>NZ_CABPST010000034.1 GCF_902459805.1 Pandoraea bronchicola | reverse complement strand
TCCTTCATCGCCTGTAATCGCCAAGGCATCCACCACATGCACTTATTCGCTTGACCCTATAACGAGAGTGTCTCCCGTTACAGGTTGAGTTATCGCGTTGTGCCGTATTCCAAGTCATCTTTCGATCACTTTAAATACTGGTTGATACAATCACAACCCGTACAATTTCCACGCGCCATCTCTAACGCGCTTCCGTTGTACTACTACTTCTTCCAAATTGTTAAAGAACAAATACTGCATGACATTGCTGTCATTCAAAAACATTCACATTCGTTGGGATTTACCGCAGACGTAAAAGCTTTTGACTGACATCGATGTGTGATCTAAGGAATTGGTGGAGGCAGACGGGATCGAACCGACGACCCCCTGCTTGCAAAGCAGGTGCTCTCCCAGCTGAGCTATGCCCCCATTTCAAGCCAGTTACCTACCGACTTGGTCAGGCGGTGGTTAGCTTGGTGGGTCTGGAAGGACTTGAACCTTCGACCCCCGCCTTATCAAGACGGTGCTCTAACCACCTGAGCTACAGACC
>NZ_CABPST010000033.1 GCF_902459805.1 Pandoraea bronchicola | reverse complement strand
GTGCACGTGCTGGTGGCGGGTTCGAACGCCAAGGCGGCTGCCGAAGCGGCGGCCCAGATCGCGGGCGTGAAGAAGGTGCTGCTGGCTGACGCGCCGTACTTTGGCGACGGTCTGGCGGAGAACATCGCCGACGAGGTGGTGTCGATTGCGGGCAACTATTCGCACATCCTCGCCACCGCGACGGCGTACGGCAAGAACATTGCGCCGCGCGTGGCAGCGCTGCTGGACGTCGCCCAGATTTCGGATATCACGAAGGTCGACAGCGCGGACACGTTCGAGCGCCCGATCTATGCAGGCAACGCGATTGCGACGGTGCAAAGCGCGGACAAGGTGAAGGTGATCACGGTGCGCTCGACGGGTTTCGACCCGGCGGCGGCCACGGGCGGCAGCGCTGCGGTGGAAGCCGTGGCGGCGACGCCGGACGCGGGCGTGTCGCAGTTCGTGGGGCGTGAGGTGACGAAGCTGGACCGTCCGGAGCTCACGAGCGCGAAGATCATCGTCTCGGGTGGCCGGGGGCTGGGCAGCGGCGAGAACTACACGAAAGTGCTCGAGCCGCTGGCGGACAAGCTGGGTGCGGCGTTGGGCGCCTCGCGTGCCGCAGTCGACGCGGGCTACGTGCCGAACGACTA
>NZ_CABPST010000032.1 GCF_902459805.1 Pandoraea bronchicola | reverse complement strand
AGAGGTGAAGAGGTGAAGAGGTGAAGAGGTGAAGAGGTGAAGAGGTGAAGAGGTGAAGAGGTGAAGAGGTGAAGAGGCGGTGAGTTGAGGCGGATGGGCGTCCCGGGTAGGCGAAGCGTTAGTCATACAGCACTTCACTAGTGTCCGGGACAGCTCGTCCGTCAGCGTATGGACAATGCATTGGCCGGAGCGCCTGAGTCATATATCGCTTGCTGGGTCATCGGCGAGCGGCCGAGCCCTTGCTTGACCTCGTCGCACTTCATACCTTTGCGCTTAGGAAGCACAAATGTTCGACGCAGGGTCGAGCGCCTGGCGTCCGGTGGGCGTCGGTCTGTTAGAGCTTCTATCGAGAATGTGGCGGCGCCGTTCGGCGTAGGGAGGGATTTCGCGGCGGCAGTTACAGGGGAGCGGTTCCCGCCGGGCCAGCTTGGTTGCGTACCGTCGTTACGGCCGTGATACTCATCCTACATATAGACGTGGCAAGCGAATGTTCTGCAGCAGATGCGATCCGCCCGATGCCAGGCCTTATCCAACGGGGTGATGCCGGTTGTAGGAAGGATCGTCATGAAAGGTGGACACACCATAGCTGCGGCATCCGGCGCGGGGTGAGGGAACAGAGAGTGAGGAGGAGGAATTTGCGGCCTTTTCAAAATAGTTTCACAAAGTGCTTGCGCAGTTTGCCGAACGTGACTAATATCTCGTCTCTCGCAACGACAGCGACGCA
>NZ_CABPST010000031.1 GCF_902459805.1 Pandoraea bronchicola | reverse complement strand
TGGCTGGGCCTGATCGTCGGTGTGGCGATCACGGCCGCCGCCGCCCTCGTCATCGGTGCGATCACCATGCGTCTGTCCGGCCACTTCCTGCCGCTGGGCACGATTGCCTGGGGCCTGGCCTTGTACTACCTGTTCGGCAACCTCGAGTTCCTGGGCAAGTACGACGGTCTGAACGACATCCCGACCATCAACCTGCTCGGCATCGAGCTGGCGAGCGGGCGTCAGATGTTCTACCTGATCTGGTTCGTGGTGGTGCTCGCGGTGGTGTCGATCAAGAACCTGCTCGATTCCCGCTCGGGCCGTGCCATTCGCGCACTCAAGGGCGGCGGCGTCATGGCCGAGGCAATGGGCGTGAACACCGCGTGGATGAAGGTGGTGGTGTTCGTGTACGCGGCGGTTCTCGCGGCGATCTCGGGCTGGCTGTACGCGCACTTGCAGCGCGCCGTGAACCCGACGCCGTTCAACCTGAACCACGGCATCGAGTACCTCTTCATGGCCGTGGTCGGTGGTGTGTCGCATGTGTGGGGTGCGGTGTTGGGCGCCGCCATCCTGACGGTGCTCAAGGACTACCTGCAGAACATTCTGCCGGTGCTGCTGGGCGCCAACGGCAACTTCGAGACCATCGTCTTCGGCGTCCTGCTCGTGCTGCTGCTGCAATATGCGCGCGACGGTGTGTGGCCGTTCTTCGCCAAGATCTTCCCGGCGCGGCGCGTTGCCAAGGCACCGGCGCAGGCCGAACCGCTGGGCCATCGCGCCAAGCCGGC
>NZ_CABPST010000030.1 GCF_902459805.1 Pandoraea bronchicola | reverse complement strand
GCAGCCACCGTGCGATCCGTCTTCACGCTGTGATTCGTGTACGACACACCGCCGTTGACGAACCAGCTCGTGTCCGTCAGGTGCGATCCGTACAGACCCACGCTCACGCTGTTGATCTTCGACTCGCCCGGCAGGCCCTTCGCCTTCGATTCCTGGTTGCCCAGACCCACCGATGCGCCCACCAGCGTGTTTTGACCCACGCGCTTGTCCACGCCGATCGCACCGTCCAGACCCTTCACGTCGAACGACATGCCGTCGCCGCGCTGGCTCGCGTTGCCGCCCTTGAACGACGCCCAGCCGGCAATGCCGTTGTCCGCCGCCATCGCGCCATTCGCCGTCTTGTCGTCGAACATCGAACCACCGGCGATCATGCGCGTTTGCATGCCGCGCTGGAACGACGTCGCTGCGCTTTGCGCCGCACCGACGTTGTTCACCAGCGACTCACCCGAGAGCAGGCGCGCCGAGCGGCGTTGCTCTGCCGTGCCGGCCGTTTGCAGCGCCATGGCCGACAGCACCTTGCCGCCGACCTCGCCCGAGGTCAGATCGCCCACCGTCACGCCATCAACCGACGCCAGCACCGCTTGCTCGTTGGCCGTGTAGCCACCGTCGGCCGCCAGGAACTGGACGATGTTCTTTTCCGTGATCTTCGTGTCGATGGTCGGCGTTTCCGGGTCCGGATTCACCGGATCCGGTTGCTTGCCGCCGGTGATGCTACCCACGGTCAGTTCGCCGCCGGTGACCGCGGCGTTTTCCTCTGCGTTCACCACTTCGAA
>NZ_CABPST010000029.1 GCF_902459805.1 Pandoraea bronchicola | reverse complement strand
GCCGCACTCTGGCGGCCGTCACGCCTGCATCATCGGGGGCGTTCCCTCGCCGGGGAGGAGTCCGGTTCAGTCGTGGTAATCCGGGTAGTACCGATCGATGTCCTCATGGTCGTCGCCAACGATCAGCTTGGTACCGGCCGCATACATCTGGAAGAGGCGGCGAGAAAAGCGGTAGAGCGGGCCTATGAACAACGTCTTCTCTGCATCTTTCCTATCTATGCTCATGCTGAGTACCTTGCCGTCACATAGGTGAATCCGGTACGAGCATGCGTTCTTATTCATTCCCGCCGACCGGTCCAAATAGACCATCGTGAACTGCATGGTGCTGTAGTCGCGGTCCTGCTCGACGATCAGCGTGATCGAGTCACTCAGGGCGCTTCCGTGTCCCATTTCGTCCCGCTTGAACGTTTCAACCAGATCCTCGAGCGATATTTCGGCCGGAGGCGGCGCGAGAAGCTCGGTCATCTGCTCGTCGATGCCTGCGGTCAGCGCGTTCGACATGTTGGCCTCGAGCTTTTGGCGCAGGATTTTCAGAATCAGGTCGTTGTAACCCGGAATGTCGAGAGTATCGAAGTCGACGTGCATTGATTTCTTGATGCCTTCGCTGATGGCCCGACCGAAGTCGGAATAGCCACGAATCTCGTTGTCGATCGCGCTGGTGATCGTCTCTTCCAGCTTTTTCTCGATGGCTTTTTCGATGGCGCCCGAGGCAACGATCTTGGCGAATGCGGTCGAAACTACGTTTTGCAATTCCTGCATGGTTTCTCTCCTCGTGTATATGGCGCGGCTCTCGGAAGAAAGCCGCCTCATGTACAGC
>NZ_CABPST010000028.1 GCF_902459805.1 Pandoraea bronchicola | reverse complement strand
AGCTCTGAAGCCTTCTCGCAAACGGGCACTGATCGACGAGTTGCGTGATCGGTATCGGGCAAGCCTGACCAAAGTGTGCGCGTTATTTCGCATGTCGAGGTCACTGTACGGATACCAATCGGTGGCTCGGGACTCGTCGGCATTGCTTGCGCGCATCAAAGAGATTGCCTCGACTCGCGTGCATTACGGCTATCGCCGTGTTCATGTGATGTTGCAGCGCGAAGGCTGGCAGGACAACCACAAACGGGTCTATCGGCTCTATCGGGCTGAGGGTTTATCGCTGCGACATAAGCGGCCGAAGCGAAACAAATCAGCGCGGTTGCGCCAACCCAAGAGCATCGTCACGGCCATCAATGAGATATGGAGCATGGACTTCGTCTCCGACGCATTGTTTGACGGTAGACGCCTACGTGCTCTGACAGTGGTCGACAACTACACGCGGGAGAGCTTGGCCATCGATGTGGGGCAGAGCTTGAAGGGGGAGGACGTCGTGCGAGTCCTGACGATGATTGTGGCTGAGCGGGGTGTGCCGCAGACGATCAAAGTCGATAACGGCAGCGAATTTATCTCGAAGGCGATGGACCGGTGGGCTTACGAACACGGGGTCGAACTCGATTTCAGTCGACCGGGAACACCGACCGACAACGCCAAGGTCGAGAGCTTCAACGGGCGCTTCCGACAGGAATGCCTGAACGAGCATTGGTTCTTGTCTCTGGACGACGCCCGAGGCAAAATCGCCGCCTGGCGACAGTACTATAACGAGAGCCGTCCCCACTCCGCATTACGGTGGGAGACCCCCGCCGAATTCGCCCGTCGGGCGCGGCAGCGCGCCTTGACGGACGAAACCCCGAAGCCGGAAATTTCTACTTCTGATCGGTACTAATTCGGGTGTAGGGTCA
>NZ_CABPST010000027.1 GCF_902459805.1 Pandoraea bronchicola | reverse complement strand
GCCTTCTTCGCCAACCCCAGATACGTCTCGATAACCTTGGGATTGGTCGCCAGCTCCTGCGCGGGGCCTTCCAGCGCCAGCTCGCCCGTCTCGATCACGTAAGCATAGTCGGCCACCTGCAACGCGGCCCGGGCATTCTGCTCGATCAGCAGCGTTGCCACGCCCGTCTTGCGCAAGTCATTGATGATATGGAAGATTTCCTTCACGATCAGCGGCGCCAGCCCGAGACTCGGCTCATCGAGCATCAGCAGCTGCGGCTTGGCCATCAGCGCACGGCCCACCGCCAGCATCTGACGCTCGCCCCCTGAGAGCGTCCCCGCCTGCTGCCCACGACGCTCCTTGAGGCGCGGGAACAGCTCGTAGACGACGTCCATCTGGTCCAGGAAATTCTTCTCCCCGGCGCGCTTGCGACGATACGCGCCGAGCAGCAGGTTGTCCTCGACGGTCATCGTCGAGAACAGCTCGCGCTTTTCCGGCACCAGGCACATGCCGCGCGACACCCGGGCTTCGATGGTCAGCGCCGACATCTCCTGCCCCAGATACGCCACGCTCCCGCGGCTCGATCCGTTGTGCGGCAGCGCGCCCATGATCGCGTTGAGCATGGACGACTTGCCCGCGCCGTTCGGCCCGATCACCGTCACGATCTGGCCCGCTCCCACCCGAAGATGCGCGCCATGCACCGCTTCGACTTTGCCGTATGCGACGGCGAGGTCCTTGACCTCAAGAATCGCGTCTGCCATCACTCCACTCCTCCAAGGTACGCCTCGAGCACCGCCGGGTTCTTCTGCACGTCTTCAGGCAGCCCCTCGGCGATCTTGGTGCCGAACTCCATCACCACCAGGTGATCGGTCAGATTCATCACGAAGTCCATGTCGTGCTCGACCAGCAGCACGCTCATCCCTTCGTCCTTGAGCTTCCTGAGCAGATCGCCCAGCGCCTGCTTCTCTTTGTATCGCAGCCCCGCCGCCGGCTCGTCGAGCAGCAGCAACGTCGGGTCGCACGCCAATGCACGGGCAATTTCCAGAATACGTTGCTGGCCCAGCGCCAGGCTGCCCGCTTCGTCGTACATGTGTGCGCCAAGGCCCACACGCTCGATCTGCTTCTGGGCTTCGTGCAGCAGCATCGCTTCTTCGCGGCGATCCAGACGCAACACACTCGACCACACGCCCCCTTGCGGGCGACGGCGCAGCCCGTTCTTGTCACGCAGATACGCGCCGATTGCCACGTTCTCGAGCACGCTCATGTGCGGCATCAGACGCACGTGCTGGAACGTGCGGCCAATACCGCGCTTGACGATCTCACGCGAGGGCAGGCGATCGATACGCTCGCCGAGGAATGAAATCTCGCCACGGGTGGCTTGCAGCACGCCCGTCACCAGATTGAACGTCGTCGACTTGCCCGCACCGTTCGGGCCGATCAGGCCCACAATCTCACCCGCCTTCACCTCGAACGACACATCGTTCACTGCGACCAGACCGCCGAACTCCTTGCGTGCCTTCTCGAGCTTGAGCACCACTTCGCCCATTGCCGGCTTGGCGCGATGGCCCAGCGGTTCGGCCTGCGCCGGTGCCTTGGCAACGCGCCGCGCCGGGAAGATCTTGGC
>NZ_CABPST010000026.1 GCF_902459805.1 Pandoraea bronchicola | reverse complement strand
TTGGTGGGTCTGGAAGGACTTGAACCTTCGACCCCCGCCTTATCAAGACGGTGCTCTAACCACCTGAGCTACAGACCCGACTTAGATCTACGCAGTCAACAACCGATAAGCGTGAACACTCAACTTCCAGTGCATGCTCTAGAAAGGAGGTGATCCAGCCGCAGGTTCCCCTACGGCTACCTTGTTACGACTTCACCCCAGTCATGAATCCTGCCGTGGTAAGCGCCCTCCTTACGGTTAGGCTACCTACTTCTGGCAAAACCCACTCCCATGGTGTGACGGGCGGTGTGTACAAGACCCGGGAACGTATTCACCGCGACATGCTGATCCGCGATTACTAGCGATTCCAGCTTCACGCAGTCGAGTTGCAGACTGCGATCCGGACTACGATCGGTTTTCTGGGGTTAGCTCCACCTCGCGGTTTGGCAGCCCTCTGTACCGACCATTGTATGACGTGTGAAGCCCTACCCATAAGGGCCATGAGGACTTGACGTCATCCCCACCTTCCTCCGGTTTGTCACCGGCAGTCTCCTTAGAGTGCTCTTGCGTAGCAACTAAGGACAAGGGTTGCGCTCGTTGCGGGACTTAACCCAACATCTCACGACACGAGCTGACGACAGCCATGCAGCACCTGTGTTACGGTTCTCTTTCGAGCACTCTCACCTCTCAGCAAGATTCCGTACATGTCAAGGGTAGGTAAGGTTTTTCGCGTTGCATCGAATTAATCCACATCATCCACCGCTTGTGCGGGTCCCCGTCAATTCCTTTGAGTTTTAATCTTGCGACCGTACTCCCCAGGCGGTCAACTTCACGCGTTAGCTTCGTTACTAAGGAAATGAATCCCCAACAACTAGTTGACATCGTTTAGGGCGTGGACTACCAGGGTATCTAATCCTGTTTGCTCCCCACGCTTTCGTGCATGAGCGTCAGTATTGGCCCAGGGGGCTGCCTTCGCCATCGGTATTCCTCCACATCTCTACGCATTTCACTGCTACACGTGGAATTCTACCCCCCTCTGCCATACTCTAGCCTTGCAGTCACGAATGCAGTTCCCAGGTTAAGCCCGGGGATTTCACATCCGTCTTACAAAACCGCCTGCGCACGCTTTACGCCCAGTAATTCCGATTAACGCTTGCACCCTACGTATTACCGCGGCTGCTGGCACGTAGTTAGCCGGTGCTTATTCTTCCGGTACCGTCATCCCCCCGAGGTATTAACCCAGAGGATTTCTTTCCGGACAAAAGTGCTTTACAACCCGAAGGCCTTCTTCACACACGCGGCATTGCTGGATCAGGCTTTCGCCCATTGTCCAAAATTCCCCACTGCTGCCTCCCGTAGGAGTCTGGGCCGTGTCTCAGTCCCAGTGTGGCTGGTCGTCCTCTCAGACCAGCTACAGATCGTCGCCTTGGTGAGCTTTTACCCCACCAACTAGCTAATCTGACATCGGCTGCTCTTGTAGCACGAGGCCCGAAGGTCCCCCGCTTTCCTCCTCAGAGCGTATGCGGTATTAATCCGGCTTTCGCCGAGCTATCCCCCACTACAAGGTACATTCCGATGTATTACTCACCCGTTCGCCACTCGCCACCAGGTGCAAGCACCCGTGCTGCCGTTCGACTTGCATGTGTAAGGCATGCCGCCAGCGTTCAATCTGAGCCAGGATCAAACTCTTCAGTTTAAACCTGTTACTGTTTTCGGTTTTTCGTGATAAATCACTTGAACCGGTCGCTCTCAAAGTATGCTGACAAGTTAATTACTTAACTTACCTATTACTATGTGAGCCTCAATAAATTTAAAGCTTATCTGCCGAAGCAGACGCACTATTCATCGAGTGCCCACACTTATCGGTTGTT
>NZ_CABPST010000025.1 GCF_902459805.1 Pandoraea bronchicola | reverse complement strand
ACCAGGAAAACACACTGGTTATAGGATCAAGCCTTACGGGCAATTAGTATCAGTTAGCTTAACGCATTACTGCGCTTCCACACCTGACCTATCAACGTCCTGGTCTTGAACGACCCTTCAAAGGAATCGAGTTCCTAGGGAAGTCTCATCTTAAGGCGAGTTTCCCGCTTAGATGCTTTCAGCGGTTATCTCTTCCGAACATAGCTACCCGGCGATGCCACTGGCGTGACAACCGGTACACCAGAGGTTCGTCCACTCCGGTCCTCTCGTACTAGGAGCAGCCCCCTTCAAACTTCCAACGCCCACGGCAGATAGGGACCAAACTGTCTCACGACGTTTTAAACCCAGCTCACGTACCTCTTTAAATGGCGAACAGCCATACCCTTGGGACCGGCTACAGCCCCAGGATGAGATGAGCCGACATCGAGGTGCCAAACACCGCCGTCGATATGAACTCTTGGGCGGTATCAGCCTGTTATCCCCAGAGTACCTTTTATCCGTTGAGCGATGGCCCTTCCATACAGAACCACCGGATCACTATGACCTGCTTTCGCACCTGCTCGACTTGTCAGTCTCGCAGTTAAGCACGCTTTTGCCATTGCACTATCAGCACGATTTCCGACCGTACCTAGCGTACCTTCGTACTCCTCCGTTACACTTTGGGAGGAGACCGCCCCAGTCAAACTGCCTACCATGCACTGTCCCCGATCCGGATTACGGACCTAGGTTAGAACCTCAAACAAGCCAGGGTGGTATTTCAAGGACGGCTCCACAGAAACTAGCGTTCCTGCTTCAAAGCCTCCCACCTATCCTACACAGACCGGTTCAAAGTCCAATGCAAAGCTACAGTAAAGGTTCATGGGGTCTTACCGTCTAGCCGCGGGTAGATTGCATCATCACAAACACTTCAACTTCGCTGAGTCTCGGGAGGAGACAGTGTGGCCATCGTTACGCCATTCGTGCAGGTCGGAACTTACCCGACAAGGAATTTCGCTACCTTAGGACCGTTATAGTTACGGCCGCCGTTTACCGGGACTTCAATCAAGAGCTTGCACCCCATCATTTAATCTTCCGGCACCGGGCAGGCGTCACACCCTATACGTCCACTTTCGTGTTTGCAGAGTGCTGTGTTTTTATTAAACAGTCGCAGCCACCAGTTTATTGCAACCCCTTCACCCTTCTGGCGCAGGCCAGTTAAGCTACAAGGGCGTACCTTATCCCGAAGTTACGGTACCAATTTGCCGAGTTCCTTCTCCCGAGTTCTCTCAAGCGCCTTAGAATACTCATCTCGCCCACCTGTGTCGGTTTGCGGTACGGTCTCGTATGACTGAAGCTTAGAGGCTTTTCTTGGAACCACTTCCAATTGCTTCGCGAACAAGTTCGCTCGCCCCACAGCCTTGAATTACGCGCCCGGATTTGCCTAAGCGCCTTCTCCACTGCAGGGACCGGGACTTCCAACACCCGGACAACCTTCCGCGATCCGTCCCCCCATCGCATCATACGACGGTGCAGGAATATTAACCTGCTTCCCATCAGCTACGCATCTCTGCCTCGCCTTAGGGGCCGACTCACCCTACGCCGATGAACGTTGCGTAGGAAACCTTGGGCTTACGGCGAGGGGGCCTTTCACCCCCTTTATCGCTACTCATGTCAGCATTCGCACTTCTGATACCTCCAGCATCCTTTACAAGACACCTTCACAGGCTTACAGAACGCTCTCCTACCATGCGAGCAAGCTCGCATCCGCAGCTTCGGTATATTGCTTAGCCCCGTTACATCTTCCGCGCAGGACGACTCGATCAGTGAGCTATTACGCTTTCTTTAAAGGGTGGCTGCTTCTAAGCCAACCTCCTGACTGTTTTAGCCTTCCCACTTCGTTTCCCACTTAGCAATATTTAGGGACCTTAGCTGGCGGTCTGGGTTGTTTCCCTCTTGACACCGGACGTTAGCACCCGATGTCTGTCTCCCGTGATTGCACTCTTCGGTATTCGGAGTTTGCTATGGCGAAGTAATCCGCAATGGACCCTTCAACCATGACAGTGCTCTACCCCCGAAGGTGATACACGAGGCACTACCTAAATAGTTTTCGGAGAGAACCAGCTATTTCCAAGTTTGTTTAGCCTTTCACCCCTATCCACAGCTCATCCCCTAATTTTTCAACATTAGTGGGTTCGGACCTCCAGTACGTGTTACCGCACCTTCATCCTGGCCATGGATAGATCACTTGGTTTCGGGTCTACACCCAGCGACTGAACGCCCTATTCGGACTCGCTTTCGCTACGCCTTCCCTATTCGGTTAAGCTCGCCACTGAATGTAAGTCGCTGACCCATTATACAAAAGGTACGCCGTCACCCCTTACGAGGCTCCGACTGTTTGTATGCATGCGGTTTCAGGATCTATTTCACTCCCCTCCCGGGGTTCTTTTCGCCTTTCCCTCACGGTACTGGTTCACTATCGGTCGATTACGAGTATTTAGCCTTGGAGGATGGTCCCCCCATCTTCAGACAGGATTTCACGTGTCCCGCCCTACTTTTCTCAAGCTTAGTTCCACACCAGGGTTTTCTCATACGGGGCTATCACCCACTATGGCCGGACTTTCCATTCCGTTTTGATAACACCGGTGCTAAATCTTGAAGGCTGGTCCCATTTCGCTCGCCACTACTTTGGGAATCTCGGTTGATTTCTTTTCCTGCAGCTACTTAGATGTTTCAGTTCGCCGCGTTCGCTTCGCTAGACCTATGTATTCAGTCTAGGATGACCTAAAAGGCCGGGTTTCCCCATTCGGACATTTGTGGATCAATGCTTATTTGCCAGCTCCCCACAACTTTTCGCAGGCTATCGCGTCCTTCATCGCCTGTAATCGCCAAGGCATCCACCACATGCACTTATTCGCTTGACCCTATAACGAGAGTGTCTCCCG
>NZ_CABPST010000024.1 GCF_902459805.1 Pandoraea bronchicola | reverse complement strand
TTGCCGCCGGTGATGCTACCCACGGTCAGTTCGCCGCCGGTGACCGCGGCGTTTTCCTCTGCGTTCACCACTTCGAACTTGCCCACGATTTCGTGAATTTCGATATCGTCTGCAACGGCGACATCGAGTTTCGTATTCGCGAAGTTAGCGATCTGCGTCACGTGAATCTTGCCGCCAGCGATTTCACCTTCGACCTTGGCAATACGCGACTTGATCGTCGCGCCCGCTTCGGATGCGTAGGTGCCCACCTCGAGCTTGTTCATGCCCAGGTCAACCGTACCGTCGTTCTGCAGGTGCTTCACACCGCTGACATCCGTGCTCAGCGCGACAGTGCTCGTACCGGCAACGTTCACCGTGCCCGAGCCCAGCGCGTTGGCATGCGCTGCGGTAAGCGTACCGCCTTGAACGCTCAGGCTCGTCACACCGCTTTGATCACCCGCCAGCGTCAGGTTACCCGTGCCCACCTTGACCAGTTGCGAGCCAACCGGGGCTACGACCGGTTGCGTCGTCGGCGCATTCGCGTTCAGAACGTTCGGATATGCCTGCCCAGTCGGCTTTGCCGCTTCACGCGAGATCTTGCCTTCGAAGTGGTCATCATTCCCCAATTCGCCGAGCATCAGCACCGTATCGCCAGTGACCACGTCGCCTTTGCCAGACAGCGAGCCGATGGTGAGCGAGTTTTCAGGCTTGTCTTTGCCCGCCTCAGCGGCGGAAATCGCAATAGCCGATACATCCAGCGAACCGCCGTGCAATTTGATCGACGCGTCGGTGGCGACGGTTTTGCCGCTCATCTTGACCGTACCTTCGTTGGCCAGTGCCAAACGCTGCAGGTCCGCGTCGGAGAAGGCCAGTTCGCCGTCATCGATGTTCGCGATGAATGCTTCGCCGCCCTTCGACTTCGTGATCGCCGCCTTGCCAGCGTTGACCAGCTTCATGTTTTGAAGCTGCGTTTCGCTGATCGCAAGGTCACCATCGGAGAGATTAGCGACCATTGACTTGCCGCCGATCGATTTTTCGATCGTCGCCTTGCCAACGCTTTGCAAATCCATCCCATTGAGATTCGTGTTCTCGACCGTCAGCGTCCCTTGGTTAAAGACAAGGGCGGTGCCGCCGTCCGACAACTTCGTCTCCATCACTTGCAGACCGGATTCAGAGTCGTTGACCGGATTGTTTTCATCGTCAACAACACCGACTTCCTTGCCCTGGATGGTGACCGTCCCGCCTGCCACATTCTTCAGCTTCGCCGTGCTCAGATCCGAAGCCGTGAAGGTGATGGCACCGGCGTTGACAATGTCGGCATTGGCGGCAGACGACTCTTCAAACACGAGCGTGGCGCCAAGCTGCTCAGTGAGTTCCGGCAGCGCGGTGAGATCGGCGTTGAGGTTAGCCGCCAAAGCTGCCTCGCGCTCGACCTTCCGGGCGTCAATATCCGCATTCGTCACCGAACGAGCGACAGTGATCTTGCTGTTCCCGGCGTCAGAGCCCTTGCCGAATTCCAAGCTGGCGCCGCTGTGAAGATCGATCCTGGCTTTACCGGCGCTCGTCCTATCTCCGAATGTAATCTTGGCGCCGTCTGCGGTAGTAGCAGCGACAATCGCAACGTCGGCGCTACCTGCGACCAGCGTCACGTTATCGCCCTTGATGCCGCCGTTAGCCTTGGCCTCGTCGGCCTGGCCCTTAAAGTTCAGAACACCCTTCTTACCGAGCGTCACCGAAAGCTCGCCATTGCCTTCGCTTTCGATGGCCTGATGAATGTTCAGAGCGCCGTCCTTGACCTGAACATCGTGCTTCGCGCCGTTCAGTGCACGAAGGGTGCCGATTTCTGCGGTTTTGGGGTCACCGTTTGCAATACCGTGGATCGCGTCCGACTTGTCGCCCGAGAAGCTTCCGATTTCGAGGGCGACTTCTTTCGCAATTTTCGCCCGATCGGCGCCGGTGCCCGCAGCGGTATCTACGTCAAAGGTCTTCAGATTTGCGTCGCCCCACGAAATTACCTGTTCGCCGTTCTTGTCAGCGCCGGCGGCGTTCGCATCAAGCAGGAACGTCGTTTTAGTGAGGTAGTTGTACTCGTCCTTGCTGGCGACACGGCTCAGTGCAGCAGACTTGTGCGTCAGAAGTTCAAAATCTTGCTGAGCTTTGACGGCGGCGTTCTGTGCAGGATTGACGATTCCGTCAATAGATTCTTTCTTCACGAGGCCATCCAGCGCCTTTCTCGCTGGGTCATTGGTCTTGATTTTTGCCACACTGCTGATGGCATTCACCTTACTCTGAAGCGAGGTGAGCGCGTTCTGGTAATCCTGATGGAGCGCCTTGTCCGCGCTGGCACCGGCCGCTACCCTAACGAGTCTGCTGACTTCGACGTTAATTCTTTCTGCCACCGGCCGAAGATTCGAGAGCCTCTGCGCATCTTCAATCTCCTGAGCGGATAGAACCTTCTCGACTTGCTCGGCAAGGTCTTTGTATCGCCCTGCGTTAATAAGCTTGGTTTCATTTTCGCGGAGTGCTTTCTCTGCGTTAGAAATCAGCCCAGTGTCTGCTTTCGTCAGATTGGTTACTCTTTCTTCACGGGATTCTTCCCACGTCAAATCTGCCACCGCATATCCCGGCAGCGCTGCTGCCGTCACCACGGCCGCAGCGGCCATGCAAATTTTCGTCTGACGCAGAGCGTTCGACTTCGGATGGTTCTTTTGCATTCGATAATCCACAAGTTAATTCGTGAAAATGATGAATTTGCTTCACCACACTCCAGACACGGCACTACGACCTGCGTCAAGGCTCACGAAGTCTAAAAGCCGGACTATCGAAATCGATGCAAAAGCACTTGGATTTGATACTTAACCCAAGGAATTATTTTTTCAACAAATTGGGAATATTTTTAAAAAACACTCAATAAAATGTAAGTTAATTCCCAATTAAATATATTTCCCCATCATCAATCCCCCAATCATTCAAAAAATGAGGCCCGCAAACAACGGATAACGGCTTGAAGCACGTCATTTCCCAGCGGCATATCCGTGCTTGGCATCGCACGTTTTCCAGCGCTGCCATCCGGCGCTCCCCATCACTTCCGCGAAGGCGAGATGCGCTCATCACGTGCCGAAGCATAAAAAAACCCGTCACGCCCTTTCGGGGATGACGGGTTTCTTGTCTTCAACGCAGATGTGACGAAACGATATGTCGTCCTCTCTACGTCAGCCCGGGTCTTAGAAGCGATACTTCGCCGAGATACCACCGCCCAGCGCGCTCTCGCCCTTGCGCACGCTGACGTTGCCGCCCACGCGCACTTCCAGTTGCTTCTTGACCTGCATGTCCACGCCCAGATCCGCCGTGAAGATGTCGCGGCCCAGCTTCGGACCCTTCACCGTGAAATTGCTCGGCGCGCCGTAGAT
>NZ_CABPST010000023.1 GCF_902459805.1 Pandoraea bronchicola | reverse complement strand
GCAGCGCGCCTTGACGGACGAAACCCCGAAGCCGGAAATTTCTACTTCTGATCGGTACTAATTCGGGTGTAGGGTCATAGACTTATTCAAATCAGTCCCGAAGCGGCATTAAAACAGGTGGCAGTCTTTGGTTCCTTGCCAAGAGACTATTTGGATTTCATCACGCAAGTAGGATTCGGAGAGTTGGGAGATTCTAGCTTTATGCTTTATGGAGGGTTGTTGGAGCCAGAAGAGGTGTTTGGCGAAGCCGATCCCCTGCTTGCTGGTCTGCTGCTGCTCGGAGATGACTTCCAAGGATTTAACGTGGCCTTTGATAAAAAAAATTGGAGCGTCGTAGAAATTGATCCTACAAATCTAAGTGCGACGCCCGTCGCAAATAATTTCGAAAACTTTATACGTTCCAGGATCACCTCAATCTAGCTAGTGTGAGTGTCAATTTCTCGCTAGCACCTAAGGCTGGTGAGGAAGGCGAGAGGGTATAAATCAATGCTTTCGATAAGGCCGATGTTGGTCACAGACCGTTTGCGTCGGTTTCGTACATTCGTTGACTTACATCCTCTGCTCAATAATGCTTCAATTGTTGGCGTGAATAAAACGCTCGTGAGACTAACGGAAATCTTTGGTTTGCTAAGTTTTCTCAAGGTTTTTTATAAAAATTTTGTGAGCGATGCGGACTGCGTGCGGCTTCATGGGCTGGATGTGAACGGCCCCAAAGACGTTGCCAGTGCAATTCGTGATCTCATCGTGCCGGAGTTTTATGCGTATTCAAAGGATGCTCAAGCTCGACTAACAAATCTGCTGCGTAAATTTGTTGCTGATTTTGGCCAATCAGGATGGCGATTGGTACACGAACAACTATACGTACACGATGGCGCGCTTCGACGGATATCGCACGCAATACACGGCGGTGAACGGTCTGACGACCGAAGCATACGACTGCGACAGCAATAACCGGTTGTCGCACGTTTCGCGCGATGGCGTGCTGCTCGACACGCGTTTCTACGATGGTGCGAACCGGGTGGTGCAGACGGGACCCGCAGTAGTATGTGACGGCGTTGAACGGTGCGGACGGGGGCAATGGCAGCGAGACGCGTCAGAGCATGTACGATCAGAACGGCCGGTTGCTGCATCAGACGGTGACGAAGTCAGATGGCGCGTCGAAGTACGAGGCCAACTACTCGCAGTACGACGGCGTGGGCAATGTGGTGAGTTAGTCACCAAGATATTTGGCCCAGTCATGCATCAACGTCGTGCGCCTCATGAACAAATCGCCACGAGCATACGCTGTTTCCGCCTTGTTTCTCAGAATATGGGCTAGAGCGGCTTCTGCGACTTCGCGAGGATATTGCGTCGTCTCGCCCACCCAGTCGCGGAAGGTTGAACGAAAACCATGGGCCGTGATATCGCTACGCCCCATTCGCTTTAGCAATTGAAGGAACACCATGTTGGACATTGGGTTGCCGTCACGCTGACCGGGGAAAACGAATTCTCCGGTCGAATCCGATTGCATGCGTTTCAGAATCTTTATCGCTTGAGCGGAGAGTGGGACACGATGCTCCTTTCCAGTCTTCATGCGGGATCCGGGAATGGTCCAGACGCGATTTTTGATATCGATTTCGTCCCACCGAGCGCCAATGGTCTCGTTCGTTCTTGTTGCCGTTAGGATTAGGAATTCAAGCGCAAGTGCAGCAATGCCGGCCTGCGAGCGAAGCACTTTCATGAATTCCGGCGCTTCGCTATAGGGAAGTGCGGGATGGTACTCCACCTTCTGAACCTTGGATCGCTTTGGCAGCAAGTGATCCAAGTGCCCCTTCCAGCGTGCGGGATTTTCGCCGCTGCGATATCCACTGACGGTAGCCCAGTCGAGAACTGATTCGATTCGTCCTCGAACGCGAGTCGCGGTTTCCGTCTTGGTCTTCCAGATCGGTTCGAAGACCTTCATGACCAATGTCGTATCGATGGACGAGATTGTGATCCCCTTGAAAACGGGCTCTGCGTACGTTTCCAATGTGCTTGTCCACTGCGCCGCGTGCTTTGCATTCTTCCAGCCCGCCTTGTGAGCATCAATGTACGCTTCGGCACACTCCATGAAGGTCTTGCTCTTTGTGCTGGCGACCTTACGTGAGACACGTTGTTGTTCCTTTTCGTCTAAAGGATCGCGTACGTCCAGCAACATCTTTCAACATTCAAGGGCACGCGTTCTGGCTTCGGCGAGACCGATGGTATGAAGAGGGCCCAAGCCCATACCTCGTGCCTTGCCGTCCCGCATATATCTGAACAGCCACGATTTGACTCCGGCTTTTGTAATCTGCAGATAGAGCCCGCCTCCGTCAGCGTACAGCCCTGGTTTGCCGTTGCGCGCGACGCCCTGAGTGCTCAGCCGATTGATGGTTCGCATTCTCCAACATACAAATCGACTATCAAAGTTATACAAGAATCAGGTAGTGTCGTCTAGACTTCCATGGACGATATTAATCTGTATATTATTGATTTGTAATGAAATTATTAATCTCTGTGGAATGCGATGGACTCCGACTTGTATTCCCCTCTCTCCGCCACGGATGTTTAAAAGCCCTTGGCTTCAAGGGCTTTTTTTATTTTTGTGGTTTTTGCCCATGTTTGTACGCATGTCTGAGTAAAGGCTAGTTTCTCGAGGGGAGGTGCGGGATGAAGCGAGGCAATGTTCATGTGCCGACTATCCATGAACTTCATCCGATGCACTTGCGGAGTCGGCTGCGGCGAATCATGGAATACGAATGCCACCATTCACCCCCTGATGGCACCTCTCACGTTGCTATGGCGACCAGATGACAAGCTTCCCATTGCGCTTTTCGGGGGAGGGGTGGCTCAGCGCTAGCGCTTCGATTTGCCCGTGGAAAAAAATATCGTGCTGTGGCTGCCAATGAACTTTTTCGTGCCTACTGGGGGCAATTGTGTAGTGGTCTAATCCTCCCCCGAACCCTCATTTAGGCGAAAACGTTCGCCATGAAGAGGTGTTTGATGACCAAATAACGCCGTTCGTTTTCCCCTGAGTTCACACGCAATACTACGGCGCTGGTTCTCGACCAGAACTACAGCCACATAGACGCATGCCGCTCTGTCGGCGTGGCCGAGTCCGTTTTGCGCCGGTGGGTTGAACAGCTCCAGCTTGAACGTCGGGGTGTTGCCCCTCAGCGCAGAGCCCTCGCGCCAGAGCCGCAGCGTATCCAGGAGCTCGAGGCGCGCATTGATCGTCTTGAGCGCGAGAAAGCCACTTTAAAAAAGCTACCGTGCTCTTAATGTCGGAAGGGACCGAACGTACGCGCTGATTGAGCAGTTAGGCAAAGCCGAGCCCGTAGCCCTGCTCTGTGCGTTGTTCGAGCGTCCCCGATCTTGCTTGTATGCCTATGACAGCGGCGCCGGCGTGTCGATCCGATGCGCATGGCGCAACGCAGTCGTGTGCGCGAGCTGTTCATCGAAAGCTGTAGCCCAGCGGGCAGTCGCAGCATCACGGGAATGATGCGTGAGCAAGGCATTGGGATCGGGCGTTTCAAGGTCAGTCGTTTCACGGCAACCCCCTCATTTTTTCAAGGGTAAAGTTCACCGAAAAAATAACATTCCAGGTGGTCCGGATTTCTCAAGGCAGATCAAACCGCTCTCGCAAGTTCCCAACGAAAAAATGCCAGTCAGCATTTAACTGACTGGCATTGCCCCGAAGGCTGGTTCTTTGCAAACAAAACACATGCCACATCAGAACGGCGCACTGACGGTCAGTCGCACCCCCTGCTGCAACCCACCCATCCCCGTCATCACGTTGTAGTCCAGCCCAAACGTAAACGGCTCCGTGCGGAATTTCGTACCCAGCCCAATCTGTACGCGATTACGCCCGAACGGCGTGCCCGGCACATAGTACGCAGGCCCGAACGAAGCCAGATCCGCATACGCCAGCCCCGCGTTGCTTTGCCCGTTGAAGTCATGCTGATACTCCACACGCGCAAACGGCAGGAACGTGCCCCACTTGGTCTTCTGCGCGTATTCCGCGCGCATGCCCAGCGTGCCGGACACTGTCGTCGCCGTCTGCTCGAAGTACGTCAGCGCATTGATGCCGGCACCCGATTCGCTGAACTGATCCAGCGTCGATTGCGACACCGACAGTCGGCCGTATGGCGAGATCAGCCACGTGCGATCACGATGCTCATAACCGGCCGAGACCGACGCGAACATCTGGCGGCCATTGCGCTTGCCGGTGGCGAAGTCGTTGGAGTCCGTCACCCAGCGGCGCGAGTCGAAGCTGAGCGTGCCGAAACCCGCCACACTATCCACGAACAACGACGGCTGCGGACGATAGCTGCCATACAGCGCCAAGCTGTAGCTGTCACCCGTGCTCTTGGTGCCGGCGTTGCCGATGTCGGTGGAGTCACGCCCGTAGCCGAAACCGGCGCCGACCGAGAACTGATCCGACATGCGATAGTCCGCACCGACCGTCACACCGCCCGTGGTGAAGCGGAAGCCCGAACGCATTGCCGCCGCGTTGGCAAAGCCGAAGTCCAGCGTACCCGCGCTCCAGAACGCGAGTCGCGAATCGGTGCTGTCAGCACCAGCGCCTACGGCATCAGCGCCCGGCAGGTCGGGGCCGGGGTCGACGTTGGACGGGTCGTCTTTGTTGGCCGTCGCATCTGAGTTGCGCTTGCCGCGCGCGAGCGAGCGGCCAGAGCCGTCACCGCGCAGGCAGGCATCACGCGCGGCGATGCCGACCACGTCCTGGCAGCGCGCCTGCGCATCTACTGCGCGCGCCGCCGGCAGGGCAACCCTCAGACCGTTGTCCGAGGGCGCACGGCCGGTGCCGTGCAGCGCTTCAAGACGGCGGTTGTAGTTGTCGATCTGCGTGGTGGCAAAACGCCGTGCTGCCTGGTTCTGCGCGTTGATCAGGCCCGCCACATCAGGATCGGCCGAGGGGTCCTTGCGCGCCGTCACGCTCACCTGCACGGTGGCAGGCGTGGACGTGGCGTAAGCATTGGTCAGCCTGTACGTCAGCACCGCCGGGCCGCTGTAGGTGCTCGATGGCGTGAAGTTCAGCATGTAGGTGGATGCGGCTGCCGCCAGGGGCTTCACGCCGGCCGGCGTCTGCACTGCCTTCTGCTCGATGCTGGCCGTGCCCGCGTTGGACGGCACTACCGACACCAGCACGGCGCCCGTGAACGGTCCGCCCGTGGCGCCTTCGGTCAGGTCCACGCTTACCGCCTGGCCAGACGCCGTCGTGACCTGCTTCTGCGCCACGGCAATCGGCACACCGTTGACGTTGACCGTCACCGGAATCGGCGCAGAGGTGCCCGCCGTGTTGATCAGCGCGTAGGTGAAGTTGACCGCGCCCGAGGTGGTCGGTGCTGGGGTATAGACAATGTCCAGACCGTTGACGACCGCCGAGCCGCTGGGCGGCGGACTGACGATGGCGATCGACAAGAACGGTCCGCCTGTCACATTGGCTGTCGCATGCACCGTGACGGGTGTGCTGGACAGCGTGGTCACCGTCACGGCCGGCGCGGTGCCGATCGCCTGGCCGACCACGATCGTGTAGCTGCGCGTGCCGCGGTACGGCGCACCAGTGCCGGTGCTGCTATCGGTGGCCTGCACGGTGAAGGTGCTGGTGCCCAATGCAGTGGGCGTGCCCGACAACACACCGGTGCTGGCGTTCAGGCTCAGGCCCGCCGGCAGCGTGCCGGTGGACACCGAGTACGTGTACGGCGCAGTGCCGCCCGTGGCGCTGAAAGTCTGGCTGTAGGCTGTGGTGACCTGGGCGGCCGTCACGGCCGCAGGGCTCACGGTCACTGTCGGCGCGCCGATGCTGACGCTATAGGCGCGGCTGGCCGCGAAGCCGTTGGCGTCGGTGGCCGTGACGGTGAAGCTGAATGTACCGCTCGCGGTGGGTGTGCCGGAGAGTACGCCGCTCGAACTCAGCGCCAGGCCTGCCGGCAATGCCCCTGCGGTGATTGCGTAGGTGTACGGCGCATTGCCGTTACTGGCGCTCACCGTCTGGCTGTAGGCCGTGGCGATGGCCGGGCTGGGCAGCGTAGCTGGCGCCACCGCAATGGTGGGCGCGGACACCGTCAGTGCGTATGTGCCGATCACCGCATACGGGCCGCTGCCGGTGCTGCTGTCGGTGGCCGTCACCGTAAAGTTGACCGTGCCGGCCGTAGTGGGCGTGCCCGACAGCGTGGCCGTACCGGCATTCCAGCTCAGGCCGGTCGGCATCGTGCCGGCGGAGACCGCCAGCGCATAGGTGTACGGGCCAACGCCGCCACTCGCACTGAAGTTGCGGCTATAGGCCGTGCCTGCCACTCCGTTGAGCGCGCCGGAGGCCGGCGTGATCGTCATCGTGGGCGATGCCACCGTCAGCGTATAGGCACGGCTGCCAGCATACGGTGAACCCGTGCCGGCGCTGCTGTCCTTGGCCGAAACGGTGAAGTTGAATATGCCGCCTGCCGTTGGTGTACCGGACAGCACGCCACCTGTGGTCAAGGCCATGCCTGCCGGCAGCGAGCCCGACGTGATGACATAACCGTAGGGCGCCGTACCGCCGCTGGCCGTGATGGTCTGGCTATAGGCCGTGGCAATGGTGGCACCGGGCAGCGTGGTCGGGCTCACCACGATTGTGGGAATGCCGACCGTCAGGCTGTACGTGCGTGCGCCGGTATAGCTGTTCGCGTCGGTGGCCGTGATGGTGAAGTTGAACGTGCCACCGGCCGTTGGCGTGCCCGACAAGCTTCCGCCGCTGGAGAGCGTCAGACCCGCAGGCAACGCGCCGCTCGTCACCGCGTAGCTATAGGGCGCGCTGCCACCACTGGCCGAGACCGTCTGGCTGTAGGCCGCGCCGACCGTCGCTGCGCTCAGCGTGGTGGGCGACACGCTGATGGTAGGTGCAGCGACGGTCAGTGTGTACGTGCCCGATGTGCTGTACGGCCCTGTGCCTGTGGAGCTGTCCGTACCAGTAATGGTGAAGTTGACGGTGCCCGTGCTGGTGGGCGTACCTGATAGCACGCCAGTGGCGCTATTAAACGACACCCCCGTGGGCAGCGTGCCAGAGTTGACACCAAGGCTGTAGTGGTAGGGCGCTGTACCGCCGCTGGTGCTGAACGTCTGGCTGTAAGCGACCCCAACTGAGGCGTTGAGGCTGCCCGATGCCGGTGTGATCGACAACGTGGGCGCATTCACAACAAACGAATACGCTCGACTCCCCGTGTACGGGCCTGCACCGCCGGAGCTGTCGGTAGCCGTTACCGTGAAATTGAATGCCCCCCCTGCGGTGGGCGTGCCCGAGAGCACGCCACCCGAGCTCAGCGTCATGCCCGAAGGCAGCGAACCTGACGTGACTGCGTACGTGTACGACGCCGTGCCGCCGCTAGCCGACACGGTCTGGCTATAGGACGTGGCCACCGTCGCCATGGGCAGCGAAGCAGGCGACAGGCTGATCGTCGGCGCATTGATGGTCAGCGTGAGTGTGCCGCTGGTGGCCGAGAATGGCCCCGAGCCCATGCTGCCGTCGGTGGCCTTGACGGTGAAGTTGAATGTGCCGCTCGCCGTGGGCGTGCCGGAGAGGGCTCCGGTGCTGGGGTCCAGGGTCAGGCCAGCCGGCAGCGCGCCCGAGGCGAGCGCGTAGGTGTACGGCGCGGCGCCGCCACTGGCCGCCGGGGCCAGCGTCTGGCTATACGCCATGCCCACCGTACCCGCTGCGGGCGACGACGGCGCATAGGTAACCGACGCATTTAATACGGTGACAGTGATGGTGGCTGGCGCCGACGTGCCGCCCGCATTGGTGCCCGTATAGGCAAACGTGTCGGTGCCCGAAAACGATGCGTTGGGCGTGTAGGTGATGCTCAAGCCCGAGGCAGTGGCCGTGCCGTGGGTAGCCGGCGTGGAGACGGCCAGGCTGTTCGGCGAACCCGTGAAGAACACCGGAACGGTGTTGTTAGTGCTGCCGTACGCAACAGTGGTGCTGGTTGGGCCAACGATGGGTGCCCCTATATAGGTGAACCGGTCAGCCGCGCTCGTGCTGCTGGTGCCAAAGGGCGTCGCGACCGAGACGTCGACCGCGTTGTTGCCGGACGGCGCCACTGCCGTGATTTGCGTGTCGCTGTCGATACTGAAGCTCGTGGCGCTCCTGGCGCCGAAATAGACCTCCACGGCGCCCGTGAAGCCGGTGCCGGTGATAGTGACGGGAATTCCGCCGCCTAACGGTCCAATGCTCGGGCTCACGGCCGTCACGACGGGCGGCGGCGGTATCGTGACGTTGACGATCACGAGGCTGTTGTACGGGGGGCAAGCGTTGATAAACGGGCAGCCGTACAGGGTGAATGTCCATGGCCCCCTCTGGCCGGCTGCGGGCGAGAACACCAGATAATCGTGCAGAAAAGTGTTCGCGTCGACATACAGAGACGAACCGTCCGGCGCAGCCACCGCAAAGGTATCGCCCTGGGAATCTGAAAAGATGCCGTTGGCCGCGCCTGTATCGCACGCGACGTATTCGGCAGCCGTCAGTTCCCGCATGAACGTGCCGTTGCCTTGGCGTTCTGAGGGCTGGATGTTCCAGTTGATGGAGCAACTCGCCCAGGCTGCCGAGGCGGACGCCCATAGCACCATCATCAGCATCAGCGCGCGCAGCCAGCGCCATGTGATGAGGCAACGCGCTCGCGCAGGCTGATGGTGCACGGTGCGGCCGTCTTCCCATGCCCCTGTCGCCGCACCCCGGCATCGGAACATCGACCATCCGGCAACCCCATGCCGGCCATACGGGCTGCTTTGTGTCAGCACACGCATTCTCTATCGTCCTACCCGCTGTATTGCGGGCTTTTCTTTTTTCGCGTTCTGGGAAATCAGGCCTGACCGCCATCAGGCCCCCCTCGTAATGAGGGAATGACGCGCGGACTAAGACATCTACAACCAATTGCATCCTGCATGACCATGCGACTGATTAAGCATAATCCTTGGCCCCCGTTGACCAGCGTGACATTTTTCCTTATTTGGACAGCCACACCGATGCCGACGAGATGTTAGGAAAAGCGTCACGTGCCGTCAATGCCAACTTTCGGTTTAATCGTTACTCGGCAATGATTTCAATATGTACTGCTGATCTCATGAATCTAACGGTACGTCGATCAGTGCAACATCCGTAAGCGCCCATTCATTTGGACGGCAACCGTCGATTCCATGCTCGAAAAGATCTCGCGTTGCAAAGTTATTTCTGGGAGCGAACACTAGGTTGCTTTGACGTTTCGAATTGGCGGAGGAGGCCGCGTGGCCTGGCAGGAGCGGCAGTTGACTCTGGCGAGAGGAATCCCGTGTGCGGATAGTTCGAGAGCGGAGACTGACCCGGAAGGATCATTGGCAGGTCCATCCACGATGGTGCGAATTATCAGCAAAAAAAATACACATCGGTGTTCTGGCTGTCGAAAAATCTGTTGGTAATCCAAATCAGAATTTAGCGCGGGAGCAGATGACGGTAGATATCCTTAAAACAGTCGTTTGATATAAGGACTGGGGAGGATTGAGAAGGGTCGAATACCGCCATCGCAATGCCGTCCCTTTCGACCCAATTCGCTGCCACGCCCCCTGCCATCACCTAAATCCCCCCGCCATAAAGATCAGAGACTCACCCTCGCGCAGTAACCCCAAAAATAGTAAACGCCCCACCCGCAATCCCTAGCCAGATAAGCCCCCCAGCCACCCCCAACCCAAGGTGAATAAGCCAATTGGTGGTTCGAATGGGCTGCCACTACCGTCGCGTTCTCAACTGACCTCCCAACGCACGGCAGATCTGGTGAAGGCCCATGCCGCGACATGGGGATATTGACTGCGCACTTCCCACCGATCGATAGCGCACCAAAAAAATTTCCGTAGAGCAAAGGAATCTTTCCGTCTGGAAAAGGTGATCGTCAAATTGGGGGCGATCGCGCGGCTAAGATTGTGCGCCTTTGCGGGAGTGTGGCGAGACGCAGCCACAGCGCACAGAAAACTCAAAATCACGATCAAGCCACCTCGAAGAACCTTCCAAATGACGTACGGAATATGCCGGCCTGGACTGCGCGCATGGCGGGTCGTGCACGCGCCACTATCGCTTTACCCGGTTCTCCGATCCCCATAGCCACGCCCAGACAGTGAAAACCGTTGATGCGAGATGCGCGCGATTGTCCTGACACGCGAGCCAACTCCCGTCCCAGTGAGACCTGCTTTGGGGTGATGCATTGATTCACGTTGTGGGCCTCAGGGCGACTGCCCTGAGGCTGCGCGCGGGCTTTGCCCACCGTTGCTGTCAAGCCCCAGGCGATGCACTTTTGCAAGTGTGTACGGAATTTCTAAGCGCCATGCCTATCGCCACTTCGCTTCCTTTTCGCCGCATCACCGTCGGCCTGCGTCCGTCTGCGGGCGTGTTGTTCATTGCCCTGAGCATGGGGACCGCGCTGGCGCAAACGCCGCCCGACGCGGGCGCGCTGCGTCAGCAGATTGAGCCGGACCTGCCGCCGGCGTTGCCGCGTCCGGTCGCCCCTGAGCGCTCCGTTGCTCCGCCGCCCATGCGGCGCCAGGGCGAGGCCACGGTGACGGTGACAGCGTTTCGCTTTGCTGGAAACACGAAGCTGAGCGAAGTGCAACTGGCGCCTGTGGTCGCGGGATATTTGAATCGTCCGTTGAGCTTTAACGAGTTGCAGGAGGCTGCAACAGCGGTGGCCGAGGCGTACCGCGCCGCAGGTTGGGTCGTGCGGGCCTATCTTCCCGCACAGGACATTCGCGGCGGCGTCGTGACCATTCAGGTTGTCGAAGGGGTATTTGGCGGCGTGCGTTTCGAGGGCGACGGTCCGAAGCGCGTGAGTCACGCACGCGTCGTCGACACTTTCACGACGCATCAGGCCGTCGGCGAGCCACTCAATACGGCGTCGCTGGACCGGGCGCTGCTCCTGGCCAACGACCTTCCGGGCGTTGCGTTGGTCGGGCGGCTGCAACCCGGCGCGCAGGAGCGCGAGACGGACCTCGCGCTGAATTTCGTGGAAACGCCGCTGGTCATTGGCAATGTCGCGACCGATAACCAGGGCGCACGTTCGACGGGGGCGGCGCGTCTCGTGGGCAATGCAAGCGTAAATAGTCCCGCCGGCATCGGGGATCAACTGCTGGCGACGGCCTTGCTCAGCGACGGCTATCGCTACTTCCGCACGGGCTACACGGTGCCGGTGGGCTACGACGGGTGGCGAGTCGGGGCGAATGCGTCGCGCCTTGACTACCGGCTGGTGACGGACGACTTCGAGGCGTTGCACGCCCGCGGCAATTCCAACACGGTGGGACTTGAGGCGTCCTACCCGATCGTCCGTGCCCGCGATCGCAATCTGTTCTTCCTCGCGAACTACGACTTCAAAACTTACGACAACGAAGCTAATCAGGTCACCACGAGCCGCTATTTCAATAACACGCTGAGCGCCGGGTTGAGCGGGAACCTGCTCGACGGTCTTGGCCGCGGCGGGGTGAACACGGCCAGCGTTGTGATGACGGGCGGAGATCTGAACCTGAGCCGCTCGCCCACGAAGGCGGCGGACGCACTGACGCTGCGCACCGAAGGGCAGTTCCTCAAGCTGCGTTATGCGCTGTCGCGCCAGCAGGTGCTCACGGACACGTTGACGGCATACGCGTCGTTCTCGGGCCAGATGGCGAGCAAGAATCTGGACTCGTCGGAGAAGTTCTATCTCGGCGGTCCGAGCGGCGTGCGAGCGTATCCGATCGGGGAGGGCAGCGGCAGCGAAGGGCAGATGCTCAATATGGAATTGCGCTGGCGCCTGCCGCATGGGGTGTCGCTGGTCGGCTTCTACGACTGGGGGCATGTGGCGGTCAATCGCAATAACAACTTCCCCGGCGCGTCGCCCGTCAACGACTACTCGCTCCAGGGGGCTGGCGTGGGTGTGCAGTGGCAGCCGGGGCGCGGGGTGAGCCTGAGCGCGACCTGGGCGCACCGCATCGGAGGCAATCCGAATGCGACCGCGTCGGGCACCGATCAGGACGGCTCTCTCATCAAGAATCGCGTATGGCTGGCGGCCAGCCTGTCGTTCTAAGTTTTCCGGAATTTGATCATGAACAAGATCTATCGCCTGATCTGGAGCGAACTCGTGCGCGCCTGGGTTGTTGTGGCCGAGACGTCCCGTGCCCGAGGCAAGGATAAAGGCAGTGTCGTTGCGCGCATCGGCGCCTTCCCTCTGCTGCGACGACGCTTCATCGCCAAGCCGCTGGTCGTCGCGCTCTCGGGCGCGATGGTGGTCCACGCAGCACCGCCAACGCCAACGCAATTGCCCACGGGCGGACAGGTTGCGGCCGGGCAGGCCACGATCAGCACGAACGGCAACACCATGAATGTGACGCAGACCTCGCAGAACGCGGTGGTCAATTGGCAGACGTTCAACGTGGGGAGTGCCGCCACGGTCAACTTCCAGCAGCCCTCGGCGAATGCGGCCATTCTGAACCGGGTGCTGGACAGCAATCCGAGCCAGATATACGGCAGTGTCAACGCGCCCGGCCAGGTGTTTTTCGTCAATCCGGCGGGCGTGTACTTCGGGGCGACGGCAAGCGTAAACGTTGGCAGCCTGGTGGCGACCACGCACGGCATTGCCGATAACGATTTCATGTCGGGTAACTACCGTTTCACGCGCAACGGTGCGACGGGCGGCGTGATCAACGACGGTCAGCTTCGGTCAGCGTTGGGCGGCTATATCGCGTTGCTCGCTCCCGAGGTGCGTAACCGAGGCGTGGTGGTGGCGCAGTTGGGCACGGTAGCGCTGGCAGCGGGTGAAACGTATCAGTTGCAGTTCGGAGGCAACCACACGCTTGCCGGCATTCAGGTGAGCCCGGCGACGATTGCTGCGCTGGTGGAGAACGGCAACGCAGTGCGCGCACCGGGCGGCCTCATCATCCTCTCGGCGCAGGCGGCGGACCGCTTGCAAGGTGGCGTGGTGCGCAACACCGGTTCGCTGGAGGCCACCGGCCTGACGAGCGACGGCGGCACGATTCAGTTGTCGGCGAGCGACACCATCCGGCAGAGCGGCACGATCAACGCGGATGCGGCGACGCAAAGCGCCGGCAAGGGCGGCACCGTGACGTTGATTGCCGATCTGGGCAATAGCGCGAGCCTGACGACGGTGGACGGCACCCTCAGTGCACGAGGCGGCAATCTCGGTGGCGACGGCGGCTTCGTGGAGACGTCGGCCTCAAACGTGAAGATTGCCGACAGCGCGATGATCGATACGCGCGCGCCGCGGGGGAAGACCGGAACGTGGCTGATCGACCCGAACGACTTCATGATTGCCGCCTCGGGCGGAGATATCACCGGCGCCGCGCTGAGTGCCCGGCTCGCGACGAGCGACGTGACCATCAGCTCCGATCAGGGAGGGGGGTACTACGGAAATCCGGGTGGCCGAATTTTCGTCAACGATCCGGTCCTGTGGACGGCAAACACGCTAACACTCAATGCGAAAGGCAACATCTATGTCAGCGCGGTGATGTCGGCAACCGGTTCGGCTTCGCTGGCGTTCAACCCGGGCACGCTGCAGGCGGGGTCGGCTACCACACCGGGGACGGTTGCCATGCAATTCACCACGGGGGGATCGGGGTTCGCGGGGCGCGTGGATTTTGACAGTACCGGGACGCTTTCTGTCGGTGGCAAGACTTACACGCAGATCCGTACTCAGTCGGATCTCCAGAACATGTCGCTGACCGGGTACTACTTCCTTGGGAGTGACCTGGCATTGAGTGGCGCGTTTACGCCGATCGGTCTCGTTGCCGGAAACACCGGGAGTTTCACGGGCATATTCGATGGGCTGGGACACCAGATCACCGGGCTTGAGATCAACTTGCCGGGCACCAACAATGTGGGGTTGTTTTCATCGATCAGCAGCAAGGCGGCGATTCCGGCCATCGTGCGCAACGTCGGCGTGGTACTGGGTAATGCCGGCGTAAGCGGGGATTGGAATGTCGGCGGCCTGGCGGGTTCGCTGGACGCCCTGAGCATGGTGATGAACAGCTATGTCAGTGGGACAGGGGCCGTGTCGGGTGCCTCCGACACTATCGGTGGACTGATTGGTAACGCGGGGAGTGTCGCATACAGCTACTCGACGGTCGCGGTCAATGCGCCTAACGCCACCCGGGTCGGCGGCCTGATCGGATACGGCATGCCAGGCAATACGTCGTACGGGGCAGGCTACGCGTATCTGTATGCCACAGGGGCCGTGACCGGTGCGAATAACGTGGGCGGTCTGTTCGGCGTGCTCGCGGGCACAGTGTTCACTGCTTACGCTGCCGGGGCTGTTGTCGGCGTGAATTACGTGGGCGGGCTGGCGGGTGCAACCCAGGGCGGGTCGAGCAAATCGTCCGGCCTCTACGACACTTATTCGACTAGCGCGGTAACCGGAAAATCGTATGTGGGCGGCCTGGTCGGTCAGGCGGATTCTCTCGGGATAACCGAAAGCTACTTCTCCGGAACCATTACGCAATTGAATGGGGGACTGGCCGACACTATCGGCTCAGTGGTCGGCTCCGGAACGGATGTCCGTCAGGTCGGGACGGGGTGGATCTTCGTGAATAGCGATAACCTGCCGAACGGTATGAAGGGGATCGGCTACAACGGGAACAGCTCGCCCATAGGAACCGGAATTTCGTCGGCCCAGATGTCGGATCCGACATTCTGGTCTTGGCGAAATGGGTTCAGCGTGAACAATATGGTGGCAGCCTCGTTTGGCATGCCATCCGATGCAAGCGTCAATAGTGGATTCCCGGTGCTTTGTGCATTCAGCGCTTGTCCCGCCTCGAGTTATCCGGATTACAAGCCGAATCCGTCATCGAGCAGCTCCGGGTCATCGAGCGGGTCGACATCATCGAGCGGTTCTGGGTCGTCGAGCGGGTCGACATCGTCAAGCGGTTCCGGGTCGTCGAGCGGGTCGACATCGTCAAGCGGTTCTGGGTCGTCGAGCGGGTCGACATCGTCAAGCGGTTCCGGGTCGTCGAGCGGGTCGACATCGTCAAGCGGTTCTGGGTCGTCGAGTGGGTCGACATCGTCAAGCGGTTCTGGGTCGTCGAGCGGGTCGACATCGTCAAGCGGTTCTGGGTCATCGAGTGGTTCGACGTCGTCGAGCAGTTCTGGGTCGTCAGGTGGGCCGGATTTGCCGCTCCCGCCGCCGCCGCCGCCGGCCCCTGCGCCCACGCCGACGCCAGCCCCGCCGCCGCTCATTCCGCCTTCGAGCGGTTCGTCCTCTGGCAACGGCGGTTCGTCGAGCAGCGGTTCGAGTGGCGGTAAGGATAACGAGTCGGGTTCTTCGTCAGG
>NZ_CABPST010000022.1 GCF_902459805.1 Pandoraea bronchicola | reverse complement strand
CCCCCAGCCCCCCCCCCCCCCCCCCAAAAAACACACAGAGTTCCCCAAGCCATTTGGCGGCGATGCGGGCAGACGCACTTGACCTCGTCTACCAGGACACCCCTTCATCAAGCGCAGAATCGGCGCGAAACGAACGACCTTATCTTCGCCAGATGAATTGCGCCGCGGTTGATGAAGCCAATGCTATGCCTCCGGCGGCGAGGCCGTTCCATATCTGATGTGAAAGACCGCCTGGAGGAAGCAGCGGATTCACGAGATAGATTCCTGTACCAGTTGCAATGCCCACAAATAGCAACTGGGTGCTGGTCAATCGCATAGCGGTATCTCCGGGAGTTCTTGCATCATCAAGCGCGTGCCCCGACTCGCGCGAGGCGCGGTATTTCGGAGCGCAGAGCGGATGTTGCTCACTGACAAGCGCGAACGCAACGGCAGAACCACGCACAACCACAGGCACTTGACCAAGCCCGCTGCCCCGCCCCGCCCCACCACATGACGAACAACGGACACTGGCTGGCTGAGGCAAGTCTGCGAAAGTCCAATGCGTGCATTGACGGCAGCGCGGCAAATCGACACGGAGAATATGTCGCGTTTGCGTCACGTCGCTCATGACGCCCCTTCAGATTCAAAGGGAAGTCTGTAGAATTTACCTCATAAAAAATTGAATATTGTTCAACAAACGCTTAATACGTTGAGCTTGTCGGGTGTTTTTGGTTTTTGTTGCTTGATCTTGATACTTGTTGGGAATTACATGCCTGCCTTCACTCGCGGCGAGCTTGCCGATTTGAACGTCTTTGTCACGATCTGCCGTCGGCAGAGTTTTCGGGAGGCCGCCACGGAGTTGGGCGTGACGACCTCGGCCTTGAGTCACGCGATGCGCAATCTGGAGGCGCGTCTGGGTGTGAAATTGCTGAACCGCACGAGTCGGTCCGTTTCGCCCACGGCGGCGGGAGCGGCCTTGGCGAAGGAATTGGAACAGGGCCTCGAGCAGATTGCATCGGCGATTGGCGCACTGGATCGTTATCGGGCGTCGCCTGCCGGGCGTTTGCGTCTGAACGTGCCGCGAGATGCGGCGCGTTTGCTGCTGGATCCTATTCTCCCGCGCTTTGTGGCGTCGTATCCGGACATTGAGCTGGACGTGACGGTGGATGACCGGATGCTGGATATTGTGGCGGAGGGTTTCGACGCCGGGATGCGTTATGGCGATACGGTACCTGGCGACATGATTGCAACACCGCTGACGCCGGCGTTGAAGTGGATTGTGGTGGGTTCACCTGCGTACTTTGCGCGGCATGGCAGACCGAAGGTGCCGCAAGATTTGATGTCACACAATTGCATCCGGATGCGGCTGGGGGACAACACACTGTACAAGTGGGAGTTGGGCAATGGATCGACGGCGGTGGAGTTAGATGTGCCGGGTGCGCTGAGTATCAACGAGAGCGATGGCGTGATCGCGGCGGCAGTGGGAGGTTTGGGGTTGGGATATGTGCTGGAGCGCAACGTATCGGTGGAATTGTCCAATGGCACGTTGGAGGCGGTGTTGATGGATTGGGCGGTGAATGGGCCGCCGTTGTCGATGTATTATCCGAGCCGGCGTCAGACGTTACCGGGATTGCGTCACTTGATCGATATGATTCGATCGGAGCATTTGGGGCGTGCGGCGTAGTGGGTGTAGTGGATTGAGGGGGCGACGGATTGGTCGGGTGGGCACATGAAAGTTTTTTGAATTTCTGGCGCAAATCTGTTGACAGCCCACTGCCCTCTCGGCATAATCTTGTTTCTTCGCAGCGAGCAAGCAGTAAGCGAGCTGACGGGGCCCAGATGGCGGAATTGGTAGACGCACTAGTTTCAGGTACTAGCGGGTAACACCGTGGAGGTTCGAGTCCTCTTCTGGGCACCAAAAAAATACAAAAAAGCCGATGATCGAAAGATCATCGGCTTTTTTCATATCTGCCCAGAAAGCAATGTGCCTGCGCACATTGCGTGGGGACTCGAAAGGCATCGCTTGCAAGCGATGCCGGGGTCGCGGAACGTGACCGAGTCCTCTCGGCGCCGCAGGCGTCGTAAGGGAATTGGGCTGTGCTGCTGATGCTGGCCTTATCGAGGGTATGTTTTCGGAAGCCCTGACCCGGTCCCTGCCCACCGCACCGCCCCCCCACACCCCGTCTCTCCCGGAATAAGCATCCAACAAAAAAATAGTTGCCCAACGTCATGTGCGTGGGGAGGATGCCAATTTTGCTGTGGGTTTGGCATACACGGGCGGGCGGCGATGCAGGACGACACGAGGGACACGCGAAACACGCAAGCGGGGCAAGACGCCCAACGGGCATTCTCAACCGAGAATCCTGGTCATCCCGATCGGGTTGCCGATTGGTTGTTGGCGGGGCTTGAGTTGAAGAGCACGCTCTTTCACGTGGGCGAATATTGCGGCGTATATCAAGCGTCGACGGCTGGACATCAACGGGCGAGTTTCCATGTGGTGTTGGATGGCGGGTGCTATTTGCACATGGGTGCCGGGGGTGGTCAGCCGGCACGAACGATCCCTCTGAACGCGGGCGATGCCGTCTTCTTGCTATCCGACGTGCCGCATTGCCTGTCGCCGAATGCGGCGCCGCCTGCCGACCTTTCGGTACGCGCAGGCAAGATGACACCGCTCGCACCACAGCCAGGCCATCAGGTCACCGACACCCTATCCGTCGCCTTGGCCTGCGGGTTCTTCGAATTCCGCACGGACCTTGACGCATTGGTGCTGGGGATGCTGCCGAACCCGATCGTGGCGCGCCGCGCCAGCGGGCGTCTCGAGGGAATGACGCAGATCTTCTCGCTGATCCAGGCGGAGGCACGCCGCCCGGGGGAGGCCCCTTCGCCGCTGCTGGCCCGTCTGACCGACCTCCTTTTTTACTATGCGTTGCGCGAAGCGGTCCATGCCGAAGATGTTGCCCCGGGCATGTGGCGTTTGATGCGGCGCGACGCCTTCGGCCGCTTGGCAGCGGCGATCATCGAGTCACCGGGCGAGCGCTGGACGACGGATGCAATGGCGGCGTTCGTCCACATGTCGCGGGCGCGCTTTTGCAAGCAGTTCGCGCAGATCGGTGGTCAGCCGCCCGCGCAGTTCGTCACCCTGGTCCGAATGAAGACTGCGGCGGCCTTGCTGCGCGAGGGCGTCTCACTGCCTGAAGCGGCGGAGCAAGTCGGCTACCAGTCCGAATCGGCCTTTGCACAAGCCTTCAAACGGGTGACCGGAATCCAGCCGGGCGCATGGCGACGCCAAGCCAACAGCCTCGCCTCACCCGTCGCTGTCGCGACACACCCCGCGCCTGCCATCGCCTACCCGCTGCACTGACCCGCGAGCGCCCGCGTCGTTCACCGACGCCAAACCACACCCCTGTGGCGACTGCCGGCCACTCACCGAGACAGCGCCGTGGTGCGCTGAGACAAATCCGCAGAATTTCCAGACGTGCGCGCATTGAGCATCCGGCCGAGCTTGCGCACAATGGAAGCTCGACTGTAAGGAGCCCGATATGAGCCGACTGCCATTGCATACCCTTGAGACCGCCCCGGAAGCGAGCCGTCCGTTCCTGGAAAAATCGCTTGCAGCAAACGGTTTCCTTCCGAACCTGGTGGCGTCGCTCGCCAACGCTCCGACGGCGCTTGAAACGTACCTGACCGTGGGCGCCATCAACGGCCGCGCCAGCCTGACGCTTGCCGAGCGCGAAGTCGTGCAGATCACGGCCGCCGGCATTCATGGCTGCGGCTTCTGCGTCGCGGGCCACACGGCTGTCGCACTGAAGAAGGCACAATTACCAGAGGCTCTCGTCAACGAGATTCGCGACCAACGCCAACTGTCTGACGCCAGGCTCGACGCAGTGGCCGTCTTCACGCGCGCCGTAATCGCCACGCGCGGCGCCGTGTCGGACGCGGCGTTCACCGCCTTCAAGTCAGCCGGCTTCGACAACGCTGCGGCGCTTGAGGTCGTCCTGGGCGTGTCGTTGGCTACACTGTGCAACTTCGCGAACAATCTTTCGCAAAACGAACTGAATCCGCAACTGGCGGCCTACCGCTGGGAGCCCAAGGAACACACCGCATGAGCACGCACGCCAGCCTGCGCGGACTCGCCGCACGCGCCCCAGCGCTCGCGGCCTGGCTCGACACCCACGCCGAGACGCTCGACACGGATGCCACGCACTGTGGCGAAGTCGTACCGCAACTGGCGACTGCCGGCCTGTTGCGCATTGGCGTGCCGACCGAGCTGGGCGGGGCTGGCGGCACGATTGGCGATGCGATCGACAGTGTCGCCGACGTTGCCGAGCACTCCTTTGCGGCAGCCTTCGTGCTGTGGGGACAACGCACGTTCATCGAGTACCTGCTGCAAAGCCCGAACCAAGGGTTGCGTGACCGGCTACTGCCCGCCCTGCTTTCAGGCGAGCTCGCAGGCGCGACGGGGCTATCGAACGCCATGAAGTACCTCTCCGCCATCGAGCCGCTGCAAATCCGCGCAGCGGACGCGCCGGGCGAGCATGGCGCGAGCGGCAAGCCGGCGTGGCAAGTGAGCGGTGGATTGCCGTGGATCACCAACTTGCGCAAGCAGGGATTCGTCGCCGCGGCAGCCGCGGATCACGAAGCCGGTGGCCCGCCGTCGATCTTTGCCATCGCCCACGATGCACCGGGCGTCACACGCAGCGACGATCTGGATTTGATCGGCTTGCGCGGCACCAATACGGCAGCGTTGCAGATGACCGACACGCCGCTGACCGATGACGACCGCATCACCGACAACGCGCCGGCCTGGCTGGTGCGTGTGCGTCCGGCATTCCTCGGGCTGCAATGCGGCATGTCGCTGGGCCTCGCGCGGCGCAGTCTCGCGGGCACCGATGAAGGGGGACCGGGCGCCCGCGCTGCCGTGGCCGATGAGGTCGCCGCGCTGTCAGAGCAACTTGATACACTCAGAGCTCGCCTGAAGGCAGGCGTCGCTCAGGGCGATTTTATCGAGACGCCTGCGCGCCTGTTCGAACTGCGCATTGCGCTCGCGGACGTGGTGCATGGCGCCGCCACGCTGGAAGTCCAGACGGGCGGCGGGCGGGGCTATCTGCGCGGATTGTCGGGCGTTGCACGACGTCAGCGCGAGGCCGCCTTTGTTCCCATCGTCACGCCCAGCCTTGTGCAGTTGAAGAACCAGCTCGCGGCACAACGCGCGCAGCAACTCAAGACCGGAACGGCTTCATGACACAACCCACGGCGACGCAACGCGCGCACACCGACACGTTCATCGCCACCGCGCGCGAGGGGGATGCCCGCGCATCGTCCTTTCTGCAACTGCGCAACATCGGCCTGTCGTACGGCGACCGGCCGATCCTGCGAGGTGTTGACCTTTGCGTCGCGCCGGGCGAACTCGTTTCCGTTCTCGGACCGAGCGGCTCCGGCAAATCGACGTTGCTGCGTATTGCTGCGGGCCTGCTTCCCCCGAGCGACGGCACGGTCGAAGTCGACGGGTCACCACTGACCGGCCCTCGGCCCGACGTCGCACTGGCCTTTCAAGACCCATGCCTGCTGCCGTGGCTGTCCGTGGAGCGCAATGTTGCCTTCGGGCTGACGTTCGCACGGCAACCGGCGCTCACGCGCGAAGCACGACGCGCGCGGATCGATGCCGCGCTGACCGAAGTGGGCCTTTCGCACGCGCATCAACTGCGTCCCCGCCAGCTCTCCGGCGGCATGGCGCAGCGTGTCGCGCTTGCCCGCTGCCTTGCGCGCCAACCGCGCGCGCTGCTGCTTGATGAGCCATTTGGCGCACTCGACGAAGTCACACGCGCCGACATGCAGCGTCTGCTGGTGACCGTCGTTCGCGACACTGGCGCCGCAACTGTCCTCGTCACCCACGATATTGACGAAGCATTGCTTGTCTCCGATCGCATCGTGCTGCTCGGCAATCGGGGCCGTACGTTGGCGCAGTGGCAAGTTGACTTGCCATCGCCGCGTGAAGCGCAAGTGCAGGCGTTGGGCACATTGCGCATTGAAATTCTGCAAGCGTTGCAGCACGCCATGTCTCGCGATGCGACGCCGCGTCAAACACAATAGACCACACCGTCCTACCTACGGGGATTCCCAGACCATGTGCCAAATTTCCCGCCGCGAATGGCTCAAGCTCGCTTCGATGATGACCGTTGCAGGTGCCGCCCCGCTGCTGGCCTCGGCGGCCGCACGTGCCGCCGCCGAGCCGGACGCGCCATTGCGCATCGGCTATCTGCCGATTACTGACGCCACCCCACTGCTGGTCGCTCACAACAACGGGTATTTCGAGCAGGCGGGCATCAAGGCGGAAAAGCCGACGCTGCTGCGCAGTTGGGCACAGTTGATCGAAGCCTTCCTCTCGGGACAAGTCAACGTCGTTCACCTGCTCTCCCCGATGACCGTGTGGGCGCGATACGGCAGCCAGGCGCAAGCCAAGGTCGTGGCGTGGAATCACGTCAACGGCAGCGCGATTACCGTGACGAATGACATCAACAAGGTGAGCGATCTTGGCGGCAAAACGGTGGCCGTGCCGTTTTGGTATTCGATTCACAACGTCGTGCTGCAAGGTTTGCTCGCCGCCAACGGCCTGACACCCGTCCTGAAAAAGTCCGGTGCGCCCGCAGCCAACGAAGTCAACCTGATCGTGATGGCCCCGTCGGATATGCCACCGGCACTTGCCGCCAAGCAAATCGCCGGCTACATCGTGGCCGAACCGTTCAACGCCGCAGCCGAGAACCTGAAGGTCGGCAAGGTGCTTCGCTTCACCGGCGACGTGTGGAAGAACCACGCGTGCTGCGTCGTGACGATGCACGAGCGCGATCTGACATCGCGTCCGGAATGGTCGCAAAAGGTGGTCGACGCCATCGTCAAGGCGCAAGCATGGACGCGAGCCCATCCGGAAGACGCGGCTCGCCTGTTGTCAAAGGAAGGCGAGAATCGCTACACCCCGCATCCGTTCCTGGTCTTGCAACGCGTGCTGGCACCGGCCGCATCGGAGCAAGGCCGCTACCTTGCCGACAAGGCGATCGTGCACGCCGACTGGCACGAAAAACGCATCGACTTCCAGCCTTACCCGTATCCGAGCTACACCGAAGCGCTCGTGCGTCACATGCAGAAAACGCAGGTCGAGGGCAATGCGCAATTCCTCACCAAGCTCGATCCGGCATTTGTCGCGCGCGATCTCGTCGACGACCGGTTCGTCAAGAAGAGCATTGCGGCCGTTGGCGGGATGAAGGCGTTCGGCCTGCCGGATGGCTTCACGCGGCAGGAGGTGATCGTTGTCTGATCTTGCGTCCAATCGGGTCGCCGAGAACGTGAGCGCGGCGCACTCCGCGACCCGCGATGCGCCGGCGAGTCCATCGCCCGTGCGATCCGGTCGACAGGCATGGCTCGGGATGGCGGGACTGGCCGGCATCGTCGCGATCTGGTGGCTCGGGATCGCGATCTTCACCACGCCTGGCTCGCTCGCCGCACAATTTTCGCCGGCGGCTGCCCTGAGCGCCCTCCCCGACCTCATTCGCGATGAACAGTTGGGGCTGCACATGCTGTCCAGCCTGCGACGCATCGGCGTCGGACTGGCATGGGCCGTCATACTCGGCGTTCCGCTGGGCTTCTTGATCGGGCGCATTCGCTGGCTGGACAAAACACTCACGCCGTCACTGCAGTTCTTGCGGATGGTGTCGCCGCTGTCGTGGATGCCCATTGCGGTCATGTCGCTCGGTGTCGGCGACCCGGCGGTGTACTTTCTGCTCGCGTTTGCCGCGCTGTGGCCGTTGGTCATGAGCACCGCGGCGGGCGTCACCCATATCGACCGCCGCTGGGTGCAATTGGGTGAGAGCCTTGCTGCCACGCGCTGGGAAATGCTCTGGCACGTCTACGTGCCCGGCATCGCCGCCCACGTGCTGACGGGCGTGCGCCTCGCCATCGGCATTCTCTGGATCGTACTGGTGCCAGCGGAAATGCTCGGGGTCAATGCGGGACTGGGCTATCTGATTCTCGACACGCGCGATCGCCTCGCGTACTCGGAACTGACGGCTGTCATTCTCGTCATCGGCGTCCTGGGCTTCCTGCTCGACTGGGCGGCACGCTTCATCTACCGCCGTTTCAGCGGCGCCATGCAAGACGACTGAGCGAGCAGCGCGTCACCGACAGGCTTCGAGAGGCTATGGCACCTGAGCCCAGGCCGCTACAATAGCGGCCTGAATTCACGATGCCTGACGGAGAACGCATCATCGAGCTAGATCGTTTACTGCAATCGCAGGGCTTCGGCAGTCGCAAGATGTGCCGCAAGCTTATCCAAACCGGCGCTTTCGCCATCGACGGCGCCGTGCACGACAATCCGCGCGAGTCGGTGGACCCCCTGGGTCTGCAATTCACGCTTGACGGCGAACCGTGGGAATACCGCGAACACGTCTACGTGCTGCTCAATAAGCCCGAGGGTTTCGAGTGCTCCACAAGTCCGACTCACCACGAGGGTGTGCATTCGCTGCTGCCATTGCCGTTGGCCGTACGCGGCGTGCAGCCGGCCGGTCGCCTCGATCAGGATACGACTGGCATGCTGCTGCTCTCCGACGACGGGCCCTTTTTGCACGCCATGATGTCGCCACGCCGCCACGTGCCCAAGCGCTACGTGGCGACGACCAAGCATCCGGTCACCGAGGAGATGCTGCAGGCATTGCGCGACGGCGTTCTGCTTCGCGACGAAACCGAACCGCTCGCCGCGCTCGACGTCATGAGTCCCTCGTCTCATGAGATCGCACTAACGATCACGCAAGGCAAATACCACCAGGTCAAGCGGATGGTCGCAGCGGCGGGTAATCGGGTCGAGGGGCTAGTCAGAACCGCCATCGGCGGCTTGCCGATGGGCAACCTCGCGCTGGGTGAATGGCGCTATCTGTCGCCGGAAGAACTGCTGTCGCTGCCGTACGAAGCGCCTGGCTCAGGCAAATGAGCGTCGCGAACTGAGGATTCGCAACGCGACGCCTCAGTTCTGCCGGCCTTCCAGCAGGAACTTGGCGCCCTTGTCCTGACCGAGCGTCGTGACCAGATACGGCAAGGTCGCCTTGAGGGTGTCCTGCAACATGTACGGCGGGTTCACGATGAACATGCCGCTGCCGTGCAACCCCATGCCGCCCGGCACCGGATTGCACACGGTCAGCGCGGCGTGCACCCAGCTCTTGATAGGTTGCCCGTTGATCGTGAGGCGCTTCATGCGCTCGGGCAGTTGCGTCGCCTCGCGACGCTGCACCAGCGGATACCACACGGCATACATGCCCGTGGGGAAACGGTCGAGACCTTCCTGCACGGTCTGTGTCGCACGTGTGTAATCGCGCTTGTCTTCATACGACGGGTCGATCAGCGTGAACCCACGGCGCGGTGCCGGCGGCAAAATCGTCTTGAGCCCCGCAAACCCATCGGCACCAAAAATCATCGTGCGACGCGCTACGGCGCGGCCCTGCGCTTCGAAATTCTCGCGCAGCACTTCCTGCTCGGTCGGGTGCGCCTCGAACAAACGCAGCCGGTCGCGGTCCCCCAATAGTTGCAGGGCAAAGTACGGCGAGCCCGGGTAATAGCGCAGCTTGCCGTCCGGGTTGAACTCGCGCACCAGCGCGACGTAGTCCGCGAGCGCCGGCGGCAGGTCGTCGCGCGTCCAGAGGCGGCCAATGCCGGTCTCGAACTCGCCCGTCTTGTCGGCCCATTTGCCGTCGAGCGCGTAGCCGCCTGCGCCTGCATGCGTGTCGATATACCAGAACGCCGTGTCTTTCTGGCGCATGTAATCGATGCATTCAACGGCGATGAAGTGTTTCAGCACGTCGGCGTGGTTGCCGGCGTGAAAGGCGTGGCGGTAGCTGAACATTAGGCAGATCCTGATTCGTCAGGCGCGATTGTAGCCGACGATGCACCCGCACGGCGTTTCCGGCCCTGCGCGGGGCCGTTTTTGCCGCCCGGCAATGCGCACGCCTTTACCGCGCTTACCGCTTTCACCGCTTTCACCGCCTTGTGGCGCGGACACGCCACGAGATGATCATTCACCATCCCCGCCGCCTGCATGAACGAATAGCAGATGGTTGAGCCCACAAAGGTAAATCCCGCCTTCTTCAACGCCTTGCTCATCGCATCCGACACGGCCGTGCTCGCCGGCACCTCGCCAAGCGCCGTCCATCGGTTTTGCAGCGGCTCTCCCCCAACGAACTGCCAGACGAAATCGCTGAAGCGCGTCCCCCCCGCCTCCATTGCCAGATACGCTCGTGCGCCCTTGATGACCCCGCTGACCTTGAGCCGGTTGCGCACGATCCCGGCATCCGACATCAATCGCGCCTCGTCCTCCGGGCCATACGCTGCGATGCGCTCAGGATCAAAGTTGTGGAATGCCTTGCGGTAGGTATCGCGCTTTTTGAGAATGGTGGACCAGGACAGACCGGCCTGCGCCCCTTCGAGCATCAGCAACTCGAACAATGCACGCGAATCGCGCAGCGGTACCCCCCACTCTTCGTCGTGATACCGACGATACTGCTCGAAGCCTTCACTCCACGGACAGCGTTCCATTTGCCCCTCGATAGTTGCGTCCGCGCGCCAGGACTGCGGACTTATGCAGACGAATGGGGCAAGTGTGCCAGTAATCGCCAGAGAAGCGAAACGGCAAGCCCGCACCAGGCGCGACTTTGCGTTCCACGGCAATGCCGATGCAGACATTTCCGGGGAAAATGCAGAATACGCCCCGAACGGCCGCGCTCGGACGCGCTACCCGCCGGGATCGGATGGCGCGACTACCGCCCCCGTCCCCGCCCTCACGGCTCACGCCGAACGTCGTCAGAGCATCAACTGGCCGCCATTGACCTCGATGATCTGTCCGGTAACGTAGCTGGCCAATGTCTCCGAAGCGAGATACAGAAACGCGCCCGAGCACTCGTCCGGATCGCCGAGACGCCCCATTGGAATACTCTGACGGAAGGCCTCGATCTGCGCTTGCGTGCTGAATTGCTCATGGAACGGCGTCATGATGACGCCCGGCGACACCGCGTTCACGCGAATGCGGTCCGGCATCAGTTCCTTCGCCATACCGCGCGTGAGCGTGCTCACGAATCCCTTGGCCGCCGCGTAGATCAGCGCCCCCGGGCCGCCACCGTGACGCGCGGCAATCGATGTCACGTTGACGATCGCCCCCCCTCCCTGCTTGCGCATCGCGGGCACGACAGCACGCGAGAATGCCACGACCGAACGCGCGTTGATGTTGAGCACATCGTCGAAATAGGCATCGGAGACTTCGGTGAAGGGCGTGCGCTTGATAAGGCTGCCCGCGTTATTGATGAGTACGTCGATGCGTCCGAAACCATCGAGGACATGCGCCACAGCGGCGTCGATAGCGCCCGTATCCGCCACATCGGCGGCCACCGTCATCGCTTTCACGCCGTACGCCCGCACCGCCTCGGCCACGGCCTCGGCCTTGTCTGCCGAGCGGTTGTAGTGCACGGCCACGTTCGCCCCTTGCGCCGCGAAGGCCTTGGCCGCCGCCGCACCGATGCCGGTACTCGCGCCGGTAATCAGAACGAATTTACCTCTCAGGTCTTGCATAATGGATCGCTCCCGATACTGTCGTTGACGGATACGGCGGCGGCCAGCGCCGCCGGTCATTCGTCACCCTACAGGATGGATATGAAGGGAATCTGGCACGCGCTCAGTCGAGCCAGCGCGTGTCGTAAGCGTGGACTTCCTGCGTCTGTTCACCCAGACCGTCGATGCCCAGCCGCATGACATCGCCCGGCCTGAGAAACACCGGCGGCTTCTGGCCCAGCCCTACGCCCGGCGGCGTGCCGGTCGTCACCAGATCGCCCGGCTTCAGGGTGGTGAACTGGCTCAGGTAGTGCACAAGATACGCAACGCTGAAGATCATCGTCGAGGTGTTCCCCGTCTGCCGGCGCACGCCGTTCACATCGAGCCAGAGTCCGAGCTGTTGCGGATCGCGGATCTCGTCGGTCGTCACGAGCCACGGACCAACCGGCCCGAACGTATCGAAGCCCTTGCCCTTGTCCCACGTGCCGCCCCGCTCGATCTGGTACTCGCGCTCGGACACGTCGTTGACCACGCAATAGCCCGCCACATAATCGAGCGCCCGTTCGAGCGGCACATAGCGTGCTGTGGTGCCGATGACGAAACCCAGTTCCACCTCCCAGTCGCCTTTGACCGAGTTTTTGGGCAGCACCACGGGATCGTTCGGCCCGTTCAGGCAGTTCTCCCACTTGGTGAAGAGGACCGGCTCGGACGGCACGGCCAGCCCCGACTCGGCGGCGTGATCGCTGTAGTTCAGGCCAACGGCCAAGAACTTACCCAGCCCCGAGAACGGCACCCCCAGACGCACCGGTGCGGCCACCACCGGCAACGACTTCACGTCGAGCGCGCGCAACGCTGCCAGCCCCTGCGGGCTCAGCGTCTCCGGGGTAATGTCGGCGAGCACATTGGAGAGGTCACGCACTTGGCCGTCGGCATCGAGCAACCCCGGCCTTTCCTGGCCCTTCGGGCCGAAACGCAGCAGTTTCAAAGCAATTCTCCTAGCGAAATCAGTTGGACCAGCCGCCGTCGATCAGATGGATGGCGCCGGTGGTGAAAGCGGATTCGTCCGAGCCCAGGTAGATGGCCAGTGCCGCAATCTCTTCGGGCGTGCCGACCCGCCCCATCGGCTGACGGGCCACGAATTGCTCGCGCACCGTCGCCAGACTCGTGCCTGTCGCGCCAGCTTGCGTGGCGATACGCTGGCGCAGCGACGGCGATTCGACCGTGCCCGGACAGATGGCATTGCAGCGAATGCCACGCGCCACGAAGTCGGCGGCAATCGACTTCGTCAACCCGATCACGGCAGCCTTGCTCGCGCCGTAGACGCAGCGATTGGCCACGCCCTTCACGCTCGACGCCGCCGACGACATGTTGATGATCGCCCCGCCACCTGCCGCCAGCATGGCCGGCACAAAGGCGCGCGTGGTCCGGTACATGCTCTTGACGTTCAGATCGAACGAGAAGTCCCACGCCGCTTCGTCGCACTCCAGAATCGAGCCGTGATGCACGAACCCCGCGCAGTTGAACAGCACGTCGACGGCGCCGAGTTCATCGGCAAGCGCCGCGACCGCTGCGCCATCGGTAACGTCGAGCGGGCGTCGCAGTAAATGAGGGTGAGCGTCGAGCGTCGCCAGCGTCTCGGCGTTCAGATCGGTCGCGATCACGCGGGCGCCTTCGCGCAAATACGCTTCGACGCTTGCGCGGCCGATGCCTTGCGCTGCGGCGGTAATGACGGCGGTCTTGCCCGCCAGCCGGCCTGTCATGGGTGTCTCCTCGTGGCCCCGTGAAACGGTGGGATATGTTCGGGATGGATGCGGCGTGCGTTGATAGCGGCAGACGAATCAGACGTCACTTGTGCCCGGCACGACCTCGGCCGGGCTGGCCGACGCCGCATAGGCGTCGCGCACACGGCAAAGATGACGGCGCATCGCGTGCGCTGCCTGCTCGGGGTTGCGAGACTCAAGCGCGTCGAGGATGCAGCGATGGTCCTGAAGGCTGCGCTCCAGTACCCCCCCTACACGCGACGTCACACGGCGGCTCTTCTTGCCAAGCAGATAAAGGCTGTTCGCGATGCTTTGCAGAAACGGGTTCTCGCAGGCATCGATGATCGTCTCGTGAAACGCCATATCCGCCGCAGAGAACGTCTCCGGATCATCAAGGAACGTTTGTTCATCGTCGACGAGCCCGTGCAGCGTTGCGATATCCGCATCGCTGATATGCGTGGCGGCAAGCGCCGCGACCCCCGGCTCGATGACCAGCCGGGCGTCGAAGAGTGCTTCGAGCGTACCGGCGTTCAGCTCGATAACCATCTCGAGCGGCTCGAGCAATTCCCGCATCTCAAGCGATCCGACGAATGTCCCCTCGCCTTGCCGGATGCGCAGCAGGCCCAGCAATGCCAGCCCCCGGATCGCCTCACGTACGGCCGGGCGCCCGACGCCCAGCATGCTCGCCAGATCGCGTTCAGGCGGAAGCTGCTGACCGGGCTTGAGCAGGCCGGTACGAATCATCGTGAGCAGGCGCTGTGCGACTTGCTCGGCGACGGAAACCTGCACGATGGGATCGAATGGCATGGCGTGGGAGCAGAGGCAGACGGCCGCAGCAAATGCGACCATTCAGTGGTAAGACCAATGAACCGAACATTACGCTTGCCGCCCGTCGAATGTCAACGGCAGCGCTGCAACTTCCGAATTCGGCATTCGTCCGATGGAATTTCCCCATGAAATCCGGCTCGGAGTCAAAAGCGTAGTTGCACGAGATCGTTTGTTCATGCGCTTCTCGGCAGTCTTTCGTTACGCGGCCCATGGTGTGCGAGGCAACGCCCGCTTGTTGTCGGTGTGACACTTTTCTGCGACCATGAGCCGCCGCCCCGACGTTCTCACCGGGGCAATGTTCCCGCCGTTGCTTGATTTGCCGTACCTCAAGCCGTACCCGTTCCCCGAATTCTGGAGTCTCCGACGATGTCCTCCTCAAAGACCGCCAAGCGGGTCGACTGGACCATGTACATGCCGATCGTGGCCCTCATTGCGCTCGGCGTCGCCGGGTTCCTGCCTTATGGCGCAGCGCTCGCGTTATGTGCCGTCGCGCTGGCCGGCGCCGTATTTTCCGCTGTGCATCACGCCGAAACCGTCGCCCATAGAGTGGGGGAGCCGTTCGGCACGCTTGTGCTCGCGGTGGCCGTGACCATCATCGAAGTCGCGCTGATCGTCTCGGTGATGCTCTCGGGCGGCCCCGACAAAGCGGGATTGGCGCGAGACACCGTGTTCGCGGCCATCATGATCGTATCGACGGGGATCGTGGGTCTGTGCCTGCTCTTCGGCGGTGTACGTCACCACACGCAAGGCTTTCACGTCGAAGGCGCGAGTGCCGCGCTCGCAGTGCTGTGCGCCCTGTCGGTGCTCACGCTGGTCCTGCCGAACTACACCAGCTCGGTCCTGGGCCCGGGGCTCACGGCATCACAACTGGCCTTCGAAGGCATGATTTCGCTCGTGCTGTACATGGTGTTCGTGTTCGTTCAGACGGTGAGCCATCGTGACTACTTCCTCTCGAAAGCACCGAGTGAAGAAGTCCACGTGCCGCCGCCATCGCGCGGCATGGCCATGCTGAGTCTGGGGCTGTTGGTCGTGGCGCTGCTGGCCGTTGTCGGTCTCGCGAAAAAGCTCTCGCCCGCCGTCGAAAATGCGGTAGCGGTAGCCGGCGCACCGAAGGCGGTCGTAGGTATTGTGATTGCAGCGCTGGTGTTGTTGCCGGAGGGTCTGGCGGCCCTGCGCGCCGCTCGTGCGAACAAACTTCAGACGAGTCTGAATCTGGCACTCGGCTCGGCGCTGGCGAGTATCGGGCTGACGATCCCGACCGTGGCGGCCGTCTCGTTGTTACTCGACCAGCATATTGAACTCGGTCTGGCGCCGAAGGAAATGGTGTTGCTCGCTGTCACGCTGCTCGTCGGCGTGATCACGCTCGGCACCGGACGCACGACCGTGCTGCAAGGGGCCGTCCACCTGGTGCTGTTCGCGACCTTCCTATTCCTGGCGATCGTGCCCTGATTGGCGGGCCACGCCGCCCGTCCGGCCGGGTTGTCGTCGATCCGGTCAATCCGGTCGACGCCAAAGCGGCTGGGCGCCGTGGCGTCAGCCGCGCCGGTGTTCGCTCAGTCCTGGCTGGCGCCCTGCTTTTTCGTGTCGTTCGGCGTTGCGCTGGCCGTGTCGGCAGCATGCGTCTCGTCTGCCGGCACACCAAGCAGCGCACCCAGCAACTTGCTGCCGGCGGCATTGCGCTTGCCTTGCGCGCCGACTTGCTTGCCACCTTGCGGGCCGCGACGCACACCGGCGTCGATCTTCAGGCCCTTGCGCTTCTGAATTTCAAATTTTGTCTGGGTCATGATGCTGTCCGTTGTGGGCTTGCCCGCCCGCCAGGCGTCAGGCAGGCGGAATCAAATCAAGGGTTCAGAGGATCAGAGGTCGATACCAAGGCTGCCGTCGGCGGCCAGCGTCTTTGCCAGCGCGTGAGCGGCTTCGAGCGCGTCGCCTGCCCATCGGTAGCCATCAGGCGTGGTATGGGTAAGCGGCGGGTCCAGCGTTTCGATGACGTCATCCACATCGCGCCAGCCGGTAAAATGCACCACGCCGTGGAACTGCCCGTCCGGCGCGGGCGACGTCTCCGCCCAATAGTAGAAGTCCTCCGCCAGCAGGCAGCCTTCGAAACCCATATCGATCCTGTCGATCCTACGAAAAGGCGGCATCGTAGCACGTCGCATGACGAGCGGCATACCCGCGCAAGGCAGTAGAATACTGCGGCATAGCAACCCACGACTCTAGTTACCGACACCACGATGTTCACCGGAATTGTTCAAGGCACGGCCAAGCTGTCGTCCATCGAAGATCGCGACGGCATGCGCACCCTCGAGCTGGCGTTTCCCGAAGGCTTCTGCGAAGACCTTACCCTCGGGGCCAGCGTCTCGGTCGATGGCGTGTGCCTGACGGTCACGCAACTGCTCTCGCCCACTGCCGCGTCGTTCGACGTCATCCTCCAAAGTCTGAACGTCACGACGCTTGGCAGCTTCGGCGTTGGCGCGCAGGTCAACGTCGAGCGCGCTGCGAAGGATGGCGCCGAAATCGGCGGCCATCCGCTGTCGGGCCATATCGACTTCTCGACGGAGATTCTCAGCGTACGCACGTCGGACACCAATCGCGTGTTGCGCATCGCTATTCCGGAAGCGTTTCGCAAGTATGTCTTTGCGAAGGGTTACATCGCGATCAATGGCGCGAGCCTGACGGTCTCGGAAGTGAATCGGCAGGAAGGCTGGTTCGAAGTGTGGCTGATTCCGGAGACGCGCCGCATGACGACCTTCGAAGACAAGCTCGCCGGCACGCGCGTGAATATCGAGATCGAGCGCAGCACGCAGGTAGTGGTCGACACGGTACGTGAAGCGGTCCAGGAAAGTCTTGGCCGCCTGCAACCGGTGCTCGAAGCGCTGCTCAAGGAAAAGGGCCTTTCGCTGGACGACTTCGTCGGCGTGCCGCAATTGCCCTCGGGTAATGCAGACGACAAGCCGGCGGCCAAGGCCTGAGCCTGCCGTCCATCAAGGGCCATTGACGTAACTTGACACCAGCGAGGGTTGCGAGTGTCTCGGCCTGGCTCGCGGGGAATGACAAACCATCTGGCGCGCCCGGCAATGTCCTGATCCGTCGATCCATCGATGAGTCGCCAAACGCAAGCCGGGGCGAAATCTGACGGCGGCCCGAGTTTCACCTAATCTGTGGCAGGCACTGCGGCGACGTCAAGGCGGACTTCATGCCAGGAAGCCCGCCATCACATGTCGAAGCGTGCCCTGCTCATGCCTCAGCCAATTCTATTCAGGGGCGCCGAGGATGACATCGATCGCTGCCTGACCGGCGATCTCCGCGACCAGATAGGCCCAGCGACGCGAAAACGGTCCATTGCGAACCTTGATGGGCGTACCAAGCGCCACGACACCTGCCGGCTTGATTGGGCCATCGACACGAAACCATGCGTCGAACATATCCGGTGTGATCGACTTCAGCTCTACGTAGATTTCGAAGCCACGATATGCAATCGTCCGTTCCATCGCCACCTCCGACATCTTCGAGGACACGGCATGCTCAAAAAAAGCACAGCCGTCTATTGAGCCACAACGCTTACACCGATGGTACTCCCTCAACAGCCGCCCCCAACACTTATGCCGGCTTCGTCTCGTAGCCGTCACACAGCGATGGGTCGGACAATCGCGGCCGGCGGGATAGTCGCCTACAATGCGGGGCATGGTGTTTCGTAGCGATCCGCCTGCCAGGCGAGACATCGGTAGCTATGCCCTCACCCAATCCGCACCAAACAAATAAACACGATTTTCTATGCAACTTGCCACCCGCAAGTTGCATCGCAGTCTCAGCGTGTCGCAAAGCGAATCAAGAATTTCTAGAATCCCACACCACACAAGGATTTTGCGATTCACCAAGACTCAGCACGTATCACGCTGGCTCGTAAAAAAATGGGTAGCTAGGACACGTATAATGCGCCGGCTACCCTGACCTGACTGATTTTTTCGTACCACGGGCGTCTAGAGATTCACGGCCCTAATGGTTGAACTACGTTCGCTAACCCGACGAAACTCTGCGGGGGTTAGGTACTGCAAACTCGAGTGCGGACGCACTTCGTTGTAGTGATTCCGCCAGTCCTCGATCAATCTTTGCCTCGATCCGGTTTCGAAACCACTCCATCGCCAAACATTCATCACGGAGTTTTCCGTTGAAGCTTTCGTTGGTGCCGTTCTGCCAAGGCTTGCCCGGATCAATCAACGCTGTCTCGATCTGGTCCTGGACCTCCCATTTCAACAGCGCCGTGCTGACAAATTCCGGCCCGTTGTCCGACCAAATAAACGCGGTGCGCCGTGCACGCTGACGAGTCGGCTCAGCACTTCAACGACGCGATGCGAGCGAATCGAGCCTGCTACGTCAATTGCCAGACATTCGCGCGTATATTCGTCGACCACGGTCAGACATTTGACTTGCTGTCCGTTTGCGCAGGCGTCGAACACGAAGTCATAGCACCACACCGAGTTACGGGCCGCTGGCGCATGAGGCCTCGGACGGCTGCCGGCAACCCGGCGTCTACGCCGTTTCCTCGGCACTTGCAGGCCTGCCCGAGCCCAGAGCGAGGCACATCGATCGCGGCCGACAACGATGCCCTCTCGCTCCAGCAGCACGCGGATGCGACGAGAGCCGAAGCACGGGTTATGTCCCGACAACGTTCGCATAGCCTCGATCACCCGCGCATTCTTGCTTGGCATCTTCAACGCATAGCTCAAGCTCGAACGGCTGACCTGCATCAGCGCACACGCTCGCTTTTGACTCAAACCCCGTGCCATCGCGAACCGGGCTTGTTCACAGCGAACCTGTGCGCTCACCACTTTTTTGCGCCGATCTCCCTCATGACCTCAATCTCAAGATCGCGCTCAGCCACCATTTTCTTTAACCGTGCGTTCTCCGCCTCAAGCGTCTTGAGGCGCTTGATCATCGCTAACCATCTCGCGGAAACGTTTGCACCATGCGTAAATCGACGCTTCGCTCACGCCGTTGCGCTTGGCCACCTCGGGAATCGTATCTCAATCCGCTTCGCGCAGAATTCGCACGATCTGCTCGTCACTGTACCGGCTCTTCTTCATGCCGACTCCTCGTCTGACCTGATGAGCCATTATCTCTAGATTCGGTTGGTAAGAAATACGCAGGACAGGTCACACATACCGATCGTCAATCACGCATTTTGCGGAGCCCACAAGGCGAAACGCGCGAGCGCGTTCCTATCGTCCGCGGTCGAAGCATCACCTCTCGCCATATGAACCCCAGAAAAATCAAAGGCAGACCGGGCCAAGATGTCCTGGCTGATGAATGACTTGGGCATGCTATGATTAATGCCAAAATAAATGTCTAATAACTAAATCAGCAGGAGTACTCGAAATGCTTTTAGAGATTGGACGTCAACTACCTCGACCTGTGAGGAATTTCCTAAAGGTCGCCCTTCGCAGACAGGTGCGACGGGCGTTTGCCATGAGCTACTACCGAGACTCGATGAGGTTGATTGGCACGTGGTCTAAACTGCGGACCGAGGACTCAAATTTCTATTACAAGCTCACGCCTCGAAATCGCAGTCATCTTGCCCATTTATTGTCAAATCTCACCGGTGAATCTCGATCTTCAATTCTGACCTATTTCGATGAACTCGAGAATGACGAGGTGCTTCGCTCACACATCAGCGATGCGGTTCGCGACGCGAAATATGGGCGAGACATCGACGTCAATTACGCGCGCCGCGTAGGTTGGTACGCTATCGCTCGGATCATAAAACCGAAGGTGATCATCGAAACTGGCGTCGATCACGGCGTCGGTTCTTGCGTGTTGACGAGCGCTCTCGCCCGTAACGCGAGCGAAGGATTTCGGGGTCGCTATTACGGCACCGATATAAACCCCAAGGCCGGCAAGCTCCTTCGCGGCAAATACGCAGAATACGGAGAAATTCTGTATGGAGACTCGATCGAGTCACTGAAGAAGTTCTCTTCCCCGATCGATTTGTTCATCAATGACAGCGACCATAGCGTCGAGTATGAGATGAGCGAATATCACGTGGTCGCAGAGAAAATGACAGAACATGGCGTTATTCTCAGTGACAACGCTCATTGCTCGGATAGCCTCGATAATTTCTCCGTAGAAGCCGGCCGCAGTTTTGTTTTCTTCTCGGAAAAGCCGGAGAACCATTGGTATCCGGGGGGCGGCATCGGCATATCTTTTTAGACATCTCTTCGGAACCGCCGCGCATAGCGTTCGGAACCCAATGCTGCTGCCTGGGTGTCGCCCCTGCAGGACGGGCACCTACCCCCAGGTGACGGCTTGAACGGCGGCGATTGTCGCAGCAGCGCGCACAGCCGCCTTCAACGTCTGCAGTTTGTTGAACGCCGCGTTGCCTTGGGCGAGCATTACGCCGTATAAGCCCTTGAGGTCCGCAAGCGTGAACGGAACGCACACATTGTCGCGCGCCACCCAGTAGAAACCTTCTGGTGTCGCGCCTGAAATATCATATCCAGTGGTCGCAGTAAGCAACGTTGCCTTCGACACGACGCAGATCACGAGCCCCGACAACCACAGCAACCCGAAACCGGGCGGTCCGTGCCATCCGCTTGCCGCCGGCGCACACGCACCGGCCATCGCCTTCGACTGCAAAGCCAGTGGACGCAACGGGTTCGCCGTAGGCGATATCGCAGCGACGCAACGTTCGATGGGGCATGCCAGCAGCCACACGAACGGCGGCGGCCATCAAGCGGTCATGGTCGGCTCGGCAGTGCGTCGGCTCACGCCGCGCGCGAGTGCGAGCGCCTTCAGGGCTTCCCTGACGATTACACGCCACTGCCCGGTGCGAAGGCTCCGGACGGCCCACGCTACAAAGCCCTCGGTAACCGCATGGCTGCGAACGTGATGCCTTGGATCGGCGAGCGTATCCAGAGAGTCGAGAACTTGGAAATTGAGCGAGCAGCATGACCACCCACCCGGCCACGAAAAAGAGCCCATCACGATGGATGGGCCATGAATCCGTGGTGCGGGGGCACAACCTTGCGTCACGGTCAGGACAGTCTACGCGTGCAGATCCGCCGAAAAATTAAGGAATACCCAGCCCAACCAAACGGGCGTTTGAGAAAAGAGTGATACAGCTAGCACCAACGGCCGAGGCCGAAGCTCTGAAAGAGATTCTGCGGGTCACTGCGAGAGATTGGAGAATTTGAACATGAACACACCGACATCCCCGAAGCGCTACCGAGTGAAATCAGCAATGGGGCAACTTGGGGTTTCGAAGGCAACCGTTTACCGGATGGTCGACGATGGGAAACTCAAACTGGCGAAGATCGGCAAGCACGCCAGCGGGATTACAGCCGAGAGCATCGAGCAGTTGGTGGGACAATCGCGATCCGCTGGATAGTCGCCTACAATGCTGGAGCCACGGTGTTTCGTCCCGCGCCCACCACCCCCAACATGGGTAGCTAGACAAGAAATTCGTCGGCAAAACACCCAAGAAATCACCGCCAATTAAAGAGATACGTTTTTCATGCAACTTGCCACCTGGAACGTCAATTCGCTCAAGGTTCGCGTCGGCCACGTGCAGGATTGGCTGCGCAGCAATCCGGTCGACGTTCTCTGCCTTCAGGAACTGAAGCTCACTGACGAGAACTTCCCGATCACGGACATCGCTGCGCTCGGTTATACGTCGCACTTCACGGGGCAAAAAACGTATAACGGCGTCGCGCTGCTGGTCAACCACGCAAAAGTGGGGGAAGCCAAGGATCTCGTCAAGAATCTGCCGAACTTTGCCGACGAGCAGCAGCGCCTTATCACCGCGACCATCGGCGGCGTGCGCGTGGTCTGCGGCTACTTCCCGAACGGACAGGCTGTCGGCTCGGACAAGTTTGCCTACAAGCTGAACTGGCTCGACGCCCTCACCCATTGGCTCTCCGATGAAATGGCGCGTCATCCGCAGCTCGCGCTGCTAGGCGATTACAACATCGCCCCCGAAGACCGCGACGTGCATGACCCTGCGAAATGGGAAGGCCAGAATCTGGTGTCGCCACAGGAACGTCAGGCGTTCGCCCGTTTGCAGGGGCTTGGCTTGCGCGATACCTTCCGCATGTTCGACCAACCCGAGAAGACGTTCAGTTGGTGGGACTATCGCATGGGCGCCTTCCGACGCAATGCCGGGCTGCGCATCGATCACATTCTCGTGTCGTCCGCGCTGGCAGAGCGCTGCACCGCTTGTGAAATCGATCGCGTGCCGCGCACGTGGGAGCAGCCTTCGGATCACACCCCGGTCGTTGCCACGTTCAAGGACTGACACCACGCGTTTCCCGTAGGCAATGCAAAACGGCACCCGAATCAGGTGCCGTTTTTTTCGTGTGGCGAAGCCTCGGCGAATCTGTGGCGAATCAGTGGCTCGCGCGCGGGTCGGTCAAACGCGACTCATAGACGAAGCAGCGAATCGCCGCCTTGTTACGTGCGTCCATCTGCATGAACTCAAGGCCGTAGGCCCAGGTGCCATCGACGCGCGGACCTTCCACGCCACGCACGGCTGCCATGCCGAGAATCGGCACGACGTCCGCACCGATCGGCACGCGGAACTGCAGCGCGACGTGATGGCAGCCTTCGGGTAACGGCGCCTTCGCCACGATCCCCGCCCCATCGGCGCTGATGTCTCGCACAAGCACCAGCCACTCGGGCGTATCCTGCGGGTCGGCCAGCATGCGGGTAAATGACGCCCGCGTCGTCTCGTCCAGCGGTGACAGTCGCGCGACCAACCGCGTATCGACACGAGGCGTGCGGCGCACCGGCGTCTCACGGACCTGCGCCGGACGCGAAACCACGACATAGTCAAAAGGTCCGTGATGGACGCTATGTACGTCGCACGTGAACTCGTACAGGTTGTCGCCTGGGAACGTCCAGAGTGCGAGCCTGTCGCCTGCGGACACGGGCAATCGTGTCTCGCCCGACATGGGCGGCGTGAGGATCAACATGCCGTTGGGCGCCCGGCCAATCAACCGTGCCCGCACACGCGTGGTCTCGGCATCCGGGGCGACGCGCACCTGCACCCACGCACCGATGAGCAACGGGATGGGCAACCCGTGGAGATACACCGTCGACGCCCCCGCCTCGAGCGGGGACGCTGAGTTTGCCGCCTCCGTGCGACCCGCGGCCTCGCCCGTCGTGGCGCCCTCGGGCAACGGCCGGTGCGGCGCGAACATGGTGAAGAGCCAATCGAGATCGGCCTCGGATGGCAAACGTTCGCCCGCCGCCAGCAGCGGCGTGCCGTCGGCGTCGAATAAGGGCCAGGAAAGCGGAACGTGTGCGTCAAGCTCGCGGCGGTTGACCGCCACGAACCCCGGATAGCCTGACGCGATACAAGTCGAGTGCATGGTGCTGGGAGGGTTACGAAACCCTTGAGAGCCTGGGAACAAGGCATTGGCCTTCCCCGCATTCCGGCACGCGGGACCGCGTCTTGGGCGGCCCTCTTCGCACCGGCATCCGTGGCCAAAACCCCACAAATGTCGCCAACTACAGAGATGCTACGCGTCCGGCCGGCCGGAAACGCCCCGCCATGAAGCGCGGCGCAGTGCGCGTACGTATTTTTACCACGAAAGCCTGTGTGTCCTGACGGCGAAATATCGGGCAAAAGGCTGCTCAAACCCCATTAAGCATCGACCGATGCGGTGCCGACGGAACCGCGCCGGTCGACCATCGCCTGCCGAAGCGCGTCCGCCCGAAGTGGCAGTCGTATCGCCCAGAACCAGGGAAGCGTGTGACGGCATGCCTGCGCCAGCCCCGGCAGGTACCGTATCTCGGGACATGTCAGCCAATTGACCAGCCGTTCCGCCAATGCTTCCGCCGAGTCGACCTCGCTCGACAAGCACATGCGCAACGCGATTGCCTGCGGAAGATGACGCCATGCCGTGTCACCGCTCATCGTTTCGTTGAGTAAAGTCAGCGCATAGTGACGATACAGGCGGGGTGCCTCCGCGCAAGGCGTCGCTCCCCGAAGCGCACTCGACTCGTCGGTCGCAGTCGACCAGGGACGCTGCCATTCCGGCTGAGTCGCCAGCCAGCTCAACCCGGCGACGAGGGAAATGAATCGAACCCGCCTCGACATCGATGCACTCAGTGGCGCCTGTCCGTCCGGCATCTTCAATGGAACGTCTCGGAAGACGTCCTCGATGTCGGCATACCCCGCGCGTCGCAATTGCACATGACCGGGAGCGCGCGCCGACCTCACCAGAGCGTCCAACCGGTCGGCGGGACTTAACATGTCGCGTGCGGCGTCCGCCGATGCCGTGCCATCGGCAGCGGTATCGGTATCGGCGGGCAAGCCGTCCCACGTTCCGTGACATGCGGCGTCGGCTCGATGCGCGCCTTCGCTGCCACACCAGCGTCCGATCAGCCTGACGAAGGCATCCACGCGTCGCTCCACCGGCCAAAGCCCGGCAAGGAAGCCGAACTCCCGCAACAGACCCGGCAGCTGTGACATGGTGCCAGGCAGAAAATCGCCGGGCGATTCGACGTCGCGCACCACCACCCGCGTGCCCAGCCAGTGCCAACCCGGCAGCGTGTCCCGAGCGAAGGGCGCGTCACCCGCCTTCAGTTCGCCACCGGCATTCGCACCGAGAAGCCGCGCCAGCAGAGGCACCGGCAGACGCGCGGCAACGTTGCCATCCGCCCGAATCAGCACGACAAAACGCGCATCGGACGCGTTGATCCCGTCGGCGGAGAGTGCCACATGCACCTGCGCCGGCAGCGCATCGAACCACGCCGCCCGCAACGCCTGGGCACGCAGTGGCCCCACACCCCCGCCCCCTTCTCCAGCCCAGTAGAGCGTTTGACACATTGCCCCAGCCAATGCCCAGGGCGTCTTCTGCGAGACAAGTCCGCACTCTCGGTGCAATGCCCTCATCAGCGACGCCGTGACCCATTCCGCGCGGGTGCGCCCTAACGGCACGTCGGTCAATTCACGGAGGGTATGCGCCAGCCATTCGGCACGCAACACGGCAAATTCATCATGCTCGCCAACGCCCCCGGCCTCGCTCAATGCGGCCAGCAAGCATCCGAGCCAGTCGCTGCGACGCACATGCTCAGGCAGCCGATGCAGTGGCGGCGCAATCTCGCGCCCAATGTCGAGAAGGCCCGGCTTGCGGCTCAGTGCAACGAGGAGTTGCATGAAGACATTCGCGCGCGCCGCCGGCTGATCGGGCGGAAGCGTCATCCACGACCGTACAACCTTGTCGAGTTCTGGCGGCGTCAGGCTGCGCAGCCATGGCACGTCGAGACGAACACGAGCATCCTGCCATTGCGTGCCGGCCAGATTGCAATCAGGTCCGATGCGCAGGTGCTTGAGACTCGCGCCGCAAAACCGGGCATTGCGCAGATCGCAAGACTCAAAGAACGCACCGTTGAGCTTCGCCCCTCGCGCATCCCATTCCGTGAGTACGCACTGGCGGAATGCAGCGCCACGAAGATCGGCCCCCAACACCTGCGCCTTAGGCATCGACATTGAGGTCCATTGCGATCGCTTCGCCTTGGCACCGATCAGTGTCATGCCATGGGCGCTGCCGGCGATGAAACGAGCGCCATGCAACTTGGCTTGCTGGAACGACGCGTTGTCCATACGCGCCTTTTCGAACGTCAGCCCCTGACACTTGGCTTCACTCAAATCGGCACCGTACATGACGGTATGCAAGATTTCAGACCCGCGAAGGTCGGCCCCCACGAACCGCGCATCGCTCAGATCCGCCGCTCGAAAGTGCGCACCCCGCAGATTCGTCCGCTCAAAATCTGCACCGATCTGCTTCGAACTCGCGAACCCCGCCTCGGGTAACGATGCCCCGGCCCACCACGTGCCATTGAAATGGCCGCCGCAAAACTGCGCGCCCGGCGCCATGACGCCACGCAAATCGGCATTGGGCATCCACAGATCGGGAAGCATGGCGTTGCGCAAATTCGACAACGTCAGCGCAACACTCAGGACGGAAACCGGCCACTCGCGCATGGGCAGCCGCTCGCACGCCAGCACATCCCCCGACGCCTCATCGGCCGTTGGCAGCCAATGCCATAGCGAGGCCGTTGCCGACTGACCATCCCCCATCCCGCACCACGTCACCAGATCGCGGGCCACCGCTGCGGCCCGCTCGCCGTCGAGCAAATGCGCGAAGCGAGTGATCCACGCCTGCATGAGCGCCCCCTTGTCGAACGGCAACTCGCCTAACGACGCGTCCGCCCTGACCGCCAGCCGCTCAATGCTTGCGTATTGCCCCGGTGCCCCCGGCCCCGAAGGCAGAATGTTGACCAGCCACGCCACTTGCCGCGCGATCGTACGCCGCTCGTCCTCGCCCGCACGCAGAATTGCGCGACGCAGCGCCTCAGGCGGTGCCGCGCTGCGCGCAGCGATATCGGAAGACGACAATGTGCCGCGACCAACGGCAACGCCTTCGATATCGCGCGCGACCGTAGCAGGTTGTTCCCTGCCGGAATTCCAGTTCTGAACCGACAACATGCGCCACTCCTTGGCACGCGCTTGTGGGCGTGCGCAAAAAAGCCATCATGTTGCCGAAGGAATTCGGGGCCGCGCGCTGAGGAATTTCCGATTTGGTGCGCAACCCAGGCAGGGAACGCCGTCGTGTCGTCGTGTCAGCCAAGACAGAGCGCAAGCGCGTCGCGCCAGTCGGGCGCTCGAACGCCGAAGGCACTCGCGAGCTTATCGTTGTCAAGAATCGAATACGCCGGGCGTTTGGCCGGCAGCGGATAGGCAGAAGTCGGAATCGCCACAACGTTCGGACGCTTTTCGGGTGCGCTCAGATCGAGAATCGCTTCAGTGAACCCGTGCCAGGTCGTCTGCCCGGCCGCCGTCAGATGATAGAGACCGCCACGCTCACGCCAGAAATCGGCATCAACGCCCTTCTCGCCAAACCCCTGCACCAGAACCTGCGACGTCAGCTCGGCAATCGTGCGGCACCATGTCGGCGCGCCATGCTGATCGGACACGATCCGCAATTCATCGCGCTCACGGGCGAGGCGTTGGACGGTGAGCAGGAAATTCGCGCCACGCGAACCGTACACCCAGCTCGTGCGCAGCACCAGATGATTCGCGCCGCTCGCCGCGATAGCGGCCTCACCCGCCAGCTTGGTGCGACCGTAGGCATTCTGCGGATTGGTGGGTTCGTCCTCGCGATACGGGGTGGAGGACGTCCCGTCGAAAACGTAGTCAGTGGAGTAGTGAACGACAAGCGCGCCGATTCGCCTGGCCTCTTCGGCCATGATTCCCGGCACGACGGCGTTGACCTGATACGCAGCGGCCTCGTCCGTCTCGGCACGATCGACCGCCGTATATGCCGCCGGATTGACGATCATGTCGGGGGCGAAGTCGCGCAGGGTTCGCACCACGCTGTCGGTGTCGAGCAGGTCCATCTCGTTGCGCCCGGGGGCGTACACGTCACCCATGCCCTGCAGGCTACGTGCCAGCTCCCAGCCCACCTGCCCGGTGGCCCCCGTCAACAGGATGCGTCTTGCCATGTTCCGACTCCCTTGTCGCTCAATAGTGAACTCGGGAGCCTACCGCGATTGGTGTCAGGTTTCCAGCCCCAGTTCCTGGATCTTGCGCGTAATGGTGTTCCGGCCAATGCCGAGACGGCTCGCCGCCTCGACCTTGCGCCCGCGAGTGAAATCGAGTGCTTCGTTGATCAGGGCGGTCTCGAATCTGCGCGTCAGTTGATCCATCACGTCGGGCGACGCCGAACGAAGCAGACGTGCCACCTCACGGCGCAGGATCGGCTCCCAGCTCTCAGCCCCCGCGACCTCCCCCGATGCCCCGGCAACGCCGCTCACCGCAGGCGCGCCGTTGACACTCGCAGCCCCTCCCATGGCCACATGCCCGGCGCCAACGCCGCCATACGCGGGTGCCGCACCTGCAGGCACCGATGCCGCCACCGCGGAGGCCGACGCAGCAGCGTACGCCGGCGCGCTCGCAGAAACGCCCGCTCCGGTCATCGACGTCGCCGAGAGTGTCTGGAACTCAGGCGGCAAATCCTTGATCTCGACCGTCTGCGCCGGGGCCATGACCGTCAGCCAGTTGCTCAGGTTTTCCAGTTGACGCACGTTGCCCGGGAACGGGAAGCGCGTCAGATGCGCCAATGCCGCTTCGCTGATGCGCTTGGTCTCGACACCCAGTTCGCGCGCGCTCTTCTGCAGGAAGTGGCGCACGAGCAGCGGAATGTCCTCGTTACGTTCGCGCAACGATGGCAGACGCAGGCGAATCACGTTCAGGCGGTGATACAGATCCTCGCGGAACAGCCCCTGGCGCACGCGATCTTCCAGATTCTGGTGCGTGGCCGCGATCACCCGAACGTTCGCCTTGATCGGACTATGACCGCCCACGCGGTAGTAATTGCCGTCTGAGAGCACGCGCAACAGACGGGTCTGCAAATCCAGCGGCATATCGCCGATTTCGTCGAGGAACAGCGTACCGCTCTCGGCCTGCTCGAAGCGCCCGCGCCGAGTGGCCTGCGCGCCGGTGAAAGCACCGCGCTCATGACCAAACAATTCGGACTCCAGCAGATCCTTCGGAATCGCCGCCGTATTGAGCGCGATGAACGGCCCCGAGGCGCGCGGCGAATGCCGGTGCAGCGCCCGTGCGACCAGTTCCTTGCCCGACCCGGATTCCCCGGTAATAAGCACGGTCGCACTCGAATGCGATAGACGGCCGATGGCACGGAACACGTCCTGCATCGCACTGGCCTGCCCGAGAATCTCGGGCTCTTCGGTAATGCGCTCGTCGTCCGTCGCCTCACGCAGGCTCTCTTCGACCGCGCGCAGAATCAGTTCGACCGCACGATCCACGTCGAACGGCTTGGCCAGATATTCAAACGCGCCTCCCTGAAAGGCGGCCACCGCGCTATCGAGATCCGAGAACGCGGTCATGATGATGACCGGCAGTCCGGGATGCCGTTGCTTGACCGCTTGCAGCAGTTCCAGTCCGGAACCGCCCGCCATGCGGATGTCCGAAACCAGCACTTGCGGCGAATCGTGTTCGAGCGCCGCGCTGGCTTCGCGCGGACCCGTAAAGCTGCGCACCGGCAGGTTGGCACGCGAGAGCGCCTTTTCCAGGACCCATCGAATCGATTGGTCGTCGTCTACTATCCAGATCGGCTTCATTGTTCACCGTGTAACGTCTATGCCCGGCCGCAGGTGCTACGGCCGACGGCGTGAGGGCCGCATCAGCCCAGGGGCAGCAGGATTCGGAAATCCGTCCGTCCGGGCCGGCTTTCGCATTCGATCAGACCATCGTGGCGCTGCACAAACGACTGCGCCAGCGTGAGTCCCAGACCGCTTCCGCCATCTCGCCCGGAGACGAGCGGATAGAAGATGCGATCACGAATGTCGGCGGGAATGCCAGGCCCGTTGTCGATCACATGCAATTCCAATGCCAGCTTGTGCAGTCGCTTGGCAATCGTGATCTTTCGCGCCACTCGCGTACGCAATTCGATGCGTGCGTCGCCCCGCGCGATTTGCTCGCGCAAGGCCTCCGCGCCATTGCGCACGATGTTGAGCAACGCCTGAATGAGTTGCTCCTTGTCGCCGCGAAAATCCGGCAGGCTCACGTCGTAGTCGCGCTCGATCGACAAACCCTGGGGAAACTCGGCAAGCACCACCGAACGCACGCGCTCACACACCTCGTGGATGTTCACGTCCGTGGCGATATAGGGATGGCGATGCGGCTCGAGCAGGCGGTCGACCAGCGTTTGCAGCCTGTCGGACTCCTTGATAATGACCTGCGTGTACTCACGCAATTCACGCTGATCCAGCTCGAATTCGAGCAACTGCGCCGCGCCGCGAATGCCGCCCAGCGGGTTCTTGATCTCATGCGCCAGATTGCGAATGAGCTGCTTGTTCATCAACGCCTGATCGATGATGCGCTCTTCGCGTTCATTCTTGATCTTCTGCTCGTTCTCGATCAGCTCGACGATCACGAAGTCGGGCGCCGCTTCGGGGGCTGCCACGATGGCGTGCGTATGCAAAGGCTCCTGTGCGGTGCGCTCAAGCACCAAATCGAGGCGTGTCGTCTGAAAGTGGTTGGCAATGAGATCGACCAACGTGGACGAAAGCACCTCGCCGTTGGTGAAGACATCGTTCCACGTCATCTGCGACAGCGAACGGCGCGAGAGCGCAAGCAGCGCTTCGGCGGCCGGATTGGCGAACACGACGCGCAGCGTGTGCTTCTCGAGCACGAGCAGCACGGTGGGCAACGCTTCGAGACCGGGCAGGATACCGGTCGCTGCGAGCTTCGCCTCCCACGGCTCAACGCTCGTGTGCAGCGTCGACATATGACCGGACAATCCGGCTGCGTCGGTCGTCATTTCGGAAGCAGGGGTGTCTTCATCGGCAGCGGCATGCGAAGCACGCTTCGTCTGCCCTTTCGCACCAGCGCGGACACTTTTCATCAAGGATCGAGGCGATAGGTTCATGGCTGGCTACGAGGTGAATGCGCGCTGCGGATAAAAAAGGGGGACGGCCGCGGCCATCCCCCTTGCTTGTCGAGCATGACGGTCGGCCGCTGGCGTTCCGTCATGCCGGCGCATTCCCTGCGCAGCGATTCGATTACAGCGAGTAGTACAGTTCGAACTCGAGCGGGTGCGTGGTCATGGCCACGCGGCGTGCTTCTTCCGTCTTGAGTGCGATGTACGAATCGAGCATGCCGTCCGTGAACACGCCACCACGGGTCAGGAACTCGCGATCTTCGTTCAGGTATTCCAGCGCCTGTTCGAGGCTCGAGCACACGGTCGGGATCTTTGCATCCTCTTCCGGCGGCAGGTCGTACAGGTTCTTGTCGGCAGCTTCGCCCGGGTGAATCTTGTTCTGCACGCCATCCAGACCGGCCATCAGCATGGCCGAGAAGGCCAGGTACGGGTTGGCCATCGGGTCCGGGAAGCGCGCTTCGATGCGGCGGCCCTTCGGGTTGGCAACGTACGGAATACGGATCGAGGCCGAACGGTTACGGGCCGAGTAGGCCAGCTTCACCGGGGCTTCGAAGTGCGGCACGAGGCGCTTGTACGAGTTCGTCGACGGGTTCGTGATGGCGTTCAGCGCGCGAGCGTGCTTGATGATGCCGCCGATGTAGTACAGCGCGAATTCCGACAGACCACCGTAGCCGTTACCGGCGAACAGGTTCTGACCATCCTTCCAGACCGACTGGTGGATGTGCATGCCCGAGCCGTTGTCGCCCACGATCGGCTTCGGCATGAACGTGGCCGTCTTGCCGTAGCTGTGTGCCACGTTGTGCACGACGTACTTCAGAATCTGCGTCCAGTCGGCGCGCTCGACCAGCGTCGAGAACTTGGTGCCGATTTCGTTCTGGCCTTGACCCGCGACTTCGTGGTGATGCACTTCGACCGGCACGCCCAGTTGCTCGAGCAACAGGCACATTTCCGAGCGCATATCCTGGAAGGTGTCGACGGGTGCGACCGGGAAGTAGCCGCCCTTCGTACCCGGACGGTGGCCGGTGTTGCCGCCTTCGAAGTCCTTCGACGACGACCACGGGGCTTCTTCCGAATTCACGCGGACGAACGTGCCCGACATGTCCGTGCTCCACTGGACCGAGTCGAAGATGAAGAATTCCGGCTCCGGACCGAAGAAGGCGGTGTCGCCCAGGCCCGTGCTCTTCAGGTAGGCTTCGGCGCGCTTGGCGATGGAACGCGGATCGCGGTCGTAGCCCTTGCCATCGGCCGGCTCGATCACGTCGCAGGTCAGCACGAGCGTGCTTTCTTCGTAGAACGGGTCGATGTAGGCAGTGTTGGGGTCCGGCACCAGCAGCATGTCCGAGGCTTCGATGCCCTTCCAGCCAGCGATCGACGAACCGTCGAAAGCGTGACCGCTCTCGAACTTGTCAGCGTCGAAGTGCGACACCGGCACCGAGACGTGTTGTTCCTTGCCGCGCGTGTCAGTAAAGCGGAAGTCAACGAACTTGACGTCTTCTTCCTTGACCAGGTTAATCACATCTGCCACAGATTTGCTCATGCTATCTCCCGAAAGATTCAATCTGGCGCTGCTGGCGCTTATCGCCCGCGTCGCCGCACCCTCTTAACGAACTCCGTGTTCGGATTCGCTTGAGTAAAGCAGGAAGCGTGCCAACGCCCTGCCAACTCGCCTTGCTCCAGTCGTTTCCCCTGATTTCTAAGGGAATAATCGATTCTGGTGCGCCCAGCCCCGAATTCCCGCTCATGGGCCCATATTCTCCATTTCGGTGCAGCACACACCGATATGGCACATCATTGGTGCATTCGTCGATTATGCACCTTTTCGGTGCCAGCAGCCGAATATGGCGAACCGATGTTGTGCATCTCGCTGCACCGTCCTAATGCGCTTCGAAAGCATACGCCTTCAATACTCAAGCACAGCACTCCTCCCGACGCCCCGACGTTCAATGTCACCCAAAGCGCATCTCGCACGAACGACACGCTAGAATGAAGGACAACCATCGACCAACGAGATCACAGCAATATGACAAGCGCCAAAGCCATTCTCGATCAAGCCGCCCAACGTCGCGCCACTGCCCAGCTCGCCTACGCGGGTGCCGTGACACCCGAAGAAGCCCTCGCGCTACTCAACGCCGACACCAACGTTCGCCTGATCGACGTGCGCACACGTGCCGAACTCGATTGGGTCGGTCGTCCGCAGGTGCCTGACGGTCAATACGCCAACGTCGAATGGGTGCGCTACCCCGGGGGGGTGCCCAATGAGCACTTTCTGGAACAACTCGCCTCCCAGACGCCCGACAAGAACACGCCGCTGCTGTTCCTGTGCCGCAGCGCCGCTCGCTCGAAGGCAGCGGCAAAAGTCGCTTTCGAAGCAGGTTACACGCAGTCGTTCGACATTCTCGAGGGCTTCGAAGGTGACAAGGACAGTGCAGGCCATCGCAAACATGTGAGCGGCTGGTGCTTCCGCGGCCTTCCCTGGCTCGGCGCCTGAGCCGCTCGCTTTATCAGACAACCCTGAAGATCATCAACGCGAGGAGACGCCGAGATGGACTGGACACACCTACTGACATTCGCTCTCGCCCTTTTCGTGGGCGCTGGCACCCCAGGTCCGGGGATTGCGGCCATCGTCGCGCGAGTCCTCGGACGCGGCATGCAGGGCGCGATCGCGTTTTCAGCGGGCGTGGCGATCGGCGATGTGGTTTGGCTCACCCTGGCAGTCCTGGGCGTAGCCGCACTGGCGCATACATTCTCGGGCGTCTTCCTGGCAATCAAATACGCGGGCGCCGCCTACCTCCTCTATCTGGCGTGGAAGATGTGGCACGCCCCGGCGATCGCCCCCACGGAGCCGATGACCACTGCGCCGCGTGAGAAGTCGTGGCGGCTGTTTCTTGGCGGTCTGTCCGTCACCATGGGCAACCCGAAGGTCGTGGTGTTCTACTTTGCGCTGCTGCCTAACCTGCTCGATCTGCAAAAGGTAACGGCGCTCGGCTATATCGAAGTCGTCGGCGTCACGTTGACAGTGCTCGCAATTGTGTTCGGCAGCTACATCGTTCTCGCCGCGCGCGCCCGTCAACTGCTCAGTTCGGCGCGTGCCGTGAGACGCCTGAATCGCGCGACCGGTACGGTCATGGCAGGCGCGGCCGTCGCGATCGCTACCCGGTAAGCGCAACGCCGGTCCCACCGGCCGATCGAAGACGCCACCTCATGGGTGGCGTTTTTTTTGGAAACGAGCGGCGCGCATTGTTGCTATTCCCGTAAGTATTTATTCGCTCAATTGCCGTTTTTCCGCGATAGCCAGACGCATAGACTCTGTTCAACGGTCGCACACAACGCAACCGCGTCGCCACAAGCGCAACGCCGGTACCGATGCATTGCGCGCCCCGCAACACAGAAGAACAGGAGTTATCGTCATGAATCGCAAGCGCATCGCCTCGGCCCTGATGACGGCCGTGATGGCCACTGCGGCCGGTGCCGCCTTCGCACAAAGCGGGCGCACCAGCGACGCCTATCCCGAAGGTTCCCAATTCGCCCGGGTGCCGCAATCGTCGCAAGTGACGCGCGAACAAGTGCGTCAGGAACTGGCCGACGCACGCGCCGAGGGGCTGATCCCGCAAAACGATTACGAGTATCCGGTACTCAATTCGCTAACGCGCAGCAACGCCCCGGGCAAGCCCCGTGCTCAGGTGTACGACGAACTCGTGCGAGCCCGCCAGAGCGGCGAGATGAAGTATTCGAATCCGTAAGGCGTCACCCCGACGTCACCGCGCATCGCAAACGCCCTCACCCGGACCGAGCGTCGCTCGCGCTTGATCGACGCGAGCCACGCCGGGCCACACCGTCCCTCGTCGTGTTGCCGTACCCCGGCGGCACGACGTGACGCGCACAGGCGGGACGGCATCGCCTGCCTGTGTTGCGTCACCTCGTATTGTCCCGTCGACAGGCGCGCGCCCACGCCTTTCCGGATAAGCCGTCATGCCTCCACAGACCCGTTCTCTTCCCCTCGGGTCAAGCAGGCACCGACGGTTTTCCAAGGGCGCATCTCCTGTCGCCATGCGTTCCCCGTTATCGCATGGGACCTTCGCCCGCTCCCCGCCCAGGGAGCGGGCTTTTTTCGTTTGCGTCGCAAGCTGCGTGCTACCATGCAGCCGTTTCATTTTGCATAGACAGGATCATCCGGTGAGTCAGATCGAATTCGATATCGAATGGACCGAGCGCGCGGCGAAGAAGGCCGAGAAACTCGTCCCCAAGGGCACCCCGCTCGCGTTGCCGCCGATCGAATGCATGCCGGCCGAAGGTGACGTGCTGTTCCTCGGCCAAGGCGACAAGAAGCAACCGTTTATCGTGGTGGAACGTCAGTACCACCACGAAGGCGAGGACGCATGGACGATCGTCCTGATTCTCGACCTGCCCGAATAACGTTGATGTTCATAGGCGGCGTTCGAGTCGACTGAATCGGACAGATCGCAAAGCAACAACGCACGGCGCGGCCACTGGGGAAATCCCGGTTGTCGCGCCGCTTTGCTTGGAAAGGACCATTTTCTATACTGGAATCGCGTCTTAACTCATGCGATAGCGGCAGGGAGATCGACCATGATCATGCCCCACGTTTCCAACGCCCAACTCGTCAGCATGTTTGCGATCGCGGTCTTCGGCGCGATCGTTGTGGGCGCAATGCCCTGCAAGGGCGCTATTCGAATGTGCTGGCGCTCGCTACTCGTGGTTGTCGGCGCGGTTCTCGCGGTGCTGGCCTTCGAGCTGGTTCCGCTGCTCGCCTGAGACCTTTTTTGCGGATTTTCACCATTTAGGGTTGACCCCCTGCGGAAGAGCCGATATTATCTCGGTCTCGTTGGGGCGTTAGCTCAGTTGGTAGAGCAGCGGACTCTTAATCCGTAGGTCGAGTGTTCGAGTCACTCACGCCCCACCAAACGAATTCTGAAAAAGGCTGCTTTGCCGTGCAGCCTTTTTTATTCCCGGTTGTATCGGGGCGTTAGCTCAGTTGGTAGAGCAGCGGACTCTTAATCCGTAGGTCGAGTGTTCGAGTCACTCACGCCCCACCA
>NZ_CABPST010000021.1 GCF_902459805.1 Pandoraea bronchicola | reverse complement strand
ACCACGACTGAACCGGACTCCTCCCCGGCGAGGGAACGCCCCCGATGATGCAGGCGTGACGGCCGCCAGAGTGCGGCACCCTTTCACTCTCTAGGAGCAGCAGATGGGCGTCGAAGAATTTAAGGACAAGGAAAGCCGCAAAAAGCACCTCGCGTCTCTGCCGAAGCTGTCCGAAGCGGAATGGCTTGATCGTTGCGCAGCACGCTTTCGCGAGCGCGGTGGCGTCGACTCGACAAACGCGCTCGAGATGGCGAAGGGCTGCCTCGAAATGCGCGATGACTTCCCGGACGATCCGGCGGGTGCCGCGGATGAGGACATGTCCTACTGGAACAACTGAGCATCACGCCCGCACCAGCGGGCGCCTTCAAGTGAGCAGATCCGCGTCGGCGCGGCGACGTTAAATAGCCCGTATCCCTCTTCCCCGATCTGATCAGGATCTCGGGTCTGCTCTCTTGAGGGTGAATGCGCAGGCTGATGCGCAATACGTGTGCGGCAAATCAGGTGACAGTCTCAACCGCTGCGACTGGTGGTCGCCTGATGAGCGAACAAGCGGCGCCGCATGCCGGAGATCAGCGCCGGCCACCCTCTTCACTTCCCTCCGCTAGCGCGCCTTTCGACTCGCGCGCCATTCCATAGGATAGACACATGGCAGCGACCAAAAAGGCGCTGGAGATCCAGCTCGCCAAGACTCAAGTGGTGGCCGAGATCAGAAGCCTCCGGGAACAGATTCTGTGGGCGTGCAGTCGCGTACCCGACTGGATTGCAACCGCCGATGCGACGAAATCCGCCGAGTGGCGCGACCGAGCAGAGTTTGAGTTTTCCCGTGTCTCTAACTTCCCATCTGTAAGTGGGGGGGGGTAACAGCCTGAACAAATTACGCGACATCCTCGCAAGTGATCGTAGTGCCCTCGGCCTCCTGCTCTAACGATGCCAATTCTCCTGATTTTGCTGCCGCTCCTCTGGGCGCGAGCGGCAGCTTACCCGCGCCTTGTCCGGCGAATCCGGGGGCGTATTCGACCCATCCCCAATGAGGCGGTGCCTATGGACTACGGCTAGTTGCGCTAAATGCGCCCACTTCATTTAGTGACCGCCCCAGTGCGGCACCGACGTTAGAGCCGGACGAAACGCGGCACGGGATCAAAGTTGCCCGATGGCTGGAGGAGTGCCCGCCCTCTTTACGCCAGATGACGGCGCCCAAAGTTGACAGGTAGTAGAGCGAGCCTGACCGCTCACAGGCCCATGGCGGACATGGTTAAAGCCGCATCGCCCCGGTGTTCTGCCGGGGCATCCGCCCCCCACTTAAATGAGGTTCCCCATGAGGCTCGTCGCGCTCGCGGCTTTGCTCGCCCTTCTCTCTGCATGCACAGACCCCGATGCGGCGCGGCGCGCTCTTGAGGGTGCCGGATACACCAACATTCACATCGACGGCTACAGCTTCTTTGGCTGCGGCGACAACGATGACTACTCCACCGCATTCACCGCGACCGGCCCGAGTGGAGTGCCGGTCGCGGGCGCCGTCTGCTCCGGCTTCCTGACCAAAGCCGCAACCATTCGTATCAACTGAGGAGGAAGGCATGTTCGCAACTGAGATTCGTCAGTACCAGACCGGCTGGAACGATGCCAAGTGCGGACGTCCTTGCCGATCCACCGCGCTCGCGTACCGCTCTGGGTACCGCGACGCAAGCATGTGAGGCGCGCATGTTCGACCGCATCCTGATCCGGACAGTCAACGGCGCCGACAAGTGGATCCGTACTCACCAGACCGCCGCTTGGACGATCTGGGGCGTTCTCGTCGTCGCATGCCTCTATGTGAGGTGGAAGCACGGCGTATGACGTCTGCCGCAAAACGAGCGGCTGCCGCCCGCGCGTGGAAAGAGCTGCGCCCGCTCATGAATCACCAGCCGTCCCGGCTTCCTCCCAAGCCAGGCTCGCCGCGCGCCCGTGAGGAGTTCGAAGCCAAGCAGGCGCGCCGCGATGCTCTCGAAAAACACGCGCCCATCCTGATGGCCGCCCTCGCTTTCTTCATCAAGGCCAACGCTCAAACCGACAAGTGAGCGCCGCCCACTCCAACGCAAGGAAACTGCCCATGTGGTTCAGAAACGCCCAAATTCATCGCATCGCGCCGTGGACTCCCACGCAAGAACAACTCCTCGACGCGCTGCTGACGCAGCATTTCCGCGATCCGACGAGCGCGGAACTTCAGACATGTGGCTGGACGGCGCCGTTTGAGGGCGGAGACTTCGCCCACTGTGTGAACCGGCAAATCCTGCTGACCTACCGCAGCGAGAAAAAGCTGCTACCCGGTTCCGTCGTCAATCAGGTCACGCGTGCCAAGGCTGCCGAACTCGAAGAGCAGCAAGGCTTCAAGCCGGGCCGCAAGCAGATGAAGGAACTCAAAGAGCAAGTGACCGACGAGTTGCTGCCGCGTGCGTTCGGCATCCGGCGCGATACCCGCGTGTGGATAGACCCCGTGAATCGCTGGCTCGTGATTGACACCGCATCGCCTGCCCGAGCAGACGAAGTGCGCCACCTGCTCTTCAAGACGCTTGATATCACTCTGCTGAATGTCGAACTGAACGAAGCGCCAGTTGCAGCGATGACCTCGTGGCTTGTCGCCAACGAAGCCCCCGGTGGCTTCACGGTTGATCAGGACGTTGAGCTGCGATCGAACATGAATGAAAAGGCCACCGTCCGATACTTGCACCACCCGCTCGACGGCGCAGACGTTCGTCAGCACATCGAGGCCGGCAAGCGCTGCACCAGCCTCGCCATGACGTGGAACGATCGAATCAGCTTCGTTCTCACTGATGCGTTCGTAATCAAGCGTATCACCCCGCTCGACATCCTCAAGGACGCCGCCGACCCAGCCGAGAGTGAGGCCGAGAAGTTCGACGCGGACTTCGTGCTGATGACCGGCGAACTGTCGCGACTCATCGCTGATCTGATCGAAGCGGTGGGCGGCGAGCGAGCCGATGAACGTCCGCTGCTCGGCTGACGGCCATGCCGACGCGCATCATCGTGGCGCTACTCGCTATCGCGGCAACCACCACGGCGGCGTGCCTCTCAATCCAGTCAGGTATGCAGCGTGGTGGCCTACCCGTTGAGCGGGCGCTGTGGGTCGCCGTCGGTGTCGTGCTGGTCATTGCCGCCCACCTTCTGCCCGCACTGTGCCGTCCGCTTGGCTGGCGCGTCCGTGCCGTCGGCGCCGTAATCTGGATCGGATGTGTCGCCGCGACCTGCTACGGACATGCCGTGTTCTTTCTGACCTCGGCACGCCACGCTGGCGAGATCCGCGCCGCATCTATTCCCTCCGTTACCCCGCGGGCGCGTGACCTGACCGCAATTGCCCGAGACCGGGCAGACGCGGTAGCGCGACTGGCCCGGGCGAATGCACGCCGTTGCACCGAGCCCTGCCCGAGTCTGACGGCTGAACGGACAGCACTTGCCGCAAAGCTGGAGGCGATCGACGTCGAGCATGCTGAAGCAGCTCGCGACCGGGCGGCTCAGGACCGGGCGGCGATTGACCGTGCCGCGGCGCAGTCCGATCCCGTTACCGGGCCGCTCTCTGCCTTCGGATGGTCAGCCAGTCGCGCCGACCTGTTCGCCGGCCTCGCTTTCGCACTGGTATTGGAGGCAGTCGCGTGCTTCGCGTGGCTGCTCGCGATACGCCCCGCCGCTGTGAAGAGGGCCGCTGAAACGCCCGCCCATCAAGGAAGTAACGCGGTAACGGTCACGCCAGTAGCGGCAGTAACGCAACCGAGTCACGACCAGATGCCGGCCGTGACCGCCCCACCAGAACCATTGACGGTGCCCGACGACGTGGCCCGGATCCTTGATGCGATTGCCGCCGGCGACGTGCGACCGACCGTCACCGAAATCCGCAAATACCTGGGCTGCTCCCAGACCCGCGCTGCGATCGTGCGGCGGTCAGTGGAGGCAGCGACAGCCCTGAAGGAGACCATGCATGCGAATCCCCATACCGGCGTTCATTGTTGACGCCATCATTGCCCGCGCTCAGCGCACGCCCTACTTCGACCTCAAGGGCTACATGCAGCGGTGGTGGGTCAAGAAGCCACGCGGCCACGATGCCAGCGCCGCAGAGGATGGCCGCCGAGATACCAGTTGGGGCGCTCGCGTGCATCGGACGATCCGTAGCGACGCAGGCCGCGATCTTCACGATCACCCCTGGTGGAACGTCTCAATTGTCCTGCGCGGCGGCTACTGGGAAATCATGCCCACCGAGCAGGAACAGCCCGCGCGCTTGGATTTCCGGCCAGAGACGACACTGTTGCGCGGCTACCGCCGAGTCTGGCGCGGTCCCGGCTCGATCGTTTTCCGGCGCGCGACCGACCGACACCGCCTCGAAATCCCTGAAGGCGGCGAAGCCTGGTCCCTTTTCATCATGGGGCCGTGGCAGCGCAACTGGGGATTTCATACGCCTCGCGGCTGGGTTCACTGGAACGAGTACCTCAAAAGGCCCGGCGACGACCAAAGCGTCGCCTGAGTGCATGCACCCATTACCCCGTGACTTTGGGCTGCTCGCACAGGGCCCGTCTTTTCTTCCGGCTATCGGCAGCCATTCAAATGCCGAATCTCACTCAGGAGAACTCCATGTCTCAGGTCGTAATCCCGCCTATCGCGGAAGGTCAAACTTATCTGTATGGCCGCGTGAACAAGAACGGCGACGTCGAGCACACCGTCCTTATTGCAGTGAACGATGACCGCCTTCCGCGTGAGGCGCAGCGGGAATGGGCCAAGAGTGTCGGCGGCGTCCTCTACAACCGTGTCGACGCTCTGATCATCTACAACGAACACCGCGATCTGGTGAAGCCCGAGGCCTACTGGACCGACGATGACGTGGAATGGGATTCCGCCTACGCCTGGTACCAGGACTTCAGCAACGGCATCCAGGGCAACCTCCTCAAGAGCGCCGCGCTCCGCGCGGTCGCCGTCAGCAGATTCATTGCTTGATTCATTCACTCACTTTCATTGACCAGAGGCCGGATATGACCGTCGTCACGTTGCAACACATTGAATCTGAAGTCGGGCGCATCAACGCTCTGCTGGAGCAGTTCAAGCAGCAGGCCGTTGCTACCGAATACGTCATCGAGCGCGCGGTGATTCCGATTCCGGCAGGCGCGCGCCTCGCTGGCCCGATCTTCAAGGATGACGGGACGCTTGACTACTACCTCATCCTTCATCCGCGCGAAGGCAGTGATCTCGATCATGCCAAGGCCCTCGAATACGTGGCGGACCGCGATCTCAAACTTCCGAACAAGCGCGAAGGGCGCCTCCTGCAGGCAGCATTTCCGGACTTCTGCGCCGAGGGAAGCATGTGGCTGGAGGAGGAATACGAGGGAAGTTCCGCCTACGCCTGGTGCCAGGACTGCAACGGCGGCAGCCAGAACTACGGCCGCAAGAGCGCCGCGCTCCGCGCGGTCGCCGTCAGCAGATTCATTCCTTCAGTAATTTAGTCATCTGATTCGCCATGGCCCTTCACACCGACCTCGACATTTACAAGACCGGTTATGAACTTCTGACCAAGGTAGCGGGGATCGTCAAGAATATGGAGCGTTCGTTTAAGCATCTCATCGGCGAAGACATCGTTGATGAGACGAAAAAGCTCCTGCTTTTGGTCTATCGGGCCAACGTGGCCGAGGACAAGATCCCGCACCTCACGTTATTGATCGAGCGCGTGAAGCTCGTCGAGATGCTGTTCATGCTCGCTTGGGATATGAAGGAGATCACCGACCGGCAGTATTGGGCGGTGATCAACCTGACCGGAAGCATCAGCAAGCAGACGATCAAGTGGAGGGAATGGGCCGCTAGTCGCCCGTCTCACGGAGGTTCTCGCCGCCGTGACTGAGCACCGATTTAATCTGGTCGTGCCGCTGGCTCACGAGGCCACCGCCATGCGCGATGAGGACACCGACCGCCGGAGTGCGGCACGGTCCGGCGCAGTTTCTCGACTGAGCAATCGGTCAAGCGACGTAGATAGCACGATGGGTCCGCCTACGCCTGGTACCAGAACTACAACAACGGCAACCAGAACAACAACCACAAGAGCGCCGCGCTCCGCGCGGTCGCCGTCAGCAGATTGGATCGAGCGGCAAGATGGATTCTCTGGCGAAGAACTCGTCGCGGCATATCGCGATTGTCGCCGCACGAAGCGTAATACCGCGAGCGCTCGTGCCTTTGAACGGGATCTCGCAAGAAATTTGACGCTGTTGCACGATGAGTTGGCCGACGGAAGTTACCGCCCCGGCCGATCGATTTGCTTCGTCATAACTCGCCCGAAGCCGCGCGAGGTGTGGGCAGCAGAATTTCGCGATCGCGTTGTGCATCACCTGCTCTACAACCGAATCGGCCCACGCTTCGAGCGGTCGTTTATCGCAGACTCGTGCGCCTGCATCAAAGGTCGTGGGACGCTTTATGCGGCGACCCGGCTCGAATCAAAGGTGCGGTCAGTCACTCAGAACTGGACGCTGCCTGCGCATTATTTGAAGTGCGATCTTGCCAACTTCTTCGTAGGGATCGACAAACTCGTTCTTCGTGAGCAACTGCTTGGGAAGGTGCCGGAGCCATTCTGGCGCGCACTCACCGACACGATCTTGATGCATGACCCGCGCACTGACTATGTCTACCGCGGGGAACCGTCAATGATGAATCTCGTTCCACGGCATAAGCGACTTCTGGAGCAAGAAAGCCACCTCGGGCTACCCATCGGGAACCTGTCGAGCCAGTTCTTCGCGAATGTCTACCTAGACGCGCTGGATCAGTTTGTGAAGCACCAGATCCGCGCGCCACGGTATGTTCGCTACGTCGATGACTTCGTCCTGCTGCATGAGTCTCCGCAGTGGCTGAACGAGGCCCACCGCCGGATCAACGAGTTTCTCCCATCGCGGCTTCACGCTCACCTGAATCCAACGAAAACGATTCTTCAACCGATTGATCGGGGGATCGATTTCGTCGGGCACTTCCTGAAGCCATGGAATCGCACGATACGGCCACGGACGCGTCGCCAAGCAGCAGCACGCCTGACCGAGATTGCCGCCGAAGACGTCTATCAGGCTACCAACAGCTATTTCGGCCTTCTGCGGCAGTCGCCGTCCAGTCACCGCCACCGAGCGGAAATCGCCAACATCGCCCGTCAGCGCGGCCATGCGGTCAGCGCCGCCCTCACGAAAGCCTACAGGAGCAAAGCATGAGCCCCTACGAACCCCGCCCCGAAGGGCTGAATACCGATCCTGCGCCGCCGTCGATTGTCGAGACGCTCGCGCCTGCCGACCTCAAGGCCGTGACGTTTGATGCGAGCCAGTGGCAACTGGTGCCGAAGGTGCCGACCGATGAAATGCGCGATGCCGGTAACGTCCATGTGCGCAACAGATCGGTACTTTACGACGCTTGGAAATCCATGCTCGCCGCCTCCCCCACGCCAGCCGCACAGAGCGCAGGGCAAGAGGCGGTGGCGTGGGCGGTTTATTCGGGTATCGGGGAGATGCGAAAGCACAGCGTGCATTCCGAAAAAGCCACCGCCGTCGAAGTCGCCTCAAGCATCAAGAGCAACACCGAAGTGCGCCCGCTCTACGCTGCGCCCGTGAATGGCGGCGAGCGCGCCGCAGATGCGCCGCAGGCGGACGTGAACATCGCCAAGAAGCGCGACGACGATCCCACGCACGAAGTGCTGCGCCAGATAGCCCGCGACGTTCGCAACACCGCAGGTGGGCCGTGCGACGAACCCCAGCCGTTTGACTATGTGCTCGGTGGTTGGCGGGCTGCATGCACCGCCCTCACGTCTCCCGCGAAGGTGGGCGGCGAATACGGCGACGCCTACCAAGGTGCGCGGGAAGATCTCGCCATCTGGAAGAAACGCGCTCTCGAAGCAGAGGAACTGAATCGCAGGTTCATTGCGGAAGTGAACGGCCCGACCCACATGGGAGAACCTGCGACCAATCTCCATCGCTTGATGAACGACCCTTTCGTCGCCGCAAAAGCATGGAGGGCATTGATTCGTCCCCATAACTCGCCGAACAACGTGAGCGAGCGCGAATTGTTCATGGCGTGGCAAATTCGGGAAAACGGATGGGATCATCAAGATTTCGCCATAGCCGACGGGCGCTACCAGCGCGTAGCAATTCAGGATGACTGGCATGTCTGGCAAGCCCGCGCCGCGCTGTCGGCGGATGGCGGGGATCGCGAGGATGCGGAGCTGTATCGGTTCCTGCGCGATCAGGCAGACCCGGACGACGGCCCCTTCGTTATGGACGCGTCCGGGAACGATTTGGGCACGGGCGAAAAACTGGACGCCGCCCTCCGCGCCGCCATTGCCGCCAAGGCGAAGGGGGATGCGTGAAAGCCCTATCTGTTCGCCAGCCGTGGGCATGGCTGATCGTCAACGGGTTCAAGGACATCGAGAACCGCACTTGGCGCACCGGTTTTCGCGGTCGCGTACTGGTGCACGCCAGCAAAGGCATGACCCGCGCAGAATACGAAGATGTGGAGGATTTCCTGCGATATGCCGTTGCAGGCCCGCGCATTACCCTCCCTGTCTTTGATGAACTCGATCGAGGCGGCATCGTAGGTGCTGCGACGATTATTGACTGCATTCCGCCGGAGCGGGCATCGTCGGCGTGGCACATGGAAGATCAGTTCGGCTTCGAGATTAGCGACGCCCGCACCATTCCGTTCGTGCCATGCAAAGGTGCTCTCGGGTTCTTCGATGTACCGCCAGATGTCGCGGCACAGCTCCGGGAAATCGCCGCCTCGCAGGCAGCGGAGGAGCGGAAATCGTGAGCCAGACGATCCTCGACCCGTGCTGCGGGAGCCGCATGTTCTGGTTCGATCCGAGTAACCAGCGCGTGCTCTTTGGCGATATCCGCGATGAGGAACACATGCTATGCGACGGGCGAGCGCTGAATATCAAGCCCGACGTGCAGATGGACTTTCGCGATATTCCCTTTGACGACGGCAGCTTCCGGCTCGTTGTGTTCGATCCGCCGCACCTGCGCCGAGCCGAGCATGTGAGCTGGCTTCGCGCCAAGTACGGGATTCTCTCGGACGACTGGCATGAAGACCTTCGGCGCGGCTTTGCCGAGTGCTTCCGGGTGCTAGATCACGAGGGAATCCTGATCTTCAAGTGGAACGAAGTGCAGATCAAGGTCAGCGAGATCCTCGCGCTGACTCCGCACGAACCGCTCTTTGGCCACAAGTCAGGAAAGCGCGCCGACACGCACTGGATTTGCTTTATGAAGCGCGTCGACGGTGCGGAGGCGTGATGCTCGCCTATTTGAATATCGCAACAGCAAGAGCGACAACCGAAACGGCCAACGCGATCCATGCGATCAAGTTCGACCGCTCGCTGCTTGCCGCCTGTCGTTCTGTTGCTACTGTCTGCCTCTCAGCGCGGTTGTCGGAGTCGGCCGCCCCAAGCCGGGCAAGGTACTGCTTTCCACGCTCACCTCGTCTGCCTGCAAGGCGCCCCGTGGAAACCATTTCGCGAAATTCAGGCAGGCCGCCCGGAAGGTTGGCGATGAAATCCCGTATTTCCTCGTCAGTCCGCAACTCGGACATGGTGGGCCCCCAATCGAATAGTCGAGGAATCCTAGCATGAGACAGAACGAGATCATTCTGGGCGACTGCCGGCCTCTGCGCTATCTGTCCGTCTGCTCGGGCATCGAAGCTGCGACGTGCGCATGGCATCCGCTCGGCTGGCAGCCGTGGGCGTTCTCAGAAATTGAGCGCTTCCCCGCTGCCGTGCTCGCACACCACTACCCTCACGTGCCCAACCTGGGCGACATGACCAAGTTCAAGGACTGGCCCGATGCAACTATCGATCTTCTCGTCGGCGGAACCCCGTGTCAGTCCTTCAGCGTCGCTGGACTCCGAAAGGGACTGGCAGATCCGCGTGGCAACCTCATGCTCACCTATCTTGCCATTGCTCGCCGATATGCTCCCCGCTGGCTGGTCTGGGAAAACGTCCCCGGCGTACTGTCATCGAACAAAGGGCGGGATTTTGGCACCTTCCTCGGGGGCTTGGCAGAACTCGGGTATGGGTTCGCCTACCGCGTTCTTGACGCTCAGTACGTCCGAGTGGAATCACACGCGCGAGCCGTTCCTCAGCGACGACGGCGTGTGTTCGTTGTCGGATATCTTGGAGACTGGCGACGTCCCGCAGCGGTACTTTTTGAGCGCGAAAGCATGCTCGGGTATCCTGCGCCGCGCCGCGAAGCGGGGCAAAGAGTTGCCGGCACCCTTACGCGTAACTCTCTTGACGGTAGCGGCGCAGGAGGCGGTGATGGGCGAGACGCCTTCATGATCCCGACCATTGCTCGAGCACTCACCACGAGTAATCAGAGAATCGATGCGGAGACGGAGACGTTGCTCGTTGCCGAACCTTACACGCTCGCGATTCGCGGGCGCGATGGCGAGCATCAGCTCGAATACCGTCAAGACGGTACAGCGAATGCCGTGCTAACGCCGAACGGTGGCCGCGCGGGAATCGGCGTCGGTGCCATCGCCTTTGACACCACTCAGATCACGAGCCCGGAGAACGGCAGCAATCCTCAACCGGGCGGCCCATGTCACCCACTGTCCGCGTCCGCACATCCTCCGGTCATCGCATTCGACTGCAAGGCGAGCGGGCGCAACGGGTTCGCCGTAGGCGATATCGCAGCGACGCAACGTTCGATGGGCCACGCCAACAGCCACACCAACGGCGGCGGCCATCAGGCAGTCATGGTCGGCTCGGCGGTGCGCCGCTTGACGCCGCGCGAGTGCGAGCGCCTTCAGGGCTTCCCGGACAATTACACGCTACTGCCCGGTACAAAGGCTCCAGATGGCCCGCGCTACAAGGCACTGGGCAACAGCATGGCTGTGAACGTGATGCGGTGGATCGGCGAGCGAATCCAGAGCGTCGAGAACATGGAAATCGAGAAGGCAGCATGACCACCCACCCGGCCACGGTAAAAAGAAGCCCACGGAATTGCGTGAGCTTGAATCCGGGTCGCCGGGGGCACGATTGGCTAGCGGTTAATTCAGGCTACGCACGTTATTGATGCCCATGACTAAGGAATACCCGACCAAACCAAACATGTGTTTGAGAAAAAATTGATAGAGCAAGCACCGCCGGCCACGGCCGAAGCACTGAAAGAGATTCTGCGGGTCACCGCGAGAGATTGGGGAATTTTGACGTGAGCGCCACCGGCGCACGATTGGATAGCGGGGACGCCCTTGTTAGCGCGTCCCCGTTTGCATTTTTGTATTCGCCTGCGGAGCGCCGCCGGCGCATGGGGGGAGTAGAAAATGAATAGCCGATTGATCAGTGACGCGGATCTGGTCGAGATCACGGGTAAGAAGCGCTGCTCGACTCAGGTTGCATGGTTCAAGCAGCAGTTCGGCATCGACGTCGTGACGCGTGCGAACGGTCACATCATCATGACCTGGGCAACATTCGAAGCACTCAGCGCGAAGAAAGCTGGCGTGCTCCCGTCGTCAGCGCCGCCCGCACGGCCGGCACTACACTCGGTGAGGCGGGCAGCATGAACGCGAGGCGCCGAAAAACTCCGGACGGGTTGCCAAGCCGTGTTTATGTGAAGCACGGTAGCTACTACTGGTTCAAGCCCGGCACCAATCGTTGGGTCAAGCTGTGCCGTGTCTGCAATGGCGAAACGGCAATGCTGGAGCGCCTAGCCAATGAGAAACGGAAAGCCGAATCCGCAACTGGTTCGGGCAACATTCCTGGCCTCGTCGACGACTATGTCGACCTGCATAAGAAGAAGCACAAGGAAAAGGCTTGGCCACACTACGCTGAGTATGTGAAATCATCGTTTCGAGACGTCGACGTCGATCAAGTTGATCCAGCCTATGTGGTCGAATTCCTGACGACGAATTGGGACGGCAAGCTGCACATGCAACGTGTAATGCGCGCGTTCCTTTCAGGCTTCTTCGCTTGGTGCATCCTCAAGCGCCACATGTCGGTAAATCCATGCCGAGAAGTGAAGCTCAAGAAGCCCAAGGCCCGCGACGTCTATATCTCCGACGGTCACTTCATCGCTATTCGAGAAGCGCTTGCCAAAGAAACGAGCGGCCGCGACGTGCGCAGCGGTGAGATGATGCAGTGCTTCGTCGATCTCTGCTACCTGACGATGCAGCGTTCAACCGACGTGAGAAATCTTCAGTGGGCTGACGTCGACCGCGACGCCAAGATCATCCACTTCCAACCATCGAAAACGGCAGACTCATCTGGTGAAGCCGTTGACTGGCCGATCACGCCGGAGATCGATGCGGTGCTTGAGCGCGCCCGCACTTTCGGAAAGGTGAAGGGCAAGCACGTCATTCACTCGCTCAGCGGAAAGCCCTACGGAGCCACAGCGGTCCGGAGTGCTTGGGATAGGGCATGCAAAAGAGCCGGACTTGACGAGGTCGTCTACACGGTCAAGGACATACGTGCAAAGGCGCTTACGGACGCGGAGAGGGCTGGGTACACGATGGAGCAGCTTCGGGTTGCAGCCGCACACTCAGATGTCAAAACGACCGAAATTTATCTGAAATCCAGGCTGACGCCGACGAGCGTGGTGCGGATGAATATGCCGAAAGCTGTATGAAATGCCAGCACTGTATAAGCACTGGATATTAGACGCAGTTAGACGGAATATTAGACAAACGAAAAACGCCCCGATGGGGCGCTCCGCAACTGCTTGTACTACAAGGGATTTTTGGTCGGAGCGATAGGATTCGAACCTACGACCCTCTGATCCCAAATCAGATGCGCTACCAGGCTGCGCTACGCTCCGACTAAAGAAGCGAGATTCTAGTGTGTTCTGCGCGCCGCGTCAAATGGTCACACACGGCGCAGGGCATTTTCCGGCGGCGGCTGGCACAATGAGCGCTTCGGGAATGCGTCACCCACGGTCACGCCACCGCCACGAAACCCCGCCATAGTGGGAGGTTCTCCATGTCCGAACCCGCGTCAATGAACCTGATTCTCTGGCGTCACGCCGACGCCGAAAACCTGCCAGCCCCCCTCGCCCTCAACGCCCAAGCCGATCTGGCTCGCGAACTTACCGACCGCGGCCGCAAACAGGCCGACAAAGCCGCCCAATGGCTGCGCTCCCGCCTGCCCGACGACGCCGTCATCCTCTCCAGCCCCGCGGTGCGTGCCGTCCAGACCGCGCAGGCACTCACCCCCGCCCCGCGTATCGTACGTGATCTCGCCCCCGGCGCGAACGCCATGACCCTGCTGGGCGCCATCGGCTGGCCCGGCACCAACCAGACCGTTGTCATCGTCGGCCACCAGCCTGCCCTTGGCCAACTCGCCGCCCTGCTGTTGAGCGGCCAGGAAGCCTACTGGACAATCAAGAAAGCGGGTATCTGGTGGCTCTCTTCACGTCGCCGCGAAGACGAAAGCCAGGTGGTCGTGCGAGCCGTCATCAATCCCGACCTTCTCTGAACAACCGCCAACATCATCACGAAACCTCCGCAAACCCGCATGGATCGGGCTTTGAAAGGCATCAAAAGCGGGACCTGACTCATGACATTTCCCGTTTTGTCATAGAATTGTCGCCCACCGTTCACGGAATCGACATCGATGCTTTTTAAAGTACGTCGCAACGCGACCGTCAAAAAAAGGGCCTTTATGCGCGACCTGCCGAACCCCACCATGCCGCTCTCTTCGCTGACCCCTACGTCGCGGAGGCGTCTTCCTCGCCCTGAAACGCCTGTCAAACCGAATCTGGCTGTGGCGTGGGCACGCGACGAAAGCGAGCTTCGGGAAGCCCAGCACCTGAGATACCGGGTCTTCGCAGAAGAAATGGGCGCGTCGGTCAAGGGCCCGGCAGGGCTGGATGTCGACGAATACGACCAATATTGCGACCACCTGATCGTGCGCGATCAGGACTCGCTCAAGGTCGTCGGCACCTACCGCGTATTACCCCCGTCTCAGGCCAAGCGCCTGGGTCGTCTGTACTCCGAAGGGGAATTCGATCTTTCGCGTCTCGACCATCTGCGCCCGAAGATGCTGGAGACCGGCCGCTCATGCGTGCATGCGGATTACCGCAATGGCGCCGTCATCATGGCCCTCTGGAGCGGTCTGGCCGAGTACATGCTGCGCAATGGCCTGGAGACGATGCTGGGTTGCGCCAGCGTGCCAATGGCCGATGGCGGCCACTATGCGGCCAGCCTCTATCGCAAGCTGCAGGACACCGCCATGGCCCCGGCGGAATACCACGCCGTGCCACGCATCGCCCTGCCGGTCGACGAGCTCACATCGACCCTCGAGGTCGAGCCGCCCGCGCTGGTCAAGGGTTACCTGCGCCTTGGTGCCCGCATCTGCGGCGCCCCAGCCTGGGACCCCGACTTCAATACCGCCGACTTCCTTACGCTGTTCCGCCTCGCCGACATGAACCCGCGCTATGCGCGCCATTTCCTCGGCCCGGACCTCGTGAACCAGCTCAAACAAGCCTGACAGGCACGCCCCCCCCCCCTCAAGTCCTTCTTCCGCGGAAAAGGACAAAAAAAGCCCGGCATCTGCCGGGCTTTGACTTTTTCCACTTCGCCGCCCCCTGATACAGAACGGATCGACAACCGTAACGCTTCAGGCGTAGACCACCTTGTAGCGCATGCCGATCTTCTCCCACTCCTGCGCCTCACGCTGCAGGCTGTAGTCGGTGAGCGGGTTGGCATCGATCCATACGCGCGGCACCGAGACCTGAAAGCCGTCGTCAAGCCCCTCAACCTCGATGCTATCGGGCAGCGCATCGGTACGGCGACGACAGAACAACACCGCCAGCCGCAAGCAGAAGAGCAACTGCCAATCGACCTGCTGCGCCTGTGACGCGAGCTTGCCCAGCTTGCCCACGTGCCCCAGCAACAACTCCGCCAGCCGCGCCTGATCGGGACGCGAAAAACCCGGCATGTCCGCGTTGCTGCCGATATACGCCGAATGCTTGTGATATGCGCTGTGCGAGATCGACAAACCCATCTCGTGCAACGACGACGCCCAGTTGAGCAACGCCTCACCTTCCTCGCGGCCCTCGTCCTGATCGTCTTCGCCGCCCTCGGCCACATCGACCGGCAACTGACGATACAGTGAAATCGCCAGATTCCCCACCCGCTCAGCCTGCGCACGATCCACGCCATAACGGCGCACGAACTGTTCGACGGTAACGGCGCGCATATCCTGATGTTGCGTACGTCCCAGCAGGTCATACATGACGCCAAGCCGCAACGCCGCGTCGGTCGTCTCCATATGATCGACTTCAAGCTCATTGAAGACGGACAGCATGATGGACAAACCGCCCGGCAGCACCGGAATGCGATCCTGCTTCAGTCCCGAGAGCTTGAGACGGTTGGCATTTTCGGCCTTGATGAGCGCCCGCTTGAGCCGCTCGAGCCCGCCGCGCGTGAGGCCATGGATCCCGCCATCGTTGAAGCCGTTGGCTTCAAGCAGTTCGGCCAACGCGCGTGCCGTACCCGACGAGCCGATTGCCTGCGACCAACCGGCCTCGCGATACGTCGCCGAAATGATCTGAATTTCGCGGCGAGCGGCGAGTTCGGCCTGCTTCATCGCATATTCATCGACATTACCGCTCGGGAAGAACAATCGGCTATGACTCACACAACCGATATACAAGCTCTCCATGACCAGCGGCTCGTAATCTTGCCCGATAATGAACTCCGTCGAGCCGCCGCCAATGTCCACCACCAGCCGGTTGCCCGGGCATGTGGGCACCGAATGCGCCGCACCGGCGTAAATCAGACGCGCCTCTTCCCGCCCGGCGATCACTTCGATGGGAAACCCGAGCGCGCGTTGCGCTTCTCCCAGAAAATCCTGCGCGTTCTTTGCGACCCGCAGCGTGTTCGTGGCGACCGCGCGTACCTGATCGGGATGAAATCCGCGCAACCGCTCTCCGAAACGCTTGAGCACCTCCCAGCCGCGCTGTTGCGACGGATGATCGAGATACTTCTCAGCGTTCAGGCCTGCCGCAAGCCGGACCGGCTCGCGCAGCGCATCGACCTGATAGATCTGCGTACCGGCGGACGTCTCCTCCACGCGGCCGATGATCAGGCGAAAACTGTTCGAGCCGAGATCGACGGCCGCTAGCAAGGGCGATGGGGTACTCATGTGAGAATGCGCCTGAGCGAAGAGTATCGGTGTGCACAATGCTTCACATTAAAAGCATGACGCGCACTCGACAAATAAATGACGAATAAGTTACAAATGGAATATGACACGTCGTTGACAAATGTGAATGTCATATAACTGTAACAATACGGATGAAGAATTCACGGCAATCCCATGTCTTTCGCACGTCTACTATGAATTACCCGCTGCTCAATCGCGAGCTGGGCATCCTTGCGTTTAACGAACGTGTGCTTGCCCAGGCGGCCGATCCGGCCACGCCACTGTTAGAGCGTCTGCGCTTCGTCTGTATCGTGAGTAGCAATCTGGATGAATTCTTCGAAATCCGCGTCGCCGGGCTGAAGGAGCAGATGCGCGAGAATCCGGGCATGCTCACGCCCGACGGCATGACGTTTCAGCAAGTTTACACGCAAGTCTGCGCCCGGGCACAAGCGCTGGTCGAAAAGCAGTACGCCATGTTCGACAGCCTGCTGCCACGCCTGGAAGCCGAGGGCATCGCCTTTCACCCCTCCGGCCAGTGGAACGACGCCCAGGTCGAATGGGCCCGCGACTACTTCCTGCGCGAACTCGTACCGGTGCTCACGCCCATCGGGCTCGATCCGGCCCATCCGTTCCCGCGTGTGCTCAACAAGAGCCTGAACTTCGCCGTCGAGCTGGAAGGCAAGGACGCCTTCGGCCGCGACGCCGAACTCGCCATCGTTCAGGCCCCGCGCGCCCTGCCCCGTCTGGTGCCCATGCCCGCGGCGCTCGCGCCCCTGCCCAACAGCTTCGTGCTGCTCAGCTCGCTCATGCTGCGCTTCGCCAGCGAGCTGTTCCCGGGACTCACGGCCAAAGGCTGCCACCAGTTCCGCGTCACACGCAACAGCGACCTGTTCGTTGACGAAGACGAAATCACCAACCTGCGCACCGCGTTGCAAGGTGAACTCCCGGCACGCCATCTCGGCGACGCGGTGCGCCTCGAAGTCGACGCCGGCACCCCGTCTCGCCTGGTGCGGCGCCTGCAGACCGAGTGCGGTCTGTCCGACTCGGACTGCTACCGCGTCAAGGGCCCCGTCAATCTTGTTCGCCTGATGCCGTTGCCCGAGATGGTCGACCGCCCGGACCTGAAGTTCGTGCCCTTTGTGCCCGCGCTGCCCAAGCGCATGAGCGCGTCGCCCGCGATTTTCGATCTCATCGATCAGGGCGACCTGCTGCTGCATCACCCCTACGACAGCTTCCAGCCCGTGCTCGAGCTGCTGTTGCAGGCGGCCCGCGACCCCGACGTCGTGGCGATCAAGCAGACGATCTACCGCACCGGCAACGAATCCTCGCTAATGGACGCCCTCATGGAAGCGGCGCGCAATGGCAAGGAAGTGACGGTCGTGGTGGAATTGCTCGCGCGCTTCGACGAGCAGACGAACATCAATTGGGCCGCGCGCCTCGAAGCCGTCGGCGCGCACGTCGTCTATGGTGTGGTCGGCCACAAGTGCCACGCGAAGATGCTCCTCGTGGTGCGTCGTACTCGCGTGGGCAAGAAGACGTTCCTCAAGCGTTACGTCCACCTCGGCACCGGCAACTATCACCCGCGCACGGCGCGTTTGTACACGGACTTCGGCCTGATGACCGCCGACGAGGCCCTGTGTGCCGATGTCCATGTCGTCTTCCAGCAACTGACGGGCATTGGCCGTCAGACCCACTTGCACGCGCTGTGGCAGTCGCCGTTCACCATGCACACGCATCTGCTCGAAGCGATCCGCCGCGAGACGGAAGCGGCGGTGGCGGGCAAGAAAGCACGCATCATCGCGAAAATGAACGCGTTGCTCGAGCCCACGATCATTGCCGAACTGTACAAAGCGTCGCGTGCCGGCGTGAAGATCGACCTGATCGTGCGTGGCGTATGCTCGCTGCGCGCCGGCGTGCCGGGGCTTTCGGAGAACATCACCGTTCGCTCGATTGTCGGCCGCTTTCTCGAGCACCATCGCATCTATTACTTCTATGCGAACGGCGACGAGCAAGTCATGCTTTCCAGTGCCGACTGGATGGAACGCAACTTTTTCCGTCGCGTGGAAGTCGCGTTTCCGGTGCGAGACAAGCGCCTGAAGGCCCGGGTGATTCGCGAGGGTCTGATGGTGCATCTGCGCGACAACACGGCCGCTTGGCTGATGCGTCCGGACGGCAGTTACGTGCGCCGCAAACCGGGCAAGACGCGGTTCAACAGCCAGATGGCGTTGATGCAGGAAGTGGCGCAGCACACGCTGACCGGCAACTGATCGGCCGGCTGCATGCGTCGTTTGTCAAAAAGAAGGGGCGAAAGCCCCTTCTTTGCATTAGATCGCGGGACACACGGCGCGCACGATCTCAAGCAGGCCCCAAGCAGGGCCTAAGCAGGCGCGAAGCAAAAAAAGGCGCTCGACCCCAAAGTCGAACGCCCTTTCGAACTTGCCGGAGATTCCGCCCGCCGTCTGCGCTTATTCGTTCACGGCCAGACCGGGATTGGCATCGATCGGTGCGCGATGCACCACGCGCGTCGGCGGGAAGTAGATAGCGAAGGTGCTGCCGCGCCCCTCCTCGCTCGTTATCCTCAGATCGGCCTGATGACGCGTGAGCACGTGCTTGACGATCGCGAGTCCAAGGCCGGTACCGCCCGTATCGCGGGACCGGCTGCGGTCGATGCGATAGAAGCGCTCCGTAAGCCGCGGAATGTGCTCTGCCGGAATGCCCAGGCCGGAGTCGATCACCATGAAGCGCGCGCCCCCATCGTCGGTTGCCGCCCACTCGATCTGAATCTTGCCGCCCTGCGGCGTATAGCGCACCGCATTGCTCACGAGGTTGCTGAACGCGCTGTGCAACTCGCCTTCGGAACCGCGCAGATCGAGCCCGTCGACTCCCGTCACTTCGATCACATGCTGGCCTTGCGAGAGCCCTTCGGCGTCGCTGCGAAGCGACCGCATCTGCATGCCCATGTCGATGCGGTCGTCCGACGGCGGCTTCGCGCTGCCCTCGAGCTTCGCAAGCGTGAGCAGATCGTTCACGATGTTCTGCATGCGCGACGCCTGCTGGCGCATGATCTCGACATAGCGCTGGATCTCGTCGGGCGAGAGCGGCAGTTCGCCAACTGTCTCCAGGAACCCGGAGAGCACCGTGAGCGGCGTCTTGAGTTCGTGCGAGACATTCGCCACGAAGTCCCGGCGCATTGCGTCGGTCCGCTCGAGATCGGTCACGTCGAGCGAGATGATCAGCTTGCGATTGTCGCCGTACGGGAACACCTGCATGGAGAGCACGTTGTTGCGCTTCTCGCCCATGTGATGCATGAGCAGCGCCTCGTCGTAGCGCTCCGAGGACAGGTAGTGCACAAAAGCCGGCGTGCGCAGGAGATGAGTGATCTGTTGACGCAAATCTCGCTTGGCATCGATGCCGAAGTGCAGCTCGGCGATCGCATTGCACCACTCGATCTGATTGTGTTCGTCGAGCATGATCACGCCGTTCGGCGATGCCTGGATCGCCTGAATGAAACGCGCGTGCTGTTGTTCCACCTGCTTGACCTGGTTATGCCAGCGTTTGGCCAGCTTGTGCAGCCGATAGTAGATTTCGCCCCACAGCCCGAGAGCGCTCGGCACTTCGCCGTAGACCGGGGCGTCGAGCAGACGCCAGAGGCGCTGGGCGTGGTAGACGTTGAACAGGAGCTGCGTCACCAGCAGGACAAGGGCGGTGATGTAGCCTGCGCTCGCTCCCAGGAACCAGCCGACGGCCACCGAAATGGCCGCTTGCAGGATCAGGAACGCCAGCGCACGGGCCCAAATGATATTCATAGACGATGCACAGAAGGATTGCCGCCCGCCACCCATCGGGGTAGGAGCGGCTTTGGCACGGCAGGTCTCGGCTGCAGACGAGACGCGATGCCTCAGACCGACTTCGTCAGGCGGTAGCCGCTGCCGCGTACGGTCTCGATCATAGCATCGTGTCCCGCCGGCTTTAGCGCGGCGCGCAGACGCTTGATGTGCACATCCACCGTGCGCTCTTCCACGAACACGTGATCGCCCCACACCTGATCCAGAAGCTGCGAGCGGCTATGCACGCGCTCCGGGTGCGTCATGAAGAAGTGCAGCAGACGGAATTCCGTCGGCCCCAGATCCAGCTTGATGTCGCCGCTCGACTGGTGGCTTGTCACACGATGCGTGGCCGGATCGAGCTTCAGGCCGTTCACGCTGACCACGTCCTCGGTCAACTGCGGCGCACGGCGGCGCAACACCGCCTTGATACGCGCCATCAGTTCTTTCGGCGAGAACGGTTTGGTCACGTAATCGTCCGCGCCGATCTCGAGGCCCATCACCTTGTCCTGCTCTTCGCTGCGCGCGGTGAGCATGATGATCGGCACATGCTTGGTGCGCTCGTTCGCGCGCAGCTCACGCGCGAACGTCACGCCCGACTTGCCCGGCAGCATCCAGTCGAGCAGCACGAGATCCGGCAGGACGTCACTAATCAGCGTGAGCGCCTGCTCCGCGTTGTATGCCCGGATCGGGTAGTGACCCGCGTGTTGCAGATTGACGGAGATCAACTCGGAAATCGCCGGTTCGTCTTCTACGATCAGAATGCTGCTAGGCATCGGTTCCCTCTCAAACCTTCAATAATGTCCGGCCTGTTATTCGCCTTGCACTTTTCGCTGCAGATCTTCGCGCGAAATATGCCGGACGTCGGTGCCTTTGACAATGTAAATGATGAATTCGGCAATGTTCTTCGCGTGATCGCCGATACGCTCGACAGCCTTGGCGATGAACAGGAAATCCAGGCCCGCCGAAATGGTGCGCGGATCTTCCATCATGTACGTCACCAATTTTCGCACGAAGCCACGGAATTCATTGTCGATGGCCTTGTCGTCGCGCACGATCTCGGCGGCCGCCACGATATCCAGACGCGCAAACGCGTCCAGCGTGCGGCGCAGCAGCTGTGCTGCCATCTCGCCCGAGAGCTTGATTTCGGCGAAGTTCACGCTTTGCGCTGCGCCGTCTTCCAGCAGATGACGGGTACGCTTGGCGATCTTCTCTGCCTCGTCGCCTGCGCGTTCGAGGTTGGTGATCGATTTCGAGATCGAGAGCAGCAGACGCAGATCGCGCGCGGTCGGTTGACGGCGGGCAATGATCTTGCTGCACTCGTCGTCGATCTCGACTTCCATCGTATTCAGACGATGCTCGTTGGCGATCACTTCGTCGACCAGGTTGCGGTCGAACGTGTTGAGCGCCTGCATCGCCGTCACGATCTGCGATTCGACCAGGCCGCCCATTTCGAGGACGCGCGAGCAAACCTGATTCAGGTCGGAGTCGAACTGGCTGGAGAGGTGTTTGTCGTTCATGTCGCGGGTTTCCTCGTGGGCATCAACCGAAACGGCCGGTGATGTAGTCTTCGGTCTCTTTGCGGTCCGGCTTGATGAAGATCTTCTCGGTCTCGCCGAATTCGATCAACTCGCCCAGGTACATATAGGCCGTGTAGTCCGAGCAACGTGCCGCCTGCTGCATGTTGTGCGTGACGATCACCACCGTGTAGTCGTCCTTGAGTTCAGCGATCAGCTCTTCGATGCGGCCCGTGGAGATCGGATCGAGTGCCGAGCACGGCTCGTCGAGCAAGAGGACTTCCGGACGGATGGCAATGCCGCGCGCGATGCAAAGACGCTGTTGCTGACCGCCCGACAGGCCATAGCCCGACTGTTGCAGCTTGTCTTTGACTTCGCTCCACAGCGCCGCCTTGGTCAGCGCCCACTCCACGCGGTCGTCCATTTCCGAGCGCGAGAGTTTTTCGAACAGACGTACGCCGAACGCAATGTTGTCGTAGATCGACATCGGGAACGGCGTCGGCTTCTGGAACACCATGCCGACCTTCGCGCGCAGCAGCGCGATGTCCTGCTTCGCGGTCAGCAGGTTCTCCCCGTCCATGTTGATCTCGCCCTCGGCGCGTTGCTCCGGATACAGGGCGTACATCTTGTTGAACGTGCGCAGCAGCGTCGACTTGCCGCAACCCGACGGGCCAATGAAGGCCGTGACCTTGCGGTCGGGAATGCGCAGGTTGATGTTCTTGAGCGCGTGATACTTGTCGTAGAAGAAGTTCAGGTTCTTGACTTCAATCTTCGAGGGCAGTTTGATTTCTTGCGTCGGATTCGTCATGTTCGTCTCAACCGTCAGGTTTGCGTCGTGTCGTAGCGTTGTGTCGTCTCGCGTTGCCGGTTACTTCTTGGCAAACAGCGCGCGCGCCAGAATGTTCAGGAACAGCACCCCGAGGGTGATGATGAACACGCCCGCCCAGGCAAGCGCCTGCCACTCCGCAAACGGGCTCATGGCAAATTTGAAAATCGTGACCGGCAGGTTGGCCATCGGCTGATTCAGGTTCATCGACCAGAACTGGTTCGAGAGCGCAGTGAACAACAGCGGCGCTGTCTCGCCCGCAATACGCGCCACGGCCAGCAGCACACCCGTCACGATGCCGGCGATCGACGCCTTCAACGTGATCTTCACGATGATGCGCCACTTCGGCGTGCCCAGCGCAAACGCCGCTTCGCGCAGGTTGTTCGGCACGAGCTTGAGCATGTTCTCCGTCGTGCGGATCACGATGGGGATTTGCAGCAGCGCGAGCGAAATGATGCCGGCCCAGGCCGAAAAGTGCCCCATCTGCGCCACGACCAGCGCGTATACGAACAGACCGATCACGATTGACGGGGCCGAGAGCAGAATGTCGTTGATGAAGCGCGTAATGCTGGCGAGCCACGACTTCTGGCCGTACTCCGCCAGATACACACCGGCCAGAATGCCCAGCGGCGTGCCGACGAGCGTGGCGACACCGACCATCACGATACTGCCTGCGATGGCGTTGGCGAGGCCCCCGCCCGCCGTGTTCGGCGGCGGCGTCATTTCGGTGAACAGCGACAGCGACAGGCCGCCGATGCCCAGCGAGAGCGTGGTGTAGAGAATCCACAGCAGCCAGAGCAAGCCGAAGGCCATCGCCGCGAGCGACATCGCGATCGCGAAGATGTTCTTGCGGCGGCGGTAGGCTTGCAACCGTACGCGGGTAAAGGCGTCGGTGGGTTTCACGGCTGGCGTTTCCAATTCGAGCGCTTGTTGGGTCATTTATTTACCTTCGCCCTTTTCGAGGCGCAGCAGCATGAGCTTGGACAGCGCCAACACCACAAAGGTGATGAAGAACAGAATCAGACCGAGTTCCATCAGTGCCGACGTATGCAGGCCGGGGCCGGCTTCGGCGAATTCGTTGGCGAGTGCCGAGGTAATGCTGTTGCCCGGCGAATACAGCGAAATGTTATCGAGCAGGTTCGTATTGCCGATCACGAAGGTGACGGCCATCGTCTCGCCAAGCGCGCGGCCGAGGCCCAGCATGATGCCGCCGATGACGCCCGTCTTCGTGAAGGGCAACACGACGCGCCACATCACTTCCCAGGTCGTGCAACCGATGCCGTAGGCCGATTCCTTGAGCAGCACGGGCGTGACTTCGAACACGTCGCGCATGACCGAGGCGATGTACGGAATGATCATGATGGCGAGGATCACGCCCGCGGGCAGAATACCGATGCCGAGCGGCGGGCCTTGAAACAGCGCACCGATGACCGGCACGTTGCCGAGCAGCGCACCCAGCGGCTTCTGGAAGTACTGGCTGAAGATGGGGGCGAAGACCAGCAGGCCCCACATCCCGTAGACAATACTCGGAATGGCGGCGAGCAGTTCGATGGCCGTGCCCAGCGGGCGGCGCAGCCATACAGGCGAGAGTTCAGTCAAAAACAGGGCAATGCCGAAGCTCACGGGCACTGCGACGATGAGCGCGATGACAGACGTGACGATCGTGCCGTAGATGGGCACGAGCGCGCCGAATTGTTCTGCGGGAGGATCCCAGTCCTTGGTCCACAGGAAGGCGAAGCCAAACTTCTGAATCGACGGCAGCGCGCTGATGATCAGCGACACGATGATGCCACCGAGCAAGAGCAGCGTGACGAGAGCAGCGCCGCGAGTCAGCAGCGCGAAAAGAATGTCGCCAACGGAAGACGGAGCGCGCTGCGCGCCCGGCGTTGCGAGGGGGCTAGTGGCTTCTGCCATGATGTCGTCTCAGCGTGAGCGCGCCGCCAGCCGTTGCCAGATCAGAGTTCGGGCTTCGGAACAGGCGGCGCGGATATTGCCGGTTTTGAGGCGCCGGGCAACACAACTTTGCATTGCCCGGAACCTGCAAGGCGCTTTAGATGCCAGCCTTGGTCGCCGACTCGGCAACCTTCGCCTTCCAGCCAGCGCGGATTTGCTTGAGCACATCTTCCGGCAGCGGGATGTAGTCCAGTTCCTTGGCGGTGTTCACGCCGTTCTTGAACGACCAGTCGAAGAACTTGAGCACGTCGGCGCTTTGCGCTTCCTTGCCGGCGTCAGCCTTCTGATGCACGAGCACGAAGGTGGCAGCCACGATCGGCCACGACTTGTCGCCCTTCTCGTTGGTGAGGATCTGGTAGAACGTCTTCGACCATTCAGCCTTGGCAGCGGCAGCAGCGAACGTCTCGGCGGTCGGCTCGACCGTCTTGCCGTCGGCGTTCGTCAGGGCCGTGTACGTCAGCTTGTTCTGCTTGGCGTAGGCCGACTCAACGTAACCGATAGCGCCCGGCAGGCGTTGCACGAAGGCGGCGACGCCGTCGTTACCCTTGCCGCCCGTTCCCGTCGGCCAGTTGACGGTCGTGCCTTCGCCGACCTTGCTCTTCCACTCGGCGTTGACCTTCGAGAGATAGTTCGTGAACACAAAGCTCGTGCCCGAACCGTCGGCGCGGCGAACCACGGCGATGTCGGTATCCGGCAGCTTGACCTTCGGGTTCAGCTTGGCGATGGCCGGATCGTTCCACTTCTTGATCTTGCCCAGGTAAATGTCGCCCAGCACTTCGCCCGACAGGACCAACTCACCTGCCTTCACGCCCGGCACGTTGATGACCGGCACGATGCCGCCGACAACCGTCGGGAATTGGAACAGGCCTTGCTTGGCCAGTTCTTCATCGGTCAGCGGAGCGTCCGAACCTGCGAAATCGACGGTCTTGGCCTGAATTTGCTTGATGCCGCCCGACGAACCGATACCTTGGTAGTTGACTTTGTTGGAGGTCGACTTTTGATACGCGTCGGCCCACTTGGTGTAGATCGGAGCGGCAAACGTGCTGCCCGCGCCCGTAATCTCGCCCGCAATCGCGCCAGCGGCGAACAGAACGCCAGCCAGGCCGGCAATCGCAGTCTTCATCAGCTTCATGGATCTCTCCGAGTTGGTGTGGTACAGCGTGTGGATGGCTCGAAGAATAGATTCCGAATGTGACAGTAATATGTCATTTCGGAAAGCTCACAATATTCGCGTCACAGAGTCGCCTCGGAATTGACACATTGCATTCGCTTCCGCCCTGCGACGGAGATGCCACAAAACCTTTGATTGGCGCGGCTTTCAGAGATTTCCCAAGCGCATTTCCCGCCTAGCGCAGCGGATTCCGGACGTGTGTCAGCGCCGTGACAATGACGGAAAAGTGTCGGAAATAGTCTGACAACACTCAGTCGCAGTGTCACAAATGTGAACGCCCGGTCTGATACATTGCCATGATGGGAAGCTCAAAAGCATGAGCGGTACGGCGAGGTACGGTGATACGGCGATCCATGGCGTGGCGTCGCCGCCGGGAAGATTCAGTTCGTTGAGTGCTGCCGGAACGCTTCACCGGCCGTCGCGCGTTGCGACGGCCGCAGACGGCAAAGGCAGGTCATGCCGCCGATTTGACGATGTTTGCCAGATGTTGGGCCAAGGAAGCGGCTTGCGAATCCTCACGCGCCTCGACCATCACGCGCAGCACGGGCTCGGTGCCGGATGCGCGGATGAGCACGCGCCCCGTGTCCCCCAGCTTGGCCTCGATGGCTTCGCGCTCGGCGGCCAGTCGGCTGTCGTTCTGCCAGTCGTACCCCGCCGGTGTGCGCACGTTGATCATGTGCTGCGGGAACAGGCGCACACCATCGAGCAATTTCGCCAACGGCTTGTTGTCCGCACGGCGAATCGCGGCGAGCACCTGAAGCGCGGAGACGATACCGTCGCCCGTGGTGTGCTTGTCGAGACAAAGGATGTGGCCGGAGCCTTCCGCACCGATCTGCCAGCCGTGTTTGTACAGTTGCTCGAGCACGTAGCGATCACCGACCTTGGCGCGCACGAACGGCACGCCCAATCCCTTGAGGGCGACTTCGACGGCCATATTGGTCATCAGCGTGCCGACTGCGCCCGGCACACCGCCGTTGTCCAGCCGGTCCTTGACCAGCAGGTACAGCAATTCGTCGCCGTTATAGAGACGCCCTGCACCGTCGACGATTTGCAGTCGGTCTGCGTCGCCATCCAGTGCCACGCCAAGATCGGCATGATTCGCCCGCACAGCGCGCATCAGAGCATCAGGTGCCGTCGCGCCGCAGTCTTCGTTGATATTGAAGCCGTTCGGCTGGTTGCCGATCGCGATGACTTCAGCCCCCAGTTCATGGAAGACGTGCGGCGCAATGTGATACGCGGCGCCGTTGGCGCAGTCGACCACGATTTTCATGCCGCGCAGGTCGAAGTCGTTCGGGAACGTGCTCTTGCAGAACTCGATGTAGCGGCCCGCGGCGTCGTCCAGACGGCGCGCCTTGCCAAGCTGCTCGGAGCGCACGCACGTCATCGGATTGTCGAGTTCGGCTTCGATGGCCAGTTCGGTCTGGTCCGGCAGCTTGTTGCCATCTGCCGAAAAGAACTTGATACCGTTGTCGTGGTACGGGTTATGCGATGCGCTGATGACCACGCCTGCGGCCAGGCGCAGCGCCCGGGTGAGATACGCCACCGCCGGGGTGGGCATCGGCCCAGCGAGCATGGTGTCCACGCCCGCAGCGGCGAAACCGGCTTCCAGCGCGGCTTCGAGCATATAGCCAGAGACACGGGTGTCCTTGCCAATCAATACGGTCGGGCGGCCCGCCGTCTGATTACCGGCAAGCACGCGGCCAGCCGCATAGCCAAGCCGCAGCACGAAATCCGGCGTGATCGGGCTTTCCCCCACCGTGCCGCGAATTCCATCGGTCCCAAAATAGCGTCGTTTCATCGTTGCATCGTTCCCTGTTGATACGTCGCGCCGGCTGTCGATCCGCACGCGCGCGTCTTTCATATTCTCTTGCCGCTCGTCATCAGACGACGCAGGATCGCACTGGCATTCTCCATGGTGTGCGTCCCCGATCAGTCCCCGCTGGATACTGCCGCGACGACCTTGGTCTGTCCGGCGCTATCCGCCCCGGTTTTACTCAGCGTCGCGCACGGCTTGCCACACCTTGAGTGCATCGACCGTCTCGGCGACGTCATGCACGCGTACGATGGTCGCGCCTTGCTGCGCGGCACACATTGCGGCAGCGACGCTTGCCACTCGGCGCTCAAGTGGCGACTGACGCCCCGTGATTTCGCCAAGCATGCGTTTTCGCGACATCCCGACGAGTAGCGGCAGCCCATCGCGTGACAACACCCGCAGATGTTTGAGCAAGGCGAGATTATGGGCAAGATTCTTGCCGAAGCCGAAACCCGGGTCGAGATACAGGCGCGCTGGCGCAACGCCTGCTGAAAGCAACGTGTCCACGCGACCGTCTAGAAAAGCCGCCACTTCGGTAACAACGTCTGTGTAGATCGGCGCGTCCTGCATGGTTTTGGGGTCATGCAGCATATGCATGATGCACAGCGCGGCTTCGCTGTCGCGCACCGCTTCGATGGCACCGGGCTGCTGAAATCCCCAGATATCGTTGATCATGTCGGCGCCAGCGGCCAGCACGGCGCGCATCACGCCCGGCTTGTACGTATCGATCGAAAGCGGCACGCCACAATCGCGCAAGGCTTCCACAATCGGCACGACACGCTCGAGTTCTGCGTCCTCTGGCAACGCTTCGGCCCCCGGACGAGTCGACTCGCCACCAATATCCAGAATGTCGACACCGTCGGCGATCAACTGCTCGGCATGGCGCAGGGCGGCGTCTCTGGCAACGAACTTGCCGCCGTCGGAAAACGAATCCGGCGTCACGTTCAGGATACCCATGACGTGAACACGGTGTGCGTCCAGCCTGAAACGCGGCCCGAAGGCGAGCGAATCGGGCTTGGCCGGCGTGTCGGATGCTTCACCTGACAGCACGACGTCGTCGGCACCAGGAAGGTCGGAGGAAATAGATTGAGACTGCTCGGAGGACATTCGGAAGCTCGTAGCTCAGTAAGACCAATATAGCGGCCCGTTCAGCGGGAGGGCAGGCCCGCGCGCCCGAGGCTACCGAGCGCCGCGTATGGCCGTAATGTTACCGGAATCGCTCGCCGTATCGACGGCGGAAACACTCCGTAACACCGATTTTCATCACATCCCAAGCATCGCGGCACTGACTCGCCCCCACCTGCCGCTGAATGCAAAAAGGCCGGCGAGAGGCCGGCCTTTCTGGGTTGGCAGCACTTTCCGCTTGCCAAGGCGTCCGTTTAGACGGTCGCCGGGGTATTGCTGGGCTTGAGCGGCGGATTCCCACCCGACGCACCACCGTTCGCCGAACCACTCTTCGGCGGACGCGGCGGACGGCCATCCATGATGTCGCCAATCTGCTCGCCGTCGATCGTTTCCCATTCCATCAGGGCCTGAGTCATCGATTCGACCTTGTCGCGATTGTCTTCCAGCAGTTTCCTGGCCAACGCGTATTGCTCGTCGAGAATGCGGCGAACTTCACCGTCGACCTTCTGCTGCGTGGCTTCCGACACCGACTTGGAGGACATGCGACCGAACACCGAATCCTGCTCCGTGTCGACGTAGACCATCGGGCCCAGAGCGTCCGACATACCGTAGCGGGTCACCATGTCGCGTGCGAGCTTGGTGGCACGCTCGAAATCGTTCGAAGCCCCCGTCGACATCTTGTTGATGAACACTTCCTCTGCCGCACGACCGCCAAACAGGATGGCAATCTGCGTGAGCATCGTGTCGCGATACTCCGAGTACTTGTCGTGTTCCGGCAACTGCATCGTCAGGCCCAGTGCCCAACCGCGCGGGATGATCGTCACCTTGTGCACCGGATCGGCGCCCGGCAGCAACATCGCCACCACGGCATGGCCCGACTCGTGATAGGCCGTCGCACGGCGCTCCTCGTCGCGCATCACTGCCGACTTGCGCTCCGGACCCATGAAAATCTTGTCCTTGGCGTCTTCGAAGTCGAGCATTTCGACGATGCGCTTGTTACGACGCGCCGCGAACAGTGCCGCTTCATTCACCAGGTTGGCAAGATCCGCCCCCGACATGCCCGGCGTACCACGTGCGATAACCGATGCGTCGACGTCGTTCGAGATCGGCACCTTGCGCAGGTGCACCTTCAGGATCTGCTCACGGCCGCGGATGTCCGGCAAGCCGACATAGACCTGACGGTCGAAACGGCCCGGACGCAGCAGCGCCTTGTCGAGCACATCCGAACGGTTGGTCGCGGCGATCACGATCACACCTGAGTTGGCTTCGAAACCGTCCATCTCGACGAGCATCTGGTTCAACGTCTGCTCGCGCTCGTCGTTACCGCCGCCCATGCCTGCGCCACGATGACGGCCGACCGCGTCGATTTCGTCGATGAAAACGATACACGGCGATTGCTTCTTCGCGTTTTCGAACATGTCGCGAACGCGGGCAGCCCCCACGCCGACGAACATTTCGACGAAGTCGGAACCCGAGATGCTGAAGAACGGCACCTTGGCTTCGCCTGCGATGGCACGGGCCAGCAACGTCTTACCAGTTCCCGGCGGGCCGACAAGCAGCACACCGCGCGGAATACGGCCACCCAGCTTCTGGAATTTCTGAGGATCTTTCAGGAAGTCAACCAGTTCGCCGACTTCGTATTTGGCTTCGTCGCAACCCGCGACGTCGGCAAAGGTGACCGGATTGGCATTCTCGTCGATGAGACGCGCGCGGGATTTACCGAAGGAGAAGGCACCGCCCTTACCCCCGCCCTGCATCTGTCGCATCATGTAGAACCAGAAGCCGATGATCAGCAGCGTTGGTCCGAGGTAATAGAGCACGTTCATGAGCATATTGGGTTCTTCGTCGGCCTTACCCGAGACCTGAACCCCGTACTTCATGAGATCGCCCACCATCCAGATGTCGCCGGGCGACACGATGGTGTATTTCTGGCCGTCGCTAGGCGTCACCTGAAGGCTTCGCCCTTGCACCACCACGTTCTTGATCTTGCCGTTCTTGGCATCGTCCATGAACTGGGAGTACGTCACGCCCTCCTGGACGTGCGGCTTGTCGAACTGTTTAAAAACAGTAAACAAGACCAGCGCGATGACTAACCACACCGCCGCTTTGGAAAACATATTATTGTTCAAAGCGTTACTCCTTCATGAAATCGCTTCGCGCCAGGAATTCATTCTAATCCACTCGCAGGCGCACCGCCATAGTGATTCTCTACCGCCACCATAGCGCCAGTGCGCCGGTTTGACGGGCATCAACCCGGATTTTTCAGACCCCGACCGAGAATGAACGTTTCGGAAGATTTGTCCCGTGACGCCTTGGGCTTACGCGGCGCCACCGTTTTGAACTGGTGTTTGAATTTTTCGACAATCTGGCTATAGCCGCTGCCGTGGAAACATTTGACCAGTAACGCCCCTTCAGGTTTCAAATGTCGCTGTGCAAAATCCAGCGCCAGATCGCATAAATGCTCGATCCGCGCCGCATCGGCCGACGCCACACCGGACAAGTTGGGGGCCATATCGGAAACTACAAGGTCCACTTTGCGTCCGGCCACGATTTCTTCCAATTGCTCGAGCACACTGTCCTCGCGGAAGTCGCCCTGCAGGAAGTGGACGTCGGCAATCGGTTCCATCGGCAAAATATCCAGCGCGATGATCGTTCCGTCGATGCCCCCCTCGACGCGCTTGCCGCCCGCGAGCTTGTTGCGCGCATACTGGCTCCAGCTTCCCGGCGTCGAGCCGAGGTCGACAATGACCTGGCCCGGCTTGATCAGCCGGTCCTGCTCGTCGATCTCCTTGAGTTTGTACGCCGCGCGGGCACGATAACCCTCGCGCTGCGCCATTTTGACGTAGGGATCGTTGATGTGATCGTGCAGCCATGCGTGGCTGAAACGGTTTTTTGCCATAATTCTTCAAAAATACTGCGAATTTGCAGGATAATACGCCCTTGCGCGCCCAAAATCCGTTTGCCCGCCTGTAGTCACTGCAGGCGTTCCGGCCACCGCTTGCGGGCGCATCCTAACTCGTTTGTCTCGTCTGTCTTCTATGCCCGCTTTGACCCTGACCCCGGCGCAACGCGCCGACTTGCGCTCCGCCGCCCATGCGCTGAATCCTGTCGTTCTGATCGGCGCCGACGGCTTGACGCCGGCGGTGCTCAAGGAAATCGACGGCGCCCTGAAGGCCCACGAACTGATCAAGGTGCGTGTGTTCGGCGACGAACGCGACACGCGCGTGGCCATTTACGAATCGATCTGCGACCAGCTCGGTGCCGCGCCGGTGCAACACATCGGCAAGCTGCTAGTCCTGTACCGTCCGACGCCGGACGAAACGCAAGCCCCGGTTCGCTCCAGAACCGGTGGTACCGGCGCAACGGTCAAGGGCCGCGCCCCGCGCACCGTCACGGTCGTCAAGAGCAGCACCAACGCCGGACGTCGCCCCACCGTCAAGAAGGTGACGGTTGCCGGCAACGAGCGCATGACCGCTGGCGGTATCGTCAAACGCGCCAAGAAGCGCCAGACCAGCGTTAAGCGCCAGCGTAACGACTAAGCAAACGGTGGCGGATCAAACACACTTTCCGTCAGCCCTCAAAAAAAGCGCGCCCTGACATCGTCGGGCGCGTTTTTTTATGGGGGACGGCGATTTGGCAAGCCTTGAAGCCAGCGTTATCGCGCCCCCTGCGGCATTTAGCCGCGCACCGGCTGACGCCAGATCAGCGCGATGCCCAGCAAGCTCTGCAGCAGATAAATTCCACTCGAAATACCGTGGAGCATGCCGAAGCGCGCAGCAAGAGGCGACTGACCGATCTCAACACCCGACGCTTGCGCCTGCGCGCGAAGATCCGCCATAAACGGCTGCAAGCCGAACCAGCTGATGAGCACGCAGACCATCATCGCCACCGCCAGCCAGCGCAGGCCACGATAGCTGCGTGCGGCGCGCTCGTCCCCCGTCCGGGCGATGAGCGCCGTTGCCAGCCAGACCAGCAAAACACCGCAAACGAGGCTCAGCCAGGCTTGCGTGTGAAACAGCCGACCGGCAACCGTTCCCGCCACGGTGCGCGATTCGAGCACCGCGAATAGTGTGGGCGCAACGATATAGCCGATTGCCCACTGACTACCGCACCAGACAGTCGCCATCAGGCGGAACGCTCGTTCCAGCCGTGGTGCACTGCCGGCAGACGTCACGTCAGACGTAGCGGACATCGATGATCTCGTACTCGCGCACGCCGCTCGGGGCCTGCACTTCGGCCACATCGCCTGCGTACTTGCCGATGAGCGCACGTGCGATCGGCGAACTCACCGAAATCTTGCCGTGCTCCAGGTCGGCTTCATCGTCGCCGACGATCTGATATTGCACCGTGCCGCCGTTCTCGAGGTCTTCGAGTTCGACCGTCGCGGCGAACACCACACGACCCTCGGCATCGAGTGCCGAAGGATCGATGATCTGGGCAGCGGAGAGCTTCGATTCGAGATCAGCGATACGCCCCTCGATGAAGCCCTGCTTTTCTTTCGCGGCGTCGTATTCCGCGTTTTCCGACAGATCGCCCTGCGCACGGGCTTCAGCAATCGCAGTGATCACGTTCGGACGTTCGACGGTCTTCAGGCGGTGCAGCTCTTCCTTGAGCAGCTCGGCGCCCCGTTTGGTCAGAGGAATGGTACTCATGCGCGTTGTTCCGAAAGACAAAAAAATTGCCGCAGCAAAGCCGCATTCGCACTTTTTGCGAACGCCGCTTGACCGCGGCTGTGACACCTGTATGGCGTTAGTGTAGCAGAGTTGCCGGCGCTGCCAACCCACAGGCTGACGACACGACGTTGCGCCACATATGCAGCATTTGGCGCCCCAGACGGAGATCGGTTCCCCGGCGAGCGCGCCATTTCCGCAACATTGCCCGGGGCAGCGAGCCGCCCCGGGGCACTGACTCCGCTTGCCCGCCTCAGGCGGCGGACATTCAGGCCGGCAGCGAAGCGTGCAGGCTCTGGAGGTCGTACACCTCGAGGTTCTGCAGATACTTCAGGCCTTCCACGGCCGCACGCGCACCCGAGATCGTCGTGTAGTACGTGACCTTGTGTGCCTGTGCCGACATGCGGATCGAGCGCGAATCGGCAATCGCCGTGCGGGTCTCGTCCACCGTGGTGAACACCAGCGCAATCTCGCCGTTCTTGATCATGTCGACAATGTGCGGACGGCCGTCCTTCACCTTATTGACCACACGCACCGGGATACCGGCGGCTTCGATGGCCGCTGCCGTCCCCCGCGTTGCCACAATGGGATAGCCCAGCGCGTGCAACATGCGGGCGACTTCGACTGCGCGCGGCTTGTCAGCATCCTTTACCGTGAGCAGCACCGTACCCGAGGCCGGCAGGCGCGAGCCAGCGGCCAATTGCGACTTGAAGAGTGCCTCGCCGAACGTGCGGCCTACGCCCATCACCTCGCCCGTCGAGCGCATTTCCGGTCCAAGCACCGGGTCGACGCCCGGGAACTTCACGAACGGGAACACGGCTTCCTTGACGCTGAAGTACGGCGGCGTCACTTCGCTCGTCACGCCTTGCGACTTGAGCGACTGGCCGACCATCGCGCGGGCGGCGATCTTGGCCAGTTGACGGCCGGTCGCCTTCGAGACGTACGGCACCGTACGCGAGGCGCGCGGGTTCACTTCGAGCACGTAGATCGTGTCCACGCCGTTGCCCTGCTGAATCGCGAACTGCACGTTCATCAGGCCGATCACGTTGAGCGCACGGGCCATGGCGGCCGTCTGACGCTTGAGTTCGGCGATCGTCTCGGCCGACAGCGAGTACGGCGGCAGCGAGCAAGCCGAGTCGCCCGAGTGGACGCCAGCCTGTTCGATGTGCTCCATCACGCCGCCGATATAGACGTCCGTGCCGTCCGAGATGCAATCGACGTCGCATTCGATGGCATCGTCGAGGAAGCGGTCGAGCAGCACGGGGCTGTCGTTGCTCACCTTGACGGCTTCGCGCATGTAACGCTCGAGGTCACGCGGCTCGTGGACGATTTCCATGGCACGGCCACCCAGCACATACGACGGGCGCACCACCAGCGGATAACCGATTTCGGCGGCAAGCTTGAGCGCTTCGTCTTCGGCACGGGCCGTGCGGTTAGGCGGCTGACGCAGGCCGAGGTCATGCAGCAGCTTCTGGAAGCGCTCGCGGTCTTCTGCGGCGTCGATCATATCGGGGCTGGTGCCGACGATGGGCACGCCGTTCGCTTCGAGATCCAGGGCGAGCTTGAGCGGGGTCTGACCGCCGTATTGCACGATCACGCCGACCGGCTTTTCGAGGTCGACGATTTCCAGCACGTCTTCCAGCGTCACCGGCTCGAAGTACAGACGATCTGACGTGTCGTAATCGGTCGACACCGTTTCCGGGTTGCAGTTGACCATGATGGTCTCGTACCCGTCGTCGCGCAGCGCGAGCGCAGCGTGAACGCAGCAGTAATCGAACTCGATACCTTGACCGATACGGTTCGGGCCGCCGCCAAGCACCATGACCTTCTTCTTGTTGGTCGGCTGGGCTTCGCACTCTTCCTCATAGGTCGAGTACATGTAGGCGGTGTTGGTCGAGAATTCGGCGGCGCAGGTGTCCACGCGCTTGTAGACCGGGCGCACCTTCTGCGCGATACGGGCACGGCGCACCGCAGTCTGGTCGGTACCGAGCAGCTTGGCCAGACGGCGATCCGAGAAGCCGCTCTGCTTGAGGAAGCGCAGTTCGTCGGTCGTCAGGCTTTCCAGCGTGCGGCCAGCCAATGCCTGTTCCTTCTTGACGATGGCTTCGAGCTGCGCCAGGAACCACGGGTCGATGGCCGTCTCCGCGTACACCTCTTCGAGGCTCATGCCCAGACGGAATGCATCGCCCACATACCAGATACGGTCCGGGCCCGGCTCACCGATTTCGGCAACGATCTCGTCGCGGTCGGTCGACTTTTCGTCAAGACCATCCACCCCCACTTCCAGACCGCGCATGGCTTTCTGGAACGACTCCTGGAACGTACGGCCCATGGCCATCACTTCGCCGACCGACTTCATCTGCGTGGTCAGGCGGGCATCGGCTTCGCGGAACTTCTCGAAGGCGAAGCGCGGCACCTTGGTCACAACGTAGTCGATGGTCGGCTCGAACGAGGCCGGCGTAGCGCCGCCGGTGATCTCGTTGCGCAGTTCGTCGAGCGTATAGCCGACCGCCAGCTTGGCGGCGATCTTCGCGATCGGGAAGCCGGTCGCTTTCGAGGCGAGCGCCGACGAGCGCGACACGCGCGGGTTCATTTCGATGACGACCATGCGGCCGTCCTTCGGGTCGATCGAGAACTGGACGTTCGAGCCCCCCGTTTCCACGCCGATTTCGCGCAGCACTGCCAGCGACGCATTACGCAGCAGCTGGTATTCCTTGTCGGTCAGGGTCTGGGCGGGGGCGACGGTAATCGAGTCGCCCGTGTGGACACCCATCGGGTCGAGGTTTTCGATCGAGCAGACGATGATGCAGTTATCGGCGCGGTCGCGCACGACTTCCATCTCGTATTCCTTCCAGCCCAGCAGCGACTCTTCGATGAGCAGTTCGCGCGTGGGCGAGAGGTCGAGGCCGCGCTTGCAGATCTCTTCGAACTCTTCGCGGTTGTAGGCGATGCCGCCGCCCGAGCCGCCGAGCGTGAACGACGGGCGGATCACCATCGGGTAGCCGCTGCCGCCGATTTCGGCCGTGATCTGGGCCTGCACGGCGAGGGCGTCTTCCATCGAGTGGGCGATACCCGACTTGGCCGAACCGAGGCCGATCTTGGTCATCGCATCCTTGAACTTCAGACGGTCTTCGGCCTTGTCGATGGCTTCGGGCGATGCGCCGATCAGTTCCACCTTGTACTTGTCGAGCACGCCGTGGCGATGCAGGTCGAGCGCGCAGTTCAGCGCGGTCTGGCCACCCATCGTCGGCAGGATGGCATCCGGGCGCTCCTTGGCGATGATGCGCTCGACGACTTCCCAGGTAATCGGTTCGATGTAGGTCACATCGGCCGTATCCGGGTCGGTCATGATCGTGGCCGGGTTGCTGTTGATCAGAATGACCTTATAGCCTTCCTCGCGCAGCGCCTTACAGGCTTGCGCGCCGGAATAGTCGAATTCGCATGCCTGACCGATGATGATCGGGCCGGCGCCGATGATGAGGATGCTCTTGATGTCTGTGCGCTTTGGCATAACGTTCTCAACAAAAATTTAACTCAGCGTCGCGGTCGCGAGCTTCACACCGAAGCCGACGAACAGCGCGCCCACGCCGCCGGTTGCCCCGGCGCTCAACCGGCGACGTTGCCGGAAGTGCTCGGCCAGGCGGTAACCGGCCAGGATCAGCGTGCTCAGATACAGGAAACTGCAGGTCTGCACGATCACGCCCAGCACCGCAAACGACACGGCGGGGTAGGCGTAGCCCGGATCGACGAACTGGATGAAAAACGACACGCAGAACAGGATCGCCTTCGGGTTCAGCAAGCTGATGAACAGCGCGCGCTTGAACGGGTGATCGGCGTCGACCCGCTTGGGCGCTGCAACCTCTGCGCCTGCGTTGGCCCGTGCGGCCCGCGCATTGGCGAGTGCGCCGCGCAGCATGTTCAGGCCCATCCAGCAAAGGTAGGCCGCACCGAGGTACTTCACCACGAAGAACAGCGCCGGCTGTGCGTGCAGCAGCGACGCCACGCCGGCAGCCGCGAGGGTCATGAGGATCGTGTCGCCGAGGAACACGCCGCACGCCCCTGCGTAACCGTGACGAACGCCGCGCTGGGCTGCCACCGACAGCACGTAGAGCGAGTTCGGCCCCGGCAGCAGAATGACCACCACCACTCCGGCCAGATAGGTCCAGAGGTTGACGATGCCGATCGAGTTTCCGAGCATGGTGCGCGTTTCCTTATCCGTATCCCGTCGCGGCAGCGCTTACGCGGGCTGCTTGGCGTCGGCCATCGACTGCACGAAGCGGTCGAACAGATAGCCGATGTCGTGCGGGCCAGGCGACGCTTCCGGGTGGCCCTGGAAGCAGAATGCCGGGCGATCCGTCAATTCGAAGCCTTGCAGCGTGCCGTCGAAGAGCGACACGTGCGAGACGCGTGCATTGGCCGGCAGGCTGTTCGCGTCCACGGCAAAGCCGTGATTTTGCGAGGTGATGACCACACGTCCGGTCGCGAGATCCTTGACCGGGTGGTTGGCACCGTGGTGGCCGGTCTTCATCTTGAGCGTCCTGGCGCCGACGGCCAGGCCCATGATCTGGTGGCCGAGGCAGATGCCGAAGGTCGGGATGCGGCGCTCGAGGAACGTCTTCGTGGCGGCGATGGCGTAATCGCACGGCTCGGGGTCACCGGGGCCGTTCGAGAGGAACACGCCGTCCGGATTCAGGGCGAACACGTCGTCGGCCGAGCTTTGGGCGGGCAAGACGGTGACCTTGCAGCCACGTTGGGCGAGCATGCGCAGGATATTGCGCTTGACGCCGTAGTCGAGGGCGACCACGTGGAATTTCGAATCCGTTTGCTCACCGTAGCCTTCGCCCAGACGCCACTCTGTTTCCGTCCACGAGTACTTCTGCGTGGTCGAGACGACCTTGGCGAGGTCCATACCGGCCAGTCCGGGGAAGGATTGAGCGAGGGCGACGGCTTTGCCTTCGTCGGCTTCTTCGCCGGCGAGGATGCAGCCATTCTGAGCGCCCTTCTCACGCAGAATACGGGTCAGGCGGCGCGTATCGATGCAGGCGATGGCAACGACGCCTTCGTCCTTCAGGTATTGCGACAGCGTCTTGTTGGCTCGGAAATTCGAGTCGAGGATCGGCAGATCCTTGATGATCAGGCCTGCGGCATGGACTTTCGTGGCTTCGACGTCTTCACCGTTGACGCCCGTGTTGCCGATGTGCGGATACGTCAACGTGACGATCTGACGCGCATAGCTGGGGTCGGTGAGGATTTCCTGATAGCCGGTGATCGCGGTGTTGAACACGACTTCACCGATGGTGTGACCGGCAGCGCCGATGGCGTACCCACGAAAGACCGTGCCGTCAGCGAGCGCGAGAATGGCGGGTGGGAATGACGGCAGCACGGGAAACTCCTGAAGGGTTCACCCCGGCTGCCAGCCCCATCGTCCGCTCGCGATGACATCAGCGCGGGCACCGGAATTGCGCGGAATATGCGCACAGCGGATGCTCGGACTGCGGACGAGATGTCAGGCGGGTAGGCGCTAGGGTGAGGGTTAAATGACTAAAACCTTCAAAGTATAGCGCAAATCCCAATCATCTCAAAGCTGAACGTGCGGCATGTCAGTACGCTCTGCGTTCTCCCTACGGGTAAGGCCACCGGTTGACGAATACGCAGAGGGGATAGGGAAGTGAATGCCCGCCCGCTGGGCCGCCAGCACGATATGGCGCTCCATCGCGGCCCCTGCAGCGGCGCCGTCGCGGCGGCGCAGGGCGTCGAGGATCTCCAGATGTTCATGATAGGTGGAAAGCACCAGCTCGCGTTGATAGAACGGCAGGCGCTGGCTTTCCATGACGATTTCCGTGCTGCCGCGCAGGATATCGGCAATGGCGGCGTTCCCGGCGAGACCCACAATGCGCAGGTGGAACGCGAAGTCGAGTTGGGCGGCGGTATCGACATCGCCGTCGATCAACGCGCCCTTCATCGTTTCGACGTTGTCCGTGAGCCACTCGATTTCGCTCGCGCTGGCGGCGTGGGCGGCGAGCCGGGCGGAGAAGCCTTCGAGTGCGTAGCGCAGTTGATACGTGTCGGCGAGCGAGATCTGGTCGGCGAAGCGCCAGGCGACGCCCAGACGCGCCGACGCATCGTTCACATACACGCCTTTGCCGGGGCGGATGGCGACCATGCCGAGCGCTTCGAGCGTCGACAGGGCTTCCCGTAGCGAAGCACGGCTGATGGCCAGCTCTTCGGCGAGTTGACGCTGCGAGGGGAGCATTGCGCCGGCCGGGTAGACCTGACGTTCAATGCGCTCGCGGATGATGGCGACGGCGGCGTCGGTTACGGCATGCGCCGAATGCTTCATGAGGCCTCTCAGGGAATGCAGGGATACGTATGGCGCATTGTACGACGCCAAATATCCCCTCACCCGCTCAGGCCGCTGGCGCGCCGGGAAACCTCCGCCGTACCGGGCCAGTGTTCCCGCGTGGCGAATCGCCGTGCCATAGGGAATCCCCTCAGAAGCCGCTTCTTGACCGGACTATATTGGCTTTCTAATATTCCCCATAACATCACTGGTCAGACCGGTATGACTTGTTTGGATGCAGTGAGGTGTTGGCGGGCGTCGAGCGCGCCAATTCGTTGTTGCGGTGGAGAAATCAGCCCCCGAGAGCAGTCCGTCCGACGTAGAGATCGCGAAATCCGAGAGAGTGATTTGCGCAGGCAGAGGAGACAAACCATGCCCAAGCTGTTCCGTTCGTTGTTTGGCCGAGTCGTCATTGCGTTGATAGTGGGTGTGGCGCTTGGCATTTGGTTTCCGCAGTTGGGAGAGTCGTTGCGTCCGTTGGGCGATGGCTTTCTGAAGTTGATCAAGATGGTCATTGGACCGATCGTCTTCTGTGTCGTCGTGAGTGGCATGGCGAGCGCGGGCGATTTGCGCAAAGTCGGCCGGGTAGGTATCAAGGCGATCTTGTACTTCGAGATCATCACGACCTTCGCGCTGGTCATTGGTGCTGTGTTGGCCTGGGTGACGCGTCCGGGTGAAGGAATGAACATCGACATTCGCAGTCTCGACCCGAGCGCGATGGCGGCCTACACCGAGAATGCCAAGGGGTTGAAAGATACTGCTGGCTTCCTGCTGAAGATCATTCCTGACACCATCACCGATGCCTTTGCGAAGGGCGACATTCTGCAGATCCTCGTCTTCTCCGTCATGTTCGGCTGTGCGTTGGCGGCCCTTGGCGAGCGAGGCCGTCCGGTGGCGCGTTTCATTGAAGACCTGAGCCATGTCTTCTTCCGTGTGATGGCATTCATCATCCGTCTGGCGCCGCTGGGTGTATTGGGCGCGGTGGCGTTCACCACGGGCAAATACGGTGCATCGTCGCTCAAGCAGTTGGGATTGTTGGTACTTGTGTTCTACCTGAGCTGCTTCGTCTTCGTCACCGTAGTGTTGGGGGGCGTGTTGCGTCTGGCGGGCTTCAACATCTTCAAGTTCATCAAATACTTCCGTGAAGAGTTGTCCATCGTGTTGGGCACCGCGTCGTCCGATGCGGTGTTACCCGCGATCATGCGCAAGCTCGAGTGGATGGGCATCAAGAAGTCCACGGTGGGTCTGGTCGTGCCGACGGGATACTCCTTCAACCTCGACGGCTTCTCCATCTACCTGACGCTTGCGGTCATCTTCATTGCGCAGGCAACCAACACGCCGTTGTCGATGCATGACCTGATTCTCGTGGTGCTCGTGTCGTTGCTGACGTCCAAGGGGGCGCATGGCATTCCGGGGTCGGCCATCGTGATACTGGCGGCGACGCTGGCGGCCATCCCGGCGATTCCAGTCATCGGCCTGGTCCTGATCTTGCCGGTCGACTGGTTCGTTGGCATTGCGCGGGCCGTTACCAACCTGCTTGGCAACTGCGTGGCGACGCTTGTCGTGGCGGCTTGGGAAAAAGACGTCGACTTTGCGAGAGCTCACAAAGTGCTCGATGGCGCCCTGCCCTATGAGCCGATTGCGACATCGGCCGAAGGTGACGCGCAGGGCAATACCCCGACCAACGCGGCACTGACGCCATAACCGTCACGGCATAAGCCGTACGTGAGATTCAATCAATTTTTGGCCGACGCGAGACGTCGGCACCTTTATCTGGAGTGAAAAGCAACATGGCCCTCGCCCCGCAAGATCCGAACGCACCGGAATTCGTGCGCCGTTACGTCAATCTGGCCGATCCGCGACTGG
>NZ_CABPST010000020.1 GCF_902459805.1 Pandoraea bronchicola | reverse complement strand
AAGGATTCCGACTCGGGCTCGTCGTCGGGCAGTGGCTCATCCTCCGGCAACGGTGGTTCGTCGAGCAGCGGTTCGAGCGGCGGCAAGGATAACGAGTCGGGCTCTTCATCGGGCAGTGGCTCGTCCTCGAGTAATGGCGGATCGTCGAGCAGTGGTTCGAGCGGTGGCAAGGACTCCGACTCGGGCTCGTCATCGGGCAGTGGCTCATCCTCCGGCAACGGTGGATCGTCGAGCAGCGGTTCGAGCGGCGGGAAGGATCCCGACTCGGGCTCCTCATCGAGCAGTGGTTCGTCCTCGAGCAACGGCGGATCGTCGAGCAGCGGTTCGAGTGGCGGCAAGGATTCCGATTCGGGATCGTCATCGGGCAGTGGCTCGTCCTCGAGCAACGGCGGTTCGTCGAGCAGCGGTTCGAGCGGTGGCAAGGATTCCGACTCGGGCTCCTCGTCGGGCAGTGGTTCGAGCGGCGGCAAGGATTCCGACTCGGGCTCGTCATCGGGCAGTGGTTCGTCCTCAAGCAACGGCGGATCGTCGAGCAGCGGTTCGAGTGGCGGCAAGGATAACGAGTCGGGCTCTTCATCGAGCGGCGGTTCGTCCTCTGGCAACGGCGGTTCGTCGAGCGGTGCGGTCGACGACCCTAACGGCATCACGGTGACAGTGAGCCTGAAGGCGTCCGGTAGCCCGTCCGATCTCATCGCGGTGTCGGTGCCAAAGGCAATGGCGCGGCCGGGCAGCCATTTCCGTTTCGCGTTGCCCGAAAAGGCGGTTCCTGGCGCCACGGACGCTACGACAACCGTGACGCTGGCAAACGGCCAACCCTTGCCATCGTGGTTGAAGTTCGAGCCGCAATCGCGAGCATTTACGGCGACATCGGTTCCTGCGGGAGCCCTGCCGTTGCAGGCGATGATGACGTCGGGCGGTGTTCGCGTGCCGCTCGTGATCGTTGAGCGAAATCAGTAAGCGAGAAGGGACGTAATGGAAAACGAAGCAGTGCAGCAAGGGCGCCAGGCCGACACCACGGCAACAGGAAAGCACGCGCCGGAAGTGACGCGCCCTCGCTCGGCAACGCACGGCGCTGTCGGCTTCGCAGGCCTGGTGGCGTTTCTGCTTTCCCTGACGATTCTGCGCGTCGACCGTCCCTTCGGGGACGATGTGGTGACGTCCGCATTGTTCATGATCGGCATGACGTCAGCGGCCGTGCTGCTGACGGACCTTCTTTGGCAGAAGGTCCATCGGCGTGCATCGACCGGGATGACTTTGAGCCGGAATAGCCCGTCGTGGTCGCGCAGCCTGTTCAAGTTCGCCGGCTTGTTGGGAAGCCTGGGTTTCGTTGCGCTGTTGTACTGGTTATTCCCTGAGTACCACGGCGACTTCTACGACAACTACTACAGGATGCTGTCGCTGGTCGTGCCACCGTGGTTGGTGATCGCACTGCCGTATATCTATTTCGTTGATCGCAAGATGGCCCGACCGCTTGACGGCTATTGGCATCTTGGTCGAGTGGTCACGATGCAGTGGGGGCAGGTCAACTGGCGCATTGTCGGCCAGCATCTGCTCGGCTGGCTGGTGAAGGGGTTTTTCCTGCCCCTGATGTTCACCTACATGTGCAACGACCTTCACCACTTCCTGAGCACCGACGTCACCAAGCTCAGCGGTTTCAAGGCATGGTTCGATCTGCTGTACGCCTTATGCTATTTCATCGATGTGGGTCTGGTGGTAATGGGCTACCTTCTGGCGTTGCGCATTGCGGACACCCATTTGCGCTCGGCGGAGCCGACGATGCTGGGGTGGGCTGTGGCGCTGGTCTGCTACGAACCATTCTGGTCCTTGTTCGGTCGCCAGTATCTCGCCTACAGCACGGGCTTCCCGTGGGGCGCCTGGTTGTGGGACAAGCCGTTGCTCTACGGAATCTGGGGCTGCGCCATCCTGCTGCTCACCGGCATTTACGTCTGGGCGACCGTCAGCTTCGGCGCGCGCTTCTCGAACCTCACCCATCGCGGCATCATTACCAACGGCCCCTACCGCTGGACGAAGCACCCCGCCTACATAGCCAAGAATCTGTCGTGGTGGCTGATTTCAGTGCCTTTCGTCGCAAATGCGCCCGCCGGTGAGATTCTGCGTCACTGCTTGCTCCTGCTTGGCGTCAATGCCGTGTACGCCATGCGCGCGCGGACGGAGGAGCGTCATCTGTCAAGCGATCCCGAGTACGTTGCGTATGCGCAGTGGATTGATACGCACGGCCTGTTCCGCGCCTTGCGGTTGACACCGGGCCGCCGTCACACTGGCGCTGCCAACGCATAGCGTCTCGACAGCGCATTGACCTCCGTGGCGGCAGGGGAGCTAAGAAGATCGCTGTTCCTCGATGCCACGGGAGGAAAATCTGTCCCGATATTCCAGCGGGGTGACCCCGAGAGACTGGCGAAAGACGCGATGCAGCATGTCGGCCGTTTGCAAACCACTTCGGTCAGCCACACGTGCGACTGTCCATTCCGTCGTTTCCAGGTAGTGGCAGGCCTGATCAAGACGTGTTTGCAACACGTATCGTGCAGGTGTCACGCCGACTGTCTGCAAGAACCGCCGGGCGAAATTTCGCGGGCTCATCGCAACTCTTTCGGCAAGGGCAGGAACGCGCAAATCCGCGCAAGGATTATCCAGAATCCAGGCCAGCAACTCGCTGAATTGCTCCCCAGCGGTGGTTTGAGCAGCCAACGTCGCGCTGAACTGCCGCTGCCCGCCGGGACGATGCAGAAACAGCACGAGCTCCCGCGCGATTTCCACCGCAACGCTGTGGCCGATATCCGCCGCCACCAACGCCAGCGCCAGATCAATGCCGGCACTCACGCCCGCCGACGTGCACAGCTGCCCGTCCACCCGATAAATCGCGTCGGCATCGACATCGGCGCGTGGAAAGTGCGCCTTGAGAATATCCACCGCTGCCCAGTGGGTCGTCACCTTGCGACCGTCGATCAAGCCAGCCGCGCCCAGCACAAACGCTCCGGTACAAATACTGCCCACCCGCCGGGCCGTGCCGGCTTTCTCGACAAGCCACTTGATCAGTCGATCATCCGTTGCCGCCCGGCGAATGGCCGGCTCGGTTCCGCCTGTCACGAGTATGGTGTCGATGGCCCCCGCGATATCGGACAAGGGCTCAATGCCGCCAATGGTCAATGGGGATGGCGTGCCTAGTGTGACCTTTTCCACCGACCCGACGCGAATCGTGTAACTGCCGGGACGACGAGCCTCTGCCCGTGAGAAAACGCTGATCGGCCCGATCAGATCCAGTGGGTCCGTCCCATCGAACACCACCAGAACGAGTTGTCGTGGCAGTCGCTTTTGTCTTCCGGTTGGCAGGAAATCCGAACTCTCTGTCATAGTCAGTCATGTGCCGTTGGCTTACGCTCGACGCATTCAAAGGCGAAATGGGATCGGCGACGTGAAACGACGGCAATTCTTGCACGAACTGGCGTGCACAGGCGTAACTATGGCAGCATTCGCACTTCCCTCGGTTAACGCAAGGCCTCGACAACCGATCGACGGCTGCGACCCTTTGGCGCAAGCACTGCGCCCGCCGAAGCGAAGCCGTCCGTTAGTGGCGATTGTGGCCGACAACCGGGGCACGGAGACAACCGATCTGTTGATTCCGCACGCCATTCTGGTTCAGTCCGGCGTAGTCGACGTCGTCGTCGTTGCGCCGCAAGACGCCGATATCGTCCTGATGCCGGCGCTGACGATTGCATCGCAAATGACCCTGAGCGAGTTTGACCGCAGGTATCCGGGCGGTGCCGATTATGTCATTGTGCCCGCAATGCATCACGACGAGCGCGGTGGCCCGATTATCGAATGGATTGTGCGACAGGCGGCCTCGCGCGCCATCGTTGCCGGCATCTGCGAGGGCGCAAAGGTACTCGGGCGAGCTGGGCTGCTCAATGGCAAAAATGCGACAACGCATTGGTACGCCATCGATGATTTGCGAAAGACATATCCCGCAATGCAATGGATTCCAAATCGTCGCTATGTCGTCGATGGCAGCGTTGTGACAACGACGGGGGTAACCGCGTCTATTCCGGTGTCTTTGCTGTTGGTAGAGGCCATAGGCGGTCGCCAATCCGCTCAGGCGTTAGCGAACCAGCTCGGTGTTTCTGACTACAGCCCATCGCATGACAGCGGGAAGTATCATTTGAACGCCGCGCGTTTGTGGCGCGTGGCTAAGAACACGTTGGCATTATGGCGTCACGAGACAATCGGCATTCAGGTAGACGACGGGGTGAGCAGTTTGGCGCTCGCCCTGACGGCCGATCCCTGGGGGCGGACCTTCCGCTCAAGCGTAATTGCGCTCGCACAACGCACCTCGGTTACGACGTCTCACGGGCTGGTGCTGCGCACGGTTGCACCCGAAGACGCGCGACATTCAGATTTTCTGATTCAAATTGATACTGGAACACCGCCGGTTAAGCGCCTGGACGCTGCGCTAACGGCAATCTCGCAACGCTATGGGCCTGAAACGGCCGATCTCGTCGCACTCCAGTTGGAGTATCCATGGCAAAGCTAGTGACCTTGAGACGCGGTACCCATGATGGCATACAGGTTCGTCCCCGATGGCCCGCACGGCAAGTGCGCGTGGACGCCGTCGCTCTGAGTCAATTGCAATATATCCAGACGCAACTGCCATCAGAACTTGCGTTGATACTGACGCGTGGCTACGAACGCAGGGCGTCCCATCTTGGCTTCGCAAGGACGAAATTTCGTGCATTAGGCATTGGTGTGTTTCGCCGGCTCTATCCCGACAGACAACGTGAGATCGCCGATATCTTCGGAAGCAACGGCCATGATGTGGATGGCACGCACATCGACGTTTCGTTCCGCCTGAAGGGGCGTCGTATCCGTATGCTTCCACTGGGCGTCTTCACTCCGCCAAGCTGGCAGCAGCGACGTGTGCAAAGATACTTGTCGTCCCTGAGCGTCATTCAGTCTTCGCTAACAAAGAACGGCTTTCGGATTCACGATAATGAGACGGAGAGCTTGCAGATTCATTGTGATCTCGTACGCTAGGAAGAAGTGAAATCAAGGCGTCCGGTCTCCAAGGCGTTTGTGAAATTCAAGACAAGAGGATGTCGTATGAAGCAAGAACAGGAGGCAAATCCGTCAGCGGAGTCGGAGGTGTTCTGGCAAAACGTCAGACGCCAATATCCGGAGCAACGGCCGCTGCTCAACCTGAATAATGCCGCTGTCAGTCCGACGCCTCTCCCGGTCGAAGATGCCGTCGTCAGGGCGTTTCGCTTTGTCGGGAGTCTTCCGGATGTCAACATGTGGGAGCAGCTTGATGCAAACCTTCCGGACGTGAAGCGCCAGCTTGCATCGCTCATCGACTGCGCCCCCGAGGAAATCGCACTTAACCGAAATGCATCCGAGGGGCTGGCCAACGCGATCTTCGGCATTGCGTTAAAGCGAAATGACGAAGTGCTGATTGCAGACTGGGACTACCCGAGCGTGCGAGCCGCATGGGCGCAGCGCAAAGCTAGAGAAGGGATTGAGGTCACCACCGTCAAATTTGATCTGATGGACGATGACGAGGAGATCATCGCGGCTTATCGGCAGGCGATATCACCGAAGACACGCGCGATACAACTCACTCATATGATCCATTGGACAGGACGAGTGTTGCCGGTCCAACGCCTATGCGCCATTGCGGCGTCCGCTGGCATCATCACCATCGTGGATGGGGCTCAGAGTTTTGCTCAGATGCCAGTCAGCTTCCGGGAAATCGGATGCGACTTCTTCGCGACTAGCCTTCACAAATGGCTGGGTGCGCCAGTGGGAAACGGCATGCTTATCGTGAAACAGGAGCGTATCGACGAAACGTGGCCACTGCTGGCGCCTTTCGATGACAAGCCAGAGGGCATTGCCAAGTTCGACCAATGGAATCTCGGCACCTACAACTGCGCTATACAAGCGGGAATTTTGCCTGCGCTACGGTTTCACCAGAGTATCGGCACGGCGAGGATTCAGGCGAGGTTGCAAACGCTCACGAAATATTGGATTTCAGCAGCCGCCAGCATCAAAGGGTTCAGATTGCATACGCCGATCGATGCGCCTGAGCTAAGCGGTGTTAGCCTATTCTCCATTGCTAACCATGATGCAAAGGGCATCGAAGCCAGACTTCGAAGTGAATACCAGATTCACGTCAAGTACAGACGAATCGCGCACATTGAAGGACTGCGCGTGTCCCCGCATATCTACATGCTAGAAGCGGAGTTGGACAGGTTCGTCGGCGCTCTGGCTGCCGTCACGACGCGTCCTGCATGATATAAGAGCTCGCCGTAGAGGCGCCGGTCACGGCAACCTGAGCGCATCGCGATACACCTCGCGCGCCAATCCGGCACCTCCACTCAATGACGGGCCATCGCTCGCCGCCGCGCACGATCCGTTCTGCGCACTCGTCGGTCGGCATCCGCGTCCACCCGCGCACCCTCTGCCCCGATCTGCCGGCGGAACTCTCGCGGCGAAACGCCATACCGCGCACGAAAATCACGGGAGAAATGCGCACCGTCGGAAAACCCGCACTCGAGAGCAATATCGGTAATGCTCCTCGTATCGTGGCGCAACTGCCACCGCCCGTAATCCAGCCGCATGCTGCGCAGAAACGACATCGGTGAAACACCGAGCGCCTCGTGGAAGGCTCTTTCCAGTTGCCGCCGTCCAACATTCACATAACGGGCGATGGCGTCCAGCGTCGGCGGATTGTCAATGCGTTGCTCAATAAAGTGCGCGGCCTGTCGCACCCGAATATCCGAAATATGCGAGAGGTCCGCATAAAAGTGCGCCTGCGGCAGCTTCGCGGGACGGATGCCCTGCAGCATCATATGGCGCACCACCTGTTGCGCCTTGGCCTGACCACAGTGGCGCGTTACAAGGTAAAGCCCGAGATCAATCGCTGCCGTCGATCCGGCACACGTAATCAGATCCCCCTCATCGACGAAAAGATGATCGACGACCGCCTTCGTCTGCGCAAAGCGAGCGCGGAAGGCATCCAGCACATTCCAATGCACGCACACAGTGCGTGAGCCTGCGAGCCCGGCTTGAGCAAGCGTGAACGTGCCCGTACAGATGCCAAGCATGCGCACATGTCGCGCACTGGCAAGCTGAAGCCAATCGCGTAATTGCGGCGGCAGGTGCGTGTTCGGGTAGTCGTTGCCGCCACACATGGCGATGTAGTCAAAGCCCGACGGATCGTCAGGCAACGCCCCGTCGACATTCACGGCAACACCGGCACTCGACTCACGCGGCAGCCCGTCCATGCTCATCACGCGCCAGTGAACGTCGATCTGGCGGCTGCGTCCCCCGTGATCGGCGGCCAGACGCAGAACATCGACCAGGCCCGCGAACGCGGCCAGTGTGAACTGATGAAGCAAGACGAGACCGATCGAGAGCTTGGCCTTTGCGAGAGGTCCGGCGCTCTCATGTGCCGCGTCGCCGGCATCGTCGCTGATCGGCGAGACATCCGGCGCCAGCAAGTTGGGTGCTGCCGACGCTCGCTTCATTTTTTTCGACGTTTCCTGTTCAGTCGTCTTGCCGTAGATATGACGGCTTTGCATGTCGCGGTTATACAAGTTTTTGACCGATGCTTGCAAGCTGGCGACAACCCTTGCTCGCTACGATGCAACTCAGCGGTATCCGATGTGTGGCGCGCTACATCTACGTGAGCATGGCATTCGCACGGACCGCACAAGATGCTCGTAATGCGTGCAAGACTCGGAATGACTGGCCACACCTTCCTTCGGGGGATGACATGAACTTCTGCAGCCGCAACACCTTACGGAAGTCGGTAATCGCCATGGCGATTGCGACAACCGCGTCAATGTCTGCTTTTCAGGCGGCTGCGCAGTCTTCGCGCATTACAGTCGCCATGTATGGCGGTAACTGGGGCGACGCCTTCAAGGCGTGCGTCGCCGAGCCTTTCACGAAGGCGACCGGCATCGCCGTCACGCCCGAAATCGGCACTTCGACCACAACGCTCGCGAAGCTGCAACAGCAAAAAAATTCGCCGACGATCGACGTTGCCTGGCTCGACGGCGGTATCAGCGAAATGGCGTTTGATGCTGGCGTGCTCGACAACCTCGATGCCGCGGGCATTCCGAATCTGAAGAATGTCAATGCGAAGGGCGTCTATCGCAATGGCAACACCACCTATGCGGTGAGTTCCGGCTACTACTCGCTGGGTCTGACCTACAACACGAAGTCGGTCAAGACGCCGCCCACAAGCTGGAAAGACCTCTGGAATCCCGAGTACGCGGGCGCCGTGACAGTGCCGTCGCCGTCGAACTCCGCAGGCGTTCCGTTCGTGGTGTTTCTCGCCCATGTGTGGGGTATCGACCCGTCCAACCTCGGCCCGGTGTACAGCAAGCTGGCCTCGCTCGACGCGTCTCTCTTCTACGACAGCTCGGGTGCCGCGACAAACGCCTTCCAGAGCGGCGAAGCGATCATCGGTGCGCACTTCAATGTCGGCGCATGGGACCTGATCGACAAGGGCGTGCCGATCGGATTCGTGGTGCCGAAGGAGGGTGTGTGGGCCACAGATGCGCGCCTGCATCTGGTCAAGGGCTCACGCAACAAGGCAGCGGCAGAGAAGTTCATCAACACGGCGCTCACCCCCGAGGCGGCGTCATGCCTGGCATCGAAGCTGTATCTCGGCCCGGCCGTTGCCGGCGTGAAGGTGCCGCCCGACGTCGCTCGCAAGTTGCCCTGGGGCGTCAATGGATCGGTAGACAGTCTGAAGCTGTTCGACTGGAGCATGATCAACGCGCGTCGCGCGGAGATCACGTCGGCCTGGAACCGTCAGGTGTCCGCGAAGAAGTAAGGAAGGTCGTGCCATGACAGCATTGCTATCTCTCGACGCGGTATCCAAGCGCTTTGGCAGTTATCAGGCGCTCGACCGTATCAGTCTCGACGTGCGGCAGGGCGAGTTCATCGCCCTGCTCGGCCCGAGCGGTTGCGGCAAGACAACCCTGCTGCGCGCCATCGCCGGTTTCCAGGTGCCCGACAGTGGCCGCATCGCGATCGAAGGTGACGACGTCACACAACTGCCGCCGTATCGCCGTCCGCTCAACACTGTCTTCCAGCAGTACGCGTTGTTCCCTCACATGCGTGTGCTCGAGAACGTCGCCTACGGACCTCGCCGTCAGGGCGTAGCGCGTGACGAAGCGCTCAAGCGCTCGCGAGAAGCGCTGGCGATGGTCGGGCTCGAGAGCTTCGGCGAGCGTTATCCGCGTGAACTTTCGGGCGGACAGCAGCAACGTGTTGCACTGGCGCGCGCCATTGTCAATCGTCCCAAGCTGTTGCTGCTCGACGAGCCGCTCTCTGCGCTCGACATGAAGTTGCGCAAGCGCATGCAACTCGAACTCAAGCACTTGCAGGAGCGGCTCGGCATCGCCTTCGTATTCGTGACTCACGACCAAGAGGAGGCGATGACGATGGCGGACCGCATTGTCGTCATGAATGCTGGCCGTATCGAACAAGTGGGCACGGGTATCGACATCTATCGCCGTCCGGCAACGCGCTTCGTCACCGAGTTCATCGGCGACGCCAACATGATCGCGTTCGACGTGCGCGAGGGGGTGCTGCATCTCGACATGGCAACGCCAGCACAATGGCAGGTGCGGTCGAATACCCCGGCGCGCGGTGTTGCCGTGCTACGTCCGGAACAGTTGCATGTGGTCGCAGATGCCGCCAACACCTCGTCCGAGGCGTTGGCATGCCGCATGCGAGGCGTGCTCGCCGATATCGTCGACATCGGGAGTCATGCCCTTCTCTACGCCGACGTGGGCGCGCACCGTATCGTTGCGCGCACGACGAGTGGTATTGCGGCGACGCTGCGCACCGGTGCCGATGTGCATCTGGGCTTCGATCCGGCGAACGTGCATCTGATCGGGGACGCGGCATGAACCCGACCTTGTCGCTTCCCGCACACGGTGAGGGGACGCACCGGCTGCGACTGGCGCCGGTCTGGATGATAGGCGTGCCTTTGCTGTTCTTCGCCGCGTTCTTCCTTGCGCCGCTGGCCGTTGTGCTGGTGGCGAGCCTTACCTCCGCAAACGGTATCGGGTTGTCGGCGCTGACGTTCGCCAACTACGCGCGAGTGCTCGCCGATCACTATCACTGGGACGTCACGCTCGTCACCTTTCGCATCGCGTGCCTCACCACGGTGTTCTGCGTGCTGCTCGGATATCCGCTCGCGTGGTATCTCGTGCGCATCGTGCGCTGGCAGGCGTGGCGCCGGGCATGCGTGATCCTGCTCGTGGTGCCCATGCTCACGAGCAATATCGTGCGCTCGTTCGGCTGGATGGTGCTGCTGGGGCGCAACGGGTTGATCAATGAGGCGCTGTTGGCGAGCGGGCAGATCGAGCGCCCGATCCGCTTCCTCGGCACGGAGACCGGCATTCTTATCGGCATGGTGTACGTACTGCTGCCGTTTGTCGTGCTGGCGGCAGGCAATTCGCTGGCACGCGTGGACACCTCGCTCGAACAGGCATCTGCCGATCTTGGCGCAAAACCGTACGAGACGTTCTTTCACGTGACGTTGCCATTGACGATGCCGGGCATCGTCGCGGGCGCGATCATGGTCTTCACGCTGGCGGTCTCCGCTTACGTCACGCCGGCGCTGCTCTCGGGAGGACGTGTGACGGTGCTGTCGATGCTGATCTTCCAGCAATACAGCTCGACGTTCGACATCCATTACGGGGGGGCGCTCAGCATCGTGTTGCTGGTGTTCACGCTGGCGATGGTCGCGTTGGCCGGGCGCATCGGCGTGGTGCGTGGAGGTGTCCGATGATTGCGCGTTTTTCCGTTCGCCTCGTGGCATGGGCTGTCCTCGCTTACCTGATGTTGCCGCTCGTGGTGATTCTCGGCAGTTCGCTGACCCGCACTGAATTCCTGGCGTTTCCGCCGCAGGGCATCACGTTGCGCTGGTACCGGCAGATGCTGCACGACCAGAGCTATCTGTCCGCCTTTACGACGAGCACGACACTGGCGTTCACCGCCACGGTGTTGTCGCTCTTGCTGACGGTGCCCGCATCGCTGGTGCTGGCGCGATACGAGTTCCGCGGAAAGGGCACGCTGACGGCGATTTTGATGGCGCCGCTGACACTGCCGCACATTGTGCTCGGCGCCGCGCTGCTGCAGTTTGGCGGGTATTTCGGTCTGACGCGCAGCTTCCTGTCGCTGCTGATCGGTCACACCATCATCGTCGCGCCGTTCGTGCTGCGCTCGGTGCTCTCGATGATGACCCCGGAGCAGCGTGCGCTGGAGGAGGCCTCGAGCGATCTGGGCGCGAACCCCTGGACGACGTTCTTTCTCGTCATCCTGCCGCGTATTCGGCCGGGCATTGTGACCGGATCGATCTTCGCGTTCATCTCGTCATGGATCAACGTCGAGCTTTCGATCTTCAATACGACGGCTGATCTCAACACCATTCCGGTCAAGTTGTTCAACTACGTGCAGTACACGATCGACCCGACAATCGCCGCGGTGTCCGGCGCGACGATTCTGGTAGCCGTCGTGGCGATCGTGATCCTGGATCTCACCATCGGTCTCGACATGTTGTCCGACCGCAGCTAATCCTCACCTGACTCTCCTGGAGCCATTGTTATGCGCAAGCAAGACGCATTCGACGTTATCTACACCCACACCGAAGGTGAGCCGCTTTGCATCATCCATAGCGGCATTCCGTATCCGGCAGGGTCCACCATTCTGGAAAAGCGTGCCTTCCTCGAAGCCAACTACGACTGGTTGCGCATGGCCCTCATGCGTGAGCCGCGCGGCCACCGCGACATGTTCGGCGTGTTCCTCACGCCGCCGTCGAGCAAGGAGTTCGATGCGGGGCTGATCTACATCGACGGTACCGAGTACTCGCATATGTGCGGTCACGGTACGATCGCAGTGGCCATGGCGATGGTTGCGCACGGCTTCGTACCGCGCGGCCCGAACGGCATCACGCGCATTCGCTTCGAAACGACGGCAGGTCTGGTGGTCGCGGAAGTGGCCGCCGAAGGCGACGAGGTGCTATGGACGCGCTTCGAGAACGTGCCCGCCTACGTCGCCGCGCAGGACGTTCCGGTGCATCTGCCGGGCTATGGCGATCTCAAGGCGGATATCGTCTGGGGCGGCAACTACTTCGGTATCGTCGACCTCAGCAGTTGCAACCTGCGCATCTCGCCGGAGAATGGCAGCGAACTGTCGCGTCTGGGCTTGCTGGTGCGCGATCAGATCAACGCGAAGATGCGCATCCAGCATCCGACGCAAGCCCATGTGAACAACCTGAACTACGTGACGTTCTGGCATTCGCCGACGATTGAAGGCGCGTTCTACAAGAACGTTCACGTGTTCAGCGCCGGGCAGCTCGATCGTTCGCCGGGCGGCACGGGCACCAGCGCGATGATGGCGATGTTCGAAGCGCGCGGCCAACTGAAGATGAACCAGCCGATCCTGACGGAAGGCTTGCTCGGCAGCGGAACGTTCGAAGGGTGTCTGCTTGGCGAAGTGGATCTGAACGGCACGCGGGCGGTGCGACCGACGGTCAAGGGCACGGCCAGCGTTCTGGGCACCGCACGCTGGATCATCGATCGCAAGGATCCGGTGGGCGCAGGGTTCCTGGTGCGGTAACAACCCCTTGGGGGGTAAGGGGGGGTAAAAAAAGCCACCCGGTGAAGGGTGGCTTTTTAAGTGGCCAATTAGACTAGTGGGGTATCACTAGTAAGAAGAGCACAAATTAAGAGCGCGATGAACACTCTTAATGCGATTCTTGCCACTAGGAGAATGAGTTTTTTGTTTTTTGGACTCATTTTTTTTCTCCTTATTGTTATACATCTGCGGTTGCTCCGCAGTATGGGCTGTGTTGTTGCTATTGGGGTTGACCCATTTACCCAATCAGCGCCGATGGCCGATCCCGCCACGAGTGCCGAAAGCGTAGCAAAGAATTCGGTAATTTGGTGCTTTTGTTTGTGAGTGAGAAAGACTTCCCTTCATAAAGGCGTCGAATGTTCGGCGAGTCCGGCCCGGTCAACAGCGCCGCCTATTTTCAGGCAACTGAACGACAAAAAAGCGGTGTCTGAATCAGCGCAAGTGAGATCGGGTTCGCGTTGAACTGCCAAGTGATTTCGGGGGCGAAAGAAGAGGGCGTCACTCCGGCACACACGGACATCCGCATTTCGACCGACTCGATCGAGCCGGTGCCATGTGAGGACTACTGGCGGGAGGTAACTCGGCCTTCATTTGATTCGCAACATCCAAATGACACCGGGCGCGAGCCGGGGATTCGTCGAAAGTGCAAGCCCGCTGCCGGTATCGCAAAACGCTGCGTCAACACGCTGGCAGGATGCCATCTCCCCTACCAAAGGAGGTCGACGATGAATCCCGCAGGCATCGCAACGATTCACACTTCACCGATGGTCAATGCTGTCGCGCATCAGCATGCACGCGATCCGCATGCATGTTTCAACGCCGACATTCAGACGGTCGAACTCAGGGCGGCGGGCATGCTCCGCTCGCCATTTGCGGCCGACGCGGTGAGAATTCGACATGGCGGCGTGCCAGGTCATCTTCCGTTGGTGTCTGTTAAGAACCTGGACGCTTGCTCTGAGCCCGGGCCGGCGGCAGACTTTGCGTTTTTCCGTGAGCCATTGAAGCAGAACATGGCCCTGCTCGGCAGATGGGCCGCTGCCGCCAGGGCCGGCAGTCAATCCGAAGCATGGTCCCGGTTTGTCAGCGACATCACGGAACACTTCTTCAAAGGCAGCCGGCGGCAGCGTGTGATGGACGCGTTGATCCTGTCTATCGATGTGCTACCCGCGAGCTACCGGGCGGACGCGCTGGCATGCTTGCTCGCCGATGGTGAAGAGGGAATGGCGGCCGCCGAGGAGTTCTGGGAATACATCGGACTGGACCGGATTCCCGAGGCGGACAAGGATCGGGTGCGGGGTCTGATCCGCCAATATGGCATCGGCGCGTAACGATTCGAAGCGGTTTGCTGCGCCCGGCTGGGCGTGTCCCGTCGCCTGATCGGAGGGACACCCCTGGCCGGACGCTCAGACTTTGGGCGACTCCGCCTCGCCTTCCTCCTTGGTCGTTTGTGCCACCGGCCCGGGAAGACCGGTGATCTTCGGCACGCACTCTCGATGGAACCAGACGAGATTGACCGGCTCGCCTGCCAACAGACGCTTGACCGGGGGTACGACCTGCTCGCCGATCAGCATGCCGAGCAGCCCGAGGAGCGCGACCGCAGGCGGCGCGGGTGAGCGCACACCGAGACCGCCATAGAGGATGCCGACGAGCACGCCGACACCAAGCGAGACAAGATATAGCTTCATGACGTTCTCCGCGAAGCGCGCGATCTCAGGTCGTACCAAGCCACCGCGATAAAGCCGCCCACCAGCCCGAGATGCTCGAAAAAGGCGTTGGCCAGCATGACGCGCTCGCCCGGCGGCGCGGCCCAGAAGCGGTTGGCCATGAACGACGCCGCCAGGGTGAAGGCCGCCAGCGCCAATGCACCGAGCCATCGCCACCGTCCGGTGAGGATGAGCATGGACGCGCCGATCTCAAGCGCGATGACCGCTGCCGCAAAGGGTCCGGCAGGGGCCAGTCCGAAGTGATTCATCTCGGCGATCGCGGCGGGAAAATCCAGCGCCTTGTCGATGCCGCCCTGCAAGTAGGCACTACACAACAGCAGCAGAGCGAGCCAATAGGCCCAGCCCGGCAGTGAAATTCCCTCACGCCCGATGGGCGGCGAGGGATCGGAGGACGGCAAGACAGTGGCCATGACACACCTCGACTGGTGCGACCGTAATCAGAACGCCCAGCACGAACAGCCGAGCGCACCCCAGAATCCGCTTTCGTCAGACGCCGGAGCGCCGGACATCCACGCCTTCGTGTGCACATGGCCGTGCACGCCGCACGACGTGGCACACGCGCAACTCGCACTCACGTTCAGGACTTGCGGCTGACGCGATTTGTAGCCCACGCCATGACGGGCGGGCGACCAGTCGGGCATGGCGGGGGGGATATCGGGCGCATAGCGGCCGAAGTCGCCGTCGCCATAGACGACCTTGCCTCCCAGCAGCGTGAGCACCGACGTGATGTCCTGAATCTCGTCTTCCGGCACGCCGAAATAGTCCGCAGAGAGCACCGCAAGATCGGCCAGTTGCCCGACTTTGATCTGGCCCTTCTTGCCGACTTCCGACGAGAACCACGTATTGGCCTCCGTCCACAGACGCAGGGCGTCGTTGCGATCGAGCAGATTGCCCGGTGCGGACATGCGCAGCCCGCCCACGGTCTTGCCCGTCACGAGCCAGTAAAGCGAGACCCACGGATTGTAGGATGCGACGCGCGTCGCGTCTGTGCCTGCACCGACCTTTACCCCGCGTTCCAGCATGCGGCGGATGGGTGGCGTGGCTTCCGCAGCGCGCGCCCCGTAGCGCTCCACGAAGTACTCGCCCTGATATGCCATCCGATGCTGCACGGCGATCCCGCCCCCGAGTGCGGCGATACGGTCGATGTTGCGATCGCTGATCGTCTCGGCATGATCGAAGAACCAGTGCAGGCCGTCGAACGGCACGTCCTTGGCGACCTTTTCATAGACATCGAGTGCACGGGAGATGGTCTCGTCGTAGGTGGCATGCAGACGCCACGGCCAGCGGTTCTCCGCCAGCAGCCGCACGACCGGCTCGAGATCGGTTTCCATGGACGGCGGCATCTCGGGGCGCTCGACGCGGAAGTCCTCGAAGTCGGCGGCCGTGTACACGAGCATTTCGCCCGCACCGTTGTGACGATAGACGTCGTCGCCCTGGCCGGGGCTCACTTGCTTGACCCACTGGCTGAAATCCGCAAGTTCGGCCTTGGGCTTTTGCGTGAACAGGTTGTAGGCGAGGCGCACCGTAAGCTGCCCTTCTCGGTGCAGTTCCTCGATGATGCTGTAGTCCTCGGGGTAATTCTGGAAGCCGCCGCCCGCGTCGATCACACCGGTCACGCCGAGACGGTTTACCTCGCGCATGAAGTGGCGCGTCGAGTTTTTCTGATACTCCGGCGGCAGCTTCGGGCCTTTGGCGAGCGTAGCGTAGAGAATGGTCGCGTTCGGCTTGGCGAGCAGCAGTCCGGTCGGATTGCCCGATGCGTCGCGCACGATCTCGCCACCGGGCGGGTTGGGCGTGTCTTTGGTGTAGCCGACGGTGCGCAAGGCCGCGCCGTTGAGTATCGCGCGGTCATACAGGTGCAGGATGAACACCGGCGTGTCGGGAGCGACAGCGTTCAGTTCGTCGATGCTCGGCAGACGCTTCTCGGCGAACTGATGTTCGGTGAAGCCGCCCACCACGCGAACCCACTGCGGCGCAGGCGTTCGGTCGACCTGATCCTTCAACATGCGCATGGCGTCGGCCAGCGAACGAACGCCGTCCCAGCGCAGCTCCATGTTGTAGTTCAGGCCACCCCGGATGATGTGCATGTGACTGTCGATCAGTCCCGGGATGACACGGCGGCCCTGCAGGTCGATGACCTGGGTACCGTTGCCGGCCAGACGCATCACGTCGTCGCGCGTGCCCACGGCGGTGAACGTCCCGCCGGTGAGCGCGACGGCATCCGCCTGCGGATTGGCGCGGTCGAGCGTGGTGAACTTGCCGTTGACCAGAATGAGATCGGGCGTGGGGGCGGTCATGGCGAGTCTCCGATCAACGATTCGCCGGAACGGCCGGAATGGCTTCGTGCGGTGTTGCGGTGCGTTGCGCCGCCTTGTGGACCATCGTGTAGGCGTAGTCGACGCCCATGCCATACGCGCCCGAATGCTCCTTGACGAGTTTCATCACCGCGTCGTACGTGTCGCGGTGCGCCCAGTCGCGCTGCCACTCGAGCAACACCTGTTGCCACGTCACGGGCACGACCCCGGCCTGCACCATGCGCTGCATGGCATAGTCGTGAGCTTCCTTCGACGTGCCGCCCGAGGCGTCGCCGACCATGTAAATCTCATAGCCGCCTTCGAGCATCGCGCACAGGGCGAAGGTGGTGTTACAGACTTCCGTCCACAGACCGGCGACGATGACCTTCTTGCGGCCGTTGGCCGCGAGTGCGTCGCGCACCTTCTGGTCGTCCCACGAATTCATCGAGGTGCGCTCGAGCAGCTTCTGGTTCGGGAAGACGTCGAGCAGTTCCGGATAAGTGAAGCCCGAGAACGATTCGGACTCCACCGTCGTGATCGTCGTCGGAATGTTGAAAATACGCGCGGCCTTGGCCAGGCCCACGGTGTTGTTCTTGAGTGCCTGACGATCCATCGACTGAACGCCGAAAGCCATCTGCGGCTGATGGTCGATGAAAATAAGCTGGCAGTTCTGCGGCGTAAGGACTTCGAGCTTGGGGTTCGACATGGAAGGCTCCGGAGGGAATGAGGTGGGATCGCGAAGGCACCGCAGGCGACCCCGCAATAGACTATGCCTTCCTAACGATACCCACTATCGTCTCTTCGTATTAGTATCCGCTAGGCCATGGCTGGCGCGGGCGCTTCGCTGATTGCCATTGGAAATAGCGCGCACGTTCGTGCTTTTTTGACATGCCTTGCGACTCGCGACTGGCATATACTCGGCGGCATCAAATCATGACTCGGCCTAACGGTATGAAAGGGCTTTCGGACTGCGGTACCGCGCGTGTTTATGTCGCCGTTGACGACGTGGCCGACAACGACGCGCTTTGCACGCTGCTCTCGGCCGGTGGTCTGTGTGCACGCGGATTTGCATGTGCGGCGTCCTTCGTTGCGTGCGAGCGTGCCGCCGGGCCGGCTTGTCTGGTACTGGCGGCGAATTTTGGCATGGCAGGCGGCGGTCTGGCGTTGCAGGAAGCGCTGATTGCGAGGCGGGACCCGATCCCCGTGGTCTTCATCGCCGATCATGCCGACGTAGCGACGAGCGTGCGCGGCATGAAGGCGGGGGCGGTCGATTTCCTGACCCGGCCATTTCCCGACGCCGTCCTGCTCGAGGCCATAGGCGTCGCGCTCGCGAAAGATCGTCAGCGTCTGGCGCGGGAGAGGGCCAGCACCGACGTTGCCGAACGTGCGCAGCGGCTCTCCCAGCGCGAACGAGAGGTCATGGCGCTCGTGGCGGCGGGGCGCATGAACAAACACATCGCAGACGAACTGGGCATTAGTGAAGTCACCGTCAAAATCCATCGCGGCAACGCCATGCGAAAGATGGAGGCACGCTCCTTCGCGGATCTGGTCATCATGGCTCACAAACTCGGCATGACGTCTCCCGCGCTCTATCACGGCGGCATTGGCCGGCATCGGCGCGAGACCGCTTAATCCACTGCACCTTCACATAGTGCCGGCCTTCGCCATCGGACTTGCCCCGGTGCGCCGTGTCGTATTTAGCGACCAGGACGAACGGCGGGCGCGGCCGGTGGCGGCGCATCCGGCCGCTGCGGCGTCGCTGAATTTCCGAATGTATTTCCCATGCGCTGAGACGTCGCGCTCCAGTTGAACTGGCCGCCGATCTGATTGCCCGGCTTGTTGGCGATGTCCTCCGACTCGAGTCCGGGCGCGCGGCCGCCGGCGAGCGGACTCGAGGCCGGTTGCAACTGGTTGGTCAGACAGTCATAGGACGGCGAGCGCTGTCCGTTCACCTCCACGTCGACACAACCGGCGCGTGGCTGCGCCGCCGGGGTGCCGCCCGGGCGCGGCGCATCGCCGGCGGCGCTCGCGTGTCCGGCCATGCCGAGCGCCAACACGACGATGCTTGCGCCGGTCGCTCCCCACACCAGTAAGTGCCCGTAACGCCCCCGAGTGCTGTCCGCCTTCATGGCATGTCCCCTGTGAAAAGTGTTAGGTGGTCCATCAGGACTCCGACCAAAACAAGCATACGTCAGTCCACGCGCTTTTCGAGAAAGATGAATTTCTCGTGACAAACGTTAGCCGGCTGCGCTCCCGAACGTCTAGGTATCCGTATTCGTGAGGAATGTCGACACGGATTGGGTGCGGCCGGGCGAAACCAGCGATGCAGAAGTCAGCGCGGGAAATCGCTGGAAAGCGCCAGGCCACCGGGGGCACTGCATCGGGCAGAGCCGCGTCGACCTAACAAAGCAGAGTCTTCTATATGCGTTTGATGAAAACGAACCGGCCGTGGTTGCGCTTGGCGGCGGTGTGGGCTGTCACGTTCGGAGGAACCGTTCATGGCGTTGCGATTGCTCAGGAAACCAAAGCAGATCAGCCCGGCAATCCGCCTGCGGTAAATCCTCAGGCAGGCGCGACAGGATCGGTGCAGGAGAAGGAACGGTCTGCCGAAGCACAGAAGCCAGTCAATATCAATGAATACGTCGTGCGCGGAAATACCGTGCTCGATGTCCGCACGATCGAAAAGGCGGTGACGCCCTTTCTCGGGCCGAACCGCACGCTTGCCGATATCGAAGCCGCACGCGACGCCTTGCTTGCCGCCTATCAGGCCAAGGGCTATCAGTCGGTGTACGTCGATTTGCCTGAGCAGCAGGTCTCCGGCGGTGTCGTGTATCTGAAGGTGAGCGAGACCAAACTGGGACGTCTGCGGGTGGTCGGTTCGGAATATCACTCGCCGCGCGAGGTGCGTGATCGCGTCCCGTCGTTGGCCGAGGGCAAGGTGCCGGACTTCAATGCCGCACAGGCGGAGCTTACGGCCTTGAACCGCACCGGCGAGCAACAGGTGGTGCCGCTCGTCAAGCAGGGGGCCGTGCCGGGCACGATGGACGTCGACCTCAAGGTCGAGGACACCAACCCGTGGCGCGCGAGCCTCAGCCTGAACAACGACCGCAGCGCCGACACGAAGCCGCTGCGCATGCTCGCTTCGGTGGGCTACGACAACTTGTGGCAACTCGGCCATCGCGTGTCGATGAGCTTCTTCGGCGCGCCGCAGGACTTCAGCCAGAGCAAGGTCTGGTCGGGGTCGTACGTGGCGCCGCTGGGCGCCTCGCCGTGGACGCTCGAACTCAACGGCTATCAGTCGGACAGCAATGTCGCCACCACAGGCGGCACCACGGTGCTCGGCAAGGGGCACGCGATCGGCGTCAAGACCACTTACACCGTGCCGGACACCGGCGCGTGGTATCACGCCTTCAGTCTGGGCGTGGACTTCAAGGACAACACGGAAACCACGCGCTTCGGCACTTCCGGCGATGTGGTGCCGCTCAAGTACGCGCCGATCACGCTGGGCTACAGCGGTTTCTATCAGGACGAAGACCTGAGCGCCGGTCTGAACACGTCGATCGTCTCGGGGATGTCGAGTTTCCTCGGCTACGGCAGCAGTCCTGCCCAGTTCGATGCGAAACGCTACAAGGCGTCGCCGAGCTTCATGGTGCTGCGTGCCGATGCCAACGGGACTTACACGTTTGGCGGCGGCTGGCAGCTCGCGGCGCGCGTTGCCACGCAGATGACCGATTCGCCGCTCATCTCGAATGAACAACTCGCCGGCGGCGGCATGAACTCGGTGCGCGGCTATCTCTCGGCCGAAGCGACCGGCGACTACGGCGTGGTCGGCTCCGTCGAATGGCGCACGCCGCCGATTCCGCTGCTCGGCCCGGTCGTCTCGAACTGGCGCGCTTACGCGTTCTTCGACGGGGCGCGTCTGGGATTGCGCGACGCCTTGCCCGAACAGACGTCGCGTTACTCGCTGGCGTCGGTCGGCCTGGGCACGTCGCTGCGTCTGACGTCACACGTGACGGGGCGCGTCGATGCCGCTTATCCGCTGACCAACGGACCGCGCACGGAGCGCTACAAGCCGCGACTGAACTTCAGCGTCACGGCGACCTATTGAGCGAATAAGGCGACCTGCCGACGGCCCGGAAACGACACATCCGAATTTCACGACACAACATTCACGACCTGATGCCCGATGCGCCCATTCCACGCGCCGGGCGGCATAAACGGAGAAATACAGCCATGCGACGCATTCTTCCATTCCTGCTTGCGCTGATCGGCACGCTGATGCCGGTGCTCGCGCACGCCTGGTGGCAACCGGATTGGGCGTACCGCAAGCCGATTACCATCGATGCCGGCCCGCAAGGCGGCAACATCACGGGCGACGCCGGCCGGGTGCCGATGCTGCTGCGCCTGCATACGGGCAACTTCAGTTTCGAAGGCGTGAATGAGACGGGGGCCGACCTGCGCTTCGTGGCCGCCGACGACAAGACCGTCCTCAATCACCAGATTGAACAGTTCGATCCGGTGCTGGGCATTGCGCTCGTGTGGGTCGACGTGCCCGCTGTCAGCGCAGGCACCAAGCAACAGGTCTGGATGTACTACGGCAATCGCAAGGCGCCCGCAGCCGGCAACGGTCAGCGAGTGTTCGATCCGGACTACACGGCCGTGTACCACTTCGGCGAATCGAACGTGCCCGCGCGTGACACGACCGCCTACGGCAACAACAGCCAGAATCCGGTCGTCACGCTCGACGGCGCGATCATCGGCAAGGGCATTCAGGCTGGCGCTTCGCCCGTCGTGCTGCCCGCCTCGCCGTCGCTCGCGCTGGCTGCCGGCAGCCCGTTCACGTTCTCGGCATGGGTGCGTCCGGAGAAGCTGGGCGCGAACGAGGCGATCTATGTGCGCCGCGATGGTGGCAGCGATCTCGTGATCGGTGTCGATCAAGGTGTGCCGTTCGTGCAAGTGGGCGCCCAGCGCAGCCAGCCGGGGCAACCGATTCAGGCGGGCCAATGGTCGCATCTGGCGGTCACGGCCGACGGTAAGTCGGTCACGCTCTACGTGGGCGGTCACGCGGCCACCACGCTCGCAGTCGCACTGCCTGCACTGAATTCGCCGACGGTCATCGGCGGTGATGTCGAGGGCGCCACCGGCGGCCTCGCTCGCTTCTCGGGGGCGGTGGACGAAGTGCGTTTGTCGAAGGTCGCCCGCAGCGCTGCACTGCTCCAGACGGATGCCGTCTCGCAGGGCGCCGAGTCGCGGCTGATTGCCTTTGGTCCGGATGAGCAACAAGCCGGCAAGAGCCACTTCGCCTTCATCCTCGCGGCCATGCCGGTCGACGCCTGGGTCGTGGTCTGTGTACTCGGTCTGATGGCGCTGGTGTCGTGGATCATCATGGTCACGAAGGGCCGTAGCTACGCCGCAAAGGCCCGTGCCAACAGCGCTTTCATGACGCAATTTCGTGAAGCCTCGGGCGCACCGCTCGACCAGATCGCGCGTACGAATCGCGTGCCGGACGACGTGCGCGACCAATCGCCGCTGTGGCGTCTGTATGAGGTCGCGCTTGGCGAACTGCATCGCCGTCACGAACTCGGCTACGACACGAACGCCGTCTCCGACGCGACCATCAGCGCCATTCGCGCGTCGATGGACGGTGCGATGGTGCGCGAAGTCGAAGACATGAGCAAACGCATGAACTGGCTCTCGACGTCCATCGAAGGGGCGCCGTATGTCGGTCTGTTCGGCACGGTGATCGGGATCATGCTGGTGTTCGTCGTGGCCGCCATGGCGGGCGCGGTGGACATCAACTCGGTGGCGCCGGGCATGGCCGCTGCGCTGCTGTGTACGGCCGCCGGTCTCGGCGTGGCGATTCCCGCACTGTTCGGTTACAACTGGCTGGTGTCGCGCTCGGATGCGCTCTCCGCCGACATGGCCGTGTTCGTCGACGAGTTCACGACCCGCCTCGCCGAAGAGCAGGGTGAAGGCCGCCGTCAGCCCGTGCTGCAACGCGCCTGACGAGGACGAATCATGGCAAACGCAACGCGATTCGCTGCGAAGAAGCGCGCGGGTGGCATCAACATCACGCCGTTCGTCGACGTGTTGCTGGTGGTGCTGGTGATCTTCATTCTCACGAGTAACGCCAGCATTCCCGGCATCAAGGTCGATCTTCCGAAGGCTAGCTCATCGGTGGCGCTCGAGAAACCGAAGACCAAGGCGATCACGGTCGACAACGCCGGTCAGGTGTTTCTCGATGCCTATCCGGTGACGCTCACCGAGCTTGAGGATCGCTTGCGCACGGAAAAGGCGGTCACGCCCGACTTCCCGGTGATCGTGCGCGGCGACGCGCAGGTGCAGTACGCGAAGGTCGTCGAAGTGCTCGACCTGCTGCGCCGGATCGATCTCAATCAGGTCGGCCTCGTGACCGGCAAGCCGCAGTAAGGAGCGCAGCGTGAAACCTCGCGATTTCGCGTCTCGCCCCGTGCGGCCCGCCGCCAAGCCGCCCAGTCCGGCGCTCGCGCTGCTGCGCCGGCGTGGCGGACTGATCGTCGGCGGCCTTGTCGTGCTCGGTCTGATCGCCCTTTTCTGGCACTTGCTAACGGACAAGGCCAGCATGCGCCGCGAGGTCAACACCCCGCCGATGCTCATGCTGCCGCCACCGCCGCCTCCGCCGCCGCCACAGGAGAAGCCGCCTGAGCCGCAGCCGGAGAAGATCAAGCCCGAAGTCGTCGAGCCGAAGCCGGCCGACCCCGTGGAGCCGCCGAAGGACGACACGCCGCCAAGCCCGACCAAGGATCTCGGCGACGCCGTGACGATCAATGGCGACGCCCAGGCAGGTACCGATGCGTTCGGCATCGGCGCAGGCCGCGGCGGCGGCATGACTGGCGGTGGCGGCGGGCTGGGCAGCCGTTCCTACAGCGCATGGCTGGCTAGTTCGCTGCAACAGGCGTTCGGGCGCGATCAGCGGACTCGCACGCTGGCATTCGACGACGTGCGCATCGATCTCTGGCTCGACGCCGACGGACGCGCCACGCGCGCCCAGATGGTACGGGGCACGGGTAACGCGGCCATCGACGACGCGGTGCTCGCCATGCTGCGCGACTTCCGTGCAGAAGAGAAGCCGCCGGCGTCGTTGCGCTATCCGCTGTCGATGAGCATCCGGGGGCGCCGGCCATGAAGCGCAACTCGACGCTCGTCACGCCGCAAGCGGCTGAAGCAGGACTTCCTTTTTACGCAAAAGTCACACACAAAATGAAAGCACTGGAACGTATGACCGGCGCGCTCGCACACCGACGCGCGCCACGCGCAGCGGGTACCGCAGGCGCCGTGGCGCTGGCGCTAGCGCTGATGGGGACCACGGGTCTGGCTCACGCGCAGGCGCAGCCTGCCCCGAAAGAGACCGCCATGGTCAAGCTGATCCGCGGCCTCATCAAGAGCGGCGCGATCGACAAGACCACCGGCGAAGCCTTGCTTGCCCAGGCAGAGACGGAAGCTTACGCGGCGTCGGCAGCGGCGCAAAAGGCGGCGGCTGCACCTGCGGTGGCCGCCGCCGCCGTGCCCGGTGCCGAGCCGGGCGACGTGCGCATTCCGTACATCTCGCAGACCACGCGCGATCAGATTCGCGACGAGGTGAAGAACGAAGTGATGGCGCAGGCCAAGACGGAAGGCTGGGCCGCGCCGAACGAAACACCGGAGTGGACCAAGCGTATTCATGTCGAAGGCGACTTCCGCCTGCGCAACGAGTCACGCTTCTACTCGAGCAGCAACACGAACACGCAGATCGATTGGGCGCAGATCAACAAGGGCAATGGTTTCGATGTCAACTCGAATACCAACCTGACGCTCCCGCCGCTGCTCAACACCACGCAGAACCGCACCAATCAGTTCCGCGCTCGTGCCCGCTTCGGCATCTTCGCCGACGTATCGGAGCAGGTGAAAGCGGGGGTGCGCCTGGCCAGCAGCAACGACGACAGCCCGGTCTCGACCAATTCCACGCTCGGTGGCGGCTTGAACAAGAAGAGCGTGTGGCTCGACCAGATGTGGATGTCGTACCAACCGTTCACCTGGATGAAGGTCACCGGCGGCCGCTTTGCGCCGCCATATGTCACCAGCGACATGCTGTTCTCGAGCGACCTGAACATCGACGGCATTGCCGCTCAGTTCAACAAGGTGCTGCCGCAGAACCCGAACGTCGAACTGTTCGGCTCGCTCGGTTTCATCCCGCTCGAGTACTCGGGCGACAACTCGCCGTCGAACAGCCAGAGCAAGATGTCGAGCCAGACCAAGTGGATGCTCGGCACGCAGTTCGGCGCGAACTGGAAGCTCGACTCGAAGAACAGCTTCCGCGGTACGGTCGGCTATTTCGATTTCCGCAACATCACGGGTCAACTGTCGTCGCCTTGCGCGCTTTACGCGGGCCAGACGAGCTGCGATTCGGACTGGTCGCGTCCGGCCTTTATGCAGAAGGGCAATACGCTCATGCTGCTGCGTAACATCGCCCTCAACCCGCTCGATCCGGCCAACACGGCACAGCCGCAGTATGTCGGCTATGCCTCCAAGTTCCAGTTGCTCGACCTGTCGGCGCGTTGGGACACCATGCTGGCCGGCCGTTACCCGCTGCGCTTCGATGTGAACTACATCCGCAACCTTGCCTACAACGAAAGCGAAATGTGGGCGCGCGCGAACGGCGGCATCGTGAGCAACTTCGGCGCGGGCGATGCGACGCGTGCCAACTTCAAGAGCGGCCCGAACGCATACATGTTCCAGGCCACCTTCGGCAAGCCGGTCATGGCCTCGCGTGGCGACTGGAACGTGCTGTTCGGTTACAAGCGTATCGAGCCGGATGCCGTGCCCGATGCCTACAACGACTCGACGTTCCACGGCGGCGGCACGAACGCGAAGGGCTACTACATCGGCGCTTCGTATGCCTTCGACAAGAATGCGTGGCTCTCGGGCCGCTGGCTGTCGACGAAGGAAGTCTATGGCGCGCCGTTGTCGATCGACACGCTGCAAATCGAAGTCAACGCGCGATTCTAAGGAGGTGGTCATGAGTCAACAGCCCCCGCGCGCGATGTCGCGTCTGGCCTCGGGTGTGGCCGCTGCGGTGCTGCTTGCCGTGGGCCCGGCCGTCTGGGCACAGGCGCCGCAGGGCGCGCCGAGCATGGAAGAGCGTCTGCGCACGCAACTGCGCAGCACGACGGAGCAGCTCCAGCAGGCGAAGAACGAACTCGCCGCGCTCAAGGCCGGTGGCGCGACGGCCGGCGCACCCGGCAAGGATTCGCCCGAAGCGCTGAAGAAGGCGCTCGACGAAGCGCAGCAGCAACTGGCCGCGGAGCGTCAGGCGCGCGAGCGTCTCTCGCAGGATGCACGGGCCTCGCAATCGGAAGTGAAGTCGGTGGCCGACAAGGCCAACGCACAGATTGCGCAGTACCGAAATGCCTATGACGAGTTGCTCAAGCTCGCCCGTCAGGCCGATGCGCAGCGCAAGCATCTGGCCGACGAGACGGCTGCACAGCGTGTCGCGCTCACGATGTGCAAGGAGAAGAACGACCGTCTGTACGCCGTCGGACAGGAGATTCTCACGGCCTACGAGACGATGGATGTGGCGACCGTAGTCGCGGCGCGTCAGCCGTTCGCCACTCAGGCTCGCGTGAAGTACGAACAAATCGCGCAGCAGTACGGCGACAAGCTCTACGAGGGCAAGTTCGATGAGCAGCAGGCCGCCGCCGCCATCGCCGCAAAGCCTGCCGAAACGGCAGCAGCAGCGGCGTCGGCACCGGCAGCGGCACCGGCAGCGTCGCAGTAACACCGCACGTGACGAGGTGCTTCGATGGCGCACCTCGTCCTGAATTCGCACAACGATAGTTCGAGGATCACTGGCATGAACGAAAAGCACACGATGCAACACGACAATCACGACGCCGAGCGAGCCGGTGCGCCGACGTCTCCGAGCGCCTCGTCGCCCGCAAACATCATCACGTTTGTCTCGGCCGCGCAGGTGGCCGACGCCATTCGTGCCGCTGGTTGCGCGGTGTCGGTGCAGCAGGACGATCTGGTCACACGTCTGCACAGCGCGAGTCATGGCATCGGTTATCAGGTGCACTGGGGAAATCAGGCCGGTGCCGACCAGTATCTCGATTTCACGCTGAGCTGCCCGCTTCGCGTGCAGGGCGGCGATCTGCCCGAAGGTCTCATCAACGAGTGGCACCGTTCGCGTCGCTTCGCCCGCGTGGCGGCGCACGGCGAGTTCCTCGTGTTGGAGATGGACGTCATCGTGGCGGGTGGCGTCTCCCCGGAATTCCTGAATTTCTCGATGCGTCTCTGGGTCGAGATGATGGGACAGTTCTTCCTGCATCTTCGCAACTTCACGCAGCAGGCGACCGGTCAGGCCGCCGGCGCCGAGGCGTCGAGCGAAGACATCGCTGCCGCACCGGGCGACACGCTCGCGAGCAGCGATGAGCAGGCACCGATGACGCTTAACTAAAGCGTCGCCGCGCGGCGCATCTTTGCGCATTTCTCGCCTGAGCCTCGGGAACCTCCCGCGCGCGGCTGTAGCACGTCCAGGTAGACGACTGGTTGGCCCGTAACCCGCCTGCACCCCGTGGGCGTGTTACGGGCGTTTTTCGTCATCTGTCCACTCAGTGCAAGTACGCAGGCGTCCGAACCACATCGTGAGACGATAAGCGGCACTGTCAAAGTATCGTCACAATCGATCACCAGAATTCTCAGGAATTCTTACAAATTATTTGTCGATACGCGGGGAAACGGCTCACGTCATGACGTGTTGCCGTGGGCTTTGCCTGCCGCAGAGGTCCCGGCACTTCCGACATCTCCGACCGTCTGCCATGCAAAGGCCAACTGCCCGACATGATCGCTATTGCCTGCTCTCCACGTTTGCGCTTCGCGGCTGCGAGCGTTCTGGCGGGCTGGTTGCTGTGCTGCATGCCGAGCGTGACGGTCGAAAGCGCATTCGCGGCTGCGCCACGGGCGCTGACGTTTGATCTCCCGGAGATGCCTTTGAAGGACGCGCTCGCCCGCTTCGATGCGCTCACGCATATGTCCGTTTTCTACCCCTCGTCGCTGGTAGAGGGGCGTCGCTCGCGTGCCGTCAGCGGAATGTACTCGCCGCGCGAAGCCCTTGACGAACTTCTCGAAGGTACGGGCGTGATGGCTGAGGCCACAGCGCAGAACGCGTTCGTTCTCGCGCCGTTGGGCGTTGCTCAGACACAAAGTGACGCGGCGCGCAGCATGGCGCGGGCAGCCAGCGATTACCACGCGCGTCTGCAGGGCAAGGTGTTACAGGCGCTGTGCGCGGCGCCGTCGCTCTCGCCGGGGGAGTATCGATTGGCGATGACGGTGCAAGTGGGGGCGAACGCACGGGTGGCGCAGGTCCGGCTGCTCGATTCGACGGGAGACAGCCGCCGCGACGCGGCCATCGCGCGTCGATTGCAGGGGCTCGACGTTGGCAGCGCGCCCATCGACGTGTCGCGTCCGTTCGTGCTGTTACTGGTGCCCGCCGAGTGCCGCGCGATTCAGCCCGAGTGCGAACGCTCGCCGTGTCAGGCGGCAAGGGAGCGATAGATGGTCGATACGCCCCGCGCCTTCCTGCGAGACTTGTTGACGCAGCGCTATGAGGATCTCAAACGCAAGCTGACCTGGCGTCTTGGGTCGGCCGAGCTCGCAAGCGATGCGTTACACGACACATGGGTGCATCTCGATGACCGGGCCGATCGCCAGAGCGACGTGAAGAGTCCGGGGGCGTATCTGATGCGCATCGCCATGAATATGGCGTTCGATCGCGTGCAGCGCGAACGCCGGTACATGAGCGACGACGAGATCGATGCGCTCATGACGGAATTCGTGGACCCGGCGCCCGGCCCCGCGCAGACGGTTGAAGCGCGCGATGAGATTGCGCTGCTCGAGCGCCTGCTCGCCACGATGCCGCCGCGTCGCCGCGCGATTTTCATCGCCGTGCGGGTGCATGAGATGTCCAATGAGGACGTGGCGCGCCGCTTCGGCGTGTCGCCCCGTCTGGTCGGCCTCGAACTCAAGCGCGCTCACGAGTATTGCGCGGCGCATATGCCGAGGTCCGAATGAGTGAAGGATTGCCGATGGCGTGCGGGAAAACCGTCTCATGGAGTGAGACCTTCCGTCTCATGCGAGAGGTGACGCCATGAGTTCGCGACCCGATGCCACGTTGCCGCCGAAGCGGCGTCTCGACGCCCTTGAGCGTCAGGCCATGACATGGGTGCGGCGCATGGCGTCCGGCGAGATGACACATGCCGATGGCGACGCGCTGCGCGAGTGGGCGCGGCGCGACCCGAGCCATGCGCAGGCATTGGCGAACGCGCGACGTCAGTGGCAGCAATTGACGCAAGCCGCCCATCAGAGCGCAGCCGCGAGCGCGGCATGCCCGGCCCCGGCAAGGCGGCCTGCACCTGAGCGAAGGGCCGAACGCGGTTTCGATCCGCGTCGTCGCTGGTGGCTGGCGGGCACCGCCGGGGCATTCGCAACGGCAGCAGGCGTCGCGGTGATCGGTGCGCCGCTTGGTCTGCTTCCGGGCGCCGCCGCGTTGCGCGCGGATTACCGCACCGGCACCGGGGAGCAGCGCACGGTGGCCATGGCCGGCAACGTGTCCGTCGAAATGAATACGCGCACGAGTCTGTCGTTGCAAACGGGCCGCGCACCGGGCATCGATTTGCTTGACGGCGAAGCGGCAGTCGACACGACGCGAGCGGCGACACCCTTCGAAATCGTCGCCGGGGCGGGCCGCACGATTGCGCACCGCGCTCGTGTGGAAGTGCGCAACGTCGCGCAGAAAGTATGCGTGACCTGTATCGATGGGGTCGCCGACGTCGTACATACGGCAGGGCGCGTGCAATTGCACGCGCGTCAGCAACTGGTCTACGACGAGCGCGCCTTGCAATCGCTCGTGAACGTTGGCGACGGCGAGATGCCGGCATGGCGCGACGGCTATCTGCGTTTTGCCGAAGTCCCGCTCGGCGATGTGATCGACGAAATCAACCGCTATCGCCCCGGCAAAGTGGTGTTGATGAACGACGGGCTTGCGGCGCGTCCGGTCACGGGACGCTTCGCGATTCGCTCGCTCGACGTGGCGCTCGGCCAGATCGAGCACTCACTGCAACTTTCCGCACACACATTGCCGGGCGGCATCGTCTTGCTCGGATGAGCGCGTGCGTTGTACTTCGTGACGGCTGGACCGTGTCACGAAAGATTCAAATAAATCCTTGCCGATTGGCCCGCGCCGAACGGTCTTAGTCCCGAGAGCGTCAAGCGTTCGCATCGCTTGAACGAAAACCTGCCATGGCCGTCGCTGGCGTTGTCGCGAGACAACGTCCCACGGCCGCACGAGACGCCAGACGGGATTGAGATGACCATGCACAAGCGCGTAGCTTCCGTAACCACTCACACGCGTGCCAGCGCGCGCCTGCCGCGCATCCGGCCGCTAGCGCAGGCCGTGGCCGTATTCGCTGCCAGCAGCGCCATGATCGGCGCAGCGCATGCGCAGCAGGCCTTCAGCAACGCGTGGTTTGCTGCACGCGGTGCGGCGCAATCCACCGCCACGCAGACGGGCCGCCTGCCGAACGGCATGCCGGTGTCGTCGTTGCAGAATCCGGGCGAACAGCAGCAGCGCGCCGCGCAGGCGGTACAGAATTCGATCGCCAATCTGGCCACCGCTGCGCAGGGCATCGCGGCGATGCAGGCTGCGCAGAATGCCGCACGTCAGATGGCAGCGGCGGCACCCGAGACGATTCCGGATGGTCTGGCAGAAGGGGGGCTGAAGGTCGATACCCATAGCCTCACTGCCGGCTGGATCAATGCGAACAAGAAGATCGCTCAGGATCGCGACGCTGCGGGCAACACCAAGGTGTCCATCGAGCAAACGGGCGAGAAGGCGATTCTGAACTGGGAGACGTTCAACGTCGGCCGCCGCACGACAGTCGAGTTCGTGCAGCAGCCGGGCTGGGCCGTGCTCAACCGTGTGAACGACCCGCAGGCGCGCCCGAGTCAGATTCAGGGGCAGATCAAGGCCGACGGCACGGTGATGATCGTCAACCGCAACGGCATCCAGTTCTCGGGGACAGCGCAGGTCGACACGCGTAACCTCGTGGCGGCAGCCGTTGGCATGACGAACGATCAGTTCAATCGCGGCATCTACGGCGCCGCCGTTTCCGGCGCTACCGTGCCAACGTTCGCCAACGATCTTCAGGTCAACGGATCGAGCATCTCACACACCGGGGCGACGGCCGATGTGAGCGTGGATGCGGGCGCACGCATCAACACGCGACGTCCGCAGTCGGTGACCGAGGGCGGTGGCTACGTGTTGCTGCTCGGGCGCGAAGCGCACAATCGCGGCACTATCGTCACGCCTTCGGGGCAGACCGTCATCGCGGGGGGCGATGCGTTCGTGATTCGACGCGGTGTCGGTACCGACGGCAATCTGAATTCGAGTACGCGTGGCAACGAAGTCGAACCTAAGCTGCTGCCCGGGTCGAGCGCGGGGCGTGTGAGTAACAGCGGTCTGATTCAGGCGGAGCTTGGTGACATCACGCTCGCCGCACGTCAGATCGAGCAAAGCGGCGTGCTTGTCTCCAGCACGTCGGTCAACACGCGCGGCACGATCCACGTGACCGCCAGCGGCGATACGAACGCCCTGGTACGCATTGCCCCCGGCGCGCTCAATGCCATCGTGCTCGATACATCGGGTGATACCGCGCTCGATGCGCAACGCACGACGCTGTTGGCCGATGCGGCCAAAGCGGCGGAATCCGGGTTGTACAACCGGCGGGATCAGTCGCTCGTCCAGATCGCGTCTTCTGGCGACGTGCTGTTCGACAGCGACTCCCTCACGCTTGCCACGGGCGGGCAGATCAATGTGCTGGCCACGCGTCGCGCGATGGCGATGGAGCGCGCGAAGCTCGACGTCTCCGGCGCAGTGGGCGTGCAGGTGGCGATGTCGGCAAACAATCTCGAAGTCAGCGTGCAGGGTAATGAGCAGCGCGACGCCCCGGGCAATCGCGACACGCACTTGCTCAATAATCTGACCGTCTACATCGACCGGCGTTATTTGGTGCGCGTACCGGCGGGCACGCAGGGTTACACCACCGATCGCTGGTACACGCAAGGCGGTCTGCTGGAAGTGAGCGGGTATCTGAATACGGCGTCGCACGGTATTGGCGAATGGGCGGCGCAAGGCGGGACGGTGCAACTGGGCGGTGCGGAAGTGGTCACGCGCCCTGGCTCGCTTATCAATCTGGCAGGCGGCACGCTCGATGTGCAGACCGGCATGATCCGGCAGAGCTGGCTGCGGGGTGCGGACGGTCAGTTGTACCGGGTCGACAACGCGCCGGGCGACGTGCGGTACCTTGGCGTGTATCGCGGGTTCGAAGCCGAACACGCCCGCTGGGGGAAGACCACCACCGAGACATATGCCACGCCGTTCATCGCACCGGGCCAGCGGCTGGAGAACGGTTACACGGTCGGGCGCGATGCCGGGCGTCTGGTCGTATCGAGTCTGTCGGCGGTGCTCGAAGGCGACGTCGATACGTCCGTCTATCAGGGCCCGCGCCAGACGCAGGCCGCTGATCGCACGCTTTACGACGGATATCTGCAATCGCAGCTCGCTGCCCCTCGCGCCGGCCAGTTGATCGTCGGCAGGCTCACCCCGTACTACGACGACACCACGCTCTCGCTGCGCGACAGCCCTTCGGCCATCGCACGTACCATCGATGTCGGTGACGTTCAGGCACTGGCAGCGGCCATTGCGCAGGGAACGCCCCTCGACCCGCAGCGGGCCGGGAAGATCTCGCTCGACGCTGACTGGCTCAACCGTCAGCAGTTCGGCGGCGTGAAGCTGCTGGCGACCGACGAGGTAACGGTCTCGCGCGACATTCGTGTGGCGGACGGTGGCGACGTCGGGCTGCATGCGACGCGAGTGAACATCGACGCGAACGTCACGGCTCGCGGCGGTTCGATTACGGCAGGTAACGTCTTGCAGCGTGTGCTCGACGCGACGACCAGCGGCACATGGCTCGACGTGCCTTTGATCGACCCGGCGCTCGTGGCGGGCGGCCAGCATGTCTCGGTGGCGAACGGTGTGACGCTCGACGCGCGCGGCGTATGGAGCCGGGCAGACGACGGTGAAGCCGGGATCCACGGCATGCCCTACCTCAACGGCGGTAACGTGGTGCTGTCGACGACCGGGGACGTGCGGTTGCAGCCGGGGAGCGCCATCGACGTCTCGTCCGGCGCTGTGCTGCTCTCGGGCGGGACGGTGCGCGGCGGTAAGGGCGGTAATGTCTCCTTGCTGGCCAGCCAATACGATACGAACGGCAAACGCGCGGGCGAACTGCATATCGACGGTGAACTTCGCGGTTACGGTGTGAGCGGTGGCGGGACGCTGAAGCTCGACACCGGCAACGGTGTCGTGATTGGCGCACCGGCCCTCGCCAGGGAAGGCTGGCTCCGCGCTGGCGAGTCGATGCCGTTCGGCGTGATGCTGATGCAGGACTACACCATCAAGGCGAATACGCCGCAAGCGTCAGATGTGACGTTGACGAAAGGCTCGATCCTTCCGGCCGGCACGGTGGTCGCCGAGCCGGTGCGAATTGCGTCGCCGACATCGCTCGGCACGTCGCTTTTCTCGACCGGCTTCGCTCGCTACGATGTGACGGGCCAGCTTGGCGTGGCGGTAGCGGATAACGCCCGCCTCGGCGTCACCATGCCGGTGCTGAACGTCGACAGGCAAGCCGCGCTCGACACCGCGAGCGGCGGCGACCCGTCCCGCGTACTGTCCAAGCTTCTGCCGCCGGTCTGGCAAAGCGACGCGGCCAAGGGCACGATCACGCAGCGCGGCGGGGCCGATCTTGCGCTGTCCGCTGGTTCGCCGGTAAAGCGCGCGCAATTGCTTGTGGGCGAGGCGGCACAGATTGAAGTCGACCCCGGACGCAGCATCACGCTCACGGGCAATGAGCAATTGACCTTGCTCGGCACGTTACGCGCGCCATCCGGTACCGTGAGTCTGTTGCCCGGCGCGTTTGGCGTAGGCGATGCGCTGGGCAGACCCGAGGGCACCTTCACGCCGACATCCATTTGGTTGGGCGGAAACTCGGTGATCGACGTTGCGGCGCGCCCGGTCGTGGCAACGGACGCCTCGGGCGCCATTTCCGGCAAGGTCGCCGCTGGCGGCACTATCCAGATCGGCGCGAAGTATGTGGCCGGGGCGACGCAAGTCGAAGCGGCCGACGCGTTCGTGATCGTGCGCCCCGGCGCACGGCTCGATGCGTCGGGCACGGCTGCTGACATCGATGTGCCGGGGCAGGGACGCACGCACGTGGCCAGCGCCGGCGGGGTCATCTCGCTGGCGTCGGCACGCGGCCTCTATCTCGACGGCGACATGAAGGCGGCGTCCGGTGGCGCAGGCGCCGCAGGCGGCACGCTGAACGTGGTCCTGGAGACGCTCGCGTACGGTCTGGTCGATCGCACTACGCTGCGCGGCAATAGTGTGGATGACTCAGTGCGTGTCGCGCACGAGATGGTCGTCGCGCAGACGCAGGGCGGTAGCACCCTCGCGGATACGCTGCGTCCCGGTTCGCTCGGTGGCGGACTGACGCTGGGCAGCGCACGCGTCGGTGTGGATCGCGTGACGGCCGGCGGTTTCGATAATCTCTCGCTACTCGCTAACGGGATGATGGATTTCGACGGAAACGTCAATCTGTCGCTCGGCCAGAGCCTGCGCCTCGCCGCGAGTTCATTTGGCTTGGCGGCGAACGCGGCACCGGGCGCACAGGTCAGGCTTGCGGCGCCCTACGTGCGGCTTGCCGGCCCGACGCGCCAGCAAACCGATAACTTCCTGATGCCCAACGCGGTGAGTGGTTCGAAGAACGGCGGACAGGGCGCAGGGATGCTCGGGGTGCCGCTGCTTGCCGACCAGGCGAAGTTCGAGATCGACGGCGCGCTCATTGACGTGTCGGGCCGGATGCAGTTCGGCACGGCGGGGACTATCGAAACCAACGCAGGAACTCCGGTCAGCGTCTTGCGTAATGCTTTCGGCAACGTCGCGTTGCGCAGTACCGGCGACCTTCGTTTGCTCGACAAGACCGAGGTCTATTCGCCTGGCGACATGACGTTGGCCGCGGTGCAGATCTATCCCGCACAGAACGCGATCGCGAAGATTATCGTGGGGCAGCGCAGCTATCCGAGTGACTGCTGTGTGCGCCAGACCATGATCGATCCCGAGCGCGTACTGACCATCGAGCGTGTCGGCGACACCTTGGCGATGCAGCCATACTCACTGTTCGGCAGTCTCACGCTCAATGCCGGCCAGATCCGTCAGGGTGGCGTGTTGCGCGCCCCGATGGGGAGCATCACGTTCGGGTCCGTGATGGATACGGAAGCCAACGGAGTGCTTCACTTGTTGCCGGGTAGCGTGACATCGGTGAGTGCGAACGGACTCGTGATGCCTTATGGCGGGTCGCTCGACGGACTGAGTTATCTCAATGCCGCCGCCGACGCGCCATACTCGCTTGCCGGCGGTGGACCGTCGGTCGTCGTATACAGCCATGCGCTGGGCGTGGACCCAGGCGCCGTCATCGACCTGTCGGGCGGTGGCGATATTCGCGGTGCGGCGTTCCTCACCGGGCGTGGGGGGTCCACCGATGCGCGTCTTGCGCCGCTCATGCAGGTGGTGCAGACCGGCACAAAGGGAAGTTTCCGTCTGCCGTCTCTCTCATCCAATCCGGTGTACGCCATCGTGCCGGGTGCGCAGCCGGCCTACGCCCCGGTGGTGACCGAGAACGGCGCGGGCGCGCCCCTCATTGGGCAGCAGATCACCATCGGCGCCGGGGTGCCGGGATTGCCGGCAGGCACTTACACGCTGCTGCCGTCGACGTTCGCATTGCTGCCCGGCGCGTATCGCGTGGAGTTGCAGACGCAGTCCGTCGCCCAGGCAGGCCTCGCACCGGTCGCGATGCGCAATGGGTCGCTCACGCTCCCGGCACAATTGAGCGTGAGCAACACCGGCATTCGCAATGCCACGCCAACGCAGGCCGTTCTTACGTCAGCAGATGTGCTGCGCACCTACTCGCAGTACAACGAGATGAGCTACGCGGATTTCGCTCGCGCCACGAGTGAGCGCGTCGGCACACCGCGTGCGCTGATCGAGGCGGACGCCAAGCGTCTCGATCTCTATTTCCTGCCGGATACCTACCGGGGCAAAGTCGGCGATGCGCCAGCGTTGCGCTTTCAGGGCACGGCGAACGTTGCGCCGGCCAAGGGGGGCTATGGCGCAAGCCTGCTGGTAACGTCGCCGTTCAGCGGCAACTTTGAGATTCTCGGTGCGGGCGCGGCGCCCCGGCAAGGCGACCGGTCGCTTGTTTCGCTCAGGGCGGACGATCTGAACGCGATCGGCGCCGCGCGCATCGGGATTGGCGGGCTGCCCGTGGTCTCTGCGGATTTCACCGGGTCGATTCTCAGCGCGACGACGGCCGGGTTCATAGGCAACGCGTACAACGTTGTGCTGCGCGGTGGCGCGACGCTGCGCGCGAGCGAAGTGTTCATCGTGACGACCTCGACAACCCGGGGCATCACCATCGAGCAGGGCAGTGGCATCAATACACTCGGCTATGGCATGCCGATGTGGGATTCCACGCTGGGTTACACCTACGCGCCTGGGGGGGCGGGGGTGCTGGCGGTGTCGAATGGCCGGCTCTCGATGCTGTCGCCGACGCCGACCGGCGCACAGGATTCGTTCGGCGCTGGCTACATCGACCTGGGCGTTTGCGCGGCGGGCGTGACATGCGCAGGAGAAACGCTGTTGCTTTCCGAAGGCTCGATTGCGGTGGCGACCGACAAGCGGTTCACGATTACCGATGCGGTGCGCTACGGCACGCGCCAGCTATCGCTCTCTGTCGGCCGGGTCAATGTCGGCGAGCAGGCGTCGCTCGATACGCTCGCCGCATCCGGACGTCTGGCAGAAGGGCTCACGCTCAATCAAACGGTGCTGTCGCGACTGATGCGTGGCGACAAGGTCTATGGCACGCCTGCGCTGGAAAGCCTGTCGCTCATCGCACGCGACTCGATCAACTTCTATGATTCCGTCGAGCTTTCCACCATCGACGCGGCGACTGGTAAATCGACCATCGACGTACTCGTGCTGGGCACGCCGGCAATCTTCGGATACGGCGCGAGCGATGCGCTCGCGCGTATTCGCACCGACCGGCTCGTGTGGACCGGCTCGAAGTCGCCTGCGGGCGCTATCGTCGCGGGCGGGGCGGGCACTGGCAGCGGACGCTTGTCCATCGACGCGCGGGAGATCGAATTCGGCTTCGGCCCGGCCACGCAGCGCGACGTGAATCACGATATGAACCGCGTGACCGTCGGCTTTTCGACGGTGGAACTCAATGCCGGCGAACGCGTCACCGCCAACCAGAAGGGCGGTCTGTCCGTTTATCGTTCACAGAACGGGTGGAACGATCAGAAGCAGGATTTCGATTACAGCGGCGGTGACATCGTTATCGATACGCCACTGCTTACCGGTGCCGCGGGGTCGGTGAACCGTTTCGTCGCGGGCGGCAATGTGTCGGTGACGAACGCGAGTGCTCGCGCGAAGCCCTTGATCGACAACGGCAAGCTCGTGGCCGCGTTGGGTGCCGAGGTCGCGCTCAGCGCGGGCGGGGCGGCCAGCATCGACACGAATGTCGTGCTGCCGAGTGGCCGTTTGACCGTTGCCGCTCAGGGAGATGTGACGCTGGGTGACGGTGCGCAACTCGATCTGGCCGGACGCAAGCTCGATTTCTTCGATGCCAGCAAATACAGCTGGGGCGGCGATGTGGTCGTGTCCAGCGCCAACGGCAATGTGCGCCAGACCGCCGGGTCGCGCGTCGATCTGTCGGCGCTGGAAAACCGGGCCGGCAAGCTCACGATTGCGGCGCTGTCACCGACGAGTGGCGTCGTGTCGCTGGTGGGCAAGGTGCTTGGCAGTGCCAGCGGCCGCTACGATGCGGGCGGCACGTTTGTGCCGTTCGCGGCGGGAGGCGTCGATATCCGAGCCCAGCGCATCGAGGATTTCGGCGCGCTCAATGCGCGTCTGACCGAGGGCGGCGTGTTCGGCAGCCGCAGCTTTCAGATCAAGCAGGGCAATCTCGTCGTTGGCGACGAACTCAAGGCGCGCGAGATCACGCTGTCGATCGACGGCGGGCGTCTCGATGTGCTCGGTCGTGTCGACGCGAGCGGCGCACAAGCCGGCACGATTCGTCTGTCGGCACGCGATGGGGTGATGGTCGGCGGCAACGCGGTGCTCGACGCGCACAGCACGACGCTGCGTCTGGACAGTTACGGACAGCCCATCGAAGCTTCCAACCGTGCGGTCATCGAGATTAACGGCAATCAGGGGCGAGTGGTGCTGGCCGACGGTGCTCGGCTCGATGTGCGCGCCGGGACGAATGACACGAAGGGCGCGCCGCTCTCGGTGGGCACGGTCGAGATCAGTGCCAAACGTCTGGGCGGTGCGAACGAAGCGGTGGGCAACGACATCGCCATCGACGCGGGCGGCAATGTGGTGATCGACGGTGCGCGCTCGATCACCGTCAACGGGATGTACCGCGACACGCAGGCACCGGCGGGCACGGACGCGAGCGTCGACGGCCGTCCGTATCAGATCATCAATGAGGGGTACCTCGATACGCTCCACGGGCAGAACGAGACGTTCATGACGAACGCGCTGGCCAACAGCGCGCTGCTGGCGCGCCTGGCCGGACTTCGCCGCTACACCGATGCCTTCCACTTGCGCCCCGGCGTCGAGATCGTCAGCGCGACGCCCAACGGCGATATTCACCTGGACGGCGACATCGACATGTCGCGCTATCGCTACGCCAGCCTGAATCCGAACACGCAGAAGACCGGTGTTTGGGGCAGCGGCGAAGCGGGGGCGCTGACGATTCGCGCCGGGGGCAATCTGAACGTCTTCGGCAGTCTGACCGACGGGTTCGATACCAGCAAGCTCACGCCCGGCGCAGACAATAAGGGATGGGTGCTCACTAGCGGAACCGCAGGGTGGGGCGGCGATGCCGTGGTGCCGGTGGGCGGGTTGGTGACGCTCGCGGCTGGCACGGAGTTCCCGGCCGGTCGCAAGCTCAACTACGACGTTCAGGTGGCAGCGACGAAGTTGCCTGCCGGCACGCGTCTGCCCGCGCGCGCCACGCTTAGTGCCGATCTGACGCTGCCTGCCGGCACGGTTCTCGGGGCTGCCGTGCGCGATGCGGCAGGCAACGTGGTGTACCCGGCGGGTACGGCGCTGACCTCGGCGCTGACCTTGGGCTCCGGCATGCAGATCGATGCGGGCATGTTGTTGCCTACGGACACGTCTGTGGCCGCCATGCGGTGGCCCGCCGGCGCCGTGATGCCGGGGAACCTCAAGCTCGCCGTCGATGTGTTGTTGCGCAAGGGCGCGATCATTCCGGCCGAGACCGACGTCAAGCTGCCCGGAGGCGTTCTGTCAGTCAACGTGCGCCCGGCCGATGCCGACGGCAATCAGGGGCAGCTTCATGCGATTGCACCGATGCTTCAGGCGGGCTCGGCATCGTGGTCGCTGCGGCTTGTCGCCGGCGCCGACACGTCGGCCGCCGATCCGCGTGCGCTCCAGCCGTTGGGGGCCGATGGTCATCTGGTGCTCGCCGACACCCATTACGGCATGGGCATAAGCAGTGTGCTCAAGCCGGGGACCGGCACGCTCGGCGTGTATCGCTGGGGCCCGGATGCGGCTGAGCTGGGCGCCGTCGAGGGGGAGATCGTGACCCCGGAGGAGCTGATTAGCTGGGGCATCTCTACGACCGCGGACATCGATATGTGGAACGGGTACTACGATGCGTTCCGACTCGTGACGCCCGGCATCCCCGCCGAGTACGACATGAAGACGCAGGCCGCTCGCGAACCGGTCTTCAGCGTGGTGCGCACCGGCACGGGCGATCTCGACATGCTCGCGGCGGGCAACTTCACGATGAGTTCGCCGTTTGGCGTCTACACGGCGGGGACGCAGGCGCGTGACGTGACGAGCGCCTATAACCTCGCACGGGCCACGCTCAAGAACACCTCCGTGCTGGGGACGCAAGGGGCGGCTTTCGAGCAATACGTCAGCGGTACGCAGAGCCTTTACAGCGCGTGGTATCCGGAGCATGGCGGCAATCTGTTCGTGCGCGCTCAGGGTGATATTCGTGGCGACACCGTCGGTACGCGCGACGGGTATCAACGTCCGACAAGCTTCGGTGTGCCGCGAGCCGTTCCGGATGCCGGCAATGTGGGCAATTGGCTGTGGCGGCAGGGATCGGGCTCCGCGATTGCGCAGGGTGGTGTGCCGAGCGCCTGGTGGGTCAACTTCGGGACGTATGTGACCGGAAAGGAAAGCGGTTACGCAGCATACGAGATGACGCCGTTCCTGGTGGGCTTTACCGGACTGGGCACGCTTGGCGGCGGCAATGTGGTACTCGAAGCCGGCGCGAACGCGGGCATGCTGGAGTCTCGCATGGGGGCGGGCAATACCTTCGGCCCGAGCGCGCTTGCTCGCAGCGAGGGCCTGAATGTTACGGTGGGTAGCACCGGCCGGGTGTCGGCCGACGGCTCGCAGATTCAATTGACGGGCGGTGGCGATCTCGACGTGCGAATCGGCGGTGGTCTGAATCCGGTGCGAGAAGTTCGGGCGATCACGCAGCCCGGTGGCGCGATCAAAGACTCGGCGGAATGGCGCAACGGCAATCTTGGGCTGAACGGCACGTTCACGAACCTGCGCGGTGCTACACGTATCGAAGCGGGAGCGCTGGGCGGCGTCGACGAGCTGTTCGGCACGCCGGACTTGCGCGAGACCCGGGCACGCGATGTCTTCACGCCCCAGGTCGGCATGGCGACCGGGGGGCCCACGCTGGTGCTTGGCGACTCGACGGTCCGCATCGACACCCGTGGCGATCTGGTGATTGGCGGTTATGGCGATGCAACGCGCGCCCAACAACGGACCAACGGCACGCCGTTCACGGTGGCGGGCGTCAACTATAGCGGCGAAGGATTTAGTTGGTTCACACTGTGGACGCCCTCGACCGCCATCGATCTGTTCAGTGCCGGCGGAAATCTCGCACCGCTGAGCGCGATGGCCGACCCGCGAGACGGCGCGAACTACGCGTCGACCGATGGCCGTTTCGTACTGCCGGCCACACTGCGCGCGGTCGCTGCGAGCGGCAACATTTACAACGGCTTTTCCGCAACACGACTGCTCGACGCGGAGTCGAAGCAGACGATCGGCGACACGCCGGCGTTGCTGGCACCGGAGCCCGTCAGTTCGTTGTTCAAGGCGGCTCCCGACGGTGGCGCGCTCGAGATGATTGCCGGCCAATCCCTGTTCGGATCCGGATTCCCGATCAGCCGTTCCGCTGCCGATCCCACGGCGCTACCCACGCCGCAAAACCCCGCCTTCATGGGGGGCACGCGCAACGCATGGTTCGGTCGCGCTTATCTCACGAACGTGCGGCAAGACGCCATCGCACCGTCGCTCCTGTTCTATTACAGCGTGGATTCCGCGACACGGTTCCCGATGTTCAGTCTGACCCCGGCGACCGTGTCCGGCTACGACTTCACCGGTATCGCTCCGGCGCGTTTCTATGCGCTCACGGGAGATATCGTCGGTCTGCAAACGGGCGGCATTGACTATCGCGGCAGCATACTGCCCGCCGCCGGCACGCAGCCGACCTGGTACGAGGGCAACGGCGCCGTAGCGATTCGGGCCGGGCGAGACATTGTTAACTCGGGAACCCCGCTTGGCACATATCTGAGCACCAAAGCTAACTTCGCCGGTTGGACCACCACGCCTGACTTCAACGATCCGGTCAACAATCCGGGACGCCCGATGGCGGTTGCGTCGACGACGATGCGCGGCAACCTGATCGTGCAGAACTCGGCGGACGATGTCTCCGTGGTGTCTGCCGGGCGGGACATTCTGTACAGCACGTTCTACGTGGCAGGTCCGGGCTTGCTGGAAGTCACGGCGGGGCGCAATGTCTTCATGGGCGACAAGGCCGAGTTGCGCAGTCTTGGCGCGCTTGCCAACGTCAAGCCGGGCGACCGCAGCAATGGTGCCGGGATTGCGGTGGCGGCGGGCGTCGGGCCGAGAGGGCTTGACGGCATTGACTTCAAGGCATTCGCCGCCCGGTATCTCGATGCAGCGAATCTGGCTGACGGTGGACGGCCGTTCGCCGATCAGCCGGGCAAGGCGGTCGTTGTGTACGGCGGAGAACTCACGCTTTCCGGATGGTTGAGTCGGGAGTTCGGTTATAGCGGTAATGCGGCAGGCGCCGATGCGTTCCTCGTCACCAAGCAGGCGGAGCTCGACGCGGCGAGTAAGGCTACCGGCAGCGCAGGCGGCGTCGCCAAACGGGATCTGCGCAATGAATTCGCGCAGCAGAGCCAACTTTATCTGGTGAATTGGCTCGCGACACGCTTCGGTGGCCGCAACGGACTGGGGCTGCATTTCGACGCGACGTCAATGGATGCGCGTCAGTTCTTCGACGCCTTGCCGCCGGAGCAGCAGCGCGCGTATCTGCGCGATGTGTACTTCGCGGAGCTGCGCGCATCGGGGCGCGAGTACAACGATGCTGGCGGTCCGCGCGCGGGTAGCTATCTGCGGGGGCGAGAGGCCATCGCTACGCTCTTCCCGTTGCAGGATGAGCGTGGTGCGTCGCGCCAATACGACGGCAGTCTCACGATGTACAGCAGCGCGCTCTACTACCTGGAAAACCTTAACCGCCAGTGGACCACGCGTCCGGTGCCCGGCGTGCAGTATCTGACGCAAGCGCAGTGGATCGCGCGGGGCAGCCCTCAGTACTTTGTTCCTCACTATGAAGTGCAGGATGCCGGCATCCACACCGACTTCGGTGGCGGGGTGAGCATCATGACGCCAGGCGGACGCACGCTCGTCGGCGTGGACGGTGGTTTTGTGCCGGGCGAAGGCTCCGGTGTGCTCACGCAGGGACAAGGCAACATCGATATGTATTCGCGTGACAGCATCCTGCTCGGTCAGAGCCGTGTGTTCACAACGTTCGGCGGCAATATTCTCGCGTGGTCGGCGCAAGGCGATATCAACGCGGGTCGCGGGTCGAAGTCGACGGTGGTCTACACGCCGCAGCGTCGCGTCTATAACGACCTCGGGCTGGTCGCGCTCTCGCCGACAACGCCGAACACCGGTGCCGGCCTGGCCACGTTGAATCCGATTCCGGAGATTCCGCCGGGCGACATTGATCTGATTGCGCCGCTCGGCACAATCGACGCAGGCGAGGCTGGGATTCGCGTGTCCGGCAACGTGAACATTGCGGCACTGAGGGTGATGAACGCCGAGAACATTCAGGTGCAGGGCAAGTCCGTCGGCATTCCGACCATCGCGGCCGTGAATGTGGGTGCGCTGACGAATGCCAGTGCCACGGCAGCGCAGGCGGCGGCGGCAGCACAAGATGCGGTGGCTCGTGATCGGGCGTCTTCGCGGCAGAACCAGCCGTCGATCTTCTCGGTGCGCATGCTCGATGCGGGAACGTCGGGCGACGCGACTGGAAAGCCGCGTGCGGACGGCGGGCAGATGTTCCGCTACGATCCGGCGTCGCCCGTGCAGGTACTTGGGCAGATGAACCTGAGTGAGGCGCAGTTGCAGGCGCTCACGCCCACGGAGCGGAAGAACCTGATGCGTTGAGGCGTCCAGGCGTCTAGGCGTTGAAGCGGTGAAGAGGTGAAGAGGTGAAGAGGTGAAGAGGTGAAGAGGTGAAGAGGTGAAGAGGTGAAGAGGTGAAGAGGTGAAGAGGTGA
>NZ_CABPST010000019.1 GCF_902459805.1 Pandoraea bronchicola | reverse complement strand
ATGTCTTCCGTTTCAAACTGTCAAAATCATGCCGGATTTTCTACTTTTCAGTGGTACTGTTTTCTGGGGTAGGGTCATCTATCATAAACAGTCCCGGAGCCTTTAGCTGCTATCAAGTCGTCATAAATCCCCATAAACTCCACCTTTACTCAAAAATTCTTCGTGACGGACTTCCGGCTCGGTGAATGCCTCCCTGATGTTGATCCGGGAAGCGTGCGGGATGGATGTTCCACCAATTGTTCGGGCCACCGTAACTGCTCTCAATTATGTGGTGAGCATCAAACTGCCGTCAGCGATATCATGCAGCCCGACCCATAGCCCAGAAACGACAACGCCCGCGCGAGGCGGGCGTTAGATTGAGCAAGGTCAGGTCTCCTAGCCCCTTGTAATCGTTACCAACTGAATCGGACCGTCTCCAATCGAATACTCGACGTGAATCTTAATTTTCCCGAGCCGGAAGCTGTCCCACGCGGGCTTCTTACCAAGTAGAAGGATTTCCCTCTCTTCACCCGATGCCGCTGGAACACCTAAGCATACCCGAGCATCCTCACGATTCATTTCAAACATCAGTTGACCAGGAAGCCGGCTGGTGTAACCGGCAAAGCCCTCATGATCATTGGAATGCAACTGGACAGCTCCCACTGTTTCATTATCCGGAAGAACAAGGGAGATGCCGAGAGCGGGGAAGCTGACGTAACTCTGATCAACAATTGTTTCTCGTAGAGGAACATCCACTCCAGCAAGAACGGGCAACTGTCCTAGATCTTTATATCGAACGCCCAGTAGTGATTCAATGTTTTCCATTTCAGTAGAGTCCGTCTGCCCGATTCATGCGATGCAGCCTTTCAAAGGCTTCATCAATTTGTTGCTGCGTGTATCCCTCCTTGATGAGACGCGGCTCCATAACTGCCTGATCTCGGCGAACTGCAGCACCTAGATCGGATGCATCTTTAGCGATCTGGGCTGGCGTATTCCGACCGCCATAGGTGCGAGATACCTCCTGGTGAGCATCTGTTCCGATAACAAGTGTGTTCGTACGGTTTCGCAACTGAGTCGCCTCTGTGGGCGTCAACGGGCGGCCAAGCTCCCCTTCAACCTTCGTCCTAACTGCAGCAAAGGACGGCATATGGTCTGGGCTGAGGCCATCCCCCACACTCCGAGGAGCAAGATCCCCATACTTGCCGACATCTAATGCATTGACAGGACTCTGATTGCCACGCGTTCTAATTCTACTCGCTGCCGCCGCTTGTCCTGGCTGCGGAGCCTTAGGCAAATTGTACCCCGCTAACCCGCCTGCGATCCCTTCGACCGCTCCGCCAGCATCCAATAGAGCATCCTGCGTGCGTTGGCTTGCACCAAGCATGTTTGCAACCAGCGATGCCCCAGCCCCCACCGAAGACCCCAGCATCTTCTCAAGACGCACCGCACCTGGATTCGGCGCTGGGAACAGCCGCGCATTGTTGACCGCCCTTGCATCCGGCGACGCTTCGTACGTCGCATGCCGCCATGCATCCCTATACTGACCGGCAGAAAATGCATCACCGACTTCGCGGAGTCTATTGTATGTCCCGGCAATAACCTTGGCGTCATTCTCTGCTTGGAAGATCGCGTCTGCGTTCAGCCCCCCGACCTGCCCCGGCGTCGGTACGGCATACCCTTCAACTCCGGTTTCCGGGTCCACAAATGTCAACGGCCCATTGCTAGCCTGCCCAATGTCGATTTCCGTTGTCGGGGTTTGGTGCCAGATTATGTCGATACGCGGCCCGTCGTACGTTCCTCGATCCCTAAGATTCGGAGTGTTCGCGGCCCATCCTTTCATTTCATCAATTCGCCCCTGATAGTCAGGCACGACGTCTGATGTACCATTAGACGCAAGCAGAATGGACGGCTTATAGCTATTGCTTCCACCTGAGTACTGATTGAAAGCGTCAACTATCTGCCCATATGCCGCGTCGACGTCGAATCCGTTCGATGTCCCAGAGGTCGCGTAATCGCTTAGCGAAGGCTCACTACCAAACGCCCCAATGTTCCCCGATGGCCCATACATCACCGAACCGTTCCCTTTGAACCCAAGCTGATTCGTCACTGCCACCGTAGCACGCGTCGTCATAGCTTCTGTCGAGTACCGATCTGACTCCATGAGAACTTGGCCGAGCGCATTGCCAAACGCATCCGTGGCGACCTGCTGTATCGCAATTCGTCCACCTCGAAGGATTGACGTGGTTGCCGCAGCGGCCGTCCCAACCAGCACGCCCGAAACCGTGCGCCCAAGCAAACCACCTATTTCGTTATTGATCGACTGCGAGATCGAGTTGGCCCCGCCCGCATTCAAAGCACCTCCAACCGCACCACCCGCAGCACTTGCTGCTACCGATGTCCAACTGAAGCTTGATTGCAGACCGGTGACAACGCCCACTCCCTGAAGGGCGACGTTAGTTACCGCCGCGCGCAACGCGCTCGCGCCGATGGTTGCGCCAGTGATTTGGCCGCCAACGCCCGCTCCGATACCAGCACTCAACCCGCTAAGCGCGAGCTGATTGCAACTGATCCCGTTCTGCGCCCCCATCGCCATGCCTGCCAGTTGCCCGGCTAGCGAACCGGCGACTCCCCCGATTGCTGCCGCACCGACTGCTGCCGAGATCCCGCCAATCGTCGCACCGGTAACGGTAAGTCCGCCGACGGCCGTCCCGCCCAGCATCGCGGAGGCACCCGCCGACATGACACCTCCGAACGAAGCCGTGGCTGCTGCGGCCCCTTCAGCCGCCTGCACTGCCCCCATCGCAAATGCCGCCGACCCTGCCGTATAGACCGCGACCACAACCGTCACTGCGATCATGATGATCGACGCAAACCCACCACATCCACCACCACTATCGGCCTGCGGTACCGGCAGATTCGGCGTCGTATCCCCTATGATCGCGCTCGGGTCGTACGGCTTGAAGGTCTTGCTGTCGTTGTGGATCGTGCTGACGCGGTTAGGGATCGTCAGCGACTGGCCCACGCGAAGATCCGAATTGCCCGACAGCCCGTTCGCTTCCGCGATCAGGTACCACAGCTTTGAATCGCCATACGCCGAGTGCGCGATGCTCTCGAGCGTATCGCCCGATTGCACCGCCACCGCACCCGGTGCGCCCGTCGGATACTTCCCGTTGATCGGCTGGAACCCGAAGCTGAAGTCCGCCTTGTTGATGAAGTTCGGGTTACCCGTGTTCGGATCCTGCGGCGCGTTCGGGTTGATCATGTCCCCATAACGGCCCAGAACCTCACCGTCCACCACAAGTTGGCGCTGCGTGTGCCCGCCCTGATTCACATACAACACGTGACCCTGCGCGTCGTTTACGAACGTACGGTTGTTCTCCGGCTTCGTACTATCCGTCACAGACGTCAGATTGCCGTTGACGTCATAACTGCTCGTCGTCGAGCCCGGATTGAACTTGTCGCTCGATCCGTCGACACGCGCTTCCTTGTAGCCGTCGAAGCGCGCCATCGTGTACGTATAGTTGTTCGTGTACCAATCGCCATCCTGATTGGCCATCGAATAACTCACCACATTGCCCGCACCATCGTATTGCGAGTAGTTGACCTCGTACTTCGACGCTCCGTCCGACTTCGTCACCTTCTGATGCAGCAAACGCCCGTTCTGGTCGTATGTGCTCTGACGTGTCTCGCTGCCGTTACCGCCCCCTGCACCGTTAAGTGCGCTTACGTACTCCTGCGGCAATGCACCCGCCGGTCCGGTCTGGACCACGCGGTTCGCACCGTCGTAGAAACGCGTGTCAAGCAGCACGCCATCGCGCGAAACGTGTGACAACCGGTTATTGCTGTCGTAGTCGTATGCTTCCGTCGTGAGACCGTTAACCGCCGTGTACTGCGTGCGGTACGCAGCAGACGGCTGGACAATGTACCCATACTCCGGATTCCCCGCCTCGTCCGAACCGACCACTCCCCAAACGCTCGTCCACTCCGTGTGATCGAATACGCGGTCGGATTGCACGCGCGTGCCGTAGTACGTGTCGCTCGTACGATTGCCGTTCTTGTCGTAGGTGATCTTATGGCCCTGTCCGACACCGATATCACCATTGGCGTTAATGCCGTCCACCACCGTCTGACGATTCATCGCGTCGTACTTGAACCAGCGATCCTCGTCCTGGCTCTGGTCCATCGCGTTGATCACATGCGACGTGACGTGCGTGCGGTTGCCCACGGCGTCGTAGTCGATGCTGATGTGCACGCGGCCATCGGCCACATCGCGCAGACGACCCAGCGCGTCGTACGCCAGATGGTTGTCCTGGAACGTCGTGCCGTTCGTGACGGTACGCTCACGCACCTTATTACCCGCGAGGTCGTAGGCATACGTCGACGCCTGTGCAAGCGCGAAGTCGAGGATGGACGTGTTCTGACCGGCGGCATCGTAGCGGTACTGAATGTTCTGTCCGCGCGTGTTCGTCACTTGCAGCAGCTGACGCGCGTTGTCGTACGAATAGCTGTACGACGCCGCACCGATGTCCGTACGGCCGAGCAACAGACCGAAGTAGTCGTACGTCCACGTCGACATTGCCCCGTTGCCGTCCGTCTCGCCGGTCTTGCGGTTCGTGGCGTCGAACGCGGCACGCACCACCTGACCCAGCGGCTGCGTCGTCGCCACCACATTGCCGTGCAGATCGTAGTCGTACTTGATCTTCGCGCCCGAGCCATCCGTCTGCCACAGCTTGCGCCCCGCCTGGTCGTAGCCGTATGTCTGCGTCAGCGCCTGCGAACCCTGATTCACCAGCGTGCTGCCGCTGATGGCGTACACACCAACGGCGCCCATCGTCATCTGCACCAGATGGCCCAGCTTGTCGTACGCATAGTCGGTGGCGTTGCCATTGGCATCGACCAAGCGGACCTGCTGACCGAACGCGTCGTAGTAGTGGCGCATCACGCCACCGTCGGCGTGCAGGTCTTGCGTCACATTGCCTGCGGCGTCGTACGTCTGCCCATTGACGTGACCGTTTGCGTCGACCACCGCCACGGCGCGGCCCATCGCATCGTAGGTGTAGCGCGTCACGACCGATGCAGACGACTGATTGCCGTTCGCGTCGGGCTGACGTTGCTCGATGATCTGATTGCTGGCGTTGTACTTGTACGTCGTGACCCAGTACGGCGAGCGCGGATCGGAGATCGACAGCACGTTCCCCCAACGGTCGAACGTCTGGTTGATCGTCGGACGCACATTGCTCGTGCCGCCATTGGCGCCAATCGACTGCGTGACCGTCACTCCGCCCAACTGACCGGGTTGGCTCGCCGCCGTCGTGATGCTGCCGGTAGTGATGGTGTTGCCGTACTGTGTCGGCGTGCCCGGAATCCAATAGCCCGGAACGTACGTCGGCGTGGTGTTGGCGATCGACGGCATCGGCGTCACGCCCGGCACCCACACCTGTTGCTGCACGTACTGCGTCTCTTCGACTTCGTACGGCATGGCGACGACCTTGCCGTTGGACCACTGGTAGTGCGGCGCAAGAATCTGCGCGCCGTTCTCGTCGTTCCCCGTCACCACCGGCTCGCTATACAGATAGCCTGCAATGAAGTTCGCCGGATCGGCCGGATAAGCGGTGTACGGGTCCTGAACCGTGTAGCTGATCTGGTACGGCTCGGCCACAGCGACATCACCGTTCCAGGCATAGCCCTTCGCGAGGATCTGCGTACCGTTCTCGTTCAAACCGGTCGCCACCGGCGGGTTATACACCGGGCGCGGTGCACGCGTCATGTACGCCGCCGGGTCGGGCGGGTACGCCGTATAGGCCACGTCGTGCGGGCGCATCTCGTTCCAGTAGACGGTGTCGTACACCGTCTGCCACAGCAGATTGCCCGCTTCGTCTTGCGCCTGAACGGGCGCACCGCTGTTCTCGTCCGTCGTCATGACCGGCACCTGGCGCGGCACCTGGTGGGGTATCGACTCTTCCCAGTACTCCGTCCGATAGGCGGTGTACGGTAGACCGACGACGTACGAACCTGACCAGGCATAGTGGGCCGCCAGGTGGACCGTGCCGTCTTCGTCGTAAGTCGCAACCTGACTGCTGTATACCGCCGGCAAATAGCGGCTGATGTAATTCGCGGGGTTCGGCGGTGTGACGGTTTCCGTGACCACACGGTCGCGGTAAGCGGGGTATGACATCCCGACCACGATGGCGCCCTGACGCTGGTAATGATCACCCAGCGTCTCTACGCCATTCTCGTCGTAGCTCGCGACGGGCGGGCGATACAGAACCTTCGTGATGTAATTGTTCGGGTCGGGCGGGGTCACCGTGCGCTTGACGATGACCGGCACGGTCTGCGTCTCGTAATGCCCGGCCGGTGTCGGAGATACGGTCAACGTGCCCGTATAGTGCGAGCCTTCCGAGCCCACGACCGGCCCCCGCAGAATCTCGAACTCGTACGTACCAACGCCAAGGCCGCTGATGTCGACCGCTTCAAGCAGCGTCGTCACACTGTTTTCGCTGACAGTATTGGTATAGCTGCTGACCGGCAATGTCTGCCACGCACCACCCGGCACGCGATAGCGGAAGACAGCCGTCTCGCCATGGGCTTCCACGGTCCAACGAATAGTGTTCGCGTTGTGGCTGCCGACGATCTCGCCGTGCTCACCTGTGCCGTCTTCGTTCGTCACGACTGTGGACGAACCACCCACATAGTCGTAGGCCACCCACACATTGTTAATGACCGGCATATTGACCGGCGGGACCCACTGGTCGGCGGTCGCCGCCACCACCGTCATGGAACCGGTCGAGTGTGCATACGGCGTCGACTCGCCTTGTCGCTGCCAGAGGAGCTCGTATTCGTACGTGCCCGCTCCGAGAGCGTTCATGTCGAAACCGTCGTATCCCGGTAGGAACGAGTTGTACGGATGCACGATCGGCATCGTCGACCACGCCCCATTGCTGCCGGCCACCCGGTAGCGGAACGTCTGCGTCACGTTGTCCGGCGCGCTCTGCCAGGTGAAATCCTTGGCTTGCGAATGAAAGTTGCCGTTTGTCGCGACGCCCGGTCCGATCGGGAACGACAGGCTCGCAAGTTGCGACAGGTTCACCGCCATCGTGCCGGAGGCCGTCACCTGTGTGGTGCCCGCCGTATTGGTCGAGAGCACACGGTACTCGTAGTTGCCTGCGGCCAGCCCCGTCGTGTCGAAGCGGTACGCGTCGCCGAAGTTGACGCCCGACAACGACGTCCAGCCGCCATCGCCCGCCGTACCGACGGCGCGGACTTGCAGCAGGACGTTCGTCGTTGTATTCGACGGGAGACCGACTTCGATCTGGCTGACTGTCTGCAACGACGGGTTCTGGTTGATCACCAGTTGCCAGTTGCCGTTGACATCCTTCTTGTAAACGCGCACGGCGTCGACTTTACTGATGCCGCCGTTGGTGCCGTTCGCGTCGGACCACGCAATGGATACGCCGTTACCCGCCTGCTCGTTCGTGAAAATCTGACTGCGGGTACGGGGTACGCCCGTCAGCAGGATACCGGTCGGCCCTCCGCTCTCATTGCCGGACTCATTCGAATCATTCGGATTAACGGGCACATTAGCTGTCGTGTAATCGAACTCGACGCGAATATCGCCGCTCCCCAACTGCGCGAGGCTCCACGAGAAGTTGACGCTCGATGCCGTGTTCCACACGACCGAACCGTCTTCCGCGTAGCCATACGTCGCTGGCGTTGTCGTGTAGGTCGCCTGCACACCGCGCACCGTCACGCCGCCAGCGGACTCGGCACGTGCAGCGCCGGTGCGTGACACGACGTGCCCGAGCGCGTCGTACACGAGATCCGTGCGACGTCCCTCGCTGAGGCCCGCCACCTGATCCGGGCTGGCGAACGCCTTCATATCGTAATTCGCGCCGCCTGCGCCCGCGCTACGCACTTCGGCTGTGACGTGACCATCGAGGTCGTACAGCGAAACCTTGTCGATGCCGTCGCCGCTATTGGTGCGCCACAGATGGCCTGCACCGTCATAGTCGAAATACTCCTGACGGCCACCGCCTATACCCCGGCGAATCATCTCGCCGAAGCCGTTGTATTCCATCGCCGTGTCGATGACCCCGGCCGCTGCCTGCGAAACCGTCGTGATCGCCCCGTTCGATATCACCGAAGTCGACGCCGGTTCGATCACATGCGTCTGGCGGCCAAGCTTGTCGTACTGATACGCCTTGAAGATCGTGTGCGACGCCCCGTCGTTGCCGGTGACAATCTGCCACTCCTTGACCAGACGTCCGGCGGCGTCGTAAGACGAGTAATGCCCGACACCCGCTGCATCGCTCATCTGCAGCACCTTGCCGTGCGCATCGAAGACCGCCATCGTCGTACGATCTGCCGCGCTCGCGCCTGCGTCGACGTAGGTCGCGTCGTTGGCCGACGCCGCACCGTTGCCGCGCACCACCGTCATGACGGCGTTGCCGTAAGCATCGCGATAAAAGACATTGAGCGGCGTGAAGGCCGCACCGCTCACGCCGCTGTTTCGCACCGGCCCGGTCGTTGCCGTCAGGCGGCCCAACGCGTCGAAGTAGCTGTGCGTGGTGCCGCTATCAGCCGAAATGGTCGTCGTGAGGTTACCGACAGCGTCGTAGCGATACTGCGTGACGAGGTTGCCGCGCGTCGACGAGCCGTCGCTGGCCGTGCTGTACTGCACATCAACACGCGTCTCCGACAACTTGCGGCTCATCGCGTCGTACGTCGTGACCATGGTGCGGTCGTCGCTCGACGTTACGGGGCGTCCGAACGCCGCCAGCGACCAGCCGCCGCCAGCCAGCGCGTTCGCGTACTCGGTGTGCGAGGTGAGGTTGCCTGCTCCGTCGTACGCCTGCGTGGTCACATACCCCATCGCATCGACGGTCGCGACTTGCTGGCCGCGCAAGTCGTAGTACTGATACGTCGAATTCCACTGGTTCGTGACGGCGTTGCGCAGCGTGGCGATCTGCACCAGTTCGCCGAACGCGTTGTAGGTGTTCTGCGTCGTGCGGCCTGCCGAGAAGTACTGCGCGCTGCCGCCCGCGCTCGAATCGTAGACAAACGACTGCGGCTCGACCACGCGCAGCGTGTGGCCCAACTGGTCGTAGGTTGTCGTGATGACGCGGTCGCCCACGCCGGCGTTCGGCAGCGCTGCGAGCGCCGTCTTTACCTGTGCTGCCGTCGGCGCCTGTGCGCCGTTGCCCACGGTGACCGCGCCCGCGTAGCGCGTAAGCCGCGTCACTTCGCCGAACTGGTTGCGGGTGTACTCGGTGACGTACCCCATTGCATCCACGTCGTGAATGACGTTGCCCAGCTTGTCGTAAGTCTTGTAGCTCCAGTTACCCGACACGTCGAGGTTGGCGACGGCGTTACCGAGTGCGTCGTAGATCGTCTGCGACGTCAGCTCCGTGAGGTTGTCGACACGATTCGCCAGACCGTTTGCGCCATTGACGACAAGGTTGTCGCGCGTAGCGTCATAGACACCGACCGGCGGGAACGTCGTCTTGATCTGGTGGCCGGCTGCGTCGTAGTCGTAGCGGGTGGTGCGCGCCTCGGGGCGTCCGAACGCTTCCGTGCGCGAGACCACGCGGCCGAGCGCGTCGTAGACGGTACGCGTGACCACGCTCGCGACTACGGAGTTCGCCGTGTCCACGACGAGGTTGCCGCTCGCGTCCGTCTTGAGCACCGTGAGGTTGACCGGCGGCGCAGTTTCCGTCGTCAGACGGCCTGCCGCGTCGTAATCGTAGCGCCAGACGTCGCCCTTCTTGTTGGTGAACGTGATCTTGTTGCCGAGGCCGTCGTACGTATATGACTCAGTGAAGCCGAGCGCGTCGCGGGTGCTCAGCATGTGCCCCGTCGCGTCGTACGTCATCGTGGTGACACGATCGAGCGTGGCAGACGGCACAAGCGCGCCGGAGACGCCAGCAGTCGTCCACGTCGTTGTGGCAGAGATAGCCAGCCCGTACTGGGTCGTCGACACCACTCGGCCGAAAGCATCGTAAGTGTTCGCCGTTACGAAGCCGAGCGAGTCGATCTGATAGATCGCCTGACCGTCAGCGTTGTACAGCGTGTGCGTCACGCGATCGCTCGCAGCGTCGGCGCTCAGACGCGAGCGCACTGCGCTCACCCCAGTTGCCGGATCGAAGTTCGTCAGATCGATGCGGTTGGCATAAGCGCGCGTGGCCACCACGTGACCGACCGCGTCGTACGTGGCTTCGAGCACGGCCCCCGAAGCGTCGATGGTGAAGATCGCCCGGCCTGCGGCGTCGAAGACGTATTTGGTAGAGCGGTCGTTGGCGGCGTTCGCCGAGACAAGTGCCTTGACGGACGCCGACGTCGCCGTGCCCGACACCGTGACCGGCGTGGCGTACGTGAGACGCTCGATCACATGCCCGTCAGCGTCGTAACGCTGCATCGTCACCGCGCCCGATGCACCGATCTGGTAGACGAGGCGGCCTGCCGCGTCGTAGGTCATGCGTGTGGTCTGATCGCCGTCAGACGCAACCACGCTGCTCGGTGCGGTCGATGCGCCTACTGCCTGGGCAAACCGCGTCTGGCTGATCAGATTACCGTCGGCGTCGTAGACATACTTGACGACACTACCTACGCCGTTGGCGCTCCACGTCAGGCGACTCGCCGCGTCATAGACATTGCGGTCGTGCTGATCGTGCGCGGCGTCGGCCAGCGAGATCGCCACCGTCGACAGCGCCCCGACCGTCATCGCCGTGCCGGTGGGCACTGGCTTCGCGTAGACGATCTTGTCGACGATATTGCCGTTGGCGTCGTACTGGAACGCCGTCAGCGTTCCGGCTGCGCTGACCGAATAGACCGGCCGGTTGATGGCGTCATAGACCGTGCGCACCGCCTGATCATGGGCCGCATCGGCGACCACCGACGGATTGCTCACGCCGTTCCACGTCGCCAGATTGATGCGGTTTGCGTAAGCCAGACGCTCCGTGACGTTGCCCGACTTGTCGTAGGTGAAGCGCACGACCGCGCCCGCGCCATCGACGGTGTATTTGAGATGGCCTACCGTGTCGTAAAGGCGTCGCTCGGAGATATCGGAAACGGACGTCTGAATCAACGTTGCCAGCGTCGCCGCGCTCGTGCCGGCCGTTGCCAGATTGGCCGCGCTCATCGGCATCGCGTAGTGAACGACACGCGTGACGCGTCCTTCGCCATCGTAGGTGTTGCCCACGACGTTACCCAACGGATCGACCGTATAGGCGACTTGTCCCTTGGCGTCGTAGAAGTAGCGCGTGACGTTGCCGTTGGCATCCGTCGACGAGACGACGTTGCCCGCCGCGTCGTAGGCGTAACGGCGCGTGATCGCAAGCCCGGCGGGATCGATCGTCTCCGACGTACGGCGTCCCGCGACGTCGTATTCGTACTTCGTCGTGACACCGCCCGGCGTCACAACCGTGAGCACATTGCCCACCTGATCGTACAGGTAGTGCGTCGTCAGATTCAGGCCGCCCGGATCGACCACACGGGCACTGATGTGACCGTTGTTGTCGAAGTCGGTGCGCGTGACCGTGCCGTTCGGGTCGGTGACGGTGATCTGCTGGCCCTTGGCGTCGTACGAGTAGCGCGTGACAAGGTTCAGCCCGCTCGGATCGACGGTACGCGTGAGCGCACGACCGGCCGCGTCGTACGTGTACACGACCTTGTTGCCGTTCGGATCCTCGGTTTCGATGAGGTGCCCGGCGGCATCGTACTTGTTGACGGTCTGACGAATGTCGTCGGCGGTCGTCAGCAGGTTGCCGTCATGGTCGTACTGATAGATCGTCTGGTAGCCGCGTCCGTCGGTGATCGTCGTAGTGCGACCCAGACTGTCATGCGCGGTGACCACGCTGACGCTGTCCGGCGTTGTTACCGTGGTAGTGCGCCCAGCCAAGTCGTAGCTGAACTTCGTGACGTTGCCCAGCGAGTCCTTTTGCGTCAGCACGCGATCGAACGCATCGTAGGTCGTCGAATGCGAAGCGTCGAGTGCGTCGACCACTTTAATCTGGCGGCCCAACGCGTCGTAGGTGTACGACGTGGCGTTGCCGTTCGCATCGATGGTGCGCACTGCACGGCCAAAGGCATCGTATTCGGTACGCGTCTTGATGTTGAGCGCCGCCGGGTCGAGCGACGACGAGATGCGGTTGCCCCGGTGATCGTAGGTGAACACCTGGGTCTGCGACATCGCCCCGTTGTTGGTCGTGCGCGAGACCTCCTGGCCGAACGCATCGTAGGCGTGCGTGACAACGCCGCCGACGCCGTTCGTTTCCGTCGCCAGCGTGCCATCGGTGTTGTACGTGTAGCTGACACGTGTATCCGCCACCGGATTGCGCAGCGACACCAGCAGCGCCCTGTCGGCATCCGAAATCACGCCACCCGGCGCCGTCAGGTTTTGTACGCGCGTCGCCAGGAGCGTCGTCGACACCAATTGCCCCAGCGCGTTGTACTCGCGCGCCGAGACCTCGCCGAGCGCATTGACGGTGAAGTTCAGATTGCCGTCGGCGTCATAGAAGTAGCGGGTCCGGTTGCCCAGCGCGTCGGTCATCGACGTACGGCGGCCGGCGGCGTCGTAGGTGTACTGAATCGAGTACTTCGACCACACCGTGTCGATCTGCGCCTGCGTCATGCCAGCCGTGATCTGTGCCGCGCCTTCCGCGGAAAGCGCCGCCACAAGACGGCCCAGCACGTCATAGCGGGCAAGCGATGTCGAAGCATCAGGCGTGCCTACGGCGCGCGTGCGCTCGATCAGGTTGCCCAACGCGTCATACTTGTTAGTCGTGACCGTGCCTTCCGGGTCGATCTGCGAGACGATCCGGTCGAGCGTGTCGTAAGTGGTCGTGATCACCTGATCGTTCGCACTGGCCGTCGGGCGCAACTGGTCGATCGTCGTCCCGAATTCCATCCACACCGTGACCGGATTGGCGTAGCGGATCACCTTCGTGACGTTGCCCCGCGCGTCATACACGCGTTCGGTCAGGTAGCCACCCGAGATCTCACCGACGATGCGGCCCGATGCGTCGTACACCGTGGCCGAGTACAGGTCGGCAGGCTTCGACGCTGGGATCAGTTGGTAAATCGTGCCAGTCGCCCGGATCGACGGGTTTGTCACCGTACTGAAACGAATGCGTTCGCGCTGACGCCCTGCCGCATCGTACGTGTACTGCGTCATGTAGCCGTCGGCGTCGATCGTCGCTTCGAGCTTGCCGTCGTTCGTGTAGAAGTTGCGCGTCAGGCGATCGTCCGACGACGCGGCGGGCGCTACGGCGGACGCCACCGGATTGTCGCCCAGCGTCGTCACATCGACGCGCTTCGCATACTGAACGGTGGCGACGAGGCGCGACGCGCCGTCGTACCGCATCTCCATGACTGCGCCCGTCGCGCTGATCGTCTTCACCAGACGGCCATCGGCGTCGTAGACGCGCCAGCTCGACGTATCGGACGCCGTAACTGCAGGACGCAGGCTGTCGAGCGACGCCCCGGTCGGCTTGCCCGACGCATCGGACAGCACCGAGACATTGACCGCCGTCGCATAACCGAGTGTGCGGACCAGATTACCCGCCGCGTCGTACCGGTACTCCGTTACGCTGCCGTTCGCATCGATATCTGCGGACTTTCGGCCCAACGCGTCGTATGTGTACCAGTGGCGCTGACCGGTGGCATCCTGCGTCATCAGCAGGCGTCCGTCAGCGTCGTAAGCGTAAGTCGTCTGGCCCAGCACCGTGCCGCTCGCGGCCGTCTGCGTCACGCTCGTCACATGACCGGCACGGTCGTACGTCGAGAGGGTCGCAACGCCGTTCGCCGCCGTTACGATGGTGCGCTGGTTGGCGTCGTCGTAGCGCGTTGTGATAGTGTTCCCGGCGGCGTCCGTGGTCGCCACCAGACGTCCGAGTCCGTCGAACACATAGAGCGTCGCGCCGCTATTGGCGTTGACGGTCTTGAGCAGTTGTCCGTGCTGGTCGTAGACGAACGTATCGACCGACTGCGAACCGTCCGCAATCCCCGCGCCATTCGCATCGGTGCGCTGGAAAGTCGTTCGCGTGGCCAGTTGCCCACGCATGTCGTACGTCATATCCGTGCGCAGGATCGCCGGCTTGTTCTGCCCGGCGGCCCACTGCACCATCTCGGCTTCGCTTGGCGCGTGGTCCGTCGCGAGACTGGCGACCGGATATGTCGCGCCGAGGTACTGAATCGCGCCGACACGTTGTCCCAGCGCGTTGTAGACATACTCGGTCACGCGCCCTTCCGGGCTGATGACGAAGCGCTGCTGGTTTTTGCCCGTGCTGTCGTAGACGTAGCGCACCGTTGCCGTGAACGTCGCCCAGCCCGTCGCCGGATCGAAGCCCAGCGCCGTCGTCTCGGTCAGCAGTTTGTTGTTGGCGTCGTACGTCCGGGTGATGACGTTGCCCAGCGCGTCCGTCTGACGCCAGATGTTGCCGTAGGCGTCATAGTCAAACTTGATCGCGTTGCCGTTCTCGTCGGTCACACGGACGACATCGCCCGCATTGTCGTACTCGAAGCGGCGCACAGCCGTGACACCGCCCACCGCCGGTCCGGTGACGGACAACAATTGGCTCTGCGCGTCGTACGCAAAGACACTCGCCTGCCCCATCGGGTCGATCACGGTTGTCTTGCGATTGGCGGTGTCGTAGCCGTACTGCGTCTTGTTGCCAAGACCGTCCGTCACGCTCGCCACGCGAAAATCGCTGCCGATCTGAACGTAGGTCAGCGTGAGCGAAGTGCCGTCGCTTTGCTTGACGCTCGCAACACGTGTGCTGTCGCCGTCGTAGGTGTAGTCGGTGCGATAGACGTTGCCATCGGTAATGTCGTTGTCGTCCGGCGACAGATCGACGATTACCGTCATGAGCCGGTGGCTTGCATCGTACTGATAACGCACCGCAGTCGTATTGCGGGTACCGTTGGCTGCCGTCGTAACAGAGCGAATGCCGGTCAGATCGCCGTTCGTGTAATCGAAGTAGGTCGTTTCGCCACTCGACGAAACCACGCTCGCGATGGAGTTGTCGGCGTTATAGAAATACGAGACCTGGTTACCCGACGGGTCGGAGGTGCTCAGCAGATTACCGTTGCCAGTGCCGTCATAACGCTCCTTCAAGCCGGTCGTGCCGTCGGTCCATACAAACTGACCGTTGACGTAGTCGTACGTAATCGTGTTGTAAGCACCGTCGCCGTCCGTGCTGATGTAAAGCCGCTGCGTCGAGTCGTACATGTACGTCGAGCGCGAGCCGTCTGCACCGGTTCGGGTGACGCTGCTGCCATACATCAGCAAGCTGCCGGTCAGCGAGAGCTGCTGCGCCGGACCGACACGCCATCCGCCAGCCACTGTGCCCTGACTGTTATAGGTGCGAAGGGTCGCGACGTTCAGACCGACGCCAGCCAGACGGTCGTCAAGGTCGCTCAGGACCAGATTGCCGTTGGAAACGTTGACGTAAGCCTTCTCCCCGCTTTGCCCCGATGCAGCCGCCCCGTAGTTTCCCCACTTGCCGAGCGTTACGAGCGAGCTGAGCGCCAATCCCAGATTGTTGCCGCTGACAATCGCTACCATAGTCCGTCGCCTGTTATCGATATTTGTTGGACGGGCGACACACGCCGGATGCGATTGGCGCGCGACTTGCCCTGATAGCAAGTTATCAGGCAATTTTCTGAAATGTTTAGGTGTTCTTCGTAATAAAAATCTCCCCAATGGTGCGCTCAATCACATCGAAGCAATGATCGATTCGAAATCGACATACGCAAAAAGGCAGACGACCCGGGATACGGGCCGCCTGCCTTTTTCGATTTGTCGCTTATTGACTACCTACCGATTTCTCGCGAAGCGGCGATTCGTCAGCCAGCGCCTTAAACACCCACAGGGAGCTTGAACTCGGGCAATTGCTGCTCCGGCAGTTCGATACCTTCCCAGTTCGCGCCCTCGACGAGCTCGTCAGTGCAATGGGAGATCACCACGAAACCATTGGCGATGTAGCTGCCGCCCTGATCCACGGCAAGGTGATACAGCGGGGTTTCCGGCGCCAGGTAGCAGAACGTCGGGCGAATGCGCTTCCAGCCGTCGACGTGCGCGTGTTCGTTCGGAATGTCCCAACGCATCATGGTCGGGGGATTCTCCAGCACCGAACCGGTACCGACTTGGGTTTCGTACCAATATTGGTGAAAGTTATACGTTCCCCACCATTGCACGCCGTCGCCGCTGCGCGACCACAGCGAGTGTTCATCGCTAACGTACAGCGGATCGCCGTCACCGGCATCCAGCTCAATGATCCGGCGGTTGGCGCCGAGGCTCGTGATTTCGAGTTCCTTGACCGTCGCCTCGCCCATCAGCGTGCGCACCCTCTCGCCACCCACGAAGCTCTCTACGGCCTTGGTGGTGCCATCGGCCAGAAGAACCTGGGTACCGGCCATCACGCAGCACACGCCGCCGCCGCCGCTGCAACCCAGGTTGACAATGACCGTGCCAGCGACATTGCGGCGCAACGGAGCCTTATGGATTCCCCAGCCACCGTCGCCATCTACCGGCTTGCGGTATTGAACCATGCTGACTTCGTCGTGGTTGCCCTGCTGCGCTTGCTGCGCCACTACCCCATTTTGCGTCTTCATTCATTTCTCCATGATTTGATACACGCGGGAACCGGCGCCGACGACCCTGACGCAGCGATTCGATGCTCCTGCAATCCATATATCCATGGGTTTTCAGTCTGGTTTAGGGGTTGATGGATATTTTTTTGCGTGAGTCCGAATTCGTGTTTGCAGCGCAACATCAGCACTGCGAGCGCGGAAAAAGCCACTTAGAATTTGCGGCCAGCCGTCATCGACTACCTCTCAGTGCCTCCTCATGCTCCAGAAAACACTCGCCGCCTCCGCGCTCATCCTTCTCGCCAGCATCCCGGCGCACGCTGCCAAGGTCGTCACCATCGGCTTCGCCGGGTCACTCACCGGCAGTCAGGCGCATCTCGGGAAGGAAATCGAACAGGGTATCCGCCTCGCACTAGAGGAAATCAACGCACAGCATCCGAAGATTCGAGGTGAAACCATCGAGTTCCGGCTCGATGCTCAGGACGACGCCGCCGACCCGCGGCTGGCTACGACCGTTGCACAACGCTTCATCGACAATGGCGTGATTGCAGTGATTGGCCACGAAAGCTCCAGCGCGTCCATTGCCACTGCCCGCTTATACGCGGCAGCAGGCATCGCCGAAATCACGCCGTCGGCGACCAATCCCGAATTCACGCGGCTAGGCTATCGCACGGCGTTCCGCATGGTGCCGAACGACAACTTCCTGGGCAAGGCCATCGCAACGTACACGACCACCACGTTGAAGGCTCGCCGCATCGCGGTGCTTGACGATCGGTCGGCGTACGGGCAGGGAATCGCGGACGTCTTCGCCGATAGCGTTCGTAACTCGGGGGCGACCATCGTGTCTCGCGAATACACGAATGACAAGGCGGTCGACTTCAAACCGCAACTCACTCGAATCAAACGATCACAGCCGGACGCCGTTTTCTTTGGTGGCATGGATGCACAAGCGGGCATGGTGCTCAAACAGCTCAAGCAGTTGTCGATCGACACGCCGTTCGCCGGTGGCGACGGCATTTGTACCGGAACGCTTCCGCAATTGGCCGGTTCGTCCTTCATCGATAACGTCGTGTGCGCCGATGCAGGCTTGTCGCTGAACGCCATGCCAGGGGGAGTGACATTCGCGAAACGGTTCCAATCCCGCTTCGGCGAGCCGGTGAAACTCTATGCGCCGTATGCATACGACACGACGATGGCCATCTATCGTGCCGTACTTGACGCCCAGTCCGTGGACGCTGCGCGCATTGTCGACGCGCTGCATCGAATCTCCTTTGCCGGTGTCTCTGGCCAGATCAGCTTCGATGAGCACGGAGACCTTCGCTCCCCGGTAGCGACCATCACTCGTTATCAAGACAGCGTGAAGACGCCCATTACGATCGTTCGCGATTGATGCCCGCTACGGGAAGCGCCGTGTCGGCCGCTGTGGCAAATGTCTCGTGTGATACATTCGCCACAGTCGTGTCGTGACGATTTGACAGATTCCTGGCTACGCTTTCAGCCACATCCCTAGCGAGTTCCCCATGTCCGACGCTTTCGAGCTAACCGAGTCCACTTCCTTCGAAGCTCTCCTTTCCGCAGGGATGACCGCAAACGAACGAGGAAACGCTGCGGTTGCGCTCGACTGCTTTGCAAAGGCCGCGGAGCTTGCCCCGGCCGATCCCCGCCCCTTCCATCTCGCGGCCGCGACCTGGGCGCAATCCGGTCAATTCGACGCCGCCAACGACGCCTTCCGCGAAGCCCTGATCCGGGATCCCGCGCTTGACGTCGCCCGCTTTCAATGGGGGCTGATGCAATATGGTCAGCAGACGATGGAGACTGCTGCATCCATCTGGCGACCGCTGCTGTCGCTCCCCGAGGGTGCGCCGCTACGCCTGTTCGTCGAGGGATTGCTGGCCGTTGCCGACGGAGACATTCCGGGTGCCATCGGCCGACTTGAAGACGGCATGACTGCCAATACGGGGAATCCGCCGTTGAACGCGGATATGGGGAAGATCGTCGAGGGATTACGGCCGCTGATGCCTGTCGAGGACGCCACACGTGCCGGCAACGAAACCGATTCCGAGGCGCAGACCGACGAGCACTTCCTGCTCGGCGCTTACCGCTCACCTGACCAGCCGTTGCACTGACGTTGCATCAGCGTCGCACGCATGACGGCACCGACACCTATCCATGACAACCCCGGTCAACAACGTTTCCGCTCAACTCGCCCAGCAGATCGCCGGGCTGATTCGCACACAGGTTGGCTCGCTGCGCAAGAAGTCGCCAGCGGGGCGTCATGAACGCAGCGAAGTCCAGCACGACGCTACGCAAAGCGCCCCGGAGGACCTGGCTTCGGTCGTTGCTCGCCGCATTCAGGAAATCGACAACGAGACGCCCAACCCCGAGCGGCGCGCATTTCATATCTTCCTGGAGTCGGTCGTGCTCGCCGAGCTGGGCGAACACCTTGCCAACGATCCCGGCTTCTACCAACTGATCGAAGACGTCCACCAGCAGATGGAAGCGGACCCGAAGCTGGGCCCGCTCGTCGGTCAGGCAGGCGCGTTATTGCTCGGTCGTACCCAAAGCGTCTGACTCGCCTCGCAACACTCTGGCCTGACGCGCCAGTACCATGCCCGACATACGCTTCACTGCCTCGACATCGCTCAGTTCTCCGTCGAGCATCGCCTGCGCGAACTTCGCGGTCAGGCAACCTCGATCAAGCCCGAACGCTCGGGCGACCGCGGCGCGGGCCTCATCTTCCCGACGCTCGAAATAGTTGACGACCGCCATCGCACCATGCGAATCGGCGAAATTGCGATCGAGCGACAGCGCGTGCTCGAAGTCAGCACGCGCCTGCGCGACGTCGTTCGTCGTCAACGCCGCCCAGCCCTTTCCGTGCCAAGTGCCGATGTGCGACGGCATGTGCTTGACGGCACGGGCAAATGCCGAGCGCGCCCCTTCGCTGTCGAGCAGCGCAAGGAGTGCGAAGCCCATTCCCGACCATGCGCGACCGTCCTCCGGATGCGTCCGAAGCGCAGCGGTGAAGCACTGCTTCGCCTGATCCGATTGCTGGTTGCCCAGCGCCATCGACCCCAGCGCGACCAGCGCCTCGTGTTGCTCGGGCAGGTGCTGGAGCGCGAATTGCGCCCACGGCGCAACGTCGGCAAAGGCGGCAGCGTCGACCGCCATCAGCGATGCAACACCCGCCGCCTGCGGCCCCAGCAGGTTGCTTGCTTGCCACTGGCGCGCGCGCGCCAGCGCGTCGCGGAACATCGATGCGTGATGCGCCGCGCGCAACCATAGCGCGCGCGTGGTGTCGTCGACGTCGACAAGATCGATCCATGGCGAGAGCAGCGCGTCGACACGTGCGAAGTCGCCGGACTGAAATGCAATGTAGGCAAGGTTATGCGCCAGCCCCGGGTTGTCACCAAACTCCGCACGCAAGTCGTCGAACAAGGTCTTCGCACGTGCCCAGTCGTGTGCCGCGAGCGCGAGGTTGCCAAGCCGGAAACGCCACATCGGCGCAAGTTGCTGCTCCGGAAGTGCTCCGTCGAACAAGGCTTGCGCCTGCGCACGGTCGCCCGCGCCGAGCGCCGTATCGAAGGCGTCGGCACGTAGCGCGTCGTTGCCCGGATCGCTCGCGAGATACCCCAGAAGGCGCTCAAGCCTTGCCTCGTCGTGCGCACCGGCCGTGTGCGACGTCGGCGTCTCAGTCATGTCGTTTCTCCATGTTTGACGTACGTTTGTCGCGCTACCAGGCGACATCGCACGACGGCACGTGCCTGGCGGCATCGCGCATTCGATTGAGGGCTTGCTTGTGCAGTTGCGCCACGCGGCCTCGCGTGACGCCGAGCATCGTCGCAATCTGTTCGAACGGAATATGCTGCAAATAATGTGATTTGATAATGCGTTGCTCGCGCTCAGGCAACAAATCGACCAACGCACGCACCCGCTTGCGCAACTGATCGAGTTCGACGGCTGCGTACGGTGCCGGCGTTGGCGCAATGGCACTTTCGTCGCTCATCAGCGAAGAGCCTTCGAGCAACATGCCGAGCGCCAGCCCGATGCCCGCCTCGGCCAGCACGTGCAGCAATTGCTCCGAGCCGCCCGGCGTCTCCTCAGGGGCCAGCGACGCGGCGCGCTCCGCACGCAGCCGCTGACGCGCGGAAATTTGCTGATGCCGCTCGGACATGCGGTCCAGTCCGTTGAGCACTGCGCCGCGAACCCGCAAAGAGGCAAACGTCCGAAATTTTGCGCCAAGCGCCGGATCATACCGATCGACCGCCTCGATCAGCCCAATCGTCGCCATCTGGTAATAGTCGTCGAATTCGACGTCGTCGTGATACCGGCCACCGTAGAGTTTGGCCGCGATGATCTTTGCCAGCGGCATGTGACGTTCGATCAACGTCGCCCGAGCACCCTGATCCGCCTGAACGCGCAACGCAAGCCACAACGCCGCTTCCTCGGCGTCGCCGGCAGCGTCCGAAGTGTCGGCGAGGTCGGCATCGTCCTGCTCCGCCAACAAGGCGGGAGCATCTGGCAGATCTTCGGGCAGGTCGTCGAGCGGCGGCGCTGTCATGGGCGTCCCTGATCAGTGGAACGATCCGACGAGCGCGCGCAACAGCAAGCCCCACCCGTCCACCAGAATGAACATCAGGATCTTCAGCGGCAGCGCAATCGTCGCGGGCGGCATCATCATCATGCCCAGCGTCATGAGCAAACTCGAAACGATCAGGTCGATGAGCACAAACGGCAGGAACACCATGAAGCCGATCTGAAACGCCGCACGAAGCTCGGACAGCATGTACGCAGGGATCAACTGAACGTTGCTAATGTCGTTGATATCGCGTGGTTGCGGCGCTTTCGACAACTCGATCATCAACGCCAGATCCTGCTCGCGGGTCTGGCGCACCATGAATTCGCGCAACGGGACGATGCCGCGCTCATAGGCTTGTTCGGGGGTCGTCTTGCCGGCGAGAAACGGTTGCAGTGAAGTCGTGTTGACGGTTTGCAGGACCGGCGCCATCGTAAACATCGTGAGAAAGATGGCGATACCGATGAGCGCAGTATTCGGCGGTGTCTCCTGCATGCCAATGGCGTGCCGCAGCATCGACAACACGATAATAATGCGCAGAAACGCCGTGACGCACACCAGTAAGCCCGGCACGACAGCAAGAAGCGTCAGCCCCAGCGCGATGCGCAATGCCAGCGAGGTGCGCTCGGTATCGGTGCCGGCGAACATCGGCGCGCGCTCCGACTTCGCGACCGGGCGATTCGTCAGACGCGGCACGTGCGGCTTCGGTGCGACCTGCGCTTTGGCATCGCGGGTCGCCTGGCTCAGCGGCGCAGCCTGCATGACACTGGCATCGCGCGCGATGTCGGCCAGACCGGACGTATCGTCTCCCGCCTGCACGGCGATCACGCCGTCGTCGGCCTGCGCCCAGGTCGGCGACACCATCCCCGTCACCAAACCCATTGCCAGGCATACGCCGGCAATCGCGTTCCGAAATCGTGTCATTGCGAATCCTTGTCGTTGGATCGCGCAGACTCGTCGACATTCAGTGGCGAGCGCTCCAGCACATTCACCTGCTCCCCGGCGCATGCAATCAACAGCGATTGCGACTCCCACTCGACCACATAGAGACTGGTTGCGCCGTTCAACCGGGTCACGCAGCGCACCACAGGCGCGGACGTCCCACTGGCGCGCGGATTCAATGCCGCACCGAGCCGCAAGCGCACAGGCGACCCGCCACGGCGGCGGCGCAGCCACCATGCCAACGGTGCAAGCAATGCCAACAGCACGATGACGACGCGTGCGGCCACCGGCATGTCGGCAGTCGGTTCGTCACGCAGCAGCGGCATCGCAGCATAAGGCGACGAAGCTGCCGCAAAGGCGTTCGCAGACAATACCAATGCCGACGCGACGATCAGCGTCGGATAACGCATCCACCGCCCTTGCCGGGTGTCGATTGTCAGCCAGGTCATGGTTACAGCGCCAGCGACGTAGGCAGTTCGGTAATGCGGACCGCGAATTTGTCGTCGACCGCCACCAGTTGCCCACGGGCAATCACCTGGCCCTCGACCACCAGATCGACGGGTTCCGTCAGAACGCGGTCGAGCGTGACGACGTGGGATTCCTTCGCATCGAGCAATTCACCCACGGAGATTTCTGCGCCGCCCACGATCACTTGCACTCGCGCCTTCACATTGCGAAGCGGATTGAACGACGTGACAGTGCCAGCATCCTGCGACTGGGGGCGTGGCGTCAGCGCTTCGAACTGCAAGGGGCTGGCGGTGCGCAGAGGGTCCGTGTCCGAGGCAGCGGCGGGGGTGCCGTGCACATCGTGCGCACGCAAGGGACGGGTGTTCATACTGACTCCTGCAATGAAGACGACTCGTGGGCATCGGAAAGCTCAATGGCGAGCCTGTCCTTCTGACGCCCGAGATAGGCTCGACAAACGGGTTCGCCTGTCGGGGTTTCCACGTGCAACGGCATGGACAGCGCATGCGGGAGGGCAACGATGTCGCCTTCGCGAAGGTCTGTCAGCACTCCCAGCGCAAGCAGCGGGCCGTCAAGCCGAACGCGCAAACTCACCTGAGTGTGTGCGAGTGCGGCGCTCAACTTCGTCAGACCACCCCGCGCGCGGCTATCGAAAGCCTCGGCTGCAATATCCAGCGCTGAAGCACTGGCCTCGCTGGCAATCCAGCGTTGCACGGTAGACGCGAGTGCAATCACGGTCCACTCGCTGGGTCCGAGAGAGAACCTCAACCCCAGCGCGCCAGACCACGGCGCGCGCAGCGTGCCTGCAGGCCAGTCGCTTTGCGCAACGAAACGATCGAAACCAAGGCGGCGAACTAACGCGTCGAGTGCATCGCACGCGACACCGATCGACGCTGTGCCCGCGGTGACGGGACTTTGACCGAACAGCGCCGCCGCCATAGCATGAACCGGCCTGCGCGCACCGGCTGTGGTCCGCCCCGTCAGCCACGCACCGGCATCGACGGACTGCGCCGAATGCAAAGCGAGCACGTCTTGCGGGGCGTTATCGAAAGCCGATGTCAGCGGCACAACCTGCACACCGAAGTCGTCTACCGCCCCCACGGGCCGCGTCGACCACGTTGCGACGAACTCTGCGAGTTGCGTGCGCCAATGGCCAGCCAGGCGTTCGCGCTGTGCGTCCGACCAGGCCTGTAGCGCTCGCCACTCAACACCGTTGGAAGCCATTTGATTCATCGTCCGCCCTTGAGCGAGAACAGCTGTTGCAGCATGTCGTTAGCCGTAGTGATCACCTGAGACGACGCCTGATAACCGCGCTGCATGATGACGAGATCGCTAAATTCCTGCGACAGATCGACGTTCGAATTCTCGACGGCGGTCGTCTTGAGTTTGCCGAAGGCGTCGCTCCCCGCCTTCCCGTAAGTCACGCCCTGCGAATTCGTGCTCTTGAACTGATTGCCGCCGAGTGCCAGGAGGTCGTCGGTCGAGCGAAAGTTGGCCAGCGCGAGCTGCGCCAGCTTCAGCGACTGACCGTTGGAATAGCCGAGCACCAGATTCCCCGTGTCGTCGAAGGTTGCCGATGTCTGACTGCCCGGCCCGAAGCCGTCCTGACCGCCAGCGGCAATCGTCGAAAAGTTGCCGCCCGAGTACGACGTAACATCCTTCGAGAAATCGAATGTGAGCGTGCCGCCGGTCGGCGCGTACGCAAACGAGAAACGCGAGGTCGCGAGCGTCGGTGAGCCGTTGACGAAAACAAGCTGACCGGTCGCGAGTGTCTTGCCGCCCTCGGAAATGCTCGTCAGCCAGGTTCCCGAGAGCGAACTGCCCGCGTTGGTGAGGGACATGCTCAACGTATGGGCTGTCCCCGTAGCGTCGTAGACCGTAATATTGCCGACGGTCTGGTCGGTGGCGGTACTCGACAGGTTGCCGTTGAACGTGACCGTGCTAGTCGCTTTGCCCGGCGTCGTGCGCGCACCGGCGATGCTCACGTCGGTGAGCTGGCCGTTGTTCAGCGTCATTACGCGGCTTTGATCGTTGCGATTGATGAGCCATCCGTCTGCGTCCAGATCGAACTGGCCGGCACGCGTATAGGTGTAGCTGCCATCCGGTTGACGCAGCACAAACCAGCCCAGACCGTCGATGCCGGCATCGAGCGGGCGGCCTGTCGAACGAATTTCGCCAGACGAATAGTTGACGGTGACCCCGTTGCTGGTCATGCCGTAGCCGAGTTGCCCGTAATTGGGACCGTTGCCGCGTCCGGCCTCGGAGTTGTCGTAGAACAGGTCGGTGAACTGCAACGCAGAACCCTTGAAGCCCGGCGTATTCATGTTGGCCGTGTTGTTGGAGATCACGCGCAGCGCGTTCGAGTACCCCAACAATCCTGTCATGCCGATGTAGATGGAATCGAGCATTTCCCTTGTCTCCTTTAGCGGACCGCCGTCAGTTGCGACAGCGAGATGCCTGTGAGCGCCGCACCGTTGGTCGTCTTGATACTCAACTGAGGTGTGTTCTGATCCAGGGTAAGCGCTGTGACGGTGCCCGTGACCGTGCCGCTCGCCGTCGTGGCATCGACCGTCTTGCCGATCAAGCCAACCGACTGAAGCGTTGCCTGTGTGGAAATCAACTGACCGATCTTGTCGTTGAGTTGCTGGGTTTGCTCAAGCGTAGTGAACTGCGCCATCTGCGCCATGAACTGTTGGTTGTCCATGGGTTTGAGCGGGTCTTGATATGTCAGTTGTGTTAGCAGTATCTTGAGGAAGTCCTGCATGCCGAGCGACGACGACTGTAGCGTCGTGCTGTCGATCGGTGTCGTCGAACCTACGGCCATGGTGTGCTCCCTGTCGAAATGCTGAAATTAGCGGCTCGGCGCATTGCGCGAGGCCGCAGCAACTTGCGAAACGTCGTCCTGCGCCTGAACGACAACGCCATTGAGGGTCATCGTGCGTACCGAAATACCTTCGCGTCGCATCGCGTCTCGCAGTGCCGGCACGAGCGCCTGCGCGACATCGGCGTGCGTCGCCGCCACCCCGAGCCAGACGTTCACCCCGCCGTCGGAGAACGACACGTGCCATCTCACCGGTACATCGCGCGAGTCGAACGCCTCGCGCACGATGGCCTGCACGGCGGTGGCCGGATAGGCTTGCGCGTCGGGCGATGACGTCACGCCCTCGCGTGCGCCGCCTGCCGTCGGCAGCGAGGTCTGTGACGACGACTGCACGGCATATGCCGTGTCGCTGAAGCTCGCCTTCTCGGGCACCATCGCACTGCGAACGTCGAGATAGGCAGACGTGGGCAGCATCGACACGGCCTGCGGCTTGGCGGCCGGGCTGCGCGATACGTGTTCCGTCGACATGGCGGACGTAGCTTCGTGTGTCAGCGAACGTGCGTCATCGTCGCCCCTCGGCGACACTTCACCGCCATCCTGCTGCGAAGGCCCCGCGTCAGGCGCAGCATGAAACCAGGACTGTGCCTGCGTGCGCTCCATCGCCGACTGCCACACGCCGCGCCATGCCGGATCGACCGCGCCGTCTCCGGGCTTGCGGCCGGACGTGGTAGAAGACATCACGTCTTCACGTCCTGCGGTTGCGTCAATCATGCGAGTCTCCTGCGTGCGATGGATGCGAAACACCTTGCAGATGCGCGGTTCGCGCGAGCCAATCGGCATCCGACTCGCGCGCCTGCGCTGCTTCCTTGTCTTGCACGAACGCCTCCCATTGGTGAGCCTCGACCTTTTCGAACCGCTCGACGTGCCGCTGCGCCTGAATACAGGCTTCGCGAGCGTCGACGTGCATCGCCTCGCTTGTCTGCACTTCCGCCTTCGCGGTCTCAAGCCTTTCGTGCAAAGTGGCGAGAAACGCCATCGATGCCATTCGACGTCCGATGTCGACCTGCGACGCGCCGTCCACCCTCGCGGATTCCGTTCGCAAATGCGCCTGCGCCTGCGCCAATCGGTCGCGCGCTTCATTCATCTGACGAGTCGCCACGCCCAATGCGTCGCGCGCGGCATCCAGTTGCCAGCGGGCCTGTGCCAGCAGTGGCGACAGCGAAAAGCGATATCCGCGGCGATCGACGCTCATGCAGCCCCTCCGATCAGCCCCTTCAACGCGGCAATCGCTTCAGTACGAGCGACGCCACCGTGGGCCTGACGCAAGAAGTCCCGGATTGGAATGTCCCGCGCCATCGCGGCATCGATGGTGGGATTGTTGCCAGCCACATAGGCACCGATGTCGATCATCGTGCGATGCTGGTCCAACGTCGCCATGATTTCGACGCACTGTCTCGCGAGCGCGCTATCGACGTCGTCCACGACGTCGGGCATCACACGGCTCGCACTGCGCAGCACGTCGATGGCCGGGAAATGCCCCTGATGCGCCAGTAGACGCGAGAGCACAATGTGACCGTCGAGTGTCGCGCGCAAACAGTCCGCCACAGGTTCGTTGAAATCGTCGCCATCGACCAGCACGGTGAAAACCGCAGTAATAGCGCCACCACCCGGCGCAGTGCCGCATCGCTCGCACAATTCGGGGATCTCGGTAAAGACCGACGGCGTGTAACCACGTGCCGTCGGCGGCTCTCCGGCTGCCAGACCGACTTCGCGACGCGCCATGGCGTAGCGTGTCACCGAGTCCATCGTGAGAAATACCTGCAAACCCTGCTCCCGAAATCCCTCGGCGATGGCGATGGCCGCACGCGCAGCGCGCAAGCGCATCAGCGCCGGCTGATCCGAGGTCGCCACCACGACAACGGTGCGCGACAAGCCTTCGTCGCCAAGATGCTTCTCGACGAACTCGCGCACCTCACGTCCACGCTCGCCTATGAGCGCCACCACGTTGACGTCGCTCTTCACGCTTCGCGCCATCATGCCCAGCAAACTGCTCTTGCCCACGCCGCTGCCGGCAAAGATACCGACTCGTTGCCCTTGCCCGAGCGTCAGCAACGCATCGATGGCACGCACACCGGTCTCGAACACGGTCTGAATGCGCGGGCGCGCCATCGGATTGATCGGTGCGCCGAGCAAAGCGCGTGGCGTGAGTCCCGGAATGTCGCCCTTGTCGTCGAGCGGCCGGCAAAACGCATCGACGACGCGACCAAGCAATGCCGGACCGAAGCCGACCTGACTCAGTGCACCGCCGGGACGCACGCTATCGCCAACCTTAAGACCGGTCATGATCCCGTACGGCATCAAGGTGACGCTTGCCCCGCTCGCACCCACGACCTCTGCCGGCCGTCGCACCCCGCCCTCAACCAGCACGTCGCAGACGTCGCCAATACCGGCGCCGGTACCGCTCGCTTCGACGGCGAGTCCGTTCACGCGCGTGACCCGCCCGGTTTTCGGGATCAGGGTCGCGCGAGAGAGTCCGCCGAGGTACGCGTCAAGCATGGGATGGCCCCTGCGTTGCGCGCCCGCCCGCCGCCGCACCTGCCGCCCGTGCAGCACGGACGTCTCGTAATGCGTTCTTCACGGCTTCGAGTTGCGTCTCCAATCGCGCGTCAAGCGTGCCGGCATCGGTTTCGACAATACAGCCGCCCAGCCCGACAGCGCTGTCGGCGAGCCACACCGGATCGCCTGGGACTGCCCCCGCGTTGAGCCAACCAAAGTCGTCCGGGTTCACACGCACCCGCATGACGCGCGCAGGCGACGCCTGCTGCATGGCGTTGCGGATCATGGCGCGCGCGCCGTCGCGGTTGATGGCGCCTTCTCCCGCAATCCGGCAAATCGCCGTCATGACCAGTTCGACGATGTCGCTCTCGGCCGCCTCGCGCATGGCCGCGCGCTCACCTTGCAATTGCGCCACCAGCGCCGAAGCATGTTCCTGCCACTGCGCCTGCTGTGCATCGACCTGCGCCCTGGCTTCCTGCATGCCGGCTGCGAATCCCGCATCGCGGCCCTCTCTCTCGCCAGCAGCATGGCCGTCTGCATGACCTTTCGCAAACCCTTCCTCGAAACCCTGCGCCGTACCCTGCACGACGCCCTGCTGCCGCCCTTCCGCCGCGCCAGCCGTCAGACCTTGCGTGAATCCTGCTTCGTAGCCGTCGGCAAACTCGGCGTTCGGCGTCTCATCAACGTACCCCTGTTGCTGTGGCGCTTCGGAGACCGTCTGCGCTGGCGCTGCCGAGCCCGTAGGACGACGCGTGAGCACGCGCGGTGCCGCATTCAGCGCCACGTCGCGCAACACATCCGGGTGCCCGGTGCCGGGACGGCGTGACAACGTCATGCGAGACCTCCGCGCCAGCGCTTCCATCGACCGAACAGACCGTGAAGGATCGATGGCGAAGCGGTGCGCGTCTCGCCATGCCCTCGGACACTCATGCCCCTTCCGTCTGCCTGCAGTACCTCACACGCCTCGCGCGCGTGCTTCAGCATCGATGCTCGTAGTTCCGGCGATACAGATGTCGCGGACGAACGACCGCCGGTGCCCATGGTCGTGCCCGACAGCGCTGCCGACGGCTGCGCCGCATACCAGGCATCGCGCCACACCCAGGGGTGAAGGTTGAGCAGCAACTCGACAAAACGCGCGGGTTCGTTCCGCAGCATGGCAATCGCGACGGCATCCGGCATGGCGTCGAGTACCTGGGCGTCCTGGTCCGTCAGCAACACGCGTGCCGTTTTGTCACCCTCACCCAATGACTGCAACAGCGATGCATCGCGCGGAATACCCAACTCGCCAAGTTCTTCAAGCAGCGCCGATATGGCGTCCCGCTGATCGGCCTCAAGCGAATGCATCGCCCAGCGCCGGTCTTCGGGGTGCATGGCATGCAGCGCAAGCGCCGCCTGACGCAGGCCTTCGCTCATACGCCGTCCCCGCCCGCCCCGGCCTGGCGTGCCGGAGGCGTTTCCTGCATCCAGGCGCGAATCTTCAGCAATGCAGCGTCACGTTGAGAACTGGTCAAACGGGCGGGCTGCACGACCGCCTTGCGGCGGCTCGCGAACGCGGCCAGCCAGACCAGCAACGCCAGCGCCACCACGGCGAGCAACATGCCCAGCCATCCGGCAACACGCGATGGACTGGCAGAAGCTGCGGCCACCTGCGACGGTGGCACTGCCGTCGACGTGGGTGCAACGGTCGTGTCCGACGCCGTCGCAGGTGTTCTGGCAAACGTTTGCACGACAATGGTGTCGCCACGCGACGGCACCGCGCCGACGGCCGCGGCGACCGCCTCACGCAGGCGCGCCGATGCATCGACATCCAACGGCTTGCGAGACACCACCACCACATCGACCTTGCGCAACGTGCCCGCCGACTGACTGCGGCGCTCGACGCGTTTGCCCACCTGATATTCCGATTCGCGCTGCGAACTCGCGCCAGTGGCGTTGTCGTTCAGTCGGCTCGCCAGCGGCGTGCTGCCTTCCTGAATGACTTCGCGCTCGCGCACGAGGACACCGGACGGTGCGTCCCCAGGTTTGCCCGGTGCGCTCGTCACGTCTTCGGTCGTGACCTGTGAGTCCTGCATGTCGAGCGTGACGTCGACGCTCGCAAGCGCTTCGCCCTCGCCCAGCGCTTGCCGGATGACGCCATCGACCTTGCGCGTCAGGTATGTTTCCATATCGCGCTTCATATCGAGCGCATCGCTGCCACCGGCCGAAGCCGCACCAGCACGTCCCGCCCGAGTGAGCGCAATGCCGTGCTGGTCAATGATCGTCACATCCTGCGCCGACACGCCCGGTACGGCCGCTGCAACCAGTCGCTGGATGCCGGTGACCTGCTCAGGACTCAGCGCACGGCCCTGACGCAGGCTCAGCGTCACCGACGCCTTGCCGTGCGCATCGGGACGTTTGAACAGCCCTTCTTCCGGTGTCGCCAGATGCACGCGAGCACTCTCGATTTCGTCGAGTGACATGATCGTGCGGGTGATCTCTCCCTGCAAAGCGCGCTGGAAATTCACCTTCTGAGCGAACTCGGTCATGCCGAAGTCCGCGTTGTTGAACAACTCGAAGCCGACTGCGCCATGAAGCGCCAACGGCTTGGCCATCAGCTTGATGCGCGTCCTGAGCACCGCGTCCTTGTCGACGAGCAACGTGTGCCCGTCGTCTGCGATGCGATACGGGACCTTCATGCGGTCGAGTTCCGCGACCATGACGCCCATATCCTCGCTGCTCAAATTCGAGAACAACGTCTGATACTCGCTTCGCATCATCCACCACGTGCCGATACCCAGACCCACGCAGATCGCCACCACACCAGCTACAAGGCCGACGCGTGCGCGCCGCTCAAGTCCTTGCCAAAATCCGTTCACCGCTCACTCTCCCCGATTCACTGTGTGCTTTATGTTGTGATTCACTGCGTCTTCCGCAGGCTTACACCTGCATGCGCATCACTTCCTGATACGCTTCGAGTACGCGATTGCGCACTTGCATGAACAACTGGAACGTCAGGCCCGCCGCCTCGAGACGCATCATGACCTGATGCAAGTTCTCGACGTTTCCCGTCGCCAGCGCATGCACCTGCTCGCTCGACGCAAGCAACTGCCCGTTGACTTGCGCCAGCCCTTGCGAGACAGCGGTACCAAAAGCATTACCGGCCTGCGCCTGTCCGGCCTCTGCCAGTGCAGCCGGCGCAGCAGCGCCACCGGCCTGCAACACTTCAATAGCGGCAATTGCGTCTGCACTCATGCGGCGCCCCCAATATCGAGCGCCTTCAGGGCCATGGTCTTCGCCATGTTCATGGCAGCAATGTTGGCTTCGTAAGCACGCGTTGCGCTCATCATGTTCATCATTTCCGTGGCCGAATCCACGTTCGGGTAGTGCACGTAGCCCCGAGTGTCTGCAAACGGGTTGCCCGGTTCGTAGACATTGCGCGGCTGCGCCCCCGTAGATGCGACGGCAAGCTCGGTGTTGCCGAGCCAGCGCGACACGGTGTCGCCGAACGACGACGACGCTCGGCCGGTCACCTGTGCGACGACACGCATCGGCTGATAGCCACCCTCAGGCGTTTGCATCGTGTTGGCGTAGGCCAGGTTCATGGCGGCCACATCCACGCGCAGGCGCTCGATCTGCATACCTGCCGCGCTGATGGCGAATGTCTGACTGAAGTCCATGCTTTGTGTCTCCCCGTTTTCGCGAGCGTTAGCGCTTGCCGTCGGCCACGGCGACCGCCAGCATCGCGAACTGCTTGCCGAGCGCCTTGGTCAACGCCTGAAAGCGCAGCGTGTTCTGCGACAACTCCGCCACTTCCTGGTCCAACTGGACCGGTTGCGGCAAACCGTCGTTGTCCAGACGCGCGCGAACGCTCACACCTGCCGGCAACGCCTGCGATGATTCCGTGCGCCCGCCGAACGCCGCCATCTGTGCGTCGAAGTCGACCTGCTGCGCGACGTACCCACCTACGTTGGCGTTCGCAATATTTGCCGAGCCGACTTGCTGACGCAACACCGCACGATCGAGGGCGGCAGCGACTTGCGCCACGGTTGCGGTATCAAAAATCGACGACATCCACGGTCTCCTTACTGAACGATAAGCTCGGCGCGCAGTGCACCCGCGGCCTTGCAGGCGCGCAGAATCGAGATGATGTCGCGCGTGTTGGTCTTCATGCGGGCCAGGCTCTGCACCAGATCCGCTACGGTGTTGTGTTGCGCGGCGACGAAACCCGGACCGTTCTGCTCGTCCACGTCGATGCGCGAGTTGGTCACAATGGCAGTCCGCACCCCGGGGCCGGTCCGGCTGACGAACATCGGTTGAGAAGCCACGTTCTCCGTCACGATGGAAATCTTGAGGTCGCCATGCGAAATGGCGACCTTCGCGATACGGACATCGCCTCCCGAAACCACCACGCCGGTACGCTCGTTAATCACCACCCGCGCACGCCGATCCGGTGCCACCGTCACGTTTTCAAGCGCGGCAATGAAATCCACCAACTGTGTGTCCGAGCCGGGCACACGCACTTCGATGCCGGCAGCGTCGCGTGCGTTGGCCAGCCCCGGCGATACCTGACGATTGATCGCCGCGGCGATGCGCGATGCCGTCGTGTAGTCCGGATCGGTCAGCACGAACGTCAGTGTCTGACGGGCGCTGACCATCTCTGCGCTCGTACCGACTTCCACCGTGGCACCGCCCGGCACCTCACCGACCGTCGGGTGGTTTTTCTGCACCACGTTGCCGTTCGCGTCGTACCGGTAGCCGCCGACGGTGACCGATCCCTGAGCCAGCGCATAGACCCGGCCGTTTGGCGCCTTGAGCGACGTGATCAGCAACGAACCGCCGACGAGACTGCGCGCGTCGCCAGCCGACGTCACGGTGACGTCGAGCGTGTCACCCTCGCGAGCAAACGTCGGCAACGATGCCGTCACCATCACCACGGCCACGTTTCGGCTTTGAATCTGTTCAGGCGCGACCGTCAGATTGAACTGCGAGAACGCATTGGCCAGCGCCTGGCGCGTGGTGCGGTTGGTCGGCGAATCTCCCGTGCCCGCGAGACCCGTGACGATGCCGTAACCGACCAGAGAGTTCTCACGCCAGCCTTTCAGATGCCCAAGGTCCTTGATGCGCACCCGGTCGCTGTCGTCAGTCGCTGCCATCACAGGCAGCACCAGCGTCATGCACAGCCCCAGCAATGCGCGACTCGCAATACGCGCAAAGCGTCGGAGCCGGCCGACGCGGGCGCTATGAGAAGTCGTGAAATGTACTTGCGTCATGGCGTTCGTCAGAATCCGATAAAGTCCAGCGCTTTTCGCCACCACGCGCGACGTCCGCGCTCGGCGAGATCGCCATAGCCGACATAGTTGATGCGCGCGTCGCTGATGCGTGTCGAGAGCACGACGTTGCCATCCGAGATATCCTGCGGACGTACCCGCCCTTCGAGCTGGATTTTCTGTTGCTCGTCGTTGATCGTGAGCATTTGCTCGCCGGAGATCTTCAGATCGCCGTTGGGCATGACTTCCCTGACTGCCACAGTGATCTGCGCGAGCAACCGGCCGGCGCGCTGCGTTCTTCCGCCACCGTCGAAGTCGCCCTTGACGCCGAGACTCGCGGCAATGGACGGGTTTCGCGTGAGGTTCACGTCGGCCGCAATGTCGTTGGTGCGCCGCGTGGTCGTATCCGAATTGCTCGTCGCGCTGGCGTTCTCGAACACCTGTACCGTGAGCACGTCGTCGACGCGAAACGCTTTGTTGTCCGCCGTGATGGGGCGATAGGTATCCTCGCGATAGAGGCTCTCTGCGCCGGCCACTTGCCACAACGACATGAGTGCGAGCACGGCTAGCGCGCGCCACACGACTGCTTTCATCGCGAAATCTCCAATTTCCCCGGACCTGCCACGCGAGCGAGTACGGCTTCGCTCGATGTTTTCGGACGCACGCGCACCCACTCCCCCTGTCGCCCGTCCTGCATCACCTCGACCGGGCTCTCCACTACCACTGCGCCCCAACTCACTGTGAGCGTGGCCGTCTTGCCACGCGCCACATCCGGCGCAGATTCGATGTCATCAGTAGCCAGCATCTGTCCGGCGCGCACCGAGCGGCGCAATCGTGCACCGACCACACTACCGCTCATCCCACGCAAATCTGTCACCGTCAATGCGCGCTGACGAATCGACGACAACGGGGTATCGCGCAATTCGAATGCCTCAGCTACCAGCGCAATGCCCGGCGGCTGATCGCTTCTAGAAACCCAGACGCGCTGCGTGCCGTCCACACGAAATCGCACCGGCACAGTTTTGCTCACAACGCCGTCGATCAGCACATCGACCCACAGCGTCATGACGGGCTGGGCCAACGCGTCGGGTGCCATTGCCCTGGGCCTGAGCCGCACGTCGCCCGGCGCGACCAACAGATCGCTCCCGCGATCGAGCGGCGTCAGCTTCAGCTGGTCGACACGCGCATCGAGCCAGTTCGTCAATCGCTCGCGGGCTGCAGCGTCGATACGCGACCATGTCAGCGTCTGCGCCTTCAATTCGATCTGCACCACTTCGGCACCGCGCCACTGCACCTGCGCCGCTCGTTCACCACTTCCGCTACTCTGACCCGTGCGCGACGCCACCCAGCGAGCGAGCGCCGCGCGCGTCAGTCGAATCGGCGCCCCCACTGGCGGCGCCGGACCGAGATCGATGGTCTGAACACGTGCTACCTCGTCTGCGTCACCCTCGACCTTTGCGATGTCACCCAGCTTCACGGTGGCCCCGACAACACTTACCCTAACCGGCAGTTCGATCGACACGCCGTCGGCATGCGCACTACGCGCCGTTACCGTCGCAGCGATAGAAAGCGTGACTACGAACAGGGGAAGTGCGTTCGACATGACCCCGCCGCGCCCCATGGACGAAGCACCCCGCATCAGCGACGAAGGTTGTTAACCATTCCCAGCATTTCGTCAGCCGCCTGGACAACCTTGACGCTCGCCTCATAGGCACGCTGCGCCACCATCAGGCCCACCGTTTCGTCGACCAGCTTGACGTTCGAGCCCTCCAGAAAGCCCTGCTGTAGCGTGCCCACGCCGTTCTGTCCGGGTGTGACCTGAATCGCCGCGCCGGAAGCGTCGTTTGCACGGTAGGTGTTCTCGCCGAGCGCCGTCAGCGATCCGGCATCCGTGAAGCGCACGAATTCGAGGTGTCCCGCTTCGATAGGGGTCGACTGTCCGGGCACGGTGAGATTGACGGTGCCGTCAGCGGCAATCGCGATCGCCTGGACGTTGTCCGGAATCGTGATGCCGGGGCGCAGGGCATAACCGCTGGACGTCGCCAGTTGACCGTCGCTGTTGACCTTGAGCGTGCCGCCGCGCGCGAAGGCTTCGCTGCCGTCAGGCAGTGTGACGCTGAGAAACCCTTCCCCCTGAATGGCGATGTCGAGCGGCGAGCCGGTCTTCTTCATGTCACCGCCCTCGAACACTTTGGCCATGTGGCCCACTGCGACGCCGCTGCCCAGATGCGGCAGTGCCGCCAGCGGCCCCGCAATCGCGGCGTCCGAAGAACGCGCGAGCGGCGTCGCTTCGCGCGCGATCAGGTCGGTGAAGCTCACCGAGTTCCGTTTGTAGCCCGTCGTGCCGACGTTGGCCAAGTTCTGTGCAATCGTGTCGACGTTGAGTTGCTGTGCTTGCATCCCCGTCGCGCCGATGTAGAGTGCGTCGATCATCCCGTTCCCCGATACTTCGCTTCGATTTCGCGATGCGGTCGCTTGTCGCCGACCGGCCTCGCCGTGTGTATTACTGCTTATTTCGTTTCGCTGTCTTGCTTGCAGCGTCGTTGCTATCGAATTTTTCCGAGGGTCAATCCGACAACTTTCGGATGGCGTTGCCCAGCATGTCGTCGTACCCCTGCGCGACTTTCTGCATCGATTCGAAGTGGCGCATCGTTTGCATCAACTGCACCATCTCCTGCATGTTCGTGACGTTGGCGTTCTCCAGATAGCCTTGCCTCACCTGAAGATCGACGTCCTGCATGGCGTTGCCTGGGCCGTTCGCTGCGTACATGCCGTATCCCAGCGGCGAGAGTCTATCGGCGCGCTCGAAGCCGACGACGCGCAGTTGTGCGACTGGCTGACCGCTCTCGGTCACGTTGCCCGCAGCATCGACCACCGGATGGCTTCCGGTCAGCACAATCTCCCCCCCCTTCCCCATGACAGGATCGCCCTGCTCCGTCACCAGACGCCCTCGCGCATCCACGTGAAAGTTGCCCTTGCGTGTATAGGCCGGGCCGCTCTGTGTCGCGATTTCGAAGAAGCCCTCGCTATTGATCGCGAAATCGAGCGGCGCGCCTGTGCGTTTGAGCGTGCCGGGACGGGGATCGATGCGTTGCACGCTTGCTGCCGTGCCGGCTTGCGCGATACCGCCAGCTATCTCCCCCGACATACCGGATGCGGCGCCCGACAGGCCCGCGACCATGGCACCGAAGCCAGCGCTGACCGGCACCTGACGCTTGTAGCCCGGCGTCGAGAGATTTGCGAGGTTAGTCGCCACCCCGTTTAGTCGAGCCATGTCGTCCTGCATGGCGTAAAGCGCAACGGCAAGAATGTCTGTCATGGTGCAATCGGCTCCTCAGGGCAATAAGGCAATGCCATCACGCGGCGGCGGGCTGTGTCGCCACCACGCCGAACGACTTCAATTCAAACGACTGGGGAATTTCCGCCATCGACAACACGCGCAGGTGCGGCACGGCACGCTCCGACAATGCCCGGACATGACGGCGAAGCTCTGGCGAGCACAGCAGCACGGGCAACAGGTTGCTCTTCATCATGCGCTCCGTTTGGTGCGCAAGACGAGAAATGAACTGTTCCGCCAATCCGGGATCCACGACGAACGGCTGTGCAGGATCCGCGCCGCGCACGCTGTGCAGGAACTGGCTTTCCAACCCCGCGTCGATGGTCAGCACATGCAGTCCTGCCGCGTCTCCGGCCAGTCCCTGACAGATCGCTCGCCCGAGGCGCTGGCGCACCCGCTCTGTCAGATAGGCGATGTCTTTGGTGACTCGACCGGCCTCCAGCGCCGCCTCAAGAATCGCCGCCAGATTCCGAACGCTTACCTTTTCTCTGAGCAGGTTCTGCAGCACCCGCTGGATGTCGCTGACGGCCAGCACCGTCGGAACGATCTCCTCGACCAATGTCGGCTGGCTCTGTCGCACGCGGGCCAGCATTCGCTCGACCTCGGCCCGCGAAAGTAGCGTCGCCGCCTCGCGTCGCAGCACTTCGGTCAAGTGCGTCATCAGCACGGTTTGCGCATCGACCAACGTGAATTTCGCCGCCACCGCCGAAGCGCGCTGCGATTCGTCGATCCAGATGGCAGGCAGCCCGTAAGTCGGCTCCTTCGTCGGCTCGCCCTTTAGATGCTTCGTGTCTCCCGACGGGTGAATCGCCAGCACCTGATCGAGCCTGGATTCGCCGCGCGCCGCGGGCACGCCGTCGATCTGAATTTCATACTGATGTGGCCCGAAGCGCTCCTGTGTGCGGAAGCGAACTTTGGGCAACACCACGCCGAACTCTTGCGCGAACTGATTACGGAAGAGCGCTAGGCGATCGGACATCAATGTGCCGTCGGTGACCACGCCCGCCCAGCGCTGCCCCACCCAGACTTCGATCGGCTCGATATCGAGCTGGCGATAGGGGTCGTCGGCATTCTCGCTCGACATCGCGCCGTCGTCACCGGTCTCTTGCGCGTCGGCCGAATCCGGCGTTTCGCGCTGCGCGCGATAGGCAAACCACGCCGCACCGAAAAGCACGGCAAACAACGGAATGGCCGGCAACAACGGCACTCCCGGCAGCGCGACGAGACCTGCAAGCGCAGTCCCCGCGATCAGCAGCGTTTTCGGAAATGAAGTGATCTGCCGGAAGACCTCCACGCTCAGATTCGTATCCGACGCGGAGCGCGTCACGATGATCCCGGTGCCCACTGCGATCACCAACGCGGGCACCTGCGTGACGATGCCATCTCCGATGGTCAATAGGGTGTAAGTCTGAAGCGCCTCGCTCCACGGCATGCCGTGCTGGATCACACCTATGACCAGACCACCGATGCTGTCGACAAGCAGGATGATGATGCCGGCAATGGCGTCACCCTTGACGAACTTGCTCGCGCCGTCCATCGCGCCGTAGAAGGCCGCTTCCTTCTCGAGATTTTTACGTCGGCGTTGCGCTTCTGCCTGATCGATGAACCCCATGTTCAGGTCGGCGTCGATGCTCATTTGCTGCCCCGGCATGCTGTCGAGCGTGAACCGCGCCGCGACTTCGGAGACACGTTGCGCGCCGTTGGTCACCACGACGTACTGCACCACGATCAGAATCAGAAACACGATGATGCCGATCACGTAGTTCCCGCCCACGACGTAGCTGCCGATGGCGCCGATCACCTTGCCCGCATCCCCGTCCGATAGGATCAGACGCGTCGCAGCCACATTGAGCGACAGCCGGAACAGCGTCGCGATCAGCAGCAGCGAAGGGAACGTCGAGAACTCGACGGGTCGCGCCATGTAGAACGTCAGCAACAGAATCAGACAGGCGAAGCTGACGTTCGCCATGATGAGAAAGTCGAGCATCGCGCTGGGAATCGGTGCGAAGAGCACCAGTAGCACGCCCAGCACCAGGGCAACGAGCGCGATGTCAGTGTGCTTGCCCAGCACATTGCGCAAGGCGTTCATCACACACCTCCGCTTGCCATGTCGCGGCCGACAGCAGCACGCCGCTGCGCGTCACGCATCGACAACACCCAGACCATGATGCGGGCCACCTGGGCGTAGGTATGCGTGGGCACGTGTTGCCCGATGTGCGCCCGGAAATAGAGTTCGCGAGCCAGCGGCGGGTTTTGCACGATGGGGATGGCGCGGCGCATGGCAATCGTGCGAATCATCCATGCCATTTGCCCCGTTCCCTTCGAGAGAATCTGCGGAGACGTCATCACGCCGTGTTCATAGCGCAACGCAACGGCAAAGTGCGTCGGGTTCGTGATGACGACGTCGGCATCTCGCGTGTCCGCGACGCTATTCATTTTTGCCAGCATTTCGCGGCGCATCGCCTTGAGCCGCGCGCGAATCGAGGCGTCGCCTTCACGTTGCTTCGATTCGTCCTTGACTTCACGTTTGCTCATGCGCATTTGCTTGCCGAACTCGCGACGCGAGTACGCAAAATCCAGCACGGCAAGGCATGCCAGCGCCGCCGCCGTCGCCAGACCGATGGACGTCAGGTCACCGAGAAATAGACGCAACGCGCCCTGCGGCGGCAAAGCGGCAAGGCTCACCAGACTCGGTGCAACATGCTCAAGCGCCAGATAGGTGACGATCGCCAGGGCGCTGAACTTGACGAGGGCGCGTGCCGTATCGAAGAGCGAGCGCATGGAAAACAGCTTCTTCAACCCGGTCATCGGGTTGAGTCGCATCATGTCGATGGTCAATGCCTTCGGTGCAAAGACGGGGCCGGTCTGAACCACATTCGCCAGCACGCCGGCAATACAAACGAAGAACAGCAGAGGAAAGACCAAGCCGCTCAGTTCGCCGATCACCGATTTCCACAGCGCCACGGAGAAAATACTGCCCTGCTCGCTCGCTATACGTATGGCGGCAAACAGCCGCTGTTCGATGGCAAGGAAACGATTAATCACCTCCCATGCGTTGGCATGGGCGTACGCCACCGCGACGGTGAAGACGACGGCGGCGGGCACGTCAGCGCTCTTGCCGACACTGCCCTTCTCACGCGCCTTCCTGAGCTTGTGCGGCGTCGCCTGTTCGTTGCGGTCAAGATCCTGATCAGCCATTGGGTAACACGGCCTCCCAGAACGAGAACGTCAGCGCGTAGGCGCGATCCATCGGGCCATGCATAAGCGGCAACCACAACGCGAGTGCGGCCACACCGATCACGATCTTGAGCGGAATGCCGAACGCGAACATGTTCATTTGCGGCATGTTGCGAGCGAGCGCGCCGAGACAGAACTCCACGAGCAGCAGGCAAAGCACGACCGGCGAGATGAGCGCGAACCCGAGCGTCCACATGCTGCCGGCGTGTTTGATCACCATGGTCACGGAGTCCGGGTTTTGCCAGGCAGCACCGGGCGTGACCATCCGAAAGCTGTAAGCCAACCCGCGCAAGAGCGTGTAATGACCGCCTGCCAGAAAGAAAAGAAAAATGGCAAGTTGATTGAACAGCCCGGTGAGCACCGGCGCCTGACGCAGACTGACCGGATCGAACACCTGCCCGATGCCGAAGCCGATCTGCACATCCAGCAGACGCCCTGCCACAGAGAAGCACGCAAACGATGCGAGCACTCCCAGCGCCAGCGTAGCGCCGAGCATCGCTTCGGATACCATGGCGCCGACGACCGACCCGAAATCGCCCGGGAGCGTGCTTCGCCAATCCGGTGCGCCGCCGACCAGCGCGACGGCAAACCCCGCGACGAGCAGGAATCTGACCATCGGCGGAACGCCGCTCATCGTCAGAACAGGCGTAACAAGAAGAAGGGCCGAGATACGCACCGCGACCAATAGCACTGCTAATAGCCACTGTGGATCGAGTTGATGGAGCAATGTCATATGTGCTCCTCAGAACATGCCTGGAATTGCCACCCAGAGCTTGGTGGCAAATGCCGTGATCTTCTGCAACATCCACGGGCCGAAGAAAATCAGACTCAGGCCCGCTGTGATGAGCTTCGGCACGAAGGTCAGCGACATTTCCTGAATTTGCGTGACGACCTGAAACACACTGATTGTCAGCCCGACGGCCATCGTAAGCGCAAGAACGGGAAAACAAACCTGCAATCCCGTCCACAGCAACTCCGCCATCAGGCGTAACGCAAAATCGGAATACATGCTACTCCCCCGGGATACACCCCAACGCACCATCGATGTGCGCGTATTTCGTATTTATTTACTTCTCACATTTGGCCGCGCATTATTGCATTTACTTTCATGAATGTCACAAGACCCGCTTATCGTGTGGTCTCAATGTTGCGTACTCCAATACGTTTCATAGGCCCATTGACGAGCAAAAACGTTATGTTGTAGTACTTCGGGAACCCGGACTCAGGGGGGTATTGCGACGTTCAAATATGGAGTCCAGCATTGCGCCATATGTGTTTTGGTGCACCATCGGATTGCTATTCATTTCCAACAGCCACAATCGGTCTTCCTCGTCCAGAATCGCATCCAGCGTAAACACGGTGTTATGCCTTGTGTCCTCAGGAATGCCAAACCACAAGACGCGGCCGATATTGCGCAAGTGTTCCTGCAAAGCCTCCGATTGCTTGGCAAGGCTATCCCGGTCTCCCCAAACGAGTGGATCAAACGGCGTAACAAACCGGAAATCCAGATAGACACGCGTGCCTTCCGGGACGATGGTTTCCTGGCTCACGCCTTGCCATGCCAGCATCGCCTCGCTTTGCTCCAACGAATGCGACTTATCGTAGTTTCCCCGACGTTCTTTAGCCAATGCGTTGAGCGAACGATGCCCATCGCCGATCAGACAAGGAAATTCGAGTGCCTCCATGGCCACGGGGCGATCATTCCAAAACCATATCTTGCACGTCTTCCCTAATACAAAAGCTTCACAATAATCGGTATCGAGTAACGTCGGCACGGCTTCCGTTTGATCATGACGAAACGGCCCGAACAAGTTCTGTCCGAACGATCCGTTTCTGCGTTTGACGATGAAATTTTTTGATTGCGGCATTTCAGGAGGTCGCCACGAAGGCGTTACACGAAGGCCTTGGTCCTCGCAATACCTCTTGAATACGACCTTATCGGATGAAATAGGCCATCGCTTCACCGTGTAAGGCAGCCAGCCGACGAAGCCCATGGCAGTCTCTTCAGTCAGCGAGTTCGTGTAAGCCAACCCATGAGACGCGCGAAACGAGAATTTTGGAATCAACGTCGTGGACTTCGAGCCGATAGACACTGTGGCCCGGTAGGTATTCACGTCGAGCGCGAGTGTTCCTCCAGCCGCTTTCACCCATCGGCGCACGGCCGTGAGATGAGCGTTCAGGTCGAACATATGAATCACGATAAACCTCAATAGAAGCGAAGAAGGGTCAGCGCTGTGTCAACTAGCGCAACAAGAATCGTCAGGCAAAAGGATGAGGGAAGAGCGCCGCTTTAGCGCAAGTCTTCAACATTCCCATCGGCATTCTGCCCGCACCGAACGTCATCGGCAGCAAACCGGGGACGAGTGCACGTACCGTATGCAGCCGCGCGCCGCGCGTGGTTCGTGGAGCATCGGGAACTGTCAAATCGACGAATATCGGGTCAAGCCCTTTGCTTAGGAGGGACGCGAGAACGTCGCCACAAGCCGCGCGGTGGGCGTTCGCCAGCGTTTGAAAAGTCCGCGATCGGGCACCGGCCAATAGGGCATCGGCTCTCTTGTAATATCGGCGCGTCGCAAAAAGATCGACATGATGGGCCGGAAATCGTACCTGGGAAGGCGTCACGACCACCGCGGCCAGTGCCGCGAGGCGTGCATGCGCCCCAATCTCCGCTTCGCCCAATGCAGTTTCCAGCGCGCCTGCGAGATCGGCGCCTGCCCCAGCGCCGAAACACGTGAAATGCTTCTCATCGTTTCTAATTGCCACCATCACCGCCGGGAGCACACCACGGTCCAATACGAAAAGCGCTACCGTGCACCCATTGGCCTTCAACCAGTCGATACGAAACCGAAATCCGGCGGGCAGCGACACTTCGTCTATCCGAGTGCCAGGTGTCTGAGCCGCCCAGTGACGCATAAATGCGTCCCGTTCCACCAATTCCCATAACGCAGCATTCTGCGCCGCCACAATGTCGAGATGCGAAGCGCATCCTGAGGATGTCGCCCAGCATCGAATCGGCCCATCCCTTAACGCTTCAAGGCCCTTGGCATGAAAAACACAGTCAGCGTGAACCAAAACATCATGTCCGTCCCGCGCGCTGACCGCTTCTGTCCACAGCGTGCGCTCATTGTCGCGAAGGCGGGTAAACGGGAAATCTTTGCGTCGATACTGGGCTGGCGAGAAAGCAATAATTCTCTCTGGATGAACGGCGTTGGGCAACTCCAGAAGTGTTCCCCACCGCAAGCACCTCGGAGTGCGATATGCATAGCGCTCGACGGCTTCCGCAATCGCTTTGTCCAGTGCGAGTACCGGATCTGCGGCGCGCCCCCACGCCAGCCCCTCCGTGTTGGACTCGACATCGATCTTGGCCGTCGCCGCATGAAAGGGCAGGGACGGAAGTTCTTCGGACCAGGTTAATGTCAGTGGCAAAGCGTCTGGATGTCTGGTCTCCAATGCCGCGAGATTCAGACTGCCTAACAACCCCGTCGCAAGTATCGTTGCACGCGTTGGCACCTCGAATAACGCAGCCATGCGGGAGGGCGAGTAGTTCCCGTAGGGGCTCCACGCCAGCTTCGCGTCAGCACAATACAGCGCCACGTTCTGCAACGCTGCCCCCGCCTCCAACATGAGAAATGGGTATGCGCGATTGCGATACTTCAACGCCGTGAGTGAGAGATCGGCCCAAGCGACCAGGACAACGCGCACGTTCGTCAAATCGCGAGGTGCGTTGGACGCGCGAAAGATATCTGTGGGAGACGAATCAATACGCGACAGCGCAACGTCCGATTGCATCTCAGAACTACGAGAACTGTCGAACTTCACAAGGTAGGCGCCACTGGGCAAGTCATCAATCGGATCAAGCAGCACCACGCCGAGCCGAAGCGTGTGAAGTGCCCCGGCTGACGGCACCGTACGCCGTGTATGGTCGCTATCGACGACTGCGCCATACGCCGCGCGCAACACGCCCGCCAACGACGCCTTGGATATTCCTTGCCCGCCGAATTCTCTGGCGGACCGCCGATCTCGCCAAAGACCGTCCAGACTTGAGGACGTTTGCGGCATCACATGCACCTGAGTCTCAGGTTCCGCAGTACACGAAGCAAGCGCGCTCACTGCAGACCACACGCCTGCGTGTGCAGGCAGTCCGAAACGAGCCAGCGGATCCACTGTGGCTTCAGCTATCGCAGGGAGTTGCAATGCGGCATCCACCATGACTCCAGCATCGAGCAGGTCAGCGACGAAGCGGGACATGCGGTCATCGCCCCATGTCTGCACGGACAGGTTTCCGAGTTCGGTGAGACTTCTATGCCCCTGACACCACTCGAAGAGCTTCTTCAGCATAGGACGAGGTGCCCGAACGGTAATCGACTCGCCGCGCCATTGCACGCTGAGTCGCTGACCGGAAATCAATGCCGGAGCAGCGAACACCGGGCAGATGCGTGACGGGTCGTTCAGGGCGTTTTCGACAACGGAGGCGGGATTCTTGTGCAACACGATGGCGTCTCAGAGATGTCCGTTTATTTTGGATACCGGCACATTTGCCGACGGCTGATCGAGTGTGATTATAGGCGCGGACGACTCGCAACTGCCGGGGGACTTCGCCGTGCCATGACATTTCACGTCACGGTGAATCATGACCGGTGGCATTGAGCGAAGATGGCGACATATCGTCACCGCGATTTTTTCTACAGCAGAGTTTTCGTGATGCCCATCGCTTTCTCAAATCCGACTCTCGAATTCCCATCCGGACCGCTCGATGCCGTCACGCACCCCGACCCATATCCGTACTACGCGTCGCTGGCCGCGCGGCGTCCGTTTGGCTACGACGCCTCGCTTGGCCTGGGGGTCGCCGCCGGACCGCAGGCGCTGAACAACGCGTCGGGCACCATCGTGACGAAGGGACAAGCCGTCATTGACCCTACCCCAGAAAACAGTACCACTGAAAAGTAGAAAATCCGGCATGATTTTGACAGTTTGAAACGGAAGACAT
>NZ_CABPST010000018.1 GCF_902459805.1 Pandoraea bronchicola | reverse complement strand
AGCATCACGGCCTTGTAGCCCGCAATGTTGGCCTGCGAAGACAGCACGTCCATGCTTTGCGCGCGCGTGGTGCGCGGAGCCGCTTCGAGCGCGAAGGCGATGATGCCGGCCGCCGCCATGCGAGCGTTGTTCTCGGCGTCGAACGGATTGAGCATGCCGACGACCACGCTGCCGCGCGGGATCTGCGTCAGTTCGTCCGGCGATGGCGCTCGCACTTTGAGCACGAGTTCTGCGCCCAGCGCATCGGCGGCATTGCCCAGCGTGGCGCCGGCGGCCGCGAAGGCGGTGTCGGGCACACTGGCGGCGTCTCCTGCGCCGCGTCCGATGACGACCTGATGTCCCGACGCGACCAGCTTTTTCACCGTCTCGGGCGTGGCCGCGACACGGGATTCACCGGCAAGCGTCTCGGCGGGGATGCCGATTCTCATTGCGTATCTCCTTGGGTTTGTGAACTGATCTCATCAACGGCCAAGGAGCCGCAGCACGTGCGCTGCCGGGGCAGACGCATTACCTGTTTCGCCGCTGATGACATTAGTCCTGCACAAACCACTGCAAACGAACTACTGCACAAACCGGTGATGCGGTACTGCCACTGCGAGCTGCACATTGCTGGAGCTCGAAGCTTACCCGAAGATTACAAACCCGCCTATTGCACCAAACGACATAGGGTGATGCCGGTGAGATCGCAGCGCGGCCGTGTGAGCCGACCGACCGGTCGGTTCTCTGAACGGCCGGTCTCCTGCGCCAAACACCGTCAGACGGTAAAATGTCGGTTTTACCGGGGTAACGTCCTGGCGTATCGATGTCCGCCAGGGGCTGCGTCCCGCAAGGATGTGCCATGAATGCACGCTGGAAGCCCAATGTGACGGTTGCCGCGGTCGTCGAACGCGACGGCCGTTTTCTGTTTGTCGAGGAGCAAAAGCGTGCGGGCCTGTTGATCAACCAACCGGCCGGCCATCTGGAACCGGGCGAGTCGATCCTTGACGCGGTGCGTCGTGAAGTCCTCGAAGAGACGGCGCATCCGTTCGAGCCGCAGCACCTGCTGGGCATTTATCTGGCCCCAGGCCCGGACGACATCGCCTATCTGCGTTTCGCCTTCACCGGTACGCTGGGCGCGTTCGACGCGTCGCGCACGCTCGACGAGGGCATCGTCGGCACGCTCTGGCTCACGCCGGACGAGGTGCGCGCACAGCGCGCGCGGCACCGCTCACCGATTCTCGAGCGATGCATGGACGATTACCTGCGGGGGGTACGTTACGACCTCGCGATACTTCAGACCCATCCGGCCATTGCCGGGGGGCAAGGCAATACATGAGTCAAAAACGCGTAGTGGTGGGCATGTCGGGTGGCGTGGATTCGTCGGTCACGGCATGGCTGCTCAAACAACAAGGCTACGACGTCGTCGGTCTGTTCATGAAGAACTGGGAAGACGATGACGACAGCGAATACTGTTCGACCCGGCAGGACTGGATCGACGTGGTGTCGGTCGCCGATCTGATCGGCATCGACGTCGAAGCCGTGAACTTCGCCGCCGAGTACAAGGACCGCGTATTCGCGGAATTCCTGCGCGAGTATTCGGCTGGCCGCACGCCCAATCCGGACGTGCTGTGCAATGCCGAGATCAAGTTCAAGGCGTTTCTCGATCACGCGGTGGCGCTGGGCGGTGAAACCATCGCCACCGGCCACTACGCCCGTGTGCGCGAGCGCGAAGGGCGCTTCGAGCTGCTCAAGGCGTTCGATCACACCAAGGATCAGAGCTACTTCCTGCATCGTCTGAACCAGAAGCAACTCTCGCGCACGATGTTCCCGCTCGGCGAAATGCCGAAGACGAGGGTTCGCGAGATCGCCGCGCAGATCGGTCTGCCGAACGCGAAGAAGAAGGATTCGACGGGGATCTGCTTCATTGGAGAGCGTCCGTTCCGCGACTTCCTCAATCGCTATCTGCCGACCAAGCCAGGGCCGATGAAGACGCCGGACGGCGCGATCGTGGGTGAGCACGTGGGGCTGGCGTTCTACACGCTGGGGCAACGCAAGGGCATCGGTCTGGGGGGCAGCCGCGACGGCTCCGGCGAGCCGTGGTTTGTCGCGCGCAAGGACATGGCGAGCAATACGCTTTACGTGGTTCAAGGGCACGACCATCCGTGGCTGCTCTCGGGCACGCTCGACGCCGAAGATCTGTCGTGGGTCGCGGGCGAGCCGCCGGCTGAAGGCACGCGTTGCGGTGCGAAGACTCGCTATCGTCAGGCCGACGCTGCCTGCGAAGTCGTGCGTGCCGACGCGGGTGCGCTTACGCTGTCCTTCGCCGAGCCGCAGTGGGCCGTCACGCCGGGCCAGTCGGCCGTGCTGTATGACGGCGAGATCTGTCTGGGCGGCGGCATCATCGCATCGACGACGCCAGCCGCGCCGGGCCATGCCGACACGCAGGCCGCTGCGGCGGCCAAACACACCATCCTCAATACGCATTGAAGCCGCCGGCGCTCGCCGGGGACACACCCGGCAGCGTGACCGGCGAGTGTCCCCCCCAAAGCAAGGAGGTTTCATGTTTTCGCGCCGATTCCTGGCTCTCTGGCTCGTCGTGGCGTTGCTCGTCGCATCGCTCGCGTTGGTGCTCCTCGACGGCTGGCATCCGCTCTGGCCGCTGCCGTTTGCGGCGTTGGCCGTTCTCGGGGTCTGGGACATCCTCCAGCAGCGTCACGCCGTGCTGCGCAACTACCCGTTGTGGGGCCATTTCCGGTTTCTGTTTGAATCCATCCGGCCGGAGATTCGCCAGTATTTCGTGGAAGACGATACGTCCGAGACGCCGTTCTCGCGCGCGCAGCGCAGCATCGTCTACCAGCGTGCCAAGGGGGACGTCGACAGCCGCCCGTTCGGCACCGAGGTCGACGTCAAGGCAGCCGGCTATGAGTGGATCGCGCATTCGCTCGCCCCGACCGTCCTGAAGAATCACGATTTCCGTATCACCATCGGCCCTGAGCGTGCGCAACCCTACTCGGCGTCGATCTTCAACATCTCCGCGATGAGCTTCGGCGCGCTGTCGGCCAACGCGATTCGCGCACTCAATCGCGGCGCGAAGCTCGGTAACTTCATTCACGACACCGGCGAGGGGTCGATCTCGCCGCATCACCGTGAGCAGGGCGGCGACCTGATCTGGGAAGTGGCTTCGGGTTACTTCGGCTGCCGCAACGACGACGGCACCTTCAGCGCCGAGAAGTTCGCCGCGCAGGCGACAACCCCTCAGGTGAAGATGATCGAAGTGAAACTCTCGCAAGGGGCCAAGCCGGGGCATGGCGGGGTGCTGCCGGCCGCGAAGATCACGCCCGAAATTTCCGCCACGCGCGGCGTGCCGATGGGGCAGGATTGCATTTCGCCGTCGCGCCACAGCGAGTTCTCGACGCCGCTCGGCCTGCTGCAATTCGTCGACCGTCTGCGCACGCTCTCGGGCGGCAAGCCGACCGGCTTCAAGCTGTGCATCGGCCATCCGTGGGAGTTCTTCGGCATTGTGAAAGCGATGCTCGAGAGCGGCATCCTGCCCGACTTCATCGTCGTGGATGGGTCAGAAGGCGGCACGGGCGCCGCACCGCTGGAATTCACCGATCACGTGGGAGCGCCGTTGCAGGAAGGGCTGCTGCTCGTGCATAACACGCTCGTGGGTGCCGGGTTGCGCGACAAGATCCGCATCGGGGCGTCGGGCAAGATCGTCACCGCATTCGATATCGCACGTACGCTCGCGATCGGCGCCGACTGGTGCAACTCGGCACGTGGCTTTATGTTCGCCATCGGCTGCATTCAGTCGCAGAAATGTCATACCGACCGCTGTCCGACGGGGGTGGCTACGCAAGATGCGTTGCGTCAACGTGCGCTCGTGGTGCCGGACAAGGCGCAACGTGTCCAGCAGTTCCACGCGCACACGTTGCATGCGCTGCAAGAGTTGATTCAGGCGGCGGGGTTGTCGCATCCGTCGGACTTGCGCGCCCATCACATCGTCAAGCGTGTGTCGTCCAATGAGATCCGGCTCATGTCGGAGTCGCTGAAGTACCTCGAGCCCGGCGATCTGCTGCGTGGACAGTTCCGCTATCACCTCTACGAAAAATACTGGCCGATGGCGCGAGCCGACAGTTTCTCTCCGGCGCAGATGGCCTGAACGAACTTCGGCAGCAGGCACCCCCCACGAAAACCCGACGCGATATTGCGTCGGGTTTTTTTGTGCTTCCCGACAGTCTTCTTCCTAAAAGCGAAAACTCAGGCCTGTGATGACTCACATTAAGGTGTCCACCGGATGATGCTCGCGCGCGTACTCGCCTATGGTGTGACCTTCGACTTTGTCATCCCGCCGACGAGTTATCGTCAGAGGAGGAGCCTATGAGTACGGTGCGATTTCTGATCAGCCGCCACGACGTCAAACTGAATGTGAGCGGTCTCGTGCACACGCTGCCGGCAGGCAGCATGACCGCAACCAGTTCAGACGCGACGATGGATGCCCCAGGGCCTGTGGTGTCACACGACTTTCATGCCTGCGATCTGCAGGCGCTGTACCCGGACGTCGTCGATCTGCTCGATCGCCGCCCGCTTGGCGTCTTCCACCGGCAGGCGGCACGCACGCTGATACTCGAGCCCAGTATGGTGGACGTGGCCATGACGCTGCAAAACGTCGACCGCATGGCGATGCTGCGCTTCTTCTATGTGTATTGCCTCTGTCGCGATCAGCGCTACTTCTCCGCGATGTTGCGTCAGACGATTGCAGGCAGCCATTCGCTGTTCGATTTCGTCGAGGCGAATTTTCACCGGCCGTGGCCGGTCGGGCGGCTCGCCGAAGAGTTCGGGATGCCGCTGCGCAAGTTTCGTTACCTGTTTCAGCAGACGTACGGCATGCCCGCGAAGCAGTGGCTGCTCGAGCGACGCCTTCGACTGGCGCGCGATCTGCTGCTTTCCACGCGTCACAAGGTGCTCGACATTGCGCTCGAGTGCGGCTTCACCAATCACGCGCACTTCACCGATACCTTCCGCAAACGCTTCGACTGTGCCCCGACGGAGATTCGTCTTGGCACACCGCCGCAGCGCGGCGGGCGCCGTGTCGCCATGCCGCGCGCCGACGCCTATGCCGCCATGCGCGCCGATCTGGTGGCCGGCCACGGCGCCGTGACCGACGGAGGCGTGCAATGAACGTCGAAGAGATCCATCGCGGCATGGCCGAAGGCGTGCGGCACATGTCGGACGAAGCCACGCAAGCCGTCCGTGCGCGGGAGGTCAACGACCCCAAGCACATGCTCGACGTGCAGTTCAAGTTGCAGCAGTTCTCGACGATGGTTGGCCTGCATAGTTCGGCGATCAAGCTCATCAAGGATACGCTGATGGGCATCATCGCCAAGATCGCATGACGTTCGCCGAACAGACGTCGTGCGACGCCGTTGGCCAGTGGCTCGACGCGCCGGTCCGGCAGCGCATCGTCGAGCTGGCGATCGCTGGCGCCCATCACGGCATGCAGGCGCAGGCCCGCGTGATCCTGCGAGCCTTGCCGTCGCTCGTGACGGATTGCGAGGCGCGCCAGTGGCTGCATGTGGCGCTTCTCATTGCGCTAGGCGATGCCGTCGCGGCACGCGCGTACCTGACGCACGCCATGGCCTCCGGGCGCGAGGGCGACCCGGAGGCCGATGTGCTCGCGCGCTGGCTCGATGCGATCGATGCGATCGATGCGCGCCGCTCTGTCTCAGGCGGGTGCGCTTCTTCCTCCTCCTCTCCGACTTTCTTGTCATGACGACTTCCCTGATCTTCGATATCGCGGCTCAGGTCGCCACGGATGCGGCGCCCGCGAAGGCTGCGCTCTCGGTCCCCACCGCCAGCGAAAGCGACGCCGTGCGGTTCGGTCATGCGTTGGCGAGCGCGCCATCTCTGCCGGAACATCACCTGCTCAGCGCGGCGGGCAAGCTGTCCGGCAAGACGGAACGTCTTGTTGAGCGGGTGGCGCTGGACGAGCGTGCGCTCGACGATCCGGGCCGCATGCTCGGTGTGCAGCGCGTGCTGACCGAGCGCGTGCTGACGCTCGAGGTGGTCGCGAAGGCAGCAGGCGCTGCGACGCAAGGCGTGAACAAGCTGGTTCACATGCAATGACGTACGGTATTCGCATCGCTGACGTGGCGCCGACGCTGGCGCAACGCGCGAGGTCTGCGGCAAGGCGGCGTCTCGTTGGCCGATGGTGGATCGGCTTCGCGCTCGTGTTCACGCTCGCGGGGTGCAAGGTCGAATTGCATCGCGCATTGAGCGAGACGGAGGCCAACCAGATGCTGGCCTTGTTGCTTGTCTCGGGACTGCAGGCAGACAAGCGTGCCGACACGACCGGCATGACGGTGCGTATCGAGCGCAGCGACTTCGTGCGCGGTGTCGAAGTGCTTCGTCAGCACGGATTGCCGCGCCAGAAGCGGGCTTCGGTCGAGGACGTGTTTCCGCCGGGACAACTGGTCAGCTCGCCCGTGCAAGAGCAGGCGAAGCTCACCTATCTCAAGGAGCAACGGCTGGAGCGCATGCTGGCGGCGCTCGACGGTGTGATGGTGGCCGAGGTCTCCATCGCGCAGGTGCCGGTGGACTCGGCAGGGCGGTCGACGTTGCCACCTGGCGTGGCGGTCTTCGTAAAGTACAGCCCCGAGGTCAACATGACGCAGCGCATGACCGACATTCGCAGTCTGGTGCATGACAGTGTGCCGGGGGTAACGCCGGAGCGCATCAGCATCGTATTGCAGCCTTCGGACTATCGCCTGCCGCGAGCGGCCCTCAATGCGTCTTCGGGGGCGCAGGCGAGCACCCCGGTGACGCACGGACGCTGGCGCTCCGCGCTGGGATGGGGCATGGTGGCCGCGGCGTGCATTGGCCTGATCGCTGCCGGCGCCATGGCTTGGCGAAGGCGTGCCGCGTGGGTTCAGCGCTTGCGTGCGCGGGTAGCGAGGGCGGCGTGACCTGTCTGCACAATGGTGCCGTCGCCCAACTGGCGCGCCTGATCTGGCAGCCCGGCTTGCACATGGATGATGGCTGGTGGCGAGCGTTCGACATGCTCTCGTGGCGGGAAGCCTATCAGCGCCATGTCGTCTGCCGGGCGCACATCGATCGCTTGTTGATTGCCCGCCGGGGATGGCCCGGCGCGCTAACGCACGATTGTGCGCCGCCCGCGAGTGATATCGCGCATGCCGTGTTGCGGCTGGTGCCGCGTCTGCGACGGGTTTCGCTGGCCTACGGCTTGCGTATGCTGGGGTGTCCGGACTACCTGTTGCTCGGCACCTATCGCCGCGCGCTGTCGTCATGGCTCGATGCCTGGCAATGCGATCGTTTGCTGCTCACGCGGCGCGAGTGGCCGGCGCGTTCCACGTTCTCGCCCGGTCAAATTGTCGAGGCGGCACTGGCGACCACCGGCGCGTATCTGGATGGCGCACCGGCGCCGATGGCGGTCGACCTGGCGACGGTGGGCAAAGCCGCACGGATTCTGTTGCCGCCACCGGTCGAAGCCGGCCCGATGCCAAACGGCATGCCGGCGATGGACGACGTCTGGCCGCGGCTCGTCGCGTTGGAGAAGATGCTATGTATGTCATCGACTTTGCATTGACGTCTATCGAAATGATCGATGGCCCTGCGCCTGCGGGGCCGGTAATTTCCGGCGTGGCGCTTGAGCGGCTTCGCGAGCAGGCGGGCATGCGAGCCCAGTGGATGGCGCAAGCGCAGGCCGAGCGCGACGCCGCACTGGTCGAGCGCGAGCAGGCGAGACTCGACGCGCAGATCATGCGCGACGCCTGGCAGGACGCAGCGCGCGAGCGCGCACAGCAGGAGGCGGCGTCGCTGGCGGAAGCGGCACATCGCGAGGCCGTCGCGCAAACCGTCGAATGGTTGATTGACGAGGCCGCGCTGGAACGCGAGGTCATTCGCTCGTTGGAGCGTCGCGTGGCGGATGCCCTGACCGGTGCGCTGTCGAATTTCGTCGGTGCGCTCGACATCGGCGAGCGTTTCGCGCAGCGTGTCGGGCGCGCGTTGCCGGGGGTGGTCCGAGAAGGGGCGCTGGTGCTGCGTGTGCCACCGGCGCATCTCGACGCTGTGGCGCTTGCCCTGCGCAATGCCGATATCGTGCTCGCTTGCACCCCGGATGCAACGCTCGGCGATCGGCAGGCCCGCATCGAGAGCGAATGGGTGACCGTGTGTCTGGATCTCGATGCAGATCTGGCGGCGGTGATCGAGCGCTTGCACATCAGTCCGAGTCTGGAGGTCGCCTATGGTTGAACGTCTGCCGTCATCTGGCAACACACTGCCTCGGACAGCGCAAGACCATAAGCCACTCGAGCACATGCTCGAAGACGAGTGGCAGGCATTGGAAGGTGGTGCTCGGCCATCGCGCGGGGGCGCTGCCGAGGTGCCGGGGCATATCGCGCTGATCGAGGCCGCGATCGCGCAGAACGAAGAGGCCGCCTTCGCCGAGTCGCAGGAAAATCTCAGCTTCGCGCTGGGGGTGCGATTCCGCCGCACAGGCGAGCGCGACGTGCGCGACGACAAGCAGCGTGCACGTGCCTTGTTCGAGCAACAGATGCATCGCTTCGCGCGTGTGAACGGCGCGCAGTTCGAGACCTTGCGCGGACAATTGCGCGATCTTCCTTTCGTCCCCGATCCTCACTTGCTGATACGGCAAACCCAAATGTCGGCCGGGCACGCCGCGCTGGTTGTCGCCGCGTGGCTGGCCGATGGCGGGCTGGATGCCGGAACCCGCACGCGTTTGCGCCGAACGCTCGATGCACTGACATCCTCGGAAACATGGGCCATCGAGGCCTTCGCGGCGCTCGAGTGCGACGTTGGGCAGAGCGGCCCGGGCATGGCGTTGTTGCAGCAGCTCAAGTCGCTCTTTCGCGAGTCGCAGGGTCCGCAACGCTCGCTCACGCAATGGTTCGACGAATGCCGCCGCTTTCCGCAGCGACGCGCGCGTTTGCGTGCGCTCTTGCAGGCGCTGGGTCTGGAGTTGGGCGCACAGCAGGCCGACGCGGACACGCAGCGTCTGGCCGCCGTCGTTGACGATCTGCGCCGGGTGGTGCTGTTCCTCACGCTGGAGTCGGCGTGCGAGCAATCGGCGCAGGCCATGCGGGCAACTGGTTCTCGTGTGTTCGAGACGGACACGATGATCGCGGAAGTGCTGACGTTGCTGGATCAGCCCTGGGCGGGCGCTGAATGGCTCGCGCAGCGGGCGGCATATCTGGGGGTCGTGACGGTTGAAGCTCGTTACGCGCTCTCGCGAGAACTCACGCGGCTGGTTCAGGCGGCGCACGACGGTTGCTTTCGCGACGAGACGCAACGTGAGACGCTCGCCGAGGCGCTCGATGTCTGGCGCACGGAGATCGCCCACGAAGGCGATTCGGCCGGCGGGTGACCGGGAGGAGGGAGGTGGAGGGAGGCGGGAGAGGGGGGACGATTGGCGCATGGAATGCGCCAAGACCTGCGGGTGACGGCGCTCAGGCGCGCAAATGCTCCCGGCAGAGTTTGATACGGTCGTAGAAATCGGTGAGTGCCTGTGCGAACGGTTCGGGCTCGGCGGCGGTTTTCTCTTTGACTTGGGCGTGAAGAATGAGCCGGTTGTCGCGCTCGCTCAACTGCACATGTCCCGTGACAGCCCATTCTGCGGGTTCGATAAGGAACTGCAGAAGGCGCTCGCTATTCGCGCGATGCAGCCGCGCGGCTTCGTCAGTGGCTACCACGGCGTGAATACTGCATGCGCTGTCTTCCAGCGTTTCCACAATGATGTTGGGCGAGGCGTTGAACGTCAGCTCGATGGGTGAGTGATTGTCAACAGCGTCGATCTTGCAGGGGTCGCAGCCGATCAACTTCAGAGCTTCGACGAGAGTCTGCGCTAGGTCGTAACGTGGCATGATTTACGTGGAGAGTGGAAAAAATCGATATGCACCCGAGCGAGCGTTATCCGGCATGGCCGGCGTGCGACCCGTTCGCGCGGGCGCGCGCGATGCCGAAGGTTCTCACGGGCAGCCGGTGCGGACTTTGGTCGCGCGAGCCCCGTTGTGGCTTCTGCGCACGCTTGATCCGCCATCGGTCGCCTTCATCGTCATGACGATCGTCCGTACGACGTGCCGTACCGCTGTGCCATGCCGTCGAGAATCGCTGCGGCGGCCTCGACGGCTTGCATCTGCGTCTGCACCAGTGCGTGTTGTGCAGGGGCGAGCGGCTTGCGCAGCGCTTGTTGCAACGACTGTCGTGCCGCGTCGAGCTGTGTGCCTACCTCGCGGGCGACAGGCGCCGGGGACGCCGCCAGTTGGTCCTCAAGCCGGGTCAGACGAATCGCCATGCAAATTCCCCGAAGTCAGTGGTAAGTAGAAAAGCCGGTCGTGCGCCCTGATCGACACCCCGTCGGGATGGATGGCGAGCACGCGTGTGCCACCCGGCAAGCGCACGCCTTGCGCAAGGCGCGTGCCGTCGGCAAGGGTGAGCTGAGGCTCGTCGGGGGACCCGCCAATGCTCACGAGTGGCGCGGAGAAGCCTGTGTCTGCCAGTGTCGGCGTTGGCGCAGGCAGTGGTTCAATGCGCACGGGCATCGTGTTTGCGCCTGTATTCCAGGCGTCGACAACCCCCTTCAACGACGCATGCCGCCCCGCCGTGAGCGCCCCCGTGAGCCGCCACCCGTCGCGGTCACGGGAGATGTCGATGCCGCGCAACTGGCCGGCGTCGCGCAGTGTGCTCACCAGTTGCTCGAAGCTCTGAGCGGCACCTTGCGCGACACGCCATCCATGGGGTAACGACAGCGCATCGAGCGCGTCGGATGTGGCGCGCCAGCGAGCGTCCGCCACTATGGGTCCACTGATCACGACTTCACCGCCGGGCGCCACAGTCGCCCGTGCGGTACCGAAGCCGTGCAGACGCAGTAGCGTGCCGACCGTCTGCAACGAGTCTTCCGGGCACCAGGTCTCATCGCTCAGCGCCTTTCCCTGCCAACGTGCTTCGGCGCGCAACCGCGCGCGCGTATCGTCGTCGATGCAGCCGCCGGACAATCGCACGGCGTCGCCGGTCGTATTCAGTGCGACCTGAGGAGCGATGCGCGCCGCGAGGGCTTTCAAGGCGTCGGGCTGAGGCGGCTCAGAGATGACATTGGCTGTCCCCGTGCGCCAGATGGCCACGCCGGCCGCTGCGATCAGAAGCGACATTCCCGTGACAGCGATCCACGCCGCCGGGGCGCGGCCGCGCGATACGGCAATCGCCGGCGCTTGCGGCGATGGCGCATGCGCTGCACAGCGCTCGGGACGCTTCGGCGTTGGGACAGGCGGGCTGTCCGCCACGGTTGCGAGCCAGACCCCCAGCCCCGCAAGATCGATTACCGCGTGAAGGGGCAGCACCGGAGGAGCGACGGCGTCGTCCCCGATGGAGGCAAGCGGGGTGCCGTCGACCCAGACGGGAGCTGAGTTCGCGAGCCGGACGCCATCGTCGTCGACGTGCAGCACGATCTGGATGTCGTGCTCGAGCGTCATCGCAATGTCGGAATCGCTATGCCCGATGGTGAGCGCGCCCTGCGGCAACGGCATGGGACGTCCGGCGAGCGGGCCGTCGAGCAGCGTCAGCGTCAGCATGGTCATGCGCTCGGCACGTCGGCCGCTGGCTCGGCCTTGATCAGAAACAGGCGCATGACACTGTCGTTGCGGTTACTCGTCGAACTGAACAGACGGCCGATGAGCGGCAGATCCCCCAACAGCGGAATCTTGCGCTCCTGCTCGTGCTGCGCGTCCTGCACGAAACCGCCGAGCAGCAGGCTTTGCCCTGCTTGTAACGTGGCGTGCGTCGAAATTGACGAGTTGCGGATGGTCGGCACTTCATTGCGGGCGTTGCGCTCGCTGCGCACCTCGCCACCGTCTTCGATGTTGAGCGTGAGCATCACCTGTTCGCGACCGGCACCATCGCCTTCGTTGGGCACGAGTCGCGGCGTGACACGCAATAGTGAGCCCGACGTCACGCTTTCCAGTTTGGCGACTTTCTCGCCGGAGACCTTTGTGTAGAACGTCACGCTGCGATCGAGCACGGCCTGCATATTGTCGAGCGTGACGATGGACGGACGGGAGAGCACACGTGCCTTGGAGTTTCGCTCCAGAGCATTCAGATTGATCATGAACTTGTTGGTGTCGCCGACCACGGTCGTGAACGTGCTGCTGTCGCCATCCTGCAACTGCCCGTTGAGCGATACGGCGCCAAAGCCGCCCAGACGTGCGCTGCCGGAGAAGTCGACGCCAAGCTCGGCAATATCGCTGGCATTGACGTCGATGATCGCCACCGAAATATCGACCAGCCGGGGCCGGATGTCGAGCTGTGCGATCAGGTCGCCATAGATGGGCAGATTCTGCCGGCGCTCGCGCACGATGACCGCGTTGCGGCGCGGATCGGCCGAGAAGCGCGGCGTGCCGGTGCGTGTGACGGGGGCGGCTGTGATCGCTGCGGCGGATGTCGGGGATGTCGGGGGCGCGGCCGAGGTGGCGATGAGCGGACCGGCACCGAGAATCAAATCCTTCAATACGCTGACGACGCCCGGCACGACCACTTCCTGCCCGCGATAAAAGTACCTCGTGTCGTCTGCCGTGGCGAATTTCAGGGGAAATATCTTGATGGTCTCTTCGCTTTCCTGCTGATCCCGGGCGTCGCGTTCGACGTATTCGGCGAGCATCGACACCGTCTCGAGACAGGCCGGAACGCCGGCGATCTCGAGCGCGTGTGTCGCCGGAATCGCCCGTGCGACGCAGTGCCGCGGGTGCAGCACACCTGCGTCGCCAAGGTGCCCGAGCAAGTCGCCGGGCGACGCGTGACGCAGCGACATGGCGCGTCGCGTTGCCTCGCTGGACTTATAGATATGCAGCGTCTGGCCGTTGAAGTACCACGAAAGCCGATAACGTTCCGATAGCGCGTCGAGCGTTGCTTGGGCCGCGCCCGCAGGCAGCGTGCCGATAAAGCGGTCGTCGACCTGTGGGCTCACGACCGTCGGAATGCCGTGATGCGCGCCAAAGTCGCGTAACAACTCCGCAAGCGGCGTGCCCGCGCTCTGAAAGACGAACGGGCCGCCGCGCCACTTGGGCGTGGCCGGCGTGATCTGCCTAACCGGCATGACCGATGACGCGAGCGCCGCACGCTCCGCGTGTGGTGCGGGCGAAGACGCGATGGCTGGCGTGACCGACGGGAGCCCGGCAAGCAGGGCAGCCAGGCGTAGCGTGACGCGCGTGAGGTGAGACCGCATGGTCAGCAACGGCGCAGGACGTCAAGGCGCTGGCTGGCGTCTGCCGCGCCGGCGGCGTGGGACACCAGCGATGCAGGCGGCGCCGCCTGACCCTGCATGCCCTGCGACGCCACCATCGTGCAGGCCAGGAGCTGGCGCCGGAGTTGCGCTTCCACGCGCGCTGCCGGTTCGTCGCCGTCGAAACGGTGAACCCACCAGAGGACGTCGTTCGCGATGCACAGACTGTCGTCACGCAACGCCGGTTGACCGGCGATCACGAGCGCGAGACGCATGAGCCAGCGTGAGAGCGCGGTGTCACCGTCGAGCGCCATCGCGAGCGGCTGCGTCTGCTGCCCTTGCGGCGCGTGTGGTGCGTGTGGTGCGTGTGGCACGTGTGGCAGTGCCACCGCCGTCGCCACGCAGTAGCCGCCACTGGCGGGACAAGTCCAGCCGCGCCGGCCGTCGAGATTGAGCGTAATGCGCGCACCCTGAACGTCGCGCGGGGCAATCCAGTCTAGCGCGGCAAGCGCAAATGGCAAACGCATAGGTATCTGAAGGAGGCAATGCAATGCAAGGGCACGGGAAACGAGGGACGCGCGGCATCAATGAGGCATCGACGAAGCATCGACGCGGCCTCGACGACGTGCGTCATCGCTTGGCGCCGCCGATCGATATGGCGCCGTTCAAGGATCGTCATTATCAAGCGTTGCTTCGATGCCGCCATCCGGCGCAGACCTGAAGTCGCCGCCGCCGATCGCGGTTTGCGACGTTTTCCCAAGCGGATTGTCAGGCGATGGCACAAGTTTCCAGCGGTTGGCCCGAATTCGAAAGAAAGTGAACAAAAATCTGCATGAACGCTAATGACTAACAATCGAGGAGCTACGAATGACGGGGTGTATCGGTGTCATCGTTGTGGAGGATCACGAATTGCTGGCCGACGGTCTTTGCCGTCTGATCGAGCAGGATCTCGGATGGTCCGTGCTGGCGCGGGTTGTCAACGGACTCGACGTGTACCGGGCCTGCGTAGTCCATCGACCGGCGCTGATGGTGTTGGATCTGGGGCTGCCCGGCATGGACGGTGTGGACGTGATCCGGCAATGCGCCCAACGCTGGCCGGACTTGCGCATCGTGGTCAATTCCGCGAGCGACGACAGCGAGCGGGCGCGTCAGTCGCTGGAAGCTGGCGCGTTGGCGTTCGTGCTCAAAAGCAGCGCTCGCGAGACGCTGATTCACGCGGCGTGTCAGGGGATCCGCGGGGAGCGGTTTGTCGATCCGGCCGTATTCGGCGGCATGCATGATCCGGCGAGCGTGGCGTATGCGCCGCGCCCGTGCACCGTCGAGATGCCCGAACGTTCGCTGACGTTGCGCGAGCGTCAGGTGCTCAAGCTGGTCGCGGAAGGGCAACGCAACCGCGACATCGCGCAATTGTTGTCGATCAGTGTGAAGACGGTCGAGACACACCGGCTGAACATGATGCGCAAGCTCGACGCGCACAACGTCGCCGATATCGTCAATTGGGCGCATCGCCTGCGAATGATGTTGTGAGGCAGCACGCCGTTCGCCGAGCGACACGCACCGAAATTCAGGTCTGCGCCGGATAGCCGCCCCCCTGTGAATGGGCGACCATGCCCGCTGCCGCTTTCCGAACGCTCAGCGTGCCTGGCAATCCCTGCCAGCACGATCCCAACGCAAGATCGCCGATGGACACCCAGACCCAACGCAAGCTCGAGCTGCTCTTCGAATTGCTGGCGCTGCCGCCGCAACGCGTCGCACCCCGTATGCGGATCGCGCTCGCCCCCTGTGTGCTGATGACGGAGGTCGATGCGCACGGTGTGACGTTGGTGCTGGCGCTCGCCCATCGCGCCGAGCGCGCGCAGCGTTGGTTACCTTTGCTGATCCAGACGTGCGCCCCGGAGTGGAGTTTCGGCATTCCTGTGCGGGCCTGTGTGGCGCAGGGACGTCCGATGCTGATCGCCAGTCCACCGGCGAGCGCCGGTTTTCAAGCGGTCGAATGGTTGTCGTGCGTCACCCGAATGCGCCGGCTGCTCGAGCGGATCGACGCGCAGCAGCAACGGGAGACCCGTCCATGACACGTCTGCTGACGTGGCTGCGCCTGGCCGCCGGGCGGCAGGACATTGTGCTGGCGGCGCTGTTGCTGGTCACGGTCCTGATGATCATCATCCCGATGCCGCCATCGGTGATGGATCTGCTCATCGCACTCAATCTCGGCCTGTCGCTGCTGCTCCTGATGGTGGCGCTCTACATCAACGAGCCGCTCGATTTCTCGGCGTTTCCCTCTGTTCTGCTGATGACGACGCTGTTCCGGCTGGGGCTGACGATCAGCACGAGCCGCCTGATTCTGCTGCACGCCGATGCAGGAGACATCGTCTACACGTTTGGTGATTTCGCGGCCGGGGGGAACATCGTCGTCGGCATGATCGTCTTTCTGATCATCACGGTAGTGAACTTCATCGTGATCACGAAGGGCTCCGAGCGCGTGGCGGAAGTGGGGGCGCGTTTTTCGCTCGACGGCATGCCGGGCAAGCAGATGAGCATCGACGGCGATCTGCGCGCGGGCACCATCGATGCCGCCGAGGCCAAGCGGTTGCGACGCACCGTGCAAAAGGAGAGTCAGTTCTACGGGGCGATGGATGGGGCGATGAAATTCGTCAAGGGCGACGCCATTGCCGGGCTCGTCATCATCGTCGTGAATTTGCTGGGCGGTATCGGCGTGGGCGTGTTCATGCGCGGCATGAGTGCGGGCGATGCGGCAGCGATTTACGCGATTCTCTCCATCGGCGACGGGCTCGTGTCGCAGATTCCCGCGCTGCTCATTTCGGTAACAGCGGGCATTATCGTCACGCGCGTGCCCGGCGAGCAGCGTCGCAATCTGGCGCGAGAGCTCACCGATCAGCTCGCTGCACAGCCGCGTTCGCTGACATTGGCTGCTGTGGTGCTTGTGCTGTTCGGCCTGATTCCCGGCTTTCCGATGCACTACTTCCTCCTGCTGGCGGCATTGGCCGGCGGCGCCTCCTGGTGGGCGGGACGCCTCGCACGGGATGGCAAAGGGGCGAAGGATGCGGCGAGCGCGAAGGACGGCGACGCCGGGAAGTCGAAGGGGGGACGGCCGGGGGCACAGCCGCTGCTCGTGCGTGTGAGTTCGACACTGGCCGACGCCGACGCCGCGACACTGACCGGGCGAATCGATGCCCTGCGCGAAAAGAAGTTCGAGCAGTTTGGCGTGCCGATGCCGGAAGTCAAGGTCGACGTCGACAAGACACTGCCCGCCGGCACGCTGGATATTCAGCTCTACCACGAGAGTGTGATGACCATCGACGTCGCTGCCGACGTTGCGTTGGCGCTTCACGATGCGACCCATCCGATACGCGCTTTGCGAGGTCTCGACGCCGGGGCGCCGCGCGAAACCCCGCTGCCGTTCGGCGGGCAGATTCTGTTCTGGCTGAACGACGCACAGCGCCAGGCGTGGCTGACGCAGGGGGGCACCGTCATCGAAGGCGCCGATCGTGTGTCGCACTGTGTGTCGCTCGTCATCGATGCCCATGCGGCCGACTTCCTCGGCGTTCAGGAAGCGCGTTTCCTGATGGATGGCATGGAAGATCGCTACGGCGAACTCGTCAAGGAATTGCAGCGTCAACTGCCGATCAGCCGGACGGCGGAAGTTCTGCAGCGGCTGGTGGCGGAGGGGGTCTCGATTCGCGACCTGCGGCGAGTCTTCGAGGCGCTGATCGAATGGGCGCCGCGCGAGCGCGATCAGATCATGTTGACCGAGTATGTGCGGCTGAGTCTGCGCCGTCACATCACGCGACGCTTTCGCCGGGGCACCGAGCACATCACGGGGTGGAACGTCGGACGCGGCATCGAAGACACTGTACGCGCAGCGGTGCGGCAGACGTCGTCGGGGTCCTATGCCGATCTGAATCCCACGCAGACCGACGCGATCATGAGCGCGATCGACAACGTTCTGAAGGCCCACGATGGCACGCCCGCCGTTCTCTTCACGGCGATGGACGTGCGCCGTTTCCTGCGAAAGCTGATCGAGCGCGACCGGGCGGACCTGCCGGTCTTGTCGTTCCAGGAAGTAGCCGACGAGCCGCACGTTCGCGTGTTGGGGACCATCGACGTGCAGGGAGCGTACTGAGATGCGCCGCCCCGACGCCGCTCGCATCGCCAATGGACTACGCCGGACGCTGGATGCGCAGCGCAAAGCCTGTGACGACTGGCGCCGGGTTGCGGGCCGCGAGGTGCGCTATGGACGCATCGACAAGATCACCCCGAATGCGATGCGTGCCCGCTTGCCGGGTGCTGCGCTTGGCGAGCAGTGCCGGATCGTGTCGCCGGCACTGGATGCGGAGGTCATTGCCGTTGAGGGGCGGCATGTCTGGCTGGCGCCGTATGCCGAGCCGAACGGCGTAGCGAACGGCGCGCTGGTGCAGGCGCTGGGGACAGCGTCGCGTGTCGCTGTGGGCGATTACCTGATCGGCGAAGTGCTGGATGGGCTGGGGCGGCCGCTGGTTCCGGCGGCCTCGCCCGAAGAGGCGCCATCGAACGGCGCCGCGTGGCGGGCGCTGGACGCGGAACCGCCGCCCGCCATGACGCGTGCGCTCGTGTCCAGATGTCTGCCCATCGGCATTCGCGCGATCGACGGCATGCTCACCTGTGGCCGCGGCCAGCGGCTGGGCATCTTTGCCGCGGCAGGAGGCGGCAAGAGCACGCTGCTGTCGATGATGTGCCAGGGCGCGGATGCCGATGTCATCGTTCTCGCGTTGATCGGAGAGCGCGGCCGGGAGGTGCGGGAGTTCCTGGAACGGGCGCTCACGCCGGAGGCACGCGCACGCACGGTGTGTGTGGTGGCGACGTCCGATCGCCCGGCGCTGGAGCGGATGAAGGCGGCCTACACCGCGACGGCAATCGCCGAGGCGTTTCGCGATGAGGGCAAAGACGTGCTGCTGCTCATGGATTCCCTGACGCGATTCGGGCGTGCCGTACGCGATATCGGCATGGCCGCCGGTGAGCCGCTCGGCGCGACGAGCGGTTTGCCGCCGAGCTTCTATGCGCGTTTGCCGCGATTGCTGGAGCGCGCCGGCACCGCGGCACGCGGCAGCATCACCGCGTTCTACACCGTGCTTGTCGAAGGTGACAACCTGGACGAGCCGCTGGCCGACGAGGTGCGCTCGATCGTCGACGGTCATATCGTGCTGTCGCGGCGTCTCGCGCAGGAGAACCACTATCCCGCTATCGATGTTGCGAAGAGCCTCTCGCGGGTGATGTCCCAGGTAACCGATTCGAAGCATGTCGACGCTGCTGCGCGTGTCCGGCGTGCCATGGCGCTGGCGGCGGAAGTCGAATTGCTGGTTCGCGTGGGGGAGTATCAGGTGGGTCACGATCCGGAGACGGACGATGCGCTCGCGCGGGCTCCGGATATTCGCGCGTTTCTCTGTCAGTCGCAGCATGACGTGGCGCCATTCGACGAGACCTGCTCATGGCTCGATCATCTGGCGAGTTGAAGGCTCACGGGAACATCGCCGCGTTGGCCGCTCTTGCAAGGCGCCGCGAAGCCAGCCTGCGCGCTGCACTGGCGCGCATGACGGTGGCAGCGCGCGACGCCAGCGAGGCCGTCGCCGAGTGCGAGCGCGCGTGCGTTACGCAGCGTCGTGCGTGGCAGGACGCCCTGTCGCGCGGCGGCGTCTACGGGCAACGCGAAGCGGACAGCGCGACGCGTTCTGTGGAAGCGCAGCGCGTGGCGCTGGTCGAAGCCACGGCCCGCCACGGCACGGCGCGCGAACAGGCACAACAGGCCGAGTCGGCATTGCGTCAGCAGCGTGAACGACTGCAGGCCAATGCCCGCAAGCAGGAGAAGTTGAGGGAGTTGCTGATGCTTTACCGCAGTTGAACCGGCGGCGGGACTACGGGACACGTTCCAGCGGGTCGCGCGACGTCGAGAAGATGGAAACCGTACATCACACGAAATGCCTTCATAACCTTCGCCATCACGAGGACTTGACGATGACCACCATTCAACGGAGTGCCCTGTCGGCCGACGCATTCATCCGCCTGTCGGACAGATCGGCATCGCATCAGCGTGACACGACAACGAGCCGTGGCAGGCGATATGACGACAATGGCGAGCCGGCGTTCTCTCTGGCCTCTGAAACCGCTGCGCGCGTGACGGGGCCGGCCGATGTGCTGCGCTGGCTGCGGGTTTGGCACGCACGTCAGGACGCCAACTGGGACGGCGGCAGCTCGTTGCGCGTCATCGTGCACGGGGGCGCGCTCGACACGTTGGTCGTTGAGGCCCGGCGAGGGCGGCAGGGCGTCACGGTGAGTCTGCTGTGTGTCCGGCTCGCGATGTACCGGCGCCTGCTGACGCATCGCGGTCAACTCTCTCGCGCACTGACGTCGCGCCTCAGACTGGCCGTCACGATCGAAGTCGAGGCGCGCTATGCACCCTGAGCCGGACATCGGGCCGATGGACGATCTTCTGACGGGCGAGGGCAGTCTGGCCTTCACTGAGGGCGATATGCAAGTGCGCGTTGGCTGGCTTCGTGCAGGGGGCGACGGCCTTATCGTGACGGCGCGCGTCGATGAGGGGGTCATCGGCCAGACGCGCTTCTGGTGCGACGCGCAGCAGTGGTGCAACTGGCTTGCCCCGACCTTGCCCGTGCCGTCGTGGGATGCCTTGCCGCCGGCATGGCACGCGAGCGCCGCATCGCTCACGCTGGCGACGGGCGGCGTGAGGGATCTGAGCGGTGAGAGTGGTGGCCCGTCGAACGATGCCCTTCGCGAGGCGCAACTCGACACCCGCGATGTCACATCCTGGCCGTGTGCGACCTCCCTTTCGCAAGACGATGTCGAGCCGGCGTGGCGCGTTGGCATGGTGTTGCAGCGCGAGGGGCGTCAGTTGGCGTTGACCTACCTTGACGGGGCGATTTCGTGGCTGCGCGAGCGCTGCAAACGGGCGACGCCTTGCGATGTTCCGCTGGATCCGGCGGGCTGGCCGGAGCGCCGGTGCGCGCTCGTGGCGGGGTGGGTCGTGCTGCCTGCCGCGCAATGCGGTGACCTGCACCCGGGCGACGCGGTTCTCCTCGACATGGCGGCCGATATCGAGCGAGGCGAGTACTGGCTGGTGGATGGCGACCACGCTATCGCCATGCGGGATGGCCAGCGCTCCGATCGCCCCGTCGTGCAGTTCGATAGTACCGACGCGGCCCGGTGGTACGCCGTCATTGCCGAAAGGCGATTTCCCATTCCACTGTTGATGGCCTGGCGCTCGGGCATCGCTGTGACCTCCTTTCGCCTGCCGGCAGCGGGTGTGCTGCATGCCGGACGCATCACGCTCTGGAGCGAACGCTTACCGCGTGCTGACGGGCGTTTGCTGCGATTCGAAGACGGGCGGCTCGCGGTGCATATCGAGGGGGAAGCCGCGGCACGGATCGCGCGCGGCACGGCCGCCTGCGACGATCCGTCCGGCGATATTTCGGGTCGTGACCTGATGGGCGTGCATCCGGCGGCGACCTAACATCGGTCGTGCTTTTGCCGCGGTGCGCGGTCGTCCGTCGGCGCAGCGCATCACCGCGCGTTCTCGTGGTGACCTCTTCGGGCCGATTCGTCCTGCGCTGCTCTGTTCCGTTATGCCTCGTGCCCCGGTATCGGCGCCGGCCGGCATGTGCATTCGGCAGTCAACCCCGCTCATTGGAGTTCGCATGTCCCTGCTCGACCACCCGGTGCAGCTTATCGTGTTGCTGTCGCTGCTATCGATCATGCCGCTGCTGGTGGTGCTGGGGACTGCGTTTCTGAAACTGGCCGTCGTGTTCGCGTTGCTACGCAATGCGCTGGGTACGCAGCAGATTCCGCCCAACATTGCAATTTACGGGCTATCGCTCGTGCTCACCTGCTTCATCATGGCCCCGGTGGCGTTCGATATCGAAGCGAATCTCGAGACGCGTCCCGTGTCGCTGTCGTCCAAGAGCTTTGTGACCGATGTCGACGCGAGCATCCTGTCGCCGTACCGCGCGTTTCTCACACGGCACACCGACGCGAGACAGCGCGACTTCTTTGCGAACATCGCTGGCGAGACGTGGCCGAAGGCGCATCGTGAACGTCTGGGGCCGGATTCTCTGCTCGTCCTGATGCCGGCTTTCGCGCTGAGCCAACTGGCCGAGGCCTTCAAGATTGGCCTGTTGCTGTATCTGCCGTTCGTCGTCATCGATCTGGTGATCTCGAACATTCTTCTTGCGATGGGGATGATGATGGTCTCGCCGATGACCATCGCGCTGCCGTTCAAGCTGCTGATCTTCGTGATGATGAACGGCTGGGAACAGTTGGTGCGCCAGTTGATGCTCTCGTACGCATGACGGTTCAGGGAGCGCGCCAATGAGTGAAGCCGTTGTTGTCAATCTGACGAGCGAGATGTTGTGGCTCACCCTGCTGATGTCCCTGCCGACCGTGGTGGTGGCGTCGGTGGTCGGTGTGCTCGTCTCCTTGGTGCAGGCGCTCACGCAGGTGCAGGACCAGACCGTGCAGTTCCTTATCAAGCTCATCGCCGTGTCGGTCACGCTGGCCGCCACTTATGCGTGGATGGGGCACGTGCTGCTCCACTACGCGGGCAGCGCGTTCGAGCAGATCAGCCGGATGCGGTGAGCGGCATGGCAACCTCCCTCGTGCCAGGCATCGACCCCGCCGTCGACACGTTGCTCTCGCCGTTGTGGGGCGACATCTTGGGCTGGCTGGTCGCGTGGGGCGTGGCAATGCTACGCCCGCTGGGCATAGCGATGCTGCTGCCGGTGCTCTCCGTCGGCATGCTCGGTGCCGGCATGCTGCGCAACGCGTTGGTACTCGCGCTCGCGTTACCGGTCGTGGCGCTGGTGCATGCCACGCCGGAGCTGCCCTCCCACTGGGGCGCCTGGGTCATGCTGATTCTGCGCGAGTTGTGCGTCGGCGGGCTGCTGGGGTTTGCGGCGGCGCTGCCGTTCTGGGCCGTCGATATGACGGGATATGTGATCGACACGATGCGCGGCGCATCGATGGCGAGTGTGCTCAATCCGCTGATGGGGGCGCAGTCGTCGGTCTTCGGCGTCGCGCTCACACAAATGCTCTGCGTGTTGTTCTTCATTACGCCCGCGGCGCACGCGCTGCTCACCGCGCTGTATGACTCTTATGTTGCGTTGCCGGTCGGCCAGCCATGGCGGTGGCACGATGACAGCGTGGCATGGCTGCTTGCGCTCTGGCAGGCGATGCAGGTCATGTGCGTGGCCGTTGCGTTACCGGCGATGGTCGTGATGGTGCTCGTCGACATGTCGATGGGGTTCGTCAATCGGGCCGCGCAACAGCTCAATGTGTTCTTCCTCGCCATGCCCGTGAAGAGCGCGATGGCGCTGTTGGTGACGGTGGCGAGCCTGCCGTTCGCCGTCGCCGTGCCGCTTGCGGGCTGGTATCGCTTGCCCGATGTGTTTCGCGCCTGGACTGCGCTGGCGCTGCCGGCATCGTGAGGCGGATATGAGCGAGAAGAGTCAGCCGCCAACGCCCAAGAAGATCAAGGACGAACGCGCCAAAGGGCGGGTCGCGAAGAGTGCCGACCTTGCCGTGTGCATGCAGCTTGGCGTGGTGCTCGCATGGCTGACGTTCGAAGGCCCGGCGCTCTACCAGGCCATGGAGGCGCTCGTGTCACGCATGCTGCTCGTGCTGCGCGACCCGGTGGACGACGCCGTGCGCGGCATGCTGGGACCGTCGCTGCTGCTGCTCGTGCGTTTCGGAGGCGGGCTTGCGCTGCTGCTGATCGTGACGACGTGGCTCGCGATGGTGCTGCAAGTGGGCGCGCTGGTCGCACCGGAGGTCATTCGTCCCAAATACGAACGCATCGATCCGATCGCCAAAGCCAAGCAGTTGTTCTCGATGCAGTCGCTGTTCGAGTTCGGCAAGTCGCTCGTCAAGGTCGGGGTACTGGGGATGGTGTTCTTCTATCTCATCCGGCAATACACGCCCTCGCTTGCGGCGCTGCCCCAATGCGGCCCGGCCTGCGGCATTGCACTCACGTCCAAACTGCTGTTCTGGTTGATGGCTGTGCTTGTCGTCGCCTACGTGGTGTTCGGCGGGCTGGACTTTGCGTACCAGAAGTATCAGTTGCACAAGCAATTGAGGATGTCCCACGACGAGATCAAGCGGGAGTCGAAGGAGGTCGAGGGCAACCGGGACATCAAGAACAAGCGGCGCGATATTCACCGGGAGACGATCGAGAGCGGCAGTCTGTCGGACAACGTGAAGCGCTCGACGGCCGTTGTGCGGAACCCGGCGCACATCGCCATCTGTCTGCGCTACGTGCCGGGTGAAACGCCGGTGCCACTGGTGATCGAGAAGGGGCGCAACGCGCGCGCCCGGACCATTGTCCGGCTCGCAGAGCGCGCAGGCGTGCCGGTGGTCGAGCATGTGCCGGTGGCCCGCCGTCTGATGAACGATGTCGAGATCGATGCGCCGATTCCGACGGATCTGTTCGACGCCGTCGCGGCCATTCTGCGCCTCGCACTTGACTTGCCATACGAGATGCAAGCCGCGCAGGACGAACAGGCGCTACAGCGCGTCGATGCGAAGGCGGCCGAAAGCCCTGACGACAGTGGCGCCGGGGATATTTCGAAGCGTGCCGACGAGGGGAGGGGGGCATGAGCGTTCCTCCGAATCCGGCTTCGCGCCGGAGGGCGCACGCTCGCTGGTCGTTACGGCTCGTTGTGCTCGTGCTGGGCGCGCTGAGTCTGCCGATGCCCGCGTCGGCGGCCAACCGGGGGCTGCTGCCGCTTCATCCGCGCGTGGCCGATACCCAGCTTCTGGTGCCAGAGCGACGCGCCATGGCCAGTCCGGCACCGCCCCTTGTCGAGCCGAGCGCTCTCCCGGATGGCCTGCTTACCGTTGAGCCCGAAGCCCCCGAGGTGGTACGCGCATCTGTCCCGGCGGCGCCAGCGTCGGCTGCGGTTTTGGCACAAGCGCCAGCATCCGGCTTGGTGACGGCACCGATACAAGGCCCGACACAAGGCTCGACACAAGGCCCGACACAAGGCCCAACACAAGCACCGGCACAAGCACCGGCACAAGCATCGGCACAAGCACCGGCGCAAGCCCCGGCACCGGCAACGGCACCGGCAACAGCGCTGGCACCGGAAGAGGGAGCGTTGCCGTTCGACTCACTGGTGCGACATGCGGCAGAGGCGGCGTCGGTCGATGCCGCGCTGCTGCACGCCATCATCGACGTCGAGTCGGGATACGATCCGCAGGCGTTGTCCGGGCGGGGGGCAATCGGGTTGATGCAGGTGCTGCCGCGCACGGGGGAGCGCTTCGGCGTGCGCCGCCTCGAAGATCCCGCCGAGAACGTGCGTGCCGGGGCATCCTACCTCCGCTGGCTGCTGACGCGTTTCGATGACGACCTGCCGCTCGTGCTGGCCGCCTACAACGCGGGGGAAGGCGCTGTGCTGCGTTACGGGCGTCAGATACCGCCGTTTCCCGAGACCCGGAACTACGTTCGCAAGGTGATGGCGGGATACGCGCGTCTGCGCGCCACGCCGGCACCGGAGGCGGTCGCGGGTCGGCGTCACGCCGGGACGCCGGACAAATCGGCGCCTCGCCCGGCGCCCAGGGACATCGTGACGTCCGCTCGGGAGCCCCTGCCTGCGCCGACGGCGGCGCGTGCAGCGCCCCCGGAGAACGAAGTGCCGGCGGATCCCGCCTGGCGTCTGCTTCGAGGCTTGGGAACATTGCTCACGCGCAGCCCGTCGGTCGAGGCGGCCGGGGGCCGCGGACGCGACCAGCCGGCGGTGCTCATGCCGTCGGGCGGGCGTGGCCGGAGCGTCGGCCCGGCCGGTGGGTAGGCTTAGAGCGTGGGGACGGTGTCGGCGACCGAGGCGCGGGTGGACATGCGCTCGAAGTGACGGGCGAGGTTCGGATGCGCGTCGCGCCAGTTGATTTCCGGGAATCGGAAGTCGAGATAGCCGAGAGCGCAGGTGAGCGCCACGTCGGCCAGCGTGAGGCGGTTGCCTGCGCACCACTGGCGTTCGTCTAGCCCGCGCGCCATCGCCCGCAGACCCTCATCGATCTTGCTGCGTTGCCGGGCGATGAGTGCCTGCGAGCGCGAGGCTTCGTCGTGGAACATCGCCTCGACGCGGATCTGCACGGCGGCGTCCGTCAGGCCGTCGGCGAGTGCTTCCCAGCAGCGCACTTCGGCGCGCTCACGCCCGGAAGGGGGAATGAGCTTGCCGACCGGCGAGAGCGTGTCGATGTACTCGCAGATGACCCGCGAATCGAACACGGCTTCGCCGTCCTCCATCACCAGGCACGGCACTTTGCCGAGCGGGTTGGACTGCTGGATACGGGTGTCGTCGGCCCACACATTCTCCAGCTCGAGCTTGTAATCGAGCTTCTTTTCAGCCAGCACAATGCGGACTTTGCGAACGTAGGGACTGGCGAGGGCACCGATCAACTTCATGTGAATCCTTGATAAATCGCTTTAGCGCGGGACAGAGTATAACGTGCGCTCCGGGCCGATCGTGGCCGGCACCGGGAGGATTCGGGCAGGGAATGGTAAAATACTGGCCTTTCCGAGTTGGCGCCTCGCCGGCTCCCCGGTTTTCCTTTTCGGTGCCCAGTGCCATGTCCGACGAATTCTCCCCATTGACCGCGCTTTCCCCGCTCGACGGCCGTTATGCCAGCAAGACCGACGCCCTGCGTCCGTGGCTGTCCGAAGCGGCATTCATGCGTCACCGCGTGACAGTCGAGATCCATTGGCTGATAGCCCTGTCCAAGGCCGGTTTCGCTGAAATCGCCCCGTTCTCGGCCGATGCGGAGACTTTCCTGCTGAATCTGGCCACGAACTTCTCGAACGCCGATGCGCAGCGTATCAAGGACATCGAGAAAGTCACCAATCACGACGTGAAAGCCGTCGAGTACTGGCTCAAGGAAAAGGTGCAGGGCCAGGCCGAACTCGAGAAGGCCAGCGAATTTATCCATTTCGCCTGCACGTCGGAAGACATCAACAACACCTCGCACGGCCTGATGATCAAGGGCGCTCGCGACAAGGTGATCGTGCCCGCGCTCGAATCGCTGGTCACGAAGCTCGGCGAACTGGCGCGCGAGCATGCGTCGCAGCCGATGCTCTCGCGCACGCACGGTCAGCCGGCGTCACCGACCACGCTCGGCAAGGAACTGGCCAACGTGGCTGTGCGTCTGGCGCGTGCGCTCGAGCGCGTTCGCCGCGTCGAACTGCTCGCCAAGATGAACGGCGCGGTCGGTAACTACAACGCCCACCTCTCGGCCTACCCGGAGTATGACTGGGAAGCCTTCTCGAAGGCCGTCATCGAGCAGCGCCTGGGCCTGACGTTCAACCCGTACACGATCCAGATCGAACCGCACGACTACATGGCCGAGCTGTTCGACGCCGTCGCCCGTGCCAACACCATCCTGCTCGATCTGAACCGCGACATCTGGGGTTACATCTCGGTCGGCTACTTCAAGCAGAAGACGAAGGCCGGTGAAATCGGCTCGTCGACCATGCCGCACAAGGTCAACCCGATCGACTTCGAGAATTCGGAAGGCAACCTCGGGCTGGCCAACGCCGTGCTGCGCCATCTGGCCGACAAGCTGCCGGTTTCGCGCTGGCAGCGTGACCTGACGGACTCGACCGTCCTGCGTAACATCGGCGTGGCGCTCGGCTATAGCCTGCTTGCCTATGACTCGTGCCTGCGCGGTCTGGCCAAGCTCGAAGTCAATCCGCAGCGCCTGAACGAAGACCTCGACAACACGTGGGAAGTGCTGGCCGAGCCGGTGCAGACCGTGATGCGCCGCTTCGGCATTCCCAACCCGTACGAGCAGCTCAAGGAGCTCACGCGCGGCAAGGGCATCACGCGTGAGGCCCTGCAGGCCTTCATCGAGAAGCTGGAGATTCCGGCGGACGCGAAGGCCCGCCTGCTGGAAATGACGCCGGCGAACTACATCGGTATCGCCGAGTCGCTCGCGAAGCGCGTCTAAGCGCGTCTAAGCGCTCATAAGCGCTCATAAGCGCTCCTGCGCTTGAACGAAAACGGGCCGCTTCTGCGGCCCGTTTTGCATGATGCGCCGGGCATCGTCACTCGACGCCGTAGCGGAAACGCCACTCCGAGCCCATGTTGTCGTCGGTCACCGGGGCGAATCCCTGCGTCTGCGCCAGAATCGTCTGGCACGACGGCATGGGCGATGGCGTGCCGGTGTCGGCCGTCGCGATATCCGGCCCCGGAAAGTGTTGCGCAAACCGGCGCAGAAAGTCCTGGTGTGCCGGATTACCCGGATCGATGACTGGCTTGCCATCGATGCGCCACGCGAGCATGGCGCGGCGCCAGCGGGCAACGTCCCAGATGATGGGCGATGTCGACAGCACGATGTTGTTGCCCAGCAGAACGCCGTTGCCAAATACCTCGCATCCCGTGCGCTGCACCCGCTTTGATTCGGTGGTGTTGTACATCAGCAGGCCACCGGGCACGAGCCGGTCGCGCAGCAGCGTCACCATCTCGCGCGACAGCAGCAGTGAGGTCTGCGCCCGCATGAAGAAGGTCGTGTTCATGACGATCATGTCGAACGGCGGCTCGTGATATTGCCGCACCCATCGTCGGCCGTCGTCCGTGATCAGCGTGACCTTGGGGTTCCGCAAGAGCGAAGCGACGTTCGGATGCCGGCCGATCAGCGTTGCATAGCCGTCGTTGAGTTCGACAACGGTAAGCGATTCCACGCCCGGCATATTCACCAGGACCTGAGCCCACGATCCGGACGACAATCCGATCATCAACACGCGGCGCGGCGCGGGAGTGGCCGCCGCGAGGCCATAGGGACGGAAAACCATATTGGTGTCGTGGATCGGATCGACGTTGAACTTGCCGTCGTACATCCCGCCGCCGTAGACCGAACCGTCGGCGGCAACGGTCACGATGCCATGCCGGTTCTCCAGGACATCGACCACAGGCGAGGTCGCCGGTGCGTTCTTGTACTCGAGCGAACCGAAGAGGTTGCTTGTCATGGCGGGCACGACCAGCGCGGCGCACAGCGCAAGCGCCAGCGCAGTGGCCGTATATCGGCGCCGCAGGTTATGGTGCGCGCCCGGCAGCATCCATGCGAACAGACCTAGCGTTGCGGCACTCGCGAGTGTCAGGCCGATGGAGATGTGAACGAGCCCGAAGGACTGCATTGCGACGAAGCCGGTGAAGAGACTGCCGCTCGCGCTGCCGACGATGTTCGCGAGATAAAGCTGGGATGTCCGCAGCCCCGAGCGGTGATCGGGGGCGATGGACAATTGTGAAAGTAGCGGCAGCAAGGTTCCCCAGGCTGTCGCGATGACGAAGACTGCGAGGTACAGAAACGGAAATAGGGCCGCCGGACCGAACGCTGACAGCAGCTTCGCGATCGGGAGGAACGCGGCGCTGACAGCGATGCCAGCGAGCTGAGTGTTGAGGACATGACGAGGCAGGCTGACGGCGGAGCCGCCGCACCAGCGCCCTGCTGCCTGAGCGCCCATGGCGAGCCCGGCGAGAAACATTGCCAACGTTGTGGCGAACGCGCTCGCGCTGCCGCCGCTGGAAAACGAGATCGTGCGAAAGAGGAACACTTCGAACGACATAGAGACGCCGCCGCCCAATGCCGCGAGCCAGAGGCAGGCGCGGAATTTTACGGCGAGCGGGGCGGCCACCATGGTCGAAGCTGAGGCCGAAGCCGAAGCGAAACCCGCTGCGGCGGGCGTGCGGGAGGCCCATGCAATGCGGCTTGCCGAGGCGCGCGAGCGGATATAGGTTGTCAGTGCCGCGATGGCGACCGTTGCGTTGAGCAATGCCGCCAGATATGTCGCCGTTCGCATGCCCGAGAGCGGAAATATCACGAACGCCGCCAGCACGCAGGCGAACGCCGCGCCCAGCGTGTTCATGCAATAGAGACGTCCCACGCTCTCCCCCGTGCTGCCTGAACGGCTGACCCAATGGCGTACCAACAGCGGTAGTGTTGCCCCCATCAACATTGTCGGGACAATGACGAGGGCGAGCGTGACCAACGCCGTGGTGAGCAGCGATGCTCCCAGCACCCTATCGCTCACCCATGCCAGTACGGGCAACGACACCGCACCGAGCGCGGCAATCGACAGTTCGATCAACGCGAACACGCGCAACGTCGCCAGTCCGGTGCGGGTCGAGAGCCAGCCGCCCGCGAGGCTGCCGCACCCCAGCCCGATCATGAACGCAGTGACGATCACCGTGACCGCCTCGATCTGCACACCGAAGATCTCCGCCAGCATGCGCTGCCAGACAAGCTGGTAGATCAGCGCCGGAATGCCTGAGCCGAAGAACATCAGGCTGATGAGGGTAGCCTCTCTCGTTGATCCCGAAGCGTCCTCGGCGACTTGCGCGCTGCCGGTGGCCGCAGGGGAGTGCGGAAGCGATTCCATCGTCATGTTCGGTTTCCGAAGTGAAAACGACACGGGAAAACGGATGTCCGGCGGCGAAGCCTCAGGTGGCCGGGGGTGTCATACGCGAGGTCGGGTTGCTGTGTATCATAGCCGCATAACTCATAAGGAGAACCCCCGCAAATGAAGTTGATTTTCGCCGTTGCAGCGCTCGCCGCCGCCATTGTGCCGGCCCTCGCTCAAGCCCAGTTCGCCAAGCCCGACGACGCCGTGGAGTATCGTCAGTCGGCACTCTTCCTGCTCGGTAATCACTTCGGCCGCATCGGTGCCGTCGTCAAGGGCGACGCCCCGTTCAACAGGGACGACGTGGCGAAGAACGCCGAACTCGTTGCCGCCATGTCGAAGCTGCCGTGGCCGGCGTTCGAAGGCGGCCAGACGACGGCCAGGAGCAAGGCCAAGCCGGAGGTCTTCTCCGACAAGGCGAAGTTCCAGCAAGCGGCCGAGAAGATGGAAACGGCCGTGGCGAAGCTCAACACGGTAGCCAAGGGCGGCGATCTCGCGTCGATCAAGACGGCCTTCGGTGAAGCCGCGCAGACTTGCAAGAGCTGCCACGACAACTTCCGCGCAAAGTAAGCGCCATTCGTACTCCGATAAAAAAGCCGGTCGTTTTCAGCGACCGGCTTTTTCGTGGGCAGCGCTTCTTGCCGGTGAGCCGTCAATACGACGGCAGCGCCGCCACGGCCGGTGTCAGATGCACGATCCGGTACACCAGCGCCGAGGCCAGCACGATCAGCACCAGCGCGCCGGCCCGCACTCGCCAGTCGTCACGTGCGGGATGCGCCGGTGCGGCGAGCGGCTTGTCACCCACGATCATCGGCTTGATCAGATCCTTCTTCCGCGCGATGCGATAGTAGAGAATCGCAAGCACGTGCAACGCCACCAGTGCCACCAGCACCCATTGGTTGCGCAGGTGCCAGCCGGTGAGCATGTCGCTCGTGTCCTTGTCGATGAATTTGACGAGGGGGCCGTCGTTGAAGATGTCATCGTTCGAGAACAGGCCGAGCACGATCTGCATGCCGAAGAACAACAGCATGGCGATGACCGACAGGCCGCCCAGCGGTGTGTGGCCGGCGAAGCGCGCGTCGGTGTCCGGCGCGTTGCGTAACGACCGGACGAACGCCCGCGGCCCGGTAATGAACGCGCTGAAGCGCGCATAGCGCGGCCCCGTGATGCCCCACACCAGCCGGAAGAGCAACAACGCGAGGACCGCGTAGCCGCACCAGAAGTGGTAGACCATTGCATTGCCGCCGGTCTTGGCGGTGACATAAGCGGCGACGGCGAGCACGACGAATGACCAGTGGAACAGGCGCGTGGGCAGGTCCCAGATGCGGATCGGCTTCATTGACGTGACGGTTGGGTAATTGACGAATTCCGCGAGATTACCGTAAGCCCGCCATGGATGCACGTTCGGATGTCACCCGCGAGCCGAACCAAACGCGCACACACAACGGCGCGCCGGACGAATCAGGGGCGAAAAAAAACCGCCGGACGTGCCGGCGGCTCTTCAGTCTTTCTGACGAGGCACTGCGAGCCGGTCAGACTCGTGCGCCGAAGTTCGGGTCGTTACGATCGATACCCTCTTCCTCGTCCTTGTTGCTGTGCTTGATGAGGTCTTCACGCTTCACGCCTAACCACATCGCCAGTGCCGCAGCCACGAACACCGACGAGTAGATACCGAACAGAATACCCACGGTCAGGGCGAGCGCGAAGTAGTGCAGCGTCTGGCCGCCGAAGAAGAACATCGACAGCACCATCATTTCCGTGCTCGCGTGCGTGATGATCGTACGCGACATGGTCGTCGTGATGGCGTGGTCGATCACTTCCTGCACGGTCGCCTTGCGCATCTTGCGGAACGTCTCGCGAATCCGGTCGAAGATAACGACCGACTCGTTCACCGAGTAACCGAGCACCGCCAGCACCCCCGCCAGCACCGCGAGCGAGAACTCCCACTGGAAGTACGCGAAGAAGCCCAGAATGATCACCACGTCGTGCAGGTTGGCGATCACGCCGGCCACGGCGAACTTCCATTCGAAGCGGAACGACAGATAGATGATGATGCCGACGACCACGAAGGTCAGGGCCAGCAGGCCGTCCGTGAACAGCTCGTGACCGATCTGCGGACCGACGAATTCCACGCGGCGCAATTGCACGTCGGGGGCGTCGGCCTTTAGCGCGGTCATCACGGCGTCGCTCTGTTGCGCGCTGGTGACTTGCTTGCCGTCCGAACCGGTCTGAATCGGCAGACGGATCATCACGTCGCGCGAGGTGCCGAAGCTCTGCACCTGCACGTCGCGATAGCCGAGCTTGCCGACTTCACCACGGATCTTCTCGAGATCGGCCGCCTGCGTGTAGGCCACTTCCATGACCGTGCCGCCGGTGAACTCGATCGACAGGTGCAAGCCCCGCGTGAGCAGGAAGAACACCGCCGCCACGAACGTGAGCGCCGAGATGATGTTGAAGATCAGGGCGTGCCGCATGAACGGCACGTCTTTCTTGATGCGGAAAAATTCCATGACTGTTTCCTCTCGCGCCTGCGGTTATTGCTCGCCTGCGTCGGGTGCGTTCGTCGCACCGTCCGGGCGCCAGACCTGACCGATCGCCAGCGTCTTGAGCTTGCGACGGCCGCCGTACCACAGGTTGACCAGACCGCGCGAGAAGAACACGGCCGAGAACATCGAGGTCAGGATACCCAGGCAGTGCACCACAGCGAACGCACGCACCGGGCCCGAACCGAACGCCAGCAACGCCAGACCGGCGATGAGCGTGGTCACGTTCGAGTCCACGATCGTCGCCCAGGCATGTTCGAAGCCCAGCGAAATCGCCTTCTGCGCCGATGCCCCTGCGCGCAGTTCTTCGCGGATACGTTCGTTGATCAGCACGTTGGCGTCGATGGCCATACCGAGCGTGAGCGCGATAGCCGCGATACCCGGCAGCGTGAGCGTGGCCTGCATCATCGAGAGCACGGCCACGAGCAGCAGCAGGTTGAACAGCAGGGCGATCACCGAGAACACGCCGAACAGCATGTAGTACAGCATCATGAACACGGCGATGGCGGCCAGGCCGTACAGCACCGAGTCGACACCCTTGTGCACGTTATCGGCACCGAGGCTCGGGCCGATCGTGCGCTCTTCGATGATCTCCATCGGGGCGGCCAGTGAGCCGGCGCGCAGCAGCAGTGCCAGATCGTTGGCGCCTTGCGCCGAGCCCATGCCGGTGATCTGGAAGCTCTGACCCAGTTCGCTGCGGATGTTCGCCACCGTCAGCACTTCGCCCTTGCCCTTCTCGAACAGCACGATGGCCATCGGCTTGCCGATGTTATCGCGCGAGACATCGCGCAACACACGGCCGCCCGCAGCGTCGAGCTTGATGTTCACGGACGGCTGCTGGTGATCGTCGAAGCCTGCCGACGCGCTGGTAATGCGGTCGCCGCTGAAGATCACCTGGCGCTTGAGCATCACGGGTGCGCCATTGCCGTGCAGGAACAGTTCGTCCTGCGGCGGCACCGGCGTGTCGGCCGTCACGAGGCGCGGCGCATCCGGGTCCGCCAGGCGCGCTTCGAGCGTTGCCGTGCGGCCGATGATGTCCTTCGCCTTGGCGGTGTCCTGCACGCCGGGCAACTGCACGACGATGCGGTCCGGGCCTTCCTGCTGAATCACCGGTTCGGCCACGCCGAGTTCGTTCACCCGGTTATGCAGCGTGACGATGTTCTGCTTGACGGCGTTGTCCTGCACGGCGCGGCGCGCGACTTCCGTGAACGCGCCAACCACCTTGAACGTGCCGTTCGGGCCAGCTTGCGTGGTGTAGGAGAGGTCGGGCAGGCCGTCGGAGAGGGCGGCGCGTGCGCGGTCTGCGTCGTCCTGGCTGCTGAAGGCGGCTTCGATGCCGGTATCCGTGCGCGTCACGCCGTTGTGGCGGATGTTCTTGTCGCGCAGCAGCGTACGGGCGTCGGCGGCGGCCGCATCCAGACGCTTGGTGATGGCGCCGGCCATATCGACTTGCAGCAGGAAGTGGACCCCGCCGCGCAGGTCGAGGCCGAGATACATCGGCAGCGCGTGAATTCGGGTGAGCCATTCCGGCGAGGCCGAGAGCAGGTTGAGCGCGACGACGTACGTCGGATCGGTCGGGTCGGTGTTCAGCGACGCCTGAAGCAGATCCTTGGCGCGAAGCTGGGTGTCGGTGTCCGAGAAGCGAATGCGCACGCTCGGGTTATTGCCCGTGCTGTCAAACGCAGCACCTTGATAGGCGATGTTCTGTGCCTTGAGCGCGTCTTCGGCGCGCGCAAGCGTCGAGGGATCGACCTTGACGGTCGCCTTGACGCTGGAAATCTGTACTGCCGGCGTTTCACCGAACAGGTTCGGCAGCGTATAGAGCACCCCGATGGCAAGCGCCACCAGAATGAGGATGTACTTCCAGAGAGGATAGCGATTCATAGCAGCGGGCTAGGGTGATGCCTCGTGGCAAACCGTGCTTCGGACCGGCTGGCATGGCAACGCGGGTCGCCACGACCGGCGTCGCCATGCACTGCGGCCGCCGGTGAGGGCGGCCGCGTTCGGTTGCGCGAAGGATCAGAGCGCCTTGATGGTGCCCTTCGGCAGCAGGGTCGTGATGGCGCCCTTCTGCACGTTGATCTCGACGTTCTCGGCGATCTCCACGGTCACGAAGGTCTCGCCGACCTTCGAAATACGACCGGCCAGGCCGCCCGAGGTCACGACTTCGTCACCCTTGGCGAGCGCTGCCAGCATGTTGCGGGTCTCTTTCTGGCGCTTCATTTGCGGACGGATCATGATGAAATACAACACCACGAACATCAGCACGAGCGGCAAGAAGCTCATCAGGTTGCTGGTCGGGCTGGCGGCGCCTGCCGTCTGAGCGAAGGCTTCGGAAATCAGCACGTTCGGTTCTCCTTATGTAAGACGTGTAAAAGCCGCGTGTGGCCGGGTCTCCGGACACGCGCGGCGTGTGTTTCGGTGCGAGGATGCAGGATCCAAGCCCGGCATTTTACCACTGCCCGACCCCGTTCCCCCGGGGATTCGGTGCCCGCTTCCGGGCCCCGGCCATTACTGCACGCCACGCGCGCGATCGGCCCGGAACTGGGCGACGAACGCGTCGAAGCGGTGCGCTTCAATGGCATCCCGGATTTCCTGCATCAGCGTGAGATAGTAATGCAGGTTGTGGATGGTGTTGAGCCGCGCGCCCAGAATCTCCCCGGCTCGCTGCAAGTGGTGCAGATAGGCGCGCGAGAAGTTTCGACAGGTGTAACAGCCGCAAGTTTCGTCCAGCGGGCGTGTATCGCTCTTGTGCGAAGCGTTGCGGATCTTCAGGTCGCCAAAGCGCGTGAAGAGCCAGCCATTGCGGGCGTTACGCGTGGGCATCACGCAGTCGAACATGTCGACGCCTGCGGCCACACCGGCCACGAGATCCTCCGGCGTGCCCACGCCCATCAGGTAGTGAGGCTTGTTCGCCGGCAGTCGCGGCGCCACGTGCTCGAGCACGCGCATCATGTCTTCCTTCGGCTCGCCGACCGACAGCCCGCCAATCGCATAGCCGTGGAAGTCCAGTTCGGACAACCCGGCGAGCGACTCGTCGCGCAAATGTTCGTACATCCCGCCCTGAACGATCCCGAACAGCGCATTGGGGTTCTCAAGGCGGTTGAATTCGTCGATGGAGCGCTTGGCCCAGCGCAGCGACATGCGCATCGACTGGCCGGCCTCGACTTCCGTGGCCGGACGGCCGTCGATTTCGTACGGCGTGCATTCGTCGAACTGCATGACGATGTCCGAATTGAGCACGCGCTGGATCTGCATCGAGATTTCCGGCGAGAGGAAAAGGCGGTCGCCGTTCACGGGCGATGCAAATTTCACCCCTTCTTCGCTGATCTTGCGCAGTTCGCCAAGGCTGAACACCTGAAAGCCGCCGGAGTCCGTGAGAATCGGACGATCCCAGCCCATGAAGCGGTGCAGGCCGCCGTGGGCGGCAATCGTCTCCAGTCCTGGGCGCAGCCAGAGGTGGAAGGTATTGCCGAGGATGATCTGGGCGTTGTTCTCGACGAGTTCGGCCGGCGACATCGCCTTGACCGAGCCGTAGGTGCCGACCGGCATGAAGATGGGCGTCTCGACCACGCCGTGGTTGAGCGTGACGCGCCCCCGGCGGGCTTGCCCGTCGGTGGTGATGAGTTCGAACTTGAGCATGTGTCGTGCGCCCCGGCACCACCGGCAACACAAGCCGGCGCCCGCGCGGGACGTCAAAAAAAGCGGCCAGCGCCCCATGCGCGGCCAAGGCGCTATTGTACCGGGTCGAGCGGCCGTCGATCGCGCATCTGACGGCCGTGCGGATTCAGGCCGCGGCTTTCGGTGCGTCGTGAAGTTCCACGCGCGAGAGGATCATGGCGTCGCCATAGCTGAAGAAGCGATAGCGCTGCTCGATGGCATGCCGGTAGGCCGCGCGGATCGTCTCGATGCCCGAGAATGCCGACACGAGCATGAGTAGCGTCGATTTGGGCAGATGGAAATTGGTGATGAGACGGTCGACCACCTGGAAACGGTAGCCCGGCGTGATGAAGATGTCCGTCTCGGCGCTGCCCGGGCGCAGGATACCCGGTGCGCCGCCCGCCGACAGCGTGGCCTGGGCCGCAGACTCCAGCGCACGCATCGATGTCGTGCCGACCGCAATCACGCGCCCGCCGCGCGCCCGAGTGGCGGCAATGGCGTCTACCAGCGATGGCGTGATCTCGTACCACTCCGAATGCATCTTATGCTCGCCGATGTTCTCCACGCGCACCGGCTGGAACGTGCCTGCGCCGACGTGCAGCGTGAGCGCGGCGCGGTGGACACCCAGCGCGTCAAGGCGGGCGAAGAGGGCATCGTCGAAGTGAAGCCCGGCCGTCGGCGCGGCCACGGCGCCCGGGTTGCGGGCGTAGACGGTCTGGTAGCGCGTTTCGTCGGCCGCATCGGCGTCGTGTTCGATGTAAGGCGGCAGCGGCAGGCGGCCGTACGTCTCGAGCAGCGTGTAGCAGTCGTCCGGGAAGTGCAGGGTGTAGAACGGCTCGACGCGCTCGCCGACCGTCACCTCGAAGGCATCGGCCAGACGCAGCACCGTGCCGGGCCCCGGGCTCTTGCTCGCGCGAATCTGGGCGAGGGCCGTGCGGTTGTCGATCACGCGCTCGATGAGCACTTCGATCTTGCCGCCGCTCGCCTTCTGGCCGAACAGCCGGGCCTTGATGACGCGCGTGTCGTTAAACACGAGCAGGTCGCCGGGCGCGAGCAGGCCGGGCAGATCGGCAAAGCGCCGGTCGTACAAATGGGCAGGCGTGACGCTGCCGTCAACCTCCAGCAAGCGGCTGGCAGTGCGCTCGGTGAGGGCGGTCTGCGCGATCAGTTCGGGCGGCAGGTCGAAGTCGAAATCGGAAAGGGTATACATCAGCGTTTACAATGCGTAGCAACCGACATTTTACTTGGTTCGCCCGAAGGCCTGCCGGCACGGCGTGCGCCGCACGGGTGAACGCCCTCGACTCGCGACTGCATGACCGAACGCAGAATGCCCGCCACCGCGCCTGACGACGCCCCTGCCGACCTCGTGGATCTTGCCGATGCCGCCGCGGCACAGGCGCACACCTCGCCACGACCCGCAGCGAAACGCGTGCGGCGCGCTCCTGCGCAGGCCGGGACCGCGACTAGCGCCGACGCTCCGGCGTCTGCCAAGGACGGCAAGTCTGCGAAATCTTCCCAATCCGCCAAAGCGTCGAAGGGTGCCAAGCCCGCCGCGCGCAAGACGGCAGGCGCCGGCACGGCCGACAAGCTGGCCAAGCTTGGTCTGAAGCGCGACATCGACCTGATCCTGCATCTGCCGATGCGTTACGAGGACGAAACCACGCTGCGCAAGATCGCAGACGTGTTACCGAGTGAACTGGCGCAGGTCGAAGGCGTTGTCACATCGAGCGAAGTGGCCTATCGGCCTCGACGTCAGTGGGTGGTACGCATTGCTGACGAAGGCCATGAACTCGTGCTGCGTTTTCTGAATTTCTACGGCAGCCAGCAGAAGCAGCTCGCCATCGGCACTCGCGTTCGAGTGCGCGGCGAAGTGCGCGGGGGCTTTTTCGGATTGGAGATGGTGCATCCCGCGTATCGCGTGGTGCAAGACGCCGCCGCGCCGTTGCCGGAGTCCCTCACGCCGGTGTATCCGAGCGCGGCGGGGCTGTCGCAAGCCTATCTTCGCAAGGCAATTCACAACGCGATGGAGCGCACGCCTTTGCCGGAGTTGCTGCCCCCGGGACTGCTTGAGCACGCCATCGGTCCCGATCATCCGCTGCCGGCGTTGGCCGACGCGGTGCGCCTGCTGCACGCGCCCCCGCCCAACGTTTCCGAGACAGCGCTGATCGAGCGCTCGCATCCTGCATGGTTGCGTATCAAGTGCGAAGAACTGCTCGCGCAGCAACTGTCGCTCAAGCGGGCGCAGGCCGCGCGCCGGCGTTTGGCCGCGCCCTCCTTTGGCAAACCCGTGCCGGGCGGTTTGCTCGAGCGCTTTGAAGCCGCGTTGCCGTTCCGGCTGACTGGCGCACAGCAGCGTGTGTGGTCCGAGATTCAGGCCGATCTGGCAGAGCCGCACCCGATGCAGCGGTTGCTGCAAGGCGATGTGGGCAGCGGCAAGACGATCGTCGCCGCGCTGGCGGCTGCACAGGCCATCGATGCCGGTTTCCAGGCGGCGATCATGGCGCCGACCGAAATCCTGGCCGAGCAACATCTGCGCAAGCTCTCGGCGTGGCTGGCCCCGCTGGGGGTCGACGTCGCGTGGCTGGCGGGCAGCATGAAGGCGAAGGAGAAGCGCGAAGCCCTCGCACGCGTGGCGAGCGGCGAGGCGCAACTCGTCATCGGCACGCACGCCATCATTCAGGACACGGTCACGTTTGCGCGTCTTGGCATGGCGGTCGTCGACGAGCAACACCGGTTCGGGGTGGCGCAACGTCTGGCCCTGCGCAGCAAGATGCAGACGGCGGGAATGGGGGCGAACGCGATGCCGCATCAGTTGATGATGAGCGCGACGCCCATTCCACGCACGCTCGCCATGACGTATTACGCCGACCTCGACGTCTCCGTGATCGACGAGTTGCCGCCGGGCCGCAGCCCGGTCGTCACGAAACTGATCAGCGACACGCGGCGTCCGGAGGTGATCGACCGTGTTCGCGCCGCAGCGCTTGCCGGACGTCAGGTGTACTGGGTGTGCCCGCTGATCGAGGAAAGCGAGGCGCTGCAATTGCAGACGGCCGTCGACACGCACGCGCAGCTGGTGGCGGCGCTGCCCGAATTGCGCGTAGGCCTCGTGCACGGACGCCTGTCACCGGCCGAGAAGGCCGCCGTGATGGACGACTTCACACGCGGCGACACGCATCTGCTCGTGGCGACCACCGTCATCGAAGTGGGCGTGGACGTGCCCAACGCGTCGCTGATGGTGATCGAACACGCCGAGCGCTTCGGGCTGGCGCAACTGCACCAGTTGAGAGGGCGCGTCGGGCGAGGCTCCGCAGAATCCGTCTGTCTGCTGATGTACGCATCGCCCTTGTCGATGGGCGCAAAGGCCCGCTTGCAGACGATGCGTGAGACCACCGACGGTTTCGTCATCGCGCGACGTGATCTGGAAATTCGCGGTCCTGGCGAGTTTCTCGGGGCGCGGCAATCAGGCGCGGCGATGTTGCGCTTCGTCGACCTGAATGAGGACGCCTGGCTGATTCCGGGGGCGCAAGAAGCGGCCGATGCGCTGCTGAAGTCCCATCCCGGGGCGGTGGCGGCACATCTGGAGCGCTGGCTAGGCGCGCGGGAAGACTATCTGAAAGCGTGACCCCGGCGTCCACGGGCAGCGGGGCAGGAGGATAACGGCTAGCGCGTCGCCTGAAAACGGGCAATTGCCGCCCGATTGTGCTATAAAAAAGAAAATCTATCGATTGCTGTAATTCGATTAATTTACACAGGTTAGGACGACATGACCCTCACGGAACTCAAGTACATCGTGGCGGTGGCGCGTGAACGCCATTTCGGTCGCGCGGCGGAAGCCTGTTTCGTCAGCCAGCCGACGCTCTCGGTGGCCATCAAGAAGCTCGAAGACGAGCTGAACGTACAGATTTTCGAACGTGGCGCCGCGGAAGTGAGCGTGACGCCTCTCGGCGAGCAAATCGTGGCGCAGGCGCAGCGAGTGCTCGAGCAGACCATCGCCATCAAGGAAATTGCGAAGCAGGGTCGTGATCCGCTCGCCGGGCCGCTGCGGCTTGGTGTGATCTACACGATCGGACCGTATCTGCTGCCGGCGCTCGTCAAGGAGATGATCGAGACCACGGCGCAGATGCCGCTCATGCTGCAGGAAAACTACACGCTCAAGCTCATCGAACTGCTCAAGCAAGGGGAAATCGACGCGGCGATCATGGCGCTGCCGTTCCCGGAGAGCGGCCTGATGGTGCGTCCGCTGTACGATGAGCCGTTCGTGGTGGCGCTGCCGCGCTCGCATCCCTGGGCCGACCGTTCGCAGATCGACGCCGGCGATCTCAAGCAGGAAACCATGCTGTTGCTCGGCAGCGGGCATTGCTTCCGCGATCACGTGCTCGGCGTGTGTCCGGAACTGATGCGCTTCTCGCAGAACGCCGATGGCATTCAGAAGACGTTCGAAGGCTCCTCGCTCGAGACGATCCGGCATATGGTCGCAAGCGGCGTCGGTATCACCGTGCTGCCCAAGACGTCGGTACCCGACACGCAGGCGCCTGACAGCCTGCTGCGCTACGTGCCGTTCTCGGCGCCAGTGCCCGACCGTCGTGTGGTGCTGGCGTGGCGCAAGAGCTTTACGCGTCTGCCGGCCATCGAAGCGGTGGCACAGGCCATTGCCCGTTGCCAACTGCCGGGCGTAATTCCGCTCGATCTGCCCGCAACATCCAACTGATGTCGCGCTGACACAGCGGGCAAACACGCCCCGCCCTCCGACGATCCAATACGCCGCTGCCTCGTGCCGCGGCGTATTGCTTTTGTCTATTGAATATATAAAAACGTTTATTTGACCGTTTTAATAAAAATAATTAATCTGACGTCACGCGTTTGAAGCCGGTGCCGCACGAGATGCCGGGCCGTCAGACGCCGTTCGCTGCCCCCGCAGCGGGACCGCATTCGAGGTGCCGACGATGACCCAACTGAAGGCCTACTTGCACGACATCGAAACCACGCTGGAACAAGTACTTGCCGACTTCGCCCTGATGGGGGCCTGAGTCTCGCGAGATTCCACGATCAGGAAACAGGAGAGCGTCACATGTCAGATACGAAAAAACTCACCACTGCCGCGGGTGCGCCGGTGCCCGACAACCAGAACACCATGACGGCCGGACCGCGCGGACCGGCGTTGCTGCAGGATGTGTGGTTCCTCGAGAAGCTCGCGCACTTCGATCGGGAGGTGATTCCCGAGCGCCGTGTCCATGCGAAGGGCTCGGGGGCATTTGGCAAGCTCACCATCACGCATGACATTACGAAGTTCAGCCGCGCTCGCGTGTTCGAGGCGGTGGGCAAGGAAACACCGGTCTTCCTGCGTTTCTCGACGGTGGCGGGCGAGCGCGGTGCGGCCGACGCAGAACGCGATGTGCGTGGTTTCGCCCTGAAGTTCTATACCGACGAGGGTAACTGGGATCTCGTGGGCAACAACACACCCGTGTTCTTCGTGCGCGATCCGCTCAAATTTCCTGACTTCATCCATACGCAAAAGCGCGATCCGAAAACCAACCTGCGTAACCCGACGGCCGCCTGGGACTTCTGGTCACGCCATCCCGAGTCGTTGCATCAGGTGACGATCCTCATGAGCGATCGCGGCTTGCCTGCGAACTATCGACAGCAGCACGGTTTCGGCTCGCACACGTTCAGCTTCATCAACGCCGCAAACGAACGCTTCTGGGTGAAGTTTCACTTCAAGTCGATGCAGGGTGTCGAGAACCTGACCAACGCCCAGGCAGCGCAGGTCGTGGCAGGCGATCGGGAGAGTGCGCAGCGTGACCTGTTCGCGTCGATCGAGGCTGGCGACTTCCCGCGCTGGCGCATGCAGGTGCAGGTGATGCCCGAGGCAGACGCTGCGACCTATCGCATCAACCCGTTCGATCTGACGAAGGTGTGGCCGCACGCGGATTACCCGCTCATCGATGTGGGCGTGCTGGAGCTGAACCGCAATCCGGAGAACTACTTTGCCGACGTCGAGCAAGCGGCGTTCAATCCGGCCAACGTGGTGCCGGGCATTGGCTTCTCGCCGGATCGCATGTTGCAGGGGCGCCTGTTCTCGTACGGCGACACGCAGCGTTATCGGCTCGGTGTGAATCACGGTGCGATTCCGGTCAATGCGCCGAAGTGCCCGTTCCACAACAGCTTCCATCGCGATGGTGCGATGCGTGTCGATGGCAACCTGGGCAGCACGCCGAACTACGAGCCGAATCGTTACGGTGCGTTTGCCGAGCAACCGGAGTTCCGCGAGCCGCCTCAAGCGGCGGGCGCCGTCGCCGATCGATTCGACCATCGCGAAGACGACGACTATTACTCGCAGCCGCGCGCGTTGTTCAATCTGTTCGACGACGCACAGAAGTCACGGCTGTTCGGCAACATCGCAGCCGCCATGCAGGGCGTGCCGGACGATGTCGCCGAGCGTCAGATCGGACACTTCGCCAAGATTGATCCGGCATACGCGCAAGGCGTGATTGCAGCACGCAAGGCGCTGGCGAAGTCATGAGCGGGTGTCGCGTAACCGCCCAGTAGTGTTGGAACAAGACGTTCGGCAAGTTGGCGGGGGCGGCCTATATCGTCCCCGCGCAGGCGTTGCCGATCAGGTTGTTGTGGGATACGGGTCAGGCAGACGGCCAGAAGGCGCGTATCGCCGCGATGCCGTAGGCCCCGGCGTGGCGCGCGCTCGTCAACGTGTCGGCGCGCATGCCGCCGAGGGCGAAGACCGGCAGCGCGGTTTGCGCGGCCAGTGCGGTGAACGCGGGCCAGCCGAGCGGCGTGGCGTCCGGATGCGTCGCCGTGACGAGCACCGGCGACAGCGTGACAAAGTCGAGTCCTAGACGCGTGGCATGGGCGAGTTGCGCTGCGTCGTGACAAGCGGCGCTCACCCACTTCCATCCGGCAGGACGCGCGTCACAGGCCATGAGCCGCGCGCTGGTCAGGTGCCAGCCATCCGCCTGCGGTACGGTGCCGGCATGCGCGCCGCTCGCGGCGTCCAGCCAGAGATCTGCGACATCCTGCGGCGGATTCAGAATGAGTTGCGCACCTGCCGCGTGCGTCAACGCCAACGCGCTCTCTGCCAAGGCGCGGTAGCCGTCCGCATCGAGCGATCGGTTGCGAAGCTGCACGAGCCGTGTGCCGCGCGCGAGAGCTTGCGCGAGTTGCGACGCAAACGTAGCGATCTGCGTGCGCGATGCCACGTCGGGCGTGACCAGAAGCTGGCGGGGCAGCGCGATCTGAGCGGGGCTTGAGGCATCGTTTGTGACGGCGCTCACGCGTGACGTTCCGGCGAGATGGGTGGGCATCGACAGGCAGTAGGCGGAATCTGCAGAATCCGCGGTAGCGGCGGGTATGCGCGCAGTGTAACCGGAATGCCGGAGTGAACGTCTCGAGGAAAGTACGGAGACGAATTCACATTGGCGACATTCTCAGGCGGGCAAGTCTCGGCCGCCTATCAGGCGGGAAACATCATAGAGAAAGGGTGCGCTCCCCAGTGCAGTCCAGTACACTCGCCGGATGCCCTTCGATTGGCTCGCCCGCAACCTCCTCGTCAGCCTGTTTCTGCCACCGGTCAATGTGCTGGTGCTCGCAGGGCTTGCGTTCGTCGTCTGGCGGCGCTGGCCGCGCGTCGGCAAAACGCTGGCGGGCGCCGCCGTGCTGGCGCTCTGGGTACAGGCGATGCCCTGGTTCGGCCGCCAATTGGCCCATCCGCTCGAGGTAGGAGCCCCGGTCGATCTCAAGGCGCTCGACGCCGCCCGTCAGGTACCCGGTGCCGCGGCAAAGCTGCCTCAGGCGGTGGTGATTCTTGGCGGAGGCTCGAGCCTTCACGCGCCGGAATTCGGTCGCGAAAACAGCGCAGATGCTAACGATGCCACCTTGGCACGCGTGCGTTACGGTGCGTTTCTCGCGCGCCGGGCGCAGTTGCCGGTGCTCGTCTCGGGCGGTAGTCCGGCGGGCGGAGCCGTCGAAGCGCGTGTGATGGCGCAAATCGCTACCGACGAGCTGGGTGTCCCGGTGCGCTGGATTGAAGCGCAATCATTGAACACGGCGCAAAACGCCGCTTTTAGCGCGCGTATGCTGACAAACTCTGGCGTATCGCGCATCTATCTGGTCACGAGCACATGGCATATGCGCCGTGCTCGAGATCAGTTCGAACGTGCCGGGCTCACGGTGGTACCCGCACCGTGCTGCAACGCGAACGCATTCGAGCCGGATATCGTCCCGGGCTGGTGGCCGACCGTCGGTGGCCTGCGCACGACGCACCAGGCGTTGCGCGAATGGATGGGTCTGGCGGTCGGGCATTGACCCGAGCCGTATGCCGAAGATGTCGCGAAGCACCGGCTTCGTGTGCCGCAAGATGAATTGTTCGGCGCCACGCGTTGGCGCGGGCTCCCTGAATTGCCAACCCTAAACGAGAGAGACGTATGAAGACGAAAGCAGTCCTGAGCGTTGAAGATGTGCAGAAGATCAATGCCGCCGCTGTGGCCGAAGCCACGGCCAACGGCTGGAACGTATGCATCACGATCGTCGACGACGGCGGTCATGCCCTGTCGCTGCATCGCATGGATGGCGCTGCCCCCAGCACTGCCATGATGTCGTTGGGCAAAGCACAGACTTCGGCGGTCGGCCGCCGCGAAAGCGGCGCGTTCGAAGAGATGATCAATGGTGGGCGCTTTGCGTTCCTGAGCGCACCGAACACCGCAATGCTCGAGGGTGGTGTGCCCATCATCGTGGATGGCAACGTCATCGGTGCGGTGGGTGTGTCGGGCGTGAAGTCGGCGCAGGACGCACAGATCGCGCGCGCGGGCATCGCCGTCGTGACGCGCGCCTGATCGACGCGTGAGCGTGTCCGGGTTTTCGCCCGGGACGGAAAGGAAAAAAGCATCGCCGGGAAAGTCGGCGATGCTTTTTTTTCGTTACGCCAAAAGAAAAACCCGTCCGCGAGGACGGGTCAAAGGCTTGTCAGGCCGGATGGCCCCGCCTGAGGCTTGGCAGGCTGGGCCACGAGGAGAACATCAATGAAACCCGAGTGGATGGACAAAAAAAGCGGCTTGGCTGGCGCGCAACGCAGGTAGAGAGGGGCTTGCCGTAACTACATGGGATCGCGTTGCGTTCGCTGGCTACTGCCAAACACCTCTTAGGCGAGGTGGTCCCCACAAAACTCGGTGAAGGTGACGGCACGGTCGTGGTCATGCCGCCGCCAAAATTCCGGATCGCTAAAAAGCCTCACTTCGTCAGGATCAACTTGCCGTAACGCGTGGCGCGCAACTGGTAGGTCTGACCGTTGTGCAGGATATTCACGCATTGCGTGCCTTGCAGCAGGTGATCGCTTGTCAGCACACGGCCCGTGGCGTGGCTGGCCGGCTTGTCTGCCGCCGGGCTGGCCACTTGCGTGCGCGACACCGACAAGGTGCGGCGCGGTGCTGTGGCGGGCTGGCTGTGGCGGGCAGTGGTGTGGCTTGCGGTCATCTCGCTCATCCGTATGGCTGACTGTGAGATGAATATTAAATGAGAATCATTCCCATTTGTATTTGAATTTGGCTATTGGTGTTTTATCGAAATAGATTTTTGCTAAACCATGAATTCGCCGGACGGTGATCGTCATCGCCCGGCGAATGGGCTGCCTCAATCCGTCATTCCGCCCAGTGCGCCTTGCTCGGCAAGCGCCCGGATCTGCCCGATGGTATCGATGTCGGCCTCGCGATAAGCGGACTTCACAAACTCGCTATAACGCGTGTCGGCGGTGGCCGCATCTTCCGGTAGGGTCGTGCTGTACGTAAAGCGCACGAAGTAGTGCGTCGGCGTTGGCTCTTCGATACGCATCGTGAGGGAGCCGCCCGCATGCTGCTCGGTGGCTGCCGTCTCGTAGCGAACGGACTGCTGGGCGTCGAAGACAACCCGGTCGTGCACCACCGCTTCACCGAAACGCAGCTCACGGGTGAGCGTGTCATCAGTGCGTTCGTGCACGATGCACTTGTCGAGTCCCAGCACGAAGGATTCCGGCTGTTCGGCGCGTAGCACCAGGCCACGCCACAGTTGATCGCGCGTCAGCGCGAAGGCCAGCGGATTCAGGAGGTCGTTGACCTCGATCAGGTGTTCGTACTGCAAGACAATTTCCCCTTCAAACGATGACTGCCGGCCTGTTGTCGTGACAACACGCCGGCAACGCGCTGGATGTCACTCGACCAGCGTACTGTCGATAGCAATGGTGCCCGACAACACCTTGTGAATTGGGCACGCATTGGCAATTTCCAAGAGGCGCTGACGTTGCGCTTCCGACAAATCCCCCGCCAGTTCGATCTTGCGCGTGATCTGCGTTGTGCCAGCGGACGGTTTGCCATCCGGGTTCATCGCGAGCGTCACTTTCACCTCCTGGAGCGGCCACTCCTTGCGGCGCGCGTACATCTGCAACGTAATTGACGTGCAAGCGCCGAGGCTTGACAGCAGCAACGCGGCCGGAGCCGGGCCCAGGTCGCCACCGCCAAGCGTCGCGGGCTCGTCGGCGATCCATTCGTGCTTGCCATCCGAGAGATGGGTGGTGAAACCTGAGGCGCCCAAATGGGCGGTGACAATCGCGTCTGCGGCCATGGCAACTCCTGTGGGGGCTCAATGAACGTAATGAAACGTATCGAGAGATGACAAAAACGGCCCGGCGAAGATCTCGGGCCACAACGCACTCTGGGTGTCATTGTGACCCAATTTCGCCGGGCCGGTGCGAACGGCGGGGCGCTCCCCGCCGACGCAGATTCAGGCGCCAGCGCCCGTGGCGGGAATGCGTCCCATCCGGCCCGCCTGAAAGTCGAGAATCGCCTGACGGATCTCGCCTTCCGTGTTCATGACGAACGGGCCATAACGAGCCACCGGCTCGCCCAGTGGCTTGCCGCCGATCAGCAGGAAAGACATCGGCTTGTCGCTATCGTTGCGAACGGTAACGCCTTCGCCCTCGTTGCCGAAGACGACCATCTGATGCGTCTTGGCCGGCGTGGCGTCGGGGCCGAAATGCCCTTCGCCGTCGATCACGTAGGCGAACACGTTGAAATCTCCAGGCACCGGGTGCTCGAGCAAGGCTTGCGGTTGCAGCGTGAAGTGCTGGTACAGGATCGGTGTGCGTGTCTCGATGGCAGCACGTGTGCCAAGTGCCTCGCCGGCAATCACGCGCACTGAGACCTTGCCGTCGACGCTCGTCGCACTCGGAATGCCTGCCGCCGGCAGCTCCTGATAGCGCGGGGTCATCATCTTGTCCACACGCGGCAGGTTCACCCAGAGCTGGAAGCCGTGCATCTCGCCGCCTCGCTGCTGGAAGGCTTGCGAAGGCATTTCCGAGTGGATGACGCCTGCACCGGCCGTCATCCACTGCACGTCGCCGGGCGTGAGCTTGCCTGCGTGACCTTGCGAGTCGCGATGTTCCATCTCGCCGGCAAGCAGATAAGTCACCGTCTCGAAGCCGCGATGCGGGTGATCGGGCGCACCTTTGGCGTCGCCGGGAGCCACTTGCATCGGACCCATCTCGTCGAGCAGCAGGAACGGATCGAAGTCCGCCAGCATACGCGTAGGGAACGGGCGATTCACGTGGAAACCGGCGCCTTCCTGCGTTTGCGCCGCCGTGAAGACGCGGGCGACCGGGCGGGCGTAGGGGGTGCTCATGGGGAATTCTCCTGTGGGGACGGACGCCGAGATGGCGTCTTGCGTCCAATGTCATGCCCAGACTATATCGGGGCGGATGGCACCGGGAGTAGCCCGTAACACAGGAAGGATTGTTACCCGATTGGAACAATATCGAGAAAACTCGGGCGAGTTGCGAGGGGCGCGGATCGTATGGCCGAAAAAAAAGCGCGGTGACGAACACCGCGCTTGGACTCCTGCGATTCGTGACGCGCCCGGCGTTACTTGGTTTCCGGTTCGGTCACGAAGCCGAGTTTGGTCACGCCAGCCGTCTGTGCTTCCGAGAGCACTTTGGCCACGCTTTCGTAACGCACGTTCTTGTCGGCAAACAGATGCAGCTCCGGCTGGGGCTGCGCTTGGGCGGCCTGTGCCAGACGCGCCTTGAGCGTGGCGTCGTCGATGGCCTGCTTGTCCCAGAAGACGGTGCCGTCGGCCTGAATCGACAGATCGACCTTGGCCGGCTTGGTGTCTTCCGGCTGGCTGCTCGCCTGCGGCAGGTCGAGCTTGACCGAGTGATTGAGCACCGGCAGCGTCACGATAAAGATGATCAGCAGCACCAGCATGACGTCGACGAGCGGCGTCATGTTGATCTCACTCATCATGGCGTCATCGGCACCATCGTCGCTGCTGTATGAACCCATAGCCATAGCGAACTCCTTCTCTTGCGCGACCGCTTAGCTGGCGCTGGCCGGGGTGGGCTTGCGCACCGGCGTGACGTTGGGGGCGAACTGCGTCGAGTGCAGGCTGGCGCCGGTCAGGAAGTAGCCGTGCAGACTGTGGGCAAAACGGTTGAGCTTCGAGACGACGCCCTTGTTGGCACGCGTCAGGGCGTTGAAGCCGAGCACGGCCGGAATGGCGACGAACAGACCGAAGGCGGTCATGATAAGCGCTTCACCTACGGGGCCGGCCACTTTGTCGATGGTCGTCTGACCCGACGCGCCGATGGCCAGCAGGGCGTGGTAGATGCCCCACACCGTGCCGAACAGGCCGACGAACGGCGAGGTCGAGCCGATCGATGCCAGCATGGCCAGGCCACTTTGCAGACGGGACACCGTGTCGTCCACCGAGTTCTTCAGCGCGCGGGTGATCCAGTCGCTCACGTCCATCTTGTCGTGCAGATGCGGCTGGCTTTGACGGTGATGTTCGGCGGCGTCCTGACCGGCGAGGGCCAGTGCCAGGAACGGGTTGTTCTGACCGGATTCCCCCAGCTTCTGCAGACCGGCGGAGAAGTTCTCTGAGTGCCAGAAGTCCGGCTCGGCGGTGCGCGTCAGTCGGCTCAGGCGGAGGACTTGCGTGCCCTTGATGATGATGACCGTCCAGGACAGCACCGACATCACCAACAACACGATCGCGATAGCGCGGGTCACGAAATCGCCCTGCGCCCAGACGTGGCTCAAACCATACTCTTGCATTTTGCGTTCCTCGGGAGATCCAGTTCGTAAATCGTTACGTTAATCGTTCAGATTGAAATTAAACGGTTTGGTCGCTGCGGCTTCCACCGCGCGGCCATTTTGCATCGGGGGCGCGCAGCGCATCGCCAGTGCGGCGGTGCGGGCAGCCTGATCGAGACGGGGGAAGCTGCTCGACTTGACGACATTGGCGCTCGAGACCACACCTCGGGTGTCGATCACGAGACGCAACGTGACGGTGCCTTCCTCGCCAACGCGACGTGACTGCGTAGGATAGACCACGCGCGGTTCTTCGCATTTGACAGCGAGGCCCTCGATCGGACCGGATGGCGCCGGCGCGGGGGTCGGTGCGGGCGGGGCTGGCGGCGTCGGCGCGGCGTTGGCGACCGGCTCGGCTTGCTGCTGCGGAGGCGCGACCGGTTCGGCCTTTTGGGTAATGGCGTTCTTCGGTTGCTCCCGCGGCTTGGGCGGCTGCGGGGCGACCTTCGGCTTCGGTGGCTCCGGCTGCGGTTTGGGCGGCGCGGGTTGTGGCGGCGTCGGCGCCGGCGTGAGCGGAATGATCGTGGCGGTAAACGTCGTCGGCTCGATCGTTGCCTTCTCGGGGTCGTTGCGCAGGTGCGACAAACCGACCAGAGCGGCAATGTGAAGAGCGACGATCGCAGCCGCGATCGCGATGGCTCGCGGCGACGTCAGCGGATCTTGGATCGGCTTGAGCGCAAGGCCAGAAGGGGGCACGGCGGTCGACATGATGACGGCTAGAGTACGCTAAATTGCGGCGATGAACGATGAGTGAAGCGCGATGCGCGAAGCCTCGGGGTTCGGGATGGCCGGACGTACGATCAAAGGAAAACCGCGCCAAGGGGCGCGGCCGACGGATGCAGCGAGTCAAAAACCTTGCTCGGACTCACCTTCGAAACAGAAAAAACGACAAACATATCGTCGAAACAAAGCCAATCAGGAGTTCCATCTGACACCTCCAGGGTGACGAATCGCTGGCTGGCGCATGACGCCGCCGGGCGCCTGGCTGGCTTCGAAACCGCCGTGATCCGGATGCGCTCCGCTCAAGACGGCAAAATCGAAACGGGTGACACTTGGCGACGACTACCGTGATTATGCCGCCAGCGCGAGTTCCTGCGTCATGACGACGGCTTCCGTCGAGGTCTCGACCTGAGCCGACTGGCAGCAGCCACCGCACGAGCGGCCGCAGCACGGCGTGGCGCCCGACACCATTTCTTGAACATACGGCCCGCACTTGCCGCAGCATAGCGCAACGCCGAGGTCGATCTGGAGATCTTCCATGGTGGAGGCGCCAGCGTCGAGACAGGCCTTGATCTGGCGCTCGGAGACGGATTTGCAGACACAGACGATCATGGTGAAAACGTCAAAATGTAACACTAATGAGAATAATTATTATTTAAGTTATGACGTTTTGCAAGCCCCATCGACCTATCCCATAGTCCGCACAGGGATATACGCCAGCGGTCTTAGGCAGGAATGATGGGAAGGTTGGGCGCTAGATCGAGACGGGCAGGGCCATGCGACGCGATCTCGGCAATCTCGACCGTTTGAACGCGTGGGGCGTTAGCCAGTAGTCGATCCGCCATCGTTTGCAGCGCATTCGCGTTGGCGGTCGTCATCAGTTGCAGGTCGCCGTGTCCGCCAGGCGGTTGGGAAGCATTGAGCCCATCGGTTGCAAGACGCCGCTGAAGCTGGCGGGCGATAGCCGCACCGGTGTCGATCAAGGTGAGGGCCGTGCCGAAGCGCCGCTGAAGGGCGGGTATCAGGAATGGGTAGTGGGTGCAGCCGAGCACGAGCGTGTCGGCCCCTTGCGCCAGCATCGGCTCGACGAATCGGTCGAGCAGCGTCATGACTTCAGGGGAATCGACGTCGCCCGCTTCGATGCGTTCGACGAGACCGTGCCCCGGTTGGCAGAGGAAGCGCTGCCCCTGCGCGGTGTGACGTGCCAGCAGATCGGCGAACCGGGCGCTACGCAGCGTAGCTGCCGTGGCGAGCACGCCGATCACGCCACTGCGAGACGCCGCCGCGGCGGGCTTGATGCCGGGTTCGACGCCGATGACCGGCCATGGTGCGTCGGCGCGCAGTGCCGCTACGCCATGTGCTGTCGCGGTATTGCAGGCGACGACGAGTGCCTTGGCGCCACGCTCGCGCAACCATCGGCCGATCGCGAGGCTGCGTTGTTCGATGAATGCGTCGGGACGCTCCCCATAAGGCGCGAAGCGGGAGTCGGCCACGTAGAGCAGCGACTCGTGAGGGAGCAGGGCGCGCACGGCCTGAAGGACCGACAGGCCGCCGAGGCCGGAATCGAAAACGCCAATCGGCGCGTTGGAGGGCATGGCAAATGAAAAAGGGCCGGCAAATGCCGGCCCCGAAATTTTAGCGCAAACTCTGTCGGCCGATACGGGCCCGGCGGTGCGCCTGTTATGTGTCTTGTGGGGTGTGACGGGCTTATTCTTCGAACGACGCCATGCCCGACTGCTGGTAGTTCTGAAGACCGACCTTGTCGATCAGTTCGATCTGCGTTTCGAGCCAGTCGATGTGTTCTTCAGTGTCGTGCAGGATTTCGTTGAAGATTTCACGCGAGACGAAGTCCTGCACGCTCTCGCAATGCGCGACGCCTTCCTTGCACGTCTTCTGCGAGAGGTATTCGAGCTTGAGATCGCACTTCAGGATTTCCTCAGTGTTCTCACCGATGAGCAACTTGTGCAGATCTTGCAGATTGGGCAGGCCGTCGAGCATGAAGATGCGCTCGATCAGCTTGTCGGCGTGCTTCATCTCGCCGATGGACTCGTCATACTCGTGCTTGCCGAGCTTGTTGAGGCCCCAGTGGTTGTACATGCGGGCGTGCAGAAAGTACTGATTGATCGCCGTCAGCTCGTTCGTGAGCTGTGCGTTGAGGAGTTCGAGGACTTTCTTGTCGCCTTTCATTTTGGATCCCTGTGTTTTACGCAATTTACAAGCGGTTGAAGAGTAGCCTGAAACGGCCGGAAAGCCAAGCTCCACAAGGCTTTTCGTGAACCGAGGTGCGAATGGAAATACGATCCATTCGCGCTGCGCAACATGACATTGATGTCATCGGAACCGACAGCCGACGGACGAAAAAAAGCCCGGACGATGCCGGGCTTGGTTCTACGGGCTGACGAGGCCATCAGCGGGCCCCATGCAGCCTGTCTTGCTGTTGCCGGGAATGAATTACTCGGCTGCGACCGGGATCTTGCCGATCTTGGCTTGCCATTCCTTCGGGCCGGTTTGGTGCACCGATACGCCGGTCGAATCGACGGCCACGGTCACGGGCATGTCCTTGACGTCGAACTCGTAGATCGCTTCCATGCCGAGGTCTTCAAAGGCCAGCACGCGGGCGGCGCGAATGGCCTTCGACACCAGATAAGCGGCGCCGCCGACAGCCATCAGGTACGCAGCCTTGTGTTTCTTGATGGCTTCGATGGCGGCAGGGCCACGTTCCGACTTGCCGATCATGACGGTGAGGCCCGTCTTCGACAGCATCATGTCGGTGAACTTGTCCATGCGGGTGGACGTGGTCGGGCCGGCCGGGCCGACGACTTCGTCACGCACCGGATCGACCGGGCCGACGTAGTAAATCGCGCGGCCCTTGAAGTCGACCGGCAGGGGCTCACCCTTGGCGATCATGTCGGCGATGCGCTTGTGGGCGGCGTCGCGACCGGTGAGCATCTTGCCCGAGAGCAGCAGGGTCTGACCCGGCTTCCAGCTTGCGACTTCTTCCGGCGTGAGCGTGTCCAGATCGACGCGCTTGCTCGTTTCCGTGTTCGGTGCCCAGTGCACGTTCGGCCAGGCGTCGAGCGACGGTGCGGCGAGGAACGACGGGCCTGAGCCATCCAGCGTGAAGTGTGCGTGACGCGTTGCCGCGCAATTCGGGATCATGGCGACCGGCTTGGACGCAGCGTGCGTCGGGTAGTCGAGGATCTTCACGTCGAGCACGGTGGCCAGGCCGCCCAGACCCTGGGCGCCGATGCCGAGTGCGTTGACCTTCTCGAACAGCTCGATACGCAGCTCTTCGTTCCAGTTCTGCGGGCCGCGCTTGATCACGTCTTGGATATCGATCGGGTCCATGAGCGACTCCTTGGCGAGCACCATGGCCTTCTCAGCCGTGCCGCCGATACCGATGCCGAGCATGCCCGGCGGGCACCAGCCAGCGCCCATCGTCGGCACCGTCTTCACGACCCAGTCGACGATCGAATCGGACGGGTTGAGCATCACGAACTTCGACTTGTTCTCCGAGCCGCCGCCCTTGGCTGCGACCGTGATGTCGACCTTGTCGCCTTCCACGATTTCGTAGTGGATGACGGCGGGCGTGTTGTCCTTCGTGTTCTTGCGGCCGGCTTCGGGCGGCGCCACGATCGAGGCGCGCAGCACGTTGTCCGGATGCAGGTAAGCCTGGCGCACGCCTTCGTTGATCATGTCGGTGAGGCTGCGCTTGGCGTCCCAGCGCACGTTCATGCCGACCTTCACGAACACGGTCACGATACCGGTGTCCTGACACAGCGGACGGCGGCCTTCGGCGCACATGCGGCTGTTGGTCAGGATCTGCGCGATGGCGTCTTTGGCGGCAGGGCTTTGCTCCGCCTCGTAGGCGCGACCCAGCGCCTGGATGTAATCGTCCGGATGGTAGTAGCTGATGTACTGAAGGGCACCGGCGACGCTCTGAATGACGTCGTCTTCTTTAATGACGGTAGACATGAAACGGCTCTCGACTTAGTGGGGACTGGTGTTGGTAATGACTTGCGGGGTCGCGTACGCCGGGGCATGGCTGTCGTTCGTCATCTTGTTGACGACGGCCATGACCACGGCGGAAAGCAGGAAGGCGCAGTGAATGATCACTTGCCACATGATCGTGTGCGGCGTTTGCTGGGCCGCGTCGATGAACGTCTTGAGCAGATGGATCGACGAGATGCTGATGAGGGCCATCGACAGCTTCACCTTGAGCACCCCGGCGTTCACGTGATCGAGCCACTCCGGTTCGTCCGGATGGCCTTCGACGCCCAGGCGGGAGACGAACGTCTCATAGCCGCCGATGATCACCATGATGAGCAGGTTCGAGATCATCACCACGTCGATCAGACCGAGCACGACCAGCATGATCTGCGTTTCGTCGAACGTCGTGGCGTGGGAGACGAGATGCCAGAGTTCGACCAGAAATTTGTAGACGTAGACGCCCTGCGCGGCGATCAGGCCCAGATACAGCGGCAGTTGGAGCCAGCGGCTGAAGAAAATGACGCGGGGCAGGGGGCGCATCGGCGCGTCGGACGGGCGGCCGGGAGTCGACATGGCTATTTTGACGGAGTGGAGACATTGGCCTGCGGGTAAAGCCGCAGACTGTAGTTATCAAATACGCAAAGCAAACGAGATAACACCGGGCAATGGGCTCACCGCTGATACGTCACGGATCGCGCGTCGCCAAAATCGGCATGCCGCGCATTTTACAACGTCTTGCCCGGGGCGCCGCGTCCGATTCAGTCCCGGACCGGCAATGGCGTCTTGCGCGCAGCGGCGGACGGCAATGCGGCGAGCACGATCCCGGCCACCGTCAGGGCCAATGCGGCCCCTTGGGGCACCGTCAGCCGCTCGCCCAAAAAGATCACGCCGTAGGCCGTGGCGGCCACGGGCACCATCGCCGTGAAAACCCCGGCAAGTTGTGCGCTGACGTGTCGAATGCCGCGCATCCACAGGAAGAACGAGAACACGCTGGCGGCGAGGCCGTACCAGACGATGAGCGCCCAATGGCCGGGCGTGAGCGACGCGTAGTCCACGGCCATCAGGCCCACCACGCCGAGCGGCAGCATCAGCACGCCGCCGATCAGGTGGGTATAGGCGCAGATATCGATGGCGGAGAGTTCTGCCGAAAGCCGTTTCGAGACGATCACGTAGATGGCCTCGCACACGACGGCGCCCAGCACGAGGGCATTGCCCAGCCAGGCGTTGCCTGATTCGGAGGCACCGGTGCCGTGGGCGTCGCCGCGCGAGAGGTTCAGCAGGGCCACACCGGCAATCGCCAGACCGACGCTCACCAGCGTGCGACGCGATGGGTGTTCGCGTAGCACGGCCCACGAGAGCAGCGCCACGCAGGCGGGCAGCGTGGCGGTGATGACGCCAGCGGCGCTGGCCGTCGTCATTCGCACGCCCGAGAGCATGAGCAGGGTGAAGAGGAATGTGCCGAAGAACGTCTGCACGAAGAGGTGGCCCCATTGGCTGCGCGTGACGCGTCGCATGACCGCTGGGCGGTAGCGGGGGGCGAGGGCGATGACGGCGATCACGAAGCGCCACAGGGCGAAGGCGGCCACGGGCATGACCGCGACCATCGTCTTGCCGATGCCGACGTTGATGCCCACGAACGTCATGGCGAGCGCTAGCGCGAAGCTGGGGAAGCGGGCGAAGAGGCGGTCGGTGGCCGAGGGCGCCGGGGGAGTATCAACCGACGGTTGGGACGCAGATGTCGAATTCACGGGCGCTCCGGGCGAGTCCGGGGTGGCGGGATAGGGATGATACGGGTAGGATTGTAGCGAATACGCCACAGTCTGATGCAATGCGGTGACGGGTCCGCGTGAGTCCCGCACGTGGGATACGGAAGTCGGAAGTCGCGTGCAACAGTGTAAGGCGTTAGTAAGTCGCTCGTCTTAATGTGGCGTTAGCGATTTGTTTTGGCTTGATTGCAATCGTTTTGCATATCCATAAGAGGGGACAACTCATGGCAGCAATTGAATCGGTATTGCAGGAGCAGCGCGTCTTCGCGCCGCCGCAGGCGCTGGTCGCCAAAGCGAAAATCTCCGGCATGCCAGCCTATGAGGCGCTTTGCGCCGAGGCCGAGAAGGATTACGAGGGATTCTGGGCGCGTCAGGCGCGGGAGAATCTGGCCTGGCACAAGCCGTTCACCAAAGTCCTCGACGAGACCAACGCCCCGTTCTATACGTGGTTCGAAGACGGACAAATCAACGCTTCCTACAACTGCCTGGATCGTCAGATCGAGGCAGGTTTGGGCGACAAGAACGCCATACTTTTCGAAGCCGACGACGGCACGGTGACGCCTGTCACCTATCGCGACCTGCTGGCGCGAGTGAACCGGTTCGCCAATGCGCTCAAGGCCAAGGGTGTGAAGAAGGGTGACCGCGTGGTCATCTACATGCCGATGTCGGTGGAGGGCGTGGTTGCCATGCAGGCGTGCGCCCGTATCGGCGCAACGCATTCGGTCGTGTTCGGTGGCTTCTCGGCCAAATCGCTCAATGAGCGCGTGATCGATGCTGGCGCGGTGGCCATCGTCACGGCTGACGAGCAGATGCGCGGCGGCAAGGCGTTGCCGTTGAAGGCCATCGTTGACGAAGCGCTCGCGATGGGCGGCTGCGACCATGTGAAGTCCGTGATCGTCTACCGACGCACGGGCGGTAACGTGACGATGCAGGCGGGCCGCGATGAAGTGCTGCAGGAACTCGTCGCGGGTCAGTCGGACCAGTGCGAGCCGGAGTGGGTGAGTGCAGAGCATCCCCTGTTCATTCTCTACACGTCGGGCTCGACGGGTAAGCCGAAGGGCGTGCAGCACAGCACTGGCGGCTATCTGCTGTGGGCGTCGCTCACGATGCAGTGGACGTTCGACATCAAGCCGGACGACGTTTTCTGGTGCACGGCTGACATCGGCTGGATCACGGGGCACACGTACATCGCTTATGGCCCGTTGGCCGTGGGCGCGACGCAGGTCGTTTTCGAAGGTGTGCCGACGTACCCGAACGCAGGCCGTTTCTGGGAGATGATCGGCCGGCACAAGGTGACGGTGTTCTATACCGCACCGACGGCGATCCGTTCGCTGATCAAGGCGGCCGAGCAGACGCCTGACGTGCATCCGAAGCAGTACGACCTGTCGTCGCTGCGCATTCTCGGGTCGGTGGGTGAGCCGATCAACCCGGAAGCGTGGATGTGGTACTACGAGAACGTTGGCGGCACGCGTTGCCCCATCGTCGACACGTGGTGGCAGACGGAGACGGGCGGCCACATCATTACGCCGCTGCCGGGCGCCACGCCGTTGGTGCCGGGGTCGTGTACGTTGGGTCTGCCGGGCATTGCGGTGGCCATCGTCGACGAAACCGGGCAGGACGTGCCGAACGGTCAGGGTGGCATGCTGGTGATCAAGCGTCCGTGGCCTGCAATGATCCGGACGATCTGGGGCGATCCGGAGCGTTACAAGACGAGTTACTTCCCGTCGGAACTGGGCGGCAAGATCTATCTTGCGGGCGATGGTTCGATTCGCGATCTCAAGACGGGTTACTTCACCATCATGGGGCGTATCGACGACGTGCTGAACGTCTCGGGTCACCGCATGGGCACGATGGAGATCGAGTCGGCGCTGGTGGCGAACCCGATCGTGGCGGAGGCTGCGGTGGTGGGGCGTCCGGACGACACGACGGGCGAGGCCATTGTTGCGTTCGTGGTGCTCAAGCGTTCGCGCCCGACGGGGGACGAGGCCAAGCAACTGGCGCTCGAACTACGTAATTGGGTGGGCAAGGAGATCGGGCCGATCGCCAAGCCGAAGGACATCCGTTTTGGGGATAACTTGCCGAAGACCCGCTCGGGCAAGATCATGCGCCGTTTGCTGCGTGTGATTGCGAAGGAAGAGGAAATCACGCAGGACACGTCCACGCTTGAGAATCCAGCCATTCTGGAGCAACTCAAGCAGGCGCAGTAAGCGCGGGGTTCCCGGCCTGCTATGGCAAATCGCTCGCCGACCGGCGCGGCCGGCATGGCTGACAGGGTGGATGTCAGCGGGACGCCGTCGGACTTTGCTTCTGGCGGCCCGTCGCCCGATGTCGATTGGCATGGGGCGGCGGCGGCCATTGCGGGGCGCCACTGGCGGCGCACATTGCGGCTGGTGGCGGTGCTTATGGTGATTGGCTTCGTGGTGACGTTCGTGCCGCAGTTCTGGGCGCGTGAGTGGGCGTCGCTGCGATTTGCGGGGTGGCCGCTGCCGTTCTACATGGGCGCGCAGGGTTCGATCCTGATCGACATCGGTCTGATCGTCGTTTATGCGTGGCTGCAGCGTCGCAATGATGCGCGCTACCACCGCGAGCTGCATGTGTTGCGCGAAGCGCATCGCGACAGTCTTGGTGCCGACGGTGCCGGACTGCGTCGCGCGACGGTTTCCGCGACGTCAAGAAGTGTTTCCTCTCGCGCCGCATCGGCGCCGACCTACCGATGAGTTTCACGCGTAGATTGCTGCGCTACTACCTGTATTACACGGCGGGGTTCCTTGCGTTCGTGCTGATGATTGGTCTGCTCGAGCGGGTCAACGGGCCGGGTGTGTGGATCGGCTATGCCTTTCTTTTTGTGACGATTGCCGTCTATGCGGTGATTGGCCTGATCTCGCGGACTTCGGATGCGACCGAGTATTACGTCGCGGGTCGACGTGTGCCGCCGATGTTCAATGGCATGGCGTGCGCGGCGGACTGGATGAGCGCGGCGTCGTTCATGGGGTTGGCGGGGTCGTTGTACGTGTCTGGCTACGACGGCCTCGCGTACGTCATGGGATGGACGGGCGGTTATTGTCTGGTGGCGTTCTTGCTTGCGCCGTATCTGCGCAAGATGGGGCGTTACACGGTGCCGGACTTTCTGGGCACGCGATATGACAGCAATCTGGTGCGGGCGCTGGGCGTTTTCTCGACGATTCTGTGTTCGTTCGTCTATCTGGTGGCGCAGATTCAGGGCGTGGGTTTGATTGCGTCGCGATTCATCGGTGTCGAGTTCACCATTGGCATCTTCTTCGGGCTGGCGGGCATTCTGGTGTGTTCGTTTCTTGGCGGCATGCGGGCCGTGACTTGGACGCAGGTCGCGCAGTACGTCATCATGATTACTGCGTTTCTGGTGCCGACGGCCATGATTGGCCATCAGACGGGCAACGGCTGGTTTCCGCAGTTCAACTACGGCGAAGCGCTGGCGAAGGTCGAGGCGTTGGAGCGCGAGATTCAGCAGTCGGTGCCTGAGCGCGAGGTGCGCGACTATTACCGCGAGCAGGCGGAGCAGATGCAGCGTCGTCTGGATGGTTTGCCGGACAGCTTTTACAGCGAGCGTGCGGAGCTGGAGCGGCAACTGCTGGACACGAAGCGCCGTAACGGGCCGCTGCGTGACGTGAAGGTGCTGGAAACGAAGCTCGACGCCTTCCCGCGTGATGTCGGCGAGGCCCAGAACCAATGGCTGGAGATGCGTAACCAGTATGTGGAGCGCAGTGAGCCGCCGCATGCGATGACGGAGCCATTCCCTGCGCGAGACGATACGACGCGCGGCTCGCAGCGATTGAATTTCCTGTTGCTGATGGTGTGCCTGATGATTGGAACGGCGAGTCTGCCGCATATTCTGACGCGCTATGGCACGACGGCGACGGTGCAGGGAGCGCGGAGTTCGGTGGGGTGGACGCTGTTCTTCGTGGCGTTGTTATACGTGAGTGCGCCGGCGTTGGCGGTGATGCTCAAGTATGACGTGCTGTTGCATCTGGTGGGGGCGCGGTACGAGAATCTGCCGGGATGGGTGACGCAATGGCGGCATGCGACGCCGGTGCAACTGGACATCTCGGACGTTTATCGTGATGGGGTGGTGCAGTGGGGCGAGGTCTGGATGCAGCCTGACATGTTGGTGCTGGCTGGGCCGGAGATCGCGGGGCTACCGTATGTCATTTCGGGGTTGGTGGCGGCGGGCGCGTTGGCGGCGGTGTTGTCGACGGCGGATGGGTTACTGCTCACGATTGCGAATGCGTTGTCGCACGACGTTTATTTCCACATGGTGGACAGGAATGCATCGAGCCAGAAGCGGGTGACGACGTCGAAGATTCTGTTGTTATGCGTGGCGATGTTTGCGTCGTACGTCACGTCGTTGAAGCTGGGGAATATCTTGTTTCTCGTAGGGGCGGCATTTTCGCTGGCGGCGTCGTGCCTGTTCCCGGCGTTGGTGCTGGGGGTGTTCTGGAAGCGAACGACGCGACTGGGTGCAACGGCGGGGATGGTGAGTGGGTTGTTGGTTTGCGTGTATTACATTGTGACGACATATCCGTTCTTCACACGGCTGACGGGGTTTGCGGGCTCGCGCTGGTGGGGGGTCGATCCAATTTCGGCGGGTGCTTTCGGGGTACCGGTGGGGTTTGCGGTGGCGATCGCGTTCAGCTTGTTGGGCGGACGTCCGAGCGCGCGGGACCGGCATCTGGTGGACCATTTGCGACGCCCGTGACGAGTGGATGACGGAGAAATTTTTCCGGGTTCGCACGAAAGGGTATGGGATGTTGCTGCCGACCTGCTATAATGCGCGACTCTTCAGGAGAGATGGATGAGCGGTTTAAGTCGCACGCCTGGAAAGCGTGTATAGGTTAATAGCCTATCGGGGGTTCGAATCCCCCTCTCTCCGCCACAGATAAACAAAGGGCTTCCCAGTAGGGAGGCCCTTTGTGCGTTTACTATCTGGCGGATGTTTACTATTCAGCGGGTCTACCGGCGCGGTTTAACGGGCTCCGGTCTAAGGCGGTAACCTTGCTTTTCTGCGGCCCGTTTGCGTAGGTACCGCCTAGGTCCGTACGCCATGACCCTACACCCGAATTAGTGACCCTTGACCCTACACCCGAATTAGTACCGATCAGAAGTAGAAATTTCCGGCTTCTGACCCTACACCCGAATTAGTACCGAT
>NZ_CABPST010000017.1 GCF_902459805.1 Pandoraea bronchicola | reverse complement strand
ACGATCACCAGCGATTCGGCGTTGCTCATCAGGAACGCGGCGTCATCGGGCGAGCCCGACTTGACCGGACGTTGCTGCTGTTCGCCGCCTGCCGCACCTGCCCCGGGCGTTGCACCGAAGCCGCCGAGAATCACGTTGAAGAACGAGCGATTCATGGCGCGGCACATGATGTACGACAGAATCGCGCCCGACGAGCCGACCAGCGAGCCCGCGATGATGAGCATCGGGTTGTTCAGCGAAAAACCGATGCCTGCCGCTGCCCAGCCGGAGTACGAGTTCAGCATCGACACCACGACCGGCATGTCGGCGCCGCCAATCGGGATGATGATGAGTACGCCCAGCACGAAGGCGATGGCCGTCATGATGACGAACGGCGTCCAGCTCTGCGAGACGAAGAACGCACCGCCAAAGCCGAGCATCGCGATCGCCAATGCCAGATTCACCATGTGCTGGCCTTTGAAGACCACCGGCGCGCCCTGGAACAGTCGGAACTTGTACTTGCCCGAGAGCTTGCCGAAGGCGATGACCGAACCCGAGAACGTGATCGCACCGACAAACGTACCGATGAACAGCTCGATGCGGTTGCCCGGTGGCAGCGGCTGGCCCGCCGCGACAATACCGAAGGCCGCCGGTTCCGCGACTGCCGCCACGGCGATACACACGGCCGCCAGACCGATCAGCGAGTGCATGGCCGCCACCAGCTCCGGCATCTTGGTCATCTCGACCTTGCGCGCCACATACGCACCGATGCCGCCGCCGGCGACGAGGCCCGCGAGAATCAGGCCGAGGCCCGAATAGTTGCCGTTAGAGAGTTTGCGCAACTCGAAGATCAGCGCGAGGGTCGTGAGGGCCGCGATCGTCATGCCGATCATGCCGAAGGCATTGCCGCGCCGCGCCATGCGCGGGTTCGACAGGCCCTTGAGCGCCTGAATGAAACAGATCGACGCGACCAGATACAACAGCGTCACAAGATTCATGCTCATGTCAGTGCGCTCCCTTTGCCGCTTCATCATTGGCTGCCGGTTTTGCCGGCGCCTTGTCTTTTTTCTTGAACATCTCGAGCATGCGCTGGGTGACGAGAAAGCCCCCGAACACGTTCACGGCGGCGAGCGCGACAGCGACCACGCCCATCGTCTTGCCGAGGTTGCCTTCGGTCAGCCCGGCTGCGAGCATTGCGCCCACAATCACGATGGCCGAGATCGCATTGGTCACCGCCATGAGCGGCGTGTGCAGCGCAGGCGTGACGTTCCACACCACGTGATAGCCGACGTACACCGCCAGCACGAAGATGATCAGATTGATCACCGTGTGATTGATCATTTCCATAGTTGTGACTCCCCTTATGCCGCACGCAGCACTTCACCGTCGCGGCACATCAGGCACGCGGCAACGATGTCGTCGTTGGTATCGATGACGAGCTTGCCTTCCTTGTCGATCACCAGCTTCAGGAAGTCGAGCACGTTACGTGCGTACAGCGCAGAGGCGTCTGCCGCGACCATGCCAGCGAGGTTGGTGTACCCGGCAATCGTCACGCCGTGGACTTTGACGACCTCGTCGGCGACCGACAGCGGGCAGTTGCCGCCGCCGTTCGCGCCGCGTCCGGCTGCCAGATCGATGATGACCGAGCCGGGCTTCATGGCCTTGACGGTGTCTTCGGCAATGAGCGTGGGCGCGGCACGGCCGGGAATCAGTGCGGTGGAGATCACGATGTCCGCCTGCGTAAGACGGGTGTGCACCAGTTGCGCCTGACGCGCGAGCCACGCGGCGGGCATCGGGCGGGCATAGCCGCCCACGCCCTTGGCGATCTCGCGTTCTTCGTCGGTCTCGAAAGGCACGTCGATGAACTTGGCGCCGAGCGATTCGATCTGCTCGCGCACGGCCGGACGCACGTCCGACGCTTCGATCACCGCGCCCAGCCGCTTGGCTGTGGCAATGGCCTGCAAGCCCGCGACGCCCGCGCCCAGCACGACCAGACGCGCGGCCTTGACCGTGCCGGCGGCCGTCATCAGCATGGGCATGAAGCGTTGATAGAGATTGGCGGCGAGCATCACGGCCTTGTAGCCCGCAATGTTGGCCTGCGAAGACAGCACGTCCATGCTTTGCGCGCGCGTGGTGCGCGGCGCCGCTTCCAAAGCGAAGCCGACGATGCCGGCCGCCGCCATGCGAGCGTTGTTCTCGGCATCAAACGGATTGAGCATACCGACGACCACACTGCCGCGCGGGATCAGAGCGATCTCCGTGACCGACGGCGCGCGTACCTTGAGCACCAGTTCGGCGCCAAGGGCATCGGCCGCGCTGCCGCTCGACGCCCCCGCCGCGACATACGCCGCATCGGGAACGCTCGCGGCCTCACCGGCGCCACGCTCCACGGTGACGCGATGCCCTGCGCTCACCAGCTTCTTCACCGTTTCCGGTGTGGCCGCGACGCGGGATTCGCCGCCGGCCGTCTCCTTTGGAATGCCAATATGCATAGTTATTGTCTCGGGGTCTGAGCCCCTGTCGTGTTGTGAAACTCAGGCCGCGGCGGCTCTCAGGGGCAGCATCGAACGCCCTTCATTGGCCGCCTCGAAGCAACGCACCTTGGTGCAATGAATCAGGTCGCACAGGAATTCCGGCTCGTAGGCGCGCAGCAGATGCGGCTGGTGTCCGTCGAGATAGGCCCCGATCAACACCAGTTCAGCCATGCGCAACGCCTGCGCCGAAGCGCCTTCGAGGTACGCCAGCGGCAAATCTTGATTCCCGGTCGTGTGCAACAGACGGGTGTACGTATGGTGGTCCCAATACCAGTCCAGCCCCAACTCGACGAATGCGTTGTTGAACGCATGCAGATGGGCGTTGGCAACCGGTGCCAGGGCGGCGGGTTTGATATGCGTTTCGATGACAGACATGATGGCGCTCTCCCAAAACAGTGATCGTCTCCAGAACACGCAAACCCGCTCTCGCCTGACGCGACATGTCACCGGCGCTTTGCTGTCACATCACTTTCATGCGGGCTGCCATTGCAGATTACGCAGGCCAACCCATAAAAGACAGTTAAAGTTAATTATGCAAACCATCAACGATTGCTTATACTTCCCGGACCCGACTTCGCGAGCGGAAATCGTTCCGCCGCACGCCCCGATCTCTGGAAGCCAGCCGCATGAAACACGCCACGCTCCGTCAGTTGAAGGTCTTCGAAGCCGTAGCGCGGCACCTGAGTTTTTCGCGGGCGGCCGAAGAATTGCACCTCACGCAACCGGCGGTCTCGACACAGGTCAAGCAGCTTGAGACCCATGCCGGGCTCCCGCTCTTCGAGCAACTGGGCAAGAAGATCTTCCTCACGCCGGCGGGCAGCGAAATGCTTCACTACAGCCGCGCGATCATTGCGCTCTTTCGCGAGACCGAAGAGGCGATGGATCACCTCAAAGGCATTACGGGCGGCAAGCTCAACGTGGCGGTCATCAGCGCAGGCGACTACTTCTTCCCCCGGCTGCTCGCGGCATTTACCGTGCGCCATCCGGGCGTCACGCTGGGTCTCACGGTGCATAACCGCGAGGAACTCCTGCATCAGCTCACCGAAAACCTCACCGATCTGGCCGTGATGGTGCGTCCGCCTCACGAGATCGACACGATCAACGAAGCCTTCGCACCCCATCCCTATGTCATCGTGGCACCGCCCGATCATCCGCTTGCCGGGCTGCGCCAGATTCCGTTCTCGCGTCTGACGGAAGAACCGTTCATCAGCCGCGAGCGCGGGTCAGACACCTGGAATTCCCTGCAGGACGCGTTCGGTCATCGCACCCAGCAACTGAAGATCACGATGGAGATCGCCAGCACGGAAACCATCAAGCAGGCGGTCGTGGCAGGCATGGGCATCAGTTTCCTGTCGGCGCATACCGTCGGCATGGAGCTGCAGACCGGCCAGTTGACGGTGCTCGACGTGCAGGGCTTTCCGGCCTGGCAAAGCTGGTACGTCGTGCACCGTCGCAGCAAGCGGCTGCCGCCGGTCGCGCAAGCCTTCCGCGAATTCCTGCTGGCCGACGGCGCCGCGCTCATCGACGGCATGATGGCTTACAAGAGCCCCGTGCCGCCGCCCGAAGGCAGCGGGAAAAACTACGCGGCCCACAGCGCCGATCAGGCCGCCTCGCGCCGGACAGATTCCTGATCTGCCGAATGAAAAAGGGCGATCGACTCAGGCCATTGCCACCCCGGCCGACCACCGTGAAATCGGTTGCCTCGTCAGCCGCCCATGCGATTGGCCAACGTTCCCAGTCCGTCGATGCTCACTTCGACCAGCGCGCCCTCTTTCATCGAGCCGACACCGATCGACGTGCCCACCGCGATCACGTCGCCCGGCAGCAGAGTCATGTCCTGTGAGAGGCGCGCGACGAGTTGCCACGGGTTGAAGATCATGTCCGCGAGCGGATAGCGCTGACGCTCCGTGCCGTCGAGCCGCGTGACCAGCTCCGCCTCGCGCCAGTCGAAATCCTGCGCAATCACGGGGCCGATACAGCCGAACGTGTCGAAGCCCTTGGCGCGCGTCCACTGCGCGAAGTTGCCGTCCTGCTCGATGATTTCAGCCGCGGTGACGTCGTTGACCAAGGTGTAACCAAGGATGTGATCGCGTGCGGCTTCCTCGCTCACGTGGCTCGTGCGCTTGCCGATCACCACGCCCAGTTCGCCCTCGAAAACGATCTTGCCGGCATACGACGCCGGACGACGAATCACTGCGCCGGGCCCGGACAGCGATGTCGCAGGTTTGATGAGGAAAAGCGGATGCGATGGCGCGGCCTTGCCGAGCTTCGCGCCGAGCGCGTGAAAGTTGTTCCACAGCGCCACGATTTTCGACGGCTCGCAGGGGCACAGCAGATCGACCGCGTCGCGCGCAATCGTCGCGCCCGTGGCGATCGGCTGATCGAAGAGATTGCCGCGATGTTCGAGAATGTGATCGCCCTGCAGCAGGCCGAAGCCGATGCGGCCATGTGCGGTCTTGAAACGGGTCCAGAGCTTCATGCGTTTGCCATTCCTGTAACGGCCCGGCAGCACGGCAAGGTTCGCCGCGCGCACGCCGGGCACGATGTCTTGAAGTCATTCACATCTGCCTCGTGCAGAGACTTGCGCTTGTGCGGCGCGGCTTACAACGCACCGGCTTCGCGCAGGGCTGCGATCTGTTGCGCGCTGTAGCCGAACTCGGAGAGCACGTCGTCGGTATGCTCACCGAGCAGCGGCGAGCGCTCCACATGCGTGGGACTGTCCGAGAGCTTGATCGGGTTGCCGACGGTGAGGTATTTGCCTCGCTTCGGGTGATCGACTTCGACAATGGTCCCGGTCTCACGCAGCGACATGTCCTCTGCAATTTCCTTCATCGAAAGAATCGGGCCGCACGGAATGTCGTACTCATTGAGGATGGCCATGACGTCGAACTTGGTCTTCGTCATGGTCCACTGCTCGATCGTGTCGAAGATCTCGCGCAGACGCGGCAACCGGGCGCGCGGCGTGGCGTAGTCTGGATGCTCCACCCACTCGGGCTTGCCGATCACCTTGCAGATCGAACCCCACACCGGGGCCTGCGTGATGAAGTAGATGTACGCGTTCGGGTCCGTCTCCCAGCCCAGGCATTTGAGAATCCAGCCCGGCTGACCGCCGCCCGACGCATTGCCGGCGCGCGGCACCGCATCGCCGAACTGACCGTTCGGGAACTGCGGATACTCTTCCATCACGCGCGCGCGCTCCAGACGCTGCTGATCGCGCAACTTCACACGGCACAGATTCAGCACGCCGTCCTGCATGGCGGCCAGCACTCGCTGCCCCTGCCCGGTCATGGTGCGCTGATACAGCGCCGTGACGATGCCCAGTGCCAGGTGCAATCCTGTGCCGGAGTCGCCGATCTGCGCGCCAGTCACCATCGGCGGGCCATCGTCGAAGCCGGTCGTCGACGCCGCCCCGCCCACGCACTGCGCCACGTTTTCATAGACCTTGCAGTCCTGATACGGGCCGGGGCCGAAACCCTTGACCGACGCCACGATCATGCGCGGGTTCAGCGCGTGGATGTGCTCCCACGTGAAGCCCATACGATCGAGCGCGCCGGGCGCGAAGTTCTCCACGAGCACGTCGCAGTCGCGAATCATGCGCTCGAGCACCGCCTTGCCTTCCGGGTGCTTGGTGTCGAGCGTGATCGACCGCTTGTTGCTGTTGAGCATCGTGAAGTAGAGGCTGTCCGCATCAGGAATGTCGCGCAGTTGCTCGCGCGTGACATCGCCATGACCGGCGCGTTCGATCTTGATCACGTCGGCGCCGAACCAAGCCAGCAACTGCGTACACGTCGGTCCGGACTGCACGTGCGTGAAGTCAAGAATGCGCACACCTTCGAGTGCCTTGCCCATGGTCGTCTCCGCTTAGCAGGCCGCCAGGGCAGACACGCCCGGGACATGCACCGAAAGTTGGCTCACGGCACACGCCGATCTCTGCTGTGCGTGTGCGCCACACGTGGGGATGGCTTCGCGCTGGAAGCTGGCGACGGTGAACATGGTTTGTCTCCTCCTGATGCGACGGCGTTTATGTAATTGGTATGCGAAACAGATCGACATGCGGGTCTCGCGGGATCTTGCGAAGGCCGTCACCTCTTCGGGCGCCATGCCGGTGTCGCTGACCCTTTGTTGTGATATACGGTATTTCATACACGATATTTTATCAACGGCTTTTTGTTGCCGATGTGTTTTGCTGCGTCGCGGAATGAATCGATCAAAAATGGCCAGAGCCTGATGAATAAAGGGAAAACGCGGCGCAACATTTCGCAGCCGGAGCGCACCGTATACGGGTTTACAGGCATGCATCGCGAATCCAGGATTCGCTCTTCACTTGGAAGGGGGCTTTAAAAAACCATTAGATATATTGAATATAAAATACCAATAATGGCCAACTCCCCTTTCCAACCGTCTCCAGCCGTTCCCAAAATGCAAAAAAAGCGCCGGTTCGCGCGGCCCCCGCCGGGGGCGTTGCAAACCGGCGCTTCCTTGAAACGCGGCTGACGGTCAGTCGCCCGGTGGCCGCCGCGGGGGCGATCAGCCAGCCGTTGCAGCGACCTTGGCTTCCAATTCCGCCAGACGCTTGCGCAATTGCCGGTCCTCCTGGAAGCGCGTCGTCTCGTCGCGAATCACGGCGACGATGCCGGTCACTTCGCCGCCGGCGCCATGCAGCAGCGCTACCGTGAACGCAATCGACATGGCACGGCCGTCCTTGTGTGCGGCGGGCACTTTCAGCAGGTCGCTGCCGTACTTCGTCTGCCCGGTCTCCATCGTCTTCGCATAGCCTTCGTTGTGACGCGCGCGCAGCCGGTCGGGAATGATGATGTCCAGTGGCTGCCCTACCGCCTCGGCTGCCGAGAAGCCGAACATCTTCTGCGCGCCGGCATTCCAGAGCGTGATGATGTTCTGCGGGTCGGCCACGACGATGGCGTCGCCCACCACCTGCACCAACTGATTGACGTCGACGGATGCACTCATGATGTCTCCAATGATCTTGTGGGGAATGGGGTTGGCAGAGTCGCCAAACATGCCAATAAACTACATCAATTAGAGGACAACACCGTCCCGAAAATAAGAATGGGTGCTCGCTCCAAGCGGAGCCGCACCCAAGAACACCTTCGCGCGCGTGCATGCGCCGTCACCGCCCGGGGGCAGCGTCGGCGCACGCAACGCGCAATCCGTGTGCCGAACTTATACCGAACGCGACGAATGCAGATTCGCGATCTGGTCCTTGCTGTAACCCAGCTCGGCCAGAATCTCGTCGGTATGTTCACCCAGCAGCGGCGAGCCCGTGATTTCCGGCTTCAGACCCGAGAACTTGATCGGGCTGCCGACGGTCAGGTACGAGCCGCGCTCCTTGTGCGGCACTTCTACGATCGTGCCCGATGCACGCAGCGACGGGTCGTTCGCGATTTCCTTCATCGACAGCACCGGGGCGCACGGGATGTCGAACTTGCGCAGAATGTCCACCGCTTCGTACTTCGTCTTGTCGGCCAGCCATTCTTCGATGGTCGCGAAAATGTCGAAGATGTGCGGTTGACGGGCTTGCGCCGTTGCATAGTTCGGATCGCTGATCCATTCCGGCTTGCCCAGCGCACGGCAGATCGGCTCCCAGGCGTGCCCCTGAATCGTGAAGTAGATGTACGCGTTCGGGTCGGTCTCCCAGCCCTTGCACTTGAGCACCCAGCCCGGCTGGCCGCCACCGCCGGCGTTACCGCCACGCGGCACCACGTCGCTGAACTCGCCGTGCGGGTACTGCGGATACTCTTCGAGGTAGCCGACACGGTCCAGACGCTGCTGGTCGCGCAGCTTCACGCGGCACAGGTTGATGACCGAGTCCTGCATCGAGACGGCCACCTTCTGACCGCGGCCCGTCTGGCCACGGCCGATCAGTGCCGTCAGAATGCCGATGGCCAGGTGCATGCCCGTGTTGCTGTCGCCGAGCGCGGCGGCCGACACCGTCGGGGGGCCATCCCAGAAACCGGTGGTCGAGGCAGCACCGCCGGCGCACTGCGCCACGTTCTCATAGACCTTCAGGTCGTCGTAGTGGTGACCGTCCGAGAAGCCCTTGACCGATGCCACGATCAGCTTCGGGTTCAGTTCGTTCAGACGCTCCCACGTGAAGCCCATGCGATCGAGGGCGCCCGGTGCGAAGTTCTCGACGAGCACGTCCGACTCCTTCACCAGCTTCTCGAGCACTTCCTTGCCTTCCGGCGTCTTCGTATCCAGCGTCAGCGAGCGCTTGTTGCTGTTGAGCATCGTGAAGTACAAGGCATCGGCGTCGGGAATGTCGCGCAGTTGGCTACGCGTGACGTCGCCCGAACCCGGGCGCTCCACCTTGATGACGTCCGCACCGAACCAGGCCAGCAACTGAGTACAGGCGGGGCCGGCTTGCACGTGCGTGAAGTCGATGATCTTGATGCCTTCGAGGGGTTTGCTCATGTCATGTCTCCTTGATTGACTCGGATTACTTTTTCATCGCCGCGCTTTGCGGATTCAGGTTCGTCAGACGGCCGCTTTCGGTGCCCGCGGCTTCATCGATGACGGCATTGATGAGGGCCGGCTTGCCTGCCGCGATGGCTTCCTGCAGCGCCTTGGTCAGCTCTTGCGGCGTGGTGACGTTGTAGCCAATGCCACCGAAGGCTTCGATCATCTTGTCGTAGCGCGCGCCCTTTACGAACACGGTCGGGGCCACATCCTTGCCGCCCGTCGGGTTGACGTCGGTGCCGCGATACACGCCGTTGTTGTTGAAGATGATGGTGGTGACCGGCAGCTCGTAACGGCAGATGGTTTCGAGTTCCATGCCGCTGAAGCCGAACGCGCTGTCGCCCTCGATGGCGACGACCGGTTGGCCGCTCGTCACGGCCGCGCCGATGGCGAAGCCCATGCCGATGCCCATCACGCCCCAGGTGCCCGAGTCGAAGCGCTTGCGCGGCTGGTACTGATCGATGATGGCCCGCGCATAGTCGAGCGTATTGGCACCTTCGTTGACGAGGTTGATGTCCGGATGCTGCTTGAGCACGTCGCGGATTGCGCCGAGTGCGCTGTGGAAGTTCATCGGCGACGGGTTCTGGGCAAGCGTTGCCGCCATCTTGGCCAGGTTCTTGTTCTTGCGCTCTGCAATGGCGCCCGTCCATTCAGCAGACGGCTTGCCAAACTTGCTGTCCACGCCGGCGAGCAGCGCAGACACGCACGAGCCGATGTCGCCGATGACCGGCGCAGCGATCGCGACGTTGCTGTCGATTTCCGTCGGCGAGATGTCGATCTGGACGAACTTCTTCGGTGCCGAGCCCCACGTCTTGCCCTTGCCGTGAGCGAGCAGCCAGTTCAGGCGCGCGCCGATCAGCACGACGACGTCGGCCTCTTGCAGTACGAACGAGCGCGCGGCCGATGCCGATTGCTCATGCGTGTCAGGCAGCAGGCCCTTGGCCATCGACATCGGCAGGTACGGAATGCCGGTCTTCTCGATGAGCGCACGGATGTCGGCGTCGGCCTGCGCGTAGGCCGCGCCCTTGCCCAGCAGAATCAGCGGACGCTTGGCGCCCTTGATGACGTCGAGCGCGCGCTGGACGGCATCCGGTGCGGGGATCTGACGCGGTGCGGCGTCGATCACGCGAATCAGCGAGTCCTTCGCCTTTTGTGCATCGATGGTCTGCGCCAGCAGCTTGGCCGGCAGATCCAGATAGACGCCACCGGGGCGGCCGGACACAGCCGCACGGATCGCGCGGGCCAGGCCAACGCCGATGTCTTCGGCGTGCAGCACACGGTAGGCGGCCTTGCAATACGGCTTGGCCGCGTTGAGTTGATCCATCTCTTCGTAGTCGCCCTGCTGCAGATCGACGATCTCACGCTCGCTCGAGCCGCTGATCAGGATCATCGGGAAGCAGTTGGTGGTCGCATTGGCCAGTGCGGTCAGGCCATTCAGAAAGCCAGGTGCAGATACGGTCAGGCAGATGCCGGGCTTCTGCGTCATGAAGCCAGCGATGGCGGCCGCGTGGCCTGCATGCTGTTCATGGCGAAAGCCGATGAAACGCATGCCTTCGGCTTGCGCGAGGCGAGCCAGATCGGTGATGGGAATCCCCACCAGACCGAAGATGGTGTCGATGTCGTTCGCTTTCAGGGCATCGATGACCAGATGAAAACCATCCGTCGTTTCTGCCTCGGACACGATGTTCGCGTGTCGGCTGGTGTCTTTGAGCGTGTCGCCCGCGGTGTCGTTTTCCGCCTTGCCGACTGGCACGGTCATCGCAATGGACATAATTCTCTCCTCCAATTTTTCCGGTTTCAGTGTTGCGTCGTCTTGTCTGACGATTAGTGGGTAGTCCTGTACTGCTTCTCTACTTGCTCATCCGGTCGTGCAACCGGGCCCGCGAAGGCACGGGTTGCACGCCGGTCAAACAGTTCTCTAATCAGGCCAGCCAGGCTGCTTCTTCACTTCATCAGTGCGCGTTACGTGGTGCTGCGGCTCAGATCCGCAGCTTTCACGACCGGCTCACTGGACTGCTCCTTGAAGTCGCTGGCATAACGCTGTGCCAGACGGGCACGCATCGGCTTGAGGACGAACAAGGCAAGGAAGGCAGCGAAGGCATTCATGGCGCAGGCGACCATGAACACGGCCTGCCAGCTACCGGTCATCGAGGTGATGACACTTGAGAAGGGCACCAGCAAAGCGGCGGTCCCCTTCGCGGTGTACAACATCCCCGCATTGGTAGCGGCATACTTCGAGCCATACGTGTCGGCGCAAGTCGCCGGGAACAAGCTGTAGATCTCACCCCAGGCGAAGAACACCAGGCCGGTCAGGAGCACGAAGGCCACCGGGTGCTGGCCATACTTCGCCAGTGCGTAGATCCCCACGGCTTCCATCGCGAAGGCGATGAACATCGTGTTTTCGCGACCGATCTTGTCCGATATCCAGCCGAACACCGGACGCGTCACCCCGTTGAGCACACGGTCGATGGCCAGTGCGAAGGTCAGTGCGGGCAGTGTGAGGCCAAGAAGCGAGACAGGTGCCTGATCCAGACCGTAGTCCTTGGCGATCGGGCCGAGCTGCGCCGTTGCCATCAGACCGCCAGCGGCCATCAGCACGAACATCAGATACATCAGCCAGAAGACCGGGGAGCGCATGACTTCCGTCGGCTTGGCGTTGTAGCGCATGGCGCCCGGAGCCAGCTTCTTCAGCGCTTCGATCGATGCAGGCGGACTGGCGAGCGCCAGACCCAACACCAGAACGATGATCCCCTGCCCCAGCCCGAAGGTCAGGAAGGTGTTCTCGTAGCCGCTGGACTTGATCATGTTGGCGATCGGCACCACGGTCAGTGCCGAACCGGCGCCGAAACCGGCAGCGGTAATACCTGCGGCAAGACCACGACGGTCCGGGAACCACTTCAGCGCGTTACCCACGCAGGTGCCATACACCGCACCGGCGCCCACGCCACCCACCGCTGCTGCGAAATACAGCATCGGCAGCGAGGATGCATAGGCATTCAGCACCCATGCAATACCGCACAACAGACCACCCCCGACCACCACCGGGCGCGGACCGAACTTGTCGACCAGATACCCTTCGATCGGCACCAGCCAGGTTTCGGTCACGACGAAAATCGTGAATGCCACCTGAATGGCCGTACGGCCCCAGTGATACTTCTCATCGATCGGGTTGACGAACAGCGTCCACCCGTACTGCAGGTTGGCGATCATCGCCATGCAAATCACGCCGAACACGAGCTGAACCCAAGGGCTCGCGAACACGGATTGTTTGCCGTGTTGATTTGTCGTCTCCACTTGTACCTCCTCCATCGGTTTCCAGTTGTTTGGCAGCTTCACAACAACAACACCTTCCGGATGGGGTCTGCGCCCCCTGGGTATGCTTTACGAGGTCTTCGCCTCGTCGACTTATCTCTGATGCTTACGGGGTCCATTGCCTTTTCCCGTAAATATACCGAACGAAATATACGATATATCAGATTTAAGTCAACACTAATTTATTGCTGTCCTCGTTTTCCTCCTCGCGTGCCGAAGTCGTTTTCGTCCATTGCAGCGAAAACAACTACGGCACGCGAGGCACTGTCCTAAGTGGCGGCTAGATACAGTAACGCAACTGTAGGACGGAGCGGCGCAACAACGCAATGCGAAAACACTAAGGAGTTAACCTGATCCTCTAAGCCTGCCGGATAAGGCGCTCAGCCTTTTTGCATCGGGCTCCTTGCTAATTTTTAAAACCGGCACAAGGCGATATTTCTGTTAGTTTTATTCACAAGACGCCGATTCCCGCATCGCCTCGGCGTCTCTGTAACACACCGTAATAATTCGCTTATCGCTCGCTCGAAGTGTTTCCGGCGACGCCGTTCATGCCGGTCGCGCTCACACATCGAGACCACGATTTTGCGCGCGCCTGCGGGGAAACCATGATGACGATCGTCCCCAGAATGCTTGGCGCTGCCCTCCTTGTGATATACGATATACAACATTTGATATTAGAAAAATAAACGGCCAGTACCAGGCCCAGGTTTCGATTGACCTTTGGAGGGAGAGACTTCATGAAGATTTGCATCTATGGCGCCGGTGCCATCGGTGGCTATCTCGGCGTGCAACTCGCGCGCGCCGGAGCCGATGTCAGTCTGGTGGCGCGTGGCCCGCATCTGGCCGCCATGCGCGAGCACGGACTCAAGCTGCTGATCGATGGCGAGGAACGTGTCGCCCAGTTGCGTTGCACGGACGACCCGCGCGAACTCGGTCCGCAGGATTACGTGATCATCGCCCTGAAAGCGCACTCGGTTCCGGCTGTGCTCGACGCGATGCAGCCGTTGATAGGCCCGGATACGGCCGTCGTCACGGCCGTGAACGGCATTCCCTACTGGTACTTCTATAAGCACGGCGGCGCGCTCGAAGGCACGACACTTGAGAGCATCGATCCGGGCGGCCGTCAGTGGCGTCAGCTCGGACCGGAGCGCGCCATTGGCTGCGTGGTGTATCCGGCCACCGAAGTGGTCGCACCGGGCGTGATCCAGCATGTCTACGGCAACAAGTTTCCGCTCGGCGAAGCCAGCGGTGAGCGCACCGAACGCGTGGAGAAGCTCTCGCAACTGATGATCGCCGGCGGACTCGACGCACCGATCCGCGAGAACATCCGCGACGAAATCTGGCTCAAGCTCTGGGGCAATCTCTGCTTCAACCCGATTTCGGCGCTCACGCACGGTACGCTCGACATCATTGCGAGCGATCCGGGCACACGGGCCATTGCGCGCGCCATGATGCTCGAAGCCAAGGCGATCGGGGACAAGTTCGGCGTGCATTTCCGCGTCGACGTGGAGCGTCGCATCAATGGCGCCGGTGCCGTCGGTGCGCACAAGACGTCAATGCTCCAGGATCTCGAGCGCGGCCGCGCGATGGAGATCGATCCGCTCGTCTCGGTGGTGCAGGAAATGGGTCGCCTCGCCGGCGTGCCGACGCCGACACTCGACGTGGTGCTCGCCCTCATTCAGCAGCGCGAGTTCATGACGCAACCCGATGCCGTCGCCGCCGCGCAGGAACGGTTGGCTAAAGCAGCATGAGCCGAACGCCGTTGATTTGAGACGGTGTCATGCAGGGCGCACAACGGCGCCCCGCTGAATTCGGCGCCTATATATATAGCGTGCAGAAAAAAAGTAGCGCAACCGATTGAATCAGTCGCGTTGCGGCCCCACCCGCAGTCGCTCAAACGTGCCGCCGCCGGATCTCCGGTCGCGGCCGATTTTTTGCCGCAAACCTCCGGCGTGTCTGGCCGGCGCATGCAACACCGGATGTGGTTTCGCGGCAACGCAATATCGTTCATTGGCCTCACCCGCAAAGCACCACCGCGACCACCGAAAATCGAGCACGCCACCCGCGTCCCGAAATCCGCACTAACGCAAGCCCGACGGACATCTGAGGAGGTGCACCGCCATCATCGATCCCCTGAATCCTATCGGAAAAAGAGACAAATCGAGGCAGCAGACACGCATGGTGACGTAAAGAACGTCCCGAAAAACGATAAATTTTGATATTCGGTATGTGGTATATCTTGAGACTTGTTGCGGCGCGACATACAATGCAAAGCAAGTTCTCCCCCACATTACGACCGTTCAACGTTTATCAGGAGTGTCACCATGTTAGTCGCTGCGCTTACTTTGCTTGCCCTTGCTTCCGCCCTTGCTGCCGGTGTTGCGATGGTTCACCTGTTCGTCGCCCTGCCGGCTTCGATGCTCGAAAAGGCCGAAACGAACGGTCGTTTCGCGTATCTGGCGGAAACCACGCAGGCAAACGAATCGGGTAAACTCGTCACCAAGCCGGCAACCATCGTGGGGCAGCAAGCATTGCGCCTCTGAAGGGGCCGTAATACCTAGGAGACTATTGCATGTCCCTGATCACCCCAACTCCGGCGCGCGTGACTCCGCTCGCGCTGGAGCCGATCGACACCACCACGAGTTTTCGCAATCAGGCGTATGCGCTGCTGAAAAAAGCCATCGCAGATGCCGATATCTATAACCAGAAGGAAGAAATTCGCCTGGACGAGCGTCAGCTCATCCAGGTGCTTGGCGTTTCGCGCACGCCGATTCGCGAAGCGATGACCTTGCTGGAACAGGAAGGCTTCTTGCGCACGGTGCCGCGCCGGGGCATTTTCATCATCCGCAAGACCAAGCGTGAAATCGTTGAAATGATTCAGATGTGGGCCGCCCTCGAAGGGATGTCCGCGCGGCTGGCCACATTGCACGCGAGCGATGAGGAAATCGCCAAGCTACGTCATTTGTTCGACGAGTTCGTCAATGCACCGCCGACGGATCATATTGAAGAGTATTCGGACGCGAACATCGACTTCCATCAGGCGCTGATCAATCTTGGCGGGTCGCAAGCGATTGCCAATACGATCAAGAACCTCTTCATTCACGTGCGCGCCATCCGCAAGGTGACGATTGCGCAGAACGACCGGGCGGCTCGCTCGATTGTCGATCACCTGAAGATCATCACCGCCCTCGAGAAGCGCGACACCGAACTCGCCGAGAAACTCGCACGCGACCACACGCTGGGCCTGGCCGCCTTCGTCGAAGAGCACTGCGACTTCCTCGAGTAACGCCAGCATGCCGCGCGTCCGGTAACGGATGCCGCCCGAAAAGAAGCCAGTGACACGCTTGTGTCGCTGGCTTTTTTCTTTGCCCCCTCGGCTTCTGCGCTTGCCGCGCGTTCGCGCCAACGCCCATCCGATCTCCCTGCAGCCCCCCGCCCGATTCGGGTAAACGAGCCTGCCAAACTGGGGGTGAAGCTATTGCACGTATACCGTATATCATATATCGTGTTTCACATACTGATGCTTCGCCACACTGGCGGCAGCGGCCTGCCAAGCCACCGAAGAACGTGTGACGAAGCGCCGCCCTTCATCGCATGAATCGATGGGCGGCGAGCGGTTTCCGAGTCGCAGTACGCAAGCGTTGACGAAGATTGACGGAAGTCAGCAACGGGCGAGAGGCCGAGCCCGTGCGGCATATGGTGGGGGCTATGTGCCGCACGCTCTTCCGGCGCCGCGCTGATCGCTAGACCCGAGCAGCGTCGCCGGAGGTGACCATTGGGCCTCTCGCCCCGGGGCAGGACAAGAACATATAACCCATACCCTCAGGCGCACCGTTCCCCAAGGTGGGCCAAACAGGAGACAACAGCCATGCGCGAGGCTTTTTCCATCGCGACGGTGCAAGCGATTCTGGACGTTCATGCGGCTCAGGAAGGCCCCCTTCTGCCGATTCTCCATGACGTTCAGGATGCTTTCGGCTACGTACCCCCGGATGCCGTGCCTGTCATCGCCAGTGCCCTCAACCTTTCTCGCGCCGAAGTGCATGGCGTGATCACCTTCTATCACCATTTCCGCACCAGCCCGCCGCCGCGTCACGTCGTGCAGATATGCCGCGCCGAAGCGTGCCAGAGCATGGGCGCCGACGCACTTGTCGCGCATGCGGAACGTGTGCTGGGCTGCGCGATGCACAGCCATAGCGGCGACGTTGCCCTCGAGCCTGTGTACTGCCTCGGCCAGTGCGCGACCTCGCCCGCCATCACGATCGACGACAAGCTGCACGCGCGCGTCACCCCCGAGAAATTCGACCGCCTGGTCGCCCGCGCCAAGGATGCCGCATGAGCCAACCTCTCACTTCCGCCAAGACGCCCGGCAAGGTGCGGTTCTATCTGCCGCGTGACTCCGCCGCGCTCGCGCTCGGTGCCGACGACGTCGCCGACGCCATCGTGGCGCAAGCCGCCCAGCGCGGTATCGACATCGAGCTGGTACGCAATGGCACGCGTGGCATGCTCTGGCTCGAGCCGCTGCTCGAAGTCGTCACGCCTGCGGGGCGCGTTGCCTATGGTCCGGTCGACGTCGACGACGTGCCCGGTCTGTTCGATGCCAACGTCGCGGCCGGTGGCGATCATCCGCTCGCACTCGGATTGACTGAAGAAATCCCGTATTTCAAGAAGCAGGAGCGGTTGACGTTCGCCCGCGTGGGGATCACCGATCCCGTGTCCGTTGATGACTACGTTGCGCACGACGGCTATCGCGGCCTGCGCAACGCGCTCGAGATGGACGGCGCGGAGATCGTCGCGCAAGTCACCGAGTCGGGCCTGCGTGGCCGCGGCGGTGCGGCGTTCCCGACCGGCATCAAGTGGAAGACGGTGCTCAACACGCCCGCCGCCCAGAAATACATCGTCTGCAATGCCGACGAAGGCGATTCGGGCACGTTCGCCGACCGCATGCTCATGGAGGGCGATCCGCTCGTGCTCGTCGAGGGCATGACGATTGCCGGCATCGCCGTGGGCGCCACGCGCGGCTACATCTATGTGCGCAGCGAGTATCCGCATTCCATCGATGTCCTCAACGAAGCCATCGCCAATGCCGGCCAGGCAGGTTACTTGGGCGAGAACATCCTCGGCTCCGGCAAGACGTTCCATCTCGAAGTGCGCAAGGCAGCCGGGGCTTACGTCTGCGGTGAAGAAACCGCGTTGCTGGAAAGTCTCGAAGGCAAGCGCGGCGTCGTGCGCGCCAAGCCGCCGCTGCCCGCCATCGAAGGTCTCTTCGGCTTGCCCACGGTTATCAACAACGTGATTTCGCTGGCATCGGTGCCGATCATCATGGATCGCGGCGCCGAGTTCTACAAGAATTTCGGCATGGGTCGCTCGCGCGGCACGCTGCCCATCCAGCTCGCGGGCAACATCAAATACGGCGGCCTCATCGAGAAGGCTTTCGGCGTGACGCTGCGCGACATCCTGTACGAGTTCGGCGGTGGCGCCATCACCGGCCGCCCGCTGCGTGCCGTACAGGTGGGCGGCCCGCTCGGCTCGTATCTGCCGGAATCGCAGTGGGATACGCCACTCGACTATGAAGCCTTCGCCGCACTTTGGGCCGTGCTCGGCCACGGCGGCATCGTGGCGCACGACGACACCGTCGATCTGGCCAAGCTCGCCCGCTATGCGATGGAGTTCTGCACCATCGAGTCGTGCGGCAAGTGCACGCCATGCCGTATCGGCTCGACGCGCGGCGTCGAAGTGATGGACCGGATCATCGACGGACGCGACCGTCCCAAGCAGATCAAGCTGCTGCGCGACCTGTGCGACACGATGCTCGCAGGCTCGCTGTGCGCCATGGGCGGCATGACGCCCTACCCTGTGCTGTCTGCGCTGAACCATTTCCCCGAAGACTTCGGCGCGGCCGAACCGTCGAATCTGCCGACCAAGGCCGCCTAGGAGAGTGCCCACCATGATGGACCCGATGTTTGAAAAGGATTACGGCACCCCGCGCCGCGAATCGACGAAGGAAGTCACGCTGGAGATCGACGGCGAACAGGTCACGGTGCCCGCCGGCACGTCGATCATGCGTGCCGCCTCTGAAGGCGGCGTGAATGTGCCCAAGCTGTGCGCCACCGACTCGCTCGAGCCGTTCGGTTCGTGCCGCCTGTGTCTTGTCGAGATCGAAGGCCGTCGCGGCTTCCCGGCGTCGTGCACGACGCCCGTCGAGCCCGGCATGAAGGTGCGCACGCAATCGCCGAAGCTGCAGGAACTGCGCAAGGGCGTGATGGAGTTGTACATCTCGGATCACCCGCTCGATTGCCTCACGTGCGCGGCCAACGGCGACTGCGAACTGCAAGACATGGCCGGCGTGACGGGCCTGCGCGAAGTGCGCTACGGCTTCGACGGCGCCAATCACTTCGACAGCGAGAAAGACGAGTCGAACCCCTACTTCACCTACGACGCCTCGAAGTGCATCGTCTGCAACCGCTGCGTGCGCGCTTGCGAAGAAACGCAGGGCACGTTCGCGCTGACGATCTCGGGCCGCGGTTTCGAAGCCCGCGTGTCGCCGGGTCAGGATCAGCCGTTCATGGATTCGGAGTGCGTGTCGTGCGGGGCCTGCGTGGCCGCCTGCCCGACCGCGACGCTGCAGGAGAAGTCGGTCATTCATCTCGGTCAGGCCGAGCACGCCAAGATCACCACTTGCGCCTATTGCGGCGTGGGTTGCTCGTTCAAGGCGGAGATGAAGGGTAATGAAGTCGTGCGAATGGTGCCGCACAAGGACGGTCAGGCCAACGAAGGGCACGCCTGCGTGAAGGGCCGCTTTGCCTGGGGTTACGCCACGCACAAGGACCGTATCCTGACACCGAAAATTCGCAAGAAGATCACCGACCCGTGGCAGGAAGTGTCGTGGGACGAAGCGCTCGACTACGCAGCGTCGGAGTTCAAGCGCATTCAGGCCAAGTACGGGCGCGACTCGATCGGCGGCCTGGTGTCGTCGCGCTGCACGAACGAAGAAGACTATCTGGTCCAGAAGCTCGTGCGAGCCGCATTCGGCAACAACAACGTCGACACGTGTGCACGGGTGTGCCACTCGCCGACCGGCTACGGCCTGAAGGCGACGCTCGGCGAATCCGCCGGCACGCAGACGTTCAAGTCGGTCGAGCATTCGGACGTGATCCTCGTGATGGGGGCGAATCCGACCGACGGCCATCCGGTGTTCGGCTCGCGCATGAAGAAACGTCTGCGCGAAGGCGCCAAGCTCATCGTGATCGACCCGCGCCGCATCGATCTGGTGAAGAGCCCGCACGTGAAGGCCGACTATCACCTGCAACTGCGTCCGGGTACGAACGTGGCGATGGTCAATGCCATTGCGCACGTCATCGTGACGGAAGGCCTGATGGCCGACGCGTTCATTGCCGAGCGTTGCGAAGACCGCGCGTTCGAACAGTGGCGCGATTTCATCGCCCGTGCCGAGAATTCCCCCGAAGCCACCGAAGCCCACACGGGGGTGCCTGCACACCTCGTTCGCGGGGCTGCGCGCCTGTACGCCACGGGCGGCAACGCGGCCATTTACTACGGTCTGGGCGTGACGGAACACGCACAAGGCTCCACGACGGTGATCGGCATCGCCAACCTCGCCATGGCCACCGGCAACATCGGCCGTGAAGGCGTGGGCGTGAACCCGCTGCGTGGTCAGAACAATGTGCAGGGCTCGTGCGACATGGGGGCCTTCCCCCACGAGCTGCCCGGCTATCGTCACGTGTCGGACTCAAGCGCGCGTGCGCTGTTCGAAGCCGAATGGGGTGTCGAGCTGCAATCCGAACCGGGCCTGCGTATCCCGAACATGTTCGATGCCGCACTCGCCGGCACCTTCATGGGCCTGTATTGCCAGGGTGAGGACATCGTGCAGTCCGACCCGAACACGCAACACGTGACGCACGCACTCGAACAGATGGAGTGCATCGTCGTGCAGGACATCTTCCTGAACGAAACGGCGAAGTATGCGCACGTGCTGCTGCCGGGTTCGTCATTCCTCGAAAAGGATGGCACGTTCACCAATGCAGAGCGCCGCATCTCGCGCGTGCGTCAGGTCATGCCGCCGCGCGCCGGCTACGCCGACTGGGAAGTGACGATTCAACTGGCCAAGCGTCTGGGCTACGAGATGAACTACTCGCACCCGTCGGAGATCATGGACGAGATCGCCCGCCTCACGCCGACATTTACCGGGGTGAGCTACGAGAAGCTCGACCGCATGGGCAGCTTGCAATGGCCATGTAACGACGCCGCGCCGGACGGCACGCCCGTCATGCACATCGACGAATTCGTGCGCGGCAAGGGCAAGTTCCTCATCACGCAATACGTGCCGACGGACGAAAAGGTCACGCGCCGCTTCCCGCTTATTCTCACGACCGGCCGGATTCTGTCGCAGTACAACGTCGGTGCGCAGACGCGTCGTACGGACAACGTCTACTGGCACGACGAGGACCGCCTCGAGATCCATCCTCACGATGCAGAAGAACGCGGTGTGAAGGACGGCGACTGGGTCGGCATTCAGAGTCGTGCGGGCGAGACGGTGTTGCGTGCGGTCGTGAGCGAGCGTGTGCAGCCGGGCGTGGTCTATACGACGTTCCACTTCCCGGAGTCGGGCGCGAATGTCATCACCACGGACAACTCGGACTGGGCGACGAATTGCCCCGAGTACAAGGTGACGGCGGTGCAAGTCACGCCGGTTGCCCAACCGTCGCAATGGCAGCGTCAGTACTCGGACTTCAACCGTCAGCAGGAGGCATTCCTCGAGCACGCTCGCGGCGCGACGCAAGCCAGCACGAGTTAAGCCGTCAAAGGAAGCAACGCGCGCCGCTTCATTGGATGTCCGCGAAGCGGTGCGCGGCGACGGACAATCCGTGTCCAGCGCCGGAGGGCTCCGGCGAGCCTCACCGTCTATTGCCAGAAGACAGTGCGGCGGACGCGAGATTGGCCACCCAGCGCCGGACATCACACGGCAGCACACCGACAGAGAACGATTTCAGGGGACAGCACAGATCATGGACACCGACAACCTGGTCAAGATGGCCAATCAGATCGGGGACTTCTTCGAGACGATGCCCGATCGCGGTGAAGCGCTCGAGAACATTGCAGGCCACCTGCGACGCTTCTGGGCCCCGCGCATGCGTATGACGATTCTCGAGCATCTCGAAGCCACCGACGGGCATGGCATGCGCGAGATCGTCGTGGCCGCGATTACGGCGCATCGTGCCGAACTCTGGCCGCGCAGCTAAGCCAGACGACGGGGCGGGCGCAGACATTGCCTAAGCGCCCAGCTTGATGAGTACCGCGCCGCCGACCACGAGGCTGCACGCCACGAGGCGGCGGGCGTTGAGCTTCTCGCGCAGGAACAGCCAGCCCAGCAGCACCGCGAAGATGGCGCTGGACTCACGCAGCGCCGATACCACGCCCATCGGCAGGTATTGCAGCGCGAACACCACCATGCCGTAAGCGCATTGCGCGACGATGCCCGCGCCCAGCGCCTCCGTCACGCGGCGGCGCGGTGCGAGAAACATGCCACGCCATCCGCCCCGCCACTTCCACACCGCCCCCACGAGCGGCACGCTGGCGAACAGATAGGCCCACGCGATATAGCTCACGCCGTTGCCGTTGGACAGACGCACACCGAAGCCGTCGACAATTGTGTAAGCCGCGATGAATACGCCGGTGAGCAACGCCGCTGGCACGCTGTCGCCCGACAAACGGCGCCCGCGCAGCGCCAGCGTGAGAATGCCGGTGCAAATGCACGCAATTCCCGCCACGGCGACCCAGCGAGGCGACTCGCCCGCCAGCAGCAACGCCGCCACCGAGATCAGCAGCGGCGAAATACCACGCGCTATGGGATAGATTTGCCCGAACTCACCCACGCGGTACGCCCGGATGAGCGCCGCCGTGTAAGCGACCTGCGCACAGGCGGAAAGCACAATGAGCGGCCAGACCTGCATCGGAGGCATCGGTAACCACAAGGTGCCGGCCACGGCCGTGAGCAACTGCGGCACGGCCATCATGCCCACCTGCCAGAGACGATCGGGGCTTGCGTGGAGAAATGCGTTCCAGGTGGCATGCATCAGTGCCGAGAGCAGCACCAGCAGCACGATGGGCGTGGTAGTCATGTCAATCGAACGCGGCAGGAAAGTGTCGGAAAACGACCGGCACGGCGCGCATCCGGCGAAGGGCAAAGACGGTATTGTCGCAGCGTGAGAAGGATCGACATAGAGCCAACGCCGCAGATTCGCATCGGGCCAGACGACTTCGCCATCCTCCCCGTTCGCTCACCATCTCCCGCGAAACGGGCGAGCCATTGCGTGGCGCATGGAGGGGCAGGCAATCAGAGGCGGCGCAACGCCGCCCCGGAAGTTGTCCACACCCTTTGTGGATAACCCACTGGATAACCTGCCCTCGCCCTCCCGAATGCCCCGTGAACAGGGGCTGTCAAGATCCTTGCCCAAAAAACGATCAGCGATGGAACAAATATTCGGCTTGACGGTCTGCCCCCTCCCTGCTCAAGCGCCATTCCCCTTGTTTGCCAACGTATCGGGGTCCTGCCTGACCGATGCATCGGCGGTTCCTGCCTCATCGGGCGGCGACTGTGGCACGCCACGCAGCGCCGCGACGACCTGACTCTGACCGAGCACCGCATCCGGCGCCTGCTGCAAGGCCAGCCGGTAACGCTCACCAAACTCGGCGTCGGTGTGCCGGAACAGCTTGCCGGCTTCATCGGCCAGCGCAATGCCGGTGTCGGCCAGCGGCGGAGTCTGCTCGAGCCATTCGTCGAGGGCGACGATCAGGCGTGAGAGCGGATCGAGCCAGCGGAACCAGGCGTCTTCCGTCAACAACTGCACGAAGCGCCCGGTCGGCACCGGCCCGAAGACTGCTTCGTATTGCTGACGATCGTTGGCAATCAGCACTTTGTGTTGCGCCAGCAGCGCCGCGCGCAACGCCTGCATGGCGGCGATCTGGGCGGCCGTGGCCGGTGGGGTATCAGTCGGTTCGGTCATCTATCGCCCCGTGAACGTCAGAAAGGTTGGGAAACGGAATTGGAAAGCGTCTGACACGGACTTTAGGACTTGACCCATAGCCAACAGACGTTTGGGTCACGATACTACACGGGTCTCGCAAACACCTCGCGAGATCAGGCTTTCACTTCCCCGTGGGAGGCCTGCTTTCCTCACCCGCCGATCCGGCGGGTTTTTTTTGCCCGCTCGATCTGCGTCGCCAGGGCGGCGTTACCGCCGTCCCGCCCCACCCCGCCCCAGCCTCCCGCCCGATGAGTCGACGCGAATTCGTTTATCATCGGCAGCGCTCTGACCCGCCTCCCACTATGACCACTCCCCTGCGCCCTAAAACCATCGGTGTCATGGGTTCCGGCAAACAGCCGTGGACCGAACTCGCCGCCCCCCTCGGCCGCGCACTCGCGCTCGCTGGTTACCACCTGCTCACCGGCGGCGGGCAGGGCGTGATGGCCAGCGTGAGCGAAGCCTTTTGCGCCGTGCCTCAGCGCGTAGGACGCAGTATCGGTGTCATACCGACCGAGGCCGTCGGCGACGACGGCGAGGACCCGACGTTCCGTCCCCTGCCCGGGTATCCGAATCCGTTCGTGGAAGTGCCCATCGTGAGTCCGTTGCCGCGCCATCTGCCCGACGCGCCGGCCGGCACGCTCTCGCGCAATCACATCAATGTGCTCTCGAGCGACGTCATCGTCGCCCTGCCCGGAAATCACGGCACACGCGACGAAGTCAGGCTCGCCGTGCACTACGGCAAGCCCGTCATTCTGTTCGGGGAAAGCGAGCACTTCGCGGACATGTCCGCTTCGCTCGTGCGAACGGTATCGCTCGATGCCGTGATGACCTTCGTCAGAACGGCACGGTGAGCTTCGCGTCGATCGACTGGAAGCGATACGACCACCCCGGCGGCCCGCTCGACGCAGGCATCCACGGCGCGTTCAGGCGCTGCATCACCGATAGATCGAGCTTCGACGAGCCCAGATAGTGCGTGTGGCTCAGCCCCACCTCGGCATAACTGTCGTAGGTATGCATGGCGTTCGGGTCCTCGGTACGACTGCGGTTGTAGCGAAATTCGAGGCCCGTCGAGCCATTGGATGTGAAGTCGAACGCACGGCGCACGCGCCATTGCAGCGTCTGCGTCTGCGTGGTGCTGGTGGCCATCTGGTCGGTGGCCGCGTTGGTCTTGCCCGTGATCCCGACAGTCCAGTCGGCGTCGATCGGCACCGAGTAGTTGGCCGTGACATCCCGGTTTGTCGCATCGCGGCGGGCATTCTGCAAGTCCTGACTCAGCGTCGTATTGAACTTGCCGTACATGCCCAGCGGGTTGTTCATCAACAGGTTCGCCGTGCCCTGCATCTTGCCTGTGGTCGTCATGCCGCTGTTGTTCATACCGACGTTGAACTGATACGGCTGCTCGTTGAGCACCTGAAGGCCGACAGCGCCCTCGCCAGGGGTACGGCTGCGCGTGGCGATAAGCGGCAACTGGTCGTTACGCACCACGAGCCCCCGGCGCATCAACATGCGGATATTGCGGTTTGCCAGGCTTTCGTGACGCGGCAGTCCGCGCAGGCACGAGGCCCGCGCGAGGAAGGCATTGGGCGGCGCGACGTCGGGTGCCTGAGGGGTTTCGCTTGCGGCCGACGGTGCAGACGCCGCAGCATCCAGATCCACCGCCGAAATCGCCGTACCATCGGCGCTCAACTCCGGCGCAATGGCGAAATCCGCGGCGGGCAATGGGGGAGACGGGGGGGGCGGTGGCACGTCAGCAGACGGTGCGCTCGCAGCGGCCTCTACGCCCGGCGCCACTTGCGATGCATCGGCATTCGATGCTTGTGCCCCGGAAGCGGTCTGCGGCGCCTGCGCGGCGCCGCCGGCGGTCGCCGTGGCACTTGCCGCCGCCCGTTGCGCGGCCTCGCGATCGACGGCAGCGGCGACCGCGTTCGGATCGTCCCCGGCGAACAACGCGATGGGGTCTGACGAGACGTCCGGATCCGGCACCACGGGCGCCGGAGGCGGCACGAAATACTGAGGCGCAAGGCCGCGATCCCACAAACCATAGGACACGGCGTTCCGCTCAGTGAAGCATGGCGGATTGGAATCCGAGAAAAGGGATTGTGCGTGCGCAAGCACCGGTATCCCGGCACTCAGGCACGCGGCCAGCAGGAGGCAACCCCGCACGACCGGTTTTACCGACGACATTCGACACCTGAAATCCCACCCCACGCTGATGCCATCCACCGGCGTCGTGCGCCGCGTCCGACATGAGGGGGTGCTTTAGCGACAAGGGGCTATTTTACGTCGATCGGGTGACGCGCTGCCAGTCACGGAATGCCGGGAACTCTTTCGGCGAATTGCCACTCTTATCGCGTGACTTCCCCTGTAGTGATTTTTGCCCGCCTCGTGCGGGCATTTTTATTGGGGCTCGCCGGTCAGGCGCCTGCCTCCGAACGTTGCGGACCAACCACGCACTTTGCGTGAATTCACTGCGCCAGCGACCGGCATCGATTTCACATCATAAAAAAGCCCGGGAAGCGTTTTCCCGGGCAAGGGTCGATCGCCATGGAGGGGGCGATCGAGGGGGGGCCAGCGAGTGCCGGGCGATCAGGCCCGGCACCGGGTTCAAGGCTTGACGAACGGTGCGGCTTACTTCTTCTTGCCGCCCTTGCTGCCGCTAGCGAGGAAGCGTGCGTTGTATTCGTCCATCAATTTGCGCACCGTCGCACCGATCTGGATGTAGTCCGGCTCGTTGAGGTTGGCGAGCGACACGCGGCCCGACGGATGCAGCGTGCCGAAGCCGCGGCCTGGCAGCAGCACCACGCCGCTTTCCTTGGCCAGGCGGAACAGCACCTCCGTCGGTTCGATGTTCTTCATGAACCAGTCCACGAAGCCCTTGCCGTAGATCTTCGTTCCCAAAATCTCGAGATCGAGGATGTTGTAGTAATCGACGGCCGTCGGTCCGGTCTCATCGGCAATACCGGCGGCGCGATACATCGCGGTCTTGCGGCGGCGGATGATGCGCTTTACGGCGTGCTTGTAGGCATCCGGCTCGTCCATCAGGCAGAACAGCGAGAAGAGCGCCATCTGCACCTGCTGCGGCGTGGACAGACCGGCCGTGTGATTGAGCGCCACTGCACGGCTGTCAGCCACCAGACGATCGATGAACTTGAGCTTCTCCGGCTCCGTCGTGATCGACGAGTAGCGGGCATTGAGCCCGTCGCGTTGCGCTTTGGGCAGCTTGGCGATCTTGTCGTCGAACAGGTTCTTCTCGTGCGTGGCGATAGCCCCGAGACGCCAGCCCGTCGCCCCGAAGTACTTCGAGTACGAATACACGAGGATGGTGTTGTACGGCGCGATCGCAAACAACGAGCGGAAGTCGTCGGCAAACGTGCCGTAGACGTCGTCGGTCAGGATGATCAGGTCCGGACGCTTCTTGACGATCTCGGCCAGATGGTCGAGCGACGCATCGTCGAGCTTGACCGACGGCGGGTTGCTCGGGTTCACGAGGAAGAACGCTTTGATCTTCGGATCGAGCAGCTTGTCGAGTTCCTTCTTCGAATACTGCCAGCCCAGATCCGGATCGGCGTTCAGGTTCACTTCGTGGAGCTGGTAATCGGCCAGTTCCGGAATCTCGATGTACGGCGTGAAGATCGGCATGCCCAGCGCGATGGTGTCGCCGGCCTGCAGCAGATGGTTGGTCTTGAGGGTATTGAACAGGTACGTCATGGCCGCCGTGCCGCCCTCGACGGCGAAGAGGTCGAAGTTACCCACGAAAGGATGACGGCCGACCATTTCGTGACGCAGATACTTCGCGGCGATTTTCTCGGTATTGCGCAGCATGCGGTCCGGCACCGGGTAATTGCACCCGAGAATGCCGTGCACCATTTCCGTGAGGAAGTCCTCGACGGCCAGGCCCATCTGGTCGCGAACATACGAGATCGACTTCTCGATGAACTTCACCCCCGGCTCGTTCTGGTGCTCGCGCGCGAAGTCCTGCCAGCGCGCTTCAACGCCCTTACCCGGCGGAATGCCACCCACGCCTTCCGGCATATACGTGAACTGGCGCTCGGCTTCCGAGAGCGCGAACAGCCCCAACAGGAAGAAGCCGTGACGCGGCTCAAGCGCGAGGAAGTTCGGGTTGCCGCGCCCGGCGTTGAGCATCGAGCGCTGTGCGCCATTGTCCTGTGCGAGATCGATCAGCGTGTCCTTGAATTCGAACGGGCTGAGTTTGGCGAGTGCGTCGAGTTCCTTCGATTTCATAGCGATTTCTCCATGAACAACCATCTACAACCAATTGCGACTCCGTCTTGCTGGGGCAACGACGGACGATCGGGCGAATGAGGCAAATGCATGGCGTGACGCCGCGATATCGCGGCGCCGTCATGTCAGTCAGGTCAGCGACACCACCAGCGGTCCGAGCAGCGTGAGCAGTACGTTGGCGATCGCGTAAGTGATGGCGAACGGCACTGTCGGCACATTGCTCTCGGCCTTGTCGAGAACCTCGCCGAAGGCAGGGTTGGCACTGCGCGAGCCTGACAACGCGCCCGCCAGAATGGCAACGTTGTCATAGCGAAGCACGTAGCGACCGAACAGATACGTGAGCAGCAGCGGCACGATCGTGACGATCACCCCGGCGACGAAGATCGAGATGCCGCTTTGCTGCAAGGTCTGCCATGCCTGCGCGCCTGCCGAAAGGCCGACGCAGGTCACGAATGTCGCAAGCCCCAACTCCTTGAGCAGCGAACTCGCGGCGAGCGGCATCGCGCCAAAGGTCGGGTGCTTGCCACGCATCCACCCGAAGACCAGACCCGCGAGCAGTGCACCGCCGCCGCTGCCGAGCGTGAGCGGAATACCGCCGACCTTGACCACGATGTAGCCGATCAGCAGACCGACCACGATACCGATGCCCATGTACACATAGTCGGTCTTCACCGAGTAGGCGACGGGATAGCCAGCCTCCTTCGCGGCGCGTTGCACGTCGCTGTCGGCGCCATACAGCGTCACCACGTCGCCGTGATAGACGATGGTGTCGTCAAGCACCGGCAAGGGCCGGCCCATGCGGGTAATCTGCGCGATGTACACGCCATGTTTGAGGTCGCGATCCACACCGGCCTTGAGCTCGCCGAGCGTCTTGCCGTTGCCGCCCTTGCGGGCAAACACCACTTCCTGCATGCGCAGCACAATGTCGAGGTCGTGTGTCGGCGGCTGTTCGTCGCCCAGCAGACGCCAAGCCTCAGTCGCCGCCTCACGGCGCCCGATGAGCATGACGTCGTCGCCCGCTTCGAGGACCAAATCGTCAGTGGCGATGATGATCTTCCCGTTGCGACGCAAACGCTCGATGGTCACACCGTCGGTCAGTTGCCTTTCGATTTCGATCACGCGCTTGCCCGCCCCGGTCGTCACGCGATAGACGCGGCCGACGAGCGCCGGCAGCGAATTGACCTGATCGGCCGAAAGCACGGTCTGGCCACCGGCCATCGCGAGCTCGGCCTTCTTCGCATCGTCCTTGAGCGTGCGTCCCATGAGCTTCGGCACGAGCGACGCGCACACGATGATCGCGCCGAGGCTGCCGAAGATGTACGTGACGGCATAGCCAATGGCCACTTCCGATTGCAGACGCTTGACCTCATCGGCAGGCAGGCCCAGACGCGAGATGGCGTCACCGGCCGTGCCGATGATGGCCGACTGTGTGAGACCGCCACCGGCGACACCGGCCGCCAGCCCCTGGTCGAAGCCAAAGATCCTGGCGCAGATCAGCACCGTGATCAGCCCCGAGGCCGCCAGGAAAATGGCCATGCCGATCTCGCGCAACGTCTTGCGCGACAGCGAACTGAAGAACTGCGGACCGCTCTCGTAGCCCACGGCGTAGATGAAGAGCGCAAACATGATGCTCTTCACACCCGCGTCGACCGAGATACCGATCTGGGAAACGATAACGGCCACCAGCAGCGAGCCGCCCACACCGCCTAACTGGAACGACCCGAACTTGATCGCCCCGATCGCGTACCCGATGGCGAGCGATAGAAAGATCGCGACCTCCGGGACATGGTTGAGAATGCTATGCACGAGTTCCACGGCAGAACCTCCGTCAATGAATGGGTGCGGTGACCGGCAGTGTCAGGGCCTCCCCCGACCGTGCCGGCACGCCCTAACGCGAAAACTGGTGGGCGACGAAAACTACCGCTGGCCCCATGAGCGGCAGCAGCACGTTCGACAGGGCGTAGGTCACCGTGTAGCCCACGACCGGCAATGCGCTGTCCGCCGTTTGCACCACCGCGCTGATTGCAGGCGTGCTGGCCTGCTGACCGGCAATGGCGCCGATCAGAATCGGCCCATCGATACGCAGCAACTTGTGGCCGACCCACAGCGACACCAGGGCCGGGATGAGAGACACGCAGATGCCCACGACAGGCAGGGCCAGACCGTGCTCTCGCAACAGCACGGCGGCCTGCGGCCCTGCCGACAGACCAACGCACACCACGAACACGGCCAGCCCCAGATCCTTCAGCAGTTCAAAAGCCGCAGGCGGAAACGTGCCCCATGTGGGACGCCGCGAGAGCAGCCAGCCGCTGGCCAGACCGGAGAGCAGCGCGCCGCCGCCGGAGCCCAGTGTCATCGGCACACCGCCAATGCGCACCGAAAGATGCCCGATGCAAAGCCCCACGATGAGCGCGAGGCCGACAAACACGAGGCTCGTCTTGTTGCCATACGGCACCGGCTTGCCGAGCACCTCCCCGGCGCGCATCACATCGCTTTCCTGACCTTGCAGCGTGACGACGTCGCCTCGCTGCAGCGCGATCTTGCCCAGCGAGGGCAGTTGCATGCCCATACGCCTGACCGATTTGACGAACACGCCGTGACGCACATCCACGGGCGCTTCGCGACGCAGGTCGGTCACCGTGCGGCCTTCGGCTTCCTTGTTGGTCATGACGAACTCGCGCTCGACCAGCACGATCTCATTCGTTTCGGTGCCAGCGACCTCGGGGCCGATGAGCGCATGCGCTTCGAGCATGGCGTCGCGCCGGCCGACGATCAGAAGCTCGTCATTCGGCTCGAGCGCGAGACGCTGCGCAACAGGCACCGACGCCGACGCACGACGCACCCGCTCGACGGCCACCCGCCCTTCGAACGCGGCCTCCAGCGCGGCGACGGTCAGTCCCGGATGCGCTACGCGATAGCTGCGTCCGACCACATCGGGCGCCGCGGGTGCGCCAGCTTCGCCACCGTTCTCGTCTTCCATTTCCCGAGCGAGACGTGCACTGTCCTGCTTGAGATCGATGCCCAACAGACGCGGCGCGAGCAGGTTGGTGAACAGCACGATGGTGATAAGGCCGAACACGTACGTGAGCGTGTAAGCGGTCACGACGTTGGCCTGCAGCGCCTTGAAGTTCTCAGGCGCGAGGCCGAGCCGGTTGAGGGCTTCGATGGCCGTGCCGACCATTGCAGACTCCGTGGCAGCGCCAGCCGCGAGCCCGCCCGCCGTGCCCGGATCGAGGCCGAGCAGCTTCACGGCGATCATCACGATGCCGAACACGAAGACCACTTCAATAATGGAGAGCACACTGAAGCGCAGGCCCCGCAGGTTCAGGTTCTCGACAAACTGCGGCCCGGCGGAAAAGCCCATGGCAAAAATGAAGAGCGCGAAGGCGAAGTCCTTGAGCGAGCCTTCGACCATGCACCCGGTCTGGCCCACGAGCAAGGCCACGAGCAGCGCTCCACACACGCCGCCGAGCTGGATCGGGCCGAGTTTGATGCGTCCGAGCAGTTGGCCCAGAACGACGCAGACGAACACGGTGATCAACGGCACTGCATCGAACAACGGAACTGAACACTGCATACACGCTCCTGCCACATGTCACGCAGAGGTGACGAACTGTGCCGCACTTCGCGGCGTCTGTCCGGCATATGAGACTTCAGGGAACGGCGGATCTTCGCGGCGATTGCCCCGCAGATCGAAGAGACAGCAGACCGTACAAGCGGTCTTACGTTATGCGTCTGTGCGTCAGTCCGCCAGACGTTTGAGTGGGAGCGGAAAGATACCGAGCGAAGCGCGCAGCCCCAGGAGAGGCGCTCCAGACATTGCTTGCGGTGTACATAGCGGATCCCAAACCGTTGAGACAACCCGATAATCGATTACGCCCGCCTTCTCCCCGAAAGACCTTGGGCGTTACACCATCAGCCGCCAGCGAACACCTCCGAAATGCTTGTGCGACGTGCGCAAAATCGCGCAATTTCGTTGTGCCGTAATTTAAATTACTGCTGCCTGCGACTGTTCCGCGTTTCGTGGTGACGCGATGTGCGCATAGTGTTGTTCAACGTTCCGGACGTGTCAATAGCTTTCGCGTAACGGCACCGCCTTGTGCCCGTCAAGTCCGCAAATTATTCAATACATCGGATTACTTATTAATACAAAGAGAGCGGTTTCCATGCTCGATGGACGATGCCGCGCAGTGGCGAACGGCCAGTCCGCGCCAGGACGACCGCTTCCACTTACCGACTGAGCAGATGAAACCCATGCGAGCACTGCGACGCAATGACGCAGCGCTATGGGCGATATCACTTTGGCGAACGAATCTCGTGGATCGTGCCCGCCCCCCAGCCCGACGACTCCCATACACCATCGCGCAAGGTCCACTCGTGATGGCCTGTCTCCTCCCAGTGCGGCGGGGTGTAACGCATGCCTGGCCGTTTGGGCTCCATATGACCGTCGACCCAGTCGTAGCGGCCGTCTTTCCACTGCCAATAGCCAGGCACCCAGAACTCCCCCTTGGCGGCCGCGTGCGGGTCTTCGAAGCGCGGGGGCGGCGGGCTGCGTTGCAGGGTCACGTCGGCGAGCACCGGCAGGCTCGCGAGACACAAGACAGCGGCAAGCGCACAACGGCGGCGGGCCAGACGCGAGGTCGGGAAGGTCGGGAAGATCGGCGAGGCCAGGAAGGACGACACCATTGAATGCGACGGAGACGGCATACGCGGACTTTCAGTGAAGGCGGAGAAGCTGAACATTGTACCGGTCGTGTTTCGCGCGCGCCCTGGCGCCTGATCGCGCCCGGCGTCTGTCAGACCTTATGTCAGACCTTATGCGAGACCTTATAATCGGCGCACTCATAACCCACCGCCTGCGCGCGGATCGACGGCACCGCCATGAACGGCTGCCGCACATCACACCCATGAACCCTGCCCCTGCGGCCGCCGGTCACCGGCAACTGCTTCGTCTGGCGGTGCCCATCGTGCTCGCCAATCTCACCCAGCCCCTGCTCTCGGCCGTCGACACCGCCGTGGCCGGCCACTTGCCGGGCCCCGCGTATCTGGGGGGTGTCGCACTCGGTGGTCTGCTGCTGAACCTGATCTTCTGGGGCTTCTCGTTCCTGCGCATGGGCACCACGGGCCTGGCCGCGCAGGCGTTCGGCGCGAACGATACGGAGCGTCTGCGCGATACGCTCGCGCGTGCGCTGGCGTTGGCATTTGCCATCGGCGCCCTCCTGCTGGTCTTTCGCGACCCGCTGGTGTCCGTCGGTGTCTCATGGCTGGGAGGCAGCGAACAGGTTCAGGCGCTGGGGCGCGAATACGCGAGCATCCGCGTTCTCGCCGCGCCGCTGGCGTTGGGCAACTATGTGGTGCTCGGCTATCTGCTCGCGTGTCAGCGCGTGCGGCAAGGGCTCGCCGTGCAAGTGTTCATCAATCTGGTGAACATCGTCGCCGTGCTCGTCTTCGTTCGCGGATTCGGCTGGGGAGTGGCAGGCATTGCATCGGCCACCGCACTGGCGGACGGACTCGGCTTCGCGCTGGGCGCATGGCTGCTCTGGCTCGCCCGCACCCCCGGCTTACCGCCGCTGCGACTCGCCACGCTCGTCGAGCGAAGCGCCTTGTGGCGCCTGCTGCGGCTCAATCTCGATATCTTCCTTCGCACGCTGTTCCTGCAACTCGCCTTCGCGTGGTTTGCCCGCGTCGGCGCGAGGCTCGGCGACACGACGCTCGCCGCCAACGCCCTGTTGCTGAACTTCCAGACGTTCATGGCCTATGGTCTGGACGGCTTTGCCCACGCGGCCGAAGCGCTGGTCGGCGCCTATATCGGCGCACGGCAACGGCAGGCGTTGCTGCATGCCATCCGGTTGTCACTGGGATGGGCGCTGGGCTGCGCCATGGCGTTCGCGCTCGTCTACGCCCTGGCCGGCGGCGCCATCATCGACACGCTGACCGATCAACCCGCGCTGCGCGACGCCGCGCGCGAATTCCTGCCGTGGGCGGTGCTTTCGCCGATTGTCGCGGTGTGGTGTTTCCAGCTCGACGGCGTGTTCATCGGCGCGACGCGCACACGCGAACTGCTCACGTCCTCGCTGATCGGTCTGCTGGTGTTTGGCGCCGTGATGCCGCTCACGCTCGCGGCGTGGGGCAATCACGGCTTGTGGCTCGCGCTGCTGGCGTTTCTCGCCACGCGCGGCGTCGTGCTTGGCGTGTTGCTGCCACGCATCTGGCGAGGTCTCCCACACCAACTCGCGTAATCGGCCGCAGGCGGCTCAGGCCCCGCGAATGCACGCGAGCGCAGCGGCGTGCAGCTCGGCGTTCGCGGCAGCCAGCACACGCCCCTGCGAGGTCAGCGTGAGCGGCTGGCCCTCCCAATCGGTGATGACGCCGCCCGCCGCTTCGACGACCGGCGCCACGGCCAGATAGTCGTAGGTTTGCAATCCCGCTTCCATGACGAGTTCGATGTGTCCGCTCGCCAGCAGTCCGTAGGCATAGCAATCGCCACCGAAGCGACGGCGGCTTACAGCCTTGGTCAGACGTTCGAACTGCGCATACTCGGCCGCATCGAAGATGTCGGGAGACGTGGCGTAGACGGTCGCGTCGGCGAGCACCGTCACCGGGCTGGTATGGCACAGCTCGGTGCCGAAGCGAGCTTCGTGCACGCCGCTGACGGCGTCGTTCACGCCAACCCAACGCTCGCCCGTTGCCGGAATATCGATCAGGCCGACAACCGGTTTGCCGTTCTGCAATAGCGCCAGCAAGGTGCCCCACAGCGGGTGTCCCGTGATGAAGCTGCGCGTGCCGTCGATGGGGTCGACCGACCAGACGAACTCAGCATCCACGCCGCGCTTGCCGAACTCCTCCCCCCAGATGCCGTGCGACGGATAGCGCGCCGCGATCTTCTCGCGCAATGCGGTCTCGACTTCGCGATCGGCAATCGTGACCGGACTCTCGTCCGCCTTGTCGTCGACGGCAAGCCGCCGGCGGAACCAGCCCAGCGACAGCGGCCTGACGGCATCGGCCATCGAAGCTGCGAAAGCCGCGTATTCAGCAACTGCGGGTACGGACGACATGCACGAATCTCCTGCAAAAGTACCGCTCACGGCGGCAAGAAATGGAAAACGTTGACGAATGGCGATCATACGCGTTCGAGGGCCAAGTTTGGCACTGCCGTCGGGCTCCCTCTGGAACGCCCCGGTCTGGTGCAAATTTGCTATGCTCGCGGCCTGATCCGGGCCAAGCCCGTCCCCTCCCCTCCAGCTTCATTTCACAGGACACCCATGCTTTCCGGTCGCGGCGTGATGCTCTCTGTTTCGGCGTCGGTGATGTTCGCCGTCATGCCCGCGCTCGTCTCGCAGTTGGCGCCCCTGTCCGGGCTGGACGTGTTCGCCTGGCGCATTCTGCTCACGCTGCCCGGCACGCTCGTTATCGTGACGGCACTGCGGCGCTGGCACGTACTCGGCCGCACGATCTCGCACGTGCTGCACCGGCCCGCGCTGCTGGGTGCGGTGCTGCTCTGCGCGGCGCTGCTGGGCGTTCAGCTCTGGCTGTTCGTGTGGGCCCCGCTGCAACAGCGCTTGCTCGATGTCTCACTTGGCTACTTTCTGTTGCCGCTCACCATGGTGCTGGCCGGCCGCACCGTGTATCAGGAGCGTCTGAACCCGTTGCAGACGGCCGCCTTGATCGTGGCCGCCGTGGGGGTCATGCATGAACTCTGGGCGACGCGCGCGCTGTCATGGGTGACGGCGCTCATCATGTTCGGCTATCCGCCCTACTTCATACTGCGCCGCCGGCTGCGGCTCGACGCGCTCAGCGGCTTCATCCTGGAGTTGCTCGCCATGACACCACTGGCCACCATGGTGCTATGGCAGGCATGGCCGCAAAACGCCATGGTGCTCGGCGAGCCGCGCTACTGGCTCTGGCTGCCCGCGCTCGGTCTGCTCAGCGCCAGCGCGCTGGCGAGCACCCTGGGCGCCGCACGCATGCTGCCCATCGGGCTTTACGGCATTCTCGGATACGTCGAGCCTGTGCTGCTCTTCGCCGTCTCGATCTTCCTACTCGACGAGCCTTTCACCGCGCGCGGTCTGTGGACGTACGTGCCGATCTGGTTCGGCGTGGCGCTCATCGTCTTCGACAGCCTGCGCACGCTGCGCCGGCAGCGACTGGCAAGTGCCGCCACGGGGTCGGACGCGGCGCATTGAGGCCGCATGTGACGTATCCCAACCTTCGGCGAGCGCCCGCTCCCGGGTCATGACGCCGCGTTATACTCGCGAGAGCTTGTAAGACGACCATCATGAAAAATCTCGCCAAGATCGCCATTCTGCTTTCCTCGGGGCTTCTCACTGTCACGCTGTCCGCTTGCGGCTCGTCTGCCCCGCTCTTCACCTCGGACGGGCGTCCGACCCAGCAGATCCAGTGCTCGGCCAGCAGCGCCGGCGACTGTGACCAGCGCGCCCGCACCCAATGCCTGCAAAAGGGCTACGATGTGCTCGCACGGGACGTGACCGGCAATGTCGCCAACCTCGTGATCGCCTGCCGGCCGAACTGAGCCCGCAGGCCGTTCGGAATCTGAACCCAGCGGTACCCTCCCGGCACCCAGGTGTGCACGCGCCGGGCGTTGGCATTACGATGCGTTATTGCGTATGGTCAACGTTGCTTCACTGTGCCGGGTGACTTTCGATACACGCAGTGCGAGAATGAAAAGCATCCCGGCGGATTGCCGCGCATCGCAGTATTGAAGCGCCCCCGCGGCATCGCACAAGCCTTCACGCATTTCCAGCCCAAAGAGGACACCATCATGTACGAACGCATTCTGGTCTCGATCGACGGCAGTACCCCCTCGAACCGCGCCATCGACGAAGCCGTCAAGCTCGTGGCCCTGAGCCATGGCAAGATCCGCCTGGCATCGGTCGTTCCTTCGCTTGCCAACGCCTACGCCGCCGGCGCCTACAGTGGCTTCGTGCCGCTGGAAAGCCAGGAGTCGTTCGAGAAGGAAACGGCTGAGATCCTCGCCACGGCACAAGCCGAGTTGAAGAAGCGCGGTGTCGAGGCAGAGACGAAGATGATTACGCTCGACGCGGGCACCGACGAGATCGCCGACGCCGTACTGCGCGACGCGCAGGCCTGGAACGCCGACGTGATCGTGCTCGGCACGCACGGCCGCCGCGGGATCAATCGGCTCTTGCTCGGCAGCGTTGCTGAAACGCTGCTGCGCATCACCACGCTGCCGATCCTGCTGGTCAAGGCCGCCGATAAATAAGTTTGGCGGCAGCCGCCGGTCCGATACGACGCCATACGACGCGATACGACGCCCCCCGTTATCGACCGGCGCAGAACGAAACGGCACGCCCTAGGGCGTGCCGTTTTGCTTTTGCGCGTTTGAACGCCCGGCATCCCCGCAAGCGTCAGCGAATGCCTGCCCGCATGAATGACTGCACGAACTGCCGCTGGAACAGCAGAAAGGCGATGAACAGCGGTGCGGCGGTCATCAACGTGGCGGCTGTAATCATCGACCAGTCGATCCCTTGATCCAGCGCAGCGAACACCTGCAGACCGACCGTCAGAGGACGCGTCTCGACGGAGTTGGTGACGATGAGCGGCCACAGGAAGTTGTTCCAGTGGTGACTGATCGACACCAGCGCATACGCGACATACACGGGGCGCGCGAGCGGCACATACACGCGCCAGAGCACCTGCCATGCATTGGCGCCTTCCACGCGTGCGGCATCGTCCAGTTCTCGCGGCACCGTCTTGAACGCCTGGCGCAACAGGAAGATGCCGAACGCCGACGCGAAGTACGGCAACGCAATGCCGAAGATCGTGTCACGCAGGCCCATCCACGCGATGGTGCGATAGTTCTCGACGATCAGCACGTCGGGCATGACCATCAATTGCAACAGCACGAGCATGAACGCAACCTCGCTGCCGCGAAACGTAAAGCGGGCGAAGGCATAGGCCGCGAGGGTCGCCAGCACCAGTTGCGCGGCGAGAATCACCGTCACAAGGACAAACGTATTGACGAGATAGCGCCCGAACGGCGCGGCTTGCCACGCGTGCACGAAATTCTCGAGCGTGAGCGGCGCACTCAGCGAAAAGCGCGTGGCGTAGGCCGACGGATGAAACGCGCTCCAGAAGGCATAGAGCAACGGCAGCAGCCACAGCAGGCCGAGCAGCCATGCACCGGCGACGTCGATCAGGTTCGCCTGTCCGTTTGCGGAAAACGACGCAACGGCAGCATGTGGCTTCGCAGGGGTGCCCGTGGCAGATGTCGGGCTGGCGGAGGTCGTCATTGATAGTGCGTACGTGAGTCGAGCAAACGGAATTTCACAAAGGCGACGACCGCGAGCAGCGTGAGCAAGACCACCGTGAGTGCCGCCGCATAGGACGTATCCCAGAAGCTGAAGGCCACCTGATAGATGTAGTACAGCAGCAATTGCGTCGCGTTATCGGGCCCCCCGCGCGTCATCACGACGATGTGATCGACGAGACGGAACGCGTTGATGAGCGCATTGATCACCACGAACAGGGTCGTGGGCATGAGCAGCGGCCACTGCACACGCCGGAAGAACTGCCAGCGCGACGCGCCTTCGAGGGCAGCCGCCTCGGCAAGCGTCGGCGAAATCTGCTGCAGCGCCGCCAGGTAGAAGATCATGAAGAACCCGGCCTCTTTCCAGATCGTCACGATCATCAGCGCAGGCAGTGCCGTGCTCGGCTGACCGAGCCAGTTGTGATCGCCCCACCCGAACGCCTGCGAAATCTGCGCGATCAGCCCGTACTGCGGTGTGTAGAAGAACAACCAGATGTTCGCCACGGCGATCATCGGCAGAATGGCGGGCGTGAAGTACGCCAGACGCAACAACGCACGCCCCGGCACCTGACGGTGTACCCACAGCGCCATGACGATCGACAGCGCGATCGCCGCAGGCACGGTAATCAGTGCGAACAGAAGGTTGTTGCGCAGCGCCTGCCAGAAGACCGGGTCTTCGACGAGAAGCTGATAATTCTCGGCGCCCACATACACGGACGACGCCCCGGCACGGGCCGTCGAGAAGAGGCTGTGCCACAACGTAGCGACAGCCGGGTAGTGGGTGAAGGCGACAAGCAGCACCAGCGCCGGTGACAGCAGCAGCCAGGGCACCCACGAAGCAGAGGAACGATTCATCGACGGTCCATCGATTCGACACTCGGGGCCGGTCCACGCGGAAGGGTCACCGCGATGTGCCGGCCCCGCATTTCAACGAGGCAGAGAGCGAAGTCCAGCGAGGGCAGGACTTCAGCGCGCATACGGACGCAGAATGCGATCCGCTTCGCGTTGCGCATCGTCCAGCGCCTGTTTAGGCGACTTGGTACCGGTGAGCGCCGCTTGCAGGGCATCGTTGAGCGCCTTCGTCACGCGTTGATTGTCATGCGTGGAGAACTCGGCCACGCTCACGCCGAGCTGGTCGCGCGCCACGGCAGCAGCGGGCACCTTCTGCACGTACTGCTTCATCGCCGGGGTCTCCCAGGCGGCTGGCGTGACGGCAACATAGCCCGTGTCGATGCCGAACTGCGCCGCGCGCTCAGGCGTGGTAGCCCACTTGATGAACGTCATCGCAGCCTGCCGCTCTTCCGGCGAGGTCTTCTTGAACACGTAGAAGTTGCCGCCGCCGGTCGGGCTGCCGCCGCGCACCTTGGCCGGCATCTTGCCAACGCCGAACGGGAACGTAGCGTTGGTGCGGATGTTGGTCAGGTTACCGGTCGTCGTGTAGATAATGGCCGTCTTCTTCTCCAGGAAGTCCTTCGGCGTGGTGCCCCACTCGATCGCCCCCGTCGGCATGGCCTTGTACTTCGTGGTGAGATCCACCCAGTACTGCAGCGACTCGACTGCCTGAGGTGCATTGAGGAACGTCTTGGTGCCCGCCGGGTTCATCAGCTCGATGCCCGCCGGCGTGGTGAACGCCTGGAACAGCCAGTAAGCGAAGCCCACGGACGGCACCTTGATACCCCACTGCGTCACGTTGCCCGAGGCATCGCGCTTGGTGAGCTTCTGGGCGTAGCTGGTCAGTTCCGCCCAGTTCGCCGGGGCGCGATCCGGGTCGAGACCGGCCTCGCGGAACATGTCCTTGTTCCAGTACATGACGATGGTCGAGCGCTGGAACGGCACCCCCCAGGTGTGGCCGTTGATGCGCGAGTTGAGCATCAGCGCAGGATAGAAGCCGTCGAGCCACTGCTTGTCGGCCGGCGTGCCGGCGATACTGTCGATGGGTACCACGGCGTCTTCATCGATCAGCGTGAAGACATCGGCCGCAGCAAGCACGGCCAGTTGCGGCGGCGTGCCGGCTCTCGCGGCGGTCAATGCCTTGACCACGGAATCCTGGTACGTGCCGGCGTACACCGGCTTGACCTTGATGTTCGGATGATCCTTCTCGAAGTCCGCCACCAGCTCGTTGATGATCTTCGTGACCGGGCCGCCAACGGCGACCGGGTAGTAGAACGTGAGTTCGACCGGCTTTTGCTGCGCCACGGCCGAGCCCGTCAGGCCGCCCAATGCCAGCGTGGCCAGACTGGCCGCAAACGTTTTCAGAATCGTGCGTCGCATGTCGCTTGGTTCCCCATGTAAGCGTAGTGTTGATGTGACAGGTGTCGGAAGCCAGGCCTCTGGATCGCCGTGCCGGGTCGGATCGCGCAGATTCGGTGGCAATGGCGGCGGGCCTGTGTCAGACGTGTTGTTCGGGTTTGAGTGAGGTGAGGGCTGCCACCGCGAGCGGCGCTGTCATCGCCACGTCGGCGGCCGGCGCAGCGATGGCGTCGTCGGCAACCGGCTCGACAACCTCCATGGTTCGCCAGTTCGCCGTCGCCCCCGGGATGCGCACGCCAGTGGCTGCGTCGAACAAATGCTGGTCGGCCGCATCCCACTGCAAACCGATCGCCTCGCCCGGCACAAACGGCCGATGCCCCGGCACGCGGGTGGCGACTTCGCCCGCGTTGCCCAGCGTGCAGGCGACGAGCGTGTCCGCGCCCAGATATTCGACAGCGCTCACCGTGGCCAGCACAGCGCCCACCGAGGTTGGCGGGACCGCGCGCACATGCTCGGGACGCAGCCCGAGCAACGCCGTGTCCCACGCCTCGCCCCGGGCCGGGGCCAGCGCCGGACCGGTCTGCCCGGCAGGCACCAGTGCATCGCCGTGACGCACGAGGCGCAGCAATTGCATCGGCGGCGTGCCGATGAAGCTCGCAGCAAAACGGGTGGCAGGGGTGGCATAGAGCGTGTGCGGCGCACCGCACTGCTCGATGCGGCCGTCACGCAGCAGCACGACCTGATCGGCCATGCTCATGGCTTCGGTTTGATCGTGGGTCACGTAGACGAGCGTCATGCCGAGCTGCTGTTGCAGTGCCCTGATCTCGCGACGCATTTCCTGACGCAGTTGCGCGTCGAGATTCGAGAGCGGTTCGTCCATCAGACAGACCGACGTCTCGGCGATCACAGCGCGGCCCAGTGCCACGCGCTGTTGCTGACCGCCTGAGAGCTGCGACGGCTTACGCTCCAGATACGGTTCGAGCCCGAGCATCGATGCCACGCGTGCCAGACGCTGCGGGTAATCGCGCGCCGGTTCGCCACGCACGCGCAGGCCGAATAGCAGGTTTTCGCGCACCGACAGGTGTGGGAACAGCGCATACGACTGGAATACCATCGAGAGCTTGCGGCGCGCGGGCGGCAACCCGGTCACGTCGGTGCCGCCCAACAGAATGCGTCCGGTGCTTGGCGTATCCAGCCCGGCGATCATGCGCAGAAGGGTCGACTTACCGCAGCCCGACGGGCCGAGAAGCACCACCAGCGAGCCGGCATCGGCGGCAAAACTCACATCGTGAAGCGCGTGTGTATTGCCCCACTGCTTGCTGACGGATTCGATGACGAGCGATGACATGGCCTGATGTGTACAGCGCCGCCCGCAGGTCATGCAGGCGGCTAGATCGGAAAACCCCGACCATAACCGGCTATCGAAGGCAGTTTGATGACACCGCGCGCGCTTCACAATCACGCGGGGTTATCAGGTCGCCAGTCAGGCGACCGGACACCTCACCAGGTTTCGCACGCGATGAGAAATGAAGCGCAGAGAAAATAGGGAATGCGACGATAGCGGCACGCGCCCGCAGGCGCGTGCTGCCGCTGCCCGTCTCGATCAGGCAGCCGCCTGACGGCGTTTGGCGCGCAGCAGCGCCTTGGAGATGATGCGTGTCTCGGACGAGGCAGCCCCCGCGCTACGCGCGACGGCATCGCGGAAGAAGCGGCGCGTCTCGTCGGCGACAGTCTCGCGCTCGTTGTCCATCGTCAGAATGTGATAACTCTCGCCGAGCAGGCACTTCTGCTTCACCTCGGACGACACACCGTCGTAGACGATGCGCGCATTGTGCGGGCTTGCCGTGTCGTCATCCACCGCGTGAATGATGAGGCAATCGGCCGTCACGCGACTCAGCCGTTCTCGCACGTGCGCCGCCAGTCGACGCGCGTTATACAGGTGCGCAAGCGGCAGCGAGGCCGAGCCGATTTCGGAGGCGTCGTGCAGCGACATCGATTTCGCCACGCGCGCACGCAGCGCTTCGTTTTTCAGGCCGTACGGCGCCTTCTCCTGATAGCGATACCGATGACGCAACGGTGTGTGGTAGACCAGATCGATGAGCGGGTAATACCAGGGAATGGTCCAGCCGTCATATACGAGCGTGACAGCCAACAGCGAGAGCGCCGCAATATCAGGCTCCTCTTGCGCCACGGCCAGACTCAGCGTCGCCCCCATGCTCAGGCCGCATATCGACACGGTTTCATGTGTGTCGCGCAATTCGCGATACTTCGTCCGCGCGGCAGCGATCCACGAGCGCCAGTCGGTGCACGGCGTGCCGAGTCCGTAGCCCTCGATATGCGGCACCGAAACGGTATAGCCATCGCGATGCAACGCCTTCGCCACCGGACGCATTTCGAGCGGCGTGCTCGACAGCCCCGGCAACAGCAGCACCGCATGGTCGCCGCCCTTGTAAAAGATATCGTCCTGGAACATCGTCAAACTCCGCCAGAGACGACCGGCGTCTCGATAACACCACGCGCATTGGCCGCCGGCGTGAGCGTATGCAACGGCGTGACCGGGCGCACCGCCGGCCCCGCATGCAAACGCAAAATCACATACGTGCCGACATGGGCACGGAAATACTGTAATTCGCAGTGGAACATTTCATAGCCGCCTTCGCGCGTGCGCATGCGCAGGTTGTGCGCACCGTGCTGGGGGCGCTCGCCGTCGACAGAAAACAGCCCAGCCAGACGCTGTGCATCCTCGGCATGCAGCAACGCGCGCAAACCGTCGCGCTTGAACACCTCGGGCGCAACCCCCGTTGCCCGGCGGAAATGCTCGTCGATGAATTCGTAGTGCGTCGCCGGATTGGCCAGATAGAAGATCGTATCGAGATGCTTCGTCAGATACGTCATCAAGGCATTGCCCAACTGCACCGAGTCGGACAGCAACATGCGCTCGTTCTCAGCGCGCAACAACATCTCGTAGCGCGTCTGAGCGACTTCGGCGATCAACTCGGCCCGGTACTGGGCGCGGCGCAGGCGCTCGATCAGCGCAACGGCGAGTGGCGTAATGGTCAGGAAGCCGGTAACGATCATCGCATCGCGCCGGTCAAACTGGGCGATATCGCGAAACGGCGGTACGAAGAAGAAGTCGAAAATCGGAATGCTGATGACCATGGCCATGATCGCCGGCCCCAACCCCCACACGAATTCGACGATGATCACTGCGCAGGCGAAGAAAATGCCCGGCATCGAGTGATCCAACACCGGATGCAGCAGGCTGCGAAGAAGAAACGCAGCAAGTACCACCATTAACGCGCCGACGTAACGCTTGGCGCCGGGCTCCGCCCACCGTCGGGCGTTTCTGATATCCATGATTCACCGCCGGGACTTGCCGGCACTCAATAATCCGAAGCGGTGCCCCATAAGGCGGCACACCTGTTACAAAATATTACGGATTATCGCATGCCGGAACTTGACGTTCCGTGGCGGCGAACCCCTATTCAGTAGCGCCTTAACAACACTGGCGGCCAAACCAGCACTGGCGCGGCCGGACAGGCACCGCCAGTCTGGCCGGCAGGAAAAATCCCGCCGCGCACAGGCCCAAAATCCGGCGAGAGACCCCGGCGGCGTCAGGGGCGATAGACAGGCGGGTAAGGCAACGAAAGCTGCCGCAGCGGTTGGGCCACGTTGCGCGGCCGCGACTTAGCGCAGCATGAACGACATGGCCGAGAGGCAGTTCAACACCCGTACGGCCGCCTCGACGCTCGGCGCAACAAACTGGAGCGTGACACCGTCGACTCGTTCGAGCGTCGGCCATTGGCAGAACAGATCGGCCAGCGCCGTGGTCTGCGCCTGCAGACGCACTTCGACGGGCGCCTGCACCTTGTACGTATGCCACTTGCGTGGCTGCGCAAGCGATTCCTTCGCGGCGTCGCGAATCAGGTCGCACGACTGGCTCGGGCTGAGCGTCATGCCGCTGCCCTGCCCCCAGGCCGCCTTCGTCTGCACGTAACGTGCGTGCGGGAAGACCAGTTGGGTCTCCTCGCAGAAGACGTCGTCACCGCTCGCCATGACCATCGGCACACCGCGCTCGCCCGCGAGCGCTCCATACAGCATGGCCTCGCTCGCTTCCACGCCCGCGAGCCATACACGCGCAAACGCGAAGCTGTTGATCGTGTGCGCCAGAATTCCGGCGCTCTGCGACTTGCCGTGGTAGCCGATCATGAACAGCGCATCGCAGCCGGCTTCCACGCCCGCCACCATGCCCAGGTAACGCGGCTTGCCCAATACGAGGCGGGCACGAGGATCGAGTTCATCCGGCAGCAGGTTGCGAAATCCGCCGTGCGAATCGTTGACCATGACTTCGGTCGCCCCGCCCGCGAAGGCGCCTTCGACGGCCGCATTGGCTTCGCGCGTCATCCAGCGGCGCGCGCGTTCGTACTCGCCGTTTCCCGCCCGGGTCTGTTCGGCGTGAAAGACGCCCGCAACGCCTTCAATATCGGTCGAAATCAGGATTCGCATGATGTCAGCAAGGTAGAGAAAGGCTCACAGCGTCGCCCAGTCGGGCAGCACGTCGGCGAGCGCGCGCCGCACGTGGCCGTCTCGTCCGCGCACGGACTCGGCAGCAAAGAGCGCGTGCAGAATCGCCTGCTCCGTGGCGTCGGCGGTGGCCTGAAAAATCGGATCGAGTTGTGGGTCGGGCACAAGGGCCGCAGGGGCCACACGCCCCATCGCGTCGTGCGGCACCGTGTAGCCCGTGGTGAAGGCAAGCGCAACGTCGCCGCTGCCGTGGCCGTACACCGATCCGGTGCGCGCCAGTCCGGCACCGGTGCGCGTGGCGACTCGGCGCAACTGGCGTGCGTCGAGCGGCGCGTCGGTGGCCACCAGCATGATGATGGAGCCGCGCTCGGGTGCTGCGCTTTGCTCGGGCTGCGCCAGGCGCTCATCGAGCACTGGACCGACGTGACGCCCGGCAATCGCCAGTTGCGAGGGGCGGCCGAAGTTCGACAGCACGAGCACGCCGACGGTAAACGTCTGCCCGGCCGTCTGCACGACACGCGAGGCGGAACCGATACCGCCCTTGAGGCCAAAGCTCGACATCCCGCGCCCGGCGCCGACGGCACCCTGTTCGAGCTCCGACGAGGCATTCGCCAACGCCTGCACATAATGCGCCTCGGTCACGGCGAACGCCTGCATGTCGTTGAGGTAGCCGTCGTTGCATTCGAGCACGGTCGGATTGAGCGACGGGCTGCCGCGTCCGATGTCCGGATTCGCGGCGAGCGCCGCGCGCAACTGGCCGAGCACCACGTGACTCACGGAAAACGTGTTGGTGAGCGCCACAGGCGCCTCGATGACGCCGAGTTCGTCGATCTGCATCAGACCGACGCTCTTGCCAAAACCATTGATGACGGCCGCCGCTGCCGGGACCTTGGTGCGAAACGGGTCCCAGCGCACGTCGGGAGACGTCTCGCCTGCGCGAGCGCCCGCCGCGTCAGCCGGCGTGGGACAGACCACCGTCACGCCCGTCTGCACCGGTCCGTCGGCGAGCGTGACCTGGCCGACGAAGACACCCGGCACGTCTGTGATCGCATGGCGCGGCCCGGCGGGCAGACGCCCGACATATGGCGCACCGAACAGGGCTTCGCGAGGATCTGACGACGGCGTCATGTCGCGCTCCTGCACCTAAATCAATGGCGGTCGAGCTTCGGATCGAGCGCGTCGCGCAAGCCGTCACCCAACAGATTGAACGCGAGCACGGTCAGGAAAATGGCCAGACTCGGGAAGATGGCGATATGCGGCGCGTTGACCATGTCCGCACGGGCCTCATTGAGCATCGCGCCCCACTCGGGCGTGGGCGGCTGTGCCCCCAAACCGAGGAACGACAGGCTCGCGGCGGTGATGATCGACGTACCGATTCGCATCGAGAAATACACCACGATGGACGACACCGTGCCCGGCAGAATGTGCCGCATGATGATCGTCCAGTCCGACGCGCCGATGGAGCGCGCCGCTTCGATGTAGGTCAGTTGCTTGAGTACCAGCGTGTTGCCGCGTACGAGTCGCGCAAACGCCGGAATCGAGAAGATGGCGACGGCGACGATCACGTTGATCATGCCGTTCCCCAGCACGGCGACCACGCCGATGGCGAGCAGAATGCCCGGGAAGGCGAACAGCACATCCGAAATGCGCATGACGATGCGGTCCCACCAGCCTTCGTAGTAGCCGGCAAGCAGACCGAGTACCGTGCCGATCACGGCGCCAAGCGCCACCGAGCCGAACCCGGCGGCCAGCGAAATCCGCGTGCCGGCGAGCACACGGCTGAAGATGTCGCGCCCGAGCGAATCGACGCCGAACCAATGCTTCGCCGACGGCCCCGCGTTGAGCGCGTCGTAGTCGAAGAAGTTCTCCGGATCGAACGGCACGAGGTGCGGCGCCAGGATCGCGATGATGACCAGCACCAGCACGAACGCGCCGGCGACCATGGCGATGTGCTGTTTCTTGAATTTGCGCCAGAATTCGCGCCACGGCGTGCGCACGCGATTGCTGCCGGCAGAGGCTGCCGAGTTGGTGACAGTCGTCGGTTGACCCGCGTTCATGATGCGTGCCTCACTTGTAGCGAATGGTCGGGTTGATGACGGCGTACAGCACGTCGACCACGAGGTTGATCAGAATGAACTCAAGCGAGAACAACAGTACCAGCGCCTGAATCACCGGGTAGTCGCGCATCTCGACCGAATCGATCAGCAGACGTCCGAGTCCCGGCCAGTTGAATACCACCTCGACGACAATCGAGCCGCCGAGCAAAAAGCCGAACTGCAAACCCATCATCGTGACGACAGGAATCATGGCGTTACGCAGCGCGTGCTTGAACACCACATGCATTTCATTGAGCCCCTTCGCGCGCGCCGTGCGCACGAAGTCCTCATGAAGCACTTCGACGAATGCGGAACGGGTAAAGCGTGCCATCACGGCCGCCACCGCCGCCCCGAGCGTGATCGAAGGCAGGATGTAGCTCTTCCAGGAGTCGGCGCCCATCGTGGGCAGCCAGCCGAGCTGCACCGAGAAAACCTGCATCAGCAACATCCCCAGCGCGAACGCCGGAAACGAAATGCCCGAGACAGCGAAGGTCATGCCCAGCCGGTCGGGCCAGCGATTGCGCCAGACTGCGGACGCCACGCCCAGCCCCATGCCGATGACCACCGACCATATCATGCTCACCAGCGTGAGCCAGAGCGTCGGCATGAAGCGGCTGCCGATCTCCTCCGAGACCGGTTGCTTGCTGCGCATCGACAAACCGAAGTCGCCCCGCACCGCGTGCGTGATGAAGTTCGTGAATTGCGTGAGCAGCGGTTTGTCGAGGCCGAGATCCTGACGCACCAGCGCCACGGTCGCCTCGTCTGCCTGCGGACCGGCGGCCAGACGCGCCGGGTCGCCCGGCAACATGTGCACGAAGGCGAACACCAGCACTGCCACGATCAGCAGCGTGGGAATCAGGCCAAGCAGGCGTTTGAGAAAATAAGTGAGCATCGCAGTCTTGCCGAACGTCTTGCCAAACCATGTCTTGCGGTAAACCGCGCCGCCAGCCCATGCGGCGGCGCGGGCACTTCACACTTGCGCGTGATGCTTACTTCATCGAAATATCGGTGAAGTTGAACGAACCGTCAGGCATCGTGTAAACACCCGACAGGTTCTTGTTACGTGCATACAGCAGCTTTTCCGTCACGAGGAACGCCCACGGCGCGTCGTTCCAGATCTTCTGCTGAGCGTCCGTGTAGAGCTTGGTCTTCTCGGCGCGGTCGGTGGTCAGCAGCGCCTTGTTGAAGTCGGCATCCACCGCTTCGTTCTTGTAGTACGCCGTGTTGAACAGCTTCGGCGGGAACGATTCGGAGGACAGCAGCGGACGCAGCGCCCAGTCGGCTTCGCCCGTCGACGACGACCAGCCCACGTAGTACATGCGCACCGGCGCCTTGTCGGGGTCCGGTGCCGACTCGACCAGCTCGACGCGTTGACCGGCTTCCAGTGCGCGCACCTGCGCCTTGATGCCCACTTGCGCCAGTTGCTGCTGCACGAACTGAATCACCTTCTGCGCGGTCGTGTACGTATAGGCCGACCACAGCGTCGTCTCGAAACCGTTCGGGTAACCGGCTTCCTTGAGCAGTTCCTTCGCCTTGGCCGGGTTGTACGGCCACGGACCGGTCTTGGCCGCGTAGTCGACGCCCTTCGGCACCACACCGTCAGCCGGCGTGGCGTAGCCAGCGAAGGCCACCTTCACCAGCGCTTCCTTGTTGATCGCGTAGTTGATGGCCTGACGCACGCGCACATCGTCGAACGGCTTTTGCTTCGTGTTGAAGCTGACGTAGCGCTGAATGATCGACGGGCCGGCGATCACGTCGACCTTGCCGCTCGCCTTCAGGCCTTCGGCCTGTTCATACGGCACCGGGAAAGCGAAGCCCGCCTCACCCGTCTGCATGACAGCGGCACGCGTGTTGTTGTCGACCACCGGCTTGAAGGTGATCGTGTCGACCTTCGGATAGCCCTTCTTCCAGTAGCCGTCGAACTTCTTCACCTTCACGTAATCGGTACGGTTCCATTCGACGAACTCGAACGGGCCGGTGCCGACCGGGTGCGATGCGATGTCCTTGCCGTACTTCTTGAGGGCTTCCGGCGAGATGATGACAGCCGACGGGTGAGCCAGCGTGTTGATGAACGGCGAGAACGGCTCTTTGAGCGTGAACTTCACCGTGTGCGCATCGACCGCTTCCGTCTTGGCGATTTCCTTGTACAGGTTGTAGCGCTTGAGCTTGTTGTCCGGGTTCGTCACACGGTCGAAGTTCGCCTTGACGGCGGCGGCATCGAAGTTCGTGCCGTCCTGGAACTTCACACCCGACTTGAGCTTGATCGTGTAGACGAGGCCGTCCGGCGAGACGGTGTAGCTATCGGCCAGCACGTTGATGAGTTTCATGTCCTTGTCGAAACCGAACATGCCCTCGTAGAACGACTTGGCAACGGCCTGCGACAGCGTATCGTTTGCATCGTACGGATCCATCGTGGTGAACGTGGACTGCACGGCCATCACGACATCCTTGGCGGCGAACGCCGGCGCTGCGCCGAGCACGGCGGAAGCTACAGCGACGGACGCGAGCGCGGTTTTCCAGCGAGCGCCCAACAAAGCGTTTTTCGACATCTGTCATTCTCCTTCTGGTCTGACGGGGTCGCCGCGAGCGAGTCATAGGACTGCTTCCCTTGGCGGACATTGTGGCTACAACGAGAGCTGCAACTGGGTACTGCCTGAGCTACCGGGGAATCACTCCCCCGGGGAAACCATGCCGGTGGCCGCAGGCACGCCCATCGGGGCGCTGCCGCGTCCGCCGGCTCAATACGCGCCGGCCACGTGGTGACGGGCCACGAAGTGCCCGGCGCCGACTTCCACCAGCGGCTGCACCTGCGGCTCGTCGCCAACCGCGCGGATCGGGCTCGGAATTTCTTCCGTCAACAATTCCCGCTTGGCGTGACGACGCGCCGGATCGGCAATCGGCACCGCCGACATGAGCTTCTTCGTGTATGGGTGTTGCGGGTTCTCGAAAATCGCGCGGCGCGGACCGATCTCCACGATCTGGCCGAGGTACATCACCGCCACACGGTGGCTGATGCGCTCCACGACCGCCATGTCGTGCGAAATGAACAGGAACGCAATGCCGAACTCTTTTTGCAGGTCGAGCATCAGGTTGATGATCTGCGCCTGAACGGAGACGTCGAGCGCCGAGACCGATTCGTCGGCGATCACGACCTTCGGCTTGAGCGCCAGCGCCCGCGCGATCGCGATGCGCTGACGTTGGCCGCCCGAGAACTCGTGCGGATAGCGTTGCGCATAATCTGCCGGCAGTCCGACCCGCTCGAGCAATTCGGCCACGCGCTTTTCTGCCTCTGCGCCACTGGCCACGCCGTGCACGAGCAGCGGCTCCATGATCGAGAAACCCACCGTCAGGCGCGGGTCGAGCGAGGCGAACGGATCCTGGAAGATGAACTGGATGTCGCGGCGCAAGGTCTGCAACGCGCGGCCGGCGAGGTCCTGAATCGGCTTGCCGCCGAATTCGATCGAGCCGCCCTGGCTCGCGACCAGACGCAGCAGCGCACGGCCGGTCGTCGACTTGCCGCATCCGGACTCGCCCACGAGACCCAGCGTCTCACCCGGATAGAGGTCGAAGCTCACGCGCTCGACAGCGTGTACGCGTTGCTTCACACGGCCGAAGAAACCCGACGGCACGTCGAAACGGGCCACGAGGTCCTTTACGCGAAGAATCGGGCCGGCGTCGGTCTTGACGGTCGGTTGCGGGGTTTCGGCAGCGGGCTTGGCATCGGCCGGTGCGTCGTAGCGCAGCAGCGGGAAACGCGCCGGCAGGTCGGTGCCATGCATCGAGCCCAGACGCGGCACGGCGGAGAGCAGCGCCTGCGTGTAGCGCTCGCGCGGTGCGGCAAAGATTTCGCGTGACGGTCCCTCTTCCACCTTGTCGCCGCGATGCATGACAAGCACGCGATCGGCCACTTCCGCCACCACGCCCATGTCGTGCGTGATGAACACGACACCCATGTGCATCTCGTCTTGCAGTGCACGAATCAGTTGCAGAATCTGCGCCTGAATCGTCACGTCAAGCGCGGTCGTCGGTTCGTCCGCAATGAGCAAGCCCGGCTTGCACGATAGTGCCATCGCGATCATGACGCGCTGGCGCATACCGCCCGAGAGCTGGTGCGGGAAGCGGCCGAGCACGCGGCGTGCTTCGGGAATGCGCACGAGTTCGAGCATGCGCAGCGCTTCGGCACGCGCGGCTGCGGCGTCCTTGCGCTGGTGCAGGCGAATCGATTCCGCAATCTGCTCGCCCACCGGGAATACCGGATTGAGCGAGGTCATCGGCTCCTGGAAGATCATCGCCATGTCGGCGCCGCGAATGCTGCGCATGGTCCGGCCGCTGGCACGCGTGAGGTCGACCAGCTTGCCATTGCGGCGGCGCATGATCATCGAGCCTTGGGTGATGCGGCCGCCACCGTTCTCGACGAGACGCATCGCGGCCAGCGACGTGACCGACTTACCGGAGCCGGATTCGCCCACGATAGCGAGCGTCTCGCCACGGTCGACATGGAAGGACAGGTCGCGCACGGCCGTGACCACGCGCTCGGATGTCGCGAACTGCACGGTAATGCCGCTCACGTCGAGCACGCGCTCGTCGGGCAACGAAATCGTAGGGGTTGTCTTGCGCTCTGCCACGCCTGTCCTCGCTAATCTTCGCTTGCTGAATCTGATGCTGAAGGTCTTGCCGTCAAAGGCCCGACCCTGTCTTTCGGGTCTTACTCGTGAATGGCCGTCACGGGCGTCTCGCCCACTCGCGCCACACCGCGATACATCCCTTCGGTATTGAACGGCAGGGCAACATTGCCTTGCGCGTCCACCGCAATCAGGCCGCCACGGCCCTGCACGCGCGGCAGGCGCTCGCGGATCACACGCTCGGCGGCGTGCGCGAGCGACAAACCGGCGTAAGCCATCAGCGCACTCACTTCGTAGCACGCGACCGCGCGAATGAACGCCTCGCCCGTGCCCGTAGCCGAGACCGCCGCCGTGGCATCGTTTGCATAGCAACCGGCGCCGATGATCGGCGAGTCGCCCACGCGGCCAACCGCCTTGTTCGTCATGCCGCCCGTGGACGTCGCCGCCGCCACGTGCCCGTAACGATCGCAAGCCACCGCGCCAACCGTACCGAACTTGGTGTCCGGATCGATGGGCTCCGTCTTCAGGGGCATGTCGTGGTCGAGCGCCACGGCCGCATCGGCCAGCGCACGTTGCCATTGCGCGTAGCGCGCTTCGGTAAAGAAATACTCGGGTTCGACAAGCTCAGCCCCGTTGGCCGCCGCAAAGGCTTCCGCGCCCTCGCCCACGAGCAGCACGTGCGGACTGTTTTCGAGGACCGAGCGAGCACCGAGGATCGGATTGCGCAGACGATGAACACAGGCGATCGCTCCGGCGCCGAGCGTGGCGCCGTCCATGATGGCGGCATCGAGCTCGTGCGTGCCTTCGTGCGTGAACACGGCGCCACGTCCTGCGTTGAAGCGGGGGCAGTCTTCGAGATGACGCACGGCTTGCGTCACGGCGTCGAGCGCCGAACCGCCCGCGGCGAGCACGGCCTGCCCCACGCGCAGCACGTCAGCCAGCGCCTCGTGGTAAGCCTTGAGTTCTTCGGGCGAGGTCTCGCGACTGATGGTTCCGGCACCGCCATGAATGGCGATCACCGCGCGTTCGGCGTGACTCATGATGCTTTGTCCTTTCTGTCCTGACTGCCCGGCGCAGTGCGGGGCGTGACCTGATGGCCCGGGGTCGGTACGCTCGCCGAAGCGGCAGCGTTCGCAAGAGAATTCGCCGTAGCGTTGGCGGCCGCAGTTCGTTGCGGTGTGACGACACGCCCGACGACGGGTGCCGCTGGTGCATTAGCCGGTGCATTAGCCGGTGCGCTAGCGCTTGCCGCCGAGGCCAGCGAGGCCGAATCGAGCCACGGCAGCATGAAATCGGTCAGTTCGGTGGCGCGGTCCACCGCGTGTTTGGCGCGCTGGGCGACGGCATCGCACAAGGCATCGATGATTGCCAGCACACTCGCTTCCGAGTTGCTCGACAGCCGCGGCTTGCTGCGCACGAAAATCACAATGTCGCCAAGCGGCGCCAACGGCGACGTCGGGCTGTCCGTCAGTATCAGCACGGGGACGCCGCGCCCGCGCAGGCGCCGGCACAGCGTAATGGTGTCCGACACGTATCTCGGGAAGCCAAGCGCGATCACCAGATCGCCCTCGCGCAGTTTGAAGAGCTGGCGTGCCGCATGGGTCGATCCCCCGGCACCGACCACTGCCTGCACGTTCTCGCAATACGGATCGAGACCGTGGTGCAGCAGCCCGGCGAGATACCCGCTCGCCCCCAGCCCCAGAACATAGATGCGACGCGCATGCAGGATCGATTCGACGGCGCGCTCGCAAGTCCCGGCATCGAGCGCCCGGCGCGTCCAGTCGAGATTCTCGATGGCCTGCGCCAGCGAGGCGGCCATCACATCGGCGCTGGCGCTCGCCTGCGCCTTGCTCGTGCGCAGACTTTCGATCGGCGCGAGCGTCGCCTCATACCCGCGCACCATCGCTGCGCGGCATTGCGGATAGCCGTCGAAGCCAAGCGCGCGTGCGAAACGATTGACCGTGGCGATCGACACGCCAACGGCATGCGCGAATTCGTCGATACGCATGGTCGCCGCGCGAAACGTATTGTCGAGCACGAACGCCGCCATGCGCTGCTGCGCTGGCGTCAGGTCGGGCATGGCACGCACGATGCGCTCGGTGAGCGGCAGATCGGCGGGCAACGATTCGGCGTCAATCATGAGTCAAGGCTGTCCATCGGAGTGAAGGAAAGTATATTTTCATTGGCACCCAGTCAAAAGAAAAAAAATAGTTCAAATATTGTCAGGGGACGCGCGCACTCCCCTCAAACACCGCGCAAACCCTGTCAAAACAAGGGGGACGCGCCACATCAATACGCAAAATACGGGCATACTAGGGGAAACCCGAATGCACGAACTTGCCGGACGCTTTGCGATCCGAGTTCAGAACTACGGTGTCACTTCGCGATGGTCTTCTGCCACCGCGAAAAAATCAGGCAACGGAATACAGAACTGTCGCAGGACCGCCTGGGGAGGCTGGGTCGGAGGCGAGTCGTAACGTGCAGTAAACATGGCGTAGTGGTGGGCTTACATCCGCCCGGTACGCTGACGATATGAATTCGCCTCAAGGAGCATGAGCATGCTGAGCCCGCATGAAATCGCCACGCTGTTGCTGGCGGCAGCATCCCTTGGACCTATCGATGCCGACGCGCTCGAGCCACCGGATCTTGCTGCGCTGGAGCAGGCGCGTCTGGTGCATGTGGATGTCGACCAGGGACAAGCCAAAGTGATCGTGACCGAAGATGGTCGTCGAGTGCTGCGTCGTCTTGGGCTGGAACGCTCGGTCGGCGAGCGCGCAGAAGCGCCGCGTCTGGCAATGACGACCGCGCGACGTGCGGATCAGGAGGCAGGGAATGGTGTTGGCGGACGGCTCGCGCCGACGGGTGCTTCCGTCGGGGAAACCGTCCGTGAGTTGCAGCAGGCAGCGACGCCGCCTGCTGACGCATCAGAGCGTCGCGAAGAACAGGCTTAAGCGGGCGAGCACGATCAACAGGATCTGCATCAGCAGGAACAGCGCTAGCGGCGACAGGTCGAAACCGCCCATCGTCGGAATGACACGCCGGATCGGGCGCAGCAGCGGGTCGAGCAAGTGCTGGAGGATCGGCATGGCAACGGCACGCGGATTGACCCACGACAGCACCGCCATCAGCAGCGTCAGCCACATTACGAGGTTGGCGCCCCACTTGGCCACCAGCACCAGCCCCACCAGCAAGCCGCGCGGGAAGACCGAGACCGGCGACACCCCCACCACAGCGGTGATCAGCACCAGATAGACGATGGCGCTCAGCCACGCGCCGATCACGCACGCCCAGTCGATCCCGCCAACCCCCGGCACGACACGCCGCAGCGGTAACACAATCCAGTTGGTGAACTGGAACACCCCTTGCGAAAGCGGATTACGCGGCGGCAACCGCGTGGCCTGCATCCACACACGCAACAGCAACAAAGCGCCGAATAGCGAGAAAACAAGGTCTAGCAGCAGACGGGCGATTTCGACGAGCATCTGGACTCCAACGGATTGTGCGGTCCCCCGCAAAGCCGGCATTGTCGCACGCGTTTGCCCGAGTTCAATGCCCCCCTAACGCTTTGAGGGGATGACCGTCTTGCCCCCATGGCGAGACGAAGAAGGCCTCGACCTGTGCCGCAGGCACGTCCGCCAGCGTGGCGTAGCGCCATCGCGGCTGCTTGTCCTTGTCGATCAGCAGCGCCCGGACGCCTTCGACAAAGTCCCCCGACGCGAACGCGTGGTGCCCCAACACCAGTTCCATCCGGAAAGCGTCGGCCAGATCGAGGCGGCGCCCCTTCTGCAATTGCCGGTCGGTCACACACAGACTCAGGGGGGAGCGCTGCTGCAACAATGCCAACGTCTCGGCCGCCCACGGCGTCTGCGCATCTTCGGCAAGCGACGCTGCGATGCCGCTCACGTCGATGGCGCTGAAATGCCTGTCTAGCGTCGCCCTCACCTGAGCAAGCGGCGCGGCGTCCGTCCATGTGCGCCCCAGCGGCAGGATGGCGGCGCGCAGCCGCTCGAACAGATCGGTCGAGTCCGACGGACGTTGCCCCTCTCGGCCCGTCGCGGGGCTTTCCGCCGCCCCCGTGGTCCAATCGAATGCTCGGAGCATCGCTTTGAGTCGCTGAGGTGCATCGCCCTCGAGCCACACGTCGGCGAGCCCGCAATACAGTGCGTCAGCCGCCGTGATGGTCACGCCAGACAGTCCCAGATAGCGCGCTAGCGTCGGCGCCAGATGCCCCAGGAACCAACTGGCCCCAACGTCCGGGAACAGGCCGATACCTGTCTCCGGCATCGCCAATCGTGTACGGTCGGTCACAATGCGCAGCGCCGCCCCTTGTGCGACGCCCATGCCACCGCCCATCACGATGCCGTCGAGCAGCGCGATATACGGCTTCGGATACCGGTGAATCAAATAGTCGAGCCGATATTCGTCGATGAAGAACGCCTGATGCTCATTCGCGTGATTCACGCGGCTCTCGTAGAGCGCTCTCACATCTCCGCCCGCGCAAAACGCCTTCTCGCCTGCCCCTTCGATCAACACGGCCCGCACTGCCGGGTCGCCGGCCCATGCGTTGAGTTGCCCCCACATCGAGCGCACCATGCCGTGCGTGAGGGCGTTCAGTGCGCGCGGCCGATTCAGTGTGATCACGCCGAACCCATTGATAACATCGAACAACACTTCGTCTTCCGCCTGAACGGCGTTGTCACGCAGATTCACTCTCCCTCCTCCTTGCCATGCCCGGTCACACGTCGCGGGCACAGGCAAAATCTTGCGGCAATACGATTCCCGGCGATTGCCGAGACGCGGTCAGTCCAACGCGCGCGCGATGACCTGCCGCTGAATCTCGCTGGTGCCCTCGTAGATCTGCGTGATGCGCGCATCGCGGTAATGACGCTCCACCGGATAGTCCTCGAGATATCCGTAACCGCCGTGAATCTGGATGGCGTGTGAGCACACCCATTCGGCAAGCTCGGACGCAAAGAGCTTGGCTTGCGATGCCTCCGACAGACACGGCAATCCCTGCGTGCGAAGCGCCGCCGCGTGGAGAATCAGGAATCGCGCCGCGTTGATGCGCGTCGTCATGTCGGCAAGCATGTTCGCGATACTCTGATGCTCACGGATCGGCTTGCCGAACTGTTGACGCTCACCCGCGTAGCGCAGCGCCGCTTCGAAAGCCGCACGCGCCACGCCAAGGGCCAGTGCAGCGATACCGATGCGTCCACCCTCGAGATTGGACAGCGCGATCTTCAGCCCCTGCCCCAGTTCCCCGAGCAATGCCTCGTCGCCAACTTCACAGTCAACGAGCGTGATGGGGCATGTATCCGAGGCTCGAATGCCGAGCTTGTGCTCCGGATGGCCGACTTCGAAGCCCGGCGTGTTCGTCGGCACGATGAAAGCCGAAATGCCACGCTTTCCGGCAGCGGGGTCAGTCACCGCAAACACGATGGCCATTGCCGCACGTTTGCCGTTCGTCACAAACTGCTTGCTGCCGTTGAGCACCCACTTGTCGCCTCGACGCTCCGCACGCGTTCGCAGATTGTTGGCTTCAGATCCGGCCTGCGGTTCCGTCAGGCAGAACGCCCCGATTTTCCTCCCGGCGGCCAGATCCGGCAGCCAGCGCTCGCGCTGAGCGTCCGTGCCGAATTTCAGGACCGGTGCGCATCCCACCGAGTTATGCACCGACATCATCGTGGCCGTGGATGCGCAACCCGCCGCGACCTCCTCCATCGCGAGCGCGTACGCCGTGTAATCGGTGTACGAGCCGCCGTATTGCTCGGGCACCATCATCCCCAGCAGACCGAGGTCGCCCATTTGCGCCACCATCGCGTCCGGCAATGCGCAATCGCGATCCCATTGCGCGGCATTTGGCGCGAGCTGCTCGGTGGCAAACGCGCGCGCCATGTCGCGAATCATGCGTTGGTCTTCAGTATAGAAATCCATGTTCTGTCTCCTGCACCCTGACGTTGTCCGAATGGATCGCCGGCGCTTGTGCCATGTCGATGGATCCAGTTTAGGGATCGCGCCGCATTGGCACCATAGCCAAAAACGGCAAATTGAATGAGCGGAATTGCCATCGGAGACGTCCGACACCCGCCCCGGACAAACCCTTAGCGGGGCAAGCGGCCGCGAGGCGCCCCGCCGGGTAAAGCCCCAGCCAGTCTAGATTCCCCCACCGCTGGAGTGGATAAATCCCTCACGAACTCTGACCCGTTTGGACATTGCCTGTCGCCGACGCCACGCATTACGATGAATTTGCCATTGCCTCCGTGAGCGCCGCGCCTGATGCAGACGGCGCCATGGGGGGGCCGGCAACGCGCGTCCGGGCCCTTTCATCCCAGGCGCGCCGCCGGCCAGCATCCGACTACAGGAGACGATCCATGATTGCCGATTACGCCGACGCCTACCAGGCGTTCGACCTCGACGACGCCGTGCGCGCCACCCTTGCCGGCAATCTCGACGCGATGAACGCGTGCATCGAGTGCTGCGACCGTCACGCACTTCCCGGCCGCATCGCCTTGTTCTGGGAAGGCAAGGACGGCACGAGCCAGACATGGACATTCCGGCAATTGCAAACGCTGTCCGCGCGCTTCGCCAACTTTCTGCGCGAACAGGGCGTGCAGCCCGGCGACCGCGTGAGCGGGCTGTTGCCGCGAACGCCCGAACTGCTCGTCACGATCCTTGGCACATGGCGCGCGGGCGCGGTGTATCAACCGCTGTTCACGGCGTTCGGACCGAAGGCCATCGAACACCGGTTGCACAGCGCGCAGAGCAAGCTCGTGGTCACCGACGGTGCAAATCGAGCCAAGCTCGACGAAGTGGCCAACTGCCCGCCCGTCGCCACGGTCAGCGGCCCGCGCGGACAGGGCGTGCACCGAGGTGACTTCAGTTTCTGGCACGAGGTTGAGCAACACGCTCCGGACTTCGCGCCGGTGATGCGTCGCGGCGACGATCCGTTCCTGATGATGTTCACCTCCGGCACGACCGGGTCTGCCAAGCCGGTCATGGTGCCGTTGCGCGCGATTCTGGCCTTCGTAGGCTACATGCGCGACGCCGTGGACCTTCGGCCCACCGATACGTTCTGGAACATTGCCGATCCGGGTTGGGCTTATGGCCTGTACTACGCTGTGACGGGGCCGCTCGCGATGGGCATTCCCACAACGTTTTACGACGGCCCGTTCAATGTCGAAAGCACCTACCGGATCATCCATAAACTCGGCATCACGAATCTGGCTGGCTCGCCAACGGCATTCCGCCTGCTGATTGCCGGCGGCGACAAAGCGGCGGCACCGCTCAAGGACAAGCTCCGCGCAGTGTCCAGTGCTGGCGAACCGCTCAATCCCGAAGTCATCCGCTGGTTCGCCGAACATCTCGGCGTGACCATTCACGACCATTATGGGCAGACGGAACTCGGTATGGTCGTCTGCAACCACCATGCACTCGCCCATCCCGTCCAGGCGGGGACTGCCGGTTTTGCCTCGCCAGGGCATCGCGTGGTCGTGCTCGACGACGACGGGCGGGAGTGCCCGGCCGGACAGCCGGGGGTTCTCGCGCTCGATCGCAAGCAATCACCGCTGATGTGGTTTGGCGGGTACTGGGAGCGCGAGACACCGGCGTTCGTCGGCGACTATTACCTCTCGGGCGACACCGTCGAGCGCAATGACGATGGCAGCATCAGCTTTGTCGGACGCAATGACGATGTCATCACGTCGGCCGGGTACCGCATCGGGCCGTTCGATGTCGAGAGCGCACTGATCGAGCATCCGGCAGTGATCGAAACGGCGGTAGTCGGCAAGCCGGACCCGGAGCGCACCGAACTGGTCAAGGCGTTCGTCGTGCTGCATCCGCAGTTCGCACCGACGGACGCCCTCGCGAGCGAGTTGCAGGCGCACGTCCGGCACCGCCTCTCAACGCACGCCTACCCGCGCGAAATCGAATTCGTCAACGAACTGCCCAAGACACCGAGCGGCAAGCTCCAGCGCTTCATCCTGCGTAATCAGGAAATCGCCAAGGCCGCGCAGGCGGCGGCCAACGCGGCCTGAACGCCGCCCCACCCATTTTTCAGGAATCGCAGCTCATGCAAATCAAGGATCGCGTTTTTCTCGTCACCGGCGCCTCGTCCGGTCTGGGTGCCGCCACGGCACGCATGTTCGTCGACGCCGGAGCGAAAGTCGTGCTCGGCGACATCAATGCGGAAGCGGGCGCCGCGCAAGCCGACGCGCTGGGCGACGCCGCTCGCTTTGTCGCCACCGACATCACACGAGAGGACGACGTGCAGCGTCTCGTTGACACCGCCAAGAGCGCGTTCGGCGCGCTGAACGGCGTCGTCAACTGCGCCGGGCTGGTCGTCGGAGAGCGCATTCTGGGCAAGCAGGGTCCGCACCGGCTCGACAGCTTTGCCCGCATCGTCAATGTGAATCTGATCGGCACCTTCAACGTGCTGCGTATCGCGGCGTCGGCAATGGCCGAGGGAACGGCAGACAGCGAGGGCGAGCGCGGTGTGATCGTGAACACGGCGTCCGTTGCGGCGTTCGACGGACAAATCGGCCAGGCCGCGTATGCGGCATCGAAGGGGGGCGTCGCCGCCCTCACCCTGCCCGCGGCGCGCGAACTGGCACGCGTCGGGGTGCGCGTTGTGACGATCGCACCGGGCATCTTCGAGACACCCATGATGGCCGGCATGACACCGGAGGTGCAAGCGGCACTGGGCGCCTCGGTGCCGTTCCCGCCGCGCCTCGGACGTCCGTCGGAGTATGCGGCGCTCGTGCGCCACATCGTTGAGAACACCATGCTCAACGGCGAAGTGATTCGACTTGACGGTGCGTTGCGCATGGCGCCGAAATAAGTCGCCGCTCGTATCGAGATACGGCGACACACGCGAAATCGGAAAGCGCCGAACCCACTTTCGGACGGCGCCGGAAGCGTCGACAGGGGCCGCACTGCTAGAATCCTTGCGTCCCCCTGCTACGACGTACTGTTTCGCGACGCATGGAAAAAGGCAGCATCTCGATCTATTTCGTTATCAACGCATTGGCGCACGTCGAACGACTCGGCGGCGATCCATCGGCATTGCTGCGTGCCGCCGACATTGCGCCGTCGTTGCTTGCGCATACGCAAGCTCGCGTCTCGGCCGATCGCTATGCTCACTTGTGGCGGTTGATCAGTCTTGCACTCGACGACGAATTCTTCGGGCAGGATTCCCGCCGCATGAAGGTTGGCAGCTTCGCGATGCTGTGCCACAGCGTCATCGCCTGCCGCACGCTGGAGCAGGCACTGCAACGCGCGACGCGCTTCATGGGCCTGCTGCTGGACGATCTCGAAGTGCATCTGGTTCGGGACGGCGCACTCGCCCGGATCGAAGTGCATGAGCGTGAGGACGCGCAAGCGCCGCGCATCTTCGGGCACGAAACGCTGCTGATCCTTTTCTATGCGCTGACATGCTGGCTGATCGCACGTCGCGTTACGTTGAGCACGGCCTACTTCGCGTTTCCCGAGACAGCTTACAGCGATGAATACCGGACAATGTATTCCCCGCGTCTGGTCTTTCACGCACCGCATACCGCCATTGAATTCGATGCCGCGTGTCTGGACCTGCCCGTGGTGCAGGACGAAGTATCCGTCAAGGAATTCCTGCGTGCGGCCCCGGCCAACATCATTCTCAAGTACAAGAACACGAAGGGAATGGTCGCAAGGGTGCGCCGGCGTCTGAAGACGATGCCAACCGATGGCTGGCCAGCTTTCGAAGCGCTCGCAGGAGAATTCCACACGACCCCGTCGACACTGCGCCGCCGGCTGGAAGACGAGGGTCAGTCGTATCAGTCGATCAAAGACCAATTGCGGCGCGATCTCGCCATTCACGCGCTATGCCACACGTCCAAGCCGATGCTGGAGATTGCCCTTTCGCTGGGCTTCGCCGATCCGAGCGCGTTCTTTCGCGCGTTCCGGAAGTGGACGGGCGTCCGTCCCGGCGACTATCGGCGTCAGGCCGTGGAGGCCTGACGCGTATCGTGAAGGTCAGGCGGTGTGCGCCTTGGCACGGACTCGACCTGCATTCCCTGCCGGCTCGCCCTCGCCGTCGTCACCGTCTTCGTCCAGCTCGATGCGCTTCACTTCGCCAAGCAGCAGTAAGTAGCACAGCACCCCGGCAATGGCGAAGAGACTGATGAGCCCCAGCGCCCAACCGAACGAGCCGGTTGCCTTGACGATGAACCCGATGGCGATCGGCGTGACGATGCCCGACAGATTGCCTGCGAAGTTCACCGCACCGCCCGTGATGCCAACCATGCCCTTCGGGGCGATGTCCGCCACGAGCGACCACGAGGCCGACGCCACACCTTGCGCGAAGAACGCAAACGACATAATGGCGATCACCAGCCAGTTGGCATCGGTCAGCACGGTGAGCGACATCGTCGGCACCAGCAGCAAGCCGGTCACGATAGGTGTCTTGCGCGCCGTTCCGACAGCCACCCCGCGACGCAACAACCAGTCCGAGAGCAAGCCACCGCAGACCACCCCGATGGACGCCGCCACGAACGGCACCGACGTCATGCCCCCCGCCTTGAGCACCGTCATGTGACGCTCGGTAATCAGGTAGGTCGGAAACCACGTCAGGAAGAAGTACAGCGACGACAGCGACGCGAATTTGCCCACGCAGATCGCGATGATCTGACGATTGCGGAACAGCGCCAGCAACTTGCGCCACGGGAATTTCTGCGGGGCCGCGCGCTCGGCCGGCTTGGTCTCGACGAGCGCCCCGCCACTGCGGATATGTGCCAGCTCGGCAGCATTCACCCACGCGCATTTGTCCGGATCACGGTAACCGGCGTACCACACCCCCGCCCAGACAATGCCCAGCAGACCGGTCGCGTAAAAAATCTCGCGCCAGCCCCACGTGTGCGCAATCCAGAACAGCAGCGGCGTGAGGGCCGCCATGCCGATGTATTGCCCCACAAGATAGATGCTCGTGGCCACGCCCCGCTCGCGCTGTGCGAACCAGATCGATACCACGCGATTGTTGACCGGAAACGTCGGCGCTTCGGCCACACCCACGCCCAGCCGCATGCCGAACAACGTGACGAATCGCGTTGCGAAGCCTTGCATGAACGTAAGCACCGACCAGCTGAGAATCGCAATGCCGTAGATGGCGCGTGTTCCGAAACGATCGATAACCCAGCCGCCGGGAATGTTCGCGATGACATACGTCCACGCGTAGGCCGAGAAGATAAAGCCCAGTTCCACGGGACCGAGGCCGAACTCCTGCTTGAGCATCGGTGCGGCCACAGAAAGATTGGCACGGTCGACATAGTTGATGACCGTGCCGACAAATACCAGAAAGAGCATCCAGTAGCGCACACGCGAAGGGCGCTGTGAGGACGACTGGCGCAGAGAAACTGACATGATGAGTCTCACAATAAGCGGCGATGTCGTCGACATCGCCACCGAAATTCCCGCCGCCACGCAAACCCGAAACGCCGGGCCCAGTGGCGTCGCGGCTTAGAAGCTGTGATACATGCCCACTCGCAGCAGCATCTGATCGTGATTGCTCGACGCCCCGATCGGGTACGACGCGGCATTGTTATTGCCATTCGCGCCGATATACGTCACTTGCGCTTGCAGTTGCGTACGCTTCGAGAATGAATAGAGGTCGCCCGCTTCGATCTGGTTGTAGTGCGTGTGGTTGAACGACGAATACGAATAGCCCAGCGTCAGCGCATTGGCTTGCGTTACCCGGTACTCGGTGCCGACATCGTAGTTGAACATGTTGCCCGAGCCGCCCGGCGCACGCACCTCGCTGCGCGTGTAGAGCGCATGCACGTTCCAACGCGACGAGATGCGATACGACGCGCCAATGCCCGTATTGTTCACAGCATCCGACTTGAACACGTTCGTGGCGGAAAGACCAGACTGCCCGAAAATGGATGCAATGCCGAGTCGCGACGAAAAATCGAAGGTCCGCTTGTTGATGCTCACATAGGTCGCGGCGACCGAGAGCGGGCCGTTGTCGTACTTCGCGTAGCCCCCAGCCGTGCGACCGAGCGCGCTGCCCCCCGCGAAGCCGTACATCAGACCACCGGTCAGGCCGTGAAAGCTCGTGCTGTTCCATTTGACCGCGTTGTCGACCTGCGACGAGTTGGCCAGATTGTCGAGGTTGCCCGGGTGATAGGCATACAGATTGTGCTGCCAGAAACCGTTCGAATAGCGAATCGAAACGTCCTGCATGAAGTCCGTCTGATGGCCGATCGACACCGTGCCGAAGCGATCGCTCGCAAGACCGACCCACGCCTGGCGGTTCCACTCCACACCACTGTTGATGAGTGCCCCGCTGCTCGTGTTGAAGCCCTGCTCCAACTGAAACACCGCCGCCAGTCCGCCACCGAGGTCTTCACGGCCTTTCAGGCCGAAGCGATCGGGTTGCCCGATACCGGCATCCATCTTGAACAGACGGCCACCGCCCTGATTGCTCACATACGTGAGGCCGTCGTCGATCGTCCCGTAAATCTGCAACGAATTGCCTGCGGCATGCGCCGCGCCAATGCACGCCAAAAGGCATGCTGCGCCGATACTGCGTCTCTTCACCATCCACTCCTGTTGTGCTTCCTGATGCTCTGAGGCTGTCTGACACCCCATGCCGTTACGGTTGACGTCACCAGTGACGTTCCGGCCGTCGCATCGATATTGTCTTACCTATGAAACAATGGTTAATAGGTGAGACAATTATGGCGAAGTGAATATCGCGAGACAAGCAGAAAATAAGTCGGTGCTTATTGATGTTGCGCAAATGCTAATGACAAAGCCTTCGCGCGTCTGCGGAAAAAATTGAGGAAGGTTCGATGCTGCAGGTCGACGAACGCCTTGCTGCGCGGGCCCATGCGTACTGGAAATATGCAGGTCCGCGACCTGAGCGACGGCGCTCGTGAGGCGGGCCCGGTGCTCAATGAGCCAGGTGGTGCGTCAGTGGAGAGGGGGGCAGATTGAGACATCTGCCCGCACGATCGGAAGTGCGGCGGCTACCGGCTACCGGCTACCGGCGACCGGCGACCGGCCCACCAATACGCAGACCGGCATTGCTCGGTTGACTGAAAGGCGGCCCGAAGCGCAGAAGGATATGTTGTTCTGCACGCAGTCGCGCCGGCTGACTGGCCGCTATTTTTTGGCCACATCAATCACGCAGGCAGCGGTGGCCTGGCAAGCCGGCTTACTTCACCGCCAGCGGCGCAACACCGGAATGTTCGGCACGATAGTTGAGCTTGTGCGAAAGCTCGTCGGCGGCGGACACGACCTTCTCGACGATCCCGTTCTCGAGCAAATCCGCTTCGACGCGTGCCTGAGGAATCGTTACGCTGATCACGGCAGCGATCTGCCCGCGATGATTGCGCACGGGCGCAGCAATCGTCGAGATATTCTGCTCGAAGAATGCCTGGCTCATGCTGTAACCGCGAGCGATGTCCTCCTGCACCACACGGTACAGCGCTTCCACCGTTGTCGGTGTGTGCGCCGTATAGGCTTCGAGCTTACGTTCCGGATAGAGCTGCTTGAGCGACGGCAGCGAATAGTCGCCCAGCAAAATGTGCCCGACGGCCGTTGCATGGGCAGGCAGACGCGTGCCGACACGCACCGTGCCGAACACCAGTTCACGGCTTGCCGCCTTGGCGACGAATACCGCATCGCGCTGATCGAGAATCAGAATGTGGCTCGAGAAACCTGTCGCATCACGCAACTTCTCGATGACCGGCGTGCCCAGATCGGTCAGTTCCAGTGAGTTCAAATACTCGAACCCGAGGCGCAGCACCGCCACCCCAAGCCGGTAGTGACGGTCGTCCCCCGCCTTCTCGATGAAGCCCTCGGCTTCGAGCGTCTGCAACAAACGGAACACGGTCGAGCGCGGAATGCCAAGACGTCGCGCAAGATCGGCGCCGGCCAGCACGGGTTCGCGCGCAGAGAAGGTCATGAGAATGCGCAGGCCGCGCTCAAGACCCGGAACAGAGTATTTGTTATCGCTGTCGTTGCTCATGCCGTTTGCGCACACTGGCGCCGACCGGTGCTGCGGCAGTTCCGCGCAACCGATAGACGATATTCATGGAAGGCGCACATTATAGGCTACGGGCCCGCTACCCGGCCATGACGGAATATCAGGCCGCGACCGGACCACTTTCTCGCCTGACGAGATTGGGTTGCTCCCTGCCAATATCGGGTTGCGCCCATTCTCGCGACATGGTGCCCTATCGGGGCGCAAACGGGCACTCAACTTGGGCGGGTCGCCTTCGGCATGGGCCATGCACCGCAATGGGGGTAATTCCGAAGCGCGTCGACTCCTGCTTTTTGTCATCATTGCGCCTGCAAGCTTGACAAGCTGGCGCATGTGGAGCGAGACACCGTGGCCTGGGCCGAGAATAACAAACGATCCGGACTGGCCAAAAGGCACGTATTCCTTTTCTCCTGACGCTTTTGCGATTGCCTATCCCAATAGCCACTCAGGAGCTGCGCCCACCTGCCAAGTGGGCGTTTTTTTGCTGGTTAAACGCTCCCTTCGCAGTGTGGTTCGACCCGCCCTCGGCGTTCTTCACGAGAGAACCCGATGCCCTGGCATGCTTGTTGCTTGTATTTCCAGCATCGGGGAACGACGCCGCCTTGGCCGAGGTTTCATTGATAAGCACTCACCAGATTGCATCGGTGCCTGCCAGATCGTGAAGCCCGGACTCGCCCCCTGCGGCGCCTCCGTTTGTTTTGGGTCGAGGTGTTATGTTTACTGAACTGAGCGACGTTGAATGGCACGCCCTGCGTGATCTGATTTGCGACCGACCGGTCCGTACGGAACGACGCGGCCGCCCTCAAGTCGAGCAGCGCACGCTGACCAATGCTGTCTTGTGGGTGCTGTTCACTGGCGAGAGCTGGTCCAAGTTACCCATGCAGTACCCTTCCGTGCCGACTTGCCGCCGCAAACTCAATGAATGGCGTGAATCGGGCATGCTCGATACGATCTTGAAACGCCTGCAACAATCGGGCCGCGATATCAGCGCCTGTGCAGGCCAAATCAGCAAGCCGGCGCGCAGCACGCCGTGCGGTGACACCGATCGCCTGCGCGGGGTGTTCTGGACGAACCCGGCTTCGTGGAAGCCGCCGGTTGCCATGCGTTGATCGGCCGAAAAGCCGCAACGCCATCGCAACCATTCTCATCCGACAGGAATGCCCGCGCAACGCTCGCGGCACCGCCGGGCAGGAATCACGGGGTTAGCCAGATAGCAGCCAATGCGCGAGATGTGACCAACGGTCACGTCTCGCGTCAAAGCGCCGCGCGCACCGCTTCGGCAATGGCCAGTGACGCAGTGAGGCCGGGCGACTCGATGCCGAACAGGTTCACGAGTCCCGCGACACCATGCACCGCCGGCCCGTCAATACGGAAGTCCGCCGCCGCTTCCCCCGGTCCGCTGATCTTCGGTCGAATGCCGGCGTAGCCGGGTTGCAACGCGCCGTCCGCCAGCGTCGGCCAATAGCGCCGCACCGCCGCATAAAAGCCATCACCATCGGCCGGATTGACCGTGTAGTCGATCTCGTCGATCCATTGCACGTTCGGCCCGAAACGCGCCTGTCCCGCCAGATCGAGCGTCAGGTGTACGCCCAGCCCGCCAGGCTCCGGCACTGGATAGATCAAGTGCGAGAACGGTGCGCGCTGCGCACACGTGAAGTAACTCCCCTTCGCGTAGTAGCGCTGCGGAATGTGCTCGGGCGCCAACCCCTCGAACGTGCGGGCGATGTCGACGGCGTAAAGTCCCGCGCTGTTGATGACCGTGCCGGCGAGCAACGTCGACGTGACGCCGTCCGTCTCGACATCCAGTTCGATGCCGTGCGCGTGGCCGACACGGGCGCCGACGACGCGCGCGTCGAACGCGAGCATGGCACCGGCGTTCTCCGCGTCGCCTTGCAAGGCCAGCATCAGACCGTGACTGTCCACGATGCCCGTTGACGGGGAAAGCAACGCACCAAATGTGTGCAAACTTGGCTCGCGCTGAGTGACCTCGTCGGCGGTGAGCCACTGCAAGTCGTCGACGCCGCTGGCGCGCGCATTGGCGGCAATGGCTTCGAGTTCGCTCACCTGGTGATCGGTGGTCGCGACGATCAGCTTGCCGCAGCGGCGATGCTCCACCCCATGCGAGGCACAGAAGTCATACAGCCGGTGCTTGCCCTCCACGCACAGCTTTGCCTTGAGCGAGCCGGGCGGATAGTAGATACCGCCATGAATAACTTCGCTGTTGCGCGAACTCGTGCCAGTGCCGATCGCGCGCTCGGATTCCAGGATGATCACCTCGCGGCCGGCCACGGCCATCGCCCGCGCGACGGCCAATCCCACTACGCCCGCGCCGATCACGACGCAATCGACTTTGTCCATTGCTGTTCCTTGATTGCCTTCCGATTCGCATAAAGACACCGCACCGCCGCCGGTCTCCTCATGCGAATCGGCTGCGGGCAGCGCATCTTCCACCGAC
>NZ_CABPST010000016.1 GCF_902459805.1 Pandoraea bronchicola | reverse complement strand
CGGGTGACGGAGAACACCAGCACGAGCGCCAATGCCAACAAGGCATAAATCGCACCCGTGGTGATACCGTCCTGCGCGAGCAAAACTGCGATCGAGAGATCCATGCGAATTGGGGCGCGCGCAGACAACCCTGCGCACGCGAAGACAGAGGAATCGCCCTCTCGACCGAGAGGGGGGAGACAGCGCCGGCTACTGCGTGCGGCCACGCACACCGGCAGCCGATACGACCGCAAACCGATGGCAATGCGGTGCTTGGCGACGAGCGCTTACCTCGTCGCCAAGCACTGCCCGGCTTATTTGGCGAGCACCCAGCGGCCCTTCTGGCGCTGGCCGAGCATCAGGGAGCCGATATCGAGACCGGTGTGATCCGTCGCGCTCATGTTGTAGACGCCACGAGCACCGGGAAGGTCTTTGGTCGCTTCAATCGCATCGCGCAATGCCGCACGGAACTGCGGCGTGCCCGGCGAGGCTTGCTTCAAAGCGACCGGAACCGCGTTCGCGATCAGCTTGTTGGCATCCCATCCGCCCGCCGAGAAGATGTTGCTTGTGTTGCCGCCATACTTTGCGTCGTAGGCCCGCACGAACTCGGACGCACTCTTCTTGGCCGCATAGGTGTCGGGAACCTGATCGACCCCCATCACCGCTGCGTACGGGGCGAAAATGCCGTCCGCCGCCGGACCCGAGAGTCGCAGGAAGTCGCCGAACGTCGCGCCGAGGGTCACATAGATATCGCCCTTGTAGCCACGATTGCGCAATTCGAGCAACGGCGTGGCAGCGGCGCCGCCCGACCCGGCGATCAGCACGGCATCGGGCTGTTTCGACAGCATCTTGACGACCTGCGAGGTGACCGTCGAGTCGGTGCGGGCATAGCGCTCCTGAGACACCACCTGAATCGCGCGATCCTTGGCGAAGCGCTCGGTGAGCTTGAGCCACTGGTCGCCGTAGGAATCGGTGAAACCGATAAACGCCAGCGTTTTCGTCTGCTTCGCCTTCATGCGGTCGAACAGCGGCGTGCCTTCATGCTCGTCGTTGGTCGTTGTCTTGAAATTCCAGCGACGTTGCGCATCGACCGGTTGCACCAGCGAGTTGGTCGGTCCCTGCGTGATGCCCGGCGTTCCCGATTCGGCCAGCAACGGAATCACTGCCACGGCGCTCGGCGTGGTCGTCGGCCCGATCACCACATCGACGCGCTCTTCGCTAATGAGCTTGTGCAAGCTGCGCACCGCGAGGCTCGGATCGGACGCGTCGTCGAGATAGATGTACTTGACCTTCTGTCCTGCAATCGTGTCTGGCCCGAGCATTACGCCGCTCTTTTCCAGCGTGCCGAGCGACGCGGCAGGGCCCGTGGTCGACAAGATCACACCGACCTTGATGTCGGCATGCGCGAGACCGCTCAGCGCCACGGCCATGACACCAGCCGCGATCAGAATGCTTGTGTTTTTCATTGTTGATGTCTCCTCCACCGCCTCGTCACTGATTCGCTTTGTCGACCTCGGCGCGAATCGGGTTACGCAGAATGCCGAGCTTGCTGACTTCCACCTCGACCACGTCGCCGTCCTTCATGAACAGCGGGGGATTGCGCTTCGCGCCGACACCCCCCGGCGTGCCGGTCACAATCACGTCGCCCGGTTGCAACTTCGTGAAGGTGGAGCAGTAGGCAATCAGCGTCGGGATCGAGAAGATCAGCATGTCCGTGGTCGCGTGTTGCACCACCTGACCGTTCAGGCGCGTCTCGAGGGTGAGGACTTCGTTCTCGCCGATTTCGTCGGCCGACACCAGCGTCGGGCCGAACGCGCCGGTGGCCTGGAAGTTCTTGCCCGGGCCCCATTGCGAGGTGTGGGTTTGCCAGTCGCGAATGCTGCCGTCGTTGTAGCAGGCGAAGCCGGCAATGTAGGAGAAGGCATCTTCTTCGCTGATGCGGCGCCCGGCGCGTCCGATCACGATGGCGATCTCACCCTCATAGTCCAGACGCTCCGACTCGGGCGGCAGAAGAATCGGTTGCTCGTGACCGACCTGCGACTCCGCGTAGCGCATGAAGATGGTCGGACGCTCGGTACGCTCGCGCTTGGTTTCGCGCACGTGTTCGTCATAGTTCAGTCCCGCACACAACACCTTGTTTGGATCGGCGACGACCGGTCGATAGGCATCGATGGACGCGAGTGCGAAATCGGCCTCGTGCTTTTGCGCCACGTCTTTCAGGGCGTCCATGCCATGGGCGCGCAGTGCGGCGCCGAGGTCGACAAGGCCCAGACGCGCGCCGAGATCCACTACGGCTTCATTGCGTACCACACCAAAACCGGCCTTGCCTTGCCGCGTGAAACTGATGAATTTCATGAATGAGTCTCCAGAGAAAACGTTGTTGAGCCAATACGAATCAGATGTGCCCTGCCACTCGCCCGCCTTCAGGCAGCGACAGGAGTTGCCGCCCTGCCGAGTGCTGCACCGATGGATGCCGTCAGCGCGAGCAAAGCGTCGCCCCCTCGGGCCACGCCCGCGACATAGCGGTCCGGGCGAACGAGTACGGCATCGGTGTCGAGGGTGTCAAGCCATTGGCAAGCCGACTCGCTCGCGTCCTCGACCCACCGAAGGGGCGAAGGGAACGCGGCGAGGGCGGCTTCGCACTGCGCGGCGGAGAATGCGCCTTCGCGCACCAGCAACAGAAAATCGTTTCCGGCCACGTCATCCAGACGTCGGCCATCGCACAAGGTCGGTTGACGCGAGATCGCGCCGCCCTCGGCCCCGGGCGCGACAAGCGGACTCGCACCCAGCCGGGGACTCAGACTCTGGAGATGACGAGGGCCGTTGGCGAACATCTCGTCGCGCTGTGCTGCGGCATCCTGATCGACCGCCTGGATAATGCGCCCCAGCTCGACGGCCAGCGTGATGAACTCGGACACATGCGGGTAGCGCTCCTGTTGATAGGTGTCGAGCAGTGCATCGGAGGCGCCGTGCTGCAGGATCGCGACGAGTTTCCACGCGAGGTTGCCAGCATCGCGAATACCGGCGCACATGCCCTGACCGAGGAACGGCGGCGTTTGATGTGCCGCGTCGCCCGCCAATAGCAAACGTCCTTGCCGCCAGCGCTGGGCAATCACCGCGTGGAAGGTGTAGACCACGGCGCGCTCGAGGTCGGCGTCATCTGGCGTGATCCACTTCTTCAACAGCGACCAGACGTTCTCCGTCTGAGCGAATCGCGCGGCGTCCTCGTCCGGGCGAAGCATGATTTCCCAGCGTCGCCGGTTGTCCACACCTCGCACATAGGTGGCCGGGCGCGCCGGGTCGCAGAACTGCACGCTGTGTTCGCCAAGCACGTTCCAGTCGCGCTTGAGCAACGCGTCGAATACCAGCCAGCGTTCATGCAGGCCGAGATCGACCATTTCGCTGCCGATCATCCGACGAACGAGTGAGCGCGCACCATCTGCGCCGATCACATAGCGTGCCTGCACCTCCCGCAAGCCGCCGCACGACAGGTCTTCATAGCGCACCCGGACGTGATCGGCATGCGTATCGAGTGCGAACACCTCGCTGCGCAGACGCACGTCGACGCAAGCAAGCGCCGCCAGACGTTCGCGCAGAATGCGCTCGAGATCGGGTTGATGAAAGCGATAACTGCTGTTCCAGCCTTGCGGGCCGATACCCTCCGGGCGCTGCCAGTCGACCAGCAGTTTGCCGTCGGCATTCACGAATTTCATACCAGGCGACACCCGGCAATGTTCCGCCAGCGTCGGGGCGACGCCGATGGCGTCGAACACCCGCATGCACTCGGCATCGAAATGCACCGCGCGGGGTAACGGATACACCGCAGCCTCACGCTCGAGCACCACCACCGATACCCCTGCACGTCCCAACAAATTGGCCAGCGTTGCGCCGACCGGGCCAAGACCGATGACCACGACGTCTACCACCATCGCCTCCCATTTATTCTTTAATATCACTATGGGACAAAATATAGATATCGATGGCTATACTGTCAAATGAAATATGCATTATTATCACAATTAGATAATTTTGAAGGAGATGGAGATGATGGTCCGTAAGGGATTGAGCTTCAGCCACGTAGGGTTCTACGTGTGTGACATTCAGCGCATGGCGCGCTTCTACACGGAACTGCTTGAGTTCACGATCACGGACTCGGGCAAGCTCACCGGCCCGTCGGGCGATCTGGATCTCATTTTTCTGAGCCGAGACCCAAAGGAGCATCACCAGATCGTGCTCGCGACGGGGCGTCCCGACACTTTGGGCTTCAACGTGATCAATCAGATCTCGCTGCGCGCCGACAGTCTGGCGACCCTCAAGGACCTGTACTCCAGGTTGACCGATGCCGGCGCGACGGATATCCATCCGATCACGCACGGCAATGCCGTGTCGATTTATGCGCGCGACCCTGAGGGTAATCGCCTCGAGTTGTTCATCGACACGCCTTGGTATGTCAGTCAGCCAATGCGCGTGCCGGTCGACTTCTCGCAGCCCGACGATGTGCTGATGGCCGCTGTCGAAGCGCACGCGCGCCAGTTGCCTGGGTTTGAGCCGCGCGCAACGTGGCAAGCGCGAATGGCAGAGCGCATGGGGATTCAATGAGCGAAGTCATGGCGGGCAATGCGGACCGGCAGTTGACGATGGCCATCACCGCCGCGGGTGGCCCCGAGGTACTACGACCCAGACTCGAGCCCATGCCGCAGTGCGGGCCGCAGCAGGTACTGATCGAGGTCTCGGCCGCCGGTGTGAATCGTCACGACGTGAACCAGCGCCGGCGCGGTCCCGACGCGCATCACAGCGATATTCCGGGACTCGAGGTTGCCGGGCGTATCGTCGCGCTGGGGGCGAATGTCTCGCGGTGCAAGCTTGGCGACAACGTCTGCGCGCTGATCGACGGCGGGGGGTATGCCAGCTATGCCGTCGCTGACGAAGCGCTGACGCTGCCGGTTCCGGCGGGGATGACGATGACCGAAGCGAGCGCACTCCCTGAGGCGCTGTTCACGACATGGCACAACTTCTTCAACGTGGCGCGTCTACAGGCGGGGGAGCGAGTGCTGATTCACGGCGGCACCAGTGGGGTGGGAAGCGTCGCCATTCAGCTACTTAGCGCGTTCGGGCATGAAGTCTATGCGACATGCGGCACGGATGAGAAATGCGCGATGGCGCGATCGCTCGGGGCACGCGACGCGTTCAATTACCGCACGGATGACTTTGCCCGTCGCGCGCTCGACGCCACGGGACAGCGCGGTGTCGACGTGATCCTCGACATGGCCGGCGCCGGCCATGCCGGTGCGAACATCGTCGCGCTGGCGCGGCGCGGCCGAATCGTACACCTGTCGCCCGGCGGTGGCGCCGAGATGCATTTCCCGTTGCGCGCACTCATGCAGAAGGAGGGCGTCGTGACGGGCTCTCTGTTGCGGCCCCTGCCTTTGGGCGAGAAGGCGGTCATCGCTGCGGCGTTGGCCGACAAAGTCTGGTCGCGCCTGGGCACGCAGATACGACCGGTGATCTCGTGCACGCTGCCGCTTGCACAGGCTGCGCAAGCGCATCAACGCCTCGAAGCGGGAGATGTGGCGGGCAAAATCGTGCTGTTGCCGCAGTCGTGAAGGGATCGGGAGCGCCAGAATGAAACGGCATTCGATATCGCCATTTGAAAGTCTGTGGACTTTTCGGTGCTCGCGGTACGACATCAGTCGCTCGTTGGTTAGAATATGCGAGTTCGCGTCCGGCTCAGGGCGCAGCTCACTCAAAGCGATCAACGATGTCCAGTCTTACCAAAATGCTGTCCATCCTCGACATGTTCACCGTCGAGTCCCCGACATGGTCGACCGAAGCGATCTGTCACCATCTCGGCTGTTCGGTGCCCACGGGCTATCGCTATCTGCGCGAGCTGGTCGGCTCAGGGCTGTTGCTGCGCCTTGGCGACGGCAGCTACGAACTCGGGCCGCGCATCATCAAGCTCGACTATCAATTGCGCACCATCGACCCGTTGCTGCGTGTCGGTCAGCCGTTGATGCGCGAGCTGTCGGCGCAGACGGGGTGCGACTCCGTGATGACGCGTATCTTCGACGACGAGATCGTCGACACCCATCGCGAATCGGGCCCCGACGGGCTGCATCTGGCCTATGGACGCGGGCGGCCCCGGCCATTGTTTCTCGGTGGCGCTCCCAAGGTCATCCTCTCGACCATGCCCAAGGGCAAGCTCACGCGGCTGTACAAGAAGCACTCGGCGAGCATCGCCGCGGCCGGGATGGGCAAGTCGGCCGACGAGTTCATCGCGCGGCTGCACGAAACGCGCAAAGCCGGGTACTACATCTCGAAGGGCGAGCTCGAGGCCGATGTGGGCGCGATTGCCGTGCCGATTCTCGGCCAGTCGGCGCTCGCTGTCGGGGCGCTCGCATTGGTCATCCCCATCCGGCGCTTCGAATTCATGAATCACGACAAGCTGCTCGAATTGCTGCGCGAAGCCGCCTTGCGCATCTCGACCGAAGCCGCAAAAAGCTACGTGACCCAGTAACCCACCGCAACGTCGTTCGCCGGGCATCGCCGGGAAGCGAGGGAGGCGGGGGAAGTTGGGGAAGTGGGTCGCGTTTTCCATCGACATCTTAATGGACACCGATCCCATGCAAACCCCACTCAGAGCGCCAGCGAACGATCTCATCTCGACCCTCGCGGCCATGGAGCAGCAACGCTGCGACGCGTCGATCGCCGAAGACTTTGCGACGCTCTCCGACCTGCTCGACGACGAACTGACCTTCGTGCATTCGACCGGCTATGCGCATGACAAAGCGCAATACCTTGCGTTTCTGGCCGACCGGGTGAAGTCGCTCAATATCGAGCGTGCGGCGATGACCTATCGGGTGCTGGGCGATGCCGTGGTGTGTACCGGGCCGTTGGCGCAGACGATGCGACGCAAGGCCGACGGCTCGCACGTCGAGATTCGCGCCCTCGTCACGCAGATATGGATCCGGCGCCCGAGCGGCTGGAAATTGCTGCATCATCATTCAACGCGTACTCCCGATTGACCGAAACCCATGCCAGCCCCTCGCAAACGTCACCCAAAATCCGAATGGACTCGCGAACTGCTGGTGCAGGCTGGCGAACGTCTGCTGGCCGAGCGTGCGCTCGATGAAGTTTCGGTCGAGGAGATCGCGCGCGAGGCCGATGTTGCCTACGGCTTGCTGTTTCACTACTTCTCCACCAAGCTCGATTTCTATCTCGAAATCTGTCGGCGTGCGGCCGCGCGTCTGGAAGAAACGCGTAATGCCGGCACACGCAGCGGTACGCCCGACGAGCGGCTGGCGCGTTTCTTGTCGATTCACATCGCATTCGTGCGCACCCGGCAGGGGGCGTACCTGTATCACATGCGCGGCAGCACGCCCGCGTCGGTGAAGCAGTTGTGGGAAACCTCGAAGCTGGGCGCTGTGCGTCTCGCGCTCAGTTTCTATCTGCCGGACACCGAGATCACGCCCGCCATGATGGCGCTGGGACGCGGCTGGCTGGCCTTCGTCGACGAACTGCTTGTCGCCTGGTTCAGTGGCCTGGACACTACCGAGCCGCAGGTCAGTGCCACCTGCACGCGCATATTTCACGACATGCTCGGCGCCGCGCGTGTGTTCTGCCCGACGGACGTCGCGCAACAGCGGCTCGCGAGCTGACGTGTCGTATTTCAACCATCGGGCACCCGGTACCGCTAAGGGATAGTCCTGAGCACGAAATTCGTGTCTCCGGATTGACGATCGAGTCGCCATAGTTGATTATCACAATATGATTTTTGTGTATTTTGCGTGATTAATTGACTTGAAGTCAAAAATAACAGGAGACGTTCGTATGAGCTTTCTTCGCAACGCGTGGTACATGGCCGCATGGGATCGTGAAATCGACAAAAACCCAGTTCCGAAGCGGATTCTCGGCGAGCCGATAGTGATGTATCGCACTGGTTCCGGTGTCGCGGTCGCCCTTCATGATCGCTGTCCTCACAAGGCGGTACCGCTGCACGCCGGTCGAATTGAAGGCGATTTGATTCAGTGCGCCTATCACGGATTGAGATTCGATTCTCGCGGGGTTTGCCGGCACAATCCACATATCAAGGGATCGCCTGACACGCTATGCGTGCGCGCCTATCCGCTTGCAAAGCGTCACGGCGCGTTGTGGATCTGGATGGGGGAGCCAGAGCGCGCGAACGTCAACGCCATCCCGGATTACGGCTGGTTTGATGTGGACGGCCCTTACGCAGTCACGCAGGGCTACACGTATGTGGACGGCGGCTTCGGCATCATGATGGATAACCTGCTCGACCTGAGTCACGCGGAATATCTGCATCCGAATACCGTGGGCACGCCCGGCTCAAGCGGGTCGCTGCAGACCAGCGTCGTGGCCGGCGACGATTACGTCACGGTCAAACGCAAGGTGTTCGACCTGCCGCCGTCGGTGGTCTTCCGTCCGCACTGGTCGCGCAGCGAGCGCATCGATCAGGTCTCGGACATGACATGGCGCCCCGGCACGAATTTGTTGCTCGACATTCGTTTGCGTGCCGCCGGCGACGACAGCGGCAACGGCGAGCTGCACTTCCCGAGCGCTCACATTCTCACGCCGGAGACCGAGCGTACGACGCATTACTTCTGGGCCGTCGCGCGCAACTTCAAACAAGAGGACGAAGGCCTTACCCTGGCGATCAATGAAGCCTTTCAGCAAACCTTTACAGGTGAAGACAAGCCGATCATTGAGGCGATTCAGCGTCAGTTCGACATCGAGGGCAACGACGTGCCGGTCGCGAATTTCACCATCGGTGACGGCGGTGGCGTGCGTGCGAAGCGAATGCTCGCGAAGCTCATCGCCGACGAGCAACTGGTACGTTCATGAGCGCCGCAGCATCCATGCAGGCGCCGGCGGGGCAACGTTGGCGTGAGGTCGTCGTCGACGATCTGGTGCGCGATGGCGAAGTTGTCTTGCTGGCATTGCGGGCAGCGGACGGCTTGCCTTTGCCGCCGTATCGCGCGGGCGCGCATATCGACGTTGTACTGCCCTGTGGTCTCGTGCGGCAGTACTCGCTGTGCGGTGCGGACGGCGGTGCCGGCGGATATCGGATCGGGGTCGGGCGTGCGTCGCCGTCTCGCGGCGGCTCGCAATGGTTGCATGAGCATCTTGCGCCGGGAGCGCGCCTTCAGATTGGCGCCCCCCGCCACCTGTTCGAACTGTCCGGGCAGGCGACATCGCATCGTTTTCTGGCAGCGGGCATCGGCATCACGCCACTGCTTGCGATGGCGTGGGCGCTGGATCGCGCCAGCGAGAGCAACTTCACCCTCCACTACTTCGTGCGATCCGTTAGGCAGGGGGCTTTCGTCAATGAGATTCGAACCTCGCGGTTTGCGGCGCGTGCGCGAATCATTGAAGGTGATCGAGAGACGGCCAGGGCGTGTCTTCCCGGGGTTCTGCAAGCACCGATGCCGGGCGAACATCTATACGTGTGCGGTCCCGACGGTTTCATGACCTTAGCCGTCGACATTGCCCGACAGGCGGGATGGCGCGCGGATCAGATCCATACCGAAGCATTTGCCGCCCCGGTTGACACGGAGGGGCCGGCTTTCACGGTCGTTGCGCAAAAATCGGGCAAGCGCGTCACCGTGACCGACAGGCAAACCATCGCGGACGCGCTTGATGCCGCCGGCGTGCGACTGAACCTCTCGTGTGGGCAGGGGGTGTGCGGCACTTGTCTCACACGAGTGGTGTCCGGCACGCCCGAGCATCGGGACAGCTTTCAGACGGACGCCGAGCAACGTGCCAATACCCACATCACCATCTGCTGCTCACGTTCGAGAGACGAGGTGCTCGTACTGGACATTTGACTCGACGCGGCGATAGACGGCCCCACGCCGTCTATCGCGATCCTGCGCAAAGGCGCACGAACGCCGCCTCAGATCTCCAGAATCCCGGCCGCCACAAAGCCGCCGTCGACCGGCAGGATATGACCGGTCACGTAAGACGCATCATCCGACGCGAGAAAGCTCACCGCGCCAGCGATCTCACTGGGCTGCCCGTATCGGCCGAGGGGCGTCGTCTCCGTATAGTGGCGGCGTGAGACGTCGGAGTGCAGCACCTGCGTGAGCGGCGTGTCGATGGGGCCGGGTGCGACGCCGTTGGCGGTAATCCCGAAGGGGGCGAGTTCAATGGCCATCTGGCGCGTGAGACCGATGACCGCGGCTTTCGACGTGCCGTAAGCGGTACGGCCTGCGCTCGCCAGAATGCCCGCCACTGACGCCAGGTTGACGATCCGTCCCCAACGCTGCTCGCGCATAAGTCGCGCGGCGTGCTGTGCGCACAGCAACGTGCCTGTGAGGTTGACATTCATGACCTGATGCCAGTGATCGAGCGGATAGTCGAGAAACGGAAACGTCTTGGCAATCCCCGCGTTGTTCACCAGCACGTCGCAACGGCCATGCCGTTGTGCGACCTGCGCGAAGCCCTCGGCAATCGATGCCGCATCGCCCACATTCATCCCCAGCGCCCACGCCTTGCCGCCCGCCGCGCTCAGCCTGGCCGCGGTCTCGGCCGCTGCGCCTTCGTTCAGATCGGCGACAACCACCGTCATGCCGTCATTCACCAACCGTTCGCATATGGCTGCACCAATACCCATTCCGCCGCCTGTGACAACTGCCACTTTCTCCGTCATGCTATGGACTCCTAAATTTAATGACTTTTACAGCACGGGCCCCGCCGCCAGCAGCGCGGCGGAGCCCGTCGGTAATTTCGATAAACCGCTAGCGGATTTGCCTTACTTCAGAAAACCGATCGAGATCCAGGGAATGAAGACCACGATCAGCAGCGCGATGAACAGCGCGCCCATGTAAGTCCACATCCGGTTGAATACCTTGTCCGGCGATGTCTTGCCGATGGCGCATGCGGCATAGAAGCCCACGCCGAGCGGCGGTGCGAACAGTCCCATGCCCATCGACAGAATCACGACCATCGCGTAATGCACGTCGTGAATGCCCAGCGAGCGGGCGACCGGAAAGAGCAGCGGCCCGAACAGCACGATGGCCGGAATGCCTTCCAGCACGCTGCCCAGTACGATAAACACGACCATCGAGATGAGCAGGAAGCCGATCTGTCCGCCCGGCACGCCATGCATCAGCCCGACCAGCTTGGCGGAGAAGCCGGACTGCGTGAGCGCCCACGCCATGGCCGTGGCCATGCCGATGATGAGCAGGATCGCGCCGGAGAGCGCAGCCGTTTCGGTCAGCAGCGGATACAGACGCTTGAAATTCAGATGCTTCTTGAAGGCATGAACGAGCAAGCCGATCACGATCGTGTAGGCAATACCGACCGTAGAGACCTCCGTCGCCGTGGCAGCCCCTTCGATCACAGCCGTGCGAATGAGAATCGGCAAGGCGAGGGCCGGCAACGCCACGACGAACGTTTTGCCGATGACGCTCCACGGCGCGCGGCGTGCCGCGTTGGGCGCTTCCTTGCGCGAGCGTGCGAAGCACACCACGACGATGGCCAGCGTGGCGATGACAGCAGGCAGCAGGCCGCCGACAAAGAGCGCGGTGATCGACACCCCGCACACCGCGCCGATGGTGATGAGCACAAGACTTGGCGGAATCGTCTCGGTCATGGCGCCGGTCGACGAGAGCAGCGCGACGAGGTCTTCCGGTTTCGAGCCGCGCCGTTGCATCTCTGGGAAGAGGGCGGGAGCGACGGCGGCCATGTCGGCCGCCTTCGAGCCGGAAATGCCGGAGACCAGAAACATCGCGCCGAGCAGCACGTATTGCAGGCCGCCGCGCACGTGGCCGAGCAGTGAGGCCATGAACTCGATCAGGCTGCGCGCGAGCCCGCTCATTTCGATCAGGGCGCCGAGCAGCACGAACAGCGGCACCGACAGCAGAATGAGGCCCGACATGCCCTCGTCCATGCGGCTGACGACGATCTGCAGCGGTGCATCGGTCACGAGAGCCAGATACGCCAGCGTCGCCGTGCCGAAGGCGAAAGCGATCGGAATGCCGCCTGCCACGCACGCCCCGACGATCAGCACGAAGAACACCAGCAGGTTGTAGTTGCCCATCGCGATGAGTGCGGGGCGGCCGAGCCAGAGCGCGGTGCCCAGCGCGGCCACGACCAGCACGCCGAGGCCGAACTGACGCAAGGTCGAGCACCGCGCCATGCGCGAGATGGCGGCGACGAGCATCAAGACCGCACCCACCGGCAGGGCCGCGGCGCGCAGCCCGTCGGGGATTTCGAGGGCGGGCGTGGTGATGTCCATCTGTTCGATGGCATGCGTGTACGCGGGCATGATGATGAGCGCGACGAACACGCAGACCGTGAGTGCCGCCATGGTCTGAAACCAGTCGCGCCATGCTGGCGGAAGCTTGTTGACGATGGCGGACAGGCGCATGTGCTCGCCCCGGTCGAGCGCGAGGACCGCACCGAGCATCGATAGCCAGATGAACAGGATCTGCGCCAGTTCGTCCGACCAGGTGAGCGGATTGTCGAACCCGTAACGCGAGATCACGCCCGCGAGCAGGATGAAAGTCTCCGCCACCACCAGCAGCACGGCAGCCGCTTCGGTGATTTTCATCACCGCGCGATTGACGTGGCAGAAGAGGCGGGCGAGCGCGTGCGTCGGCTCGGCCGTCATCGTCAACGTTTCCATTTACGCGAGCTTCCCCGTGTACTTTTCCAACATGGCCCACGCCTCGTCACCAAACTTCTTGTGCCATTCGGCATAGAAGCCAGCGGCGCGGAGCTTCTCGCGGAACTGTTCGTTGTTCGGTGCGTTGAACACGAGACCTTTCTGCTTGAGTTCGACCATGACGCCATCGTTGAGCTTGCGCACGTCGTCGCGTTGCGCCATGGCGGCAGCATTCACGTTGGCGGTGACGATCGCCTGCAGGTCCTTCGGCAGCTTGTCCCACTTCTGCTTGTTGGCGAGGAACCAGAAGCCATCCCACATGTGGTTTGTCATCGACACATACTTCTGCACTTCGTAGAGCTTGGCCGTGGTCAGCAGAGCGAGCGGATTCTCCTGTGCTTCGACGATGTGCGTCTGCAGGGCCGAATACACCTCGGCGAAATTGATCGATGTAGGCGACGAGTCGAAGGCGCGGAACATCGATGTCCACAGCGGGCTCGTCGGTACGCGGATCTTCAGGCCCTTGAGGTCGGCCGGCGAGTTGATCGGGCGGCTGCTCGTGGTGATCTGGCGATACCCGTTCTCCCAGATCTTGTCGAAGGCGAACACCGACGTCTTGGCGATCTGGCCGCGCACATGCGCTCCGAGGTCGCCGTCCATCGCTGCCCATACCTGACCGTAATCCTTGAACGCGAAGCCCACGCCGGAGATCTGTGCCGACGGCACCAGCGTGCCGAGAATCAGCGGCGACAGGGTGAAGTAATCGATCGCACCCGAGCGGATCTGGCTCAGCATGTCGCTGTCGGTGCCGAGCTGGTTGTTCGGGTAGATCTGGAAGTCGACACGGCCCTTCGATTGCTCTGCGATCTTCTGCGCCATCTCTTTGGCGCGAATGTTCATCGGGTGGCTAATGGGAAGGTTGTTGGCGAACTTCAGCGTGAATTCGGCGGCGTGCGCCTGCGTCTGATACAACCCCGTGGCAGCGGCGGCCGAAGTGGCGGCCACAACCTTGATGAAGTGGCGGCGATCCATGTTGCTCATACTGCATGTCTCCTGATTTATAGGTTTGGTGACTGCGTCTGAAGCGCAAGGCGTGCGGGCGTGTTGCCCTGCAACGTCTCGGCCAACTTTGAATTCGAACGTGAAGCGGCTCGTAAGTGGCTTGGCTATCTTACGCAAATCGAGTGCCAGATCGCGGCCCGGACGGGAAAACCCTTATCTTGTTAAGCATGGGGGAAGTTCCGCGTCTGGCGCGTCGCCTTGCTGCGCGTTCTTTTATCTGGCGGAACCCGCCAAAGCGACGCCATAGCGTCAGCCATGCCGTTTGCTGCATTTGCGGGGCGCCACCGATCGGTGTCCGGGCGAGGTGCGACACCTGTCGCATTCGCCCTCTGCCTTTCGACACCTGTCGCACAAAGCGGGCAATGCCGATGCGACAGGTGTCGCATGCCGTCGCGCCCGAGCGCTTGTGTTGCGGCACAGCAAATCCCCTTCGTTGGGTGTCCATCCGATTTCACTTGATGGGGTAGCGAGTGCGGCTTTACGCTTACGTCAATTGCGAGAGCGCCACAAGCGCGAGCGTCGCAATCGCGACGCAATGGGCAATGGATGCCGTTGGCGCTTCATCCGCGAGGGGATGCGCGCATGTCTGGCATCGAAATTGCTCACCGGAGTCTGGATGACCCCCTTTTCCGGAGACACTTCATGGTTGCTGCATGCCTTACCGGCTGGGCCCACTCCCAGTTCGGAAAACTCGATAACGTCGATGCCGAAGTCTTGCTGGCCGATGTTGCACAAGCCGCGCTCGACGATGCGGGCCTGGCGCCCGAGCAAATCGATTCCATTCACGTCGGCACTTTCAACGGCGGGTTCCTGTATCAGGACTTCCCGTCGTCGCTCGTCTTCAACCGCATTCCCGGGCTGCGCTTCAAACCCGCCACGCGCTACGAAAATGCATGCGCAACGGGTTCGGCTGCCGTTCATGGCGGACTCCAATCCATCGAGGCGGGCAAGGCCACGCATGTGCTCGTGATCGGTTTCGAGAAGATGACGGAGCTCGCCACGCCGCAGGTCGGCGAGGTGTTGCTCAAATGCTCGTACGCGCGCGAAGAGGCCGACATTCCGGGCGGCTTTGCGGGCGTGTTCGGCACCATCGCGCAAGCCTACTTCGACCGCTACGGCGATCAGTCCGATGCGCTCGCGCGCATTGCGGCGAAGAACCATCGCAACGGCACGGTCAATCCCTATGCGCACATGCGTCGCGACTTCGGCTACGACTTCTGCCGCCATGTCTCCGAGAAGAATCCGTTCGTGGCCGGGCCGCTCAAGCGTACCGACTGCTCGATGGTGTCGGATGGTGCGGCGGCGCTCGTGATTTCGGCTGCCGACGTGGCCCGCACGATGCCCAAGGCCGTGGGCTTTCGCGCGGCGGTGCAGGTCAACGACTACTTGCCGCTCTCGCGTCGCGATCCGCTGGCGTTCGAAGGCGGTCAGCACGCCTGGCGTCAGGCATTGGGTGTCGCGGGCGTGTCGTTGAAAGACCTCTCGCTGGTCGAGACGCATGACTGCTTCACGATTGCCGAACTCATCGAGTACGAGGCGATGGGGCTTGCGAAGCCGGGCCAGGGCGCCAACGTTGTGGCCGAGGGGCTGACCGAGAAGAACGGTCTGCTGCCGGTCAATCCGTCCGGTGGGTTGAAGGCGAAGGGCCATCCGGTCGGCGCGACGGGGGTGTCCATGCACGTGATGGCCGCGATGCAACTGACGGGGACGGCCGGGCAGATGCAGATCCCCAACGCGAAGCTCGCGGGCGTGTTCAATATGGGCGGCGCGGCGGTAGCGAACTACGTGAGCATTCTCGAAGCGCGGTGATACGTCGCACGGATACGTCACACGAATAGGTGTCAGGCAGGCTGCCCGGCGTTGGCCGGGCAAGACAGCAAGACTGAGAACGAAGAAAGAGGAGACGAGCGAAATGCTCAAGAAGGTCATGAATCTCGGCCGCCTGCTGGCCGACGTTGCCCGGCGTCATCCCGACGAGCCGGGCGTGATCATCGGTGAGAAGGTCACCACGTGGGGCGAGATCGACGCCCGCGTGAACGCCGCCGTTGAGGCCCTGCGCAAGCTGGGCGTGGGCAAGGGCGACAAGCTGCTGGTGCATTCGCGCAACAACCTGCCTATCTTCGAGAGTGCGTGGATCGCATTTCGGCTGGGCGCGGTCTGGGTGCCGACGAACTTCCGGATCACCGCACCGGAAGCGGCGTATCTTGGCCAGTCGAGCGGTGCGTGCGTCATGATCTACGACGCCGGTTTCGAGGGACACGTCGACGCGGTGCGCGCCGCCTCGCCAGCCTTGCGGCATGTCGTCGCGCTGGGCGCGCCGCGCACGGGCGAACTGCACTACGAGACGCTCGTCGCCGAGCACCTTGGCGCACCCGGCTATGAGGCCGAAGTCGAGTACGAGGACCCGCTGTGGTTCTTCTATACGTCGGGCACGACGGGCCATCCGAAGGCGGGCGTGCTCTCCCACGGGCAGATGGCCTTCGTCGTCACCAATCATCTGGCCGACCTGATGCCCGGCATCACCTACCGCAGCCGTTCGATGGTGGTTGCGCCGCTCTCGCACGGCGCGGGCATTCACGCCATCGTCAACACAGCGCGCGGGGCGGCGAGTGTGCTGCTGCCGGGCGAGAAGATGGATGCGGAGCAGGTCTGGCAGGCCATCGAACGTCATCGCGTCGACAATATGTTCACGGTGCCGACCATCGTCAAGATGCTGGTCGAGGACCCGGCGGTGGATCGTTACGACCATCGTTCACTGCGGTTCGTGATCTATGCCGGCGCGCCGATGTATCGTGCAGATCAGAAGTACGCGCTGCAAAAGCTGGGCCGGGTGCTGGTGCAGTACTACGGGCTGGGAGAGGTGACGGGCAACATCACCGTATTGCCGCCGTGGCTGCACAGCGACGACGACGACGCGCCCGACGCCCGCATCGGCACCTGTGGCGTGCCGCGAACAGGCATGGAGGTGGCGATTCTCGATGAGTGCGGCGAGCGTCAGCCGCCGTTTGCATCAGGAGAGATCTGCGTGCGCGGGCCCGCCGTCTTCATGGGGTATCACAACAATCCGGACGCAAATGCCAAGGCGTTCAAGGACGACTGGTTTCACACCGGCGATCTCGGACATGTGGATGCACAGGGCTTCTTGTACATCACGGGGCGCGCGTCGGATATGTACATCTCGGGCGGCTCGAACGTTTATCCGCGCGAGATCGAGGAAGCGTTGCTCACGCACCCGGCCGTGTCGGAGTGCGCGGTGCTCGGCGTGCCCGACCCCAAGTGGGGCGAGAGCGGGCTCGCGGTGGTGGTCGCCCGGGAAGGCATGGCCGCTCAGGCCGATGAACTGCTCGGACATCTCGAAGCGCGTATCGCTCGCTACAAGTGGCCGCGTCGCTTCGTATTCTGGAATGCCATGCCCAAGTCGGGCTACGGCAAGATCGTGAAGAAGCAAATCAAGACGATGCTCGAAGAGCAAGGAGACTATCGACTATGAAACCTGCGCTTTCACGGATCTATCGGCATGCTGGCGCCCCCACGTTACCCCGTGTGGAAGACTGCGTGTTGAGCGGGCAGCACGAACTGCGCGTGACGATCCGGTCTGGTGCGAATCTCGGCGAGGCCTTACGCGCGGCGTTATCCCGCTATGCGTACGGCGGCGGCGTCGGCCGTTTCTGCGCGGGCACCGCGCGAGGTCTGCGGTATCACATGATCGAGAACACCGCAGATACGGAGCGCCCCTTCGGGTATGGGGCGCCGGTCGACGAAACCCGGGAAGTGGATCTGATCGGCGGCGCGATCACAGTCGGCCGCACGGCCGACGGCGCTACGCTGTTGCATTGCCATGCGGGGTTTTCCGACCCGTCCGGCGAGTTGCACGGCGGTCATCTGATTCTCGATCACACATGGGCCGGAGAAGAGCCTGTGGTGATCCGCCTGTGTCTGTTCGAGCACGGCGGATACGTGACCGCAGATGACGAAGAGACGCGCTTTCATCTGCTTCACCCCGTCGCCGGAGGTCTCTCATGAGCGCAGCGCTGGATGTTCCGGTAGCCATTGAGAACGGCACGCTGGGCAGATTGGTCGTGGCACGGCTCAAACCGAATCAGGATCTGACGGAAAGCATCGAGGCGCTGTGTGCGGAACATGGCATCTCGCGCGCCATCGTGCGTGGCGCGGTGGGGAGTCTGATCGATGCACGTCTGGCGTTTCGCGCGGGCGACGTCTGGCGTGAGCAACTGGTGCGTGGCCCCGGCGTGGAAATCCTCAACGTGTTTGGCGAGGTGGATGTTCGGCCCGACGCTGCACATGCGCTGCCCATGCTGCACGGCATGGTGGCGGACACGGACGGACGCATGTTCGCGGGACGCTTTGTCCGTGGCGGCAACCTCTCGTTCATCACCATCGAGGTGACGTTGCAGGAGTGGTTGCCGGCGTAGTGCAGCCAGCGATGGTTCATCGCGAGGCGAACGGGGAGTCTGCGGACTCCCCGTTTTTTTTCGGCGCCGCGCCGTGGCTCTCGCTCTCGTCGAGCAGAAAGGCTTCGATGGCGGCGACCAGCGCGAGAGGCGTCTCGTTCATCGGATAGTGGCCGGCGTTGCAAAGCGTGTCGACACTGGCGTGCGCGTAGCGACGCAAATACGTCTTCGCCATGAGCGCCGCGTTGAACGTCGGATCGTGTTCGCCAACCAGAACCTTGACCGGCAGCGTGCTTTGGATCTCGTTGCTGAAGTCCGTGTCGGCCCAGGCGTTGAAGTAGGCCGCGAACGCATGCGCAGACGAATGTGTCGCCGAGTATTGCGCTTTCCATTCGACCCATGACGACGGCAAACGGTGGGCGGTGCTGCGTGCAATGATCGTCTTGCGGTGGTCCTGTGAAGTCGCGGCGCCTTCGAATAGCGCGCGCCGAGGGGCGTCGAAGGGCACGCCGCCGCACGGCACAGGGGCGATGGCAACGAGTTTGCGTACGCGATGAGGGGCGAGGGCGGCAACCTTCTCGCTGACCATGCCGCCCATCGAATGGCCGATCAGACTGAAGGTGGGCAGATCGAGGGCATCGACCAGCGCGATGGCGTCCTCTGCGATTTCGGTGACGGTGTAGACACCGGGGGCGTCACGCATGCCACCGTAACCACGGTAGTCCATGAAGACGTAGCTGAACGCCTCCCGAGACAACCACGGTTCGCATTCTTGAAAGGAGCGGGCGTCGCCGAACCAGCCGTGCAGCACAATGACGGCATGGGGGCCTTGACCGACGCGGTGAAAGGTATTGGGCATCTCGACTCCGAACTCCGAACTCTGAAAGGGGGTGACCGTCCGGCGGCCGGCTCGCGTTCTGGCCGCCGGATAACCGGATTAGGGACGCCCATCGTAGTGGCGCCGCTATGTGCCCGCTGCCGATGGCGGGTCATTGTCTGTAGAATCCGGGCCATGCGAAATACGCTGATCGATCCCTACGAGCACCTGCCGCGAGGCGTGGTGGTGACGGCCAACGACTACCCGGCGGGGCTTACGTTCCCTGAGCATGCGCATGCGCGCGGGCAGTTCGCGTTCGCCTCTCGCGGCATGATTACGGTGTCGACCCCGGACGGCCGGTGGTTCGTGCCGCCGCAGCGTGCCTGCTGGATACCGGCCGGCGTCGCGCACGCCATGACGATGGGCGGTCCCGTGACCATGCTCAACACCTTCGTGACGCCCGATGCCTCGGCCGCCGCCGGACTTCCGGATCGCTGTTGTGTGTATGGTGTCTCGCCGTTGCTCAGACAGTTGTTGGACGGCGCCGTCGATCTGCCGTCGATGTACGACGAAAGCGCGCGCGACGGCAAGCTCATGGCGTTGCTGGTTGCCGAGATGGCCGCGATGCCGCACCTGTCGTTGCACGCGCCGCTGCCCGACGACGCGCAGCTGGCACGGGTTTGCCGGGCGGTGTTCGCCGCACCATCGATGGCGACGGGTCTCGATGACGCGGCTGCCATGGCGTCGATGAGCCGTCGCACGTTCACGCGCCGGTTTCGTGAGGAGACGGGCGTGAGTTTTGCGGAGTGGCGTCAACAGGTCTGTCTGCTGGCCGCGATTGAGCGGCTCAACGAAGGACAGCCCGTGACGCGCATCGCGTTCGATCTGGGGTATGGAAGTCCGAGTGCGTTTGCGGCGGCGTTTCGCCAGGTGCTGGGTGCCGCGCCGAGCCGGTATCTCGCGGCGTCGCGCTGAGTGTTTGCGATCTATCAAAAACATCGGGGCGCCTCTGACGAGTGCGCCCCGATGGGTTTGGGCGGTGATGCGTGAGGGGCGGCGGTTTAAGCGACCGTGGGCTGCACCAGTCCGTCTTCGCGGAACATGTGTTTGATGCCGCGCACGGCCTGACGAATGCGCGATTCGTTCTCGATCAATGCGAAGCGCACGTACTCGTCTCCGTATTCTCCGAAGCCGATGCCCGGCGAGACCGAGACCTTGGCTTGCGCCAGCAGCTTCTTGGCGAATTCAAGCGAGCCGAGTTCGCGATACGGTTCGGGAATGCGTGCCCAGATGTACATCGAGGCGCGCGGCAGATCGACCGTCCAGCCGGCTTCCGTCAATCCTTTGTAGAGCACGTCGCGGCGGCGCTGATACTGGGCGCGAATCTCTTCGACGCATTGCTGATCGCCCTCAAGTGCGGCGATGGCCGCGACCTGCAGCGGCGTGAACGTGCCGTAGTCGTGATAGCTCTTGATGCGCGCGAGTGCGGCGACCAGCTCGGCATTGCCGACCATGAAGCCGATGCGCCAGCCGGCCATGTTGTAGCTCTTCGACAGCGTGAAGAACTCGACGGCCACGTCCTTCGCGCCGGGCACCTGCATGATCGAGGGCGCTTTGTAGCCGTCGTACACGATATCGGCATAGGCCAGATCGTGCACCACCAGAATGTCGTGTTTGCGCGCGAGGTCGACCACGCGTTCGAAGAATTCGAGTTCGACGCACTGCGCCGTCGGGTTCGACGGGAAGCCGAGGATCACCATCTTCGGCTTCGGATGGCTCTCGCGAATACCGCGCTCGAGTTCGGTGAAGAAGTCGATGCCGGGCGTCATCGGCACAGAGCGGATGTTGGCGCCGGCGATGACGGCGCCGTAGATGTGAATCGGATACGACGGATTCGGCACGAGCACCGTGTCGCCCTGGTCCAGCGTGGCGAGCATCAGGTGAGCGAGACCTTCCTTCGAGCCGATGGTGACGATGGCTTCACGCTCCGGATCGAGATCGACGTCGTAGCGATCCTTGTACCAGCGCGTGATGGCGCGGCGCAGACGCGGAATGCCGCGCGAGGTCGAATAACCGTGTGTGTCGGGGCGCTGAGCGACTTCGACGAGCTTGCTGACGATGTGCGGCGGCGTGGCGCCATCGGGATTGCCCATCGACAGATCGATGATGTCCTCGCCACGGCGGCGTGCCGCCATCTTCAGCTCGGCGGTGATGTTGAAAACGTACGGGGGAAGACGATTGATGCGCGAAAAGCTGCGCGAGCCCTGAGAGCTAGACATGGTGATCCTGTAACGTAAGCGCCCGGAACCGTCCGAGCGACGCCAGTGTGCTGGCCACACCGTGATGGCGACTGTAGCGCGGCGCGAGGCGCTTAGGCAAGCGATTTTTGCGGGACATGGCGCCGGAACCCGTCGGTTATGATGGGCGGTTCTAGCGTTTGAGCACACGAGGAGTTTCGATGGCGTATCTGTACCTGCTGGTGGCGATCGTCGCGGAGGTGATTGCGACGTCGGCGCTCAAGGCATCGGAGGGGTTCACGCGCGTCGGGCCGGTGGCGCTGGTCGTCGTGGGGTACGGCGTGGCGTTCTACATGCTGTCGCTTACGTTGCGCACGATTCCCGTGGGCATTGCCTATGCGATGTGGTCGGGCCTCGGCATCGTGCTCATTTCGATTGCCTCACGCGTGCTGTTCGGACAGAAGCTCGACGCGCCAGCGATGGTCGGCATGGCGCTCATCATTGCGGGCGTTCTGGTGATGAATCTCTGGTCGAAATCGTCGGCACACTGACCGGCGTTGCTCTTATACGTCGGCCTCGGCTTCGGCCAGCACGGCTTTGAGCGCCGAGATGCAGGCATCGATTTCAGCGCGCTCGATGACGAGCGGCGGCGCGAGGCGCAGCACGGTCGCGCGGGTTTCCTTTGCAAGCACGCGACGGCGCAGCATGCGCATGGACAGGTCGTGCGCGTCGGCGCGCGCCGGATCGATTTCGAGGCCGGCCCAGAGGCCGCGTCCTCGCACTTCTCGAATGAGCGGCGAGTGAATTGCATGCAGCCGTGAGAGCAGGTATTCCCCCATTTCGGCACTTCTTCCCGGCAGGTCCTCGTCGGCCATGACGTCGAGCGCTTCCAGCGCGACGGTGGCGGCCAGCGCGTTGCCGCCGAAGGTCGAGCCGTGACTGCCGGGCTCGAACAGATCGATGATGTCGCGTCGTGCGACGAACGCCGACACCGGCAGCAGCCCTCCGCCGAGGGCTTTGCCGAGCATGACGCCGTCGGGCACGATGTCTTCGTGCTGATAGGCGAACCAGCGGCCGGTGCGACCGAGTCCCGATTGAATTTCGTCGAGCAGCATGAGGACGTTCTGCGCCGTGCAGAGCTGGCGCAGCGCGCGCAGGAAACCGTCAGGCGGCACGACGATGCCGCCTTCGCCCTGAATCGTCTCGAACAGCACGGCACAGGTATTGGGCGTGATGGCGGCGCGTACCGCTTCGATATCGCCGAAGGGAACGTGGACGAAACCGGGGGTGAACGGGCCGAAGTCGGCGCGATAGGCGGGTTCGGAGGAGAAGCCGACGATGGTGGTCGTGCGTCCGTGGAAATTGCCGTCGGCGACGATGATTTCGGCTTTGTCGGCGGGGATACGTTTGGCGCTGTAGCCCCAGCGACGGGCCGCTTTGATGGCCGTTTCGACGGCTTCCGCGCCGGTGTTCATCGGCAGCGCGCCCCCGAGCGTGGTGAGGTCGCACAAGCGTTCGAGGAAAGCGCCGAGCCGGTCGGTGTAGAAAGCACGGGAGACGACGGCCAGGCGTTGCGCCTGCGCGGTGAGGGCGGCGACCAGACGCGGATGCGCGTGGCCGTGGCTCACGGCCGAGTAGGCGCTCATCATGTCGAGATAGCGATTGCCCTCGACGTCCCAGACCCAGACACCTTTGGCGTGCGAAAGCACCACGGGTAGCGGTGCGTAGTTATGGGCGCCAAATCGTTGTTCGCGTTCGATCTCGTTCATGACGCGCTCCTCCACGTAAGCAGTCTAGATGCGAACGGGATGGCACGTAAAGGGGACATATCCTGAAGTGACGGCCATGAAATTGGGATGCGCGTGCGCTATAATCGCAGATTACTCGGATGTGATGCATCTGGTGCGCTAAATGCGCTTCGTCTGCTGCACCTGATCACGCCGATACTCACCGGCAGCGACACCCGGTCGCCGCCGCCACGCACTGCCCATAGCTCAGTTGGATAGAGCATCGGCCTTCTAAGCCGACGGTCGGGGGTTCGAATCCCTCTGGGCAGGCCAACAAAAATCAAGAGTTTTCGCGATTTTCAAACCGCCGAAATCGTAGCTATTTTTCTCGTGTAAGGCGCTGTGTAGGTTATTTCCGGCCACGCAAATCAATATCCATGGCGCGTGTCGGAGGCCCGCTGCTTGCTTTGTCGAGCTACGGCGAGCCTCGGCGGGGCTAACTTTTTGTGCTGACATGCTCCTCACGTCAGTACCATTCCAGTTACATTTGCATCCAAATAAATTGTTTCGAAATTAACTCATCTGGACAACCTCGTTAGTCCCGATGGGAGAAATCGATTGGCGTTGTCTACGCTGCGCGCCTGGTAATGGCCCCGAAAACCGGTGTAATCAGAAGTTGAATTTTCTCGTTGAGGGAGTTCTACGGCATGAAGAAATCGAGATTCACGGACAGGGAGATCATGGACGTCTCGCTGATCGCGCGGATGACGGAGCTGGAGGTCGAGAACGCCCGGCTGCGCAAGATGTACGTCGAGGAGAAGATCAAGGCCGAGATCGTAGCGGAGGCGCTCGCAGAAAAAGACTGAGGCCATCTTGCCGGCGTGAGATGGCCATGCGTGCAGTGTCCAGCCGGGGCATATCGATCCGGCTGGCATGTGAGGCATTTGGGATCAGCCAGGCCTGTTATCGGTACGTCGGTAGGCGCAGCGCCGAGAACGGCGAGATTGCGAACAGGCTGCTGCGCCTGACGGACAACTATCGGAACCGGAGCTTCGGGCCGTGCTTCCTGTACCTGCGCAACGTGCAGGGCTTCGGCTGGAATCACAAGCGCGTGTACCGGATCTATCGCGAACTGGAACTGAACCTGCGGATCAAGCCGCGCAAGCGACCGGTCAGGCAGGTAGCGGTGCCTTGCGCCGTCCCCGGTCTGGTCGATGGACTTCATGTACGACCCACTGACCGACGGACGCAGCATCCGGCTGTTCAACGTGATCGACGACTTCAACCGCGAGGCACTCGCCATCGAGATCGACTGCTCATTGCCGTCCGAACACGTGATTCGTGCGCTGCGGCAGATCATCGGTTGGCGCGGCAGGCCAAAAGCGATTCGGTGCGATAACGGGCCCGAGTACCTGAGCGCGGCGATCATCGAATGGGCCCGACAGTACGGCATCAGGCTCGACCACGTCCAGCCCGGTAAGCCGCAGCAAAATGCGTATGTCGAACGATTCAACCGGACCGTGCGGCACGAATGGCTGTCGCAGTACCCCTGGGAAGACTTGGACCACGTGCAGCGCTTCGTGACCGATTAGATGTGGACTGGACAATCATGACCGCCCGAGCATGGCCCTGGGCGGATTCACGCCAAAGCAGCGGTTGGCCATGGCCGCTTAGTTTCTTCTTTTGAACCCCGTGGAAAACCGGGGATTACCCACAGCCGGAGTTTCCCATCTTCGAAGTGCTCACTTCTAAGATTGAATTGGGGGATATGGCTCAGGTTTCATCGTACATCGGATGGGCTCCGTCGATGAAAACATGGCGTGGGTTCGCCGATGTCAGGCAAAGATCCAACGGTAATACCCACAAAAGAAAAGGCCTCAGACTGTGACCCTAGCCCATAAATCCGAACAGTGGCCTTCCCCCGGTTCGCATGTTCCTGAGGTTCTGGTCATTTTGTGATTTGGTGAAATCGATTTGATTTGCGGTGTGTATTTCGCCGTCATTTGTTGAGTGCATTGCGGCGGCGTTGTGGGTCGGATAGGCTCGGACGCATCAATAACGTCCTAACTGCAGGCGCAGCAGATCTTGAGCGTGCTTTCGATGAATTGATAGGGAGATTCGATGGGGCGCGATGCGAAATGGCGCGGCACCGCTTTGCGGTGGCTGAGGTTGCTGGAGCACGTCGAGCGGCTCCGCTTTGGCTTGTGCGTGATAGCCGGATCGTTCGTCTACGCACTGATCTCAATCGAAGTGCTCGTTATTCGGGAGAGCGCTCCCACGCATCCCGTCAGGTCTGACGTGCTGATCTCGGTGTTCCTGACCGACCTCTTTCTTGGGGCCGTGGTGCTGACACTGATTGGACTGGCGATGCATGCAATTCTCGGTTGGAGACGGCGCGGCGAGGTTGCTATCGAAGCGACGAACGAAGATCGTCTCGTTGATAGCTGAAGATTCACTTCACCGTTGTGTGCCTGAGCTGATATGCCAATTCCGCTGCAAATGGTTAGTCATCCCGCCTCACTGTTTCTCATCCTGTTCTGTGCGACGGCCGTCGTGACGACGCTCGGGGCGCTCGTGCTTCGGGAGAAAATTCCGCTTGATGCGCATGCGAGGAACAACTTCAACGTGATCCATGCTGCGACGCTCACGTTGTTTGGGCTTCTGGTCGGCTTCACCTTATCGATGTCGGTGTCGAGATACGACAGTCGAAAGCACGACGAACAGGAAGAGGCAAGCGCGATTAGTACCGCTTATCTGCGTGCAGACCTGTTGGGGGAGAGCGCCGGGGTGTCAATAAAGTCGATTCTGCTCACGTATTTGGATTTGCGAATTCGAGATTACGCAACGACCGACGAAGGCGAAACCAAAGCAATCGTGCGCGAGACTGAGCGCTTACAAGACCGACTGTGGCGCGAAGTCTCATCGATCGGTCTGACAAGGTCAGATCCCGTGATGGCGACGGTTATCGGGAGTGTCAACGAAGTGTTGAATGCCCAAGGGTATACGCAAGCAGCATGGCGAAACCGTATTCCTGCCGGGGTCTGGGCATTGCTGCTGATCATCGCACTTCTTTCGAGCGTGATGCAGGGATATATCATCCGTGGACCGCTCAAGCGAAATTTCAGCCTGCTGATATTGCCGTTCAGCGTTTCGTTGTCGATCGCACTTATTGCCGACATTGATAGTCCCCGAGGTGGCCTCATTCGGGTGGTGCCGCAGAACCTGACCGGGTTGGCGGCGAGTATTGCACCGACAGAGGCCATGCGTCGCCTAGACCCGATGCCGCGATCTGCCCCGTGATTTTGGGAGCCAAGAACGAAAGCCACCAGCATATCGCTACTAATTCGGTTCGAACGGCGTAACGGTATAGATCGGTGCCGCTCCGTTTGCGCCGCACAATTGTCCCGAGAAGCGTGCCCTAGATACGCCCCCATCCAACCATAATGCGAGAAAGACTGGTTGGATGCAGCGTCCCTTGTCGTACACACTGCTGGACACCCATCGAATGTTGCTTGTGTATCTCTGGCCGGGGACTGCTACTAGTGGTGGCTCCACTGGGCCGGGGAACATACCGGGTTTTGGCGGCATCGCCGCTTGCAGGGTACTGAGCTGCCTATCCTGAAACTCGATCTCCGGCCGGCGTGACAGGGCGCAGGGCTGAGACGTTGTGTTTTTTACGGTCAGCACTACGCCTGCATGTGACATCCCATCCAATTCGCCATTGTCATCAATACCCACGGAAACCTGCGCTACGGTGCAGGATGCGAGCGAAAACGCGTCCACGGAATTTTGCGCAGAACTGATTTGGGCAAATCCAAAACTGCCGATCAACAGCGCGCCGACGTATCGCCCGTATGAGTGTTTCATGCAAGAAGCCTCAGTGAAGTGGTGCGTCGCCGAATACTACCGTGAGAATCGGCGCGTGGTGGTTCATATTCCCGCGGCCCTAGACCTTTGGTGCGTCGAGTAATCGGACTAGCGTTGATCTTTGCCCTCTTTGTCGCCCAGCGTGTTCCTCTGCTGATGGAAGGAGTTCAGGGTGACGAAAGTTCATGAGAAAAATCGTGGAATCGACGTGTGAGACGAGCGTTGTTTCGCGACGCGTACTAGTCTGTATGGACGTCGCGTCGGCCCACATCTGGCTGCACGGCTTCGATGGTCTCCCCTTCGGTTTCCCCCGTAACGAAGGGTCTGACGCCGCTTCCCCAAGGAGCGGCGTCTTTTTTGCTTCCCCCTCTTTTGAATTTTCCGTCTCGCCAATTGATCGTGCGCGCGAGCTTCGAAATTTCGCTTCGGCGTGCTTGCGGAATTTGGCCGACAGCGGGTAGTCTGGATTGGACTGCTGCGCAGCGCGATCCGACGGGATCGATATCGGCGGGTAGTTCTCCCTGCGGTGCACCTCCACCGCACCTCTCCTTGTCCTGGTCCCTCGGAGGCAAGGAGCCTACGCCGCCTCTGTCAGAGGCGGCTTTTTTTTGCGGCCGAGCAATTAAGGGAGGTGCCGGTGCGATCACCGCCCTAACGTGCTGTAGGTCGGCGCGACTCCATATTCTCCCTGAACGAAGCGTGCGAGCAGCGCGCTGGGTTCAGCAGGGTTGAGACGCACGGGGAGAGCGGCGAAGGTGTGCCGTGGTCGGAGAGGCCTTTGGAAAATCAGATAACGCTGTTGAGTTGGATTCCCCAATCGCTTTAGCTGCGACCTTCTTGTTGCTTTCGCACCGCCTAGTGCCTACTCTGCAATCGCCCATGTCGCGGTTGGAACTGTCGGGGGCCTGTAGCGAGCGGTCAAGTCTTGTCTCCTCTGGTGTGCTCTTTCGGTGCCGCCTCGGCGTGGGCGGCACCTTTCTTTTTCGCAGCGTGCATTGTCATAGGCGATTCGCTACCACCAATGCATTGCTGTGTCGTCAACATAAAAAAACCGCTTCCCGAAGGAAGCGGCTCAATCCGTTGCAGCTTGACGCAGAAACGGAGCGCACAACGAGTGTCGCACACGCACGCATGCGACACGTAAGGCTACCAAGTTTCTGTCGCACAGAAATGGCTGGCGCATCAAATCTCGGAAATGCCGTAGTGATCGCGTCACGCCGCCTGTCGCTCGTTCTCAGACTGACATTCCGTTTCAGGCTCGCCCGTGTCATCCGCCCGGTGATTGTTGCGTTGGTGGTGCCGATTCTCTTTGCTGCGATCAATCTGGGTGCGTACTGGCAGAGTGCAGTGTCTCTGCGCAGAATCGCGTCCGACACGCCCAACTCCGACACAGCTAGCGTAAGCTGGCAAGCCAACCTAGCGGTAGGTCACATTCCCAACTACCACTTGAGAATGGTCAAATAGCATTAGGAGATATCCTCGATGTTAATGCCTGCCTATCTCGTGCCCATTCCGATCTTCGCGTTCGTTGGCTTCCTTTGGATGTGGCGATTAGCCAAAACACTGTCAGCGAACAAGGGGCGCACAACCGAGACCGCGCTCGGCTATGAAACTCTGACCGCATTGCCGTCGCTTAGTGGCTATCTATTCTCAATTCCTGCGATAGCGACGGGCGCGCCAGCTTGGCCGGTCGTTTCGTAATTTGTCATCCAGATTATCTTCTGTACGGTGATCGAGGTTCGGCGCCGCGCATCTGCGCAATCTCGAGCATGCTTCCCGATGATGCCGTTGTACCTGAGCTGCATCCCGTTTCGTGGTTTCCCCTTCGCCTGATGGACTAGTGACGACTCGGCTGAGATGACGCTGTCAGACAACGCGTACTAATCCAGCGCAACGTCGCGACTCGGATTCGAGGTTGCACTTGATGTCCAGCGGTCACTCGATGGGGTGTCTTGCCCTCCTATCAAGAGTATCGCGCAGCGCACTCAATGCCGGATTGCTCAAAGCTTGCGCGGAATAACAAAGTCCTGTTCGGCGCTTGAGCTCCAGTCCAGGGAGCGCTAGTCCAATGAGTCCATCGTGCTCAGCGATCAATGACTGGGGGGCGATGGTCACGCCTCGTCCGGCGCTCGTCAGGATAAGGGCAAGCTCGAGCGAATTGGCTTGCGCCGCGGGTTCGCTGGCGGCAAGGCCGTATAGAGGCAACAGTCGCTGATGAATGGGATGTGTCGGGCAGGTGATCCATGAGACAGAACTCATGGTCGAGGTGGGTGCCGCGCGACCGAGCTCCAGTGGATGCCCACTTGGGGCTGCGAGTAAGTACGGCTCTTCCTGAAGTGGGAGAAACAACTCGTCTTCACAGCGCAGCTCCTCGCTTGCCAAACGAGCGTCGCCTTGGCAGCCGTCGAGGAGTTTCAGCAAAAGATGAGGGATTGCAGGTGCAGCCTCGTTGATTAGCAAACGAACCAATGCTTTGGGGATATCGCATTCGATGCCGATATGAAGCGGTGCGCGATCGCGTTGTGCTCGAAAGCGCGTGGACAGGCCTTCTGCATCCGCGATCATCCGGCGCGCCGTCGGATACAGCACCCGGGCGTCTTCGGTTACCTCTACGCCACGTGCCAGGCGGACAAAAAGGGTGGTGCCGAGTGTCTCCTCCAGCAGCTTGATGGAACTAGACAGGGCGGGTTGGCTAAGGTGGATGCTGCGCGCGGCCGCAGTGATGTTGCGCTCTTCGAATACAGCGACAAAGGCTTGGAGTTGTCGGTAGTCAGGTGCTCTAGCCATAGATAATTCCGATGGATGAAAGAGAAATAAACCATTTTTCTGAAGCGGATACAAGGACCAGAATTGCCATTGTTATTCGACCATTGATTTCTTGAGTTTTAGGAGTTCGTCATGAAGGAAGCTCACAAGCCCCTCGTCGTTATCACCGGTGCCAGTTCAGGGATCGGTCTGGCCACGGCCAGGCGTCTGTCCCAACGGGGCCATGCGCTTCTGCTATTGGCTCGTCGCCTTGAGCCCATGCTGGCACTCGAACTTCCGAATGCGCTGGCGTTGCCGGTCGATGTTACCGACAGAGATGCGCTGACCGATGCAGTCAAAGATGCGGAGCAACGCTTCGGGCCGGTGGATGCCATGGTGAACAACGCAGGTCTGATGCTCCTGGGTGAGATCGCCCGGCAAGATCCGACGGAATGGGACCGGATGCTCGATGTCAATGTCAGGGGTTTGCTCAACGGCGTCTTGGCCGTTGCGAAGGGGATGGTGGAGCGCAAACACGGGACTATCATCAATGTCAGTTCGATCGCGGGCCGGAAATCGTTCCCTGGACATGTGGCTTACGTTGGGACGAAGTTCGCAGTGACGGGACTCTCGGAGAATCTGCGTGAAGAGCTTTCGCAGCACGATGTGCGTGTCATCACGATCGAGCCTGGCGCTGTCGAAACTGAATTGCTGGGCCATACCACGGACGAGTCGATCAAGGCGGGCTATCGTGATTGGAAGGCGCAGATGGGCGGTAAGGTTTTGTCGGCCGAGGACGTCGCAAACGCAATCGACTTTGCGTATTCGAGGCCGCATGGCGTTTGCATTCGCGAGATCGTGATGGCGGCAACCCGTCAGCAGGCCTGAGTTCGTTGGGAGCAAGCCACGCTCGCGAGCGCTTCAATATTCCACGGCCTTGCTTCGGCAGTCTTGTACTCCGGTGACGGATGATTCGTCGGAGGATCTCATCATCTACCTATCGCAGTGGCAGATTATTGTTGTCCCGATTTGACTGACATTTGATACGGAGGGTGGGCCATGCTGGTGCATGGCGCCTAACAATTTCTGGCAATGCTCGGGCAAGCGTCGCGCGATGCTTGCTGCACAGTTGACGCCTAAGCACATCCCGATCAAAGCGAAACAACCCTAGGTCATCTGCCATCGGAGCTGCAACATGGGTGCTTGGCTCTGCTTTCTATGAATTTACGGTCAAAACGTCAGTGCGGACAGAATTGCCAGTGCCATGACACTGGCAACGGCAGCCATCACCGCCAGTACCGTTGTCATCTCAAACAGCGTTTTCTTAGCCAATGAGTAGAGTCGCTGCATCTGGAGCACTCCATAGTGAATAAACTCCACCAATAGCATTTTTCGTCGTTCTCTCCGATGAGATAATTCTCGGATCCGACGTGTTGCGTTGCCCGAGCGAACTGTCGAATTATTCGGCCGCGATCCCACATTGCGAATCGGTAGCATGGTCCTCGCCGCTCATCTGATCGATTTGCCGATCACAAAGCTGGAGCTTCAACGGCGTATCGGCGCAGCGTTTCTTGAAGGAAATGACACACTTCCATGTCACCTGCTTTCCAGGGTTACGAAAGAACGCCATCACACCGACGGTTTTGTCGTCGTCTTCAATCGGTTTAGCTAGGCTTAGCGAAGCCTCTGAATTGAGCACGCCCGCTGTGCCCTGGTTGATCGCTTGCTTGATCTGCCGACGCTCGAAGTGAGAGCGTCCAAGTCGTGGCGCATACAGGCAAACGTCCGCAGGGATCACATGATCGGGGTCAGCATGCTTGCCTATACACGGCTCTCGGCGAGGCCGCCATGCAAGCCGCGTGGGCGCAGGACAAAAGAACTTCCTCGATGTTGGGGGGGCAGTCTAGCCTGGCCATCAGGTTTCACCAGGATTCCACGGCGGGCCACAAGATCCATCTCCTGATCGGTCGCCTGCTGACGCAGCCGCATGAGCATCGCGAGGTGACAATCGCACGGCTCAAGCGCAAGCAAAGAACTGGCGCGTCGAAATCGTCTTTGCCCGATAGATCCGACTTGCGGATAAATCCACGAAAAAGCTTGCCTTTCTGGCCTCGCGCCATATTCGTGCGTTCCTCGGGCTCATTGTTCTCGCACTGACCATTTGGTTCGTTGGCCGGCTTTTCGCCTTTGCGATGCCTGGTACGTCATTGGTGCTGACGGAGCACGTAGCGTTGTTCGCCGCTCTGCGGGCATCGAGCGGGTGGGCAGCAGAATCCGGACGAACTGACTTGTCGTGAATCTTGGTCAATGAGGGTGCCTAAAAGCTCAACTTCGAGTGCATACGCCCATGATTGCAGACGCGCAAGCAGTCAAGTACCTCGTCCATTGCGTCACGATGCGTCGTAAAGCGCCGGCCGTGAATGTGCGCGCAGTCGGGGTTCTTCCACATTCCCAAGCACGGAACCATCGACGTGGAAAGTGTCCGGCTATGAAAATCATATCGAGGCGACGATTCAAGCGTGAATGCCCGGCAGAGATTCAAGCGCGGCGGAAAATCAAACGACATCGTCAAGTTCAGAAACGTGGAAAGTCGGGTTGGCAGCTAAATTCGGTCAACGACATCTGGGGTGAAATGGTTTGCCAGATGAATCAACTCAGTGATTCATTCAAGGAGCGGCTACATGCCTGTACTGCCTATTGCAACAAGCGAAACTGTCGGCGGTGTGCAACTAGACGATCAGAACGACATCGTTGCCGAGAATGGCGTGATTCGCACGACTTATAACGGCAAGCTGATCATCGATGCAAATTCTGTGATTGCGGGGAATAGGGCCGCGATGCTCGGCGGCGCAGGCACTTGCGTCGCCGTGGGCGCTTCGTCGAAGGCTGGGGGGCAGGCTGTTGCCCTGGGCTGGCATAGCGAGGCCAGCGGGCTAGGGGCGGCCGCCATCGGTTCGAACGCGAACGTGTCTGCCGATTACGGGGTAGCGCTCGGCCCGCAGGCGTCGGTTCAGAGCGAGTTTTCTGTGGCTATCGGATACGGTTCAACCGCAACGCAGCCGAACGTGGTCGCCGTAGGGAATCCGGGCGGCTATCGCCGGATTGTATATGTGGCGGCGGGCATCGGTCCAAACGACTCAGTTAACGTTCAGCAATTGAATGCGCTTGAGAAACGCGTTGAGGCGTTGGAAAAGCAGATCAGCGCGCAGAAATAAGCGCACAGGGTAGTCACTGCAGACGCTTGGCTGACGTGAGCGCGGCCACGGGCTGGGACTGTAGTAACGACGGTATTTTTTAGGATGGCAAACATGACCACAACCCAGCAAGACGATCTGATCCGCGGTATCGAGATTTCCCCGAAAGCGGGGCATGATTTTCAGCCGCTGGCCGCGGGCCAGTACGTCACAGCTTACGCCTGGGCACGCGCGGTAATTGTCGACCCAGATTATAGTTACCAGAGAGGCGACAAAATCCTGTTCACCCTCAGCGGCGAGGGTGCGAGCTTTTACGGCACAACCTTGACCGTGGTTACGCTACCCGTGGGGATGTTGGACTCGGGCGATTTCGGCGTGGATACGCAAAACGATTTGAAGTTCCAGAGCACAGGCGCGGAACAGGTCACGCTCAGTGCAGTATTGGGCCGTGACACGGCTGTGGCGGGCAGTCGGGATTTCACGTTCAAGGCGCTACCGGTGGCGTCCGCGACGAATTTGGGGTGCGTGGTCGTAGGCGAGGGCTTGGCGATTACGCAAGACGGTGTGCTGAGCGCCGCGGGCGGCGGCGAGGGCTATACGTTACAGCCTGCGACGGCAAGCACGCTGGGTGGCGTCAAGCAGGGCGCGAACGTCAAAATTGACTCGGATGGCACATTGTCAGTGGCCGATCCCGGCAGTATCACGCTGCCCGCAGCAACGACGAGCACGCTTGGCGGCGTCATCGTGGGCGATGGCCTGCACGTGGCGAGTGACGGTACAACGTCGTTGGCACAGGCAAGCACCATCCAACTGGGTGGTATCAAGCAGGGCGACTATGTCACGGTTTCGAACGGTAAGTTAAGTGTCGATGCCGCTGCCCTGACGCCTCACCTGGGTTACGCCAGCGCTAATGCATACGGTACGGCCAAGGCCGGTGATGGGCTGACCGGCATCAATGGCGTGTTTGCCGTGGACTACATCACGGTGGTGGATAAGTTTCCGCGTGCCTCCACCAGTCAGTACGGCGTCGTCAAGCTGGGTACTGGAATGAGCGAGAGCAACGGCGCGCTCAACGTGAATACGGCGTCGGCGTCGGTTGCCGGCATTGTGCAACTTGCCAGCACGAGCGAAGTGGCGACGGGTGCCGATAGCGCTAAGGCAGTGACGTCTGCCAGCATCAAGAGCGCATACTTGCCGAAATCGAATCCGGCGGTCGACGGCGCAGTCACGATCTCCGAGGATCAGACGGCCCCCAACTATACGGTTGCCGACCGAGAGTTGGTAACTGCTGCATGGGTAAAGCAACAATTTGAACACGGGGGTGTAGCGATGCCGCAACGAAAGGTCATTCTGCCGGGACTACTAGAGCCGGGTTGTTCTCTTCCTGAGGTGATCGCGAATTTTCGCGGTGGAGACTGGATCGTGCTCACGTCATTTGATAATTTCGATGTGGACTACGATATATATCTGGACACAGCAACCCTCTCTGCACTGAATCAATCGGATTTCATATACGTAAAAAACCTCTGTAAGGATGGGACGAAACAGAAGCTCAGCGTGCGGATTGGTGACGGTTTTTCCTTTGATTACCACCAAGATCACTCGGGATCCTCCGAAAATGTGTGTGTCTTGGAACCTGGGACGCAAGCCTCCTTCTTATACGTGCGCCCCATGAAATTCGGTACATATCTAAACAAACTTCTGGTCACTTTCGAGAATTTCACCACAACCAATTGATACGTAATCAGGCGAACGGTTCAGCAGGGTACGTGCCGAGTTTATGCTGGTGCAACCGAGCTTCCCATGACGCGCGGCCCCGCTGAAGCTGCTCCGCACATTCAATAGATGGGCGATGAATACGCTTGCGCGGCTGCCGCGAAGCGACCAGTGCATCCTGCGCCCCGCGTTGGCTCTGGAACGTATCGACGCCCATTTGACTCGCCCAGACAAATAGGGCCCGCCGGAGTCCAGTAAAGTTCGTTTTCGGACAGGGGCATGAAGACGCGCTTTACAGGACAGGAAATAATCGGGCTTCTGAAAGCATCCGAGGCCGGTATGCCAGTCAACGAACTTTGCAGGATGCACGGGTTCAGTGGCGCGTCGTTCTACGACTGGCGTGCGACGTTCGGCGGCACGGAGTTGTCGGATGCGCGAGGGGCCAAAGCGTGCGAGGTGGCGAAAGTCCGGCTGAAGACGTTGCTGGTCGATGCGACGCTTGATATGGAAGCGTTGAAGGCCGTCGCCAGGGGAAAAGCCCTGAGCCGGTAAGCCAAGCGAGAAGCTGTAGTGGCGATTTGGGGAGAGGTCAGCATCTCTGGGCGCTGCGCCTGCCGGCTTGTCGGACGTTCTCGCAGGGTGCCGCGTTACGATGCGAGACCGGGCGGCAAAATGTGGCGTTGACGGTGCGCCTGGTTTATCTGGCGCAAGAACGTTGTCACTTGAATGCCCTGCGCCAGCCCCTTTTTCCACCCGCGCGGCCAGCCATACTTGCCCTTAGATTCGGCATGGACAGCGCGAACTTTGACCAGCAGCGCATCGTTGCTGATACGGTGGCGCGGGCGATCAGGATCAACGTCGCACGCCTTCCGGTCGTGATAGCCGCCGGGCCCGACACCTTTGCAAAGTGCGCCGTGGCTTATTTCCAATAAGTCGCGCTTCATCGTCACGCGGGCCGGATCGGCACGCAGCCGCGTCATCTCGATCGGTATCTGCCGATACCTGTTTGCCTGCGCCAATGAGCCCGCCCGCATCGTCGGCGTTGATCCAGGTGCCAGCGTCTGCGTGCCCATCCCCAGAGTGTTCACCGTGGCCGACCGGCTCTGGCCGTCAAGCACCATGCGCAGCACGTCAATCTTGAACTCCAGCCTGTACCGCGCCCACGGCGTACCCATTGTTCAATCTTGCGGCACTGAAGTATTTACACGTTTTCAGTAACGGATGCATTTTTCGAGGGCAAGGTGAATTGGGCAGTGGTTCGAGGGTAAGGGTTTTCTGAGTAATTTGCGCTGCGGTATTCGCTGACGTTGCAACAGCTATCGAGACGCATCAGGCGCTCGAGCGGGTTGCCCCTTAAGCGTGCGAATCACGCGTTCCACCATGCCGGTTGACTGGGACAATGCGGCGTAATGAGTTCCTGGCGCAGGCCATGGCTGCGAACCAGCACCGTGCAATTTCGGCGGGTAAAGACGAGCCCATCGTCGCTTCGCATCAGAAATGGCTCCGGCACACGGCCCAACGTGCCGAAACGAGCCATCAGTGCTTGCTCCAACGCTCGAGAGGCCGTGGAGGCCTTACCGCTGCGCGACAGCTCCTAACCCAGCAATTCTCTCGTGTGGCAGTCGATCACCAAAGTCGCTTCTTGGGGAGGCGGCATGAACTCCATGTCGCCGAGAAAAGGGGGGCAAGTCGTGGAGAATGCGGCGCATGCCCCGCAGGGAGGACCGCCCGCGAACACCCGCGCCCCCTGAATGCTCGGCCGCGCTGTGGTCGAATTCAGACTAACTTCATTCATTGAGTATCCCAACGATTTCCAAGTTGACTCATGCTCTGCTTGATCCGGTAATCAAGGTTTTTCTCATTCCCGCGACCGTCAGTACGCGTTATATGTTGTCCGGCGAGGCGGCGAGGCGGCGAGGCGGCGACGCGAAGTGCCGTATCCCGAAGGTAGAAAGGGAGGGGCGGTAGCGGCTGCAGAGCGTCTTATGGATGGCGTATCCGGACTTGTCGGCATCACCGCGTCGATCTGGCGCGATGGTGCGAGTTTGTGTCCACCGAGTGGTGGCGTCGGGCCTTGTGGCGAACGTGCTGGACCAACCGAGTTCAGAGTTTCCGGATGGTTGGCCCTTTCGTGACGTACGAGTGAATCATGTCGCGAAATTGTTGGTGGATACGACCTGGAAGCTGCGGCCCGACATTTTGGGAGGTGCTTACGAAGCGCGACCGCACAGGACTGTCGCGGCGGCGGTGGCGCTCGCGACTGGACTCACGATGAGTCACGTACCCGTGGTAGGCGAAGGGCTGTGCCGCCTATGCGCTGTCGCGCTCAAAATACTCGATGTCAAGATCGAAATGTTGCGCGCGAATGCCGAGTTGAATCGTATCGACATGTGGTTGGTTGAATACGTCGGAGCCCTATTGGCTGGCGGGACCTCCGAAGGTGGAATCCCAGCAGAGTGACGAGGGGCGACTCGGAGATGAGATGGCGGCGAGAGGTTGATCGAAAGCGGGCAGCTAGTCCGCCTGCAAATGCGGTTCATCCAGCGGTGACACCGAAAGAAATGGGAGACAGAATGCTTGCGACGTTGAGCGATGTGAGAGCATCGGCAGTTGCCAGATGGCGGGAGGCGCTGGTCGGCGCGTCGCTGATCGGTGTGATGTCATGGGCGGTAGCCGCGCCTGGCACAGCAGCGTTGCCGTCCGATCCGGCGCCGACTGAGTGGATGCAGGGGGCACCTCCCAGCGCCGACAGGATGGTGACGCTTGCCAATGGTGGATTTGGCTATCCGAGAAGCCGATGGAGTTTCTCGAACATGCGCCGACTCTTGCCTACCGCCAATGTCTGGCGTGGTGAGGGGCCTGTTGCCCCATTGCTGCCGGCGGACGGCATTCAATTCAGCGTTTCTGAAATTCCGTTTACCGACATGCGAGGAGGGACACACAAATTCTCGGAACTGATGTCGTTGACGGATGCGGATGGCATCATCGTGCTTCACCGGGGGCGAGTTGTGTACGAGCGGTATGCTGGCGTCTTGCGCCCGCATACGCCTCACGCCGCAATGTCTGTCACGAAGTCGTTGTTGGGCACGCTGGCGGAAATGCTGGTCGAAGAGGGGCGACTCGATCCCGTAGCGCCGGTAACTCACTATGTACCGGAACTTGCGGGTACGGCGTTCGATGGAGCAAACGTTCGCCAACTGCTGGATATGACCGTTGCTGTTAAGTACTCCGAAAAGTATGCAGATCCGTCCGCGCAGATCTGGTCATACTTTCGTGCGGTAGGGGTGGCGCCGCGCCCGGTGGGGTATGTCGGTCCGGCTAACCTTTACGATTTCTTGAAAGCGTTGAAGCGAGACGGGGAGCATGGCGCCGAGTTTTCATACAAAACGGTGGATGCCGAGGCACTTGGCTGGGTGCTCAAACGCGCGACTGGGGAGTCGCTGGCCGATCTGGTGTCAGAGATGATATGGCGGCCCATGGGGGCAGAGCAGGACGGCTATTTCGATATCGATAGCCAAGGCACGGAGTGTGCTGGAGGCGGATTCAACGCGACGCTGCGGGATCTGGCCCGCTTTGGCGAAGTTATGCGCAATAACGGCCGATATAACGGTCATCAGATTGTGCCTGCGGATGCCGTATCCAGGATTCGACGCGGCGGTAATCGCGCTCGGTTCGCGAAGGCAGGGTACGAGACATTGCCTGGCTGGAGTTATACGAGTATGTGGTGGGTCTCACACGATGACCACGGCGCATTTGAAGCACGCGGCATTTTCGGTCAGGCGATCTATGTTGATCCGAGGGCCGAAATGACCATCGTGCGGCTGGCGTCTGGCCCGCGAGCGGCCAACGAGGCGAATGATTGGGTCACATTACCCGCATTTCGCGCGGTGGGCGAAGTGATGATTTCCGGAGCGAAGTCGTCGATGACTCGTTAGTGGATAAATGGAAAGCGCGGGGCCTCTGAGCGAGGGCGGTTGACTTCGCCGGCTCAGACGGGGGATTTACGCGGACTGTCGGGTTGCTGCAAGTACGATCCCGCGAATGCAGACATGGTGCGGCTGAGTGTAGGCGTAAAGGGTTGCATTCGCAACATCGTCGGCGCCCGGCACGATGCCGCCCATGTCTCGCTTCTGCTCCTAATAGCTCGCCTTGATCGCCGATCCGTCGTGCGCTCGATCAATTCGGTTTCCACCGCGCCTGGCTCGATGGCGGTTACTCGGACGTTACTGGCGGAGAGCTCTTCGCGGAGATTCTCGGATAGGCCAGAGACGGCAAGCTTGTTGCCGACATAGGCAACAAGCTTCGGAACACGCTTCCGGTCGGCGATGGCGCTGACGTTGATGATAGTGCAGCGTCGACGCTTGACATTGCTCCTGCGACTGCCAGCACGCAGTTGAGCAGGCCGCAGACGTTGACGTCGCTCATACGAGCCCATTCTTCCGGAGCCTGTCGCGTGATTTCCCCGAGCAGCATGATGTCCGCGTTATTGGCGATGGCATCGGTCGGGCCGAATCGAGACTGTGTAGCGGCAACGGCGTCTAGGACCACACGGCGGTTGGTGGCGGCGAATGAGGCGACGATCGTGGTCGGGCTTGTGAGCACTGCCATCGGGCCTGCTCGACGGGCGATGAGCAGCAGCGAGTGTCCGAGCGCGGCGAAGTTGCGCTCTGTCGCTAGCCCACCTGCGTTGGCGCCAGTAACGGCGATTCGGGTGGGCAGTCATGTTTCCTCCTGATTGAAAAGTCAAACGCAATAACAAGATCAAGATGTGCGACGTGAAAGACCAGTGTTGTCCTGAAAGTGCTTTTCAATGTACCGATGTGCGCCGCCGCCGAGAAACGGTGAGTTCCTTTTCCATGCATTAATTTCTGTTATGGCTTGCTTATGGAATATCGACATCTGCGTATTTTCATAGTGGTCTTTGAGGAGCGAAACATTACCGCGGCAGCGAATCGCCTGAACCTTACGCAGCCGGCAATTTCCAGTATCGTCAAGCAACTGGAAACCGCGCTGGGCGTCGCACTGTTCGTGCGCCACGCCAGGGGCGTCGAAGTGACGGAGTGTGCGCGACGCCTCTATCCACTCGCTCGAAACATGGTTGCCGAATTGGATCGCCTTCGTCAGCGATTTCGTCAGCCTGAATGTAGAGTCACGCTAGAACTTGGCGTCGATTACGACATTGCCGGCGTCATGGTGTGCGCGCTGGCCGAGCGTATCGAGAGACTTAATGCCGATGTGACGCTTCATCTCCACGATGGGTGTTACGGTGGTGTCAGGCTCGCTAGCGAAGAGAGTCTGCGTGAGGACGAGCTGTTTGCGCCGTTATGGGTCGAGCCATACGTTCTCGCGCATTCCACCGCTGGGTCATATGCTTACGCGGCCGGCAGTGACGTTCTGAAGAACCCGAGATGGGTTACGTGTCCGTCGCACAGCACGCACCAACGGCTGATTCCTCTCTATGGTCCAGGCGCGGACGCACCTTTCGCGAGGGCGACGTCACTGCGGCGTGCGCTGGATATTGTCGCAGCCGGGCAGGGCGTCGCGGTCGCGCCACATTCGCTTGTCTCCGAGCGATCTGGCATTCGGTGGCGATCGATTCCCGCCATGACCCTGGAACGTCGCGTGGGCCTGTGTATTGGCGCCCAGGCCCTGAGTACTCCGCATATCTCATGGCTGTACGCGGAAATTCTCTGACGGCGGCGCAGCGCAGATCATACGTATGGTTATCTCGATATCTGACGAAAAATCAAAAGTCTGTAGACAATCCTTAAACATGCGGCGTGCCAAGCCAATGTTAAATCGCTGCCATGCGGGCAATTTTGGGGGCTGGTGAGGTGAGTCCCGCGGGTTGGCAACTGCATCGAAAATTGGAGAAAACATGTTGCGACGAATGTTGGCGGAGGGTTTCGGGACGTTTTGGCTCGTGTTTGGCGGTTGCGGTAGCGCTGTGTTGGCGGCGGCATTTCCGCATCTGGGTATCGGATTTGCAGGAGTGGCACTCGCTTTCGGTCTGACCGTCCTGACGATGGCGTACGCCGTCGGGCACATCTCCGGCGGTCACTTCAATCCTGCGGTCACGATCGGACAGTGCGCAGGAGGGTTATTCCCGGCGCGGCATGTTCTGCCCTATATTGGCGCCCAGGTGATCGGAGGCATTGCGGCCGGAGCTGTGCTGTATATCGTTGCCGGCGGCGCTGCCGGATTTGATGCATCTGCATCCGGCTTTGCGTCTAACGGCTACGGCGAGCACTCGCCGGGAGGGTATTCGCTGCTCGCCTGCGCGATCATTGAGCTGGTGCTCACAGCGTTTTTTGTACTGATTATCAACTGTGTGGTTTCCCGCCAGTCTTTGGCGGCCGTTGCACCGATTCCGATCGGTCTGGCGCTCACGCTGATTCATCTGATCTCCATCCCCGTGACCAACACATCGGTCAATCCGGCGCGCAGCACGGGCGTAGCGCTATTCCAAGGCGGTTGGGCGATTGAGCAACTCTGGATGTTCTGGCTGGTTCCCGTAGTCGGCGCCGTGATCGGCGGCGCGATTTCCCGCGCGTTGGGCGCTTTGGACGAGCGCGGACATTGCGATGCGTGAGTTGGAACGAAAGCCTGCGCGAGAATGAAGGACTGGCCGGATCTAAGTGAGCGGAGTATAGGATAGAAACGTGATCCGGCGAAGCTTGTGTTTTGTTGTTCTGCTGTGGTCTGCGCTGGTGCAGGCACAGCAGGTGGATGTGTACGCTGGCGGCATGAAATCGCCAGGTAACCGGACTGAGCGCAGCTACGCATGGGGCTTCACCTACGCGCAAGCGATCACGCCACATATCGCAACATCCTTCTCATGGCTAAACGAAGGTCATGTTACCGATCATCACCGTGATGGCTTTGCGGTTCAGCTTTGGGCTCACCAAATGCTATTCGGAGGGCGCGCCGATCTCGGGGTCGGTGTTGGCCCATATCGATTCTTTGACACTGTCGCCGCTGGTCCGAATCGTGCCTATGACGACCGCCACGGTTACGGCCTCATGGCGAGCACTTATCTCGCCTGGTACATCACTTGGAACTGGTCGATAACGTTGCGCGCCAATTGGGTGCGCGCCGGTAGCAGTATCGATACATCTTCCTACGTTGTTGGGCTCGGCTATCGCTTCGGTTCTGCGCCGGGCGGAGTCTCACCATCACGGCGGAACACCGAGACGGGGCATGGTGTTGTTTCGGTATACAGCGGACTTTCTGTGGTCAACAGCCTGACGTCCCAGAACGCGAGGGCTTACTCGTTTGAGTATCGGCGAGAGGTCGCCGAGTGGCTCGACGCCTCGCTTGCCCTCATCGACGAGGGGTGCAGCGATATTGGGCATCGCCAGGGAATGGCCGCCCAGTTATGGCTAAAGCATGGCTTTTTCGATGACCGTTTGCAGCTATCGCTGGGTTTCGGTCCCTACGTAACCTGGTCTCGATACGACACCAACCCCGAAGCCGCGGGGCGGCAGAATGTCGTGGCAGCGTTGCTTACGATGAGTGCGTCTTACCGGCTTTCCCCGCGATGGATTGCCCGCGCGTCCTGGGCGCGTGTTGTATCTGGGTTTGATCGCGACAGCGATATTTTTCTGGCGGGTATTGGTTATAGGTACTGAGCGCGCGGATAAAGGGGGGGGCGACAGATATGCGCATGTCAGCTAATCGGGTCATCTCCGGAGTCCTTTTGACGCGAACTCCGCGAGGAATGGCGGCTGGATCACGTCCACATTTTTAGGCAGACAATTTTCAATGTTAAGGAATTCATTTCCCGGCGTAGGTGCGCTACTTATTGGCGTTCTCTTCTGTTGCATCGGTTCAGTTAGCCATGCGGGCGGGGCGGCCGAAGATCATGTATCCCCGGCCCAGCAACGCAGGATCAACGCTGGTATCGCCAAACTGCGTTTGAGTGAGGAGCGTTCAATCGCGCAAGGGTGGGGCGCGGCAAAGCAGGTTGCCGAATTCATTTGCCGCCCGTCGGCGCAGCCTGCGATTGCCGAAAAGCTCAAAGGCGTGGATCGCGTGTTCCTCGGCACGGACGCTGCCGACAGCTTGACCCTCCTTAAGGCGAGAAAGCTGGTGGGGGTCGGCCGGGCGCGTTTCGAGGGGGGGTGGCGCGACTTTTCATTCGAATGCCTGATGGATCCGAGGACGGCAAAGGTAGAGAAATTCCTCGTGTTAATTACCCCGCCTTCTACGGTTTGAGATGGAAGGGGAAATCTAGAGTCCAGGGCAATTCGGGGATGCGATTTCGGCGTTCCGCATCCGCTCCGACGAGGAACCGAAAGCAGGATTCCTCGGTGGCGCAGATCGATGATTCGCACGCGAATTCAAATGCATGCGGTCGCCAATGAAAGGCGGTTGTCGCGCGTAGCAGATACGCTGATGTCATCAACAGGACAACGGTCCTAGTCACTTGTCGGAGGCGAATCTTGCGAATTCGGCAGATCTATCTCGCCGTTCCCCGTCGGTGGCATAAATGGCTCGCATTGCTCTCTGCATTCGTTCCGTTGCTTTGCGGACTTTTGCTGTCGTACTGGCATGCCCGAAGGGCCATGGAGCTCGAGGCACAGGCGCAGGCCATGCGGGCGGTGGTAGAAGTGGACCGGATGTTGGTCAATGCCTCACAGACCGCCCGGCGCATTGGCGCGCGCGCCGGAACGAAGTGTGATGACCTTGAGCTCGACTTGCGAAAGCAAGTCGACTCGGTTCTGTTTGTTCGTTCGGTGGATGTATTGGTCGACGAGCGGGAGATCTACTGCAGTTCGCTCTACGGCGTCTATCACAAGACGATCGATTTGAGCGCTTATGTCGACGGGCGACTTCGATTGCAGCCCCATAGCGGTACCTCTCCGGATTCAACGCTACTGATTTATCGGTGGGTTGAGGGAGGAAGGGGCGCCGTCGTGACGATTGACGGGCGACACGTCCGTGATGCGCTCCAACTGCTCGGTCGAAACGGCGATGGGCTCATTTTGGACGTAGGGGGAAAGTTGCTCGGGGCGGACGGCCTGAAGTCCAACGACGCCAGTATCGGCGGGGACGTGATATTCGAACGTTCCGCGACGTTCCCATTCCGGGTTTGGGCGGTTATGCCGAAAGGGGTGCTACTGAACCGGATGGCGTCCGACTACCTTGGTTTGATTATCGCCTTCGGGGTCTTCGGCATCCTTCTCGGGATTTTCGTCAAGCGAGGGCTCAGTCATGTTGGTTCGCGGCGTCACGAGATGTCGCGCGCATTGCGGTTAGGCGAGTTCGTGCCATTTTTCCAGCCACTGGTGAACTCGTCTGACAAGCGTTGGGTGGGGGCAGAAGTTCTCATACGCTGGCGCCATCCGAAAGAAGGGTTGGTCCAGCCGGACAGTTTCATTCCATTGGCCGAGTCGAGCGGATTGATCGTGCCGATCACGCGAGGGCTCTTCCACTCAGTGACGAAGGCGTTGAGCGGAGTCGATCTTCCCAATGGGTTTCGGCTGAGCTTCAACATCAGCGCCCGCCACATGCAATGCGCATCGATCATCGAGGATTGCGAGGCGCTGCAGCGCAGACTCAATCAGTGGCGTGTGCAGCTCGTGCTGGAGTTGACGGAGCGTGAGTTGCTGACTTCGGACGGCGCGACACGCGAAATCTTCGACGCACTTCACGGCATGGGTATCAAAGTGGCGGTAGACGACTTCGGCACCGGACATTCCAGCCTCACCTATTTGCGCGACTTTGAGATGGACGCGCTCAAGATTGACAAGTCATTCGTCGCCAAAATCGGTGGCCATCCGCTTTCGGAACGGGTCCTCGACAGCATTCTGGATCTGGCAAAAAACCTGGAACTGACGACGATAGCCGAGGGCGTGGAGACGTGGCCTCAGGCCGAATTTCTGCGAGAGCGCGGCGTACCGATTCTCCAAGGTTATCTGTTCGGGCGGCCGATGCCTGCGGAAGAGTTTGTTCGGCGTCTTGGCGAGCACAGGCATGGAACGACGTCCGAGGTTTGCGCTGCAATTTTCGAGTAGCGATAAAAATATTCTATTCAAGATTTATCTCATTCACGTTGCTGCGCCGAATGCGTAGCATTTGTCCTTCGCTACTCCAGATCGGACGTGAAGATGTCATGGAATATCGCTCAATAAGTCGACTGCCGCACCCGATGAGGCAGGTAACCCTTGAGGTCATGGTCACGTAGGTCAGGGAGGCAATAGTGAGAATTATTCTCGCAGACGATCACCCGATCGTGCGCTACGGCATGCGGCTTGTCATCGAGGCAAGTGGGGTCGGACGGATCATTGCTGAAGTCGGCGCGGCTGAGGACCTCGTCAGAGCGGTCGTGCAGCATCCTTGCGATGTCATCGTGACGGATCTGTCGATGCCGTCTTCGAACGGGCGAGATGGCGTGCTCCTTGTGGAGCGTTTGAGGCGCATCTCTCCCGAGACGCCTGTCGTTGTGATTACGGCGATGCGCAATCTCGCGGTCGTGAATATGCTGATCGCGCGTGGTGCAATTGCGGTGGTCGATAAGGGGGGCGGGGTCGAAGACCTTGTACTCGCCTTGCGCGCGGCGGCGCGCGGCGAAGTCTACATCAGTGCGAGCATTCAGACGATGCTGCGCGAGGTGAGTATCCCCGAGAGTCACTTGCAACGCGAGGCGGCGCTCACGCGCTCTGAGATCGAAGTGGTTCGAATGTTCGCCTACGAAGGGCTGCCCATTCTCGATATAGCGAAGCGCCTGCAACGCAGTCCAAAGACAGTTAGCAAGCATAAGCGCAATGCGCAGGAGAAGCTTGGTTTGACGACCAACCAAGAATTGCTGGATTTTTGCAGAAACAATGACAAGCTCATGCGGTAGTACGTTTGACCTCCGGTGTTTGATGCCGGACTGGACGGTCGTGTTTGTGCCGTTGCTCGTGGTTTCGTTGGTCTTCGCAGTGGTTTGGTTGTGCGTGGAGCGGTCGCGACGGCGCGGTGCCGAACGGGCGCTGACATTTCAGAAAGAACTTCAGGCGATGGTGATGGATGCCACGCCCACGCCCATTCTCGTCCAGGATCGACAAGGCCGCTATCTCGCCGTCAATCCGGCATTCGAAGATGCACTGGGCCTGAGGGCGGACCAATTGATCGGCCGCCCGGTGAGTGACGCCGGCATGCTGGATTCGCACGGCTGGGCGAAGCTGCGGAACAGCCTGCAACAGGTCTTTGCGACAGGAGTGCGCGTCAAGGACTCGATACACTTTATGACGGCGGACGGTGAGCGTCGCGAGGCGCTCTATTGGGTGCGCGCATGCGTGAGCACCAGTGGCCGCATAGACGCCGTATTGGCCGCATTTCTCGATGTCTCCGATCTTCGACGCATGGAGCGAGCTGCGGAAGCGGCTTCCGCTGCGAAGGACACCTTGCTGGCGACAGTCAGTCACGAGTTGCGCACACCATTAAGTGGCGTTGTTGGCCTGCTCGAATTGCTTGGCGTAGCAGATATCGGCAGCGAGAACCAGCGGCTGGTCGGAACCGCGCGCGCGGCGGCCGGCATCTTGACATCAATCCTTGACGACGTGCTCACGTACTCGGCGGCAATACATGGTAAGCCAGCCCTGAGAATTGCTCCTGTGTCGATTGATTGTGTTTCCCGTGAGATAGGTCAACTGGTCGCACCGACGGCGCACAAGAAGGGGCTCGACTTCGAAGTGAACCTGTCGGCCGCCCTTGCGCCCGCCTATATGGCCGATCCCCGTCGCGTCGGGCAAATTCTCTTGAATCTCTTGGGCAACGCGGTGAAATTCACCGAGGTGGGCGGCGTATCGTTGCGCGTCTTTTCCGAAGCCGCCGCGCCAGGCCACGAGACCGTGCTGTTCGAAGTGAGCGACACGGGCATCGGTATTGATCCATCTGAGCGGACGCGAGTGTTCTCGCCCTTCGTACGAGGCAAGGGCGCCGGCCACGAAGTCGGTGGCGTGGGGTTGGGGCTTGCCGTCACACACGGACTGGTAAAGGCGATGGGAGGGGAAATTCTGGTGACCGAGCGCGATGGCGGTGGCACCACGATGTTGGTCTCGCTTCCCTTGGCGATCGCCGTCGATGAGCTGGCCGCGACGGATGCGCTGAGGCCCGATGTCGACATGGAGCCAGATCCGGTGACGGGGGCGGCGGCACCCATGCACCTCCTGGTGGTCGAAAATGAGGCGCTGAATCGGGATCTTCTGAAATTGCAGATATCGCGCTTGGGAATGACGTGTGACGCGGTCGAGGATGCCACGCAAGCGCTGCACCAGCTGACGCTCGTCAACTACGACGCCGTCATTACCGACTGCACGATGCCGGGCATGTCGGGCGTCGAGCTGATCGCCCGGTTACGGCAGTTTCCCGCGTGCCACCACTTGCCAGTCTATGCCCTGACCGCTAACGCCACACCTTCGCTACGCCAGGCCTGCATGGACGCAGGGGCGGACGAAGTGCTTATCAAGCCTGTCGACCTGGCGACGCTACGCGCTGTGCTGGCGCAAAGTCGGATGTCCGATCCTGCGTTGGAGCGAGCCCGGGAAGCACTTTCTCTCAGTGAAAACCCCGAGCTGAAGCGGCGTTTCCTCAATAGTCTTTCCGAGATTCGCGCGTCGCTAGCCACGCTGGACCAAGAGCAGGATCAGAGCAGAATCGGTGAGCTTGCACATCGTGCGGCGGGCGCGGCTGCCTGGTTCGGTCTACATGGACTTGCCCAGATCGCGCGCGAGACCGAGGACTCGGTGCTTGCTGGTATGCGGGGCAAGCCACTGGCCGAAATGACGATCTCCCTTTCATGTGCCATCGCGACCTCCATAGCGCAGGTGGCCGGCCCCGAATCGGGCACTTCCGTTCCGGCGGATATCCGTGGTTACCCAGAGGAAAACGGGGGGGTGGGGGGGGAGATACCAGGGAGAAACGAGTGAGACATAGAGGCGAGTTATGCCTCGTTGGTTCTCCGACAATGAACTCGACCGTCTGATCGGGGGCTCATTTCCTGTCATGCCGGTTGCGATCGGATACGGATAGGTGGCGCCAAGCCCCGCTGTGTCCAGATATTGACGCTGGAAATTCAAGCGCATGCGACGCGAATTTGCGGGGGAGCAATATATTGATCAAATCACACTATGGGGAACGCATCGTTCTGGTGGACAGTGGTATTGCCGGAACGGACGGCGTAACACTCAGCCCCGATGGGGGCGACGTGCATTACCGCATCGTCGGGAATATCGCAGAGGCCTTGTACTCCGCCGAGCTTGCGAATGCCGTTGCGCTGGTCCTGATGTCCGTCACGGAGCGGACGGTCGATGCCGTGATCCGCTGCACTCGGCTGCTTAAGAATGCGGTATCGGAGGCGCTACCACTCATGGTAGTCGGCCCGGCGGACTCGCCGTACCTGCGCGTTCAGTGCTTCCGCGCTGGCGCAGTGGACTATGTCGATGCCGGTTCGGGACGAGCCGAGATCGATGTGCGTGTCAGGGCACGTCTGAGGAGCGAGTGTAATGCGCCCCAGACAGCATCGATGGGATTGCCAGCCGTCGAGCGAGTTTCTCGTCGCTACGAGATCTATCGCCTCGCGGTCCGGTATCTGGCGAGCTGCGAGATCGGCGAAATGTCAAAGTCGGTTTTGGCGTCGCGTATCGGCGTGTCCACTGCCAACCTGGATTTGGCATTTCGCGAAGTGGCCGGTTGCAGCACGTCGCGTTTTCTTCGGCAACGCCGTATCGATTGCGCTCGGACGTTACTCAAAAGCAGTTCGCTGAGCGTGACAAGCATCGCCGAAGTGCTCGGCTTTTCCGATAGTGCGAACTTCGCGACAGCGTTTCGCCAGATCGTCGGACAAAGCCCGTCCCGGTATCGGGACGCACGTTGCGAGTTCGCCAGCGGCAGTTCATTGGGAGTGATCGAATCATGAACCGGCACGATGACATGGAATGCGCGACCCTTCTGACAGAACCTGTTGGCCGGCGTTCGTCGGGGGCGATTCGTTCGCAAGCGACGGTCTGGCTATTGACGGAGCGAGAGTCGATGTTCGAGCGCGCAACTGCAGCCCTGCGCGAACAACTGTTCGACGTCCGCGTCGTGTCCGATGGATGGCAGACGTACGACGATGCGCTTTTTTCACCACCCAACGTGGTCGTGGTTGATGGGGCGTTGCGCGGCATGGATGCCTGCGCGTTCTGCAGCCTCATACGTGGCGTGGACCGGCTTTTGAGACTGCCGTTGGTGGTGGTCGACGACGGTCGTTCGAGCGATGCCCGCACACGGGCGTTTGTCTCCGGGGCATCCGACTGCATTGTGTATCCCTTCCTTGCCGAGGAGTTAGTTGCGCGGCTGGGCTGGCAGATCAGGGCAGCTCGTCAAGGACGTCAGAGTAAGGGTGATGCGAAACCAGAGTCGAAATCCACCATGGCGAAGTCCGCCCAATACGCCATTGATCTGATCAAGGGGGAAGGACTTGGACGCTGGAACAGCAAGTCACTCGCGAGCCGGCTCGGACTGAGCGACCGGCGATTGACCGATCAGTTCAAGGCGTCGCTGGGCGTGTCTGTGGCGGACTATTTGCGCATGGAAAAAATGGAACGGGCTGCATGGTTGCTCAGGAACACGGGGGTCGCGGTGCGCGCAGTGGCGAAGGAGGCGGGATTTCGCAGCCCGTGCAACTTCAGTGTGGCGTTCAAGCGCCACAGCGGCATGTCACCTTCCGCGTTTCGAGTTTCGGCTGAACCTCAGCGTTCGGGCGAAAGTGCTCAGGCGGACAGTCCGCACGGCTGCGGGCGAGATCGTGACTTCCATCGTCAGGTTCGCGGCGCAAGTCACACAGAGGACATTTGCTGAGATGACCTGTCGCAACTTATTCGCACACGGCGTCGCTGCACTGGCGATGTGCGCAGCCCTGGGTTCACCCATATCTGCGCTGGGGCAGGTGAGCCAGACAGGCCAGACAGAGATAGCGGGAAACGACAACTGGTCCGTGGTCGTCAGCCCATATATCTGGGCGGCATCGCTCAGCGGTAATGGGGCCATCGGCCGATACGACGTGCCGGTCCGTGTTCCCTTCTCGACAATCTTGGGCAACCTCGATCTTGCATTGATGGGAGAGGTCGAACTCACCAACGGGCGCTATGGCGTCTATATGGATGGCCAGTACACGAGCGACGCCAAGGACGCAACGGTAGCCGGGGCTGCAGTGCGATTCGGCACGACCGCGAAAATGGTGACACTGGGCGGTTTTTTCCATGCTTGGTCGATCGAGAAGCCCGGCAATACCCTGTTCGGGAAATCGCGTGCCGTCACGATCGAGCCGACCTTCGGCCTGCGTTGGACGCAGGTTAATGCTTCTGCCGATCCGATCGTAGGCACACATACCGAGCGCTGGGTTGACCCGTTCATCGGCGTACGCGTGAGTGCTGACCTCTCGGAGCGCTGGAATCTCTTCGCCGAGGGCGACATCGGTGGTTTCGGTATCGGTTCGCGATTCAGCGCCAATTTGCAAACGTATTTCGGTTATCGGACGTTCGTCTTCAACAAGCCGACGATTTTGCGATTCGGATACCGCGTTTGGTATCAGGACTATGTCAACGATGGTGGTGGCATTGATCGCTTCGCATGGCGTGTGACACAGCATGGCCCGGTTGCTGGGCTTTCCATGGTCTTTTGACTCTGAGAGGATGTATGCGTAACAATGAAGCGTTCATTCAGCGATGGGTGGGCAAGGGTATTTCGACGCTTGTGGGCGTTGCAGTATTGCCGGTACTTCTCGTGTCCAACGTAGCACTGGCATGCACGAGCTTCATCCTCAACACGAGCGACGGCGGGCGAGTCTATGCGCGGACGATGGAGTTCGCGTTTCCGATGAAGTCGGACCTGATCCTGATCCCGCGCGGTTTTGCGCTCAACGCGACGTTGCCCGGGAAGGAGCATCGGGCTGAGTGGCATGGTCGCTACGCGGCGATCGGCATGAACGGTCTTGGGCTGCCCAGTCTTGTCGATGGGATGAACGAGAATGGTCTCGCCGGCGGCATTCTCTATTTCCCAGGGTTTGCGCAGTACACGAAGCAGCCGGATGCGAATGGGCGTCAGATGATGGCGCCGTGGGATTTCCTCACGTGGGCGCTAACGAATTTTGCCTCAGTTGCCGAGGTCAAGGCGGCGCTACCGAAGATTGCCCTCGTCGACATGAAGCAAGCGGACATGGGGATCGTGCCGCCGGTGCACTTCACGCTTCATGACCGGACTGGCGCGTCGATCGTGATCGAGCCGATTCACGGTGAACTGAAGGTTTACGACAACCCGATCGGCGTGCTCACGAACTCGCCTCCGTTCGAGTGGCACATGATCAACCTGCGTAACTATCTCAATCTGACGACCGCGGATGCGCCCACGAAAGAGATCGGTGGCGTGAAGCTCGCGCCGCTTGGCCAGGGGTCGGGTTTGCAGGGTATTCCTGGAGACACGACGCCACCGGCCCGCTTCATTCGCGCGATTGGTTACACCATCTCCGTTCAACGGGTGCCGAGCGGCGATCCCGGCGTGCGTCTGGCTGAGCATGTCGCGAATAGCTTCGACATTCCCAAGGGATGGGTGAAGACTACCGAAGCCGACGCGCCCGAGTACACACAGTGGACGGTTTTTGCGGATCTGAAGCGTCTGCGCTATTACATCAAGACCTACGACAACCCGGTGTTGAGGGGTGTTGGCTTTGATGGCATGGATCTGAATGGAACGTCGATCGTGAAGATTCCGTTCCAGACGTCCAGCGCGATCGGTTCGCTTACGGACGCGCCTGTTGCGGTCACGTATCGGCAGTGACAGTCGACGCGGCGCGTGGGGCGCTAAGCGCTTGCCGTATCCGTTTGCCGGGAACGCGCCTTAAGGCCCGGAGATCGAGAATAAGAATGAATATGTTGGCGGGCGCAGGGGGGCGGGCTGGCGCCGGCTATGTTGGACGTTGGCGTGAGCCAGGATATCTCGGGTGCCGAGGTCGAGATTCTCGTGGAGATGATCTGTGCGGCTCGCCCATCCTTGCGGATCAGCCCACGCAGTGGTGAGAGAGACGATCTCTGGCTGGGGAGTGAGGCGCGATGTGTGGCGCCCGCGACACATTCTTTCCGCTCTGGTCAGATCCCTACGTGCTAGCGGTTCCGTCTTGGCATGAGCGGACGATGAGAGCCAATTCATTGCTGGGGCGAATAGGCGACGGGAACTGGATTACCTGTCCGGCGCATCCTTCGCACGAGGTGCTCCATGCGTTTAATGGGGCGTGCGCCGATATTGCGCCAGCAACGCAGGCGGAGTCATTCGCGCTGGCGCTGAATTTGGTGGCTGCTAGTGTCAGCGTCGCCTATGCACCGCAGTCGATGGCCAATCAACAGCATGGGGTGGTCGGACGGTGCGTGCCACCGGTATCGGTCGGGAACCCGGTCGTTGATGGGTTGAGCGAGCGCCTGAGAGCGCTCACGAGACGCGCAGCCAGGTGACGGCTTTGTCGGTACGCGTGGCGTCTTAGGTGTCATGAGTTGCCGGAAACTAGGCATCGGCACGGTTCACTTCTTCGCGGACCGGATAGCTCGTCAGTTGGGCATGCAGCGCCTCGTAATCCATGCCGCTGTTCATCGCTGCAATGATCCCTTCTTTGAACTCGCGGAACTGCTTCACTCGCGTGCAGCAATGCATTGCGTCGTGGCAAATGGCAGACAGGGCCGGCGCCAGTGCATTGACGGCGCCTCTACCGAAATACCGTTCGATCTGAAGTTCAAGCGCAATCCCCGTGAATCTCGCTTTTTTCTCCGGTGGCAGCGTGTCATAGGTCGACGTACCGGTACTTGGCTCAATATTTTGCTCCGGATCGCTCGCCTCGATACGGGCGATCCCGACTTGCGATTCTCCGTCGAGTTTTTCATTTGCCTGGCTCACGGCTCACTAATTCGATCGTCGCACACAGGTCCGCCTGCCTCAACGCAAGCGCGGCCTGTGTTTCGGTGAACGTGCTCGTCTTCTTGGCGTTGACCTGACGGATTTTCCAATTCTCAGCGGTACCGTTTTCTGATGGGAAGGGGAAGCACTACAGACGCGTCGTGTTTGTAAGTGGGGGGGTATTCAATGGTCGGCGGATAAAAATCAAAGGCGTAGAAGGCCAAAGGAGGCGAGCATTTTGCCCTATGAACCTAGAGAATCCTCAGCGGCTGGGCCGCCGCCGAAGTCAATATACCGACAGATCTGCTCGTCGATTCTTTAAACCAATGAAAGACGCGTCAAATTTTCGCCCGACCCGACTCGTGATGGCGCTAGTCCTGGTGGGAGCCATGAGCTTATGGGGCCGCGGAGCCAAGGCAGCGTGTACGCCTGTGCTCATTAACCAAGGCGTCACGAATCAAAGTTTGAGTGCGTGCACGACAGTCGATGTCACGAACAGTAGAGATCTCTATGGGTGGCTGTTGAGCGGAGGTTCTTCCTATACGGCCGGCGACAAGGTGACGATTCAGAGCGTCGGCACCGATGCGGATAGAAGATGGGCGGGCGGCATTGTGATTTCTAACAATGCGTCTCTCGAGGCAATGGGCGATCTCAATATCAACTTGTCGATAAATGGGCGGCAATTGAACCGAGATTGGTGGGCGGGGATCTCGGTGGACGGGGCAAGTTCGACTTCGTTCACGCTCGCGCCTGGAGCAAGATTGACGATGAATATTGATGGAACCCATGATCCGAGTTCCCAAAGTTGGGCGGGGATTACTCTGGATGGGTACCTTGGGACCGTCACTCTGAACGGCCCGGTCGATATCACTGTCAGGAACTCGGATAACGCTTATGACGCGACTTCGGCTGCTATCTTCGTGGCGGCAGGGAAATTGATTGGGACCGATACGACGATCAAAAGCTATGGAGGGTCGTGGGGAGTCTATTCGTCTGGAAGTGGTTCTGTGACGCTATCTGGCCATATTGATATTAATCAATTGGGCATAGGAAAGGTGTCCGCGATCGGTGTGAGTAATGCTGGCAAGATATCAATTACGGGCGATGGGAACAGCACGATTCAGGCCGTTAGTACAGCAGTGAAAGCGTTCGGCGGTAGTGTCTCGCTCAAGAACATCTCCATTGGTAGTGGCGGAACGGTGGTCAATGTTTCCGGGACCACCTCATTTCCCGGCGCGTTCGATGCGACAGACGTTGCAATTAATAGCAGCGCAGACGGGGCATCTGGCGTTTTCGCGGTCGGAACCACAGATCATGTTGCCCTTTTCGACTCTCAGATCAAAACAACGGGGGATCGCTCGATCGGAGTGACGGTCGGCGGAACAGGGGGGGTTACGCTGGACTCAGCGGGCGCTAGTCTGGACTTGAGTAAAAGCAAGATCGAGACATACGGCGACCACTCGTCTGGGGTTGCCTTGACGGCGCCCGTTGGCACAAATTCGTCGCTAAGGTATACGCGAATTAGGACGTATGGTGGGAACTCAACCGGAATTCATGTGGGGTGGGCCGGTGGTCATCTGGACGTTTCGCAATCCGATGTGACGACGCAGGGGGACAATTCGACAGGCATTCAGGTCGATGCCGGTGCGCTTACGGTTGGTGGGCAGTCAGTCATCAAAACGCAAGGGCTTAATTCGCCTGCCGTCAACGTTTCGGCGGGCGGAAATGTGTCCATCGCGGACACGCAGATTACCACGTTGAATGATGGGTCTCCCGGTGTGGCGATTTCCGGCGGTACGGCGGTCCTCGGTGGCGGCACAATCATTGAAACTTCAGGCACTGGCGCGGCCGGAGTGGTGATTTCTGATCCGGGCGCAGCACTTACCATTAACCCCGGCGCAATGATTAAGACCCATGGGCAGGATGCCAACGGATTTAGCTTGTCGGGGGGAGGCGCGTTCGTTTTTGACGCTCAAGGTCTTCAACTTAGCAACATTTCATCGGATCACGGTGCGCTCATCTATGCCGATGGCGGGAGCGCCATCGAGATAACGGCGGAAAATCCGTTTGCGCCGCGAACCTCAACAATTCTTAGTGGTGTTCCGGCCAATTGGGGCGCTGTTGCTGGCCAGGGAGGCACTATCACGCTTGATGCCGGCGTGTCCACCAACGGTAATGCGATGCGAGCAGTTGCGGGTGGAACGCTGGTCTTTAAAGGGACCTCGTCGGCAGCAGACAGTATCGTACAACTCGACGCGCCGTTGCCCCCTTCGACGGGGACAGCGTCAGTGGCTGGCGGCAAACTCGACGCGACAACCCATGACGCAACCTTGGCGATTGGCGCCCTGACCGGAAACGGCGAGATTGCAGTGCGCGCCGGCACGACCATCGCCCTTGGCAGCGACCAGTTGAAAGGCGGCGGACCTTATCGGTTCAGCGGTTCGTTCACCGGTGGTTCCGTCGATATTGACAAGGCGGGCGCCAACACCCAGGTTCTCGCCGGAGATCAAACCTGGAGCGGCATCAACACCGCTAAAGTCGATGGTGGTGTTTTGGTGATCACAGGTCTTACTGACCCATCGACGTTTAACAAAACCATAACCATCGGTAACGGCTGGTTGGATCTATCTGGGACCAACGCTCAGTTCGATCCAAACCATCCCAATACTGCGGCGAACTGGAATGACCTCAATCTGCAATATTCGCCCGGCGGTACTGGGGGCGTGATTGGTTCGAACGACAAAATTGACGTCGCAGACGGGGATATTAGTTATCACATCGGCCACGGGGGCACCACGCCCAATGGCGACGGCGTCTATGTCGTCAAGAATGGCGCCGGCTTGACCACGCTCCAGGCCGATAACTCTTACGTTGGCAACACCCAAATAAATGGCGGCACGCTGCAGGTCTCTCGTGACAGTAATCTAGGCAATACGTCCATCGAGCGCGAAGTGCGCCTGCAGGGGGGCAACCTGCGGGTTGCGACGGATGCAAGCGGCACGCCATTTACTTCCAGCCGCGAACTGCAAGTGACGAAAAACGCTACGGTTACCGTTGACGCGGGCGTAGATGCCACGTTCGGCAGTGCTGCGACCTATGTCGACTCTGGTGGCAGTCGGAGCGCCGGCGGCGACGCCACTTTTATCAAGGACGGTACTGGCTCGCTCACGCTGGGGTACGTGGCATTAAGCGGCGGATTGGTTGTGACGGCCGGAAACTTTACTGCTAGCGGCGGTACCATCAGTCAGGCCAATGGCGGTCCGGCGATTAGTGCCGCTGGCGGCGCGAATGTGTCGCTCTCGGGCGTTACTGTGGATGGCGGTGCGGGGCTCGCCTACGACTTGACGTCTGCAGGCAGCAGCACCTTGACTGTCTCTGGCGCATCCCTTATCAAAGGCAACATCAATGCTGGCGTCACCGGTGCAAACGTCCACATCAAGCTCTCCGGCGGCAGTGAGTTCGATGGCGCTATCACACAGTCCGGTGGTGGCAGCGTCAATGCTACGCTTGCGGATACTAGCTCGGTCTGGAATCTGAGCGGCGACTCGACGGTACAGCAGCTAGCGAATAGTGGAACGATCACGTTTGCCACTCCATACGTCTTGGACGGTGTGCCTCAACACAAGACCCTTTCGATAGCAGGCGATTACGCAGGAGGCGGAACGATTGGGTTGAACACCTCCCTAAACGTAGGGGGGGCGCAGGGGCAGCAGACTGATAAGGTGCTCATCAGCGGCAATGCCAGCGGAACGACCCAACTGCATGTGACAGCGTCCGGCATGGGGGCGAATACTAATGTGCGCGATGACAACAAGGCCCATGCTGACGAAGGGATCTCGCTCGTGCAGGTCGGTGGCAATGCAACAGCGACATCGTTTCAGCTCGACAGGCCATACGTCACTGGCGCCAATAGCGCCTACCAGTACCGACTGTTCGCATACGGGACCGGATCCACCTGGGGCGCCGCTGACCCAACACAAAGCGCGCTCCCGAATGGCGATATCACGTGGGATTATCGCCTTCAGACAGCGTACGAAGACGATAGGGGCAACATCACGCCGGGGACGCCCAAAAACAATCCGGGTCGGCCGCTGCTGGTGCCACAGGTAAGTTCCTATCTGATCGCGCCGCTTGTTCTGCAGCGCTACAGTGCTGCGCTGATGGATGGACTGCATTCACGGCTGGGCGACATCCGTCATGGCGGTGGGGCCTCCCCGGTGGGGAGCGAAGCGTTTGCGCGGGTGTTTGGTGATACGGGCAGCTACGCGACGAACCTGCCGTTCACTCAATTCGGTTACGGCTACGACGAGCGTACACAGGCGCTACAGTTCGGCGGTAACGTCCTGCGTTACACGACCTCAGGCGGCGATGCGCTTCGTGTAGGCGTGGCTGCGGCGATCGGTTCGGTGCACGCGACACCGCGAGCTTCGGCGGCAAACAACAGTAGCGACCTGTCGATGCAGGCGCAAACGCTCGCGCTGACTGCGACCTGGATGTCCCGAGAAGGTTGGTATGCCGACGCGGTGTTAGGCGGCAGTTTCTACCGAAGCAGTGTCAATAGCCTGAGCCGAAACGTCGGCACGCTGTACGGCACTGGGTGGGATCTGGCGCTGGAAGGTGGTCGTCAAATCGAACTGCCGTCTGGTCTCATGCTTGAGCCTCGCGTTCAACTCTTGGGACACACCGCGAACTTCCGGCACATGACGGATGCCGATGGCGTTTCAGTGTCGATCAACAGCAGTCGCTCGATTACCGCGGGTACCGGCATGCGCGTCAGCTACCCGGTGCAAGGTGCGACGTCGACAGTGCGGCCCTATGTCGACATCGGTTGGAGCTTCACGCAAATGTACGGTGGAGAGGTCAACTTGACGGGGTTGCCATCGTTGATGACAGGCAACGCGGGCGGCGCCATACAACTTGCGGCCGGTGTGGTCGGCCAGATTAGCGACAGGCTGCAAGCCTATGCGGAAATCAGTGGCCAGATTCGTACCGGTGGATATGGAAACTCTGGGGTTGGCGGAAAGTTTGCTATTCGCTACGAGTTTTGATGGGATTTGGAAGATGATTGGCCAGCATTCAAATGAGATCAATGAAAAACAAAACGTTGAAAATTATCATGGCTGCAATCATTGCGACACGTGAGAGTGAAGACTTATTTTCTGGGTAGAGGCTCACGTAATAAAACCTGAGATGTCCGATTTCCTTTCGTAAACTCTTATTGAGAATAGCGTAATGACTATTACTGCAACTTCATCATCGCCAGTCAGTTCGGATCGCAAATTAGGCTGGAGTCAGTGCTTTGAATTCTCGGTTGAATTCTCTTCTGATGCCGAAGCCTTTCAAGCAAATGACTATGTGCACTTTTATTTGGATGATCCGGCAACCGAGGCGAATGTTGGTATTCGAGCAATCGATCCGAAGATCACTGCGAACCACAATGCTGTGAAGGTAGACCTGGGCAATCAGGGCAAGACGGCGGGTGCAAAGGTCGACGTGTACATCACTGAACTGGATGCGGGCTCCGTCACGTTCCAGGCGGACCTCTGTAGGCTTGTAAATGGGGAAGCCACAGTATTGGCGTCTCTAGATGACCCGGTCACAAGACCCGTTGCTGCGTCCTTCATCCCCGCCGCCGATTATCTGGGGGCTGGTACGAAAATCGTTGCCACGGGAGCACCCACGCAGAAGCCGGATGATCAGCTTCAAAACTACTTCAAGATCTCATACAAGCCCGTCCATCACGATGGAACCCCGTTTATGAACGATGCTGGTACGGCGCCTGCGGAATTTGTTGGAGCGCTTTGTTTGAGGAACGCCGATGGCGAGGTGATCACAGGCGAGGCGGGTATAAAAGGTTTGAATATCTACAAAGATAAGGCCGGAACGCAGACGGTTACCGCCGATAGCGATCTTGTCACGCTTTACACGACTGGCGGAAAATTTGAAGTTTACGTGAGTGGCGCGGACACTCCGGTGAATGGTCTGCTTCACCTGGATATTGAGGGTAATACAACTGACGCCACCGGCCAGATTATCGTTACGGACCTCAACGGCGCGAACCCTCGACTTCATGCTCCCGTATTGACTGGACCGGCTTCGATGAACGTCGTCGATGCAGCAATCGTCAGCACAGTGCAGGGTGCGATTTTTAATAATTCTGGAAATTTTTCGCATAATTCGGATATCTATATTATTTCATGGAATGATGACGGCAAGCAGCCCGCCATCAACTTCATTGGGAAGAAGACGTGGATTAACGCATTCCAGTGGAGCGGTATTAGCAGCTTTCAGGCTGCGACCAGTAGCTTCACTCTCCCGGAAAAAACGTCTTCTTCGCAGAGCGGAGGGGTGCTTAACCGCATTGGATACATCTATATTACGGCTGCCGGCGTGGCGCAGATGTCAGCTAGCACGATGCTTCGGATCTGGAAATCCGCTCCGGTAGTGCCGCCAGTGACACCACCGCTCTCTAGTTCGGATCTTCCCAAGCCGTTGTTGCCTGAAGCTGATAAGGCATTTCCGAATCGCGTAACACCTGCTATGTGCAAGGCGGGGCTTAAGGTACAGGTCGGCTGGGACGGCACGAAGGAGCAAGCCTCAATGACGGTGGGTACGAGCGTCTCCGCGAGTATTTCTATGACCGGTTGGGACTGGACGACGGGGGACGCCAAGCATGGCACAGGACAAACAACGTCGATAGAGATATCTGCAGACGACGTGCAGAAAAAATCCGCGACGCTTCAGTTCAATCCGTTTGTCACGGCCGGATACCGCGACGACCCGGCTACGGGCGACCTGGGTACCATTATGGTCACGTGGTGTATTGGGGCTCCGGAAACATTCGACAATGACCCGACAATGGTCTCGCCCACGATTACAGATGAGTTTTACAGTCACGAGGTAGCTTAACTGACTTCGTCACGTTGCTAACCTTTCCCCCCCTCCAGCGGAGGGGGAAGGAGTCGAGGTCAATGAAAGAGCAGTTTCTCGATAAACCACTATTACCGCAGGCTAGCCGCGGTGTGTTGAATGTGAGCTCGGTTAAGAGCAGCGTCATAGTGGTGAAAATCCCGCCCTACGAGCAGATTGACGACGGAGACAAGGTTACGGTGCGATTCAATGGGCAGGAGGGGCAGAGAGACTTTGAACGCTATTCGTACATTTTGAGCGGTCAGAGTTTCCCGCCGCTTGGGCTCGAGGTCGATATTCAGCCGCTATCGGTGCTCCGCAATGGAAAGTACGTAGTGACCTATCAGATTGAGAGCCGGGCGGGCAATATCGCGCGTTCGGATGAGACGGGCATCGTTGTCTCGAATGAAAAATCTTTGGAGTCAGACGTGCAATATCACCAGGCAACATACTTGGGGGAGTACTTGAGCGGCGTCGTCGATTCATGGGTCGTACCCTTCGCCTACAGCATTACAAGCGAGTCGGATGTTAAGAGCGTTAAGTGGCCCGACGCATCCGGGCAGGTGCCGGCCAAATTGACTTTGTACCGCCGGCCATCCGGCCAAAAGCAGGTGAAGGTAGGAGATCTGACCTACGCTTCAGGCATTTGGCAATTCGCTTTGAGTGCAGGGCCGGTGAATGTTAGCGCCGGAGATGAACTATCGTTCTATCTCTCAGCCGACACCAGCCTGTCAGTCTCGGTTACGGTCTGACGCCGCAAATACGAATGAGCAAAAAAGGTGCGCTTATGAAGTTGAATCGCTTTGATCTTGCACCAACGCTGAACGTGGTGCCAGATACGGAGGGCGGTGCCTATCACTTCTATGATTGGCAACTGGTCAAGTTCACTGCGACTTTACAAGTGCCCGGTGGTGTCGCCGATGGAAGGACCATAGCTTTCCACAGCATTGGCGCCGCATTTTCAAGTGACGGGCGCGAAGCCGACTTCGCTTTCTATCGCACAGTCGGCGTCGATGCAGATACGACCTATGATAGCGTCGACGGCTCATTTGACGTGATTGCGCGTAGTGTTGGCAGTGATAGGTCGGTCGCGGTGGCGGAAATCATCGCTATGTATGTGCCGGTGCTAGATGGTTCTCAGCCGCCAGAGTCGCAATGGACCGGCGAGTTCCGCGCTTCGGCGAACACATCCGTGCCCACACGTTTTACGAGCGCATATTCTGGCGAGGATACTTCTCCGAGTATTCCGACTGAGCAAAATACCTTTCAGTTGTTGCCCGCAAGTGGCCGCAATGAGACCCCGTCGACGAGTGAGGGAAATTTTTTCCGTTGGGAGGTATATGTGGCGAGCAGGGATGCGGAGGGTAGTCCCGGTGGCCCATTAAAGAATGTCTGTATCAGATTGTATTCGGATGCGGATTACTCCTTTTCCGGTGTTCGGTTTTTCTCAAATTTCGAGGCCACCGAGGCGTTGCCCGTCATGCCACTGCCTCCCCGGAGCGGAATTCCCGGAAATTTCTATGTTGACATCGTCACTGGCGTTGACGGTGTCGCGAGCGTTTTCGTATGTGCGGCAAATACTGGCGGTACCTATGCTGGGCGCTTGTTTGCGAAGTCAGGTACCCTGGAGCAACCGTGCTTCAACTATGTATTGCCAGATTTCTCAGGTGCCGAAGATTCGCTGCTTCCTGGGCCTTCGGTAGCATCGCCATTGGTTGTAACTCCCGATGACAGCGGATCACTTCAGTGCGTTGTGCCATCCTACGACAGCGCTGCGATCGGAGACTATTTGTTTCTGCTCTGTAACAAGCGAATGCAACAAGTCGATAAAAGCTTCGTTCAGAGAACCGATACAGGTAGGCAGGCGATGGGCTTCTCGAAATTCGGTTTGCATAACAAGGCCTATAGCAGCGATCGTAATGAACTCGCTTATATTGTGCTGCCGGTCAAAGAGCCCGCGAAGCTATCTACTACGAATGCATTTTTTGTTAAGGGTGACCCAGGCCATGTAACGCTAGATGCCGCTGGCGCTGCGCCGGCGCCGAGCATTGTCGCTGGCGTCTCGGCCAATGGCGTTGTGATGAACGTCGAATCGACGATGAACGGAATTACGGTTGCCGTTCCTGTCGGCGAGGACAACAATCCTGCAGTATTTGGGTGGGGTGACAAGCGGTTCTACCTGAATGTACAGGCTACGCTGGTTGGCTGGATGGACAATTCGGAGGCGTTGGAAGTTGAAGGTCTGCAAGGCTCTCTCACTCGCGAAATTTCCGCCGCCGAGATCGCCCAAGGATATGCGTACGTCTGGTTCCCTAGGATCTTTCTTTGGGGAATTGGTCAGTCTCCGGAGGGGAGCATGGGACGCTGTTCGATCCAGTACACGATCTCACCTCAGAAGCATGGAAAGTCAGTCACCTCCGAAGTGTTGGTGTCATTTATCGATACGCTTCCCCCTACCGGCGTAGGCGAATATTTCGAGACCGTCTGACCGACGTCGATTGAGGATGCTGATTAAGGACTGAAAATGGATTCGCTAGGAACCCCCTACTTCTTCCAGGCAACGGAGCAGGGAGCGCCGCAAGGCGCGCTTCTGCTCAAGAAGCAAAACATTGCACCTGGCGTCCCGATCATTGCTTCGGTGCCATTTGGAGATGCACAAGCGGGCGACGTATTGACGCTGACATTCGGAGGTGCTCGACTTGGTGAGCCACTGGAGGTCAGCGACATCGACAGAGGAATTTATGACATTTCAGTCGATGTGGCCGCATGGCCTGAGAGCGAAGCGGACGTGCTTGTCACATTGACACGCGGTGGGGGTGCAGGGGCGGTGTCAGACCCCGTGCGTCTCAAAGTTGTTGCGCGTGCGAAAGAGAATGACTCAACGCAGCGCTATGAGGGGCTCCTTCTCGGGAATTACGGCGTTGGATTGCTTGACAGCTGGATTGTGGCGTCTTCATATCACCTGGACGTCGCGACCAGCGCTGCGTTCTCTGCGCTCAGCGTGGGGACGAATGCGGACAACGCTAGTCTTTCACTTAAGCGTCTGATGTCATCTCGCGACAAGGACGAGCTTCTGGGGCACTTCGTCTTTGAGAGTGGATCGTGGACTTACGTTTCGGCTACCGATGTCGATCTGACCCGCGGCGATCAGCTAGGGCTGTTTCAAAACGGTGCAGGCAATGTGCAATTGGCGTTCGAGTATTCGATTTGATGCGCATTCGGTGCGCTCGCGATTAGCTTTTGCCGTATTCGATTGTCGGTGACCTCTGACCTCCCCGCGAAGAACTGCTGCATCCAAAACTGGAGATTTCTGGCAAATCTGAAGCACTGACGGACAGGAAATTTGTATGAAGAAATCGAAGCTCACCGCCGGGCAGATAGCTTTCACGCTGAAGCAAGCCGAAGTGGGTGCCACGGTGGCAGAAGTGTGCCGGAAGATGAGTATTTCCGAAGCCGCGTTCGACGACTCGAAGACGACGTGCAGCGGCCTCGGGCTTTCCGAGTTGCGGCGCCTGAAGCCACTCGAAGAGAAGAATGCCCGACTCAAGCGCATGGTGGCCAATCTCAGCTTGGACAAGCAGATGCTTCAGGAGGTGGTGTAAAAAAGCTGTGAAGCTGGCCCGTAAGCGCGACTTGGCTGCCTTTTTAATGCGGGCGTATCGGGTGAGCATCCGGCGCGCGACGGCGGTGCTGCTGTTGCGTCAGGCCACGTATTTTTATCGGCCTCGCCCGCGCGATGACCGTGCTGAGCGGCGGCGTATCCGGGAGATTGCCGAGACGCGGATACGCTATGGTGCGGAGCGTATTCATGTTTTGCTGCGACGCGAAGGCTGGCTGATCAATCACACGAAGACGTACTGGATCTCCTGTGAGGAAGGGCTGAATCTGCGGCGTACGCGACCTCGCTGCCGCGCACCGCATGGAACGTCCGGAAGTCTCTACCGTGAACGCCTGCTGGAGCATGGATTTCGTGGTCGATCAGTTGTTCAATGGACAGAAATTCCGGGCCTTAACTGTTGTCGATAATTTGGGTCGGGAGCGCTTGGCGATTACCGTCGGTTACGCCTTGAAGGCATCTGAAAGCGCTGAGCGGTACACCGAAGCGGATACAGGTCGATAACGGCAGCGAGTTCATTTCGTACGCGTCGGACTACCGGGCGTATGAGAATGGCGTAACCTTGGACTTCTCTCGATCAGGCAAACCCACGGACAATCCATTTATCGAATCATTTAATGGCGGCTTCGAGAATGAATGCCGTAACGTGCGCTGGTTCCTGTCATTGGAAGATGCGCGTGAGAAGATCGAGCACTGGCGACAGGATTACAACGATCTCAGACCGCATAGCTCGCCAGGCGCTCTGACCCCGTGTGAGTTACGACTCGCACGCCTTGACGCCGGAAATCTCCAGCCCGAGGTGCTCGGTTAAGCGGGGGGGGGGGCGGTTAACATTACCCTTAGACGCTAAGGCCGAGTGCTAACGAAAGCGGGGGACATCGACCGGTTGAATTGAGGCTCGCAACTTACTCTCGAATCAGTCCAGGATTTTCAAAGCAAATAAATGCGTCGCGACCTCATTGGAGAAGTCACCTGGGGCTTTTTCTATCGAATTCTTTCTTGGCTATCCTGAGTTATTTTTTGGTATATTCCTCCAAAGCTGGTATTGAAAATACATAAGTCTTGATCGGTCTTCTGTGGGAGGAAGGGGCGGCCATTGACGTAGTGTGTTCTCCTGAGAGCAGTCCAACTGCAGGCACGAAGCAATTACTGGCGCGAAATGACGCGACTGATCTTTGGCATCGAGGCCGCTGACGGGAGAAAAGGCAACACCTCTTTCGTGGGGGGGCGTCAATGGAGAGTTGCCGATGTCGCCGGAGGGGGGCGGTGGTGTTGCGAGAGTCATCCCCAGAACGCTGCGTTTTCAAAGCTCTCCCGGGGCGACGGAACGTCGAATTCGTAGATTGCCTATGTGTGAACATTCTCCAGCTCTCAGCAATTCTTCAATGCATTTCGTCGCAAGTTCGGGTTTGCGCCGAGGGAAGCCCGGGGCGCGGATCCGAGCAATGACATTAGACCGAATATCGGTGGGCGTGGGCCTCATTCCACTAAGGCTGTTCCTCGGCCCAGAGCTGCGCTAATGTCAGGCTAGTCATATTTCCGTCGGTCACGTTGTTAGGGCAGACAACCTCATGAGCATTGACGCTTCAACCGATGAGAGTTCACTTGGGCCGGCTACCAATATTGCATTTTCGACGGACTACCTAACACCGGAGTTGAGGGTCGATGTGTGGCGGGAGATCATCAGCCCGTTCTTCGATACATTGCCCGTGGAGAATGAGCAAGGCCCTCTTCTTGAGGGGGCAGTGACGTCCCACAGCGTGGGCACGTTGCTTATTGGGGGGACGGCGTTCAACGCGCAGCGGTACGACCGGAGCCGGAAGCTGGTGCTAGCCAGTGGACTCGATCAGTACATGATCCAGCTGTTCATATCAGGAGCGCTTGATGGTGATTGTTGCGGTCTACCTGTTTCTGTGCGGCCTGGTGACATCTTCGCGTTGGATCTAAGTCGAGTGGCCAATACACAAGTGAGTCCTGGGACGACGGTAACTATTTTCCTGCCGCGAGAAAGGGTCGACAAGGTGGCCTCCGGACGCAGTGTTCACGGCGCTGTACTCAAAGCGGACTGGCCGATCACTCGGCTGCTCGCGAGTTTCATCGTGACCCTGAACCAACTGGCGCCTCAAATGAAAGGCGCCGAAGCGCTTGCCGTCGAGGCCGGCGCGGTGAATCTGCTTTCCGAGGCACTGGTCAGGAAGTTCGAATCTGCGTCTGTGACAGATGATCCAGTGCTTTCTCGAGTACTCAGAAGTCAGGTGTTGGCTTACATTGACGCAAATCTCACATCGCCGAATCTGGGGCTTGCCTCAATTCTGGAACGGTTCCGTGTATCGCGTGCACACTTGTATCGAATTTTTGCTGCAGACGGCGGGATTGCGAGTGCAATTCGAGACAGGCGCTTGGACGCCGCTTACTCCGCGTTAGTTCTCGGTAGCTCCCGACGCGACCAATCGATTACGCGTCTCGCGCATGAGTTGTCGTTCTCTGGTAGCAATCATTTTTTGCGGGCGTTCCGTGCGCGCTTTGGCATGACCCCCAGTGAAGCGCGAGAGGCTGGATTCACGTTTCATCTCGCTAATCGGGGAATCGCTGGGCTCCAGACGCATTTTGCCAAATACGCGCAGCCGGGCGCGTAGCTTACCTCTGGCTGATCGTGATGCGGAGAACGCCAGGGTAATGCCCCCGTTTTCCACGGTCGGCAAAAGTGGAAACTAAGCGGCCATGGCCAGCCGCTGCTTCGGGGGTAAAACCGCCCAACGCCATATTCGGGCGCTCGTGATTGTAAGTCCACATCCAGTCGGCCGCCGCTTCGCGAACCTGCTCCGGGTCTTCCCACAGATACTGCGACAGCCATTCATAGCGCGGTCCGGTTGAAGCGTTCGATATACGCGTTTCGCTGCGGCTTGCCCGGCTCGATGTATTCCGGCCGGATGCCTTACTTCTGCGTCCACGTCACAATGGCCGCACTCAGGTATTCCGGGCCGTTGTCACAACGAATCCCCTTCGGCTCGCCGCGCGCCATTCCATGTGCTGTTTCAGCGTGCGAATTACTCGCTCGGACGGCAACGAGAAATCCACCTCAATGCCTAGCGCCTCGCGGTTGAAATCATCAATCACGTTCAGCGTCCGGATGCTGCGCTCGTGAGCGAGCGGGTCATGCATGAAGTCCATCGACCACACTTCGTTGATGGCCTGCGGCACCGATCGCGGCTTCGGCATTTCGCACACTAGGCGCTTCCTCGGCTTGATACGCAGGTTCAACTCCAGCTCGCGGTATATCCGGTAAGCGCGCTTGTGGTTCCAGCCGAACCCCTTCGCGTTACGCAGGTAGAAGTCGCACAGCAGAAAGCCCCAGTTGCGATGGCAGCCCGTGACGCGCAACAGCCGGTCGGCAATCTCTTCGTTCTCCATGTTTAGCTTCGCCTCGTATCGATAGCATGATTCGCTGACGCCAAACCCGGCGCAGGCCGCACGTATCGTCAGTCCTCGCTCCAGAACAGCACGCTTTGCCATCTCGCGGCGGCGAGATCGCTTCACCATTTTTTTGCCAACGCCTCTGCGACTTCTTCATCTGCGGAACTCCCTCTTAACGAGAAAACGCCACTTCTCCCGACGCCGGATTTCCGGGGCATTACCCCCGGATCAGGCGGTGTCACATCGGATTCTCGTCGAGAACCCCGCCGAACTTTACGATTTTGACGTGGCGAGTTGACGGGTACTCGCGGGCGATTGCGGGATTGCCGTGGACCGAATGGCGAGGTTCACGGCTTGCCTCACCCTCAGCGCCCCAGTTTGTCCAGACGAGTTTGTGAGCGGCCCTTGAGGCCGAGCCGTTCACGTGCTTCCCGAGGGGTCGCGATCGTAAGCCCCAGCGACTCGAGCACGGCGCGGATCTGCGAGACCTGAACAGCGTTGCTGGTTGCCAGTTCACGAGATCCCCCAACCGTCAGGCTGTCTTCCAGACCGACGCGAGCATTGCCGCCGAGCAGGGCGTTGTGCACACCCATCGGCAACTGATGCCGACCCGCCGCAAGGACAGACCATTCGAACTCGTGGCCGAACAGGCGTTCGGCCGTGCGCAGCATATGGAGCAGGTTGTCGAGCCCGGCACCGATGCCACCGAGAATGCCCACGATCAACTGGATGAACAGCGGTCCCCGGTAAAGTCCCTTATCGAGCAGATACGCGAGGTTGTAGAGCTGACCTACGTCGTAGCACTCGAACTCGAACATGACGCCAAGGTCTTGATGCAGGGCGCGCATGATGTGTTCGATGTCCTTGAATGTATTCTTGAATATGCCGTCATACGTGCCCTCGAGAAACGGGCGCTCCCAATCGTGGCGCCAGTCCCGAATTTTGTCTGCACTCGCGAAAAAGCCGTTGTTGATGGTGCCCATGTTGAGCGAGGTCATTTCCGGGCTGACCAGACGCGCCGCCGCCAGGCGCTCGTCCAACGTCATCCCGGGCGCCCCTCCCGTGGTGATATTGATGATGGCGTCGGTACTGTCATGAATGGGGGGCAAGAATTGCATGTACACGGCCGGATCGCCAGTCGGTCTGCCATCGGTCGGGGCGCGCGCATGCAAATGGATGATCGACGCTCCCTCGCGGGCTGCATCGATAGCTTCCTGCGCGATTTGCGCAGGCGTAATCGGCAGATAGGGTGACTGGCTCGGAACGTGGATCGATCCGGTAATCGCGCAAGTGAGGATCACGCTGCGTCTTTCTCGGCGCGGTGGCTTCATGAATTTGTCTCCGGAATATTTCACGCATGCGCTCGTTGGCACGGGCACGAGAAATTATCCGAAGACGTGGCGCTCACCGCTGGCGAATTCCTGCGGTGACTAGCGAATTCTTGCGTTTAGTTTCGCCGCAACGACGAAGGCGTTTGCCCCCAGTTCTGGCGGAAAGCCTTGCTGAAGTGCGAGAGCGAGCCAAAGCCGGCGTCCAATGCGATATCGGCGAGCGCGCGGCGCGTCGACAAGACTTGCTCGCGTGCATACTGCATGCGCCGTTGAAAAAGCCAGGCGCGCGGGGAGATGCCGCAGGCTGCTTTGAAGCAGCGTTGGAAATGGAACTGACTCAGGTTGAGCAATTCTGCCATGCGTGCTGTCGTCCATGTGTCGTCGAGGCTGGCGCACACGGTGTCTTGTACGCGTTTCATCTGGCGTTGCGAAAGCGCAGGCGCGGCGTGCGGGCGTACTTCGCAGTAATGCTCCAGCAAATGCATCGACAGGCTGCCCGCCAATCCATCGGCAAAGCCCGGGTGCAATGCGGCATTGCTGTCGAGCGAAGCCAACAGCGTGCCGGCGAGATGCGCGATAAGGGGGTCTCGCGCCCCTGTGCGACTGAGCAGCCTGGGGACCTTGCCGTCACCGGCTTCAGGCATCACGCGGCCCAGCCAGGCCGGATCGAGATCGACATGCACGTTGTCGCGCAAGGTGTCGCTGTACCAAAACGTCGGAGTGCCAGCTGGCACAATGACAACCTCCCCCGGATACCACAGTCGCTCGCAGGCACCCAAAGGGTCGATGCGAACCATGCGTGCGGGGGCAGCCATCGGCATGCGAAGAAACACGGTATGCCGGCGTGTGGCCGGGATATAGAGCTCGTTACCCGGACCCACCTGGTGCCACACCGAGATGCCATTCCAGGGCATGCCGCGACTGCTACGTCCGAGCTGCGACGCGGGCACCCCGGTGGTCGGGTCGTCCACCATCATGTGATCGAGCTCGCGCCAGCGTGCCGAATCGATCAGATTGGCGCAGGAGGGAGGCAGGGACTTCGGCGTCATGGTTCGTCGGTGCAATCGGAAAGGGTTTGTAGTGATCGGTAATGGCACGGCTCGCGCGGCGTCAGGCCATGTTCGTGTCACCGGCACGGCGCGCCAGCGCTCTGGGCGAGCAAGCGCCGCGTCGTCGCTGGAGCGGGACGGCGGCTGAGACATCTTGTGACTTCCCGGTGATCGTCAATGCGTGAATCATGGCGACGTTCCTATCTCGATTGGTCTCTCGTCATGCCATCTCATCCATCTTTCGACGCCGACGTCCTGCGTGGCGTGCTCGGACACTTCGCAACCGGCGTCACTGTCATTACCACGCGCGACACCGGGCGACAGCGTGTCGGTGTGACCGCCAACAGCTTCAACTCGGTATCGCTTGATCCGCCACTCGTGCTCTGGAGTCTGAGCCGGCAATCGTCGTCGCATGCGGCCTTCACGTCGGCACGCTACTGGGCCGTGCATGTGCTGTCCGAAGCGCAGGAGGCGCTGTCGCGACGCTTCGCTTCACGCAGCATCGACCGGTTCGCCGGACTCGACATCGAAGAGGGCCACGGCGGCACGCCGCTGCTCTCGGGCTGTGCGGCCCGCTTCGAGTGTGAGACCTTTTCATTGCATGAGAGCGGCGATCACACGGTGTTGATCGGCCGCGTGCTGGCTGTCGATCAGCGCGCCGGGGCTTCGCCTCTGGTGTTTCATGGCGGTCGCTACCGGCACCTTGCCGAGCCGTCCGGCAGCGATCAAAGTGCGGCCGGTCTGGCGGCTGTGCTCGCCTGACCGGAGCCCTTGCTCAGGCGCGCGAGTAGCACGGCGAAGCGGCCGTCGTCCCGGATCGGGTCGAATTGCGGCGCACTGCAGAGCAGCAACTCGGGCGCCGTCGGCATTTCGAGCGCCTCGTCCAGCGCGCAGAACGCAGCGTTGTGGTCGCCCAAACCGAGCTGAATATGCACACGCGCCATCGAAACGCGTGCCGGATCGTCGTCGGAATCGTCGAGTTCGTGCAGCAGTTCGCGTGCCTTGTCGGCGAGCCCTGCGCGAGCGCTAACGTAGCCGAGTTTTCCCAGCGCATAAGCGGTCCGGCCTTCGATCTGCGTGAGTTCCTCGAGGCGCCCCAGTGCCTGGTGAACGCGGCCGTCCCAGAACATGGCGTCTGCGAGCAAGGCTTGTGCCGGCTTGAAATCCGAGTCGAGGCCAACGGCCCGCCGCGCCAGATCGACTGCTTCGCCATAGCGCCTGCAATTCACCAGCACAGCCGCCGCTGTGCCGGTCACCGCGGCAGACAGCGGATGCAGTTCACGTGCGAGACGGATGTCGTCGAGCGCCTCATTCAGGCGGCCCACTTGTAAATTCAGCAGTCCACGCGCCGTGAGGGCGCCACAATCCTGAGGAGACAGCGACAGTGCCCGGCTCAGGGCATCTTGCGCAGTGCCCCAGTCGCAGACGAACAGAGACGCCATGCCCAACGCGACGAGTCCTTCAGTGGCGGTGCCCGGCTCAAGGGTGGCCGCATGCGCGCAACGGCGCAAACGCGGCATTAGATCGGCGCTGGACGCCGGCACGACCGTAATGAAGGTTGCCAGCAGATTGGTCAGGGCCAACTGCCATTCGGCGTTTTGAGGGGCATGCCGCAAGCGTGCTTCGAGCCAGCCGATGCCTTGGCGCATGATGTCGAGTTCGGACGGCGCACTGCCCAAGCCGACGCGAAGAATCTGGCGCAAATCCGCATCGAGCCGCATGGTGTCGACGAAGGCTTCGGCCAGGGGCGTCTGCCATGCGGGCGCGCTGCGCATTAATTCGGTCACGAGCCGGTGCGCCGTGCTCGCGACAAAGCCGGCCTCGTCACGCCAGGCCAGTTCGTCGGCGAAGGCCCAAAGCTGACAGCCGCTCCGAGCATCGATCAATTGAATCAGGAGACGCACCTCGCTGCCGGTGCGGCGCACGCTGCCTTCGATCAGCAGAGTTGACCCGAGCCGACGCGCCGCTTCACATGCATCGATCGTTGCGGAGGCCGCCATCACCCGGCACGAGGAGCGCGCAGCCACCTCGATGCGCGGCACACGGCCGAGTGCGTGGCTGAACTCGTCGGCCAGACTCTCCCCGAGCCAGCGCAGCGAACCATCGTCGTCGACAGCCACAAACGGTAGCACTGCTACGCGAGCGGCAGCGCTGCGAACAGGGGAGTCGAAAGTCAGAGAGCGAGTCTGCTCGGGCACGCGCTGCGCCACGACCGCGAAGGAGCGTTTGGCCAACTGCACGCGTATCGGATTGGCCGCCCCTTCCGTTTCGTAATACCGCCCGAGCCGCGCTCGCAGACGCCACGCCTCGGTGCGCACGACAGTTTCGATGCGAGGGTCAAAATCGCTTCCTCGCCCGAAGACGTCTATCGCAATCGTGTATTCCTTGAGCCGGTCGGCGTGACCCTCAAGCGTTTGGACGGTCAGATATTCGAGCAGTGCGCGCATCCGTTCGGACGTCGCGAAGCTCTGACTGGCGAGGATTCGCGCCAGTTCGCCGCGTACGCTCGCCGCATCGGGGGCATCGGCCCGATCAGGAAGGGCGCGATCGGCTTCCTGTGCGTCGTCCAATTGATAAATCCCCACAAAATCGATAATCAACAGCGCTCGATGTTAGGGCGATACCCCATTTCGAACCACCCCGAGAAAACCCCACGTTGGCGGCCGTCCGCGGGGAATGAGTGCGGCGTCGTTGTGCAGCCTGGCTGTCCTGCACGTGGTGAGACATGGTCGAACGGGGCATTACAACGGCCGTTAGACGTCTTGTGACTTCATTGGGTGGCGGTCACGGCGCACATTAGGGGGCCACGCAAGTCCCGCCTCGGGCATTGGGCGGGGCGTTTGCCCTATCTAGAGGAAATTGATGACTATGACCGCGCTGTATCCCGCCGACGGCGGACCCGCCTTGACCACCGAGCAGGGCCGCCGCATTCGTGCACAGGTTGCCGAGCTGGTGCCGCTGATCCGGCAGCATGCACTGGAAGGCGAAAGACTGGGCGCCATTCCCGAGCCGACGCTGGCGGCGCTCACGCAGGCCGGCGTTTTCAAACTGACCACGCCGGTTGAGTTCGGCGGCTATGCGCTGGGTATTCGCGATGTGGTCGATGTCGTGTCCGAAGTCGGCAGGGCGGATGGCGCGGCGGGCTGGATGGCATTCGTGGCAGGTGGCACGCGTAATCTGCTGCCGTTTCCGGCGCAGGCCGTGGAGGAAGTGTTTGCAGAGCACGACGATTGGGTCGGCCCGATCGCCGCAGGCGCATCGATTTTCTCGACCAGGGTCGGGGAAGCGCGCCGTGTCGAAGGCGGCTTCATGGTCAAGGGCACGTGGCATTTCGGTAGCGGTTGCAAACACGCGGGCTGGGTGAGCGTCGGTGTCGAAATCAAGGAGGCGGGAAGCATGCCGCGCCGTGGCATGGTGCTGCTCAAGCGCGGTCAGTACGAGGTCCTCGACGACTGGCATGTGATGGGCATGCGAGGCACGTGCAGCAATAGTGTGACCGCTCGCGAGGAAGTCTTCGTGCCTGCGCATCGGTTTCTCGATATGGCCGATCTGGGGCCTCGCATGGACGCGCTGCGCGGCAAGTACCAGGGTGTGGCTTACCGCATGGACATGCGTGGGCTCATGCTCGTGACCCATTTGACGGTGATGTCGGTGGTGCATGGTATGGCGCGTGGCGCGCTCGAATGTTTCATTGAGCAGGCGCAGCGCCTGCAACCGTTCAACCTCCCGTATGCGACGGTGGCGGACATGCCGTCGGCCCAGATGGTGGCGGCGAAGGCCGACGCCATGATCAGTGCGGCGCAGGCGATGATCCATCGCTATGCCGAAGCCGTCGACCGTGCGGCGATCGACGGCATTTCGATGCCGGCGGAAACCGAGGCGCAGATGACCATGCATACCGTCTACGGCGCCAAGCTCTGCGACGACGCAGTCGGCATGATCCAGCTGTGCCTCGGGTCGTCCACCGCACGCGACAGCAACCCGATCCAGCGCTTTGTGCGTGATATCCGTGTGGCCAATCTGCACGGTGCGACGCGCGTCGATCCGCTCAGCGAAATTCACGGGCGCCATTTGCTGGGCCGCCCACCGTTCGGCATGTTCGCCGGCGGGCTGCCCGACGTCGCCACGCCCAAGGACGCGAAGGGGCCGCTGCCGCGTTGATTGCTGCCAGCGAGGAGGCTGGCAGGAGGGCGGCGGCGCCCGTGTAGCACCCAAAACAAAACATCGATAAATCCGGAGACAGACATGGACAGTATCCACGAGGGTCCTGCGGCGCAGGATCGTCCCCCGGCGGCGGGTACAGCGCTGCCTATCCACACCCGCTACCGATGGCGTCTGCTCGGCGCCCTGTGGGTCATCATCGTGTGTGCAGTGGCGATGCCCAGCGTGGGCGCCAGCGTCGTCAATACTCATATGGCCGAGGCGCTCGGTTTCGACCGCACCGTCATCGGCATCGGCTTTGGCCTGTTCGTACTGACGATGGGCGTGCCGGGGCCGCTGGTCGCCGCGGCTATCCGCCGTTTCGGCGTCAAACGCGTCATCGTCGCGGGCTGCGCGTTGTTGAGTGCGGGCAGTCTGGTCATGGCCACGAGCGTGACGCAGCCCTGGCAATTCCCGCTCGCCTTCGGTCTGGTCGTCGGGGCGGGGGTGGCTTGTGCAGGGGTATTGCCGGCCCAGGCTGCCGTGGCGCAATGGTTCCCCGATCGCCGTGCGCTGGCGGTGTCCATCGTGCTGTCGGCCATCGACATCGGCGGGATGGTGGCGCCCCCCGTGCTTGAGAAGCTGATCGCACAGCAAGGCGGAGACTGGCGGTCAGGGTGGTTCGCTATGTTCGCGATGGGGCTGGCCGCATTCGCCATCGCAGTTCTTGCGATCCGGCGTGACCTGGCCGGCGTTGCCGCAGATCCGTTCGCGGCTACCGTGCAGGAAGTCCAGGCTGGCATGGGCGGCAAACTCGAAGCGGCGTGGACTGTCCGCGACGCGCTGCGCACGCGGACCTATTGGATGATCTTGGTCTTCACATGCGTCGTCGGCTTCGACTGGATGCTGATGATGGCGCATGGCGTGATCCATCTGCACGACAGTGGTTACTCCTCGGGGGCTTCGGCGTTCGCGGTGGCGATCATGGTGGCCGCTTCGCTGGCAGGCAACGTGCTTGCCGGCGTGCTGGGTGATCGCATCTCGGCACGCCGTATCGGTGTGGTGGCAATGGGCCTGCTGACTGTCGGACTCGCCGCAGCGGTGCATCCGCGCGGCGATGCCGGTCTGTGGTACTTCGCGGTGCCGGTCGGTCTGGGGTATGGCGCGTCGCAGGTGTGTCTGATGGCCTTGCTCGGCAAATACTTCGGTGCCCGGGCGTTCCCCCAACTGCTTGGTCTGCTGCTCGCCGTCGGCACGGCGCTAGCCGCAGTGCTGGTTGCTGGCGGCGGGGCGGTATTCGACAAGACCGGTAGCTATACGCCCGTGTTCGTATTGTGCGTCGCGCTGTCGGTGCTCGCGACGATCGCCATCGGCCTCGCGACGTCGCCCGACGCGCGGCGTCAGCGCCAGAAGGCCGTGCTTGGCATCTCCTGAAGCCCAATCCCGCCATAACCACACGCATAGCGAAATCAAAAGTCAAAAATGAAACTCGTCCACAACGTGATCGCGGCAGGGGGGCTTCTCCTTGCGGCCATGACCGCCAACGCCCAGTCAGTGACCTCGGGCAGCGACGCCGGCAGTGACGCGCACGCCACGGCAACCGCCGCAGTGCAGGTCGCGCAAGGCGGTGAGGCTACGAAGCAGGCACAGAACCTGATCAGTCCGCAGGAGATTCCGAATATCGGCATGCCGATGCCTGCGCCGAATGGCATGCCCCCGTCCGAGCGCCTGGGGCCGCTTGCCGGCGTTGGCAACTGGCTAGAAAACTACGGCGTCAACCTCGGCCTGGTGTTCACGAATGGCTACTTCGCCAACCCGTCGACGGGCATCTCGCCGGGCAAGTCGGGCAACTACGGCGCATTGTTCATGTCGGCCACGATCGACCTCGACAAATTGATCGGTCTTCCGAACACGCAATTGAACTTCACCGAAGCGTGGAATAAGCCGTCGCACAACACGAAGGGCTATCTTTTCCAGACGGGCTCGGCGTTCACGCCGTTCCCGGTAGTGCCGGAGAGTCTCGACCTTGTGAAATTCACGCTCTCGCACGATTTGTTCGACAGACGCCTGCATCTCGAGTACGGGCGCATGAACCTCACCGACAACTTCATGGTGACGACAATGTGCAGCGGCTGCGTCGTGTCGACGCCGGCGATCACGCTGAACGCACCCGGTGTCACCAAATCGGTATGGGGGGCACGTGCGTCATGGCAGTTCACGAACAACACGAAGCTCGGACTCGGTGTGATCGAGGATAACTCGTCCAACTGGACGGCGACGGAAGGCTGGAACTGGGGGACGAGCACGCGCACCGGCTACATCGGCGTGGCCAACGTGATGCACGAGACCAATTTCATGGAGCAACGCCTGCCGACGCGCTATGAAGTCGGCGTCTATCACGCCACAGCGCCGTACACCGACACGCTATACAACACCGATGGCACTAGCCAGGCACTGAACCCGACCGGTACGCCACTCAAGCATACGGGCGGCACGTGGGGCTTCTACGGCCAAGGCCGCCAGGTCATCTGGCGTGACGCCGAGTCGCACGGCCCCGTGCCGCGCAATGTCGCCGTCTACGGCGGCGCGTTCATCACGCCGGGCGCGGGTCAGAGCTATCCGATTGAAGCATATGCGGGCATGGAGTACGGCGGCTTCCTCGCCAACAACCCCGCCGCGCTGGTGGGTTCGACGGTGCGCTATATCCGCTTGAGCAACGAACGGTCCCGCTACGAGCAACAAGCCCGCTATTCGTTCACCAACATGCTCAGCATGATGAGCGGGGGCGCGCTGAGCACCGTCAATGAGACCGTGCCGCAGAACACTTTCACTTTCGATGTGCATGGGCAAATGGGGATCGCGCCCGGCGTCCTCTTGCAGGGCTTCGCGCAGTACTTCGTGCATCCGAATACCTCCGTGCTGGCTCAGGTTTCGACGTCTCAATCGCGTAGCGGCTGGATGCTCGGGGCATTTCTCGTCATCGATATCGGCCGCCTGAGTGGCCTGGTGAAGATGTGAGCACGCGGGGCCAGTGCCCCGGCGTTCAACAGGTTTTTTACGAAAGGTATGACATCCATGAGCATGACTCCCTCTCAAGACCGGACCCTGGAGGAGAAAAACCGCCAGGTGGTGGCCGACTTCTACCGTCACGTGCTCGAAGCACGAAATCCGGCGGCCGTGCGGCAGTTCGTCACCGACGACTATCGCCAGCACTGCCGCCATATTCCGAGTGGGCCGGATGGTCTGGAGCGGTACTTGCGCGGCTTGTTCGGCGATTCACCGCCCCAGCCGGTGAGAGACGAAATGATGTTCCCGCCGGCGCTGTTCGTGGCGCAGGGCGACACTGTCGTCATCGCCGGCTATGTGCCGCAACCAGACCCGGACGCACCCGGTGAGTTCTATGACTACTACGTGTTCGATGCTTTCCGTCTGCGTGACGGTAAGTTGTGCGAACACTGGAACAGCATCAACAAAATCGCGCCCCCGCGGCATCCCTAGCCGTCGTGATGGACTGGCGCACACGTCACCGTCCCCGATGCGTGCGTCGGGTATTCGCCGCTTTCTTCAACGCTCTGAATCATGACAATTTCAATCGATCCCGCCATCTTTGCGCTGCCTTTCACGCAAGCCAGAACGGCTAATCGCTTCACCTCCGAACCCGTGTCCGACGAGGCGCTGCGCGCGCTCTACGACGCGGCCAAGTTCGGCCCGACCTCGATGAACTGCCAGCCGATGCGCCTCGTTTTTGTGCGTAGCCAGATGGCCAAGGACAAGCTGTGCGCAGCCTTGGCGCCGGGCAATGTCGAGAAGACTCAGGCCGCGCCAGTGACGGTTATCGTTGCCGCTGACAAGCAGTTTCATACGCAGATGGCCACGCAGTTCCCGGCCGTGCCGAACGCCGCCGGCATGTTCACCTCGAATCCGGCGCTGGCGGCCGAGACAGCCTTGCGTAACTCAAGCCTGCAAGGGGCTTACCTGATGATGGCCGCGCGGCTGGCGGGTTTCGATGTCGGGCCGATGAGCGGCTTCGATCGCGCGCGTATCGATGAGGCATTCTTCGCCGGCACGCAATACAGCGCGAACTTCCTGTTCAACCTCGGTGTGGGAGATCCGGCCGGCTTCCGTCCGCGTGGACCACGCTTGTCGTTCGACGAGATCGCGCGTATCGAATAGCAGCGTCCGGCCGTAGTGAGGAATGCGGGCCGCGCTGGCTAGCCGCCGTTGGCGCTCGCGCGGCCCGCGCGCTTTGGCATTGAAGTATTTGCGCGTGCGCACTGGCTGGTACGCGCCGAAGCAGTCAGGCCGCCGGCACGGCGGTCGATTGGAAGTGCAGCAGACGCCACGTGCCGTTAGTGCGCCGCCACAGCGTATGAACGTAGCTGTTGGCAGCGATGCGAGTGCTCTCGTTGGCGCGCAGCGTGGCATGCATCGTCTGCGTAAGGTCGATGGCGGCGAGATCGCTCTCGCCGAGGATGCGCTCGATGTGCCGCTCGATGCGCTCGACGCGCAGCACGCGGGCAAAGAAATCGAGCACGCCGGCCTTGTCTTGTACGAGCCCGGTCGAGTGAACATATACCAGCGCGTCGTCTAACAGGTCAGCCAGCTCGTCGAGCCGGCCTTCACTCAGCAGCGCAATGCGGCGATCTTCGCAGGCGAGCGCTGGATGGTCGTGTCGCCGATCCGGACTGTCGGTGCGAATCACATTTCCCCCGCTGGTTGCCGGCGCAACGTCGCTTGACTGCCTGAGCGCTGCCATGCCTGCATCAGGTCGCTGACAAGCGCGCTGGCCTCGCCGCTGCCGAACATGTAGTAGTCGGGGCGTACCAGGACCGTGTCGCAGCCCAGCGTCTCGAACCATTGAGCATAGGTGTGGCCGATGTCCTCGACATCGCACTCGGCACCGACACCTACGACCGTGGCGTCAATCTGCGTCAGGAAGTCTCGTTGCGCTCGAGAGAGCGAGCGCAGAGGATCATGGCCGTTGCCGATCAGCACGAAGCCGCTGCCAACGACATCGTCGAAACGTCCGGTGCGGCCTTGATAGCGTACATGTCCTTGCCTGCCAAGCGTGCCGGAGGTGTCGTCGCCGTCGCGCATGAGTGCGGACGGGCCGAGCCGTGGGGTGGGCTCGCGCTGGTCGGCACATTTGGCCCGCTCTTGCAGTGCGAGGTCGCGTTGGGCCGCGGCATCGGGATCGAGCTCGCAGATGATGTGCCCCAGCATGACGGCAAACTCGACGAGCGCCCGCGCGTGCGGACGGCGTTCGTCGGAATAGTCGTCGAGCATGGCCTCGGGAGCTACGCCGCGCAATACGGCATCGAGGCGCCATGCCAGCGCGGCGACGTCTCGCAAACCGGCGCACAGTCCCTGTGCGGCAAACGGCGGCGTCAGGTGCGCGGCGTCACCGGCGATCATCAGCCGGCCTCGCCGCCAGGTGTCGGCGACGATCGACCTGAAGGTATAGACGGCGTGCCTCTCCAGTTCCGCGTTTTCCGGGTTCCAGCCCCACGGCGCGAGCAGACCCCACGCCGTTTGCACGTTGTTCAGGTCGTCCTTTTTCTCATGAGCGAGGGCCATGAATTCGAAGCGTCGCCGTCCCGGTCCCGCCGCCACCATCGTGGTGGGGCGGTTAGGGTCGCAGACCTGGATCAGGTCGTTGCGCCACTGTGCGGGGTCTTTCGGACGAAGATCGACAACTAGCCAGTCGGCGGTAAAGCCGAGGTCCGTGACGGATACTCCCATCGCCTGACGCACAAAGCTGCCGGCGCCGTCACATCCGACCACATATCGGGCACGGAACTCATGTGCCGGGGCATCAGGATTGTCGGTGGGATGCGCTTGCACGAGGACGCCGTCGTCATGCGCGACGATGCGCGACACGGTGAGTCGATTCAGCACACGCGCGCGGTCCCGGTGGGCGCTGCGCAGCCGCTCGTCGAGCAGGCGTTCGAGCGCGGGCTGATGGAACGAGCAGCGATTCGGCCATGCCGAAGCCGACGGCTGGTCCAGCCCCGGGAAGGCGGTAAGCACGTCGCCCTGCCCGTTACGCCATTCGTAGACGTGGCTCAGGACCATGTGCTCCGAGAAATCGTGCATGACGCCGGTCGATTGCAGGATGCGCAAGGCTTCGTGATCAAGGCCCACCGCGCGCGGCAGTCCGTAGAGATCGCCCCAGCGCTCAATGACGATGACTTGATGGCCCAGTTGCGCGAGCCGCAGCGACAGTGCTTGCCCCACAGGCCCGTAGCCAACGACGATCACGTCGGCGGCATCGTTGTCACGATGCTCGTTAAAGGTTGTCAATTGTCGTCTCCGGAGTGTCGTGAATGAATCCGCTGTCAGTGAAGTGAAGGTGGCGCTGCGGTCGCGCGTGCCGGTTCGAGTACCCCGAAGGCCACAATGAGTGTCCCGATGGTGATAGCGCCCAAGGCAATGCGGGGAATGACGGCGATGCCGATCGCATGGGCGAGCATGCCGGCCACGGCTGGCGCCAGCGCACCGCCAACGATCTCGCCGACGCCGACTACGATGCCAATGGCCGACGCCGCGATGGCTGGCGGTACGCCGTCGTTCGTCAACGGGCCGACGGTGACAGCCAGCACGCCCGCGTTCATGAAGATGATCAGGAAAAGCAGCGCAAAAAGCACTACGGGCTCGCGGCCGGCCGATGGCAAGAACCACAGCGCAACCAATTCGATCGCCAGCGCGCCGAGTATGGCCGGCTTGCGTCCGATACGATCGGACAGCGCAGGGACGGCGACCGTGCCGATGAGGCTGCCGACGCCCTGGCCTGCCAGAACGAAGCCCATCGTGTCGAGTCCCAGATTGAGCTGATCGGTCAGATAGCTCGGCATGAACGTCGACAGCGTGATCAGGCAGGTGAGATAGCAAGCCATGCAAGCGGTGTTCACGATCACCACCCGGTGCGTCGCTGCGGCACGCCAGCCCGGCCCACCCTCATGCGCACGCGTGGTGGCAGCAAGCGGCCCAGGACGCACCACGCGCGCGAGCAGGAACGCGAGCACCAGACCCGGTAGCGCAGCCACCGCGAACACGTAGTGCCAACTTGGCAGCATGTGAAGCAGGCCGATAGCGATCAATGGGCCGAGACCCAGGCCGATGGCCGGCTGCGCCATCTGCTGCAGTCCGATGTTGAGTCCGACGCGCGACGGTTTGGACGCGTCGATGGTTGCGACGATAGAGGCGGGCAGATAGGCGCCCTCGGCCAGGCCCATCACGGCGCGAATCACCAGCAGGCTCCCCAGTCCCCCCGCCAACCCGGTCAAGCACGTCAGCAGCGAGAACACCGTCATGGCCGGGATCAGCACCACCTTGAAACCGACGCGGTCGGTCAGCCGCCCGCTCACGATCGACGACAGCCCCCAGGCCAGCGCAAGCACCGCCGATATCAGGCCGAGATCTCGGTAATCGAGCCCTAACGATTGCTGCATCACCGGGAACAGCGGATTGATGATGAATCGGTCCAGCCCGACCATGCCGAGGCCCAGCGTCAGCAGAGTGACTGTCTTGAGTTCATAACCCCGGGGCGACGCGTGTGGTGAGGACGTTTGCACGGTGAGTCTCCAATGCTTTTCGACCGGCGTGCTCGTTGTGACGCGAATCCTCGCCCGCCGATGCCGATCTTGAGTGTTCAGGGATTGTCTGTCGAATGATCTCTGAAGGTCAATAAAGTAGATTTATCTATTGATTATCGATAATTTGGTGTGTTATCTTTTTTCAAAATCTTCGAAGCGGGATGCGAAGCATGCCCTTGAACCCAAAAAGAGATGTTGAAAGGAGACGGCTTGTGATTGCTGTTCAAGACATTGCTTACGTGCGCTACCAGGTGACGGATCTCGATCGCATGGAGGCCTTCCTGGCCGATTTCGGCTTGCATCGCGTCGAGCGAAACGACCGCGCACTGTATATGCGTGCGAATGGTGCCGCGCACCATGTTCATGTCAGCGAGTTGGGCAACGAGAGCCGCACCCTGGGCTTCGGTTTGCAGGCGCGCGACGAGCAGGATCTGGTCAAACTTGCGCAGCGCCTTGGTGTGCCGGTCGAAGACAATCCGGCGCCTGGCGGCGGAAAGCGTGTGCGATTTATCGATCCGGCAGGCTTCGAGGTCGATGTGATCCACGCTCAGGCGCGGCATGCGCCGCTGCCGGTGCGCGACGCCGTCGTTATGAACAACGCGGGCGATCGCCGCCGAGTGGGGCGCACCGTGCGTCTGTCGCCGAGCCCAAGCTCGGTGATGCGCCTCGGGCACGTGGCGGTGCAGGTCGCCAATTTCGGCGAGACGCTCGCGTTTTACGAGGACGTTCTCGGCTTTCGCGCATCGGATACGTACTGGGCCGGGCATGCAGGCAATACGATTGCCGCGTTCCTGCACTGTGGTCTCGGCGAGCAGTGGACCGACCATCACACGATTGCATTGATCGCCGCACAGGACGGTCGCACCCGGTTCGATCATTCGGCATTCGAGGTGCTCGATCTTGACGATGTCGCACTTGGCGGCGAGCACTTGAGCGCGCGCGGCTACACGCACTCCTGGGGCATCGGCCGTCATGTGCAGGGGAGCCAGGTCTTCGATTACTGGCGCGATCCGTTCGGCAACAAGATCGAGCATTGGACTGACGGCGATCTCGTCAACGACGCGATGACGACGGGCCACGCTGAGATGTCTGCCGATGAGTTGCGGCAGTGGGCACCGCCGCTCGCGCCCGAATTCTTCCGATAAGCCACACGCTTTTCCATTCTTTCAGGAACCCATTGCATGAAGCTCGCCCGCTATACCCATGAGAGCGTGACGACGATCGGCGCCGTACACGGCGACCGTATTGTTGCGCTGTCGACGCTCGACGCGTCAGCGCCCGCCACCATCCGCGAAGTCCTCGCTGCCGGCCCTGCACTGATCGAACGCCTGCAGCGAGCGCTGGTGCAGGCGCAGGACGGCGTGGCCTTGCGCGACGTGAAGCTCGAGGCGCCGATTCCCGACGCGCAGAAGTACATGGCCATTGGCATGAACTATCACGACCACGCCGAGGAGGCTGCCAAGGCCGGCGTGCCAGTGCCCAAACACCAGCTCTGGTTCAACAAGCAGGTGTCGTCGATCACGGGCCCGTTCGATCCGATTTTCAAGCCGCGTGTGTCCGACCAGATGGACTATGAAGCCGAACTCGGCGTCGTGATCGGAAAGCGCTGCCGATACGTCAGCGTCGAAGATGCGCCAAGTGTGATCGGCGGCTACTTCGTGGCCAACGATGTGACGGCGCGCGATTGGCAGTTCAAGAGCCCGACCTTCACGCTGGGCAAATCGTTCGACAGTCATGGCCCGATCGGTCCGTGGATCACGACACCCGACGAGATTGTCGATCCGCATGCGCTGGAGATGAAGCTATGGGTCAACAGTGAGTTGCGCCAGCAGGCTAGCACGGGCGGCATGATCTACAACATTTGGGAACAGATTCACGAACTGTCGCAAGTGATGACGCTGGAGCCGGGCGACCTGATCGCGACAGGCACTTGCGCCAACGTCGGTATCGCGCTGGGCAAGTTCCTGCAGCCGGCCGATGTCGTGCGCGTAGAGATCAGCGGCCTCGGTCATATCGAGAACACCGTCGTCGCCGAGCCAGCCTGACGACGCGCCTGGATAGAGCGCCGTGACGCGCGGCTGCCGACACGCAAGGCCAAGCAAACACCGCGGCCATCGCACGAATGATTACCGAATGACACCAGGAGTGATGAGATGACAGTTGAATTTGCGCCGGGCGTGCGCTATCGGATGCCTGCCGTATTCGGTCCCGCACCGGGGCCGCGCCAGAAACCCGATGGCACGCCGTGGACGGCCGAGGAATCGGGCACGATGCACGCGCAGTGGATGACGATCGCGTACCGTACACGACGCGAGTCGTTGGAGCGCATCCTCCCGCCGGGGTTTCGTCTGCGCGGCGAGCCGGAAGTGCATGTGTCGCTCGCGTTTTTCAATAATCTGTATTGGCTTGCCGGGCGTGGCTACGGCATCCTCTCGGTGGACATTCCCGTGGTCTACACGGGCAAGCATGAAGTCATTGATGGTGCCTTCACACCAGTCCTCTGGGAGGGCCGTCCCGACGCGATCATGACCGGTCGTGAGGAACTGGGTTTCCCTAAGCTGTTCGCTGATATCCCCGCACTCTCGATCGATCATGCGCGCGGCAAGGCGAGCGGTTCGGCATCTTGGTTCGACTTCCCGTTCTTCGATCTTTCGTTGCACGGTCTCACCGAAGTGAAAGACGCTCCGAAGCTGCCCGGACCGGGTGGGGCGGCCCTGTTCTACAAGTACATGCCGCGCACGGGACCGTTCGGCCAAGGCGGGCGCGATGTCGCTTACGTGACAACGTCGCAGCCGCTGCCGGGTGCGACGGGCGACACGTCGCCGATCAAGTTCCAGGAAGCCAACTTCCGCAAGTGGGTCGGCACAGGCGGGGAAGTGCGGTGGCATCGCGCCACATTCGAGCAACTGCCGACGACGTTCCATGTGGTGGGCGGCCTCGCGGATCTCGACATACTCGAGTACGTTGGCTTTGAACTGACGGAATTCTCGGCGCCTGGTATTGCGGTGAGCGCCAACGTGATCCGCCCGGTCGACCCTGCCGACGAAAGCTGAACGTCGCGACGGCGAAACATGTCGCCGACGACAACAGAACATAGGAGACAAGGACATGCACGAAGTCAATCTGCTGATTGGCGGCGAGGACCGCACGGCGTCGGATGCGCGGACGTTCGTGCGCGTGAATCCGTCGAACGGCGAGATCGCTACGCGAGCAGCCGCAGCGACGCTTGCCGATGCGGATGCGGCCGTCGACGCGGCCGCGAAGGCTTTCCCGGTGTGGTCGGCGTTAACGCCGACCGAGCGTCGCCGGCGTCTGCTTGCCGCGGCCGATCTGATGGATGCGCGCACGGACCAGTTCGTCGACATCGGTGTGGCCGAGACCGGCGCGATGGCGAACTGGTATGGCTTTAATGTGATGCTCGCGGCCAATATGCTGCGCGAGGCCGCCGCGATGACTACGCAAATCGACGGTGCGCTGATTCCGTCGGATGTGCCGGGCAATATCGCGATGGCCTTGCGCCAGCCGTGCGGCGTTGTGCTGGGCATGGCGCCGTGGAACGCGCCGGTGATTCTGCCCACGCGGGCGCTCGCGATGCCGCTCGCCTGCGGCAACACGGTCGTGCTTAAGGCGTCGGAGGGCTGCCCGGGCGTGCATCGTCTGATTGGCCAGGTACTGCACGATGCGGGGCTCGGCGACGGTGTCGTCAACGTCGTCACGCATGCTCCCCAAGACGCGCCCGCCATCGTTGAGCGCTTGATTGCCCATCCGGCCGTCAAGCGCGTCAACTTCACGGGCTCAACGCGTGTCGGGAGGATCGTGGCCGAGCATTCGGCTCGCTATCTGAAGCCTGCGCTGCTGGAGCTGGGCGGCAAAGCACCGCTGCTGGTACTCGACGATGCCGATCTCGACGCCGCCGTCGAAGCCACGGCGTTTGGCGCGTTCTTCAATCAAGGCCAGATTTGCATGTCGACCGAACGGGTCATCGTGGCACGCCAGGTGGCCGATACGTTCGTCGACAAGCTCATCGCCAAGACACGCACGCTCAAGGCTGGCGACCCGGCAGCTTCAACATCGGTGCTCGGCACGCTGGAGAGTGTGGGCGCGGCGCAGCGGGTGAAAGCGCTGGTCGAGGAGGCGCACGCGCTCGGCGCAGCGTTGCCGCTCGGTTGCAAGGTCGAGGGCGCGGTGATGCAGCCGACCATCGTCGATGGCGTGACGCCGGCAATGCGTCTGTATCGCGACGAGTCGTTTGGCCCCGTCTTGACCGTGGAGCGTGTCGACGGTGACGACGAAGCCGTGCGCGTGGCCAACGACAGCGAGTTCGGTTTGTCGTCGGCCGTATTCAGCCGCGACATTGCGCGGGCACTGAGCGTCGCGAAGCGCATCGAGTCCGGCATTTGCCACATCAATGGATCGACGGTGCATGACGAGGCGCAGATGCCGTTCGGGGGTGTCAAGGCGAGCGGCTACGGCCGTTTCGGCAGCAAGGCGTCGATCGCGGAGTTCACGGACCTGCGCTGGATCACGATCCAGACGGGCCCGCGACACTATCCCATTTGATCAGCGGGGCACGCTGGCCCAGACCTGGAAAAATCCACAACTTATTGATTTATTGGTTTTATTGGCAATAGTGGATTTTGAGTGGGTGCGGTTGTATAGTGCCATCTCTCTCGCACTGAACAAGCCATGGATACTACCGCCGCACCCGCTTCGAACAAGAGCAGCCTGACGACCCTTGCGATCGACCTGCTTCGTGGTGAGATCCTGCAAGGACAGTTGCGGCCTGCGGAGCGTCTGCGTATCCAGGCACTCAGCGAGCGCTATGGTATCGGCGCGACGGCGATCCGCGAGGCGTTGTCGCGTCTGGTGACCGACGGTCTGGTCGACAGTGAGGACCAGCGTGGTTTTTGTGTGGCGCCTGTTTCGCGCGACGATCTCGTCGATCTGACGCAAACGCGCGTCGACATCGAGTGCAGTGCCTTGCGTCTCGCGCTGGCGCGCGGCGGCATCGATTGGGAGTCGAATCTGATGTCGGCGCTGCATCGCCTGCAGCGCACGCCGACGCCGACGTCACCTGAACTTCACGAGGCCTGGTCGCTCGCGCACCGCAATTTTCACGAAGTCTTGCTGGCCGGGTGCGGGTCGCCTTGGAGCCTGCGCCTGTGCCACTTGCTATACGATCAGTCGGAGCGGTACCGCAATCTCGCCGAACAATACACGACCGCCAGCGCGCGCGATGCGCAAAGCGAGCATCGCGAACTCGTCGATGCCGTCATGGCGCGCGATGCGGCCCTCGCCACCCGATTGCTTAGCGCGCACTACTGGGCTACCACCGAGATCGTGCTGAAGGCCGTTTTCAACGGCGAGTGAGCGCTTTTTTCGCTTCTGCGCGAGTTACCCGTTTTCCCTTCGTTTTCTGTCGATGCCTGCGGCAGGCGTGTTCTCCAGAGACTCCGACCAGGCTTGAGCGACCGTGGCTCATTCTCTGCGAGCCTGAATCTGCTGATTTTTCGGCGGTTCGCGCTAGTGCTTTTTCCGCTCGAGGGTGGCGCCCTTGGTCCGTCGGAAACTGACGGCGCGTGGCTTCCTTCTGCACCGTGACTCGGTCGAAATGATGTCGCCTGGCCACAGGGCCGCCTCGACCCCAAACCTCCATTTTTAGCGCGTCAGCGACTCGTGGAACTCACGCGCTGTCACATATTCGACATAAGCGGTCCTTAAGCTGCTGGGTCATTGCGCCGGCGGGGAGGATGCCGTCGGCTGCCTCGCTTTCAGCCAACACCGCTTCGATGACCGACAAAGAAAAAAGCTGGGCGATCGCTGAAGACGTGGCGCGCATGGCCGGCGTTTCGCGTTCGGCCGTCTCGCGCACCTTCACGCCCGGCGCCAGCGTGTCCGCCAAGACTCGCATGCGCGTGCTCGAGGCCGCCAAGACGCTGAACTATCACGTCGATATCAACGCTCGCAACATGATCCGGGGGCGCAGCACCTTCGTCGGGGTGATCACCTCGGCGTTGGTCAGTCCCTTCCGTGCCCAATTGCTCGCGCCAATCGCGCATCACCTCAGCACGCGTGGTCTATTGCCGATCCTGATGAACGCCGACGATCCGGATCAGACCGGCTACGCGCTGCAGATGCTGCTGAACTATCGTATCGCCGGCGTGATCATGACCTCGGGCGCACCGCCGCTCGCGCTCGCTCGGGAATACCTCGAACGCCGTGTGCCCGTGGCCATGATCAACCGCGCGCCTGAGCTTGAAGGCGCCGACGTTATCAATAGCGATAACGCCAGCGGTGGCGCGCTCGCGGCCCGCGCCCTGTTCGATTCGGGCGTCACCCGGTTCGCGTTCGTCGGCCCGCACACGACGCACTTCGGCGGACGCCAGCGCTGCGGCGGTTTCGTCGACGCGCTCGCTAGCCTTGGCGTACGCAAATCCAGGGTGACACTTTGCAATACGCTGATCGCCTCTTACGAGGCGGGCCAACTGGCCGCGCGTGAGCTGTTCGCTGCCGCCGACACCGCCCCCGATGGGGTGTTCTGCGCCACCGACATGGTCGCGCTCGGCTTCATGGACGAAGCGCGCCGCACCTTCGGACGCCGCATTCCGGACGACCTGCGCGTCGTCGGCTTCGACGACATTCAGCACGCCGCGCTCGACAGCTATCGCCTCTCCACCATCGCCCAGAACACCGACATGCTCGCCAACAGCGTCGTCGATATGCTCTCGCAACGCATCGCAGATTTCTCGCGCCCGGCTGACGTGCGCATCGCCCCGGTCGCCTTCGTGCGCCGCGCCACCACAGGCTGAGCCGGCGCGCCTCTTCCAGGAATTCCCATGTCTACGACACAAGCCTTCCCTCGAAAAACGCCGAGCTTTGCAAACGAGTGCAAAGTTGGCGCCGTCCGTATTTCGCATCGCGCACGCCTTGCCGAATCGCTGAAGTCAGCCGTGGCGCGGCTGCGCGCCCGCCACCTGCGCGTCGCGCCGCTTGTCGCCGCGCTGATGGCCGCGACGCTGGGCGCCGCGCTGATGCCGTCGCGCGCCCACGCCGCGGATCGCCTGAGTTTGCTGTGCTCGGCCGATCTCGAGTGGTGTCAGTTGATGAGAACTCGGTTCGAGAAGGAGACGGGCATCGGCGTCGCGATGATCCGCAAGAGCGCGGGTGAGGCGCTAGCGCTGTTGAGCGCACAGCGGGCGCGTCCGCAGTTCGACATCTGGTGGGCCGGCTCCGGCGACTCGCATTTGCAGGCCGCTTTCGAAGGGCTGACCGAAGCCTACCGCTCGTCAGCGCTGCCGCAACTGCAACCGTGGGCACAGCGCTTCGCGCAGGTCGGACGCGATCGTACCGTCGGCGTGTATCAGGGGCTGCTTGGTATCGGCTACAACGTGGCCGAGCTGCGCCGCCGCAAGATCGACGCGCCGCGCTGCTGGCGCGATCTGCTTGGCCCCGGCCTGAAGCGCGAGATTCAGATCGCCAATCCGAACTCTTCAGGTACGGCCTACGTGGCGCTTGCCACGCTCGTGCAACTGATGGGCGAGGAACCGGCCTTCACTTACATGCGCAACCTGAACGCCAACGTGAGCCAGTACACGGCGACGGGCGTCGCACCGGGCGAAGCCGCGTCGCGCGGCGAAGCAAGCGTGGCGATCGAATTTCTGCACGATCTCGTCAAGCAACGTGTGGCCGGCTTCGACATCCAGACGGCCACACCCTGCGAAGGCACCGGCTACGAAATTGGCGGCATGAGCCTCGTGGCAGGCGCTTTGCATCCTGCTATCGCAAAGCAGTTCTACGAATTCGCGTTGCGCGCCGACGTGCAGTCGCTCGCCAATCAGGCACACGCCTATCAGTTGCCATCGAATAAGCAGGCCACGGTGCCGAAGCTGGCGCCTCAGCCCTCCGGCATCAAGCTGATCGATTACGATTTCGCTCGTTTTGGCGACCCCGCCACGCGCAAGCGGCTGCTGCAGCGTTGGAATACCGAGATCTATGCGCATGCCCGCTAAACCTCGCGCGACAGAGCACTCGCATGCCTCGGGCAGGGCATGGTCGGCGATGCCGGGAGGGACTCGCGTCGTTGTCGGCAAGCCTGCCGGGACAAGATCCGCGACCTCTCAATCCACGATGGCCATTGACGACGCCCCCGGCGGCGCGCTGCGCCTGCGCCTGTCGGTGGCCTCTCGACTGCCGCGTGACGGCTTCACGCGCGCGGTGCTCTTGGCCACCGTGGTGGCGCTGCTCGTGTTCATCGTCTGGCCGCTGGCGAACAGCACTCTCGCCGGACTCGCGAGCGCGTGGCGCAGCGCGGGCAGCGGTGCGGCCGCCAAGCTCGGTGTACTGCAGCCGGACGTATGGCGGCTCGCGTGCCTGCGCGCAGACGGCGCTTGTGGCAGCGGCTGGCACACGATTGCGCTTGGCGTTGCCGCAACCGTGTCGTCGACGCTGCTGGGCACAGCGCTGGCGTTGCTGGTGTCGCGCGGCAGGCTCGCTCGCTCACGCGTGGGCGGTGCGGTGCTGCGCGCCATTGCGTTGCTGCCGGTCATCACGCCGCCGTTCGCGGTAGGACTCGCGCTGATTCTGTTACTCGGTCGTAACGGTGCCATCACGCGCGCCGTGGCCAGCCTGTTCGACATTCCCGCCGGCCGCTGGCTGTACGGTCCGATCGGTTTGTGGCTCGCACAGTGTCTGGCGTTCACCCCCGTGGCATTTCTCACGGTGCTCGGCGTCGTGCAGCGGCTGCCGGCCGTGTTGGAGGAAGCCGCCGCCACGCTGCGCGCCTCGCGCTGGCAAACCTTCAAGTCCGTGACCTTGCCGATGATGCGCCCGGGCCTCGCGAATGCGCTGCTGCTCTGCTTCATCGAAAGCCTCGCCGACTTCGGCAACCCGCTCGTGCTCGGCGGCAACTTCCGCGTGCTGTCCTCCGATCTGTACTTTGCCGTCGTGGGCGCCGCGCAGGATCCGGGACGCGCGGCGGCGCTGGCCGTCTGGTTGTTGCTGCTCGCGCTTGCGGTCTTCGCGTTGCAACGCCGCTGGCTCGGCGAGCGCAGCTTTGTTGCCTTGGGCGGCAAGGGCGGCGCGACGACAGCGTTGCCGCTGGACACGCGTCTGTCGTGGGGGCTGGCAGTGCTCGTCATGCCGTGGTGTCTGCTTACCGCAGCCGTCTACGGCACGTTGCTGGCAGGCGGTTTCGTCACGTTGTGGGGCGTCGACTTCCACTGGACGACAGCGCATCTGGTCGACGTGTTCGGTATCGATTTCGATGGCGGGGCGCCGACATTGACCGGCCAGGCCTGGCCGTCGGCGCTCGAAACGCTGCGCCTATCGGCAATCGCTGCACCGCTCACGGCTGCGGTGGCGATCCTCGGCGGCTGGCTGATTGCGCGTCGCCAGTTCCCGGGCCGCCGCTGGCTGGAGGGCGCGCTTGTTGCCGCGTTCGCGATTCCCGGCACGGTGATCGGGCTCGCGTACGCACAAACTTTCAATGCCGCGCCGCTCATGCTGACTGGCACGGGGGGCATCCTCGTGCTGTCGTTCGTGTTCCGCAACATGCCGATGGGGCTGCGCACCACCGTCGGTGCGCTGGCGCAGATCGATCCGAGTCTGGATGAAGCGTCTGCCACGCTGCGAGCCGGTCATTGGACCACATTGCGCCGCGTGCTGCTGCCGCTGTTGCGCCCGGCGTGCGCGGCGGCGCTGATCTACGGGTTTGTGCGCGCTGCCACGGCGGTGAGCGCTGTCGTATTCCTCGTCAGCGCCGATCACGACCTCGCCACTACCTATCTCATCGGCCTGATCTCCAACGGCAGCTATGGTCCGGCGCTGGCGTACGCCGGCGTGCTGGTGGTCGCGCTGTTCATCGTCGTCGTGTCGCTCGAGGGCGCGCTGCGTGCCGGCGAGCGCCGGCTCGCCGCCGCACCCCGGCACAACCATGCGGTGACGCGGGCCGCCAAGGAGTCTCTGACATGAACGCTTCGCAGTTGTCCTTCGATACCCTCGATGCCCCTGCCGAAAGTGGCATGCGCGGTGCGCTGGTGTTCGAGCAGGTACGCAAATCATGGGGCGCCCACGTCGCGATTCCCGGTCTGTCATTCACCGTCGCACCGGGCACGCTGACCACGCTCCTTGGGCCCAGCGGTTGCGGTAAGACAACCACGCTGCGTCTGATTGCCGGATTGGAGTTGCCCGACGCAGGCCGTATCACGCTCGGCGGACGCGATGTGACCCGGCTCGGCGCGCAGCAGCGTGATGTCAGCATGGTGTTCCAGTCGTATGCGCTGTTTCCGCACATGAGCGTGTTCGACAACGTGGCCTACGGTCTCGCGGTCACGCGCGTGCCCAAGCGCGAGATCCGCGAGCGAGTGCTCGAAGCGCTCGCCCGCGTCGGGCTTGCTTCGCACGTGCAGCGCATGCCGGCATCGCTCTCCGGAGGGCAGCAGCAACGCGTTGCTGTCGCGCGAGCCCTTGTGCTCGCCCCCGAGGTGATGCTGTTCGACGAGCCCCTCTCGAATCTGGATGCGCAATTGCGCGTACGCGTGCGCGACGACATTCGCGATCTGCAGACACAGCTTGGCCTGACCGTTGTGTACGTCACGCACGATCAGGAAGAGGCGCTCGCGATTTCCGATCAAGTCATCGTGATGCACGACGGCCGTATCGCGCAGCACGACACACCGCGTGCGCTTGTCGAGCAACCGGCCGACGCGTTCGTCGCACAGTTCATCGGCAACGCCAATCTCGTCGACTTGCCGGTCACGCAACACGGCACCGGCCAGGTGCAGTGCGATTTCCACGGCTTGCCGCTGACGCTGCGCTACGACGGCCCTTCGCTGGCCGCCGCTCGCGTGGCGATCCGGCCCGAAGCGCTTACGCTGCAGGCACTTCCCGAGCCGGGCAGCCGTGCCGAAGCGCCGCGCGGCCTGCATGGCGAAATCCGGCGCGCCACCTATCTGGGGCGCGCGACGCAATACCTCGTTCAATCCTCCGCAGGAGCCCTTGTGGTCTTGTCTCATCCGTTTGAAACCCCGTTCCCCGTCGGCACGCGTGTGGCCATCGGTCTGAATGCGCATAGCGCAGCCATTGTCGGTGCCGCGCAATGACCGTCCTCGATCATCGAATGACCGGCTATGACGCCGTGCGCGACGTCGCCCTCGATACCCGCTATCGCCTGGCACAAGCCGTGGCCCGCGAAGCGGGCCTGCGCGCACTCGGCATGTTTCGCGAGCGTGACTCGCTCGTCGTCGAGTACAAAGGGGTGCAGGACGTCGTTAGCGTGGCCGATCGGGAGATCGAGCGTCTGGTGCGCGAACGCGTTGCCACCGCTTTCCCCGACGATGCCTTTCTCGGCGAAGAGAGCGCGGCCGCTGGCCGCTTTCCCAAGACGTCGCGAGTGGTGTGGGTGGTCGATCCGATCGACGGCACGGCGTGCTTTCTGCACGGCATGCATGCGTGGTGCGTGTCGGTGGCGGTGATGATCGATGGCGAGCCCGTGATTGGCGCGGTCTACGATCCTAACGCCGACGAACTGTTTCACGCGGCGAAGGGCCGTGGCGCATTTGTCGTCAATGCCAGGAGAGAGAGAACGGCCGTGTCAGGCCATCCGGACGATGAGGCCGAATGCCGCGATGGGGATGCCACGACGCCGCTGCGGGTGGCCCAAGTCACCGCACCGACCGAGGGCGTGCTTGGGCTGGGCGTGTCGCATCGTGTGGACCGCACGGCGTTTCTGGCCTTCGTCGACGCCTGGCTTGCCCGCGGCGGCATGTTCGTGCGCATCGGATCGGGCGCGCTGATGATGGCCTACGTCGCGGCCGGACGCCTCATCGGGTACTACGAACCGCACATCCATGCCTGGGATTGTCTCGCGGGGATCGTGCTCGTGAAGGAGGCGGGCGGCCGCGCCAACGACTTTCTCGCAGATGACGGCCTGCTGCGCGGCAATCCGATCCTCGCCGCCGGGCCCGTGCTGTTCGACACGCTCGACACGGTAGTCAAGGCTTCATGGCGTCATGCGGTCGATGTTGGTGAGGGAGCGGTGTGACGTTTATTTCACTGCGATTGCACTTGTGTGCAATTTCGATGGCGTGCGGCGCGCGTTTCGCTGCACGTGACTGACACGCACACGACACAAAAAATTCACTCGTGGCCGCCAGCCTTGTCACGGTGACGTAATGCGCGATTTCTACACTTCACGTCGTTGTCCGAATCGAATGCGGCCCGCCTGATTTTGCACTCGTGTGCAAAATAACTGAAGCATCGTTGCGGCGGGCCAGCGGGATTCGGTGCCGTTGATTGACCTGCGCCGCATGTGGCGCGCAAGGAGAGTTTGATGTCCGGAGCGAATGGCACGATGCTGCCGCTGCAAGTTTCGCCATTGCCTCGCTGGCTGGCCGGCTCGCCCGAGACGGCGCGCTCGCCCGCTACGTTGCAGCATGGCGGCCTGGGCGTACGCAACGTTGCCACACGTTGGCTGGCGGGGCGGCGCGCTCTGATGCTCGGCCTCATCGCCGTCGCGCACGCTGGCGGTCTCGCAATGGTGATGCATCTGCCCAGCGACCCACCGGTGGTGAAGGGGCCCGCGCCAATCTATGCAACGCTGGTGCAGGACGCGCCGGCTCAACTGACCCCGCCGGCTCCCCCGACGCCCGTGCAACCGGCCAAACCGACCCCGCAGGTAAGCCCGCGCGTGACACCTAAGCCGACACCCGCGCCGGTGCCCGCGCCCACGCCCGTGCCTTCGACCGTACCGGCCTCTGCCGCGGCACCGGGCGCGGTGGCACAGACCGACGCGTCGTTGCCATCGCAGGCGTCCACTGCACCGTCGACGGCACCCGCCGCTGTCGTGCCGGCCCCGCCGCGCACCATCACTCACGGCGTGCAGTATCTGCGCGCGCCTGTGCTTGTCTATCCCGAGGCGTCGCGCCGCATGGGCGAGGAAGGGGTGGTGACGGTGCGGGTGTTCGTCGGCGCCGACGGTTTGCCGCGCGAAGTCATCGTGCGCCAGTCATCGGGTTCGCCCAGCCTGGACGCCGCAGGCATACGCGCCGCGCAGCAGGCGGTCTTCAAACCTTATACCGAGGACGGCAAGCCGCAAGCCGTCTATGTGATCGTGCCGCTGCGCTTCTCGCTCGACACTTGACCTGTCTTCCTTTTTTCGAGGCTAATCATGGCAACTCCTCAATTCGGATTTGACGCACTGTGGGCCCAGTCCGACGGCGTGATCAAGGGTGTGGCGCTCATGCTTTTCGTGATGTCGGTGGCGTCGTGGTACGTCATTGTCACCAAGGCGATCGCCCATTGGCGCCTTCGCCGCATGGCCGCGCAAGCCGCCGGCGATTTCTGGCACGCCGGCTCGCTACGCGACGGTGTCAAGTCGCTGCGCGGCGACGCCCGCAGCAATCCGTTCGTCGATCTGGCCCGTACGAGCCTGAGCGCGACGCTGCAACACCATCAGGCCACCAACGCCGGGCGCACGCCACCGGTGCTGTCCGACTGGCTGGTGCGTGCCCTGCGTGAGCGTATCTCGCGCTGCCAGGTGCGTATGCAAAGCGGCATGCCGGTGCTGGCCACGGTCGGATCCAGTGCGCCATTCATCGGCCTGTTCGGTACCGTTTGGGGCATTTATCACGCGCTGATGACCATCGGCGCGTCGGGGCAGGCCAGCATCGGCGAAGTGGCCGGTCCGGTCGGCGAGACGCTGGTCATGACGGCACTTGGCCTCGCGGTGGCGATTCCCGCGTCGCTGGCCTACAACGCGCTATTGCGCGCCAACAAGACATCGGTGGCATCGCTGTCGGAATTCAGCTACGGCCTGCACGACATGATCGTGGCCGGTCAGCGCCTGCCTGACGACGGCGAGACCGGCGGCGAACTACACGCCGTGAAAGCAGGTGAATCGGGCGAGCACCGTCGCGACACCCTGCCGGAGGCTGCGTAAATGGCCGGCGTCACGATGCACGAAGCGCTGGACGACGATTTCAATCCTGAGATCAACACGACACCCCTGGTCGACGTGATGCTGGTGCTGCTGGTGATCTTCATCATCACGATGCCGGCCCTGCAACATGCCGTGAAGATCGATCTGCCGCGCGCTGCGTCGGCCCCCGCCGAGGTCAAGCCACAGACCATCGACGTGGCGATCGACGCCACCGGGGGCATTCACTGGAACGACCGTGTCGTCGACATCGACGGGATGAAAGCGCTGATTGCCGACGCCGCGCGAGGGCAGCCGCAACCCGAGCTGCACCTGCGCGCCGACCGCAAGACGCCCTACGAGGACGTGATGCAGGTCATGGCCGCGGCACAGTCGGGCGGGCTCGCGAAGATCGGTTTCGTGAGCGAGGCGGGCAAGCACTGACGGCTCGCTGTTCGATCGCTTCGCGCGACTTGTCCGGGACAGCCCGCAGCAGCCTTTGACGATACCGGCGCATTGCGCCACGTCGCGGTCGCCGCCGGACGTCATCGGCACGAAGCCCCCATAACACCGATAGCACTCATCACGCACGCCGGCCGGCCCACGCCCCCGGCGGGGAGCGCTGCGCGCGCTCTTCGCTGCGAGGCGCGGTAATCCCCCGGCGAAACAGATCACAAGAAGCTCACCCGCACTCGCCACATGAACCTCTCGATGACCATGCGCCACGATCCATTGCCTCTGACTTATCGCCCGCAGGGCTCGCATCAACCGCTACGCCGCGCCGCGCCGTCTGCCTCGGTGCTATACGCCCGACTTGTCGGGGCAGGCCTGTGCCTGGCGGGGCTGCTGCCGCTCTGCGCACAAGCCCAGGCCAGTGCCGACGCCGCCAACTCGGGGAGCGCCCATACCGGCACGGAAGCCACATTGCCCGAAGTGAGCGTGTCTGCCTCGCAGATCCTCTCGCCGGCCAGCCTCAAGCGCAGCGCCAGTGCCGGCGCGCTTGGCGATCACGCAGAAATCGACACGCCGTTCTCGATCAAGTCCGTCTCGGGCGAAGAGATCGAGGACCGCCAGGCCAACATCCTGTCAGAAGCGGTGAAGTACGATGCTTCGGTCACGTCGATCAGCACGAGCTACAGCACGCACCCGGCAACGCTTGCCGTGCGCGGTCTGCCGCTCGACGACCTGAACGGCTACAAGATCGACGGCATGGCCAGCGTGAATCGCGGCGTGGAAATGCCGCTGGAAATGTTCGACCGTATCGAAGTGCTCAAGGGCCTGACCGGCTTCATGTATGGCTTCGGCAGTCCGGGCGGTATCGTGAACTACGTCACCAAGCGCGCCACCGAGCAGTTCACGTTGAGCTACGACCAGGGATGGAGCGAAGACGGTGTTTGGAAAGAACACGTCGACACCGGCGGGCGCTTCGGCAAGGACGATCGCTTCGGCTTTCGCTTCAACGCCGTGCATGAAGAAGGCAACGCCGCTGCCGACAGCGCCAAGATCAACCGTACCTCCGTGGGCCTCGGACTCGATGCTCGTCTGAGCAACGACCTCACGGTGACGTTCGATACGATGTGGCAAGACCGCCGCACCTCGGGCGGCGTCGACGTCATCACCAGCAGCAAGTACGCCGTGCCAGACCCGCTCTCGGGCCGCTCGCGTCTATACAGCAACGGGTCGTACACCGATGTGACGTACAAGATGGCCACGCTGGGCGTGCAGTACAAGATCGCTTCCGACTGGGTCGCGAAGGTTGCGTATCGTTACTCGGATTCGGTGCGTCAGTACAAGAAAGATCAGTACTCGATCACAAGCAATGCGGGCGCCTACTCGGATCGCATCAGCGCCGAATATCACAGCTACGAATTCGACGAAGTGCAGGGCACGCTCGAAGGCAAATTCAACACCGGCCCGCTCAAGCATGAGGTGGTGCTCGGCGCCAGCACGCTGGTACTGCTTTCCAACAAGTCGGTCAACACGCCCAAGACCGTGGTTGGCACGGGCAATATCTATTCGCCGACAATCTACTCCGCCGAAAGCATCAACTTCAGTGGTGGCACCTACGGCGACGATAAGCTCACGCAGCGGGCCATCTTCGCGAGCGATCGCATCTCCTACGGCCCGTGGTCGCTGCTCGCCGGCGTGCGCTACGAGTCATACGAGGAAGTCGCGCACGCGTCCGCCACGGCGGCGGCCACCAACTATCACGCGTCGCCCGTCACGCCGACCGTAGCGCTGATGTTCTCGCCGCGCAGCGACCTGACGTTCTACACCAGCTACGTCGAAGCACTGGAGCAGGGCGGCACGGCCGACAGCTCGACCAAGAACGCCAATCAGCAGATGGCGCCGATCAAGAGCCGTCAGTACGAAGCGGGCGTGAAGACCGATCAGGGCCGCTGGCGCGCCACCGCCGCCGTGTTCCGTATCGAGCGCGGCGCGGAGTACACCAATAGTGCGAACTACTTCGTGCAAGACGGCAAAGTGCGCTATCAAGGGGTCGAACTCAACGGTTCGGTGGACGTGCTGCGCAGCCTGACACTGGATGCCAGCCTGATGGGGCTCGACGCGAAGTACGTCAACGCTGCGGCCGGCGTGAGCGGCAAACGAGCCGTCGGCGCGCCGAACTGGCAGGCCGCCATGCAAGCGACGTGGCGAGTGCCGGCCGTTCAGGGGCTGTACTTCCAGGCAGGTGTGCGGTACCTCGGGGGCATGGCAATCGACTCGAGCAACGTGCATTTCATCAACCCGAGCGCGCTGGTCGACGCCGGTGTCGGCTACCGTACCCGCGCGTACGGCAAGATGGTCACGCTGCGTGCCAACGTCACCAACCTGACCAACCACAAGTACTGGACTTACTACCAGGAAAACTACCTGCAGGTTGGCGCGCCGCGCACGTTGAGCCTGAATGCCCGGATCGACTTCTGATCGCGCGCGGTACCACCTCAGACCATCGTGAAATGAACTACCTCACCGGAAGAACGAGCATGATGCAAGAACACCCACGCGGCCTGTGTCCCGCCTTGCGGGTTCTGGTCGCGGCGTTGGCTTTGCAGGCGCTGGCCACGCCCGCCACGTCGGCGTTCGCGCAGACGAATCCGGCTGCGTATGATGTGCCGGAACATGGGCAAGTGCATTCGCACGCGCCGCGCTCGTCCGGTGCCGTGCCGCCGGACATGCATCTCGAACGCGCGGTCATCGTCATGCGACATGGTGTGCGCGCGGCGACGGACACGCCGAAGATGAACGCCGCCTCGGCGCAGGACTGGCCCGCGTTCGAAGTCCAGGACGGTCAGCTCACGCCGCACGGTTATCAAGCGGTGGTGCTGCTGGGCCGTTGGGAGCGTGACTACTTTGAACGCCTCGGTCTGTTGTCGGGGGGCGGTTGCGAGGTGGCGGGCGACACGTTTGTCTGGTCGAGCCCGGCATCGCGTACGCAGGCGACCGCCAAGGCGCTGCTCGACGGCATGTTTCCGGGCTGTCAGGTGCCGGTCGGGCACGCCACTCAGACGACCGATACGCTGTTCCACGGTAGCGAGCTTGGGCTCGGGACAGCCGACCCTGCCAAGGCGCGCGCGACCATTTTGCAGGCGATGGGCGGCAATCCCGAGCTGGCGCGTCGCAAATACGCGGCGGACGTTGCGGCGATGGCTGCCGCTGTCGGGGCCCCTGCCGATTGCGTGGCCAAGCGTAGCGCGAACGCCTGCGGTCTGTATGCCAAGGCCTGGGGCGTGAAGGACGACGGCAAGGTCGGCCTGACGGGCCCGGTCTCGGTCGGTGCGAGCATGAGCGAAACCATTCGGATGCAGTACGCAGACGGCTGGCCGCTCAAGCGCATCGCCTTCGGACACGTAAAGCGTGCCGACGACGTCGTACGTCTGATGGGGCTGCGCAGCGCCAAGTACGACCTTGTCAATCACACACCGTATCTGGCGCGCCGCGGCGGCTCGCAACTGCTCAGTCAGGTGGCGATGGCTGTCGAAGCCCGTAACGACGTGCAGGGCGGTCCGCCGCCCGCCCGTCTGACGGTGTTCGTCGCGCATGACACCAATATCTCGCAACTGCGCGCGATGCTTGGTTTCGACTGGAAGCTCGGCAATTATCGAGACAACGACGCGGTACCCGGCGGCACGCTGCTGTTCGAGCGCTTCGTGCGCGATCGGGACGGCAAGCGCTTCGTGCGGGTTTCGTACCTGGCGCAAAGCCTGGACCAGATGCGCAATCTGACGCCGCTTGGCGAGGGACAACTGCCGCTTCGCGCAGTCTATCGGCCCGGGCACGGGGGGCTCGAATGGATGACGGTCGATCAGTTCCGGGCGAACGTCGATGCGGCGATCGATCCGGACGCCACCGCGCCAGAGACATACGCCACGGTTCAGTAGCGATTCAACAGGGGTAAGGGGCGGGATCAGCGTCGATTGGCATATGATGCTCGTTTTCACGGTGGAAACGACCTTCATGCAAGTGCTAGTCGACGCTGATGCCTGCCCCTCAGCCGTCAAGGAAATATTGTTTCGCGCCGCACGGCGTGAAGAGGTGCCGGTGACGCTGGTCGCGAATCAATTCTTGCGCACGCCGCCGTCCCCGTTCATCAAGGCGATTCAGGTGCCGTCGGGTTTCGACGTCGCCGACGCGCGCATCGTCGAGCTGGTGACATCGGGCGATCTCGTGATTACCGCTGACATCCCGCTTGCGGCTGCCGTACTCGACAAAGGCGGCCATGCGCTCGACCCGCGTGGAAACTGGTTCTCGCGGGACAACATCCAGGAGCGCCTGACGGTGCGCGACATGATGGATCAATTGCGGGTTGCGGGCATCGACACGGGCGGTCCGGACCCCTACAGTGCGCGTGACAGCAAGACCTTCGCTGGACAGCTCGATCGCTTTCTGGCCCGGCACCGCGCGTCAGGCAATGCCATCAAAAAAACATCTCGAGATTGACCCCGACGTGGGTGCGCGCGCCGACGTCACCGCCGGCCACGCCGTTGATGAATGCCGAGACCTTCGCCTTCTGATTCACCCGATAGCCCACCCGGGCACCATACTCCATCCAATTGAGGCTGCTCGACACTTGCGGCGAGAGCGCGCCAACGCCGCCGACGTTCAGTTGCGAGCTGTCCCGGTAGCTGAAACCGTGTGCCCACGCGCCCCAGATGGCGGCGTCGATGCTCTGTGTGAACGCATGCACCCACTTCTCGCGGAATTTGAATACGTTCATGGTGGACGACGACGCCGACAGGTTCGCTTCGAACGGATTGGCCGGCGACAGGACTTCGCTATACGACCCCGTATGCAGGACCTGGCGTCCGATTTCGATGGACTGCGTCAGTTGATCGTCCGCCGTCACGTTGATCAGCGTGCCGAGACGCGCAAATCCATAGGCTTGTTTTCCTGACGTACTGCCGCTGCCCGTCGCCGTGCCCGAGCCGTTGGCGTAGTTGCGAGAGAATCGATAATTGCTGTCGGGCGAGTAGAAGCCGCCGACCTCGCCGAACCACCCGAGCCGCTCGCTGAACATGTGCGTGTAGCGCAGTTTGGCTGCTGCGGTGAAGGCGCCCTTCATCTCTGTATCGGAATAGCTTTCGGACGCGTAGCCAAGACCCGCGACGAGTTCGAACGGCGCCAGATTCAAGTGCCCCGTGATCCCTGCGGCCAGCGAGCCGACCGAGCCGAAAGCCGACACCCCGCTCGGCGCGCCCGACCACGAGCCTTCGCCCAGCATCTGGTCGGCGAAGCCGTGCATCTGCCCCATGATGCTTTGACGCGCCTGACCCAACTGATTCGCCGAGGCTTGCACTGACGCAGGCGTCGTTACGCCTGCGATGACGGGTGCCGAAGGTGTCGTAGGCGTCGTAGGTGTAGTGGGTGTCGCGGGTGTCGATCCCCCCCCGGCTCAGGGGTAGCCGGGTCCGTTGTGGGGGGATGCAAAATCGTCGCATCGATATATCGGACAAGATAAACCTGACCGGTGCCGTTCGTCGCCGGCCCGCCGCCATCCCCGACGATGTACTGTCCGTTCGATGACAGACCCGTTGCCGAATTCAGGGAGATACCGTTCATGCGGACCCCGGCATTCGCCAGCAGCGTTTGCAGATCCTGCATGCCCGTAGCATTCGTCCAGCGAAAGATGCGTGGATTGCCCTCGGCCATAATGGCGATCCCCACGACCACGGCGCCATTGGCATTGACCGCAGTCGCTATGGAAGCGATGCCGCCCAGCGTTCCCAGATCTGCCATACCCGTAGCGCTTGACCAGCGAAAGGCGTGAAGCGTAGTGTTGCCGGCTGGTGCGGCACTTCCGACGAGGACGGCGCCGTCGGCGCTCATGCCATAGAGATTGGCAGTGTCTCCGCCCAACGTGCCGATATCTTTCATGCCGGTGGCGCTCGTCCAGCGGAACACACGCGTTTCGTAGCCCGGGGTCATCGCCTGTCCCGCCACGACGGCACCGTTGGCACTCACCGCTGTCGCATACGAGCTTTCGCCACCGATCGTCCCCAGATCCTGCATAGCGCTGGCCGATGTCCAACGGAACGCATGCGACGCATTGGTGCTTGTGGTTGCCAGACCTACGACGGTGCTGCCATCGGCACTCACGGCAATTGCGGTGGAATCGCTGCCGCCCAGCGTGCCCAGATCCACCATGCCGGTGGCGGCTGTCCAGCGAATGGCGCGCAAGTTGACGTTGTCCGTAGTGTAAGAGGAGCCCACGACGACGGCACCGTCGGCACTCACGCCAGACGCATTGGAGGTTGCGCCGCCGAGCGTGCCGAGACTCTGTACACCCGCGCTCGCCGTCCAGCGAAAGGCGAACGTACCGGCGCCGAGCACCGGCGTGTATTGACCGACGACGACGCTACCATCGGCATTGACCGAGCCCGCGCGGATATAGCTGCCATCGGGTGTGCCGAAATTCTGCATGCCGGTGGCGCTTGTCCAGCGAAAGGCCTGTGGCATGCCCTGAGGCGGCGTGGCAGTTCCGATGATGGTGGAGCCATCTGCGCTCATGGCGACGGAATTTGCCGAGCCGCCGTTACTCGGTCCGAAAAGAATGGGGGCGTCCGCAATCACAGGATCGGCTGCGTATGCCGCCGGTGCGAACAGCGCACCGATCGATAGGGCGAGGAGCGAAATGCGTGGGTAGGCGCTTCGACGCGACGGGAGGGTGGGGTTCATCGTTGAGGGTCGCGAAAAGACACGATCTTCCACGAATCGAAAATTCCATACCCAGCCCCACGTCCCGGAAAACTTGACTGCCGATCTCACGGATGAGGCTCACGTACCCCCTTGCCTCAGGTAGATGTCTCCGTCCGCGCCGCCGGCGTGCGTTGAATACCTTCGAGCCAGCCTCGCACAGTCGCCTCGTCGTCTGGCGATGCCGGTCCGACAGGCTTGCGATCCTTCGTCCGTCCGGCGCTGGCCCGCACTTCGCGCGGACTGACACCGAACCGGCGGCGGAAGGCGCGGCTAAACACGCTCTCGCTCGAGAAACCGTAGCGATAGGCAATCTCGATGATGGTGATGCGATTGCCTGTGGATAGCAGCAATTCGTCGAAGCACCGGTCGAGCTTGCGTGCCTGAATGTAGGCCTGCACGCCGCCGTCCGCCTGAAACAGTCGATACAGGCTGGAGCGAGAGAGGCCCATTGCCGCCGAAATCTGCTCTGGCGATAAGGCCTCGGAAGTCAGAGAGTGATCGATATGCTCCCGAACCAGCCGCTTCACGCCTTCGCGTACAACCTGCTGCGCGTCGCCTGCACTGTCCAGCAGTTTCGACTGTGCACCGCCAAGCAGCATCAGACTTGCATTCACGGAAGCCGTCATTTCTTCGTTCGTCAGCGTGGGGGCGCTTTTCAACAACTCCGTCATATGCGACGCAAGTAATCGGGTCACACCCAGCCCGGGGTCAAGCACCGCACCGTGCAGCTTCCGGTTGCGTAGCGACGTCGGGAGCCGGTCGCGCGGTACGGTCAGCGTGATGGTCGAGAGCGACGTGGTGCGGCTTTTGAACGTCTGCCCCAGATCCAGCACGCCGATCGCTCCGGGCGTTGCATTGAGGGTGCGTTTGCCATATTCACCTTGGACGCGTCCCGAGGTGAAAAGCACAATCAGCAGATGATCTACGTGGCTTCGCCGGACATCGATCGCGTTGCGGCGATGATCCATGGTGGCAGAGCAGCCAGTGCGACTGATCAGGCTGTCGCCCAGATGCGTGCCGCTCATCTCGCCCGTAAAGCCGTGCGGACTCGCCTCGATTCGGACATCGGCGTAGGGACGCACCAACGTACGCCAAACCTCCGGCGCTTCCGGAAGCACCTGGCTGTCGAACCGGGCGGCGAACTGCCGTGACGCGTCGTGCATTGGCTTATGTCTCCTGTGAAATCACCCGCAGCAGCTCGGCAAAACGTGCCTCGCACCACCGCATCACATCATTGGGATCCCGCCCGAAACGCCAGAGCATTCGCACGGGCAACTGCGGCAGACCGAGATCGTCGCAGCGCAGTTCGTGAAGGTCTTCGTACTCCGCAATATCGATGGGGAGTACGGCCCAGCCAAGTTTGTCGACGACCATGCTGGCGATCACATACGAACTGTCCGCCCGCCAGATCGACGGGCTGAGTTGCAACGGCGTGAAGTCGTTCATCTGCAACAGAATCTGCCGGTACTTCGCCAGATCGCCGCGCGTCACCTGATCGCGGTACGCCAGCGGGTGGTCGCCCGCGACGAATACCCCCTGCACGGCCGAGCCGACATATTTGTGTCCCAGCGCCGACGAAATCGCCCCGCGATCCACGTGAAAGCCGATGTCTGCACGCTGCTTCTCGACGTATTCGGCGACCGCGGTCGAGGTGCCGTTGAGCAGGGTCAGCTCCAGATAGGCGAACTGGTAAGCGAGATCGCGTACCAGCTCGCTCACGGCCTGATAGGGCAGTGCCTCGTCGAGCGCCAGCGACAACTGCGGCTGCTCGCCGAACGCCAAGGCATTCGCGCGATGGTTCAGGCCCTCGGCCTGCCGCAACAGTTCCTTGGCCTCGAGCAGCATCACCTCACCCTGATCGGTGAGTCTCGCGTTTCGGCGACTCCGGTCGAATAGTTCAAATCCCAAATCGGCTTCGAGCAGCGAAATCGCCGTACTCACCGCCGACTGGGCTTTGCCCAGCCGCCGGGCAGCAGCCGATATCGATCCTTCCTCCGCCGCCGCCACAAAGTAGCGCAATTGTTCTATTGTCCAGTTCATTCATCCATTTTATAGATAGGTTCCAACTTTTTCTAACAACAAATTCGGGGCAGAATTGCGCTTCTCCAATATAAAACGCCAGATTGAAACGCCAACATAGGCGAGGCGGCAGACGACCGGATCCCCCGGTCCGGTGGTCTCAGGCAAAGACCCCCTTCGCGCAACGCGCACCTGCCACCCACGGCGCGCCTGGAGAGATGTGGGCTCCCGGTTTCCCACCACTGGCTTCGCCACTGGTTGATGTCGCGCACCGAACGCGGCCTCGACACCCTGACCGGATGTCGTAAATCCAACGCTCTTACATGTCACCGAAAATCGATAACCGAACCCGTTTCGGAATGCTAACTGGCGTGTCCGCCAGCCTGATCGCCAGTGTTCTCTTGCTCGCCGCCTGCTCGGATCGCGGCAAGAAGGACGCCGTCGACGCCAAGCCCGAAGCCGTCGTGCGCACTGTCGAGCGTCGCGCCGAACCGCTCACGACCCAGCAGCCGGGACGCCTGGAGGCCTACCGCAGTGCCGACGTGCGCGCCCGTGCGGGCGGCGTCGTCATCGAGCGCCGCTACCAGGAAGGTCAGAAGGTCGCCAAGGGCGATGTGCTGTTCCGCATCGACCCGCAACCGCTGTCGGCGGCGCTTGATGCCGCGCGCGGCGCGCTGGCCAAGGCGCAGGCCGAACACGATTCGGCCCGCGACAAGATCGAACGCTATCGCGGCTTGCTCGAAGAGCGGGCCATCAGTGCCCGCGAAGACGCCGAGTCACGCGCGGCCGAAGCGCGCGCACGCGCGGAAGTCCTCGCGGCCCGGGCGGAAGTCCGAAAGGCGGAACTCAATCTCGGCTATACGAGCGTCGTCTCGCCCATCGCGGGACGCGTGCGTCGCGCCGAAGTCACCGAGGGCGCGCTGGTCGGACTCGACTCGGCCACGCTGCTCACGCGCGTGGAACAGATCGATCCGATCTACGTGAACTTCTCGCAACCGGCCGCCGAAGTCTATGCCATGACGCGCGATCTGCGCGCCGGCAAGCTGCAACACGGCAACGAGACGGCTGCGCCGCAGGTGCGCGTGACGCTGCCCGACGGACGCGAGTACGCATTGCCCGGCAAGCTGCTCTTCACCGATCTGGCCGTCGACCCCGGTACGGACACTATCGCCATGCGCGCCGTGCTGCCGAACCCTGACGGCGTACTGCTGCCCGGCGCGTTCGTGAAGGTGAGCATGCAAGGGGCGGTGAACCCGAACATCGTGCGCGTGCCCCGCGAATCGCTCACGCGTACGGTCGATGGCGCCGTGGTGCGCGTGGTCGATGCGCAGGGCAAGGTGCGCGACACGAAGGTACATGCCGAAGCGATGGATGGCCGCGACTGGCTGGTGACGGACGGACTCAAGGGAGGCGAGAAGGTCATCGTGCAAAACGTCGCGCAGTTCTCCGACGGCATGCAAGTCAAGCTCAAGGCTGAAGCCACCGACGCCACGAGAGCCCCCGCCAAGTCGGAGGCGCCCCGTGACGCGAAGCCGCAAGACAACGCCGAGCCGGCAGCGCCTGCGCGCGCCGGCCCGGCCTCCAAAGCGGAGACGCAATAACCATGGCTCGCTTCTTTATCGATCGCCCGGTCTTTGCCTGGGTGATCTCCCTGTTGATTACGCTGGTGGGCGTGCTCGCGATCCGCGCGCTGCCCGTCGCGCAGTACCCGGACATCGCACCGCCGACAGTCAGTGTGTGGAGCAGCTATCCGGGCGCATCGGCGAAAGTGGTCGAAGACTCCGTGACGGCGCTCATCGAGCGCCAGATGAACGGCGCACCGGGGCTGATGTATACGTCGGCGTCCAGCGGAAACGGCCGCTCGTCGGTGAACCTCACCTTCCGTCAGGGCACCAATCTCGATCTGGCTGCCGTGGAAGTGCAGAACCGGCTGAAGACCGTCGAATCGCGGCTGCCTGAGGTCGTGCGTCGCGACGGTGTCGTCGTGGAGCGTGCTGCCGACAACATCCATATGGTGGTCACGCTCGCGTCGTCCAATCCCGCGATCGGCGAGTTCGATCTCGGAGAGTTCGCTGCGGCGCAGGTCGTCAACCAGCTCAAACGGGTTCCCGGTGTCGGGCAGGTGCAGTTCTGGGGGACCGAAAAGGCCATCCGCATCTGGCCCGATGCCGCGAAGCTCGTGGCCCTCGACCTGACGGCGTCGGACGTCGTCTCGAAGGTGCGTGCCTACAACGCGCGCGTGACGGTCGGCGATATCGGTGCGGGCGCAACGCCTGCCTCGGCGCCGATCAACGCCAACGTGGTGTCGGACAGTGCCTTGTCGACGCCGGAAGCGTTTGCCGACATCCCGCTGCGTGTGCGTGCCGATGGCTCGGCGATTCGCCTGGGCGATGTGGCTCGCGTGGAGTTGGGCGCGTCCGACTACGGCTATTCGTCCCGTGTGGATGGCATGCCGGCAACGGCAATGGGCATCAAGCTGGCCGCGGGTTCCAACGCGGTAGAGGTGATGAAAGCGGTGCATAAGGTGATGGACGAGCAATCGGCGTTGTTTCCCGCCGGTGTCTCGTATCAGATTCCCTATGAAACCGCGTCGTTCGTGAAGGTCTCGATCCAGAAGGTCATCATGACGCTGCTCGAGGCTGTGGTGCTCGTGTTTCTGGTGATGTATCTGTTCATGCAGAACCTGCGCGCCACGCTGATCCCGACGCTTGTCGTGCCCGTGGCATTGCTGGGCACGTTCGGCGTGTTGCTGGGACTCGGCTATTCGATCAACACGCTCACCATGTTCGGCATGGTGCTGGCCATCGGCATTCTGGTCGACGACGCCATCGTCGTGGTCGAGAACACCGAGCGGATCATGGTCGAAGAGGGCCTTTCGCCGTACGCGGCTACCGTCAAGGCGATGTCGCAGATCAGCGGGGCCATCGTCGGGATCACGGTCGTGCTCGTCACGGTGTTCGTGCCGATGGCGTTCTTCTCGGGCGCCGTGGGCAACATCTACCGGCAGTTCGCGCTCACGCTGGCCGTGTCGATCGGGTTCTCGGCGTTCCTTGCCCTCTCGCTCACGCCTGCGCTGTGCGCCACGCTGTTGCGTCCGATTGCGCACGATCACCACGAGAAGCGCGGCTTCTTCGGCTGGTTCAACCGGACGTTCGCCCTCGGCACCGAGCGCTATACGCGCACGGTCAGCAGGACGCTGCGCCATCCGTGGCGCGCGTACCTGGTCTATGCAATCGTGCTGATCGCGGTGCCGTTGGCGTTCATGCGTCTGCCCTCGGCGTTCATTCCCGAGGAAGATACGGGCAGCTTCATGGTGATGGCGTCGGAGCCGCAGGGGGCGACGTTGCCCGAAGCGATGACCGCGCTCAAGCGCATCGAGAGCTATCTGATGAAGGACGAGCCGGTCAAGCACGTCTTCGTGCTCGGCGGATGGAATGAGTTCGGTTCGGGGCCTGGGGGCGGCATGCTGTTCGTCACGCTCAAGGACTGGCACGAGCGCACGTCGAAGCACGACAGCGTGCAGGCCGTGGTCGATCGCGTCAACGAGAAATTCGCCGGTCAACCCGATCGCATGATGATGGCGATGAACAGCCCGGCGCTGCCGGAGCTTGGGTCGTCGAACGGTTTCAACCTGCGTTTGCAGGATCGCGCCGGGGTGGGCAAGGACACGCTCGTTGCCGCCCGAGACGAACTGCTTCAGAAGGCCGCGCAAGATCCGCTGCTCAAGAACGTGATCTTCGCCGGACAGGGCGACGTGCCGCAGATCGACGTCGCCATCGACCGGCGCAAGATGGAAGCGCTCAAGGTCAACATGGACGACGTCAACGCGACGCTCGCGATCATGTTCGGCTCCGACTACGTGGGCGACTTCATGCTGGGCACGGAGAATCGCCGGGTGATCGTGCAGGCAGACGGCAAGCAGCGCGTGTCGCCGGAGGACATTGGCAATCTGCGCGTGCGCAATGCCAATGGAGACATGGTGCCGCTCTCGTCATTCGTCTCGCTCAAGTGGAAGCTCGGATCGCCGCAGCTCAAGCGCTACAACGGCTATCCGTCGTTCACGATTCAGGGCGAAGCTGCCCCGGGCAAGAGCAGCGGTGAAGCGATGGCCCGCATGGAGCAACTGATGGCCGAACTGCCCAAGGGCATTGGCCATGAGTGGAGCGGGCAGTCGCTGGAGGAGCGCGTCTCGGGGGCGCAGGCGCCCATGCTGTTCGCCTTGTCGGTGCTGGTCGTGTTTCTTGCCCTTGCCGCACTCTATGAAAGCTGGGCCATTCCGGCGGCCGTCATCATGGTGGTGCCGCTCGGCGTGATCGGGGCACTCGGTGCGGTGAGCCTGATGGGCATGCCCAACGACATCTACTTCAAGGTGGGGCTGATCGCGACCATCGGTCTGTCGGCAAAGAACGCGATTCTGATCGTGGAAGTCGCCAACGATCTGACGAAGCAGGGCATGGCCTGGCTCGATGCGGCGGTGGAAGCCGCGCGTCTGCGGCTGCGCCCGATCGTGATGACGTCGCTCGCGTTCGGTTTCGGCGTGGTGCCGCTGGCGATTGCCTCGGGCCCGGCGTCGGGCGCGCAGCGGGCCATTGGTGTGGCGGTGCTCGGCGGGATCGTAACGGCCACGGTGCTGGCGATCTTCCTGGTGCCCCTGTTTTTCCTGCTGGTCGGCCGCTTTGTGCGCCGGCCGAATATGGACAGTACGGACGCGTTGCGCGAGGGTGCGCCCGCCGTCGAGGGGAAGGTATGACGACGTTTCGACCCCGCGTGCGCGGGATATCCGCGGCCGGTGTGTGCCTCTTCGCATTGCTTGGAGGGTGTACGCTGGCGCCCACGTATGAACGCCCGGCGGCCCCGATGCCCACGACGTACGACGCTGCCCCGCCGGCCGGCGAGGGGCGGCTCGCGCTCGCCAACCCGCTCGACGCCGACGCGGACTGGGCCGACGTGTTTAACGATCCAGGCTTGCGCACGCTGATTCGCCGCGCGCTCGACCAGAATCGCGATCTGCGTCTGGCGTCGCTTCGCGTGCAGGAAGCGCGTGCGCTATACGGCATCGAGGCAGCCAATCTGCTGCCGAGCGTACAGGCGGGCGGCGCGTTTTCCCGTCAGCGCTACTCCGGCGCGGCTGGCTTGCCGAATGGCAGCAGCAGTACCGCAGGCAGTTATGTTGCCAACGACTTGCGCGCCACGGCCGGTGTGAGCGCGTTCGAACTCGATTTCTTCGGGCGCGTTCGCAGCTTGCGCGATGCCGCCTTGCAGGAGTATCTGGCGAGCGAGGAAGCGCAACGTGCAGCACAGGTGAGTCTCGTAGCGGAAGTGGCGACGTCCTACATCGGCTTGGTGGCCATCAACGAACAGATCGCCTATGCGCGTGAGGTGCTGACGGCGCGCGAGGAGGGCATTCGCGTCATTCGCCTGCGGGCCGAGCGCGGACTGGTCGACGATCTCGATCTGAACACCGAGACGACGCAGGTCGAAGTCGCGCGGGCGGCGCTGGCCGAGCGTGAGCGCCAGCGCAGCGAGATCGTGCATGCGTTGCAGGTACTCACCGGCGATGTCAGCGCGATGCCGGTTGCGGCCGCTACGCTTGACAACGCCTTCGTCGTGCCGGTCGCGGCCGGGCTGCCGTCGTCGTTGCTGATGCGCCGTCCGGACATTCGCCGGGCGGAAGCGCAATTGCGCGCCGCCAACGCGAATATCGGCGCGGCGCGCGCGGCGTTCTTTCCATCGATCAAACTGACGACGGAGATCGGTACGGCCAGTTCGCGCTTTGCCGATCTGTTCAGTGCGGGCACCGGGGTGTGGTCCTTCATGCCACAGATTACGGTGCCGATCTTCGAAGGCGGCCGCAATATCCAGGGCCTGAATCTGGCGAACGTGCGCAAAGAGATGGCCATCGTGTCATACGAGCGCGTGATTCAGACGGCGTTTGCCGAGGTGGATGACGCACTCGCGGCGCAGCAATGGTTGACGCGCCAGTTTCAGGCGCAAAAACGCGTGTCGGATGGCGAGCGTGAGCGGCTGCGTCTGGCAAAGCGACGCTATGTCAACGGTGTGGCGAGTTATCTCGAACTGCTCGATGCGCAGCGCAGTGAGTTTCAGGCCGCGCAGCAGTTGATCGACGTGAAGCAGCGAATGCTGGTCAATCATGTCGCGCTGTATCGCGCGTTGGGCGGCGGCTGGCAGCCGGAGACCGGTGCGTCCTGACGTGAGGCGCAGGGTTCGTGGTAACGAAAAACCCCGCCGGGTCTCGCGATCCGGCGGGGTTTTCCTTTAGGCCGCGCGGTCGATGACAGCGATGGCCCCTGTGCGTCAGAACGCGAAGCGGCCTTCTGCGGCGATCTTCGACAGCGGTTCACGCGGGCTCGGGACTTCGCGCTTGCGCAGTCCTTCGGGCAGCGTCGCAGGGTCGCCCGGGCGCCCGATAGCGATGGCCGCCTCGATCTTGTACTTCGGCGACAGATCGAGTTCATTGCGGATCTTGTCGTGCTCGATGCCCGCCATTGCGTGCGTCGCCCAGCCCGAGAGCGAGGCTTGCAACGCAAGGTAGCCCCATGCGGCACCGGCGTCGAAGGCGTGCGTCGAGGCGGGGACTTCCTGATCGCTGCCCGGCGGCGTCAGCGTCGACTTCGAGATCACGATGACGATGGCCGCAGCGTGCTTTGCCCAGCTCTGGTTGAATTCGTTGAGGAAGCCGACGAACTGTTCCCAATGCGGCGTGCCACGGCGAGCGTACACAAAGCGCCACGGTTGAGCGTTGTACGCCGACGGCGCCCAGCGGGCGGCTTCGAAGAACGACAGCAGGGTGGCTTCGGGCAACGTTTCGTCCGTGTAGGCGCGGGGCGACCAGCGGGCAACGAACTGCGGGTCGATGGGGTGATCGGCTTGGCGGGAGGTCGTATCGGGCATGCGAATGTCTCGTCTGCGGAAAAAGTGTGTCGGTGGATCCTGAGCGGGTCGCCAGGATACCTCGCGAGCATGCGGATCCCAACCAATATCGCAGCACGTGCATATATCATCACGCATCATGAACACCTTAAAAAACATGCGGATCTTCGTGCGCGTGGCCGACGCAGCCAGCTTTGCCGGTGCCGCGCGCGCGCTCGACATGACGACACCGCAGGCGTCGAAGGCGGTGTCCGAACTCGAAGCGCATTTGCGCACGCGGCTGCTGCATCGCACGACACGCAAGCTGGCGCTCACTGACGCGGGTAAGCGCTATCTCGCTCGCTGCCGCGACATCATTTCGCTCGTCGATGTCTCGGAAGCCGAGGCGGGCGCGGCGAGTGCTGCGCCCGCCGGTACACTGCGTCTGCACGCACCGGCGAGCTTCGGGCAGGTCTTCGTGATCCCGGCGCTCGCGCGGTTTCTGGAACAGTATCCGGAGGTCGAGGCTGACCTCCTGCTGTCGTCGCGCGTGCCCGACCTGCTCGAGGAAAACATCGACGTCTCGCTGCGGCTCGCCACGTCGCAATTGCCCGATTCCGGCCTCGTGTCGGCACGCATCTGCCGCATGGCGTCGGTGTTATGCGCTGCGCCGCAATACCTCGACAAGCATGGTGCCCCCGCATCGCTCGACGAACTCGCACAACATACGCAGGTGCGTCTCGTTGCGCCGCATTACTCGGTCGATCACTGGGATTTCGAAGGACCGGACGGCCGTGTGAGGCTGCCGGTGCCTTCGGGACGCTTGCGGGTGAATACGGCCGATTCGCTGGCGGCGGCCTTGATCAGCGGCTGCGGCGTGGGGCCTGTGCCGTTGCTTTCGGCGCTTCCGGCATTGCGCAGCGGCACGCTGATGCGTGTGCTGCCCGCCTATGAGATGCAGGGGACGAATGTGTACGCGGTCTACGCGTCTCGTCTGTACCTCGACGCCAAGGTCAAGACCTGGATCGCGTTTCTGCAAGCGTTTGTGGCGCAGGCACTGGCGGCGCCAGACGCCGCAACGTTAATGCCACGCCAGCCATCAGCAGACCGATAACGAACGAGACCCTGAGAATCGCGGTATCGCCCCAGTGCTCGCGCACCACGGCATACGCCCACGGGGCCGCGGCAGACAGGGCAAACGCGGGCGTGAGCAGGGTGCCCAAGGCATGCGCGTAGGCGTCGTGCGCGAAGAGTTCGAGCGGCAGGCTGGCGCGCAATAGCGTGGCCAGACCGTTCAATGCGCCATACGTAAAGATGAAGACGCCTGCGACGTACACGGATGACATGCCGGCCAGTCCCAGCGCGAAGCAGAGGGGCAGTCCGCAACCGACCACGAGGTTGAGCTTGATCGCACTTGCCTGACGCGGCTGGAGCCATTCGAGCGTGCGTGCGCATACCTGTCCCAATCCCCACAGGGCGGCGAGCCCGACCGGCAGACCGTGAGCGCCGAGCAGCGACGTCAGGTGGGCTGCCAGCCCCGACGACAGAATCGCTGCCAGCGCCATGACGGCACCGTATAGCAGCCCGGGCGTCCACGGCAGCGGCGAGCGCGTCTGACGCTGCGCATTGGCGGACAGCGTCCGGCAGGGTGTCGGGGGCAGGCTGCGCAACAGCGCCCAGGCGAGCAGACCGATGACGCCGTACACGAAAACACCGATTCGCCATCCCCACGTATCGCCTAGCCAATTGCCCAACGGCCAGAAGACGGTCGTCGCCAATCCCCCCATGAGCGTGATTTGTGTCATTGGCCGGCGCGCCGCAGGCCCGTAGAGGGCCGCGAGCGTCGCGAACGCGGCGTCGTAAAGCGAGAGACGCATGCCGATGCCGAGCAGGCACCACGCCGCATAGCACTGTACGAGTGTCGTGCTGGTGGCAAGCGTTGCACAGCCCGCCGAGCATATGAGCGTGCCGGCGCACATGACACGGCGTCCGCCCAGGCGCTCGAGCCAGCGGCCCGACAGCGGAGAAACCGCAGCCATGACGAGCATGGCGAGCGAGGGGCCGGCAAATACCCAGGTCGGCGGCCATCCGGTCGATTGGGCGATGCGCCACGCGAAGGCACCGGGCAGATAGAAGCTCACCCCCCAGTTGATCAGTTGCGCGAGGCCGAGCGTGATGACAGTGGGCATGGCAGAAGGAGAGGTGGCGATGACGCCTCGGGACCGGTTCGCGAAGACAAGATCGGCATGGTGCGCCGGCGTCATCTCTTGGTAAAGTCTTGGCATCTTATCCAGCTCATAAGGAAAACTTTGAGATGCGCCGTCTGAATCTGGATCAGCTTCACACGTTTTCCGAAGTCGTCGACGCCGGGAGTTTCTCTGCGGCTGCCGCCCGTCTCGATCTGTCGCAACCGGCGGTCAGCCTGCAGGTTCGCCAACTTGAGCAGCGGCTGAAAGTCAGGTTGATCGAGCGCGTAGGCAAACGGCTCAAGCCGACGTCTGCCGGCACGGCGCTGCTCGAGCATGCGCGTCGCATCGATGCGGCCGTCGAAGACGCCCTGCAGGCGTTGTCGAGCCACGCGAGCGGTGTGGCGGGCGAAGTGGCGATCGGTACTGGCGCAACGGCCTGTATTCATTTGTTGCCGCCGATGTTGCGTGCGATGCGCAAGCGTCATCCGATGCTCGACATTCGCGTGAGTACCGGGAACACCGACGACGTGGTGAGCGCGGTAACGGAGAACCGGCTGGATATCGGTCTCGTCACGTTGCCCGCAGCGGGGCGCAGCCTGCACATCACGCCGGTGTTGCGCGACGAGTTCGTCGCCATCGCGCCGGCTGGCGATCAGGGCTGGGCGACGCAGGTGACGCCACAGACGCTCGCCGCCGCGCCGATGGTGGCGTTCGAGTCAGGGAGCAGCACAAGGCTGTTGATCGATGAGTGGTTCCTGCAAGCCGGATTGCGCGTGCGCCCGGTCATGGCGCTGGGCAGCATCGAAGCGATCAAGGAAATGGTAGCGGCGGGATTGGGTTACAGCATCGTGCCGCGCATGTCGGTCAATGCTGCGCACTACCGCCGTGGATTGCGCATTTCCACACTTGCCCCTGAACTATCGAGAACGCTGGCCATTGTCGTGCGCCAGGACAAGCCATTGACACCCGGGCTGCGCAAAGTGCTCTCAGCTTTGGAAGCATTGGGCAGCGCCGCATAATTTGCAATGGGGAAATGATTGGCACTCCACGTAAAAAATGGCGCGTTTTATTCAGAAAAATTACTGCCCGCAAACCACAAAGCTAGGACTACAATGCGCGAATCTCGGCAATTCGTTTTCATTATTAAGAAACGTGCAACTCGCAATGCATCATCATCTTTACCGATATGAAGGGCTGCTTGGTGCCCGCTCGGTCGAGGCACTCGACGCAGAGTTTCAGAATCTGACGCGCGCACTGGGTTATGACGCGTTGTTCTATGCGCCGCTGCTGCCGCGCCGGGAAAGAGAGGCCGCAGCATTTCAGATTGAAGATCAGTGGATTTCGGCGCAGGGAATGCCGAGCCGGCATATTTTCACGACATTTCCGGCGGCATGGATTGAGCGTTATCAAAACGCGGGCTATGCCGAAGTCGATCCGATACTGATCGCCGCAAATTTGTCGCCGCTGCCGATACTCTGGCGCACTTTCCTCTCGCAGAAGCGACCCCACCCCATCTTCGCGGATGCCCGCGAGCACGGTCTCGGCTCCGGGGTGTCGATTCCTATCTACGGAGCGGCCGGCGAACGCGCGATCTTCAGCGCTGCGACGGCGCGCTCACCCGAAGAATCGGCCGAGCATGAGGCGCGCATGCTCGGAGAGATCTATCTGACAGCGGTGTATTTTCACCAGGCGATTCAGCAACTCGACATGCAGTGGGTGGCGAGTCGCAGCGCCGGAAAGCTCAGCCCGCGTGAAATCGAAAGTCTATTGTGGGCGGCGCGCGGTAAAACGGCGTGGGAAATCGGTTTGATTCTGAAGATATCCGAGCACACGGTGACGTTTCATATCAATAACGCCAAGCGCAAGCTCGGTGCCGTCAACCGGCATCAGGCCATTGCCGCCGCGATCAGCAGCGGGCTGATTTCGCCCTGATGCTGCCTCGCTTTACCGCCTTCTCGTGAGCACGCTTTCCGGTCGCTCGCGAGGCGGCGCTTGTCCGCGATTCTCCCCCGGGTCAACGCCGACCACTTTTCATCCAGTGAAATAACGCGATCTTCGAGAGATTGGCGTCGTTTCAATCCGCTTATTCGCCATTTTCATGCCATTTGGGCGTTGAATCTGGCTGAATTTCACAGCATTTCCGAAACAGTGTGTTGTCGCTTTAGGGCTGGCTCATTAGTAAGGGAAAACTATAATTTACTCATGGCGAAAACTGATCGGTTAGCGGTTTTCGAGTCCATGAGCGTCATATGAACGATAAAAGGAGTTTTCCATGAAAAAGAACCTGTTGACCGCTGTCGCGCTCGTTGGGCTGACGATGGCTGCTGGCTCGGCATTTGCGGCAGATCAGAGCCAAACGGGCGGCGTCACTCGCGCCCATGTGCGCGCTGAGTTGCAAGCTGCACGAGAACTCGGCCTCTCGCCAGTGACGGAATTCAATTTCCCGTACACCTACGAGCAGTCGATTCAGTTGCAGCAGTTGACGGCCAAGATCGAAGCCCAGAACCAGGCGGGCGCAAAGCAAGCGCCGGTTGCCAACTGAGTGGCAATGCTCGCAACGCGATAACCATTGCGGTTATCGATAGCAGTTCCCGATTCGCCGACGGCCCGCCCGGCTTACCATCGAGCCTCGCCCGCGCCGCGCGAATCAGCCCTACCGGCGCCGTAGCGCGTCACATACCACAGCCCCGCCCGAGGATTCGTTCCCGACGGGGCTTGTGTGTTTCTGGGGCAATGAGTCAATGGGTCGACGGTGTCGATGCGGAGGTCGTGCTGCCGTGTTCCGGCGTCGCACGGGTTTCGGCCAGCGACGTCTTGTCGTGCGCGGCGCTCGATTGCCACCCACCGCCCAGTGCCAGGAACAGATTGACCTGATCCATTGCGACCTGCGTCTCTGAGGCGGCCAGGGCTGCCTCGGCACTGGCGTGCGTGCGTTCGGCGTCGAGACTGGTCAGGTACGGCGCCCGGCCTGCCTGATAGAGCTTATGGTTCTGTTCGGCGGCGGCGCGAGACTTGTCGCGTGCGTCGCGCAGGGCGTCGTCGCGCTGCAACTCGCGCGTGTAGGCCGAGAGGGACGTCTGCGTTTCCTGCAATGCCTTCAGCACCACGCCATCGAAATGGGCGAGCGCGGCGTCTGCGCCCGCTTCCATCCCTTTGATATGGGCGCGCACCCCGTTGGTCGGCAGAGACCAGGTGATCATCGGCCCTACGGTCCATTGCTCCGTGCGGCCTTGCCCGAAGTGTTCCAGTACCCCGCTTGCCCCGATCGAGGCACCAAGGCGGATCGACGGATAGAGGTCTGCCGTGGCGACACCGATCTTTGCCGTGGCCGACGCCAGTTCGCGCTCGGCCTGGCGCACGTCGGGGCGGCGCTTGAGCAGTGCTGTGCCGTCGCCGACCGGCAGCGGTTGGCCGAGTTGAGGAATGCGGCGGCATTGCGCGGCGCTCGCGTCGAGCGCGCCGGGCACCTTGCCGAGCATCACGGCCAGCCGGTAGGTGGCGGCTTCATGCTGCGCCTGGAAATGCGGCAGGGCGGCGCGCAACGTGTCGGCCTGCGCCTGAGCGCGCAACAGATCGGTCGGCTGATCGCGACCGGCATCGACGAGCTTGCGCGTGATCGCCACGCTCTTTTCCTGCAGCGCCAACTGCTCGTTGGCGATGTCGTATTCGTGATTGGCCGCGCAGCTTTGCACATAGGCGCGCACCGTTTCGGCGGCCACGCTCACACGGGCGACGTCGAGGGCGGCCTGACTGGCTTCGGCCGCGGCGAGGGCCGCTTCATCCGCACGGGCCAACTTGCCGAAGAAGTCGATCTGATAGGAGACAGACAGTGCCGCCGCAGCCAGATTGACCACCGGCAGCTTTTCTTCCTTCAGGAAGCTCTCGCCGGAGAGCTGGGCTCGGCCGACGTTGGCTTCCATGCCGCCCTGCGGCAGATTCTCCGACTCGACTTCGTGATACATCGCCACCGCACGCTGCACATTGGCAAGCGCCACGCGAACGTTCGTGTTGGCGGCGAGGGCCTCTTTCACGAGTGCGTCGAGTTTGGGGTCGTCGTAGAGTTGCCACCAGTCGTCGGGCACGGCGCCAATCGAAACGGCGCGTTGCGTTGCGTTCGCAATGGGGCCATTCGCTTCGGGCGAGCGCATCACCGAGTTTGCGGGCAACTGGTAGTCGGGGCCGACAGTCGTGCATCCGGCAACGAGCGCAGCGGCCGCTGCCACGGCGCTCATCAGAAGGAATCGTGTGCTCACGGCCGGGCTCCCGGTTGAGCACGGGTGTCGTGGGCGGCAGCCAGCGTCGTGGATGTCGCGCCGGCCTGTTTCGATTCTCCGGACTTGCCCTGCTGACCTTCCACGACGGTGACGGTCGCGGTGCGTCCGGCAACCAGGCGCATGTCTTTGGGAACATCGTCGAGCGCAATGCGCACCGGAATGCGCTGGGCGAGACGAACCCAGTTGAAGGTCGGGTTGATGTTGGGCAGCATCGACGCGCCGCTCGTACGATCGCGGTCTTCGATCCCGGCGACGATGCTTTGCACGTGACCGTGCAGCACATGCTGCTCGCCCATCAGCCGCACTTCGACTTTGTCGCCGATGTGGATGCCGCGCATCTTGGTTTCTTCGAAGTAGCCTTCCACGTGCAGCGAGTTGGCGTCGACCATCGAGAGCACCGGGCGGCCGGTGCTGACATAGTCGCCCACCCGCGGCAGACGGTCGTTCAGGTAGCCGTCGGCAGGCGCGAGGACGCGCGTGCGCTCAAGGTTGAGCTTCGCGAGTCGCACGGCTGCCTCGGCCTGCGCCACGGCGGCTTCGCCGGACTCGACCTTGGCCTGGCCGGCCTCGATCACTTCCTTGGCCACCACTTCCGTCAACTGATGGTTACGCGCGTTTTCGCGGCGGGCCTGCGCAAGCGTGGCGCGCTGCGCGGCGACGTTGGCTTCGGCTTGCTGCAACGCGAGCGTGTAGCGGTCACGATCGATCACGAAGAGCAGATCGCCGCGGTGCACCTGCTGGTTGTCCTTGACTTCGACGTCGGTGATGAGGCCCGACACGTCGGGGGCGACCTGCACGATGTCGGCGCGGATGCGTCCGTCGCGCGTCCAGGGGGCAACGGTGTAGTAGTCCCACAGATGCAGCAGCACGAAGAGCGCGACGCAAGATACCGCGAGCGTCAGCACGACGGGGCCGAGAGAGCGAAGTTTCAGTTTCATGGTTGGCAAGCGCGCGCGATGGCGACGATGCCGCCCAGCGCGATGATGTACACAGCAAGGTTGAATAACGAACGGTGCCAGACAAGCCTGTAAAAGCCGATGCGAGCCAGCACGAAGCGCAGCGCGCCGGTCACCACGAAAGCCACGACCATCAGGGCCAGCAGTGTCGGCACGAAGACGCCGTAGATATCGATCTCACCACTCATTGGAGACTTCCGGAACGTGTGGCCGGGAACAGCGCGACGTGGATGTCCATGAGCGACGCGCGCGCACTGCGCGACGGCTGATCGCTATGGGCCACCAATGAGCGCACCGCGCCCAGCAGTTTGTCGTGCAGCGTGGTATCGGGCTCGCTCGCCTGTTCGTCGAGTCGCGCCTGATAAAAGCGCGCCACGTCGGTGAGCACAGCCTCGACGGCATTGCGCTGCGACGGATTCAGATGCGGCAGCTCGCGCTGCAACGCCAGCGCCGAGAGTTCGACGCGCACTTCGGTAAAGCCATCGCTCGACGTCTCGCTCTCGCTCGCGGCCAGACGCGGCACCAGTTGGCCGAGCCGGTCGAGCAGTCGCGCGCGCAGGCGGCCATGTTCGGCCACCGAGCGGCCGCGTGCGTTCTTGGTAATGTCGCGCCAGCTCGAGTGAATCAGGCGGCGCATCGCCACGCGCGTGCCGAACGGACGTGTCTGCAACGTCCAGAGCAAGGCGAACAGCACGCCGGCCAGACCGGCGATATTGCCGTTGAAGAACGCCTGGAAGTCGGCGCTGTAGCCGCCCTGAATGCCGACGAAGCTCGCCGTGTTGACCGCCACGAGCATGGCCACCATCGTGAAGCGCGGCTGCGGAATGAGCGTGCCGAGCAGCAGGTACGGAACGGCAAACAGCGCGACGAGCAGGCCGAAGTCGTGCGCATTCGTCAGGATGAAGAACACGTAAACGGCCGCGAATATCACGCACACGGCTGTGGCCCAGAAGAACGAACGGATGAACGGCGCGGGCTCGTCCATCGCCGCGAAGAAACAGCAAGCCACGGCACCGAGCGAGACGCCGGCAGCGCCGTCGTTCCAGCCGGTATAGATCCACACCATGCCCATGAGGAACGTGCACAGCGCGGCCGAAACGGTCGAAAACAACAGCAGGCCGTGGTCGTAATGGCGTGCGCCGCCCAGCTCCCAGTGGAGGAATGCGGGTTTCCATTCGCGGCCGTTGTCGTGGTCATCACCCTGGCCGAAGCGGCGTTGCAGCGACACGCAGTCCTGCCAGAGCTGCACCAGCGAGCGCAGACGGTCTTCGGTCGCCGCGACCAGCGCGCCATACCAGTCAGAGGCTTCGCCGGCCGATTGCGGTGGACGCAACAGGTGGGCCGGGGCGGGCGACGGCGCGCCGCGGCGCAGCCATGCCACCACATCCGCCATCTTCGCTTCGAGTGCTTCAGGCGCCCCCTTCGGGTGCTCACGCAAGGCCTGAACGAGCGAAGCCACCGTCGAGAGCACCGGCATCATCATGCTCATGCGGCCGCGCAATTCCTGTGCGTCGCGCACGCGCTCCGACGTGTCGGCATCGTATGAAAGCTGGCTGATCAATTGGTCGAGCGCCAGAATGTCGGCCGCCATGCGGTGACGGCTCATGTGGCGCGTTGCCTTGCCCTCGGGGTCGGCCGAGAGCATGTCGGTCGTCCAGCGCGCCGCGTCGGCGAGCCAGCGGGCCGAGCGGTCGTGCAATACCTTGGCCACGCTCGTGGGCAGGATCACGGCGCCGACAACGCTCGCGCAGATGATGCCGAGAATGATCTCCTCGGCGCGCGCAACGGCAATATCGAAGATGACGTCGGGCGTGCCGACTGCCGGCAAGGCAATCAGCGGCAGTGTGTACGACGCGAGCAGAAATACATAGCTGCGCGGCGAGCGATGCAACAGCGAGATATAGAGCAGTGTGCCGGTCCACAGTCCGACGGCCGCCATGAGCAACTCAGGCGTGTCGACGAGCGCGGGTACGAAGGCAATGGACGCCGCGGCGCCGAGCAGCGTGCCGAGCACGCGATACAACGCCTTGGAGCGTGTGGCGCCGGTGAGCGGGTGCGACACGATGTAGACCGTGGCCATCGCCCAGTACGGACGCGGCAAGCCGAGCGCCAGTGCAATGTACAGCGCCAGCATCGAGGCGGCGAATGCCTTGATCGAGAAAATCCAGTCGCGTGAGGATGGCCAGTTGAACACGGTTTACTTCGTCGGGGGCTCCATCGTGAGGATGCCCACATCGGGGCTCGCCACGTTGGAGATGGCTTCGAATACGCGCAGTACCGCTTCGAAATCCTCGCGCGGGATGTTCGCGAAAACCTTCGCGCGCAACTGGCTGAGTTCGATTTCGAGCTTCTCTGCGAGCGCTTCGCCGGCCTGCGTGAGCCGCAGCGCGTTGGCGCGCCGGTCGCTGGCGTCGACTTCGCGCAGCACGAGTCCGGCGGCGCACAACTGATCGAGCAGGCGCACCAGCGACGCACCTTCGAGCCCGGCGTATTCGGCAAGCTCGACCTGACGCACACCCTGGCCGAGACGGCGGATGAACAGCAATGGGCCGGCGCTCGCCGCGGAAATTCCGTATTCGACGATCGCGCCCTGCGAGATCTGACGCCATTGCTTGCCCGCCAGCAGCAGGTGGCTGGTGAAGATGAAGCGTAGCGATTCCAGGGAGGTCATGGAAATGGATTATATGTTAACTAATAATTAGGATGCTAGTTAATGCCTTGTTGCGTGAGGTGGCGTGATTCGCCCTGAGGCAGGCCCGGCAAGGGCTTGCACGCGATTCGGTGGCTGAGCCGGCGCTATCTGGCCGGACGCCTCCGGTGGCTGGCGCCCGTTTTATTTTCGGAGGCTGGGCCCCGGCGCGCCTTTCATGCCTGTGTGGCGTCCGCCGTGTCGGGGGCGTCCGTCGCCTCGATCGACCCTGACGCCTCGTCGATCTGTTTCATGTTGTCGAGCAATTTCAGCAGGTAGTGCAGGGTGTGAGTGATATCGCCTGTCGAGAACTCGTCCAGCGCCTTGCCGTAGTAGTCATGAATGCGCGGCACGGCCTCGCGGTGCCAGACATGGTGCCCGTGCTCGGTCATCGTGATGCGGCGCGAGCGCCGGTCGCGTCCGTCCGGTGTGCTGACAATGTGGCCGTCGCGCTCCATGCGGCTGATCAGGCCTGACAGGTTCTGACGGCTCACCATCAGGTAGCGCGCCAGGTCGCCCACGCTCATGCCGTCAGGGACTTCTGGCCGGGACAGTGCGCCCAGAACGGCCCACTGTTGCGTGGTCAGCCCAAGGCTCTCGACGGCGCGCGTGCCCGTTTTATGCAACATATTTGCGCATTGATACAAACGGAAAAATAGCCGGTTGGCTAACTCCATGCGCGCAATTTCTACGTTTTTATTAGGGTTTTCCATATCGATTACTCCACGTTCGCGTGCTTGCGCATCGTCGATCTGATGTCTAGTATACGTCAACATATTGACGTAATTTAATCGACGGATGGCGTTTCCGAGAGGTCAGCAAGGATACCGCGCCCGTCGGCGACTCTGGAGGCGAGACATGCAGCGGTTCGAAGGCAAGGCCGTCATTGTGACGGGCGGCGGGGGCGGGATCGGCGGGGCAACCTGCCGGCGACTGGGGAGCGAGGGGGCGGCGGTGGCTGTGTTCGATCGCGATCTGGCGGCGGCGCAGCGCGTGGCCGGGGAGATCGTCGAGGCGGGCGGGCGGGCGCAAGCATTCGCGTGTGACATCACGGTGCGCGCGCAGGTCGACGCGGCGGTTGCCGCCGTCGCTCAGGCGTTCGGACCGGTGAGCGTGCTGGTCAACAACGCCGGCTGGGATATTTTCAAACCCTTCACCAAGACGGAACCCGCCGAGTGGGAACGGCTGATCGCCATCAACCTGGTCGGCGCGCTGCACATGCATCACGCGGTGCTACCCGAGATGGTGGCGAGGCGCAGCGGACGGATCGTCAACATTGCATCGGACGCTGCGCGGGTCGGCTCGTCCGGCGAAGCCGTCTACGCGGCATGCAAGGGCGGGATCGTGGCGTTCTCGAAGACGATCGCTCGGGAGCATGCGCGTCACGGCATCACCGTCAACGTGGTGTGCCCGGGGCCGACCGACACTGCGCTCTTCGCTGACTATAAGGAAGGCGCAGGAAATCCCGAGAAGCTGGTTGAGGCGTTCACGAAGGCGATTCCGCTGGGCCGCATCGGCCAGGCGGGCGACCTGCCCGGTGCCATCGCCTTCTTTGCAAGCGACGACGCTGCGTTCGTCACCGGTCAGGTGCTGAGCGTGTCGGGCGGTCTCACGATGAACGGCTGACCTTTCCATCACGACGATGCCGCATACGGCCTACCGTCAATCGGCCAGCGGCGAGGACCAAGGCAATGAACTACGAAGACATTCTGTATGACGTACGCAACGGCGCGGCGTGGATCACCATCAACCGTCCGGACAAGATGAATGCGTTTCGCGGGCGCACCTGTGACGAACTGATCCACGCGATCAACAAGGCGGGCTACGACCGGGAGATCGGCAGCATCGTGCTTGCCGGTGCGGGCGAGAAGGCGTTTTGCACCGGCGGCGACCAGTCGGCGCATGAGGGGCAGTACGACGGGCGCGGCACCATCGGCCTGCCGATGGAAGAGCTGCATAACGCGATTCGCGACGTCCCCAAACCGGTCATCGCCCGTGTGCAGGGGTACGCCATCGGTGGCGGCAACGTGATCTGCACATTGTGCGACTTCACGATTGCGTCTGAGAAAGCGGTATTCGGCCAGGTTGGGCCGAAGGTCGGTTCGGTCGATCCCGGCTTCGGCACGGCGTTCCTAGCGCGCGTGGTCGGTGAGAAGAAGGCGCGCGAAATCTGGTACTTGTGCCGTCGCTATACAGCGGCCGAGGCGCTGGCGATGGGGCTTGTGAACACTGTCGTGCCCCATGAGCAGCTCGATGCCGAGGTGCAGAAGTGGTGCGACGAGATCATGGAGCGCAGCCCGACCGCCATCGCCATCGCGAAGCGCTCTTTCAATATGGACACGGCGCAACAGGCCGGCATCGCCGGCATGGGCATGTATGCGCTCAAGCTCTATTACGAGACGGAAGAATCGCGCGAGGGCGTGCGTGCATTTCAGGAAAAGCGCAAACCCGACTTCCGTAAGTACGCCAAATAAGCGAGGCAGCCCGCGATGCTCAATCCGTATCTCGATGACGATCTCTTGGCGCTGGCCGAACACACGCAGCGCTTTGCCCAGGCACGCATCGCACCCGGTTTTCAGGCGCGCGACATGACGCGCGTGCTGGACCGCGCGCTCATGCGCGAAATGGGGGAAATGGGGCTGATTGCCCCTGAGTTGCCGGAAGTCTACGGCGGTCAGGGCATGGGCCGTCTGGCGGCCGGGGTCATACACGAGGCTGTCGCGCGCGCCGATCTCAGCATGTCGTACGTCAACTTGCTGGCGTCGCTCAACGGTCAGATTCTCGCCGAGCATGGCAAGCCGGAAGTGGTGACGCCTTGGCTCGCGAAGCTCACGCGGGGTGAGGCGCTGCTGGCCATCGCACTGACCGAGCCTCGCGGCGGCTCGGACGCCGCGAACCTGCGGATGCGCGCCGACTTCGACGGCTCGCATTACGTGCTCAATGGCGAGAAGACATCGATCTCGGCGGCAGATCAGGCAGACGCGGCCGTTGTCTTCGCCAGAACCGGGGAGGTGTCCGACCTCGCGCGCGGCATCTCGGCGTTTTTCGTGCCGCTCGACTTGCCGGGTGTCACGCGGCAGCGCTTCGACTGTCATGGTCAGCGTGCCATCGGGCGCGGCTCGTTGTTCTTCGAGAACGTGAGGATTCCCGCCGACCACGTGCTCGGCGAGCCTGGCAAGGGCTTCGTGCAGGTGATGCAGGGGTTCGACTTTTCGCGTGCACTCATCGGCTTGCAAGTGCTGGCCGTCGCACGGGCGGCGCTGGACGAGACGTGGGAATACGTGGCCCAGCGCGAAGCGTTCGGCAAGCCGCTTTCCGCATTTCAGGGGGTGTCGCATCCGCTTGCGGATTTCGACACGCAAGTCGAGGCGGCACGACTGCTTTGTCTGCAGACGCTCTGGCTCAAGGACCGGGGCCTGCCGCACAGTGCCGAAGCGGCGATGTGCAAATGGTGGGGGCCGAAGCTCGCTTACGACACGATTCACCAATGTCTGCTCATGTTCGGTCACGGTGGCTACGACCGAGGCGTGATGGAGCAGCGACTGCGCGATGTGCTGGGGTTCCAGATCGGCGATGGCACGGCTCAGATCATGAAGACGATCATCGCCCGTGCTCGGGCGGGCAGGGAGGCGGTGCCGATTTGACGACGCTGATGTGGGCGGTGGCAGGCGAAAGACCATAACGATACGAACGATGCGACAGCACAGGAGACGATGCAATGGAATTCGATGCGGTATTGCTTCCCCCGAGGCGCGAGCAGAGTGCGGCACGCGGCTGGTGGCCCGAACGCACGATCAACGATGCACTCGATGCTGCCGTGGCAGCGTCGCCGGACAAGGTCGCGCTGACGGCGGTGTCGTCGGCCACCGGACAGACCCTGCGCCTGACCTACGCCGCGCTTGCCGATGCCGCCGAGCGTCTAGCGCTGGGTCTGATGCGCCGCGGCGTGGGCCGGGGCGATGTCGTTGCCTGCCAGTTGCCCAACGGCTGGCCGTTCGCGGTGACGTATCTGGCCTGCGCACGAATCGGTGCGGTGCTCAATCCGCTGATGCACATCTTTCGTGAGCGGGAGTTGTCGTTCATGCTGCGCCACGGCGAGGCGAAGGTGTTCGTCGTGCCACACCAGTTTCGCGGCTTCGATCACGCGGCAATGGCGCGGACGCTGCAACGGGATCTGCCTGACCTGTCGCATGTGATCGTGGTCGGCGAAGACAGCCTGGCCGACCACAGCTTTGACGCCGTACTCATGGCGGGCGAACCTGCCGCTTCGCATGCCGAGCGAGCCGCCATGCAGGCGGGGCGAGCGCATCCGGATGATGTCATGCAGTTGATGTACACCTCCGGCACGACCGGTGAGCCCAAAGGGGTGATGCATACCGCGAACACCACGTTCTCGAACATTCTTGCCTATGCGGAGCGCATGCGCCTGGGCCGCGACGACGTGATTCTGATGGGCTCGCCCCTCGCGCACCAGACCGGCTTCATGTACGGACTGATGATGCCGGTCATTCTGGGGGCGAGCGCAGTGATGCTCGACGTCTGGGATCCGGCCAACGCCGTGCGGCTGATCCGCGAGCACGGCGTGACGTTCACCATGGCATCGACACCGTTCCTCACCGACCTGACGAAGGCGGTAGCGGCCAGCGGCGAGACCGTACCCAGTCTGCGCGCGTTCCTGTGCGCCGGTGCGCCGATTCCCGGGCCTGTCGTCGAGCGCGCGCGCAGCGTGCTCGGTGCGAAAATCGTCTCGGCATGGGGAATGACAGAGAACGGCGCGGTCACCCTGACGCGGCTCGAAGACGACGATTCCCGCGCCTCGACGACAGACGGTTGCCCGCTGCCCGGCGTGGAGTTGCGAGTGGTCGATGCGCAGAACAGCGATCTGCCCGTCGGCGAAACGGGGCGGTTGCTCGTGCGCGCGTGCTCCAACTTCGGGGGGTACCTCAAGCGTGCGCAGTGGAACGGCACCGACGATGACGGCTGGTTCGACACTGGCGACATGGCGTGGCTGGACGCGACCGGTTATGTGCGCATCGCGGGGCGCAGCAAGGACGTGATCATTCGCGGCGGCGAGAACATCCCCGTGGTCGAGATCGAGGCGCTGCTGTACCGGCACCCTGCGATTGCCACAGTCGCGATCGTTGCCTACCCCGATGAGCGGTTGGGCGAACGCGCATGCGCGATGGTGGTGCCGCGTGCCGGTGAGTCGATCGATCTCGCGGCGTTGACCGGTTTCCTCGCGTCGCACAAAGTGGCACGGCAGTATTGGCCCGAGCGGCTCGAAGTGCGTGATGCGCTGCCGACCACACCCACGGGTAAGATACAGAAATTCAAGCTCCGAGAGATGCTTCAGACATCTCACGCGGGCACGACAGGTAATACGCCTTGAGGACGGACGGCAAATGACATCGAAGGGACTGGATAGCGAATCGTTCGAGCTGTTGCTCGCGGCAGTGCAACGTTTCATCCGCGAGCGGCTGGTGCCCGCTGAGAACGACGTGGAGGAGCACGACGAAGTGCCCGCCGGCATCGTCGACGAAATGAAGGAGATGGGGCTGTTCGGCCTGTCGATTCCCGAGGCGTTCGGGGGCATTGGCTTGTCGATGGCGCAGGAAGTGCGCGTGGCCTACGAGTTCGGCCAGACGTCGCTCGCTTTCCGCTCGGTGTTCGGCACCAATGTCGGGATCGGCTCGCAGGGCATTCTGATGGACGGCACCGAGGCGCAAAAACGCGATCTGCTGCCGCGCGTGGCGAGCGGAGATCTGATCATGTCGTTCGCGCTCACGGAGCCCGACGCGGGCTCGGACCCGGCTGCCCTCAAGACGCGCGCCATACTCGACGGCGACACCTACGTGATCGATGGCGTGAAGCGCTTCATTACCAACGCGCCGCGCGCCGGGGCCTTCACGCTGATGGCGCGCACCGGGGGCGAAGGGGCAGGCGGCATCTCGGCCTTTATCGTGCCGGCCGACACCCCGGGACTGTCGCTCGGCAAGCCCGACAAGAAGATGGGCCAGCGCGGCACGAAGACCTGCGACGTGGTGCTGCAAGGTGCGCGTGTGCCGGCGGCGAACATCATCGGTGGCGAGGCGGGCAAGGGCTTCAAGACGGCCATGAAGGTGCTCGACCGCGGACGTTTGCATGTGGCGGCGCTCTCGTGCGGCATGGCACAGCGGATTCTCGACGAGGCGGTGGCGTACGCGCGCGAGCGCAAGCAGTTCGGGCAGCGCATCGGTGACTTCCAGCTCGTGCAGGCGATGCTCGCCGACAGTCAGGCCGAACTTTATGCAGGATGGTCGATGGTGCAGGATTGCGCCGCGCGCTACGACGCGAAGCCCGCAGGTCAGCGCGATGCCGACGTCAGCATGCGGGCGTCGTGCGCCAAATTGTTCTGTACGGAAATGGTCGGCCGCGTGGCCGATCGCGGCGTTCAGGTACACGGCGGCGCGGGCTACATCAACGAGTACAAGGTCGAGCGTTTCTATCGCGACGTGCGTCTGTTGCGTCTGTACGAGGGCACCACACAGATTCAGCAACTGATTATCGGCCGCGCGCTCATGCAGGACGATTGACGTTCCGGACGGCCGGCATCGGGCAGCGGCGACGCGGTGGCTGCAATACACTCGCTGGCGTTCGCTGCCCCCGAGAGCCGTCGTGTCCGAACCTGCCCAGTCACTGCCCGCCATGGCCCGCGCCTTCGGCGTGGCACTCTCTCAGCCCTCCATCGGTTTGTCGGCCTATCTGGCGGGGGGCACACCGTTCAGCGTGACAAGTTTCCGGCGGACCTTCGCCGCCATGGCGTCCGTCGCGTCCGTGGCCGCCACTGCGCTGTTGGCGTTGATCGACCGTGTGCGTCTGCTGGCCAATGCGGGTGCGCACGTGAGCGGGCATACGCCATCGGCGGCGCGCTCAAGCGCCTCATCGTGGTGCGCGTAAAGTGGGCGCCGGACCATCTTGCACTGCTGCGGTGCAGCAGGTTTCGCCAGACTTTCGGGTGTTTCCCATAGACATTTCTCCTCTTCTGCCTTACCGGGCAATGCTTTGCCGATAGTGGCGGCATGGTTGGCACGCTTGTTGCGTTAGCGTAAAGGCCAGCGGCAAAGGCGTCGCCGGCAACGAATTCAGGTGCGACGTCAGGCGGGATCGCCTGCGACGTACCCACAGGACAACGGCGTCCCTCCGTGCTTCGGCACGGACGGACGCCGTTTTGTTTTTCGGGCGCTGCACGCGTTGCAACAGGAGAAGACAGCATGCGCAAACCTCGTCTGGTCGTGATCGGCAATGGCATGGCGGGCATCCGCACGCTTGAAGAGTTGCTGGAGATTGCGCCGCATCAGTACGACATCACCGTGTTCGGCGCCGAGCCGCATCCGAACTACAACCGTATCCTGCTCTCGCCGGTACTCGCGGGCGAGCAGGCGTTCGCCGACATCGTGCTCAATCCACTCGACTGGTATGCCCAGAAGGGCATCACGTTGCATCTGGGCAAGGAGGTCACGCAGATCGACCGGCCGCGCCGCGTGGTGCGCTGTGCCGACGGCACCGAAGCCCCGTACGATCGTCTGCTCATCGCCACCGGATCGAGCCCGTTCATCCTGCCGGTGCCGGGCAAGGATCTTGACGGCGTCATCAGCTATCGCGACATTCGCGACACCGAGATCATGATCGAGACGGCGCGCGTGAAGCGTCATGCGGTCGTGATCGGCGGAGGGCTTCTCGGGCTGGAAGCGGCCAACGGTCTCAAGTTGCGTGGCATGGACGTCACCGTTGTGCATCTGGCTGACACGTTGCTCGAGCGTCAGCTCGACAGCACGGCAGGCAAGCTCTTGCAGCAGTCGCTCGAAGCGCGCGGGCTCGCGTTCCGGCTGTCGCATCAGACGTCTGCCATTCTCGATGACGGTCATGGCGCTGTGCGAGCCGTGCAGTTCAGTCACGGCGAGGAAATCGCCGCCGACCTCGTCGTGATGGCCGCAGGCATCCGGCCGAATACGACGCTTGCGGAAGCGGCGGGGCTGTACTGTTCGCGCGGCATTGTCGTGTCCGATACGCTGCAAACCTACGATCCGCGCGTCTACGCCGTGGGCGAATGCGTGAGCCACCGGGGTGTGGCCTACGGTCTCGTGGCCCCGCTATTCGAACAGGCCAAGGTCTGCGCCAACCATCTCGCGCTCATGGGCATCGGCAGCTATCGCGGCTCGGTGCTGTCGACGAAGCTCAAGGTCACGGGCATCGACCTGTTTTCGGCGGGCGATTTTCTCGGCGGTGAAGGCACCGAAGAAATCGTGCTGTCCGATCCGGCGAGCGGCGTCTACAAGAAGCTCGTGATTCGCGACGACAAGCTCGTGGGCGCGTGTTTGTATGGCGACACGGCCGACGGCGCCTGGTACTTCAAGCTGCTGCGCGAAGGGCGCGCGCTGGGCGAGCTGCGCGAGCGCATCATGTTCGGCGAGTCGAGTGTGGGTGACGTCGGCACGCAGGGGCAGAACCGCGCCTCGGCCATGTCCGATAGCGATGAAGTCTGCGGATGCAACGGCGTGTGCAAAGGCACCATCGTCAAGGCGATCACCGAGAAGGGTCTGTTCACGCTGGACGAAGTGAAGAAGCACACCAAGGCCGCCAGCTCGTGCGGGTCGTGTGCCGGGCTGTGCGAACAGATTCTGATGAGCACGCTGGGCTCGACCTACGACGCCGCGCCGAAGGAAAAGGCCGTGTGCGGCTGCACGGACCTCTCGCATGCCGACGTGCGCCGCGCGGTGCGCGAGCATCACCTCACGACCCACCGCGCCGCGTTCGACTTCCTCGAATGGCGCACACCGAACGGCTGTGCGACGTGCCGTCCTGCACTGAACTACTACATGCTGAGCACGTGGCCGAAGGAAGCGCTCGACGATCCGCAAAGCCGCTTCGTCAACGAACGGGTACACGCCAACATTCAAAAGGACAACACGTTCTCCGTCATCCCGCAGATGAAGGGCGGCGTGACGAACGCGAGCGAACTGCGCCGTATCGCCGACGTGGCGGACAAGTATCAGATCCCGATGGTGAAGGTGACGGGCGGCCAGCGTATCGATCTGCTCGGCGTCAAAAAGGAAGACCTCGTGAGTGTCTGGCGCGATCTCGGCATGCCGTCGGGACACGCCTACGGCAAGTCGATCCGCACGGTGAAGACGTGTGTGGGCAGCGAGTTCTGCCGCTTCGGCACGCAAAACAGCACGCAGATGGGCATCGATCTCGAGACGATGCTGGCGAACATGTGGTCGCCGCACAAGGTGAAGCTGGCCGTCTCGGGCTGTCCGCGCAACTGTGCCGAAGCGGGGATCAAGGACGTGGGCGTGATCGCCGTCGATTCGGGCTGGGAACTGTATGTCGGCGGTAATGGCGGCATCAAGACCGAAGTGGCGCAGTTCCTCGTCAAGGTGAAGACGGCCGAGGAGGTCAAGGAGTACACGGGGGCCTTCCTGCAGCTCTACCGCGAGGAAGCCTATTACCTCGACCGCACGGTGCACTACCTCGAGCGCGTGGGGCTGGATTACGTGAAGCAACGCGTGGTGAACGATGCGGCCAATCGTCGCGCACTCTATGAGCGGCTGCTTTTCTCGCTCGATGGGCTGCCCGATCCGTGGCAAGCACGCATCGATGGCGCGCAAGCCAACGAATACCGACCGCTCGCGCCTCTGGGCGCGGTGCCTGCGACTGCCTGAGGAGATCGTCATGACGCTATCTGAACCGACCTGGCTGCATGTGTGCGACGTCAACGCGATCCCGCGCCTGGGCACACGCGTGCTGTGCCATCCGAGCGGCGACATCGCGCTCTTTCGCACCGAGACCGATAACGTTTTCGCACTGCGCGACAAATGTCCGCACAAGGGCGGTGCGCTCTCGCAGGGCATCGTGCATGGAGAGAAGGTGACGTGTCCGCTGCACGCCTGGAATATCGATCTGACGACGGGCGAGGCTTGCGCGCCCGACGTGGGGTGCGCCCAGCGTTTTCCCGTACGGATCGACGCAGGTGAGGTGTATTTGTCGCTCGTCGAGACGACGAGCGCCGAGCCGGCCGAAGCAACGGCCGCCGCCTGATTCCCGAGCCACAGCCGGAGCCGCCATGACCACCATCACGCAAACCACCTGCTGCTACTGCGGCGTCGGTTGCGGCATGCTCGTCGAGAGCGACGGCGAGCGCATCGTCGGCGTGCAGGGCGACCCGGCGCATCCGGCGAACTTCGGACGCCTGTGCAGCAAGGGCATGACCTTGCCGCTCACCGCACAGTCGCTCGCCGGCCGGGTGCTGATGCCCGAGCTGCGCCGCACGCGAGACGCCGTGCGTGCGCCCGCGACCTGGAACGACGCGCTGGAGACGGTGGCCTCGCGCTTTGCCGACGTCATCCGCCGGCACGGCCCGGACGCCGTCGCGTTCTATGTATCGGGACAGTTGCTGACCGAGGACTACTACGTCTTCAACAAGCTCGCGAAGGGACTGGTGCGTACCAACAACATCGACACGAACTCGCGGCTGTGCATGTCGAGCGCCGTGAGCGGCTACAAGATGGCGCTCGGCGCCGACGGCCCGCCCACGTGCTACGACGATCTCGAAGCCGCCCGCACCGTGCTCTTCGCGGGCAGCAACATGGCGTACGCGCATCCAGTGCTGTTCCGCCGGCTCGAAGCGGCGAAGGCGGCCGATCCGTCGATTCGCTGGATCGTTGTGGACCCGCGCCGTACCGACACGGCCGCGATGGCCGATCTGCATCTGGCGATCGCGCCTGGCACCGACGTCGCGCTTTTTCACGGCATGCTGCACCACCTGATCTGGGAGGGGCGCATCGACCGTCAATACATCGATGCGCATACGCAGGGGTTCGATGCGCTCAAGCAGGTGCTGCGCGCTTATCCGCCGCAACTCGTAGCGGATATCTGCGGCATCGAAGAATCCGCGTTGCGGCAGGCCGCCGACTGGTTTGGCGAAAGCCCGGCGGCGTTGTCGCTCTATTGCATGGGGCTGAATCAGTCGAGTCACGGCACCGAGAAGAACCTTGCGCTGATCCATCTGCATCTGGCCACCAGGCAGATCGGCCGCGCAGGCGCCGGACCGTTCTCGCTCACGGGGCAACCCAACGCCATGGGCGGGCGCGAAGTCGGCGGGCTGGCCACGATGCTCGCTGCGCATCGCGACATCGGCAACGCGGCGCATCGCGCGGAGGTCGAGCAGTTGTGGGGCGTTCAGGGACTTTCGGACACACCGGGCCTGCCCGCCGTCGAGATGTTCGACGCCGTGCGTGACGGGCGCATCAAGGCGATATGGATTGCGTGTACGAACCCCGTGCATTCGATGCCCGACAGCGAGCGCGTGCGCGAGGCACTTTCGGCGGCCGAATTCGTCGTGGTGCAGGAAGCCTTTCACCAGACCGATACCGTGCCTTATGCCGACGTGTTGCTGCCGGCCACAAGCTGGGGCGAGAAGGCGGGAACGGTCACGAACTCGGAGCGCCGCATCTCGCGCGTGCGTGCCGCCGTGCCGGCACCGGGCGCGGCGCAGCCGGACTGGTGGATCGCCAGCGAGGTTGCCCGGCGCCTTGCGCCGCAGCTCGGCACATCGCCTGAGCCGTTCGTCTTTTCCTCCATCGAGACGATTTTCGACGAGCATCGCGCGCTCACCGTGGGGCGTGACCTCGACATTGGCGGAATCGATTACGCATTGCTCGAATCGCGTGGCCCCCAGCAGTGGCCGTTTCCGGCAGGGGCTTCGAACGGACAAGCGCGCCGCTACGAAGACGGTGTATTTGCCACCGGCGACGGGCGCGCGCGTTTTCACGCGTTCGAGTACCGGCCCGTGGCGGAGCCGATCAATGCCCGGCATCCGTTGCGCCTGATTACCGGCCGCCTGCGCGATCAATGGCACGGTATGAGCCGCACGGGGCGGGTGGGGCAGTTGTTCGAGCATGCGCCTGAGCCGGCGCTCACGATGCACCCGGCAGACGCCGCGCGCCGCAGCCTGCGTGCAGGGGATTTCGTGCGGCTGTCGAGCCGTCGCGGCGAGCGGGTGCTGATGCTGAGCGTGAGCGACGATGTCGCCTCGGGCACGGTCTTTGTCCCCATGCATTGGAGCGGGCAGTTTCTCGGCGGCGGGGGCGTGAACGATACGACCCTCGGCACCGTAGACAAATACTCGAAGCAGCCGGAGCTGAAGCACGCCGCCGTGCGCGTCGATCCGCTCACGTTGCCGTGGCGCGTTGCGGCGGTGCGTCGCGGTGATGCGCTGCAACTGCATGCGGCGGTGCAGCCGTTGCTGGCCGATCGGCGTTTTGCGACGGTGCGACTGGAGGGCGACGACCGGATTGTGGTCACCGCGGCAGACGACCAGCCCGATGCGGCCTGGCTCGAACGTCTGCACGCTGCACTGGCGCTGCCACGTGACGCGTCGCTGCTGGAGTATCGCGACGCCCGCCGCGCGATGACCAAGCGGGTGGCATGGCGTGAGACGCTGATCGACGGCGTGCTGGTCGCCGGGAGTGAGGCGGATGTTGCCGCGTCGGCGTCGCTGCTGGCTCGTGTGCGTGAAACGTCGCCCTGGACGCATGCGCGTCACGCGGTTTTCGTGGCCGACAGCGGACCGGCCGCGCCGCGCGATCGCACGGTATGTCAGTGCAAGTCGGTGACGGCGTCGAGCATCAGTGCGGCCATCGGTGCCGGGGCGGACGTTGTGCAACTCAAGGCGAAACTTGGCTGCGGCACGGTTTGCGGTTCATGTGTGCCGGAGTTGCAGCGCATGTGCGCGGCTTCGGGCAAGACGGCGGCTCAGCCGATGGCGACGAACGCCGCGTGAGCAAGGATTGGCGGTGTTCGATCCCGAACGCTGCAACACGACTTGAATTGGGCGACATGCAGGACATCGAGGATTTGAGGGAGAACGATCATGAAGAAGAACGGCAAAGTCACCCTGCTCAGCGCGGGTCCCGGCGCGCTCGATCTGCTCACGTTGCGCGCGGCGCGCGTGCTCGGCGAGGCCGACGTGCTGCTCGTCGACGATCTGGCCAATCCGGAGATCGCCTCGCTCGCACCGCGGGCGCGCGTGATTGCCGTGGGCAAGCGCGGAGGCTGCCGGTCGACGCCGCAGGCTTTCATCGAACGCCTGATGTGCCGGTTCGCGCGCGCCGGCGCGCATGTGGTGCGCGTGAAGGGGGGCGACGCGCTGATGTTCGGGCGTGCGGGCGAGGAGATCTCGGCGCTGCGTCGTGCGGGCGTGGCGTTGGAGATCGTCAATGGGGTATCGGCGGCCTTTGCGGCGGCCGCGGGCCTCGGGATGTCGCTCACGCATCGCGATCACTGTGCGGGCGTGACCTTCGTCACCGCCCACCGGCAGGACGGCGGTGCACCCAACTGGGCTGCGCTCGCCGCGACGGGCACCACGTTGGCGATCTACATGGGGGTGAATCGGGTCGAAGCGCTTGCCGAGACGTTGATGGCGCACCTCGAGGCGACGACACCGGCGGCGGCGGTGCAGTGGGCCGGTACGCCGCAAGAGCGGCGGCTGGTAACGTCGCTGGGGCGTCTGGCGGCCGACGTGCGCGCTGGGGGTTTCGCCAGTCCGGCCATCCTGCTCGTGGGCGGCGCGGTCAGTGAGGCGGCGCTGGCGGCAGCGCCCGCGCTTGCCGGTGCCGACGTGGCGACCGGAGACGCCTGCACACACGCCGAACCGGACGTCATCGCCCGGGCAGCCTGACGCGTTATATCCTTCATGGCCATCCCCCCTCGCAAACCTGCCACGCTTACGGCCTCGCCCCCCGCTCCCCCCGATCTCGAGACGGCAGGAGCGCCGGGCGTGCTGCGCGTGTTGCTCGTCACCGACACCGACAAGCCGATTGGCGAGTTGCGGGCGGCGCTCGCGCGTCTGGGCTGCGAGATGCTGGCGGAAGTTGCGAAGCCGCAGGCGTTGCCGCGTGTGGTGGAGAGTGAGCGCCCGGACGTGGTCATCATCGACACCGAATCGCCGTCGCGCGACACGCTCGAGCAACTTGCCGTGATGAACGCGGCGGCGCCGCGCCCCGTGCTGATGTTCTCGGCCGACGGCAATCAGTCGCTGATTCGCGCGGCCGTCGATGCCGGCGTGACGGCGTACTCTGTCGAGGGGTTGGCCGTCGACCGGCTCGCACCGATTCTCGAAGTCGCGCTCGCGCGCTTCGCCCATGAGGAAAAGCTGCGGGCACGGCTGGTCAAGGCCGAGAGCGAACTGGCCGACCGCAAGCTGATCGACCGTGCCAAGCGATTGCTCATGGAGCGACGTAGGATTTCCGAGCAGGAGGCGTATGCCATCCTGCGCAAACGGGCGATGGACCAGGGCGAGAAGCTCGTCGAAGTGGCGCGCCAACTCGTCTCGATTGCCGAATTACTGGGGTAGACACTGCTCATGTCGACGTCATCATGGTTGGCTTCTGACGCGCAATCGCCGGACGGTGCGCCAGAGAAACGTCATTTGCGCGTGGGGTTCGTCGCGTTGTCCGATGCAGCGCCGCTGGTCGTGGCCAAGCGTCTGGAGCTCGGGCACGAGCACGGCTTGACGCTGGAATTGAGCCGCGAGTCGTCGTGGGCGGCCGTGCGCGACAAGTTGCTCACGGGCGAGCTGGACGCCGCGCATTCGTTGTATGGCCTCGTGTACGGGGTGCAGTTGGGCATTGGCGGGCCGCGCGAAGACATGGCGGTGCTCATGGTGCTCAATCGCAACGGACAGGCTGTGACAGTGACGCCGTCGCTGGCTGACGCGATAACGCGTACGGGCGACTTGCGCGAGGCGCTGGCATCGCTCGGGCGCAAGCCGGTCTTCGCGCAGACGTTCCCGACGGGCACGCACGCGATGTTCCTCAACTACTGGTTTGCCGCGCAGGGCATCGACCCGCTCTCGGAGGTGTCGAGCATCGTGATTCCTCCGGCGCATATGGTGGCCGCGATGGAGGAGGGCGGACTCGACGGCTTTTGCTGCGGTGAGCCCTGGCACGCGGTGGCGCAGGCGCGCGGGCTGGGGCGCACGGTCGCCGTGTCGAGCGACATCTGGCCGAATCATCCTGAAAAGGTGCTCGCGTGCCGCCGGGATTTCGTCGCCCGCTACCCGCGAACGGCGCAGGCGCTGGTGCGCACGCTACTCAGCGCATGCCGCTGGCTGGATATGCCCGGGCATCGGGCGGAAGCGGCAGGATGGCTGGCCGAACCGGCCTGGGTCGGTGCGCCGCGCGATCTGATTGCGGCGCGTCTGCTGGGGGACTTCGGACGCCTGCAAGGGCGGCACGCCCTGCTCGCGGTGAGTTTCTTCGATGAAGGCGCAGTGAATTACCCGCATCCGTCGGATGGGATGTGGTTCATCTCGCAGTACCGCCGCTGGGGTATGGTGGGGGCCGAGACGGTGACCGGTGCCGCGCAGACGGCGGCCCAGGTGAATCAGACAGCGTTGTTCGAGGCGGCGGCGCGGGCCGAAGGGGTGCCGGTGGTGTCGTCACCTGCGAGCGAGGTGCTTTGCGACGGCAAGGTCTGGGGGGCGGCCGAGGCCGCAGGCTTACGCGCCTACGTCGACGGGTTCGCGATTCGGGCGCGGTGAACGGCCGAGCGCTCACCGTGGCATCGAGCGCGACGCTTGCGCGGCGCGAGTGGAGTCAGGTCACACTTTTTTGACGAACTCCGACTTCAGGCTCATCGCGCCAAAGCCGTCGATCTTGCAATCGATATCGTGGTCGCTATCGACCAGCCGGATGTTCTTCACCTTGGTGCCCATCTTGATCACGCCGCCTGAACCCTTCAGCTTCAGATCCTTGATGACGGTCACGGTGTCGCCATTCTGCAGAATGGCGCCAGTGGCGTCGCGGAAGACGCGCTCGGTCGCTTCCACAGGGGAGGCGTCTTGTGCCGACCATTCGTGAGCACATTCCGGGCAGATGCACAGACCTCCATCCTCATAGGTGAATTCGGAGTTGCATTTCGGACAAGGGGGCAGTGCGCTCATTTGATGAAGTCCCTGAGAAGTGACGAAGACAATAAGAGCGCGAGAGTATAACGCTGTCTGATAATTTGCCTTCCTCATGCGATTTCTCACGGCATCCACTCGGCGACGGAGGCGTCGTCGCCCCGCCACGCGGACTTCCCTAATGGATTCACCGCGACATAATGGGGATACTTGAGTCGCCGACGATAGCGGTGCTGCGGCAATCCCGGCAATCCGATCCCCGTCTTCAAGATGCTCGACGAAACCCTTTTCCCGATTCGTACGGAGTGCCCGCCCGGTGCCTGCACCTGCGAGCGGGAGCGTCTCATGCAGGATCCGAACGGTGATCGCCGGATCTTGCGTCTGACGCAAGCGGAGGAGAAGCGGCTGGTGGCGCACATCGAATCGCTCACCAGCTACGCCGACTTGCTGCGCGTGGCGCAGCGCATGCATACCCAGCTTGGCATTGCGCTGCGGATTGCGCCGAGTCCGAACGAAGTTCGCACGGTTCGCGGCATCGTTATCCGATTGGAAGCGCAGCCAGGACTTTGCCGGAAGACCCACGCGGCGATTCCTGCCGCCATCCGCCGCTGTCTCGATCAGCGCCCCGAGATTGCCTACGCCATTCTGGACGCCCACGGTCTTTTTGGCACCGAGGGCCAGTGACCGTTCATCAGCGGCCACGATATCAATCGAATTCTGTCGGGCTTGCATAAGTTGCGTGTCGCAACTACATTGGTTGCATTGCGCAACCTTTTTGGGATCACTCATGGACCTCGTCGATCTTCCCGGCAAGCCTCGCGAAGCGGAGATTCAGGCACTCCGGGACTTTTCGCGCAGATTGGTTCGCGAACTGGGGTTCATGCGAACGACGCTGGCGGGCAGCGATCTTGCGCCATCCGCAGTGCACGCCATCATCGAAATCGGGGCGGCGCCGGGGATCAGCGCCAAAGACCTCGGTAATCTCCTGCGGCTGGACAAATCGAACACGAGCCGCCAACTCGCCAAGCTCGAGGCGGGCGGTCTCGTGAGGCGCATAACGGCCAATGAAGACGCGCGTTCGTCTGAACTCTATCTGACGGATGCCGGGCAGGCGCTCCGGAAGAAGATCGACCGCTTTGCGACGGAGCAGGTGTCCAGCGCGCTGCGGCGGATCGTGCCGGCGGATCAGGCGGCGTTGGTCCGGTCACTCGCGCTGTATGCCGACGCGCTCGCACAGGACAACGCAGCCCAAGGCGCAGCCGACGGTGATGTGTCCGCACAAATCGTGCAAGGGTATCAACCGGGTTGCATCGGCGACATTGCCGGCCTGCACGCCCGTTTTTACTCGGCGCATTGGGGATTCGGGGCGTTCTTCGAGAAGAAGGTGGCCACGGAGCTTGCCGAGTTTGCAGGCGCGCTGCCGGCCGACGGTAAAGCCCTATGGCGATACGTTGAAAATGGCCGGACGCTCGCCTCTCTGGCCATCGACGGGAATGAGGCGACCCGCATCGCGCATCTGCGATGGTTCATCGTCGACGATTCGTTGCGCGGTTCCGGTGTTGGGCGGCAATTGATGTCGCAAGCGATGCGCTTTGTCGACGAGCGTTTTCGCGAGACCTACCTGTGGACGTTCAAGGGGCTGGATGCGGCCCGCCATCTGTATGAGTCGTTCGGCTTTCGGCTGACCGACGAGTCGGAGGGTGACCAATGGGGAAGCAAAGTGGTTGAGCAACGGTTCTGGCGTCGCGCTGAGTGAGCGCCGCAGACCGTCGCTCAGGCCAGTAGTTCCAATGCATCGGCCAGCGAAAGCACCGTTGTGCGAGAGTCGAAGGCCGTCGAGAAGAGATGATCGTGCACGACCTGATCCGGGTCGTAGCAGCAGTCCTTGACGGTGAACAAGCGGAAGTCGGCATCGCTCGCGTATGCGATTGACGACAACATCACGCCAGTCGAGGCAATGCCCACCATCAGCAGCGTATCGATTCCCTGCGCCGAAAGCCGCACTTGCAGGTCGGTGCCGTAGAACACGCTGGCGCGATGCGCGATGATGAGCGGCTCATCAGCCCGCTGGCCGAGTTCGGGCGAGATCCGGTCTTCAACGAAGCGCCCTAGTTGCTTGATGCCTTGTCCGTTCCGGTTCAGCGGACTGACTTCCGGATAGCCTGGGCTAAAGTGAATCTTGGCGAAATAGACGCTGATGCCCTTGGCGCGAGCAGCGTCGCAAAGCTGGCGCGTGTTGGACAGGAGCGTGGGCGCGACCGACGGGAATAGCGCCATGATGTCGGTCTGGTAATGCATGACCAGCAGGGCGGTTTTCGCGGGAGAGAGGGGCATGCTGTGCGCGCTGGCGGCGCTGTCCACGCCCGATGGACGATCGGTTGAATCGGCGGGCCCACGTTCAACGGAAGGTGACATATGGCTACGCGATAGAGAAGATAGAGAAGGATGGCCGACTCTATCACGACCGCTCAGCGGCTTCGTCTATTTGAAGGGGGCTGGGCGCGCCCGCTTCAACGTCTGCGATACGGCCACCCGGAAAGACAAAAGCCCGTCGATCTTGCGATCGACGGGCTTTCGAATTTGGTTGCGGGGACAGGATTTGAACCTGTGACCTTCGGGTTATGAGCCCGACGAGCTGCCAGACTGCTCCACCCCGCGTCTGAAGAATTGAATATTACGGGAATTCTGCGCATTGTGTCAAGCGTTTATGACATTTGTTTTATGAACTTCCCGAAAATCATGCACGAGGCGTGCATTTTCCCGGCATCTTGCGCGCGAAGGAAATCGCGATGCGCGCGCCGCTCTGCCGGGCGGCGGCGCTTACCAGCGAATGGTGACGCCCGCCTGCACCGAGTGAGAGATCGACGCGGGATTCAGGCCGCGTTTGTAGCCGACATCCAGATCGAGATCCTTGGTCGGGCTGTAGATTGCCCCGACCAGTGCATAGGCCGGTTTCGTTTGGGTGGTGGTGTCCGCATTGGTCGCAAGGCCAACGTCAGCCACCAGACGCAGCGTGTCCGTCGCACTGAAAAGCACGGCCGTGGAAGCATTCCACAGGCTTTGCCGATTGCCGATGCCGTTGTTGTTCCATGTGTAGCCCGCGTTGGCGAGGAATGTCCAGCGATCGAGGTTGTATTGCATCAGCAGGTTCGCGCCGGTCGTCGCGCGGCCGTTGCCAAGACTGCGGTCGCGGCTGGCCGTTGGCAGTGTGACGAAAGGCTTCAGGCCAAGGCTCCATTGCTCGCCTTCGAGGAAACGCCATTTGGCCTGCAACTGGAGGTCGGAGAAGCCGTTGGTCCAGCCGTCGCCGTCAGGGCGGGTGCGTTGGTAGGGGGCCTGGATCGCAACATCGAGGTTGGGCAGCACGCCATAGGTGAGCGTGTTGTTCCACTGCTGCTGGCGCGCCGTCTGCTGCGTCGTCCATTCGCTGTTCAGCTCGAGCTGCCAGTTGCCGGTGTCCTGCGTGCCGGTGTCGTCCGTGACGAGCGGGTTCGCGGCCTGTGCGGCAAGGGGTGTCAGTGCTGCGGCAAGGATCAGAAACTTCTTCATCAAAAACTCCTGCGGGGCGATTCGCTCGTCTGGGCGCGAAAGTCTGGAAATCCGTCGGGCGGATCGTACGGGCCGTGTGTGACACCGTCAATCGAATCGCGCGGGATGTGGCGTATTTGCGCGTTGTCGCTCTCGAGCGTTGCGTTCCCGTTTTCGATGTGATCGGCGCAGGGAGTCACGCAGATGCCAGTGATGTGTGCCCGGTGGTAGACTTCGGCCCCCTCTTCAGATGCGCGAGGCCTTCCCGCGCATCGCCGCCGGTCTTTCATGCAAGCCAGAAGTCATCTCATATTCGGTATCGGCGCGACCTGGCTGATGCATCGCACCGGATGGGCCGCTAGCGTCCATGCGTGGCCTCTGACACTCGTCGGTGCGTTGCTTCCCGACGTCGATCATCCAAAGAGCCTGTTGGGGCGCCGCGTCGCGCCGCTCTCACTCGCGATTTCCGGTGTGTTCGGACATCGTGGCATGACGCATTCGCTGTTGCTGCCGGTGCTGGCGGTCGTCGCCTGTCTATATGGATGGGGACGAGTGCCTGCCTGGGCGATCGCGCTATGTGCCGGGTATCTGTCGCATCTTCTGGCAGATTGGCTCACGCCTTCCGGGGTGCCGCTTTGCTGGCCGTTGCGCACGCGCTTTCGCTCGCCGCTGTATGTCACGACGGGGTCGGCTGCGGAGTGGTGTGTCGCCGCCGCACTCGCGTTCGCCATGTGGCGATGGTGGTGAGTGCGGGCGGTGTGGCGGTGTGGCGGGGATCGCTGGCCGATCAGCGCCAGATCAGTGGCGGCTCGTCCATGAGGGCGACCTGTTCGCGCAACTCAAGAATGCGGTCCTGCCAATAGCGTTGCGTGTTGAACCAGGGGAAGGCCGCGGGGAACGCGGGATCATCCCAGCGGCGCGCCAGCCAGGCGCTGTAATGGAGCAACCGCAGTGTTCGCAAGGCTTCCGTCAGGTGTAACTCTCGCGGGTTGAACTCGGCAAAGTCTTCATAGCCGGAGAGCACTTCGTCCAACTGGGCGGTCATCTCCGGGCGTGTGCCCGAAAGCAGCATCCACAGATCCTGCATCGCCGGGGCCATGCAGGTGTCGTCGAAGTCGACAAAGTGAGGGCCGGCGTCGGTCCACAGAACGTTGCCGGCATGGCAGTCACCGTGCGCGCGCAGTAGCTTCACGTCTCCCGCACGCTCGTAGGCGCGGGCGATGCCGGCAAGCGCCAGGTCAACGATGCTGCGCCAGGCGTCGCGCAAGTCGACGGGGATGAAGTGGCTCGTCCACAGGTAGTCGACGGGGGCGTGTCCGTAGCTGTCGATATCCAGGGTGAGGCGGTGCTGGAACGGCTGAGCGGCACCGAGTGCGTGGATGCGTCCGAGAAACCGGCCGAGCCAGTTGAGCGTGTCGGGGTCTTGTAGCTCCGGGGCGCGACCGCCACGCCGAGGGAAGAGCGCGAAGCGGAATCCGTCGAAATGGTGCAGGGTCTTGCCCTGAATCTCCAGAGGTGCGACGACGGGGATTTCGCGCTCGGCGAGCGCTTGCGTGAAGGCGTGCTCTTCCAGAATGGCGTCGTCGGTCCAGCGCTCGGGGCGGTAGAACTTGGCGATCAGGGGCGGCCCGTCTTCCATCCCTATCTGATAGACGCGGTTCTCATAACTGTTGAGTGCGAGCATACGCCCATCGCTGTAGCTGCCCAATTGCTCGACGGCGGTAATGACAACGTCGGGCAGCAAGGCTGCGAAGGGATGCTTGTGCCCGGAGGCGTCGGGGGAAAGATCGGAGTTCATGCCCGCTATTGTGCCAAAGGCGGCGGGGACGACGCTGGTTCTGTCTGACGTCTTCTCTATATGAAGGCGTGCAGCGTTGATGCGGACGAAACGCGGGGAAATGCGCCGTGTACAAAATAGTTTCACAAAGTGCTTGCGCAGTTTGCCGAACGTGACTAATATCTCGTCTCTCGCAACGACAGCGACGCAGCGAAAGCGGTGAAGCGGTTGAGGCGACGGGCTGGAAAGCCCGGTGGTTAGTGGTTTTGGAGCTTGTGAGTTGCTACGGCAGCGAACG
>NZ_CABPST010000015.1 GCF_902459805.1 Pandoraea bronchicola | reverse complement strand
CGTTTTGCAATTCCTGCATGGTTTCTCTCCTCGTGTATATGGCGCGGCTCTCGGAAGAAAGCCGCCTCATGTACAGCTTCGCAGTGCGCGGGCGGCGCTAACGCCTGCCGGCGCACTGCTGGGTAATTCGTACTGCACCGGGATTCCAACCGGCATAACCGTTGCTGTTCTTGGCCGTCTACGCCTCACCCTGTTCACCGTGAACCGCGCTTTGGCGGACTGGATACGGTAGAGACACCGCGCAGCGCTGCGGCCGTGCCCGCAGATGCGATTGAGCCGGACGAACACCCAACATAGGCGGGTGAGCAACATCGGCATTGGGACGAATTGTTAAAGGGCGATCCGGCTGGGCCGGTGGCGCGGCGATGTGCTGCGTTGGATTCAAATATAGGCAAGCCGATTATTTGTGTCAATAGGAAAACCGATATTTTTATACGAGAATCAATTTTGGGGCTGTTCGGTGGGGCGGTTTCGTTACGCTTTCGGGATGGAAATGTTCAACCAGATGCCGAACGTTGGCTTTTCTGGTGTGCCGCCGAACGCTAGGCCATGGCAATCCACATCGGTGAATTCATGGCCAAGGTCGGAAACCGTTTGTCGGAGAGAACGGGCATCGTGCCGAGATAGATAGCCCATAGTAGTGCCGCGATAGACCACTTTTACTGCATGATGGTCATATGGGTTGGTGTCCTCAGGAACGAGGCGTAAAGGAATGTGTCTCCCTTCCTGACTCACGGCATGACGTATCGCCGCCTGATATGACGATTCGCCGACAATGGGGAATCGAAAGTCGTCTCCCGTGCTCAATTTTTTGGAGAGATCAATCGATGCGTGCCTGCGACTGTTCTGGTTGAGCTTCAAGAACGCGACGACGGTTACGAAAATGAACGCGATGAATAGGAACTGCCACATGCAACACTCCGAATGACTTCAGCTAGTCCACACTACATGGTTGACACGACGCAATCTATCGGGCGAAACTACTGTACAAATAAACAGTAATAATCGCACCGAGGCTTCTACGATGCATCAGTCTCAACCTAAGTTGCGCTGCAAGCCTGGAGACTTAGCGCGAATCAAAAAAGCATGGAACGAACTGCTGGAAGGTAGGCTGGTGTTCATTCGCAGGGCATATTCAGCGACCGAATGGCTCGTGTACTTATTGGATGGCCCTGCGTTTTCGGTAAGCGAAGATCGTTGCCACCTTGTTGTCGCGCGCTCGATGATCGCTGATGATTGGGCGCTGGAGCCCGTCGGCGGTCAGCGCGCGAGCGAAGAGGATGAGGTTACGGATTCAGCCTACCTACCGGCTCGCCGTCCTGAGGAATCATTCGTAGTATCAAAGTGAAGGTCGACGACGGCTCTCCTGCGCGGTCTGCCTTCAGAATCGCATCAATCAAATCTTTCGCCCCAGCGCTCGCTGCCGCGATCGCTTCGTCGTAGCTTCCCTTAGTCGTTTCGCGCACCTCGCGCTTTCCCTTACCTTCGGCCAGCCACAAAGCGGACACGCCGAGAACCTCTGCCATGGCAGCAGCCTTGGCAGAACCGCTGTACTCGTCATTCTCGAGTTCAGAGATCGTTGCCTGCTTAAGTCCGATCTTGTCCGCCAATTCCTTCTGCGTAAGGCCCGCTGCTTTTCTTGCGTCGCGGAGTCGTCGGCCGAATGTGGTGTTAGGTGTCATATAGGCATTCTTATACAAACTAACATCGGTTTGCCTATTGACTTTAAACATCGGCAAACCTATATTTGTCGACATGGATCTCCAATTCATCACCCTTGAACTGAAACGCTTTGGCATGAGCCAAGTGGACATCGCGCGCGCGGCCGACTGCTCGCAACCCACGATTTCCGAGATTCAGAGCGGGCGCCTTGGTAAGAAGCGGCCATCGTATCGCCTGGCCCTTTCGCTCAAGGATCTATATGAGCGCTGCTGCGTCGCGGCGGGGGAAATGCCAAGAACCGACGCGCCAGGAAAACTAGCTGGCGGCGCTTCAGGAGAGAGCAAGTGAAAGAGCCGATCGATATGCGCGGCACCCAGCAGGAAGCGTTCCGAACGGTAACTCGCGAATTTGACCGAGTCTGGGCGGCGCTTGAGGAATTCAGGGCCTCAATCACTCGCATTGACGGCGTATCGCCGATTCGAGCATCGATGCTGGCGCGAGCGCTGGCGATCACTTTCAGCGAAACCATGTTCGAGGACAGCAAAGAGTGGACGCTGATCTCCGAACTGGAAAAGTCCAAGGACGAATTCTGGCGCATGGTCGGAGCTGCTCTCAAAGATGAGTTCCGTCAAAGCCTGGTGAGGACCAAATGACCGATCCCAATGAGTTGTGGGAACAGAAGAAGCGCGAGGTCGAGAAGCAACTGCCTCGCGATGTACGTGAGGCGAAGCGAAAGAGCCGGTTCGAACGCATCAACGGCAAATTGCGCCTGAAGACTACGAATCCGCGACGCCGCATCAAGAGGCGGCTCATCGAGCAGGCCTCGCTGGAGCACTTCGAAGACACCATCGGCGTGAACATGCGCCTCTTCATCAAAGATCGAATGGAGCAGAAATGACCAACGCCGCGAAGGTGAGCATCGAAGTTGACGGCACCGGCCGTGGACACGTCGAAGTTGATGGCGTGCGAATTCCGCGAGTGCAAAGCGTGACGACTCGGATTGTCGCCGGCGATCAAGCAGAGGTTGCACTCACGTTGGCTATCGCCGGTACCGCAAAAGTCGAGTACGCCGCCGCCTCGCTTCAAATCGGCGGCGTGGTTATTCCGGAAGCGCTCGAAATCTCGCTTTGGCGCTACCTGGCAGAGAAGTACGGCCGCGAAATCGACGTTACGACATTGGAGTCGATTTCGCGTGAAAGAGAAGTCCGGGGGCGTTAGACCCGCTCTATCTGAAGGCCAGTTTGCAGGATTGAGAACGTTGTATCGCTGAGGCGACTCAGCGTGCGTCCGTCGGAGAGCTTGTAGTCCTTTAAGCCATAGACGACGCCTGCTCCGTCCATCGAACCCGCGTTGATCGCTTTTTGATGCACGAGCACCAGATAGACATTCCCCTGATCGTCCTTCGCTTTGAATTGTTCGGTAATCATGAGACCCCCGATGGATGTTGTGTTGTACGAAGTGATGAGCGCACAGCTTAGCACCGTCGGGGGACTCGCCAGATTTAGCAGTTTTCATGAGGCCATCGTAGCGGCCTGAGAAGCAAATAAAAACGTTCGAGGAACACGCACATGAACATCACCGACGCGGCACATGCACTGGTTCACGACTATCCCGGCGGTAGCGAGTCGCTCGCGCCGCGTCTGGGCATGTCGGCGGCCGTCCTGCGCAACAAGGTCAATCCGAACAACGACACGCATCACCTGACGCTGAACGAAGCGGTGAAGGCGACGGATGTGACGGACGACGACCGCATTCTCCAAGCATGGGCCGAGCAGCGTGGTTACGCCCTGGTGAAGATCCCGCAGCTTGCCGAGTGCTGTGACTCCGCGATTGTCGAGCTGATGGCGAAGGCATGGGCGACGCATGGCCTGGTGGGCAACGAGATCGTCAAGACGCTCGACGACGGCCGCGTCGAGCAATCGGAGGTCGCTCGTGTGAAAGGGCGGATCTTCAACCACGCGCAAGTCCTGTTCAGCATCACTGCACGTCTGGAGGGCATGGCCGAATGAGCTGCGAAACCATCAAGACTGCGGCAACGGTCGATGGGCCGTACTACCGCGCCGACATTGAATCGATTCGCGCGGCGAGCGGCGCGTGGCAGATCCGCAAGGACGGCACGCTGACCATCCATACCGACCACGTTGCCGCGCCGAAGCCTGCCATCTGCGGTAGCTGTGGGGCGGCGAAGAATCCCGACGGTGCGCTGCCGTGCGACCACTAAGGAGCCTTCGATGAGTTCACATCGAGTCAATCAAGCGTGGGGCGTTGAGCTTCGCCACACCGAGAAGATCGTGTTGCTGGCGCTGAGCCACCACGCCGTCATGTCGACGGGCGAGTCGTCACCGAAGGTCAGCCGCCTGGCGCGTGATTGCGGCATGTCCGAGTCCGCCGTGCGCGATTCGATCAAGTCACTGGAAGCGGCAGGCCACATCACGACGGCGCCGATTCGCCGTGGCGTGACGCAGTTCCGCGTCAACGTAGGGGGTGAGCAGTGAGCGCCAACAAGATGCCGTGGTTCCGGATGTACACGGACTTTCTCAACGACCCGAAGCTCATCAGCCTGGCGTTCGAAGATCAGCGCCACTTCATCGGCCTACTGGCACTCAAGGGTGACGGCACGCTCGACAACGAGTGTGCGCCAGAGCTTATGACCCGCATCGTCGCGCAGCGCTTGTGGATCAATCATGACGTGATCGGCGCGGTGAAGGAGCGCCTTGTCGCCGCTGGCCTGATTGACGACAGTTGGCAACCGTTGGCCTGGGACAAGCGCCAGATGCGCAGTGATGCTGACCCTACAAATGCGGAGCGCCAGCGGCGCCATCGCCAGAAGAGTCAGTCAACTGCGGGTGAGGCGGGCAGTAACGGGAAAAGTAACGAAAGCAGTAACGCGTTACGTAACGAATCCGTAACGGGCTTAGATACAGATACAGATACAGAAGAAGAGCAGAAGAAAGACATAACGCACTCGCGCAAGCGCGGTGCTGATGCCTCTGGCAGCACCGATGTGGCGAAGCCGCTGGGCGAGAAAGACCTGGTCGCCGAAGGTGTTGACCGGCAGCACGCCAAGGACTGGCTGACGATTCGAAAGGCGAAGCGACTGCCGCTCACGCCGACGGCATGGGCCGACATCGCCACCGAGGCCGAGAAGGCGGGGCTGACGCCACCGGCGGCGGTGGAGGCGGCAGTTAAGGCCGGGTGGGCTGGATTCAAGGCAGCTTGGCTGCAAAACGCTGATGGACGTTCGCCGCCGGCTGCCGGGTCTGGGCTCAACAAGCAGGAGCAGCTTGAGCAGCGCAACCGTGAAATTGCAGCGGCACAGGCCGCGCGCGTGATGTCGGGAGCGCCAGCATGAAGCCGACCGATTCGACTGAGTTCTTCGCGCTCATCAGCAACGTCTACGCCTTCTACCGCCAGGACTACTCGGAATTCGTCGGTCAGGTGTGGTGGGGAGCAATGCAGGTATTCGACTTGGCGGCTGTGAGCGACGCACTTGGGCGCCATGCCGCAAACCCGGACGCCGGCCAATTCCTGCCGAAGCCTGCCGATGTCGTGAAGATGCTCCAGGGCTCTACGCAGGATTCTGCCCTACTTGCTTGGCACAAGGTCGACAAGGCCATTCGCGAGGTTGGCACGTATGCATCGGTGGCATTCGATGACGCGCTGATTCACCGGGTGGTCTTCGAGATGGGCGGTTGGGTCTCGCTCGGCACGAAAGACGAATCGGAATGGCCGTTCGTGAAGAACGAGTTCGTGAACCGGTATCGCGGGTATCGAGGTCGCAGCCAAGTGCCGGAATACCCGCCGCTGCTGATTGGTATCGCAGAGACCACGAACACGCGAGCGGGATTTCAGTCGCAGGGGCCGGTTCTGATCGGTAACGCTGACGCGGCCCGCGCTGTTGTGGATGGTGGCAGCGATACGCCGCTGGTGGGATACACGCGGATAACCGGTGCCGACATGCCGCAGCTTGCGCGCTCAAGCGAGCCTTTGAGGCTGATTGCGTGACTCAAGCCGAGTGCTGGCGGCGCTTCGAGGAAGCGGCAAGGGCGGCGCTCGCAGGGCACGGCAATGTGGCGAGTGCCTTTATCGCTGCGGTGCGGCGGCGCTATGGCGACGAGGTAGCGGAAAGGCAGGAAAAGGAACTGAGGGCGTACATCGCCCACCTACGGGAGAAAGGCAAGTGACCAGAAAGGGGCTGACGTTTCCGGAGGACGCCGTGAGCAACGGGCGTGTGGGCACCGCCCGCATCCGCGCACAGATTGGGGCGACGGCCGCAGTGCTGGCCTCGCCTGCGCCGGCACCTCTCACGGCGCCGTTGCTGGGTATGGTGACCAAGAAGCCTCCCAAGTATCGCAACGAGAAGTGCGAGGTCGAAGGGATCAAGTTCGATAGTCGCCGCGAGGCCGCACGCTGGGTAGCCCTGAAGGGGCAGGAGGAGCAGGGCCTGATTTCGGGGTTGCGGCGCCAGGTTCGGTTTGAGATCGCTCCGGCGGTGGTGATTCAAGGTCGCAAGCGACCAGCGCGCTACTACGTGGCCGACTTCGTCTACTTGCGCAGCAGCGAGGAAGTGATTGAGGACGTGAAGGGGCACCTGACGGCCGAGTACCGGCTGAAGCGACACCTGATGGCCGCCAAGGGATTGACGATTACGGAGATCAAATGAAGAACGTGATTCTGGATTGCCTGGATAAGGGCGAGTGGTACACGCGGCCAGCCATTGTCGATCTAAGCGAGGGTTCGAAGCGCTTGGTGGTGAGGCTGATAGATGAGCTTGTGGCCGAAGGGCTGCTGGTCAAGCGAAGTGGCTTGCGTGCGGATGAGTTCAGCCTCGCGATCACCACTCCGAAGACCGACATCCGCTCAACTTCGAACGTCGATGCCACGCATTTCGCCTCCCCGGCGCCGAGGCTATCGATTGCAGGTGCCGCCTACCGACCGAAATGGAAGCGCCTCAAGGCATATGGCGTATATGCGTTTTCGCACCAACGCCTGTGCGAGGAAGTGCGATGAGCGCCGGGTACCGCCCCAAGGGCCAAATGGCGGGGAGCCCGCCGAGATCGAAACCCGGGGCAGTCGATGTAGTGAATCAGCCGGCGCATTACACGCAACATCCGAGCGGCGTCGAGTGCATCACGATTACTGAGCATATGGGCTTCAACCTTGGGAACGCCATCAAGTACATCTGGCGTGCCGATTTGAAGAATGATGCGATCGAGGATCTCAGGAAGGCCGAATGGTACATCCGGCGAGAGATTCAAAAGCGAGAGCGACAAGCGTAATGCAACGAAAGAAGCCTATGACACGCACGGGGTTCAAGCGCGCAGCGTCAGCGGCGCTAAGCCCGTTCAGTGGCAGGGCGGCACTCAAGGGAACGACGTTCAAGCGCAAGGCCCGTAAGAAGCGAGTAGGCCATGACATGGCGGCGCTTGCCGCGTGCGCGGGCCAGCCGTGCTACTTGCAGATACCCGGGATCTGCTGCGGCGACAAGGAAACCGTGGTGCCGGCGCACCGCAACGAAGGAAAGGGAATGGGGCTCAAGACCCCCGACAAACTTACAGTTCCGGCGTGCTTCACATGCCATGGCGAATATGACCAGGGACACCGACTTACCCGAGAAGAGAAGCGAGGATATTTCAATGCTGCATACGACCGATGGGCACCGTACCGCGACCGAATGCTTGGACTGGAGACCGAGGGCGATGAATGAACAGGACTTGCACGCGCTTTGCCTGCAATACGGCCAGTGGTGTCGCACGCGTCGCTTCTTTGCTCCGCCGCTGCCACGCAGCCTGCTCGCACAGTTCCAGCCGCGCACGGGCGCCGGCGTCGAACCCGATGCGGATCTCGTGCCGGAAATGCAATTCTTCAATATGGCCGTGCATGCGCTGGCTGACGATCATCCCGAAGATGCAGCGTGCTTCACGCTCTACTATTTCCACGATGTGCGGCCGGTGAAGAAGATCGCATCCGCCATGGGCATCTCGCGGCAGGCCGTTTACAAGCGGTTGCACGCGCATGCTGCTCGAATCGAGAAGGCAAGGCACCTGATCAAGCGAGTCCACACTGGGCAAAGTGTCAACCTGTAGGTTGACAAAATAGTGGTTGTCACTTTGCCCTGATTTCCCTACCATTTCTGAAAGGCTGAATCAGTGCCACCAAAGCCCGCGACGGTGAAATCCGCGCGGGCTTTTCGTTTTCTTGCGTGTCTCCTCCTCGACGAAAGTCGTTAGCCCGCACCGCTTACGCGGCAGCGGGCATTTTCTTTTATGCCTCGACTGAAGACATTGGGTTCGCGATTGCCCGCGATGAAAAGCAGGGTTGCGATAGCTGAGCCGATGTCATGGCGAGCAGGGAAAAGCGGGAGCGCGGCGCGTGGCTACGATTACGCGTGGCAGCAACTGCGTGCCAAGCACCTTGCATCGAATCCGCATTGCGTGTTCTGCCTGCGTGACCTCGGTATGTCGGGCATGTCGCCCGCTGCTGTGGTGCTCGCATGCGCTGCTCGTGGTGTGGCCGAGCCGCTGGGCAACATTGGCGACCACATCATTGCGCATCGCGGTGATGATCGGCTTCGACTTGATCCCACTAATGTTCAGACACTGTGTAAGACGCATCACGATAGCGAGAAGCAGCGATTGGAACGCGCTTGCCGCTAACGCTATGTTCGCGTCTTAACGCTATATAAACACTCGATGGGAATATGGCGAGGGTTCATTTGCACATTATTTGTGCAGGTGGATTTGGGTGTCGGTGAGCATTATGCAAATGCGAATCAATATCATTTAATTTGGCTGGAAATCGGCGGGACGGAGGGGGTGCCTAAAGTTTAAGCACACCGTTGGCCTAGACCGACCGTTCCCGCACGCGCAGAAAATTTCCCCTTTTGGAGTTTTTGTTAATGGCCTTCAACAGCAAAAAGCGGCTGTTTGCTGATGCTGTTTTGGCCGGGAAGTCCAATAAAGACGCGGCAATCGAGGCGGGCTACAGTCCCGCTACAGCGTCGGCGGCGGGGTCGCGCCTTGTTAAAGATAAGGATGTCGTCGCGTATCTGGCGCAGCACATGAAAAAGCCAGTCGCGAAGCAACCGGCGGCGTCGAAAGCTGGTAAGGCTACGGTGGCGCCCGACGCTGCGGCAGTGACGGCGGTTGCAATGGCGGCAGGTTTCGATCTGCACGCGATATTGACGTTCAAGGATCCGAAGGAATTTCTCCTGGCTGCGATGAATGATCAACAGACTGAGCCAAAGCTCCGTGTTGATGCAGCCAAAGCTCTATTGCCGTTCATGCACCAGAAGCTCGGCGAGGGCGGTAAGAAAGACGCGCAGAAAGACGCGGCCAAAAAGGCCGGTGGGGGACGTTTTGCGTCCGCATCGCCGCCGAAGTTGGTTGCCTCCGGCGGGAAGAGTGTTTGATGCCCGAGTGGACAACAGCATGTCCGGATTGGGCGGATCGGTTGCGGCGTGGTCGGTCAATCATCCCGGCGCCGATCTTCCCAGACGAGGCGGAGCGAGGATTGGAAGTCATGCGCTCGCTCCGCATCGTCGACGCTCCGGGAAGTCCGACGATCGGTGAGGCGTCAGGTCAGTGGATCTTCGACCTGGCAGCGACGGTGTTCGGTGCCTACGACGTCGACAGCGGCCGGCGGCTCATCACGGAGTGGTTCGTGATGTTGCCGAAGAAGAACTTCAAGTCCGGGCTTGCGGCGTCGATCATGCTCACCTGCCTGATCCGCAACTGGCGTCAATCGGCGGAGTTCACGATTCTGGCGCCCACGCTGGAGGTAGCGAACAACAGTTTCGGGCCGGCGAAGGACATGGTTTCCTTCGAGGAACCGGATGAGGATGACCAGTTGGCCGACCTCATCCACGTGCAAACGCACATAAAAACGCTGACGCACCGCGAGAAGGGCGCGACGCTGAAGGTTATCGCCGCCGACCCGAACACGGCCGCCGGGAAAAAGAGTGTCGGTACCTTGGTTGAGGAGCTTTGGCTCTTCGGGAAGCAACCCAACGCGAAAGAAATGCTTCGAGAGGCGCTCGGCGGTCTTGCATCGAGGCCCGAGGGCTTCGTCATCTGGATCACGACGCAAAGCGACGACCCGCCGGCTGGGGTGTTCAAGGAAAAGCTGCAATACGCACGTGACGTCCGTGACGGAAAGATCCATGACCCTCAATTCCTTCCGATCATCTACGAGCACCCGCCCGAGATGGTTGAGTCGAAGGAGCACCTCCTTGTAGAGAACCTTGGGATCGTCAATCCCAACCTTGGATACTCGGTCGACCGAGGATTCTTGGAGCGAGAGCATCGGAAGGCTCGCGAAGAGGGCGAGGCCTCTCTTCGAGGGTTTCTGGCGAAGCACGGAAACGTAGAAATCGGCCTAGCGCTGCGAAGTGATCGCTGGGCGGGCGCAGATTTTTGGGAGGCTGCGGCGAAGACGCCGAATTTAACCGTCGAAGAGCTGAAAGCGCGCTGTGAGGTGATTGCGGTGGGTATCGACGGGGGCGGGCTGGACGATTTGCTTGGCCTTGCGCTTGTTGGCCGTGAGAAAGGGACGCGCAACTGGCTCGCGTGGACTCACGCATGGGCTCATCCAACCGTCTTCGATCGCCGTAAGGAAATAGCCGAACGGCTACGCGACTTCGAGAAAGAGGGCAACCTGACCGTCGTGGAGCAAATCGGCGATGACGTGTCTGACGTCGCTGCGATTGTCGCTGACATCGAGGCTGCGGGCCTTCTCTTCAAGGTTGGCGCGGATCCGGCTGGCATCGGTAGTGTCCTTGACGCGTTGGCCGACGCGAAAGTGCCGGAGGAGAAGGTGATCGGCATTTCGCAAGGATGGAAGCTGTCCGGAGCTATCAAGACGGCCGAGCGGCGCATTGCTGCGGCATGCGGCCGGCGGCTCGACGACGGCCAGGTGGCGGACGGCATGTTGATCCACGGCGGGCAGCCGATGATGGCATGGTGCGTTGGCAACGCACGCGTCGTCCCTGTAGGCAATGCCGTGAATATCACCAAACAAGCCAGCGGGACGGGAAAGATTGACCCGCTGATGGCAATTTTCGATGCGGTATCGCTGATGGCGCTCAACCCTCCGGCTCAAGGGCCGTCGGTGTATGAGTCGCGCGGCATCCGATTCCTCTGAGGTGTGAATGGGTTGGTTAGATTTCGTCCGGGGTGAGAAAAACCCGGAGGCGCCCGCTCGCCTCGCGGAACCGACTTTCGAGCGTGCGTCGCCGCCGGTAGCACCGCGAGCCGAGTCGACACCCGGGCACGCCTTCGAAGGCCTCGACGATCCGAACCTTCTCGAATACATCCGTAATGGAGAGTTGAACGGTGGAGTCGCGGGGCGCGAGGCGAAGGCGCTGCGAAACATGGCCGTTCTTCGGTGCGTGACGCTGATCTCGCAGTCGATCGGCATGCTGCCGCTGAATCTTATCGAGAACAACGAGACGAAGCGCACGCTGACTGAAAACCCGTCGCACCGCTTGCTGAAGTATCGACCGAACGACTGGCAGACGCCGATCGAGTTCAAAAGCCTTTTACAGTTGCGCGCGTTGCTCGATGGTCAGTCGTTCGCTCGCGTCATCTGGTCGGGAAATCGCCCGATACGGATGATTCCGATGGATCGCGGTTCAACGAAGCCGCGCCTCACGGAAACGTGGCAGATGGTCTACGACTACACGACGCCTGGCGGAAATCTGATCACGCTGCCGGCGCGCGAAGTTTTTCACCTGCGCGATCTGTCACTGGATGGCGTGAACGGTCTTTCCCGGCCACGGTTGGCGAGAGAGGCGCTAGAACTCGCCGAGCAGGCTGAGCGCGCAGCGTCCCGCACGTTTCGCACTGGCGTAATGGCAGGTGGCGCCATCGAATACGAGAAAGAGCTTTCGGATGGCGCATACAAGCGCCTGAAGGAGTCGATCGCTGAGAACCACTCGGGATCTGAAAATGCCGGTAGCTGGATGCTGCTGGAAGAGGGCGGAAAGGCGAAGCAGTTCACGGCGACGGCGGTGTCCGCACAGCAGATCGAGAACCGAAATCACCAGATCGAAGAGGTGGCGCGCATGTACGGCGTACCGCGTCCGCTTCTGATGATGGATGACACGAGTTGGGGCAGCGGCATTGAGCAGCTTGCCATCTTCTTTATTCAATACGGCTTGTCGCCCTGGTTCGTTTCGTGGGAGCAAGCGGCCGAGCGTCTGTTCCTGCCGGAAAACATGCTCGGCAAGCAGGTGTTCAAGTTCAACGAAGCGGCGCTTCTGCGCGGCACGCTTAACGATCAGGCGAACTTCTTTGCCAAGGCGCTGGGTGCTGGCGGACATTCGCCATGGATGAAGCAGAACGAAGTACGCGAGACGGTGGACCTTCCCCGCGTAGACGACCCGGTTGCCGATCAACTGCGCAACCCAATGACACAGCAACCGAAGGGAAGCGGCAATGAGCCTCCTCAAACTGCCTGAAATCCGCGCCGATCACCGGCTGAATACCGCTCAGTACGAGATCCGTCCGGATGCGCTTGAGCGCTGGGAGCCGGACGTGCATGCGGCGGCCGGTGACGATTCGGCATCAATCTCGATTTACGACTCGATCGGCGACAACTGGGAAGGGACGGGCGTCACGGCGAAACGCGTCAGTGCGGCTCTTCGCAGCATCGGTGCCCGCGATCTGACGGTGAACGTCAACTCGCCGGGCGGCGACTTCTTCGAGGGCGTCGCGATTTACAACCTCCTGCGAGAGCACAAGGCCAAGGTGACCGTCAACGTGATGGGGATCGCCGCCTCGGCTGCCTCGGTCATTGCGATGGCAGGCGACGATATCCTGATGGGTGACGGCGCATTCCTGATGATCCACAACGCCTGGACTGTGGCCATCGGCAATCGGCACGACATCGCTCAGGCGGCTGAGGTTCTCGCGCCGTTCGATGCCGCGATGGCGAAGGTCTATTCGCAGCGCGCCGGCATCACCGAAGCCGAAGCGGCGGCGCTGATGGATAAGGAAACCTGGATCGGCGCCGAGCAGGCCGTCACAGATGGTTTCGCGACGGGACTGCTGGACAGCGCCAAGGTCGCGAAGGAATCCAATGCGAGCGGAAACCGCAAGGCACTCGCACTCATCGAGGCGTCCATGGCGCGAGCTGGCTATTCCCGCGGCGCGCGCCGGGATGCACTCAAAGCCCTATTCGACGGCACGCCGAGCGCTGCCGCTGGATCCGCCATGCCGGGCGCTGGCGACGACGTTGCAGCCTCGCTGCAAAACCTCATCAACGCTCTCCAAGGATAAGTCCATGAGCAAGAAACTCTTCATCGCCGCGCTCGCGGCAAACTTGACTGGCGTCGCACTGGCGGTCCCGCGCGGCATTCTTTGCGTACGCGCTGACGCCGGCTCCGGTGACGTCAAGGCGCTTGTCGAAGGCGTGCAGAAGGCATTCCATGAATTCAAGGCCGAGCACACGAAGCAACTCGACGCCGTGAAAGCTGGTCTGCCAGCGTCCGACATTACGGCGAAGGTCGAAAAGATCGGCGCTGATCTGGATGCGTTCCAGAAGGCTCTCGACGAGCACAGTGTGAAGATGGCAGCGCTCGAAATGGGTGGTGCCGGCGGCGGTGCGAAACTGCGTGACTCCGAGTACACGGACGCTTTCAAAGCGCACGTGAAGAAGGGGGACATCAATGCGGCACTGAACAAGGGGGCCGATGAGCAGGGCGGATACCTGACGCCGATCGAGTGGGATCGGACCATCGTAGACAAGCTGGTGTTGATTTCGCCGATGCGTCAGCTTGCTCAAGTGCAGGCGGTCTCGAGGGCGGGCTTTTCGAAACTGTTCAACTTGGGCGGCACGGCAAGCGGCTGGGTGGGGGAGACTGACGCTCGTCCGCAGACTAACACGGGCACGTTCGCATCGCTTTCGTTTGGATCGGGCGAGATTTACGCAAACCCGGCGGCCACGCAGGGCATCCTCGACGACAGCGAGATTGATCTGGAGAGCTGGCTCGCAGGCGAAGTGCAGACGGAGTTTTCGAAACAAGAAGGGCGCGCGTTTGTGTCGGGCGATGGCACGAAGAAGCCAACGGGCATTCTGACGTATGTCGCCGGTGCTGCGAACGCTGCTGTTCATCCCTTTGGGTCGATCGCACTCGTCAACAGCGGCGCGGCCGCAGCAATCACGTCCGACGGCATCATTGACCTGATCTACGACCTGCCGAGTGCGTTTACCGGCAATGCGCGTTTCACGATGAACCGGAACACGCAGCGTTTGGTTCGCAAGCTCAAGGACGGCCAGGGCAACTATCTGTGGCAGCCGTCGTTCGTCGCTGGTCAGCCGGCTACGCTCGCGGGCTATCCGGTGACAGAAGTGCCGGATATGCCGGACGTCGCAGCGAACTCGACGCCTATTCTCTTCGGAGATTTCAAGCAGACATATCTCATCGTCGACCGCATTGGCGTACGGGTCATGCGTGATCCGTACACGGCGAAGCCTTACGTTCTGTTCTACACGACGAAGCGTGTGGGCGGCGGCCTGCTGAACCCGGAGCCGATGCGCGCAATGAAGATTGCCGCTTCGGCGTAAGCGACGACAGTAGGCCGACGATTAGGGGGCTCCTTCGGGAGCCTCTTTCATTTGCGAGGAAGACATGGCAAAGCTCATCAAGGCGTTTCTCGGCGTTATGGATGGCGACATTTACCCTACCCAGTTCGAAGTCGGAGACGAATGCCCGCCGGAATTGGAAGCAGGCGCGCTGGAATTGGGTGCTTTGGGTGATGAATCGCTATCGCTTGAAGACATGACTGCGGCGCAGATCAAGACAGCGCTGGAAGCAAAGGGCATCGAGTATAAGGCGAGCGCGAGCAAGGCTGAACTGCTCGAATTGTTGAATGGCGCTGGAGCGTAAAGCATGCCGCTGGTGTCCATCGAACTTGCAGCGAAGTTCGTCAAACAGGATCTAGGCGCCGACGACGACGTCGTGCAAATGGCACTCGACGGTGCCACGCAGTCCGCAATCGACTACCTGAATCGTCAGGTCTTCGAAACCGATACCGCTTTGCAGGCCGCTGTTACGGCCGGTACGGCAGGGGATAGCCCGATGGTGGTAAACGCGGCGATCAAGGCGGCGATCCTGAAGACGACCGCTGAGTTGTACGTGAACCGTGAGGATTCGAGCATCGGGACCGTCGCGGAACTGCCGTTCAACGCGAAATCGCTCTTGCGGCCTCACCGAATCATTCCGGGGGTGTGATGCGCTCCGGAACTCTCACTCGACAAGTGCGGATCGAACGTCGGGGCGCCGGGAAGGATGATTTCGGCCAACCGTCCGACGGCTGGGTGCCGATCGGGGAACCGCTCTGGTGCAATGTCCGTGTCTCATCGGGCTCCGAGGCGATCAAGTCCGATATGCCTGTCGGCTCTGCCGCCGTGAGCGTCCGTGTGCGATATCGAACCGATATCGACAACGGCATGCGCGCGGTCTTGATCAAGTACGTCGCCGGCCAGCCGGTCGATGATGTGGTCTACAACATCCAAGAGCCGCTGCCTGATCACGCGGGGCGCGAGTACACCGACCTCGTTTGTGTATCGGAGCAAGGCGATGGCGGATGAGTGGAAGACCAGTGGATTCGACGAATCTGCTGCCGCACTGCTGAAGCTTGCGGACGACATGGCGGAATCGGCCCTTCGGTCGGCCGCCGTGGCCGGCGGCACGATTCTTCGTGACGAGGCCGCGTTGCGAGCGCCGCACGGGGAGACCGGAAACCTCGCGCGTGCGCTGTACCTGAAGTTTATTGAAGAGCGCTCGACTGAGACAAGCAAGATGTACTACGTCAGCATCCGCCGCGGGAAGAAGGGGGACGGCCGCGACGACGTTGCCTATTACGGTCTGATGGTCGAGTTCGGGCACTGGTACGTGCCGCCGAAGCCGAAAGGCGTCCGCTGGAAGTCTCACCGGGCGAGTGCCATCGGCAAGCACTGGGTGGCAGCAAGCCCCTACCTGCGGCCATCGTGGGAAGCACGCAAGACTGACGCCCTCGATGCCATGCGCAATCGTCTCAAGGAGAAGCTGTTGGAGATTCATGAGGCGCGCGGCAAATGATCGAACCACTCATTACCGGCGCATTGGCCGGAATTGCCTCTGGGCGAGTTTTCAACGCTACGGCACCGGCCAACGCACAGCGGCCCTACGCGATTTTCCAAAAAGTCGGCGGCCAGGACGCCAGTTCACTCGACGGATTGGCCGAGCGCATGAACGCTCGCGTGCAATTCGTTGTGTGGGCAAACACCGCAAAGGAGGCGGCGACTGTCATGCGACAGGTAATGGTGAGCCTCTGCGGTGATGAACTTAAGGGGGTGCCGGTTGGCGCCCCCGTGGGGCTTCACGAACCCGATACCGACTGGTACGGCGAGCGCCTCGACATTTCTTTCTGGTTCACCCCTTGATACATCAGGAGAACAGCTATGACCTCCCCGGCAATCTCGGCGCAGGGCAGTAAGCTTGAAATCGCGCCTCTCGGCGCCACGCCGACGTACACACGCATCAAAGGCTTCAAGTCGTTCACCGGCTTTGACGGCCAGTCGTCGGAAATCGACACGACCGATCTGGACAGCACGTCGAAGGAATATCTGCTCGGCCTGCGTGACAACGGCAACTTCAACTTCGATCTGAACGTGAATCGTACCGATCCCGGTCAGATCCTGCTCGAAGCGGCTCGGGCGAGCAGTGCAATGCATCTTTTCAAGCTCACGCTGCCCGACGGCCACGTGGCTACGTGGAACGGTCTGGTGAAAAGCACCCCGCTTCAAGGCGGAGTGGACGCGGTGCTGACCGGCACCGTGAATACGCGCATCAGCGGCGACGTGACTTGGACGGAGGGTCCGTGAAAGTACTTTCGAAAGATCAAATTCTGGCGGCGAATGATCGGAAGACCATCGACGTGCCGGTGCCCCAGTGGGGCGGCGTCGTCCGCCTTGCCGTCATGTCCGGCGCCGAACGCGATGCGTTTCATTCCTCGCGCGAGGGCGGCACAGGTACTCTTGGCGAGTTCGAGGCGTCGATTCTCGCGGCGACCATCGTTGATGCGGACGGCAATCAGGTATTCACCACCGAGGACATCGACGCGCTTCGAACCAAGAACAAGGACGTTCTCGACATGCTCACCAGCGAGGCCGCAAAGTTGAACGGCATCGGGCAAGCGGCGCTGGAGAGCGCGGAAAAAAACTCCGAAGCCGCCCCGAGCGGCGATTCTGGTTCCGGCTCGCTCTCCACCTCGGAATGAGCGTTCGGCAAGCTCAGCGGGAAATCGATTCCGCCGAGTTTGCCGAATGGGTCGCGTATTCGCGCATCGAGCAGTTCGGCAGCCCGATTGAGGATCTTCGCACCGGCGCGGTCGTGTCCATGCTTGCGAACATCAACCGCGATCGCAAGCGGCATCCCGAGCCCTTCGGCTTGCTCGACGTCCTTCCGTGGGCAGAGCATGGCGATTCGCAACCTGACGAACCGGTGCAACTCGCTGACCCGAAGGCGCAATCGGATCTGATTCGAGCCGCAATTTTCGGCATAGCGCCGACATCCGACTAACGCCCGCTGCGCGCGGGCATTCCTTATGATTTCACAATGAGTGACCTGATCGGAAAGGCCGTAATCGCCGTCGAGGCGAATACAACTGGCCTTAAGGCTGGCATGGCTGAAGGCGCTCAGTCGGTGAAGCAGCTCGAAGCCACTGCCACCGCCTCCGGTGCCAAGACAAGCGCGGCATTCAAGGGGGTGTCGGACGCGGCAACCTCGGGGGCTAGGGCAAGTGAATCGTCGATTCGCAGCTTCATGGCGTCCCTTGAGCGCCAGTCCGTGACTGTTTCACAGGGTAAGGCCGCATGGATGGAAATGCGTGCTGCCCAACTCGGCGTCGCGGATTCGGCAGCGCCGATGATCGCGGCCATGAAGAAGGCCGAGAACGGCGCGCACGAGATGAATTTCGCATCGGCCGCCGCGCGAAAAGAATTGATGGTGCTGGGGCACGAAGCGTCGACAGGGGCCTGGAAGAACTTCGGCGGGTCGCTGCTCGTACTTGGCGAGCGGACGGATGCCCTGGGCGCCATCATGTCGTCGACCGGCGTCACGGTTGGGCTCGTGAGTGCCTTCATCGGCGCCTTTGCGCTGGCAGCATTTCAGGGAAAGAGTGAGGCTGAAGCGTTTGCAAAGTCGCTGCAACTGACCGGAAATGCCGCTGGCGTTACTCGCGATGCTTTCAACTCGATGTCACTCGGCATTGCAGAGGGCACCAAAACCGGGGTTGGCACGGCGCGCGAAGCCCTGCAGGCACTGATTTCTACTGGGCGGTTCGCCGGGCAGAGCATGCAGACGCTTGGTGAGGACGTCGTAAAGTTGTCTGAACTGACCGGTGCGAAGCTCGAAGACATCGTTGCCGACTACGCCAAGATGCCGGACGGTGTGGCTAAGTGGGCGGCCGAGCATAACCGCAGCATGCACTTCATGGACACGGCGACGTATGAATATGTCCGATCCTTGGAAGAGGCAGGAAAGGTGTCCGAGGCAGTCCGTGTTGTTTCGGAGGCGCTCCATCGGCAACTGGTCACCGATGCTACTGAAAAACTGAGCGGCGCCGCCAAAGCGTGGCGAGATTTTCGGCTCGAAATTTCCAAGACGTGGGCGGAGCTGAAGCAAGGTTTCGGTACCGGCCCGACGAACACCGACAAGATCGACACGTTGCTCAACGAGCGGCGTGATTTGGAGTCGATGGCGAAGCGGGTCGGCGGTGGCGGCGATATGGCTCGTGAGCGTATCGCAAGCATCGATAAGCAGATTGCCTCACTCCAGTCGTTGAACATCGAGGAGCAGCGACTGGCGGAAGGAAGCGCGCGGCGCGCTCGCGAAGCGCAGGCGGGAATTGCAGCAACCGATGCTCTCCACAAGCAGCGACTCCAATACGACAAGGGATACGCCCGGCAGAACGCTCTGGATCAGTTCGATCGTCACGTCTCAGACCTTCGTACAGCTAATCCGAATAGCCCCGAACTGGACCCGAAGGCATTGGTTGCGACCCGAAAAGGGATTATCGAGCAGTTCACGGACAAAAAGGCCGAGTCGGACGCGCAGAATGCCCTCAATGCACGTCTTGAAGCGTTGCAGCAGCAGTTCAAAGCGGAGGAAGACGGACTAAAGTCGAATCTTGCTCACATCAAGAGTCTGCGAGAGCAGGGGTTAATGTCGCTCCAGGACGAGTTGCAGCAAGAGCATGACGCGCGTCAGCAATCGCTGACCAAGCAATTGGGAATCGTGCAGCAGCAGGAGGATCTGGCGAAGGGCAAAAAGCAGCTTGCCGCGCTTCAGAAGTACGCGGGTGAAGAGGCCCAGATTCGGCAGAAGCTCGCCGAGAATGACCGGAAATTCTCGGATGATTCGACGGCACTTCAACAGAAGCAGGCGCGGGACCTTGAGGCGTATACGGTCACGCTACGCAAGTCGTTGCAGACACGTCAGGACGCAATTAGTCAGAGCGTGCAGTCGGTTGGCATGGGCGACGTTGCACGTGATCAATTCTCACGGCTTACGGCGGCGGCGAAAGAGTATGACCAGAAGCTATCCGAACTGACCCGCTCGCGCGTAGAGAACAAGCTCGACGCGTCGCAATATGACGCGCAGGTCCGCGCTTTGCAGGACTTCTATGATCGTCGGGTTGCGTTGGAGTATGACGCAACCGACCGGCTTCGCGAGGCGCAGGGCAATTGGTTGAGCGGTGCCAATCGAGCTTGGGAGAACTATCGGGATCACGCTGGAAACATCTCCAATCAGGTGGCGGCGGGTTTCACGTCGCTGTATGACGGACTCACGGATGCTGCGGCGAAGTGGGCGACGGGGACAAAAGTCAGCATTGGCGACATCGGTATCGCGTTCGCGCAGGAGCTGATCAAGATGCAGATGCGGGCAGCGGCTACACCGATCTTCGGGGCGCTTACGGGGCTACTCGGCAACTGGTTCGGCGGTGGTGGTGAACAGGCCAGTGGATACTCGAGCGCAGCAGTGGGGGGCGGCTTGGGTGCGTCGTACAGCGGATCGTTCGGCGGGCTTGGCGGCACTTCTGGGATGTTCACGATGCCGAGCGCCAAGGGAAATGCCTTTGCCGGCGGCGCTGCACTGCATGCCTTCGCCAGCGGCGGTGCGTTTACCAACAGCATAGCCTCATCGCCCACGATCGCGCCGTTGGCGCTGTTCGGTGAGGCCGGACCCGAAGCAATCATGCCGCTTTCACGCGGTGCCGACGGATCGTTGGGGGTGCGCGCAACACTCGACGTCGGGACGTCGTCGCCGGCCGGTGCGCCACAGGCATCTGACCTTCGTGTTGAACTGGTCAACCAGACGTCTCAACCCATGCAGGTCAGGAGCGCAACGCCACAGTTCGATGCAACGGGGTTGGTCGTGAAAATCGTCATTGATGATCTCCAGCGTGGTGGCCCGATTCGCTCGGCAATTCAAGGTATGCCAAAGCAATGAGGCCCCAGTTCCCTTCATACATGCCAGCGCCGATGGCGTCGGCCTTCACTCAGTCGCCGGACTATGCCGTCATTACGACGGAAATGGACGCGGGACCGGACAAGCAGCGGCCGCGAAACTCGTTGGCGAAGGTCTCGCGAAGCGTTCAGTTCATTCTCGACAAGCTCGACAAGCGCAACGCTTTTGAGGAGTGGTTGCGCGTCGATCTGTCCGGTGGCGTGTTGTGGTTTGACTGGCGAGATCCGTTATATGGCACGACGAAGATCGCGCGAATCGTCGGGGGAAAAGTCGAATTTTCCTCGCAGGGTTCGCTCGATGTCTGGGTGGTGAGGTTCACCATGGAGACCTACGGCTGATGGCTAGACAGTATTCCCCGAGGTATCGCCAGACCATCAACGCTGTTTCGGCGCCGGAATCTCGGCTGCTGCTCCTGCAAATCAACCATCCCGACTTGGCGGTGCCGATCCGCGTCGTATGCGACACGCAGGATGTCACCTGCAATGGCAACGTGTACACGGCAATGGCATTCAGCTGCTCGCTACCTGACGATCAACAGGGGCGGCTGCCTCAGGCGAGCATCGAGATCGACAATGTGAGCCGTGAGCTCACGCAATGGCTGGAAGTCAGTCGTGGCGGCGTTGGTGCAACAGCCACGTTTTCGGAGATTCTGCGCAGCGTGCCCGATCACATTGAATGGAGCATAACGATGGATATGTCGAAGGTGTCCGTCGTTTCGCAGAAGATCGTCGCAACGTTGGGGTTTCTCGACACGCTCAATCAGCAGGCGGTCGCGGTTCAGTTTCGACCCGATACTTCTCCCGGGGTGTTCTGATGGTGCATTGGAGCGACCGTTACATGTTCCGCCCATATGAGCTGAACCGATTCGATTGCGGTGACTTGGCGCGCTTGGTGCTCAAGGAAGTGTTTGGCCGCGACGTCGGAATTCCGCGCGCACGTGGTGAGGGACCGTTTGCGGACTCGGCACTGGTTGCGCGCTGCTGCGACGAAATCGGTGAGCGGACCAAAGAACCCGCCGACGGGGATGCTGTGGTCATGATCGCGCGAGGTCGGCTCGCGCATGTCGGCGTGTACTACGAGCAAAACGGCGTGGCGTGGGTGCTTCACAACTCTCGTGAAGCTATGCAGGTGGTTCGCCACCGCGTTCGAGAACTGGAGGGAAGCGGCTTCAAACTGGACGGATTCTACAAATGGAAGTGATTGAGCGTCAGGCGCCCGCATTGGTGCATATGCCGCACCCGTTGACGTCTGATGGGCGAGCAGTCTTTTACGCAGGGTTTCTTGACGATGAGACGATCGGCGACTACCTGGCGCGGCATGGTGTGAAACTCCCGTACGGCGCTGTTTCCTTATGGTGCAACGGCATCCCTGTGCCATCGGAGAACTGGGAGCACCTGATTCCGCAAGCTGGCGACAGGATTGTGATTCGGACCACGCTGGAAGGCGGTGGAGGTGGTGTCGGTAAGGTGCTGCGCACGGTAGCGCTTGTCGCTGTAGCGGCTTTCGCGCCGCAGCTTGGCGCTATGGCGGTCTCTCAGTTTGGCGGGATCGGCCTGGCAGCGACTCTGGGCGCAAACGGAATCTTGGTAGCGAACGGGCTTGCGGCCGCCGCGATCATGGTCGGTGGCTCTCTCCTCGTCAATGCGTTGTTGCCGCCGCCCAGGGCATCGTTTAACTCGGTCAATCAGCCGAACAGTCAAACTCCGACGTACTCGCTTACCGGCGGTCGAAACTCGGTACGGCAGTACGAGCCGATGCTCGTGTGTGTCGGCTACAACAAAGTGGTCCCCGATCTCGCGAGTACGCCCTACACGGAATTCTATGACCACAAGCAATACCTTTATCAGGCGTTTCACTTCGGTCTATCGGATGTCACCCTTTCCGATTTCAAAATCGGGGACACGCCAATAGGGAGTTACGAAGATGTTTCGATTGAGGTCAGCGGTGCCGATGGCAAGCTGTCTTTAATCGCCGGAAACGTTGATAGCCAAAACGTCCAGGATCTATCCGCCGGAACGGGTTGGGTGCAACGGACGACGTCGGTCGACACTATAGCGATCGCCGTGGATATCGTGGCAACCCTGTACCACGTCAATGATCAGGGGGGATTGGACTCTCGGTCGGTGGCGTTCCAGATGCAGTATCGGGTGGCTGGCACCGGCAACTGGCTCGACTTTGGCGGCGGTGTCGTGACAATTACGGGCGCAACACAATCGCCGCAGCGCTATACGTTTCGCGGCTATGTGGCTCGTGGTCAGTTTGATGTACGGGTTCAAAAGCTGACAGAGGACGCCGCTGACTCGCGCGATTCAAACGCGGTTTCATGGTCGCAGCTTCGGAGTTATCAGCAGGACTCTGGAGACTACACGGGGCAGACCCGCGTCGGCGTTCGCATTCTCGCATCCGCGCAGTTGAACGGCTCCATCGATACCTTTTCGGCGATGGCCACCGCAGTCTGTCCCGTTTGGACCGGTACGTCGTGGGTGACGAAGGCAACCAGCAACCCAGGGTGGTGGTTCCTGTGGTGGGCACGAGGCAAATTTATCAACGGGCGCAGGATCTACGGGGCTGGATTGCCCGACAGTCGAATCGACATCGAGGGCATCAAAGAGTTTGCGGCGTATTGCGACTCGAAAGGTCTGACTGTGAATTTCGTGCAGGGCGCCGGTCTGAGCATCGGTGCGATGGCCGATCAGATTGCCTTGTGCGGGGACGGATCCTCTACTTGGTTGACTGGCAAGCTTGGTGTTGTGTGGGATGCACCTGATCAGCCGTCAGTTATGCAATTCGGGCCGTTCAACATCAAGCGAGACTCGTTTCAGGTCGAGTACAACACGGAAAACTTGGCCGACGAGATCATCGTGAACTTTACCAATCCGGATAAGGGATGGGTTGTCGATCAGGTTCGAGCGAAGCCGCCAAACGTGACTGCGCCCACGAATCCGGTGACTCTCGACTTTGTGGGGTGTACGAGTGTCACGCTTGCGGGGCGGAAGGCCAATTTGATGGCTGCCGGTCAGTACTATCATCGGCGCAAAGTTACTTGGGTGTCTGATCTTGAGGGGTTCGTCGCACAGCGTGGCGACGTCGTGGAACTGTCGCACGATATGACGGCCTGGAGTTATTCAGGGCGACTGCTTGGCGGGGATCGAGACACGTTGCGCCTGGACCGGTCAGTCCCACTGGCACAAACACAGGGGTATGTGGGCGTTCGATTCCCGGATGGCACTTACAGAGTGTTCGGTGTGAATGGTGGGGCAGGCATGAGCGACACGCTTAAGCTGACCCGAGGCATCCCGGCGGAATTGCCGGTTCCGGACGAACATGCAGAGATGGTTCCATATGACTGGGTGTTCGTCTATGACCCATTGGCCACGCCCGGCAAGCGGGTAAAGATCACATCGGTAACGCCTCAGAGCGGCGGGAACGAAGTGCAGATCATCGCCACCGATGAGGAGGCTGGGTATTACGCAGCAGCGGCGGGCGGTTATGACTACGTGCCGCCTCGACAGTACAGTCACCTAAATGGAGACGTGCTTTCGTTGATGTTTAACGAGCAGCTGCTTGATGGGGCAACTGGGCGAACACGCGTGATCCTGAGTTGGACCACCGGGGTGCCGACAAAAGCCAGTGTTTTTGTGTCGATCGACGACGGCCCGCCTACGCGATATGAAGTCGACGGCAATAGCCTTGAGATTCAAGCGTATTCGAACGACGTTGTTCAAGCGTCAGTTCAGCCGGCGCCTCTGGTTCAGTTGCAGCAGTCTGCGCAGGGCAAGAGCGGGCGATATGTCGTGCAGGGCTTGCTTCAAGCTCTGGCGACGCCGCGCAACGTATCGACTGTCTATCGCGACCAACTCACTCACGTTATTTGGAGTGAGGTCGTTGATCCGAGAGCCATCGACTATGAGGTCCGCCAGGGGGCGACGTGGCAGAGCGCGAGCCTTGTCGTGAACACGCCGGTTACCGATATCGTCGCGGTGGGGGATGGGACGTATTGGATTGCAACGCGGTATCAGTCTCCGATAGGTAGCGTTCTGTATTCACCGCCGGCATCCATTGTGATCGCTGGTGCATCTCTCGTCCGAAACGTGATTGCGGTCCACGAAGAGGCGCCGGATTGGAGTGGCACTTTGACCGGCGGCGCTGCCGTTAATGGGGGCGTGTTGATTCTCGCAGGTCAAGGCGACATCCTGAGCGAAACAAACGTGCTCGGCGTGCCTAACGTGCTTGAGTACGGCGGCGTCGCTGGAGCGGGTAGTTACACAATTCCGACCTCACACGAGATTGATATTGGTCGAGTGGCCGCGTGCCAACTGCTCATCACTTCGTCGGTGCACGGTATTCGTTCGACTGAAAATATCCTGGCTGCAATCAATGTTTTTGATAATCCAGATGTGCTGGGCGAAGCGCTCGGCCTTTCTGTGTCTGCAAAGCCGCAGATTGCCGTGGCTCAGGCAGACGGCGTCTTCGGACCGTGGAGGGACTTCTTGCCGGGCATATACAGCGGTCGCAAATTTACCGCGCGGTTGCTCCTGGAGTCTACCGATCCGGCGATTCATCCAGCTGTTGATCAGTTCAGTTTCGCGGTCGATGTACCTGACAGATTGGACACTGGAACGAATGTTCCTGTGGCGGCTGGAGGTGCCACTGTAACGTTCGCCAGTTCCTTCAATGCCGGGCCGAACGCCGATCCGCAGCCGCACGTGCAGATCACGTTGCTCAACGCGATCGCCGGAGATCAGGTGGTTCTGACAAACTCGACACTTGCAGGCTTCAACGTCAAAGTGGTGAACGGATCTGCCGACGTGGCGAGAAGCATCAACTGGTCGGCACAGGGATACTGAGCGCCGAACGCACAAACAGGGACCACTTAGGTGGTCTTTTTTTTGAGGAAATTATGTCGCAGGACTCTCTTATTCTTCCGACGACCGGGACGTTGTCTGGCCTTGCGCTCGTGATGGCGTTGAATGATGCGCTCGCGAACTTGGACAGCTTGACATCCGGCGCAACAGACCCGTCCTCCTTGCCTGGTGGTGTAAGACCGTTTTCTCTGTGGATGGACACCTCCGTGACGCCCGCGGTGGTCCGTCAGCGAAATGCCACGAACGATGGGTGGGGTGCGCCCTCGGTGGCACCGGCAACGCAGCCGCAGCACGCCGTGCAGTTCGGCCAAATGCAGGCCTCTATGCTTGGTGCCAGTGCAGTTACTCTTGTCCCAACTGCAACGACTCTCACGTCGGCAAATGCAGGTCAGCTACTCGTATTCTCTTCGGGCGTCGTTGGAACCCTTCCTGCGGCATCGAGCATCAAATCAGGGCAGGGACTCCAGTTCTTTTCGATTGTTGCCGGCGCATCAGTGGCGCGGGCAGGAACGACGAACACGATCACGGTAGGAAGCGCCAACGTCACGTCGATCGCGTTGAACGCAGGGGACACCCTCACACTGATTTCGAATGGATCGAATGGTTGGTATGCGATCGACGGGTCCGCGCAACTCCAATACGCCGCATCGATGCAATCGGCGCAGTCTCTCGGACAAAATGGATACCGAAAGTTACCGGCGTATCCTGGCGACCCGGTACCACTAGTTGTTCAATGGGGTATTGCAAATACTGGCGCGAGCCCCGCCGCCGTTACGTTTCCGATCGCGTTTCCGAACGCCTGTAGGTCCGTAACGCTCGGGGCAAATTACTCGACTTCGCCAGCGGGTGCGCAAATTACGAGTGGACCTTCCACTACGGGCTTCTCGCTTCAAATGACAACGTTCACGGGAACAAATCTGACGGGTCAGAGCGTGGCTTGGATGGCGATCGGAAACTGAGGATGACTATGGGACAAAAATTTGCGGGTTTCGATTCAAACGGCGCAATCGTGGCGTTCTTCGACAGTGAGGATAGCCCTGCGCCGGAGGGTACCGATAATCTGATTGAGATTTCCGACGACGAGTGGCGCGCTTGCTTAGTCACGCCGGGTTACACAGTGCTAGACGGGGAGTTGCGGGCTCCGTCGCCTGCTGCACTTTTGGCGCAAGCGCAGGCAACGAAAATGTCAGCGCTGCATCTCGACTACCTCACTGCTTCGCAGATCGACGTGACGTACAAATCAGCCAGTGGGGTGGCGACAAGGTATCAAGCGGATAGCGAGAGCCAAGCTAGATTGCTTGTCGCGACAACGGGGTACGGATTATCAGGGGCGACGCCGACGGGCTTCTACTGGGTAGCTCGCGACAACACTCAAGTTCCATTTACATTAGATGATCTGAAGGGGCTGTACGGCGTAATGCTCGTTCAAGGGAATACGGAGTTCAACAAGCTTCAGACCCTGAAGGCAAAAGTGCGCACTGCCGAGACTGTCGAATCGGTCGGAGCTATCACTTGGGGCTAAGACAGTTGAGCAATTTTCATCAAGGAATTTGCTCCGGCATCACTCGATTCGGCGTTTTGGTTTCAGTGTAATATGGCGACCGAAAATAATGAGTCGAGAGCAACTAAGTGAATAGCAATCCCGGGGACGTCCATGCACGTGTGTATCGGGCGGACATTGACGGACTTCGCGCAGTAGCGGTGTTGTCGGTCCTGGTGTTTCACGCTTTTCCGGCGGCGCTTCCGGGAGGGTTTGTCGGTGTCGACGTATTCTTCGTGATCTCCGGTTATCTGATCACGTCGATCCTTGTCAATCAAATTGACTCTGGCCGCTACAGCATCTTAGATTTCTACGCTCGCCGTGTGCGCCGGATTTTTCCTGCGCTGGGCTTGGTGCTAGCTGCAAGTCTGACGTTCGGCTGGATATCTTTGCTTCCCGATGAGTTTGCGGCGCTTGGCCGGCATGTGGCTGGCGGCGCGGCATTTGTTTCCAACTTTGTGTTGCGCGGTGAGGCCGGATATTTTGACACATCAGGGGAGATGAAGCCATTGCTTCATCTGTGGTCCCTTGGGGTTGAAGAGCAGTTTTACCTCGTTTGGCCGCTCATGCTGTACGCGGTGTCGCGATTTCGGATGCCGCGATACCTCATGCTGCTGATCGGGCTAGTCACCTCGTTCTCGATTAGCGTATGGCTCACTCATCGCAGCCCAGTGTATGCCTTCTATCATCCACTCCCGCGGTTTTGGGAGCTGTTGGTGGGAGGCGCACTGGCGTGTGCGCCACGTTTTTCCTCGACTCTTCAGAAAAACGGGAAACTGGCAGATGGTGCCGCCGCTCTTGGGATTGCAGGAGTTATCGGTGCAATCGCGTTGCTGAACTCGGACAGTCTTTTCCCTGGCTGGCGTGCGTTGTTCCCTGTGGTTGGTTCTGCGCTCATTATCGGCGCCGGCCCCGCAGCGTGGCTGAATAGGAAACTACTCGCTCACCCTATTGCCGTTTCCCTCGGTTTAATCAGTTACCCGTTGTACCTCTGGCATTGGCCACTACTGTCGTTTGCGAACATACTCTTCGCTGGGGCGCCGCCAGTCCCGGTTCGAATTGGGTTGCTAGTAGTGGCACTCCTGCTCGCATACCTCACGTATCGATTGGTTGAGCTACCGCTACGAACTAAGCCTCGTATCCTCGCGAAGCCAGCGGTGCTTTGTGCCGTCGTCTGGTGCTGTGGAGTTGTTGGTTTCATGGTCCTAAGCAATGGAGGCGTGGCATCAAGGGCCGTCGTCGCCATCAATGCCGAAAACACGGTCAATGCAGATTTGGCTACTGCCGGTCTTGGCAAAGGGAATGATCTTGTCGAACCCGGATGCGGGGTGCCAGCCGCGGATGCGGGGTTGTTCCTTTGGTGCTATCACGATAAGCGCCAGAAGCCTACTGCCGCTGTGTGGGGAGATAGCCACGCTAACGCGTTGTACTGGGGACTCGTGCGTGAATCGGAGCCATCAATGAGGTGGTTGCATATCGGTCGCCCGAGTTGCCCTCCGATGATCGGTGCAAACATTGATCCTGATTGTGATCGTGCTAACAGGGTGGCGTTAAGTGCGTTGACTCAGGACGAAACCATCAAACTCGTGCTGATTACCGGAGCGAAGTGGGCCATTTCTGATAAGCGATACCCGAACAAGGAAAGCGGCAGGCGAGCAACCGATTCGGGTGAAGCCGGACTCGCAGCAACTATTGCTGCTCTGGAAGCGGCTCATAAGCGCGTCGTGTTCACGATCGATAATCCAGAATTTGCAGATCCGAAACGGTGCATGACGTCCCGCGAGACATCCTCAGCGGCGTTCAATCATTTGCTGGCATACCGTAAGCCCGCTACCTGCTCTATGACTCTGGAAGAGCTCTACAAAGAGACAAAGAGCTATCGCGCGATGGTTGCCCGCTTGAAAGAAAGCTTCCCCAATGTGCTCGTCTACGATCCCACGTCTGTTCTTTGTGATGTTGCGGCAGACGAATGCTCGATGTGGCGTGGACGGGATTTCCTGTATAGCTATGGAGACCATATTTCTGATGTTGCCAACGGGCTAATTGCTAGTCGCCTGCTACCAATGATTCGGTCATGGACTCACGTCGCAAATTAGCGCAGTAGATTGCGCACTCTTCATCAAAGCCGCCTTCGGGCGGCTTTTTCATTTCCACATCGGGCGCGGGGGCGCTCAAGGGACAAACCAATGGCAGAACCAACATCGAGTGCCGTGGCGGCCGCATTGGCCGTGGTGGTGAAGGTGCTTCCGGGGGCAATCGGATCGCTGATTGCGCTCCGATTCATCGGTGAAGGGCTGACGAAGAAACAAAAAGCGATGTCGTTCGCGGCCGGCGCGGCGATGTCCTACTACCTCAGTCCGTTGGTCGTGATGTATTTCGCGATCACGGACGCCGGCGCACAGCAGGCGTTCGGGTTCTTGATGGGGCTGTTCGGCCTGGCGCTTGCAAAGGAAGTGTTCAAGGAAATCAACGATGCCGACCTGATCGGGGCTCTCAAGCGGCGACTCTCCGGAGGGCTTGAAAAATGATCTGGGTATCGGTGTTCTTTGCCGCTAACGTCGTCGTTCTCGGCGCATGCATTTGGGTGACGCTGAGTGATGCGATCGCGACGGGGTTCTGGGGCACGACGGGCTTTGTCGCCATCGGTCTGGCGTCGGCCGGCAACCTATTCAAGCCGTTCTGGATGCGCCATGCGATCGACGGTCCCGAGGTATTAATGCTCGTCGGGATGGCGATTGTCGGCGTGTGGCTGATGGCCCGGAAGGCGTACTGGGCAAACAAGGAGCGAAAGCATGGGTAACTACGACTCAAACCTACTCAAGGCTGAATTGACTCGCGATGAAGGTCGGCGGTTACGCATCTACGTCGACACCGTCGGCAAGGTGAGTGGTGGCGTTGGTAGGAACCTGACGGACAAGGGATTCCGAGACGACGAAATCGACCTGATGTACCGGAACGACGTGGCCGAGACTGAGGCTTGGCTTGACCGAAACCTTCCGTGGTGGACGTCGCTCGATCCGGTGCGTCAGCGCGTGATGATGAACATGGCGTTCAACATGCAGGGCAAGTTGCTCGGCTTCCGGAATTTTCTCTCAGCTGCGCAGCGTGGAGACTGGGCAACGGCCGCCACTGAGATGCTCGACAGTCTGTGGGCGCGTCAGGTCGGCGACAGAGCAAAGCGACTCGCATCGATGATGGAGTTTGGCCGATGAGTTGGATCGATCCGCGCCTATGGGGTGCATTCCTTCTCGCCGTGGTGCTTGCGGCCGGCGGCGGCTACTGGAAGGGGCACCACGACGCCAACCAGTCGGCTACGGTCGCCAGTCAGGCAAAGCAGATCAGCGACCTGACAGCTTCCAATAACCTCTATCGCCAGACGACGAAAACGCTGGCTGGGATATCCGACGATGCAAAGAAAAAAGCTGACCAAGCTCTGGCCGACGCTCGTACCGCTGATGCTGCTGCTGACGGCCTGCGCAAACGAGTCGCAGAGCTTGTCGCCGCTGCGAAACATTCCACCACTGCCAGCGGAAGCGCGCCAGCCGGTGTCGGAACAGATCCCCTCGATTTGCTCGCAGGGCTGTTCAGTCGGACTGACGAAGCTGCGGGAGACATCGCGCGATTCGCTGACGCTGCCCACATCGCAGGACTTGCCTGCGAGCGGAGCTATGACGCGCTGACGAGGTCGAATCGTGAGAAGTGATGAGGCTGCGCTAAGATGTTGGCTCGCATACTCAGTGGAGATGTCAAATGAAGCTGGATCAGAATGCAATTCTCCAGGCTGCCGCCACCATCACGGCTGCAAAATTGCAGTCGCAAGCCATTCGCGCTGGTAACGGTGGGGTCGCATACACCGGGGCACCTAGTGTAGAACACCTTCTTGGAACTTCAATTGAAGAGGTTCTATCGGTCGTTGAGAAAATCAAAGACGAAAAGTCCGACGTTTCCCTTGAGGTCTGGGAGCGACTCGGAAGAGAGCGCCTATAACTTCGGGGCGGGTGACGTCCGGCTCCTAGTCCGATTCGTTCTTCTGCCGCCGATTTCGATGTCTAATATCTCGCCGCATGTCGCCCGCAAACCCGCATGTTGCCGTGCCTAATCCTTTAGCATCTTGTTAGACACGAAACCAATTTGCCGCGTTCTGGTAAGGCGTTTGCGGGTATTTTTCCGGTCTGATTTGGGATCAGAGGGTCGTAGGTTCGAATCCTATCGCTCCGACCAGCAGGATCAAAGGGGTTAGCTTCGGCTAACCCCTTTTCTTTTGGTCCTGCCGGGCGCCATTGCTACTCCTGTTGCTACCCTCTCGGGCGACTTCCATAAGGAGCTTCGAGCGATGGCAAGCGCTTGGACGGCTGAAGCGTTTCGTCTTTTCATTGTTCGTGCCGACTGGCGCGTTCCCAACGCGTCTCCGCCGAGACACGCTCCACAATATCAATACTGCTGCCTAATTTCTCCTGAGTGATCGTGGACCGATACCGGACGGCGCCTCGGGGATTCCGCAAGCAGACTTAGGCCAATCACAGCGGCAATCTGATGATGTCTAATTTGTGTGAAACCGCCTCGGACGTAAGCCGTGATGGAACCACTGAATCAAGGAGACAATATCGAACACCGGCATCTTTAGGGCATCGGCGAGTGCGGCCGAGTAGGGAGAGAAATTCGTGCATTCGCTGACGATCGCACCAACATCCGGGTGCTCTGCGAGCAGTTCTTGAGCGCAGCTAAGCAGATCGGCGAAATTCCGTGCGGGATCTACCGACGCGGCATTGTGCAACTGGCTATGGAAGAAGTGCGACGCCTCACGCAGGCCCGCGATGGGCACATCGAGCGGTGCGCCCACCTGCGTCAAGTGAGCGGGAGTCATTGCCTCCCGCCGCGCCGTCAATACGCCGACATGCTTACCGAACGGCAGCACCCTCGAGATCATCGGAATTTGCAATAGACTTGACGTCGCAATCGGAACAGGACATCTTGCCTGCAACTCACTCTGGTATGCCGCCAGAAAGCCACAGCTCGTCGTAATTCCGTCTACCCCCAATGCCACGAGATCATGCGCTGCCGCGACAAACAAGTCGAGACTGGCACTCGCACCCGGCGACATGACCTGTGGCCCGGTCACACCCTTTACCAAAGCGTACTGAACGGGAAAGTCCCAGGTCGACGCGTGACCGATATCGCCGGGTAGTCGCTCGAAACCGGTATCGAGCATCAAAATGCCCAGCGTTACGCCATGAACGACCCGTTTGCGAACTTGCCCATCCGAGTTGGTTTCCATCGCGAGGTGCTCTACGGTTATTGGGGATCGACGAAGCACTTGCAGTCCCGCATTTCGGGAGGAACGGTCAAGCCGAGTTGCTCAAGCTTTTTTCGATTGACCAACGCCAGATAGTCGCCGGGCTGAGGGCGATAGACGGCCAGTTCCGATGGTTTCTTGCCATTCATGAGTGCTAGAGCAAGATCGGCTGCGTGGGCTCCTTGCGATTCGTATGAGGGCGCGTAGGCAACGGCGATGAGGTTTCCCTTGCGAATGAGTTCGTGCTCGGCCGATAGAATTGGAATTTTGAGTCGATCGGTTACGCTGGCAACTGCGGGAAGCGACGACTGTACGAGATTGGAGCCAATTGCATAGAAGAAGTCGAGCCCCTTCATCGTTCCGGTGCGCTGCGGGACATCGATGGTTGTATCGACACTGGTCGCGACCATCTTCATGCCGGCTTTTTCCGCGGCGACGCCCAGACTCTTGATGGCGGCAACGTCATTCACTTCCCCTGCGTTGTAGAGAACGCCAAAGGACTTGGCGCGCGGGAAGACCTTCTTCGCAAATGCCAGAACCGCATCGTAGTCGGTTACGCTCGCCGTGCCGACAATGCGCTCGCTCCCATGTTCCCAATCGGGCACCAGCCCGGCCGCAATGGGATTGGTGACTTGAGAAAATACGAGTGGAATTCGTACATCGGACACGTTGCGCACGGCAGCCTGTGCAACAGGAGTTGTCACCGTCAGAATCACCTTCGGGCGCTGCGAGACGATCTGGGCCAGCGTTTGAGGGATGAGACCGGGCGTAAAGTTGGCATCGCTATAGGCATAAGTGACTGTTTTGCCTTCAACGAACCCGTGTTTTGCCAACTGCTCTTTAAAGCCGGAAATGGTTCGCGACAGTGCCGGGTGGGGGCCAAAATTGGCGATCCCGATGACGGTCGTCTCCGCGTTGGCAAGCATGGAACTCGCCATCAGCGAGAACATCAATGTGACGCTGGACAGTCGCTTGGCAAAGGGTTTCGGGAGCATGGGCATCCTCGGTAAGCGGTGAAAAAAAGATCCGTCGCCGATTCGCTTTGCGTCGACGAAGGACGATGTTCGCAAGTACATCCTCGTTTCATTTTGGCGAATACCAAAATTCGTAGCACGGCCGGTTGAGATTCAGGCCCGAAATCCTATTTCATTCGTCCGACGCCGAAAATCGCTCGCAACGCAGGCGGATATCAGCGCCGCGCGTACGGGTTATCCCCCGGTAATGGCGCTCAGGGGCGACGCGCTACCGAATCAGTAGTTCATAGTTCCGATATCCAACGCGAATCGCCGGCGAGTTCCGTAACTTATTGGCTGATCGTCGCAATGCGCGGCGCCCTGTCCTTGTTACGGAGCGACAATGTCTTCTCTTCGCGCCTCCCCGCCGCCACGCATCGGTATCGACATAGGCGGCACCTTTACCGACTTCGTACTTGAGCTTGGCGATCAGCGGCACACCCACAAATGCCTGTCGACGCCGCAGGCGCCTGAGCGGGCGGTCATCGCGGGCATTACCCACCTTCTGCAACTGACCGGCATTCCCGCCAGCGCCCTTGGGGCCGTGTTGCACGGCACGACTCTCGCGACCAACGCCGTGATTGAACGGCGTGGTGCCAAGACAGCCCTGGTGACGACCGCAGGTTTTCGGGACGTCATCGAAACCGGGTGTGAGGCGCGTGCGGACCAATACGACCTTCGGGTCAGAAAGCCGGAACCGCTTGTGCCCCGCGACCTCCGTTTTACGGTGGTCGAGCGTATGGGAGCCAAGGGACAGGTCCTGCTCACGCTCGACGAAGCAAGTGTAGATCGTGTTGCTGACGCGCTCGCTGCGCAAGCGGTGCAGAGTGTGGCGATCGCGTTTATGCACAGTTACGCCAATGCCGACCACGAACAGCGAACAGCCGAACGGCTCATGAGGCGACTGCCTGATGTGTCGTTCAGCCTGTCGTCAGACGTATCCCCGGAGATTCGTGAGTTCGAGCGCTTTTCGACTACCTGCGTCAATGCATACGTCCTGCCGCTGATGGCCTCCTATTTGCAGCGCTTGTCGGAGGCACTCAAATTGATGGGTATCAATGTTCCCCTGTTGATGATGACCTCGGACGGCGGGTTGTGCGATGTGGAAACGGCGTGCCGCTATCCGGTCCGTCTGCTCGAGTCGGGCCCCGCCGGTGGGGCGCTGCTTGCCTCTTACGTAAGCCGGATGCTGGGTCTCGATCGCGTGCTTTCTCTGGACATTGGCGGCACCACGGCAAAGTTGTGCTTCATTGACGACGGGAGCCCGCAAATGTCGCGATCGCTAGAAGTGGCACGGCTCTATCGCTTCAAGCCCGGCAGCGGAATTCCGCTTCGGATCCCCGTTGTCGAACTGTGCGAGATAGGTGCGGGCGGCGGCTCCATTGCAAGCATCGATGTACTCGGCCGCGTTACGGTTGGCCCGACGAGCGCTGGGTCACAACCGGGCCCCGCTTGTTATGGCTTAGGCGGTGCGGACGCGACACTGACCGACACGCACCTGGTGGCTGGACGCTTAGACCCCGAGTATTTCGCTTCGGGGACTCTTCCGCTCGACACGGATGCCGCGCTTGAAGCGCTGGACCGGACCATCGCCTCGCCGTTGGGCGTTGCTCAGGATACTGCGGCCTACGCGGTCGCAGAAGTGGCAGATGAGGCAATGGCGGGGGCCGCACGTGAGCATGCCATTGAGCTTGGAAAAACGTTGGCAGGGAGAACGCTAATCGCGTTCGGTGGGTCCGCGCCGCTGCATGCTGCGCGGTTGGCCGAGAAGTTGGGCATCGATAGCGTTATCGTGCCGGTCGCGGCGGGTGTGGGCTCGGCGTACGGTTTTCTCGTGGCGCCCATTTCTTTCGAGGCGGCCCGAAGTCTCTATCAAATGCTCAGCGAGCTGGATACATCGTTGGTCAACGAGTTGCTTCAAGAACTACGAAACGAAGCCGCCGGCGTTATCGGTCATACCCGCCCGGTGCCGGCCGCCGACAATGAAACACAAGCGTTTGCGTACATGCGCTATCGCGGCCAAGGCCATGAAATACAGGTTCCGATTCGCGATTTGGCGATGGATCAAACGAGCATTGTCGCCCTCCGAGCCGGATTCGAGCACCACTATCGAGCGCGATTCGGCCGTCTGATCGCGCATGCGGATATCGAGATTCTCAGTTGGAGCGTGCGTATCTCGCACACACCGCCCATGCCCGCGAAAGAGGCGCACTCGCTCACGCCGCCTGATGCTCGAATGTCGGCCGCGACGGCGCCCTTGCCAGTCGATGTGAGATCGGTGTTGGATCAATCGTCCCAGACGCGTGTCGACGCGGCATTTCATCGCCGCCACACTCTCTTGGACGGCTCGGTAATTCTGGGACCTGCGGTGATTGTCGACGATGAGACGACGATCGTCGTGCCGCAGGAATTCAGCGCGCGTCGCGTGCGTTCGGGACACCTTGTACTCGAACGGCAGCGTTCCTCGGCCGGGCTTCAGATATCGCGCAAGGAATATCAATGATGGACCACAAGGACCCTACAACTGAGGCGCCGCCTGATGACCCGGCATCCAACCGCACGATTCGCCTTCAGGTTATTTGGACTCGACTGATTTCAGTGGTGGAGGAGCAGGCTCGGCTGCTTATGCGCACGGCCTTCAGTCCAACCGTACGAGAGGCCGGTGACTTGTCGGCAGGCGTATTCGATACGCGTGCCCGATTGGTGGCGCAGGCCGTCACCGGAACCCCCGGTCACGTCAATTCGATGGCTGCCGCGGTCGGACACTTCCTGGACGCGTTTCCGATCGACACTATGCGCCCTGGCGACCATTTCATCACAAATGACCCGTGGCTTGCCTCCGGCCATCTGCATGACGTGACCGTGGTTTCACCGGTGTTTCGCAATGACTCGGTTATCGCGCTCTTGGCTTGCACCTGCCATCAGGTCGACATCGGCGGGTTGGGGCAAGGCCCGGATGGTCGCTCGGTGTTCGAGGAAGGGCTTTGTATTCCGCGCTTGCCGCTGGCCCGGGCCGGGGAGGTGAATCAGGATCTGCTGGATATTATTCGCGCCAACGTACGTCAGCCAGACGAAGTCATTGGAGACATCCTTTCTTACATTGGCGCTAACGAGGCCAGTGCGCGGCGACTCATCGCGATGCTGGATGAATTCGGTGAGACCGGGCTCGACAGTGTTGCGAACGACATCATCGATCGATCGAGCGCGGCGATGCAGCGCGCGATTGCGCGATTGCCCCGGGGCCGGTATCGCTACGCCATGCGCATCGACGGCTTTGATTCCCCCGTCGATCTGGTGGCGGAACTGGAAGTCGGCGAAGGACGCATTCGTGTCGACTTCGATGGGTCGTCGTCTGCCAGCCATCGCGGAATCAATGTTGTACTCAACTACACCCGGGCCTATACAGCGTTCGGGGTTCGGGCTGCCATTGCGCCCGAGGTGCCTAACAATGCCGGCTCATTAGAGCCAATCGACATCACGGCCCCGGTGGGGTCAATCCTGAATGTCGAACGTCCGTGGCCGGTGTGCGCGCGCCACATCATCGGGCAATTTCTTCCCGACGTGGTCTTTGGCGCCTTGGCGGCCATTCTTCCGGAGGAAGTCCCGGCGGAGGGCGCGTCCTGCATCTGGGGGGCGCAACTGCGCGGAGGCGCGGTCGCTGCCATGGCTGCCGGGGAAGATGCCGGTAGTGCGGGGCAGAGCTTCGAGACGCTTTTTTTCAATAGCGGCGGCGCTGGCGCACGCGCAGGCGAAGACGGCATGTCCGGCACCGCCTTCCCTAGCGGCGTGAAGTCGATTGCCGCAGAGATCGTGGAGTCCAACTATCCGGTCGTGATCTGGCGTAAAGAACTGCGGTGCGATAGCGGTGGCGCGGGTCGCTGGCGAGGCGGTCTTGGACAGAGCCTCGAAATCGGGACAGTGGATGGAGCGCCTTTTCAATTCTTCGGAATGTTCGATCGCGTGATACACCCTGCGCGCGGGCGCAATGGGGCGCTCGATGGGCTGGCCGGGCGAGTGGCGCTCGACGACGGCACTCGTATGGCTGGAATGGGGTTGCAAACCGTACCGCGCGATCGTCGCCTGTGTTTGGATCTGCCGGGCGGTGCAGGGATCGGACCCGCCACTGAACGCGAGCGGGAAAGCGTCGAGACCGATTTGCGGCTCGGCTATATCAGCGAGGGCTGTGCGGTAAGCGATTACGGATTCGATGCAGGGCGGACGGTGCCGTGTCGGAAAATAGATCAAGGTTAAGTGATTTCGGTTCTTCTTATTTTGGCGGCGTTGGTCTTGTGAGGGCGTTTTCTTACGCTGCATTCGACGATGCACTACACACGTTGATCGTCTCTCACTTCTGTCAATCACGAGATCGACCATGAAAAAATACCTCTATTCGCTGGTGCCGTTGATGTTGCCTCTTGTTCTTTGCTCGCCCGCTCAGGCTCAGCAGAGTAGCGTCACGTTATATGGTGTGCTGATGGGTGGGGTTATCTACGCCAACAATTCGCTGGGCGGGAAATCCGTTGGTCCGGCTAACGGTCCGAGCCGATGGGGATTCAAAGGTGCGGAGGATCTTGGCGGCGGTACCCGGGCGATCTTCACGCTTGAGGGCGGTTTCAATCCGAATACCGGCGCTTCGGCACAAGGTGGCCGCGAGTTCGGGCGGCAGGCATTCGTCGGTTTGCAAAATGAACGATGGGGCACCCTGACGACGGGGCGTCAATATGACTTGACGCAGGACTGGCTGGCTCAATATTCGGCGCCCGTGCGTTGGAACGGGTATACGGCGCACGTGGGCGACAACGACAACTTCAACTACCAATTCCGCGCCAACAATACGCTCAAGTACGTGTCGCCACGATTAGCTGGCGTTCAATTTGGCGCAATGTACAGTTTTGGCGGGCAAGCCGGGAGCTTCAACAATCAGAGCGGGGTGAGTTTTGGCGCGAACTACGTCGGTGGCCCAGTTTCCGTGTCTGCGGCGTATATGCGCTTGAATCGGCCATCGACAGCGGCTAGCGAGGGGATTTGGAACACGGCGTTGTTCCCGTCGATTTCGGCTCAGTCGCCGACGCTATCGTATAGCGTATCCCCGGCGAGCATGGAGATTTGGGGCGCGGGTGGTTCGTACGCATTCAGTGACTCGACGAATGCAGCCTTGATCTGGTCTCACAGCCGATATGAAAATCTGGGCGTCACGCAACTGGGGCTGGGCAGCGCACGAGCCGACTTTGACAATATCGAGGCAAACGTTAGTCATTTCCTGACCCTCGCCAATCAGATCAACTTCGCCTACACATATACACGAGGGAAGATCTCCGTTACCGGCTTTACGCCGCAGTACCATCAGTTCAGCCTCATCGACAACTACTTTCTCTCGAAACGAACCGCCTTGTTCGTCGTCGGGATTTTCCAACTGGCCGCGGGTGATGCCAAGCACGCCAATATCGAATATGCGTCCAGTGGCGGGGCGTCTACCACGACCCGGCAAGTTGCTGTCACTGCGGGCATCTTTCATCGCTTTTGAACGCCATGGGAGTGCGGTACCGATTGCGCCGCACTCCATCAATATTTGGAGGGCCGTTTCATGACGAACCCGCGCTCGGGCGCTGACATCCTTGCCGATACTCTGGCCGAACTCGGCGTGCGCGTGGTCACTCACGTACCGGGGGAGGGCATTCTCGAGATCCTCGACGCATTGGCGTCTCGCACGCCACAAATTCGGCTGGCCAGTTTTCGGCACGAAGCCGGCATGGCATTCGCCGCTCAGGCAATAGGGCAACTCAGCGGCATGCCTGGGGTTTGTCTGGCGGCTCGCGCCCCAGGGGCATTGAATACCTGCCTGGCGCTGCACACAGCCGATACCGACAGCGCACCGATGATTCTGATTGTCGGTCAGGCGTCCACCGACGCCGCTGAGCGCGAAGCGTTTCTGGGTAACGAGTTTCATGCGGTGTTCGGTCCGCTCGCCAAGTGGGTCGCTCAAATTCCGGATGCGGCTCGCATTCCCGAGTTCGTAAGCCGTGCCTGGCACACCGCCATCAGCGGAAAACCTGGGCCCGTCGTGCTGATCCTTCCTGAGGACGTGGCATTGCAGCAGAGGGTGGCACCTTCACTCTGCGCACCACAACGTGCCGGAACCTCCATCGACATGGGAGATGCGCATGCAATCGCCGAAGCGTTGAGTCGCTCGGTGCGTCCGATCTTGTGGGTTGGCGGAACAGGCTGGTCACCGCAGGGGCTCGGGGATTTGGTCAAGGTGGCAGAGCGGTATCAAGTCCCGGTTGTCACCTCGTATCGCCGTCGCGATCTGATGGACAATGCGCACCCCCATTTCTGCGGAGAAATTGGTATCGGCGTCTCCGCAGGGCTTGCACGTCGTTTCGCAGAGGCAGACCTTGTGTTGGTTCTCGGTGCGCGGATGGGCGAGCTCAATACATTTGGCGCAGATGTTTTCAAGGGGTTTTCGCTTCTGCGGCCCCCGAAGCCGTCTTGCAAGCTGATTCATGTTCACCCTGGTCAGGGGGAGCTCAACAATGCCTACCAAGCGGATCTTGCGATATGTGCCCGACCTGAACCGGTACTCGCGGCGCTCGCTCTCCTTGCCGACGATCGGCGAACGCACGACGCTACCTGCACTGCAACTTCAGATGCGCCGGGAACTGCGCGATTGGCCTGGGTCGAGTCCTGCCGCCGAGACCGGGAGCAGTTCGTGGTCACGGGCGCGTGTCCAGGTCCTGTCGACCTGCGTGCAATCTACGCCCACCTTCGAGAGACACTACCGGACGACACGGTTGTGACGTCCGGTGCGGGCGCCTATGCCATGTGGCCGCAACGCTATTTCCCACATCGGTTGCCAAACACTCAACTCGGTCCTAAGAGTGGTGCGATGGGATATGGGTTGGCTGCTGCGATTGGCGCGGCGTTGCATGGCGGCTGCGACAGGCCGGTCGCAATTGCCGGAGACGGGTGCTTTCTCATGCATGGGGAAGAACTGGAGTCCGCTGTGAGATTAGGGCTGCGTTTGCTCGTGCTGGTGGCGAACAATCGCTCATATGGCGCCATTCGCGCTTCGCAACAACGGATGTTCGGCCGAGAGGTGGGCACGCGTCTGGGGAGCGTCGACTTTGTTTCTTATGCGGTCTCGTTCGGCGCCAGGGCATGGCGCGTTACCACGACCGATGAGTTTGCGCCTGCACTCGACGCCGCACTTTCTCACGATGGCGCTTCGCTGATCGAACTCGTGCTTCCCGATACATTGACTAAGCCTGTCTGACCGTGACTTCCACCATCGTTATCGGCGCCGGCATTGCCGGATTGAGTGCGGCCTGGGAATTGCAGGCCGCTGGGGTTTCTGTACGTGTCATCGAAGCGGCTCCCGTGGTGGGAGGGCGCATGGGGGATCGATTCGAGAATGGCATCGCGTACAACAGCGGTGCAAGGCTGATCTATCCCTTCAGCCGGGATCTCCATCGAATCATCGAGGCTGCGGGGGTTACGTCTTCACTCGTGCCGCTAAAGCGCCTGAGCGCACTTTGCTCGAGCCTTGACGGACCGTACTCCATCGAGCTCATGCCCTCGTGGAAAGCGCTGTTGACTCCGGGCTTGCCGCTCGGTGAGCGGTGCCGCTTGATACTCGCTGCGCTCGCCCTGCGCACGCGTCGGCGGCGGGCCGATCCGGATTGGGCAGTGTCCGCACTGGAGTGGGACCACATAACGCTTGCCGAGTGCATACGAAAGGAGATCGGGGACGGTGTTCTCAAACGCTTGATCGAACCGGTATTTCGCGGCACACGCAGCTTTGATGCCGATGCTATCTCGGCGTTGTTTTATCAAAGCACGATGCCTCATTTGGTAGGTGAAGACACTGTCTTCACGTTTGCCGGGGGTATGGGGCAACTGTGTAACGCGTTGGCCGACCGGTTGCCGGTGCAGACAAGTGTCGCGGTGACGGCCGTCGAGCAACATGACGATCAATGTGTTGTGACGCTGGCCGATGGACGCGAGCTTTCAGCGGATTATGTGGTGATCGCAACAGAAGGGGCACGAATTGCGCCTTTGCTTGTTCACCCCTCATTGGAAGAGAGCGAAATGCTTGCGGCGATTCGCTATAACGCGTTGGGCATCGTTCATTTTGCCGTCGCCGGATCGCTTGAACCATGCATCGAATTTGCCATGCGCGACTCGCCTACCCGTATCGCAACGTATCAGCAACTCGATGCTGCGCCCCAACAGGGACGCCCGAATTCACAGGTCTATTGCCAACTGACGCCGGAGGCCATTCGGCAAGTGCAGGAGCAGTGCGCTACCGATCGCCTTGATGAGTGGGTCATCGATGAAGTCAGGGCACGCATCCCTGATTTTGATCGGCGGCGCCTGTCGACATTGAACCAATGGATTCCGCACAAGATTCCTATCTTCTATCCAGGTTACGGAAGTACTCTTCGCCGCTTCCTCGATTGGCAGGATGCGGGGAAGTCGCGCATACGCTACTGCGGGGATTGGGTTTCTCAAGCCTTACTGGGCGGCGCCTGTGCAAGCGGCGTTCGGGTGGCGGCTCAAATTGCTGGCAAATGAGGCCAGCTAGGTCGGCCGATTAGCGTATGACGGCAGCTTTTAGTGGAAAAGATTGGGAGAGACGCCACAAAAGTTAGGTTTTCGGTACAGACGCGGCCTCCAATATGTTCGCTGCCATGTTCGGTGCTAAAAAGACGGTCAGACGTTTGCACCGTTTCGGCTGAGATGGGACAAAGATTCCCCGGAATTCCCTGGATTCATAAAGAGCGCGCTCTCGATACCACCGAGCCCGACGCGCCGCACTGGAGATGTCAGGCATGAGAGCAATATCCCGCAGGACGCTTCTTTCTCTTGCGATTGTCGCGGCCCTGGGTACGGGCCTGTCAGGCGAGGCGACGTCACAAACCGCCACGGCGCAGACGGTAATCGGCATTGCCAACCTGGGGCCTCATCCGTCGCTCACACGAACGATCGCCGGATTCAAGGAGGAGATGGCAAAGGCTGGCTACATCGATGGGAAGAACACCAGTTACGTCTACAGCGACGCGAACTTCACGCAAGCATTAATGCCGCAAATGTTCGCTCAGATTCTGACAAAGAAACCGGCCCTTATCTTGACGTTGACAACGTCGGTATCGCAGGTCGCTCGTTCTGCCGTTCCAGACCGACGCATCCCATTGATCTTCGCCGAAGTTACCGATCCTGTCGTCGCAGGTCTTGTACCGAATTGGACGCACGGAGGCGATCGCTTTACCGGCGCGTCGGATCTCCAGGACTTCGACGCCATGCTGGTGTTTGCGAAGCGCTTGTTCCCCGGATTGACGTCATTCGGTGTGTTGTATAGCCCGGGCGAGGCGAACGATGTCGTGACAAACCAAGCGCTTGAAGCTGCGGCCGAGCGCGCCGGGCTCACATTCAAGGCGGTGAGCGTAGAGGCCGTGAACGATCTGGCACAGCGCGCACAACTGCTCAAGGGCGTTGGATTCGTTTATCTCACCGGGTCGAATCTTGTGCAATCCGCGATTCCGAGCGTTGCGGCATCGATGGCACGTTTGCGCGTGCCGATCATCAGTTCCGAAACCGAGGCGATCAAGCAGGGCATGGCGACTGCTTCATTTGCAGTGTCGCTCGAATCGGTTGGCGCTAACGCGGCGCGTCTTGCCGTACGCGCCCTCAAGGGAGAGCCGACGAATTTGCTGCCAGTGGTCAAGCCTGCGTCAAGCGATTACGTCACGTCGATAAGCCGGCGTGAGTTTGCCAAACTCGGGCTGCAGATCCCGTCATCCTTCGAGAGTTGCCAATGCTTTATCAACTGAATCTAAAACGTAATCGGGCAGGAGAGAACGTGAATCAAGACGCATTGCCCATGCTGTCGGTCTCCGGAGTCAGCAAGACGTTTCACGCGGGCACGGTCGATGAGCGCATTGCGCTGACCGATGTGTCGCTGGAGCTCAACGCAGGCGACTTCGCCGTTGTCGTCGGCGGCAACGGCGCCGGTAAATCGACATTGCTAAATCTACTCGCGGGCGAAGTCGAGTCGGATACCGGAACGATCAGTGTCAACGGGCGCGATGTGACATCGCTACCCACGCACCGGCGAGCCGAGTTTATTGCTCGTGTGTTTCAGGACCCATCCGTGGGTACCGCAGCGGCTTTGAGTCTTGAGGAGAACCTCGCGGTGGCAGCACTTCGCGGACAGCGTCGCACTTTCGGCAGAGGACTTACCAGCAAGCAAATGAGCGACTTCGAGGTGCGCATCGCTTCGTTCAATCTCGGGCTGGAAAAGCGGCTGAAAGCGAAAGCGTCGCTGCTCTCGGGCGGGCAGCGGCAGGCACTGTCGCTTCTCATGGCTGTGCTGCGTCGCCCCCAATTGCTGTTGCTCGACGAGCATACCGCTGCGCTTGACCCGCGCACCGCAGAGATCGTCATGCGGGTAACGGAGCAGGTGGTCCGTGAACACCAACTGACTACGCTCATGGTCACGCATAACATGCAACATGCGTTGGACTATGGCAACCGACTGATCATGATGTCGGATGGGCAAGTCGTGGGCAATTTGACGGGAGAAGCAAAGCGCCGCATGACGATGGAAAAGCTGATAGCAACGTTTCACGAAACTGCTGAGCAGGAGGCGCCGCAAACGGCGAATATCTGATGAATTTGATTTCGGGATTTCTCGACCTGGTTCCTGTGGGAATTCTCCAGGGGCTTACGTACGCGCTGATTGCCATTGCGATCATGATTCCGTTCCGGATATTGAATTTTGCGGACATGACCGGCGAAGGGTCGTTCCCCTTCGGAGCATGCGTTTGCGCGAAGTTCCTCATGCTGGGACTCGACCCCGTAACGTCGCTGCTAGCCGGGGCATTGGCCGGCTTTCTGGCCGGTCTGCTCACGGGGTTTATTCACGAGAAGGTGAAGATAAACACGCTGCTGTGCGGCATTCTCGTGCTCTCGATGCTCTACTCTGTCGATATTCGGGTGATGGGGCAACCCAATGCGGCATTGTTCACCTTCGCGAGCATCTTCTCCGCTCTCCCCGGTGATGGCGGCGGCTATCTGCCGAGGACTGTGATGCTCGGTGCAATTGATATTGCGATCGCGGGGCTGGTGATCTGGTTTCTCGGGACCCAGCATGGCATGGCGATGCGAGCAATTGGATCGAGTGCGGCGATGGCGAAGGCCCAGGGCATAAACGTGAAAGTCTATACGTTGTGTGGTCTCGGTCTGGCGAATCTGTTTGCCTCGATGGGAGGGGCGGTGCTCGCGCAAAACCAAGGCTTTGCCGACGTGAATATGGGATTCGGGGTGCTGGTCAATGGATTGGCGGCGCTGCTTCTCGGTGAAGCGCTTATCGGGAATCGGTCAATGACCCGACAGGTAATTGCCCCCGTGATTGGATCGATCGTCTACTTTCAGTTGATCTCCATCGTCCTGACATTGGGTTTCCAGCCGTCGGATCTCAAGCTCGTCACTGCCGTTTTCGTATTGGCGACCCTGCTGGCCATGGCTGCACGTAAGCGCAAGGGCACGCCGTCGCGCAAGCTCAAGCCTGTGACGCCCTGACACCTTGACGCATGGTGGTATCGCGGGAAACCGCATTCGCGAGAAGTCCGAGGGTTACGCCGCCCGGTTTCCAAACTAGCCGGGCGGCGTTTTTTTCTAGCGAGTGAATCCGTTCCAGCGGGAGTAGGCGTCTTCGGCGTTGAGACCAAACTGGTCCAGCATTCGGTTGACCGTGTACCCGACCATATCCTCCACCGTTCTTGGCTTCGCGTAGAACGCGGGCAAAGGCGGCATCACCACTCCCCCCATCTGTGTGATCATCGTCATGTTCTGCAGATGTGCCAGCGTTAGTGGCGTTTCGCGCGCGAGCATCAGGAGCTTGCGCCGTTCCTTTAATGTCACATCTGCGGCGCGCGTGATCAGGTTATCGTCGAAGCCATGAGCAACGGCCGCCAGTGTTTTCATCGAACACGGTGCGATGGCCATGCCGTCGTGTACGAAAGATCCGCTTGCAAGCGTTGCGCCGACGTCGTTGATATCGTGCATGACGCTCGCGGCATGCTTCATGTCCGCTTTGCTGAGATTCATCTCGTCATGCAGTGTCATCCATCCGGCACGAGAGACCACCAGATGCGATTCGACCTCTCTCTCACGCAGCGCGGCGAGTAGGCGTACGCCATAGATGGCGCCAGTGGCGCCGGTTATCGCAACAACGATTCTGCGTGTCATTGCGCCAGCCCTTCGCCGGCCAATTGCGGCAAGTAATCGAGCAGATCGAGCGTTGTCGTACCGGGAATTGACTTGCGTTCGAACTCGGCCTCACGTCCCCACGGTTTCGTGGCGTCAATGGCAAGCCGTCCCCAGTGGTCCTTATGCGGGTCGCGATAGAAACCCGGCACGTTGGGAAGAACCAATGTACGGGTGTCTGCCCGTCCTCGGGTGAGAAAAGCCCATATGACCTCGTCGAGGTTGTAGATGTCAATGTCCTTATCGACGACGATACACAGCTTGCTGTAATCGAGGTGTGCACCCATGGCCGCCAATAGAACGTGTTGTGCATGCCCGTCATATTGCTTGTCGATCTTGATGATCGTGTTCATTACTGTCGGCTGGCATGACACGTCAATGACGCCCCGAACTTGCGAGGCGACCGATTTGTAGATCCGCGCAGCGGTGGCCGCTTCCAATGGCCTGAGGTCCTCGTTCGAGCCGCATATCAGACCATGGAACACCGCGTTCCTGCGCCAGCCCACATGAGTGACTTCAAAAACGTGGTTGTCGCCGACGTCGACGTAGTAACCCATGAACTCACCGAACGGGCCTTCCGGGCGTCTCACGTTGGGCAGGATGCGACCTTCGATCACGATGTCTGCCGCGACGGGCACGTCGAGGCTGATCGAGTGTCCGCGCCGCATGGCGATTGGCCCACCCCGCATCGCCGACGCCAGTGCGATCTCGTCGCCATCGGGGGGTAACGATACGCATGCCGCCATAAAGAGTTCGGGGGCTGCGCTGATCAGAATGGCGGCTTCCAATGCTTCGCCGCGTGCCTCGGCGGCGTGCTGGTAGCGGGCAAGATCGTGTGAGCTACCGAGTCTGACGCGCAGCTCGGTGTCGGATATGACCATCGAACGATGAAACGATAGATTCGGAATGCCGGTGTTCGGGTCTTTGGCCAGGAATAGCCCAGAGGTGATGTAAGGCGCGCCGTCGCGTTCGTGGTACGTGAGAATCGGGAGGTCCGAGAGCTTGCCCGTTTCCCAGTCGTCGGGTTGCGTCACGAATTCGACGGATTTCTCCAGCGTTGAGGCAAGCGTGATCTCCTTGTCGAGACGCGCGCAAAACGTTTCGTCCTCGGCGCATCGAATGATCTCGCGAAGCCGCTGATGATCGCTGTACAGATTCATCACTACCGGCATCGCCGAGCCTAGTACCCGTTTGAATAGAACCGGCCGGTTGGTAACCGTTTGGAGGCGACGGGCCACCGCTGCGGCTTCGAAGCGCGGATCCACCTCGCGTTCGACGGTCAGAAGTTCGCCGCGTGAGTGCAGCCTGGCGAGGAAGTGTCTCATGCAAAAGCCTCAATAGCGTTATGGAAACGGTTGCCAGCGCACTGGCGCGCTGCTGGCAGCCATTCGTCTGAAGACAGGGGGTATGCCGAACCGTATTGCGCTTGTTCGAGGCACGTCTGAGATATATCGCAGGGCAGGAGAGGGGATGTTGGGGATGTGTGTGCAGAGTTAGGGATCGCGATTTTTTTACGATTCCGGCAATCGAATTCGAGGGAATCTGGGGGGAACCAGAGTATCGATCTGCCAATAGCCCCTTCTATAATTGGTGAACGTGTTACGGACTGGCAGGGACCTATGACTCACGTACAGATATCTGTTTCCCCCCCCGAGGCCATTGCGACATCGCCGAGCTCAGGGTTGTTTCGTACGGCGCTTGCTGGCACGGGTTCCCGCTTGACGGAAGCGTTTCATCGGGTGCGGGCGGCCTCTGATTGTGTGGTTGCGCCTGAATTGGGTCTCTATGGCCGTACCGTGCAGGTGCCAGGGGAGGCCGAGGAGGGCACCTGGAAGATGATTTGCGTGCGGGACGAGATATTTATCGTGGTGTCGGATTGCCACTATGCTCACGCCCGTTCGGAAATGGTCCCGCCGGAGGGGTTTGTGGAGTTCCACTATCTCGTATCCGGACCGGCGGAAGTGGATCTCAGCGAGACGGGACACGTTCATGTGAGCGCGCCCAACCTGATGATTTGCTATCAGGGCGCTGATTTGCGATATCAGGTCACGTGCGCTGCGGGTGTCTGGCGTGCGATTGGTATGTACGTGTCGCGTAAATACTTCGATAAGGTCTTACGTTCGTTAGGAGAGGAAGCCGACGGCATTCGATCGAAACTTGCTTCGGTGACCAGCGACCAGATCTATCACTCTCAAATGCGGTTGAGCATGGAAGCGCTCCATGTCGTGGAGCATTTGCTGGCGAGTCCCTATCACGGTGTTCGGGAGTTGATTTACGTGGAAGCGAAGTGCGCAGAAATCCTCTGCGCGAGTATCGGAATGTGGGTTGGCAGCCTCGACGTGAGCCAGTCAGGCGAGATATTGTCGTCACGCGATTTGCGCCTGATCGGACGCGCACGCGAGCTTATCGTGGCTGATCTTCAGAAGACGATGACGATTCCTGAGTTGGCGCGCGCCGTAGGGACAAATGCTTCCAAACTGAAGCGTGGCTTCAAGTTCCTTTACGGGGTAACGATTTTCGAATACAGCCAACGGTGCCGTATGCATGAAGCCCTCAGATTGCTGGTGCAAGAGCGCTTACCGGTCGGACAGGTAGCGTTGGCAGTGGGTTATCAGCATCAGACGAGTTTCACCACCTCGTTTCGCGATTTTTTCGGCTTCTCTCCCAAGGACGCTCGCCGTCTCAACGGCTCGGAGGGCACCACTTCTGTCCGGGAGGTTTCAGACGAAGACAACGTTCCCGAGCGCCCCATCGGCTAACGACGTTGCCTCTGCGAAAAGCAATCTAATTGGCACAGAAGAGAATACGACATTGGCGCATGAGCGGCGCGCGGTCACCGATCGCATCGGCAATGCGAAGTATTCGACTCACGCACTTAGAAATAGGAAATCGGTCCCTTCGCCATCTCCCTTGTTTTTTACCTGCTGATTGCCTTGTTACGATTAAAGGAAGGTTTGCCGTGCCGATGCCGAGAGCTTCGCGCCGAGCATGCTTCTTCTGAAATTTGCTTAAATGAGGCGATCATGTCAGCAATGGAAGTTCGCAATCCGCGGACGGGACAATATGACTATTCCTTTTACGCTGCAACGGCTGAGGAAGTCGGCAAAATGGCCGATCGTGCGCGCGCGGCGCAGCGACAATGGGCCGAACGTGGTCTTGAGTATCGCACGCAAGTTCTGATGGCTTGGGCCGATGCGCTGAAAACGCAAGGGGCCGATATTGTGGCTGCACTGTCGGTCGATACGGCCCGCACGCGTATCTCCGAGGAAGAACTCGACGCTGTCATTCATTTCATCCATGGATTTTGTGAGGCGGCGCCCGAGGTGCTTGCGACGCCCTTTCGCAAGGTCGCCTCGCACCCGGATGTGGTTTTCAAGGTGACTTACGTTCCCTATTCGCTCGTAGGTGTCATCAGCCCGTGGAACTTCCCGCTGGTTCTCTCGTTTATCGATGCGATTCCGGCGTTGGTGGCCGGTGCGGCGGTCATTATCAAACCGAGCGAAGTCACGCCACGATTCGTAGAACCGCTTCGCAAGACAATTGAAGCTGTTCCGGGACTGAAAGACATACTGCAGCTGGTTCAAGGCGGCGCCAGTACTGGGCAGGCTTTGGTAGCCAAGGCCGACGCGGTAGTGTTTACGGGCAGCATTCCGACCGGACGAAAAATCGCTGTCGCGGCGGCTGAGGCGTTCATTCCTGCGTTTCTGGAGCTTGGGGGCAAGGATGCTGCGGTCGTGCTCGAGGGCGCGGATGTGGAGCGCGCTGCCACCAGCATCTTGCGCTCGGCACTCTACAACTCGGGGCAGGTGTGTTACGCCATCGAACGAGTCTACGCGCACGCTTCGCTGCATGATCGGCTGGTCGAGGCGATGGTTCGCCAGGCTGCGACACTAAAGCGTAGTCTGGCGGCGGGGGATGGTGGGCACTACGGTCCGATGATCTTCTCGCGGCAGGGCGCGATCATCGATGCGCAACTCGATGATGCCGTGGCCAAAGGCGCCCGCATCGTATCGGGTGGCAAGAGTCAGACGGTCGACGGTGCCGTTTGGATTGATCCGACCATTGTGGTCGGTGTGAGTCACGAAATGACGTTGATGACGGAAGAAACATTCGGTCCGATCGTGCCGGTGATGAAGTTCTCATCGGAGGACGAAGCCGAACGCCTGATGAACGACAGTCAATTCGGGTTGTCTGGTGCGGTATTCGGTCCTGACTCTCATGTCGCAGGGAATTTTGCTCTGAAAATGGAGGCCGGCGGGGTAAGTATCAACGACACCGAGTTGCCGCGCGTGATGATGTTCGATGGTGAAAAGACGGCGTTCAAGCAATCGGGCATGGGCGGATCTCGATACGGCGCGACCAGTCTGCTGCGATATGTGCGCAAGCGGGCATTGCTCGCCAACGAAGGTGCTGTTCCTCCGCTGTCAAAATTGGAAGAGACACCGTTATAAGGCGGGTTTCCGAGCTCAATATTGATGCCTGTCGAGGACGGCTGATTGCAGAAGATCTGCAACAGGCCGTCCTTTGAGTTCTCGCTGTACACCTTGATGCATCAACGTTGAGAAATTGTCCCGCGGTGAACTCAAGTGATAAGTGTGCGTAAGTACACCCTCTCCCGCCACCCGTTGCTTTGGCGCCTGCCAAGCGGCGCATCGTTCATCCTGAACGATAGAAAAAGCCCGCACATGGCGGGCTTCAGGCTGATGGTCACCAGAGGTGTCATCAGCCTCCACGACTTTACGTCGTAGTGTCGCTGGTTGCGACGCAATGCCAGGTTAGAACCGTTGAGGCAAGCGCAGCGTGCCGGCCTGGAATCGTTCGTAATTGCCGTGCCGATCCCCGCCTGAACCGGGGAGTTCACCGCGCAATCGTCGGCGCGAGTGCATATGTGCTGCCTCCGCCGCAGACCTCCCCCGAAAGGCGGTCGCACGCTGTAACAAAATTGTCGCACGCCGATGTCATCATCCGTACTTTCCAGAGTTGCGTGCTGCATAGGTGACTGGCGCATGCCGTGGGGTGCGCGCCGAAGCCGGCGGCTGGCCTGACGCGCTGTCATTTCGGAAGCCGGGAGCATGCATCTTGCGTCTGTACTTGCTTGGTTTGAGCCGATATGGGGTGCTAGTACTGGTGCTAAGCGCGGGGGTGTCGCCCGCACGAGGTACGCCAGCCGATGCCCTCGCCGGTTCTGACGGCGAGTCCGCACGGCCCACGGTGCCAGCGATACCCGCGCAACAGACGCCGGGGCCCGGTGCCGAGCCCAAGTCGTTTTTCTTCGATATCCCTGCGCAGCCACTGGCCGATGCTTTGCAACGTTACGCCATGATCTCCGGCCGTCCCGCTCTCTTTAGCAGTGCTCAGGTGGCCGGCCTCACCTCGTCGCCCGTGCGCGGCGACTTCCCGGCCGACACCGCGCTGGAGCGCCTGCTGGCCGGTACGGGGCTCGTCCTCCAGCAAGCACGCTCGGGTCCCGCCGAAGCGTTCGTGCTCAAAGCCTCGACAACCGGCCCGCTACCGCCGGGCGACGACGCACCCGCCAGTGTCTACGCCGGCCGTGTACAGGCAGGTGTCTGGGCTGCCCTTTGTGCCGATGCGCTCACCCGGCCGGGCCAATACCGAACGCTGCTGCGTTTCGAGATCGACGCGACCGGCGCTCTGCGCCAGGCGCGTCTACTGACATCGACCGGTGAGCGGCGCCGTGACGCGGCCGTGCTGCGTGTGCTGGCGAGTGTTCACGTCGACGGCGCGCCGCCCCGGGATCTGGCTCAACCGCTGACGATGGTGTTGCTGCCACGCGACCCGCGCCGCCCCGATACGTCTGCCGTGTGCCGGTCGCCGGGCAAGGATGGTCATTGATGACGGAGAACGTCGGACCACTGCCCGAGTACCTCACCCGGCACTACCACAACCTGAAGCGCCGTCTCACGCGCCTGCTCGGCAATAGCGATCTGGCGGGCGACGCCTTGCACGACGCCTGGGTCAAGTTGCAAACGCAGGAACGGGGAGCGGCCGAGGCGGTGCAGAGCCCGGGCAGCTATCTGGTGCGAGTGGCCGTCAACATCGCGCTCGATGCGCAGCGCAAGCATAGTCGCTCGCTCTCATTCGACGAGGTGGATGCGTTGATTCATCTGTCCGACACGGCGCCAGGCCCGGCGCGCGTTGCGGAAGACCGCTCCGAACTCGAAGCCGTCCTGCATTTGATGGAGCGCATGCCTGAGCGGCGCCGTCAAGTACTGCTGCTGGTCAGATGGGAAGGGTTGCCTCAAAAAGCCGTGGCGGAGCGCTTGGGGGTGTCGCTGCGCGTTGTCGAGAACGAGTTGCGCCGTGCGCACGATTATCTGGATGAGAAACTGAAAGTCGAAAAATAGTTGAGGGATTTGTGCGATGCCGTTCGTCCATGCACTGGCGGCATCCGAAGATGCGCGGTTCCGCGATATCGATACCGCTTGATTGCCTGCCTTTGGCAGGGTTCCCATTTTGATGCAATGAATACACGCGACACTTATCCGGCTTCCTCTTCGGACGACCTGCAACGGCAGGCGCGCGTCTGGTTGCGGCTGCTGGATTCCGGTGACGTGACCGAAGTCGATGCGCACGCCTTTCGGCGCTGGCTCGACACGAGCGCCGATCACACGCTCGCGTTCAACGAGGTGAAGCGCCGCTGGGCGACGTTGCACACGGCAAGCGCCCAGTATGTCGCACGGCATCCGGATTCGATGCCGGCGCCGGTCCGTCCAGCGGGGCGGTATCGCTCGGCCGGACGCCGGGCGTTCATCGGTGGCGCACTGACGGTGGGCGCGGCGGCAGCCGTCGCTGGTTTCTATCCGGATGTGCTCCGGCGCACCATGCCGGACGCATGGGGCGCCGACGAGCGCACGGCCGTCGGCGAGCAACGCACGCTGACGCTGGCGGCACAGACTGTCGTCACCCTCAACACGCAGACCAGCATCCGGCAAAGCGTGAAGAACGGCAGGACCGTGAGCATGACGCTGCTCTCCGGCGAGGCCGCTGTCGATCTCGGGGGCGAGGCTCAGGCGTTCACGGTGTCTGCTGGCGTGGGCAGCGCCCGCGCGCACGGCGGACGCTTCGAAGTGCGTTATCTCGATGGCAAAGCCTGCGTCACGTGCATCGATGGCTCGGTCCAGGTCTCGCATCCATCCGGCAAACGTTCCCTGCAGGCCCGCCAGCAGGTGGCCTACAACGACCATGTGCTAAGCGATGTCGGCAACGTGAACGCGCATGCCGTGGCCGCATGGCGTCGTGGTGAACTGGTGTTCGACCAGATTCGCCTTGTCGATGTTGTCGCCGAGATCAATCGCTATCGTTCGGGGCGCGTCGTTCTCGTGAATGACGCGGCCCGGAATCAGCGTGTGACGGGCCGCTTTCGCATCGCTTCACTCGACGCGGCATTGTCGCAACTGGAGAGCACATTCGATCTGAATGCCAGGTCCTTGCCGGGAGGTCTGCTGATTCTGAGCTGACGGTCTCGCGTGCGCAAGTGCTGCAATCCGGCTTCGTGTATTGCGGAGTGCTGATCGATTGAACGGTGGCATTTCGCAGGTATCGATGATCGGAAAAATAGTTGAGGGTTTCCGAACTGCCCATTCGTCTTAGCGACTCGGGAAGCCAGCACAACGCCAAAACCGGCGAGGTGCATGTTTCCGGCAACGGGCTCGCCACTGGCGAATTTGCCGGGAACGATCAACTATCAGCGAGGATTCGGGCATGAGCACGCGTGGACGCGAAGGGGCAACGGCAATGCGAAGCAGCGGTTGCAGAAACGGCAAAGAACGCGCACGCCGTCCGCGCAGGGTGGCACCCGTCGCACAGGCGATCACGTTGCTTCTCAGCACCATGGGGGCCGCACACGCCCAGCAAGCCTTCAGCAACGCATGGTTCGCCGCACGAGGTGCTGCACAGGCTACAGCGTCGCAGACGGGACGCTTGCCCAACGGCATGCCGGTCACGTCGCTCACGGACCCGTCGGCGCAGCAGCAACAGGCGAACGCACAGTTGCAGCGCTCGATTGCGAATCTGGGCTCGGCCGCACAGAACATTGCGGCGATGCAGGCCGCACAGGCCAATGCGCGAGCGGCTGCGGCAAACGGCGATGCAACGATCCCTGACGGTCTGACCGAAGGCGGCCTGAAGGTCGACACGAATAGCCTGACCAAAGGCTGGATCAACGCGCAGGCGCCAACGCAAACGAGCACCAATGGCACGACCAACGTCACTGTTCAGCAAACCACTAACAAGGCAATCCTGAACTGGGAGACGTTCAACGTCGGGCGCAAGACGTCGGTCAACTTCGCGCAGCAAAGCGACTGGTCGGTGCTCAATCGCGTGAACGATCCTCAGGCGCGTCCGAGCCAGATTCAGGGGCAGATTCACGGTGACGGCACCGTCCTGATCCTGAACCGCAACGGTGTGATCTTCGGCGGCACGAGTCAGGTCGATACGCGCAACCTGGTGGTCGCGGCGGCTCGCATGAGCGACGCGCAGTTTCAGACAGGTGGAATCTATGGCGCAAACGGCACGACGCCGACGTTCACGGATGCGCTGGGCAAGGTCGAAGTGCAGGCGGGGGCGAATATCACGACCCGCACGCCGACGTCGGTGACGCAAGGCGGCGGCTACGTGTTGCTGCTCGGCAATCAAGTGAGCAACGCCGGCACGATCGTCACGCCGCAAGGGCAGGTGGCGTTGGCCGCGGGCGACAGCTTCGTGATACGCAAGGGCGTGGGCACGGATGCGAACACGCCGTCGACGACCCGAGGCAGCGAGATTTCGCCGCAGTTCGTGGCACAGAGTACGGCAGGCAAGGTAGTGAGCAGCGGCTTGCTGATGTCTTCCGAAGGCGACATCACGCTGGCGGGCCGCGACGTGCAGCAGCTGGGCACGGCGGTGTCGACGACGACGGTCAACACGCGTGGCACGATTCACCTGCTGAACTCGGCAAGCGACACGCTGGGCAAGGTGACGCTGGGCAGTGGCGCGCTCACGTCGGTGCTCATCAGCGACAACGGAGCGACGGCGCTCGACAGTCAACGCACCGCGTTGATGCAGGACTCTGCGGCTCAGGATCTTATCCGGCGTCAGAGCGCAGCAGGACTGTTCGACAACTTGTCGATACTCTCCGACCGACGCGATCAATCGCGCGTCGAGATCGTGAGCGGCGGCAATATCGAGTTTCAGGGCAATTCGCTCACGCTCGCCACCGGCGGTCAACTGGCGGTGAGCGCCACGGGTCGCAGTTTCGTGGCAAACGGGGCGCAACTGGATGTTTCCGGCGCGGTCGGCGTCTCGCTGTCGATGGACAGCAACAACGTCAAAATCAACGTGCAAGGCAACGAGCAGCGCGACGCACCGGGCAACCGCGATAACGCGGCACTGAACAATGCAAACGTCTACATCGATCGCCGGCGACTGGTGTACGTCCCGGCGTCCGTCGGGGGCTATGCGAACGAGCGCTGGTACACCCCCGGCGGTCTGCTGGAAGTCGGCGGCTATCTGGCCAATCAGACGCACGGCATTGGGGAGTGGGCCGCGCAGGGCGGCACCGTGACCATTGGCGGCAACGAGGTGGTGACGCAGAAGGGGGCGCTCATCAACCTGTCGGGCGGCTCTCTCAACGTGCAGACCGGCTATCTGAATCAGACGTGGCTCAAGGGGGTAGACGGTCAGCTCTACAACGTCAACACCGCGCCATCGAACCTGATCTACACCGGTGTCTACAGCGGCTTCGAGGTGGAACACGAGCGTTGGGGCAAGAACCTGACCGAGTCGTACGCCAGCCCGCTCATCGCGTCCACGCGCGTACTGCAGAACGGCTACACGGTCGGGCGCGACGCGGGCCGTCTGTCGATCTCGGCGCCGACGGCCGTGCTCGAGGGCGACGTCGTCGCCAACGTCTACACCGGCCCGGTGCAGACGCAGGCACGTCCGTCCGGGCTCACCGACGGCTACACACTCAGCCAGTTCGCCGTTGCGCGTGCTGCGTCGCTGACACTCGGTCAGTACATGGGGCTGGGGCGCACGAACGCGTTCGCGACGGATGTCGTGATCGGCGACATCAACGACATCACCAACGGGATGAGTGTGGGCGACACGCTCGCGGATACCCGCAAGAACACGGTGTGGCTCGATGCCTCACGATTGAATCAGACTCGCTTCGGCGAGATCGATCTGGTGACGGCCGGTACCATTGGCGTGCGCTCCGATCTTCAGCTCGACAATGGTGGACGTCTGGCGCTGTCGGCGCCCGCCGTCGACGTGATGGCGAACCTCTTCGCACCGGGCGGCACGGTCAACATCTCCAACCAGTTCCTCAAGGCCGGCGATCAGTACGCAACGGCACTTGTCCCGGCTGACGGCGCCGTGCACCTGACGCTCGCGCCCGGTTACCGCATCAGCACACGTGGCGTCTGGGTGAATGCCGCGCTCGACCCGGATACCACGTCGCAGGTCGCCTATCTCAATGGCGGCAGCGTCACATTCGATTCGACTGGCGACCTGACCATCGGCAGCGGCAGTGTGATCGATGTGTCCTCGGGCGGTGCGATTCTCGCGGGCGGTAAGACGAAGGGCGGCACGGGCGGTAACGTGACGCTGATCGCGGGAGATAGCATCGTTGGCAAGAGCGTCGGCACGCTGACCTTCGACGGCACCGTGGTGGCCTACGGCGTAAATGGCGGCGGCACGTTGACGCTCTCCACCCCCGACAGCATTCTGATCGGTAATAGCGCCGGTGTAGCGGGCGGTACGCTCGCGGCAGGCACGCCGGCCCCCGTGTCGGTGAAGCTCGCCCAGACGCTGACTATCCCCGCGGGGACACCGCTGCCGATGGATCTCGTCGAAAAGCACACGACGATGGTCTACGACACGCCGATCCTGGCCGACATCTCGATGTCAGCGTTGCCGACCGGCGCGACCCTGAGGGATTGGGTCGTGCCGACGGGGCTCATTTTCAAGTCGAAGGACCTCAATAACCAGGACCTCTACTACTTCGCCGGGGATACGATCCCCGCAGGAACCGTCCTCTCGGGATGGGGCGGCACCGGGACATTCGCGAAGGGCACGGTCGTGCCGTCGAACGTCTTCCCGAACGGCATACCGGTCAATCCCTATCAGTTCGTCTTCACCGCGGGCTCGGTGGTGTCGGTGCCGAAGACCTACGACGTGGGGGCCATCCTGCCGGCAGGCACGTCGCTCGCGCAGACGATCGCCGTCACGCCAGTGCCGACCTTCAACACGGGCACATCGGGCAGCGGGAGTTCGCTGTTCAACGCGGGCTTCGCCAACTACGACATCAATGGCGGACACGGCGTGCGCGTCGACAACGGCGTGGCCCTCGCGCCGGTCATGCCCGTCTACCGCTTCACGGCCGACAGTATGAAGGCCGTGACCGGCAGCGATCCGTCGAAAGCGATGGCCCTGTGGACGCCGCCGCTGTTCGCGGAAAATCCGCAGACCGATACGATCTTGCAACGCGCGGGCGCGAGCATCGCGCTGCGCTCGCTAATCAAGGACGAGCAAGGCAATCCGACGGGGGGCACCGTCGCCATCGCACCGGGGGCGTCGATTACGGTCGATCCGGGACAGAGCATCACGCTCGACGGCTTCGGTCAGATCACGGTCGACGGCGCATTGAACGCACGTGCGGGCAAGATCAATCTCATCGGCGATGCCGATGGCACGTTCGACACGTCGCGCAACTTCGACGAGAACGGCGTCGTTCGCGGCACCTCGCTCTGGCTTGGCCCAAACGCGAAGCTCGATGTCTCGGGACTCGGCTATACCGCACTTGACACCAACGGACGTACCTACGGCACCGTGTTCGACGGCGGCACCATCAACCTGAGTGGCGGTACGTCGTTCGTCGTGATTCGTCCGGGGGCGGAGCTCAATGCCGATGGCGCCAGCGTGCCGGTAGACACCGCGACGGTGGCGGGCCAACCGGCCAACGCCAGCGGCCGCATGTCGCGCGTGTCCAACGGCGGCGCGATTGCCGTGAGTTCCTTCGCAGGCAGCTATCTCGACGGCAATCTGCACGCGTTCTCAGGGGGCGCCGGTGCCTCGGGCGGCGACCTCTCCGTGTCGATGCTCACGCCGTTCTACCCGGACCAGGCGGGTCTGATACCAAGCAGCGTGCTTGTGCCGAGCACACTCACGGTGACGCAGTCGCGCCAGGAGGCCCCTGACCTGAGCGGCCCGGGTGCACCGGTCGCGGCGTTGCCCCTGGGCCGCACGAGCGTGAGCGCCGACATGGTCAAGGGCGGCGGCTTCAGCTCGCTCTCGCTAACGTCAGGCGATTACATGATGTTCAAGGGCGACGTATCGCTCGCCCTCGACAAGAGCCTCAAGCTCAACGCCAACGCCTATACCTCCGGCGAGCCGTTGGTGGCGGGTGACGATCCGGCCGCGAAGGCTACCGGCAATACGGTGCGTCTGGCGGCCCCGTATGTCCTGCTTAGCGGCACGCGCGTTGCTCCGCCGGACGGGGTGCGCAGTGGTTCGATCGCGAATCCCGGCGCCTCGGGGCGTCCGACGACGGCGACGTTCGAGATCGATGCCAACCTCATCGACGTGCAAGGGCCGGTGGTCTTCTCGTCGTACAGCGGCTATTACGACTCGGTGAATTACGTCAACGTCGATACGTCGTCGCCGGGCTTCCGTAACACACGCCTCGTCAGCCAGGGCGACACTCGCTTCCTGCCGACGCCGTCGATGCAGCAGGGCACCACGTTGATCACCTCGTGGGATATGGACCTTGAAGCCGCACAGGTGTATCCGACCACCGGTGCGGTGGCGAACATCGTCGCGGGGCAGCAGCGCAACAGCGACTTCGCGGGCACGCTGACCCTCGGGCGCACCACGGCTGTCACACCCGACGCACCGCTGTCCGTCTTCGGCATGCTGTTCCTGTCGGCCCCGAACATTCGTCAGGGCGGGGTGTTGCGCGCGCCGTTCGGCAAGCTGCTGATCGGCCCGACGACGGCCGCGTTGCAAGGGGCATCGGTCTATACCAAGGACATCGAATTCCTGCCAGGCAGTCTGACGTCCGTGTCCATGGATGGCATGACTGTGCCATATGGCGGGACCGTCGATGGCGTGACCTATACGTACAACGGCACGGCGCTCGCACCGCTCATCGGCAACGGCATCGGGCTCACCTATACGGCAGGCGGCTCGGGCATTTCGGTCGAAGGACTGACGATGCGCGTCGACAGCGGCGCGGTGCTCGACCTGTCGGGCGGCGGCGCGATTGCGGGGGCAGGCTTCGTCGCGGGGCGCGGCGGCTCTGTCAACGTGCTAAACACGCCGCTGGTGAACGCTAACCCGACGATGAAGCTCAGTAAGGCGAGCGACAAGGTGTATGCCATCGTGCCGGGCTACACGTCCGACTACGCCCCCATCGCCGCGGAGAACGGCGCGGGCGATCCTGCGGTGGGGCAACGCGTCACGATCGGTGACGGTGTGCCCGGCCTGCCCGCAGGGACGTACACGCTGCTGCCGTCGAACTACGCGCTGTTGCCGGGCGCGTACCGCGTCGAAATCGGTGGCACCGGACAGAATCTGCCTGCGCTCGCGACGGCTGCCGGTAACGGCACGTATCTGGTGTCCGGTTACACGAGCATCGCCAACACGTCGGCACGCAGCCAGTTGCCCTCGACCGTGCTCGTCACACCCGGCACGGCGGTGCGCAAGTACTCGCAGTACAACGAGCAGAGCTACGCCGACTTCATGACCGCGCAGGTCCGGCAGTTCGGCGGCCTGGCGTCCATGTTGCCCCGCGACGGCAAGGGGCTCGGGTTCACCTTCGACGTGCCGTATGCGCCGGACCCGATGCCGTCGACGAGTGTGCTGTCATTCAACGGTAAGGCACTGTTCCAGCCTGCGGCCGGCGGTGTGGCGGGGCAGGTGGCCGTGCTCAACATCGGCGAGATTACGACCGGCGATGTGACGCCGGGCTTCAATGGGCTGTCGGTCAATGCCGCGTCCCTGAACGCCATTGGTGCGCCGCGACTGAGTATTAACGGCACGGTTGGCCCGATCAATGGCGTCTTCGTGTTTCAAACGAGCCCTCAGGCGAACGATCTCTACGTGCGTGACGGTGTGACGCTGAGCGCGGGGGAAATCTACCTCGTCGGCAACAACCTGAACATCGGCAACGGCGTGACGCTGACGACGATCGGGCGCGGTCCGGCGACCTTCGATACCGCCTCGACCGGCATGCTGTTTTCCCCGGGGACTGCGAGCGTGTTGGCGTTGTCCAACGGTGACATCCAGTTCCTCGGATCGTCGCAGAGCGCCGGATCGATCAACATCGGTGCAGGCTCGGGCCTGTATGCCGAGGGAACGCTGGCGTTCGCCACCAACGGCGCGTCGTATATCGACGACAGCGCGCGCTTCGGCGCACGCAATATTGCGCTGGCAGTGGGCACTTTGAACGTGGGTGACGCCGCGCAAGTCGCGGCCGCAGGCAATCCGGCGGGCGTAGTGTTCGACCAATCGGTACTCAACACGCTACTGCAAGGCGACCCGACGCACGGTGCGCCCGCGTTGCAACGGCTCACACTGAGCACCGCGAACTCGATCAACCTGTTCGGCAGCAACGGTCTCGATACGCGCGGGACGGGCGTCAATCTGGTGCTCAATGCCTCGGCCATCTACGGCGTCGGTGCTGCGGGCGATCAGGCGGTCGTGGCGGCCGATCGCATCACGTGGAACGGTGTGCAAGGTGTCGGTGCACCGGCGATTGCCGCCGGTGGCCCGGGCAGCGGGAATGGGTCACTGCAATTCATCGCGAAGGAGATCGATCTCGGTCATGTCGAGACGCTCGACACATCCAACGTCACGCGCACGATCTACGGCTTCAACGACATCAACTTCGCTGCGAGCGACAGGATCGTCTCGGCCGGACGCGGCGCGCTGTACGTCTATCAGGCACCCAGCACGCAAGCGGGCGACGTCTTCGGTCAGAGCGGCACGGGCGGCAATCTCACGCTCACCACGCCGTTGCTCACCGGTGCGGCGAAGTCGATCATGAACTACACGGCGGGCGGCACGCTGAGCGTCGTCGCGCCGGCGGGCGCGGCACCGGCTACGGCAACGACGACCGTCGCTGGCGCCGAGATCGATCTGTCCGGCAACAACGTGAATCTCGGCAGCACGGTGCTCCTGCCGAGCGGCAAGCTGGCGGTCGACGCGGCGAACGACATCGTGCTCGACGGCACCAGCCGCATCGACCTGAGCGGCCAGCCGACAGGGATCCAGACGGCGACAGCGTATGGCTTCGGCGGCACCGCAAGCTTCAGGAGCGCGCAAGGCAACCTCCGTCAATTGGCGGGCTCGGTCGTCGACGTGTCGGCGAAGCAGGCCGATGCGGGCACCGTGTCGTTCGACGCGGCCAAGGGGACGCTGTCGTTGGGCGGCAGCCTGCTGGGCAAGGCCGACGATGGTTTCACCAGCGGGGCGTTCGGCGCCACGGCCGGCACCTTCGCGGACTTCGGCGGACTGAATGCGTCGCTCACACAGGGTGGCTTCTTCGCGTCACGCAGCTTCGATCAGAAGCTTGGCGATCTGGTGGTCGGCGATGGTGTGAAGGCGCACAACATCGGCATTTCGGCCGACGGTGGCACGCTGACGGTGAACGGCACCGTCGACGCGTCGGGCGCCGCTCCGGGCACCATTCGTCTGTCGGGCGGCAACGGACTGACACTCGGCAGCAGCGCCGTGCTCGACGCGCACGGCACGATCTTGCAGGTCGACAGCTACGGCGTGCCCATCGAAGCGAAGAATCGCGGGCATGTCGAACTCACGGCTGCCGGTGGCACGCTCACACTCGCGCCGGGAGCCACCATCGACATGAGCACTCCGGGGGCGAAGCACTACGGCGACATCATTCTGAATGCCATGCGCACGGCGGAGACGTCGGGCGATATCGCGATCGACGCCGCAGGTCCGCTGACGATTCGCGGTGCCGATAGCGTGGCGTTGAACGGTGTGTGGACGTACACGTTGCCGTCGGGCAGCGTCGTCACGCAGAGCACGCTGGACGGCTACGACGCCGCGAGCACCGCATTCATCAACACTGCGACGGGCAACGGCGCGCTGACGGCGCGCACGGCGGGTCTTGCAGCCTACGGCAACGTGTATCACCTGCGCCCCGGTGTGCAGATCGCTTCGCTGGGCGACCTCGCCACCTCGGGCGACATCGATCTCGCGAAATACCGCTACGGCCCGGGGGCTGATCGCGATCCGTCGTCGGCAACGTACGGCGCGGGCGAGCCAATGGCGCTCGTGATGCGTGCCGGCGGCAATCTGAGGGTCGACGGCAGCATCTCAGATGGCTTTACGGGCACTGCGGCGGGAGCACCGGTCTTCTCGGCGGTGACGCCCACGACGTTCTCTACTGATACAGCGCACTTCGCAAAGCAGGGCCCAATACTCTGGAAGTTGCTCCCGAGCAACGTGATGGAAGTGAGCGACGCTGCCGGTTGGGTTGTGCCTACGCTGAATACGGGAGGTGCCTTGCCGGCACCGTTCCGGCCGATGTCGGCCGACGGTACGACTTATGCCAGCGGAACGGTGATTCCTTACGGCACGAAATTGACCAAGTTGTACGTACCCGTGGGGGCCGAAACGTCGGCGGCGAACAGTCTGCAGCTTCAGACGGACCCCGGTTCGCCCGCCGCCTCGGCCACATCGGCGCGCGCCGCCATGCTCGCGCCCGGCGTGCGCTCGGCGTCGCTGCGCCTGGTGGCCGGTGCCGATCTGACGGGCGCCGACCAACGCACGTTGCTGCCGGTGGCGGCGCTGGGCGGCAGCGGCAATCTCACGCTGAGCGACAGTGTCTACGACCCGTCGCAGACCGGCACGTTCTTCAGTGTGCTGCGTACCGGCACGGGCGGCCTCGACCTGCTCGCCGGGGGCAGCTTCAGCGAAGCGACGCCGTATGGCGTCTATACGGCGGGCACGCAGGCGGCGCCGATTCTGGCTGCTGACGGCCACAATCCGTACAACCTGCCCGGCATGGCGACCGGCAACCTGATTCAGGCCTGGTACACGGAGCACGGCGGCGATCTGTTGCTTCAGGCGCAGCAGGACGTGACCGGCAACATCCAGATGATGAACAACCCGCTGCGCTACGTGAACAGTAATCTGGTGGGGAACTGGCTGAACCGGCAGGGCGGTGGCGGCGCAACAACGGATCCGACCGCGTGGTCGATCAACTTCGGCTCGCTCGCGAAGACGGACGCCTACACGACCGGCCTGCAACTCATCGGCTTCCAGGGGATCGGCACGCTGGGCGGCGGCAACCTGACGGTGACTGCCGGCCGCGACGCGGGCGTCACCTCGGTAATGGAGGGGGGGCTCGTCTCAACGGGCCTTGATCTTGCCGTGGCATCGACGGGCCGAGTGCTCGCCGACGGCTCACTCGTGCAGACCGGCGGCGGTGATCTCACGCTCAAGGTCGGCGGCATGCTCAACGGGGCGCCCCCGATAGCCGCCGCCGGCTTCGCCCGAGACTACTACGGTTCGCTGAGCGCATTGCGCGGCAATACGTCGGTGAATGCCGGTTCGGTCGGCAGCATCGCCGTGGAGACGCGCGGCGTCAACTGGACCACGTACGATCCGCGCGCTTCCGATCCCAACGCGATCAAGCTGACGTCGCGAACCAAGGGGCCGACCGTGCTGACCGGCGACGGCATCGCGAACGTTACCGCGCGAGGGGATCTGGTACTCGGTGGGGCGGGCGACGCGGGCATGTCGATTCTCACCGATATCGCAGGGGGGTATTACACGAATGCATCGGGCGCCGTGACGAAGAGCGGCTTCACGAAGTTCAGTCTGTGGACGCCGTCCACGGCGCTCAACCTCCTCTCGGCCGGTGGCGACGTTGCGCCCTTGTCAGGGGCCAGCGACAGCGACAAGCAGAACGCGCAGGGCTTCTATCCGGGCAGCCTGAGCGTTGCATCGCTCAACGGCGATATCCGGTTCGGTGACGGTTCGATCGAACTGACGCCGTCGCCGATCGGGCAGCTTCGGGTGCTCTCGGCCGGGTCGATTTACGGCGGCGGTCTGTCGATATCGATGTCGGGCGCAGACTACGCGAGCCTGGCAACGCCGGCCCATCCGTTCTTCTCTTCGATTAACGGCTTCAACCCCACGGCGCTGACAAACGCCACCATCAGCGCCGGAATACGCGTCAATTCGGCCAGTCCGCTGGCGTTCGGCGAGGACTATCCGTCCGGGAACCTGCACGCGCAGGATGCTGCGCCCGCGCAGATCTATGCGGGCATCGATATCGACGACTTGCAGATCGGAACGTCGGTCATCCGCAACCGGACGTCATCAAGCGGATTCGTCCCGGATCACGGCATTTGGTATGTCGCCGCCAAGCCGTTCGAGGTCATTGCTGGCCGCGACATCGTGGGCACCGGCACGGTGCCGAGCACGTTCCTTAATCAATCGGCCAGTGACGTCTCATTGATGCAGGCCGGGCGCGACATCATTTATCAGTCGGCGAGCGTCGTCGGCCCCGGATTGCTTCAGGTTCAGGCGGGACGCGACGTCTATCAGGGCTACTACGGCCAGTTGCAAAGCATCGGGGATGTCACGCATCTGGCGAACACCAACGGCGGTGCGGGAGTCTCGGTGCTCGCGGGCGTGGGGACCAATGGCCCGGACTACACGCGATTCGCCCGCCTGTATTTCGACCCGGCCAATCAACTCGCGAGCGGCGCGCCGCTTGCCGACAGCGGCAAGGTCGTACACGCCTATGGCGACGAACTCGTGGCGTGGCTCAAGAGCCGCTTCGGCTACGACGGCAAGGTCTCGGACGCACTGGCCTACTTCCTTGCGCTGCCGCAGACGCAGCAAGGCGTATTCGTGCGTCAGGTCTATTTCAAGGAACTGCTGTTGGGCGGGCGCGAATACAACGATGCGTCGAGCCCGCGCTACGGCAGCTATCTGCGCGGCCGTGAGGCCATCGCGACGTTGTTCCCGACGAACGATGCGCAGGGCAACCCCGTGACCTACAACGGTGCGATCACGCTGTTCAGCAGCGTGACCGGATCGACCACGGTCAACGGCAAGCCGGTTCCCGTGACGACCGACGCCACGGTGCGCACCAACTTCGGCGGCGACATCCAGATGCTCAACCCGGGCGGACGCACGCTTGTCGGTGTGGAAGGCGTGACGCCGGGGGCGACGGCCGGTGTCGTCACGCAGGGCGACGGGAACATCCAGTTCTACAGCCGGGACAGTATTTTGCTGGGCCTGTCGCGTGTGATGACGACCTTCGGCGGCAGCATTCAGGCGTGGTCGGCGCAAGGCGATATCAACGCCGGGCGCGGTGCGAAGACGACGGTGCTCTATACACCGCCCAAGCGTGTCTACGACGACACCGGCAACGTCACGTTGTCGCCCTCGGTGCCATCGAGCGGTGCGGGCATTGCCACGCTTGCGCCGTTGCCGGAAGTCCCTGCGGGCGACGTCGACCTTGTGGCGCCGCTGGGTACGATCGATGCAGGCGAGGCTGGCGTGCGCGTGTCGGGCAACGTCAACTTTGCTGCGCTCGCGGTCGTGAATGCCGCCAACGTGCAGGTGCAGGGCAAGTCGACGGGCCTGCCGGTGATTGCGGCGGTCAACGTCGGCGCGCTGACCAATGCGAGTGCGACGGCGGCGCAGGCCGCTTCGGCGGCGCAGGATGCCATGGCGCGTGAGCGTGTCGCGCAGCGCCAGAACGCGGCGTCGATCTTCTCGGTGCGGATGTTGAGCACCGGGGGCGGCGCTAACGACGGCGCAGGCGGCAGCGAAGCACCGGCCGGTTCTCGCGTGCAAGGCACGCTCGGCTACGACCGATCGAGCCTGCTCCAACTGGTCGGCACCGGTAATCATCTCGATCCGCGTCAGCTTGCGCGGCTCACCGACGAGGAGCGTCGCGCACTAAATACGCATTGAGCCGATATGAGGGATCGGCGCCGCTGCGGGACAACGGCGGCGCCGGGCATTGCAACGCGCTCGTACGGCGTACGAAATTCTCTGGCGCTTTTGACCAGGAAATCTGTCAACGCCGGTCGCGGTTCGCAGTCCACTATCGTCCACCGTCGTCCGCTATCGTCCACCGTCGTCTATCCGCCGCCCAAGCGTGAGTACGATCAGTGGGGCAACGTCAAACTGTCGCCGCGGGCGCCGAGCACGGGCGCGGGGATCGCCACGCGCAGCCCGATTCCGGAAGTCAAACCCGGTGATGTCGATTTGCTGGCCTCGCCGGGGGGGGCGTTTCTCAGTTCGGCCGGCGCTCAGTACTTCGTACAAGCGCCGGGGCCCGGGGAGGTTGTATCTCCGCCACACACGATGCGCTTGTAGCGCCTCGGGCCTGCTGGCATACGCTTTGCGGCGTGGTAGGATCGTTCGTATCCACGTGATTCAGTTCGTGGCTTCGATCCAATCCGGGCTCGTCGCGAGACGGGTACATCAGGAGGCCAGTATGTCTGCAGAGCAGAAGACGTCGCATCGCGGGTTCACCATCATCACCGTTCTCGAACGCCTCTCGAAAGGCCGTGCACGGCTCTCCGCCAAGGTGCTTGCCAGCGACGAAGATCACAAGCGACGCCTCGGCGGAAAGAAGCTCTTGCATGCCAAGCGCTGGTTCGATCATTTTGCCGACGATCTGGCCGCGCCGGTGATCGCCGGACTCAAGCACACCATCGATCTCGAATTGGCCGCCGCCGCGAAGGCGGCACCGAAGACGCTTGCCAAGCCCGAATCCAAGCCATCGAAGGCGGCCAAACCGGCGAAGTTGACGAAGCCGGAAAAGGCCGGAAAGCCCGAGAAAGCGCTGAAAGCGGACAAGCCCAAGAAGGGTGTGAAGCCCGGCAAATCCGCAAAGTCCGCCGCTTCGACGAAGCTCGCGCGAGGACCGAGAGTTGGCAACGGTTCCCCAGCAGCAGGCGCGGCTAATGGCGCGGCGTTACCCAAGCCGGCAAGCGCGGCCAAGCCCGTCGCAGCCAGCAATGCCGCTAAGACGCGTAAGCGTGCCTCGGCATCTGCGCCAGTCGGCACGTCGGCGCCCGCACCGCTCAAGACGCCGCCGGGTCGTCGCGCGACATAACTTTATTCAAGGGGGGCGAGCGAGGGCATATCGGCAACGATTGCCCCGGCGTCACGAATCTCCAGATCAACGGCGCGCGCCGATTCGGCGACGCGCCGTTTTTCATTGGGTCGGTGAGCCAATACACTCGTGCGTCGGGGGGGATTGGGTGGCGCCTCGCATATTGCGTCGGTGATGGCAAATATCACGGTTGCCGAATCGATTGCGGCACGGGGGCATATGCCGTGAATTTCCTGTGTTGCAAACGCACCACTCGTGCGCGGCGTGTGTCACGGTCGTGTCAAAATGCGTGCGCTTGACCATCGCTGGCGGTGCTTGTCCTTTGCAGGAAAGCACCGCCAGTCATTTGTTAAGTACTCCATTGCATTTGCGGTTGCAGCAAAGCGCGTCGTGCTGACGTGGGCAACCGGCATCGACAGGGGATGTCCGCCGTGGCGGACCCAAAAAGTATAAGACCACTATCAAAGAGGAAAATATGAAGCGCTTCCCACTCACGGCGCTGGCTGCCGCCAGCTTTGCCGTCGCCGCACCGGCGATGGCCCAGAGCAACGTTACGCTTTACGGGGTGATCGACGCCGGTATCGGCTACGTCAACAATGTCGCCAGCGGCCTGAACGCCAAGGGCGCGCACAACATCCAGGCCGTGAGCGGCATTGGTCAGGGCAACCGCTGGGGCCTGAAGGGGGCGGAAGACCTGGGCGGCGGTCTGAAGGCGGTGTTCGTGTTGGAAAACGGCTTCAGCCTGACCAATGGCGGCTTGCTGCAGAACAGCCGCATGTTCGGCCGTCAGGCATACGTGGGGTTGCAGAGCGCGCAAGCCGGCACCGTGACGATCGGTCGTCAGTACGACTCCGTGGTCGATTTCGTCAGCCCGATTACGTCGGCCAAGCAATGGGCGACGCAATACGGCGCGCACGTTGGCGACATCGACAACCTGTACAACTCATTTCGCGTCAACAACTCGATCAAGTACACCAGCGCGAACTACAGCGGGTTCTCTTTCGGCGCGTTGTACGGTTTCAGCAACGAAGCCAACAATGGCAACGGCACGGGTTTTTCGCATAACAACGCGTTCAGCCTCGGCGCGTCGTATGCCAACGGCCCGCTCATGGCAGCCATTGGCTACATGCACCTGGCAAGCCCGGGCACGGCCAACGGAAGCGGTGCCGTGTCGAACGATTACTCGAGCGCCACCGACATCTTCTACACGAGCGCCGTCGACAAGCACGACATCGCGGCTGCGGGCGTGTCGTACCAGATTCAGGCCGCTACGGTCGGCTTCGTGTACAGCTATGCCAAGGTGCGCTACACGAACCAATCGTCGATTCGCGTGAACACGTTCGAACTGAACGGGAAGTACCAGGTGACGCCGAATCTGTTGGGTGGTCTGGCCTTCATCTACAGCGACGGCAGTGTGGGCGGTGCGACGGCACTGTCCGGCATCACCAAGGGCACGAAGCCCCGCTGGTTCCAGGTCAACGCGGGTGGCGTATATTCGTTCAGCAAGCGCACGGAATCGTACCTGACGGGCGTCTACCAGCGCGCAACGGGTGACGCCATCGTGGCCGCGATCGACAACGTTGGCGGCCCGACGGGCACCGGCGCCCAGTCGCAGATCGCCGTCATCGCTGGCGTGCGTCACAAGTTCTGAGAGGGTTCTCGGGCCGGCGCAAGCCATATGCCGGCCTGACCGGCGGCGGGGCAGGCGCCTTTGCCCCGGGCTGCAACGGGCCCCGTCGTCTGGCGGCGGCGCCCGTTGTGCATTGGTAAAGGCCAAAGCGTGTGCAATTCATGCGCTTTATGTGTATAATCACGACCTTGTCCAAAATATGGGCAGTGCGGGGAGTGGCGCTCACTGACGAACGATGAGTGTGCTGCTTCGCCATTAATCAACCGTTCAGCCAGTCTGGAAGGCGCGATGCAGGGTTCGCGGTAGCGAGCGGGGCGTCGAATGCCAATCGGGAGATCGCAGAGGAGGTGAGTCGCGGTCCCGCCGGATGTGGTGTAGTGCAGTCCGTAGCAAGTCCGTTCGTCGCGCCTGGCAGGAGGAGTCTCCGGCAGGGCGGGGAAGGGTATCTTTGCTCGGTAAGTTTAAATATCCGGCTCGAATGAGCCGAATCACTATTCGAGATATTGCATGACCAAGATCGTTATCAAAGACGGTGAACCCGTTGAAGTCGCACTGCGTCGTTTCCGTCGCGCTATCGATGGCACCGGCCTGATCAAGGAAGTGAAGGCACGCGCTGCTTACGAAAAGCCGACGGCTGAGCGCAAGCGCAAGAAGGCTGCTGCTGTGGCCCGTCTGCGTAAGCGTCTGCGCAGCCAGACCCTGAAGAAGAAGATGTACTAAGCACGTCGTTGCGCCGCTGGCGCAGTGAAGTGCTAAGTGAGAAACCCGCCGCGAGGCGGGTTTTTTTATGGGCGGAAGCGGCGCATCGATTTGCTACACTCGTGGCCGTCGTCGCCAAGCCGCGATCGCATCATCCCCTGACTCCCCACGATTCTCATATGAAAACGTTGACTTTCGCTGCTCTCGACACGCTGACGCAACAAGCCGGGCAGTCGCCGCGCGCCCGCATGAACCAGAACCTGCACGAGTCGCTGGAAGATCCGATTCAGCGTCTGGCCATTGCGATGGAGCCGGCAACGTACATTCGCCCGCATCTGCATCGCCAGACGTGGGAACTGCTCACGGCCCTGCGCGGCCGATTCATCGTGCTGACGTTCGATGAGGCGGGTGTTGTCACGGACCGCAAGGTGCTCGGTGAGGGGGCGAGCGTGACGGAGACGGCGGAGGGTACTTACCACACCGTGCTTTCGTTGGATCCAGGTGCCGTGATTTTCGAAGTGAAGCATGGTCCGTACCGGCCGTTCGTCGAGTCCGATTATGCGAGCTGGTCGGCGCCGGCAGACACGCCCGAAGCGGCGGCGTTCATGGCGTGGGTCGAGACGGCGCAAGTCGGCGACTGTTGGGCCGCCTGACGGCCAATTCCGCATCAGGGGCGCGCAGCTTACAGGCGTGCTTGATTCATCGGCGTGTCCAGCCCTGAAATTCGACGGCCATGGCGCGTAGTGCATTGGCCGCGGAGTCCACGGTGCCCGGCCATTCATTGCCGTGCGGAGGGTGACGAGCGTTGTCCATGGCGGTAAGGCGTCCGGGGCGGAAGTGAGTGTCGCGCCGGGCGTTTTGCGCAAACGAGGCTGGCGCGTCAGTGTGCAATTGCCAGATGGGTACGCCCAGTGCTTCGGCCAGATGTGCGTGGGGCGTATCCAGAGAGATCACCAGATCCAGGTTGTCGATGAGCGCAGCTTCGTCGGCGAGATCGACGCAATCCGCTCGCCAGTCGATCCAGTCGACGGCTGTGAGCGGGATGGCGTCTGGCCGATCGTTAGCGGGTCGTCCGAGCGGCACCCACGAGACGCCTGGCACCTGAAAGAGCGGTGCCAGCGAGGTGAATCTGGCGGCATTGAGCGGTGTCGCGGTCTCACTCATGCTCTCGAGGGTGTCGAGTCCAGCGAAGCCGACGCAGAAGCCGTGTTGAGCGGTGGCGGCCAGGCGGTCGCGCCAGTGGCGGGCTGTCGTGGTGGCAACGCGAAGAAAGGGACGTCCGGCGTGGGCTGGGGTGGCGTGCGGCCCAAGTGCTTGTGCGAGTGAACCCAGCGGGCATCGCACGTCCCAGTCCGAGACATCGCGCGGCATGCGTGAGAGTACGACGACACGTTCTCCCATCGACCATTCCACGAGTCGGCGCGCATTCGCGGGGCCGACAAATCCGACTTTCCCGAAGCGCTCGGCTGCGGCCTCTAGATGGCGTAGCTGGCTCACGACGTCTGGGACGTCGCCGACACCCGTGATCAGCAGGTATTGATGGCGCGTGTCGCCTCTGCCGGTCCATGTTGGCAGGGGGCAATCCGGGTGGGGGCTGAGCGCGGCACCGACCTGAGCCCAGGCGTGGGCGATGGCATTGGTGGCGAAGCTGCCATTGGAGTCGAGCGTTGGGGTCTGATGGGTGCGCTGCGAAGGCTTCGTCATGCGAATCCTGGCATCGAAGGGGGGAATGGGGCTGATGGAATTACCGCGAAGAAAGGCGGACGCAGCGCACAGTGCCTGCAAAAAGTGATGGGCGGTGAAAATGATAGGGGAGCGGAGGCGGGGGATTAGTTGGGTACTTTTGTTTGCGGGGCTGATTCATTTGCCTGACGGCAAAATATTTGACGCGAGGGCGTGCGCCGGTTCAATTTGCCGGACGAGCAGATGGGGAAGGGGGCTAGGCGAGGGGATGGGGGGAGGGCAACGAGGGAGGTGGACCGGGGCCCCTTCCTGCTGCGAGTTGGGTTTATGTCTGAGTGGCGGGAAGGGGCCCCGGTCCGCCTGGAGGAGAGGCCGAGAGGCACCGACTGGGCGCAAGACGACTGGTGTCGCCAAAGCCAGTCCCCCAAAACCTGCGCAAACCCGGGCTTGGGGGGGCATCAACGCCAAAACCACTTCTTCTTTTGGGTGGCGTTCTTGGTGGGCACGGGCGCGTCGTCGTCCTGGACGCCGAGTTGTCTGCCGTTGCCGAGGCCACCGGCGGCGGTTTGTTGCTTGTCGTTCTTCACGGCGCGCACGACGTCGTTGTACGAGTCAGAGAATGCGGCCTCGATGGTCTTGCTGTAGGTGGTGTTCGAGTCGCCGCCAAGCGAGCCGCTGGCGGCGCTGCCGATGATACGGCCGAGCGCGCCGAAGTCCATGCTGCTGGCGCTGCTTTCGGTGGCGGCGATCTGACCGCGCGCCGCTCGTCGCGATACGGGCGCTCTACGTGGATCGGCACGCGTTGATGAGTCTGGTCCCCCCGACAGGAATCGAACCTGTATCTAGCGCTTAGGAGGCACTCGTTCTATCCATTGAACTACAGGGAGAGACTGCATTCTATCCATTAGCGCGATGTCCTTTGAAATCAAGGGCATCGCCTTATTCTACGGGGCTTTCCGGCTGATTGTGATACCCCTACCGTATCACTCCAGATCACCCCGCAACCTGCTGTATCACGTCGCCGTTGCCACATTTTGCTACCGCAAAGAGGCGACGATGGCATCGATTTTGCAGGTGGGAATGCGTTGACGCGCACCGGTACGACGCGAGGGCAAGAGTATAGCAAAAACGTTTGCGGATCCGGGAGTGCAGTGAGTCGGGAGTGCAATCAACGCTGCGGCTGAGTCGATGCGGCAATCTCATCTGCGGAAACGACGGTGTTTCTTCCATTTCTCTTGGCCGAGTACAGCGCCAGATCCGCCAAATAGGTCAATTCATCCAGTGACAAGGGGCGTGAGCTTCGACCGGTCGCGCATCCGATACTCACCGTGAACGGCGAAATTGTCGCGGAGGTCGCAGTCGGTCGCCCATGTTCGACTTCACGTCGTATGGCTTCTGCAATATGAGCTGCGCCCGCTTCGTCTGTGTCGGGTAACACAACAATGAACTCTTCCCCGCCATATCGGGCCGCGAGATCGCCGTGGCGACGCGTGTGACGATTAATACACGCCGCAAGATGTTGTAAAGCCATATCTCCCTGAGCATGGCCGTGGCTGTCATTGTATTTTTTGAAGTTGTCCGCATCGACGAACAACAGCGACAGGCAACCATCGTTGCGTTGCAGCCTGCCCCACTCGTTTTCGAGCACCTCGTCAAGGGCTCGGCGGTTCTTGAGCCCGGTCAACGCATCGGTTTGGGTCAGCTCCATGAGCAGCACCTGAGCCTTGACCTGGTCTCGCAGTGCAAACGCAAGCAACCAGACCGCTGCACAGAACGCCAGGCTGACGGACGAAGCGGAGATCCCGACGATCCATGCCAACTGCTTCCAGGAGGCCAGAACATCGCTTTCCGCTGGCGCGACCACGGCGATGAGCGGTGTGCCCGGAACGCGCTGGAAGGTATATAGACGAAGTACGCCGTCCGAGATCGATTGAGCCGCATGAAACCCGGAATCCTGGCCCAACATACGCGCAAACGCCGCTGATTTACCCACATTGACCAACCCCACCGCGCTGCCTGAAGGATTTCTGGCGACCAGTGTGCCGTCGGTCCGGACGATCGCCGTGACACCTTTTGGCCCCACGTCCAGTTTGGTAAGCAGCTGCCTGAAATACTCGACGTCAATAGCAACAATCGCCACCCCGCCAAATGACCCGTCGGGCTGGTTCATCCGCCGTGTGATCGCAATTGACTGCGCACCTGAGCGCGACCGCGCCCGATATACCGACGACACATAGAGCCCAACATTCGCCGACTGGCGATGAGCGATGAAATAGTCCCGGTCGCTGAAATCCCATGAATGGGAACTGGAGCAGCAGCCGTCGACAAGACGGCCTCGCGCGTCGGTGACGCCTATCCCGGTGACATATCTGGCCGCAGTCCGGTCAAACAGCAACTCGTGACGCAGGCCACGATCCATGCTTTGGACCACAGGCTTGTCCAGCGCCGACATCAACGCCAGAAGCGAGTTATTCGACGTTTCAAGCGTCCTGGCGATATTGCTGACCAACACGGCGGTGACGTTTCTGGATGTTTCATTCGCATGTTCGACGGCGGCCTCGCGGGAGGCCAGAAGCGTGATCAGACTGATCGCCAATACGCTCAATGACATCAGACTACCGAGTATGCCGACAATCAAAGGATGGCGGCCGGCGAGAACAGCCAGTTTTCCGGTGGTCATGAAAAGAGATACGGTGATGTTCTGATGGTTGCCCCTGCGTTGTAACGACGTTGTCCCGTCGTCGCGGCGCTTGCCTCGGTTTCGGGAAAACGGACTCAGCGGCGAAGGATCGCAATGGCTATCGTCGATAGTCGATGACCCCGTTAACGGCAGCGGCCGAAAGAAATCCACCTCGAGGTCGACCCGTTAGGCAAATTTACGGCGGGTCTTGACATTGGTTAGGGCGGAACATCCCCAGAGTCCGAGGACGGCAGGCTTGACCATCACGCGGCATGACGACCGAATCATAAGTCATGCCCATTTCAGCGGGGCCGAAATTCGCCTCACACTTACTTACGAGAGCGCCAAACTACCGCGATAGTCGGTCGAATGTTTGCGAGCCTCCTCCAATGCAATGACATCTCAGGCGAAGGTGAATCCATAGGTCCGAGAGAAGCCCGGGGCAATATCGACCAGCATTCGCTTCTGTTCGCCCCCAATTTCGCATTTCGCGCTACGGTGCGTCGTCTGCGATCTCAGCTATTCCGTCAATGCGGTCTTATGCTTCAGTCACATAAAGCAGACCGTATTCCCCCCTCGTTTGCTTGATTCGCGCAAAACCGAGTTCACCCAAATGCATGCCGGCGATCAAAAGTCCCTCCGCACTGACCATGTCAAGCAGCCTCGATCGTGTGGTGGCGGCCAGGGACGGGTCCTGATCAAATGCAATCGATACGTCGGGCCGCTCGATCTGGATGTGCGGAAAATGAACGACGTCTCCCCAAACCAGCAGGCTCTGATCACGCGATTCGACGATATAGCCGGTGTGTCCCTCGGTATGCCCCGGTAGCGACATCGCACTGATGCCGGGAAGCACTTCCCCGTCGTCGAAAGTCCGGAGTCTGTCGCTATAGCCATTGAACACCTGACGGGCAATCAGGAAGTTACCGCGCGCCCGCTCGCTGGCTCGACTCAGATTGCCGTCATCCTGCCAAAATCCAACCTCTCGCCGATGCACAACAAGCTCCGCATTCGGAAACGCGATTTGCCCGGCGCCATTCACCAGCCCCCCGACGTGGTCGGGATGGGCGTGCGTGAGCAGGATGGTGTCTATCGTCGCGGGTTCAATGCCGGCAAGCAACAGATTGGCATGCAGATGTCCGCCCCATTGCCGGATCCCGCCGGCCCCTCCGTCAATGAGAATCGTGCGGCCCCCGCCGCGGACCACATAGCAGTTGATATGTACTGCCGAGGGTTCTTTCTGCCCGGCCTCGCTTTGCATTCGGGAGGCTTCGGACGCGTCGATATTCGAAAGGAAGCCGAGGCTGGCCGTGAGGTAACCGTCACTGATCGCGGTAATCGTGAAATCCCCAGCCTGCTGGCAGGGAAAGGTGAGCTTGGACACAGTGCTTCTCCGGATAGCCTAATTTCGGGCGTAGATGTTCGATGCGGTGTAACCAAAACAACGGATGCGCGCCTTGAGTCCAGTGCGGCGATCGATGGCGGTTTCCAACCCTTCCATGAATTGGTTCATGACGCTGGGTGTGCGAAACGTCTCAAGGCGATATTGGACTTCTGCGAAGACAGGGTGCCCATGCCCGTGCCGAACATCCACATAGATGACGTGAACCTTTTCGAGCTTGGCCTCGAGGACACTTGTACAGAGTGCGATGCAGTCACTGGAAAGACCGGCAAGGCTTTCGTCGGACGGCATTTTTTGCGAATGAATGTAAAACGTCACGTTTGGCATCGCAGACTTAGCGCTTCTGGCGCAGTGGAACCGAGACGGCATGGGTCAGTTGTTCCGTCATCGGCGCGTAGAAATGAATGCCTTCGCAGATGTTCTCGACACAATGGACGTTGCTCCGTGGCAGTTTTGCAAGCCAGCGGTGCTCCGGAAACTTCTCCAGCGCAACGGCTCGCATGGCCAACGGCTCAAGGCCCATCCGGATCAGCGCATCGGGGCCGTCGGCGCAGAGCGCGAGGCGTTCGTCAGCATTGACGGCAGGTGCGAGGCCGATATCGCTATACAGATTCCGGTGCCAGTCGGTGATGTGCTGCTGCCACCTGGCGAAATTGCCGCCGCCTTTCTGGCGATATTCCTCTCCCGTCAGGACATCGAGACCGTCAATCGTGTGTACGGCCAGATAGACGGGGCAACCCTCGCTCATCGATTTGAATCGCTGGGAGGTGCGAAAGCCGGTGACCGAGATCAGGGCCGGCAGTTTTTCAAGACTGTAGAAGTCGTTCCATTCGGCTTCGCTGCCAGGATCGGCGAAGCTGCATTCCACGGTGTAGATCATCACATTGTCCTATGTACCGGATCAGCATGTTCTTGCGAAAGCTCATCCTTAGTGCGGTAACGTAATGGTAGGCTGGCGTTTGCGCTCTATATATCGAAATAAAGTCAGCCTTCAGTGATGTTTGCTCAAGCTGACCGTCATCACGTTCTCACCAGCGAGACTTTCATGGCACGCAAGATTCCCAGCAACTCTGCACTCCTGGCGTTCGAGGCCGCGGCTCGACACGGCAGCTTTGCCCGCGCCGCCGAGGAGTTGGCTCGGACTGAGGGGGCTGTCAGTCGCCAGATCGGCCGGTTGGAGGCGTTTTTGGGGGTGGCGTTGTTCGAGCGAGTGGGAAATCGGGTACGGCTCGCACCGAACGGTGCGCGATACGCGGTGCAGGTTCGGGAGATTCTGGACCGGCTGGAACGGGACAGCCTATATCTGATGGGGCAGCCCATCGAGGGGGCGAGTATCGATATCGCCGCCAGTCCGACCTTCGCCACCCGTTGGCTTATCCCCCGACTGAAGCGGTTTCAGAACCGGCATCCGAACATTACCGTACATATTGCCGAACGGATGGAGCCCTTCCTTCTGGCCGGTAGCGGTTTCGACGCGGCCATTCATTTCGAGCATCCGGCATGGGCAGGAATGCACCTCCATCATCTACTCGAGGAGATCCTTGTGCCGGTCTGCAGTCCGGCGCTGCTTGCCGACGCTGGTGAAAACGCATCGCTCGATAAGCTGCCACTCCTTCACAGGAGGCAGAATCCGGACGCCTGGCAGATTTATGCGCAAGCGTCGGGCGTTGTGCTGTCCAACCCGGCGGTTGGTGCACGTTACGATCTGCATTCGATGCTGATCGAAGCGGCGCTCGCCGGCTTGGGCGTCGCACTGGTGCCGCGTCTTTACATCGGTGCCGAGCTTGAACAAGGCCGTTTGGTCGCGCCTTGGCCGGATGGCAAGGCAATTACCAAAAACTTCTGCCTTGTGCTTCCTGACCCGATCGATTTGAGTGCGGGGCCAGTTCAGGCATTCGCGAAATGGATTCTGGACGAGGCTCGAGGTTCGGCGCGCTAACTTTCCGCGCCTCGATAAGACGCGCAACGACAGCGACTCGCCATGATCGGCAACGTGTCGTGTCGTATTGCCCTCGATGTCGAGTTCCTGTGATGGCGGAATGCGATCATGCCGGCCGACGTCAGGCAACGACGCCTCGCCCGCGAGGATGTCGGGGGCGGCAAACAGCCTCGCGTCGTTCCCCGCATGACAGAGGGCTCGGGAATTTCCCGATGGAACAACCACGGTGGCCATTTGTTCCATTGACGCTACAAATTGGCGCTCCTAGAGTCGTCGCCATGATGACTTCCTCTCTTTCGACGCCGATGAAGACGTTCGCCATTCAGCGCGCAGCGTATCGCGTTCTGCGCGAGTAAGTCGCTTCTCGCCACCGGCACGTGGCGCGTTGCGATGCAGATCGCGCCAGCGTGCCTTCCCAATTTTCCTTTGCCGTCCGACGTGCGCCGCGTGCTCACGCCGCGGCTGCGTGCGCCCTGGTGTTTGCCATGTCCCGTGAGTGTTTCGCTCACGACGCCGGCAAACGCCCGGCGCACCGGGGAACTGTTTTCTTCAACAACAGAAGGACGCACGCCCATGACACACATCACGCGCAAAACGCTACCTCTCGCTTCCTCAGCCACCGCTGCCGGCATTGCATTGCTGCTCGCCAGCGCGACCACGCCCGCCATCGCGCAGTCCAGCGTCACGCTTTACGGCGTGATGGAAGCGGCTATCGTTTCGCAGAACCACGCGAGCCCCGACGGCGGCCGCATCTATTCCGTCAATCAGGCCGGCGAAGGTTTCCTCTCCGCGAGCCGCTTCGGCCTGCAAGGGGTGGAGGATCTCGGCAGCGGCATGAAGGCGCGCTTCGTGCTGGAGAACGGCTTCAACTCGCAAGCCGGAACGTTCGATCAGCAAGGGCAACTCTTCGGGCGTCAGGCATTCATCGCGCTGCAGGGCGGCTGGGGTGAATTCGCGCTTGGCCGTCAATACACCGGCGCCGTGGTGGCGATCTCGATGGTCGATCCGATCTTCATCGGCGCGCCGCCGACGAACTCGTGGCTCGTCTTCCTGACAGGCCAGCGTTTTAACAATGCGCTCACGTGGACGAAGAAATTCGGCCCCTTCGGCGTGAATCTCCAATACGCGTTCGGCGGTATCGCAGGGCAGGGCTCGGCGCGCTCGTCGGCCTCGGGCGGTGTGTCGTGGGAGCAGAGCGGCAACGTCTTCACCGGACAGGTGCAACAGACACATGATTCGCAGAGCCGTCTCGCCAAGACCTGGTCGCTCGGCGCCAAAGTGAGCTACGGGCAGTGGAAATTCCACGCCGACTATCTCCAGAGCCAGCGAGACGCCGGTTTCGACGTGTCCAACGGCGGCACCGATTACGCGTCGATCACGAACATGAGCACTGCGGCCACGCCGACGACCGTCGCTGCCATCGGCTCCGTGTTCTCCGCCGCGAGACGAGATCAATTCTTCACGCTGGGCGCGAGCTACCTGCTCAATCCGTCGTGGCAATTCATCGCGGCTTATATGTACGACAACACGAGCGCGGTGAATTTCAGCGGCAAACGGCAAACGCTCTATGGGGTGATCGACTACTTCCTGTCCAAACGCACCGATGTCTATTTCGCCACCGCGTATGAGCGGGTGGACGGCGGATGGTCGGGACTCTTCGGAACGTCAACGACCAATTGGACCGGCGGCAACGGCGTGAAGCTCAATGGTTACGACAACCAGATGAGCTATTACGTCGGCTTGCGTCACCGCTTCTGAAAACGGTTGCGGCGAAGCATCGAAGCATGCGTCGCCGCAACCTGAAAACCCTTGCCCTGCTTGCGTTTGCTGGCATGCTGCCAACAGTCCTGAATGCTTTAGGTGTTTTCCCGATAGAACATATTGTCTGTCACTTTGTTCTATTGACCGAACATTATGACACTTCCAGAATCGCCGCATGGATACCCCACTACCGCTTCCGAAGTACCACCAGATCTACCTCGTGCTGCGCGAGCAGTTGCAGGAGGGACGCTTCGATCGTGACGGCGTGCCGGGCGAGCACGTGCTGGCCGATCAGTTCAGCGTGGCGCGCATTACGATTCGCAAGGCGATGGAAATGCTGGTTGCCGATGGGCTCGTCGTGCGCCGCCCGGGACTGGGGACATGGCCGCTGCATGCCGGGCAACGCACCGGCGGCAAGGGGGGCGGCTTCTCCCGCGAGAAGGCGCATCTGACCGGCCTGCTCGAGAACATCGTCAATATGGGGCTGCGCACGAGCGTGTCGGTGCTCGAATCGAGTGTCGTGGGCGCGAGCGATGCCGTTGCCGATGCGCTGGCGCTGGAGCCCGGCGCACCGGTCCACAAGAGCATCCGCGTGCGCAGCACGCAGGCCGGTCCCTTGTCATACATCACCACGCATGTGCCGCAAGGTATCGCCGAAATCAATCGCGAAGAACTGGAACGCAAGCCGCTGCTGATGCTGCTCGAAGAAGCCGGCGTTGAACTCGGCGGTGCGACGCAGACCATTTCTGCGCGTCTGGCCGATGCCGTGGTGGCGCGCCATCTCGACATCGCCGTCGGCTCTGCGCTGCTGGCGGTCACGCGCCTCGTGCGCGACGTGTCCGAGCGTCCCGTGCAACTGCTGCAAGGCCTGTATCGCCCCGATCGCTACCAGTACCAGCTTCAACTCTCTCGTGTCGGCGACATCGACGCGAAGGTCTGGGTCAGCGAAGAACTGTCTGCCCAATTCCACTGATCACGTCCGGAGAATCGTCAATGAGTTCGCGTCGCACGTTCCTGCGTCAGTCCACTGCCATGGCCGCGCTTGCCGCCACTTCCAGCGCGCCGTGGCTCGCGCATGCCGCCGGTAAGCCGGTCAAGATCGGTGTGCTGCATCCCGTCACGGGGGCGCTGGCCTATTCGGGCCAGCAGTGCCGTCTCGGTGCGCTGCTCGCCATCGACGACATCAATGCCGCAGGCGGTATCAAGTCGCTCAGCGGCGCACCTATCGAGGCTGTGCTCGGCGACGCGCAGTCGCGTCCCGAAGCCGGTTCGGCGGAAGTCGAGAGGATGAACGAGGCCGGCGTGTCGGCCATCGTCGGCGCCTATGCCTCGGCCATCTGTCTGGCGACGACGCAAACGGCCGCGAAGTATGGCCTGCCGCACGTCGTCGACGTGGGGGTTGCCGACCAGATCGTGGAGCGCGGCCTGACTAACACGTTCCGTTTCGGTCCCGGCTATCGCATGTGTTCGATGCGCGCAGTCGACGATCTCGCCGCGCTGAACAACGCCGCCGGGAAGCCGGCCAGGACGGTGATGATCGTGCACGAAGAATCGCTCTTCGGCACGGGCACGGCCGCGCTGCTCCAAAAGGAATTGCCTGCGCGCGGCTTCGAAATCAAGGAAGTCATCAAACACGCCAACCCGACGCGCGACTTCAACAACATCGTGCTGCGCATGCGCTCGGTGAATCCGGACATTGTGATTCCGGCGAATTACTACAACGAATACGCGCTGCTGTTGCGTGCGATGAAGCAGCAGAAGGTGCAGCCCAAAGCGATCTACTCGGTGCTGGGCGGCGCGGCGTCGAGCTACAAGTTCCTCAAGGAGTTTCCAGACATCGCCGATGGCATCATCGATTGCAATCACTGGTTCAATCCGAAGGACCCGCGTGTGGCGGCGCTCAAGGCCCGCACGCAAGCCAAAGGGGCATTCTTCAGCTACGAAGTCTTCATGACGTACACGGCGATGATGCTGCTGGCCGATGCCATCGAGCGCGCCAGATCGGTCGACCGTGCGGCCATCACGGCAGCGCTCGCGTCGAGTTCGTTCAAGGATCACATCATGCCCTATGGCCCGACGAAGTTCGTCAACGGCCAGAACACGGGCGCACAGCCGCTGCTCACGCAGGTCTCGCACGGCGACATCAAAGTGATTCTGCCCGACAGCTATCGTCAGGTGGCGCCGGTCTTCCCGCTCAAGGCCTGATGCGATGCTCGACCCGGTCATTCTCCTTTCTGCGGTGCTCAACGGGCTCACCACGGGCGCGGTATACGCGCTTATCGCCCTGGGCCTCACGCTGGTGTACGGCGTGCTGCACATCATCAACTTCTCGCATGGTGCGGCATTGATGATTGCGCTCTACGCCGTGTGGCTGCTCAAGGAAAAGCTCGGCATCGATCCGTACGTTGCGCTCCCGTTCGTCACGCTGGGCATGTTTGCGCTCGGCTACGGCTTGCAACGCTGCGTGATCGAGCGCGCGAGCCATGGCAAGGACGAGAACATTCTGCTCGTCACCCTCGGCCTTGCCATCGTGCTGGAGAACCTCGCGCTGGTGTGGTTCAAGTCCGATACCCACACGATCGACACGCCTTACACGCTTGCAACGGTCGACGTCGGCCCGGTCATGTTGTCTGTGCCGAAGCTCATCGCCTTCGGCGGTGCGCTGGCCGCAGCCGCCGTGCTCTTCTGGATCATGCGGGCGACCGATCTCGGCCGCGCGATTCGCGCCGTGGCGAAAGAGAAGCATGGCGCGAAGCTCATGGGGATCGACGTCGAGCGCGTCTACGCGCTGTCCTTCGGCATTGGTATGGCGTGTGTCGGCGCAGCGGCTTGTTTCCTGATGCCGACGTACTACGTCAACCCGCAAGTGGGCGGTGGCTTCGTGTTGGTGGCCTTCACCATCGTGGTGCTCGGCGGCATGGGCAGCTTTACCGGTGCGCTCGCCGGCGGGTTGCTCATCGGCGTGGTCGAGTCGCTGGGCGGGCTGTGGCTGGGCGATTCGCTTGGGCAGATGGGCATCTTCGCCATTTTCATCATCGTCGTGCTGCTGCGTCCGCAGGGCTTGTTCGGTGCGCGGGCATGAGGAGCGGGAGCAAACGATGAAAGACCTTCGTTGGATCGTGTTGTTTGGTGTCGTGATCGCGACGTTGCTGGTCACGCTGCAATCGGGCGTGTGGCTGTCGTTCGTGATGATGACGCTCTATACCGTGCTGCTGTCGCAGTCCTGGAACATTCTGGGCGGCTTTGGCGGACAGTTGTCGTTCGGGCACGCGCTCTTCTTCGGCGTAGGGGCCTACACGCAAGCGATTGCCCAGTTGCGGTGGGGGTGGAACCCGTGGCTGGCGATGCCGTTCGCCATTGCCATGGGCACCGGGGTCGCTATCGCTATCGGTGCGATCACATTCCGCTACGGCCTCAAGGGTTCGTACTTTGCGCTGGTGACGCTGGCCTTTGCGGAGGTGTTTCGAATTCTCGCCGTGTCGCTGCCGTTCACCGGGGCGGGCGTGGGCCTCATGGTGCCGCTGCGCCAGAGCGTGGGAAATCTGCAATTCGCGTCGCCACGTGGTTATGCAACGCTGCTGCTCGTGTTCGTGATGGCTGCGCTGCTGGTCACGGCCTGGCTGCGGCATTCGCGCTTCGGTGCCTGGTTGCAGGCTGTACGCGATAACGAGAACGCCGCGCGTGCGGTCGGTGTGAATCCGTTGCGGGTGAAGCTCGGCGCGATCGCTCTGTCCGGCGCGTTCATGAGCGCCGCAGGCATGTGCTACGTGCAGATGTTTCAGTACATCGACGCCGGCATTGCGTTTGGCTCGACGATCTCGGTCGAAGCACTCGTCGGCGTGATCGTGGGCGGTCTGGGAACGCTGTGGGGGCCGGTGCTGGGCGCGGCCGTGCTGTACGCGATGGGCGAGTTCACGCGCAACCTGTTCGGTGAATTGCCGGGGCTGTCGATGGTCATTTACGGCGCGGTGCTGATCCTGATCGTGATGTTCCTGCCGCGCGGGATTACCGGCGCAGGGGCATCGGTGCGCCGCTTGCTGGGAATGGACAAGAAGACGGCGGCTGCGCCCGACGCGCAGGCAGCCGCCACGCATGAGGAGAATGCCCGTGTCTGAGGCGCTGTTGAAGGCCAATGGCCTGTCCATCACGTTCGGCGGCCTCAAGGCGGTGCAGGACGTGAGTCTCGTCGTCAAGCCCGGTACGCTCACGGCGCTTGTCGGACCGAATGGTGCAGGCAAAACGACGCTGTTCGGTCTGCTTTCCGGGTTCCTGACACCAACGGCTGGCCGCGTCGAGTTTCAGGGGCGTGATATCACTGGGCAAGCCCCGTTCGAGACTGCGCGCCAGGGACTCACGCGCACTTTCCAGATCGTGCAGCCGTTCGGCGCGCAGACGGTGCGCGAGAACATTGCCGTGGGCGCGCATCTGCACCAGCGCGAGCGCCGCGCAGCGCTGCGCGAGGCCGAGGAGATCGCAGTTCGCACGAACTTGCAGGCGCAGTTGGACAAGCCCGCCGCCGACCTCACCGTGTGCGGTCGAAAACGGCTCGAGCTGGCCCGTGCGCTGGCAACACGTCCGCGTCTGCTACTGCTCGACGAGGTGCTCGCGGGCCTCAATCCGAGCGAGATCGACGAGATGATTCCCGTAGTGCGCGAGATCGCCCAGAGCGGGGTGACGGTGTTGATGATCGAGCATGTCATGCGTGCGGTCATGAGTCTTGCCGAGCATGTGTGGGTGCTGTCGCAGGGGAAGTTGATTGCCGCGGGAACGCCTCGTGAAGTCACATCCGACGCTGCCGTTATCGAAGCCTATCTGGGGCATGGCACGGCGGCGCGGCTGGCCGCGCAGTCGGGAGGTGCGCAATGAGCCATTTGCTGGAAGTCGAGGGACTGCACACCGGCTACGGCCGCGTCGAGGTGCTGCGCGGTGTCGACCTGACGGTCGGCGCAGGTGAGATCGTGGTGCTGCTCGGCAGCAACGGCGCGGGCAAATCCACGCTGAACAATACGCTCTCGGGCATCAACCCCGTCTGGGCCGGGCGTGTGCGGTTCGACGGACACGACCTTACCGGACGCCATTACCGCGACGTGGTGAAGGCAGGGCTGATCCAGGTGCCGGAAGGCCGCCGTATCTTCCCGAACCTGAGTGTGCGCGAGAACCTGATGCTGGGCGCCTTTGCCCGCGGACGCGCGTCGCGTGAGCAAAGTCTGGAGCGCATGCTCGATCTGTTCCCGCGCCTGCGCGAGCGCATCGGCCAGCCGGCCGGCACGATGTCCGGCGGCGAGCAGCAGATGCTGGCCATCGGCCGTGGCCTGATGGCCGAGCCCAGGCTACTCATCCTCGACGAGCCTTCATTGGGGCTCTCGCCCTTGATGGTCGAAGAACTGTTCACGCTGATCGCCCGCCTGCAGCACGACGGCCTGTCGATCCTGCTCGTCGAACAGAACGTGGGCCAGTCGCTGGAAACCGGCCAGCGCGGCTACGTGCTGGAGAACGGGGCGATCCGTCACAGCGGCACGTGCGCTGAGTTGCTGGCAAGCAGCGACCTGCGCCGCGCCTATCTCGGAATGTAAGGGAATGACCGTGGCGCAAACTCTGACGCAAAAACTGCTGGCGGCCGCCTGTGGCCGCGACGAAGTCGCCGTGGGCGAGATCATCACCTGTCGCGTCGATCTCGCGATGTTTCACGATTCCAGCGGCCCGCGCCGGCTGCAACCGATGCTTGAGTCGCTGGGCGCGCAGTTGTGGGACAAATCGAAAGTGGTGCTCGTGATCGATCACTACGTGCCCGAATCCGACGACGAGTCGCGGCGGATCGTGCGCATTGCCCGGGACTGGGCGAGCGCGCAGGCGCTGCCCAACGTCTACGACTCGGTCGGCATTTGCCATGTGGTCGTGCCCGAACACGGGCATCTGCGTCCCGGCATGTTCTGCGTGGGAGGCGATTCGCACTCGCCAACCGGCGGGGCGTTCGGCGCTTACATGTTCGGCATCGGCAGCACGGAAATGCTGGGCGTGGCCGTCTCGGGCGAAATCTGGGTCAAGGTGCCCGACACGCTTCAGATGCGCTGGGACGCACGTCTGGCTGACGGCGTGACCGCCAAGGACATGATGCTGCACATGATCGGCCGCTTCGGCATGAATGGCGGACGCTATCAGGCGATCGAATTCTGCGGCGAGGCGGTGCGCGCACTGTCGATGCAGGAGCGCATGACGCTCTCGAACATGAGTGCAGAACTCGGCTCTCAGGTCGGACTGATTGCGCCCGACGAGACCACGCGCCAGTACCTGCGCTCGGCCGGTGTGAAGGATGCCATCGACATCGATCGCTGGCAGGGCGATCCAGGGGCGGCTGCCGAAGTGCATACGTTCGACGCCAGCGCACTCGCGCCGCAAGTTGCCGCGCCGCACAGCCCCGCCAATACGCGTGGCGTCGGCGAGTTCGCCAATGTGGCGGTGGACGTCGCCTATCTGGGGGCTTGCACGGGGGCCAAGCTCGAAGACCTGCGCGCGGCAGCGCGCGTGCTGCGAGGCAAACGTGTGGCCGATGGCATGCGCTTTGTCGTCGCCCCGGCTTCGCAGCGCGATCAGGCTCAGGCCGCGCGCGAAGGCGTGATGGATGTGCTCACTGCAGCCGGGGCACAGGTGCTCGCGACGACGTGCGGTGCTTGCGCGGGTTACGGCGGCTCGATCCCGGAAGGCGCCACCGTCATGTCGAGCACTGCGCGCAATTTCAAGGGACGCATGGGAGCGGAGACGGCGCAGGTCTATCTCGGCTCGCCTTATACGGTAGCGGCTGCCGCGCTTACGGGGCGCATTGCCGACCCGCGCGACATGCTTGCCTGAATTTGTTCGTCAAACTTCGCCATGACCACCCCAACCACGTCTGTTGATTCCTGCAGCACCTCGCATCGCGCCTGGGTAGTGGGCGCCGATATCGATACCGACGCGCTCGCGCCGGGGGCCTACATGAAGTTCGGCATCGAGGAGATCGCGCGCCATTGCCTGCATCGCGTGCGCCCTGAGTTTGCCGCAGCCGTGCAGGTGGGCGATGTGCTCGTCGCCGGCCCGAACTTCGGCATCGGCTCGTCGCGCGAGCAGGCGGCGGCCGCGCTCGTGCATCTCGGCGTTCGCGCCGTCATCGCGCCGTCGTTCAATGGCTTGTATTTCCGCAACGCCTTCAATGTGGGGCTGTTGCTGCTCACCTGTGCCGACGCGCTGCGCATTGCCGAGGGCGAAGCCCTGCGGCTTTCGCCGCGCGAAGGCTTCGTCGAACGCGCCGACGGCAGCCGTCTCGCCTGCGAGACCGTGCCGGGCTTCCTGCTCGACATGGTCGACGCGGGCGGACTGCTCAATCTGCTCAGGCGGCGCCGTACGGCACCTCAAGCGACATCCAACGGAGTTTCTTCATGCTAGATCCCGTCACCCTGGCCGTCCTCAAGGGCCGGCTGGAGCAGATCGCCGACGAAATGGACGCGACGCTCTACCGCAGTGCGTTCAATCCCATCATTGCCGAGGCGCACGATGCCTGCCACGGCATCTACGACGCGGCCACCGGCGCCACGCTGATTCAAGGTAAGTCGGGCCTGCCCGTCTTTGTCGGCGCGATGGCGTTTGCCGTGCAGGCGGCGGCGCGCGCGGCCGCTGAGCGTGGCGGCATGGTCGATGGCGACGTGTGGCTCTTCAACGACCCCTACGAAGGCGGCACCCACGCCAACGACTTCAAGCTCGTGCGCCCCGTATTTCGCAATGGCAAGCTGTACTGCTTTCTGGCGTCGGCCGCACACTGGCACGATGTGGGCGGCGCGGTACCCGGCAACTACAACCCGGCGGCTACCGAATGCTGGCAGGAGGCCGTACAGATCCCGCCAGTGCGTATCGTTCGCGCAGGGGAACTCGATGCCGACGTGCTCGCCATCCTCAAGGCGAACACGCGGCTGCCCGACAGTCTCTGGGGCGATCTGAACGGTCAATTGTCGGCGCTGACCCTCGGGGCGCGGCGTCTGGCGGATCTGCTCGACGAATATGGCGACACGACGGTGCAGGAGGCGCTCGGGCAACTGCGCGAGCGTGCCGTCAAGCTCATGCGCGCCCATGTGGCTGCGCTGCCCGACGGAGAGTATGTCTATCAGGACATGCTCGATAACGACGGCGTGCGCGACGTGCCGCTCACCATTGCCCTGCGCATGCGGGTGCAGGGTGAGACGCTCACGCTCGACTTCACCGGAACGTCACCCGCCTGCATGGGGCCGGTGAATATTTCCCGGGCGACAGCCATCGCTGCCTGCTACGTGGCGCTCAAACACCTGTTCCCCGATGTGCCCGCGAATGCCGGCGTGCTGGACGCGGTGCAATTCGAACTGCCGGAAGGGCTGGTGATTTCTGCGCAACGTCCGCGCCCCGTGGGCGGCTATACGGAGACGATCCTGCGCATGATCGACGTGATTTTCTGCGCTATGGCGAAGGCCGCGCCTGAGCGCGCGATGGCACAGGCTTACGGCACCATCAACGCACTGTCGATTGCTGGCTATCGCACCGACGAAGCCCGTCGCGGCCAGCGTTGGGTGATGTTCAGCTTCTTCGGCGGTGGCCACGGCGGCCACATGGACGGCGACGGCCTGTCGCACGGCAACGCACCCATTTCGACGGCCACGATTCCGCCCGTTGAGATTCTCGAGGCGGCTTATCCCGTGCGCTTCACGCAGTGGGCGTTGCGTCCCGACTCGGCCGGCGACGGTGAGCATCGGGGCGGGCTGGGCGCGATCTACGAGATCGAACTGCTCGAAGACAGCGCAGAAGCGTTCGTCTTCGGGGAGCGCGGCCGCTCGGCACCGCAAGGCATTGCGGGCGGTCAGGCATCGGTGCCGAACGTCTTTCAGTATCAGAACGGTGGCGAGTGGCGCACGCCGCCGATGGCGTCGAAGATGCTCGGCATCAAGCTGGCGCGCGGTGAGCGCGTGCGGCTCCAGACGCCGGGCGGCGGTGGCTACGGCGATCCCGCCCGGCGCGATGCGGCGGCGCGCGCCCATGACCGGGCGATGGGGTATGTGACGCAGGCGGCGGACGCCGCAAGCGGCAAGGCAACGAAGGAGCAACAGGCATGAGCACAGCAGCAACGACCGGGGCCCCGCTGATCGTGGGTGTCGATGTGGGCGGCACGTTTACCGATTTGTTCGTGCTCGACGAGGCGGCCGGTGCGGCGCGCATCGTCAAGGTGCCGTCGACGCGTGGCGAGGAAGCGCGCGGCTTCATGAACGGGATCGAACGGGTGGGCGACGCGGCCCAGAAGGCGGGCGCCGGGGCCATCGCGACCATCGTGCACGGCACGACGGTCGGCACGAATGCCTTGCTCGAACGCAAGGTGGCCCGCACCGGCATCATCACCACGACCGGCTTTCGCGACGTGCTGGAGATGCGCCGCCGCGACCGTCCCGCCACATGGGGGTTGCGCGGCGACTTCACGCCAATTGTGCCGCGCGACTTGCGCATCGAAGTCGACGAGCGTGTGCTCTCCGACGGCACGATCCACACCGACGTGGACATTGCTCAGGTGGAAGCGGCAGCGCGGGCGTTGCTCGAAGCCGGTTGCGAAGCGGTTTGCGTATTCTTCATCAATGCCTACGCCAATCCCGTGAACGAACAGCGCGCGGTCGCGGCGGTGCGTGCATTGTGGCCCAACGGCAACGTGACGGCGGCGACGGAAGTGCTGCCCGAGATTCGCGAGTTCGAGCGATGCTCGACCGCAACGCTCAACGCCGCATTGCAACCGGTGGTCGGTGGCTATCTCACACGGCTCGAGCGCGACCTGAAGGCGCAGGGCTTTGGCGGTGAACTGCTGGTGGTGCAAAGCAACGGCGGCATCATGTCGCGTCAGACCGCGAGCGATGTGCCTGTGCGCACCGCGCTCTCCGGGCCGGCAGCGGGCGTGATCGCCTGCGCCGCGATTGCGCGTGCGGCCGGATTCGCCAACGTGGTGACAGGCGATATGGGGGGCACGTCGTTCGACGTCTCGCTTGTCGCGGGCGGCGAGGCGTCGCTCTCGGCGCAGACGTCCATCGAGTTCGGCATGGTGGTGCGCTCGCCCATGATCCAGATCGAAACGATCGGCGCGGGCGGCGGCTCGATTGCCTCGGTGGACGCCGGTGGTTTGCTGCAAGTGGGGCCGGAGTCGGCGGGCAGCATTCCGGGCCCGGCCTGCTATGGACGTGGCAATCTGCGCCCGACCGTGACCGATGCCAACGTGCTGCTCGGCCGCATTGCGGCAGACCGTCCGCTGGGTGGCGGGTTGCTCGACAAGCTCGACGCGGGCCTGGCGGCGCAGGCGATCGGCGAGCATGTTGCCGAGCCGCTTGGGCTGGAAGTGCATGCGGCCGCCGAAGCCATGCTGACGGTGGCCAACGCGAAGATGGCCGGGGCCATTCGTGTGGTGTCGATCGAGCGGGGGCACGACCCGCGTCAGTTCGCCTATATGCCGTTCGGCGGCGGCGGTGCGTTGCATGTGTGCGCAATGATGCGCGAAGTCGGCACAACCACGGGCATCGTGCCGCGCTACCCCGGCGTGACTTCGGCGCTCGGCTGTGTGATGGCCGACATGCGCCACGACAGCGTACAGACACTCAATCAGCCGCTCGCCGCCCTCGATGTCGAGGATCTCGCGGCGCGCGTGGAGGCGCTGGCACAAGCATGTCAGACGCGTCTGGACTCGGCGGGCGTGCGTTTCGAATCGGTGCGCGAAGTCATCGAACTCGACATGCTTTACGTCGGCCAAAGCCACACGGTGCGAGTGCCGGTGTCGCGCGACGCGCTGCATCGCGACGGCATTGCACAGGCATTCGATGCCGCCTACCGGGAGGCGTTCGGGCGCGCACTCGAGGGTATCCCGGTGCGCATCATGAACCTGCGCTACGCCCGCATCGGTGTGCGTCCGAAATTCGATCTCGCGGTTCTCGCGCCGCAAGCGAGCGCAATGCCCGCGCCACTTGGCACGCAACGTGTCTATCACGCGGGGCAGTGGTGGGACGCGGTGCGTTATGCGCGCCTCGAGTTGCCTGTAGGTGCGACGGTGGCGGGCCCTGCAATTCTCGAGCAATCGGATACGACGATCTGGCTGGAGCCGGAATTCTCGGGACGCGTCGACGCGCTGGGTAACCTGCTCATCACGCGCAGCTCTTGAGCGCAGCGACCGGAGAGACGACATGAGTCAAACGCTCAAGCTCGACAGTTCGCGCACGGCGCTCGTCATCGTGGACTTGCAGAACGACTTCATCACGCCGGGTGGCGCGTATGACCGGGGAGGCGCGGCCACGCCGCAGGCACAGGCGCTCCCGGCGCGCGTGGCGCCGGTCGCGGCGTCGCTCAAGGCGGCCGGTGGCTACGTGGCGGCGAGTCAGTTCACGCTCTGGCCCGACGCGAACGGCGAGCCGATGATCTCACCGCACCTGAAGCAGCTGCGGCCGTTTCTGCGGCGCGGCGACTTCGTGGCCGGCACACCGGGACATGCGACGGTCGACGTGCTTGCGCGCCACGTCGACATGTCGGTGTGGAAGGTGGCCTATTCGGCGTTCTTCAACACGCAGCTCGACTGGGTGCTGCGTCGCGCGGGGATCGAGACCGTGGCGGTGTGCGGCATTGTGACGAATGGCGGCGTGGCAAGCACCGCGCGCGACGCGCACATGCGCGATTACCGTGTGCTCGTGCTCTCGGACGGTTGTGCGGCCCCCACACCTGCCGCGCACGACGCTGCGCTCGCCGATTTGTGTACGGTGGGTGAGATCCTGACTTGCGAGGCCTTTACCGGCCGCCTTGCCGCATGAGCGCGCCAGTGATTCGCCGCGGCCTGCCATCGGCGGACGATCTGCCGCACGTCGGCGTCGTGATCGTCGGCGCGGGCGCCTGCGGGCTGACGGCCGCACTGGCGCTGCAAGACGCCGGCGTCGATTGCGTGCTGCTGGAGCGCGACGCCGTGCCCAGCGGCTCCACGGCGCTCTCGTCAGGCTTTATCCCGGCGGCCGGAAGTGACGTGCAACGCGCGGCAGGGATCGACGATAGCCCCCGCCGGTTCGCCGACGACATTGCAGCGAAAACGCAAGGCACGGCTGCCGCGCACCTCGTGCGTGCCTACACGCAGGCCTCTGGGCCAGCGATGGATCTGTTGGCGCGTCATGGACTGCGCTTCGAGATTCTCGACGGCTTTCTCTACCCCGGCCACACGGTGCGTCGCATGCACAGCTTGCCAGAGCGCACCGGCGCAGCGCTCATGGCGGCGCTCGAGCGCGCCGTGCAGGCGACCGGCGCGCCCATCCTCACGCGCACGCTGGTCCGTGAGTTGTGGGTGGACGAGTCCGGGCGTGTGCGCGCGGTCGGCGGACTGCGCCCGGACGGTTCAATGGAGTACTTCGGCTGCGACGTGCTGCTCTTGGCGTGCAATGGCTTCGGCGGTAACGCCGCGCTGCGTGCCGAGCTATTGCCGGAGATGACGCACGCGGTATATGGCGGCCACGAAGGCAACGACGGTAGTGCGCTCCTCTGGGGGCAAGCAATGGGCGCGGCACTGGCAGATCTGGGCGGCTATCAAGGGCATGGCTCTTGGGCGAGTCCGCACGGCGTGCTGATTTCGTGGGCCGTCATGATGGACGGTGGCATCCAGATCAATCGGCAGGGGCGGCGCTTCCACGACGAGACGCAGGGCTACTCCGAGGCGGCTGTCCACGTGCTGGCGCAACCGGACGGCATTGCGTGGAATGTGTTCGATGCACAAACACTGGCGCTTGCCAGAACCTTCCCGGACTTTCAGGACGCCGAGGCCGCCGGGGCGCTCAAGACCTGCGCCGATATCGATGCGCTCGCCGGCGTCATCGGCTGTGACGTGATGACACTGCGCGAGACGCTCGACAGGGTCGCGCCTGGTGCCACCGCCGGTGACGGACGCACATTCGCGCGAGCGATTGCCGCGCCGTATTACGCAGTGAAAGTGACCGGCGCGCTGTTCCATACCCAGGGCGGGCTCGATATCGACGTCTGTTGCCGTGTACTGACGCGCGACGGCACGCCGTTGCCCAATCTGCTTGCCGCCGGTGGTGCGGCACGCGGCGTGTCGGGCAACGCCGTCTGGGGTTATCTGTCGGGCAACGGCCTGCTCTCCGCCGTCGCGGGCGGATTTCTCGCGGCACATACAGCGGTTGACGTGCTCGCGGCCAAATCACCTTCTCAGGAGACATCCGCATGACGACCTCGTCGTCTCTCAAACAGCGCCTGGACGGCGGTGTGCTGCTCGCGCCCGGTGTCTACGACGCGCTGTCCGCCCTCATCGCCGCGCAAGCGGGGTTCGAGGCACTGTATCTGTCGGGCGCATCGATTGCCTACACTCGGCTTGGCCGGTCGGACATCGGACTGACAACCTATCCGGAGGTCGAAGACACGCTGGCCCGGATTGCCGAGCGCGTGGACATTCCCGTGATCGTCGATGCCGATACCGGATTCGGCAACGCCCTCAACGTTAAACGCACGGTGCGCGGCTTCGAGCGCGCCGGGGCTGCGATGATTCAGTTGGAGGATCAGACCTTCCCCAAGCGCTGCGGTCATCTCGACGGCAAGGGCGTGGTGCCGGTGCGGGAGATGGTCGGCAAGGTGCGCGCGGCGGTCGATGCGCGCCACGATGCGAGCACCCTGATTCTCGCGCGCACGGATGCGGTGGCGGTGGAAGGCCTCGATGCCGCGCTCGATCGTGCCGAGCACTATCTCGAGGCGGGCGCCGATGCGTTGTTCATCGAGGCGCTGCGCAGCCCGGAGCAGATGGCGGCGGCGTGCGCGCGATTCGCACAGCGCGTGCCGTTGCTCGCCAATATGGTCGAAGGCGGCAAGACCCCCGTGCAAAGCGCGCAGGCGCTCGCCGATATCGGCTTTCGCATCGTGATCTTCCCAGGCGGGACGGCGCGCGCTGTCGCCAATACGCTGCAGGGGTATTACGCCAATCTGCATGCGCAAGGCACCACGGCGGCATGGCGTGAGCGCATGCTCGATTTCGATGGATTGAACGCGGTGATCGGCACGCCGGCACTGCTCGCTGAGGGCAAGCAGTACGAGTAGACGGGAGCGCGGACGTTGCCCGCGTGATGAATCGGCGCATAACGTGGATCGGACGTGGATCGAACGTGGATCGAACGTAGGTTGCGCCGGCAGGCAGGGCCTGTCGCGATTGGGTTCGCGCCAGGCCCATTTTCGTGGGCGTCAGACGATGCTGTCGCCGCGCAGTTGCGCGATTCTGGCGTCGTCGAACCCGAGCCGCTCGCGCAGAATTTCATCGCTGTGCTGCCCCAGCGTCGGCGGGGCGCTGCGGGCAACGGGTGGCGTCTCGCTCATCTTCATCGGACTGGCGACAATGCGTGCGACGCCGCCCGACGGATGCGGCAATTCGACCGCCATCTCGCGGGCGATGACTTGCGGATGTGCGAAGACTTCCGGCAGCGTGTTGATCGGGCCGCACGGTACGCCAGCCGCCTCGAGCTTGTCGATCCAGGCGTCCTTGCCGAACTTGCGCACCATCTGCGCGAGGATCGGCACGAGCGTGTCGCGGTGACGCACGCGCGACGGATTGGTCGCAAACCGTGCGTCGTCGGCGAGCCCCGGCGCTTCGCCCGCCTCGACGAACTTTCGGAACTGACCGTCGTTGCCTACGGCCACGATGATCCAGCCGTCGTCGGCTGTCTGGAAGGTCTGGTACGGGACGATGTTCGGGTGCGCGTTGCCCCAGCGCACGGGCGCCTTGCCGCTCGCCAGATAGTTGGTGTTCATGTTGGCGAGCATGGCGACCTGCGTGTCGAGCAACGCCATGTCGATGTACTGCCCCACGCCCGTGCGGTCACGGTGGGTGAGCGCGGCCATGATTGCTAGACTCGCATACATGCCCGTCATCAGATCGGCAATAGCAACGCCCGCCTTCTGCGGGCCGCCGCCCGGCAGGCCGTCGCGCTCGCCGGTAATGCTCATGAAGCCGCCAATGCCTTGCACGATGAAGTCGTACCCGGCGCGCGACGCGTGCGGGCCGTTCTGGCCGAAGCCCGTGATCGAGCAGTAGACGAGATCCGGCTTGATGGCCTTGAGCGACGCATAGTCGAGACCGTACTTCGCGAGTTGGCCAACCTTGTAATTCTCGACCACGACATCGCTTTGCGCGGCGAGCGCACGCACGATCGCTTGCCCCTCCGGGCGCGAGATGTCGAGCGTGAGCGAGCGCTTGTTACGGTTGGCTGCGAGATAGTAAGCGGCTTCTTGCGTGTCGTTGCCCTCGGCGTCGCGCTGATACGGCGGGCCCCAGCTACGCGTGTCGTCGCCCACACCGGGACGCTCCACCTTGATCACGTCCGCCCCCAGATCCGCCAGATTCTGCGTGGCCCACGGCCCCGCCAACACTCGCGAAAGATCCAACACCCGGATATGACTCAGCGCGCCCATCGATTCGTATCTCCTTTGCGTTCGTGATTGTTCGTGATCGCCGGCATTGCGCGGAACAATGTTTTGCAATGCGGAACTGTTGGCGATGAGTCTACGTCCTGCCGTTCGCTTCTGACCAGCGTCGTTTCGCAGTGCGGTTGGTGGCGCGACGCGGTGGCAGGGTCGATTTCCCGTATAATCAAAAGTTTGCAAAATACCCACCAGGCTTGGCTTAGCTCGCCCGGTCCCCACGCTCACGTACCCTATGAAAGTCGCAGACATTCGGGAAAAATTCCTCAACTTCTTCGAGTCGAAGGGGCACACCATCGTGCGCTCGTCGAGCCTCGTGCCGTCCAATGACCCCACGCTGCTGTTCACGAACTCCGGCATGGTGCAGTTCAAGGACGTCTTCCTCGGTCTCGAGACGCGCCCGTACAAGCGCGCGACCACGGCCCAGCGCAGCGTACGCGCGGGCGGCAAGCACAACGATCTGGAGAACGTCGGCTATACGGCGCGTCACCACACGTTCTTCGAAATGCTGGGCAACTTCTCGTTCGGCGACTATTTCAAGCGCGAAGCGATTCAATATGCGTGGGAACTGCTGACCGAGGTCTACAAGCTGCCGAAGGACAAACTCTGGGTCACCGTCTACAAGGAAGACGACGAGGCCTACGACATCTGGGCGAAGGAAGTCGGCGTGCCGACCGAGCGCATCATCCGCATCGGCGACAACAAGGGCGCGCGCTATGCCTCGGACAACTTCTGGCAGATGGCCGACACCGGCCCCTGCGGTCCGTGCTCGGAAATCTTCTTCGACCACGGCGCTGATGTGTGGGGCGGCCCCCCGGGATCGCCGGAAGAAGACGGCGACCGCTACATCGAGATCTGGAATCTCGTGTTCATGCAGTTCAACCGCGACGAGCAGGGCAACATGACGCCGCTGCCCAAGCCCTGCGTGGACACCGGCATGGGGCTTGAGCGTATCGCGGCCGTGCTGCAGCACGTGCATAGCAATTACGAAATCGATCTGTTCCAGCACCTGATCAAGGCCGCTGGCCGTGAGACCGGTGTGACCGATCTCGCCGCGAACTCGCTCAAGGTGATCGCCGATCACATTCGTGCCTGCTCGTTCCTGATTGTCGATGGCGTGATTCCGGGCAACGAAGGCCGTGGCTACGTGCTGCGCCGTATCGTCCGCCGCGCGATCCGTCACGGCTACAAGTTGGGCTGCAAGAAGCCGTTCTTCTACAAGCTCGTGCCGGATCTGGTCGCCGAGATGGGCGTTGCCTATCCGGAACTCACGCAGGCGCAGCAGCGCGTGACCGATGTGCTCAAGCAGGAAGAAGAACGTTTTGGCGAAACCATCGAGAACGGCATGGAGATTCTCGAAGGCGCGCTGGCCGATCTGGCCAAGCGCGGCGTGACCACGCTCGACGGTGAACTCGCCTTCAAGCTGCACGACACGTATGGTTTCCCGCTGGATCTGACGGCCGACGTCTGCCGCGAGCGCAGCATCACGGTCGACGAGACTGCGTTCGACGCCGCGATGGCGCGTCAGCGTGAACAGGCCCGTGCTGCGGGCAAGTTCAAGATGGCGACGGCGCTCGAATATAGCGGCGACAAGACCCGCTTCCAGGGCTACGACAAGCTGGTGCTCGAAGGCGCGAAGGTAACGGCGCTCTACGTTGACGGCACGAGCGTGGGTAAGCTCTGCGCTGGTCAGCAAGGTATCGTGGTGCTCGACACCACGCCGTTCTACGCTGAATCGGGCGGTCAGGTGGGCGATCAGGGCCTGATCACCTCAGGGGGCGCACGTTTCGGTGTGTCGGACACGCAAAAGATTCAGGCCGACGTATTCGGTCACTACGGCACGCTGGCGTCGGGCGAGCTGAAGGTGGGCGAGGCAGTCACGGCGCAGGTCGATGCCGTGCGCCGTGCACGCACCGTTCGCAACCACTCGGCTACGCACTTGATGCACAAGGCGCTGCGTGAAGTGTTGGGCGCGCACGTGCAACAGAAGGGCTCGCTCGTCGACGCCGACAAGACCCGTTTCGACTTCGCCCATAACGCCGCGATGACCGCCGACGAAATCCGTCGTGTGGAAGACATCGTCAACGCCGAAGTGCTGGCCAATGCCCCGACGCAAGCTGCGCTGATGTCCTTCGACGATGCCGTCAAGGGCGGCGCGATGGCGCTGTTCGGCGAGAAGTACGGTGACGAAGTGCGTGTGCTCGATATCGGAACGTCGCGCGAACTGTGCGGCGGCACGCACGTGACACGTACGGGCGACATCGGCCTGTTCAAGATCGTGATGGAAGGTGGTGTTGCCGCCGGTATCCGCCGTGTGGAAGCCATTACCGGCGACAACTCGGTGCGATTCGTGCAGAAGCTCGACGATCAGGTCAACGAGGCCGCTGCTGCGCTCAAGACCCAGCCGGCCGAACTGACGCCGCGTATCGCGCAGGTGCAGGAGCAGGTCAAGTCGCTCGAGAAGGAGCTGGCGGCGCTCAAGTCGAAGCTCGCTTCGAGCCAGGGTGACGAGCTGGTCGAGAAGGCGGTCGACGTGAACGGTCTGAAAGTGTTGGCCGCGCAACTCGAAGGTGCCGACGTCAAGACGCTGCGCGAGACGATGGACAAGCTCAAGGACAAGCTCAAGAGCGCGGCGATCGTGCTCGCGGCTGTCGAGGGCGGCAAGGTCAGCCTGATCGCGGGCGTGACGGCCGACGCCACTGGCAAGGTCAAGGCCGGTGAGCTGGTCAACTTCGTCGCGCAGCAGGTCGGCGGCAAGGGCGGTGGCCGTCCGGACATGGCGCAGGCTGGCGGTACCGACCCGTCGCAACTGCCGCAGGCGTTGGCCGGCGTGCAGGGCTGGGTGGCCGGCAAGGTCTGACGAGATCCGATCCGGCAAAGGCGGCAGCACAGGCTGCTGCCCCGGTTCGATTGGCTGGCTCCGGTGATTTACCGGGATGGCCTGAGCAAAACGCGCACTTCGGTGCGCGTTTTGCATTGGCAAAGTGGATGATCCCGTGCCGTCGGGTGGCCTGACGCGCACACAGTACAGTTTCAGTATTAGCAAGGATGCCGAAGCGAAGGGCTCCAGCGTTTCATTCCAGTGAGGAGCCCCAGAGCTCGAACGGCAAATACGGTCCATGGCCCTGCGCGACGCAGGGGAACCCCCGCATCCGGGAATGGTTTGCATGTAAAGTATTCGGAAAGCTGCGCGCACCGGTGCGTGGTTTCCCACAAAGCTATCGCCATGCCAGCCACACTCGCCGATTCCGACAGAACCGTCTCGTTGCATCAGCCATCGCCTGAGCGTGCGGCGTGGCGCATCGCCTTGTCCTGCATGCTTGCCCTGGCCATCGCCATGGGCATTGGCCGCTTTGCCTTCACGCCGATGTTGCCGCTGATGTTGCATGAGCGGCTCACCGATATTCAACATGGCAGTTGGCTCGCTTCCCTCAATTACGCGGGTTACTTCATCGGGGCGTTGTCATGCATGTGGCTGCGCTTCACGCCGACGCTCATCATCCGTTTCGCGCTGGCGGCGACCGTCGCGCTGACATTGGCGATGGGGCTGCTCGAGTCGTTCGCCGTCTGGGCCGTGGTGCGCACGCTGGCGGGGGTGATGAGCGCATGGGCGATGGTGTTTTCGGCGGGGTGGGGCTTCCGCAAGCTCGGTGAGCTGCGTATGCCGAGTCTCGGCGGCGTGATCTTTGCCGGTCCCGGCGCAGGCATTGTGGTCACGGGGTTGCTTGCTAACCTGAACAACACGCTGACGTGGCCCGCGCGTGGCGGCTGGTTGTTGTGTGGGGTACTGGCGCTGATATTGCTCGTGGTGATCTGGCGCACGTTCGCGGCCGATGTCGCCGAACCGGCGAAGACCGCCGATACCGTCAAATCCTCTGGCGGCACGCCCTCGCATGCTGCCGCTCACGCGGTCAATCATGGCAGCGGCGAGAGCGTCATCCCGGTCACGGTGCTCTACGGCTTCGCCGGATTCGGTTACATCATCACGGCGACCTTCCTGCCGGTTATCGCGCGTCAGGCACTCCCAGGGTCGCCGTGGCCCGACCTCTTTTTCCCGCTGCTCGGACTCATGGTGATGCCGGGGGCCATCATCGGCGCGCGTGCGCCGCTGGCCTGGGACAACCGGCTGCTGCTCGCCGCGTGCTACGTCACGCAAGGCTTGGGGGTCGGAATCGGTATCGTGCTGCCGAATGCCGTGGGGTTCGCGTTGGGGAGTGTGCTCGTAGGGCTGCCGTTCACCGCGATTACCGTGTACGCGGTGCGCGAATGCCGACGCCTGCGTGGGGACAATGCCAATGGCCTGATCGGTCTGGTCACGGCATCGTACGGGATCGGGCAGATCGTCGGGCCGCTGGTGGCCGCGCCACTCGTCGAGGCCACCGGCAGCTTTACCGCAGCGCTGCTGTGCGCGAGCGGTGTGCTCGTGCTCGGCGCGATCGGCTTCGGGTGGGATTGGCGGCGTTCACTTGAGCACGCGCGCTGAAGCGCCTGTGCTGCGTGTCGCCGTCTGCCGGTCCGATATCTCCTTTCTCTGAGACTTATCCATGTCCTTTACCCTGCAGGCGGGCAGAAAGGCCGCCACTGCCATGAGCGACGCCGAGCGTCGGATGCGCGTCGATCTTGCGGCCTGTTACCGGCTCGTTGCACTGCACGGCTGGGACGATCTCATCTACACCCACATCTCTGCGATGGTGCCGGGCGAGCCGGGGCACTTTCTCATCAACCCGTTCGGTCTGACATTCGACGAGGTGACGGCATCGAATCTGGTGAAGATTACGATGGCCGGCGAGATCGTCGGGGAGAGCGAGCACCCCGTGAATGTGACTGGGTTTGCCCTGCACGGCGCGGTGCATGCGGCGCGTGCTGACGCCGCGTGTGTCATGCATCTGCACAATACGGCGGGCATCGCAGTGTCGATCCAGCCGCATGGATTGCTGCCGATCTCGCAGCATGCCCTGCGCTTTCACGAGCGTATCGGCTATCACGACTACGAAGGGCTGGCGTTTTCGCCGTCGGAGGGCGAGCGGCTCGTGACCTCGCTCGGCGCGCATCCGGCCATGCTGCTGCGCAATCACGGCACGCTGACGACGGGGCGCACGGTCGCCGAAGCGTTTGTGCTGATGGCCACGCTGGTCAAGGCGTGCGAGATCCAGTTGCTGGCGCTGGCGGGCGGTGTGGCGCCGCATTTGCCCAGCGTGGCGGTGCAGGATAAGACCGCCGTTCAGCTCGAAGACGGCGGCGCCATCGAAGGCGTGTTGGAGTGGCCTGCACTACTACGCAAACTGGATAAAATAGACGCCTCGTTTCGCGATTGACCGCTGCGCAGGCGTGCCGTCGCGAGCGTCAGGCAAGCCAGCAGGCTTTGCCCGAGAGATAGGAGAGGCGGCAGTGCTGCCAATCTTGATAACGACATAAGGAGAGAGACTGCAATGCCAACGTTTCACGTCGAGATGTTCGAGGGGCGCTCGGTCGAGCAAAAGCGCGCATTCGTCAAAGCCGTCACGGAAGCGGCGGTGAAGACGATCGGTTGCAAGGCAGAGTCGGTGGACATCATCATTACTGACGTCAAGCCCGAGAACTGGTCGACCGCAGGCACGCTGTGGTCGGACCCGCGTCCTGAGTAAAACCGGGCGAGCCGGTGCTCACCGCAGGGGCCGCCGGCAGATCCGAGGCGGGGATGCTCAGGGCGTCCCTGCCGTATTGATGAGGTTGTCATGTCGCAAGTCCCGTCCCTATCGAGTCCTCACGCCGCCACCCATGCCGGCGCCAGCAGCGAACCGGCCCAAACGCCGCAACACTTTGCGTCGGACAATTACGCGGGAATTTGCCCCGAGGCGCTGCATTATCTGATTGAAGCAAACGCCAGCGGCCACGAAGTTGCTTACGGCGACGACACGTGGACGCAGCGCGTGTGCGACGGCATTCGCCAGTTGTTCGACACGGATTGCGAGGTCTTCTTCGTCTTTAACGGCACGGCAGCCAATTCGCTCGCACTGGCGTCGCTATCGCAGTCGTATCACTCCGTCATCTGCCATGAACTGGCACATGTCGAGACCGACGAGTGCGGTGGTCCGGAATTCTTCTCCAACGGGGCGAAGCTGCTCACCGCGCGTGGACGCGAGAACAACGGCAAGCTCACGCCAGACGCCATCGAGTCGGTCATCAACCGGCGTTCGGACATTCACTTCCCGAAGCCCAAGGTTGTCACGCTCACGCAGGCGACGGAAGTTGGTACCGTCTACTCGGTCGACGAGATCAAGGCGATCTCGGCCGTTGCCAAGCGGCGCAATCTGCGTGTGCATATGGACGGTGCCCGCTTCGCCAATGCGGTCGCGGCACTGGGCTGTCATCCGGGCGACGTGACCTGGCGGGCGGGCGTGGACGTGCTTTGCTTCGGCGGCACGAAGAATGGCTTGCCGGTGGGTGAGGCCGTGGTGTTCTTCAACCGCGCGCTGGCCGAAGATTTCGCCTACCGGGTGAAGCAGGCGGGGCAATTGGCGTCGAAGATGCGCTTCATTTCCGCGCCGTGGCTTGGCATGCTGGAACACGACACATGGCTGCGCAACGCACGCCACGCCAATGCGATGGCGCAATTGCTCGCTCAGCGCATTCGCGATGTGCCGGGCGTGTCGCTGATGTTCGAGACACAAGCCAACGCCGTGTTCGCGGAATTGCCGTTGCACGTGATCGAAGCGCTGCGTGCGAAGGGCTGGCGCTTCTACACGTTCATTGGTGCGGGTGGCTGCCGCTTCATGTGTGCGTGGGATACCCGCCCGGAGACGGTCGAGCGCCTGGCTGCGGATATCCGGCAACTGAGCGTGAAGGCTTGATCGACCGCCGCGAGGCGGTCGCGCCATTCACCCCTGTCGCGGCGCGGGCGCCGTTGGCGTGAGGAAGCGATGCGCCAGCGTGTGATAGAACGACGGCGCAATCGCTTTCGAGACCTGTGTCGAGAGCAGGGCGACGGCCATGAGAGGGATCACCATCTGATGACCGTCGATCATCTCCATGACGATCACGAACGACGTAATCGGCGATTGCGTGACCGCCGCCAGATATCCGACCATACACAGCGCGGCCATGGCCGGGAGCGGTATGACTGAGGTGACGTGGGCCATCACGTTGCCGAGCCCGGCCCCGATAGCGAGCGACGGCGCGAAGATGCCGCCGGGAATCCCCGACAGGTACGACACGCACAACGCAGCGAACTTCAGCAGCGCGTAGAGCGGCGAAAGGGCCGCGTGCGACTCGAGCAGGCCGCGCGCCTCGGCATAACCACTGCCGAACGTCGTGCCGCCCGAGACCACGCCGATCACGGCGATGGTCAGCCCGCACAGAAACGCGAAACGCACCGGGTGTGCCCGGCGCAGACCCACCAGCGACGCGGGCATCCATCGTGGCACGTTAAGCATCAGCCAGCCGAACACGCCGCCTGCGACGCCCGTCAGCAGGCTGGCGGCGACCAAGACCGGGATCAGCGTCCAGCGGAACTCGGTGAGCGCCTTGATCTGTCCGAAGTACAGGTAGTTGCCCTGCAGGCCGAGGGCGACGACCCCGGAAAAGATGATGGCCGTGATGAGCGTGCCGCTGTTGCGGGCGACGAAACTCCGGCTCAATTCCTCAATGGCAAACACGACGCCCGCGAGCGGCGTGTTGAACGCGGCCGCGAGCCCGGCCGCCGCGCCTGCCAGCGTCAATTGACGCTCGATGTGCGCGCTGCTGCGGCGATAACCGCGGCGCATCGCATACATGAGCGATGCACCGATCTGGACCGTCGGTCCTTCACGGCCGATCGTGAAGCCGCAAAGAATGCCGAGAAACGAGATCGCGATCTTGCCGACCATGATGCGCAGCGACAGCAGCGATTTCGATAGCCGAGAGTCCTGCAACGTGGCGATGACCTGGGGAATACCGCTGCCTTCGGCGCCACGGAAGCACTTCTGCGTTAGCCAGATGGCCAGCGCAGCGCCAAGTGGCGTGACGATCAGCGGGAGCCATGCGCCATACGAGAGCATGCGCTGGAACAGTTCGAAGCCGAAGTCGATCAGCTTGGCGTACGCCACGGAGACCAGGCCCACGAGCACTGCGCCGAGCCAGAATACGCCGTAGTTGTGCCAGAGGCGGCGCGACCTATGTACTACCCCCTTTCTGGCCAGACGGGCCGATAACGATGGCGACGGCGATGGCGACGACGCCGGCACAGGTGTCGGCGATGGGGGCGGGGGAGCTGAGGCGGACTCGGTGTTTGGCGGGATGGCTGACACTTGGTCGTGGGCGATGAGCGAAAGACGTTGGACGATTATACGCCCCGGCCCTCGCGGGCTTGGTCCGCCGGCGTCCCGGAATCTTCAGAATGTGCAGCGCGTCATGAGTTCATTTAAGATATTCGAATTCGCGGAAGAACGATCATGAACGAACTAATTTTCTGTCCCCGTTGCGCTTCGTCGCTCGACTCGCGGGAGGTGGCCGGGCGCATTCGCCGCGCCTGTCCGGATGCCGCTTGTGGTTTCGTCCACTGGGATAATCCGTTGCCGGTCGTGGCTGGCCTCGTCGAGTACCGCGGCCAGATCCTGCTGGCGCGCAATGCGGCGTGGACAGAGGGCATGTTTGCGCTCATCACCGGATTTCTTGAGCGCGATGAAACGCCCGAAGACGGCATTCGGCGCGAGATCAAGGAAGAGACCAATCTGGAGACCGACGCGATTTCGCTGCTCGGCGTCTACGAATTCATGCGCAAGAACGAGTTGATCATCGCCTATCACGCGGTTTGCGATGGCGATATCCGTCTCTCGGAAGAACTTGCCGAGTTCCGTCTCGTTTCGCCGGAGCAGGTGCGCCCATGGCGGGCAGGCACCGGACACGCCGTGGCCGAGTGGCTGCGGCGGCGCAATCTGCCGGTCGAATACGTCGATTCGGCGAGGCTGTCGATTGCCGGCTGACGGCGCGGTGCGGCGACTACGGTAGAATCGCGGTCTGCAGGGGGAGCCCGGCACACGATTCGAACAGGACTGACGAGAGGGACAAGAGCATGGAATTCCAGAAAGAAGTCGACGCGAGCGGTCTGAACTGCCCGCTGCCGATCCTGCGTGCCAAGAAGGCACTTGCCGACATGCAGAGCGGCGAAGTACTGCACATCATTGCCACCGATCCGGGTTCGGCGCGCGACTTCAGCGCGTTTGCCAAGCAGACCGGCAACGAACTCATCGAGTCGCGCGAAGAAGGCAAGACGTTCCACTTCCTGATGCGCCGCCGCTGATTGCACCGCGCTGCGGGTGAAAAAAAGCCGACGGACATGCCGTCGGCTTTTTCTTTGGTGCAGTGCCTGACGCTTACCCGAGATCGCCGTGCGTCTCGCGCAGGTACTCTCGGAACGCGTCCTTCAGTTCCGGGTGACGCAGCGCAAACTCCACCGTCGCCTTCAGGTAGCCGAGCTTGCTGCCGCAATCGAAGCGCTTGCCCTTGTAGCGATACGCCAATACGACTTCATCCTGCATCAGCTTCTGGATGGCATCCGTCAATTGGATCTCGCCACCCGAGCCCGGATCGATCTCGCGAATGCAATCGAAGATGCGCGGACGCAGCACGTAGCGGCCGACAACGCCCAGATTCGACGGTGCATCTTCCGGTGCCGGCTTTTCGACGATATTCGTCAGTTTGACGATGTCCTTCTCGCCCCACTCGTTGCCCGCGACGATGCCGTACGAGCGGCTCTGCTCGATGGGGATCTCTTCCACGCCGATGATCGAGTTGTGATACTGGTTGTACAGATCGACCATCTGCTTGAGCACCGGCGGGTCGCCATCGAGCAAGTCGTCGGCGAGAATGACCGCGAACGGCTCATCGCCCACGAGCTTCTCTGCACACAGCACCGCATGCCCCAGACCCAGCGCCTTGGGCTGACGCACGTAGAAGCAGTCGATATGCTGCGGCTTGATCGAATGCACGACGTCGAGCAGCGCCTGCTTGTTCTTGGCTTCGAGTTCCGCTTCGAGTTCGAAGGCCGTGTCGAAGTGATCTTCGATCGCACGCTTGTTGCGCCCCGTCACGAAGATCATCTCCGTAATGCCGGCGGCCGCCGCTTCTTCCACCGCGTACTGAATCAGCGGCTTGTCGACGACGGGCAGCATTTCCTTCGGGCTCGCCTTGGTCGCCGGGAGGAATCGGGTGCCGAGGCCCGCAACGGGGAACACGGCTTTGGTCACGACGGTTTTCATTGGTATCTCCCTGGTAGCTATCGAGCGTCTCAAGCGGGCAGGCGGGCGAGCTGAGCCTGCAATTTGCCGAGAACGGCTTCAAAGTCGACCAATCGTTGCTTCTCGAGTTCCACGACGTTGGCAGGCGCTCGCGCCACAAAGCTCTCGTTGGAGAGCTTGCCGTGGCACTTCGCGATCTCGCCTTCGAGACGCTTGACTTCCTTGCCGAGGCGCTCGCGCTCTGCCGCGACGTCGATCTCCACCTTCAATGCGAGCTTGTTCGCGCCCACCACGGCGAGCGGCGCGCCGGCGGCCTGCGCGTCGAGCGTGGCTTCGTCGGCCAGCACCTGCACCTCGGAGAGCTTCGCCAGCGTTTGCAGGTACGGTGCGATCGACGTGAGGAATGCCACATCGCCCGCCACCAGCAGAGGGACGCGTTGGGCCGGCGAGAGGTTCATTTCCCCGCGCAGGTTGCGGCATGCGTCGACCGCCGCCTTCAACTGCTGCATCCAGGCTTCGTCGCCTTCGTCGATCTTGCTCGTGTCGGCCACCGGGTACGGCTGCACCATGATACTGGCTTCGCCCGCTGCCTTGTCTGCCGGATAGCGGCCGGCCAACGGCGCCACCTTTTGCCACAGGGCTTCGGTGATGAACGGGATGATCGGGTGCGCCAGGCGCAGCACCGTTTCCAGCACACGCAGCAGGGTGCGGCGCGTAGCGCGCTGTTGCGCCGGGGTGCCGTTCTGAATCTGCCACTTGGCCAGTTCGACGTACCAGTCGCAGTACTCGTCCCACACGAACTTGTAGATCGCGCTGGCGATGTTGTCGAAGCGGTAGTCGGCAAAGCCCTTCGCGACATCGGCTTCCACGCGTTGCAGCAGCGACACGATCCAGCGGTCGGCGCGCGAGAAGTCCAGTTGACCGTCCGGACCGCAATCCCCCACGCACGGCGCCATGCCGCAGTCCTGGCCTTCGCAGTTCATCAGCACGAAGCGCGTGGCGTTCCACAGCTTGTTGCAGAAGTTGCGATAGCCTTCGCAGCGCGCGAGATCGAAGTTGATGTTCCGGCCGAGCGTGGCCATCGATGCGAACGTGAAGCGCAACGCGTCGGTCCCGAACGGCGCAATGCCTTCCGGAAATTCCTTGCGCGTCTTCTTCTCGATACTCGCGGCCTGCTTCGGGTTCATCAGACCCGTCGTGCGCTTGGCGAGGAGGGCGTCGAGCGACACACCGTCGACGATGTCGATCGGATCGAGCGTGTTGCCCTTCGACTTCGACATCTTCTGGCCTTCGGCATCGCGCACGAGGCCGTGCACGTACACGGTCTTGAACGGCACCTTGCCCGTGAAGTGCGTGGTCATCATGACCATGCGCGCCACCCAGAAGAAGATGATGTCGAAGCCGGTCACCAGCACCGACGACGGCAGGAAGTGCTTCAGTTCGGGCGTCTCTTGCGGCCAGCCAAGCGACGAGAACGGCACCAGTGCCGACGAGAACCATGTGTCGAGCACGTCTTCGTCGCGCTTGAGTGTGCCGGTGTAACCGTTAGCACGCGCCTTCCCGATCGCTTCGTCTTCCGTGCGAGCGACGTACACCTTGCCTGCATCGTCGTACCACGCGGGAATCTGGTGGCCCCACCAGAGTTGACGCGAGATACACCAGTCCTGAATGTTCTCGAGCCACTGGTTATAGGTCGTCGTCCAGTTCTCCGGCACGAACTTGATCTCACCGCTGCGCACGACATCGAGCGCCGTCTCGGTAATCGACTTGCCCGGATGGAACGTGCCTTCCGGTGCGGGTTTGCTCATCGCGACAAACCATTGGTCGGTGAGCATCGGCTCGATGACCGTGCCGGTGCGGTCGCTGCGCGGCACCATCAGCTTGTGCGGTTTGACCGATTCGAGCAGGCCCTGTGCGTCGAGGTCGGCGACGATCTGCTTGCGCGCGTCGAAACGATCCAGTCCGCGGTACTTTTCCGGGGCGTTCTCGTTGATCTTCGCGTCGAGCGTGAGAATGTTGATCTGCGGCAGGTTGTGGCGCTGGCCCACGGCGTAATCGTTGAAGTCGTGCGCCGGCGTGACTTTCACCACGCCCGTGCCGAATTCGCGATCGACGTAATCGTCGGCGATGATCGGGATTTCGCGATCGGACAGCGGCAGCTTGGCCATCTGGCCGATCAGGTGTTTGTAGCGCTCGTCTTCCGGATGGACCATCAGCGCGACGTCGCCGAGCATCGTCTCCGGACGCGTGGTGGCAACCGTGAGTGAACCCGAGCCGTCAGCCAGCGGATAGCGAATGTGCCACAGCGAGCCTTCTTCTTCCTCGCTGACCACTTCCAGATCGGACACGGCGGTGAGCAGGGTCGATTCCCAGTTCACGAGACGCTTGCCACGATAGATCAGCCCCTGCTCGTACAGCGTGACGAACACGTCGCGCACGGCCTGGGACATCTTGTCGTCCATCGTGAAGTACTCACGACTCCAGTCGATGGACGCGCCCAGACGGCGCACCTGACGCGTGATCGTACTGCCCGACTGTTCCTTCCAGTCCCAGACTCGCTCGACGAACTTCTCGCGGCCGAGGTCGTGGCGCGAGATCTTCTGGGCGTCGAGCTGGCGCTCGACGACGATCTGCGTGGCGATGCCTGCATGGTCCGTGCCCGGCACCCAGAGGGTGTTGGCACCTTTCATGCGGTGATAGCGGGTGAGGCCATCCATGATCGTCTGGTTGAACGCATGCCCCATGTGCAGCGTGCCGGTAACGTTCGGCGGCGGCAACTGGATGCTGAAATCTTCGCGGGCGTCGTCGAAAGTCGGCCGGGCATAGCCGCGGCGTTCCCATTCGGGGCCCCAGTGGGCTTCGACGTCCTGCGGCTCGAAGCTCTTGGCAAGCGTATTGTCGCTGTCGCTCATGGATTGGATGGACCGTGTAATGCGTGAAACCCTGAATTATAAAAGATTCGGCGCCGTTTCCGCGTCGCAGCAGGATTTATAATCGGGGTTCACTTGAATTTCCCTCCCGACATGCCCGATCTGCTCGCCAACCTGAACCCCGAACAACTGGCCGCCGTGACCCTCCCGGATGAGCCAGCCCTTATTCTCGCGGGCGCAGGTTCCGGCAAGACGCGCGTGCTGACCACGCGTATCGCGTGGCTGATCCAGCAAGGCCATGTGGGCCCGGCCGGCATTCTGGCGGTGACCTTTACCAATAAGGCGGCCAAGGAAATGCAGGCCCGTCTGGGGGCCATGCTGCCGATCAGCACCCGCGCCATGTGGATCGGCACGTTCCACGGACTGTGCAACCGTATGCTGCGCGCGCATTTTCGCGACGCCGGGCTGCCGCAGAGCTTCCAGATCCTCGATCAGGCCGATCAGCTCTCCGCCATCAAGCGAATGATGAAAGCGGCGAATGTCGACGATGAGAAGTTTCCGCCGAAAAACCTGCAATATTTCATCAATAACGCCAAGGAACAGGGCTTGCGCCCGCACGAGGTCGAGGCCAACGACGCCTTCAACCAGAAGTTCGTCGAGCTGTACGCCGCCTATCAGGAGCAATGCCAGCGCGAAGGGGTGGTCGATTTCGCCGAACTGCTGCTGCGCTGTTTCGAACTGCTCAAGCATAACGAGCCGCTGCGGGTGCATTACCAGTCGCGCTTCCGTCACATCCTCGTCGACGAGTTTCAGGACACGAACAAGCTCCAGTACGCATGGCTCAAGATGCTCGCGGGATCGAACGCGGCAGTGTTTGCCGTGGGCGACGACGATCAGAGCATCTACGCGTTTCGTGGTGCCAACGTCGGCAATATGGCTGACTTCGAGCGCGAATTCCGCGTTCGGCACATGATCAAGCTCGAGCAGAACTACCGGTCGCACGGCAACATCCTGGACGCGGCCAACGCATTGATTTCGAATAATGCGCGGCGTCTGGGCAAAAATTTGCGCACCGATGCGGGGCATGGCGAGCTGATCCGGGTCTACGAGGCCGCTACCGACTTGCAGGAGGCGAGCTGGCTTGTCGAAGAGATCAAGGCGCTCGTCGCGCAGGGCCTGTCGCGCCAGGACATCGCCATTCTGTATCGGAGTAACGCCCAGTCGCGGGTGATGGAGCACGCACTGGTGGGCGCAGGCATCGCGTACCGTGTGTACGGCGGGCTGCGCTTTTTCGAGCGTCAGGAAGTCAAGCATGCGCTGGCGTACCTGCGTCTGATCGAGAACCCGAACGACGATACGGCGTTTGTCCGGGTCGTGAACTTCCCGACGCGCGGGATCGGCGCGCGGTCATTGGAGCAGTTGGCAGACGCGGCACGTCTCTACAACTGCTCGATGTATGCCGCCGTACCTTATATGACCGGCAAAGCGGGCACCAATCTGACGGCATTCGTCCGGTTGATCGAGCAGATGCGTCAGGACACCGCGCGCCTCACGCTGCCGGAGGTCGTCACGCATATCATCGACGCGAGCGGGCTGATCGCACACTACCAGACCGAGAAGGAAGGTCAGGATCGTATCGAGAACTTGCAGGAACTGGTGCATGCGGCCACGGCATTCATCGCCGAAGAGGGTTACGGGCTCGACGCGCCGGCGCGTTTGATCGCCATGCGGCCCGCGTTGCCGGGCGCGCCCGATGTGCTGGCGTCGCCCGATGGCGTAGTCGACGCCGACACGCCAGTGGAGATGACGCCGCTCGCCGGGTTTCTGTCGCATGCCTCGCTCGAGGCCGGGGACAATCAGGCAGAGGCTGGGCAGGACGCCGTGCAACTGATGACGGTTCACGCAGCCAAGGGGCTGGAATTTACGGCGGTCTTCGTCACCGGTCTGGAAGAGGGGCTGTTCCCGCACGAAAACAGTGCGCTCGAACTCGACGGTCTCGAGGAAGAGCGCCGATTGATGTACGTGGCAATCACGCGTGCCAAGGAGCGGTTATATCTCTCGTTCACGCAAAGCCGCATGCTTCATGGTCAGACGCGCTACAACGTTCGCTCGCGCTTCTTCGAGGAAATTCCGGAGGCGGTATTGAAGTTCCTGACGCCGCGTGCGCAGCCGGGCGCGCGTCTGGGCCAGGCAGAGCCGGCCTGGGGGCGCGACTGGTTTTCGCGTCCGCAAGCGAGCGCGCCAAAGCAGGACGAATGGGTGGCGACCAAGTCGGAACAGGCGCTTGCAGACCGTTCGCGGTCGTCGGAGACGGGCTTCAAGCTGGGGCAGGGCGTCTTCCACACCAAGTTCGGCGAGGGCAAGATCATCGGGCTTGAGGGGACGGGCGTGGAAGCTCGCGCTCATGTGAGGTTCGGGCGTCATGGCGAGAAGTGGCTCGCACTTGCCGTCGCGAAACTCCAGCCGATCGAGTAACGGCGGGACCGGCGATTCGATGGCGTTATCGTCACGGCCATGAAAAAGGGCGCCCTCGGGCGCCCTTTGCTTTGTGCGCCGATGATCGACGCCAAGGCTTACGCCTCCGGTGGCGCGACGTTCGGATCGATGGCGCCGATTTCCTGCACGCCGAAGCAGCCGCGATAGCTCGCGTAGAACGAGCAGTACAGCACCGCCGTGAACAGGATCGAGTACGGCATGAGGATGAGCATGGCGTATTGATGAATGCCCATCGCAGCCATCGTCAGTGTCAGGATCAGTGGCAGCACCGTGGCGACGACCGCCGTGCACAGCCCATAGACGACAAAGGCACGCAGGTTGCGCACGCAGGCCGTCCAACTGAAAAACAGCGCCTTGACGGGCGTGACGTCGTGCCAGGCCACGAGCACCGGTGCGAACCAGAACATCATCGCGACCGGCACATAGGCCACCGCTGCGGCCAGCATTGCCTGGCCCATCGAGCCGTTCACGAGCGATTCTTCGCTGATGCGCCCGCCGAAGAGCATCTTGTTCAGCAGGTCGCCGCCGTCGAAGAGTGCGGAGAAGAGGAACACGGCGGCCATCGCCACGATGTAATAGCCGCCGAGGATGAGCAGCCGGCGAGAGACTTCTTTGCCGTGGCCGCGAAAGCCGTCGAGCAGCACGGTCGGCAACACCTGCTTGCTCTTGATGATGTCGCGGCAGGCGGCCATGAAGCCGACCGACAGGCCGGGTATGAACAGCAGCGGCAGGAACGCGCCCACAACCGGCAGGATCGACAGCAACATCACGCCGAACAGATAGGCGAAGAGCAGCGTCAGAATGGCGAGCGGGTTCTTGCGGAACAGCCAGATGCCCTGGCGCAGCCACACATAACCACTCTTCGGCGGGACTTCAAGCAATTGCATAGGGTTCGAATGACTCCGATAGGACGTCAGGTTACAGCCAAGGGACGGAAACGGCTTCGATGCGCTGGCGCAGGATTCGTTCGAAATGCCCCGGATCGTGCGGCTTGAGCATTTCGGCCGTCCGCGGCAAGTGAAAATCATACAGGCGCGACACCCAGAAGCGCAGCGCCCCGGCCCGGAGCATATCGCGCCAGTGCGACGCTTCGATGCTCGTGAGCGGGCGCACCGTCTCGTAGGCGCGCAGCATGGCGTGCACGCGAGCGTCGTCCAGCACGCCGGTCGACAGGTCGCAACACCAGTCGTTGACGGTCACGGCCAGATCGAACAGCCACTTGTCGCATCCCGCGAAATAGAAATCGAAGAATCCGCCCAGGCGAGGCGAACCGTCTTCGGCTTTGTCGAACAACACGTTGTCGCGGAACAGGTCGCAATGACACGGTCCAGCTTGCATCGCGCGGTATTCGCTCGACGCGAAAAACGCTTCCTGATGCGCCATCTCGCTTTGCAGCAACGCACGTTCAGAATCGCTCAGGAATGGCATGACTTCCGGAGCGGCTTCGCGCCACCACGGCAGGCTGCGAAGGTTGGCCTGCTCAAGTGTGAAGTCGCGACCGGCCAGATGCATGCGAGCGAGCATGGCGCCAACGTGCGCGCAGTGTTCCGGGGCGGGGGACAGTTCGGAGCGTCCCGCCAGCTTGGTGACGATGGTCGCGGGCTTGCCGTTTAGCTCGTTCAGAATCTCGCCCGTGCGATCGGGAATCGGATCGGGTACCGGTACGCCGTGGTGGGCGAGGTGCCCCATCAACTGGAGATAGAACGGCAATTGCGTAGCCGTGAGCTTCTCGAACAGCGTCAGCACGAACTCGCCGCGCTCGGTCGTCAGAAAGTAGTTGGTGTTCTCAATGCCGGAGCTGATGCCCCGGAAATCGAGAACATTCCCCAGATCGTAGCGTTGCAGCCATTGTTGTAGCTGCTCGGGCGAGACGGAAGTGAAAACGGCCATGCGTGCGTTGAGTGGAGGTGTCTCAGACAAACGGCCCGCGCACGTGCAGCGGGCCGCTGATTCGAGACATACAGGTAGCTGGCGCGCCGCCAGGCGGCGCGCGCGGGTGAGTCAGATTACCAGAGACGTCAGAACTTCAGGCCGACGGACGGCAAACGGTCGTTCTGCGACGTGTTGTCGCGCGCGCGCGGCGAGTTGTCCGGTGGCGTGGTCAACTGGTAGTTGGTGCCGAAACGGGAATGGACATCGATCTCCGTCGGCTTGCCGCGATCGCGGTACTCGGTCACGGTGGTGCCTTGGTCGTTGACGTAGTAGCTCGGCTTGCGTTCCTGATTGACGTCCACCGATGAGGTGCTGGTGGCAGCGGCGCGGGCGTCAGCCTCGCGTTTGGCGGCTTGCGCGGCGGTTTCCTTGCCATCCTGGGCAAATGCATGGCCGGTGAGCAGCAGGCCGGCACCGAACAGCAGGGGCAGGGCACGGGAAAGGCGCGTTTTCATCATTATTCTCCGAGGGCGGGAACGCATCCGCGACGAGCGAGGCAAGCCGGGCCGGCGCAGCGGGTTCCAATATGTCCATTCTATCAAACGTCCCCCGCTTCGCATCGTGAAATCGCGTTGAATGCGCCGTGGTTCCTTGTCTCCGGCGCGGTACTGCCTTCCAGACCATCATTTCCGGGGGGTGATGCTGCATGGCGTGGCGCACCAGAGGAATGTGCGTCAGACGTCCTATATTCTTCTGGGTTATAAGCGAATCACAAAATGGTCGTTTTCCGTGCGGTCGTGTTCTGGCATCCTTTGACGTTGTCTTAATGGGTGGCCTTGTGCCGCCCATCTGCATTCTGGAGTCTGCAAGTCATGTCTTCTTCCGCCGCTTCGGTCGCCGTCAAAACGGCCCCGCTTTCGCCCTCCTCATACAACGCCCGGCCGCTCGCCATTGCGTTGGTCCTGATTGCAGCCGGCATCGCCTATCTGCAAGCGGCCGTGGGCCCGAAACAAGCCGCGCTGGCCGGCGTTGGGGCGCTGCTCGGTGTCGCCCTTTACCATGCGTCGTTCGGTTTTACGTCGGCCTGGCGCGTATTCATCGCCGATCGCCGCGGTGCCGGGCTGCGCGCACAAATGGTCATGTTGGCGGTCGGCGTCGTCCTGTTCTTCCCCGCGTTGGCCGACGGAACGCTCTTCGGTAACAAGGTCGTCGGTCTAGTCTCACCGGTAGGTGTGTCGGTGGCGTTCGGCGCCTTCATCTTCGGTGTCGGCATGCAGCTCGGCGGCGGTTGTGCCTCGGGCACGCTTTACACCGTGGGGGGTGGCAGCACGCGCATGATCGTTACGCTGGCCGCCTTCATCGTCGGTTCGGTGGTTGCCACGGCGCATCTGCCCTGGTGGGAGTCGCTGCCGCATATCAAGCCGGTTTCGCTGATCAAGGTGTGGGGCCTGTGGCCCGCTCTCATTGCCAACCTCGCGCTGTTCGCCGCGATCGGCGCGTTCACGTTGTGGGCGGAAAAGCGTCGTCATGGACGAGTCGTCGGCGTGCCGATGACGCGCAGCGCGAAGGGCACGCCCGCGCTGTTGCGCGGCCCGTGGCCGCTGGTGTGGGGGGCGTTGGCGCTGGTGCTGCTGAACTACGCGACGCTGGCGCTGGCTGGCCGTCCTTGGGGCGTGACGTCGGCGTTCGCCCTTTGGGGTGCCAAGGCGTTCATGGCGCTCGGCGTCGACGTGGCCTCGTGGCCGTACTGGGCGAAGCAGGTCAATGTGTTGAATGCGCCGGTCGCGCAGGACGTCACGACCGTGATGGACATCGGCATCATTCTCGGCGCGCTCGCGGCCGCATCCATCGCCGGCAAGTTCGCCCCTGTGTGGAAGATTCCGGTTCGCTCGCTGCTCGCGGCCATCGTTGGCGGCTTGCTGCTTGGATACGGCGCCCGTCTGGCGTATGGCTGCAATATCGGTGCCTATTTCAGCGGCATCATCTCGGGCAGCCTGCACGGATGGCTGTGGCTGGTGGCGGCGTTTTTCGGTAACGTGTTCGGCACGCGTCTGCGTCCGCTGTTCGGTCTGGAAGTGGAAACCACGCCGCGCGAAACCAGTTGCTGATCGATGCCATGCTCGGGCAGATCTGACGTCTGCCCAAAAAAACGGCGCCCGCGATAACACGCGGCGCCGGTTTTTTATGGGCGACGAGAACAGCGATTACAGGTAGAACATTTTCTCGCTGGATTCCGTCTCGGGCTCGATACGGCCTTCGTAGAAGGCAAACACGGCCTTGAGAATTTCGTCGGGGTCGTCGATGACCTGCACCAGATCGAGATCCTTCTCGCCGATAAGTCCCATCGGCAACATGGTCGTGCGTACCCAATCGAGCAAGCCCTTCCAGAACTCCGTGCCGACGAGAATGACGGGCACTTGACGCGACTTCTGCGTCTGGATGAGGGTGAGAACTTCCGACAATTCATCAAGCGTGCCGAAGCCGCCTGGCATGATCACGAAGGCATCCGAGTTCTTCACGAACGTCACCTTGCGGGTGAAGAAGTGACGGAAGCGCAGTGAGATGTCCTGGTACTGGTTGCCCTTCTGTTCGTGGGGCAATTCGATGTTCAGACCGACGGTCGGCGAGGCACCGCCGTGCGCGCCCTTGTTGGCCGCTTCCATGATGCCGGGGCCGCCCCCGGAGATCACCGCAAACCCGTTGTCGGAGAATTTGCGTGCGATGGTCATCGTCAGTTTGTAGAACGGCGATTTCGGCTTGATGCGCGCGCTGCCATAGATGCTCACGGCCGGCCGGATCTCGGACAGGTACTCGGTCGCCTCGATGAACTCTGCCATAATCGTGAACATCTGCCACGATGCGCGCGCCTTTTTTGCGGTGGCGCGTTCATGGTCTGCCAGCATGCGCAGACTCGGTATCTCTTTTCTTCTCTTGGTCATATGTCGGAACAGCAAAGTCTGGAAGGTAAGACGCTCTTATTGGTCGATGGTTCGAGTTATCTGTATCGAGCCTATCACGCCCTGCCGGATTTGCGCGGCCCCAACGGCGAACCCACGGGGGCGCTGCACGGCATCGTCAATATGCTGCGCCGCATGCGTAAAGACGTGCATGCAGAGTATAGCGCTTGCGTTTTCGACGCCAAGGGCAAGACGTTCCGAGACGATTGGTACCCCGAATACAAGGCGAATCGTCCGTCGATGCCTGAGGATCTGCGTGCGCAGATCGAGCCGATTCATGAAGCCGTGCGTGCCATGGGCTGGCCGCTGTTGATGATCGACGGCGTGGAAGCGGATGACGTCATCGGCACGTTGGCGAAACAGGCGGCCGCACACGGCATGCGCGTCGTTGTCTCCACCGGCGACAAGGACTTGGCGCAACTCGTGAACGATCGCGTGACGCTCGTGAACACGATGACCAACGAGACGCTCGATGCCGATGCCGTCACCGCGAAGTTCGGTGTGCCGCCCGAGCGCATCGTCGATTACCTCACGCTCGTCGGCGATACGGTCGACAACGTGCCGGGGGTGGACAAGTGCGGACCGAAGACGGCCGTCAAGTGGCTCACGCAATACGGCGATCTCGACAATCTCGTTGCGAACGCGGCGGAAGTGAAAGGGGCGGTGGGCGAGAATTTGCGCCGCGCCCTCGACTGGCTGCCGATGGGGCGCAAGCTCGTGACCGTTGCGCTCGATTGCGATTTGTCGCCGCAGGTCACGTCCATCGAAGCCAGCTTGCAGACGCAACCCGAAGACACCGAAACGCTGCGCGATTTCTTCGCACGTCACGGGTTCAAGACGCTGCTGCGCGAAGCGGAGTCAGCCGTTGCTGCGCAGGCCGGTGAGCCAGCGCCAGCGCCGGTGGCGGACTCGATCGAGCGTCAGTACGAGGCGGTGCTGACGTGGGCGCAGTTCGATGCGTGGCTGAAGATCATCGAAGCCGCCGAACTGACGGCCTTCGATACCGAGACGACGTCGCTCGACGCGATGCAGGCGCAACTCGTGGGTTTGTCGTTCTCGTGCGAGCCCGGGCGTGCTGCTTATATCCCGGTGGCGCACCGTGCACCGGGCGAGGTTGAACAATTGCCGCGCGACGAAGTTCTCGCGCGTCTGAAGCATTGGCTCGAGAGCCCGGATCACAAGAAGGTCGGTCAGAACCTCAAGTACGACTCACATGTGCTCGAGAACTACGGCATCGTGCTGGGTGGCATCGCCCATGACACGCTGCTCCAGTCATACGTGGTGGAATCGCATCGCAGCCATGACATGGACAGTCTGGCTTCGCGCCACCTCGGCGTGACGACGATCAAGTATGAAGACGTGTGCGGCAAGGGCGCCAAGCAGATCGGCTTCGACGAAGTCGGTATCGAACAGGCCACGGCATACGCCGCGGAGGATGCCGACATCACGTTACGTCTGCACCGCACGCTTTATCCCGATGTGGCGCGTGAGGCCACGCTGGAATTCGTCTACGCCAGCATTGAAATGCCGACCGCACGCGTGCTCCAGCGTATGGAGCGCAATGGCGTGCTCGTCGACACCGCCCGCCTCGCAGCGCAAAGCGACGAAATCGGCCGCAAGCTGGTCACGCTTGAAACCGAGGCCTACGCGTTGGCCGGGCAGCAATTCAATTTGAATTCTCCCAAGCAGATCGGCGACATCTTCTTCACGCAACTGCAACTGCCGGTCGTCAAGAAGACGGCAAGCGGCGCGCCGTCGACTGACGAGGAAGTGCTCCAGAAGCTGGCCGAAGACTATCCGTTGCCGAAGGTGTTGCTCGATTACCGTGGCCTTGCCAAGCTCAAGTCGACCTACACCGACAAGCTGCCGAAGATGGTCAATCCGTCGACGGGGCGGGTGCACACGAACTACGCGCAGGCGGTGGCGATCACCGGACGTCTGGCTTCGAACGATCCGAATTTGCAGAACATCCCGGTGCGCACGGCTGAGGGACGGCGCATTCGAGAAGCGTTCATCGCTCCGCCGGGCAGCCAACTCGTATCGGCCGACTATTCGCAGATCGAGCTGCGCATCATGGCGCATATCTCGGGCGACGAAAGTCTGCTGCGTGCGTTCGCCAACGGTGAGGACATCCACCGTGCGACGGCCGCGGAAATCTTTGCCGTCACGCCGCTCGAAGTCTCTTCGGAGCAGCGCCGCTATGCGAAGGTCATCAACTTCGGTCTGATCTATGGCATGAGTGCGTTCGGGCTGGCGGCGAACCTCGGGATCGAGCGCGATGCCGCCAAGCAGTACATCGACCGCTACTTCATGCGCTACCCCGGCGTGGCGCGTTACATGGACGAGACACGCAAGAGCGCGAAGGCGCGCGGCTTTGTCGAGACGGTGTTCGGCCGCCGGCTGTGGCTGCCGGACATTAACGGCGGCAACGGACCGCGTCGTCAGGCCGCCGAGCGGGCTGCCATCAACGCACCGATGCAGGGTACGGCCGCCGATCTGATCAAGCTCTCCATGATCGCCGTGCAGCGCTGGCTGGACGACAGTGGTCTGCAGACGCGTCAGATCATGCAGGTGCACGATGAACTGGTGCTGGAAGTGCCCGATCACGAACTGGCGGAGGTTCGCAAGCGTCTGCCGGAATTGATGTGCGGCGTGGCGAAGCTGCGTGTGCCGCTCGTCGCTGAAGTCGGTGTTGGCGAGAATTGGGAACAGGCGCACTGAGGCTGTGGGCTGGGCTGCCGCCTAAAGTGCGCGTGCGGCTCAGGTCGCAGCACGCCTTTGCCGCTGCGACGATCGCGATGACGCAATAGCGGGAATAGGGATGCGGGCATACCCGAAGTCCGCACTCTGCGGTAAGGTAATCGCTATCGCCGGGCTGGCAGTTGCCGACCGGCCGGACGGTTTTCCAAGCACGGGGAGTTATCGTGAGTGTGCATCGCATCGTTGTGGTCGGCGGCGGCGCCGGCGGTCTGGAGCTTGTCACCCGGTTGGGCGACAAGTATGGGCGTGGCAAGGACGTTCAAATTACGCTGGTCGACCGTTCGATGTCGCACATCTGGAAACCGTTGCTGCATGAGGTCGCAGCCGGTGTCATGGACACCGCCACACATCAGCTCTCTTACGTTGCGCAGGCCAACTGGCATCACTTCGAGTTCGCCGCGGGCGAGATGATCGGGCTCGATCGTGCCGCCAAGACGATCCGGCTGGCTGCGGTGCCTGCGGCGGCTGACGAAGGCGAGGGCGATCTGTTGCCCGAGCGTACTTTGCCGTACGACACACTTGTTCTTGCCATGGGCAGCACCACCAATTTCTTCGGTGTGCCCGGGGCGCAGGAAAATACCATCGCGCTGGACACGGTCGAGCAGGCCGAGCGCTTCCGGCGTCGCCTGATGGCGGCCTGTGTGCGCGCACAGAATGAGGCCGAAGCGCCGGTGCCGCAGGCTGCCGCCCAAGACGGGGGAGACGGCGGACAGCGGGCCGCGCTGTTGTCGGCGCCGGGGCGTCGCAAAGTGAACCTCGTCATCGTCGGGGCAGGGGCCACGGGTGTGGAGCTTTCGGCGGAACTGCGCAATACGGCGGAAGTCCTCCGCTCCTACGGCCTGAAGCTCGACCCGCGCAAGGACGTCGGTATCACCATCATCGAGTCGAGCCCGCGTATTCTCAAGGCACTGCCCGAGCGTGTCTCGGGCGCCGTTGCCGGCTTGCTCGGCAAGCTCGACGTCGACATCTTGTGCGGCGATTCGGTCGCCGAGGTGCGCAAGAACGAGGTGACGACCACCGGCGGGAAGGTGCTGCCGGCGGACATTACGGTCTGGTCGGCCGGAATCACGGCACCGGCGGTGCTCGGCACGCTGGGGCTCGCCGTCAATCGCTTGAATCAGATCGAAGTGTTGCCGACGCTGCAAAGCAAGACCGACCCGGACATCTTCGCCTTCGGCGACTGCGCGAGCTGCGAATGGCCAGAGCACGGCTTCGTGCCGCCGCGTGCGCAAGCCGCACATCAACAGGCGAGTTTTCTGGTCAAGGCGATCGATGCCCGGCTCAAAGGGCAAAGTCTTCCGGCATTCACCTATCGTGATTTCGGTTCGCTCGTCTCGTTGGGCAAGTTCAGCGCAGTGGGTAATCTGATGGGCGGGTTGATCGGCGGCAGCATGTTCATCGAAGGGCTCTTCGCGCGGGTGATGTACACGTCGCTTTATCGCATGCACGTGGCGGCACTGCACGGTGTCTGGCGCATGATGCTCGATACCGTCGCCAATCGTCTGCGGCGCTCCACTGTGCCGCGCGTGAAGCTGCATTGATGCTTGCCGCAGGGGGCGCGAGTGTGCTGCCCCCTGCCGCCCATGGCCGGCCTTCGCCGGGTGCGCGTGGTTTCGGAATGATCCGACTGTCAGCGCGCCGGTGTCCGAGTGCAAGTGGCTCTCCTCTCTAGTAATATCCGAACGTCCAACCTTGGGCGGACAACTCCCCCGCCTCTTCCGTTGGCAGTCTCCCAGGCAATTCTTCTACCGACGCTTTTCTCTGGAGTGCGACATGTCGCAAGCGGATCTGGATAGTCTTGTGCCCGAAGTGGCCCCGCGCAATCGCCGCGATTTTCTGAAGACCGCCGTGGGGTCGGCGTTCGCGCTGGCCGTGCTGCCGGTGGCTGCCGAAACCATCACCACCGATACACAGGGACTCGACGCGGGCGAAGTCATGCTCGACGTTCCGGGCATCAAGATGCCGGTTTATTACGCGAAGCCCGCTGGCAAGACGCATTTGCCGACGGTGATCGTGGTTTCGGAAATCTTCGGTGTGCATCAGCATATTGCCGATATCTGCCGTCGCTTCGCCAAGCTCGGCTATCTGGCGCTGGCGCCCGAACTATTCGCGCGCGCGGGCGATCCGCAATCGCTGGGGACGATTGCCGAGATTCAGTCGCAGATCGTCTCAAAGACACCCGACAAACAGGTACTGAGCGACATCGACGCAGCGGTCAAATGGGCAGTGGCCAATGGCGGTGACGAGAAGCGCCTGGGGATTACCGGCTTCTGCTGGGGTGGGCGCGTGGCGTGGCTTTACGATGCGTACAACCCGAACGTGAAGGCGGCAGTGGCCTGGTACGGACGCATCGTCGGCGACAAGAACGCCAATTTCCCCGAAAATCCGATCGATATCGCGGGCAAGCTGCACGGGCCGCTGCTAGGTCTGTACGGCGGCAAAGATGCGGGCATTCCAGTCGCGAACGTCGAGCAGGCGCGCGAAGCCCTGGCCAAGGGCAATGCGGCGTCGAAGGGGTCAGAGGTGAAGGTGTTCCCGAACTCGGGGCATGCCTTCTTTGCGGATTACCGGTCGAGCTATGTCGAGGCCGACGCGAAGGAAGGCTGGACACTGGCGCTGGACTGGTTCCGCAAGCACGGCGTAGCTTGAGATGCTGATGCCTCGGGGGCGCCGTCGAGTCTATTGAGGCAATCGGGCGCATCCACAGTGGAAGTCGTTTTGCTCCGCAGGCCGGCGGTTTGCCTGTAACGTCAAAAGCTGGTTAAATCGCCGGCTTGCCTGCGGGAGAATCGCCATCGACACCGTCTTTCTATTCATCGTTATCGCCACGCTGGCTTCCGGCGTGCTGAGCCTTGCCGGGGCGGCGTCGCTGTCGCTCGGCCTGCTCTCGAGGCTCATCGACAAGATGGTGAGCTTCTCGGCCGGCGTGCTGCTCGGCACGGCGCTGTTGCATCTGTTGCCTGAGAGTCTGGAGACGCACGTCGATGCGCATGTGATCACGCGCTGGCTTTTGGGTGGGCTGCTTGGGTTCTTCCTGCTTGAGAAGCTCGCGCTGCTGCGCCACAGTCACCATCACGAGGGCGATGGGCATCATCACGAACATGGGCACGATGCGCATGAGGCGGGCAAGGGCGGCTGGATGATTCTGGTCGGCAGCGCGATTCACAATTTTGCGGATGGCGTTGTGATTGCCGCTGCGTTTCTTACCGATCCTAGCCTCGGCGTGGCGGCAACGGTGTCGATCACCGTTCACGAGGTTGCACACAAACTCGGCGATTTCATGGTGTTGCTCAACGCGGGCTTCAAACGCCGCAAAGCGTTGGTGCTGACGTTGGCGTCGAGCCTCACGGCGCTGGCTGGCGGGGTGCTGGGGTACTTCATGCTCGACCGTTTGCAGAGCCTGATTCCTTATCTGCTGGCGCTGGCGGCGAGCAGCTTCATCTACATCGCCGTGTCGGACCTGATGCCGCAAATGCAGCGCCGGACATCACCGCGCGACGCACTGCCGCAGATCCTGCTGATCGCGGTTGGGCTGACGCTCGTGGTGTGGCTCAACGGTCGCGATCATGATCACGGTCACGATCATAAGGATGGCGGCAGTGCCCTTGCGATGTCGACGGTAGCGGCGTCGCGGTGAGCGACAAGTCGCCCCACTGACGGGTAGGCGGGGCCCGGCGGTCGACGTCGGGCCAGAAGAAAGAAGGGCGCCCGGAGGGGCGCCCTTTTTCATTGCCGTCGTGTCAGGCGGGTAGACGCTGCGTGACTTACGGTTGTCCTCCGGTAGCGACCGGACGACGTTTGTCGGCGCACCATTCGCTCCATGACCCCGGATAGAGGCTGGCGCCATGAAGTCCGGCGACCTCCATCGCGAGCAGGTTGTGGCAAGCCGTCACGCCCGAACCGCATTGCGAAATGACGCGCTCCGGCTGGCGATCCTTGCCAATGACCTGCGTAAATGCTTCGCGCAGCGTGGCGGCGGGCTTGAAGCGGCCGTCAGGGCCGAGGTTGTCTTTGAAGAAGCGATTCACTGCGCCGGGAATGTGGCCGCCGATCGGGTCGATGGTTTCGTTCTCGCCACGATAGCGATCCGGTGCGCGGGCATCGATGACCAGGCGCTCATGCGAAGTCAGATTGCGTTCGATGGCTGCCGCGTCGGCGGTGGTCGCGAGCGGCTCCCCCGGGCTTAAGTCGCCTGCCGGGGGCGTTTCGGGCGGCGCGGCATCGAGCTTGAAGCCCGCGGCTTCCCAAGCCTGCAAGCCGCCGTCGAGCACCGCAACGGACTCGTGGCCGAGCCAGCGAAGCAGCCACCACAGACGGGCGGCGTACATGCCGCCTTGCGCATCATAAGCGACGGCCTGCTGCCCCTTCGACAACCCGCAGTCGGCAAGGTGGCGCGCGAGCGCGTCGCGATCCGGTAGCGGATGGCGGCCGTTCTTGCCGGTCGGCTTCCCGGACAGATCGCGCTCGAGGTGGGCGTAGAACGCGCCGAAGATGTGGCCGTCGACATAGGCGGCTTCGCCTGCGGCCGGATTGGCGAGGTCGAACCGGCAATCGAAGATGACGACCGGGGCGCCGCCACCGGCGGCGGTTTGCATCAGCGCGTCGAGATTTTGCGGACTGATGAGCGTGGTGAAGTGCGTGTGAATCATGACGTCTCCGCAGACGGGCGTGGGGGAATCGTTCAGCGGGAACTGACCGAGTTGCTTGCCGGGCGGTGCGGTGCGCGCAGCCCCGCGAGGGTACTGCCGGCGGCAGGGAGCGTTACCGAAAGCGCTTTGACGCCGTGGCGTAACGCCCGGAGGCGGCAATCAGGCGGGAGCCGACGGTCGGCGCAGTGCAGTCATGCCGCTCGCCACAATAAGCAGCATGCCGATCCAGCCGGCGAGCGCAGGCCAATCGCCCCAGACAAGCATGCTGATCAGTGTAGCGAAGATTACGCCGGAATATTGCAGATTCGCAGTGACGAGGGTGTTGCCCAGACTGAAGGCCCGGGTGAGAGCGGTTTGCGCGATGAGCGCAGCAATACCAATGCCGAGCATGAGCCCGGTACCACGCCAGGTCAGCGCATGCATGCCTTCGACGGCAACCCAGCCGAGACCCAGCAGCACGCCGCCGAGCGAGAAATAGAAGACGATGCGCCAGTCGGGCTCACCTGCCGCGCCAAGCGCCTTCACCTGCATGTATGCCACGGCGGAGAACACGCCCGAGATGACACCCGCCACCCCGCCTCCCCATGCCTGACTGTCGATGGTCGGCTGCAGAAGCAGGGCCACGCCGATGAAGCCCGCAAAGATCGCCGCGACCAGTCGGAAGTCGGTCCGCAGGCTGCCGCGCATCGCGGCCGTGGCCATGACGAGCAGCGAAATCCAGATCGGCGACATGTAATTGAGCGTCATCGCCGTGGATAGCGGCAATTGCGTGAGCGAATAGAACCAGAGGCCGAGCGAGATGACGCCGGCGGTGCTGCGTTTGACGTGGGAGCCAAAGTGGCGGGTGCGGATCGTCTGCCCTCGCACGCCAGCGAACGCCAGCAGTACGATGACGCCGATAAGGCTGCGATAGAGAACGATTTCGCCGGTGTTGTACTCGTTTGCCGCCAGTTTGATGAACACGCCCATCAACGTGAACATGAAGGCAGAGACCAACATCCAAAGCGATTGCATGGCGAATTTTGGCCAATTGGCGGCGAAGAGGCGCGTTTCGTGCTGAACGCAGGTGACTCGCGCGGCATAAGTGCTCACCGCATGGTCATATCTGAAGCATGGCAACGATTCTAACGAAAACGGCGGGCCGATGGCCCGCCGTTCCGTGAAAATTCGGCAAATATTTAATTCGGTCTCGCTGGCACCGCAACGTCGGTCTGCGGCACTTCAACCTGATGTTCCTGCATTCTCGCCTGGTGGGAGGCTTCTGGCGCGAAGCGCTCAGAAGTCACCCATCTGTCGACGCAGGAACTCGTGGAAATGCTGCATGCCGTCTTCCATCGGGCTCTGATAGGGGCCGACTTCCGATACGCCGCGCTCGAACAGCGCGCGACGGCCGGCATCCATCCGCTCGGCGATCTCGTCGTCTTCTTGGGCGGTTTCCATATAGGCGGCACGCTCAGCCTCGATGAATTCGCGTTCGAAGAGCGCAATTTCCTCGGGATAATAGAATTCGACGATGTTTGTCGTTTTCTGCGGGCCGCGAGGAATGAGCCACGACACCACGAGTACATGCGGATACCACTCGATCATCAGGTGCGGGTAGTACACCATCCAGATCGCACCGAAGTCGGGCGGAACGCCTTCGCGGTAACGAAGGAGGACGTCGTGCCAGTCTCGGTAGATGGGGCTGCCCGGCTTGGCGAGACCTTCGTGAACGCCCACTGTCTGGACGCTGTACCAGTCACCGAACTCCCAGCTCAGGTCTTCGCACGAAACGAAGCTGCCCAGCCCGGGGTGGAACGGCACGACGTGGTAGTCCTCGAGGTAAACCTCGATGAACGTCTTCCAGTTGTAGTTACATTCATGCACTTCGACGTGATCGAACATGAAGTTCGAAAAGTCGAGATGGTGCTTTACGCCCAGGCGAGCGAGATCGGCCTGTACGTCGCGGCCTTGCGCTTCGAACAGCAGCCCGTTCCAGCGTTGAAGCGGGAACTTGCCGAGGTTAAGGCACGGCTTCTCGGGGAAATGCGGCGCCCCGAGCAGTTCGCCCTTCGTGTCGTAAGTCCAGCGATGGAGCGGGCACACAATGTTGCGTGCGTTGCCGCGCCCATTGAGCATGACCGCCTGACGATGACGGCAGACGTTCGAGAGCAGTTCAATGCCGCCATGTTCGCCCGCACCGTTACGGACCAGCATGCGGCCTTCCTGCTCGGCCGGCAGCGCGAAATAGTCGCCTGCTTCCGGCACCATCAGTTCGTGACCTACGTAGCGAGGTCCGTGTTTGAATAGGACTTCACGTTCGCGGGCGAGGAGCGCCTCGTCGAAATACGTGTAGACCGGCAATTGGCTCGAGGCCGGTTTCAATTGCAAAGCGCTGCTTAGATTGGACATTCCCACTCCCGTCGAGCTTGAAAGCAGTGAACAACCCAACCATCGAAGAATCGATTTAGGGAACCGATGATTATACCCGGTATGTGCTGTCGAGGGCTGCTAAGTCCATGATTTGCGTTAAATAATGTCCGAAAATAGTCACCGCCATCGGTTTTGAGGCAATTTACGCTCTGCGAGCTGGCGTGCTTTTGCCGTAAAATGGAACATTCGACCTGAATTTTGCGTTTATGGCCAAGACTGCAAAGTCGCAAGACGCGGTGCCCGAGGTGCCGCAGGATCTGCCCGAGACCTACGAGGCTGCGCTTGCCGAGCTGGAAAAGCTGGTAGGGCGCATGGAGGGCGGTGAGTTGGGGTTGGAGGAATCGCTCGGCGCATACCGCCGCGGCGCCGTGCTGGTGAAGTACTGCCAGGGCCTGCTCGAGAAGGTGGAGCAGCAGGTCAAGGTGCTGGAGGGCGAGACGCTCAAGCCGCTCGAGGCGGCACGCGACGAGTTCTAACCGGCGCCCGGCGATACGAAGGCGACCCACGACCCAAAGCGTCCCAGGATGGCAAAGGGGCGACTCAATAACACGCACGGCCTGAAGGGTACGTGCAGGATGAAGACGATGGCGGATCAGAATATCAAGGCCTGGATGCAGGCGGTACAGGCCCGTGTTGAAAAGGCGCTCGACGCCGCGCTGCCCGAGGCAGCCGATGGCGGCTCGGCGCGACTCAATGAATCGATGCGTTACGCGGTGCTCGGCGGCGGCAAGCGGGTGCGCCCGCTACTGTGCTTTGCGGCTGGCGAGGTCACGCAGGCCAGCGAGACGGCCCTCGATCGTGCGGCATGCGCCGTCGAAATGATCCATGCCTATTCGCTGGTACACGACGACCTGCCGTGCATGGACGACGACGACCTGCGCCGCGGCAAGCCGACGGTGCATGTGCAATATGACGAAGCCACCGGCCTGCTCGCGGGCGACGGCCTGCAAACGCAGGCGTTTGCGTTGCTCGGTGAAGCCACGGGCGATCTGAGTGCCGCGCAGTCGCTCGCGCTGGTGCGCGAACTCGCGCTGGCCTCGGGGGCGCTCGGTATGGCAGGCGGTCAGGCCATCGATCTGGAGAGCGTCGGCGTCAAGCTCACGCAGTCGCAACTGGAAAACATGCATCGCCTGAAGACGGGGGCGCTGCTGCGTGCCTCGCTGCGCATGGGGGCGATCTGCGGCCGGGCGCTGTCGGACGACGAAACCGTGGCACTGGATGCCTACGCGGCGGCAGTGGGACTGGCGTTTCAGGTCGTGGACGACATTCTCGACACGACGGCCGATTCGGCCACGCTCGGCAAGACGGCCGGTAAGGATGCAGCGAACGACAAGCCGACCTACGTATCGCTGATGGGCCTTGACGGCGCACGCGCATACGCGGAAAAGCTGCGTGCCGATGCTCATTCGGCAAGCACGTCGCTTGGCAACGCAGACCGGTTGCGTGCCTTGGCCGATTACGTGGTAGATCGCATCAACTGAACGGCTGATCGCCGGGCAGGCAAGTTTCGAGACGGCCTCCGCGCAGGACAGGATCGCGGGATCCCGGGGGGCGGTTGCAGTAGACACAAGCAAGGGGCAAGGAGGGTCGGCGCGATCTCCCCACAGAACGCACCGGCAGGAGATCGGGAACAGCTCACAGGGGGTGCTGCCCGATAAAACGCCTATATATGGAACGACGATGTACGAACTTCTAAACACTATCGATGATCCGGCCGCGCTGCGGCGTCTGGAGCGTCGCCAACTTGCGCCGTTGGCCGAAGAGCTGCGTGCCTTCGTGCTCGAAAGTGTGTCGCGCACTGGCGGCCACTTGTCGTCCAACCTCGGCACGGTCGAGTTGACGATTGCGCTGCACTACGTGTTCAACACGCCGGAGGATCGCATCGTCTGGGACGTGGGCCACCAGAGCTATCCGCACAAGATCCTGACCGGCCGTCGCGACGCGATGGGTTCGCTGCGTCAGCTTGGCGGCATTTCGGGCTTCCCGAAGCGCGACGAATCTCCGTACGACACGTTCGGCACGGCACACTCGAGCACGTCGATTTCGGCGGCGCTCGGCATGGCCCTTGGTGCTCGCACGAAGGGTGAAAACCGCTTCGGCATCGCGGTAATCGGCGACGGCGCCATGACTGCCGGTATGGCATTTGAAGCGATGAACAACGCGGGTGTCCATGAAGACGTGCCGCTGCTGGTCATCCTGAATGACAACGACATGTCGATCTCGCCGCCGGTGGGCGCGCTCAATCGCTACCTGGCCCGTCTGATGTCGGGCCGTTTCTACGCTGCGGCAAAGAAGGGCGTGGAGAAGGTGCTGAGCGTGGCGCCGCCGGTGCTCGAGTTGGCGCGCAAGTTCGAAGAGCATGCCAAGGGCATGGTCGTGCCTGCGACGATGTTCGAGGAGTTCGGCTTCAACTACATCGGGCCGATCGACGGTCACGATCTCGACTCGCTGATTCCGACGCTCGAGAACATCAAGAATCTGAAGGGGCCGCAATTCCTGCACGTGGTGACGCGCAAGGGTTACGGCTACAAGCTGGCCGAAGCTGACCCCGTGCTGTATCACGGCCCGGGCAAGTTCAACCCGGCCGAAGGTATCAAGCCGAGCACGAGCGGCAAGAAGACGTACACGCAGGTGTTCGGCGATTGGCTGTGCGATATGGCCGAAGCCGACAAGCGCATCGTGGGTATTACGCCTGCCATGCGTGAAGGCTCGGGCATGGTCGAGTTCGAGAAGCGCTTCCCGGAGCGTTATTACGACGTCGGCATTGCCGAGCAACACGCGGTGACGTTCGCTGGCGGGATGGCGACCGAGGGTCTCAAGCCGGTCGTCGCCATCTACTCGACGTTCCTGCAACGCGGCTACGATCAGTTGATCCACGACGTGGCACTGCAAAATCTGCCGGTGATCTTCGCGCTTGATCGTTCGGGCCTCGTTGGCGCGGATGGTGCAACGCACGCAGGTGCCTACGATATTGCTTATCTGCGCTGCATTCCGAACATGGTCGTCATGGCGCCGTCGGATGAGAACGAATGCCGTCAGATGCTGTACACCGGCGTGCAGATCGATGGTCCGTCGGCCGTGCGTTATCCGCGAGGCGCGGGGACGGGCGCCGCCATCGAGCAAACGATGACTGCACTGCCGATCGGCAAGGGCGTCGTGCGCCGTGAGGGCCAGGCCGAGGCGGGACGTCGCGTGGCGATTCTGGCGTTCGGCAGCATGGTCGCGCCGGCGCTTGCCGCGGCTGCCCAACTGGACGCCACCGTGGCCGACATGCGCTTCGTCAAGCCGATCGACGATGAGCTGATCGCACGACTGGCGCAGACGCACGATTACCTCGTGACGGTGGAAGAGGGCAGCGTCATGGGCGGCGCGGGGTCGGCGGTCGCGGAATCCCTGCTCGCCGGTGGGGTTACTCGGCCCGTACTACAATTGGGCCTGCCCGATCGCTTCATCGATCATGGTGACCCGGTGGCGCTGCTGGCCGCGGAGGGTCTTGATGCGGCGGGCATTGCGAAGTCGATCTGTGCGCGCTTCGACCTGCAGCCGGTGGAAGCCTCTCAGACGGCGGGCAAGGTGACGACGAAGCTCGTCGCCTGAGCGTCCGGTAGTCCTGAATCTCCGAACGATCCGGCTTGCGCGCCGGATCGTTTCGTTTTGCGTTGCGTATTTTTCATCCCGTGCCGGGGTTCTCCGGCACGTTCCCGATGACACTCGCCAGAGGCTCGCGAGCCGAGCGTCGGATACGTTTGCCCATTGCCTCCCCCCAGTCGGCTCGCCGGCAAAGAAGGAAACTAGATGAATCAGATGAACCCCGCTTTCGCCATGCCGGACGTGCAGAGCACCGTCGATACCCGGCAGATTCCGATTCAACGTGTTGGTGTGCGCGGTGTGCGTCACCCGTTGTCGGTGCGTCTGGCCGATGGCGAAGCGCAAGCCACCGTGGGCTTGTTCAATCTCGATGTGCATCTGCCTGCCGATCAAAAGGGCACGCATATGTCGCGTTTCGTGGCGTTGCTCGAGGCGCATCGCGCGCCGCTGGACGTCGCGGGTTTCCGGGCCATGCTGGCGAGCATGCTGGATAAGCTCGAAGCCGAGGCCGGTCGAATCGAAGTGACGTTCCCGTACTTCATCAACAAGACTGCGCCGGTCTCGGGCGTGCAAAGCCTGATGGACTACGAGGTAACGCTCACCGGCGACGTGCGCAACGGGCAGACGCGTGTCTGGCTCAAAGTGCTCGTGCCGGTCACGAGCCTGTGTCCGTGTTCGAAGAAGATTTCGCAGTACGGGGCGCACAACCAGCGCTCGCACATCACCATCGACGCCGAAATCGCGGGCGATATTGCGGTCGAGGAACTGGTGCGCATGGCTGAGGAGGAGGCGTCCTGCGAATTGTGGGGTCTGCTCAAGCGCCCGGATGAGAAATACGTGACCGAGCGCGCCTATGAGAATCCGAAGTTCGTTGAGGATCTGGTGCGTGACGTGGCAACGCGGCTGAACAATGAGTCGCGCGTTGTGGCCTACGTGCTTCAGGCGGAGAACTTCGAGTCGATCCACAATCACAGTGCCTACGCGGTAATCGAACGTGACAAGCGCGTTCTGGCTTGACGCTGCGGTGTCTTCAGGGGCCGCGCAGAATAAAAAAACCGCTCCTTGGAGCGGTTTTTTACTGGGCGTTTGCCGCAAGATGTGTCAGGTGCCGCGCACGATGTCGGCGAGATCCCAGCGTGGACGGACGGTATAGGCGTATTCTCTGTCAGCCTCGTCCGGCCAATGTTTGAGACGCATGGCGCCCGCAAAGGCGATCATGGCGCCGTTGTCCGTGCAAAAGGCCAGGTCGGGGTAGTGCACACGATAGCCGCGACGCCGTGCGGCTTCATTGAGCCCTGCTCGAAGTTGTGCATTGGCGCCGACGCCGCCGGCGACGACCAGCGTCTTCATGCCGGTCTGCTTCAGGGCAGCCATCGACTTGGCGACGAGTACGTCGACGATCGCGTCGACAAATCCGCGCGCGAGATCGGCCTTTTCCTGCTCGCAGACATTGCCTGCGAGGTTGCGCACTTGCGTGAGCACGGCAGTTTTCAGGCCGCTAAAGCTGAAATCGAGGTTGCCCGAGTGCTTCATCGGGCGAGGCAGGTTGAAGCGTCCCGGTGTGCCGAACTCGGCCAGGCGGGAAACGGCCGGGCCACCCGGATAGCCGAGCCCCAGCAGCTTGGCGGTTTTGTCGAAGGCTTCGCCTGCGGCGTCGTCCAGCGTCTCGCCAAGCATGGCGTACTGCCCGAAGGCGCGCACTTCCATCAACTGGGTGTGGCCGCCGGAGACCAGCAGGGCGACGAATGGGAAGTTGGGGGCATCCGGGGCGAGCAACGGAGAGAGCAGATGCCCTTCCAGATGGTGTACGCCGACGACCGGACGCTCGAGTGCGAAGGCGAGCGCATTGGCCACGCTTGCTCCTACCAGCAGCGCGCCAGCAAGGCCGGGGCCTTGCGTGTAGGCGATGGCGTCGATCGCGCTGAGCGGTTTGCCGGCCTGCGCCAGCACGTCTTCTGCCAGCGGCAGTGCGCGGCGGATGTGATCGCGCGAGGCCAATTCGGGCACCACGCCGCCATATTCGCGGTGCATGGCAATCTGCGAATGCAGTGCGTGCGAGAGCAGGCCGGCCTCGGTGTCATAGAGGGCGAGCCCGGTTTCGTCGCAGGAGCTTTCAATGCCTAGAACCAGCATGGCGGAAGGGAGGCGCGCAGAGCGTCAACAAATGGGATAACCGGCAAGTATACCAGTCGACCTTATCCCTCGCCGGTTACAATGCGCGCCATGGAAAAGTTCGATGTAGCGATTGTGGGTGCTGGCGCGGCCGGCCTGATGTGCGCGGCGGTCGCCGGGCAGTTGGGGCTGCGCGTGGTACTCATCGATCATGCGACGCGTCTGGCCGAGAAGATCCGCATCTCGGGCGGCGGGCGCTGCAATTTCACCAATATCAATGCCGGGCCGGCCAACTACCTGTCCGAAAACCCGCGTTTCTGCCGTTCGGCGCTGGCACGCTATACGCCGCGCGACTTTCTCGACTTGCTCAAGCGTCACCGTATCGCCTGGCATGAAAAGCATCGCGGGCAGCTCTTTTGCGACGAAAGTGCCGAGGACATCATCGAAATGCTCCGCAACGAGTGCGCGGTGGGGCATGTGCACTGGCGAATGCCGTGCGCCGTGCACACGGTTGCCTACACGGAGGCTGGTGGTGCGCATCGCTACCATTTGACGACAGATGCGGGTCATATCGCCACCAAAAGGCTTGTCATCGCGACGGGCGGCCTGTCGATCCCGAAAATCGGTGCAACGGACTGGGGCTATCGCATCGCTCGTCAATTCGGCCTGGAGGTCATTGAGCCGCGCCCGGCGCTGGTGCCGCTCATGTTCGACGCGTCGACGTGGGCGCCATTTGCCGGATTGTCCGGTTTGTCGCTGGAAGTCGAGGTCAGTACGGGTAAGGGGAAGGAAGCCGGCAGCTTTGTCGAGGATCTGCTGTTCACGCACCGCGGATTGTCCGGGCCGGCCATCCTTCAGATCTCCAGCTTCTGGACGCCGGGGCAGCCAATTACGCTCGATCTGGCGCCAACGTCCGATATCGAGGCGGCATTGTTCGAGGCGAAGGCGACTTCGAAGCGGCAGTTGGCCAACCTGCTGGCGCAATGGGTGCCGGCGCGTCTGGCGGACGCCTGGGTCGCCAACAGCGGACTCTCGCCGCAGGCGCGTGTTCAGGAACTGCCGGACAAGGCGCTGCGCTCGCTAGCCCAGGCGTTTTCGGGGTGGACGCTCAAGCCGTGCGGCTCCGAGGGCTGGCGCAAGGCTGAGGTCACGCGTGGCGGGGTCGATACGCGGGCGCTGTCCTCCACGACGATGGAGACCCGCGCGCAGCCGGGACTGCATTTCGTTGGGGAGGTTGTGGACGTGACGGGGTGGCTCGGCGGCTACAACTTCCAGTGGGCGTGGGCGTCGGCCGTGGCCTGTGCTCGGGCCATGTCCGAAAGCATTTCCGAAAGCGTTAACGCTGGCCGGGCGGGAGAGGACGCCCTGTCATAGACGGCCACTGCCCCACTGTGATACGCTCTCACCTTCGTGGAGACGGCGCATCAATCGCGGTTTTCGGGACGTTTGTGACGACAGTTCAGGACGCCTCGGAGGCATTGCCGGGCAGTTTGCGTCCGACACGTTACCGGCCAAATAGGCGATCGCCGCCTTAGCCGGGGCGGGTCCAGGTCTCCGGCGAGCCCGCTTGTGATCGCGTTTGTGATCGTCTCCCCAAGCGGGTTTTGTGCTTTCTGCCCCCCGTTCGCCCCTGCGCCAGCTTATCGGCAGCGGTCGTGCGCGGTGAGTGCCTGACGGCGGTCGTCCTTTTCTTTGGGGCGGCATGCACTACACTGAAACGTATTCGAATTCCGGAACCCCTGCTCATGAGTCTGAAAGAACGCATCAACGAAGACATGAAGACGGCCATGCGTGCCAAGGCCGCCGACAAATTGGGGACCATCCGACTGCTGCTCGCGGCAATCAAACAGAAGGAAGTCGACGAGCGTATCTCTCTCGACGATGACGCGGCCGTCGTGGCCATCGTCGACAAGCTGATCAAACAACGCAAGGATTCCATCAGCCAGTTCCAGGCTGCCGGCCGTACCGATCTGGCCGACAAGGAGGCCGCCGAACTCGAAGTGCTCCAGGTCTATATGCCGCAGCAGCTTTCGGCAGAGGAAGTGGCGCAAGCCGTCAAGGCTGCCGTGGCGCAAACGGGCGCTGCCGGTCCGCAGGACATGGGCAAAGTCATGGGTGTGCTCAAGGGCCTGTTGGCCGGTCGTGCCGACATGACGGCCGTGTCGGCGCAAGTGAAGGCGGCGTTGGCTGCGTAATCCCGTGGTGTGGCAGCTTCCGTCGCTCGGGCGACGGCGCGGCACCGCACCGCAATGGCATCGATCCAGTGATTCCCCAGTCGTTCCTGCAGGACCTCCTCAACCGCGTCGATATCGTCGAGGTGGTGGGTCGCTACGTGCAGTTGAAGAAGGGCGGGGCGAACTTCATGGGGCTATGCCCCTTTCATAATGAGAAGTCGCCCTCATTTACGGTAAGCCCCACCAAGCAGTTCTACCACTGCTTCGGGTGCGGCGCGCACGGCAGCGCGATCAGCTTCCTCATGGAGCATGCCGGACTTGGATTTGTCGAAGCTGTCGAGGAATTGGCCCGGAACGTCGGGTTGGATGTGCCGCGTGAGGCGCCGATGCCCGGCGCACCGGCACCTGCCGCGCAACGTGCGCAAACCCTCGGTCTGGTCGACGTAATGACGCGTGCCTGCGACTACTACCGCAAACAATTGCGTGGAGCGCCGGTCGCCATCGAATATTTGAAGCGACGTGGGTTGACGGGTGAAATCGCCGCACATTTTGGCTTGGGGTATGCCCCGGATGCCTGGCAAAACCTTGAGGCTGCGTTTCAGAACTACCGCGACGATCAGTTGCTCGATGCGGGTCTCGTGATTGAGAGTGAGAAGGGCGAGGCGGGGGGCGCGAAGCGCCGGTATGACCGTTTTCGCGACCGGATCATGTTCCCGATCCGAAACACGAAGGGGCAGGTGATCGCCTTCGGCGGGCGGGTGCTGGACAAAGGTGAGCCCAAGTATCTGAACTCGCCGGAGACACCGCTTTTCAGCAAGGGCAGTGAGCTATACGGCCTGTTCGAGGCGCGAGCCGGTATTCGCGACGCGGGCTATGTGCTGGTGGTGGAAGGCTATATGGACGTGGTCGCGCTGGCGCAGCTTGGTTTCCCGCAGGCGGTGGCTACGTTGGGTACGGCGTGCACGCCGATGCATGTGCAGAAGCTGTTGCGCCAGACCGAGACGGTGGTGTTCAGCTTTGACGGCGATGCAGCGGGCCGCCGGGCGGCACGCCGCGCGCTGGAAGCTTGTTTGCCGCATGCGGACGACAACCGGAGCTTTAAGTTCCTGTTCTTGCCGAGCGAGCACGATCCGGACAGCTACGTGCGTGAGTATGGCGCGGACGCGTTTGCCGACGAGGTGTCGCGTGCCATGCCGTTGTCGCAGTTCCTGATTGGCGAAGTGACGGCCGGCAAGGAGATGCATCAGCCCGAAGGCCGGGCGCGTGCGTTGTTCGAGGCGAAGCCACTGTTGCAGCAGATGCCGGCGAACGCATTGCGAGGGCAGATCCTGCATGCGCTGGCCGAGCGGGTAGGCAGTTCGGTTGAGGAAGTGGCCGAATTGTGCGAGTTGCAGATCAGCGCGGTACGCCGTCAGAACGCGTGGGACAAGGCGCCGGCCAAGCGCGAGAAGCGCCGTGTGGTGGGCACCGAGCATCGGGCATTGCAGAACCTGCTGATGTTTCCGGTGCTTGGAAACGAACTGACCGAAGAAGAGACCAGGATTTTGCTGGATGGACGTCACCACGCCGAGATTTTCTCGGAGGTGCTGGCGCATTGTCGCGAAATGGGGACTCAGGCCGATTTCCGCTTCATGTCGGACCGGCTGCGGGTGTCGCCGAACTGGGCGAGTTTTGACGACATCATTCGCGAAATCCTTGCATTCGAAGAGAATGCGCGCGACCTGCTGTTGTTCGATCCGGACGATGAGGCGCAGGTCGAGCGTCGCGAAGAACAGATGGCATTGCGGCTCACGGAGCTGCGAAGCGCGATTCGGCGCTTGCAGTACGACGGGCTGTGTGAAGCATTGGAGACGATTTTCAAGCGGCCGTCATTGACGTCCGATGAATTGCGCCACGCTCAGGCGCTGTCGCGGCAACGCGACGAATTGAAGCGGTTGCTGGCTCCGGTCGGCACAGGAGGCACGCGAAGTTGAGGTAAGCCCGCGTGCTATAATGGAAAGTTTTCAGTGGGCTGTTTTCTGGCAAGCGAGATCGCTATGGCAAAGATGACAACGACCAGCGGAAAAAAGACGGTTATCCCTGCACCGAAGGCAAAGCGCGCGACAAGCGCGGCGGCGGCATCTGGTGGGAAGGGGGCGTCTCGTTCTGCGAAAGCTGGCGTTGCTGTAAAAGCTGGTGCGGTTGCGCAAGCCACGAAGAAAACAGCCAGCCAGGCAAGTTCGGCGAAACGTACTACGCAAGTTAAGGCAGCCGCCGGCGCAACGAAGACGACCGGCAAGACGGCTGCGAAGGTGACCGATGTCACCAAGCGCAAGAGTGCGACCGCCGCGACGGTGGGGGCTGCGAAAGCGGCCAAGCCGACGGTGAAGTCCGCGCCGCCCGTCAAAGCGACGAAGACGGCAACGACCGCGAAGGCGACGGCAGGCGGGAAACCGCAGGCCCGACAACCCGCTGAAAAAAGCGCGAAGAGCGCAACTACCGCTAAGGCAACGACCTTGGCGGGCCGCAGTACACCTGCGACGCGAGCCCCACGCAAGACCGGGGCTTCAGGCAAACCCGAGGCTGTGGAAGTCACGCCGGCAGCAGTTGAACCGCCCGTCTCCAAGACGCGTGGCAAGGCCGCGAAGACCGCCGCTTCGGTAGAGCAGAACGTCGCAGCGAATACTAATGATCAACCCGTGAACGAAGATCAGACCAAAGTGGAAAAGCAGAAGGCGCGTGATCGCCGGGCAAAAGAGAAAGCACTGCTCAAGGACGCATTTTCCTCGCACCAGCCCGGTACGGCCGAGGAACTTGAGGAACGTCGCGGCAAACTGAGGACACTGATCAAGCTGGGCAAGGAACGTGGCTTCCTGACCTTTGCAGAGATCAACGACCACTTGCCCGACGACGTGGTGGAGGGCGACGCGCTGGAAGGCGTGATCGCAACGTTTAACGACATGGGCGTGGCCGTCTACGAGCAGGCGCCGGATGCCGAAACGCTGTTGCTCAACGACAATGCGCCGAACGCCGCAACGGATGACGAAGTCGAGGAGCAAGCGGAAGCGGCTCTGTCGACGGTCGATTCCGAGTTCGGCCGCACGACCGATCCGGTGCGTATGTACATGCGCGAAATGGGTACGGTCGAGCTGCTGACGCGCGAAGGCGAAATCGAGATCGCCAAGCGGATCGAGGAAGGCCTGAAGCACATGGTGCAGGCGATTTCCGCGTGCCCGACGACGATTGCCGAGATTCTGGCAATGGCCGAAAAGGTCGAACGCGAGGAAATGCGCATCGACGAAGTGGTCGATGGCCTGATCGATCCGAATGCGGATGCCGTCGCGGCGGCCGCCGCTGAAGACGAAGATTTCGACGCGGATGCGGAGGAAGAGGCGGAAGCAGAGGAAGAAGAGGCCGACGAGGAAGACGACAGCAGCAGCGGTGGCGGCGCTTCGGCGGCGCAGGTCGAGCAGCTCAAGCGCGACGCGCTCGCCAAGTTCTCCGTGATTGCCGAGTGGTTTGGCAAGATGCGCCGCGCGTTCGAAAAGGAAGGTTATCAGTCGAAGCCGTATGTGAAGGCGGGCGAAGCCATCCAGATGGAACTGATGACGATTCGCTTCACGGCGCGCACGGTCGAGCGTTTGTGCGACACGCTGCGTTCGCAGGTGGACGAAGTGCGCAACATCGAGCGTGCGATTCTGAACATCGTGGTCGACAAGTGCGGCATGCCGCGCGCCGATTTCGTGCAGCGTTTCCCGGGCAACGAAACCAATGTCGATTGGATCTACACCGTGGTGGCCGATAACAAGCCTTACAGCTCGGTGGTGGAACGTAACGTGCCGGCCGTGCGGGAATTGCAGCAAAAGCTGATCGACCTGCAGGCACGCGTGGTGTTGCCGCTCACGGAGCTCAAGGACGTCAATCGCAAGATGGCGGAAGGTGAGCGCCGTGCCCGCAAGGCCAAGCGTGAGATGACCGAAGCGAACTTGCGTCTGGTGATTTCGATTGCGAAGAAGTACACGAACCGTGGCCTGCAGTTCCTGGATCTGATTCAGGAAGGCAACATTGGCCTGATGAAGGCGGTGGACAAGTTCGAATACCGTCGCGGTTACAAGTTCTCGACGTATGCCACGTGGTGGATCCGTCAGGCCATCACGCGCTCGATCGCTGACCAGGCACGTACCATCCGTATTCCGGTGCACATGATCGAAACGATCAACAAGATGAACCGGATTTCGCGTCAGATTCTGCAGGAGACCGGTGTTGAGCCGGATCCCGCGACGCTGGCCGAGAAGATGGAAATGCCGGAGGACAAGATCCGCAAGATCATGAAGATCGCGAAGGAGCCGATCTCCATGGAAACGCCGATCGGTGACGACGACGATTCGCACTTGGGTGATTTCATCGAAGATACGGGCACGGTAGCACCTGCTGACGCCGCATTGCATGGTAGTATGCGCGACGTCGTGAAGGACGTGCTTGATTCGCTGACGCCACGCGAGGCCAAGGTGCTGCGCATGCGTTTCGGTATCGAGATGAGCACGGACCATACGCTCGAGGAAGTTGGCAAGCAGTTTGACGTGACGCGTGAGCGTATTCGTCAGATCGAAGCCAAGGCGCTGCGCAAGCTGCGTCACCCGAGCCGTTCCGACAAGCTCAAGTCGTTCCTCGAAGGCAATTGATTGCTGCTGAGCGAGCGCCGGTAGTTAAGGGCCGTTAGCTCAGCGGTTAGAGCAGGGGACTCATAATCCCTTGGTCGCTGGTTCGAACCCAGCACGGCCTACCAGTATTTACGCGGCTTTCCGGCCGTTTTTTGAAGATGCCCGCCCTTTGTGGTGGGCATTTTTTTGCCCTATGCGGTTGATGGCACCCGCCAAAGTGGCTCCGGTCAGGTGCGAATAACGCGCCGTCGACTGCTGCGATTTGTGCCCGAGAATCGCGCCGACCGTGTACAGGTCAACCCCGTTATTGATGAGTTCCGACGCGGCGCCGTGGCGTAGGTCGTGGATGCGAATATGCTCAAGCCCTACGGCTTTGCGAGCCCTCATGAAGTACTTGTAGTAGGTCCGCTGGTCCATCGTGAATGGCAGTCGCTTGAGATAGACGTGAAGCCGTGGGTGAATCGGGATCGTCCGTGATTCTCCGTTCTTGGTGTCGTGCAACACGAACACGTCGCCCATCACCTGAGCTTTGCCCAATATCTCGCCTTTGCGCATCCCGGAATAGAACGCGATCTTGAGCAGTGCGCGCGTCGCTGTGTCTTCGCAGGCTCGCATGATGCGGAGCAGGTCACGTCTGCCAGGGTAAAACTTCCGCTGATTCCTGACGACAGGCATTCGCATGCGCTCGGCTGGATCGTGCTCGCAGATCGCATGGTACTTGAAGGCATAGCGGCAAGCCGCCCGCAGATAGGCGAGGCGATTGCGGATGGTTGCCGGCGACAGCACACCGCCTTTGTGGATCTCGGCTCGAGCGGTGGGGTCTTCTGCGTATTCCGCCGCTACGTCCGGCAGTTCGTCAATGAATCGACCCTCATAGTAGGGTTGGAGGATCAACAGATCCTGCGCGGCCTTGGTGCCGTTCTTCAGTTGCGGGCACTTCTCCTCAAGGTACAGCCTGACAGCCTCGGCTATGTACGCTCTCGGCTTCTCGAGCCCGCTTGCTTGGCTGTAGAGCCTGGCGTCTTCGTTACGGCCATATTCGTCTGCTTCACGCGCACCCCAGCCTTTTGGAAGGAGCTTAGAGGCACGGAAACGACGTCCGTGGAGGACACGGTTAAACGTGTAGCGCCAGCGACCCTTTGACTTGTCGTAGTGTGAAGGCATGATTTCTGGAACTCGATAAGGTCGGTCAGTTTGTACCTGTGGCACTTTGGGCCGTACTCGTAGCGCTTTAGCTTACCGGCGGCCCCCATCGCTCGGACTTGGCTGGGCGAGACGGCCAAAAGCTGGGCGGCCTGTCGCGCGTTCAGCATCTGCGGCAGATCAACCACATTTCCCATTCTCAACTCCCCAATCGCGCGGACCCCGCGCGTCAAAATGCAAGCGGGGACGCGCTAACAAGGGCGTCCCCGCTATCCAATCGTGCGCCGGCGGCGCTCACGTCTAAATTCCCCAATCTCTCGCAGTAACCCGCAGAATCTCTTTCAGTGCTTCTTTCATTCAGTAAAGCGGTCGTTTGATATCGAGCCGCACGGGTATTCCTTAGTCATGGCCATCAAAAAGGGGCGTAGCTTTAAATGACCGTTAGCCGAAATGCCCCTGGTGATCGGATCTCAGCCCGCGCAATGCCGTGGGCTTCTTTTTGCCGTGGCCGGGTGGGTGGTCATGCGGTTGCCAACCTCTTTCGTTCCTTCGACGTCCACGCGGCCAGCTCGGGCACGTTCGCGCGAACGAGCGCGGCTGCTATCGGCGGGCTCACGCTGTTGCCACACATGCGAACCTGAGCATGCTTTGCGAGGCGCTTGCCGTTGAACACGGGCGCGATAACATAGGTCGAGGGGAAGCCCTGCGCCGCGTATAACTCGTGCGGCTCGAGCATGCGCATGCCGATGTCGGCGATCTGGTATGTCTGGCCGGCGACCGTCACGAGGCCCATGCGATCGGTGCACGGGATGGTGTGCATCGGCTCACGGACATCGACGCCGTCCTTCTTGTTGCCGTAGTACTTCACCAGGAACGCTCGCACTTCGCCGATGTGGTTGCCCTGCGCCGAGATCGTCGGAACTGGCTCGCTCGTGGCGCCGCCCGTGCATTCGCCGCGGAGCTTGACCATGTGCGACGACACCAGCGCATGATGGTCGGCCGTCGTGATCGTGCCGGCCGGTTCTTTCAGTCCGACACCGGGCCCGTCGTAATTGCCGCCGTAATGCTTGGCGAGAAAGGCTGACACAAGGGCGTGCTTGGCGCCGCCTGCAACGACGGTACCGAGCGGCTTGTCGAGCCCCGGTGCGCGAGGCGCTTGGCCAGGTCGCTCGCCGTAGCCGGTCTGCACCAACGTGGCGGAGGCCAGCGCGAAGTGCTCGCCCTTGACCTCGGCGCATTGGGTGCGGAGCGGCTCATCCGCCCGCCACGAGCGTTGCGTCGAAGCATTCGCGCACTCAGTCAGCACCGGCGCGACCAGGCCAAACCCGTGTTTGCCGGTCAGCGTCTGAATTGGTTCGCCGAGCGGCTGACCCCGGAAGTAGTCGTACCCGTGGTTCACCTTCACGATGAACGGATCGGCCGAGTTGATGACGTACCGGCGCATGCCCCGCGCGATTCGGCGCTGCGTTGTCTCAGCCAGTTCCTTCTTGCGCTCGAAGATGGACGGGCAGGGGATCGACCAGTCGATGCACTCGGCGGCTGTGCGCCACGGTTTGCGTTGGCCTGCGATCACGGCGGCACTGCCCGGCGCGCCGTGAGTCGGCTCGGGCCACACGATCGGCTTTCCGTCGCAACGTGCGATCAGGAACAGACGTTTGCGGATCGTTGGCGCGCCATAGTCGCAGGCGCGTAGTTCGCGCCATTCCACGGTGTATCCGAGGCCATTCAACAGGCGGTCGGCGTGATCCGACCCGGGCTCGATGTTCAGGAACTCGCACGCTTCCGAAAACGCCGGGTGGAGTGCGGAAATTCCGTCCGAAAGCATCGCGACGAACCCCTTGAACGTTTCACCCTTTCGCGCCGGGTCCGGTCGGTACTCCCCGGAGTCAATCTCGATCAGCGGTCCCCAGGTCACGAATTCCTCGACGTTTTCGACGGGAACGACTCGCGGGCGTACCAACAGCATCCAACGCAGGATGATCCACGCAAGCCCACGAATTTCCTTCTTTACCGGCGCGCCACCCTTCGCCTTGCTGAAGTGCTTGCAGTCCGGTGAGAACCAAGCGAGGCCCACAGGACGACTCTGTGTCAGCGCGAGCGGGTCTACGTCCCACACCGATTCGCAGTGGTGCTCGGTCTGCGGGTGGTTCATCGCGTGCATGGCGACGGCCTCGGGATCATGGTTGATCGCGTGGTCGACGTGGCGCCCGAGGGCCAGCTCAATGCCGCAGCTCGCACCGCCACCGCCGGCGAAGTTATCGATGATCAACTCGTCGGAAATGTCGAGAAGGAACTGATCTCTGATCATGCTAGGATTCCTTGTGAGTTCGTTTGTGAAATCGAGCGCAAGGAGACAGATATGGCTCTTTGGCAATTCGAAGGTTTTGTGGCGTGGCCGAGCCTGGAGCAGTCCGCGGACGACGGGTTGTTTTACGGTGTAGTCGTTTATGTTTCCAGGACTGGCGACGGTGGACCGTTCCGCAATCCAACATCGCAATTTCGGATCGGGAATGGCCATTCTCAAAGGATGGAAGCATTGCGGGATGCAGAGGCATGTCTCGAGCGCCCCAAGTCTGAAACAAAGATATTCAGAGATATTTTTGTTCGTCCTTAATCGCCGCCCTCCCGGCAGTCGCCCAGAATGATCTCGTTCTGTCTCATGCTGCTACTCCCTGAGCGCGCTGGGCCATATCTAGCGTCAGTTTTTTTGTTTGCGCATATGATGAGTTAATGGTTGCCAATTTCATGGGTAATCCTATGATTCTCGGGAACGCAATTCATCGAAACGAAAGGAGGCCAACTTGAGCAATCAACGAACAATTGACGCTCCACCGTTTTTGCTAGTGGTGACCGCGCATGAGGATTTCGAAAACGACCGCCCCACAACGCGCACCGGCTACCGTGTCCGCTACGTCATATCTAGGCCAGACAGAAAGCCGGTGCGCGGAAACCAACTCGAGTCCGTTTCGGATTTGTTCCCGACGGCCGGCGAATATCCGAAGACGGTCGAAGACGCGCTTGAGCGCGGCGTCGCCGCCGGACAGATCGAAATGAGCGAGCTGCGGGCGTCGCTTGACTAGCATTACTCGATCGAGCAGGGTTGAATCGCGTTGCTAGGATTCCACGAAACGAAAGGAGGCTGATATGTGGATTGCAGTCGGCGGCCCATGGCGAAGTTGGAGCATATGGATGAAACGGACCTCCACGCAGATCAATGGGCGTACTCAGTGGAACGCACAGGTTATTGTGGCCAATCCTAGTTCGACCGATTTGGATAAGGCGCAGGTTCAGAGCGTCCTCAAGTACGGCGAGATTTACGTGACGAACCAACCAACCCTACGGCGTGTATTTGAAGAGGCAAGAACGGCCGCGAAATCGGCTATCGATAGTTTTGAGTCGAGCAGTCATTAAGCCCCCTAAGTGCCGTCGACGCTCTCTGATTTAATTCTTCGAAATGAAAGGAAACCAACGTGACCCAGCACCTTTTTCGTGATTTCCCCGTCGATGAACAGGACGATGCTCGGGAAACCTGCAAGCGCTTTGGCTTTGTCGTTGAAGACTTCGAGATCATCGACGAAGACTCGTATCCCGCTGGCGGAAATGTAGGGGCGATTCGCCGACAGGTTACGGTGCGCCGATTGAATGGCGGGCAATTCGAGATTTTCGAAGCTGGTCATGGTTCGGCTTGGACTGTTGATTTTGAGGCTGCGTTGGAATCGGGTGCCTTTGGCGCCGCCGCTGATACTCGATAGTTCCCGAGTCATAGGGCTCTCTGGAACTCGACCACCCACACCCACGGGTTGGCGTCCCACGAGCCGGGGCCGCTGATCGATTCCCAGAGCTGGCGGAAATGGGCGCGCGGCAGGCTTTCGAGCAGATCGCCTGTCAACAGGACGCCCTCGGCACCACCGGTCAATCCGATTCCTTCAGCGATGCAATCCTGGTCGCTGATACTGTTCAGGCGCTCAATACGCACGCCGGTCACGTCGAGCAGGGTGCGTGCCGCCGTGCGCGGCATATGAATCGACGGCCGCCAGTTTCGGTATTTCCCTTCCGGCGACTTCTCGCCATCAGGCCCGTGCGGGTCATCAAGGTAATCGGCGCGATAGAAGACGAGGCAGTCGTCGTCGTACGGGCCGAGTGGGTGGTTGCTGTGCTGCCACGTCTCGCGCACCCACAAGCGGTCACCCGCAACTCCGTATGGCGAGTGCTTCTCTGCGAACGTCGTCTGTCCCATGCAGTGGTACGTCCCGGGCGAGGTGCATTCGGCAATCACGCTGAGGCGGTCGGGGCCAGTCGGGAGCATGTCCGGGCAAATGAACAGGTCGCCGGGCTCGACGTCGCTGTAGTACGGTGGGTTGCGTTGACTGACAATCGGCTGCTTCTTCAGCACGCGCCGCGTCTGCGTCTTCGTCCCGTCGAGGATGGCGCGCACCATCGGCGCGCTGAAAAGGATAGGGCGCTCACGAACCATGCGCGGAATGATAGAGCTCATGCTAGGATGCCCTCCTAATTAAAAGGAGAAATCACTTGGATAAGTGGTCGAAGAGAATTTTGGGGCTGGCGGTAGCGCTAACCTGTCTTGCCGGGTGCGAAACAGGTCGCCAGCATGAGAGCGCCGCTACCGGCGATGATCAAACTCCGGCAGCCACCTCGCTTTTTCGCTTCAGGCCAGAATCTCGAAGACCTCAGGTTGGAGGGAAGGCTGACGATGCTGTCGGCGCGTCCAGTGAGAGCTTCGCCGCGGTCCTAGGTAAAGGCGATAAGACAATTCGTGTCAGCTGCGCAATGCCCAAGCCTAAGTACCCGGAAGTTGCAACGCAGCTCGGATTTGAAGGTGTGGCGGTGTTTCGTATCGAAATGAATCGTATCGGCGAAGTGCAAAGGTTGATTCTCGCCCGATCCTCTGGCTATGAAATGCTCGACACAGCAGCCCGCACGGCTCTTGATCGCTTGCAGTGCCACGTCGAAACGAATGGTGGCCCCGTTGAGCAAGGATTCATCTTTTCCAAGCCGATTAGATTCAAGCTGAACTCCGGCGCTGGCGTGGATGCAGAAATTGGGGACTCTGCGCAACAAGCGAGAGCGGCTGAGCAGCGCGCTTACGTTGCCGAAATTACTCGTCTGATCGTTACAGAAATCGTCTATCCAGCGACACAATCGAAACCTCGGTTGCCATATGCCGTGGTCAGGGCGAAGATCAGCGCAGATGGCACGGTCTCAGCTCCGTCCATCATAGTTTCTAGCGGCCTTTCGGAGTACGATCAGGCAATTCTCCGTGGATTCGAAGCTTCCTTCCCATGGCCGACTCCTCCGTCCTGGCTAGCTGGCACCTATATCAATTTTCGAGTGCATTTGCCTGAAAAGCTAAAGTAGGCGACCTCTCGCGCCCCGGCTCAAGTGAATATCACGTCCGTATGATCGGGGACATCCCCTTATGCCAGGTGCGGATGCTCATTCGTCGTCGCCGTCGGGTGTGCCTTCAAAATCGTCGATCTCGGCATCCATGCACTGAAGGCAGCACCGATAGCTGCCCCAATAGTCGCCATCCACCAGCGCCTTTTCGTACCGATGCAGTTCACCGACAGTGATTTCGTGTGGCTTGGCCCCGCGCGCCTGGCCAAGCCAGCACGCATGAGTTTTGCGAGCTGTGACCAGCTTCACGGTTCGGCATTTGATATCGGCGTCCTCACCCACGAAGAGGTCATACGTGAGGTACTCGGCTTCCGTGTGACGCCGCAGCGTCTGCACCACAGAAGGCGGCGCAGGATCGGTATTCAGCCCTTCGGGGCGGGGTTCGTAGGGGCTCATGCGACCGCCTCGGCTTCGGAAGTCGGCTCGGATTCCTTCGAGAGTGCCCAGTCAGGCGTTTTGAACGGCTTGTCGTCATGTCGGAAAGGCATAACGACGATTACGAAGTTCTCGTCGCCGATATCCACCAGGGCCGCGCCTTGGCCGTTATGTCGGATATGCGGGTATCCGTCGCTACCGTGGACGAGCCGGGTGACTGTTCGAATGTCGGCGAGTAGTGCTGGATTGAACTGGGCCAGCTCACCTGACAGTGTGGACGGAACGACTTTCCGCCAATTGGGGAAGATGCCGGGGATTGCCTTCGCCGACATCGTGACGTGCCCCTGCGTGACGCCGACGGTGTCGTCGTCATCCACGTGAATGGCGACCGGTTGCGCTGACCGTTTCGCGTCGACGTACCGAAACAGTTCATTCGGCACAATAGCCAGGCGCGGCTTATCGACCGGAGCATCTGCCGATCCACGAAACGCTGCAAGGCGATGGCCGTTCGTTGCCACAAGGAATGCATCAGAGCCAACGAACTCGACCAAGATGCCGTTGAGGTAATACCGAATGTCCGATTTCGCAGCAAAGTGGGTCATTGCCTTCACGATGTTCGGCTTTACGGTAACGATGGCTTTGCTCATGATTTGCTCCTATATGCTTGGGTGGGGGCGGCGCTCTGGTCGTCGCCTGGCCTTTTGAGGTACTCGTTCCAGCGAACCCAGCCGCGAGGCGTGTGAAACCCCCAGTTGCGCTGCCACGGCCCCATGATGAAGAGGGACCAGGCTTCCCCGCCGTCAGGGATTTCGAGTCGGTGTCGGTCGGTCGCTCGCCGGAACACGATCGAGCCGGGACCGCGCCAGACTCGGCGGTAGCCGCGCAACAGTGTCGTCTCCGGCCTGCAATCCAAGCGCGCGGGCTGTGCCTGCTCGGTGGGCATGATTTCCCAGTAGCCGCCGCGCAGGACAATTGAGACGTTCCACCAAGGGTGATCGTGAAGATCGCGGCCGGCGTCGCTGCGGATCGTCCGATGAGCGCGAGCGCCCCAACTGGTGTCGCGCCGGCCGTCCTCGGCGGCGCTGGCGTCATGGCCGCGTGGCTTCTTGACCCACCACCGCTGCATGTAGCCCTTGAGGTCGAAGTAGGGCGTCCGCTGAGCGCGAGCGATGATGGCGTCAACAATGAACGCCGGTATGGGGATTCGCATGCATGGTCTCCTTCAGGGCTGTCGCTGCCTCCACTGACCGCCGCACGATCGCAGCGCGGGTCTGGGAGCAGCCCAGGTATTTGCGGATTTCGGTGACGGTCGGTCGCACGTCGCCGGCGGCAATCGCATCAAGGATCCGGGCCACGTCGTCGGGCACCGTCAATGGTTCTGGTGGGGCGGTCACGGCCGGCTTCTGGTCGTGACTCGGTTGCGTTACTGCCGCTACTGGCGTGACCGTTACCGCGTTACTTCCTTGATGGGCGGGCGTTTCAGCAGCCCTCGTCACAGCGGCGGGGCGTAGCGCGAGTAGCCACGCGAAGCACGCGACTGCCTCCAATACCAGCGCGAAAGCGAGACTGGCGAACAGGTCGGCGCGACCGGCGGACCATCCGAAGGCAGAGAGCGGCCCGGTAACGGGATCGGACTGCGCCGCGGCACGGTCAATCGCCGCCCGGTCCTGAGCAGCCCGGTCGCGAGCCGCTTCAGCATGCTCGACGTCGATCGCCTCCAGCTTTGCGGCAAGTGCCGTCCGCTCCGCCGTCAGGCTCGGGCAGGGCTCGGCGCAACGGCGCGCATTCGCCCGGGCCAGTCGCGCTATCGCGTCTGCCCGGTCGCGGGCAATTGCAGCCAGGTCACGCCCCTGCGGCGTCACAACCGGAATGGATGCGGCGCGGATCTCGCCAGCGTGGCGTGCAGAAGTGATGAAGAACACGGCATGCCCGTAGCAGGTCGCGGCGACACATCCGATCCAGATCAGGGCACCGACGGCACGGAAGCGCCAGCCAAGCGGACGGCACAGTGCGGGCAGAAGGTGGGCGGAAATAACCAACACGACACCGACGGCGACCCACAGCGCCCGCTCAACGGGTAGGCCACCGCGCTGCATACCTGACTGGATCGAGAGGCACGCCGCTGTGATGGTCGCCGCGATAGCGAGTAGCGTCGCGATGATACGGGTTGGCATGGCCGTCAGCGGAGCAGCGGACGTTCATCGGGACGCTCGCCGCCCACCGCTTCGATCAGATCAGCGAGAAGTTGGGACAGCTCGCCGGTCATCAGCACGAAGTCCGCATCGAACTTCTCGGCCTCACTCTCAGCTGGTTCAGCGGCGTCCTTGAGGATGTCGAGCGGGGTGATACGCTTGATTACGAACGCATCAGTGAGAACGAAGCTGATTCGATCGTTCCACGTCATGGCGAGGCTGGTGCAGCGCTTGCCGGCCTCGATGTGCTGACGAACGTCTGCGCCGTCGAGCGGGTGGTGCAAGTATCGGACGGTGGCCTTCTCATTCATGTTCGATCGCAGCTCAACGTCCTGATCAACAGTGAAGCCACCGGGGGCTTCGTTGGCGACAAGCCACGAGGTCATCGCTGCAACTGGCGCTTCGTTCAGTTCGACATTCAGCAGAGTGATATCAAGCGTCTTGAAGAGCAGGTGGCGCACTTCGTCTGCTCGGGCAGGCGATGCGGTGTCAATCGCGAGCCAGCGATTCACGGGGCCTATCCACACGCGGGTGTCGCGACGGATGCCGAACGCGCGCGGCAGCAACTCGTCGGTCACTTGCTCCTTGAGTTCCTTCATCTGCTTGCGGCCCGGCTTGAAGCCTTGCTGCTCCTCGAGTTCGGCGGCCTTGGCGCGCGTGACCTGATTGACGACGGAACCGGGTAGCAGCTTTTTCTCGCTGCGGTAGGTCAGCAGGATCTGCCTGTTCACACAGTGGGCGAAGTCTCCGCCCTCAAACGGCGCCGTCCAGCCACATGTCTGAAGTTCCGCGCTCGTCGGATCGCGGAAATGCTGCGTCAGCAGCGCATCGAGGAGTTGTTCTTGCGTGGGAGTCCACGGCGCGATGCGATGAATTTGGGCGTTTCTGAACCACATGGGCAGTTTCCTTGCGTTGGAGTGGGCGGCGCTCACTCGTCGGTTTGAGCGTTGACCTTGATGAAGAAAGCGAGGGCGGCCATCAGGATGGGCGCGTGCTTTTCGAGTGCGTCGCGGCGCGCCTGCTTGGCTTCGAACTCCTCACGGACGAGCGGGGAGCCTGGTCTGGGGGTAAGCCGGGACGGCTGGTGATTCATGAGCGGGCGCAGCTCTTTCCAGGCGCGGGCGGCAGCAGCTCGTTTTGCAGCAGACGTCATACGCCATGCTTCCACCTCACATAGAGGCATGCGACGACGAGAACGCCCCAGATCGTCCAGGCGGCGGTCTGGTGAGCGCGAATCCACTTGTCGGCGCCGTTGACTGTCCAGATCAGGATGCGGTCAAGCATGCGCGGGCCTCAGTGAGAAGCGTCGCGATAGCCGAGGCGGTACGCGAGATCGGTAGAGCAGCAAGGGCGACCGCATTTGGAGTCATTCCAACCGGTTTGGTACTGGCGAATCTCAGTTGCGAACATGCTGACCTCCTCAGTTAAGACGAATGGTTGCGTTCTTGAAGATCACGTTGGAGCAGACGGCGCCGGACACAGGTACGCCAGTTGGCCCCTTTGCGGTGAAGGCGGTCGAGAACGAGTCCTTCTCGCTACAGCCGAAGTAGCTATATCCGCCGATGCGAACGTCGGTGTACCCGGCACCCTCAAGAGCGCGCCGTGCCGTATCGGGGTCCGTGCAGGCGGAGAGAAGGGCGAGCAAAGCCGCGAGCGCGACGAGCCTCATGGGGAACCTCATTTAAGTGGGGGGCGGATGCCCCGG
>NZ_CABPST010000014.1 GCF_902459805.1 Pandoraea bronchicola | reverse complement strand
CGGGGCCCCTTTCTGAATCGAGTTGGGTTTATGTCTGAGAGGCGGAAAGGGGCTCCGGTCCGTCTGGAGGGCGGTGTCAGGGAGTGCGCGGCACGGCGCGGCGCCGCCTGACCTCAGTGACCACTCACAAACAAAAAGGCCTCAAGCGGCGGGCACGACGGCTGTCACTTCGATCTCCACCTTGGCTTCGTCCTCGATCAGATCGGCCACTTCGACGGCGGTCATTGAGGGAAAGTGTCGTCCGATGATGGCACGGTAGTGTTCACCGATGGCGCGATAGCTCTCCACGTACTCGCGTTTGTTCTTGACGTACCAGGTCATGCGCACGATATGTTCTGGCTTGGCATTGCCTTCGGCGAGAATCGCCACGATGTTCTCGAGCGTCTGGCGCACCTGGAGTGCGAAATCATCTGTTTCGAAACGTTGCTGTGCGTTCCAGCCAATTTGACCGCCGACAAACACGATGCGGCTGCCTGCCGTCATCTCGAAAGCCATGCCGTTCGCGTAGCCGCGCGGTTTCGCCCATTCGGGTGGTTGCAGAACTTGCAGCATCAGGACACTCCTTCAATTACAGAATCGGGTGCGGCAAAGCGCACGATTGCCTCGCGTTGGGCCGGGGGTATGGCGATCGGGGCGGGCTTGCCGCCCTTGCCTTTCGCGACCCAGACCAGTACCAGCGTGGCTTGTAGACGCGTCTCGTCGTTCGCACCGGCGAACCGGATACGCAGCGTCATTGACGAGCGGCCGAGACGCGTAACTTCCAGCGAGCGCAGAAGCGTCTCGCCCAAAAAACTGGGTGCGCTGAAGCGACATTCGATGTTCGCTGTCGGCACGCCCATGCCATCGCGCAGATGCATCTCGCCGAACGACAGGTTGAGCCCTTCGGCGCACCAGTCTTCGACCAGATCGTTGATCATCTCGAAATAGCGGGGATAAAACACGATGCCCGCTGGATCGCAATGTTTGAAGCGCACCAGCAGCGGCTTCACGAATGCGTGCGCGGGCACATCGGCCTCCGACATAGTTCTTTCTCCCCTGCGTGCAGGATCGTGTCAACGTGAGTGGGCGCCCACTGGAGCGCCCCCCCCTCCTATCTCACTGCCCCAATTGCCGGAGCTTGAAGCGTTGCAGTTTGCCTGTTTCCGTTCGCGGTAGTGCGTCGACAAACTCAATCGACCGCGGATACTTATAGGGGGCGATGTTAGCCTTCACATACTCCTGAAGCGCCTTCACCATCGCGTCGTCGCGCGCTTCGCCGGCCTTCAGCACTACATACGCCTTCACGATCTGACCGCGTGCCTCATCGCTCGCGCCCACCACGCCGCACTCTGCCACTGCCGGGTGCTTCAACAGCGCCGACTCGACTTCCGGGCCAGCGATGTTGTACCCGGCCGAGACAATCATGTCGTCCGAGCGGGCCTGATAGTAGTAATTGCCCGCTTCGTCGCACATGAACGTGTCGCCCGGCAGATTCCAGCCGTTCTTCACGTAATTCGTCTGACGGGAGTCCGCGAGATACCGGCATCCGGTCGGTCCCTTCACTGCCAGCTTGCCCACCTTGCCCGGCGGCAGCGGCTGCATGTTCTCGTCCACGATCATTGCGATGTAGCCGGGCACCGGTTTGCCGATCGCGCCGGGAACCACGTCACCGTTCGCCGCCGAGATGAAAATGTGGATCATCTCCGTGCCGCCAATGCCGTCGATCATCTCGATGCCGGAAGCCTGCTTCCATAGCTGACGCGTCGCATCGGGCAATGCCTCGCCTGCCGACACCGTCTTCTTCAGGCTCGACAAATCGTACTTGCCCACAAGCGCCGCCATCTGACGATAAAACGTCGGCGCCGTAAAACAGATCGTCGCGCGATATTGCTCGATCGCCTGCAACAAACTGTCCGGCGTGAGTTTCTCGAGCAACACCGTCGCCGCCCCGACGCGCAACGGGAACGTCAACAAGCCGCCCGTGCCGAAAGTGAACGCTAACGGGGGTGTGCCGCAGAAGATGTCATCCGGGCCTGGCTTGAGCACATGGCGAGGGAACAGATCGCACATCGCGAGCACGTCACGATGAAAATGCATCGTGCCCTTCGGCTGGCCCGTCGTGCCGCTCGTGAACGCGATCAGACATACGTCGTCCACCGCCGTGTCACAGGCGTCGAAACTCGCCGGCTGACGCGCCATGCGCGCCTCCAGTGAGTCCTCACCCACATCGTGGAAATACACCACCTGCGTCAACGCCGGACAGAAATACTCGTGGCTCGACTGACGATTGAACTCCAGCTCCTCCTTCAGTCGGCCATCGCACAACGCCGCACCGACCTCCGCCTTGTCGACGATCTGCTTGAGTTCCTTCGCACGGAGCAGCGGCATCGTCGGCACCCCGACGAGTCCCGCCTTGATCACCGCCAGCCACGCGGCGGCCATGAACAGATTGTTCGGGCCGCGCAGCAACACACGATTGCCGGGCACCAACGCCATGTCATTGCGAAGCACATGAGCGATGCGATCCACCATCTCGCGCAAACCGAGATACGTCGTGACCGTCGGCGTGCCGTTCTCGACCGAATAAATCGCGGGTGCATCGCCACGCCCCTGCTCGATCACACGATCCAGCAGTTCGGCGGCGCAATTGATGCGCGCCGGGTATGCCACATCCGGATTGTCCAGCAGAAACTCGGGCCACTGCTCGGCGGGCGGCAGATTGTCGCGCGCGAAAGTGTCGAGATGTCCAGATCGTTCCATGTGCTTCTCCTTGCCCCCGGTAAGTCAATGACAGCGCTCAGCCGTCCTTGAGCAGTTCTCGCGCGATGATCAGCTTTTGCACTTCCGTCGCCCCTTCATAAATCCGAAGTGAGCGAATCTCCCGATACAGACGTTCCACGATGGCGCCCGACACCACGCCAGCGCCGCCGAACATCTGCAATGCGCGGTCGATGACCTGCTGCGCCGATTCCGTCGCAAACATCTTCGCCATCGCCGCCTCACGCGTCGTGCGCTGGCCCTGCACATCGCGTTGCCAGGCTGCGCGATACGTCAGCAAGGCAGCCGCGTCCACCGACGTCGCCATATCGCCCAGCGCGGCCTGCGTGATCTGGAAGTCGGCGAGCGTGTGGCCGAACATTTCGCGCGACTTCGCGCGCGCCAATCCTTCGTCGAGTGCACGGCGAGCGAAACCCAGCGCCGCCGCCGCCACCGACGCGCGGAAAATATCCAGCGTCATCATCGCGACCTTGAAGCCCTGCCCTGCCTCGCCCAGACGCTGCGACGCCGGCACGCGGCAGTTCTCGAACTTCAGGCGCGCAAGCGGGTGCGGTGCGCTCACATCGATGCGCTCTGCAATCGTCAGCCCGGGTGTATTCGCGTCCACCACGAACGCGCTGATGCCGCGCGCCCCCGGCGCTTCCCCCGTGCGCACGAAAACACAGTAGAAGTCCGCAATACCGCCATTCGAAATCCACGTCTTCTCGCCGTTGAGCACATAGTCGTCGCCATCCGGCGTAGCCGAGCAGGCCATCGCGGCAACGTCCGACCCGGCGTTTGGCTCAGACAGCGCGAACGCCGCAATCGCCTCACCCGATGCCACGCGCGGCAGATAACGCTGCTTGAGCGCGTCGCTGCCCGCGAGCGTAATCGCACCGCTGCCCAGCCCCTGCATCGCGAAGGCGAAGTCGGCGAGGCCGTCGTGGCGTGCGAGCGTCTCGCGCAGCACACACAGTGCCCGCGAATCGAGCTTGTCGAGCGCGCCGCCGTGAATTGCCGGCACGCAATACTTCAGCCAGCCCGCACGGCCCAGTTGCCGCACCAGCGACACACACGTTGCGTCGGTGTCCGCGTGGTGATCGACCTTCAACTCTTGCGAGCACCAGGCGTCGAGCGCTGCGCCCAGACGGCGATGCGCGTCGTCGAAAAACGGCCACGCCAGAAAGTCGGCGTTGCGCGCATTGTGGGGAGTGATATCGCTCATCGTCTCGCTCGCGTCAGTCGCCCTTGAATACCGGTTTCTGCTTCGCGACGAAAGCGTCGTAGGCACGACGGAAATCCTTCGTTTGCATGCAGATCGCCTGCGCTTCGGCTTCGGCCTCGATGGCTTCGTCCACGCCCATATTCCACTCCTGATGCAGCAGCTTCTTTGTCACACCGTGCGCGAACGTCGGGCCGCAGGCGATCTGATCGGCCAGCGCCTGCGCTGCCGAGAGCACCGCGCCACCGTCGTGCAGCGCATTGAAGAAGCCCCATTGCTGGCCCTCCTCGGCTGTCATCACACGACCGGTATAGAGCAGCTCGGAAGCACGTCCCTGCCCGATCATGCGCGGCAGCAGCGTGCAAGCGCCCATATCGGCGCCCGCCAGCCCAACGCGCACGAACAGGAACGCCGTCTTCGTCTGCGGCGTGCCCAGACGCATATCCGACGCAAGCGCCACCATCGCCCCCGCACCGGCGCAAATGCCGTCGATGGCACTGATGATCGGCTGCGGACAGGCGCGCATCGCCTTGACCAGATCGCCCGTCATGCGCGTGAAGTCGAGCAGCTCCGGCATGCTCATCTGCGTGAGCGGGCCGATGATTTCGTGGACGTCGCCGCCCGAGCAGAAATTGCCGCCCGCGCCGGTCACGACCACCGTCTTGATGTCCGTTGCATAGACCAGACCGCGGAACAGATCGCGCAGTTCGGCATACGAGTCGAACGTCAGCGGATTCTTCTTGTCGGGACGGTTCAGCGTGATCGTGCCGATGCTCGGACGCCCTTGCGCGTCGTTCGACACCGACCACAGAAAGTGCTTGGCTTCATAGTTCGCGAACGGGCGCTTGTGATGCGCCATCGTCAGTTTCACGTCACTCATTGGCCGATCTCCTTGGATGGGTTTTGCATGCGCGCTCAGCCGACGGTGACTTCACCGCCGGCGACCGCGATCGACTGTCCTGTTACGGCACCGGCGCCCGGCTGGCAAAGCCACAGCACAGTGTCGGCGACCTCTTGCGGCTGCACGAGACGCCCTTGCGGGTTGCGCTTGGCCAGCTCCGCGCGGGCCTCGTCTTCGCTGCGGCCCGTCTTGGCGACGATGTTCGCCACGGCGTCGCGCACGATGTCCGTCTCCGTGTAGCCCGGGCAGACGGCATTGACCGTCACCCCCTTCTTCGCCACTTCCAGCGCCAGCGCGCGCGTCAACCCGACGACACCGTGCTTGGCCGCGCAATACGCCGTGACATACGGATAACCGATCAGCCCGGCGGTACTCGCAACGTTCACGATGCGGCCCCAGCCTGCGGCCAGCATGGCGGGCAGCGCCGCAGAAATGCAGTGGAACGTCCCCGTCAGGTTGACGTCGATCATCTGCTGCCACAGTGCGCTGTCCGTCTTGCCGAACGGCGCGCTCACGGCTTGCCCTGCGTTGTTGACGAGCACCTGCACCGGGCCGAAACGCCCGGCCGCACGGGCGAAGGCCGCTTCGACCGCTGCGGCGTCGGAGATGTCAGCGCTGACCCAGGCAACTTCGCCATATGCGGCCAGTGCCTGCGCGCCGCTGGCGAGCGTCGCTTCGCTGCGCCCGAGCAGCGTCACACGTGCGCCCTGTGCCAGCAGCGACCGGGCCACGGCTTCACCGATGCCGCGCGCGCCGCCGGTGACGAGGGCGTGGACGCCTCGCAGCGATACCGGCAATACCGGTGACATGCCAGTCGAGGTTGTCGTTGACGTCATGAACTGTCCTTATTTACCGATCTGTTGAGCGTAGGCGGCAGCACGCTCCAGATTGGTCTCGTACTGCCGTTTGCCCGCATAGTACTGCGCCGGCCACGGCAAATCTTTGTAGCCGATTTTGGCAGCTTCATGCAGCGTCCAGAACGGATCGGCCAGATGCGGGCGCGCCAGCGCGCACAGATCGGCGCGGCCCGACGCGATGATGCTGTTCACGTGATCCGCCTCGAAGATCGCGCCGACGGCAATCGTCGGAATGCCGGCTTCGTTGCGCACGCGATCAGCGAACGGCGTCTGGAACATGCGGCCGTAGACCGGCTTCTCGGCCTTGCTGACCTGTCCCGACGAGCAGTCGATCAGATCCGCGCCAGCGTCCTTGAAAGCGCGGGCGATAGCAACGGCATCGTCAGGCGTGATACCGCCCTCGACCCAATCGTGCGCCGAGATACGCACCGACATCGGCTTGGCCGACGGCCAGACATCGCGCACGGCTTGGAACACTTCCAGCGGATAACGCAGGCGGTTCTCCAGCGAGCCGCCATACTCGTCGGTGCGCTGGTTCGTGAGGGGCGAGATGAAGCTCGAGAGCAGATAACCGTGAGCGCAGTGCAGCTCGAGCCAGTCGAACCCAGCTTCGGCGGCGCGACGCGCGGCTTGCACGAAGTCGTCCTTGACGCGATCCATGTCGGCACGCGTCATCTCGCGCGGCGTTTGCGACACATCCTCGATATACGGCAGCGGCGAGGCGGAGATCAGCGGCCAGTTGCCGTCGGCAAGGGGCAGATCGATACCGTCCCATGCCAGACGCGTCGAGCCCTTGCGACCGGCGTGACCGATCTGCATGGCGATCTTGGCATCGCTGCCCGCGTGTACGAAGTCGACGATGCGCTTCCACGCGTCGCGCTGCGTATCGTTCCACAGACCGGGGCATCCCGGCGTGATGCGCGCGTCCGGCGACACGCAGGTCATCTCCGCCACGATCATGCCTGCACCGCCCAGCGCGCGGCTGCCGAGGTGCACGAGGTGGAAATCGCCCGGCACGCCATCGACGGCCGAATACATCGCCATCGGCGACATTACGATGCGGTTCTTGAGCGTGAGCTCGCGCGCACGGAACGGGGTGAACATCGGCGGAATCGCATGCTGCCCTTCGGCACGTTTCACCCCCGCTTGCGCGGCAAGCCAGTCTTCATAGCCTTCAACGTAACCGGCGTCGCGCACGCGCAGGTTCTCGTGCGAGATGCGTTGCGAACGCGTGAGCAGGGAATAGGCGAACTGCTCCGGGGAAAAGCGCGCGTAGCGCTCGACCGTTTCGAACCACTCGGTCGAGTTGCGTGCGGCGTTCTGAATCTTGAGTACTTCGACGCTGCGTGCTGCTTCGTAATCGGTCAGCACGGCCGGCAGGGCATCAATACCTTGGGTGCCAAGGCCGTCGGCGAGTGCGATGGAGTCTTCCAGCGCGAGCTTGGTGCCCGAACCGATGGAGAAGTGCGCCGTGTGCGCGGCGTCGCCCATGAGCACGACCGGGACGCGTTTGCCGTCGATATCGCTCCAGTGAACCCAGTGCTCGCAGATCACGCGCGGGAAGCGAATCCAGATGGCCGAGCCGCGAAGGTGCTTGGCGTTGCTCATGAGTTCATGGCCACCGAGGTACTTCGCGAAGAGGTTCTCGCAGAACTTCACCCCCTCTTCCTGACTCATCTGATCGATGCCGTGGGCGCGCCAGACTTCCTCGGGCGTCTCGACGATGAACGTCGACGTGTCGGCATCGAACTGATAGGCGTGCGCCTGAAACCAGCCGTGCTCCGTCTTCTCAAAGGCGAACGTGAAGGCATCGAAGCGCTGATGCGTGCCGAGCCAGACGAAGCGATTCTGGCGCGTATCGATATCCGGACGGTACGTGTCGGCGTAACGGGTGCGGATGCGGCTGTTGAGGCCGTCGGAGGCAATCACCAGATCGGCCTGATAGCGGCGCGCGATTTCCTGATCGTCGGAGACGTCCGTCTCGAAGACCAGTTCGACGCCAAGCGCTTCGCAGCGTGCTTGCAGAATGTTGAGCAGCTTCTTGCGGCCGATGCCGATGAATCCGTGGCCGCCGGAGGTGATGGTGCGGCCTTGGAAGTGGATGTCGATATCGTCCCAGTGATTGAAAGCGTCGTTGATCTGCGCGGCGCTCACGGGATCGGCTTCCTGAAGGTTGTCCATGGTGGCGTCGGAGAACACCACGCCCCAGCCGAACGTGTCGTAGGGCCGGTTGCGCTCGACCACCACAACACGATGGGAAGGCTCGCGCAGCTTCATCAACAACCCGAAATACAGGCCCGCAGGACCGCCGCCGATACAGACGATATTCATCTCCAACCTCCGGATTCACAGATCGCTTCGCGCTAGCCGACCTTTGTTAAATCGTAAATAGTTTATGCCTAAAATACTAGCGAAAAAAATTCCCGGCAGCAAGGCCGGCAAGCCCCACCGCAGGAGGGGGAGGGAAAGTACTTAGTCAGCGGATATCGCCGCCTGCCGGCGAATGTCTCCGGAAACGCGAGTACCCGATTTAAGGCTCCCGGAAACCCGAGTGTCGGGTTCAAATTCCAAAACCCTCACGCCACCGATCCGACAGAATCGCCGCCGTCTCGTCATTTGCGTTTCGATTCGACCTCTGGCCTGACGCCAGGGTGTAAGCCCCCCCGGCTGTTGCATGTCCGCCGTGCTCACTGTTGCGCCCTTTTGCCGCATTCGCGCTCGCGTCCGCACCGATCCCCGCAATCGCGGACTCCGTTGTGGACGTGATTGCGCGATGCATCGTTTCGATCATCAACAAGGGCCGTGCAACCCGTGGCATATCGTGACCCTCAGGTCTCCCCCGCCTCTATCCCCCACCGCGTTGGCCGAGTCGCGCGTGACGTCCGCCACACCCGCCACGCGCGTCAGGCGCCGTGCATGCCGTACCTGCCGGCGATGCTGCGATCGGGCACGTTCGCGTGCGGGCTCGCTCTCGCTTGCACCACAGCCATAGCGCAAGAACACACCCGGCCGGCGGTCAGAGAGATCACCCGGCAAGGCGTCCAGGATGAACAGCTAGAGCGCCAGCGCCGGGAAGCCGGGGAGCGCGAACGTCGAGCAGACGCGCCGGACATTCGGCTGCCATCCGCGGCTGCAGCCGCATCGGGTGTCGATAACAACACCCTGCCAGTCGAATCGCCTTGCGTCGTGTTGCGCAGCGTGAGCGTGACCGGGCTCGACGGCACCCCGCCTGCGGCGTCGTTCGCGTTCGTCGAACCGACGCTTGCCCCGTTTGTCGGGCAATGCGCGGGCGCCGACGGGGTTGCGCAGATCGCCGCCGTGGCGACCGAGGCCATCCTCGCCCGCGGCTGGGTCACGACACGCGTGACCGTTCCCGAACAGGAATTGGCAGACGGGAACCTGAGGCTGCAACTCATTCCGGGGACCGTCTCGTCGGTCCGCTTCGCCGATCCTTCCGTGCGCGGTAGCTGGCGTTCTGCCGTGCCGCTGCGTGCCGGCGACGTGCTCTCGCTGACGGCACTGGAGCAGGGGCTTGAGCAACTCAAACGGATGCCGAGCCAGGACGCCGATATTCGTATCGAGCCCGGTGACGCACCGGGCTCGAGCGACGTCGTGATCGACGTGAAGCGGCAACGTCCGTGGCGCCTGCTGGCCTCCGTCGACAACAGCGGCACGCGCGATACCGGACGCCTGCAAGGACAGTTGGCCATCGGCATCGACAACCCGCTCGGGTTGAACGACCTTCTGGATGTCGCCGTTCAGCACGACCTGTCGACCGGCGACGACCGGTTCGGCACCAAGGGGGGCAGCGCCAGCTATTCAGTGCCATGGGGTTACAACACCGTCTCGGTCTTCGGGAGCACGCGCGCTTACTTTCAACGCATTGCGGGCGCCAACGAGTCGTTCGTGTCGAGCGGTCGCAATCAGACAGCAGAACTCCGGATCGAGCGGGTCGTCCATCGCGACAGCGTTGGCAAGACAGCGATCGATGCGCGGCTCGGACGCCGCTTCGGCAAGAGCTTCATCGAAGACTTCGAAATCTCGCAGCAGTATCGGAACAACACCTACCTTCAGGCCGGCGTCACCCACCGGCAATACCTCGGCACCGCGCAAGCCGACATCGCGCTGAACTACCGGCAAGGCGTGCCGTGGTTCGGCGCACAAGACGATCTGCGCGACCCCGTCACTCGCCAGCCGACGCGGCAAACCTATCGGTACCGCATGTTCACGGCAGATGTGCAGTGGTCCGTGCCATTACGGATATCGGCGTTCACCGCCACATACGTCGGCACGTTCCACGGCCAGACCACGGCGAATGCGTTATGGGCGGTCGACCAGATAGCCATCGGCGGACGCTACAGCGTACGCGGCTTTACCGGCGATCAGACCTTGAGCGCAGAGCGCGGGTTCTTCCTTCGCAACGAGTTACATGTCCCGATCGGCGCCAGTGCACACGCGGTGTATGCCGGCGTGGATTACGGCCGCGTGTTCGGTCCAAGCGCCCGCTTTCTTCCGGGCACCCAACTCGCTGGCGCGGTCATCGGCCTGCGCGGACAAATCGGGGCATACGGCGGCCCCTGGGGTAATGCCAGTTACGACGTCTTCATCGCCCGCCCCCTCTCCTCCCCCTCCCGGTTCCCGACCTATGCCGCTGTTGCTGGCATCTCGCTCGCCCTTCGCTACTGAGTCCCACCCATGAATACACGTTGCTTTCGTCTGATCTTCAGCCATGTCCGACGCCAGTGGGTTGCCGTCGGCGAAAACGTTCGCCGCGGGCGGACACCCGGCAGCGGGCGCAGTGCGCGCCGACGGCGGGTGGGTGGCGCGATACCGTCCACACCTCATCAACACCTGTTGCGCCCATTCAGTGCGGCCGTCATGTCCGCGCTGGTCGCCCTCGGCTTCCCGGTCACGGCGTCGTCGCAAATTGTCGCCGCCCCCGGGCCGCACGCGCCCGGTGTCAGTGCGACGCCCAACGGCCTGCCGCTCGTGAACATCACCACGCCCAGCGCGGCGGGGGTCTCGCAGAACCAGTATCAGCAGTTCGACGTGCCGACGCAGGGCGCGATTCTCAACAATTCGCACACCATCGTCCAAACGCAGATGGGCGGACTCGTGCCGGGCAACCCCAATCTCACTGGCGCCCCCGCACGCATCATCGTCAATCAGGTGAGCGGGGCGCTGCCGTCGAGTCTCACCGGCTATCTCGAAGTCGCAGGGCGTCGTGCCGAAGTCATCATCAGCAATCCCAACGGGCTGACGTGCGACGGCTGTGGCTTCATCAACACGTCTCGCGGCGTCCTCACGACCGGCATGCCGGTGTTTGGCGGCAGTGGATCACTCGAAGCCTTTCGTGTCACGGATGGCCTCCTGCGCATTACCGGCGCCGGCCTGAACGCCGGCAATCTGGAGCATGCCGCCCTGCTCGCCCGCGCCGTCGAGGTCAACGCCGCCGTGCATGCGCGGCAGCTGGACGTCATTGCTGGCCTGAACGACATCGACGCCGCATCATTCGATATCCGCGAGAGCCGGGCGTCGTCGAGCGGCGCGCCCGCGTTTGCGCTGGACCTCTCCCGACTCGGTGGCATGTACGCCGGAAAGATCCGACTCATCGGCACGGAAACGGGCGTGGGCGTCAATCTGGATGGGCAAGTCATTGCCCATCAGGGAGCGCTGACGCTTAACGCCGCCGGGCGGCTTCAGATTGGCGGCAAGCTGCAAGCGCCCGAGGACCTCCGCATAGCGTCCGCAGGCGACCTGTCAATCAGCGGCGATGTGGCGACCGACGGTCAATTGACGCTCGGCACCGGGCGGAATCTGTTTAGCGCGGGCAGCGTGCGTGGCGCGCGCGACGTGACGCTCGACGCCGCAGGCACGTGGCACCACACCGGCAAAGCGTCTGCGGGCCAGCATCTCGTCGCCAATGCTGCGGCGCTCGCCTCATCGGGCGTCATCGCGGCAGGCGCCAACGCTGACGGAACACAGGGGGCGACGGGGAACATTTCGCTCACGACGACCGGCTTGCTCCAAGCGGGAGGCAACCATGCCGCCACCGGCGACATCCGGTTGCTTGCAGACGCGATCGATCTGACCGGCTCGACGTCGACCGCGCTGCGCGGGCTCCGCATGAACGCGCGCAGCGGCGCCATCACGATGGCTTACGCAACCACGCAGATCGGCGGGATGACGCAGATCACCGCGCGCCGCGACGTGATTCACGAGGGTGCGACCCTGCGCACCTCCGGCCTCTTCATCGACGGCGCCGGGCTGCGTAACCATAAGGGGCGCATCGAGCAATGGGGAGCGACGTCCCCGCTCCGGATCACCCTCTCCGGTTCGCTGGGCAATCGTGAGGGCCACATACTCGTCAACAGCAACGACTTGTTGCTGAGGTCCGGCCAACTCGACAACACGGCCGGCAAGATCGAGCATGCCGGCACTGGCAAGTTCCATCTCGGCACCGGTACGGTCGAGAACGTGGGCGGAACCTTCGCTACCAACGGCGCCATGTCCATCGAGGCGAACGACTGGCGCAATGATCGAGGCACCCTCTCAGTCAAGCAATCGCTGACAGCAGCACTGCGTGGTGAGTTGACGAACACGGCCGGGCTGATGCAATCCGGCGGGCTGTTTTCGCTAAAGGCCGTCCATATCGAGAACCTCGGCGGGCGCATGCTCGCCCTTGGTAACGCCGACCTCCGCCTATACGCCGACAGAGGCATCGAGAACGGTCGTTTCGACACCGCAGTGGGTGAAATTGCCGGACGTGGCAACGTCCGGCTCGACGCCACATCACTCTTCAATCGCGGTAAATGGACCGCTCAGGAATCGCTCTTCGCAAACGCCGCAGGCGATTTGCTCAACGTGGGCGGACACGTCGTCGCGCGACACCGGGTCGCCGTTGCCGCTCGCGGGGCGTTCGACAACACGCGAGGCATCGTAAGCGCCGGCGAGGCGTTGACCCTTGACGCAGACGCCGTCGACAACTCCCTCGGCGAGCTTCAAGCGAGTTCGCTTGCCGTGTCTGCCCGGGCACTGACAAATCGCTCGGGAAAAATCATCCAGACTGGCACCGGCACCCGCGATCTGGCGCGTTTGCGCATTGCCAATCGCTTGAGCAATCACTCAGGCTCGATTCATCTGGCCACGCGCGACGCCACAATCGACGTCTCCGAATTCGAAAACGAGAAAGGCACGGTGGCGCACGCCGGAGACGGCGTTCTCTCCGTCAACGGGCAAACGGTCGATAACCGAGGCGGGCGCATCGGCACGAATGGCAACTTGCTGCTCGATGCCAAATCGGTGGACAACGCCGACGGGCGCATGACCGCCATGCGGACCCTGAAGTCAACTGTGGCGGAGCACTTGAGCAATGTGTCGGGAGAATTGGCCGCGGCCGCCGTAACGCTGAACGTTCGCGATACGTTCGACAACCGCGCGGGTTCGGTCGAGGCCAGCGACACGTTGCTTTTGCGCGCCGCTCGCCTCGACAACGCCAAAGGCAAGCTGCTGAACAGCGGTCATGCGAAAACGGTGGTCATTGTCCGGAACGCGTTGGACAACACGGGCGGCGGTTCCATTGCGGCGAACGCAAACATCTCGGTCGATGCCGGAAGTCTGGACAACACCGACGGCCGTTTGCATGCCGGTGATGCTCTCGCACTGAAAGTCGGCGCCGATGTCGCCAACCACGCGGGATACCTCGCAGCGGGCAGCCATCTGGACGTCGACATCGGCGGCAGCTTCGCCAACCGCGCCGGTCGGGTGAGCGCCCGCGACGTGTTGCGCATCAACGTTGCCGACCATTTCGACAATACCGACGGCAAGGTCGAGGTCAGCGACGCTCGCGGGCGGATGGACGTGTCTGCGCGAGCCTTGGATAACGCGGGCGGCAGCTTCGCCAATGCGGGAACGGGTGCCATCGACATTGCCGTCATTGAGCGGCTGCGCAATCGCGCGTCCTCGAGGCGCACGCCGGATCATGCGGGCAGCATCGCGGGTAATGGGGCCATCACCCTGCGGGCCAGCGGCATCGACAACATCGACGGCGCGCGAATCGCCGCCGGTACATCGCTCACGCTCACGTCAACCAAGGACGTCGACAACCAGCTTGGGCGGCTGCTGGCCAACGGCGCGCTTGCCATCACTTCGACCGGCGATATGTCGAACATTGACGGCCGCATCCATGCAGGCAAGGCCCTGAAGCTGGCGACGAACGGGAGGCTCGACAACACACGCGGCAGCATCGAAACCGCGGGCGATCCGTCGATTGGCGGGGACAACGACCTCAGCGTGCGCGCCGCAATGCTCGACAACACCGACGGCCGCATCGTCAACGGCACGCGCAGCGGCGGCGATCTGTCCATCACAGCCGAAGCAATTCTGAACGCGCTGACGCTCGACGCCACGCGAAATCGTCCTGTCGGATTGATTGGCGGCAACGGTGGCGTTTCGATTACAACGTTCGCATTGATGAACGGACCGAATGCGTACATCAGTGCCGGGACCGATCTTTTGCTGAGTGTGCGGGACAAGCTCGGCAACGCCGGCACGATGTTCTCCGGCACAGATATCCGCGTCACCTGGCAAGACACCGGACGAACCCGGGCGTTCGAGAACACGGGAAACGTGCAGGCGCGTCGCGACGCGTGCGTCGCAGTCGATGTACTGGACCATCGTTCGGGCGAAATTGCCGTCAATCAGCATCTGAAACTCCGCGCCGGCAGCTTGCTCGGCACCGCACGATTGCGCGCAGGAAATGATCTGAGCATTACGCTGCCGGGCGACTTCACCTATAGCGCCGATCACGGTTGGCAGGCGAACGGCAATCTGACGCTCGACGTCGGCGGCTTGCTACGCGTGCACGGCGCGTTAGGGGCGATCAAGCAACTCACAGTGAACGCCGCCCATCTCGTCAACGCGGAGCAAGGCCGTATGAGAGGCGGATCGGTTCACCTCAACGTGGCCGGCGACATCACCAACGAGACCCGCATCGACGGCGACGACGTCAGGCTGCACAGCGTTCGGTTTGTCAATACCGGGGCCGTTATCGGCGGTCGAATCCGCTTTGACGGCAAGCGCGTGAGCAACACGGGAGATCGTGCTGTGCTGGCGGCGACGCGACAACTCGACCTCTTCGCGACCGGCGATGTTCTCAACGAGAGCGGCGCAACGCTATACAGCCTTGGCGGCCTGCGCGTAGCCGCTGGCGAAGCGCGCGATGCGCAGGGCTTCCTGACACAGCAGTCGGCACGATTCATCAATCGGTCGGCCGTTGTGGAGGCCGGTGCAGACGTCGATATCGCGACACACGAGTTCGTGAACGATCGTAGCTTCGTCAACGTCGTGCGAGGTGCGCAGGAAGAGGAAACCCGGCAGGTCCGCGATCTGTGGATTGCCGGCTATGTGGCCATTCCCGACGCCGACAGCCGCGCCCGATGCGCTGCGGGTGGCGGCACGTGTGAAGAGCTACCGACGGTCCACGTGAGCCACAGTCTGAGCGTCGACGGCGAGCCCCCCATGATCGAGGAGTTCTATACGGAGACCGACGCGCGAGGCCGCAAATTCAAAAGCTCCCGAGAAGTGCCCAATCCCCGCAATCAGGTCTTCACGCAATGGCGTTGGTCCCGGGAAGAACGCGCCGCACTCTCCAGCGAGAAGCTAAATGCGGTTGGCAGCCCCATCAGAGTCACCATTCCGAAGCGCGGACTCACGGCGCTCGACGTCGAGGCCAGAACATTCTCGCTGGCAAAACCCATCGTCGAGGTGCATCTGGCCAATGGCTTCACGAGGGACTATCGCACCCGCAACATCACGCAGCGCGCCGTTCAGCATTTCGAGGCCATTCACGAGGACGACCAAGGCAACTGGGTCATTCAGTTCTGGCCCGACTTCGATCCGGCGGTGCATATCCGCCCGACGGTAGTCGATCAGTCGAGGAACACCATCACCGGTGCGCTCGACGAAGGTGCGCGCATCTTCCGTCGCGGATATGGCATTCCTGACAATCGCGACAACAACGAATTCCGCCGTCACATTACGACCCACAGCAAGACCGATGTCCTGGGCGACGTTGCCGACCCGGCCATCCTCACGTCGCAAGGCACGATTCGTCTGAACGTCGACAACGGCACCGCGTTGAATCATGCAGCGACGATCAGTGCCGGCGGCAACATTCACGTTCGCGGCAATGGCGCTCAGATTACGAGCCGCAGCATCGGGCTGGAGCGCGTGGAACGCATCGGGCAATCGTCCGATCTGTATTGGCACGAAAAGCGCGGAAACAGCAACAGTTCGATAATTTCGGTCAATTTCGATATCGCCGAACGCCGGTCTATCGTGGGCGGTCTTCAAAGCCTGATCTCGTCGAACGGGACAACCCACCTTCGTGGTCGCGACATCACGATTGAAACGGCTACCGTTGACGGGACCGTCATCGGTAGCCGTCAAACGGATAGCGATGTCGGTACGTCGCAACGCGTCGCCGTCGACGCCGGCCGGGCAACCGTCTCCACGGGCAAGCCAGTGCCCGTCGACACGCCGGTCGCCACGCCCGCCGTGCCCGATGTCTCGGGTGCCGTTCAGACCCTCGATACCGCTTCGGGCGGAATTCCTGGTCTGACGCTCCCGCGCAGCGCTCTCTTCAGCGTTGTTGAGACACCCGGCCACCCGTACCTCGTGGAGACTGACTCCCGATTTACCGACCGTGGCACCTTCGTCTCCAGCAACTACATGCTGGATCTTCTCGGCATAGCACCTGCCCATGTCGAGCGCCGCATCGGCGACGGCTTCTACGAAGCGAAGCTGGTGCGCGAGCAGATTCTGGAACTGACCGGGCGCGCCTCACTGAACGGTCGCGACAGCGGCGCATCGGCGGCCATTGACGCGGAATTCCGAACGCTTCTCGCGCAAGGGGCGAGAGCGGGCCGCGATCTGGAACTGCGCGTGGGCATTCGCCTGACGCCCGAGCAACTGCGGGCCCTCACCGACGATATCGTTTGGCTGGTCCGCCAGACGGTGACACTGCCCGACGGCACGTCCGCCACAGTGCTTGTGCCGACGGTATACCTCGCGCATGGCAAACGCGTCGTGATGCAACCCGGCGGTGCGTTGGTGACGGGGCGCGACGTCATCGTCGAGGCAACGAATCAAGTCAGCAACAGCGGCCAGATCGTTGGCGATTCAAGCACGCGAATCCGCGCGTTCGACGTTGAGAATCGCGGTGTGATCGGTAGCTCCGGCGGTCTCGGTGGTTCTGCGGAACAAGGCAACGCTGGCATGGTCGATGTCGTCGCGGAGCGCGATTTCCGGAATATCGGCGGCGAGATCGCGGGCGAGCGGGTTCACGTCACAGCGGGACGCGATGTTGTTGTCACGAGCCAGAGCCGCACCAACGAATGGGTAAAGAACGCCCAGAGCGGCAAGACCACGGCCATCGAATCGCCCGGCCACATCGATGCACGAGATGCCGTGGTGATTACCGCGGGCCGGGACCTCTCGGTCACCGGTGCGGCCATCGACGCCGGGGGCAATGTCGATCTCGCCGCCGGGCGTGACTTGTTGCTGGGAACGATCGCGTCGGGCCGCGAGTTCGGCGGCGGATCGAGCGAGAGTCATAGTCGTACCCAGGTCACGCAAAACGTCTCGTCCGCCATTCATGCGGGAGGCGACGCGACGTTCATGGCCGGACGCGACGTCTCTGGCACTGCTGCCAACGTCGATGCTGGCAAGCGTGTCGTTATCGCCGCGGCGAGAGATGTCGAGATCGGAGCAGCGATCGACACCGTCACCGACACGGGGCGCGTGAACGGCGACACGTACGCGGCGACGGTCGATTCCTATGCGGAAAGCGTACAAGGCAGTCGAATTCACGGGCAAGGCGGCATTGGCATTGCCGCAGGGCAAGCCGAGGCGATTGGGCGACTACTGGATGAGCGCGGTGTCACCGCTTATGTCACGAGCGGCGAAGGCACGCCCGGCGATGTCAGGATTCTCGGCGCCTATCTGAGCGCCGGGGCAAGCGATGACGCGGTGCCCGGCACAAAGCGACCCTCGACCGCGGCGGGCACTTCGGACCTCAAGATCATCGCGACAGGGGACGTGACCGTCGGTGGCGCCTCAGCCCGATATGACGACACACGCTGGTCGCAAAGCACCCGCAACGGCCTGCTCTCGTCCACGACGGAGGAAAGCTATCGCGACAGTCACGGCACCCGCACAACGGGCAGCACGCTCTCAGGCGACGCCGTCACGATTGCCGCAGGCCGCGACGTCACCATCACCGGGTCGCAAGTCGTCGCGGATGGCGACATGACCATCGGCGCGAAACGCAACGTGACGATTGCGTCTGCCGCCGACGAAAGCAACTCACTGAGCGTGACGGAAAAGACGACGACCGGTGTCTTTGGCAGTGGCTTCAGCGTCACGATCGGCAGTCGATCCGAGAAGGATAAACAACGTCGCGAGGAGGTTAGCCAGACGGGCAGTGTCATTGGCTCGGTCAGTGGCGATGTAGCGATTGGCGCAGGCAACGACTATCAGCAGGAAGGCAGCACGGTCGTTGCGCGCGACGGCGACGTGAATATTGCGGGAAAACGCGTTTCGATTGCGGAGAGCGCGGAATCCGAGCAGCGCGTGCATGAGCGGGAGGTGAAGCAGACGGGATTGACGATCGCCGTATCCAATCCGCTGCTGAACGCGGCCCAGACCGTCGCCCAGATGGGTAAGGCCGTGGGCAAGGTCGACGACGCTCGCATGAAGGCCCTCGGTGTCGCGGCGGGCGGACTCGCGGTGAAGAACGCTGCCGATTCGGTCAAGAACCTCAAGGATGCGGCCAGCGTCAACGTCTCGGTCACGGTGGGTGGATCGAAGCAGACGAGCCGCGAGACCAACGACAGCACCGCGTCTAACGGCTCTACCGTCCGCGCTGGCGGCAACGTCACCGTCGCGGCCACCGGGGACGGCGATCAATCGTCGCTGCTCGTTCGCGGCAGTGAGATCGCTGCCGGGCAGGACGTCAAGCTCACGTCCGACGGCACGCTCGACATCCTTGCGGCTACCGACACCTCAGAGCACCACCGCACATCCTCCGGCGTGTCCGGCGGTATCGGGCTGGGTATTTCCCTGGGCGCCAATGGCTCACCGACGATGGGGGTGACGGCCAACGCCAGCGCGTCGCGTGGCAAGGCGGATGGGAAGGACGTGACGCAACGCAACAGCCACATCGTGGCGGGCGGCGTGGCGGAGATCGTGTCTGGTGGCGACACCAATATTCGCGGTGGCACGGTGGTCGGCGAGCGGGTCGTTGCCAACATTGGCGGTGACCTGAACATCGAAAGCCTGCAGGACACGAGTGCGTACGCGTCCAAGGATCAATCGATCAATGGAAGTGCGACGGTCGGGGTTGGCGGCGCGTCCGGCAGCATCAACGTCAGCCATCAGCAGATCAATAGCGATTTCGCGAGCGTGACGGAGCAGTCGGGGATCAAGGCGGGCGATGGGGGTTTCGACGTCACCGTCAAAGGCAACACCGATCTGACCGGCGCCATCATCGCGTCGACCGATAAGGCGGCTGATGAGGATAGGAACCGTCTGAAAACCGGCTCGTTGACGACGCGCGATGTGGAAAACCACGCAGAGTACGACGCCTTCGGCATCAGTCTGGGTGGCGGTTTCAGCACGGGCGGCGGAGAGAACGCCAAGGTTGGGACAGACCAAAAGGGAGACGCGCAGACTGGCGCGAACGCCACGCCCGGCAGCGACCTGCCGAAGACGGGGCCGGTGAGCATCGCCCCCCCGGTTGTGGTGGCGGCGGGCGATAGCGCGTCGAGCACAACGCGCAGCGGCATCAGCGCAGGCGTTATCGAGATTACCAACGAAGCCAGCCAACGCGAGCGAACCGGTCAGACGGCAGAAGAGACGGTCGCTGCCGTCAATCGCGATGTGTCGTCCGACAAGGACGGCAGCGGCGCCCTCGCCAACAAGTTCGACAAGGAGCAAATCGAAACCAGCTTCGAAATCATGCAGACGCTGCAACGCGAGGTCAGCACTTTTGTGGGGAATCGGGCTAAGGAGGCTGAGGCCATCGAGGCCCAGTTGAAGAAAACCACCGACCCCGAGCAACGTGCGCGGTTAAACCAGCAACTCGCCGATGCAAAGAAGTGGGGACCGGGCGGCGACTATCGCTTAATCGTCAGCGCCATCACAGCAGGGATCAGCGGCAACGTCACTGGCGCTGCCGGAGAGATGGCAACGCGCGCAACGGTGAACTACCTGCAAGGTCTCGCTGCCAAGGAGATCAAGGCGCTGGGCGAAAACCTTGATCCGGCATCGAAGGCAGCATTACATGCAGTGACAGGTTGTGCAGGTGGCGCGGCTTCTAGCGGGAACTGCGGCGCGGGCGCGATGGGCGCTGCGGCAGGATCGCTGCTGGGTAGCCTGCTCGCAGCCGGTGACAAGTCCGGACAGGATCTCTCCCAATCCGAGCGCGAGGCAAGAGTCAATCTCATCACCTCCATCGTCGCCGGGGTGACTGCAGGCGTCGGAGGGGACGTTGCCACTGCGTCTATCAGTGCAAAGACAGAGGCCGAGAACAACACCTTGGGGATCAGGGTCGCCCCGCCCCACCCCGTCAGACGGGCGGCGTGCCGAACCCACAAGGCAGTAAGCGCGGCGGGCGTGATGGCGACGAGCTTGATCCAACGTCTGCGGGCGGAGCCACTACGGCCTCTGAAGGCGGCAATGTCGCTGACCAGTTGAAAGACTCGCTGACAAAAGCCGCGTGTGCGATCTCAGGACTCGCTTGCTCGAATCAGTTGATCGTTGAAGGCGTCGCACGAGTGATCGGCGACGGTGCAAACGGCGAAAACGTCATCGGCACGCCCAACGAAGGTCCACGCGGCGTCACCGTCATAGGGACGCCAGACACTGGGGAGAAAGGGCCTAGCATTATTGGCACGCCGGATGAAGGGATGCGCGGGGCCACGGTGGTTTCGACACCGGATATTGGTGAGAAAGGGATAAACGTTATTGCAACACCCAATAACGGCCCCTTGGTATCTGATCCGTTGCTAGACAAACTTCACGTCAAAGATCACTACGCCCACCATAACGAAATGGTCAATGACATAAAAGCACAGCTTGTTGAACTTGGCTACCGGGTTAGTAGAAAAGAAATTTCGTTTGGCGAATCGTGTGGCAGTGGGCGCTGTCGCCCCGACATTGTGGTCGAGTCGCCGGACGGTCAGATGAGAATCATCGAAGTCAAGACCGGAGATGCGGACCTAAGTACTCGACAGTTAGAAATATTTCCACAAATCCAGGACGGAAGCTCAATTCCTCGCGGACGCGTCGCCAGAGCCTTCGGCTTCGACAGCGAGCGCCCATTGAAAGATCAGGGTTACCCAAATGGGATAAGAATTGACGTCATCAGATTCCCAGGAGCAAAGAATGAATGAATCTACGGCAGTTGGAATACTCAAAAATAACGGCTGGAAATTAGAAAAAGACGAGGTTGGCGACAACGTTCTTTTCATTGTGCTTGAAGAAAAGCTAATAAACATAACACCAACAATAAAAAGACTTAAATGCAAATACACAATCTCATTCATTCCAACATTATCAACAATATGCTTTTCAAATATTGCAAACAAAATAAACAAATCAAGCAGCATTTCACCGTTAGCATGCATGCCGGGAGACTTCTACGAAACCATTAACATCGAAGAAGAAACCATAATCTCCATCGCCAACGGAGTCATCAATTGGGCAAAAGGTGTTGACATCAACACTGAGATACATCGGCACGCGCAGTTACCTACGAATTCGAAGGGCGCCATGCCGCTGCGCCACTTGGCTGCACTCGCACTGCTTGGTGACACGGAGAAACTAGAGATGTATAGGACGTCGTTCGAACTAGGAGATCGGCTCGATTTTGTTCCCTACATCTCTATCGAAATGATCGGGCGAGCCTTGGAAATCGCCCATGCGAAGAATGCCCATCTCCCGCGGTAGGTATTTCAGCTTAGTCTGAACCGAGTTGCCCGCGTTAAACAGCCAATCGGGGCAGACCAAAAGGGAGACGCGCAGACCGGCGCGAACGCCACGCCTGGCAGCGACCTGCCGAAGACGGGGCCGGTGAGCATCGCACCACCGGTTGTGGTGGCGGCGGGCGATAGCGCGTCGAGCACAACGCGCAGCGGCATCAGCGCAGGCGTTATCGAGATTACCAACGAAGCTAGCCAACGCGAGCGAACCGGTCAGACGGCAGAAGAGACGGTCGCTGCCGTCAATCGCGATGTGTCGTCCGACAAGGACGGCAGCGGCGCCCTCGCCAACAAGTTCGACAAGGAGCAAATCGAAACCAGCTTCGAAATCATGCAGACGCTGCAACGCGAAGTGGGGACGTTTGTGGGGAATCGGGCTAAGGAATACGAAGCGCTGAAGGCAGCTCGCAAGAACGAGACTGACCCGGTGAAGCTGGCGGAGTTGGATCGGCAACTTGACGATGCGGCCAAGTGGGCACCCGGCGGACGATACCGCCAGATCGTCACCGTGATTGCTGCCGCAGCCGGTGGGAACGTGACTGCTGGCACTGGGGAATTTCTACAGCGTGCCGCTGTGGGCTATTTGCAAACGCTCGCGGTAGAGAAGGTTAAAGAGATCGCGGACGAACTCAAGAGCGAGACCGCTCGCACCGCCCTGCATGGCATCGTGGGCTGTGGCGGCGCCACTGCGCTCGGAAGCAATTGTGGTGCCGGGGCGATGGGCGGTGCTGCCAGTGTGGTTCTTGGCAATCTGCTTAATGCGGTAGCAAACACAAGCAACGAAAACCTCCCGCAACATGAGAAGGAGGCCCGGATAAACCTGATTGAATCGGTCGTCGCGGGCATTACCACTGGAATCGGTGGCGACGCGACTGCGGCAAGCGTCGCCTCGCGACTTGAGTTGGAAAACAATCAAGTCAGCCTACCGCAGGGCGTTGTCAAGATTGGGGCTGCGGCAGCCTCACTTGGCCAGTTCATGGCCGAAAACGGTGCTTCATATGAGGACATTCAACAGGCACAAACGGATCTGATCGAAATGGTGGGGACCGAGGCACGTCAACCCGCGTCGGAGCTTCTGAAAAGTTGGGCAATCGTTATGGGCGCGGCACCTGCGCTAAGTGCAGGGGGGGCTGCGACTGCGGCCAGCATCGCAGCGGGTGGCGTGATCGGCGGAACGTCGAATGCCTTGGTTCAACTGACGCTTAACGGCAAGCAGGAAATGAGTACGACAGACGTGCTCATCGCCATCGCGACGGGCGCAGCAACGCAAGGGCGAGGCATCATCGCGACGACCTCTATAAGTGCAAGCGGAGCCGCTTTAGGTGCGGTAATCAAAGGGGCCGAGACTGATGAAAGTGTCATAGGTGCTGCCATTGGAGCCGCTGCTGGCGCGCGGGCTGGCACCGCTATCGGCGGGTTGGTAAAAAGCGTCGCGACAACCGCCGTATCAGACGCCTTTGGGGTGGTGGCTGGATCGCTAATTTCCGAAGGAACAACTGCAACCATCCAGAAAAAAATGGATGAGGCAAAAGGAAAATGAATGAAAAAAAACGCAATCCAAATAGCGATTTTTGTTACAGGATCCTGCGGAACACTCGCAGCAATGGTGCTAATTCTTCGATTAGTTATTTCGATATACGTATTCACCATCAAAGGAAAATTTATTTTTGGAGTCGAAGATTTAGTTTACTCGTCAAAGGCCGGCTTAGCCGCAGGAATTCCACTCGGAATAGGATCCTGGGTCCTAACAAAAATAGAAGAATACAATAATCAAAAGTGACTCAATGGGCCGCACAATTACAGAATATCAACGAACCAAAACCACCGAATTCCACACAAAAATCAGATGCATACCGCAAAAATACGATGCTTACGACATTTTTAATTATATTAAATTACACAGCTCCGCAACGACTCAATGCGACAAGCGTCGGCCAAACGGGCAAAGCGGTTGGCAAGGTCAGCGCCCCTCGAAAGAAGGCGTTAGGTGTCGCCATAGGCAGACTCACAGTGGCACCAATGCTTGGCGTTATCGAGAATACCAACGAAGCGGCCCAACACGAGCGAACCGGCCAGACGGCAGAAGAGACGATTGCCGCCGCCAATCGCGATGTGTCGTCCGACAAGGACGGCAGCGGCGCCCTCGCCAACAAGTTCGACAAGGAGCAAATCGAAACCCGCTTCGAAATCATGCAGACGTTGCAACGCGAGGTCGGCACTTTTGTGGGGAATCGGGCTAGGGAATACGAAGCGCTGAAGGCAACCCGCAAGAACAAGACTGCCCCCGTGAAGCTGACGGAATTGGACAGGCCACTTGGCGATGCGGCCAAGTGGCACCCGGCGGCCGATGCTTCCAATGTCAGTGTGGTGCGTGTCCAGCCAGCGTTTCCCGCGTCACCCCCCCCAACATCAAGTGCGATTGATCGACACTCCTCCGTCAACCAATAGCGCCGTGCCGGTCATGAATGACGAGGCGTCCGAAGCCATATAGAGGACCGACCGCGCAAGCTCCTCGGGGCTAGCGATGCGTTTGAGAGCGTGCAGTCCAGCCACGTGAGCCATTGCTTCGGGCGACGCACTCATAGCTCGCCCCATGGGCGTGTCCACCCCACCAGGAAGGATGGCATTGACGCGAATGGCCTTCGGTCCAAACTCCGCAGCGAGTGACTGCGTCAACCCGATCAAACCTGCCTTGCTCGCGGCATAGGCTGCGACACCCGGGAAGCCGACCGTATACCCAACAAAGGTCGATGTGAAAATGAGGCTTCCGGAGCCACGAAGCACCATCGCGGGAATCTGATACTTCGCGCCAAGAAAAGCGCTGGTGAGGTTGGTGTCAATGGTCTCGCCCCAACCCGCCGCAGATATTTCCGGGGTGGGACCCATTTCGCCGAGCGTCCCCGCGTTGTTGAACGCAATGTCCAACCCGCCGAAACGGTCCACGGCCGTCTGAACGAGCGCCCGTGCGTATGCTTCCTCTCTGACATCGCCCGCGACGTATGTGGCCGTTCCACCGTTCCCCGTGATTTCCCTCACCAGATCTTCCAACTCAGCCTTGCGACGAGCGGCAACGACCACCGCTGCACCCTCCCGCGCAAAAAGCAGCGCGGTCGCACGTCCAATTCCAGAACTGGCGCCGGTGACGATGGCGACTTTGTTTGCTAGCCCGTTCATGCTTATTCCCTCTGATTCGAATTGACTGGCCGTCAGTCTGCTCGCCTCGCGACGCGCAGAAACTCCGTTTTTTGTCATTGAATTCAGAAGGGATCAGCATGCAGTGGAGTGGCGCCTGAAATGCCCCCAAAATCGGCCCCTCCCCCATCACCACCAAACTGCAACACACCACAATTGCCTCATCGAAGGCCGCACCAGCAAGAAGGCGCCGCGACAGCCTCGCATGTCATCCGCACATGCGACACCGTCGGGCGCCTCTTCGCTCCCCCACCCACCGCCTGTCTCAGCGCGCCCCCATCCGCGCCCTCGCAATCAGCAACGTCGTCAGACTGATCACCGCTCCCACCATCAGATACAGCCCCGGCGCCAGCTTATTGCCCGACGCCGCAATCAGCCATGCCACCGCCAGCGGAGTAAAGCCGCCGAAGATCGTCGTACCGAGGTTGTAGCCGACCGCCATGCCCGTTGCACGCGTGCGCGTGGGAAACAACGACGACATCAGTGCCGGAATCGGCGCAAAGTACACCGCCTTCAGCGTGCCAACCCAGAGCATCACAACCATCATCGTCGCCAGCGACGCATGCGCGTTCATGAACGCAAATGCCGGATACACCGTACACAGGAACAGCACGCCCGCCACCAGCATGATCCGGATACGTCCGACCTTATCCGACCAATGACCGACGAACGGCGTCAGCGTCATGATGACGAAGCCCGTCACCAGCGTCGCAATGAAGCCCTGTGACGGCGGCAACCCAAGCTGTTTCGTCGCATACGTCGGCATGTACAAGATCATGTAGTTTGCCGTCGTCGTCAGGACCAACGCGCCGATGGACACCAGCAAACGCGACTTCTGCGTCGCTAGCACCTCCCACACCGGCGACTTGCCCGCGTCAGCGTCTGCTGCCCGTGCCGCCTTCTTGCGTGCGATGTCGCGCTCGAACGCAGGCGTCTCATCCATATACTTCCGGATGTAAAGCCCGATCGGCCCCACCAGCATCCCGAACAGGAACGGAATACGCCACCCCCACGATTCGAGTTGCGGCTGCGTCAACGCGCCCGTAAGTACCGCCCCAAACGCCGACGCCAGCAGCGTGCTCGCGCCCTGACTCGCAAACTGCCAGCTCGACATGAAGCCAGGACGATTCGGCACGTGCTCGACGAGGAACGCCGTCGAACTGCCAAACTCCCCCCCCGCCGAGAACCCCTGCATCAACCGCGACAGGAAAATACCGATCGGCGCCCACACGCCAATCACCGCATACGTCGGCATGAACGCGATCAGTCCCGTGCCCACGGTCATCATCGCGATCGACAGCATCAGCGAAGCCCGACGCCCACGACGATCCGCATACGCCCCCAGCACAAACGCTCCCAAAGGACGCGCGAGATACGACAGCGCAAATGTCCCCAACGCCATTAGCAGCGACACCGTTTCGTCGTGCGCAGGAAAGAACAACTTCGAAATCGTCACGGCGAAGTAACCGTAGACGATCAGGTCATACCATTCGAGCGCGTTGCCGATGGACGTCGCGACAATCAGCTTGTAGACAGGCACATCCGTACGCGCGCCCTCCTTGCCGGCGCTGGTCGCGCCGTCCGTGCGATCCGCCCCGGCGGCGGCAGCAGAACTGTTCATCGCGGCTTCCCCTCTTTCAGGTTCACATCCCCAAGATCCCAGAACAGCCCCGCCATGATCTGCAACGCCTCGCGCGCCACCGACCCGAGCAGATGCTCGTCCGGCGCGTGCTGCGAACAGGCCGGGTACGAGTGCGGCACCCACAGCGTTGGCAGGCCGAGCACGTCGGCGAACACGTCGTTCGGCAGCGTGCCGCCCAGATTCGGCAATAGCACCGGCGGCTTGCCCGTCGTCTCGCGCATCGACGCCAACGCCCACAACACCCACGGATCTTCCGGATCAAGGCGTGTCGCCATCACGCCGCGCTCGACCTCAACTTCGACCATCGGGAAACCGTGCGCGTCCAGATGCTCACGCAAGATCTCACCCAGCCGCTCCCAGTCGGTGCCGACAACAAAACGGATCTGCATGTGCGCGTAGGCATACGGAGGAATCGCATTGACTGGCTTCTCAGGATTGCCCGTCTTGAACGCCAGTACCTCGATGTTGTTCCAGCCGATCACTCGCTCGGTCGGTGTCAGACCCGGCTCGCCATAGTCGACGTCGACCTCGGGATCGTTCGGTCCGCCGCCCACCTCCAGCCCCGCAAGCGCACGACGCACCGACACCGGCAACGCCGGCGGACGCAAGCCCTCCACGAGAATCTTGCCGTTGCCGTCGACAATCGATGCAATCGCGTTCGCGAGCACGACCCCCGGATTGCGCAACAGCCCGCCCCAGTTGCCCGAGTGATGGCCGCCGTCGCGCAAGTTCAGACTGAGCTTGAAATTGACCAGACCACGCGAACCGAGAAACACCGTGGGACGTTCAGCCGCCAATCGCGGCCCGTCGGAAGCGATCAGCACGTCGGCACGTAACTCGTCGCGCAGTTGCTCGCAAATCGCGTGCAGACCCGGCGAGCCCATCTCTTCGCCCATCTCCACGATCATCTTCACGTTGTATCCGAGCTTGCCGCCGCGCAGCGCCAGCACCTCCGCCAGCGCCGCCAGATTGATGGTGTGCTGGCCCTTGTTGTCGGCCGTGCCGCGCCCGTACCAGCGATCGCCTTCCACCACGATCTCCCACGGCTTCAGCCCGTCACGCCATTGCGCGTCGTAACCTCGCACCACGTCGCCATGTCCGTAAGTGAGGACCGTGGGCGCGTCGTCACTTTCGTGACGTTGCGCGATCAGGAACGGACCGCCCCCCGGCACCGGATTGGGCACAACACGTGACGTGAAACCGAGCGCCGCAAGCGCGGGCGCCATTTCGTCAGAGAGATAGGCGTGCAGAATGTTACCGCTGTCCGCCTCCTGACTCTCGGTCTTGTAGGCTACGCGGCGGTTGAGGGTATCGAGGAACGCGCCCGAATCGTATTGGGCGGTGGCTTGGGAAATCGCTGCGCTACGTGTCACTGCTCGTCTCCAGATGGCTTGTGAGGGCACGGCGGCCTGTCTCGCACATCACTGCGACGCGTGTCGGCAGCACGCTGCGGCACAACCGTTCAGGCCATTCTAGGAGCGTGTATTTTTGACAACAATGATAATATTTCGAACGTTTCGTTGCCGTTTCGGCAAAGCAAAAATGGGGATCAGATCACACTCGACCACCCCGCTCCGCCTTCGTTATCCGGCCCCTCGCCCATGCAAACTCACGCGCTACGGTACTTTCTTGAAGTCGCCCGCACCGGCTCGCTCAGTCGCGCCTCCGAGCGCCTGCATGTGGCGGTCTCAGCGCTGAGTCGTCAGATCGCGAAGCTCGAAGAGGATCTCGGTACCCCTCTGTTCGAACGCAGGCCGCGTGGCATGGTACTAAGCGAGGCGGGGGAGTTGCTTGCCGATCATGCGCGTCGCGTACTGCTCGACGCAGAGCGCGTAACGTCGGAAATTCGGGGACTCACGGAAGTGGGACGCGCGACGATTCGTGTCGCCAGTGCCGAGGGAGTTGCACGGGATTTCCTGCCGCAGGTCTTCGCGCGTTTTCGCGAAACCTATCCCGGTGCACACTTCCTGCTCGACGTCGTGTCGCCATTCGAAGCCACAGTGCGCGTGCGCGATGGCGAGGCCGATATCGCCGTGTGCTTTAGTGTCGCGCCGGAAAAAGGGGTGCAGGTCGTTCACACCCAGCCGGCGCCGATCTATGCCCTGATGGCCAAGCGGCATCCCCTCGCCAAGCGACGCGACATCGCGCTGGCCGATCTGCTGCCCTATCCGCTGGCGTTGTCGAACGCCGGTGTGACCATCCGGCAAATGTTCGATCTTTGCTGCACGCTCGAGGGCCTGCTGTTCGAACCGGTGTTCGTGAGCAACTATCACGCTGCGTTGCACAGCTTCGTTCGCTCAGGTAATGCGGTGACGCTCACTGGCCTGCTGACGGTGCGCAGCCGTCTGGCGCCCGAAGGGCTCGTCGCCATTCGCATTCGCAATCCGGCGCTGCATCAGCGCTCGCTTCAAGTGCAGACGATGGCCGGCCGCACGCTGCCCGCCCCCGTCGAAGCCTTTCTCGGCTTGCTGATCGACGCCATTCGCGCGCCCGAGATTCTCGACAAACCGTTTGCCTGACGAGGAGGAAGCCCCTAAGTGTCATGGCTCCCCCCTCGAATCATCCGGAGCGCAGAATCCGCTTGCGCAGCTTCCCGCCCCATTACACGCCCTTCACGGCGTCACGCACCTGTTCAAGTGCCGCCGGGTCCTCCAGCGTAATCAGATCGCCCGTCTCGCGGCCCTCGCAGATCGCCTGAATCGCGCGGCGCAGCAGCTTGCCGGAGCGCGTCTTGGGCAGCATCGTGACGAAGAACACCCGCGCCGGACGCGCCACGGCCCCCAACTGCTTGTCGACCGTCTTCATGACATCGCCCTCCAGCGCCAGACGCGCCTCGGGCGTCGCCACCAACTCCGGTTGACGCAGCACCGCAAACGCGATGGCCACCTGCCCCTTGAGTGCATCCTGCGCACCGATGACCGCCACTTCCGCCACCGCCGGATGGCTCGCAATGCTCTCCTCGATCTCGCGAGAGCCGAGGCGGTGACCAGCAACGTTGATGACGTCGTCGGTGCGGCCAAGAATGAAGTAATACCCATCCTCGTCGCGCACGCCCCAGTCGAAGCTGGAGTAAAGCATGCGGCCCGGCACGGTCTGCCAATAGGTTTTGACGAAGCGAGCGTCATCGCCCCAGACCGTGCTCATGCACCCTGGCGGCAGTGGCCCTTCAATGGCCAGCACGCCCTTCTGGTTCGGCCCGCAGTCCTCGCCTGTGGCCTCATCGACGAGCTTCACGTCGTAGCCATACACCGGCTTGCCCGGCGATCCGAGCTTGCCCGGCAAGACTTCGACACCCCGCGCCATCCCGAGAATCGGCCAGCCGGTCTCCGTCTGCCAATAATTGTCGACGACCGGCTTGCCGACACCGTCGGTGAGCCAGCGCGCTGTCGGCTCGTCGAGCGGCTCGCCCGCGAGGAAGATCAGCCGCAGCGACGACAGGTCGTACTGCGTCAGATACTTCGGGTCCTGCTTCTTGAGCACGCGAATCGCCGTCGGCGCAGTGAAAAGCTGCGTCACCTTGTACTTCTCGACGATGCGCCACCAGATCCCGCCATCGGGCCGGATCGGCGTGCCCTCGTACATCACTGTCGCAATACCGGCGAGCAACGGCGCGTACACGATGTAGCTGTGCCCGACCACCCAGCCGATGTCCGATGCGCAGAACATCGTGTCGCCCGGCTTCGCGCAGAAAATATGCTGCATCGACGACGCCAGCGCGACCGCATACCCGCCCGTGTCGCGCTGCACGCCCTTCGGCTTGCCCGTCGTGCCGGACGTGTAAAGCACGTAGGACGGCTCGCTCGACTCAAGCCATTCGCACGGAATGAAGGCGTCGAGATGTTGTTCGCGCAACGCCGCGTAGTCGACGTCGCGGCCTTCCACACGCGTCATCGGCGCCAGCTCCCGGTCGATCAGCAGCACGCTCGACGGCTTGTGCTTCGCCAGTGTGATGCCTTCATCGAGCAACGGCTTGTAGGGCACGACCTTGCCATTGCGCGAACCGGCGTCGGCCGAGACGATGACTGTCGGTTGCGCATCGTCGATGCGGGCCGCCAGATTGACGGAAGCAAAGCCGCCGAACACCACCGAGTGAATCGCGCCGAGACGCGTGCAGGCGAGCATCGCGAACAGCGCTTCGGGGATCATCGGCATGTAGATCAGCACTCGCTCGCCGCGCGCAACACCGAGCGATTGCAGCGACGCCGCCATGCGATTGACTTCCGCCGCCAGTTCGTCGTACGTATAGACACGCTCCTGTTCGGTCTCCGTCGACACCCAGATCAGCGCGTTTTGCGTGCCGCGCGAGGGCAAATGACGATCGACGGCGTTGTGACAGAGATTCGTGCGACCGCCGACGAACCAGCGCGCGAACGGCGGCTTGTCGTAGTCGAGCACCCGGGTGAAGGGCGTCTCCCAATCGATCAGCCGGGCCTGCTCCTCCCAGAAGGCCGAGCGCGTATCGGGGTGAATCGAGCGGGCGTGAAACGACGCGTACGAAGTCATGGTGTCTCCTTGCATATATTGACTGGCTCGCGCGCCCGTTATGCCATCCCGGCGGTGCCGGGGAATGGGGAAACGGGGGCTGGCGCGGCGCCGGATCGGGCCGGCAGGGTCGAGTGGCGTATCGCCACCGACCGGCAATGCGTTTCGGTGCAATGAAATCGTCGGACACGAGTGCCGTGCCTCGCGCTCAGTGTGCGCGTTGACGCTTACGGATGGCTTACCGGACAGGCCCGCCCGTTGCTCGAAACGCTAAGGGATTACGCTGAGTCAGGCAGGATCGGCGACGGGAACGGCCAAGGCGGCCGGGGCGGCCTGGATGTCGGCTTGCGGCACCAGCCAGGTCATGCCGCAGCCTCCCGGCTCCGGCTCGTCCCCTGCCGCCACCCGCGCACGAACGTCTCGAGGGCATAGAGCCGACGGATCGTCGTCATCGATTCGAGATGATGATGCGCGATCCCGCCGATGGCGCGACGGCAGGTGTCGCGATCGATCCACCCCGACGCCGCACAGTATCCCTCCAGACACACCTCCTCCACATGCCGGAGATTGGCGGCGACTCCCGCGCCGGCGATGCCCGTCATCATCCCCTTGTCGAGACGCCAGAGATTGGGCAAGCCGCTCGCGAGATAGGCAGCGCGGCGCAGCGGCAAACGGTTGTGAATCGCATTGAAGAGCCGGTAAGCCGGCATCGCGAAACCGGCTTCGACGACCGGCTGCGTCAGGAATGGAAACATGGTGCCGTCGGCGGCCAGCGATACAGACACCTCGATGTCGCGAAGGTTGGCGAGTGTGCCCAGAATCTGCGCGCGCTTGCCCGGACGCAAACGAAGCGGCCATTGTGCGAGCCACGCCTGGGCGAGCGGCTCCATGCGCCCGGCCACGCCATCGCATGCGGCCATCGTGAGCAGCCCGCCCGCGCGCGTGGCCCTGGGGTTGGCCTGACGCAGCCCCAATTGGGCGAACGCGCCCTGCAACACCCGCCACAGTGGCATGCGTTGCATCACCGCCAGATCACGCCATGCGCCGAATGCCCGCCGCCACTGGCCGTCGGCGAAGGCGTCGAGAAACGCGCCGTCAGGTGGTGAGGCGAGGAAGATGGCGTCGCCGCCGTGGCCGTTGACGAGCCGGTGGCCGGGGTACGACGTCAGCCGTTCGCGTACGGCATCGAGCCGTGCCAGCGTGCACAGATGCATTGCGGGACGCGGCAGACGCGGGATCGTCGCGGGCGGTGAAAACGCCGCACACTCGATGTCGAAGTGCTCGAGCGCCATGCCCACATGCCGCGCGACGCTGTGCGCATGATGCGACGCGTCACTCGATGGCGATGCAGGGTCGCGATGATTTACCGCAGTGCAGGTGCCGGCACGTCCCGACTCGGCAAGCGCCAGGGCGAGCGATGTCGATTCGACACCGCCCGACAATTCGAGCACCGCAGGTCTGTCACCGAGACAGCGCTCGGCCGAGCGTCGCAGCAATCCCAGCAGCCCCTCTCCGGATGACGCCTCGCCTATCTCGCTCGTCCCTGCGCGCGACCGCCACGATGGCCACCACACGACGCGTGTCTTCGGCGCGCCGCGCTCCGGAATCCACAGCGCATGGCCCAGAGGCAGACGCTCCACGTCGTAGAGCGCACACGGCGCACCACCAAGGTCACCATGCACCAGAAATGATTTGAGGGCTGCGCTGTCGAACGTCGGGCTGGCGTCGGCGATCGATGCCGGGTCCGACGCGACATGCACCGCGCCGTCCCGGCAGAAGCGGTAGTACGTCGGGCAATGACCGCATGGGTCGCACAGGACCAGCGTCGCACCGCACCAGCGGTCGTGCACGATGATCCGGTAATGTCCCCAATAGCGCTCGACGAAGCGCTCCGGCGACTCGATTGCCATGCGGGCCAGTTCGAGCCCCGGCGGCACTTCGTTGCCATCGCCCTTGCGGAACACGCGGCCGCTCACATACCACGCGAGCAATTCGCTCTGCCCGCTCGAGTGCTGGCGATCGCCACTCCCTTCAGGGCGAATACGGGCCACAGGCTGGCCATCCAGACCGCGCAGCACGAGGGCGCCGGGCAGCGGCACGTAACGCTCGGCCGGTCCTGGTCTCAGGCGGGCAAGTTTCATGACCGGCTCCGTTTGATTCGCGTCGAATTTGCCACTTCAGGCATGACGCCCGCTCACCGGAGGCCGGGCCGGAATGCAATTCGGCTTGAAGCACAGCGGCGGCACCGTGACGCCTTCCACGTCGCTGCCACGCACACCGCGCGTGGCGTGGGTGGCATCAACCGAGGCGAACACATCAGGTTCGGTCGCGTCTCTCACGGCTCGAATTTCCCCATTCATTCAGGACTCCTTTATGAGCGAAAACGAACGGAATCGTCCGCGCCTTCATCATAGGAAACGTGAGCCCGTCCATTTGTGGGAATTTTCCGAAGCAAGGGTAAAGCCAGTCCGGAGACGCGGGAGACATCGGCAACCCGCAAAACAAAACGCCCGTGAGGGACATCCTCACGGGCGTTTTGTCTGACGCCGGCGATGCGGTGATCGCCGGGCGAAACGCAAGGGTGACGCTTAGCGCTGAGCCGTCTTGGTGACCTTTGCAGGGGCCTTGGCGGCGGGCTTCGAAGCCGTCTTCGTGACTGCCTTGGCCGAGGCCTTCGCGGGCGCTTTCGACGCCACCTTGGCCGGGGCAGTCTTGCCGCCGGCGACGGCAGCCTTGGCCGGGCTGGCGGCCGGGCGACGGTCGACCACGCGAATCATCTTGCCGTTCTTACCACGCACCATACGCGTACGCGGTGCCTCGTCGTCATCCTTGGCGGCTGCGGCCGGTGCAGCGGAAGCGGCCATCACGCGCGAGGCGTCTTTGACCGGCACATGCAGCACCAGCAGTTGGCCCGACGTGAGCGTATCGCGACGCAGACGGTTCCAGCTCTTGATCTGGGCCACACTCACACCGCTGCGCGACGCAACGCTGGCGAGCGTATCGTGCTTGCGCGCACGCACCATGACCTTGCGCGTATCGGGAATATCCGGCTCGAGCGCCAGCACGGCGTTGCTGGCCACCGATGCGCTGATGTCCTGATCAATGTCGTCAGAACGCGGCACCAGCAGCGTCGAGCCAGCCTTCAGACGCATGCGCGGCGCAATGTTGTTGACCGAGCGGATGACCGCAGCGTCGACACCCAGCTTACGTGCAACGTCCTCCGGAAGCTCACGCGATGTCGAGGTGTACGTCGTCCAGCTCGACAGCGGCTTGTCGTAGCCCTTCAATCGGCGCTGGAACACCTCGGCGCTGTCGAACGGCAGAAGAATCTGCGGTTGCGCGGCACCGAGAATCACCGGCTTGCGGAACGACGGGTTGAGTGCGCGGAATTCGTCGAGCGGCAGATCGGCCAGCTTCGCAGCCAGTGCCACGTCGATGTCGCGCTTGGTCGTCACGCTGACGAAATACGGGTGATTCGGAATCTCCGGCAGCTTCACGCTGTAGAGGTCCGGGTGCGCAATGATGTTTTTGATCGCCTGCAGCTTCGGCACGTAGTAACGCGTCTCGGTCGGCATGCGCAGGCTGAGGTAGTCGGTGGGCAGACCTTGTGCCTGATTGCGGTCGATCGCGCGCTGCACGTTGCCCTCGCCCCAGTTATAGGCAGCGAGCGCCAGATGCCAGTCGCCGAACATCGCATAGAGCTTCGAGAGGTAATCAAGCGCGGCGGTCGTCGAAGCGAGCACGTCGCGGCGCTCGTCCTGGAACATGTTCTGCTTGAGGTTGTACGTCTTGCCGGTGCTCGGAATGAACTGCCACATGCCGGCGGCCTTGGCCGTCGAGAGCGCCTGCGGGTTGTAAGCGCTTTCCACGAACGGCAGCAACGCCAACTCCGTCGGCATATGACGGCGCTCGAGTTCTTCAACGATGTGGAACAGATACTTGTTCGACCGCTGGATCATGCGCTCGACGTACTCAGGACGCTGTGCGTACCACTGCGTGCGGTCCTGTGCGAGGTCGGTATCCAGATCGGGGATGGCGAAACCGTGACGAATGCGTGACCAGAGGTCGGCGTCGCTGCCGTAGGCCAGATCGCCTAGCGAGTCGTTATCGAGATCGATGGTCTGATCGCTGGAGACTCGCTGCTTGCCTTTGGCGCTCGACGCGAGAGGCGGTTTGCCCTGCGCTTCGGGGGTGGAATTCGACGCACCTGTGGTCGGCGCCGTGCTGGCGCAAGCCGCTAGAAGCAGCGTCAGTAGCAAGCTAACGATAAGTCGCATTGATCGGGCTCGAATTGGGTGACATCTTCATGAAATTGGCAAGGATGGTAAGGAAACCCTTCGGATGCGTCAACCTTTCTGCCTAATTTTTTTGCAAAATTTACGCCAAAACGCCCTAAATTTAGGGGTTATCCCTGAGTTCGGTTTCCAGTAATGTGGCCGAAGGGACACACCCTAGTTGCGTATACGATGCCATCGAAACGACACCGAAACTTCACAGCCGAGGCGATCTGACAAGGTTGAGCAGGCGCGCACGAAGATGTCAACGCCCGCGCCCGGGCAGAGGTCATGACGCGTCACGCTATTGACAGCATGCCGGGCTCACGATTAGCGGAAGGTATCTTTCCAGCCACGCACGGTCGCGAATACCGCCTCGCGGGAAAGCGCTGTGCGGCCGGCGTGTGCTTGAGCGGCGGCGATGACGGCTGGTGCGTCGCTGCGCAGGAACGGATTCGTTGCCCGCTCCTGGGCGAGCGTCGTGGGCAGCGTGGGACGGCCGGCAGCGCGAAGCGCGGTCGCCTCCTGATGCCACGCGGCGAGGGCCGCGTTATCCGGATCGACCGCCAGCGCGAAGCGAAGGTTCGAGAGAGTGTACTCGTGCGCGCAGTGCACAAGCGTGGCGGCCGGGAGCGCGGCGAGCGCATCGAGCGACGCGAGCATCTGCGCGGGCGTGCCTTCGAACAGGCGGCCACAACCGCACGAGAACAGCGTGTCACCGCAAAACAGACGCGGCGCACCTGCCGCACCGGCGCCGAGGAAGTAAGCGATATGCCCCGACGTGTGGCCGGGCACGTCGATCACTTCCAGCACCATGGCCGGGGACGCAATATGGACCGTCTCGCCACCGTTATGCGGGTGATCGACACACGCGATCGCTTCGCGGGCGGGACCGTGCACGGGAACGTCGAAATGCTGGAGCAGCGCATCGACGCCACCGATGTGGTCGGCATGCTTGTGCGTGATGAGAATGGCGCGCAGCGTGAGGCCGCGCGTTTCGAGATAGGCGAGCACCGGGGCGGCCTCGCCCGGGTCGACGACTACGGCATCTTTGCCGTTATCGACGACCCAGAGATAATTGTCCTGGAACGCGGGGACGGGAAAGACGGTCAGTGTACCGGTCGACTGCTTACCCGCCGCATCTGCGTGCGCATCCATATATACTCGCCACCATGTCAGAACGTCCAATTATAGACTGGCCCGTCTGGCTCGTCTCACCGCCAGGCCGCTACGCGCTCGCATGGGAACAGGCCCTCTTCGACCAATGGGTCGGGGATCTGTTCGGCTATCACGCGCTGCAACTCGGCCGTCCCGAGCTGGATACGCTGCGCGAAAACCGCATGCCTTACCGGGGTCTCATTCTTCCCGCCGCACGCGGCGCCGAAGCGCCGCCGCTCATGACCAAGGCCGCCAGCGACACGACTGGCGGTATGCCGTCGTGCGACGGTGCTGCCGTCATGGTGGCGCGCGACATCCTCGTGAGCCGGTTCGACGAGTTGCCCATCGCCACGGCAAGTACCGATCTCGTGGTGCTGCCGCACGTGCTTGAGTTTGCCGAGAACCCTCACGACATCCTGCGCGAGGTCGAGCGCATTCTCGTGCCGGAAGGACAGGTCATCATCACCGGTTTCAACAATCTGAGCCTGTGGGGCGCGCGCGAGGAGTTGGGCAGACTCGCCGGTGCGCCGTTCCTGCCGCCGGGCGCGGATCTCATCGCGTTCACACGCCTGAAAGACTGGCTCAAGCTACTGTCCTTCGACATCGATCGCGGACGCTTCGGCTGCTATCGCCCGCCCCTGCGCGGCGATCACTGGTTGCAACGCTTCGAGTTCATGGAGCCGGCGGGCGACCGTTGGTGGCCGATCTTCGGCGCGCTGTATGCGGTGCGCGCCGTCAAGCGCGTACGAGGCATGCGCTTGGTCGGCAAAGTCCGCAAGCGTATACTCGGCCTCCAGCCGGCGGCGGCACCGGTGGCCACACCCAACACCACGCATCGCCAGCTGGCGGAAGCGACCGATGTGCCCGATTGATTGTTTGAGAGATGACCTTGCCGCAAGTTGAGATTTATACCGACGGTGCCTGCAAAGGCAATCCCGGCCCCGGCGGTTGGGGCGCCCTGCTCGTCGCGGGCAAACACCGCAAGGAAATGTTCGGCGGCGAAGCCAACACCACCAACAACCGCATGGAGCTTCTTGCCGTCATTCGTGCGCTCGAAGCCCTGAACAAGCCTTGCCACGTTGTGCTTCACACCGACTCGCAGTATGTGCAAAAGGGCATCAGCGAGTGGATTCACGGCTGGAAGGCGCGTGGCTGGAAGACGGCCGCCAAAGAGCCGGTGAAAAACGCCGACCTTTGGCAGACGCTCGACGTCGTCTCGCAGAAGCATGAAATCGACTGGCGCTGGGTGAAAGGCCATGCCGGACACGAAGGCAACGAAGCGGCCGACCAGTTGGCCAATCGCGGCGTGGAGAGTCTGCGTCGCGGTTAGCACGGCGGCCGGTTCCCTGAGCACCCTCCGCGCGTTGCGTGAAGCGTCATGCCTCGCAGCGCGCCAATTCCGAAAGCACACGAGACTCACCGAACATCATGCGACAACTGATCCTCGATACCGAAACCACAGGCCTGAATGCCAAGACGGGTGACCGTCTGCTGGAAATCGGTTGCGTCGAACTGGTCAATCGCCGCCTGACCGGCAACAACCTGCACTTCTACATCAACCCCGAACGCGACAGCGATCCGGGCGCATTGGCAGTGCACGGGCTGACCACCGAATTCCTCTCCGACAAGCCCAAATTCGCAGACATCGCGGAAGAGTTGCGCGAATACTGCCGCGACGCCGAGATCATCATCCATAACGCGGCGTTCGACCTGGGCTTTCTCGACATGGAGTTCGGCCGCCTCGGCTGGCCGCCGTTCATGCAACACTGCTCGGGCCTGATCGACACGCTGATGCGGGCCCGTGAGATGTTCCCCGGCCGACGCAATTCGCTGGATGCCCTTTGCGAGCGTCTCGGCGTGAACAATGCGCACCGCACGCTGCACGGCGCCTTGCTCGACGCAGAACTGCTTGCCGACGTCTACCTGGCGATGACGCGCGGTCAGGAAAGCCTCGTTATCGACACGAGCGATGGCGACGATGGCGAAGCCGGCGCGAATCGCGAGAAGATCTCGCTGCGTCAGTTCGATCTTCCTGTCATCGCCGCCGCGACCGACGAAATTGCGCTGCACGACGATGTGCTGAACGGCATCGACAAAGGCATGAAGGGCACGTGCGTGTGGCGCAAGGAACCGCCTCCGCCCGAGAGCGATGTGGCCTCAGCCGCGTGAGCCCGCGCAGAACGATCCGGGACTTTGCGAAAATTTCGCACGAAGCCCTTCCCAAGTGAAGAAAACATCCCTATAATCGCTGTCTTTGCTGCTTGCGAGTCATCGCAAGAAACGGCGTGAAGTGATCGAGAGATATCGTCACGGCGGCAGCAAAAAAAGAACAAAAGAAAGGTTGCAGGCTTCTGCGAAAACAGTTAAAGTTCTGCTCCTGATTGCGAAACGAAAGCTTCAGCAATCAGCACTAAATCATTGATTTAGTTAATGATTTGGGTGGTTAGCTCAGCGGTAGAGCACTGCCTTCACACGGCAGGGGTCACAGGTTCAATCCCTGTACCACCCACCAGATTCGAAGGGCCGACGATGCGTCGGCCCTTTTTGCTTTCGGCGTTCTCTTTCAACACATCGCTGCTTCGCCTCAACGACAGGGGATGCCATCTCCGCCCCTCCCCCGTCGTCGCCTCTCTCAGCGCTTGAAGCCTGCCGCCCCCGTCACACGCACATCCGGTCCCGTGAGCGAATAAACGATCCCGGCATTGTTCGCCGCCGCTCCCGTCAGCACTCCTTGCGTCGAGAATGTGCACGAGCTGCCGGCACACGCGCCGCCTGTCACGTTTTGCGTCACGGTGCTGAAGGTGGCGCGCGCACCATCCGGTCCGACCTGCGTCATGCCCGAGCCGGTAACGTAAGTCGGCCCGGCGGCCATCGCCACATTCAGATTCGGCGTGACGTTGTATCGCGCGTTCTGGAAGTCGATGGTCAACGATCCCGACAACGTGCCGACCGCGCCTGTCGCCATATCGATGGCTTTCGTCGCACCGGCGAGCGAATACGTCATCGATCCTGACACCGGTAGGTTGGCATCCGTTGTCGGCCGCCCCACAACGTACGGCATGCCCGACTTCCACGTCGACACATCGAAGGCCTCGCCGTGATCCGAAATGCTGCCCGACGTCCAACGCCCCCACCCCAGATCGTCAAGCTGGCCGACGTCCGCCACCGTCACCGCCGAGTTCACCGAGAACGGCATGGCCGAGCCCGTGAAATTCGTCAGCCAGCTCTGCGCATTGAACGTAGCGTTTCCCACGCCGAGATAACCGAGACCGTCAGAGCCCCAGTTGAACAAGGCGTAGCGCGGCCCGCTCTTGAGCGGATCGGGAGTCGTGGCCACAGGCGGCGTGACGACCGGAGGGGTCGGCGCAACGACGGAGATCCCTGGCGGCCCCGCAGGCGTTGAAGGTTGCTGAAAAATCGGCGGTGGCGTGAACACCAGCCCCGGATTCACCGGCACGACGACCGGCGGCGCCAGTGCCAACACCGGCATGAAGCCGAACTGCCCAGGAGTAAATTGCTGTGTGCCGCCCGGGTTCGAGAGCTGGATCAGGCCGTCGGTCACTTGAACATAGAGCCCTGGCGCCATACCACCGGGCGCATTGCTCCCCGGCGACGATGGCCCGGTGAACCGGCCGAAGTCAGTGGGAACGCCTTGCGCAATGGCCGTCATCGGACCGAGGGCCAGTATCCCGGGCAATGCGACCAACAACCTGGCAACGCGCCGGACAGATTTACGCGACGCGCGACGCGTCAGCAACGGCTTGAGCATCATGATGTCTCGCTCCGGATTGGGACGGTGAAACTCGGCATCGATCAAAGGGGCAAGCGCCCGGGCGTGGTCAGCGGAAGTCATAGCGAGCCACGATTTCGTACACACTGCGGTGATAGTCATACAGCGTCAGGGTGGAACGATTGCGGGTGAAGCTGTACTGCGGCGTGATCGAAAACGCCTTCGTCACGAAATACGAATACCCCGCGCGCACATCGAGCTGACGATCGTGACGTTCGACGAGAAACATACTGTCGAGCGTGTCGTAATTCCGCCGCTCGAAGCTCACATTCGAGAACAGCACCTGATCGGGCATCACATGCCACTCCCCGCCGACGCGCCCACCCCATAGGTGATTGCCGAATGCGTCAGCATTGCTGTCCTTGGGACTCTCCCGCCCCGCGTACATCGACGCATACACCACAGGTGCGCCGTACGCCGACGCGAACCCCTTGACGAGCGAAGCGCCGCCAAGCGCCCGGTTCACATCGCGCGAGTTCGTGCCCATGTAGCGCAGTGGGGTGTATTGCGTGAAGACGGCAGCCTGAAGGCTGTCGCCGAGGTCGCGCGTCCACTGCGCCGTGAAGCCGTTGAGATTGCGATAGCTCTCGGCATCCAGCCACATGTGCTGATTGGCATATTGCAGGCCGAAGTTGTTGGGCCCCGACAGCCAGTTCGCCCCGAGCTGGAACATATAACTGCCCTGGTCGAACGCACGAGCGTTACCGCCGTAGCGACGCATGTCGATATCGGCCCCCCCCCCCGAGATAACAAGGTTGTCCGTCACTGCGTGACGCACCGAAAGCCCGCCGCTCACATCGCCAAAGTTGGCAGGCGTGCCTCGCGCGTTACCGTCGAGCACGAAGACCAGACCGCCAAGCGCCGGAATCGCGATCGACGAGTTGGTCGTCGCATTGTTGGCATTGGTGTCACGTCCGAAATTGCCTTGTACGTACCCCGACCACGCCGTGCGCACGCCCACCGGCGCATCGATCGCATTCAGATAGGCCTGAATCACCGGACGGACGCCTTCCGGCACGTCGCCTGCGGCCACGCGCTCGAATTCGCGTCGCGCATTCTCGCGCTGCCCAAGCAAGAAATAAGTGCGCGCGAGCTCGAGGTGGGTCGGCCCGTCTCCGGGACGCGCCGCCGCGCTACGTTTCAACGCTCGCTCGGCAACGTCGAGATGACGGCTGTCCGCAGCCACAATGCCAAGCAGATAGTCGTACTCGGAATCCCCGGACAGACGGCCCTCCAGCGGAGCCAGCACGGCATAGGCCTCCTCGGGCGACTTCGCATGCATGAAGGCGCGCGCCCGGCGGATCGCCGCATCTCTTGCGTTACGCGAGTCGAACTGGTCAGACGGAAGGGAGGAGCGCGCCTCGGCAGCGGGAGGCCCATTACCATCCGAAGCGTACGCGCCACCCGTCAGGACAGCAGAAAGCGCCGCTGCGGCGAACGCACTCCGGCAAAGCGATAGAACGGACATGCTATGAATCCCCGATACGAGGAAGCCCCGAGCGTGCCGGTAGCCTCTTGCTGGTCTGACTATTAGTTTTGCTTTGTGCAGCCGATAGCACTGCCTGACGTCTCTCTGTTCCGTGACGGCAACGGCAATGAACGCGCGGCAGACTGCTGGGGGGGAGGGAGACACTGAGCCCGGGACAGAAGCACCTCGGGACCGACGCGTGGGCGCCATTAGAGCGCAACGCCCGACGCCTGGGAAGCGAGAAATCAGGGTGTCGCGCCCCCGCCTCATGCGCAGAATGGTTCGCCCGCCAGCCTCAACTTCACCATGCCTTTCGATAAATTTATTCTATTCAAAACATATATCCATTGAAATTCCCATCTCATCACCGCCCTCTCGCCACCCCGTCTGAGCGAAGCCCTGCCCCATGCTGCGGGGTTTTCCACGAATTTATGCGGCCTACAGAGCCGGTCTTATATAAGACCCAAGCATTCACATTACGAAAAGGCATTTCAGTTTTGCCCCCGACCCGTGTCACAATCAGGGAAATTTGTCATGGCTAGCGGACTGTCACCTCAGTCAGCGGCGTTCCCCCACCTTTCCCTGCTTCTTGAATCCGAGACCAGCGATGAGTACGCAGCAACCCAGCATCATCTACACCCTGACCGACGAAGCACCGCTTCTGGCCACCGGCTCCTTCCTTCCGATCATCCGTACGTTCACGGCACCGGCGGGCGTGTCGGTCGAGACGAGCGACATCTCGGTCTCGGGCCGTATCCTCGGTGAGTTCCCCGAATTCCTGACCGAAGAACAGCGCGTGCCGGACAACCTCGCCGAGCTGGGCCGTCTTACGCAAGACCCGAACACGAACATCATCAAGCTGCCGAACATCAGCGCGTCGGTGTTCCAGCTCCAGAGCGCCATCAAGGAACTGCAATCGAAGGGCTACAAGATTCCGGACTATCCGGAAGATCCGAAGACCGACGAAGAGCTGGCCATCCAGAAGCGCTACTCGAAGTGCCTGGGCTCGGCTGTGAACCCGGTCCTGCGCGAAGGCAACTCGGATCGTCGCGCCCCGCTCGCCGTCAAGAATTACGCCAAGAAGCACCCGCACAGCATGGGCGAGTGGAGCATGGCTTCGCGCACGCACGTTGCGCACATGAAGCATGGCGACTTCTACCACGGCGAAAAGTCGATGACCCTCGACCGCGCCCGTGACGTCAAGATGGAACTGGTCACGAAGAGCGGCAAGACGATCGTTCTCAAGCCGAAGGTCTCGCTGCTCGACGGCGAAATCATCGACAGCATGTTCATGAGCAAGAAGGCGCTGTGCGAGTTCTACGAAGAACAGATGGAAGACGCGCGCAAGACCGGCGTGATGTTCTCGCTGCACGTGAAGGCCACGATGATGAAGGTCTCGCACCCGATCGTGTTTGGCCACGCCGTGAAGATCTTCTACAAGGAAGCCTTCGAGAAGCACGGCAAGCTGTTCGACGAACTGGGCGTGAACGTCAACAATGGTCTCGTGAACCTGTACGAGAAAATCGAATCGCTGCCCAGCTCGAAGCGTGAAGAGATCATCCGCGATCTGCATGCCTGCCACGAGCACCGTCCGGAACTGGCGATGGTCGACTCGGCCAAGGGCATCTCGAACCTGCACGCCCCGAACGACGTGATCGTCGATGCCTCGATGCCGGCCATGATCCGTATCGGCGGCAAGATGTGGGGCGCTGACGGCCGTCCGAAGGACACGAAGGCGGTGATCCCGGAAAGCACGTTCGCTCGCATCTATCAGGAAATCATCAACTTCTGCAAGACGAACGGCAACTTCGATCCGACCACGATGGGTACGGTGCCGAACGTGGGCCTGATGGCGCAGAAGGCAGAAGAGTACGGCTCGCACGACAAGACGTTCGAAATCGCCGAAGACGGTGTGGCGAACATCGTCGACATCGCCACGGGCGAAGTGCTGCTCTCGCAGAACGTGGAAGCCGGCGACATCTGGCGTATGTGCCAGGTTAAGGACGCACCGATCCGTGACTGGGTGAAGCTCGCCGTGAATCGCGTGCGCAACTCGGGCATGCCGGCCGTGTTCTGGCTCGACCCGTACCGTCCGCACGAAGCCGAACTGATCAAGAAGGTCGAAACGTACCTGAAGGATTACGACACCAACGGTCTCGACATCCAGATCATGTCGCAAGTGCGTGCCATGCGTTACACGCTCGAGCGCGTGATCCGCGGTCTGGACACCATCTCGGTGACCGGCAACATTCTGCGCGACTACCTGACCGACTTGTTCCCGATCATGGAACTCGGCACCAGCGCCAAGATGCTCTCGATCGTGCCGCTCATGGCCGGTGGCGGCATGTACGAAACGGGTGCTGGCGGCTCGGCACCGAAGCACGTGAAGCAACTGGTGGAAGAGAACCACCTGCGCTGGGACTCGCTGGGTGAATTCCTGGCGTTGGCCGTCTCGCTGGAAGACCTGGGCATCAAGACAGGCAACCAACGCGCCAAGATTCTTGCCAAGACGCTGGACGCTGCCACCGGCAAGCTGCTGGACAACAACAAGAATCCGTCGCCGAAGACCGGTGAGCTGGACAACCGTGGCAGCCAGTTCTACCTGGCCATGTACTGGTCGCAGGAACTCGCCGCTCAGACGGAAGACGCCGCTCTGGCCAAGGCCTTCGCACCGCTGGCCAAGCAACTGACCGAGAACGAGAAGACCATCGTGGGCGAACTCGCCGACGTGCAGGGCAAGCCGGCCGATATCGGCGGTTACTACAAGCCGGACTTCGAAAAGCTCGAGCAGGTCATGCGTCCGAGCAAGACGTTCAACGCTGCGCTGGAAAGCGTCGCGAAGGCGTAAGCAAGGAAAGGGGTTCGACGACGTCAGTCGAACGCGCCTGGCGGTCTGTAAGGACCGCCAGGTAGCAACCAACAGAAAAGCTGGCATATGCCAGCTTTTTTGTTGGCTTCAAATCGATGGCGCGAGAGCGGACCACGCCGCCCTTCTCCCCATCCGGTCAATACTTGGCGATTGACCTGTTCCTTCGATTGCGAGAGTGCACGCACGGCGCCGAGCGCCAGCGCTGCCGACACGCAGTGCATCCCCGCGTTGGTGCTTTGCGTCACGTCCTTGCACCAGCCGATGAAGAACGGACTCACGAAGCCTGCGAGTTGACCGATCGAGTTGATCATGCCGATGGCGGCGGCTGCCGAACCACCAACGAGCCGCGCGCTCGGGTAGGGCGAGAACACCGGCATTGTGGCGAGCACGCCGGCCGTGCCGATCCCGCTGCCTTACCTGCTCGACCGCTCGGAAAGACCTCACGATTCTCCTTGTACAGAACCGATCACGCGGAGTCCGGATGCCTTGTCTTCGGACGTCGCCCCGGCCGGCGGGCCGTTGTGCGACGCTTCTCACCCTGCCATCCCCTTTCATCATTGGGAGGCCGGCGCGAATGCAGACCATAGGACACCGCTGCATTTCGAACGCTTCTTCGGTCGTTGGTCACATTCCGAAATCACACGCCACGGAAATGTCGCATCGACACGACGTTCATCGAGAACTGACACGGCGTAACGTTGCGAGCGACGTCAACTTCGCAACACCGCACGGCACGGTGCGATCCACCGCTGACATGCGCATGCGAACCAGGTTGCATCCGAAAAGCGATGGGAGTTTCATGACGCAGACACCTGACAGTCGCATGCCTTAGCGCGTAATCTTGACGTTTTCAGGACGCGTCAAACGGTGCATTGCAATGCCGCTCGAGATTGACGGCATATGTTGCCGAGCCTCCTTTCACCCCATTTTCCGAGCCCACGATCACCATGACGTCACCCGCTCCGCTGTCCCTTCCCGCTCCGGCAACGGTCTCAATGGTGAGTGTCTTTCCGGCGGGTGAGAACGGCGGCAATCCTGCGCCCATCGTGCTCGACGCAGACGCCATGACCGCAGAGGAGATGCGCGCCGTCGCCGCGCACTATGCCCATGAAAGTGCGTTCGTCATGGCCCCGGAACACCGTGGCAACGCCTGGCGCTTTCGCTTCTTCGTCCCGAATCACGAGATGGAGATGTGCGGCCACGCGACGCTGGGGGCGTTGTGGGTGTTGCGTCGTGCCGGACGATGGGACGGCAGCCCCGTGGCGATCGAGACGCTTAGCGGGCACGTCGAGGGCCGGCTCGCGGCCGACGGCGAGCATGTCGAAGTGAGCCAGCCGCCCGGACGCACCGAGCCGGTCATCGATGCCAGCGCGATCGCCGCCGTTTGCGCAGCACTACGGATTTCCCCCGGCGACGTTGCCCTCGAAGGTATCTGCAACGCCGCGACCAGCCGTGTGAAGACGCTGGTGCCGCTGCGCAGCGTTGACCAGTTGCAAGCGTTGACGCCCGACTTCACGTCTGTGCTCACCACCTGCGACGCCATCGGGTCTACGGGTCTGTACCCGTGTGCCCGCGAAGACGTTGGGGACGGGCGCGCATTACCGGTACTGCAAGCGCGTCAGTTCCCGCGTTCGTCGGGCTATCCGGAGGATGCGGCGACCGGCATTGCCGCCGCCGCCCTGCTCTACGGGGCGCGCCGCTACGGCTGGCTGGCCCCGGGCGAGCGTGGCGTCGTCGTCCGTCAGGGTGTGGCGATGGGTCATCCCTGCGCCATCACCGTCACGCTGCGCGATCCGCTCGATGCTGGCGCCGGCTGCTGGATCAGCGGTGACGTGCACGCAGTGTAACGACCACCATGGCACCGAGCATGGCGGCCACGGCACCGCACAGGAACACGGCGCGATAGCCGAACGGATTGGCCACGGCCCCGGCAAGCGGGCCGGTCAGCAGAATGGCGATGTCCTGAAACGCGGCATACGTGCCCAGGCTCGTGCCGCGGCTCGCGGCGGGCGCGCGCTTGACCACCTCGATCCCCAGCGACGGAAAGATCAGCGACGCGCCGGCACCGGCAAGCGCCGTGCCGAGCAACGCCAGCCATGCGACCGGCGCCTGCCAGACGAGCAACAGTCCGATCGCCTCGACCACCAGCGAGACTTGTGCGACGCGCAGATTGCCAAAGCGCTCCGGCCAGCGTCCGCCGATCAGGCGCATCAATACGAACGCCAGACCGAATGCCGACAGCGCGATAGCGGCCCCCGACCAGCGCGATGCGTCGAAGTACAGCACCACGAATGCACCGATCACGGCAAACCCTACGCCTTGCAGCGCGAGTGCGAGTCCTGGCAAGAAGACGATGCGAAGCACCTGCGAATACGGCAGCGCGCCGCCAGCGTGGTGAGCGGGGGCGATACCGGGAATGCGTGTGATCACTGTCCAACCGGCCAGCGGCAGCAGGCAGATCGCCACGGCTACGCCCACAAGCGCCGTGCCGCTGTAGAGTGCCAGTCCCAGCGGCGCGCCGACGGCAAAACCACCGAACACGGCTGCCCCTGTCCAGGACATCACGCGGCCTGACTGCGAAGCGCCGAGGCTACCGATGGCCCACGTCAGCGTGCCGGTAATGCACAGGCTTTCGCCCACGCCGAGCAACAGGCGGGCGAGCGTCAGCACGCCAAGTCGCGGTGCAGGAGCAAACGTTACGAGACCGGTGGCGAGCAACGCAATGCCGGACAGACCCACGAAAATCAAGCCACGTGTCAACGCAACGCGTGCGCCGCGCTGATCGGCCGTACGTCCGGCGAACTTACGCGTAAGCACCGTCGCGAGCGACTGAATACCCACGGCGAAGCCGACAACGACATTGTGATACCCGAGCGTGTCGTGCACGAACAGAGGTACGACCGAGAGCGACATGCCGATGGTCAGGCAGGCGAGAAATACGTTAAGTGAGAAACGCACCAGCAACGCCGTGGCGTTGGCGGGCGCGGCGACCGCTTGGGGGGCCGCTTGTTTGGCTGAATCAGCCGATGCAGCAGAAGACGACATGCGAGAAGACTCCATTGGGGGTGCCGGAGGGCGCAAAACGACAGACGCGAACCGGCAAATGAACGACCGCGACGAGACGTCGGCGTCAACAGGCAGTACGGGCAGATCGGGGGAGAAGGCGCTTGTGGCGCGTGGAGAACCGGGGGATAGCGCTGAATGGGCTCCCGGTGGTTCACTTACGAACGCACGCCCCTCGACCGACCGACCGGATTGACCGGCCCGCTGTCGCGGAGAATGCGTTGGTTCACGTGAACGCTTACGTGGCATCGGCGGAAAACCCCGCCGCATACCAAAAATCAGCTTGCATTCTAGCGACGCCCATAACGTTACGCAAGATACGTTCACGCGCCGTATCGACGTAGCAAATCGCCTGCCGGTCGATCAGATCGGCCCCTTTGCATGACGAGTGCTGGCCCTGACGTCGCGCTGGAACGCGCCGCCGACTTAGCCGTCTGCGCGCAGCAGCCCCCAGCACAACCGGTAAAGCTCATCTTCGAACTCGGGAGTCCCAAGCAACGGAGAGTCTTCGAGCGCGGCCGAGCGCAGCGTGCCCATGACAGCACGCGTGAGCACGAAGATGGTGGCGGCGGTGGGCGGACGCATCTCGGGCGCGTCACGTCGCGACATGGCGACGGCGATATGTTCGGCCGCCTCGCGCATGGCTTGCATGATGTTCTCGTGGTGATCGAGTTGCCAAGCCATCTTGATGAGCGAGCGCTTCACGCGACCGCCTGCGCCGAACGCTTCGATGAGCACTCGCAACCGTTCGCGAATCACGCGCTCGGGATCGGCTCCCTCTTCGGCAGCACGCGCGATGCGTTCGTTAAGCTCATCCATCACGCGCCGGCGTTCGCGCGCAATCATCGCCAGCAGAATTGCCTCTTTGGTCGGGAAGTACTGATAGAGCGTGCCGATGGAAAAACCGGCCTTACGGGCGATGCGATTGGTGGTGAGCGCGGCTTCCCCTTCTTCGTCGAGAACCTGAGCAGTCGCCTCGAAAATGGTCTCGACGGTGTGTTGCGCGCGTGCCTGCATCGGCCGCTTTCGCATGGCGGACGGGGCATTCGGGGCTGCGGGCGGCTTGGGTGTGGACATATCGAAAAACCTGAGCGGGAAGCGAGTTGCGGCAAGATGCCTGAAAAATGAATAATGCTCACATTCGCGATGAAACTCAAGTGACGGCGACACAGCGGGTCCTCCGCATCCCCCGACCTCGCGAATTCGCCAATTCCGCCGGAGAGGCATGACACCATGAGCAACGACATTTCTGCCCTGACCGTACGCAAGCTGACTGTCGATCTGGCCAGTGGCTTCGACCGTCATTGGCATAGCGGCGATGCGTACCGCACGATGTATTACAACGCACTATCCATGAGCTTCCCGGTTGGCGAGCAGTCGTTCATCGACTCGGTACGCGACACGATGGATCGTCTGCCCGACGATGCCCGCTACGACAAGCTGCGGGCCGATATCGCACAGTTCATTGGACAAGAAGCCACGCATCGTCATCTGCATGGCCAGTACAACGCACAGTTGGCCAAACAAGGGCTGGTCAATCACTGGGAGAACTGGGCAACCACACGCATTCAGTGGGCGCACCGCCGTAAGCTCTCGCCGATGTACATGCTCGCTGTCACAGCAGCGTACGAACACTGCACAGCGGTATTCGGCGATGGCGCACTTCGCTACGACCGCTGGCTCGCGAAGGCAGAGCCTAAGATGCGTCTGATGTGGCGATGGCACGCAGCCGAGGAAACGGAGCACAAGGCCGTAGCGTTCGATCTGTATCGCGCACTCGGGGGCAGCGAGCGCCAGCGCGTCCTCACCTATCTCTACGTGCTATTCATGTTCGCGCTGGAAAGCCACGCTCAGACGATCAACAATCTCTGGCACGACGGCTCGCTCTTCAAGCCCCGCACGTGGTGGGGATTCACCACGATGTTCTTCGGCCGCGATGGCGTCGTCTGGCGCAGCACCGGGCCGATGCTCAAGTACCTCGCCCCCTCATTTCACCCGAACCGTCACGGCGATCCGAAACTCGCCGAAAACTGGCTCGAAGCGCATAACGCCAGTTGGCGCGCGGTTCGTTGATTTGCTTTGCCTGCTGCTGATCGCTGACCCACGCATCCCTTAGCGGTCGGCCGTCGGACCGGTCCCCGTTTTCGTCGCTCCACGAAATTCGCTTTGGAAAACGGGGACCGGCCCGACGGCACGAAACACTTCGTCGCATCGTTGCAACCCATCCCCCTCCCCGCCTCGCGTATCTCGCCTTCTCCCTCATGGCGACGACACCGCCTCTTCATGCGCCCAGGCTCTCGCCGATCGTCCCCACGTGCTTCGCAACTGCTGGGGCCCGATCGGCGAGAGCCTCGTTACCCCCCAAGCACCTCTTGACTCCCGGTTCGCCAGTGTCGTCGTGAAATGTGCGATGCGCCAAAGTTACCGGGTGGCCTTCAGCTCTGTACGTAGCGTACGGCCCGTGTGGACTGGGCGATGGTGGCACTGACGCGATGTCGAGGGTCTCGCCGTCCGGGCCCCAGCAGTTGCGAAGCACGTGGGGACGGGCGGCGAGACCCTGGGCGCATGAAGAGACGGTGTCGTCGTGACGGTGAGGTGGGGGAGTGCGCCGGTGGGAGTGTTGGGGGAGGTTGCGTCGGAATGGTGGCATGGAGATGGCCGTCGGCGCGGTCCCCGTTTTCCAAAGCGAATTTCGTGGAGCGACGAAAACGGGGACCGTGCCGACGGCAGACCACAGAGGCATGCAAGAGGTTAACCGCCGGTGTTAACCCGAAAATTGTGCCGTCAACAACGGAATACCGAGTATCAAAGCCAGGTGATATGTCATGTGAGGCAACTTGATAATAATGATCAAGCCTCAAAGCAGCACCGATAACTGCGCAATGCGAAGTCAGTGTGTCAATGACTCAGGCGTGCCCCCTTGCACTCTTCGGTGAAAAGAGAAGTCCAGAGGCACGCACAAACTAAAACGAGACGGAGACACATTCATGAGCAAGGCAGCAGGTTGGCTGCGGGGCACGCTCGCCCTCGCGGTCTGCGGCGCGGCGGGCGTCGCCCACGCACAATCGAACGTATCGCTCTACGGTCAGGTCGACGCCTGGGTCGGGGCCGCCAAGGCACCGGGCGGCGAACGCGCGTGGACGCAAGCCGGTGGCGGGATGTCCACCTCATACTGGGGCATGAAAGGTTCGGAGGACCTCGGCAACGGCCTTAAGGCGATTTTCACGCTGGAGGACTTCTTCCTGCCGCAGAGTGGACGTTACGGACGCTTCACCGGCGACAGTTTCTTCTCGCGTAATGCCTATGTCGGACTGCAATCGAACTCTCTGGGTACGGTCACGATGGGGCGTCTCACAACGTCCTATTTCGTGTCGACGATTCTGTTCAACCCGTTCGTCGACTCCTATACGTTCAGCCCGATGGTCTATCACACGTTCCTCGGCCTCGCGGGTCAGGGGATCGTCGGCGATTCCGGATGGAACAACGCGGTGATGTATGCCACGCCGGATTACAAGGGGCTAGGCGCCAGCTTCTCGTATGCCTTTGGCAACAAGGCCGGCGAAATGGGCCAGAACAAGTGGAGCGCCGCCGCGATGTATTTCCACGGCCCGCTCGCTGCCACCCTCGCCTATCAGCAGGTAAAGTTCGATTCGACACCTGACGATCAGGCCGGCATCACCGGCTTTCGCAATCAGCAGGCCCTGCAAGCGGGTCTGACGTACGATTTTCAGGTGGTCAAGCTCTACGGTCAGTATCAGTACATCAAGAACACGATCACCGGCGGCAACCTGGCGTCGAACGGCGGTCAGTTGGGCGTCTCGGTGCCGCTCGGCGGGGGCAATGTGATGGCATCGTTTGCCTATACGAAGAATTCGGGCATGAACGACACCGGCCGGAGCACCTGGGCGCTCGGTTACGACTACAACCTCTCGAAGCGTACGGATCTCTACGTGGCCTACCTGAACGACAAGGTATCCGGGCTCGAAGCCGGCAATACTTTCGGGGTGGGCATGCGCACCAAGTTCTGACAAACTCGGCTGCACGGGCTCGCGCGCAGTACAATGCGCGCGCCCCCGCTGCACACGGACAACGGCATAACAAAGTCACAAGGAGAGCACGTTGCTGACCAAATTCTTCAAACTCGAGGAGCATGGCTCCAATGTACGGACAGAAATGGTGGCAGGTCTCACGACCTTCCTGACCATGTCCTACATCATTTTCGTCAACCCCAACATCCTCGGCACGACCGGCATGGACAAGAGCGCCGTGTTCGTGGCGACCTGTCTTGCGGCCGCCATCGGCTCAGTGGTGATGGCGTTCGTCGCGAACTACCCGATCGGTATGGCACCGGGCATGGGGCTGAACGCCTTCTTCGCCTTCACAGTCGTGGGTGCGATGGGCTACACATGGCAGCAGGCGCTGGGGGCGGTGTTCATCTCCGGGTGCCTGTTCATCATCCTGACGATAACGGGTGTGCGCTCATGGCTGATTGCCGGGGTTCCCAAATCGTTGCGATGTGCGATTGCGGCCGGTATCGGGCTGTTCCTCGCGATCATCGCGCTCGGTAACGCCGGCGTCGTCGTGGCAAACCCGGCAACAAAAATCGGTCTGGGTGACCTCCACTCGCCGCAAGCGCTGCTCGCGATCTTCGGCTTCTTCCTGATCGCCGTGCTCGACGCCCTGCGCGTACGCGGCGCGATCCTGATCGGCATTCTGGTAGTCACAGTTCTCTCGATGGTGCTGGGCCTGAACCAGTTCCAAGGCGTCTTCGCCATGCCGCCGAGCCTCGCACCGACGTTCCTCCAGCTCGACATTCTGGGCGCGCTGCACGCCGGTTTCATTCAGGTGATTCTCGCATTCGTGCTGGTGGAAGTGTTCGACGCAACCGGCACGCTGATGGGCGTGGCAAAGCGCGCCGGTCTGCTCGAAGGTACGCACTACAAAGGCCTCGGACGCGCGCTGTTCGCCGATTCGATCGCGATCTTCTTCGGCTCGCTGCTGGGCACGAGCAGCACGACGGCCTACGTGGAAAGCGCCTCAGGCGTTCAAGCCGGCGGCCGCACGGGCCTCACCGCGCTCACGATTGCCGTGCTCTTCATTCTCGCGCTGTTCATCGCACCGCTGGCGGGTTCGGTTCCCGCCTACGCCGCCGCCCCGGCACTGCTGTATGTCGCCGGTCTGATGCTGCGCGAACTTCTCGACGTGGAATGGGACGACATCACGGAAGCCACCCCGGCTGCATTGACCGCACTGGCGATGCCTTTCACGTACTCGATCGCCACGGGTCTGGCATTCGGTTTCATCTCGTACGCCGTGCTCAAGCTGTTCACGGGCCGCGCGAAGGAAGTTCACCCGGCCGCCTGGGTGATCGCTGTCCTCTTCGTGCTGAAGTACGTGTTCTTCCCGGGTTGATCGTTTCGACATCCCCATGACAAAACGGCCCGCCGGAGGATTCCCCGGCGGGCCGTTTTGCTTTTTGATGCGACGCGGTGACTTGCGATAGCCACCCTGCGCCCTATCCTGCACTCACGCCTTCGCGGCCGAAATCAATGCGGCCAACCCCGCGCGATGCTGACCCTGCGCATCGAAGTTCTCAGGCGACAGCCATTGCTCGAATCCACGGCTGATCGCCGGCCATTCGCCATCCGTAATCGAGAACCACGCTGTGTCGCGGCTGCGGCCCCGGTAAACAATCGCCTGACGGAATACGCCCTCAAAGGTGAAGCCGTATCGCGCCGCCGCTCTGCGCGACGGGGCATTCAGGGAATCGCACTTCCACTCGTAACGGCGATAACCCAATTCGTCGAACGCACGACGCATCAACAAGTATTGCGCCTCCGTACCCGCACGCGTGCGCTTGAGCAACGGCGAATACGCCACATGCCCAACCTCAACGACACCGTTCGCCGCGTCAATGCGCATCAGCGCCAATGTGCCCACCGCCTTGCCCGTCTCCCGATCAATGATCGCGTGATGCAACGGGTCCGTAGATGCCGCCAGCTTGGTCGCGTAAGCGTAGTAGCTGTCGAAGTCCGGGAACGGGCCAGCACTCATGTACGTCCAGTCGCGACCATCCGCCGCGCTGGCATACGCATCGTACAAATCCTTGGCATGACGCTCCACGTCAATCGGCTCGATCCGGCAGTAACGCCCCTCGATCGGCGTACGGGGCGGCTGGGCACGCGGCCTCCAATCCGGCAGCGCCGCGCCTATGGGTTGGTCGTACTCGTTGAAGTTTGGTACGTCAGTCATGTCCTTCTCTCTCCGGGAATAGGGTCGGCATTTCGTTCATGACGCTCAAAGTATCGCTTCAGTGGTACGATTAAAAGCACCACCTCAGAAGAATCTCATGGTGCCATAATCTTCGCAGCACCCTTCGCAAGCCAGACCGGAGCCCCATCCCGCCACTCAGACAGTGACCCAACTCGCAGCAGGATGGGGCTCCGGTCCGGCCGCACACGTTCTCGGTCATTCCTTTTCACCCTTCCCCCCTTCTCCATCCCTGCGCGTCGCCATGACCACCGCCCCGAAAAGCCGTCCCGCTACCCACGATAACTCGCCAGAGAACGTCGCCGCACTCTTCGATAGCCCCCTCATCATCGGACCCGGCCGCGCAACCTCACTCCAAAAACAACTCCTCTCCCGCCTCAAGCACGCCATCCTCGAAGGCCGCCTGCCCGCCGGTGCCCGGCTCCCCGCCTCCCGCACCCTCGCCGAAGACCTCGCCGTCTCCCGTAACACGGTCTCGATCGTCTACGATCAACTCGCCGCCGAAGGCTTTATCGTCCCCCATCGTCTCGGCACCCGCGTCGCCCAACTCTCGCTCGACCCTCACTTTGCCGCCAAACACACCAGCCAGGCCCTGACGCCCCCTCCCCCGGCTGACGATCCGCCCGCCACGCCCTCAGCCTCCCGACGCATCCAACGTCTGCCGTCGACGCGGCAAGCCGCCCGCGCCAATGAAACACCCCTCCCGTTTACGCCCGGTGTGCCCGCACTGACACGCTTTCCCGCCAGCACCTGGCGACGCACGCTCGAACGTGTCATGCGCGACGCACAACCACGCCAATACAACTACGGCGACCCGCTCGGTGAACCCGCGCTGCGTGAAGCCATCGCCGAACACCTCCGCATCTCGCGCGGTGTGCGGTGCGAGGCCTCTCAAGTCGTCATCACGGAAGGCGCCCACGAGGCGCTCATTCTCTGCGTCCGGCTGCTTACCGACCCGGGCGATACGGTCTGGATGGAAGATCCCGGCTATCGCGGCGCCAAGGCCGCCTTTCACTCAAGCGACGTTCGACTGCAAGCCCTGCGCGTCGACGACGAAGGGATCCTGATTCCGGAAGGTCTGTGGGAAAAGTCGCCGCCACGGCTGGTGTATGTCACCCCCTCGCACCAGTACCCGCTCGGCAGCGTGTTGTCCGCGTCGCGCCGTCTCGATCTGATCGCTCAGGCACGACACCACGGTGCCTGGATTCTGGAAGACGATTACGACAGCGAGTTTCGCCATCAAGGCGAACCGATCGCCGCCATGCAAGGCATGGTGCCGGATAGCCCGGTCGTCTACGTCGGGACATTCAGCAAGACCATGTTTCCCGCACTACGCCTCGGCTTCATGATTCTGCCCACGACACTCGCCACGCAAGCCCGCGACGCACTCGACGAACTCCTGCGCGGTGGCCATCGATTCGAACAACTCGCACTCGCAGATTTCATCCGAAGCGGGCAGTTCGCCCGGCATCTCGGCCGCATGCGGCGTCTTTATCGGGAACGTCAGACCGCATTGCGTGACGCATTGGCCACGTATTTCGACCCGGCATATGCAGTGATTGGCGAACGCTGCGGCCTGCACCTGACAGTGCGGCTCGATCCCGCATTCCCCGACAAGGCCATCGTGGCCGCCGCACAGCGCGAAGGCATCGGCCCCCGCGCCCTGTCGAGCTTTGCACTCGAGCCTCAGCCCTCGGATAACGGCCTCGTGATCGGCTACGGAGATACGGACGCTACGCGTATCCCCGCCCTGATCAAGCGGCTCGCCGCCATCGTGGCGGCACAGAAGTCGGCGGCTGATTAAACGCGCCGCCGCAAGCGATTACGCGGTTTGTGCGACTTTCTTGCCGGCTTCGCGAGCCTGAGCCGCTCGCGCCATCCACAACGTCAGCAAGACGGCCGCGACGGCCGCAATGGACGCGCACAGGTAAACCTCGGCATACCCATACGCCCCCACGATCAGGCCGGCAACCGGCCCCGTCACACCAAGCGCCACGTCAAGAAACACGGAATACGCCCCCAGTGCCGCCCCACGGTTTTGTGCCGGCACCAGGTTGACGGCCGCCACGCCAAGCGACGGGAACACCAGCGAGAAACCTGCCCCCGATAGCGCCGCACCCAACAGCGCCGTGAATCCGGTCGGCGCAATGCCAAGCACGATCAGGCCGAACGCTTCAAGCGCAAACGACACCATCGCAACACGGTAGCCACCGAAACGCCCAATGCTGCTGCCCAGCAACAGCCGCACACCCATGAAGCACAAACCGAAAGCGGTCAGCGCAAGGGCTGCGTTGTCCCAGTGATGGCTTGCGTAGTAGAGGGTAATGAATGTGGAGATGGCGCCAAAGCCGATAGAACCCAGCGCAAGGCCCATGCCGAACGGCAACACGCGGCCGAGCACGGCACGGAACGCAAGGCGCTCGCCGTGGATAACAGGCGTCGCACGCTTCATACGAGCCAGCAGCAGGCCAACGATGCCGGACAGTGCAATCGCGCCGCCCAGCACTTCGATACCATAGGCGTTGTCGAGGGCGACGCCCAGCGGTGCGCCCAGAGCCAACGCGCCGTACGTCGCAACACCGTTCCACGAGATGACGCGCGCGGTGTGCGATGGTCCCACTTGGCCAATGCCCCACATGATCGCGCCCGTCGACACCCAGCTCTCACCGAAACCCAGCACGAGGCGCCCGAGAATCAGCGCGAGAAGCGACAGCCATGCCGCGCCGGAGAACACGCCGGCCAATGCCACGAGCAGCCCTGAGGCGCCACAGGCCACCAGTCCGCACAGCACGGTGCGTTTCGGCCCCCAAGCGTCAGCGGTACGTCCGGCGTACGGGCGCGAGAGCAGCGTCGCCAGATACTGAACGCTGATGGCCAACCCGGCGACGACCGAGCTGTAGGCCAGATCCATATGCACGAACGACGGCAGCACCGCGAGCGGCAAACCGATCGTCAGGTAGCACAGGAACGTAAAGAAGACCGTGGAGACGATCTGCAACGTCGTGGCGAACTGTCCGTTCGCAGGGCGGGTGTCGTTGGGCATTGCGCAGGGGATCAGGAATCGACGAAACCCCAGGACGTGCCAACCCGCGCGACGGGCAAGCATGCGCGCGGGTCAACTCAATCCTAGGGTTTTCCCGGATCATACGCCGTTTCGCGTCTTTTGTGTAAACGCTTAATAAATGACGACGAACCGTAATTTTGGCTAACGGCGGGCCGCATTCCCGCGCGCCCGGTCCCGCTCGGCCGCGCCTTCGCGCAGCAAAGGGATGAGCGTCTGGCCATATTCCACGGTGTCGTCGAGCAGGTTCCAGCCGCGAATGTAGAAGGCACTCACGCCAATGTCGTAGTAACGAAGGTAGGCTTGCGCCACCTGCTCGGGGGTGCCGACCAGCGCCGACGTTGAACCTCCCGCACCAAGCAGCCGCGTGTACTTGAGCCAGAGGCGTTCGTCCGCCACGTCCTGCGCCTGAGCCACGGTGTCGAGGCGCTTCGCGCCAACGGAGCTGCGCACCGGCGAAGAGAAGCGCGGGCCATCAACCTTTGCCGCCGCTTCAAGCTCTCGGCGCGACGTCTCGAAGATGTGCTCCGCGCGCTCCCACGCCTCTTTCTCGGTCGTCCCGAGAATCGGCCGCTGCGACACGCTGAAGCGCACCTGGCGCCCGAATCGCGCCGCTTCGCTCTGAACCCGCTCGACGAACGCCTGCGTCGGTGCGAGCGGCTCGCCCCAGAGCATGTAGATGTCCGCATGCTTTGCGCCAACCCGCACCGCCCCGTCCGACGCCCCCGCGAACGACAGCGCGATCGAATCGGGATGATGCGGCTTGACCGCCGAAAACGCACCGTCGACACGGTAGAAGTCACCGTGATGAGAGAACGCGGACGGTTCGCGCCACACGCGTTTGAGCACGTCGAGATACTCGTCGGTTCGTGCGTAACGGGCGTCGTGCGGCACCTCGTCACCGTCACGGCGCTGATCTGCCTCGTCGCCTCCGGTGATGATGTGCAGCGCCACACGCCCGGCCCCGGCCAGCCGCTCCAGCGTAAGCGCCTGCCGCGCGGCCAGCGTCGGTTGCGTGAAGCCGGGCCGATGCGCCACGAGTGCGCCGAGTCGCGACGTCTGATACAGCACATAGGCCGCAATCTGAAACGCGTCCGGACGCCACGACTCATGCCCGATTAATACGCGGTCGTAACCCGCCCGCTCGTGGGCTCGCGCCACCGCCGCAATGTATTCCGGTTCGAATGCGCTGGCGCCGCGCAATCCGGTCGTCTCAGTGACATGGCTGTGCGGCACCGTGCCGAGGATCTCGATGGGCATGACAGGTGTTTCCGAAAATCAGCGTGAACAAGGTCTACGCCGTGAATCCTTCCACGCGCTCACGCGGCGGTACGGGTGTGTTCGATCTGGCCCTGAATCGTCTGCGGGTTGATCAGGAAGTTGTAGATCGGGCACGTGCGCTCGACGGCCTCGTGCAACGCAGCGATCTGTTCAGGCGACGCCGGCGATTCGATATGCGCCGTGTAACGCACATTGACCGGATAGACCGGCACGTCTTCGTAACCCGGCTGCCCGCCGCGGTGATCGATGTTGGCCGTCACCTCGACGTTGACCGTGTCGAGCGGCACGTCCTGCAACGCCGCCTGCGTCAGAAAAATGTGCGTAAGGCAGGTGCCCAGCACGCCGAGTTGCATCTCTTGCGAGCCCGGACCGAGTGAGTGCCCCGCCAGTTCAGGTCCGCTGTCGAAGATGATCTGGAAGTCGCGCACACGAATGCGGCGCACACCGGTACGACCTTCGGCGCTCACGCGCGCGCTCAGTTGCGCGGGCTGCGAACCGTCGTCTCGAATCTTGTTGCGCCAGCTCGTCACGGCGCCTTTCTTTTGCAGCAGATATTCACGCAAGTTGCTCACGGAAGTCTCGTCGTTGAAGTTAGTGAAATGAATGGAATGAAGCGAACAATGGTTGCAGTACGTGCGACAACTCGCGATGTCGTCACGCCGTCGCACGTGCGGCAGCCGCCGCCAATACGGTGTTGAAGCGAGCGTCGAAGACGGGACGCACTTCCACCGGCCGCGCGATGATGCCGAGCGACACGAAGCGGTCGGCCTCCTGCTGCACGGTAGCGATGAGCGCGTCGTCGATGGGCGTGAACTGCCCGCCTGTCCGGCTCGCGGCGAGCGCGGCGGCATCAGGCGACAGACGTGCGGTTTCAATCTGTTTGCCAGCCCACGCCGGCGCATGCGTGCGCACCCAGTCGGCGGCGGTCTGTGCCCGCACCAGGTAGTCCTGCAAGGCGGCGCGCCGGGCGCTGTCGTCGAGCACGGACTTGCTTGCAAACTGAAAGGAGTAGGACAGCCGTTGCGGTGTTGCGAGAATGCGCGCACCGTACTGACGCTGTGCAATCGCGGCGTTCGGGTCCCAGATACCCCACGCGTCGACCTTGCCGCTGATGAGTCCGGCCAGACCGTCGGCCGGCGTCAGATAGACCGGCTCGATATCCTGCCAGCGCAAGCCCGCCTGCTCGATGATCGACACCAGACTGTTGTGGAAACCCGAGCCGCGAAAGACCGCCACGCGCTTGCCCTTGAGTTCGCTCACCTGATGCAACGGCGAATCGCCGCGCACCAACAGTGCGCCGAACAGCCCGTTGGTCTGCGCGCCAACGACGAAGGCGCTCCCTGGTCGAGCCGCAATCGCAAGCGTTGGCGTGTCTCCACCGGAGAAAACGTCGACATGCCCGCTGAGCAACGCCTCGAGTGCAGGCGGCGCCGCATCGAAACTCGACCACTCGATGCGATACGGCAAGTCGCGTAACGCACCCGCGATCTGAAGTTGAACATCCGGCCCGAGGCGGCTCGCCAGGCCGACGCGCAGCGTCACGCCTGCGGGGATCGCCTGCGCGGCACGCGATTCGTCACGGGAATAGGCACGGAAAGAAGCGGCTAGCGGCGGCAAACCAAACGCGGCAGCGCCCGCCAGACGAAGCGTACGGGAGAGAAAACGTCTACGACCCACGGGGGTGTCCTCTGCAATGAAAAACGACTATCTGCGCCGATTACACCACCCGTGTTCCGCCCGTCCAACCAATCATTCACCACAAGAATTTCCGCGCTCGCCGCATATGCAATCCCGCCAAATCAAGGAATGCTTCGCGCACCGGTGAGTCCACAACACCTCACCCCGTCTCATCCGCCAAGCCTCAGCGCCCAACCTCCGCCAACGCCTTCAGACTCACCGAGAGCATGGCGAGATCGGCGCTGCCCACCGCCACCTGATCGGCAAGCACGCGGTGATACCGCGCCAATGCCTCGGCATGCGCGCGCTGCCACCCGGCAACGAGCCTGCCAGCCGGACTTTGGTCAGCGATGTCAACGCTGCGAGCATCTCCATCGGCCCGCTCGCCGCCGTCGAGCACACTGGCCGTCAGACGCCTGCGCAGCACCGACAACTCCTCGAGCAACGTGGCACGCGCGAGCCTTTGCCAGTGCGTCTGCATCGGCAAGCCCAGCACGCCGGTCTGCAACCAGCCGTAGCCAAGCGGCGCATCGAGGGCGAAATACACCTGCGCAGCAAGCGCCGGTTCGCGCCCGCTGGTGCTGGCTACCTCGGCAATGTCGAGCAATGCCACCCGCGCGCCGATGCCCGCCGCCGTTTGGGCGAGCGACGACGGCACGCCTGCGTCGATCATCGCCTGGCATTTGGCACGGGCGGTATCGGCCGCCTCGCCGCTCACCAGCGTGTCAAGCGTCGGCAGAATCGGATCGAGTACACCGCGAAGCCGCTCGACCGTCTGCGGCACATCGGCCAGACGCCGGCGCAGGAACCACAACGTCGCCTGCTCGTGCCACTGCGCAATGGCCGCAAAGAGCGACGCCTGTGTCTCGTGCGAGACCCGCGCATCGAGCGCATCGACCTCTCGCCATAGCGCGTCGAGGCCATAGGCGCCGCGCGCCGCGAGACTCGCCCGCACGACGTCGACCGGTTCGGCCCCGGTTTCCTCGCTCAACCGGTGCACGAACGTCACGCCCGCCCGATTGACGAGCGCATTGGCATGCATCGTGGCGAGAATCTCCCGTTTGAGCGGATGACGCGACATTGCCGCCCCGCATCGGCTCGCAAGCGGTGTCGGGAAGTACGATGGCAGCTCTTCTGCCACGAAGTCGGCATCGGGCAGATCGCTCTCGAGCAGCACGTCGTAGAGCCACATCTTGCTGTACGCCATGAGCACCGCGCGTTCCGGCGATGTGAGCCCTGCGCCCGCTGCGCGACGCGCGTCGAGCGCCTCGTCGTCAGGCAGAAACTCGATGGCCCGCACCAGCCGCTGCGCCCGCTCCAGATACCGCATGAAGCGCGCATCGTCGTCGAGCGCCGCCGCCGCGCGCAACCGCCCCAGCGACAATGCCTGTGTCTGCAGATAGTTGTCCCTCAGCACGAGCGTGCCGACCTCTTCGGTCATTTCCGCGAGCAACGTATTGCGCTGCTTGAGCGTCATTTCGCCGTCCGTCACCACCAGACCCAGCAGAATCTTGATGTTGACCTCGTGATCGGAACAGTCGACACCCGCCGAGTTATCGATGGCATCGGTGTTGATGCGTCCGCCATGCTGTGCGTACTCGATGCGCCCGAGCTGCGTCAGCCCAAGATTGCCGCCCTCGGCCACGACCTTGCAACGCAGCTCTGCGCCGTTGACACGTAACGCGTCGTTAGCGCGATCCCCCACTTGCGCGTGTGTCTCGGTGCTCGCTTTCACATACGTGCCGATGCCGCCGTTGTAAAGCAGATCGACCGGTGCCTTCAACAGTGCGCGCAACAGGTCGGTCGGCGGCATCTCGGTGGCCTCGGTGCCGATCAGCTCGCGCACCTGCGGCGAGAGCGCGATGGCCTTGGCCGTGCGCGGGAACACTCCGCCGCCCGCTGAGATGAGACGGGTGTCGTAGTCGGCCCAACTGGAGCGCGGCAGTTGGAACATGCGCTCACGCTCGGCGAAGGATGTCGCTGCATCGGGGTTCGGGTCGAGGAAGACGTGCCGATGATCGAACGCCGCCACGAGCCGGATGTGCTTCGAGAGCAACATGCCGTTGCCGAAGACGTCGCCCGACATGTCGCCGATACCGACCACCGTGAAATCCTGCGTCTGGGTGTCGACGCCCATCTCACTGAAGTGGCGCTTCACCGACTCCCACGCGCCGCGCGCCGTGATCGCCATCTTCTTATGGTCGTATCCGACCGAGCCGCCCGACGCGAAGGCATCGCCAAGCCAGAAGCCGTACTCCGCCGAAATGGCATTGGCGTAATCGGAAAAGGTGGCCGTGCCCTTGTCGGCGGCCACGACAAGATACGGATCGTCGCCGTCGATACGCACAGTTTGCGGCGGCGGCACCAGTTGGCCGTCGACATAGTTGTCGGTCAAATCCAGCAGGCCGCGCAGGAACGTCTGGTAACACGCCACGCCCTCGGCCAGATAAGCGTCCCGATCCCCCGGCGATGGCGGCTGCTTCACCACGAAGCCGCCCTTCGAGCCGACCGGCACGATGACAGTGTTCTTCACCATCTGTGCCTTGACCAGGCCCAACACCTCGGTACGGAAATCTTCGCGACGATCCGACCAGCGCAGGCCGCCACGCGCCACGCGTCCGCCACGCAAATGCACGCCCTCCACGCGCGGCGAATACACCCAGATCTCGAACATCGGCTTCGGCTCGGGCAAGCCCGGCACCTTCGAGGGATCGAACTTGAACGACAGGTAGGTTTTTTGCGTCACACCATCCTTGCCCGTCTGGAAGTAATTGGTGCGCAACGTCGCTTCGAGCACGCCAAGGAATTGGCGCAGAATACGGTCCTCGTCGAGATTGGGAACGTCTTCGAGCGCCGCGTGAATCTGCGCACGCAGCCGCTCCGCCTGCGATGTGCGAGTCTGCTCACTCAGCGCCGGATCGAAGCGGGCAAGGAAGAGGCGCACGAGCATGCCCGCAATCGACGGATTCCCGGTCAGCGCACTCTCGATGTAAGCATTGCTGAATGTCGAACCGACCTGACGGATGTACTTCGCGTAGGCGCGCAGAATGCGCACTTCTCGCCACGTCAGCCCGGCTTGCAACACCAGACGGTTGAGATCATCGTTCTCGACATCGCCCGCCCAGATACGCGCAAAAGCGTCTTCGAAGCGCGCGCGGGCGTGCTCCAGATCGACATCCGCACCGTCCAGACTCGTCATGCCGAAGTCATGCATCCAGACGGCCCCCGTATCGGCCGGCTCGATCCGATAGGGACGCTCGTCGTTCACCCGCACCCCGAGGTGCTCGAGCATCGGCAGGCTGCGCGAGAGCGCGATGGGTTCCCCCGCCTGATAGATCTTGAAGCGCAACGTACCGGACGGGGCCTCCAGCGGCCGATAGAGCTGCATGGCCAGCGGCGTTGCGCCAGCGGCACCAGCGGCACCAGCGGCACCGGCTTGCGCTGCCGGCGCAGCATTGAGCAGCGGCTCGATCAGCTCGACGTCGCGCACCGCCACGCGCGCGGCGTAGTCCTCGCGGTACCCGGCGGGAAACGCCTGCATATACCGTCGCAGTGCGCGCGTGCCGCGCTCTTCGCCCAGTTGTTCGCGCAATGCGTCAGACAAATCGTCCTGCCAGCGGCGGGTCGTCTCGACAATGCGTGCTTCGAGCTCGTTGACATCGACGTCCGGCACATGTCCCGGCTCGGTGCGCACGGTAATGTGAATGCGCGCGAGCATCGACTCTGAGAGCTGCGGCGTGAACTCCACGCCCGTGCCGTGGTAAGCCGAGAGCAACAGGTTCTGCACGCGCACGCGCAGATCCGTATTGAACTTCTCGCGCGGCACGAACACCAGACACGACACGAAGCGCTCGAAACGGTCGCGTCGCACGAACAGGCGCGTGCGCTGGCGCTCCTGCAATCGCAGAATGCCCAGCGCGATGTCGGCCAGGGGATCGACATCGATCTGAAAGAGTTCGTCGCGAGGATATTGTTCGAGGATCGTGGCAAGCGTCTTGGCGAGATGCCCGTTCGGCAGGAAGCCGGTGCGCCCGATCACCTCGGCGACCTTGCGTCGCACGAGCGGTATTTCGTCGGCCGGCACCATATACACGGTCGATGTGTAGAGCCCCAGGAAGCGACGCTCACCGCACACCCGCCCCTGCGCGTCGAAGCGCTTGACGCCCACGTAATCGAGATAGCCGGGACGATGCACACTGGCCCGCGAATTCGCCTTCGTCAGAAAGATCGGCGCACGCTCCTGAACGATGCGGATGGCGCCGGGCGACAGCCGGGTGATGTCGGGTGTGCCGGCATCGCGGCGAGCCTCGCGAAGCACGCCCAGACCGGTGCCCACCACGCCTTGCAGGTAATGCTCGCCATCGCGCTCGACCAGTTCATAGTCGCGATAGCCGAGGAACGTGAAGTGACGGGCAAGCAACCAGTCGAGAAATGCCTGCGCCTCGTCGATCTCCGCCCTATCCTGCGGGCTCACGCCCTTCTGCGCGGCGCGTTGCGCGAGCGCTTCGATCGCCGCGTGAGCGGCCACCTGCATCGCACGCCAGTCCTCGACAGCGGCCCGTACATCGCCAAGCACGCGCTGCAGACCGTCCGCCAGCGCCTGAATGCGCTCGGGCTCGGAAAAACGGTCGACTTCGATGTGGATATACGATTCGAAACGGCAGCCGTCAGCGATACTGCCGCCGCCGTTCTGTGCGCCCGCCCCCGCCTCACCGGCCGCGCTGGCCGTCCCGGACGCCAGTAGCGCCCCCACGTCGCTCCCGGCATTCGGCGCAGCCCCCTCGTCCGAAGGCGCCGGTCGCACGAGGCCGCCCCCCGGCGCTACGGCAAGACGCCTGCCCGCCGCATCGCGCTTGATGCGGTAGACCGGATGGAAGGCGGAATGCAGGGCCAGCCCTTGCCGGTTGATTTCCATCGTCACCGAATCGACGAGAAACGGCATGTCGTCGTTGACGATCTCGATGACGGTATGACTGCAATGCCAGCCGTGCTGATCGAGTGTGGGGTTATAGATGCGAATGCGCGGCTCGCCGGAGACGAACTTCTGGCCAAGTTGCCAGTGCGCCATCGCCGCGCCATAAAGATCGGCGATACTGCGCGAAACAACGTCATCGGCATCGGCCAGACCGTAGTAATGCCGCACGAAGGGCTCGAACAGCGCAGCCAGCTCTGGCGCGCGCTCCCGGGCCATCGTGACGACTTCCGCCATGTGCTGGCGGACTTTCTCTTCCGGATTCGCGGGCATGGGCAACCTCAGCTGGAATGGACGAGACATCGACAGGCAAAGCCATGCTACGCCCGGCGGCCCCGGGCTGGCAACGGCGCGAACCCTGACGCGGCGGCAACTGGCCCGACCCGACCGGTATAATTGCGCATGAACTCAAAAGCCACCGAATCGCGCAACGACAGCGCCCCCTTCTCGAGCCTGCCGCTCACGCCCGCCATGCAGGAGAACCTGGCACGGCTCGGTTACGTCTCGATGACGCCCATCCAGCAGGCGTCCTTGCCCGACATCCTCGCCGGTCACGACATCATCGCGCAGGCCAAGACCGGCAGCGGCAAGACCGCCGCCTTCTCGCTCGGCGTGCTCCAGCGTGTCGATGCCCGCGATTTCGCGGTTCAGGCCGCCGTCCTCTGCCCCACCCGCGAACTTGCCGAACAAGTCGCGCAGGAAGTCCGGCGCATCGCGCGCGCCGAAGACAATATCAAGGTGCTCACGCTGTGCGGCGGCTCGCCCCTGCGCCCGCAGGCGGAAAGCCTCGCCCACGGCGCACACGTGATCGTCGGCACGCCGGGACGCATCATGGACCACCTGGACCGCGGCACGCTCTCGCTCGCCAACGTCAAGACGCTGGTGCTCGATGAAGCCGATCGCATGCTCGACATGGGCTTTTTCGACGACATCGCCACGGTCGCCCGTCAAACGCCCGCCTCGCGCCAGACGCTGCTCTTCTCCGCCACCTATCCGGAGGGCATCGGCAAGCTCGCACAGCGCCTGCTGCGCACGCCGCGTGAGATTCGTCTGGAAGAAAAGCACGACGCCAGCAAGATTCGCCAGCGCTTTTATGAAGTGAGCGAGAACGAACGCCTGCACGCCGTGGGTCAACTGCTCGATCACTTCCGGCCGGTCAGCACCATCGCGTTCTGCAATACCCGGGCGCAATGCCGCGACCTGACCGACGTGCTGCGCGCCGAGGGCTTTCACGCCCTGATGCTGCACGGTGATCTCGAGCAGCGCGAGCGCGATCTGGTCCTGATCCAGTTCGCCAACCGCAGTTGCTCCGTGCTGGTGGCCACCGATGTGGCCGCGCGCGGGCTGGACATCGCGCAGCTCGAAGCGGTGATCAACGTCGACGTAACGCCTGACCCCGAGGTGTATGTCCACCGCATCGGCCGCACGGGCCGCGCCGACGAAGACGGCTGGGCGTTCAGTCTGGCGAGCATGAACGAGATGGGCCGCGTGGGCAACATCGAGGCCGCGCTAGGTCACGAAGTGCCGTGGCACAAGCTCTCCGAACTCACCCCCTCGGGCAACGGGCACCTGCTGCCGCCAATGGTCACGCTCCAGATGCTGGGCGGCAAGAAGGACAAGATCCGTCCGGGCGACGTGCTCGGCGCACTCACCGGGGAAGCCGGTTTTGCCGCCACCCAGATCGGCAAGATCAACGTGCTGGAGAACTTCACGTATATTGCTGTGGATCGCGACATCGCGCCGACGGCACTGCGCAAGCTGGCGGATGGCCGCGTCAAGGGCCGCAAGGTCAAGGTAAGATTCCTGCAGGATTAACGTCCGCCATCATCCGGACCGTCCCCTGAGCGCTGCACGCGACAAGGAGGCTGCAATGAGGTCACCGCTTACCCTGTGGTTCTCTCCAGTCGCATGTCTCGCGCGGCGCTCGGCGCTGACGGCCCTGGCCGTCGGCTGGCTCGCGGCCTGCAGCACGAAGGGCGTACCGCCCAACCCCGCCCTCACCGAAGACACCCTCGACGAATACGCCATCGTCATCGTCGGCCTCGACACGCCGCTGCAGAGCACGTGGGGTCCGTGGAACTACTCGGACTTCTCTCAGACGGTCAACGGCATCGTCGGCGGCAAGGTCACGCGCACCCTGAACAGCAATCCGCCCACACGCGGCTTCGTGGCCATGCGCGTCTCGCCGCTCATGCGCAACGAGCGCTTCGGACCGATGGAATTCATCCCGGCCGACAACAGCTATCGCTTCCGCTACTGCAAGGGTCGCAAGGTGCCGACGGTTCAGGTCCGCCGCGGTGACGTGATCTACGCGGGTACGCTGATGCTCGATAGCCACGACGGCAAGATCTGGCTGCGCACCGAATTCGACATGGCGGGCGCCCGGCGCTTTGTGCAGGCGAACTATCCTTCGCTCGCCGACAAGCTCCAGGCGCAGCCGTTTACCTACTTTGAAGTGAAAAGCGAGCCGAGCTGCCGCTGAGCCCGCCCGGCAGACTCATGCCTCGTCGTCCCCCTCGCCCGGGGTCAGAACGATCTCTCTCCCCTCGCACAACGCCTCGGCCCGCTCGCTGAGTTCGCTCGCGACATCCGACAGATGCCGCCGCAGTGTGTCCGCCAGCACCGATTCCGGCTGGTGCGCGGGGCGCAGCATCTCGACCGGAAATTCGATGGCCGGGGCTACCCGGTAGAGTCGCTGCGTCTGCACATGCGCACTCGCTGCCGTGAACTGGTCGAGCAGCGCATAGCCCAGACCATGTTCGACGAGCGCCGCCGCAAGGGAATACGTCTGCACCATCAGTTCGGCATCCTGCAATAACGCTGTCTGATCCAGACGCTCGTTGATCAGCGCGCCAAGCGGCGTGTCGTCGTGCAGCTTGATGAGATCGCGCCCGGCGAGCGCATCGGCACTTGCCGGGCCCCGGCGGGAGAGCTTCGGCCATGACGCCGGCACGGCCAGCACGATATGCCCCTGCGCCACCGGACGGCTCACGATGCCCGCCGCCATCGGCGGCGCCGAGACGATGCCGACGTCGACCGACGACGTGAGGATCGCGGTAATCGTCTCGGTCGTGTGATGGGTGATCAGCTCGAAGACGACGTCCGGATGCGCGCGACGCATGCGCTCGATGGCGGCGGGCAAGAGGCTCTGTGCAAGACTCGGCGTTGCCGCAATGCGCAGATGGCCCACACCATGCTGGCGCAAATTGCGCGAGGTGGTGCGCAGCCGTTCAAGATCGCTGAAGATGCGCTCGACATCGGGATACAGACGGCGGGCTTCGGCTGTCGGCACGAGCCGGCCCTTGATCCGGTCGAACAACTTGAAGCCCAGTTGCTGCTCGGCGTGTTGCAGCACGCGCGAGACGACGGGTTGCGATACGTTCAGCAATTGCGCCGCGCCGCTGGCCGATCCGGTCAACACCACCGCGCGAAACGTCTCGATATGCCGCAATTTCATGCCCGACGTCGTCCCCCTGTTCCAGACACCTGATCGGCAGCGAGGCCGACCCTATAGCCAAAAGACATATGCTGCCTCAAATCCGCATAGGTTACCGAATTTTCTCGCTCTACACTGCGTAGCAAAGGTTGTGTAGAAAGCCGCCGCGAGGCCCCCGTCCTCCCGCCCGGAATATTTTCCCGCCTTGCATTCTTTAGCGTTTTTCGTTGTTATTCATCGTCATGCATATTGGAGTCATCGGGGCGGGCATCGTCGGCCTCGCCAGCGCGTATCAGTTGCTTCGCGCCGGCCACGAGGTCACCGTCATCGACGCCGGACACGGTCCGGGTCTTGGCACGAGTTTCGCCAACGGCGGCCAGTTGAGCTACGGCTATGTGTCGCCGCTCGCCGCGCCGGGCGTACTCTCGCAACTGCCCTCGCTGCTGTTCTCGCGCACAGGGCCGCTACGCATCAAACCGTCGTTCGATCCGGACTTCTGGCGCTGGTCGATCGAGTTCGTCAAACACTGCAACGCGCAGGCCAACGCCAGCTCCACGTTGCGCCTGCTCTCGCTTGGCCTGCATAGCCGCGAGGTGATGCTGGAATTTCTGGCGAAGGAATCGGTGTCGTTCGACTACCGCCTGAGCGGCAAGCTCGTGGTGTATCGCGATGCATCCAAACTTGCCGCCGCCGAGCGCTCACTGGAACTGGCCAACGGTCTCGGTTACACGCAACGGCGTGTCGACGCCACGACATGCGCGACCCTGGAGCCCGCACTGGGCAAGATCGCAGGCGAGTTGGCGGGCGGCATTCACACGCCGGGCGAAGGCACCGGCGATTGCCAGTTGCTGTGCAAGGAACTGGCGCGGCTTGTCGGCGCGCACCCCGGCGGCACGCTCTTGTTTGACCGGGAAGTGACCGGATTCGAGGTGCGTGGCGGCGCCGTGCAGGCGATTCGCACCCGCACGGGCGATGTGACGGTCGATGCCGTTGTCGTTGCCAACGGGCTGGCGGCCATGCCGCTGCTGCGCACGGTCGGCGAGCCGGTGTCGCTGTATCCGCTCAAGGGATACAGCCTGACGTATCGCGACGCCCCGGTCGACGCACGACCGCAAGTGTCAGTGACGGACGCCGACAACAAGGTCGTCTACGCCAGCCTCGGCGAGCATCTGCGCGTGGCAGGCATTGCCGATCTGGTGGGTTACGACTATCGCATCGCCGCGCATCGTATCGACGCACTGCGCACCCTCTCGGCGGGGTTGTTCCCCGCACTGAGTGGCGCACATGCCCCGCTGGAGTGGACCGGCATGCGCCCGGCTACGCCGCACGGCCGTCCGATCCTCGGACGCGCAGACAAGCTGGGCAATCTGTGGCTGAACGTCGGCCACGGCGGATTGGGTTTCACTTTGTCGATGGGCGCGGCGCGCGTGATTGCCGACGCCATCGACGGCAAGCGTCCCGCGGTCGATCTGGCAGGGTTTGCCCGGCTGGCCGGGTGAACCCCGGTGGCCGACCATAGCGGACCCGCCGGGTCGAATGCCTTGACGATCAGGCAGGACGAGGCAGGACGCGGGATTTCAGGGCATCACTCCCACGGGGATCGTCGGGAGCACGTGTCAGGTTGTATCAGTGTTTTTGGCGTTTGACATTCCAACGGCGCGGACCACCGTGCCACCACTTCCGATAGGACAGAGACCATGAAGAAGCTGTTTGCTCCCCTGCTGCTCGTCAGCGCTGCTGCCGCCCTGTTCGCGCACACCGCGAGTGCACAGGAACTGACGGGCACGCTCAAGAAGATCAAGGACACCGGCGTGATCGCTCTCGGGGTGCGCGAGTCGTCGATTCCGTTCTCGTACACGGACAACGCCGGCAAGACGATCGGCTACTCGCAGGAAATCGCGCTCAAGATCGTTGACGCCGTCAAGAAAGACCTGAATCTGCCGAACCTGAAAGTGACGGAAACGCCGATCACGTCGCAGAACCGTATCGCGCTGATGCAGAACGGCACGATCGATCTGGAGTGCGGCTCGACCACGCACACGTTCGAGCGTGCGAAGCAAGTGGGCTTCTCGCACAACATCTTCCTGTACTCGATCAAGATGATCGCCAAGTCGGGCTCGGGCATCACCGACCTGAACAGCCTGAAGGGCAAGACCATCGCGACGACCGCCGGCACGACGGCCGACCGCATTCTGTCGGGCAAGAAGGGTGAGATCGGCTTCAACCTGATCCAGACGAAGGAACACTCGGATGGCTTCCTGACCGTCAAACAAGGCCGTGCCGTGGCCTTCGTGATGGACGAGCCGCTGCTGTACGGTCAGCGCGCCGCACTGCCGGCCGATGAAGCCAAGGGCTATGAAGTCGTCGGCCCGAACCTCCAGTTCGAAAACTATGCGTGCATGCTGCGTAAGGATGACCCGGCGTTCACCAAGGTCGTGAACACGGTCATCGCCGACATGGAAAAATCCGGCGAAATGGAGAAGCTGTACAACAAGTGGTTCACGCAACCGGTTCCGCCGAAGAACCAAAACATGAACTACCCGATGACGCCTGAAATGCGCGCCATGTTCAAGGATCCGATCACCAAGGCTTACGACTGATCCTGACGGACCGTTCGTTGTGCGGGGGCTTCGGTCCCCGCACCGCTCGCGACCCGGTTTTCCGCTGTCCCCCTGATTGCCATCATCATGAACTCGCACGCCACGCTCGGCATCCTCGGCGGCATGGGCCCCGCCGCCGGCATCGATCTTTGCCGCAAGATCGTCGATCAACATCAGGCCAACCGCGATCAGGATCACATCCCGTTCATTCTGTACTCGGTTCCCCAGATTCCCGATCGCACCGAAGCCCTGCTGCGCGATGGTGCCTCCCCGCTCGACGGCATGCTCGACGGCGTGCACGCGCTCGAACAATCCGGCGTTGGCTGCATTGCCATTGCCTGCAACACCGCCCACGCCTGGCTCGACGCGCTGCGTCACCGCACCCGGCTGCCGGTGCTCGATGTGGTCGAGGCGGTCGCCGGCGAGTTGTCCACCTGCGTCGCCCCCGGGGCGCTCATCGGCCTGATGGCCACCGAAGGCACGCACCACGCCAACGTCTACCGGCCGCGACTCGAAGCCCTGGGCTACCGTTTTGTTCAGGCGGCCGAACCGCTCGCGCACCAGGCGCTCGTGAACGAGGGGATCCGGCTCACGAAGGCCGGCGACGCTCGTCGCGGTGGCGAAGCGCTCGCCATGGCGATGGAGCCACTGCTCGCTGCCGGCGCACAACGTGTCATTCTCGGTTGCACGGAAATCCCGGTGGCTCTCGCCACATGCGAAACCCCGCTGGCGCGCTTCGGTCTGGACGCCTCCGCAGCGCTCGCCCGCGCATGCATCGCGTGGTCGCTCGCCCACGAGGCCCCGTCCCACGTTTGAACCGGCCGGCGCCGGTCATCAACTCAGGCGCCCGAACGACACGCCACCGCCAGGCAATGCCGCGACGGTGGCGATGTTGCGTCGCAACGATAAAAATCCACGATTGCCTCCCCCTCAAGTGCCCCACGCTTGGGTAGACTGACGCTCGCAGGAGAATCGCGCCAGGCGGTGTACTGGTGTGCAGAAGGTCCGGATGGCGGGCGTTTTCGGCGAGATATCGACCAAACGCCAACGGCCGTGCAGGAAAAAACCCGATTGTCCTGTCAGAAAAAAACCCACAGGGAAAAACCTGTGGAAAGCGGCATGAAACGAGGATTGCGGCTACCAAAATCGCTGGCGTCTTTAGCTATAATGGCCCACAATCCATCGGACACCTGCCGGATCAAGGTCCGGCCATGAGCGCGTTTGCCTGAACGGGGAAGCACATGAGCGGCGGCGCGCTCGACGTGATGCATGCACAGACAACAACAATGAGTTCAGATCGACTCCCAGCCGGTGTGCCTTTGGTCGAACCTTCGACCGTGGCATCGGCACTCGCCGAGGGTAGCCCCGCGGCGCCGGCACCGGCATTGTCCCGGGCGCTGGTCGAGCTGACTGGCGGACTCTCGGCGCACGTTGCGGCCGACGGCCGCTTCCTTTTCATTGCCGAAGCCTCCCTGCGCCTGCTCGAGTATTCGCGTGAGTACCTCGACCACGCCACGCTCTTCGAGCTGACCGGCATCGAAGATGTTGCGATGCTGCAGGATGCCTTCTCCGCCGCCCAGACACTCGGTCCCCAGCAGTGCACGGTACGCCTGCTGCGCGGTCTGACCGACCGTGTCTGGATGCGTCTGCGCATTGCCCAATACACGCCCCGCATCTCCGGTACGAACGCGTCGTTCATCGTGCATGGCGAAGACATCACCGCCTTCAAGGAAAACGAAGCGCGGCTGTCCGATCTGGCCGTGCGCGACGCCGTGACCGGGCTGGGCAATCGTCAGTACATCCAGCAATGCATTGTCGAGGCCATTCAGCACGCCCGTGAAGGCGGCCCGAACTTCGCCGTCGCCTTGCTCGATCTTGACGGCTTCAAGAAGGTCAACGATTCGCTCGGGCACGATGTGGGCGATCAACTCCTGCGCGACGCGGGCCAACGTCTGATCGCGCAGATTCGCGATACGGATATGGCCGCGCGCATGGGCGGCGACGAGTTCGTGCTGATACTGCCGGGCTGCGACAACGAACAGGCGCTCGGCGGGATCATGAAGCGTCTGCTCTCTGCCGTGCAGCAACCGTTCCAGGTCGGCGACCAGTTGCTGCACCTCACGACGAGCATCGGCGTGTCGTTTTTTCCGCAACATGGCGACTCGGCCGGCTTGCTCATCAAGCATGCCGACGCCGCCATGTACTGCGCCAAGGATCGTGGCCGCAACGGTCTGTTCGTCTACACGGACGATCTGGGCGACCTGCACCGCAAGGCGTTCTCGTTGGAATCGGCCATGTTCGAGGCGATTCACAACGGCGAATTCAGCTTGCACTACCAACCGATCTGCGACCCGATTTCGCTGAACGTCAAAGGTGTCGAGGCGCTCATGCGCTGGCACCCGGCGCTCGGTCCGGTCTCGCCGGCCGAATTCATTCCGCTGGCCGAAGCCAATGGCCTGATCAACCTGCTGGGCGGTTGGGCATTGCGTGCCGCATGCATGCAACTCGCGCGCTGGGATCGCACCCGGCTCGACGGGCTGTACATGTCGGTCAACGTCTCGGCGCAGCAATTTCACCATCCGTCGTTCCCCAGCCTCGTGTGGCAAGCCATTGCCGACTCGGGTGTGGAAGGTCACCGGCTGGTGCTCGAAATTACCGAGAGCGTGCTCATGCGCGACCCGGAGCAGGCCAATCTGGTCCTGCGCGAGTTGCAGACGCTGGGCGTGCGTTTCGCCGTCGACGATTTCGGCGCGGGTTACTCGAGCCTGGGATACCTCAAGCGGTTCCCGCTCTCCGCACTGAAGATCGACCGCAGCTTCGTGAAAGACATGCCCACGTCACCGAACGACCGTACGATTGTGACGGCTGTCCTGGGACTGGCGCGCGAGCTGGGTCTGTCGGCTATCGCCGAAGGGGTAGAGACGGAAGAACAACGGCAGATGCTGATTGATCGCGGCTGCCATTCCATCCAGGGCTGGCTGGTATCGAAAGCCCTGCCTGCGGGAGAACTCGAGGCGGCCTTTGCGAGCGGGCGTCTCAATGTGGATGCCGGCCACTGACCGGACATCCCCGCTACCATGAGCCTGACCAAAGAAAAAACGCTCGAATTACTGTGGCAGCGCATGGCCGAGCGCGGCGACTTCCCGTCGCTGCAACGCTCGGTCACGGGCATCGTGTCTGCCATGCAAAGCGAGAACACGAGCACGGCCGACCTGGCGTCGTCGGTGCTCTCGGACTTCGCCCTCACCCAGAAAGTGATCCGCCTGGCCAACTCGGCCATGTATGCGCCATTCGGCTGCAACGTGACGACGGTCTCGCGCGCGATCATGATTCTGGGCGTCGATACGATCGGGCACCTCGCCCTTAGCCTGAAGCTGCTCGAGGGTTTCGGTGAGGTCGCTGCCCGTCGTGACGACATGGCTCGCGAGTTGGCCCGCGCCACGCTGGCCGGTGCCTTCGCGCGCGACATCACATCGAAGAATGGCATCCGCGATGGGGAAGAAGCCGTCGTGTGCACGTTGTTGCATCACGTAGCACGACTGCTGGTGACCTATTGCTTCCCGAACGAGTGGGCAGAGATCCAGACTATCGCCACCGGACAAGGCATCAGCGACAGCGACGCCTGCGAACAGGTACTGGGCATCTCGTTCCCCGAACTGGCGGAAGCCGCAGCCCGCAAGTGGGGCCTGCCGGAATCGATTGCGACGAGCATGCGCCCGATCGATCTGGAAGGCGACGCCCCGCTCTCGCACGCCGACTGGCTATGCGCTGTGGCGAATATGTCCAACGAGATGGTGACGGAACTCACGCGCGGAGCGGACCCGGCGCGTCTGGCCGAGCTGGCGGAGCGTTACGCCGACCGTCTGGCCCTGGATATCGGCGAAGTGGTTTCCGTGGGTGAAGAGATGGCGCGCGACACGAGCCATCAGGAATTCATTGCGATCAGCACCGGCGCCTCGAACACGCGTCAGCCGCCAGCGGGCAAACCGCTGGACTCGGCGCGGCGTCTGGCTGACGGCCTCTCGGAAGTGCGCGCCGCCACCGGCGAGACCGATGCCGTGGGCCTGCTCAATCTGACACTCGAGGCGATCCTGCAGTCGTTGGGCTTCGTCAATTGCGCGGCCTTCGTACGCGCGCCCGCGGGCAAGGTCTTCGAGATGCGCTTCGGCATCGGACGCGACGTGCAGCCGCTGCTGGGTCTGACGTTCCCCGAGGCCTTCGAGCCCGACGTCTTCCATCTGGCACTGACCAACGGCCGGGCGATTCTGATCGACAATGCCCGCGAGCCGCGCATCGTGCCGCGTATTCCGATGTGGCACCGCCAGCACTTCTCGAACGTGAAATCGTTCTTCCTGTTGCCGGTTCGCCAGCGCAATCAGACCGTGGCGCTGCTCTACGGCGACTGGGGCGGCGCACTGTGCGCGGGCGGCATCGGCGCCAAGGAAATGGAGTTCCTGCACTACATGGGCGAAGAGATCTCCAGCAAGCTCGAGAGCGTGGCGCAGCAAAACGCCAGCACGGGCAATACCGGCGATTCGCTCGCCCGTCGGCCGACGGGTACGACTGGCGGTCGCTGAGTCGTGACGCGTCGGCCGGCCGCTGACCTCCGGCGGCTGGGCGATGAATCCCCCCCTCGTTCCACCGGCCCTCGCGCCCTCCCCCCGCTTTTCGCAGACGGCACGTTCCCGGCGTTCTCCGGCCGGCTTGCGTCGCTCTCGTCCTCGCGCTTGCGCCATGACAAGCGCCTTCATTCGCGCACGCGACGGCGCTCGCGTGTCTCCGAGATTCATACGTCAAACGCAATCTTTAGTATTGCGGATTCGATATGAGCCAGGGCGGATGCCCGGCATCAACCGCCAAACACTGGACGATTCGAACGTAGCCGATCTCTGCCCGCGACGTCTCACGAATGACTCCCCGCGGCCTCTACCCTATATGGCATAAGGCTTTCCCGGCAGTCGGCCGCGCCCGCTCGAGCGGGCGTAACATGTAGCGATACCGCAGTTTTCCGCCATCGCGGCATGTCGGTCGCCGCTCGCGGTGAGCAGGCCGCCAGCCCGGCGGCTTTTTGACTGCACTCGCTGCGCCCCGGTAAAAAATTTACGCTCGGCTTCGCCATGTAAATCAAATCGTACCGTCGGATCAGGAGAAGACATGACGCAATCTGCTGCTTTACCGGTGCATCCGGTCGACGAGCGCCTGCCGCTCCCCAAGTTGTTCACGCTGGGATTGCAACACGTGCTGGTGATGTATGCGGGGGCGGTTGCGGTACCGCTGATCGTCGGCGGCGCGCTCAAGATGTCGGTCGATCAGATCGCCTTTCTGATCAACGCAGATCTGTTTGCCTGCGGTATCGCCACCTTGATTCAGACACTCGGCATCTGGATCTTCGGCCTGCGTCTGCCGATCATGATGGGGGTGACGTTTACCGCTGTCACGCCGATGATCGCCATCGGTACGAATCCCGATCTCGGGCTGCTAGATATCTATGGCGCGACCATCGCAGCCGGCCTGATCGGCATTCTGATTGCGCCATATATCGGGAAACTGCTGCGCCTCTTCCCGCCGGTCGTCACGGGAACGGTCATCACGGTGATCGGCATCTCGCTCATGGGCGTGGGCATCAACTGGGCGGCGGGCGGCTTCGGTAATCCCGACTACGGCAACCCGCTCTATCTGGGGGTGTCGTTCGCGGTACTGCTGTGCATTCTGTTCATCACCAAGTACGTGCGCGGCTTTTTCTCCAACATCGCGGTGCTGCTGGGCATTCTGTTCGGCACGATCGTGGCGATTGCCCTGGGCAAAGTGTCGTTCGCGGGCGTATCTGAAGCCCCCTGGTTCGGCCTCATCATGCCGTTCCATTTCGGCGCACCGCGCTTCGATCCGATTGCCATCGCGACGATGACGCTGGTCATGCTCGTGACCTTCATCGAGTCGACCGGCATGTTCCTCGCGGTGGGCGACATCGTCGGCCGTCCCGTCGATCAGAAGACGCTGGTGCGCGGTTTGCGTGTCGACGGGCTGGGCACGATGATCGGCGGCATCTTCAACACGTTCCCGTACACCTCGTTCTCGCAGAACGTGGGGCTGGTGGGCGTGACCGGCGTCAAGAGCCGCTGGGTGTGTGCGATGGGTGGCCTGATCCTGATCGTGCTGGGCATGTTTCCGAAGGTGGCGCACGTGGTGGCGTCGGTGCCGCAGTTCGTGTTGGGCGGCGCCGGCATCGTGATGTTCGGCATGGTCACGGCCACGGGGGTGAAAATTCTCTCGACGGTGGATCTCTCGAAGAATCGCTACAACCTGTACATCATTGCGATCAGCATTGGCGTGGGGATGATTCCGGTGGCGTCGGACAAGTTCTTCATGAAGCTGCCGCACGCGCTTGCCCCGTTCTTCCACAGCGGCATTCTGCTTGCATCGATCAGCGCAGTGCTGCTCAACGCACACTTCAACGGTTTGCGCAGCGAGGAAGAAGCGAGCGCTCTTGCGCAAGAGGCCGGCAAACAGGCAGACGCCGCACATTGAGCGGCGGCGGTGCGTCGGCCGGCGTGTCAATCGTCCGGCTGACGGGCTGTGCGGCTACGATCACGCCGACGCGTGCATATCCCGTGCGCGACGCTGGATCTCGCGCAATACGTCGGCCATGCTGGCGCGTGCGATCTCGAAATTCCCATCAGGCCCAGCCACTCCTGCGCGAGAATCTCACCGCGTGTTGCGAGCGGTACTTGCCGGGTCATGATCGGCCTGCGTCGATCTTCAGCAGATTGGCATGCTACGCATGACCGGGGGCCGAAGACACACCATCCCATCGAAATCGTCTCAGTGAAAGTTCCGACTCGGGATCGCGAGTTCGCCCAGCATCGGCGAGAGATCGACCAGGCGATGGGCGACCAGATGAGTCACCCGTTCTTCGCGTTGCCAAACCCCCTCCACGCCCAACAAGGACGACGCCAGCAATGCCTTGCGCTGCGTCTCGACCAGATCGGGCCAGACGATCACGTTGATGACGCCCGTCTCGTCTTCCAGCGACACGAAGACGGTGCCATTGGCCGTGCCCGGCCGCTGCCGTCCCGTCACGATGCCTGCCGTGCGTACCCGGCGCCCGTGCACCCCCTCGGCGAGCAACTCCTTTGCCGTTCGCACCCGCATTCTCGTGAGCTTCTCCCGCAACAGCAGCAATGGGTGACGACGCAGCGTCAGCCCCGTGCTCGCGTAATCGGCCACGATGTCCTGCCCCTCGGGCATCGGTGGCAATGTCACCTGCTCATCGCGGCTGCCCGGCACCGCGTCGCGCAACGCTGTCGCGCCCAGCAGCGGCGTGGGCGGCTGCCATGCGGCAACCGTCCAGCGCGCCTGACGCCGGCTGCCCAGCAATGCCGATAGCGCATCGGCAGCGGCAAGCGCATCGAGATCGCGCCGCGACAATGCGGCGCGTGCCGTCAGATCGTCGATATCGGTGAACGGCCGCTGCCGGCGCGCGCGCTCGATCGCGCGCGCACCTTCGTCAGACAAGCCCCTGACCAACGACAGCCCCAGCCGCACCGCTGGCCTGCGGGCATTGCCATACCGCCCGATCCGCGCCTCGGGACGCGACTCGACATCGCTCACGCAAACGTCGATCGCACGCACCTCGACACGATGCCGCCGCGCATCCTGCACCAACTGCGACGCCGAATAGAATCCCATCGGCAAACTGTTGAGCAACCCGCACAGGAACATCTCCGGTGCATGGCACTTGAGCCACGCACTCGCGTAAGCGAGCAGTGCGAAGCTCGCCGCATGACTCTCGGGAAAACCATATTCGCCGAAGCCCTCGATCTGCCGGCAGATCGCCTCGGCAAACTCGCGCGGATAACCGTTCTTCAGCATTCCGCTGATGATGCGGGTCTGGAATTTCTCCAACCCGCCCTTGCGCTTCCATGCCGCCATCGACCGGCGCAACTGATCGGCATCTCCCGGTGTGAAATCGGCGGCGATCATCGCGATCTGCATCACCTGCTCCTGAAAGATCGGCACGCCTAGCGTGCGCTCGAGCGCAGCTTTGATCTCCTCCCGCGGATAAATCACATCCTCCTTGCCCTGCTTGCGACGCAGATACGGATGCACCATGCCGCCCTGAATCGGCCCGGGCCGCACAATCGCCACTTCGATCACCAGATCGTAGAACTTGTCCGGCTTCAGACGCGGCAACATGCTCATCTGCGCGCGCGACTCGATCTGGAACACGCCAACGGTGTCTGCGCGGCGAATCATGCCGTACGTTGCCGGATCGTCTCGCGGAATGTCGGCGAGTTCCATCGGCGCACCGCGCCATTCGCCAAGCAGATCGAGCGTACGGCGCAATGCGCTCAGCATGCCGAGCGCCAACACATCGACCTTGAGGAGCTTGAGCGTTTCGATATCGTCCTTGTCCCATTGAATGACGTAGCGATCCTCCATCGCCGCCGGGGCAATCGGCACGAGCCGCGAGAGCCTGTCGCGCGAAATCACGAAACCGCCTACGTGTTGCGACAGATGCCGGGGAAAGCCAATCAGCCGCGCCACCAGATCGGCCCATAACCGTGTGGTCGGCGCCTCGGGCGATAGTCCCTGCGCAGCCATGCGTGCGAGCAGATTTTCGCGGCCATCCCACCATTGCTGGCTCTGCGCGACCTGCTCGACGATCGACAAATCGATGCCGAGCGCCCGGCCCGTGTCGCGCACGGCACTGCGCATGCGATACGAAATCACCGTCGCGGCAAGCGCCGCCCGGTCGGTGCCGTACTTCTTGTAGATGTACTGGATCACCTCCTCGCGCCGCTGATGCTCGAAGTCCACGTCGATGTCGGGCGGCTCGTTGCGCTCCTTCGACAGAAAACGTCCGAACAGCAACTGCACTTCGTCGGGGTTGACCGCCGTGATGCCAAGGCAATAGCACACCGCCGAATTCGCCGCCGACCCGCGCCCCTGACACAGAATGTTCTGGCTGCGGGCGTAACGCACAATGTCGTAGACCGTCAGGAAATACGGCTCATACTCGAGATCGCCGATGAGCGCCAGTTCGTCCTCGATGAGCTTGCGCACCTTCAGCGGCAAACCCGCCGGGTAACGCCGCTTCGCGCCCGCCTCGACTTCCTGACGCAGATACGTCACCGGCGTGTGACCGGCAGGCACCAGCTCCTCCGGATACTCGTAACGCAGACTTCGCAGATCGAAATGACACCGCGAGGCGATCGCCACCGTCTCAGCCAGCGTATCGGGGGGATAAAGCCACGCGAGCCGCAGCCGCGTGCGCAGATGCTGCTCTGCATTGGCGGCAAGCGCCAGCCCGCACGCCTGCACCGGCTTGCCCAACCCGATGGCGGTCAGCGTGTCCTGCAACGGCTTGCGCGAGCGCACATGCATGAGGACATGACCGGTGGCGACGAGCGGCACGCCGCACTCGGCGGAGATCGCACGCAGACGGGCCAGATGCGCTTCGTCGTCGGCACGGTGACGGCGCTCCAGCGCCAGCCACACTCGCCCTTCGCCAAAGGTTTGCGCCGCCCAGCGGGTTTGCGCCAGCGTGCACTCGGGACTCGCGTCGGCGTCCGGCACAAGAATCATCAGACAGCCCGGCAGCCCCCGCAAATGTGCCTGCGCGGAGGCCGGTGCACTGAAGTCTCGTGCATGCAGCCGATAACTGCGCTTCGGGCCGCGCATGCGACCGAGCGTAATCATCTCGGAGAGATTGCCGTAGCCTTCGCGATGCTGCGCCAGCGCGACCAGATGCACAGTGCCCGGCGCGCTCGGCGCCAGGGTGTCTGTGTCGATGCCGGGTAGCGGCGTCTGCGCCTGATGCGCAGAACGCTCATGCGGTGCCCGCGAGAACGCTGGCTCTGGCGTCAGACGAAATTCGCAGCCCACGATCAACGACACCGACGGGTGTTTCATCACTTCGGCCAGTGCGCGAACGACACCAGCAAGCGAGCACTCGTCGGTAATCGCCAGCGCGGTGTAGCCCAGATGCGCCGCTCGTGCGATCAGTTCCTCCGGATGCGACGCCCCGCGCTGAAACGAAAAGTTCGACAGACAGTGCAGTTCGGCATACGCGGGCAGGCTGCCGTCGTCGGCCGCACGCGGGTCCGCAGGCTCCGCCGGATCGGCACTCTCGTCGTTGGCGGCCAGCCCTTCGGTCGGGCCTTGCCATGGCAGGAAATCGTCGACATTCATAAGACAGGGGCCCGTGGACTCAGCCGAACAGGCCATGCAAATACCACGCGGCATCCGCCCCTTTCACGGGACGCTCTCGAAACACCCACAGCAATGCCCCCTGGGCATCGGCCGCAATGAAGTAGTCACGCGTAACGGTGCCCGGCTCCCACCAGCCCGCTTCGATACGCTCCGGGCCGCTCACCAGTTGCAACGGTCCCTGCCGCCATGGACGCTCCTGATGCACGCTGAGCCGTTGCGGCGCATCGAGCAACCACGCCGGACGCGGCGGCAACCGCCCTTCGCCATCCGGCAAATGACGGCCCGTACCGGAGGATGTCGTGCCGTCAGCGGCATGCGCCGCACGCGCAGATACCCCGTACGGCACACTGACGAACGCCGCCTCGGGCCGGTGATCGCCACGCACCTGCAAACGCCGCACATGCTCGTCGCCCAGGCGTGCCGCCACGCGCTCCATCAGTTGCACAAAATCCTGCCGGGCACGTCCGGGCTCGGGCAATAACGAGCCGCTTTGCGGCACGTGCGGGGCCGTTTGCGTAACGTCGAGCCGCAAGGTCAGCACCGGGGCGATCAACGGCGAACGCGCAAGCCGCTCTTTGCACAACGACAACAAGTGCGCGGGCGCGGCACTCGCTTCGGCGAGACGGATATCGAAACGCGTCGGTGCCAGCGTTTGCCGCCCGAGCGGCTCATGCTCGAGCACCAGCGTAAGCCCGCGCGTGGCCAATTGCCCGGCGGCAAGCCATCCCGTCAGTTGGGCAAGCAGACGGCGCAAGCCGAAAAGCAGCACGTCGATGTCATGGGTAAGCGATGGCAGCGGCAACACCGCCTCGAAGTGCGGCGGTGCGCGATACCAGTGCGGCGACTCCGGCGTTTCGCCATAGGCGCGGGAGAGCGCGGCAGGCAGATCGGCGCCGCAGCGGCGTCGCACGCCCGCTGCGGGGAGCGCACGCAATTCGCCCAACGTCGCACAACCGATGTGTGCGAGCCACTCGAGCCACGGTTGCGCCTCGGACAACAACGTCACCGAAAGCGAATCGAGTTGGTGTGGAAGTTCCGCCGGGGCCGGCGCCTGCATGGGCGGCATCGCCTCTTCGCCGGCCAGCGCGAGCAGCGCCGCCGCGCTGGCCGTGGCGGCAATGCCCAGCGACGCACGATGGCCGAGCGCCTCGGCACTCTCGAGCACCTGCGCAGTCAGCGAAGCCAAACCGCCGAACAGACGCAGGCTTGGCGCTACGTCGATCAGCACGCATTGCGGCGAGGCGATGGCGACATCGGGGCCGAAGCGCAACAACGCCAGCGCCAACGCTTCAAGCGCCACGGTCTCGGCCGAATCGTCGCGATCGTGAAACCGCGCTTGCGGCAGCAACGCCAGCACGCCGCCACGGCGCATACCGGGTTGTACCCCGGCAGCCTGCGCCGCCTCACTCGCCTGCCAGACACGCGACTGCGCGAGCACCACCGTCGTGTCGGTCGGTGGTGCGTCAGCTCGCGTGAGCGGAGAGGCGATCTCGAGCGCCAGATACGGCAGATGCAGGGCAATCCAGCAAGCCATGCGAGACTCCGGAAGCAGAAATCGAAGACACCGTGGATGGGGCGGGCGAAGGGGCCGGATCAGGCCTGACAGGCGTCGGCCGATCGTCGTCGGCGACATCCGTCACCGGTTGCGAGGCACGCGTATATGGTGCAGGTAACGTCAGCCAGAGCGGCTCGAGACGGGGCGGCCCGCGACGCTTGTGAAACTGCACACCAAGACGGCTCCCCTGCCCCACGGTGAGCCCCAACCTCAGCGGCGCAGCTGAAGCCGTTGCGATTGCGGCCGGTCCACGGACCACCCAGGCCAGGGTCTGTGCGCCACCGGCCGCCACCTGAAGCCGGCGGATCTGCTCGGGCGTTGCCGCCGGAAGCCAGGTGAGCACCGCACCGCAACACGCACTTTTGAGTGCCTGTTCGGCACACCAGAGCATGTCCCGATCCTCTGCCTTCACGCCACGCCCATTGCGCGCTCCTGCCGCCTGACGCGTCTGATGCGCCGGACGCATCACGACACTGAGCCAACGCAGATCGATTCCCCACCCTGCCAGCGCCGGGGCATACGGCAGCATCGGCGGCGCAATCACCAGCACCGGCTGCCCCGCCTGCGTGAGATCGCGCAACGCGGGGGCCAGCAACCGCCATTCGCCGATGCCCGGGCGCTCACTCAACAACTCCGTCACCGCACCATGCGGCCACCCGGCGCCGGGTAACTCGGCGTCGAGCGCGGCAAAGCCAGTGGTGTGGCCAGCGCGGTGGCAACGCGCCAGTTCACTGGCACGCCACAGCCCGGCAGGCAAGGAGGAAAGCGGCAGGGTCATCGCGCACCCGAATACTGTATGAATGTACAGTATAGCAGTTCATACGCTATTTACGGGTGATCCGTGTCTCGCCCGGCGTCATGATCCGGCTTGCGGGCGAACCCCAGTCTGGCTAACGTTGGCGAGTGGCGCCCCCTATCGGCCGAATCGCCAAAGCCAATGTCATCTGGACGTGTCTTATGCGAACGACGCTGGATCCACGTTGCCCCCGCAGACTATTACGGCTATTTTTTCGCCCGGCGAACGGACATAAGCCCCCGAAACCAGCGCCGCGAACGCGGTTGCCCCTCCTGGCTCAGAGGCGATCCTGAACTTTTCCCATAAGACCCTCTGCGCATGGCGAATCTGTTCATCCGGCACCAGTATGGCGTCGTCCACAGCCTCAAGCAGAATGGAAAAAGGCACGTTACCGATACGCCTGCACCCGAGTGAATCTGCGGCAATGCCCCCTGTCTCGACGTCGACCGGTACGCGAGCCTGCAACGCCCTGTTCAACGTTGGGCATTGCGCCGGTTCGACGGCGACGATCTTTACCCGCCCGGAAAACCACGCCGCGATACCGCCAATCAACCCGCCGCCCCCCACGGCAACCATCACGGTGTCGATGTCCGGCAACTGCGCGTCGAGTTCGATTGCCAATGTGCCTTGCCCGGCTACCGTAGCGGCATCGTCGAACGCATGCACCTGCAGTGCGCCTGATTGCGCGGCACGAACTTCGCTAGCCGCCAGTGCCTCGACATAGGTATTTCCAGCGACAACGATCTGCGCGCCGAGATCGGTCAACATCTTGCGTTTGAGTGCGCTCGCGAGGCTCGGCACATAGATTTCCGCCCGCGCGCCGAGTTTTTGCGCTGCGTATGCGACGGCGATTCCATGGTTTCCACCAGACGCCGTGATAACGCCAGAAGGCGGAACAGGCTCGCTGAGCAGCCGATTAAAAGCCCCTCGTGGCTTGAACGAGCCTGTGACCTGAAGGGATTCAAGCTTCAGGAAAGTGTCGCCAGGAACGTCGAACGCACCGTCTTCCAGCCGGAGAACTGGCGTGGTGCGAATGTACGGGGCGATACGCTGCGCGGCCCCCCGGATATCGTCTTTTGTGATCATTGATGTCGATCTCCGCCATTGACGTCATGTTGACACGTCGAAGGAATGACGCTCACCGGTGCCTGACGGCGCTCGTCAACTGTCAGGCGAAAAATGTCTGGACGGCTGTAATGACCTGTGACGTCCAAATCGAATTTGCCGCGCGCAATATTTCGCAGATCTATCTCTGCGGTGAGAATGACTTCTTCACCAAACGCGGGGCCTGCCAGAATTCGTCCAAAGGGATCGACGATGCAGCTACCCCCAGCCTGAACCAACGCATCGGGATCGTCTCCGAACAAACTTGCGTAACTGTCCGGAAAATCGCCACGCCGAAGAAACTGATTGCTGGCAAGTACATAGCATCGACCTTCGATGGCAATGTGCTGCATTGACGCGACCCATGTTGGCCTGGAATCTGCTGTCGGTGCGCAGTAGAGCTGAATACCCTTGGCGTACATGGCCATGCGCATCATAGGCATGTAGTTCTCCCAGCAGATCACGGCGCCGAGTTTTCCAAGTGCGGTATCCAGTACGGGCATGGTCGAGCCGTCGCCATAGCCCCAGACAAGACGTTCGGCCCCCGTCGGCATCAGCTTGCGGTGTTTTCCAAGGAAGTCGCCCGCCGGACCGAAAAAAAGAACACTGCAATAGAGGGTTCCGGCATCGCGTTCGATCACGCCGATCACCATATGAACGCCATAATTTGCCGCAATCGCAGCGAGTGCATCCACACATGGCCCCGGCACATCGATCGCCGATTCCCAATACTCGCGATAGGCGTCCCTTCCTTCGTCGCTACGTCCGCCAACGTACGATCCAAAAACATGCCCCTTGGGATACCCCCCCACGAACGCTTCCGGGAAAACAACCAGCCTGGCGCTTCGGGACACGGCAGATGCAACCAGATCCTCAACCTTTGCCAGAGTCCTGTGCGGGTCAAAAGGAATCGGTGTTCCCTGGATTACGGAAGCGGTCCACGGCGCCGCCATGTTCGACTCGTTCACTGCCGCCTCCTTGTGTATCTATAATGAACACTATAGAATCAATACAGAACATGGTACTTGCTTGCCTGACTCGGGGCAAGCGGTGCGCGTTTGTCTTCGTGCAATCGTCAGGAGAGAGGTGATGGGCGAAATCGCAACCGTCAACAGCGTCGAGCACGCCGTCCGTCTCGTCGAGTTGCTGGCCGGCTCGACGAATGCCCTTGGCGTCAGCCAGATAGCACAGTCGCTTGACCTTCCACGGGCGACGATTTACCGGTTACTCAAAACCTTGGCACAACGAGAGTGGGTCGTTCAGGAAGACAAAACATATCGGCTCAGTTTCCGCCTTACGGGGCTGTTCGGTGACGCCAGCGTGAGCGCGCAAGCGGCGCTGGCCAAGCGAATGACGCCACTGCTGCACCATCTGGTGAATGAAACGGGAGAGACCGCTCACTTTGCCGTGCTAGATGGTGATCGCGTCGTCTACCTTGCGAAAGTCGATTCTCCGCATCCGATTCGCATGTTCTCCCAGATCGGTTGGCGCGGACCGCTACACGCCACCGGCGCGGGCAAAGTGCTGCTTGCCGCGGCAGAATCGAGGCTCCTTTCGCGAATTTGCGATCATGGACTGGAACGATTCACGCCGAACACGATCGTTGAAAAAGAAAGGCTCCAGGCAGAACTGGCGCAAGTCCGAAAACAGGGGTATGCGATAGATGCTGAAGAGCTGATTGAAGGACTGACTTGCGTTGCGGTCCCGGTGATTAGCGCGGAGCAGGTTCGCGGAGCGATATCCGTTGCAGGCCCAACAGCCCGCCTCGGCAATCCCAGAACATTGGCAAAGCGCCTGAAAGCAGCTACGCAAACGTTGCCGGCACCGTTGTACCAATGATAGAAATCTTGCGTCGAACCGGCAGCCCCTGCAACGAGGATCGCCGGTTCCGGGCACCCGGGCACGATTGCCAAATTAGCAGTTCATAAGCCATTCACGGGGGCGTCGTGCCCCGCCAGCCAGCTCGATCCCACTTGCGGGCGAACGCCGGCCCGGCTAACGTTGGCGTCATTGACCGATCGCCCTCCCTCATGCCACTGCCGACCACAGCCACTGCGCCCTTCTGCCCCTCCGAGGTCAAGGGCAGCATCGTCATCGACGCGCGCGAATCGCGCTGGATCAAACTCAAACGCTTCGCCGGCCCGGGACTGCTCGTCGCGATCGGCTACATGGACCCCGGCAACTGGGCGACGGACATTCAGGCCGGGTCGCAATTCGGCTATTCGTTGCTTTGGGTAGTCGCGCTCTCGAGCCTCGCGGCCATCTTTCTGCAGATGCTTGCCGCCCGGCTGGGACTGGTCGCCGGACGCGACCTCGCGCAGGCCAGCTATGACCGCTACGGGCGGGCGGGACGCCTCGTGCAATGGATCACTGCCGAGATCTCGATCATCGCCTGCGATATCGCCGAAGTTCTCGGCTGTGCGCTCGCCTTCAAGCTGCTGCTGGGCGTGCCCATCGCGTGGGGCATCGTGCTCACCGCGCTGGACACAATGATCGTGCTCGGCCTGCAAGGCAAAGGCTTCCGTCAGATCGAAGCCATCGTCTTCGGGTTGATCGGCACGATGGCATTCTGCTTCGTCGCGCAGGTGGCGATGGTGCCACCCGACTGGCATGCGGTAGCCGCAGGCCTCGTCCCGGGAGCCCCCAGCCACGACCGGCGCGACGCCATCGTGCTCGCGCTCGGCATCGTCGGTGCCACGATCATGCCGCACAACCTGTACCTGCATTCTTCTGTCGTACAGACCCGGCGTGTGGTCGGCGGCAAACGCGGCGATGTGCGCGACACGCTCATGCTGGTGCGCATCGACACCTGGGTCTCGCTCGTGATCGCCATGGGCGTGAATGCGGCAATTCTAATTCTTGCCGGTTCGGCATTTCATGCCAGCGGCCAGACCAACGTCACCGATATCGAGCAGGCGTATCGGCTCATCACGCCGATTGCGGGCAGTGCGGCGGCATTCCTGTTCGGCCTCGCCCTGCTCGCGTCGGGGCAAAGCTCCACGCTCACCGGGACCATTGCCGGGCAAGTCATCATGGATGGCTTTCTGAAAACGAAGATCCCCTGCTATCAGCGCCGTCTGATTACCCGTGGGCTTGCGCTCGTGCCAGCACTGATCGGCGTGCTGTGGCTCGGCGACGGCGCCGTCGGCAAGTTGCTCGTGTGGAGTCAGGTGCTACTCAGCCTGCAACTGCCGTTCGCCATGTGGCCGCTCATCCGCTCGGTCAGCGACCCGCGCGTGATGAACGGCCACACCATCGGACGCCCCACGCAAGTGTTCGCATGGGGCCTCTTCGCGGTCATTACCGCCACCAACCTGCTGTTGATCTTCGGACTGGACTGAGGCGGCAGGACGAAAGCGCGTGGACGGTGGCGCGACATGCGCAACGCAGCGGCCGTCCCGGTTCGCCTTACAGGCCGAGGTCGCTCAACCCCGGATGATCGTCGGGGCGGCGCCCCTGCGGCCAGCGGAACAGACGCTCGCTCTCGGCGATACGCGAGTCGTTGATGCTGGCATGGCGCTCGGCCATGAGTCCCTGCGCGTCGAACGCCCAGTTCTCGTTGCCGTACGAGCGGAACCAATTGCCCGAATCGTCCCGCCATTCATAAGCGAACCGCACCGCAATCCGGTTCTCCGTGAACGCCCACAGTTCCTTGATCAGCCGATAGTCGAGTTCGCGTTGCCATTTGCGTGTCAGGAATTCAACGATCTGATCGCGGCCGCGCGGGAACTCAGCGCGATTGCGCCAGCGGCTGTCGACGGTATAGGCCAACGCAACCCGCGCAGGATCGCGTGAGTTCCAACCGTCTTCGGCCATGCGGATTTTCTGAATTGCAGTCTCACGCGTGAATGGTGGAAACGGCGGGCGGGCTTCACTGTCGGCCATGACGACTCCTGTCAAAAACATGAGGGGAACACCGAGCGAGTGTATCGCCAAGCCGAGCCTGCCGCTTGCCGGAGAGGACGTTTGCACGATATTGCAGCGCCCTTGCCCCCCTCCAACACGATAACGACGCATGATAAGATCGGCACCCCTTACTAAAACTAACAACAGTAAAGGGCAGCAAATCGGTAAGGGATCAGATGGCCGCGACGGGTCGATGCCGCCACGCATCGCTCGCCGGGTCAAAACACATACAGGGGTATCAACGTGCAGAAAAGCAAGTCCAGCATTGCGCTGCTTAGCGCCGCCATGCTCGCCATCGGCGTGCTTGGCGGTTGCGCCACCGAAAGCTCGCGCACCATGCAAGTCGCCAAGGTGGAAAGTGCCAGCCGTCCTTACGTTGGTGTACGCACGCCGATCGCCGTCGGCAAGTTCGACAACCGTTCTGCGTACATGCGCGGCGTTTTTTCCGATAACGTCGATCGACTCGGCAGCCAGGCCAAGACGATCCTGATCACCCATCTGCAACAAACCAATCGCTTCAACGTTCTCGACCGCGACAACATGGCCGAGATTCGTCAGGAAGCCGACATCAAGAAGACCCAGCAAACGCTCAAGGGCGCCGACTACGTGATCACCGGTGACGTCGTTGAGTTCGGTCGCAAGGAAGTGGGCGACAAGCAGCTCTTCGGCATTCTCGGCCGCGGCCGCGAGCAGATTGCCTACGCCAAGGTCAACCTGAACGTGGTGGACATTGCCACGTCGGAAGTCGTCTACTCGAGCGGTGGCGCGGGTGAGTTCGCGCTGTCGAATCGCGAAGTGATCGGCTTTGGCGGCACCGCCGGCTACGACTCGACGCTCAACGGCAAGGTCCTCGACCTCGCCATGCGCGAAGCCGTCAACAACCTGGTCGCCGGCATCGAAAGCGGTGCCTGGAAGCCCGGCAAGTAAGCCAGCCATTTCACTGTTGCCGCATGCCGCAGTGCGTCGCTCGCGACGCGCTCGGTCCTGCACGTTAGTACGAGTGCGCGCTCGCCCGCTACGGCATGCCTGTCAGGATCTCTATCGCCATGAATCGCAAGTTCTCATCCGGCCGCGCCGCCGTGGCGGCCATCATCGGTGGCGCGCTGCTCACCGGCTGCGCAACGCCGCCCAAGCCCCTTTACGACTGGGAAAGCTACCAGCCGCAAGTCTACGAATACTTCAAGGGCGAATCGAAGGAAGCCCAGATCATTGCGCTCGAGCGCGATCTGGAGAAGATCAAGGCCGCCAATAACGCCGCGCCTCCGGGCTATCACGCCCACATCGGCCTGCTCTACGCGTCGGTGGGCAAGCCCGACAAGATGGTCGAGGAATTCCAGACCGAGAAGCAGTTGTTCCCCGAATCGGCTGGTTACATCGACTTTCTCCTCAAGAACAAAACGCCGGAGGCAAAGCAATGATTGCGCGACTCTGCAAATGGATGACGGTAGCGGCATTGGCCGCCGTGATGACGGGTTGCGCGGTGCACCAGGCAAAGCCGTACGACTACACTGCGTTCAAGGAAAGCAAGCCGAAGTCGATTCTGGTGTTGCCGCCGCTGAACGAGTCGCCTGATATCGATGCGACTTACAGCGTGCTGTCGCAGGTCAGCGTGCCGCTTGGCGAGGCAGGCTACTACGTGATGCCGGTGGCACTCGTTGACGAGTCGTTCCGTCAGAACGGTCTGACGGTCGCGGGTGACATCCATCAGGTAAGTCCGGCCAAGCTGCGCGAGATTTTCGGTGCCGACGCAGCGCTCTACATCAAGATCACACAGTACGGCACGAAGTACATGGTGCTCGACAGCGCCACCGTGGTGACGGTCTCGGCCGAACTCATCGACCTTCGCAACGGCGCCAAGCTGTGGAGTGGCGCGGCCACTGCATCGAACAACGAGGGGAATAACAACAGCGGCGGCGGCCTGATCGGCATGCTGATCACGGCGGCGGTCAAGCAGATCGTCAACAGCGTGTCGAACGCTGGCTACACCGTCGCAGGCACAGCCAATGCACGCCTGCTGTCCGCTGGGCGCGCCAACGGCCTGCTCTACGGCCCGCGCTCGCCGAAATACGGCACGGACTGAGGTTAGTCCGGCACCCTGGGCCGGTGCGGTCGCCGGTTGACCGCATGTCCGGGGTGCGCCCGACTGTGCAGACGTCGGAACGTCACCTATAGTGGTAACGCATTACTACGCACTACCCGGACCGATAGCCACACCGTGCCCCGAGCACGGGACAACAACGTCAGACGACGCGTGCACGCGCGTCAGGCGCCAATCAGGCTACGTCCAGGAGTCATCATGGTTCCCCGCTTTGCTTCCCCCATCATCGCCGTCGGCCTGCTTGCGCTGTCGTCACTCGCGTATGCCGACCCCATGCGCCTGTCCGACCTCAAGGACGCCAACGGCCAACAACTCAGCGTCGACGACTTGCGTTCACTGATGCCCGGCGCCCACGTCACCAACGTCCTCAACAACGGCAGTACGCGCAAATGGGTCAACGACACCAATGGCTCGCTCAATGCCACGAGTGACAACAAGGGCAACATCGGATCGGGGGGACGCCTGGTCCAGGTCGCGCATGCCACCGGCACCTGGTCGGTCAATGACAATGGATCGTATTGCGTGAACCTGGAGTGGCGGGCACTCACCGAGAACTGGTGCCGCTTCATGTTCAAGGTCGGTGACAAGTACTACGGCGTGACTTCGCTCGCCAACGGCGCCGCGATCGCCACCGAGTTCACTATCGAGAAGTAGACGTTCATCCCCCGATAAGAAAACGCCCCCGTCTGCTGACAGCATCAGGGCGTGACCGCGGAGTGCGCTTCCTCTTTAGGGGGAGCCGTTGAGGGGCGCGTAAACGACAAAGCCCGCCAAAGTGGCGGGCTCGCGCGAGCCAATCCCGGGAACAACAGAGATTGGCATCCGGACTCACGGTTGGGCGCCGTCGCACGTCACCACATCGATGACGGGGATCGCCCGGTGTGACGATCGACTTGCCTGATTGCGCCAGCGACGACCGCTCGTCCGGAAGGACTTGCTACAGACTGCTTAGTAACCGGCGGTTTCGAGCGCGCGGATACGTTGTTCCAGCTCAATGATGTCCTTCGACTCAGCCAGGAACGCTTCACGACGACGACGTTCAGCGGTTTCAAACCAAGTGTTCACGACTTCAAACAGGGCGGCAAACATGACGTTTCTCCAGTTCATTTAGTGTGCTGCATTGCAGCAGTGCTTCGCATTATATAGGGTTTTCCCGTTAAGGGTTAGCCCCTATATGTAAAAACAACAAAAAATCTGCTAGAGCCTTGCTTCGAATACAGTCAATTCCAAAAATACAATATAAAAATCAATTGCTTAACTAAAATTCGACACACTCAAAGACGTACCTGTGACGCACCGCCGCAGGGACCGATCAAAATTCGAGAGATAAAAAAAGCGCCGCTGCTGCGGCGCGTCATGTGAGGTGGTTAGACGCCCATGAGTGGCGCCCCCGGTGATTTATCCCTGAGGAACATGACGGGCCTGACTGTCACTGTCGTCGGCCGGATTGCCCGCTGCGGCCGGGGCGTCGACGGCCACTGCATCCACTGCCGTTGCCTGCTGCGCGGGACTGCAAGACGTCTTCGGGCTTGCGGAAGGCTCCGTCTTGGCGCCCAGGTTGCCGGGAAGCGCTGCGGCAGCAATGCCCTCCAGTATCGGGCAGTCAGGACGGTCGTCGCCATGGCAATGCATGGCGAGATGAGAAAGCGTGTCTCGCATGGCCACGAGTTCGCCAATGCGCTGATTGAGTTCATCGACATGAGATTGCGCGAGTGCTTTCACCTGCGCGCTGGAACGACCACGATCCTGCCAAAGCGCCAGCAACTGGCGGATCTGATCGATCCCGAACCCCAAGCGTCGCGACTGGCGAATGAAGCGAAGCAGATGAAGATCCTGCTCGCCGTATCGCCGATAACCGGCCTCGGAGCGAGGGCTCGGAGGCATCAGGCCGATACTCTCGTAGTATCGGATCATCTTGGCCGTCACGCCGCTGGCCTGTGCCGCTTGTCCGATGTTCATGGCTGCCTCACTGGGGGGAACGAGGGTTGAACGACGGGGTGGAGGAACCGTTCACCGCCTTGTCGGCATCCGACAGCACGAGCCGGGCGCTAATAGGGGAATGATCGGAAATCCGTGACCAGGGGCGTCCGCGCAAAACTTGTGCCCCTTCGATATGAAAGCCGCGAGAGTATATGCGGTCAAGTCGTAAAAGCGGCAATCCGCTCGGAAAACTACGTGCGGGACGCCCCGCGCTATTCTGAAACACCTCGGTCAGCGCCAGCTTTTCCGCCAGCAGCCGATCCGCCTGATTGCTCCAATCGTTGAAGTCGCCCGCGATGATTAATGGCGCATCTGCGGGAATGGTATCGGCAACGCGCTCCGCCAGCATCTCGAACTGGCGGCGGCGTCCTGGGCCCGCCAGAGATAAATGCACACACAGGCAATGCAACGGCTGCGTCAGGCCCGGCACGGCAATCTCGCAATGCAGCATGCCGCGCTTCTCGAAACTGTAGGTTGTGATGTCATGGTTGTCCGACCGGACGATCGGATAACGACTCAGAATCGCGTTGCCATGATGCCCATGCTCATAAACGACATTGCGTCCGTAAGCATGGTCGTGCCACATGCCTTCAGCCAGAAACTCGTATTGCGGCTGTGCAGGCCAGTTACTGTGACGCATCGCGTGGCGCTGGTGCATGCCCTGCACTTCCTGGAGGAAGACGAGATCCGGCGCCAGTCCCTCCAACCCTGCGCGCAACTCGTGAACGCGCAACCGGTTGAACGCAGAAAAGCCCTTGTGGATGTTGTAACTCGCGATATGCAGACTATTCATATTCGGCAGCATCAACTCCGCGCCAGAAGAAAGACGAAACCACCAAGATGACGTCGCCTTCGGCGAATTTAAAGTCAGATGAAAATTCAGGCGACGCCCCGGGCGAACCCTGTCAGAACGTCTCCTTCATAAATTCATTATGCGCCGTTCACCGTGTGCCGGGGCAAACCGTCCTCAGATGCCGACGCGACGGGCCTTGCCGATACGACCTCCAGCGCTCGCATTGGCCGCTTGTACCACCGGACGCCACTGGCGCAGCAACAGCGCATTGCTCACCACACTGACACTGCTGAGCGCCATCGCTGCGCCCGCGATCACCGGACTCAACAACCCGAAGGCTGCCAGCGGAATTCCGATCACGTTGTACGCGAAGGCCCAAAACAGGTTCTGACGAATCTTCGACCACGTCCGGCGCGAGACATCAATGGCGTCGGCAACTCGCAGCGGATCGCCACGCATCAGTGTGATGCCCGCCGTCTGCATCGCCACATCGGTGCCTGAGCCCATCGCAATACCGACGTCGGCTGCGGCAAGTGCCGGCGCATCGTTGATGCCATCGCCCACCATGGCTACGACCGCACCATCGCGCTTGAGTTGCGCAATTACCTCCGCTTTGCGCTCCGGCAGCACATCCGCATGAACTTCGTCGAGTCCCAAGGCATCGGCCACCGCCTTGGCGCTTCCGGCATTATCCCCCGTGACCATCACGCAGCGCACGCCGAGGGCATGCAAGCGGTCGATGGCCGGGCGCGCGGTAGCTTTGAGTGTGTCACCGAACGCCAACAGCCCGAGCAACCGCGCCTCACCAGCGTGTTCGCCCGCTTCACCGGCCTCTACCAGCCACGAGACAGTGCGCCCCTCGGCCGCCAGACGCCTGGCTTCGTCGGCCAACGCCCCTTGCGAGATGCCCAGTTCCTCAAGTAACCGGGCGTTGCCCAGTTGCAGCGGATGGACGCCACGCGAGTCGCCCACCTCCTCGATGCGCGCCCGCATTCCTCTGCCCGGCAATGCAGCAATATCAGACGCGAGTGGTACGAACGCCGCCAGTCCGGCGTCTTCCGCTGCCGTCATGACTGCTTTCGCGAGCGGATGCGAGCTCCCCGATTGCACCGCTGCTGCCCAGCACAGCAACGTCTCGGCGCTCACGCCCTGTGCAGGCAGATGGGCTACCAGTCTCGGTTTGCCTTCGGTCAGCGTCCCTGTTTTGTCGAATGCAACCACGCTGATGCGATGTGCCAATTCGAGCGCTTCGGCATCCTTGATGAGAATTCCCTGCCGCGCTGCCGCCCCGGTGCCCACCATGATCGCGGCAGGGGTCGCCAGCCCCAGCGCACACGGGCACGCGATGACCAGCACCGCCACCGCGTTGAGCAGCGCGGCCTCGACGCCGATACCCAGCGCCCAGCCAGCAGCCACCGTCACCACCGCAATGAGTACGACCACAGGCACAAACACCGCGGCCACCCGGTCGACGGCACGTTGAATCGGCGCCTTGCCGGCCTGTGCGTCTTCGACCATGCGAATAATCCGGGCCAGTGCCGTATCAGCACCGACTGCCGTCGTCTCGATCTGCAGCGTCCCGGCGCCGTTGATTGAGCCGCCGACGACTTTGTCACCCGCCGCCTTGTCGATCGGCAGCGGCTCGCCGGTCAGTAACGATTCATCAAGCTGGCTTGCTCCGTCGCGAATCTCACCATCGACCGGCACACGCTCACCGGCACGCACCACCACCCAGTCGCCGACCTTCACTTGCCCCAACGGCGTCGTGACTTCGTTCGCGGCGCCTTGCGGGTCGCGCAGCACTCGTGCCGTTTCGGGACGCAACGCCGCAAGCGCTCGAATCGCTGCTACGGTGCGGCGCTTCGCTCGCGCTTCGAGCCACTTGCCAAGCAGCACCAGCGTAATGACGACAGCCGCTGCTTCGAAATACAGATGCGGCATACTGCCCGCCGGCGCGCGCCACCATTCGTACAAACTCAGACCGTAGGCCGCAGACGTGCCCAAAGCCACCAGTAAATCCATATTGCCGCTACCCGCACGCACCGCCTTGTAACCCGCTCGATAGAAGCGTGCGCCCAGCCAGAACTGCACCGGCGTTGCGAGCAGCCATTGCACCCACGACGGCGGCATCAGGTGAATGCCGAACGGCTCGAGCAGCATCGGCAACAGCAGCGGCAGCGACAGCAGAGCCGCCACTGCCACCGGCCACCACGTGGGGCCCTCCTGCGAAGTCACTGCCTGCGCCGGGTCAATGACCGGCGAGGCTTCGTACCCCGCCTTCTCAACGGCAGCGCCGAGCGCCGCCACGTCGACAACGCCCCGCACACCGCGCACGGCAGCACGCTCCGTTGCCAGATTGACGTTGGCTTCGACCACACCCGGCACACTCCGAAGGGCTTTTTCCACACGCCCCGCGCACGATGCGCAGGTCATGCCGCCAATGGCCAGCTCGAACGACTGTTCTGCGATTTGATACCCCGCGTCGCTCACGGCCGTCTCCACGGCACCCAGAAACGCCGCAGTTGACACGTCGGGTGCAGCCTGCACGGAAGCGGTTTCGGTCGCGAGGTTGACGTTGGCGCCGGCCACGCCCGGCGCTCGCCGCAGCGCCTTCTCTACCCGCGTCACACAAGAAGCGCAGGTCATGCCTTCAATACCGACCGACCAGTTCTGAGTCATTTCATGGTCTCCAGGAAGACTGTCATCATGCGTCACAGCATAGACCTTGCTATGACAGGAAGGTCAAGCAACTCGCGTTGACGTGTCGCTGTCCGCCACATGACAACCCGCCAGCTATCACCATAACGCGCCCGGAACCGCCCGGGTTTGGGTGGCGTCTGAGCGATCACACGAATCGGCTGAAAAAGCGCTTGAGCTTCCTGTTGTGGGAAGGTCTATGATTCAGTCACCTGATTCGCGGAATCGAAACCTCTTTCAAGGAGTTCAACATGCAAGTGCAAGTCGAAGGTATGAGCTGCGGTCATTGCGTCAAGGCCGTCACGCGTGCAATCACCGAGCGCGATGCTTCGGCCAAGGTCAACGTGGATCTGGCTGCCGGGCGCGTCGACGTCGAAAGCCGTCTCTCGCCGTCCGAAGTCAGCGCTGCGATCACCGACGCCGGCTACACGGTCAAGGGCGTCCCCGCCTGAGCCTCACATCGTGCACGTCTGATGCCGCGAGCCTCGCATGGCCCTGCGGCGTTTGACATCGCCTCTTGCCGACGAAACGTCCGCCCCCGGCCTGCACCAATCCCACGCGCGCCGCGCAGTCTTCCCTGCAGACCGGCGACACCTTGTGCTACGCTCTCTCTCGCCGAATACGCAAAGACGCCACGCGATAAGTTACCGCGTGGTGCCGAGCGTGCGGCATACACGTCTTCAGGGCGGGGTGAAAGTCCCCACCGGCGGTATGTGACACCAGGCAGCGAAAGCGGCTTGCGTCACGAGCCCGCGAGCGCTTGCCACCGTCGCTTTCGTGACACCGGCAGGGTCAGCAGATCTGGTGCGAAGCCAGAGCCGACGGTTATAGTCCGGATGAGAGAAGATGCGTCGATACCCGCGTGCCATGGGACACCGCTCCATGGTGACGTCCGTTCGCATGCCCCGAAAACGTTTTTCGCCCGATTGACTTACGCGAGGAGCGTTTCATGTCCGTTATCACCCGCACCACCCAAGCTGCACCGCACGACACTGCCCCGGCCACGAATACGGCCAATGTGACTGGTACGGCCGACGATCTGCACGCCTACCCGGCATTCACCCATCTGCCGCCGGTCGACGTTCGTCTGGCCGCCTCGCTCCAGGCCATGCGCGAAGGTCGCCCCGTCATTCTGATGGACGACCTCGACCGCGAAAACGAGGCCGACCTGATCGTCGCCGCAGAGAAAATCACCCCGGCCACCATGGCCATGCTGATTCGTGAGTGCAGCGGCATCGTCTGCCTGTGTCTGCCCGACGAGACCCTGCGCCGTCTCGATCTGCCGCCGATGGTCGAGCAGAATGAAAGCCGCTACGGCACCGCGTTCACGGTGACGATCGAAGCGCGTCAGGGCGTGAGCACCGGCGTCTCGGCTGCCGACCGTGTGACCACGATTCGCGCCGCGATTGCCGACGACGCCCAGCCCTCCGACCTGTCGCGCCCGGGCCACGTCTTCCCGCTGCGCGCGCAGCCCGGTGGTGTGCTCACGCGTCGCGGTCATACGGAAGGCTCGGTGGATCTGGCGATTCTCGCCGGCCTGAAGCCCGCGGCCGTACTGTGCGAGTTGATGAATCCCGACGGCACCATGACGCGTGGCGCGGACATCGAACGCTTCGCCGAACAACACGGCCTGCCGATCCTGACCATCGACGAGTTGGCCAACTATCGGCTCAGTCACGCAAAGGCGGCCTGAGCCAACGAACGACGAGGGCGCTCGGGTCGCGGTGACGGCGCGCGCGCCGTCACACCCAGCGCCCTCGCCTCGACGCTTCCCTCTAACGCAGAATGCCCCGGCGCGCGCCGCGACTTCTATAATCATGCGCATCCCTAGCATAATAAAAGTTACGAGGAAGACGCCATGAATATCCGACCGGATGCCGCTACCGTACTAGCGCAATGGGAAGCCGACGAAGCTGCCGTGCGCGAGCGGCTCGCCCGCAGCGGCCCTTTGCGCTACGGCGTTGCAACGCCCGCCGACGTCATCGGCCTGTCGGGTGAGGAGATCTTTCAGGCGATGTTCGATGGCAGATTGCCTCTGCCACCGATCAGCGAGACGCTGGGTTTTATCGCCATCGAGGTGACGAACGGCCACGCCATCTTTCAGGGCCGCCCGGCATTGCCGTATTACAACCCGCTCGGCTCTGTGCATGGCGGCTGGTACGCGACCCTGCTGGATTCCGCCGTCGCCTGCGCGATCCATTCCACACTGCCTGCCGGACGCAGCTACACCACGCTGGAACTCAAGACCAACATGGTTCGCGCGCTCACACGCGATGTCCCCTGCGTGCGCGCCGAAGGCCACATCATTCAGGTCGGACGCCAGGTCGGTATCGCCGAAGGGCGCATCGTCGGACCGGATGGCACGCTGTACGCACATGCCACGACTACGTGCCTGATCTTCGACTTTCCGCCTCCCAAGGCGTAAGTCGACGCAGTGCCATCAACGATAAAAAACCCGCCGGAGGAAACCCCGGCGGGCTTTTTTTCCGTTGCCTCGCACCCGGCAAGCTATCGCGGCGCAGGCAAGCCCCGATCAATGCGACGACGGACCGCCGCCGTGCTGGTCGCCGTCGGGCTGATGCTCGAGCGTCTCCTTGAGCGCGATCTGGAGCTTGGCGTGCATGCGCACGAACCAGCTTCGCATGACGATCGCCAACACGACCGTGCCCGCGACGATCAACGCGATCATTTCTGTCGACGGCAGAATGCTCGCCGACAGTGCCGCGACCAGCAGGATCACCCCGACCATCGCCGCAATTGGCAGGATCTCGGCCACCACGCGACGCACCTGAAGCGTATAACGGCCCGTCAGGCTCGGTGGCACCGATAGTTCCACGAGCAACAATGAGAGCGACTTGAGCTTGCGATACACCGCGATCAGGAACGGCAGCGACAACACGAGCGCGCCGCCCCAGACCACGGCACTTTGCAGGCTTGGGTCGCGCACCCATGGCGACATCAGGTCGGCCAGCCGCCGGTAGAAGAACGCGCCACCGAGGAAAATCGTGACGACCAGCGCCAGATTGATCGCAACACTCACCACGATGCGTCGCACGATGGTGACGAGCGTCGCGCTATCGCCCGAGAGTTGAATGCTTTGCAGCCACTGTGTGTACTGCCCCAGCACGTAGGACAGGCGTCCCGGCATCGCGCGGCCAAGCCAGCCCGTGACCGGATCGGCGCTCTTGATCAGGTACGGCGTGAGCAGCGTTGTGATAACCGACACGGCCACCGCAATCGGGTAAAGGAAGTCACTCGTCACCTTGAGCGAAAGCCCGAGCGACGCAATGATGAACGAGAACTCACCGATCTGCGACAGCCCCATACCCACGCGCATCGACGTACGGCCGTCCTGACCTGAGAGGTATGCGCCCAGACCGCACGACACGATCTTGCCGATCACCACAGCCAGCGTGATGACCAGAATCGGCCAGACGTAGGTGACGAGGACATGCGGATCGAGCAACAGACCAATGGTGACGAAGAACACCGCACTGAACATGTCGCGCAGCGGCGCAACCAACCGCTCGATCGTGTGCAGCTCACGCGCCTCGGCCATGATGGCGCCGATCAGGAACGCGCCGAGCGCCACGCTGTAACCCATCTGAATGACCAGCAGGCAGAAGCCGAAACACAGCCCCAGCACGACGATCAGCAGCATCTCGTCGCTCTTGAATTTCGCCACGTAGCCGAGAATGCGCGGCACAAGCAGAATGCCCACGACGAGCGATACCACCATGAACAGCAGCAGCTTGCCCAGCGTAAAGGTGGCTTCACCGGCATCGACCGAACCGCTGATGGCAATGCCCGAGAGCAACGCGATCATGCCGATGGCGAGCACGTCTTCCACGATCAGCACGCCGAAAATGAGCTGTGCGAAACGCTCGCGCTTCATGCCGAGTTCGTCGAGCGCCTTGACGATGATGGTGGTCGACGAGACGGCGAGCATCGCGCCGAGAAAGATCGAGTCCATCGCCTTCCAGCCGAAGAAGCGGCCGATCTCGTAGCCCAGCCAGAGCATCAGCACGATTTCGGTGATCGCCGCCACGAATGCGGTCACGCCAACCCGTGCGAGCTTGCGCAAACTGAACTCCAGCCCCAGCGAGAACATCAGGAACACAACACCGAGTTCGGCCAGGATGCCGATGGTCTTCTCGTCGTGTATCAATGCGAACGGCGGCGTATACGGGCCGATGATCACACCCGCCACGATATAGCCGAGTACGACCGGCTGCCGGAACCGGTTGAAGATGACCGTCACGATGCCTGCCAACAGCATGATGACGGCCAGATCCTGAATGAAGTCGATGGCGTGATGCATCCGATACGTTCTCCCCGCGGCGTATTACGCCGATATTGCTGTTCTTGACTCCACGCCAGTCACGCGCCGCGCCCCTGTCGGGCCGCAGCGGTAATGCAGGACGTGATGCTTGATGAAGGTGGGAAGCCGGCCGTGTGCTGCCGGCTTGATAGACGTTGCGTTCGTTCGCCCGGTCGCCCTTGGCGAATCTGCTGCCGGGCTGCCGGTTTGCGCATCCCCTGAAGGGCTCCGGCGCATTGGCCGGATCGGCAATCCCCGACGAACTCCCGGCCAGAAACTGGCGCCGAATCAATATACGCGATGGGCGAACACGCGCGCAACCCAAGATTGACGGGGCTTTTCATAAAAAATTCCCGTTTTTTGTCACTCTCGACGAAATTTTTCTTCTTGCTTTTTGTCTCGTCGCCATGTGAAATATCACACAAATATCAACAGAATTTCACAGGAGTTGCCAAGGTATGCGTTCCCGTCTGTCCTTCAGGGTGTCCGGTGACGGCGCCAATACGAATGTCGATGCGCCCATCGACACGCTGATCATCGCCGGATGGGCCGGACGCGATCGCGACGCGGTCGAGCACCACATTGCCGAGCTGGCCGCGCTGGGCGTGCGCCGCCCGTCGAGTACGCCGTGCTTCTACCGCCTCGCTCCCGCGTTGCTGGCTCAGGACGACGCCATTGACGTCGTCGGCCAAACCAGCAGCGGCGAAGCCGAATGCGTGCTCGTGCGCCATGGCGACGATCTGCTCGTGAGCGTGGGCTCGGACCACACCGACCGCGAAGTCGAAGCCTACGGCGTGACCGTCTCGAAGCAGGTTTGCGCGAAGCCGGTGGCTCGCGATGCCTGGCGCTTTGCCGATGTCGCTGCCCATTGGGACCAGTTGATGCTGCGCTCGTGGGTGACGCACCAGGGTGAGCGCCGCCTGTATCAGGAAGGCACCGTGGCCGGTCTGCTCTCGCCTTGGGAGCTGATGGCGAAACTGGGGCCGGACGGCCTGCCGGCGGGCGCCGCGATGTTCTGTGGCACACTCGCTGCCATTGGCGGCGTGGCTGGCGGCGAGCAGTTCGAGATCGAGCTGCACGACCCGGTCCTCGGCCGCACGATCCGGCATCGCTACGCCACGCAGGCGCTGGCCATCGCCGACTGATTCCGCCCGACCCGATGCCCAACGACACCCCACTCGAGCCCCATCACTCCGCAACGCCGGCGACTGCCAGCGTTGCCGCCACCGCCCTCGTCGATCCGCCCGCCGCCACTGACGGCCGCAGCCTGACCGAGCGAGCATATGAAGCCATCAAGCACGACATCATCACGCTGCGTCTGCGCCCCGGCGAGACGCTGAACGAAGCGCAGTTGATGCAATCGACGGGGCTTGGACGTACCCCGGTGCATCAGGCGATGCAGCGGCTCGCGCTCGAGGGGTTGTTGGTCATCCTGCCGCGCAAGGGCGCGATGGTCGCACCCGTCTCGCTCAACGATGCGTTGGAGATCATCGACGTTCGCATGATCAACGAGACGTATTGCGTAGCGCTGGCCGCGCGCGCCGCCACACCGGACGACCTCGCCGCCATCGAGGCGGTGCTGACCCGTTCGCGCGAGGCCATTGCCGCGCGCGACGTCGCAGCAATGATGCGCATCGATCGCGACTTCCATCTGGCCATCTCGCGCGCCTCGCGTAACCAGACGCTCGCCGAGTTGCTACGCGGCCTGCACGAGCGCTCGTTGCGCTTCTGGTTTCTTGCGTTGTCAACGCCGAGTCATCTGGAAGGTGTCTACGAAGAACATCTCGAGCTGTTCGAAGCGCTCGCCGCACACGATGCCGAGCGCGCCCGCCGGGCCATTGCCCGTCATATCGAAGAATTCCGCACCCATATCCTGAAAGCGATCTGAACATGAGCACCGACGCCATCGATCTGCAACGCCCCCTGTCCGACCTCGCCGCCGCGCTCGACGCAGGGCGCACCACCAGCCGCGCACTGACCGAGCACGCGCTAGCGCGCATCGCCGATCCCGCAGGCCAGGGCCACGTCGTCTTCACGCAAGTCGACGCGCAAGCCGCCCGCGACGCCGCCGATGGCCTCGACGCCCTGCGTCGCGCTGGCGTGCGTCTGTCGCCGCTGATGGGCATTCCCGTGTCGGTCAAGGATCTGTTCGACGTCGCCGGACAAGTCACGCGCGCCGGCTCCAAAGTCTTGTCCGATGCGCCTGCGGCGAAGCACGACGCCGTTGCCGTGGCCCGCCTGCGGCAGGCGGGCGCTGTGATCGTCGGTCGCACCAACATGACCGAATTCGCATTCTCGGGTCTGGGCCTGAATCCGCACTACGGCACGCCGCGCTCGCCGTGGCAGCGTGAGGCCGGCCACATTGCGGGAGGGTCGTCGTCGGGGGCGGCCGCGTCGGTGGCCGATGGCATGGCGGCCGTCGGACTCGGCACCGATACAGGCGGCTCAATTCGTATTCCGTCGGCATTCTGCGGCCTGACGGGCTTCAAACCCACGGCCGCACGCACGCCACGCGATGGCGCGCTGCCGCTGTCCACGTCGCTGGACTCGGTCGGTCCCATCGGCCGCTCGGTCGACTGCTGCGCATGGGTCGATGCCATCCTCAGCGGTCATGCCGTCGACGAAACCCCGGTCACACCGCGCGACGTTCGCGGTATGCGCTTGGGTGTCTTGACGAACTACGTGCTGGACAACGCGGAGCCCGCCGCCATCGCCATCTACGAGCGCGCCCTTGCGGCGCTCGCCAGGGCCGGCGCAACGCTGGTGGAATTCAAGTTCACGCCGTTCGACGGCCTGCCCGCGATGAACCGCTTCGGCTTTTCGCCGATCGAGGCTTATGCGTGGCATCGCAAGCTGCTCGCCGAGCGCGCGCAAGATTACGATCCGCGCGTGCTGGTGCGCATCCGTAAGGGCGAGCCGGCCAGCGCCGCCGATTACATCGACCTGCTCAACGCCCGCGCCGGCCTCATCGCCGCAGCGAATCCCATCTGGCAAAGTTTCGACGCCGTCCTGTGCCCGACCGTGCCGCTCGCACCGCCAGCCATCGCGCCGCTCGAGGCGAGCGACGACACCTTCACGGCGACCAACGCGCTAGTGCTGCGCAACCCTACGGCCATCAACATGATCGACGGCTGCGCGTTTTCGCTGCCATGTCAGGCCCGGGGAGAAGCGCCGATCGGCCTGATGGTCAGCGCGGCGGCGGGCGACGACGCCCGCCTCTTCCCGGTCGGACGCGCCATCGAACACGCCCTGCACTCGGCGGGTCTGGGCGGTTGATGCCGCGCGCTTGGGCGTTACCCTCTCACGCGCGGGCGGCAGCACCGCCTGCGCTCCCTTGCCAAACGCCGGTCTGATGTTTGCCACACCGGGTGCGTGGCGTCCGATTTTCGAGCAAAAAGTTCCGAGATTTTTCGACTCACGCACGAATCGGGCTGGGGTTACAATGCCAGCCCAAGTGCCTGCCGCCCAGCGTCATACGGGCTTTGCGGGAATCGTGATGGCCCACCGCCCGAAGTGAAATGAACGCTCAAATCGACCCGGCCCTGCGCCGAGAACGCCGTCTGTACCTCTTGCTCACCGTGGTCTGCCTCGCCCTGTTGGGCGGCGCGCTGTACTTCCAGTACGTGCGTCACGAAGACCCGTGTCCGCTGTGCATTCTGACGCGCTACGCGCTCGTGCTGATCGCGATCTTCGGTCTGGCCGGCGCAGTCTCGCGCGGCTGGGCGGGCATTCAGTTCGCGCGCGTGCTCGCCGCGTTGACGGCGATCGGCGGCATGGCCGCGTCGGGCTATCTGATTTACGTGCAAGCCAATCCGATGGTGAGCTGCGGCTATGACGTGGTCGAAGCGTTCGTCGATGCCTTGCCGACATCGCGCATGCTGCCGCAGGTCTTCCAGGTGCAGGGGATGTGCCAGACGATGTACCCGCCGATTCTCGGCCTCACACTGCCGATGTGGTCGCTCGCCGCATTTGTCGTGATTTTCCTGTCGCTGGCGTTGCATCGTCCGCGCCGCGCGATCTCGCTGCGCTAAGGATGCGCTGAGCGTTACCGGTTTCACCGGCCGTCTGCCTCAAGGCGACGGCCACCGCTTCGCGCCGCTCCCGCAGCGCGCTTCACCGCCCGCCCCGTCTACGTGCTTTCAGGGCCGCGCCGGGACAGGCGCTTCCGCCCCGCCGCCGTTCGCGGCATCCAGTTCCGTCGCCACTTCCGCCACTCGCCGTCGCAACCACGTCACCTCCGGTGCCGCATGCGTGCGCTCGTGCCATAGCTGATAGAAGCGCATCGGCGGGAAAGCAAAGGGCGACGGCAGCACACGAATCGGCAGATAGCGCGCGTAATGCTGTGCGAACTGCCGCCCTGTCGTAAACACCAGATCGGTGCGCATCAGCACATACGGTACGAGTCCGAAGTACGGCATCGTCATTTGGATATTGCGACGCAGGCCCTGCTCCGCCAGACATCCGTCGATGAAACTCTGACGCTCCGCCACGTAAGGCGTGGGCGCCAGATGTGGCAATTCCAGATAGTGCTTGAGCGAGATGCCCTTGTTCGCGAGCGGATGCTGTGCGCCCAGCATGCAGACCACTTCGTCGTCGAACAGCCGCGACATGTGCAGTTGCGGCGGCGGTTCCAGCCAGTTGCCGATCACCACGTCGAGCGAGCCGTTTTCCAGCGCGCCCGCATAGTCGAAACCTGCGTTGATCGGCTGAACATGCAACCGCGCCGAGGGCGCATCGCGGCGCAGCACTTCGGCGATATTCGGCAGAAAGACGGCGTCGAGATAGTCGGGAGCCCCGAGACGGAACGCCCGCGTGGTGGTCTGCGGCGCGAATTCCGTGGTGGGATGGGTAATGCGTTCGATGGCGGCGAGCGCATCGGTCGCATACCCCAGCAATTCCCGGCCGCGCTCGGTGGCCACCATACCGCTCTTGCCACGCACCAGAATGGCGTCGCCGGTGATCTCGCGCAGGCGGCGCAGCGAGTTGCTGATGGCCGGCTGCGACTGGCCGAGCTTGAGCGCAGCGCGCGAAACGCTTTGTTCGGTCAGCAGCGTATGAAGTACCCGCAGCAGGTAAGCGTCGATCTGTTCGCGGGGTCTTTGCATGGGCAGGGACGCTCTGGAGGCTTGTTGAACGCCGGATGACGGCGGGTTGAGCCATAGTTTATGACAATGCCGGGTCATCGGGGCGACCGAATAGGCATCATCATGACCGCGAAATATTTACCTCTCCCGCCGGTGCTATCTTCGGCTCATCCCCACGCCGGCCATGTCCCGGCGCGTCTGCAATCCCACTGCACTACACTGAGAACCATGGAGACACAAGCCATCCGCTTCTATTACCGCGGCAAGGTGCATGAGGTCACTGGCGAAGCCACGACCCGCACCGTGCTTCAGTACACGCGCGAAGCCCTGCACTGCACCGGCACCAAGGAAGGGTGCGCCGAGGGCGATTGCGGTGCCTGTACGGTCGTGATCGGCGAGCTGGCCGACGATGGCAACGTGGCGCTGCGGGCGGTCAATGCCTGCATCCAGTTCCTGCCTACGCTCGACGGCAAAGCCCTGTTCACGGTGGAAGACCTGCGCGCCGCGGACGGCACCCTGCATCCGGTGCAGCAGGCGCTGGTTGACTGCCACGCCTCGCAGTGCGGCTTCTGCACGCCGGGCTTCGTGATGTCGCTGTGGGCCATGTATCTGAATCGTCCGGCCAATGCCGGCTGCCCGAGCCGCCGTGAGATCGACGACGTGCTCTCCGGCAACCTGTGCCGTTGCACGGGCTATCGTCCGATCGTCGATGCCGCCCAGAAGATGTTCGACCTGCCGCGCCACGAATTCGACCGTGACGCGCTGGCGACGCAGCTTCAGGCATTGCAGCGTGGCGGCACCCTGTCGTACGAGCACGACGACCACGTCTTCCATGCGCCGCGCACGCTGGCCGAACTCGGCCGCCTGCGCGCCGCCTACCCGGACGCTCGCATTCTCGCTGGCAGTACCGACGTCGGTCTGTGGGTCACCAAGCAATTCCGCGAACTGAAGCATCTGATCTATATCGGACAGGTGCCGGAACTGCGTGAGATCTCCGAGGGTCCGAACGGCATCTATATCGGTGCGGGCGCCTTGCTCAACGATGCTTTCGATGCCCTCGTCAAACACTATCCGGCGCTGGCCGAACTGCGTCAGCGCTTCGCTTCGTTCCCGATCCGCAACGCGGGCACGCTTGGCGGCAACGTCGCGAACGGCTCGCCCATCGGTGACTCGATGCCGGCGCTGATCGTGCTCGGCACGCGCATCGTGCTGCATCGCGAAGGGGTCGTGCGCGACATGCCGCTCGAAGACTTCTACCTGGCCTATCAGAAGAACGCGCTCGACGCGGGCGAATTCGTGCAGGGCATCCGCGTGCCGCTGCCGGGCGCCGCACAACGCTTTCGCACCTACAAGCTCGCCAAGCGCTTCGATCAGGACATCTCGGCGGTATGCGCCGCCTTCGCCGTCGACCTCGACGGCGATACGGTGCGCTCGGCACGCGCGGCCTTCGGCGGCATGGCCGCTACGCCCAAGCGCGGCAGCGCCATCGAAGCGGCGATGACCGGGCAACCGTGGACGGACGCCACCGTGCGTGCCGCGATGGCGGCATTGCCGGCCGACTACCAGCCGCTCTCTGACATGCGGGCGACCAGCGCTTACCGGCTCGCCGGCGCGCAGAATCTGCTGTATCGTTTTTTCCTGGAAACGCGCACCGATGCGCCGCTTGCGGCACATGAAGTCAACGCGTTCGCCAACGTCTGACCGGAGTTGCCCATGAACACGCAAGTTGAAGGCTTCATGACGCAGACCGGTGCCGCCATGGCGTCCGGTGCCCAGGTTGGCCGCTCGCGTCCGCACGAGTCGGCCGAACTCCACGTGGCCGGCGAGGCCACCTACACCGACGACATCCCCGAGGTACAAGGCACGTTGCACTGTGCCCTCGGGGCATCGCCCAAGGCACACGCCCGCATCCTCTCGCTCGATCTCGATGCCGTGCGCCGGGCGCCGGGGGTGGTTGCGGTGCTCACGGCGGCCGATATCCCCGGTGTGAACGATTGCGGTCCGGTCATTCACGACGACCCGATTCTCGCGGATGGCCTCGTTCAGTACATCGGCCAGCCGATGTTCGCCGTGGTGGCCGAATCGCATGACGCGGCACGTCGCGCCGCGCGGCTGGCCATGGGGGAATACGAAGACCTGCCTGCGATCCTCACGCCGCAGGCCGCCAAGGCCGCCGGGGCTGGCGTGCTGCCGCCGTATCACCTGCGCCGTGGCGACGCCGATGCCGCACTGCAAGCCTCGCCGCACCGGTTGACCGGTACGTTCGAATGCAACGGGCAGGAACAGTTCTATCTCGAAGGGCAGATCTCGTACGCGATTCCCAAGGAAAACGACGGCATCCACGTCTATTGCTCGACGCAGCACCCCACGGAAATGCAGGCGCTCGTCTCGCACGCGCTCGGCTGGCACAGCCATCAGGTGCTGGTCGAATGCCGCCGCATGGGCGGCGGCTTCGGTGGCAAGGAGTCGCAATCGGGCCTGTTTGCCTGCGTTGCGGCGCTGTGCGCCACGCGTCTGAAGCGTCCCGTGAAGCTGCGTCTCGATCGCGACGACGACTTCATGATGACCGGCAAGCGTCACGGCTTTTACTTCGAATACGACATCGGTTTCGACGACGACGGCCGCATTCAGGGTGCGAAGGTCGACATGACGCTGCGCGCAGGCTTCTCGGCCGACCTGTCGGGACCGGTCGCCACGCGCGCGATCTGCCACTTCGACAACGCCTACTTCGTGCCCGACGCCGACCTGCGCGCGTTGTGCGGCAAGACGAACACGCAATCGAATACGGCGTTTCGCGGCTTCGGCGGACCGCAAGGCGCGCTCATCATGGAAGTCGTGCAGGACGCCATCGCACGGCATCTGGGCAAGGACGCCCTCGACGTGCGTCGTGCAAACTTCTACGGCAAGACCGAGCGCAACGTCACGCCCTACGGGCAAGTCGTCAAGGACAACGTCATTCACGAACTCGTTGCGGAACTGGAGCGCACGAGCGACTACCGTGCGCGACGCGACGCCGTGAAAGCGTTCAACCGTACGAGTCCGGTGCTGCGCAAGGGCCTGGCCCTCACGCCGCTCAAGTTCGGGATTTCGTTCAACGTGCAGGCCTTCAATCAGGCGGGCGCGCTGGTACATATCTATCGCGACGGTTCGATGCTGGTGAATCACGGCGGCACCGAGATGGGTCAGGGCCTGAACACCAAAGTGGCACAGGTGGTGGCGCACGAGCTGGGCGTCGATCTCTCGCATGTGCGTGTGACGGCGACCGACACGAGCAAGGTGGCGAATACGTCGGCCACGGCCGCGTCGACCGGCGCCGATCTGAACGGCAAGGCGGCGCAGAATGCCGCGTGGCAGATTCGCCAACGTCTGGCCGCGTTTGCCGCGCAAAAGTATGGCGGATCGGCCGACGACGTGCGTTTCGCCAACGATGTCGTCAGCGCGAACGGCCATGACGTCGCCTTCCCCGATCTGGTGGAAGCGGCCTACTGGGCGCGCGTGCAACTGTGGTCCGACGGCTTCTACGCTACGCCGGGTCTGTCGTGGGATGCCGCGACCATGAACGGCAATCCGTTCTACTACTTCTCCTACGGAGCCGCGGTCTCCGAAGTCGTGCTCGACACGCTGACTGGCGAGTGGCGTCTGCTGCGCGCGGACGTTCTTCACGACGCCGGCAAGTCGATCAACCCCGCGCTGGACATCGGGCAGGTCGAAGGCGCCTTCATTCAGGGCATGGGCTGGCTGACGACGGAAGAGTTGTGGTGGAACAAGGACGGCAAGCTCATGACGCATGCCCCTTCCACGTACAAGATCCCCGGCATCAGCGATTGCCCGGCGGACTTCCGTGTGGCGCTGTTCGAGAACGCGAACGTCTCGGACTCCATCCATCGCTCGAAGGCCGTTGGCGAGCCGCCTTTGCTGCTCCCGTTCTCGGTGTTCAACGCCCTGCGCGACGCCGTGGCAAGTGTGAACGACTATCGCGACGAGCCGGTGCTCAATGCCCCGGCAACGTCCGAAGCGCTGCTCATGGCGATCACCGAGCTGCGCACGCGGAGCGCCGCCTGATGCATCGCTGGGTCGAGGCCGCCCACAAGCTGCTGGTCCGCGGCGAGGCCGCGGTACTGGTGACGATCGCGCACGTGGAAGGCTCCGCGCCGCGCGAGGCGGGCACGCACCTGCTCGTGACGCGCGAGCACGTGTGGGAAACCATCGGCGGCGGGCATCTCGAATGGCGCGCGATGGACGTTGCGCGCCAATTGCTGCGCCAGTACGGACAGCAAGGCGCGCGGCACGTCGAGCGTTTTGCGCTTGGCCCCAGCCTCGGCCAGTGCTGCGGCGGTGCCGTCACGCTCGCCTTCGAAGTGCTCACGCTGGCCGATCTGGCCTGGGTGAGCGCGCTGCACAAACGGCTCGCGGCGGGGGAAGCCAGTCTGCGCAGCGTGGCGTTCGGGGCGCCGGGGGCCGGCGTCGCAGCCAGTCAGCCCCCGGGTGGCCCGGTCCTGCTGACGGAACTCGCCCCGAACGAACCATTGGCGCACCCCCATGCCCTGACACGCGATGCGGACGACGCCGCCTGCTCGTTCTGGCAGGGCAGCGATGGCTGGCTGTGGCTGAGCGAGCGTCTGGCACCGAGCGACTTTCATATCGTGCTGTTCGGCGCCGGACACGTCGGACAGGCCATCGTGCAGGTGCTGGCCACGTTGCCCTGCCGCGTGACCTGGGCAGACGAGCGCACCGAAACATTCCCGGAAACCGTCCCCCCGAACACGCGTGTGGAATCGACCGACACGCCCGAAGCCATCGTCGCCGAAGCGCCGCCGGGCGCCTATTTTCTTGTCATGACGCATAACCATGCCCTTGACCAGCGTCTGTGCGAAACCATCTTCAAGCGCGACGACTTCGCTTACTTTGGCCTGATCGGATCGATGACCAAACGGCGTCAGTTCGAGCACCGTCTGCGTGATCGCGGTGTGCCGCCCGAGCGCTTCGAACAGATGATTTGCCCCATCGGCGTGGCCGGCATCACCGGCAAGGCACCGGCAACGATCGCGATCGCAGTGGCGGCGCAACTATTGCGCGTGCGCGAGCAGCAGATGCGCCAAAGCGCACCGGTATCGCCGCAGGACAACGGCGTCGCCGTGTAAAGACGGCTCGGCGGCCGGATGCCTGCGCTCACGCGTGACCGGCACTCACTTGCAACGGTAGAATCCCGCCCATCCCCCCACAACAAGACTATCCATGCCACTCACGCCCGAACTCGCCAAGACCCTTTGCGCCATGCCCAAGGCCGAGCTGCATGTGCATATCGAAGGCACGCTCGAGCCCGAACTGATCTTCCAGCTCGCGCAGCGAAACCGCGTCGCGCTGCCGTATCCGAGCGTGGACGCTCTGCGCGACGCCTACGCCTTCACTGATCTGCAGTCGTTCCTCGACATCTATTACGCAGGCGCGAGCGTCTTGCTCACCGAAGACGATTTCTACGACATGACGCGCGCCTATCTGGCGCGCGCCGTCGCCGACAACATCCGTCACACCGAGATCTTCTTCGATCCGCAAACGCATACGGCGCGCGGCGTGTCGATGGCGAGCGTCGTCAATGGCATCGAGCGCGCCCTGGCCGAAGCCGAGGCACAACACGGCATCACGAGCCGGATGATTCTCTGCTTCCTGCGTCACCTGCCGGAAGAAGACGCCCTGCAAACGCTGGAAACCGCTCTGCCCTATTTCAACAGCCACGGCCACCGGCTCGTCGGCGTGGGGCTCGACTCATCCGAACAAGGACACCCGCCCGCCAAGTTCGCACGCGTGTTCGAACGCTGCCGTGCGCTGGGTCTGCGCATCGTGGCCCATGCCGGGGAAGAAGGGCCGCCCGAATACATCCACGAGGCGCTGGACATGCTGCACGTCGAGCGTGTGGATCACGGCGTGCGGGCGATTGAAGACGAAGCGCTGCTGGAACGTCTGGCCCGCGAGAAGATCGCGTTGACGGTGTGCCCGCTGTCGAACGTGCGTCTCAAGGTGTTCGACGACATGGGGCAGCACACCCTGCACCAGTTGCTCAAACGCGGCCTCGCCGTGACGATCAATTCGGACGACCCGGCCTATTTCGGCGGCTATCTGAACGAGAACTTCCTGGCAACGTTCGACGCCCTGGATATGACGCTCGACGACGCTTACACCCTGGCGCAGAACAGTTTCGAAGCCTCGTTCATCGACGACAGTGAGAAACGCCGTCTGCTCGGCGAACTGCGGCGTTTTCGCGCTGCGCAAGCGGCGTAAGTAGCGAGCTGGCGGTCGTGGCTTGCCGCCACGATGCGCGGGGGTGCTGTGTCGTGGGAGATAGGTCGGCAGCGGGGAACGTCCGTTTGATTCAGGGGCATGTCACTGCGTGCCTGCGCACCTGGGAGAACGATGTTCTCGACAGGCTGCCGCCAGTGTCCGCAAGGCGTCGCGAGCGCGCGTATCCGTGAGCGTCGAATGCAGCATGATTCGTGACGAGGGCAGTTCAGGCCGTCCAAAACGCCGCCATCGAAGGCATCCGGCAGGCGGCGAGAATTTTCCAGCCGGACTTCGATGGTCAAGGCCGGGTCGCGTTCGCTCAACCGGGCCAGCAAGGTCCGCACTTCCGGCCCGGCAACGTGTTCGGCGATGCCCAGGCGGAACCGCCGGCAGTCGCAGGACAGCGCAGCCATCGCGCGGTCATGCGCAGCAATGAACTCGCGTGCGGGATTCAGGAACGATGCCCCATGCGCTGACAGGCGAAATCGAACGGTAGCGAACGGCGGCGAACCGCAGCAAGCGGCCGCCGACGGGAGCGGGCGCCCCCCCATCGCGCCACATTACCTCGCGATGATGTGGAACATTCCGCATAGGGAATATTTTCGCCGGGACCCGATGCTATTTTTTGTGCGTGCCCGAATAGGCGTCATGCGGTGCCCCCACACCTGTGGCGTCGAGCGCACAACACATCTTAGAACATCGGAGACAACACCCCATGGACTCATCGCTCAGCCCCCCGGCGGGTACTGCCGCGCCCGAAGCGGCTCACAACGGCACGCGCGTGGCGGGCGCGCAACCTGTCTCGGCACTCGACCGGTATTTCGGTATCACGGCGCTCGGATCGACGTTCCGTACGGAAGTGATAGCGGGTATCACGACTTTCCTCGCGGCGATGTACATCATCGTCGTCAACCCGGCCATCCTGTCGAAGACCGGCATGGCGTTCCCCGCAGCCCTGACGGCCACGGTGCTCATCAGCTTCTTCGGCAGTTGTGCGATGGGGCTCTACGCCCGCAATCCGGTGCTGGTCGCTCCGGGCATGGGGCTGAACGCGCTGTTCGCCTTCACTATGGTGCATGGCGTCGGCATGCCGTGGCAGACGGCGCTCGGCTGCGTGTTCTGGTCGGGCATTCTCTTCGCATTGCTCGCCGCGCTCAACGTGCGGCGCTTCGTCGTCGATGCCATTCCCGCCAACCTGCGCTATGCGATCTCGTGCGGCATCGGCCTGTTCATCACCGTGATCGGCCTTGTCAACGCCAAGCTCGTGGTGAGCGATCCGGTCACGGTCGTGCGTCTGGCGCACCTGTCGCCGCCGACCGTCACATTCCTCATCGGACTGGCGCTCACGACCGTGCTCGTCGCACGTCGCGTGAACGGTGCGCTGATGATCGGCATTGTCGTCACCACGCTCATGGCCATTCCCATCGGCCGCGTGTGGGGCGACGGCGCGGCCTATTTCCCCAAGGAGATCGCCACCGCCACGCTGGTGAACTTCCACGGCTTCTTCGCCGCCCCCGACTTCTCGGGCATCGGCCAGCTCGACCTGCTGGGCGCGCTGAAGGTGGCCTACCTGCCGTTCATCTTCGTGATGCTCTTCACGGCGTTCTTTGATACGCTCTCGACCTTCATGAGCATTGCCGAAGCCGGTAACATGAAGGACCGCGACGGCAATCCGCGCAACATGCGTCAGGCCATGATCGTCGATTCGTTCTCGGTGCTGATCTCGGGCCCGCTCGGCACGAGCCCGGCGAACGCCTATATCGAATCGGCCGCCGGCATCGCACAAGGCGGGCGCACCGGTCTGACCGCGCTGGTCTGCGCGCTGCTGTTCCTGCCGTTCCTGTTCCTGTCTCCGATGCTCTCGCTGGTGCCCGCCATCGCGACGGCGCCGGCGCTGATTCTGGTCGGTGTGTTTATGATGGAGTCCGTGGCGCGCATCGAATGGCACCGGATGGACGAAGCCATTCCGAGCTTCATCGCGGTGGTGATGATTCCGATTTCGTACTCGATCACCGACGGTATCGCCTACAGCTTCCTCGCGTTCGTCGTGCTCAAACTGTTCACCGGACGCGTGAAAGAGATCAAGCCGGCGATGTGGATCGTCGCCGCACTGGCAGTGCTGCTGCTCACGCAAATGTAACGATAGAAGGCCCCTGCCCATGTCCACCACCCGCCAAGCCCTGCGTGCCGTACGCGCGCAACTGGTCTACTTCACGCACGATCCGGCGCGAGCCTATCTCGATGGCTCGCCCGGCACCGTACACCATACCGACGGCATCGTCGCCTTCGAGAACGGCCGCATCACCGCCGTCGGCGACTACGCCAAGGTGGCCCCTGCGCTGCCCGCTGGCACGCCCATCGAGGATCTGCGCGACAAGGTCGTCACGCCCGGCTTCATCGATACGCACATCCACTATCCCCAGACGGATATGATCGCGTCGCCCGCACCGGGGCTGCTGCCGTGGCTCGAGAAGTACACGTTCCCGACCGAGCGCCGTTTCGAGAATCCGGAGTACGCAGCCGATGTCGCCCAGTTCTTTCTCGACGAACTGCTGCGCGGCGGCACCACGAGCGCGCTCGTGTACTGCACGGTGCATCCGGGCTCGGCCGACGCCTTCTTCAAGGCAAGCGACGCGCGCGACCTGCGCATGATTGCGGGCAAAGTGATGATGGACCGCAACTGCCCGGAATTCCTGCGTGACACGGCCGAGAGCGGCGCGCGCGACAGCGAGGCGCTGATCCAGCGCTGGCACAACAAGGGACGCCAGCTCTACGCGCTCACACCGCGCTTCGCGCCGACATCGACCGAAGCGCAACTGGGCGTGTGCGGCGAACTCGCCGAGCAATATCAGGACGTGTTCATTCAGAGCCATGTGGCCGAGAACACCGACGAGGTCGAATGGGTGCGCTCGCTGTTCCCGGGCCATCGCAGCTATCTCGATGTGTACGACCACTACAAACTGCTGCGCAAGCGTGCCGTGTACGGCCATTGCATCTGGCTCGACGAGCATGACCGTCGCCGCATGTTCGAGACCGGCACCGTCGCCGCGCACTGCCCGACATCGAACCAGTTCCTGGGCAGCGGCCTGTTCGACTTCGCCGCCGCGGAGGCGACCCGCATGCCGGTCACGCTCGCGACCGACGTGGGCGGCGGCTCGACCTTCTCGATGCTGCAGACGATGAACGAAGCGCACAAGGTGGCGCGTCTGTCGGGCTATCACCTCTCGGCCGAACGCATGTTCTATCTGGCCACCGAGGGCGCTGCGCACGCACTGGATCTGCACGGCACCATCGGCACGCTGGCCGTAGGCGCCGAGGCCGATTTCGTGGTGCTCGACCCGAAGGCCACGCCGCTGCTCGCACGTCGCACGGCACTGGCCGAATCGCTCGAAGAACTGCTCTTCGCGTTCGCCATGCTCGGCGACGACCGTGCCGTTGCCACGACCTACGCAGCGGGCAAGCCCGTGCATCGCCGCACGGCGCACTGACCGGGGGCGTTGGCCCGCGGCATCCGGGCGGCAAGGTGACGCATTGCTTTCGCGGAGAAATGGACGCCATCGCATTGGCATGGCGCCCGTTCCCCCGCAGTCGCCGACCGTGCGCAAGGGGCATGCGGTCGGGGATCTCCTTGGGCGGCTTCGGCCGCCCTTTTTTGCCTCTCGAACGCCACGGCGTACGGCCCCCTGTTCATACACCGTCGTGCGCCGCAAAACACCGTGTGCGACGCGAGCCGTCCCTTGCACGTCACGAATCCGATGCTATAATCCGCTCCGATTCATTGGGGAGTAGCCGCCCTGTCGTGCACATCATGCATCGGCAGGGGCGTACGTCAACAGACTTGGCCGGTTCCGGCTATGGCGTGCGCAGCCCTCGGGCCTGGCGAGACCGATGACGATGCTTCCGCCAACCGGGCCGGGATGCATTGTCATTGGCTCGCATCCATATGGCCCGGCGGAGAAATTACAAGGTGTCCCCATTCCTCATCTCGACCGGTGTCGTCGGTCTCGCCGAAATCGGCGACAAAACCCAACTGCTTGCCCTCTTGCTCGCTGCACGCTTCAAGAAGCCCGTGCCGATCGTTCTTGGCATTCTCGTCGCCACGCTCGTCAATCATGGCTTTGCCGGCGCACTCGGTGAGTGGCTGTCCACTGCGATCAGCCCGGCGATCATGAAGTGGGCCATCGTCGCGTCGTTCATCGGCATGGCGATCTGGATTCTGATTCCCGACAAGGTCGACGACGAAGACACGACCACGAAGCGTCAGCTCGGCGTGTTCGCCACCACGGTGCTCGCCTTCTTCATCGCCGAAATGGGCGACAAAACGCAGATCGCCACCGTGATGCTCGCCGCACGCTATCAGGATTTCTTTGGCGTCGTCGCTGGCACGACGCTGGGCATGATGCTCGCCAACGTGCCGGCCGTGCTCGTGGGCCACAAATTCGCCGGCCGTCTGCCGACGAAGGCCGTGCATATCGTCGCTGCGGTCATCTTCGCCGTTCTCGGCATCGTCACACTGATGCAGTAAACGGAACACGCCGGAGCGAAGCACGCGTCCCGGTGACGCGCCGCTTCGCTCCGGCGTGGTACGACGGCCTGCGGCAAATAACCGCCTGCCTTACTGCCCGACCTTCTGCTGCACGTTGACCGTACGCCCGCTTGGGAACGGCAACTGCTTGAGCGCGGCGTCGATCAGGAACGGCATGGCCGAGGCGAGCGACGTGCCGGCGTCACTGGTATTGGCCTGCACGCGGTACACCTCCTTGCCGCTCGCGCGGTCCGTGAAGCGCAACTCCAAACCCGCGAGCGCATACGGATAATCACGCTCAACGTAGGCCGGCGGCGGGCCGTACGGATAGCCGTACCAGCCCCACGGACGTCCCCACGGCCCCCACGGGCCCGGCGCGAACATCGGGTCATACGCCGGTTCCGCCACGCGCATGATCTGCTGGGTGATGCCGTAGCTCATGCCGATCAGGTAGTGCGCGCTCGACGGGCTCTGCTCGCTGAAACCGTCTCCGGCCAGACGCGCGCGCAGCCACTGCTCGTAGGTCGCGTGTTCCTGATTGTTCTGCTGTTCGGCCGTGCGCGTGAGCGCATAAGTCCTCGGGCCCTCAAAGCCCGGCGCATCGCCGAACGCGCTCACCTGACTGGTGACGGTACTGGCGCATCCCGCCAGCAAGACACTCGCGACGGCCAAGGTCGCCATTGCCCATCGTTTCCACATGATTGACTGCTCCAGAGAAAGGCCCGGCACGCCGACGCGCACCCGTCGCGCCGATTTAAGCATAGGACTGCGCATCGCGCAAATCCGACACATTCGACGGAAGCATTGCAGCAAAATTCAGCAAATTTCTCGATTGAACGCGAAGGGCCCGCCACTCCGTTACAATTTGGAGATTCTTGGCCGTCCGCAAAACACCGTCCATGCTCAGAACCGACCTCGCAGGTGTCATCCAACGCTCCGACTATACGCCCCCGGCGTATCTGATCGACACCGTTCAACTCGACTTCGACCTCGCCCCCGACGTCACCACCGTGACCAGCCGGCTGCGCGTGCATCGCAACCCGGCCGGCCCTGGCGGCGACCTCGATCTGGTGGGTCAGGGTCTGCAACTGGTGAGCCTCGAACTCGACGGCAAACCCTGGGCCGGCTACCGCACGGGCGACGAGTCGCTCACGGTCGAAGCCCCGCCCGAAGCGTTCGAGCTCACGCTGGTCACACGCTGCCGCCCGCAGGAGAACACGTCGCTCATGGGGCTGTACGTCTCGGGCGGCAACTTCTTCACGCAATGCGAAGCCGAGGGCTTCCGCAAGATCACCTACTTCCTCGACCGTCCGGATGTCATGGCGACATACACCGTCACGCTGCGCGCCGATCGCGAAGCGTATCCGGTGCTGCTGGCCAACGGCAACCTGATCGACAAGGGCGATCTGCCTGACGGCCGTCACTTCGCCATCTGGGACGATCCGTTCAAGAAGCCCAGCTACCTGTTCGCGCTGGTGGCCGGACGCCTGGTTTGCCGTGAGGAACGCCTCGTTGCCGGCGACGGACGCGAGAAGCTCCTACAGGTCTGGGTGCAGCCGCAGGATCTGGACAAGACCGAGCACGCCATGCATTCGCTCGTCAACTCGATCCGTTGGGACGAATCGCGCTTCGGACGCGTGCTCGATCTCGACCGCTTCATGATCGTGGCCGTGAGCGACTTCAACATGGGCGCGATGGAGAACAAGGGCCTGAACATCTTCAACACGAAGTATGTGCTGGCCGACGCCGCCACCGCGACCGACGACGACTTCGGCAACATTGAAGCCGTGGTGGGCCACGAGTACTTCCACAACTGGACCGGCAATCGCGTGACCTGCCGCGACTGGTTCCAGTTGAGCCTTAAGGAAGGCCTGACCGTGTTCCGCGATCAGGAATTCTCCGCCGACATGATGGGCTCCGAGTCGGGCCGTGCCGTCAAGCGCATCGACGACGTGCGCGTGCTGCGTCAGGCGCAGTTCCCCGAAGACGCCGGTCCGATGGCTCACCCGGTGCGCCCGGAGAGCTACGTCGAAATCAACAACTTCTACACGGTCACCGTCTACGAGAAAGGCGCCGAAGTGGTGCGCATGTATCAGACGCTGCTCGGCCGTGAGGGCTTTCGCCGGGGCATGGATCTGTACTTCGAGCGCCACGACGGTCAGGCGGTCACGTGCGACGACTTCCGTGCCGCAATGGCCGATGCCAACCAGCGCGACCTCACACAGTTCGGCCGCTGGTACAGCCAGGCCGGCACGCCGCGCGTGACGGTCGACGCGGCCTACGACGAAGCCGCACGGACCTATACCCTCACGCTCACGCAGCGCTGTCCGAAGGTCGGCGTTGAGTTGCAGGACAACCAGCTCGTCAAGCAGCCGTTCCATATCCCGTTCGCCGTCGGCCTGCTCGATCGCGACGGCCGCGATCTGGCGCTGCGTCTGGCAGGCGAAGCCGGCGATGCGCCCATGCCCACCACGCGCGTGCTCGACTTCACGCAGGAGCGTCAGAGCTTCACGTTCGTCGATGTGCCGCACAACCCGATGCCGTCGCTGCTGCGCGGGTTCTCGGCGCCGGTGATCGTCGAGCACGAGTACACCATCGACGAACTCGCGTTCCTGATGGCGCACGACAGCGATCCGTTCAACCGCTGGGAAGCGGGCCAGCGTCTGGCTACGCGTCAGTTGCTGGCGCTCGTCGAGTCCATTCAGATGGGGCAATTGCCGAGCGTGGACAGCTACGTGCTCGAAGCCTTCCGGCAAGTGCTGCGCGACGAATCGCTCGATCCGGCGTTCCGCGCGCAAGCTCTCACGCTGCCGGCCGAGTCGTATCTCGGCGAGCAGATGACGGAAATCGACCCGGCGGCCATTCATGCGGCACGGCAGTATCTGCGCCAGCGTCTGGCGGCCTCGCTGCACACCGAGTGGCTTGCGGCGTATCACAACCATCGCGTGCCGGGCCCGTACCGTCCGGACGCCGCGTCCGCCGGCGAGCGCGCGCTGAAGAACCTTGCGCTGTCGTATCTGATGGAGCTGTCGGACGCCGGCGTGGCGCAAACCGCGCGCACGCAATACGACACGGCCGACAACATGACGGATCGTTTCGCCGCGCTCACCGCGCTCGTGCAACGTGGCGGCGCCGCGCGCGAGGGCGACGCTGCGCACGGCCAGAATCATGCCGCCGAAGCGCTGGAGGACTTCTATCAACGCTTCGAGCACGAGCCGCTGGCGATCGACAAGTGGTTCGCGCTGCAAGCCATGCAGCGTGGCGACGGCAGCCATTGCGTGATTGACGCCGTGCGGGCGCTCATGCGCCATCCGGCCTTCACGCTAAAGAACCCGAACCGCGCGCGCTCGCTGATTTTCAGCTTCTGCGGTGGCAACCCGGCCCAGTTCCACGCGGCCGACGGTTCCGGATACCAATTCTGGGCCGAACAGGTGCTCACGCTCGACGCCCTGAACCCGCAGGTGGCCGCGCGTCTGGCACGTGTGCTCGACCGCTGGCGCAAGTACACGCCGTCACTGCGCGAGCACATGCACAACGCGCTGCAGACCGTCGCGCAGCACACGGCACTGTCGAAGGACGTGCGCGAGATCGTCGAAAAAGCGCTCGCCTGAGCGAAGTTTCACTGCCCCGCGAAAACAAGACGCCGCCGATGCGCAAAGGCATCGGCGGCGTTTTTTCGTCGGCGCTGTCTCGCCCCCCGTGCCCACCCACGCGTATGCGGGGGCGTCAGGCGGCTTGCACGTGCATGTGAACGCCCGCGAGACGCTGACGCACGGCATTGGCGGCCGCGACCATGTTGGTCAAGGCGCTATCGACCTGCGCCCAGTCGCGCGTCTTCAACCCGCAGTCGGGGTTGATCCACAGACGCTCGGCCGGAATGCGAGCGAGCGCGGCCTCGATCAGACGCTCCATTTCCGCCTGCGACGGCACACGCGGCGAGTGAATGTCATACACGCCCGGGCCGATCTCGTTCGGATATTCGAAGGCTTCGAAGGCACCCAGCAGCTCCATGTCGGAACGGGTGGTCTCGATGGAGATCACATCGGCGTCGAGCGCGGCGATCGACGGCAGAATGTCGTGAAACTCCGAATAGCACATATGCGTGTGGATCTGCGTGTCGTCGGCCACCCCTGACGAGCATACGCGGAACGCACGCACCGCCCATTCGAGATACGACGGCCAGTCGCCTTCACGCAGCGGCAGCCCCTCGCGCAGCGCGGGTTCGTCGATCTGAATCACGCGCACGCCCGCCTTTTCCAGCGCCGCCACCTCCTCGCGCAGCGCCAGCGCAATTTGCAATGCCGTGAGTTCGCGCGGCTGATCGTCGCGTACGAACGACCATTGCATCATCGTCACCGGACCGGTCAGCATGCCCTTGACCGGCTTGTCGGTCAGTTGCTGCGCATAGGCGCTCCACGTGACGGTCATCGGCTCGGGCAGATACACGTCGCCATAGATCACCGGCGGCTTTACACAACGCGAACCGTAGCTCTGTACCCAGCCGTGCTCGGTAATCATGAAGCCCCAGAGCAGATCGCCGAAGTACTCGACCATGTCGTTGCGTTCGGCCTCGCCATGCACGAGCACGTCGAGCCCATAGGCTTCCTGCTTCTCGATGGCCAGACGAATCTGAGCCCGCATCGTCTCCAGATAGTCCAGATGCGACATGGCCCGCTGCTTGAAGTCTGCGCGCGCCGTACGAATGGCCGCCGTTTGCGGGAACGATCCGATGGTCGTCGTCGGCAGTACGGGGAGCTTGAGCCACGCGCGCTGCGCACTGGCCCGTGCCGGGTAGTCGGACGCACGGCGTGCGTCGGCCTCGGTGAGCGCCGCCAGACGCTTCTGCACCACGCCGTTGTGAATGCGCGGCGACGTACGGCGTGCAGTCTGCGCGGCGGCATCGGCGGCGAAGGCAGCCCGCACCTCGGCCGCAGCAAATTCGGCAGCGTCAAGCGAACGGCGCAGCAGCGCCACTTCGCCCAGCTTTTGCACGGCGAACGCCAGCCAGGTGCGCACTTCCTTGTCCGGGCGTGCCTCGCTCGCCAGATCGACCGGGCAGTGCATCAGCGAGCAGCTCGATGCGACCCACAGCCGGTCCCCCAGCGTCCGGGCCAACGGCATGAGCAACGCGCGGGCGCGCATCAGGTCACAGCGCCAGACGTTGCGCCCGTCGACCACACCGGCGGACAGCACCTTGTCTTGCGGCCACTGTGCGGCAAACGCTTCGAGCTGCCTCGGAGCACGCACACCGTCGAGATGCACACCGGCGACCGGCAACGCTGCGAGCAAGGCCGCGCGGTCACTGACATCGCCGAAGTACGTGGCGAGCAGCACCGACGGCGCGACGGGCGCAAGACGTTGATACACCGGCGCGAAGGCGTCGCACCACAGCGCGGGCAGGTCGAGCGCGAGAATCGGCTCGTCGATCTGCACCCACGTCACACCCTGCGCCTTCAGACGCGCGAGCACGCGCTCGTACTGGGTGAGCAGTTCGGGCAGCAACGAGAGACGGTCTGCGAGGCCGTCCTTTTCCTTGCCGAGATACAGCAGCGAGAGCGGCCCGAGCAGCACCGGCTTGACGTTCGGGCCCTCGGCGAGCGCTTCCGCCACGTCCTCGAACAGCCATTCCGTGCCCTCGCCAAAGCGTGTCTGCGGCGAATACTCCGGCACGAGATAGTGATAGTTCGTGTCGAACCACTTCGTCATTTCCATCGCGCTGTGCTGCGCATTGCCACGTGCGGCAGCGAAGTAATCCGCGAGCGTGAGCGCAGCGCGCGGCGCACCGAAGCGCTCCGGCAGCCCACCGACGAGCGCCAGCGCGGAGAGCACCTGGTCGTACCAATGGAAGTCACCCACGGTGATCCAGTCGAGCCCGGCCTCGCGCTGCGCAAGGCGGTTGGCCGCACGAATGCGCCGGCCGGTGTCCTGCAACGCCTGGATGTTCATCTCGCCGCGCCAAAAGGCCTCGACGGCGAATTTGAGTTCACGTTGCGCGCCAATGCGCGGCAATCCGAGTACGTGGGCCTGAGCCATGAGCGTTGTCCTTCCAGGAGCTTGCGTAACTGCAAAGTCATTGTCTGCGGACGATGTCCGCCCAGGCTGGCAGTATCCCGGTCACACGTGTATTATTCAAACGAAAGTTTTTGCCATTTATTATTAATATTATTCATGCAACGCACTCCGATCGAACTTCGTCATCTGCAGACGCTGCTTGCGCTGCGCGACACCGGCAGTGTTTCGCGCGCGGCGCTGTGGCTGCATTTGACGCAGTCAGCGCTGTCGCATCAGATCAAGGCACTCGAAGCGTTCTATGGCTTGCCGCTGTTCGTGCGCAAGTCGTCGCCGCTGGTCTTCACCCCTGCGGGCAAGCGCCTGCTCGCATTGGCCGAGGAAGTCGTACCGGCGGTCGACGAAGCGGGCCGCGACCTCGCGCGGCTTGCCCAGGGCACGCAGGGCACGCTGCGCATCGCTGTTGAATGTCACACGTGTTTCGATTGGCTGATGCCCGCCATGGACGCCTTTCGCATTCGCTGGCCGGAAGTCGAACTCGACATCGTGTCGGGCTTTCACGCCGATCCGATCGGACTGCTGCATCAGGATCGCGCCGATCTGGCGATCATTTCGGAGCATGAAGAAGGCGAGGCGGTCGACTTCCATCCGCTGTTCCGTTTCCAGATGATGGCGCTCATGGCGAACGACCATCCCCTGGCCGGCAAGTCGCATCTCGACGCCGAGGACTTCCGCAACGAGACGCTCATCACCTACCCCGTGCCCGACGACATGCTGGACATCGTGCGTCAGGTGCTGCGTCCAGCGGGAATCGAACCGACGCGCCGCACCACCGAGTTGACGGTGGCGATTCTGCAACTGGTCGCCAGCCGCCGCGGGCTGGCTGCCCTGCCGCTGTGGGCCGTCACCGGTTATCTGGAGCGACGCTACGTGAGTGCGCGTCCGATCACGCCGCAAGGGCTCACTGCCGAACTCTGGGCGGCAACGTTGCCCGCGATCACGGCGCGTCCGTACATCGGCGAGTTCGTGTCGCTCATGCGCGAAACGAGCCTGCTCTCGCTGCCGGAAATCGAACTGCTCTGACGCGACACCGCGCGTTTGATGACGGCGCCGCGTGTCAGGCCGGGCGCCGCACGATCAGACGGCAGACACGCTTGCCCGAGCTGGTGCTCGTGACGTCTTCCTCATGAAGGACAACGCCGTCGTGAAGCGCGGCGCGCACGACGTCGGGGGAGAAAGCGCTGTAGAGGCGTCCGTCCTTCTGGCGAATGTCTTCGCCCTCGGTCACACGCCACGACACATAAAGCACCCCGCCCGGGCGTACGAGCGTCCAGAGCCGGTCTGCGGCCTGCGGCACTTCGTTCGCGGGCAGATGCATCAGCACTGTCTCGCAAACCACATTGTCGAACTGCGCCGTGACCTCCTCCAGCAGCGGTAGCCGGCCGACGTGAAACGACACCCACGGAAACGACTTGCGCGCGAGCGCGACGAGGGCGGGCGAGTTGTCATAACCGACCACATCGAACCCGTGCTGCGCGAGCCATGCCGCATCGCGTCCGTTGCCGCAGCCCACATCGATCGTGCGGCCGCCGGGGACGAAATGGCGCACCAGCAGCGCGTACATGTCGTCAGGCGGCGGCTGGTTGAGCCAATCTTCGTTGTATCGAACGGCATTGGCCTCGTAGGCCGCTTCGGTTTGCAAGTCCGCCATGATCGGAATCTCCGGGAGAGTGCGGGGGTATGGCCGCGCGCTGCGGCCATGTGTCTTACTGCGAAATCTTCTCCAGTGCGATGTCACGCGTGCGTGGCCCCATCAGGCCGATGGCGAGCATGACAACCAGCATGGCGCACGAGATGAACACGAACACACCGGTCACACCGAAGTTGCGCAGCACGGAGGCGATCAGGAACGCCGTGAAGATCGCCGAGAAACGGCTCCAAGAATAGACGAACCCAACGGCGCGTGCCCGGATGCCCGTGGGGAACAGTTCCGTCTGATACGCGTGATAGCTGTACGACATGATGTTGTTGGCAAGCGTGAGGCCGATCCCCATGGCGACAAGCAGGAACGACGACGTGACCTGCGAGAACACCAGGCCGCACACGATTCCGATACCGGCCGTCCACACGATCGCATGCTTGCGCTCGACCTTGTCGGCCATCCACAGACCGATCAGCGGGCCGACCGGGGCTGCGAGCGCAATCACGCTGGAATATCCGAGACTCGTCGTCACCGTAACGCCCTGTTTGATGAGCAGCGTCGGCACCCAGTTGGCGAAGCCGTAGAAGCCGACCGTCTGGAAGATGTTGAACAGAATCATCATGATCGCGCGCTTGCGATACGGCGGCACCCACATGTCGCGAAACGCGCCCTTCGGCACCACCGGCTCCGGCACGCCCGGCGGCGGCAGCGGTTTGCCGTATTCGCGGGCGACCTTCGCCTCCAGTTCGGACAACACGCGATCCGCCTCGTCGAGACGCCCCTTCTGCGCGAGCCAGCGCGGGCTCTCCGGCAGGGCACGGCGAATCCACCAGACGAACACCGCGCCGTGCGCGCCGATCAACACCACCCAACGCCAGCCCTCCAGTCCGAGGAACGCGCGCGGCACAAGCCAGTAGGCGAGCAGCGCAACGACCGGCACGGCAGTAAAGCCGACGGCCTGTTCGCACGCGAACGCCCGGCCACGAATCTGTTTGGGGACGAGTTCGGCGATATAGGTGCCGATCGTGACCAGTTCCACACCGATGCCCAGGCCCACCACGAAGCGCCAGAAGTTCACGCCTGTGGCCGTCTCCTGAAACGCCATGATGACGTTCGCCACCGTGTACCAGAGCAACGAGCCGGTAAACACGGCACGACGGCCGAACCGGTCCGCAAGAAAGCCGCACGCGATCGTGCCGATGAACAGCCCGGAGAACAGTGCGGCGATGAAACTCGCTACGCCCGTCGTGCCGAACAGACCCGGCGTCGTGGGCGTCAGAATGCCGCTCTTCACGAGCCCGGGCGCGATATAGCCCGTGTAGAGCAGGTCGTAGAGTTCGAAGAAGAAACCAAGACTGAGCAGCACCACCAGCTTCCAGACGGTGCGAGTCGGTGGCAAGCGGTCAAGACGAGCGGAAATATCGCCGGCACTCAGGCGGGTGGCCGCAACAGAGACTTGAGCGGCCTGGTGAGGGGAAGGCATGGAAGGCATTGATACGTCGGGGGATGGCATGGAAATCGTCTCCGGGCCCGTTCGGTCATGGCCGAACTGCTCATTTGCCGACGCATCTCACGCGACCTGCCTGCATTCGCCAGGGGTGGCCGGTACGTCGGATACACCATGAATCGACAGGCACGAGGCCGAAATTGTGCCACGAATGACACCGCACCTGTCACCTTTGCCACGCACTACGAAAATTTGCGATGTTTACCAATGGCAGCACGGCATCGCGACGACAGGCATCCGGCGCAGCACATCGCGCCGAATCTCTCCCGCACAGCGGCATCTGCCTCGCCCGCCCAAACGCCCAAACACCCGGCTGCCTGCGGCGAGCGCATGCGTTACCGCGCCGCCGCCGTCGCTGACACTGACGCCTTCAATTCATCGAAGCTGACGATGCGCCCCGCCAGCGCACTCGCGGCCACCGTGTAGGGACTCGCGAGCCACACACTGCCCGGACCGGAACGTCCAGGGAAATTGCGGTTGATCGCGCTGATCGTGACCTGCGCGGCAGACGTCGACTGTCCCGGCCCGCAATTCGCGCAAGCGCCGCAGCCCGGCATGATGAGCGTCACGCCGGCCGCCTCGAACGTCTCGAGATAGCCCTGCGCTTCACAATAGGCGCGCACGTCCATCGTGCCGAACTGCAAGAACAGCGAACGGCCCTGCGTCACACGAAGGCCATGCGCAACGCCCCAGGCGAGTACCTCGTGGTATGCATCGAAGTCGTCGCGCTTGCCTGCCGTACACGAGCCACCGTACGCCATGTCGATGGCGACGGGTGAGGTCAGCTCCGCGAGCGCCACACCGTTGCCCGGATCGCCGGGGCGCGCCAGCATCGGCGTGAGCGACGCGGCATCGACGCGGATCACATCGCGATAACGGGCGCCGGCATCGCTTGCCATCCACGGCTCGATGGTGAAATCGACACCGCGTCGCGTTTTCAGGAAGGCCACCGTTTTCCCATCCGGCGCCACGATGCCGGTGAAGCCCCCCAGCTCGGCGACCATATTGGTGAGCGTCGCGCGCTCGTCGACCGACATCGCTCGCACCGCGCTGCCCGCGTATTCAAAGACGAGGCCGATAGCGTCGCCGCGGCGAATGGCGTCGAGCCGAAGCAGATGAAGCACCACGTCCTTGGCCGTCACCCCGGGCGCCAGTTCGCCATCGATCTCGATGCGCAGTGTCTCCGGCACCTTGCAGCGAACGTAGCCCGTGACCCAACTGTTCGCGATGTCGGTCGCACCCGCGCCGAACGCCAGGCAGCCGAGCGCGCCTGCGTGCGGCGTGTGCGAGTCGGTGCCGATCACGATCTGGCCCGGCAACGCGTAGCGTTCAGCCATCAGCGCGTGGCAGATACCCTCCGCGCCGTCCGTGCCATCGCTGCCGTTGGGGGCCAGTTCACCGTGGGCGAGTACCGGATAACGCGCGGCGAAATCGCGATGCCCGTTTGTCAGATTGGCCACACCGGGCAGCAGCCCCTGCGTGACGTGCGGGTGGCTCTGCGCGGCCAGCACGAGATGATCCTGAAACGCAATGATGCGCGCCGGGTCATGCAGCGCTGCCGGCTCACCAAACGCGCGATGCATCAGATGCGCACACATGCCCGTAAAGTAATCGTGCGAGAAGCGCCAGTCGACGCGCACGAACACCCCGTCACCGTGCTCGGTGCCGGGCGTGGCCGGGTGTACACGGCGCGCCATGATCTTCTCGACGAGCGTGCGGGGCGGCATGTCGGCGGCGTTCGGCATATCGGCATGCGCCACCGGTGCGGGCCAATCGGCGAACTTGCTGAACGCGAGCAGCCCGCCGCTGCGGATGATCTGCTGCGTGAGGGCGTCGCGCCCCTTGAGGAATTCGGTGATCGGGATAGCTTCCCCAGCGTGAATGCGCTCGAGCACGCCGAAGTCGGTGGTCGTCAGAATGCCGATGTTGTCGCAGTTCTGCTGGTAGATGCGCTCGAAGCTCTCGGCAACGATCAGCCGGATGCCGGCCGACAACTCCGCGAGCGGGCTCGACTCGCGCGACGACCCTTTGCCGTAACGCTTGCCCGCGACCGTGATCTGAAAGCCGCCGCGACGCACGTCGTGCTCGCCGATGGGCGTTTCGTTCCCCGCCTTGAAACCAACGTAGGGGTAGCGCCCGAGCCGCTCGTCGTAAGTGAGCATGACGGTGACGGGCGTGATCTCGTCGGTCGAGACGTTATCCCGCAATGCGCCGGCTTGGGCGCGGGTGACGGATTCGCCTGCCAACTGACGGCGCACGATGGCCGGGTCGTCGGACAGGAACAGCATGCGGCCGTCGAAACGAATGGTGTCTTCCATGCGGCAATTACCTCCGGAAGACAGCATAGCGGCCCGTCTCGCCCCTTGCCGTGCCGTCTCGGCAAGCCCGGCGTGACAGTTTGCGAAGTGACGCAACGCACCGCGCAGAGCGCCGGCGCCAAGCCCTTGAGAACCTGACACGACCGGCTCACGCGCCCGGCGCACCCTGCCCTTGCGCGAGGAAATTCACGACGGCCGATGCCGTGGCGCTCAACTGCTCACGCGACGGGAATACGAGCCAGAGTTGGCGATGGGCCCATTCGTCGGTGAGCGGGCGCACGACCACATCGAGCTTGCCCACATACAACTGGCCGACTTGCTCGGGCGCGATGGCAATGCCCAGGCCCGCGTGCGCCATACGGCACAGGGCGTCGAGACTGGACACGCGGATCTTGATCCGCAGCGACGCTCCCGCCGCGCTCGCCTGCTGACGCAGCAACTGCGTGAGCGCGCTATTGCCTTGAAGGCCCACCAGCGTCTCGCCCACACACGCCGAGAACGGAATCTCGCCCGTGCGCGCCGCCAGCGGATGGCCGACGGGCAGAATCACGGCGAGCCGGTCACGGCGATACGGCACCATCGTGAAGGCCTCGATACCCTCGACGGCGTTGCAGATGCCCACATCCACGGCCCGTTCGCCCACGCGCTGGAGCACTTCGTTGCTGTGCTGTTCGTCGAGTTCGACGTCCACCGCGGAAAACACGCGGCCGAAAGCGGCGAGATCTTCCGGCAGAAACTGGACGATGGCCGACAGGTTCGCCGCAATGCGCACGCTGCCGCGCGCCCCCTCGTGAAACTGCGACAGCTCTGCGCCGAGCGATTCAATGGTGCCGAGAATGCGTTCGGCATAGCGACGCACCGTCTCGCCGACCGGCGTGACGGTAATGCCGCGCTGATGACGCTGAATGAGGGGGAGTCCGACGATCGCTTCGATGTCGGCAATGCGCCGGCTGATCGCGGAGGGCGCGATGAATTCGCGCTCGGCGGCACGCGCCATGCTCCGCTCCTGGCAGACAGCCACGAAAAGGCGCAAAGATGTGAGATCTAGCTTGCGGAGAAGGTTTTCCATACCCGTACGGCAATACACCGGAAATGCCGGAAACGCCCGGCTGGCGCGGCCCCGCGCGGGGCACGTCTTTTGCTGGACAAACAACGAATCGACGCCTATTATACGCATCGCGTACACAGCCCTGCCGACCCGACCATGAGTGCACAGCAGACTTTCCTGCGCGACGCAATGCGTCGCCTGAACATGACCCGCGACAGCTTCGCCGAGCGCATCGGCGTTCGCCGGCGCGCCCTCGACACCTGGCTGCTGCCTGAGGATTCGAGCGAATATCGCACGATGCCGAGCATCGTGGAGAAATTCGTCGGCGAAATCCTCGGTCGCGAAGCGCCGTCCGCGGAATCTACGCAAAGCGCACACAAACCGTTGCGCGAACGCATGGGCCTCGACGGCAAGCCGCATCTGATCTCGGTCGATCAGTTCTCGCGCGATTCGCTCGAAGAACTGTTCCACATCGCCGATATCATGCAGCCGATTGCGCGCCGCCAGAAGATCTCGCGCGTGCTCGAAGGCGCCGTGCTCGGCAACCTATTCTTCGAAGCCAGCACCCGAACCCGTGTGAGCTTCGGGGCCGCCTTCTGCCGCCTTGGCGGCTCGGTGTGCGACACGACCGGCTTCACATTCTCGTCGATGGCCAAGGGCGAATCGATCTACGACACGAGCCGCGTGATGAGCGGTTACGTCGACGCGCTTGTCGTACGCCACCCGGACAAGGGGTCGGTCGCCGAATTCGCGCGTGCCACGAACATTCCCGTCATCAATGGCGGCGACGGCCCGGGCGAGCACCCGAGTCAGGCAATTCTCGATCTGTACACCATCGGCCGCGAATTCTCGCGCTTGGGCAAGCTGGTCGACGGCGCTCACGTCGCGATGGTCGGCGACCTGCGCTACGGCCGCACGGTGCATTCGCTCATCAAGCTGCTCGCGCTGTATCGCGGCCTGAAGTTCACGTTGATCTCGCCGCCGTCGCTGGAAATGCCGACGTACATCCTCGATCAGATCTCGCAGAACGGTCATGTGATCGTGCAGAGCAACTCGCTCGCCGATCTGGCCGGCGCAGATGTGGTCTACGCCACGCGTATTCAGAAAGAGCGATTCGCCGACGAGGCGATCGAAGGCTATACGCCGGACTTCCAGATCAACGAAGCGCTCATCAACCAGTACTGCGACGCTCGCACGATCATCATGCATCCGCTGCCGCGCGACAGCCGGCCGGGCGCGAACGATCTGTCGACGGATCTGAATCACGATCCGCGACTGGCGATCTTCCGTCAGACGGACAACGGCATTCCGGTGCGCATGGCGATCTTCGCGATTTTGCTGGGCGTGGACAAGCAGGTCCAACACAGCATGCGCGATGCCACCTGGCGCGCACCGTCGCACATCGGTCCGGACGACGCGCTGTTCGACGGCCTCGACTGATCTGCCGCGGCTCGGAAAACACCGAGCCCTGCCTCAGCCACACCCGAAATTGCGCTGCCCCCAAGGATTTTTCGCGGGGGCAGCGTGCCTTTACGAGTAAAATTGCGACCAAATCAAATAGGTACGCTTTTTTTGCTTTTCCGGAGGCCCACATGCGGCGCAAGACCCTTACCCAATATCTCATCGAACAGCAGCGGGAGTTCAACAACATTCCTGCCGAGCTGCGACTGCTGATCGAAGTTGTTGCGCGCGCGTGCAAATCGATCAGTCATGCCGTGTCCAAGGGTGCCCTGGGCGGCGTGCTGGGCAGTGCGGGCAGCGAGAACGTGCAAGGCGAAGTCCAGAAGAAGCTCGACGTGATTTCCAACGAGATCATGCTCGAAGCGAACGAGTGGGGCGGCCATCTGGCGGCCATGGCGTCTGAAGAGATGGAAGACGTCTTCCACATTCCGAACCGCTATCCGCAGGGCGAGTATCTGTTGATGTTCGATCCGCTCGACGGCTCGTCGAACATCGACGTGAACGTGTCGATCGGCACGATCTTCTCGGTGCTGCGTTGCCCGGACGGCGTGACGGACCCCACGGAAAAGGACTTCCTGCAACCGGGCACGCAGCAGGTCGCGGCCGGTTATGCGGTGTATGGCCCGCAAACGGTGCTGGTGCTGACGACGGGGCATGGCGTGAACTGCTTCACGCTCGATCGAGAGATGGGTTCGTGGGTGCTCACGCAGGAAGGCATGCGCATTCCGGAAGACACGAAGGAATTCGCGATCAACATGTCGAACGAGCGTCATTGGTATCCGCCGGTGCAGCGTTACGTCAGCGAGCTGCTGCAAGGCAAGGAAGGCGTGCGCGGCAAAGACTTCAACATGCGCTGGATCGCCTCGATGGTGGCAGACGTGCATCGCATCCTGACGCGCGGTGGCGTGTTCATGTATCCGGCCGACAAGCGCGATCCGGACAAGCCGGGCAAGTTGCGCATCATGTATGAAGCCAACCCGATGAGCTTCCTGGTGGAACAGGCGGGCGGTGCGGCAACGAACGGCATGCAGCGCATTCTGGACGTTCAGCCGCAGAAGCTGCATGAGCGCGTGGCGGTGTTCCTCGGCTCGAAGAACGAGGTCGAGCGCGTGACCGGTTATCACCGCGAAGACAGCGCGAAGTGAGCACTCGAGAACGACGTCGCGAGGGCAAATACTTCGCGGCGTCGAAAGCGCAGGATTTCTGCAATTTCAAGGATTTACGCGCAACTCACGCAGCAGCAGCAAAAAATCTTTGAAAAAAGTCGTGACAAACGCGTAAAGTCTGCTATTATCTCACTTCTTCGCAGCGCCGGAGTAGCTCAGTCGGTAGAGCAGCTCATTCGTAATGAGAAGGTCGGGGGTTCGATTCCTCTCTCCGGCACCAGCGACTTCTTAAGTCCCTGGTTATGCAAGCAAGACGTAGTCCTTAGTAGTCAACAAGAAAGCCGCCCGAATATGTCGTGCGGCTTTTTTGTTTTCGTCGTTCGAACAACGCTTGGGTCTGCCAAGGGGCGATAAAGCGAATGACGTCCGGGGGCATTTCCGGGGGCATATTGGCATTGCCTCACGTTGATGCCCCCTTCCCACGCGGCGACATCTGCCGAGACGCGTTACGCTTGCGCGTCGCCTTTCGGCTCGCCAGTGTCATCCATCGCGTTGTCGTTCGCACCGTCTTCATCTTCCGCCGGCTGCGCCATCCAGGCGTGATAACCCGCCGCGCCCATCTTGCGCATCAGCGCCTCGTTACGCGCAAAGATCGTCTCGGCTTCCGGAAACGCCTCCACGGCACGATCGATGCTCGACTCCCGTAGCAAATGCAGAATCGGATACGGCGAGCGGTTCGTGTAATTCTCTGCGTCGTCCGGGTCTGTGCCTTCGAATTGATAGTCCGGGTGAAAGCTCGCAATCTGCAACTCGCCCTCGAGATGCAGTTGTCTGAGCATGCGCTCCGCAAAAAACAGGGTGTCGTTGTACTCGTGAAAATCGAGCAGCGCATGCGGCAAGATCAGCAGCGTCGTGTCGATGGTCTGCGGATCGGCCTCAGCCAGCCATTGCAGCTCGCGCTCCAGATCAAGCAACGCGCCTTCCCTGTCGCGAGCCGCGCTCACGACATAGCGAATCTGGTCCTTGACGTGTACCGCCTTCGCGAACGGACAGAGATTCAGCCCGATCACTGCGCGTGTCAGCCAGTGACGCGTCGCTGCAATCACAGCCTCATGGTCCTGTCTCTCTGACGATGGCGGCGTGGCATCAGGCACTGGCACAGGCAAGGTTTTCTCCGGCATACAAAACGTGGCGACGAATCATGAATACCGCATTGTAATTCCCCATCGGCTCGCGCCGGCATGCGCGGCATCGATAACCTCAAGGTGCGAATGCCAAAACCGGCTCGACGTATTTGCGTAACCATGCGCCTTCCCTAGCGCTACGCGCCCGACACGTCCAACGCCTATGCCCGGTTCGCCCCTCCTCCCCTCTCCTGCCGCCAGCACCGCCGAACGTCTTTCCCCCTGCTCGGCCCTCACAGGCATCGATCTGGATCACCGTGTCTACAGCACCCATACCGCGCCGTTGGCGGCCATGTCACTGCCCCAACTGCTCGCCGCACAGAAGTCGCTCAAGTATCGCCCCCAGGACATCTGGTATGCGCTGGTCAACGCGCAGACCTTCGCGAGCCGTGAGTTGCGAGCGATTTGCGAAAGCGCCTCGCCCAACGGCCCGCTGTTCGGCGAAATGGTAACGCTGCTCACGACAAAGGAAGAGGATCGCTCTCTGGATCGATTGGCCGACGCAGGCGTCTTCCTGGTACCCGCGCGCGCCAATCAAGTGCGCGCTGATGACGCCGCGCTATTGCGAAGCGATGAGGGGCTGAAGCTCTGGTTGAAATACGCAGCCACATCGGACAGTTTTCAGACCGTGTTCGACGGGTCCGATACCTTCGGTGAAACCATCGCCGAAGATCGCGCACGCATCGACAAGATTCTCCGAGTGCTGGTGGCATGTGGCCGCGACCGAACCGACGACTCGCCCTTGAACCCGACCGGCACGGCACCCCGCAATCCACTGTCTCATTTGTGCTGTCAGATCGCCCCGCAATGGTTGCGCCGGCTGCTAGAACTCGGCGCCAGACCCGAGCAGACCAACAGTCGCGGCATGCCGCTGACGGCCGTCGCCATGAGAGCGCAGGCGCTTCGCCTGCATATGGCCAGTCACGACCCTCTGGATCCACATGACTCGCTGCGTCATCTCGCTCGACTGCTCAAGCGGCAAGGCGCGGACCTGATGCAACCGGATCTTGCCGGAATGCCGTCCGTCACATTGCTCACGCTCCACGGTCTTTGCGGCGCGGCCGAAGCCCTGCTGGCGTCAGGCGCCGATCCGAATACCCTCGATCAGGGCGGCAACACACTCATGCACCATCTTGCCTACGTCGTTCGCTTGCGCGACGACCCGGCAAAATCAGACTGCGCCCACCTCGCCCATTACGTCCTCATCATCGCTTCACGCTATGGCGGCGATATCAACCGGGCCAACCATGCAGGGCTATCCCCTCGCTCGTGGCTACCTGAGCCGTTCACCTTGGCCCCGCAGATCGACCAGACATTCCTCGACACGGTCCGCAAAGCGGCGCTTCGGCGCATCCGATCCCTCGTGTAACCGGCATGTTTGCATGGCGTGAGCCGCCAGCCGGCGAAAACGATACCGCTTGCTGTCACTCGACGTTGCTGACGGCGACCATCCCGCATGCCCACGCTATCTCACGCGCTGCGCATACTTGACGCTCCCTTCCCCACTTCCCCATGCCTCAATCCCCTGTCACGGCGCAGCCCTCGCTCTCAAGCGCCTCCTCTGCCGTCCAATCGGCACCCGCTTCGGCGCCGCAGCCCCCTCGCCGCGCGTCCCCCGCCGACCTGCCGCCCCTTTCCGGCATGACGCTCGATCACCTGCTCCGCGCAAAACGAGACGCGCAATGTTCGTCCAAAGACGTCTGGGAAACGCTGATCAATGTGAACACGACAGCAGGCCGCGAGCTATTCGACAGTTGCCAGGTCGCGGCCGAAACCCATCACGAAGCCTTGGCGTTTGCCATGGCCACCCTGTTCTGCTCACCCGCGCAAGAGAGAACCCTCGCCAGACTGGACGAGGCAGGGATCTTCATCGACCAGACACGACGGGCACATTTGCGCCCTGCAGACGCCGACTTCCTCATGAGCGACCAAGGACTGCAGCTTTGGCTTCGCTTTGCGGCATCGCCATCGGCGTATCCCAGCGTCTTTGTCGACTCGATTCTGAACGAGACGTCTTGCGCCGAACCGGCGGTGCCGCTCGCTTCCGCCCTCAAGGTGCTGGTCATCAGCGGCCGCGACAAGACCAACGATGTCGCTGCCTCGGAAGTCCCGGGGAGCTTTCACCTTCCGCTCTCCCACCTGTGCAGTCAGGTCGCCCCGGACTGGCTGGCCTCAGTACTGGAGTTCGGCGCCGACCCCAATCAGCTCACCGCGAACGGTGTTCCGCTTGTGGCAACCGCAATGGCGGCGCAGGCCGAACGGTTGCGTCTGACCGGCCATGATCTGCTGACCCCGCACGTATCTCTGTACCAGCTCGGCGCAATGCTGCGCTCGCACGGCGCTCGCCTCTCGCAGCAGTCCCGGACAGGATCGCCGCCCGTCATGTTGCTCGCGCTCAATGGCTACTGCGCGGCGGCGGAAGCGCTGCTTTCGGCCGGTGCCGACTGTAATGCCTCGGCAGGCAGCGTCAATGGCAACACCCTTATGCATTCCCTCGCGGCAGCAACGCATCTCGGGGCGCACTCCTTCTCAGCCTTCTTCCTGCTAACACTGGCACTGCGTCATGGCGGCGATCTCGACGCGCCAAACGCCGATGGCGCAACGGCACGCTCGTTGATCCGGCCAAGCCTCGCGCGATATCTGCAGATCAGCCAAACGATGATCGCGTCGACACGCGAACGGGCGAGCCGCTGCCTCCTCACCACATCGCATTCCCATGCGCGCAACGCCAACGACCATATGCCTCCCTTCCTCGCGACCCTCGCCGCCGAAGCCCATCGGCTCTGCGCGCGAGGCCACGACCCGCTGCTTCCGCATGAGTCCCTGTTTCAATTGGGGATGTCGCTCCAGCGTAGCGGCGCGGATCTCGGACAACGGCATCAAGACGGCACGCCCCCGGTGCTGTGGCTGGCCCAACGTGGTTATTGCGGCGCGGCGGAAGTCTTGCTGGCGCTTTGTCCGAATGCCAACGTCGCCGGGCGTGAGGGCCACACGCTGATGCACGCACTTGCCGCCGCAAGCCACGCCCGCGACAGCGCCACGCTCGCCGACTACATGCTCATTACGGCGTTGCGCTACGGCGGCGACCCCACCCTGCCCAATCAATCGGGGATGACAGCACTGTCGTTCCTGTCTACCGATCAAAACCGATTTGCGCGCGCGAGCTTCGCCTTTGTCACCGCCACCCGCAAAAGCGCATACCAAACGGTCATCCGTCGCCGTCAGCCCATCGTTCAGCCTGCAGACGAACACATGCGACATACCGCCGCATCCCAATAATATGCATTTCATTTGCATCTTATAATCGCTTCGCCGGTCCCCGAATGTTGTCGTCGTGTTGTGAGCCCTTGGGGCACCGGCAACCGAATGCTGCACCGCGACGCCCCGAACATCGGGATCGCGCGGTGCCTGTGAAACACGCATAAGTGCGCTCAAAAAGATGCATTTTAATTGCATCTTATAAACTCAGGAGTCTTGCCATGCTTTCCGCCGCTTCCCGCCCCTACATCGACGCGAGCGTTCCTGTTCTGCGCGAACACGGTCTTGCGATCACGCGTCACTTCTACGCGAGCATGTTCGAAGCACATCCTGAGTTGCGCAATCTCTTCAATATGGGAAATCAGGCCAGCGGTGCGCAGCAACAGTCGCTCGCCTCGGCCGTGTTCGCCTATGCGGCGAACATCGACAACGCTGCGGCGCTCGGGCCGGTGCTCGAGCGTATCGTCCACAAGCACGTCTCGGTCGGCATCACGCCTTCGCACTACCCCATCGTCGGCCATCATCTGCTGCGCGCCATCAAAGACGTGCTGGGCGACGCTGCCACCCCCGAGCTGATCGCCGCGTGGGACGAAGCCTACTGGCTGCTCGCAGGCGAGCTGATCGCCGCCGAAGCGCGTCTGTCGGAGCGCACGCGGGCCCCCCTGGGTGCACTGCGGGAGCTGGTCGTAGCCGATATCGACCGGGAAACGGAGCACATCGTCTCGTATTACCTGCGCACGCCCGAAGGCGGTTCGCCGGGTGAATTCGCGCCAGGACAATACGTGAGCGTCTCCGTCACGCTGCCCGACGGTCTGCAACAGCGCCGTCAATACAGCTTGTCCGATGCCCCCGATGCGCCGCACTGGCGCATTACCGTCAAGCGTGAAGACGCTGCCCATGCGAAGCCCGCCGGTCAGGTTTCGAACTGGCTGCATGCCAACCTGAGGGCCGGCGATCGCATTCTCGTGAGCCCGCCCTACGGTGAATTCACGACCTCGCTCGACGCGGCGCGCCCGCTTGTGCTGCTCAGTGCGGGCGTCGGCATCACCCCGATGATGTCGATGGTCGCCGCGCTTGCCGCCAAAGGGTCGCGCCGTGAGGTCCTGTTTGCCCATGCCGCCCGAGACGTCTCGCATGTCGCGCTGCGTCGCCATCTGGCACATGCCGCCACGCAGTTGCCGAATCTGCGTGTCGCAACATTCCTCGAGACCCCGCAAAGCACCGCACACGCGGGCACCGGTGACACGTTCGCCGGCCGGATGGACATTTCGCGCCTGGCACTGCCGGCCGACGCCGATTATCTGCTGTGCGGCCCCGCGCCATTCATGCAGACCCAATGGCGTGCCCTGCGCGACGCCGGTGTGCCCGCGCAACGTCTGCATCGTGAAGTCTTCGGCCCGGATGCCCTCGACCATTTGCTTTGATCCGCAGCCTGAACGGCAGACGCGGTAAACGACACGAGGCCCCCGATCGGGGGCCTCGTTGCATCTCGATGCGGTACCGGTGCTGCCGCCTGAACGCCTCAGTCGATCAAGGCGCCTGAGGGGTCGTAGAACGGGTGCGAACCGCCCGCATCGTCGACGAAAGCGAGATGCGAGACAAGGCCGGTCAGGGGCGTGAACCGGTGCAATTGGAACGACGGCGGATCGAGCACCCATGCCGACGGTCCCCCCTCACGCAGATCGAGCGCCACCTGATGCGCCGGTGACGGACATACGCTCGCGACAGTGCCCGCAAAGCGCGTGTGAATCGGCCGATGCACGTGCCCGCAAATCACACGCTCGACGTTGTCGAAACGGCGCACGACGGCAGCGAGCTTCGCGGCGTCGTTGGCATCGAGCGCCTGAATGTCCATGTGCTCGATACCGCAAGCAAACGGCGGGTGGTGCATGGCGATCACGGTCGGCGTGGCGGTATCGCTTGCGAGCGTTGCCTCCAGCCATTCCAGGCGTTCGTCGCACAGCTTGCCGCCGCCATTGGGCGGGTCTTGCGTATCGAGCGCCACGAGTCGCAGCGCCCCGAACATTGCCGTGTATTGCACGAACGCGCCCGGTTTGCCGAGATACGTGTGCTCCGGAAACACCTCTCGCAGCGCGTCGCGCCCGTCGTGATTGCCGATGACGAGGTAGTACGGCATTTGCAGCGGCGCGAGCAAACGGCGCAGGTGCTCGTATTCCTCGCGTGCGCCGAAGTCGACGAGATCGCCCGTCAGCACGACAAAGTCGGGACGCGGCACCAGCGTGTTCAGACGCGCCACGCAGCGCTCGAGATAGGCGGCGGTATCCACGCGCCGATAGGCCAGCTTGCCGGGCCGTTTGATGTGAAGGTCGCTGATTTGCGCGAACAGCATGAGCGGATTATCCGTGAAGCGAAAAGACATGGGCGGCGGGCAGCGACAGGCCCACCTGATCGCCGACGCGGCACTCGCGACGGCTGGAGACTTCGATCAGCACAGGACCCGCGACGGACACGCCGCTGAGCGTCAGGCGCGTGCGATCGCCGAGAAACTGCACTTCATCGATCCGGCCGACGAGCGGCGCGTCACCCGCAGGCACCACGATGGCGTCTTCCGGGCGGAAGTACAGCGCTTCGACGTCGGCCCGCACGTCCGGGCAGGCAATGCGACCGCCTTCCAGATGGAAATGACCGTCGCGCCATACCCCCGCCAGACGGTTGAGCGTGCCAACAAAATTCGCCACATGGCGCGAGGCGGGTTGGTAGTAAATATCGCGCGGCGCGCCGATCTGCTCGATGCGGCCCGCGCTCATCACCACGATGCGGTCGCCCAGCGCCATCGCCTCGTCCTGATCGTGGGTGACGTACACCGTCGTCACACCCAGCCCGCGCAGCAGACGGTCCATGTCCGCACGCACGGTCTCACGCAGCTTGGCGTCCAGCGCGGTGAGCGGCTCGTCGAGCAACAGCACACGCGGCTCCGGCGCGAGCGCACGCGCCAACGCCACGCGCTGCTTCTGACCGCCCGAGAGTTGTGCAATGGCACGATCGGCGAAAGGCGTGAGTTGCACGAGATCGAGCAGTTCGTTCACGCGCTTGTCGATCTGGGCCGACGGCAGTCCACGCAGCTTCAGGCCATACGCGACGTTGCCTCGCACGGTGAAGTTCGGGAAGAGGGCGTAGTTCTGGAACACCATGCCCACGCGACGCTTCTCGATGGGCAGGCGCGTCACGTCTTCGTCGCCGAAACGCACGCGGCCGCCCGCGTCAGGTCGCTCGAGTCCTGCAATCATGCGCAGGGTCGTGGTCTTGCCGCACCCCGACGGGCCGAGCAGCACCAGCGTCTCGCCCGCCCCGATCGTCAGATCGAGCGGCTGCAACACGGTGTTGCCATTAAACGTCTTGGCACAGCGTTCGAGATGAATCGGGATGGAAGTCAGTTTCATCGTCATATCCTTGGCATTCGGTAGGCGTGCAGTGCAGCCGTCTGGATCAGGTTCGGCCGCGGGCATTGCGCACCTTCGCCCGCTGCGCCGTCATCTGCATGACGATGAGCAGCGGCACGATCAACACGAAAAACACCGCCGTGTACGCGCTGCCGATCTCCAGACGCAGCGACGCGTAGGCGTCTGCCAGCCCCACGGGCAGCGTCTTGGTATCGGGCGTGTGCAGCATCCACGTCAGGTTGAATTCGCCCAGCGAGAGCGTCACCACGATGAGCGCAGCCGCCACGATCTCGCTGCGGATGTTGGGTAGCACCACGGTCGTGAAGCGTCGCAGGAAACTCGCCCCGAGGCTCGCCGCCCCCTCTTCCATGAGCTTGATGCGCGAGTCGGCGCACGCTGCCGCAACGGCACGCACCATGAACGGCAGCGTGAAGATCACGTGTCCGACCACGATGAACGCCAGACTCTCGCGAAAGCCGCGCATGCCGCCGTACACGCTGATCAGCGCGAGCGCACTTGCCAGCCCCGGCAGCGCAATGGGCAACGTCAGCAGTTCTTCGATCCAGCGCGCCATGCGGCTCTGCCAGCGCGCGAGCACGTAACCGGCAGGCACACCGAGCAGCGTGACCAGCACCAGCGTGGCGCCGCCCACGTAAAGCGAATTCAGAATGGCGTCGTGATAGTCCTGCCAGACCTGAATCACCCACTTGAACGTGAGGCCGGCCGACGGACCACGGAAATAGTTCACCGACACCCCGGCGAGAATCGACATTCCGACAGGGATCAGCAGGAACGCACACATCAGCAGCGTGAGCAGCAGTTGCAGCGTGAAAAGGGTTTTCTTGAGCATGCGGATCAACCTCCGGCGGCGACAGCCTGCCCCGTGAAATTGCGGGCGAGCATGAGCACCGCCCACGTCACGATGCCGAGAATCACCGAGAGCGCCGCCGCCGTCGCCACATTGGCGTTGAGCGTGAACTCGGTGTAGATGGTCATCGGCAACACGTCGATATCGGTGGCCAGCGTAAAGGCCGTGCCGAACGCGCCAACCGAGGTCGCGAAACACATTGCGCCCGAAGCGATCAGCGCGGGGGCCAGCGCAGGCAACGTGACGTCACGGGCAATCGCGAACGGCCCCGCGCCGAGCGACGCTGCCGCTTCCGTGAGCGAATGATCGAGCGACTCCGCGGCCGCCATCACAGCAAGGATCACGCGCGGAATCGAGAAATACAGATAGCCGAGAAACAGGCCCGCGAGCGAATACGCGAACACAAGCTTGTGTCCCACGAGCTTGGTCGTCAGATCGCCGATGAGGCCCTGGCGGCCCGCGAGCATGATGACCATGAAACCGACCACCACGCCAGGGAACGCCAGCGGCAGGGTAAGCATCGACACGAGAATCGACTTGCCCGGAAAGTCATGACGGGTGAGGAAGAGGCCCGCCACAAGCGACAACGCCAGTGTGGCAAGTGTGACCAGCGCCGAAAGCACGACGGTCTGCCACAGGCTATCGAGATATCGCGCATTGGTGAGAATGGCGCGATAGGTCTCGAACGCGTGACCGTCGCCGCTCACCTGCACAAGAGCGGCCATCGGCAATAGCCAGAACGCCAGAAAAACCGCCAGCGCCGGTAGCAGCAGTGCCACGCGCCAGCCGCGCGGCAGGGTCAGGTCACGCATCGCTTGCTTTGCTCCTCTTCCTCGTTGGACATGTCCGTGCTTAGCGCACGTTCTTCAGATATTGCTGACCAAACGCGTCCTGCTGCGCGGCGAGCTTTTGCAGATCGACCGGCTTCACACGGGCATAGTCGGATGCCGGCAGGAACTTGGCAGCCACATCTGCGGGCATCGTGCTCGCACGCACCGGACGCAGGAACGCCTGCGCCCAGTGGGCCTGGCCCTTGTCGGACAACGTGTAGTCGATCACCTTCTTGCCGTTGTCGGCATGCGGCGCGTTCTTCACGAGCGCGATCACGTACGGCAGCGACACAGAGCCTTCCATCGGAATCACGAACTGCACGTTGGCGCGGTCCTTGTAGATGGCGCGATAGGCGTTGAAGTCGAAGTCGATCAGGATGGGGATCTCACCCGAGAGCACGCGGGCATACGCCGTTTGCTTCGGCACGATCGGCGCGTTGGCCTTGAGCTTCTGGAAGAAGCTGATGGCCGGGCCGAAGTTGTCCATCGAACCGCCGAGCGCCTGGTTGGCGGCAATCGCGGCGGCATAGCCGGCGAAGGCGCTGCTCGGGTCCAGATAGCCCACCATGCCGCGATATTCCGGCTTGAGCAGGTCGGCCCACGAGCGCGGCACCGGCTTGCCTTCGAGCGCGTCGCGGTTCACGAAGAAGCCGACCGTGCCCGAGTGGATCGTGGTCCACATGCCGTTCGGATCCTTCAGACTGGCCGGCACCTGATCCCAGTTAGCCGGCTTGTACGGAGCGAGCAGGCCCTTCTTCGAGGCTTCGATGGCCGAGGTGATGCCGAGGTACACGATATCGGCGACCGGCGCCTTCTGCTCGGCAATCAACTGCGCGACAGCCTGGCCGGAGTTCTTGTTATCGAGTGGCACACGAATGCCGGTGTCTTGCGCAATGGCCTTGACCTGACCGGCCCAGTCCGCCCATTCCGGCGGGCAGTTGTAACAGATGGCCGTCTGTTGGGCATGCGCGGCGCCAGCGCCGAGCAAGGTGAAGAGCGCCAGCGTGCGAGCGGCGCGGGAAATCCAAAGCTTCATTTCTGTGGGCTCCTGAATGTCTGAGCGTTGGCGGCACTACGTGCTGCCGGATAAGTACGGGCCTCGCGGCCGGATGCCTGATTGCCTCGGCCGGCGCTGCGCTCTCTTTCGGAGCCAGTCGTCAGCCACTTTCCTTGCTACTGCCTTTCCTTCAATTCCTCCGCGATGCCGCGTCAGCCCCGCTTGCGCGGCGGCGGCGCCACCGTGCCGCCACGGCGAATCTCGTGTGGCAGGATCAAGGCGTGACCCAGCGATGCGTCGGGCGATGCCGTCGCATTCGCCGCGCCTGTTCGTCCATCGCGTCCGTCGATCTGCGCGAGCAGCCGTTGCGCCGCATGACGCCCGATTTCCACACTGGGCTGCACGACGGTAGCCAGCGTCGGCGAGAGCAGCTCGCCTACGGCCAATCCGTCGAAGCCAAGCACCGACATGTCGTCGGGCACGCGCAGGCCGGCTTCGCGCAATGCACGCATCACGCCAAGCGCCAGTAGATCGTTGGAGCAGAACAGGGCCGTGGGGCGCGCACCGTCGCGCTCGCGCTGCGCCAGCCATTCGCGCACCCGCTCGCCACGTGCCCCGCTGTTGAAGTCGATTTCGAAGGCCGGCAGCGGCGTCAGGCCGGCGGCCTGCATGGCGTCGCCATAGCCGAGATAACGTCGCTTGGCGCGGTCGGACGCATGCAGCGCTCCCGTCACCATGACGATGTCGCGATGCCCCGCCTCGATCAGCATGGTCACGCCCTGTGCGGCGGCGGCCCGGTTGTCCACAGACACGCACGGACGCTGCGGGGCATCGTTATAGACAAGCTGACACGCCACGCCCTCGGCCGCGAGATCGTCAATGAGCGCACTGTGCTCGGCGTCGGCCAGCGTCAGCAGCAGACCGTCCACGCGCTGTTGCAGCAAGGTCTCGATGGCGTTGCGCTCACGCTCCGGGTCGTACTGCGTGGTGACGAGCAGCAGACGGCGCCCCGTGCCGTCGATGGCGGCTTCGATCCCTTCCAGGCAATCGGCAAAGACCGGATTGCCCAGCGTCGGCAGCATGACGCCGATCAGCCCCGTGCGCTCGCCGCGCAACTGACGGCCCAGCGCATTGGGACGGAATTTGAGTTCGGCAGCGGCCGCCTGCACGCGGGCGAGCGTCTCGGGACGTACCAGTTGCGGCGAATTGAGTGCGCGCGACACCGTCGCAATCGAACACCCCGCACGCTGTGCTACGTCCCGTATATCTGCCACACCCCTCTCCTTTTCTCGTACCGTCGAAACTTGAAGTTGACGGATTTTACGCAAATGTAAACGTTTACGAAAACGTTTTCACTCCGGGATTCTATGGAGGCATTGTGATGAATTCATGACAGCGAAGAAAGTCCGGCAATTCGCCGCCCGATGCATCGGAATCGTTAGCGAAAGTCCTCGGTGTGACCTGGGGAGCATGCGAGGCGCCGAAGCCCCATAGGCCGCCTATACTGAAATTCCCCCCACGCGCCGGGGCATGACGGCACCCTTTTCAAGACCGGGATCGGCCATGAACGAATATCACTTCCTCACCTTGTGGCGGCTGACTGCACCGCTGGACGAAGTCTGGGACACCATTCGCGACGTCGACCATTGGGCCCGATGGTGGCCGTGTGTGCGCAATGTGCGCACCTTGGAACCCGGCAACGCCGACGGCGTAGGCGCCGTACGGGAACTGACCTGGCATGGCGCACTGCCTTACTCGCTCACGTTCGAGACGCGCATCACCCATATCGAGCCGATGCGCGAAGTGCGCGGTGTGGCGACCGGCGAGGCAGAAGGCACTGGCGTCTGGCGCTTCGACACGGAAGGCTCGATCACCGTGGTGCGCTACGCGTGGGATGTCCACATGAAGCGCGCCTGGATGAACAAGCTCTCGCCCATCGCCCAGCCGCTCTTCCGCTGGAACCACAACTACGTCATGCGACGTGGTGGCGAAGGCCTCGCGGCGGTACTCAACGCCCATCTGGTCGAGTGCCTCGATACCGACCTGCCACCCGCCGCCATCGGCGAGGAGCGCAACCCGCGCGACCTGCGCGAGGCCCGCGCACGGATAAGCCAGGACGCCCACCACTGACCGCCTCAACTATTCCATTCAGGAATAGACGATCCGATAGATTTCATTATTTTTTATAGATCCGGATGCTTAGACTCGAGGGCATCCGGCGGTGGACCTATGGCGCTCCGATGAGGGCCGCCACCCCGCAAAACCTTCTGCTCCAGGAGACCTCGTGAGCCTTGCGACTCCGCCGCTGCTGCGGCACTACGTGGACGGTGCGTTCGTGAGCACCGATCGCCAGTTCGATAACGTCAGCCCCGTCGACGGACGGCTTGTCGCGAAGGTCTGCGAAGCCGACGCCGCAACGGTCGATCGCGCCGTGAGCGCCGCCCGCCGCGCTCTGCACGAGGGTCCGTGGGGCAAGACCACGCCCGCCGAGCGCGCCGCTGTGCTGCACCGTATCGCCGACGGCATTCAGGCGCGCTTCGACGAGTTCGTCGCAGCCGAAGTGGCCGACACCGGCCGTCCCACCGAACAGGCCCGCACGCTCGACATCGCACGCGGGATCGCCAACTTCCGCATGTTCGCCGACCTCATCAAGACGGCCGGCAGCGAAGTGTACGAAATGCGCGCAGCCGATGGCGGCGACGTGATGAACTACGTCACGCGCAAGCCGTTGGGGGTGATCGGCATCATCTCGCCGTGGAACCTGCCGCTGCTGCTGTTCACATGGAAGGTGGCGCCCGCGCTCGCCATGGGCAACTGCGTGGTCGCCAAGCCGTCGGAAGAAACGCCCTCCTCCGCCACGCTGCTCGCCGAGGTAATGGACGCGGCCGGCGTGCCGCCAGGCGTCTTCAACCTTGTGCACGGCTTCGGCCCGGACTCGGCGGGAGAATTCCTGACAAAGCATCCGGATGTCGCGGCCATCACCTTCACGGGCGAGTCGCGCACCGGCAGCGCCATCATGAAGGCCGTGGCCGACGGCGTGAAGGAAATCTCGTTCGAACTCGGCGGCAAGAACGCCGCCGTGGTGTTCGCCGATGCCGATTTCGACAAGGCAGTCGACGGCGTGGTCCGCTCGTCGTTTACCAACGCCGGTCAGGTCTGCCTGTGCTCGGAGCGAGTCTACGTCGAGCGGCCGATCTTCGAGCGTTTCGTCGCCGCACTGGCCGAACGCGCCGCCGCGCTGCGCATCGACGCCCCCGACGCGCCCGGCGTGCAGATGGGCCCGCTCGTGTCCCGCAAGCATCGCGAGAAGGTGCTCTCTTACTACCGGCTGGCGGTTGAAGAAGGCGCAACGGTCGTCACCGGCGGGGGCATACCGGCCTTCGGTGACGCGCGCGACGACGGCGCCTTCGTCCAACCGACGGTCTGGACCGGCCTGCCCGACACGGCACGCTGTGTGCGCGAAGAAATCTTTGGCCCCGTGTGCCACGTTGCGCCGTTCGACAGCGAAGACGAAGTGATCCGCCGGGTGAACGACAGCGACTATGGCCTCGCCGGCTGTGTCTGGACGACGAACCTGTCGCGCGCGCATCGCGTGGCGCGTCAGTTCCAGACCGGGCTCGTGTGGGTGAACACCTGGTTCCTGCGCGACCTGCGCACACCGTTCGGCGGGGTAAAGCTCTCCGGACTAGGCCGCGAAGGCGGACGCCACTCGCTCGACTTCTATTCCGAAATCACCAACATCTGCATCAAACTGTGAGGCGACGGTGCGGCGGCATCGATGGGGGTCGAGGCTGCCGCACCCGTGCGCCATCCACCAAAAGCACAACGGAGACTGACGACACATGAGCGCATCGCAAGACACGCAGGCCCGCGTCGTGGCCGGCAAGGCCAAACCGCGCGGCAAGTTCCCGCACATCAAACGCGCAGGCGACTTCCTGTTCGTCTCGGGCACCAGTTCGCGCCGTCCGGACAACACTTACGCCGGCGCGCAGGTCGATGCGCTGGGCGTGACGCAACTCGACATTCGCGAACAGACGCGCGCCGTCATTGAGAACATTCGCGATATTCTCGCGAGCGAAGGCGCCACGCTGGCCGACGTGGTCGAAGTCGGCTCGTTCCTGGTCAACATGAACGACTTCGGCGGCTACAACGAGGTGTACGGCGAGTACTTCGACGAGAACGGTCCGACACGCACCACGGTGGCCGTGCATCAGTTGCCGCATCCGTTGCTGCTTATCGAAATCAAGTGCGTGGCCTACGCACCGCGTTCGCGCTGAAGCGCCGATACCCCACCTGACGCGGCATGACCCGGGAGACAGCATGTTGACGTATGGCAAGCCTTTCAATTTCCAGCGCTGGATCGACGAGCACGCGCATCTGCTCAAGCCGCCCGTCGGCAACCAGCAGGTCTGGCAGGACAGCGATTTCATCGTGACGGTCGTGGGCGGACCGAACCATCGCACCGACTATCACGACGATCCGCTCGAGGAATTTTTCTATCAGTTCAAGGGCAACGCGTGGGTCAATCTGTGGATCGACGGCCGCGCCGAGCGCATCGATCTCAAGGAAGGCGACATCTTCCTGCTGCCGCCGCACGTGCGTCATTCGCCGCAGCGGCCCGAAGCCGGCAGCCTGTGCCTTGTCATCGAACGCCAGCGCCCGCCCGGCCTGCTCGACGGCTTCGAGTGGTACTGCCTCAAATGCGGCACGCAGGTGCATCGCGTGGAAGTGCAACTCAAGAGCATCGTGACGGACCTGCCGCCGCTGTTCGAAGCGTTCTACGGCTCCGAGTCGCTGCGCCGATGCCCGAGCTGCGGCGAGATCCACCCGGGCCGCGCCGCGCAACCCAAGACCACCGCGCCGGCGTCCGCCTGACCCGCAACACCCGCTCACAGAACATCACACGTCACGTCATGAAGAAAATCGACATGCACGCCCACTTCTTCCCGCGCATCACGCAGGAGGAAGCGGCCCGTCTCGACCCTGCCACCGCGCCGTGGCTGCGCATCGACGAAGGCGGCGAGACCGGCAACATCATGCTCGACGACCGCGCCTTCCGTCCCGTCTACCGCGCATTGTGGGACCCCGCGCTGCGCGTCGAAGAACTCGACCGTCATGGCATCGACCTGCAAGTGGTCTGCGCCACGCCGATCATGTTCGGCTACCGCTACGACGGGCACGCCGTCATGGACTGGGTCCGCCGCATGAACGATCTGGCGGTGGAACATTGCGCTTATGCCCCGACGCGGCTCAAGCCGATGGCGCAGGTGCCGCTGCAGGATCTCGATCTGGCATGCGCGGAGGCGTCGCGCGCCAAGGCCTGTGGCCATATCGGCGTGCAGATCGGCAACCATCTTGGCAACAAAGATCTGGACGACGAACAGCTCGTGGCATTTTTGCGGCACTGCGGCAACGAACACATCCCCGTGCTCGTCCATCCGTGGGACATGATGACCGACGGCCGCATGAAGAAGTGGATGATGCCGTGGCTCGTGGCCATGCCCGCCGAGACGCAGCTCTCGATCCTCTCGCTGATTCTCTCGGGGGCGTTCGAGCGCCTGCCCCGCTCGCTCAAGCTGTGCTTCGCCCACGGCGGCGGCGCCTTCCCCTATCTGCTGGGCCGCGCCGAAAACGCATGGCATTGCCGCGACATCGTGCGCGCCGACAGCCCGCACCCGCCGTCCCATTATCTGGACCGCTTTTACGTAGACAGCGCCGTGTTCGACCCGCGGGCCTTGCGCCTGCTGATCGACACCATGGGCGTGGAGCGCATCATGCTCGGCTCGGACCACCCGTTCCCGCTCGGCGAACAGGACATCGGCCGTCTGGTAGCCGAACAGCCGGGTCTGGACGCCACCGCCCGGCACCGCATTCTGGCCGCGAACGCCCTCGAGTTCTTCGGCCTGTAACTGGTGCTTTCCCGAGGTGTTTTTGAAATTGCTTGCCTACGCAAAAGGCGTCGTTTAGGCTGGGCACTGAAATATTTGACGCTTAAACAATTTAACTAGCCTGACGCGCCTGGCCTGCCATGACCGACGTGAAGAAGCGGTCAAGTATCCCGGCGCGAGTCCATCCGCTGACAGTGTTTGCCAGTTCCGGCAACTTAGTTTGGAGACCATGATGACGGGAACGAAGACCACGCAACGCAAAGCCATCGCCGTACTGGGCGCCGTCGCCGCAGCAGCGGCACTGTTCGCCTCGAACGGTGCGCACGCTCAGGTGAAGATCGGCTTCATCGGCACGCTCTCCGGCCCGGGCGGCGCGCTCGGCCAGGATCAGTACGACGCCTTCATGCTCGCCATCGAGCAAAAAGGCGGCAAGTTGGGTGGCGTGCCCGTGCAGGTGATCAAGGAAGACGATCAGCTCAAGCCCGACGTGGGTGTGCAGGCTGCGCAGAAGCTGGTGGAGCGTGACAAGGTGCAGCTCATCACCGGTGTGACGTTCTCCAACGTGATGATGGCCATCCACAAGAACGTGACGAATGCGGGCGTGGTCATGGTCGGCTCGAACGCCGGTCCGACGCCGATCGCGGGCGAGCAGTGTTCGCCGAACTTCTTCTCGACCTCGTGGGACAACGACGAACTGCACGAGGCCGGCGGTCAGCTCTCGACCGACCTCGGCTACAAGAAGATGTACGTGATGGCCCCGAACTATCAGGCCGGACGCGACGCCGTGAACGGCTTCAAGCGCGACTACAAGGGCCAGATCGTCGACGAGGTGTACACGCAGGTCAACCAGCCCGATTACTCGGCGGAAATCGCCCAGTTGCAGGCCGCCAAGCCCGATGCCGTCTACGTGTTCTACCCGGGCGGCATGGGCGTGAACTTCGTCAAGCAATACCGCCAGGCCGGGCTGCTCGGCAAGATCCCGCTGATCTCCGTGTCGACCATCGACGGCTCGACCCTGCCCGCCCTGAAAGAGCAGGCCGTGGGCAGCATCACCAGCGCCCCGTACTCGCCTGACCTCGACAATGCGCAGAACAAGCAATTCGTCGCGGCCTTCCAGAAGAAATACAACCGTGTGCCGTCGATGTACGCCGCGCAGTCGTACGACGCCGCGAACCTGATCGACTCCGCCCTCACGAAGACCAAGGGCAGCGTGGCCGACCGGGAGGCCCTGCGCGCCGCGCTCAAGGCCGCCGACTTCGCGTCGGTGCGCGGATCGTTCAAGTTCGCCAGCAATCAGTTCCCGATCGCACCGTTCTACCGCGTGGATGTCGTGAAGGACGGCGGCGGTGCCGCGTTCGCGAACAAGGGAAAGATCGAGATCAAGACGCGCGCCAATCTGGCGTCGATGTGCAAGATCCGCTCATAAACCGTTCGCCGCCACTGTTCAACGTTGCAAGGCGGGGCATCGCGACCCCGCCATCTGTGATCCGTCGTTTGTGATGTGAGCCGCTGCGGCGGCAAGCCGGCACGATGACGTGCGGCTCGCCGCCCCGGCTCCCGGTGTTCCGCGCCGGTGAGCGCTGCCGTTGCACGACCCGGGCACGACCCGAGCACGACCCGAGCAATACCCAAGCACTACCTGAGCACTATCGAGGGTTTATGAAGCGCTACCGCAATTTCGACGAGGCCGAGCTGGACGTTCAGTACAACGCTCGCGCCACGACACCCAATATTCTGGACATTCTGGCGCAGTACGCTGCCGAGAGCGCGCAGGCCCGCGCGACCACGCCCTGCGTCCTCGATGTCGCCTACGGCGACCACCCCGACGAAACACTGGACATCTTCCCGGCGCCCGCGCCCGGCGCCCCCGTCTTCTTCTTCATTCACGGCGGCTACTGGCGCGCGCTCAACAAAAGCGACTCGAGCAACATGGCGCCAGCGTTCACGCGCGCCGGGGCCACCGTCGTCACCATCAACTATTCGCTTGCGCCCGGCGCCTCGCTCGACACCATCGTCGACCAGACGCGCCGCGCGCTGGCCTGGGTGCATCGCCACATCGGCGAACACCACGGCGATGCGCGCCGCATTCACGTGTGCGGAAGCTCCGCTGGCGGCCATCTCGCGGGCATGCTGCTCGCGCAGGGCTGGCACGCCCGGTACGGCGTGCCGGAAGACGTCATCGCCGGGGCCGCGCCGCTCTCGGGCCTGTTCGATCTCACGCCGATCCCGTTCACGCACATCAACGAATGGATGAAGCTGTCCGAAGACGACGCGCGCCGCAACAGTCCTCACTTCCATCTGCCGGTGCGCGGCTGCCCGATCGTGGTGTCGTACGGCGAGACCGAGACGGCCGAGTTCAAGCGGCAGAGCGACGACTATCTCGCCGCGTGGCGCGCTCAGGGCTTTGAAGGCGAGTACGTGCCGATGCCCGGCACCAATCACTTCGATATCGTGCTCACGCTGAACGACGCCGCCAGTCCGCTCACGCGAGCCATCTTCCGTCAGATGGGGCTGCCCGGGGAGGCGACATGAGCCTGACGCTCTTCATCATGCAGTGCCTGAACGGACTGCAACTCGGCGTACTGCTGTTCCTGATGGCTGCCGGCCTTACGCTGGTGTTCGGCATCATGAACTTCGTCAACCTCGCCCACGGATCGCTCTACATGATGGGGGCGTTCATCGCCGCCACCGTGTACAACCACACGGGCTCGTTCGCGCTCGCCGCGATCGCCATCATTCCCGCGATGCTGCTGCTCGGCCTGATCGTCGAATTCGTCGCGCTCAAGACGCTCTACGACCGCGATCACCTCGATCAGGTGCTGGCTACCTTCGGCCTGATCCTGTTCTTCAACGAACTGGCGCGCATGATCTGGGGGCCGTCGCCGTATTACATGGAAGTGCCCGAGTGGCTTTCCGGCACGGTGAATCTGTTCGGTCTGGCGTACCCGGCGTATCGCTTCCTCATCATCGTGGTGGGACTCGTGGTGGCGCTCGGCTGCTACCTGCTCATTCACCGCACGCGCATCGGCATGTTGATTCGTGCCGGGTCGACGCACCGTCAGATGGTCGGTGCCCTAGGCGTGAACATCGTGCTGCTCAACTCGCTGTTGTTCGGTCTCGGCGCGATTCTCGCGGGCATTGCCGGACTCATGGCCGGCCCCATCCTCTCGGTGCAGCCGGGGATGGGTGAGCCGATCCTGATTCTGACGATGGTCGTGATCGTGATCGGAGGCATCGGTTCGGTGCGTGGCGCGTTTCTCGCCGCGCTGATCGTCGGTGTGGTCGATACCGTGGGACGCACGGCGCTGCCCACGCTGCTGCGCAGTCTCATGGAACGCAGCACCGCCGACACCGCCGGGCCTGCGCTCGCCTCGATGCTCATCTACCTTGTGATGGCGGCAGTGCTTGCCGTGCGTCCACAAGGCCTCTTCCCGGTCAAACACGGTTGACGATGGAAATGAAACTGAATCTTCGCACCGCCGTGCCGTTGCTGTTGCTAGCCGTGCTGGCCCTGGTGCCCCTTTACGCGACGTTTGCCCAGCAACCGTTCTATCTCACCCTGTTCGGACGCATCGTGGTGTTCGCCATCGCGGCGGTCTCGCTCGATCTGATTCTCGGCTACGGCGGCATGGTCAGCTTTGGCCACGCGCTGTATCTCGGACTCGGCGCGTATGTCGTCGGCATCCTCAGCTATCACGGCGTGGACAACGGCTTCGTGCATCTCGGGGCCACGCTGCTGCTGTGCGCCATCGTCGGCGCCATCACCGGCCTGCTCTCGCTGCGCACGACCGGCATCGCATTCATCATGATCACGCTGGCGTTCGCGCAGATGTTCTACTTCCTCGCCGTCAGCCTGAAGCAATATGGCGGCGACGATGGCCTGCCAGTCTCCGCCGGCAGCCGCTTCGGCAGCGTAACGCTCGACGACCCGGCCGTTCTGTACTACACGGCGTTTGCCGTGCTGTGTCTGTGTGTGTGGGCGGGCCGCCGGCTGGTCGACGCGCGCTTCGGCATGGTGATTCGCGGATCGCGTCAGAACGACCGCCGCATGCGCGCGCTCGGTTACCCGACGCTGCGTTACAAACTCGTGGCTTACATCATCAGCGCCATGACCTGCGGTGTGGCGGGCATGCTCTACGCCAACCTCACGCACTTCGTCTCGCCGGCGTATATGGCGTGGACGGCGTCGGGCGAACTGATCGTGATGGTCGTGCTCGGCGGGCTGGGATCGTTCTTCGGTCCGGTGCTCGGCAGCGCCGCCATGCTGCTGATCGAGGAATGGCTCAAGGGCATGACGGAACACTGGATGATCATCTTCGGGCCGCTTATCGTCGTGGCAGTACTCGTCTCGCGACGCGGTCTGTACGGCCTGCTCGGCGACCTGCAAGTGCGGCTCTCCCGCCGTGCCGGCACCGTGGAGGGCAAAGCATGAGCCTGCTTCGAGTCGACCAACTGGTCAAACGCTATGGCGGGCTGACCGCTACCGATCACTTCTGCCTCGACGTCGCCCCCGGTGAGTTGCATGCCATCATCGGCCCGAACGGTGCGGGCAAAAGCACGCTCATCGGCCAACTGGCAGGTGAGTTGCGCTCCGATGAAGGCAGCATTCATTTCGACGGACGCGACATCACGGCCGTGCCGATCGAGCAGCGCGCCCGCTCGGGACTCGCGCGCTCTTACCAGATCACGTCCGTGTTCCGCGAATTCACTGCGCTGGAGAACGTGCTCGTGGCCGTGCAGGCGATGCAGGGGCATAGCTTCGGCTTCTGGCGCCCGGCCATTCGCGAAGCCGCGCTGGTCGAACCGGCGCGCGAAATTCTGGCGCGCACCGGCCTGGCCGCGCGCATGCATGTGCCCGCCAGCGCCCTCGCTCACGGCGAGCATCGTCAGCTCGAATTGGCCATGGCGCTCGCGGGCCGTCCGAAGCTGCTGCTGCTCGACGAACCGATGGCCGGCATGTCGCAGGCCGAGTCCGAACAGATGACGCACCTGCTCGCCGACCTCAAGGGCGATTACGCCATCGTGCTCGTGGAACACGATATGGACGCGGTCTTCGCACTCGCCGACCGCATCACCGTGCTCGTCTATGGCCGCGCCATCGCCTGCGGCAACGCCGACACCATCCGCAACGATGCGGGGGTGCGCGAAGCCTATCTCGGGGATGAAACCCGCAACGAAATGCTGGGAGCGACCGCATGAGCCCCTTGTTGTCTTTGTCCGGCGTCGAGTCGTTTTACGGCGCAAGTCAGGCGCTGTTCGGCATGCATCTGGAAATCGAGCGCGGCGCGTTCGTTACGCTGCTCGGCCGCAACGGCATGGGCAAGTCGACCACCGTCAAATCGATGACCGGCCTCATGCGCCCGGCTCGCGGCGAGATCGTGTTCGACGGACAGCCCGTGCATGCGAGTCCATCGCACCGTATCGCACGCGCCGGCATGGGGCTCGTTCCCGAGGGACGCCAGATATTCCCCACGCTGACCGTGCGCGAGAACCTCGTGGCCACGGCGGGCAATCGTCATGGCGCCAGTTCGCCGTGGACGCTCGAGCGCATCTACGGACTGTTTCCGCGTCTGCGCGAACGCGAGAAAAACCTCGGTAGCAATCTGTCCGGCGGCGAACAACAGATGCTCGCCATTGGCCGTGCACTGATGACGAATCCGAAATTACTCATTCTTGACGAAGCTACGGAGGGGCTGGCACCGCTCATTCGCGGTGAAATCTGGCAGTGCCTGAAGCAACTCAAAGGCAGCGGCCTGTCGATCCTTTGCATCGACAAGAATCTTGCCCCGATGCTCGAACTCGGCGACCGTCACTACATCGTCGACAAGGGCCGTGTGGCTTGGCAAGGCGACTCGCCGAGCCTGCGTCAGGCGCTGCCGGAATTGCAGGCTTATCTGGGCGTTTGAGGCGTACGCCACGCTGCGTACCTCACGTTTCTGCGTACACTCTACGGCACCTCGGACTACGAGGTGCGTAGTGCTCGATAGGTGTCAGACGCGAAAATCCGGTGTGTTTTGTGAAAGCACCCAGTGGAACTATGTGGTGCAATCGATTCCGCTTGATCGACTTCGCAAGCGCCTTCTTCTCACCACTTATCGACACCCGGGTAGGACTATGGCTTACTCCAATACGCCTTCGAATCCCTTCCGCTGGCTGCTATCGCAGGACACCGGTGCGCCGCAGCCCACCGAGCCGGCACACGTCAAGAACGGCCTTCCCGCTGATCTTCCGCTCAACATCAAGGAGCTACCTCGCACGCCGCTCCCCAAACTGGAGATATTTCCTGACGAGTTGCTGGCGCTGCGCAAGCATTTGGGCATGTCGCGCAATGTTTTCGCGCACTACTTGCGTACTAATCCGCGCACGCTGGAGAACTGGGAACAGGGACGCGCGCGTCCCAACGCTCAGGCCGCTTGCCTGATTCGACTCGTGCAACAAAATCCGGGGCTCGTCTCGTCGCTCGCTCGCCTCTGAAACGCACGACAAAAGGCGGCATGCCAAGACATCGGCATGCCGCCTTTTTTTGTTTCAGCACACCCAACAGCGCAGATAGCCGCTTACGGCTTGAGGCCGCAGACCTCGCGAAGACAGGCGACAAAACGCTCACAGGCCGGACTTGGCTGCTTGTCGGTGCGCAGTGAATAGCCCACATCGCCGAAGCTGCCCGGCATGGTATCGGCCAGCACCCGCAACAGCCCCGACTCGACAAACGGCGTAGCGGCAGCGCGCGGCATCAACGCTACACGCGGCGTCTCCAGCATCAGCCCGATATTGGTGAGTACGGAGAGCGATTCGACGACGTCCTCAGGCAGCGCGAGCCCCGCATCGTGAAACAACCGCTCGGCAGCCAATCGCGACGGCGACTCGGGCACCGGCAGAATCCACGCCCCCTCACGTAACACCGAGAGCGGCACGCGCTCGGGAGACTGCGTCCAGTGACGCTTGCCACCGACCACGCAGAGCGATTCGTTGAAAAGCACCTCGTGAGTCAGGGCAAAGGCGTTGGCGACCGGTAGCGCGCGCTCGGGCAGACGGCCCACGACGATATCCAGATCCCCGCTTGCCAGCGCCGGGAAGAGTTGCGCGGTGGTTGCTTCACGCACCGTGACAAGCACGCCCGGTGTGCGCGACTTGAGCATGGCGATCGTGCGCGGCAACAGATCGGCCGCGGCCGAGATGAGCGTGCCGACGATCACATGTCCGCTGGTGCCCGCGCTGAATGCATTGACCTCGTCCGTCAGATAGCGCAATTCCGCCATCAGCGACTTCACGCGATGACCGAGCAATTCGCCCAACTCCGTGGGTTGCATGCCGCGATTGCTGCGCACGAAGAGCGGCCCTTCGAAGCAGGCTTCCAACTCATGCACGATCTTGCTGACGGCCGGTTGCGTGAGACCGGTCTCGTTGGCGGCGCGCACGAGCGAGCCCGTCTCGAGCACGCGATCGAACACCTGAAGTTGATGGAATTTGAGCTTTCGCCCGAGATTAAGGGATGTCCAGGGAAGTGAGCGCATCGGTGTCCTGTTCAGACCACCGCCGCCGAGCCGGACGGCATGGCCGGGCCCGCTCCCTGCGGCACTGCGGCCGAGTCCGCTGGCTCGGCCGACAGGAAGGCGGCGACGAACTCTTCGAGCATGGCGACGTCGGGCAGCGACGCCGGATTGACATGATGATTGACGAGGCACCCGTCGAACGTGAGCACGAGCATGTCTACCAGGCGCGCACGCCGCACGCTGTCACGCGCAAGGCTGGGCGCACATGCCGCCAGCATGCTCGACAGGCGTTCGCGAAACCACTGCAACAGCGACGGATCGTAAGGATCGCCCGCGCTGACAGTCGCCAGCGCCTGCACCAGATTGTGCGAAAAACCGTTGTCGAGCCGTGGTATGCGGACCAAAAGACCGGCGAGCAGCGCACGCATTCGCGCGTGGGCGCCGTTTGCTGCCATGACTTCGGCTTCCAGCGCCGTGATGCACGCCTTGAACCATTTTTCGTAGACGCAGAAGAAGACTTGCAACTTCGCGGTGAAGTAGCTGTAGATATTCGCGTGCGAAATACCTGCACGCTTGGCAATCTGCACCATCGTGGTGTCGACGTAGCCCTTCTCCAGAAACAGGGCGTGCGACGCTTCGAGGATGGCCAGACGAATGTCTTCTTTCTTGACTTGTGGCATGGGTAAGCCTGCGCGGATAGGCCGAGCACCTCAATCGAAATTTCTCAACGTCCGCTGAAGCCGATACCGGGCGTCAGCGGGCACAGTATGCCAGCGCAAACGCAGCTTGCGGCGAAAACTACGCGCAAACACTCCCCCGGACTTTCCCGATATTTCAACGCATTCAACGCGGATTGCGATGACAGGCATCGCGTAATACGCCGAGTTCTCGCGTATTGAACGCACGCGAGCCCAAGTTGGCGTGTTCCAACGCCTCGCGCCCCCAATACTTCAAAATTGAACAATTTCGATGTCATGTTTTCACAGCATGTCCGCGACGAGGCGTCGTCGCTGCAGCCGTCGCTGCGTTCGTATATGAGAGCGAATACGCGAACGAATACGAACAATGCCTAGAGAGGACGCATTTTACGTACGCATTGTCAGCGCATTCCTACATTTGTTCGGAGTACGTCATAGATATTGCCCCCAGCGTGCACTGCAATAACCACGCGAGATCCCCGCCAGCAGGCGCCGCCAGCACCCATTACAAAGTCTTACAAGATCGGCCGACCCATCTGCCGCAACTTGCGTCCAACTTAAATCGATCCATGTGAATCGATGCATGGCGACGGGCGGGGCGAACACCGCTCTCACAAGGAGGTCATGATGAGAACGAATTTGACGAACCGTACATCGACGGCTGCCGCGAAGAGACGCATCGTCACGACAGCCGCCGCGACCGGTATGGCTGCGGCGCTGCTGTCGCTGGCCGGATGCGCGTATGAGGCGCCGCCCCAACCGCGCTTACCGTACCGAGGCAACGAAACGACGAATCCGGCGTATCGACCGGACTGCGGCCCGCCGCCCTATGCGGCCGGTACGCCATGCAGTCCGTACGCAGCGCCGCCGTCTCCGGCGCCGGCTACCGACGCCTATGGGCGCCCATACCCGCCAACTGACGGGTATGGCCGGCCATACCCGTCCGATGCCCAGGGCCGCCCGTACCCGCCTCCGCCGCCGCCCCCGGCATATCAGGAGACGTATCCGGCCAACGGGGCCGGCGCGCCGACGCCGGGTTCCGAAACCGCACACTGATTGCGCACTGATCGCGCTACGCGTGGCGCTTCGCCCTCGTACCGGACGCCACTGCCGTTATCGAATCTATCGAACCGCAGGCTGCGCCTTGTTGCCCGGCCAGCGCAGCACGGGGGCCCAACGCCCCCTGAAGGAGCTTTGCATCATGAAAATCGCACAACGCTGGACCTCGCACATTTCACATCTCTCGCGCGCTGCCGGCCCGATTCTCGCGGGGGTGGCCTTGGTGGGCACACTGGCCGGCTGCGGCAGCATGACGCCGCGCGAATCGCGTAATACGGCGGTCGGCGCCGGCGTCGGCGCACTTGGCGGCGCGCTCATCTCGGGCGGCGACCTCGGCACGACCGTGGGCGGTGCCGTCGTCGGCGGCGTGATCGGTAACGTCATTACGGACGACCGCCATCGCCGCTGATCGCTGTGAGCATCGTTCTCGGGCGGCATGCGCCTCACGTGGCATTGCGAACACGGGACACACGCCGCCGTCTTCGCTCAAGGAATAAGGAGAAGCGCGACATGACACACCAAGACACACTCCACCAACGTACGCTCCGGACACTCAAAACACGACGCCTCGGACGCCGGGCACTCGCCGCCTTCACCCTTTGCGCCGGGGCGGCCGCGCTATCGCTCGTCGCTATACCCGGCCATGCGCAGGGCAATCCGGTGAACGGCATCGTGCCGGCCACGCCGACATCCCCTGCCCCGGCAGCGGGCCCGGACTATGGCGACGCGGCTGACCAGAACGCCGCCCTCGGCCTGTACCTGCAACGCTCGTTCGATGCCATCGACACCAATCACGATGGCAAGATCGATCGCAATGAATGGATGGCCTATCAACGCAGCCAGTTGGAGGCACGGCGCGCGACGTTCGAGCGCTATTTCAAGGCGGCCGACAAGGATGGCGACGGCTATCTGAGCCGCGACGAGGTGGCCGCCGCCGAACCGTTCCTCCATCAGCATTTCGACGAGATCGACGTCAATCGCGACGGCAAGCTCTCGCCAGCCGAGATTCGCGCCTACTTCCGTCGCTACTATCAGGCGCGCGCACAGGCCGACGCCGCGACCACCAAGCCCTGAGCTATCGATCCCGATCCGGCCGCACAAACGAAAACGCCACGGCATGCCGTGGCGTTTTCGCTTTCCCTGCGGGTGCGCGGCCTGTCACCGCCACGCACACCGGGCACGCATTACACGTGGAAGAACTCGGCGATGATCGCAGCACCGAGGAACGTACCGGCGTTCGCGAGGAACGACACGACCACGATGCGCCAGCCGAGGCGGCGGAAGGCAGGCACGTCCTTGGCAACCGACAGACCTGCGTAGGTCAGCATCGGCGTGACCAGCGCGAGGAAGTTGATCTTGCCCGTGAACTGCTCGACGACCGGTGCAAACGGGAAGGCCGGCGACGTCAGGAACATGGCGATCAGCGACACCCAGCACACGGCCGGCACCTTGCGACGCGTGACGAAGTACAGCGCTTCGCCAACGATCACGGCACCGATGATGATGAGCATGCCCGGCACGCCGTCGAGGAACGGCGTCTTGAAGGCCATGCTGTTACCGATGAGCGCGAGCGTGCCCGAGAACACCCAGGCGAACAGGCGCGCACCGAAGTTCATCTCGACGGTATGCGCTTTGCTGGCTTGCTTGAGTTCCTTGGCGGCTTCGGCGTCTGCAATGGCGGCGGCTTCGGCATTGGCGCGGCCACGGCGGCTCATGCGGCCCAGCACCGGCTCCATCACGCGGTAGCCCCACACGGCGAGCGGCAGCGAGATGAACAGCGTGAAGTACGTGCCGATGGTCGTCGTGATCAGGTTCGATGCCGCGGCGAACGTGGCAACTTCCTTGGCGACTTCCGGCGTTTGCTGCGCAGCGATGGCACCGGCTGCAGCGGCCATCATCGAGCCCGAGCCCACGCCGGCGCCCATGGCGAGCGAATGCGGGTGGAACAGGTTCAGGCTGGCGACAAAACCGGCGAACAGCGAAATGAACACGGCACCGAAGATCGTGCCCGTCAGATACTCGGCCAGCACACCGCGGCCTTCGGGCGAGTCGAAGCCGTACTTTTCGCCGATGATGGCAAGGCTCGGCTCACGGCCGACCGAGAAGGTCGCGCCGATGGCTTCGCGCTTGATGCCGAGCATCAGGGCAACAGGCAGGCCCAGAATGATCGTGCCCACGAAGTGACCGAACTCCTGGAACACGAGCGCCCAGCCGGCGGCCACGAGCTTGGGCAGCGAGCCGCCCACGAGCAGACCCAGCTTTGCCACGAAGAGCAGCAGCGCCGGTTGCAGAATCGCGGCAGCCTTATGCTGCATCGGCAGGTCGATCTGTGCAAAACGCGGCAGACGCGACTGCGACAGGCCCAACGCCGCGCCGAGCAGCAACGCCCAGACCATCGGCAACAACACGATCTTGCCGTGTCCGGCCTTGATGCTGATCGCCCCGATCAGCTCCGCGACCACAAGAATTACGATTGCCCAAACATACAGGCGCACGCCATCGCTGAAGGCGCCCCCTTGCGGCTTTGCCGCGTTTTGTTCCATGACTGCCATCTGGGTCTCCACTGCACTTGCTATTGAACCGGTCCGGTGCCATCCGGTTGCCCGGAAAAGGCGCGAACATTTCGGTGGTTAAGGAAATTCGGCGCGTTGTCCACCCGGTCGCAAAACCTGCGGACTTCTCCCCTCATGACGCCCAAACGAGCGCCATATTGACACGCCTCGGTGACAGCAACAGCGTTCCGCGCCGAACCACCCGAGGGCGGCATTATACGCGGTCAAAATTGCCGTTTCGGCCCGTGATCTCGCAGGCTGAAACGGCCGCGTCCCGGACGGGGTCTCACGACCTTCGTCCGGCACACACATCACACTTTTACGACACGTTCCCGACGACAGAACGCATGATGGCAGCGCATTGGCGCAGATTGCCTTCGTCCGACGGGCGAACGGGATCAGACGTAGCCGAACGGGGTGGCCGGATTGGCTGCGGTCTCAACCCACACGCTCTTCGTCTGCGTGTACTCGTACAGCGCTTCCACACCGCTGGAGCGGCCGTAACCGCTGTGGTTGTAGCCCCCGAACGGCGACGCCACGTTGATAGTCTTGTAACCGTTGATCCAGAACGTGCCGGCGTTGACCTGCGCGGCCACGCGGTGCGCGCGCGCCACGTCCTGCGTCCACACGGCGCCCGCCAGACCGAATTCGCTGTCGTTGGCAATCGCCAGCGCTTCCTCTTCCGTGTCGAACGGGATCGCCACAACCACCGGGCCGAAGATTTCCGTGCGTGCCACGCCCATCGTATTGTTTGCGTCGGCCAGCACGGCCGGACGCACAAAGAAGCCGCCGTCGCTGCGCTGCTGCGAGCCGGCCGCCAGACGCGCGCCACCCTCGACGCCGGCGTCGATCATGTTCATCACATGTTGATACTGCGTGCGATTGCAGATCGGGCCAACTTCGGTGGTGTCGTCCAGTGGCTCGCCCACGCGAATCTTCTCCGCGCCGCGTGCCAGCATCTCGATCATCTGGTCGTACACGCCGCGCTGAACCAGCAGACGCGAGCCCGCTACGCAGCTTTGACCGGCGCTCGAGAAGATGGCTGCCTGGGCACCAAGACAGGCACGCTTCAGGTCGGCATCGTCGAACACAATGTTGGCGGACTTGCCGCCCAGCTCGAGCACGCTCGGCAGCAGGCGCTGCGCGGCGGCCGTGGCGATCTTGCTGCCCGTGGCCGGCGAGCCGACGAACACGACCTTCTTGATGACCGGATGCGAGATCGCGGCCTGACCGGTGGTGTGACCGAAGCCGGCGAGCACGTTGATGAGGCCGCGCGGCACGCCTGCCTGTTCGGCGAGCGCCGCCACCACGAGCGAGCTGGCGGGCGTGAGTTCCGACGGCTTGAGCAGCACGCCGTTGCCCATGGCGATGGCCGGGGCGAGTTGCCAGCCGCAGGTGAAGACCGGTGCATTCCACGGCGTGATCTGCAGCACCACGCCCATCGCTTCACGACGTGTGTAGTTCAGGTGCGTGCTCGGCACCGGGATGACGTCGCCGAAGAACTTGTCGGTCCAGCCGGCGTAGTACTCGAACATCTCGGCCACCTTGCCGACTTCGCCACGGCAATCGCGGATCGGCTTGCCTGCGCCGATCGATTCGAGTTGCGCGAGTGCCTCGGCGTTTTCGCGGATCTTGCTGCCGACGGCCTGCATCACGCGGCCGCGCGCCGCATGGGTCAGCGCCCACCAGGTCTTCTGTGCGGCTTGCGCGGCATCTGCGGCCTGTGCCACAACAGCGGCACCTGCGTCGCGGTAGGTCAGCACTGTCTGGCCGGTGGCCGGATTCACGATATCGATGGTTGCCTCACCCGCGCCTTCGACCAGTTCACCATTCACGAACGAGCCAATGGTGGTGGCGTTGGGGAAGAACTTTGCGAATGCGCCGAGCAAGGCGGCGGCTTGTTGGTCTGCCATGAGAAAACTCCGTGCGATGCGCCGTCGCGGGCGCATCGTGTCGTCAAACGAAAAGAGAAAGATCGAACGCGGATGCGTCGGGGCCGATTACTCGCGGCCCGGCTCGATGAACTGCACGATGCGGTTGAAGTCCTCGTCATCGCCCACCGTTGCAGCGCTCGCCGCCCACAGACGGCCGACTTCCGCCGAGAGCGGCCCCGTGGCGAGCGTGCCCGTCTGCTCCGCGAGCGCCATGGCCAGACGCACATCCTTACGCATGAGCTTCATCGTGAAGCCGGAGTCGAATGCGTCGTTGAGGATCCACGTCGGATAGTTGGTCTGCGTCACGCCACTGCGGCCCGAACCGGCATTCAGCCCCTCGAGCACCTGCTCGGGCGCGACACCTGCGGCCTTCGCCAGACGCATCGCTTCGCCCGCCACGACCAGATGGGCAGCACACATCAGGTTGTTGATGAGCTTGGTCACATGCCCCGCGCCCACGTCACCGATATGAACGCGCTTGGCCGACATGGCGGCGAGTACCGGTTCGACACGTGCGATGTCGTCCGCCGAGCCGCCCAGCACCATCGTGAGCGCGCCGTTGAGTGCGCCCTTCGGGCCGCCGGAGACCGGTGCGTCGACCAGGGCAATGCCCTTCTCGCGCAGCGTGGCAGCCAATGCGCGCGTGCTTTCGGGGTCGGCCGTCGACGTGTCGACAACGATCAGACCTTCGCGACCGTTCGCGGCAATGCCGTCGGCACCGTTCACCACGGCCTCGACAACTTGCGACGTCGGCAGCGACAGCACCAGTGCGTCGGCTTCGCGGGCGAGGTCGGCGACCGAAGCCCGCAGGCCGATGCCGGCGTCGGCCAGGGCGCTGCCAGCGGCCGGCGACGGATCGAAACCAAGCACCGTGAAACCGCCGCGCTGCAACGACAGCGCCATGCCGCGTCCCATATTGCCCAGTCCGACCACTCCGATGATTTTCATGTTGACTCCAGATTAACTGCGAGGATGACGCCGCCCCCACGGGCGACGCCGCGTTGCTCCGCCGGCCGGGGATCCGGCCGCCGCTTGGAAACTTCAGGGAATTTCAGTGCGGGTGGTTGACGAACTCCAGCACCACATTGCCCGCAAATTCGGGCTCCACCACCAGCCCATGCTCGTTGTAGCCGTAGGGCACGCCGTGTTCGCGCCACAGCGCCTCGACGTGCGCCAGATCCGGCGCCAGCAGCGTGATCGCCACGGCGTGCGTGCGTGTGGCCTGCGCCATCGGCAATCCCACCGCCGCATAACGGGCTTCGGCGCGTTGTGGCGACAGCGCAAGCAAGTGCCCGCAGCCGGTGTCGGCCACCGCTCCGCCGTCATATAGATCGACGTGACGTGCACCGTACATCTGCTGCCAGCGTGTCGCGAGCCCGCGCAGGGAAGCGGTATCCGGCGTCACGTAAGTCACGCCGATGATGTTGGTCGCGCCGTTCGCGTGCGTCTGCCACTCGGGCACCCAGATCAACTCGGGCCGATGCTGATGACAGATGAAGTTCGACGCATCACCCAGCGAGTCGTCGATGAACAAGCCTAGCGAGACGACGGCCTCGTCGGGGGCGCCGTCCGGTTTGCGCATGGTGCGGCGAAAATCGAGGATGCCTTGCGTCTGAAGCCCGGTCTGCACGAGACGCGAGTGGTCCGCGCGGGCATCCTTGCTGTGAAGCGCGACGAGCGACACGCCCTCTTCGCGCGCCAGAAAGCTGCCGAGATAGCGTCCGAAACAAAAGTCGCCGATCGCGTTCGTGCCGAACTTGCGGGCGTCGTTCACGCCGATCAATTCGATGAAGTTATCGCCCAACATCATGAGCGATGTCACCGTGCCCCACGGGTGATATGACACCGGCGACGCAGAGAAGCCCATGCGCTCGTAATGCGCCAGCCGCCGCGGATGGTCATGCACGGTGACCAGCGGATGATCGATGCCGAATCGCGTGTTGCGCGGAGGAATCATCTGGTGTCTCCGATAGGGATCGGTGGCGGTCCGGACGGCCCGAGGGGCCCTTCGCCCTGCTATGCCGATGTCACGGCCGGTGGCCATGAAAATGGCGCGGAATCGGACCACCTCCACCGGGCCTCGCCTGGGTTCGTTGCACGGCAGAGGGGCCGATCCGCATGTTTTGCAGTGTGAATTGAAAAAAAACCACGCTCAATGACAACGCTTGAAGATTTTTGTTCTAATAATTAGTCTTTAGGCTATGACACCTGCCATCACTGAAAGCCGCCTGCCGTATCTGTACGAGGCCGTCCAATGCGGCACCGTGCGCGCCGCCGCCGACCGGCTCGACATCGCCCCGTCCGCCGTCAGCCGTCAGATCGCCTTGCTGGAGGCCGAACTGGCGTTGCCGCTCATCGAACGCCACAAGCGCGGCGTCCACCTGACGCAGGCCGGCCGGCTACTCATGGAGTATTACCGGGAGCAGCGCGCGCACCAGGAGGACTTGCTTGCCAAGCTGCAGGAAGTGCGTGGGCTGCGACGCGGCCATATCCGGCTGGCCGTCGGCGAGGGGTTTGTCAGCGATCTGATGGGGGCCCCGCTACAGTACTTCTGCAAGCGCTACCCCGATATCACCCTGACGCTCGATCTGGCAGGGACCAACGAGGTCATGCGGCTCGTGGCCGAAGACGACGCGGACATCGGACTTGTCTACAACCCGCCGGCCGAGCCCAAGATCGTCTCTCGCGCGCAGATGCGCCAGCCGGTGCACGCGATCGTGGCGCCCGGCTCGTCGCTCGTCGACCGGTTGGATAGCGCGGGGGCGCTTCGGCTCGATGCGCTCTACGACGTACCGCTCGCCCTCATGCATGGGGCTTATGGCACGCGTCAACTGATGGAACTGGCCGAGCAATCGGAAAAGCATCGGCTCGTGCCAACGGTCACGACCAACTCGATTTCCGTGCTCAAGCATTTCGTGCGCGCCGGACTGGGCGCGACATTTCTGCCCGCGTTTGCGGTGTCGCAGGAAATCGAGGCCGGCGTACTGCGTGCGTTGCCGGTCGATCATCCGATTCTCAACAACGCCGAGGCACACCTCGTCACCCGCGCGGGCCGGCGGCTGTCCGGCGCTGCAAACCGGTTGCTGACCCATCTGGCCAGCAAGATGGAGGCCTTCGGCGCGCGGGACTGACACGGCCGGCTGAAGCGCGGCGCGAATTCGCCTCGCCGACCGGGCCGTTTCGGTTGTTGGCGCGCAACAATCGGGGTACTAAGCCATTCCCCGATGTTGCATGCCGGGGAATTCGGCTATAAAGGAGCCATTCGGGCGATGGGCGTGCGTTGCGTCGCACTACAAGACATGCGATGCAGTGCTTGTCCCTCGCCAGCCGATCCCGGTCGCACGGCACCGCGCGAGTATTTCTGCACGCACGCCACGCTGTCGCAGACCCTACGCCAGTGGACTGCCATGACAACGATCTCTGACGACCAGAGCGTGACGGCATCACTTGCAACCGCCCGCATTTCCTCATGCGGCGCCCGTTGCGCAGGCGGTCCCGCTCGCCAATTTCTCGTCACTCGTAACGAAATTTCAGGCTTTCCCGCCGACATCCCGTATCGCCCCCGCTCGGGCACTGCGCGACGATGGCGGACATAACCACGCAAGGATGGCACGGGGCAAAACGCAACCTGGGGAGCAGACCATGAAAAAGAAGCTCATTGCAGCAAGCCTGCTTTGCAGCATCGGCACGTTTGCACATGCGCAATCGAGTGTGCAACTTTATGGCCGCGTGGATGGCGGCTTTCAGTTCATGAACAATCTGCAGGACGGTAACGGCGGCACCGCATCGCGCTGGAGTGCGCAAGGCGGCGACTATGGCACCAGCCTTTTCGGCCTGCGCGGCTACGAAGATCTCGGGCAGGGTTTGCATGCGGTATTCAATCTGGAAGGCGGGTTCCAGTTGATGAACGGCTACAACAACAATGGCTCAGGATCGATTTTCGACCGGCGCGCGCTGGTCGGCTTCAACTCCCGTTCGTGGGGCCAATTGACGATCGGTCGCAACCTGTTCATCAGTAATGGGGTCTGGGACTTCGATCCGTTCCAGCAGCAGGCCTTCTCCTCGGCGTCGCTCGTGCGAGGGCGTAATTGGCCGCAGGCGAGCAACACCGTCAACTATCAGAGCCCGAACTGGTACGGCTTCGATGTCGCGGGCCAGTATGCGTTCTCGAACATCGCAGGCCAGTTCAACAGCAGCCGCGGCATGGGAGCGCAATTGACGTACACGCATGACCGGTTCCAGTTGCGTGCGTTGTACGACGAAATTCGCGACGCCAACGGGCGCTTCACCGATGTCTTCGCCACGTCGCGCGAGTATTTCGCCGGTGCGAACGTATTCCTCAACCGCTTCACGATTTCATTGGGCTATACGCATATGTCGGCCCCGGATGCACCGGCGCCCGACTTCGCGACGCGTGCCGATCACTACTGGGCAGGCGTGAAGTATCAGGCGACGCAGGCCTGGGCGGCGAATGCAGCGGTCTATCACGTGAACGTACCGGGCGGCTTCGGCCACGCCACGATGTTCGAACTGGGCACGACGTACAACCTGTCGAAGCGCACGTTCCTGTATGGCACAGTCGCCTACGTGAAGAACAGCGCAAATCAGAGCTTTTCGGTGGCGGCCATTCCGAGCGACTCGCTCGATAATCCCCCCGCAGGGAAGAGCCAGACCGGTGCCTATATCGGCGTGTCGCACTCGTTCTGATCGCGCGGCGTACGCGCGAACCGGCAAGACGAAAAAAAGCCGTCCGGCGTAATGCCGGACGGCTTTTCCTTTACTGCGACTGCGGGTACTACTGCCGTTACTACTTCTGCGACTACTGCGACTACTACGACTACTACTGCCGTTACTGCTACTGCAACTGCCTCGCGAATTTGGTGTCGTCGCATACCGGCACCTCTCACACCTGGATTACCAGACGTACTTGAGCGAACCGGCCACGCCGGCTTGCGTTTGACCTTGGCGAAGGCTGCCGTTCACGCCACCGCGCAACGAGAGCTTCTTGCCGAGTTTCACATCGATGCCGGCTTCCGCGCTCAGAATGTCGCGGCCGAGCTTGTTACCCGTGACCGTCATCGTGCCGGCGTTTGCCGCGTTGGCGAGGGCAACGTCCATCGACGGTGCGGCATGCGCCAGTTCACGCTCGTAAGCGATACGCAGCGACGGCGTGACGCTGTGCGACTCGTCGCCAAACTCCTTCCACAGACGTGCGCCAATACCCACTCGCGCCGAGTTGAAGTGGCTGCCGTCAACCTTGAGACCGGCGTCACCGCTTTCGGTGAAGCCCTTCACCGAGGTGTTCGACACCTTGAGCGTGATGCTCGGATCGATATTCACGGCACGCGTAACGATGTGCTTGCCGAACTGCGCGAAGCCGCCGATGGTCGTGGCGCTCGTCTTGCCGCTCAGACCGTAAACCTCACCGCCGAGTTTGGCCGCGCGTTGGCTCTTGATGCTGTGTGCGCTGTACGACACACCGCCGTTCGCGAACCAGCCGTCGACTTCATGTGCGCCGTAAAGACCGACGCTGTACGTGCTCACCTTTGACGAGGCGTTCTGGCTGTTCTCGCCATTGGCATCGACGCTCGCATCGCCGTAGCCAACGGCCACACCGACTCGCGTGTTGTTCTTCTTGGCATCGACCCCCGCCACCATACCGGCACCGCGCACCGAGAAGCCCGCGATGTCGCCGCGTCCCTGACCGGTCGTCTGACCGCCCATGGCTTGCGCCCAAGTGGAGATGCCGCTGGCTGCCGAGCCGATGTCCGTCGGCTGCATGAACGCGTCGTCGCCCGACACGCGGTCTTGCATGCCCTTGCGGAAAAGTTCGGCGTTCTGTTGAGCCGCGTTGGCCATTTGCGTCAGGACGACACCCGAAGCCATGGCTTGCTCTGCCGAAAAAGCAGGTTGCGTCAACGTTTCCGTCTGTTCCACCGGCAGTTCAACAGCAACAGGTTCTTCAGTGTCGACGTTGGCGTCCGAGGGATCGGAATCCGTCGTGGTGACTTCATCGGGATCGGCGCCATCGCCCTCGTTGCCCTTCGATTCGTCGAGTTCCGTTTCCAACTTTTCGATGACGTTGGTCAGCGTTTCGCGGGTCGTCGCTTTTTCCTCGTCAGTTGCGTGCTCACTCGTCTCGACGATCTTGGCGATCTCTTCTGCGCCCTTCTTGATATCGCTGGTCTTGTCGTCAAGCCATTTCCGCCAATCGTTGCTCGAGTCGGCGGTCAGAACCACGGCAGACGTTTCCTCGGCCACCGATGCCGTCGCCGTCGCCGGGACCTCGTTGACGCTTGCGACCGCAGGCGCGGGCATATCGAGCGTCGACACGATCTCGGCCATCGGCTCCTTGGCGATGATCGGCTCGATCATCTGCTTGGCCTTCAACAATTCGAGATTACGCTTGGCTTTTGCGATGTCGTGATCCAACTGCTTCAGAAACTCCGGCTTGTTGAGTTCCGTTTCCATCTTGGCATTGTTCTCTTTACCGAGCGCGATGGCGCTGTCGATACGCGAGAAGAAGTCGTCAACCGAGATGCCAGACGCGTCGATGAACGTGGTCTCTGCCTTAGTCTTCGCGGGCAGTTGCCGCGTGGCACCCGTGGTCAACTCGCTTGCGGTGTTATGCCATACCGTGCGCACCGCGTCGGCCTTCTCTTGAACCAGATACTCGTGAGCGGCCTGGGTTGCCTCGCGGGCTGTCGTGGCTTTCACGAGGTTCGTGCGCGCCTTGTCGAGGTTCTTCTCGGCCCGATCGAGTCCACGCTGGAACAAGTTGGTCTCTGCTTTCAGCACAGCATCGCTGGCATCCATCAGCGCCTTCTTCTGCTTGCTCTCAACCATGAGCGCCATCGACAGTTCGGCCTGCTTGTCGGCAGCATTCGCCAGCACGTGGCGTGCGCGCTCGACCGACGGCACCGCCTGCTTGGCTGCCGCGCCAGCAAATCGCTTCCAGTTCTTCTCTGCAGCGCTCGTCTCAGAGACCATCTCCGTTGCCGCATTGGCGCTCACCATACCGCCGCCTGTCAGTGCAACAGCTGCGGCACCGGCGATAGCCGTGCGGCGCACGCGAGCAGCCAGCGTGTCGTTGGTGGAATTGATACCCGTGTCGGCGTTGATATGGTTTGCATTCATGTGCTACGTCCCTCTTCAATTCGTGATTGGCAAATATCGAATTTCAATCCGCAAGTTGCGTTGCATTCGATGAGTGACACGAATCGTAGGACGTGATTAACGTATTAACGGTCTTTAGGGCGGGGCATTGGGAAATTACTCACCAAAAACACCGCTCTTGGGACATATCCCATGAAAATTACAGCGAAAACCCCTACGAACAAAACGATACAAGGTGATATTCGACATAAAATACGAGAACAACAGGATTTAGCACTCAAAACTGCAGGCAGCCGGAGGACCCAACGCAACGCAAAGTGCGCGCCTTCCCCCGTGGGGGAACCCGTCACTCGACATTGATTTTTTGGCAATTCGATTCAATCGGCGTCTCAAATGCAAAAGCCCCCGTTACCGATAAGTAACGGGGGCTTCGACCCAATGCTATTCATTCGATGACGCATCGATCAGGACTGTCCGATGCGCCACTCAGATCCCCTTGGGAAGCGATCCGCGCTTTCCCCTCGCGAGGAAAACGTCCTGCCGACTGCCTTAGAAGCGATACTTCGCCGAGATACCACCGCCCAGCGCGCTCTCACCCTTGCGCACGCTCACGTTGCCGCCCACGCGCACTTCCAGTTGCTTCTTGACCTGCATGTCGACGCCCAGATCCGCCGTGAAGATGTCGCGGCCCAGCTTCGGACCCTTCACCGTGAAATTGCTCGGCGCGCCGTAGATCGCGTTCGTCAGGCTGCTCTGCGTGTTGCCGAACTCGTGCTCGTACGACAGGCGCAGCGACGGGGCCAACTTGCCGCCCGCAATGCTCGCCACTTCACTCCACAGACGCACACCAACCACACCGCGCGTCGACGTCTGCGACTGCGATCCCACCTTCAGGCCGTCGTTGCCTTGCCCGTCGCGGTTCGCCTCATCAAACGCATTCAGACGCGTCGATGCCACACGCACGCCCACCGACGGATCAACGTTCACGCCCGACACGTCAAAGCGCTTGCCCACCTCACCGAACATGCCGAACGTCTGACCGCTCGTCTTGCCCGTCAGGCGTGCCGACGCGTTACGCGCAGCCACCGTGCGATCCGTCTTCACGCTGTGATTCGTGTACGACACACCGCCGTTGACGAACCAGCTCGTGTCCGT
>NZ_CABPST010000013.1 GCF_902459805.1 Pandoraea bronchicola | reverse complement strand
TTCGCCGCCGTAGCGACTCACAAGCTCCAAAACCACTAACCACCGGGCTTTCCAGCCCGTCGCCTCAACCGCTTCGCCGCTTTCGCTGCGTCGCTGTCGTTGCGAGAGACGAGATATTAGTGAAAACCCCGAACCCTGGCAAGCCCTTTGTGAAAATATTTTGAAAACCCATGAAAAAGCCCCGTCTGGACGGGGCCTTTTCGTCAGGCATCGGCACCTGAAGGTGCCGATGCCCTATATATGTGGGACGTCAGGACTTCTTGCCGAAGTAGCGCTCGAAAATAGCGTCGTACGTGCCGTCAGACTTAATCGCGTCAATCCCTTTGTTGATTTTAGCCAGCAACTCGGCATCGCCCTTGCGCACCGCAATGCCGTAGTACTCCTTCGGGAAGCTGCTATCGGCAACCGTGCGCAGCTTGGCATCCGGATTGTTCGCAATGAAGTTCACCACGACGCCATTGTCCGCCACCACCGCATCGACGCCTCCCGCCTCAAGCTCCTTCATCGCGAGCGGCGTACCCTCGAAGCGCTTGACCGACGGATTGTTTTTGCCCATGAGCTTCTGCACGACTTCATCGCCCGTGGTGGCCGTCTGAACCCCCACCTTCATCGATTTCAGGTCGTCAAACTTCTGAACGGTCGAGTTGGCCGGCACGGCGATCAATTGCGACGCCTCGAAATAAGGCGTCGAGAAATCCATCTGCTTTCGCCGCTCATCCGTAATCGTGATGGCCGAAATCAGAATGTCGCGATCCCCCTGCACCAGCGAATTGAAGATGCCCTCGAACGGCGTATTGATGAATCGGATGGAGATGCCCGCCTTGTCGGCGACAGCCTTCATCACATCGATATCGAAGCCGGCAATCTGCCGGGTATCGGTCTCAAACTCGAACGGCGCATAAGCCGCGTCCGAACCGACGACGTACACAGGTTGCGAGCCGTCTGGCCCGACCGACCGGCCCGAAGCCGATTCTTCCTTCTTCCCGCAGGCACCCAACAGCAGCCCTGAGGCCACGACCAAGGCCAGCGCAAATGCACGTCTTTTCGTCGCCATCGATTCGTCCCTTGCTGAAAAAACCGGCAGACTATCATAGGACGACCTCCACACAGGAGGTCATCCCGGTTTTATGCAACAGGCATCAGCGATGCTTGAAAACCGGCTTGCGCTTCTCGACGAACGCCGCCATGCCTTCCTTCTGATCCTCGAGCGCGAACAGCGAATGGAACATCCGGCGCTCGAATTGCACACCTTCGTCGAGCGTCGATTCGAACGCACGGTTAACGGCTTCCTTGGCAGCCATCACGACCGGCAGCGAGTATTCGCAGATGGTATTGGCTGCGCCGATCGCCTCGTCGAGCAGCTTGTCTGCCGGCACCACGCGCGACACGAGGCCGGCACGCTCGGCCTCGGTGGCATCCATGAAGCGCGCCGTCAGGCACATGTCCATCGCCTTGGCCTTCGACACTGCACGCGTAAGACGCTGCGTACCGCCCGCCCCCGGGATCACACCGAGCTTGATCTCCGGCTGACCGAACTTTGCGTTGTCGGCCGCAATGATGAAGTCGCACATCATCGCCAGTTCACACCCGCCCCCGAGCGCAAAACCCGACACAGCCGCAATCACCGGCTTTCGGATTCGGCGCACCGTTTCCCAGTTGCGCGTGATGTAGTCGCCCTTGAATACGTCCGCAAACGTGTACTTCGACATCATGCCGATATCGGCCCCCGCAGCGAACGCCTTCTCGCTACCGGTAATCACCATGCAACCGATCGCCTCATCAGCGTCGAAGGCGGTGAGCGCTGCACCCAACTCGTCCATCAGCGCATCGTTCAGCGCGTTGAGCGCCTTCGGACGATTCAGCGTGATCAGACCGACGCGGCCGCGCGTCTCCACCAGAATGTTCTCGTACGTCATCCTCTTCTTCCTCCAGTCAAAGTCTCGTCTTGTGATTCGGGGGCCGGCGCCACCATGGGCATGACACCCAAGCAGTCACCGGAAACAGGCATAAGGCGATAGGCACGCCATTGGTTCGCAACGGCGCTGCGGCGCACGCGGCAAACCAAGGTAAGGGGCTCGCCGGGCGTCGACTAGTGGTTAGGCATGATGCCATCGATCCCCCGGCCACGCACCTTTCGTTCCGCCATGCAAACGGCTCATCAACCCGTACCGGGCCACGGTGCGATGAACGCCGCCGGTCATGCCCGGACGCTACCGGGGCCGTCGGGGAAAACCCGGCGTCATCGTGCGCCACGCCCGGAAGATTTGGTGCTATATTAACAAACCAACCGGTCGGTCAATTAATGTTCATGAGACATATCGACGACGACCCGGTGCCGTTCCCTGCGTCTTGCCGCGCGCCTTGCACGAACGTGCCTGCCGGCAGACAGCGAATCCGCCAGCCGCATCCCGACACGGACAGATCCACAACCATGACTCATCCCCTCTTCGCCAAACACCAAGAGACCCTCGAGCGCGCCCTTCAGGCCATCGCCACACGTGGTTACTGGAGCCCGTTCACGGAAATGCCGAGCCCGCGGGCTTATGGCGAGACGGCCGCCGCCGACGGCGAAGCCGCCTTCAAGCAATACCTGAATGCCGCATTCCCGCTGGAGCAACGTGGCAGCACGGGCAGCGCCGGTCAGGAGGTCTCGCCCTTCGGCTTCGCACTCGGCACCACCTATCCCGGTTTCGAGATCGACACCCTGCTCGCTCGCGTGAGTGACGCTCACAAATCGTGGCGCGCCGCGACCCCGGACGCCTGGGTCGGCGTGTCGCTGGAAATTCTCAAGCGCCTGAACGCGCGCAGCTTCGAAATGGCCAATGCCGTGATGCACACGACGGGGCAAGCGTTCATGATGGCCTTCCAAGCCGGCGGCCCGCACGCTCAGGATCGCGGCCTCGAAGCTGTGGCCTATGCCTGGGACGAACTGCGCCGCATCCCGGCGAACGCCTATTGGGAGAAGCCGCAAGGCAAGAACCCGCCGTTGGCGATGGAAAAGCGCTACACCGTCGTGCCGCGTGGCGTGGCACTGGTGCTCGGTTGCTGCACGTTCCCGACGTGGAACGGCTACCCGGGCCTGTTCGCCAGCCTGGCCACCGGCAATGCCGTGATCGTCAAGCCGCATCCGGGCGCGATCCTGCCGCTCGCCATCACCGTAAAGATCGCGCGCGACGTCCTCAAAGAAGCCGGTTTCGATCCCGATGTCGTGACGCTCGCGGCCACCAACCCGAACGACGGCGCCATCGTCCAGCAACTGGCCAAGCGCAATGAAGTGCGCGTGATCGACTTCACCGGCAGCACCGCCAACGGCGACTGGCTGGAGACCAACGCCCGTCAGGCGCAGGTCTACACCGAGAAGGCCGGCGTGAACCAGATCGTGATCGATTCGACCGACGACCTGAAGGGCATGGCCCGCAACATCGGCTTCTCGCTGGCGCTGTACTCGGGTCAGATGTGCACCGCACCGCAGAACATCTACATTCCGCGCGACGGCATCCAGACGCCGGACGGCAAAGTGTCGTTCGACGAAGTCGTCGCGGCCATCGCGGGCAGCGTGCAAAAGACGTGCAGCGACCCGGCCAAGGCCGTCGAACTGCTCGGCGCAATCCAGAACGAAGGCGTGCTCGCCCGCATCGACGAAGCCCGCAAGGTCGGCCGCGTCGTGCTCGACAGCCAGACGCTCCAGCACCCGGCCTTCGCCGATGCCCGCGTGCGCACGCCGCTGATCGTCGCGCTCGACGTGGCCGACGAAGCGATCTACACCCGCGAGTGGTTCGGCCCGATCGCCTTCGTGATCGCTGTCGACAACAGCGCACAAGCCTTCTCGCTGGCCGGCCGCACCGCCGCCGAACATGGTGCGCTCACGCTGTCGGCATACACGACGACCGCCGAAGGCGAAGCCCAGGCGCTCGACGCCGCTATCGAAGGCCGCGTTGCCCTGTCGCTCAACCTGACGGGTGGCGTGTTCGTGAACCAGTCCGCCGCCTACTCGGATTACCACGGCACGGGCGGCAACCCGGCCGCCAACGCGAGCCTCGCCGACGCCGCCTTCGTCGCGAATCGCTTCCGCGTCGTGCAGAGCCGCCGCCACGTGCCGGCCAAGTCCGACGCCGGCGCCGCCTGAGCACCACCCCATATCTATATAGAGAGAGGGGACGGCAAGCACCTCACGGCATAGGCCAGCGCGACGGTTAGCCACTACCATAGGCACTCACCGTCGCGCGGCCGACGCCGCGCCCCGCCCCACGAAAAGACAGGAACGAGACATCATGACCGAAGCCTTCATCTGCGACGCCATCCGTACGCCCATCGGCCGCTACGGCGGCGCCCTGAAGGATGTTCGCGCCGACAACCTCGGTGCGATTCCCCTCAAGGCGCTCATGGCGCGCAACCCGAACGTCGACTGGACGCTGATCGACGACGTCATCTACGGCTGCGCCAATCAGGCGGGCGAAGACAACCGCAACGTGGCCCGCATGGGCTCGCTGCTCGCCGAACTGCCGATCGACGTGCCGGGCGCCACGCTCAACCGCCTGTGCGGCTCGGGCATGGATGCCATCGGCAGCGCCGCGCGCGCCATCAAGGCAGGCGAAGCCGGGCTGATGATTGCAGGCGGCGTCGAGTCGATGACCCGCGCACCGTTCGTGATGGGCAAGGCCGATAGCGCGTTCGCCCGTCAGGCCGCCATTTTCGACACGACCATCGGCTGGCGCTTCATCAACCCGTTGATGAAGGCGCAATACGGCGTGGACTCGATGCCGGAGACGGCCGAGAACGTGGCCGACGACTTCAAGATCAACCGCGAAGATCAGGACCGCTTCGCGCTGCGCAGCCAGGAAAAGGCCGCGCGCGCTCAGGCCGACGGCACGCTCGCACAGGAAATCACTCCGGTCGCTATCGCACAGAAGAAGGGCGATCCGATCGTCGTCGACCGTGACGAACATCCGCGCGCAACGAGCCTCGAATCGCTGGCCAAGCTCAAGGGCGTGGTTCGCCCGGACGGCACCGTTACCGCAGGCAATGCCTCGGGAGTGAACGACGGCTCGTGTGCGCTGCTGCTCGCCAGCGAAAGCGCGGCCAAGCTGCATGGCCTCACGCCGCGTGCGCGCGTGCTCGGCATGGCCACCGCCGGTGTGGCGCCGCGCATCATGGGCATCGGCCCGGCCCCGGCCACGCTCAAGCTGCTCAAGCAATTGAACATGACGCTGGATCAGTTCGACGTGATCGAGCTGAACGAAGCCTTCGCGAGCCAGGGTCTGGCAGTGCTGCGCCAGCTCGGCATTGCCGACGACGACGCCCGCGTGAACCCGAACGGCGGCGCGATTGCGCTGGGCCATCCGCTGGGTGCCTCGGGCGCGCGGCTGGTGACTACCGCGATGTACCAGTTGCACCGGACCGGCGGACGCTACGCGCTGTGCACGATGTGCATTGGCGTGGGTCAGGGCATTGCGATCGCCATCGAGCGCGTCTGATCGCTCGCCTCGCCCCCCCGTAATCACAAGACACCCCGGAGGAAGACACCGATGACCGCCACGGTTCAACTGACGCTGCAAGCCAACGTCGCGACGATCACGCTCAACCGCCCCGAGAAGCTCAACAGCTTCACGCGGCAGATGCATGCGGAGTTGCGCGACGCCCTCGATACCGCGCAGGCACAGGGGGCGCGAGCCATTGTGCTGACCGGTGCAGGACGCGGCTTCTGCGCCGGTCAGGATCTGGCGGATCTGGACTTCACGCCGGGTGCCTCGACCGATCTCGGGGCGCTGATCGACGAGAACTTCAACCCGCTCGTGCGCAAGTTGCGCGCGATGCCGCTGCCGGTGATTGCGGCCGTAAACGGCATCGCCGCGGGGGCAGGCGCCAATCTGGCGCTCGCCTGCGACATCGTGCTCGCGGGGGCGTCGGTCAACTTCCTTCAGGCCTTCGTGAAGATCGGTCTGCTGCCCGATACCGGCGGCACCTGGTTTCTGCCCCAGCGCATTGGTATGGCCCGCGCGATGGGCCTTGCGATGCTCGGCGACAAGCTGTCGGCCGAACAAGCCGAACAGTGGGGACTGATCTGGCGCTGTGTCGACGACGACGCCCTCCAGTCCGAAGCGCAGAAGCTTGCTGCACAACTGGCGACGCAACCGACCAAGGCCCTCGCGACCATCAAGGAAGCGCTGTACGCGTCGGCCACCAACACGCTCGACCAGCAGCTCGATCTCGAGCGCGACGGACAGCGCGCGCTCGGAGCGTCATACGACTATGCCGAAGGCGTGAACGCGTTCCTCGAGAAGCGCGCGCCGAAGTTCGAAGGACGCTGATTTCCGACACTGCGCGCCCCCAGGAAAGACCGAGACAAGCACAGCAGCGACGCCGAAGCACGCCAGAACGCAAGAACCGCCAAAGCCCCACGCGCCGCGCGAGAGACCGACAGATAACAAGACAAGACGAGAGACACGATGAGCCTGACCTCCTCCGCCACCAAGGCAACCAGTGAGATGACACCGGAAGAACTCGCCCGCGCCACGGGTGAGGCCATGTACCGCAGCGACCGTGCGAGCCAATGGCTGGGTATGGAGTTGCAGGAAGTGCGCCCGGGCTACGCGCGCATGACGATGCGCATTCGCGACGAATTCCTCAACGGTCACGCCATCTGCCACGGCGGCCTGATGTTCACCCTGGCCGACTCGACCTTTGCGTTCGCGTGCAACAGCTACAACATCAACACGGTGGCGGCCGGGTGCAGCATCGAGTTCCTGAAGCCGGTCTCGGGCGGCGACACGCTCACGGCCGAGGCCCAGGAGCAACTGCTCTCGGGGCGTCATGGCATCTACGACATTCGCCTGACGAACTCGGCAGGCGACGTGGTCGCGATGTTTCGCGGCAAGTCCGCACAGATCAAGGGCAACGTCGTCTGACGCGACCCGGAAATACGCGAGTCCGGGCACCGGTTCGCGAGACACATGCGTAACAGTAAGCAGTAGCAAGTCCCAAGGAGACAGTCATGACCACCGCCCTGCCGCTCGAGCCGATCGAGAAAGCGAGCCTCGACGAACTGCGCAGCCTTCAGCTCGAACGTCTGAAGACGACGTTGCGGCATGCCTATGAGAATTCGCCGGTGTATCGCCGGAAATTCGATGAGGCCGGCGTCCATCCGGACGACCTGACCTCGCTGGCCGATCTGGCCAAGTTCCCGTTCACGACGAAGCAGGATCTGCGCGACAGCTATCCGTTCGGCATGTTCGCAGTGCCGATGGAACAGGTCTCGCGCGTGCATGCGTCGTCTGGCACGACAGGCAAGCCGACGGTCGTGGGCTACACGGCCAACGACATCAGCACGTGGGCCGATCTGGTCGCACGCTCGATCCGCGCTGCCGGTGCGCGTCGTGGCGACAAGGTGCACATCAGCTACGGCTACGGTCTGTTCACGGGCGGTCTGGGTGCTCACTACGGCGCCGAGCGCGCCGGTCTGACGGTGATCCCGTTCGGCGGCGGCCAGACCGAGAAGCAGGTGCAACTGATTCAGGACTTCAAGCCTGACATCATCATGGTCACGCCGAGCTACATGCTCGCGATTGCCGACGAACTCGAGCGTCAGGGCATGGTGGCGGCCGACGCGTCGCTGCGCATCGGTATCTTCGGCGCGGAGCCGTGGACGAACGACATGCGCTCGGCCATCGAGAAACGCATGGGCATCGATGCGGTCGACATCTACGGTCTGTCGGAAGTGATGGGGCCGGGCGTGGCTTGCGAATGTGCCGAGACGAAAGACGGCCCGACGATCTGGGAAGATCACTTCTTCCCGGAAATCATCGATCCGGAGACGGGCGAAGTGCTGCCCGACGGCGAGTTCGGCGAACTGGTGTTCACCTCGCTCACCAAGGAAGCGCTGCCGATCATCCGCTACCGCACGCGCGATCTCACGCGTCTGTTGCCGGGCACGGCGCGCACGATGCGCCGCATGGAGAAGATCACCGGCCGCTCGGACGACATGATGATCATTCGCGGCGTGAACGTCTTCCCGTCGCAAATCGAGGAGCTGCTGCTGCGTCAGCCGGTGCTCTCACCGCACTATCTGATCATTCTGGACAAGGAAGGTCCGATGGACACGATGGCGGTGGAAGTCGAAGCGGCTGTCGGCTGCCATGACGACGCTGCGCTGCAATCGGCCGGCGGCGAGCTCAAGCGCGACATCAAGACGCTCATCGGCGTGTCGTGCGCCGTGCGCGTGAAGCCGGTCGGCGGCATCGAGCGCTCGGTGGGCAAGGCACGCCGGGTACTGGACAAGCGTCCGCGTTGATTCCGCTTCGGTTTCGCTGCGGTTTCGCGTCAGTTTCGCGTTAAGCGCAGCCAGCGTCCGTCAGCATGAAAAAAGCCCGCGAAATTCGCGGGCTTTTTCATTGGCACCTGACCTTACTGATTGGGCAGGAACACCCACATCCGGCCACTCTGGCGCATGCGCCCCGCCAGATCGCCCGCGTCGTCGCCCAGCCCCCAGAAGAAGTCGGCACGCACCCCGCCCTTGATCGCGCTACCCGTGTCCTGCGCAAACATCAGCCGATTGATCGGGGCGTTCGCCTGTGCGCCGAAGGGCGGACGCGTCGTCGCGAGAAACACCGGGCTGCCCAGCGGAATCGATGCCGGATCGACGGCAATCGAGCGCTCGGCCGTGAGCGGCACGCCCAGCGCGCCAATCGGTCCTTCAATACCACCCACCCCGTGGTTCGGCATTTCGCGGAAGAAGACGAAGCGCGGGTTCACGTCGAGCAAGGCGTCGACACGCGACGGATTGGCGCGTGCCCAGGCGCGAATGCCCTGCATCGTCGCCTGCGCCGCCGTAATCTCGCCGCGATCGATCAGCCAGCGTCCAATCGACTTGTACGGTTGGTCGTTGTTGCCGCCGTAGCCCACGCGCATGATCGAGCCGTCGTCGAGCAACACCTGGCCGGAGCCTTGCACTTGCAGGAAGAACGCCTCGATGGGGTCGTCCACATACACCAGCTCGTAACCACGCAACATGCCGCTGCGCATGAGTTCGGCGCGCGCGGGCAGCGAGCCGGCCTTGCGACCGGCGGGCCATTTGTAGAGCGGCGTCTGATAAACGCCGCCACGCACGCGCGAGCCGTGCAGCAGCGGCTCGTAGTACCCCGTGATCAGGCCCGTCTGCGTGCCGTCGGAGTTCGCGATACGAAACGGCGTAAAGTACTGCTCGAAGAACTGCCGGACCGCAGCAGGGTCCAGATCGTCGAGATGCTCGGCCGCGCGGCAGGCGGGTTGCCAGGTGCTCTGACGCCCGAGTTTCACGCAGGTCTGAGCGAGCGCGAGACGCGTGCCGATGAGCGAATCGTCCTGCCAGCCCTCGACCTGCGACCACGACACGGGCTGCATGCGGCCCGCCCCTGAAGGCGGCGTCGCGACCGTCGAGGGCGGTGTGCCTGGACGATAGGTGCCGGAAGGAGGCACACTCGAGCAACCGTAGAGCAATGCGGCAAACGCGGCAAGCGCCAGGCCCCGGCCGGCGCGCCACCGCCCGAACATATTCAGGAAGAGCGTCATGGGTAATCTGTTCGATGAATATCCGGCCTTGCTGGTCTTGCCGGAGGTGTTGCTGGCGATCGTGATCGTCGCCGCTATTGTGGTGATGCGCCGCAAGCCGTCGCCCAAACGCAGGGTTCGCCAGACGCGCGCGATCCGGCCGATGCCAAGCGACACCGTAGACCCGATCGATCCGCTGAACCCTGACCCGGCCGCACGCGCTGCCGACGATCCGCTCAAGCGGGAAGACTGGTCCGACGACCGCCGCTGACGTCCGAACACCGCGCGCCTCCCCGGTTCAGTGCAGGGTGCGCGGCATGGTGAGCGCGAACTCGGCGATGGGCGCTTCGAAACGCGTGCCGTCTTCCGCCACGCAGAAGTACTCGCCGCGCATCGTGCCCACCGGCGTGGCGACCATCGCCCAGCTCGTGTACTCGAATTGTTCGCCGGGTTGCAGAAACGGCTGATGGCCGATCACGCCCAGACCGTTGACTTCCTGCACATGGTTGTCGCCATCGGTGATCACCCAATGGCGCGAGATCAATTGCGCCGGCACCTCTCCGCTGTTCCGAATCGTAATCGTGTAAGCGAAGGCGAATTGCCGACGATCCGGTTCCGATTGTTCCGGGAGATATTGCGGGCGCACCGTGACGGTAAATTCGTACTGGCTCATCGGGTGTTCCTGTTGCGCATGATGCTCTCTGATGGCGTTCTGGTCTGACAGCGCTCGCTGCCTGTGTGTGACGACTGCCGTTACCGGCATCGTGACGGACGTGCGGCACATGCGCCATCCCGTTTTGCAAGGCATTCTGCGGCAAGTCGTCGCGGGTCGCAACCGGCAAACACGCCGCCAAGGCGCCCGTTCGGGGCTCGTCCGCGCCCGTCCATTCGGTTCACTGCGGGCAGGTGTCATGCGAAAGCTTTAAAATACCGCTTTTGACGCTATTTCCGGTCCCGCCATGACGCAATTCTGTATCGCCCCCAGCATCCTGTCCGCCGACTTTGCCCGGCTGGGCGAAGAAGTCCGTAACGTCGTGGCGGCCGGCGCCGACTGGATTCACTTCGACGTGATGGACAACCATTACGTTCCCAACCTGACGATCGGGCCGATGGTGTGCGAGGCGATCCGCCCGCACGTGGACGTGCCCATCGACGTACACCTGATGGTACGCCCGGTGGATCGCATCGTGCCCGACTTCGCCAAGGCCGGCGCCAACCTCATCACTTTTCACCCGGAAGCCTCGGAACACATCGACCGCACGCTGGGCCTGATTCGCGACAACGGTTGCAAGGCCGGCCTCGTGTTCAACCCCGGCACACCGCTGAACTACCTCGATCACGTGATGGATCGTCTCGACATGGTGCTCATCATGTCGGTGAACCCCGGCTTCGGCGGCCAGTCGTTCATTCCCGAGGCGCTCAACAAGCTGCGCGCCGTGCGTGCGCGCATCGACGCCTATACGGCCGAGACCGGCCGTGAGATTCGTCTGGAAATCGACGGCGGCGTGAAGGTCGACAACATCGCGGAAATCGCCGCCGCCGGGGCCGACACGTTCGTCGCCGGCTCGGCCATCTTCGGCAAACCCGACTACAAGGCGGTAATCGAAGAGATGCGCGCTCAACTGGCGAGCGTGGCATGACCCTGAGCACCCATCTTCAACTGGACGGCATCCGCGCCGTGCTCATCGACCTCGACGGCACGCTCGTCGACACGGCCGGTGATTTCGGCGTGGCACTCAACGCCATGCTGGCCGACCTGGGCGCAGCCCCCGTGCCGACCGAGCGTCTGATGACGTTCGTGGGCAAGGGCACCGCCAATCTGGTGCGCAAGACCCTCGCCGAGCGCTTCCCCGAGTCCGAAGTCGACGGCCTCTTCGAGCGCGCTCAGGACAAGTACGAAGCTGTCTACACGTCGATCAATGGCGAGCACACGGCGCTCTACCCGGAAGTGCGCGAAGGGCTGGCGGCCTTGCGCGACGCGGGCCTGCCCCTGGCATGCATCACCAACAAGCAGCATCGTTTCGCGGTGGCGCTGCTGGAGCACTACGGTCTGGCCGATCAGTTCGACCTCGTGTACGGCGGCGATTCGTGGCCCAAGCGCAAGCCGGACCCGATGCCGCTCATCAAAGCCTGTGAAACGTTCGGTGTGTCGCCAGCGCAAGCCGTGCTGGTCGGCGACTCGGGCAACGACGCCCAGGCCGCCCGCGCGGCGGGCTGCCGTTCACTCACCGTACCGTATGGCTACAACCACGGCGAACCTATACAAACGATCGACACGGATGGTATAGTCGTCTCAATTCTGGGCGCCGCCCGGGCCATTCTGGCCACGGCAACGCCCTCTCTGGCGAGCTGAGTTCGCCATCTTCCTCACTGCATTCAAGCGCATGTTCCTGAACAAGAAACGGAGTCTTAGCGTGATCGACCGGGGGGCCTGGCCCTGGCGACGCTGGTCCTGCTGAACCCTTCCAAGGGGTGGCCGGGACCGCTGGAGTTCGTCTTCAGCAACCCGTTTCTTGCATCGTTGTTGTTCCCAAGAAGTCATACATCGGCGCGCTGTCTTGCACGGCGCGCGGGTTCACCGAGACACGGTCATCGCCGTCGCATCGCAGGTGCGCGCGCGTTCACCGTGACCCGGTGCGGGTCAGCACATCCACCCCGACACGACTCAGGTATTCTCAACGCCAATCCACGCCGATTCTGCGGGCCCCCCCGCCGGCAAACTTGCAGGCAGAGTGCAACATGACCGAACTCGAATTCAAATCGCTGGCCAACCAAGGCTTTAACCGCATTCCGCTGATCGCCGAAGCCTTCGCCGATCTCGACACCCCGCTCTCGCTGTATCTCAAGCTGGCGCTGGGCGACCGCCGTGGCGCGAACACCTTCCTGCTCGAATCGGTCGTCGGCGGCGAGCGCTTCGGCCGCTATTCGTTCATCGGCCTGTCCGCGCGCACGCTGCTGCGCAGCTTCGGCCCGAAGACCGAAGTCGTACGCGACGGCGCCGTCGTCGAGACGCATGACGGCGATCCGCTCGAATTCATCACCCAGTTCCAGGCGCGCTTCAAAGTCGCGCTGCGCCCAGGCATGCCGCGCTTTTGCGGTGGCCTCGCCGGATACTTCGGCTATGACGCCGTGCGCTACATCGAGAAGAAGCTCGCGCACACCACGCCGCGCGACGATCTGCACCTGCCCGACATTCAGTTGCTGCTCACGGAAGAACTGGCCGTGATCGACAATCTGACCGGCAAGCTCTACCTCATCATCTATGCCGACCCCACGCAGCCGGAAGCCTATTCGAAGGCACGCCTGCGGTTGCGCGAGTTGCGCGCCCGTCTGAAAGCGCCGGTCGATGCGCCGGTCACGTCCGGCAGCGTGCGCACCGAGACCTTCCGTGAATTCGCCAAGCCGGATTACCTCGCGGCCGTCGCGAAGGCCAAGCAGGCCATCGAGGCGGGCGAGCTGATGCAGGTGCAGGTCGGTCAGCGGCTCATCAAGCCGTATCGCGACGCACCGCTCTCGCTGTACCGCGCGCTACGCTCGCTCAACCCGTCGCCGTACATGTACTTCTACAACTTCGGCGATTTTCAGGTCGTGGGCGCGTCGCCCGAGATCCTCGTGCGTCAGGAGCGTCGCCAAACGCCCGACGGCGAGCACGAAATCGTGACGATCCGCCCGCTGGCCGGCACGCGCCCGCGCGGCGCCACGCCCGAGCGCGATGCGGAGCTGGCCACCGAGTTGCTTGGCGATCCGAAGGAAATTGCAGAACACGTCATGCTCATCGATCTGGCACGCAATGATGTGGGCCGTATCGCTCAGACGGGTACCGTTGAAGTCACCGACAAGATGGTCATCGAGAAGTACTCGCATGTGCAGCACATCGTGAGCTCCGTCGAGGGCCGTCTGCAACCGGGACTGTCGAACATCGACGTACTGCGCGCCACGTTCCCGGCCGGCACCCTCACCGGCGCGCCGAAGGTCCGCGCAATGGAGCTGATCGATGAACTCGAACCGGTCAAGCGCGGCCTGTACGGCGGTGCCGTAGGCTATCTGTCGTTCGGCGGCGAAATGGATGTCGCCATCGCGATTCGTACCGGCGTGATCAAGGACGGCAATCTGTATGTGCAAGCCGCTGCCGGTATTGTGGCCGACTCGGTGCCCGAATCCGAATGGCAAGAAACGGAAAATAAAGCCCGTGCGGTGCTGCGCGCCGCCGAACAGGTGCAGGACGGCCTCGACGCCGAATACTGATGCGCGGCGCATTTCCTCGCGCCGCCGCACCAAAGTGAAGCACACTGCCGCTGGAAACGCAGGTGCCTTACGTAGATTGCATACGCGTGACGTCTGAATCCGCAAGGCCCCGAATCGATCCTCTATTCGATTCGGGGCCTTTGTTGATTTAGCACAATCGTTCGCTTTTTTTCGATCTCTCTCGTATACGCCGTTTGACGTCACCACGCTATAGTTGGGCGTCCGTCGGGAGATCGAAGCTTCTATGGCGAAACCATGCAATTCACGTATGCGTTCCGGCGTCGCAAATACCACTGCGATTGCTGCAACAGCCGCACTTGTCACTACCCTGCTTAGCGGCTGTCTTTCGATGGCGCCGACTTACGAGCGCCCCGCTGCCCCGGTGGCCGATGTCTGGACGCCTGATGTCAGCACGTCTGCCGCCACGGCGGTGGCGCAACCGGCTTCCGCGCTCGATTGGCGCGAGTATTTCGCCGATCCGCAGTTGCGAACCCTCATCGACACCGCATTGGCTAACAACCGCGACCTACGCGTCGCGCTCGCCCGCGTCGAACAGGCGCGAGCGATGTATGGCATCCAACGCGCCGATCTGTTTCCATCACTGGGGGTGGGCGCCAGCGAGACACGTCAACGCGTGCCCGCCGATCTGAGCCTTATCGGCATCCCTTATATCAGCAGCCAATATCAGGTCGGACTCGGCCTGTCGACGTGGGAACTGGACTTCTGGGGCCGCATCCGCAATCTGAAAGACGCCGCGCTCGACGATTATTTGGCATCCGATGCATCTCGCCGCGCGCTTGAATTGAGCCTGATCTCGCAGGTCGCACAGACGTGGCTGAGTTTGCGCGAGCTCGACGAACGCATTGCCCTGGCGCAGCAGACCGTCGACAGCCGTGCCGAGTCGTTGCGTATCTTCACGCGTCGCGAGCAGGTCGGCTCGACCTCGAAGCTCGACCTCACTGAAGTCACCACGCTCTGGCAGCAGGCGCGTGCGCTCGTCACGCAACTCCAGCAACAGCGCGCCACACAGGCCCACGCGCTGCAAGTGCTTGTGGGTGCGCCGATCGACGCATCGCCGCAGGCGCTCGACCGCAAGGTCGACGACGCTCGTCTGATGCGAGACCTCGAACCCGGCCTGCCTTCGTCGTTGCTGGAAGACCGGCCCGATATCATCGCCGCCGAGTACCAATTGCGCGCCGCCCACGCGAACATCGGCGCAGCGCGCGCGGCCTTCTTCCCGCAGATCACGCTCACCGGCTCGGCCGGCACGGCGAGCAGCGCGCTCGACGGTCTGTTCAAGGCCGGGAGCGCCGTGTGGACGTTCACACCGAGCATCAATCTCCCGATCTTTCAGGGCGGACGCCTCGTGAACAATCTCGATCTCGCCGAAGCGCGGCGCGTGGAGTCGGTCGCGAATTACGAGAAAACAGTTCAGGGGGCGTTCCGCGACGTGGCCGACGCCCTGAGCGCACGCCGCTGGCTGGCCGATCAGGTCACGATCCTGCAAGCGACGCAGGACGCCCAGTCCGAGCGCGCGCGGCTCGCCAAGCTGCGTTACGACCATGGTGCCGCCGCATTCCTCGAAGTGCTCGACGCCCAGCGCGATCTCCTCGCCATCGAACAACAAACGGTGCAGACGCGCCGCGCGCTATTGTCCGCTCGCGTGTCGCTCTACACGGCGCTCGGTGGCGGCAGCCGCCTCATGCCCGCGGCCGACGCCCCCGGCGGGCCGTTCGCACGCACGCCGCGCGTCGTCGCACCGTCGCCGCTTGGCGCAGTGGGTGCAGTGGGCTCGGCGGTACCGACAAAAGCCGCACCGGCCGTTCAATAAATTCAAGAGATCAAAAGACATGACGCTTCCCAACGCCAAGAAGCTGGTTCCCGTGCTGATCGTGCTCGCCGTGGCCGGTCTGGGTTGGTACGGCTGGAAGACCTACAGCCACACCGGTCCCGGCGCAGGTTTCGCCAGCGGGAATGGCCGCATCGAAGCCACCGAAGTCGACGTCGCGACAAAGCTCCCGGGCCGTGTCGAAGCCATTTACGTTCGGGAAGGCGATTTCGTCAAGGCGGGTCAGGTGCTCGCCAAGATGCAGATCGACACACTCAACGCACAACGCGACGAAGCGCGTGCGCAGTATCAGCAGGCGATCACCAATGTCGCCGCGAGTCAGGCGCAGGCGGCAGCGCGGGTGTCCGACAAGGCGACGGCCGAAGCCAACGTCGCGGCGCGCGAAGCCGAACTCGATGCGGCCCAACGGCGTTTGTCGCGCTCGGAGACGTTGTCCAAGGAAGGCGCTTCGTCAGCGCAGGAACTGGACGACGACCGTGCCCGGGTTCGCAGCACCCGAGCCGCCGTCACCGCCGCCCGCGCGCAGGTCGCCGCCGCGCAATCCGCAGTGGAGGCTGCCAACGCGCAGGTCACCGGGGCGAAGTCGACGGTCCTGGCCGCGCAGGCCACCGTCAACCGCATCGAGGCCGACATCACGGACAGCGACCTCAAGGCGCCGCGCGATGGCCGCGTGCAATATCGCGTGGCGCAGCCGGGCGAAGTGCTCGCGGCAGGTGGCAAGGTGCTCAACCTCGTCGACCTGTCGGATGTGTACATGACGTTCTTCCTGCCCGAAGCGGTGGCCGGACGTCTCGCCATCGGCGCCGAAGCCCGCATCATTCTCGACGCGGCGCCGCAGTACGTCATTCCCGCGAGCATCTCCTTCGTCTCCAGCACGGCCCAGTTCACGCCGAAGACGGTCGAGACCGAGAGCGAACGTCAGAAGCTGATGTTCCGCGTGCGCGCCCAGATCGCACCGGCATTGCTGCAGCAGCATCTGTCTCTGGTGAAGACCGGGCTGCCCGGCGTGGCCTGGGTGAAGTCCGACAGCCAGGCGGCGTGGCCCGCCCAGTTGCAGACGACACTGCCGCAGTGAACCGCGCATCATGACGGCGCCCCCCTCGCTTTCATCGTCGCCCGGTCAAGGCGTGCCGCCGGTAGTGCACGTGGCCGACGTCACGCTGCGTTACGGCCGCAAGACCGTTGCGCTGGATAACGTCAGCATCGACATGCCGGCCAACTGCATGGTCGGCCTGATCGGCCCGGATGGCGTCGGCAAATCCACACTGCTGTCGCTCATCGCGGGCGCCCGCGCGTTACAGACAGGCACCGTCGAAGCGCTCGGGGGCGACATGGCGAGCAAGGCGCACCGTGACCTCGTGTGCCCGCGCATCGCTTACATGCCGCAGGGGCTCGGCAGGAATCTCTACCCCACGCTCTCCGTCGAAGAGAACCTGCAATTCTTCGCGCGCCTGTTCGGCCACGACGCCGCCGAACGCCGCCGCCGCATCGACGACCTCACGCGCAGCACCGGCCTGCGTCCGTTTCTCGAGCGGCCGGCGGGCAAGCTCTCCGGCGGCATGAAGCAGAAGCTCGGCCTGTGCTGCGCGCTGATTCACGACCCCGATCTGCTGATTCTCGACGAGCCGACCACTGGCGTCGATCCGCTCGCCCGCGCGCAGTTCTGGGATCTGATCGCGCGCATTCGCCGGGAACGTCCGGCGATGAGCGTGATCGTTGCCACCGCTTACATGGACGAGGCGCAACGCTTCGACTGGCTTGTGGCGATGGACGCGGGCAAGGTGCTCGCCACCGGCACGCCTGCCGAGTTGCTTGCGCGCACCCACCGCGACAACCTCGAAGGCGCTTTCATCGACCTGCTGCCGGAGGACAAGAAGCTCGGCTACGAGCCGGTCGCGATTCCACCGCTGCACGTCGACGACCCCACCCAAATCGCTATCGAGGCCAAAGGGCTGACGATGCGTTTCGGCGATTTCGTCGCGGTCGATCACGTGGATTTTCGTATCCGTCGCGGCGAGATCTTCGGCTTCCTCGGCTCGAACGGTTGCGGCAAGTCGACCACGATGAAGATGCTCACCGGCCTGCTGCAAGCGAGCGAAGGTCAGGCATGGCTTTTCGGTCACGAAGTCGATCCGAAAGACATCGATACCCGCCGCCGCGTGGGCTACATGTCGCAGGCGTTCTCGCTCTACACCGAGTTGACGGTGCATCAGAACCTCGTGCTGCACGCGCGGCTGTTTCATGTGCCCGAGGCCGAGGTCGGCGCCCGCGTCGCGGAGATGGTGCAACGCTTCGACCTGGCCGATGTGCTCGATGCGCTTCCCGACAGCATTCCGCTGGGCATGCGCCAGCGTCTGTCGCTCGCTGTGGCGATGGTACACAAGCCCGAGCTGCTGATTCTCGACGAACCGACGTCGGGTGTCGATCCGGTAGCGCGCGACAACTTCTGGCGTCTGCTGGTGGAATTGTCGCGCCGGGACCGCGTGACGATCTTCATCTCCACGCACTTCATGAACGAGGCCGAGCGCTGCGACCGCATTTCGCTGATGCACGCGGGCAAGGTACTTGTGTCCGATCCGCCTGCGAAGATCACGCAAGATAAGGGCGCGGCCACGCTCGAGCAGGCTTTCATCGAATACCTTGTCGAAGCGGGCGGCGGCAAGACTGAAACGCCCGAGACGCCCACGCCGGCAGTGCCCGGCCCCGTGCCTGCCGAAGCGACGCACGCGCAACACAAGGCGTTCTCGCTCAACCGCATGATCAGCTATCTCTGGCGCGAAACGCTTGAGCTGCAACGCGATCCGGTGCGCGCCACACTCGCGCTGGTTGGCTCGCTCGTGTTGATGCTCGTGATGGGCTACGGCATCAGTCTGGATGTGGAAGACTTGCGCTACGCGGTACTCGACCGCGATCAGACCACGCTGAGTCAGAACTACGCGCTCAATATCTCGGGGTCGCGCTACTTCATCGAACAACCTCCGATCACCGACTACGAGGACATGGACAGGCGGCTGCGCAGCGGCGAACTGTCGCTGGCTATCGAGATTCCGCCGGGGTTCGCCCGTGACGTGTCGCACGGCAGATCCGTACAGATCGGCGCGTGGATCGACGGCGCGATGCCGTTGCGCGCGGAGACGGTGCAGGGCTACGTGCAGGGCATGCACCAGAACTGGCTGGCCGATGAGGCCCTGCGCCGGCTCGGTATGCGCGTGACGGCATCGCTCGATATCGTGACACGCTATCGTTACAACCCCGACGTGAAGAGTCTGCCGGCGATGGTGCCTGCGGTGATTCCGCTGCTCTTGCTGATGCTGCCTGCGATGCTCACGGCGTTGTCCGTAGTGCGGGAGAAGGAACTCGGCTCGATTCTGAATCTGTACGTGACCCCGGTAACGCGAACGGAATTCCTGATCGGCAAGCAGATCCCGTATGTCGCGCTGGCGATGTTGAATTTCCTGCTCATGGCATTGATCGCCGTGACGCTGTTCGGCGTGCCGATCAAGGGCAGCTTTCTCACGCTGACGACCGCCATCTTTATTTTCAACGTCGTCGCCACCGGCATTGGCCTGCTCGCGTCGACGTTTACCCGCAGTCAGATCGCGGCTTTGTTCTTCACGATGATCGGCACAATGATTCCGGCGATCCAGTTCTGTGGAATGCTCACGCCGGTGCCGTCGATGGAGGGCTCGGGCCGGCTTATCGGCGAGATCTATCCGGCGACTTACATGCTCATCATCAGCCGCGGCGTCTTCAACAAGGCGCTCGGGTTTGCCGATCTCGGCAGCGCCTTCTGGCCGATGCTCGTCGCCGTGCCGGTCATTCTGGGCGTCACGATCCTGATGCTCAAGAAACAGGACAAGTGATGACGAGCCCGAGCGCACCACAAGCCTCTCCCCCGCCAACGCCTGCGGCAAAGCCCAGCGTCGCGACGCCGCGCCACGCACATCCGTGGCGGCGGCATCTGGCGAACATCTACCGGCTCGGAGTGAAGGAGCTTTGGAGTCTCGCACGCGATCCGATGATGCTGGTGCTGATCGTCTATACGTTCACGGCGTCGGTGTATTCGGCGGCTACAGCCCAGCCCGATACGCTGCACCTCGCGCCTATCGCCATCGTGGACGAAGACGCCTCACCGCTCTCGCAACGCATCGTCTCGGCGTTCTATCCGCCGCAATTCACGATACCGCGCATGATCACGGCCGACGCCGTCGACCGGGGCATGGATGAGGGTGCCTACACGTTCGCGCTGAACATTCCACCGAACTTTCAACAGGACATTCTGGCGGGACGGGTGGCGGAGGTGCAGCTCAACGTCGACGCCACGCGCATGAGTCAGGCGTTCTCTGGCAGTGGTTATGTGCAACAGATCGTGTCGGCGGAGGTGAGCGAATTCCTTCAGCGATACCGGTCGACGCCGCAATTGCCGGTGGATCTGGCGTTGCGGGTGCGCTTTAACCCGACGCTGGAACGCGCGTGGTTCGGTGCGTTGATGGAAATCATCAACAACATCACAATGCTCTCGATCATTCTCACGGGTGCCGCGCTCATTCGCGAGCGTGAGCACGGCACGATCGAGCATTTGCTCGTCATGCCGGTGACACCGGCCGAGATCATGCTGGCGAAGGTCTGGTCGATGGGGCTGGTGGTGCTGATCGCGGCAGGCATGTCGCTCTGGCTGATCGTGAGCGGCGCGCTGCATGTGCCAATTGGCGGTTCGGTGGCGCTGTTCATGCTGGGCGCGACGCTGCATCTGTTCGCCACCACGTCGATGGGCATCTATCTGGCGACGCTCGCCCGCTCGATGCCGCAGTTCGGTATGTTGATGATTCTGGTACTGCTGCCGCTGCAAATGCTCTCCGGCGGGATCACCCCGCGCGAGAGCATGCCGAAGGCGGTGCAAGACATCATGCTCGCCGCACCCACGACGCATTTCGTGGAGTTGGGTCAGGCGATTCTGTTCCGTGGCGCCGGCATCGGCGTCGTGTGGGTGCAGTTCGTGGCGCTGACCGTCATCGGCGCCGTGTTCTTCGCCTTCTCGCTGCGGCGTTTTCGCCGCACGCTCAGTTCGATGGCTTAACGTCGTGCTGCCTGCGCTGCTTCGGCGTTCGCCAGCCCCTGTCATGCCTGATTTGCGAGGTCATTGCCATGCCTGCCAAGTCGTCTGCCGCACTTGAACGCCGACCCTCCCGCGCCAGTGCATCTGCCACCGCGGCCAACGCTGCCGATGCCCCGTGGCTCGCCGCGAACCCGTGGCTGTCGAACCTGCCTTGGATGGCGGCTGCCGCCGAGTACGCCGTGGACGCGTGGCAACGCAGCGTGCTGTTCGGCGATGTGATGCGTCAGCGCGGCAACCAGTATCAGGCGCACCTTGCCGAGTCGGCACCGAACGTGCTCGACTTTCCGGCGGAGGTGATCCTCGACGGGCACGATCTGCCGCGTCCGTGCAATTACTGTCTGATGCGCATTGTGCCGTCGGATGAGATGCCCACGCAGCCGACTGCGCGCCCCTTCGTGGTCGTCGATCCGCGCGCGGGTCACGGCCCGGGCATCGGCGGCTTCAAGCCCGACAGCGAGATCGGCGCGGCCCTGCGGGCGGGACATCCGTGTTATTTCGTGGGCTTTCTGCCCGACCCGGTCCCCGGTCAGACGGTTGAGGACGTGATGCACGCCGAGGCCGCCTTTCTGGAGAAGGTGATTTCGCTGCATCCCGAGAGCGCGGGCAAGCCAGCGGTCATCGGCAATTGTCAGGCAGGCTGGCAGGTGCTGATGACGGCAGCGATGCGTCCCGAACTGTTCGGGCCAATCATCGTGGCCGGAGCACCGCTGTCCTATTGGGCGGGTTGGCGCGGGCGCAATCCGATGCGATATTCGGGCGGTCTGCTCGGCGGCAGTTGGTTGACGGCGCTCACCAGCGATCTGGGCGACGGACGCTTCGACGGCGCCTGGCTGGTGCAGAACTTCGAGAATCTCGACCCGGCCAACACGCTGTGGCGCAAGAAGTATCACCTTTACGCCAATGTCGACACGGAAGCGCCGCGTTATCTGAGCTTCGAGAAGTACTGGGGCGGACACGTGTTCCTGAACGCGCAGGAGATGCAGTACATCGTCGACAATCTCTTCATCGGCAACCGGCTGACGAGTGCGGAGTTGATCACGAGCGACGGCATCCGGATCGATCTGCGCAACATCCGCTCGCCCATCGTGGTGTTCTGCTCATATGGCGACAACATCACGCCGCCGCCGCAGGCGCTGGGCTTCGTGACGGACATGTATCGCGACGACGCGGAAGTGCTCAGTCACGATCAGACGATTGTGTACGCGACGCACGACAGCATCGGCCATCTCGGCATCTTCGTGTCGGGCAGCACCGGGCGTAAGGAGCATCGCAAGTTCGTCAACAATATCGATCTGATCGATGTGTTGCCCGCTGGCATCTATCAGGCGCAGATCGCCGACAAAACGGAAGACACGCCGCACCAGGAATTGATCGACGGCGATTACGTGATGTCGATTCAGCGGCGCAGCGTCGAGGATGTGCGTGCCATTGTGCAACCGGATGGCGAGAGCGATCGCCGCTTCGCGGCCGTGGCGCACCTGTCGGACATCCATCTCGGTTTGTATCGCAGCCTCGTGCAACCATGGGTGCGGGCAATGGTCACGCCGACCTCGGCATACTGGATGCGTCTGCTGCATCCGCTGCGGGTGAGTTACGAGCTTTGGTCGGATCGCAATCCGTTTGCCGTGCCGTTCGCCGCAAAGGCGGAGCATGTGCGAGAGACGCGGCATCCGGTGTCGCCTGACAATCCATTCCTTGCGATGGAATCGGCGGTGTCGAACACCATCGAGCAATCGCTCAACTTCTATCGCGATGTGCGCGACGACGGGTATGAAAAGACCTTCGAACTGATTTACGGGCTACCTTGGGTACAGGCGCTCGCCGGGTTGCATGGCAGCGACGGCGCTACGGTGCATGTGCACCCCGGCACGTCTCCGGAGCATGTCGCCTTTGTCGCAAAGACGCTGGCGCAGCGTCACCACGAACTGCAAGAAGGCGGGCTGCTGGAAGCAGGCCTTCGCGCGCTGCTTTGGGTGCATCGCCTGCACGGTGAAGCCGACGAGCGTCAGTTCAACCTCGCACGTTCATTGCCACGGGGCGACAGCAATATTTCGATTGAGCACTTCCGCGAAATGATCCGCCGTCAGGCCGGGCTGCTGCGCATGGCGCCCGACGCAGCGATGGAAGCGATTCCGGGCATGCTCGCCCATGCGACACCGGCGAATATCCGACGGGTGGCGAAAGCTGTGAAGGATCTCAGCCTCGCCGTGCCACTCGATGGCGGCGAGCAACGCGATCTGGAACAGGTGCTGGCTGTCTTCGAAGACGCAGCTTCGCAGCAGGAGACCGCAGCGGGACACGCCGCCAAACCTCGCCCGGCGCGAGCGGTCACCGCGCCGCGCAAGACCACGACGCCCGCCGCCACACCTCGCAAGCGCGCCACCGCCGCCCCAAAAACCTCCGCCGCCACGAAGACGCCCCGAACGGCCAGCGCCCAGAAAGCGAATAAAACTCGCTGAACCCGGTCGCGGGCGATGCGCCGGACCTCCTCCGGTCATCGCCCAATCGGCACGTATATCCGCGCCAGCAAACCCCCGCCGTCGCGCGGCGTGAACGCCACAGCAGCACCAAAGCGCAACGCGATAGCCCGCACGATCGATATCCCCAATCCCGCCCCCTCGCCCCGCCGCCGGCCCTGATCGCCTCGCCAGAAACGCTGCCCCATTTGCGCCGCCTGCTCCGGCGCAAGACCCGGGCCCCGGTCTCCCACCTCAATGCAATACCGCTGCCGCTGCTCGTCCATTTCCACCGTCAGATCCACACGACTCCCCTGCGGCGAGTAGCGCAACGCATTGTCCACAAGGTTCCTTACCGCCGTGCCCAGCATCGAACGAGGTATCGCAACGCCCCCGTCTTCGCATCTCATGCTAAAGACCACCCGTGCCCCACCACGACAGATCGGGGCCCCATTCCGCCACTCAGACAGTGACCCAACTCGCAGCGGAACGGGGCCCCGATCCGTCTCCTCCCATTCGCTCAATACGCCCTCTATCGCACCACGCACCGACTCGCACACGTCCTGCTCATGAGCCGGTGCCTCCGCCCGCACCAAGGTCATCATCTGATCCAATGTGTGCCGCAATCGGCGCACACCGATGCCCGCACTGTGCAACGCCCGTCGGGCCGGCTCCCCATGAGTGATCTCCGCTACCTGCAAATGCGTGTCGATCGCCGTGAGCGGCGTGCGCAGTTCATGCGCAGCAGCATCTGTAAATGCTTTCTGGTTGGCCAATGCCTGCGTCAATCGATCCAACAATCCGTTTAACGCCGATACCACCGGGCGTAACTCGGCCGGCGCACGTCCCAGATCAATCGGCGTGGTGTCGTCTTCACGCCGGCGCCTTAACGTCGAACGCAACACCTTCAACGGCGACAGCCCCTTTCCTATGCCTATCCACAACGCTATCAATCCACCCACGACCGCAATCAGGAACGGCACGCCCGCAGCACTCAGCAACGCGTTCGTCAGGCCCGCTCGCTTTTCAAGCCAATCCGCCGTCATGACCTGATACCCACGGTCATCCTGCAACACATAGATTCGCCAACGCTTGCCGTCAACCTCCATCGTGCTAAAACCCAACGGCAACGCCTTCTCCGCGGAACGCGGTCCGCCTTCCGTGCGCGCCAACACCGCCCCCCGCACCGAACGAATCTCGCACGCAATCCCGTCGTTGGTGCCGACGCGAATCACATCGCCCCAATCCGACTGCCCCACACCCGGCCCGAGTGGCGCCAGCGCAACCCGCGCCAACAATCCCGATACCATCCGCGCCGACATCGCCAAACGCTCATCCAAGGCCCTGTCGAGGTTCGCCTGAACCCCCCGCATCATCCATCCCGCCGCTGCCACCCAAAGCACAATCAACGCGATGCCAGTAATCAATACCGCTCTCAGCCGAAGACTCATGACAACGCCCACCCCAATCGATAACCCAAGCCGCGCGCCGTTTGAATAACGCCCCAACCCAACTTGCGACGCACGTTGTGAATGTGAACGTTCAACGCATTGCTGTTGACGCGCTCAGTCAACCCATACAACCGCTCGTGCAACATGTCCGGCGTCAACCATCGACCCCGCGTGCTCGCCAGATGCGCCAACAAGTCGACCTCCTTGCGCGAAAGCTCGACCGGCTCGTCATCGAGCCACGCCAATCCGCTCGCCGGCTCCAATCGAAGCGGCCCGGCTTCAATGATCTGCGCAGCCCGTCCCTGCGTGCGACGCATCAATGCATGCAATCGCGCCGCCAACTCTCGCAAGTCGAACGGCTTGACCATGTAGTCATCCGCCCCGCCATTCAACCCCGCGATCCGATGCTCGATGGCATCGCGCGCCGTCAGAATGAGTACGGGCACCTCAGGCTCCACCGCCCGGATTTTCGCAAGCACCTGCAGGCCATCTCCATCAGGCAAGCCCAGGTCGAGTACCAACGCGTCGAACGTGTTCTCCGCATGCGCACACACCGCCGTCGATCCGCTCGCCACATGCTCCACCGCAATGGTCAACGCCTCCAGTCCCGCAACAATGCCGCTCGCGATCAACGCGTCGTCTTCCACCAACAGCACTCGCATGAATCCGCACCTCCTTTGATTACCGCGTCATGTTACGCAATATGCGTAATCCATTGAACGCGGGGGACGTGCGCGTTGATGCGGAACCAACATCGTCAACCCGCGTTAACTCTCGGTTAATCGGCACAGGGCATGCTCTTGCCTGCTTTGGCACTCCCTCAGGAGGACAGATTTGTTACGCCGCTTCTTTTTCATCTTTGTGATTTTGCTCGGCGCACTCGGCGGGATGCGCGCCGCCGACGCGTTTCCCTGGCAAAGCGAGCCGACGTTTCTCGACGCTTCGCAGGTGCTGACACTCTCCCCCGCCAATCCGGTGGATGGTCGTCTCGAAGTCGCCGGACATATTGCGAAGGACTACTACGTTTATCAGCATTCTCTGCGCGCGGAAGATGTCTCCGGAAAACCAATCCATCTGACACTCTCCGAAGGCGCGCGACACACCGACGAGTTCTTCGGCAAGACGCAGATCTATACACTTGACGCACTGCGCATGCACCTGAGCGCCGCAACGTCAGGCCCCGTGACACTGCACTGGCAAGGCTGTGCGGAAGCAGGCATCTGCTATGCACCGCAGACGATGCAAATCACGTTGCCCGCTGACCCGGCACCGACGGCCGATGCGCCCACGGCCTCCATGACGCCGGCGCCCTCCGCGGTCGATACCGCACCGCTCGCGGAAGATCAGGCCGCGGCACAGCGGCTCGCCACGCTCGGCCCCGTCGCCGCCACGCTGCTGTTTTTCGGTTTCGGCTTACTGCTGGCCTTCACACCATGCACGCTGCCGATGATTCCCATCGTCTCGACGATGATCGTGGGCAATCGTCCCGCAACGTTGCGCGCGCTGTCACTGTCACTGTCGTACGTACTGGCGATGGCGCTCACGTACGCCTCGGTCGGCGTCGCAGCCGGGCTGGCCGGCGCCAATTTGCAGGCCACGTTGCAATCGCCTTGGCTGCTCGGCGCCTTTGCAGGACTCTTCCTCGTGCTGGCCGCTTCGTTGTTCGGTCTGTTCGAGCTGCGTCTGCCCGCATTCGTGACGAATCGGCTCGATGCCGCCGGGCACTCACGCACGGGGGGCAGCCTCGCAGGGGCTGCCGCGCTCGGCTTGCTCTCGGCGCTGCTCGTCGGCCCTTGCATGACCGCGCCGTTAGCCGGCACATTGCTCTACATCGGCCAGACCGGCAACGCCTGGATGGGCGGCATCGCGCTGTTTGCGTTGGGGCTCGGCATGGGGCTGCCTTTGCTCGCCATCGCCCTGTTCGGCTCGCGAGTTCTGCCGCGCCCGGGCGCGTGGATGGTGCGTGTTCGAATGGCATTCGCCTACATGATGACGGGCATGGCCATTCTGATGCTGACCCGCTTTCTCCCCGGCAGTGTCAGTCTCCTGCTCTGGGGTGCCCTCGGCCTCGGACTCGCTACCGGATTCGCCGCCTGGGCATGGACGATGCGCGCAACGCCGGCCGGCTGGACACTCGTGTTCGCGTCGTCATTGGCCGGTGTCTGGTCGGTGTTCATGCTTGTGGGCGCAGCATCCGGCAGCGATTCTGTCTTGCGGCCGCTGGCACGGGCGAGCGCCGCCGTTGCGGGTGGCGCGGACGAACGCCGCAGCAAGGCGTTCGACTATGTGGGTGTCAAGTCTGCGGAGGATGTGGACGCGCGCATCGCGCAAGCCGCCGCGAAAGGGCAATGGACGTTGATCGATTTCTACGCCGACTGGTGCGTGAGCTGCCATGTCATCGAACGCAATGTGTTCGGCGATCCGGCGGTCGCCGCACGGCTCGCGCGCATGCAGGTGCTGCGCCCCGACGTGACGAAGAACGACGCGATCGATCGGGCCCTGATGAAGCGGTGGGGCGTGCTAGGCCCGCCAACACTCATTCTCATCGACGCGAACGGCAAGGAGGTGCGCGCCCAACGCATGGTCGGCGAACTCGATGCACGTAGCTTCCTGCACCGCCTCGACGCCGCGGGGGTCGTATGACCGGTATCGGCCCGTTTTCGGTGCAGACGGTCGCCGTGGCGGCGGCGATGCTGGTCGCATGGCTCGCCGCACGCTACCTGCTGCGCAGCACTGACGCCGCTTCGCGGCGCGCAGGCGCCAGCGTGCTCCTCGACGCGCTGTTCGTCGGCCTGCTCGTCGCCCGGTTCGTTTACGTGCTGCGGTGGTGGCCGGAATACGTCGCGGCGCCACTTTCCGTCGTCGCGATTGGCGATGGCGGGTTCGATAGCTGGGCGGGTCTTCCCGTTGCCCTCGGCTGGGCGCTATGGCGTGTGAGACGTCATTCGTCGCAACGTCGACCGATGCTGTGCGGCTTCCTCGCGGGCGTGGCGATCTGGGCCGTCGCACAGGCCGGCTTGAACGTCATGCAGCGCACCGCGCCGCCGCTGCCGTCGTTGGTGCTTTCCAGAGCGGACGGTCAACCTGTCTCACTCGACGCCTATCGCGGCCGTCCCGTCGTCATGAATCTCTGGGCAAGTTGGTGCCCGCCGTGCCGTCGCGAAATGCCGGTGCTCGCCAAGGCACAGGCCGACTATCCCGACGTGCGATTCCTGATGATCAATCAGGGCGAGAGCGCGCATACGGTCGAAGCGTTCGTGCAGTCTCAGGGCCTGCGCTTCGACGATCTGCTGCTCGATCCCGCCTCACTGGCCATGCAGGCAGCCGGCGCTCGCGGCCTGCCCACCACGTTGTTCTTCGATACGAACGGCCGTCTGGTCGATACCCATCTGGGCGAGCTGACAGCGGCGCGTCTGCGCGACACGCTGCAAGGCCGTCTTCAGCAACCCCCGGCACGTCGTACACCATAGGAGTCCCCCATGTCTGCTCGCAAGTTCATTATTCCCGCCCTGATCGCCGTGCCGGTTATCGCAGTCGCTGTCTATGCGATTACGTCAGGCACTTCCGGCGCCTCGGGCAATCCGGCTGACGGCCAGGACACACCGGCCGTCATTGAGGCGCTGACACGCGAAGGTGTGCAGGATCTGCAACCGTTCGACACCGGCGTCGAGATCCGCGGCTTCGCCGGCACCGCAGGTCAGGAACCGGTCGCTGTCTACGTGCTGCGCGACGGCACGGCGATCGTCGGCACACGCCTCGACGCCGAGGGCAAGCCGCTGGATGTCGAGCGCGTGAGCAAGCGCCTCGCCAAGCCAATGAGCGAAGCCGTATGGTCGAAACTCGCCGCCTCCGCCTGGGTGCAAGACGGCAAGGCCGATGCCCCGCGTGTGGTGTACACGTTCAGCGACCCGAATTGCCCCTACTGCAATCGCTTCTGGGCAGCGGCTCGCCCGTGGGTCGATTCGGGCAAGGTTCAGTTGCGCCACGTGATGGTCGGTGTCATCAGGGCCGACAGCAGCACGAAGGCGGCGGCCATCCTCGGCGCCGCCGACCGCACCGCAGCGCTCCTGCAGAATGAACGGCAGTTCGCCAGTGGCGGCATTTCGCCAGCGCCGGACGTGTCACCCGACATTGCCCGCACGCTCGACGCCCATCGGCAACTGTTGGCGGAGCTGGGCTTTCGCGGCACCCCCGGCATCGTCTATCGCGACGACGCCGGCATGATTCAGCGCGTGAACGGCATGCCGCGCCCCGACGCGATGGCGACGGTCATGGGTCCGCTTTGAGTTCCCCGGCAGACGGCGTCGAAGCGCGGGGCCGTCTGCGCCTGCGGTTGCAGAATCGGCGAACGACAGCCGCTGCGGTGCGCACATTCTTGCGAGAAAGACCCCGTTCGCGCGTGAAACCCGCCGATTGACCGCTTTTTGCGACGCCCCGCCCACGCCCCCCGGCAGATGCTGCTACAATCGACGTCACTATGAAGTCGCATCAGTCTTCCTCCCTCCTCTGGTCGCCTCTGACCGCTGCCCTGCGCTGGTGGCGGTAACCCGCCACGTCTATCTCATCCCCATAGCGCCCTCCCCCGCGGATCGCGAACTCAATGTGGGGGCACGCTCAGGGGGAATTCGCAAATCTCATGCGTTCGACAATCCTTTGTCACCAGACGAACAGGGACCATCATGCTGCTGATGATCGACAACTACGACTCGTTTACCTACAACATCGTCCAGTACCTCGGTGAATTGGGCGAAGACGTGCGGGTCTTTCGCAACGACGAAATCACCCTCGACACGATCGCCGAACTCGCCCCCGAGCGCATCTGCCTCTCGCCCGGCCCAAGCTGCCCGGCCAACGCAGGCATCACGCTCGACGTGCTCAAGCGCTTCTCCGGCGAGATTCCGATTCTCGGCGTCTGCCTCGGCCATCAGGCGATCGGCGAAGCCTTCGGCGGCAAGGTCGTGCGCGCCCAGCAAATCATGCACGGCAAGGTGAGCGAGATCGAAACCACCCAGCAAGGCGTGTTCGCGAATCTGCCCAAGCGATTTACCGTCACGCGCTATCACTCGCTGGCCATCGAGCGCGCATCGCTGCCCGAGTGCCTCGAAATCACCGCGTGGACGGACGACGGCGAAATCATGGGCGTGCGTCACAAGACGCTCGACGTCGAAGGCGTGCAGTTCCACCCCGAGTCGATTCTGTCGGAGCATGGCCACGCCGTGCTGCGCAACTTCCTGCAAGCTGCCCCGCGCGTGGCGCAAGCCGCCTGAGCCACCCGAGACGATCCGCCAGAAGAGAGAGAAACGATGATTACCCCGCAAGAAGCCCTGCAGCGCACCATCGAACACCGTGAAATCTTCCACGACGAGATGCTGCACCTGATGCGTCTCATCATGAAAGGCGAGATTTCGCCGGTCATGTCCGCCGCCATCATCACCGGCCTGCGCGTGAAGAAGGAAACCATCGGCGAGATCGCCGCCGCCGCACAGGTGATGCGCGAGTTCGCGAATCACGTCGATGCCCCGGCCGATGAGCATTTCGTCGATATCGTAGGCACGGGCGGCGACGTGTCGCATACGTTCAATATTTCGACCGCCTCGATGTTCGTCGCCGCCGGCGCAGGCGCGAAGGTTGCCAAGCACGGCAACCGTGGCGTGAGTTCCAAGTCGGGCAGCGCCGACGTGCTCGAAGCGCTCGGCGTGAACATCATGCTCTCGCCCGAACAGGTGGCCGAGTGCCTGCGCGACGTTGGCATCGGCTTCATGTTTGCGCCGAATCATCACCCCGCCATGAAGAACGTCGCCGCGATCCGCAAGGAAATGGGCGTGCGCACGATCTTCAACATTCTCGGCCCGCTCACGAACCCTGCCGGTGCGCCGAACCAGTTGATGGGCGTGTTCCACCCCGATCTGGTCGGCATTCAGGTGCGCGTGATGCAGCGTCTGGGCGCCGAACACGTGCTCGTGGTCTACGGTAAAGACGGCATGGACGAAGTGTCGCTCGGCGCCGCCACGCTGGTGGGCGAGCTCAAGGACGGCAAGGTCACCGAATACGAAATTCATCCGGAAGACTTCGGTCTGCAGATGGTGAGCAATCGCAGCCTGAAAGTCGGCAGCGCCGAGGAATCGAAGACGATGCTGATCGAAGCGCTCGAGAACAAGGCAGGCACCGCCCGCGAGATCGTGACGCTCAACGCCGGTACCGCCCTGTATGCTGCCAACCGCGCGGCATCGATCGGCGACGGCATCGAGATGGCACGCGAATCGATCGCCAGCGGCGCGGCGCGCGGCAAGCTCAATGAATTCGTTGCTTTTACGCAGCGATTCAAGGCCTAACGTTCGACACGCTCACGGCGGGCCGGTTTTCGGCCGCGTTTGCGCCTTCCTTTCGGCGCGATTTCCCGAGAAAGCCCGCCCCTTTCAGTTGCCCCGGAATCATCTATCGATATGTCTACCGTTCTCGACAAGATCCTGGCCGTGAAGGCCGAAGAAGTCGCCGCCGCGAAGCGCGTGCGTGACCTGGCGAGCCTGCGCCGCGATGCCGAAGCCACCGTCGGCGACAGCGCATTGCGCACGCGCGATTTCGTAGGCGCGATGCGCACGAAGATCGACAACGGTCTGCCCGGCGTGATCGCCGAAATCAAGAAGGCCAGCCCGTCGAAGGGCGTGATTCGCGAGAACTTCGTCCCCCCGCAAATCGCCGAGTCGTATCAGCAAGGCGGCGCCGCCTGTCTGTCGGTACTGACCGACGTGCAATTTTTTCAAGGCTCGCCCGAGTATCTGAAGGCGGCGCGTGCCGCCTGCGATCTGCCCGTGCTGCGCAAGGATTTCATGATCGACGCCTATCAGGTCTACGAGGCGCGTGAAATGGGCGCCGACTGCATCCTGCTCATCGCCGCTGCTCTGGAACTGGCCCATATGCGCGAACTCGAGGCCCAAGCCCACGAACTGGGCATGGCTGTGCTCGTCGAAGTCCACAACGGCCGCGAGCTGGACGCCGGGCTCGAACTGAGCACGCCGCTGCTGGGCATCAACAATCGCAACCTGCACAACTTCGAAGTGTCGCTCGACACGACGCTGGGCCTGCTCAAACACATTCCGGACGATCGTCTGGTCGTCACGGAGTCGGGTATCCTGTCGCGTGATGACGTGACGCGCATGCGCGCGGCCAACGTCAATGCCTTTCTCGTCGGCGAAGCCTTCATGCGCGCGCCCGAGCCGGGCGATGCACTCGCCACGCTGTTCGACATGCCGCGCTGACGCGCTATCGCACGTCACAGAAGCCATCGATGGCACGGCGGCCCGCCCCGGGACGCCGCCTGATGTCTGGCGAGGCGCATCGTACCTGCACGGTGCTGGGACGCACGGCGCGCACGGCATCCCCCTCACAGGAGCGGCCCGATGGCCATCGAACGCGAACTCAAACTTGCCCTTCCCGGCGACCTGCCCGCCGCACGTGCCGACGCGCTGATTTCCCACCTCGACCGCTTGCCCGGTGCCGATGCCCGCGGCGAACGCCATCTCGTCAATCGCTATTTCGACACGCCCTCGCTCGCCCTCGCTAACGCCAAGGCAGCTTTGCGACTACGCTTCGTGGCACGCGACGGCCACGCCGGACAATGGCTGCAAACGCTCAAGTCGGTCGGCGAAGCACACGACGGACTGCATGTGCGTCACGAGTGGGAGCAGGCCGTGCAAGGCGAAGCCCTCGAACTCCCGAAGTTGATCGCGGCTTGCGACGTGCCCGCCACCGCTGATCTGCTGCGTGCCGAAGGTGCGAATGTCGTCGCACAGTTCGAGACGAATTTCGTGCGACGCCTATGGCGCTATATCGCGGGTGACGGCACGGCAGTGGAGATTGCTTTCGACCGCGGCGAAGTCGCCGTCGAGGCCGGCGGCAAGCGTCACACGGCACCGCTCGTCGAAGTCGAACTGGAATTGCTCGATGCGCCAGACGACGACCGCGAAGGCCAGGGGGAGCGCGTTCTCCACGCACTCGCGCAGGACTTGCGCCAGTGGCTGCCCGAACTGCACAGCGACAACGTGAGCAAGGCGCAGCGCGGCTATCGTCTGCGGCAAAAGGTGCTCGGTCTCTGATCGCTTCACCTGGATACCCGGCGTCACTGCGTTTCCAGCGCACGCCCCTTCGCCCCTTCGCCCCATTCGACAGACTTATCGCATGACATCACGCTCACGCGCCGCATCCCCGGCGAAAACCGATGAACGGCAAGGTTCGCTGTTCGACGAGCCAGCGCCGACGGCCAACGCGCCCGACACGATCGTGCCGCCGCAAACCCCTTCTGCGGCGGCAGCGCCGCCCGCGCGCCGACGCGGTCGTCCACCGAAGTCGGCCACGCCTTCGACGCCCGTATCGAAGCCTTTGCCTGCCGCCGCCGAACCCGGCCCGGACAACGCCAATGTCGCGGGCCCGCTCAAAGGCCGCATCGAAGATCAGTTCGACGCCTTGCCCAACGACTGGAAGGCACTGGTTTCGCCGTTCGTCGAGAGCGCGGCTTACCCGGCGCTGTGCCGTTTCGTCGACGCCGAAGTCGCTGCCGGCAAGACCGTCTATCCGGCGGACATCTTCCACGCGCTTCGCATGACGTCACCCGAGGACGTCAAGGTCGTCATCCTCGGGCAAGATCCCTATCACGGCGACGACCACGGCATCGCGCAGGCACACGGCTTGGCGTTTTCCGTACAACGGGGCGTGCGCGTGCCGCCGTCGCTGCGCAACATCTACAAGGAAATCGAGCGCGATCTCGGGTTCCCCCCACCGTCGCATGGCAATCTCGACGCCTGGGCGAAACAGGGTGTGCTGCTGCTCAACACCACGCTGACCGTGGAAGCCGCCAACGCGGCAAGTCATGCGAAGCCGTTCAAGACAGGCGGATGGCAAGCCTGCACCGACACGCTGCTCTCTGGTCTCGCCGCGCAGCCAGGGCCGCTGGTCTTTCTGCTGTGGGGAAGCCACGCGCAGGCGAAAGCGCCACTGCTCGCCGGTCACGGCCATCGGCTTCTCGAAGCCCCACACCCATCGCCGCTCTCGGCACATCGCGGTTTTCTCGGCTGCGGCCACTTCAGCGCCGCCAACGCCTTCCTCGAGCAACACGGCAAGACGCCCATCAACTGGCGATTGCCGGACTGAGCCGGCGCGGGAGCCGCCCCGCGTCTTGCCTCCCCCCTTTCCTGCCCGCACTCGACGTGACGAACGCGATCGTTCCAGCGATCACGTTTGCCACGTGTCATTTTTCACATGACGAGATTGACGGCGCGATATACGTGATTAGCGTTTACAGAAATGTTCCGAAATATTACACTTCCGGCCCGTAATGAGAATCCGTCTCATTATCAAAAACGATAACCGTGCGTTGCCCGGCCTGCGAAGTGTCCGACGGTGACGCCACTGCCGGAACACACGTATGTCCACCGCTTTCCAGACGCGCCAGCGTCTGCTCGCCTCCGCCTGCGCCCTTGTCGTCGCCGGCAGCGTCACCACCCTGAGCGCTCACGCACAAACGGCACAGCCGGTCCCGGCCGCGTCGCCGGATTCGTCAAATTCGCCGGCCAACGGGCAGACGTCTGCCACGTCCGCCACGTCCGCCGTCACCCTGCCGACCACGCAGGTCAACGACAATGCGGTGCCATCGCCTATGCAGACGAAGACGCTGCCGTCTTACAAGTTCGTCGCCCCACTGCGTGACACGCCGCGTTCGATCACGGTCATTCCGGAAGAACTGATCAAGCAGACGAACGCCACGACGTTCGCCGACGCGCTCAAGATCGTGCCCGGCATCACCTTCATCGGTGGCGACGCCGCCGCGAACCCGTCGGCAGACCGTCCGGTCATTCGTGGCTTCGAATCGCGCAACTCGATCTTCGTCGACGGCATGCGCGATTCCGGCGTGCAGAATCGCGAGACGTTCGACATCGAGAACATCAGCGTCATCAAGGGCCCGGATTCGGTCTATGCCGGACGCGGCGCCGTCGGTGGCAGCATCGACATCACGACCAAGACCCCGCGTCTGGAAGACTTCACCAACGCGAGCCTCGGCCTCGGCACCAACAGCTACAAACGTCTGACGATGGACGTGAACCGTCAGGTCAACGATCAGACGGCCGTGCGCCTGAACGTAATGGGCCACGACGCCGATCAGGCCGGCCGCAGCAACGTCTACAGCAAGCGCTGGGGCGTGGCGCCGTCGGTGGCGTTCGGCCTGAACAGCCCGACCACCGTGACGGTGAGCTACTACCACCTGAACTCGTACGACATGCCGGACTTCAGCGCGCCGTTCCGCTCGGCAGGCGGCACGCCGGACGGGGGCTTCCAGCGCAATCAGTTCTACGGCCTGAATACTCGCGACTATCGCCGTGGCCAGACCGACACCGGCGAAATCAAGGTCGAACACCGGATCAACGATACGTGGAAGATCAAGAACACCACGATGGTCGGCCGCTCCACGCTCGATTACGTCGCCACGAACCCGCAGTTCCAGTCGGCCGCATCGAACATCATTTCGCTGCAAGCCAAGAGCGGGAAGTACGCGACCAACAGTATCGCCAACCAGACCGAACTCACGGGCAAGGCCACGCTGTTTGGCTTCGAGCACACGCTCACCGGTGGCGTCGAATTCAGTAACGAGCAAACCCGCTACGAGGGCTATCTCGTTGCCGACAGCGCGGGCAACAACATCCGCTCGGGCGGTCCGTGCTCGGTGGCTTACAACTGCACGACCATCGGCAACTGGAATCCGGACAACCCCTGGACCGGCAGCCTCGTGCTCAACGGCGACAAGAGCTTCCCGGGCGCTGCGACCAACACGCGCACCGACGTCGCGTCAGCCTACCTGTTCGACAGCGTAAAGCTCTCGGATCGCTGGCTGATCAACGCCGGCGCACGCTTCGATCGCTTCGACGTACACGCCGTGCAAGCGGGTGCGCCCGACCTGAAGAACATCTCGAATCTGTTCAGCTTCCAGTTGGGCGTGATCTACAAGGTGCTGCCGTCGCTAAGCCTGTATGCGTCGTACGGCACGTCGGCCAACCCGCCGGGGGCGAACAGCGGCCTGGGTGGCGGTACCGACCAGCTCACCACGACGAACAAGAACCTTGCGCCAGAACGCAGCCGCAACATCGAAGTCGGTGCGAAGTGGGATGTCATCGATCAGCGCCTGTCACTCACCGCCGCGCTGTTCCAGACGGACAAGACGAATGCGCGCGTCTCGGATGGCCTCGGCGGCACGATCAACGCGGGCAGCCAGCGCGTGCGCGGTGCCGAACTCGGCTGGGCTGGCAGCCTGACGAACCACTGGCGCGTGTTCGGCGGCTATTCCTATCTGAACGCGATCACGACCGACGCCGGCCCGGGCGCCGCCCCGGGCTCGAATGGTCTGCCGATGGTGATGGTGCCCAAGCACAACCTCACGCTGTGGACCGACTACGAAGTGATGCCGAAATTCACGCTCGGCGCGGGCATGACGCTCTCGAGCCTCACCTACGCGTCGGTATCGTCCACCACGCGCAAGTGGACCCCCGGTTATGCACGCTTCGATGCCATGGCGACGTACCGCGTATCGCGCGCCGTCGATCTGCAACTGAACGTGCAGAACATCTTCGACAAGAAGTATTACTCGAGCGCCTACCCGATCTACGCCACGTGGGCCCCGGGCCGCACCGCCATGCTGACGCTGAACTTCCATCAGTGATCGCCCTTCGGTAAACCGGAAACGGGGATACGGGCACCATGCCCGGATCCCCGTTTTGCTTTCCCTCTCTCGCAGCGACCAAGGTCGGCCGCATTCGCAATCGGCTTGCGAACGACGGCGTTACTCCGTGATGGGTGACAGTGTGCCCATCGAGCCCTGCTGATAACGACGCGTGAGTGTGACGAGATCGCTTTCGTCACGCGCAGCGAAGTTGCCGCGATAGACCACAGGTTCGCCGAGCGGCTCGCCACCCGCGAGCATCAGGCGGGCACCGCTGCGCCCGGCCAGTTGCCATACGCCGGGCGGCAGAAGCAAGGCCTGCGCCCCGCCCCCCTCCGCGCGCAACGCGTGACCGGCAAGCGCCGCCTCGCCCTGCGCAATCAGCGCCATCCAACGACGGCCATCGCACGGAATGTTCAGCGTGCGCAATTCATCGTCGCGCCAATCGAGCTGCAACAACGTGGTGCGCTCACCTTCCGCACGCGCCACCACACGCTCGCCCCATTGGCCGCAGACCAGCGTCAGATCGACAGCGCCTTCGCACCAGCGTGGCATGGCGTCCGCACGGACCACGGTCTGCCCGGGGGCACCGTGTGCGTGACGCCCCGCACGATTGACGATCATCCGTACGCCGCGCACCGTGGCGCGAGCGTCATCGGGAACATCTTCATGCACCGTGCCGCAGTTGGCTTCCAGCCAGAGCAAATCGCCGGGACGCACCGCATCGTCGCCGCCATGGGCGTGACGGCAGCGCAACGAGGTCGCCGATTCAGGGAACAGGTAGGTTGCCACCCCACATCCCGCATGCGGATGCGGCGGTATGCAAGCGCCGTGGCGGCGGAAGATGTCGATCGACAGAAACGGGTCCGTCTCGTCGACCTGATCGAAAACACCCGCCCCCGCTGCGGCCGCACATCGGCCGGGACGGGAGACGGGAAGCACGCGCGGCGTGGCGCTCGCGTCGGCATGGGCGGCCTGACGCTTTGTCTGACGCGGATGCAAGGGCGCCGGATTTGCCATTGAGAAGACCTGCGCGTGCGGGGGACAGCGGTAAGTGACGGCGTCGGCCCGAAGGCTCAGAGCGCAGCGATGGCTTCGCGAGCGTTCGCGAAGCCGGCCGCGGCCGACTCCGGACCACGTGCCAGCCCTTCGGCGAAGATGAACGTCACGTCCGTCATGCCGAGGAAGCCAAGAATCGTCTTGAGGTACGGCGTCTGGCTGTCAGCCGGCGTGTCCTTGTAGTTGCCGCCGCGTGCAAACGCCACGATCACCTTCTTGCCCTGAATCAGGCCTTCCACGCTGCCGTCTTCACGGTAACGGAAGGTCACGCGGGCACGAGCGATCCAGTCGAAGTACGCCTTGAGTTGCGTCGGCACCTGGAAGTTGTACAGCGGCACACCGAACACCACATAGTCGGCGGCCTGAATTTCGGCGATCAGCTCGTCGCTGCGCGCGATGATGGCCTTCTGTTCGGCCGAGCGCTGATCTTCCGGCGTGAAAAATGCGCCGATCACGGCTTCGTCCAGATGCGGCACGCCGTCAGTCAGCAGGTCACGCACAACGACCTTGGCACCGGGGTGCTTCGCGACCAGTTGCGCCACCGATTCGTTAGCGAGCGTGGTCGAGTTAGCGCCTTGCGAGCGGGCGGCGGAATTGATTTGCAGAATCGTGGTCATTTCAGTGGCTCCTGAGCCTGGGGTTCGATAATCCGTGCGCACCGGCCCCGATCTCGGGAATGCCGTGAATGGTGCGCCGGCTTGAGATGAATTCTAGTTACCCCCAAAAATGAAACAAGCCGGTAAAATCGAATTGTTTGTTCCCTTTTTGGAACAATCCCTGTCGATCCATTTTCCTTGCCGGATGGCCCGCCAGATGACCGCATTCACCAGGAGCGAGGAGCGCGCGCGATGATTGACGATCTGAATGACATGCTGATCTTCGCGGAGGTCGTGCGTTCGGGCAGCATCACACGTGCTGGCGAGCGGCTCGATCTGCCCAAGGCGACGGTGAGCCGGCGCCTGTCGCGGCTCGAGGCACGTCTTGGCACGAAGCTGCTGCACAAGACCACGCGCCGCCTTGAACTGACCGAGGTGGGCGAGGCGTACTACGAGCGTTGCCTGCCGATTCTCGAAGAGGTGGAAGAGACGCGAGACTTCGCCTCGCAGCTCTCGAGCAAGCCGCGCGGACGTCTGCGAATTACCGCGCCAGGCGACTTCGCCGCGCAGTGGCTGGCGGTTCCGCTCGCGACCTTCTGCGCCGCCTATCCCGAGATCACCGTGGATGTCGATCTGAGTTCACGTCAGGTCGATCTGATTGCCGAGCGTATCGACGTCGCCATTCGTGCCGGGCAACTCTCCGATTCCACACTCGTGGCGCGGCCACTGCTCATGCTCACGCGCAGTCTGTATGCGAGCCCGCTATACCTGAGCGCTACGGGCCTGCCTGCCTCGCCCGACGAACTGGCGGGACATCGTTTCGTGATCCTGCAAGGCGCACGCCGTCTGTTCAACTCGGACACCCTGCACAGGGGCCGCCAACGCGCGGACATCACCATGCACGGCGCGATTCAGGTCAACAGCATGGGGATGGTCAAGGAGATGGCGCTGGCCGGCAGCGGCATCGCAGCGCTCACGGACATTCTGGCCGAGGACGCATTGCGCACGGGCCGTCTCGTGAAAGTACTGCCGGAGTGGTCGTTACCGGCAAGCCCGGTGCATCTGGTCACGCCGTCGCGACGCTTTCTCCCGCGCAAGACGCAGGTTTTCATCGAGCATATGCTCGCGGTCGCGAGATCGTGTCCGGAAGAGAACCGCGACCCGGCAGTGCCGGGCCCGGTAGAAGGTTAAACCTCGCGCACGCGGCGCGGCACACACGAAGTGATCGTACGCGTCAGGCCGACAGCCATTTCTCGCGGCGCTGTGCGGCGGCGCGGTCCCGCGTCTCGGCGATGCGGTACTGCGAGATCTCCGGCGTGTCGAGTGTGAGCGCAGTCTCGCGCAGTTCATCGCGCCGGAAGGCGTGAACCGTCACCCGGTCGCCCGGGCGATACCGTTCCAGCAGCTTGTCGATGTTGCCCGGCGTCACGCGAAGCCCGTCGATGGCGACGAGCGCATCGCCCGCCGACAGCCCTGCGGCTTGCGCTGCCCCGCCGTCGAGCACCTGAGCGAGCGTGAGATCGTCACCGCGCTTGGCGGTCTTCGCGCCCAGTGCAGGACGGCCATCCTCCGGCGTCACCGGTGCCAGCGTGAGGCCAACGCGCTCGAGCAGTGCGGCGAGCGGCAAGTCACGCGTGCCGTTGATCGCCGTGGCGAAGAATTCCGATAAATCGAGTCCCGAAATCTCTTCAAAGAGCGGCTGCACCGCGTCTTCGTCGATGCCCACGGGCGAGCCGCGATAGAAATCGCGGCCATAACGTTGCCACAACGCACGCATGATGTCGTCGAGCGACTTCTGTGCACGGGTTTGCGAACGGATCGTCAAATCGAGAGCGAGCGCGACCAGCGAACCTTTCGTGTAATAGCTGACGATCGCGTTCGGTGCGTTTTCATCCTGACGGTAGTACTTCGTCCAAGCATCGAACGAACTTTCTGCCACGGTCTGCTTGAGACGGCCGCTGCCGCGCAGCACGCTGGCCACTGTCTTGGCGACAAGCTCGTAATACGCCGCCGCGTCAATCACACCACTGCGCACCAGCATCAGATCGTCGTAATACGACGTGAAGCCCTCGAACAGCCACAGCAGACGCGTGTAGCTCTCCTGATCGAGTTTGTACGGTGCGAACACTGCCGGCTTGATGCGCTTGACGTTCCACGTATGGAAATACTCGTGGCTCACCAGACCGAGGAAGCCGCGATAAGCGTCGCTCATGCGCGCCTGGCCCTGCACCGGCAGGTCGTTGCGGCTGGCGAGCAATGCCGTGGACGCACGGTGCTCCAGACCACCGTAGCCGTCACCGGCCGTCATCACCAAGAAGACGTAACGCGACATCGGCACACGCGAGCGTGAACTGGCGCCCGGCTCGAACAACCGGATCTGCGCTTCGCAGATCTTCTTCATGTCGCGCAACAGACGATCCAGATCGAGATTCGGCACCGGTCCGGTGATGGCGACTTCATGCGTCACGCCGCAGGCCTTGAACGTGCCATGCACGAACGTACCCATCTCGACCGGCGAGTCGATCAACTCGTCATAGTCGAGCGCCAGATAGCGGCCGAAGTCGAGCGCGGCCGTTCCCTGCGCCGGTTCAAGTGCAGTCGCGACACGCCACGCCTTGAACGCCGCGCCGCGCGGACGCAGCACGTCCACCTCGCACGGCGCCTGCGCCTGACCTTCCACACGCAGGAACACGCTCGTGCCGTTGAAGAAGCCGTGCGTGTCGTCGAGATGCGCAGCACGCACCGACAGATCCCACGCATATACCTCATAGGTCACGATCAGCGTGCCCTTGCACGGCGCCGCCTGCCACGTATGCTTGTCGAGCTTGTCGAGCGCGACCTTGCGGCCACGGCAAGTCGCCCCGATCGTCACGATATTGCGAGCGAACTCGCGCACCATGTAGCTGCCCGGAATCCACGCGGGCAGCGTGAAACGCTGCCCTTCGGGCGCGGGATTCGAGACCGTGACAGTCACTTCGAACAGATGGGCGGCGGGCGACTTCGGAACGATCGCATACCGGATGGCGGGCAAGACAGACGTGGCTTTCATGACGTGGCGGCTTCTTGTTGTCGGGAAGATCGGGCGCTGGGCAGGCGGTTACTTGACCGTGGCGAGCGCCTTCTCCAGTTCTTCGGCAGGCACGGCGCCCGGCAGACGGCGGCCGTCGGACAGGATGATCGTCGGCGTGCCCGTCACGTTGTACTGGTGGCCGAACGCCACGTTCTGCTTGACGGCCCCGTCGTCGCACTTGGCGGTGGGCGCCGGGGGCGCCTTCTTGTCGAGCATCCAGTCGTGCCACGCCTTGAGCGGGTCGGAGGCACACCAGATCGCCTTCGATTTGGCGTCCGAGTCCGGGCCGAGTACCGGGTAAAGGAAGGTGTAGACGGTGACGTTGTCGAGCTTCGAGTTCTTGATCGTGTCTTCGAAGCGTTTGCAGTACGGGCAGTTCGGGTCGGAGAACACGGCGACCTTGCGGCTGCCGTTGCCCTTCACGTATTTGATGGCGCGATCGAGCGGCAGCTTGGCGAAGTCGACCTTGTTGAGCTCCGACTGACGCGCTTCGGTCAGGTTCTGACGTGTCTTCGTATCGACGAGGTTGCCGCCAAGAATCACGTATTGGGCTTTCTCGTCGGCATACATGATCTCGCCGCCGATCGACACTTCGTAGAGTCCCGGAATGGGCGTGCGCGCCACCGACTTGATCGGCGCATCCGCGCCGAGCGTTTTCTGCACGGCCGCCTTCACCCGGTCGAGCGAAGCGTCAGCCTTGTTCTGCGCAACGGCGGACGCCGTAAAAGTGGCGGCGCAGACTGCCGCCAGACCGAACGCTGCGAGCGCCGCGGCGCGATATCGTTGCAACATCGAATGTCTCCAGAAGTGTGTCGAGGCAGCAGCGCGGCGGTCAGATCCGGTGTTCACCGGAATTGCCGGCACTGCCGCCCAAAGGGGTCAGCCCAGGGCACGGCCGATCAGGAATTTCTTGACGAAAGGCAGCATGTTCACGCTGTCGAGCCCCGCGTTGCGGACGAATTTTGCGAGCGGGCTGCTCGTCGAGAACAGCTTGTGCAAGCCGTCCGTGGTGAGCGCCATGCTGCCGATATCTTCCTTGCGGGCACGCTCGTAGCGACGCAATACCGCCGCATCGCCACAGTCGCGGAACGATTCGCGGCCGGCGAGCGCATCGCCAAGCGCCGCCACATCGCGCAGCCCGAGGTTCATGCCCTGACCGGCGAGCGGATGCACCACGTGCGCCGCATCGCCGACCAGCGCCACGCGCGGCGCGATCAGGCGCTTGGCCTGAGCGAGCACGAGCGGAAAGCCCTGGGCCCGCGCTGAGACTGGTGTGAGACGGCCAAGTTCACCGTTCGAGAACGTGCCGACGCGATCGGCCAGCGCTTGAGGCTCGAGGGCAAGCAAGTGTTTGGCGTGATCGACGGCGGCCGACCAGACCAGCGAGACGTGCTGATCGGGCAGCGGCAGCAGTGCGATGATTTCGCCGTCGTGGAACCACTGGAAAGCGGTGTCGCGGTGCGCACGCTCCGCACGGAAGTTGCACACCACGCCGAGTTGTTCGTAGGGGCGCACGGTGCCGTCCAGCCCGGCAGTGCTGCGCACCCACGAGTGAGCGCCGTCGGCACCGACCACGAGAGACGCTCGCAGCGTCTTGCCGTCCGACAGGCGCACCGAAGCGGCGGCGGCATCGACTTCGAGCGCATCGGCGCGGGCGTCGAGCCATTGCACTTGCGGCGAGAACCGAAGCGCGGCGTCGAGCGCGCGCTCAAGATTCGACGATTCGGCAATCCAGGCGAGTTGCGGCACTGCAGCCTGATACGCAGAGAAGTGAAGGCTGCCGCGTTCGTCCCCGAAGACTTCCATGTCGTAGACGGGATTCACGCGCGCGGGGTCGACCGCCTGCCATACGCGCATGCGCTCGAACAGCGCTTGCGAGCTGGAAGACAGCGAGTAGATGCGAGCGTCCCACATGTCGCCGCCGCCCGGCGAGGCGACGGCCGGCTGGGCGAGCAGTGCGACGGACAGGCGAGCCTGCGAGAGCAGCAGGGCGGCAGCCTTGCCGACCAGACCGCCACCGACGACGACGACATCGTGGGTTTGGCTGGAGGTTTGCGTTTGAGACATGCGGCGAATGCAGCGCCAGCGCCTGAATCGCGCGAGCCGGCTGGTTCAGAAAACGAGATGGCGTATTGTCGCACGCCTGCCGCGCCTGCGACGTCCGGCCGCCGGGGGCCCGCTGCGACGCAGCGTCGCGTGTCATGTCCCAGCGCTATACTTCCGCGCATATCGATTACCGACACGGAGCCCTCTTATGCGTCTCGACAATGAATCCGAAAGCCAGAACGTCGAAGATCGCCGGGGCGGCGGTTTCGGCGGACGCACCACCGTCGGCATCGGCACGATCGTGGTGGCGCTGGCCGCTTCGTACTTCTTCGGGATCGACCCGCGCGTCATCATTCAGGGCTCGCAGATGATTCAGGGACAGACGCAGTCGCAGCCCCAGTCCTCACCGAACGCCGCGCCAGCCAACGATCCGAAGACGGTCTTCACCCGCAAGGTGCTCGGCAACATCGAGCGCACCTGGGAAACCGTGTTTCCGCAGCAACTGAACCGTCAGTACGTGCCGCCGAAACTGGTGCTGTTCTCGGGAGCGACGCCCACGGCCTGCGGCACCGGACAAACGGCGATGGGGCCGTTCTACTGCCCGGGCGACAGCAAGGTCTACATCGATCTGGCGTTCTATGACGAATTGCAGCAGCGCTTCGGCGCCGGTGGCGACTTCGCGCAAGCCTATGTCATCGCGCACGAAGTGGGTCATCACATCCAGAATCTGCTGGGCATTTCGGAGAAGTTCGACGAAGTTCGCCGTCGTGCCAGCGAAGCGCAAGCCAATGCACTGTCGGTGCGTCTGGAGTTGCAAGCCGATTGCTTCGCCGGGGTCTGGGCGAACAATGCCGCGAAGGCAAATCAGCAGTTGCTGGAGCCGGGCGACGTCGAACAGGGTCTGAAGGCGGCCGCAGCCATTGGTGACGACCGGTTGCAACAGCAGTCGCAGGGCCGCGTGGTGCCGGAGTCGTTCACGCACGGCACGAGCGCCCAGCGGGTGTACTGGCTGCGTCAGGGGCTGCAGTACGGTGACGTGCGCAAGTGCGACACGTTCTCGGCCAAGCAATTGAGTTGAGTTCGGCGCCGGGGCGGGGACACGGGGGGTTAAGGGCGTCGTTGGAGGCAGAACGGGTACAATAGCGGACTTTCCGCGACGCAATCACCGACGCAACGACCGGCGAATGCAACGGCGCATATATCGGATTAGACAGGATTTAGCATGAGCCTCAAATGCGGCATCGTCGGCTTGCCCAACGTCGGCAAGTCGACCCTTTTCAACGCACTGACCAAAGCGGGCATCGCCGCCGAGAACTATCCGTTCTGCACCATCGAGCCGAACGTCGGCGTGGTGGAAGTGCCGGACCCGCGTCTGGGCAAGCTGGCCGAGATCGTCAAACCCGAGCGCATCATGCCGGCGACGGTGGAATTCGTGGACATCGCCGGTCTGGTGGCTGGCGCATCGAAGGGCGAAGGGTTGGGCAACCAGTTCCTCGCCAACATTCGCGAAACGGACGCCATCACGCACGTCGTGCGCTGCTTCGAGGATGAGAACGTCATCCACGTGGCGGGCAAGGTGAACCCGATCTCGGATATCGAAGTCATCAACACCGAACTGGCGCTGGCCGATCTGGGCACCGTCGAAAAAGCGCTGCAACGCTATTCGAAGGCCGCCAAGTCGGGCAACGACAAGGAAGCCGCCAAGCTCGTGGCCGTGCTCGAGAAGGTCGTGCCGGTGCTCAACGAAGCGCGTCCGGTGCGCTCGCTCAAGCTCTCGGACGACGAGCAGGCGCTCATCAAACCATTCTGCCTGATCACGGCCAAGCCGACGATGTACGTCGCGAACGTGAAGGACGACGGCTTCGAGCACAACCCGCATCTGGACGCCGTGCGCAATTACGCCGAAGCGGAAAATGCGCCGGTGGTGGCCGTGTGCGCGGCCATCGAAGCGGAAATTGCCGATATGGAAGACGCCGACAAGGCGGAATTCCTGGCCGATATGGGCATGGAAGAACCGGGCCTGGATCGCGTGATTCGCGCGGGGTTCAAGCTGCTGGGCCTGCAAACGTACTTCACCGCTGGCGTGAAGGAAGTGCGCGCGTGGACGATCCATGTGGGCGACACCGCCCCGCAGGCCGCCGGCGTGATCCACACCGATTTCGAGCGCGGCTTCATCCGCGCGCAGACCATCGCCTTCGACGACTACATCCAGTACAAGGGTGAACAGGGCGCGAAGGAAGCCGGCAAGATGCGCGCCGAAGGCAAGGAATACGTCGTGCACGACGGCGACGTGATGAACTTCCTGTTTAACGTCTGATTGGATCAAGCCATTTCACGCGATTGCATCTGCTTGCAGGCGCATCACTGAAATCCACGCAGAGCCCCGTGAATATGGGGCTTTTTCATTTCAACTCGTTGCATGCAACGACACTTGATAGCGCTACGTAAGTGAGCACGGGCGTGTATACGGATCTTGCACCGGACCAATGAAGGTGTATACGACGAAGCCCTGAGGACGAACAGGAGAGCTTCACGATGCTGACAGACGCCCAGTGCCGAGCCGCCAAGCCCAGAGAAGGCATCTACCGCCTCAATGACTACAAGGGGCTCTACCTAGAAATCAAACCCAACGGCATCAAGGACTGGCGCTATCGGTTCAAGCTCAATGAAAAGTCTTCGTGGTTCGCACTTGGCGACTGCCCCAACGTGACGCTCGGCGAGGCCAGAGAGAAGTGTGAAGCGGCACGGAAGCTGGTCAGGGAGGGCATCAGTCCCGTCCAGACCCGCCAGATCGAACGCATCAAGCGCGAGCAAGACTCAGCGAACACGTTCGAGGCCGTCGCCAGTGAGTGGCAGGCTCTGAAGGACTGGGAGGAAGTGACCAAGAAGCGCCGGCGCGACACGCTGGAGCGCGTGGTCTTCCCGTCGATTGGCAAGCTGCCGGTACGTCGGATCACTCCGACCCACGTCCTCGACATTCTCAACAAGACGGTCAAGCGCGGTGCACCAACGGTGGCAGCTTAAGCCAAGCGGACCATGTCTGGCGTGTTTGAGCATGCGGTCGCAACCCTGCGGGCTGACACTGACCCAGTTTGGCCGGTTCGCAAAGCGCTGCCACCCAACAAGACGCAACACAAACGAGCCCTCAGCGCGGAGGAGGTCGGCCAGCTACTGAACGACTTCGATGGACATGGCGGCAACTTCCAGACCATCAAGGCCTTCCGGCTGATGTGGCTGGCGCTCAGCCGCCCGAACGAATCCGTCCAAGCAGAGTGGGTCGAGTTCGACCTGGACAAGGCGCTCTGGACCATTCCTGCACGCCGGATGAAGGCGCGGCGAGAGCACATCGTTCCGCTACCGACTCAGGCGGTCGAACTTCTCAAGGCCATGCATCCGATCACGGGGCACACGAAGTTCGTTTTCCCGAACCGCGATGACCGCCAGCGCCCAATGGCTGACGCGGCGTTGCGGCAGGCGCTCAAGAAGCTCGGCTGGGCGACCAAATACAGCCCGCATGGCACGCGCACCACGGGCAGCACTCGGCTCAGTGAGATGGGCTACCGGCCTGACGCCATCGAAGCCCAGCTTGCGCATGCGGAGCCGAATAGTGTCCGGCGCACATACAACCACGCCACCTACCTGGACGAGCGGCGGGTAATGATGCAAGACTGGGGGGGAAAACTGGAAATTTGGAAAGCAGCCGCACAGGCAGGGAATTAATTTCGAATATCCTCAAGCCCAGTGCTCAGATGAATTTACGCCGTTCGGTTTCGCCGTTCCAGATGGTTCCATGAAGGAAGGTATCCCGCTCTTCTGGCGTAGTTAATGGGAAGCTGGCATATTGGGTATGAGCCATTAGTTTCAGATCCTCTGCCCATTGCTGACGCATTTCTTCCGATTCCAGCCTTTCGCCACTTAGCGCCTCCGGCGGGAACAAATCAGTAAGCTCACGTGGCGGGGCGTTTACAGTGCGAAGGCGAGAGCGGATATTAGCCGAGGCTACTTCTACCATCACTCCCGAAATGTCTTTCTGCAGCAATTGCTCCAAGACCTTAATACGCTTCCTGGCCGCGAAGTTGGTTTCCTTCAACTGCTCGTTGTAGTGCGGCTGGAAATGCCGGATCAAGGCTGCTTCAGCTAAAGCAACTTGTGCATGCCTGGAAAGCGTTAAAGCCCGCATGTTGTCCAGATGCGTTCTTTCCTCCTCCACACTTGATCGCGGCTCGGCTTGAAGATCTCCTCCTGTGCTCATGAAAACTCGGCGATGTTCAAAGCGGTAGAGCAACAGCAACACTTCTGAGGCAGGCCGGTATGTCGTCGCCTCGGCGAGGATTCTCTGCAATGTAGAGTGGTTGAGGAGTCGATCCAGCGCAGTTCGCCGCTGCGATCTTCCAATACCTTGGCCGACATAGACTACTTCAAGATCACAGTCTTCGTAGCTCAGGGGCGAATCGGCATTGGCGATCACAGCATGCGCTGGCACCTGCATCGAACCTCGATGTGTCTCGACAATGAGGTGTGTACCAGATGGCAAGACCCCAACGCCTCTCACAGAGTCTCCGCTACGCTGTAATGTCTTCACCAAGTCCCAGCAGAAGGGAATTTGCACCCAGCCGTTTTCTCGTCTGACTATAAAATCGCCATGAAGAATATTGTCGACAAACGATACTCGTTCCGACTGAATTAGTATTCGCTCTCGAGTTGCAATGACATAGAGATTACAGTCAGCGATGGCGTCTCTGAAATTCTGATTGTTCCTTCCGTCGTACAAATCTGCCGGGGTAAGGGCGATGGGCAGGCTCGAATAGAGGTGTACGCTGCCTTCTGTAACGAATAGGCGCTGCGTCTCCGGCATAATGTTAAAAGCTCCTATACCAATTTCCCTCCAGCCAATCGGCTTCGGGACGCTATGCCGCTGAACTTATTACAAAAGAATTGTTCGCAAGTTATCCCGAATAACCTTAGCTGTTTCCTCTGAGGACATGCAGCGCAACTGGCTGAGAAGTTTCACGACAAGCGCTACATCAACTGGCTGAGAAGGTCTCTCGCCCGTGCGGGTAAAAGGTCCATCCGTTTCGGTCAGCATGCGCTCTAATGGGATGCACTCCACCATTGACGCATGTCTCTCATTTCCGAGCATTGCTGCATTGATGGAGAAATAGCAGCCTAAATCCAGCGCGCGTTTCGCTTCGCTTTTCGTTCCGGTGAACCAGTGGAGGACGATCTTCCCTCGCTCTGACGGTAGATGCGCTTCCACAAGATCGAGAACCATCTTGGCCGATCTGATGCTGTGGACCGTAATGATCTTGTCGCCAGCCTGCGCGCAACGCTGCAACACGTGCTGGAACACACGCTTTTGCGCATCGAGCGATTTGAAGAACCGGGGGCCGGCGTCCAATCCGACTTCACCGACATAGCGTGTCTCCGCCAGGTACCGATCCCACAGCTCGATCTCGTTTTCACGCTCAGCGACCAGTTGGGGGTGCAAGCCCAGTGCTGCTCGAACATGCTTTGTGCGCTGCGCTAGTTCGTGATTGCGGGGCCACGCACGGGGTGTCGTCGTTACGGCCAGCGTGAACACGCCGGACGCCTCAGCATCCTGGACCGCCGCCGCATGGTCCGGATAAAGATCAAGATGGCAATGGAAGTCCACAAGGCCTGCAGTAGCGATCATGCGCGCCCCTCACCCATCAACTTGGTCTCGCCTCAGCACCGTCAATAAGCCGTGCGACTTCGCCCAGGCCGCGCCGATAGACGTCGGCAAGCTGGTCCAAGTGCGCGCCTTCATCTGCAAGCGAGCCGGGTTTGTGGATCAAAAGGTTCGCGATCTGTGGCTTGCCCTTCAAGCGCTCAATCGCGTACTGGAACGACCTGACCTGTACTCCCATCGCCTGGCGTGTGTCTAACGGCTGCGCGTGAAGATCGGGAACCGTGTATGTTGTAGGGTCGTTCCCAGTACCCCATGCTGCCGTCAACGCTGCGCGACGGATCAGACATGGTAGGCAATAGCCACATTGTTCGATGCCATGTCCTAGCCATCGGGCCTTGGCGGGGGACGAGCACGATAGCGAATCTGTTGCCAGTTTCTTCAAGAGATTCGGGTTGCGGCAGGCTGCCGCCATCTCGCCTTTCGTCCTATCCCAGTATGGATTCCGAATTTCTCCGTCTATGCCGAGCGCGACAAGCAGATCGTTCCACCTCGCCATGTAATACGGATGCGTGGTGCGCGTGCTGTTTGATCCCAATCTCAGAGGGTCCAAAGGCACATTCAGAGCGATCAGCCCATTCTCGGGGACGCGCAGAACGAAACGCCGTCCGAGCCCAGTGCCTGCGAATACCCCGAGAGCGAAGAACAGGAACGACCTGCCTCGTGTGCTGTTCTCTGAGCCGACGCCTTCTACAAGACCATCCACGAAGGTCATGCCGACCCGCAACCGCTCGAAAGATGACTTGATGTAGTGCTTCTTCAAACCTGCAAACAGCTTGCCTTGAGCATCGCTCGTCGCTCCTTCCCCGAAGTGGCTGACCAGCAGGGGAGTGGAGCCGTCCTCCAGCAAGTCGATGGCGCCAATCAAGCTGTCCAGTCCGCCCGAGAACAAGCTGACAGAATCGAAGGGAGGAGCAATCAGGCTCGGAGGTTCGGCTTGAGCGATCGCCGCGAATCGAGCTGGGCGTGCTCTGAAACTGATCGTCCAGCGATCTCCAGTCAGGAAATCTAAAGATCTCCTGAGCGTAAGTGCTGCAGCATCCCAGCGAGCCGGATCGCTGACCGGAACGACGAGACGTATCTCGCGTGTCCATGAATCTTGAGACTGCTCAGTGCGAGAGATGCGCGTGTCGGCGGCATGCACGTGGGCGGCCAGCACCAGTAAGTCGATGCCGATTTCTGAAGGAAATACGCCGATCTTTTTCAGGCTTGTCAGCGCGCTACCGATACCGTGATCCAAAGATTTCTCTCCGGCGACGAGTTGCAGGTAGGTCGTTTGTTCATCGGTACCCGGCGTCACATCGAAGCGGTCGTCCGGGCCAAAGCGGCCCACCAGGAGTTGTCGCTTCATTGGTTGGCCTCCGCATCGCCAAGGGTATGCAAGATTGCAAAGGCGGATTCGTACACAGCGTCAACGAAGCCTTGAATTCGTTCAGGGGTGAGATTGGGGGTTTCCGCCCGCGCTCGTGTCAGCGCGTCGCTCACTCCTCCCCGGATGAAGTCGCGCAACTGCTGTTCGACGCGATGTGCAGCTTGTACATCTGGTGGCATGGTCACAGCCTTGGTACCGATGTCATTGCAGATGCGTGCCTCGATCGCATGAGTGGCATATAGCTCGAAAACCGTCTGCATTTGATCGGGAGTGAACGTGGTTAGATCGGTGAGCCCTTCGCTCGCCAGTTCAACGATGGTTTCGATATATGCCTGGCGGGCAATGCCTTCATCAACCGTACCCGCACCTGGGCAGATGTAATCGGCCAGCCCCACGAAAATTTCAGTGATTGGGCGCCCCGCCAACGATTCCAGGTTCAGGGCTCGCAGTGCTTCGCGTACACCTCGCGTTTGCGCGTCGGCGAGGAAGCCGAGGAGCCGCGCTCCGGCGCCGCGCGAGGCACCCATGCGTTGGGCAGCTTGGCGCGAACCACCAGCGGATGTTGAGACGTACTTTGAGACGGCACGGCCCAGGCTGGCTCGATCGCTGCCACCAGAGCCAGCGAATCGCGTGAAGCTATTGCGGGCGCCAGAGAAGCGTTGAGGGTCAGCTGTCCTGGGAATAGGCGGGCGGTTCGGCGGCGCCGGCGGGGTAGCACCATCAGCGGGCGGCTGGCCGTCTGGTCCTGCACCATCCCCCGGAGGGGTTCCAGGCGGGCTACCGCTGTCCGTATCACCTAACCATGACGGAATAAGTGGTGTCCCGCCGCCTGGGCCGCCATAAGCTGTTGAGGTTCCCATCAACGTCCTACCTTCAGATCTTTGAGCGCTGCTTCGGCGCTGGCCTTGAGGCCAAGATTTCCGGTGACTTTGCTCCAGTCTCCCAGTAGCTTTGTGAGGCGAGTAGCGCATTCGGTGTCTTTGATGACGCTTTGCCAGCCACTGACGGTCCAAGGCCCGCACTTACCACTTGGCAGCGCCTCCAGGAAGTCCATTAACCGGCTCTGGAGGCCGGGCTGTGCCTTCACAAGGATGGTGAGGCCATCTACACCTGCAGGTCTGGTCTCGAAAGCGCCGGAGCCCATAATCTTGCTGCGCACGGCCTCGAATACCTTCTCGGCTTCGGGTTGCACGAGTTGCTTTAACTCGGCTTCGTAGCTTTGGACGGTCATCTTGCCGCCGAACAGTTTCTCGACCACAGCAGCCAGGTGACCCAACACCGACACCGGGCCGAAGTAGTCCTTCTTGTCCTTTGTCACGAACAGGTAAGGGCGCAAATCGAGTCCTGATAGCTTCGGCAGGAGGCGCGCCCAGTCGCGCACAGCCTCGGACGACTTCCACTCGGTCAACACAGCGTTGTCAGACACAGAGGTGGGCTCAGTGGCCTTCTGCTCCTTCAGCTCGCTAGCCTTGCCGTCAGCCAGTGCAAGGCTCTTTTCCAGCGTTTCGAGGTCTTCACACAGCCCTTGCGGATGGACTGCCGCGACAAATGCGATCTGCTCGAACAACCTTGGGAGGAAGCGTTCCGCAAGCATGAGCTTCGCTAGCACGGGTAGCTTGATGTCGTCACCGAACCCGCGCGCGGTCGCAGTGCGCTCGCGCAGCAGCAACGTGTTGAGAAACCGCTTGATCTGGCGCGGGTTGCCCTTTGTACCGCTCGCCAAAATGGGACCGATCTGGTCGCTAAGTGCAAGTGCGTTCTTCGCCTTGTCGGCTTGCTTGCCGAGGGCCGTCTTGACCGCTGCGGCATCAAGACCGCCGTTGGTCCAAGGACGTTTCAGCTTCTCTCTTGCTACGGTGATTAGCTTTCCATAGTCCGCGTCGTCCTCCCCGACCTCGGCGCCGGCCAGCAACAACGTCACGTAGATCCGGGTCTCGGTCTCCCCCAGGGCCGGGATGCGGAACGGAACCTGGATGAGCTTTTCGAGGTAATTGCGGGCGTAATCGCGTGGTCCAGTGCTGTCGGGTAGATCAGGAAAGTGCTTACGCACCGCGTATTCGATCATCGCCTCGTCTGCTGCAACGACGAACGCCGTCTGGGCCGTGAAGACAAACAACCGGATCGCTTCGAGCGTTTCAATGGCCGTATCGGGCAGGCAGCGGTCGAGATCGTCGATCAGGACAACAAGCTGCTTGATGCCAGCATCTTTCAGGAGTTGGTCGAACGCTTTGCGGAAGGCCTCCACTTCTTCCGGCACATTCTTGGACTCGCCTGGTTTGAGTAGGTCTTTCGCTTCGTCGATGGCGGTCGAGAGGTTTTCTTTCGTAACAAACTTTGCAGGGTCTGCCACTAACGCTTCGAGTGAGCCGACAATAGTCCCGATTTGTTCGGGTGTCGGGATACCGGTGAATGCGGTCACGGCCAGACCGCCGGCTCGCTTGGCGACCTTCAACCAGTCGATGCGACGAAAGACATCCTTGACGGCCACTGCCGCCGTCTTCAATGCCGGACGCTTCTCGACCAAGCCCGAGACGATCCCTTCGATCAAGGCGATCTTCGCGTCCTCGAAGCCTTGAAAGCGCCATCCATTGAACTTGAGGCACAGGACATCGCCCTGATCGGAAAAACCAGCTTCGATCATTTCGAGCACGCTGGACTTTCCTGCCCCCCAGTCGCCGTGCACACCGATAGTCACCGGGTGGTCTGGCTTCGCGCGAAGTAGCCCAATGATCGTGGAGGCAATTGCCTCGTTGTTGAGTAGATCGACCTTGGTCTCGTTATCGGTCAGGATCATCTGTCTCTCCCTGAAGTCTTCTCAATCCCCTACCGCCAGGTGCAATCAGGTTGTTCCGCGATGCGACACCGACCACCCCGACGACAACGCCTCAGCCTGCTGCAACACCGTTTGCACCGCCGTGTCCTGAAGGTCTGGCGGGTAGCCGTACTTCCGCAGAATGCGCTTCACCAGCACACGCATCCGGGCACGGGCAGAGTCTCTGTGCGCCCAGTCAACCGATACGTTCTCGCGCAGGCTCGTCAGCAATTCGTGGGCGATCAGCTTGAGCTTGTCGTCGCCCATCATCTGCACGGCGCTTTCGTTCTCAGCCAGGGCGTCGTAGAAGGCAATCTCCTCGTCTGACAAGCCGGACTCTTCGCCACGCTGGCGTGCCGCACGGATGTCCTTGGCCAACTGGATCAGCTCCTGCAGCACCTCTGCGGTCGTGATCGCATTGGCGTGGTAGCGCGCCACAGCGTCTTCCAGGCGTTCCGAGAAGGCCTTGGTCTGCACCACGTTGGCCTTGCTGCGCGAGCGAATCCCATCGTTCAGCAACTTGCGCAGTGCTTCCAGAGCAAGATTCCTCTTCTCCATCTGTTGCACTTCGGCAAGGAACTCGTCGGAGAGGATGGAGATGTCCGGGCTCTTGACTCCCGCAGCCGCCAGGATGTCTACGATCTCGGTCGAGACCACAGCACGGCTAACGATTTGCTGGATAGCCAACTCGCGCTCCTGCTGGGCCATGCCAGACCCTGTGCTGCTCTTGACCAATGCAGCGCGAATCGCCTGGAAGAAGCCAACCTCCTCTCGAATTTCTCGCGCCTCGTCAGAGGCAGAGGCCAGAGCGTAAGCCTTGGACAATGCGAGCACGGCATCCTGGTATCGGCGGTGAGCGTTCTTCTTACCCTCCGCCGTTTTTTCCTTCTCAGCCAGCTTCTGCTGCAGATCGAGAATCCACTCGATGGCGCCAGCCATCATTACCAAGCGCTCTTGGGGCGTACCACCCATCGCCGACGCATAGTCGTAGCCGTGGTACATGTCCCGCACGACCTCGTACTTCTCCATCATCACTGCGATGGCCTGCGCTTCGTCGACACCGGTGTTTTCTTGGTCCTTCTTGGAGTACTGCTGCAGAGCGGACTTCAGGCTTTGCGCAATGCCGATGTAGTCCACGATCAGCCCTGCGGGCTTGTCGCGGAACACGCGGTTCACACGTGCAATCGCCTGCATTAGGCCATGCCCCTTCATCGGCTTATCCACGTACATCGTGTGCATGCACGGTGCGTCAAAGCCGGTGAGCCACATGTCCCGAACGATCACGAGCTTGAGCGGGTCTTTGGGATCGCGGGCGCGCTTGGCCAGCAGATCGCGCCGGGCCTTGTTGCCAATGTGCTGCTGCCACTCCTGCGGGTCGCTCGCCGCGCCAGTCATCACGACCTTGACTGCACCGGCATTGTCATCGGCGCTGTGCCAGTCGGGTCGCAGCTTGATGATCTCGTCGTAGAGCTTCACGCAAATGCGACGGCTCATACACACCACCATCGCCTTCCCATCAAGGGCTGCCACGCGGTCCTCGAAGTGGGCGACCATGTCCTTTGCCACCAGAGCAAGGCGCTTGTCGCTGCCAACCAGGGCTTCGACCGTTGACCACTTCTTCTTGAAACGCTCCTGGTCGGCCTCGGAGTCCTCCTCGGTCAGATCATCAACCTCGGCATCGATCTTCGGTTTCTCGCCCTCGTCGAGTTCGATGCGCGCCAGCCGCGACTCGTAGTAGATCGGCACGGTCGCGCCATCCTCGACAGCACGACTGATGTCGTAGACATCGATGTAGTTGCCGAACACCGCCGTGGTATTGACGTCGTCCGCTTCGATGGGCGTACCGGTAAAGCCGATGAAGGATGCGTTCGGCAGAGCGTCGCGCATGTACTTGGCAAAGCCATAAGAGATTTCGCCGGTCTTCGCGTCCACCTTGGCCTTAAAGCCGTATTGGCTGCGGTGCGCTTCATCTGCGATGACGACCACGTTGCGGCGTGTGGTGAGCGGCTCCGCAACCTCGCCGAACTTCTGCAAGGTCGTGAAAATCACGCCGCCCGATGCCCGGCTCAAAACCTTCTGCAGGTCTTCTCGGCCCTCGGCCTGCACCGGCGTCTGCCGGATCAGGTCGCGGCACATCGAGAAGGTAGAGAAGAGCTGATCGTCGAGGTCGTTGCGGTCAGTCAGCACCACCAACGTCGGGTTGGCCATTGCCGGGTGTTTGACCAGCTGCCCGGCGTAGAACGCCATCAGCAGGCTTTTACCAGAGCCTTGGGTATGCCAAATCACGCCCGCGCGTTTATCACCTGGACGTTGAGTTCTCACGCTAGGCAAACCGTAGTCAGCTGGGTCTTCTGACACACCCTGCAATGCCATCGAAGCACGAACAGTCGATGCCACCGCGTGTCGCACTGCGTGAAACTGGTGGTAGCCCGCGATGATCTTGGCCAGCCCAGAACCGGTTTCACCGAACACTGTGAAATGACGGAGCAGATCGAGCAGGCGGCGATGCTCAAACACGCCTTCAATCAGTGTCAAAAGTTCCGGCGCACCTTTCGGGGCAACGTCCGTGCCGTCGGTGGTGCGCCACGGCATGAAGCGCTCAAGGTCTGCCGAGAGTGAACCCACTCGGGCTGCAATGCCATCCGAGGTGACCAGCAGCGCGTTGGTGTTGAACAGCGCTGGGATTTGCTTCTTGTAGGTCTGCAGCTGGTTGAATGCACCCAGCAGATGCGCCCCCGCACTGCCCGGCGCTTTCAGCTCGATCACGCCCAACGGCAAGCCGTTTACGAACACCACCACATCGGGCCGCCGATTGTTCTGGCCGTTGATCACCACGAACTGACTCACAGCCAACCAGTCATTCTGCTCTGGGTGCTCGAAGTCGATCAGCGCGACTTTGCCCGCAGTCAGCGTGCCGTCGTCCGCGTAGTACTCGACGTCTACGCCTTCCGTCATCAGCTTGTGGAGGCGGCGGTTTTCTTCGAGCAATGAGGGCAGCTCGGACTGCGTCACCTTCCGAGTCGCATCCTGACGTGCCTCCAATGGCAGGCCTGGATTCAGACGCGCTACGGCGTCTTCGAACCGCTTCTTGAGCACAACCTCATCGTGGCTCTCACGTTCCGGACGGTGTCCATCGGGGCCGATCTCCTCCTCGCGTTCGACGATGTAATCGAGAGCTCGCAGCTGATCCAGTAACGCCTGCTCGACGGCGGCCTCAGATAGAAAAGCCATTATTGTTCTCCTGCGAATCTGGATTCACACATTTCTACTCAGCCCCCAAACCGAAAATTCCCCGCAACTCATTTATTTCTGTTGCAAAAATTTTCCGACTTTCTTCGTGGCGCACGGCCTCACCAATAACTTCGTACTCAAGCCGCCGATCCGGGTCTTCTCCTCGCGTCTTTCTAAATATGCAAAGACGAGTCGTGTGACCCACGCCGTCCTCGCGAAAATGAACCATCGGGCGAAGTCCGAAAATTAACCCGTCGGCAATCACCAGCATCTGCCCTTGCTGAAAATATTTTGCAGATTCAAGCATTTGTTGATGACTAATTTTTATATTCTGAATTGTCCTGGTGGAGCTATGCCCTTTGAATATTTCGCATCTCAGTGTTGTTCCATCAACTTGACTCAAATACCGAACGATTTGAATGTCCTCTAGGCCATCCAGCTCTGCAAGAACCTCCACGACGTCTACATAACACTCGCTAATCCAGCTTCGTGCCTGTGCCTCAGACTGCGCTGCGCTGTGAGAGAAGGCATTTCGAGACTGGTTGAGCTCCTTCATCGCCGCGAGTGTCGCCGCCGGTGATATTTTTGCGACGGCTGGCAATATTCCTGCGGCGCTCAACTGGGTAGTTATCCCCTCTATGTTCTCGAGTCTCTTTGCAACGCTGTCGGTGAAAAAGTCTTTAAACTTCAGCGGATCTACGACCTGGATATTTCGATGACGGCATTCCGCCACGGCGAGCGCGTGCAGGATGTCGATCACCGACTCCCATGTATCTCGGAGAAGGTGAAGGCGCTGCAGATCACTTTCGTACCCATTTTCGAATCGGTAGAAATAGTAGGCAATCGGTGATGGAAATTGATTGCATACGGATTCTTTTATTCCCTCTTCGCGCTGCTGCGTGAAGTCCGAAAATGTAGCCTCATAAGTATCCGGACTCATTGTGAAAAGAACAAAACTTGGCCTTGGCTGATAACCCAGAATGTCGAGTGTTCCGCCCGACTGTTCTGAGTACCGCTCATCCAACCATTCGTTGTATGGTGGACAGGCCTCATAATTGTTGGCGTCGAGCTGAAGCTTCATCTGATCAAGCTCCGAGAATCCGCTCGGCATCCTGAACACGCAGTTCGCCGGAGACTAGCTTGGGCAACAGCGTGTCGCGCAATTTGACCAATGCGAGATTTTCATTGGTCGACATCTTGTCGAGTAATGAGTGCGCCTGTGCCGCGAACGCTTCCAATAGTACCGCCGATGGCATGGCAACCATCTCAGACTCTAGAAAGCGCGTGGTCTGAAAATTTGCGATTCCCGTACTTTGATTTTGGTATTCCCAAGTTCCTCCTGCGGCATAAAGATGCTGCAGATGCATGAAGGCAAGCGCGCCCATGCCTCTGTTCTTGGGCCGGAGGCGCCTACAAAAGCTAGCGCAAACAACAGCATTACTAAATCTATCAAGGGTGGCCTCCGAAATAAAAATAGAACGACCAGTTGGTTGCGTTGGGCTGCCTCCAGAAATTTCCAAAACTATATCGCCGGCTTGCAACTGACGAGATGCGAGTTTTTTTTCAGTCGTATACCGAGTAGGCACTTTCCCAATGCCGCCCGAAGAGATATCGGGGAAGTCGGTTCCGCGAATTACGGAGACGACTTGATTGTGGTCACCCTCTGAAATTTCTTTTCCCCAGTCCCCGCCGATTGTGCTCTCTAATAGCGAGCCAAACTGGGTGTGTTCCCACCCCTCTGGAATCTCGCCGTGCGCCGACTCGACGAAGCGGTCGGGGAAGTGGTCGTAAAGGTGTGCGGGCAAACCAGGTATCGACTGGTCACGGTGCCAGCGGCCTTCTTGCTTGGCTCGAACCGGCTCGAAGTCCACAAACCACGCTTTGTACAAGGCTCGGGCCATCGCCTCCAGCGTTTCGTTCTGCTTACGGTTGAGCTCAATCTTGTTGTCCAACGTGCCGAGGATGTGGGCGATGGCGGCTTGAGACCGCAAGTCACCGATGCACGGGAATGTCTCTTGAGCAAATCTTGAGAATTGAAAGTTGGCGATGCCCGTGGATTGATTTTCAAAATCAGCGATCTCGCCTGTCAGGTGCAGCGCATCAATCTGATAGACGATGAAGTTAGGGTTGACTCGCTGCGCATCCAAGCGGAGAAGCCGACAAAAACTAGCTGGAATCACATTATCCCCGAGTGAATCAAGCATTTTTTGCGTGACAAACAACGCCCGCCCAGTGTGCTGACCACTGGCAGCACTTCCCCCTGACACCTCAATAACGATATCGCCAGGCCTCAGTCGACGATTTTTGACCTTCGTACTTGATTCATACCTTACTGGAACAGATGAGAACTCGCCGACTCTAAGGCGCGGGATATCAGTGCCTCGAATGACAGAGACACGAGTATTGTTAGTAGCATCCTCAGTTTCAGCGCCCCATCCACCACCAATTGTGTGAAGCGCAAGTTGTTCTAAAGACTCATTCGCCATACCCAAGCTCCTTCAGGTTGGCTTCAATCGCCGCATCGAGCTTGGCCGCTTGCTCCCGCTGTCCCCGCCAGAGTGCAGAAAGCCGTGCCATTTTTTCCTCGAAAGCTTCCCCATCGTCTTCCACATCCGCCGCACCCACGTAGCGCCCGGGGTTGAGCACATAGCCGTGTGTGCGAATGTGGTCAATTGACGCCGACTTGCAAAAGCCCGCCACGTCGGCGTACTCCACAGCACCGTCCTCACCGCGCCAAGCGTGGTAGGTATCGGTGATTCTTTGGACTTCTTCGTCGGTGAGTTCGCGCCGGGTGCGATCCACCAGCACGCCCAACTTACGGGCGTCGATGAACAGCACTTGCCCTCGCCGGTCACGCAGCCCCCCCGCTTTCCCGTTCGCGGGATTCTTGTTTCGGGCCAGGAACCAAAGGCAAGCGGGGATCTGCGTGGAGTAGAACAGTTGTCCGGGCAGCGCTACCATACAGTCCACCGCGTCGGCCTCGATCATCGCCTTGCGAATGTCGCCTTCGCCAGACTGGTTGGTGCTCATCGAGCCGTTGGCCAGCACCACGCCCGCCGTGCCGTTGGGCGCAAGGTGGTGGTAGATGTGCTGGAGCCACGCGTAGTTGGCGTTGCCCATGGGCGGCGCGCCGAACTTCCAGCGCACGTCTTCCCGCAGGCGGTCGCCGCCCCAGTCGGACACATTGAAAGGCGGATTGGCTAGGACGAAGTCTGCCTTTAGGTCACGTAGTTCGTCCTTGTGGAAGCTGCCCTCGTTGTTCCAGCGGATGTCCGAGTCGATGCCCCGCACAGCCAAGTTCATCTTGGCCAGTCGCCACGTGGTGTAGTTCGACTCCTGCCCGTAAATCGCAATGTCGCCAATGCGGCCACCATGCTCCTGCACGAACTTCTCCGACTGCACGAACATCCCGCCCGAGCCGCAGCACGGGTCGTAGACGCGGCCTGAGTACGGCTCCAGCATTTCGACCAGCACGCGCACCACGGAGCGCGGCGTGTAGAACTCGCCGCCGCGCTTGCCTTCGGCTCCGGCGAACTGGCCCAGGAAATACTCGTACACGCGCCCGAGGATGTCCTTAGAGCGGTCGCCTTCCTCGTTGAGCGCAATGCCGGAAATCAGGTCGATCAGCTCACCTAGCATCACCTTGTTGAGCGCGGGCCGAGCGTAGTCCTTGGGCAGCACGCCCTTGAGCGACTCGTTGTCCTTTTCGATGGCGCGCATCGCGTCATCGATCAAGGTGCCGATGGTGGGCAGCTTGGCGTTGGCCTGCAGGTTCGACCAGCGCGCCTCCTTGGGCACCCAGAACACGTTGTCAGCGAGGTACTCGTCTTTGTCCTCGGCGGCCTGCACGTCTTCAGCCAGCAGCGCTTTGTGCTTGGCCTCGAAGGCATCGGAGATGTACTTCAAGAAGATGAGCCCGAGCGCGACGTGCTTGTAGTCGCTTGGCTCCATATTGCCGCGCAGCTTGTCGGCGGCCTTGAAAAGATCAGCCTCGAAGCCGAGGTTGCCTCCGTTCCCGTTCTTGGCGGTGTCGTTCTGTGCCATCGTGTTCTTATCCTTTGCGTGATGTTTTTGCTGCCGGGGCTTGATAGCCCGGTGCGAGCTTTGCGTTCTCAACGCCGTACAGGGCCAGCGGATCGCTGAGCCATAGGCGGTACTGTTCTTCCTTGAGCCGGTGGTCGGGCGAGCAGTCCACGCTCCAGCGCAGCAGCATGTACCCCGCGACCGCAGCGCGAACGCGCATCCGAATCGAACCCTCAGTCATCCCGTAATCCAACTTGATGATCTCGGGGTGATCAAGGCGCGGATGCGGCACGAAGTCCAACTCGACGATGCGCGTCCACTGGATGTCGTTGTCCGGACGCTCGTTGGCCTGTGGTTCCTCGTCGAGCAGCGTTGGCGCTTCGATGCGGGTGACGACGAAATCCCGAAACTCTCCGCTCTTGCGATCAAAGGCCCGGACGTGCCAGCGCAGGCCGGTATCCACCAGCGCGAAGGGAACGATGATGCGCTCGGACTCACCGCTGCTCATCGAGTGGTAGCGGATGGCGACAGGCCGCTTGGCGTGGATCGCCCGGCAAACCGGGGCAAGCACGTCCATCCTGGGGTTGCTCAGAGCGGTGGGTGACTCGCACGGCAGCAGCGGCTGCGTTGCACCGTTCAAGCCATCGCCGAAGCCGAGCGCCAGCGCCGACAGCACGCGCTGCGATGCGTGGTCGAACAGCGGCGAGAATGCCTGCCCGATCCGGTAGATCTTGTTGCTGCCGTCAAAGGTGATGTTCTGCGGCGCGATTTCCCGGTACAGCGCCAAGTCGCGTGTCGCCCCTGCCGGAGCCACGCCGAAGCGCTCAATCAGGTCTGGGCGACCGATCTCACCGAAGAAGTAGAGTCGGAAGTCGATGTAGGCGAGCCGCTCGCGCTGGGCGTGGCTCAAGCTCTCGACGCGCTGGGGTTGAGTCACCGAAGGCTCCTCATCCAAGACGGACGGCCAAAAGTCTGAGATTGGTTTTATATTGGACCATTCTATGGCGCATAATGTAATCACTTTGATCACATTATGCGCCGTCAAGCGGACTCCTGCAACACAGCTACACCTCTACGCCGGGTCGTCAAGTTCAGAACAAGCTAGCCCCCTAGGCGGCGCACGCTAGCTGCACCCAGTTGCAGTCGTTAGCTCTATTCCGGCTCCTCACGATGAACCCCCTGAATGCCCAAGCCATACCTCGCCTCCAGCTCCAAAATCCGCGCCTCACGCGCTTCCAACTGCTTGATCAGGGCCTGCGCTTCCATCATGGTTTTCTCGGCAAATGAACGCAGTTGGCGGTCTCGTTCGCCCGTCCCACGCGTGATCTCTCGCGCACGCTGGAGCAGCGCGGCCTGCGCCGGCAGCCCGAACTTCACCCGCGTCCACTGCGCACGACTCATGCGCTGGCGACCCGGCCCCAAACGAGCGAGTCCAGACGGACCGGCAACGTGCTCCCAGAATCGGTCCTGAAATGCGCGCATTGCCGTGTTGTAGGCAAGGCGCTGTTCCTTGGGTGTTTGAGCGCCCTTTGCCGCACGGAAGCCGGGATGTAAGTCCTTGACGTTGCCACCGTCAGGATTGACGACATAGAAGTGGAGGTGCGGGTGCGCCTCATCGGTGTGCTCGACAACGGACCGAAGGCGATCACCGAATTCCGTTTGCAGCCACTCCAAGGTGCTTTGCTTCCAGTAGCTGTACTCAATGCCTCCACGTGGATACGACGCTACGCCAGCCATCAGTACGGACGCATCCTTTCGCAAACGGCGACCAGCTGCGTCACGGCTGCGCGCATGGATGGCGCCAATCTCGGCTTCCAGCTCTGCCAGGCTGGGACCATGCAGCAGGTTGGGTGACCTCGGTCTCGGCACATGCAAGCAGGCTTGCGGCTCGCGGCTGGCCTCAGCAATCACGTCGCGCACAGCCCATTTCCGATCCGCTCCCCGCGAGGTTTTCTTCGGTGAGTGCAGCGAATAGACAGCGATGTGAACAAACTGGATGCCGCCTGTGATCATGGCGCACCGTGTTCGCAAACATAGTGACCGACTATATTTATCGCCGCTGTCGCAACGATAAATGTCGGCCAGGGGGAAATCCCCTGGACCCCGCCGCCCAATGTGCGAACAGTGTGTTGAAACTGTGCGAACCAATGGGCGAAACTGTGTGAACAATTGGCCGATTTGATACCAACCATTGTGCTAACAATGTGGCCATGATGTGGGGGCACGGTGGCGCATATTGTGTAATCAGTGTGTGAGTTGCCCACGGCTTCTCCGCTGATTACCGAAAATTTGGGTGAGCAGACCGTCGTTCACCAGGCTCTTCAACAACTCCGGCGCAACCAAATGGACTGGGGTTGATGGGACCTGCAGCAGCCTTTCGATGACAGCATCGAGTGGAAGCCGGGCCACATACTCGCGCAGTACGAGGCCGGTGTCCGTATATTCGATCAACGTGTTCTGATCGAGCGCAATGAGACAAAGCCGCATGCATCGGTCGTTGCCGAGAGCTGGTTGCTGTACGCATTCAATATTGACCCTGCCTGTCGCCACGGTGCAGGTTTGCATCCATCCCCAGCCAGCCCATTTGTCATCCGCCACGACATCTCGCCAAGCGAATCGGCTTTCCAAGTTTTTGTTGTTCATGCTGTGCCTCGTGTCATTACCGGTGTCTGCGCCTTCTTTGCGAGTTCATCGCGCATCTGCTGGAGCCTTTCTCTGACTTGAGCCCGATCCACCGATGGCCGATCCGTCTCGATTGTTTGAGCGAGCTCAGCTGCGGCTTCCACGGCGCGTTGCCGCCTGATGATTTGCCGAAGGTCCCTTCGCAGCTCTGACCCAGCCGACAAGCTGAACTTGCCCTCGCGAGCCCTGCGCAGCAGGGAGGCAAGGAATTGGGGGACAGTTTTGCGGATGCTGTTTTGTCGCCTGCATTCGAGGACTTCTGCCAAAACATCCAGAGCTACAGATGTGGGGACGGCTGCCAGCCGGTCTCGATCACCAGTTGCTGGACAAAGCCCTGGAAGGCGAGCTGCTGCCGCTCGCTGATCGGCTGCCGGTCGGGGATGGCCAGCATGGGCGGCTTGGGGCCAGCCGTACGGACATTGCCGCTGTGGTCGACCGCCATCTGCTGCATGAAGAGGTGCAGGTTGGCGGCGTTGTTGACCGCGTACCCCACTGACTGCCCCCAGCACACCGAGAAGGTGGGTACAGGTTCGGACTTGGTTTTGCTCCACCAAATCGTGGCCGTGCCGACCCAGCAGTCGTTGCGCGACCAGTCCGTGACCGTGACAGCCACTCGCGGGAAGTAGGTCTTGGGCGTTCCGTCGTAGGGATGCTTCGCGAAGACGCCTGCCAGCGCTGTTGCACGGATGCCAGGAGCGCCGGGCGGCGCGCTTTGGTCTGGCCTGGCTTGATTGGCAACATCTGCTGGGCGAGCCTCGGTAGCAGGAGGTAGCGCTGGGTTGCCTTGGCTAGCTTTGGATACGCCACCCAGGGAGAGATGAACCTTGGTCGAGCCGTCAGCCTGTGGCTGTGAAGTGACACAGCCGGTCACGGTCGTCACAACGGCCAGCCCGGCCAGCATCCGAAAGCAGACTCCACTCATCCATCAGCTCCCTTTGATCTCAAGTGGAGCCAATTATGAAGACTATATTCGACATTGTAGAATATAGTCCGTGGATTAAAGGTCTCGTGACGCCCATGCTCGGCGTTGATGGGACGAGACTACGAGCAAGTGCGTCAGGACTTGGCGCGCAACATGAAAGACTTCCGGGGCAGGCGTGGCTTGTCGCAGGAGGCGCTCGCCCTGAGCGCGGATGTGGATCGCACCTACGTGAGTCAGATCGAGCGCGCCGTGGGCAACCCCTCCCTGCTGGTCCTGTGCAAGCTGGGCTCGATCCTGGAGACCGACGTGCTCGATCTCTTGGCTGAGCAGGCCAAGTAAGCACGGGTGCGGCCCTCCACACGGGGACGCTCGCAAAAAATGTATACGGAGGTGACTACGGAATGCGACGATCTGCACTGGGCCCCAGTAAAAATGGCACTTCCGAGGCCATCTTCCGCTTTACGTCTGACGCTCTCGTCTGCCAAGACCACCGACACCCCGGCCATCGCGCCGGGGTGTTTTGTTTTCAGCGCTGGAAAAGCGAGGCCTTCAACCCTGTTGTCCCGCGAACGTCATCTCGACGTATTCGCCGTCGTCCGACACGCCACGGCCGGTCACCTGGAAGCCATGACTTGTGTAAAACGCGCTGGCGCGCGTATTTCGAACAAGGCACTTCAGCCGATAACGGTGCCCCGGCCAGCCGGGCAGGGCTTGCAGTAACCGCGCGCCAACGCCGCTTCCTTGCGACGACTCTCGGACATAGAGCATGTGGATGAAATCGTCGGCGCGCCACACCGAGACGAAGCCCAGAACACTGCCGTCACCCGATTTCGCGACAATCACCTCCTCGCCCGCCGAATGCAACGCGAAATCGTTCTCGTCAAAGGTCGACGGATCGAGCCACGTCATCGTGGCGACGCGCACCTCGTAATAGAGTCTCGCGACTTCACGTCGATCTGCATCCGCCAGCGCCTCGACAACGTAATCGCCGCCGCCGGCACGAGAGGTTTCGAACTCGCTCACGCCGCCCATCCTTCACGAATGATCCGAGCGATTTGCTCGCCCGTCGCACGATTGTGCGCTTGTACCAGTGCGACGGCACCGGCATCGTCACCCGTCTCGCATAAACGCAGCAACTCGCGATGCTCCTCATGCGAGCGCAACGCGTTGCCCGCCTTCTGCCAGGTGAGAAACAGATAGCGTCCGAGGTTCAGTCGCGCTGTCGCCACGGCGCGCTGGAAATACGGGCGCTCCGCCTTCGCGTAGAGCATGCCGTGAAACGCGGCGTTGCGCGTCACGATGTCCGCGAGGTCAGTCGCCGCCTCAAGCGCATCGAGTGCCGCTCGCGCACGAGAGAGATCCGCGCGCGAAAGATTCGGCATCGCCAGCGCCATCAGGCGCCCCTCGAGCATTGCGCGAAAATCCGCCAGCTCCAACGCATCCGCTTCCGTCAGTGCCGTCACCACCGTGCCGCGATTGACCCGGCTCACCGCCAGCCCATCCGACGCCAGCATCGTCAGCGCTTCACGCACCGGGACATGACTCACGCCCAGCGCCGCCGCCAGATGGTCCTGACGCAGGGCCTCGCCCGGCTTCAACTCGCCACGGCCGATCTGCTCGCGCAGCGCTTCGTACGTGCGCTCCACCGCCGTTCCCATCCCCGATTCCTGACGCATTGACGATCTCCATCGGCAAATTATATATAATCGTTTCAAATTATATATTATTTAACAACAGGTGACGCCCATGCCCTCGGTCAACCCCTCATCATCTGCCCCGTCTGCCCCAGCGCCGGTTGCGACGGCAGTCCCCGCCGACGCCTTCGCACCCGGCCGCCTTTGGCGTCACGCACTGCTCACGGCGATCAGCGCTGCCGCTGGCCTCGCCCTCTACGCCGCAGGACTACGCGGTGACGCGCTCGCCGTGGCCGTCATCGTTCTGTTTTGCCTCAGCTACTGGGCAACTGGCTGGCTGCCAGACTTCCTGGTATCGCTCGCATTGATGTTCCTGCTCGCGACCTGCACGTCGCTTGGCGCGAACGTCGTGTTCTCGGGCTTCATGTCGAGCGCGTTCTGGCTCGTCTTCAGCGGCGCGGTCATCGGCATGTCGCTCGGCGTCACAGGACTGGGCGAGCGTGTCGCCTCGCGTCTCGCCGACCATTGCGCTCACGCCTATGGCATCGCCCTGACCGGCTTCGTCGCCATCGCTTTCCTCCTCGGAATCGTGATGCCGTCGACGCTCGGCCGGATCGCCATCCTCACGCCCATCGTGCTGAGTTTCTGCGAGCGCGTCGGCCTGACGCAAGGCCGCCCGGGCCGCACCGGGCTCCTGCTGGCAACCGCGCTGGCCAGTTGCGAGTTGTCGACGGCGATCCTTCCCGCCAATCTGCCCAATCTCGTGATGGCCGGCACCGCCGAGACCGTACTCGGTCTGCGGCTCGGTTACGGCGAATACGCGATCGCACTCGTTCCGGTGCTCGCCGTCGTGCGCGGCGTGGTGCTGGTGGTCGTCGCCATGCGGCTCTTCCCGGACCGGTTGACGCCCCTCGCGACAACGGCGGTCGACGGGACGCGCACGACGATGCGTCCCGACGAATGGCGTCTGCTCGCCGCGCTGGCACTGATGCTCGGGCTTTGGCTGACGGAGCCGTGGCACCACATCGCCGCCGGGTGGATTGGACTCGGCGTGGCATTGCTCTGCCTCGGCCCATTGCGGCTGGTGAACCCGGATGCGTTCCTCAAGCAGGTCAAGCTCGCCCCGCTATGGTTCGTCGCCGCCATCATCGGGCTGACGGCCGCCGTCGATCACGCCGAACTCGCCAACGCGTTGCGCCCCGCGCTGTCGCGGCTCGATCTGGCGCAGATGTCTACGCCGTCGGCCTATCTGGTACTCGTCGCGCTATCGGTCACGCTGACCTTCCTCGTGACCTCGAACGCTGCCCCCGCGCTGTACACACCGTTGGTACCCGCGCTCGCCGTCGGTGCACCGCTCGGCGTAAAGGCAGTCTTGCTGACGCAGACCGTCGGCATCTCCACCATTGCACTGCCCTACCAGGCACCGCCACTCGTGCTGGCCATGGCGCTGGCCGGCATCGGCATTCGCGACGCCACCCGCTACTGCTTCGCGACCGCGCTTCTCGCGCTGGTGACCGTCGTCCCGCTAACTCCGCTCTGGTGGCAACTCATCGGCCTGCTGCGTCTTTCAGGAACGCCGTGACCCGCGGCGGGCGGCGGCACATTGCCCGATCTCGTGGCTCGAATTTCCCCTTCAAACGCCGGTTTGCCACATCCGGCACCGGAATCCGATCTGACGTGCTCCGAAGTGACTTGCCATGATCCTTTCGGAGACCGTCTCGTCTAATATGGAATACCGGGAATGCCCTGCTTGAGGTGACTGCGCACGACCCGCGACAATCGGTCATAAAACAAGACATCACAAGCACTGCCTCGCGTCACCCGATGCAGTCACCGTAGTCGAGCATCGCCGTTTTCATGCAGCCAAGGGGAGGTTCATGCATGACATCGAAGCCGTCGACCGTCTTTGAAGGGACACCGCGCGAGCGCCGGCATTGGTCCGACGACCGCGCGCGCATTCGGCTGTACAGCGGCGCCGGACTGTGCTTCGCCATCGCCATAGGCGTCGCCTGGTGGTATCAGCACTCGTACCTCCCCACGCCAAAGATCGGCCCCGTCGGTCTCGACTTCCTGCCGTTCTGGGGGGCATCTCATTTCGTGTTGCAGGGGCATCCGCTCGACGCCTACAACATCGAACTGATGACGCGCGTCCAGATCGCCGAGCAACCGTGGGCCGAGAAGTTGGGCGGCGTCATGCCATGGCTTTATCCGCCGGTCATGATGCTGCTGCTCGCGCCGATCGCCTTTCTCTCGTTCACCTATGCCTATACGGTGTATGCCTGCGTCGGCTTCGGTCTGTACTACGCGGCCCTGCGACGCACCGCCCCGTGGCGTGACGCGCGGCTGGCCACCGTCGGCTTCCCCGGCGTACTGCTGGTCATCCTCGCAGGACAGATCTCGCTCTACACCACGGCACTCGCGGGCTTCTCGCTGGTCATGCTGCGCAAACGCCCCGTCTGGGCGGGCATCCTCGCCGGGCTGCTGTTCGTCAAACCGCATATCGCCCTGCTCTTCCCGCTGGCCTTTCTCTGCGCACGCCAGTGGCGTGCGTTAGCCGCCTGTGTCGCCACGGTCGTCGGCACAACGGTGCTTGCCGCTGCGGTCTTCGGTCTCGATGTCTATCCGACGTTCCTGCACGCGACGGCATTCGCGCAACAGAGCATCGTCAACGGCACCGCACAGATCGCTCGCGTGCCGACGTTCTTCGTCACGGCACGCATGCTGGGCGCGCCTCTCGCGATCGCCGCCGTCATTCATGGCGTGGTAGCACTCTGCGCCGTGGCGGTGATGATCGACTTCTGGCGGCGTCCGACGGCGTTTGCGCTGCGCGCGGCCATGCTCGTGTGCGCGACCACGCTCGTGAGCCCTTATCTCTACGACTACGACCTCGCAATTCTCTCGCTCGTCATTGCCTGGTATGTGCGCGACGGCATCGCGCGCGGATGGCTGCGCGGGGAGCGCGAATGGCTCGTCGTGCTGTGGCTCACGCCAATGTCCGGATTGCTCGGCGTGCAGTACGTCGGCTTTCAGTTCATGCCGTTCATCACGCTGGCAACGCTCGCGATGTTGTGGCGCCGGCGTCGCCACCTCGCGCATGTGCCCGATCTGCCAGATACGCAGCACACCTCCGGCACCGCCCGCCCATCTCGCCGTTCGTCCGTCACTGCACCCGCGTTCACGAGGTGAGCCCCATGCCCCGCGCCGCCGATACCCGCCATTCGTCTTGCACCCAGCGCGCGCCGCTCGTCTCGCTCGTCGTGCCCTGTCACAACGAAGCACCGGCGCTAGACAAGTTCTACCGCGCCGTGGCCCCTGTGCTGGCCAGCGTGACTGACGTGCGCTTCGAGATCGTCTGCGTGAACGACGGCAGCACCGACGACACGCTGAGCGCCCTGCTCGCGCTGCGGCGAGCCGACCCGCGTATCCGCGTGATCGACTTCACTCGCAACTTCGGCAAGGAAGCCGCCCTGAGCGCGGGCATCGACGAAGCGCAGGGCGATGCCGTCATTCCCATCGACGCCGATTTGCAAGACCCGCCCGCCCTCATCCCCGTGATGATCAAGCGCTGGCGCAATGGCGCCGAAGTCGTGCTCGCCAAACGCACGAACCGCACGAGCGACAGTGTCGCCAAACGTGTCGCTGCGGGTCTTTACTACCGGGTGCACAACCGTCTCTCGGAAGTGAAACTGCCCGAGAACGTGGGCGATTTCCGCTTGATCGACCGGCGCGTCGTAACCGCCATCAAACGGCTGCCCGAGCGCCGCCGCTTCATGAAGGGGCTGTTCGCCTGGGTCGGATTCCACACGGAAATCGTGGAGTACGTGCGCGATGCGCGTAGTGCGGGCGAATCGAAGTTCTCCGGGTGGCGGCTGTGGAATTTCGCGCTCGAAGGCATTACCAGCTTCAGCACCGTGCCGCTGCGTTGCTGGACCTACATCGGCGTGTCGCTCGCCCTCGTCTCGCTCGCGTACGGCAGCTATATCGTGCTGCGCACCCTCATCCACGGCATCGACGTGCCCGGCTATGCCTCGCTGCTCGTCGGCATCTTGTTCCTCGGCGGCATCCAGCTCGTCGGCATCGGCGTGATCGGCGAGTACGTCGGACGGATCTACTACGAGTCGAAGGGACGCCCGCTGTATCTGGTGCGGCGTCGCTATCAGTCGAGCGTCAAGGTAAGCCACTTGCCGTCGCGCGCACCCTTGCACGAGCCCGGGGTCCGCTTGCCGTCTGCGCGAAAGACCCTCCGGGCGCACACCGGCATCGGCAAATCGGCCACCTCGCGCGTCCACCGTTTCATCGTGCGTTGAGGTGACGGCAAAACGCGACAGGTGTCAGGCGCCGCGATATGTCCAATAGCGATGCAGCAGAAAGGTCGCCGGCGGCACGATCAGCACCACGGCAGCGATGCCTGCCCAATGATTGCCGCCCAGATGCTCGACCGTGCGCGCGACGAACGTCGTGAGCAACAGGCCGAAGATCGACACCGGCAGGAAACGCGCGAGACTCGTGCGATGCACCCGCGCGGAAAAGCTCCACAGCGTATTGAGCAGATAGGAACACGGTGTGGCCGTGCAGAACGCCACGGCATTGGCCAGCACCGACCCCGCCCCGAAGACTTCGATGAGCGTGATCGCCACGATCACGTGGACTGCCGTCGAAATCACCCCCGAGACACCGAAGCGCATGAGCGGCACTACCAGCGTGCGCACATGCGTCGACGCACGCCCGCGTTGCCCGGGCATGGCGGGTTCGTTCGAAGACGTCTGACGCATATCCGGCATGGGCGTAATTGCAGAAGTGACCGACAGAAGCGGTGGCGGGTTCGCCTGACGATACGGGCACGCACACGCGCATGCGCAGAGGTTTGCGATGCAGCCTCGAAAAAATGCCCCGTCATGGCTCGACGACTAAGAATTTATTCCATTTCCAGGAATATAGGTTGCACACCCGTGCGATACGTCTAGGATTGCGTGGTACTCCGCAGCATCAAGACCCCCAACAAGAACAGGAGGAAGACAATGCAACGCCCCAATGCCATCCACGCCGCCAGTGTTCTGGCTTTCGCCGTCACGACGTGGAGCGCGAGCCTGCATGCCGCCGATGGCGCGGCTGCCGCAACACCGTCGCAGACCCTCACCGTCGCAGGTCTTTCGCAACCGGCCGATATCCTGATCGATCATAACGGCGTGCCGCACATCTTCGCCGCCAACGAGCGCGACGGCTTCTTCGTGCAAGGCTTTAACGCCGCCCGCGATCGTCTGTTTCAGATCGACCTGTGGCGACGCCGCGGACTCGGCCAGTTATCCGAAGTGTTCGGTCGCGCCTACGTCGCCCAGGACGACGCCGCACGCCGCTTCGTCTACCGTGGCGACATGGCCACCGAGTGGCGCCGCTATGGGCCCGATGCGAAGCCCGCCGCCGAGGCGTTCGCCGCCGGTGTGAACGCCTATATCGGCTGGCTCGCGTCGCATCCCGATCAAATGCCTTACGAGTTTCGCAAGGTCGGCTACTGGCCTGCGAAATGGACGGCCGAGGACATCGTGCGCATTCGCAGTCACGGCCTGACACGTAACCTGAAGAGCGAAGTCGCTCGCGCCAAGGTCGTGTGCCGTGCCTCGCTCGAGGCCGACAGTGTGCGCGTCGGCCTGCAACCGACCTGGAAGACACAAGTCCCCGACGGTCTCGACCCGTGTCTGCCCGACGACCTGCTGAAGGTTTTCGATCTCGCGACGCAAGGCGTGAAGATCACCAGGGAGTCGTTGCAACGCGCGGACGCCGACGTAGTGCAGCTCGCGGATAACGGCCCTTACGATGTGTCGACCGAGTCGGCCGAAGGCAGCAACAACTGGGTGATCTCGCCGCAGAAGTCGTCCACGGGCCGCGCCATCATGGCGAACGATCCGCATCGCGCCTATGCCGCGCCGAGCCTGCGCTACATCGTGCAGGTGAGCACGCCCACGCTCAATCTGATCGGCGCGGGCGAGCCGGCCATTCCCGGCGTGGCGATCGGCCACAACGGCACCATCGCGTTCGGCCTCACGATCTTCAACATCGATCAGGAAGACCTGTACGTGTACGAGCTGAACCCCGCCAACCCCGATCAGTATCGCTATCGCGGCAAGTGGGTGCCGATGCGCACCGTCCACGAGACCATCGACGTGCGCGACGGCGCGCCGGTGCAGACCGATCTCAAGTTCACGAAGCACGGCCCGGCGATTTACGTCGACGCTGCCAAACATCGCGCGTACGCCGTGCGCACGGCCTGGCTGGAGCCCGGCATGTCGCCCTATTTCGACGCCATGCGTTACATGCGCGCAAAGACCTACGCCGAATTCCAGACTGCGCTCAACACGTGGGGCGCGCCGACGGTGAATCAGGTCTATGCGGATACAGCGGGCAACATCGGCTGGGTGCCAAGCGGCATGGCGCCGATTCGTCCGAACTGGGACGGCCTGATGCCCGTGCCGGGCGACGGCCGCTACGAATGGGCAGGCTTCTGGCGGCGCGATCAATTGCCGTCGGCCTATAACCCGGCGAGCGGCTATTTCACCACGTCCAACGAGATGAACATGCCGGCCGGCTACCCCTACGCCGAACGCAAGCTCGGCTTCGAATGGACCAACGGCTCGCGGCACGCGCGCATCGACGAGGTGCTCAAGGCGAAGGACAAGGTCTCGATCGAGGACTCCGAGCGGCTGCAAAACGACATCGTGTCGATTCCGGCGCGGCGTCTCATGGCGTTGCTCTCCCCACTCTCGAGCGCCGACCCGCAAACGGCCGCTGCACTCAGGCTGCTCAAGGGCTGGGATGCCAACATGCGGGCCGACTCTGCTCAGGCCGCGCTCGAGGAAGTGTGGTTCAGCCGTCATCTGGGCCGCGCTTACAAGAATGCAGTGCTGCCCAAGGCCGCTGCCGATAGCTTCGGCGCGCCCGACCCGGCCGCCATGCTCGACGCCCTCGAACAGCCCGCCGCCCGTTTCGGCGAGAACGCCAACGCCAGGCGCGACGCCGTGTTGCTCTCGAGTCTGGGTGAAGCGTGGGGCGAGATGGTCAAGCTGCAAGGCAGCGATCCCGGTGCGTGGCAGTGGGGCAAGCTCCAGACAAATCTGAACGCCCATCCGCTCGCCGACGCCGTGGACGCCGACATGCGCGCCAAGCTCAACGTCGGCCCGCTTCCCAAAGGCGGCAGTGCGTTCACGCCGAACCAGTCGACCTATCGGGTCAGCGACTTCCGGCAGACGAACGGCCCGTCGTTCCGGATCGTGGTCGACGTGGGCAACTGGGACAACACGCGCGCCATGAACCTGCCCGGCGAATCAGGCAACCCGGACAGCCCGCACTACCGCGATCTGGCGCAGAAGTGGCTCGATGGCGAGTACTTCAAGCTGCCGTACTCGCGTGCAGCGGTCGAGGCGGACACGGAGACGCGTCTGCACCTAGTGCCGGAGGCGTCGCGTTAAGCCGTGGGTCGTTGCGGCGTTGCCGCCATGAAAAACGGCCGGTGGGAGATCCCAACCGGCCGTTTTGTTTTGTGTGTTGCGCGACAGAATCGGTCGATCAATGCCCGCCCGGCACGAATTCCGGCTTTTCGCGCTTGGTGTCACGCGAACGGTCCACCGCATGGGTCGGCACCAGCAGCAGTAACAGCACGACACCGATCGAAATGGCCAGGATCGACAGGAACGTGAGGTGCAGCGAATGTTGCAGCACCGCGCGAATCATCTGATCGGCCACCGTCGACACGCCCCGGTCTTCCAGCACGTGACGCAACTGATCGGAAGTGACGACGCCCACACCGCTCGAATGCGTCAGTCCGAAGTTGAGTACCGCGCCAAAGAGCGTAGCGCCCAGCGTGCTGCCCAGATTCCGGGAAAAGATGTTCGACGCCGTGGCGCTGCCACGCTGCGACGGATCGACCAGTTCCTGAATCAGCACGAGCGCGCTGACGCTGCCTGTGCCCATCGAGAAACCCATCAGCAACGAGCCGAACCCGGCAAGCAGCGGCGAACTGTTCGGCCCGAGCAAGGCGAAGACGATCCCGCCGACCGGCATCAGCAGGCTGCCGCCCACGAGAATGCGGCGCAGACCGAAACGCGTGAACGTCTTGGCGGCGAGCGTCGCGCCAATCGGCCAGCCGACCATGATCATGGTCAGCGCCATGCCCGCCACGACTGGCGTCTGACGCAGCACGCCCTGCGCGTACATCGGCAGAAAGGTCGTCAGCCCCATGAGCACCATGCCCGAGAGCAGCGTCGCCGCATTGGCCGCCGCAATCGGACGGCGGCTCCACAGCGCGAACGAGATCATCGGGTCCTTGGCGCGGCGCTCCTGCCAGACGAACAGCAGCGAGGCGATGGCGCACGCGAGCACCCCGGCCCAGACGTGCGTGTCGGAGAAGGCGTTCGCATCGGTGAGCGCGATCATCAGCGCCGCCACGGCAATCGTGAAGAATACGGCGCCGAGCACATCGATGCTCGGGCGCTGACGTGGCGCGTCTTCGTGCAGGTAGGCGATGAAGCCCACCGCCGCCAAAAGACCGATGGGGATGTTGATCCAGAAGATCCACGCCCACGACAACTCACGGATGATGATGCCGCCGAGCATCGGGCCGAGCACGGCCGAGATGGCCCACACGCTTGCCAGATAGCCCTGCACTTTGCCGCGCTCGCTGATCGGGTAGTAGTCGGCAATGATGGTCAGGCTGACCGGCTGAATGCACGCCGCCCCGACACCTTGCAGCAGGCGAAAGGCGATCATCGCCGGCATCGACCAAGCCAGCCCGCCGCCGAGCGACGCGATCAGGAAGACGACGATGCCCACGAGGATGACCGGCTTGCGGCCGTAGAGATCGGCCAGTTTGCCGAACACCACCGTCATGGCCGTCTGCGCGAGCAGGAAAGCCGAGAAGACCCAGCTATACAGATTCAGGCCGCCGAGCTGGGCGACGATTTGCGGCATGGCTGTCGAAATGATCGTGGCCTCGATGGCAACCATGGAGGTCGCCGCCATGACCGATGCCACGATGAATGGCCGCATGGAATTGCGTGTCGCAGACATGTGTTTTTTTGATGTGGGGGGATCGGGCGTACCAACTTGCGAGGTGCGCCACCGCACCCCTGTCAGGCGCGGCAGCCACGCCGGAGGACGGAAGACGGGGATCGAACGTGGCGGCGCGATGCCGCACGCGTAGTCAAGACGACTTGGGTCTGGCGATGGCGACAAGGATAGCCGAACGCGGAAAAACGCGTGCAACAGGGGCCGCGCCATCGCGCCCCGGGTCGAAGATGCGGCCGCAAACCCTTATGCCACGGGGTTCGGCACTGCGCAAAACCCTGCTCGGACCCGGGTTTTGGCAGGTTTCGGACGGCGAAAGACTCACGCGACTCCGGCCTCGGCTCGCCGTTGCCTCGATGCCACAGAGCATGTCCCGCGAACGTCCCGATTTCCGGACCGCTCGTGCGGCCTATCGTCGCACCAGACGCAACAGCGCGAGTAGCACGATCGCACCAATGGTGGCGGTGATGATGCGCCCGAGCGTGCCGTATCCCACGGCAATCCCCAGATGCCGCAGCAGCCACGCGCCGACGAACGCCCCGACCACACCGACGACCATGTCGCCAATGAGGCCGAAGCCGCCACCGACCACGAGCCCGGCAAGCCATCCGGCGACCAGTCCCACGAGCAAGAGCACTACGATGTCCATGACCGGCCCTCGTATGTTGCGTCAGGCAGTGCGGCTGCGCTTGATGGCGCCATAGATCACCAGCAGCACGATCGCGCCGAGGATGGAGGCAATCCAGCCGGCCGACTGACCTTCGGTGTAGAGGTGGAGGAACTGTCCGACATAGCGGGCGAGTAGCGCACCGCCAATGCCGAGGATGATGGTCATGATGATGCCCATGCTGTCCCGCCCGGGATGCAGGGCGCGTGCGATAAGGCCGACAATCAGACCGACGACGATGGTGCCGATGATGCCCATGACGTGTCTCCAAAGACGGGAACCCGAGCGCAGTATAGCCTTGAAACCGGACGTTTCGGCAAGTGCGATGCATCGCCCCGCCCGGCCAGGCAAGCAACTGATATATCAAGAATCTGGCGACGGTGGCGCTCCGCGCTATGCCGGATATAAGCGATGCCTATTTGTCAAAAGCGCACGGCTGCGCCATGATGGAGCAAGCTGTCCCGACGCGCGGGGTACGCGGCGCCGCCGAAACGGGCATCGCGTCGACGCGCTATAATCAGGGGCTATCAGATCCCCCACACCATGCAACTGCTCGCTCTCGGCCTGAACCACCACACGGCGCCCGTCTCGCTGCGCGAACGGGTGGCGTTTCCGTTCGAGCGGATCGAGCCCGCGCTGGCGGGCCTCAAGGGGTTGTGGACCGGCAGGTCGAGTGCGCCCGAGGCCGCCATCCTGTCGACGTGCAATCGCACCGAGATCTACTGCGTCACCGATGACGCCGCCGCCCGCGAGCGCGCCGTGCATTGGCTGGCCCAGTTCCATAACATCCCGGCCAGCGACCTCGCACCTCACCTGTATGCCCTTCCGCAGTCCGACGCCGTGCGTCACGCCTTTCGCGTGGCGAGCGGTCTCGACTCGATGGTGCTCGGTGAGACGCAGATTCTCGGTCAGTTGAAGGATGCCGTGCGCACCGCCGCCGAGGCCGGCGCACTGGGTACGTATCTGAACCAGCTTTTCCAGCGCACGTTCGCGGTGGCCAAGGAAGTTCGCGGCCAGACCGAGATCGGTGCGCATTCGGTGTCGATGGCTGCCGCAGCGGTACGTCTCGCCCAGCGCATTTTCGAGAGCATCAGCACACAGAAGGTGCTGTTCATCGGTGCGGGCGAAATGATCGAGCTTTGCGCCACGCACTTCGCCGCGCAGAATCCGAAAGCGCTATTCATTGCCAACCGGACTGCCGAGCGCGGCGAAAAGCTCGCCGAACGTCTGGGTGGCACGGCCATTCGTCTGTCCGAGTTGCCGCAACGCCTGCATGAGTTCGACATCGTCGTGTCGTGCACGGCGAGCACGCTGCCGCTGATCGGCCTGGGTGCCGTCGAGCGCGCCATCAAGGCTCGCAAGCACAAGCCGATGTTCATGGTCGATCTGGCGGTGCCGCGCGACATCGAGCCGGAAGTCGGCCGTCTGACCGACGTCTTCCTGTACACCGTCGACGATCTCGGCGCGGTCGTGCGCGAAGGCAACGCGCTGCGTCAGGCAGCGGTCGCGCAGGCCGAGGCGATCATCGAGACGCGCGTTCAGAACTTCATGCAATGGCTCGACGCCCGCAGCGTCGTGCCGGTCATTCGCGACATCCACGGCACCGCCGAGGCCATGCGCCTGGCCGAGCTCGAGCGTGCCCAGCGCATGCTCGCGCGTGGCGACGATCCCGCCGCCGTGCTCGAAGCCCTGTCCCAGTCCCTCACCAAGAAATTCCTGCACGGCCCGACGCACGCGCTGAACACGGCGCGCGGCGATTCGCGCGAGCAAATCCTTCACCTCATTCCCGAACTGTTCCGTACCTCGGGATCCGCCGATAAATAGATGAAAGCGAGCATGCAAGCCAAGCTCGACCAGTTGACGCAACGTCTGGTCGAGCTTGATGGGCTATTGAGCCAGAGCGACGTCACGCGCGATCTGGACAACTACCGCAAGCTCACCCGCGAACACGCCGAGCTGGCACCGGTCGTCGAGCAGTATCGGCAGTACCGCGAAGCCCAGAACGATGTCGTGGCGGCGCAAGAGATGGCGGCAGACCCCGAGATGCGCGAGTTCGCGGAAGATGAAGCCGCGAATGCCCGCGTGCGCATGGACGACATGGAAGGCACGCTGCAACGCATGCTGCTGCCGCGCGACCCGAACGACGACCGCAACATCTTTCTGGAAATCCGCGCGGGCACCGGCGGCGACGAATCGGCGCTGTTCGCGGGCGATCTGCTGCGCATGTACACGCGTTACGCGGAACGTCAGCGCTGGCAGGTCGAGATCATGTCGGCCAGCGAATCGGATCTGGGCGGCTACAAGGAAGTGATCGTTCGCCTGATCGGCCAGGGCGCGTATTCCCGTCTCAAGTTCGAGTCGGGCGGTCATCGCGTGCAGCGCGTGCCGGCCACCGAAACGCAGGGACGTATTCACACGTCCGCCTGCACCGTGGCCGTGATGCCCGAAGCCGATGATGTCGCCGACGTCGAGATCAACCCGGCCGACATCCGCATCGACACGTTCCGCGCGTCGGGCGCGGGCGGGCAGCACGTCAACAAGACGGACTCGGCCGTGCGCATCACGCACTTGCCCACGGGCATCGTCGTCGAATGTCAGGACGACCGCTCGCAGCATCGCAATAAAGACAAGGCACTCAAGGTGCTGGCCGCACGCATCAAGGACGGCCAACTGCGTGCCCAGCAAGCCAAGGAAGCCGCCACGCGCAAGAGTCTGATCGGCTCGGGCGACCGCTCGGAACGCATTCGCACGTACAACTTCCCGCAGGGGCGGATGACGGATCACCGCATCAACCTCACGCTCTACAAGCTCGAGTACATCATGGACGGCGATCTCGACGAGATGATCAACGCCCTCGTCACCGAGCATCAGGCCGAACTGCTGGCGTCGCTGGGCGAGGCTGCCTGATGCCGCACGGCGCGGTAGACGCTCACCCTGCGGCCGCCACGGCCGCCACCGTCGCGTCGTTGCTGCGCGAGCCGGGACTGCCGCCGATGGAGTCGCGCATCCTGCTCTCGCATGTGCTCGGCTGGACCCGCACGCAACTGATCACCCGCGACCGCGAGCCGCTCTCGCCTGAGACGGTTGCCGTCTATCGCGCACTGCACGCGCGTCGTCTGGCGGGCGAACCCATCGCCTACCTGACCGGCACGCGCGAGTTCTTCGGCTTGACACTCTCGGTCAGCCCGTCCGTGTTGATTCCCCGTCCGGAAACCGAATTGCTCGTGGAACTGGCGCTCGCGCGACTGGAGGGCCGCCCGGCACCGCGCGTGCTCGATCTGGGCACCGGCAGCGGCGCAATTGCGCTGGCCATCGCGCACAGCCGGCCCGACGCCCAGGTCACCGCGCTCGACCGCTCGGCCGACGCACTCGGCGTTGCCCGTGAAAATGCCCGGCGACTCGGACTCCACGCGCGCGTCACGTTCGTCGAAAGCGACTGGTACGCCGCCTTGCCGGCCGGCACCGCACCGTTCGACATCATCGTCTCGAATCCGCCGTATATCGTGTCGGGGGACGAACATCTCTCGCAAGGCGATCTGCGCTTCGAACCGGTCGATGCCCTGACCGATCACGCGGACGGCCTCGCCGCCCTGCGCACGATCGTGGCTGGAGCGCCGTCGCGCCTGCTGCCGGATAGCTGGCTGCTGTGCGAGCATGGCTACCATCAGGCCGCCGACGTTCGCGGGCTTTGCCAGGCGGCGGGCCTGGCCGACGTCTACTCCGAGTGCGATCTGGCGGGCATCGAGCGCACCACGGGTGGCCGGCGCGTCTGAGCGCACGCCGACAGGCGCGGCGGAAAACCGCTAAAATGCCGGATACGCCGAATTTCCGGCATCCCAACGGGCTTTTTCACCATGACCACCCAGCAACGTATCCAGCAAATCGTCACCGAACATCCCGTCGTGCTCTTCATGAAGGGCAACGCGCAATTCCCGATGTGTGGCTTCTCGGGCCGCGCCGTGCAGATCCTGAAGGCCTGCGGTGTCGACAACCTGTTCACGGTTGACGTGCTGCAGGACGAGGAAATCCGCCAGGGCGTGAAGGAATTCGCCAACTGGCCGACCATTCCCCAGCTCTACATTGGCGGCGAATTCATCGGCGGCTCGGACATCATGATGGAGATGTACCAGAGCGGCGAACTCAAGCAGGTTCTCGCCGACCTCGCGTAATTCCGCCTCGATGACGGTGTCGACGGGAACCCCGCGGCCCACGCGTCTGATCGTAGCCATTACCGGCGCGACCGGCGCAATCTATGGCGTGCGGCTGCTTGAACGGCTGCGTGCCATGGGCGGCGTCGAGACCCATCTGATGGTATCGGGCGCGGGGTGGCTGACGTTGCGTCACGAACTCGGGCTCGAGCGTGCCGACGTGCAGGCGCTGGCCGATCAGTACCACAGCGTGCGCGAGATCGGCGCCAACATCGCCAGCGGATCGTTCGCGACAGCGGGCATGGTGGTCGCCCCTTGCTCGATGAAGACACTCGCGAGCGTTGCGCACGGGCTCTCGGACAACCTGATTGCACGCGCCGCCGACGTCACTCTCAAGGAACGCCGCCGCCTCGTGCTGATGGTGCGCGAAACGCCGTTCAACCTCGCGCATCTGCGCAATATGACGGCGGTCACCGAAATGGGCGGCATCGTCTACCCGCCGCTGCCCGCGTTCTACAACCGGCCGGAATCGCTCGATGCGATGGTCGACGACACTGTTGCGCGCGTCATCGATCTGTTCGGCATCGCGCCGCCCGTCTCCACCAGCTGGGACGGCCTTGGCAAGGACACCGAAGCCTGAGCGCGTTGAGCGCTTTCGCGGCCGCTCACCTCACGCCGTCGACCCAGCGCTGCAACGTGTCGAGCGCCCCCTGCCACTGCCCGGCCGCCGACTCCGGTGTCTGCACGCACAATTCCAGCATGACCTCGTTCGGATCGAGCCAATAGAGATGTTCACCGTCTCCGTGCCGCTCGCGCGCGAACGGCACGTCGTGCGCGCTCAGACGTGACTTCCAGCGCTCGAGCGCCTCAAGGTCCGCCACGCGCAGGGCCACGTGATGAATCTGTGCCGCCGGCGTGTCGGAATGACCGTCCGGGGCCAGGCCGTCGCAGTTGAAGAACGCCAGCGCTTGGCCCGGTGCGATCTGGTAGCTCACCAGCAGGTAGGGCTTGCCCCACAGGCGGCTCATGCCGGTCTGCGCGCCAGCGAGCGTGAAGCCCATGACGTCGACGTAGAATCGGTGGGTGAGCATCGCGTCGTAGCTCGGATACGCGACGTGATCGATCGCCACCGGGGGCACGGGCGGCATCGATTCGGCGGCTGGACTGGCGACTGGTATGGCCTGATTCATCACGATCCCCCGGACAGCGAAGTGGCGGTTGACGCCAGCGTGGCCACCGCGCAGCATGGCAGCGGCATTCGGGAAACGGCGTCTGTAGTGTAGTCCTGCAATCCGCGTGGCAGCAACCGAGTGTCAGCGAGAGCCGCATGGACTATAGTGAAAACGCTGCACGTTGCATGCCAGGCCGCATCCCCCCGTGGGGTGACACGTTCGCGACCGGAGTTTGTCATGGAGACCACCCTCTCGCCTGTTGTCGTCTACGCCGTCGTGACGCTCGTTTTCGTCATGCTGGTACTCGTCGTTCCCGCTGGCGCCCGTTGGCGTCAGGTTGCATGGCCCGCGTCGATGCCGCCGCTGTCGCCACATCGTCCGGGAGATCTGCTCGGCACGGCACGCACGCCGTACTGGCGCTCGCCGAACGACACGCAGGACTTGCGACGCCCGTCGTACTTCGCGACATCGGCACGGCGCGGACGCCGTCCCCCGAGCTTTCTCGCCCCGCGAGATCACGATCGACGCTGAGTCGCCGGCACGCCTTGCCTGCGATCACCATCGCAGGTTTCCTTACGCCTTGTTACATCTGTAGTGCTGCCGTAGCACCGGCCGGCCCGCGCGCTCCGTAAAATCGGGGCCACGAATCGCGCGCAAGCACGCATCGAGACAGTGCGCGGCTGGCAGACACAAATGACAAGGAGAACAGATGCAAGGTCAATACCGGATCGCTGCTGCGGCCATCACGGGTATCGCTGCGGTACTCGTTTCATGTAGTGCTTTCGCACGCACCGACGTTTCGGTCAACATCGGCATTCCCGGCCCGGCCATCGTGGCGCCGGGCCCGGTCTATGCCCCGCCACCGGTCTACGCCGCTCCGGCCCCGATGGTCGTCGCACCGCCGCCGCCAGTGGTCTACGCACCGCGTCCGCATTACTGGCGTGGTCCGCCGCCGGGTCATTGGCGTCACGATCGCGACTGGGATCGTCGTGATCACGACCGCCGCGACTGGCATCACCGCCGGTAAGCCTGCGCGTCACGAACCTTGCCGCACTGACGGCGCAGGTTCACGGCGACAGATGAAAGGCGCCCCGCAGAGTCAAATCTGCGGGGCTTTTTTTATCAGGTTTTGAAATGAGATCGTCTCGTATTCATTCGACGAGATTTCATCCCCACTCTCCCTTTCCGGTTTTCGCTTTTTATTGAACGAAACGCAATTCACGCGTTAATAGCGATAACAGCACGGATGCCCGTAGTACCCTCCGTAATACGGCCTGGCCGGAACAACAACGCACCCGGCGAGCGTGACGGCAAGCAGCGCGGCGACAACAAACTTCATGATCTGACTCCTGGAAATGGAACGTGAATCCGTTCGCTTTCTTTATATCGTCGCGTTTGCAGCAAGCCCATCACGCGTCTGTAAGCCGTGTAAGCGAAGGTTGCCAAATCGGGAGTGTGTCGCACTTTGTTACGTAACGTGCCGGGCATCCGGCCGTAACATCGCGCCACCCGGATACACGACAAGTGAATAACGGCAAGGGTTTGCGGAGACCGGCGGGATTGGCACAGAGATTGCTTAGTGATCGGTGTCGCCCTTTCAATTGCCCCGAAGAGTGCGACTTTGAGTCAAACCCTCCCCCCGTTTCAGACGCGGGGGGAGGTCTTTTTCCCCCATCTTCCGATCCGTTGCCCAGAAGGTTTCCGACACTGGATCGCGCCAGTTTCCTGCACCGCCATCGTGCAGGTGCACACTGATTACCTATTTCATCTGTGCGTTTGAAATGTATCGACGCTATAACAGCGTCGACTTCGGCCGCCATTCCATTATCTTTAAAGCCTTATTGGACGTGGTTTTCGGAGCGTTTTTACGATTTTCCGCAAAAACAACATGCGGGTTGGCACTGATCTCAAGTTGCCTTTTGCGCTGTCGTAATCGCGTCTATAGAGGACTGCGCGCCAACTACCGGGCTCACGCAGCATCCCTTTCGTGACGGCCGCACGACACGCGCCGGGGCAAGCGCATCTGGGGGAAAGGTCATGGAAATCGCCACGCCTGAATTCCAAATGGAGCAGCAGGAACTACAGGCCGTCAGCGCCGCACTCAATCGCGTGCAGGCCGTCATCGAATTCGACTTGCAGGGCCGCATCCTGCATGCCAACGAAAATTTCCTGCAAACGATCGGCTACCGGCTCGACGAAATTCAGGGCCAGCACCACCGCATGTTCTGCGAAACGGATTACGCGGCGTCTGCGGCCTATCGCGACTTCTGGGCCAAACTCGGTCGCGGCGAGTTTGATTCCGGCGAGTACAAACGCATCGGCAAAGGCGGTCGTGAAGTGTGGATTCGTGCCTCGTACAACCCGGTGTTCGACGCCAACGGCGCGGCCTACAAGGTCATCAAGTTCGCCACCGACATTACCGCCGACAGGGGCCGTCAGGCCGAGTTCGAAGGCAAGGTGCGCGCGATAGACCTCGCGCAGGCCGTCATCGAGTTCAATCTCGACGGCACCGTCATTACCGCCAACGACAATTTTTTAAAGACGCTGGGGTACTCGCTCGACGAGATTCGCGGCAAGCACCATCGTCTGTTTTGCGAGCCGGAGTACACCGCTTCGCCGATGTATCACGACTTCTGGGCGAAGCTCAATCGCGGCGAGTTCGACGCGGGTCGCTACAAGCGCATCGGACGCGGCGGCAGGGAAGTCTGGATTCAGGCGACGTACAACCCGATCCTCGACGCGAACGCACGTCCCTACAAGGTCGTGAAGTTCGCCACCGACATCACGCAGCAGGTCGAGCTTGAGGCGAGCGTGAAGCGCCGCGCCGAAGACGATCAGCGCAAGGTGGCACTGCTGCTCGACACGGTCAATCGCGCGGCAGCGGGCGACCTGACCGGCGAGATTGCCGTCTCGGGCACCGACCCCATCGACCAGTTGGCCGACGGCATTCGTCACATGATGGACGACCTGCGCAGCGTGATCGGCAAGGTGGTCAATTCGGCAGGCGAGTTCTCGGGCGCGTCGCGCGACATTGCCGATCGCGCCAATACCGTGGCGACCGGTGCTCAGGCGCTCGGTGCAACGGTCGAAGAGATGAACGCGTCCATCGAAGAACTGACGGCATCGATCAACTCGATTGCCGACAACACCAAGGGGGCCGATCAGCTCGCCAAATCGACACAGCAGGAAGCCGAAACCGGTGCGCGCGCCATTGCCCGCTCGGTCGAGGCCATGGAACTGATCAACAAGTCCTCAGAAGACATCAGCGAGATCGTGAAGGTCATCGGCGAGATCGCCGGGCAGACCAACCTGCTGGCGTTCAACGCGGCCATCGAGGCCGCTCGTGCCGGCGAGCACGGGCTCGGCTTCTCGGTTGTCGCCGACGAGGTACGCAAGCTCGCCGAACGCTCTTCGCAAGCGACGAAGGAAATCTCCAAGCTCATCAACGAGTCGACCAAGCGCGTGGCCCAAGGCAGCGAAGTGTCGCGGCAGGCAGGCGAGGCGTTCGAGAAGATCGTGGGCGGGGTGTCGCGCACCACGCAGGCGATCTCCGAGATTTCGTGCGCGGCCGAAGAGCAGCTCGTCGCCGCACGCGAAGTGAGCCTCGCCATTCAGCACGTCGCGGAAGAAACGGAGAAGTCCGCAGGTGCGTGCGAGACGATCGCACAGGCAACGACCGGCCTCAATCAAGGCGCCGAGGAACTCGACCGCACGGTATCGCGATTCAAGGTGTAAGCACTACCCGGCAACGACCGCGGGCGCTTGCCTCGGTCGCTCGCAGGCATATTCCGGTTCTGACCGGCCACGCAGAACCGGACCCAACGTCCTCCACGAGGGCCCGATATGGAAATCGAAGCCGACGCCGATCCCGGTACCCAACTGGCGCTTCTGCGCGCAGTTCACCGGCACACGGGTATCTCGATGAACGAGAAGAAGTGGACCATGTTGCAGGGCCGCCTGCGCCCTCGCCTGCGCGCACTCTCACTGCGCTGTTACCGCGACTATCTCGCGCTGCTCGAGAACACGCCCGACGAAGTGCGCAACTTCGTCAATCTGGTCACGACGAACGAGACCACGTTCTTTCGCACGCCGCGTGTCTGGGACTACTTTTCTCAGCATTTCCTGCCGCGCTGGCATGCCGCCAATCCCGGGCGGACATTCCAGATGTGGTCGGCCGCCGCCTCGTCCGGCGAGGAGTCTTACTCGGCGGCGATGATCTGCGAGGAGTTCCGCGCACGGCACAGCGGTTTCCAGTACCAGATCCATGCCACCGACATCTCGAGTCAGGTGCTGGCCGTGGCGATGGCAGGCAACTACGGCGGGCGCAGCATCGATGGCCTCAAGCAGCAGCGTCCGGCCATGCTGGCGAAGTATTTCCGCCCGGGCGCCGGTGGCTTCACTGTCGCGCCCGAGTTGCGCGCGCACATCTCGTTTGCCGAACACAACCTGTATCAGCGCATGGCGCGTCGTGAAGCGTTCGATCTCGTGATGCTGCGCAATGTGCTCATCTATTTCGAAACCACCGATCAGGAGCGTGTGCTCGAGAACGTCCGCCGCACGCTTGCCCCCGAAGGCGTGCTGATTGTCGGTGAATCCGAGTCGCTCACGCGGCTCTCGACCGGCTATCAGTTTGAGCAACCGCTCATTTACCGGAATCAGGGAGCGTTAAATGGGGCCGTCGCATGACATTCAGGTGTTGATGGGCGAGGTGCGCATCGGGCGCGGCGAAGATGTGCTGCGCGCCACCCTCGGCTCGTGTGTGGGAATCGGTCTGATGTGGCGCTCGCGCGGCCTTTACGGACTTGCGCACTGCTTGTTGCCGGAGGCGCCTAATCCGACCCTCGCCATCGGTGCGAAGTACGTCACGCAAGCCGTGCCGTCGCTGCTTGCCCTGATGAAGGCCGACAGCGCACGCCGCTGCGAGATCGAAGCCGTGATCGCGGGCGGCGGCAACATGATGCCGCATCAGCCGCCCGCCCGGCACGGGCTGATCGGTGTCGCCAACGCCAAGATGGCTCAGGCGTTGATTGCCGAGACAGGCATTCCGATCGTACACGTCGAGGTCGGCGGTGAAATCGGACGGCAACTGACCATCGACTGTGCGCATCACGCGTTCCATGTGCGCACGATCGGCGCCAACGGGGGGGCTGCGATGCCGCGTCGCCCCTCTCTTCGACTCGTGGGGCGGGAATCATGAATGCACGCACGCCGGGATTTCCCTTTCTGCATCGCGACGCCGTCGCGGGCACGACGGTGCTGCCGCCCACGGTATCGCCGTATCAAGGGTATGCGGGCTTCGGGCGCGACGGCGACGCAGGTCTTGCCGGTTATGGCTTGCCCGCCGGGACAACGGCAACGCGCCTGCGCGGCACGCCATTTCCGCTCGATGCCGAGGTGCCACCGTCGCCGGCGGATGTTCCCTGCGCCGAGGCCCGGGCTCAGGCGCTGGATCGACCTGCCAATTCCGTAGCGCCTTCCACGCCCTGCACACCGCGCGCCCCCCGCCGGGACGACATCGAAGTCTTCGGCTCCTTTCATCTGGGCAACGTCGAGTTCGCGCTACCCATCGCCGCGCTACAGGAGGTGGTGAACTACCCGGCACGCATTACGCCTGTGCCGCTCTCGCCGCCCTTTCTGCTAGGTCTTTTCAACCTTCGCGGCACGCTCATTCCCATCATCGATCTGAAGCCGCTGCTGGCCCTCGCTTCGGAGGCGTCGAGCAAGCTCGCAGCCGTGACTGAGAAGGTCGCGATCGTCGACGTCGATGGGGTGCGTGTGGGGCTGCTGTTCGACGCCACCAGCGAGATCCTGCGCGTGCGTGCCTCGCAGCGCACCGGGTTTGAGTACGACCCGTCGCACACCGCGCCGCAGGTGGTCTGCGGTGCGATCAAGCTCGACGGCGGCGACCGCATTCTGCAGATCCTGGCGCCACATGCGCTCGTGCATATCGAGAACATGCCGCAGTTGCTCGCGCGTCAGGCCCTCGTCGCACCGCAGCGCCGCCAGCAACGTCAAAGGTTGCAGTGCGTGTCGTTCACGGTCGAGCATTCACGTCTCGCGCTGCCGATGAGCGCGATTCGCGAAATCATCCGCATCCCCGACTTGCAGAACTCGGCGCTCGCCAGCGTGTTTTGCGTCGGCATGCTCAACCTGCGCGGCACGGTCGTGCCGGTCATCGACTTCGCTCACTTCCTCGGTCTGCACGCGAGCTGCCCGGAGGCCGGCATCGCGGGCACCGCGTCGGACCCGCGCCGGATTCTGATCGTCAAACAGGAGGATGTGCACTTCGGCCTGCTGGTCGACGCGGTCGATAGCATCGTGACGTACTTCGCCGACGAACTGCTCGCCATGCCATCCTTCAGCGCGTCGCACGCGCAGCTTTTCTCCGGTTGCATCACGCGCGAGCAGACCGACGACATCGTGCTACTCAACGCCGACGAACTCTTCACGCATTCGCAAGTGCTGGACCTCACTCGCGGCCATCGCGAGCTGTATCGGGAGACCGATAACGCCCAGCGCGCGAAAGCGGGCGATTCGGCTTGGCGCGGCGCCGTCGGGAAGTCCTCGCGCGGCACGCGACATGCTTACGTGTCGTTCCGTCTGCAGCACATGCTGGCAGTGCGTCTGGACCAGTTGCGCGAGATCATTCACGACTCGCCGGATGTCATGCCGGCCCCGGGTGCACCGCCATTCGTGCGCGGCATGCTCAATCTGCGGCGCGAGCTGGTGACCATCGTCGATCTGCGTGCGCTGTACGGCATGCCGCCGCAAGACGATGCGCAAGCGCGCAAGATTCTCGTCATCGAACACGGCAAGGACAAGCTCGGGCTGCTCGTCGACGCCGTCGAGAATATCGTCACGCTCGACGAAGCCGACAAGCTGCCGGTGCCGGCCATGCTGCTTGGCCGGGCCACGCATGAAATGCGCAACGACATGCGCGACGCGGTCGAGCTGCCTGCGGCCGACGGCACCGCCCGCACGGCCATGCTGCTCGATCTGCAACCGCTCAAGACACGGCTGGAGACAGCGCTGACGCAGTCATCGAAGCGTTGTGCGGGAGACCCTGTTTAGCGTAGTGCCGGCGCGATGCCAGCGCCGGTCGCGGGGCCCTGTGGCGTGTCGGGGGGCACGCCACAGGGGTAGTACGAAAGGGATGGGAGCGCACGCGGCGTCAGACGACTTCCTGACGATGAATGTCGTGCGTGACAAAGCCCGACGAGCCATTGGGCATCGTCAGCCATTCGGGATGCGCAAGCGTGCGCCGCACGTCGTCGAGACCGCTCGCCCAGTGCTCGAGCATGGTGGAGAGCCCGAACTGATAGTCCTTGTAGTGCCCCTCGTACTCCTTGTTGCGGTAGATGAGCTGAATGACGTTATAGCGTTTGCTGCAAGCAATTTCTTCCGCCGCGTGACACCACGGATCGCGCGCGCGCACCTCCGCAGGCACCCGCTCGAGGACTTCTCGTAACACGCGGCGATAGTGTTGCGCACGCTGCAGATTGTCGGTCACGAGACGCGTGCGGCTCGAGAATTGAATGTCTTTCTGCCGGTCGGCGACGTCGTTCAGATTGTCGGGCAGCGGCCCGCGCGCACTCCACAGATCAACCTGAAACGCGAGCGTGTCGCGACGCGGCGACGTGCCCAGCACCTCCGAGAGCGGCGTGTTCGACACGAGACCGCCATCCCAGAAGTATTGACCGTCGATCTCCACGGCGGGAAACCCCGGCGGCAACGCGCCGGACGCCATGAAGTGCTCTGCGCGCAGCACTTCGCGCGTGTTATCGAAATAGACGAAGTTGCCCGTATGCACATTGACGGCGCCCACGGACACGCGAATCTCGCGCGAATTGATGCGGTCGAAGTCGACGAAACGCTCCAGCGTGCTGCGCAGCGCCGACGTGTCGTAGAAACTCGCATGCGCCGGATCCCCCATGGCGGTAGGCAACGGCTGCGGCCAGCGCGGTGTGAAGAAGCCTTTCTGGCCTTCGACCATGGCGCGCCAGGCCTGCCATGCGCTGTAGGCGATGCGCCCCGACTCGGGACCGTTGAGGATGGCCGCTTCGAACGGTGCGGGCAGCGGCGGAAACACGGCCGGCTCGCAGATCGTGCGCCAGAACGCTTCGAGCTGCGCCATGCGGCGCTCCGGCGGATTGCCCGCGATGATGGCCGTATTGAGCGCGCCGATGGAAATGCCCGCGATCCAGTTCGGCGCAATGCCGGCTTCGAACAATCCGGCGTACACGCCTGCCTGATAGGCCCCGAGCGCCCCCCCGCCCTGCAAGACGAGCGCCACCGTCTCGTAAGGCGGCAGATCGATGGCACGTTTGGGGACTTTCGGCGGGTTGGCCGTCATGACCGTTCTCCTGAGACTTCCTGATGCTGACCTTGAGGGCAACGCCGGCACACGACATGTGCCGGCGCGGGGGGACCGCCGGCTTACTGCATGAACCAGCCGTGGCTCACCACGAACGACTGCCCCGTGAAAGCCGCCGTCGGGAACGTGGCGAGGAAGAGCGCGGTTTGCGCAACGTCGTCGACCGTGGTGAACACACCGTCGACCGTGCCGCCGAGCATGACCTTCCTGATGACCTCGTCTTCCGAAATACCGAGTTCCTTGGCCTGCTCCGGAATCTGCTTGTCGACGAGCGGCGTGCGCACGAAGCCCGGGCAAATGACGTGCGAGCGAACGTTGTGCTTCGCACCTTCCTTGGCGAGCACGCGCGCGAGTCCCAGCAGGGCGTGCTTGGCCGCCACGTAGGCCGACTTCAGCGGCGACGCCTCGTGCGAATGCACCGACCCCATGTAGATGACGATGCCGCCGCGGTCATCCTTGTACATGTGCTTGAGCGCCGCCTTGGTCGTGAGGAACGCGCCGTCCACGTGAATGGCCTGCATTTTCTTCCAGTCGGAAAACGCGTAGTTCTCGATGGGATTGACGATCTGGATGCCCGCGTTGGAGATCAGGATGTCGACCGAACCGAAGGTGTCGGCCACCTTGTCGATGCCGCTGTTCACCGCCTCTTCGCTGGTCACGTCCATCGCCACGCCGATGGCACGGCCGCCGGCCGCTTTGATTTCTTCGGCCACCGCATCGGCGCCCTGCTGGTTCAGATCGGCAATCGCCACGGCCGCCCCGGCGCGCGCGAGCGTGAGCGCGATTTCCTTTCCGATGCCGCTGGCCGCACCGGTCACCACGGCGACTTTCCCATTCAACTGATTCACTGACTGGCTCATTTGCACACTCCTGATTCGTCAAAATGGCGGGCCATGCCGCGCACTGGGCATTGGCATGACACGTCGAACACGGGCTGTGGACCACAGGCTCGTTGCTGCCGCCCCGTCGTCCACCGTTCAAACAGAAAAGGCGCCTTGCGGCGCCTTTTCCTGCATTACCGCGCGATCGGCTTGTAGCGGATTCGCTTCGGTTTTGCTGCCTCCTCGCCGAGGCGCTTCTTCTTGTCCGCCTCGTACTCCTGATAGTTGCCCGGGAAGAACTCGACGTGCGAGTCGCCTTCGAAGGCCAGAATATGCGTGGCGATACGATCGAGGAACCAGCGATCGTGCGAGATGACCATCACACAACCGGCGAACTCGAGCAACGCGTCCTCGAGTGCACGCAGGGTTTCGACGTCCAGATCGTTCGACGGTTCATCGAGCAGCAACACGTTGCCGCCGGAAATCAGCGTCTTGGCCATGTGCAAACGGCCGCGCTCACCGCCCGAGAGCGAACCGACCTGCTTCTGCTGGTCCGAGCCCTTGAAGTTGAAGCGGCCGATGTAGGCGCGCGACGGCGTTTCGTACTTGCCCACCGTCAGCACGTCGGCACCGCCCGAGATCTCTTCGAACACCGTCTTGGTGCCGTCCAGTGCATCGCGGCTCTGGTCGACGTAAGCCATCTTGACCGTCGGCCCCACCTTGATCTCGCCGCTGTCCGGTTGCTCGCGGCCCGTGAGCATCTTGAAGAAAGTCGACTTGCCGGCACCGTTCGGGCCGATGATGCCGACGATGGCGCCCGGCGGCACCGTGAAGCTCAGGTCGTCGATCAGCAGACGGTCGCCGAAGGCCTTCGACACGTTCTTGAACTCCACGACTTCGTTACCCAGACGCTCTCCCACCGGGATGAAGATTTCCTGGGTTTCGTTGCGCTTCTGGTATTCCTGGCTGTTCAGCTCGTCGAAACGGGCAAGACGTGCCTTCGACTTCGCCTGACGGCCCTTCGGGTTCTGACGCACCCACTCCAGTTCCTTCTTGAGCGCCTTCTGACGAGCCGACTCGGTCGACTCTTCCTGCTTCAGGCGCTGTTCCTTCTGGTCGAGCCAGGAGCTGTAGTTGCCTTTCCAGGGAATACCGTGTCCCCGGTCGAGCTCGAGAATCCACTCGGCGGCGTTGTCGAGGAAGTAGCGATCGTGGGTGACGGCCACCACGGTGCCCGGAAAGCGCGTGAGGAACTGTTCGAGCCAGTCGACCGATTCGGCATCCAGGTGGTTGGTCGGTTCGTCGAGCAGGAGCATGTCCGGCTTCGAGAGCAGCAGACGGGCGAGCGCCACGCGGCGCTTTTCACCGCCCGAGAGCACGCCGATCTTGGCGTCCCACGGCGGCAGGCGCAGCGCGTCGGCGGCCACTTCCAGCGTTTGTTCGATGTTGTTGCCGTCGCTCGCGGCGAGAATCGCTTCGTACTTGGCTTGCGCGGCGGCCAGCGCGTCGAAGTCGGCGTCCGGCTCGGCGTATGCGGCGTAGATTTCATCGAGCTTCGTGCGCGCTTCGAACACTTCGCCCATGCCGCCTTCCACGGCTTCACGCACTGTCTGCTCCGGATCGAGCTGCGGCTCCTGCGGCAGATAACCGATATTCAGGTTCGCCATCGGGATCGCTTCACCCTCGATCTCCTTGTCCACGCCCGCCATGATCTTGAGCAGCGTCGACTTGCCCGAACCGTTCAGGCCGAGCACGCCGATCTTGGCGCCCGGGAAGAACGACAGGGAGATGTCCTTGAGGATATGACGCTTGGGCGGCACGATCTTGCCCACGCGGTTCATGCTGAATACGTACTGTGCCATTCGGCTTTCCTGATCCTGAAACGGTTATGACAGCTCGGAGGCGAGCGCCAGATAGCGGCAAGTTTAACAAAGCGCGGCGTCAGGCGCGTCGATGACGAGGTCGGCACGCGCATGCGCGCAGCATGGCAGCAACCAGCCATCCCGTTTCTCTTCGCGCGACAGCCCGGGCCATTCGATCCGGTAGGCCACCGGCGCAGGCGCGCCGCCAGTTTTCGCCTGACACAGGCACGCTCGACAGGTGCCGTTGCGGCACAGACTTGGCAGCTTGATACCGGCGGCCAGCGCCGCGAGCAGGATCGGCATGCCGGCCGGTGCATCGAACTGCCAGCCCGACGGCACGAGCGTGACGCGATACGGCATCGGCTCGGGCGTTTCGGTCGATGGGACGGGATCGGGAAGCGAGCGGTCCAAAGGATGCAGGTTCAGAAGTGATCGGGACGGTGCGCGGCGCATCTTGCACCAACGCGCTACCATACCTCGTTCCTGCGGCTTTTTGTCGCGTCCCCGAGCCCGCCTGCGGCCGCCATCTCCGAATATCGTCCCTCATGTCCGCTGCCCCCAAGGATTGTGCTGTCTCCGGCGACGCCAATGCCGTGCGCGCCCGCCTCATTGATACGACAGGACTGGAAACGGCCCTGCATGCGTTCGCCGACGCGCGCGACTGGCACCGGTACCACACGCCGAAGAACCTTGCGATGGCGTTATCCGTCGAAGTGGCAGAGCTCGTCGAGATCTTCCAGTGGCACACGGATGCCGAGGCCAGGGCCGTCATGCAAACGAGCGAGGCCCGGCATGTCGAGCAGGAACTGGCGGATATCGCCATGTATCTCGTGCGGCTGTCGTCGGTCCTTGGTGTCGATCTGAATCGCGCCGTCGCCGAGAAGCTCGTGATGAACGCGCAGAAGTACCCGGCGCCGCAAGCGTAATGGATCACCTGCCCTTGCAATTGAGCGCCGCGCCCGCATAACGGCCACGTCCGCCCCCGAATCCGACCAGACAACACTATGTCGCAACCTTCCCACGCCTCAGAGGCATCGCAGACCCCGTCCGGCGGCGCACACGCGCACGGCAAGTCGTCGCGACGCACATTACCCGCACGTCCACGCTGGTTGATGCTCGCCATCATCGCGCTATTGCATGCCTACATCGGCTGGCGGCTGCTCACACCGCTGCCGGTCGCCCTCGGTTGGAAGGTGTTGGGTGGCGTATGGCTCGCGATGTCGACCGTCCTCATCCCGTTGGGCCTGATGAGCCGTGCGATCCAGCGAGAGCCGCTCGCGACGTTGCTGACGTGGACCGGCATGACCGCCATCGGCATTTTCTCGACGCTCTTCGTGCTCACGCTGCTGCGCGATGTCGTGCTCGGCGTGGCGATGGCCTTCTCGGCGCTCGATGAGCAACTCGTCACCCGTTCAGCCGTGATCGTGCTGGCGCTCACCGCGGTGTCGACGCTGCTGGGCTTCTACAACGCCCGCCGCCTCGCCCGTGTGGTCGAGATCGACGTCCCCATCGCCGGCCTGCCGGCGGAACTCAAGGGTTTCACGATCGTGCAATTGAGCGACATTCACGTCAGTTCGACAATTCGCCGCGGTTACATCGAAGCCATCGTCGAAGCCGCCAACGAACTCAAGCCGGATCTCGTCGCCATCACCGGCGATCTGGTCGACGGAGGCGTGCCTGCCTTACGCGAACACATCGCGCCGCTCGCGCAGCTCACCTCACGCCACGGCACCTACGTATGTACGGGCAATCATGAGTACTACTCGGGCGCGCCGGCGTGGGTCGAGGAGCTGCGGCGCATCGGTCTGACCGTGCTCGAAAACGAGCATGTGGTGCTCGCGCACGAAGGCGCATCGCTCACCGTCGCGGGCGTAACGGACTTTACGGCACACCATTTCGATCCGGAAAAGCGCAGCGACCCGCTGGCCGCCGCGGCCGGAGCCCCGGAGGGCGTGCCGCGTGTGCTGCTCGCGCATCAGCCGCGAAGCGCGCCGGCGGCGCGAGAAGCCGGCTTCGACCTGCAACTCTCCGGACACACTCACGGCGGACAATTCTGGCCGTGGATGTACTTCGTGCCGCTGCAACAGCCGTATGTCCATGGCCTGCACCGGCTTGGCCGTCTGGCGATCTATGTGAGCCGGGGCACGGGCTACTGGGGACCGCCCAAGCGGTTCGGCGCCCCCTCGGAGATCACGCGTCTGCGTCTGGTGCCGGGCACAGCCTGAGTCGCAACAGCGCATTCACGGGCAAGGGCGAGAGCCACCGTCGCGCGATGGCGCTACAATCGCCCAGCGCCAAAGGCTCGCCTTTCGCATTCCCGTTTCCGCTCTCCCGCTGCTCGCTGCCATGAAGTCACTCTTGCCCAGTTCCTTGCTTGAAACCGTTGTTGTGCGTTTGCGCGGCAAGATCCAGGGCGTCGGCTATCGTCAGGCGGCGGTGCGTGAGGGGCACCTCATCGGGGTGCGCGGCTGGGTGCAGGCGCTGCCGGAGGGCGACATCCTCGCCACGGTGCAGGGCACGCCCGATCAGGTCGACAAAATGCTCGAATGGATGCGGCACGGGCCGCCGGGCGCGCGTGTGACGGAATTTGAAAGTGAAGTGGAATACACAGGCCGCCGTTTCGACCGCTTCGAACAACTCTGACATGACCACACCGAGACCCAGCACTCGCCGCGCCATCGACAGCGATGCTGGCCGCATCGTCGCATTGCTCGCGCAACTGGGCTACGACACGCCGCTGGACATCGTTCGCCGGAACATCGCCCTGTCAGCGGCGAATGGCGACGACGCGGCCTTCGTCGCCGTCGACGAAAACGCCCGGATCGTGGGATGTATGGGATTGCACGCGCTCACCATGTTTCATCTGGCGGGGCGTCTGGGGCGCATTACTGCGTTGGTGGTGGAGGAGAATGTGCGAGGCTCGGGCGTCGGGCACGCGCTGATGGCGGCCGCTCACGCGTGGTTCAACGAGCGAGGGTGCGAGAAATTCGAAGTGACGAGCAGCGACCACCGGGTCGCCGCGCATCGCTTCTATGCGCGTCATGGCTATGCCCGTGACGGGCAACGACTTGCGCGCAAAAGCCAGACGTCTTCGCTGACTTAATTCTTGTGACGGTAGTTAATGCGGCCCTTGCTCAGGTCATAGGGCGACATTTCCAGCGTCACGCGGTCACCCGCCAGAATGCGGATGCGGTTCTTCTGCATGCGGCCGCTCGCATATGCCATCACTTCCACGCCGTTTTCGAGCGTGACGCGAAAGCGATTGTCCGGCAGCACATCCGAGACGTGTCCGCTGAATTCGATCAGTTCTTCCTTGGCCAATATCGTGTCCTCTTGAGGGTGCCGCTCGCGAGGGCGCAGCACCGGTGTTACTGAAGGTTCGTTCGCCAATACCCTCGCCGCACCCTGTCTTGGACGGAGTGCACATCGAACGCCAAAAGGAGCCTACCCGGTGGACCGGCCATGATGGCATCACGGCGCACCGAAAAGCGGCGATGGTTCGAAGGAGCAAGGCACATTGCGGCAGTGCCACAATGACGAGCAGTGCGTGTCGGGAGGGCGAAGACCCTGGGGGTCTGCGTCATCGGCACACCGCGTGATCCGGCTCGCAGGACATGGCTGTCAGCGGCGCCGATAAAGCATTTCGCGATCGTCAGGCGATGATCGGCGAATTTTCGCCGATCCCGCAAGGATACGCCTTTCTACGTCGCCCGTGGAAAAAAAATGGCGATGGCAAGCCATTTTGGAGGCTTTTGCCGTGTATTCGTGGCGCAATGCACCAACGAACGCGCCCGGCGCCGAGCTGCCAATGTGCGATTCACTCGGGGACAATGCGGGCATGACGCGCGACGAGCGCTCTACTATGCTGTAAGTACCCGTAGCCCGCAGGAGGAAGACCATGAAAACAGTCGCTCAGATCCTGAAGTCCAAATCGGCCGACACGGTGTACCAGGTGCGCCCGTCCGATTCGGTCCTCGATGCCTTGACCCTGATGGCCGAAGCGCGGATTGGCGCGGTGCTGGTCAGTGACGACGATCGCAAGATCGTCGGCATCTTCACCGAGCGCGATTACGCCCGGAAGGTCGCGCTCATGGGCCGCACCTCGGTCAACACGCCGGTTCGCGACGTAATGACCTCTGCCGTGCGCTACGTCGGCCCGGATCAGACCAACGAAGAGTGCATGTCGTTGATGACGGAACACCGCATTCGTCACCTGCCTGTCATGAAAGACGGCGAGCTGGTCGGTCTGCTGTCCATCGGCGATCTGGTCAAGGACATCATTACGGAACAGCAATTCACCATCGATCAGCTCGAGAATTACATCATGGGCGGGGGTGCCGCGCTCGCAGGCCGCACGCCGCCGCGACCAAGTTAAGCTAGCGCTCACTACCACCATACATGCCACCGGGCATCGCATCGCAATAAAACCGGCAGCGAAATCAGGGGCACGGCGCTTCATTCGAAGCGCCGTTTTTTCGAGGACATGACGCAAAGCGCCGGGACTGGTCTGCCCTATCGAGGGGCGTGTGCCAAAATGCAAACACCCCTTCCGGTATTCGACAGCCTCCATGCCAGCCCTTGTCTCTCACGCCCCTTAGCCCGCTTGACTCAACCTTCGCACGCCATGCGTCATCGATAGCCGCACGCTCATCGTCGCGCGTCGTCGACACGCGCCTGCCGCCCTACGTCTGGTGGGTCGCGATTTCGGTGCTTGCGCTGCATTGGCTGGTGTGGATTGCCGCGCCGGCGCCGCTCGCCGACCTCAGCGAGAACGGGCCCGAACGCAAGGCTATGCAGGTCACCATCGTCACACCGCCCGCGCCACGGGGTTCAGCGCTTCAGCCCCCTTCCCTTGCCGAATCGCCACGCAAAGGCGAGCCGGCATCCGCCGTGCGCACACCAGCACCACCACAGCGAATCACGTCGCCATCCGCAAAACCGGCCGAGCCGCAGGTATCGCCTGCTCCTGCGTTGAGCGCCCCGGCCCTTGACTGGCGCGCCGATATTGCACGGGAAGCTGGCGCGCCACCGGCGTCGAAAGCCTCGTCACCGGTGGCAAGCGCCGAACGCGCGGTCACTAACCAATCGCAACGGGCCACGCCGCACGATAAGCCGCCGGCTCAGGGCAACGTTGCCCAACGCGCCTTCGAGCGCGAGTTCGGGTCAGGTCAGGCGTCCGTGAGCGGCCCCCAAGCCACGCGCGAAGGCGGCAATCCGCTTGGCACCACGGAATGCATCGAAATGAACGGGAAGCGGGTATGTACACGCCAGCGCAATCTGGCCGGCGACATCGACCCTTTCATGAAGCGCGAACGCATTTTTTCGCCCGTGATGCGCTGAGTCTTCAGACGCTCAATTCACCGGGCACGCGGCGCCAGGGCGGTCACCGCAGGAGGGTGGCGAGCGCCGTTGCGGCGCCGCCACTTGTCCGCCGGCAGGCGGGCGAATCTCAGAAGTCTTCGGCGTCGACGTCGTAATTCGACGGTTCCCAGCGGATCGCCAGCAACGCCAGCAAACCAATAGCCGGAGCGATGGCGATCACCCAGAACACCTTCGTCGCGAGCGCGGCCGCGAGCACCGGGAACAGGAACAGCGAGACGGTCGAGCTGGCGCGCATGAGCGTCTGGTTGAAGCCCACGCCCACACCGCGCAGCGACGTCGGGTAGCTCAGCGATGCAAAAGTCATCGAATGTGCCCCAGGGCCGAAGCCCTGACCGAGCAGGAACAACGCGAGGAAGCCCAGCGCCCACGCGACCTGCACGGCACCGTCCGGCTTGCCGACGAGCGCAAGGCCGACGAGCGCGGTCAACTGAAACGCATAGCCGAGCACCGTCAGCTTCCACGCGCCGACCTTCGGCACCAGACGCACGCCCAGCAGGCCACCGGTAAACGCGAACAGCAGGTTCAGCGCGAGCGACATCAGAATCGTGGTGAGCATCGATTGCGCGAGGAAGCTCGCGATGATCACGGGCAGCCCGAACGCCACCGCGTTGTAAGCAAACGACGATGCCACGGCGATGATGGTCGCGAGCGTCGTGCGACGAAGATAGACCCCTTTGAGCAGCGCACCGTAGTTGCTCCACGCCGCCGGACGCTTCGGCGCTGCGCGTTCGGCGTCGGCCGCCACGACGGCGTCGATACCGTAGGAGCGCTTCAGAATCTTCGCGGCGCCTTCCAGATCGCCCTGATTCGCAGCCCACACCGGCGATTCGCTCATGTAGCGGCTGCGCACGGCAATGATCGCCAGCGCAGGAATCGCGCCGAAGCCGAGAATGATGCGCCACAACAGCGCGCTGTGCGACGACGGCAGGACCGAATAGCACAACAACACGAGCAGGTACGACGCACAGATCGCCGCGTACCAGGTTGGACACCACATCGCGACGCGCGCCGCCTTGTTGCCTCGCCCCTTGAGCTTCGAGAATTCGGCGAGGAAGGCCATCGCCACGGGCAAATCGATGCCGACCCCCAATCCCATCACGAACCGCGCTCCGGCGAGCACGTACTCGTTAGGTGCGAACGCACAGGCGATGGCGGCGATCACAAAGCACAGCATGTCGGCCATGAACACGCGATAGCGGCCGATGCGGTCGGTAAAGTAACCGCCAAGGAACGCCCCCACGATGGCGCCGAACGTGATGGCGGACGCTACCATGCCCGTCCCCGCCGGCGTGAGGTGGAATTCGCGGGTCACGTCTTTCAGGCCGAAGGCAAGCGCGCCAAGGTCGTAGGCGTCGAGGAAGACACCGCCGAGCGCGATGGCCACGATCCAGCGCGCATTCGATACGCGGGCGCCGCCCTCGTTGACGAGTTGCGCGACATCGGCAGCCGAGCGGATCACTGCGGGGCTGGCGGAGCCTTTGGCATGGGAAGCGGACGATGCCGCAGGATTCGCGTGCGCAGACGCGGCAGAAGACAAGGAGACGTCAACGGACATGATGCAGAACAGAGGAAACGGTGACAGGCCAACCAGCGCCAAAGCTCGCGATGTTACCGCTTGGTACCGAGGCATCCAAGTGCTTTCTGGTTATATGCTTAGAAGATTCTCGCGCCACATGGTGCACTTCTGAAATTTATCGGCAACAAATCGCAACAGAACACAAAAATATGGGGAATTCCACCCTTCGATTAAGCATTTACAGAGCATGGCCCCATGTCTCACCCGATGGGAATATCATCGAGGATCGCTTCGAAACGGGTTGATCGGCCGCAAACCTGCGCCTTAGCAGCGTGTGCGCCATTACAAACGCTTACCTTTTCTTACAGCACAAAGGTCTGCGGAACCCTACATTCCGCGTCGTGGTCGCAATAGATGCGTCACATTGTGCGTAACATCACCCGAAGCGGTGACGGCGCATTCACCTCACGCTCACGAGGACGAACCAAAATGAACATCAAAGCACTTACGGGAATCAGCGCGGCACTGGCCGCCGTTATGTTGGCTGGCTGCGTTGCACCGGGCCCGCAGTATGGGTATCAGCAACCGGGCTACCAGCAAGGCTATCAACAGCCGGGGTATCAGCAGGGTTACCAGCAACCGCCCCAACAACAGCAGCAGATTCCGGGTGCGCTCTACGGCCGTGTCGAATCGATTGAACAAATGAACGGCGCCAATAACAGTCCGAACATTCTCGGGACGGTGCTCGGCGGCGCAGCCGGCGGCCTGCTCGGCAACACGATGGGCGGCGGACGCGGACGCACTGCCACCACCATCGGCGGTGCCGTGATCGGTGCCATCGCGGGCAACCGCATCGAGAACGGCATGGGCCAACCGAACGTGCTATACCGCATCACGGTGCGTCTGGATGACGGGCGCGTCGCGACGGTCACGCAAGCGCCGCCGCTGCGTGTTCAGCAAGGCCAGCGCGCTGCCGTCGCGAACGATACGGTGTATCCGTACTGATCGAGACCGAAAGCAAACGAACGCCCGCCGGCTTTTCCCCGGCGGGCGTTTTTATTTTCTGGGCAGACAATGCGGGTCCGGGGGGACGTCGGGGGGACGGAGAAGGGCGACAATCGCCGGCCTGCGCGTTCATACGCAAAGCGAATTTGGCCTGATAAGATACGCGCGACCATCGGAGGGCTCTCGCCGTTCCGGAACTTTGTCGAGACCGTCAGTTACCGCTACCCTTCGAATTCCGTCATGTCGACCCAGACGACCTACCACCATCGGCTTTTCATGGCGATGGTCGGCGGCTTCAGCGCCGTGCTCAACGCGAGCGCGTTCTTCACCGTCCTTCAGCTCAACGGACAAAACCCCTACACTCCCCTCGGTCTGACACTCGTCGGCGCTTTGGGCATAGCAGCGTTCATCGTCTTCGCACGTTTCCATCTGCTGGCAAGTGCTCGCAATGTCGGGTGGATGCTCGGACGCGGCGCCATGCGCTGGTGCCGGCTGCTGCTAACGACGATTGTCCTGCTGTTTCTGACGTACGAGCGCACCGAACACGTGCGCATGATGGTGGCTGAGTGGGCGCTGCTGGCGTTGCCGATGCAGATGATCGGCCTGGCCGTCCTGCGCGGCATGGCACACAGCATCAACAACGCTCCCGGCAATCAGCGACGCGCCGCGTTCTTCGGTCTCGGACCGGAGGCGCGCAGACTGCATATGCGGCTGCGCCGCTCGCCGATTCTCGGCATCCAGGTCTCGGGCTACTACAACGACACGCCGGTCACGCCGGAAGACGGCGAAGTGCTACCGCCCTACCTCGGCCGTTACGCAGACGCAGCGGCACGCATCCAGGCCAACGATTACGAGATCGTCTTCATCGCCATCGGACAACAGGACAACAAGGAACTCACCAGCGACATCGTCAACCGTTTGTACGATTCGACGGCCGCCATCTACCTGCTGCCCGAATTCCGCTTCCCGGGCGACCTGCCGATGACCAGCACGGACCTGGCGGGGGTTCCGCTGCTTGCGCTGCACGACGTCACCGTGCAGGGCCTGCTGCGCATGATCAAGCGCGCCATCGACCTTGTGGGCGCGACAGTGCTCCTGTTGTTGCTGAGTCCGGTGATGATCGCGATTGCCATCGCCGTGCGACTCGATTCGCCTGGCCCGATTCTCTTCCGTCAACGTCGCTACGGCGAACGTGGCGAACCGATCATCGTGCGCAAATTCCGCTCGATGCGTGTCGAGCAGCCTGACGATGCTGCCGCCGCCGCGACGGGCGGATTGCGTCAGGCCCACGCAGGCGACAGCCGTATTACGCCGCTCGGCAAGCATCTGCGCCGCACATCGCTCGATGAGCTGCCCCAATTGTTCGATGTACTAAGCGGATCGATGAGCCTCGTCGGTCCCCGTCCGCATGCTGAAGAGCACAACGAAATGTACCGGCGGGTCATCCCCGGCTACATGCTGCGTCATAGTGTCAAACCGGGCATCACGGGATGGGCGCAGATCAATGGCCTGCGCGGAGAGACTGACACGCCCGACAAGATGCGCATGCGTGTGGAGTACGACCGTTACTACATCACCCACTGGTCGCTGTGGCTCGACATCAAGATCCTGCTCAAGACGATTCCCGTGATGGTGACGGGACGCAACGCCATCTGAGCGGCATAACTTACCGCTCGCGCGAGGCGTCCTTCATGGAGACATCACGCAGACGGACGTCCCTCGCGGGCGAAGGTGCGCCACTGCCGCCAGCAGATGCCGATGAAGCGGCGATCGTCGACAAGATAGCGCCGCCACATCCGGCCTGGGTCCTGCATGATGCGGAAGACCCACTCGAAGCCCGTGCGCTGCATCCAGGCGGGCGCACGCTTCTGCATGCCGGCCGCGAATTCGATGGCCGCGCCAACGCACAACATCACACCGCCCGGCATCGTGCCCGCGTAAGCCATCGCCCAACGCTCCTGCTTCGGCATGCCAAGGCACACGAAGATGAGGTCAGGCGCGGCCGCACGAACGCGTTGTGCGATCTCCTGCCCTTCCGGTCCGGTCGGATCGAATGTCATCGAGGGGATCATCACCGTGAAGTCGAGTCCCGGGAAGCGTCGCGAAAGCCCTTCAGTCAACTGCGCCTCCTGCCCCGGCCGCCCGCCGACGAAAATCGCACGGCGTCCCGATGCACGTGCCCTGTCGCACAGCGCGGGCAGCAGATCGGCCCCGGTCACGCGCCCCGGCAACGGCATGCCGAAGAGACGGCTCGCCCAGATGATGGGCATACCGTCGGCGAACAGGTAGTCGGCCTTACGGTATTGCTGCTTGAACTCGGGCTGCGTATCGAGCCGCACGATGTGATCGACGTTCGGTGTCACCACGATGCGCGCCCGTCCGTCGCGTTGTGCAGCAGCCTTTGCGAGCACGTCGACTGCCGTGTCGAACGGTACGGCTGCAATATTCAATCCGAACAGCGAGATGCTCGGCTCGAAGCGATCGCGCACGGCAGTGTCCGGTGCTGCTTTCAGATCGGTGTCGCAGGTCATGACTTATCGTATTCCTGTCGCCCGGCGGTGCCGGATACGTTCGATGGCAGGCACGATAGTAGCAGCGTGTCCGCGGTACGTCAGCGACACTTTTCGCTACGTCGTGCGCACACACCGTTAAAAGTTGTGATCCCGACATTACGGATCGGCTACCATCGCAGCGGCTACATGTCCCGCCCCGTTGCCCTCATTTCTCCTTTTACCGCTAGCTACGCTGCCGGTTGCTGCGCACGATGATCCTCGACGCCAACGACATTCCTTCCGGTACTTGCCTGCAAGCCGACCTGTGCATCGCAGGTGCCGGCGCCGCCGGCATTACGCTTGCCCTTGCGCTGGAAGCGAGCGGGCTCGACGTGATCCTGCTCGAGAGCGGCGGCGACGCACCGGAGCCGGCCGTCCAGCAACTCTATGCGGGCACCGTTGCCGACGCGCGGCTTCATCCCCCCGCCGACAGCTACCGGGTCCGCCGCTTCGGCGGGTCGACCACCCTGTGGGGCGGACGCTGCATGCCGCTCGACGCCATCGACTTCGAAACACGCGACTACATACCGCACAGCGGCTGGCCCATCGGGTTGAACGACCTGCTGCCGTGGTACGGTCAGGCTAACGCGTTGTGTGAAGCTGGCGAGTTCGCCTACACCGCGGAACAGGCGTTCCCGAGGCCATCCCACCCTTCCCCCCCGATGATCGGCAACTTCGACAGCGATGTGTTTTCGACGAACACGCTGGAGCGGTTTAGTTGTCCGACGGATTTTGGCGGCCGTTACCGAAACCGTCTGGCCAAGGGACGCGTTCGCGTCGTACAGCACGCCAACCTCTGTCATCTGCCGATGCGCGAAGGAAACACACGCCTCGTCGGCCCGGCCGACGTGCGAACGCTCAATGGCAACACGTTCACCGTTGCCGCGCGTGCCTACGTGCTCGCCACCGGTGGCCTCGAAGTGCCCCGTCTGCTGTTGAGCAGCCCGGGTGTGAGCGGCCGGGGCCTCGGGAACGCGCATGACGTCGTGGGCCGCTATTACATGAGTCATCTCGCCGGGACCATCGGCACGATCGACCTTTCGAAGGCGACATCGGTCTGGCATGGCTACGACGTATCGGACGAGGGCATTTATTGCCGTCGTCGTCTGGCGCTGCGCCCGCAAGCACAGCACGACCTTCACGCGGGCAATTTCATCGCCCGCCTGCACCATCCGCGTATTCCCGACGCCGGACATGGCAACGGCATTCTCTCGGCGCTGTATCTGGCAAGACCGATCGTGCCGTACGAATACGCAAAACGCCTTTATGGCGATGCCCCCGGAGGCGTCGGCAACTGGCTTGCGCATGCACGCAATGTCATCACGGACGTGCCGAACACCGTGCGCTTCCTCACCCATTGGCTGTCGCACCGAACGCTGGCGGCGCGGAAATTCCCGTCCGTGATCGTGCGCCCGGCCAACCTTCGTTTCAGTCTGGATTTTCATGCCGAGCAGGTGCCCAACGCCGATAGCCGCGTGACACTGGGTGACGAAGCGGATGCGCTGGGCATGCGCCGTATCCACATCGACTGGCGCTACACGCCGCAGGATATCGCCACCGTTACGCGCGCCCTGGCCGCGCTTGCGCAGGAAATCGAACGCACGGGCGTCGGCCACTTCTCGTACGACCCCGCTCAGGTGGAAACCGAAATGACGCGCTACGGCGCCTACGGCGGCCACCATATCGGCACTGCGCGCATGGGCGACGATCCCCTGAGCAGCGTGGTCAATGCTGATAGCCGGTTGCACGAGGCCGACAACGTGTTCATCGCGGGCGCGGCGGTCTTCCCGACGTCCGGTCAGGCGAACCCCACCTTGAGCATTGTGGCGCTGGCGCTGCGGCTTGCAGACCATCTGCAATGTCGGGCGGACCTGTCCGCTCTGCCCCTGCCGACAGCTTCGACGCCGCCCCTCCCATCCACCTCTACGTGAGTTCGCACGCCTCATGAAAGCCCGCATCCTCGTCACCGGCGCGACCGGTTTCATCGGCCGCCACGTCGTCAAGGCACTCGCTGCCACCGACTGGGCCGAACCGATCGCGGCCTCCCGCCGCGCCGGCCTCGGCCTACGCGCTGTCGACGCGCTCAGCGCATCCTCGTTGGGCGCAGCACTCGCCGATGCCGACGGTTTGGTGAACTGCGTTGCCGGGTCGCCGGAGACGATTGTCGCCAACGCGCGCGCGCTGCGTGCTGCGCTCGATGCGCGCAGCACGCCGCTACCGGTGGTGTATTTCAGCTCGATGGCAGTGTATGGCACGGCCGAGGGCCGGATCGACGAGACCGCTGCGCTCGCCGGGGCGAGCCCTTACGGCATGGCGAAGGTGGAGGCCGAGCAAGCGCTCACGGGCCTGCCGATGGTCTCGGTGTTGCGCCCGGGCTGTGTCTATGGCGGCGGCAGCCCGCAGTGGTCGGAGCGCATTGCCGAACTGCTGCGCGCGGGCCGCCTCGGCGATCTCGGCGCGGCCGGCGATGCGCACAGCAATCTGGTTCACGTCGACAATGTCGTCACCGCCGCGCTCAAGGCGCTGCGCCAACCCGAAGCGGGCGGCCGGGCGTACAACCTCGCCATGGCGAACGCACCACGCTGGAACGAGTATTTCACCGCCTACGCGATGGCGTTGGGGGCCACGCCCGTCAAGCGCATTGGCGCACGACGTCTGAAGATCGAAACGAAAGTGATCGCCCCAGCGCTCAAGATTGCCGAGATTGCGGGCCGCAAGATTGGCCTGAAAGGGTTGCCGCCGCCGCTGCCGCCGTCACTGGCCCGCCTCTGGCAACAAGACATTTGCCTCGATGCCGGCTTGGCGGAGAAGACCTTCGATTTGACGTGGACGCCGTGGCGCGAGGCCATTCGGGCGGAAGCGGCACGGTCCTGATCAACGACGGGCAACGCGTCCCGCCGTCCAACGCCAGAGCGTAGTGAACGGTGACACGCCGAGCAATCGGCGTGCCGCCCACGCGGCGGCGGCACCGTTGACAGTAATGGCGAGCGACGCCGCCACCGACGCCCCGACGCTCCCGCCAAGTGGGGTTAGCACAGCAAGGCACAGCAACAGCACGCCGACAGATACCACGTTGATGCGCATGAGCGCGCGCGTGTGGGCTGTCATACCCAGCAGTTCGGGCATGGCGGTGAAGCAGGCCGCGGCCATCTGTCCCAGCGCCAGCACGCGCAACGCGCTCGCGCCATCGTCATAACCGTGACCGAACAGTCCCAGCAGATGCTGCGGCACGAGCAGCATGCCCAAGGTCACCGGCAGCGCCAGACACAGCACCAGTCCGATGGCCTGCGCAGCACTGCGCTCGAGCCCGGGCAGGTCCTGACGGGCATAGAGGCTCGCGAATCGCGGCGCGGCCATTCCGGTCACACCGCTGATCAGAATGTTGACGACCAGCGCCAGACGCCACGCGAGCGCAAAGAGCCCCGTCTCACGTGAGGTGGCGACAATGCCGAGGACGATGGCGGGTGCCGACGTAATCAGTAGCTTGGTGAGTTCCAGCGAGAAAAGCGAGAGACCGGGCTTCAACAGCCCCGGGAGAGGACCATGCGGCGCACCTGCGGGAATCTCGCGCAGGAACCGTTGCAGCAACACGGCGCCGGCAATCGCCGCGAGCGTAAAGCTGGCTGCGATCAGGACCAGCGCATTCGCCACTGTCAGGTGCTGCGTGACCACCAGCGGGATGACCGCCACGCAGAAAATCGCCGGCCAGAGCCACGAGTAGATCATCTGGCTATAGCCCACACGCTGCAATCCGGCGAGCGCCCCCGCGAGCGCCGCGCCCACATTTTGCGGAACGAACGAGAGCGCGCCCAGCATGAGCGGCACCGCCAGCTCAGGCTTTCTCAGCACATCGTTGGCGAATAGCGACGCCCCTGCCGCCAGCAAGACGGACACCGCCACCGACGCGATGAAGACCCGCCCCAATGCGCGTCGAATGGCAGGACGAACGGCGCCGGACTGCCCTGACGCGACATCCATCGCCAATTGCCGCGTCAGCGCCTGATCGATGCCCAACCGCCCGAAGCCCGCGAGCGCCACCATCGTGCTGAACACGATGTAGAAGTTGCCGGTATCGACAACGCCGAGCGCCGCCGCAACCAGGAGGTGAAAACCGTAGCGACTGGGAAGGTCCAGCAAGCGAACGCCGAGACTGATCACGCTGCCGCGAATCATCGAAGCGCCCGTCTTGCCGGGCGAGGTGCGCGTATCCGTCATGTCACTTGGCCGGCTTGCGCAACACGAAGAGCATGATGCTCTGTGGCGGCAGATCGGCACGCAGTTCGCCGCCGGAATAGGTGGCGTCCGGTTGACGCGTCAATTGATTGTCCGCCAATCGCCAGACCTCCCCGGTCCCCGTTTGCCCAAAGTTCGCCAGCGAGATCGTGGCCTGCGCGGCCCGATCGAGTTGCTTGTTGATCACGACGACGGTCAAGGCGCCGTCCTTCTCACGCAACGCTGCAAACGCCGAGACCGTATCGGGATCGGGGACGGTGGCGGCGACGCTGGTCGAACCGAACTCCCCGCCATTTCCGTCGTAATTGCGATACAGCTTGATCGCCTTGTAGACCGGCATCGACGGATCGAGCGTGCCCCAGCGGGTGGCCATGTCCAGCCCTTCCCGTCCGAAGATGCCCAGAATGTCGGCCTGCGCCGTCGCCCCGTTCATGCGGGTATCCGCGCCCCAGTTGTACTCGGTGAGCGCGATGGGCGTGCCCGGGTAGTAGTAGGTGTCGACCCACTGGCGCATCATCGGAATCAGCGCGACCACGCTGTTGATCCACGTCGGGTCCTTGTAATTCGGGTCCCACAGGTTGCGCGTGGAGCGGTTGCGCATGAGCGCGATCTCCGGTGAATTGCCGTTGGCCGGCTCCTCGTACTCTTTGCTCTGCGGGTAGAAGTGCAGACTGAAGACGTCGACCGGACGACCTGCCTTCTTCCACTGCGTGAGCAGCCACGGGATATAGGGCATGCCGCCGGTCTCGTGCTGACGGTCCGGTGCCTGCGCGTAGCCATGCTTGATCGAATACTGCTGGTCGAACCCGCTGTACAGATAACCGTTCCAGCCCCATTCTTCCGGCGCGAGCACCTTGGCGCCCGGGTCAGCGGCCTTCACCGCGCGCGAATAAGCGATCACTTTCGCGGCAATTTCGCTCGCGTGCGCACCAACCGGGTGCGAATTGTTGTGAATCAGTTGCCACAGGCTCGGCTCGTTATCCATGGCGTAGTACCGCACGCCACCCGCACGTGCCGGTCCGAACTGCTGGACCAGCGCCGTGACTCGCGCCTGCTGGCTTGCCGGATCGTCGCGCATCGTGGCGTCGTCCGGATCGTTGACGACGGGTGTGCCGTCTCGCAGGATGCCGTTGCCCGCGTCGGTCATGCCATCGACGTCGTAATTCTGTTGCGGGCCGTACTTGGCAATCGAGAAGCTGGCCAGCCGCTCGCGGGCGCGTGAGAGTATGGCCACGCGCCCCAGCATCGAAATAGTGATGATGGGGGTTGCACCACCGGCCTGCGTCAACCCGACAAACCGGTCGCCGAACTGGTCATTGATGTCGGCCGGATTCACCGGCAGGCTTTCGTAATACCAGTCCCGGCCCGCGTTGCGAGCGTCGAGCCGCCAGTTATAGGCAGACGCACTGTTGCCCCCCGAGCGATTGAGCGGCGCGCGCAAGTCCTGCAGCATCGCCGTCGTACCGAAATTGATGCCGTAGATCAGCGGATTGATCGGATGACGATTCGCGGCCGCATCCACCGCGATCGCTACCGGCAGCGGTGCGCCAGGGGTCGCTTTCGTGCAGGCTGCGCATGACAGCAGCACGGCCGCGCCCATCAGTCGAATCAGATTGGAACACGCACTACGGCGCGGCAACACGCGCATGGAAACTCCGGGGATCTGCACGATTGTCGAAACCGCCTGCACGCCAGATGTACGCGAATATCGCCAGAATGACGGCGGTCTCGCCTGGCGCAAGCGTTGGGGGGTAAAAGAACGAGGCCAGCAGCACAAAGACCAGATAGTCGTAGAGCGCGCCAAGGAAGTCGTCTTCGACTTCCGCACGCAAACGCCGGTAGAAAAACAAGCCCCGCAGTTGCAAGCCCAGAATGATCAGCGCGCCGATCAGGCCGAACTCGAACACGATCCCCAGCCAGGTAATGTCCGCCAGGAAGAAAAAATGGTGGAAGTAGGTCGTGAGGGTATCGCCGCTCGCGGGACTGATGGTGCCCACGCCTAACAGCCAGCGCATCGAATCGTCACCGAGGAAGCGCGTCGCCAATTGGGCCGAAATGCGACGGGTGTCGAAACCGGTTTCGGTTCCTGCGCTGAAAACGGTCGCCAGATACCCCATCGAAAAGATACTTGCCAGCACGACAGGCGCCACGATCAGCAACCCGATACGTGCACGCGGACGCGCCCACACGAACGTGTTGATGACCAGCACTCCCATGACGCCAATCGCCAGTGCGCGCGACTTCACGATCAGCAGCGCAACGGCCAGCCCAATAAGCGCTCCAACGAGGTACCCGAGATGGCGTTCGAAAAACGCGCGGCGATAACAAAAGAACAGCAGGATGAACGGGAAATACATCGACATCCGGATGCGATGCCCGCGGCTGTCGCTGGTGAAGAACGGCGCCTGACCGAAAACGTAGGTTTCCTTGTACCAACTCGCGGGCACCACGATCCACATGACGATCAGTGCGCCGACGACGACCGCGCCCAGGATCACGAAGCTGCGGCCCAGCTCATTGAGCGTCGGTTTGAGTATCAGGAGCAGCGCCAGAAACGAGAAGAAATACAGGATCGGCAGCAGCTTCACCTGCGCCGTGATGCTGACGAAGACACTCTCGTGGAAATAGATGACGGCGGCGAAGCTCGGCACCAGAAGCAGCCAGGCGAAGCTCAGCAGCACCTGCCGGGTCATTGGGAAACGCGGCTGACTGCCCAGTCGCAACACCAGCGGCAGCGTGAGGATGGGGAACGCCTTCGACAGCGCCCACAGCGGATACAGCGCCGTAATGTAGTGGAAGGTCTGACCGAACAGCGGCAAGAGCACCACCAGACAGCCGACGACAAAGGTGCGCGGCAAGTCACCCGCGAAGACGGGCGGCAATTCGTCCGTCACATCGCCGGGGGCGGCGGATTTCATTTCGAGGGTTTGCTGCCCGGCTGTCACGAAGTGGTTGAATTCGGTGGTTAGACTTGGCGAATTTGGCGCGCCCGGTTGCCGCGGGTAGTCTGCGGCGACCGGGTGCGAGCGCTCATCAGAAGCTGCGTGCGCCGTTGATGTCGTAGTTCAGGTTCTTCTGGAACGGCAAGCCCTTGTTGATGTACTGGTCGACCCACATATCCACTTCGGCAATCGACGACTTCGGCACGAATATGGTGTCGTTGGATTGCAGAACGATGTCCTGTGCCGGGTCGCCCTGCTGCGTGAGCGCCTTGACGTCGACCGTACGCAGCATCGGACGACCATCCGGGCTGCGACGAATCAGCACGATCTCGCCGGTGCGTGCCGTATCGAGCAGGCCTTGTGCGGTGATGACGGCTTGCATCACGCTCATGCCGGGCGTGAGTGCGAGTTCGCCGGGCTTGCCCACCTCACCGCCCACGAAGATGTGCGCGGCGGTCTGGGTGACCGCGACGATCGCGTGCGCGTTGGCGGTCATGCCGTTGGCCGCAAGCGCGCGATTCACGGTTTCGCCGAACTGCGCGAGGGTCTGGCCGGCGGCCGGCAGATTACCGGCGAACGGCATGGCGATCGTGCCATCCGGGGCAACGCGGCCCTTGTAGTTGAGTTCGACGTTGAATGGCAAAACGACCGAAATATCGTCGCCCGCCAACAGACGATACGGGCTCGGCGCGGCGTCGACCCAGGTCGCGAAGCGATCGGCTTGCTGGTATTTCGTGTCAACCCATGTGTGAGTGCAAGCCGTCAGCATCATCAGCACCAATACACAGGTCGGGCGGAGAATATTCATTGGACAGATGGCTAGAAGCCGAGGAGTTTCACGGTTTGGACCGTACTCTAGAGCAGTTCGGCCGTCTCGCCAAGCACCATAAATCAGCGTCGGATTTATAGGACAATATTGGCTTTTGGGGGACTTTTCGGGGACATTTTTCCGTAAGATATGCGCCTTGAAGCCATTCACTGTGGCCGGGCAACCTTTCCGCTTCTTGCATCCCTATGGCAATTACGACTAGAACAAGGCCTGACCGGCGCGCCGCGGTCGTCGACGTGACGATTCGAGATTATCTCAACACATTCTTCTATTACCGCAAGATTGCGACAGCGGTATTTCTCGCCATCGTTGCCATCGGCATTCTTGCCGCCCTGTTTGTGCCCATTCCGTACAAGGCACAGGCCACGCTGCTAGTCCTGAACGCAGGGTATTACGACCAGACCAACAACCCGAATCCCGGCGTATCGATGCAGCCGCCGCCCGGCCAGTTGAACGGCGTCGAAGCGCAGATTCTGTCGAGCCCGGAACTGCACCGGGAAGTGATTCTGTCGAAGCTGGGTCCGGGGGCGACCGAGAGCGACATCAATCGCGAATTGCAGAACTTCGAGCGCCGCCTGCATATCGAGCAGAACGACCTCGCCAACACCATCACGCTGACTTACTCGGATACCGATCCGAAAGTGGCCGCCCAGGCGTTGGCACGCCTGCTCGACAAGTACTTCCGCCAGCGCGCATCGATCTTCACCTCGGGCCGGGTCAATCTGCTGGTCAGCCAGCGCGACGACGTGGGCAAGCAGCTCGACAAGGCCGACGCCGACTTGCTCGCGTTCCAGAAAAAGCATGGCATCGTCAAGATCGACGACCAGACGTCGCGCGCCGTGCAGCTCGAAGCCGAACTCGTGCAGCGCAAGCTGGAAACCGACGCCAAGCTGGCGCAGGACCGCAGCGAACTGAAGTCGTTGCAGACGTCGACCAAGGACGTGCGCTCGACCATTCCTATTTATGCGGATGACTCCGAATCCAGCCGCGCGATCAACGGCATGCAGGTCACGCTCATGGAGCTGGAGACCAAGCGTGCCGACTTCGCTTCGCGCTACCTGCCCACGTCGCCGTTCGTGCAGCAGCTCGACAAGCAGATCGCCGACATGCGCGCCAACATCGCGAACCAGAAGCAGCAGATGATGACGGCGACGCGCATGGGCCACAACAATTATTACGACGTGGTGCAGGAACGTCTGGCCGTGCTGGGCGCAAGCATTTCGGGCGGCCTCGCGCAGCAAGCCGCACTTGACGAGCAAATCAAGCAAACGCGATCCAAGTTGCAGGGGATGAGCGATGTTTCGAGCCAGTTGAGTCAGTTGCAGGCGCGCCGTGACATTCTTGCCGATAGCTTCAAGGATCGTTCGCGCCAGGTCGAACTCGCGCGTGTGCAGCAAGGTCAGGTGAGCCAGATCAATGGCACCAACGTGCGCGTGATTCAAGCGCCGTTCCCGCCGTCGCAGCGCAGCGTATCGGCCAGCCTGCTGATCGCCGCATCGATCGTCGCCGGCCTGCTGATTTCTGCGCTGACGGTGCTGATTCTGGCGAGTATGCGCGAGACTTTCCTGAGCCCCGAACAAGTGGAGCGCGCACTGCTGCTGCCGGTGGTCAACGCACCGGTGCTGCTTAGCGGTGACAGGCGCACGGGTACGGGCGGGAGTGCGGTTGCAGCGGGCTCGACAGAGGCTGTCGCCGCCGGGAGTGCCGCCAGCACCGAACCCGCTTTCGCACGGCCCGCCCATCTGGCGTACGGCCGCATGATTGCGGCGATCAACAGCAGCACCGACGCGCACGCCAAGGTCGTCATGGCGCTCTCGACCGGCAAGAACGATGGCCTGCTGTCCGTCATTCAGGGCCTGACCACCGAACTCGAACATCGCACGTCCAAGCCGATCCTGATCCTCGACATCGCCTCGACACCGGATTCGCCGATATACGGCAAGCCCAATGCGCAGGGTCTGCTGGCCTGGCCATCGAACGGAGGCAGCGGCACGGTCAGCGCCGACGCCGTCGTGCCGGCCGATTCGCCGGTCATCGAAGATCTGAAGATCACGCGCGTGGACGGCCACAACATCGTCGTGGCGCAACCGCTCAGCGGGGCGATCCCGTCGTCGTGGCAGCAGGTCGCCCGGTTGTTCGACGCGCTGCGCGAGTCGCATGACTACATCGTCGTCCATGCGCCGCCGTCGAGCCAGTCCTTCACCGGCATCGAGAACGCCTCGCTCGCCGACGCCACGGTGCTCGTGGTGCGCGCCGAAGCGACGCGCAAACCGGTCATCGCGGAACTGAAGGCCCAGGTCGAAGACGCCGGCGGGCGATTGATCGGCGTGGCGCTCACGCATCGCCGCGGGTATATCCCCAGCGTCATCTACCGTTTCTTCTAGCCGCCGGCCTCAGACCAACATGCAACAAATCAGTGCGATCCTGCCGATCAAGACCCGGGGACGACATTACGCCGACAACATCGGCCGTTGCGACATCCTGTTCTCATCGCTGCGCCACTTCACGACGCCGGATCTGTTCCATCGTTTCGTGATCATCGTGCCGCACGACGAAGTCGACGAGGTCAGGGGCTATGCCAAGGCCTGGTCGGACTTCCCCATCGAGGTCATCGACGAATCGCTGTACATGGGGGCGTTTGCCGAGTTCTCGCAGCGCCACCAGATCCGCAACTGGCATCGTCAGCAGATCATCAAGATCAACGCACCGGAGTGGATCGAGACCGAGTATTTCCTGATCTTCGATCCGGACTGCTTCGCCACGCACACCTTCGACTTCAATTCGCTGATCGTCGACGGCCGTGCGGTGACGCACCTCAAGGCGCGCAGTGTCGAGCCGTACTACTGGGAAGCGTCGGCCAAGCTGCTCGACGTCGAGCCGCATCTGGAGCGCGAGGGTGTCTGGTGGACACCAGCGACGCTGTCGCGCTCGCTCTGCCTGTCGTTGCAGCAACGGCTCGAAGCGGTGAACGGCACCGACTGGAAGCGTGTGCTGCTCGCCAACTACGCCATCGACTGGACGGAATACACGCTGTACTGGCTCAATGCCGAGTACGCGGGACTGCTCGACCGGTATCACACGCAGGCGGTGCCGCCGCAGCGCACATTGCATGCCAGCGAGAGCGTGTGGTTCGCCGACAAGATGCAGGAATGGGACGCCGCGCACTATTTCGCGCCCGAGAGCGACGGCATGTTCGCAGTTGTTCAGAGCAACACGAAAATTCCGCTCGATCAGGTGGTGGCCAAGCTGTCACCCTATTTCCCCATCACGATTCAACCCTACGACCGGCATGTCGACCCGTTGCTCAAGGGCAAAGAGATATACTCTGCCGCCATACGCAAGGGGCTCAAAATGCTGCGAAAACTTCGCGGAGAGAAAGGAATCAAGGGATAAGACCGATGAGCAGTACCCAAGACCGGTTGGTCGGCATCGAGATCCTGCGGTTCTTCAGCGCATTCGCCGTTCTCATCTGGCATTACCAGCACTTCTTCTTTGATCCGGCGACGGCGTCGATCGACGTCGTACGCAGCGGCCAGCCGCTCTACGCCGTGCTGCATCCGTTCTACGATTACGGATGGCTCGGCGTGAACGTTTTCTGGACGATCTCCGGCTTCATCTTCTTCAATCGCTATCTGGCGAAGATCGCCGCACGGCGGGTGTCCGGCGGACTGTTCTTCCTGAACCGTTTCTCGCGGCTGTATCCGCTGCACATCGTCACGCTTGTCGCGGTGGCTGCGCTTCAGGCGTACTACGTTCGCGAGAATCACGCGTTCTTCGTGTATCCGTACAACACGCCGTATGACTTCTTCGTCAATGTGATTTTCGCGTCCGGGTGGCTCACGCCGCACACCGACTCGTTCAACGGGCCGGTCTGGAGCGTGTCGACGGAGATCGTCATCTATCTCGTGTTCTTCCTGCTCGCGCGGTTTCTCCGCATCGGGCTGGTATGGACGCTGGTGCTCATGGGCGCATCGGCTGCTGCGGGCGGGCTGTTGATCCACCACCAGATCAAGGGCAGCGAATCGAACATCGTCTTCTGCGCCTTTTACTTCTTCATGGGCGGCGCCGTGCATCTGGTGTATGAGCGGCTGCGGCGCGTCATTGAGTCGCGGCGGCTTGCAACGGTGCTGCTGTGCTGCGCTGCTTATCTCGGTCTGATCGGCTTTTGCGCGGCATTCGGTGGCACGAAGTATCTGGCGGCCACCGTCATTGCGCCGGTCTCGATCGTTCTGCTGCAAGTCATCGAGCCGTGGATTCCCGCACCACTGGCCGGGCCGATTGCCAACCTCGGCAACACGACATACTCGAGCTATCTCATCCACTTCCCGTTACAGTTAGCGGCCGTGATCGTGCTGTCACTGTTCGGCATCGGCAGCGCAACGCTTGCCGTGAGCCCGTGGTTCCTCGCGGCGTATCTCGTTGTGGTTTTCGCGCTGGCGCGTCTGGTCTACCGGGCGCTGGAAGCCCCTGCACAGGCGGTCATTCGACGGCGTCTGGCGTGGCTTGGCGGGCGCCCCCCGGTCAACACCACTCGCTGAGCACGGCGGCACGGGGCCATGGGAAAATGACGCCGGCCGGGCCACATGCCCCGTCCGGGGGACGGACCGGGGACGTGCGGCAGGCACCATAACGACGCAGCAGGACTGCGCCGTTCAATGATGATGGTGATGCGACCACAGCGGGTCCATCGAGTCGACGAACGACGCCACCGCCTCCTTGTCGCCCGTGGCGTGACGCATCAACTGACCGCACTTGCACCATCCCTGATAAGGGATGATATGCGAGCAGGCCGACGTCTTCTGCAAATACAGCGTGACGGGTTTGGCACACTTGGTGCACTTGAACTTGAGAGTGAGGGCAGGTTTGCTCATGATGAATCCACAACACGGCGCACGGCCTGAAGCCATGCACAAAGACGTCATTGTACCGGCAGCGGCTCTCGCTTCGCCGATGCGCCGCCGTCTGCTGCAAGCCGCCGCACTGGCCGCCTGCCTGCCACTGACTGCCTGTACGACGCCGCCAGCAATCGGTGGCAGTTTCGTGCAGCTCTGGCGCAGTCATCTGGAATGGACACCAAAACAGTGGCGTGAACGCCTCACCGCCACTCATGCCCTGGGTTGCAAGGAAATTTTCGTGCAATGGGTCGGGATCGACGGGGAACCCGACAACACCTGGATGGCCTCCGACGCGCTAATCCGCACGCTCCTCGACGAGAGCGCTGCCCTCAAGATGGGCGTCCATCTGGGCGTGCCGTACGACGAACGTTGGTGGACGGCCGTCGATGCCGCACAGGCAAGCACGCTCGACGCCTATCTGCAACGCACCGGCAAACGCGCCACGGCCTACATGCAGAACACGGCTTGGACAAAACATCCGGCATTTCGGGGGTGGTATCTGCCCTACGAGCTGGAGCAATATCACTGGGCCACGCCCCTCCGGATCGACAAGCTCTCGGCGTGGCTCGGCCCGCTGGCAGACGTCGCCATCGCCACGAGCGGGCAAGCGCCGACCATTTCGACCTATTTCAGCAAACTTCCGACGCTCGGCACACTCACCGACCTGTGGAGCACGCTGCTCGATCGTGTTCAACTCCATCCGATGATTCAGGATGGCGTCGGCGTGGCGGGCATGTCGAACTACACAGCGCTCACCCCACTGTTTTCGATGCTCAAATCGCGAGGGGAAGGCTTCGATATCATCCTCGAGCTGTTCGAAGAGCTGCCGTCGGAGAAGAACGACGGCACCGAATTCAACGCGATAGTGGCCGACTTCGACCGCGTGAAGCGTCAATGGGAAATGGCCAGACAGTTCGGCGCGACCCGTCTGGTCGCATTTGCCATCGATCCGTGGGTGCTCGACGACACGCCCGGCTCGAAAGCGCTGCTGCGCGACTGGAAGGCTGCGCTGTCTTAGTATCGGCGTGCGCAACGGCGCGAGGCCGTCGCGACACTTATCGCTGATACGTGTCGGTTGCGCTCAACTGTCCGCGCAGCACCGGCGCAGCCGCCGTGCCGATCAGGAACAGACTGTAGTGATCGCCCGGCTCCAGCCCGGGCAGCGCCAGCGACTTCGACGTTACCGCGCCGCATCCCGATACCAATGTGGCCTTGACCGGATTGATGGCTCGCGCCACCGAAGCGCCCCGCCCCACGTTATCGAACAGTGCGGGCCCCGACGGGCTCACGCTCAGTTGCGCCCCCTCGCACTTCTCGCTCAGGTTGTAAAAGCGCAGCTCCGCTTTCAGACCGTCCTGCGTACCCGCGGCATCGGCCAATGTGGTGAGCACCACTTTGCCGCCTTCCCGATGTGCGATCACCGTGTTGAACGTATCAGGCGCCACCTGAAGCGTGCCTGCCGGCTTGCCGTCGATGACGACCCGGAACGCTTCATTTCCTTTGACGATGGCATACGTACTGGCGACTTTCTCACCGGCCAGCGTCTGCGTCGGGCCATTGGCCACCTGCGTGCGCATGGCCGCGGTTCCCGGATTGACGACACGCACGAATGACGAACCGGCAGGCGGGCGAGCGGCATAAAGCCGGGAGAAGATTCCTTCAGCGGCGGCCAGACCGGCTCCTGCGACGCTCAACGTCAATGCGAGCGTCAGATTACGCAACGTCTTCATGCTTACGACTCCGTTTTTGCTGAATGACTCGGGCGCGTGCGCGCTTCGAGGTACATCCGTTCCAGTTGCTTGCGATCGGCCTTGTCGCTGCTCGTTGTCGGGAATCTGTGACACACGACCAGCTCCGACGGGATCATGTAAGGCGGCAGACGGTGAGCAAGCAACGATTTCCAGTCGGCCAACGCTTCCGGTACGTCATGCAGACCTGCGGGCCCGCTCGTTTCCGGCTCGACGAATCCGATCATGCGCACGATCGCGCCATCCGGACGCCGCAATGCCACGGCAGCGCCCGCCCGAATCCCCGGCAGCGTCGCCAGCGAGGCATCGATTTCCGCCAGCTCGATACGGTAGCCGTGCATCTTGATCTGATCGTCGCGACGGCCGCGGAAGGTGACGAGTCCCTGCGCGTCGATCTCGCCGAGATCGCCGCTTCGGTAAGCGCGCTTGCCGTTGTGCAGGAAGAGACGTGTCTCGTTCAGATCGGGACGATTCAGATAGCCGCGCATGACATGGTCGCCCGCCATGCAGATCTCGCCATCGTCGATGAACACTTCGGCATAAGGCTTGGCGCGGCCGATGGGAAAAGGCAGGGGGGCTGCCGCGCGCAATGCCGGGTCGATCTCGACCCACGTGGTCGAGCAAGTGGCTTCCGTCGGGCCATACGAATTCACGATGCGCACGTCCGGGAAGCGTTGCCAAAGCGCTTCGGCAACGGCTGGCGTCAACGATTCCGCCCCGAAGACGAACATGCGCAAGTCCGGCAGATGTGCGTGATCGAAATCGGCATTGAGCAACTGTTGCCGCACGAACGACGGCGTCGATGCCCAAACGTTGACGCGGGTATTCGCGAGATAACCGGCAAACGCCTGGCGATCGGCAATCACTTCGCGCGGGCACAGCACGCAGCAGCCGCCCGTGGCCAGCGCACCCACCCAGTTGAACAACGAAAAGTCGAAGCTGAACAGCATCTGGTCCATGAAAGCCGGCGCCGGCCCGGGCTTCACGTCGTCGCGAATCCAGCCCGCGAACAGCGCCACGCTGTCCCGGCCAATCTGCACGCCTTTGGGGTCGCCGGTACTGCCCGAGGTGAACATGATGTACGCAAGCCCGCGCTCCGTCAGCGCGGCAGCGTCGTGCCCGGTCGGCACGAATACATTGGCCTGGGCATCGAAGCGCAGCCCCGCTTGCACCAGCTCTCCAATGCGGGCAATGCGCTGCGCGGGATTGATCACGTCCACCGGCACGAACGGCACACCTAGGCGCAGACAGCCAAGCATCGCCACCAGAAACCCCGACTCCTTGTGGCCTGAAATGACGAGTGGCACGTCGGGCAATGCTCCGGCCAGCGTGGCATCAGCCATCCACTGTTCCGTAGCGGCGCGCAGTGCCGCCCATGTGAGGGTGCCCTGAGCGTCGACGACCGCTGGCGCCTCAGGCGCCTGTGCAAGGTCTGCAAACGCCAGCCGTTCGAAATCGAAGTGCATGGTTGAATCTCTCCGGCAAATCGCCCCTGAACTCAGGCGCCCTTCTGTTCGGCAATAAACGCGGCCAGCGTGTGTACCGATTGCAGATACACGTCGATCTCCGATGGCGGAACCTTGACGCCGAACTCGCGCTCGACGGCAAGCACCACGTCGACCGCCGACAGCGAGTCGACCAGCCCGGAATCGATGAGCAGCGTGTCCGGTTCGACCTGCGTAAGCACAATGTTGCCAATGATCTCGGCGACTTTGCCTTCAATCTGATTGATGTTCATGAAACGACTCCCGCGATCAATTCGCAATCAAAACTGGAAATAGAGGAAACGCGTTTCCTTGTGAAGATTCACGAGGCACAGAAACAACAGCACGAGCGTGATCGACAGCCATGCCGGGTTCGGTTGCCACCGCATGAAGCGACGCGCCGCTTCCTGCACCTTGAAGAGCGCCGGTGAATAACGGCCGAGAATCTGATGAGCATTCGGTGTAAACCAGACGATGCCAAGCAGCACAACGACATAGGCCAGTTGCAGATGATGTCCGACCAGCAAACGCCAGCCATCGCCAAGACTCGCGCCGTCGAGATAGCTCAGCGACGGCCACGCCTCAACGCCTCGCAAGCCGATCATTCCTCCGAGCAGCGACAGCGCGTCGTGTACACCATTGGCGCGGAAGAATGCCTGCGCGACAAGCACGGCCACGAAGGTGATCGCCACCGACGCAATATGCGCAGGCCAGTTGATCTTGCGCGACGCCGGCTTTCGGCCGATGACGAAAATGCGCCAGCCGTGATTGATCGAGAGATAGGCCGCGTGCAGCAGGCCGAAGACCAGAAACTGGAAACCCGCACCGTGCCACACCCCGGCCAGCCCCATCGTGAACACCGTGGGCGCGACGATTGTACTCAGAAAGCCTGATGGCGTGCGTGCGCCCTCCGAGCCGACCGGCAACCCGCGATTGCTTCGGCGCCGTGAGATCGCCATCGCTACCGGGTAGAACAGATAAGACGTCAGATAGCGCGTAAGCGTGATGTGCCAACGCGCCCAGAAATCGATGACGCTCGTGGCCTTGTACGGCGAATTGAAGTTCAGCGGGAAACGAATCCCGAACATCTTTGCCAGCCCCAGCGCCATATCCGAATAGCCGGAGAAGTCGAAGTACACCTGCAACGCGTAGCACAGGCTCGTGCCCCACGCCGCCCAGAACTGCAAATCCCCCGGCGAGGCGAAACCAGCATCGGCGTAGGGAGCAATCGCGTCGGCCAGCAGGACTTTCTTGGCCAGACCGATGACGAAAAGAATGCCGCCAATCGACAGGTTCTCTGCCTTGAACCGGTAATTCTCCCGCTGCGCGAACTGCGGCATCATTTCCTTGTGATGCAGGATCGGGCCGGCGATCAAGTGCGGGAAGAACGTGACGAACAACACGTAGCTGAGCAAGCTACGTTCCTTGACCAGCCCCGCACGACAGTCGAGCAGATAGCCGATTTGGGTGAACGTGAAGAACGAGATGCCGAGCGGCAGTATCAGCGTATCGACCGATGAATGCGTCAGACCGAGGTCATGCAGAAATCCGAAAAGTGCGGCGAAATACTTATAGTGAAACAGAACCGCCAGATCAATGCCCACGCCCAGAGCGACGATGGCGTTCTGCACACGCGCACGCCCCGCATTTCGCAACACGCCCTGGCTGATCGCATAGTTGAACGCGATCGACGTAGCGAGCAGCACCACGAACTGCGGGTTCCACCAGCCATAGAACACGAACGACGTCAGGCACAGCCAGAACGCCGCGAGACGCAAATTGATTGCCCCGCTGATGTAATGCCCGGCCAGCGCCACTGGCAGGAACAGCAACAGGAATAGGTAAGAGTTGAACAGCATCGGATATCGCGTATCGGGTCGTTGGGCGTTAGGGCGTTAGGGCGTTAGGGCGTTAGGCGGGTCAGTGCGGACTTCTCGTCGTCGCTGAGCGGCAGCGACAGCGCGTTCTCCGAGAACTCCCAGATCACCAGCTTCAGACTCGTGGGCCACTGCGTGCGCTGTTTGAGAGCCACCGTCAGCGCACCGGCAAAATCCCCGCCGTCCATACTCAGGTTCCACACCTCGCGCCCCAGGTCGACACCGAGCCATTCGGCAAAATTGCTGCGGCGTCCGTGTGAGCTACCGGCGAGCATGACCTCGACGGGCGGTGTATCGTCGAGCAATCCGCCTGCGCGAATAGGCGCAATGTGCTGTGCTGAAGCCAGATCAGGACGCGGCCGCCACGCGCCGTGTGCATGCTCCAGCCCGGACAGCGCGAGCAAATCGCCCACGCGCGGCTGAGCCGGTGCGGGCGCGCCGATATCGAACGCCTGTGTGCCCTTGCCCGGCAACAGCGTAAGACCAGCCGTCGCTACCTTGGCAGCGGCCGCTCTCGCGCCGTCGGCATTCATATGGACATCGGTGCGGAAGAACATCGGCTGGTCTGTACCGGCAAGCGTCGGGCGCAGATCGACGAACGGCACCCCTTCGCGCTGCAGCGTCGATTTCACGATATCCAGACGCGCGAGCATCGCCTGCGATACCTGCCGTCCACACAGATGCGCCGATTCGATACGTGCCTTGTCGGGCACGGCCACCACCAACACGTTGACCCCTTGTGCGCGCACCTGCGACAGCCAGTAATTCATGAGACGCAAGCGGTCCTCGAATACGACGTCGCCCGTGCCGGGCTTTGGCCGCATGCCGTCGCGATAGAACATCCACTGCGGACATCCCATGGCGACCTGCTCGCCAACGTCACCCAGCACGCGATAGCGAACGGCCGCGTTCCACGTCTCGACGGTCTCTTGCTCGGGAAGCCGTAGCGATTTGTTCAGCGCGGCGCCTGCCGTGCCGTTGAGCCACGCGCCCAGATTGACCTGGTCGCGCTCGAGCCGCGCGTGAACGAGTGTCCACACGCCCCAGACGAGGCCGGCGGCAAGCAGCGCCGCCATGACGAACGCCGTCAGTCGATGCGACGGCGCTTTGGGGGAATCAATTTCCGGCACGTGCTCAGTTTCCTAGTGCAGCCTTCAGACGCTTGCGCCATGTGTCGGGCGTCATGATCGAGGCGTTGTCCCACAAACCGGAGGCGTCCGGACCTTGCGAATAAGCTGGTTCGAAAATCTGCCAGACCAGCACTTGCGGCTTCGTCTGCTTGAACGCAGGCGACTCCAGGTATTCAAGCAGCATCACCCATTGCCCCACATTTCCCGGTTTCCAGTTGACCGAGACCGGACGGTCAAGAATGTTCGACAGCTTCTGCGGGAAGCCGAAGTACGGCTGCACCATGCTGTGTCCCGTGACATGCACCGGGGCAGGGGCATCGTCGAGCAGACTTTGCCCTTCGGACGGACGGCGCACCGTAAACACCTCGCGGCCGATCTTCTTGCGCTCGTCGGTCGTCATGAAGAGCTCGGCCAGATCGCCGTAACGTCGGTCGTTGACCATGCCACCCAGCGGCAGACCGGTGCCAGGCTGTCCCGACAGATTCGGCACGTCCTTGCGGATCATGTCGGCCGTCGCCTGCGCGGTGGCATCTGCGGCGACTTGCGTCCAGTGCTGGTCGGTCCGGTAGTAAACGTCCTGGCCGCCGTCCTTGATGCCGCGCAGAATGGTCTCATCGTCGAACGTGTTGATGCCGGCCGCTTGCAACTTGCCCAGAATAGTCTTGTAGCGCGCCTTGACCTCGGGACTCATGACCTTGCCGTCGGGCAGCTTGTCCTGGTAGAACAGCGACTTGTCCGGCAGCAGCAGCACTTCGAGTTTGATGTTGTGTGCGGCGAGCGCGTCGCGCGCTTCGCGCACGAGTTCCGTATTCGCATCGATGCCTCGGGTGTCCACCTGCGTGAGACTGCCCCAGCCCGGGAACAACCAATTGTCTTTGCCGCGAATAATGAGCGTCGAAGCGTCTTGCGCCAGCGCGGCTCCGAAGGCCAGCGTCATCGCGCAAGCCGTCAGACAGCGAAGCATGCCTGCGCCCATGCGTCGCGGCACGCGGGATTCGGAAGCATTGGGGGTCATGCGGCAACTCCTCGATATCGATGAAAATCTGTCATGCCTGAAGACTCAGTAAGAAAGCGTCAGGGTCATGAATAGCCCCTTCGCCCGATCCGCCTGCCCGCCGCCGATACTGAAGCGATACTGCGTGGCGAAATCGACGTACGACCTGGCAGTGTTGTAATGGTCCGAGCGGAAGTAGTAACGGATGTTGAAGCCGACACCTGCGCCCAGCGACCACGACGAACTATTGCCCAGAAGGTCATAACTGTTGACGGCCTGCGGCGGCAAACCCTGATCATTGATAGGCAGCCCGTCCACGCTATCGGCGTTCCTCAACCAATCGCCGCCCATCACCAGATAGGGAAACAGCACGAGGTGTTCGTCGATCTGGTCCATCCGGAAGCTTTGCCCGGCGCGCACTTCGAAGGCCGCGAAATACTGCCGCCGTTTGACCGTGCCCGACGTACTGGTGCCGGCCGCGCCCGTCGTGTTGTCCGTAAGCCAGAGCTGAGATGGCAGGTCTTGCCACGAGTAACCCGCCTGCACGTAGCTCTCGAGCGTGAACCAGCTCGGCTTGTCCATGCGCAATTCGCTACCGATGTAGTACCCATAGGTGGCGTAGGCCAGCCAGCCGCCATTGCCCGCATTGGCGTGGTAATTCGCCGTCTGGTTGCTCTGATTGAGCGTGCATTGCAGATCCTGGCGTTTGGGCTGGAAGGTGCCGGAGCGGGTCGCCGATCCGAGCAGGAACTGGCGCTCCAGACCGAACGTCAACCCGAGATCTGTCGACGGAGTGAAGCGCACACCCAGAATGCCGACGGTCGTCGGAAAGCCCGAGCTGCCGCGGTTCGATGTCGGATCGATGTTGATCGGTGCCTGACTGCACGGATCGAGACCCGTTTGCGCGATCGTGTTGCCCCCTGCGTCGTACAACGTGTTCGACAACTGACCGTAGACTTCGAACGCGTGATCGTTCGAGTTCAACCAGCCGCGAGGACGCCAGAAGACTTCAGCGGAGCTGAATACGGCATTGCCGGGCACCGAGATCGCTGCCCCGCCAAGGCTTCCGCCAGCGGGACGCGAGCCGCGATAGCCCGCAGAAACCGTTGCCCCCCATTGCCGCGATACGTCGGCAATGGCACTGCGCGTGTCGTAGAGCTGCTCCGGCGTCAGCGACAAGTGTTTCGCATCGTAGTCGTCGATGGCCTTGCGGAACGTCTCCTCGGCATCGGCTTTCCGGCCGGCTGCGGAGAGCGCATACCCTTCGGCAAGCACAATATCGGGCGGTGCCTTGCCCGTCGCACGTGCCGCCTCGAAATCCTCCACGGCCAGCGCCGGCTCGCCAACGCGTTGACGCAGATAACCACGCTGAATCAGTAGATCCGGATCCCCCGGCTTCTCGGCGAGCGCTTTCTCGATCCGATCGCTCGCCTCCTTCGTCTGCGCCGAATTTCCTGCCGCCAGTGCCGTCGTCAACAGGCTCTGGTAGATGGGGCTTTTCGGGTCCAGCTCGACCGCGCGACGCGCTTGCTTGATCGCTTCTTGATAGTCCTCGCGGTCGTACGCGGCGTAGGCCTGTGCAGACGGTCCTCCATAGCCCACCGTGTCATATGGCAGAAGTTCGTAGACCGTGCCGTAGGGTGTCTCGCGCGGGTCCTGAATCGGCGACGGGAAATTGACCTGCGTGAGCGGCGACGGCGGACGCTTGTTAGAGCGCGCGAGCTTCAGACGCGTCTTCGCGGCGTCATCCTTGTCGCCAAGCGGCGTAACGAGCGCAATGGCCCGGGCATGATCGCCGCCCGCAAGCGCTGCATCTGCCGCAATCAGCCGGACGTTGCGGACTTGTCCTTCGTCGAGCCAGTCTTGCTTGATCGCTTCGTCGAAGTCCGCATCTGCCAGCGCCTTCTTGCCCTGAAGCTGACGCAAATACCCGCGCATCTCCAGCGCGACCGTGTTCTCGTCGTTCTGCTTGAGCGCATCGGACGCAGCGTCTTCGGCTTCCTGCAACTGATTGTCGAGCATGAGCGCCGATATCAGCAGCAGCCGGTAACTATCGTCCTCCGGCGCCAGACCGACCGCCTCTCTCGCAAAGGGGATGGCGTTTCTCGGCCGGTTATCGATGATCGCCTGATACCCCTGACTGGCCGGTTCGACGGCCTTGCGCGCGCGGAGCACCTGGATACGGGCTTTCAGGTCCGAGGTGTTCGGGGCGCCGAGCGATATCGCCGTGTTCGCGGCGGCCACACCGTCGTCGAGCTTTTCCTGCGCCTCGAGGGCGCCGATCCACAGCAGCGCCCATGCGCCCTGCGACGGATCGATGCGGAACGCTTGTTCCGCATGCGCCGCAGATTCGCTGTATTGCTGCGCGTTGTATTCGGAATAGGCCTGCGTCGCCAAAGGAAAGCCGCGCCGGTAAGCCTCGGTCGGCGGCGGTCCCCCTGCCTGAGCCTGCGCCAGGTTGGTATTCGCATCGCGCAACGCCGGGGCATTGAAACCGTACTTGAGCGCATCGTCGACCGCCTTGCGAGCCTCGTCGAGCTTGCCCGCACGTTGCAGCGAATAAATGAGCAGCATCCGTAGGCGCAGAACATCGGGACGCAGACGCACCGCGCCAGCCGCCGAGGTCGCGGCCTGCGCAAAACGGCCAGCCTGATAGTGCTTGTAAGCCTGGTCGGCAAGCTTCCATGCCTGACCGGAAAGCGGCGCCTCACCGGCCGCCTTATCTGCAGTGGCTGACGCCTGGGCCAGAGCCGGGGACGGAGCGGCAGACCAGCAGCAGGTCATTGCCGTGACAAGGGCGAGCGTGCGAAAAGGCGTCTTCATGTCGCGCCCGAAGTGAGGGTGTTAGGCTGCAGCGGCGGGGCGACCACACCTTGCTGGAACGAGATGGCTTCGTGAAGCGTGGCTTCGTCGAGCCAACCCAATTGCATGAGGATCTCGCCCAGCGGACGGCCCTCGCGTGCTTGCGTCTCCAATGCAAATGTCAGCTTGCTCTCGTCGATGGCCTGCCAAGACAGCAACAGTTCGCCCAGTCGCTGGCGCTGCTGCGTGATCTGATCGGTCGATGGGAAATCGTGCATCGTCTTGTCCCACACAAGGCGCTTGCCCGTAACCAGGTGGACGATAAACAGGCGCCACGCACGCGCGGCGGCCATGGCGTTGATGAAGTTGCCGATCACCATGCGCGGCGCGGCGAGCAGCGCGTGCTCCCAGCCATACATGTGGAACACGAAGAAGCTCCGCTGCGATACACGCAACGCCAGCGCAACGGCGTTCACGCTCATGAGTGTCATGACCCAGCCGTTGGGCGGGAAAATCGACGGGTAATAGACCGTCCACCAGCCGAGCTTGTCGGCGATCAGGAACAGCACGAAGTTGAGCAACAGCACGTAAGCAATGATCGCAACGAACGATGTCGCCAGCCCCTTCCGGTCACGGAACAGCAGGTACTTCGTTGCGAGCGATCCTTGCCATCCGACCTGCGCCCAGCCTTGCAGCCCGATGCCCAGTGTCCAGCGCGCCTTCTGTCGATAGGCCGTCTTGAACGTGTTGGGAAAGTACTCGCGAATGCCGAGCGGCATGCGCAGCGTCGACACCTTCTCCTTGCCGAAACCGAAGAGTCCGGCGCGTTTGATCACGTATTCGACGGGGAACTTGCCGAAGATCTGTTTCATGCCACGCCGCGCCAGTCGCGCGCCGATGTCATAGTCTTCGGTCAGCGTGTCGGTATTGAAAGGCTGATTGTTCGTCTCGGCGGCCAGCTCCTCGAGCGCCCTGCGCGAGAAGCAAGTGCCCACGCCCGCCGACGGCACCATCTTCGACAGGCTCTCGCGCACCACCAGATCCTTGGTGTGCCACTCGGCGAACTCATCCATATAGGTGCCGGCCACGAGTTCGTACCACTCGCGCTCGAGCGACGTCACCGGCAACTGAACGAAGTCGATGCGCGGCAGCAGGTAGTTGTAGTACTTCAGTTCCAGCGGGTGAAGCACGTCTTCGCTGTCGTGCAGGATCACGCCCGCGAAAGGCTCGGGCTGCTGCTGGTTCTGCTTGAAAATCGCCTGCACGATCCAGTTAAGGCAGTCGGCTTTGCAGGTCGGCCCATCGTGCGGCACTTCCACGCGCACCAATTGCCGGTAGCGTCGGCGCATCCGTTCGACTTCGGTCTTCGTCTTCTCGTCGTTCTTGTAAGTGCCAACGAAGATCATGTAGTTCTTGTACTCGAGCGTGCCCACCATGCTCTCGAGCATGGCGGCAATCACGTCGTACTCGAGCCACGCCGGCACCATGATCGCAAGCGGCTGTTCGCGCACGGCGCGCAACTGCGCCGCCTGCAGCGGCGTATAACGCCGCTTGATGAACAGCGAGCGATAGATCTGACGTCCCCAGTACCAGGCATCGATGAACAGATCGTCAATGCTCGACAGCAGGATGACAACGCCGACCACCGCACCGGCAATTTCCAGTGCGTGATAGTAGTCGGCGACCAGATAGGGCCAATAGAGAGAAGAGATCACGATGACGCGCCTCTACGGCTCAATGGCCGCTGCTTTTCCTGCGACCGGCTCGCAGCGCCAGCACAAGAATCAACAGCAATACCAGCAGCGCGATGGCAATCGCAGGCACTCCCCACGACACATAGCGGCGCCATTCATAGAACGCGCTCTCGCCCGCGCCCGGCGGCATGCTCGCGTCCGGATTGCTGCTGTCGATCCACGCCACCGGGCCGGCCGGCCCGATGATCGCCAGATTGCCGCGGTTGAGCAGGAACGGCTCGCCGACATCCGCGCGCGGCGTGCCGATCGCGTACCACAACAGACCGTCTTGGCCGCTCGCGCGCACCACTTCCGCCGTCGACAGGTTCTGCAGGCCGGTGATGTCCAGCCACTTGGCGTCCTTGCCGCCGATCTCCAGTCGCTTGCGATCGGTCACGCTCACCGTCGGTGTGGCCCCGTTGAGCGGCACTTCCATCGCGACGAACGGCTTGCCCGGCTTCACGCTCTTGCCACCGGCGGCCACCGTCAGTTCTGCGCGCGACGGCGACAGGCCGCTGGCTGCCGCGATACCGATCACGCGACGGATATTGGCAGGCGCATCTTCGAGATAGCGGTCCGGCACGATGAGTTGCGGATTGCCCGCCATGAGCGGAAGCAGGCCCACAAAGGTGCCGTCCGGCTCCGCCTGACCCGGGCGGATGTAGCTCGCCGAGGGCAGCACATTGACCGGATAGGCCTGCGGAATCTCATCGCAATTAGCCGAGTACGGCTGGCGCTGCACCGACACGCGCAACGTGTTGTTTACTCCCAGCACATAACCCGGCACACGCGCCTTGAGTTGTTCGGGGCGGCCATTCGCATCGAGTTGCTTGGCCGCGAGCAGAATGCCGTTCCAGAACACCGTGGCCACCGGCTTCGAAGCGGCCGGGCCGGGTGCGGCGGAGAGATACAGCGAAATTTCGGCGGGCATGCGGCCGTCGGATGCCACTGCACTCAGCGGGAACGTCACCGTCCAGTCACCTCGCGCCAGCACGTCGAAACTATCCGACGTCCCCCCAAGGCTCGACAGACGCACCACCTGCTTGTCGGAGATATCAGGCGTATGGGCAATGGGCGCAGTGACGTTGTTCGAGAGCATCAGGCGGCGCAACGAATTGTCAAAGAGACCGGCCGCTTGCGCACCCGCGTCTCCCGCCACGGCGATCACCGACTGATTGCCCATCGCCAGCAGGCGAATCTGCTTGGCGCCAAGCGCGTCGTTCGAGAGCGATGCACGTTGGGTGCGCCACGTTTTGAACGCCTCGGCGGCGTCGGCGTCGCCGGCAAGTTGCCCCTGCACGGCATCGAAAGCAGCCGCAAGCCGCGCACGCAGCGCCGCGTCTGCCACCACGACATCGCCACTCACCGACGGCGCGTTCATCGCGACCAACGCCCCCAGTTCGGCGTCGTTGGCCAACTTGTGCGTTGCACTGTTGTCGCGCAACGCGGAGAAAGCCGGCACACCCGCGAGTGCCGTCGGCACATTGACGCCGCGCGTGTCGACCACATCGCCCACTGCGGGCAGCGCGCGCACGACCACCCGCTTGCCGCTGCGCTCAAGCGCTACACCAATACGCCAGGCGCTGTCGAACGCTTCCTGACTCAGTGTCTTCGATGCGACGAGCAGCGCGGGAGCGCCTGGCAGGGTGCCCCACGCATCGTCGAGACTTGTCACCGACTTCTGATCGATGCGGTAGGTCAGACGCGTCTGCGGCGTGATCGTCACCGAATTGGCCAGCGAGCGATCCGGCTCGCACCGGTACGTGCCGGTACGCGAATGCCAATTCACCGAGAAACGCACGAAACCTGTCTCGCGCGGACGCGGCGAGACCGTCAGATTGCGCTGCAACGGACCGTCGCCGTCGGGCACGGCTTGCGAGGTCATCGGCTGACCGTCGATGGAGAGCACCACTGAGGCGGCCCCCGGTTCGCCCTTCAGATAGCGACCGTCGAATGCCACGGTGGCGTCGGCCAACGGCAGGCCCTTGGGCACAGGCAGATAGAAGTCCTGGCTGGCGTCGCCCGAGAGAACGATGGGCGTTGTAATGCCGAGGTCAGCTAGCGCGATACTGCGCTGCAGGTTGGCTCCCGAGCCAAGCGCGCGAACGCCGTCGCCCAGCGCGCTTGCGTATGACGTGGCGGGAGCGAACGCGCTCAACACCGCGAGGGTGCCCGCTGCCGTCGCACAGACGCGGTGAAGCCGCGCACGCGAGGTATCGGGCGAAGATCGGAGGAGGTCGCGCGCCGTGCGGCGACGCGCATGCAATGTGTTGAGCAACAGCATGAAATATCCGTGAATTGGCGTTTCGTCCGTGCCGGTGGACGTTACGCAGTGGGACGGCTTTGGCGGAGGCGGCAGGAGAGTCATCGCGTCGGCACCCGCTCGGATCTCAGGGAACCCGGCTGTCAGCCGGGGTATTCGGATCGAACTCGCTCACGGTGCGCCCGCACAGGGCCGCCACGATGCGTTGCGAGGCGTGACCATCGCCATACGGATTCAGGCGTCGCGAGAACGACGTGTGATACGCCAGATCGTCGAGAAGACGTGTCACGCCTTCGACGATGCGCTCCCGATTCGCGCCAACCAGCGCGACCGTGCCAGCGCTCACCGCTTCCGGCCGCTCGGTCACATCGCGCATGACGAGCACCGGCTTGCCGAGATACGGCGCCTCTTCCTGCACGCCACCGGAGTCGGTGAGGATCACGTACGCTCGCTGCATGAACCAGACAAAGTCGACGTAGTCGAGCGGATCGATCAAATGCACGTTGCCGAAGCCGGCCAGCTCGGTCATGACGACGTTGCGCACCGCCGGGTTCAAGTGCACCGGATAGACGATCTGCACGTCGTCGCGCCGGGCGAGTTCCGCAAGGGCAGCACAAATATTGCGGAAGCCGTCGCCGAAGCTCTCGCGACGGTGGCCCGTCACGAGCACCAGACGGCGCGATGCGTCGAGCCACGGGTAGCGCGCTGCCGCGGCAACGGCGAGCGGCGAATCGTCACGCAGGCGGGCGGTGAGCGTCGCGAGCGCGTCGATCACGGTATTGCCTGTCACAGCGATCCGGCCGTGCAGATTTTCACGCAGCAGATTTTCCCGGGATGTCGCAGTCGGCGCGAACAGCCAATTACCCACGCAATCGACCACCCGGCGATTCATCTCTTCGGGGAACGGCTTGGACAGATCGCCAGTGCGCAGACCGGCTTCCACATGTCCGACCGGAATGCGGCGATGGAAAGCGGCGAGTGCACAGGCAGACGCCGTGCTCGTGTCACCGTGAACCAGCACGTAATCGGGTTGTTCCGTTTCCAGCACCGCATCGACCCGCTCCATAGCCCGTGCGAACAGGCCGTTGAGCGTTTGATTGGGCACCATGACCTCGAGGTCGTATCTGGCCTTGAGATCGAACAGCGACATCACCTGATCAAGCATCTGGCGATGCTGACCGGTCACACACACCACGCTATCGATACCGGGTTCGCGATCCAGCGCTGTGACGAGAGGCGCCATCTTGATCGCTTCGGGACGCGTGCCGAAGATAGACAGGACTTTCATAGTTACACGTTCTGGTCTGAGCCTGTTCATGCCGTGCGGCACGCAGGCTTCATTGCCCCGGAGGAACTTCGGACAGGGGCGGTCTATGGCATGAGGTCGATACGCCTGCAGCAAATCCAATTCAATTAGATTAGATTGGAATACGATTCATTTTTTGTGAATTTAGCCGCAGCGACGGGCGCTCATCAATACGGGCCGGAAAAACCCGAGTCTGAGCACTCCTCTTACCACCTGTTTGTCCGCCCGGCGCGGCGCTTCTGCCAGCCCCATGCGAACTTGATCTGCCGGATGTTATAAGCCTTCCGTCCCCATACTGTCCCCCGGCAAATCGGAAGATCGTCATTGTCGCGTACGCGCAACGTCCGACGCGCGTCAGCGCTGGGGCTGTACGATTGGGAAATCGGCAAAACAGCCCCGTGCCGACGTCAGAATTGATGTAGCGACTGGGTCAGAAATCTCAAAGCAAATTAAGTAAGTTTGTTAACTTTCCGAAGCGTCACAAAAGCTTCATTGCCGGTGAAGACGGTGCAATCGTCGTGACGAATCGATAGGCGGGACAAACGCAAAAAAGCCGGATGTCTTGAAAGACATCCGGCTTTTGCCATACGTTTTGCCGAATCTGACGCCGGCCGGCTTCGATGTATGAATCACATCGCTGCCGATATGTGGCGTCCCCTAGGGGATTCGAACCCCTGTACTCACCGTGAAAGGGTGATGTCCTAGGCCTCTAGACGAAGGGGACGGAAACCGTCATTCGTTTGGTGGAGGTAAGCGGGATCGAACCGCTGACCTCTTGCATGCCATGCAAGCGCTCTCCCAGCTGAGCTATACCCCCGCGCGAAGAGGCGTGACTATAGCGCATTTGGCAACCGCTGGCAACTGGCCTGTGGCGCCCCCTTCGGCTGACCGTCTCTGACGGCCGATCGTCGCCCAAGGGGGAAATCCGATTTCCACCGCCGATGCCCCACCTCGAAACACCTACATGACACGGACAAAACGTCGGCGTCAGCCCCTATCAATTTAGGCAGGATCGCCAGTCAATAGATTGACTTGAAATAGTTAGTAATACAGTATTCCGCGTTCTCGCGTCCCCCGTCACGGACGCGTAACGGGGGAGCATAACAATATGAAAACCGGCGGATTCCTCTTCCGTCTTGCCATCACCTTTTCGATGGCATTCTCAATGGTGCTTGCGGGGCACGTTCAGGCTCAGGTCACAGACAAAACCGTGGCGTTTGCGGGCGCAGCCTACGGCGGCGACGCCGCCAGCATCGACAAACGATTTCCTTATTCGCGTGCTTATGAGAACGGCCTGAAGGCCGCGGGCGATTCGCCGTACAAGCGTCTGCTGGCGGCAGTGGCACAGAATCCGGCCAGACACTTCACACTCGCGACCGGACCGATCGAGCAGTTGAAGGGTCGCGACCAGGCGCTCGTTGTATCGCTGGTCATCAATACCGAGACCGTGTCCGTCGAGCGCTTCGGCGCCATCCGCAAGCTGTTTGTCCTGCTGCGCGGTCAAGTGCTGTTCTTCGACTTCAAGTCGATGACGGTACTGCGCTCCTATCCGGTCAGCTTCGGTTACGTCGATAACCTCGATCACGAACCCACGCGCGCCGAAGTCCTCGATCGCGTGCGCATGGTCTACGACGGCGCGAACGGCAAGCCCGGTCTGTACGCCCGCTTCGCCGCGTCCGTCGCGCAAGCGCAACTGCCCGATCAGGCGCCGCGCTATCTGCAAGTCACCCGCGTGGAAGTCACGCCGGAGGCCACCGCCGTCCTGCCCGATTACCTGAAGGCCACACCCGGCGCCGCACAGACGTGGGTCGCAGACATGGTGAGCGAGGCGATCTCCACGCGCATCGGCGTGCCGGTCGTGCCTTACTCAAAGGGCTATGCCATCGGTAACGTCATGTCGATGCAAATCATGGACGGCACGGTCTTCAACCTCAAGCTGCCGCAGCCTGATTACGAGATCGACGTCACGCTGAAGAACTTCAAGAAGATCAAATACAGCGAGAACGCGGTGGGCACGGCCTACATCTACGGCAGCTATGCGGATGTCGCCATTCGGGAGCCGCTGACCGGTGCGACCTACCTCAATACCTCGCTCAAGAACGGTGAGGTGAAGCCGGTACCGGCGTCGCAAACTTGGGTCGACGATTTCCCGGCCTATTACGACTCCGTCAACGGCTTGTTCGTGAAGCTTGCCGAGTCTGTGGCAGGTACGGACACGTCATGGGTGAAGTCTGCCGCTTCGGCGTCGGACATTTCGTCGCAAATCGACAAGACGATGGGACTGATGAAGCTATGCAAGTGATGAAGAAACTCTTTCTGCTGTTTGCCGCAGCCGTGTTCGCGTCGAGCGCAGCTGCGCAGGTGCAGCAAGCGCGCGGCAAGGCGACCGTGACGTATGAAGGCTGGTCGATTTCGCGCGACGACAAGGCCCGCGCCTTGTCGGCTGCCCAAATGAAGGCCGTGGAGTTCTATTACGCCGAAGCCGGTGAAGCCGAGTCGGAGAACTTCGACGCGATTCGCCAGAAGATCCTCGCCGAGCCGGATCGCTACATCCTCGACTCGACGATCCTCGCCGAAGACGAGAACTCGGATAAAAAACAATACACGGTGGCCGTGCGCGTGTCGCTCAACGTGGCGAATCTTCGCAACGCCGTGAAGCGCGATTCCGCCGTCGTCAAGGGCGGTCCGGCCGGACGCTCGCCGCTGGCGTTCATCTTCGTGTCGCGCGAAGTCGGTACCTCGCGCGCCTATGACGACCGCGTGTACAAGCGTGTCGACCGCAAATCCGACGTCAAGGCGCAGATCAGCGAGTCCGAGCAGGGCAGCGAGGGCGAGAACATTCGCGGCAATCAGATCGGCACCAGCGCGTCGACGAACGCGAAGATGTCGGCATCGGTGCATAGCTCGGCCTCCATCGAGACAGGCGGCAGCACCACGCGACGCGCCACCGACAACACGTTCCGCCTGATTCCCAGCGCCAATCTGTCGCAGGTCTTCACGTCGACGTTCGCCAAGGCGGGCTTCAAGGTCAACGAAGCCGCACTGGTCGAGCCGTATACCGGCGGTCAGTTCAAGGTCGCCAACGTCGAAAACGACTACAAGAGCGGCATGGACCTGAAGCCTGCGACGCTTGCGTCGATGGTCTCGGGGATGCGCGTAGCGCGCATGTCCTACATCGCGCTGGGCACGCTCGATGTCGGCCTCGCAGATCGCGATCCCAACTCCGGCCTCATGCGCGTGGCTGTCACCGTCAACGCGAAGCTGCTCGATATCGGCCAGACCATTCCGGACACCATCGCCTCGGTGGGCCCCGTTCAGTACGCCGGCACCGGTCCGACCGAAGAAGAGGCCCGCACCAATGCGCTGCGGCTGGCGGCCAACAACGCCGCGCGCGAGTTGACCAGCCAGATCACCAATCTCAGTTTGCGTTAATTGCCGGATTCCACCATCCCTCTCCTGGAGAAGAAGTTCATGAAGAAGATCATCGCTTGTGCCGTTGCGGCTGCTCTCGTGGGTGCCTCGGGCGCCTCGTACGCTCAACTCGGCGGCCTGACCAGCCTCGTGGGCGGCGGCAGCAAGTCGGACAGCACTGCCGATCTGTCGGGCCAACAGGCCGCACTGGTGAAGAACTACGTTGCCGCCAACATCGACGTGCTCAACGCCAACGCCAAGATGGGTGAAGCCCTCGGCCTGAAAACGCAAGCCGAACAGGCTGCCGCAGTCGTGGCGCAACTGTCGTCGGGCTCGACGCAAGACAAGGATTCGGCATCGAAGGCAGTCAACGCCGTGGGCGACACGAGCGGCGCCATCGCAGCGAAGCTCAAGGAAAAGCCGGTGCTCGACGATGCCTCGAAGAAGACCTTCGCACAGGGCCTCGGCCATCTCGCCCTCGGCATGGTTCACTACACCGGCATGCGCAACGACGTGACGTCGATGGGCGCCAACATGAAGAGCGCATCGCCGATGGCGCTGACGTCGCTGGGCGGCGCCGCCTACGTCGTGTCGAACTTCCCGAGCTCGGTCACGGAAGCCGGCAAGGCGCTGAAGAACGCCATCGACTTCGCGCGCAGCAACGGCATCGACGTGCCGTCTGACGCGACCAAGGCACTCGCGGCGCTGTAATCCGGGACACCCTACCAACAACATGATGCGTAACTCGCTCACGGGGGCCCTTGCGGCCCTCTTTTTTATTGCCGGCTGCTCCGAGAAACCCGCCGACGCGCCTCAGGCCCCGGCCTCCGCACCGAGCGCTGCCGCCTCCGTCCCGGACGTCGGCAAGGTCGAGACGGAAAAGACAACTGCGGTAGGCTTCGGCAACTCCGCAGGAGAAGCGGTGCTCGAAGCGATGAAGCTCGCTCTGATGCAAGTCAACGGCGCCGTGGTGCAATCCGATAGCGTGACGGCCAAGTACGGGCTGGACGTCAGTCTCAATCAGGACTCGGCATCGCTGCGGGCAAGCGCATTCGCCGACATCGTGCAGCAGCGCTCGGGCGGCGTGATCCAGCGTCTGCGCGTGATCAGTCTCGACGAGCCGGGTGTCCTGTCCAAGCGCTATAAGGCAAGCATCGAGGCCGACATCGCCAAGTTCAAGCCGTCGGCCGATATGCAAAAGCTCAAGGTCGTGGTCGGCCCAATCGTCTTCCCGCAGGCCTCGTTGCCGATGGGCGACACCACCGTGCCGTCTCGCGAAGTCGCCGCTACGCTGCGCCAGCGTGTGAGCGATGCGCTCGTGCAGACTGGCCGTTTCGCCGTGCTCGACCGCGAGATGAGTCCCGAGATCGAGCAGGAGCTGGACATGATCGCCTCCGGCGAGGCTCCCAGCGCCGAGCTGGCGAAGCTCTCGCAAGCGGCCAGTGCCGATCTGGTGTGGAGTGCGCGCGTGAGCACGTTCAACTACACGAAGCACGCCCGGCAGTTGCGCACAAGCGATCGTCAACTCGTCAGCTATTCGGGCGGCTGGGCACTGTCGCAGAAAATGGTGAACGTGGCGACACGTCAGGTCTCTGCCGCCAGTTCGTTGAGCAACACGTTGCCAGCGACGGCCCCGACCACACTGGGCACCGGCGTCGATGGGCAACGCATTCTCACCGAAATGACCGATCAGGCCAGCAAGGCCATCGTCAGCGCGATCCTGCAATCGACGTTCCCGATCACGGTGCTCGGGCGCGACGGCACCAATGTCGTCGTCAGCCAGGGCGGACAGGCGCTGCGTGAAGGCGGCCGCTACGCCGTCGTGGCGTTGGGCAACGAGTTCAAGGATCCACAGACCGGGCAAAACCTCGGACGCACCGAGAATCCGTGCTGCGAACTGGTCGTCGAGCGCGTGACGCAGAACCTGTCGTACGGGCATCTCGAGAACGTGCGCGGCAACCTCAACCTCGACGCCCTGCCGATCGCAGGCCTTCAGGTGCGCGGCGAGCTTGCCGGCAAGCCCGCAAAGGCAGCGCCTCAGGCCGGGTTGGCCGCAGCGGCAGGTGCGGCGCCTGAGACTTCGGCCGCCAAAGCCACGACCGGGGCAAAGACGGCGAAGAAAGGTTCAACTTCGGCCGACGCGCAATCGGGTCCGTCGCAAGACGAGAAGTGGTAACCCGCCGTAGCCAGTGGTAGCACGCAGTACCGCGGAAGTCCCGTCGCCCGCCTTCGGGGGACGGGACTTCCCGCGAATTCGTGAGAGGGCCCGGGGCCGGTTGCGGGTGCTGACCGTGGGACGCGAGTAGAATCCGCGACACGCATGGCTGGCGATTGTCGCGGCCGGCATAGAACTCGACGGGCCAGACTCATGAGGCAGCATCATGCGTCATCCCCGCTCTCAGCAAGGTTGATGTCATGAGTGAAACCCCATCCCCCGTCCGCACCCCGCGATTCGTGCCCAATGGTCCCGCATTGACCATCGAGCAGACCGCCCTTCAGGTCGCGAACGAGCGGATCTGCATCGCCATGGCCAACGCCGGCACCGGCAAGACGACAACCCTTGTCGCGCGCATCGGTGAAGCCATTGCTGGCGGTACGCCGCCCGAACAAATCCTCGCGCTGACCTTCACCGCCACCGCCGCCGACGTGCTGCGCGCCCGCCTGCAACGCAGCGGCATCCATGCGGACCTGCACAAACGTGTGCGTGTCTCGACCTTCGACGACTACAGCCACGAGGTGCTCGACACCTTGCCCACGGCGAACGAACGCGCACGGCGCATTCAGCGCGACAGCTTCCTGACGTCCTACATTGCCGATGCCATGGAAACATTGCGCGACGACGTCGAACACCGCTACGCACCGGGTACCTTCGAGGACAACCACATCAATGTGGCGCAAAGCATCGACGCCATGCGAAAGCTCAAAGCGGGCGGCGCATTGTTCGATGACGTCGACGACGAACAGCTCGGCGACTTGCTCGAGCGCCTGGACGTTACACCGGCCCAATACGCCATCGCTCAGGCCTATGAACGGATTCGCCTTGGCGCGCTTGATGAGCCGAAGTTCCGGGACCGTTTCGACGCCACTTACGATCTGGCGCAGTTGATCGATCGCGAAAGCGTCGCGCCGCAGTACTTTGCGCCATGCCGGTTGATTGTTTGCGACGAGCAACACGACTTCAACGAAGCGTCGTATCGCGTGCTGCGTCATGTGCTTCGCACGCTGAACTGCCGCTTCGTCGGCGTTGGCGATCGCGATCAGGTCATCCACGGTGAGATGGGTGCGAGCGACGTGTATATGGGAGATCGTTTCCGCGTGGATTTCTCCGGCGCGACCGCCTACCCGCTCACGCGCACGTTCCGTCATGGCCCGCATATCGCCTATCCGGTTGCCGCGTTCAAACGCAAGGCCATCGAGTCGTATGTCCGGCGTCACACCCCCATCGAGGTGATCAAGACCGACGGCGCCCAAGACGCCGTGGCGCAGGCAGTGCTGGACAACGTGCGCGGCTGGTTGCAAGACAGCGACAAACGTTCCACTTGTGCGGTGCTTCTGCGCGACTGGCATCAGAGTGCTGCGGTGGAAGAAGCGCTGTGGCGAGCCGAGATTGCATTCGAATCGCCGAACAAGGAGGGCTTTCAGTTCCGGGAAGAGATCCGGTTCGTGCGCGCCGTGTTCGCGTTGGCGATGCGAGCACACGAAACGATCGACGAGCGCGAGCGCATGTCCGTCGCTGCCGTGCTCGGCATCTTCGCCAATATTCGTTTGTCGCGCGATCAATATCTGCTCACGGCCAAGCATCCGGAGCTGATCGAACAGATCTACGAGTCTTACCTGCTGGGAGCGGCACAGGGTACGCCCGCCGCCAACATCGGCCATCTGATTCGCGAACTGCGCGCGAGCCTGCCGACGCTCCCGGCCAGCGAGGCCTTCCGGCGCATCCGTCAGAAGATCGATTTTCAGGCGGTTGCAACGCGCCTCTACGCCCGCCCTTACGACGTCGATCTCGTGGAGCGCACGCTGCGCGCCTTTGCTGCGACACTGCCCTCAGACGACACGCCGCTCGCCGACTACTTCTCGTCGATGATGACCCGCCTGTCTGCCAGCCGGCGCACACGAGCAGGCGCTCGCGTGAGCGTCGACACCGTCGCGAACATCAAGGGCAAGGAGTTCGATCACGTCATCATTCCGTTTCTGGAACGCAATGAGTTCCCGAATCCGTTCGCTCAGTTGGAAAGCGAGAAGAATCTCTTTTATGTGGCGCTGACCCGGGCTCGGGAATCGCTCACGCTCATCACCTCCCAAGACGAGACCCGCCAGAGCGGCTTCCTCACCTCGCTCGACCTGCCTCGCACGACACACCTCGCCGACGATGCGCTCGTTCGCAATATGGCAATGCCCGTGGACGCCACTCCCGCACGTCGCTACCTCAGCGGCGACACCTATGGCGCGAAAGACAATCTGGCTGCCCTCGGTGCCGTCTACGATCCCGCGCGGCGGCAGTGGTACATCTCGCCGGACAAAGACTCGGCGGCCTTCTCGCAGTGGTTGTCATAACGGTCACCCCACGCGAGTAGAATCCGCTCATGGCAGACATTGACGGGCGAACGTCGTCGCTAACGCAGCGTTTAACGGAACACATCTTCATGAAGAAAGCACTCACACTGGCATTCATGGTCGTGGCGAATTGGGCACATGCCGAGAGAATCGGCGACGTCAGCACGGCGTTCAAGTTGCTGGGGCCCGATCACAAGATTGTCGTGGATGCCTTCGACGATCCGAAGGTGCGCGGGGTCACGTGCTACGTGTCGCGCGCGAAGACCGGTGGTGTCAAGGGCATGGTCGGGCTGGCGGAAGACAAGGCGGAAGCGTCGATTGCCTGCCGCCCCGTGGGGCCAATTTCGTTCAGCGCACCGCTGCCGAAGGAAGAGGAGGTTTTCTCGGAAGGGCTGTCCCCGCTCTTCAAGAAGCTGCGCATCGTGCGAATGGTCGACAAGACACGTAACACACTCGTCTACCTCACCTACTCCGACAAGCTCATCGACGGCTCCCCTCAGAACAGCGTGACCGCCGTCCCGGTAGATCGGGCCACGCCGATTCCGGCGAAGTGATCGACGCCTTTCAGCGAAACGCCCCGTGAGCCACCCGGCAGGCCGGATATCTCACGGGGGCGCAATCCTTCAGATGCCCCATCTCACCGGCGACGACATCACGGCGTCGCCGGTGATCCGAACGCAGCCTCAGGCTTGCCGCTGCAACCGCGCCACCTGCGTTTGCGCGGCCGGTTCAATTCCGGCGCGCAGCAGCAGAATCTTCAGGTGATCGCCAATACGTTCGATACGATCGTTGAAGTGGTTAAGGAACACGAGCACAAACAACGCGGTCGAGATACCGAGCGCGGTGGCGTACAACGCCGTGCCGATACCGGCCGACACGCCCTTGGCATCCGAGATCCCCGACGCAGCGAGCGATGAGAACGTATCGATAATGCCGAGAATCGTGCCGAGCAAGCCGATCAGCGGTGCCGCCGTCACGATCGTGTCGAGCATCCACAGTCGTTGCTTGAGCTTCGACTTCATCGCAAGATACAGCGCAGCCGAGAGCTGCTCCATGTCTTCGCGCGAATGCGCGTTGGCACGCGCCTTGGCCAATGCACGCAGCGCGTCGGCCGGCACGCTGTCGTTGCTCTCGAGATGTTGCGTAAGATCGTCGAGCGTACGGCCTTCGCCGAGCAGCATCGCATCAAGCTCACGAGCATGTTTGTTCGTGTAGCGATAGAAAATCAGACGTTCGATGCTGATGAACAGGGCCACGACCAGGCACGCGTACATCAGGAAAAACGACAGATCATGCAGGACCTGAGTGTTCATACGAAGAGTTCCTCTGGAAAATACGTGAGTGCGGATGCAGCGGCGCGCCTCACTGGAAATCGGCCGACAGCGACACAGACAGCAGTCGCGGCGCGCCCAGGTAGTAATAGACCGTGCCGTTGCCTGCCCCCACCTGAACACTCGAAGGGTTGCGATACTGGCGATTGAATAGATTGCTCACGTTCAGACGCACGGTCGGGTTCTTGAAGAAATAGGTGTTGTTGAAGCGATAGCCCGCATCCAGATCCACCGTCGTGTACGACGGTGCGACTTCGTCGTTCATGAGCGTGGCGTACTGACGCGCGGTGAACTTCGTCTGCGCACGCACATACCACTTCGGCTGCGCGTACTGAATAGACAGACCCAGCAGCCACGACGGGTCAAGCGGGTAGTCCTTGCCCGACGTCGCGAGCGTCGACGTGGCAGACATGCGCAGATCGTTGAGCTGCTTGCTGTGGTTGTTCGTGACAGAGAAGTACGCCGACCAGCCGTGGAACGGCACCGTGCCAAATTCGAGCTGGAAGCCATAGTTGCGCACTGCGCCGGCGTTCATGTACACGGAGTTGTTCAGGTTCGGGTCGTACGCCGTGGCCTGACGGTTCTTGTAGTCGACGTAGAACAGCGAGCCCGAGAACGTACCGAACGCACTCTGATTGCGGTAGCCGAGGTCATACACGTTCGACGTCTCAGCCTGCACGTTGCCCGCAACCACCGCCCGGCCGTTCACGAACGTCACGTTGCCGTTAGTCGGCGAGTATGCGAAGTTGGGCGGTGCGCGGAAGTTGCGCGCTGCGTTCACATACACCTGATTCGAATCGTCGAACGAGTAGCGCACACCGGCTTGCGGCAGGAACGCGTTATAGTCCTTGACCACGTTGTAGGTGATCTGCGAGTTGCTGCCTTCGCTCGCGAAGTTCGTGAAGTCACGACGCACGTGCGGCGTGCGGAAACCTGCCGTCACGTTGAGCTTGTCGGCGAGCATTGAGATCGAGTCGGCCAGGAAGAACTGATACGACGTCGACACCGTCTTCCAGTTACGCGACTGGTAAGGCTGGCCTGTCGGCCCGGTGATCTGGTTATCCTGCAACCAGATATCCGTGGCGGTACCGTCGTTGTTCACGAGCACGGCCGGGCCGGTCTGACGGTGTACCGCGCGCTCGAACCAGAAACCGGCTTGCACCTGGTGGTTACCGATCTGCTGCGTCACGGTCGTAGTGATACCCGGGCGGTCGGTGCGCGTCACGCTGCTGTTCGCCACGATGATTTTGTCGAGCGTGTCGCCGTCACCGTTCAGGTCGCGGCCAGCCCCCACTTTACCCGTCGCCGGGTTCAGGAAGCCCGTTTCCGAGAGCGCGTATTGCTGCGTGCCGCCCGTGCCGAAGCCGTACCAGTAGTACGGTTGAATCTTCAACTGCGTGGTCGGTGTCAGACGGAACACCCCGGTGACCGAGGCGATCACGTTTTCAAACGGGTTCTGCGCCAGCTTGTAATACGCCGGGCTCTGCGAGGCTTCGTTTTGCGCCGTGCCCTTGACCGGCGTCAGGTGCCCGGCGAACTGCGACGCATAGTCGCCGTAGTAGCCGTTCTGGTTAAGCTGCGCGAGCGACGGGTTGTAGATGTTGTTATTGATCGCGCGGTTGTAGTTCATCGATCCCGTAACGTAGTTCGACTTGTCGAAGTCGAAACGGAAACCGAAGTCCACGTGATCGCGCTTGGCCTTGCCGTCGCCCTTCCACTTGTCGATCTCCGCGTGCGAGTACGACATGAAGACCTTCGCCATGTCGTTCGCAAAGCGCCCCGAATCGATACGCACGAAAGAGTTCGTGAGACCCAGGCCACCGACCGTCTGCGTCACACGCATCCGCTTCTGGTCTTCCGGCTCACAGGTGACGATGCTGACGTTGCCCCCGGTCGAGCCGACATGCGGTGCGTCGAGATCGGTCACCCCCTGCGTGACGGACATCGCGCAGGTGTTCGAGTTGTCGAGGAACTCTTGCGGGTACACCGAGAAGCTGCCCGAGTCGTTGACCGGCACGCCGTTGATCGTGTAGCCGATCTGATCGGAGTTAAAGCCGCGAATCGACAGACCGCCACCGAACAGGCCAGACGCGTCGTAGCTATAGGTCGCCACGCCCGGAAGCAGGCCGATCGACTGGAACACGTTGCCCGTGGCCCGTTCCTTTTCGAGTTCGGCGCGCGTGACCGTACTGCGCGTCTTCGGCTCGTCTTCGCGAACCATCAGGCCGTTGCCCAACTGATCGCCTTCGCCGGTGATCGTGACGGTGCCGATGTTGGACGTGGTGGCCGTCGCTGCGGGAGCGGCAGCAGGCGCGGCGGCATTGTCCGAATTCTGCGCGTGGGCGATGCCAGCCTGAAGCAGCAGCACGTTGACCGCGATCATCGACAGACGCAATGCGGGATGCTTGAACGGCTTTGCGGCCGTTGGATAAGGAGCGTTCATCTCGGTGTATAGGTTATGAGTTACGGATACCTGGATCGCAGCGAGTGAGTGCCGCGACAAAACGCACGCGGTTCGAGGCCGCGTGTTCGTGGTGTTTGCAACGATGACTACGGTGATGCCGGTGTTGCCCTGCGCGTCCCTCAGCTATTGCCCGGGAGCTGGTAATCGAGCTTCATGCAGAACCTGTGCTGTGACTGGCCTGCGAAATGCGTGTCCTGGAATGCGGGATACGTGGTGCCCTCGACGAGTCGCGTGGCCGTGTTGTCGAGCAACAGCGAGCCCGAGCTTGTCGTCACGTTGACGTCTTTCACCTTGCCGCCCCGATCGAGCATCAGGCACAGTTCGACGGCGCCCGTGGGCTTCTCGATCATGGCCTGACGACTCGTCGGATACTTCTTGCGCGATTCGACCAGTGCCCGTAGCGAACGCTCGTAGTCACGGTCCGGATCCCCTTTGCTTGCTGCCGCTTTCTGCACCGGCCTCGAATCGGCGGCCGCCGTCGTCGGTGCCGCATTCGTGGCCGTGTTGTGCGCCGAGGCGGCATTCGTTGCGGGGGCGCTGTCGGCGAGCGGTTGCGGCGACGGCGTCGCAGCAGGCGTCGGCTGCGGCGCGGGTTGGGGGCGTGGCTGAAGTTGCGGCTGCGGCTTGGGCTCCGGTTTCGGTTGCGGCTTGGGCTCGGGCCTGGGTTGCGGCTTCGGCTCCGGCTTGGGTTGCGGCAGCGGTTCCGACTTCGGCTGCGTTTTCGGCACCGGCGGCGATGGCGCGAGATCGATCTCGGTCAGCACCTCGGCCCGTTTGTCTCCCGGCGGCGGCGTCAGGCCACGGAACCCCGGGCCGAGCATCGCAGCCAGTGCGAGCAACAGCGTCAATCCGCTCGCCACCCAGTCACGACGGCGATAGATCGGCGTTGGAATCGAGAGTGCGGTCATTGCGCTTTCGCTCGCGTGGCGATGGATAGCTTGCTTACCGAAGCGGCTTTCAGCACATCCATGACATCAATCACACGCTGCATCAACGTGCCTTCGTCGGTCTTGAGCGTGACTTGTGCCTTCTCGACGTCACCCGCCTTCTCTTTCACCCGGGCACCGAGCGCTTCGAGCGTCGTGTCCGCACCGTCCACCTGCAACGCGCCATCGCGCGTGATGGTCACAACAACCGGCTTATCAGGGTTGACCTGTGCAGCGCTCGACGACTGCGGCAGTGTCGTCGACAGGCCACGCGACGGAATCACGTTGATGCTGAGCAACACGAAGAACACGAGCAGAAACATCATCACGTCGATCATCGGAATGATCTCGATGCGTGCGTGTCGTTTGGGAGGGTCTTCGAAGTGAATCATGGCAACGTCCTAAAAAGAACCCGGATTATTTTGGACGTCTATGAAATTTCCGTGAAGAACGGGAGATTTTGTTGCTGACAATCGTCTAGTGAAAATTTATCTCGTAAACGTAATAAATTTTCATAATTGACAAATATTCTGCGAGGTAGACCAACGGGACCGATCACTCTCGCGGCACCGAAACCTCATAAATAAAGGGTTCCAGACGAATGCGAGAAATTATTTCGTAAACGACATATGTAATTGCATATCTTTCGTATACGACGACGTCGCGCAAATGTCACACAGCGATCGCGCAGTCGGTCATCGATATTCACAGCACAACGACACGTTATTCGAGGAAGTCATGCGTCACACGTTTGCCGCGCTCGCGCTTGCGTTGAGCGGCGTCGCGCCCCTATGCGCAGCGCCGGCCCCCGTCACCGTTCCCGGCTTTGAACTCGTTCATACTGCGCCCACCGGTGCCGGCGCCGACAGCGACGATCTGCGCGACTCCGCCACCGTGTGGGCCGACATGTTCGATCACGCGAAGACGTCGATCGACTTCGGCCAGTTCTACGTCAGCGGCGAACCGGGCAGTCGCATGGACACGGTGCTCGAGCATCTCGAAGCTGCAGGCCGGCGCGGCGTGAAGATTCGCTTTCTGATGGAGGCGAAGGGCGAACGCATGTCGGACGAGGCCACCCTGTCGCGCGTCAGAAGCATTCCCAATCTCGAGTTCCGGATGCTCGATTTCTCGAAGGTTGGCGGCGGCATCATTCACGCGAAATACTTCGTCGTGGATCGTCGTGAGGGTTTTGTCGGCAGCCAGAACTTCGACTGGCGCGCGCTCGAACACATCGACGAGACAGGTGTTCGCGTAAGCGAGCCGAAGATCGTTGCGCAGATGCAGGCGATCTTCGAGCAGGACTGGCAGACGCAAGCCGCGCTCGCCAGCGGCGCCCAGCCCACCCTGCTCAATCGCGATGTGGCGCCCGCCGATATCGCGCAGACGTCCTTCCTCGTGGCCAGCCCGAACGCCTTCAATCCGCCGGGCGTCGGCGATTCGCAATCGGCCCTGCCGGCGTTGCTCGGGCAGGCAAAGCACAGTGTTCAGATTCAGTTGATGGATTACGCGCCGCTCTCATTCGGCGCGCCGGGCAAGCGCCCATACTACGGCGTGATCGACACGGCGCTTCGCACGGCCGCCGCGCGCGGCGTGAAGGTGCAGATGCTGGTGTCGAACTGGAATCTGAAACGCCCTGATGTTGCCTACCTGAAGAGCCTCGCTGTCGTGCCCAACGTCGAGTTGCGCGTGGTGACAGTGCCGCCCGCATCGAAGGGTTTCATTCCCTACGCGCGCGTGGTGCACAGCAAGACGATGGTCATCGACGGCGAACTCGCCTGGGTTGGCACGAGCAACTGGACGGGCGGCTATTTCGACAACTCACGCAATCTCGAAGTGGTCATGCGCGACGCAAAGATGGCACAGCGCGTTGCGCAATTGCAGCGCACGTGGTGGACCTCGCCATACACAGCACCGATCGATGTGTCGCGCGATTACCCGGTGCCGCATCCGGGAACGCCGTGAGGAGCCACAACACATGAAACCCACCGACCTCATCACCGCTGCGCACGGCGGCGTCGCTTTGCTCGACCGCACTCGCCGCACGTTCCTCAAAGGCGCGGGTGCGCTGGTCACCGTACCGCTGCTCAGTCCGTTCTCGCGAGCCTTCGCGGCGAATGCCGCAGACCCGTTCACATTGGGCGTGGCATCGGGCGATCCGGCATTCGACGGCTTTGTGTTGTGGACTCGCCTCGCGCCATCGCCGCTGTCGCCCGACGGGCTCGGCGGCATGGCTGGCATGCCCACTCAGGTGCCGGTGCAATGGGAGATTGCGCGCGACGACGCCATGCGTGACGTTGTGCGTCGCGGTGTCAGTTACGCGCCCGCACAGTTCGCCTACAGCGTTCACGTCGAAGTGAGCGGGCTCGAACCGCACCGCCCGTATTGGTATCGATTCACGGCACTGGGTGCGCAAAGTCCCGTGGGGCGGGCGGTCACAGCGCCGCTTGCCGATGCCCCGGTGGACCGGCTGCGCTTCTCGTTCGCCTCGTGCTCGCACTGGGAGGCCGGGTACTTCAGCGCGTATCGTCACATGGCGCTGGAGAATCCGGATCTCGTCATCTTCCTCGGCGATTACATCTACGATTATTCGCACGATACGAAGAAGAAAGACGCGGCGCCGATCGTGCGTCCGCACGATGGCCCGGACGCCAGGGACCTCACGGGTTATCGCAATCGCTATGCGCTGTATCGCACCGACCCGGACCTGCAAATGTTGCACGCCGCCGCGCCAAGTCTGATGACGTGGGACGATCACGAAGTCGAGAACGATTACGCCAACGCCTGGTCGCAGCACGCCAACGTGTCGGCCACGGATTTCCTGAAGCGTCGCGCGGCCGCCTATCAGGCGTATTACGAACATATGCCACTTCGTGCGATGTCGATACCGCGCGGGCCGGATATGCGGGTCTATGACCGCATTGCGTACGGCTCGCTCGTCGACTTCCATATCCTGGACGGCCGTCAGTACCGCACGCCGCAACCCTGTGCGCAGCCGAACTATCGAGGTGGCCATGTGGCGCCGGATAGCTGCACCGAGCGCACCGAAGCACGCCGCACGATGCTCGGCTTCGAACAGGAAGCCTGGCTTCACGACGGCTTCAGGCGGTCGCGTGCGCAATGGAACGTGATGGCGCAGGATCTGCTGTTCGTGCCGCTCTTGCAGAAGGATCGTCAGACCGGTGTCGTCGGTCATTGGACCGACGGCTGGGACGGTTATCCGGCCACGCGTGATCGCCTATTGCAGGCGATCACCCAAACCCGTCCGAACAATCCTGTGATCATTGGCGGCGACATCCACTCGTTCTGGACCAACGACGTGCATGCGGGCGCGCGTCCCGACTCGCCGGTGATCGCCACGGAGTTTGTCGGCACGTCGATCACAGCCGATCCGCCGCCTTACGAGCCGTTTGCCGAGTTACTTCCGGCAAATCCGCATGTGAAGTTCTTCGAGAGCCGGCATCGCGGCTATGTGTCCGTCGATGTGACGCCGCAGCAGATGCAGACCCGCTTTCAGGTGATCTCCGATCGCGCCGATATCCGGGCGACGGTCTCGACGCTCAAGCAGTTTGTCGTCGAGACCGGCGTACCAGGAGCGAAGGTCGCCTGACGTTCAGCCCCGCAGCAAGCCGAAGCGTCGCAGCTTGCGGTACAGCGTATTGCGGCTCACGCCGAGCTTGCGCGCTGCGGCGCTGACCTGCCCCTGACAAGCGTCGAGCGTTGCGCGCAACGCCTGACGCTCTGCCGCCTCCAACGGAGGCTCCATGAGCCCGTCCGGCGACGAGTCCGCCGGCGTCGCGGCTTGCGCTTCGCGCAGCTCGTCCGGCAGGTCGTCCAGCGTGATGACGCCACTCTCGCTCAGCGCGACCAGGGTGCGGATGACGCTGCTCATCTGACGCACGTTTCCCGGCCACGCATAGGCGCACAGGCGCTCCTGTGCGGCGTCCGTCACCGTGATCTGGCCCGGTTCGCAAGCCTGCGCCAACAGCCGTTGCATCAGGTCGATCTTGTCTTCGCGCTCACGCAACGGTGGCACGGTGATCTCGAGCCCGCTCAGACGATAGAACAGGTCCTCGCGGAACAGCCGCTCCGTGATTCGCTCGGCAAGATCGCGATGCGTCGCGCTGAGTATGCGAATGTCCAGCGGCACCGGATCGCCGCCGCCAAGCGGCGACACCACGCGGTCTTCGAGCACGCGTAGCAGACGGGTTTGCATGGCGAACGGCATGTCACCGATCTCATCGAGAAACAGCGTGCCGCCGTTGGCTTGCCACAACTTGCCGTTCATCCCCTCCTTGCGCGCGCCGGTGAAACTGCCGCCAACATAACCGAAGAGCTCGCTCTCGATCAGCGACTCGGGAATCGCCGCGCAATTCAGCGCCACGAACGGGCCGCTCGCCCTCGCACTTGCCGTATGCACCGCGCGCGCGAAGACTTCCTTGCCGCTCCCGGTCTCCCCCCGAATGAGTACCGGCACATCGTGAGCAAAGACACGACACGCCCGCGAGAACTCGCGTGCCAAAGCCGGATCGGAAAATGGCGGTGCAATCGTCTCCTGCCGGGGAATGGGTGGACGACTCACGCGCCGCGCCGCGCGCGACGGTGCCCGCACCATCGCCAATAGCGGCTCACCGGTATGTGTGCGAATTGGCCAGCACGCGCTCGGCGCGGGATGCCCTTGTGCAAGCAGCCCATCGAGCGACTGGGCAAACCATTGGTCCACACGCGTGCCCACAATCTGGTCGCGCCTCAAGCCCAAACGGTTCAATGCACTTTGATTGGCGGCAAGTACGCGCCCGGTATCGTCGAACGCGATCAATGCCTGCGCGAAGCCGCCGAGATGATCAGCCTGCTCCTGCAATTGAAGCAGCCATTCGTCGCGATAGTGCAGGAAGAAATACTCGCTCTCCACCACCTTCGCGGACAGGTTCACGAGCGCGAGCGTATGGAATTGGCTCTGCCGGGTGAGGTCTGCACTCGTTGACGACACGTCGATCACGGCAAGCAAATCGCCTTGCGGCGCAAATACGGGACTTGCCGTACAGGTGAGCGGCGTGTGCAGCGCGCGGAAATGGTCGTGCTGACAGATGATCACCGGCGCTCGCTCGACCGCGCACGTGCCAATGCCGTTAGTGCCTTCGCACGACTCGCTCCAGTCGGCGCCCGGCCACAGGCCCGCGCGATGAAAATCGTCGCGCTTGCCATCAGGGAGCCGGGAGTCGACGATCACGCCGTCGGGTGCCGTGAGTAGCACCGCCTGATGCGGATTCATCAGTTGGCGTTGCAGGCGCTCGAGCACGGGCGTGGAGACGCTGCGCAGCCGCTCCATCGCGCCGCGGCGCTCGCGCAGTTGTGTCGACTCCAGCACGCGTGGCGCCATGCGCGCCCCCGGGTCGAGCGCGTGCGTATCCACACAGCGCCGCCAGGAATCGGTGATGTTCGGGTCCGTCGCGGCAGCACCCGACGGTATATGACCCTGTACGACACTCAGCACACGGCGCGCGTGTGCTGACTCAGTATTGGCTGGCATTGGTCGTCTCCCCCCTGCCGGATGATCTCGTAGTCGTTCCCGAAGCATGTCCCATGCCGGACGCGATTGCAATGCGCTATGTCAATCGACAGCCGCAAAGCGATTGCCTGTCACAACCGCGAGACAGCGGGTGTCACCGCGCGAGACAAAGGTGTCACGAATTCGGTACACCCGAGCGTCGCCGTACGCCCGTCATCCGCGCGGATACGGCGTCGCCCGGAGGTGGCCCGCGACTTGCTTATTGCCTCGTGTGGCCGCAGCGCCACCGACACGACAATATCCGGAGACATAACATGCGATACGCCCCACCCGGCACGCCCGGTGCCCTGCTGTCTTTGCAATCGCGTTACGAGAACTACATCGGCGGCAAGTTCGTCCCGCCCGTGGAGGGACGCTATTTCACCAACACATCGCCCGTCACCGGCGGTGTCATCGGCGAGTTTCCGCGATCGACCGGCGCGGATATCGAGCTTGCGCTTGACGCAGCCCATGCGGCCGCGCCCAAATGGGGCAAGACGCCGGTGCAGGCACGCTCGCGCATTCTGCTGCAGATCGCCGACCGTCTCGAGGCACAGCTCGAGCGGTTCGCGGTCGCCGAGACGTGGGACAACGGCAAGCCGGTGCGCGAGACCCTCGCCGCCGATCTTCCGCTGGCCATCGATCACTTCCGCTACTTCGCCGGGTGTATTCGCGCGCAGGAAGGTACGGCAGCGGAGATCGACGAGCACACGGCCGCCTATCATTTCCATGAGCCGCTGGGTGTGGTCGGTCAGATCATTCCGTGGAATTTTCCGCTGTTGATGGCCGCGTGGAAGCTGGCCCCAGCGCTCGCCGCAGGCAACTGCGTGGTGCTCAAACCGGCCGAGCAAACGCCGCTGTCGATCACCCTGTTCGCCGAATTGGTGGGTGATCTGCTGCCGCCGGGCGTACTCAACATTGTTCAGGGATTCGGCAAGGAAGCCGGAGAAGCGCTGGCGTCGAGCCGGCGCATCGCGAAAATCGCCTTCACCGGATCGACGCCCGTCGGCGGGCACATCCTGTCGCGCGCGGCGGCCAACCTGATTCCGAGTACGGTCGAGCTGGGAGGCAAGTCGCCGAACATCTTCTTTGACGACATCATGCGCGGCGAGCCGGAGTTCATCGAGAAGGCCGCTGAGGGCCTCGTGCTGGGCTTCCTGAATCAGGGTGAGGTCTGTACCTGCCCATCGCGCGCGCTCGTGCAGGAGTCGATCTACGAGCCCTTCATGGAGGTCGTGATGGCACGGGTCGCACGTATCAAGCGCGGCGACCCGCTCGACACGGAAACGGCCATCGGTGCGCAGGCGTCGCAACAGCAGTTCGACAAGATCCTCACCTACCTCGATCTCGCACGAAAGGAAGGTGCGCAAGTGCTGACGGGCGGTGGCATCGAGATACTGGACGGGCCGCTGGCGTCGGGCTTTTACATCCAGCCAACGCTGCTCAAAGGCGACAACCGCATGCGCGTGTTCCAGGAGGAGATCTTCGGTCCGGTGGTGGGCGTGACCACGTTCCGCGACGAAGCCCAAGCCCTGGCGATTGCCAATGACACCGAGTTCGGGCTGGGGGCAGGCGTGTGGACACGCGACATCAATCGCGCCTACCGCATGGGCCGTGCCATTCAGGCAGGGCGCGTGTGGACCAACTGCTATCACCTCTACCCGGCGCACGCCGCGTTCGGCGGGTACAAGAAGTCCGGCATCGGTCGCGAGACGCACAAGATGATGCTCGATCACTACCAGCAAACGAAGAACCTGCTGGTGAGCTACGACATCAATCCGCTCGGCTTCTTTTGAGCGCTCGCTCTACTCGCCCCTGAGTTTGCAGCAGATCAAAGACGCATCGCACCTTGGGTGCGATGCTGACTGCAGTGCTTGCGAGAGATGATTCTGGACACCGCATGCGCGCTCATGTTCATCGGTGCGCGCGTGGTGTGCCCCTCACAGAACAAATAAGGAGCATGACCATGAGTACGACCTTCTTTATTCCCGCCGTCAACATGATGGGCATTGGCAGCCTCGACGAGGCGATTGCCGCCCTGCGTCAGTACCATTTTCGCCGCGCATTGATCGTGACCGACGCCGGACTCGCCAAGGCGGGTGTCGCTGAGAAGGTGTCGAAGCTGTTGACCGAACAGGACATTCAGTCGGTGGTGTTCGACGGCGCGAAGCCGAACCCGACTGTCGGCAACGTGGAAGCCGGGCTTGCCATTCTCAAACAAAACCAGTGCGATTTCGTGATTTCGCTGGGCGGCGGCTCGCCGCACGACTGCGCGAAGGGAATTGCCCTGTGTGCGGCCAATGGCGGACACATTGCCGATTACGAAGGTGTCGATCGCTCGAAGAAGCCGCAACTGCCGCTCGTCGCGATCAACACGACAGCCGGTACCGCGAGCGAGATGACGCGCTTCTGCATCATTACCGATGAAAAGCGTCATGTGAAGATGGCGATCGTCGACCGTAACGTCACGCCGTTGCTGTCGGTCAACGATCCGGCGCTGATGGCCGCGATGCCGAAGGGACTGACAGCCGCGACGGGCATGGATGCGCTCACCCATGCGACGGAAGCGTATGTGTCGACTGCGGCGACGCCGATCACCGACGCCTGCGCACTCAAGGCCGTCACGCTGATTTCGCAGAATTTGCGGCGCGCTGTGTCGCATGGCGACGATATGACGGCGCGCGAGAACATGGCGTACGCGCAGTTTCTGGCGGGTATGGCGTTCAATAACGCGTCGCTCGGGTATGTTCACGCGATGGCGCATCAGCTCGGCGGGTTCTACGACTTGCCGCACGGTGTCTGTAACGCCGTGCTGCTGCCTCACGTGGAAGAGTTCAACGCGAGTGTCAGCGCTGGCAGGTTGAAGGATATCGCGCAGGCGATGGGCGAGAAGGTCGACGTTCTGAGCGACGAAGAAGGCGCGAAGGTAGCGATTGCCGCGATCCGCCGGCTGTCCAAGGACATCGGGATTCCCAATGGGTTGACCGAACTTGGCGCGAAGCTCGAGGACATCCCGACGCTTGCCGCGAACGCAATGCAGGACGCTTGCGGGTTCACCAACCCGCGACGTGCCGAGCAAGCGCAGATCGAAGAGATTTTCCGACGGGCGTTTTGATGAAGCGGGTCGTCGAATACTGACGCACTGCATCAGGGGCACGCATTGACGTGACGTTCCGCCCCGATTTGAGCGGCACGCCTGTTTAGAGTCCAATCATGTGGTTATGAGACTGGATGTTGTTTGCCTTCGCGTACTCAACAGCGTAACCGTACAGCACTTGCTTCTACTGGTCGAGTACCGTCAACGGCGACGTGCTGTCGGTCGACCGACCATTGATGACGCTAGCCTCGCCGCTCGCGGAGCAACATCGGCATGCCTTGAGCATGGCTTGAAACGACAAAGGGCTACGTGAAATCACGTAGCCCTTTGACACATCGAGTGCGACTGCGGCACCAGAGCCTACCACCTGCAACTTCAAAAATTCCCACGCCTCGACGGACTCGGGCGAGCCCGGCACATCACTGCGAATCGACTACGCCCTGTCACCTAACACCGTGGCACGTGTGAATTCCTCGATGTTGTCCAGCAATGCGTCGAGCGCTTCGCCCGCGCGCATCACTTCGCCGGCAGCAATCGATTCGGCCACTTCCGCATGCAGACGCGCCATCGTCGGCAAGTCGGCGGCTTCCTTATAGTGGTAGTACCAGAAACGGCGAGACAGTCCGTGCATCAGGCGCATCGCGCCTTCGGCGAATTCGTTACGCGCGGCGACCAGACACAACTCATTGAACTCGCGGTCGGCGCGGACAAACTCCACATCCTTGCCGCTGCGCGCAGAAGTCTTGAACTCCTTCGCCAAACGCGCGAAATGCGCACGCTGTTCGGCCGTGGCCTTCTTCGCGGCGCTCCTGGCAATGAGCCGCTCCACCTCACGCCGCGTCTCCAGCAGGCGCAGTTGCTTGCCAACATCCATCGGCGGCACCAGCAACCCGCGCTGCGGCAACACCACAATCAAATGTTCGCGAGCCAACCGCTGGATCGCCTCACGAATCGGCGTGCGGCCAAAGCCCGTCATTTCGCTCAACTGCAACTCCGACAGGGTCGAGCCCGGCTCGAGTCGCAGCGTCACTATCGCCTCTTCAATCCACTCGTACGCCATATCGGCCATATGGCCACGCGGAATAGCTTCCGACCGCTCGTCCGGCGCGATGGCTTCCGATTTCCCCTTACGTTGCGTCGCTTTTCTTGTCGCCATTTGGGCAGAGTTCAGAGCAAATATTAATTGTATATCACCTGCTTCCGACGACTCACCATGACGCACCAAGGGCCTCGCGGCCCGACGCCAGCACGCACCGCGGCGGTTCCCGCAGTCGTTCACCTCACCCTGAACCCCGGGCTTTCCCTGTGTCCACGTCGCTTGCTCAACCCATCTAATATGCTATTATCAATCAACTAATATATTACTAAAACACAAGGGTTTGCGATGGACATCCGGCATGTAGGAAAGCCCGACGGCTTTCCAGTGGTTGCCCTGCATGGCATTCAGGGGACGAGCGATTCCTGGGTTCCGCTCGCCACTGCGCTTGGCGATGCGTTCCACTTCGTCTTGCCCAACATGCCAGGTCGTGGCGACGCGCAATATCCGGCCTCCCCTCATACGTGCAGCGCAGACGCGTTCGCGCGCCTCGCGAGCGCTGTCATCGCGCAGGAAATCGGCTCCCGCCCCTACATGCTTGCCGGCTGGAGCATGGGCGTGTCGGTGATTCTCGAACTCATGGCGCACCTGGCGAATGGCAAGGCACGCCACCCGCCTCCGGAGGCCGTCGTGCTGATGTCCGGCACCGCGCAGCTGAATGAGGTGTCCTGGTTCAAGGCGTCGGGAGAAACGGCGCTCCTGGATGAGATCCGGCACCGGGAGATCCGTCTCGGACTCAAGCGTGCGGCACACCCGCAGGTCGTGGCCTGGACCTGGCGTGCGCTCAAACCTGTCTCGCATCTCGCGCACCTGCCCCTGGTCACCATGCCCGCCCTCATCGTCCACGGCAGTGACGACGAGGACTGCCCCGTCGATCATGCGCATCGCATGTGCGCGGGCATCCGCAACGCGACGCTGCATGTCATTCCGCGTGCGCGCCATTCCCTCCTGACGCAGAACACGCAAGACGTCGGCGTCGTCATGCGGGCCTTCATGACGCGGCACCGCGCGGCATCCCTTCCACCGGTCAATCGAGAGGAAATTTCGTGAGGATTGATGACTGCATCCACTTTTGCGCGCCATCTCGGCTCGTCATTGAACTGGGCTATCGCCGCAAGCTCCCCCAACTGCTGCACGGCCTGGGTTATCGGCGGGGACTGCTCGTCACCGACCGCTTCTTCGCAGAGAAGACCCCCTGGGTCGACGAATACGTGACCGCGTGCGAACGCCTCGGTATTCGTGTGGACGTCTACGCTGGCGGGCAGGCAGACCCCACCACCGACCTCTGCGACCGCGCGACAACCGACCTGCGCAAGGCGCTCGGCGGCCAAACACCGGACCACGTCGTCTCTCTGGGCGGCGGTAGCAACATCGACCTGGCCAAGGCGTTGTGCGTCACGCTTCCTTCGGGGCGCCCTGTGCGCGACTTCAGTTCCGGGATCACGAGCGATACGGCGGTCATCGACCACATCGCCGTGCCGACGACAGCAGGCACGGGCTCGGAGCTCACACCGGGCACGATCCTGTTCGATTCGGCGACCGGCATCAAGACCGCCGTGATGGACAACCGCCTGCGTCCGGTCATCGCGGCTGTCGATCCTGAACTCACGTTCACCTGCCCGCCCAAGGTCACGGCGGAGTCCGGCGTCGACGCCCTGACGCACGCGCTCGAATCGTTCGTCACGCTCGACTCCGGACGGTTCGACCGCAACGGCAACATCGACCCGGGCTATAGCGGTCGAAGCAGCCTCACGATGCTCTTTGCGCGTGAGTCCGTTCGGCTCGCTGCGGCGTATCTGCTGCGTTGCTATGAGAACGGCGATGATGTGGAGGCACGCGTTGGCATGTGCTATGCGAGCGTCTATGCCGCCATGTCCTACGGCAGTGCGGGTCTCAACGCCGTTCACGGCATTGCCTATGGGGTTGCCGCATTGACCCACAAGTCCCACGGCGCCACGAACGCAGTGGTTCTGCCTTACGTCATCGATGTGCTGCGCGAGTCGCGCCACGCCGAGTTGCTGGAAGTCGCCCGAATGTTCGGCATCGACACGGCCGACGAGGTCGAGGCAGTCCGCACATTGCCGCACAAACTGCGCGATCTCGTCGGCAGGCTGGACATCCCCACCGATCTCAATGCCTTCGGAATTCCCAAGGCATCCCTGAAAGATCTGCTCACCGATTCCCTTGGCGTGACTCGGTTGGCCAAAGCATTCCCGGTCGGGAATATCGAAGCGCACTACGCGGAAATCATCGATAACGCGTGGCAAGGTGTGCTTCGAGACGAGAAGGCAGAGAGACTGACGGCAGCCTGATCGCATCGGGTCGATTCGATCCGGCCGGTCAGCGCCGCCCCGCAAAGACACTACACAAGATTCGGCCGGCCCAACCGGTCGCTTTGCGCCTCGACGCCTAATATGTTAGATGACTATTAGAAGCATGCATTGGAGGAGACACAAGCATGGATATGCCTACGGCCGCGTCGCGGCTGGGTGTTGACGTCGTCGCGCGGCTTGAGCGACTACCGATGACCCACTATCAACGAACCCTTTTCTCGATCATCGCCACGGCCTGGTTTTTCGATTCGATGGATCTCGGGCTGATGACGTTCGTTCTCGGATCGATAAAGGCGGAATTCGGCCTGTCCGCGTCGCAAGCCGGGCTTCTCGCCAGTTCGAGCTTCCTTGGGATGTTTCTGGGCGCCGCTACGGCGGGCCTGCTCGCGGACAAGTTCGGGCGCAAACCCGTCTTTCAGGTCAGCATGATTTTCTGGGGCGTCGGCAGTTTGATGTGTGGCTTCGCGCATAGTGTCGATTCGCTGATGCTATATCGCGTGCTGCTCGGCTTCGGCATGGGAATGGAGTTCCCGATCGGTCTGTCGATGGTCTCGGAGATCGTGCCGGCCAAGAGTCGCGGCAAGTATGTCGCCATCCTGGAAGGCTTCTGGCCCATCGGCTTCATCGCAGCAGGCGCCTTCTCTTACTTCATGCTGCCCGTGATCGGCTGGCGCGGAATCTTCATCGCGCTGGCAATCCCTGCCGCGTTCGTTTTCGTAATCCGACGCATGGTGCCGGAATCGCCGCGGTGGCTGGAAGACACCGGGCGCATGAGAGAAGCGGCGGATGTGATGAACCACATCGAAACCAGGGTCGAAAACGCCTACGGCCGCAAGCTTCCGGAACCGGCGATGACGCCGGGCGCGCCGCGCCTGGCGTCGGGCCGCAAGGCGCTTTTCGCGGAGATTTGGAGCGGCATCTACGCGAAGCGCACGATCATGCTCTGGACGACCTGGTTCTTCGCACTGCTCGGTTACTACGGGCTCACGACATGGCTGGGTGCACTGCTGCAACAAGCCGGCTATGAGATCACCAAGTCGGTGCTCTACACCGTCTACATCTCGCTCGCCGGCATTCCTGGGTTCCTCTTTTCCGCATGGTTGCTCGAGAAATGGAGACGCAAACCGACGTGCGCACTGATGCTGCTTGGCAGTGCCGTTGCAGCCTATCTGTATGGTCAGGCTGCGGGCAGCAAAGCGCCCATCGAGCAGCTCATTGCGGCGGGTCTCATGATGCAGTTCTTTCTGTTCGGCATGTGGTCAGTGTTGTACGCCTATACGCCGGAGCTCTATCCGACCCGCATGCGCGCTACCGGCTCTGGCTTCGCCTCCTCCATCGGACGCGTCGGGTCGCTTGCCGGCCCCTTCGCCATCGGCGTGCTGCTGCCCACATGGGGACAAACGGGGGTGTTCACCATGGGCGCGCTCTCCTTCGTCATCGCAGCACTCGCCGTGCTGTTGCTCGGCATCGAAACAAAGGGCCGCTCGCTTGAGGATGTTTCGCATTAGCGTTTCGTATCGGGCGCCGTTCGACCGGCGGGAGCATTGTTCCCGCCGGTCGGCGTGACGGCAGCGGCACCGGCTGTGAGCGGCGCCAGTCCCGCTTCACCTTGCCTGGACACACGTTCCGATAGACCCACCGCTTCGATCTCCCACTCCCGAGCAACGGACGTAACTCAGTTGACTTTTGTTTTCCCTTAACTAATATATTAGTTGCGTATTTGTAATTTTTACCGACTCAACCGCAGGAGAAACGTCATGATCACAGAGCGCCAGTTGAAGTTCAGGGCGCAGTACCAGTCCGACATCAGCCCGATGTACAACGGTCTTTTGCACATCACGGTGATGTACATCGTGGCCATCGGTGCGGTGTGCTACGCCGTCAGCCAGTTACAGCATCCGACCTGGGAATGGCTTCTGATCCTCCCGGTTTTCCTGGCCGGCAACTTCGTCGAGTGGTTCATGCATCGGTTCGTGATGCATCGTCGCGTGGATGTCTGGGGGCTGCGCGAGATTTACAACCGCCATACCCGTCAACATCACCAGTACTTCACGGATCAGTTGTCGACGATCGACACGACGCGCGAATTCCGGATCGTGTTCTTCCCGTGGCGCGTGCTGATCACGCTGGGTGTTGGCGGCGGCGTCTTCGGTTACTTGACCTCACTGGTCCTGAACACCAATGCAGGCTGGATGGTCTTCCTGACGATGGTCGGCCAGTACGTGATCTATGAGACCTTCCACTACTGTTGCCACTGCCATGAGAACTGGTTCGTGCGCAACATGCCGTTCATCAACACCATTCGCCGTCATCACACGGCCCACCACAACATGGGCATCATGATGAAATACAACATGAACCTGACGTTCCCGATTGCCGATTGGTATATGGGAAGCAGCGATTTGCGCCGCGGTCTGCTCGGCCATCTCTTCAACGGCTACAGCGAGAAGCATGTCAAGGCCGAGCTCAAACCCATCATCGCGAAGTTCAGGGACGATCACTCTCGCGTCACGCTCGACGGCCCCATCCTCACAGATGAAGAGCGCAGAGCCATGACGGCTATCTGAGCAACGTGGCTTAGGAGCTGGATGGCGAGAAAGGCAATCACGGCGATGCCTGCCCGGAAGGTGTTCGGCGTAGTGACTTTTCCTCATACCAACGCCTCGTCTGCGTTGAGGAGCCACGATCTCTGGATTCGTCCGGTGCGGAATTTTCCGGACGGGCCGGACTTGCTCTGACTGCCATCGATGGTGCGACTGAAGTTGGCGCGCTTGTCAGCGGACGCTGCGGAACAGCAGCGATTATGCAGTGCAAGAAAACGGGCCCCATTCCTGGGGCCCGCTTCAACATTGGTGCCGCTGCCAGATTCGAAGCCGCTGCCTGACGATTTCTCCGGTGTACCGCCTAGAAGATCCAGTTGAGCTTGGCTGAAGCCGATTGATTCAGATAACCGCGGCGGCCTTCGGCGTCGTCGCGTATCGACACACGAACACGCTGGCTGGGCCGATAGGTGTAACCAACACCCGCCTTAGCGATCCAGGCGCCGTGATCAATGCCGGAGGCCACGAAACTCTGGCCTGGCTCGCCGGCATAAGAGGCCACCAGATTCCCCTTGTCGTTGATCAGGTCGTATCCCACGCCAACGTTGGCCTCGAAATGCGATTTCTCGGAAAACGCGTGCATGAACCGGTTATCCGCGCCCAGCACCAGGGCCACGGCCGCCGCGTACTGGTCGAGCGGCATCGTCCGCGTCATCGGCGTGTCGGTAAAGCCCGGCGCAATCGAATTCACTGCGATCTGCCGGACTCGCAACTCCATCGCCATCGCGCGCGTCAGACCGATAACGCCCGCCTTGCTCGCCACATCGTCGGCGAAACCGCGTCCGCCCAATGCCCCGCGCGACGACACCATCACGATACGGCCGCCCGGGCCCGGGCGTTAACCAATGCCGGCGTCATACCGTATCCCATTTGAAATTGAACTTGTTCAGCGTATTCGATCAGTGCGCATAGGCGCTGGCATCATTTTGTGACTTGCGCTTGCCGTAGGGCAGGACCGCTGCCAGCACTGCCGCCGCTGCCGCACTAGCCGCCAAGCAATACAGTGCCAACGTGAAGTCGGTGGAGCGTCCGCGCGCGACACCGACCAGCCAGGGAGCAAAGAATCCTGCGAGACCGCTGATCGCATTGATCAGCGCAATTCCACCTGCGGCGCCTGCACCGGACAGAAACGTCGGCGGTATGGTCCAGAACACACTGAGCGACCCGACGATGCCGGCAGCCGCCACGCAGATACAAACGAACGACACGATCGGCAGGGTCGACGTCAGGCCGCTGCCTGCCAACCCTGCGGCGCCGACGAAGAGCGCACCTGCCAGATGCCAGCGGCGCTCCATCTTGCGGTCCGAATGGCGCGCGTTGGCAAACATCGCAATCGCCCCAAGAATGAACGGAATGGCGCTGACCAGACCGATCTCGACGATCGACAACCGGCTCATCTGACGGATCACCTGCGGCAGCCACGTCGAGATGCCAAAGAAGCCGATGCCGATGCAGAAATACAGCAGCCCCATCAACCAGACCATCGGTGCGACCATTGCGCTGCGAAAGCTCGATAGTCCCGTCGTAGCCACAGCCGCTTCCTCTTTCGCCATCGCACTCACCAGCCACTCACGTTGCGCCGGGCTCAACCATTTCGCGTCCGCCGGCCTGTCGACCAGCACGAACCAGGCGATCACGCCAAGCGCTACGGCCGGCAGCCCCTCGATCATCATCATCCATCGCCATCCGGAAAACCCGCTCGCCTCATGGAAGTGGTCGATCAGCAATGCCGAGACAGGCGCCCCCACGATCAGCGAGAAGATGTTGGCCGAGTAGACCCGGCTGATCGCGCGTCCGAGATGCTGCTTCGGGAACCATGTCGCGAGGTAGTACAACACCGACGGGAAGAAGCCCGCCTCGACCACGCCGAGCAGAAGACGCGCAACATAGAGTTGCTGCGGGGTCTGCACGAAAGCGGTCCCCGCCGACACGATTCCCCACGTGACCATGATGCGCGCGAGCCACACGCGTGCGCCGAAGCGATGCATCATCATGTTGCTCGGCACTTCGAAGCCGATGTAGCCGAGGTAGAAAATGCCGGCAGCGAAGCCGAACATCTCCGGCCCCATGCTCAGTTCCTGATTCATCTGCAATGCGGCGAAACCGATGTTCGCGCGATCGAGATAGTTGACGAACCACGCAACGAAAATCAGCGGCACCAGTCGCCACGTGATGTGGTGGATGGTCGCTCGCTCGACCCCAGCATCGTCCGTCGCCCGCAACGCGCTCGCACTTGACTCGGATGGCTTCATGGGAAATCTGTCCTCTTGTGATTGATGGTCTCGCCGGGCCATGCCCGATCAGATGGGGGAATTCGTTGCGGCACACGCGGGCGCATCGAACGGCGCCGCATAAGCCACGATTTCGATGCGCATGCCGGGCACGACCAATGCCTTCACCACGACAGTCGACCGATTCGGATACGGGGCATCGAAGAACGTGCGGTACACCCTGTCTACCGCACGCATGTCCTCGACCTCGGTGAGATAGATCAGCACCTGCGCAACGTCGTGCAAGGTCAGACCGCCTGCCGCCAGCGTGCGGCGCAGGTTCTCGAACGTCAGACGCGCCTGCGCTTCGATACTGCCCGTGTCGATGGCGCCGTCGCATCGCACGGGACCTTGCGCAGTGAACGTCACGCCACTGGCGCGCGTCGCCCACGAGAACGGCTGGCCGAGATCCGGCAAATCAACGGGAATGACCTGTGCCATCGCTTAGCTCCGCAGGGGCTGAACAAGTTCGTCGCGCTGCTCACCGTGCGCGGCAGCAAAGTGGTCGACGGAATCGCGCAACGCGTATTGCGCGTTGAAGCCGAGGTAACGCCTCGCGGCGCTGACATCCGACGGCGCCGGCCGGGTGTGCGGGAAGGCAGCAAAACCCCCCGCAGGTAATTGCATCTCGGCAATGCGCAGTGCCGGATACCGTTCCCGGACCACGCCCACGAACTCCTCGACGGTGAACCAGTCGCCCGTGGCAATGTTGAAAACGCGCTGCTCGGGCGCCCAAGCCCGCAGTGCCGCCACGTTGGCGAGCGCGCAATCGCGAGCGTCGACGAATTCCTCACGCCCGTTCCACAGCAAGACAGGATCGTCCAGCCGCGCGGGCTCCTCACGACGGCCGGCGTCGAGCAGGCAGCCCAGCAATCGACCGGGCACGCTCGTTGACGCCTCCCTCCCCGCCCCCAGTACCGCGCCGTAACGCAACACAATCACGCTCATGTCGTACAACGAGCCATAGGCCAGTGCGAGGTGCTCGCTGGCGACCTTCGTTGCCGCATAAATGCTGGCTGGCGCCTCACTCACGGCATGGGTCGCGAAGTTTTCGCGAATCGGCGTGGCGGGCAACGTGCCGAAAGCCGCATAGGCCACCGTGGTCGAACTCGCAACCACAACCCGCGCCACATCGTGCCGGCGGGCCACCTCCAGCACGTTTGCGGTTCCCAGCGTGTTGACCTTCACGCCGGCGAGTGGGTCGCGCCGGATCGCGCTCGACAGCAATGCGGCCGTGTGCACGATCGACGTCACACGATGCTCCTGCACCACTTCGGACAAACGCTCGAAGTCGGTCACGTCGCAGCGAACGATCGGCACCGTCAGCTCGGGTGCCTCCTGCGGAACACGAACATCCACCAGCACGACCGCCTCGCCCTGCGCGTGCAACGCCGCTGCCGTCAGCCGGCCGATCAGCCCTGCGCCAGTCACTAAAACCGTCATCTCACTCTCCTTGCAGTCGGCACCCGGACCGGGTGCTCCGACCATCCATGAAGCGCAAGTTACGGATACAAAATCATGGTGTCAATACAAAAAAAGTTTGATTTTATAAATTTGTACGTTAATTATATGAACCCATCACGGCCGCTCAATGGTGTGCCGTACTTGTCCGTACTTTCCCTGATCTATCAGCATGAAGTCACAAATCTCGCAGCAGATCGCGACGTTTGGCCCCTGGGGCCTTGCGCCGCAAATGCCCCTCCCGAGCGCCGCCGCACTCTCCTATGAAGCGTTGGTGCTCGACTGGGCCCAGCGTCCGATGGAAGGATTACGCGTCGCCAGGAACCTTCCCTATGGCGCCGATCCTCTGCAACGCTTCGACGTGTTTTCCGCACCCGACATGCCGCACGATGCCCCGATCGTGGTGTTTTTCCACGGTGGCGGCTGGACGAATGGCTACAAGGAATATGTGACGTTCATGGCGTCGAATGTCGTGGCATCGGGTTGCATGCTGGTCGCGCCCGGCTATCGGCTCGCACCGGCGGCCGCCCTTCCCGCCGCGCTCTTCGACGGTGCGGCCCTGCTCGCCGCGTTACCGGATGTTCTGCCCAACTGGGCCGCGGGCAGCGCAGACGGCGCTCGCCGCATCGTGCTCTCCGGTCATTCGGCCGGCGGGCATCTGGCTGCTTTGCTCACGTTGCGCCCGGACCTGCTCGCGCTCGCAGGTGCGAACCCGGACGACATCGTGGGGTGCTTGCCGATCTCCGGCATCTTCGACCTGCATCATCCCGCGCCGGCGCCCGGGTCGCTCGAAGCGCGCGTCTACGAGATGGTGCTCGGCCCCGATACCGATGACGCATTGATGAGTCCGCTGTGCTGGACGCGCGGCAATCGCGTGCCCATGGTGCTCGGCTGGGGTGAACACGACAGCGCCCGCGTCGCCCTTTCGAATCAGCGCATGGCCAGCTTGCTCAATGCTCAGGGAGCGCCCTGCGCCGCCTTCGTCGAACCCGGCGCCGATCACTTCCAGACGCACACACACCTAAAAGATCCCGCCCATGCCTGGTACGGCCGTCTGGCGAGCATCGCCCACCACGGCACGGTTCCGATCGGCTGAACCGGCGCCCGGTGTGAGCGATCGCACCGCGCCGGGCGACAGCCCTGCTCATGAGTTTTCAACAGGCGCCCCACAAGCGCCGTCACTACGCCCTACGGAGTCACCATGATGCGCAGCCCCAGTCTTGCCCGCCATACCCGTCATTCCCGGCTTTCCTTTTCATCGCTCGCGATCCCGCTCGCGTTTGGCGCATCCGTCGCCCACGCGCAGTCGAACGTCACGCTGTACGGCAGCATTGACGCGAGCATCAACTACGTGTCAAACCAGAATGGCGCTCACAGCTTTCAGGCGCAAAACGGCATGATCAACGGCACACGCTGGGGGATGAAAGGCACGGAAGATCTGGGCGGCGGGACCAGCGCCATCTTTCAGTTGGAGAACGGCTTCAACCTCTTCACCGGCAAGCTGGGACAAGGCTCCCGCGAGTTCGGGCGGCAGGCCTGGGTCGGTCTGAAGGACAATCAGCTCGGCTCGCTCACGCTCGGTCGTCAATACGATCCGACCATCTGGTATCTCGCCGTGCATACGGGGGGCTTCACCGGTGGCACGGCGTTCGCGCACCCGTTCGACAACGACAACATGGGTAACTCGTTTCGCATCGACAATTCGGTGATGTACACGAGTCCGTCGTGGAACGGTCTGTCGATGCGCACGATGTACGCGTTCTCGAATCAGGCCGGTGCGGCCACGGCAAATCGGGCCTACAGCGCGGGCATCGGTTACGAAAACGGGCCGCTCAGTCTCGGCGCGGCCTTCATCGTCATCAACAACGTGGGGGCGAACGCGGGTGGCGCGGTCGATGGCAGCAGCAGCTCGGGCGACTCGACGTTCGTCGCGGCCAAGCAATCGGTCTTCGGTATCGGGGGAAGCTACGTCTGGGGGAATGGCACTTACGGCGCCACGTGGACGCGCACGGTCATCAGCGACGGTTCGTCGGTCAATCTCTTCGGCTACAAGCCCATGGGAGACGCCAGCCTGCGCATGGACAACTTCGACGTGAACGTGACCTACAACGCGACCGCCAACATTACGTTGATCGGCTCCTACGCGTTCACGATGGGTCGATATGAAAATGCCACCACGAGCGCGAGCCCGAAGTGGCATCAGGTCAATCTGCAAGCGGCCTACTACTTCTCCAAGCGCACTGACGTCTATATCGACGCCGTCTACCAGCACGTGATCGGCGGTACCGGCACGCCTTTCGCGAACGCTATCTTGTGCGGATACGCCCAGTCGTCGACGCCGACACAGATCGTCGTCGGGCTGGGGATGCGTCATCGCTTCTGATGGCTGGCGGCACGAAGCGCGACACGTTCGCGCTTCGAATGGCCTGGGACGCCCGTGGGTGGAGCGTCTTCAACGACGCGACGGCAATCGGGCCTTTTGCGGGGTATCGGCCGAGCGGCGTGCGCGCGGCGTTGCGACCTTTCCGGCAGCACGTTTGACTGGCGCCGGTGCGGCCGCAGGCACTTCATCGGTGGCGGCAAGGCCGTCACCCAGCCATGTCTGCGCATCGAAGGTCGCCGTTAGGTGTTCGCGCAGCAGATGGCACGCGGTATCGACATCGCGTGCGAGCGCCGCTTCCATCAGTGTCTTATGCTCGGTGAAGATGCTGTCAGTGCGAGCGGTGAACCCCATGCGCGCGAGACGGATGCGTCGATAGCGTTCGGTCAGGTCGACGAGCTGCGCGTCGACGCGATGCAGCCACGGCGATTTGGCGCCGGCGAGCAGGGCGCGGTGGAATCGCCGGTGCGCGGCTTCCCATGCCTCCAGATTCTCGATGTCGTCGAGCGATGCCGGCACGGGGGCATGCGTGAGCTTGTAAAACGCCGCCGAGATTTCCGCGCCCCAGTCGGCATCACCGTGGCGAATCGACTGGCCGAGCAGGATCGTCTCGATGTTCAGTCGCGCCCAGACGATGTCCTGCAAGTCTTCGACGGATACCGGCGTTACGCGGAAGCCGCGCTGTCCTTCATTCGAGACAAGTCCCTCACGACTCAGCAGCATCAGGGCTTCACGGATGGGACTCATGCCCAGACCGTACCGCTCCTGCAGCCCCTGCAAGCGCAACTTTTCATTCGGTGCCAGAACCCCCGCGAGAATGTCGCGGTGCATCAGCCAATATGCCTGCTCCGATAGCGTGTGCCCATCGGACGTCTCTCGCCCCGATGCCTGAGTGACTTGCCGAACATCTCGTTCACCTTTCGGTCGCATCTGACCTCCACGCTCCCATGCAAAGTAGTGCTTTCGCTAAATTTTCGAAAATTCTCGTGATTTTGTAAATTTACCATGAATGCATGAAATGGCCGTGGCGGGCACGTGGCCAATGCATGAAGATGCGCCGATCGATACGCGCGATACGCGCGGTGAACCATGGTCAGCCCAGACATATCCGAGCCGGCGATTCTACGCATCGAGCACAAGCGGTCCTAAGGGATTGTCGATCAGGACTTTCCATCCGCCGCCGGGCTGATTTCGGAATACCGTCGTTGCGACGAGCTCCCTTGTGGAAACTGTCCCATTGGGTTCCTTGTAGGCGAGCGTCCATCGAGACAGGAACAATGCAATGCCATCTACTTCAACAACGTGGGTCTTGAGCTGCGCGGCCGACACACCGGATTTCATCGCGTGTTCGAAAAAACTGCGCAGCTGTGCTCGCCCCCGGACTGTTCTTCCCGGCTCCGCGACGACGACCGCCTCATCTTCATAGAAGCCCATGACGGTATCAATGTCGCGTTCATTGAAGGCTCGATCCAATAGCTCTACCGCCTGCTGCGGGCTGCTCGCGATCATGGTTTTCCTCTGAAACACATTGTGACGTGGCCGGGCGTCTGGCCGGATAGCAGGCCCTGCCCCTTGGTGAAACCTGTCCGATCCGAGACACTGTTCGTGAAGGCGCGCCAGTCTGTCGGCGATCTCGCCATTGATATCAACGACAGAACTTTTAACGGGTCGGTCCCGTCTGCGGCTTCTGTCCGGGCTCGGGACCTATGTTGCCAGCATTTCCAGCGGACTCGATCAGCCACACCAGCTTCTCCATTTTCAGTTGCCCCATGCGCTTCGAGGTCAATCGCGAATCGACCAGGCTTACCACCACGAGATCGAGCGACGGCACGATCACCGCGTACTGGCCGAGATAACCATCGGCCCAGTATGTGGGCCGCCGCAATGCCGCGTTCGGCCCTCGAATTCCGTTGGCGGGTACGCTAGTCCACCACATGTACCCGTACCCCCCCGTCGGCGTGTCCGAATACGAATGCGTCGACTCGGCGACCCATTCCGCCGGAACAATCTGCCTGTCTAACCAACGCCCATCGTGAAGGTATAGCAACGCGAAACGGGCAAGATCCCGCGCGCTCATGTCAAACGGATAAGCGGGATACATCGTGACAGAGCTATCGGACACATAGTGCCCGTCCGATGCACCATAGTCCTGCATGCCGATCGGATCCGCGATCTCCGACTGTAATGCCTTGAAAATGTCTACACCCGTGGCTTTCTCATAAATCGCGCCGACGACGTTGAAGTCCCAGTTGTTGTAGTACCAGAACGTGCCCGGCAAGTGACTGTAACGTGCGGGTTTCGTCTTCTTCATTTCGGCCGTCTCATAGACGGTCGGGTGATAGACGCCCGACCGCGCTTCAAGCAGCATGCGAACGGTGGCCTGCCTCTCGATGGGTGACAACGACGGCTCGTTGTCATCGATGCCCAACTGCGCCAGCGTATCGTCGAGATGCATCTGGCCGCGTGCAACTGCGATGCCAATGAGCGCGCTCATGAAGCTCTTGCGTGCCGAGTGAAGATTCGATTTCCTCGACACGTTGCCCCACTCCGCTACAACCCGTCCGTTATGGACGATCATTCCGGACGTCGAACCCTCCTGCTTCGCGTAGTCGACTGCCCGGTCGATGCCCTCCTGAGAAAAACCCTCCGTAGCGGGCGCTACCGACACCCACTCGATGCCGGGAAACGGAGACTGCGGACCGTACACACGCTGCGGGAAAGCCGCTCCCCGAGCGCAGACGCAAGCGCCAAGCACTAATGCGAGCGCTGTTGCTACACGTGCGAACGTCGAGAACCTGACGACCTTATTTTCCATCGTTGGAATTCCGGTCCAGAAGAGTCCATGTTTGGGTATAAAGGCGACCGACCGTTGCTGGCCGCCCAGAGCCTGGCCGCGCGCGGATCGGGTCATCGCTAGCGGGACGATCGACGTGCAAAGTGGCCGGCGTACGCCGACCGTTTTCCTGGTACCCGAAGTCCAGCCGGCAAGTCTTCGAACCGCCCACCTGGTGACTGATCAGGTACGTTTAGCTAGGCAGACATCGAGTAATCAGCGTCAGGACGGGCCGTGATCCGACTACCGTCGCACGCATCCCCTGCTTCGCGATACCGGCGAATTGCTTTTCCGCCCAATACCGACGCCAATACCGACGCCATAAGGGTGCCTGGCCGCATCGCGCAGGCTGGCGATACCCATTCCAGTGTCGATCACCAGGTCTCGGTCGCGACCGCGCACATGCCAGATATTGCAGCGCATTAGTGGCACGACCTGACGTTCCCACAGCAGGGGGATGCCATCGCTGACGCGTTTAAGTTCAAACCATCGCTGGGCAATTGGTAACGTGATCATGTAGGGGCACTCACGAGTATGAGTGGTTACTTTGACACACTTCGAATCCCACCTCGAAATCGTTGTCATTGAAGCGCCGCAGGAGGTTGCAAAGTGTCGACGATTTAGGCATGCAGGTCGACCGGGGTATGGATCGCCCCACTCGGGAAGCCATTTCAGACCGTTGCCAGAACCAGACGCGCGGGTGTCGCACCGATAAACAGCCCGTCATCGCGGTTTGCGAGATAGCGCTGGTTTAATTCCTCGGGAGTCCACGCGTGGCTATGGATGTATCCCAATGCACTCAACGTCTCGGCGAGGGCCGCCGGCTCAAAGAAGGTCTTCCACGGCTCGCCACGCTCGGCGAATTGCGCCGTCAACTGCTCCATCGCAATACGCATGATCGGCGGCAAGCTCGAAAGCGGCGTCACATACTCGAACAGGACCGCACTGCCTTTGGCGCAGCCGGCGATGAAACGCAACGTCTCAATGACCGCGGCTTCGTCGAGATACATCGTCACACCGAGCCAACTGAAAATGGCCGGTGCACTAGCATCGAAACCGGCCCGCGCTAACCCCTCTGCCAGACCAACGCTCTCGAAGTCGACCGGGACGAAATGCAGCGACGGCGGCACTGCAATGCCTGCCTCGCGCAGGCGCACCTGCTTCCACTGCTGCGTTGCCGGCAGGTCAACCTCGAAGATACGAGCCGGCGTATCGGGATGTCGGTACGCGCTGGTATCGAGCCCCGCCCCGAGCACCACATACTGACGAATGCCACGTTCGACCGCCTCGCGCCACACATCGTCGGCAAGCCGGCTGCGTACGATCACCGAGCTACGCATTCCCACCGACGTCGGATGGCGGAACCTGTCGATGTTCTCACGCAGTGCCTGTGCTTCAGCAGCGCCGAGGACCGCCAGTGCAACCGGATCGTCAAGCACCAGCGGACGGTCAAGCAGTTGATGCGCGGCCCGCTGTGTCGCCACCATCAACGCGCTCGGCTTGGGTCCGGCGTTGACCGGTGTCATGTCGTGGCCGACGATATGGGCTTTGTGCAGATAGGCCAACAGCGAATCGTCGAGGCCGACGCCCAGTTGCAGATCCGGTTCGTGCATCAAGGCATCCCGCACGCGCGCCTCCAGGACCGCGTCGTCTCCGCAAAAGCTGTCGAGAAACAGTTGTTGCCATCGCTTGACGATCGCCTGTACCGGTGCCGCACCGGCGTCGACGCCCGCGTCCATCTGTGCCCTTAGTTCGACCACCAGCGCCGGCCATGCTTGATTTTTCGCGGTGGCGAACTGGCGACGCCGCACCTCGTCGGCCTGCGCTGGGCTGAGGTACTTGTCGAGCAGCGCGCAGCGCGCGTGCGTGAACGCTTCGTCGATCCAGTCCAGCATCTCGACCGTAATGCCGACGATTTGCCGGGCGCGTGGCTCGCCGAGTTGCATCATCATCAGCTTGGTCGCGAGCGCCGGGTCGTTGTGGGTCATTCGAATCACGAGCCTGATCCAGCGCCAGGACAGTGCCTGTGCGGCATCGCTTTCGGTCGGCAGCGCCTGCTGCACGGCAACGCGGACCTCGTCGATGAGCTCGGTCCACGACGGATCCGTCGGCGGCACCATATCCGGCCCGGATGCCAGCAGCGCATCGAGTTCGTCGTCATCAAGGTGCTTTTGGTACATGTTCATCAGCTCCAGAGCGTTCAGCCAGTCGGTCGCAGCGATCTCGCTACCGGCGGCGATCATGTCAACGATGTATTGCAAGTGACGACTGAGACGCTGCGCGCGCAACGCCTGCGCATTCAGCTCTGTGATCTGACGCTGCAGGAGTTTTAGCGGACCGTCGGTCAGTTGATCATCGAGGCTGGCCTTGATGTCCGGCAGCGAATACCCGAACCGTTTCAGGGCCTCAATACGATGCAGCCGGATCAGATCGTCCCGCCCATACAGGCGCGCGCCTCCATCGGTGCGCTGGGATGGCGACAGTAGCCCGATTGCGTCATAGTGATGAAGCGCTCGGACACTCAATCCCAACTTCTTCGCGAGTTCACCGATTTTGAATCGCATTGCGTTCCCAGTGTCAATCATGGAAGCTGACGTAGCGTCAGGTGCAAGTGAAATCGACGCGTTTGTCTGCGCGCCAGGGTAGTGCGCCCCGAAACCAATGCCGCGCCAGCTCGATCAAACCAAAGGCAAGCCGGCATGAAGCGGCAGGGCTAGTATCAGCGAACCTAACTCGTGAACGTTTCATGGGCATGATCGGGAGCATGGCCGCGCTCGCGTCGGGAACGGAGCTGGGCTTGCTAAAGTGTCTTCGAACAACGCAATCGTCGACAGAAGCGTTCATCCCAAATCTCGCCTTGGCAGTGTCACACCGAAGGGCAACGAGATGTTTGGGAGGCTTCCGGGACTCGCATGATGTTTGTATCGCCTTTTTGAACCGCGCGAATTTACCAGAGCGTTTGATCTTGGCCCCCGCGCTTCGATCGAAGCGTCGAGGTTCACGGGTCTGCTCCGTTAGCTCGAAATGCACCTTGGCAACATTGTGCCGGTGGGGCCGGAAGCCTTGATCCACGAGGCGTCGAGCGTGACGGAATTATTTCTCTGCGATAAGCGCGTGCATTCGGCCAACCGGTTCGTTGGTTCTCACCGTGAAACCCAGGCGGGTCAATTCATCCGAAAGCGTATTGGGGGACAGCCGGAGTTTCTGATAACTGCTCTTGCGAAGCGTCCAGCCGCCCGATTCTCGAACATGGACGAGGTCGTTCACGAGGACGACGTCCGATCTATATTCCAGCATGCACGTCATGATGCGATCGTTATCGGCGTGAACGGGCAGAAACCGGTCCAGGCCGGTCAGCTCAATGGAGAGATCCCGAAAAGTCAGGAGCAGAAGGCCCGACGGTTGAAGCATGTCTCGCGCCTTCTTGAACACGCCCGCGACATCCTGCATGTTGTCAAGGTGGGTGAGCGTGTCACCCATGCAAACGATTGCCTCTGCAGATCCAGCCACTGCGAAGCGATCGAAGTCTCGCAGATCGGCAAGGGTGGTCTCGATCGGAAGATTGCCCTTCTGACTATTGAGTTCGTCTAGTAGCGCCCGGCTCGAATCGATAGCAACGATTTTTTCGAAGCCAAGGTTCGCAAGTGCGATCGACTGGAATCCGGGCCCACAGCCGAGATCGAGCGCTGTTCCATGCTGACCGGGCCCGATTCCTAGCATCTCGAGCAAGCGTCGTTGTTCATCGACTTTCTCTTGGAAAGGAATTCCAAACATCCAGGTGTAGTGCTCCGCAAGGAGCGCTTCGTAGTGCCGCGAGATCGGGTTCGTCATTGTGTCACCGTAGAGCACGTCGATTGCCGCGGAGCATTGCCCCGCCACAGCGTTCATCCATCCGCCAGACCGATGCTATGTCGGACCACCGATTCAGGGCGGGACAAGCAGGGCTTGCGCACCGGATGGCATGGCATAGATACTTCGACGAAACGCATGTGCCATTCGCGGAGCGGCGCCCAGAGCGATGCCTTAGTACCCGTTCACGATCTCGATGATCGCCTCGATTTCTACCGACATCCCGTTGGGTAGTGAACTCATCCCGACCGCCGACCTGGCGTGTCGGCCGCGATCACCCAGAACCTCCACAAGCAGATCCGAGCATCCGTTAATGACCTTCGGATGGTCGCAAAAATCTGGCGCAGCGTTCACCATTCCGAATATCTTCAAAACGCCCGCCACGTGATCAAGCGACCCTGTCGCCAGTTGCATTGTCGACAACAGCTGCAGACCCACTTGACGGGCATCAGCATAACCACGATCGACACTGTAGTTCTGACCTAATTTCCCCTGGATAACCGAGCCAGAAGCATCACGAGGCCCCTGACCAGATAAATAGAGAATCTGGCCAGATCGTCTCCAGCTCACGAAGTTGGCGATAGGGGACGGAATTGGAGGCAGCACTAGTCCTAAACTTTTAAGTCGCTCGTCAGTAGTCGTGGCAGTCATGGTTTTATGGCTCGGGTTGGACGAAAAAGGCACAACAGCTTCGTTGGTCATTTTGGTACGTCTGATGGCATCTCCTCCACTACACCCTCCGCGTGAGTGGCGTCCTCTTTCGCCGGTGGCCACTTTCGGCTTGCCCCCATCTGTCCTTCGATGATCCCCGAACGAGATGTTGAAATCAGTATGTGGCGTGTCAAACCGATGAGTAGTCCGCCCCGCGGTTCGCAGGTGGTATGGCTGAATCCCATTGCACTCAACGTATCGGCAATGACAGCCGTTTCAAAGAAGGTTTTCCACGGCAGCGACCACCTCGAGGCCTGACAGTGCGTGGGCAGCACGCGGAAGCGTTCGCTGCCGCCGTAGCCACCGAAGCCGCTATGCTGGCGTCGTACAGTGCATCGATTCCTTCCCGGATCATGGAGTCTCCTTTGCTGTCTTGCGTACGCGCCGAGTCACGGCTGCGTCGGGCGTTCGGCGGCCTGGATTGCGATGTGAACGCTCGTTGCCGCACGCCGGGCATGGCGGTTTGCCAACAGCATGATAAGCAGCGCTGCGAGTTCGCACAGTCCGCCGATCGCGCCGATGTGAGTCACGGAGCTGTAGGCGACGATGAACGACCCGAGCGCCGCGCCGAGCGCGAAGCCAAGATACGTGAACGATGAATTGAGTGACAGCGCGACGGGTGCGACATCAAGGCCGGCAATACCGATCAGCTTGGTCTGTTGGGCCGGGTTGAAGGCCCAGCCGGCTGCGCCCCACGCGGCTATCGCAATCAGGATCGCGATGCGCGCATGCGCGGGGTCCAAGTGCCGCGCGCTGGCGGTCATGCACTCATACGACAGGATCATCACGACCAGACAGACGACCAGTACCTTCCCGCTGCCGAAGCGGTCGATCGTACGGCCGCTGATGAACACGCCGATGCCGGCGAATACGCCGTACAGCAGCAGTACGGCGCCGACTTGTGCGGCGCTGAAGCCGGGGCGGCCTGTCAAGAACGGCGCGAGATACGGGTAGATAGTCCAGATGCCCGCAGCCCATAGGCTCGTGACGAGCAGGGTGACCAGCACGGCGGGCTGCCGCCCGATGGCTATACGCTGCGCGAGCGACGGCACCGACACGCTCGCGCCGATCCCGCGCGGCAAGCCGACCATCACCCCTAGCGTCACGATCGCGGATAGCATGCCGATGCCGGCGAACGTCGCACGCCAGCCGAAGTGGGCGCCGATCCACGCACCGAGTGGCACACCGAACGCGACGGCGATCGTGATCCCGCCATGGACGGTCGCGAGTGCGCGCCCCCTGGACTCCGGCGCGACGAGCGAGCCGGCGAGCGCATTCGCGCTAGGCATGTACAGGCCGGCCGACACCGCGAGCAGCACGCGCGCGGCTAGTAGCGCCGGATAGCCGGGCGACGCGCAAGCGGCGAAATTGGCGACGGTGAAGCACAGCAGAGCAACGATCAGGAAGCGTCGCCGGTTGACGCCCGCACTGACCGTTGTCAGGATCGGCGAGCTTATCGAATAGGATAGCGAAAAGACCGTGACGAGCTGCCCTGCCGCGGCGAGGCTGATGGACAGATCCTTCGCGATGATCGGCAGCAGCCCTGCGAGCATGAATCCTTCGGTGCCGATCGCAAAGGCGCCCAGCGCGAGGAGATACAGCGATACGTCCTGATTCAGTTCGGCGGCTGACGCCATGAAATCGTCTCCCTGTTGAGGAATCCGGAAAGTGGACGCATTCGCCCGCGCAGGGCGTGCCGTTTCGGCGCGCGGTCGACCGGCTGAACGCGTCCTGGCCATGCGCATCGCCCTGATGGATGTGGACGCACGGGTTCATGCGGAACACATCGCCGGCATTGTGGCTCTGGCTCCCGGAGCGTTGTGCCTCGACGGCGCCGGTATTGGCGGCGTCGTACAAGCAGGGGACAAGATCGTCGAACTGGCCCTGCGTCAATTGTCACTGGGTGACGGTTCTACGCATCCAGCTTCCGTGCGGCTCACGCCCGTAGCAAGTTGCGCGTTGACCTACCTGACGCGGCTCGCGTTTCGTCGCATTGCTTTCCAGTCGTCGGTTTCAACCATAAAAGGTGACGTAGCGTCAGGTGCAAGCGAAATCGATGGGTTAGCGTGCTGCAGGGAAGCGTGCCACGAAATGCCAGGGCCCCATGCGTTTACGGGACCCCGATTGTTGACGAACTTGAGGCGGGCGTCGGCCGGCCGGTTTTGGCCGAGCTCCGCCTGACGCGTCCGGTCGTTTGCGCTTAGCTTGCCAAGCAGTTGACTGAGGTGCCTCGCCTGGTCGCTGCCCACAGTCGCAGCCCGCGTTAGCGGAACCAAGCGTGCAGAACCGTTTTTCGTATCCGTCGATCAGACGCTCCGCTGTGTCGTTGGCCGCTTAGTGACAGACACCACTTCCATGTAGCGTTTCAACGCGCCGGCCACGGTCAATTTTTTTGATGCGGCACGCGAAAGGTAAACGCCCCGAACCATCTCATCTTCGGTTCGGCGAGCCCAATCTTCGGCGTCACGCTTTGTGCGAAATGTCTTTGCCGTAGTCGGCCATCCGATCTTTCGGATTACGGCCTTCCAGGTACCTGAGGGAGTCTTGACGATGGTTGCTATGTACCGTTCTCGATAGCGAACTGTGCCGAAAACGTACCTTTGACCAACCACAACGACAAACGGGTTACGTGAAAATCACGTAACCCGTTGTTTTATTTGGTGCGGCTGCAGGACCAGAATTAATGGCCAGAGCCCTTTTGGTGTAAGATCTAGAGCCACCCGACCATTTCAGCATGCCCCCAAATGTGCCCCCAATATTCGGGACCATTTTGGTTCGGTTTGACCCTACACCCGAATTAGTACCGATCAGAAGTAGAAATTTCCGGCTTCGGGGTTTCGTCCGTCAAGGCGCGCTGC
>NZ_CABPST010000012.1 GCF_902459805.1 Pandoraea bronchicola | reverse complement strand
TCGTAGCGTGAGCCAATCTCCGTCTCAATAACGCCAACCAAACGCTGATTCGCGGCGCGCTGATCCTGCCTGACCACGCTTAGCGCAGAGTGTCTGATGACTGGATGCCGCGAGAGACATGCAGTGCTCGCGCTCTCGGCAGGAGCCTCAATGGGCACGCAGATCATGAGACGCTGCCGTCACGATTCGATGGTTCGCGCTGTCCTGACCTCGCCAGGCTCAGAGCGTCCGACCGCTGGATCTCGGTAAGCCCATCGAGATCGAGTATCGATTCAGATCGCGCCGCAACGAAGGCTCGCATTCATTCGGCCTTTACCATGCGTTTTCTGAAGAAAACGACACGTTCAGTCTCTTCGAAGCCAAGCGCTCGGTGCAACGTTTGTACATCGACGTTGCCAACATCGCTATCTGAGGCGAATTCTTCACACTTCCGTCTGATTCCCCACCGCTCAACGTATCCGAACAACGCCGCCGAAATGCTCTGACGTCGCGCTTCAGGTACCACGTCAATGCCCTAAAGAAGCGGTGCCGGGGACGTGTCGCAACCATTTACGTAATCGCGCCGGATGGACGCTTAGGCAAAGCCAAGTGCCGCTTTGTCGTCGAAAGCGCCATGACTGTCATGACCGCCATGAATGCACGTAACCTTGAGACGCTAAAACTAATTCAATCATCTCGCGCTCATGCTGGCCGATATGCATCCGTGGTCTGCCTCCCGATGAATGCCCCCAAAAAAATAATGAGGAGTATCAATATTTGACATTTTTTGTCGTTATCGTATTGCCGTTTCAATTGACGAAATGAGCTCAACCCCAAATTGCTGTGGGGGCGTATTAACTATAAAAAATGAACCAGATACTTATTTCAAAGCGGAGGCTTCCGCCTGTTGTTGTCATTTCCCTCGTGGATAGCGAAGTCCGTCGCGCCCACATCACGGCGCAATTGACGGATGCCGGCGTACCGTTCCGTTTCTTCGATGCAGAGCGCTTCGAGGAGTACCCGCCTGAGTACGACGCCTCCACGCGCCTGCAAACGTACGCCAACCACCTGACGCTAGGCGAGGTCGGGTGCTACGACAGCCATTACCGGATATGGCAGGATCTGGCGCGCTCCAATGACGACATCTGGTGCGTGCTGGAAGACGATATCGAGCTCACCCCCGACTTCTCACAGCGCTTGGCTTCGGCGTTGGACGTCTCGGTGCCGTGGGGACTCATGCGGCTGAAAGACGCCGGTTCTGCGGGGCACTGGCAGGTTGCGCAGTTGCCGGGAGGTGACGTCCTCAATGATCATCGCAAGCAGCCGGGGGGGACCCAGGCATATCTCATCCGTCGCGATGCCGCATTAACGCTTCTTGAGTACGGCAGACGCATGATCCATCCCGTCGACGATATGCTCAATCGCAACTGGGAGCACGGCATTCGCATGATTTCCATATCGCCAGATATGGTGCTTGATCGAGGCGACGACCTGGGAACTACCATCACCGGCCGCCAGAAAGCCAAGCGCAACATCACGCAGAAGCTCCGTCGCGAATTCCATATGGGACGCGACAGCCTGAGTCGGTACGTCGACGCGTGGCGCCGCCGGTTGTTAACGCCGACTCGTCGTTGGGAATGATCGAGACCCGACTGAATTCGACATATTCAAGCAAATCAAAGACTTGCCGCACATAGTGAAAATCCGCAGAGCATCAGGCACAAAAACTGCGTATTTAATGCATGGAAGGTGTTGACAAGGTCGGGGGACATCTCCATAATTGCAAATTCTCTGCGGAGGGGTGCCCGAGTGGCTAAAGGGGGCAGACTGTAAATCTGTTGGCTTACGCCTACGTTGGTTCGAATCCAACCTCCTCCACCAGAATGCGGAAGTAACGAGCGTCGGAAACCCAGGTCTCCGGTGCTCGTTATCAAGAAGCGAGAGTCGGAATCCAAGCGGGTGTAGCTCAATGGTAGAGCAGAAGCCTTCCAAGCTTATGACGAGGGTTCGATTCCCTTCACCCGCTCCAGGTGACGCGCAGACGCAGTAGCAGTACAGGATTCGCCCATGTGGCTCAGTGGTAGAGCACTCCCTTGGTAAGGGAGAGGTCGGCAGTTCGATCCTGCCCATGGGCACCAAAAAGATAGTGTGAAGCGCGGCAATCAACATGCCGAGCAACTCGGCAATAGATAACCCCGTTAGGAGTCGGAAATGGCAAAGGAAAAGTTTCAGCGGACCAAGCCGCACGTAAACGTTGGCACCATCGGTCACGTTGACCATGGCAAGACGACCCTGACGGCCGCTATCGCAACGGTTCTGTCGTCGAAGTTCGGCGGCGAAGCCAAGAACTACGCTGACATCGACGCAGCGCCGGAAGAAAAGGCACGCGGTATTACCATCAACACCGCGCACATCGAGTACGAAACGGCTAACCGCCACTACGCACACGTTGACTGCCCGGGCCACGCCGACTACGTCAAGAACATGATTACCGGTGCTGCCCAGATGGACGGCGCTATCCTGGTTTGCTCGGCTGCTGACGGCCCGATGCCGCAAACGCGTGAGCACATCCTGTTGGCCCGTCAGGTTGGCGTGCCGTACATCATCGTGTTCCTGAACAAGTGCGACATGGTCGACGACGCCGAGCTGCTCGAGCTGGTCGAAATGGAAGTTCGCGAACTCCTGTCGAAGTATGACTTCCCGGGCGACGACCTGCCGATCATCAAGGGTTCGGCCAAGCTGGCGCTGGAAGGCGACAAGGGCGAACTCGGCGAAGCTGCCATCATGCAACTGGCTGACGCTCTCGACACGTACATCCCGACGCCGGAGCGCGCTGTTGACAAGGCGTTCCTGATGCCGGTCGAAGACGTGTTCTCGATCTCGGGTCGCGGTACGGTTGTGACGGGTCGCGTTGAGTCGGGCGTGATCAAGGTCGGCGAAGAAATCGAAATCGTTGGCATCACGCCGACGGTCAAGACGATTTGCACGGGCGTCGAAATGTTCCGCAAGCTGCTCGACCAAGGTCAGGCTGGCGATAACGTCGGTATTCTGCTGCGCGGCACGAAGCGTGAAGAAGTTCAGCGTGGTCAGGTTCTGGCCAAGCCGGGCTCGATCACGCCGCACACGGACTTCACGGGCGAAGTGTACGTTCTGTCGAAGGATGAAGGTGGTCGTCACACCCCGTTCTTCAACAACTACCGTCCGCAGTTCTACTTCCGCACGACGGACGTCACGGGCTCGATCACCCTGCCGGAAGGCAAGGAAATGGTCATGCCGGGCGACAACGTGTCGATCAGCGTCAAGCTGATTGCCCCGATCGCCATGACCGAAGGTCTGCGTTTCGCAATCCGCGAAGGTGGCCGTACCGTCGGCGCCGGCGTGGTTGCAAAGATCGTAGCTTAAGCCGGTACCTTAACGGTCCGCGCTTACGGGGTCAGCTTTTGGCGGCTGGCCCCTCTGCTGTTTTAGGGGTATAGCTCAACTGGCAGAGCGTCGGTCTCCAAAACCGAAGGTTGGGGGTTCGATTCCCTCTGCCCCTGCCAAACAACTGTCTGCAAGCTGGAAATGGCGAATTCTCCCGTAGAAACTGTGCGTACGACTGGCGACAAGCTGCTGCTGGCTCTGGCCGGGCTGCTGGTTATTGCTGGCGTCGTGGCGTTCTACGCGCTGGAGCAACAGGCACTGTACGTGCGCGTTGCTGCCATCGTCGTCGTTCTGGCCATCGCAGCAGGTGTTGCATTGGCATCGCAAACCGGCAAAGGCTTCCTGGCTTTTGCCAAGGATGCGTATCGGGAAGTGGGTAAGGTCGTTTGGCCGACCCGTAAAGAGGCCGCTCAAACGACCGCGATCGTCTTCGCGTTCGTCATCATCATGGCGCTGTATCTCTGGATCAGCGACAAGACGATCGAATGGGCGGTGTTCTCTTTAATTCTTGGCTGGAAGTGATATGTCTGATACCGGGGCTGCACCGAGTAAGAAGCGCTGGTACGTCGTTCATGCGTATTCCGGCATGGAAAAGAGCGTAGCCAAGGCGCTGCGCGAGCGCATTGCGCGCGCGGGCATGGAAGACTACTTCGGTGAGATTCTCGTTCCGACCGAAGAAGTTGTTGAAACAAAGGGTGGCCACAAGTCGGTCACCGAGCGTCGTTTCTTCCCCGGCTATGTGCTGTGTGAGATGGAAATGACGGACGACACGTGGCACTTGGTGAAGAACACCGCCAAAGTCACCGGTTTTGTCGGCGGCACGGGTAATCGCCCGATTCCGATCCGTCAGGCCGAGGTCGACAAGATCATGTCGCAAATCAAGGACGGGGTGGAAAAACCGCGTCCCAAGACGTTGTTCGAGGTAGGCGAGCTGGTTCGAGTCAAGGATGGTCCTTTCACGGACTTCAACGGCTCGGTGGAAGAAGTGAATTACGAAAAATCTCGCCTCCGTGTTTCCGTCACCATTTTCGGACGGGCGACTCCGGTAGAACTGGAGTTCGGACAAGTCGAAAAGATCTAAGAATAAAATGCGCCGGCGCGACGTCCGGCGCGTTTTTGCGTTGGTGACAGCCGTCGCCGAGGAGCGCCAGTAGCCGGTTTTCGGTGAAAACGCGCTATGACTCAACCCCGAATATGCGCCACATATTCGTTCCGGAGTAAACCATGGCAAAGAAAATCATCGGCTTTATCAAGCTGCAGATTCCTGCAGGTAAAGCCAATCCGTCGCCCCCCGTGGGCCCGGCACTGGGTCAACGCGGCCTGAACATCATGGAGTTCTGCAAGGCGTTCAACGCCCAAACGCAGAGCCTCGAGCCGGGTCTGCCGATTCCGGTGGTGATCACCGCATTTGCGGACAAGAGCTTCACGTTCGTCCTGAAGACCCCGCCGGCAACGGTGCTGATCAAGAAGGCTGCCAACCTGCAAAAGGGTTCGAGCAAGCCGCACACCGACAAGGTGGGCAAGATCACCCGCGCACAAGCGGAAGAAATCGCGAAGACCAAGATGCCTGACCTTACCGCCTCCGATCTGGACGCCGCGGTTCGCACCATCGCTGGCAGCGCACGTTCGATGGGCATCACGGTGGAGGGTCTGTAATGGCTAAGATCTCGAAGCGTCAACAAGCACTGGCCGCCAAGGTCGATCGCAACAAGCTGTACCCGGTCGGCGATGCCCTGGCCCTGGTCAAGGAATGCGCAAGCGCCAAGTTCGACGAGTCGATCGACGTCGCCGTGCAACTGGGCGTGGATGCGAAGAAGTCGGACCAAGTGGTTCGTGGTTCGGTTGTTCTGCCGGCAGGTACCGGTAAGTCGGTTCGCGTTGCCGTGTTCGCCCAAGGCGACAAGGCCGAGCAAGCCAAGGCTGCTGGCGCTGAAATCGTCGGTATGGAAGACCTGGCCGAGCAGATCAAGGCCGGCAACATGGACTTCGACATCGTGATCGCTTCGCCGGACACGATGCGTATCGTCGGTACGCTGGGTCAGATTCTCGGCCCGCGCGGCCTGATGCCGAACCCGAAGGTTGGCACGGTGACTCCGGACGTTGCTACGGCTGTGAAGAACGCCAAGGCAGGTCAGGTGCAATTCCGCGTCGACAAGGGCGGCATCATCCACGCCACCATCGGCCGCGCATCGTTCGAACCGGCAGCGCTGCAACAGAACCTTTCGGCACTGCTGGAAGCGCTGACGAAGGCCAAGCCTGCCTCGAGCAAGGGTGTCTACCTGCGCAAGATCGCCCTGTCGAGCACGATGGGCGTTGGCGTGCGTGTGGACCAGGCTAGCCTGGCTGCCTGAGCTCGCGTAAGCGACAGTATCGCAATCGCAGGGTGATGGCGTCCCCTGCGATGGCTGAGGTCCTCGAGATCGACAGCCAGTAGCAAAAGACTTTGGGCGGAAGCGAGTTCTTCGGAAATCGCTTCCGGTTATCAAAGACCGTTGGCGGGAATGGGCATTCACTGACGCTCCCTTAATACGCCAGCCAACGCAGATGGCGAACCCGAACAAGTTATGCAGTCACACCGTCGCACACGGGCAACCGGACGCGAGGGTTGAAACTCCAGACATGTCGGTAAGCCGTTAGTGGAACGGCGTCACCATGAGGTGATGTCAATTTTGGAGGTTAACCGTGGCACTTAATCTTGATGATAAGAAAGCCGTCGTGGCAGAAGTTTCGGCGCAAGTCGCCGGCGCTTCGACCATCGTTGTGGCTGAATATCGCGGAATCACGGTTGGCGATCTGACGAAGCTTCGCGCCAATGCGCGTCAGCAAGGCGTCTACCTGCGCGTTCTGAAGAACACGCTGGCACGCCGCGCGGTGGAAAACACCCCGTTTGCTGACCTGGCTGAGCAGATGACCGGTCCTCTGATCTACGGTATCTCGACGGATCCCGTAGCCGCTGCGAAAGTCTTGAACGACTTTTCGAAGGGCAACGACAAGTTGATCTTGAAGGCCGGCTCGTACGACGGCAAGGTGATGGACAAGGCAGGCGTGCAAGCGCTGGCCTCGATCCCGAGCCGCGACGAACTGCTCGCGAAGTTGCTGGGTGTCATGCAAGCGCCGGTTTCCGGCTTTGCTCGCGTCCTGGCTGCCGTGGCCGAGAAGAAGCAAGCGGAAGCTGCTTAATTCTCGTCCCGGTTACACGATCGCTGACTTCGGTCCGAACACAATCTAGGAGTTTTACAAATGGCAATCACGAAAGACGAAATCATCGAAGCCGTAGGCGCGATGTCGGTTATGGAACTGAACGACCTGGTCAAGGCGTTCGAAGAGAAGTTCGGCGTGTCGGCTGCTGCCCTGGCAGTTGCTGGCCCGGCTGGTGCTGGCGGCGGTGCTGCTGCTGCTGAAGAGCAAACCGAATTCAACGTCATCCTGGCAGAAGTCGGTGCAAACAAGGTCGGCGTTATTAAGGCCGTCCGCGAAATCACCGGCCTGGGCCTGAAGGAAGCCAAGGATCTGGTTGATGGCGCTCCGAAGGCTGTCAAGGAAGGCGTCGACAAGGCTGCCGCTGACGAAGCCAAGAAGAAGCTGGAAGAAGCCGGCGCCAAGGTCGAAGTTAAGTAATTCGGCTCTGCGCGTAGGGAAGGCTGGCGACGAAAAGTCGTCAGCCTTTTTGTGCTTTCTGGAGATGCAAATCCCGTAAGGGGCGTGTGGAATTCGAAAGCCGGCGCGAAGCAGCGCCAAGTGGTTGAAAGCAAAATGAATTCGCCAGACCCCGTGTCGGCCGCGCTGTTTCAAACGCGTGTCACATCGGCAAGTTGAGCGAGACGCAGCACCAGAGAAGTATCGAAGAGGCCAAAGAAAAAATCGCGCCGGAATGTGACCGTGGCGGTTTTCTCTTTGTCTTCTGAAGCGACTGCAGAAGGCAAGTTTGGTCGGGCGACGGGCAACACAGGCATCCGTCGCCGTCAGCCAGCGGTTGGTAGCGGCCAACCACCAAGCTCGTTGCTCTACGGCAAGCCCGCCGTGGGGGACGTCTGGTCTCAGTCGATGAACACCCGTTAACGATGCCTGCCGTCGTCGTCAGCGTAGTGATTCGGAGATCGTAATGCACTATTCCTTCACCGAGAAGAAACGCATTCGCAAGAGTTTTGCGAAGCGTCCGACCGTGCACAAGGTGCCGTTTTTGCTGGCCACCCAGCTCGCCTCGTACACATCGTTCTTGCAAGCCGATGCGCTTGCATCGGAGCGGAAGCCGGAGGGTCTGCAAGCAGCCTTCTCCTCCATTTTCCCGATCGTTTCTCACAACGGGTTCGCACGCCTGGAGTTTGTCAGCTATCTGCTCGGTACTCCTGCGTTCGATGTCAAGGAATGTCAACAGCGCGGCCTGACCTTCTGCTCGGCCCTGCGCGCCAAGGTTCGTCTGGTGATTCTCGACAAGGAATCGCCGAACAAGCCGGTAGTCAAGGAAGTCAAGGAACAGGAAGTGTACATGGGCGAAATTCCGCTCATGACCTCGACGGGTTCCTTCGTCATCAATGGCACGGAACGTGTCATCGTCTCGCAGCTGCACCGTTCGCCGGGCGTGTTCTTCGAACACGACAAGGGCAAGACGCACAGCTCGGGCAAACTGCTGTTCTCCGCGCGTATCATCCCCTACCGCGGCTCGTGGCTGGACTTCGAATTCGATCCGAAGGACATCCTGTACTTCCGCGTTGACCGCCGTCGCAAGATGCCGGTCACGATCCTGCTCAAGGCCATCGGCCTGACGCCGGAACAGATCCTCGCGAACTTCTTCGTGTTCGACAACTTCAAGCTGATGCCGGAAGGCGCACAGATGGAGTTCGTGCCGGAGCGTCTGCGTGGCGAAGTTGCGCGTTTCGACATCACGGATCGCGAAGGCAAGGTCATCGTCCAGAAGGACAAGCGCGTCAACGCCAAGCACATCCGTGATCTGGAGAATGCCAACACCAAGTTCATCTCGGTGCCGGAAGACTACCTGCTCGGCCGTGTGCTCGCGAAGAACGTGATCGATGGCGACACCGGCGAAGTGATTGCCAACGCCAACGACGAAATCACCGAAAGCGTGCTGGTCAAGCTGCGCGAGTCGGGCGTGTCGGACATCCAGACGCTGTACACGAACGATCTGGATCAGGGTTCGTACATCTCGGCCACGCTGCGTATCGACGAAACCGCCGACCAGACGGCCGCGCGTATCGCGATCTACCGCATGATGCGCCCGGGCGAGCCGCCGACCGAAGATGCGGTCGAGGCACTGTTCAACCGTCTGTTCTACAGCGAAGAAGCTTACGACCTGTCGAAGGTGGGTCGTATGAAGTTCAACCGTCGTGTTGGCCGTGACGAAGTGCTCGGACCGATGACGCTGGAAGACGACGACATTCTCTCGACCATCAAGATCCTCGTGGATCTGCGTAACGGTCGCGGCGAAGTCGACGATATCGACCACTTGGGCAACCGTCGCGTGCGTTGCGTCGGCGAACTGGCGGAAAACCAGTTCCGCGCCGGTCTGGTGCGTGTCGAGCGCGCTGTGAAGGAACGTCTGGGTCAGGCCGAGTCGGAAAACCTGATGCCGCACGACCTGATCAACAGCAAGCCGATCTCGTCGGCCATTCGCGAATTCTTCGGTTCGTCGCAGCTCTCGCAGTTCATGGACCAGACCAACCCACTGTCGGAAATCACGCACAAGCGTCGCGTGTCCGCACTGGGTCCGGGCGGTCTGACGCGCGAGCGTGCGGGCTTCGAAGTGCGCGACGTGCACCCGACTCACTACGGTCGCGTGTGCCCGATTGAAACGCCGGAAGGTCCGAACATTGGTCTGATCAACTCGCTGGCACTGTACGCCCGCCTGAACGAATACGGTTTCCTCGAGACGCCGTACCGCAAGGTGGAAGACGGCAAGGTCACCGATCAGATCGACTACCTGTCGGCGATTGAAGAAGGTCGTTACGTGATCGCTCAGGCGAACGCGTCGATCGGCGAAAACGGCGAACTGACCGATGAACTGGTCTCGTCGCGTGAAGCGGGCGAAACGCTGATGGTCACGCCGGACCGCATCCAGTACATGGACGTGGCCCCGTCGCAGATCGTGTCGGTGGCAGCCTCGCTGATTCCGTTCCTCGAGCACGATGACGCGAACCGCGCATTGATGGGTTCGAACATGCAGCGCCAGGCCGTGCCTTGCCTGCGTCCGGAAAAGGCGGTCGTCGGTACGGGTATCGAACGTACGGTGGCGGTTGACTCGGGCACGACCGTGCAGGCGTTCCGTGGCGGTGTGGTCGACTACGTCGATGCAGGCCGTGTGGTGATTCGCGTGAACGACGATGAAGCCGTTGCCGGTGAAGTCGGCGTGGACATCTACAACCTGATCAAGTACACGCGTTCGAACCAGAACACCAACATCAACCAGCGCCCGATAGTGGAAGTGGGCGACAAGGTGGCGCGCGGCGATGTGATCGCCGACGGCGCGTCGACCGATCTGGGTGAGCTGGCGCTGGGTCAGAACATGCTGATCGCGTTCATGCCGTGGAACGGCTACAACTTCGAGGATTCGATCCTGATCTCGGAGCGTGTCGTTGCGGAAGACCGTTACACGTCGATCCACATCGAAGAGTTGAACGTGGTCGCTCGCGACACGAAGCTCGGACCTGAGGAAATCACGCGCGACATCTCGAACCTGGCGGAAGTGCAACTGAGCCGTCTGGACGAGTCGGGCATCGTGTACATCGGTGCGGAAGTCGAAGCCGGTGACGTGATGGTGGGCAAGGTCACGCCGAAGGGCGAAACCCAGCTCACGCCGGAAGAAAAGCTGCTGCGCGCGATCTTCGGCGAGAAGGCGTCGGACGTGAAGGACACCTCGCTGCGCGTGCCCTCGGGCATGAGCGGCACCGTCATCGACGTGCAAGTATTCACGCGTGAAGGTATCCAGCGCGACAAGCGCGCTCAGCAGATCATCGACGATGAACTGAAGGGCTACCGCCTGGACCTGAACGACCAGCTGCGTATCGTGGAAGGCGATGCATTCCAGCGTCTGGAGCGCTTCCTGGTGGGCAAGACGGCCAATGGCGGTCCGAAGAAGCTCGCCAAGGGCACCAAGATCACCAAGGAATACCTGGCCGATCTGGATCGTTACCACTGGTTCGACATCCGTCTGGCAGAAGACGAAGGTGCGCAACAGCTCGAGCAGATCAAGGAATCGATCGAGCAGAAGCGTCACCAGTTCGATCTGGCCTTCGAAGAGAAGCGCAAGAAGCTCACGCAAGGCGACGAACTGCCGCCGGGCGTGCTGAAGATGGTCAAGGTGTACCTGGCGGTCAAGCGTCGTCTGCAGCCTGGCGACAAGATGGCCGGCCGTCACGGTAACAAGGGCGTGGTCTCAAAGATCGTGCCGATCGAGGATATGCCGTACATGGCCGATGGCCGTCCGGCTGACATCGTGCTCAACCCGCTCGGCGTGCCGTCGCGGATGAACGTGGGTCAGATTCTCGAGTCGCACCTCGGCTGGGCAGCGAAGGGTCTGGGCTGGCGTATCGGCGAAATGCTGCAAGCGCACACCAAGGTCCAGGAAGTTCGCAAGTTCCTGACGAAGATCTACAACGAGAGCGGTCAGCAAGAAGATATCGACAGCCTGTCGGACGACGAAATCATGTCGCTCGCGCGCAACCTGCAAAACGGCGTGCCGTTCGCAACGCCGGTGTTCGATGGTGCGCATGAAGAGGAAATCCGTCGCATGCTGGATCTGGCGTTCCCGGATCACATCGCGAAGGAACTCGGCATGACGCCTTCGAAGAACCAGGTCACGCTGTTCGACGGTCGTACGGGCGAAGCCTTCGAGCGTCCGGTCACGTGCGGCTTCATGCACATGCTCAAGCTGCACCACTTGGTCGACGACAAGATGCACGCGCGTTCGACCGGTCCGTACTCGCTGGTGACGCAACAGCCGTTGGGCGGTAAGGCTCAGTTCGGTGGTCAGCGCTTCGGTGAAATGGAAGTGTGGGCACTGGAAGCCTATGGCGCATCGTATGTGCTGCAGGAAATGCTGACCGTGAAGTCGGATGATGTGACGGGTCGTACGAAGGTGTACGAGAACCTCGTCAAGGGCGATCACGTGATCGATGCCGGCATGCCGGAATCGTTCAACGTGCTGGTCAAGGAAATCCGTTCGCTCGGTATCGATATCGACCTCGAGCGCGGTTAATCGCGTTCAGGCAACAGGAGAAAGCAATGAAAGCTTTGCTCGATCTATTCAAGCAAGTCCAGCAGGACGAACAGTTCGACGCGATCAAGATCGGTCTGGCTTCGCCGGACAAGATCCGCTCGTGGTCGTTCGGCGAAGTGAAGAAGCCGGAGACGATCAACTACCGGACTTTCAAGCCCGAGCGTGACGGTCTGTTCTGCGCAAAGATCTTCGGTCCGATCAAGGACTACGAATGCCTTTGCGGCAAGTACAAGCGCCTGAAGCACCGTGGCGTGATCTGCGAGAAGTGCGGCGTGGAAGTCACGCTGGCGAAGGTGCGTCGTGAGCGCATGGGCCACATTGAGCTGGCCTCGCCGGTCGCGCACATCTGGTTCCTGAAGTCGCTCCCGTCGCGTCTGGGCATGGTGCTCGACATGACGCTGCGCGACATCGAACGCGTGCTGTACTTCGAAGCCTATGTGGTCCTCGAACCTGGCATGACGCCGCTCAAGCGTTGCCAGATCATGACGGAAGAGGATTACTACAACAAGGTCGAGGAATACGGCGACGAATTCCGTGCCGAGATGGGCGCGGAAGGCGTGCGCGAGTTGCTGCGCTCGATCGACATCGACCAGCAGGTCGAGCATCTGCGCGCCGAGCTGCAAGCTACGGGCTCGGAAGCCAAGATCAAGAAGTACGCCAAGCGCCTGAAGGTGCTCGAGGCCTTCCAGCGCTCGGGCATCAAGCCCGAGTGGATGGTGCTCGAAGTGCTGCCGGTGCTCCCGCCCGAGCTGCGTCCGCTGGTGCCGCTCGACGGTGGCCGCTTCGCGACCTCGGACCTGAACGATCTGTATCGCCGCGTCATCAACCGTAACAACCGTCTGAAGCGTCTGCTCGAGCTGAAGGCCCCGGACATCATCGTGCGCAACGAAAAGCGCATGCTGCAAGAGTCTGTGGACTCGCTGCTCGATAACGGCCGTCGCGGCAAGGCGATGACCGGTGCGAACAAGCGCCCGCTCAAGTCGCTGGCCGACATGATCAAGGGTAAGAGCGGTCGTTTCCGTCAGAACCTGCTGGGTAAGCGCGTTGACTACTCGGGCCGTTCGGTGATTACCGTGGGCCCGACGCTCAAGCTGCATCAGTGCGGTCTGCCGAAGCTGATGGCGCTCGAACTCTTCAAGCCGTTCATCTTCCACAAGCTGGAAGTGATGGGCGTGGCCACGACCATCAAGGCTGCGAAGAAGGAAGTCGAGAACCAGACGGCCGTGGTGTGGGACATCCTTGAAGAGGTGATCCGCGAGCACCCGATCATGCTCAACCGCGCACCGACGCTGCACCGCCTGGGTATTCAGGCGTTCGAGCCGGTGCTGATCGAAGGCAAGGCAATTCAGCTTCACCCGCTGGTTTGCGCGGCGTTCAACGCCGACTTCGACGGTGACCAGATGGCCGTTCACGTGCCGCTGTCGCTCGAAGCGCAGATGGAAGCGCGTACCCTGATGCTGGCCTCGAACAACGTGTTGTTCCCGGCTAACGGCGATCCGTCGATCGTGCCGTCACAGGATATCGTGCTGGGTCTGTACTACGCGACGCGTGACAAGATCAACGGCCGCGGCGAAGGCCTGTCGTTCATCGACGTCTCGGAAGTGCTGCGTGCGTACGACAACAAGGAAGTCGAACTGGCTTCGCGCGTGAACGTGCGTATCACGGAGTACACGGTCGATCCGGAAACGGGCGAAAAGACGCCGAAGATCACGCTGTACCCGACGACTGTCGGCCGCGCGATCCTGTCGGAAATTCTGCCGCCGGGGCTGCCGTTCTCGGTGCTGAACAAGTCGCTCAAGAAGAAGGAAATCTCGAAGCTGATCAACACGGCGTTCCGCCGCTGCGGTCTGCGCGAGACGGTGATCTTCGTCGACAAGCTGATGCAGTCGGGCTTCCGCCTGGCAACGCGTGCCGGTATCTCGATCTGCGTCGACGACATGCTCGTGCCGACGAAGAAGGAAGAGCTGATCGGCGAAGCGTCGAAGAAGGTCAAGGAATACGACCGTCAGTACATGTCGGGTCTGGTCACGGCGCAAGAGCGTTACAACAACGTCGTGGACATTTGGGGGGCTACCGGTGACGCCGTGGGTAAGGCGATGATGGAGCAGCTCTCGAAAGAAAAGACGACCGATCGCGATGGCAACATCGTGGATCAGGAGTCGTTCAACTCGATTTACATGATGGCCGACTCCGGTGCTCGCGGTTCGAGCGCCCAGATTCGCCAGCTCGCCGGTATGCGTGGCCTGATGGCCAAGCCGGATGGCTCGATTATCGAGACGCCGATTACCGCGAACTTCCGCGAAGGCCTGAACGTGTTGCAGTACTTCATCTCGACCCACGGTGCACGTAAGGGTCTGGCCGATACGGCACTGAAGACGGCAAACTCGGGTTACCTGACGCGTCGTCTGGTCGACGTGACGCAGGATCTGGTCGTGGTCGAAGACGATTGCGGCACGAGCAACGGCGTGGCGATGAAGGCGCTGGTCGAGGGCGGCGAAGTGGTCGAAGCCCTGCGTGACCGTATCCTGGGTCGCGTGGCAGTGGCTGATGTCGTGAATCCGGAAACGCAAGAGACGGTGTATGAGGCCGGCACGCTGCTCGACGAAGACGTCGTCGAGATGATCGAAACGCTGGGCATCGACGAAGTGCGCGTGCGCACGCCGCTGACCTGCGATACGCGTTACGGCCTGTGCGCAGCCTGCTACGGCCGCGACCTGGGTCGTGGTTCGCGCGTGAACGTCGGCGAAGCTGTCGGCGTGATCGCAGCACAGTCGATCGGTGAACCGGGCACGCAGCTGACGATGCGTACGTTCCACATCGGTGGTGCGGCATCGCGTGCGGCAGTGGCCTCGTCGATCGAAGCCAAGTCGAACGGTACGGTTCGCTTCACGGCGACCATGCGTTACGTGACGAATGGCCGTGGCGAGCAGATCGCGATCTCCCGTTCGGGCGAAATCCTGATCACGGACGATCATGGCCGCGAGCGCGAGCGTCACAAGGTGCCGTATGGCGCCACGCTGCTGCAACTGGATGGCGCACAGGTCAAGGCCGGTGCCCAACTGGGAACGTGGGATCCGCTGACGCGCCCGATCATTACCGAACACGGCGGTTTCGCCAAGTTCGAGAACGTCGAGGAAGGTGTCACGGTTGCCAAGCAGATCGACGATGTGACGGGTCTGTCCACGCTGGTCGTGATCGATCCGAAGCGTCGTGGTCCGGCGTCGAAGAACGTGCGTCCGCAGGTCAAGCTGCTCGACGAGAATGGTGTGGAAGTGAAGATCCCGGGTACCGATCACGCTGTGACGATCGGCTTCCAGGTGGGCGCACTGATCACCATCAAGGACGGTCAGCACGTGCCGGTGGGCGAAGTGCTCGCACGTATCCCGACCGAAGCGCAGAAGACTCGCGATATTACCGGGGGTCTGCCGCGTGTGGCCGAGCTGTTCGAAGCGCGTGCACCGAAGGACGCCGGCATTCTGGCCGAAGTCACGGGGACCACGTCGTTCGGTAAGGACACGAAGGGCAAACAGCGTCTGGTCATTACCGATCTGGACGGCAACCAGCACGAATTCCTGATTCCGAAGGAAAAGCAGGTGCTGGTGCACGACGGTCAGGTGGTGAACAAGGGCGAAATGATCGTGGACGGCCCGGCCGACCCGCACGACATCCTGCGTCTGCAGGGTATCGAGGCGCTGGCCCGTTACATCGTCGACGAAGTTCAGGACGTGTACCGTTTGCAGGGTGTGAAGATCAACGACAAGCACATCGAGGTGATCGTTCGCCAGATGCTGCGTCGTGTGCAGATCGTCGATTCGGGCGATACGCGCTTCATCACCGGCGAACAGGTCGAGCGTTCGGACATGCTCGACGAGAACGACGCGATGAACGCCGCAGACAAGCGTCCGGCGCAGTACGAGAACGTGTTGCTGGGTATTACGAAGGCGTCGCTGTCGACGGATTCGTTCATCTCGGCGGCATCGTTCCAGGAAACGACGCGCGTGTTGACCGAAGCCGCCATCATGGGCAAGAAGGACGACCTGCGTGGCCTGAAGGAAAACGTTATCGTCGGCCGACTGATCCCGGCAGGTACGGGTCTGGCGTATCACAAGGCCCGCAAGGCCCGCGAGACGTCGGATCGCGAGCGTCACGACCAGATCGCTCTGGAAGAAGCGTTTGCCCCGATGCCGAGCTCGGTGGAAGCGCCTACGGCAGAGTAATCAGGAAGGCGGCGCTAGCGAAAGCGGGCGCTGCCAACCTGAACACGAAGTCGTTGCAGAAACGGCACCCTTTGCAGGGTGCCGTTTTTTTTGTGGTCATTCGCTCTGCGAATCAGTATTTCGAGGCCCGTTGGTGAGCTGTCACACCGCGCGGATTTAAGTCCCTGAAATGACGATATAATTTTTGCTCCATAAAGGCGATGTCGCGTCGCGTCCTACGAACCGGAATATGTCGATAACTCCTGTAATTCTGTGTGGTGGCAGCGGTACACGCTTATGGCCGCTGTCGCGAGCGAGCTACCCTAAGCAGTATCTCTCGCTCAACGGCGCAGACACCTTGTTGCAGCAGACAGTCAAGCGGATCGGCGCGCTCGAGGGCGTTGCCGCTCCGTTGATTATCTCGAACAACGAGCAGCGGTTTCTCGTGGCCGAGCAGTTGCGCGCTATCGATACGAAACCGAGTGCCATCGTGCTCGAACCCGTGGCTCGCAATACCGCACCGGCGGTCGCCGCTGCGGCGCTGATCGCGCTGCGTCAGGACCCCGACGCAACGCTGCTGGTGCTCCCCTCGGATCACGCCATTGCACATGAGTCAAAATTCCTTGAAGCGGTGCGTGCGGCCCGAACGCTCGTCAACGACGGGTATCTTGTGACGTTCGGCATTCCCCCGACGTCGCCGCATACCGGCTACGGCTATATCCGCCGGGGCGACGCTACCGAAGTGTGTGCCAGCGGTTTCCATGTCGATCAGTATGTCGAGAAGCCCGACGCCAGCACGGCGGCGTCGCTGATTGCCGCGGGCAACTGCTATTGGAACAGCGGCATGTTCCTGTTCAAGGCGGCGGCATATCTGGACGAACTCGAACGGCTGGCGCCGGAGATGCTCACGCAGGTGAAGGAGGCCGTCAAGCGCGGCGCGGTCGACATCGACTTCTTCCGCCTCGATCAGGCAAGTCTGGAGGCCTGCCCGTCGGACTCCATCGATTACGCGGTCATGGAGAAGGCGCACCGGGTGGCGGTGGTCGATGCCGACGGACTCGGATGGAACGACATCGGCTCGTGGTCGGCGGTCGCAGAGATTGCCGAGCGCGACGAGAACGGCAATAGCCTGCTCGGCGATGTCGTGGCGCATGGCGTCAAGGGCAGCTATGTGCGCAGCGAGAGCCGGCTGGTCGCAGCGATTGGCGTGGAGAACCTTGTGATTGTCGAGACGCCGGATGTAGTGCTGGTGACCTCGAAGGATCACGTGCAGGACGTGAAACGGGTGGTCGAGACGCTCATCGCCGAAGGCCGCACCGAGTCGGTGTTTCACCAGCGGGTTTTCCGGCCATGGGGCGACTACGAAGGGATCTGCGTGGGTGAGCGCTTCCAGGTGAAGAAGATCGTCGTGAAGCCGGGGGCATCACTGAGCCTGCAGATGCATTTCCATCGGTCCGAACATTGGATCGTGGTGAAGGGCACTGCGAGAGTGACACACGGCGACGAGACGATGCTGCTTACCGAAAATCAATCCACCTACATCCCGCTCGGCACGACTCACCGGCTCGAGAATCCCGGCAAGGTGCCGCTGGAACTGATCGAGGTGCAATCGGGGGCGTATTTGGGCGAAGACGATATCGTCCGTTTTCAGGACGACTACGGTCGATCGAAGTAAGTGACGAAGTCAGCGCAAGTCGGGGGCGACCGCGGGCAGTGGCCCGCGGTTGAAACTCAGAACCCGAAGTGCCCTTGCACGTAGACCATGCGCGGCGCGCCGACCATGCGGCCCGCGTTGTTGTCGACGTTGCGCGTATAGAAGCGCTTGTCGAAGACGTTGTTCAGACCCACGGTGACATCGGCGTTCTTGTAGCCCGGGATCTTGTACATGGCTTGCAGATTCCACACACGGAAGCCCGGCACCTTGCCATTGCTGCCGTCGGCCGGTTCCGCCTCGGTGTTCGCCAGATCCGAGTACTGCGAGCTTTGGTGGGTGGTCGAGACGTTGAGTGTCCACTGACCGATCTCATATCGCGCGCCGAGCGTGTCGGTGAAGCGCGAGTAGAACGGCACGTCGAGGCCGGCGGTCGTGCCCGACTTCTGGATCGCACGCGTGTACGTGAAGTTCGCATACACGTTCAGCCCGCGCAGAACGCTGTCGCGATCGAAGGTGTAGTCGATCGCGGTTTCGATACCGTCGTGGTTCGTCGCGCCGATGTTCTGGAAGACGGGCGGATTCGTGCCGGCCACCTGCAGAATCTGGTTGTCGAATTTCATCTTGAACGCGGTCAGTTCGGCCTTCCAGCGCTTGTCCGTCCAGCGCGTGCCGATTTCATACGTGCGCGCAAGCTCGGGCACCAGCGGATTTGCGGCCGACATCGAGTTCAACTGCGTGTTCTGCACCGGGCCGAACGACGTGCTGTAGTCCGCGAACACCGTCCACGCGTCGTTCACGAGATACGACAGGTTGACCGACGGCAGCGCCTTGTTGTTGTCCGTGCGATAGGTCGCGCCTGACGCGTTGTCCACGCGTTGCGAACTGATGATTTCGTAGCGCACGCCCGGCGTGAATCGCCATTTGCCCCACGCCATGCGATCGTCGATGTAGAACGCGTTCGCGCTCGTGAAATTGTTGAAAGTCTGCGTGGCCGAGTTGCGGCCGGTGGCGAGCGTCGTGCTCCAGTTGTTGTCGTCGCCGCGCTCGTGAACGTAGCGGTAGCCGACGGTCACGTCATGCGCCGTCGGGCCGGCGAACAGGCGCTGCGTGAAGCGCGGCTCGACGCCGAACGTCTGATAATTGCGCGGCTGGTGCGTGGTCTGCGTGAAGGTCGAGTTGACCAGCGTGCTCTGGCGGTAGCTCTCGTTATAGAACGTGCGGACTTCGAATTCCTGCGTCTCGGAGATCGTGTTCAGGTAGCCGAAGTCGAGACCGGTGCGATTGCCGCTCCAATAATCGTTCGGACGCGTGTTCTGGAACGGATCGGCATTGTACTGCGCGACGCTCAGGCCGCCGGGCGTCCTGGACTTCACGTCGTAGTAGGAGATCTTGCCGTACACCTGCTGGCTCGGCGTGATGTCGTAGCGCCATTTCAGCGCGAGGTCGTTCACGCGCTCATCACTCCCCTTGCGCCAGTCGCGCCCGACCATGCCCGAGTACAGCAGCGCGAGGCCCAGGCCGTTGTCCATCTGCGTGCCCAGAAACAGACCGTATTGCGTGTTCGCGCCGCCGCCTGCCGTGTAGATGTTTTCACGCACCGTCGCGTCGGCGCTCAACCCCGGCGTGTTCGGAATCGAGCGGGTCTTGAAGTTGATCACGCCCCCCACGTTCTGCGGGCCATAGCGCACGGCGCCACCGCTGCGTACCACGTCGATACTCTCGACGTTGAAGAGACTCACCGGGGCGAACGACAACTGCGGCTGGCCATAGGGGGCCACTGCCATCGGAATGCCGTCGAGCAGCACCGTCGAGCGCGGCGTGAAACGCCCCGTGAGGCCGCGTACCCCGATGTTCAGCGAAATTGCGCTACCCGCAGTGCTCGAATTGTCCGTGGCCTGTACGCCCGGAATGCGACGCATGACATCGCCGATGCTGGTCGCGCCGGACGCTTCAATCTGCTCCTTCTTCACGACCGTGCGGGCACCGGGGAATGTCTTCGCGCTGTTGTCGAGGCCCGTGCCGAGCCAGTCGCCCGACACATTGACCGCACCGAGTTCGACATCGGCCCTGGACTCGGTCGCCGTGGCGGCCTGTTGCGCGTGCGTGGTGCCGAGCGTTGCCATGAACAACGCGGCGGCGCAGGCGGTCGCACGGGGCAGACGGGAATGGGAGGTGTGACGATTGGCTCGGGTGAGGCCGGCGGCGCTACCCTTGGCGGCGGCGTTGACTGCCGCGTGTGCACGGCGACTGACTGGCATCTTCATCTTGACGGACCTTCGTGACTGCAGTGTGTGACGAGCGTGGCCGCTGGCAGAAACAGAGGCAGCGGCGTGCGGATCGTTGTGCGTAATGTGCGTAATGCGCGGTAATAAAGCGATGCGGATTATAAATGCAAATCACTCTCATTTTTAATTGGAGGCCATTAACTCGCGTCACTCATGTCTCGTGCGGACCGGGAGCGCGTGGAAAATAAGTGAGAAAGGCCGGTGTTATTGACGAAAGCCGTTAGATGGCGGTGCGATGGGTAAAAAATCGCGGGTGATTGGTGTTGCCGAACATGACGCAACGGAGAGTTGAAGTTGTGGCGACCTTGCGACAGTAGGGACATTCCCGCGCGGATCGGGTGACGTCAGGCGACGTCGGATTATCCAGTTTTGCTTATCAATCGCCCAAAATCGATTGATTGTCCGCAGCGCGGGCGGCCGCAAGAATAGCGCCTATCGACCTACAAGAACACGTCGCCTGCGCCGGGCGGCGCTATGGAGACAACGCGATGCCGAAGCTCGACACCTCGACCCATCAGGCCCTTGCCCGCGAGTTGCACGACGCCGAACGCAGCCGCACGCCGGTCATGCAGTTTTCCCGTCGCTATCCCGACATGACGATTGCCGACAGCTATGCGATTTCGCAGGCGTGGCTGGCGCTGAAGTACGCGCAGGGCCGTCGCATGATCGGGCACAAGATCGGTCTGACGTCGCGCGCCATGCAGGTCGCGGCCCAGATCACCGAACCCGATCACGGCACGCTGCTCGACGACATGCTCGTCGCCGACGGTGCGACGCTCGAGGCCTCGCGCTTCATCGTGCCGCGTCTCGAGGTGGAGTTGGCGTTCATTCTGGCCAAGCCGCTCAAGGGGCCCGGCGTCACGCTGTTCGACGTGCTCGACGCCACCGCGTGGGTAACGCCGGCGCTCGAGTTGATCGATGGCCGCATCGAGCTGTTCGACCGCGACACGAAAGCGCCGCGCAAGGTCTTCGACACGATTGCCGATAACGCCGCCAATGCGGCGGTGATTCTTGGCGGGCGTCCCGTGAAGCCGGACGCCGTCGATCTGCGCTGGACGGGCGCGCTGCTCTATCGCAACGGCGTGATCGAAGAGTCGGGCCTGAGTGCGGCCGTACTCAATCACCCCGGCAACGGCATTGCGTGGCTGGCCAACAAGCTGGGCGCCTTCGACGAAGGATTGCAGGCGGGCGAAATCGTGCTGGCGGGGTCGTTCACGCGGCCTGTGGCGTGCGCCGCAGGCGACGTCTTCCATGCCGATTACGGCTCGCTCGGCGCCATTGGCGTGCGCTTTGTCTGAGGGGGCGATCCGCCCCCATCCGCACCTTACTGGAGCCGATGTCATGAAAACACCCCCGAATATTTTCAAGCAGGCAATCGCACGCGGCGAGCGCCAGGTCGGTCTGTGGCTGGGGCTCGCCACGCCGTATGCCGCCGAGTTGTGCGCGGGCAGCGGCTTCGACTGGCTGGTGATCGATGGCGAGCATGCGCCGAACGATCTGCGCACGATGTTAGCGACGCTGCAGGCGGTGGCGCCGTATCCGACGCATCCCGTCGTGAGGTTGCCGCAGGGTGACGCAACACTTATCAAGCAGGTGCTGGAGATTGGTGCGACGACGCTGCTCGTGCCGATGGTCGAATCTGCGGCTATGGCGCGGGCGCTCGTCAGCGCCATGCGCTATCCGCCGCAGGGCACACGCGGCGTTGGCAGCGGACTGGCGCGCTCGTCGCGGTGGAATCGCTACGAGAACTATCTGCACGCGGCGAACGAGACAACCTGTCTGCTCGCACAAGTGGAGACGGCCGATGCGTTGGCACAGGTCGACGATATTGCTGCCGTCGATGGCGTCGACGGCGTGTTTATCGGCCCGGCTGACCTCGCCGCATCGATGGGCTATCTCGGTCAGGCAACGCACCCCGAGGTGCGCAAGGCCATCGAAGACGGCATCGCGCGTATCCGCCGTGCGGGCAAGGCGGCCGGCATTCTCTGTGTGGACGAGGCGCTTGCCCATCACTACCTCGACCTGGGCGTGACCTTCATCGCCGTGGGTATCGACACCACCTTGCTCGCGAGTGCGAGCCGTTCGCTTGCCGCGAAATTCACCATCGGCAACGGCCAGACGCGCTGAACGGCGCGAAGCACGCCGCGCCCCCACGCATCCCCCAAACATTCCCCTGGAGACATGGCATGAGTGCTCCCCGTTTTGACGTCGCAGGCGTATCGGTTTCGCCCGACCACTATATCGATGGCCGCCGTGTGGCGTCCGACGACACCTTCGCGTGTGTTTCGCCCATCGACCAGACCCGGCTTGGCGACATCGCCAGCGGCAGTCTGGCGCACGTCGAAGCGGCGGTCGCGTCGGCGGCCCAGGCGTTTCCGGCGTGGGCAGCGCTGGGTGCGGCAGGGCGTCAGCCGTATCTTCAGCGATTCGCCGAAGCGATCGGACGCCGCGCCGATGCCTTCGCAACGCTGGAGAGTTCCGACGCCGGCGTATTGCGCTCGCGCATGGCGCACGGCGTGGTGCCGCGCGCCATGCAAAACATCACATGGTTCGCCGAACATGCCCTGACCTTGCAGGACCGCGTGATCGAGACGCCGCAGGCGCGTCACCTCGTGCGGCACGACCCGGCAGGCGTCGTCGCGGTGATCACCCCGTGGAATTCGCCGCTGATGCTCGCGACGTGGAAGATCGGCCCGGCGCTCGCGTCTGGCAACACGGTGGTGTTGAAGGCGCCGGAGTGGGCGCCGCTCACTTCCTCGCTGCTCGCCGACTGCGCTCACGAGGCGGGGTTACCCCGGGGCGTGTTCAATCTGCTGCAAGGCACGGGTGCGCAAACGGGGGCCGCGCTCGTGAGCGACGCGCGGCTCGCGCGCATTTCGTTTACCGGATCGGTGGCGACGGCCAAGTGGATTGCGAAGACGGCGGCGGAGAACCTCGTGCCTTGCAGTCTGGAACTGGGCGGCAAGTCGGCCTTCATTGTGCTGGCGGATGCCGATCTCGACGCTGCCGCCGCGACCGCCGCGCTGATGTATCGCAATGCCGGGCAGGTGTGCCTGGCGGGCACGCGTTTGCTTGTGCATGCCGATGTGGCGTCTGCATTCGCCGAGAAACTGCGCGCGCAGGTCGAGCGGCTGGTCGTGGGCGATCCGCGCGACGCGGCGACCGAGATCGGCCCGATTATTCACATGCGTCAACTCGAGCGCGTGCAGGGTTTCGTCGAGCGTGCCGTAGCGGCCGGAGCCCGCGTGCTGTGGGGCGGCACGCGGCATGCGTTCGGTGCGCAGTACTTCGCGCCGACGCTACTCACTGGCCTGCGTCAGGGCGACGAGATCGTGCAACAGGAAGTCTTCGGGCCAGTGCTCACGCTGCAAACGTTCGGAGACGACGACGAGGTCGTGGCCATGGCCAACGGCACGGACTACGGACTGGGTGGCGTCTGCTATGGCGACGAGGCGCATGCCATCGCGGTGGCGCAGCGCGTACGCACCGGCTTCATCTGGATCAACAGCTTCGGCATTCGCGACCTGGCCGCCCCGTTCGGCGGCATCAAGCGCTCGGGCATTGGCCGCGAAGGCGGCGACTGGAGTTTCGAATTCTTTTGCGACGTGAAGGATGTCGTCGTGCCCAAGCAGCCGTTCAAGGCGAGCTTCAGCCATCGCTGATGCGTCAGCGCGGCGACATGACAACGAGATGAGAACAGAGGAGAGCAACATGGGACAGATCGTCGGCGCGGCACTGGTGTCGCATCACCCCGGCCTGATGCAGTGTGAGGAGTTTCGCGTGTTGCAGGGCGCGGGCGCGGATTCGGACCTGATCCCCGGCTATGCGCGGGTGCGTGAGCGTATCGCGGCGGCCCGTCCGGACGTCATCGTGATCTTCGACTCTCACTGGTTCACGACGGGCTATCACCTCATCGATGGCGGGGCGCACTACTCGGGCATGTATATCTCCGATGAAATGCCCTGGTACCTGCACGGCGTGCCGTATGACTATCGTGGGCATCCAGCGCTGGCGCTGGGCGTCGAAGCCGTCGCGCGCGAGCGTGGCGTGCGTGCGCGTGCCGTGCAGCATCCCGATCTGCCGCGTCACTACCCGACGATCAACGTCATCAAGCAAATGCGGCTCGACGCGTGGCCGATCGTCACCGTGAGTTCGTGCCAGAACTGCGAGACGCCACACTTCCTGCAGTCGGGCGAAGTGATCGGCGAGGCGATTCGCCGCAGCGATCTGCGCGTGGTGATGCTGGCGTCGGGGGCGTTGAGTCACAGGTTCAACGGCATTGACTGGAAGCCCAATCATCCGCGCATCTTCCACGAGAGCAATGTGTCGCGTCCGGAGAACATCGAGAGCGACAAACGGGCGATCGAGGCATTCCGGGAAGGGCGTCACGACCAGATTCTGGCGGATTGGGACGACGATTACCGCAAGCGGCCGTGGGAGGCGCACGGGGCGCACTATTTGCAGATGGTCGGCGCGCTGGGCGGCGCGGCGTGCCGTCACGCGGGCACGGTGTTATCAGAGTACGAGAACGCGCGCGGCACCGGCAATGTGCATATCTGGTTCGACACCCTCTGACAAGGCGAGACCATGAACTTCGAATTTCCACTACGAGAATTGCCGGCCGTGATGTGCGGCCCGCGCGTCGAACGCCGTCGCATTTTGTTGGGCGGCAGTGCGTTCTGGGGCACGATCATCGAGCAAGGCAACGAGCGTGGACTGCTGCGGCTCGATGACGGTCGCATGGTCGATCCGCAGACGGTGGCGCATCTGCCTCCGGTGGATCCGTCAAAAATCATCGCCGTGCATATCTCGTATCGCTCGCGTAGCATGGAGACGCGCAACAAGCCGAAGCCGACCGACACGCCGACGTACTTTACGAAGCCTCCAACGTCGCTCAACGGACACGGCGGGCAGATCCTCAAGCCGGCGGATTGCCGATATCTGAACTATGAGGGTGAGTACGCCGTGGTGATCGGGCGCACGTGCCGGAATGTGTTGCCTGACGAGGCGTGGGATTACATCGAAGGGTTCTGCCCGGCGCTGGATATGGGCTTGCAGGACTTTCGCGATACGGATCAGGGGTCGATGCTGCGTGTGAAGGGGGCGGACACGCTGTTGCCCATCGGACCGGGCATCGTGCGCGGCGTCAATTTGTTCGAGCAGACCTTGCGCACCTATCGCAATGGACGTGTCGTGCAGGAAGCGCACATCGGCGACGAGACGATCTGGGGCCCGCATTACGTGATCGCGGATCTTGCGCGGCATATCACATTGATGCCGGGCGACGTGATTCTGATGGGCACGCCCTGTCATTCGCGCTCCGTGGAGGCCGGTGATTTCGTGGAGTGCGAGATCACCGGCCTCGGCCGGCTCTGCGGCATGGTCGTGCGTATCGATGCGCCGCGCGCGGCGGCGCTCGGTGTGGGGCATGCGCCGGGCGACAGTCCGGAAGTGCGCCGGGTGGCGCTGGGTTTTGACGAACGTGTGCCGGAGCGATTCAAGGAAAACTATCGCCTCGCGGCCCATCGACAGGAGTGAAGGAATGAAGGTGACGATCATTGGCGCGGGCGCCATCGGTGGCTTGCTCGGTTTGAAGCTCGCCGCAACGGGGGACGCGCAGGTCAGTGCGCTGGCGCGCGGCGCGACGCTGGCGGCGCTGCGTGAGCGCGGCTGGCGAGTGAAGCAAGGCGAGACGTTGACGGCGGCGCCGGTCGCGGCGGCACATCCGTTGGAGGATGCCGCCAAACTCGGCGTTCAGGACCTGGTCGTGATTGCGGTGAAGGGACCGGCGCTCACGCAGGTCGCCGCGTCCGTCGCACCGTTGCTCGGGCCGCAGACGCTGGTGCTGCCCGCGATGAACGGCGTGCCGTGGTGGTTCTGCAAGGGGGTGGCGCCCTTTGGCGACGACACGTTGACGAGCGTCGATCCGGATGGCGCGATTGGCGCCGCGATTCCGCAGGCGAGCGTCATCGGTTGCGTGGTGCATGCAAGTGCCGCGACACCGGCGCCGGGGTTGGTCGATCACAAGATGGGGCGAGGCCTCATCATCGGCGAACCGGGCGGCGGCATGAGCGAGCGCGTGCAGCGGCTCGCCGCACGGCTCGAGCGGGCGGGATTCGATGTGAAGGCGTCGGAGAACGTGCGTCTCGACATCTGGTACAAGCTGTGGGGGAATCTGACGATGAACCCGGTATCGGCGATCACGGGCGCGACCATCGACCGCTTACTGGACGATCCGCTCGTGCGCACGTTCTGTTCGGCGGCGATGCGCGAGGCGGCGGCTATCGGCGCGAAGATTGGCTGTGCGATCGATCAGTCGCCGGAAGACCGCCACGAGGTGACGGCGAAGCTGGGCGCGTTCAAAACCTCGATGTTGCAGGACGTGGAAGCCGGGCGTCCCATCGAACTCGATGCGCTGGTCAGCGTGGTTCGGGAGATCGGGCAGCGCGTGTCGGTCCCCACGCCCAACATCGACGCCTTGCTCGGCCTTACGCGCCTCTTCGGGCGCGTGCATGGGTTATATCCGCAGTAGGCCGGTCGACTGACGACGTGAGAAAAGGGGCGCCTCGGCGCCCCTTATTTTATTGGCCGGTCAGCCGCCCGGCATCACCGCACCCCCGTATGCCGGTACACCTGACTCAGGGCGGCGAGGCCCACGGCGGCAGCGGCCATCATGTAGAAGCTCGGTGCGAGCTTGCTGCCCGTCACGTTGATCAGCCACGTCAGAATGAACGGTGCGAAGCCGCCGAAGCACGTCACCGACAGGTTGTACGAGAGCGACAAACCCGTCGTGCGGGTCTTCACCGGGAAGATCTCCGACGCGAGCGCCGGCAGCGGTGCGAAGTACACCGTCATCAGCACCCCAAGCAACGTCTGCAAAGCGAGCATCATGCCGAAGCTCGGGTAGGTCGAGAGCAGCCAGAACATCGGCCAGATCAACACCAGCAATGCCGCTGCCGCGATCATCATCGGCTTTGCACGCCCCACACGATCGGACCACGCCCCCACGACCGGCGACAGGAACATCTGCACGATCCCCGTTGCTACCGTTGCCGCGAAAGCCACCGATGCGGGCAACCCGAGTTGTTTGATCGCATACGTCGGCATGTACAGCACGAGATAAGTCGAGACCGTTGCAACGACCACGGCGCCGACAGCCAGCAGCAAGCGCATCTTCTGATGCTCGAACGTGTCGCGCAGCGGCGTTTGCGTCGGTTCGGCCTCGAGAAACTCGGGCGTCTCGCTGACATGGCGACGGATGTAATACGCCACCGGTCCGATCAGCAAACCGAACAGGAACGGCACGCGCCAGCCCCAGCTTTGCATCTGCTCTGGCGAGAGCGTGCTTGTGAGCACCGCGCCGAAGCCGGCTGCGAGCAATGTCGTCAGCCCTTGACTCGCCACCTGAAAGCTCGCGAAAAAGCCGCGCCGTTTCGGTGCGTGCTCGGCAAGGAAGGCCGTTGCGCTGCCGAACTCGCCGCCTGCCGAGAAGCCCTGAATCATGCGCGCCAGCACGATGCCCATTGGCGCCAACACGCCAATCGTCTGGTACGTGGGCATGAAGGCAATGATCGCCGTGCCCGCCATCATCAGCAGGATAGTCAGTGTCAGCGCCTCGCGACGTCCCCGGCGATCGGCATATACGCCGATCACGACGGCGCCCAGCGGCCGCATGAAGAACGACACGCCGAACGTGCCGAGCGTCAGCAGCAGGGAGGTCGTGTCGTCGTGCGCGGGGAAGAACAGCTTCGCGATGGTGACGGCGAAAAAACCGTACACGACGAGATCGAACCATTCGAGCGCGTTACCGATGGACGCGGATACGACCGCGCGCCAGGTGTGTGAGGAAGCGTCGCGGCCGATGCGGGCACCGGCGGCAGTGGCAGTGGTCATGTTGTCTCCAGTCGTTGTTATGTGTTGAGCATGCGTTCGTCGGAGGCATGCACTCCGTGTCTTCCTGCCGGGCGGTCTCAGCCCTGGGCGAGCACCTGCGCGATGGCATGTGCCACGGTGTCGACGTTGCGCGTGTTCAGGCCGGCCACACACATGCGCCCGGAGCGCAGCAGATAGACGCCGTGGGTCTCGCGCAGCGCATCGGCCTGTGCGGCCGACAGTCCCGTGTACGTGAACATGCCGCGCTGCGCGAGGTAGCGGGAGAGTTTCTCGCCACTCACGTGCGCCGCGAGTCGCGCGTGAATCTGCGCCCGCATCGTGGCGATGCGCGTGCGCATGCCGTCCAGTTCGGCTTCCCACGCGCGCCGCAGCGCGGGCGTCGTCAACACTTGTGCGACGAGCCGCGCGCCATGCGTCGGCGGATTGCTGTAGTTCGCGCGCACCGTGCCGGTGAGTTGGCCGAACACGCGTGACGCCTCGTGCGCCGTGGCGCATACCACCGACAGCGCGCCGCATCGCTCGCCGTACAGCGAGAAGTTCTTCGAGAACGAATTGGCCACCACGGTCGGGACACCCGCATCGGTCAGCGCGCGCACGGCGAAGGCGTCGGCTTCGAGGCCGTCACCGAAGCCCTGGTACGCCATGTCGACGAAGGCAATGAGGCCGCGCTCACGCAGCACCGGCACGAGCGTCTGCCATTGCGCCGGCGTGAGATCGACGCCAGTCGGGTTGTGACAGCAGGCATGCAGCAACACGATGCTGCGCGGCGGCAACGACGCCAGCGTCTCGAGCATGGCGTCGAAACGCAGCCCGCCCGTGGCGTCGTCGTAATACGGGTAAGACTGCACGGGAAAGTCCGCGCTCTCGAACACCACGCGATGGTTGTCCCAGCTCGGATCGCTGATCCAGACGGTGCTCTCGGGGAAGTAGCGCTTGAGAAAGTCAGCCCCCACACGCAGCGCGCCACCACCACCCAGCGTCTGCAACGTGGCAATGCGTTGCTCGCGTCGCGCGGCGTTCTCGTCGCCGAAGACGAGCGCCTGCACGGCGTCGCGATACGTTGGCGTGCCGGCCATCGGCAGATAGGGGCGAGGGCCGATATCCGCCAGCACGGCGGCCTCGGCCTCGCGCACGGCTTGCATCACCGGCAGACGCCCGTTGTCGTCGAAGTAGATGCCAATCGATAAATTGACCTTGTGCTGTCGTGGATCGTGGCCGAAAGCCTCGTTCAGGCCAAGGATGGGGTCGCCGGGATAGGCGTCGACGTGGGAAAACATGAGGGTCTCGCTCCTTACCGATTCGATGGGGATTCGACGGGGAATTTTGAAAATCGATTGTGGGCGAGGCCCCTTTACGGAACAATCAATCGATTTTGGTCTATTCGTAAGCGAAACTTGATAATCGACACGCCATGCCCCTGACACGCGTCACACTCCGCCAGTTCGAAGCGCTGGTGGCCATCGCCGAATTGCACAGCTTTGCGGAGGCGGGCAAACGGCTGGGGCTCACGTCGTCCGCCGTGAGCCAACTCGTTGCCGAACTCGAATCGGTGCTGGGTTTCCGGATCTTCGACCGCACTACCCGGCGCGTGGCGCTATCCAGCGCGGGGCGCGATTTCCTCGCCTCGGCCGAATCGGTGCTGCGCCATGTGCAGGCCGCCGAGAAGACCGCCGACGATCTGCGCAACCGCGCGGCCGGCATCGTGCGTGTGGGGGCGCCGCTTGTGCTTGCCGGGATGGCCCTGCCTGCGGCCATCCGCGCTTACGCCGCCACGCGGCCGAAGGTCGTCGTGCGCGTGGTCGATACGCCCGTCGATGCGCTCATCGATCATGTCGCCAATGGCGATCTCGATCTCGCCATCGGCCCCAATCGCGCCACCGGCGCGCACGTCGCGGGAGAGCCCGCGTTCGACAGTCCGTGGGTGTTGTGGTGTACACCGGATCATCCGCTTGCCCGTCGTCGTCGTGTGCGTTGGGCTGACTTGCGCGACACGCCACTGGTTGCCGCCGGACGCGATCATGAACGCAGCGTCGCGCAAATGCGGTTGTCCGCGCCGGCCGACGCGCGTATCACGCCCATCGATGTCGTCGACAACGTGACGACCGCACTCGGTGTCGCGGCGCAAGGGCTGGCCGCCACGCTGACACCCGGCTACGTGGCGGCGCTGGCCCATCCGTTCGGTTTGGTCATGCGGCGCGTTGTGGCGCCCGAGACCATCCGGCAGGTGTGTGTCTATCGCCCCTTGTCTCGCGCCGCCTCGCCCGCTACGGAGGGATTCGCGCAGTTTCTGCTGGAATGGCTGCCGCTATGGAACGAACGAATCATGGCGGCGCCTTCGGCTTGAACAGACGGCGATAGCACTTGCGATCAGCGGCGCTTGGCGTCGGAGGCGGGAGGCGGCAGCGCCGCGAGGTCCTCGTTCAGCTGCTCGCGCAACGTCGCGATGGCGGCCGTCGTGTCGGCCGGTTTCAACATCTCGCGCGCGATGGCTTCGCGCAGATGGTGGCGCAGCATCGGGTCGCGTGTTTGCGAAAGCGTTTCGCGATAGAACGGCAAGACGTTCTCCGGATGGCCGCCGACGCGGTAGAGATGCGCGATTTCTTCGATGGTGCGAACGGCGGCAAAGCCGGGGCCGCCCGGGCCGGCAGGACCACGCGGGCCCGAGCCGCCGAAGTGCGGCCCCATGCCCGGCGGCGGTGGCATCTCGCGGACATCGGCGGCGGGGGGCGCACTTGGCGCAAGCGCGGCAGGAGGCAGTGGGTCTGCGGTGGCGATACCGGCGGCTGTCACGGTCAGCAGGAATGCAAGCGTGCTCGCGGTATGGCGCATCGATAGCTTCATCATATGGACTCCGTATTAGATGCGTTCGCGGGAGTGTCGAACGCCTGAGGCAAGCGTATCGCGCATACGAGGCACAGCCCGGGGACGGTAACGGCATGTAAGGCGAGCCGAACGAAGGACGACCCAGGCGCAGTGGGACTGGGGGGCGCTGCGTTGCAAGGGCCGCGTGCGGCGTTACACTGACGCCGTCGCCGTGCAAACTCCGCGCAGGCGTTGCTGTCGACTGCGGCCTGCGCGTTCGAGGAGACCCGTATGACAACCGATTTCGTGCATCCCGCCACCGTCACTTCATGGCGAAGCCCGGTGGACTTCTACGCCACGCTCACACGCGTGATCGATGCGCTCAAGCAGCACGGCATGACGATCTTCGCCGACATCGATCAGAGCGCGGCGGCCGCGTCCGCCGGGTTGGAACTGCGCCCGACGCGGTTGCTGCTCTTCGGCAACCCGAAGGGCGGTACGCCGGTGATGGCGGCCAATCCCCATGCGGGGCTGGAGTTGCCGCTCAAAGTGATGGTGTGGGCGGTGTCTGCCGACGATGTTCGTGTGGACTTTCTGAATCCCGGGCCTTCATTGAGTGCGCTGTACGGCATCGGCTCGTCGCAGGCGGCGGCCTTCGGTGGTGTGGCGAAGCTGCTGGATGGCGCGCTTACGGCGTGAACGCGCGATTCGGGTTCGGTCGTCGAAACGTTCCGCAGCGCGCGGCCACCGATGTGAAGAGAGCCGGCTGAACAAGGTGACGATGCGCGCCCGTCCATCGGCCGCAAAGCCTTGTCCGGCGGACCTCGGCGCGCGCTGTGCGGCAGCGCAAAAGTGCCTATACTGATTCGGCCCGATTGCGCGCTGTCGCTTCTGGCTGCCGCGCCCCATCCTTGCGGGCGCACAGTCACTGCCGGGCGCAGGCATTTCCCCCCTTCTTTGATGGAGTAACTCCCGTGTCGAACAGTCAATGGATCCGTGTCGAAACCGTGGACGGCGCTTTCGATGCCTATCTGGCATTGCCGCCGTCGGGTAAGACCGCAGATGCACCGGGCGTCGTACTGGTGCAGGAAATCTTCGGCGTGAACGAACACATTCGTGGCGTGGCCGATCAGTACGCGATGGACGGCTATGTGGTGCTTGCGCCCGACATCTTCTGGCGCGACGCCCCGCGCGTGGAACTTGGCTACTCGGGCGACGACTGGGCGCGCGCGATGGAACTGCGCAAGTCGGTCGACGTCGAGAAGGCTGTGAAGGACATCGAAGCCACGGTCAAGGCGCTGCGCGGCAAGCTCGACCGTGGTGAAAAGGTCGCGGCGGTAGGCTATTGCTTCGGCGGTCTGCTGGCGTATCTGAGCGCTGCACGCGGGCTGGTCGACGCCGCCGTGCCGTACTACGGTGGCGGCATTCACAACTATCTGGGCGAAGTGGCCAATCTGAACGTGCCGGTGCAGTTCCACTACGGCGCGCTCGACAGCCATATCACGCCGGATATCGTGACGTCGGTGAGCGATGCCGTGAAGTCGCGCCCGAACACCGAAGTGTTCGTGTATCCGGGGGCCGATCACGGCTTCAACTGCTGGGCGCGAGGTTCGTATCACCAGCCGTCGGCCGCGTTGGCTCACGGCCGTGCGCTCGAATTCCTCGCGAAGTCGCTGGCGAAGTAGACCTCGACGTTGTGCGGTAGACGGCAAGAAGCCCGCTTTGGCGGGCTTCTTCGTTTCCGGACTCGCCATGTCGCATCTTGCGGACGTCGCGAATGCGATGGACGTCCGCTAAAAAAGCCCGTCGCCGGAGCGACGGGCAAAGTCCTGTGCGTTGAACCACCACGCACAGCGACAGGAGTCTTGGGTCGGGGACGACCGGAGATCACACTGAGCGCCGGCGGATACCGGCGCTTCGTTATGCGCAGAACGCATGCCGCGCCGCGACCTCTTGTGAGAGGTTTGCGGCGCGGCGGGTTACATTACGAACCGAAGTAGGTCGTGCCGGCGCGTTGCTGGCCGCCGGCCGAACCCATCTTGACCGGGGCGCTGGCCGATACCGGCCGTGCGCTGGGGGCGGCCTTCGGATACACGGCGTCGTGTTGCACCACGAGGCCGGCCTGTTGGGCCTGGATCAGTTCCTCACGCACCTGGGCGCGGCTCAGGGCGCTGGTTTGCGGCACCCACGAGAATTCCGAAGGGCCGTCGAAGGCGTCGCTTGCGAAAGCCGAACCGGCCGAGACGGCCAGCATTGCGGAAACCAGAGCAGAGGTAATAAGAGCGCGTTGCATGGTGTTTTCTCCTGTCTTTTGAAAGAGGCGATGTTGTATTCATCGTCGACAGTTGAAGTGTATTGATGCGCGCGCTGACGATAAAGTCGACTTCAGACAAGCAATTCTTTCTTGTTAAGAAATAATAGACCGATAGTCAAGGAGACCCCATGCTCTACCTGTGGATGAAGGCCGTACATCTGATGGCAGTGATCACGTTCATTGCCGGAATGGTGACGATGGCGCTGGGCGGGCGCCTCGCGCAGCCGGAGTGGCGGCGTATTGCGCGGCGGGCGGACTATGGACTGGCATCGCCTGCGTTGATCGTGGTGTGGCTGACGGGGCCCACGCTGGCGATCATGGCGAACTGGTGGAGCGCACCGTGGCTCATGGCCAAGCTGGCGCTGGTGCTGGTCATCTCGGGACTGCATGGCCGATTGTCTGCCACGCTCAGACGGCTCGAACGTGACGGTGCCACCACATCGCCGGCGCTATTTCAGCGGGCCTTGCCCGTCACGCTGCTCTCGATGGCAGGGGTGGTGGCGTTGGTGATCGTCAAGCCATTTTGAACTGTGCGCACCGTGCAACGGCGCGGTAAGGGATTCGGCTTGGTGGGCGTGCGTGCCCGGTGTTACGCTGGCGACATCGCCAAAAACGTCCCAAATAACGCCTTTGAAAGGCCTGGTGCCGATGCCGATCACAAGTGCGGTACCCCTGGAATTTCAGGGTCATGACCGCCCCGTCTGCGCGTTGGCGAAAGATTATCCGGATGGCTTCGTCGTGCGTGCGCACACCCACCAGCGTGCGCAACTGATGTATGCAAGTGCCGGCATTCTCGAAGTACGCACCGACACGTCATTCTGGGTGATACCGCCGCAACGCGCGTTGTGGATTCCGGGGGAGGTCGCGCATGAAGTGCGCATGCGCGGCAGGGTCGAAATGCGCACGATCTACGTCGACGTGGTCCGAAGCGGTATCTCGGCACCCGACATGCCCGTGGTCATCCGTGTTTCTGCGCTGCTGCGCGAATTGATCCTGCGCGCGATGACGCTTCCCGAAGACTGGTCGCCCGATGGCCGCGACGCGCTCGTCATGGCACTGTTGCTCGCGGAGGTCGAGTGGAAGAGCGACTCGCCGCTGCACTTGCAGGTGCCCCGCGACGCTCGTCTGCGCAAGATCTTCGACATTTATCTGAGTACGCCGGCCGACACCCGCAGTCTGCAGGACTGGGCGGTCGAGGTCGGTGCGTCGAGCCGCACGCTGGAGCGGCGCTTCATGACGGAGTTCGGTGTGCCGTTCCGGGAGTGGCGTCAGCAGATGCGTCTGCTTGGCGCGCTGCCGCTGCTGGGCGCGGGGCGGCCCATCACGCAGGTGGCGCTCGAAGTCGGTTACGACACCCCGAGCGCGTTCTCCACCATGTTCCGCCGCTTTATGGGCGTGACGCCAAGCGAGTACCTGACGCGCGCCCGCGGCCTGGCGTGAGCCAGTGCATGGCGTCCCACATGTCGTCGTAGACGGGCACGCCTTCGGCATAGAGGGGCGAGCGCAGACGCTTCGAGCCGATGCCGATGAACTCGATGCCGAGCTGGCGTGCCACTTTCAGATCCCACATGCCATCGCCCATCGAGACGATCGCGCGCGGATTGGTAATGCCATAACCCGCCTTCGCCCGCTTGATCGCCTCCGCGACAAGCTGCTCGCGTGAACTGTATTCGGACGCGGTAATGAGCATGGCGTCCGTGTAGTCGATCGCCACCGAACGCAGCTTGCGGTGACTGACCTGCCGGATGCCGCCGGTCGCGAAGACCACGCCCCAGCGCGAGCGGTGAGCGGCTTCGACAAAAGCGCGCGCACCGGGAATTTCGGCCAGACCGTGGGCGTTGAGCAGGGCGGTGAAGCGCTCGTCGATTTCATGCTCGAAGCGCGCCAGGTCGTGCGGCTGAGGCAGCGCCCGGCCGTGCTCGGCGTGGGCGTGAATCAGAATGCCGGTGTCGGTGTGATGGGGGTAGCTGCCCCAATCGGTGTTGAGTGCTTCGAACGCCAGCGACTCCATCGCGCCGAGCAGCGCGCGCTGGTGAATGCGTACCGAATCGGTCAGAGTGCCATCGACATCGAGCACCAGAATGCTGTCTTTTTCGAAACTCGCCTGCATGGCTGAATGTGGACTCGTGTCAGGACGGACGTCTTGCCGTCGAAATGAGGGAGTGTACGAATTCGCGACGACGAAAAAAACTCGTTGAGTGACAGGGGATACGCCGCATGCGACACGGAGACTGTCGGATTTGATAGTTCGAGGATAGTTTGCCCGGCCATCCCGCGTAAAGACGGCGCGCAGGCTGCCTTTCGCGGGCCGGGGAATGCGTCGTCGGATCAGCCGTAACGGGGGCGCGACTGCGACGCGTATTCACGGGCAAGACGCTCAAGCTGGGCGAGCGCCTGCTGCATTTCGGCGAGGGATGGCTTCCGGTCACGCCGTGTGCGTGCGTGAGATGGGGCCTGTGCCGGTGCCGCGCTCGCCTGAGGTTGTCGTCCCTCGATCGGGGAAGCGGTGGAAGCAGCAGAGGCGGTGGATGAGTGCGGGGGCGCTTGCGTCGCTGGAGAGGGCTGGGCCGCAAGGTCCGGTTGGCACGGCGTGTGCCTGGCATGGCGACGCGCTTCGGTGGCAGGCGCCTCACGCGTCTCGCCGCGCGCGAACCCCCCATAGCGCTGATGGCCGTCATGAAGCAGCTCGGCGAGCGTGCGCACGATGTCGCCGCCCGGTCCCACGGCCCGCATCTGCATGCGGGCCGCCGTATAGGACTCGGGGACTTCGCCGAACAGGTGAGGCACATGCCGACGCGCGTGCGTGAGCGTGTCCTGGAACACCCGCTGGACAGTCACCGGTGTTGCCAGCGAGATGAACAGCGTCTGGGGCCGGCCGTTCACAGGTATGCGGATATAGGCGCCAAACATGGCGTCATGCACCTCGGGTTCCCCAGCCGAGCGCAGAATCCGCCCGTCCGGGAGCGGTCCCGGGACGTGGTCGCGCTGCGCGTCCGGTTCGCCGGTCAGCATGTGCGGGAAAGCTAACTGCGGCACTTCAATGTAGGTGTCGGCGTGGCGCAGCATGCGTTGTATGTCGGGCGACATTTGGCGAAGTTGCCGAGTCAGGCGTTCTTCAATGGACGGCACGGCGTATTTGCCCTGCGATTCGGCCTCAAAGGTCTCGGAGAACGCCTGCTCGAGCGCGCGGGCGTCGCGGCCCTGCCTTGAGAGCACCGTCCGGACGGGGGCGGGCAGCGAGGCTTCGCAGCCCGCCAGCATCAGACGGCTGGCGCTGACTTCGACGCTCGTGTCTGCGGGAAGATCGAGCGGACAATGCTCGGCTTCGCTGCGGCTGCCGCTCACGCAAACCGGCCGCACGTCTGACAGCCGTTCTGCGAAAACCTGTGCGCGGGTCGTGGGCGCCTGCGACCAGTCGAACGTGGTTGGCGTGAGGAGATAACCCAGACTTTGCGTGGCGGAGGCTGGCGCTAGCGCGACTTGCCTGAGCTCCGACATCATGTCGTGCTTGCGAGCCGCCACGTGAGATAGCGGCAGGCCTTGTGAGATGGCGAGCGCGTTCGTCACCAAATTCCAATTCAGCAGGGGCATAAGCATAGCTGTCACTCCAGTTGTGGTCACGGGTCCGTTCCCGCGATGCGCCGGAGTATGGGCGCTACGCCACTTCAGACTGTTGCGTCGGGGCGCCTGCGTTCGGAGTTCGGCATAGGCTAGTGCACTGTCCCATTCAAACGATCGCGGTGCGCAGACTTGGCGGCGCTTCGCGCAGCAGCGACTTGAGGCGCTTGAGCGCGCTGGCCAGGCGCTCGGTATCGCGCACGCCGCCCAACGAAATGCGGATGGCGTTGGGGGCGTCGGCGCTCGGACAGAAGGCGTCGGCGGGCGTGACGGCGAGTCCTTCGGCGCGGGCGGCCATCGTCAGTTCGCGGGCCGTCCACGGGGCCGGCAGCGCATGCCAGAGATGAATTCCCTGAGCGGGGATGGCACCCGCGTCCCCCAGAATTTCTGCGGCGATGCCCTGCCGCTGCGCAGCGGCTTCCCTTACGCCATCCAGAATGCGATCCGCCATGCCGTTGTGAATCCACTGCGTGGCGAGCCCTGTCATCAGGGGTGGAGCCATTAGGGCGAAGGCGTGCAACGTGTTCAGGAAGTGGTCGCGTTGACGCGCGTTGGCAAGCCTGACATAGGCGGTCCGCAGCCCCGGTGTGAGACATTTCGACAGCGTGGCCACGTAATGCACGCGATGCGGTGCCAGACGGGCGAGTGGCGGCGGCGCGTCCTTCGCGAGGCGCCAGTAGGGATCGTCTTCGATCAATGTCAGATCGAGCTTTTCGGCGACGGTGAGCAACTCGCGGCGGCGGCGCTCGGGCATCGTGCGGGTGGTCGGGTTCTGGAGTGTCGGATTCAGATAGACCAGACGCGCCCCATGATCTCGCGCGGCCGTGCTCAGGGCGTCGGGCAGCATGCCGTCGTCGTCGGTGGCGACTGGCGCGATTCGACGGCCGAGCGTGCGTGCGGCGCTGTGCAGGCCCGGGTAGACGATCGGCTCGCAAAGCACCGTTTCGTCGCGCGCGGTGTCGGTCAGCAGCAGAGCCGCCAGTGTGGCCTGCGCGCCGGGGCTGACGAGGACGTCGGCCGGAGAGACCGCCCCGAGCATCGGCGCGAGCCACAAGGCGCCAGCTTGCCGGTCCGCAACGCCACCATCCCCCAGTTGATACGCCATGTGCATCGACGCATCCGTGTGCCGGAGCACTTCGTCGATGCCTTTCTGCAGCATCTCGCCGAGAAACAGGCCGGCTGGCGCAGGCGGAATATTCATCCCGAGATCCAGCACCTGATCGAGCGCCACGCGCGGCGTGCTCACGAACGTGCCGAGCGGGCCGCGCCCCTCGATGGCGTTGCGCTCGCGCGCGCGGTTGTACGCACGCGTGACCGTTGTGAAATCGATACCTAGCCACGCCGCTAACTCGCGCTGTGCCGGCAGGCGGTCGCCCGGGCGCAGACGCCCATCCGCCACCGACTGCTCGATGAAGCCGGCCAGACGCAGATAGCGCGGCCCCTTGCCAGTGGCAAGGGCAGGTTTCCAGAAGGTGGCGCGCAGGCTGTCGTGGAAGGCGTCCATGGCAATGTCGGTATTATGTATGGAGAATTATTGCGTTCTTCCGCAATATTTGCAGTGTAGTTTGCATACATGGGCATCGCAAGGCTTGAATTCGGGCGGCGTTGCCGCACCTTGAGCCGGTACGCTTGCGCTGATCGATACGGCAACGCGTTAACAATCAACGACTTACCGGACAAAACTGCACGCGAGTCCATTGACACTTGCAATGACCGCAGGTATAGTCGCAGGCTCCGGTTTTTCCGGCGGTATGCCTGTGTCTAATGCAAAGTGCTTATGCATCAAGCGTTTAGATGCGGACAATCCGCAAGAGCGGCCGGGGAGTACGCAGTAAAGTCGCATGACGGCCCGCCTTGGCTTTCATGCTTTTGACACGTTTAGGAAATCACAATGCCAACGATTAACCAATTGGTCCGCAAGCCGCGCACCTCTGCTCAAATCAAGAGCAAGAGCCCGGCCCTGCAGGACTGCCCGCAGCGTCGTGGCGTGTGCACCCGTGTGTACACGACGACGCCGAAGAAGCCGAACTCCGCTCTGCGTAAGGTTGCCAAGGTGCGCCTGACCAACGGGTTCGAAGTCATTTCGTACATCGGCGGTGAAGGCCACAACCTGCAGGAACACTCGGTCGTGCTGATTCGCGGCGGTCGTGTGAAGGACTTGCCGGGTGTGCGTTACCACATGGTGCGCGGTAGCCTCGACACGCAAGGCGTCAAGGACCGTAAGCAGGCCCGTTCGAAGTACGGCGCGAAGCGTCCGAAGGCCTAAGCGGCTAAGCGGATATACGTTCGGTGATGGTGGTACATCGTCACTGAGTAAGTGGTCACTCGGCCTGAGATTGGCTAGTAGGTGGCCTGGAGCGAAGCTCCAACTGAATTTATTAAGGAAGAAATCATGCCGCGTCGTCGCGAAGTCCCCAAGCGCGAAGTGTTGCCCGATCCGAAGTTCGGCAACGTTGATGTCGCTAAATTCATGAACGTGCTCATGCTTGCCGGCAAGAAGTCGGTTGCAGAGCGCATCGTTTATGGTGCTTTCGAGCAGATCCAAACCAAGGCGGGCAAGGATCCGCTGGAAGTCTTCAACACCGCTCTCGGTAACGTGAAGCCGGTGGTTGAAGTCAAGAGCCGCCGTGTTGGCGGTGCAAACTATCAAGTTCCGGTCGAAGTGCGTCCGTCGCGTCGTATGGCATTGGCGATGCGTTGGTTGCGTGAGGCCGCGAAAAAGCGTAGCGAGAAGTCGATGGCCCTGCGTCTGGCAGGTGAGCTGATCGAAGCCTCGGAAGGCCGTGGCGGCGCCATGAAGAAGCGTGACGAAGTTCACCGCATGGCCGAAGCCAACAAGGCATTCTCGCACTTCCGCTTCTGACGCTGGCAGGCAGTACCTAGAGCAGAAACCGGGGCGGGTGCGCATGAGAAATTGCGCCTCGCCCGTTTGTGTTAGTAGCCCCCTCAAAAATGGCGGCTACATTGAAAGAGGCTTAAAGTGGCTCGTACAACCCCTATCGAGCGCTACCGCAACATCGGTATTAGCGCTCACATCGACGCAGGTAAGACCACGACGACCGAGCGCATTTTGTTCTACACCGGTGTGAACCACAAAATCGGTGAAGTGCACGATGGCGCCGCGACGATGGACTGGATGGAGCAGGAACAAGAGCGTGGCATTACGATTACGTCGGCTGCCACGACCTGCTTCTGGTCCGGCATGGCGAACAATTACCAAAAGCACCGCATCAACATCATCGACACCCCGGGTCACGTCGACTTCACGATTGAAGTCGAGCGCTCGATGCGTGTTCTCGATGGCGCGTGCATGGTGTATTGCGCTGTGGGTGGCGTGCAGCCCCAGTCGGAAACCGTTTGGCGTCAGGCCAACAAGTACGGCGTGCCGCGTCTGGCGTTCGTCAACAAGATGGACCGTACCGGCGCGAACTTCTTCAAGGTCTACGACCAACTGAAGAACCGTCTGAAGGCCAACCCGGTGCCGGTGGTGGTGCCGATCGGCGCCGAAGAAAGCTTCAAGGGCGTGGTCGACCTCATCAAGATGAAGGCGATCATTTGGGACGAAGCGTCGCAAGGCATGAAGTTCGACTACGTCGATATTCCGGCCGAGCTGCAAGCGGAAGCCCAGAAGTGGCGCGAAGGCATGGTTGAGGCCGCTGCCGAGTCGAGCGAAGACCTGATGAACAAGTACCTGGAAGAGGGCGACCTCTCCGAGGCTGAAATCATCAACGGTCTGCGCACGCGTACCATCGCTTGCGAAATTCAGCCGATGCTGTGCGGTACCGCGTTCAAGAACAAGGGTGTGCAGCGTATGCTGGACGCCGTGATCGACTTCCTGCCGTCGCCGGTCGACATTCCGCCGGTCAAGGGCACGGACGACAAGGAGCAGCCGGTCGAGCGCCGTGCGTCGGACGATGAGAAGTTCTCGTCGCTGGCGTTCAAGATCATGACCGACCCGTTCGTTGGCCAGCTGATCTTCTTCCGCGTCTACTCGGGCGTTGTGAACAAGGGCGACACGCTGCTGAACTCGGTCAAGGGCAAGAAGGAACGCCTGGGCCGTATCGTGCAGATGCACGCGAACCAGCGCGAAGAAATCGACGAAGTGCGCGCAGGCGACATCGCCGCAGCCGTCGGTTTGAAGGATGCGACCACGGGTGACACGCTGTGCGACCCGACCGCCCCGATCGTGCTCGAGCGCATGGTGTTCCCGGAGCCGGTGATTTCGCAGGCTGTCGAGCCGAAGACCAAGGTCGACCAGGAAAAGATGGGCCTCGCCCTGAACCGCCTGGCGCAGGAAGATCCGTCGTTCCGCGTGCAAACCGATGAAGAATCGGGTCAGACCATCATTTCGGGGATGGGCGAGCTCCACCTCGAAATTCTGGTTGACCGTATGAAGCGCGAATTCGGCGTGGAAGCCAACATCGGCGCACCGCAAGTGGCCTACCGCGAAACCATTCGCAAGTCGGCAGCGGACGTCGAAGGCAAGTTCGTCAAGCAGTCGGGCGGTCGCGGCCAATTCGGTCACGCGGTCATCACGCTGGAGCCGAACGAGCAAGGCAAGGGCTACGAGTTCCTGGACGAGATCAAGGGCGGTGTCATTCCTCGCGAATACATTCCGGCGGTCGACAAGGGTATTCAAGACACCCTCAAGAACGGTGTTCTGGCTGGCTTCCCGGTCGTGGACGTCAAGGTTCGCCTGACGTTCGGTTCGTACCACGATGTGGACTCGAACGAAAACGCGTTCCGCATGGCCGGTTCGATGGCTTTCAAGGAAGCTATGCGCCGCGCCAACCCGGTCATTCTCGAGGCGATGATGGCCGTGGAAGTGGAAACGCCGGAAGACTACATGGGTAACGTGATGGGCGACTTGTCGAGCCGTCGCGGCATTATCCAGGGCATGGACGACATGGTCGGCGGCGGCAAGATCGTGCGCGCTGAAGTTCCGCTGTCGGAAATGTTCGGCTACTCGACGTCGCTGCGTTCGGCCACGCAAGGCCGCGCCACGTACACGATGGAGTTCAAGCACTACGCTGAAGCTCCGAAGAACGTGAGCGAAGGCATCATCAGCGCCAAGAACAAGTAATTGATTTGGTGGGTGACCGCATCATGCGATGCGGCACCCTACTCACTGTTTAATCGTCTATTCAGTATCTGAGGATTCGGAAATGGCAAAGGAAAAATTCACGCGGAATAAGCCGCACGTGAACGTTGGCACCATCGGTCACGTTGACCACGGCAAGACCACGCTGACGGCTGCTATCGCAACGGTTCTGTCGACGAAGTTCGGCGGCGAAGCCAAGAACTACGCTGACATCGACGCAGCACCGGAAGAAAAGGCACGCGGTATTACCATCAACACCGCACACATCGAGTACGAAACGGCTGCGCGCCACTACGCACACGTTGACTGCCCGGGCCACGCCGACTACGTCAAGAACATGATTACCGGTGCTGCCCAGATGGACGGCGCTATCCTGGTTTGCTCGGCTGCTGACGGCCCGATGCCGCAAACGCGTGAGCACATCCTGTTGGCCCGTCAGGTTGGCGTGCCGTACATCATCGTGTTCCTGAACAAGTGCGACATGGTCGACGACGCCGAGCTGCTCGAGCTGGTCGAAATGGAAGTTCGCGAACTCCTGTCGAAGTACGAGTTCCCGGGCGACGACCTGCCGATCATCCAGGGTTCGGCCAAGCTGGCGCTGGAAGGCGACAAGGGCCCGCTGGGCGAAGAAGCCATCATGAAGCTGGCTGACGCCCTCGACACGTACATCCCGACGCCGGAGCGCGCCATTGACGGCACGTTCCTGATGCCGGTGGAAGACGTGTTCTCGATCTCGGGTCGCGGTACCGTGGTGACCGGTCGTATCGAGCGCGGCATCATCAAGGTCGGCGAAGAAATCGAAATCGTCGGTATCGCCATGGACGGCGACAAGCCGAAGATCGACAAGACGACCTGCACGGGCGTCGAAATGTTCCGCAAGCTGCTCGACCAAGGTCAGGCTGGCGACAACGTCGGTATTCTGCTGCGCGGCACGAAGCGTGAAGAAGTTCAGCGTGGTCAGGTTCTGGCCAAGCCGGGCACGATCAAGCCGCACCGCAAGTTCTCGGGCGAGGTCTACATCCTGTCGAAGGACGAAGGCGGCCGTCATACCCCGTTCTTCAACAACTATCGCCCGCAGTTCTACTTCCGTACGACGGACGTGACTGGCTCGATCGCCCTGCCGGAAGGCAAGGAAATGGTCATGCCGGGCGACAACGTGTCGATCAAGGTTGAGCTGATTCAGCCGATCGCCATGGAAGAAGGTCTGCGTTTTGCAATCCGCGAAGGTGGCCGTACCGTCGGCGCCGGCGTGGTTGCCAAGATTGAAGACTAATTGCGGATTCGATGAGACGGGTGCCGGGACTGCCGGCGCCTGTTTCTCTAAGTCTGTTTGCTCTTTGTGATTTACCCGGCACCCGAACGAGGGCTGCCATGCTCTTTGGAGAATTTCCATGCAGAACCAGAAAATCCGCATTCGCCTGAAGGCTTTCGACTACCGCCTGATCGACCAGTCGGCCGCCGAAATCGTTGAAACCGCCAAGCGCACCGGCGCGATCGTCAAGGGCCCGGTGCCCCTGCCGACGCGCATCGAGCGTTTCGACATCCTGCGTTCGCCGCACGTCAACAAGACGTCGCGTGACCAGCTCGAGATCCGCACGCACCAGCGCCTGATGGACATCGTCGATCCGACGGACAAGACCGTCGACGCGTTGATGAAGCTGGATCTGCCGGCTGGCGTCGACGTCGAGATCAAGCTGCAGTAAGGCTTGCGAGCGACTTTGCTCTTGAAAGCCCCGCCAATGCTGGACCGGCGGGGCTTTGTTATGCGATTTAGCAACACTTGTCAAGCGATAAAAGTCCGTCTATAATGGCGGGCTCAAGTGTAGTTTTGAAAAGATGGCCCACATCCGTGGACCATCCTTTTGTCATTTAGCCCCGGCCAATCGCAGTCGGGAATGGAGAAAATCATGAGCCTTGGCCTTGTCGGTCGCAAGGTTGGCATGACGCGTATTTTCACGGACGACGGCGATTCGATTCCCGTCACCGTGCTCGACGTGTCTAACAACCGCGTGACGCAAATCAAGACGGATGAAACGGACGGCTACACCGCCGTTCAAGTCACTTTCGGCAATCGCCGCGCTACGCGCGTCGTTAAGGCCGCCGCCGGTCACTTCGCGAAAGCGGGTGTCGAAGCCGGTGAAATCCTCAAGGAATTCCGCGTTGACGCTGCCAAAGCTGCTGAACTGCAGCCGGGCGCAGTCGTTGGCGTCGATCTGTTCCAGGTAGGCCAGAAGGTCGACGTGCAAGGCGTGTCGATCGGTAAGGGCTACGCCGGTACCATCAAGCGCTACAACTTCGCTTCGGGCCGCGCATCGCACGGTAACTCGCGTTCGCACAACGTGCCGGGCTCGATCGGTATGGCGCAGGATCCGGGTCGTGTGTTCCCGGGCAAGCGCATGACGGGTCACCTGGGCGATGTCACCACGACGGTGCAGAATCTCGAAATCGCGCGCATTGACGCTGAGCGTAACCTGATCTTCGTGAAGGGTGCCGTTCCGGGCGCTAACGAAGGCAAGGTTTTCGTGACCTCGGCAGTCAAGGCCAAACTCGCGAAGGGAGCGTAACAATGGAACTGAAGCTCCTGAATGAGCAAGGTCAGGAAGGCGCTGCTGTCAACGCGTCGGACGTCGTGTTCGGCCGTGACTACAACGAAGCGCTGATCCATCAGGTTGTGGTGGCTTATCAAGCCAACGCCCGTAGCGGCAATCGTGCGCAGAAGGACCGTGAACAGGTCAAGCACACGACCAAGAAGCCGTGGCGTCAGAAGGGTACGGGCCGCGCTCGTGCCGGTATGTCGTCGAGCCCGCTGTGGCGCGGCGGTGGCCGTATCTTCCCGAATTCGCCGGAAGAGAACTTCACCCACAAAGTCAACAAGAAGATGTACCGCGCCGGTGTGTGCTCGATTCTGTCGCAGCTCGCCCGTGAAGGTCGTCTGTCGGTCGTCGAGGACATCAAGCTGGATGCTCCGAAGACCAAACTGCTCGCTGACAAGGTCAAGGCCATGGGTCTTGACTCGGTGCTGCTGATCACGGATAGCGTGGACGAGAACTTGTTCCTGGCCTCGCGCAATCTGGCTCACGTTGCCGTCACCGAGCCGCGTTTCGCCGACCCGCTGTCGCTCATCTACTTCAAGAAGGTGCTGCTGACGAAGGGCGCGATCGCCAAGATTGAGGAGATGCTGTCATGAGCGACGTGCGTAAAAACGACCATCGTCTGTACCAGGTCCTGCTCGCGCCGGTGATCTCCGAAAAGGCGACGCTGGTGGCTGACAAGAATGAACAAGTGGTGTTCCAAGTTGCACGCGACGCGAACAAGCAAGAAGTGAAGGCTGCAGTTGAGCTTCTCTTCAAGGTGGAAGTCGAGTCGGTGCAAATCCTGAACCGCAAGGGCAAGCAAAAGCGCTTTGGCCGCTTCATGGGTCGTCGCGACCACGAGAAGAAGGCTTACGTGAGCTTGAAGCCGGGTCAGGAAATCAATTTTGAAGCGGAGGCCAAGTAATCATGGCACTCGTCAAAACGAAACCGACGTCGCCGGGCCGCCGTTCGCTGGTCAAGGTCGTCAACAAGGATCTGCATAAGGGCAAGCCGTTCGCCCCGTTGCTCGATACCAAGAGCAAGACCGCTGGCCGTAATAACAACGGTCACATCACCACCCGTCATATGGGTGGCGGTCACAAGCAGCACTACCGTATCGTCGACTTCCGTCGCAACAAGGACGGCATCACGGCGAAGGTTGAGCGTCTGGAATACGATCCGAACCGCAGCGCGAACATCGCTCTGCTGTGCTACGCCGATGGCGAGCGTCGTTACATCCTGGCACCGAAGGGTCTGACCGTCGGTCAGCAACTCGTGAGCGGCTCGGAAGCGCCGATCAAGGCCGGTAACACGCTGCCGATCCGTAACATTCCGGTCGGTACCACGATTCACGGCATCGAGCTGCAACCGGGCAAGGGCGCGCAAATCGCCCGTGCTGCTGGTACCTCGGCAATGCTGCTGGCTCGCGAAGGCACGTACGCTCAAGTGCGTCTGCGTTCGGGTGAAGTTCGTCGCGTGCACATCGAGTGCCGCGCCACCATCGGTGAAGTCGGTAACGAAGAGCACAGCCTGCGCCAACTCGGCAAGGCCGGTGCAAAGCGTTGGCGCGGTATTCGCCCGACCGTTCGCGGTGTGGCGATGAACCCGGTGGATCACCCGCATGGTGGTGGTGAAGGTCGTACGGCTGCTGGTCGTCATCCGGTCAGCCCGTGGGGTCAGCATACCAAGGGTAAGCGTACCCGCTCGACCAAGCGCACCGACAGCATGATCGTTCAGCGTCGCAAGAAGCGTTAATTGGAGCTAGCAAATGACTCGTTCTGTTAAAAAAGGTCCGTTTTGCGACGCTCATCTGCTGAAGAAAGTGGAAGCGGCAGCTGCATCGCGTGACAAAAAGCCGATCAAGACCTGGTCGCGTCGTTCGACCGTCCTGCCCGATTTCATCGGCCTGACGATCGCCGTGCATAACGGCCGTCAGCACGTGCCGGTGTACGTGACGGAAAACATGGTCGGCCACAAGCTGGGTGAGTTCGCACTTACCCGTACCTTCAAGGGCCATGCGGCCGACAAGAAGGCGAAGAAATAAGGGGCCGATCATGGAAGTGAAAGCAATTCATCGCGGTGCCCGTATCTCGGCGCAGAAGACGCGTCTGGTCGCTGACCAGATTCGTGGCCTGCCGCTGGAGCGTGCACTCAATGTCCTGACCTTCTCGCCGAAGAAGGCCGCGGTCATCATCAAGAAGGTGCTCGAGTCGGCTATCGCCAACGCCGAGCACAATGAAGGTGCTGACATCGACGAACTGCGCGTCAAGGGCATTTTTGTCGACAAGGGCACCTCGCTCAAGCGTTTCACGGCGCGTGCAAAAGGCCGTGGTAACAAGATCGAGAAGCAAACCTGTCACATCACTGTGACGCTGGGCAACTAAGGGGTCACGATGGGACAGAAAATTCATCCGACTGGCTTCCGTCTGGCTGTCAGTCGTAACTGGGCTTCGCGTTGGTACGCCAACAATCAGAATTTCGCGCAGATGCTGAAGGAAGACATCGGCGTTCGCGAATATCTGAAGAAGAAGCTGAAGAACGCTTCGGTTGGCCGTGTCATCATCGAACGTCCGGCAAAGAACGCTCGTATTACGATTTTCAGCTCGCGTCCGGGCGTTGTGATCGGTAAGAAGGGCGAGGACATCGAAATCCTCAAGGCCGAGCTGCAAAAGCGCATGGGCGTGCCCGTGCATGTGAACATCGAGGAAATCCGCAAGCCGGAAACCGATGCGCAGCTCATCGCTGATTCGATCGCTCAGCAGCTCGAGCGCCGTATCATGTTCCGTCGCGCAATGAAGCGTGCGATGCAGAACGCGATGCGTCTGGGTGCCCAAGGCATCAAGATCATGAGCGCCGGCCGTCTGAACGGTATCGAAATCGCCCGTACCGAGTGGTACCGCGAAGGCCGTGTGCCCCTGCACACGCTGCGCGCTGACATCGACTACGCAACTGCGGAAGCGAAGACGACGTACGGCATCATCGGTATCAAGGTGTGGGTGTACAAGGGTGACACGCTGGGCCGCAACGACGCTCCGGTGGCTGAAGAGCCGGCCGAAGAAAAGCGTCCGCGCCGCAACGCGCGTCCGGGCGACCGTCGCCCCCGTCGTGACGACGCTGGCGATAAGGCCGGTGCGAAGCGCGGTGGTGCACGCCGTCCGGCTGGCAAGCCTGAAGGCGACGCCAAGACTGGAGAATAATCATGCTGCAACCGAAACGCAGAAAGTATCGCAAAGAGCAGAAGGGCCGTAACACTGGCGTCGCCACCCGTGGCAACGAAGTGTCGTTCGGCGAATTCGGCCTGAAGGCGGTCGGTCGTGGTCGTCTGACGGCTCGTCAAATCGAAGCCGCGCGTCGTGCCATGACCCGCCACATCAAGCGCGGTGGTCGTATCTGGATCCGTATTTTCCCGGACAAGCCGATCTCGCAAAAGCCGGCAGAAGTGCGTATGGGTAACGGTAAGGGTAACCCGGAGTACTACGTCGCCGAGATTCAACCGGGCAAGATGCTGTACGAAATGGACGGTGTGGATGAAGCGCTGGCACGCGAGGCGTTCCGCCTGGCTGCTGCCAAGCTGCCGATTCAGACGACGTTCTTCGTACGTCGCCTTGGCGCCTGAGGGGAGAATTTGAAATGAAAGCATCCGAACTTCGTGCCAAGGATGTCGACGGCCTGAACAAGGAACTGTCGGATCTGCTGAAGGCCCAATTCGGTCTTCGCATGCAAGCGGGCACCCAACAGCTGAGCAACACCAGCCAGCTGAAGAAGGTGCGCAAGGACATCGCGCGTGTGCGTACCGTGTTGACTGAGAAGGCGAGCCAGAAATGAACGATACCGCTAAGACCTCGCTGAAGCGTACCCTCGTGGGTAAAGTTATCAGCGACAAGATGGACAAGACGGTTACCGTGCTGGTCGAGCGTCAAATGAAGCACCCGCTCTACGGCAAGTACATCGTGCGTTCGAAGAAGTACCACGCGCACGATGAGACCAACCAGATCAAGGAAGGCGATACGGTCGAGATTCAAGAAACTCGTCCGCTGTCGAAGACCAAGGCCTGGACGGTCTCCCGTCTCGTGGAAGCCGCCCGTATCATCTAAGGTGAGCTGAAGCGAAGGCTTGACTTGCAAGTCCGGAATTATCATTGTATAATTCCGGACTTTCCGCTTCTTTCGCTAAAACCGGTCTTTGGTTTCGCAAGGGAGTGGATGGCTTCCGAAGCCGATTCGTATCCTCTACGGGTCAGGTCAAGGTAGCAAGGTTGTCCACTTTTGAACGACTCAACCCAAACGGCACCCTTTGGTGCTGACGGGGACCAAGACTGACCGACGCGTATGTGTCGGATTAAGTTGGGAAGATAACACCATGATTCAAACTGAAACCCGGCTCGAAGTAGCCGACAACACCGGTGCGCGTGAAGTGATGTGCATCAAGGTGCTGGGCGGCTCCAAGCGTCGCTACGCCGGCATTGGCGACATCATCAAGGTCAGCGTGAAGGATGCTGCCCCGCGTGGTCGCGTCAAGAAGGGCGAAATCTACAATGCAGTGGTCGTGCGTACCGCCAAGGGCGTGCGTCGCCAGGACGGCTCGCTGGTCAAATTCGACGGCAACGCCGCCGTGCTGCTTAATACCAAGCTCGAGCCGATCGGCACCCGTATCTTCGGGCCGGTTACGCGTGAACTGCGTACCGAACGCTTCATGAAGATCGTGTCGCTGGCCCCGGAAGTGCTGTAAGGAGCCGACACATGAACAAGATTCGCAAGGGTGACCAGGTCATCGTGCTGACGGGTAAGGACAAGGCCAAGCGTGGCACGGTCCTGGCCGTTGATGGCGACAAGTTGGTCGTCGAGGGCGTGAACGTTGCTAAGAAGCACGTCAAGCCGAACCCGATGAAGGGCACGCAAGGTGGCGTGGTCGACAAAACGATGCCGATCCACGTTTCGAACGTGGCGCTGGTGGATGCCAATGGCAAGCCGTCGCGCGTGGGCATCAAGGTCGAAGACGGCAAGAAGGTCCGCTTCCTCAAGACGACCGGTGCTACGGTCGTCGGTGCCTAATCGCAGGGAGTATAGATAATGGCCCGTTTGCAAGAATTCTATAAGGACAAAGTTGTCGCCGAGCTGACTAAGCAGTTCGGTTACAAGTCTGTCATGGAAGTGCCGCGCATCACCAAGATCACCCTGAACATGGGCCTTGGTCAAGCCGTTGCTGACAAGAAGATCATTGAGCACGCCGTTGGCGACCTGACGAAGATTGCCGGTCAAAAGCCGGTGGTGACGAAGGCTCGCAAGGCTATCGCCGGTTTCAAGATCCGCGAAGGTTACCCGATCGGTACGATGGTGACGCTGCGCGGTGAGCGTATGTTCGAATTCCTGGATCGTTTCATCACCGTGGCTCTGCCGCGCGTGCGTGACTTCCGTGGTATTTCGGGTCGTGCGTTCGACGGTCGTGGCAACTACAACATCGGTGTGAAAGAGCAGATCATTTTCCCCGAAATCGAGTACGACAAAATCGACGCGCTGCGTGGTCTGAACATCAGCATCACCACGACCGCGAAGACTGACGAAGAAGCCAAGGCTCTTCTGTCGGCGTTCAAATTCCCGTTCCGTAACTGAGGTAATCGTGGCTAAACTGGCACTTATCGAACGCGAAAAGAAACGCGCCCGTCTGGCGCAGAAATTTTCTGCCAAGCGCGCCGCCCTCAAAGCGACCATCGAAGACACCAGCAAGTCGGAAGACGAGCGTTATGAAGCACGCCTGGCGCTGCAACAGCTGCCGCGTAACGCCAACCCGACGCGTCAACGCAATCGTTGCGACCTGACCGGCCGTCCGCGCGGTACCTTCCGCAAATTCGGCCTGGCCCGTAACAAGATCCGTGAAATCGCCTTCCGTGGCGAAATCCCGGGCGTGACCAAAGCAAGCTGGTAATAGGAGAAGCACCATGAGCATGAGCGATCCTATCGCCGATATGCTGACTCGCATCCGCAACGCTCAGATGGTTGAGAAGGCATCGGTGAAGATGCCCTCGTCCAAGCTGAAGGTCTCGATCGCCAAGGTCCTCAAGGACGAAGGCTATATCGAAGACTTCGCGGTTGAAGCAGAAGAAACGAAGCCGGTGCTGAACATCGCACTGAAGTACTACGCTGGCCGTCCTGTGATTGAGCGCCTCGAGCGCGTGTCGCGTCCGGGTCTGCGTGTGTACAAGAGCCGCAACGACATCCCGCAGGTCATGAACGGCCTGGGCGTTGCTATCGTCTCGACCCCGAAGGGCGTGATGACCGATCGCAAAGCACGCGCCACCGGCGTGGGCGGCGAAGTCATCTGCTACGTGGCCTAACCGAGGAGAGTAGAAATGTCTCGAGTAGGTAAGAGTCCCATTGCACTGCCGAAGGGCGTTGAAGCAACGCTGGCTGGCAATGTGCTGACGATCAAGGGCGCCCTGGGTTCGTTGACCCGCGGCATCAACCCGCTTGTGATCGTCAAGATCGAAGACGGCACCGTCACCTTCGCCCCGGCCGATGAAAGCCGCGAAGCGAATGCGCTGTACGGTACGGAACGTGCGCTGGTCAACAATATGGTGACCGGCGTGAGCAAGGGTTTCGAAAAGAAGCTGCAACTCGTTGGCGTGGGTTACCGTGCCAAGGCTGAAGGTAACAACCTGAAGCTCGAGCTGGGTTTCTCGCACGATGTTGTGCATGCCATGCCGGAAGGCGTGAAGGCCGAGACCCCGACGCAGACGGAGATCATCATCAAAGGCGTTGATAAGCAACGCATCGGACAAGTGGCTGCGGAAGTTCGCGGTTACCGTCCGCCCGAGCCCTACAAGGGTAAGGGCGTCCGCTATGCGGACGAGGTGGTGATCCTCAAGGAAACCAAGAAGAAGTAAGGGTGCGAAACATGGACAAGAAACAATCACGTGTGCGCCGCGCTCGCCAGACTCGTATCAAGCTGGCAGCTCAGAAGGTGCATCGCCTTTCCGTGCATCGCACCAACGTGCACATTTACGCGCAAGTTTTCTCGGAAGACGGCACGCAAGTGCTGGCCAGCGCTTCGACGCTGGAAGCCGAAGTGCGCAAGGAACTGGGCGACAAGGAAGGCAAGGGTGGCAACGCTGCCGCTGCAGCGCTGATCGGCCGTCGTATCGCCGAAAAGGCGAAGGCTGCCGGCATCGAAAGCGTTGCTTTCGACCGCTCGGGCTTCCGCTATCACGGTCGCGTTAAGGCTCTTGCCGACGCTGCCCGTGAAGCCGGCCTCAAGTTCTAAGTAAGGATCCGTCATGGCAAAGATGCAAGCGAAAGTTCAGGCTGACGAACGCGACGACGGCCTTCGCGAGAAGATGATCGCGGTCAACCGTGTCACGAAGGTTGTGAAGGGTGGCCGTATTCTCGGTTTTGCCGCGTTGACCGTGGTTGGTGACGGCGATGGCCGCATCGGCATGGGCAAGGGCAAGGCGAAGGAAGTCCCCGTTGCCGTTCAAAAGGCAATGGAACAAGCCCGCCGCAATATGTTCAAGGTGCCCCTGAAGAACGGCACCCTGCAACACAACGTTCTCGGCCAGCATGGCGCCTCGCGCGTCCTGATGTCGCCGGCGAAGGACGGTACCGGTGTTATCGCCGGTGGCCCGATGCGCGCGGTGTTCGAGGTGATGGGCGTGACCAACGTGGTGACGAAGAGCCTTGGCTCGACGAACCCGTACAACCTGGTCCGCGCCACGCTCGACGGCCTGAAGAAACAATCGACTCCTGCTGACATCGCCGCCAAGCGTGGCAAGTCGGTGGAAGAGATCCTCGGCTAAGGGTGATCAATATGTCGCAGCAAACTGTGAAAGTTAAGCTGGTCAAGAGCCTGATCGGTACGCGTGAAGAACACCGCGCGACCGTCAAGGGCCTGGGCCTGCGTCGCCTCAATTCGGTCAGCGAGTTGCAGGATACGCCCGCTGTGCGGGGCATGATCAACAAGGTCTCGTACCTTGTGAAGATCGTCGACTGAGCGAGGGCAAAATGGAATTGAATTCGATTAAGCCGGCAGAAGGCGCCAAGCACGCCAAGCGCCGCGTTGGCCGTGGCATCGGTTCGGGGCTGGGTAAAACCGCCGGCCGTGGTCACAAGGGTCAGAAGTCGCGTTCGGGCGGCTTCCACAAGGTGGGCTTCGAAGGCGGTCAAATGCCGCTGCAACGTCGTCTGCCGAAGCGTGGTTTCAAGTCGCTGACGCGTCGTTTCGTGGGCGAAGTTCGCCTGGCCGACCTGAACAACCTGCCGGTCGACGAGATCGATCTGCTGGTTCTGAAGCAGGCTGGTCTGGTGAGCGAGCTGTCGCTGTCGGCCAAGATCATCGCCTCGGGCGAGATCACCCGCAAAGTCGTTGTGAAGGGTCTGGGCGTCACCAAGGGTGCGCTCACCGCCATTCAAGCGGCTGGCGGTTCGGTTGCAGAGTAAGTTAGGTCACCCCGGAGCCAGCATTGGCCAAGTCTCCTAATCTCGCTAAGCCTGGTACGCAGGGCCCGAAGTATGCGGATCTGCGTCGGCGGCTGGTTTTCCTGCTGCTGGCGCTGATTGTCTACCGTATTGGTGCGCATATCCCGGTGCCGGGCATCGACCCCGATCAGCTGGCGCAGTTGTTCCAGCGCCAGTCGGGCGGGATCCTGGGCATGTTCAACATGTTCTCGGGCGGTGCGTTGTCGCGTTTCACGATCTTCGCACTGGGGATCATGCCGTATATTTCGGCATCGATCATCATGCAGCTGTTGGCGATGGTTTCGCCTCAGTTGGAAGCATTGCGTAAGGAAGGCCAGGCCGGACAGCGCAAGATCACGCAGTACACCCGGTATTTCACGGTGGTGCTCGCGCTCTTCCAGGCAGCAGCGATCGCGGTGACGTTGGAAAGCGAGCCGGGGCTCGTCGTCGATCCGGGCATGTTGTTCCGCCTGACGACGGTGATCACGCTCGTGACCGGCACGATGTTCCTGATGTGGCTCGGTGAGCAAATCACTGAACGCGGTCTCGGTAACGGTATCTCGATCATCATCTTCGGTGGTATCGCGGCCGGTTTGCCGAATGCTGTGGGCGGTTTGTTCGAGCTTGTCGGTACGGGTTCGATTGGTCCGTTCTCGGCCATCGTGATCTGTGCCCTCGTGGTGCTCGTGACGTTCTTCGTCGTGTTCGTCGAACGTGGTCAGCGCAAGATCCTTGTGAACTACGCCAAGCGTCAGGTCGGCAACAAGGTGTACGGCGGTCAGGCTTCGCACCTGCCGCTCAAGCTGAACATGGCAGGCGTGATTCCGCCGATCTTTGCATCGTCGATCATCCTGTTCCCGGCAACGATCGCGAATTGGTTTGGTGCGGGTGATAACGCGCGCTGGCTCAAGGATATCGCGGCGAAGTTGTCGCCGGGTCAGCCGATCTACGTGATGCTCTACGCACTGGCGATCGTGTTCTTCTGCTTCTTCTACACCGCTCTGGTGTTTAACAGCAAGGAGACCGCCGAGAACCTGAAGAAGAGCGGTGCGTTTGTTCCGGGGATTCGTCCGGGCGACCAGACGGCGCGGTATATCGACAAGATCCTGACGCGCCTCACACTGGCCGGCGCAGCTTACGTCACCTTGGTGTGTTTGCTGCCTGAGTTCCTGGTGTTGCGTTGGAATGTCCCGTTCTACTTCGGTGGAACCTCACTGCTGATTATCGTGGTGGTGACAATGGACTTCATGGCGCAAGTGCAGTCGTATGTGATGTCGCAACAATATGAGTCGCTGCTCCGTAAGGCGAATTTCAAGGGCGGCAATAACATGACGCTTCGCTGATCCTGGATCATGTCGAAAGACGACGTTATTCAAATGCAGGGTGAGGTCCTTGAAAACCTCCCCAATGCCACCTTCCGGGTAAAGCTGGAAAATGGCCATGTAGTACTCGGACATATTTCCGGCAAGATGCGGATGCATTACATCCGCATCCTTCCCGGAGATAAGGTGACGGTAGAGTTGACGCCCTACGATCTGTCGCGTGCGCGGATCGTCTTCCGGGCGAAGTGATTAGAGAGAGGGAATTGTCATGAAAGTTTTGGCATCTGTTAAGTGCATCTGCCGCAATTGCAAGTTTGTGAAGCGCAAAGGCGTGCTGCGCGTGATCTGCAGTTCGGATCCGCGCCACAAGCAACGTCAGGGCTAATCGGCCTTTAACGCTATTTAGTTGGGGAATTACGAATGGCTCGTATCGCAGGGGTTAACATCCCGAACCACCAGCACACCGCTATCGGCCTGACGGCTATTTACGGTGTCGGCCGCACGCGCGCTCGCCAGATTTGCGAAGCCGCTGGTGTGCCGTTCTCGAAGAAGGTCAAGGACCTCGACGACGCTGATCTCGAAAAGCTGCGTGATCAAGTCGGTCAACTGACGGTCGAGGGCGACCTGCGCCGTGAAGTGACCATGAACATCAAGCGCCTGATGGATCTGGGCTGCTATCGTGGTATGCGTCACCGCAAGGGCTTGCCGCTTCGCGGTCAGCGTACCCGTACCAATGCGCGTACCCGCAAGGGCCCGCGTAAGGCCGGCGTCTCGCTGAAGAAGTAACCAGAGGATAGGAAACTCATGGCTAAGCAACAGAACAACGCCGCTTCGCAGCGCGTTCGCAAGAAGGTCAAGAAGAGCGTTGCAGAAGGCGTCGTGCACGTCCACGCTTCGTTCAACAACACCATCATCACGATCACCGATCGTCAGGGCAATGCGCTGGCATGGGCGACGTCGGGTGGCCAGGGCTTCAAGGGTTCGCGTAAGTCGACCCCGTTCGCTGCCCAGGTTGCTGCTGAGTCGGCTGGCCGCGTGGCACTGGAATACGGCGTGAAGAACCTGGAAGTTCGCATCAAGGGCCCGGGCCCGGGTCGCGAATCGGCGGTTCGCGCGCTGAATGCGCTGGGTATCAAAATCACGGCCATCTCGGACGTGACGCCGGTCCCGCACAACGGCTGCCGCCCGCCGAAGCGTCGTCGTATCTAAGACGCTTCAGAATCCTGCTATAATCGCGGGTTCGCGCACGGTCTCGGCCGTGCGCGAAGCAATTTCTAAGACCACCGTCCGGTACATTGGTACCGGACTTGCGTAGTGGACAAAGTTCGCTGCGTCAAATTTTGAGATAAAGGAACAACCGTGGCACGTTATATCGGCCCGAAGGCCAAACTCTCCCGCCGTGAAGGTACTGACCTCTTCCTGAAGAGCGCACGCCGCTCGCTCGCCGACAAGTGCAAGCTGGATAGCAAGCCGGGTCAGCATGGCCGCACCTCGGGTGCTCGTACGTCGGACTACGGCAACCAACTGCGCGAAAAGCAGAAGGTCAAGCGTATTTACGGCGTGCTCGAGCGTCAGTTCCGTCGTTATTTCGCGGAAGCCGACCGTCTCAAGGGCAACACGGGTGAAAACCTGCTGCAGGTTCTCGAGTCGCGCCTGGACAACGTCGTGTACCGCATGGGCTTTGGTTCGACGCGCGCCGAAGCGCGCCAGCTGGTCGGCCATAAGGCGATCGTGCTGAACGGTGTTGTCGCCAACATCCCGTCGATCAAGGTCAAGGCCGGTGACGTGATCACCGTGCGCGAAAAGGCCAAGAAGCAAGTGCGTATTCAAGAATCGCTGTCGCTGGCTGAGCAAGTCGGTTTCCCGATCTGGGTTTCGGTTGACGCCAAGAAGATGGAAGGCACTTTCAAGGCACTGCCGGAACGTAGCGATATCGCGGGCGACATCAACGAAAGCCTGATCGTCGAATTGTATTCGCGTTAATCCGTATGCTGACGCGCCTCACGGCGCGTTTTGCGTTCCGTGCAGGTTGTCACCCATCAGCCTTATCGGTGTAACGAGCCGAGGGTATTGAAAAGGAAACCTATGCAAACCAGTTTGTTGAAGCCCAAGATCATTGCGGTTGAGCCGGTCGGTGAGCATCACGCCAAAGTCGTGATGGAGCCGTTCGAACGTGGCTACGGCCACACCTTGGGCAACGCGCTTCGCCGCGTGCTGTTGTCGTCGATGGTGGGCTACGCGCCGACCGAAGTGACGATCGCTGGCGTTGTGCATGAATACTCCACCATCGACGGTGTGCAGGAAGATGTCGTCAACTTCCTGTTGAACCTGAAGGGTGTGGTGTTCAAGCTGCATAACCGTGACGAAGTCACCGTTACGCTGCGCAAGGATGGTGAAGGTGTAGTGCGCGCTTCGGATATCGAAGTGCCGCATGATGTGGAACTGATCAACCCCGATCACGTGATCGCGCATCTGGCCAAGGGCGGCAAGCTCGACGTCCAGATCAAGATCGAAAAGGGTCGTGGTTATGTCCCGGGTAACGTGCGCCGTTATGGCGATGATTCGGCCAAGGTGATTGGTCGTATCGTCCTCGACGCGTCGTTCTCGCCGGTCAAGCGTGTGAGCTATGCGGTCGAATCGGCCCGTGTGGAGCAACGCACTGACCTGGACAAGCTCGTGATGAACATCGAAACCAACGGTGTGGTGTCGCCGGAAGAAGCGATCCGTCAATCGGCTCGCATCCTCGTCGACCAGCTGTCGGTGTTCGCTGCGCTGGAAGGCACGGAAGCCGCCAGCGAAGCGCCGTCGCGTGCGCCGCAGATCGATCCGATCCTGCTGCGTCCGGTGGACGATCTCGAGTTGACGGTGCGTTCGGCCAACTGCTTGAAGGCCGAAAACATCTACTACATCGGCGACCTGATCCAGCGTACCGAGAACGAATTGCTCAAGACCCCGAATCTGGGTCGCAAGTCGCTCAACGAGATCAAGGAAGTGCTTGCCTCGCGTGGTCTCACGCTGGGCATGAAGCTCGAAAACTGGCCGCCGGCCGGTCTCGAGAAGTAAGGTGTAATGACATGGCCGCCTTCGGGTGGCCATGTTGCTACGTAAGTGCGGCGCGTCGGAGTGTTCCGATACGGCCGATAGCGAAGGTACCGGCCCGCGGTGTTTGTCACCGATAGAAGAGCTAGGTCGAAAACTCTGTTTAAAGGAAAGTTGAAATGCGTCACCGTCATGGTCTGCGTAAACTGAACCGTACCAGCAGCCACCGTCTGGCAATGCTGCGTAACATGTCGAACTCGTTGATCCAGCACGAAGCGATCAAGACCACGCTGCCAAAGGCCAAGGAACTGCGTAAGGTCGTCGAGCCCCTCATCACGCTGGGTAAGAAGGACTCGGTTGCCAACCGTCGTCTGGCGTTCAACCGCCTGCGCGACCGCGAAATGGTCACCAAGCTGTTCAACGAACTCGGCCCGCGTTTTGCCAACCGTCCGGGCGGCTACCTGCGTATCCTGAAGATGGGTTTCCGCGTGGGCGACAACGCGCCGATGGCTTTCGTCGAACTGCTGGACCGTCCGGAAGTCGACACGGAAGCGCCGGAAGTCGCTGAGTAAGCGATTCGCGCAACGGTCTTTTCTAGATCGTCAGCCGTAAGAAGAAGCCAGGTCGTTGACCTGGCTTTTTTTATTTTGAGGTGTTGTCCGAAGGCATGGTGACATCAGTCCGGAAATCGCCGGCCGATTGCGCACTTTTCATAGCCTCGGTGTACAGTGAACAATCCTTCCGTTTGAATGGTCTACCGGACACCATGGATGCCCTTCTTATCGTCATGACGACGTTTCCCGACGAGGCCAGCGCCGAAGCCGCGATCGACGGTATGCTTGCCGAGCGGCTGGCGGCGTGCGTGCAGCAAATGGCGCCGGTGCGCTCAAGCTATCACTGGCAAGGCAAGCGCGAAACCAGCGTGGAAGTGCCGCTCATGATCAAGACGACCGCCGCGCGCTATAGCGCGCTTGAGCAGTACATCAAAGAACATCATCCTTACGACGTGCCCGAGATCGTTGCATGGCCCGCCGCCACAGCGTTGCCAGCTTATGCACGCTGGGTCGAAGAGGAGACGCGGGGGAAATTGCATGTCTGATTCGACGATGATGGTGGTGGCGACGCCTGCGGAAGCTGGCAGCGATCAAAGCGCTTCGATGCGAAGTCGCGTTGTGCGATTTTGGGCGGTTGCGTGGCTTGTCGTGGCCGCCTTGCTTTCATTCGGCGCGGGGCGTGCGCATGCGGCCGACGATTTTCTCGATCCGGATGTCGCCTTCAAGGTATCGAAGACGGAGCAGCCCGGTGCCGTTCTGCTGCATTTCGACGTTGCCAAGGGGTACTACCTCTACCGTGAGCGATTCGCCTTCGCGGCCGACAACCCTGCCGTCACACTCGGGACGCCGGTATTTCCGAAGGGTGAGGTTAAGCACGACGAGACTTTCGGCAAGGACATGGAGGTGTACCACGAGCCCATCGATGTTCGAATTCCTGTCAATCAGGCGGGCGCTCCGTTCACACTGAACGTCACCATGCAGGGGTGTGCGGACAAGGGGCTGTGCTATCCGCCAATGGACAAGCCGCTCAAGATTTCAGAAGCAGCGGTTGGCGGTACAACGGGCGGGAGTTCGAGTGCGGCAGTGACGCCAGGGCCGGCCACGCAAGCGCTGCTCGGCGGTGGTCCGAAAGCGTCGAGTGGCTTGCAGGCTGCCGCTGTTGCTGCGGCGGCGCCTTCCGCCAGCACGGCGGGTGGTTGGTTGTCGGCGCGAGAGGACTACAGCGAGGCAGAGCGCATTCTCTCCGGCGGCAGCTTTGCATTGGCACTGGGGATTTTCTTCGCGCTTGGCGTCGGGTTGGCTTTCACGCCGTGCGTGTTGCCGATGGTGCCGATTCTTCTGTCGATCGTCGCGGGACAGGAGGCGAGCCGAGGTAAGGCGATACGCCTTGCCGTCGCTTACGTGCTCGGCATGGCGGTAGTGAACACCGTCATCGGCGTAGCCGCCGGGTTGCTCGGGCAAGGCCTCATCGCGTTCCTTCAAGCGCCTTGGGTGTTGGCCTTGTTTGCGTTGCTGATGGTCGTTCTCTCGCTGTCGATGTTCGGGGTGTACGAAATCCAGTTGCCCTCGGCGCTGCGTGCCCGAATTGACGACGCGGCGCGCAAGCAGCAGTCCGGTCAATGGGTCGGTGCTGCCATGATGGGGGTGCTCTCGGGGCTGATCGTCAGCCCGTGTGTGACCGCCCCGCTGGCCGCAGCGCTTGCCTTCATCGCGAAGACGGGCGATGCGGTCTTTGGTGGCGCTACGCTCTTCGCATTGTCGTTGGGAATGGGCTTGCCGCTCGTGATCCTCGCGGGGGGCGGGGGCGCGTTGCTGCCACGTGCCGGGGCGTGGATGGAGGGTGTGAAGCGTTTCTTCGGCTTCCTGCTTCTCGGTGTTGCCCTCTGGATTGTGCGGCCGTTGCTGCCAACGCCGGTTCTGTTGCTGGGTTGGGGCGTCCTGCTGCTGGTGGCCGCCACGTTCATGCGCGTTTTCGATACCCTGCCCGAGGGGGCCGGCGGTGTCCGACGTCTTCTCAAGGGCCTCGGCGTTGCCGTCGCCCTTCTGGGGGCTGTCGCGCTGGTGGGGGCCGCAGCCGGGGCACGTGATCCGCTCGCACCCCTCGCCGGATTGACGGCGGTGGCCTCCGGAAGCGCCAACGCGGGTGTGGCGACTGCGGAAGGCATCCGGTTTCAGCGCGTCCGCAGCGTTGCGGAACTCGATCAGGTATTGGCGACGGCGGGGCGGCCGGTGATGTTCGATTTCTATGCGGACTGGTGCATCAGTTGCAAGGAGATGGAGCGTTTCGTTTTTACGGATCCGAAGGTGAAGGCACGACTTGACCCGATGGTGCTCGTGCAGGCGGACGTGACCGCGAACAATGCCGACGACCAGGCGCTGCTCAAGCGCTTCGGGCTGTTTGGGCCGCCGGGCATCATCTTCTTTGATGGCAGTGGCAAGGAGGTCGCTGGCACGCGCGTCATCGGCGCACAATCCGCAGAACAGTTCCTGCGCAGCCTTGAGAAAGCATACGGCCCTGCGGTTTGAGCGTCTGAGTCTCTGAGCGGCAGTTAATGCCTCCGCGAGCGGGAGTCCGCAGATCTGGCGGCACGCTTGATGTCATGTGCAACGCAAAACGGCCAACCCGAGATCGGGCTGGCCGTTTTCATTTATGCGACGAGGATTTTACTAACACACGCCCCGGCGGCTAAGTCGCCGGGGCGCGCCTGAATCCGCTTGCAAATCCCGTCGACCGCGTGCCGTATTCAGGCTTGCGCGCGAATCAGGCGTGCCGCATCAAGCGCGAAGTACGTCAGGACGCCATCCGCGCCCGCACGCTTGAACGCAAGCAGCGATTCCATCATGACCTTGTCGTGATCCAGCCAGCCGTTCTGTGCAGCCGCCTTGAGCATCGCGTACTCGCCGCTCACTTGATACGCGTAGGTGGGGAAATGGAACTCGTCCTTCACGCGGCGCACGATGTCGAGATACGGCATGCCCGGCTTGACCATCACCATGTCCGCGCCTTCCTCGATGTCGAGCGCGACTTCGCGCAGCGCTTCATCCGAGTTGGCCGGGTCCATCTGGTAGGTCATCTTGTTGCCCTTGCCCAGATTCGATGCCGACCCGACTGCGTCACGGAACGGGCCGTAGAAGGCCGATGCGTACTTGGCGGCATAGGCCATGATTCGCGTATGGATGTGCCCATTCGCTTCCAGGGCTTCGCGAATGGCGCCAATGCGCCCGTCCATCATGTCGGAGGGGGCGACGATGTCCACGCCGGCCTCGGCCTGTGTGAGGGCCTGTTTTACCAGAATACCGGTCGTCACATCGTTGATGACGTAGCCGTTTTCGTCGAGCACGCCGTCCTGACCGTGGCTCGTGTATGGGTCGAGCGCCACGTCGGTCAACACGCCGAGATCGGGGAAGTTGCGCTTCAATTCGCGCACAGCGCGCGGGATCAGGCCGTCCGGGTTGGCTGCCTCGATGCCGTCGGGTGTCTTCAGCGAGGCCTCGATGTTCGGAAACAGCGCGATCACCGGGACGCCGAGCGTGACGCATGTATCGGCTACGCGAAGCAGTTCGTCGACAGAGACACGCTCGACACCAGGCATCGAATCGACGGCTTCACGACGGTTCTCGCCTTCGAGCACGAACACCGGATATATGAGGTCGTCACAAGTCAGGCGGTTTTCGCGCATCAAACGACGTGAGAAGTCATCGCGTCGCATGCGGCGCGGGCGAAGCAGGGGGTAGGAACTCATGCGATCGGTCCTTTGGACGGAGAGTGGTGCTTCGAAGATTCCCGCGAAATCGGTCGTGTGGACGTGTCCCGAAAACGGATGGTCGTTGCGTCTGGCTCAACGATTCCCTAAGAGGGAAGGCGCGCAAAAAACGGCACTTGCCGGGAAACTTTCGAATGCATGGTATATCATACCAACCGGACGTTCGCACTGTGTGCGAGGGTCCCCCGCTTCTCCTCCCTGAGCGGGCGCCTGTCGTTCTACGATAAGGCTTATTTAAACCCGCCGTGCCTACACGGCGGTTTTTTTATGTGCGCACGAATCGTCATGGCAACGCCCCGGACAGCCATGCTTTCCGGCCGATTCGACAGGCCTCATCCGTTCGGCTGAGGGGATGCCAAGCCATCGCTTGCGCACGCCAATTGCCATCGAACTGACGAAGCGCCATGCGGTTCACCGCGACGATTTGCCGCGTCCGCTGAGCCTGTCTGCCATCTGCTTTGGCGGTTTGACGGTTTGACGGCAGGCTGTCCCGCGTCTGCAAGGTGACATCGTTCGCGCGAGCGAAGGCGGGCGGCGAGGACGTACCCGATCTCCCGGCGCGCGAACGATCAGGACAAACGATCAGGACAAGCTCACTTCTTGGCGGCGTCGCGCGCCGGAATGGCGAGCCAGTCCTCGAGCACGCGCTGCGCGGCGTCGACACCGGTGCGCTTGAGCGATGAGTACAGTTGGGCCGTGAACTGCGGCGGCGTTGCCGGATCGTCGGACGGCAGACCGTCGGTGCGCGGCAGGGCGGCCAGACGTTTTTGCGTGTCGCGCAGTACGACAGTGGCTTCCTGACGCGTGAGTTTGTCCACCTTGGTCAGCAACACGTGGATGGGACGTCCCGTCGGCATGAACCAGTCGATCAACTCGCAGTCGAGGTCCGTGAAGGGCCGGCGCGAGTCCATCACGAGCACGAGGCCGCGCAGTTGCGGGCGCTGCACGAGATAGTCGCCGAGGAGCTTCTGCCAGTGGACCTTCACCCCGCCGCCGACCTCGGCGTAGCCGTAGCCGGGCAAATCGACGAGATAGCCATACAGATGCTCGAGGTGAGCGATCTCGAAGTAGTTGATGTGCTGCGTGCGTCCCGGCGTCTTGCTCGAGAAGGCCAGCCGCTTCTGATTGCAGAGGATGTTGAGCGCGCTGGACTTGCCCGCGTTCGAGCGTCCCGCGAAGGCGACCTCGGGCACGGCCGTGGGCGGCAGGTCGCGCAGATGATTGACGGTCGTAAAGAAGCGGGCTTGATGAAGTAGGGACATGGCAGAAACCGGGGAGCGCCGCAGCCACAGGGATCGGGCTGCAACGCGGGCGCAGGGGCGCAGAACGGCGGGTTCGATGCCCACCGGCGACAGGCCGGGGAGCCCCGTACTGCGGCCTTCTACATGGAAATCCCCTAAAGTCGGGGAAAGACTTTATTGTACAATATGAAAGTTAACCTTGGCCTTGCCAGGGCTTGCCCGAACGTCTCGCGCGCCGTGAGGTTGGAGGAGAAACACGGCGTCGGACGGTGAGTTCGAACGACCGATTTCCCGACAAAACAGATATAAGGTGTGCGAATGAACCGAGGAGTGTGGAAGTCTCTCGCTGCAACACCGTTGGCGCTGGCATGCTTTCTTCTGAGCGGTGCAGGACAAGCCGCCGAGCCTCAGGCGCCCGCCAAACCAGACTTGGCCCGGGGACAGGCCATTGCCAGTCAGGTCTGCGCCGCTTGCCACGCGGCAGACGGCAATAGTACCGGCGGCGCCTATCCGAAGCTCGCCGGCCAGCACGCCGAATATCTGGACAAACAGCTCGCCGACTTCAAGGCGCAGCCCGGCAAAACTCCCGCGCGTAACAATCCCATCATGGCCGGCATGGTCGCGGCACTGTCCGAACAGGACATGCGCAACGTATCCGCTTATTTCGCCTCGCAGACCGCGAAGCCGGGTGTCGCGCGCAACAAGGACACGGTGCCGCTGGGCGAGAAAATTTACCGTGGTGGTCTGGCCGAAAAGGGGGTTCCCGCCTGCGCCTCTTGCCACGGACCAGCCGGCGCCGGCATGCCGTCGCAGTACCCGCGTCTGTCCGGCCAATGGGCGGAATACACCGCTGCCCAACTGGTCGCGTTCCGCGACGAGACCCGCAAGAACAACGCGCCGATGCATACCATAGCCTCGCGGTTGTCGGACAAGGAAATCAAGGCAGTCGCGGATTACATCGCCGGTTTGCGCTGATCGGCAGTCCTGCCCTGACACCATGTGAACGTCAGGGTATATTCGCTGACTTATAACGAAACCAGCAGCGGCGCCGCAGAGCGACCGGGTAGATCTGGTTTAGCATACACAGGGTGGCGGGCGCGTGAGATACGCGTCCCCGCCCTTTTTTGTTGTCGGAAACAGGATGAGCATCAGTACCTCCGGAATGCAGATCAAAGGCGCGCAACGATGGGTGCGCGACGGTGTCGAGCTGGTCAGCTCGATGCGTTTTGCCATCAGCCTGCTGACCGTGCTCGCCATTGCCAGCATTGTTGGCACGGTGCTTAAGCAGGGCGATCCGTATCCCAACTACGTCAATCAGTTCGGTCCATTCTGGGCCGGTGTCTTCCGTTCGCTCGGCCTGTACACCGTGTACAGCTCGTGGTGGTTCCTGCTGATCCTCTTCTTCCTGATGGCGTCCACGACGCTGTGCATCGTGCGCAATGGGCCGAAGATGATTGCGGACATCCGCAGTTGGCGCGATCACGTGCGCGAGGGCAGTCTGCGCGCCTTCGGTCACAAGGCCGAGTTCACCGGGCCGGCGTCGCGTGGTGAGCTTCTGCCGCGCCTCACGGGTTATCTCGGACACCGCGGCTACCGTTTCGTTGTGCGCGAGCGCGACGGTGCGACGCTTGTCGCGGCCAAGGCAGGCGCGATTAACAAGATCGGCTACATCTTTGCGCACAGTGCAATCGTCATCATCTGTCTGGGTGGCCTAGTCGACAGTGATCTGCTGATCCGCGTACAGATGGCACTGTTCGGCAAGTCGCCGCTGCAAGGCAATGCCGTGATCGCACAGATTCCACCGACGCATCGTCTCTCGCCGAACAATCCGGCGTTCCGCGGTTACGCATTCGTGCCGGAGGGCGGCAAATCGACCACAGCGATTCTGAATTTTCAGGACGGCTCGGTCGTGCAGGATCTGCCGTTCGCCATCGAACTGAAGAAATTCCACGTCGACTACTATTCGACGGGCATGCCGAAGCTGTTCGCGAGCGACATCGCGGTCACCGACCCCGAGACCGGCAAGACGATGGACGCGACCGTGAAGGTCAATGAGCCGTTCATCTTCAAGGGCGTGGCGATCTATCAATCGAGCTTCGAGGACGGTGGCAGCAAGCTGAAGCTGACCGGGTATCCCATGCACGGCGCGTCGGATCGCCCGTTTGCATTCTCGGGCGATGTGGGCGGCTCGACGCAATTGCGCGGGGGGGCTGCGGGCAAGGACGAATACACCGTCGAGTTCAGCGACTTTCGGGCGATCAACGTCGAGAACATCAGCAATGGCGGGGGGGAGCGCGACGTGCGCGGTGTGGCGCGCAAGTCGTTGCGCGACGATCTGAGTGCCCAACTCGGCTCGGGTGCCCGCACGGATCTGAGCAAGGATCTGCGCAACGTCGGACCGTCGGTGCAATACAAGTTGCGCGATCGCAGCGGGCAGGCGAAGGAGTACCGCAACTACATGCTGCCGATTCTGGTGGATGACGGTGAGCGTGTCTTCATGACGGGGGTGCGCGACACGCCGGACGGCCCGTTCCAGTACCTGCGCATTCCGGCGGACGCCGACGGCTCCGTCAAGCAATGGATGCTGCTGCGCGCTGCCCTTCAGGACGACGGCGCACGCGCCGAGGCCGCGCGCCGCTTCGCTGCACAATCGTTGCCGGCGCAGACCTCGACGGCGCTTCGCGCTCAGTTGCAGGAGAGCGCAAAGCGTGAACTGGATCTGTTCGCCGGCGTGATTCCAGCGAGCAAAACCAGCCAGACGAAGGGCGGTTTGCAGGCGATTGCGGAGTTCGTGAACGAGAAGGTGCCGCAGGAGCAGCAATCCAGCGCAGCGGACATGTTCCGTCGCATTCTCGACGGCACGGTCTGGCAACTGTGGCAGGTCGCCCGCGAGCAGGCCGGGCAGCCGGCCATGACGCCCTCACCGGAGAACGAGCGTTTCGTGCATACGGCCACCAACGCGCTGTCCGACAACTTCCTGTACGACGCCCCGGTCTTCCTGCAGCTCGATTCGTTCGAACAGATCCAGGCGAGCGTCTTTCAGCTCACGCGCTCGCCGGGTAAGAAGATCGTGTATCTTGGCAGCTTGCTGCTGGTACTCGGCATCTTCTCGATGTTCTACGTGCGCGAGCGGCGTCTGTGGATGTGGCTGAAAGACACGCCGGACGGTGGCAGTTCGGTATTGATGGCGGTGTCGACGACGCGCCGTACGCTTGATTTCGAAAAGGAATTCGCCCGCACGAAGGCGGAGATGGACGAGATCGTCACAAAACGATGAAGGTGAGACAGATGGAGTTATCGCAAAGCTATTCGGAAGTCTCCTGGCTGCGCCGCCGCAGCATCGGCGACTGGCTGTTCGCACTGGCGCTGGCGATCGGTGCGGGCTTTGCCCTCAATCGCTACGGCCATTACATGGACTACTATGAGCACACGATTCTGGTGCTCTCCGTGCCCACCTTTGCACTACTCGGCTGGCATTGGCGGTCCGTGCGCTGGCTGATGGCCGGGATCGCCATTCTGGCGCTCTCGGGCATTGGCTTGTATCACCATGATCTGGCGCGTGCCGATCAGGCGTTCTTCCTCAAGTACTTCCTCTCGAGTCAATCGGCCATCCTGTGGATGAGCGCGCTGTTCTTTCTTGCGACGCTTTTCTACTGGGGCGGTCTGCTCGCCCGTTCGCCGTTCGGTGCGAGCGTGGGGTCGGCGTTGTGCTGGGCGGCAGTGCTGCTCGGCTTCACCGGCATGATGGTGCGCTGGTACGAGTCGTATCTGGTGGGTGCCGACGTTGGCCACATTCCGATCTCGAACCTGTACGAAGTCTTCGTGCTCTTCTGCCTGATCACGGCCCTGTTCTACCTTTACTACGAGCGCCGCTACGAAACGCGCTCGCTCGGTCCGTTCGTGCTGCTCGTGATCAGCGCCGCGGTCGGTTTCAATCTCTGGTACAGCGTGGCGCGCAGCGCCTACGAGATCCAGCCGTTGGTGCCGGCGCTGCAAAGCTGGTGGATGAAGATCCATGTGCCGGCGAACTTCATCGGTTACGGCACGTTCGCGCTCGCAGCGATGGTCGCGGTCGCGTATCTGCTCAAGTCGAGCGAAAACAAGCGTCTGGCGGCCGCAGGCAAGCCTCTCGACAGCGGCTTCTTCTCGTCGCGCCTGCCGTCGCTCGAACTGCTCGACGACGTGATGTACAAGGCCATTGCCGTAGGCTTCGCCTTCTTCACGATCGCCACGATTCTCGGTGCGCTGTGGGCCGCCGACGCGTGGGGCGGTTACTGGAGCTGGGACCCGAAGGAAACGTGGGCGCTGATCGTTTGGCTGAACTACGCCGCGTGGCTGCACATGCGCCTGATGAAGGGATTGCGTGGTGTGGTGGCGGCGTGGTGGTCGCTGACTGGCCTGCTGATCACAACGTTCGCGTTCCTGGGGGTGAACATGTTCCTCTCGGGGCTGCACAGCTACGGACAGCTCTGACGCGAATTGCTGCGTCGAGGCCGCTCGGAAAGCCGCCGCACTCAGGTGCCGGCGGCTTTTTTCATCATGCCGTATGATTTCCCGCAGCGTGACGGCGGGAACGGCGTCGTTCGAGCGCCGGTCTCAACGATCAGTAGCGTGTGCCCGTAGACGGGATTGGCGACAGCGACAGAACGGGCAGGTCAGGGGGATGAGTCATGAGTACGAGCAAATCGCGCCTGCGCGGCACGGACATTCCAGCGAGCAGCATCACGCCTCGCGAGGTCGTCATGGCACGGCGGCGCTTCCTGCGCGCGTCCGGTGCCGGGTTGACAGGGTTGGGCGGCGCAGCTCTCGGCATGCTGCCGGAACGTGTCGTGTTCGCTGCCGACAGCCCCGGCACGGGTCTGGCGACACTGAAGGCCGCACGTAACACGCGTTACGTGGTGACCGACAAACCGACCGACATCAAGGACGTCACCACCTACAACAACTTCTACGAATTCGGCACGGACAAGTCCGATCCGGCACGCCGGGCAGACACACTCAAACCTCGCCCGTGGCAGATCGCCATCGAAGGCGAGGTGAAGCAGCCGAAGGTCTACGACATCGATGCGTTGCTCAAGCTCGCGCCGCTCGAGGAGCGTGTCTATCGCCACCGCTGCGTCGAGGGCTGGTCGATGGTGATTCCATGGATTGGTTACTCGCTCGCGGAACTCATCAAGCAGGTGCAGCCGACGGGAAACGCGAAGTATGTGGAATTTGTCACGCTGGCCGATCCGAAGCAGATGCCGGGGCTGTCGTACCCTGTGCTGAGTTGGCCGTATGTCGAGGGCCTGCGTATGGATGAGGCGATGCATCCGCTTTCCCTGCTCACGTTCGGCCTGTATGGCGAGGTGCTGCCGAACCAGAACGGTGCGCCGGTGCGAATGGTGGTGCCGTGGAAATACGGGTTCAAGAGCGCCAAATCGATTGTGAAGATCCGCTTCGTCGAGAAAATGCCGCTGACGAGCTGGAATCGCGCCGCGCCGGACGAGTACGGCTTCTATTCCAACGTGAATCCCGGTGTCGATCATCCGCGCTGGAGCCAGGCGACCGAGCGGCGCATCGGCGATGGCGGCATTTTCACACCCAAGCGCAAGACGTTGATGTTCAACGGTTACGGCGAACAGGTCGCCAGCCTGTATCAGGGCATGGACCTGCGCAAATTCTTCTGAGCCGACACCTCGTGCCGATCACGCCATCCAATTCGGGCGATATGCCCGGCGCAGCCACCAAAGCGGCTGAGGCCAGCACCGGCGTCCGAACGCCCCGCCGCCCGGCGCAGCGCTCACCGCACGCACCGCGCTGGCTGCCGTGGGCCAAAGCGGTCGTCTTCCTGCTGGCGGCGGTGCCGTTGCTACGGCTCGTCGTCTATGCAACGACGGACAGCCTGGGGGCAAATCCCGTCGAGTTCATCACGCGCTCGACAGGCACCTGGACGCTGGTCATGCTTTGCCTCACGCTCGCGATCACGCCGGCACGTCGCGTGTCGGGATTGTCCGGGTTGCTGCGGTTTCGCCGCATGCTCGGGCTGTTTGCGTTCTTTTACGGCGCGCTGCATTTCACGACGTATTTCTGGCTGGACCAGTGGTTCGATTGGGCGAGCATCTTGCGCGACGTGTCGGGCAAGCGGCCGTTCATTACCGTGGGATTTGCCGCGTTCGCGTTGATGCTGCCGCTGGCGCTGACATCGCCACACGCGATGGTGCGGCGCATGGGCGCAAAGCGCTGGCAGCGGCTGCATCGCCTGATCTATGCGATTGCCGTGCTGGCGATCCTGCACTACTGGTGGATGAAGGCGGGCAAGAACGATCTTGCCCAGCCAGCGATCTATGCGATCGTGGTGGCAGCCCTGCTCGGCGCCCGGGTGATCTGGGCGCTTCGCAGACAGCGGGTTCAGGCGTTATCGGGCAGCAGTCGTTCGCCGGCGAACAACGACTCGACCGTTTCACGTTCCCGAACGAGGTAGGCCTCGTTGCCGTCGACCATGACTTCGGCGGCGCGCGGCCGCGTGTTGTAGTTGGAGCTCATCGTGAAGCCATAGGCGCCGGCCGAGCGGATCGCGAGCAGATCGCCCGGAGCGATCGCCAGCGTGCGGTCACGGCCGAGCCAGTCGCCGCTTTCGCACACGGGGCCCACGACGTCATAGGTCACCTCGTCGGCGGCCCGCCGCTCGACGGGATCGATCCCGTGATAAGCCTCGTACATGGCGGGGCGCGCCAGATCGTTCATTGCTGCATCGACGATGGCGAAGTTCTTCGTCTCGCCATGCTTGAGGAATTCCACGCGCGTGAGCAGCACGCCTGCGTTACCGACGAGCGAGCGACCCGGCTCGAACATCACCTGACGATGGCCGTGACCGCGCTTGGCGATGTGATCGAGCAGCGTGGTGGCGAATGCCGTGATGTCGGGCGGCGTCTCATCCGTGTAGGTGATGCCCAGCCCGCCGCCAACGTCGATGTGGTGCAACGAAATGCCCACCGCTTCGAGCTTTTCGACGAGATCGAGGATCTTGTCGGTGGCATCGAGATACGGCGAAATTTCCGTGATTTGCGAGCCGATGTGGCAGTCGATGCCGACGACCTCGAGGTTCGGCATGGCGGCGGCGGCGCGATAGGCGTCGAAGGCTTCTTCGTAAGCCACACCGAACTTGTTGCCGCGCAGACCCGTGGAAATATACGGGTGTGTCTTGGCGTCGACGTTCGGGTTCACGCGCAGCGACACACGAGCGCGCTTGCCGGCCTGCCCTGCCACTTCATTGAGGCGGTCGAGTTCCGGGCGCGATTCCACGTTGAAGCAGAAGACGTCCTTTTCCAGCGCGTAGCGCATCTCGTCCGCATGTTTGCCGACACCCGAGAACACAGCGCGCTTCGGGTCGCCGCCTGCTGCGATCACGCGGGCGAGTTCACCGGCCGACACGATATCGAAACCCGCGCCGAGCTTGGCGAACACACCGAGCACGGCGAGGTTCGAGTTGGCCTTGGCGGCGTAGTGCACGGCGGCGTTGCGCCCCTCGCAGGCTTTGGCGTAGGCCTGATAGGCGTTGGTCAGCGCCGCTTTGGAATAGACGTACAGCGGCGTGCCGAAACGCTCGGCGAGGGCGGGCAGGGCAACGTTCTCGGCGTGGAGTACGTTGTTGCGGTAGGAGAAGATGGCGTCGGACATCGCAAAAACTCGGTAATCAACTAGCGTGCGCAGGCAAGCCAGAGGGTATGTGGCTTATGCCTGCTTATTCCGGCTTCGCTGCGGGCACCGAAGCGGCCGAGGGGACGTCGACCGACGGCCCACGCTGCGGCTCGGGTACGCGCGGCGGCGGGGGCAGCGGCGCACCCGGAGGCGGCGCCGGTTTCACCGGACGGGCGGGCAAGTAAAGCGGCCCGGCCTGACCGCAGCCGGCCAACACGCTCAAAAGGGCAATCGAGGCTACAATCGCGCTGGTTCGAATAGGTGCAGTCATGGGGGTATCGCCGCGTGGTGCGGCATGCAAACGATGACGCAAAGCGTGGAGTTTAGCATGACGGAAAGTGAATTCCTGGCGCTCGCCGAGGCAGTGCTGGCGCGGGTGGAGGCGGCTGTCGAAGGCTGCGACGTGGATATCGATTGCGAACGTACGGGCAACGTCCTGACACTCGAATTCGAAGACAGCAGCAAGATCATCGTCAACCTGCAAACGCCGATGAGCGAGATCTGGGTCGCCGCACGCTCGGGGGGCTTCCACTTCCGTCTCAGGGGCGACGAATGGCGTGACACACGCGACGACTCGGAACTGTTCGAAGCGCTGTCGCGCTTTGCGTCGCAGCAGGCGGGCGAGACGGTGACGTTGCAGGCCAACTGACAAAAAACGCGGCGCAGCGCCTCCCGCGTGGCTGGAGGTACTGCGCCGCATGGCGGTCCCGGGGACTCTCGGGGCGCTGGCTCAGGCGACCCGTCAGGGCTTGGTGTTGAACATGTCCAGAATGCGCTGACGCTCCTGACGGTCCACCGGTGCAGGCGCCGGGTTCGGTTGAGCAGGCATCTGACCGGGCAGCGATCCGGCCGACGGGCCGGGGGCCGCCGAACCGTCCGGCGCCGTATCGGCGCTCAGGCCGACCGTACTGACGGCGCGTCCCGGCGGATAGTCGTCGTAGAAGTAATCGCCATTTGCCTGAATGATTCCCTGCGGCATCGCCCGCGTCGATTCGGGCACACCGCGCAAGGCCTTCGCCATGTAGTCGATCCAGATGGGCAACGCCAGGCCGCCGCCCGTTTCGCGATCGCCCAGATTGCGCGGCTGATCGAAGCCGATCCACGCCACCCCTACCAGTTGTGACTGATAACCGGCGAACCAGGCGTCGTGCGAATCGTTCGTCGTTCCCGTCTTGCCAGCCAGATCGCTGCGCTTGAGTACATTGGTCTTGGCCGCCGTGCCGCGTGTCGCAACGTCGTGCAACATCGAATTCATGATGAACGCGTTGCGTGCCGGAATGGCCCGGATTGTCTCGTCGCCCGCCGTGGAGGGCTTTTCCTCCATGATGACGCTGCCCTTCGAGTCGGTAATGCGCGCCACGATGAACGGATTCACACGGAAACCACCGTTGGCAAAGACGGCATAGGCACTTGCCATTTGCAACGGCGTGACCATCCCCGCCCCCAGCGCCATCGGCAGATACGCCGGATGCTTGTCTGCTTCGAAGCCGAATCGTCCGATGAACTTCTGGGCATAGCCCGGCGTGATGCTTTGCAGGATGCGAATCGAGACGAGGTTACGTGAGCGCATCAGCGCAACGCGCATCGGCATCGGGCCTTCAAAGCCGCCGCCGTAGTTCTTCGGCTCCCACGGCTGCCCGCCCGTCTGCGCTGCTGTGAAGTACAGCGGCCCGTCATTGATGATGGTCGCCGGCGCGAAGCCCTTTTCGAGGGCGGCCGAGTAGATGAACGGCTTGAAGCTCGAACCCGGCTGACGCCACGCCTGAGTGACGTGATTGAACTTGTTCCGATTGAAGTCGAAGCCACCGACCAGTGAGCGAATGGCGCCGTTCTGCGGATCGAGCGACACGAACGCCGCTTCGATATCCGGCATCTGCACGATCCGCCAGTTTTCCTTCGCGTCCTTTGTCACACGAATCACCGAGCCCCGGCGAATCTTCTGCTTGGGCTGGGCTTTCGCGTTCAACCCGGCGGCGGCAAAGCGCAAGCCGTCGCCGGTCACGGTGACGTCGTCGCCGTTCAGAAGCACGGCCTTGACTTGCTGAGGCGACGCGGAGAGCACCACGGCAGCAATCATGTCGCCACTGTCAGGATGCTCGACCAGCGTGTCGTCGATCAATTGCTCGCGCTCGTCCTGATCGTCCGGAAGATCGATGTTGGCTTCCGGGCCGCGGTAGCCGTGACGCAACTCGTAGGCCATGACCCCGGCGCGCAATGCTTCGTAGGCGGCTTCCTGATCGGCCGAATTGATGGTCGTGTAGACGTTGAAGCCACGTGTGTAGATCTCGTCCTTGAACTGGGCATAGAGCAACTGGCGAACCATTTCCGCCACATACCCGGCATGGACGCTGAACTCGCTGCCCAGCCCGCGTACCACCAGTTCCTGCGCGATGGCCTGATCGTATTCGGCCTTCGAGACGTACCCGAGGTCGTACATCCGCTTGAGGATGTACTCCTGACGCACGCGGGCGCGCTTGTAATTGACGATCGGGTTATACGCCGACGGCGCCTTCGGCAATCCGGCGAGCATGGCGGCTTCCGCGAGCGTGATGTCCTTCAGATCCTTGCCGAAGTAGACGCGTGCTGCACTGGCGAAGCCGTATGCGCGTTCTCCCAGATAGATCTGATTCATGTACAGCTCGAGAATCTGATCCTTGGTGAGACGCGACTCGATCTTGTAGGCGAGCAGTGCTTCGTAGATCTTGCGCGTATAGGTCTTCTCGCTGGACAGGAAGAAGTTACGCGCGACTTGCATCGTAATCGTACTGGCGCCCTGCGACGACCCGCCGCGCGTGAAATTCGCTACACCCGCGCGGAAAATGCCAATGAAGTCGACCCCGCCGTGCTGATAGAAGCGGTCGTCCTCGATGGCGATCACCGCCTTCTTCATGACGTCGGGAATATCGGCGAAGCGCACCAGATTCCGGCGCTCCTCACCAAACTCGCCGATCTGGATTTCATCGGCGGTGTAGATGCGCAGGGGGATCTTGGGCCGATAGTCGACGATCGTGTCGAGCGAAGGCAACTGCGGCGTCATCACCACCAGGATGTACCCCGCGAGCAACGCGCCACATACGACCATCGCGGCAATCAGGCCGGCGAACCAAAGCGCGATGCGCAGCCAGAGGGAGCGGCGCGGTTTGGGCGGACGCTTGTCACGGGGTGTCTCGGTTTGCGGTGTGCTTGCCATGGGGGAACCGGAAAAATCGATGGGCCGATTATAACGAACGACCCGCAACCTCCTGTTCCAGGCCCCCGAAATCGGAGTTCCGGCCCATGCGGCATAGGAATTGGACGAGGAAAAAGCGGCACGAATTCCTAAAGCGCATCTCGCCCGCCCCGTTGTCGCATGGATTCGGATTGGTCCGATTGGGCGGCCGCGTTGCGCTGGATAGCATCGATCACATCGACAAGGAGAGACGGGAGGACGTCATGATCGAAGCGGTCCTGCGCAGCGCGCGCCATGTGGGCAGTCAACTGGCGGCGGTGGTGCCGCGCGCCGGCGGTGGCGGTGGTTGCGGTATTCATTTTGACGCTGGCGGCCTGCATTTCGTTCGCCTGACGCGTGTGGCGGGGCTTGCGCGATTGCGTCTGACCGGCTGTGGGTCCGCTGTGCTCGAGGACGACATGCTGCGCGGCGCGCTGATCGCCAAGCCGGAGGCGGTAGCACGTCGTCTGGAGGAGTTATTGGAGCGGATCGGCATCAATGCGCAGGACTTGCGCGACGACACCATCGTGCTCGCACTTCCTGCGCATGGGCTCAAAACGCAGATTGTGGACTATCCGGCGGGCCTCCCGGTGCGTGCGCTGCGCGCGTGGTGTGAGCGGCGCGCGGCCCTGCTGTTACCTGGGGATGGCGATCCCGATTTACGCAATCGCGTAGGTGTGACGTGGGCGGACCCGGGTCAGCATCGGCTGCGGTTGTACGCCTGCGAGGCCGAGTTGGTGGATGATCGCGTCGCCGTGCTGGAGATGTCCGGACTTCGGGTGCATGCGATCGATGCGGCGCATGAGGCCGGCCGACGAGCGTTTCGATGGGCGCGGCCGACCGATGGGGAGATGAGTGCGCCCGAGCGAACCGGCGCGCCCATGGCATTGTTGCAGGTGGACGCTCACGATCTTGATCTGTCGGTATTCGACTCGGACACTTGTGTTGCCGACGTGCGAGAGCGATTTGACGGTATCGGCGCGCATCCGGACGCGTTGGCGAGCGTCGTGCGCGAGTTGGTGAGCAAGCTGCCGGTTGGTCCGGGAGTCTTGTATGTGGCCGCGCAAGGCGCGAGTCCCGGCGGGCTCGTGGTGATTTGCGATGCCCTAAGTGCGGCGTGCGGCATACCGGTGCGGCCATTCGATCCAATGCGACGATTCGAGACGCCGGGGCAGGCCGGGCCCAGGCGTCAGACGTTCGCGCAGCGCACATCGCTTGCCGTGCCCTGCGGGCTGGCGCTGCGTGCGATGTCGATGCAGGGGGTGGCATGCGCATGAGCAGGAAACTCGCGCCACTCGATTTTCTTCCCACACTGGCCCAGCTACGACAGCGTGAATTCCGGCGGCAATGGCGCACGTGGGCGTGTGTAGCGGCATTCGGGGCGCTGGCGTCGCTTGCGCCGATCGCCCGGGATATCCACCTGCGTCGGGAGGCGTCGGCGCAATTGGCGGCGCTACGTTCAGCGGGCGACAAGTTGAGCGGAACGCTGGCAGCGTTCGACACCGCGGGGCGCAAGCTCGCCGTCATGGGGGCGCATCGCCGGGCCGCCGTCACGTTGGTCGAACGCCGCCAACCTGTCGCTTACCGATTGTTGGACATCATGCGCGCCTGCGCCGATGGCGTGCGATTGACCTCGGTGAAGACCGGCGAAGATCAACTCCATGTCGAAGGCTATGCAACGACGCAATCGCGGGTTCGCGAAACACAGAAGCGCCTGAGGGCGCTGCCGTGGGTGCGCAAAGTGGCGGAAGTCGAATCGAGCGTCGTTCCGCAGAGCGTGCGGCGCCAGTGGGCGGGGACGGCGACGCAGACACTTGTGCCCAATATTCGCAGATTCACGTTACGTATCGAACTGAAGCCTGTCTCCAATCCGACGGCACTCGCGGTCAGTGCGGATATCGGCAACGTATCGGTAGAGGAGGTGCCCGATGTACGGTGAGCACCCTCCGCAGGACGATGTCCGCGACATGCTTCACGACGTGGTGGCCCGTTGGCGCGCGCGATGGGCGGCGTGGATGTCGGTCTCGCCGGCCGAGTGGGCGAGACCGGTACACTGGACGCTGGCAACCCTTGCGTGGTTGACGGGCTTTGCGATGGCGTGGTCGGTTTGGTGGCTGATGGGCCTGCCTGCACGGGCGACGTTGGAGAAGGATCTCGGTGTCGAACAGCAGACATTGGACCGCGCTAACGATGCTGCACGTCGATTGCCCGTCCTGATGGCGACGCTTCAAGACGCAGAGGCCGAGTCGATCGCCTGGCGGCGCTTGCTGCCGCGCGCTTCGGAAATTGACGGGGGCGATGATGCGCCCGCGCCGGGCCAGTCTGAGGTCCCGCCTTCCGATTCGGTGAATGAAGGCGATTCGGCGTGGCGCGGGGATATTGAGCGTCTCGCCGTTCGCGCGGGCCTGACACTGGAGATGGCTCGGTCGGGGCCATCAGCATCGGCGGGTGATATCGAGATCGAGCGCGCAGAAATACGGGTCAGGGGGCCGGTCGCGAATTTGCTCGGCTGGCTTGCCGAGATCGATGGCGTGCCGCGTCATGTGGCCGTGGAACGCCTGTCGCTTGAGGGCCCCGGGTTGGGATCGCCGGGCGCGGCAGACGCGAGTGATGCCGATGCCGGACTCGCGGTCACGGTTGCCGCCTACCGCTGGCAGCGGTCCGTAGACCTGTCTGGCGCGTCCGCTACGCATTCTCTGCCGGCGCCACCAGCGTCACCAGCGTCACCAGCATTACCCACGCTACCCGCGCCCGCGCCTCGCTGGCGCATGCCCGAGGATGCAATTGACGTATTTCGCACGCCGCTCACGCGCCATGCCGCGCAGGACGCTGTGCCGATGACACCGTCGGGCTCGCAGGCATCGGTCGACGGCGAGAACGCGGTCGGATCGATGCGGTCGGGATCGCGCCAAGTCACATTGCGACGGACTTCAGCGACCGGATTGACGGCGACATGGAGCGAAGCGCCACCCCGGCGACGGGCGCGGCAAGGGAGCGCCGATGCGCCGTCCGTTGATGTAATGCTCCACGGTGTCGACGCGGTCGATGCGCTGCGGGCGTTTGCGCGCCTGACCGGGCGAAGTGTGGTGATCGGCGAGCGCGTTGCGGGGCGTCTCGACATGGAGGTGCTGGGCGTCTCCGCTGCCACGGCATTCGACGTCATGATCCGAAGTGCGGGACTCGGCGTCCAATCCTTGAATGGCGTTGACTGGATTGCACCGCGTGCCGACCTGCTGGCCGACGAGCAGACGCAACTGGAGGCTGCGGCGAAGCGTGAGGCGTTGTTGCCGCTGGCCAGCCGCCGTTTTACGCTGAACTATCCGAGGGCGTTGGCGTTGCGAGAGATCATCATGGGCGAGAAGGACAGCAAGGGGCAGCGGTTGCTGTCCTCGCGAGGCAGTCTGATTGCTGATCCGCGCACAAATCAACTGTTCGTGACCGACTTGCCGGAAAAACTCGATGCCATGGCCTCGTTCATTGCGCGGATCGACGTGCCTGTCCGGCAGGTGTTGATCGAAGCGCGCATTGTCGAAGCCGATGATCGGTTCAGTGAGTCGCTTGGCGTGCGGCTGGCCGGATACGACGGTCGTGGCGAGGGCGGGCGGGAAAAGGGCGCTCGGCCGGCGACGGGCAGCTCGTCCGGCAACGCAGACACGAAGCATGGCGATGGAACGTCATCGGGCAGCGCACTCGACGTCGGCCTGTCCGCGGCGGCGCTGGCCGGTGTGACGCCGCCGAGTCTGGCAATCACACTATTCGGCCGCTCGGCAACGCGCTTCCTGCAATTGGAACTGTCAGCGCTCGAGAGCACCGGACGCGGGCGCGTCGTCTCCCGGCCGCGCGTGGTCACGGCGGACAAAATTCAAGCCATCATCGAGCAGGGCACGGAGTTGCCATACCAGATCCGGAGCGGTCGTCGCAGCGTGACGTCCGTCCAGTTTCGCAAGGCCACGCTGAGGCTGGAAGTCACGCCGTTGATCACACCCGACGGTCAGGTGATATTGGATGTCGATGTGCGTAAGGACAGTGTTGGGCAGGCGGTGGCCGAGGGGTTTGCGGTGGACACCCGGCACGTCAAGACGCAGGTGCAGGTCGAGAATGGCGGGACGGTCGCCATCGGCGGGATTTACCAGGAAGAGCGGCGCGACAGCCGTGCCAGCGTGCCATGGCTCGGGGACGTGCCGTTGCTGGGGGCGCTGTTTCGCAATCGCGCCAACGACGACCGCCGTACCGAACTGCTGGTGTTTCTGACGCCGAGCGTAGTGCCGGGGAGCCGTCGCGGAGAAGATGCTGCTGGCGATCCGGCAGGGGTGTCGTCTCCGGTCGTTGACGCCCATACCGGGGATCGCCGCCTCATTGGGGCGCATGAATCGGCGCCCGAGCAGGCGTTCGCACGGGGTTCAACCCCGGCTTTCCTGCGACCGGCCACCACCGCGTCTGCGCCGCGAGCGCCGTTGGACCTGCCACCCAGCCCCGCGCAAAACGACCTGCCGTCCGGCCATCCCCGGCTCACTGGAGGCGCTCCCGAAGCGACGCGTTCCGCACGCCCGACGCATATCCCGGTATCATCAGGGACTGGAACCCAAATATCAGCGATTTATGCTGGAAAACGTAATACTTGTCGGATTGATGGGGGCGGGCAAGACCACGGTTGGACGCGCAGTGGCACGACGTCTTGGACGGCAGTTCTATGACTCCGACCATGAGATCGAGGCGCGCACGGGTGTGCGCATTCCGGTCATCTTCGAGCACGAAGGCGAGGACGGCTTCCGTCAGCGCGAAGCCCAGACCATCGACGAACTCACCCAACGCAGCGGAATCGTACTCGCCACCGGCGGGGGCGCGGTGCTGCGTGCGGAAAATCGCGAGAACATCAAGTCGCGAGGCACGGTTGTGTACCTGCGCGCCAATCCGCATGACCTCTGGCTGCGCACGCGCCGCGACAAGAACCGGCCGTTGCTGCAAACCGCAGACCCGCGCGCACGTCTCGAGCAGTTGTTTCAGGAACGCGACGCGCTCTATCGCGAGTGCGCGACCTTCGTCATCGAGACAGGCCGGCCAAGTGTCAATGCGCTCGTCAACATGGTGCTGATGCAACTGGAGATGGCGGGGATCGTTCCGAGCAACGCCGGGGCACACGATGCGCCCGACGCCGCCGAGAGCGCGCAAGCCGAGACGCCCGAAGTCGCGCACGACAGCGCGCACCACGCGACAGCGCATGGCGGCGACGGGGACGTGGCACAAGCCGATCGCGATGAGGCGTTGCAGACGGCGCCGGTGCCGCCAACACCCGATACCTTTCCTCGCTGATTCCGCCGATATCGCAGAACATGACAACAAGCGGCATGATTACCCTCAAACTCGATCTGGGCGAGCGCGCCTACCCCATTCACATTGGCACCGATCTGCTCACGCAGGAGGCGCTGTTTGCGCCGCACGTGCGCGGCACGCACGCCGTGATCGTGACGAATACGACCGTCGCCCCGCTTTACGCGGAACGTGTCGCGGCAACGCTGCAACGTCTTGGCAAACGCGTGGTTACCGCAGTGCTGCCCGATGGCGAAGTGCACAAGAACTGGCAGACACTCAATCTGATTTTCGACGCGCTGCTAGGGGCGCAGGCGGACCGCAAGACCACGCTGATCGCGCTGGGTGGCGGTGTCGTCGGCGACATGACCGGGTTTGCTGCCGCCTGCTACATGCGGGGGGTTCCGTTTGTGCAGGTGCCGACGACGCTGCTCGCGCAGGTGGATTCGTCCGTCGGCGGCAAGACGGGCATCAACCACCCGCTGGGCAAGAACATGATCGGGGCGTTCTGGCAGCCGAGCGCAGTGCTCGCTGACATTGGCACGTTGTCTACGCTGGCTGACCGCGAGTTGGCAGCGGGGCTGGCGGAAGTGATCAAACATGGTGCGATTGCCGATGAAAAGTACTTCGACTGGATCGAAGCGAACATCGAAGCATTGAATGCCCGTGATACGGCGGCGCTCTCTTATGCGGTGCAACGTTCGTGCGAAATCAAGGCGCAAGTCGTCGCCAGCGACGAACGCGAACAAGGTCTGCGTGCCACGCTGAATTTCGGCCATACATTTGGTCACGCCATCGAAGCCGGACTCGGTTACGGCGAATGGCTGCACGGCGAAGCCGTGGGGTGTGGCATGGTGATGGGCGCCGACCTGTCGGCACGGTTGGGCTTCATCGATGAAGCGCTCGTGTCGCGCATCAAGGCGCTGGTCACCGCGGCCAAGCTGCCGGTGACGGGGCCGGATCTCGGGGAAGACCGCTATATCGACCTCATGCGGGTCGACAAAAAGGCGGAGGGCGGGGATATCCGCTTTGTGCTGCTCAACCGGCTGGGGCAGGCGTTCATGACGAGCGTACCCGACGCCGAACTTCGCGCAACCTTGCGCGCCAATATCTGAGGACGGAGGGCTGGCGATGATCGATTACGAAGCGTCGCTTGCCCCTTACGCGGCGCGCTCGAACGCGTCACGCGGGCGGCAGTTTGCGGAACCGGCGCCCACGACGCGCACGGAATTCCAGCGCGATCGCGACCGCATCATTCATTCGACCGCATTTCGCCGGCTCGAATACAAGACGCAAGTCTTCGTGAATCACGAGGGCGATTTGTTCCGTACGCGCCTGACGCATAGTCTGGAGGTCGCCCAGATTGGCCGGTCGATCGCGAGAAATTTGCGCGTCAACGAAGATCTCGTCGAAGCGATAGCGTTGGCGCATGACCTGGGGCACACGCCCTTTGGACATGCGGGGCAGGACGCCCTCAACGCTTGCATGCGGGAATACGGCGGGTTCGAGCACAATCTGCAGAGCCTGATCGTCGTCGACGAACTCGAGGAGCACTACGGCGGCTTCAATGGCCTGAACCTCTGTTTCGAGACTCGCGAAGGGATTCTCAAGCATTGTTCTCGCGCGAATGCGAGAGAACTCGGCGAGCTTGGTGAGCGTTTTCTCAAGGGACGACAGCCCGGCATCGAGGCGCAGATTGCCAATCTTGCCGACGAAATCGCCTATAACAATCACGATATCGACGACGGCGTGCGTTCGGGTTTGCTGTCGCTCGAGCAGCTTGACGACGTGCCGCTCTGGAAGCGCTATTGCACCGAAGCACGGCTCGCGTGGCCGGAAATTTCTGGCCGGCGACTGGTGCATGAAACGACGCGACGGATCATCAATGCGCTGATCGTCGACCTGATCACAACCACGCGCCAACGCGTAGCTGACGCTTCGCCATCCTCGATGGATGACGTGCGCGGCGCGGGGCCGCTGGTGGCCTTCAGCGGCGAGATGCGCGAGCAGGCAGGGCAACTCAAGCGGTTTCTGTTCGATAACCTGTATCGGCACTACCTCGTCATGCGTATGTCCGCGAAAGCGCAGCGCATCATTCATGAGCTGTTCGACGCCTTCCTCGCCGACCCGCGTTTGCTGCCACCGAACTACCACACCGACAGCGTCGCAGATCAGCCGCGGTGGATTGCGCATTACATCGCCGGGATGACGGATCGTTACGCCATTAAGGAGTACCGCAGACTCTTCACGATCGAACCGACGCTTTGACGCATGGTGCGGGAATAAAACGGAACAGCCGGCATTTGCCGGCTGTTTTGCATTTTTGGCGGTGACAGTGACGGTGATGGCCTGCATCGCCATTCGTCAGCCCGAGGACCTGGACGTGCGCAACGGCACGCCCGGAGGGATTAACTGCGTCCGGCGATGAAGCCGAGCACCAGTGCGACGGCGGCTACGGTGCCGACAGTCTGCCATGGGCGTTCGTGCACATAGCCGTCGGCTTCTTCCCAGACTTCGTTGGCGCGGTTGCGCAGGTTGGCGCGAGCATCGCCGAAGTCGCTACGGGCCTGACGCAGCTTGTCGCCGATTTCGGCTCGCAGCGCTTCGACATCCGAGGCGGACTTCGCGTTGGAAAGCGCGTGATCGAGATCGTCGAGCAGATCGCGGACACGCGACGAAACATCGCCACTTGCCAGACGCGCTGCGCGTGCCGCGCGGCGACCCGCGTAGCGCGCATCTTCCAGACCGCTGTTAAGTGCCGTTTCCGCTTTCGAGGCAATTCCCATTTTCAGACTCCCAAGAGGTGGTACCAAGAGGTGGTGTTGAAACGCGGCGCTCGATGAACCCGGGGGGACCGACGCCGGTGGAACCCTGAGGCGAACGGCCATTATGGCGCGGCAGTTCGCGTGCGTACACCTTCAGAGACCTTGGACGAAAACGGAAAGTTGCAGCGCGTTTGCTGAAGATCGTGTGGGAGGGCGCCTACGTTGTCGCCAGAAACGCGAAAACGCCGCACGAGGCGGCGTTTTCGGAGTCGCTTGGTGCGTCTTTCGACGCGTCGAAGCGGCTTGGAAGCGGCTTAGAAGCGGTAACCCAGCGACAGGAACGTCACCACCGGGTTCAGCTTGACCTTGGCTTCGCTGGTCGTGGTGATCGGGCCGCGGGTCGTCGTCAACTTGGCCGTGGTGCTGACCGGGATGTACGACACGGACAAAGCGAGCGTCCAGTGCTTGTCCATGTTGTAGTTGATACCGGCATTGAAGACAGGTGCCCACGAATTGGTCAGTTTCGCCGTCGTGTTGCCGCCAGGGCCACCGGTCAGCGCATTGCTTGCCAGCGACTGGAAGCCAGGCGTGAGTTCGATATTCGAGTAGAAGAAGTAGCTCGCACCGATACCCACGAACGGACGCCACGTGTCGTTTGCCTGGCCAAAGTAGTACTTCAGCAACAGCGCCGGGCTCCACTGCTTGGCCGAGGCGAGCGCGCCGCCACCCGGCAGTGCGAGGCTGCCCTGGCCGTACAAACGGAACTTCGGCGGGATGCCCATCACGGCTTCCACAGCGATGTTGTCGGTGAAGAAGTGGGCGAATGTGAGGCCCACGGTGTCGGCGTCGTCAACTTGTGCGCCGGTGTTGCCCAACTGGCTATTCACCAGATTGGCGAGGCCGGGCACATTCGATCCCGTGACATGCAGCGGATCACTCTTAACCTGGGGCGAGAGGTGGAACCAGCCAAGGTTGACAACGTTATCGCCCGCTTGCTGTGCAAAAGCGGCCCCCGATGCCGTCAGCATGGCTGCGGCAGCAATCGTCAGATGCTTAAACTTCATCGATTCGTCTCCTGCTCAAGATTCTTTATTGTCGAGAATTTCGTTAAATGAAATTCAGGGCCATTATGCCGACCGTGCAAAATGCCGGATAGCAAGAGTCTGGAGGCCGCGCTCTAAAGGTGTTGTTTCCACGCATCGACTCATGGAATGCCCCTAGGAAAAAGCGCTGGACGAAAGAAAAGCGTGCCCTTATATGTCAGGCACGCTTTTAGGAATTCACTGCGGAGTCCGATATGCCGGGCGCATTATGCGTCCCGCACACTGAGTTTAGAACTTGTAGCCGAGCGATACGAACGTCACAATCGGATTTAGCTTGATTTCGGCGTCGGAGGAAGAAAGGACCGTGCCGTCCTGCGCCTTGATTTTGATGTTCGCGGTGGTCTTGAGTGGCAGGTAGGAAACCGATGCGCTCGCGACCCAGTGCTTGTCGAAGGCATAGGAAAAGCCGGCGTTGAAAACCGGTTGCCACGATGCCGACGATTTCGCTTCCACGCTCGTCGGCCCGTTATGCCCGGAAGTAAAAGCGAGCACACTGCCGAAATTCTGATTCAGCGCCGCTTCGAAATTCGGATTGAGGCTGACGTTAGTGAAGAACGTATAGCTCACGCCGACACCCAGAAAAGGGCGCCACGTCGAATTGGCTTGTCCGAAGTAATACTGCAGCACGAGCGCCGGACTCCATTGGCGAACGCTTTGCACAATCGGGTTATTCTGCGCTGCGCCGAGGTCGATACTCGTGAGCGCGCCGGCCAATCCCGGCGGAGCGATCACGCCCTGACCCGTGAGCTTGAATTTGGCGGGAACGCCGGCCACCGACTGCAAGGCGATGTTGTCGGTGAAGAAGTGAGTAATGACCAGCCCCAGCGTGTCGGCGTTGCTGACCTTCGCGCCGCTGCCGGGGGAAGTGAAGTTCGACGGGACCAGGGTGGGCGTGAGACCCTCCTGGGTGACGCTCGTGGTCATCGGCTTGCTGGAGTCTTGCGGGGCGATGTGAAACCACCCGAGGTTGACGACGTTGTCGCCGGCTTGTTGTGCAATGGCGCTGGTGGACGCCAGGGAAATGCCGAGTCCGAGCGCGCAGAAGCACGCCGCGGACCGATAGGTCCGAGTTGTCATTTGTCTATCCTCCCAAGATTATTTATTTATTTTTCGATGCATTATGCGCTTGGGATTTGATGGCGCAATCGCCGGATCTAGAGCTTTTGTACGAATCAACGGGGTTTAGCTAGATATCAGTATTTAAAGAGGTTTTTCGAGGTAAAACCCTCTCGCAAATCGTGATGTCGAGCTTTAAAGCATTACATTTAAATAAGCATGGCCCGATTACCGAGACTTTTCATTCCGCGCCAACCGCAGCACATCATTCTGCGCGGCAATAACCGGCAAGCTATCTTCGTCGACGACGAAGACCGGCGCGTGTTTCACGACCGCTTGCGCGACGCTGCGCGTGCCAACGGCTTGGCGATTCACGCGTGGTGCATGATGCCGAACCATCTGCATCTGGTCGCTACGCCGTCCGACGAACGCAGCCTGCCGGCCACCTTGCAGGCAGTCGGCCGCTATTACGTGTTGTATTTCAATCGTCGCCACCAGCGCACGGGCACCCTGTGGGAGGGCCGGTATCGCGCTACGGTGATCGAGGCCGAGCACTATTTGTTGCTCGCCAGCCGCTACGTCGAACTCAATCCGGTGCGTGCCGGCCTGGTGGACGCTCCGGGTAATTACCTGTGGTCGAGCTACAACCACCACGTCGGCCTCACGGTCGACAGTCTGGTGACGGACCACGCGCTGTACTGGGCGCTCGGCAACACACCGTTCGAACGTCAGCGTGCTTACGCGGAGGGTTTCTCGACACCACTGCCGGCGCACGAAATCGACGCACTGCGTACAGCCACGCAGAAAGGGTGGCTGCTCGGTGGCCCCGAGTATCAGGCGCGCATGTCGCTAGCGGCGAACCGGCGAGTGAGCCCGCTCACGCGCGGTCGTCCCCGCAAACCGATGGCCAGCACCCTCGGATAATCCCTTCGGCAGGCCGGTTCCGGCCTGCCAGCCATCCTCCAAGTCTTTGAAATGACGATATTTTCAGTAAAATTCCGCCGCCCGAAATATATCTGACCCCAATAAAAACAGGCTTTCTTTTGGTGCGGTTTTTAATTGGAATCTGACCCCATTAAAATATTTTGTCATTGTGAATTTCATGGCGTATATTCCAACTTCGGCCGATTGGTGCGATGCGCAAAAGCGTGCGCGCTGAGTCGGTTCCTGTGGCAACGCCCGAGAACGATCTTCGACGCGCGCGAATCCGCAGCCCTGGCCCGCCCGGCCAACCCCACTTAACCCGGTCGACCGCGACGAGCATGCGCGCGGCGACCTCGCCAAGAGACGGTGTAACTCGTGGAAAAGAAACAGCAACCGATTGCGACGGCAGCAGCGCTGCCGGGTGAGGCGTACTTGGCGCCGGACGCACAGGGCATGTACGACCCGGCCAACGAACACGATGCCTGCGGCGTCGGCTTCGTGGCGCATATCAAAGGCGTGAAAAGCCACGCCATCGTGGAGCAGGGCCTGAAGATTCTCGAAAACCTCGATCACCGGGGCGCCGTCGGTGCCGACCCGTTGATGGGGGATGGCGCCGGTATCCTGCTGCAGATTCCCGACCAGTTCTACCGTGAAGAGATGGCCAAGCAGGGCGTGACCCTGCCGCCGGCCGGTGAATACGGCGTCGGCATGATCTTCCTGCCGAAGGAGCACGCCTCGCGTCTGGCCTGCGAGCAGGAACTCGAGCGCACCGTGAAAGCCGAGGGGCAGGTCGTGCTGGGCTGGCGCGATGTCGCGATCGATCGCGACATGCCGATGTCGCCCAATGTGAAGGCTACCGAGCCGGTGATCCGCCAGATCTTCATCGGCCGCGGTCAGGACATCATGGTGACGGACGCCCTCGAGCGTAAGCTGTACGTCATTCGCAAGACGGCGAGCCACCGTATCCAGGCGCTCAAGCTCAAGCACGGCAAGGAATATTTCGTGCCGTCGATGTCGGCACGCACCGTCGTCTACAAGGGCCTGCTGCTGTGCGATCAGGTCGGCCGCTACTACCGCGATCTGGCCGATCCGCGTACTGTCTCCGCGCTCGCGCTGGTTCACCAACGCTTCTCGACGAACACGTTCCCGGCCTGGGAGCTGGCGCACCCGTATCGCATGGTGGCGCACAACGGTGAAATCAACACCGTGAAGGGCAACGTGAACTGGATCAACGCCCGCACGGGTGCGATTTCGTCGGCGGTGCTCGGCAACGATCTGCAAAAACTGTGGCCGTTGATCTATCCGGGCCAGTCGGACACGGCATCGTTCGACAACTGCCTCGAAATGCTCACGATGGCCGGCTACCCGCTCGCCCACGCCGTGATGATGATGATCCCGGAAGCCTGGGAACAGCACACGCTGATGGACGAGAACCGCCGCGCGTTCTACGAATATCACGCCGCGATGATGGAGCCGTGGGATGGCCCCGCCGCCATCGCGTTCACCGACGGCCGTCAGATCGGCGCGACGCTCGACCGTAACGGTCTGCGTCCGGCGCGCTTCGTGATCACTGACGACGACATGGTGATTCTGGCGTCGGAGTCGGGCGTGCTGCCGATCCCCGAGTCGAAGATCGTCAAGAAGTGGCGTTTGCAGCCGGGCAAGATGTTCCTGATCGACATGGAACAAGGCCGCATCATCGACGACAAGGAACTCAAGGACAACCTCGCCAACGCGAAGCCGTACAAGAGCTGGATCGACGCTGTGCGCATCAAGCTCGACGAGATCGAGCCGAAGGTCGAAGAGGCCGGCGTGCATCACGACACGGCCACGCCGCTGCTCGACTTGCAGCAGGCGTTCGGCTATACGCAGGAAGAAGTGAAGCTGCTGATGACGCCGATGGCGATCAACGGCGAAGAAGCTGTCGGTTCGATGGGCAACGACAGCCCGCTCGCGGTCATGAGCAACAAGAACAAGACGCTCTATCACTACTTCCGCCAGCTCTTCGCGCAGGTGACGAACCCGCCGATCGACCCGATCCGCGAGAACATGGTGATGTCGCTGGTGTCGTTCATCGGCCCGAAGCCGAACCTGCTCGACACGAACAACATCAACCCGCCGATGCGTCTCGAAGTGTCGCAGCCGGTGCTGGACTTCAAGGAAATCTCGAAGATCCGCCACATCGACAAGTACACCGGCGGCAAATTCCGCTCGTACGAGCTGAACATCTGCTATCCGGTCGCGTGGGGCAAGGAAGGCATCGAGGCACGTCTGGCATCGCTGTGCGCCGAAGCCATCGACGCCGTGAAGTCGGGCTACAACATCCTCATCGTCTCGGACCGTCTGACGAACCGCGAACAAGTCGCAATTCCGGCGCTGCTCGCAACGTCGGCCGTGCACCAGCATCTGGTCGCGCAGGGTCTGCGCACGAGCACGGGTCTGGTGGTCGAAACCGGTTCGGCGCGTGAAGTGCATCACTTCGCCTTGCTCGCAGGCTACGGTGCGGAAGCCGTGCACCCGTACCTCGCGATGGAAACGCTCGCCCAGATCGCTCGCAAGCAAGGCGGCGACCTGACGCCCGAGAAGGCGATCAAGCATTTCGTCAAGGCCGTCGGCAAGGGCCTGCACAAGGTCATGTCGAAGATGGGCATCTCGACGTACATGTCGTACACGGGCGCGCAGATCTTCGAAGCCATCGGCCTGTCGCAGGAACTGGTCAATAAGTACTTCCAGGGCACGGCATCGAACGTTGGCGGGATCGGCATCTTCGAAGTGGCCGAAGAAGCCGTGCGTCTGCATCGCGACGCGTTCGGTGACAACCCGGTGCTGGCCAACATGCTCGACGCCGGTGGCGAATACGCGTTCCGCATTCGTGGTGAAGACCACATGTGGACGCCGGACGCCATCGCCAAGCTCCAGCACTCGACCCGTTCGAACTCGTACCAGACGTACAAGGAATACGCGAACCTCATCAACGACCAGAGCAAGCGTCACATGACGCTGCGCGGTCTGTTCGAATTCCGCGTCGATCCGCAGCGCGCGATCCCGCTCGATCAGGTGGAATCGGCCAAGGACATCGTGAAGCGATTCGCCACGGGCGCCATGTCGCTCGGTTCGATCTCGACCGAAGCGCACGCCACGCTGGCCGTCGCGATGAACCGTATCGGCGGCAAGTCGAACACGGGTGAGGGCGGTGAAGATCCGCGCCGCTATCGCAACGAACTGAAGGGCATTCCGATCAAGAAGGGCGAATCGCTTGCCTCGATCGTCGGTCGCGACGTCATCGAGACCGATATCGAACTGCAGGACGGCGACTCGCTGCGCTCGCGAATCAAGCAGGTCGCGTCGGGCCGTTTCGGCGTGACGGCGGACTACCTGGTTTCGGCCGATCAGATCCAGATCAAGATGGCGCAGGGCGCGAAGCCGGGCGAAGGCGGTCAGTTGCCGGGTCACAAGGTGACCGAGTACATCGGCAAGCTGCGTTACTCGGTGCCGGGCGTGGGCCTGATTTCGCCGCCGCCGCACCATGACATTTACTCGATCGAAGATCTGGCGCAGCTCATTCACGATCTGAAGAACGTGAACTCGTCGTCGTCGATTTCGGTGAAGCTCGTGTCCGAAGTGGGCGTGGGCACGGTGGCTGCCGGTGTCGCCAAGGCCAAGGCCGATCACGTGGTGATCGCGGGTCACGACGGTGGCACGGGCGCATCGCCGCTGTCGTCGGTGAAGTACGCCGGCACGCCGTGGGAACTGGGTCTGGCCGAGACACAGCAGACGCTGGTGCTCAACCGCCTGCGCGGCCGTATCCGGGTGCAGGCCGACGGTCAGATGAAGACCGGCCGCGATGTGGTGATCGGGGCACTGCTCGGCGCAGACGAATTCGGCTTCGCGACGGCGCCGCTCGTCGTCGAGGGCTGCATCATGATGCGCAAGTGCCACCTGAACACCTGCCCGGTGGGCGTGGCGACGCAAGATCCGGTGCTGCGCAAGAAATTCCAGGGCAAGCCGGAACACGTCGTCAATTACTTCTTCTTCGTGGCCGAGGAAGTGCGCGAAATCATGGCGCAACTGGGCATCTCGAAGTTCGACGATCTGATCGGCCGCTCCGATCTGCTCAACACCAAGTCGGGCGTGGAGCACTGGAAGGCGAAGGGGCTCGATTTCTCGCGCATCTTCTATCGGCCGGAAGTGGATGCCGATGTGCCGCGTCTGCACGTTGAGTCGCAAGATCACGGCCTGACGGCGGCACTGGATCACGCGCTCATCGAAAAGGCGCTGCCGGCGCTGGAGAAGGGTGAGCACGTTTCGTTCATCCAGCCGGTGCGTAACCGTAACCGTACGGTCGGCGCGATGCTCTCGGGCGAAGTGGCCAAGCGTTACGGTCACGACGGCCTGCCGGACGACACGATCCACGTGCAGCTCAAGGGCACGGCAGGTCAGAGCTTCGGTGCGTTCCTTGCGCGCGGCATCACGCTCGATCTGGTGGGCGACGGCAACGACTACGTGGGCAAGGGGCTCTCGGGTGGCCGCATCATTGTGCGTCCGACGAACGACTTCCGTGGCAATGCCGAAGACAACATCATCGTGGGCAACACGGTGATGATCGGCGCCATCGAAGGTGAAGCCTTCTTCAACGGAGTGGCCGGCGAACGCTTCTGCGTGCGTAACTCGGGCGCCACCGCCGTGGTGGAGGGCACGGGCGATCACGGTTGCGAATACATGACCGGCGGTACGGTGGTCGTGCTGGGCGAGACCGGCCGTAACTTCTCGGCAGGTATGTCGGGCGGTGTGGCGTACGTGTACGACGCTGACGGCACGTTTGCCGCCAAGTGCAACACGGCGATGGTCGCACTCGATCCGGTGCTGCCGCACGGGGAGCAAGAGCGCACGGTGAGCCAGGGACTGTGGCATCGCGGTCAGACCGACGAGGCACAACTGCGCGAGCTGATCGAGCGTCACTTCCAGTACACGGGTTCATCGCGCGCAAAGGCGTTGCTCGAAGACTGGGACGGCGCGCGCCGCAAGTTCGTGAAGGTGTTCCCGAGCGAATACAAGCGAGCCTTGGGCGAAATGGCCAAGGCGGGCGACAAACAAGCACTGGCGGCCTGAAGCCGCTCGCGCGGCAACGCCTCGGGGTGAGGGCCCCGCAGGTGTGCCGCGCGCGGGTGAGGCACGGTAACCACAAAACTTTCCGGCTGAAGAAACATGGGCAAGGTCACAGGTTTTCTCGAATTCGAGCGCCAGAGCGAGTCGTACGAAGCACCGCTGGCACGCGTGAAGCACTACAAGGAGTTCGTGCTCGCGCTCTCCGACGATCAGGCAAAGGTGCAGGGCGCACGCTGCATGGACTGCGGCATTCCGTTCTGCAACAACGGTTGCCCGGTCAACAACATCATTCCCGACTTCAACGATCTGGTGTATCGCCAGGACTGGAAGTCGGCGATCTCGGTGCTGCACTCCACGAACAACTTTCCGGAGTTCACGGGCCGTATCTGTCCGGCACCGTGTGAAGCCGCCTGCACGCTGAACATCAACAGCGACGCGGTGGGCATCAAGTCGATCGAGCACGCGATCATCGACAAGGCCTGGAGCGAAGGCTGGGTCGAGCCGCAACCCGCGAAGCACAAGACCGGAAAGACGGTCGCTGTCGTCGGTTCGGGCCCGGCGGGCATGGCCGTGGCGCAGCAACTCGCGCGCGCCGGTCACGACGTCACCGTGTTCGAAAAGAACGATCGCGTGGGCGGCCTGCTGCGTTACGGCATCCCCGACTTCAAGCTGGAAAAGTGGCTGATCGATCGCCGTATGCGCCAGATGGAAGCCGAGGGCGTGACGTTCCGCACCAGCGTCTACGTCGGCAAGGACGACCCCGACGCGCACATCAACAACTTCTCCAAAGAGACGATTTCGCCGGAACAGTTGCAGGCGCAGTTCGACGCCGTGGTCATCGCCGGTGGCGCGGAGCAGCCGCGCGATCTGCCGGTGCCGGGCCGTGAGCTGGAGGGCATCCATTTCGCGATGGAATTCCTGCCGCAGCAAAACAAGGTCAATGCGGGCGACAAGCTGGCGAACCAGTTGCTGGCCACGGGCAAGAGCGTGATCGTGATTGGCGGTGGCGACACCGGCTCCGATTGCGTGGGGACGTCGAACCGCCACGGCGCGAAGCACGTGACGCAGTTCGAGCTGCTGCCGCAGCCGCCCGAGCAGGAAAACAAGCCGATGGTGTGGCCGTACTGGCCGGTCAAGCTGCGCACGTCGTCGAGCCACGAAGAGGGCTGCGAACGCGACTGGTCGGTGGCGACGAAGCGCTTCGAGGGCAAGAACGGCAAGGTCGAGAAGCTGATCGCCGTGCGTCTCGAATGGAAGGACGGCAAGATGCAGGAAGTGCCCGGCTCGGAATTCGAACTCAAGGCCGATCTGGTGCTGCTCGCGATGGGCTTCGTCTCGCCGCTGCAGACCGTGCTCGAAGCATTCGGTGTCGACAAGGATGCGCGCGGTAACGTGCGTGCCTCGACCGAAGGCGAGCGTGCCTATACGACGAACCTGCCGAAGGTGTTCGCGGCCGGTGACGTGCGTCGCGGTCAGTCGCTGGTGGTGTGGGCGATTCGCGAAGGCCGTCAGTGCGCTCGTGCCGTCGACGAGTTCCTCATGGGGCACTCGGAACTGCCGCGCTAAGCATCAAAGCGCCCCTTCTGGGAGGGGGCGCGCAGGTGATGCCTGCCAAAACCACAAATACGGGGTTGAGAGGAGGGGCGCAGGGGTAGGCAACTGCGTCACTGTGGAGAAACCGTCCGGACGGCAACGTCCGGGCGGTTTTTTCTTGCCCATTTGCCCCGCTTTCACGGATCTGGCGAACACTGGCGGGCAGTGAAACCCAGCAGATGGCTAAATATAGGATGTCATACAACGAAACATTGCTTCAGACCATTCATATGTGGGCAAACTCTCCCAAAATGTGAAAAATTCAGTGTTAATAAGGGTCGCAGCGCTGGCGAACGGTGCCGGGAGAAAGACTAGGGATTATCCGTAAACCGCAGATTCGGCCATTGTCATCGTACATCGTCTCACGTAGGATGCCTCTCCATGCGAGTTACGGACTCGCAATAAGAAGACTCACGGAGAGAGACAACCATCATGGCACTGAAGATCAAAGGCCTGCGCTGGTGGATGATCGGACTGCTGACACTCGGCACGGTCATGAACTACCTTGCGCGCAGCTCGCTTGCCGTTGCCGCCCCCACGGTAATGAAGGATCTCCACATTACCACCCAGCAATACGGCTGGATTACCGGCGCATTCCTCGTGCTGTATCCGATCGGTGCGCCACTCACCGGTTACCTCATGGACCGCATCGGCCTGCGATTGGGCTTTCTGCTGTGCGGTGTGATGTGGTCGGTGGTGTGCATGCTGCACGGTCTGGCAGACGGTTGGATCGGTCTGTTCGTGTTGCGCGGTTTGCTGGGGCTGGCCGAGGCGTCGTTCATTCCGGCCGGTATGCGCGCCGCAGCGTTCTGGTTCCCGTCGAAGGAGCGCGCGCTCGCCGCCGGCATCTTCAACATCGGGACGTCGATCGGCGCGATTCTGGCGCCGCCGCTGATCGCATGGTCGATCATGCGCTACAACTGGGAAACGGCGTTCGTGATTGCGGGCGCTCTCGGTCTGGTGTGGGGCGTGCTGTGGTTCGCGTTCTACCGTCACCCGACCGATCATCCGGCGCTCACGAAAGCGGAGTCCGACTACATCAACGAAGGCAAGACCGTTGACGCCGCCGCCGATGCCCGCAAGCCGAATCTCATCTCCATTCTGCGCCAGCGCAATTTCTGGGGCATCGCCCTGCCGCGCTTCTTCGCCGATCCGGTGTGGGGCACGATCGTATTCTGGATGCCGCTATACCTGAATCAGGCGCGCGGTTTCGATCTGAAGACCATTGCCGCGACGGCATGGCTGCCGTTCGTGGCGGCGGACATCGGCTGTCTGATGGGCGGCACGGTCTCCGTGTGGCTGAACAGGCATTTCAAGATCACGATCTTCAACGGCAAGCGCGTCGTGTTCACGATCGGTGCCATCATCATGACGGCGATGTGCGGTGTGGGTTTCGTCAAAGATCCGATGATGGCCATCTTCCTGCTCTGCCTGGGCGGATTCGCCCACCAGACACTCTCGATCAGCGTGATCTCGATGTCGGCCGACCTGTTCCCGCGCAATGAAGTGGCAACGGTGACGGGCATGGCCGGGCTGTCTGCCGGCATTGGCAACCTGCTCTTCACGCTGGTGATCGGCACCTTCGTGACGGCCGTCGGCTATGCCCCGTTCTTCGTGGCGCTCGGCCTGGGCGATCTGATCGGCGCGGTGATTCTGTGGACGGTGGTCAAGCCCGGCGTCACGGGCACGGCCACGCCGTCGCCGGTCAAGCGAGTCGACATGGGGCGAACGGCGAATGCGTAGCGGAAGGTTTCATGTGCCAACGACGGCGAGTGGTGCAGCGGTGCACGACATCGGCGCCCGATGATTTGACGTACGCCGCGCTGCACGCGCCCCCTTGGGTATGCGGCGTGGCGTCGGTTTTGCTGAGGCGATGCGTCGTGGCATGCATTGCATCTACCGATGAACAAGGAGTGACATGAGCCAGACTTCCGGCAAACCCTTCCGCCGTCTGCTGCTAACCGGCGCGGCGGGCAATCTTGGCAAACAACTGCGCGGCAAGCTCGCCGAATGGGCGGACATCGTGCGCGTGAGCGACATCGTGCCGCTTACGGCCGATGCACCGCACGAAGAAGCCATGCAGGTCGATCTGGCAGATCGCGCCGCGGTACACGCGTTGCTCGAAGGTGTCGATGCGCTGGTGCATCTGGGCGGCGTCTCCGTCGAAGCCCCTTTCGACGACATTCTGCAAGCCAACATCCTTGGCCTGTACAACGTCTACAGCGCGGCGCAGAAGCAGGGCGTGAAGCGCATCGTCTACGCCAGCTCGAATCATGCGGTCGGTTTCCATCCCGTGACGGAAGTGCTCGATGCCGACGCACCGCATCGCCCGGACGGCATGTACGGCATCTCGAAGTGCTTCGGCGAAGACCTATCGCGCTACTACTTCGACCGCTTCGGCCTCGAAACCGTGTGCCTGCGCATCGGATCGTCGTTCGAGCAACCGAAGAATCCGCGCATGATGGTGACGTACCTGAGCTATCGCGATTTCGTCGAACTCGTGCGTTGCTCGCTGTTCACGAATCGCGTGGGACATGCCATCGTCTATGGCGTGTCGGACAACCCCACACTGTGGGTCGACAACACGAAGGCCGCATTCCTCGGCTTTCGCCCGAAAGACAGCTCGGCCGAATTCACCGGTCTGTTCCCGCCCACGGCCCCCGATCCACAGATGGACGACTGGACGCAGCGCTTCCAGGGGGGCCCGTTCGTGTTGCTGGGGCCGATGGAGTCCAAGGCATGAGCGTGTCCATCGAGAGGCTCGAGCCGTCGCGCGAGACGCCGCATGCCGTGGGGGAAAGTCCGCTATGGCGTGCGCACGAGCAGGCGCTCTATTGGGTGGACATCCCCGCGAAGCAATTGCATCGGGTGACGCCCGCCGACGGCGAGCACTGCCAATGGACCTTTCCGGAGCAGGTCGCGTGCTTCTCGTTTGACGCCTTTGGCACATTGCTCGCGGGGGGCGAAAGCGGGCTCTTTGCGGTGCGTCTGGGGCAACCCGGCGTCATCGCGGCATCCGATTGGCAGCGGTTGGCCGCGCCTGAGTTTCCCGCGCCGGGCATGCGCTTTAACGACGGACGATGCGACCGTCAGGGCCGCTTCTGGGCGGGCACGATGGTGCAGGACATGTCGCTCGCAAGCAGCGCGGGGTCGCTTTTCCGTTTCGATGCCGAAGGCCGGCTCTCTGCGCCGCTCGTCTATGGCCTCGTCACGCAGAACGGTCTGGGCTTTTCGCCCGACAGCCGCACGATGTATCTTAGCGATTCGCACCCGGCGCGTCGTCGCATATGGGCGTTCGATTTCGATGCCGACACCGGCGCGATCAGCGCGCAGCGCTTGTTCGTCGACATGAATCGGTATCCGGGGCGTCCGGATGGCGCGGCCGTCGATGCCGATGGCGGCTACTGGACCTGCGCCAACGACGGCAGCCGGTTGCTACGCTTCACGCCTGCGGGCGAGCTGGATCGGGAGATCGTGTTGCCGGTGTCGAAGCCGTCGATGTGCGCGTTCGGCGGCCGCGACTTCGATACATTGTTCGTGACGTCGATTCGTCCGGGCGCGGGCGCCAACGAGCACGATGGTCATGTTTTCGCCGTGCGTTGCGGCGTGCAGGGACTGCCGGAAGTGCCCTATGCCGGATTGGCTGGCACGTTTTCGGCGGCAGGTGTGTAGGCGGGGGTATGTCGGTCGCGACGCCGCGCGTAAGCGCATAAGCGGCGAGCACTGCGGAAGTGGTTCCGGTATGGCTGGCTTACACGGATGGCCACCCGGTGAGGCGGCGGGACGTCGGATCGACAGCGGTAGGCGATCCGGCGTCCCGTTTTGCCATCGGCGTGCCGATGGCGCTAACGGCTGCTAATGGGCGCTAATGGGCGCTCAGTGCGTGAAGTCTGCTGAGACGAGCGACTTGCCGCGCGTCTCGGGCAGCAGCAGCGCGCACACAACCACGAGCAGATAACCACCACCCGCGACCAGGCCGATGGCCTTCACGAGCGAGCCGGTCTGCGCGAGCATGCCGACGGCGATGGGGAAGAACGAGCCGATTCCGCGCCCGAGGTTGTAGCAGAAGCCTTGTCCGGAGCCGCGAATGTGGTTCGGGTACAGCTCCGTCAGATACGCGCCGATGCCCGCGAAAATACCTTGCACGACGATCCCGAGCGGGAAGCCGAGCAGCAGCATCGCGCTGTCGGTGATCGGCAGCATCGTGTACGCCATGCCGAGCAGGAACGATGCGACCGCGAAGAAGATGAAGGCGCCGCGGCGTCCGAGTTTGTCGGAGAGAATCGCGCCGACGATATAGCCCACGAACGAGCCGACGATCAGCACGATCAGATACGCGCTCGTGTTGAACACCGAGAGGCCGCGCACCGTCTTGAGATAGGTCGGCAGCCACGTGGTGATCGCGTAGTAGCCGCCCAGCATGCCGGAGCACAGCAGACTGCCGAGGATCGTCGTCCTGAGGTGTTCAGGCGCGAAGATCTGCATGAAATTGCCTTGCAGTTTGCCCTCGGCGATCTTGCGGCGGGTTTGCGTGAAAATCTCGGGGTCCGACACGTTGCGGCGCACGTACGTGATCCACAGCGCCGGCACGATACCGATCCAGAAACACGCGCGCCATGCGGTGCCTTCGTCCAGAACGGCGAAGAAGAACCAGTACAGCAGCGCGGCGGCGGCCCAGCCGACCGACCAACTGCTCTGCACCGTGCCGACCGCCTTCGCGCGATGCTGGGGCGAGCGGATCATCTCGCCCATCATCATCGTGACGACGGTCCATTCTCCGCCGAAGCCGATGCCCTGCAACGTACGCGTGATGAGCAACTGCCAGAACGAGTTCGTGAAGCCCGAGAGGAACGTGAACAGGCAGAACGTGGCAATCGTCCATTGCAGCACGCGTACGCGGCCGAAGCGATCCGCGAGAATGCCCGCGAGCCACCCGCCCACGGCCGACGAGATGAGCGAGCTGGTCGCGATCATGCCCGCTTCGCCTTTCGTCATCCCCCATGCCGCAATGAGTGTGGGAATCAGGAAGGAATAGATCATGAAGTCGAACGCGTCGACGGCATAGCCGCCGAAGCCCGCATACAGGGCCTTGCGTTCCTTCGTGTTGAGTTCCTTGAACCAGGAAAAAAATGCCATGAAGACTCCTCGGTGGATCGTGTGCTTGTCGTTATGTGTGTGACGTGTGTTTTTTCTTGTGCGTGCGCGGCGTCACTTGTGATTCAGAGTGTCAGGCCGCCGTCGACGTGAATCACCTGTCCGGTGATCTGGCGCGCGTGCGGGCCGAGCAGGAAGACGGCGAGCGCGGCGATATCGTCGGGTTCGCAGAGACGTCTGGTCGGTGTGGCGTCGGCCGCGCGCTGCCATGCGGCCGGGTCGATGGCCGAGTGTCCGCCGTCCTTGCGCGTATAACCGGGCGCAACGCAATTGATCGTCACGCCTGAGCGCGCGTATTCGGCGGCGGCGCTCTTGGCGAGCGCTTCGATGGCGGCTTTGGCGGCGGCCGTGGCGGGAAAGCCGGGTTGATTCGGCGTGAAGCGATGCGCCACGAACGAGCTGACGGCAATCACGCTGGCCTGTGGCGAGCGTTGCAGATCGGGTAACGCGCTGCGCAGGAGCGCAGCAAATGCGCCCGGCATTGCCGCGAGCGTGCGGGCGAAGGCGTCGTCGTCGAGGTCGGCAAGGCTTTGCCGCGTGGCGAAGCCAGCGTTGCTCACGAGTTGGTCGACAGGCCCGAAGGCGTCGTGCGCGGCGTCGATCAGACGTGCGGCGGCCGACGTTTCCGTGAGATCGCCGAGCCAGACGGCGCACTGCGCACCGAGCGCCTCGCAGGCCTCACGCACCTCGGCGAGCCGCGCCTGACTTGCCTCGGACGCCCCGCGGGTATGCAGCAGCAGACGGGTATCCGGGCAGGCGAGCCGACGGGCGATGGCCGCGCCGATGCCGGAAGCGGCACCGGTCACGACGATAGTGCGTCCGGCGCGGTGGTGAGACTGGCCGGAGGAGGAAGAGACAGGGGTGGTCACGATGAGCCCGGGGCAAGCAAAGGGTGCTCGTGATTATGCCAAAGCCCTTGTGCGCCGGGACAGGCGCGTCAATATTATTTAGGAAGTGAATGAATTGGTGTGCATGCGTCCTAAGCGGCTCCGACGACGCGTGAGCGTTCGACATCGTTCGCCGCATGCAACGTCAGGGTGTGTTGATGGAAGCTCCCGAGTGTCTCGCGATGGGCGACGCTGACCATCGCCGTGCCGGGCAGACGCGTGTGTAACGCCTCGTACACGGCCTCTTCGGTTTCCACGTCCAACGCACTGGTCGCTTCGTCGAGGAACAGGTAGTCGGGCTTTTGCAGCAGCGCGCGTGCGGCGGCGATCCGTTGCTGTTCTCCGCCCGAGAGCCGCCGTGCCCAGTGCGCGACCGTGTGCAGCTCGTCAACGTACTGATCGAGACTGACGGCGCTCAACGCCTCGCGGCATTCGGCATCGGTAAACGTTTCGGGCGACGAGGGGAACGCCAGCGCGGCCTTCAGCGTATCGATGGGGAGATAGCTCTGTTGCGAGAGGAACAGCACGCGCGCATTCGCGGGCACTTCGATGCGTCCGCTGCCGAAGGGCCACAAGCCGGCGAGCGCGCGCAGCATGGTGCTTTTGCCGCAGCCCGAACGCATCGATGATCCGCATGAGTACGCCGAGCGTGAACGCGCCCGCAAAGTAGCGTGGCGCGGCCGCCATGATCGGGAAGACGATGGCGATCTGCCCGTAAATCGAGTTCGCGAAGATCAGGCGCTTGGTCACGACCATGATCTGCCACCAGTTATCGCGCACGGCGCCGAACGCCGACTTCAGACGCGATAGCTCGGCGCCTTCGCCGCGATAGAGCGCCACCTGCTCGGCCGACTCGCGCAGACGCACCAGCAGAAAACGGAAATCCGCTTCCACCTGTTGCTGACGATAGCTCAGCCCGACAAGCGGGCGGCCGACCTTGAAGATGAAGTACGAGCCCACGAGGGCGTAAAGCGCCGCGACCCAGACCATGTAGCCGGGAATCGTGATGTTCATGCCCCCCAGCACGAACGACACCGCGCCCGAGATGGTCCAGAGAATCGTGATGAACGAGAACAGCGAGACGAGCGTCGTCAGCAAATCGAGTGACAACGCCAGCGACGAACTGACAAGGGTGCGGATGTCTTCCGAAATACGCTGGTCGGGGTTGTCGGCGAGATGGTCGCGCTCGATGCGGTAATACGCCTGATGGGAAAACCACTTCGACAGATTCGTGTCCGTCACCCATTGCCGCCAGCGGATTTCGAGCATCTGGCGGAAGTACGTGCGGAACGTGGCAATGACGATGAAGCTGAAGGCGAGTACCGCAAATTCGACGAGCGATGACTTGAAGACGGGCCAGTTGCGCTTGTCGAGGGCGTCGTAAAAACCGGCATTCCACGCATTCAGACGCACGTTGATGAACACAACCGCAAGGTTGAGCGCCACGACGAGGGCGAGCAGCCGGCGTCCCTCCCAACGTTTCTCCGACACCCAGTAGGGGCGGATCAACTGCCAGGCCGTGGGGTGCTTCGGTGGCTTGGGCGCGGGGCTAATGGGTTCGCCACCCGGCGGCACCTCGGGAGGCTGGGGGAGCTTCGGCGTGTGGACCATGATCGTCTGGCGGCGCTGCCGCAGTAGTGCAAGCTAGTGATAAGGAGGACGACGGCTCATTTGACCGCAGTTCCGGATGCTGCGTTGCACGAATTACAGTCCGAGACCCGCGTCACGTCAAAATTCAGTTTACGTGCCGTTACAAGGCCCGGGCGATTCGTCAAAAAACGAGACGCAACGGACGTGCAACCGGCCGGAAACCCAGCTTGCACGGGCGTCGGCATCTATGTTGTAATGGCTGCGGGCGAAACAGGGGTGCTCCGTGTCGGACGCAGGTGTTGACCATGCGTAACGATGTCACGGGGCTGAGAGAGACCCTTTGCACCCGACCCGGGTAATACCGGCGTGGGAAGTTTCCGACTCCTCCAGTGGGGTAAGGTGTCTGACACCGTTTCGTCCTTTTGCTTTCATGAGGAAAGGACCCCATGCGCTGCCTTCCAACGAATCCTGCTTATTCCCCTGAGTGCCTGCGCGCCGTGACGGCTTGCGCGGCAGTGCGCGTATGAGCGCGTCCACCTCCCGTGCCGACATTGCCGTACTCGGCGGCGGGCTCTGCGGCCGTCTTCTGGCCTGGCAACTGATTCGCGCGGGTGCGCGCGTGGCGCTTTACGAGCGGGGTGACGCCGACGGGTCGTCCGCTGCGGGCTGGGTGGCGGCTGCCATGCTCGCGCCGTTGGCCGAAGCGGCCGTGGCCGAGCCGAGCATCGTCGAGATGGGGGCTGCCGGTCTCGAGCGCTGGCCGTCGTTGATCGATGGCCTGCCGGAGCATGTCTTCTTCCAACGCAATGGCACGCTGGTCGTGTGGCATCAGCCCGACCGGGCCGAGGCCGTGATGTTCGACCGCCGCATGCGCGCGAACGCCCCGCCGGCATTGCTTCGCGGGGGCGTCGAGCGGGTGGCGGGCGCGCAATTGGCCGATGTCGAGCCCGCGCTTGCCGGGCGTTTTCAGGAAGGCTGGTTGCTGCCGAACGAGGGCCAGCTCGATAACCGTCAACTGCTGCGCGCGCTGGCGGCGGGTCTTGCGAAGGCCGGGGCAGAACTGCATTGGCACACGCAGATCGCTGAAGGGCAGTATCCCGACGCCGGTCTCGTCATCGATTGCCGCGGGCTGGGCGCGCGCGGGGCGCTGACGCGCTTGCGCGGCGTGCGTGGCGAAGTGGTGCGGATTCACGCGCCGGGTATCGGGTTGCGCCGGCCGGTGCGGTTGCTGCATCCGCGCTACCCAATCTACATCGCTCCCAAGGAAAACGATCTTTATGTGATTGGCGCGACCGAACTCGAGTCCGAGGACATGTCGCCGATGACTGTGCGTTCGGCGCTCGAACTGCTATCGGCGGCGCATTCGCTGAACCCGGCGTTCGGCGAGGCGCGCATTGTCGAGTTGAACGTCAACTGCCGCCCCGCGCTGCCCGATCATCTGCCGCGTGTGCAGTGGGACGGTGCGCGCGTGCTGCGTGTGAATGGCTTGTACCGGCACGGCTATCTGCTGGCGCCGGCCGTCACGGGAGAGGCTTGCGCGCTGGCGCAGGCATTGATGCAATCGACGGGCGCGCAAGCGGGAGTGGGGCACGCGTTCGACTGGGAGACGTGGCGAGCGAGCCGGCCGTGGCCGGACCTGTTCCGTCAGGCATGAGAGGGAGCTGTACGCGATGGACATCCATATCAATCAACAGACATTGAGCGTGGCCGAGACGGCGACGCTGGCCGAGGCGCTGGCCGCCTACGGCGCCAAGCCGCCGTTCGCGGCGGCGATCAACGGGCAATTCGTGCCCAAGACACAATATGCGGCGCGCTCGCTCGCGCAGGGCGACAAGATCGATGTCGTGCAACCGGTGGCCGGAGGCTGAAATGAACGCATTCACCGAATCGGCCAACGTGGCCGCAGGCAGCGCGCGCGACGCGCTCACGCTGTACGACACCCGCTTTGGCAGCCGTTTCCTGCTCGGCACGGCGCGCTACCCGTCGCTGCAAGCGCTCAACGATTCCATCGACGCTGCCCGTCCGGGCATGGTGACGGTGGCCTTGCGCCGTCAACTGTCGGGCACTGGGGGGCAGGCCTCCGAAGGTGATTTCTGGGAAACGCTGCGCCGTCTCGCGGTGCCGGTGCTGCCCAATACCGCAGGCTGCCATTCCGTGCAGGAGGCATTGACGACGGCGCAGATGGCGCGCGAAGTCTTCGAGACCGACTGGATCAAGCTCGAACTGATCGGTGACGACTACACGCTCCAGCCCGACCCGTTCGGTCTGGTCACTGCCGCGGAACAACTGATTCGCGACGGCTTCAAGGTGCTGCCGTATTGCACGGAAGATCTGGTGCTGTGCCGTCGTCTGCTCGACGTGGGTTGTCAGGCGCTGATGCCGTGGGGCGCGCCGATCGGCACCGGCAAGGGCGTGATCAATCCGTACGGTTTGCGGCTGCTGCGCGACCGCCTGCCGGATACGACGCTGATCGTCGACGCGGGGCTCGGTCTGCCGTCGCACGCCTGTCAGGTGATGGAGTGGGGGTACGATGGTGTGCTGCTCAACACCGCCGTGGCGCTCGCCGCGCAACCGGTGGAAATGGCCGGTGCGTTTGCCGCTGCGATCAAGGCGGGACGGGCCGCGTGGCTCGCCGGGCCGATGGCCGAACGCGAGAGCGCCGAAGCCAGCACGCCGGTGGTCGGTGTGCCGTTCTGGCACCAGACGGGCGTCTGAACGTCGTTCGACGCCCGCCCGGATTTCGCCGCCACCCCGCACCGCCCGATTCACAAGGAAAATTCATGACGACGCATACCGGCGCCGCCACGTTGTCGCATGTGCAATGCCTGCCCGCCGACGCACCGCTTGCCACGGCATGGCAGCAGGCCGCTGCCGGCATTCGTGCGCGTCTTGCGCCGTGGCCCGAGGACAGCACGTCGCCGCATTGGCGTCTGCATGCCCAGACGCCCGCCAGCGCAGGCAAAGGCGACGTGGTCTGGTGGCCGCTCGCTCCGCAAGGCGCGCTGGGTACGGCAGCGTCGGCGCAGATCGAGCTATGGCGCGCGGCGGGTGCCGTCGTGCTGTGTTCGCACGCGCTTGCGCACGGGCACGTGGAAGATGCGCTTTATACGCGCGACGCCGTCTATCGAATTGCGGGCGTCGACGATCCTGCTTTCTTCCCCGCGTTCGCCGCGTTTCTCGATTGCGGATTCGTGCCGCAAGACGCACTCGTTCTCGCGCGCGCCTGGCGCACCGATGGCAGCCACGCCCGATCGGAAGATGCGGACACGCTGGGCGCATGGCCGACGGTGCTCGAGACCTTCCCCGCCGTGCTCGGACAGGTGCCGTCGCCAGGGGGCTTCCCGGCATGCCCGTCACACCTCGGCCTCTATCCCGTGTTGCCCGACGCCGGCTGGTGCGAGCGCATGGCCGATCTTCAGGTCGGCACCGTCCAGTTGCGGATCAAGGACCCTGCACACCCCGCGTTGCGTTCCGAGATTGCGCGCACGGTGGCCGCCGGGCGGCGCGTGACGCGCGACAGCGCATGGTTCATCAACGACCATTGGCGCGAGGCGGCGCAGGCAAACGCCTACGGCGTGCATCTCGGACAGGAGGACATGGCGGCGCTCTCGGCCGACGAGGTGGCGACGCTGTTTGCGAGTGGCATGCGGCTAGGCATCAGCACCCATGGCTATTACGAGATTCTCGCGGCGCACCACTTCCGGCCGAGCTATCTGGCGGTCGGTGCCGTGTTTCCGACGACGACCAAGGTGATCGCGACCGCGCCACAGGGACTGGCGAAGCTGGCGCGGTATGTGAAGCTGGTTGCGCCGCATTACCCCCTGGTCGCGATTGGTGGCATCGACGCGGATAATCTTTCGCGGGTGCTCGATACAGGAGTGCGATGCGCGGCGGTCGTGCGCGCCGTGACGCAGGCCGCCGATGTGGCGGCCGCCGTGGAAGGGATGCAGCGGGAGTTTGCGCGGCGCGGGTGACACGCCGCAGTGTGCTGCGGGTTGGGAGGGGGTGGGAGGGTTTGGGAGGCGTTACAGGCCGCGTGTCATGAACGCCGCACCGTCTCCGTACCCCGCCAGCTTGGCGGCGATCACTGGCGAGACATCTGTCGCGACGGCGTAACCGAAGCGTGCCCAGAATCCCTGTGATTGCTGCACCGCGACAAGTGCCGATGCCCGCAAACCCAGCGACTGTGCTGACGCCAGGGCAACCGCATAGAGCTGGCTGGCCACCCCCGCGCCGCGCGTGCGGGGCGCGAGCGCCATGTCATGGACGTACCAGCAGTCAGGCGCGTCGGGCAGTGCGTCGAGCACGGTGTCCAGCGGCGGCGGGGCGGTAATGTGCCAGGGGTGCGTGAACAGGTAGCCAGCCACCGGCGCATCCGCCGAGCCAGCGTCCACCGCAACCCAGCAGGTGGACGGCGACAGCGTGAGCCGCGAGGCCAGTGTGGCTTCCGACTCGTGCATCAGATCGCGATAGGCCTGTGCCTGCACGGTCAATACTTGGGAAATATCGCCGGGTCGCATCGGACGAATCCGAAATCTCGACGTCTCCGTGGATTGCGGCGAAAGGGGGCGGAAAGGCGATGGCTTGGCAGGGGACATCCGAGTCAATGAGTTATTGCGCGAAACGCCATATTGTAGCAACGGCGCAACACCCATGCGGGCGGAGGTCTCGGTAAGTCCTTGGCGCCGTTGTGTTTTTTGTCTGTTGCACAGATCGGAACGCGGCGAGGCGAACCCGCGAAGGCCCTGTAGAATGCCGCGGGGCTACGCCGATCCTCGCTTTCACCCGCCCCTCTTGGGCGGCATCAATCGGCATTCCCCCCTATAATTGGCGTTTTGCGCCGCACTATAAGACCCGAAACGTGCCTACCCCGAATCCGGAAAATTTGCTCGAATTGCGCGACGTTAGCTTTGGTTATGGCGAACGGCTGGTGCTTTCCGGGTTGAATATGCGGTTTCCCCGCGGCAAGGTCATTGCTGTGATGGGGGGCTCGGGCTGCGGCAAAACGACGGTGCTGCGCCTGATCGGCGGGCTGGTGCATGCGAGCCGAGGCACGGTCGATTTCGACGGCACCGACGTGGCTTCGCTCGACCGCGACGGCTGGTACCGGTTGCGTCGACGCATGGGCATGCTGTTCCAGTTTGGCGCGCTCTTTACCGACATGACGGTGTTCGACAACGTGGCGTTCCCGTTGCGCGAACATACCCGGCTCGGTGAGGAGCTCATTCGCGATCTCGTGCTGATGAAGCTCAATGCGGTTGGCCTGCGCGGCGCGCGCGACATGAAGCCGGCAGAGATCTCGGGCGGGATGGCGCGCCGTGTGGCGCTCGCACGCACGATCGCACTGGACCCGGATCTCGTCATGTATGACGAGCCGTTCACCGGTCTGGACCCGATCTCGATGGGCATTACGGCGAATCTGATTCGCAAGCTCAACGATGCGCTGGGTGCTACGTCCATCATTGTTTCGCACGATGTTTCGGAAACGTTTGCCATTGCCGACTACATCTATTTCATTAGCGAAGGCCGCATTGCTGCCGAGGGTGAGCCCGACGCGCTGCGTGCCTCGAGCGACCCGACGGTGCGCCAGTTCATCGATGCGCAGCCGGACGGCCCGGTGAAGTTTCAGTATCCCGCGCCACCGCTCGCGGAAGATTTCGGTATCGGAGCGCGTGCATGATTACCACCATCGGCAGTTTTGTTCGCGGCCACGTCGAGCGTGTCGGCTACGGCGCTCGCTTGTTCCTGCGCATGCTCTCGTCGAGCGGTGCGCTGCTGCGCCGGCCGCGTCTGGTGACTGACCAGGTTCATTTCGTCGGCAACTATTCGTTCGTCATCATCGCCGTCTCGGGCCTGTTCGTTGGCTTCGTGCTGGGCTTGCAGGGCTATTACACGCTCAACAAGTACGGCTCCGAGCAGGCGCTGGGGCTGCTCGTGGCGCTCTCGCTGGTGCGTGAGTTGGGCCCGGTGGTGACGGCATTGCTGTTTGCGGGACGCGCCGGTACTTCACTCACGGCCGAAATCGGCCTGATGAAGGCAGGTGAACAACTGACGGCCATGGAGATGATGGCGATCGATCCGATCGCGCGCGTGGTCGCCCCGCGCTTCTGGGCCGGTGTGATCGCGATGCCGATTCTCGCGGCGATCTTCTCGGCCGTGGGTATTTTTGGCGGTTATCTGGTCGGCGTGCAGTTGATCGGTGTGGATACCGGCGCGTTCTGGTCGCAGATGCAGGGCGGCGTAGACGTCTGGGCCGACGTCGCCAATGGCGTCATCAAGAGCATCGTGTTCGGCATTGCCGTCACATTTATCGCGCTGTATCAGGGGTTTGAGGCGCATCCGACACCGGAGGGCGTGTCGCGTGCGACCACGCGTACGGTGGTGCAGGCGTCGCTCGCCGTACTCGGCCTCGACTTCCTGCTCACGGCCCTCATGTTCAGCTAACGGGCCAACGTGCCTGCCAAGACATAGACAGACAGTTTGCGCACACTGACACAATGAAAAAACACCCCCTCGACTTCTGGGTTGGCCTGTTCGTGGTTCTCGGCTTTGCAGCGCTGCTGTTCCTCGCGCTCAAGGCAGGCAACATGAGTTCGCTGTCGTTCTCAAGTTCGTATCCGGTGACGGTGCGCTTCGACAACATCGGCGGCCTCAAGCCGCGCGCTCCGGTCAAGAGCGCGGGCGTGGTGATCGGTCGCGTGGCGTCGATCAAGTTTGACGACAAGCGCTATCTCGCCGATGTCACGCTCAATATCGATTCGCAATATCTGTTCCCGAAGGACTCGTCGGCGAAGATTCTGACGTCGGGCCTGCTCGGTGAGCAATACATTGGACTTGAGCCTGGCGGTGACGATCAGATGCTCAAGGCCGGTGATACGATCACGCTCACCCAGTCCGCGATCGTGTTGGAGAACCTGATCGGCCAGTTCCTGTACAACAAGGCGGCGGATGCCGGTGGCGCCCAGGCGGGCGGCGCATCGGCTGCGCAGGCGCCGGCAGCGCCCGCTGCCACGCCGGCGCAAGGGGCAGCAACGGTAACCCAAGGAAAATAAAAGAAATGACCAGCTTCCGTACTTCGGCAGTGCTGGCCGCTGGCGCGATGGCGCTGGCAGGTTGCGCTACTGTCACCAACCCGAGTCCCGCTGACCCCATCGAAGGTTTCAACCGTTCGATGTATACGTTCAATGACACGCTCGACAAGGCGGTTCTGGTTCCGGTGGCCAAGGGTTACCGGTTCGCGGTGCCGGAACCGGCGCGCGATATGGTCACGAACTTCTTCTCGAACGTGGGCGATGTGTACAACTTCGCCAACAATCTGTTGCAGTTGCAGGTCACGGCCGCTACGCAGGATCTGATGCGCCTGACGATCAACACGGTCTTCGGCGTGGGCGGTTTGTTCGACTTCGCAACGCCTGCCGGGCTGCCCAAGCATAGCCAGGATTTCGGTGTGACGCTCGGCAAATGGGGCTTGCCCGACGGCCCGTATCTCGTGCTGCCGCTGCTCGGCCCGAGCACGGTGCGCGACACGGTCGGCATGGCTGGCAACATGTTCATCGACCCGACCTCCTACATCAAGCCGGACTGGGTGAGCTACTCGGTCTATGGTGTGCGTCTGGTGAACACGCGGGCGAACCTGCTCGACGCGTCGAACCTGCTCGAAGCGGCTGCACTCGATCCGTACTCGTTTACTCGGGACGCCTATCTGGCGCGTCGCAAGTACCTGATCAACGGCGGTGCATCGGGCGACGCCGCCCTGCCGAACTATGACGACGAAGGGAGCGCGGCCGGGGCTGCCGCTGGCGGCACGAGCGGCCAACCGATGCCGGCTGCGCCCGCATCGGGCGTGAGCGCACCGGCCCCGACCTCGGGCAAACAAGCCGAACCGGAAGCGCCGCAAGGCTCGCCAGTGCCTGGCACGATGGTGCCGGGCGGCCTGCCGTTCCGTCGTTGATCGACGCTGATCGCGCAAGGCACGGCGTTGATCCGCAAATATGACAGTGCGCCCTGCTAGCCAGGGCGTCGCCGGCAGGCCCACCGGGCAACAGTTTGTTACACGACACTGCCGTCATCCCGAGAACTCAAGGCGCGACGCGGGTATCCAAACCCGCAATACTCGTCACTCGAAAGAGGAAGTCCACAATGAAGAAGTTCTGGCTCATTCCCGTCATGGCGTTCATGACTTACACCGCTGCCGGCTCCGCGATGGCGCAGGCGCAGGCCCCGGACGTGCTGGTCAAGCAGACCGTGACCGAAGTGATGTCCGCCGCCAAGAGCGATCCGAATATCCAGAAGGGTGATCTGAACAGCATCACGAAGCTGGTCGAGCAGAAGATCATGCCGCACGCCGACTTCAAGCGGACCACGCAGTTGGCAACGGGCCGTGCCTGGGCGACAGCTACCGAAGCCCAGCGTCAGCAACTGACGGAACAGTTCAAGTCCCTGCTGCTGCGCACATACGCGGGTGCCATCGCCCAGATTCGTGATCAGCAGGTCAACTACAAGCCATTCCGTGGTCAGCCGAACGACACCGATGCCGTGGTCTACACCGACGTGATCAACAACGGTCAGCCGGTCGAACTCGACTACCGTCTGTACAAGACCGCCAGCGGCGAATGGAAACTGTATGACCTGAACGTGCTGGGCGCCTGGCTCATTCAGACGTACCGCAACCAGTTCTCGGAGAAGGTCAATCAGTCGGGCGTCGATGGCCTGATCAAGTTCCTGACCGAGCGCAACCAGCAACTCGCAGGCGGCAAGTAAGCGCATGCTAGCGTTGCAGACCGACCTCACGCACGACACCGCCGGCGATGTTCTCGCCAAGGCGATCGATCGCATCGACGCGGGCGAGACCCAGATCGATTGCGCCGGGCTGACGCATTTCGACTCGTCGGCGCTCGCCGTGTTGCTGGCCTTGCGCCGTCACGCGGTGCGGCGCGGTGCGACGTTGGCGTTCACTAACTTGCCCGCGGGGCTGGCTAGCCTTGCGCTGGTGTACGGTGTCGATCATCTGCTCTCGAGCTGATGCGCCTGGCCGGACTGCCGCCCCTCGTGAAAGCGCCGTCTCGCAACGGCGCTTTTTTTATGGGCGGGCGGTGGCGCAGGCGGAACGTCGCGCGTTACGGGGGTTACAGGGCATTACGGGGTATCCGGCCGGCTGTGAGCACGGCGGGTACCGGCTTCCTTTATAATCAGGGGTTTTCTGCCAACTTTTGGGCAGTTATCCTCATCCGGGCTCCCTTGCCGCCGATATGGCTGCTGCCGCAACCTCAGCGGTCTGCGCACACGGCCGGCCGTGACCGGAGAACACAATGACGTACCCGCCAAGACGGGTGCGTGCAGTCCATGGCCGCCATCGAAATCCGTAACGTCAAAAAACGCTATCAGGCGTTGCAGGCGCTCAAGGGCGTCAGCTTCTCGATCGAAGAAGGTGAATTCTTCGGTTTGCTCGGCCCCAATGGCGCTGGAAAGACCACGCTGATCAGCATTCTTGCGGGCCTCGCGCGCGCAGATGCAGGCAATATCAGCGTGCTCGGCCACGACGTGGTGCGAGACTACCGCAATGCCCGCCGAAAGCTCGGCGTGGTGCCGCAGGAACTCGTTTTCGATCCGTTCTTCTCCGTGCGTGAAACGCTGCGTATCCAGTCCGGCTACTTCGGGCTCACGCGCAACGACGACTGGATCGACGAAGTGATGGCCAACCTCGATCTGACCGACAAGGCGAACGCCAACATGCGCCAGCTCTCGGGCGGCATGAAGCGACGTGTGCTCGTGGCGCAGGCGCTCGTGCACCGTCCGCCGGTGATCGTGCTCGACGAGCCGACCGCCGGGGTCGACGTGGAACTGCGTCAGACGCTGTGGAAATTCATCTCGCGTCTGAACCGCGAAGGCCACACTATCGTGCTGACCACGCACTATCTGGAAGAAGCGGAAACGCTGTGCGACCGCATTGCCATGCTCAAGCGCGGCGAAGTCGTGGCGCTCGAACGCACCGCGTCGTTGCTCCAGCGCTTCGCGGGCACACGCCTCGTGCTGCGCTTCAAGCAGGGCACGCTGCCCGACGAACTGCGTCCGTTGCTGGTCGACGGCCAGGATACGGGGGGCCATCAGTTCGCGCTGCGTCTGGCGGGCTGCGACGAAGTGGAATCGATTCTCGCCACCTGCCGGGCGGCGGGCTGCATCGTCGAGGACATCGACATTCAGAAGGCCGATCTCGAGGACGTGTTCGTGCAGATCATGTCCGGTTCGCGCGCGCAGGAGGTGGCAGCATGATCGGCTTTCGCACGCTGTTCTACAAGGAAGTGCTGCGCTTCTGGAAGGTGAGCTTCCAGACCGTGGGCGCGCCGGTGCTTACCGCACTGCTGTATCTGATGATCTTCGGCCACGTGCTCGAAGATCGCGTGAAGGTGTACGACCAGATTACCTACACGTCCTTCCTCGTGCCGGGTCTGGTGATGATGAGCGTGTTGCAGAACGCGTTCGCCAACAGCTCTTCGTCGCTGATCCAGTCCAAGATCACGGGCAACCTCGTGTTCGTGCTGCTGCCGCCGCTCTCGCATTGGGAGATGTACGGCGCGTACGTGCTCGCCGCCGTGGTGCGCGGGCTGTCGGTGGGTCTGGGGGTCTTCGTGGTGACGGCGGCGTTCACGCATCTGTCGTTCGCCGCACCGCTGTGGATCATCGGCTTCGCGTTCCTCGGCGCGGCAATTCTCGGTACGCTGGGACTGATCGCTGGCATCTGGGCTGAAAAGTTCGACCAGCTCGCGGCGTTCCAGAACTTCCTGATCATGCCGGCAACGTTCCTCGCGGGCGTGTTTTATTCGATTCACTCGCTGCCGCCGCTGTGGCAGGCTGTCTCGCACTTCAATCCGTTCTTCTACATGATCGACGGGTTCCGTTACGGCTTCTTCGGCGTGTCCGACGTGGCTCCGCAGACCAGCCTCGCTGTCGTCGGCGCGACTTTCCTGATACTCGCTATTGTGGCGCTGACGCTGCTGCGCCGCGGCTACAAACTGCGTCACTGAACTTCTCTAGGATCGGCAATGCTGCCTACCCCCGAACAAATCAAACAGTACATCGAAGCCGGCCTGGCTTGCGAACATGTGGCCGTCGAAGGTGACGGCCAGCACTTCTTCGCGACCATCGTGAGCGCGCAGTTCGAAGGCAAGCGCCTCATTGCGCGCCACCAACTCGTGTACGCCGCGCTGGGCGATCGCATGAAAGCGGAAATTCATGCACTGTCGATGAAGACCCTCACGCCCGCGGAGTATCAGGCGCAATGAGGATCACGCAAGATAGCGCTGGCGCAGCCGGCAACAGCGAGGCTGCCGCCGGCGAGCGCCTCGCCGCGGACCACCTCGAGATCGAAGGTGGCGAGCGGCTGGCGGGAGAGATTACCGTCTCGGGCGCCAAGAACGCGGCCCTGCCCATTCTGTGTGCGAGCTTGCTGACAGCCGAGCCGCTGGTGCTCGGTAACGTCCCCGATCTGCACGACGTGCGCACCATGCTGACGCTGCTCGCGCGCATGGGCGTCAAGGTCGAGCGCCATGGCGAATCGGTGACGCTCGACGCGTCGCAGATCACCGAGCCCGCCGCCCCGTACGAACTCGTGAAGACCATGCGGGCGTCGATTCTCGTGCTTGGCCCGCTGCTCGCCCGTTGCGGCGACGCGCGTGTGTCGCTGCCGGGCGGATGCGCTATCGGGGCGCGGCCCGTCGATCAGCACATCAAGGGCCTGCAGAAGATGGGCGCCGAGATCACGCTGACGCACGGTGACATCGTCGCCAAGGCGGCACGCCTGCGTGGCGAGACGCTCGTGACCGACATGATCACCGTCACGGGCACCGAAAACCTGCTCATGGCGGCAACGCTCGCCGACGGCGTGACCGTGCTGGCCAACGCCGCCCGCGAGCCGGAAGTCACGGACCTGGCCCGCTTGCTGGTCAAGATGGGAGCGAAGATCGAGGGCATCGGCACGGATCGTCTGGTGGTGACCGGTGTGGCGCGCTTGCATGGTGCAACGCACGATGTCGTGCCCGACCGGATCGAAGCCGGCACGTTCCTGTGCGCTGCCGTGGCCACCCGTGGCGATATCACGCTGCATCGCGTGGTGCCGTCCACGCTCGACGCCGTGATTGAAAAATTGCGCGAAACCGGCGCTAACGTGAGTGCCGGTGCGGATTGGCTGCGCGTGACGATGGATCGGCGCGCACGAGCGGTGAGTTTCCGAACGTCGGAGTATCCGGCGTTCCCGACCGACATGCAGGCCCAGTTCATGGCGCTGAACTGCATTGCCGAGGGCACCTCGCAGGTCGTCGAGACGATCTTCGAGAATCGCTTCATGCACGTGCAGGAATTGATGCGGCTGGGCGCGAATATCGGTATCGACGGCAACACGGCGCGCATTTCGGGCGTGGATCGCCTGTCGGGTGCGCATGTGATGGCGACCGACTTGCGCGCTTCCGCCAGCCTGATCGTCGCGGGTCTGACGGCCGATGGCCGCACGCTCGTCGACCGTATTCATCACCTTGATCGCGGCTATCATCGTATCGAGGCAAAGTTGCGCGCCGTGGGCGCGCGAATCCGGCGTGTCGAAGCACGCCAGGGAGAGATCGCATGAGTTCCGCCAAGCCGGCCCAGCCGCTCGCTCAACCGCTGACGCTGGCGCTTTCCAAAGGGCGTATCTTCACGGAGACGCTGCCGTTGCTGGCCGCAGCCGGTATCGAAGTCACGGAAGACCCGGAGACCTCGCGCAAGCTGATTCTGCCGACGACGGACCCGAACCTGCGCGTCATCATCGTGCGCGCCACCGACGTGCCGACCTACGTGCAATATGGTGCCGCCGACTTCGGCGTGGCCGGCAAGGATGTGCTCATCGAGCACGGCGGGGGCGGCCTGTATCAGCCGATCGATTTGAACATTGCGCGTTGCCGCATGTCTGTTGCTGTACCGAAGGGCTTCGATTACGCGAATGCCGTACGTCAGGGCGCCCGCCTGCGGGTGGCGACGAAGTACGTGCAGACCGCGCGCGAGCATTTCGCGGCCAAGGGCGTGCACGTCGATCTGATCAAGCTGTACGGGTCGATGGAACTGGGCCCGCTCGTGGGTCTGGCCGACGCGATCGTCGATCTGGTGAGTACCGGCGGTACGCTGCGGGCCAACAATCTGGTGGAAGTGGAAGAGATCATGGACATCTCGTCCCGCCTCGTGATCAATCAGGCTGCGCTCAAGTTGAAACGCGAGTCGTTGCAGCCTATTCTGGATGCCTTCGAGCAGGCCTCCCGGCAAACAGCATGAAACTCGATATTCGCAAACTCGATTCCTCCGCTGACGACTTCGCGAAGCAGCTTCGCGACGTTCTGGCGTTCGAGGCGAGCGAAGACGCCGCCATCGACCGCGCGGCCGCCGAAATTCTCGCCGACGTGAAGACGCGCGGCGATGCGGCCGTGATCGAATACACCAACAAGTTCGACCGGCTGAGCGCGCCCGACATGACGGCGCTCGAGCTGCCCGCCGACGCACTGGCGGCGGCGCTTGAGAGCCTCGAGCCGAAGCGTCGTGCCGCGCTCGAAGCTGCGGCCGCCCGCGTGCGCGCCTATCACGAGAAGCAACGCATCGAATGCGGCACCCATAGCTGGCAGTACACCGAGTCGGACGGCACGGTGCTGGGCCAGAAGGTCACGCCGCTCGATCGCGTGGGCATCTATGTGCCGGGCGGCAAGGCCGCCTATCCGTCGTCCGTGCTGATGAACGCCATTCCGGCGCGCGTCGCCGGCGTGAAGGACATCGTCATGGTGGTGCCTACACCGGACGGTGTGCAGAACCCGCTGGTGCTGGCCGCAGCGCACATTGCCGGTGTGGATCGCGTGTTCACCATCGGTGGCGCGCAGGCCGTCGGCGCGCTGGCCTATGGCACCGAAACGGTGCCGGCAGTGGACAAGATCGTCGGTCCGGGGAATGCCTTCGTGGCCGCGGCCAAGCGTCGCGTGTTCGGCACGGTCGGTATCGACATGATCGCCGGACCGTCTGAAATCCTTGTCATCTGCGACGGTTCGACGGACCCCGACTGGGTCGCCATGGACCTGTTCTCGCAGGCCGAGCACGACGAACTCGCGCAGTCGATTCTGCTGTGCCCGGACGCGCAATACCTTGCGCGGGTGCACGCCTCGATGGAGCGTCAGATCGACGAGATGCCGCGCCGCGATGTGATCGCCGCGTCGCTGCAAGGCCGTGGCGCGCTGGTCAAGGTGCGCGACATGGCGCAAGCCTGCGAGATCGCCAACGTGATCGCGCCGGAACACCTGGAAATCTCGGCCGAGACGCCGCAGCAGTGGGGCGAGAAGATCCGCCACGCCGGTGCGATCTTCCTCGGCAAGTTCACGAGCGAGAGCCTGGGCGATTACTGCGCCGGCCCCAATCACGTGCTGCCGACGTCGCGCACCGCGCGATTCTCGTCGCCGCTGGGGGTGTACGACTTCATCAAGCGCTCGAGCCTCATCGAAGTGAGCGAGGGCGGTGCGCGCATGCTCGGCGAGATCGCCGCTGAGCTGGCATACGGCGAAGGGCTGCAAGCGCACGCGCGCAGCGCCGAGTACCGTTTGCATCGCGAGTCCTGACATGCGCGACGACGCCTTGCGGCGGCCCGCGTACTGTCAAACGACGCCGGCCACCGCCTGGCGTCGGACCCGCGCCATCGCTGCTTCCCCGCTGTTTTCGCTGCCAGCCCGCTTCGAGCGGGCTGTGCTGCGTGCTGCCGTCACGTTCGCCCTCGGGTTCACGGCCAGCACCGCCACGCATGCCGCCGGCCAATATTGCCAGCACGCCACGTTCGAGGGGGCGTCCGCCGAGCGTGTGACGGTGTGCGTGCGCCGTCAGGCATTCGACAATGACGTCTACGTGTTGCGGCTCGGCGGCAAGACCGCTCTGCGCGCCACGGACGACGAAGTCGCCCACGGGGTGTTCGGCCGCTTCGGCAACCGGCTCGTGGCCATGCGCTGCGAAGCCGAGGAGTCGCCCGCGCGCGTGAGTCCGGCCGTGGCGCAGGCACTGTCCTGGCAGACCGGCATGCGCGTGCAACGCATTACCGACGCGCTCGGCAGCGTGGAAACCGGACGCCGGTGTACCGTCAAGATCGACGGTGCCGATGCGGGACGGCTGACGTTTGCTTTTAACTGATTTGCTTCGCACGATTTCTCATTCATCGCCATGTCCGTCGACCAAGTGATCCGCCCCGATGTGCTCGCCATGAGCACCTACCCCGTGCCCGATGCCAGCGGGTTCCTCAAGCTCGACGCGATGGAGAACCCGTACGGGTTGCCGGACACGCTGCGCAGCGAATTGGGGCAGCGGCTGGCCGACGTGGCGCTCAACCGCTACCCGGCGCCGCGTCCGCAAGCGCTGCTCGAGAAGCTCGCACGCACGATGGACGTGCCGGCCGGGTGCCGGTTGCTGCTGGGTAACGGGTCGGACGAGATCATCAGCATGATCGCGATGGCTACGGCGCGCCCGGGCGCGGCGGTGATCGCCCCGATGCCGGGCTTCGTCATGTACGAGATGTCGTCGCGTTTTGCGGGCGTCGAATTCGTTGGCGTGCCGCTGCGCCCCGACTTTTCGCTCGATATGCCGGCAATGCTGAACGCCATTGCGGCGCATCCCGGCGCGGTGGTCTATCTGGCCTATCCGAACAACCCGACGGGCAACCTGTTCGCCGATGACGATGTCGAGACGCTCGTGCGCGCCGCTGCCGGCGGGCTGGTGGTGATCGACGAGGCGTACCAGCCGTTTGCCGGCAAGACGTGGATGCCGCGTCTGCCGGAATTCCCGAATCTGCTGGTCATGCGCACCGTTTCGAAGCTCGGTCTGGCGGGGATCCGGCTGGGCTACGTGGCGGGCAGCGCGGACTGGCTGGACCAGCTCGACAAGGTGCGTCCGCCGTACAACGTGAACGTGCTCACGCAGGCGTGCGCCGAATTCATGCTCGATCACCTCGACGTGCTCGACGCGCAGGCAGCCGAATTGCGGGCCGAACGCACGCGGCTGGCCGCGTCAGTGGCGGCGCTGCCCGGCACGACGGTGTTCCCGAGCGACGCGAATTTCCTGCTCGTTCGGGTGCCCGATGCCGACAAAACCCACGCTGGCCTGCTGGCACACAAGGTGTTGATCAAAAACGTGGGTAAAATGCACGTATTGCTGGCCAATTGCCTGAGATTGACGGTCGGCACCCCCACGGAGAATGCCGCCATGGTTCAAGCCCTGGCCGCATCACTCTAACAAGCTATACGACGAGAACTCACCATCATGCGCATTGCGGAAGTCGTTCGCGATACCAGCGAAACGCAAATACGCGTCAAGATCGATCTGGACGGCACCGGCCGGAAGGCGCTCGATACCGGCGTGCCGTTTCTGGACCACATGCTCGACCAGATCGCGCGCCACGGGCTGATCGACATGGAAGTCGAAGCCAAAGGCGATACCTTCATCGACGATCACCATACGGTGGAAGACGTCGGTATCACGCTGGGCATGGCAGTCGCCAAGGCCATCGGCGAGCGCAAGGGTATCGTGCGCTACGGTCATAGCTACGTGCCGCTCGACGAAGCGCTCTCGCGCGTGGTGATCGATTTCTCGGGCCGTCCCGGTCTCGAATTCCATGTGCCGTTCACGCGTGCGCGCGTGGGCAATTTCGACGTCGACCTGACCATCGAATTTTTCCGTGGCTTCGTGAATCACGCGGGCGTCACGCTCCATATCGACAACCTGCGCGGTATCAACGCCCATCACCAGTGCGAAACGGTGTTCAAGGCGTTTGGCCGTGCGCTGCGCATGGCGGTCGAGATCGATCCGCGTGCCGCAGGTGTCGTGCCGTCTACGAAGGGAAGCCTGTAACGCGAGACTGACCGGCGCTGCCCGCCGGACTGGATAGCCCGCCGGTTCGCAAGACCGGCGCCCCCTGCGACGCATCATCGACCGGCCGGCCGCCGGCGCCGTGTGCCCCCTATGACGCTCGACGCCTTCAAGTTCTTCATCTCGCTGCTGGCCCTGATCAACCCGCTTGGGGCGATTCCGCTATTCATCAGCCTGACGTCTTCGCAGACGCGCGAAGAGAAGCGCCATACCATCGATGTTGCGGCGATTGCCGTGGCGTTGGTGGTCGCGGGTTCGGGACTGTTCGGCGAAGCGATCATCCGCTTCTTCGGTATTTCGATTGCGTCGCTTGAAGTTGGCGGTGGCGTCATCATGTTGCTCATGGCGGTCAACATGATCAACGCGCAGACGGGCAACACGCGGTCGACGGCGGAAGAGCGTCACGAGGCGGAGGAGCGGCCGAATATCGCCGTGGTGCCGCTGGCGATTCCGCTGCTCACCGGTCCGGGCACGATCAGTACCGTGATCATTTACTCGGGCCGCGCGCACGGCTGGGCGCAGATTCTGGCGCTCATGGCGATCGGCGTGGGCGTGGGCGCGGTGTGCTGGGTGGCGCTGCGTAGCGCCGGGCGCATCGAAGGCTGGCTTGGGCGCACGGGCATCAACATCGGCACGCGCCTGATGGGGTTGATCCTCTCGGCGCTGGCCGTGGAATTCATTATCGATGGTTTGAAAATACTGCTGCCGGGTTTGAGATGAATAAGATTGCGATTGTCGACTACGGAATGGGTAACCTGCGCTCGGTCTATCAGGCGCTGCGTGCGGCCGCGCCGGAAGCCGACGTGAGCATCAGCAGCGACGCCGCCGAGATTCGCGCCGCCGACCGCGTGGTGCTGCCGGGGCAGGGAGCCATGCGTGACTGCATGGGCTGCCTGAACGAGTCGGGTCTGCGTGAAGCGGTCGTCGAGGCCGCCGCGACCAAGCCGATGTTCGGCGTATGTGTGGGCGAGCAGATGCTGTTCGATATGTCGGACGAAGGCAACACGCCCGCGCTCGGCCTGCTGCCGGGCCGCGTGGTGCGCTTCGACCTCGAAGGCCAGGTGCAGGACGACGGTTCGCGCTTCAAGGTGCCGCAGATGGGCTGGAATCGCGTGCATCAGACGCGCAGCCACCCGATCTGGGCCGGCGTGCCCGACGACAGCTATTTTTACTTCGTGCACAGTTACTACGTTGTGCCTGCGAAGCCCGAACTGACGGCCGGCGAGACGGTCTACGGAGTGCCCTTTACCTGTGCAGTGGCCCAAGATAATATCTTCGCCACCCAGTTCCACCCGGAAAAGAGTGCTCAGGCTGGCCTTGCCCTTTATCGCAATTTTGCGCAGTGGAAGCCCTGATCGTGAACCGAGTGGTGCGTCTGCGCCCAGGTTCCTCTCGGAGCGTGCCCGCTGTCCCGGCTTATACTGTGTGTCATGTTGACGAATCCGATCCCGATGTGCCGGTGCCCGGCAAGGCAGGGGTCGGTTTTGTATTGCCCGCGTAATTTGCGAATTTCTTTTACTTCCCACTAGCGACGTTTCACGATTGCCTATGCTGCTCATCCCGGCCATCGACCTTAAAGACGGTCAATGTGTTCGCCTTAAACAGGGCGACATGGATCAAGCCACCGTATTCTCGGAGGACCCCGCCGCCATGGCTCGACATTGGGTCGAGCAAGGCGCTCGCCGCCTCCATCTGGTGGACTTGAATGGTGCATTCGTCGGCAAGCCGCGCAATGAAGCGGCGATCCGCGCCATCATTCAGGAAGTCGGCGCCGATATTCCCGTGCAACTGGGCGGCGGCATTCGTGACCTGAATACCATCGAACGCTACCTCGACGACGGCCTGTCGTACGTCATCATCGGAACGGCTGCGGTGAAGAACCCCGGCTTTCTGAAGGATGCGTGCACCGCGTTCGGCGGCCATATCATCGTCGGCCTCGATGCCAAGGACGGCAAGGTCGCCACGGACGGCTGGAGCAAGCTCACCGGCCACGAAGTCGTGGATCTGGCGCGCAAGTTCGAGGATTACGGCGTCGAGTCGATCATCTACACCGACATCGGCCGCGACGGCATGCTCCAGGGCATCAATATCGAGGCGACGGTGCGTCTCGCGCAAGCGGTGACCGTGCCGGTGATCGCCAGCGGCGGCCTGTCGAATCTGGGCGATATCGACGCGCTGTGTGAGGTCGAGCGCGAGGGCATCGAAGGCGTCATCTGCGGCCGCGCGATCTACTCGGGCGACCTGAATTTCTCGACGGCACAAGCGCGTGCCGACGAGCTTTCCGGAGGAGCGGCATAAGCGAGTCCACGGCTGCGGCCGCCTCGCCTGCCATCATCATGGCTCTCGCAAAACGCATCATCCCGTGTCTGGACGTGACGGCCGGCCGTGTGGTCAAGGGTGTCAATTTCGTCGAACTTCGCGACGCGGGCGACCCCGTCGAGATCGCCCGCCGCTATGACGAGCAGGGCGCCGACGAACTGACGTTCCTCGACATCACGGCGACCTCCGACGGGCGCGACCTCATCTTGCCGATCATCGAAGCGGTGGCCGCGCAGGTCTTCATCCCGCTGACCGTGGGCGGTGGCGTGCGCGAGGTAGCCGATGTGCGCCGCCTGCTCAACGCCGGTGCAGACAAGGTCAGCATGAACTCGTCTGCCGTGGCCAATCCGCAACTGGTGGCCGATGCGGCAGCCAAGTACGGCTCGCAGTGCATTGTGGTGGCGATCGACGCCAAGCGTGTCTCGGCCGACGGCGAAGCGCCGCGCTGGGAAGTCTTCACGCACGGTGGCCGCAAAGGCACCGGGCTGGACGCGGTGGCCTGGGCGAAGCAGATCGAAGCGCTTGGCGCGGGCGAAATTCTGCTCACCAGCATGGACCGTGACGGCACGAAGAGCGGCTTCGACCTGGCGCTCACGCGCGCCGTGTCAGACGCCGTCAGCATTCCCGTGATCGCCTCGGGCGGTGTGGGGTCGCTGGCCGATCTGGCCAACGGCGTGACCGAAGGCCATGCGGATGCCGTTCTCGCCGCGAGTATCTTCCATTACGGCGAGCACACCGTCGGCGAAGCGAAGCGCTTCATGGCCGACAAGGGCATTTCGGTGCGGCTCTGAACGGGAATCGACGGATCATGACGCAAGACTGGCTGGACAAGGTAAGTTGGGACGCGCAGGGCCTCGTGCCCGTCATCGCGCAGGAAGTCGGCAGCAACGACGTGTTGATGTTCGCCTGGATGAACCGCGAGGCGCTCGCACGCACGGTCGAGACCGGCGAAGCCGTCTACTATTCTCGCTCGCGCAAACGCCTGTGGCACAAGGGCGAGGAATCGGGTCATGTCCAGAAAGTGCACGAGATTCGTCTCGATTGCGACGAAGACGTGGTGCTGATCAAGGTCGAGCAGATCGACGGTATTGCCTGCCACACGGGCCGCCATTCCTGCTTCTTCCAGAAGTTCGAGGGCAGCGTCGATGACGGCCGGTGGGCCACCGTCGAACCGGTGCTCAAAGACCCCCACAAGATCTACAAGTGACCGCCATGAACGATACGCTCGAGCGTGTTGCCGAAGTGATCGCCTCACGCAAGGGGGGCGACCCCGACAAGTCGTACGTTGCCCGTCTGTTCCACAAGGGTGACGACGCGATTTGCAAGAAGATCGGCGAAGAAGCCACCGAAGTGGTGCTTGCGGCGAAGGACATTCGCATCGGCGGGGCCGACAACCTGCATCAAAAGCTCGTCAACGAGACGGCCGACCTGTGGTTTCACTGCATGGTGCTGCTCGCACATCACGGCCTGAGCCCGAACGAAGTGCTCGCCGAACTGGCGCGCCGCGAAGGGTTGTCGGGACTCGTCGAGAAGGCGCAGCGCGGTACGCGCGGCGAACACGCGGACTGACTTCCCCTTTGGCCGTCATGCCCGACCTGGTTCCTGTGGCGGGCAGGCTCACGCGAGAAAACGCCTCATGAACGATCCGCAGACCCCCGGCACGACGGGTTCTCCCGGCAGCACGGACAACCCGTACATCGCCAACATTCCCAGCGCACCGAGCGCCGAGCAGGAGCGGGCGTTGCGCAAGCTCACGCACGTGCTCTACGCGCTCTATGCGCTGTTCTGGCTCACCGGGGGCGTGACCGCCATCGTGGCGATCATCATCAACTACGTCAAACGCGACGACGTGACCGGCACGCTCTACGCCTCGCATTTCACCTGGCAGATCCGCACCTTCTGGTGGTCGGTGGCCTGGGGCGTGCTTGGCGTGGCGCTTGCCGTCGTGATGGTCGGCTTCGCGATTCTCTGGGTGCTGGGCATCTGGACGCTGTACCGAATCGTCAAGGGCTGGCTCTATCTGAACGACAACAAGCCGATGTACGCTGCGCGCACCTGAGCGCCTGCAGGCCGTGCTTCGACCCATTCGAGAATGCGAGAGGAAGACACACGCATGACGCACGATAACTGTATCTTCTGCAAGATTATTGCCGGGCAGATCCCGAGCGCGCAGGTCTATGCCGACGACGATGTCGTGGTGTTCAAGGACATCAATCCGGCCGCCGACCTGCATCTGTTGATGGTGCCGCGCAAGCACATTGCCACGCTGCAGGACTGCCGGCCCGAAGACCAGGCGCTGCTCGGCAAGATGATGCTGCTCGCACCGAAGCTGGCCGCCGAGCAGGGCTATCGTTTTGACGGCGATGCGTCGAATATTGAAGGCAACGGCTTCCGGGTCGTGATGAACACCGGCCCCGGGGGGGGACAAGAGGTTTATCATCTTCACATGCACATTCTGGCCGGACCGCGGCCTTGGAAGCGCATGTAAGCGATGGTGGCGGCAGATCGTGACGTGCTGCCGCGTTATGCTGCCATGTCGTGCAACTGTCCCGCATCGGGAAAGGTTTCACGAAACATTTATTTCTACCCGGCGTCCGGCCCGGTTACGATGCAGGACGTGACGCGCGATGTGCCACAATGGGGCATTGTCGCTGCGGGCACCGGGGCAAACACAGAGCGCCCCGACAAGACCCTGTCGCGCGAGGCGGCAGGCGTGGGGAAACGCAAGGAGAGTGGTCATGGGTTCGTTGAGTATTTGGCACTGGCTGATCGTGCTGGTGATCGTGATGATGGTTTTCGGCACCAAGAAGCTGCGTAACATGGGCAGCGATCTGGGCGGCGCGGTAAAGGGCTTCAAGGACGGCATGAAAGAGGGTGAGGCTGCCCCGGCCGCCAAGGATGACGCCGCTGCTGCCAAGGAACTGCGCGATTCGACCACCATCGACGTGCAGGCCAAGGACGCGAGCAATCACAAGCAAGGCTAAGCCGGCGTCGACATGATCGATCTCGGCCTTTCCAAACTGATGTTGATCGGCGTTGTCGCGCTGGTCGTGATCGGTCCCGAGCGCTTGCCGAAAGTGGCCCGCACGGCGGGCGCGCTCTTCGGCCGCGCGCAGCGCTACATCAACGATGTGAAGGCCGAGGTGAGCCGCGAGATGGAACTCGACGAGCTGCGCAACATGCGCACGCAGTTCGAGGACGCGGCCCGCAGCGCGCAAAATACCATTCAGAAGCAACTGCACGAGCAGGAAACGTCGCTCAACGACGCCTGGGCGAGTGCTACCGGAACGTCGAGCGGCGAAATTGCCGGTGGCGGCACGGACGCGGCGACCGGGTATTCCGACAGCTATCTCGCCGAACCGGTGGTAACGCCGGGGATTCGCGCGTCGACCAAGCGTCGCAACTGGCGCGTGCGCCGGGCAGCCACGCCGATGTGGTTCAAGCAGGCCAGCACCACGCGCACGCGGGTGCAGTCGGGGGCGGCACGCGTGGCGCGCCACACGCCGGCCAAGCTACGCCGGCCCGTCAAGTTCTTCTGAGGCGCTTGCGCACCGAACTTCCCGCCGTCTGGCACTGTGCTGCCGGCTTCATTCCTGGATAAGTCGACGTGAGCGACGACAAGCAAATCCCCGACGGGGGCACCGAAGAGACCTTCATCTCGCATCTGATCGAGCTGCGCAATCGCATTATTCGCGCGGGTGCGGCGGTGATCGTGGTGTTCCTCTCGCTGGTCTACTGGGCACCGGACATTTTCCGCCTGCTCTCCCGCCCGCTGATGCAATCGCTGCCGGCTGGCGGCAAGATGATCGTGACGGACATCACCGGCTCGTTCTTCGTGCCGATGAAGGTCACGATGCTGGTCGCGTTCGTCATTGCGCTGCCTGTCGTGCTGTATCAGGCATGGGCGTTCGTGGCGCCGGGGTTGTACCAGCACGAGAAGAAGCTGGTGATGCCGCTTGTGATCAGCAGCTACACGCTGTTTCTGCTCGGCATGGCGTTCGCGTACTTTCTGGTGTTCCCGACCGTGTTCCACTTCATGGCGCATTACAACGCACCATTGGGCGCGGAGATGAACACCGATATCGACAACTACGTCAGTTTTGTCCTCACGATGTTCCTATGCTTCGGCGTGACTTTCGAAGTGCCGGTGGTCGTGGTGGTGCTGGCGCGTATGGGCGTGGTGAGCATCGAGAAGCTCAAGCAGATCCGTCCGTATGTCGTGGTCGGCGCCTTCGTTCTGGCGGCCGTTGTCACGCCGCCGGATATCCTCTCGCAACTGATGCTGGCCATTCCGCTCATCATCCTCTATGAACTGGGCTTGATCGCCGCGAGGCTCTTCGTCAAACAGGGACGGCCGGAGGGTGAAGGAAGCGAAGGGAATGGCGAGGCGACGCCGTAAAGCCTCCTGAGCCGTCGCAGGGCATAGCACTCGCGACGCGCATGCAAGCACAAAAAAGCACGGGCCTGGCCCGTGCTTTTTTGTTGGCGACGGGCGTTGATGGGGGATCGGCCCCAAGGCCCCAAGGCCCCAAGGCCGCAAGGCCACAAGGTGCCAAGGTGCCAAGGTGCCAGATGCCAGATGCCAGATGCCAGGTGGGAGGTGGAAGGTGGGAGGTGGAAGGTGGGAGGTGGAAGGTGGGAGGTGGAAGGTGGGAGGTGGAAGGTGGAAGGTGGAAGGTGCGACGGCGCCGAGTGAGCGCGGATTGTCATCCGATCGGCACAAACGAAAACGGCCGCGCCGAAGCGCAGCCGTTTTGTCCTTCCGGGAAGTCTGACGCGGGTCAGTCGGCGCTGTTGTCGTCGCTGCCGTCGTCTTCTTCCTGCGCCGGCCGTTTGGGCGGCGGCGGGCGCTTGGCAATCATTACGGTGAGGTCCAGCTCCTTCTTTTTGCGCGTGACATGCAGCTTGGCCTGCGTGCCGGGCTTGATCTGGGCGATGACGTTGAGCAATTCGGTCGTGTCGCGAATCGACTCGTCATTCACCTTGGTCAGGATGTCGCCCGGCTGAACGCCCGCCTTATCGGCCGGTCCGCCCTGCACAACCCCTGCGATGATGACGCCCGAGTCCTGTTGCAGCCCGAAGGACTCGGCGATATCCGAGGTGATGTCCTGCGGCTCGACCCCGACCCAGCCACGCGTGACCGCGCCGGTGGTGATGATGCTCTCGAGTACCGAGCGGGCCGTCGACACGGGAATCGCGAAGCCGATGCCCATATTGCCGCCGCTGCGCGAGTAGATCGCCGTGTTGATGCCCAGCAGGTTGCCGTTCACGTCGACCAGTGCGCCGCCCGAGTTACCGGGGTTGATGGCGGCATCCGTCTGAATGAAGTTCTCGAACGTGCTGATGTCGAGGTGATTGCGGCCCAGCGCGCTGATGATGCCCATGGTGACCGTCTGGCCGACGCCGAACGGGTTGCCGATGGCGAGCACCACGTCGCCCACGCGCACTTGTTCCATGCGGCCGAGCGTGATGGCGGGCAGGTTGTCGAGCGTGATCTTGAGGACAGCCAGATCGGTCTCGGGATCGCTGCCGACCAGCTTGGCGCGGGCCTTGCGGCCATCGGCAAGGGCGACTTCGATCTCATCGGCGCCGTCCACCACGTGATGATTCGTGAGAATATAGCCCTCGCTGCTCACAATCACGCCCGAGCCGAGGCTCGACACCGGATCTTGACGCACCGTGCCGCCGCCGTCGCCGAAGAAATAGCGGAACAGCGGATCATCGAGGCGCGGATCGCGATTCTGCTTTTGCTCCTTGCTGGAAAAAATGCTGACGACCGCAGGCATGGCCTTTTGCGCGCCATCAGCATACGAGCCGGGGGCCGGCTTGTCCGCCAGACTCGGTGCGACTTCCTGCAAGGCAATGATCGGATTGGCCAGTTGCTTGCCGAACGAACCCTGGCGTTGCAGCCACTGAGGCTTGAGAGTGGCGATGATGAAGAGCAACGCAAGCAGCACGGTGACCGCTTGCGCGAACAGTAGCCAGAAGCGTCTGAGCATGAAAGAGCGAGGCCTTATATGAATCGTGTTGAACTCGAATTGTATCTGAACGATACCCTGCAAATCGCGCAATTTCGCGATTACTGCCCGAACGGCCTACAGGTCGAAGGGCGCAGCGACATCCGAAAAATTGCCAGCGGCGTGACCGCCAGTCTGGCCTTTCTCGAAGCAGCCCGCGATTGGGGCGCCGATGCCGTTCTCGTTCACCACGGATATTTCTGGAAGAACGAAGATGCCCGCATTACCGGGATGAAGCGTCGTCGTCTGGGCGTGTTGATCGGTAACGACATCAATCTGTTCGCCTACCACCTGCCGCTCGATGCGCATCCCGAATTGGGGAACAACGCGCAACTCGGCAAGTTGCTGGGTTTCACCGACGATGGCGGCCGTTTCGGTCCGGATCAACTCGGATGGCTCGGTGCCCCGGCGCAGCCCACGACGCTGGCTGCGCTTGCTGCGCACGTCGAGGCCCGGCTGGGGCGCGCACCTCTGATGCTGGGTGAGCCGAACCGGGAAGTGCGCCGGATCGCGTGGTGTACCGGCGGGGCGCAGGGCTTCTTCGAGGCGGCGATCGCGGCTGGGGCCGACGTCTATATCAGTGGCGAAGTGTCCGAGCCGACCCAGCATCTCGCGCTCGAAAGCGGGGCGGGATATCTGGCGGCGGGACATCACGCGACGGAGCGCGGTGGCGCGAAGGCCGTTGGCGAGCATGTCGCGGCGCGCTTCGGGCTCGAACATCGATTCTTCGACATGCCGAACCCGGCCTGACCCGGGCCGGCATCGGCAAGGGCGGCGTGCCGCCGCCCTGCGCGGCATTACCCGTTCTGCTTCTTGAGGCTGTCGCGGATTTCGCGCAGCAGAACGATGTCTTCCGGGGTGGCGGCCGGCGCTGCTGGGGCTTCCGGGGCCGGGCGCTTGAGCCGGTTGATCTGCTTGACCATCAGAAAGATGATGAAGGCCAGAATCAGGAAGTTGAGGGCGACGGTGATGAAGTTGCCGTAACCGAACACGGCCACGCCGGCCTTGGTCAGATCGGCGTAAGACGTCGGGTTGCCCTTGAAGTCCGGGGGGATGCTGCCGAGCAGGATGAACTTGCTCGAGAAGTCGAGGCCACCGAAGATCGCGCCGACGATCGGCATGATCAGGTCCTTGACGATCGAATCGACGATTTTGCCGAAGGCCCCGCCGATAATCACACCGACGGCCAGATCGATCACGTTGCCTTTGACGGCAAATTCCTTGAATTCCGACATGAAGCTCATGCCATTCCTCCGCTGTTTTGATGAGTGGCCGGGGGGAGCATCGCTGCGCCAGCCCTCACGAATTGGCATTGATTGACCGGTAACGACATGCGGGCCGCACGACTGCGGCATCGGTGACCTCGAGCAATGTCACGCGATTGCCACAGGCCGCGCACGATGTCACCGGGACGAGACAAGGAAAATGATGACTAAATGTCGTGCACGCGTCAACGAAAGCAGCGATGATAGCGGTTCTCGTGCAGCATCCCAGAAGCGAAACCCCGGGTGAGCGCCAGCCGCCCGCAGGGTACGTTAATCCTTTGAAAATACGCGAAAACCACTAGGAGACTGGGGCGTTTTGCCGTTGTTTCAGGCATTTACGCTCGCGTATGATTTCAGGTTGACGGAAATACCAATTCAACCGTGTGGGGCTTGTGATGAGTGACAATCAAGAAAAGGCCGTCGACAGTAGCCGCCGGAATCTGTTGATTGCGACGTCCGTAGCTGGAGGCGTGGGCGGCGTTGCAACACTGGTTCCTTTCGTCAGTTCCCTCGAACCCTCGGAGCGCGCCAAGGCAGGCGGGGCGCCGGTCGAGGCCGACATCAGCAATCTCAAGCCCGGTGAGAAGATGACCGTGGCGTGGCGTGGTCTGCCTGTGTGGATCGTGCGCCGCACGCCGGACGAGATGGCTTCGCTGTCCAAAGTGACGGCAGAGCTGGCTGATCCGGACTCCAAGGAAACGTTTTCCTACCCGATGCCCGACTATTGCAAGAACGCGTACCGCGCGCGTGCCGAGCATAAGGATCTGCTCGTGGTCGTCGGCATTTGCACCCACCTCGGTTGTATCCCTTCCGGCCCCTATCAGGCGAACACCAACGCCGCGCTGGGCCACGATCCGGGCTTCCTGTGCCCGTGCCATGGTTCCACCTACGATATGTCGGGCCGCGTCTTCAAGAACAAGCCGGCGCCAAAGAACCTCGACGTTCCTCGTTTCATGTTCGTGAACGACACCAAGCTCGTGATCGGTAAAGACGAAAAAGGAGAAGCGTAATCATGGCCGCCGACAAACAGGTCGACACGACGGGCTTGCTGGGCTGGATCGATCGCCGGTTTCCGCTCAGTCAGCTCTGGCGCGAGCATGCGTCCGAGTATTACGCGCCCAAGAATTTCAACTTCTGGTATTTCTTCGGATCGCTGGCCATGCTGGTGCTGGTGATTCAGATCCTCACCGGCATTTTCCTGGTGATGAACTACAAGCCCGACGCGAACCTCGCGTTCGCGTCGGTCGAGTACATCATGCGGGAGGTGCCGTGGGGCTGGCTCATTCGCTATATGCACTCGACGGGCGCGTCGATGTTCTTCGTCGTGGTGTATCTGCACATGTTCCGCGGGCTGCTGTACGGCTCGTATCGCAAGCCGCGCGAGCTGGTGTGGGTGTTCGGCTGCCTGATCTTCCTGTGCCTGATGGCCGAAGCCTTCATGGGCTATCTGCTTCCCTGGGGGCAGATGTCGTACTGGGGGGCACAGGTGATCGTGAACCTGTTCTCGGCGATCCCGTTCATCGGCCCGGACCTGTCGCTCTGGATTCGCGGCGATTACGTGGTGTCAGACGCCACGCTCAACCGCTTCTTCGCGTTCCACGTGATCGCCATCCCGCTGGTGCTCATCGGGCTGATCGTCGCGCACATCATCGCGCTGCACGAAGTCGGGTCGAACAACCCGGACGGCATCGAAATCAAGGACAAGAAAGACGCTAACGGCCGCCCGCTCGATGGCATTCCGTTCCATCCGTATTACACGGTGCACGACATCATGGGCGTTGGCGTGTTCCTGATGGTGTTCTCGGCGATTGTGTTTTTTGCGCCGACGATGGGCGGTTACTTCCTGGAGGCGAACAACTTCATCCCGTCCGATCCGCTCAAGACGCCGCCGCATATCGCCCCGGTATGGTATTTCACGCCGTTCTACTCGATGCTGCGCGCCACGACCGATGACTTCAAGCACGTGCTCATGGGGCTGGCGGTGATCGTTACGGCCATTTGGTGGATCAAGGGCAAGGCGGCGGCGACCACGAAGGTGGCAGCGTCTGGCGGTGTGGTGTTGCTGCTGCTGGCGATGTATCTGACCGAAGCCAAGTTTTGGGGGGTGGTGGTGATGGGGGGGGCGGTGGTGACGCTGTTCTTCCTGCCGTGGCTGGACCATAGCCCGGTGAAGTCGATTCGTTACCGTCCAGGATTCCACAAAGTGCTGTTGGGTATTCTCGTCGTCGTTTTTGCCGTGCTGGGGTATCTGGGGATCCAGGAGCCGACGCCCGTGAAGACCGCGATCTCGCAGGTCGGCGCGCTTTACTACTTCGGATTCTTCTGGCTGATGCCGCTCTGGAGCAAACGGGGCACGTTCAAGCCGGTGCCGGAGCGCGTGACTTTCGCGGCGCACTGAGCGTACGCAAACGACGACTAGGGATATCAAGATGAGAAAACTGTTGCTTATCCTGGCGCTCCTGAGTGGTTTCACGGCGCCGGCTTTTGCTGAAGAGGGTGTGGCGCTCGATACGGCGCCCAACCGGATCGACGATCTGGCCTCGCTGCAGCGCGGTGCGAAGCTGTTCGTGAACTACTGTCTGAACTGCCACTCGGCGGCGTCGATGCGGTATTCGCGCCTGAAAGATCTGGGATTGTCGGACACGGAGATCAAGAACAATCTGCTGTTCACGACCGACAAGATTGGCGAGACGATGACCGTGGCCATGCGCACGGCGGATGCCAAGGAGTGGTTCGGTTCGGCGCCTCCGGATCTGTCGGTTGAGGCACGTGCACGGGGTACGGACTGGCTGTACACCTACTTGCGTACGTTCTATCGGGACGACACCCGGCCGACGGGGTGGAACAATCTGGCGTTCCCGAATGTGGGCATGCCGAACCCGTTCTGGCAGTTGCAGGGGCAGCGTGGATTGAAGCATTGGGAGGGCGCGGAGCATGGTCCGGCGCAGTACGTGCAGATCACGCAAGGGACGATGAAACCGGTGGAATTCGATACTGCCGTGGCTGATCTGGTATCTTATCTGGATTGGATGTCAGAACCGGCGCAACGCACGCGCCGGCAGTTGGGTGTCTGGGTTTTGTTGTTCTTGGGACTCTTTACGGTACTTGCCTGGCGCCTGAATGCGGCCTATTGGAAGGACGTGAAGTAAAATAACGTCTGTACGACGGGGCCAGGGTTTGGGAAGCGTCGGTTTCCCGCCCCGGCCCCGTTGGTTTTTAAGGAAGACGCGCTATGATGGTTTTGTACTCGGGCACTACGTGCCCCTTCTCCCAGCGTTGCCGGCTGGTTCTGTTCGAAAAAGGCATGGATTTTGAAATCCGTGACGTCGACCTGTTCAACAAGCCGGAAGACATTGCGGTGATGAACCCGTACGGTCAGGTGCCGATTCTTGTCGAGCGCGACCTGATTTTGTACGAATCGAACATCATCAATGAGTACATTGACGAGCGATTCCCGCATCCGCAGTTGATGCCGGCTGATCCGGTGCAGCGTGCGCGTGCGCGCCTGTTCCTGTTCAATTTCGAGAAAGAGCTGTTTGTGCATGTCAGCTCGCTTGAGAACGAGAAGGGCAAGGCGGCTGAAAAGACGCACGAGAAGGCGCGTGGAGCGATTCGCGATCGTCTGACGCAGCTTGCGCCGATTTTTGTGAAGAACAAGTACATGCTGGGCGAAGAGTTCTCGATGCTCGACGTGGCGATTGCACCGCTGCTGTGGCGTTTGGATCACTACGGCATTGAATTGTCGAAGAATGCTGCGCCGTTGATGAAGTATGCCGAGCGGATTTTCAGCCGTCCGGCGTACATTGAAGCGCTGACGCCGTCTGAAAAGGTCATGCGTCGCTAATGCGTTGATTTGCCCGCTGGCGAAGCTGGCTTGCCAAGGGTGGTGAGCGGGTTTCGCGGCGGGATGAGTTGGTCATATGCCTGAAACGTCTACCAAGCCTTATCTTTTGCGCGCGCTGTACGAGTGGTGTACCGACAACGGGTACACACCGTATCTGGCCGTGCATGTCGATGCCAAGACGCGAGTTCCGCGCGAGTTTGTGAAAGATGGCGAGATCGTGCTGAACATCAGCTTCGACGCCACGAGCGGATTGCAGATGGGCAACGACTGGATTGAATTCAGCGCCCGCTTCGGCGGCATCTCACAGAAGGTGGAAGTGCAGGTGCCGAACGTGCTGGCGATTTATGCCCGCGAGAATGGTCAGGGGATGGCATTCCCGGTCGACAAGCAGGCGTCTGCGGAAGAGGGTACGGAGCTGGAAGCCGTGCCATCGGTGCAGGCGCCGGGCGACGACGATCCGGAACCGCCGCGACCGGGCGGCAATGCGCCGGCGGGCGGTAATGCCGGGCGTTCTCACCTCAAGGTGGTGAAGTAATTCCCGATAGCAGGTGAGCGGGGCGATACGTTTGAGTATTCCCTCAATTGCCTGCGTCGACGGACAATTTTTCACCTTCAGGTAGCCGCAGTAGCCAATGAATCGGTTACAATACGCGCCTTCGCCGGCTTAGCTCATCTGGTAGAGCAGTTGATTTGTAATCATCAGGTGGCGGGTTCGAGTCCTGCAGCCGGCACCAAATACCATTCCCAGGTTGTCCTGGGAAATCCAAAAACCCGTGATAGCATAAGGCTTCACGGGTTTTTTTATTCCAGTTCTGTCCAATGGTGCCCGTCTGAATCCGGGGGCATGTGGGGGCACCACCGGGGGAATCTCAGCAATCTCGCAAATGCCCCCGGGAAAAGTGCCCCCAAGCGCTATAAGGTAGGTGCCTTATGCCGTTGACTGACATCGCGATTCGCAAAGCCGCTCCCCGTGAAAAGCCGTACAGGCTTGCTGATGGCGGTGGCATGTACCTCGAAATCTCGCCGTCTGGCGGGAAATACTGGCGGCTCAAATACCGCTTCTTGGGTAAGGAAAAGCGTCTGGCTTTGGGCGTCTATCCGGATGTTCCGTTGGTCGCTGCCAGGGAAAAGCGCGAGGACGCTCGGAGGAAGCTTGCGGCTGGCGTCGATCCCGGAGAGTCGAAGAAGGCCGATAAGCGGGCCGCTCGTCTGGCAGCGACCAATACCTTCGAGGCAGTTGCGCTTGGCTGGATGGATGAGCTCAAGCCGTATGTGACGGCTGAGTCGATGGTGAAGACCAAGGCTCGCTTTGAGAAGGATGTTTTCCCTTGGATCGGCAAGCGACCGGTAGCGGAGATCGATGCCCCTGAAGTGCTGACGGTCCTTAAACGGATCGACAGCCGTGGTGCTCGTTTCACGGCTCACAAGGTCCGCGGAGAGATTAGTCGTGCGTTTCGCTATGGGATCAAGGAAGGTTACTGCAAGTTTGACCCGGCTCGTGATTTGGTCAATGCCATCCCACCGGCGCAGACGACGCACTTCGCTTCGATTACCGAACCGGCGAAGGTAGGCGCTATGCTTCGGGCATTCGATGGATTTTCCGGTACGTTTCCGGTCCTGTGCGCGCTCAAGCTAGCACCCATGTTATTTACTCGGCCAGGCGAGCTGCGCAAGGCCGAGTGGTCTCAGTTCGATCTTGATAAAGGCGAGTGGAAGTATCTTGTCACGAAGACCAAAACTGAGCATCTAGTTCCGCTCGCAACTCAGGCTGTTCAAATTCTGCGAGAACTCCAGGCGCTCACTGGCAATGGGCGTTACGTCTTTCCGGGGGCCCGTTCGGCTCAACGCCCGATGAGCGATGCGGCGATCAATGCCGCTCTGCGGCGCTTAGGCTACGACACCCGAACTGAAATTACCGGCCACGGTTTTCGGGCGATGGCGCGAACGATCCTGCACGAAGAATTGGAGCACAAGCCCGAAGTGATCGAGCATCAGCTTGCGCATGCGGTGCCCGACACGCTCGGCAAGGCTTACAACCGTACGAAGTTCATCAAGGAACGGCGAGCGATGATGCAGAAATGGGCTGATTATCTTGAAAGACTGAAAGCAGACGATGGGCCCCATCCGTGAAACGCATTGCAGCCAAGTGTGGAGACTGAACTCATCGATCGCACGCTTGCAGTGCATGCAAAAGGCCGCTCATCTGGCGGTACCCCGTTTCTCCCCGAGCCTTGTGCCGACTCGATGAGGCGGCGATTCGCCTGGGTTGTTTTCTGGTCGATCTGTTGTCTGCAGCGGCAGATGGTTTACTTGCGCCCTGTGCAGAAGGGCCTGCCGGGGTTTTGATATTTTGCACCGCCGGTGATTTCGAATTTACGATTTATGGTCCATCCGGACGCTATGATGGTCCCCCCGGGAGCTGGAAAAGCCACTAAATCGACGGACGACGTGAAGTACATCTTTCTGTTGCAAGGCGATTGCTCAAAGGTTCTCAGCCTAGGCTCGTATATGCGTGTCAGAGTCCGCTGCGGCTATCATGATCCTTCGCTTGTAATTCAACGTAAGGAATCATGGACAGAACGCTCGAACTTCGGGATTGCATCGATTTAACGCTCGACTCACTCGCTGAATGCCACGCAGAGCTAAAGAAATCCAAGCCCGGTGTGTCGTTTACGACGGACGTACTTATACCGATCAGGCAGCACGACGACGAGAAGGTCGTGGTGCCTCTGGAAATTGCGATTCAGTTTCTCTCTGACGCGGACAAACCGAACGGGGCCGCCGCAATGGCGAAGTCTCCGGTCACTCCTATCCTTGTTTCTGCAGCACTTTGCTTTCGATCTCTCAAAGCGGAAATTCGTGGCGATATTGAACTTGCATGGCGATACCTAGCTGATGCGAGATACTGGAGCGGAGTTGCCCATGCGGGCCGAGGCATTGACGTTGCTCATGACAAGACGGTAATGCTAGCGTCGTCAGAGGCGCGCAAGGAGAACGCAAAATCGGGAGCTCAAGCCAGAGAAAAAAAATATGAGGCGCTGCGCGAATATGCCTTTGAACTGGCAAGAAAGCCCCCGCCGGGAGGCTGGCGCTCCCGTAGCCACGCCGTCACTGTTATCACGCCACACGTACTTTCGCGTTCGGAATCCGACGGCCCGAAAATGAGAGGGGACGGGGTGCGCACGATCGATGAGTGGTTGAAGGCAATGCCTGATGCTTCGACCTGGTTCGCAAAAAAATAAAAGCACAGCGAACCGCTTCGAGATACCACTGCGTTAAGCGCAACGTTTTTCAGCTTGAACGAACCCCCGGCCTTCGAGGGTTCGCGTCCGATGCAACGATATGTTGCCCGTCTCCCGCGTTGTCTACTTCACTTCCCTCTGCGTGGAATCCACCTGCCCCCGTCAGTCATTGTTCGGCACGACGCATTTGACGTCGAACTCTCCCAACTCCTGACGCAGAAATCTTCTCCACGGTTTGCTAGCAAACTGGCTAGTCTGGCCTCACAAGGCTTTCTAAACTGCGCTCATCGACCTCAACCAAACCTAAGGAGAAATCGATGAATACCAGTACGAACTCGACCACGAATGTTCTGCGCCTCAATCGTCTGAAGGAAAAGACGGGAATATCTCGTAGCACCGTCTATAACAAGATCAATCCGAAGAGCAAGTACTACGACGACGCTTTCCCGAAGCCGATCCGCCTCGGACCGGGATCCGTCGGTTGGCTTGAAGCTGAGGTGAATGCGTGGTTGGCGTCTCGTGTTCTGGCGGCCCGCAGCTAACCCCAAAGAAACAGTCGAAGCGTGCGGATATCCGCTGTCTGCCGAAGTCCGGGTTCGTTATCTGTGACTGGAAAGTTAGTTCGATAGCGGCTGGAAAGTTAGTTCCGGTCCTTTATGCATCGGGGTTTTTCGCCGATTTCTTCGACCAGGGCTGCTCGATTCGATTATCAGGATTTGTCGGAGATAGCATCGCTCGCCGGTGCTAGCGGGTTGCGATTTTTCCCGGCATTTCCGTCTCCTTAATCCGGCATAACTCACCCAATTCACATGGTCGGCAAATCGCTATCGATGTGGGACTTTCGGGGGCACGAATGCCAGGGGCCACCGGGCATTCGTGCCGACGAGTGGCTGGATATAAGTGAGATCAATTATCAAAGAGAGTTCAAGCAATAGCATCAGCTATAGCAATGTGATCGATCAATGCCAAAAGAATCACAACCTGATGCCCTCAGCCGAGGGGCATGTTCCCCATGGCGAGTGACCTTCAAGGATCGAAAGGTGATTACAGACCGGGGATGGCAGTCGAATCGCAAAGCCGTCTCCCCAAAGCGATGCAACCAAACAATGCGTGACATCACGCACCTATTATCTGAACGAAAATGGAAGACAAGATTGCTTACGAAGAACTGACTGTCGAAGACGTTTGCCGAGAGGCCTTGGATGGAGAGTTCAATGGTGTCATTGGTGCATCTGGAAAGCCGTGGTTGGTCGGTGAATATCCGACTCGCCTTAACCACGCGGTTCGCTACATGGAACTCGTGCTCGATACAGACGACGTGCCGTACACGATCATCGTGGCGAATGGCAGAAAGCGAGCCGTGGCGGCATCCGAGCTCGCAAACTACACGGCCAAGTTCTACCGGTTCAACGATCTGAATGATCCCGACCTTGAATTCAGCCCGGATTTGGCGCTGCTCTTCGGCTGTTTGTGCAAGCACGAGATCAAGAATCTCGATGGCCGTCCTCTTCCCAGCAAGGAGGTAGGCAACAACATAATCCTCGGCGAAGTTGCGAACGATTTTGTCGCTTTGCTCCGCAGCGAAGCTCTCAAGCTCGACACTCGCACAAAGATGGAAGCCTGGAAGCGCAATCCGGATAAGAATCGCGATAGCCTGCGTGCCCTCGTCGAGGCTTTGTTCAAACGTAAGTCCCGTCTGCTGGTGGTTCGTGTTGACTTGCTGTACCGCAAGACCATCGTCCAGGAGGAGGACCTCGAGCAGATCAATGCGAGGTTCCGTGCGGCGGCCGCGAAAGCAGATACGAATTCATTCTGGGGGCTCGACATCAAACGCACTCCGGAGAATCCGGCTCGTATCGACGGCGTGACCGCTCGCAGCGATTTTAAGGCGTTCATGGGCCACATCGAACGCAATCCGGTCTTCGAGCACTTGGAAGGGTACGTTTGGAAGATGGAATGGTCTCGCTGGAGCGGCTTTCACTATCACTGTGTTTTTTTCTTTGATGGTGAAGACGTCCGAAATGACGTCTACCGTGCTATGCAGATTTGCAAGCACTGGGTGAAGGTGACTGACGGCCGTGGCTTCGCCCATAACTGCAATCAAGACCGCCGTAAGTACCGTGCCGATGGCATTGGTATGGTCAGCCGCAAGGACTCGCCTAAACGCATCGCACTCGACAAGGCGCTGTGCTACCTCGTCAAGCGTGACCAGTATGTTCGTGTGAAACCGACCGCGAAGTGTCGCGTGTTTCAGACAGCGGGTCGGAAACGCAAGAAGGCGCCAAAGGCAGCTAGCGTACGGCGTACGACCAAGAAGTCGACGACGTAAGTGCCTGTGCAGGCGCCGTGGCGGCTGTTCAGTGTTCTCGCGGCGGCGCTCGTCGCCGCGTTTTGGATTCCGATTACGTAAGGCAAGCGCTCACCGGGATTTTGGTGGGCGTCGTCAGGGGTGCGTACGGGATTCGTGACGATTTAATTGGGGTCTATGTGATGGCAATCGACGATGTGGGGGCGCGTCTTCAAACATACGGCGAGCGTGTGAAGGTTCGTCGCAATGAAGCGGATCAGATACGAGCAGCCTACGACCAGATACAAGCGCTTCGCAATGCAGGTTTCACGGTGAAGGCGATATGGGAGGATTTGCGTGCTGGTGGATTGGAAATGACGCATTCGGGATTCAAGTCGGCTTTGCGGCGGATTTCTTTGGATATGAGATCGATTCCCAGCGCAGTTCACGGAGACGCGTTTGAGCGGGGCTCGGTTGCGAAGAGGATTGCATCCAATCATTGAATCCATTTTCGGCTCAGACAAATACAACTGTCTCAACACGACCCTGAGCCGACCATCGATTCGACAACGATTGCAAGGCTGTTCTGAGAGGCGGGCGCCGATTGGCTTCGCTCAGAATCGTCTGAAGATGTCGATCCACGCTGTCGGACGCGCCTCAGCCAAGTTTCCCCTACGCGGCCCGTTGTCGCGCGCCGAGCTAACCGCCGTTTCTCAACAAACCGCAAAGGAGCGATAAAATGGCGCGTTGCGCGCTACATTGAGATCAACGCTCGGCCGAAAGGCTTTTAAAGCCATCGGCATGTGAAGCCCCCGCTCGGGATCGCATTTTTATGAAGCTCTCTGCATACACCATTTCAAAACTAGCCGATATCGTCTGCGGTGGTAATGGTTGGCCCTATCGCCGTGGGACGGATTTGGTGGATCTCTTCAATGAGTTTGGCTTCCGCGACGTCTACGAGTCTGGTTTCCCAAGTCGCTCCGCGTTTGCCAAGGAAAAGCTCACGGCCCTCGCTGGCAAACCAGCTATGTCCGATCTGCTCTGCGTGATCGTCGATCCGCGCCTGTGGTTCGATTTGAATCCACCGATCGACACACCGACTCACGATGACTGCGTCGCGAAGCTCAACGAGCTGCTCGCGTTCGATAAAGTGCAACTTGTGCGCGAGGGCCTTTGCTACAGAGTGCGGAGTCTCGACGGAACCTTGATTCCGGTCGAGTCGATCCCAGAGGATCTTCCGGCGGCGTCGGCCTCGTCGATCGACGCGCAGATTCAAAAATGCCGCGCGAAGATCGAGGCTGGCGACTACGACGGCGCGATCACGAACGCTCGCGCATTGCTCGAACATTTGCTCCTCGCGATAGAGGCGGAGCTCTCGATTGAGCCACCGCCCGCGTTCGACGGCGACTTGGGGCGGCTATTCAACCGCGTGCGCTCGCTGCTCAATCTTGACCCGAGCCGAAAAGATATTTCCGACGCGCTCCGGCAAGTGATCAGCGGCCTTGCCTCGATCATCCATGGCCTCGGGACGATGCGCAATAAGATGTCGGACAGCCATGGCACGAATTATAAGCCCGCGCGTCATCATGCCAAGCTCGCTGTCAACTGCGCTATGACGCTTGCGGACTTCCTGTTCGAGACGAAGGCGTATCAACAAGCCAAGGGCTTCATAGCGACATCCGCGATCCCGGCACCGGACGCGCCGTCTATTCGTGCCCTTCCGAACGCGGGCAAGGATTCCGAATGAGCGCCGGAGCTTTCGAGCAAAACCTAGCAGCGCTCAACCGATTGCGCGCCGAAGAGGCAGCCGCCAAAGGTGTATCGCCAATAGAAATGCTCGACGCGGTCAAACTGCTCAAAAAATACAACTATCAGCCGGAGCTCACCGCAAAAATTGAAGCGCGCCTCGACGCCTTGACTGAGGACGAGGCGCCCAATCGTCCGATGATCTACGAAATGATCCTCTGGAAGCTCTCGCGCTTCGTGTGGTTTGATGATGCCGTGCTACCGTTATTGCGCGACGCGCGTTCGATCCAGCCTCGCGAGCATCGCCAGGCTGAGCCGTTGCTGCGCGCGTTGCTCAACGCCAAAGGCGCTCGCTTGGCGATGACCTCGACGTTTCTTCGCTTCACCAATCCGAACACGTTTCAGATCATCGACGAGCGGGCAATTCGAATGGTATTGCCCGACGAGAAAATTCCTGCACCCTATGGCGAAACCCGCACCGAAGGCTATCTTGTGCGTTGCTGCGATATTTACTTCCGCTACCTCGACGCACTCCACGCGATTAGCGGTGAGTCGCTGCCTTTCTCGCACACCGATCGCGTGCTTTACCAACTCGATAAAGAGCTCGGCAATGGAGTAGGACAGAGCACTGATCAAATGACAAAGAATAGTTGGATCCGCAGCCGTTAGCGGTCATTCGTGAGTGGTGGTTAGACACGTGGAAAGAAAAAGATGTGACAGATGAACGGTAAGCGCCCGATCGGGTGCTTACCGTTATAGATGAACTACTTCATGTACTTGACGGTCACAGTGCCAGCGACCTTATTCTTCCCAATTTCATAGTCCGGATCGTAAGTGGCGAGATTGTGCGCAGCAATACCGATGGCCGCACCAACGCCCAGAATGGCTGCCGGGCTAAATATCGTTGCCAGCGAGGCGGAGCGATATTCCGTGTACACGCGGCATTTCAAATCGGATTTTTCGATTCTTCCTTCGATCATCTCGACGACTTTGCCGATGTCGGCGACGCCCACGACCTGAAATGAGGCGCGAGTGGAGATCAACTGGTTGAGCCTGCTGGTGTCGAGTTCGTCGGCTGCGAATTTTGGAATGTCGACGGACATGTCTGGATTTCTCCTGGGATACTTGGGATTGAACTTGAGGGGGACTGTATCGCTTGGTGATATCAATGGGGCAGTTTTCCTTGCTCACACCAGATTTTCCATTCACCCAGTTGGTCAACGGTGACGATCGCGTCGTCACCGTTTTCTTTGCGAAAGGCTGCGGTCCAACTGTCTACGCAGTTCGGCTTGCCGCCATTCGGTTGCGAGGGTTGGTCTGCAGGGATGTTTGCAACTGAGATCGAGGCGTGGCGGCATTCTGCATGCCACATTTCCCGTTGGTCCGGGGTCCATGAGGTGCTGGACGTTCGTTCATAGACACTGAGCTTACGTGCCAGGCAGTCGTTGACCGGTTCACTGTCGGGCATTACTTGTCCGTCGCGGTACTCGTTCTCGAAGACGAGCTTGCCGGAGTTGTCCCATCGCCGTGCAATGCCCTGCACCTTGCCGTCGACAAACTCGGCTCGACTGATCAGGCGACCAGTTTGCGGATCGAAGCCCTCTTGGGTGCCAACCTGTTTGCCGCCGGCGAACGTTGCCTTCATGATCACCTGATCACCGCTGGGCGCATATCGCGTGAGCGGGCCGTCCAACTGGCCATTGACATAGGTGGCTTCGAGAATTCGGCTTCCGGTATTTTCGTCAAATCCCTCTTCTGCCCCCGTTAGCACACCTTTGTCCCAATGGATGACGTGGATCCGCTTCTTGGTTGACGGGCTGAAGATCTCTTGCGTGCCATCAGGTTGCCCGTCCACGAACGCTACCTCGGAGATGATCTGCTTATTCCCTCCAGGAGCGTACGATGTAAGTTTGCCGTCGAGTTTTCCGCTCGAGAATTTCATCGTGATTAGCATATTTCCGCTATTCGCAGTGCTGCATGTTGCTGGTCCATCCAGCAGCCCGTCGCTAACCTCTGCATCACAGTAGACTCCGACGGTTTCGCGGGCACCATTGTAGAAGTAGGCCAGACTTGCCGCTCGAGCTGGATTCACTGCAAGTTGTGGCAGGGTCGTCCGTATCGCGTTTGAAAACTTTGCGAAGCTAGCGAGATTGTCCAAGATGGCGCCGTTGGGGACGTTTGTCAGTTTTCCGGAGAAGGGCTTGTTGGCACCCTCAGCGTAGACCTTACCGTTGACGATTAGCGCGTTCCGGAAATCGAGCTCCTGACCTGCGCAGGCGGCAAGCGCCAGCAGTGACAGGACTGAAATACGAGCTAAAAGCGTGCGATTAGTTTGTTTCATATTTTGATTTGGGCGCTGTTGGGCTCGCCCGTAGACGATTTAGAGCCAAGTCAATACCCTTGCTGGTGGCAACCGCCCGACACAAATGCATGGCCAGAGCAGTCTCAGCAAGCGGCGACCAATCTGCCAGCCTTGCGATCAGACAAGGGGCTTCCCATCGATAGTGCTGTTCTGAATTTACGTCCCGATCTCGGCGGCGCTGATGGCGCCGATGCATTGGCCGTTCTATTCGTAATTTCATGAGTCCGTCATGAAGCACCTTTTTCCATAAATGTTTGATGTGTTTACTCTACAAAGATGGGTGAGCTTTTACCTCGCCAAATGACAACTGCGTCGCGGCGGATTTACCGGGCGGAGAAAGTAAGATTTGTAGTATATAGTCATCATTAATTGATGTGTTTACAGCGTCGTTAATCAGTCGTCAAGCGGGCATCCTGCCGTTCATGACTGCCAAACGCCAGGACGCCCCCGCCGCTCGCCAACCGGCCCCCATCTCGCTTGCCCTAGGCAAGCGGATCAAGCAATGCCGGCATACTGCGGAGAAGTCTCAGGAGACACTGGCGTTCGAGGCACATGTGGATCGCACGTACATCTCTGCGATCGAACGTGGGGTAGCGAACCCGTCGATTGAGACGATCGCTAACATTTGCCATGTGTTGGGTGTGACGCTCGCCGAACTGTTCGAGCCGTTAGGCAAAGTGTCTCTGGCGCCCACTGGCACTCGCCGTGCGAATGTGGCGACGCCGCCGGAGATCAAGCGTCAGCGCCTGCGCTAATGACATCGCGGATCGACACGCCGCCAAGTAATTGAACGCCTCGGGAAGCCGATGGCGACTGATATCGAAATAGCGTGTCGTTGTGTCGGGCAAGACGCGCATTGAACCCGGCAAGTCCAGGCTCGTTTCCCGCCGGGTCAATGAGCAACAGTGCTTGCGTATCAAAAGCGCGACCGCCTCCACGTCCCTCAATACCGACAATGAGCGCAGCCCGCCATTTGACAGGGTGCCGTTGCTGCCAGCCGATAATGACCGGCCATCCGGCGTCCAGCTCGCGCTGCACAAAGCACAGTAGGTCACGCCCCGTGGCCGTACACGTCGCAGGCCGCACGCCGAGATTCAACGCCGCGATAAAGCTCGCCAGCTCTGGCAACGTCATCCCGTCTAGATAATGCGGCCAAGCGTCGTCCCATACCTTCTGCTCCGGACCGCTGCCGTGGTACGGCAGATAGACTGGATCCGCCAATTTGCCAAGCAGCGCCAGTGCCATGGCAACACAGTGCAGCGTGCTACCGCCGTCCCAGTGCCCTTGTCGGCTGAACAGTGGGTTACCGGTTTGAGCGACGGCGGGTTGCTGACCGAGCCGGATTGCCTGATGAAATTTGTGAGTCACCATGATCAATACTCATCGGGCAACAGGAGAGTGGTGGTCGACCGATCGGCTTCGGTGATGATCCACACCTTCTGTTCGACGCCAAGCGGGTAGCAGGACAGCACACGTCGCCCTGCCACGACCGACAGGTCGTTTTGCTCCCTATCAGCTTCGGGTAGTTCGCCCCAGTCACCGCAAGCATGTCGGTTGACCAAGGCAAAGATCGAGGCGCCAGCCGACTGGATCGCATCGACGGCGGCGGGCGTTGCCAGCAAGCGGCCGAGGGGTAGGCGGGCGCGCCGGATGGGTAAAGTGGAATTCATCAAAATATCCTCCTAGATAGGGGCGAGCAGATACCTCCGAACGAATCGGACGTGCCGTTGAATGGAACCAATGGGGAAATGCCAGACGCAGAACGCGTCCGTAGGTGATGGTTGGCGCGGTAACTAGCGCACTTCGGATGCGAGCGCGTTGGGGTAGTGCTTGGCGAGAATCTTGTTCATTTGGTCGACGAGATCGGCGCGCAGGAACGTCAAATGACCATTTCCGTTCTTGAACCAACGCAACTGGAAATAGGTGTTCTCGGCCTCCGTCTTGCGTAGATGCTGGGCGTGCGAAATGAGCGACGATACGCCACGTCGATGATCCGGTTCGGGCTTGCCATCGAGCACGCTGAACACTCGCGTTAGATCGTCCAGTTCGTTGGTGACGTGATAATTCGAGCACCCTTGGGAAAGGAGGTACTTGACGATGATCTTCTTGCCGAATCGGAATGGCTGGTTCGTGCGGTAGTCCCACGACAGCCGGCGAAAGCACTGAAGCACGCCGCGCTCGAACATGTCGCCGCGCGCGCCGTAGAGCTGGGCGAACGTGGCTTCAATATTGGCGACGGTGAGTTCTGGTACGTCACCCTCAGCGATCTGCCGGTTCCACTGCTCACGTGCCTTGGCGTCCATGAACGTACGCATACCGGATTCCGACAGCAGGTAGTTCCAGCCGTGGGCATCGATGAGGCGCACCATGGCGGCTTGGGCTTCGTCGCGATTGGCATAGTCGCCAGTGACGCTGGGACGGCCGCGGCAGCCATAACTTTCGTCGAGGACAAGCCGGGGAAATCGTAGATGCGCTGCGGTGGCGAGTTGTTGGGCTTCGCCGAGCAGGTCGAGTGCGGCGTGGATGCGCTCGACGATAGCCGTGCGCTGATTGGCGAGGTTGGCGATGCTGATGCTCTTGACGAGGTCGGTGGTGTCCATTGGGCATGGTGGGCTCGGTTTGAACGGGAAAGATGAGCGCGGGCATAAGCGCCGGGCAGCGTGCCCGGCGGCTATGCCGTGATGTCACGATCGGCAGGCTAGGACAGGTCGGCCAACTGGCGGCGCAGGGCGATAGCCCGAGCTTGCGAGCAGCCGAGGTGCCGACGGATGTCTGCAACGGTGGGGCGCAGCCTCCCGGCAGCAATGTCACGAGCGAGTTGGGTGGCGCCGTGATCGACGGCTTCCGGCGTAGGTGACGGTATCGACAATGGCGTGACGGGCTGTTCCGGCATGGCGTGACCGTCACAGTCAGCGTCGGCGCCGTCGTGACTTTCTGCGACTTCCGGCGCGACTGCGGGCACGACCGCCGCGACGGGTGGCTTGCACCAAGGGCGAAGCGCGATGGTCCAAAGGAGACACGCTACGCCTTCCAGGACTGCCGCAAATGCCAGCCCAGTCAACAGATCGACGCGCGCTCCCGTTGTACCGAGTAACGCAGCGAGTCGTGCGGTCACGGGATTGATCGTCAACGCGTCGTGTTGGGCGATGGCGCGGTCGTCCAACGCTTGCGCGCGACGAATATCGCTGGCCTCTGCTTCCAGTGCATCGAGTCGGGCAGCCAGCGCGGCACGTCGTACCGCCAGAGTCGTGCATTTACCGGAACACGACTGGGCGTTAGCGACCGCCAGTCGTGCCAAGACGTCCGCTCGCTCTCCCATGACAACGGTAAGACTGCGCTTCAGAGGTGTAGCCAGGACAATGGGCACGGCGTCAGCGCGGATCTGCGCGGCGTGCTGCTGGGCGAATAGGAAGAAGTAGGCGTGACTGTTGATGATCGCGAGCATGCATGCGGCCCACAGCCAGTAGCCTACCCACCGGATGCCACCCGTAACACCTCGCAGCAACGCGGGCAACAGATGGGCGCTCATTACCAGCACGACGCCTAACGTGACCCACACGACCCGCTCGGCGAGCGTGCCGCCGCGTTGCCCGCCAGCAATGACCGAAATGCTGATCGCAGTGGCCGTGGCCGCTACGGCCAGCCACAGGGCAGGACGATCCCGGATCATGCCGCCAAATCTCGCTGATCGGCCCCGAGTAACGCGGCTCGCCGATCCAGCCGCTCCTTGAGACTAGACGGCGCAGTGGAACTGGGCACCCCGCTGTTGCCATCCGGTTCATCGTCACGTGATTCCGCGGGATAGAACTCCTCCGTAACCGCCGCGCTGTCTTCGATGGACTCTTCGAACGTGCCGTTCCGAAATCCGGCACGTGCTGCGGCGTCGAGTGCAGTCTGATCGAACCCAACCGCCTTTCGCCGCGCATCTAGTTCGCTCGCAACGGTGATCGCTTGTTCCAACGTACTCCCGCTTCGCACGCCGACGTCCACGTAGTAGATGGCCGAGCGGTAGCTTTGCGTGGTCGACTTGCCGCGTAGCTTCAGTTCCAGTGGTAGACATGCGAGCCGGTTGCCCGACACGGCGCTGAAGTAACGCAGGCGTGCGGCAAGTGTGCGAATCGAGTTGTATGAGGTGGTCCGGAAAATAAACGAACCCATTTCGTCTTCGTCCCCAATGAGCACATTCAGGCGCCCATACGGTTTGCAGGCGCCACCTCGACCGAAGTCACAGGCTTCAGGGGACGGGCACGGCAACTCCTCGATACCGCCGCCGCCGGCTCGTCGACAAGTCTCGCCATTGCCGACGCACACGGGACGGCCCGACTCACGGTCGAAGCACGAGTACTCGGCGCGAAGGTTCAGGTCTGGATCGTTGAACAGGAGTTGAACGGGAATTGCACGCAGCTTGCCGGTATTGGCTTTACGCAGAGATTCATTCAGGGGGTGCAACATCCAGCCGTCGCGCTGCTGGATCTGGGTGGTCAGGGTGAACTGGTCGTCCTTTTCGGGAAGACGTTTGCCGTTCTTCTCGACGACACGACCAATGGAGATCCGCCCAATGACGGGCGGCGTAATCGCAAGACCTTTGAGCATAAGGGACTCCTTGTTGATGCGAAGGGGAAGGTAGTGAAGATCTAGACCTGCACAAGGAACCGGCGAGAACCGGGCTTCGTGATGGCATACTGGATAGCGAGTTCGGGCTGATCGACTAGCAGCCGCTTGAGGTCAATGCCGGTGCCGTCCTTGCTGCGCTTGTAGGAAACGGAACCGGTCTCGAACTGCGCCCGGTCGGCTTCACCCATCGCTTGCGCGAGCGTCTGTTTCAACTGCGCCTCCACTGCCTGGCGAGATTCGATCTCGGTGCGTACCGAGACGAGATCGGCGAACGTCGCGGACAATGCCCGGTCGTCGGTGAAATCGACCGTACCGCCGGCTCCCGGATAGAGGCAGCGCAACGCCCGATCTGCCGAGGCCGAGCCGTCGGCGGGTGGTGGCGTATCGGTCTTCACGTAATGCCAGAACGCCGCTTCGAGTTCGATCAGTCGGGAAATCAGCGCGTCATCGCGAACAATCCGATGCACTTCGAGTGCTTGACCGCATAGCAGTACCGCCACGTCAGCGGCGTGCTTGTCTGTGACTGCGAGTTGGTGTTGAACCTGGATCTGTACATATTCCGGAACCCCGTCGCGCCAGAGTCGTGCACCGAACTCGCCCGCTGTTTTGCATTCGAGAATCGACACGTCCGGAGCGCCCACGACCTCACGGTCGATATTGGCGATCATCCAAGGGATGGTTGAGTGCCGAAGCACCGCGTTGATTCGCCGTACCCGGTGCCCGGTTTGCTTCGTATAGGACGCCGCGACGACCGGTTCAAGCAGCGTGCCCCAGTACACGGGATCGGTGGTGTCATCGGGATCGGGTTTAGGCAGGTCCGCATCTCGGCCCGTCTTGATCATCCACAACTCCAGCGGGCTCATGTAGGGACTCAACCCCACGGCGGCAGCGGCGTCAGATCCGCCGATCCCGGTTCTTCTCACCGATAGCCAGTCCTCGCGGGACAGGGATACGGTATCGACCAGCCGAAGGGCGGCGCGATGTCGGTCACGTCTGACCGGTTCGGGGTGTGGCATGGCAACCTCCTAATATAAGAAAGGCCCGGCGGGGAAGATCCCGGCCGGGCCGTCGAGTGTGGTGAACAAGGATTCAGGCAACCAGCTTCATCGCTTCGTCCCAGGCTTTTTGCTTCAGTGTGGCGCCTGCACCGAACCAGGCGGCGTCGCGTCGGTGATCGTCGCTGCGCGCACGCCGATGGTGATCGACGTGTTCGGTGACGGCATTCACCAGTCCCCATGCGGTGCCGGCCGATGAGGCCAGAGTCGCCCCCTTGCCGCGACCGGCATACAACTGCCCGACCGCCTTGACGGCACGCTCGTTGACGGCAATGGCGTCTCGATCTGACGCAGTGGTCGTCGAATAGGTCAGCACACGCCGGAAGAAAGCCTCCGCAGCGGTGTCAGAGACTTTGCGCTCCGCCAACGCCTTGGTGCGGACCATGAACGCATCCCAAGACGACACCGCAATGCCGAGTTGACGCTTGACAGCCTGCGCGTCGAACTGCGAGCGGTGCGGGACTTTGACGGCGCCAACGTTGTTATCCAGCGCGATCGCCAGCGTGTTATTGCACACCACGCGAACTGAAGTGAACTGGGCCGTGGTCGCGAGTGTGCCGTCGCAGGCAGTGGCGAGCAGCAAATAGCCGTTGATTTCGTCTCGGCCTTTGAGTGTGCCGCTTTGGCCCGTGCGGGCGAGTGCCCACAGCTTGCGCCCTTCCTTGAGCACACCCGCCGTTTCGAGTTCGAACCCACCGACTTCCGTCAGGTCCTTGTAAAAGTCCAGGATCTCGGAGGGTTGCACGACTTGGTATCGAGCAGACACCACGGACAGCGGTGCTTTGGTGTCGGAGCGGTAGAGAACTTTCTGATCGGGAAACGCGTGGATCGAGCCAAGATCACGGTTGTCAGCAGCGACGAAGCGTACTTCAGCTTCTTCAATGCGCCAGTCCATGCCGGCGGCTTTGGCCCAGACGTCGAGCGGTTGTTTCGGGGCGAGTCGGCTGCCGAGGCCGTGCCAGGGTGTGGCGCCGACGTAGGCCATGGATTGAACAAGATGCATGGATTCTCCTGTTAGGGATAAACAAAGGCAGATAAGCGGCATAAGGCCCGGCGTAGGCCGGGCGTTATGACGGTACGGAAAGGGGAAGATGGGCGCCGCACGGGCGCGAACAGACAGGGAACGGGGCTGGAGCCGCCGGTGCGAGCATTAGCTCACCGGATAGATCATTTCAATACCCGCGGTTCGTTGCGAGAAGCGGCGCAGAAGCGCGGACCAGAGCGCTCCGGCAAAGAAGGCGATGGCGAACGCCATCAGATATTCGAGCGGGGACGGTTGGATCATCGTCGCTCCCTCAAACCGAAGCGTTGAACATGTGCCCGCAGGCCACACAACGATGGTTGTCGAGGACGTTTTCGTCGATGAGCTCGCCCATTGCCGCACCTGCCGCACAACCGGCGGTGCTGGCGGCGAGTCCCGCGAGAATCGCGCCGGCAAGACCGCCGAATACAGCACCGATAGGCCCAGCGATCAACCCAACCGTCGCGCCGACCTCTGCGCCCGAGAGCGTCATGGCGACACCGCTCGTCGCACCAGCGACCGCGCCAATGGTGCTCCCTGCTTTGCGAGCCTGATTGCGCTTTTCAACATGCTCGGATCCGCACCGAGGGCATAGCCGATGCTCTGGGACCGAGGGCGTTTCCGGTGCCTCCGGAAATGCAGGAGCTTCAGCACTACTGCCGCTGTCGCTCCATTCCCTGTGACTGGCCGAATACGTGTAATAGCGCGCGTCGACGTCCGTGATTTCGTTGTCCGTGACTTCGGCCACCGGCATTTGCGCCGTCATTTCGGCTTGACGGGGACTGTAGTGTCTGTGCACGCGCGAAGCGATAAGCCAGGCGGCAAGGCACACCATTGCGACACAGACAAACAGTGTTGGGTAGAGAAAGTTCGGGGTCACATATCCTCCAGAGACAGCCTTCGAGCGGGATTGCACGAAGGGAGCCGGCACACGCTGGCAGGCTCAATGAAGTGATATGTGTTTGAAATAATCTAGATTGCTGCCCTCAGCATAGGAATGGGCGATGACCCGGCGCAGTTCGTGTGTGACAAATGGGGGCGCGCTCACGATCACGAGAATCTGTTCTTCGCGAGCACCGGCGTCTTGTCGACGGCAGGCACCTGCAATTCGACGGGGAACGGTGTCGCGTTGGTGTGCTCGGCCTGCTCGGGCACAATGCGTGGCCTAGTCGAAGTAAAAGTCACCTGAAACCAAGCGAATTGTTGCTGCCCCAACGTCAACGGGCCGCGCGCCAGTACCACCAGAGTATCGGCGTCGACACCGTGCGCTAAGCCAGCCATCGATGTGTATTACTCCCAACACCATGCAACAGCACGAGGCAACGGCGCGGCGCGGCTGGCAGCGGCCGCATCAAACAATAAGACAGGCCGGAAACTGAATCGGGGGAGACATCGGGTCATCAAAGGCTCTCCAAAAATCAAGTTGCCACATGGATAGGGCACTGCGTCAAAGCGAGTCAGGTCAGTACTCCCGATAACTCTGCTGCAAGCTGCTAAAGCACGATAATGCGCCCGTCGGGCCACTCCCGTACAAGATCCCATACATCGCGTGGTGATAGTAGATCGGTCGGCCTGCGGCCAAGAGCATGTGGGCCGCACTGTCCTCGTACTGCGCCAGCTTGCGCCCGTTAGGCTTTCATTTTTACCTCGATTGGGATCAATATAAGAAACGATGAATTGAAAAAAGTCTAATTTATTGCATTTGTGTATGGCAATAGACTGCAGTTGTGGGTGGTGCAATAAAAAACAAATACATCGCCACTAACAAAACTGACAGGAGAAACATTATGACCCGCTCGAACATCGCCATCGCCCTAGTTGCTGTGACCCTTTCGCTGGGTGCCACTGCTTCGTTTGCTGTTGAAAACGGCAATAACTACCCCGAAATTGTTACGCAAGGCCAAAGCCTGTGCCAAGCCCAAGTCAAGGCCGAACTGGCGCAAGCCGGTGCCGCCGGTCAACTGACCTTGAACGATCAAACCTACCCGTCGCTGGCCGCTACGGCCTCGCATATGAGCCGTGCTGCAGTGAAGTCTGGTTTGTCGCAAGCGCGCGTTTCGGGTGAAATGAATAAATCGATCTTCGCGGGTGCTTAATTCCTGCGATTGACGACTGGAATTTGACGGGCTGTTTTTGAAAGACAGCCTGTCGCAGAGAAAATCGGTCAGTGCCGGTGTCAGATCACCGGCGAATCTGAATCTGTGCTCCTGTCGCGATGTGTGACGAACTGCTCAAGCCGCTCGGACGGAATCGCCGGAAGATCTACCTGCTGAGCTTTCGGTTTGCGAGGCATACGTTCTCCTTGGGTGACCTTACCCCTCTCGCGTCACATGCAACGGGGGCGGAATTTTCCGGGATTCCTGTCCCCTTCTGAGTCGCTTAACCCATCACTTTTTCAAACGCACGTATGGTCTGGCCGGGTATTCCATAATTTCTCGGCTAGCTACTACACATAGACTGGCATGACCGTGGCGCAATGTTGTGCCCCCCGCTCCACGGATTTGTGGCCCATCCATCGTGATGGGTCTTTTTTCATCGTGGTGGAGAGGTCACGCTGTTTTCTTGATCGCGTTCCCGCTAGTTCTGCAACCCCGTTCAGGCGTTCGAGGTGCGAGGCTGAGATGCGCCTCGAGTTCCTGCGTGCTAGTGGGTACATGCCTTCAGCGCCGGCGCATTCGGAGCTGATGCTGGCGGCCCAGCGTTTGCGCGTGGCACAATGGCGCGCACGCGGGGCGCCCGTCGAAATGCTCGACCGCGACGAGGTGACCGCGCGCATTGGCTGCGCGATTTACTAGGGAGGCTGGATCGACCGGCGTGCCGGTACCTGCATCCGTTAAGCTACCTGCGAGGTCTGGTCCGTGCGGCAACCGGGCAGGGTGCAGCGATACACGGCAATACCCCCGTCGTAGGATTGCGGCAGGCTGCGGGGGCTGGCAGGTCACCGCCGCCTCGGGCCATACGGTCCGCGGCACGTTTGTTGATCGCAACCAACGGCTATACGGGCGATCTGTGGCCCAACCTGCGACGTACCCTGATCGGTGCCAACAGCTTCATCGTTGCCACGACGCCGCTGCCCGATAGCGTCGCGGCGACCGACCTGCTTGGCGGCGAAGTCGCTTCCGACGCACGCCGGTTGCTGCTCTACTTTCGCAAGAATGCAGCAGGTCGTTTGCTGCTCGGTGGCCGTGGTTCGTTCTCCGATCCCGGCACTGTAAACGCATGGGAGCACTTAGCGCGCGCTGATCCGGCTGTTCCCGCAGACGGAGGGGGTTCCTATCGAGTATCGTTGGGCGGGGCGGGTGGCCGGTACCCCGGATGCGATGCCGCACGTTCACGCGCCGTCGCCCGGGCTGACCGTGGCGCTCGGCTACAACGGTCGCGGTATCGCAATTGCGCCGACACTGGGGCGCGAACTGGCCGGCCACATTACCGGTCGCGCAGCACTGCGCTTTCCCGTCACGCCCAATCAGCCGATCCCATTTCACGGCTTGCAACGCTTGCACTTTGCCGCCGCCGTGAACTGGTACCGCTTGCTTGACCAGTTGAGTTGACGTGATGGAGTCGCCTTCACCCCAGAGGGAGCCGATCGGCAGCCGCACATGAGGTCGATATCCTGTCGTACGTCTGCTTTGGTGATACCGGCGCTGCCCGTTTCGGAAACAGCATTGCTGGCAGTGCGGGCCGCGACAATGGCAAGCGTGTGTCGATCTCCAGTTGCCTATCGTCGCAGTAGCGCCGAAGGTCGCACAGTTCGTCGAGTGCGAGAATGAGCGGTGCGTCGAAAGCAATGTCCAGCGGGTACAGGAACGCGATTGACGAACGATCCGGCGCATGTCATCGAAACCGCATGAAGGTACGGACGGATTGCGCTAAGCGTTCATCGCACCGCATTGCCCGCAACAGAACGGCATCGTTGAGCCCGTCATCCGTACGTTGAAAGAGCAATGCGTGCATCGGCAACGCTTCGGAACGATCCAGCATGCCGCTCGCGTGATAGGCGACTGCATACGCTTTTTCCAACCACCTGCGCCCACACAAGGCGCGTGGGATGAAAGCCCCGGCTGAGGCATTCGCGTTAGCCGCTTAACCTGTGCAGGTCCCGCTGGGTCATTACACTGCCGGACATCGCGAACACCGATCGTGGCAGCCAGTTCGCGGTGGGCGAGTTCTCCGAGGCAGTGCTGGGCCGTGGCGTGCGGCTGTCGATGGACAGAAAGGGAGGCTGGCCAGACAACGTGTTCGTCGAGCGCGTGTGGCGCAGCATCAAGTCCGAAGATGTCTACCTGAATGCGGATGATTCGGTCGCCCCTGCTCGTCGCTCCATGGGTGAATACATCGACCGGCACAAGCGGAAGCGGCCCCATTCGAGTCTCTCTGATCAGACGCCTGAGGCGCCACTCCGATGTGGAGGCGCGGACACGTCGTGCTGAAAAACATGACCGACGAACGGGACGGTCGCCTTCAAGCAGTCGAATGGCGACTTTGCATTAAGTGAAATACGACATTTCATCGATTGTTGGAATTGATTTGAAAGCCGGTTTCGCGAAAAAGTAGCCTTGCATCAGACTCACCCCATGCGCAACAAAGAAGTCGCGCTCGCTCTTGGTCTCGATGCCTTCCGCGATCACACGGATGCCGAGGTCGTGACACATTGATATGACACTTCGCACGATGCGCTGACGCACCGAGTCGGTGTCGATGCCGCGGAGAAGTCCCATATCGAGCTTGATGATGTCGGGCTGAAAATCCACCAGAAGCCCGAGCCCCGAGTAACCAGCCCCAAAATCATCAATTGCAGTCAGAAATCCGTATTCCTTGTAGGCTCTGAAAATATGAACCAAGTGAGTGCGGTCAGCCAGATGTTCACCCTCGACCGTCTCGAATATGATCCTCTCAATCGGGAAACCATTCGCCTGCGCTGCGTCCAGGGTGCTCCTTATGCAGACCTCCGGCCTATAGACCGCGTTAGGCATGAAATTGATGGACAGAAACGCGTCAAGACCTAATGCGGCCGCACTGGCAATTGCAACCTGCCGGCAGTACTGGTCGAACCGGTATTTCGTTGCATCGTCGATTTGCGACAGCACGGAATGCGCGGACTCCCCATTCGCGCCACGCACGAGCGCCTCGCACGCGAACACAGCCCTGGCACTCACGTCGACAATTGGCTGAAATGCGAAATCTATCTCGACTGGCAAGGGGGGCGTGTCCGTGCATCCGGAACATCTTTTCGATTGACTAGCCACCTCGTCGTGGCTATGAATCTTGAAAGAAACCATCTGTCAATGAGCCGCTTTTATTTTCTGTTTGGGAGTGCATCTACTGGCGCCGTGGCCCGGCACCCGTCAAGTTGGAACCGGGTTGCCTTCTTCTCTGACGGAAAGCGCTGCGCCCTCTGGTTCCGCAATGGCACCACGCACACAATTGCGCCCTGCTTGTTTCGCGTCATAGAGGGCGTGGTCACCGGCAGCTAGTAGGTCCTGGAGCGTCTGGCTTTCATCACCTAGACTTGCTACGCCAAGACTAATCGTTGCTTTCAATTGTCCGACAGCTGTTTCAATAAGTGCTTGCTCGACGGCAACGCGCAGTCGCTCCGCGACCACCATCGCTTCACCTGCAGTTGTGGACGGCAGCAGCAGAACGAATTCCTCTCCACCGAGTCTCGCGACAATGTCGGACCCTCGTAAAAGCGCTTTCGCTTCACCAGCAATCCGCTTCAAAACATCGTCGCCAGCCTGATGCCCGGCCGTATCATTTATCCGCTTAAAGTGGTCGGCGTCGAGCATAACCAGCGATAATGCCCGGCCGTGACGCCCGGCCCGTGCAACCTCAGATTCCGCAATTTCAAAGAAGTGAGCACGGTTCGTTACGCCTGTAAGATGGTCTGTCGTCAGAAGACGTGCGAGGTTGTCGCTGTGGACCTTCCGCTCCGTGATGTCCCTCAAAACCACCGAATACCCAGAAATCTCACAGTCCTCCTCACGGAGCACAGCAACGAGAACTTGCCCCCAATAGCGCCGACCAGTTTTCGTCTCGCACCAGAACTCCTCAACGTGCCAACCATCGTCGCGCGTCAGCGCGATGTGCTCAGGTGAACGGTGCAAAACAATCTCATCGTTGGCATAGAAGCGCGACAACATATGCCCGATAACTTCCGCCTCACGAAACCCCGTCAAGCGCTCAACAGATGGATTCCAGCTATCGACGCAGCCTTGAGCATCGAGCGTAAAAAACGCAAAATCGTTGACGCCGGTATAGATTCCGGCAAGCCATGACTCGGTCCGCCGAGCTCGACGTTCAGCGGCGACCTGCCGTGAGATGTCCGTCAACACCATCATCAGCACATCCGTACTCACCTTGATGATGGAACATGACAGAACGACTGCGTCATCCTTGGCCGGCGTCACGAAAACCCGATGGTTTTCACACACAGGTCCTCGCGCCGCCTCGAAACTGGCCACCAGATTGCGCAGCTCTGGGGCGACCGACGCAAGGCTGTCGAAAATATTCTCGATATTCCCGCCTCTTACCAGAGGCATGAGCAGCTGCGCGGCGAGAGGGTTCATCATGTCAACGAAGCCTGATTTGTCGCTGCGGACAATCCCGACCGGCGATAGGTACATGAATGAGAGTAATGCTTCGTACTCGGACTCCAAGTCGTTTTTGTCCGTGTTCGGCGCACTCAATTTGCTTTCCTCCGCTCAATCAGGACAAATCGAGGCGCGCAGCCCTGTGCCTTCAGCAGCCTTAACCGTACCGGAGTCGGGCGCATGCGCAAGGTCAAGACGTAGGGAATAATCTCGTCTAGTTCGTCCACGTCGTCGAAACGTTGCGCAACCATGAAGTTGTTCATGCACGGTGCGACTTCTTCAAAAAAATGCTTGCCTAGAACTCGCTGCGGGCTCAATCCGGCATTTCTCGACTCGGTGGCGTTGTAGGTCATGACAATCGCATCTGGTGTAAATCCGATTACGCCGAATGGCAACGCATCTAACCGCTCGGCATCCAATCCAGCCAGCTCTGTTATTCGTACGTCTTCAAATTCATTGTTCACACCTCCCCCCACCTGACCTCATTTCACCAAGTTTAATTTGGCCGATTATTTAGCCAATTGTCGCGCGACGCAGGCCTACCGCAACCATCTGCAAGATGGAAACCTACAAAGCATGTTATCGGCTGGAAGAGATGAAACTTTAGCGTAGACCCATTTGAACGAGCAGACCCGCGCGACTTCCACACCAATCACTTTCCCGCCGAGGCGCTTCTTTTCGCTGACAGGCACGCAACCCCCGATGATGCGAACGACCGTCCAGGCAGCACTGCTGGCCTGAGCCGGGAATTCAATGGCGGCGTCTTCCGGGGCGCGGTGGGTCAGGACGATGTCTTCAACATAATCGTCGGGAAGATTGAACAACACATTCTTGTCGACGACGAGGGTGTAGTAATCGTGCGAGAACTTACCCGAACTCACGCAGATATTGGTGCTATGACCGTTGAGGTCCTGCGTTTCATACTTGACGGAGGTCATTGCGGGCGCGGCGACACAGCACAGAAGCATCAGCAAATGTTTGCGCATTGAAAATTTCTGAAAGATGAGGGATGGGGATCAGTGTTCGGCATCCGGCCCGGTCTTTGCCGCCTCCACTGCCTCACCGGGGGTCCATTGGTTGCGCGACTATTGATGCGGCGAAAGCCGAGAGTGATAAGCATCTAATGAGGAAGGTGCCCATTGATCTGCATGACGGTGTACGACATCTGCACGCGACCGCATAGTCTTTAACGACTCGGTATGGAAAATTCTTATGGACGTATTTGCACAGCACGGGTGTGAGCGCGAATCGGCGTAGCTGCCGGCATAACCCTATGCACGTATCGCCTCAAACATGAAGCGAGCCGTACGGCGATCGCGCTTCGGCCGATGGCTGTCGATACGTAACCAGCCACTCAGTTGCTCGGCCCACTCATCGACGACGCTGGGGCTGGCTCGCTTGGGGTAATGTGGCTCGACCGCATCGGTCTGGCGCAGCCAGCTGCGAATGGTGTTTCGGGACAGGCGCCGTGCGGCGCGCAATCTCTCGCAGCGGTACCTTCTCGCGGAAATACATCCGCCTGATCTTGGCTAGCATGCCCACCGTGATCACTTTGGTATGTCCTGCTCAAAGGTTGAGCAGGACATTGAATCACGTGGGTCAATTTTCGATGAAAACTACACCCCTCAAAGGGTCAGTTCTTGGTGCACATCAACAGGCTACAACCGCTTCTATGGCCGCTTCGCCGCAACGGCGCTCCTGGAGCGCGTCACGCGCACGACCTGGTCGCGCTTCTTCGACGGCTATGAGCCCATGCACGCATTCATCGCGCTTCCGGGAGAACGCATGCTCGGTCTCGTGCACTTCCTCTATCACCGCAACACGACGCTGGAAGGGCCGATCTGCTATTTGCAGGATCTCTTCACCGTGGAAGACGCGCGCGGCAAGGGGGTAGGCCGCGCACTGATCGAGGCCGTGTACGCCCACGCGAAAGCATCCAATTCCTCGCGCGTGTATTGGCACACGCACGAAACGAATCACACCGCCATGCGGCTGTATGACGACGTCGCCGAGAAGCCCGGCTTCGTGAAGTACCGCAAGAACCTTTGACCTTGTTCGGGCGAGGTTTATCGCCGGCGATCGTCAAAGGGAATTGGCCTCTAAAAAGTGAAGGTGATCAGTGCTTTTTATAGCAGCGATCATTCGGATCCGGACTGAAGCCACCGGCGATGCATCCGCCGGGCATTGACAGATCAAGCGGAATAATTTCGTCGTGCCACTGGTTGCTCCAGTCCTCCGTCTTGCTGAAGTGCATGGCGACATTTCCATTGCCGTCATGCGCAATATTCTGTGGGCACACGATACGTGAGGGATCGTTATCAGCGGTGAGCACGGCAGGGAACGCGTTGACCACGTGCGAGTTGGCAAAATCTGCATAATCGTTTCGAACGGCGACGATGATGAAGTTGAGATTCGCCGTATTGCCGCCCCCAAAGGGCGTGGAATCCGCTGCCGCACCGACGGTCAGGCGGTAAGTAGCAAAGCTCCCGACGTTCGGTTGACCTGCCAGGTTATAGCCGGTGCTCGCGCCCCCGCCCGACCAGTTGACGTCGCGAACGATTGCGTAACACAAGGAATGTCCGGCTGGCGGTGTCGCCAATATTTGCATTCCGCCGGTAGCGGTTTCGCCGCAGCCATTCGGGTCGAGCCGGCAAGTGATGTTGGCAGCGGTTCCGGATTCCACATGAACACTTCCGCGCAGGGTCTTGATGGGATACAGGACCGTCGGTGCTTCAGCGCGAACTTCCTGATAGGCCGAAAGGACAAGTGAAAACGAGAGGGTTGCCGAACACGCGATTGTCTTGATGGAAAAGAGCGGCATTTCTGTCCCTCCTCGTCGAGCCAAATTCTTGCGTTGTGACGTTTTGCATTACCTACAATAGTTCATGGCTGTGCTTCTCGTAAGGACTGAGAGTATCGTCTTTTCGGATTACATCGTATTTCTTGCCGATGTCATGGGAGGGTGTATGGGGCGAGCGGCGAACCTACGGCTTGTGGTACAGAGCGCCCTAGCAGGGGTGACGCTTCGCTCGGATGGAACGTGGGAGACGTCCGGCGACCCTCACAACTTGCTGGGTGTCGACGGCGGTACGTGGGAGCACAGTTTTCCTCAGGACACAAAGCTCGTGTCGGCCGCAGGTGATCTGCTGGCGCTGGTCAACTTCATGCTGAACACCGCGAATCCAGACGGTACGCAGCACGATGCGTTGCAGATGCTCACGCCTGCATCGTCGGCGGTCGGCGATTATTACGTACTGAGCGTCATTGACACTTGAATGCGCAATGCGAGGGTGATGAATCCTTGCCTCGAAAGCCCGCGACGGTGAACGCCTCGCGGGCTTTGTCGTGTCTGGCTACCGGTCCAGCGATCCAGACGCATGGAACGTCATGCTTTCGAGCGATCGGAGCGCTTGCACCAGGCATTGTCCATCCACCCGCCGCGCGAAGTTCCCCCAATGGGGTGCCAGCAAGCTGGCGGCCGCAATGTCGTCGAAGTCCTGTGGCATTGCCGTCTTCCCCGACATCGTTCGCAACGACGACGGCAACCCAACGGCCGCGAGAAAGCTCGCCATATCGGCAAGCGTCGCATCGTCGCGCCCTTCGAGGACAAGCTGAACCATCACACCGTAGGCCACATGCTCACCATGCAGTGCGCCATGACCATGACGCGAGCGCATGAGCCCGCGAGTCATGGCATGGGCAACGGACAGCCCGCCGTTTTCGAATCCGAGCCCGGACATCAGCAGGCAGGCTTCGACCGTTTGCCCGAACGCCGCGTCGGGTGTGCCACGACGCATGGCCGCGAGCGCGGCAACTGCGTCCTGCCGGAGCGTATCGTAGGCGGCGCGCGCGATCACGCGAGCAAGTGCCGGTGCTGTCGCGCCCAGCATGTTGCGGCTGTCCGCCTGTGCCGCCGCATCGGCTTCAAACCACTTGGCCAACGCGTCGCCAATCCCGGCCGACATCATCCGCACCGGAGCGCCGATCAGGACGTCGATGTCGACAAGCACTGCGACAGGGTTCGCCGGCATTCGCTCCACGGCCACCATGCGGTGCTGGTCGTCATAGATCGCGTAAGCGCGGCTGGTCGGCGCGTCGTTCGACGCCACCGTCGGCACGGATATCATCGGCAAACCATGCGCCACCGCCACCCCCTTGGCCATGTCGATCGCCTTGCCGCCGCCAATGCCAACGATGACGCCGACGTCGTTCGGTACGCGCGCAGCCATCGCGTCGATGGCTGCATATGTGATCTCGCCGTCGAACGTGTTTAGCTGCAGCGCCGAATCAACCAGTGCCTGCAAGCGGGGGGTGAGCCACGATGCCACCGCAACATCGGACACATACCAGGCGGGCCCGGCATGACGACGAGTGAGGTCGGGCAGGTGCGCAAGCGCGCCGCAGCCCTGAAGGTAGTCGCCTGGCGCAACGAAGCGGACCAGGGAAGGCGTGTCGCGTGTCGAGGTTGCCGCGAGTGGCATTGCAAACTCCGTTCGTGGTACGTGAGACTCCCGTGAGCGTTCACCTCGCGCTGTGCGAGGCACGCGTCACGATCCATGATCTTGCGCGTTGTACGCGACTGACTACCGAGGGCGCGACGCGATATCGCGCAACGTCGTCTTGAGCACTTTCCCCATCGGATTGCGGGGCAATGCGTCGACGAAGCGGATGTCGCGCGGCACCTTATAGTCCGCAAGCGACGTCGACAGGGTGCTGCGCAGGGCATCCTCGTCGAGCGAGCATCCGGCACGCAGCGCCACGAAGGCCACGAGGTCTTCGCCGAGCCGCGGGTGGGCGACAGCAACGACCGCCGCCTCGAGGACTTCGGGCACGCGATGAATCGCGTCTTCCACTTCCACCGAGCCGATCTTCAACCCGCCGCGGTTCACCACGTCCTTCAGGCGGTCGACATAGTAAAGAAAGCCGTCGGCGTCGAGCTTCCCGAGATCCCCGGTACTTACCCAGCGACCATCCATCGATTTGTCCGTCGCATCGGCATCCGCGAAATAGCCCACCATGTTTGCGGGACTGCGCACGCAAATCTCGCCCACGTCGCCGATGGCCGCGTTGCTGCCGTCAGGCAACGTGATTCGCAATTCGCACAACGGCATCGGTCGTCCAATGGCCCCCGGGTGCGTCGTAAAGTCGTCGGGGGCCATCAGGGCGCCGGTCGGTCCGGTCTCGGTCAAGCCGTAGTTCTGCCGCTGGTCGACGCCGGGAAAGCGCGCTTGCAGTCTCGCGATCGCATCGAGTGGCATAGCGGCGCCGCCATAGTCCCAAAGGCGCAGGTGGGGGAGTTTGAGCCCGGGGCGGCGCTCGATCGCATCGATCAGGAAGAGCAGGTGCGCGGGCACGCCGAGATAGACTGTGGTGCGACGCTCTCGCATGCGCTCAAGGATCTGGACGGCATCGAAAGCGGGCTCGGTAATCATGGTCGCGCCTGCCCACAGCGAAGCCATCAGTGTGAATTGCGTCCCGGAGCTGGTGAAGAACGGAATCGCGTTATGGAAGACGTCGGTCGACGTGAGGCCCAGCGCCCGGCTGAAGATCGCACCGGTCGCCAGCGCAGTGGCGTGCGTGTGCATGACGCCTTTGGGCCGTCCCGTCGTTCCCGACGTGAACAGAATATTGGCGAGCGTGTCCGGCGGGATTTCCGGGCGCTCCGGCGCGGCGGTCGAGCTACCCGTCAGCAGGGTTTGCCACCGATGCCAGGGCGACAGCGCTGCCATCGCATCGAGCACGATCTTCACTTTCAGATCGTTGGCTTCGGCGAGCGAGTCCAATCGTGCCGCGAAGTCGGCGTGCGCGACAACGCCATCGATTCGGGCCAGTGAGAGTGCCTGAGCGACCTCGTCCGGCGTAAAGCGCGGATTGATCGGCACCAGGGTCGCACCCAGCCGCAGTAGCGCCAGGTAGATCAGGATGCATTGCGCATGCGCTTCGCCGCGCGCGATGACAGCGATTCGGTCATTCGCGCGCACGCCGATGCCCGCCAACGCATTGGCGAGTGCCACGGTTTGGGTGCGCAGTTCTCCGTAGGTCAGCCGTACGCGCAGCGTGCCGACATCGGCGACGCTCGGCGCATCGATGGCCACATGGTCGGTGCGATGTTCCGCGTGATGATCGATCAGTGCATTCACATCAGGAAACGCGGATAACGCTTCCTCCAGCATGGCATCGGGGTGTCTCGCCTGAGCGCTAGGGCAGGGCGGCTGCGGAAAGGACACCGATGCCCGGGATGACGAGCGCGGTGCCGTAACGGGGCGTGTGGTCATGGCTGCGCCACCTCCAGTGCGGAGAAAACGCCCGTGGCACGCACCAGCAGACGCTGGCCTGCGCCGCGCAGTACACAGGTGGAGAACCGCAACCGTCCATGCGACTTGTCCATCGTCACCGTCGCCTCGATCCATTCGCCGATGTGCGGACTCGCGATGAAGTCGAGATTCAGACTGACGGTGCCGAGCCGCCAGCGCTCCGGTGCGTCACCGAGGATGTTGATGCCGATCGCATAGTCGGCGAGCGTGGCGAGCATGCCGCCGTGAACGCCGCCGAAGCGATTGCCGTGTTGCGGCATGGCGAGGCACCCGATGATCTTTGCCGCCACGTCGGGCGGGGCACCGGGTGGCTTCGGCGCAGCGTACACGGGGCCCACGGTTTCCATGAACCGTTCGGGCGCGACGGGGACGAAGCCGGCGGGGATGTCCGTCGGTTCGGCAACGTGCCGGGCCTGCGCCAGAGAGAGATGGCCTGGCACGCTCATGCGACGCTCCGTTGCTCGCCGGGCATGCCGCTCGACGGCAGAGCGTCGCCGGGCCGCGGATGACCGGCTTCGGACAACGCATCGATCACGCGTGCACGCCGTGCGAGCCACCAGCCGTACTGCGCAGGCCATGCGTCGAACGCCTCGCCTTCCAGCGTCCTGCGCGCATGCAGTGCCCAGTTCGGATCTTCCAGCGCTTCTCGTCCGATTGCCACCAGATCGGCGTGCCCGTCGGCCAGAATGCGCTCGGCCTGGTGGGCGTCGACGATCAGGCCGACGGCCATCGACGCCACGTCCGCTTTCGCCCGCACTTCACTCGCATACGGCACCTGAAAGCCATACCCTCGCGGCAGGCGGTTGGCGGCGGTGGCCAGACCGGAAATTCCCCCGGAAGAGCAATCGACGAGATCGACGCCCACGGCGCTCGCAGCCCGGGCAAACGCCACGGTGTCGTCGAGTGAGTAGCCGCCATCGATGCCATCGACGCTGGACACGCGCAGCAGCAACGGCTTGCTTTGCGGCCACGCCGACCTCACGCGTCGGATGACCTCGAGCGGCCACGCCATCCGTCGCGCGGCATCGCCACCCCAGGCGTCGTCCCGGGTGTTCGCAATCGGCGAGAGAAACTCGTGCAGCAGATAGCCATGTGCCGCGTGCAACTCGATCACATCGAACCCAGCGCGCGCCGCCCGCTGCGTTGCGGCGACGAAGGCGAGTGCCACCGACTCGAGCGTTGCGCTGTCCATCGCTGCAGGCGTTGGCCAATCGGGACCCGCCGACGTGGCCGATGGCGCGATGGTCTCCCAGGGGGTTTCTCCGCGTTCGCGCTCTCGCTGCGTGAGTTGGGCGTACCCCTCCCAAGGGCGCTGCACGCTACCTTTGCGACCCGCGTGGCCGATTTGCAGGGCGGGCACCGCGCCTTGGGCGCGGATAAAGTCGGCAATTCGTGCGAGCGGCGCAATCTGCGCGTCATTCCAAAGGCCGAGGCATCCATACGTGCCGCGCCCGCGCGGCTCAACGGCGGCCGTCTCCACGATCACCATGCCCGCACCGCCTTGCGCAAGCTTGCCGTAATTGACGAGATGCCAGTCGTCGGCAATGCCGTCCCGTGCGCAATACTGGCTCATGGGGCTGATGACGACCCGGTTCGGTAGCGTGACGGCGCGCAACGTCAACGGCGAGAACAGGTGCGAGCGGGCAGGCGATTTAGCGTTGGCAGACATGGAAACTCCCGAAAACGTGACTAGCGTGGCGGCATCGACGCCCGCGACAGGCGCGACGTCGGACTGGCTGCGCCGGTGGATGGCGCAGCCTTCGGCAAAACGGCTTCGACGGTGGGGCTCAGTCGGGGTGCGTCAGGCGGCTGTGGTCGCGATAGACGTGGCAGACGTGGAGGGCGCCTCGGACGCGACAGCCTCCGCACTGCGTGTGCGCAGCACATGCTTGAGGATTTTCCCCGACGGCGTTTTCGGCATGGCCTCGACCACGAAGAGCCGCTCGGGAAGCTTTTGTTTGGCCAATCGGGCCGTCTCGAGCCATTCGATCAGCGTCTCGAATGTGAGCGACGTTCCTTCACGCAACACCACCCACGCGCAGGGCGTTTCGCCCAGACGCGCGTGAGGCATCGCGACGACAGCCGCTTCGGCGATGGCCGGGTGCGTGTGCAGGATGTCCTCGATCTCCTTGGGGCTCAGGTTCTCGCCACCGCGAATGATCAGGTCCTTCTTGCGGCCGGTCACCGTGATCACACCGTCATCGGACACCCAGCCCAGATCGCCGCTGCGGAAGAAGCCGTCGGCGTCGAACGCGTCGAGCGTGTCGGTGTCGCGGCAGTAGCCGAGCATGATCTCCGGCCCTCGCGCCAGAATCTCGCCCACTTGCCCGGCGGGCAACGGTGCGCCGGTGACGGGGTCGGCGATGCGCACCTCATTGTTGAAGATGCGGCCATCCGTTTCTGCGCCGATGGTTTGCTCGCCACGCTGGTTCACGCCAAGCGAGACGGTCGGCGTTTCGCTGCTCCCATATACGCGGCAGAAGACACAATCCGGCATGATGCGCGCAGCGCGATGGACTAGCTCCGGCGGCACCGGGGCGCCGCCGCTGGCGAACATGCGAAACGCCGGTAGCGGCTCGCCACTTTGCGCGACGGCGTCGACGAATTCGGCCAGGAAGGGCGTGGCCGCGACCGTGAGCGTCGCGTGCTCGCGGCGGGCGAGCGCCACGGCGGCCGTCGCTTCCCACTGGTCCATCAGCACGGCGCGAACGCCGGCAACGAAAACGTAATCGAGTGCGTAGGTATAGCCGGTAATGTGCGTGACGGGAGACGGCATGAACACGACGTCGTCTTCGTCGACGTGCCAGAAACGCGACACCGCATCGAGTTCAGTGGCGAGCGTGTTGTGGCTATGCAGCACGCCTTTCGGGCGACCCGTCGTGCCGCTGGTGTACAGCGCGAGTTTGACGGCGTTCGGGGAGACATCGAATGCCTCCCACGGTGCGGCGTGGTTCCCGAGTGTGGAGAAGTCCGAGAGTCCGTGTGCGCCTGGTGTTTGCGCACGCACGGTCACGATCGGGGTGCGAATGTTCGAGGTGTGCGCGAGACGTTGCATCATCGCCAGATAGTCGATGCTGCGAAAACGCTCCGGCAGGAAGATGACGCTGGAATGTGAGTCGTCGAGGATGAAGCCGACCTCGGCGTCGCGGTAGATCGGGACGATCGGATTCGCTACCCAGCCGCCCATCGCTGCGGCGAGGTTGACGACCACGGCCTCCCACCAGTTGGGCAACTGAAAACTGACGACATCGCCGGGAACGAGCCCCATGTCGCGCAGTCCGGCAGCGATGCGTCGGGCTTCGGCAAACAAGCGCGCATAGGTCATGCGATGCACGCCATCCACCACGCAGACGCGCTCGGGCGTGGCGCCGGCCCGCTGCTGCGCGAGTTGGGCGATGGTGGTATTGCGCCACGCACCGCTGGCCGTGTATTGATCGATCATCTGCGCCGTGAGGCGCGTCGTCCAACCGCTTGCATCTTTGCTCATACGAATCCCGTTGCTTTTATCGTCTGGCGAGCCGTTACACATGAACCGGTGCACGCAATGTCCACCGCTCACGCATTCAACCCGCATCGCGGGCAGGGCGTCCGTGTCTCCCCGGACATGCCTGTACTTCATGACTGCAAAGACGGCGCAGGCCGTCAATCACTGCTGTTCAAATCCACGCCCTTGATGACTGCGCTCGCCGACGCGATACGTCAGTCGCGGGTTGTCCGGCGTATCACTTGAGGCCGTTCTTGACGAGCTTCATGTACGTCTCGACCACCCAGTCCGGCAGTTTTCGGGTTTTCTCGCTCCCCTTGACATAGCGCAGGTAGAGATAGCTGCGTGCCGACTGGAACACATAGGCGAGTGCTTCGAGTTCCTTGCCTTTGAAGAGACGGATTTCACCGCTCTCCACGCTGCGCTGCAGCGATTTCACATAGTGTTCGGTCAACAGCTTCATGTGCGCCGTGTGCGCGACCGGGGCCGCCACTTCGGCCTCGTTCAGCACGCGGAAAAAGCCGGGATTGCTGCGCAGGTAGTCGAAGAACGCACGAAACCCCCGTTCTTCCACCTCGTAAAAGGTGGCGGCGCCGCGCACTTTCTTGCTGATGTAGACCAGCAGGTCGGCGCCCACATGGGGCAGCAGTTCGTCGAACAACGCCTGACGCGATTCGAAGTACAGATAGAACGTGCCTTGCGCAATGCCGGCGGCCTCGGTGATGCGACCAATCGACGCGTCCGCGTAGCCGTACTGGCCGACCACCTGTGCCGCTGCCTCGAAGATCTTGTCACGCAGCGCTGCGGCACGGGCTTCGCGCGTCGGGCTACGGCGTCGGCGGGGGGCGGCGCTGACCGTGCCGCCGTCGGTTTCGTTCTCGAGTGTGTCTGTGCTCATGGCGATTTCACTTTGAATAGGGGGCGCAACGTGCAGCCGGCATCCTACAGTGCCAGATACCGTTCGGCGATTTCCGGATGCTCATCGTACTCGTCCCAGGTGCCGGAAAACACGATGTTACCGGTGTCCATGACATAGACGTATTCGCTGCACTGGCGGGCAAACCACACGTTCTGTTCGGCGACGAGCAACGCGGTCCCTTCTTGCGCGCAGGCGGCTCGGATCTGCTCGGCCATCTGGGCGACGATCAGCGGTGCGACGCCTTCCGTCGGCTCGTCGAGCAGCAGGCAACGGGGTCGAGTGACCATGCCGCGCGCAACGGCAAGTACCTGCTGCTGCCCGCCGGACAACTGGTTGCCGCCGCGCGAGAGCAGGTCGGTGAGCAGCGGAAACAGTCGGCAGCTCTGCGCGACGTCATGGCACACATGGCCGGGACGCGCCCCGTGCCGGGCGAGCGTGAGGTTCTCCGCGACGCTCAGATGGCCGAAGATTCGACGATCCTCGGGGACGAACCCCAAGCCACGCTGAATGCGCCGGTGGGTGGCGACATTGGCGAGCGATGCGCCGTCGAACACGATCTCACCTGTCACGCGAGGGCCGGCATCGACGATGCTCTTGAGCAGCGTACTCTTGCCCGCACCGTTGCGCCCGAGCAGGGCGACGCCCTGGCCGGCGCCAATGCTCAGGCTGACGTCGTTGAGAATCACACTGTCGCCGTAATAGGCGTGAACGTTCCGGATATCAAGCATGCTCGTGTCCCAGGTAGACCTCACGCACGATCGGCGAGGCACGCACGGCTTCCGGCGTACCCGAGGCGATCACCTGCCCATAGTTGAGCACCGTAATGTGATCGGCAAGCGCGAACACCACACTCATATCGTGTTCGGTCAGCAGGATCGACATGCCGAGTTCGCGTCCGATGCGCTTGAGCAAGGCCACGGCCGAGATCCGGTCGCCCGGGGACATGCCGGCCATCGGTTCGTCGAGCAGCAGCATGCGCGGCTGCAGCGCCAGCGCCATGGCCAGCTCCAGGCGTTTTCTTTCTCCGTAGGCCAGTACGCCCGCCATTTCACCGGCGCGGGCTTCGAGCCCGACCGTGGCGAGCGAGGCCATCGCCTGCGTGCGAAGCGCGGCGGCCGGGGCGGGTTGCACGAAGCGCCATACGCTGCGACGCAGCGCAGGCGATCCGCCCGTCTCCAGCGCCAGCACGACGTTGTCGATGACGCGCATTTCGCTGAACACTTTCGCGACCTGGAACGTGCGGCCAATGCCCTGGCGAACGCGCCGGTAGCCCGACCACCGGCTGACATCCTGCCCCTCAAAGGCGACCTCGCCGCGATCGGCCAGCGCCTCGCCGGAAAGCACGCGAAACAGGGTGGTCTTGCCCGCGCCGTTAGGACCGATGACCGCGTGCGTCGTCCCGGGCGCGACCGAGATCGAGACATCCTTGAGCACCTTGACCGTCCCGTAGTCCTTGAAGATGCCCCGGGCGCACAGACTGGCTTGCGCAAGCGCTTGGGTAGCGAGTGTCATGCGTCGGCCTCCGCACGATGGGTGAGCGGTGTCGCATTGCCGGTGGCGGCCGATCCCGCGGCCTCCGGTGCGACACGTGTGGGCAAGGGCGTCGGCAAGGCGCGTCGGCGCAGCAGATGGACAATGCCGCCGGCAATGCCGCCCGGGAAGGCGAGCACCACGACGAGCAGTGTGGTGCCGATGACGACCTCCGACAGCCCCACGATGTTGCGCGTGGCGTGTTCGAGCCCGAGGAACAGCATCACGCCGAGCACCGGCCCCCAGAAGTACGCCGTGCCACCGAGCAGGCAGAACAGTATCGGCAGTGCCGAATACGTCCAGTGAGCGACCTCCGGCGTGAGCAGTTGCGCGAGCGGGGCGTACATCGCGCCTGCCAGCCCGGCGCCTGCACCGCTCACGGTGAACGCCGCGAGCCGGGCGAGATGCACGTTCGCGCCGAGGAATGCCATGCGATCGGCGTCCTGACGAATCGCGCCGAGCATCCGGCCGAACGCCCCGTGCCACATCAGCCACGCGCCGAATCCGAATATCACGGCGAGCGCGAGCAGTACGTAATACAGCGAGGCGCCCTGGTTCAGGTCGATGCCCAGCAGGGAAGGGCGCACGATCCCGGTCATGCCGTCTTCGCGGCCGAGCCAGTCGGATTTCGCAATCACGATATGCAGCAGCTCGGCCAGCGCGAGCGTGAGAATCGCGAAGTAGTTTCCGCTGGCGCGTCGCAAGGCGACGAAGCCGATCAGGGCCGCCATGATGGCACCGGCGGCGCCGCCGGCCAGCAAGATGGTCGCGAGCGACACGCCGGGTAAGTCGCGCAGCAAAATGCCTGCGGCGTACGCGCCTGTGGCGAAATACGCGGCGTGTCCGAAGCTGACCATGCCCGCGAGACCGAAGATCGTGTTGAAGCTCAGGGCGAAGACGATCTGCACGAGCGCTACCCCTGCGAGAAACACGAACCCCTGGTCGGCCCACGCCGGGACCGACGCGAAGAGCACGAGCAGCAGCGCGAAGATGAGCACGTCGGCGCGGCGCGCATTGCCGCGCCCGTGAAGGAAGGCGTTCATCGCAGACCTCGCATCAGCCCCTGCGGGCGAATGAGCAGGATTGCCGCAAGAGAAACAAAGAAGAAGAGTCCGGGCACATCGGGCACAAAGCGGTCTCCGAACGAGGTGACGAGGCCGAGCAGGACCGAAGCGATAAACGCGCCGCGGATATTGCCCAGCCCGCCGACGATCAGCGCGCCGAAGGCCTGAATGATCAGCGCGCTGCCCATCGCAGGCGAGAGGCTCTGGTTGATCGACAACAGCCCCCCGGCCAGTCCCGCGAGCGCGAAACCGCACACAACGGTCCATGCGAACACGGCCTGGACATTGATCCCCAGCAGGCTGGCCATCCACGGGTCGACCGCCACCGACTGCACTCGTTTGCCGATGCCGGTGCGATGCAAGATGACGTCCATCGCCAGAAACACCACGACGCCGCAGACGATCACGCAAACCACGAAGGTCGGCACGATGACGTCGCCCAGGCTCAGTGCACCGCCCAGTGCCTCGGGCGGTGGAACGCTCAGGAAGTCGATGCCCCAGATCAGCTTCACCACACCCTGACACAGGATCAGCAGCGCATACGTGGCGATAAGCGAGTACGCCTCGCTCACCGCCCGCAGGCGTCGGAAGACAACGCGCTCGACCACGGCACCGAGCACCCCGACCGCCGCCGCACAGACGACGGCGGTGCCGAGGAACGACCACAGGGAGTCGGCCTGGAGCCGCGCCCCGATGGCATAGGACAGATAAGCGCCGATCATCAGGAAGCCGCCGTGTGAGAAGTTCAGCACGTGCAGAATCCCGAAAACCAGCGACAGGCCTGCCGCGGTGAGGAACACGGTCATTCCCCACGACAGGCCGTTTATCAAGGTCAGCGCAAACTGATCCATGTGAGGCTCCACGAAGCGTCAGACAGTCACGTACTTGAACGTGAGCGCTTTGCCGGGCGTCGGCGGATCGACAAAGTCCTTGCCGTCCTTCTTGATGAACTCCAGCACCTCGAAACCCGCGCTCGCCGACTTGCTTCCGCGCAAGCGGTACATCAGCACCGGCTTGATCGCCTGGTGGTCTTCCTTGCGGAAGTAGCGCGGCCCACACGTGGTGTCGAACGTTTCCGATTCGAGCGCCTTGATGACTGCCTGCGTTTCGGTCGTGCCGCTCGCCTGGATGGCTTTGGCATAGGCCATCACGGCGGCATGCCCCTCACCGACCCATCCGGTCGGGAAGGCGTCGCCGTTGGTGCGGCGAATATGTTCCTTGAGCACCGCGTTCGACATCGGCAGATCGGTGAAGGCGCCCGCATACCAGTGGGTGCCGCACCACATCTCGGGCATCTCGCTCTTCATTGCCTTCGCGACGACGAACTCGTTCGCCGGATCGATGATGACTTTCGCCTTCTTGAAGAAGCCGTAAGGCAGTGCCTGTTTGAACAGCGTGACGGCATCGCCGCCATACACCGACACGAGGAAGCCTTCGGCGGGCAAACCCATCGCCGAGCCGATCACATTGCGGTAGTCGGTAGCGCCGTACTGCGTGCGCACGGCCTGGGCGATGGCGGGCTTGGCCTTGGCGACGGTGGGGTAGTACTCGAGCAGCCCTTCTTCGAAGCAGTTCCATGTGGTGCGGCCGTATTCGTGATCGGGGATCACGCCGCTCCAGCGCGACACGCTGCCATAGCGTTCGGCGACCGCCGCCGCCATGAAGCGAAGCTTCATGTACGGGTTGTCGGTCACGCGGAAGTAATGGCGGTTGAAGTTCTCTTTGGTGAGCTTGTCGGAGTGGGCCGCGCAGGTGATCAGGATGGCCTTCTGCTGTTCGAGCATCGCCGTGAGGGCCAGCGCCACGGCGCTCGACACCACGCCGAGCTGAAGATTCACGCCATTGCCGGCGAGTTCGCGCGAGGCGATGGTCGCATCGGTCGGCTTTGCCTTGTCGTCACGCACCACCAGTTCCAGCTTGCGGCCGTTCACGCCGCCCGCCTGGTTGATCTGATCCACGGCAATTTGCGCCCCCATCAACATGGGCTGGCCCAGTGGGGCCTGCGCGCCGGTCAGCGAGGAAATGAATCCGAGCTGGATGGGGCCGCCAGTCTTTGCCTGCGCGCGTGCCAGCGAACTGGCCAACGGACCTGCACCCGCGAGCGTGACGCCCGCGCCAGCGATTTTGAGCACGTCTCTACGATTGATTGCCACGGTTGTCTCCTGATGGTTTTACGTTATGACTGCTTGCTGTGTCCCGCCTGCTGCGTGATGACTGCCGGATCGGGCGACGTCTCCTAGGCTGTCGCCACGTCGCCCGAACCACCAAAGGCACTCCAGCCGCCATCGACGGGCAACTCCACCCCGCTGACGAAGGAGGCCAGGTCCGATACGAGAAATGCGACGACCTTCGCGATCTCGTCGGGCTGACCGAGGCGCGCCATCGGCGTGCGCCGCTGCAGGCGCTCGAGGTCGATCTTGTCGTCGCGGCAAAGGGCGTCGACCAGCGGTGTCGCGATATAACCGGGGGCGATGCAATTCACGCGGATGCCCGATCCGCCCCATTCGCAGGCGAGCGCGCGCGTGAGGTTGGCGACGGCGGCCTTCGCCGGGCCGTAGGCGGTACGCCGTGGAAAGCCGCCCAATGAGGTCAGCGACGAGATGTTCACGATCGTGCCCCGATTGGCCGGCAGCATGTGACGGCCTGCGGCGCGACACGTCAGGTAAGTGCCTCGCAGGCTGACGTCGAGGACCTTCTGCCACACATCGGCATCCTGCTCGATGGTCGGGACCAATTGATCGGCAATCCCCGCACAGGTCACGACCGTATCGAAGACGAGGCCGCCGGTTTGCGCACAGCGGATCGCCGTGTCGACCATGCGGGTGATGTCTGCCTCCTCGCGCACGTCACCGCGGACATACGCCGCGACGCCCGGCGTGCCGGTGGCATGTGTGCCCGGCCGAGCCGCCGCAGGCAGGTGATCGGCGTCGGCACGGTCGGCAATGACGACGGTGGCACCGTGTGCGACCAGACGCTGCACGACGGCCAGACCGATGCCGCTCGCCCCGCCGGTGACCAGCGCGACGCGTCCGTGCAGTGCAATGCGATCATCGATCGTGTCGACGGGCTTGCCGCTGTGTTCTGCGTTGAGCGCGTTCATTGGCGTGCCATCCATTTGTAGATGTTGTTGCGCTGAATCGCAGAGGAGCCGCCGATGATCGGCAGGCCGAGGGCGTCGCGCACATAGCGCTCGACATCGAAGTCCTTCACGTAGCCATAGGCGCCGAAGATGGTCTGGCATTCGAGCGCGATGGCTTTGCCCGCTTCGGTGGCGAACAACTTGGCCATCGACGTCTCGCCCGAGCAGGGGCGATGTTCGTTTGCCAGATGCGCTGCGTGGTACAGCATCAGACGCGCGCCATGCAACTGCGTCTTCATGTCGGCCAGCTTATGCTGGATCGACTGGTAGTTGCCGATTGCCTTGCCGAATTGCTGGCGCTCTCCGGCGTAGGCCCATGCGTCGTCCAGCGCGGCCTGACCGATGCCGATGGCCATCGCGGCAACCTCGAGTTTCTCCACATCGAGTCCCGAGCCCACGACCATCGGCCAGGCATGATTCCATCCCGCCTCGCCGCCGACAATGGCGTCGAGCGGCAGTTCGACATCGCTGAAGGTGACATCCGTGGTCGGAAATCCCTTGAGACCCATGCCGTTGATCAGCTCGATCGTCACCCCCGGGGTGGACGGCGGAATCAGCAGCAGCGTGAGATTGCGATGGCGCTCGCCTTCCGGGCCGGTGCGCACGAGCGTGTAGATATAGTCGCTGTGCGCGGCGCCGGAGCAAAAGCGCTTTGCGCCATTCACGACGATCCGGTCACCCCGCCGCTCGGCACGCGTGCGAATCGAGGCGAGGTCCGACCCGACATCGGGCTCGGTCCAGCCGTAGGCGAAAATCATCTTCCCCTCGACTACGCGCGGCAGGATCTGCGCCTTCTGTGCCTCGGTGCCGCACTCGTCGATGTTCATGCCCGCGTAGCAGGCGGCGTTGATGTAAGGAATGGCCACGGCCAGGCTGCGACGCGCAAGCTCTTCGATGACGACCATCGCGCCGACGATATCGCGTCCGAGGCCGCCATACGCTTCCGGTACGGTCAGGCCGAGTACGCCCAGGCCGGCGAGCTTGTCGAAGACATCGCGCGGAAACGTGTTCGTCTTGTCCCATTGCGCCACGCGATCGCGAGGCATCTCTTTTTCGACGAAGCGACGCAGGGTGTCGCGCAGTGCGCGGATGTCGTCGGATTCCGTAAAGTCCAAGTTGAACACTCCTTAGTGAATTCGATCACGTGGCGCGGCGCGCCGACGTGTCTTGCGCGGTCTTGCCGTGGGCGTTGCCGGCGCTTTCGTGCCCCTGTGGCGGTCTTATTCGCCGGTAAAGATCGCGGCCCGCTTTTCACGGAATGCGTTGACGGCTTCCTGGTGATCGCGCGTGACATTCGAAAGCGATTCGTAGGCGAGGCACGCGTCCATCATCGAATGTGCGAGTTGCTTGAGTCCGATGTTGGTGGCCATCTTCGTCCAGCGGATCGCCTTGATGGCGCCGGCGTTGAGTCGGTCGGCGTAGCTGTCGACGAGTGCGTCGAGTTCCTCGCCGTCCACGGCGCGATTGATCAGTCCGATGCGCGCGGCGTCTTCTGCGGGCATGAGATCGCCGGTCAGCAGATATTCCTTGGCGCGTGCATAGCCGATCAGCTGCGGCCAGATCACGGCGCCGCCGTCGCCTGCGACGAAGCCGACGCTCACATGCGGGTCACCGATCTTGGCGCGCTTCGAGGCGAAGATCAGGTCGCAGAAGAGGGCGATGGTGGCGCCCAGCCCGGTGGCGTGCCCGTTGACCTTGGCGATCACGGGCTTCTCACAGTCCAGCAGCGAATAGACGATCTGCTTGGCTTCGCGTGCGGTCTTTTCGAAGCGGGCAGGAACGTCGATGGCTTCCTGCATCCAGTCGATGTCGCCGCCGGCACAGAAGGCACGGCCGGCACCGGTGACGACGATCAGATCCGATTCGGGGTCCCGCGACGCGTCGACGAACACCTGTGCGAGTTCCTCGTGCATCTGCGCATCGACCGCGTTCAGGCTGTCGGGGCGATTCAGGGTGATCGTAAGTACGCGGTTGCGACGAGAGAAAGTGATCGATCGGTAAGCTTCGAAATTCATGATGTCTCCTGGCGTTTGACGTTGACATGCCCGATGGCGATGGCGTTGACTCATGCCGCGCGCACGGCGCGACGACGAATGCGCTCACAGGCCGGCATTGGTCCACTTGTAGATGTTGTTGCGCTGGATCGCGGACGAGCCGCCCATGATCGGGATCAGCAATGCGTCGCGCACGTAGCGCTCCGCGTCGAATTCCTTCACGTAGCCGTAGGCGCCGAAAATCGTCTGGCATTCGAGCGCAATTTCCTTGGCCGCTTCGGCAGCGTAGAGTTTGGTCATCGAGGTTTCGACCGCGCAGCGCTCGTGCCGGTTGGCTTTCGATGCCGCGTGATAGAGCATCAGACGCGAGGCGTGCAGTCGGGTCTGCATGTCGGCGAGCTTGTGCCGGATCGACTGGTACTCGTTGATGGTTTTGCCGAACTGGCGACGTTCGTGGGCGTATTGCCATGCGTCTTCGAGCGCTGCGGTCGCGACGCCGACGGCGACGGCTGCCACCTCTAGCTTCTCGACATCGAGCCCCGAGCCCACCAGCATCGACCAGCCCTGATGCCAGCCGGCGTCGCCCCCGATGATGTTCGACGCGGGGACCTCGACGTTCTCGAACGTGACGTCGGTCGTGGCGGCGCCTTTCATGCCCAGGCTATCGATCGGGGTGATCGTGACGCCGGGGGTGTTGGGCGGCACCAGCACCATCGAGAGGTTGCGATAGCGATCGCCTTCGGCGCCGCTGCGCACGAGAGTGTAGATGTAATCGCTGATGGCCGCGCCGGAACAGAATCGCTTCGCACCGTTGATGACCACCTTCTCGCCCACACGTTCCGCGCGGGTCTTGACGCTCGCCAGGTCGGCGCCGATGTCGGGTTCGGTCCATCCGTAAGCGAACATGAGACGCCCGTCGACCACTTTCGGCAGCAGGGCTTCTTTCTGCGCTTCGGAACCACATTCCACGAGGTTCATTCCCGCATAGCACGCTGCCATGATGTAAGGCACCGAAACGGCCAGGCTGCGGCGCGAGAGTTCTTCGATGGTGATCATGGTGGCGACGATGTCGCGACCGGCGCCGCCGTATTGCTCCGGCACGGTCAGCCCCATCACGCCGAGCGTGGCGAGCTTGTCGAAAACGTCGCGTGGAAAGTGATTCTCGCGATCCCAGCGCGCTGCCGCTTCGCGCGGCATTTCCTTCTCGACAAAGCGGCGCAGCGTAGCGCGCAGCTGTTTTGTTTCGGTTGTCTCGGCGAAATCCACTTCGTCTCCCTCCAGCGTGCTGTCGATGTTGTCGATGGATGGAGTTTCCGATAACATGATTTATGAGTCAATAGTCATTAAATGATTATTGAGTCATTTTAGGGTTAACGTTGAGCGCTGGTGAAAACCGTCAGCGGGGACCGGTCGGCGAGGGCGGCATCGGGGGGGGATCGGGTGCCGGTGAAGACGCAATGGGCGGTGAACTGACGGGAATTTTCCGAAGGGGCGCCCGGGCAAGGGGATAACCGAAGGGGGAGTTCGATGAAGGTGCTGGTACCGGTCAAACGGGTAGTGGATTACAACGTAAAGGTTCGGGTGAAGAGCGACGGAAGTGGCGTCGACATCGCGAACGTGAAGATGTCGATGAATCCGTTCGACGAAATCGCGGTGGAAGAGGCGGTGCGTCTGAAGGAAGCGGACGTGGCGACCGAAGTGATCGCGGTGTCGGCAGGCGTGGCGCAGTCGCAGGAAACGCTGCGTACGGCACTGGCCATCGGCGCGGATCGCGCGATCCTGATCGAGTCGGACGAAGAGCTGCAACCGCTGGCGGTGGCCAAGTTGCTCAAGGCGCTGGTGGACAAGGAGCAGCCGCAACTGGTGATCCTGGGCAAGCAGGCGATCGACGACGACTCCAATCAAACGGGTCAGATGCTCGCGGCGCTCGCGAAGCTGCCGCAGGCAACGTTTGCCTCGAAGGTAAGCGTGGCGGACAACCGGGCGCAGGTCACGCGCGAAGTGGATGGCGGTCTGGAGACCGTGTCGCTGTCGCTGCCGGCGGTGATCACGACGGATTTGCGTCTGAACGAGCCGCGTTACGTGACGCTGCCCAACATCATGAAGGCGAAGAAGAAGCCGCTGGAGACGGTGAAGCCGGCGGATCTGGGCGTGGATGTGAGCCCGCGCCTGAAGACGCTGAAAGTGGCCGAGCCGCCCAAGCGCAGCGCGGGGGTGAAGGTGGCGGACGTGGCAACGCTCGTCGAGAAGCTGAAGACCGAAGCCAAGGTCATCTAAGGAGACGACGAGATGAGCATTCTGGTAATCGCAGAACACGACAACCAGTCGATCAAGGCGGCGACGCTGAACACGGTAGCGGCGGCGCTGCAATGCGGCGACGACGTGCATGTGCTGGTCGCGGGCAGCAACGCGAAGGCGGCTGCCGATGCGGCCGCGCAGATCGCGGGCGTGAAGAAGGTGTTGCTGGCCGATGCGCCGTACTTCGGCGACGGTCTGGCCGAGAACATCGCTGACGAGGTGGCGTCGCTTGCGGGCGGCTACACGCACATCCTGGCCAACGCCACGGCGTACGGCAAGAACATTGCGCCGCGCGTGGCGGCATTGCTCGACGTGGCGCAGATCTCGGACATCACGAAGGTCGACAGTGCCGCATTTGATCGTGATGTGTTCGAGCGTCCGATCTACGCGGGCAACGCGATCGCGACGGTGCAAAGCGCGGACAAGATCAAGGTGATCACGGTGCGCTCGACGGGCTTCGACGCGGTGGCGACCACGGGTGGCAGCGCAGCGGTGGAGTCGGTGGCGGCGACGCCGGACGCGGGTGTGTCGCAGTTCGTGGGCCGTGAGGTGACGAAGCTGGACCGTCCGGAACTCACGAACGCGAAGATCATCGTCTCGGGTGGTCGCGGCCTGGGCTCGGGCGAGAACTATACGAAGGTGCTCGAGCCGCTAGCGGACAAGCTGGGTGCGGCGCTGGGCGCGTCGCGCGCGGCCGTGGACGCAGGCTACGTGCCGAACGACTATCAGGTCGGTCAGACGGGCAAGATCGTGGCGCCGCAGTTGTACGTCGCCGTAGGTATCTCGGGGGCGATCCAGCACTTGGCCGGGATGAAGGATTCGAAGGTGATCGTGGCGATCAACAAGGATCCGGAAGCGCCGATTTTCTCGGTGGCGGACTACGGTCTGGTGGGGGATCTGTTCGCTGCCGTACCCGAATGGGTGAGTGGAACTTAGTGCCTGCGCCGTGCGAGTGATTCGGGGCACTCGCTCCAACAACGTATCAACGTCTGCCTGTTCAAGGAAATCCGGTCAAATGAGTGAAATTACGATTGGCATCGATGACGGCGTTCTCACGATAATTTTCAATCGCCCTGCGTACAAGAATGCGCTCACCGCCGAGATGTATCGGATCGTCACGAAAGCGATCAATGCCGCTGTTGAAGATCCGGATGTGCGTGTCTGTGTGCTGCGTGGGAATGACTCGGTGTTTACTGCGGGAAACGATATCCGGGATTTCTTGACGCATCCCCCGACTGCCGATGATGGGCCTGCGTTCGCGTTTCTCCGAGCGCTCGCCGAGTTTCCAAAACCGATGGTCGCGCAGGTCTGTGGGCCTGCCGTCGGGGTAGGGACAACGTTGTTGTTTCATTGTGACTTCGTGTACGCGGCGGATAACGCGACGTTTTCGATGCCTTTTGTCAATCTGGGGCTTTGTCCCGAAGCCGGGTCCAGTCTGCTCGGCCCGTTGATGCTGGGCTATCTGCGAGCTGCCGAGATGTTGCTGCTGGGCGAGGCGATTTCTGCGGCCGATGCGCGTGCCCATGGATTGGTGACCCGTGTTCTCCCTGTCGCAGAATTGAGTCCATACGCCGAGAATCAGGTGCGAAAGCTCGCGGAGAAACCGCTTTCGAGTCTGGTCGAGACGAAGCGGCTCATGAAGGCGGGTCAACGTCTCGCAGTGGCGCGGCAGATGGCGGAGGAAGAAGCCGCCTTTATCTGGATGCTGAGCGAGCCGGCAGCACGTGAGGCACTGGGCGCGTTCCTGGAGAAGCGAAGGCCGGACTTTCGGTGTCAGTCCTCAAACGCTTGATTGAACGAGCCCGTATTAAAAATGCTGCGTAACGCGACATCAATTCGCCACAGAATGCCTCGATAGAGAAAATGGAGGTGCTGGATGACCCTGACACCCGTTACGCTCCTGTCTTTCCTGATCCCCGTTTGCATGGTCGTGGCGCTTGCGCTGAATCTGTCGCGACGGAAGTTCAAAGACAAAGCCATAGGCAAAGTCGATGCGTGGAAATGCAGCGTCGCGCGAATGCGCTCGATCACCTGCTCGAACTGCTGCGGCGTAAGCGTGCCGCGGTTACTCAGCGCCTGCATGCGCCGCTACAGCGCCATCTGAACCACTATGCACAGCTGTTGTTTCCGCAGGCGACGCTCGAACTAGGTGAGGACTTCGTGCCGCGTTTGCTCAACCGGCCAGGCACGGAGGCGGGCGACTTCCACGATATGAGTTTCGGCGCACGCGAGCAGATGGGCATGATCAGCCGTCTAGCCTACGCAGACCTGCTCAAGGAGGCTGGGCGGCCAACACTGATCATGCTCGACGACGCCCTTGTGCACAGCGATGACGGGCGCCTCGCGCAGATGAAGCGCGTACTGTTTGACGCGGCGACGCGGCATCAGATACTGCTGTTCTCCTGCCACCCAGAGAAGTGGCGCGACTTAGGTGTTGGAGCCCGTTCGGTCGAAGAGCTGCGAGGTGGCTAATATAAAAGGCGTCAGAGCACAGTCTCAAGCCGCTTCCGGCCCGTCGGGCATCGTCCAGTGGGCTACAATGACATCCAGCAGTCTGGTGTTGCAGTGGCTGCGCCCCGTTCCGTTCGAGCGTTGACGTGGGGTCGGGTAACCTGACCCTACCCCAGAAAACAGTACCACTGAAAAGTAGAAAATCCGGCATGATTTTGACAGTTTGAAACGGAAGACATGCCATGAAGACGAGCAAGTTCACGGAAGCACAGATCGCGTTTGCTTTGAAGCAAGCGGAGCTGGGTACGAAGGTCGAAGAGGTGTGCCGTAAGCTGGGGATCAGCGAGGCGACCTTCTACAACTGGAAGAAGAAGTACGGCGGCGTAGGCCCGTCCGAGCTTCGCAGAATGCGCCAGTTGGAAGAGGAGAACATGAAGCTCAAGCGCTTGGTTGCCGATCTGAGCCTGGACAAGGCGATGTTGCAGGATGTCCTGTCAAAAAATGTATGGTCCGCCCCGGCTTTGCAAGGCGAGCGTTGTCGATCCGACGCATGTCAGTTTGCGTAAATGTATCCGGCCTCTCGCGAGTCGAACGCTTTTGGCGTTCAGGCCATGATGAGATCTGCGCGTACCGTTCCTAATAAGTTGGCCCGGGCTTGCTAGCCCGCTTTTTTGACCAAGGCTTACAGCACGCCAGTCAACTGTTGCGTCATCTCGATTCCACGTCCCTGCAAACTTGAGGTCGGTTCGGTTTTAAAAGCGTGGATCCGTTTTTTCGTACAGGGCGCCTGGACGCGTGAGAACAACCCACGCGACTCGGGCGAGCTTGTTGGCCAACGCTATCACGACCTTGTTGTGATGCATCCTGCTCTCGAGCGTATCGAGCCATCGCCCGAGCCGATCTTTTGAGCGGTCCAGATGCATCAGACAGGATTGAGCACCCAATACGAGTAAGCGGCGCAGGTACGTATTGCCGCGTTTGCTGATACCTAGAAGCGTTGGCTTACCACCAGTCGTATGCTGACGCGGAACGAGGCCGATCCATGCAGCCAAGTCGCGTCCGCTGCGGAACTGCTTGCCATTTCCAATGGCTGCGCACAAAGCGCTTGCCCCAAGCGGGCCAATTCCCGGAATCGTCGTGAGGCGCTGTACAACGTCATCGTGCTTAGCGGACGCTTCGATCTGACCGGAAAGTGTGATGACGCGCTCGTCTATGCGCAGGAAGTCCGACCACAGATCCGTCAGCAGCTGTCGCATGGTCGGCGTCAAATCGTTGGAATCATCTGCGAGAATGCGAGTCGCATCGCGTCGGAACGTGCCGATACCAGTGTGGATGGCGATGCCGTATTCGAGCAGAAAGCAGCGAAACTGACTCACAATCGCCGTGCGCTGGTGAACGAATTGGGCTCGCACACGATGTAGCGCTTGCATATCAAGTTGCTCGTGGCGTTTGACAGGGACGAAGCGCATTGTTGGGCGCGTTACAGCTTCGGCGATTGCCTCGGCGTCGAGGGTGTCATTCTTGTTTGACTTCAGGTAGGGCTTGACGAATTGGGCTGGTATCAACTTGACGTCGTGGCCGAACGCGATCAGTTTCCTTGCCAGCCAATGCGCTCCAGGACAAGCTTCCATGCCCACGCGCGCGGGAGAAGCTGTCGCAAAGAACTGTAGCAACGCGTCACGGCGAAGCTTGATTCTCAGTATGGGCCGTCCATGCTGGTCGGCTCCGGCGATGTGAAATGTCGTCTTGCCCAGGTCGACACCGTAGACGGCGCAGCTGTGAGGAACGATACGCATGATCATTCTCCAACGGTTTCGGGGGCTTCAGTATCCCCCTTCGGGGAGGGGCGGACCATCCTATTAGCTCTGAAGCCTTCTCGCAAACGGGCACTGATCGACGAGTTGCGTGATCGGTATCGGGCAAGCCTGACCAAAGTGT
>NZ_CABPST010000011.1 GCF_902459805.1 Pandoraea bronchicola | reverse complement strand
GCAGCGCGCCTTGACGGACGAAACCCCGAAGCCGGAAATTTCTACTTCTGATCGGTACTAATTCGGGTGTAGGGTCAGAAGCCGGAAATTTCTACTTCTGATCGGTACTAATTCGGGTGTAGGGTCAGAACGGGGTGAAGCTCGCGAATATTCAGCCCGAGGACAGGGGCATTCACGACTTCGAGATCAAAGCAGCCAAGAACCGCAATTCGATCCGCAAATTCCCGATGCACAGGGAAATCGAAGCGTCCGGGTTCCCCACCTAAGTGGAAGACCTGCGAGCCGAGAACGCCCCCATGCCGTTCTCGCACCGGAAGCCCGGCAAGAACGGCTATAGCAAAAACATCTCATGCCGGCATGGCGATTCTCTGAACCTCCTCAAGGTTTCAGACAAGCACAAGGTGTTTCACTCGCTGCGCCACACCTTTATTACCCGCCTGACGCAAATGAACGTCCACCCCGTGATGCTGATGGCCCTAGTCGGGCTCTACGAACAGGCAAAAGTGGATTTTTCCTCGCCGCACGTCGTCAACTATTAGCACGAGAAGCCGTTATCCGTTTTGAAGCGGGCCATTGATCGACTGGAATTTCCGATCAAGCATTTCTGGTAACGCCTCAAGATAGCGCCCGGATTCACGCCTGCTGCCCACGAGGGGCAGTTCGACAGATAGGAGATCATGCAGTCGGCAGAACGCTACGATTCCGCCCTGCCCGCTTTCACGCCATGGATTTCGAGAACCGCATAAAAAAGGAGATGACCGAGGGTATCGTCAAGGCGATCCTCGAAGACGCGGGGTATCGCGTTATCGACTCGGGCATCGAGAAAATCATTCGGGAGCTCTCCTGCATGTCCAGCTTCGAGTACGCGAAGCTGGCTTACCCGGATGCCATGAGCCGCCTGCCAGACTTCACCGTGATGACGAAGGGCCAAGACGACAAATTCCTGGTCGAGGTGAAATACCGCAGCAAATGGGGAAAAGACCTGTTCGAGGAGATCAGGCCACAGGCCGAGATTTTTGGCGAGCTCGTACTTGTCTCGATCAACGCCGATCCCCCGAATCACAAGGGCCTGTACTATCCGTCGACTTATCTGCGGTGCTGTCGAGTCAGATACCAAGACGAGAAGTACAGCGTTCAACTGAAATATGAAGACGATCAGGTCTGGCGGCATTACTGGAAGGCCGTCGATGAGCTGAAAGAAGACAGCCTCTGGTGGGCGATGTCTCCGCTCGACAAGGTCTTTCCGCTGCTGAAAGACCGGAAGCTGGATGCCCAGAACTCCCTCGACAGCGCAATCAAAGCGTTGTCCGGGATTCTGAAATAAGGACACCGTCGCCGGTTCGGCCCAGCCCTTCACGCCCATCGGATGATCCGAACCCGGCGCGATCTCCTTTCCGAGTTTGCCGCCAACATCGAAGAAGTCACACGTTTGCCCACGCGTTGCGACTTCACGATCCTTTGCACGACGGTACATACGTCCTGCTCGCAAACACCTCTTCAGTTCCGTCTCGCTGACTGAACCGGCTTGTTACCGCCGGAGACCATGTCACGACCACGGCTTCGCAATAGCGTTGCGGACTTCGTCGGAGCCGGCGTGGCCGACGGCAACCGGATGTTCCCGCACGCATTGCAGCTCAGGCCGGGCAAGTATTTACCCTTATCGACATCGATACCCCCCGCTCACTAAACTTTACACACAGTCAAAAAACGGACTGTTAGTAAAAAAATAAGATCGGCCGGAAGAACGAATTGCGCTACGTTTCGTCGCCTCACGATCGAACCACTACAGATGACAAGGCCGGCCCTCGGCGTGAGGCGGCGACACCGAGGTGACAGATGATCTGTTTCGAGGCGTATTTCGAGTTGTCGAGATTGAATGCGGAGTACTGGGCATGCGCGGATCAGCGCACATCGACTGCAGCCAGTGAGTTATTCGCCAAGGATGGTCGGCTGGTGCTCGGCACGCTCGAGTTGGTGGGGCACCAGGCGATCGATCGGTTCTTTACCGAGCGTGAACGCAAGAACACTGAGTCCGGACGGATCACGCGCCACGTGGCGACGGGCTTTCAGATTGTCTCCGCCCTTCAGAATCGCTGGGAAGCGCGATCAGTCGTAACTGTATTTGCGGGCTCAGGACAGATTCCGATAGCGTCGGACGTTCCGGCGACGATCGCCGATGTTTCGGATGTCTTTGTACGGCATGGCGACGGCGTAATCCTGCTTGAGAAAAGGATCATCAAACCGACCTTCGTCGGCGCGGCCGCTGCAAGTTTCGCGCGTTAACTGAAAGCAGTCCTCTGGAGGAGAACACTCATGTCTAGCAGCCTCATCAATCGATCGTCCGGGTATTTTGCATGCGTTCCTCATGTCCCGCTCACAAAAATCCAGGAGCGACAGGACATCGCAGCAAACAGCGAGTTCTGGCTGGCGTACCAGAAACGAGTCGACGAATTTCGCGAATTTGATCCCGAACTCCTCGTGATATTCGGTGGTAACCATCTGGACGGCATCCACCTCAAGCTGATGCCGCAGTTCGCGATCGCACACGCGGCAGAGGCGCTCGCGGATTGCGGCGGATGGCCCGGTCGTCTGGACGTGCCGATGGACACCGCTGTCGCTCTGACCAACTATCTGGTCGAACGCGACTTCGACATCGCCTCATCGTATGCGATGGAGGTCGACCATGGTTTTTCGAACCCGCTGCACTACTTCCTCGGAGATCTCGGTGCGACGCAAGTGCTTCCGATCCATGTCAATACAATTTCCGATCCGCGCCCCACGTTAAGGCGGTGCCGCCAGATCGGTGAAGAGATAGGCCGCTTTGCGCGTACGCTGAACAAGCGCGTGGCTTTCCTCGGCACGGGGGGGTTATCTCACCAGACCAGCTTCGTGTTTCCGCAGTACGACACGGCTCCCAGCGAAGCGGTGCAGGACTATCTTGTGTATGGCGGGGAGAAGGGGACGATCAGCCGTGAGCAATGGCGTCAGGATATCGTCGAGAGCATGGACCAGCTCAGCGGAAAGCTAGTCCGTGGTGAATTCGTCGCCCCGTGGATCAACAAGGAATGGGATCAGAAATTCCTCAATGTGCTTGCCAGCGGAGAACTGGAGGAATTCGATTCTTGGACGGACGACGAGGTTCTCGGTGCAGCGGGCTACGGCGGTAGCGAGGTGCGGCTGTGGATTGCCGCGGCGGCAGCCGCACAGGCGTACGACCAGCACGCCGAGTTCACCGTTGATTACTACTCGGGGGACACGACATTGGCCGTTGGCGTAGGTGTCGTCCATGGTCGCCTCGCTTCAAATCGTACCAACGGCTGATCGCCGCTCGCGAAACGCGGAGGCAAATACCTCGTCACCTCCGCCATTCAGATCCCAACGCACGCCAGACAATGCCATGTCGAAAAAATCATCCTCCGGCAAGACAGTCGTAATGCTTCACGGCTGGGGCGGATCAAGTCGTTCGGTGTGGAAAGAGAACGGCTGGACCAGGCAGTTGCAAGCCGCAGGCCTGGACCCCGTCGGCATCGACCTGCTCGGCCACGGTGACGCGCAGCATCCCCATGAACCCGAGTCGTACTCCGATCTCGCAGCCTCGGTGATCGAACGGCTTCCGCAATCGAGCGACGGCTTGCTCGGCCTGGGCTATTCCCTCGGCTGCAAGGTGTTGCTCGAAATCGAGTCGCGTCTTCCGGGCACCTTTCAACGAATGGTTCTTGGCGGACTGGGCGGGAATGCATTTGCTCCCGAGGGTGTGGGCGCGTCGCTAGCAGATTGCCTTCGGTTCGGACCTCGTCCGGATACCCCGCCAGCGGTCAAGGCCCTGGCGGAATACGGTGTCGCGGCAGGAAACGACCCGCTTGCGCTCGCGGCGTGTCTGTGCAGACCGCCGAACCCACGGCTCACAAAACGCCGCTTGTCGACAATTCGCTGTCCCGTGCTGCTGGTCTGCGGCGACGAAGACATGGTCGCGTTACCTGTGGAGCCGCTCGTCGACGCGCTCCCGAACCCCGCCACACTGATGCTGGAAGGCGTCGATCACCTCGCACTACCGCAGTCCCTGCAGTTTCGCCAGGCAGCCGTCGCGTTTCTCGCCAGGACATCTGCCGCCGTGACCGCTACGACACCATCGATTCAGTAAGCCGCGTCTCACGACGCACCAACGGAACAGGAAACGTTGTGAGCAAAGTCATCATTACCTGCGCGATCACGGGCTCGATTCATACGCCTTCAATGTCGCCGTATCTTCCCGTGACGGCCGACGAGATCGCGCAATCGGCAATCGACGCTGCACATGCTGGTGCTGCGCTCGTTCACCTTCACGCTCGAGATCCGATCGACGGCCGTCCATCGCAGGACCCGGACCTCTTCCGGGCGTTTCTGCCGCGCATCAAGGCCGAGTGCGACGTCGTCGTGAACATCACTACGGGCGGGGCACCGACGATGAGCGTCGAGGAGCGGTTGCAGCCTGTACTGCAACTGAAACCGGAAGTCGCATCGCTGAACATGGGGTCGATGAATTTCGGTCTGTATCCAATGCTCAAGCGCTTCCGCGAGTTTAAGCACGACTGGGAACGACCTTACCTGGAAGGAAGCGACGATCGCATCTTTAAGAACACCTTCAAGGATATCGAGACGATTCTCCGCGTCTGTCGGGACAACAACACCCGCTTCGAGATCGAGTGCTACGACGTAGGTCACCTCTATACGGCCGCTCACTTTCTGGAGCGCGGCCATCTGAAACCGCCACTGTTCATTCAATCGGTGTTCGGTTTGCTGGGCGGGATCGGCGCCGATGCCGAAGATCTGCTGCATATGAAGCGGACTGCGGACCGGCTGTTCGGGAACGATTACGTTTGGTCGGTGCTGGGTGCTGGCGCAAACCAGATGCGCATCTGCGCGCTTTCCGCCGCGCTCGGAGGTAACTGCCGGGTCGGGCTCGAAGACTCCCTCTGGAATGGTAAGGGGCAGCTTGCTCAGACCAATGCGGCCCAGGTCAGTCGGCTGCGCACGATTCTCGAGGCGCTCTCGCTCGAGGTCGCGACGCCCGCCGATGCCCGAAGCCTTCTGCAGTTGAAGGGGCGCGAGAACGTCGCGTTCTGACCCGCAGAATGGCAATCGCACAGCATAAGGATGACAGCACCATGACCGACACCACTGCACTTCGCTTTCGAAAGCGCTTGCTCGCAGGTGACGGAGCGCCCGTTCTCGGAGCGTTCATCAAGACACCGTCGCCGCATGCGTCGGAGATCATTGGCAGCCTCGGATATGACTTCGTGCTGATCGATGCGGAACATGCGCCGTTCGATCGTACGGCGATCGAACGTACGCTGCTCGGCGCTCGTGCCGTCGGGGTTGCCGCACTGGTCCGGGTGGCCGAAACCAATGCGCCGCTGATCCTCGCCGCGCTCGACGACGGCGCAGCGGGGATCGTTGCGCCGCACGTCGACAGCGTTGAAAAAGCTCGGGAGTTGGTGGCTGCGTGTCGCTACGCAAACGGACGCGGCTTCTCCAACTCGCCACGCGCCGGCGGCTATGGCGCTCGCTCGATGTGGCAGCACGTCGACACGGCCGACCGCGAGGTCACGGTGATTGCAATGATCGAAGATCCGGCCGCAATTATGCGAGTCGATGAGATCGTCAACGTCGACGGCATTGACGCAATCTTCATCGGGCGCGGTGATCTTGCGGTGGCGATGAACGACCGAAGCGCGGGCGCCATCGATGTCCGCGAGGCAACCGCAAAGGCGATAGATGCGGCACGCCGCGCGCGCAAAGCCATTTTCTTGCTCCCTGCCAGCCCCGAGGAAGCAGCCGAGTATCACCGGCTGGGTGTGAGCGGGTTTGTCGTTTCATCAGATCAGGGGTTCTTGCGCAATGCGGCGTCTCAAACGCTGCAAGCGTTTTCGGCAGCATGTCGTAGCGTCGATCAATAGTGTTGGTGCCGACCAGACCGTTTTCACAAGAGAGTGTAGCGATATGAATCAATTTTCCGACCCCCGTGCATCGCTATCCGCCTACGGAGAAGTGATGAGCGATCAGCGATTCTCACCTGCGGAATACATACGGTTCCATGCGATGGCCCCTCAGGTCGAGCTGCCGAACGCAAAGCTCTGGTATGCACGCGGCCAGACTTTCGTGATCGCCTACGTCGATGCCGCCGCCTCCGCGGAAATCACGCGCGAAGCACAGCCGGACGAATACGTGGTTCTGCAGCCGGATACGACTTCCAGCGTCGAAGTGGAGTGGAATGGCGAAACGACACGTATTCCAGGCGGTTCGATCGCGTTCGTGCCGGCGGGACGGAGCGTCGTCCGGGCTGCCAGCCCAGGCCGACTTGTGCTGATGTACACAACGCGGAGCATCGACTTGTGCGAAAAGTGCGTGAACGCGGATGCATACGCGGAAGCCCACCCTCACATCCCGCCGTTCGAGCCATGGCCTGAGGCGCTTGGCGCCGCGGCCGTTCGCCACTATTCGATCGATGTGCCTGACGAGCCGGAACGCTTCGGCCGGATCTGGCGCTGCTCGACGTTCATGGTGAACCTCCTGCCGCCGCATGTCGGCCCGCGCGATATCACGAAACTCTCACCCCATCACCACGACTCGTTCGAGCAGGGCTCGCTTGCGCTAGATGGCGGATTCACTCATCACGTTCGTTGGCCGTGGACGTCGAACATGAATGCCTGGCGGCCGGATGAGCACGAGTACTGCGGCTCGCCATCTTTTACGGTGATTCCACCGCAAGCGACTCACACGTCCCGCGCAATGGACGCTGGCATCAACCAACTGGTCGACATCTTCTCGCCACCTCGCCACGACTTTTCCCACAAGCGCGGCTGGGTGCTGAATGCGGCGGACTACCCGTTGCCGGAACACATAAACGATCAGCATTTCCCCGGATGACGCTCAAGTAGCGAAATCCGGGTTGATCGTGACGATTTCGTAGCACTCGACACATTCGACGATTCCGCATGAATCGCGAAAATTATATTAGTAGTACTAAATTAGGAGATATGCATGAATAACGACACTGACGCTACGCTGCTCGATCAACCGCTCGCACAACGGGCCAGCGCTCCAGCCGGCACCGGTCAGGCGATGCTCGAACGACTCAAGCCGCTGCTACCACTCATCGCGGCGCGCGCACCTCAGGCAGAGCGTGACCGGATGGCACCGGCCGAGAGCATCGCGCTTCTGAAGTCGATCGATCTTCATCGTGCCTTTCAGCCGAAGGCATATGGTGGCCTCGAAATGCCTTTGCCTGATTTCGAGCAATGCCTTATCGCGATCGCGAGTGCATGCGCGAGCACTGCGTGGGCATTCGCGCTGTTGGTTCACCACAGCCACATGCTTGCGATGTACCCGAAGGAGTTTCAGGACGAGCTCTGGGCAAATGACCCCCACGCGCTGGCCAGCAGCAGCATCGCGCCATTTGGACGCGTGGAAGAGGTCGAAGGTGGTGTGCTCTTCAGCGGAGAGATGGGATGGAGCAGCGGTTGCGACCACGCGCAGTGGGCAATCCTTGGCTTCAAGGGCAGCGGGCCTGAAAGACAACCGCTTCTCAGCTTCGCCGTGATCCCGCGCAAAGACTATCAGATACGCGACACGTGGTTCACGGTCGGCATGCGTGGCAGCGGTTCGAAGACGATCGTCGTCGATAAGGCGTTCGTCCCGACGCACCGCATCCGCAACGTCGTGCAGTTGTCTGTCGAGCACACGGTCGGTGGCTCGACGCTGTATCCCGCTAGCGAGATCTATCACATTCCCGTCATTCCTGTGTTTGCGACGTGCTTCTCCTCTGTCAGCCTGGGCGTCGCCGAGCGGATGCTGACGGTGTTTCGCGAGAAGACCAAGAGCCGTGTTCGGGCCTACACCGGCGCTAGCGTCGGTACCGCCACGCCGGGACTGATGCGGCTTGCAGAGTCGACGCACCAGGTCGCGGCCGGGCGCGCACTGCTCGAGAAAACCTGGGAAGAGATGCGCGTGCACGCCGTCGAGCGAATGACGCCCGACGCCGAGAAGATGGCCTTCTGGCGTACCAATCAGGCCTATGCGGTCAAGCTGTTCATCGCCGCCATCGACCGTCTCTTCGCTGCGGCGGGCGGCATGGCGTGGTTCGAGGACAACGAGCTTCAGAAGCTTTTCCGGGACGGTCACATGACTGGCGCTCACGCCTATACCGACTACGACGTGTGCGCACAGATCCTCGGCCGCGCGCTGATGGGGCTAGAGCCTGATCCGAACCTGTTCTGAAATTTCCTGCTGGTTGTATATCAGCGCATCGAAGGCGTGAATTGAAAATTGCAATGGAGGATATATGAGCCAGATGTCGACCTATCCGCAGGAACCTGCCGAATTCGATACTCGCAAGTTCCGACAGACGCTCGGCCATTTTGCAACTGGCGTGACCATCATCACCGCTCGCTCTGGCGATCGCCTGGCCGGTGTGACGGCAAACAGCTTCAATTCCGTATCGCTGGATCCTCCGTTGATTCTCTGGAGTATTAACAAGACGTCTCGGAGCTTTCCCGTGTTCAGGGACGCGAGTCACTTCGCCGTGAACGTCCTGGCATCCGACCAGATTCAGCTCTCCAACCGCTTTGCGCGATCGAGTGACGACAAGTTCGCTGGCGTGGCGGCGGTCGAGGGACTGGGCGGTTGCAAGTTGTTCGAGGGCGTCAGTGCAACGTTCCAGTGTGAACACCATTCGATGGTGGACGCGGGTGACCACTGGATCTTTCTCGGAAAGGTGGTGACGTTCCAGGCCGAGAACCGAGCGCCGCTGCTGTATCACCAGGGCAGTTATTCGATGGTGACCCCACACCCCGATCTTGCCCTCGGTGTGTGAAGCAATTCTGAGAAGGTCGCCCCTAGCCGGCGCGTCACGCTCATATGCCGCGCCGGCTACGACGTACACCAGAAGGGGCGAAAAACCCCCGACTCCGTACACGGCAATGCAACCACGACTGACAGATACACCCGTCGGCGAAGAAAAAAAAATACCCCGGAGACAATGATGGCAAAGCACCGCGGCATCAAGCTTTTTGCACTCGCTTCATTTGGAAGTCTCGCGTCACTCCCCGTCTATGCGAACTATGGGTCGATGCTCACGGGCAACGGTCCTTCGTCCAACGGGATTGCGGGCACATCGATCGCATTTCCCCAAGACGCTACCGCAGCGGCCGACAACCCCGCCGGAATGGCCTTCGTCGGCTCACGGCTCGATGTATTCGGGCTTCTGGTCGTCGGCGCCGGCGACGTAACGTCCGGCTCCACCGCAAACCATCTGTATTCGCGAATCATCAAGCCGGCGCCGGGCCTCGGTGCCAACTGGGACATTAGTCCACAGTGGACCGCGGGCGTTGCTGTCTACGGGGCAGGAATCGGCACGTATTATGGCGGGCCGATTGCACCGGTTCCCGGAGCCAACAAGGCTAGCTCGAGCCTGTTGGTGGTCAACACGGCCCCCACAGTCACCTACAAGCCGTTGCCGAACCTCTCAATTGGCGCATCAGCCATTTTCGGGTTACAACAATTCCGGGTGAACGGGTTGGTCGGCGCGGGCCCAACCGGCGCCGTTGGGGTGCCGAGTCATGGCACCGCCTATGCCACCGGCATCGGTGCCGGCATCGGGGTGCTCTGGAAGCCTCTGCCGTGGTTGGATATCGGCGCTTCGTACTACACCAAGACCTGGTTCACTCCACTGTCGGGATATCGAGATGACGTTCTGGCAAATTCAAAAGGGCGCCTGAACATGCCGTCGCGGTACGGTGTCGGTATTGCACTTCATCCGATCAATCGCGTGACGCTGGCGCTCGACTATCTGAAGATCAAATGGAGTTCGGCAGATGGCTATAACGACGCGACGTCCTTCAACTGGCACGATCAGAACGTCCTCCGCTTCGGTGTTGCTTACGACGTAAGCGACAAGTTCACGGTGCGCGCGGGTTTCTTCACCTCGAGTTCTTTTCTTGATTCCGATCATACGAACGCCAATCTCTTTGCGAACGGCATCTGCGACAAAGGCATCACGATTGGCGCGACCTACAATCTGGACAAGAAGAATGCGCTGACCGCGTCCCTGGAATACGATATTCCGCGGACGGTGGTTGGCACGGGCCCAAGTACCGGCACCAACATTACGGCGCGGTTCCAGGTCTATTCCGTGGGGTACACCCACAAGTTCTGATCGCGTCGACACAACGAAGCGATGAGGTTCAAGGGCTCGCAACCGACAGCGTTGTCGGTCGCAAGCCCTCACACACATTGTTGGAACCGGACAAATTCATCGGCGCATCGCGCGCCATCGCAGACACGGATGCACAGGCGCACGATGCGGACAATGCGTGAGCGGGCGACGCGCTGACAATCGGCCCGTGCCCGGCGACAGCTACTCGTCGGCATCGATTGCGTTGACCGTCGAGAACGGTCCGCTGTAGGAGGGCAACGGAGGGAGAGGTTCGGCCACGATGCGCTCCGCCTTTCTGGTCGGCACGCCCAACCCCCGGAGAATGATCATCGCCATATCGGACTGATAGCGCGACGTCGGCTTTGCGCGAAGAATATGCAGGAATGCTGCCAGCACCGTTCCCATCAGCATATCGCGCCCAGCATTCAAGTCCTGCAGCCGGAAGGTGCCGTCTGCCTGACCGGCAACGATGTTACGTGTGACATCGTTGTGAGTCGCCTCGCCGAACAGGACTTTCGAGTTAAGGCTCACATTGACGACGGCCCACGCCCATTTCCGGTCCGCCCGGGCATGGCTGAGGTAATACCGGGTCGCCATCGCAACACGTCGCGCCGCATCCTTTTCCAGATTGATGATCGGCAGGATGATCGAGTTGAAGTGATGTGTCAGTTCGAACGCGACCGTATCGATCAGCGCTTCGCGACTGTCAAAATGGTTATAGAACGTGGTACGCGTCATGCCCACTTGCGACACCACGTCCTCCACCCGAACGACGCGCCCGTCTTCCTGACCAAGCAGATCGATCGTGGCGCGCAGCATCGCCAGCCGAGTGCGCACGCGCTTTTTCGGTTGGCTCGTAGTGGTCGACACGGTTTGGATGCGTTCGCTTCGAGTGCTCACGAAATTTGTCATGCTGTTAAATAAAAATGGATCGTAGCACGACGATGCTTGAGGCGAGTCTGGGCGAGCGGGTCAACCTGGGCCGGTGAGGCAGTCCGGCGCTCGAATCATCGGCATGTACGCGTCGTGTGAGTCCGCGTGAAGATTCGAGATGAGCGCGAGCCCGGCAACAAGGTCGCGTGCTTGCCATTTGAGATTCAGGCCGATGGTCAGCGCGATGTGCCGGGGCTGCGGGTCCAGCAAACCGGAGCAGTCAGTCCATCTGGGCGAGTTGCTGCAAGCCAATCAGCCGCTGCTGTGCGTCTATCTGCTGCGCAACGAGGAGTATTGTTTCGCCACGCCGCTTTCCCCGGTTATCCATGATGAACCTCAAGAAAGCGGCGCCGCCTCATTCACCTATATCCATCCGTACCACTCAATGCAGCACGCGAGCCTTCTCCGCTTTACGTCGCGCTGCAGCACGACGCGTCATCATGTTCAGCCCCTCGACGAACGCCGAGAATGCCATCGCCGCGTAGATGTAGCCCTTCGGGATATGCGACCCGAAGCCTTCCGCAATCAGCGTCATACCGATCACGAGCAGGAAGCCCAGCGCCAGCATCACGACCGTCGGGTTCGCCGCGATGAATCGCGAGAGCGGTCCCGCCATGAACAACATCGCCGTCACTGCCGCAATCACCGCAATGAACATGATCGGGATGTGCTCGGTCATGCCCACCGCCGTCACGATACTGTCGATCGAGAACACGAGGTCCAGCATCAGAATCTGTACCACGGCCGCGCGAGCGGTGATCGTTGCCACCGCACCCGCAGCCGATGCGTCCTCGCCATGCTCTGCCTCGCCCGTGCCCGACGCTACATGGTGATGCATCTCCTTCGTCGCCTTCCAGACTAGGAAGAGGCCGCCCGCGATCAGGATCAGATCGCGCCACGAAAATCCATGGTCGAACAGCTCGAAGAGCGGTGTCGTCAGCTTGGCGATCCACGCCACCGTGCCAAGCAACGCCAAACGCATGACCAGCGCCAGGCCAATGCCCATGCGCTGCGCGCGGGCACGCATCGACAACGGCAGTTTGTTGGTCAGGATCGAGATGAAGATCAGGTTGTCGATGCCAAGCACGACCTCCATGACCACCAGCGTGACAAGCGCCGCCCATACCGCCGGGTCAGCCGCCAAAGCAAGTAGATAGTCCATATGTGCGCCAGAAATTCCGCATGGTTATCGGGGCATCCGCCGCACACAGGCAGCAGTCATCCCCCTTCGTTATCCCGCCCAATACGTGAGGTGCGGGTTCAGGACAGCATCATCTCCGAACTCATGCTTCGCAAAAACCAGCTATATACTTCAAAAAGGTTCGGTTTTTTCGAAGTCTCCTCAACATGTTGAACTATCGACATCTTTACTATTTTTGGGTCGTCGTCAAGGAAGGCGGGTTCGCCCGTGCGGCGGAACGCCTCGACATGGCCGTGCAGACGATCAGCGCGCAGGTGCGCGAGCTTGAAAAGTCACTGGGCTACCAGTTGCTCAAGCCCGCCGGGCGCGGCGTCGCGATGACCGAACCGGGGCAGGCGGCCTTCCGGCGCGCGGAAGAGATCTTCCGGCTCGGTCAGTCGATCCCGGACGAAGTGCGCGAAGCCGCGAGCGGCCGGGTCGCGCGGCTGGCCGTCGGGCTAGCCGACGGCATCTCCAAGCTGGCCGCACACGCAATCCTCGCGCCCGTGCTCGGCACGCCCTCGCTTCGGCTCGTGTGCCACGAAGGCGAACATGAGCAGTTGCTCGCCGAACTCGCGCTGCACAAGCTGGATCTGGTGCTCGCGAGCCAGCCCGCGCCCTACAACCCGACGTTGCGGCTGGCCAGCGAACGTCTGGTCGAGTCGCCGGTCGACTGGTACGGCCCCGCATCGCTCGTGCGCAACGCCTCACGTGACGCGTTCCCCCAATGCCTGACCGATCTGCCGGTGTTGCTGCCAACGGGTCACTCGGCGTTGCGCGCCCGGCTCGATCAATGGTTCGAGGCGCTAGGCATTCGCCCGAATATCGTCGGCGAATTCGAGGACAGTGCGCTCATGGCCGTCTTCGCCACGCGTGGCATGGGCGTTTTTGCGCTGAGTGAGGCGGGTGCAGGCGATGTCTCGCTGCTGCGCGGACTGCGCTGGCTGGGCCGCCCCGACGATGTCCACGAAGACATTCATGCCATTCGCTCGCGCCGCGGTGAAGGTCATCCGCTCGTGGCGCAAATCCTCCGGGAAATCGGCAAGACAACCGATTCTGATATAAGAGCCACTGGCGAGCCGTCCGTGCCGCCGCCATCTGCGAGGAAACCTCATGTCGAGTCGTAGCGACCAGCGCAAGTTCTTCCACCTCATGCTGTTTGTCGTGACGATCGTGTTCGGGTGGATTCTGCTGCCACTGTTCGGTGCCGTCTTCTGGGGGACCATCCTCGCCGTGCTGTTTCAGCCCGTGCAGCGCCGTATGCTTGGCCGGATGCGCGGCCGCCCGAATCTGGCCGCCCTCACCACGCTCGCGTTGATTCTGCTGATCGTGATTCTGCCGCTCACGCTCGTCGTGGGCATGCTCACGCAGGAGGTCAGTACCGCGCTCGTTCGCTTCCGCACCGATTTGCCGCAGCTCACGATCGCCTTCCAGCAATTGCTCGACCGGCTGCCCGCAAGCGTGCATCGCGTGATGGACCTCGCCGGCGTGCAGGACGTCAACGCGATCCAGCAGAAGCTCGGCGACGGTGCCGCGCAGATCGGGCGCCTGGTGGCGGTCTATCTCGTGAGCATCGGCCAGAACACGGCGCAACTGCTCGTGAGCTTCGGCGTGATGCTCTATCTATTGTTCTTCCTGCTGCGCGACGGCACGGCACTGGGCGCGATGGTACGCCGCGCCCTGCCGCTCGACGAGCGTCACAAGAGCCAGTTGATCCGGCAGTTCACCACCGTCGTACGCGCCACGGTCAAGGGCAACATCGCCGTTGCCGTGGCACAGGGCGCCCTTGGCGGCTTCATCTTCGCGGTCCTAGGCATTCAAGGCTACGTTCTCGCCGCCGTGGTGATGGCATTCCTCTCGCTGCTGCCTGCAGTGGGCGCGGCTGTCGTGTGGGTGCCCGTCGGCGTTTGGCTGTTGCTCTCGGGGGAAATCTGGAAGGGCGTGGTGCTGTTTGCGTTCTGCGGCACCATCGTGAGTCTGGTAGACAACGTGCTGCGTCCGATTCTGGTCGGCAAGGACACCAAGCTGCCCGACTGGGTCGTGCTGATCTCCACCCTCGGCGGCATGTCGCTCTTCGGTCTGACCGGCTTCGTGATCGGGCCGCTGATCGCCGCTCTGTTCATCGCCAGTTGGAACATCTACACGCGCTTGCGTGACGATGACGACGCACAGGCCGACGCCGGTTGATGCGCACTGATGCGTATTGATGCCAGGCATCGGGCGATGTGTGACTGACGCCCCCCGGAAGGTACGGCGTCGTCATCCACTGACCTGACTGCAGCTTCGCCTGCGCTGCTGGCTACGCAGACGCCCGCGCCGCCGCCTCGACCTGCACAGCGGCGGCCAGATCCGCGCCGACCTGTGCCATCACCCCATCCCAATCACCGCGTTGCGGCTGGCGGAAGAGCGTGAGCGACGGATACCAGTCGCTGTCCCGGCGCGCCAACTGCCAGCGCCAGTCGGGGGTGAAGTTGACCAGCCCCCAAACGGGTTTGCCCAGCGCACCGGTAACGTGCAGCGCCGCCGTGTCGGCCGAAATCACGAGATCCATCTGCGCAATCACGGCCGCGGTCTCGGCAAAGTCGCTGAGCTTCGCCCCGATGTCATGCACATTGGCATGGCGAGCGAGTTCCGCACGCTCCTCGTCGGTCGCATCGACCTGTAACGAGTAGAACTGGGCGTTGGTGCCGAAGACCGGCGCCCAGTGCTTGAGCGCTATGTCGCGCTGCGGCGGGAACGGACGCGGGCGCCACGCGAACCCTACCCGCAATACCCCTTCCGGTTTGGCGCCGAGCATCGAGCGCCAGATCATCTCCCGTCCGGCGCTGGCGCGCAGATAGGGGGAATGGACGGCCACCTTGCCGCCCGCTTTGAGCAGATGCGGCAGGCTGAGCAGCGGCAACTGCCAGTCGAACGACGGCACCGGCATGTGTTCACCGAGCACCGTCACCCCGCGCGCGAAACCGCCGAGCAGCGTGACGAGCGGCGCCTGTACCGACAACACGACGTTGGCACCCATCTCGACCAGACGCGGCACGAACCGCACGAACTGCAACGTGTCGCCCAAGCCCTGTTCGCTGTAAACGAACACCGTCTTGCCCGCGAGCGGCGCGCGGCCGTCCCAGAGGCGGTCGCTGAAACGACGCCGCTGGCCGCCGTCCTGCCAGCGCCATTCGTAGTCATGCCAGCCGTGCTCGAAGTCGCCCAGCAGCAGGTTGGTTTGCGCACGATTGGTACGCGCGCCGGCGTGCTCGGGTGCGAGCTTTACGGCCTCGCGAAAGCATTGCAGCGCATCGGTGAACGCATGCCGTTCGCGCAGCGCCACACCAAGGTTCACCAGCGGATCCGGTTGTCGCGGGGCAATGGCGTTGGCGACACGGTAAGCGTCGATCTCTTCGTCGTAGCGACCGAGTGCCCCCAGGGCACGCCCACGGTTGAAATGCGCCTGCCACAGGGCCGGGGCCTTGACCGCCGTGCGCTCGAACCAGACCAGCGCACGGGCGTTGTCGCCCGCCTGCGCCCAGGTCAGGCCAACGGTATGCATCGTGCCGATGACGTCCGGCGACTGCTGCACCGTCGCTTCGAATAGCGCCTCGGCACGCATCTGACGACCGGCCTGAAGGCTGGCCATCGCGGCGTCGAAGGTGGCCTGTGCGCCGGGCTGGGGCACGAGTGCGATCAGGCGATCGAAGGCGTCGGCGGCCGACTCGAAGGCGTTCATGCGCAGCGAGACGTAGGCCAGTCCTTCAAGGGCAGGTAGAAATTCAGGGGATTGTTTCAGTACTTGACGCAACTCGGCAATCGCCTCGTCGAGCCGGCCGGCGGCACTCAATTGTCGTGCACGCTCGCAACGCGCGTCTAATGGCGTCGTCATGCGGCGCATCCTTGCTTGTCTGGGAATGGGAGGGAGGCGGGCCGGCAAGCCACAGGAAAGCCGAGGCATCTTGCAGCCCCGGCAACAGGCGCCGTGGCCCGATCAAGCGCTGCACACTACACGAGCGCACGGCGCGAAGCAAGCCGCGGGGATTGGTCTGCGCGACGCGAATAAAGTTCACATCTTCACAGCGTCATTTTGCATTCGCAGCGCCGCGAAATCCCTCACCGGATACCGCCCTCCCAACGCCCGGATCGCCGCGGCCACCGCTCATGTATCACCTGCCGAAACACCCGTTTCCCGCAGTGCAGCATAAAAACCACAATCGCTCATGGAAGGCGGAATTTGCCAGTTCAAGGCACGCGCTTTAACATCTTTTTACGGGGCAATCTGGTAGCATCCGCTGCCGTCACTGCACACGCGCACCGTCGCTGCCGTGCCGCATACTGACGCTTCAGCCCTGTTGTCCGTCCGAACCCTCATCCACACGAGGTCTTGATGACGCGCGTAGCCCGTCCGTTCATCCCCGCCACTGCGCGACGCCTGCTGCCCAATCGCTGGGATTTCATTGCCTTCCCGCTCATCATCGGTTTTCTGATGGTCAGTTCGTCCGGCATTCGCCAGACATGGGCCCCGCTGGCCGACCTGCAGTCCGAAGTCATTTCGCTGGACCCGTCCAACCTGCCCGAATATGCGCTGCGCACCACGCTGCGCATGCTCGCGGCGATGGTCGCCTCGCTCCTCTTCACGCTCATCTACGGCACGCTCGCGGCCAAGAGCCGCCGTGCCGAGAAGCTGCTCGTGCCGATGCTCGACATCCTCCAGTCGGTGCCGGTGCTGGGCTACATCTCGTTTACCGTCACCTTTTTCCTCGCCCTGTTCCCGGGACGCGTGCTCGGCGCCGAATGCGCCGCCATCTTCGCGATCTTCACCAGCCAGGCGTGGAACATGACGTTCTCGTTCTATCAGTCGATGCGCACCCAACCGCGCGACCTGGCGGAAGTGGCCGTGAATCTGCGCCTCTCGCCGTGGCAGCGCTTCTGGAAACTCGACGTGCCCTACTCGATGCCGGGCCTCATCTGGAATATGATGATGAGCATGTCGGGCGGCTGGTTCTTCGTGGTGGCGTCCGAGGCGATCACCGTCGGCGACAAGACCGTCACTTTGCCGGGCATCGGCGCGTATCTCGCCACCGCCATCTTGCAGCGCGATCTGCACGCGGTGGGCTGGGTGATTCTGGCGATGGTCGTCGTTATCGTCATTTACGACCAGTTCCTGTTCCGGCCAATGGTCGCGTGGTCCGACAAATTCCGTCTGGAAGACACGGTCTCGCAGGCGGCGCCCGAGTCGTGGGTGCTCAACGTGATTCAGCGCACCCGCGCGATTCAGTTCCTGCTGCGCCCCTTCGGCAAGCTGCTGCGCACGATCGCGCTCATGCGCATGCCGATCTCGCTGCCCGCCGCGATCCATTCCGAATCGAGAACCCCGCTCTCACGCGTGATTGACTGGTTGTGGGCCGCGCTGCTGGTCGCGCTGGGCGTGAGCGCCGCCTGGAAGATCTGCGCCTTCGTGCTGGCCGAAGTCGGCTACTCCGAAATCCTGCGCGTGTTCGGCCTCGGCCTCATCACGCTCGTGCGGGTGATCGTGCTGATCGCCATCGCCTCCGTCGTGTGGGTGCCGCTAGGCGTGCTGATCGGGTTGCGTCCGAAGCTCGCCGAGCGCATTCAGCCGCTTGCGCAGTTCCTCGCGGCGTTCCCGGCGAACCTGCTGTTCCCGATCTTCGTGGTGGCCATTGTCCATTTCCACGCCAATCCGGATATCTGGCTCTCGCCGCTGATCGTGCTGGGCACGCAGTGGTACATCCTGTTCAATGTCATCGCGGGCGCAACGACCTTCCCGAACGACTTCAAGGAAGCCGCCACCAACTTCCGCATTCGCGGCTGGCAATGGTGGCGTCAGGTCATGCTGCCGGGCATCTTCCCCTACTACGTGACGGGTGCGATCACAGCGTCGGGCGGTGCATGGAACGCGTCCATCGTCTCGGAATATGTCCAGTGGGGCGACGACAAGGTCGCCGCTCACGGTCTCGGCGCTTACATCGCCGAGACAACGGCCGCTGGCGACTATCCGCGTATTTTGCTGGGCATCGCCGTGATGGCGCTGTTCGTCGTACTGTTCAACCGCTTGCTGTGGCGCCCCATGTACGCCATCGCTGAAAACAAGCTTCGCCTGAATTGAAGGGACCGTGATGCCGAACGATACCCATACGATTGCCGGAAAAGAGATCTTCTCGCTTGCCAACGTCAGCCGCGGCTTCCGCAAGGGCGGCGACGAGCGCCAGGTGCTCGACGGCGTGAATCTGCAACTGCACGAAGGCGAAATCGTCGGGATGCTGGGCCGCTCAGGCTCGGGCAAGTCGACGCTGCTGCGCATCATCGCCGGTCTGATTCAGCCCAGCTCCGGCGACATCCGCTACCTCGGTCAGCCGCTTGAAGGCCCGCCCGAGGGCGTGGCAATGGTGTTCCAGACCTTCGCCCTGTTCCCGTGGCTGACCGTGCTGCAAAACGTGGAAGCCGGTCTTGAGGCGCTCGGTGTCGAGCCGAAGGAGCGTCGCCGCCGCGCGCTCGCCGCCATCGACCTGATCGGCCTGGACGGCTTCGAAAATGCCTATCCGCGCGAACTCTCGGGCGGTATGCGCCAGCGCGTGGGCTTCGCCCGTGCGCTCGTGGTCAATCCCACGTTGCTGCTCATGGACGAACCGTTCTCCGCGCTCGACGTCCTGACCGCCGAGACGCTGCGTACCGACTTGCTCGATCTGTGGAGCCAGCGTCAGTTGCCGATCAAGTCGATCCTGATCGTCACGCACAACATTGAAGAAGCCGTGTTCATGTGCGACCGGATTCTGGTGCTGTCGTCGAATCCGGGCCGGGTGGTCGCCGAGATCAAGGTGCCGTTCCCGCACCGTCGCAACCGTCTCGAGCCGGCCTTCCGCAAGATGGTCGACGATATCTATGCGCTGATGACCTCGCGCCGCAACGCGCACACCACGCAAAAGATGCCGCTGGAGCTGTCGAGCCCGCTGCACGAGGTGTCGACCAACCTGATGGCCGGTCTGCTCGAAGCGCTCGCCGGACCGCCCTACAACGGCCGCGCCGACTTGCCGGAAATTGCGCAGACGCTGCTGCTCGAAGTCGACGACCTCTTCCCGGTCGCCGAAATTCTCGACCAGTTGGGCTTCGCGGAACTCAAGGAAGGCGACATTCTGCTGACCGCCGCAGGCAAACGTTTCGTAGACGTGAGCACGCAGGAGCGCAAAGTGCTGTTCGCCGAGCATTTGCTGCGTCACGTGCCGCTCGCCGCGAAGATCCGCGCGGTGCTGCAAGAGCGTCGCGGGCAGCGCGCGCCGCGCGTGCGTTTCGAGCAGGAGCTGGAAGATTCGATGTCGGACGATCTCGCGCAGGAAACGCTCGACACCGCCATCAACTGGGGCCGCTACGCCGAGATCTTCTCGTACAACGACCACACAGAGACGTTCAGTCTCGAGGACGTGGAAGGCGCGACCTGATCGTCCACGAGAAGCGTGTTGCCGCCAGGCACACCACGCCGCGCGAGTCGTTCGACCGCGCGGCGTTGTTTTTTGTCAGAACGCGTAGCCCGCGCCGATCATCCATGTCTGGTTGATCGTCTTTGAATCAGGTTCGTAGGCGTTCGTGCCCGGCGCCACCTGCGTGACGCTCGAGCGGCCGTACTGGAAGCGCGACCATTCATACGTTGCATTCACATGGAAATTGCGCGCGATCGCGTAATCGAGGCCGAAGCCCGCCACAACGACCGGCTTGTTGCCGAGGCTGAACGTGTTCTGCGACCCCGCGAGGGTCATCGAGGCCCCCACCATGGCGCCCGCCCGAATATCGGCCGTTGCCACCAGTTTCTGCGTCAATTCGAGCTGCCCCATAAGGCCCCCGCCGATCACGTGATGGCGATAGCGCTCGTAGAAACCGTACGGGTCACGACTGCTGTCGCGAATCCAGTCCCGGTAGCTATAGCTCACGTACGGAATCACCTGCGCATTCCAGGTGCCGAGTTGAAACGGAAGGGCTTTACCGGCCTTGAGCGTGACGTCCGTCGTCGTCGAGCGCGTGTTCATCTGGTAATTCGGCTGGATGACGCGGCCCGCAAAGTCTTGCAGGTAGCCGCCGTAGTCGACGTTACCGTGCGCCACGCGCACCGACCCGCTGAAGTAGAGATTGGACACCCCGAACAACTGCCGCTGGGTCGATGCGCCCAGCGCAAATGCCGCCGTGGTGCCGCGCTCGGCATCGCTCTTGCCCGGCGCGATGTTTTCCCAGTAGTGCAACTGCTGCGCACCGGCACCGATCCAGACCTGATTGTTGGCGCGCAGCATGGCTTCCTGCGCATGGACATTGGCCGCAACGAATCCAGCGGCCATCAATACGAATGCGGTGCGCGCGATGGCGGTCCCGCATTGGCCGCAAGCGATGGTGCGGCGCGTGTTCGGCGTCATGGCACGACCCTCCCCAGGCGTGATCTCAACGACGGCTCGGAAGTGGCCATCGGCATGGCCACCGTTTTCCGGCATTGTTTCAGCGCGTGACGCGGGGCGCAAGCGGGGAAATGTGGATTCTGCGCAACCTTCGCATCGCAAGCCTCTCGAGGATCGAGATACCTGTGCGAGCAGGCTCAGGCACCGGGCCATGGGGATTGGCGCAGACAGAAAAGGAGGGGTGCCCGCCCCCCTTCCGATCCCCACCTCGAAACGCGCGACGCGTCAGTGCGACCGTGTCAAAAAGGCCACACCTATCGGTAAAGATACGGATTCGCGGTCGTTTTTGTGCAGTCGCATAATCGATTCAGAACCTGCCAGTCCTGCGCCGGGGGGCCGCATCGACGGACGCTCAGGCAGGTTCTTTCCGCGGCGAAGACCGTGTATCAGACCCGAGAAGACGCAATATGAGCTACTACCACTCCAAAGAAGAAGGCCGCGGGCGGGCCATCACCTTCACGTCGGCCCATCGCTGGCGCCGTCGCGCATTTGCCGTGACGTGTGCAGTGCTCGCCGCACTCGCCTACTACGCGGTGCATCACCCAAGGTAAGCGGCGCGGCAGCGCCCTTCAGGCAGCGTGCCCCAACGCCGGCGCGTGCCAGTCCAGCGGCACGTTGGCCAGCATGTCGTCGACCATCGCGTCCAACCCGAAGGCCGGTTGCCAGCCCCAGTCGTAACGCGCGTGGGTATCGTCGAGCGTGTGCGGCCATGTCTCGGCGATCGCCTGACGGAAGTCCGGCGCGTACTTCACCGTGAAGCCCGGCACGCGGCGCGCAATCGCTTCAGCCAGCGTGGCCGGGTCGAAGCTCACCCCTGCCACGTTGTAGGACGAACGCACGCGCAGTCGCGACGCATCCGCGTTCATCAATTCGAGCGTGGCGCGCACCGCGTCGGGCATGTGGATCATCGGCAGCGTGGCGTCCTCCTTCAGGAAGCATGTGTAGGTCTCGCCGCGACGCGCCGCCTGAAAGATCTCGATGGCGTAGTCGGTCGTGCCGCCGCCCGGCGGTGTCTTGTAGCTGATGACGCCCGGATAGCGCAGGCTTCGCACGTCCACACCGAACTTCGTGAAGTAGTACTCGCACAGCCGCTCGCCCGCCTGCTTGCTGATGCCGTACATCGTGGTCGGGTCCATGATGGCGAGCTGCGGTGTTTCGACGGCCGGCGTATGCGGGCCGAACGCGGCAATCGACGACGGCCAGAACACTCGCAGCCCTTTGCGTTCGCGCGCCAGCTCGAGCACGTTGAGCAGCCCATTCATGTTGAGCGTCCAGGCCTGGAGCGGACGTGTCTCGCCGGTCGCCGAGAGCAGCGCCGCCAGATGGAATATCTGCGTGATGCCGAAGCGCTCGACGAGCGCGGCCAGACGCTGCGCATCGAGCACGTCGAGCGTCTCGTAGTGCACCGGGTGACGCGACGGTCCCGGCGCGATGTCGGTGGCGATGACATTCTCGTTGCCGTACTGCGCGGCCAGCGCTTCGACGAGTTCGCTGCCGATCTGCCCGTTGGCGCCGATGATGAGGATGCGTTCCATGGTCAACCTTGCTTGAGAATGCCGAGTTCGTTGCCGGCCTGAGCGAACGCCGCCAGCGCCCGGGTCAGGTGTTCGCGGGTATGCGCCGCCGAGAGCTGCACGCGCACCCGCGCCTGGCCCTGCGGCACCACCGGATAGAAGAAGCCCGTGGCGATCACGCCCAGTTCATAGAGTCGTTGCGCAAAACGCTGGGCAAGCGTGGCGTCGAAGAGCATGACGGGCACGATCGGATGGGTGCCCGGCTTGATGGTGAAGCCCAGCGCCGCCACTTCCTTGCGGAAGAACGCCGTGTTCTCGTGCAATTGCTCGCGTCGCGCCGACGAATGCTCGAGTTCATCGAACACCGCGAGCGACGTGCCGACGATGGCTGGCGCGAGGCTGTTCGAAAACAGGTACGGGCGCGAGCGCTGACGCAGCGTCTCGATCACCTCGCGTCGCCCCGCGGTAAAGCCGCCCATTGCACCGCCCAGCGCCTTGCCCAGCGTGCCGGTGATGATGTCGATCTTGCCGAGCACGCCGTGATGCTCGTGCGTACCGCGCCCCGTCGGCCCCATGAAGCCGGTCGCATGGCACTCGTCGATCATGATGAGCGCACCGTATTGTTCGGCCAGCGCCACGATGCGATCGAGCTGCGCAATCGTGCCATCCATCGAAAACACACCGTCGGTGACGACGATGCGATGACGCGCCCCGGCCGCCGCCTGCAACTGGCGCTCGAGGTCGTCCATGTCGTTGTGGGCATAGCGCAGACGCTGCGCCTTGCAAAGACGCACGCCATCGATGATCGAGGCGTGGTTGAGAGCGTCGGAGATGATGGCGTCCTGCTCGTCGAACAGCGGCTCGAACACGCCGCCATTGGCATCGAACGCAGCGGCATACAGGATCGCGTCTTCCGTGCCGAGGTACGCGGCGATCCGGGCTTCGAGGTCTTTGTGCGGCCCTTGCGTGCCACAGATGAAGCGCACCGACGACAGCCCGAAACCGAAGTCTTCCAGTGCCTTCTGCCCGGCCTTGACGAGCGTTTCGCTGCCCGACAATCCCAGGTAGTTGTTGGCACACAGGTTGATACGCGTCTGCCCGTCGTCGCACATGACCTCCGGCCCCTGCCGCGACATGAGCACGCGTTCCTGCTTGAAAAGGCCCTGGCGGCGCGTGTCTTCCAGTCGTTCGGTCAGTTGACGGTAGAAGCCCTCGCGGGCCTCCGGGGTGTGTGCGGTCATCGTGCGCATCTCCTTTGTGCGGTCGGCGGCTGCCGTTGTGCGGCGCCGCCGGAGGCATCCGGCGGCATCGGTGAATACCGCCGGATGTCGAAAGCCATGAGTGAACGGCGCGTGGGCTCTGCTACCATGCAGCCATTCACCTTATCGGAAACTATACTTTATATTGAACAAGTTTCAATATATTGGAAAATTCTAATATCCCGGAATTCATATGGCAAGTACTCCCGCTGCGTCTGCGGTGTCCGTGGTCGCCCCGCCGCCTGTCGGCGACATGATCCAGCAACTGCGCAAAGAGCGCGGGATGACGCTTGAGACGCTCTCTCGCGCTTCCGGCGTCTCGAAGTCGATGCTCTCCCAGATCGAGCGCGACAAAGCCAACCCGACCATCGCCGTGGCGTGGCGGCTGGCCAATGCGCTGGGCGTGCGGCTCGACCAATTGCTCGGCGCCCCCACGGGCGACCCCGAGCCCGTGCGCGTGATCGGCAAGCATGAAATTCCGACGCTTGCGGGGGCGGAGCACGCTTATCAGTTGAAGATCCTCGGACCGATGGAGCTGGCCGGCAAATACGAGTGGTATGAGTTGACCCTGCAACCGGGTGCGGCGCTCGTGTCCGAGCCGCACGATCCGGGCACGCGCGAACACTTCACGGTGTTCGACGGCCAGGTCGATGTCGAAGTCGAACACTTCACGCGACGCGCCAAGCCGGGCGAGACCGCGCGTTATCCCGCAGACCGCGCCCATGCCATCCGAAACGTGGGCAAATCCGTGGCCCGCGGCCTGCTGGTGGTGATTCACGGATAAGCCGGCTTCGCCCTTCCTCCCCTCCCGCCGCTCAAGTCCTTTGGCAGACTGCCGTTAGCACACGTGCAGTCCGTGTTCTCATCAGGAACACTGATAATCGATCGACAATAGCACCGCACGGACGTGGCTACACGTCACATGCGGCCGCCGCCAAAGGGACACCAGCGCGGGAATCCGTGGGGAAGACGAAGTGATGCAGCAGTTGAGTTTGAAAGCGAAGTTGTGGTCTGCCGTTGCGTTGATGTGGGTCAGCCTGCTGGCCATGGCAGTCTGGGGCGCGTGGGCACAGCGGGACACCATGCTTGCCGAGCGTCGTGAGGGCCTCACGCACGTGGTCGATTCCGGCCTCAGTCTGGTCAAGCACTACGCCGAACGCGCCGAGCACGGCGAGATCAGCGTGGCCGATGCGCAAAAGCTCGCGCGCGAGCAGATCGGCGCGATCCGCTACGACGGCGACAACTATTTCGGTATCTTGAACTCGCAGCGCGTCATCGTGCTGAACGCGATCAATCCGAAGCTCGAAGGCAAGGACATGAGCCAGTTCCGCGATCCGTCGGGCAAGCTCATGTTCTCGGACATCGTCGCCGCCGCGCGCACCGATGATCCATTCGTCACGTATCTCTGGCCCAAGCCGGGTTCGGACAAACCCGTCGAGAAAATCAGCCGCGTGGGCACGTACGCGCCGTGGGACTGGTATCTGACGACCGGCGTCTACGTCGATGACATTAACGCCGCCTTCTTCGGGGCGCTGCTGCGCTGGGGTGCGATGCTCGCCGTCATCGGCCTGGCCGTGTCGGGCGTCATGCTGCTCATCATCCGAAATGTCCAGCAAAGTCTCGGTGGCGAGCCCGAATACGCGGCCGATATCGCCACCCGCATTGCCGATGGCGACTTGCTCACGCAAGTGCGTCTGCGTCAGGGCGACCGCGCCAGCCTGCTCTTCGCCATGCAACGCATGCAAGCCAATCTTCAGCAGATGATCGGACGCATTCGCGGTGGCACGAGCGCCATCACGCTCGCCGCGCGCGAGATTGCCGAAGGAAATACCGATCTGTCGGCGCGCACCGAGCAGCAGGCGGCAGCGCTGGAAGAAACGGCCTCGTCGATGGAGCAGCTCACCTCTACCGTGCGCCAGAATGCCGACAACGCGCGTCAGGCCAGCCAACTGGCGCAGAACGCGTCAGCCATTGCCGTGCGTGGCGGGCAAGTCGTCGATCAGGTGGTCGCCACGATGGAGGGTATCTCGCACAGCTCAGGCAAGGTGGTCGACATCATCAGCGTGATCGACGGCATCGCATTCCAGACGAACATCCTCGCCCTCAACGCCGCCGTAGAAGCGGCCCGCGCCGGCGAGCAGGGTCGAGGCTTCGCGGTCGTTGCGGGCGAAGTTCGCACACTTGCCCAGCGCAGTGCGGCCGCGGCCAAGGAGATCAAGGAATTGATCGAATCCTCGAACGGCCGGGTGCAGGACGGCTCGGTCCTCGTGACGCAGGCCGGTCAGACCATGCGCGACGTGGTTCAGGCGGTGCGGCGGGTCACCGACATCATGGGCGAGATCTCTGCGGCGTCCGAGGAGCAGAGCCACGGTATCGAGCAGGTCGGGCGCGCCGTCACACAAATGGACGAGGTGACGCAGCAGAACGCCGCGCTCGTGGAGCAGGCCGCTGCGGCGGCCGCGTCGATGGAAGATCAGGCTCGCGCACTCGACGAGGCGGTGGCGGCGTTTCGTATGACGTCGGAGAGCCAACTCGCGAGCGCGGCCTCTGGCGCGCGCGGTACAGCGGCGATGGCACTTCAGCGGCTCGCCGCCTGACGGGCGCGTTGACGCCGGGCGTCGGGCGTCGGGCGTCGTAAAGTCTGCGATGCGCGCCTGACCTCAGGCCGCGTCCAACTCGCCCGCCATCCCGGCCTCGATGATCTGACGCGCCACCGTCGGCAAAATGCGCAGCGGCGGCGATCCGGGCCCGAAGGTCTGGCTCGCCGCGTAGGCACCTTCGAGAATCAGCGAAAGCGCGTCGACCAGCGGCGCCGGATTGCGCACCCCGGCGGCCGTAGCGAGTGCCGTTAAGCGCTGCACGACTTCCGCCTTGTAATTCACCACCGACTTGCGCGCCGCATGCTCCGGGTCGGGGAATTCAGCCGCTACATTCACGAACGGGCACCCGCGATAGCCAGGCTTGCTCGCTCGCTCGGCAAGATCCAAGAAGATTTGCAGCATCTGCGCACGCGGCTCGCCCGCCCGTTTTGCGATGCTCTCGTCGATACGCGTCAGACTCGCCGTCTGCATGTGATCGAGGTACGCCAGAATCAACTCGTCCTTCGACGCGAATTGGCGGTAGAGGCACATCTTGTTCACACCGGCGCGCTTGACGACCGCATCCACGCCCACGGCGCGCACCCCTTCAGCGTGAAACAGTTCCACCGCCGCCTTGAGCAAATACTCCTGTGCGACCGGCGCCGGTGTGACATGCCGCCCGGTCTTACCCGCGCGCGACGCCGCACTTCGATGGCGCACCGGCGCCGCCTTGCCTTCGCCCTTGGCTGGCGCCTCCACACCCGTGTTCACCGGGTCCGGCATGTCAGACCTGACGGGTGGTACGGTCGTCGTCGATTTGGCCATTGTCTGGCGCTCCCCAGATGCAGTGATTTGCGAAGCCGGACAAAGCCCTGCCGCCGCAAAGGAATACTTGACATGTTACCGATCGGTTCATAACATGGCAACCTAATGTTACCGAGCTGTCACAATTCTGACGATGAGCGTAGACAGCCCGATTCCCGCAAACGTTCCCGGTTCGGTCGACGAAACCGAACTTCAGCAAGGACTTCCGCCATGAAGGCTGCACTTGCAAGGCGCATTGACGGACGCTTCCACTATGGTTGGATCGTTGTCGGCGTCATTTTCCTGGTCCTGCTCGCCTCGGCGGGCATTCGCGCGACGCCGAGCGTCATGATGGTGCCGCTCGAGCACGACTTTGGCTGGAGCCGCGCGACGATCTCGTTGGCGATTTCCGTCAATCTGGCGCTCTATGGCCTGACCGGCCCGTTTGCCGCCGCCGCGATGCAGCGCTTCGGCATCCGTCCGACGGTGATGGTGGCCCTGTTGTTGCTCGCGTCGGGCACGGCGCTCTCCTCGCTGATGACGGCGCCCTGGCAGATGGTGCTGATCTGGGGCGTGATGGTGGGCGGCGGTACCGGTGTGGCGGCCGTTACGCTGGCGGCCACGGTGGCGAACCGGTGGTTTCACGCGCATCGCGGACTGGCAATGGGGATTCTCACGGCAAGCTCGGCCACCGGCCAGATGGTATTTCTGCCGATCATGGCCGCGGTCACCGAGCACTACGGGTGGCGTCCGGTGGTACTGATCGTGGCGGTGGTCGCTGCGCTGGTCTTGCCGCTCGTGGCGTTTCTCGTGCCGGAGCGCCCGGGGTCGGTTGGTCTGCGCCCGGTCGGTGCGCCGGCAGACACCCCGGATGTCCCGCTCGCCCAAGGCAATCCGCTCACGGCCGCCTTGTCGGCGTTGCGCATGGCAGCCGGCAAGCGGGATTTCTGGCTGCTGTTCTTCAGCTTCTTCATTTGCGGCGCGAGCACCAATGGCTACATCGGCACGCACTTCATTGCGATGTGCGGCGATTACGGGATATCCGAAGTCAAGGGTGCGGGCATTCTGGCAGCGATGGGTGTGCTCGACCTCATGGGCACCACCGCTTCCGGGTGGCTCTCCGATCGCTACAACAGCCGTGTGCTGCTGTTCTGGTACTACGGGCTGCGCGGCCTGTCGCTGATCTATCTGCCGTACGCCTTCGGTCTCGACTTCTTCGGCATTCCGCTCTTCGCGCTGTTCTACGGTCTGGACTGGATCGCGACGGTACCGCCGACGGTGCGCCTGACGACCGATGTCTTCGGCAAGACGATGGCCCCGATCGTGTTCGGCTGGATCGTTGCCGGCCACCAGCTCGGTGCGGCGACGGCGGCACTCGTGGCCGGTTCGCTGCGAGCCACGCTGGGCAACTACACGATGGCCTCGATGCTCTCCGGCGGCGTGTGCATTCTCGGTGCGTTCATGGTGCTGCGTATTGCGCCGCACGCGCCGAAGCGCCCCGTCGCCGCCAGCGTCTGAGGTCTGAAGCGATACGTCAGACGACCGCGCAAGGCGACGCATCGGCCAGCCGATGCCGCTGTCTACGACTCGTCGCGCCTCCCTGTTTTGGTGCGGAAAGTGCGGCCAGTCGCCGACGGTAAAAGTCTGGCCGTCCTGACGTTGAGGTCGTCGGCACGACCAGAAGAATTGTCGTAACCTGTGCGAGTTTTGTGCAGCACAGCATTCCCCCCAATTTCACAGGACCTTCAGCAATGACGGACTCGCAACATACCCAACTCGCCGCGCTCGACACGGATCTTTTCTCGCCGTACGCGCTCGGCCCGCTCGCGCTAAGCAATCGCATTGTCATGGCCCCGCTCACGCGCAGCCGCGCAGGCGCTGGCGACGTCCCAGGCCCGATGGTTGCGGAGTACTACGCCCAGCGTGCGTCGGCCGGCCTCATCATCAGTGAAGCCACCAACATCTCGCAGCAGGGCAAAGGCTACGCCTTCACGCCGGGCATCTATACCGAAGCACAGATTGCCGGCTGGAAACAGGTGACTGACACCCTGCATGCCAAGGGCGGCAAGATTTTCTGCCAGCTCTGGCACGTCGGCCGCATCTCGCACCCGTCGCTGCAACCTGGCGGTGCGCTGCCGGTCGCGCCGTCGGCGATTCAGCCAGCGGGCAAGGCTTTCACCGAGCACGGTTTCGAGCCGCATCCGACACCGCGTGCGCTCGAGACGTCCGAGATCCCGGGCATCATCGAGCAATATCGCCACGCAGCCGAATGCGCGAAGCGCGCTGGTTTCGACGGCGTAGAGATTCATGCGGCGAACGGCTATCTGCTCGACCAGTTCATGCGTGACAAGACGAACCATCGCACCGACCAGTACGGCGGCAGCATCGAGAATCGTGTGCGTCTCACGCTGGAAGTCACGCAGGCAGTCGTCGATGTTTGGGGCGCCGAGCGCGTGGGCATTCGTCTCTCGCCGATCAGCCCGGCGAACGACTGCGGCGACCGCAACCCGGAGCCGGTGTTCACGTATGCCGTCGAGCAACTCAATCGCTTCGGCCTCGTGTACCTGCACGTGGTCGAAGGCGCGACGGGCGGTCCGCGCGAAGTGGAGAACGGCTTCGATCTGCAAAAGCTGCGCCGCATCTTCAATGGCGCGTTCATGGCCAATAACGGTTACGACCTCGCGCTCGCGCTCAAGGCACGCAAGGAAAACCTGGCCGATCTGATCGCGTTCGGCAAGCCATTCATTTCCAATCCGGATCTGGTGGAGCGCCTCAAGCGCGGCGGCCCGTTCAACGAACTGGATCGCAACACGCTGTACGGCGGCGACGCCCACGGCTACGTCGACTATCCGACGCTCGACGAATCGGCGGCGTAACATCCGCAAGTCAACGCACCTGAACGTTGCGCCGAATCAGAAAGGGCTCCTGCGGGAGCCCTTTTTGCCGGCTTCGATGTCGCGTCAACCGCGACGTCTGCCGTGCGAATCGTCCGAGAGACCTCCCGGAGTTTTCCCATCGTCGTCCTCAGTGATTCACGGTCAGGCGCGCCGACGCGTCGAAGCAGACATCACCGATCCATGGCCCTGACCGGATCGAGCGTCACTGCCACTCGCCGTCCGGCAAGCATTGCCGGGATTCAATATCGAGATGCGAGCACGGACGATGTCATCAGGGCAACGCCCCGACTCCGAAACCCCGCGACTCCACGACTCCACGGTTACGCCGCCCGCGGCCCCTGCCAGCGCACGAGATCCGCGCCAGCCGGATTCTGGTACATGCGCAGGCCGAACTCCGGCAGAATCGCCAGCAGATGATCGAAGACATCGCCCTGCACGCGTTCGTACTCGGCCCACACCGTCGTGTTCGTAAAGCAATAAAGCTCGATCGGAATCCCCGTTGCCGACGGCTGGAGCGAGCGCACCATGCACGTCATGCCCTCGTGAATGTTCGGATGCGCCTTCAGATACGCGAGCGCATACGCGCGGAACGTCCCGATGTTCGTCAGACGCCGCGTGTTCGCCGGCACGCCTGCCGCCGTCCCCAGCGCCGCATTCGCATCCGCCAGCGAGCGCTGCTTGTCCGTCAGATACGATTCCAACAGATGCAGCTTCGACAGGCGAGCCATCTCCGCCTCGTCGAGGAACCCGACGCTGCCCGCATCGACGCACAGCATTCGCTTGATACGCCGGCCACCTGACTGCTGCATGCCACGCCAGTTGCGGAAGCTCTCGGAAATCAGCCGCCATGTCGGGATCGTGGTGATCGTCTTGTCCCAGTTCTGCACCTTGACCGTGTGCAGCGCGATATCCACCACGTCACCGTCGGCACCCACTTGCGGCATCTCGATCCAGTCGCCCACACGAAGCATGTCGTTCGACGTCAGTTGCACACTGGCAACGAAGGACATGATCGTGTCCTTGAACACCAGCAACAGCACCGCCGACATCGCCCCAAGCCCTGAGAGCAGCAGCCACGGCGAGCGATCGATGATGGTGGCCACAATGGCAATCGCCGCGACCACATACAGCGCGATCTTGCCTAACTGAACGTACCCTTTGATCGAGCGCGTGCGCGCATGCTCCGAGAGCGCATAGACGGTTTGCGCTGCGTCGAGAATGCCGGCGATGGCGAGCGTCGCGTAGAGCAGCGTCGTTGCGAGCGCGACGTTGCTGATCACCATCACCGCCTTCGACGGCAGATCCGGCACCCACGCGATACCGAACTGAATCACGAGATACGGCAAAATGCGCGCCGCGCGATGAAACACTCGATGCGCGAGCAACGCGTCGTCCCAGCGATTGGCCGTGCGCTGCACAACGATTCGAACCACCCGAACGATCAGAAACTGCGCCACGGCCTGCACCAGCAATGCCACCCCGGCCAGCAACACCAACGCCCCGGCCATCCGCGCCCAGGGCGCGCTCTCGAGCCACGCCATCATCGCTTCCCACGTCATCCTGCAACTCCTTGCTACTGTTTACGTCAACCGCCCCCGCGGGGCTGATGAATGCAAAAATGACGGCCGCACCGGGCCGTCATTCTCTGACTTGCCGGACGAACGTCAACGACGTCCGCCCGATCGGCGACCTGACACGCAACCGCCTCAAGACGCCGGCCAGCTTACACCGTTGCTCCGAACGGAACGCTGGCGACCACGTTCGGCACACCCGGCAGCGATGGTGCGATGATGGTGCCGCCGCCATTACCGCGCGACTTGCCCGAACTCAGATAGTCGGCGATGGAATCCTGCGTCACCTCACCGAGATACTGATTGTCATCGCCCAATACCGGCAGAGATGCCAGATTGTGTTCGTACATCCGCGAGAGCAGCACCCGCAAGTTGTCGCCCGCGACGGCCGACGCCTTGAAGTCACGCACCCGCTCAGCGCACGTGCCTTGCGCATGACGCGTGTCGCGGCGCGCAATGTAGCCCAGCGCACGCGCGTTTTCGTCAACGACAACCAGCGAACGCGTGTCGAGTTCGTCCATCATGCCGTATGCCTCGGCCAGCGTGGTCTGCGGCTTGACGGTCGGCTGCGGCGTGGCCGCGTCCTCCGCACGCACCAGCAACAGACGCTTCAGAATTCGGTCGTGTCCCACGAAGCTCGCCACGAACTCGTCGACCGGACGTGCCAGCAACGCATCGGGCTGCGCGTACTGCACCAGACGCCCCTGACGGAAGATTGCGATGCGATCGGCCAGCTTGATCGCTTCGTCGATATCGTGACTGACCATGATGACGGTCTTGCCCAGTTGACGCTGCATCTGGAAGAACTCGTTCTGAATCGACTCGCGGTTGATCGGGTCGACGGCACCGAACGGCTCGTCCATTAGCAGCACGGGCGGATCGGCAGCCAGTGCGCGAATCACGCCAATGCGCTGCTGCTGCCCGCCCGACAGCTCACGCGGGTACCGCGACAGATAGCGCTTCGGATCGAGTGCCACCATGCCCATCAGTTCGATGGCACGCTCGCGGCAACGCTTCTTGTCCCAGCCGAGCAGACGCGGCACGACGGTAATGTTCTCCTCGATGGTCATGTTCGGGAACAGACCGATCTGCTGAATCACATAGCCGATGTGGCGGCGCAGTTCGATTTCATTGATGTTGCCGGTGTCTTCGCCGTTGAGCAGAATACGCCCGGACGTCGGCTTGATCAGCCGGTTGATCATCTTGAGTGTGGTTGTCTTGCCGCACCCCGACGGGCCGAGGAAGACGCAGATTTCGCCCGGCGGCACCTCAAGGCTGACCGAATTGACCGCGGTCACGGGTGTGCCGTCCTTCTGGACGAAGCTTTTGGTGAGATTGTCGAGTGTAATCATACGGTTCGGATTCCTTTGGGTGTCAGCACACGCTGCAGGCGGTGCAACAGAGTGTCGGCGACGATGGCGAGCAAACTCACCAGGACCGCACCCACGACGAGCTGCCGGGTATCGCTCTGGCTGATCCCCTGGGTGATCAACACCCCGAGACCGCCGGCCCCGACGATGGCGCCAATGGCCATCACGCCAATATTCATGACGACGGCCGTGCGCACGCCGCCCAGTACCACCGGCACGGCCAGCGGCAATTCCACCAGACGCAGGCGCTGCCAGAACGTCATGCCGATGCCGATGCCCGCTTCGCGAATGCTCGGATCGATCTGCCGCAACGCGAGGCTTGTGTTGCGCATGATCGGCAGCAGCGAATACAGGAAGACGGCGGCCACGGCCGGCGCCGGCCCGATCCCCATGCCGTAGACCGACAGGAGCGGGATCATCAGACCGAACAGCGCGATCGACGGGATCGTGAGGACAACGGTCGCCAGGCCAAGTACCACGCCCGACAACCAACGAAAACGCGTGACCAGCACGCCCAGCGGCACGCCAACCACGATGGCCGCCCCGACCGATGCGGCCACCAGCCACGCATGCTGCCCCGTCAGGGTCAGAATGCGATGCCAGTTATGCGTCAGAAATTCAATCATGGGACTCCTCAATCAGTAACTATCAGGTACAACGACAGCCATCGCCGTCACTGCACCAGTCCTTCCTGCTTGAGGAAGTCGCTCGCCACACGTGACACGGCCCGATGGTCGATGTCGACCTTCGCGTTCATGTCGCTCATGTTCTCGCTGTTGATCTTCGCCGACAGCGCGTTGAGTTCGTCGGCGAGCTTGGGGTTGGCATCGAGCACTTCCTTGCGCACCACGGGCGTGGCCGCATATGCCGGGAAGAAACCCCTGTCGTCTGTCAGCACCTTCAGATCGAAACCCTTGTTGCGGCCATCGCTCGTGTAGACCAGACCCGCGTCAATCTGCTCGTTTCTGAGCGCCGTGTAGACCAGACCCGGGTCCATCTGCTTGATGTTGGGTCGCTCGAGATGGAAGTCGTAGAGTTGCTCCATCGGCTCGAGACCGTCCGAGCGGCCGACGAACTCCATGTCGAAGGCAAACTGCATCTTCGGATTCGCGCGGAATCGGTCGATGAGCTGCGAGACCGTCTCGATGCCGGCTTCGCGAGCGATCTTGCCCGGCATGGCGAAGGCATACGTGTTGTTGAGCGCCGACGGGTTGAGCCAGACAATGCCGATCCGGCCGTCGAGGTCCTTCACGCGCGCATAGGTCTGCTCAGGATCGAGCTTCTCGGTGATCTTGTTGTAGACGATCAACGACGTGCCGGTGTACTCCCAGACGATGTCGAGCTGATGGCTCTCCATGCCCTGGCGCATGACAACGCTGCCCAGGCCGTTCTTGAGTTCGACGTCGTACCCTTTGCTGCGCAGGTACTGCGCCGTCATCTCCGAGAGAATCAACTGCTCGGTGAAATTCTTGCCGCCAATGGTCAGCGTTGCGGCATGGGCGGTGGCGCTCGCGGCGATCACGCCTAACGCGAGACAAGCCGCACCGAGCAGCCGCATCCAGCGCGGCATCATGCCGGCGAGCGTGCGAGGAAATGAAACTTGCATACGTGTGAGTCTCCTTTGTCTTAGCGCGCGGGAGCGCCGTGACGTGCGAACCAGAGCCCGCTCGCGAAGGCGACGATGCCGTCCAGTACGAGCGCCAACAGCGCCGTCCCGGCAGCGCCGAGGAGCAGCTTCGTCGGGTCGTTCAGATAGATGCCCGGGAAGATCAGTTGCCCCAGACTGTCCGCGCCGATCAGGAATGCGAGCGGCGCAGTGCCGACGTTGATCGCGAGCGAGGTGCGAATGCCGCCGACGATGACCGGCATGGCATTGGGCAGATCCACACGGAACAGCACTTGTGCGGGCGTCATGCCCATGCCTCGTGCCGACTCCCGCAACGCGGGCGGCACCTGCCGCAAGCCTTCGTAGGCGTTGCGCACGATAGGCAACAGCGACGCGAGCCACAGCGCCAGAATGGCGGGCCGGTCGCCGATACCGAGCACGGCCATCGACAACGCCAGTACGGCCAGCGACGGCAGCGTATTTCCGATATTGAAAAGCTGCACGGCGCGCTCGGCATGTTTCTCGAACTTGGGCCGTGAGATCAGCACGCCTGCGGGCACGCCAACGGCAATGGCCATCGTCATCGATATCGCCACGAGCTTGAGGTGCTGCTGGGTGTAGTACACCAGGTCGCCCCGGTATTTGACGAACGCATCGACGCCCAGCCAATACACCAGGCCGGTGACTGCGGCGGCCACGCCGAGCAATCCGAAACCGGCCAAATAGAGAATGCGATACTGCTTCGCCACGTTCATGCTCCCTTTGAATGGGTTGGCAGCGCTGGCGCGAGGCAATAGCAATCGCCCCGCGTGACAACGCGGTCAAACAAGCATGACAACTGTTAGCTGCCTTGCGAATTGTGAAGTGTTCGCTCCGAAGGTCTGTGGAAGACAACGGTGACGAACCAGGCGTCGCGGATTGCGACATGAGAGACGAGCTTTCGACGCCGTGGGCGCCTGGGCCTCTCGGTGCACGCTCATTGAAAGCGCGCGAATGTTTTACTGCACAAACTCATTGCGTGATGGAACTGATCGCCGGCGCAACGAGGAACACCGGCAACGCTTTTGCTTCTGTTTCTATGGACCAATCGCAGCGATTGGCTTTTTTTATTCTAGTACAGATAGTGCGTCGATGCCAACCCGTAGCCGGCGTATCGTGAAGAATCCCATGCATTGACACGATATTACATCGCTCATTTTCCATATAAATCGGACAACGAATCAATTGCGTGCGCGGCAATCCCCCGCCATCACTGGCCTTGCCCGTGTGTCGCGGTCAGCGTCCCGAAATTCAATATTTCGATGTTTCGCAGAGCGGATCAATGTGCCGCAAGGAATTCTTTTCCTGCGAGGCGGCGAGGGGCTTTCGAACGTCCGAAAGCGGTGCAGAAATCGCCTGAAATCCGCATGCTTCCAAGGGTCGAACGGGAAATTAGAGGACACCGTTCGAAACGGATGCCAACCCAGGGAAACTCGTGTATTCTCCGAGGTTTATCTTAGTTTTCAATCATTTAGCGCAAAATCGGGGAAGCGGGACGGTAACGCGAGGCGACGACCTTGCGGCCAGTCGCGCGGCGCGAATGGTTGAAAAGGTAAAAGGCAATCGTGCGCGAGGCACGAGGTCGTTGATCGGCGAATAACAACTATGAAAAGTACCATCAGCCGTACCGAACAAGGCAATCGCGTTGCCGCGACCACGATCTTGGCGGCGTGTGCCACGCTCACCCTCGCGGGGTTTCTCGCTCGCGCACTCGAAGGCGCGGTGAATCCGCTGCTGACGTTCTTCCTCGTGTCCGCCGGCGGCATTCTCAATCTGTCGACGGCCTGCCTGCTTGGCGTTCAGTATCTCTACAACGGCAAACGCTACTTCGCGCAATTCGGATGCGCGTTCCTGCTGCGCGGACTCTTCATGTTCACCGAAGGCGTGTTGCTCGCCAATCAGCTCGCCGGCATCTCCGCCAACGTCACGCGCGCGCCGTTCTGGCTCTGGCTTGTCGCAGAAGCCAGCTTCGCCGTGTACGTGATGCTGAGCGTGCGCAGTTATTCGCTCACACGGACCCATCCTCACACGCGCCCCGGCTATTCGGAAGCGGCCCGCTACGGCGCCGTCGTGCTCGTCGTCTGGATAACGGTATCGCTCTCGGTGGTCGGCGCCGGACGCACACTCGTCACGCCGCATCTGACGGGCAGCCTGGACATCGAGACGCTCGCGCTCGGCGCGCTTTTCGTCGGCTACATCGCATTGTGGTGGCGTATCGCGGCCGTCACGCGACTGTCGCACAAGCTGTTCCTGCTCGTGTGGGTGGTCGTCACCATCTCGCTTTGCCAGTTGTTGCTGTCGCTGACTGCGCCGAGCGAAGCCTCCTACCAGTGGTATGCCGCGCGTCTTCTGGCATTGGCCTCGCCGGGTGTCGCAACGCTCGCACTCGTCTGGGAAATCACGCGGCAGTATCAGTCGCTCGCACTCACGAACACGGATCTGGTCGAGAAGGTCTTCATCGATCCGCTCACGCACATCTACAACCGGCGCTACTTCGACAATCGCATTCGTCTTGTCGCCGAGCGTGTTCAGCAGCGTGCGATACCGTTATCGGTACTGCTGATCGACATCGACTTCTTCAAGCAGGTGAATGACCGCTACGGTCATCCGTTTGGCGACGCCGTGCTCCAGCGCATGGCCAACACGATTCAGCATTGCATTCGTCTGCCGAGCGATTTCGCAGTGCGTCTGGGCGGGGAGGAATTCGCCGTGGTGCTGCCGGAGATCGATCAGCATGCTGCGCTTCGGGTGGCGGATCGGATTCGCGAGTCGGTCAAGCGTGCCAGCACGGAGCTGCTTCCGCAGAGGGCGCGAGACGAAGGCGAGGCCATCACCATCAGCGTCGGCATCGCGTCATGGCAACCGGGCGAACCGCTCGTCATCAGTGCAATGCTCGAGCGCGCAGACAAGGCGCTCTATCAGGCCAAGCACAAGGGACGCGACCAAAGTGTGTTGGGACAGATGGCAGCGTGAGCCCGCACGGTCCGGCGCGTAAAGTCCAGAAGTCCAGAAGTGCAGAAGTGGCGGATTGCCTGAGTGCGTAAGCTGCGTCAGCCCTGAGCGCGGGACGGCGGCCCCTTCAGTTCGACGGTATTGCCGTCCGGATCGACGAGATAGCACGACGGCCCCTCGCCATGCGCGCCATAGCGTTGCACTGCTTCACCCAGTGTCACGCCATGCGCGGCCAGTCCCTGACGGATAGCCACATCGTCAAACGGTTCGACGCGCAGACAGAAGTGATCGAGATTGTGACCTTCCGGACCGGGCGCTTCACCGCCCTGCCGTCCGATCGTGCCGGCGACGTCGACCAGATCGATCAACGCATCGCCCGCACGCAACTGCACCAGCCCGATATCGGCCTGCACCTTCTCCAGCGTGCAGCCCAGAATATCGATGTAGAAATGCTGAAGCCGGGCAATGTCATTGGTGCGCAGCACGACGTGATCGAGCGCGACGAACGGAATCTTCATCACGCGCTCAATGCGTAGCGCCGCCGCTTCTCGACTTTGGTCTCATGCGTCATCTCGCTGCGGCCATCCTCGAACACCGTCTCGAGCCGCACCGTGAACCCCCAGAGACGCGCCACGTGCTTGAGCACCTCCTCGAAGCCTTCATCCAGCGGCTTGCGATCGCTTTGCACATGCCGCAGCGTGAGCGAGCGATCGCCATGCAGATCCACGTGCGAGACCTGAATGTTCGGCTCGAGCTGGCTGAGGTTGTATTGCTGCGCGAGCATCTCGCGGATTTCACGATAGCCGGTGTCGTTGTGGATGGCGGTCACGCGCAGACGGCTGTCGCGGTCGTCGTCGAGCACCGAGAACAGCTTCAGATCGCGAATGACCTTCGGCGACAGGAACTGCTGGATGAAGCTCTCGTCCTTGAAGTTGCGCATGGCGAAGTCGAGCGTCGTCAGCCAGTTCGTGCCCGCGATGTCGGGCGCCCACTGGCGATCTTCCTCCGTCGGGTCCTCGCACATGCGGCGAATGTCCTGGAACATCGCAAAACCCAGCGCATACGGATTCAGGCCGCTGTAGTACGGACTGTCGAACGACGGCTGATACACCACGTTCGTATGCGCGTGCAGGAACTCCATCATGAACGCGTCGTTGACGAGCTTCTCCTTGTAGAGCTGCTGGAGGATCGTGTAGTGCCAGAACGTCGCCCAGCCCTCGTTCATTACCTTGGTCTGGCGCTGCGGATAGAAGTACTGCGCGAGCTTGCGCACAATGCGCACGATCTCACGCTGCCACGGGGCCAGCTTGGGCGCGTTCTTCTCGAAGAAGTACAGCAGGTTCTCCTGCGGCTCGCCCGGGAACCGCGGATCGTCGGATTCGGTGGGGTCGAGTCCGTCGTCCTCGTCATCGTCGTGCAAGGCGTGATGCGGCAACGTGCGCCACAGATCGTTGATCTGCAATTGCAGATAGTTCTCGCGCTCTTTCTGACGCGCCTGCTCCTGCGCGAGCGAGAGCCGCTTCGGCCGCTTGTAGCGATCCACGCCGTAGTTCATGAGGGCGTGGCAGGAGTCGAGCAGCAACTCGACCGACTGTTCGCCGTAGCGCTGCTCGCACTCGGTGATGTAATTGCGCGCGAACAGCAGATAGTCGACGATGGCGTCGGCGCTCGTCCACGTGCGGAAAAGGTAATTGCCCTTGAAGAACGAGTTGTGACCGTAGCTGGCATGCGCGATGGTCAGCGCCTGCATGGTCATGCTGTTCTCCTCCATCAGATACGCGATGCAGGGGTTCGAATTGATGACGATCTCGTACGCGAGCCCCATCTGACCGCGTTTGTACCCGCGCTCGGAAGACAGGAAGTGCTTGCCGTACGACCAGTGGTGATAGCCGATGGGCAGGCCCACGGTCGCGTAAGCGTCGAGCATCTGCTCGGCGGTGATGATCTCGATCTGATTCGGATACGTGTCGAGCTTGAAGTCCGCCGCGATACGCGCGATTTCGTGCTCGTAACGTTGAATCAGCTCAAACGTCCATTCCGATCCGGTGGATATATACGCCATGATGCGCCCTCGTTGCCCTCATTGGGGGTATCGACGCGAGACCGTTTTCAGGCCGCTTTCTTCTTGAACAGGTCGTGCAGCACCGGATAGATCTCGGCAGCTTCCATGATGCGCTGCATCGCGAAATTCGGATGCTGCTGCTTGACCGACAGGTATTCGTTCCACAGGTTCTGTGGCTCGGCGCTGGCTACCTCCACATACGCGAAGTACTGCACGGCTGGCATGATCGTCTGATTCAGAATGTCGCGGCAGATGGGCGAATCCCCGTCCCAGTTGTCGCCATCGGAGACCTGCGCCCCGTAGATATTCCAGTCGCTCGGCGAGTAGCGATCCGCAATGATCTCCGTCATCAGCTTGAGCGCGCTCGAGACCACCGTGCCGCCCGACTCGCGCGCATAGAAGAAGTCGTCTTCGTTGACCTCCTTCGCCGTGGTGTGGTGCCGGATGAGCACCAGATCGATGCGCTCGTAGTTATGCCGCAAGAACAGATAGAGCAGCATGAAGAAACGCTTGGCGAGATCCTTGCGGCTCTGATCCATGGAGCCGGAGACGTCCATCAGACAGAACATGACGGCCTGGGCCTGCGGACGCGGCTGCATGACCCGGTTCGAGTAGCGCAGATCGAGCTTCTCGATGTACGGAATCGCTTCGACACGCGTGCGCAGATGCGTGATCTCGTGCGCCAGCGCCAACGCGCGCGGCGACGCGTCGCCCTCGCGCGAGACGAGGTCCGCGTACTCGGCCTCCAGCTCGCGCAACTGCTTGCGATAGGGGGCCGTGAGCGCGATGCGGCGGCCCAGCGAGCTGCGCATCGTGCGAATGACATTGAGGTTCGACGGTGTGCCGTCGATGGAATAGCCCGCACGAACCTTGCGGAACTCGGGAATCTGCGCGAGGCGTCGTTTCGCGAGATCCGGCAGGGCCATATCCTCGAAGAAGAATTTCAGGAACTCCTCGCGTGAGAGGTTGAAGACGAAATCGTCCTCGCCCTCTCCCGAGTCGCTGGCACGGCTTCCGCCGCCGCCAGCCCCCGACGGTGGACGCTCGAAGTTGTCGCCCACCACGAACTCGCGATTGCCGGGATGTACCATCTCCCGCCGCCCGCCGGGCCCGTGGTGGAACAACGGCTCCGAAATGTCCTTGACCGGGATCGAGACCTGTCCGCTGCCATCGATATCGGTAATCTTGCGCCCGCCCACCGCCTTCGCCACCGCGCGTCGAATCTGATCGCGGTAGCGCTTGATGAAACGCTGCTGGTTGATGGCGCTTTTGTTCTTGCCGTTTTGCCGTCTGTCGATGATTGCTGACATAGTGGCCCCGATTGGTTACGAGGATTTGCGCACGCGCAGGTACCATTCCACGAGCAGACGAACCTGCTTCGGGGTATAGCCTTTTTCCACCATCCGGTTGACAAAGTTGGCGTGCTTTTCCTGATCCTCTTTGGACGACTTCGCGTTGAACGAGATCACCGGCAGCAAGTCCTCGGTGGTCGAGAACATGCGCTTTTCGATGACCGCTCGCAGCTTCTCGTAACTCGTCCAGAGCGGATTCTTGCCCGCGTTGTTGGCGCGTGCGCGCAGGACGAAGTTGACGATCTCGTTGCGGAAGTCTTTCGGGTTGGTGATCCCGGCCGGCTTCTCGACCTTCTCCAGTTCATCGTTGAGCGCGGTGCGATCGAGAATCTCGCCGGTGTTCGGATCGCGATACTCCTGATCCTGAATCCAGAGATCCGCGAAATTCACGTAGCGGTCGAAGATGTTCTGGCCGTACTCCGAGTACGACTCGAGATACGCGGTCTGAATTTCCTTGCCGATGAATTCGACAAACGGCGCGGTCAGATACTCCTTGATGTAGGCGAGATAGCGTTTCTCGACTTCGCTGGGATACTGTTCGCGCTCGATCTGTTGCTCGAGCACGTACAGCATATGCACCGGATTGGCCGCCACTTCGGTGTTGTCGAAGTTGAAGACTTTCGACAGTACCTTGAAGGCGAAACGCGTGGACATGCCCGTCATCCCCTCGTCCACCCCGGCGTAGTCGCGGTACTCCTGATACGACTTCGCCTTCGGGTCGATGTCCTTGAGGTTTTCACCGTCGTAGACACGCACCTTGGAGAAGATGTTGGAATTTTCGGGCTCTTTCAAACGGGTGAGCACGGCGAACTGTGCAAGCATCTTGAGCACGTTCGGCGCGCGCGGCGCGTTGGCGAGCGAGCTGTTCTTCACGAGCTTCTCGTAGATCTTCACCTCGTCGGTCACGCGCAGGCAGTACGGCACCTTCACGATATAAATACGATCGAGGAAAGCCTCGTTGTTACGATTTCCCTTGAAGCTCTGCCATTCGGCCTCGTTCGAGTGGGCGAGCACGATACCGTCGAACGGAATCGCACCGAACCCTTCCGTACCCTTGTAGTTGCCCTCCTGCGTGGCGGTCAGCAGCGGGTGGAGCACCTTGATCGGCGCCTTGAACATTTCGACGAACTCGAGCAGGCCGCGGTTGGCCAGGCACAGACCGCCGGAGTAAGAGTAGGCGTCCGGATCGTCCTGCGGAAATTCCTCGAGCTTGCGAATGTCGACTTTACCGACGAGCGACGAAATGTCCTGGTTGTTCTCGTCCCCCGGCTCGGTCTTCGCAATCGCGATCTGTTGCAGCACCGACGGACGCACCTTCACCACGCGGAACTTGGTGATGTCACCGTTGAACTCGTTCAGACGCTTGGTGGCCCACGGCGACGGAATCGTATTGAGATACCGCAGCGGGATGCCAAAGTCCTCTTCCAGAATTTTGCCGTCTTCCTCGGACGAGAACAGGCCCAGAGGCGACTCGTGCACTGGCGATCCCTTCAGGCAATAGATGGGAACATCTTCCATCAACGCCTTGAGCTTCTCGGCCAGCGACGACTTGCCGCCCCCCGGAGGTCCAAGCAGGTACAGAATCTGTTTGCGCTCTTCGAGCCCTTGCGCGGCATGTTTGAAGAACGAGACGATTTGCTCGATCGTGTCTTCCATGCCGTAGAACTCACGGAAGGCAGGATAGATCTTGATGATCTTGTTCGAGAACAACCGCGAGAGCCGCGGGTCGTGATGCGTGTCGATGAGCTCAGGCTCACCGATGGCGCTGAGCATGCGCTCGGCTGCCGTCGCATACGCCGTCGAGTCCTTCTTACAGATCTCCAGATATTCCTGGATGCTGTATTCCTCTTCCCTGCGTGCTTCGAAACGTGTCGTGTAGTGGCTGAAAATATCCATATGCCTCACCCCCGCTTCATCGGAAAACATCGCAAACGATGTCCGCTCTGTTGCCTAAGACAAGGATGACTGCGCAATGGTTTCGACCTGGCTCACTGCATGCCGGAGCGACTGTCGCGAAACCTTTCGCACTGTCCCCTCCCTTACATGAACGACTCAAAATAGGTTTAGGTTGACTTTAAACTTGTCACCGGAAATTGCAACCGTTAACTCATCATATGCACAAACAAAAAAACTGTCGCTAGATATTTTCCGCAGCGCTAAGCATTGTCGATAACCCGCATTTCACAAGGGTTTCCGAGTCATCTACGCATTGCGCACGTCAGCCCCGATACATCAAAATTCGAGCGACTTTTCAAGCACTCACACACGCATTGCGCACTCGGGTTTGCCTGCATTCCGGAACGTTAGAATCTCTCCGGCATTAATTAAGGAATCCTATTTATTTGACAGAATTTCTCGCGAACGTTCGATGCACCGCGTGCCATGTTTTGCGAAAAAAAAGTGGGCGGCCCGACGACGTCGACGAATGCGAAGACGTGGGCGCGTAACGGCGTGCTTTCCTGTCGAGGCAACGTGACTGCGCGAAGTCGCGAAGGTCGTGCGAGCAACACGCGTGGGCGCATGGTGTCGCAGGCGGAAAGTCGAAGACGGCCGATTGTCTGAACGGGCGAACCTCCTAGGCAGTGACGGCTGCCGGCGGCGCATTCCGAACCACTCGCCGAATGCCCTGGCTCAGGGTCGCCGCACCGCACCATGCCACCGTCTCATCGATGCCTTGCATATTGCCGATCTCTGGAATGAAGCGAACAGCGTGCCAGTCGATCAAGCGTGAATCCATGTTACGCCGGTTCGCCCAAATGTGCTGCGCTGATATGTAACGCGTTGTGTCCCGGCACGCTTCACCGGCGTTCTGTGCGCTCCGGCGCGCTCGATCGGCCACAACGGCGCCACGCGTCAATTCATGCGATAATGCAACCTTGTTGCATTTATTACACAGTTGCAAACTGTGTCTGGGCATCGCCCGTCTCACCCATGATCCGCTTTTCCGTTTGGCTCTACCGTCTCGCAGGCTGGGAACGCACGGCACTCACGCTGCTCGTGCTCGTACCGCTTTGGGCGCTCGTCTACTGGGCGCTGCAAGGAGTTGCCTTGTGATCGGCTGCCAAGATCTTTCGGTTCACTTCGGACCGACTATTGCCCTGGAAGGGGTGAGCGCCACGTTCGCGCCCGGCGTGCTCTCGGCAGTCGTCGGCCCCAACGGCGGCGGCAAGACCACCCTGTTACGCGCGCTCGCCGGCCTGCAAAAGGTGTCGCAGGGCAAGATCGTTTGCGACGGCCCCGTGGCCTATCTCTCGCAGCGGCCCGAGACCGATCACCGCTTCCCCATGTGCGTCGAGGAATATGTGCTGACCGGCACGTGGCGGCGCACCGGCGACGCACGCCGCCTCGGCCGCGACGAGTTCGATCGCGCTCACGACGCCCTCGCACGCGTCGGCCTCGCAGACAAGTGCACACAGCCGCTTGAGGTCTTGTCGGGCGGCCAGTGGCAGCGCGCCCGCTTTGCACGGCTGATCGTGGAAGATGCCCCCATCGTTTTGCTGGATGAACCGCTCACGGGCATCGATGTCCCGTCGGCGGAACTGTTACTCGCCTTGCTGGATCAATGGCGCGGGGAAGGACGTACGGTGGTGACGGTACTTCACGACCTGCCGCTCGTGCTCGAGCGCTTTTCCTATGTCGCCGTGATGGCTGGCCGGCTGGTGGCGTCCGGCGCGCCGGCACAGTGTCTGCGCGCCGGACTGCCGTCGCGTGATAGCACAGACGCCGGCACACATGCCGGACTGTCCGGCGCCGGCGGCTATACCGCCCGCACGGCAAGTGCAGTCTCGGCAACCTCCGGCGTCTGCGCCCAGGGCGGCGCACACCTGCCGGGAACAACGGTCATGACAACACGCGGAGGCCCCCGATGAGCACTGTGCTGGATCTGCTCGTCGGCCCGTTCTCGGAATTCGACTTCATGCGGCATGCGCTCGTCGGCAGCCTCGCGCTATCGATCGGATGCACGCCGGTGGGCGTGTTCCTGCTGCTGCGCCGCATGAGTCTGATGGGCGATTCGCTCTCGCATGCGGTGCTGCCAGGAGCGGCCGTCGGGTATCTGATCGGCGGCCTGTCGCTGCCATGGATGGCGGGCGGCGGCATGGTGGCCGGTCTGCTCGTCGCGTTGCTCGCCGGGCTGTCGAGCCGCCGCACGCGGCTCGACGAAGGCGCCTCGTTTGCCGGCTTCTATCTTCTGGCACTGGCCGGTGGTGTGGTGATCGTCTCCAAATGGGGCAACAGCGTCGATCTGATGCATCTGCTCTTCGGTTCGGTACTCGCGGTGGACGATCCGTCGCTCATTCTGGTCGCCGTGATCGCGACGGTGACGCTGCTCTGGTTCGGATGGCATTATCGCGGTCTCGTGCTGGACAGCGCCGATCCGACATTCCTCGGCCAAGGGCAGGGCAAGAGCGTGATGCGTTATCACCTCGGCTTTACCGTGCTGACGGTAATGAACCTCGTGGCGGGATTTCAGGCGATGGGCACGCTCATGGCCGTAGGACTGATGATGCTGCCGGCGGCGACCGCGCGGCTCGTCGCCCGCACGCTGCCGGGCATGCTGCTCGTGGCCTGGCTGGTCGCGAGCGCGTCGAGCGTGATCGGGCTGCTGATTTCGTATTACCTGGCCTGCCCTTCGGGACCGGCCATCGTTTTGACGGCGGGCATCGCCTATCTGGGCGCACTGCTTGTCACGCCGGGTCAGGCGAATGCTGCCAAGGCATCGGCGCTTTAAGAGAGGAAAACATGTTCGGATTGGGTCAATGGGGCAACAACTCGTCGGGTGGCAAATCGTGGCTTGGCGCGGGATGCTTCGCCGCAATGTTCGCCCTGGCGCTGGCGTTTGCCAGTCCGGCGCACGCACAGGACACGCGACTGCCCGTCGGCGTGAGCTTCAGCATCCTGTCCGACATCGTGAAGGCCGTCGGCGGCGAACGGATCGACGTCACCACACTCGTCGGCCCCGATCAGGACACGCACGTCTATGAGCCGACCCCGGCGGACGTCGCCAAGATCTCAGGCACGAAGCTCTTCTTCGTGAACGGTCTGGGCTTCGAAGGCTGGCTGCCCCGCCTGATGAAGTCGAGCCACTATCCCGGCACGCTCGTCACGGTCACGAAGGGGCTCAAGCCCCGCACCATGCTCGACGACGGCAGGACCGTGACCGATCCGCATATGTTTCAAGACCCGGAGCGCGTGAAAGCAATGGTCGGCAACATCGCGGCCGCCCTGTCGCAGGCCGATCCGGCCGGCAGCGCCTACTACGCGGATCGCGCAAGGAACTATCAGGGCGCGCTCGACGACCTGATCACCTGGGCAAACAAGCAGCTCGCCCCAATTCCGCCCTCCCGCCGCGTGGTGCTGACGTCGCATGACGCTTTCGGCTATCTCGGCCAGCGCTTCGGCATCAAGTTCCTCGCCCCGGAAGGCGTCTCGACGGAAAGCGAAGCCAGCGCCAAGGATGTGGCGAACCTGATCCGTGTGATCCGCCGCACGGGCATCAAGGCGGTTTTCATGGAGAACATCTCCAATCCGCGTCTGGTGCAGCGCATCGCCAAGGACGCCAAGGTGACGGTCGACGGCAAGCTCTACTCCGACGCGCTGTCGCAGAACCCGGAAGCCACGACCTACCTCCAGTTGTTCCAGCACAACATCCGCGCCATTGCCGCCGCAATGAAGGACAACCGCTAGTCCGGCCGCGCTTCCCCGCGGTGCACGCGGTATAATGCGTGCACCACACACCGGCCCCGCTACGGAGGTCCGGACAGGCCGGCCACGCCGGCTTTTGCGTTTGGGCCACCGCTTTTCTCTCGTGGCCCGGCAAGACTGAACCCCTGAAACATCCAATACGGACGCCCCCAGGTCAACCACTGCGAACGGCGCACACTCAATGGCAAAGAAGATTTATATCAAGACGTTCGGCTGTCAGATGAACGAGTACGACTCCGACAAGATGGCGGACGTGCTCGGCGCAGCCGAAGGTCTCGAAAAGACCGATTCCCCCGAAGACGCCGACGTCATCCTGTTCAACACCTGCTCCGTGCGCGAAAAGGCGCAGGAAAAGGTGTTCTCGGATCTGGGCCGCATGCGCGCGCTCAAGGAAATCAAGCCGGATCTGGTCATTGGCGTCGGCGGTTGCGTGGCCAGCCAGGAAGGCGCTGCCATCGTGCAGCGCGCGCCGTATGTCGACGTGGTGTTCGGCCCGCAAACGCTGCACCGCCTGCCGCAAATGCTCGAGGCACGCCGTGCCACCGGCCGCTCTCAGGTCGACATCTCGTTCCCGGAGATCGAGAAGTTCGACCATCTGCCGCCGGCCAAGGTCGAAGGCGCCACTGCGTTCGTCTCGATCATGGAAGGCTGCTCGAAGTACTGTAGCTACTGCGTGGTGCCCTACACGCGCGGCGACGAAGTGTCGCGCCCGTTCGAGGACGTGCTCACCGAGATCGCCGGTCTGGCCGAGCAGGGCGTGCGCGAGATCACGCTGCTGGGCCAGAACGTGAACGCCTATCGCGGCCTGATGGCCGACGGCGAAATCGCCGACTTCGCGCTGCTCATCGAATACGTGGCCGAAGTGCCGGGCATCGAGCGCATCCGCTACACGACCAGCCACCCGAAGGAATTCACGCAGCGCCTGATCGACACCTATGCCAAGGTGCCCAAGCTGGTGAGCCATCTGCACCTGCCCGTGCAGCACGGCGCCGACCGCGTGCTCTCGGCCATGAAGCGCGGCTATACCGTGCTGGAATACAAGTCGATCATCCGCCGCCTGCGTCAGGTGCGCCCGGACATGTCGATGTCGTCGGACTTCATCGTCGGTTTCCCTGGCGAGACGGAAGAGGATTTCGACAAGCTCATGGCAATGATTCACGAGATCGGCTACGACACGAGCTTCTCGTTCATCTATAGCCCGCGTCCCGGCACGCCGGCCGCCAACTTGCCGGACGACACCCCCCGCGAAGTCAAGCTGCGCCGTCTGCAACACCTGCAGGCCGTGATCGAGGAAAACGCCGCACGCATCAGCCAGAGCATGGTGGGCTCGCGGCAGCGCATTCTCGTCGAAGGCGTCTCGCGCAAAGATCCGAACGAGCTGCAAGGCCGCACCGAGAACAACCGCGTGGTGAACTTCCCCGCCTCTGAAGGGCAACGCGCCAGCCTGATCGGCCAGATGACCGACGTCGTGATCACGTTCGCCTACCCGCACTCGTTGCGTGGCGAACTGGTCACCACGCACTAAGCGATATTTGCGAATATGAACGGACCCGGCAGTCCCTGGCGTGCGCACCGCATTCCCGAGCCTGCCCCCGGCGACTCCATCGAACGACCTGAACAGGCACCCGACCGGATCATTTTGAAAGCACCCGTCCAAGAATTCACCGCCCCGCGCGACGACAATCGCCGTCTGGCCAACCTCTGCGGCCCGCTCGACGAGAACCTGCGTCAGATCGAACAGGCGCTCGACGTCTCGATTTCCCGTCGCGGGCATCGCTTCTCCGTTCGCGGCAAGAGCGCCGTGATCGCCACGCAGGCCCTCGAGAGCTTCTACAACCGCGCCACCGAGCCGTTGTCCGTCGACGACATCCAGTTGGGCCTCGTGGAGTCGCGTCAGGGTCTCGCGCCGACCGTGCGCCATGGCGACGACAACCCGTTTGCCGCCGGCGAGACCGAAGACGGCTCGCCGGTGCTGCACACGCGCCGCACCGATCTGCATGGCCGTACCCCGGCGCAGCGCGATTACCTCAAGCAGATTCTCTCGCACGACGTCACGTTCGGCATCGGGCCGGCCGGCACCGGCAAGACCTATCTGGCCGTAGCGTGCGCCGTCGACGCGCTCGAGCGCGACGCGGTCAAGCGCATCGTGCTCACGCGTCCTGCTGTGGAAGCGGGCGAGCGACTGGGCTTCCTGCCCGGCGACCTGGCGCAGAAGGTCGATCCGTACCTGCGCCCGCTCTACGACGCGCTCTACGATCTGCTCGGCTTCGACAAGACGCAGAAGTATTTCGAGAAGCAAATGATCGAGATCGCACCGCTCGCGTATATGCGCGGCCGCACGCTCAATCATGCATTCATCATTCTGGACGAGGCGCAGAACACCACGCCCGAACAGATGAAGATGTTCCTCACGCGTATCGGCTTCGGCAGCAAGGCTGTCGTGACGGGCGACACCACGCAGGTCGACCTGCCGCGCGGTCAGAAGAGCGGCCTGATGGAAGCGCAACTGATCCTGAAGAACGTTCGCGGCATCGCCATGACCCGCTTCACCAGCGTGGACGTGGTGCGTCACCCGTTGGTCGCCCGCATCGTCGAAGCGTACGACGCGCACGCGCAGCACGCCGAAGCCGGGCTCGATCTGCCGGAATCGACCGACCGCGAACGGCGCGACGGCCGCGCGCCACGAGGCAAGGCATGAGCGAGCGCCCCCCGCGTTCGCCGCGCCACGCGCTCGCGCTGACGAGCCAGTTCGTGGCGGGCCCGGCGTTCGCCGCGCACAAGACGCTGCTCTCGCGCACTGCACTGCGCCGCTGGGTGCAGGCCGCGCTGCTGGCCGACGCCGAACTGACGCTGCGCTTCGTCGACGCCGAGGAAGGTCAGACGCTCAATCGCGGCTATCGCGGCAAGGACTACGCCACCAACGTGCTCACGTTTGCCTACGCGCAAGACGACAGCGATCCGGTGACGGGCGATATCGTGCTGTGCTGCCCGGTGGTCGAGCGCGAGGCGAACGAGCAAGGTATTGCGCTCGAAGCCCATTACGCGCACCTGATCGTGCACGGCGTGCTCCATGCGCAAGGCTACGACCACGAAGCGGACGACGAGGCGCAGGAAATGGAAAGCCTCGAGACGGAGATTCTCGCCGGTCTCGGTTACGCCGATCCCTATGCGTCGGAGAAGTCCGCTCCCGCCATGCCTGCCACGCCTGCCAAAGCCAGCACGCCGGCCAAGCCGCGCCGCACCTGAACCGACATCGTATGGACCGCTTCCCCGATCGCCCGACTGCCTCCGAAACGTCACCGGCCAGCGTGTCGAGCGGTCCGGGATGCACGAAATATCCGCCCGACATCGGGTTGGGCCGCCACCTCACGCCGGAAGAACTCTCGTCGTCGCTCGACGAAGCGCTCACCGGTTGGGATGGTCGTCAGGATCTGTGGATCTTCGCTTACGGTTCGCTCATCTGGAACCCCGGTCTGCCCGTCGAGGAAAGCCAGCGCGCCCGCGTGTATGGCTACCACCGGGGGCTGTATCTCTGGTCGCGCGTCAATCGCGGCACCCCTGAGCACCCCGGCCTCGTGCTCGCGCTCGACCGTGGCGGTTCGTGTGCGGGCGTGGCGCTGCGGCTCGCGGCCGCCAAGGCCCGCACGGAACTCGAAACGCTCTGGTATCGAGAAATGGCGATGGGCTCGTATCGTCCGGCGTGGCTCAATTGCACACTCGCCGACGGCCGCGCCGCACCCGCCCTTGCGTTCGTCATGCGGCGCGACGTAAAGAGCTACGCAGGCCGCCTGCCCGACGACATCATCCGCAAGGTCTTCGATCAGGCGCAGGGGCGCTACGGCACGACGCACGATTACGTCGCCCGGACGGTCAAGGCGCTGCGCGAAGCCGGCATGCCCGACCCGGCGCTGGAAGCCATTTTGCACCGCTGCAGTGCGCGCTGAAACGCCCGAAATGTCCTGAAATGTTCTGAAATCCGCAGCGTCGCCCGGCGGCGAACACTGCGTAACGAAACGCTGCGGCCCTGTCGCGGAGATGCCGCGCATCTGGTGTATCCTTGAGCTTCCTGTAACAGCTCGGCGTCCGCCCGCCTTGGACGCGCCGTCATGAACGACCCTTATCCCAGTCGACCCGGTCGAAAAAACCCTGATAAACCTCGCTCTCTGCTCGAACGCCTCACCGATCTGATCTCCCCGGAGCCGGAGTCGCGCGCAGAGCTGCTCGAAATTCTGCAAGACGCCCACGCCCGCAACCTGATGGACGCCGATTCTCTGGCGATGATCGAGGGCGTATTCCAGGTGGCTGATCTGTGCGCCCGCGACATCATGGTCCCGCGCGCACAAATGGACGCCATCAACATCGAGCAGACACCCGAAGAATTTGTCCCGTTCGTGCTGGAACAGGCGCACTCGCGCTATCCGGTGTACGAAGGCAATCGCGACAACATCATCGGCATTCTGCTCGCGAAAGATCTGCTGCGTTACTACGCGAATCACGATTTCGACGTGCGCGACATGCTGCGCCCGGCCGTGTTCATTCCCGAGTCGAAGCGTCTGAACGTGCTGCTGCACGACTTTCGCGTGAATCGCAATCACATCGCCATCGTCGTGGACGAATACGGCGGCGTGGCAGGCCTCATCACGATTGAAGACGTGCTCGAGCAAATCGTCGGCGACATCGAGGACGAATACGACTTCGATGAGGAAGAAGACAACATCATCGCCGCGCCCGACGGCACGTACCGCATTCGCGCGCTGACCGAGATCGAACAGTTCAACGACGCCTTCGGCACGCAGTTCGTCGACGCCGAAAACGACACGATCGGCGGTATGATCACGCACCAGTTCGGCCGTGTGCCGCGCCGCGGTGAGCGTATGCGCATCGGCAATCTCGTGTTCGAAGTGCTGCGCGCCGATGGCCGTCAGGTCCACATGCTGCTGTTGCGGCGCGTGGAGCCGGCACCGGCCGTTCAGCCCGAGTAACCACTCCATCGATCCATGCAGGAAATGACCGTCCACGCGCCCGAGCGGCGCTCGTGGCCGGCCTGGCGTGCCCGTGCGCTCGCCGGTCTGGCCGGTATTGCACAGACGCTGGCCTTCGCGCCGCGCGACGTCTGGTGGCTGCAACTGCTCGCCATGGCGGGACTCTTCGCGCTCGTCGAGCGCAGCGTCTCGCGGCGCGAGGCCCTCTGGCTCGGCGGCTGCTTCGGCGTGACGTCGTTCGTGTCGGGCATCTGGTGGCTCTACATCAGCATGCACACGTACGGCGGCATGCCCGGCATCATGGCCGGTGCGGCCGTCGTGCTGTTCTCGATCTACCTCGCGCTCTACCCCGCACTGGCGACGTTTGCCACCCGTTGGGTCGGGGCCGCCGGCCCGTGGCGCGCCTTCGCGTTCGCGGGCGCCTGGACACTCGCGGAATGGTTACGTGGCACCGTGTTCACCGGCTTCCCGTGGCTCTCGCCCGGCTACGCCCATGTCGACGGTCCGCTGGCAGGCTTCGCGCCGCTCGTCGGGGTCTACGGCATTGGCGGACTCGCGGCGCTCGCGGCGGCGTGGCTCGCTCGTGCCGTGCTGCCCGTTGTCGCGACCACGCGGCCTATGCGGCCCATGCGGCCCACGCGGCGTCTGGCGGCCGTCGCCGGCGCGCTGGCGTTGCTCGGCGCGGGTGCCGGACTCGCACGGCACGAATGGACGACGCCGTCGGGCAAGCCGCTCACGGTACGGCTGCTGCAAGGCAATATCGCGCAGGACATGAAATTCGAGCGCGCCGGAATCGATCGCGCCATGGCGCTGTATCGCGACATGATCGTGGCCGCGCCGGCCGACCTCATCATCACGCCGGAAACGGCGTTCCCGGTACTGCTGCAAGGTATTCCGCCCGAAGTGGCCGGCCCGATCCGGGAGTTTGCCGATCGCACCGGTTCGCACGTGGTGCTCGGCGCCGTGGGCGCGACCCTCACCGATCGCGGCCCGACGGATCTGACCAATAGCCTGTTCGGCGTGACCCCGCGCAACCAGACGCTGCACCGTTACGACAAGCATCACCTCGTGCCCTTCGGCGAATTCGTCCCCTGGGGCTTCCGCTGGTTCGTCGACATGATGCACATCCCGCTGGGCGACTTCCTGCGGGGCACGGCCACGCCTGGCGGCTTCCCGGTGCGCGATCAGCGTGTGGCGCTCGACATTTGCTACGAAGACCTGTTCGGCGAGGAAATCGCACAGGCGTTGCGCCATATGCCGGAGCCCGCCACGGTACTCGCCAACGCGACGAATCTCGCGTGGTTCGGCGATACCATCGCCCTCGACCAGCACTTGCAGATCGCGCGCATGCGCGCGCTGGAGACGGGGCGTCCGATGTTGCGCGCGACGAACACCGGTACGACGGCGATCATCGACGCACAGGGTCACGTGCAGGGGCGTCTGCCAGCAATGACGACGGGCGCGCTTACGGGCCATGTCCAGCCATACAGCGGCCTCACGCCGTATGTTCGCTTCGGCAACCTCCCTGCGCTGGTGCTGGCACTCGTCGCGCTGGGCCTCGGCGTGGCGATGACACGGCCGTCGCGCTGAGACACGCCGGCGCCATCGAAATGACGCAGGGGGACGTGAAAATCCCCCTGTCGCACCACCCAATGGGCACTGACGCCCCATTCGGGTCGAATTCCCGCTAAAATTCAACGTTTTAGTTTGTCGGCCGCGCTCGCGGCCGGGTCGGCAAACTGCGCAAAATCCGCACTTTTTCCTGTTCGTCCGCGCGAATTCATCATGCTTACCTTTCAACAAGTCATCCTGACGTTGCAGGATTACTGGGACAAGCAAGGCTGTGCGTTGCTCCAGCCTTACGACATGGAGGTCGGCGCCGGTACCTCGCACACCGCCACGTTCCTGCGCGCGATCGGCCCGGAGCCGTGGCGCGCCGCCTACGTGCAGCCGTCGCGCCGTCCCAAGGATGGCCGCTACGGTGAGAATCCGAACCGCATGCAGCACTACTACCAGTATCAGGTGGTGCTCAAGCCGGCCCCGGAGAACATTCTCGACCTGTACCTGGGTTCGCTGCGCGCGCTCGGTCTCGATCTGACCCAAAACGACGTGCGCTTCGTGGAAGACGACTGGGAGAATCCGACGCTCGGCGCCTGGGGCCTGGGCTGGGAAGTGTGGCTCAACGGCATGGAAGTGACCCAGTTCACGTACTTCCAGCAAGTCGGCGGCCTCGATTGCAAGCCGGTGCTCGGCGAAATCACCTACGGCATCGAGCGTCTGGCCATGTATCTCCAGCAGGTCGAGAACGTCTACGACCTCGTATGGACGGAGTGGGAAGAGCAGACGGCTGACGGACCGGTCAAGCGCCGTCTGACCTACGGCGACGTGTTCCATCAGAACGAAGTGGAACAGTCGACGTACAACTTCGAGCACTCGAACCAGCCGATGCTGTTCAGCTTCTTCGATAACTACGAAAGCGAAGCCAAGCGCCTCATCGAAGCCGAACTGGCGTTGCCCGCCTACGAGATGATTCTCAAGGCCGCGCACACCTTCAACCTGCTCGACGCGCGCGGCGCCATCTCGGTGACCGAACGTGCGGCGTATATCGGCCGTATCCGGGCGCTGTCGCGTCTGATCGCACAGGCCTACTACGCTTCGCGCGAAAAGCTCGGCTTCCCGATGCTGAACGCCCCCGCCGCCCAAAACCAAACGCAAGCCGCATGATGAGCACCGCACAACGCACCCTGCTGGTCGAACTGCTGACCGAAGAACTGCCGCCGAAGGCGCTGGCGCGTCTGGGCGACGCGTTCGCCGACGGTATTGCCAACGGCCTGCGCACGCGCGGCCTGACCACCGACGCGAGCGTCGTTACGCCCTACGCCACGCCGCGACGTCTGGCCGTCACGATTTCGAACGTGCTCGGGCGCGCCCCGGACGCGACGATCCGCGCCAAGGTGCTGCCGGTGTCCGTCGCCCTCGACGCCAACGGCAACCCGACACCGCCGCTGGCGAAGAAACTCGCCGCCATGGGCTTTGCCGACCTGCCGGTCGCCAGCCTCGAGCGCGCAATGGACGGCAAGGCCGAAGCCTTCTTCCATACCTACACCGCTGCGGGCGCTCAACTCGCCGACGCACTGCAAGCCTCGCTCGACGAAACGCTCGGCAAGCTGCCGATCCCGAAGGTGATGAGCTACCAGCGCCCGGACGGCGAGACGGTGCAGTTCGTGCGCCCGGTGCATGGCCTCATCGCCCTGCACGGCGACACGCTCGTGCCCGCCACGGCTATCGGCCTTGCCTCGGGCAACAAGACGCAGGGCCATCGCTTCCTGTCGAAGGGCGAAGTCACCGTTGCCAACGCCGACGCTTACGCGGCAACCCTTGAAGCCGAAGGCAAGGTGCTGGCCAGTTTCACGGGCCGCCGTGACGCGATCCGCACGCAATTGCTCGCCGCCGCGGGCGGCGACCACGTGGTCATGCCCGACGCGCTGCTCGACGAAGTGACCGCGCTCGTCGAATGGCCCGCGATCTACGCCTGCCACTTCGAGCAGGAATTCCTGGCTGTCCCGCAGGAATGTCTGATTCTCACGATGCAGACGAACCAGAAGTATTTCGCGTTGACCGACAAGCCGCTCGCCGAGGGTGGCCGTCTGACGAACCGCTTCCTGATCGTCTCCAACATCGAAACGGCCCACCCCGAGCAGATCGTGACGGGTAACGAGCGCGTGGTGCGCCCGCGTCTGGCCGATGCGAAGTTCTTCTTCGAGCAGGACAAGAAAAAGCGGCTCGCAGATCGTGTGCCGCTGCTCGCGAACGTCGTCTATCACAACAAGCTGGGCTCGCAGTTCGAGCGTACGCAGCGTCTGGTGAAGCTGGCTGGCGCCATTGCACAGATGATTGGCGTGGATGTGGCGCTGGCCGAACGCGGCGCCCTGCTGGCCAAGGCCGACCTGCTGACCGACATGGTGGGTGAATTCCCGGAACTGCAAGGCACGATGGGGACTTACTACGCGCGTCACGACGGCGAAGCCGACGAGGTCGCTCGTGCCTGCTCGGAGCACTATCAGCCGCGCTTCGCTGGCGACGCACTGCCCGCCACCCACACCGGCACGGTCGTGGCGCTGGCCGACAAGCTCGAAACGCTCGTCGGCATCTGGGGCATCGGCCTGCAACCGACGGGCGAGAAAGACCCGTTCGCGCTGCGCCGTCATGCGCTGGGCATCGTGCGCATGCTCATCGAGCGTCGTCTGCCGGTCATGTTGTCCGATCTGCTGGACGTGACCTACAAGCAATTCACGTCGGGTGTCGCCAGCCCTGAGTATCTGAGCGACGTCTACCAGTTTGTGCTCGATCGTCTGCGCGGTTATCTGCGTGAGCGTGGCTACGCTGCCAACGAGATCGAGGCGGTGCTGGTGTCGCCGTCGATCTATCTGAGTCTGAGCGATCTGATCGAGCGCCTGGAAGCCGTGCGCGCCTTCTCGGCACTGCCGCAGGCCGAAGCGCTCGCCGCCGCGAACAAGCGCATCGGCAACATCCTGAAGAAGACGGCACCGCCGCCCGATGGCGTGATCGTGCCGTCGCTGCTGATGGAACCCGCCGAGAAGTCGCTCGCGGCCGCGCTCGAGAAAGTCGCGCCGGTCGTGCAGCGGAACTTCGAAGCCCGCGAGTACGCGCAGGCACTCTCGGCGCTGGCCGAACTGCGCGATGCGGTCGACGCCTTCTTCAACGATGTGATGGTGATGGCCGACGACGAGGCGCTGCGCAACAATCGCCTCGCGCTGCTCTGGCACCTGCACGTGCAGATGAACCGCGTGGCCGATCTCTCGAAGCTCGCCGCCTGATCGCGGCTTAACGTCCCGGAAGCCCGTTCGTCATGGATTCGCGCAAAGATCGCTCCCCCGGCCCCGCCGCCCGCAAGCTCGTGATTCTCGACCGGGACGGCGTCATCAACGCCGACTCGGACCAGTTCATCAAGTCAAAGGATGAATGGGTGCCGCTGCCCGGCAGTCTTGAGGCCATCGGCCGCCTGAATCAGGCCGGGTACCGGGTTGTCGTGGCGACGAACCAGTCGGGAGTGGGACGCGGCCTGTTCGACATGGCGACGCTCGGCGCCATGCACGCGAAGATGTCGAAGCTGGCGGCTGCCGCTGGCGGACGCATCGACGCCGTGTTCTTCTGCCCGCATACCGCCGTCGACGCCTGCGATTGCCGCAAGCCGAAGCCCGGCATGTTTCAGGAAATCGCGCGACGTTACGAAACCGACCTGACCGGCGTGCCAGCCGTGGGCGACTCGCTGCGCGATTTGCAGGCCGCCGCCGCGGTGGGCGCCAAACCGCATCTGGTCCTCACCGGCAAGGGCAAGAAGACGCTTGCCGCAGGCAATCTGCCCGAAGGCACGTGTGTCCACGACAGCCTGCAAGCCTTCGTGAACGACCTGCTCGCTGAAGAGGACGCCAAGAGCGTGTAAGTGGTGCTCGCCCGCCACATGACCCAGGACGCGCATCAAAGCGCGTAGGACAATCGCTCCGGCACCCACCCCAGGCCAAGACCCGATGCTGCAATTACGTTCAATTCTCTTTTTCATCTTCCTGATCGTCTGGACGATTCCCTACGCCATTGCGTGCATCTTGTCCTTCCCGTTCCTTTCGCGCGTGCGGCGTTACTGGTTCGCGGCGGGCTGGTGCAAGGTCGTGATCCGCGTGGCCGACAAGCTGTGCGGCATGCGTTACCGGGTCATCGGCTGGGAGAACCTGCCGGACCGCCCCGCCATCCTTCTGTCGAAGCATCAGTCGGCGTGGGAGACGATCGCACTGCCGGCCCTGATGCCGCGCCCGCTGTGCTTTGTATTCAAACGCGAACTGCTCTACGTGCCGTTCTTCGGTTGGGCGCTGGGTCTGCTCAGCATGATTCACATCAATCGCAGCAAGGGCACCGACGCGTTTCAGTCGGTCGTCGCACAGGGCCGCGAGCGTCTGGCCGAGGGATCGTGGATCATCATGTTCCCGGAAGGCACGCGCACGAAGACCGGCTCGCGCAACAAGTACAAGTCGGGCGGCGCCCGTCTCGCAGCAACGACCGGCGTGCCCATCGTGCCCATCGCGCACAATGCCGGACGTGTCTGGCCGCGCAACTCGTTCAAGAAATTCCCCGGCGAAGTGACCGTATCGATCGGGCCGGTCATTGAAACGGAAGGCCGTACCGCCGAGGCCGTCAATGCCGATGTCGCTGAATGGATCGAGCGCGAGATGGTGCGCATCGACCCGGACGCCTACACGTCGAAGCCGAAAACGCGCGCGCCCAACGCGGCCAACGCGGCCGACAAGCCTGACGCCACACCACGGACCTGATCCGCACGCCGAGACTGTCTCATGTCGAAAGTCCAACCCGCCACCCGCGACACCCGCTCCCGGCATGAGACACCTGCCCCCCAGATGGAACTCGATCTATTCGGCAACCCCGCGGCCGAAGCCAATGGCGTGGCCACCGATGCGCCCAGCCCGTCCGCTGCACTGAGCCCCTCGGCGGCCGACACGAACACCCTGCAAACCTCCCCGTCGGGGACCACCGGCCCACGCCGCACGCCCGCGAGCGGCGAACGCGTGATCACGCTGGACGGCCATGCGATCTATTACCGGTTCAAACGCTCCTCTCGCCGCACCATCGGATTCATGATCGACGAATCGGGACTGGCTGTGACGGCCCCGCGCTGGGTCACGCTCGCCGATGTGGAAGCGGCCATCGTCGAGAAGAAGCGCTGGATCTTCAACAAGATCACCGAGTTTCGCGAGCGCGCCGCGCGGCGTGTGGTCCCGCGCGTCACCTGGGTCGACGGCGCCACCCTGCCGCACCTCGGACACACGCTGACCGTGCGGCTTGGCGGACGCGCAGGCGCCGCGCAATACGACATTCATACCCATACGCTATGGCTCGACCTGCCGCCGCAGGCCGCGCCGGAGCAAATGCGCGATCGCGTACAAGGCTGGCTGCAGCAGGAAGCCCGCAAGCTCTTTACGACACGGCTTGAGGTCTACGGCGAGCGGCTTGGCGTGCGGCATACGGCGCTGGGGCTGTCATCCGCATCGACCCGCTGGGGAAGTTGCAGCGCCGACGGACGCATCCGTCTGAACTGGCGGCTGATTCATTTCCCGCTGGGCGTGATCGATTACGTGGTCGCGCACGAACTGGCGCATCTGAAGGAAATGAACCACGGACCCCGCTTCTGGCAGGCGGTGGCGTCGATCTTCCCGGAATTCGAGGCTGCGCGCGATACCCTCAAGTCGCATGCGCCGGAGTGGCTGCCAGAATTCTGATCGGACGCCGCATCCGGTTTTCAGAATTTTTCAACGCCACATGAACGCGGCTCATTTTCATGGACGCGGGTACAATCGAGGCCTCGTTGTCCCCACACATGAAAACACCATGCGAATGCTCCATACCATGCTGCGCGTCGGCGACCTGCAGCGCTCGATCGATTTCTACACGCGCGTGCTCGGCATGCAACTGCTGCGTCAGAGCGAGAACCCCGAGTACAAGTACACCCTGGCCTTCGTCGGCTATGGCGCCGAGTCGGAGAACACCGTGCTCGAGCTGACCTATAACTGGGGCGTGGAAAAGTACGAAATCGGCACCGCGTTCGGCCATCTGGCCGTCGAAGTCGACGACGCGTATCAGGCCTGCGAAACGATCCGTGCGGCCGGCGGCAAGGTCAGCCGTGAAGCCGGTCCGGTCAAGGGTGGCACCACGGTCATCGCCTTCGTGGAAGATCCTGACGGCTACAAGATCGAATTGATCCAGAAGCACTCGGCCAAGGGCGCTCTGTAAGCTCTGTAAGCCCTGCCTGCCCCGGGGGGCATGCGCTGACGGCCACCTGTCGTCGGTGGCCGCTGTGCCGACGTCGCAACGTCATGCCGGTGGCCTTGATGCATACCGGCACGACGCCAGCGAGGCCTCAGAACTCCACCATCGCAAAATCTTCCTTGCCCACGTCGCACAACGGGCAACGCCAGTCTTCCGGCACGTCTTCCCAGCGGGTTCCCGGCGCAATGCCGTCTTCGGGGTAACCCAGCGCCTCGTCATAAATCCAGCCGCAGATGACGCAGACCCATTGCCGGGAAGCCGCGACCGCCTCATCGGACGCCACCGGCGCGACCTCATCGCCCCGAGGGCTGTCGACCTTTTGCGACGCGCCCGGGTCGAGCAACGTGAACACCAGCGGCGACTCCGTGCCCGAGGCATCGTGCGCCGGGCGGCTCAGATGCGTTTGCAGGGCCGTCAGCAACGCCTGTGCTTCGTCACGGGTGAGATCGATCCAGTACGGATCGCCTGCGCCGTCATTGAGTCGCGACGGGGAGAACTGAAGTTCGACGGCAGAGCCTTTCTTGTACATACGAGATACTGCGATGAATGTCGGCGGAAAGCGGGGAAGCGTAGGTAAGCGCGGCGATAACAGGCCGCGCGGAGCATTGTATCGGTGCGATAGTATGCAATAAAGCCTTGAAATCGGGAAATATTGTGCCGAACGACGAAACAATTCCCACCGCATTACCCATGTTGCCCGCCCCGGAATGAGGCTTACTGAGGTGGGATCGGTGACAATGGGCGACACTGTGCACCGCACGCACAATGCATCGCCATCCTAACCAATTCCATGAAGACTACTCCGCGTCCGATCGATGCCACCGCGCTTGCCATCATGTTGGTCTTGTGCGCGATATGGGGCGGCCAGCAGGTTGCCGTCAAACTGGCCGTATCCGCCGCTCCCCCAGTGCTGCAAGCGGGTTTGCGCTCCGTGATCGCGGCGATATTTGTGGGCGGCTGGATGCTGTGGCGCCGTCAGAAGCTGATGACCGGCGACGGCACCCTGCCGGCTGGCCTGCTCGCCGGAGCGCTCTTTTCGCTGGAATTCCTCTGTATCTTCATCGGTCTGACGCACACGACCGCCTCCCGCATGGCCGTCTTCTTGTACTCGGCGCCGTGCTTTACCGCCATCGGCCTGCACTGGACGGTGCCAAGCGAGCGTCTGCGGCCCATGCAATGGCTCGGCATGGCGATCGCCTTTTGCGGCATCGTGGTGGCGTTCTCCGACGGCAGCGGCTCAGACCTCGCGACCACCTGGCCTGGCGACCTGCTCGGCATCATTGCGGGGCTTTTCTGGGGATTGACGACAGTGGTCGTGCGGGCGTCGCGCCTGGCCACGGCCGCGCCGTCAAAGACGCTGCTCTACCAGCTCGCCGTCTCGGCCATTCTGCTTTGCGCGTTGGCGCTGATGACAGGAAACGTCCATATCGGCCCGATGACGACCACAACGTGGATCAGCCTCGTCTACCAGTCCATCGGTGTGGCGTTTGTGAGCTATCTGATCTGGTTCTGGATGCTCACGCGCTACAGCGCCGCCCGCCTCGCGTCGTTCTCGTTCCTGAGTCCGCTCTTCGGCGTGACATTTGGCGTGCTGATTCTCGGCGAATCGGTCGGCTGGCGCTTTGCGGGCGCCGTCGTCCTCGTGTTCGCCGGGATCAGCCTTGTGAACCGGCGCCGCTGATCGCGCGCGAGAGGCTCACGTATTCGTTGACCGGAACATCCTCGGCGCGGCGAGTGAGATCGAACCCGAGCGCGTCGAAATCGACCCGATCGCGATAGCTGTGCAGCGTGTTGCGCAGCATCTTGCGGCGTTGCGAAAACGCCTGTGCGACCACCGCTTCGAACACGTCCAGATCGACCTGCGGCAGGTCGGCCACCGCACGCGGAATCATCCGCACGACGGCCGAATCCACCTTCGGCGGCGGATTGAATGCGTCCGGCGGCACGTCGAGCACCTTGTCCATCCAGTAGCGGTACTGAAGCATGACGGAAAGCCGGCTGTAGTTGCTCGACCCGGCGGGCGCCACCATGCGCTCGACCACTTCATTCTGCAGCATGAAATGCTGATCGCGCACGAGCGTCGCGTAGCGCATCAGGTGGAAGAGCAGCGGGCTGGAGATGTTGTAAGGCAGGTTGCCGACGATGCGCAGCGGTGCTTCGTCGCGGCGATCTGCCGAGACGAGCGATCCGAAGTCGAAGTCGAGCGCATCGCCCGCATGCACGCTCACGCGCTCACCGAACTTGCGCGAGAGACGGCCGACCAGATCGCGGTCGAGTTCGACGACATGCAAATGGGTGACCCACTCGGTCAGCGGTGTCGTCAGGGCGCCCAGCCCCGGCCCGATCTCGACCATCAGGTCATCGGCGCGCGGCGAAATGGCGCTCACGATCGCATCGATCACGCCCATGTCGACGAGAAAGTTCTGACCAAAACGTTTGCGCGCCACGTGGCCCTGTTGGACGCCCGTGCGCTTCGATGCGCTACTCATGTGAAATTCCTTATGAACGCGGTTGTGCGGCGTCCGGACCGCCGGTCGTGCCAGCCGTCAATTGTGCGTGTGTTGCGGCGTTGGCCGCCATGATAGCGGCCGTGCGCAAGGCTTCGATCAGGCTGCCACTCTCGGCTTGCCCGGTGCCGGCGAGATCGAGCGCAGTCCCGTGATCGACCGACGTGCGAATGATGGGCAGGCCGAGTGTGATGTTCACGCCTGCGCCGAAGCTCGCATATTTGAGCACGGGCAGCCCCTGGTCGTGGTACATCGCGAGCACCGCGTCGGCCCCTTCGAGATACCTCGGCTGGAACAGCGTGTCGGCAGGATACGGGCCGCGGGCGTCGATGCCGGCGGCGCGCGCATCGTCGAGCGCAGGGGAAATGACGTCGATTTCCTCGCGCCCCAGGTAGCCCGACTCGCCCGCGTGCGGGTTGAGCCCGGTCACGAGGATGCGCGGTCGCGTCAGGCCGAAGTGGCGCATCAGATCCTGATTGAGGATGACGAGCGTTTGCAGCAGGTCGTCGCGGCGGATCGCACCGGCGACCTGCGCCAGCGGCAGGTGTGTCGTTGCCAGCGCCACGCGCAATCCGCCACCGGCGAGCATCATGACGACGCGGGGCGTGCCGGTGCGCTCGGCGAGGTATTCGGTGTGTCCCGTGAACGCCACGCCGCAGTCGTTGATCGTGCTCTTTTGCAGGGGGGCGGTGACGATGGCGTCATAGGTGCCCGCCAGCGCGCCGTCGATGGCGTCGTCGAGCAAGCCCAGCACATAGCGGCCATTGGCCGCGTCGAGTTGCCCCGGTTGTGCCGTGACGGCAAGCGGATGATGCACGACGCGCACGCGGGTGCCCGCCAGCAGCGCCTGCCATGCGTCGCCAAGTCCTACCGCCTGCGCGCGCGCGGCGAGCAACGAGGCATCGCCGAGCACAGCGAACTGGCAACGGGAAAGGGAAAGGGAAAGGGAGGCGTCGACGGAGGCACCAGCAGTCGCTTCCGGGGTGGACAGGCACTTCACGAGCGCCTGCACCGTCAACTCCGGCCCGACGCCCGCCGGTTCACCCGTGGTGATGGCGAGGACGAAGGACCGGTCGGAAGTCATGCCTGGATAGTGATGGAGGTTGCGAAACGTCTCACGCGGCGCTTACTGCTGCGCGTTGCTCAGACGGTAGTCGACGTAAGCGCTGTCGCGCAGTTGCTGCAACCAGTCGCGATATTGCTGCTCGGCCTTGCGGCCACGCAGTTCCTGCATCGCGAGATTGCGCTCCTGATCGCCCGAGACTTGCGACTCGCGGTGACCGAGCACCTGAATCAGGTGATAGCCATACTCCGAGCGCACCGGGTCGCTGATCTGGCCGTCCTTGAGTTCGGACATTGCCCGCTCGAACGCCGGCACCGTCTCGCCCGGCGAGATCCAGCCGAGGTCACCGCCCTGCGACGCCGAGCCATCCACCGAGACCTGACGCGCGAAGTCGGCGAAATCGCCCTTGCCCGCCTCGACCTGAGCCTTGATGTCGAGCAGCTTCTGACGTGCCTGCGCTTCCGACACACCATCGCCCACCCGAATCAGGATGTGACGCGCATGGATCTGCGGCACGGTCATCCCCTGATCACCACCCTGCTTGCGGGTCTCGACCAGCTTGACGACGTGAAAACCATTGTTGCTGCGAAGCACCTGCGGCACGACCGTGCCCGGCTGCAGCTTCTGCACCTGATTCAGGTACAGATCGGGAATGCGCTCGGGAATGCGAAAGCCCATGTCGCCGCCGTTGACGGCGTCCGCTGCGTCCGAATACTGCTTCGCCAGCGCTGCGAAGTCACCGCCGGCTTTCGCCTTGTCCAGCGCTTCGCCAGCCTTTTTCTGCGCTGCGCTGACCTGATCGGGTGTCGCCCCATCCGGCAGCTTCACGAGGATCTCGCTCAGACGATATTCGGTCGAGGACGGCGTTGCCGTGGCGCCGCGCTGTGCCGCGAGGAACGTGTTGATTTCCGAATCGCTGACCTGCACCTGGCTGTCGACTTCGCGATCGCGCAAACGCGCCAGAATGATCTGTTCGCGCACTTCCTTGCGGAAGGCGTCCCAGGGCACACCGGCCTGCGACAGACGCGCCTTGTATTGGTCGACGCTCAGACGGTTGTCGGCGGCAATGCGCTGCAGGGCCTGCTCGACGTCAGCGTCTTTCACGACGATGCCATCTTCCTTCGCACGCTGGAGCTGCACCTGCGTGACGATCATTTGCTCGAGCACCTGACGCTGCAGCATGTCGGCGTCCGGAATCGGGCGCTTGGCGAGCGTGAGCTGGTGCTTGGCCTCATCGATGCGCGTGTCGAGTTCCTTGCGCGTGATCACACTGTCGTTGACCACGGCCACGATGGAATCGACCGCGCGGGCGGACGACGCGGGCACACCGGCGGCTTTGGCACTGACCGGCGCCGGCTGGGCCACCGCCACCCCGGCGGCGAGACACAGGCTCGCCAGCAGCGAGGCACGCTTCACAAACATGTCATTCATAGTTGCTGAATCGAGAAGGAATCTGGTTCGTCGGCGGCGGCTGATAGCCCGGCACACCGACCTTGAAGGCTTCTGTGGCTGAGGTGCCCGACTTGGTCAAGCCCTTCAACTCCAACTGCGCGAAGATGCGCGAAGTCGTCGTGGTGGCATTGGTCGCGTAGCGCTGCAGCCCCACCCGGAAGGCCCAGCAGTCGGCATCATACTCGAAACCCGCCAGGGCATCGATGAACGTCTTGTCGGTAATGCTGTAGTTCAGACGCCCGACAATGCCAAGACGCGGTGTGATCGGCCATTGACCGGAAAGTTCGATCTGGTTGATCGGCGTGACCGTCAATGCGGTTTGTCCCACGACCGGCGGAGGGTTGCGCAGGTAACGGTAGTACAGATTGAACACCCTGCGCTCGCCCGGGCGCCACGTGATGCCCGCGTCCGAACGGTTGAATTGCGACGTGTTAGGGCTGTACTGCACATCGGTGCTGAACGTGATGTTGTTGTACAACAGCGCCGAACCGCCGACAAGGAAGTCGGACACCCCGGCGTTTTCCGGTGTGCCGCCCGGCATCGTCACGCGCGATTGCTGAATGTTGTAACGCTGTGCGTACCAGACACGGCCGCGCTCCACCCCGGAATCCGCGTCGATCAGGCGGGATGTCAGTGCCATCGTGAGGCGATTGGCGTCCTGAATCCGGTCAACGCCGATAAATGAGTTTTCGCTGAAGATTTCCGCGAGGTTGAAGTCGGAAACCGCGCTGTCGAAGATCGGGATCGAACTCTGGTTACGGTACGGCGTATAAACGTAGAACAGGCGAGGCTCCAACGTTTGCCGCATCGCCGTGCCAAACAGGTTCACCGGGCGCTCGAACGTCAGACCGGCATCGAGACTGACCGTCGGCACCGTACGCGTGATCGACGATTGCATCGTCGAGCTGTTCGGATAATCGACGTTGTACGAGGCCGCGTTGAACATGACTTTCGGCACGACAAAGTAGCCGGGCGCCAGAATCGGGTAGCTCAGCGTGGGCTGGGCATACAGGCGCTCGCCGTTCGGCTGGCCCGTCCAAGATGCGATCTGGAACCGGTTGTACCGGATCGGCATCGTGAAATCGAAGCCGTGGAAATCCAGTTTGTTGTACGTCGCCGACAGCTCCGGCACCGATTCGTACTGCGGCGAGCTGGGGGCGAGCGTCTGATACTTCAGCACTCGGGCAAGGAACGACCAGTCACCGTAATTCCAGGTCAACCCGGCTTCGCGGTTATACACACGCTGCACGCCAGTCTGGAAATTGGTACCGGAACCGAAATCGTCCGGATAAGTGTCGTCCGAAACTTTCGTAAAGTTGACGTAGGCGTTCACGCCATAGCCGAGAGACTGACTATGCTGCCAGGTGAACGTGTAGCGGGCGTCACCCGTCACACGATCCTTCGGCAGATACTCGAGGTGGAACAACCCGGCATAGGTTGGCTCGAGATAACGAAAATCGCCCATGAGCATCACGCCGCGCTTGGTCATGAAGCGGGGCGTGACCGTCAGATCACGGTTCGGCGCGATGTTGAAGTAGTACGGCGTGGCCAGCTCGAAACCCGTGCGGGTCGACTGCGTAAACGTCGGCGCCAGCAATCCTGAGCGGCGTTCGCTCGACGTCGGGAACGACAGATACGGACTGGCGAAAATCGGCACGTCCTGAAAGAACAAGATGCCGTTGTACGCCGTGCCTTCCTGCTGCTCCTGATCGAACTCGAACTCGGATGCCTTGATGTACCACGCAGGCGTCTTGTCGTCGTCCGTGCATGCACAGGCCGAATACGTGCCTCGCTGCATCGTCACGAGGTTGTTCGCCTCGATATCCGCCCGCTCCGACTTGCCGCCTCCGCCCGACGCAAGCCGGTAAGTCGGCGTCAGCATGTAGCCGTCGCCCGCGCCGGTATACATATGGGCCTCAGGGCCCACGAACACATTGCCGCCCTGAGACAGACGCGCATTGCCGCGCGCCACGACTTCATCCGAGTCCTGGTCGTACGTCAGGCGGTCGCCCTTCACGAACTGGCGGTACTTGCGTGCCTCGGCGTCGCCATCGACCGTCGCGTCCACATTGGTTCGGCCGGTGAGGTGCATGCCGCGCACATACATCGGCACGTCGTCACCGGCCCCCAACGGGTTGTCGACGAGCGCCGGCACCGTGCGCAGCACAAGGCCGTCACTCTTGGCGATATCGGGAGGGGGGGCTTCCTGTGCACCGGCGAGCGAACACCACACTCCCGGAAGGGAGAGCAGGAGTGCCAGCGGCTTGCGCCGCGTACGCATCAGGCGCCGCAGCGAAGAGACATCATTCGTATGGACTTGTTTATCCGGCATGTACGCAAACAGCGAGACAATCGTGGCGCCGCTTGCGCGCAGCCAATCCCGCATGTCTGCACGGCTTTGCCGGGACATTCGGGAGGGTCGATCGAGGTCGAGAAACAGGGCGTCGGGAAAACATGATCGGGTATTATATGGCAAGACGTTTACCGCCCCCATCATGACCGCACACCCCACTGCTTCCGCGAGTGTTTCCAACGCTTCCCACTCGCTCTCCGACGCCACCGATCCCCGCCTGCAGGCCCTGAGCGACTGGCTCGCCAGTGTGGCCGAACCGTTTGCGCTCGACATGACGCAGTGGGCCCCGGCTTCGGCAGACGCCAGCTTCCGGCGCTACTTCCGCATCGGCAGCCACGATCCCGCTCATCCGAGCCTGATCGTGATGGACGCGCCGCCGCCGCAGGAGGATTGCCGCCCGTTCGTGCGCGTCGCCCAATTGCTCGACGAAGCGGGCCTGCAAGCCCCGAAGGTGCTGGCCGAGGATCTCGCGCAGGGTTTCCTGTTGTTGACGGACCTCGGGCGCGAAACGTATCTCGACGTGATCAATGAGCAGAACGCCCGCCCGCTCATGCGCGCCGCCCTCGACGCGTTGATCGTCTGGCAGAAAAGCTCCCGTCCGGAGGTGCTGCCCGCCTACGATACGGCGCTGCTCCAGCGTGAACTCGACCTGTTCCCCGACTGGTACGTCGGCAAGCATCTGAAGGTGGAACTGAGTGCAGACCAACGAGCCACGCTCGATCGCATCAATCAGTTGCTCATCGACAATGCGCTCGCGCAACCCAAGGTGTTCGTGCATCGCGACTACATGCCCCGCAACCTGATGCCAGGCCTGCCGGGCACGACAGGCCCGGGCATTCTCGATTTTCAGGATGCCGTCTACGGCCCGCTCACCTACGACGTCATCTCGCTCATGCGCGACGCGTTCCGCAGTTGGGACGAAGAAAGCCAGCTCGACTGGCTGGCGTATTACTGGGAGCGCGCCCGCAAGGCCGGTCTGCCGGTCGATGCCGACTTCGGCGAGTTCTATCGACAGGCGGAATGGATGGGCCTGCAACGCCACCTGAAGGTGCTCGGCATTTTCGCCCGCATCAACTATCGCGACGGCAAGCCGCGCTATCTGGCCGACACGCCGCGTTTCATCGAGTACGCCCGCAAGGTCGCCGATCGTTACGCGCCGTTGCGCCCGCTGGCCAAGCTGCTCGACGAATTGACCGGCCAGCAGGTCGACGTCGGCTACACGTTCTGAGGCGCGCCGCATGACCGCAATGAAGGCGATGATCTTCGCTGCCGGACGCGGCGAACGCATGCGCCCGCTCACCGACACCACGCCAAAGCCGCTGCTGGGCGTCGGCGGCAAGCCGATCATCGTCTGGCAGATCGAAGCGCTCGCGCGCGCGGGCTTCACGGACATCGTCATCAATCACGCCTGGCTGGGTGCGCAGATCGAAGCTGCGCTCGGCGATGGCAGTGCGTTCGGCGTGCGGCTCGCGTACTCGGCCGAGGCCGAAGCGCTTGAGACAGCGGGCGGGATTGCAAAGGCGCGCCCGTTGCTTGAAGGGGCCGGCCAGGTGTTTCTCGCGGTCTCGGGCGACGTTTTCACGGCGTTCGATTACGCGTCGCTGCGCCCGCACGCCGCGCGCATGGCCACGCAGCCCGAGCCCGGCATGCATCTGGTGATGGTGCCGAACCCGCCGTTTCATCCGGAGGGCGACTTCGCGCTCGACCCGGCAGGCCGCCTGTATCTGCCCGATGCCGCCCCGGCGACCGCCAGCCCGCTGACGTTCGGCAACATCGCGCTGTACGATCTGCGTCAGTTCGACGGGATTGCCCCGGGTACGCGCCTGGCGCTCACACCGCTGTATCAGCGCTCGATTGCGGCCGGGCAGGCAAGCGGCGAGCGCTTCGACGGCATTTGGGAAAACGTTGGCACCCCGGCGCAGCTCGCCGCACTGGACGCCGACGTGCGCGCCCGGCACGACCTCGCCCCCGGCAGTAGAATCGCCTGAATACATCCGAACACGCCTGAAATCGACCGAATAGACGAAATGGAGCCCGCGATGTCCGATTCCCCGTACCGTGCCCGCCGCGAGCGAGTCATTGAACAGATGCGCAAGGCCGGTGGCGGCGTCGCTATCCTGCCGACAGCGCCGGAAGTGCCGCGCAATCGCGATAGCGACTTCCCTTACCGTCACGACAGCTATTTCTATTACCTGTCGGGCTTTACGGAGCCCGAAGCGGTCGTCGTGCTCGACAGCCGCACGGGACACTCGATTCTGTTCTGCCGCGCGAAGAACGAAGAACGCGAGATCTGGGACGGCTATCGCTACGGCCCCGACGCCGCGCGCGAGACCTTCGGCTTCGACGCCGCCTACCCAATCGACGAGATCGATACACGTCTGCCCCAACTGCTGGCGGACGCACCGGCCCTCTTCTACGCACTCGGCGCCTCCGCCCAGCAGGATCGCCAGGTGCGCCACTGGCTGAACGCGGTACGCGCGCAGAGCCGCACGGGGGTATCGGCGCCGTCGGCCGCTCGCGATATCCGCGCGATTCTCGACGAAATGCGTCTGATCAAGGACAGTATCGAACTCGACATCATGGCCCGCGCGGGCAAAATCTCAGCCGATGCCCACGTTCGCGCGATGAAGGCATCGCGTCCGGGGCTGCGTGAATACCATCTCGAAGCCGAGCTGCTGTACGAATTCCGCCGCAACGGTTCACAATTCCCCGCTTACGGCTCGATCGTCGCCGCTGGCGCCAACGCGACGATCTTGCACTATCGCGCGGGCGACACCGAGTTGCGCGATGGCGATCTGTGTCTGATCGACGCGGCGTGCGAACTGGATGGCTACGCTTCGGACATCACGCGCACATTCCCGGTGAACGGCAAATTCACCCCGGCACAACGCGAGCTATACGACATCGTGCTCGCTTCGCAGCAAGCCGCCATCGACGCCACGCGCGCCGGGGTGCGCTTCGATGCCCCCCACGACGCCGCCGTGCGCGTGCTCGCGCAGGGCATGCTCGATACCGGCCTGCTCAAACGCGACGCCGTCGGCAATCTCGACGACGTGATCGCCAACAAGTCGTTCAGCCGCTTCTACATGCACCGCACGGGGCACTGGATCGGCATGGACGTGCATGATTGCGGCGAGTATCGCGAGGACGGTCCGAACGGCGAACGCCCGTGGCGCACGCTGGGCGCGAACATGGTGACGACCATCGAGCCGGGCATTTATGTGCGGCCCGCGCCGGACATCGATGAGCGCTACTGGAACATCGGCATTCGTATCGAAGACGATGCGGTCGTGACCGCAGACGGCTGTACGCTGCTCACCCGCGACGTGCCGGTAGATGCCGACGAGATCGAAGCCCTGATGCGCGGCTGATGACGCACGCAGCCCCCGCATCCCCGATGCACTGCGCTTCACTGGCGCGCGAGCCTGCCGCCCGGCGTTTCGACGTGGCGATCGTCGGCGCCGGCCCGGTCGGCACCACCCTCGCGCTGATGCTTGCGCAACGCGCGCCGCAGTTGCGCGTTGCGCTGGTGGACGGGCGCGGCGCGCAGGCGGGGTACGACGACCCGCGCACGCTGGCCCTCTCGCACGGCAGCCGCGAGATTCTCGCGCGCGCCGGGGCATGGCCGCACAGCGGTTCGGGGCTCGACAGCACACCGATCCAGCATATCCACGTCTCACAAGCACGACGCTTCGGCAGCACGGAAATCGACTACCTCGATCATGGCGTGCCTGCGTTGGGCTATGTGGTGCGTTACGGCACGCTGATGCGCGCCCTGGACGCGGCCATGTCGCGCGTGCCCGCCCGCTTCGAACACGCGCCGACCTCACTGCCATCGCCGGCGTCGCCCACGTCGCCCGCGTCGCACGACGCGCCGGGCCTGCATCACTTCCGTCCCTATCGGGCCATCGCCCTGCGTCAGGATTCGCAGCAGGTCACGATCACCCTCGGCACGTCGATCGACGATCAGGCGCATACGCTGCATGCCACGCTTGCGGTGAATGCAGAGGGCGGTCTGTTCGAGGGCCAGACGGCTCGCCCGCACGTGCGCGACTACGGTCAGACGGCGCTCGTCGGTTTCGTGACCTGCGAACGGCCGCGTATTGGCTGGGCATGGGAGCGTTTTACACCGGACGGTCCGCTGGCGTTGTTGCCGCAGGAAAACGGCTACGCGCTGGTGTGGTGCTGCTCGCACGCCGAGGCGAAGCGCCGCCGCGAGATGGACGACGCGTCGTTTCTTGCGGAACTGCACGTGGCCTTTGGCGACCGTATGGGCCAATTCACGTCGATTGCCGGCCGCGCGGGGTTCCCGTTGGGCCTGAACGCCCTCGGCCATGTCGTAGACGGCCGGGTCGCAGCCATCGGTAACGCCGCGCAAACGCTCCACCCAGTCGCCGGACAAGGCCTGAACCTCGGCCTGCGCGACGCCTTCGACCTGACCGACACACTCGTTCGCGACGCACGCACCTCCGCCGTCCATCATGGCGTACCGGGGCCTGCGGCCCTCACCGCCTTCGCCCGTCGGCGCCGTGCCGACCGCGGCCTGACGATCCGCATCACCGATCTGCTGCCCCTCGTCTTCGGCATCGACGCCGCGCCTGTCGCCGTCCTGCGCGGCATGGCTCTCGCGGGCCTCGACCTCGTCCCGCCAGTCAAAACCGCCTTCGCCCGCCAGATGATGTTCGGCCAGCGCGGCTGAGGCGGGCGCTCCCGGTGGGGCCCCCGAACGATTTGCACATTTTTTAGGCGACGGGGACGGGTTTTCGCAGTAAAATACAAACTTTTTCCCGGCTTTTCCCTTCATCGTGCGTATTGGTCCCCACGAACTCCGCAATAACCTGTTTGTCGCCCCCATGGCGGGTGTGACGGACCGGCCATTCCGCCAGTTGTGCAAACGACTCGGCGCGGGTTATGCCGTCTCGGAGATGGTGGCGTCGAACGCACAGCTCTGGAAAAGCGAGAAGACGATGCGCCGCGCGAATCACGCCGGCGAAGTCGCCCCGATCTCCGTGCAAATCGCCGGCGCCGACCCGGCCATGATGGCCGAGGCCGCCCGCTATAACGTGGAGCGCGGCGCACAGATCATCGACATCAACATGGGTTGCCCGGCCAAGAAGGTCTGCAACGTCGCCGCCGGATCGGCCCTGCTGCAAAACGAACCGCTCGTCGCCCGAATCGTGTCCGCTGTCGTCGGCGCCGTGGGCGACGTGGTGCCGGTCACGCTCAAGATTCGCACGGGCTGGGATCGCGAACACAAAAACGCCCTCACGGTCGCGCGTATCGCCGAAGACTGCGGCATCAGCATGCTGACCGTTCACGGCCGCACGCGCGCCGACCTGTATCACGGCGACGCAGAGTACGAGACCATCGCCGCCGTGAAAGCCGCCGCTCGCATTCCGATCGTCGCGAACGGCGATATCGCCACGGCGCAGAAAGCGAAGCACGTGCTGGAAGTCACGGGCGCCGACGCCATCATGATCGGCCGTGCCGCACAGGGCCGTCCGTGGTTGTTCCGCGACATCGAGTTGTTTCTCACGACGGGCGAGATCGCCTTGCCGCCGCGCGTTGACGAGATTCAGCAGATCATGAACGAACACCTCGAAGACCATTACGAGTTTTACGGGGAGTACACCGGTGTGCGGACCGCGCGCAAGCATATCGCGTGGTATTCGCGTGGCCTGCCGGGGGCAGCCACGTTCCGCCAGCGTATGAACACGCTCGACACTACGCAGGAACAGTTGGCCGCGGTCAACGAGTTTTTCGAACAGCAGAAGGCGCACTCGGACCGTCTCTGCTATGAACAAGAATCGCCGAGGGAGCTATTAGCCGCATGAGCAAAACAAACATAGAACAATGCGTGCGCGACAGTCTGGATTCGTATTTCCGCGATCTGGATGGCGCACGGCCACACGATGTCTACGATATGGTCGTCTCGGTCGTTGAGAAGCCGCTGCTCGAGTTCGTGCTCGGCAAGGCCGACGGCAACCAGTCGCTCGCCGCCGAATATCTGGGGATCAACCGCAACACGCTGCGCAAGAAGTTGCAGCAGCACGGCTTGCTCTAACCGTTGCGTCCAGCCATTCGCCCAACTCGCCAGTTTTTGCCGCTTCACTACCGTCCGTCATGATTAAGCAAGCTCTCATTTCCGTCTCCGACAAGACCGGCATCGTCGACTTCGCCAAGTCGCTCGCTGCTCAGGGCGTGTCTATCCTCTCCACTGGCGGCACCGCCAAACTGCTGGCGGAAGCCGGCCTGAAGGTGACCGAAGTGGCCGACTACACCGGCTTCCCGGAAATGCTCGACGGGCGCGTGAAGACGCTGCATCCGAAGGTTCACGGCGGCATTCTGGCCCGTCGCGATCTGCCCGAGCACATGGCCGCGCTCGAGAAGCACGACATTCCGACAATCGACCTGCTCGTCGTGAACCTGTACCCGTTCGTGCAGACCATCGCAAAAGACGACTGCTCGCTCGAAGACGCCATCGAAAACATCGACATCGGCGGCCCGACCATGCTGCGCTCGGCGGCGAAGAATCACCGCGACGTCACCGTGATCGTCGATCCGGCCGACTACGCTGTGGTGCTCGACGAAATGAAGGCGAACGGCAACACGGTCGGCTACGCCACGAACTTCCGTCTGGCCACCAAGGTGTTTGCCCACACGGCCCAGTACGACGGCGCGATCACGAACTACCTCACGAGCCTTGGCGAGTCGCTGCGCCACAGCGAACGCTCCGCCTACCCGGCGACGCTGAATCTCGCGTACACGAAGGTGCAGGACATGCGCTACGGCGAGAACCCGCACCAGAGCGCCGCGTTCTACCGCGACATCATCACGCCCGCCGGCTCGCTCGCGAACTATCGCCAACTCCAGGGCAAGGAACTGTCGTACAACAACATCGCCGATGCCGACGCCGCCTGGGAATGCGTGAAGACGTTCGACGCGCCCGCCTGCGTCATCATCAAGCACGCAAATCCGTGCGGTGTGGCCGTGGCCGCCACCCCTGCCGAGGCTTACGCCAAGGCGTTCCAGACCGATCCGACGTCGGCGTTTGGCGGCATCATCGCCTTCAACCGCGAAGTCGACGAAGCCGCCGCGCAATCGGTGGCCAAGCAATTCGTGGAAGTGCTGCTCGCCCCGTCATTCACCGACGCCGCCAAGCAAATCTTCGCCGCCAAGCAAAACGTGCGTCTGCTGGAAGTCCCGCTGGGCAACGGCGTGAATCAGTACGACTTCAAGCGCGTTGGCGGTGGCCTGCTCGTTCAGTCGCCGGACGCCAAGAACGTGGCGCCGCACGAACTGCGCGTAGTGACGAAGCGTCATCCGACGCCGAAGGAAATGGAAGACCTGCTCTTCGCATGGCGCGTGGCGAAGTACGTCAAGTCGAACGCCATCGTGTTCTGTGCCGGCGGTATGACGCTGGGCGTGGGCGCAGGCCAGATGAGCCGCGTCGATTCGGCACGTATCGCCAGCATCAAGGCACAGAACGCCGGCCTCTCGCTGATCGGCTCGGCCGTGGCGTCAGACGCGTTCTTCCCGTTCCGTGACGGCCTCGACGTGGTGGTCGACGCAGGCGCTACCTGCGTCATCCACCCAGGCGGCTCGATGCGCGACGATGAAGTCATCGCCGCCGCCGACGAGCGCAACGTCGCCATGCTGATGACGGGCACGCGTCACTTCCGTCACTAAGCCCCCCCCCCGCTCTGCGACGCAGAATGGCGCCTTCGGGCGTCATGCCGTTCAGCTAAGAAAAAATGCCGCTTCGAAGCAAATCGAAGCGGCATTTTTTTTGGGACTTCGCCCCGTTTCGCCACAGTCAGGCTGCGTCGGGAATATCCCCCCCCTCAACACCGCCCTCCAGATGGACCGGGGCCCCTTTCCGCCTCTCAGACATAAACCCAACTCGCTGCAGAAAGGGGCCCCGGTCCATCTCCCCCCTCGCCTTTGGGGCTTTTACCGACACCTCCCGCAATTCTCGGGCCTCCAGCTATCGGCGCTTGACGAGGCGGCGACGGTGCCGCCTCAGTCGTGGTGCGCGAGGCCCAGGTCGGGGGGTTAGCGGCGCGAGAGCGTCGTCAGGAAAACTTCGGCAGGATTGGCGTCGGCTCGCAATTCACACATGTCACCGCCTTCAATGCGCAACGCATGCCCCTCGGGAACGCTTACCGCCTGACCATCGCCAAACGTCGCCCACACTTGCCCTTGCGAACAATAAAGAAAGGCGACGACTTCGGCATCCGCTGGCAACACCCACGTAAGCGCCTCCCCATCGAGACGATGCTGCGCCAGCGTGTGCCGCCATTCGGCTCGACGCGTCATGACGTTGAAGTCATCTATCGGCACCCCGGCGGTTTCCAACACCGGAACGCTGCTCACATTCAGCTCACCGCCAAACGCGTAGGGTGGCGTACGCGTCGTGAGCGTGACATCCGGACGACCCTCAACGTTCAGCTTGAGCGTGCCGCCCCGGACAATCGCCAACGAACGGTCAATGCCCGCGAACACGGAGAACGGCCCCGGTGCCGCGACCGTCGCCGTGCTGATCCGCCAGTCAAAGCCGTCGCCGCCGGCGCGTCGCGCCACAGCCAGCTCCGTCGTCACACCCTGGCCGTTCTTCCACGGCATCTTCAGAAAATCGGCAGGGCCGAGCGCTTGCAGTTTCATATGACGTAGCTGCCGATGCGGTTACTGGCGGACTTCGCCGTGCCCGAACACGACGTACTTCAGACTCGTCAGGCCCTCAAGACCCACCGGGCCGCGCGCATGGAGCTTGTCGTTCGAGATGCCGATCTCAGCGCCCAGACCAAACTCGAAGCCGTCGGCAAATCGCGTGCTGGCATTGATCATCACGCTCGCTGAATCGACTTCGCGCAGGAATTGCATCGCAGCAGTGTAGTCCTCAGTCACGATGGCGTCGGTATGATGCGAGCCGTAACGATTGATGTGCTCAATGGCCAGCGCAAGGCCGTCGACGATCTTGATCGCCAGCACCGGTGCGAGGTATTCCGTTGACCAGTCTTCCTCAGTCGCCGACACCACGCCCGTCACACCGGCATCGCCCAGCACCTTCAGCGTTCGTTCGCAACCACGCAACTCGACCTGCTTGCCCTGGAACATGCGGGCAATGGCTGGCAACTGGCCGATGGCCTGCTGATCGACGAGCAATGTCTCCATCGTGTTGCAGGTGCCGTAGCGGTGCGTCTTCGCGTTCTCGCAAATCGCGAGCGCCTTCGCCGGATCGGCGCGGCCGTCAACGTAGACGTGGCAAATGCCATCAAGGTGCTTGATCATCGGCACACGGGCGTCCTGCATCAGACGCGCAATCAGGCTTTTGCCGCCGCGCGGCACGATCACGTCGACGTACTCGGTCATGGTGATGAGTTCACCAACAGCCGCGCGGTCGGGCGTGCTCACCACCTGCACGGCGTCGCCAGGCAAACCGGTCGCCGCAAGCGCCTGAGCAATGAGGGCAGCGAGCGCGGTGTTGCTCTCGATGGCTTCGGACCCGCCACGCAGAATGGTCGCATTGCCCGACTTGAGGCAAAGCGCTGCGGCGTCGATGGTCACATTGGGACGCGACTCGTAAATGATGCCGATGACACCCAGCGGCACTCGCATCTGGCCGACCTGAATGCCGCTCGGCTGCACGCGCACATTACTGATCTCACCGATGGGGTCGGACAGGCTGGCAATTTGGCGCAGCCCTTCGATCATCGTGCGCAGCGCCTTGTCGGACAGCGTAAGACGGTCGATGAACGCGGCGTCCTGACCGTTGGCACGCGCGCGCTCAAGATCGCGGCGGTTCACGTCCTGCAACTTGGCACCATCGCGTTCGATGGCATCCGCAATCGCGAGCAACGCGCGATTCTTGGCGGCAGTGTCGGCACGCGCCATGGCGCGCGACGCCTCACGGGCACGCTGGCCCAGCGATTGCATGTAGGCTTTGATATCCATTTCGTCGGTTCGGCAGTTCTTTGGGCGACTCGGTCGCCTTTGCATTCTGTTGGCTGCCGGTGCGGGCAGCCGACGGTGGCGGGAATTGGGGCGCGGTCTACGCGTGCACCGGACGGGGTGCGCGAGCGGAGCGCGCCATCGGCGGTCGCTCGCCCGCGAGCAGCAGACCGAGCTGCAGCATGCCGTCCCATGGGTCGCCAGGCAAGCCGTCGGCGCGCAAGCCCTTGACCTGCCGGTCCAGACGCGCAGCCAACTGCAACGCTTGCGCCAGCATGGCCGGCGTGGCGCGATTCGCCGCCTGCTCCATCAAACGCTCACGCGGACCCCAGACTCGATATTCGCGCAACAACATGGCGAGCGGTTTGCCCGCCGCCATTCCGCGCGTGATCTTGGCAAGCGTGCGGACCTCTTCGGTCAACGCCCACAGCACCAGCGGAGCGGCCTCGCCTTCGCCGCGCAGGCCGTCAAGCATGCGGACCAGCCGGGCGGCGTCACCGGCCAGCACGGCTTCGCTGAGCTTGAAGACGTCGTAACGCGCGACATTCAGCACGGCATCCTGGACCTGCTCGAACGCCAGCACGCCCGGCGGGTACAGCAGGCCCAGCTTCTGAATTTCCTGATGCGCTGCGAGCAGGTTGCCTTCCACGCGGTCTGCGATGAACTGCAAGACGCGACGCCCCGGCTCACCGGCTTCAACTCGCTGTCCCTGCGCGGTGAGACGTTGGGCAATCCAGTCCGGCAGACGGCTCCGGTCGACCGGGTCGACCTTGATCGTGACACCGGCGCGATCGAGCGACGAGAACCAGTCGGACTTGGTCGCTGTGGCATCGAGCCGTGGCAGCGTGATGATCGTCAGCACGTCGCTGTTGGCGGCATCGGCATGCGCCTTGAGCGCGGCGCCTCCGTCCTTGCCGGGCTTTCCACCGGGAATGCGCAATTCGATGAGCTTGCGGTCGCCGAACAGCGACATCGACTGCCCGGCATTCGCAAGGGCCCCCCAATCGAAGCTGCGCTCGACGCTGAGCACATCGCGCTCGGTGAAGCCTCCCGCACGCGCTGCCGCGCGCACGCGATCCACCGCCTCCTGCACGAGCAGACTCTCATCGCCGTAGATCGTATAGATCGGCGAGAGTGTTTTGGCGAGATGCGCGTCGAGCGCGTCGGGACGCAGTTGCATAACGGTAGGCGTTACTCTTCCGGCTTCTTCGCCGGCATGGATTTCACGGCTTCCATACGGCGGATGATCTGGGCTACGGCGTCCTTCTGCATGTCCCGGCTGAGCAACGCGGCTTCCGCGTCTCGCGCAGTCGTTTCGCTGTCGCTATACGGCAAATTTCGCGTCAGGCGAATCGTGCTCAACGGAATGATCGGCGTTCCATCTGGCGTCACAAGCTGGAAGGTGAACGCGCTGCGCATTTCGTACTCACGCGCCTGACCATTCGCGTCGAGACTGACGGCCGAGCGTGACGACGTGGTGTTCACGATTTCCAGCCGGGCATCGGCGTCCTTGGGTTCGGTCACAACCACCGTTCCCTTGCTTCCGTAGCGGATGTAGCGCGAGATGTCGGTCGCCATCTGACCACCGCCCGAGATGTACAGACGGTGGAACGCATACTCGCTTGCGCCACGCAGCTGGAAGCCGCACGCGGATAGCGCCAACGCGCAGCCCAGCATAGCGATCCAGCCGAAAATCCTGCGCGTCACACCGACGCCTCGTTGCCCGGATGTCATTTGCACGTGATGTGCCCTCTTGTCACCAAACGTCATCAAATCATCGACCAGCAGTAGTGGCTAACGTCTCAGACCACGACGTTCACGAGACGGCCCGGCACGACGATGACCTTCTTCACCGGCTTGCCTTCGCCGAACTTGGCCGTCATTTCGTGCGCCAGCGCGGCTTGCTCGATGACCTCGCGAGAAGCGTCCTTCGCCACACGCACGGCGCCACGCACCTTACCGGCCACCTGCAGCACAAGTTCGATTTCGTCTTGCACCAGCGCGGCTTCGTCGACTTCCGGCCACGAGGCGTCCAGCAGATCGCCCTGTTGCGCCGCGTAACCCAACTCGACCCACAGGCCGTGCGTGATGTGAGGCACCACCGGGTACAGCACGCGCAGCAGAATGCCGTAGCATTCGCGCACCGCACCGGCACCCGCCGCCCCCTTGTCGCTCTCGATCGCGTTGAGCATCTTCATCGCCGCCGACACGACCGTGTTGTACTGCACACGCTGGTAGTCGTAGTTGGCCTGCTTGAGCACGCTATGAATCTCGAGACGCAGCGCCTGAGCCGCCGGGTTGGCCGCATCGATAGCGGCGTCCGTCTGGCGCAGCAGCGCAGCCTGCGACTGACCGAAGCCCCACAGACGTCGCAGGAAGCGGCTCGCGCCTTCAACACCCGCGCCCGACCACTCGAGCTGTTGCTCCGGCGGCGCCGCGAACATCACGAACAGACGCGCCGTATCGGCACCGTACTGATCGATCAGCGACTGCGGATCTACACCGTTGTTCTTTGACTTCGACATCTTCTCGATGCCGCCGAGCGTCACGTCGGCCCCATCGGCCTTCGACGTCGCACGGGTCGGACGGCCCTTGTCGTCGAACTGCACTTGCACGTCGAGCGGGTTGAACCACGTCTTCTTGCCCGAGGCGTCTTCACGATAGAAGGTCTCATTGAGCACCATGCCCTGCGTGAGCAGGTTCTGCGCCGGCTCCTTGAAGTTCACCAGCCCCAGATCGCGCATGACCTTGGTCCAGAAGCGCGAATACAACAGGTGAAGAATCGCGTGCTCGATGCCGCCAATGTACTGATCCATCGGCATCCAGTAATTGGTGCGCTCGTCGACCATCTTGTCGGCATCCGGGCAGGCATAGCGCGAGAAGTACCACGACGAGTCCACGAACGTGTCCATCGTATCGGTCTCACGGCGTGCCGGCTTGCCGCACTTCGGGCAATCGCACTTGAGAAACGCTTCGGACTTGGCCAGCGGGTTGCCGGTGCCGTCCGGCACGAGATCTTCAGGCAGCACGACCGGCAGATCCTTCTCGGGGACCGGCACGGCACCGCACGCGTCGCAATGAATGATCGGGATCGGTGTGCCCCAGTAGCGCTGACGCGAAATACCCCAGTCGCGCAAACGGAACGTGACCTGCTTGTCACCCGCGCCTTTCGCCTTGAGATCCGCGGCAATCGCGTCGACGGCGGCCGCAAAGCCCAGGCCATCGTACTTGCCACTGTTGATCAGCGTGCCGCTTTCCTTGTCGCCATACCAGGCTTGCCAAGCGTCCGTCGAGTACGTTTCGCCAGCGACCGCGACGACCTGTTTGATCGGCAGGCCATACTTGCGCGCGAACGCGAAGTCGCGCTCGTCATGCGCAGGCACACCCATCACCGCGCCCTCGCCGTAACCCATCAGCACGTAGTTGCCGATCCAAACTTCGACCTTCTCGCCCGTGAGCGGGTGCGTGACGAAGAAGCCCGTCGGCATCCCTTTCTTTTCCATCGTGGCGATGTCGGCTTCCGCCACGCCGCCCTGCTTGCACTCGGCGATGAACGCCTGCAAGTCAGGTCGCTCGGCCGCCAGACGCGTGGCCAGCGGATGCTCAGCCGCAATCGCGCAGAAGGTCACGCCCATGATCGTGTCGGCACGCGTGGTGAACACGCGCAGCAACTTGCTCTCGCCATCGAGCTCGTACGGGAAGCCAAAGTTCACGCCGAAGCTCTTGCCGATCCAGTTCTGCTGCATCACCTTCACGCGCTCGGGCCAGCCGAGTTCGTCCAGATCACGGAGCAACTCATCGGCGTAATCGGTGATGCGCATGTAATACATCGGGATTTCGCGCTTTTCCACCAGCGCGCCCGAACGCCAGCCACGACCGTCGATCACCTGCTCGTTGGCGAGCACGGTCTGATCGATCGGATCCCAGTTCACAGTGCCCGTCTTCAGATAGGCGACGCCCTTCTCGAGCATCTTGAGGAACAGCCACTGGTTCCAGCGGTAGTACTCCGGCTTGCAGGTAGCAATTTCGCGCGACCAGTCGACCGCCACGCCGATCGCCTGCATCTGCTTCTTCATGTACTCAATGTTGTCGTACGTCCACTTGGCCGGCGGCACGCCGTTGGCCATGGCCGCGTTTTCCGCCGGCATACCGAAAGCGTCCCAGCCCATCGGCATCAGCACGTTGTAGCCGCGCATACGCATCTGACGGTACATCACGTCGTTGATGGTGTAGTTGCGCACGTGTCCCATATGCAGCTTGCCCGACGGATACGGCAGCATCGAGACGCAATAGAATTTCTGTTTGTCCGCGCGCTCGGTGGTCTTGTAGGCATCGATCGCGCGCCAGTGGGACTGGGCGAAGGCTTCGACGTCGGCGGGAACGTATTTTTCTTGCATGATGGGTCGGCGGATAGGATTCGGCTCGGTCTTCCCCCGCTGGCATGCGGGCGCGATTGCGCAGCACGCAGCACTTTCAGGGCAGATCCGGGGAAAACGATGATTATAACGCCGCCGGGAGCGGATTCGGCGCGACGGCTGCGAGGGGATGCGGCCTTTGGGTCACTTTGACTCCGAAGCCCGTCGATGCGTTGTGCGATCTGCGGTGGAGGGCACCCGTTCTGAAGGCTTCAGGAGCCGCTCGTGCGCATCTTATGAGATGCGCACGGGCGGCAACCCGGCCGGAAGCCTACGCTGAATCAGCGTAGGCCTAGCACGTCCTGCATATCGAACAGGCCGGTCTTGTGTTGCGCAAGGAAGCGGGCAGCACGCAAGGAACCCTGCGCGTACGACAGACGGCTCGACGACTTGTGCGTGATTTCGATGCGCTCACCGATACCGGCAAACAGCACCGTGTGATCGCCAACGATATCGCCGCCGCGCACGGTGGCGAAACCGATGGTCGACGGATCGCGCTCACCGGTCACACCTTCGCGACCATAGACCGCGCATTCCTTCAGATCGCGGCCCAATGCCTCGGCCACGACTTCGCCCATGCGCAGCGCCGTGCCGGACGGCGCATCCACCTTGTGGCGATGGTGGGCTTCGATGATCTCGATGTCGTAGCCGGTATTCAGGATCTTGGCAGCGATTTCGAGCAGCTTGAACGTGGCGTTCACGCCGACGCTCATGTTCGGCGCGAATACGACGGCCACACGCTCAGCCCCCTCAGCCAGACGCACCTTGTCCTCTTCCGAGAAGCCCGTGGTGCCGACGATCATCTTCACGCCGTGCTTTTCGGCGGCGGCCAGATGCGCCAGCGTCCCTTCAGGGCGAGTGAAGTCGATCAGGTATTCGGCGTTGGCAAGCGCGGCATCGAGATCTGCGGTGATTTTCACACCAGTCTCGCGACCCAGGAACGCGCCAGCATCGTGACCCAGCGCCGGACTGCCCTCACGGTCGAGGGCACCGACCAGTTCCGCGTCATCGGCAGCCAACACGGTTTCGATCAGCATCCGGCCCATACGGCCAGAGGCGCCAGCAATCGCAATTTTCATCATCGTGATTCTTTATTCTTCCAACAGCTTACTTGGGCGCCGAGAACAGGCCGCCACCAGAGGTCACACGCGGCGACGGGACAAGCCCCGTACCGGAAGACGTGCCGGCGCTGCCCGATGCGCTGTTGCCGGCAGCCGGGGCTGCCTGCGAGGCTTGCGAGGCGGCGTCTGTCGACACCGTCGCGACGTTCGCTGCCGCAGGTGCTGCGGTCGGTGCGACGGCGGCAGCATCCGGCGACGGCGCAGCGGCCTCGGCGGCAGCAGCACTTGCTGTCGACGGCGCAGGTGCGTCGGTCTTCACGGTCTTGCCCTTCTGACCGTCGATTTCCTGGACCAGTTGGTACTCGGTCGGCAAGTTTTCGCCGCCTTCCCAACGTGCCAGCGTATCGCCGTCGAAATAGACCTTCAGATGGCGCTCCTGCACCACCGAGGCGTTGCCGCGCTTGAAGTAGAAAACGTAGTCCCAGCGGTTGGCGTGGAATAGGTCCGTTAGCAGCGGCGTGCCGAGCAACTGACGCACCTGATCGCGCGTCATGCCGGCCTTGAGCTGGTCATAGGCCTCTTTCGAGACGAAGTTGCCTTGAACGATGTTGATTCGATACGGCGTTACCACGCCGATCACTTTGTCGGTCACGCTGTCGTACGTCGAGCAGCCGGCCAGCGCCAGGAATGCCGCCGCAGCACAGACGGAGAACGGAAGGGAGAGATAACGACGCAAATCTGACTCGCTTTCAAAAAAATCGAACTTGACTCCGGCACGCCGGGCGCGCCGCCACATCGCCCCTGTTGACGGCATTTACCGTCCCGTTTGCCCCGGTTTGCACCCGAGCAAGGCAAAAAGGCATTATTATTGGGGCTGTATTGTACTCTAGGGACGTAGAGCGATGCCGAATCCCGCCGATTTGAAAAATATCGGACTGAAAGCCACGCTTCCGCGCCTGAAAATTCTGGAGATTTTTCAGAGTAGTCAGGTGCGCCATCTGACCGCTGAAGACGTTTATCGTCATCTGCTCAATGAAAACCTCGATATCGGCCTCGCCACGGTCTACCGTGTGCTGACCCAATTCGAGCAAGCCGGACTATTGTCGCGCAGCAACTTTGAATCCGGCAAGGCCGTTTTCGAACTCAATGAGGGCACTCACCACGATCACCTGGTGTGCCTTGACTGCGGCCGAGTCGAAGAGTTCTTCGACGCAGAGATCGAAAGCCGCCAGAAGATGATTGCCAAGGAACGAGGCTTCGCGCTTCAGGAACACTCGCTCGCCATGTACGGGAGTTGCACAAAGAACCCGTGCCCACACCGTCTGAAAAACTGACCCGCCGCCAGTCCCCTCTACCCGAGAGTTTTGGGAAGCCGCACATCATCGTGCGGCGACGATCTGGATTAATACGCTACGCATGTTGCGGATAGGCGAACCGAAAAAAGCCCGATGGATACCGTCGGGCTTTTTTCGGTTCGCCTATCCGGCAAATGCCGTCTGCTTACTTCGCCGACATCAGCGCGACCGTCGTGTCGAGCATGCGGTTCGAGAAGCCCCACTCGTTGTCGTACCACGAGCTGACCTTCACCAGACGACCCGACACCTTGGTCAGCGTGCCGTCGAAGTTCGACGAGGCCGGATTGTGGTTGAAGTCAACCGACACCAGCGGTGCGGTGTTGTACGTAGCGATGGCCTTCAGCGGACCTTCCGCCGCTTCCTTCAGAATCGCGTTGACTTCGTCCACCGTCGTGTCGCGCTTGGCGATGAACGACAGGTCAACGATCGACACGTTGATCGTCGGAACGCGGATGGCGTAGCCGTCGAGCTTGCCGTTGAGTTCCGGCAACACCAGACCAACGGCCGAAGCGGCACCCGTCTTGGTCGGGATCATGCTCATCGTGGCCGAACGCGCGCGACGCAGGTCTTCGTGATACACGTCCGTCAGCACCTGATCGTTGGTGTAAGCGTGAACGGTCGTCATCAGGCCCGTTTCCAGACCGATCTTCTCGTGCAGCGGCTGCACCAGCGGTGCCAGGCAGTTCGTGGTGCACGAAGCGTTCGAGATGACCGTGTCGGTCGCCTTGAGCACGCCTTCGTTCACGCCGAACACGATGGTGGCGTCCACATCCTTGCCGCCCGGGGCCGAGATGATGACCTTCTTCGCGCCGCCCTTCAGGTGAGCACTGGCCTTTTCCTTCGTGGTGAAGAAGCCCGTGCACTCGAGCACGACGTCAACGCCCAGCTCGCCCCACGGCAGTTCGGCCGGGTTACGGTTGGCCAGCACGCGGATCTTGTCGCCGTTGACGACCATGAAGTCGCCGTCGACCGACACCGTGCCCGGGAACTTGCCGTGCGCCGTGTCGTACTGCGTCAGGTGAGCGTTCGTCTGTGCATTGCCGAGATCGTTGATGGCGACGATTTCGATGTCGTGCTTCTTACCACCTTCGTAGTGGGCGCGAAGTACGTTGCGGCCGATACGGCCGTAGCCGTTGATAGCGACGCGAATGGTCATGGGGGTTTCTCCGTAAGGTCTAACGAAATCAGCCAAGCACGGACTTGACCGTCGCGACCACGTGGTCGACGGTGAAGCCGAAGTGTTTGAACAGCACGCCGGCCGGAGCCGACTCGCCGAAGGTATCGATACCGACCACGCCGCCTTCCAGGCCGACGTACTTATGCCAGAACGCCGTGACACCGGCTTCAATGGCCACACGCGGCACGCCGCGCGGCAACACGCTCTCGCGATACGCCTTGTCCTGACGATCGAACACGTTGGTCGACGGCATGGACACGACACGCGCCGCGATCCCCTCGGCAGCCAGTGCTTCGGCGCCCTTGAGGGCCAGATCCATTTCCGAGCCGGTCGCGATCAGTACGATTTGCGGCTTCGCCACGTCACGCAGCACGTAGCCGCCGCGACGGATGTTGGCGATCTGCGCGTCGTCACGCGCGACGAACGGCAGGTTCTGACGGCTGAGCACGAGACTCGACGGGCCATCGTGACGCTCCACCGCAGCCACCCACGCGACCGCCGTCTCCGTCGTATCGCACGGACGCCACAAGTCCATTTGCGGGATCAGGCGCAGGCTCGAGACGTGCTCGATAGACTGGTGCGTCGGGCCGTCTTCGCCCAGACCGATCGAGTCGTGCGTGAACACGAAGATCGAACGCAACTTCATGAGCGCCGCCATGCGCAGCGCATTGCGGCTGTAGTCGGAGAACGTCAGGAACGTGCCGCCGAACGGGATGTAACCGCCGTGCAGCGCAATGCCGTTCATGATGGCGCTCATGCCGAACTCGCGCACACCGTAGTTGATGTGATTGCCGAACTGCACGCCGTCCGCGTTCGCACGCACGGCCTTGCTGGCCTTCCAGTTCGTCAGGTTCGAGCCGGTCAGGTCAGCCGAGCCGCCCAGGAATTCCGGCAGCACTGCGGCCAGGCCCTCAATGGCAAGCTGCGACGCCTTGCGCGTCGCCACCGTCTCGGCCTTCTCGTTGGTCTTGGCAACGAAGGCGGCGGCGGCCGACTTGAAGTCGCCCGGCAGTTCACCCTTCATGCGTCGCTCGAACTCGGCAGCTTCTGCCGGGAACTGGCTGCGATACGCGGCAAAACGCTCGTTCCACGCAGCCTCGGCTCGCTGACCCGCAGCCTTCGCATCCCATGCGGCGTAGACCTCGGCCGGCACTTCGAACGGCGGCAGGTTCCAACCCAGCGCAGCGCGCGTGGCGGCGATTTCGTCGGCGCCGAGCGGGGCGCCGTGCACGTCGTGACCGCCCTGCTTGTTCGGCGCGCCCTTGCCGATGAGCGTCTTGCAGCAGATCAGCGTCGGACGATCCGACGTCTTGGCTTGTGCGATGGCAGCGTCGACGGCGTCGGCATCGTGACCGTCGATGCCGCGAATCACGTTCCAGCCGTACGCTTCGAAGCGCTTGGGCGTGTCGTCGGCAAACCAGTACTCGACGTCGCCGTCGATCGAGATGCCGTTATCGTCGTACAGCGCGATGAGCTTGTTCAGACGCAGCGTACCTGCGAGCGAGCAGGCTTCGTGCGAGATGCCTTCCATCAGGCAACCATCGCCGAGGAACGCATACGTATAGTGGTCAACAATGTCGTTGCCCGGGCGATTGAATTCCTTGGCGAGCAGTGCCTCGGCGAGCGCAAAGCCCACGGCATTGGTGATGCCCTGGCCCAGCGGCCCCGTGGTCGTCTCGACGCCCGGGGTGATACCCACTTCGGGGTGACCCGGCGTCTTGCTGTGCAGTTGACGGAAGTGCTTCAGTTCTTCGAGCGGCAGGTCGTAGCCCGTCAGATGCAGCAGCGAATAGATGAGCATCGAACCGTGGCCGTTCGACAGCACGAAGCGGTCGCGATCGAACCAGTGCGGATTGACGGGGTTGTGTTTGAGATGACGGCCCCAGAGAGCGACCGCGATATCGGCCATGCCCATCGGCGCGCCAGGGTGACCGGAGTTGGCCTGTTGGACCGCATCCATGGAGAGGACGCGAATGGCAGAGGCCATCAGTGCAGCCGTAGCAGAAGAGGAGTTCGTCATGGTGACCAGCCGGAAGAGCGGGCGTGCCCCGTTGCCGCGAGCTGCCGCGCGAAATTCAATTGCAGAGAAAGACCGAGATTTTACCAGATACGACACCTGCCCGGGTCGTTAGCGGCGAACTTCCCCAACCGGCGGGAACGTGGAATCATGCGAGTAAGTGACGTGATCACTCCAAATTAGAGGAAGTTGCCCTGCCAATGTCCGCCAAACGTGACGTCCCCGCACACGAATCCGGCATCGCGCCGTCCCCTTGCACGGCGCCCCTCGGGCAATGGGCCAGCTATGCGTTCGTCGCGCGTCCCGTGTTCGCCACGACGTCTGCCCACCAGCACATCGAAGTCGTCGATCTGCCTGCATTCGGCGCACTCGGACGCGCTTATCGCCTCGATGGCCGGTTCATGGCTTCGCTCGCCGATGCGCATATCTGCCACGAATGCATGGTGCACCCCCTGTTGCTTGCCCACGGCAGCGCCGCACGCGTGCTGATACTCGGCGGAGGTGACGGCGGTTCGGCGCGCGAAGCGTTACGCCATGCGAGCGTGCGTGAGGTCGTCGTTGCCGAACTTGATGCTCAGGTGCCGGCCACCGTCCTGCAACACATGCCGGCGCTGGCCGATGGGGCATTCGACGATCCGCGCACCACGCTCGTCATCGGCGACGCCCGGGATCTCGTGGATGCCGCACTCGCGCAGGGCGAGCGATTCGACGCCGTGATTTTTGACCTGACAGAAGCCGACGGCGACGCAGCCACGCTGCACGATGCCGCGTTCTTCGTCAAAGTCCGCACGTTACTCGGTTCGCGGGGTGGCATCGCTCTGCAACTGGGGGCGCCTTGGTTCGAGGGCGATCAGGTTCGAGGCATGCTCGACGCGCTGCGCTCGGTGTTCGCCTGCGTCCAGCCCATGACAACGTACGTGCCGCTTTACGGCACGCAATGGGCCCTGGCATTCGCCAGCGATTCACTCGATGTGCGCGACAACACCCCCGACACCCTGCCGGACGCACTGCAACCCTTGCGCCACTACTCGCCATCCCGGCACGCTGCGCTGTTCGACATTGCACCGGAGTTGACGTCCGTGCTTGGCGGTGCGCCGGCTCACCCCGCAACGAGATGACGCGCTGCGAGTGAAGCAGACGCGCGTTCCTTGTATATTGAGGGCTAGTCACGACCGTCGGCACCCCGTGCTCCCCTCCCCCGTTTTCGGGACGCGCGCCCATTGCCCCCGCCGGCGAGCCCACCGGAGCACAGTCATGTCCGATCCCCGCCCATCCCATGTGCCGTGGTTGACGCCCTATCTGACCGTGCGCGATGCCCGAGCGGCCGCAGCATTCTATGAGCAGGCGTTCGGTTTCACGGTGCACGACATGGTGGACGACGACGGTGCGGTCATGCACGTCGAGATGTTCTATCGGGGGCAACTGATCCTGATGTTCGCTCCCGAAGGTGCGTTTGCGAGCACGGCACGTACGCCGCGCACTTCAGGTGTAGAAGCGCCGCAGAGCTTCTATGTGTATACGGAGGACGTCGATGCGCTATACGCACGCGCCATTGCCGCCGGAGCGAAGGGGCTGATGCCACCCAGCGATCAATTCTGGGGGGATCGCTTCTGCCAGTTGGAGGACCCTGACGGGTATCGCTGGGGCTTCGCCCGGCCCGTTGCATCGCGCGGCTGAGTACGCGCTCCGATGGCATTGGGGTATGCTTCTGTCCCCAACGTCCTGCCGCACAGCCCTTCTTCGCCTTTCGCCCGTATGCCTCGCTTTTTCATCGATGCGCCATTGCACGCCGGCGCCCTGCTTGACCTCCCCGACACCGTGGTTCGTCACGCTCAGGTATTGCGTCTGAAAACAGGCGACGCACTCACGCTGTTCAACGGCACGGGCGGCGAGTTTCCCGCCGTACTCGCGACACTGGAAAAACGTCACGCGACGGCGCAACTCGGGGAGCACGATACCCGTGAAGCGGAAACGCCTTATCGCGTCACGCTGGCGCAGGGTATCGCCGGCGGCGACAAGATGGACTGGCTGATCGAAAAGGCCATCGAACTCGGTGTCACGGACATTCAGCCGCTTGCCACCGAACGCTCGGTCATTCGCCTTGACGCGGAACGCGCCGCAAAGCGGGTTGCCCACTGGCAAGCGCTGGCACAGGCCGCTTGCGAGCAGTGCGGACGAAATCGGGTGCCGCGCATCCTGCCGATCCGCCCGATCACGACGTGGCTGCATGACCCGGAGACGGAGACGAACTACGGATGGCGTGTGCTATTGTCACCTAGAGCAGACAGCGATTTCGATTCGCTGCCGCGGGAAGTGCCGCCTCAACCTGGCGTGTTGCTCTTTGGCCCGGAAGGCGGGCTGGCACCTCAGGAAGAATCGCTCGCACGGGAGGCTGGCTTCACAGCCATTCGCTTGGGTGAACGTGTCTTGCGGACGGAAACGGCGGGAATGGCTGTACTCGCTGCTCTGGCCGCACGCTGGGGCGGTTGGTAAGCATAGACGACTCGAAAACGGCTTCTCAAGTCAAAAGGAGTAATTCCTCATGGGTATCCTCGATTCCATTCTCGGCGGCGTATCCGGCAATCAGGCCGGTGGCAATAGCGGCGGCGGGAATACCAAGATGTTGCTGCTGATGGGGTTACTGGCGATGATCGCCAGCCGCTCGGGCAATACGCAGGGCCAAGGCGGTCAAGGTGGCGACCTGCTCGGCTCGCTAGGCGGCGCACTCAGCGGGATGCTGGGTGGCGGTGCTGCCGCCAGCGGTGGCGGCGGTCTCGGCGGCCTGTTGGGACGCTTGCTGGGTGGTGCGCAGGCATCACAGCCGACGGGCTCGGGTGCGCCGGCGACCTCACCCGGCGATTTGGTCGGTGCGCTCGGCGGTCTGGGTGGCCTGACGCAGATGCTCGAGAACGGTGGGCTCGGCGACGCCGTGCGTTCTTGGGTCGGCACGGGAAGCAATCAGCCGGTCTCGGCCGATCAGGTAACCCAGGCGCTTGGCCCAGGCGGTCAACTGCAACAACTGGCCGATACCGCAGGCGTCAGCCAGGACGAAGCCGCACAGCAGTTATCTTCGCTTCTGCCGGAGGTCATCAATCACCTCACACCGAACGGCGATCTGCCGCAGGGTCAGTTGGATCTGGCAAGCCTCGCGCAAAAATTCCTCGGCGGCCATACCGGCTGACGTCACTGGCAGGCGGTACCCAGCCAGAAACGAAAAAAGGTCCGCAAAGCGGACCTTTTTTCTGGCGCCTGATCCGGCATCAAGTCACATCAGGGCGCGCATTTGACGACATCAGGCGGTGTTTTCACGAAAATTCACTGCCGATGAGTTGATTGATCATCAGGCAAACGAGTAAAAAACGCGGAAACTGATGCGGCGCTCCGACCAGAACTCAGCGGCATCGCGGAAGACGTCAAGCAGCGTTTCCCGGCCGTCCTTATCGAATTTCGTCACCACCGGCAATCCCTCCAGCACCACCACGAAACCGGGTTGAGGTCCCGCATGAGCGACCAGATCGGTGAGGCAATCGTGCAACGCATCGTAATTCTTCCCGAAATGCTTGGGGAACAGGAACGACGTGGCAATCGTCTCCAGCACCTCGGCCTTGCTCTGCGCCTGCGAACAATTCGCGTACAGGAAGTGCTGCCCGAGTCGCTCGGCCTCTGCGGCCAGTTCCGGCACGCGGAATGCGCGGATCGACTGCACAATATTCGGCCTGACGGTCTTGAAAAGACTCATATCTCCCTCTTCCGATAAGGTATGGCGGCGGCCAGCCCGCGCGACAGCATGCAGGCCCAGCACCTGCTTGAACAAGTTGCCCTCGCCCGCACCGAATGGATCTGCCATAAGATCTTTCCCGCGTTCCTGTGCGAAAACCGGCTCACTCATACTGCTGTCATTCCCTTATGCGTCTAAAGCTGTTGTAGTGGTCTTGGGTGTAGTAACACGGATCCACTGCGCGTTGGTCACCGCCACAGATGATGCGCCTGGCACCTCTATTGCGGGCACCGGGAGTCGACACCGTGTATTCATGGTAATAGCCGCGCGGCTTTTTGGGCAGGAGCTTTTCGTAGTTCCCGAACACAATGCCATCCTTGGCGTAAGGGAACGGCCCGCCCTGAGCAATCAGCGTCAGCGTGCGCTGCGCTTCGCGAGGCAACTCGGCAACGGATACCGCCGCCGTTTGATCCGTGACGTATGGCGCGGTTTCGCGCGCCACGGTATTGCCCGCCAGAAAAACACTACCAGCCGCCGTCAGCGCCACGATGCCCCGATGAAGCCAACGTGCCATTGTCATAGCTTGCCTGTCGTCCGACGCCGTTTTGCGTTGCGGACTCGTTCTGGTGGGTGAAGCCGTAAGGTTATCGCTATTGCTCACGAGAATCAATGTCGGCTTACATTTTGCAACCAAACTAGTCAACAAATTCACGAAAACACAGGGGTTTTCACGACAGTAAGCACCCACATGAACATATACGATGCGCGAAATGCGTCGCTAAAATGACAAAACGCCGCCCCGAACGGGTGCGGCGTTTTGTCGTTATCGTGGGGCAAACGGCGGTGAACCGCCTTGCGCCCCGGTCAGGTCAGCGCGTCTCTTGCTGCGCTGCCGCATCGGCCACCACCAGCGCGGCCATGTTGATAATGCGCCGCACCGTGGCCGATTCGGTCAGGATATGCACCGGCTTGGCCGCTCCCAACAGAATCGGGCCGATTGCCACATTGTTGCCCGCTGCCGTCTTGAGCAGGTTGTAGGCAATGTTTGCGGCGTCGATGTTCGGCATGACGAGCAGGTTGGCGGCACCGGTAAGCGTCGATTCCGGCATGATACGCGCGCGAAGCTCCGGGTCGAGCGCGCAATCGCCGTGCATTTCCCCATCAACCTCCAGTTCCGGCGCACGTTCTTGCAGAATCGCCAGCGTTTCGCGCATCTTGCGGGCACAATTCGCATCACTCGTGCCGAAGTTGGAGTGGGAGAGCAACGCGACCTTCGGCTGGATGCCGAAACGGCGAATCTCATCTGCCGCCATCAGCGTGATCTCGGCCAGCTCTTCGGCGCTCGGATCCTGATTGATGTGGGTGTCGACCAGGAATATCTGGCGATTCGGCAGAATCAGCGCATTCATCGCGGCATAGACATGCCCGCCCGCACGCTTGCCGATCACGCGATCGATGAAGTGCAGGTGACGGCCCGGTGTGGAAACCGTGCCGCAGATCATGCCGTCGGCCTCGCCCTTGCGAACCAGCATGGCGGCGATCAGCGTCGTGCGGCGGCGCATCTCGACACGTGCATACGACGCCGTGACACCCTTGCGGTTGGTCAACTGGTGATACGTTTCCCAGTAATCGCGATAGCGTTCGTCGTGCTCGGGGTTGACGACGGTGAAGTCGACCCCCGGCGTCAGACGCAGGCCATATTGCTCGATGCGGTGTTCGATCACCGCCGGGCGCCCCACCAGAATCGGCGTCGCAACGCGCTCATCCACGAGCACCTGCACGGCTCGCAGCACGCGCTCTTCCTCACCCTCGGCGAACGCAATGCGCTTCTTGTCGGCAGGCACGCTGCGCGCCACGGAGAACAGCGGCTTCATCAGACCGCCGCTGTGATACACGAACTGCTGGAGCGACTGCGAGTAGGCATCCACATCCGCGAGCGGTCGCGTCGCGACACCGGCGGCCATCGCCGCTTCGGCCACCGCCGTGGCGACCTTGACCAGAAGACGCGGATCGAACGGCTTCGGAATCAGGTACTCGGGACCGAACGACAGATTCTTGATACCGTAGGCCGACGCCACGATATCGCTCTGCTCCTGACGCGCCAGCTCGGCAAGCGCGTTCACGGCGGCGATTTCCATCGAACGCGTGATCGTGGTCGCGCCGACATCGATGGCCCCCCGGAAGATGAACGGGAAGCACAGGACGTTATTGACCTGATTCGGATAGTCGGTGCGGCCGGTCGCCATCACGCAATCCGGACGCACTTCCTTCGCGAGTTCCGGCGTGATTTCCGGATTCGGATTGGCCAGCGCGAAGATCAGCGGCTTATCGGCCATGGTCTTGACCATTTCCGGCTTGAGCACGCCAGCGGCCGACAGGCCAAGAAACACGTCTGCACCGCCAATCACCTCGGCGAGGCCGCGTGCGTCCGTCTTTTGCGAGAAACGGATCTTCTCCGGATCCATCAATTCGGTACGGCCCTCGTACACCACACCCGCCAGATCCGTCACCCAGACGTTCTCGATAGGCAGGCCCATGTCGACGAGCAGGTCCAGGCATGCGAGTGCGGCAGCGCCCGCGCCGGAGGTCACCACCTTCACCGATTTCAGGTCCTTGCCGACGACTTTCAGGCCGTTGATAAGGGCGGCGGCAACCACGATGGCCGTGCCATGCTGATCGTCGTGAAAGACCGGGATCTTCATGCGCTCGCGCAACTTGCGCTCCACGATGAAGCACTCGGGCGCCTTGATATCTTCAAGATTGATTGCGCCGAACGTCGGTTCCAGTGCCGCGATGATGTCGACGAGTTTTTCGGGGTCCTTCTCATCGATTTCGATATCGAACACGTCGATATTGGCGAACTTCTTGAACAGCACGCCCTTGCCTTCCATCACCGGCTTCGATGCCAGCGGACCGATGTCGCCCAGACCGAGCACTGCGGTGCCGTTCGAAATCACACCGACCAGATTGCCGCGCGCCGTGTAACGCGATGCATTGAGCGGATCGATAACGATTTCCTCACACGCGGCCGCAACGCCCGGCGAGTACGCCAGCGCGAGATCGCGCTGGTTGAGTAACTGCTTGGTCGGCGCGATAGCGATTTTGCCGGGAGTGGGGAATTCGTGATACTCGAGCGCAGCTTCGCGCAGTTTCGGATCGATCGGCGTGGGCATGAGGAAAGGCTCTTGGGCAAACAGGATGAGTCAAATTTTCACTGCGAATTGTAGCCCCATTTATTCACGTCATTTATGCAAAAAACGGATAAGGGCTGCACCCGCACTACGACACTTCCTCGACGATAGTGACCAGAAATCCGCGCGAATTCAACGCTGCATTGCACCATTGCTCGCGCTTTCGGACCACGGATGAAATTCGCCTCAGGTGTTGTCCGAAAGGACTATGAGAGCGAGGCTGAAATCCGCCGTCTCCTCGTTTGTCTGCTTGGGAAAGCGAAGACAGCCTCTTAGAATGGAACCTTGCGCTGCGCATTACCGCAGCCGTTTATTCATCGCCTGCCGCATGGCGTCTTGCGTTGCGCCGCCCCTGACTGCGCTGCAATGCCCCCGCCCAAGGCTGGCAACCGTGCCGGTGCCCATGACCACGACATCCCCGTCAACTTTGCCGCTGTCCGAGTTCTCGCTGATCGATCGCTTCTTCGCCCGTGCAACGCGTCAGGGTGAGCATGTGACGCTCGGCATCGGGGACGATTGCGCCCTGCTGAGTCCGCAGGCAGGCGAGCAACTTGCGATTTCGACCGACATGCTCGTAGAGGGCCGGCATTTTTTCGCAGGCGCCGATCCGCGCGCGCTCGGTCACAAGACACTCGCCGTCAACCTGTCGGATTTGGCCGCGATGGGTGCACGGCCGATGGGATTCACTTTGGCGCTCGCCCTGCCCGACAGCGATCCCGCCTGGCTTGCACCGTTCGCCGAAGGCCTCTCGGCGCTAGCCGATCATTATGCGTGCCCGCTCGTCGGCGGCGACACTACGCGCGGTCCGCGCAATCTCTGTGTGACCGTCTTCGGCAGTGTGCCAGCCGCCCAGGCGCTGCGGCGTGACGCCGCGCAACCCGGCGACGACATCTGGATCTCCGGCACCCTCGGCGACGCCCGGCTGGCACTCGGCGCATTACGGGGCGAGTGGCCGCTGCAAGACGACGATCTCGCGCTCGCGCGCCGCGCGATGGACTGGCCGGAACCTCAGATACCCCTCGGGCTGGCGCTGCGGGGCGTTGCCCGGGCCGCGCTGGACATCTCCGACGGGTTGCTCGGCGACCTCGGCCATATTTTGGAGCGCTCGAACGTGAGCGCGCAGGTAAACGTCGACGACCTGCCCCGTTCCGCCCTGCTTTCGTCGCAAACGCCCGCGATTCAACGGCTTTGTACGCTCGCAGGCGGCGACGACTATCAACTGTGCTTCTGCGCCGACAGTACGCAACGGCATCGAATTGCGGCGATTGGCGACGAACTCGGCATACGCCTCACGCGTATCGGTACAATAGCGCTTCCCGACGCGCGCCAAACGATGCTGCATCTTCATGACAAGACCGGCGCGGCCGTCGCTGCCGATTTCAAAAGTTTCGACCATTTCCAATGAGCACTGATCAAACGGCCGCCGTCAATCCGGGCAGTGGCCCGCGCCGGCCGACTTCGCGCTTCCTGCTGTCGCATCCCGCACACCTGTTCTCGCTCGGTTTCGGCACGGGCCTGTCGTCATTCGCGCCAGGCACCGTGGGAACGCTTTTCGGATGGGCGTCGTATCTGGTGCTCAATCTGTATCTGACAGTTACCGGCTGGGGCGTGTTGATTGCCGCATCCCTCATTGGCGGCGTCTGGATCTGCAGCTATACCGCGCACAAGCTCGGCACGCAGGACCCCAGCGCGGTCGTATGGGACGAGATCGTCGCGTTCTGGATCGTGCTGCTGTTCATTACCCCGGCGAGCTTCGGCGGCCAACTCGTGGCGTTCGTCCTGTTCCGCTTCTTCGATGCCGTCAAACCGCCGCCCATCAGCTACTTCGATCGTACGGTGAAGGGCGGCCTCGGTATCATGCTGGACGATCTCGTCGCCGCGTTCTGTACGCTGCTCGTGATTGCGCTGTGGCGCTCGATCTGAGCGAGTCGCTTACCGGTACGTCATCGCACCGGGACAGCACGCCATGCAAGGGCGCCACGCAAGTGCTGTGCATGCGCCCGTTACGTATTCGTTGCTTTGACTTTTTGAAGGCGTCGTCCCGTGGTCTCCGAACAAAATCTTCTGGCCCAACTGTCGGTGAAAGTCGGCAACCGTCTGCGTGACGAACGACTGATGCTCACGACGGCCGAGTCCTGCACCGGCGGCCTCGTCGCCGCAGCGATCACCGACATTTCCGGCAGCAGCAACTGGTTCGAGCGCGGCTTCGTCACCTATTCGAATCAAGCCAAATCCGAGATGATCGGCGTTCCGGCCGAACTGATCGGCAAGCACGGCGCCGTGAGCGAACCCGTGGCACGTGCCATGGCCGAAGGCGCACTGCTCAACAGCCGCGCGCAAGTTTCGCTGTCGATCACCGGCGTGGCCGGCCCGGGCGGCGGCACCCCCGACAAACCCGTGGGCATGGTGTGCTTCGGGTGGAGCAACCGCGTCACGACGATTGTCGAGACGAAGCACTTCAAGGGCGATCGCACCCAAGTGCGCAGTCAGGCCGCACAACACGCGCTGCGTGGCGTCATCGCGTTGCTCGACAAGGCAGAAGCGTAATCCGTCCCACTCGCCCCACGCGTCCAACGTCGCACATATGCGCGATGGGCTAAAGGGCAAAGGCGCGCGCAAGGCAGCGTGATCGCAGCCATCCCGCCACCCCAAAAAAAACAGCGCCTGCGATTCGTACGCAAGGCGCTGTTTTTTTGGCGAAGGCGTCAGCCCATGACATGGCGGCGAATCCGATGGGGTTGCCGCCGCGCGATGCGCGATGACTCGCACCTCTGCACGAAGGCTGCTCAACGATAGGCGTTGATGCTGTCGCGCGTCTTCTGTGCAGCCGCTGCGGCAGCCGCAGCGAATTGCTCGTCGCGCCCCGCATAGATGATGGCGCGCGAAGAATTGATCATCATGCCGGTACCGTTGGCGGTGCGACCGGCCTTGACCGTCGCCTCGACGTCGCCGCCCTGAGCACCCACGCCCGGGATCAGCAACGGCATATCGCCGACGATGCTGCGAACGGCCGCGATCTCCGCCGGGAACGTTGCACCGACCACCAGACCGATCTGACCGCTCGTATTCCACGGACCTGCCGCCAGACGCGCCACCGTTTGATACAGCGGCTTGCCGTCGACATCGAGGAATTGCAGATCGCTGCCCCCGGGATTTGATGTCCGGCACAGCACGATAACGCCCTTGTCGGCATGCGCCAGATACGGCTCAAGCGAGTCGAAGCCCATATACGGGTTCACCGTCACGGCATCGGCACGATAGCGCTCGAAGGCTTCGCGCGCGTACTGCTCGGCGGTGCTGCCGATGTCACCGCGCTTGGCGTCGAGAATCACCGGCAGGCCCGGATGATCGGCGTGGATATGCGCAATCAGACGCTCGAGCTGGTCTTCGGCGCGATGCGCGGCGAAGTAGGCAATCTGTGGCTTGAACGCACTGGCGTAGGGTGCCGTGGCATCCACGATCTGGCGGCAGAACTCGAAAATGGCGTCGGGCTGCCCTTGCAGATGCGCGGGAATGCGCGACGGCTCAGGGTCCAGACCCACGCAAAGCAGCGAATTGTTGCGCGTCCAGGCGGCGTTGAGAACTTCGGTGAATGTCATGACGGGGTTCCGGCGGGGTTCCGGCGGCAGTAATCCGACGGAGGGTGATTCGAGACTGATTCCATCCAGCAAGGCCGCTATTTTACCTGCTCCGCGGCCTCGCCTTCCCTTGTCCGGCGCAAAGCGGCCGCTGCGCCAGCGTCAAGCGCCGCCGCGCGCGCTCAGTCGAGCCAGCCGCGATGGCGGAAATACAGGAACGGCGCAATCGCCGAAAGGACCATCAGGCCGATGGCGAACGGATAACCGACTTCCCAATGCAACTCCGGCATCATCTGGAAGTTCATGCCGTAAATACTGGCGATCAACGTGGGCGGGAGGAAAGCGACCGCCGCCACCGAGAAGATCTTGATGATCTTGTTCTGGTTGATGTTGATGAAGCCGATAGTGGCATCCATCAGGAAGTTGATCTTGTCGAACAGATACGCCGTGTGGTTATCGAGCGACTCGATATCGCGCAGGATCTGCTTGCCCTCCTGATACTGCTCGTCCTTGAGCATGCGGGCGCGCATGAGGAACGACACCGCGCGACGCGTATCCATCACGTTGCGGCGAATACGGCCGTTCAAATCCTCCTCGGCGGCGATGCTTTCCAGCGCCTTGGCGGCGTCGGCATCGGTGAGATTCTTGCCCAGCACCCGCTTGCTCACCGCTTCGAGCGCGGCATACACCCCTTCGAGCGAATCGGCCGAATACTCCGCATCGGTCGAATAAAGATCAAGCAATACATCCATGGCGTCGCGAACCGACCCTGGACGAATGCGCGCGCGCATGCGCACCAGCCGGAACACCGGCAGATCTTCGTCGTGGATGGAAATCAGCAGATCCTTGAGCACCACGAACGCGACCGGCACGTTACGCGACTGCTCCTCGTCGTCGAGCAGGAAGTCCGTGCGGATGTGCAGCACGCCGCCATCGTCTTCGTAATAGCGTGCAGACGCCTCGATATCGGTCACCTCGTCGCGTGACGGCAACTTGACGTGATAGGCCTCTTCGACCCAGCGGCGCTCCTCTTCCGATTCGCTATGCAGATCGACCCAGACCGGCGAGACGCTAGCCAGATCGCTGGGGTGGTCACAAGTCACCTGTTGCAGGCGGCCCTGATGGATGACAAAGGCATTGATCAAACGAGGTTCTCCCTGCTACGCGGCGACGGCAAGTGTAGCAGCCACGCCACAGACACGCCAAGGGCGGCGACTCAGCCTGAGTGACACACCGCCCCCTTCGTCGGCAAATGGAGGATTCGGCCGTAAGCATCCTCCTAAATTCGATGAAGTCGGGGCGCTCGGCAAGCATCGGTCGCACGCGGATCGAACCAATCTGCGCACTTTGCGTCAACTTTGATATCGACGCACTCACGCGTCCATCGACAGGGAGAAAAGCAAAATGAATGAAGTCACAACCCCTCTCGCGTCCTTCGACGCGGTGATGGGTTTTCTGGCGGGCAACGCCGTTCGTTACGGTCTTTCGTTCGTACAGGCCGTATTGATCCTGCTGATCGGCTTCTGGATCGCGAAACGACTGGCCCGCTTCGTTCACCGCACACTGAGCCGGTCACCGCACTTCGACGCCACGCTCAAGCCGCTCATCGAGTCGGTCGTGCTGTGGTCGGTACGCATCATCACCATCATTGCCGTACTTGCACAGTTCGGTGTGCAAACGGCCAGCATCATCGCCGTGCTTGGCGCCGCCGGTCTGGCGATCGGTCTGGCGTTGCAGGGCACGTTGCAGAACATCGCGGCGGGCACGATGCTGCTCGTGCTTCGCCCGTTCCGCAATGGTGACTACATTACTGCGGGCGCATCGGTCGCGGGTACCGTGGAAGAGATCGGCTTGTTCACGACCACGCTCACGAATGCCGACGGCATTTTCGTCTGCGTGCCGAACAACCAAATATGGGGGCAGCCGATCACGAACTACAGCCGCAACGCCACGCGTCGCATGGAGATCACGGTGGGCATTGCGCTCGATGACGATCTCGATGCAGCCATGGCGGCACTGCGTGCGCACGTCGCCGACGACGGCCGGGTGCTCGACAAACCCGCGCCGGAAATCATGGTCAAGCAGGTGAGCGACAGCGCCGTGATCGTGAACGTGCGCGTCTGGTCGCTGCTGGGCAACTACTGGGGGTTGTATTGGGATCTCCAGCGCCGCGTGAAGGAGACGGTCGAGAGCGTGGGCTGCTCGCTGCCCTTCCCGACGCGCACCATCCTGCAAGTGCCTGCGCAGTCGCTGCCAGACGCAGCGCAGCCAAGACACTAGCCCTCGCGCGATTTCCCGCGCGAACGGTCGCGGGGCGCGGGGCGCAGCGCACGAGATTGGCACGTCAGGCGGCGCGACGAAGGTCGTGCCGCCTTTTTTTCGTGACGAATCAGGCGCAAGAGCGCGCGCCCCAGACGTGCGCAACACGCTACTGCGGCAGCTCCGCAGCCCCCATGCGACGCGCAATGACGCCAGCGCGCTGCGCGAGATACGGTGAATTGCGATGGGTGTCGAAATAGCGGGGGCGCGGCAACATCACGGCCAGCCGCGCCGCCTGCCATGGCGAGAGCTTCGAGGCCGGAATGCCGTAGTAGTAACGCGCAGCCGCTTCGGCACCGAACACGCCTTCTCCCCACTCAACCGAGTTGAGATAGATCTCGAAGATACGTTGCTTGTCCATCCAGAACTCGAGCATCCAGGTAATGCTCAGTTCCTCGGCCTTGCGCAGATAGCTCTTCTCGCTCGACAGGAACAGGTTCTTGGCCAACTGCTGGGAAAGGGTCGAGCCGCCAGCGACGATGCGGCCCTTCTTCTGATTCTTCTCCCATGCGCCGAGCATCGCGTCGATCTCGAAGCCATCGTGGTTGACGAAGTTCGCGTCCTCGCTGGCGATGATCGCGCGCTTCAGGTTGCGCGAAATCTGATCGTACGGCACCCATTCGTGCCGAAGCGTCGCATTCGGATTGGTCTCGCGCAGCCGCGCCTCGGCCGCCCGCATGAACGCCGTCGATTGCGGATTGAAGTGGACCCACCAGCCGATTTGCATGAAGTAATAGAGCTGCGTGGCCAGCACGCCCACGAATACCAGCGTGACGACGTAAGCCGTCCATTGCCAAGGCCCCCAGCGGCGTTTGCGGGTCGTGCGCGGAGCGCGTCGCTGCGCAGGCATCGATGACGATCAGCCCTTGGCAGCGAGCCGTGCGCGCAACGCGGCGCGCACGGCACCGGTCGACGGACGCACACCGCGCCACACAGCAAACGCTTCGGCGGCCTGCTCGACAAGCATGCCCAGTCCGTCCGCCGCGCGCGCCGCACCGGCCGACAACGCGTGCGTCATGAACACTGTCGGTTGCGCACCGTACATCATGTCGTAGGCCAGCGATCCGGTGGCATAGACCCCCGCCGGCAGTGGCGGCACGTCACCCTGCAAGCTACCGGCCGTGGCATTGATGACGACGTCGAACCCCACCGGAGTCTTGTCCCAGCCGCCCCCCGCCAGCGTCACGCCATGACGCCCCGCCGCCGCGGCGAAGCGCGCGACAAGTTCATCGGCACGTGCGGCTGTGCGATTGGCCACGAAAAGTGCCGCCGGGCCAGCCTCGATCAGCGGCAACATCGCCCCGCGCGACGCGCCGCCAGCCCCGAGCAGCAGCACGCGGCGCCCCTTGAGCGAGGTGCCGAGCGGCCCTTCGATATCGCGCACGAGGCCCACGCCGTCGGTATTGTCGCCCGTGATGCCCTGTACATCGAACACCAGCGTATTGACAGCGCCAGCCGCCTGCGCGCGTTCGGTCAGACGGTCCGCGAGCGCATGCGCCTCCAGCTTGAACGGCACGGTGACGTTGGCGCCCCGTGCGCCATTTTCGATGAAGGTGCGCACGGTAGCCGCGAACGCGTCGAGCGGCGCGAGCAGGCGTTCATACGTGAGATGCTGGCCCGTCTCCCGCGCGAACTCCGCGTGAATGAACGGCGACTGGCTATGTTCGACAGGATGACCGATCACAGCGTAGCGATCGGCCGGCAGGTCCCCGGATGGCGTTTGGTTTGTCATCGTTTTCAAAGACGCGGCGCCTGGCTTTCGCTCAGGCGCCGCTGTTGCATGTGGCAAGTGACGGCATTTGACCGGCGTTCAGCGCACGTCGATCACCAGAATATCCACAGTGCGATGCCGCCGAAAAGCGCCCATTTCACCGCATAGTACACGTAGCGGTTCCATGCCTTGAGGCGCTTGCCGACAATGCGGATCGAGTAAACATACCGGAACACCTTGTTCAGCCCGCCGGTACGGTCGCCCGCCTCGTTGGGCGACGCCGCAGCACCGACCAGATGACGGCCGAACCAGTGGTTGATCGCCTGCGTCCAGCGATACCGCATCGGACGCTCGACATCGCAGAACAGAATGATGCGGTTCCGACCACTCTGGTTCTCGGCATAGTGAATGTAAGTCTCGTCGAATACCACGCCTTCGCCGTCGCGCCAGCTATAGCGCTGACCATCGACGTCGATATAGCAGCGGTCATCGTTCGGTGTGACCAGTCCGAGGTGAAAACGCAGCGACCCCGCAAACGGATCACGGTGGCGCACGAGACGGCTGCCGTGCGGCAGTTCGGCAAACATCGCGGCCTTGATCGTCGGGATCTGACGCACGAGGCCGGTCGTCACCGGGCAGAGTGCATTGGCGGACGGATGCGCATCGTCATACCACTTCAGGTAGAAGCGCTTCCAGCCACTCTTGAAGAACGAATTGAAACCGAGGTCGTTGTATGTGTCCGACGCTTTGATGCGGCTCGCCTCAAGTAGCGACACCGCCTCGGCACGAATCGCTTCCCAGTTCTGGCGCAAGGGCTCCAATTCTGGGAAGTGCTCGGCTTCCAGATACGGCGTCGTCGGCACACGAGAGAACGTGTACATGAACACGTTCAGTGGCGACAGAAACGTCGAATGGTCCGAGAGTTGGCGGAAAAAGTGATGGCGAACCTTACCGCGGAAATGCACATATGCAGCACAAGCAGCAAAGATCGCCAGAACAATCCATTTCATGGCGGACTTTCCAGTTCGGGGAAAACTTCGCAATTATAGAAATATTTGGAGAGCTTTTCCGAGCAGGTCGCCCCATGCGACGCAAGGGATTACGGTGCCCCGACACCCGGCGGTGCGACGAGCGTTTCGGCCTGCACGCCCTGACGTGAGAACGTCATGCGCGTCACGATTTCGAGAATATCGTAGCGCTGCTTCATCTCAGGAGAGAAGTCGCCAAACGGGGCGCTGGCTTGCACGATCGCCACAGCGCGGCGGTCCAGATCGCGATTGCCGGAGCTTCGCGTAACCTCGACGCCCGCGACGTCCCAGCCGTCCTTGTGATAGCCGAGCCCGCCACGCTGATTGACGTTGAGCGTTACGATCAACTCGCCATAAAGACGGTCGTTGCCAATCTGTGGAAAGTGTTCGGTGCCGTAGCGCTCGACGCGATGACGCAGCGTATCGAAGTAGCGTGCGTACGCCGCTTCGCGCGTGTTGGCCGTGACCTGGCCGCGCTTCGGACGGGTCTGGTAAGCGCGCAATTGCTTGTCGATTTCCGCCTGCAAACGGGCGATTTGCTGATCGACGTTCTGGTCGTCGAGCCCTTGCCCGCGTTGCGGCGCATCGGCACGCTTGTGCTGTGATTCGGGCGTGGCGGCGTATTGACTGCGCAGTTGCGAAAGCAACTTCTCCTGCGTCGCCTCGAGATCGCTCACGTTGCGCTGAATCTGGGCGACAGGCGCACCGTCGCGATCGACGGCGCGCGACGGCAATGGCGACGTCGCGCGCTCACCGTCGTGCTCGCCTCCACCTACGAGATTGGCCTGCGCCAGCGCGGCAGCCTTATCGGGCGCGTTGGCCGACTTTGCATTCACGAGAACGACTTCGAGCGGCGAGTCTGCGCTGTGCAGCCGAAAACTGTCGGGCGCAACGAAGTGCACCGCCAGCGCGAGCAGATGGACCACGGCCGAAAACACGAGGCCCGTGGCGAGCGGATGCTCGCGCATGAACGACCAGCCGCGGCGTCGTGCCGCGCCCAGATTGCCGGAAGCGAGCGCCGGTTTCAGCACGCCGGGCTGGCAGATGCGTCGCGAGCGCCCGCAGCCATCAGCGCAGCAGCGAGCGGCGAGGTTTCGGCGGCGGCATCCGCCGGTTGTGCGGCGCGCGCGCTCGTGTCGGGCGAGGCCGACGCGGCATCGTCGTCACCACGGCCCTCGACACCGTCGTTGCCATCGGCACCATCCGCACCGTCTGCCCCTTCGCTGCCGTCGCCCCCCTCACCCGCGCCGCCTTCGCCTTCGTCGTCGTCATCGGCAAGCTCGGTCTGGCTGGCGCCGAGCACCTGCGAGATACGCACCGAAATACTGAGCGTGACCACATCCAGTGACAGCACGTCGAGCATGATCTGCGTGCCCCGCGCGTGCAGACCGAGACCCGGCACGATCAACGTGAGCGGGATATCGTTCAGACGCACGGTGTCGCCCTTGAGCACACTCGCCTGCACCTGCGACTTGTTCTCCTGGAGCAGCCAGCGCAGGCACCAGTAACGCTCCATCCGGCTCTGGTGCTCGGCGTAAGCCGCATAAGCGGCTTCGAAGCTCGAGACGGTGACATACAGGTCGGCATCCTTCGGCTTGAAGGGGGCTGCCAGCTTGGCCGTCACACCGTGACGCACACACGCGATCAACTGCCACTGATTCACGAGATCGACGTAGCGGCGCAATGGCGACGTGCTCCACGCATACTGTTCGACGCCAAGTCCCTCGTGCGGCGCGGGCGACGTCTGCATGCGCGTGCGGTTCACGCCGTAGGCGCGCTGCGCGCGGTAGATGCCGGGCACGCCGCATTCGGCCAGCAAGCGTCCCCAGCGGCTATTCGCGAGAATCGCCATCTCGGCGACGATCAGATCCAGCGGTGCACCGCGCAGGCGTTGCTTGATCGTGACGTGCTCGCCATCGACGTAGAAACTGAAGTCGGTCTTGTTCTGCACTTCCGGGCGCAGGCCGTAGCCCACACGCGCGGCCTGGCGCTTGTCGTAAAGCGACTGCGCGAACGGCCACAGCAAGCGCAGCGCTTCCTTGTGCGGATAGTCGCCACTGCCATCGGCCAGCGTCTCGGCCGTGATGATCGAGTCAAGTTCGTTGTGACGCAGATTCGCGGAGATCGGCACACGTTCCGCACGGGTTTCGGTCGCAACGATCTCGTAGGTGTCGGCCTTGGCCACGACGTACAACGACAATGCCGGACGCGCACCGCCCTCGGCGAGGGTGTATGCCTCAACCACCGCATCGGGCAACATCGTGATCTTCTCGCCGGGCGCGTAGACCGTCGACAGACGCACGCGTGCGATGTCGTCGATGGCGTCGCCACGCGTGATGCCGAGCGCCGGCGCCGCAATGTGGATACCCACGCGCAGCAGGCCGTCGGGCAGCACCTGCACCGAGAGGGCGTCGTCGATTTCCGTCGTCGTCGAATCGTCGATGGAGAACGCCTGCACGTCGGCCAACGGCAAATCGTCACCCGGCACCGGCACCGGTCCCACGTCGGGGAAGCCGGTACCGCGCGGGAAGTATTCGTAGAGGAACGCCGCCTCGTGATACGCGCGCGGCGACGCAATGCCGCCACAGGCGAGCATCACCTCGGCGTGCGTCTTGCCCAGTTCGCTGGCGGCAGCGTCGAGCGCCTTCCACTCGATGGCGTTCTTGTCCGGACGGAACAGCAACAGCAGTTCCTTGCCCTTGAGCGCATCGGGGAGCGTGCCCGCAATCATCTGCTCCGCGTAGCTGGCCTGCAACTCCGCCTGCTGCTGCTTACGGGCGAGTCCCGCAAGCGCCGCCTGAATTTGCTCCTGGGGCGCACGTTGATACTGGCCGCGGCCCTTGCGACGGAAGTAGATCGGCGAGGCCTGCAGGGCCAGGGCCAGTCCGGCTTGTTGCGCAACGCTCGCGCCCTCACCGAAGTACTCGGCGGCAAGCGTAGGGAACGGAAACTCCTCGGCAGGCGCGCATTCCCACAGGAAACTCATGTCGATGTCCTGTGCGGCTGCCTGAGCCTGAGCGATCAGCTCTGCGGGAGAGGGGGATTCAAAACGCAACAGGACGTCGCGTCCCTTGATCTTGCTACGGCGTCCGCCAGGCAGTTCCACCTGATACGACTCACCCTGCTGCGACAACACCGTGCCAGCCTTGAAGCCGCCGGATTCCTCAAAAAAAATATTCATGAAACAGCCATCGATCGCAATAGGCAATATTGTAGCCCGCCAAAGTACGGCGGTTTAGGGCAGAACGGGCAAACGCGTCATTCGCCCGCGAACGAACCCGCAGTATCGGGCGAAGGGGGGACGTCGATGCCGGCGAAGCGCAGCACGTCGTCCATATAGTCGACGAAATCGGAAATACCGTGGTCGCTGCCTTCGATCTGGGTGAGCTTGGCCCCCGGGAACTTCGCCACCATGTCACGGTAGTCGAGGGTCTGGTCGCCGGTCGCCGCCACCAGATAATAGCGCTCGGGACGTGTGATCTGCGCCACGTCGATCATGCGCAGTTCGTCCAGATGACGCGGCTCGACGACGATGGTGCCGCCGCCATGCCACATCGGCTGCTCACCGAGCCATTTGCCGAGGTCGTCGTAAGGGCGCGTGGCCGGATTGAGCAGCACCGCGCGGCATCCGAGCTTCTCGGCCAGATAGGTGGCGTAGTAGCCGCCCAGCGAACTGCCCACGATGGTCAACGCTTCGGGCGCCACGCCTGCCAGTAGACGCTGCGCATCGACCACCGCAGCGAGCGGCGACGGCGGCAACTGCGGGCAGGCCCAGGCATGACCGAGTCCGAGCCGGTGCATGCGGGCCGCCATCAATTGCGCCTTGAACGAACGCGGCGACGAACGGAAGCCGTGCAAATAGAGAATCATGTGAGCTCCCGATAAAACCAAGTCAGTGTACACAGGCGGCAAAAAGCGCCCGCATCAGGCGCGCGCCGCCAGCGCATCCAGCAATTTCTGGTGAATGCCGCCGAAGCCACCGTTACTCATCACCACGATCTGGTCGCCCGGCTGTGCCGCCGCACTCACGGCGCGCACCAGTCCGTCGATGTCGCTGAACGCCTGCGCCCGGGCGCCAAGCGGCGCGAGCGCCTCGGCGAGATTCCAGCCCAGGGCATCTTTGCCCGACGGTGCGCCGTAGCCGAACACCAGATCGGCATCGGCAAGACTCGCGGGCAATTGCGCCTTCATCACGCCGAGCTTCATCGTATTCGAGCGCGGCTCGAGCACCGCCAGAATGCGCGCGCTTCCCGCACGACGGCGCAATCCCGCCAGCGTCGTCTGAATGGCGGTCGGATGGTGCGCGAAGTCGTCGTAGACGGTAACGCCAGCCGCCTCGCCGCGAACTTCCATGCGGCGCTTCACGTTCTGGAACTTACCCAGCGACGCTGCGCCCTGCTCCGGCGGCACACCGACGTGCCGTGCTGCCGCCAGCGCGGCCAGCGCGTTCATCCGGTTGTGCTCGCCCTGAAGCGACCATTTCACTTCCCCGGCGGCCACCGGGCCGTGATGAACCCAGAACGCCTCCTGTCCGGGCGCGAGCGCGTCGTTGGCCTGAGCCACGTGCCAGCCGTCTGCCACGCCGAAGCGTTCGACCTCACTCCAGCATCCGCGCGCCAGCACGCGCTCGAGCGCCGGCTCGCGACCATTGACGATCACGCGGCCCTGCCCCGGCACCGTGCGCACCAGATGGTGGAATTGCGTCTCGATGGCCGCCAGATCCGGGAAGATATCAGCGTGATCGAACTCCAGATTGTTCAGAATCGCCGTGCGCGGATGGTAGTGGACGAACTTGGACCGCTTGTCGAAGAACGCGGTGTCGTACTCGTCGGCTTCGATCACGAAGAAATCGCTGTCGGTCAGACGCGCCGAAATACCGAAGTTCATCGGCACGCCGCCAACGAGGAAGCCCGGGTTGTAGCCCGCGTCTTCGAGAATCCAGGTCAGCATCGAGGTGGTCGTGGTCTTCCCGTGGGTTCCCGCCACGGCCAGCACCCACTTCTTCGCCAGCACATGCTCGCCGAGCCATTGCGGGCCCGAGGTGTACGGCAGATTCCGGTTCAGGATCTCTTCCATCAGCGGATTGCCGCGCGAGACCACATTACCGATCACGAACAGGTCGGGCTCGAGCGAGACCTGTTCGGCGTCGAACCCCTCGATCAACCGGATGCCTTGCGCCTCGAGCTGCGTGCTCATGGGCGGATAGACGTTGGCATCACAACCCGTGACGGTATGGCCGGCCTGACGCGCGAGGACTGCCAGACCGCCCATGAACGTACCGCAGATGCCAAGAATATGAATATGCATGGATGGGGAGCGTGATGAGAACGGGCCGAACCCGTGCGGGAAATAGGAATGCCGAAAAGCCAAGGGCTCCATTGTACCTGCGGCGTGCTCCGCAATGCCTTTCGGGTATCATCGTCCGCATGACACGCAAATCCTGGACCGACGCCCAACGCTTGCGCGAAGAAATCGCGCTCGCCGCCGCCCGCCTCATCGCCGAGGAGGGCGCCGACTACGCGACTGCGAAGCGCAAAGCGGCAAAGCAGGTCACGGGTGAAGCGCGAATTGCCGGCGAATTACTGCCTGATAACGATCAGATCGAAGCGGAAGTCCGTGAATATGTCCAGACATTCCTCTCCGATACGCAGCCCGCCGAGCTGGCGCACCTGCGTCAGGTGGCGCTCACCGTGATGACGGAACTGGCGCGCTATCGGCCGTTCATCACCGGCGCCGTCTACAATGGCACGGCGACGGCCCTATCTGATATCTATTTGCAGGCTTTTTGCGACAACCCGAAGGAAGTCGCCATCGACCTGCTCAATCGAGGCATCGACTACGAGGTCTCGGAGAGCCGTCATTTCAATGGTCGCGGCATGGTCGAGACGCTGAGTTTCCTGTGGCGCGAGCGGCATCAGCGCGGCGAGCCCGCGGGCGTACACCTGTCCTTGTATTCGATGGATGACATGCGCGGGGCGCTCAAGACAACCGACGGCAACGGCCGCCCGGTACGCGTCGACGCCAACGGCCTGCGCACGCTGATCGCCGAGGCCACGGAACAAGCGCACACGCATTGATCTGCCGTCATGTTGCGGCGAAATCGCCATTAATTCTTCGCAATTACCCTCCGTTTTTCGTCTACCGTTGATCCCGGCACCTCTGCCTTCCTTCCCATCATGGCAAAACGCATTGTTATTCTGGTGATTCTGGCGCTCGCAGGCTTGGCGGGCGGCTTCTGGCTCGGCCATCGCAACGCGCCGCCGGGCGCATCGGACGCCGCCGTTACGCAGTTGCTCGCCACCCGGCTGCCCGACCTGAACGGCAACGAGCAGCCCATCGCGCAATGGCGCGGCAAGACACTGGTCGTCAACTTCTGGGCTCCGTGGTGCGGGCCATGCGTGGAAGAAATGCCCGATCTGCAGGCCCTATCTGCGGAATTCGGTAGCAAAAACGTCCAATTTGTCGGGATCGGCATCGATACCGCACAGAATATGCTCGCGTTCGAGCAGAAGGTGAAGGTCGGCTACCCGTTGCTGGTGGCGGGCTATGCCGGGACCGATCTGGCCCGTGCCCTGGGTAACAAGGCCGGGGCGTTGCCCTTTACCGTGGTTGTCGACCCCCAAGGCCGCCTGCACTACGAAAAGCTCGGCCGCATCACGTCGGACGAGGTGCGCGCGGCGCTCAAACCGCTCATCTGACCCCGCCGCGGGAAACCGGGAGCCACGGGGAGCCGCGGGAAGTCCCGCCAGACGTGAGCGGCGAGGCCAGATTTTCGCCCCACTGGACAAAATCCACCAACTGGCGTTTAATTGCGCCCAATTTCGTGAAATTTGATTCGCCGATGCCTCACCGCATTCTCGTGCTCCACGGCCCCAACCTGAACCTGCTCGGTACTCGCGAGCCGGAGGTGTACGGTCGCACGACGTTGGCCGATATTGACTCCGCCCTTGTGGCGCAAGGCAAGACGGCGGGTGCCGAGGTGGTGACATTCCAGAGCAATCACGAAGGTGCATTGGTTGACCGGATTCAGGCGGCACGCGATGAGTCGATCGACTTCATCGTCATCAACCCTGCGGCCTACACCCATACCAGCGTGGCCATCCGCGACGCGCTGGCCGGGGTGGGCATTCCGTTCGTCGAGGTCCACCTCTCGAACGTCCATGCGCGCGAGGCCTTCCGGCATCACTCGTACTTATCCGATATTGCGCAAGGCGTGATCTGCGGCCTGGGCTGGCGCGGGTACACCTACGCACTCGATTTTGCCCTGCGGCGACTCGCCGGCGGGTAGTCCTCTTATCCCCTATTTCCCGCGCGGGGCGTTGCCCCCGCGTCGATATCGAATCAAGGAGCTTCCTTCATGGATTTGCGCAAACTCAAGACGTTGATCGACCTCGTGGCCGAATCGGGTATTTCCGAACTCGAAGTCACCGAAGGCGAAGGCAAGGTCCGCATCGTCAAGGCGCCGCCCCAAGTGATCGCCGCCCCGATGCAGATGGCCATGCCGGCACTCGCCCCGCAGGCTGCTGCGCAAGCGCCGGTCGCGTCTGCCGCCGCCCCCGCTCCGGTCACGCCGGTGCTGCCGCAAGGTCACATCGTGACGTCGCCGATGGTCGGTACGTTCTACCGCGCCCCGTCGCCGGGCGCCGATCCGTTTGCGCAAGTCGGCGACTCGGTCAAGGAAGGCCAGACGCTGTGCATTATCGAAGCGATGAAGCTGCTCAACGAAATCGAGTCGGACAAAGCTGGCGTGATCAAGGAAATCCTCGTCGAGAACGGTCAGGCCGTGGAATACGGTCAACCGCTGTTCGTGATCGGCTAATGCCGGTTGTCGGACGCCCCGCCTGCGCGGCTGTGTGCCGCCTGGCGGCAAGCGGCGTCCGGCCCCGATCCTCTCCCCTTACGGGCAGGACTGCACATAATGTTTGAAAAAATTCTCATCGCCAACCGCGGCGAAATCGCTCTGCGCATCCAGCGCGCGTGCCGCGAGATGGGCATCAAGACCGTCGTGGTCTACTCCGAAGCCGACAAGGAAGCGAAGTACGTCAAGCTCGCAGACGAAGCCGTCTGTATCGGCCCGGCCCCCTCGCCGCTCAGCTACCTGAACATGCCTGCGCTCATCAGCGCGGCGGAAGTCACCGACGCCCAGGCCATTCACCCGGGCTACGGCTTCCTTTCCGAAAATGCCGACTTCGCCGAGCGCGTCGAGCAATCGGGCTTCACGTTCATCGGTCCGCGTCCCGACACCATTCGCCTGATGGGCGACAAGGTCTCGGCCAAGCAGACGATGATCAAGACCGGCGTGCCGTGCGTGCCGGGTTCTGAGGGCGCGTTGCCCGACGATCCGAAGGAAATCGTGCGCATTGCACGTCAGGTCGGCTACCCGGTGATCATCAAGGCCGCTGGCGGCGGCGGTGGTCGCGGCATGCGCGTGGTGCACACGGAAGCGGCCCTCGTGAACGCGGTCAACATGACCCGTGAAGAGGCCGGCCGTGCATTCGGCAACCCGGAAGTCTATATGGAGAAGTTCCTCGAGAACCCGCGCCATATTGAAATCCAGGTGCTCTCCGACAAGTTCAAGAATGCGGTCTGGCTGGGTGAGCGCGACTGCTCGATGCAGCGCCGTCACCAGAAGGTGATCGAAGAGGCGACCGCGCCGCTGATCCCGCGCCGTCTGATCGAGCGTATCGGCGACCGCTGCGCCGACGCCTGCAAGAAGATGGGCTACCTCGGTGCCGGCACGTTCGAGTTCCTGTACGAAAACGGTGAGTTCTACTTCATCGAAATGAACACGCGTGTGCAGGTCGAGCACCCGGTCACGGAAATGATCACGGGCATCGATATCGTGCAGGAACAGATCCGCATCGCGGCCGGCGAGAAGCTCGCCTACCGCCAGCGCGACATCCAGTTCCAGGGGCACGCCATCGAGTGCCGTATCAACGCCGAAGATCCGTTCAAGTTCACGCCGTCGCCGGGTCGCATCACTGCCTGGCACATGCCGGGCGGCCCTGGCATCCGCGTCGACTCGCACGCTTACAACGGCTACTTCGTGCCGCCCAACTACGATTCGATGATCGGCAAGCTGATCGCCTACGGCGCAACGCGTGACCAGGCCATCCGTCGCATGCGAGTGGCGCTGTCGGAAATCGTGATCGAAGGTATCCAGACGAACATCCCGCTGCACCGGGAGTTGATGCTCGACGCCAAGTTCGTCGAAGGCGGCACGAGCATTCATTATCTGGAACACAAGCTGGCGCAGAAATCTGCCGTCGGCGGCAATTAAGTCGTTAATTCGTAGGAACTACTCGCTATGTATCGCGAACTCGTCGTAGAAGTTGCCCGTGCCCAAGCCGAGGCCCTGTCGGACGCCCTGCTCGATTTGGGCGTACTGTCGGTCTCCGTGGAAGACGCGGACGCCGACACGCCCGACGAGCAACCGATGTTCGGCGAGCCTGGCCTGACCCCGCCGGACACCGCGTGGCAACACTCGCGCGTGGTCGCGCTGGTGGGGGAAGACCAGGACGCCGCCGTGCTGCTCGCGGCGGCCGTCAATGAATTGGGACTCAACGAGTCACCCGCGTTCACGTTGCGTGACGTGGAGGAACAGGATTGGGTGCGTCTCACGCAATCGCAGTTCGAACCGATGCAGATCGGCCAGCGGATCTGGGTCGTGCCGTCGTGGCACGACGCCCCGGACACCGATGCGCTCATCCTCGAACTCGATCCGGGTCTGGCCTTCGGCACCGGCAGCCATCCGACCACGCGGCTTTGCATGGAGTGGCTCGAACAGAACGTGCAGCCGGGCCAGTCGCTGCTCGACTATGGCTGCGGCTCGGGCATTCTGGCGATTCTCGCGCAGAAGTGCGGCGCCGATCCGGTCATCGGTATCGATATCGATCCGCAGGCGGTTGAGTCCGCGCGCTACAACAGCGAACGCAATCGTGCGGCGGTCGAATACGGGCTGCCCGATGACCTGCGCGACGGCCAGTTCAACATCGTGGTCGCCAACATCCTGTCGAATCCGCTCAAGCTGCTGGCCTCGATGCTCACCTCGCGGGTGGCGCCGGGCGGACGCCTCGCACTGTCCGGCGTGCTGGAACGGCAGGCTGACGAGGTGATCGCCGCCTACGCGCCCTATATGAAGATGTCTGTCTGGCGCGCTCACGATGGCTGGGTCTGCCTGCACGGGCAGGCCGCCAGCTAAACGCGCGCACGACGCGCCGAGCCCCCGAGTCCCATGACCCAGCCCTCGCGCGTTCTCGCTACCCGCTGCCCCCACTGCCATACCGTCTTTCGCGTCGTTGCGGATCAGCTCAAGCTGCGCGACGGCCTGGTGCGTTGCGGCAACTGCCGTGAAGTGTTCGACGGCCGCGTCTACCTATGCGAGCCCCCCAGCGAAGCGGGTGACGTGCCGGCCGCCGAGGCGGCGAACACCACGAATGCCACGAACACGGCACGCGCCGACGACACCCCCCAACCCCATGCCGTCACAAGGAACGACGTCGGTGCGTTCGACCTGACAAGCGAGCCGCAGACGTCATCCGTGTCATTCGACGCGGCCGTGCCTTCGGCGACGCAGGCTGCCTCGGCCACCCCGGCGTCGACACCGGAGAACAATGCCACCGCCTCCGCCGAAAGGCCACCGGTGCCCGAGATGCTCACGCCCACGGCCATCGCGGCACTGCTGGGCACCCCCGACGAAAGCCGGGCGCAAATGCAGCACGGCCCGGGACGCTATATCGACGACGATCCCGCAACGCTCACGGCGCCTACCGCGTCGACGTCACGCGCCGAGCCACCGGCTTCATCCGGCCTCGCAGGACAATCGCGACGCCCTGGCGCCGGCCGGGTGATCTGGCGAGTGTTGCTTACGCTGGCGATCCTCGGCCTGATCGCTCAGTGGGCGTGGATCGAACGCGCCGCCCTCGTCGATCGCATTCCGGCGTTGCGCGGTGTGTTCGCGAGCGTCGGACGTCCGATGCACGTCACGATCGCGCCACCGCGTCAGCCGGACATGATTCAGATTTCCAGCGTCACGCTTGTCACCGACGAAGCTGACGCGACCGACGCAACGAATGCGTCGAACACCTCGGCCGACGCAACGGCAAGCGCGGCGTCGGCAGGCAATGCGCCGTCGGCCGCCGGCAACGCCGTGCCCATGACGCTCACCGTGTTCATCCGCAATCAGGCGGACTACGCGCTCGCTTGGCCGTCGCTCGAACTCACGCTATCGGACATCGATGGCAAGCCCGTCGTGCGGCGTGTTTTTGCGGCCAGCGACTATGTCACCGACGCCGCCCAGCGCGAGGCCGGGCTGGCTCCACGCAATGAACGCACGATTCGGTTACGATTGTCGGCGCAGGCAGCGCTAGCCAGTAATTACCGGGTGCTCGCGTTCTATCCGTGATAGCGCTGTTGCACTCAATCTAGGAGATATTGATGTCCCAAGTCACGCTCGGGGGTAACCCCATCGAAGTCGACGGCCAGTTCCCGCAGAAGGGGCAGACCGCACCGGCACTCTCGCTGGTCAACGCCAAATTGCAAGACGTCACGCTCGACGACTTTGCCGGCAAACGCAAGGTGCTCAACATCGTGCCGAGCCTCGACACGCCGACCTGCGCCACGTCGACCCGCAAGTTCAACGAAGCCGCCGGCAAACTCGAGAACACCGTCGTGCTCGTGATCTCGGCTGACCTGCCGTTCGCGATGAGCCGCTTCTGCGCCACCGAAGGCCTGAACAACGTCGTCACGCTCTCGACCATGCGCGGCCGTGAGTTTCTCAAGAACTACGGCGTGGCGATCACCACCGGTCCGCTCGCCGGCGTGTCGGCGCGTGCCGTCGTGGTGCTCGACGCCGATAACCGCGTCGTCCACGCCGAACTGGTGCCCGAGATCAAGAACGAACCGAACTACGACGCAGCGCTCGCCGCGCTGTCGTAAATCGACGCAGCGCCTCTGGCCCGCCCGGCACCGCCGGTGCGTGCCAGATTGCAGTTCCCGCGCCGGCGCAGCGAATGCACCGGCTAGTTTTCGGGTGGCGCAAGGCAACTCGATCGACCGTCATCCGCTACCGCCCTTGTTGGCCCCCTCTTACCTTTCGCAAGGATCTATTCCGTGACTACCGTGATCTGCGGCTCGCTCGCCTACGACAACATCATGACGTTCGAAGGCCGCTTCGGCGAGCACATCCTGCCCGATCAGGTACATATACTGAACGTCAGCTTCCTCGTGCCGACGATGCGCCGCAACTTTGGCGGCTGCGCCGGCAACATTGGCTACAGCCTGCACCTGCTGGGTGGCTCACCGGTGGTGATGGGTACGGTCGGCGACGACGGTGGTGCCTACCTCGAGCGCCTCCAGTCGCTTGGCATGACGACGGAATTCGTGCGCACCGTCACCGACAGCATGACGGCGAACGCCATGATCACCACGGATCTGGACAACAACCAGATCACGGCCTTCCACCCGGGCGCCATGATGTTCTCGTCGAAGAATCGCGTGGCCGATGTCACGGGCGCAACGCTCGGCATCGTGGCTCCCGACGCTCCCGACGCCATGCTCGCCCACGCCGAAGGCTTCGCCGCTGCCGGCGTGCCGTTCATGTTCGATCCGGGCCAGGGCCTGCCGCTCCTCTCGGCTGAGGCACTGCGCCACACGGTGGAACTCGCAACGTATCTTGCGGTCAACGACTACGAAGCCAAGCTCCTCTGCTCGAAGACCGGCTGGTCGATGGAAGACCTGCCGTCACGCGTCGAGGCACTTGTCGTCACGCGCGGAGAACACGGGGCCCTGATCTTCGCCGACGGCAAGCAACACGACATTCCTGCCGTGACCGCCAAGCGTATTGTCGATCCCACTGGGTGCGGCGATGCTTTCCGTGGCGGGTTGCTGTATGGCATCGAAAAGGGTCTCGACTGGCCGACTACCGGCCGCCTGGCCAGCCTGATGGGTTCACTCAAGATTGCCGAGCAAGGCCCGCAGACTTACGCACCGACGCGCTCCGAGATCGAGGCGCACTATGTAGAAGCGTTCGGCCACCGCTTCGAATGATTCTAGAAAAGGCACAACGATGGCACGACTGACCACACCGCTCATTATTCTCACTGCCGCGGCTTCACTCTCCCTGTCCGCCTGCACGGCGTTCGGCCCGAGCAATTCTGCGAGCGTCTACAACAGCCGTCAGGCGCAACGCGAACAGGTCGTGCGCATGGGCACGGTTGAATCGGTGCGCCCGGTCACGATCGACAGCAGCAACGGCGATCCGGGCATTCTCGGCATCGCCGGTGGCGGCGCACTCGGCGCCATTGGCGGCAGCGCCATCGGCGGCGGTCGCGGCTCGATTGCGACGGGCATTGTCGGGGGACTGATTGGCGCGGTCGCAGGTCAAGCCATTGAGAGCCGCATGAGCAAGAAGGCGGGTCTGGAAATCACCGTGCGACTCGACAATGGCGAACTGCGTGCGATCACGCAGGATGCCGACGAGGGCTTCCAGCCGGGACAGCGCGTGCGTCTGCTCTCGAGCGGCGGCGTGACACGTGTGACGCACTAAGTCTTCACGGCGAACTGAAGTTCGCTGGACTCGTACTCGCAGAGAGCGATCCCGCATCGCGCTCGCGCAGGCATCACCCGGGCGACTCAGGTCGCCCGTTTTCATTTCTGCCATGAAAAAACCCGCTGTGACGATTGCTCATCACAGCGGGTTTCGGATCGAGTAGGCCTACTCGATCAAAAGACACCTAAGTGCCTTGGTTCCTGCATCGGCACTCGAATTACGGACGGCTGCCGGTCGGGAACGGCCATGCCGCTGCCGGGTTCAGCGCCGTCTTCGGTGCGGCTGCCGGCGCTGCGGCCGGTGCAGCTGCAGGCTTCGCAGCAACCTTCTTCACTGCCGGCTTCTTGGCAGCAGCAGCAGGCTTCTTGGCAGCGGGCTTTTTAGCAGCCGGCTTCTTCGCAACAGCCTTCTTCGCAGCCGGCTTCTTGGCAGCGACCTTCTTCACTGCTGCCTTCTTCGCGGCCGGCTTCTTGGCAGCCACCTTCTTCACTGCGGCTTTCTTGGCGACCGGCTTCTTGGCGGCAACCTTCTTCACCGCTGCCTTCTTGGCGACCGGCTTCTTGGCGGCAACCTTCTTCACCGCTGCCTTCTTGGCGACCGGCTTCTTGGCAGCAACCTTCTTCACTGCAACCTTCTTGGCTGCCGGCTTCTTGGCAGCAACCTTCTTCGCTGCCGGCTTCTTGGCAGCAACTGCCTTCTTCGCGACAGGCTTCTTAGCAGCCACAGCCTTCTTGGCGACAGGCTTCTTGGCGGCGGCAGCCTTCTTCGCTACCGGCTTCTTGGCAACAGCCTTCTTGGCTGCGGGTTTTTTCTTAGCAGTAGTAGCCATCACTTTGCTCCTTAACGTGAAAGATCACTCAAACAAAACCACCTGAGAAGGAAACCCGACCACCGTGCGGCGAACCGCCGGCGAGCGGGCTATTCATCGGCGTACGCATCGGACATCGACGGCTTACGCTAATGAATTCGGCGCTGCGCGCATGACGCTGACCGTGTGTGGTCACGCGCGCAAAAAAATTGCCGGCGACATTGCCGCCAGCAATTCGATTGTCTTGAGAAGGGGGATTCGCCAGATTCTTCGGGGGGTAGCTTGCCTGTCCCGTCATCGGGATGGAGGAGATTGCGATAGCGGATAAGCGATACTGCTTGCTATGCACCAAGGTTTTTACGCTCCGTAACTACCAGCTCTCTGTCGCGGGAGGAAAGCAATGTGCTTTCGTGTGTTCATCGAGACTGCAATTTATTTGAGCGAATAATAATTCTTTTGTGATGCGATGTTAATACTTTGCGCGTAAAAAAGCGCACAACATTCGTACCGAAGAAGTCAATCTGTTGTATTTGATTCACATCGCACTCGCATGTCGATGCATGCGAAGCACTTGCGAAGCGATCGAAACGTCTTGCGAGTGAGGATGATGTGCGTGACCTGCACGTTCTCTTTTGCTTCTCTTGCTGCTGGTCACGCGTGTCATGCACGCACACACCACCCTCTCGAAACCCGCATGGATGCTTGCTTTGCAGCGAGCACCCAATTTTCTCTCTACGCTTAGTCCCAGCTCAGCGCGCCACCGGTCTGGTACTCGATCACGCGCGTTTCGAAGAAGTTGCGCTCCTTCTTCAGATCGATCATCTCGCTCATCCACGGGAACGGATTCTCTTCGTTCGGGTAGAGCGCCTCGAGACCAATTTGGGCACAACGACGGTTCGCGATGAAGCGAAGATAGCTCTTGAACATGCCTGCGTTCAGACCCAGCACGCCGCGCGGCATCGTGTCTTCGGCGTAGCGATACTCCAACTCGACTGCCTTCTTGAACAGTTCGCGAATCTCTTCGCGGAACTCCGGCGTCCACAGATTCGGGTTTTCCAGCTTCACCTGGTTGATCAGATCGATGCCGAAGTTGCAGTGCATCGACTCGTCGCGCAGGATGTACTGATACTGCTCTGCAGCACCCGTCATCTTGTTCTGACGGCCCAGCGCCAGGATCTGCGTGAAGCCGACATAGAAGAACAGACCTTCCATGATGCAGGCGAACACGATCAGCGAGCGCAGCAGCTTCTGATCGGCTTCCTGCGTGCCGGTCTGGAACGACGGATCGGCCACGACTTCAATGAACGGAAGCAGGAACTCGTCCTTATCGCGAATCGACGGCACTTCGTGATACGCGTTGAAGATCTCGCCTTCGTCCAGGCCTAGGCTCTCGACGATGTACTGATACGCGTGCGTATGGATCGCCTCTTCGAACGCCTGACGCAGCAGGAACTGACGGCACTCCGGCGCAGTGATGTGACGATAGGTGCCCAGCACAATGTTGTTCGCGGCCAGCGAGTCGGCGGTCACGAAGAAGCCAAGGTTGCGCTTGATGATGCGGCGCTCGTCGTCGGTCAGACCGTTCGGATCTTTCCACAAGGCGATGTCGCGCGACATGTTGATTTCCTGCGGCATCCAGTGGTTCGCGCAGCCGGCCAGATATTTCTCCCAGGCCCACTTGTACTTGAAGGGCACCAGTTGGTTCACGTCCGTCGTGCCGTTGATCACGCGCTTGTCGGACGCACTCACGCGACGCGTCGACTGCGAGGCGATCACACTTGGGGTATCCCCTTGGGTGCCGAGAATGTTCGACGCGGGCGCCGGGGCCGGAGCAGCGGAGGGGGCAGCCGATTTGGCGGCGGTGGTGTCTTCTTCCCAGTTAAGCATAGGGTCTCAGTCCGTTCAGGTTGATGCGATGCACACATGCGCGCACATCGCCGAAGTGACAGATCAGCCGTTCGCGAGCGAAGGCTGACAAAAAACTTGCGATCCGGCAGCCGGCAGCCTATCGCTTGCCGTGCGAAGTCCACCGGAAAAATGGCCGTGTTTCGGGGGTAATGCAGATGCGCAACTGCGCAGTTTTGAACAACAACGCCGACGCGAGTGCCGTAGCCACATCATGACCTCCCGACGTCGAATTGAATGACTCCAATTTAGCACAATTACGTCACTCATTCCAGCCCACAACACTAGATATAGTGTCGCACCGCACGATGACCACTATACCTAGTGTTTGATGGTTTACCAGTGGGCATTGCCATCCAGCCTCGCGGGACCGGCATCTTGCCACGAAACGGCGCCGCACGACAGCCATTGCGCAGCGTCGAAATGGCGTTGCGCCACATTGGCGTATCCTTTGGCGACGAGCGTCACTGCGCAGCGGACCGGCACGGCAGATTCCGGCGCGCGCCACCTCCTCCCGACGCCGATAAAGGAGATACCGACGATGACATCCGCAGGCGCCGATGGCGCACAGGCTACGGCAGGTTCGCCGGGCCCGACCCCACTCATCCTCACGCCCGGCAAGCCGATCCGCCTCTCGAAAGGCGCCCTCGTGGCCGAAGTCCAGCCCGGTTGCGGCGGCCGCCTCGCCCGGCTTGCTCGACGCGACACACGCGACGACGTCTTCGACTACCTCGTGCCGCTCGGCAACGAGCCGTTCTCGTCGGACGAATGGCCGAAAGCCGGTGCGTTCCCGATGCTGCCATATACCAACAGGCTGCGTGACGACACCCTGCACTGGCGCGATCGCGCGATTCTCGTTCGCGAGGCACCGGCGGCGTCGAGTTCTCTGCATGGCTGGGGGCTACGTCGCGAGTGGGACGTCGTCGACGAGAGCCCGCACTGCTGCGTGCTGCAACTCGACAGTCCCGCGCAGCCCGAATGGCCCTGGCACTATCAGGCGTATCTCTCGGTGTCGCTCGACGAGCAGGGTGTCGACATGCAATTGTCGATCACCAACCTCGGCGCCGAAGACATGCCGGCCGGACTCGGGCTGCACCCGTACTTCCGCTGGCCCGCGGGCGCTCGTCTGACCTTCGAGTCGGAAGCGATCTGGCGTTCGCCCTCCGAGGACATCCGCTGGCCGAGCGAGCAGCGTGTGCATGTCGGCGCGATGGAAGTCGTGTCCGTCGGGGGCGGGCTCGATACCGGAGGGCGCTCGACCTGGTTCGCCGAAGTGCCTTCCGAGTCCGGACGATTCAATGCCCGCATCGACTACGCCGGCGGCCTGCGTTCCGCCACCGTGCGCAGCGAGGATGCCACCTGGCTGGTGCTTCACTCGCCCGCCGGGCGCCCTTACCTGTGCCTCGAGCCGTCGACGCATCGGGTCGGCGAGTTCGACGACGACCATGTGGTGTTGCCACACGGGCAGACGCTCGATCTGTCGATGCGCATCGATCTGACCTGATCTGATCGACGGACGAACCCGCCAAAGAAAAAACCCCGTCGGCCCGCAAGGGCGACGGGGTTTTTCCCAAGTGCCGGGTACCCCTTTCGGCACCGCGGCACACTCAGCTTACTGGCAAGCCTCGCACTCTTCGAAGCCCGGGTCGCCAGGACGCATCGTGCAGACCGCGCCTTCGGCTTCCGGCATCGGTTGTGCCAGCGGCGAGGTCGGCTCGGCCGAGAAGCCACCCGACATACCGCCCGAACTCGGCACCGCGTTCAGCGCGCCGTGGCTCACCGTCGACTTCTCGACGTGCGTAGCCGCCATCGTACGCAGGTAGTACGTGGTCTTCAGTGCGCGCGTCCACGCCAGCTTGTACGTCTCGTCGAGCTTCTTGCCCGAGGCGCCCGCCATGTAGATGTTGAGCGACTGCGCCTGGTCGATCCACTTCTGACGGCGCGACGCCGCCTCGACCAGCCACTTCGGCTCGACTTCGAACGCCGTGGCGTAGATCTCGCGCAGGTCGGCCGGCACGCGATCGATACGGGCGAGCGAGCCGTCGAAGTACTTCAGGTCGGCGACCATCACTTCGTCCCACAGACCACGGGCCTTCAGGTCACGCACCAGATATTCGTTGACCACCGTGAATTCGCCCGACAGGTTCGACTTCACGTACAGATTCTGGAACGTCGGCTCGATACAAGCCGAGACACCGATGATGTTCGAGATCGTCGCGGTCGGTGCGATCGCCACGCAGTTCGAGTTGCGCATGCCGTATTCGGCGATGTGCTTGCGCAGGCTGTCCCATTCGAGCGTGCTCGACAGGTCGACGTCGACATAACCACCGCGCTCTTCGGCCAGCAGCTTGAGCGAATCCTGCGGCAGGATGCCACGATCCCACAGCGACCCCTTGTACGACGAATACTGACCGCGTTCCTTGGCCAGCTCGGTCGACGCCCAGTAGGCGTAGTAGCACACCGCTTCCATCGAACGGTCGGCGAACTCGACGGCATCGTTCGACGCGTACGGCGTACGCAGCAGATGCAGACAGTCCTGGAACCCCATGATGCCCATGCCCACCGGACGGTGATGCAGGTTCGAATTGCGCGCCTTCGCCACCGCGTAGTAATTGATGTCGATGACGTTATCGAGCATGCGCATCGCCACGCGAATGGTGCGTTGCAGCTTTTCGTGATCCAGCTCGTAGCCGTTGGCCGTCTGCTTCAGGTGAGCCACGAGGTTCACCGAGCCGAGGTTACACACGGCGATTTCCGTCTCGCTCGTGTTGAGCGTGATTTCCGTGCACAGGTTCGACGAGTGCACCACGCCCACGTGTTGCTGCGGCGAGCGGATGTTGCACGGATCCTTGAACGTGATCCACGGATGACCGGTTTCGAACAGCATGCCCAGCATCTTGCGCCACAGCGCCTGCGCCGGCACCTTCTTGAACAGCTTGATTTCGCCGCGCGCGGCCTTGTCTTCGTAAGCCGTGTAAGCCTGTTCGAAGGCCTTGCCGTACTTGTCGTGCAGATCCGGGCAGGTCGACGGCGAGAACAGCGTCCACTCGGCGCCTTCCATCACGCGCTTCATGAACAGATCGGGAATCCAGTTCGCCGTGTTCATGTCGTGCGTGCGGCGACGATCGTCACCGGTGTTCTTGCGCAGTTCCAGGAACTCTTCGATGTCCAGGTGCCACGTTTCCAGGTAGGCACAGACAGCGCCCTTGCGCTTGCCGCCCTGGTTCACGGCCACGGCCGTGTCGTTCACCACCTTCAGGAACGGCACCACGCCCTGGCTCTTGCCATTCGTGCCCTTGATGTGCGAGCCGAGTGCACGAACCTGCGTCCAGTCGTTGCCCAGACCGCCCGCGAACTTCGAGAGCAGCGCGTTTTCCTTGAGCGCTTCGTAGATACCTTCCAGATCGTCCGAGACGGTGGTCAGGTAGCACGAAGAGAGCTGCGAGCGGCGCGTGCCCGAGTTGAACAGCGTAGGCGTCGAACTCATGAAGTCGAAGCTCGACAGGATCTGATAGAACTCGATCGCGCGCGCTTCGCGCTCGACTTCGTTCAGTGCCAGGCCCATTGCCACGCGCATGTAGAACGCCTGCGGCATTTCGATGCGATGGCCGTCGATATGCAGGAAGTAGCGGTCGTACAGCGTCTGCAGGCCAAGGTAGTTGAATTGCAGGTCGCGCGACGCGTCGAGCGCAGCGCCCAGCTTGGCCAGATCGAACGAGAGCAGTTGCTCGTCGAGCAGTTCTGCCTCGACACCTTGCTTGATGAAGCGCGGGAAATACTCGATGTAGCGCGCAGCCATTTCGCCCTGCGGCACTTCTTCGCCGAGAATTTCGCGGCGGATTGTGTGCATCAGGATACGAGCCGTGACCTGGCTGTACGCCGGTTCCTTCTCGATGAGGGTGCGCGAAGCGAGGATCGCCGAATCGTAGACCTGCGACAGCGGCACGCCGTCGTACAGGTTCTTGATGGTCTCGGTCAGGATCGGCTCGGCGTTGACTTCACTGCCGAGGTTTTCGCACGCAGCCTGCACCACGCCGCGCAGCACGGCCATGTCGAGGGGGCGCGTGACACCGTTGTCCGTGACACGCAGCACCGGCGCGTCGGGCGTGGCCGTTTCCTGCGTGGCCTCGACCGCATGCGCACGCTCTTGCGCACGCTTCTCGCGGTACAGCACGTAGGCACGTGCCACGTTGTGCTCGCCTTCGCGCATGAGCGCGAGCTCGACCTGATCCTGAATGTCTTCGATATGGAACGTACCGCCGTTCGGGCGGCTGCGCACCAATGCGCGCACGACGTTCTCCGTCAATTGCTCCACGAGCTCACGTACGCGCGCCGAAGCCGCACCTTGACCGCCGTTCACGGCAAGGAACGCCTTGGTCACGGCGATCGCAATCTTCGACGGCTCGAAACCCACCACCGAGCCGTTGCGTCGAATCACTTTGAAGTCGGCGTTGGTGGCCGGCTCGAATGCGCCCGTCGTCTGGGGCGCCGACGCACCCGCGCCACTGCCAGCGGTTGCGGCGGGCGTCGGGTTCGGGCGGGTGAGGTTTTCGTTAGTCTGCATGTAAAAACTCCCGTTCCAATGAGATGGTGCTGTTAGCGCGCCTCTACCAGTTTTACGGCCGGTAAAAATGCGCCCTGGGGGACGCCGATGGAGCGAAGTGCTGAACACCGCACGACCGACGGACGGCCAAGGGTTCGAGGTGTCCGCTGCACGGCTTTGCTGCTGTGCCGCCCCACAAAACGCCGCGGGACAAGCACGGTATTGATGGTTATTGCATCCTGTGCCGAACCTGACATCAACCACTAGATGTAGTGGTCGGCACCGGAATTGGCACTAAGTATAGTGGAGATGACGCACTCCGCAAACTCAAAAATTTCGCTCGCCGGGGAGGCCCGTGGCATCGTCGTGTCAAGCAAAACCTGTCCCCCTGAGGGGATTAATCGGCAGCCTGAAACGGCAGCGCTTCGGGATCCAGATCCGCCATCCGGCGCAATCGCTGCCACTCGAAATGCGGCCCCGGATCTGTCTTCCGGCCCGGTGCGATATCGGCATGCCCGGCCACGGCGTGAATCGGATAACGCTCACGCAACACGCGCGTGAGCGCCGCCAGGGTTGCGTACTGCGCCGCCGTGAACGGCAAGTCGTCGGTGCCTTCCAGCTCAACACCGATTGAGAAATCGTTGCAACGGGTACGGCCTTCGAATGACGACGCTCCCGCATGCCACGCCCGCGCGTCGCACGACACGAACTGTTGCAACGCACCATCGCGTCGCACCAGAAAGTGCGACGAGACATGCACGCCGCGAATCTCGTCGAAGAACGGATGCGCATCGTGGTCGAGCCGGTTCTGAAAGAACGCCGCGATCTCGTCTCCGCCGAACTGGCCCGGTGGCAACGAGATGTTGTGCACCACGAGGAGGCCGATCGGCATGCCGTCGGGCCGCCGATCGAAATTGGGTGACGGCAGACGTTCGGCTTCGCGCACCCAGCCGCCGGCATCGAGCGTGAACGACAGGCGTTGGTCTGGCGCGTTCATGCTTCACCTCGCGACATCGGCAAGGTGTGCCTCTGAGCGCGGTTACATGACCGGTGCGCAACGTTAGGGGACACAAATGACTGGAGCATGACGGGCACAGCGAACTCCCGTAGAGCGAGGGGCGCCATTGTAGCCCACTTGGCGTAACGCCGCCGGAGGGGCGTCCGGCGCGTCGGAGGCGGGCGGCTTGTGGAAATGCCATGCATTGCCGGCGCCTCGACAGACATCGCACTATATAGATATGCCCTTCCCAAAGAAGAAGCCTCCCGCCGTACTTGGCCGAGAGGCTTCTGTGGGCGTGACCACGCCCGGAGATGGCGTCGCACTCGTGTCGTACAACACGCGCACCACCCCGCGCCGCTCACAGGTGCGGCGCTAATGGCCGTTGCCGGCCGGTGAAACCCAACTGCTTCGCCAACACTGCTCGTCGCTTTCGATACGCTCACCTCGCTGGTTGCCATCGATCACGGAAATGCCGGAATTGCCGCTTCCACCCCTTCCATATGCGCTTCAGGGTGATGCTCCTTGAGCATCTCGCGAATCTCATCCACGCGACTGTCGCGCACATCCACCATCAGCAGGATCATGCCGCGCTCGAGGGGTTCGCGAAAAGCTTTGAGCCGAGAGTTCGGCACCGACACCCCGATCATGCTCGACACCCAGGCGCCAAAGAGCGCGCCGAGGGGTGCGGTCACGATCATCAATTCCCATTGGGGACGCGTGCCCACGATGGGGAAAAACGCCGCGACTGCACCGACTGCCAAACCACAGAACCCGCCGATCACGAGCCCGGCTTCTGCGCCGTGCACGATATCGGAAGTCTGTAGCAGGTTAGCCTCGTGCAGTCCCTCCAAGTCCATTTCGTCACGTGCCATGAAGTGAATGTGGCGCTCCTCGACTCGGGCGAGCAGCAAATCGCTCATCGTGCGCCCGGCACTGGCCAGATCGGGAAGCAGAAAATACATCCGTCTGCGCATTAGCATGTTGCGCCCTCCTGTCGTCTCGTCCCTGTTGTTATGGGTCTTTTATACAGAGCCGGTTACTGTGTTTTAGTGCATGCGACAGGCATGCGCAAGGCAGCCCGTTCAGAGGGCATGCCAGAGACGAGGGGAGAATTCGGATTCGCTGCGCAGCCTGGCTGCGCAGCGAGACTCAGGCGCGGCGTTCGCGCGCCAATTTGGCGTCGCGATGCGCAACGCTGCAAAAGTGTGTGCCGCCGGCGCCGGCGATGGCTTCACTCTCGGGGAGGTAGGTGTCGCACTCGATGCATTGCACCATGCGCTCGGCGGGCGGCAGCGCCTGACGCGCGGTCGTGCGCGCACCGTTTGCGGGCGGCGGACGCATGCGCTCTTCGCGCTCATTACGCTCAGTATTGCGCTTGCGTTCGTTGTGTCGCATCCACCACGTGCCCGCCACCAACAGCACCAGTAACAGCAGAATATTGCGCATCGCGCTTCAAGTCTCCGTCATGCGATGCAGCACCACCTCAAGCACGAAGCGAGAGCCGACATACGCCAGCAAAAGCGCCACAAACGACGCCAGAACCCAACGCAGCGCGACCTTACCGCGCCACCCATAGAAGTGCCGGCCCAGCAGCACCGCGCCAAACATCAGCCACGACACCACCGCGAACACGGTCTTGTGATCGATGCGCACCGCACGCCCGAACAGCGCCTCGGAGAACATCACACCGGAAATCAGCGTCAGGGTCAGCAACACGAACCCGGCACCGATCAGCCGGAACAGCAATTTTTCCATCGTGAGCAGCGGCGGCAACGTCTCGAGCCAGCGCGAAAGCCAGCCGGTCGCCTCGCTGCTGCGCGACGGATGCAGTTGCCGCTCGGCGTAAATCATCAGCAACGCGTGCAGCGCCGCCAGCGCGAACAGCCCGTAGGCCATGTTGGCGATGATGAAGTGCGCCTTGAAAATCGGATCTGCCGCAAAGCCGAGAATGCGCACATCCGGAAAAATCATCGGCAACAGACAGGCCACGGCGGCCACGGGTGTGACCATCAGCCGCAGGCTATCGAGCGGGAAAAAGAAACTCTCGATCCAGTAGATGCCGACCGAGAGCCACAGCATGGCCGAGAGCATGTACGCGAAACCGAAGTGCATGCTGTCAGCGCGGAAGATGGTCTGATGCAGCAGCACCCCGTGCAGCAAGAGCGCGGCGAACAGCGAAAGCTGCATCGGCCAGCGTGAGGGCGTGCCCGTGACCGGCGCAGGCGCGACCCGCCCGCCCGCCAGAGCGAGCGCGGCATCGCGCCGGTATCCTTGCCACGAACAAACCGCCAACCCGGCGTAAAGGATGGCGGTCAGCGCATACAGTAAAATAGTCATATTTGAAGTTTACACCAGCCCATGACGGGCGCGCTGCCGTACCCGCCACCGCCCCTCCGGGAGCGCGAGGCAGGGCAACCGGGGCCACTGCGAGTCTTACAGGATACGTTTCATGCTCGACAATCTCACTACGCGCCTCGCCAAGGTCGTCAAGACGCTGCGCGGCGAAGCACGCCTGACCGAGGCGAACACGCAGGAAATGCTGCGCGAAGTGCGCCTCGCCCTGCTCGAGGCCGACGTCGCGCTGCCGGTGGTCCGCGATTTCATCGCCAAGGTGAAGGAAAAGGCACTCGGTGAGGAGGTCATTTCCAGCCTCTCGCCGGGCCAGGCGCTCGTCGGCGTGGTGCAGCGCGAACTGACCGCGCTCATGGGCGGCGATTACGAAGGCCGTGCCGCCGAACTCAATCTCGCGACCACCCCGCCCGCCATCATCCTGATGGCCGGCCTCCAAGGCGCGGGCAAGACGACCACCGTCGGTAAGCTCGCCAAGCTGCTGCGCGCTCAGAAGAAGAAAGTCCTCACGGTTTCGACCGACGTCTACCGCCCCGCGGCTATCGCCCAGTTGCAGACGGTGACGCAACAGGTCGACGCCGACTTCTTCCCGTCGCAACCCGATCAGAAGCCGGTCGACATCGCCCGCGCGGCCGTCGACTGGGCGCGTCGCCATCACCATGAGGTGCTGATTGTCGACACGGCCGGCCGTCTGGGTATCGACGAAGCCATGATGCAGGAAATCAGCGCCCTGCACGCCGAGCTCAAACCGATTGAAACGCTGTTCGTCGTCGACGCCATGCTCGGCCAGGACGCCGTGAACACTGCCCGCGCCTTCAACGACGCGCTGCCGCTCACCGGCGTGGTGCTCACCAAGCTCGACGGCGACTCACGCGGCGGTGCTGCGCTGTCGGTACGCCACATCACCGGCAAGCCGATCAAATTCGTCGGTGTCGGCGAAAAGCTGGACGGCCTTGAAGTCTTCCACCCGGATCGCATGGCGAACCGGATTCTCGGCATGGGCGACATTCTCGCGCTCGTCGAAGAAGCCCAACGTGGCGTTGACGTGCAAGCCGCGCAAAAGCTCGCCGAGAAGGTCAAGAAAGGCGGAGACTTCGATCTGAACGATTTCAAGGCGCAGATCGGCCAGATGAAGAAAATGGGCGGCCTGTCGTCGCTCATGGACAAGCTGCCCGCGCAATTCCAGGCGGCTGCCAGCCAGACCAACATGGATCAGGCCGAGAAGCAGGTTCGCCGCATGGAAGGCATCATCAACTCGATGACGCCGGCCGAGCGCGCCAAGCCGGAACTGATCAAGGCGAGCCGCAAGCGCCGGATCGCCGCCGGTGCCGGCGTGCAGGTGCAGGAGGTCAACCGCATGCTCAATCAGTACGACCAGATGCGCACCATGATGAAGAAGCTCAAAGGCGGTGGCATGATGAAGATGATGCGCAGCATGAAAGGCATGATGCCCGGCATGCGCTGAGCCGGGCTTAACGGCCGCGGTCCGGGCATCCCTACGGACTTTCCGTATATACTCCGGGCCGCACTTAGCGACATCCCCCGCAACTCGTTCCACAGGGTCGCCCCATATGAACCGCGAAGAAGCCCTCGAAGTATTCCGTAATTCCGAAGAAATCGTCTCGGCCGACGAGGTGAGCCAGTCCGTCGACACGATGGCCAAGGCCATCAAGGAAGCCATTGGCGACGAATTCCCGATGGTGCTGTCGGTCATGGGCGGCGCAGCCGTCTTCACCGGCATGTTGCTGCCGCGTCTGGATTTCCCGCTCGAGTTCGACTACATCCACCTCTCGCGCTACAACAACACCACCACCGGCGGTGCAATGCAGTGGCGCGTGGCGCCGCGCGACTCGGTGCGCGAGCGCGTGGTGCTCGTGCTCGACGACATTCTCGACGAAGGTGCCACGATGGCGGCCATTCGCGACCGGATTCTGGAAATGGGCGCCTCGAAGTTCTACAGCGCCGTGCTCTGCGAGAAGATTCTGACGAAGGAAAAGCCGTCGCATCCGGATTTCTGCGGCTTCACGGTGCCGGACCGCTATGTCTTCGGCTGCGGCATGGACGCCAAGGGCTACTGGCGCAATCTGCCGGCGATCCGCGCGCTGACCACGCCGCGCTGAAGGCGGCGGCGGGACAACCTCCCGCATCGCACGAAAGCAAAAGGGGCCTGCCAGGCCCCTTTTTCATTGCAGCCGCTGCACGCACCACGCCATCAGATCAGAACTGATGTACGAAGATCTTCACGCCCTTGAGGATCATCTCGACCGAGATCGCTACCAGGATCAGCCCCATCAGACGCTCGAACGCGGCCACCACACGCGAGCCGAGCCATCGCTCGATACGATCGGCAAGCAACAGCACCACGGCACAGACGGCCATCGTCACACACAGCGCCGTAATCCATTCGAGCATGCGCCCCGGTTGCTGCGACACGAGCAGCATGACGGTCGCGAGCGCAGACGGTCCGGCAAGCGCGGGAATCGCCAGCGGCACGATGAGCGGCTCGCCCGCATCGGGCAACGACCCCTGATCGGGACGCGGAAAGATCATGCGCAGCGCGATCAGGAACAGCACGATGCCCCCGGCCAACTGCAACGATAGGTCGGTGAGACTCATCATGCGCAGAAAGCGGTCACCCACCAGCATGAAGAGCAGCAGGATGACAAAGGCAATCAGCACTTCGCGCAAGATCACCCGCGGCCGTCGATGCGCCGGCACGTTCTTCAGGGCATTCACGAAGATGGGGATATTGCCGAACGGGTCGGTGATGAGCAGCAACAGCACCGTCGCTGACGCGAACGTATATTCCATACGGATAACGCTTCCAGATATGACAACGGCAGCCGCGCGAGCGACTGCCGTCAGGTATTGCCTATGGCGTCGGTGGACGTGCGGCGTACCACCGGCAGACGTTCACCGGCGCGCCGCACCTCCCTCGCTCAGACGGCCTTGGCGGCCCGCACCTTACCGGTGACGAATTCCGCCACGACAGCAGCGTCGAGCAACTGGGCTTCGGTATCGCGGCGGCCCTGGTATTCGATCTTGCCCTCCTTCAGGCCACGGTCGCCGATCACCACGCGATGCGGCACGCCGATCAGTTCCCATTCGGCGAACATCACGCCGGGACGCTCGCCACGGTCGTCGAGAATCACATCGACACCGGCAGCCAGCAGATCTTCGTACAGCTTATCGGCGGCAGCACGCACGGCATCGCTGCGGTCGTAGCCCATCGGGCACAGCACCACTTCGAAAGGCGCGATCGATTCCGGCCAGATGATGCCGCGGTCGTCGAAATTCTGTTCGATGGCGGCGCCGAGAATTCGCGTGATACCAATGCCGTAGCAGCCCATTTCCATCGGTGCCGGCTTGCCGGTCTCGTCGAGGAAAGTGGCATCCATCGCTTCCGAGTACTTCGTGCCCAGTTGGAACACGTGCCCCACTTCGATACCGCGGCACAACGCGATCTCGCCCTTGCCGTCCGGCGAGAGGTCCCCCGGCACGACGTTGCGAAGATCGGCCACCACTTCCGGCTCGGGCAGATCGCGGCCCCAGTTCACCCCGGTCGTGTGGAAGTTGACCTCGTTCGCGCCGACCACGAAGTCGCTCATCTTCGCGACCGAACGGTCGACCACGAGCTTGACCGGCTTCTTCGTGTTCAGGGGGCCCAGATAGCCGGGCGGCGTGCCAAACCATTGGACGATCTCGGCTTCGCTCGCGAAACGGAAACCGGACAGCCCCGGCACCTTGCTCGCCTTGATTTCGTTCAGGTCGTGATCCCCGCGCAGCAGGAGCAACCAGATCGTGGTGCCGCTGTCTTCGCTATCCGTGGCGAGCACAATCGACTTGACCGTGCGCTCGAGCGGGATCGACAGCAGTTCCGCAACGGCCTCGCACTTGGCCTTGCCCGGCGTGGCGGTCTTGGTCAGTGCCTCGGCAGGGGCGGCGCGCTCGCCTTGGGGCGCGAGCGCTTCGGCCATTTCGACGTTGGCCGCATAGTCGGACGTCGGGCAGTAGGCGATGGCGTCTTCACCTGTGTCGGCGATCACGTGGAACTCGTGCGAACCGGAGCCGCCGATGGAGCCGTTGTCGGCCACCACGGCGCGGAATTCCAGGCCCAGACGCGTGAAGATGCGCACATAGGCATCGAACATCTTCTGATAAGACACCTGCATGCCGGCACGGTCCTTATCGAAGGAGTAGGCGTCCTTCATGATGAATTCGCGGCCGCGCATCACGCCGAAACGCGGACGGATCTCGTCGCGGAACTTCGTCTGCACCTGGTAGAAGTTCACCGGCAGTTGGCGGTAGCTCTTGATCTCGCGGCGAGCGATGTCCGTCACGACTTCTTCGTGCGTCGGACCGACGACGAATTCGCGATCGTTGCGATCCTTCAGGCGCAGCAGTTCGGGGCCGTACTGCACCCAGCGGCCAGACTCCTGCCAAAGTTCGGCCGGCTGCACCGCCGGCATGAGCAGTTCGAGCGCGCCAGCGCGGTTCATTTCTTCACGGACGATGGCTTCGACCTTGCGGATCGAGCGCAGGCCGATCGGCAGGTAATCGTAGATACCGCCTGCGACGCGGCGAATCATGCCGGCGCGCATCATCAGCTTGTGGCTGACGATTTCGGCGTCGGCGGGAGCTTCCTTGAGGGTGCCGATGAAGAAACGAGAGGCTTTCATGCAGATTTCCGGAAAAAGAGGGTCAACGGCGCGCACAGCGGTTCGGTCGGTTGCCAGAAGCGAGGCGGGGGCGCGCCTGAACGTCGTCGCCGCCCCCGAGACACCCGCCGGCCGTACGCGCCGCCCCGGTCACCCGAGCCGCCGCCGGCCGCCGCGCCGGTGATTATCTGTTTATAATCGAAGCAATTTTAAAGGATTCAAGGGTGGTTGTATGCTTGACCGTGAAGGCTTTCGCCCGAACGTCGGCATCATCCTCTTAAACGCACGCAATGAAGTGTTCTGGGGCAAGCGGCTGGGCGAGCACTCCTGGCAGTTCCCGCAAGGCGGCATCAAGTACGGCGAAACGCCTGAACAGGCCATGTTCCGAGAATTGCACGAGGAAACCGGGCTAAAGCCAGAACACGTCAAAATCATCGGTCGCACACGCGACTGGCTGCGTTATGAGGTGCCGGACAAATTCATCAAGCGCGAAGTGCGCGGACATTACCGGGGCCAGAAACAGATCTGGTTCCTGCTGCGCATGGTCGGTCGCGATTGCGACATCTGCCTGCGCGCCACCGATCATCCCGAGTTCGACGCCTGGCGGTGGAACGAGTACTGGGTGCCGCTCGACGCGGTCATCGAGTTCAAGCGCGAGGTCTATCAACTCGCCCTGAACGAGCTATCGCGCTATCTTCGGCGCTCGGCGGCACGTGCGCATCAGGATCGGCGGCGGTTTCCGCGCGCCGGGGCTCGAATCGGGGAAATGCCGCCCGGCGGCACGGACGCGCAGGACGACGGATGCCACCGTGACACCTGCAGCGGCAATGCCGGCGACGCGGCAGATACCGCCAGTTCGGGCATGCCGCCCCGGGAGCACTGAACCGGGCCGCGGCCGGCTTGTCCCATCATCGGTCGCGGGCTGCATGCCCGCGCCCCTTTTTTTGACCTGGTGTCCTCCGGGATGCCGCGCGAATTCCCCGCTTTCGTTCATCCGCCGTCCAACCGACTTCTCATCCACATCTCATGCGCCCTTTCTTTGCCCGCCGCGCCCCGCGCCTGGCCGCCCTGGCTCCTCTGGCCGCTCTGGCGCTGATCGCCGCCTGCAGCAACATGCCGTCGCAACCTGTCCAGGACTTCGACGAATACCTCGCCCAGCAGGAAGCCGCCAAGGGCAAATGGAAGGAGGCGGAATACGCCTTGCCGACCTCGGCACCGCAAGACGCCGATCTGGTGAGCTTTCCCACCGACCCGAACGCCACGCTCGACTACGCCATCGACACCAAGTCCGTGCAGGTGACGGAAGACGGCGTGGTCCGTTATGTTGCCGTGATCCGCAGCAAGCAAGGCGCGCGTAACGTGTCGTTCGAAGGTATTCATTGCTCGTCGTTCGAATCGCGCCTGTACGCCACCGGCCGTCCTGACGGCACATGGGTCGCGGCGCGCAACAGCGAATGGCGCCCGATCCGCCCGTATGGTGCAACGGCCTATCAGGGCATTCTGTATCGCGACTATCTCTGTCAAGACAAGACGCCACTGGGCAACGCCAAGGCCATCGTCCAGGGTCTGCGCTTCCCCACGACCTCGCCGAACTATCGTTGAGTGTGGCGGGCGAGCCTTGCCCGGCCCCGCCATCCCCGGTCGCATGAAAAAAAAACGCCGGCCACGCATTGCGTGCCGGCGTTTTTGACGTCTGACGCGAGGGAGCTCTCCTCGCCTTACGGCTCAGCGCAGAATCAGATTATCGCGATGGATCAGCTCGGGTTCGTTCGCGAAGCCCAGCACCTGCTCGATGTCGCTGCTCGGGTGACGACGAATCAGACGCGCCTCCGACGCACTGTAGTTCGACAGGCCGCGCGCGACTTCATGACCGGCTTCGTCCACACACGCGATCACTTCACCGCGCGCAAACGTGCCTTCGACGTCGATCACACCGATCGGCAACAGGCTCTTGCCCTCTTCCACCAGCTTCTTGCACGCGCCCGCGTCGATCACGACACGACCGCGCACCTGCAGATGGTCCGCCATCCACTGCTTGCGGGCCGTAAGCACCGCCGTACGCGCCACCAATTGCGTCCCGATGGCCTCGCCGCCCGCCAGGCGCACGAGCACGTCGGCTTCGCGCCCTGACGCGATCACGGTATGCGCACCGCTCGTGGCCGCACGCTTGGCCGCGAGTATCTTGGTCAGCATCCCACCGCGTCCGATGTTGGTTCCTGCGCCACCCGCCATCGCCTCCAGACGCTCGTCCCCCGCCGCTGCCTCGTGGACGAACTCGGCATCGGGATGCTTACGGGGATCGGCCGTGTACAGGCCCGATTGATCGGTCAGGATGACCAGCGCGTCGCCATCGATCAAATTGGTCACGAGCGCGCCCAGCGTGTCGTTGTCGCCGAACTTGATTTCGTCGGTAACGACCGTGTCGTTCTCGTTTATGATCGGCACGACACCGAGACGCAACAACGTCAGCAAGGTAGTCCGTGCATTCAGATAGCGTTCGCGGTCGGCCAGATCGGCGTGCGTCAGCAGAATCTGTGCGGTTCGCACGCCATGCTCGGCGAAGCGAGTCTCGTAGACCTGCGCAAGTCCCATCTGGCCCACGGCGGCAGCGGCCTGCAGTTCGTCGATGGCCTTGGGACGTCTTGCCCAGCCCAGACGCTGCATTCCCTCGGCAATGGCGCCAGAACTGACGAGTACCACCTGCTTTGGCGGACGCCCGTCGCCACCGTGCCGCAGCGCGGCGATCTGTTGCGCCCAGCGCGCGATGGCGACATCGTCCAGACCGCGACCGTCGTTGGTCACGAGACTGGAACCCACTTTCACCACAAGCCGCTTGGCATCGGCGATGACCGAACGCATGGACCTGGATTCTCCTGCGGATGTATTGGGAAGACAGACCGAGACAGTCGCCGGGAGGCGGGAAGCGACGTTGAACCGCCCTTCCCTCACACGACGACAGCCGCCGGATCGCTGGCGGCGACACGACTTTCCGCGTCAGCGCCAGCCTTTGAGTGACGTGAAGTTTACGCCTTTGGCGCGTCGTCCGGGGGCGTTTGTGGTGCGGCATCGGCCGCCGGCTCGGCCGGCGCAGCACTGCCTGCGCGAAAACGCGGGTCCAGTGCGGCGTCTTCAAGGGCTTCTTCGACGGCACCGCGTTGCTGGTAAAGATATTCCTGCACCGCCAGGCACAGCTTCTCGCAGCCTTCGCCCGTCAGCGCAGAGATTTCGAAGGTCGGGCCATTCCAGCCGAAGCGCTTCTTGAAGTCGGCCACGCGCTCGGCACGCTCGGCTTCCGGCACCATATCGACCTTGTTGAGCACCAGCCAGCGCGGCTTCTGGAACAGTTCTTCGTCGTACTTCTGGAGTTCGAGAACGATGGCCTGCGCGTCAGCCACCGGATCGACGCCTTCGTCGAACGGGGCAATGTCCACGATATGGAGCAACAAGCCGGTGCGCTGCAAGTGACGCAAGAACTGGTGACCCAGTCCTGCACCTTCCGCAGCGCCTTCGATCAGGCCCGGAATATCCGCGATCACGAAGCTCTTGCCCGGCGCGGTGCGCACGACACCCAGGTTCGGGTGCAACGTCGTGAACGGGTAATCCGCGATCTTCGGACGCGCATTCGATACCGATGCAATGAATGTCGACTTGCCCGCATTCGGCATGCCGAGCAGACCGACGTCCGCGAGCACTTTCAGCTCGAGCTGGAGCATGCGGCGCTCACCGGGCTTGCCGTCCGTCTTCTGACGGGGCGCGCGGTTCGTGCTCGACTTGAAATGGAGGTTGCCCAGACCGCCTGCACCGCCCTGTGCGAGCACGACTTCCTGACCATGCTCGGTCAGATCGGCGATGGTCTCGCCGGTCTCCATGTCGCTGATGATGGTGCCGACCGGCATGCGCAGGAAGATGTCCTCGCCGCCTTTGCCGTAGCAATCTGCGCCACGACCGGATTCACCGTTCTTCGCCAGATGCTTCTTCGAATAACGGTAATCGATCAGGGTGTTGATGTTGCGATCCGCCACGGCAAACACGCTGCCGCCGCGACCGCCGTCGCCGCCGTCAGGTCCACCGAACGGCACGAACTTCTCACGGCGCATCGATGCCGAGCCATTGCCGCCATTCCCGGCGATCACCTCGATGCGCGCTGCGTCAATGAATTTCATGTGGGTTCGTTCCGCTCAATCGACCGTCCGCAGACGATCCAAATACTATTCAATGATCCGGCCCGGGCGCGCGATGCTCGCTGCGCGCAGGCGGGACAAACAAAAAAGGCTCCGCATGGGAGCGGAGCCTTTTGGTGGCAAAAGGCTTAGCTTACGCTGCCGGCACCACGCTAACCACTTGCTTCTTCGCTGCGCCCTTGACGGCGAATTGCACGTGGCCGTCGGCCAGTGCAAACAGCGTGTGGTCCTTACCGATACCGACGTTTTCGCCGGCATGCATACGAGTACCGCGTTGGCGAACGATGATGCCGCCAGCCAGGATGGCCTGACCGCCGTACACCTTCACGCCGAGGCGCTTCGACTCAGAATCGCGGCCGTTACGGGACGATCCGCCTGCTTTTTTGTGTGCCATGACTTAACTCCTTACCTAGCTCGATCGATTAGCCGTTGATGCTGTCGATGCGCAGCTCGGTGTAGTTTTGGCGATGGCCTTGACGCTTTTGGTAGTGCTTGCGACGGCGCATCTTGAAAATCTTCACCTTGGGGTGACGACCCTGGGCGATAACGGTAGCCTTGACGGAAGCCCCACTGACCAACGGCGCACCGAACTTAATCGATTCGCCCTCGCCAACGGCGAGAACCTGGTCGATGGTGATTTCAGCGCCAATGTCAGCCGGTATCTGTTCTACTTTGAGCTTTTCGCCAGCAGCAACCTTATATTGCTTACCGCCGGTTTTTATGACCGCGTACATTGTTGAACCTCACTCATAAACAAGAGAATTTCCGTGCAGACCGAGGGTCCCGAAAGGACTCGACTTACCGGCCAATCGCACCGCCGCAGACCGTCATACCGAAGTATTTTCGGACTTAGCGCAACGAATGCGCGCACGAAAACCGGGGATTATACAGACTTTCTCCTTTTGAGTCAAAGACTTCCGTGAAACCCGCGATTACGCGGGGCTGGTCCCCGAAAGTCACCGCGCGCACTATATAATTTGGGGCGAATTTTTCCTCACCCGAGCCTTGTCTTGACTGCTTCGACTTCTCCCCAGAACGTACTGGCCGCCATCGCCGACGACATGCGTGCCGTCGACCAGCTTATCCGCCACCGGCTGGCCTCCGAGGTGGTCCTGATCAATCAGATCTCGGAGTACATCATCAATTCGGGCGGCAAACGGCTGCGCCCGGCATTGCTGCTGCTCGTGGCGGGTGCGCTGGGCGTGACCTCGCCGCACCGTTTCGAACTGGCCGCGGTCATCGAATTCATCCACACGTCGACATTGCTTCACGACGACGTCGTCGACGAGTCCGATCTGCGCCGCGGCAAGCAGACCGCCAATGCGCTGTTCGGCAATGCGGCCTCGGTGCTGGTCGGCGACTTCCTGTACTCGCGCTCCTTCGAAATGATGGTGAGCGTGGACAACATGCGCGTGATGCAGATCCTTGCGCGCGCGACCAATGTCATCGCCGAAGGCGAAGTGCTGCAGTTGCTGAACATGCACGACCCCGACGTCGATGAAGCGCGCTATCTGCAAGTCATCCAATACAAGACGGCCACGCTGTTCGAAGCCGCTACGCAACTCGCTGCGGTGCTCGCCAATGCCGACGCGCAGACCGAAGCGGCCGTGCGTGAATACGGTGGGCGTCTGGGCACCGCGTTCCAATTGATGGACGACTGGCTTGACTACGCAGGCGACACCGACGCGATGGGCAAGAACGCGGGCGACGATCTGCGCGAAGGCAAACCGACGCTGCCGCTCATTCATGTGCTGCAACATGGCACGAATGAAGAACGCGCCCTTGTGCGTGAAGCCATCGAGAATGGCGGCACCGACAAGTTCGAACCGATCCTCGCGGCAATCACGCGCACAGGCGCACTCGACTACACGCTGGCACGCGCAAAAGAAGAGGCCGATGCAGCAGCACAAACAATTTCTGCACTTCCCTCTTCCCATTATAAAAATAGCCTGCTAGAATTGTGTTCTTACTCGATAGCGCGACGCACTTAAGGGTGAAGCAGCAGTATCGAAGCGGGGTGTAGCTTAGCCTGGTAGAGCGCTACGTTCGGGACGTAGAGGCCGGAGGTTCGAATCCTCTCACCCCGACCAGGATTAACTTTGCTCTCAAGCAAAGCAAAAAAACCGCCGGACATGTCCGGCGGTTTTTTTATGCCTGTCGCATTCGTTGTTGTCCATACGGATCACACAACGTCCCCCTCGACGCCATCCCTGGAATGTCTTGCCGTGCGCGTCTTCGACCTGATGCGCCATGCACTGACGACCCCGGAACGGGGACGCCGATATCCCCTCTGCTATAGTGGCAACTCATTGCCACCCCCCGCGCTATTCGCGCCAAAACGCTTGGAAGCCTTGCCCTTATGGGCGCAGATTTGCGCCGTCGCCCTTCTGATCATCTGCTCGGGATTCTTCTCCATTTCCGAAACGAGCATGATGGCGCTCAACCGCCATCGCCTTAAGCATCTGGTACGCATGAACGTCCACGGTGCCAAGGCGACGCAGGGTCTGCTCTCCCGGACCGAAGCGCTGCTCTCGACGATTCTCGTCGGCAACAACGTCATCAATACGGTCGTACCGGTGCTCACCACGTCGATTGCGGTGCGCTACTTCGGCAACGACGCCGTCACGCTGTCGATCGCAACCGCGCTCATTGCGTTGCTCATCATCATCTTCGCCGAGATCGGCCCGAAGATCGTCGGCGCAACGTACCCCGAGCGCATCGCGTTGCCGACCAGCACGCTGCTCAAACCGATCGTGACGGTCGCCACGCCGCTCGTGTGGGTGCTCAACGGCTTCGTGCGTGGCATGCTGCGCTTGCTGCATATCGATACGCGCCGTGCAGCAAACGAAGCTCGCCTGACCACGGAAGAGTTGCGCACCATCGTGCTCGAAGCCGGCAACTACATGCCGACCAAGCCGCGCAGTGTGCTGCTCAATCTGCTCGATCTCGAGAACATCACCATCGACGACGTGATGGTGCCGCGCGCGCGCATTGAAGCGCTCGACATCTCGGCGCCGCTCGACACGATCCTCACGCAACTCGAGACGTGCTATCACAACAAGCTGCCGGTCTATGACGGTGACATCGATCGGGTCGTCGGCATTCTTCCGGTGCGTCGCACGCTCGCCGCTCTGCGGCACCCCGACAGCCTCACGGTCGATACCTTGCGTGCGTTGCTCGTCGACCCGTACTTCATTCCGAGCGACACGCCTGCGTTGCGTCAGTTGCAGTATTTCCAGGAGAACCACCGGCGCGTGGGGCTGGTTGTGAACGAATACGGCGAAGTCGAAGGACTCGTCACCACCGAGGACATTATTGAAGAACTCATCGGTGAGTTCACGACGAGCGTGCCGGGCACAGGCGGAAGCCGGTCCGGCTGGACGGCAAACGACGATTGCCTGGTCAGCGGCGGCGTGGGGCTGCGCGATCTGAACCGCCGATTGGGACTGCATCTGCCAACCGACGGGCCGAAGACGCTCAACGGCCTGATCCTCGAAGTGCTGCGCGAAATCCCCGAAGCCGCGGTCAGTCTGGAAATCAGCAACGTCCGGATGGAAATCGTGCAGATCGACAATCAGGCGATCAAGATGGTGCGCCTGTTCAAGCCGACGGCACAATCGTCGTTGCACGATTGAGTCGGCGCAGTTCACTGCACGTAACATCGCCCCATTTTTCGGGCAATTCCGATTGAGCCATTCCAGGGTTTTGACGAGACTGAAGCTTCACGCAGCCCTCGCCAAACCCTGTCATGCCATTTCACGCCTCCGAACCCGCAGACGTTGCGCCCCCGGCCGATAGCCGCGCGACAGACCCGGCCGCCACCGGGTCACATGCGCAGCACGACGCTGCCACACCGTTGCAGTTCCTCGAGCAAATGTTGAGCGAAGCCATTCGGGCGGGCGCGTCCGATATGCACTTCGAGCCGATGGCACAACGCTTTCGTATTCGACTGCGTATCGATGGCCGTCTGCAAGAACACTGCGACGTGCCCATGCCCTGGCGCGACATGCTCATCTCGCGCCTCAAGGTGCTCGCCAACCTGGATATCGCTCAGAAGCGTCTGCCGCAGGATGGGCGCATGGTGTGGCGCGAAGCGGGCGAACCTGTCGAGTGCCGCGTCAGCGCATTGCCAACGTTGCATGGCGAGAAGCTCGTCGTGCGTTTGCTCGACGGCGCGAAAGTCCCGCTCTCGCTGGAAGGTCTCGGGTACACACCGAAGCAGTACCTCGCGCTCGCCCGCGCAATTGCCCAGCCGCACGGCATGATCCTGCTGACCGGACCGACAGGAAGCGGCAAAACCGTCTCGCTCTACAGTTGTCTGCGACGGCTCAACGACACGTCGCGCAATATCGTCACTATCGAAGACCCGGTGGAAATCCGCTTGCCCGGCATCACGCAGGTCAATCTGAACGAGCGCGCAGGACTCGACTTTGCGACAGCCTTGCGCGCGTTTCTGCGGCAGGACCCGGACGTCCTTGTCGTCGGCGAAATCCGCGATGCGCAAACTGCGGAGATCGCCGTGCAGGCGGCGCAGACCGGACACCTTGTCTTTGCTACCGTTCACGCGAACGACGCGCCCAGCACCCTCGCCCGTCTGTTCGACCTGGGTGTTGCACCGTTCAATCTTTCGTCGACGCTGTTGGTCATCAGTGCGCAGCGATTGCTCCGGCGCCGATGTCCGGCCGGCTGCGAACCCGGTGACGCATCCGAAGGCGAAATGCCCGGAGAACATCGCTGCATGCGCTGCCATGGCACCGGTTTTGCCGGGCGCATCGGCGCCTTTCAGGTCATGCCGATCAGCGCGACACAGGCGATCAACATCGCGCAGGCTCGCAGCCCGCACGAGTTGGCCGCGCAGGCCGGAAGCGAAGGCGTCATGACATTGCGCGAAGCGGGGCTCTGGCATGCTGCAGCAGGCACCGTCTGTGAGGAGGATGTCGATGCGACAACGCCCGCCTGACGCACGTTCACAGTCCGCATGCAATGACGCATCGCCGGCATCGTCGCGCACATTACGCACGCCTTCAACGCGAATGCACCGATCTCGGCCAGGCGCCGTATCGCAGAGGAGCGAACCATGCCATCCCAGCCATCGATGAAGCCGCTGCGCCGCTGGCAATGGCAGGGTCTCGATGCCAATGGGCAGCGCCGCCGGGGAGCGGTGATCGCTCCCGGTGAGGCCGCCGCGCGCCTGATGCTTCGCGGCCAACACCTGACCATCACGCATATCCGGGCGGGCCGCAGACATGCTGCGGCCGGGCGAGTCGGGCCGGCAGACGCCACCGACTTCGTCCGGCGTCTTGCGACGTTGCTGGGTGCGAGCGTGCCGCTCACGGCCGCGCTTGACGTGCTTGCACGCGGCACCCACACGCGAGGACTCAAGCGGCTGGCTTCCGCCGTCGGATCGGACGTCGCCCAAGGGCATCCGTTAGCGCAGGCCATGGCGCGGGCCACCCGACGATTCACCAGCATCGACTGTCAGTTGATCGCAGCAGGGGAATTGAGCGGGCGACTTGGCCCGACGCTGGCTGGCCTGAGCGCACAGTACGATCACACGCGAAGCGTGAGGGAGAAGTTGCAGCGCGCGCTGGCGTATCCACTGACCGTGCTCGCCGTTGCCGTGACCGTCGTGATCGCGCTGTTGCATTGGGTGATCCCGGAGTTCGAGCGACTGTTCGCAAGCGCCGCAGGCGGCGGGGTACCGCTGCCGCCCCTCACCCGCTGGCTCATCGACATGTCACGCGCGTCGCTGACCCATGGGCCGTGGCTGCTGGCCGGCTTTGGCGCGTCGGGGTTGGCGGTCACGGCAGCGTTGCGCCGCAGCACTCGAATACGGCGGCTGCGGGATCGCCTGATATTGCGGCTGCCGGGTGGCGGCCAGATCATCCGCATGATGAGCGCCGCACGGTGGGCCAGAACCCTCGGCACATTGCTGGACGCAGGCATCGCGCTGCCCGATGCGATGGACGCTGCGGCGAGCGCCTGCGGCAACCTCGTCATGCAGCAGGCAGCGCATGACGTGCATCGGGCCGTCGCGCGCGGCGCGCGCCTCGCGACCTCTCTCGAGGCTGACGCACAGTGGCCACTGGTGATCGCGCAACTGGCCGTGATCGGGGAGGAATCGGGTACACTCGGGCGCATGCTCAATCAGGCCGCCGGCCTGCTCGACGAAGAGGCCTCGCATGCGCTGGTCAGTGCCTGCGCGAAGCTGGAACCCATGATGATTACGTTTCTCGGCCTGCTGATTGGCGGCATGGTGCTCGCCATGTACCTGCCGATGTTCCAACTCGGATACGGTGTCGCATGAACGGTTACGCAGAGCTGCTTCTTGTCGACTGGCTGGCGCAACTGGAACCTCACTGGCGCCTGCTGCTGTTCGCAGCGTTGGGTGTCGTGGCCGGACTTGGCCTCGATGTCGTCGTGCGACGCGTGCCGGTCGCTGTCGAACAGGCGTGGCTCGAAGAGATGCAGGCCGTCAACGCGACGAGCCCCTTGTTGCATCACACTCCCTCGCATCACACCCCCTCGCATCAGACCGACCTGCCGTCTGCCGCGATGGCGCGGGCGGACTCCCTCGCAGCGCTGAACATCCCTTCACTCAATACTGCCCCGTCGCGCCGCTGGCAGCTATCGCTCCTGAGCGGTGTGCTGAGTATTGCCATCGGGTGGCGCTTCGGCCCCACCTGGCAGAGTATCGGCGCACTCGGGCTGGTCTGGACGCTGATCGCACTCGCCTACATCGACTACGACACACAACTCCTGCCGGACATCCTGACGTTGCCCCTGCTCTGGGTAGGGCTGCTCTGCAACCTCGGTCACTGGTTCGCCGCATTGCCTGCAGCCGTTATCGGCGCCGCCGCAGGCTACATGAGTCTATGGGGGCTGTATTGGGTGTACTGGTGGTTGCGTCGCCGTGAAGGCATGGGCTTCGGCGACTTCAAACTCTATGCCGCGCTGGGTGCGTGGTTCGGCTGGACAGCGTTATTGCAGATCCTGACCCTCGCCTGCCTGCTAGCGATCGTCGTAGCGGGCGGCGCATGGATCGCCGGACGCCTGCGCAGCGACCAAATGTTTCCGTTCGGCGCATTTCTCGCAGCAGCAGGCATCGCCACGCTGTTCGGCGGCAACGGTCTCATGATCTGGATCGGAGGAACTCCATGACTTACGCCATCGGCCTGACCGGCGGCATCGGCAGCGGCAAGACGACCGTCGCCAATCTGTTCGCCGCCCACGGCATCGCCATCATCGACACCGACGCCATCGCACACAGCATTACGGCACCGGGCGGCGCCGCCATGCCCGCGATCCGGCGCGAGTTCGGCGACGCCTTTGTTGCCCCGGACGGCTCGCTCGATCGCGCGCGCATGCGTGAAGCGGTCTTCACGGACGACGCAGCGAAAACGCGTTTGGAGGCAATCACCCATCCGCTGATTCGCACCGAGTGTGAGCGTGCCGCCGCCGAGGCACAGGGGCCGTATCTGATTTTCGTCGTCCCCCTGCTGGTGGAATCCGGTACGTGGCGCGAGCGGGTGCAGCGGGTGCTCGTTATCGACTGCACCGAGCAAACACAGATCGCACGCGTCATGGCCCGCAACCGCTTCACGCGTGAGCAGGTGCAGGCAATCATGGCGCGACAGGCCACGCGTGCGCAGCGGCTCACTGCCGCGGACGACGTCATCGACAACGATATGCAACACGCGCCGCTGGCACCGCAGGTCGACCGTTTGCATGCCGCTTATCTGAAGCTCGCGGCGCAGTCCGAAGGCGATTGAACGGCGTGGGCGGTCGCGTTTCGTGCGTCGCGCCTGCGCGCCGCCTTCGATTGAGCGCCCACTCGCATTGCACCCCGACAGATTCCCGCATTAGAATGTCGCCATTACGCTGAAAAGCGCCAACTTTTGGGCCAACGCGCTTGATCCTGTACGAATATCCGCTCAACGAACGCATTCGCACGCTGCTTCGGCTAGAAGAGCTGTTCGGGCGCTTTGCCTTTTTCGTCGGACAGGATCAGCCGCTCGATCACCATGCGGCGCTGATCACGATGTTCGAGATTGCCGACATCGCCGGACGCACTGACCTGAAGAACGATCTGGTCAAGGAACTCGACCGGCAGCGTCAGACGCTGCACACCTATCGCGGCAATCCCGATATCGCCTCCGACGCGCTCGAGCAGTTCATCGGCGAAGTCGAACTGGCGATCGCGAACCTCAACCAGATTCCGGGCAAACCCGGCCAGCATCTGAACGACAACGAATGGCTCGCAAGCATTCGCAGCCGCTCGGTGATTCCGGGCGGCACGTGCCGCTTCGATCTGCCGTCGTATTACGCTTGGCGTCACAACGACGCTGAACAGCGCCGTCACGACATTGACAAATGGATCGGTCCGCTGCTGCCGCTGCGCGATGCCATCGGCATCGTGCTGGGCTTGGCCCGCGAGTCTGGCCACGCCAGCAAGGCGATGGCGCAGCAGGGCAGCTATCAGCAGATGCTGACCGGCCGCGTCTACCAGCTCATGCAAGTGCGGGTTGCGGCCGATCTGCGCGTCATTCCCGAAGCCAGCGCCAACAAGTACATGCTGTGGGTGCGCTTCACGACACAGGACGGCGATCTGAAGCCGCGTCCTGTCGACAGTGACGTGCCGTTCCTGCTAACGCTCTGCAATCTGTAAGATCATGACGACGGTCATCCACTGCCCGACCTGCGGCAAGAAGGTGGTCTGGGGACCTCAGGCCAAATTCCGCCCGTTCTGCTCGGAGCGCTGCAAGCAGATCGACATGGGCGCCTGGGCGGCGGAGAAGTACACGATCCCCGCCGAATCGCCCGACGATCCGTCGCAGGACGCGCCGCTCGATCCGACACAGCGTTAAGCGGGACAGCCCCCTGCGGGTGGCGGCATCTCGGAACCAACGAAAAAGGCACCCACCGCGGGCGCCTTTTTTCATTTCCGGAGACGTCTCGTCGCCGACTCGCCGGTGGTGCCGCCACGCCATCGCTACAGCTTCGCAGCCAACTCCTCGGCGAGCCACGTCAACGGTGGCAGCGCAGCAGGCAGCAGCGGCTCAACGCTCACCGGCGGACGCTCCCACGCCAGCGCCTGCCCTTCCTTGCCGTGCGGCTCACCCTGCCACGCGGTCACCTTGCAGAAATGCAGACGCACATAGGCATGCGGGTAATCGTGTTCGAGAACGCGCCACGGCGCACAGCGCTCCACCGTCACCCCGAGTTCTTCGTGCAGTTCGCGCGCCAGCGCCGCAGCCACCGACTCGCCGGCTTCGAGCTTGCCACCCGGGAATTCCCAGTAGCCCGCGTACGGCTTACCGTCGGGACGTTGACCGAGGAGCACCGAGCCATCGGGTCGCACCATCACACCCACAGCCACTTCCGTGACGGGACGCCCATCGGGCGCAAATCGTTTCGAGTCTGTCATATGACTGCACATTGCCTGCGGAATTTCCTGATCGGACGAACGGACGAACGGACGGGGCACCGCCCTGCTGCCCCGGCACCCCGTTCGCCAGATCGTTACGATGCGTGCGACGCACCACGCTGCTTGCCCGCCCAGTCGCGGGCAAACTGAAACGCCACACGGCCCGAACGCGAACCGCGCTCCAGCGCCCAGATCAGCGCCTCGTGACGCGCATTCTCCGTCTGATCGCCCGGCACACCGAAGTGCTGCAACCAGTGGCCGACGATCGTCAGGTAGTCGTCCTGCTTGAACGGATAGAAGCTCACCCACAGCCCGAAACGCTCGGACAGCGAGATCTTTTCCTCGATCACCTCGCCCGGATGAATCTCACCGTCTTCGGTGTGGCGATAACTCTCGTTGTCCTTCATGTATTCGGGCAACAGGTGACGGCGGTTCGACGTGGCGTAGATCAGCACATTGTCCGACTGCGCGGCGACCGAACCGTCGAGCGCGACTTTCAGGGCCTTGTAGCCCGACTCGCCGTCTTCAAACGACAGGTCGTCGCAAAACACCACGAACCGCTCGGGACGCTGCGAAATCATGTCGACGATATCGCCCAGATCGACCAGATCGTCCTTGTCGACTTCAATCAGACGCAGACCTTCCGGGGCGTATTGGTTCAGGCAGGCCTTGATCAGTGACGACTTGCCCGTGCCACGTGCGCCGGTCAGCAACACGTTATTGGCAGGCTCACCACGAACGAACTGGCGCGTGTTCTGCTCGATGAGCCCCTTCTGGCGCTCGATGTTCTGCAGATCGTCCAGCGTAATCTCGGACACGTGCGCTACCGGTTGCAGGAAGCCACGCCCCTGCTTCTTGCGCCAACGAAACGCCATGGCGGCGTTCCAGTCGATCTCGGGGGCGGCCGGGGGCAGCATCGCCTCCAGCCGGGCCAGCACGCCTTCCGCGCGCGTAAGGAACTGCTCCAGTTTGTCCATGCTTCGAAATCCCCGCGCCGCTCAGGGGCGCTTGTGTCGATGCTTCTTGGTGTTGTGGTTTCCCTTCGCTTTGCGCCACGGTGCTTTTGCCACCTGCCGGCGATGTGCCGACATCGTCGGGCACGTCTACCGGCGCGTGGCCGGTGCCGGTCCGGCATCGGCCCTCTGCGCCCAACGGCCGTGCGCCCCGGGTGGGAGGCGCACGGCCGTCGCGTCAGGGCTCAGGAACGGTAATCCGCGTTGATGCTCACGTAGTCGTGCGAAAGGTCGCACGTCCACAATGTCGTGGCGGCGTCGCCACGGCCGAGCACCACACGTACCGTGATCTCGCTTTGCTTCATCACGCGCTGGCCGTCTTCCTCACGGTAGTCGGCATTGCGCCCCCCCGCGCGGGCGACGAGTACGTCGTCCAGATACAGGTCGATCTTGCTGACATCGAGGTCGTCCACGCCGGCATAACCGATCGCGGCCAGAATACGGCCAAGATTCGGATCGGACGCGTAGAACGCTGTCTTCACCAGCGGCGAATGGCCGATCGCATAGGCGATCTGACGGCACTCGGCCACGTCACGCCCGCCCTCGACCTTCACTGTGATGAACTTAGTCGCGCCTTCGCCGTCGCGCACGATGAGCTGCGCCAGCTCCTGCGAGATCGAGAGCAAAGCATCGCGGAATGCGGCAAAAGCTGCGGTATCCGTGCTGGCGATTTCCGGCAGGTCGGTCTGGCCCGTGGCCACGACGATGAAGGAGTCGTTGGTGGACGTATCGCCATCGATCGTGACAGCGTTGAACGAGCGATCCGCGACGTACTTCACGAGCGCGTCGAGCACCGGCTGCGCCACGCGTGCGTTGGTGCCGACGAAGCCGAGCATGGTCGCCATGTTCGGCTTGATCATGCCGGCGCCCTTGCTGATACCCGTGAGGACGATCGACTTGCCGTCGATCACGATCTCGCGCGACGCGGCCTTCGGCAGCGTGTCGGTCGTCATGATCGATTGGGCGGCCTCGTACCAGTGCGCGGGCGCCAGGTTGGCGATCGCCTGCGGCAGACCGGCAACCAGACGCTCGACCGGCAGCGGCTCGAGAATCACGCCCGTCGAGAACGGCAGAATCTGGTTCGGTGCGATCGACAGCAGCTCGGCAAGTGCAGTGCATGTCGCACGCGTGGCCACCATGCCCGGCTCGCCGGTGCCGGCGTTGGCGTTACCCGTGTTGACGACGAGTGCGCGAATGCCCGCATGCGCGGCCAGATGCTCCTTGCACACCGTCACCGGCGCGGCGCAAAAACGGTTCGTCGTGAAAACGCCGGAGACCGTGCTACCGGCAGCCAGTCGCATGACCAGCACATCCTTGCGGTTCGGCTTACGGATATTGGCTTCGGCCCACCCCAGTTCGACGCCGGGAATGGCGCGCAGTTGGGAGGCTTCGATCGAGGGGAAATTGACGGCCATGAGGGTTCGCCCGCGAGAGGTAAGGGTTGCAGCTCCCGCCCTGGCGATGTCGGCACGACACTCCGCCCGGGCGGCGGTTGATCGGTGCGGCCGGCTGAAAAACCGGCGCTACAAACGACGCGGCGCCGCTTGAGTCGGCGCCGCGTCGATCGGTTCACATCTTAAGACAGTTTGCCGTGGCAGTGCTTGAATTTCTTGCCACTGCCGCACGGGCACGGATCGTTGCGGCCCACCTTCGGCAACAACTCGCCGTCGGCCGCGGCGGCTGCGCTCGCCGCTTTGGCCAGTGCAGCGACCACCGGGCGGCCGGCATCCTCATCGATCTCGCCGTCGCCCCCCACGGTCTCGAGTTCGTCGTGCTTGAACTCGATGTTGACCAGCCCACCCGCGCTGTCGTCGAGCGACTCCGTCGCCTGCTCAAGCTCTTCCTGCGACTGGATACGCACGTTCATGATGACCCGCGTGACTTCCAGTTTGATGGTCTCGAGCAACTGCGCAAACAGTTCGAATGCTTCGCGCTTGTACTCCTGCTTCGGATTCTTCTGCGCATAGCCGCGCAGATGGATGCCCTGACGCAGGTGATCCAGCGCCGCCAGATGCTCACGCCAGTTCGAGTCCACGCTCTGGAGCATGACCGAGCGCTCGAAGCCGGAGAACGACTCGCGTCCCACCAGTTCGACCTTGGCGTTGTAGGACGCCTCGGCCGCGTCCATCACTTCCTTGAGGATGTCCTCGTCGTCGATCTCGTCCGCGCCTTCGATACGCGACTGCAGCGGCAGGTCGAGCTGCCACTCTTCGCGCAGCGTCGTCTCCAACCCCTTCAGGTCCCACTGCTCCTCGACGGTACCGGCCGGCACGTAGGTGCGCACCAGATCTTCGAACACGCTCTGACGCATGCCCGCGATGGTTTCCGAAACGTCTTGCGCCTCGAGCAATTCGTTACGCTGCTGATAGATCACCTTACGCTGATCGTTGGCAACGTCGTCGTACTCCAGCAGTTGCTTACGCACATCGAAGTTTCGCGCTTCGACCTTGCGTTGCGCCGACTCGATCGAGCGCGTGACGATGCCAGCTTCGATGGCTTCGCCTTCCGGCATCTTCAGACGATCCATGATCGCGCGCACGCGGTCGCCCGCGAAAATGCGCAGCAGCGGATCTTCCAGCGAGAGATAGAAACGCGACGAACCCGGATCGCCCTGACGGCCCGAACGGCCGCGCAACTGGTTGTCGATACGACGCGATTCGTGACGCTCGGTGCCGATGATGTGCAGACCGCCGGCGGCTTTCACCTGCTCGTGCAGACCTTGCCACTCGTCCTGCAATTGCTTGATGCGGGCTTCCTTGTCGGCGTCCGCCAGGCTGGCATCCGCTTCGATGAAGCTCGACTGCTTCTCGACGTTACCGCCCAGCACGATGTCGGTACCGCGACCGGCCATGTTGGTGGCAATGGTGATCACGCCGGGACGGCCCGCCTGGGCCACGATCTCGGCTTCGCGCTCGTGTTGCTTGGCGTTAAGCACCTGGTGCGGCAGCTTTTCACGCGTGAGCAGTTGCGAGAGGTACTCGGACGTCTCGATCGACGTCGTACCCACCAGCACCGGCTGGCCACGCTCCACGCAATCGCGAATGTCCTTGATGACGGCGTCGTACTTCTCCTTGGCCGTCTTATAGATCTGATCCTGGCGATCGATCCGCTTGGGGTTTCGATTCGTCGGGATCACCACCGTTTCGAGACGGTAGATTTCGTTGAATTCGAACGCTTCCGTATCCGCCGTCCCCGTCATGCCCGAGAGCTTGGCGTACATGCGGAAGTAGTTCTGGAAGGTGATCGAGGCCAGCGTCTGGTTCTCGTGCTGGATCGAGACGCGTTCCTTCGCTTCCACCGCCTGATGCAGACCTTCGGACCAGCGGCGCCCAGCCATCAGACGGCCGGTGAATTCGTCGACGATAACGATCTCGTCGTTCTGCACCACGTAATGCTGGTCCTTGTGGAACAGCGTGTGCGCGCGCAACGCGGCATACACGTGGTGCATGAGCGTGATGTTCTGCGGCGCATAAAGGCTGTCGCCCTCGGCGATCATGCCCCACTCGGCGAGCAGTTGCTCGGCCTTCTCGTGACCGCGCTCGGTCAGGAACACCTGACGCGCCTTCTCGTCGAGCGTGTAGTCGCCCGGCACTTCGACGCCCGTGCCATCCGCCTTCTCTTCACCAATCTGACGCTCGAGCATCGCCGGCAGGCGATCCATCTTCACATACAGTTCGGTGTGGTCTTCGGCCTGGCCTGAGATGATGAGCGGCGTGCGCGCTTCGTCGATCAGGATCGAGTCCACTTCGTCGACGATCGCGTAGTTCAGCGTGCGCTGCACGCGCTGCTCGGTCTCGTAGACCATGTTGTCGCGCAGATAGTCGAAGCCGAACTCGTTGTTCGTGCCGTACGTGATGTCTGCCGCGTAGGCCGTCTGCTTCTGATCGTGCGGCATCTGCGACAGGTTGATACCCACCGACAGGCCCAGGAAGTTGTACAGACGCGCCATCCACTCGGCATCGCGCTGCGCCAGGTAATCGTTGACGGTCACCACGTGCACGCCCTTGCCCGACAGCGCGTTCAGATAGGCAGGCAGTGTCGCCACGAGCGTCTTGCCTTCGCCCGTGCGCATTTCGGCGATCTTGCCGAAGTGCAGCACCATGCCGCCGATCAACTGGACGTCGAAGTGGCGCATCTTGAGAACGCGCTTGCCGGCTTCACGGCACACTGCAAAGGCTTCGACGAGCAACGAATCCACGGTCGCCCCCTGGGCGATGCGTTGCTTGAATTCCTCAGTCTTGCCGCGCAGTTGCTCGTCGCTCAGTTCGGCGATCTGCGGCTCGAGGGCGTTAATCGCCGTGACGGTTTTCTGGTACTGCTTGATGAGCCGCTGGTTGCGGCTGCCAAATACTTTTTTAAGAAGACCGGGAATCATCGGATCACTGGTTAGGGCGGCAAATGTCGTTCGCAATCGCGTAGCCTGTCAACGGACGCAGCCCGCACTCCGGGGTCATGCCCCAGGAATGCGAACCGCCCGATGCGTCTGCGCGCTGCGGGTCACCGGTGTTTGGCACTCGGGCCTCGCTCCGGTTCGATACCTGTACTGAAAAATGGATTCTAGCATGCTGCGGTTGCACGTCCCGGCGGTACCCGATGCCGGCAATCCGGTGATTTGGCGGGGCGGGCGGAGGTGACGCCCGATGGCGGGGTAAAATATGCGGCGACCTCTGTCTCATCATATGAAACGACCCAAAGCGAATCGCGTTGCCCGCCCCCTGACCACCCTCTTGTCCGCATCCGACGGCGCCGGTTCGCTGCTCGTCGCCGCCGAACAGTTGGGCCGGCTGGAGCGGGATGTACATGCGTTACTGCCTCCCGCGCTCACCGCCAGTGTGAAGGTCACGCCGCCGCGCGACGGGGCGCTGGTCTTTCTGGTCGCCAACAATGCGCTGGCCGCGCGTCTGCGACAGCAGACACCCTCACTGATCGACGGCCTGGCCGCACGAGGCTGGTTGATTCGCACGATCCGCATCCGGGTGAGCATTGCGGCCCCGGAGCCCCAGAAACCGCCCAAGGAGGCCCGGCTGCCCCGGCAGGGGCTGGTGAGTCTGCGCGACCTGCGCGACGCCCTGGAACCCTCTCCGCTGCGCGACGCCCTGGCCCGCCTTGTCGCCCGGCATTCCTATGGCGGCTCACGCAAGCCGTGAGTCGAGTCATCGCGACTTTCCGATCTCCGTGAGTCCTGACAGTCGTCCTGACAGTCCTGACGGTCCCGACATTTCCCAGCGCCGGTATTTATCGCGCGTCAAATAAAAAAGCGCCGGAAATCCGGCGCTTTCGTTTTGTTACATTCGCGCCGCAGCGTGCGGCGCTTTGCGCAATTTACGCAAACTGTGTCTGCGGGTCGAACTGGAAGCCGCGCGGGGCGTCTTCGGCGCGCTCGAACGTGACGATCTCGTAAGCGTCCTGTGCGAGAAGCTCGCGCAGCAACTGATTGTTCAGACCGTGTCCCGACTTGTATGCGGTGTACGAGGCCAGCAACGGGTGGCCGATCACATACAGATCGCCGATCGCGTCGAGCATCTTGTGCTTCACGAACTCGTCGTCGTAGCGCAGACCGTCGTTGTTCAGGATGCGGTACTCGTCGAGGACGATAGCGTTATCCATGCTGCCCCCGCGTGCCAGTCCCAGTTCGCGCAGCATCTCGACTTCATGCGCAAAACCGAAGGTGCGGGCGCGTGCAATTTCCTTCGCGTAAGACGTCTCGGCAAAATCGATCTCGAGCGCCTGGCCCGTGCGATCCACTGCGGGGTGACGGAAGTCGATCGTGAACTTGAGCTTGAAACCGTCGTACGGCTCGAGACGGGCGAACTTGTCACCTTCGCGAATCTCGACCGGCTTCGTCACACGAATGAATTTCTTGGCGGCGGCCTGCTCTTCGATGCCTGCCGATTGAATCAGGAAGACAAACGTCGCAGCGCTGCCATCCATGATCGGAATCTCTTCGGCCGTCACGTCGACATATAGATTGTCGATGCCCAGACCCGCGCATGCCGACATCAGGTGTTCTACCGTAGACACCCGCGCACCATCCTTCTGCAACACCGACGCAAGACGCGTGTCGCCGATCGCCATCGCCGACGCCGGAATCTCCACGGGAGGATTCAGATCGGTACGACAGAAGACGATACCCGTATTGGGCGGCGCCGGACGCAACGACAACTCGACCTTGCGACCGGAGTGCAAGCCGATGCCGACTGTCTTGGCGATGGATTTAAGTGTGCGCTGCTTAAGCATGCTATTTATTAAAACTATCAGGCGCTAATGATCATAGATCGAATTATAACAGATCGGCGCCTTCATCGCTGTGCCACAAACACAACGCTTCGTTACTAAACATTCTGAATTCTGCCTCTTCGCTTTGTCTGCGCCCATCTCGCAATACGTAATAGGTCACTTCGCGTTTCGACGGCAGGCCAAAGGCCGGGCGTCATGTATTTTCGGGGCACCCCGGCCGCCGCGACGGAGGCGTGCCGCAGCGGTCGGGGGGACAGATCCGCGAGACCGGGTCCGGGATCACGAACGCTTACCCGTAACGTTCGTCATCTGCGATGCGTTGATACCTTTTGCGACTCTGGTTGTCGCAGCCACAAGGCATCTCCCGCGATCACAACCTCGCCGTATCGCCATTCGGACTCGTACTGCGGCGCGCCTTCCCCACGCCACATGGCATGGTAGTCGGGGCGACGGCAAATCCTCACGACGACCTGCGTAGGTCTCGCGATTCCCAAGGTGCGGCGGCGCCAGGCACTGGCACCCGGCCCGCGCGCAACCCTGTCAGTCGGCTTGCTTGCGCAGGAAAGCCGGAATGTCGTACGTGTCGACACCCTTTTCCTGCAATGCGGCGACGTGCGAGGCTGCGGTCTCGCGCGTGCTGCGCCACACGGCCGGCGTATCGAGCGCGCCGTAGTCCGTACCGCCCGCCTGACCGACGTTCGGCACGTGGCCGGACGCGATCGGCATGTTGTCGGTACCGGTCTTGAGCAGCGTCATCGGTGCCGCGGCCTTCTTCGCAACCGCACGGCCCAGGCCGGTTGCCACGACGGTCACGCGCAGTGCATCGCCCATCTTGTCGTCGTAGACGGTACCGAAAATCACGGTCGCGTCTTCGGCGGCGTAGCTCTTGATGGTGTTCATCACTTCGCGCGTTTCCGACAGACGCAGCGAACGCGATGCCGTGATGTTCACCAGCACGCCACGCGCGCCCGACAAGTCCACACCCTCGAGCAGCGGGCTCGCCACGGCTTGCTCGGCGGCCAGACGTGCACGATCGACACCGGCAACGGTCGCCGTGCCCATCATGGCCTTGCCTTGCTCGCCCATCACCGTCTTCACGTCTTCAAAGTCGACGTTCACCAGACCGTCGACGTTGATGATTTCGGCGATGCCGGCCACGGCGTTATGCAGCACGTCGTCGGCGCACTGGAAGCACTTGTCCATCTCGGCGTCATCGCCCATGACTTCGAACAGCTTGTCATTGAGCACAACGATCAGCGAGTCGACGTTGTCTTCCAGCTCCTGCGCGCCGGTCTCGGCCACGCGCATGCGCTTGCCGCCCTCGAACTCGAACGGCTTCGAGACAACGCCCACGGTCAGAATGCCCATTTCCTTGGCAATCTGCGCCACGACCGGTGCCGCGCCCGTGCCCGTGCCGCCGCCCATACCGGCGGTGATGAACACCATGTGAGCACCACGCAGGGCGTCGGCCACGCGCTCGCGAGCTTCTTCAGCTGCGGCATGCCCCATTTCCGGCTTGGCGCCAGCCCCCAGACCGGTCTTGCCGAGCTGGATGTTCACGCTGGCCTGCGAACGGCCCAGTGCCTGAGCGTCGGTGTTCATGGCGATGAATTCCACGCCTTGCACACCACGGTTGATCATGTGCTGGACAGCATTGCCGCCAGCGCCACCAACACCCACCACCTTGATGATGGTGCCGTTGGTTTCCGTTTCCAACATTTCAAAGTTCATAGCGCCTCCAGTGAATTAAAAACAGATCCGGCACTGCGGGCCACGTGCTGCTCGGGTAAGCCGCGCGTGTTTTCAATGCCAAATCCACACCCCTCAAAAAAACACCATTAAAAATTGCTAAAGAACCAGTCGCGCATGCGCGTCCAGACCTGATTGGCTTGCCCCGACTGCACGGCGACCTTGCGGCCGCGCATGCGTTGGGAACGTCCTTCGAGCAGCAGCCCCATCGCCGTCGCGTAGCGCGGACTGCGCACCACGTCGGCCAGACCGCCCGCATACTCCGGCACGCCAATGCGCACCGGCTTGAGGAAGATGTCCTCGCCCAGCTCGACCATGCCCGGCATCATGGCCGCGCCGCCGGTGAGCACAATGCCCGAGGAGAGCAGTTCTTCGTAACCCGACTCGCGAACCACCTGCTGCACGAGCGAGAACAGCTCTTCGACGCGCGGCTCGATCACCGCCGCCAGCGCCTGACGCGAGAGCGTGCGCGGACCGCGCTCGCCCAGCCCCGGCACTTCGATCATCTCGTCCGGATCCGCCAGCGACTGCTTGGCGATGCCATGCTGAATCTTGATGTCTTCCGCATCCGGCGTCGGCGTGCGCACGGCCATCGCGATGTCGCTCGTGATCTGATCGCCGGCAATCGGAATCACCGCCGTGTGACGGATCGCGCCTTCGCTGAAGATCGCGATATCGGTCGTGCCGCCGCCGATGTCGATCAGCACCACGCCGAGTTCCTTCTCATCTTCCGTGAGCACCGAAATGCTCGACGCCAGCGGTTGCAGAATCAGATCGTTCACTTCGAGGCCGCAACGGCGCACGCACTTCACGATGTTCTGCGCCGCCGAGACCGCACCGGTCACGATATGCACCTTCACTTCGAGACGAATGCCGCTCATACCGATTGGCTCGCGCACGTCTTCCTGACCGTCGATGATGAATTCCTGCGTGAGGATATGCAGCACCTGCTGATCGGTCGGGATATTGATCGCCTTGGCCGTCTCGATGACGCGCGCCACATCGGCCTGCGTCACCTCCTTGTCCTTGATCGCCACCATGCCGCTCGAATTGAAGCTGCGGATGTGGCTACCGGCAATGCCCGTAAACACATTGGTGATCTTGCAGTCGGCCATCAGCTCGGCTTCTTCAAGCGCGCGCTGAATCGACTGCACGGTGGCCTCGATGTTCACCACGACGCCCTTTTTCAGGCCGCGCGACTCGCTCTGGCCGAGGCCAATCACTTCATAGCGGCCTTCAGGGCGCAGCTCGGCCACCACCGCCACGACTTTCGACGTGCCGATATCGAGGGCGACCAACAGATCCTTGTAATCTTTGCTCATAGCGTGTGTAAGTCCTGAAGTCTCACTGGCTTCGCTTCTGCCGCGCGGCAGGTTGCGCAACTGCCGGCTTTTGCGAATCCCGCTTTTGCACCGGCGCCGCGGCTAGCTTCTTGGCCTGTTCTTCGCTCAAGAAGCGCATGCCCGCCGCCCGGACGGCAAAACCGTTCGGGTACCGCAGATCGGCATACTCGATCTGATTTCCCCAGCGCGCCGCAACCTGCGGATACGCCTGTACGAAACGCCGACTGCGCGTGGCGAGAGTTTCGGGCGATCGCTCCCGTCCCAGCGCCAGTTGCACGCCCCCTGCGAGCCGCACGCCCCATGCGTAACGATTCGACAGCGTGACCGCTTCGGGTTTCATATTCAGCGGCGCGAACCACTTCACGAAGTCGTAGTAACGCGCCGTCACATCTTTCTCGCTGCCCGGCGGCCCGGCAAACTCGGGCAGCTTGCCGTCGTCCTCGGCTTCCGCCAGATTCGCCGCGAACAACTCGCCGTCCACGCTCACCAGACGACCGTCGTTCCACGTGGCCAGCGGCTTGTATTCCTCGATCGTGATGGCCAGTTGATTCGGCCAGACACGCCTCACGCTCGCATGGCGCACCCAAGGCACCGCCTCGAACGCCGCTCGCGTGGCGTCCAGGTCGATCGTGAAGAAGTTGCCCTTGAGCCGCGACACCGCATTCGCGCGCAGCGTCGGGCCGTTGATATGCGCCACGTCCCCATCGATCTGAATCGCCTTGAGCGTGAAGATCGGCCGCTGAATCAGCCAATGGCCGCCCGCCGCGAGCGCCGCCAGCACGACGAGTGCGACGAGCGCACTCGCGATGGCGTTGAGCAGGCGTACGTTGTGCCACATGGCGATTTGCTTTCCGTATCAGGGCGTTCTTCAACGCGTTCAAGGTTTAACTCGGCTCACTCTGGCTTCCACTGCGCGTTCGGATGCAGATCGAGCGTCGCAGTTGCCAAAATTTCGACCACCAGGTCTTCGTACGACAGGCCCGCCGCGCGCGCCGAGATCGGCACCAGCGAGTGGCCGGTCATGCCCGGCGACGTATTGATCTCCAGCAAAAACGGCTTGTTGTCACGCTTGCGCAGCATCACGTCGGCGCGAGCCCAGCCACGGCAACCCAGCACGAGGTAGGCGCGCAACACCAGGCGCTGCACTTCCTCCTGCAACGACACCGACAGCGGCGGCGGGCATTCGTAGCGGGTGTCGTCCTTGAAGTACTTGTTCTGATAGTCGTAGTTAGCGTCCGGCGCCACGATGCGGATCACCGGCAATGCACGTGCCGCAGCGGCCCCCTTCGTGCCTACGCCAAGCACCGGCACGGTCAGCTCGTCGCCGTCGATGAACTCCTCGGCGAGCACGTCCGGATCGAGTGCGGCGGCCTTCTCGTACGCGGCCTTCAACTGCGACGCCTCGGTGACCTTCGTCAGACCGATGGTCGAGCCTTCGCGCGACGGCTTGACGATCAGCGGCAGGCCGAGATCGCGCACCACCGCATCGAAGTCGCTGTCGGCGTGCAGCATCGCGAAGCGCGGCGTCGGCAGCCCTTCGTTGATCCACACGCGCTTGGTCATTTCCTTGTCCATCGCCAGTGCGGAGGCCAACACGCCGCTGCCGGTGTACGGAATGCCAAGGTGTTCGAGCGCGCCTTGCAGCGTGCCGTCTTCGCCATAGCGGCCATGCAGTGCAATGAACACACGGTCGAATTTCTGCGCGGCCAGTGCTGCGAGGTCGTGCATGCCGGTATCGAAGGCGTGCGCGTCTACGCCGCGCGAGCGCAGGGCTTCGAGCACACCCTGGCCCGAAATCAGCGAGATCTGACGCTCGGCCGAGCGTCCGCCCATCAGGACGCCAACCTTGCCGAAACGTTTCGGATCGAAAGCACTCACGTCAAACTCCTTGCTGAACTTGCAACTTGCCGGGCACCGCGCCGATGGAGCCGGCGCCCATGGTAATCACGACGTCGCCCGCACGAGCGACTTGCAGAATGGCGTCGGGCAGTTGCGCGACGTCTTCCACGAAAACCGGTTCCACCTTGCCCGCCACGCGCAATGCACGCGACAGGGCGCGACCGTCGGCCGCCACGATGGGCGCCTCACCCGCCGAATAGACTTCGCCGAGCACCACGGCATCTGCATCGGACAACACCTTCACGAAGTCTTCGAAGCAATCGCGCGTGCGCGTGTACCGGTGCGGCTGGAAGGCCAGCACGATACGGCGCCCCGGGAACGCGCCGCGCGCGGCAGCCAGCGTCGCCGCCATCTCGACCGGGTGATGCCCGTAGTCGTCGATCAACGTGAACGTGCCCCCGCCACTCGACTTCGGCAGGGCGATTTCGCCATAGCGCTGGAAGCGCCGGCCAACGCCGTTGAATTCGGCCAGGGCCTGCTGAATCGCGGCGTCCGGCACTTCGAGTTCGGTGGCAATGGCAATCGCCGCCAACGCGTTACGCACGTTGTGCTCGCCCGGCAGATTCAGCGTGATGTCGAGCGGCGCGGCACCGGCGCCGAACTGGCGCAGCACGGTGAAACGCATCTGTCCGGCGTCGGCGCGCACGTCGATGGCGCGCACTTGGGCGTCCTCCGACATGCCGTAACGCACGATCGGCTTCGAGACGAACGGCAGGATCTCGCGCACGTTCGGGTCGTCCACACACAGCACGGCAATGCCGTAGAACGGCAGACGCTGCGTGAAAGCCACGAACGACTGCTTCAGACGGGCGAAGTCGTGCCCGTAGGTATCCATATGATCGGCATCGATGTTGGTGATGACTTCGATGACCGGATTCAGGTTCAGGAACGAGGCGTCCGACTCGTCGGCCTCGACCACGATGAAGTCGCCGGTGCCGAGCTTGGCGTTCGCCCCTGCGCTGTTCAGACGGCCGCCGATCACGAACGTCGGGTCCAGCCCGCCCTGGGCGAGCACGCTGGCCACCAGGCTCGTCGTGGTCGTCTTGCCGTGCGTACCGGCGATGGCGACACCCTGCTTCAGACGCATGAGTTCCGCGAGCATCAGCGCGCGCGGCACGATAGGAATCTGGCGGGCTCGGCCTGCGAGCACTTCCGGATTGTCTGCCGTAATGGCGGTGGACACGACAATGGCGTCCGCGCCATCGATATGCTCGGCGGCATGGCCGCGGGCGATACGGGCGCCCAGGCCCGCGAGGCGCTGGGTCACCGCGTTGTCGCCCAGATCGGAGCCGCTCACCTGATACCCCAGGTTGAGCAGCACCTCGGCAATGCCGCTCATGCCTGAGCCGCCAATGCCGACGAAGTGAATGTGTTTGACGATGTGTTTCATTTCAATCCTTGGCCAGAGCCGCACACACGCGCGCCACTTGTTCGGTGGCGTCCGGCTTGGCGAGCGCCCTGGCTTTCTCTCCCATCGCGAGCAGCGATTCGCGCGTTTGACGGCGCAGCCACTCGGCCAGGGTCTCGACCGACAGCTCGCGCTGGTCGATCAGCGTTGCCGCACCCTTGTCGGCGAGGAAACGCGCATTCGTTGTCTGGTGGTCGTCGACCGCGTGCGGGAACGGCACGAAGAGCGCCGCCACGCCAGCCGCGGCCACTTCGGCCACTGTCATCGCGCCCGCCCGGCAGATCACCAGATCCGCCGCCGCGTAGGCCGCGACCATGTTGTCGATGAACGGCACCGCTTCGACCGTCACCCCCGCTGCGGCGTAATTCGCCTGCAGCGTCTGAATATGTTTGACGCCCGCCTGATGCGTGACCTGCGGACGATCTTCGCGCGGCAGCTTCGCCAGTGCCTTGGGCACGATCTCGTTGAGCACCGTCGCCCCCAGACTGCCGCCCACCACCAGAATGCGCAGCGGGCCGGTGCGGGCGTTGTAACGCTCGGCTGGCGGGGCCATTTCGTCGAAGTCGGCGCGAATCGGATTGCCGACCCATTCGCCGCCCTCGATCGTGTCGGGAAACGCGAGCAACACCTTGTCGGCCACGCGCGCGAGCACCTTGTTCGCCATGCCGGCGACCGAGTTCTGCTCGTGCAGCACGAGCGGGCGCCCCAGCAGCGACGCCATCATCCCCGCCGGAAATGTGATGTAGCCGCCCATGCCGAGCACCACGTTCGGCTTGGCGCGACGAATCGCTCCAATGCTCTGCCAGAACGCGCGCAGCAGGTTGAGCGGCAACAGCAGCTTGGTCATCAGCCCCTTGCCCCGCAGGCCGCCGAACGTCACGAACTCCATCGGAATGTCGTACTTCGGCACGAGCGTCGCTTCCATGCCGTTCGGGTTCCCGAGCCAGACCACGCGCCACCCCTGCACACGCAGGAAGTTGGCGACCGCGAGCCCCGGGAAGACGTGACCGCCCGTGCCGCCGGCCATGACCAGCAGCGTGCGTGTCTTCGTTTCCGGTGCCGGCATCGCGGTAGCGCGCTCGGTCATACTTTTCCTCCCCGCATCAATACGCGGTTCTCGTAATCCACTCGCAGCAAAATCGCCACGGCCACACAGTTGAGCAAGATGCCCGAGCCGCCGTAGCTGACCAGCGGCAACGTCAGCCCCTTGGTCGGCAACAGGCCCAGATTCACCCCCATGTTGATGAAGGTCTGTGCACCGAGCCACACGCCCACGCCCTTCGCGAGCAACCCTGCGAACGTGCGCTCGAGCGCCAGCGCCTGACGGCCGATCTCGAACGCGCGACGCACCAGCCAGTAAAAGAGCAGGATGACAACCAGCACGCCCAGGAAGCCGAACTCTTCGCCGATCACGGCGAGGATGAAGTCGGTATGCGCTTCGGGCAGGTAGTGCAATTTTTCGATGCTGCCGCCCAACCCCACGCCGGTCCATTCGCCGCGTCCGAACGCAATGAGCGAGTGCGTGAGCTGATAGGCCTTGCCGAGCGCATAGTCCTCGCGCCACGGGTCGAGATACGCGAAGATCCGCTCGCGACGCCACGGCGAGAGCCAGATCAGCATGGCGAACGTGCCGACGGCCGTGAGCGCCAGTCCGCCGAACAGACGGCCGTTCACGCCACCGAGGAACAGAATGCCCATCGCAATGGCCGCGACCACCATGAACGCGCCCATGTCAGGCTCGAGCAGCAGCAGCATGCCGACGAACACCACGGCGATCCCCATCGGCAGGAAGCCCTTGCCGAAGCTCTGCATGAATTCCTGCTTGCGCACGGTGTAGTTCGCGGCGTAGAGCGTGACCGCGAGCTTCATGATTTCCGACGGCTGGAGGTTAAGCACGCCGAACGGAATCCAGCGCTTCGAGCCATTCACGCCCTTGCCCACGTGCGGGATCAGCACGATCACCAGCAACACCAGCGCCAGCAGGAAGACCTTGGGTGCGAGCTTGTCGAGCGTCTTGACCGGGATGCGTAATATGATCGCGGCCGCAGTCAGTCCCATCGTGAGCGACACGATGTGACGGCCCAGGAAGTGATACGTCGAATAGCCGCTGTACTTCGGCGAGTCGGGCAACGCGACCGACGCCGAATACACCATCACCAGCCCCAGCGAGAGCAGCGTGATCACCACCCACATGAGGGCGTGGTCGTATTCGAGCATGCGCGAGCGCGTCGGCTTGATGCTGCCGAGCGTGCGGCTCGCGGCCTGGGTCGCGGCGCCTGGCGCGGTGGCCGAACCGGCACCGGCGAATCCTGCCTGACGCTTCTTGCTGAAGAACGACTTGATACGGTTCATAGCATCACCCCCGCGTCGGCGGCCAGATCAACCACGGTGTCGCGAAACACCTGCGCGCGATGCTCGTAGTTGCGGAACATGTCGAGGCTGGCGCAAGCGGGAGACAACAACACCGCGTCGCCCGGCTGGGCCAACTTCGCGGCTTCTCGCGTCGCGTCTTCAAGCGTCGGGGCATCGATCAGGTCGACCCCCGTATCAGTCAGGGCTTCACGCAGCCGCGGTGCATCACGGCCGATCAGCAGCACGGCGCGGGCATGATGCGCCACGGGATTGGCCAGCGGCGAGAAATCCTGCCCCTTGCCTTCGCCGCCCAAAATCAGGAGCAGTTTCTTTTGCAAGCCCGTAATGGCCGCGACCGTCGCGCCTACGTTGGTGCCCTTGCTGTCGTCGTAGTACTCGACTTCGTTGAGCGTGCCGATGAGCTGCACGCGATGCGGCTCGCCCGGATATTCCCGCAGGCCGTGCAGGAGCTTGGCCATGGGCAGATCGATGGCGCGGGCGAGTGCCAGCGCCGCCAGCGCGTTTGCGGCGTTGTGCTGACCGCGAATGCGCAGCGCGTCGGCCGGCATGAGACGCTTGCCGTATACCTCGACCGCCGCTTCTACCGCTCCCGCCTTACGGCGCTTCGGTGCGGGCGGGGCTTCGTCACGCGTCATGCCCTCGACCAGCCACCACATGCCGCCGTCCATCTCCAGACCGAAGTCACCGACGGCATCGGGCTTGCTCGTGCCGAAGGTCACGACATTGGCCTCGGGCGCGGCGAACGCCATCACACGGGCATCGTCGCGATTGAGCACGCGCACGGTCTGTGGACCGAAGATGCGCGCCTTGGCACGCGCGTAGGCGTCCATGTCGCCGTGCCAGTCCAGATGGTCCTGCGTGATGTTGAGAATCGCAGCCGCATCGGGCGCGAGAGAATGCGTCGTCTCGAGCTGGAAGCTGGAAAGTTCGAGTACCCAGACGTCGGGCAGCGTGGCGTCCGCAATGCACTCGCTCAGACGGTCGAGCGCCGACGGGCTGATATTGCCCGCCACGGCGGTGCGCTTGCCTGCGCGACGGCACAGCAGTCCCGTCAGGCTCGTGGTCGTGGTCTTGCCGTTCGTGCCGGTAATCGCCAGCAGCTTGGGCGCATAACCGCTCGTCGAGCGCATGTGACGCAGCGCCTGCGCGAAAAATTCGATCTCGCCCCACACGGGAATGGCACGCTCAGCCGCTTCTGCGAGCAACGCTGCCACGTCGGGCGCCTGTGGCGACAGGCCCGGGCTGATGCCGATCAGTTCGATGTCGTCGAGCAGTGCATCGACTTGCCCGGCAAACGCGCCGCCGATGAACTCGGCCTGCGGCGCGTCCACGCGCAACGTCACAACGTTCGGCGGTGTCTCCGACGACGCAAAGCGCGTATCGGCCGCACGCACACGGCAGCCGTAACGCGCGCACCAACGCGCCATCGCCAGGCCGGACTCTCCCAGACCCAGGATCAGGACACGCGGTTGCCAGGATTCACCAAACTTCTCGCCGAACACGTCGCTCTTTCCCTCTTATCGATTCAAACAACCGCCCAATGCATCGCTCCAACAACACCGATATTCCGCTATCGGCGCGAGCCGCCCTTCCTTTAGTGCAGCGCTGCGAGAAAGCGGCTTCGCCCATTCGCGCCGCCGCTCTCTCGTCTTCTTATGCGTTCTTTCGCCTTCTTTCGCCCTGTCAGCGCAACTTCAGCGTCGACAGGCCGATAAGTACCAGCATCAGCGTGATGATCCAGAAGCGAACCACCACCTGCGTTTCCTTCCATCCCGACAATTCGAAGTGGTGATGCAGCGGTGCCATCTTGAAGATCCGCCGCCCTTCTCCGAAGCGTCGCTTGGTGTACTTGAACCACGTCACCTGCAACATCACCGAGATCGTCTCCGCGACGAACACACCGCCCATCACGAAGAGCACGACTTCCTGACGCACGATCACCGCCACCGTGCCCAGCGCGCCGCCCAGCGCCAACGCGCCGACATCGCCCATGAACACCTGTGCCGGGTGGGTGTTGAACCACAGGAACGCGAGCCCCGCGCCCGACATTGCCGAACAGAACACGAGCAACTCGCCCGCGCCCGGAATGTGCGGGAACAGCAGGTACTTCGAATAGACAACGTTGCCCATCACGTAAGCGAACACGCCGAGTGCCGCGCCGACGAGCACGACCGGCATGATGACCAGGCCGTCGAGGCCGTCCGTGAGGTTAACGGCGTTGGACGAGCCGACGATGACAAAGTAGGTCAACGCGATGAAGCCAAACACGCCCAGCGGGTAACTCATCGTCTTGAAGAACGGCACGATGAAGTCGGCCTTCGGGGGTAAATCGAGCGGGAAGCCGTTGCGCACCCAGCTGATGAACAGCTCGAAAACCTTCAGGTTGCTCGTCTCCGATACCGAAAACGCCAGATACGTCGCGGCGAACAGGCCGATGATCGATTGCCAGAAGTACTTCTCGCGCGACGACATGCCGCGCGGGTCCTTGTAGACGACCTTCCGGTAATCGTCGATCCAGCCGATGATGCCGAAGCCCAGCGTCACCGTCAGCACGATCCAGATGAAACGATTGCTCAAATCCGCCCAGAGCAGCGTGGCGACGGTAATGCCGATGAGAATCAGCACGCCACCCATCGTGGGCGTTCCCGACTTCACAAGGTGAGTCTGCGGGCCGTCGGTACGCACGGCCTGGCCCACCTTCATTTCGGCGAGCTTGCGGATGACCATCGGCCCGAACGAGAGCCCGATCACCAGCGCCGTGAGGCTTGCCATCACGGCCCGAAACGTCAGGTAGTTGAACACGCGCAAATAGCTCGCATCCGCTTGCAGCCATTGCGCCAACGTCAGCAACATTCCATCAATCCTTTATCACTTGGCCGGGGCATCGCCGCCCCCGCCTTCACTCGTCGCGCGCAACTGCTCGAGCACGCGCTCCATCCGCATGAAGCGGCTTCCCTTCACCAATATCGTGGCCGGCGCGCTCAACGTGGCATTCAACTCGGCCACAAGCGGCGCGACATCGGTCACGTCCGAAAAATGCTCGCCACCGTCGCCGAAGGCCGCAACGCTGGCCCGCGTCTGTTCCCCCATCGCCAGCAAGCGATCGACACCGCGCTGCGCAGCGTACTCGCCCACTTCGCGATGAAATTCCGGTCCGTTGTCGCCAACCTCGCCCATGTCGCCCAGCACCAGAACACGCGGCGCAGGCGTTTGAGCCAGTACGTCGATCGCGGCCCGCACAGAATCGGGGTTCGCATTATAGGTGTCGTCGATCAAGGTGACACCGGCGAGCGGTCCCTTCGAGAGCGTTGACACCTGAAGCCGGCCTTTGACGGCGGAAAATGCTTCGAGTGCCCGCACGATCGAGCCAATATCGACATGCGCACCCAGCGCACATGCAATGGCGGCCAGCGCATTGCGGGCGTTGTGCTCACCGAGCAACGGCAACGCGACCGAAAACTCGCCGGCCGGCGATGCCACACGCAGCACGCGCGTGGCCGCGTCGTATCGTCCCGAAACGGCGGCGCGCGCGTCGAGTGCGAAGTCTAGTACGCGACGCTTGCCTGCGATCTCGCGCCACATCGGCGCAAATTCGCTCTCGGCCGGGAACACTGCCGCACCGTCGGCCGACAGCGCCGCCAGCACGGCCGAATGTTCTTGCGCGACCGCGGCTACGCTCACCATGAATTCCTGATGCTCGCGCTGCGCGTTGTTGATGACGGCAACCGTCGGCTGCGCGATCTTCGCGAGATATGCCGTCTCGCCGGGGTGATTCATGCCCAACTCAAGCACCGCCAGCTTGTCACCGTCCTTCAGACGGAACAGCGTGAGCGGCAGGCCGATGTCGTTGTTGAAGTTGCCGGCCGTGGCCAGGCGCGCCTCGGCGCCCACCGCCTCGGCAAAAATCGCCGAGATCATTTCCTTGACGGTCGTCTTGCCGTTGCTGCCGGTCACGGCCACCACAGGGATCGCAAAGCGGCGGCGCCAGGCGGCGGCCAGTTCACCCAGCGCAATCCGCGTGTCCGGCACGATCAGTGCCGGCGTCTCGAACCCGTCCGGCACGCGCGACGCGACCACAGCGGCAGCGCCTGCGCGCGCCACGTCGGTCAGGAAGTCGTGCGCGTCGAAGCGCTCGCCCTTGATCGCCACGAAGAGATCGCCCGGCTGCACCGAACGGCTGTCGGTGACGATGCGCGTAAAGGCGGTCGACGGTGCGCCCGTCACGTGCGAATCGGTCACGGCGGCTTGGGCGTCGCTCAATTGCCACATCGTCATTCGCCACCTCCGCGTACAGCGGTGGCACGTGCGGCGAGTGCCAGACGCGCATGCTCCTGATCGGAGAACGGCCGCTTCTTACCCATGATTTCCTGTGTACTTTCGTGTCCCTTGCCCGCGATCAGCACCACGTCGGCGGCTTGCGCACCACGCACCGCCTGCAGAATCGCGCTGGCCCGGTCTTCGATGCGGCGCGCTGCGTCGGGTTGCGCAAGACCTGCGGCGATTTGCGCCATGATGTCGGCCGGCACCTCGGTGCGCGGGTTGTCGCTCGTCAGCACGATGGCGTCTGCCAGACGCTCGGCCACCGCGCCCATTTGCGGACGCTTGCCTGCATCGCGATCGCCACCGCAGCCAAACACGCAGACGAGCTTGCCGCCGCGCGCTGCCGCCACCGGGCGCAGCGCTTCGAGTGTCTTGTCGAGTGCGTCGGGCGTGTGAGCATAGTCGATGACGACCAGCGGCTGCCCCGGTTGTCCGATCTGCTCCATGCGACCCGACACCGGGGTAAGCGCCGCCAGCCCGGCAATGGCCGCGTCTTGCGGCACACCGGCAGCGAGCGCCGCGCCCAGCACGGCCAGCGCGTTGCTCACGTTGAATTCACCGATGAGCGGCACCGTGATCTGCTGGCTTTGATCGTCGATATGCAGCGTGAAGCGCGTACCTGCCGTCGTCGCGCGAATATCCTCGGCGCGCAACACCCGGTTGCCATAGGCCGACACCGCGTCGCCGTGAACCCCGTATTCGTATACCGGCGTCTTTCCGGCCAGACGTGCGAGCAAGCGTTGCCCCATCGCGTCGTCCCGATTGATGACGGCGGCCTTCAGGCCCGGCCAGTCGAACAACCGTGCCTTGGCCGCTTCGTAAGCCGCCATCGTGCCGTGATAGTCGAGGTGGTCTTGCGTCAGATTCGTGAAGACGGCTACGTCGAATGCCACACCGTTGACGCGCCCTTGATAAAGCCCATGCGACGAGACCTCCATCGCCACCGCCTTCGCCCCTTGGGCACGCAGATCGTCGAGGCTGCGTTGCAACTGGACGGCATCCGGCGTGGTGAATCCCGTCACCGTGAGATGACCGGGGAAGCCGCTACCCAGCGTGCCGATCACGGCACTGCGGGTGCCGGTCTTCGACAGCAACTGCGCGAGCCACTGGCTGCACGACGTTTTACCGTTCGTCCCCGTCACGCCCAGCATCGTCATGCCTACGCTCGGCTCGCCGTACCACAACGCCGCCAACGGACCGGCAAGCCAGTCGAGTCGCGGCACGCCGAATGCCGGCACGTTGGCCACACCGGCCAGCGACGCCGGCCAAGTGAAACCATCGCTCTGCCAAAGCACGGCGGCAGCGCCTCGCTCCACGGCGTCGGCGATAAAGCCACGACTGTCGGCGCCCTTCACGGCGTACGCAACGAACACGTCGCCCGGCGTCACGCGACGGCTATCCGCATGCAGCGTTGCACCGGCCGGCACTGTGCGGCGCAACCAGTCCCACGCCTGTGCGAGCACGGCGCGTTCGTTGGCGTCTGCGATCATGGCGAGCGTGGCCGGGTTCTGAGGCGTCGGGGTCACGGTGCCCATGGCTCGCTCTCCTCTACCTTGTCGCTCACAACGAGCTTTGTCACTGGCGAATCGGGCATCACGTTCAACGCACGCAGCGTCCCGCCCACAATGGCGGCGAACGCGGGACCGGCGGCTACGCCACCGTAGTGCGAGCCGCGCCCCGGCTCGTCGAGCGTGACGGCCACGATGATGCGCGGCTCCGACATCGGCGCCATGCCGACGAACGACGCACGGTATTTGCTCTTGTCGTATCCCTTGCCCGATTGCTTGTAGGCCGTACCGGTCTTGCCGCCCACGCGATAGCCGACCACCTGGGCGCGCGTGGCGGTGCCGCCGGGCGACGTCACCATTTCCAGCATCTCGCGCACTTCGCGAGCCGTCGCCGGAGAAATGACCGGCGTGCCCTTCACGACACTGCCATCCGTCTTGTAGATGGAGATCGGCAGCAGCTCGCCGTCGTGCGCGAACACGGTGTAGGCGCGAGCCAGCTGAATCAGCGAAGCCGACAAGCCATAACCGTAGCCCATGGTCGCCTGCTCGATCGGACGCCAGCTCTTGGCCGGGCGCAAACGCCCCGCGACCGCACCGGGGAAGCCGATCTTCGGCGCCTGGCCGAGGCCGACGCTCGTGAACATGTCCCACATTTCCTGGGGCTTCATCTGCAGCGCGAGCTTGGCCGTGCCAATGTTGCTCGACTTCTGGATGACGCCCGCTACGGTCAGCATGCCGTAGTCATGCGTGTCCGTGATCGTCGCGCCGAAGAAATTGGCTCGCCCCGTGGTCATCACAGTCGATGTCGGCTTCACGTAGCCGTTCTCGAGCGCCGCGGCAACGGTGATCGGCTTCATGATCGATCCCGGCTCGAACGTGTCGGTGATGACGCGGTTGCGCAACTGCGCGCCGGTCAGGTTCGTGCGATTGTTGGGGTTGTACGTGGGGAGATTCGTCAGCGCGAGCACCTCGCCCGTGCGCACGTCGAGCACCACGGCGCTGCCGGCTTTCGCACCGGTGCGTTCGATGGCGTCTTTCAGTTCGCTGTAAGCGAGGAACTGGATCTTGCTGTCGATCGAGAGCGTGATGTCGTGGCCGTCGCGCGGCTGCGCCAAGATGTCGATGTCCTCGACGACACGCCCCAGACGGTCCTTGATCACGCGGCGGCTGCCAGGCGTCGCGGCCAGATCCTTCTGCATGGACAGCTCGACACCTTCCTGCCCGACATCCTCGACGTTCGTGAAGCCCACGACGTGCGCCGCAATCTCGCCTTCCGGGTAGAAACGCTTGTACTCCTTGCGCTGGTACACACCGGGGATATCGAGATCGGCGACCTGCTTGGCGACGTCCGGCAACACCTGACGCTTCACATAGACGAAGCTCTTTTCTTGATTGAGCTTGCGACGCAGGTCGGGCTCACTCATCTCGAGCAGTCGCGCGAGCTGACGGATCTGCTGCGCCGAAACGTCGTCGGGGACATCCTCGGGAATGGCCCAGATGGCCTTGACGGGCAGACTGGTGGCGAGCACCTGTCCGTTACGGTCGAACACTTTGCCGCGCGTGGCGGACATCTCGAGTGTACGTTCGTAACGGCTCTCGCCTTGACGTTGATAGAAAGCGTTGCCCGGCCCCTGAATCCAGAAGGCACGCGCGACCAGCGACGCGAACGCGCCGAAGATCACGAAGACGAGCATCTTCGAGCGCCACATCGGCAGACGCACAGACAGGACCGGGCTGGCAGAGAACTGCACATCCTTGGTCTTGGCCTTGGCGTCTTTGCGGCGAATCATCGCTTGCCTCCGCTCGCCGGAGCAGACGCGGCGCTTGCGGTCGGCACCGGCACATCCACCATCGCGCCGGTGCTACCGGCCGGTGCGGACAGGTATTGCGTGCGGCCTGGCGACACGGCCTGCATTTTCAGGTCGCTGCGCGCCACGCTTTCGATGCGGGCGCTCTTGCTCTGCGCGCTCTGTTCGTACTGGAGGCGATCCCAGTCCTGCAACAATTGATGCTCGAGTGCCTGCTCGCGGTTGAGTTCCACGAACGTCCCGCGCGCCCGGTACTGAGCGTTGATCAGCGACAACGCACAACCGATGAGCAGCGCGAGCAGAAGAATATTGAGCCGGCTCATGTTGCCACCCGCTCCATGACCCGCATGATCGCTGAACGTGCGCGCGGGTTTGCCTCCACCTCTTCGGCGGACGGCTTGATCTTGCGGCTGGATTTGAAGGGCGGCTCGGGAATTTCATGGGCGCGCAAAGGCACGCGGCGATCCACCACCGGTGCGCTCGTGCGCGCTTGCATGAAGCGCTTCACGATGCGGTCTTCCAGCGAATGAAAGCTGATCGCCACGAGTCTGCCTCCCGTTTCGAGGACATCGGCCGCCACGTCGAGGGCTATCTGCAAGTCCGCAAGCTCTTGATTGACGTGAATCCGTAGAGCCTGAAAGGTGCGTGTTGCCGGGTCCTTGCTCTTCTCACGGGTCTTGACCGCGCCCGCCACGATTGCGGCAAGCTCGCGAGTGCTGACGAGTGGACCGAGGTGGTCGGCGTTTGCCCGGCGAGCAACAAGCGCCTTTGCAATCTGAAAAGCAAACCGTTCTTCCCCATAGTCCTTGATGACCTCCGTCATTTCTTCCAGCGTTGCCCGGGCCAGCCAGTCGGCGGCCGACTCACCGCGCGTGGGATCCATGCGCATATCGAGCGGGCCGTCGAAACGAAAACTGAATCCGCGCGCGGGGTCGTCGAACTGCGGCGACGACACGCCCAGGTCCAGCAAAACCCCCGACACCTTGTCGATACCGCGCCGGGCCAGCGCTTCGCGCAATGTCGCGAAGCTCTCGTGCTCAATCGAAAATCGCGGATCGGCAATTTTTGCCGCCTCCGCGATCGCTTGGGGATCCTTGTCGAATGCGATCAGCCTCCCCTTGGGACCCAGCCGCTCCAGAATCCTGCGACTGTGCCCGCCTCTGCCGAACGTGCCGTCGACGTATACGCCGTCGTCGCGCCACAGCAAGGCATCCACGGCCTCCTCTAGCAGGACCGTGCGGTGCTGCATTACCGTTTCCACCGCGTGCGCCATGCTCGTCGGACCACCTGATCTGTCAAAAAGTGAAGTTTTTCAGTGCTTCCGGCATGCCCTGCGCCATCGCCGCCTGTTCCTTGGCGGCATACGTCGCGGCATCCCAGAGTTCAAAGTGACTGCCCATGCCCAGCAGCATGACTTCCTTGTCCATGCCCGCAGCCGCGCGCAACTCGGGCGCCACCAGGACACGGCCCGCCGAATCCATCTCGACGTCGGCTGCGTTGCCCAGGAAGATGCGCCGCCACCAGTGCGCGTCCATCGGCAGTGCGGCGATCTTGCCGCGGAAGATTTCCCATTCAGGACGCGGGAACAGCAACAGACATCCGTCCGGGTGTTTCGTGATCGTCACCTTGCCTTCAGCGTCGCCCTGCAGCACGTCACGATGCCGGGCCGGAATCGACATCCGTCCCTTTGCATCGAGTGAAAGTGCCGAGGCTCCCTGAAACACGTGCGCTCCCGTGAGGTTTCGTCCGCCTGCCCGCTATGCCGAAAGAGAAAGATTTTGTGCTCTACGCCACACAAAAATACACTTTCTCACACTATTTCCCACTTTAGAGGAGAGTGTTTGGCCGGTCAAGCCTTTCGCCCTTTTTTAGGAGCGAATTTGCCAGACAGAACAATGAATTAGCTCACTTTCCTAAAGCCAGAAAACGGAATTTTGTCAGGAAAATTAAAGACATAACTGCGATAGTGAAAGTGGAACCTCAAACTTTAGGCATCGCCTCGCGCGAGGCCCGCCAGCACTATCGATATCGGGTAGTGCGCGCTCACGCCGTGCCCGGGCCGGACAATCGCCGGCCAGGATGCGTCGCGCAAAGGGAGATCGACTCGGGAAGTGGGGGTCTTTCGGGGAGGCGTTGCTGACGTTCTATATATAGTAGGCGGTGGTGGTCATGACCTTGGCAGCAGCGCGCATCACGCGCTGCACAGGCACCGGCAGTTCGACCCCGCCAGCATCACGTGCCGCCTGGCCGTGCTCGATTTCGTCAATGCGCATCTGATCGACGATGGCGCGCGAGCGCAGATCGTGCGGCGGTAGATCGTCCAGGTGGCTCTGCAGGTGATGCTCGACCTGACGCTCCGTCTCCGACACAAAGCCCAGGCTGACGGCGTCACCGCACTTGCCGGCGACGAAGCCAATGGCAAACGCCCCGGCGTACCAAAGCGGATTGAGCAGACTGGGACGCGAGCCCAGTTCCGAGAGGCGATGGGCCGTCCACGCAAGGTGATCCTCCTCTTCCTTTCCGGCGTGCTCGAAGGCAGCTCGCAGCTCGGGGCGCTTCGTCGCTAGCTTCTGCGCCTGATACAACGCCTGCGCGCAAACCTCGCCGACGTGATTCACACGCATGAGGCCCGCCACATGGCGACGTTCTTGCGGCGTCAACGCGTCATCGCCGACGGGGACATCGCTATCTATAGACGGCGCCACTGCGGGAGTCGGGCGAGAGGCTTGCGTGATGCCGGCAATCGCTCGCAGGCCGCGGTCAAGTTCGGAAATCAGGCTGTCGGAGAACATCGCACTTCCAATTCACTCAATCTTTCACAATGTGGAACAAAGGACGATTCATTCACGTCCGCCGCAGATGATACGCCCCTTTGTCCGGCGCGCCTTGCGCGGGCGCAAACGCATGAAATCCCCGCTGGACGCCGGTTTCCGGGCTGTTGCGTAAACGAAACAAAGGACGCCGCAAACCCGCGTAAAACCGGCCTTTTCCTTTGCCGCCCACAGTGAATTTGTTACATTACGTCCAACTTCTCGCGAAGTTGATTAGCAAGGACGTTATCACTAGTGACCTTGTTAAACAAATCTCACAATCCTTTGGAGATCACTCAATGAAAAAGTCGCTTCTCGCTCTGGGTGTGCTCGGCGCATTCGCTGGCGCTGCTCACGCTCAAAGCAGCGTGACCCTGTACGGTATCATCGACGCTGGCCTGACCTACACCAGCAACGAAGTCAACGCTGGCAACAGCGCACTGTCGACCAACGGCTCGAAGAACTTCAAGTTCAGCAACGGCAACCTGCAAGGTTCGCGTTGGGGCCTGAAGGGCGCTGAAGATCTGGGCGGCGGTCTGAAGGCGATCTTCGTCTTGGAAAACGGCTTCTCGCTGGGCAGCGGCGCGCTGGGTCAAGGTGGCCGCATGTTCGGTCGTCAAGCCTACGTTGGTCTGAGCAGCACGACGGCTGGTACGGTCACGATCGGTCGTCAGTACGACTCCGTGGTTGACTTCGTTGGTCCGCTGGCTGTTGGTAGCCAATGGGCAACGTTCTCGGGCGCTCACCCGTTCGACAACGACAACTTGAAAAACTCGTTCCGTATCAACAACTCGGTCAAGTACACGAGCGCTAACTACTCGGGCTTCTCGTTCGGCGGCCTGTATGGCTTCGCGAACCAAGCTAACAACGGTGGCGGCAGCGGCTTCGCGAACAACCGCGCATGGTCGGCTGGTCTGGGCTATGCTAACGGCCCGCTGACGTTGGGCGCTGGTTACCTGTACATCGGCACGCCGGGTAACGGCACGGCTGGTGCTGTCAACGGTGACTACGCCAACCTGAACGAAGTCGGCGCCTGGAACGACCCGACCGCCAAGTCGCCGACGGCAGCTACGGCTAGCGTCGTTGACAAGCAACAAGTCTACGCTGCTGGCGGTTCGTACGCTTTTGGCCCGGCCACGTTCGGCCTGGTGTATAGCCACTCGAAGTTCGACTACACCGCAACGGTTGGCGGCGGCAGCTGGAAGTTCGACAACATCGAAGCCAACGCCAAGTACATGCTGACGCCGGCCCTGCAACTGGGTGCGTCGTACACGTACACGTGGTCGAAGCTGAGCGGCAACACCGTTGCATCGAACCTGTACAACAGCGCTGGCGCTGAAGTGTCGCCGAAGTGGCACCAAGTCAACCTGGGCGTCGACTACTTCCTGTCGAAGCGCACGGACACGTACCTGGTCGGCAACTGGCAACACGCTTCGAACGGTAGCTGGGCTCAGCTGAACGGTCAACCGGCCAGCTCGAGCACCAACCAGTTCGCTGTTACGGCTGGTATCCGTCACAAGTTCTAAGCTGACAGTTTCTGTCACTTAGCATTTGTTTGACGAAAGGGCACCTTCGGGTGCCCTTTTTTTATTTCCTTAGCGCGAAATGCCGAAACCACGACTTGAGTCGGAACCTCGTAGCACCCCCAGCTTGACCGAGCATTTATTTCAAACCTAAAATTTCCATACTGTAAATTTCATTCCGCCGACCATGAGCCTCGCCGATTCCGACTCTCTCGATCTCGAAACGCGAGCCCACGATCGTGAGCACGATGCCTTGCGGCTGTGGCTGCGGCTGCTCACCTGCGCCAACATGATCGAGACGGATATCCGTTCGCGTTTGCGCCAGGAATTCGATTGCACACTGCCGCGCTTCGACTTGCTCGCGCAACTCGACCGCCACCCTGAAGGGTTGAAAATGGGCGAACTGAGCAAACGGATGATGGTCACTGGCGGAAATGTCACAGGCATCACCGATCAGTTGGAGAAGGAAGGCTGGGTCACGCGCGAGACCGTCGTCAACGACCGGCGCGCCTTCCTGATCAAGCTCACGCCGCGTGGAAAGAAGGCGTTCTCCAATATGGCTCGCGCGCATGAAGCATGGATCGAGCAGCGCTTGGGACGGCTACCGGAGGATCGTCAGCAGCAGCTTTATCTCTTGTTGGGCGACTTGAAGTCGGTGATCGGGTAACGCGCGAGAGAATGACTGTTTCTCGGCCGATGCCACCAACCACGCACTTGACGGCCGCCTGGCGGGAAAGCTCAAGGGGCCGTTTGCTGCTGGCTTATCGCCCCGCCGGACGCGTCCAGCGAGGCTCTCGCCGCAGCCGCTTCCGAGGTTTTGTCCAAGACAGAGAGCATCGCTTTGCGCTTCTCTTCGGGCTGTTTCGACATGGCTTTGACAGCGGCGTAGAACCTAGGTAGGTCGCCATGCTCTTGCGCCAGTAGTGCCATGAATGCCGGCACCCATTGGTTGTATGTCGCGAAGGATCCGATTTTGGCGTTATTCAAATCGGTGGCAAACCAAAGATCGAAGCCTTTGTATCCCCCCCAAGACGTTTTCAACGCCGCATAGTCGGCACGCATGCGGCTGAACAAGGCGTCTTTGCTTGCTGCCTTCTCCTCGTCCGATTCCGGACCGGCATAGAGTGCTTCCAGACGCTTCCGATAGCTTTCCACCAGCTTGCGAAACTGGCGTCGGTGCGCGTCGTATCGCTCATATTGCATCGCAGCGTCCGGGTGTGCCGTGAGCCAGCGCTGGACACCGACGGTTTCCACCGTCACGGCAAAAGACTCGTTGAATGTGGTATCCCCTCGAACAAACAGAATCTGATGCGCGAGTTCGTGGAAGATCATCCGCGCGACTTCCGCTCGCGGGAGATCAATGAAAGTGTTCAGTAGCGGATCGTCAAAATAACCCAGCGTCGAATAAGCCGGAATCCCCGCAACAAACGTCTCCCATCCATCCTGATGCAACTCGGCCGCGTAGGCTTCGGCAGATTCACGGGAGTAGTAGCCCCGGTACTCGACGCATCCCACGACCAGCAGGCAAGACTCTCTCAGTTTCAACGAAAGCGAAGGGGCGGCGAAAACGTTGTAGACGACGAATGGACGCTTGAGGTCGGCATAGCTGCGATAACTACCGTTATCCGGCTCTGCGAGCGCAGACACTGCATAACTGCGAATTTGCTCCGCTTCGACAAGTCGCGTGCGCAATCGCGGATCAATCGATGGGTCCGCAAGCAGTTCCGACACTGGCTGCGCTTCGTGCAACATCGTGAAGTGCCCATTGATCGATTGTGCGTAATAGCCGACCTGACTGCATCCGCCGAGACCGATCAATAGACAGCATACCGTCGCCATTGTCGCGAACGCACCGAGCCGCCAACGACAGATCATCATAAGCATCGCAGATAGGATCGGCATCGCGTGCGCCTCTCGACGTTGGCGTGAAATCGACCGACCTTAAAGCGGAGCCACCTCGACCAGACAGTCGTAGAACGTCGGTGCCCGGCCAAGATCGGTGAGTTGTTGGCTCGTGACTTCGTTCGCATTCTTACCGTCCGGTGCGAGCTTTTTCCACCAGATAGACAACCCGACGACGACGCCTTCACGCGCCTTCTCCGTGACCCGAGCCTTAGCGTTCAACGTGCCCCGATCGTTGAAAATCCTGACGCCAACGCCGTCCGCAATACCGCGCGGGGCAGCATCCGACGGATGGATATCAAGCGTCGGTTCGCCGACCGACGCTCGCAGGCTATCGACATTCACGAAGCTCGAATTCAGGAAATTACGGGCGGGCGGGGAGATCATCGCCAAAGGATACCGCGCGGCCAGTTCGGGATTACTGGCGACCGACTCATAGGGCGGCACCCAGTCCGGCAATGGGTCAAAACCTTCCTGCAACATGCGCTCGGAATAGAACTCGCATTTGCCCGATGGCGTATAGAACTGACCATTCGCAAATGGCGCCTCCGGCAGGTCATAGCGAATCCACCCGTCACGCTTGAGGGTGTCCCAGTCGCAGTTGCCCATGCGAGCATCATTCCAACGAATCGATTGCTCCGCGAGTTGATCGTCGGTGTCGGAGAAGCAGGTGTCCTGCCACCCCATGCGTTGGGCCAGCAGACGGAAAATTTCCGAATTAGGCTTGGCCTCGCCGAGCGGCGCAATCGCCGGATTGTTCGCCAGCAGGTAGGTATGTCCGTAGGCCTTGTGAATATCGAGATGCTCGAGCTGCGTCGTTGCCGGCAGCACGAAGTCCGCGTGATCGGCGGTATCCGTCTGGAAGTGTTCCAGCACCACCGTGAAGAGATCCTCACGGCCGAAGCCCGCCGCTACCTTACTCGACTCCGGCGCCACCGCAACAGGATTGCTGTTATAGACCACCAGCGCTTCGATCTTCGGACCGAACGATTCGTCGCCTGGGTGGCAGAGCGCGTCACCGATGGCACTCATGTTCACCATGCGCGCGGGCTTGTCCCGCCGTGGCCGCAGATCAGGACGCGCCTGCGCGACCGCGTCGACAGGCGCGTAACCGGACGTCGACATCATCATCCCGCCTGCCGGATCGCGCCAAGCACCGATCAGCGCCGGAAGACACGCAACGGCACGCGTCGCCTGACCGCCCCCTTTGGCACGCTGCATACCGTAGTTCAGCCGGATCGCCGCGGGTTTCGCGCTCGCATACTCCCGGGCCAGCGTCGTGACCGTCTCTTCGCTGATGCCACAGATTTCCGCGACACGCGCCGGCGTGTAACGCCGCACGCGATCCTTGAGTTCGGCGTACCCCACCGTATACCGCGCAATGTATTCGTGATCGACCAGATCCTCAGCGATCAGGACATGCATCATGCCCAACGCCAACGCCGCATCCGTGCCTGGCAGCAACGCAATATGCTGGTGACACTTCTCGGCGGTCAGCGAGCGATAGGGATCGATGGCAATCAGCTTCGCACCGCGTCGCTTCGCTTCCTGTGCTATCGCCCAGAAATGAACGCTTGATGTAATCGGATTACTGCCCCAGATAAGAATCAGCTTGCTATCGACGAAGTGCTCGACGTGCATGCCGACACCCGCGCCGTATGTGTATCGCAGCCCCGCAGCCCCCGCACTCGCACAGATCGTACGATCGAGCTCGGACGCGCCAAGTTTGTTGAAGAAACGCGCCGCCATCGATTCGCCTTGAACGAACCCCATCGTGCCCGCATAGCTGTAGGGGAGAATGGCTTCGGGCTCGCGCGCGGCGATGGCGCTCAGCCGGCTGACAATTTCGTCGAGCGCCTCGTCCCAACTGACCCGCACGAATTGCCCGCTGCCTTTCGGGCCAACGCGTCTGAGCGGATGCAGCAAGCGGTCCGGGTGATAGGTGCGTTCGGTATAGCGCGAGACTTTCGTGCACAGGACGCCCTTGGTTGTCGGATGGTCCGGATCCCCCTGAACCTTGATCGCGACGCCATTTTCCACGGTCACGTGCAATGCGCACGTGTCGGGACAGTCATGCGGGCATGCGGCCCGAACGACGTGGGTATTGGTCGTCATGAAACTACTCCTCTCTCTACCGAGTTTCTGCGTCCGGCAACGGTGGGACGCTGGCGATATTGTATTACGTTCGTTCGCGCTCCGCCCCGTCACACGGGCCCTCCCGGCATTTTCCAGAGGTATCCGGGGCTAGGCTCAGGCATTTCCTACCAAGATGTCAGACCGGGCTATTAGGGGTAAGATGAGCCATTGCGCCCTGCAGGAATCCCCCGTCATGAAGCTCATTCCAGAAATCGACGCCGCCCGCGGCGAAATTCAGACCATCCGACGTGACATTCACGCGCACCCCGAACTTTGCTTCGAAGAAAAACGCACGTCCGACGTCGTTGCCGAAACGTTGACCAAGTGGGGTATCCCCATCCATCGCGGACTCGGCAAGACTGGCCTCGTCGGCATCATCAAAAATGGCAGCAGCGACCGCGCGATCGGTCTGCGCGCCGATATGGATGCCTTGCCGATTCGCGAAGCCAACACTTTCGAACATGCGTCAAAACATGACGGCAAGATGCACGCGTGCGGCCACGATGGCCATACGGCCATGTTGCTCGCCGCCGCGCAATATCTTCAGAAGCACCGCAATTTCGACGGCACCGTATATCTGATTTTCCAGCCGGCCGAAGAAGGTGGCGGCGGTGCTCGTGAGATGATCAAGGATGGCTTGTTCGAGCGCTTCCCCATGCAGGCCGTGTTCGGCATGCACAACTGGCCAGGGGTACCGACGGGCACGTTCGCAGTGACGCCGGGGCCGATGATGGCCTCGAGTAATGAATTCAAGATCACGATTCGCGGCAAAGGCACCCACGCAGGCATTCCGAATGCGGGGATCGATCCGGTAATCGCCGCGGTCCAGGTGGCGCAGGCGTTGCAAAGCATCATCACCCGCAATAAGCGCCCGATCGACGCCGCCGTGCTATCCATCACCCAGATCCACGCCGGTGATACGACGAACGTTGTGCCCGATCTGGCATGGTTGGGCGGCACGATTCGCACGTTCTCGATCGAAGTTCTGGATCTTATTGAGTCGCGTCTGCGCGAGATCTCAGAGTTTGTCGCCAAGGGGCTTGGCTGCTCGGCAGAAATCGAATTCCTTCGCAACTATCCGCCGACGATCAACGAGCCAGGCATGGCCGCATTATGTGCGGACGTGATGCGCGAGATTGTCGGTGACGAGAACGTCAACGACAAAGTCGAACCGACGATGGGCGCCGAGGACTTCTCGTTCATGCTTCTCGAAAAACCCGGTGCCTACGTATTCATCGGCAACGGCGATGGCACACACCGAGACACGGGACATGGCCTGGGGCCATGCAATCTGCACAACGCCAGCTACGACTTCAACGACGATCTGCTTCCGCTAGGCGGCACCTACTGGGTGAAGCTGGTCGAAACCTATTTTCGACGTGGTCAGTAAGCTGTCGTGATCCGCTCGTCCGGATCGAAATAAAGAAGGCCGGCCAATGATATGTGCCGGCCTTTTTGTTTCCGATGTCGCAGCAGGGGCGCTATTTAGCGGCCGTGGTCGTGGGTACGCCCTCGGTCTCCAGGCGAATATCTCCATACCAAGCGGTGAATTTCGATTGCGTATTATCGCCATCGCTCATGATGGCAATACCGATCAGGCGCCCCGGCGGCTCACCAAACGCCTTCTCATAATCCTTGGCAATGTCGCGGGAATACGTCTGCCATTTTCCAAGATTGACCCCACCTCGTTCGACAATGACGGAGCGGATACGACCGGTGTAAGGGTTCGCGACGACTTCGTCCGCGGCGAATTTATCATCGCCCCATGTGTACATCAGCGTAGCAAAGGGTAGCTCACGGCCGCTCACCAGTCGGGCCAGTTCACGGTGCAGATGATCTTGTACGTTGAGTTTTGCCGAATCGCCATCGAATGCGAGTGCGATGCGTACAGGTGCATCATCAAATTGCTTTGTGCGAATGTCGGCACTAGCCGGTAAGGCATCGGCGCGCCAGCGCCACGTTAACCTGGCGCCGGGGTACACCGGTATGTCGAGCTTCTGAGCGATTCCAGACGCCGACCCATCGACGCTCGCACGAATTACGGCAATGCCGTCACCATCCGTGACCTGCTCATAGTGGGTAAGCCGCTTTTTTCGGGTGACGAGATAAGTCTCCCAATGCGGAGGCAATCCATCCGAATTCTGCGCGGCAGAAAGGGGTGCAATTTCGTCGTTCTGCACCGGCACAGCTATCGTCGAAGCCTGTATTGAAGACGGTCCCGGCGACGCACACCCTCCCATTCCCCAAACAATGGCTGCGGCACCGATACACACCCCACTTGTGCGCCACTTTGCATGGCGCTTGCTCCGATCTCGATTTACCACCTGTTTCGCTCCACGAACTTCACTAACCCCGTGGCCGAATGCTAAGCGAGAAATGGATGTCGATCTATCGGGAATTTCACATCATGACGACGATGCAACATCCGGAGCGCTGATGTCATCACGTCACCGGCCTTGGCCCACGCGCCGACATTACCCCCGGTCGCGGGAGAAACGGGGAGCCACAAAGCAAAAACCCCTTGCTACGCGTTGTAGCAAGGGGTCTTTAGGGGAGCCTGACGATTACCTACTTT
>NZ_CABPST010000010.1 GCF_902459805.1 Pandoraea bronchicola | reverse complement strand
CCAGTCGCGGATCGGCCAGATTGACGTAACGGCGCACGAATTCCGGTGCGTTCGGATCTTGCGGGGCGAGGGCCATGCCAACTCCTGATGATTCGGTAAAGTCTGAAACGGGTAAATGAAACACGGGTGAAACACGCCAGCGGACGTCCTTCCGCTCAATCTGCCTGCGCCTTAGTCGCGCACCAGATCATTCAGACGGAATCCTGCAATCCGGAAGATCTGTCGCAGGCACTCCTCAATCTCGTCCCCCCGGCTGTTTTCAAGACGCGCCGCAAAGTTCTCGATGATGCTGCTACGGGTATGTCCACGCACCGCCAGGATGTACGGGAAACCGAACTTGGCCTTGTACCCGTCATTGAGTTCGGTCAGACGCGCAAATTCCTCTGCACTACACTGATCAAGCCCCGCCCCCGCCTGCTCACGCGTGGACTCCGCCGTCAACTCGCCACGCACAGCCGCCTTGCCCGCCAACTCCGGGTGAGCACGAATGAGATCGAGCTGCGGACCTTCACCCGCATCGATCACGGCCTGGCACATGGCGTCGTGCAATGCATCAACCGTGGCAAACGGCCGGTCTTCCCAAGCCGCTTCAGCCACCCACGGGGAATGCTCGAAAATGCCGTCGAGCGCGGCAACGAACTCGGCACGCGGCAGCGCCGACAGTTCGGCAACAGTACGTTGGGTCATAGGCAACGGGGCGTTCATTTACCGCTCTCCTGGAGAACAAAGGTGGCGCCCCGCTGTGCGCTTCGCACAACCCGATGACGCCTGTCGGATTCAATTTCGATACCTGCCTCTGCGCCCTTCAGGGCGCAGGGCCTCACGCATCAACTCGCTCGGCCGCTCACGCCGCCACGAACGGGTGACGCTCTTGCCAGTGGCGCGCCACGTCAATGCGACGGCACACCCACACGCGATCATGCTTCTCGATGTGGTCAAGGAATCGCTGCAACGCAGCGAACCGCCCCGGACGTCCCAACAACCGGCAATGCATGCCGATCGACAACATCTTCGGTGCCTCATCTCCCTCAGCGTACAAAACGTCGAACGCATCGCGCAGGTAATGGAAGAAGTGGTCCGCCGTGTTGAAACCTTGCGGCGATGCAAAGCGCATGTCGTTGGAATCGAGGGTGTAAGGCACGACGAGATGCGGCTTGACCTCACCACTGCTCGTCTGCACCTTCGTCCAGAACGGCAAGTCGTCTCCATAGTTGTCGGAGTCGTACACAAACCCACCCTGCTCCACCACGAGACGACGCGTATTCGGACTGTCGCGACCGGTGTACCAGCCAAGCGGCGCGCTGCCCGTCATTTCCCTGAAGATGTCGATGGCGATGCGCATGTGCTCACGCTCAGTCGCCTCATCCATGTTCTGGTAGTGAATCCAGCGCCAGCCATGGCACGCAATCTCGTGCCCCAACGCCTGAAATGCCGCCGTGACTTCCGGATGACGCTGCATTGCCATCGCCACGCCAAACACGGTCAACGGCAACCCGCGACGCTCGAACTCGCGCAAGATGCGCCACACGCCCGCGCGCGAACCATATTCGTAGATGGACTCCATGCTCATGTGGCGCGCCTCGTAAGCCGCCGCGCCAATGATCTCGGACAGGAACTGCTCAGAAGCGCGATCCCCGTGCAAAACACAGTTCTCGCCACCTTCTTCGTAGTTCAGAACAAACTGGACGGCGATGCGCGCACGCCCTGGCCAGTCGGCAAACGGCACATGACGGCCATAACCAATCAGGTCGCGTGGGTAATCCGTGGAACTTGCGATGTTGCTGGCCATGATGTCTTGGCATCCTTGTGATGGCGAAACGATCGAAGAAGTGTAGCCAAATCCACCCCGCGCAAACATAGCCATATTCAGATATTCAGGCTGCGCCTGGACGTATAGTCTCCCCGCCTTCGTCACACGCCCACCGCCACGCTCCTCGCCCAAACGCGCTCTGCCGCGCACTCAACCGACCACCCACAGGAACACCAACTTCATCGAAATCACCACAAATCACCACAAAATAGACGCAAACCTCATCCAATCACCGCAAAATCCGCAAAACAATAAAAAAGCACGCCGGGCCATCGAATCGACCCGGCGTGCTTTCGTGTTCCGCGTTTGCGCTGTCCCGGACACTCAGCCCGGCATTACGCCGCCATATAGGGATATCCCGTAAGCGTCAGCGTGACCTGTGCGTCAGACGTCTGCAATCTGGCCAGCCCCCCGACCGGCAAGGTCAGTTTGTCGGGGCAATGACCAAACGGCATGCCGGTCACGATCGGAATGCCGATGACCTTGCGCACGCTCTCGATCATGGTCGGCATGTCGTAGCCATTGTCATAGTCCGTCACGCGGTACTGCGAGAAGTCTCCCAGCACCAGTGCCCGTTGCTGCGCCAGAATGCCGGACTGATGCAACTGATACAACATGCGCTCAACCCGGTACGGCGGCTCGTTCACGTCCTCGACAAACAGCACACCGCCCTCGATCTGCGGCAGATACCGCGTACCGATCAGGCTGCATACCATCGCCAGATTCCCACCCCACAGGGTGCCCGATACATCGATGTCGCCGCTCGCACCATCCCCTTGCCACTGGACAACGTGACTGGGCGACTGCAGCACCGATTGAAATTGCGTGACGGTAAAGTCGCTCAACGCCGCCGCGCCGAAGTCCGCCAGCAGCATCGGCCCTGCGAACGTGGTCAGATGCGCCTGCGCCAACAGCGCCAGTTGCACTGCCGTGAAGTCGCTGTGGCCCATCATGGCGACCGGCGCACCTGACAGCCGGCGATGCAGCGCCTCATAGTCAAGATGATCGAGTAGATGCACCGCGCCATACCCACCTCGCACCGCGAGCACCACGTCAGGCACAGGATGGTCTCGTTGCGCCAACCGATTGATCTCGGCCACGCGCTCGGCATCGGTGCCGGCAAAGCGCAAGTACCGGCGCTCGAGCGCTTCACGATTGCTGACGGTATAACCCAGCCGCTCCAGCGTTTCGACACCACGCGCGGCTACGTCGGCATCGGGCGCATAGCCGGACGGGGCAATCAGTTCGAGATGCTTGGTCTGCGTCAATTGGAAGATCCGGGTGTTGGGGTTGGCGTCTCGGCAGCCGCCGACAAACGCCGTGCCCTCGCTGCGGCACGCCGTTCACTGAAAAAAGTCTGGAGAATGCCGACACACTCGTCGCGCATGACACCGCCGATGACTTCGGCATGATGATTGAGGCGCGGTTCCGCAAACAGGTCGACCACACTGCCGCAGGCCCCGGTCTTTGGGTCCATCGCACCATACACCACCCGCTTGATTCGCGCGTGCATGATGGCGCCAGCACACATGACGCACGGCTCGAGCGTCACATACAACTCGCACTCCGGCAAACGATAGTTGCCCAACGCCTGCGCGGCCGCGCGCAGCGCCTGCATCTCGGCATGCGCAGACGGATCATGGCCGCCCACCGGACAATTGTGTCCAACGGCTACCACCTGCCCGTCGCAAACAACCACGGCACCGACCGGCACCTCTCCCTGCGCCATCGCGGCGCGAGCCTGCTCGAGCGCCAGGCCCATGTAGGTCTCGTCGGTCGCGGGTAAATCTCGATTCATGAAACGTTGACGAAAAGCCGCTACGCGTTGCTCGCCCCTCCGGACGCGCTCCGCACAGCGCAATTGGCCGCTATCGGCAATGCGCTATTCTCGCACAGCCCTCCGCTACCGCCACACGCCTCACCACACCTCAACACCTGCGGACATCCCGCAGCTTCAGCCAGTCGTCACAGCGTCACGCCATCGCGGCGTTCGGCGAACTGCGCTTGCGATACAGCACTAGCGTTGCTATCAATCCGCACACGGCCGCGAAGGTCATCCACCAGCCCGGCGCCGCCTTGTTGCCCGTCACGCCGATCAGCGCCGTTGCCACCGCCGGGGTGAACCCGCCGAAAAGCGCCGTCGCCAGACTGTACGCCAGTGAGAATCCCGCCGTGCGCACCTCCACCGGCATGATCTCGGTCAGCGCCACCACCATGGCGCCGTTATAGCTCGCATAGAGGAACGACAGCCACAGCTCGACCATCAGCATCTTGCTGAACGTCGGCTCCACAACGAGCCACGCCAACGTGGGATACGCCGTCAGAATGGTCAGCACGGTGAAGACGATCAACAGCGGCCGCCGTCCAATGCGATCGGACAACGCCCCCATCACCGGCAGCCAGATGAAGTTGGAAACCCCCACACAGAAGGTGACGACAAGCGCATCGGTCGTCGACAGCTTGAGCACCGACTTGCCGAACGTCGGCGTGTAGACGGTGATCAGGTAGAACGACACGGTCGTCATTGCCACCAGCATGGTGCCGGCCACAACCAGTCCCCAGTTCTGCACGATCGAACGGAAAATCTCTCCCGTGCTCGGACGATGCTTGCGCGCCAGAAAGGCTTCGGTTTCCTGCAGCGAGCGCCGGATGACAAACAACACCGGCACGATCATGCAGCCAATAAAGAACGGAACGCGCCAGCCCCAGTCCGCCACTTGCCCGGGAGTCAGCCATTTGTTAAGCAGGTATCCCAACAACGCCGCCACAATAATGGCGACCTGCTGGCTCCCCGACTGCCAACTCACATAGAACCCCTTGTGACCTGGTGTCGCCATCTCCGACAGATAGACGGATACGCCACCCAGTTCGACGCCAGCCGAGAAACCTTGCAACAACCGCCCGATGAGCACGAGCAGCGGCGCCAGATACCCGATGGTCGCGAATCCCGGCACGAACGCAATGAGAATGGTGCCCATCGCCATGATGGACAACGTCACGATCAACCCCCGTCGCCGCCCGATCCGGTCGACGTACGCGCCCAGAATGATGGCGCCCAACGGCCGCATCAGGAAGCCCGCGCCGAAGGTCATGAAGGTGAGCATCAGCGACGCAAATTCGTCGCCCGACGGAAAGAATGTCGCGGAGATGTAGGTGGCGTAAAAGCCAAACAGGAAGAAGTCGAACATCTCCATGAAATTGCCACTCGTGACACGAATCACGGTGGCAACCTTCGATGGAGACGCATGCGGAACCGACGCGGGGTTGACGGGGCTGGTAGCCATGATGCGTTCACCTCTCCGGACACGATTTCGCTCAAGATAGCACTTGATTCGACGCCGGGACACCATGTTTCACACTGGGTCGCCCCCCCCCAGCAAAGCCCGTGTTACCGCATATTTCAGTCCCAGGCCGGGGCGAGCGACGCCGGATTGGCCTGACGCTCATTGCGATCGAGCGTTGCAATCTGCGCCATGTCCTCGTCGCTAAGACGTAAGTCGCACGCCTTCATGTTACTGGCCAGATTCTCGCGCTTGGTCGACGAGGGAATGACCGCATATCCCTGCTGCATCGCCCACGCCAGCGCGACTTGCGCCGTGGTCGCCCCATGCTTGCCGGCAATCGTCGCCAACACCGGATCGTTCAGCACCTTGCCGTAAGCCAGTGTCATGTACGACGTGACAGGCACCCCCTGCGAGCGGGCAAACTCAGCCAGCTTCCGGTTCTGCAGATACGGGCTCAGTTCGATCTGGTTGGTCGCCAGTTCACCCGGCCCGACAATACCGATGGCCTGCTGCAGCAACGCAATGGTGAAGTTCGACACGCCGATGGCACGGGTGAGCCCCAGTTCACGGGCCTCGCGCAACGCCCCCAGATACGCCTCCATCGGCACGGCGTTAGCAGGCGACGGCCAGTGAATCAGCGTGAGATCGACGCGGTCGGTGCCCAGCTTCGACAGACTGTCCTTCAGACTTGGAATCAGCTTGTCATGGGAAAAGTTGTCGACCCAGATCTTGGTCGTCAGATACAACTCGTCACGCGCGACGTCCGACGCAGCGAGCGCGCGGCCAATGTCGGCCTCGTTCTCGTAGATCTGCGCCGTGTCGATGGCGCGGTAGCCAAGCTCGAGCGCATTGGTGACGGTATCAAATACGGTTTGGCCCTTCAGACGGAACGTGCCGAGGCCGAATGCGGGAAGACTCATGAATGCAACTCCTGTCGAAAACGTCACGCCAAAAAAATCAACGTCGGTTGAATGGCTTGACTGAGGAGCACAGTGTGTCGGATTCCCGAGCGCACCAGAAGGCCCCGCAGGCGCACAAGATTCGTGCGCCAGATTCACAAATACGCTCGACTTAGGATGTTGCTCTCAGCAATCAGGACGGCGGCTTAAATGGCGGCACGCGAAAGAAACCCGACATCCTCACGCGCCATCGCCTTGATTTCGTTGCGGGTCGTCAGGATGTGCGCCTCAAGCAACGACACGACCGCTGTCACATCGCGGCGTCTGCAGGCGGCCAGAATCTCATAGTGATCGTGCTGAGGCTTCTCTTTGCCGGTGGCCTGCGACATTGCCAGATGCGAATATCGGTCGGTATTCAGGCAATACTCTTCGATAAGTACACGCAAACGCCGGTTATTGGCAGGTGCCGAGAGCGCCAAATGGAATCGCCGGTTGTACTCGGCCCATTCCGAGACGACTTCAGACGCCGAGTAGTCGGCCAGGATCTGTTCCATCACCTGAAAGTCACGCTCAGCCATGTTGGGCACAGCGAGTTTGGCAGCGTGGCATTCGAGTGCTACGCGAATATCGAGCAACTCGCACAACTGCTCGAGGTTCATGCTCGCCACCGTCGCGCCGCGGTTCAGATGGTGCGTGACCAATCCCTCCGCTTCCAATTGACGCAACGCCTCGCGCACTGGCACCCGGCTCGCGTTGAAGCGCTCGGCCAGCGCTTCCTGACGCAGTTGATATCCACCCGGGAGCACGCCGCTCAAGATCTCGTCTCGAAGCGTGTCGCGGATGGCCTGATGTAGGGCTTGGGGTCCGGAGGTTCGCATGATTACTTACCCGCTCGTGCCTCGGCGAGCGCGATCGTCAGATGGGCCACCTTCTTCTTGAGTGCGTCGCGCTCGGCGGTCATGGCCTTGAGTTCTTTCGACAGCCGCGTCAGTTCGTCAGACGGATCGGCGCTGGTGTCCCACGGCGGGGTACCGTCGTCATCTTCAACGATCTCTTCGTCCTTCTTCTTACGCGGCTTGACCGGACGCGCCTCGCGCACCTGACGCGCCAGCTCCCGCAACTCCTGCTTGCCCGCGACCACGGCCGCCACCTGCGCCGCCGCCGGCAGGGTCGAGACGGCCGCCGCCGCATTGATCGATACGTCGCCGCGCTTGACCGCATCGACCAATTCCGGCGCCGCCGCGTTGTGAATCTGCTCGATCTGCCCCAGCGTATTGCTCGACAGACGTGCCGCGCGCGCCAACGCCGCACGCGTGAGCGCCATCGTGTGGGCGGGAATCGACGTCTTGCCGCCATCCTGCTCAGCGCCGTCGCCCGGCGTCGCAGCCTGCGGCGCCTGCGCCGCAGCGGGCGCTTCCGTGCCGCTGCGCGCTTCGAGAATCGTCTTCTTGCGCAACGCCAACACGCCGCGCTGGTAGTCGGACACACTGCGCCGGCCCAGATGGTTGTCAATCATCCACAGATGCACATCGTCCATCGACTTGAACGACGTGTTCTGGACGGTTCGGAATTCGATGTCGTGCTTGCGGCAGATCGCGTAGCGATTGTGACCGTCGACCAGCACATCGCCCCACAGGACGAGCGCGTCACGGCAACCTTCCGTGAGCAGGCTCTGTTCGAGCGCAGCATATTCGTCAGGCGTGAGCGGATCGATGTACGCCTTGAGTTCTTCGTTGATCTGGACTGTCATGGATTTTTGTAACGATGCCCCCGTACGCGATGCCGCTGACTGCGACACGACGCGGTACGTCGGCAAGGAAAAACGTTGCAGGCGGCATTATCGCCTGTCTGACCGGCATTGACGAAACGTGGCTGGCCTCGCTGCCCGTTCGCGCTCAGGACAACACGCCGTGATCGGTCAGGAACGCCTGAATTCGCGCCAGACGCGCCACCGGGTCCACCATGCCCAGCAACGTCTCCTTCTCGTGTGGCGGCAGCGGCAGCAACTCAGCCCAGCGATCCGCGACCCAGCCGCACTCGTCCAGCCGATACGGCGGCGCCAACGGCAATTTCGCCGCACGCGCCGGATCGCGCTGCAACCCGGCGATCAGCTTGCCCAGCGTATCTGCACTGATCTGCAGGGTGTCGGGGATGGCAACGTTGGCGTCATCCGGCAGCATTTCTGCTTCGCCCATCCATAAACCGTATTTCCCCAACTCGACGGACGTGAGACGGAACTTGGTCGTGCCGCGACACACGATTTCGAGCAGCGAAGGCATGGTCGCGCGCCAGTCGTCGATGCGCGCCATCGTGCCGATCATGGCGGGCTCCTCGACGCTATCGGGCAGACGAACTTCGCTGCCCTGCCGCAAGACTACGACACCAAATTCGGTGCCGTCCGACAGGCACCGCTTGACCAGGTCAAGATAGCGCACCTCGAAGATGCGCAGATGCAATACCCCGGCGGGAAACAGGGCATTGCCGAGCGGGAAGAGCGGGATCTGGGCCATGCCGTATGATGACACGAAGTCACCCCCGGCAAGTGCCAATGTCAGGCCACGCAACAGCCTCCTGCGCGAACCGGTCAATCAGGAAGTCGAGCAGCGCGCGCACGCGCGGCACCATGTATCGCGTGCGATGCCGTACCGCATACACGCCTGGCTCCTGGGCAATGTAATCCGAGAGCAGAATCTTCAGCCGCCCGGCCCGCACATCGTCGGCCGCGTCCCACAGCGTTTTGCGCACGATCCCCCGCCCGTCGAGCGCCCAGCGGCGCGCCAGCGTCCCATCGTTCGTCTCCCACGCCTGCGCCATCGGAACCGTGAATTGCCAGACCTCCTCCCCCTTGCGGAAATGAAACTCGTTGAGCGGCCCCGACGATGTCACCAACACAATGAACTGATGCGCCGGGAGGGCGTCCGGGGTCAACGGCTCCCCGTGACGAGCCAGATAGTCCGGTGACGCACACAGCACGCGGCACATTGGCGCCAGACGCCGCGCCACAAGCGTGCCGTCATCGGGCTCGCTGAAACGAATCGCGAGATCGACATCGTCCTGCACGAGATGGGAAATGGAGTCGGTCAAGGTCAGGGACAGCCGCACTTCAGGATAGCGCTGCGTGAACTCGTCGAGCCAGGGGGACAGCTTATGCAAGCCGAAGTCGGTCGATGCAGACAGCCGGATCTTGCCGCGAATCGCGGCACATCCCGCCTGTAGCGCCGCCTCGCCGTCGTCAATGGCTTGCAAGGCAACGAGGCAGTGAGAGAGATAGACACGCCCTTCGTCCGTCAGACGCAACTGACGCGTCGTGCGCACGAACAGACGCGTCTGCAACGACGCCTCGAGCTTGGCCAGACGCGCGCTTGCCGCGGCAGGCGACATCCCCAGCTTGCGCCCGGCCGCCGACAGGCTGCCGAGCGTCGCCGCACTGGTGAAGAGACGCATATCGCCAAGTTTGTCTGTGGCCATATTCTATTTAGATTTGAAAGTCATTCAAATTTTTCGAGGATTATCAAATATAACGCGCCTTGGCAGACTTCGTCCCATCGTCCCTCCCGGGACATCTCATGTTTGGACGAACCACCATGTCAGTCTCCCCCAGCGCCTCCCCGCCACCATCCGGCATGACCCCGCCCGGCCACGCCGCGAAGCGCTCCACGCCTTCCAAGTCATCCGACGCCACACCGTGGGCATCAATGATGGCGTTGATGCTCACCACGTTCGTAGCGGCCGCGAACGAAACGGTGCCCGCCGGTCTGCTGCCGCAACTGGCCGACGGCTTCCACCTCTCCGAATCGTGGGCGGGTCAGACGGTCACGCTGTGCGCCCTCGGCGCTGGCCTCGGCGCGGTGCCCCTGACAGCGCTCTTGCATCGCTGGTCGCGACGCACGATGCTGGTCGTCGCCTTGCTCGGCTTTGCCCTCTGCAATGCCGTCACCGCCATCTCATCCGATTTCACGCTGACGTTGACCGCGCGCTTCGTGGCCGGTCTGGCAACGGGTCTGGCGTGGAGTGAGATCGCGACGTTTGCGCGTCGCCTCGTCAGCCCATCGCGCCAGGGACGCGCGCTGGCATTCGTCATGCTCGGCGTCCCCCTCGCACTGGCCATCGGTGTGCCCGCCGCCACCGCACTCGGGCACCTCATCGGATGGCGCTGGGTATTCGGCGGCCTGGCGGCGTTCGCGCTGATTCTCGCCGGCTGGATGCGCCTGATCGTGCCCGATGTGTCGAACGCGGGCGACACCGGCCGCGCATCGGGCGTGCGACCATCGGTAATCGATGTGCTGCGTTTGCCGGGGGTACGTCCGGTGCTCGCTGTGGTGATGCTATGGGTCGTGGCGCACTACACGCTTTACACCTACATCGCGCCGTTTCTCGCGTCGGCGGGCATGGGCGACCGACTCGCCGCCGTCCTGTCGACCTTTGGCATCTGCACGCTCGTGGGACTTTGGGGCGTTGGTATGTGGGTGGACCGCTGGCTGCGCAGACTCGTTCTGCTGGCGCTCGCCGGGTTCACGGTCGTGATCGTTGCCTTCGGGACATGGCCGACATCGTGGCCGGTGCTCGTCGCTGGCGCGGTGCTCTGGGGGCTGTGCTTCAGCGGCGCACCAACGATCCTGCAGACAGCGCTGGGCAACGCGGCAGGCAAACACGAGGATGTCGCGCAATCGATGCTGGTGACGGTGTTCAACCTGTCGTTCGCGGGCAGCGGCATCCTCGGGGGTGCCGTGTTGTCTGCATGGGGCGCCGCCGCACTCCCTCATGTGCTTGTCATCCTCGCATTGGCCGCTTTGGGTGTCGCGTATGCTGCCAGGCGACACGGCTTTGTGCCGCGCATGCGTTCCTAAATCGGCGCCGCCGCCGAGCAAAGGCGGGCCGTTGCGTCCCGTTCAACTGGCTTCACTTCGCGCTTCCCGCAGCAACCATTCACGCACGTCGCCGATCTGATCCGCATGACGCGTCCGGCGCGGGTACACGATGAAAAAACCCGCGCCTGTACGGAGTTCCGTGTCGAAAAGGCGGATGAGGCGGCCTGCTGCGACGTCGGCGGCGATGAAGTCGGTATGCGCGAGCGCCAGCCCTTGCCCTGAGACCGCTGCATCGATGGCAAGCGCCGTCTGATTGAAGCGAACGTTCTTCGCGACCGACAACGGCGCTTGCGGCATCGCGATTTCGAGGAACTGGGGCCACGCGTTATGGGCGTCGTGCAGCAACGCATGGCCGCGCAGGCTGCCCGTCTCGCCGGGGTGACCAACTGTCGCAATGGTTTGCGGCGACGCGACCGCAACCTGCACCTCGTCGAAGAGCGGCTCGACAACCAGGCCGCTGCCGAATGGCGGTCTTCCATAGCGCACGGCGAGATCGACGGCGTCTGCCTGAAAATGCGAAAGCCGGTCGGTCGCGAGAATACGCAGATCGATATCCGGATGCGTCTCGAGGAACACCGGGAGTCGCGGGATCAGCCATTTGGATGCCAACGTCGGCGTCACGCTGATGGTCAGACGCAGCGGCTCCGGACGCAACGCATGCGTCGCTTCCACCAGCACCTCAAACGCTCGCCTGACACCGCCGGCATAGCGCCGCCCGCTCTCTGTGAGCGACAGCGCTCGCGGGTGCCGCTCGAAGAGCTTCATGCCCAATGCCGACTCCAACCCGCGAATCTGCTGAGCGACGGCCCCTTGCGTCACGCCAAGCTCCTCGGCGGCGAGCCGGAAGTTGAGATGCCGGCTCGCCGCCTCAAAGGCGCGCAGCGCGTTAAGCGACGGCAATCGGCCGATAGCTTCCGTCATGATGTAGTTTTTCTACTGGATGATGTGTCGAAATCTGGTTCGTCGAGCATTCGCGGCGATGGTACGCTGTCGCACGTGAATCATACGGATTGACCACCGCTGGCGGTGTACGTCAGCGTATTCGGAAGATATCAGCATGACAGTAGAAAAAGTGGCGTTGATTACGGCAGGCGGCAGCGGTATGGGCGCGGCGGCAGCGCGGCGTCTCGCGGCGGACGGCTTCAAGGTTGGCATCCTGTCGTCGTCGGGCAAAGGCGAGGCGCTGGCGACTGCCCTGGGCGGCGTGGGCGTGACCGGGTCGAATCAGTCGAACGAGGCGCTGACGAAGCTGGTCGAGCTGGCCGTCGAGCGCTGGGGGCGCGTCGATGTCCTCGTGAATAGTGCCGGTCACGGTCCGCGTGCGCCGATTCTGGAAATCAGCGACGAGGATTGGCATCGCGGCATGGATACGTATCTGATGAACGTGATCCGCCCAACGCGACTTGTGACCCCGATCATGCAGAAGCAGGGCTCGGGCGCGATCATCAACATTTCGACGGCATGGGCGTTCGAGCCGAGCGAAATGTTTCCGACATCCGCCGTGTTTCGCGCCGGGCTGGCGTCGTTCACGAAGCTGTTTGCGGACAAGTATGCAAAGGACAACGTGCGGATGAACAACGTCCTGCCGGGATGGATCGACAGCCTGCCGCAGCAAGAGACGCGACGTGAGAGCGTACCGATGCAGCGTTACGGCAAGGCGGAAGAGATCGCGGCGACCGTGGCGTTTCTGGCGTCCGAAGGTGCCGGTTACATCACCGGCCAGAACATTCGCGTCGACGGTGGACTGACACGCTCGGTTTGAGGCAGGCGCGCGCCCGTTGGACGCATTGCAGACATTCCCGGGTGCGCAGCGCATCGGTCGCCAACTTGCATTACAGCGTGACGACCTTGGGCTCGGGCGGGTTATCAAGATAAGGACGGTCGCCTTGCCCGCTCGTCAACGCCCTCAGGCTTCCGGTGACTTGGACGCCATGCACTCGACTTCGACGCGTGCATCGAAAGCCATGCCATTCACGCCGAACGCGCTTCTGGCCGGATACTTACCTTCGGTGAAGTAGCTCTTGTCGATATCGTTGAAGACAGGCCATTCCTTCATGTCGTCATGAAAATTCCTCGATAACTTCGGAAGATCAAACACCCACAAATTCAGCGGCTCGCGCCCATGAAGTGTTTGTCTCACCATCGCGGCAGACGCCGACGCCTTGCTCCGCGAGGCAATTCCCCGCCACCCCCGGGTGCTTTGCATTCGCATGCAAGTCAGTCAGAGGGCAGGCATCGCCTGCTTCCGCGCGTAGCGTGCCGGCGGCAATCCGACGTGACGGGCGAACGCAACGCTGAACGCGCTCGCGGAACCATAGCCGACGCACTCCGCAATCTCGGCGATGCCACGGTTGCTCCGCCGAAGCATGTTCTTCGCCAAGGCCATGCGCCAGGTCAGCAGATACGCCATCGGCGCGAGGCCTACCGCACGGCTGAAACGCTCGAAGAAGACTGAACGAGAGAGTGCAGCTTCCCTGGCCAACTCTGCCACCGTCCACGCTCTGGCCGGGCTTTCATGCATCCGGCGGAGGGTGACGGCAAGGCGTTCGTCGGCAAGCCCCCGCACGAGGCCGAGCGACGCGGGTGTCCCGGTGGTCGAGCGAAGGGCTTCTATGAGCAGGACTTCGAGCAGGTGGTCGAGAATGACTTCGCGCGCCGGACGCCGGTCGCGAAACTCGTCTTTGACAAGCTGAACAAGGGTGGTGAGTCGCGGCTCGCCACGTACGTGCACGACCTGCGGAAGCAGCGACACCAGCAGGTCCGCGTCGGGAGAGTCGAAGCTGCAATGGCCCACCAGCATGCTCAGGTCAGGCGATCCATTCTGATCGCCGATCCGGAATTCCCCGACGGCCAGGGCAACCGGTACGGCTTCCGGCATATCGGCCGGGAGCGGCAGCATGCTGGACATTGCGAATCCGTAAGCCTCAGGGACCAGGATGAAATCCCCCGCGCTGAGTTCAATCGTTTCCCCCCCGTCAACCGCGAGGCGGCAGGCGCCTTCAAGAACGACGCAATAAAACGGCTGCCCGGCATCCGAGCGATGGATATGCCATGGCCCAGCGCCGACGACGAGCTTGGCGTGCCTGGCGTGTGGCTGGAGAAGCGTGACCACCTCTGCCAACGGGTCGATCATATCCGGACTCCCGCAAATTAATTCTGGACGTTCAATTATAGAAAGTCCGGTCGCAGTGGTCTATCGTCTTGGCGTTGCAACTCACCTTTGAGCCACCCAATGAAAACCGTTTTGATCACCGGATGCTCTTCCGGCTTCGGCCTTGAAACTGCCCGGTACTTCCTCGAGCGCAATTGGAAGGTTGTCGCGACAATGCGCACGCCGCGAGAGGACGTGCTGCCCAGCCACGCAAATCTACGCGTACTCGCGCTCGACGTGACGGATCCGGAAAGCATCCGGCAGGCGGTCGAGGCCGCGGGGCCGCTAGATGCTCTCGTCAACAATGCAGGCTTCGGTTCGGCAGCGCCTTTTGAGTTCGCCCCGCTGCCGACGATACGCGAACTCTTCGAGACCAATACCTTCGGCACGATGGCTGTGACGCAGGCGGTGCTGCCGCAATTCAGAGAATGCAGAGCCGGCGTCGTGGTGAACGTCACGTCGAGCGTCACCTTGAAAGCAATTCCGCTGATCGCCGCCTATACCGCGAGCAAGGCGGCGGTGAACGCGTTCACCGAGTCGATGGCATTGGAACTCGGGGCGTTCGGTGTGCGCGCACACCTGGTGCTGCCAGGGCGTGCGCCGGAGACCCGCTTCGGCGAGAATGGACGCGCCCACATGCAGGGTCTCGACCACGAGGCGTATGCCGGGGTCGTACAGCGCTTCATGGCGGGATTGCGTGAACCGGGACCGATCACCCATGCGCGGGATGTGGCCGAAGCGGTGTGGCGCGCGGTGACCGATCCGTCAAGCGCCATGCGGATTCCGGCCGGCGCTGACGCTGAGATGTTGGCCGACGGACACTGAACCGGACACCAGCGGCGTCCGTATCCCTCCTGGTTATTTCCCTTCGGGAAAAACAGCGACGCTTCGAATTTCAATCTTGAGTTGGGGAAGCGCGAGCGCCTCGACCCCGATTATCGACCAGGCAGGGAACGGACGCTCGGTGTAACGGGCCTTGACCGGCAAGAACTCATCGACCGTATCTTTAAGATTGACGTGATAGCTCACCACCTCGACAAGATCGGCCATCGTAAGCCCCTGCAGCCGTAGGATTTCCTTGGTTCGCTCCAGGGCAACCTCAGTCTGTTCGGCAACGCTCTCGGGAACCGAGCCGTCGGATCGAAAACCGACTTCACCAGCGATGAAAAGGAAGTTGCCCGCGCGAACGGCTGGCGAATAACCATAACTCTCGTAGCCGCTTTGCGTCGCAGCAAACATCGGGTGATCCGCGGGGATCTCAAACGCTTTCTTGGTCATTCCTTATGTCCTTGTCTTGATTCTCTCTATCGAGCGACATGAACGGCTAGATCTTCGATGACTTGCCCGCACCGCTCAGGCCATCCACCATACGCCTGATTTAAGCCGTCTCAAAAGACGTTTTTCCCTCGATTTAGGACAAACAGTTCTATCTTCAAACTTCCCTTAAAATGCGACAACTCAGGCTTCTCGGTTGGCAATATCTTCATGCATCGAATTGGATTCTTCGTTTGCCGTGGCTACGATGCGCTTGACCTTGCTGGCCCGCTTTCGACTTTTAATCAGGTAGCCACAGCCGTTGGTCATACTCCATATGATCTTCATGTCATCTCACCGGCGGGAGGATTGGTTCCTGGCAATGCGGGGCTTTCGATCGAAACAAAGCCAATTGGAAGACGCGCGTTTGATACTGTCATCTTCGTAGGTGGCGATATAGACCCCATGCAGGAATCGGAGAACGTCGCGGCTGCCAAGAAATTGAGTGCCAAAGCGTCGCGGGTGGCAAGCGTGTGTACGGGGGCATTTTTGCTTGCGGAAGCCGGCCTATTGAACGAACTGAGAGCAACAACGCACTGGCGCTACACCGCTCAATTGCAGTCTCGCTACCCTCGCACCAGAGTCGAGGGCGATAGTATCTACATCGCGGACGGTCGCATGTGGACATCGGCAGGTATCGCCTCTGGAATCGACTTGGCGCTAGCCATGATCGAAAAAGATATGGGCGCGGAAACTGCGCGCAACGTCTCGCAGCTCTTAGTTGTTCCGTATCGCCGGCCAGGAGGTCAGTCCCAATTCTCGGCCATGTCGCAAATGGACCCGGAATCGGATCGCATTCGCATCGCGCTGAATTTTGCCAGGGAACATTTGACCGAAGCATTACCTGTCGAGCGACTCGCGGACGCTGCAAATCTAAGTCCGAGACAGTTCGGGCGAGCCTTCCGCCGGGAGACGGGCGAAACACCTGCCAAGGCGGTCGAGCGTTTGCGAGTTGAAGCCGCGCGGCTGCGCTTGCAAGACGGTAGCGAACCCATCGAGCAGATTGCTCTCGCTGTGGGGTTCACCGATCCGGAGCGAATGCGCAGAGCCTTCGTCAAGCTGTATGGGCATCCGCCGCAATCGATCCGACGCGAAAGCAGGCTCACCGGCAACCGTTGATTGACCGATGGAAAGCGCCGAATGCGTCGTTATAAAGGAGCCAAGCCCCGGCGCGCATACTCGCGGGCGCTAGCTAGGCGCTGCGCAGTGATTTCCTGTGCTCGCGCACGGACGTTGTTCAACACCTCAGCGGATGCCCTCGCAGGAGACCCTGAATCAAATGGCGGTTGGGGGTCGTAGGCCATGTAGAGTTGAAGCTCCTTTGCTATCTGATCTCCGCGAAGCAGTGCGGCCACGATGAGAGAGCCGTCGATGCCTGATGTAACACCTCCTGCGCTCACGTAATTTCCGTCGATGACGACGCGGTCATCGCTGGGGATGGCACCGTAGAACGGCAACGCTTCCATTGCTGTCCAGTGCGTTGTCGCCTTTCGGCCGTGGAGCAAGCCAGCGGCGCCGCATAGAAGCGCGCCGGTGCATACCGAGTACACGTACAAGGCACGCTTGGCTTGCTCACGAATAAATGCGAGAACTTCCTTGTTTGTTGCGGCCTCTTCCTGGCCATACCCTCCCGGAACGAGCAGCACATCGAGTTGAGGCGCGTCTTCGAACGAAGTATCCGGAACCAGTTGCAGGCCTCGCATATCCCGCACCGTACCTTTGTCTTTCCACAAGGTGTGGAACGTCGAGTTCGGAATGCGCGACAGCACTTCAAAGGGACCTGTGAAATCACATTGGTCCATGCTCGGGAAGATCAAGCCGCCAATCTTCAAATGCCTATTTTCAGGAATCGTCTTCATACCGCTTGCCCTCGTGGTCCATACGATGACCAAACACCGAAACCGAACGTTATCAACCGTGTTCGGGTGAACTAGGCCAACCTGCTGCGCGCCGACCATGTGGCGCCTAATACCCCTCAAGTCATCGCACTGGCTGCGCTGCTGCGGAATAGATAGATCCTCACGCGTGAAGCCGGCATCACAGAGCCAATTGGACGCCGACGTCACGGGATGTACCGCTGCTGCCGTAAGTCTTCCAGCATTTCGAGGTACATTTCCTCGCTATCGATGCAATCGTGGAATCCGTGCTTGCGTGCCTTGATGGTGCTCGTGACGTTGTCGAAGGTTGACTTGAAAATCAGGTCGCCGAACTTCCACGATACGATTTCGTCGTAGGCGTACGGCCGCAGGCCACGCTGTCTGACCAGCTCATTCCATAGTTCGGCTTTGCCCGCCATGACCTGGTGCAACGACATCGGGATCGGTTCCCTTGCGGGAACGCCGAAGAACTCGGCCAAGCGTGGCCAGACCCGGGCCCAGCGGAAGTAGTCGCCATTGGTGATGTTGTAGACCTCGCCGCGGCATTGCGCAGTGTCCCCGGCCCAATCTACGGCTCGAGCGAGAATCCGCGTGTCCGTCACCTGATACAGCGCGTCGTAGGCAGCACGAGGCCCGGGAAACGACATGGGAACGGAAAGCGCTTTTGCGATAGTCCCATAGATGGCAATCACCATAAGCAGATTCATCGGATTCCCGACCGCCAGGCCAGCAACGCCTTCCGGACGAAGCGCTGTCCAAGACCATGCCTTCCCAACCGAGCGGTCTCTGAGAAAGTCCTCTTGGTCGTAATAGAAATTGGGTGGCATATGGCGCGGGTCGCTCTCTTTTGCCGGCGAGAGCGGCATTGCGCCGAGTTGCACTCCATAAGCCTTGCCCCCCTGCATCAGCGTGACGTGCCTCAGGTCCGGCGCATGCTTCTCCATAACCTCGACCATGTTCCTGAGCATCAGCAGATTTACGTCGACGAGTTCTGCCGGGGAGGACTTGTCTTGATAGGCAGCGAACACGAGGTGGGTGGCGTGCGGTACCTGAGAAAAGAATCGCTCACAGGCATCGCGGTCGAGCAGGTCGACCGGCAGATGCGTCGCGCGCGTGGGAAAGTCCGGTGCCCGACGGGAGACTGCCACCAGGTTCACCTCCTTGTCTTCATAGAACGCGAGGACGCCTCGGCCTATGACGCCCACCGCACCTGCAACGACAACCGTCTTCATGGCTAGGACACTCACAAAACGATTACGTTAATTTCCGCGCTTGCAACCTGCCCACCTGCCCTTTTTGGGCCTCTTTGGCCTCTTTGGCCTTTTCAACACGTCGCAGCAGGTCCGCGGCGACGTGTGTGAAACGGGGCATTGGCCTCGGTATGGGACAGAACGGCCCCCGTCAAGACAATGCGGGGGCTCTAACGCCAGTCAGGGAGCGGAATCATTCCACATGTCGCGATGCAGCTTCCAAGTGCCGTCCTGCTTCAAGAAGATGAGAATCTGCTTGCCTCGGTATTTGAGCTTTCCACCGTGATCGTGGATCTCGGCATCCGACACCTCGGTGACGACCTGATCGTTTCCGTAGAATTCGTAATTGCTGAAAGATACGGTGTCAGACTGAGATCCGGTGTTGGCTTTCGTGAAGTGCTCGACGATGGCTGCGGCCCCGATGATCCTGTTGCCTCCGGGCGGAAGGAGCGAGCCGTCTTTTGTGTAGAGACGGCCTATCGCCTCGTAATCGCCGCGCGCATAGGCTTGCACCCATCGAGCGTTCTCGGCCTTGATGGCCGCTTCGGTTTGAGGCTGCGGGCCATTGGCGAATGCCGGCAGGGCAACCACGAAAGGCGAAACGCAAACTGCAACGGCAGCTGCAAAATGACGAATTTGTCGCATCTATCTGTTTCCAATCAGGGGGGAAAGTGAAGGTGACTGCATCAAATTGGACGGGGTGCCGCAGGTAACGCATGTTGCGGCTTCAGAGCAAATAGCCAATGTCCTCATAGACGTCGCCAGCGGGTATTTCAGCGAACGCCTGGGATTGTGGCGAGGCCCTTGGATGCGCCGGGCAACTTCTTGTCGACCATCGCGATGACTTCTGGCCGCGCATCTCTGGGATGACCGGAATGGAATGGCGGAGCGGGATCGTATTCGATCGCGAGCTGAGTGAATTCGGCGGCCTGTTGCCCCCTCATCTTCGCGGCAACGCGAAGTGCAAAGTCAATGCCCGCTGTCACGCCTCCGCCGCTCATGAACCGGCCGTTGTCGTCTTCCACAAAACGATCTGGAACACCGATCGCGCCATATTCGGCGAGCTTGTTGACGAAGGCCCAATGACAGGCACTTCGCTTGCCCTTGAGGATGCCAGTCGCGGCCAGTACGAGCGATCCGTTGCAAACCGATGTGACGTGTTTGGCACCGTCGGCCAGGCGTCGAATCTGCTTCAGGTAGTCTGGACGCATGGGCGCCGACAAATCGGATCCGCCAGGCACCAGGATCAGGTCGGTTTTCTCGATATCTGCCAATCGCTCAGTGTTGCCATAAACAACCCCGAACTCGAGGGTGACGTTGCCACCATTGAGACTCGCATAGCGAACATTCGTATTCGGCAACCGGTGAAAAATCTCGCTGGGGCCGGCGAAATCGAGAAGCGTCCCCCCGTCGTAATTCACGATCAGAATATTGAGGGGTTCATTCGGAGCAAGCTCCGCCTTACTGCCCGCCTGCGCAAAAGCGGGAGTGGCGCCGCCAAACAAGGCGCCACCCCCCACTACGGCGCCGAGCGCGGCGATGCTTCCAAACTTGAGGGCACCTCGGCGGGAATGCCCTGCGCTGGTGAGTTGCTCTCCAGAGGCGCTATCTTTGCTATGGTCGGTCAAGACAATTTCTCCTTGCACTTTGGCCCCTCGCCAAGCGCAGCCAAGTTGGGCCAGATTGAAGATCCACCACGACGAAAATCCTGGCGGGCATTAATTTGGGTTGGGATAGGCGGCGATGACGTTCAGAGGCTGCAATCGGACACCGAAGACTTAAAGCTGCGAAGCCCCACCGTCGACGACCAGTTCGGTGCCGATGACATAGGACGATTCGTCACTAGCGAGATAAAGTGCCGCGTGGGCGATGTCCTCGGCCTTGCCCATGTGGCCCACCGGAATGGTTTTCGCGAGTTCCACCTTCAGGTTGCGAACGTCCTCGTCGGCCATACCCCATCTGCCGATCAGGGGCGTCTCCATCGCGCCGGGAGCGATCGCATTAAAGCGGATTTTGCGATCGAGAAACTCGTAGGACCAGCTACGGGCAAGCGACCGCACGGCGGCCTTTGCCGCCGCGGTCAGCGAAATGCCATGCTTGCCGGTCTGATCGACGAACGATGTGTTGAGAATGACTGAGGCGCCCTCTCTCAAGTCCGGCAGCACCGCTTGAAGCGTGATCACCACGCCCTTGACGTTGATGTCCATGATCTCGCTGTAGAGTTCGTCGTCAATGTCGTTGAGTGCCGATGGGAAAGCCCAACCAGCATTGGCAAAAACGATATCCAGGCCACCGAACTTCTCTTTCACCTCGGCCGCAATCGCTCGCATGTCCTTGATCGAACGTACATCGCCCTTGAGGACGAGCGCGTTCTCGCCAAGTTCGGCCTTGACACGATCAAACACGGCCTCGTCGCGACCAGTTACCGCCACTTTGGCACCTTCCGCAATGAAGCGTTTGGCAGTGGCAAGACCGATGCCACTCGTGCCCCCCGTGATCAAAGCTGATTTATGCTTAAGCCTCATTTCCATGGTCCTTTCTCTGCTTCGTTATCAATCAAACAAAAGCGTCAAGGTGCTGCTGCGCTTGCCTCGACTTGATTTCATGAGCAAATTATGGAACCCGCATGGAATGACTCAAAGGACTTATATCCCTCAAAAAGAGACACACTTAGCAAGTCTGTTGAAGGACAGTGGCCGACCGTTCGCCCCCGACACGGCAGCGCGGCTTGGCGACGCCGGGCGACGCTGAGATCGTCATCCCCGGACGCAATCTCCAGGGATTTTTGCTGCCGAAGGCCATGCATCGACGGCACACCGCCATCCAGCGCACCTATCAATACAGTTAATCTGCACAGTTAATCTGTACAGTTTTTCTGTATTTATGTTATGGTCTGGACATGGTCAAATCATCACTCATCTCCAAGGCGCCATCAGCTGCCGCCCTAGCCGGCGAACTGCGCATTTCCCTGGGCAAACTGATTCGACGGGTGCGGGAGCAAGCCCATCCGGGGGACTTCACGTCTGCCCAGAAGTCGGTGCTTCTCCGCCTAGACCGTGACGGCCCCGCCACCGTGTCTGCCCTAGCCCGAGCAGAGAGCGTCCGCCCGCAGTCCATGCGCATCACGGTGGCCGGTCTGGAGGTGATGAAGGCCGTCAGTGGCAAACCCGATCCGACCGATGGCCGGCAAACCCTCTTTGACCTGACGCCGGGTTTTCGGAAGACCCTCAAGGAGAGCCGGGCCGCCAAAGACGACTGGCTCGTCCGTGCCCTGCAGGCGCAACTGTCGCCCAAGGAACAAGGCGAACTCGCGGCTGCAGTGAAGCTGCTGCAGCGCCTCGCTGATTTCTGAGCTAACCCCGCCCCATTTCAGGAAATAGCGTGACCCTCACCACGCTGGATCCGCACACCGCCCTAATCATCGTTGACCTGCAAAAAGGCATCTTGGGCTCCCCTTTTATTCATCCCATTGACGGGATCGTGGATCGCTCGCGTGCACTGCTCGATGCGTTTCGCGAACGCGGCCTGCCGGTCGTTCTCGTCAACGTCGCCGGCGTAGCGCCGGGCCGTACCGAGCGGCCACGTCACAACGGATTGTTCCCGGCTGGGTGGACTGACTTCATCCCCGAGCTCGATCGGCAACCCAACGATATCGTCGTGACGAAGCGAACCTGGGGCGCGTTCGCCAATACGGATCTCGAAGACCGGCTAAAGGCGCTGGGCGTTACCCAGGTCGTCATCACCGGTGTCGCCACCGGGACTGGCGTCGAAGCGACCGCGCGTCAGGCGTATGAGCACGGTTTCAATGTCACCCTGGCCCTCGACGCCATGACGGACGCGCGCGCCGACGCACATGACTACAGCATCAAGAACGTTTTTCCGAAGCTGGGCGAAACGGGCACGGCTCAAGACATCATCGATCTGCTCGCAACGAGGAGCGCGTGACAATGGCATGGCTTCATCTTGTGTCCTGGTGCTTCGGCGGCGCGTTTCTTACGAACGCTGTGCCGCACTTCGTCGCCGGCGTGATGGGAGAGCCGTTCCAGAGTCCGTTCGCGAAACCGCCGGGGGAAGGACTGTCGTCATCGACTGTCAATGTGCTTTGGGGGTTTCTCAATCTGGTCGCCGGCTACGTGCTCATCTGCCGCGTGGGTGACTTCGACCTGAGGCGCACGAGTGATGCAGTCTCCCTCGGGCTCGGCATTCTGGCCATCGGATTGCTTTCCGCGCGACTATTCGGCCGCTTCCACGGCGGCAATGCGCCGAAGCGTTCGTGAGTGCAGCGCCAACAGGTGTCTTCCGTTCGCTGAGAAACTTCAACTACCGGATCTGGGCGGCCGGGGCACTGGTCTCGAATGTCGGGACATGGATGCAGCGTACGGCCCAGGACTGGTTGGTCCTCACCCAACTCGGCCATCACGATGCGTCGGCCCTGGGCACGGTTATGGCGCTCCAGTTCGGGCCACAGCTCCTGCTGCTGCCCTGGAGCGGCTTTGCGGCCGATCACTACAACCAGCGTAAGCTCCTGATGGCGACCCAGGCGACAATGGGTTTTCTTGCCTTGGCGCTGGGGCTTCTCACCGTCACTGGCAGCGTCCAGCTCTGGCACGTCTACGTGTTCGCCCTGCTGTCCGGATGCGCCTCGGCATTCGATGCTCCCGTGCGCCAGACCTTTGTGGCAGAACTGGTCGGCGATGCGGAGCTGCCAAACGCGGTCGCGCTCAACTCGACCTCGTTCAACGCGGCGCGAATGATTGGGCCAGCGGTGGCCGGCCTGCTCATCGCTTCGGTTGGCACCGGTTGGGCGTTCCTGCTCAACGGCGCGAGTTTCGTCGCGGTGCTGGCCTCCCTGTTTCTGCTACGCGTCTCGGGGCTGCATGCGAACGCACGGGCACACCGCACCAAGGGGAGTCTCACCGAGGGATTGCGCTACGTGTGGTCCCGATCGGACCTCAAGGCGATCCTGATCATGCTGTTCCTGATCGGCACGTTCGGACTAAATTTCCCGATCTTCATCTCGACCATGGCCGCCAGTGTCTTCCACACCGATGCACGTGCCTACGGCCTCCTGTCGTCGGTCATGGCCATCGGTACCGTGTCGGGAGCACTGCTTGCCGCTGGCCGCGATCGGCCACGATTCATGTCCCTGCTGATCGGTGCCGCGATTTTTGGACTCGGCTGCACGCTGGCTGCGATTGCCCCGAACTATTGGCTGTTCGCCGGCGCACTGGTCCTCATCGGCGTAGCTGGCATGACCTTCACCAATGCGACCAACAGCCTGATGCAGCTCACGACCGAGGCCAGCATGCGAGGGCGGGTCATGGCACTGCGTGTGGCCATCGCGCTTGGGGGCACGCCGATCGGTGCTCCGATCGTGGGTTGGGTGGCCGGCCACTTCGGGCCGCGTTGGTCGCTTGCTGTTGGCGCGGCATCAGGCTTCGCAGCAGCCATCGTGGCCGCCTACACCATGACGCGGCAGGCTCATCGGCCGTGGCGGAACGAACTTCACGAGGGGCACAACGCACGCTGATGTTGAACGACACGATCAGCGCAATCGGCGCAGCGGTACCAAATGAGAAATGGCTCACCGACATCACCGGGTTCCAGATCCCCTGCCGGTAAGGTCTATCTGTCACCGGTCATCGATGGCTTTGACGGGATGGTTGTCAGTTGGTCCATCGGCACGCGACCGGACGCCGGGCTAGTGAAATCGATGTCAGATGTATCCATCGAGACCATTGCCCCCACAGGCGAGCAGCCTATTGTGCACTCCGACCGTGGCGCTCACTGCCGCTGGCCGGGCTGGCTAACTCGCATTGCCGACGCAAAGCTGGTTCGCTCGATGTCACGCAAAGGGTACCGCCAACGATACCGAGAAATACCACAGGCACTTACCGCCGCTCCGCGGACCGCGACGGAGGTTCAGTACCAACTCTGCGACAACAGCCTCAAAGATGAAGTCCCTCGATACCATTGGCGGTGACATACCGTCATCGATACTGGAATGCGACAGAACCGTTCGCCGCCGCCTTTGGCTGCCTTTCTACTTCGGATGCTTAGGCGGCGCGATCTTGTTAATACCGCTCCAATGTTCCGCGAGCTTTCCGTCCCGGACGCGATAGGCATCGAAAACGAAAAAGGGATAGGTTCGCGTCGGGTCTTCCGGCTCGGGCTGAGGGAATTCGCCGGCAATCACTACCATATCGCCCTCGGCAACGATAAGCGCCGGCGGAATGACGAGGTCCGGCCGGACCGGCAGCGGCGGCAGGCCGCGAAACATTTCGGCCACGAGCGCCTCCAGGCCTGCGCGGCCGCTGGGCAGATGGGAACTGTGCTGCTGGTAGTCCTCCGTGACGTAATCCTTTACCGCCGCGGGATTCCGGGCATCAAACACGTGCCGGTAAAAATCGATGACAAGCTGCCGGTTGCGAGCTGCCTGATCCGTCTGTTGAAACTGGTTAGTCATGGTCTTCTTCCGTGTCGGAACATCAAATGAACAAATCCCGGCTTTGCGCTGCTTCGGTGCGCGAGGCGTCTGGGCGCAAAGTATGAACGGCCGGCCAAGGAATGCGGAAGTCACAGGAGGTCGCGTCACGCGCGTCCTGTTGATAAGGCCTGCGAACCGTTCAGGCGGTCAGCAAGAACGCGCAATTGCGCGCGCCACTCGCGTGGTTCCAGCGCCAGTTGTTCAGCCGCAAGAGCGAGCGTCGCATCGTGCCGCCCGATGTGGCACAGGGCACGTTGGGCGAAGCCTTCGAGGCGGTACCGAATGTGCCTGTGCCGGACGGCTCACCCTGTGGGCGTGCGCCTCACCGAGGTGAGGTCACGCATTCAGGCCCCTTGTTTCGCTCGAAGTCTAAGGGGCGGTGGAGAAAATGTCGTAACCCTCTGAGACCTTGTTTTCCGACTGCGTCGGCGACACTACCTCAGCGTCTCCAACCCAGTGAAAACCACATGAACCAACTCAGCAAGCCGGCAGCCTTCGTCGCCGGTTCCGGCGCGGTACGCCAAGGCAAGCGAGCCGGTGCGCCGACACAGTATGTAGTTGCGACGCTCCCGCGCCGCGCAGATCCCCTGAATGAAGGAACCCAACAATGAGCGGATTCACAATCGTTAACGGCGTCGCTGAGATTAGCGATCCCGCCATCTACAAGAACTGGCTTGACAACGACGAGTTCAAGGCCGCTGTTGCGGCGGACCCGTCGCCAGAGCGCACCGCGATTAAACGGCTGCTCATCGAGTTCGAAGCCGACCTTTCCCGGATCGTTCGCGACAATGTGGTGCAAGAGCGCGTAGTTGAGGTGATGACGAAGTACATCGCCGAGGACTACATTCAGCACGACCCAAACGCATTTGGCCATGGCCGTGAGAAACTCATTGAGCAATTTCGGTTTGTGCCCATCACCGGCACGACACCGCCGCCCGTTGTGAGCGTCATTCTCGACGGTGAGGTCGGCTGCCTCATGATGCGCGAACTGGCACCCGATCCAGTTGTGCTCGGCGCGACCTACGAGTGGAACATCCTCACGGTATTTCGAGTCCACAACGGCAAGATCGCCGAGCACTGGAGCACCTTCCGCAAAGTGGTGCCCGGTCAGAACCCGATGGGAAATTGAAAATGCCGAAGGGAGCGCTCGTCCTGGGCGCCTTGCGGAGCCTGTCGTCGACAGGGTTCACGGACGAGCCGTCGCCGATGCCTGCACCCGGTCTACCGGCAGGGCCTCGCTTCCTGACGCAACCTGACGCTCAACCACGATAGACGTAGAGTACAAACTGATGACCTTCGAAATTAAGACGCCCACAGGAGCTCCCCCTTCCGGAGTGCCGCCGCTGGGAGGGCCTTTGGCCCGCCAGCCGAAGTTTCCCGAGTCGCCGTACCTCAGCGAGGCTGGGCGTCGGATGCGTGATGAAATCCTCGAGATGCTGCCGCTGTTGCGCAAGCACGCTGCCGAAGGCGAGCAGCTCGGCGCCCTGGCCCCCGCCACGCTGGAGGCCGTCCACCGCGTGGGGGCCTTCAAGATCGCAATTCCGATCGAGCTTGGCGGGTTGGCCCTCGGCGCGCGCGACTCTGCGGAGGTCGTCAAGGCGCTCGGTCAGGGCGATGCGTCGGCCGGCTGGCTCGTGATCGTCTCGAGCGCGGCCAGGAACGCGCTTGGCTTCGACGCGAAAGCCCGCGACGAGGTCTTCGCCAGCATCCACGATTGGGTCGGCCCGATCATGTTTGGCGCCACCGTCTTCGCGCAGAAGGTCGGCGACGGCCGCAAGGTCGACGGCGGCTACATGCTCAAGGGGAAATGGTCTTTCGGCAGCGGTTGCAAACACGCAGCCTGGGGCGGAGTCGGGTTCGAATACGACGATGCAGCCACAGGCACTCGCCGGCGCGGGTTGGGGATACTCGCGCGAGACCAGTATTCGATCGTCGACGACTGGCACGTCATGGGTCTGCAGGCGACGAGCTCGAACAGCGTCCGAGCAGACGAGGAAGTCTTCGTGCCCGACTACCGCGTCGTCCACATTGATGACCTGCCGCGAATCACGGACGCGCTGCGTGGAAAGTACGCCGGGCTTGCCTTCAAGCACAGTCCGATTGGCGGCATGCTCGCCACGACTTGCACCTTCGCCGCACTGGCGGTTGGTATCGCGCAAGGCGCCCTCGAATCGTTCCTCGAACAGGCGAAGAAGCGCCCGCCGTTCAACGTTCCCTACAAGACGATGTCGGAGATGGCGTCGATCCAGATCGTGGCCGGCAAAGCTCGGGCGGTGCTCAACGGCGCCAATGCCGTCCTCTGGCGTCACGTCGATGAGATCGACCGGCGGGCACTCGCGCAGGAGGAGTTCTTCCCGTGGGATGAGCCCGAGATCACGATGGACCTGGTCCACCAAATGCACGAGTGCCTCCGCATGGTTGATGGCTTGCTGCTCGCACTTGGCTCGTCCGCCGTCGTCCTCAGCAATCCTCTGCAGCGCGCGGTACGCGATATCCATGTACTGGCGACGCATGGTGCATTCCGCATCGACCCGACGGCCGAAATCAGCGGACGAGACATGTTCGGCTTTGAGCCTTTCCCGATGATCGCCGCACTCAGCGCCCCTGCGCCAAGTGCGGACCCATCACAGGTTCCGCCGCCCGGGGGGACGGGACCTCGTGCTTAGTGACCTTGCCCCTGTTTCACGAATCCTATAGCAGAGAGATTGACGCGGCTCGCCCCTGCCGAGCAGCGAACCAGTTTTTCTCGAACGTCATGGGGCTGACGTAGCCGGCGCGAATTACAAAGGCCAAGCCAGTCAACGATTTCATCCATGGCCGCACGCCGGGTGGCGAAGTTCCGGCCATGCCGGCGTGCAACGTTCAGCGAACCCCACAGGCTTTCGGTCGGCGCGTTGACGCCCCTATGTCAAGCAGAAGAGGTCGAATCGGCCAGCTCGGCTCAGAATGAGCGGGTACCACTCCCGGACGATATAGCGCTTCAGGCAGTGGTGGATTTCCTTGCTGGACATGCCTTCCTTCGTCCGGCGCTCGACATAGGCGCGGGTGTGCGGATCGCTGCGCATCCGAACCATGGCAATGGTCCATAAGGCGTTGATTGCAGACCGGGACGATTGACTTCCAACACTTCGATTCGTAAAGAGCCAAACGAATTCGCCCATGTCAACAGATCGAGATATCCAGCCCTGCCGGTCGAGACCGATAGCGTTCCAAGAAGCCTGCCCGTGTCGCCGATCACAGCCCCGACATGTGTATTCAGATGCGTGTCAACGCTCCGAATCACTTCGTTTTGTTCCATGCTTGTATCCATTGTCGTGGGCGCAACGCCAACCCCACTCGCAGGACAGGACACTCATGGTGCAGTACAAAGCGTCTATCGGGTCACAGACGGTGAGTCCGGCAACGCTCGGGGAATGCCGGAACCGATCGACAGGTCGACACCAGGTCAGCTTGGCCAATCCCAACACGGGTCAGGCTTGAGTTTAAACGCTCAGCAAGAGATTCGTTTTGCCGGGGCAAGCTCAGTGTCGTAACCCTCTGAGACTTTGTTTTCCTACTGCGTTGGCGACACTACCTCAGCGTCTCCAACCCAATGAAATCGACATGAACCAACTCAACGAAAACGACATGAACCAGCTCGTCAAGCCGGCAGACTTCGTCGCCGGTTCCAGCGCGGCCTGCGTCGGTGTCACTGGCTCCGAGCCCCGAACCGGGACGACACAGACGGACGACGGCGCTCCGCCGAAGCTCAGTTTGAAACAGTACCTCGCCGAATTCATGATGGTGCCAGGTCGAGCCAAGGCTGCACTCATCGGAAGCCTCCTCCTCGTGGCTATGGGCCCCGCCGGCCTCTCAGCGTTAACCCCGTTCGTGGTGCCAGCATTCGCGATGAAGACAGGCGCGCCACTGCCGCTAGCGATGCTTATCTTCGCCACCCTGCCGCTGATCCTCGGCCCGCTCGTCCTGCCTCTCGCTGGACGATGGGCAGATCAGCTGGGGGTTCGCCGCGTTGCGCTTCCTGCGATTATCCTGTACGCGATCCTCACGGGGATCGTCCCCTTCTTTGCAGGTACGACCTGGCTACTGGGAACACTCCTCGTTCTCGCGTCGATCTCTGGGTTCAGTGCAAGCCTGGGCATAGCGTTCAAAGTTATCTCTGAGTGGTTTCCCGAACACCGCGGGGTCGGATTTGGCCTTATCGGAGTCGCATCCAGCCTCTTCAGCGCTGTCTTCTCTCCGCTGCTCCAGTGGCTGGTGAACGGCAATGCTGCGGTGTCGCTCTCGATGATGCCGGGCGTCAACGGGGCCGCGCCATCGAGTGCACATCGGTCGCTGGATGGGGCCGTGCCGGCTCTGGATGGCAATCTTGCTGCAGTGCACGGGGGGCTTTCTGCTGTCAACCCAGGTGTCTTTACGGGATTCGGCTGGGACGGTACCTACCATTTGATTGCAATCGCGATCGCCGTCATCGGCATCCCGGCTGTGCTCTGGCTCATATCCGAACCGAAGCCGACACCCGTTGTGACCATGCCGAAAACCGTGGATGTCAATCTGCCGGGTGTGCCGTTTAAAAAGGCAATACCGACGCGCGCATGGATCTTCATTACGCTGTTCCTCATACTGTCCGCCGCGGGACCGATTGCGATGCGCATGACCGCGGTGGACTTTTACGGGCAGAGCGGCATCGATCCAGCAACGGTGTCCCTCGCGCTGTCCGTGCTCTTCAGTACGTCGGTTATCGGATTACTCGCCGCCGGGGCCGTACTTGATCGGGCCAGCCATCCATGGGTCGTGGCGGCGCTCCTCGCGACGGTGCCGGTCGGTCTGGCGCTGGCGCTCGTCAATACCGGCTCTGTAGTGCTTCTTTACGTCTCCATGGCATTCCTCGGTTTCGCAAGCGGCGCAGAATCGACACTCGGCCCCACATTGATAGCGAGGTACTTCGGACTGAAATCGTTCGCTGCATTGCAAGGTCTGACCCTTGCGATCACGTCGCCGATTCTGGCACTGTCCCCATTCCTCGTCACCGTGATCAAGGCGGCTTCCGGCAGCTACGCCGTTCCCCTGCTGATACTCACCGGAAGCGGCGTGATCGCTGTCATTCTCGCCGCTCTGCTCCCGAAGTACCCGAGGCCGTGGGTGGGCGTGGTTGAGAACAGCGATCCACTTTCGTAATCGAAGGTAGTGGCGTCGAGCCGCGCGACGCCGACACCTGGCGCAACAATCTCTGCTTTCCGATGACTCAGACCGTCCCTGCCTCGTTGATTCCAAGCATCCGCTGCGCCGGCCAAGCCCCCCTGCCCACGGTTCATGGCGAGTTCCTCGCCCAGGTTTACCTGCGCGAGGGGGATGCCCTCGAACACGTGGTGCTCAGCCTCGGGCTCGACCAGCCGACCGCAGTCGGCACACCGGCCGGTGTGCTGCTGCGCATGCATTCCGAATGCGCTACCGGCGACCTCTTCGGCTCGCTGCGTTGCGACTGCGGCCCCCAGCTCACGCTCGCGCTGGAGCGCATCGCAAGGGAAGGCCGAGGCCTGCTGATCTACCTGCGTGGCCATGAGGGCCGCGGCATCGGTCTGGCGCAGAAGCTGGCGGCCTACCAACTGCAGGACCGGGGCCTGGACACGGTGGACGCCAACCGCGCTCTCGGCCATCCGGTGGATTCGCGCGACTATGGCGTCGCCGTGGCCATCCTCAAGCAGTTGGGCTTTAGCTCGGTGCGGCTGATGAGCAATAACCCGCGCAAGGTCGCAGCCTTGGAATCGGCCGGCATCGAAGTGCTGGAGCGCAGTGCGCACGAGGTGCCGGCGCAGTCGCACAACCGCCGCTACCTGCAGACCAAGCACCAGCGCCTGGGGCACTTCCTGACGGCGATCCCTTAATCTCTTCGGTCAAGTGTCCGCTCGAACGACAGCAGCCGCGATGTCGTTGACCCATGGCCTTCAACTACACCGACGCGATAAGCATGACCACGATCGGCGCGGCGACCTTGATTACCGAGGGGCCCTGGCGGCGCAATCTTGTTGATGCCGCTCCAATGTTCGACCAGTTTTCCGTCGCGAACGCGATAGGCATCGAAAACGAAGAACGGACAAGTACGCGTTGGATCGTCTGGTTCAGGTTGGGGGAATTGCCCTGCAATCCCCCCCCTATCGCCTTCTGCGACGATGAATGCCGGAGGGATCATCAGAGCGGTGGCAAACCACGAAACGTTTCTGCAACGAGAGCTTCCAGACCCGTGCGTGGCGACTCGGAGTTCAGCGAGTCATCGCTGCGCTCGAATCGCCAGAACAGCTTGGTGGCCGTCTCCAGAGATGCGTTGTCAGTGCTGAGTGAACGCCGAATCGACGAGTTGGCGAAGTAAGTCGCTTGCCGAGGCTAAGAAACGTTCAAACGGCTCGCCATGGAGTTGAACGCCGGATGCGCTCGGAGGCCATCATAAGCAGGCGAGGTGAGTAACGGCAGTTCCTGCATCTGGTTGCGGGACGTCAAAGCACAATCCAGGCATTGAAACGCCTGTTCGACATCTCCGAGTCCGGTGTGGATCAAGGTCATGGCCGCAAAGTTGGCGTCATCCGGTCGATGACGGCCTTCTTGCAGGACGCTCAGAAGACGTCTCGCTTCGATTTCTCTTCCGCTGCGCGCGTAGGCGTAGCCGAGGTGCGCCAAAGCCACGGGATGTTCATCCACCAGGCGGCATACCTCTTCCAGTTGGGCGATCGCTGTCTTATGGAATCCTGCATAGAGAAAGCAATCGCCCAGCAACAGCTTGGCCACATCGAACTCGGGCGCCAGAGCCACCGACCTCTGGGCAAATACGATTGCACCGTCAAAGTCGCGCATGTGCATGCAGATGGCAGCCAGCGATGAATGCGCAAATGCGGACCGCGGAGCGAGTTCTACCCCGCGTTCTGCGGCTTGGAATGCGTCCTGCAATCGGCCGGATTGAAGGTGTCCCAATCCCATGACGGTATGCGGCAGACCGTCTGCCGGATTGGCCATGATCGCTTGGTTGAACATCCGTGCCGCTTCGTCGATACGGCCGGACGTGAGGCAGCCCAGCCCGAGCGCCACCTGCTCGCCCGCGGTGCGGTCCCGAATCGCGCGACGGAGATACTCACGCAGCAACACGTTGTCGCGTAATACATGACGCGGGGCCATGTCGTCTTCCACCGTGATCGACGGCGGGCGGGAACGCAGCCAGGATTGCACCGAAGCCGCAACGTCTGTGGCAACCCGTCTTTGAAAGGCGATCACGTCCTCCACATGTTGTTCATGACGTGCGGACCAGACGGTCACATCCTGGTTCGGATCAATGATTCGCAGATTCAATCGATAGGTCTGCCCTTGGCGGAACAGACTGCCCTCCATCACGTAGGAAGCCTGAGATACTCGCAGGGCATGCGGCAACGCGTTCTCGATCTGACCAAACCCTTCGCTGGAGTTCCGGGAAAGCACCACCATGCTCGGTAGATTGGCCAGACACAGGCTGATTTCATCGTGAAACGCCGTCACGATGTCTGAATCGTGGATGCTCAAGCCTGAGAACGGGAGAATCAGCAGCCGTGTCGCGATGGCTTGGCGGGCGAGCGGCTGCAGCGCCGCCGGCTCATTGTCTTTTCTCTCAAACCTGAAGGTTGGCATGAAGCCGCCCTTTGGCAATGAGATTCTCACCTCATCGTTCACCCCTTCAGTTTGAAAATAGACCTCCAGGCGGGATCTCAAACGCCACGCCTCGGTTCGCACGCTGGTCTGAAGTTGCGGGTGAAAGTCGCCGTCGTGACCGAAGGCTTCAACGGCAATGGTGAACTGTTTCAGCCGTTCGCCGCGGCCAGCCAAGGTTTCTGACACCAGATATTGCAATAGCTGCCGTAGACGCTTCGCGCGACGGAAGGTTTCGCTGTGCGTTATGGCGTGAAGCGCCGCAGCAATGCGTTCTTTCTGCAGTTCGAGAGAGGGATTGCAATCTGAAAGCATACTTTTTTCGTACGTCCTACACGATGGCCACTCGATTCTATTGAGTTTCCCGTCTCCCGACGCACGGGGTATATACCTACGCCCGCCGGTGGCTAGGTCACATGACGTCACGAGCCTGCAGCGACTCAACTCAGCCGAAGCCGTGACCGTCGTGGAATCGTCGTAACCCTCCGAGACCTCGCTTTCCTGCTGCGTTGGCGACACTACCTCAGCTTCTACAACCCAATGAAAACGACATGAACCAACTCAGCAAGCCGGCAAACACCGACGCCGGTTCCAGCGCGGCCTCCGTCGGTGTCAGGGGGCCGAGCCCCGAAGCAGTGAAGATGCGCGACGCGATCAAGGCATTGACACCCCTTCTGCGCGACACCGCTTGGGAGAGCGAAAAAGCGACAGCCCTCGTACCGGAGGCGTTGCGTGCACTGGATGAAACCGGTTTCTTCCGGATCACGCTGCCGAAGAAGTTTGGCGGCTCAGCTTTCGGTGCGCGCGACCTCGTCGAGGTGATCGCCGCCGCGTCCTATGCCGACGGATCAGCAGGCTGGAGCGGTTTCGCCGCGTCCGGCATCCGTATGGTCCTTGCCTTCAGCCCGCAGGCGGTCGATGAAGTCAGCGCGACGCTTCCGAACTGGGTCGGGCCGGCTGCGGTCGGGGCGTCGATCTTTTCCACCATCGTCGGCCAGGCCACGCGCACCGACGATGGGTTCCATGTCACGGGCAAGTGGATGTATGGCAGCGGCTGCAGCTATGCCGCGTGGGCGGTCGTCGGTATCGAGTGGCAAGAAGATGGCAAGCCGGTTCGCGGTTTGGCGCTACTCGCTCGAGATCAGTACGAGATCCTGGACGATTGGCATGTCATGGGCATGGCCGCGAGTTCGAGCAACAGCATCGTCGCCCGCAACAAACTCTTCGTCCCGGCATACCGTGTGGTGCGCCACGCAGACCTGCCCGCCGCCCTGGCCTCGCTGCCGCAGAAATACGAGGGCCTGACCTATCGCATGGGTCCTCTGGGGACGATGCTGTCCACGGCGCTCGCCAATATCGCGATTGCACTCGGCATGGCCAGGGGCTGCCTTGACTCCTTTGTCGAACAGGCCAATAAGCGCGTTCCATTCAACCTGCCTTATGAAACGGTGGCGACGATGCCGTCGACTCAGGTCGTTGCGGGGCGGGTCTATGCCATGGTGCAGGCGGCCGAGGCCTTGATCATGCAGACGGCCGACGAGGTCGATGCACGAGCCCGCCGCGGAGAGGATTTCTCGCCTCGCGAGGAATCCCTCGCCACGATGACGATCGTCCATGCCGCCAACCTCTGTGGCGAAGCGATCGACGAGATGCAGCTCTGCATCGGTTCTTCATCGGTCAGCCTACGCAACCCCATCCAACGTTTCGCTCGGGACGTGCGAGTGATGCTGACCCACGGGGCCATCCGTCGGGACCCGGCTGCGGAAATCGCGGGGCGGCATGTCCTTGGCATTGCGCCTTTCAACATGTTTGCCGGCGGCTTGGCACAGCGCTGATTATTTTCAAAGGAGAAATTTCTATATGCCCACTTCCTCAAACAACCGTGTGTCGACGTACGCCGTCGACCCCATCTTTCTGGACCGCTGGTCGCCCCGGGCCTTTGACGACAAGGCCATCATTTCCGAAGAGGATCTGATGACGATCTTCGACGCTGCTCACTGGGCACCGTCCTCGTTCAATTCGCAGCCGTGGCGCTTCATCTACGCCCGCCGGGATACACCGGAGTGGTCGCGACTTTTCAATCTCCTGGTTCCCATGAACCAGGGTTGGGCGGTGCGGGCGTCCGCCTTGGTCGTGCTGGTTTCTGCAACCACGGCACAGCTTCCAGGCGCTCCTAGCCCGAGTCCGTCTTACAGCCATTCGCTCGACGCTGGCGCGGCGTGGGCCTATCTCGCGCTGCAGGCGACGAAGCTTGGTTGGCACGCGCATGCGATGGCGGGGTTCGATGTCGAGCACGCTGCCGGGGTGCTGAACGTACCGGATAACTTCCGGGTTGAAACGGTCATCGCCATCGGCCGGATCGGGGACAAGAGCGTGTTGCCGCCCCCCCTTCAAGAGCGCGAACAGCCCAATGTTCGGCGGCCGGTCGAGGAGGTGGTGATGGAGGGGGTATTCAGGCCATGAAAACACTCTCTTCCAAGCCGTTCATCGTGGGCATCGGTGGTACATCCGTAAAGGGCTCATCGACCGAGCAGGCGCTGGGTGTTGCGCTTGCGGTTGCCGAAGCGGCAGGTGGGCGGACCCAGCTCTTTGGCGGAGAGTATCTACTCGCACTGCCTCACTATGTACCCGGTTGCACCGCGCGCAATGGTGATGGACACGCATTGATCGAAGCCGTCCGTGCCGCGGACGGCCTCCTCATCGCAAGCCCCGGCTATCACGGAACCATTTCCGGCCTCGTCAAGAATGCGATCGACTATTTCGAAGAAATGGCGAAGGACGAGCGGGTCTATCTGGACGGTGTCCCCGTCGGTTTGATCGCCACCGCCTATGGCTGGCAGGCGACCGGCGGAACGCTTGGTGCGCTGCGCTTGATCGTCCACTCGCTGCGTGGCTGGCCCACCCCGATGGGAGCCGCGATCAATACGAGCGAGCGGGTTTTCTCCGACGGCGCCTGCCAGGACCAGGCCGCGGCCAACCAGCTGAATTTGGTCGGCCGCCAAGTTGTCGAATTTGCGGCACGTTCAACGCGCTACGCAGTTGGCCAAGTTACTTAAGATACCTAAACATTTGCCAAGAAAATTAGACATGTCACTTCCTAATAAATCAATTCGCGATCAGGTGCTGGCTCCCCCTGTGGGGCCGGATGGCCATCCGCCATTTCCCCCAACGGCACCGACTGGTGCCGTTGAGTCGCCTTGGCTCACCGACGCAGGCCGCGCCATCGCCGCCAAGGTGCGGGCGCTGATGCCACTCATTCGCCAACAGGCTCAGGAAGGCGAGCGAATCGGCGCGCTGACGCCGCAAGTGCTCAAGGCGCTCGATGATGCGGGCGTCTACAAGATGACCATGCCCATCGAGTGGGGTGGGTACGGGCTTGGTACACGCGACCTGCTTGAGATCATCAGCGTTCTTGGAGAGGCAGACGGGTCAGCGGGATGGGCGGCCTTCGTGGGAATTGGGGTCAAGAACTTGTTGGCCCTCGACCCCAAGATCGTCGACGAGGTTCGTGCCGACGCGCAAGGATGGGTTGGACCCGCTGTAGTCGGAGCCTCGGTGTTCGCCACGAACGTGGGCCGCGGCCGTCGCGTCGAGGGCGGGTGGATGATCGAAGGAAAATGGGCGTTCGGAAGCGGCTGTAAGCACGCCCGCTGGGCCATGCTCGGTATCGAGTACGACCCGGCCACCCACCCAGGCACCGGCCGCGGTGTCGTCGTGTTGCCGCGGCCCGACTACGAGATCGTCGACGACTGGCATGTGAGCGGGCTGTCGGGAACCTCGAGCAACTCGATTCGGGTCGCAACCGAGACCTTCGTTCCAGAGCATCGATTCCTCGACCTTGCGGAATACCCGAGGCGGTTCGGCGAATTGCACCAGCGCTACAGCGGGCCTGGCTACCGGCAGCACGGAACCGCACTGCTCATTACGGTATCGATTGCCGACGCCGCGATTGTGCTGGGCATGGCTCGTGGCACGCTCTCCTGCTTCATCGCGCAAGCCAACAAGCGCCAGCCCTTCAGCCTTCCGTACCCGACGATCGGTGACATGGCGAGCGCGCAGGTCGCCGCAGGAAAGGCTCTGGCGATGATCAATGTTTCCGCTGCAACGCTCGAAGGCATCGCTGACCAGGTCGACGCGCGAACGGCTGAGGGTCGCGACTTCTCGCGTGAGGAGGAGAGCGAAATCAGCCTTAGTGTTGCGTACGTCGCCAACCTTTGCGAAGACGCGATCAACCTCCTGCAGAAGACGATTGGCTCGTCCACCGTCGGCCTCGGCAACCCGATTCAACGCTTCGTCCGGGATGCCCGCGTCCTGACATCGCACGGCGCCATTCGCCTCGACCCGCAGGCGGAGGTCAACGGTCGCCGACTCCTCGGTCACCCGCCCTTTGCCATGTTTGGCGGAGCGGTGCCCGAACGCAGCGCAAAGCCGAAGATGGAAGAACCTCGCCCATAAGCGGATTCTCAATCGTCTGCGGGCGTTGGTGCATGGCGGCGAGGCCCAGCCGGTAGGGTGTGGGCGTCGAAGTCGTCAGATCGCTTTGCCTTGTAAGCACAACGCCGAACGTCGGAACCACATCGATCCCAAGGGGCAGCGGGCGCGCGCGACGCAGTGACTTTGTTCGACAAAGCCCACGCGCCGCAGCGCCGTGGAATCAACCAGCATCTGTTGGCCCCATCCGCATCGAAGCCTTTCACGTCCGCGCGAAAGGTCAGTCGAAAAAGATGCGCGCTCGGTAGGAGCGCACACAAGAGCACCCGTCCGGAACAGGCCGTTAGAGCCCCATCATGCCGGACGGAGAAAAGCTTGATTTATAGGAGACAAAAACATGAATACACCGAGCCGATCTCCGTGGCTCCCCTTTCTGCTGGCGGCAAGCGTGCCGCTCGCCCTCACGATCGGGAAAGCGGACGCCGCAAGTGCACCACCTGAGGCCGCTGCGTCGAGCGCCGACGCCGCAAGTGCACCACCTACGGCCGCCGCTTCGAGCGCCACCCCAAGCCCGATGCCTGGGCCAGACAGCGCTTCCAGCATGCATGCACCGCCGTCGTCCGGTCCTGGAGAACCGCCACCGTCAGGCGCCATTGACCTGCCAATGATGAGCGTACCCAAGACCGAGGTCGGGCCTGTATTTCCCATACCCATTGGGGCTGGCGAGCCCGACTTTAAGATATCCAATACCCGCATCATGCCCGGCCCTGCCCTCGCCGGCATCGGCCCTGTCGCTCTCCTCGATGGATTTGACGCATTGTTGGGGCCGGCTCCTCTGGCAAATGGCTTTACTTATCATGGGGCCGAAATAAATTTAATGGGTGGTTCCTACGGACGCATTCAGGGACTGACGCAGGCAGGTGGGCAGATCGGCGACTTTGCGCTATTCGGCGCCTACAGCGACGTCAAGGACAATGGCTGGCAACAGCATGCCGGCGCCCGAATGCGGCAGGCTCACGGTGATCTGGGCTGGCGAACTGGAGGCAACGAATACCATTTCATCGTGCATACCGTATCGAGCACTAACAAGGGTGCGCTGCTGTCACCCGTGGAACTCATTGCGGCAGATCCAACGGCACAACTCAATTATCCTTCTTCGTTCGGCACGAACAGCACTCACCTCAAACTCACTGGAAGCTACGCCCTGGGTGACGGGTGGACGGCTCAGAGCAAACTATCGTTCGGTAAATTCAAAAGCACGCAGGTGATCACGCTTGGCGGCGCCCTGGTGAACGATTGTTCGAGCGACCCGACCTTACTCTGCAGTCTCGGTGCGCCATACATGGACATCAATGGCAATCAGTTTCGCTCTGCCGGCGCTGATTACTACGCCTATCAACAAGTGTTGAAAAGCGAGACGACATCATGGGGGGCGGCGGCAAGCGCATCCAATCGTGGACAGCTTTTGGGGCGCCCCAACAATCTCACCATGGGTATCGACTACAACCGGGCGCACGCGTGGGCCAACTACAGACAGCTTATCGGCACCATGAACGACGACGGAGGCTATGGGACCAATCTTGGTACAACCAACTCCCCGCCGACAGGCCTGCCGGAAGACGCCAACGCAACCGCCGACTATGTTGGGCTGTACGCGACCGATGCTGTTGACATCACCGATAAACTGAAAGTCGCTGCCGGCGGGCGCTTCAGCTATTCGCGTGTTGAACAGCGCGACCTGCGCGGCACGCGCCCGTCGTTTAACCAAAATCGCACTTTTACCCATTTCGCTCCTTCCGTCGGAGCGACTTATGCGATTGCGCCGGGATTGATCGCCTATGGTGGCTATTCAGAGGCGGCTCGCGTGCTCTCGCCTTCGGGAACGTTTTGTGAGGACAGGGAATCGGCATGCAATTCGGTGCCGCCCTGGTTTGTTTCCGACACGATCACGAATCAATCTATTTATCACACCTACAAAATCGGCCTCCGCGGTCAGTTGTCAGACCTGGGCTTTCCGATAGCTGGCGCCCAATTAGCCTGGAACGCCGCCCTATACCGCACCGACATTTCTGACTATACCTACGTGGCAGCAAGTACCGGCCGGCCGTCGCTTGCCAACGTCGGCGTGGTACGCCGGCAGGGAGTGAAGCTTGGGGCTGAGATTGGCATCGGTGCGGTGACGACCTCCGTCGGTTACATCTACACCGATGCCCGTTTCAAATCGTCGTTCTCGCTCTTTCAGCCAATCAATACTTCAGCAGACGCAAGTGGCTACATTCATGTGAAACCGGGAAACGTATTGCCAAACGAGCCAAGGCACCAGTTGATAGTGAGCATGAAAGTCGACGTGACGCCGAACTGGGTCGTCGGGACCTCGCTGCGAGCAGTATCGAGTTCCTACTATTTCGGTGATGAAATCAACGCCATGGGAAAGGTGCCAGGATACTTTGTCGCGAGCGCCAATTTCCAATATCGCATCAATAAGCATTGGGAGATGTTTGGCATTCTGGAGAACGCATTCAACACTAGATACGCGGTGACTGGTGGTCTGGTCTCGACCAGTCAACATATCGCGCTAGCGCCTGGTGCGACCAATTCTCGTGGGCAGGGTCTTGGACAGCCACGCTCCGTTTATGTCGGTTTTCGCTACAAGTTATAGGTTGAAAATGACATTCAAGATCCTTGGCCAAAGTCTGGGGATCGGCGTTCATACGGTGCCGCGGCCAGGAAGGTCTCTTCCCGGTGCGGCCTTGATTGGCGGCGTCGGCGGGTGGCCGGCCGAGGTGCAACAGAGGGACTTAACATGATCAACGACGGAATCAGGCAGGTCCGCGAGACCGAAACACGGATATCCTCTGCGCAGGAGATCATCAACGAGGCACGTAACGGGCGCATGTTCATCCTGGTGGACGACGAGGACCGCGAAAACGAGGGGGATCTGGTCATTCCGGCGCAGATGGCGACGCCGGAGGCAATCAACTTCATGGCAACGCATGGCAGGGGATTGATCTGTCTTGCGCTGTCCGAGGAGCGCGTTGATCAGCTCAGGCTGGAGCCGATGAGCCGCGCGAACGGAACGCGCCACGAAACTGCGTTCACCGTGTCGATCGAGGCGCGTGAGGGCGTGAGCACCGGGATCTCGGCGGCGGACAGGGCGCGAACGATCTCTGTGGCCATCGACACCGCCAAAGGTCCGGCGGACATCGTGAGCCCGGGGCATGTCTTTCCGTTGCGCGCACGGGACGGCGGCGTGCTGATTCGCGCGGGCCACACGGAAGCCTCGGTGGACGTGGCGCGCTTGGCCGGGCTCAACCCGTCCGGGGTCATCTGCGAAATCATGAAGGACGATGGCACGATGGCGCGCCTGGATGATCTGATCGTATTCGCGCGGAAACACGGCATGAAGATCGGCACGATCCGCGACCTGATCGCGCACCGGCTGCTTCACGACCATCCCCTCGAACAACGAGCTGCGGTGGCCTTCCATAGCAGGTGGGGCGGCCCGTGGCAGGCGCACGTGTTCTGGAACAAGGCGAGCAAGACCGAGCAGGTGGCGCTGGTCAAGGGTGTCATCGACCCTGAACGGCCGGTACTGGTGCGAATGCATGCGCTGTCGATTTTTGCCGACGCTTTTGGCGAGGTCGGCGAGCAATCGTCCTATCTCGCGCAGTCGATGCAAATGATTGCCAAGGAAGGGGCTGGCGTCGTGGTGATCATTAACAAGCCGCGCGCTGACGCGTTCACTGCGGCGGTGCGGCTGCGCGGCCAGGATGACCGCGACGCGGAGGTCAAGGAGCTTCGTGACTACGGCGCCGGCGCCATGGTGCTGGCCGAGCTCGGTATCCGGCAAGTTATCCTGCTATCGAACCACCGGCACAGTCTGGTTGCCGTGTCGGGGTATGGACTGTCTGTACTGGGAGAACGGCGCATCGACGTGGCCGTTGCCCCCTAGGGCTACGGACGAAGATCTGGCCGCGACGCCCTACGACAGTTGTGCGCGGTCGGCCAGCACGCTAAAGCGGGGATATGCGCGAAGGCTGTCATAGGCCGGCGACGAGAGCAGCAACAATTGCTGCGAGTGCTGGCGGGACATGAGTGCGCGATTCATCCATTCGAAGGCCTGCTCCGCTTCGCCCAGGCCCGTGTGGATCAAGGTCATCGCTGCGGCATTGGGACCGCCCGCAACGTCGGCGCTATCCTGGAGCATGTTCAGGAGGCGCCGTGCCTCGCCTTGTTGGCCTGTGCGGGCATACGCGTAGCCGAGGTGCGCCAGTGCCGCGGGATGTTCGTGCATGAGGAGGTGCGCTTCCTCCAATTGGGCGATCGCGGTCTTGTGAAACCCTGCATGTAGATAGCAGTCACCCAGCAGCAGCTTCACGGCATCGAACTCCGGGGCGAGGGCGAGCGACTTCTGCGCGAACATGATGGCGCCGTCGAAGTCACGCATGTGCAGGTATATCGCGGCGAGCGACGAATGGGTGAGCGCTGAGTGCGGCGCCAGTTCGACGCCGCGCTCGGCGGCCCTATAGGCCTCCTGGAGACGCCCGGATTGGAGATGACCCAGCGCCATCGCGGTGTGCGTTAGGCCCTCGCCCGGGCTGGCCATGATGGCCTCGTTGAACATCGAGGTCGCCTCGGCGGTATTGCCGGACGTGAGGTGACCGAGGCGCAGGTATTCGCGCAGCAGCACGTCGTCGCGAAACACCTGGCGCGGCGCCATCGCATCCTCGAGCCCGAACGACGACGGCCTGGCCTCGAGCCACGACCGAACGGACGCCGCCACGTCGCCGGCGACCTGTCGCTGGAATGCCATCATGTCCTCGACGCGCTGTTCGTGGCGCGTCGACCAGACGATTACGTCCTGCTGCGGATCGATAATGCGCAGGATCAGCCGATAGGTCCGGTCCTGGCGAAAGAGGCTGCCTTCCATGACGTAGGCGGCCTCAGATTCACTGGCGACTTGCCGCAGGGTGGCGCCTAGCTGCCCAAATTTCGAGCTCGTGCTGCGCGACAGCAACGCCACCAGGGGGAGGTTGGCCAGATGCAGGCTGATCTCGTCGTGAAAAGCGACCAGCATGTCCGCGTCGGCAATATTCAGTCCGGAGAAGGGCAAGATCAACAATCGGGCCGGGGATACGGCGCGTGCGACCGCTCGCACTTCAGTCGCCGGAATATTCTCTCTCCTGAGCTCGAATATGGGCATGAATCCGCCCTTCGGAAGAGAGATTCTCACTTGGTCTGTCGCGCCCTCGGTTCGATAATAATATTCGAGCCGGGATCTAAGTCGATACGCTTCGGTGCGCACGCTGGTCAGCATCTGCGGATCGAAATCGCTGCCATATCCGAATGCGTCCACGGCAATATTGAACTGCTTCAACCGCTCACCGCGGCCCGCAAGGGTTTCGGCAACCACGTATTGCAGCAGCTGCCGCATGCGCGTTGCACGCCGAAAGGTTTCGCTTTGCAGAAGAGCGTAAACCGCTGCGTTGATGCGCTCTTCCTGCAGATAAAGGGGTGTGATCTCGCTTTGAGCCATACTCTGCCCTCACCTATTTCTTGCCAACCGACCCATTCTATTGCGTTTTGCCAGGCGCGTGGCCGGCGCCACGGGTGGGCAGGTCACATCAGGTGACAGATTCGGCGAAACGTGGGTGTTCTGGCGTAATCCAAGCGCCGTCACCTGCTGTGACTTCATTTTCTTGCTGGGTGTGGAACACTGCTTCTGCATATCCCACACCTAGAAAACGACATGAAGCAATTAAGCAAACTGGCGTCCTATGCCGATGGCTCCACGAGCGAGTTGATGCCGCGCGAGATGGTGGGCGTTGCGTGAACCTCTCACAGGACTCTTCTGACGGCGACTTGAACTCATCTTCAGTGCAAAGGCTGGATCCGCACCTGCTGCGTGTCATGGGCGTCTTCGTTCTGGGTGCCTTGATGTCTACCCTCGATGCGACCGTCATCAACGTCGCTATCCAAGGGCTGACGAAGGCGTTCGAGTCGCCACTGGAGACCGTGCAGTGGATATCGACGGGCTACATGCTCTCGCTCGCCGCAGTCATCCCGCTCTCGGGTTGGGCCGCCGATCGCTTTGGCACCAAGCGTCTTTTCATGTTCTCTATCGTTCTGTTCCTGGTTGGCTCCGCGCTGTCGGGAATCGCGTGGTCGATGCCTGCGCTCATCCTGTTTCGTGTGCTTCAAGGACTGGGTGGCGGCATGATTCTGCCCACGGGCATGACGTTGCTAAGCCAGACGGCGGGCCCGCGACGCATGGGGCGGGTGATGGGAATTGTCGGCATACCCGTTGTGATCGGCCCTGTCCTGGGCCCGGTCTTGGGCGGATGGCTGGTCGATGCAGTGTCCTGGCGCTGGATCTTTTTCATTAACCTGCCCATTGGCGCCATAGCGCTGTATGCCGCTCACCGTGTGCTCACAACCGATGACCCGAAAAGCCCTCGCCCCCTGGACTGGCGGGGCCTGTTTCTGCTCTCTCCGGGATTGGCGATCTTCATCTACGGCATGGCAAAGGCGACGGCGATTGGGAGCCTGGCCTCGATCAGTGCGGATGCATGTGTGCTGCTCGGCGCTGTGATGATCATCACCTTCGTGGTGCACGCGCTGCGCTTCGAAGGCGCGCTCATCGACGTGCGCTTGTTCGTACGCCCAACTGTCGGCGCGGCTGCACTCACCAGCTTCCTGCTGGGTGCTGCGTTCTTCGGGCTGTCGCTGCTCGTGCCCTTGTATCTTCAGATGTTGCGTGGGTATTCACCACTCGCCACCGGTCTGTTGATTGCCGCAGAAGGTCTGGGAGCGATATTGGCCATGCCAATCGCGAGCATCCTCACGGACCGGATCGCGGCGGGCAGGGTTGTTCTGGTGGGCATCACGTGCATCGCAGTCTCTGTCTTGATGCTGAGCACGCTAGAGAACACGACGCCGCTCTGGGTCATCGAGCTCGCGCTCTTCGTCTTGGGCTTGGGCAAAGGCGCAACGATGATGCCAGTGACCAGCGCGGCGCTGAGTACCCTGCGTAAGCAGGAAATCGCGAGCGCCACCAGTGGTTTTAACGTATTGCAGTGCGCCAGCGGGGCCCTCGGCGCGGCTTTGCTGACGGTCGTGCTCACGCGCGATATAGCGAGCTTCGCGTCTGAGGGAAGCGGCCTCGCAGGGCCTGCTTTCTTCGTCGAGCCAGGTCACGCCGCGCCGGCCTGGCTGGGGTTGGCGTTCAGCCACACCTTTCTTTGCTCGCTCGGCGTCGTTGTGCTTGCGGGATGCGCGGCGGCGTTCTTGTTGAAGGATGATGGCCGCAACAAGCGCCGCGCTGAGTACATTACGAAAGCATGAAATCGCTCGTGCGACAAGTGGACTGAACGTGGTGCAGCGTGCCGGCAGCGCACTCGGAACAGCACTGTCAGTCCACATCGCCGACAAGGCGCGAAGTCGCGCCTTGTCGGGCGTGCGGAACACCACGCAATCGACGACATCTGCCGGGCCTCCCCTCCGCCCGGCAACCCTGCCGGCACCGTCGACAGTCAGCCCATCAAAACGAAGTGGCGATCTGCGCTTGAAGGATGAGATTGTTACGTGTGCGGTTGCGAACAGCGGTTTCCGTATAGGCATTGCGCCACAGCACGCGAGTCCGGGTGATCTGTGACCTCCCCCCGGATACCCGAGATAGCGGGGACAATCCGTCGTAGTTGGCGAGTGAAAAGCGTTCGAGGTCGGTAACGGCGAGATAGGCACTGGCGGGCAGTGTCCTGGACGGTCTCGCCGGGGACAAAGGTGGGTGAGGCGACCCGGGGTTTGGCGTGCGTCCAAATCGCCCCTCGAGGACGAGGCATCGTGAGTCGTTTCGGCCGGCGCCGCAGCATCGCTACAAGCTCAATAATGCGAAACGGCCTGACAATCGCCAAGCCGTTTCTTTTCCAAATTCTGTCCAAATTTGAGCCTAGACAGCGGACGAACTGAACCGAGAGCCCAGTCGCGGATCACCCCAACATCAGCGAATGCGCGACTGCAAGAGTGGATTAAGCCCCTGATTCAGCCGGGATTTCACTCCCACTCAATCGTCGCCGGCGGCTTGCCCGAGATGTCATAAACAACGCGATTCAAACCACGAACTTCATTGATGATGCGGTTCGAAACCTTGCCGAGCAGTTCGTGCGGCAGGTGGGCCCAGTGTGCGGTCATGAAGTCTTGCGTCTGCACGGCGCGCAGTGCCACGACCCACTCATACGTACGGCCGTCGCCCATCACGCCCACGCTCTTGACCGGCAGGAACACCGCGAACGCCTGGCTCGTCAGCTCGTACCACGTCTTGCCACTGTTCGGCTCGACCGTGTTGCGCAGCTCTTCGATGAAGATCGCATCGGCGCGACGCAGCAGATCGGCGTACTCGCGCTTCACTTCACCCAGAATACGCACGCCCAGACCCGGCCCCGGGAACGGGTGACGATAAACCATGTCATGCGGCAGACCCAATGCCACACCCAGCTCGCGCACCTCATCCTTGAACAGATCGCGCAGCGGCTCAAGCAACTTCAGACCCAGCGTCTCCGGCAGACCACCGACGTTGTGGTGGCTCTTGATCGTCGTCGCCTTCTTCGTCTTCGCACCGCCCGACTCGATCACGTCCGGATAGATCGTGCCCTGCGCCAGCCACTTGGCGTTCTTCAGCTTCTTCGCTTCCGCCTGGAACACTTCGACGAACTCACGGCCGATGATCTTGCGCTTCTGCTCCGGATCGGTCACGCCCTTCAGATGACCCATGAACTGGTCAGCAGCATCCACATGCACGACCTTCGCGTGCAGACGCCCCCGGAACATATCCATCACCATCTGACCTTCGTTCAGTCGCAGCAGACCGTGATCGACGAACACGCACGTCAGTTGATCGCCGATGGCGCGATGAATCAGCGCCGCTGCAACGCTCGAATCCACGCCGCCCGACAGACCCAGGATCACTTCCTCGTCGCCCACCTGCTCGCGAATCGACTTGACCGCTTCGTCAATGTGGTCGCGCATGATCCAGTCCGGCTTCGCCTCGGCAATTTCCAGCACGAAGCGCTCAAGCAACTCGCGCCCCTTCACCGTATGCGTGACTTCGGGGTGGAACTGCACCGCATAGTAGCCACGCGCCACATCGGCCATGCCCGCAATCGGGCAGTTCGGCGTCGACGCCATCAGCGCAAAGCCCGGGGGCAGTTGCGTGACCTTGTCGCCGTGGCTCATCCACACCTTGAGCATGCCGTGGCCTTCGGCCGTACGGAAATCCTCGAGCCCCTCGAGCAGCGGCGTATGCCCATGCGCACGCACCTCGGCATAACCGAACTCGCGATGGTTACTCGCCTCGACCTGACCGCCCAGTTGGACCGTCATCGCGAACATGCCGTAGCAAATACCCAACACCGGCACGCCCAGATCCCAGACGGCCTGCGGGGCCCGCAGATCCTGATCCTCGTACGTGCTCGCGTGGCTACCCGACAGAATGACGGCCTTCGGGTTGAATTCGCGAATGAACTCGTCCGAAACGTCGTTCGGGTGAATCTCGCAGTAGACGTGCGCTTCGCGAACGCGGCGTCCGATGAGCTGGGTGACTTGCGAGCCGAAGTCAAGAATGAGGATTTTGTCGTGCATCGTAAGGTACGGATGAAGTGGATTCGTTGGACGTCGGCGCCGTGGCGGAAGGCACGGGCGTGACAATGCCGGTGGCGCCCACAGGCGCGACCGGCGTAGTGTTGACGGAGGTGGAGCCGCCGCCAGGCGTCTCCATACGCGGCTCTGCGCGCGTGCCGCGGACCTCGTCGACGGTCCGGGCATCGGAGTATTCGTACGGTGCGTCGCGCCGGGTGTCGCTGACAACACCGCCGCGCACTCGCCCGCCCGTCTGCTGCGCCGCCTGCACGCGCTCTTTCGTGCGCACGCTCGACGCCAGCTTGACGAGAATGGCGCCCACCACCAACAGGACAGCACCCAGCGCTGGCATCAACAACTTGCCACCGCCCGTCACCGCCAGTTGGCCGGAGATCAGCCAGCCCAGCACAAGCGCACCGGTTACCCAGTTGATATGCCCCGTCACTTTCGCGACGGTCGCACTCAACTGGCCATTCACGGTGGCGTGCCATTGCAGCCAGGCCACGCCAATGAAGGCCACACCGAGCGCCTGCGCATAGAGCACAGGCGATGGCGCGGGCACCTCAATGGCCGCGTACAGCGATGACCAGAACGACGCGATCAGCAGCACACCAAGTGCCAGATTCAGCGCCGCATCGAGGAACAGTACCGTACGCAACATGGCCTTCATGGGCAATTACTCCACGTGGTAGTTGGGGGCTTCCTTCATGATCTGGACGTCGTGCACGTGCGATTCGCGCATGCCCGCAGACGTGATTTCGACAAACTCGGCGTTCTTGTGCAGCTCTTCGATCGACCGGCAACCCAGATACCCCATCGACGAACGGATACCCCCCGTCAGTTGATGGAGAATGGCGTTCACGCTGCCCTTGTAAGCCACACGGCCTTCAATACCCTCCGGCACCAACTTGTCGGCGTTATTGGCTGGATCCTGGAAGTAACGGTCAGCAGCACCGTCCTTCATCGCGCCCACCGAACCCATGCCGCGGTAGCTCTTGTACGAACGCCCCTGATACAGGAACACTTCGCCCGGCGCTTCTTCCGTGCCGGAGAACATGCTGCCCATCATCACAGTATGCGCACCAGCCGCCAACGCCTTGGCGATGTCGCCCGAGTAGCGAATGCCACCATCAGCAATCAGCGGAATGCCGGTACCCTCGAGGGCTTCGGCCACATTGGCGATTGCCGTGATCTGCGGCACGCCGACACCGGCCACGATACGCGTCGTGCAAATCGAGCCCGGGCCGATACCGACCTTGACCGCATCTGCACCATGTTCCATCAGTGCGCGCGCTGCACCTGCCGTCGCGATGTTGCCACCGACCACTTCGATCTGCGGGAAATGCTTCTTGACCCACTGCACGCGGTCGAGCACGCCCTGGCTATGGCCATGAGCCGTGTCCACCACGATCACGTCGACGCCGGCAGCCACCAGCAACTCAACGCGCTCTTCATTGTCCGGGCCCACACCGACCGCCGCGCCAACGCGCAGCTTGCCGTGCTCGTCCTTGCTCGCGAGCGGGTGCTCGGTCGCCTTCATGATGTCCTTCACGGTCATCAGGCCGCGCAGTTCAAAGGCATCGTTGACGACCAGCACGCGCTCCAGGCGGTGGCTGTGCATCAATTGCTCGGCGTCGGCCGGCGAAGCCCCTTCACGCACCGTGATGAGCTTTTCCTTCGGCGTCATGATCGCGCGCACCGGCTCGTCCAGGCGGCTCTCGAAACGCAGGTCGCGGTTGGTCACGATACCGATGAGCTGCGCGCCCTCGACGACCGGGAAACCGGAAATGCCATGCTGGCGCGACAGTGCGATCACGTCGCGAACCTTCATGTGCGGCGGAATCGTGATCGGGTCACGCAGAACGCCCGACTCAAATCGCTTGACCTTCGAGACTTCCCGCGCCTGCTCGGCCGGCTTCAAATTCTTGTGAATAATGCCGATACCACCCTGCTGCGCCATGGCAATGGCCAGACGCGCTTCGGTCACCGTATCCATGGCGGCCGACAGCAAAGGCATTTGCAGGGTGATGTTGCGCGTGAGCTTGGTTTTCAGCTTGGCGTCGCGCGGGAGAACGGCGGAGTACGCCGGGACGAGGAGCACGTCATCGAAAGTGAGTGCTTTTTGGATCAGACGCATGGCAAATCCTATAGGCGCAAAACCGAATTATACAGAAATCGCGAGTTGCATGGAACGTCCGCCCCACATGTCAAGGGGCTTTTTCCCCGAGAGACGGCTCAGATACGCGTCAGTCCGATTTTGGCCAACGTCCCGCCCCGCCGACCGCCGGATTTCACAATAGACGCGCATCGGCCCCATGCTATTCTTGCGCCCTTCCTGCACCGCCCCGACCGGCACAACCGGCGCACTGGCGGCACAGAACACCGACATCTCGATATCACGAACCACGGGCACGAATTTCATGGGGCAAGGCATTTCTTTCGGACTGGCGGCTGGCGCATTGTGGGGACTGGTCTTTCTGGCGCCTCGCCTGCTGCCGGGCTTCTCGCCGCTGGAACTGTCGGCAGCCCGCTACGTGCTTTACGGACTGGTGTCCGCCATGCTGCTCGCCCCGCTCTGGGCGCGCCTGCGGCATTCCGTCACGGGCCATGACTGGCGCGCATTGTTCCGGCTGAGTCTGGTCGGCAACCTCATCTACTACCTGTTTCTCGCCGGCGCAGTGCAGATGGCCGGCATTGCCCCGGCGTCGCTGATCGTCGGCGTGCTGCCCGTGACGGTCACACTGGTCGGCAGCCGCGACCACGGCGCCATCCCCCTGTCCCGGCTGGCGGGTCCGTTGGCGCTCGTGGCAGCGGGCATCGTCTGCATCAACGTCGACGTGTTCGCGCACGCTTCGGCGAGCGGCGGAGACTGGCGGCTGACGCTCGCCGGCATCGCCTGTGCCGTCGGCGCCCTCGTGAGCTGGACGTGGTATGCGGTGGCCAATGCCCGCTATCTGGCGCGATTCGGGCATTTCACGAGTCAGGAGTGGTCGTTGCTCACGGGCGTCGCCACTGGCGCTCTGGCGCTCGCGCTGGCCGTCCCGGCCGTGCTGCTGCCGCATCCTGTCGCGGCCGGCGCGCCTCGTGACTGGCAGATGTTTTTGATGGTCAATATCGCCGTGGCGATTGGCGCCTCGACGATCGGCAACGCGTTCTGGAATGCGGCGAGCCGGCGGCTGCCGCTGACGCTGTCGGGCCAAATGATCGTGTTTGAAACGCTGTTCGCGCTGGTCTACGGCTTCATTTACGAACAACGCGTGCCGCGCCTGCTGGAACTCGCCGCCATCGCGTTGCTGCTTGCGGGCGTGAGCGCGTCGGTACGGCTGCATTCGCGGGGATCGACGCACTGACCGGCGCAGGACCGGGGGTACGTCAAGCGGCCTAGCTCCCGCGACGGCTCCCCAGCCACTTCTGCCCTTCCCGGCTTCCTTCGTTACGCACTTTCTCGACGCGTCGCTGGCGCGCCAGCTTCGGATCGGCCTTAAGCCCCCGGTAGATCTCGACGCGATCGCCCGCCTCCACCGCGGCGTCGAGCGCGCGCACTTTACCGAAGACCCCTGCCTTCACGCGCGCGAGATCCAGCTCAGGGAAGCGTTGCAGCACCCCACTGCGCTCAATCGCGTCACGCATCGTGGCGCCTTGCGGCAACGTTACCGGGATAATCGTCTGCTCATCAGGCAGCGCGTAGCAGACTTCGACATTCAGCTCACTCGACATACACCGCCTCCGCGCGTTTGACGAAAGCGTCGACGAACGTATTGGCGATATGGCTGAACACCGGGCCGATGACCTTCTCGAGCAGAAAATTCGCAAATTCGTAGTGAAGGCCGAACTCGATCTTGCAGGCATTCTCGCGCAGCGCCGTGAATTTCCAGGTGCCATGAAAACGCTTGAAAGGCCCTTCGACGAACGTCATCTGAATGGAGTGCGGACGCTCCTGGATATTGCGTGTCGCGAACGAGTGCTTCAGGCCCTTGAAGTCGATGATCAGCGATGCCTCCATGCTGTGCTCGTCCTGATGCCGAATCTCGACACCGCCGCACCAAGGCAGGAATTTGGGGTAATCGGCGACATTGGTCACCAGATCGTACATCTGCTCATCGGAGAAATGCACGAGAACGGTTTTACTGACTTCGGCCATCGTCTGTCGGGCAAGGTGTGCTCACGTCACGTGTCTGCGATCGATGCTGCATCGGTCGCCACGCGTCGCAAGCCGCCTCTTGCCGAGACTCTTTGTTAAAATCGCTATTTTACCCGAGCCCGACTCACCGGGTCCGACCAAGTTACCCGCCAAGGATCCATGAGCATCATTGACAACAAGAAAGCCTTCTTCGACTACTTCATCGAGGAGCGATACGAAGCCGGGATCGCGCTCGAGGGGTGGGAAGTCAAGGCAATTCGCGCCGGGCGGGCGCAGATCAAGGAAGGATATGTCGTTATCAAACACGGCGAGATCTTCCTGATCGGCACGCACATCAGCCCGCTGCAGACCGCATCGACGCACATCAAGCCTGACCCCGTGCGCACCCGTAAGCTCCTGCTGAAAGCCGACGAAATCAAGAAGCTCATCGGCAAGGTGGAGCAACGCGGCTACACGCTCGTCCCGCTCAATCTGCACTACAGCAAAGGTCTGGTGAAATGCGAGATCGGGCTGGCCAAGGGCAAGAAACTTCACGACAAGCGCGAGACGGAAAAGAAGCGCGATTGGGATCGTGAAAAGGCACGCTTGATGCGCACGCCCACTTGAGAGACGCCGCATCGGCATGGCGCGCGCGTTACAGCCAACACATTCGCCAACCACAAAAGAAAACGGCCCGCATGGGCCGTTTTTCATGGCTGAGGCGAATTAGCGCCGGGGACTCGAATTGCCGAAACCACCAACCCCACCCCCATCACCTCCAGCGATCGACCCGCCTTCCGTACCGCGCACGATCTTGAGCGCCGATGCAATCATGCCACTCAAATCCGTCAGATTGCCCGGCACGATCAGCGTGTTGTTCGTTCTTGCGATCTTGCTGAACGCGTCGACATACTGCTCGGCCACCTTGAGGTTGACCGCCTCCATGCCGCCCTGCGTCTGAATCGCCGTCGCAATCTTGTGGATGGCCTCGGCATTTGCCTCCGCAACCGCCAGAATCGCCGACGCCTCGCCCTGCGCCTGATTGATCGCCGCCTGACGCTCGCCTTCAGACTTTTGAATCGCAGCTTCGCGCGCCCCCGACGCCAGGTTGATCTGCTCCTGCTTCTTGCCTTCCGACGCCGCGATCAGCGCACGCTTCTCGCGCTCCGCCGTGATCTGTGCCTGCATGGCATGCAGAATTTCCTTCGGCGGCGTGAGATCCTTGATCTCGTAACGCAGCACCTTCACCCCCCAATTCGATGCCGCCTCGTCGAGCGCATTCACCACGCTATGGTTGATGAACTCGCGCTCCTCGAACGTCTTATCGAGTTCGAGCTTGCCGACCACGCTACGCAGCGTCGTTTGCGCGAGTTGCGTGATCGCCACGATGTAGTTGCTCGAACCGTACGACGCCTTCATCGGATCCGTCACCTGGAAGTAGAGAATCCCGTCGACCTGCAACTGCGTGTTGTCCTTGGTGATACAAACCTGGCTCGGGACATCGAGCGGCACTTCCTTGAGCAAATGCTTGTAGGCCACACGATCCACAAATGGCACGACGATCGAAAGCCCCGGCGTGAGCGTCGCATGGTACTTACCGAGACGCTCGATCACCCAGGCGTGCTGCTGCGGCACGATCTTGATCGAGCGTGCCGCGACGATCACGGCGATGATGAAAAGAATGAAGGCGACGTTGGATATATCGAACATGTTTCCCCCTGAAGCGCCCGCCATGACGGCGGGCTGGTTCCCCGTCCCCCGCAATGGCGGGCCCATGCATCGTAACGGAACACAGACCGGATGCGGCGTGCAAGCCCGAAAACGGGCTATCCCCTATTAGGTAACGAGACGGTTCCTACGCTCGCACGGCCTCATGAATTCGCGGACTCAAACCGGCCGACGCTCACACCACGACGTGCGCGACGAACAATCGGCTGCCACGCACCTCTCGGATGACGAACCAGCCTGCGGCGGCAGCCTCACCGGGCATTAGCTCGACATCCCACTCGGCGCCGCGATACATCGCCCGCGCGCGACCGTCGGCCTGCCACGTCTCGATGTGCAGTTGCTGCCCGATGTCGAGATTGGTGTTGGGGTCCGCTGCCGCATCGACCTTGATGCGCCGGTGACCAAAGCGGCTGCGACGCAGTGACCAGACAGCCACGCCCGCCACCACGGCAGCAATGACCAACTGCAACGGCCAGTCGATACCCAGCACCGCCGCAATGCCGCCAGCCGTCATGCCGAGCGCCACCATCAAGAGATAGAACGTTCCGCTTGCCAGCTCCAGCACCACGGTCAATCCGGCAACGCCGAACCAAAGCCAAGCCTGCTCCATCGTAACTCCCAGACGCAAAAAAACCCCGGTGTATTACCGGGGTTTATAGCACGAAACCAACCAATCAGCGTGCGCATCCGAAGGGATTCGGCCAGCCTTTCAGTTGCGTCCGAGATGCCGCTCGGACGCCTCCCAATTCAGGTCGTTATCGTGACGATTACTTCGCCAGCTTGGCGAGTTGCTGCCACGTTTCGATGACCGTATCCGGGTTGAGCGACATCGACGCGATGCCTTCCTTCGCCAGCCACTCGGCCAGATCCGGATGGTCCGACGGACCCTGACCGCAGATGCCGACGTACTTGCCCTTGGACAGGCAAGCCTTGATCGCGCGGCTCAGCATGAACTTCACTGCCGGGTCGCGTTCGTCGAAGTCCTTGGCCAGCAGTTCCATGCCCGAATCGCGGTCCAGGCCCAGCGTGAGCTGCGTCAGATCGTTCGAACCGATCGAGAAACCGTCGAAGAACTCGAGGAACTCGTCAGCCAGAATGGCGTTCGACGGCACTTCGCACATCATCACCAGCTTCAGACCATTCTCGCCACGCTTCAGACCGTAGTCAGCCAGCATGTTGACCACACGCTCAGCCTGGCCCAGCGTACGCACGAACGGCACCATGATCTCGACGTTGGTCAGACCCATCTCGTCACGCACGCGCTTGAGTGCACGGCACTCCATTTCGAACGCTTCGGCGAAGTCTTCCGAGATATAACGCGAAGCGCCGCGGAAACCCAGCATCGGGTTTTCTTCGTCCGGCTCGTAACGCGAACCGCCAATGAGCTTCTTGTACTCGTTGGACTTGAAGTCCGACAGACGCACGATCACGCTCTTCGGATAGAAGGCAGCGGCGATCGTGGCGATGCCTTCGGCCAGCTTGTCGACGTAGAACGCACGCGGCGATGCATGACCACGCGCTACCGATTCGACGGCCTTCTTCAGGTCGGCGTCGATGTTCGGGTATTCGAGAATCGCGCGCGGATGCACACCGATGTTGTTGTTGATGATGAATTCCAGACGCGCCAGCCCCACCCCTTCGTTCGGCAGTTGCGCGAAGTCGAAGGCAAGCTGCGGGTTGCCCACGTTCATCATGATCTTCACCGGGATCTTCGGCATTTCGCCGCGCTGGATCTCGGTGATTTCGGTCTCGAGCAGACCATCGTAAATCTTGCCCTCGTCGCCCTCGGCACAGGAGACGGTCACGAGCGCGCCATCCTTGAGCACGTCGGTCGCGTCACCGCATCCCACCACCGCCGGCACGCCCAGCTCACGCGCAATGATCGCCGCGTGGCAGGTACGTCCGCCACGGTTGGTCACGATGGCCGAAGCGCGCTTCATCACCGGCTCCCAGTTCGGGTCGGTCATGTCCGCCACCAGCACGTCGCCCGGCTGCACACGCTCCATCTCGCTCGGATCCATGATCACGCGAACCGGACCTGCACCGATCTTCTGACCGATAGCGCGGCCCGTCGCCAGCACCGGCGCATCGCCCTTGAGCTTGAAGCGTTGCTCAACCTTGCCGGCTGCCTGGCTCTTCACCGTTTCCGGACGTGCCTGCAGGATGTAGATCTTGCCATCCTTGCCGTCTTTGCCCCACTCGATGTCCATCGGACGACCGTAGTGCTTTTCGATGATCAGTGCGAACTTGGCCAGCTCGACGCAATCCTCGTCGGTGATCGAGTAGCGGTTACGCAGCTCCATCGGCACATCGACGGTCTTCACGCGGCCCGGCTCGCCCGGTTGCGTGAATTCCATCTTGATGAGCTTCGAGCCAAGCGTGCGGCGAATGACCGGGTACTTGCCCGCCTTGAGCGTCGGCTTGAAAACGTAGAACTCGTCCGGGTTCACGGCGCCCTGCACGACCGTCTCACCCAGGCCGTAGCTGGCCGTGATGAAGACGACGTCCTGGAAACCCGACTCCGTATCGATCGTGAACATCACGCCCGACGCGCCGCAGTCCGAGCGGACCATGCGCTGCACACCGGCCGACAACGCCACTTCGGCGTGCGTGAAGCCCTTGTGAACGCGGTACGAGATGGCACGGTCGTTGTACAGCGAGGCGAACACGTGCTTCATGCGGTCGAGCACGTCTTCGATACCGACCACGTTCAGATAGCTTTCCTGCTGACCGGCGAACGAGGCGTCCGGCAGATCTTCGGCGGTTGCCGACGAACGCACGGCAAACGACGCATCCGGCTGGTCAGCCGTGAGGCGTGCGAACTGCTCGCGGATGTCTTTTTCGAGTTGCGGCTGCAACGGTGCGTCGACAATCCATTGACGGATTTCGGCGCCGGCTTGCGCGAGCGCCTTGACGTTATCCACGTCCAGACCCTCGAGGCGCTGGGCAACGCGCTCGGTCAGATTGTTGTGCTGGAGGAACTCGCGAAATGCGAAAGACGTCGTGGCGAAACCACCCGGCACGCGCACGCCGGCGCCGGCCAGTTGGCTGATCATTTCACCAAGCGATGCATTCTTGCCGCCGACCGACTCAACGTCGGTCATGCGCAGATGCTCAAACGGCACCACGTAGGCGCCGTCGTGTGCTGCGTTAGTCATAAAAGCCCCTAAGGTAAGAAAAAAAATTCTCGGAGGATCGGCTGGGACTGACATAGGCCGATCGACCTGTTGGATAAGAAATCGCGTCTGGGCAGCGTCGAGAACCAGGGGCTAGCACCCGACGACCTGCAACTCACCATCGGAATTTCCCGCTGCGCCCCGCCAGACGGGCCTGAGGCCGTACGGCACGTGATCGTTGCGCAATTGCTTATCCAACAAGTTGCCGCTATTCTACCGTGCAATGCACCATTTTGCGATTCTGCGCATGAGCGACTCCCCGACCACCGGAAATTCCCCTACGCCCCTTGCCGCATCGGCCAAACCGGTTGCTGCACGCCCGGTCTTCATCGTGTCCGATGGCACCGGGATTACCGCCGAAACGTTCGCGCATTCGATCCTCGCGCAATTCGAGATGCGTTTCCGTCAGATTCGCGTTCCGTTCGTGGATTCCGTCGATAAAGCCTATGAAACGGCACAGCGGATCAATGAAATGTATCGGACGGAGAATGTCCGCCCGATCATTTTCAGTACGCTCGTCGATGCGCGGGCCAACGAGATCCTGCGCAATTGCCAGGGCGTGATTCTCGACATGTTCCAGACGTTCATCGAACCGCTGGAACTGGAATTGGGCCTCAAGTCGATGCATGCCATCGGCCGCGTCCACCAGAACGCCGATAGCGAAGCGTACAAGAACCGCATCGAGGCGGTGAACTTCTCGCTCGCCCACGACGACGGCCAGTCCAACAAGAATCTGCAAAGTGCCGACGTGATCCTCGTGGGCGTATCGCGCAGCGGCAAGACACCGACGACGCTCTATCTCGCCATGCAGTACGGCGTAAAGGCGGCGAACTACCCGTTAATTCCGGAAGACTTTGAGCGGGAAAGGCTGCCCTCCACGCTCGACCAGTACAAGGACAAGATCTTCGGGCTGTCCATCGATCCGCAACGCCTCTCGGAGATTCGCAACGAGCGTCGTCCGGGCAGCAAGTATGCGTCGCTCGAAAACTGCCGCTACGAGGTCAACGAGGCCGAGGCCATGATGCGCCGCGAAGGCATCAAATGGCTGTCGTCGACGCACAAGTCGATCGAAGAAATCGCCACGACCATCCTGCAGGAAATCAAACTGGAGCGCGACGTCTACTGACGTCTTTCCGCCGCACACGTTGCGGCTGTGCCGAAGACAAAAAGGGACGCCACGAGCGTCCCTTCTTGTTGGCATCACCCGCCGTTGCGAGCCGGTTCAGGAGAGTCGTTGACGCACCGCTTCGAACAGGCAGATGGCGGCGCAAGCGGCCACGTTGAGCGACTCCATGCCGCCCGGCTGGGGAATGCGAATCGGCGTCTGCACGCGTTCGAGCCAGTGTGGCGACACGCCGGCACCTTCGTTACCGAAGACCCATGCCACGGGCGCGCGCAGATCCTGCTCGTACAGCGAGGTGTTCGCCTGCAGACTCGTCGCCAGCAGCGGCACCGACAGACGCGGCGCGAGCGAATCCGGCGTGCAATGCTCCACGATATTCAGCGAGAAATGTGCCCCCATGCCGGCACGCAGCACTTTGCTCGACCACGCCAGCGCGGTGCCCGACATGCAATACACGTCTCGCACCCCCGCCGCCGCCGCGCTCCGGAGAATCGAGCCGACATTACCCGCGTCCTGCACGGCGTCGAGGATGACGCAGTCCGTCGTTTGCGACGCCGGCAGATGCCCGGACGGCATCTCCACGACGAACAGCAGCGGTACGCCGTTGACGAGCGTCGATAGCGGCTCGAACAGCGCCTGCGGCAAACCTACGCGGCGCTCGGCGTCCACTCTTGCCCAAATCTGTGCGACTTCGTCGTTCTCAAGCGCCGATTCCCCCGCCACACAAACGAGCGGCTGCCCCAGCACATCGAGATAAGCGTCGGCCAGATGCACGCCCTCGAGCAACGTCTGGCCGAGCTTGCGTCGCTGCTGATTGGACTGCGCCAACTGCTTCAGACGCTTGTAGAACGGATTGTCCTTGGAACTGATGAGCTTCATGACGAGCGAGCCATGCGAGAGACCGTGAGCGCGCCGAAGACTTCAAACGCCTCGCGCACCGGCGCGAACGACTGACGATGATGCGGGCTCGGTCCGTGCAGACGCAGCGCCTCCAGATGGCGTGGCGTGCCATAGCCGACGTGCTCGTCGAAACCATACTGCGGGAAGGCTTCGTGCAGGGCGACCAACTGACGGTCGCGCGTGACTTTCGCCAGAATCGACGCCGCCGAAATCGCAGGCACCTTATCGTCGCCCTGAACAACGGCTTCGGCACGCATCGGCAGCGCCGGACAGCGATTGCCGTCAATGAGCGCCAGCGTGGGCACCCGCGACAGCCCCATCACGGCGCGCTGCATCGCGAGCATCGTGGCATGCAGGATATTCAGGGAATCGATCTCTGCCACGCTCGCCTCGGCAATGCAATACGCGAGAGCGCGTTCGACAATTTCCTCGTAGAGCGCCTCACGGCGCTGCGCCGTGAGCTTCTTCGAATCGGCCAACCCCTTGATCGGGCGCGACGGATCGAGAATGACGGCTGCCGTCACGACAGGCCCGGCGAGCGGTCCACGCCCCACCTCATCCACGCCGCAGGTCAGATCGGCAGCCACGTCGGCAAACAGATCCAGCGCCATTTGCGGCAACGGTGTCTTGGCGGCGCGGGCACGCGGTTTGGCAACCCTGGGCGCAACGCTATCGCCCGATGCCCCCTTGGGCGCAACACGGCGCACTTTGACTTCGTCGCTCATATCCGCCCTTTTTCGCGCAACACGCGCTCGATCACTTCGGCAGAACGCGCCGCCGTGTTCTGGCGCAGTTGCTCGTGAATCTTCGTAAAGCGTGCCTGCAGGGAGTCGCGCAACGCCGGATCGGTCAGTTGCTTCCAGACGGCATCGGCAAGCGCTTCCGGGGTCGCAAAATGTTGCAGCAACTCCGGCACGACGAATTCGCCCGACAAAATGTTCGGCAAACCAACGTACGGCAAATACCCTTGACGTTTCATGATCTGCGCCGTCAGCCAAGGCACTTTGTACGAGATGACCATCGGCTTTTTGTACAGCGCCGCTTCCAGGGTGGCGGTACCGCTTGCGAGCAGCACGCTGTCTGCGGCCTCGAGGGCCAGCGGGGCATGACCATCCGTCACGGTCAGATTGAGGTCGCTGTGCGCGTCGAAGATCGGTTGCATCAGCGTGCGCAGACGCGGCGTTGCGGCCGGAAGCACGAAGCGAATCGACGGGTCGCGCCTGGCCAGCAAACGCATCGCGGCGAAAAACACCGGCGTGAGACGTTGCACCTCCGACGTCCGGCTCCCCGGCAAGACGGCAACGACCGGGCCGTGCCCGTGGAGCGCCAGCCTGGCTCGTGCGCCGGCAACATCGGGCACCATCGGTATCTTGTCGGCCATCGGATGGCCGACGAACGTCGCGTCGATGCCCGCCCGGTGGTAAATCTCCGGCTCGAACGGGAACAGGCACAACATATGATCGACCGCGCGCTTGATCTTCTTGATGCGCCCGCCGCGCCACGCCCAGATCGACGGGCTCACGAAATGAATCGTGGGAATGCCCGCTTCGCGTAGCTTGATTTCGAGATCGAAGTTGAAGTCTGGCGCGTCGAAGCCGACAAATGCCAACGGCTTGTCCGCCAGCCAGCGCTCGCGAAGTTGCTTGCGAATCGAGAGAATTTCGCGCAGATGCTTGATGACTTCGACGTAGCCCATGACGGAGAGCTTGTCGATCGGCCAATAGGCGTCAAAGCCCTCTTCCGCCATATGCGGACCACCAACACCTGCGTACGCGATGTCGGCGGGAAGGCTTTGCTTGAGACCGGCAAGGACATTGCCGGCAATGAGATCGCCAGACAGCTCCCCGGCCACCATCGCCAGGGTTCGCTGGCCGGCGCCGGGAAGGGTCGGCGGCATAGGTCAGCGCACGATACCGCGCGTGCTGGAATTGAGGAAATCGAGCAGCGTTCGCACGGCGTCGGACACGTCCGTCGCACCTGCGTTGCCAAAGGCCTCGATCTGCACTTTCGCTTCGTCGAGCGTCAACCCGCTCTTGTAGAGCAGCTTGTAGGCGTGGCGCAGCGCAGTGATGGCATCGGCCGTGAAGTTGCGGCGACGCAGCCCCTCGACGTTGATGCCGTAAGGCACAGCGCGATCGCCGGACGCAATCACGAACGGCGGCACGTCCTGCACGAGCACGGACGCCCCACCCACCATCGAATGCGCGCCGATGCGCACGAACTGATGCACGCCGGTCATGCCGCCAATGATCGCCCAGTCGTCAACATTGACGTGACCGGCCAGCTGCGCATTGCTCGAGAACACCGTATGGTTGCCCACGTGGCAATCGTGCGCGATGTGCACGTAAGCCATGATCCAGTTGTCGTTGCCGACACCGGTCAGGCCGCCGTCCTGCACCGTGCCGGTGTGGATCGTCGTGAATTCGCGGATCGTATTGCGGTCGCCAATGACGAGCCTCGTCGGCTCGCCGGCGTACTTCATGTCCTGCGGACTGCCGCCAATCGACGCGAACGGGCCAATCTTGTTGCCCTCGCCCAGCGTCGTGTGGCCGTCGACGACCGTATGCGAAAGAATCTGCGTACCGGCGCCGATCGTCACATTCGGCCCGACGATCGCATAAGGGCCGACGGCGACGTCATCAGCCAGTTGCGCCTTCGGGTCAACGACCGCGGTGGGATGAATGTTGGTCATGAGCGTCTCAATTCCGGTTATTCGCCGTTCTTCTTGACCATGCACATGAACTCGGCTTCCGCCGCGATCTTGCCCTCTACCAACACCTTGCCCTTGAACTTGTAAAAGCCACGACGCTCGCTCAGGAAGTCGACGTCGAGCACGAGTTGGTCACCCGGTTCGACCGGACGCTTGAAGCGAACGCTGTCGATGCCCACGAAATAGTAGAGCGAATTCTCGTCGTGCACCGCCTCTTCCGAGAAAGTCAGCAGCGCAGCGGCTTGCGCCAGCGCTTCAATGATCAGCACGCCCGGCATCACCGGACGCTGCGGATAATGGCCCGTGAAGTACGGCTCATTGATCGTGACGTTCTTGATGACCTTGATGTTCTTGTGCGGCTCCAGGCCGATCACGCGATCCACCATCAGCATCGGATACCGATGCGGCAGCAGCTTCATGATCTTGTGGATGTCGATAGTAATAGTAGTCTCGCTCATTTGCCTTGCAGGTCTTTGACCTTCGCTTCAAGTTGACGCACGCGCTCGCGCATCTTATCCAGATTGCGCATGATGGCCGCGTTTTTGTTCCATTCGGCGTTCGGAATTGCCGGAAACGCGCTCGTATAGGTACCCGGGCCAGGAATCGACTTCGATACCCCCGACTTGGCCGTCACGATGACGCGGTCGCCAATCGTCACATGCCCGGCCACGCCCACGGCGCCGCCCAGCATGCAGAACTTCCCGATAGTACTGCTGCCGGCGATGCCCGTACATGCGGCAATCACCGTGTAGGCACCCACGCGCACGTTGTGCGCGATCTGCACCTGATTGTCGATCTTGCAGCCGCGCTCGATCACGGTGTCGGCCATCGCGCCGCGATCGATGGAGGTCGATGCGCCGATTTCGACGTCATCTTCGATCACTGCACGTCCCACCTGGGGAATCTTGACCCACTCGCCACTCGCAGCGGAGAAATCGGGGGCGAATCCGAAACCGTCCGAGCCGATCACCGCGCCCGCGTGGATCACGCAACGCGCGCCAATCACGCTCGTGTGGTACAGCGTGGCGTTCGGATAGACGAGCACATCGTCACCCAACGTCGTGCCGCGGCCGATGAACACGTTCGCCACCAGACGAACCCGCTCTCCCAGACGCGCACCCGCCTCGATCACAACGTTCGGACCGATGACACACGATGCCGGCACCACGGCCGTGGGATCGACGACCGCGCTCGGATGAATACCCGCGGCAGGCACAGGTGCCGCCGCTTGCGCGAACATCTGTGCGACACGCGCGAAGTACGCATAAGGATTCGGCGCGATGATCCACGCGCGCCCGTCATGCGATGGCAGCTTGTCGAAGTCGGCTTTGGAGAGAATCACGGCCGCCGCGCCCGAGTTAGGCACTTCGGCGAGATACAGCGGATTGGACAGGAACGCGAGTTGCTTTGCGCTCGCACGATCGAGCGGCGCCAGACCATCGACCGTCACTTCACCGTCACCCACGAGGTCGCCGCCGAAGCGGGCGACCAATTGGGCCAGCGAAACCGACGGCAATGCCGGCATGGACGACGCGCCCGTCACTTGCCGCCAGTGCCACTACCCGAACTTGCGTTCAGCGTCTTGAGCACCTTGTCGGTAATGTCGATACGCGGACTCACGTAGACCGCTTCCTGCACGATCAGATCGTATTTGTCTGTTTCAGCAATCTGCTTGATGACGCGGTTGGCACGATCGAGCACCGCCGCGAGTTCTTCGTTGCGACGCTGATTCAGGTCTTCACGAAACTCGCGCTGCTTGCGCTGGAACTCGGTGTCGGCAGCAGCCAGATCACGTTGGCGCTTGGCGCGCTCGGCGTCGGACAACGTCGGGTTGTCCTTGTCGAGCTTGTCCGACATCGCCTTCAGACGTTGCGCCATCGCCTGCAGATCCCCGTCCCGCTTGGAGAACTCGGCTTCGAGCTTGGCTTGTGCGGCCTTGGCCGGTGCGGAATCGCGAAGAATGCGATCCGAATTGACAGCGGCGATGCGCGCATCCTGAGCCATGGCGGCAAACGCCGCGCCAGCCAGCAACGCCGCGGCGACGCCGCGAAGGCAATGCTTACGGATACCGTTCAATGTCATACCCCTTTACAACGATGAAACGTTCGGAACCGGTCGATGTGTCGCGATTAGAACGACGTACCGACCTGGAACTGGAATTTCTGATACTGGTCGCCGGTCTTCTTGACGAGCGGGAAGCCCATCGAGAGCTTGAGCGGGCCAATCGGTGAAATCCACGACAGGCCAAAACCATAAGAATAGCGCAGGTTATTGAAGGTAATCGCCTGGCCGTTATCGAACACGTTACCGCCGTCCATGAACGTGAAGATACGGAGCGTGCGGTCATAACCCGTGCCCGGCAGCGGGAACGTCAGTTCAATGTTACCGATCAGCTTCGACGCACCCCCCAGCGGCTCGTTGTTGGTGTCCTTCGGACCCAGCGAGCTCGGCTCATAACCCCGCACCGAACCAATACCGCCGGCGAAGTAGTTCTTGAAGATCGGGAACGGCTGACCGCCCATACCGTGGCCGTAGCCAACTTCGCCGTTAAGCGCCAGCGTGAAGCCACGGCTCACCGGGTAGTAGTACTGGTGCTGGTAGTAAGCACGGAAGTACTTGGTCGTGCCGATCGGCGTGCCGACTTCGAGGTTGGCCTGCTGATAGTGACCGCGGTTCGGAATCAGTGCGCTGTCACGCGAATCGCGCGACCAACCCACGGTCAGCGGATAGTTGTTGCTGACGTAGCCGAACTGGTTCGCGTAGTCGATGTAGCGTTGCGGTGTCGTGCCATCGCTCGTCAGGTGCAGACGCGTCTGTTCGAAGCCGATGCCGAAGAACACCGTATCGACTTCCGAGAACGGCACACCGAACTTCAGGTTACCGCCCAACGTATTGATACGGAAATCCGAATCGCTCGTAAGCAGCAGCGGCTGATACGTGCGGTAGTAGACGTCGGTAATGCGGCTCACACCGTCAACCGTGAAGTACGGATCGACCTGCGTAACCGCCAACGTGCGGTAGGTCTTACCGGTATTCACGTTCACCGACAGCGATGTGCCCGAACCGAAAACGTTGTCCTGGCTGATACCCGCTTGCAGCACCACCTTGTCGGTCGAGGAGAAACCCGCACCCACGTTGATCGTACCGGTCGGCTTTTCTTCCACCTTCACCTGAAGGTCGACCTGATCGTTCGAACCGGCCACCGGCTCGGTCGTCACGTTCACGTCGGTGAAGTAGCCCAGACGATTGATACGATCCTGCGACAGCTTCAGGCGGTCGGCGTCGTACCACGAGCTTTCGAGCTGGCGCAGCTCGCGGCGAATCACTTCGTCACGCGTGCGCGAGTTACCCACGATGTTGATCTTGCGAACGTACACGCGACGGCCCGGATCGATCGTCAGCGCCAATGCCACCGTGTGGTTGTTACGGTCGATCGTCGGCTGGGCATTCACATTGGCGAATGCGAAGCCATAGTTACCGAGCAGATCGGAAATGGCCTTCGTGCTGGCTTGCAGCTTGGCCGCCGAGAACGTGTCGCCAGCCTTCAGTTGCACGAGCTTCTGAATGTCGTCCTGCTTGCCCAGCATCTCGCCGCCGAGCTTGACGTCCGAAACCTTGTACGGCTCGCCTTCGTGCACGTTGATCGTCAGGAACATCTCGTCCTTGTCCGGCGTAATCGAAACGTCGGTGGAGTCGATATTGAATTCCAGGTAACCGCGATTCAGATAGAACGAACGCAGCTTTTCCAGATCGCCCGTGAGCTTGTCCTTGGAGTACAAGTCGTTCTTCGAATACCACGACAGCCAGTTCGGCGTGCCGAGTTCCATCTCCGCCATCAGATCCGACGACGAAAACGCCTTGTTGCCGACGAAGTTGATCTGCTGGATCGTTGCCTTAGGGCCTTCGGTCACGGCGAACTGGATGCCCACGCGGTTACGCTCGAGCGGCGTGACCGTCGTCTTCACCTCGGCAGCGTAGTAACCGCGCGTAAGGTATTGACGCTTGAGTTCCTGCTCCGACTTGTCGAGCAGGTTGCGGTCGAAGGTGCGGCCTTCGGTCAGGCCAACCGAGCGCAATGCCTTCTTCAGACCGTCCTTGTCGAATTCCTTGATGCCGAGGAAATCGATGGAAGCAATCGCGGGACGCTCGTTGACGTGCACCACCAGCACGCTGCCTTGCGCTTCAACGCTGACGTCCGAGAACAGGCCCGTTGCATAAAGGGCACGAATTGCTTCGGTGCCCTTATCGTCGTTGAACTTGTCGCCCGGTTTGACCGGCAAGTACGAGAACACGGTACCGGGTTCGATGCGCTGCAAGCCCTCCACTCGGATATCCTTGACCACGAACGGCTCGACGGCGCGTGCCAGGAAACTGTGTGCCGCCAGAACCGCAATCACCAGGGTCTTCGGAACAAGGTGGTATTTATTCGACAACTTGCTTCCCCAAGAAACAATTGAATCGTAAAAACTCGGATTTGCCTGCGACGGCAGGCTCGTGACGCCGTCTAGTGCAGCAACTTCGACAGGTCATTGAAAAGTGCTACGGCAGAGAGCGCGAGGATGCAAACGATGCCCACTCGTTGCAGCGCGCCCTGCCACCGCTCGGAAACTGCCCGACCGGTAATCGCTTCGACCGCATAATATAACAGATAGCCACCGTCCAAAACTGGAATTGGTAACAGATTCAATACGCCGAGGCTAATGCTGACAAGCGCGAGAAAGGCAATGAAATAATCCAGCCCGAGTCTGGCCGAACGCCCCGCATAGTCCGCAATCGTTACCGGCCCGCTCAGATTCTTCAGCGATGCCTGCCCGGTGATCATCTTCCCGAACATCCGCACGCTGAACGCCGTAACGTCCCACGTGCGCTGCGCGCCGCGGCCAATCGCCTCGAATAGCCCGTACCGCACTGTCACTGTGTCGACCTGGCTGGCCAGCGCCGCACCGATCTTGCCCACGCGTGCGCCACCCGCCTCGGCCGGATCGACCTCCGCACTCGGTGTCAGCGTGACGTTGCGCAGCGCGCCATCACGCCGCACCGTAAGCGTCATCGGCCTTCCCGGGTGAGCGCGCACAGCGTCCACCAGCGCCTTCGCCGAACCGACAGGACTACCATCGATGGCGGTGATCTCGTCACCGACGCGCAGTCCTGCAAGACCCGCTGCCCCGCCCGCCATGAGTTGCCCGACCTTGACGCGCGCCGACGGCACCAGTCCGAGACGCTGCATGAAGTCCTGCTCGCCATCGGCATCGAAATGCTGGCCTGCGGCGTCGAGCATGTACTCGGCACGACCGTCGCGGGTACGGGCCACCAGCGTGACGCGCTGCCCTTCGATTACCGGATCGACCAGACGCCAGCGAAGGTCTTCCCAGGAACGCACCGGCACCTCGTCGCCGACGGCTTCGTCAGCGCTGCTGCCATTCTCGCGAACGCCCGTAATCAGCTCGCCGCCGGACATACCGGCGCGCGCAGCCAATGTCCCGGCGGCCGGCGGCGCAATACGCGCGACCGGCTCCGTCACGCCGGCCAGATTAAGGCCTGCGTAGAGTGCGATGGCAAGAAGGAAGTTCGCGACCGGACCGGCCGCAACGATGGCAAAACGCTTGTAGACAGACTGACGATTGAAAGCACGCGCCCGATCTTCCGGGGCGACGACCTGCGTCTCGTCGCGCTCGTCGAGCATTCTGACGTAGCCGCCAAGCGGCAACGCGCAGACGGTCCACTCCGTGCGATCGCGTCCCATCGTCCACTTGAGCAACGGCACGCCGAACCCGACCGAGAATCGGAGAACCTTGACCCCGCACAGCCGCGCGACGGTGTAGTGGCCCAACTCATGGAACACCACCAACACGCCAATGGCGACGGCGAACGCGAGCAACGTGGTCAGCAGAGTCATGAGCGAATTCGAGCCCGGTGGACGTTACGACATGGACTTGGGCATCAGGACGACGCCGGCGCCGGAAGCTTGGCGACGATACCCGCCGCCACTTCGCGCGCACGACGATCGGCCTCGAGCACGACATCGAGCGAGGTGGCCTCACCGACCGCGACCGTATCGAGCACCTGCTCGACGACCTGCGCGATGGCGGTAAAGCGAATGCGCTCTTCCAGGAAGGCCCCCACCGCAATTTCGTTCGCCGCATTGAGCAGCGCGCCAGCCGTCCCCCCGCTGCGCAAGGTATCGAACGCCAGGCGCAGGCACGGGAAACGTCGCAGATCCGGCGCTTCGAAAGTCAGTTTGGCGATATCCGCGAGGTTCAGCCCCGCCACCCCGGAAGTCACGCGATCCGGGAATGCCAGCGCGTGCGCAATCGGCGTGCGCATATCGGGGTTGCCGAGCTGGGCAAGCGTCGAGCCGTCGGTGTACGTCACCATCGAGTGGATCACGCTCTGCGGATGGATCAGCACTTCGATCTTCTCGGCAGGCATATTGAACAGCCAGCGAGCTTCAATGACCTCCAGCCCCTTGTTCATCATGCTGGCGGAATCCACCGAAATCTTGCGGCCCATCACCCAGTTAGGGTGCGCACATGCCTCGTCCGGTGTCACATTCTCAAGCGACGCCAACTCGCGTTCACGGAACGGCCCCCCCGAGGCGGTCAGCACCAGCTTTTCCACGCCACGGGTCGAAATCCGGTTCTCCCCGGCCACCTGCGGCAGGCATTGGAAGATGGCGTTGTGTTCGCTGTCGAGCGGCAGCAATGTCGCGCCCGCGCGCTCAGCGGTCGCCATGAACAGCGCGCCGGAGAGTACCAGCGACTCCTTGTTCGCGAGCAGGATACGCTTGCCCGCACGAGCGGCGGCGAGCGTCGACTGGAGCCCCGCGGCACCGACGATGGCAGCGACGACCATCGTGACCTCGGGCGCCTGCGCGATCTCGATCAACGCCTGCGGACCGTAAGCCACTTCGATCTTCAGGCCCGCATCTGCCAGACGCGCCGCAAGCGAACGAGCGCCTTCGGCATCGGCCACCACCGCCACCTTCGGGCGATGCGCAACGCACTGCTCGAACAGGCGGTCCAGATTGCGATGCGCGGACAGCGCGTAGACAGAGAACCGATCGGGATGACGCCCCACCACATCGAGCGTGCTAACGCCGATGGAGCCGGTGGAGCCAAGAATAGAGAGATGTTGCGACATGATCAGACGAAGAGCAGAGCCAGCGGGAGCACAGGGAGCAACGCGTCGATTCTGTCGAGCACGCCCCCGTGGCCAGGCAGCAGCGCGCTGGAATCTTTCACGCCGGCTTGCCGCTTGAGTTGAGATTCGAACAGATCGCCCACGACCGAGAAGGCCACCAGCACCGTCAGCGCCAATGCGCCAAGTGCCAGGCCGAGCGTGCCTGCGAGATGGGAAACGAGGGTCGGCGCCTGTAAGCCGCTCGCCAGAACCGCCGCCGCAACCACGAGCACCAGCAGCCATCCTCCGATGGCCCCTTCCCAAGACTTTCCGGGACTGATGGAGGGGGCGAGCTTGCGGCGACCGAACGCACGACCGGCAAAATAGGCACCGGTGTCGGCAAGCCAGACGATCACGAGCACCGAAAGCAGGAATGCTATGCCGCGCTCACGCGCCAGGCACAGCGCCTGCCATGCCGCGATCAGCAACACCGGGCCCGCGACGAGCAGCAAGCCGCGCCATGCCCCCTTGGTTGCCGGCTTGCGGGCCAGCGTATACGGCCCGGCCAACAGCCAGAAAATGGCAGCGGGCTTGAGCCAGATCGACGAAAGCATCCAGCCGCCCGCCCACGTGAAGCCCACGCCCAGCAACGCGAGCGCACCGTAGAAGATGGCGCCCGTCCCGTTCAGACCGACGAGCCGCCCCCACTCCCAGCCGGCGGCGGCGACGATCACGGCAGCGAGCAATGCGAACTGCGCCGGCGTACCGACGAAGATCACAGGCAAGAGAATGGCGAGAAGTACGACAGCGGTAATAACGCGTGTCTTGAGCATCAGGCGGATTGTCCCGAGGGGTTCTGGACTTGCGCACTGGTACGACCGAAACGGCGTTCGCGCTGCTGGAACTCGGCGACGGCCCGCTTGAGCGTATTGGCGTTGAAGTCCGGCCAGAATTCTTCGGTGAAATACAGTTCAGTGTACGCCAGTTGCCAGAGCAGAAAATTACTGACACGCTGGTCGCCGCCGGTGCGGATGAAAAGATCCGGCTCCGGCGCATAAGCCATGCTCAGGTATGGCGCGAGATCATCCTCACTGAAGGGCGTCTCGAGCGCGGCTTCGCCGCCCTGTGCCACACGTGCGGCGGCAAGCTTCTGTGCGGCTTGCAGAATATCCCATCGCCCACCGTAGTTGGCCGCAATCGTCAGCGTGAGACCTTTGTTGTCTTGAGTACGTTGTTCCGCACGCTTGACCAGCTCCTGAATGCGCGGCTCGAACGCCTCGAGCGCACCGATGACGCGCAGACGGATGCCGTTGCTGTGCAGCTTCCCGACCTCACGCTCGAGCGCGAGGATGAACAGTTGCATGAGCGTCGAGACCTCATCCTGCGGACGGCGCCAGTTCTCGGAACTGAACGCGAACAGGGTCAGATACTCGACGCCGAGTTCGGCGCATGCTGTCACCGCTTCGCGCACGGCATCAACGCCACGCTTATGCCCCGCAACGCGAGGCAATTTACGACTGGTAGCCCAACGCCCGTTGCCATCCATGACGATGGCTACGTGGCGCGGAATGCTCGCTGTTTCGGGAACGGAGAGCGAAGAGCTGAGAAAACCCATTGAGATACGGCGCGGGAGTCGAGTGCGAAAGTCGGCGGAGATCTTACGATGAGTGCCTGAGCACTCAGACCGTCATGATCTCGGCGTCCTTCTGCTTCACCAACTCGTCGATCTCGGCGACAAACTTGTCCGTGAGCTTTTGCACTTCGTCACTGCCACGACGCTCGTCGTCTTCCGACGCTTCCTTGTCCTTGACGAGCTTCTTGAGTTGCTCGTTGGCATCGCGACGCAGATTACGCACCGCAACCTTGGCGGCTTCGCCTTCCGACTTGACCAGCTTGGTCAGCTCGCGGCGACGCTCTTCGGTCAGCATGGGCATCGGCACACGAATCAGATCACCTTGCGTGGCCGGGTTCAGGCCCAGGTCCGATTCACGAATGGCCTTCTCGACCACGGGAACCATCTTCTTTTCCCACGGCTGCACACCGATCGTACGACTGTCCACGAGGTTCACGTTAGCGACCTGGGAGATGGGCACCATCGAGCCGTAGTAGTCCACCTGCACGTGATCGAGCAGGCCGGCATGCGCACGACCGGTACGAATCTTCGCCAGGTTGTTCTTGAACGACTCGATCGAGCTTTTCATCTTTTGCTCGACATTCTTCTTGATGTCAGCAACGCTCATGACAACCTCCAAACCTTGAATTGTTACGCAAAACGTAAATGATACGGCGTCGGCGCGCCAATGCACGCCGACGCCGCAATTTGAACTCAAACGTGGACGAGCGTTCCCTCATCTTCGCCGAGAATAACGTGCTTGAGCGCTCCCGGCTTCACGATCGAGAAAACGCGCACCGGCATCTTCTGATCGCGGCACAGCGCGAAAGCGGTCGCGTCCATGACCTGCAGGTTCTTCGAAATGGCCTCATCGAAGCTGATGGTCGAATACTTTACCGCGTCGGGGTCTTTCTTGGGGTCAGCCGAGTACACGCCGTCGACCTTGGTCGCCTTGAGCACCACTTCGGCACCGACTTCCGAGCCGCGCAGCGCAGCCGCCGTGTCGGTCGTGAAGAACGGGTTACCCGTGCCAGCGGCGAAAATCACGACTTTGCCCTCTTCGAGCTGACGGATCGCACGCGGGCGGATGTACGGTTCAACGACCTGGTCCATGCGCAGCGCGGACTGCACACGCGCCTCGATGCCGGCGTGACGCATGGCGTCTTGCAGCGCCAGAGCGTTCATCATCGTAGCCAGCATGCCCATGTAGTCGGCCGTTGCGCGATCCATACCGGCGGCACCGCCTGCCACCCCCCGGAAAATATTGCCACCGCCGATCACGACGGCCAATTGCGTGCCCAGGCGAACGACTTCGGCAATATCGCCAACCATGCGCTCGATGGTCGCACGATTGATGCCGAATGCATCGTCACCCATGAGGGCTTCACCAGAGAGCTTGAGAAGTACGCGTTTGTAAGGAGTAGACATGGCGGTCCTTAAGAAGTCTGGTCGGGCACTGTTGGGGTATTCTGGATGAAACAACGGGGACGGCACCGCCGCCCCCGGATACTGCGGTACTGCGCGAATTACGACTGCTTGGCAGCGGCGACTTGTGCGGCCACTTCAGCAGCGAAGTCGTCCTGCTTCTTCTCGATGCCTTCGCCAACCACGAACATGGTGAAGCCCTTGACCGTCGTATTGTTGGCCTTGAGCATCTGCTCGACGGTCGACTTGTCGTCCTTCACGAAAGCCTGGTTGAACAGCGAGACTTCCTTCAGGAACTTCTGCACGCTGCCTTCCACCATCTTTGCCACGATCTCTGCCGGCTTGCCCGATTCGGCAGCCTTCTCGGCAGCGACCTTGCGCTCCTTCTCGATCAGTTCCGGCGAGACTTGATCGCCCGACACAGCGACCGGCTTCATGGCGGCGATGTGCATAGCGACGTTCTTGCCGACTTCAGCATCGGCACCTTCGTACTCGACGACCACGCCGATACGCGTGCCGTGCAGGTACGCTGCCAGCTTGCCCGACGTGTCGTAGCGCTGGAAGCGACGGATCGTCATGTTTTCGCCGATCTTGCCGATGAGGTCGGCGCGCACCTGATCAACGGTCTTGCCGTCGAGCGGCAGGGCCGACAGGGCAGCCACGTCGGCCGGGTTGTTCTCGGCGACCAGCTTCGCCACGTCGTTGGCGAACTTCAGGAAATCGTCGTTCTTCGAGACGAAGTCGGTTTCGCAGTTGATTTCGACCACGGCACCCTTGCCGTCGTCGATGTAAGCGGCGATCACGCCTTCGGCAGTGATACGGCTGGCGGCCTTGCTGGCCTTGCTACCCAGCTTGACACGCAGGATTTCTTCAGCACGGACCATGTCGCCGTCGGCTTCGGTCAGCGCCTTCTTGCATTCCATCATCGGCGCATCGGTCTTGGCGCGCAGTTCGCCCACCATTGCTGCAGTAATTGCCGGCATATCGTTACTCCTGTATATCGAATCAGTCGGGAGAGGATGGCGCCCGAACGGCCGCACTGCCCGCTCTCGGCGCCCCGCGCACCCGACGCGGGGAAATCGGACTAAAAAAAAGGGGCGCCACAAGCAGCCCCTTTTGTTACGCAGCGGTGGCCGCTTACGCCTCTTCGTTCACTTCGACGAACTCGTCGCCGTCGCCGCGAACGGCTTCCACGACTTCCTTCACGGCGTTTGCACGGCCTTCGAGGATCGCGTCAGCAACGCCTTGCACGTACAGCTCAACTGCCTTGCTCGAGTCGTCGTTACCCGGGATGACGTAATCGACACCTTCCGGCGAGTGGTTCGTATCGACCACGGCGATCACCGGAATGCCCAGCTTGTTGGCTTCGGTGATGGCGATCTTGTGGTAACCGACGTCGACGACGAAGATGGCGTCGGGCATGCCGCCCATTTCCTTCACACCACCGATCGACTTCTGCAGCTTGGCCATTTCGCGATCGAACAGCAGCGCTTCCTTCTTGCTCATGCGCTCTTGCTCGCCGGCTTCCAGAGCCTGCTCCATGTCCTTGAGCTTCTTGATCGACGACTTCAGCGTCTTGAAGTTCGTCAGCATGCCGCCGAGCCAACGGTTGTTGACGAAAGGCATGCCGGCGCGGCCCGCAGCTTCCGCCACGATTTCACGCGCTTGACGCTTCGTGCCCACGAACAGGATCGTGCCGCGGTTTGCTGCCAGTTGACGCACGTACTTCAGTGCGTCCTGGTACATCGGCAACGTCTTTTCGAGGTTGATGATGTGAATCTTGTTGCGATGGCCGAAGATATAGGGGGCCATCTTGGGGTTCCAGAAACGGGTTTGGTGACCAAAGTGGACGCCCGCTTCCAGCATCTGACGCATCGTGACAGACATGTGATTCTCCGTGAGGGTTAGGTCTTAGACCGGCTGCCGTACCCGTTTCGCCAGACTGCCATACAGCTTTGCATGACCCGTCTGCGAAGATCGGGCACCCTGGGTGCGCCGGCCCGCGATTTCAAAATTTCCAAGCCGATGACGACGCTTGCTACCCGGCACCTTCACCGGACGCAGCGCCATTCGGCACCACTTTGGGGCGAAAACACCCCAAAAACCCGGCGAAGACCGTTGAAATCCAAGGGAAAACCCTCGGGTTTGTTAGCAATTCGTCCTCGACTTAGCCCGAGATTATAGCATCGCACCACGCCAGCACTCAAGCGACGCGTGAACTTGTGATGACAAGCCGGAAACGCCCGGTTCGCGCGGCGTTCCCACCGATTCCGCCTTGCCGCCCCGCATCGCCCCCGGAGCGTCGGAAAATCATCGCCGGAACACGCCGAAATCCGCGCCAGACGGGGCGAAAACCGTCCATTGATGCGATAATGCGGCACTGTTTACGCAATTTGTCCGATTCCGCAATGGCCATCACCCTAAAGAATGCCCACGACATTGAAATGATGCGCGTCGCCTGCCGGCTGGCCAGCGAAGTGCTCGATTTCATTACGCCGCACGTGCGCGCCGGCGTCACCACCGGGGAACTCGATCGTCTCTGTCACGAGTACATGGTCAAGGAACAGGGCACGGTACCGGCGCCACTGAACTACCAGCCGCCGGGCTATCCGCCCTACCCCAAGGCCACCTGCATCTCGGTCAACGACGTGATCTGCCACGGCATTCCCGGCGACAAGGTGCTCAAGAACGGCGACGCCCTCAATATCGATATCACGGTCATCAAGGACGGGTACTTCGGCGATACCAGCCGGATGTTCATCGTCGGCGAAGGCTCGATCCTCGCGAAGCGTCTGGCGCAGGTCACGTATGAGTGCATGTGGCTCGGCATCAATCAGGTACGCCCGGGTGCACATCTGGGCGATATCGGCCAGGCGATTCAGACGCATGCCGAAGCTCAGGGGTACAGCGTGGTGCGCGAATACTGCGGCCACGGAATCGGCCAGGTATTTCACGAAGACCCCCAAATTCTGCATTACGGCCGGCAAGGCACCGGGCTCGTGCTGCAAACCGGCATGATTTTCACCATCGAACCGATGATCAACGCTGGCAAGCGCGAGATTCGGACAATGCCCGACCAATGGACCGTCAAGACGCGAGATCGCAGCCTGTCGGCGCAGTGGGAGCACACCGTGCTGGTGACGGAGACGGGTCACGAAGTGCTCACGCACTCGGCACTGACACCCCCGCCGCCGCCCGGTTCTTCGTACGTAACGTCTTTCGCAGCAGCCGCCTGAGCATTCGTCGTCCGGCCGCCAGACGGTTGGGCGGCCGCCCGGTCTGACTCGTTACTTTCACACCCAGGAAGCCGTCATGCACGCGCGTGCGCACGCCCCGTCTCCGCTCCGTCAGGCCCTCAAGGAACGCAAGGCCGAACTTGTCGAACGCTTTTCTTCACACGGCAAGATCGACACGCTATTGCACGGCTTGTGTCATGCCGTCGATCAGGCCATGCGCGATGCCTGGGCCGAGTGCCAGATGCCCGACGATCTCGCGCTCGTCGCGGTCGGCGGCTATGGACGCGGAGAGCTGTATCCGCACTCCGACGTCGACATTCTCCTGCTGCACCGGAATGCCGAGGGCGCAGCGCTCACGTCGCACGTAGAGCCGTTCATCGGCTTTCTCTGGGACATCGGGCTCGAAATCGGGTCGTCGGTGCGCACGGTCAACGAGTGCATCAGCGAAGCACGTGCCGACATCACGGTACAAACGAGTCTGCTCGAAGCGCGGCTTCTGACGGGCAACCGCGCGCTTTTCGACGAATTCGAGCAGCGCTTTTCGGCCGACCTCGATCCACGCGCGTTTTTCCGCAGCAAGCAGTTGGAAATTCGCCAGCGTCACGCGAAATATCAGGACACGCCTTACAGTCTCGAGCCCAACTGCAAGGAGAGTCCCGGTGGACTGCGCGATCTGCAGGTCATTCTCTGGATGACGAAGGCCGCAGGCCTTGGCAATAGCTGGTCGGAATTGTTCGCGCGGGATTTGCTGACCGACCGTGAGCTAAAGGAGTTGCGCCGCAACGAACAATTTCTGAAAGGGCTGCGAGCACGACTTCACCTGCTTGCGCGGCGGCGTCAGGACGTGCTGGTGTTCGACATGCAGACATCGCTCGCGCAGAGCCTTGGCTTCAACGCCACAACGACGAAACGGGCCAGCGAGCAACTCATGCGGCGTTACTACTGGGCTGCGAAGGCGGTTTCTCAGCTCAATACGGTTCTGCTGCTCAACGTCGAGGCTCGCTTGTTTCCGCAGACCAGCGGCGTCACGCGCGTGATCAACGAGCGCTTCGTCGAGAAGCAAGGGATGATCGAGATCGTGGACGACGAGTTGTACCAGCGTCATCCGAACGCGATCCTTGAGACATTCCTGCTGTACGAACAGGTCGTCGGCGTGAAAGGTCTGTCCGCACGCACGCTTCGCGCGCTGTACAATGCGCGCGAACTGATGAATGCGCACTGGCGCGCCGATCCCGAGAACCGCCGCACGTTTCTTGCGATTCTTCAGCAACCGCAAGGCATCACGCATGCGTTGCGCCTGATGAATCAGACGAGCGTGCTCGGCCGGTATCTGATCAATTTCCGTCGCGTGGTCGGACAGATGCAACACGATCTGTATCACGTGTACACGGTCGATCAGCACATCCTGATGGTCGTGCGCAACATCCGGCGGTTCGCCGTGGCGGAGCACACGCACGAATATCCGTTCTGCAGCCAGTTGATCGCAAACTTCGACCGGCCGTGGGTGCTGACGATCGCCGCCCTCTTTCATGACATTGCGAAGGGTCGTGGTGGCGATCACTCCACGCTGGGCATGGCTGATGCGCGACGTTTCTGTACACGTCACGGCATCGACAAGGAAGATACCGAACTGATCGTCTGGCTCGTCGGCGAGCATCTGACGATGAGCACCGTCGCGCAGAAGCAAGACACGACCGATCCCGAGGTCATCCGGCGTTTTGCCGAGAAAGTCGGGAATGAGCGGCGCCTGACGGCACTGTATCTGCTGACTGTCGCCGATATTCGCGGCACCAGCCCGAAGGTGTGGAACGCCTGGAAGGGCAAGCTGCTTGAAGACCTTTACCGGTTGACCTTGCAGGTGCTGGGCGGCGCCAACCCCGATCCGCGCTCACAGTTGAAAACGCGCAAGGAGGAAGCCCTCGGGCTGCTGCGTCTGTATACGGTGCCCGAGCGCGCGCAGGAAGCGCTTTGGAACACGCTCGACGTTGCGTACTTCCTGCGCAACGACCCGGCGGACGTCGCATGGCAGACGCGTCATTTGTGGCGGCACGTCGACAGCGCCGTCCCCATCGTCAAGGCGCGTCCCTCGCCGATTGGCGAAGGGCTGCAGGTTATGGTGTACGTGCGCGATCAAGTCGATCTGTTCGCGCGCATTTGCGGCTATTTCGAGCGTAAGGGACTGTCGATTCTCGACGCCAAGGTGCACACGACCAGCCACGGCTTCGCGCTGGATAGCTTCCTGTTGACGGACCCCGGCCTCGATACCAGCTACCGTGACATCATCAATCTGGTGGAAAGCGAGTTGGTGTCGTTGCTAACGCGCGTCGAACCGCTGGCGGAGCCGAGCAAGGGACGGCTGCCACGACGTTCGCGCAGCTTTCCGGTCACGCCGCGCGTCGATTTGCGGCCCGACGAGCGCGGCCAGTACTACCTGCTGTCGGTGTCGGCTAACGACCGCACCGGCTTGCTATATGCGGTCGCTCGCGTACTTGCGCGTCATGGCGTGAGCGTGCGTACCGCCCGCATCAATACCCTCGGCGAACGTGTCGAAGATACGTTCCTGCTTGACGGCAGCCGTTTGCAGGACAATCGTCTGCAAATTGCCGTCGAGACCGAATTACTCGAAGCATTGGAACCATGAGCGATACCCCGCGCGCCAAACTCGGCGCCAAACATCCCCGCACTCTCGACAAGACCCGCGCTCCGGTGCGTTCGTCCGGCGCGCTGCGTCGTGCGACCAAAGCTGTGCCTGCGTCGATGCTCGACGCCAGCGGCGCGAAAAGGAAGCCTGCGGCAAAACCGGCGCGGCCGCGTCCGGCAGACGATGCCGCGACGCCGGCAGGCGCACGTCGCCCGGCTGGCAGTGGTGCTGCGCCACGCACACCGGCAAGCGCCGGCGGGGTCAAGCCCTACGAGAAGCGCTCCATGGGGGAGCGTGCGCCGGCACGTGGCCAGCGCGAACGTGTTGCAGGGGCACGTCCCGCACGTTCTGACGACGCATCGCGCCCGCGTCGCTTTGACGAAGATCGTCCGCGCCGCGCCACCGAGGGCGGTGCCCGAGGCGATTATGCTCGCCCGGTGAAACGCAGTACCGACGAGCGCGCGCCGCGACGCTTTGACGAAGATCGCCCGCGCCGCGCCACCGAGGGCGGTGCCCGAGGCGATTTCGCTCGCCCGGCCAAGCGTGGCACCGATGATCGCGCGCCGCGACGCTTTGACGAAGACCGTCCGCGCCGCGCCACCGAGGGCGGTGCCCGAGGCGATTTCGCTCGCCCGGTGAAACGCAGTACCGACGAGCGCGCGCCGCGACGCTTTGACGAAGATCGTCCGCGCCGCGCCACCGAAGGCGGTGCCCGTGGCGATTACGCTCGCCCGGCCAAGCGTGGCACCGATGATCGCGCGCCGCGTCGCTTTGACGAAGATCGTCCGCGCCGTGACACGGAAGGCACACCGCGCGGCCGCTTCGCTCGTGACGAGCGTGAAACCCACGCCCCTCGTTCGACACGCCCCGGCCCCGCTCGCGCACCTCGCGCCACGCGGGACGACGACGATGACATCAAAGTCCATCACGACGCCGCAGGGTCGCTGCGTCTGTCCAAGCGCATGTCGGAACTCGGCCTGTGCTCGCGCCGCGAAGCCGACGAATGGATCGCCAAGGGATGGGTGCGCGTTGACGGCAAGGTCGTCACGGAACTCGGCACGAAGATTCTGCCGACGCAGGAAATCACCGTCGTTCAGGCCGCACGAAAGGAGCAGGCCAATCGCGTCACGATCCTGCTGCACAAGCCCGTGGGCTACGTCTCCGGGCAAGCGGAAGATGGCTATGAACCTGCCGTCGTTCTGGTGACGCGTGAGCACCACTGGGCCGAAGACGATGCAGGCGTGCGCTTCTCACCGTCTCATCTGCGCAGCCTGGCACCGGCCGGGCGCCTCGACATCGACTCCACGGGCCTGCTCGTCCTGACGCAGGATGGCCGTATCGCCAAGCAACTGATCGGCGAAGACTCGGATATCGAGAAGGAATACCTCGTGCGTGTGTCGTACAACGAGCATGAGAAAAACGTCGAGGCGCACTTCCCGGCCGAGCGGCTGGCGTTGTTGCGCCACGGCCTGGAACTCGACGATCAACCGCTCAAGCCGGCACAGGTCGAGTGGCAGAACCCGGAGCAACTGCGTTTCGTGCTCAAGGAAGGCAAGAAGCGTCAGATTCGCCGGATGTGCGAGCTCGTTGGCCTGCATGTGACCGGCCTCAAGCGCGTGCGCATGGGCCAGATCACGCTGGGCAACTTGCCCGTGGGTGAGTGGCGTTATCTGCGCGCTGGCGAAGGATTCTGAGCCAGCGGCGACGCCCGTGAAAAAGCCCGCCATCAAGGCGGGCTTTTTTTATTCCCGTCGATACCCACTACCCACGTGCCGACACCTGATGCCGGCCGGCGGCGTCAGACCTCAATCGTCGCTGTTGGAATCGAGCCCCGGGAAGAGAATCTCGGTGAAACCAAACTTGCTGAAGTCCGTAATACGCATCGGGTAGAGCTTTCCGATCAAATGGTCGCATTCGTGCTGCACGACCCGGGCGTGGAAGCCCTCGGCCACGCGATCGATGGGGTTGCCGTGCTGATCCAGCCCTTCGTAGCGCAGCATCGAATAGCGATTGACCATGCCACGCAGCCCCGGCACCGACAGACAGCCCTCCCAGCCCTCTTCCATATCCTGCGTCAGCGGCGTGATCACGGGATTGATGAGCACGGTTTCGGGGACTTCGGGCGCATCAGGATAACGCTCGTTGTGCTCGAAGCCGAAGATCACCACTTGCAGGTCAACGCCAATTTGCGGGGCCGCGAGACCGGCACCGTTCGCGTGCTTCATGGTCTCGAACATGTCTTCGACGAGCTTGTCCAGCTCGGGCGTGCCGAATTGCTCCACCGGTTTGGCGATGCGCAGCAGGCGCGGATCGCCCATCTTCAGAATGTCGCGAATCATCGGTTGGGTCCTCACATCAAAGCGCGGCCAACATTGCGCGCATAGCCTCTTCGTCAAGCACGGGCACGCCAAGTGCCTCGGCCTTCGCCAATTTGCTGCCCGCCTCGGCGCCCGCCACGACATAGTCGGTTTTCGCCGAGACCGAGCCAGCCACCTTCGCGCCGCGTTCCTCGAGCATCGCTTTCGCCTCGTCGCGCGAGAGCGTCGGCAACGTGCCAGTCAGCACGAACGTCTTGCCCGCCAGCGGCAGTGGCGCCACAGCCGCAGGTTCCGACTCCGGCCAGGTCACACCGGCCGCCCGCAACTGTTCGATCACCTCGACATTATGCGGCTCGCCGAAGAAATTGGCGATGGACTGGGCCACAATCGGTCCGACGTCAGGCACCGCCAGCAGTTCCTCGACGCTGGCCGCCATCACGTTATCGAGCGTGCCGAAATACCGGGCGAGATCCTTCGCCGTCGCCTCACCCACATGCCGGATGCCCAACGCGAAAATGAACCGCGCCAGCGTCGTGTGGCGCGCCGTCTCCAGCGCGGCCACCAGATTCGACGCCGACTTGTCGGCCATGCGGTCCAGCGCTGCGAGCTTCGCAACGCCAAGTTTGAACAAATCCGCCGGTGTGCGAATAATGTGCTGATCGACCAGTTGCTCGACAAGCTTGTCACCCAGACCTTCGATATCGAGCGCCCGGCGTTGCGCAAAATGCAGCAACGCCTGTTTGCGCTGCGCCGCACAAATCAATCCACCCGTGCATCGCGCGATCGCCTCGTCAGGGAGCTTCTCGATGGCCGATCCGCATACCGGACACGCCGTCGGCATGACGAAGGCCCGTGCATCCGCCGGCCTGCGCTCAAGCACCGAGCCGACGACTTCGGGAATCACGTCGCCCGCGCGGCGCACGATCACCGTATCGCCGATCATCACTTCCTTGCGGCGAATCTCGTCTTCGTTATGCAGCGTTGCATTGGTCACGGTCGCCCCGCCGACAAATACCGGCGCCAGGCGCGCTACCGGCGTGATCGCCCCGGTTCGCCCAACCTGCACTTCGATGTCCAGCAATGTCGTCAGCGCTTCCTGCGCCGGGAACTTGTGCGCCAGCGCAAAGCGGGGCGCGCGAGAGACAAACCCGAGACGGTCCTGCTCGTCGCGGCGATTGACCTTATAGACCACGCCATCGATGTCATACGGCAGCGTTGGACGCGCCTCGCCAACCGCGCGGTAGAACGCCAGCAACCCAGCCGCGCCTTGCACGACCTCGCGGCGGTCGTTCACCGGTATACCGAGCGTGACATACCAGTCGAGCAAGGCCGAATGCGTTTCCGGCATGGCGGCGCCTGCCAATTCGCCCACCCCGTAGGCAAAGAACGACAACGGACGCTTGGCCGTAATCTTCGAATCGAGCTGTCGCAGACTGCCCGCGGCCGCATTGCGCGGGTTGACGAATACCTTCTCGCCTGCCGCTTCCTGAGCGCGATTGAGTTTGTCGAAGTCGGCGCGGAACATCAGCACCTCCCCCCGCACCTCGAGCACTTCGGGCGGATTGTCGGTATCGAGACTCAGCGGAATCTTCTTGATCGTGCGGATGTTCGCGGTGACATCCTCACCCGTGGTTCCGTCGCCACGCGTTGCCGCCTGCACGAGCACACCATGCTCATAGCGCAGGGCAATCGCCAGACCGTCGAACTTCAACTCGGCGGCATATTCCACGGGCATGCCGAACAGGTCGCCAGAAGGCGCGTTAGCACCGCGCAGGCCGTCGGACACGCGACGGTCGAACGCTTCGACATCCTCGTCGGCAAAGCCGTTGTTCAGCGAGAGCATCGGCACACGATGCACGACCGGCGCGAAACCCTCCACTGGCGTGCCACCCACGCGTTGCGTGGGCGAATCGGGACGCTGCAACTCGGGAAACTGGGCCTCAAGCGCGACTAACTCGGCAAACAGGCGGTCGTACTCGGCATCGGGAATCAGCGGCGCATCATATTCGTAATAGGCGCGGTTGTGGCGCGCCAATTCGACGCGCAGCTCGGCAGCACGTTGCGCCGCAGCCGTTACATCGGCTGCCGTTGGCGCGTTCGCGCCCTGACCCGGAACGGAAGTTTGGGACATGCGTGGAAACTCGGGATACGAGAAGTCAGGACATTATGCCTTCGACGTACGCACCTGCGCATCGCCGACAGCCGTCATCCATCGGAACAAAAACGCCGCTCACCCGACGGTGAACGGCGTGCATCGAACGCGGCGTCTGACAGATCGTCGTCTGCCGCGCACCGCCCTCGTCGTTACTGGCTGAACAGACGTCGGGTCACCGGCGAGCCCGCCGGCAGGCCCCGTGCCTCGAGGCGTTCGTAGAGCTTGAGCAATTGCTTGTCGACGTTTTGCAGCGCAGCATCCGACAGCGGCCGGCGCTGATCGTCCACGACGCGCCCACCGATGCGCTGTCCGATCGAACGCGCGTAATCGCACATCAGACGGAACGGCAGCAGGTCTTCGTCGGCCACCGGCACATCGAGCAGCATCGTGATCAGATCGCCACCCTTGTACGTCAGATCGTCGCGCAGGAAGTTGGTGTCGCCGAACTGCAGCATGAACACCGGATTCTGGCGGGTATCGAGCTTGACGAAACGCATGCCGTCGCGCGAGAGCAGCAGACCGTCCTGCGTCGCCACGGCCTGCACGTAGTTTGCCGACCAGGGAGCACCGTCGGAGAGCACGTTGACCGACAGTTGGGCGTCGCATTGCGCGGCGAAACTGTCGAGTTCACGGCCACGGGCGACCGTTTCCATCATGTCAGGCAGTTCGGGCAAGGCGTCGACCGCGTCGGCAAGGGTCTGCACGAGGTTCGAGAACTCCGAGAACTCGACTTCGTTCAACGCGCCCGCGCGGTTGGCCAACTGCACGGCCATGCGCAACTGGTGGTAGCGCCCGCCGGTGCGAATCAATTCCCACGGCGAATGCTCGTCGGCGCGGCCCTCGACATTGACTGGCTTGCTGCCCGCGCGCCGCATGCGCACGGTCAGCGGCATCAGTCGCTCCGCAGCCACCACATTCGCCAACGGCAGCTCGACGATGCAGTCGATACGCTCGTCAATAACCGGCGGCGGGCCGCTCGGGACCGCCGGACTAGCCGCGGCAACTGGCGCCGCCGATGCCGGCAAAACGACAGGCTCGGCCGCAGGCGCTGCGGCGTGGGCAAGGGCCTCGTGGTCGGGTGCACTGGCTGCCGCGGCAGCCGCACCGGCTGCGGCAGCATCCACGGTGTCGTCGGCCGCCAGTTCGGCGTCGAGACGCGCCACCGCGCTCACGGCGGCAGCTTGCTCCGCATCGCTTGCCTGCTCGTCACGACGATCGTGTTGGGCGGAATCGGCCACCGATGGCGTTTCGGCCGATTCGGCCGATTCGGCCGTCTTGGCCGTCTCGGCCGTGGCAGTGGCAGTGGCCGCATCGCCGGCTTGCGCCGCGAGAGCGGCCGCTTCCTGCGCGGCGCGCCGGCGCGCGGCAGGCGGCGCATCCCAGGCGTCTTCGTTAATGGCGAAGGCGTCCTGCACCGACGTACCAGACGCTGCTGCCGGGCCCAGCGTCGGTTCACGACGCTCGCCGGCATGCGCAGGCACGCGCGGCGGCGACAGCGTCGGCTCGATGAACGGGCGGTCGTCGTCGGCGTCGGGCGCTCCGGCAGTCGCATCGATACCGGCACCATCGACCGGCATGCGACGCGGTATGCGTGCGCGTGCCTTGCTGCCCTGCCAGGCGTTATAAGCGACCACTCCAAGCAGTACCACTACCCCTGCGGCAATCAAGCTCAGCTGCAGTTCATTCATGCGCGGCGTTCCTCTCTCTTCTCCATCTTGGGCGCGGGGTCACGCGATCTCGGCCAGATTGATCGCTGACTCCATGTCCACCGCCACGATCCGCGACACCCCTTGTTCCTGCATGGTGACGCCGATGAGCTGATTGGCCATTTCCATCGCGATTTTGTTGTGCGAAATAAATACGAATTGGGTACGGTCCGACATACGCGCCACCATCTTGGCGTAGCGCTCGGTGTTGGCATCGTCGAGCGGTGCATCCACCTCATCGAGCAAGCAGAACGGCGCCGGGTTGAGCTGGAACATCCCGAACACCAGCGCAATCGCCGTGAGTGCCTTCTCACCACCAGACAGCAGGTGAATCGTAGAGTTCTTCTTGCCCGGCGGTTGCGCCATCACCTGAACGCCCGCGTCGAGAATTTCGTCGCCCGTCATGATGAGTTTGGCTTGTCCGCCGCCGAACAACATCGGGAACAGCTCGCCGAAATGCTTGTTCACTTCGTCGAACGTGCCTTGCAGCAGCACGCGTGTCTCTTCGTCGATCTTGCGAATGGCGCCTTCGAGCGTTTCGATGGCGTCGTTCAGGTCGGCCGACTGTGCGTCGAGGAAAACCTTGCGGTCGCGCGCCGTTTCCAGCTCTTCGAGCGCGGCCATGTTGACCGGCCCCAGCGCATTGATCGCATTGTTGATACGCGTGACCTCACCCTGCAGATACGACGGCTTCAGATCCGGCGTCAGTTTGCTGGAGAGCGCTTCCTCATCGACTTCGGCCGTCGTCAGTTGCTCGACGAATTGTTCACGGTTCAGGCGCGCGGCCTGCTCCTTCAACTGCAGTTCCGTGATGCGGTCGCGCAGCGGTTGCAGCCCGCGCTCCGCAGCAAGGCGCTCTTCGTCGCTCTGACGCAGCTTTTGTGTCAGCGCATCGAGTTCGATGCGCGCAGCCCCAAGTATCTCTTCCTTCTCGGCGCGCAATTCGAGCGCGTCCTGCAAACCGTTCTCGACGGTCTGCTCGGTGATCTGTGCAAGTTCGGCCTGCGCCTGCTCGATCGACACCACCAGACGTTCGGCTTGCTCGAGCGCCGTCTGGATATTGCGCCGATGTTCGTCGATCTTGCTCGAGATCCCCTTCTGACCATAAGACGCTTCCTGAGCCAGACGCTCAAGTTCGCGCGCACGGTTACGAGCCTCCGAGAGCTGGCTGTCGAGCGATTCGAACTCGAGCTGACCGTCTTCGAACGTCGCTTGCAACTCAGCCAGACGCGCGTCGCTTTGCTCGAAATTCGCTTCCGATTCGGCGCGCAGCGCGACTTGCTCTTCAATCTGCGCGGCGATCTCGCTCAGTTCTTCGTCGATCTGCGTACTGCGGGCGTTGTAGCGCTCATAGGCTTGCGTGAGCTTGAGCACATCCATCTGCAATGCATGCACGCGCTGCGTGGCGCGCTCCGCACGGCCGCGCACTTCGGTCAGGGACTGCGCCGCCTGACTGTAGGCCGCCTCCGCGCGGACAGCGCTCGACTTGGCTTCGTCCGACAGCAGTGCCTGCGCGCGCAGTTGCTTGCCCAGATTCTCAATTTCCTGCTGACGGGCGAGCAACCCCGCCTGCTCGGAGTCGGCCGCGTAAAGCTGCACACCCACACGCGTGACCTGATGCCCCGCCTTGACGACAATGGACGCCCCTTCCGGCAATTGCGCCCGGGCGACCATGGCTTGCGCCAGATCGTCGGCAACGAAAACGTGTCCGAGCCATTCCTGCAACACGGCACGCAGGCCCGGATCGTCGATCCGCAGCAACGAGAGCAACGGACGCAGAGCGGCCGGTGTTTCGATAGGACGGGCGGCCGGCGGCGGCGAGTAGAACGCCAGCTTGGCCGGCGGCGCATCGCTCGCAAAGGCCTTCACCCAGTCGAGATTGCTGATTTCGAGTGCCGCAAGACGCTCACGCAGCACCGACTCGAGCGCGTTTTCCCAGCCCGGCTCGATATGCAGTTTCTTCCAGAGCCGCGGCAATTGCGCCAGTTCGTGCTTGTCGAGCCAAGGCTGAACCTTGCCTTCGGTCTGCACGCTCTCCTGCAGTTGCTTGAGTGCCGTCAGACGCGCTTCGAGCTGCGCGATGGTCGCGGCCTCGGACTGCACTCTGGCCTGGGCCTCGGCACGCTCGGCTTCCAGTCGCGGCAGCCGCTCCTGGGCATCGGCGAGTTCGGCTTGCGCATCTTCGAGCATCGCCTGATGTTCGGCGAGCTCGGCACGCTGCATTTCCAGCTCGGCTTCGTCGGGCTTGTCGAGCCCGCGCGCCTCGCCTTGCAGGCGCTCCTGGCGCTGCTGCAACTGCTGCAATGCCTGATCGGCGTTACGCTGGTGCGCAGCTTCGAGCTTCAGATTCTGCTCGACCTGGGCGATCTCGCTGCGTTGCTCGTTGAGCAGGTTCTGCGCTTCGCGCCAGTTGGCTTCGAGCGCGGGCAGTGCGTCGTTCTGATCGGCCGCCTGATCCTGCGCCGTGGCGGCACGCTCTTCGGCAATGATGAGTTCTTCTTCAGCGAGCGCGAGCGCTTCTTCCGACTGCGCCGAGCGGGCCTGCCACTGCTCGCGCTGCGAGGTGAGCGCCGCCAGTTGGGCCTGCACCCGGTTGCGCGACTCGACAACGTAGCGAATCTCGGCTTCGAGACGGCTGACTTCCGAATTCGCCTCGTACATGGCGCTTTGCGCAGCCTGCACGGCGTCGGTGGCCGTGTAGTGGGCGGCACGCAGCGTTTCGAGATCGGACTCCGAACTGCGCAGACGCGCCATCTGCGCCTCGAGATCGACCTGAGCCGATTCAATGGCGCGTTGCTGACGTTCTTGTTCGTTCTGCGCTTCGTTCTTGCGAAGCAGCCATAACAGTTGCTGCTTCTCCTCGCCGTCGCGCTGCAGGTCCTTGAAGCGGTTGGCCACCACAGCCTGCGATTCCAGCTTCTCGAGGTTGGTGCCGAGTTCGCGAAGAATGTCTTCCACGCGCGTGAGGTTTTCACGCGTGTCCTGCAGACGGTTCTCCGTCTCGCGACGGCGTTCCTTGTATTTGGAGACGCCCGCGGCTTCTTCGAGGAACACGCGCAGCTCTTCGGGCTTGGCCTCGATGATGCGCGAGATCATCCCCTGCCCGATGATGGCGTAGGCGCGCGGCCCGAGGCCGGTACCGAGGAAGATGTCCTGGATGTCGCGGCGGCGGGCCGGCAGATTGTTGATGTAGTAACTGGAGGTGCCATCGCGCGTGAGCACGCGCTTGACGGCGATTTCGGCGTACTGGCTCCACTGCCCGGCGGCGCGCCCGGCGCTGTTGTCGAACACCAGTTCGACGCTCGCGCGGCTCGCCTGCTTGCGGGCAGTCGACCCGTTGAAAATCACGTCCTGCATCGATTCGCCGCGCAGCTCCGAGGCGCGCGACTCGCCGAGCACCCAGCGCACGGCATCGATGATGTTGGATTTGCCGCACCCGTTCGGGCCGACGATCCCGACCAATTGGCCAGGCACCGCGAAGTTCGTCGGATCGACGAATGACTTGAAGCCAGCGAGTTTGATGGAGGTCAGACGCACGGCAGGTTCGCTTTATCGGTCATTGAATGATGGGAAAGACGCAGACGCGCTAGCTGGTCCTGTCGGGCCTCGCGCACGCTGGCGTGCGCAGGCCGCTTACATCGATATAACATCGGTACGCATCATACCATCGCATCCCCTGGCGTCGCGGATTTACAACGACGGGAATCCGGCAAAATTCCGGACAGCACACCCGCCGCCACAATGCACAGCCCGCCCGCGATTTCACGCATGCCCAGCCCTTCGCTGGCGAGCCACCAGGATGAAATTGCCGCCACCACGATCTCGAAGAGCATGATGAGCGCCGCCTGATTGGCCGGCACACGCGCCAGGCCGAACTGCACAATGACGTTGGTCACCGCGATGGCGCAACCCAGCGCCAGCGCAACTGCCGCAGTCGCCGTGCTCGACGTGAGCGCCGAGAGGGTGGCGCGGCCCGCATCGGCGCCGCCGTCGAACGGCAGCACGAGCAACCCGCCGACCAAACAGCCGAGATAGAGGGTCCAACTGCGCATTTCCGCGCGCACATCCGGCAGCGACTGACTCACGCGCCGCAGCAGCACGTTATTTAACGCAAAGGCCGCGCCGGCAATAGCACCGGCCCATTCGCCCGGGTTGTTCGGCACCGGCCAGCCCAGTTCGGGCGACCAGAGCATCAGCCCCGCGCCGCCCAACGCCAGCGCAATCAATCCCGCGCCCCGCGTGCCAACGCGCTCGCCGAGCAGCCAATGGGCAAACAGTGCCGTCCAAACCGGGGTCAGATAGAAAAGCAGCAGCACGCGCATCACATGGCCGTGCGTCGTCCCCCAGACGAACGCCACGTTGGTGGTGCCGCCAGCGAAGGCCACGCCGACGAGCAGCCACGACCAGCGCAGCGTGCCGAGCGAGCGGCGATAGACCAGAGTGAGCAGCAGCAGCGCGACGCTCGCGGTGCAGATCTGCGCAGGCACCGCCGCCACGCCCCACTGGGCGAGCACGCGGTAGGGAAACCAGGCCAGCCCCCACACGGAAGAACCGATGAGAATGGCCAAGGCGGGCGCCGCCCGGGTGCGCAGCGAAGCGCCGGGGGTCGACGCCGGGCTGTGCGCGCCGTTGCCGGCTACGGTCATACTGTTGACTCCTGAAAAACCTGAGATACTCCGCAGACTTGCCCCATTGGCGCCTCGGAATGTGCTGAATTACGCGGTGGTCGCGCTTTGTGGGCGCTGTGACGGTATAATTTTCGCTTTGCCGATCTTGCCATTCTTGAGCGCGTCCGGGAACCCCTTCGCGTGATGTGACAGATAAGTGTGAGCCCATGTGTGGCCTGTCATTCGCAAGTCCGGTCCCGGAAACCGCGTCACGGCGCACCGAAGCCCGGCAACTCTCGCCCAGCCGCCTCGCGCGGCCCGAATTGCCTCGAACGTTGCCTTGAATGGCATCGCGAACCCTAGCCCTGAGTCTGTTTGAATTCTCGTGAACCCATTACTCGACAAGCTCCAGCCCTACCCCTTCGAACGCCTCAAGTCGCTGGTGGCGGATGTCACGCCCGCCAGCACGTACAAGGCCATCAGCTTCGGCATCGGTGAACCCAAGCACCCGACGCCCCAGTTCATCAAGGAAGCCCTGATCGAAGGGCTGGGCGGCCTCTCGAACTACCCCGCCACGGCGGGCGGCGAGCCGCTGCGCGCCGCCATCGCCGGGTGGCTGGAGCGCCGCTACGCGCTGCCCAATGTGAACCCGGCCACCGAAGTGCTGCCGGTCACCGGGTCGCGCGAAGCGCTCTTCTCGTTTGCGCAGGCAGTCGTCGACGGCAGCAAGCCCGGCGCACGGGTGCTGTGTCCGAACCCGTTCTACCAGATCTACGAAGGCGCAACGTTGCTTGCCGGCGCTGCGCCCTACTATGTCGACAGCGACCCGGCGCGTAACTTTGCCCCGAATTACGACGCCGTGCCCGCAGAGGTCTGGCGCGACGTCCAACTCGTCTATCTCTGCTCGCCTGGCAATCCGACTGGCGCCGTGCTGGGCCTTGCCGACTGGAAGCGGCTGTTCGAACTCTCGGACCAGTACGGTTTCGTGATCGCGTCCGACGAGTGCTACTCCGAGATCTATTTCGACGAAGAGCGCGCCCCGCTGGGCGGCCTGGCGGCAGCCCACCAACTGGGTCGTGGCTTCGAGCGTCTGGTGGTGTTCTCCAGCCTGTCGAAGCGCTCGAATGTGCCGGGCATGCGCTCGGGTTTCGTGGCGGGCGACGCGGCGATTCTGAAGAAATTCCTCTTGTACCGCACGTACCACGGCTGCGCAATGAGCCCCGCCGTTCAGGCAGCGAGTGTCGCGGCGTGGAACGACGAAGCCCACGTTCGCCTGAACCGCAGCAAGTACCTGAAGAAGTTCCAGACCGTCACCCCGATGCTCGCCGAAGTGCTCGACGTGCGTCTGCCGGACGCGGGCTTCTACCTGTGGGCCAAGGTGGACACGAAAACCGGCCTGTCCGACACGGAATTCACGCGCCAATTGCTGGCGCAATACAATGTGGCCGTACTGCCCGGGTCGTACCTGGGCCGCGCGGCGCACGGCACCAACCCGGGCGAGAACTATGTGCGCATCGCCCTTGTGGCCGATGTGGACGAATGCACCGAAGGCGCCCAGCGCATCGTGCAGTTCTGCCAATCCCTTTAATCCCTACCGTAACCGATTCTCGCCATGTCGCAACAACTGCAAACCATCATCGACCAAGCCTGGGAAAACCGTGCCGAGATCTCGGCCAAGTCGGCACCTGCCGATGTGCGTGAGGCTGTCGCCCACGTCATCGCCGAGCTGGACAAAGGCACCCTGCGCGTGGCCCAGAAGCAAGACGGCCAGTGGATCGTGAACCAGTGGATCAAGAAGGCCGTGCTGCTTTCTTTCCGCCTTGAAGACAATGCTGTCATGCCGGCCGGCGGCTTCACACAGTTCTATGACAAGGTGCCGAGCAAGTTCGCCAACTACACCGCCGAAGACTTCGCACGCGGCGGCTTCCGTGTGGTGCCGCCGGCGGTGGCGCGACGTGGCTCGTTCATTGGCAAAAATGTCGTGCTGATGCCGTCGTACACGAACATCGGCGCCTACGTTGACGAAGGCACGATGGTCGACACGTGGGCCACGGTCGGTTCGTGCGCCCAGATCGGCAAGAACGTTCACCTTTCGGGCGGCGTCGGCATCGGCGGCGTGCTCGAGCCGCTGCAGGCCAACCCGGTCATCATCGAAGACAACTGCTTCATCGGCGCCCGCTCGGAAGTCGTGGAAGGCGTGATCGTCGAAGAGAACTCGGTGATCTCGATGGGCGTGTATCTGGGTCAGTCGACCAAGATCTACGATCGCGAAACGGGTGAAGTGCATTACGGCCGCGTGCCGGCCGGTTCGGTTGTCGTGCCGGGTAACCTGCCGTCGAAAGATGGCAAGTACAGCCTGTACTGCGCCGTGATCGTGAAGAAGGTCGACGCGCAAACGCGCGCCAAGACGGCGATCAACGACCTGCTGCGCGGCGAATAAGTCTACGCGGCACCCAGCGAGGCGCAGTGGCAGTCTTGACTGCGACGTTTGCGCCTCGTTTTTTGTAATCGCGACATCAGGAGTTCTGGCGATGACGGCAGTGCTGTACGGCATTCCCAACTGCGATACCGTGAAGAAGGCGCGCACGTGGCTCGACGAGCACGGCGTGGCGTACGACTTCCACGACTTCAAGAAGGCGGGCGTGAACAACGCATTGCTGGGCATCTGGCTCGATCAGGTGCCGCTGACCACGTTGCTCAACCGCAAAGGCACAACGTGGCGCAAGCTCTCGCCAGAACAACAGGCTGCGGCTGACGACGCGTCGGTCGCGCGCACCCTGATGATCGAAAACCCGTCGCTCATCAAGCGCCCCGTGCTGGTGGCGAACGGCAAGGTTTCCGTGGGCTTCACGCCCGACAGTTACGCCTCACGATTCTGATTTCATGACTTCCTCCCACGGCGCCACGCTGGCGCTCACCGAGCAACTGATCGCCCGTCATTCCGTGACGCCCGAAGACCGCGATTGCCAGGCCATTCTGGCGCGCCGCCTCGAAGCTATCGGCTTCGCGTGCGAGACCATCGCATCGAATGGCGTGACCAACCTGTGGGCGGTCAAGCGCGGCACGCGCGGCACCGACGGCAAGCTGCTTGTTTTTGCAGGCCACACCGACGTGGTACCGACTGGCCCGCTCGAGCAATGGCATTCCGATCCGTTTGCCCCGACGCATCGCGACGGCATGCTCTATGGTCGCGGCGCCGCAGACATGAAGACGTCGCTCGCCGCGTTCGTGGTCGCTTCGGAGGAATTCGTCGCCCAGCATCCGGATCACGCCGGCGCGATCGGCTTTCTGTTGACCAGCGACGAGGAAGGCCCCGCGACCGACGGCACCGTGAAGGTTGTCGAAGCACTGACGGCGCGTGGCGAGCGCCTGGACTATTGCGTAGTGGGAGAGCCGACGTCGAGCCAGCAGTTGGGCGACATGGTCAAGAATGGCCGCCGCGGGTCGATGTCGGGCAAGCTCGTGATCAAGGGTGTACAGGGTCACATCGCCTATCCGCATCTCGCCAAGAATCCGACGCATCTGTTCGCACCGGCGCTCGCCGAACTGACACAGACCGTCTGGGACAATGGCAACGAGTATTTCCCGCCCACCACGTGGCAAATCTCGAACATTCACGCAGGCACCGGGGCGACCAACGTCATTCCGGGCGAACTGACGGTGATGTTCAACTTCCGCTTCTCGACGGCCAGCACGTCCGAGGGTCTCCAGCAGCGCGTGCATGAACTGCTCGACCGCCACGGCCTGACCTACACGCTCGACTGGTCGATCAGCGGCCAGCCTTTCCTCACGCCGCGCGGCGATCTGTCGGAAGCGCTCTCGAGCGCCATCCAAGAGGAAACGGGGCTGCAAACCGAACTCTCCACGACAGGCGGCACCTCGGACGGCCGCTTCATCGCACGCGTCTGCCCGCAGGTCATCGAATTCGGCCCGTGCAACGCCAGCATTCACAAGATCGACGAACACATTGCCGTCGCCGATATCGAGCCGCTCAAGAACATCTACCGGGGCGTGTTGAAGCGTCTGGTGGCCTGAGGCGCGCGAGGCAATCACCATGACGACTCAAGCGACCCACCCCTTCCAGACCTTGCGCGATCTGCTGCGCTACGCCGTTTCGCGCTTTACCGAGGCCGAGCTGGCCTTCGGACACGGCACGGCTACGGCGTACGACGAAGCCGCGTATCTCCTGCTGCATACGCTGCACCTGCCCATCGATACGCTGGATCCCTTTCTCGACGCCCGCCTGCTGCCCGAGGAAATCCAGCGCGTCCTGTCGGTCATCAACCGTCGCGCAGGTGAACGTGTACCCGCCTCCTACATCACGAACGAGGCGTGGATGCACGGCCACCGGTTCTACGTGGACGAGCGCGTCATCGTGCCGCGCTCGTTCGTGGGCGAGTTGCTCGAAGACGCCTTGCAGCCGTGGGTCAATCACGCTGAGGACGTCACTGACGTGCTCGAGCTATGCACCGGCTCAGGCTGTCTCGCGATCCTCGCGGCCGAGACCTTCCCGGCTGCGCAGATCGATGCTGTCGACATTTCCCCGGATGCCTTGGCCGTGGCGAAGATCAACGTGGCCGACTATGGCCTTGAAGACCGCATCGCGCTGCATCTGGGCGATCTGTATGCACCGCTGCCCCAAGGCAAGCGCTACGAAGTCATTCTCACCAATCCGCCGTACGTCAACGAAGGCTCGATGCAGGTGCTGCCGGCGGAGTATCGCCACGAGCCGCGTCTGGCGCTGGCAGGCGGCGACGATGGCATGGATGTGGTCCGACGCATCATTGCCGGTGCCCGCAAGCATCTGACCGACAACGGTGTTCTGATTGTGGAGATCGGCAACGAACGCCATTTTGTCGAAGCCGCGTTCCCCGACCTGCCGATGACATGGCTGGCAACGAGCGCTGGCGACGATATGGTGTTTCTGGTGCAGGCAGCCGACCTGCCTTGATACCGTAACTCCCTCGGGGCTCGCGCCTTTCAGCGAGCCCTCGCCTAAGTTCATGTACCCCGGTTACACTCGGGTTCCCGGGTCCGCGCGACTCAAGGCATGGAGGAAGGTTGTCCGTCATGACGTTCAATTGGCTCGACGTCGGCTTTGCCGTCGCCTGTCTCCACGCAATGGGGATCATCGCCGCCATCCATGCCGTTCTGACAGTACGGACTTCGCAAGGCGCGGTGGCGTGGGCAGTATCGCTCGTGGCAATGCCCTACCTCACGCTCATCCCCTATCTGTTCCTCGGGCGATCGAAGTTCATTGGCTATGTCGAAGCGCGTCGCGCGCGCAACGAGGCACTGCAGTCGCGCATCGGCGAGACGCAATGGCGCGGCGAGGCACCTGTCGCCGTGGAAGCTCACCAGGAGTTTGCAGCACTCACCGCCATGACGGGCATGTCCTTCGTGGCGGGCAATCGCGTGCGTCTGCTGGTGAACGGCCGGGCCACGTTCGATGCCATCTTCGCCGCCATCGACCGCGCACGCGACTACGTCATCGTCCAGTTCTTCATCGTCAAGGACGACCCGCTCGGACGCGCCCTGTCCGCCCGGCTGCTCGCGCGCGCCGCGACGGGCGTAAAGGTCTACTTCCTCTACGATCGGATCGGCAGTCACGATCTGCCGCGCAGCTATTGCGAGAAGCTGCGCCAGGGCGGCGTGATGGTCCACGAGTTCGCGGCCGCCAAACGCGGCATTTTCGTCAATCGCTTTCAGCTCAATTTCCGCAACCACCGCAAGATCGTGGTGATCGACGGCAACGAAGCGTTCATCGGCGGGCACAATGTCGGGGTCGAATACCTCGGTGAGAAACCGCCGTTGGCGCCCTGGCGCGACACGCATATCTCCGTGCGCGGACCGGCGGTGGTCGGCATTCAGCGGGCATTCGCCGAAGACTGGCATTGGAGTACGGGCGCGGTACCGGAACTCAACCGTCAGCCGGCCGCCTCCGGTGAGGACATGCACTGCCAGGTGGTGCCGAGTGGCCCGGCCGACCGTCTGGAGACGTCGTCGCTCTTCTTTGTCACGGCCATCAATGCCGCACAGAAACGGGTATGGCTTACCACGCCCTATTTCGTGCCCGACGAGGCCGTGTTCTCCGCGTTGCGTCTCGCGGTACTGCGGGGCGTGGACGTGCGCATTCTGATCCCCGACCGGCCCGATCACTACGTGGTGTTCGAAGCGACGACCTCGTATGCGTTAGAAGCCGCGCGCAGCGGCATCAATGTCTATCGCTATCAGCATGGTTTCATTCACCAGAAGGTCGTGCTGATCGACGACAGCGCCGCCGCCGTCGGCAGCGCCAATCTCGACAACCGGTCGTTCCGGCTCAACTTCGAAATCATGCTGCTCACGGTCAACCGCGCCTTTGCAGACGACGTCGCGTACATGCTCACGCATGACTTCGAACAGGCGGTCCTGCTGGACAAGGACGCGTTTCGGAAGATTCCGAAATGGCGTCAGATTGTGATGCGTATCGCACGGCTTTTCGCCCCAATTCTGTAGGCGCCGCGCCGCGCGCATCGCTTTCGCGCGCGCAGACCGGTAAAATGCCGGTTTTGCCGTCCCCTGCGCCAGGGTTTCGACGCACGGCTCGTTCGCTCCCCAACGGATCGGCGACACCGGCTCGCCGCGCGTGGCCCCAGGACGAACTGACCCGCTTTCCCCTCGGCCTTTTTCGTGATTCGATTCGAACATCTCACCCTCGCCCGCGGCACCAAACCGCTCTTCGAGGACACCTCCGTAACGCTCAATCCGGGCGAGCGCGTCGGCCTGGTCGGTGCCAACGGCGCGGGTAAATCCACGCTCTTCGCCTTGCTGCGCGCTCAGTTGCACGCCGATGGCGGCGATGTCTTCGTGCCCAGCAGTTGGCGCGTCGCGCACGTGATGCAGGAGACGCCTGCCGTCGAGCGAACCGCCCTCGACTACGTGCTCGACGGCGATACCCGGCTGCGCGAGATCGAGGCGACCATCGCCGCCGCCGAAGCCGCCCATGACGGTCACGCACAAGCCGAGGCCCACGCCGCGTTTGCCGACGCCGACGGCTACACGGCGCCGGCCCGCGGCGAAGCCCTGCTGCTCGGCCTGGGTTTCACGCTCCCGCAGACACAGTTGCCCGTCGCCAGCTTCTCGGGTGGCTGGCGCATGCGCCTGAATCTGGCACAGGCGCTCATGTGCCCGTCCGATCTGTTGTTGCTTGACGAACCGACCAACCACCTGGACCTCGATGCGATCGTCTGGCTCGAAGACTGGCTCAAGCGCTACCCGGGCACGCTGATCGTGATCTCGCATGATCGCGAGTTTCTCGACGAGGTCTGCAACGTCACACTGCATATCGAGAATCAGCAGATCAAGCGCTACGGCGGCAACTACAGCCAGTTCGAGATCTTGCGCGGCCAGCAATTGGTGCTGCAACAAAGCGCGTTCGACAAGCAACAGAAAACGATTGCGCACCTGGAATCGTTCATCACGCGCTTCAAGGCCAAGGCGACGAAGGCGCGTCAGGCACAGAGCCGGATGAAGGCGCTCGAGAAGATGGAGCGCATCGCGCCCGCGCATATCGCGTCGCCGTTTACGTTCGAGTTCCGCCCGGCCGACAGTGCGCCAAACCCGATGCTCGTCCTCGATGCCGTGCGTTGCGGTTATCCGCTCGAAGACGGCAGCGAGAAGGTCATCCTTCCGCGCGTCACGATGTCGGTACAGAACGAGCAACGTATCGGCCTGCTGGGCGCGAACGGTCAAGGCAAATCGACGCTCATCAAAACGCTCGCAGGCACGCTTGCGCCGCTGGCCGGCGAAGTGAAGACCGGCAAAGGGTTGCAGATCGGCTACTTCGCCCAGCATCAGGTCGAAACGCTGCGTCACGACGATTCGCCGTTGCAGCATCTGCAACGCCTCGCGCCCGACACGCGCGAACAGGAGCTGCGCGATTTTCTCGGCGGATTCAACTTCCGCGGCGACATGGCGACGTCATCGATTGCGCCGTTCTCCGGCGGCGAGAAGGCGCGTCTGGCGCTGGCACTCATCATCTGGCGCAAGCCGAATCTGCTGCTGCTCGATGAGCCGACCAACCACTTGGACCTCGAGACGCGCCACGCCCTTACGATGGCCCTGGCTCAGTTCGACGGCACGCTGATTCTCGTCTCGCACGATCGGCATTTGCTGCGCGCGACCACCGATCAGTTTTTGCTGGTGGCCGGCGGCGAAGTGCAGCCGTTTGACGGCGATCTCGACGACTACCGCGACTGGCTGCTGCAACACGCCGCCGATCAACGCGCGGCGGCGCGAGACGCCGGTAGCGGCAGCGGCGAAGGGCTCGACAGCGGCGACGGCGTCAATCGCAAGGATCAGAAGCGCGCCGAGGCGCAGGAACGTCAGCGGTTGTCGCAACTGCGCAAGCCACTGCAAAGGAAGATCGAAAAGCTCGAGCAGTCGATGGCGAAGCTGTCGGACGAAAAGGCCCGGCTCGACGCGATCCTCGCGGACAGTAGCACTTACGAAGACGCGAAGAAGGCCCTGCTGACCGATAGCCTCAAGCAACAGGCCGACGTGACGGCCAGGCTCTCGGATGTCGAAGCCGAATGGCTCGAAGCCCAGGAAGCCCTCGAGCAGATCGCCTGACGCGAAAGCGGCGGCCATGCCACACGGTCAAGTGTCGCCGTACTCCGCCCAAAGAAAAGCCCGGTCGATGGGACCGGGCTTTTTTTATTCTCGCCGCCTGACGCGCTCAGCGCGCAAGCCTACAACCCCGCCACCACGGAAATCGCGTGCTCCAGCCGGTCGACTGCGTGGACTTCGAGACCGTCGATGGGCTGTTTCGGTGCGTTCGCTTTCGGAATGATCGCGATGGAAAAACCGAGCTTGGCGGCTTCCTTGAGACGATCCTGACCACGAGGACTCGGACGGATCTCCCCCGCCAGCCCCACTTCGCCAAACGCCACAATCCCTCGCGGCAGAGGCTTGTTGCGCAACGACGAATGAATCGCCAGCAACACCGCCAGATCCGCCGCCGGCTCAGTGATCTTCACACCACCTACGGCGTTCAGGAACACGTCCTGATCGAAACAGGCGATGCCGGCATGGCGATGCATCACCGCCAGCAACATCGCCAGCCGGTTCTGCTCAAGCCCCACCGCCAGACGACGCGGATTGGGCACCTGCGCCGTATCGACCAGCGCCTGCACCTCGACGAGCAACGGACGCGTTCCCTCTTGCGTCACCAACACGCAAGACCCGGGCACGCTCTGTTCATGCTGCGAGAGGAACAGCGCCGACGGATTCGCCACGCCGCGCAGCCCCTTTTCGGTCATCGCAAACACGCCCAACTCGTTGACGGCACCGAAACGATTCTTGAATGCGCGCACCAGGCGATACGACGAGTGCGTATCCCCTTCAAAATACAGCACCGTGTCGACGATGTGCTCGAGCACGCGAGGCCCCGCGAGGCTGCCTTCCTTGGTCACGTGGCCGACCATGATGACGGTCACGCCGCTCTGCTTTGCGCTTCGCGTGAGTTGCGCCGCGCATTCGCGCACCTGCGCCACCGAGCCGGGTGCAGAACTGAGTGCTTCGGAATAGACCGTCTGAATCGAGTCGATCACCACCACGTCCGGCTTTTCCGATTCGATGACGCCCAGAATCTTTTCGAGCTGAATTTCCGCGAGCAGGTCCAGTTCGCCACCGCCCTCTCCCGCTGCGCCAAGGCCGAGCCGTTGCGCCCGTAAAGCGATCTGAGCGCCCGACTCTTCGCCGCTGACGTATAGCGCACGACGCTCGCGCGACAGATGTGCGAGCGACTGGAGCAACAGCGTCGACTTGCCGATACCGGGGTCGCCCCCGATCAGCACCACGCCGCCCGCCACCAGACCGCCGCCCAGCACGCGGTCGAACTCGCTCACGCCACTGGAAAAGCGCGGCACATCAGCCGCCTCGATCTGCGCCAGCTTGCGCACCGGCGTGCTCTTGGCGAGCGATTGATAGCGATGACCGGTCGTCGTTTCCGCCACCGACTCGACGAGCGTATTCCAGCCGTTGCAGTTGGGGCATTGCCCCGCCCACTTGGGCGTCTGCCCGCCGCATTCGGTACAGATGTAGACAGTCTTGGCTTTGGCCATGCGTGGAAATCCTGTGGTGACGCTTAGTTCGCGTGCACCGGCACACGACGCGCCACGGCGCACATCAGCTCGTAGCCGAGCGTGCCGGCCGAGGCGGCGACCTCGTCGATGCTCAGACCACGACCCCACAGCGTGACGGGCGACCCCACCCGTGCCTGCGGCACCGGCGTGAGGTCGACAGACAGCATGTCCATCGACACGCGGCCCAACGTGCGGGTGCGCACACCATCGACGAGCACCGGCGTGCCGGTCGGTGCGACACGCGGATAACCGTCCGCATAACCGCAAGCGACCGTGCCTACGCGCATCGGCGTTTCGGCGGTGAAGACACTGCCATACCCTACCGTGCCGCCCGCCGGGACTTCCTGAATGCCGATCAACTCGGATTCGAGCGTCATCGTCGGCTGCAGATCGAACTTCGCCGCCGGAACCTCGAGCCCCTTCGGCGAGGAGCCATAGAGCATGATGCCCGGACGAACCCACGCGCCGTGTGTCTGGGGATGGCACAAGGTGGCTGCGGAGTTGGCAAGGCTGCGTTCTCCCGGGACGTCGCATGCGCCGCGCTCGAACGCTTCCATTTGATACTCGATGCCGCGCGGGCCGTCGGCATCGGAAAAGTGGGTCATCAGCACGATCTGGCTCACGCCGGGAATGGCACGGGCGCGCTCCCACGCTGCGCGGTAACGCTCGGGGGAGAAACCAAGGCGGTTCATCCCGGAATTCATCTTGAGCTGAACATTGAGCGGCTTTTTCAGACGCGCCATCTCCAGCATGCGCAACTGTTCGTCACTGTGCACCGTGGTCGTCAAACCGTACTCGTCGACGATCGCCAGATCCTCGGGTTTGAAGAACCCTTCGAGCAGCAAAATGGGGCCGGCCCAGCCGAGTTCGCGCAAACGCACGGCTTCGTCGAGATCGAGCAGGCCGAAGCCGTCGGTGTCGCGCAATCCGGGAAACGCGTTATCGATGCCATGCCCGTAGGCATTGGCCTTGACCACCGCCCACACCTTGGCGTTGGGCGCATGGCGACGGGCAACATCGAGATTATGGGCAAGGGCTGCGGTGTGAATCGAGACTTTGATCGGACGTGGCATGGGCGGATACAGAATCGGAGGACAAGCTCGCCAGGACAGGCTGGCGGCATAACGCATCGGCATATTTTCGTGTTATAAAGCCGTGCGCACAACTTGTTTTGCCGAAATCTTTTTCCCGATAACAATATCGGTCTCAGACCGAGGGCGACCGGGCGCCCGACACGGGGGCTCCAAGACCGAACATACGGTTGATTGGCGACATTTGCATGATTGATGCGCGCAGATACCCCTGTGTTTAAGCCCGGTTTCTTCCCGTATGGGAGCCCCTCGCGGGCACCGCGGATTCCGACAACCGAGACACGCAAGTTTTACGCCGCACGGGATCGACTCAAGTACCGATGAAGAAAGGCTTTTATACCATCATGGCCGCGCAGTTTTTTTCGTCGCTGGCCGACAATGCATTGCTCATCGCCGCAATCGCGCTCCTGAAAGATCTGCATTCCCCGCAGTGGATGACCCCGCTGCTCAAACTCTTCTTCGTTCTCTCGTACGTCATTCTTGCCGCTTACGTGGGCGCCTTCGCCGACTCCATGCCCAAGGGCAAAGTCATGTTCATCAGCAACTCGATCAAGGTCGCAGGCTGTTTGATGATGCTGTTCGGCTCACACCCTCTGATAGCGTATGGCGTAGTGGGCTTCGGCGCGGCGGCCTACTCGCCCGCGAAGTACGGCATTCTCACGGAACTGCTGCCCGCCGAGAAGCTGGTCGCCGCCAACGGCTGGATCGAAGGCCTCACCGTCAGTTCGATCATTCTCGGCACCGTGCTGGGGGGCGCACTCATCAGTCCGCACATCTCGGAGTGGGTGCTCCAACGTACCCCTGAGGTGATCAGCTCGCCGGCGATGGCCGCGATGGTCATCATCATGGGCATTTATGTGATTGCCGCGCTGTTCAATCTGCGCATTCCCGACACCGGCGCGCGTTACGCGCGACAGGAACGCAATCCGATCAAGCTCGTCTCCGACTTCGCCGACTGCTTCGTCACGCTGTGGCGCGACAAGCTGGGTCAGATCTCGCTCGCCGTCACCACGCTGTTCTGGGGCGCAGGCGCGACGCTGCAGTTCATCGTGCTGCGCTGGGCGGAAAAGGCGCTCGGCATGACGCTGTCCGAAGGCGCCATTCTGCAAGCCGTATCGGCTGTGGGCGTCGCCATCGGCGCCATCCTGGCGGCCTCCCGCATTCCGCTCAAACGCTCGCTCTCGGTGTTGCCGGTGGGCATCGCCATGGGTCTCGCGGTGATGGCGATGGCGTTCTTCTCGAAAGATCTGCTGCCCTACGGCACCGAGTGGAAAGTGCCGCTGTATCTGATCATCGCGTACATCTTCCTCATCATCGTCGGCGCGCTCGCGGGCTTCTTCGTGGTGCCGATGAACGCCCTGCTCCAGCATCGTGGCCACGTGCTGCTTTCCGCAGGTCACTCCATCGCCGTGCAGAATTTCAACGAAAACCTGTCCGTGCTTATCATGCTGTGCCTCTATGCACTGCTGATCTGGTGCAATGTGCCGGTCGGGGTCGTCATTATTCTGTTCGGCGTGTTCGTGTCGGGCACGATGTGGCTCGTCATGAAGCGTCACCAGGCCAATCAGCGAGAATTCGATTCGGTATCGCTCATTGGCGAAGTCAAGCATTGATATGATTTTGCGTCAGTCGTCTGTTCCCATTGCCCTCACCATCGCCGGCTCCGACTCCAGCGGTGGTGCAGGTATCCAGGCCGATCTCAAGGCGTTTTCCGCGCTTGGCGCTTACGGGGCCAGCGTGATTACCGCCCTCACCGCGCAGAATACGCAAGGCGTGACCGGCATCCATACGCCACCGGCAAGTTTCGTCACTGCGCAAATGGACGCGGTGTTTCAAGACCTGGAAGTCGATGCGGTCAAGCTCGGCATGCTTGCCAACGCCGAGGTCGTGCGCGCAGTGGCCGCCGGATTGCGGCGCTACCAGCCGCGCTTCGTCGTGCTCGATACCGTGATGATCTCGAAGAGCGGGCACGCGCTGCTGCTGCCCGACGCCGTTGCCGCGCTGCGCGACGAACTATTGCCCCTGGCGGACCTGATTACCCCTAACCTGCCGGAAGCCGCCGCGTTGCTCGGCGTCGAGCCCGCCACCGATGAAAACGAGATGGAGCGGCAAGCGCAAGCATTGCGCGCACTGGGGGCTCGCAATGTGCTGGTCAAAGGCGGCCATCTGGCCGGCGATCAGAGCCCGGACTGGCTCGTGAGCGCTGCGGGGGTCGAACGCTTCAACGCACCCCGCATCGCTGCCCACAACACGCACGGCACCGGCTGCACGCTCTCTGCCGCGCTGGCCGCGTTGCGGCCCCGTCGCGAAGGCTGGCCGGACACCGTACGCGACGCCAAGGCGTATCTCAACGGCGCACTCGCCGCCAGCGACGAACTGCACATCGGCCACGGCATCGGGCCCGTACACCACTTCCACGCGGTCTGGCCCAAGGGTTGAGGCGCTGACGCCGCGAACGCCGCGAACGCGCCGACTCAGATCGACGGCGCGCCGTCGTCGGCACTTCGCGCGAGCGCACGACGCGCCGCCGCATCAGCCCGCTCGCTCAATTCCTCAATGCGATGACGGGCACGCGGCGCCCAATAGTCCGGCACGATAAATCCGCGCTCGCACTCGAACCAATCCCCTTCGCCCGTGCGCCGCGCCAACGCGACGAGCAACAACGGCTCGGCGACACCCCGTTCGCGCCAATGCGTCTCGATACGCTCATGCATCGCATCGAGCGGGAGCGCCGCCGAGTCGTCCACACGCGCGGGCGCGAGCCAACGAGCCCGCGGCAACATGGCCCAGCGCCGCGCATCCGGCACGCCGCTTCCGTGAGACGCCGATTGTGCATGCGCCCACCACTCGTCGAGCGTTGCCCACCAACCCCGGCCGTGCGATTCGGACGCCACCTGCGGCACTTGCCCGCGCTGCGTGAGCGGATGGAACAACCAGCCCTTGAGATACACCTGCGGCAGCCACGGCCCGGCAGCAGGCAATGCACCGCGCGCGGCCTCCAGTGTCGTCAGACGCAATTGGTGACTGAGCAGCCGCGCGACCTTGTCGGCAAGACTGTCGGCAAGATTCGGCCCCAGCCAATGAAACTGAGCAGCGCGCTCGTCGAGCGCCGACGCGGGTCGTGCCGGCGGCACGAACAAATACAGCTTCACCGCCAGCTCCCAATGCAGCAATTGCTGGTCTGCCCGACGCGTGAGCAGGAAGTCACACTCGCCGAGCGTCATATTGCCCCGCCGGGGATCGCGCACTTGCAAGCCAGCCGCAAGCAGATCGAAGCGAGGACTGTGCAGCAGCGCGAAATGCAGCAGTTGCTCTGCATAACGGCCCAGCCGGTTGCTTTCGCCGCGCGCGAGAAATTCACGTAATGGCTCGGGATTCGCATCGCAAGCCAGCAGCCAATCGTGCAGTAACCGGGAATGGAAAACCGGCTCCGAGGCACCGGGATGCGCCCCGGGCAAAGCGCCGGAGGCGGCAGCGATGGGGGCGGGAGCCACATCGGCCGCCGCCTGAACGCTATCGAAATGGGCGAGTGCCGCCGGGAAGCGCGCAGCGCTGAGGAGATCGGCAGACAGCAACAACCACGCGAGGTCGCGCACCGGCGCCTCGCGTAGCGTTTCGATCAGTTCGCCGTAGGCTTGTTGGCCGGAGTCGATTCGCACACTGCCTCGTAGGTGGCCCGCGCCAGGCACCAATCCGTCCAGGCTTTGGCCTTGTCAGGCAGACTGCGTAACAGATAGGCCGGATGGTACGTCACGATCACCGGCACCCCTTCATACTCATGCACACGCCCGCGCAAGCTGGCAATGCTCGACTGCGTACGCAGGATACTCTGCGCCGCGAAACGTCCCATCACGACAATCACGCGCGGTTTGAGCAGCGCGACCTGACGTTTCAGGTACGGCTCGCAGCTCGCCACTTCATCCGCTTCCGGATCGCGATTGTTCGGCGGACGGCACTTGAGGACGTTCGCGATATAGACGTTTTCGCCTCGCTGCAACGCCGAAGCACGCAGCATGTTGTCGAGCAGCTTGCCGGCCTGACCGACGAACGGCTCACCCTGCAAGTCCTCCTGCTGCCCCGGCGCTTCGCCCACGAGCAACCAGTCGGCCTCGCGATCCCCCACGCCGAAAACCGTCTGCGTACGCTTCTCGCACAGACCGCACAAGCGGCAATTGGCGACGCGCTCAGTCAGCGCCTCCCAGTCCAGCGTCTCGACACCCGGCAATGCGGGGCGCGACGGCGCATCGGCCCCGCCCGCTTCTCGCACGATCGACCACAACGCAGCATCGGCAGCCGCATCGCCGTCACCGTTGCCATCGCTATCGAGCCACATGGGGATATCGTCGGGCGGCAGATCCGCCATGCGGCGGTTCTCACCGCGGCTCGGTGCGGATACCGGCGCGGCTTCACGCCGGACAGGCGCAGGCGCAAGACGTGCTGCAGGTGCAGCGGGTGCAGCGGGTGCAGCGGGTGCAGCGGGTGCAGCGGGAGCCTGATCCACGGTCGCGGCACGCGCGACGGGCCGCACGACTTCCGGCGCGACGGACGGTGTCACATCCCACGGCGGCAGATCGTCGGTTTGCGCGCCGCTCTGCGAGGCTACAGGTTCGGCAAGCGTTGCCACATCCCCATCTTCAGCAGACGTCACCGCCGCCCGGGCCACCGCATCGTGCGACATCCACACCGGCCACAGCCCGAACTCTTCCAGAATTGCTTTAGGCCACGGCACGATCAGTCTCCCACGACAGGCGCATCACAATGGCGTCTTCACGACGCCCGCTCGCCGGATAGTATCCCTTGCGCCGGCCAATCTGCTCGAAACCGAAGCGCTCATAGATGCGCAATGCCCGCATGTTCGACGGACGCACTTCCAGCAGCACCCCGCCCATGCCCTGCGCACGCGACACGCGCACCACTTCTTCCAGTAACTGCACACCCAGGCCGTTGCCCTGCATTTCCGGCGCGACGCACACGTTGAGCAAATGCGACTCGTCGACGATCGGCATCAGCAGAAAATAGCCCAGCAGCGCTCCATCGACCGCACGCAGGCAGACACCCTGATGCCCGGCGTCCAGCGAATCGAAGAAATTCTGGCGCGTCCACGGAAACGGATACGCGCGCACCTCGACGGCGACGACCTCATCGAGATCGGCCAGCGTCATCGGTGAAAAATGGTTCGGGCCGGTCTGGCGCATCAGGGCGCCTCCTTGCCACTGCCCTGCTGCCCAGCCACCCGTTGTTTGATGGCCTCGCGCTCTGCCGTCGTCTGCGCCACCTTGTTGCGGATGTACACGGGCATGGCCTGATCGGCGGGAATCGCCTCGCCTCGGGCGAAAGCGCGTGCCGCCAGCGCGGCGACATAACGGGCACGCGGCATGGCATCGGCCAGCACGGCCTGCGCCTGCACGCTCGCCTGCAAACGCTCGCCAAACGCCAGCACGGCATTCCCGGCAACGACGAACGCCGCATCAGGTGCGCGCACCTGTTCGGCCGCGTCGAGCGACGGCGGCTGCACTTCGCGCCACTCACCGGCCGAGGCGTCCCAGGCGTAGTCGGCCCAATAAGCCTCGTTCATGCGTGCATCAAGCGCGACGAGAACACGTTGCGTGTCGACACGCGATGCACGCGCCGCTTCGGCACAGGCGAGAAGCGTACCTACCGGCACGACGGGCAGGCCGGCACCAAAGGCCAGCCCCTGCGCGACACCGCACGCCGTGCGCAGCCCGGTAAACGAGCCGGGACCCGCGCCAAAGGCAATCGCATCGCATTCGGCGAGCGTCACACCGGCCTCGCGCAGCACTTCGCGCGCCGCAGGAAGAATATGGGTACTGGAGACGGGGCCGGTGTCGAGATGGCGCTCGAGCACAAGGGCTGGCGCCCCACCGGCGGGGTCGTGACGATACAGCGCGACCGAACAGAACTCGGTCGAGGTATCGAGGGCGAGAAGCGTAATCGAAGACATGGCGTTATTGTAATCGGGCGCGTGGCGAGCGACCTAGCGGGATTGACGGCAACCCGCGCCAAAGCTCGCGCCACCTGCCATGTTCATCCCCTTGAAACGCCTGCCCGGGCAGCCCGCACCCATCCGTGCAAATCCGAACGTGCACTTTTCTCAAAATACAGGTATAATCCGCGCTTCGCTTCGCGGGATTCTATGAAATACCCCGTCAAGCGACGAAAAACCGCGTTTTGCCCCAATCCTGTGATAAGCCGCTGTAGTTCTTGCCGGTACTGGCGTTCCTGATGGAACGACCCGCCACCGTCCCTGGCTTACGATACGGATTTCGATCCGCTTTCTGCCCCATCCGCGATTTGCTTCCTGCTTGCGACGAATTGGGTTTGCCGATTGGCGCCAACGCCCCGACATAACCTTATCAATCCGCAAGAGGATTCATGGAACAGACTTCCAAGCTGTCTGCGCTCGCGCAGACGTACTTCCCTTCGTCCGAAGAAAACGCCGACGCTATTGTTGATGCCGCCACGGCAGTAGGCACGGTGCCGGCCGCCAGCGCCGACGGTCAGCCCACGTTCGCCGAACTCGGCCTGAACCCGGCCATCCTGACGGCCCTGACCACCGCTGGCTACACCAGCCCGACGCCGGTCCAGCAGCGCGCGATTCCCGCTGCGCTCGCCGGTCGCGATCTGCTCGTGTCCAGCCCGACGGGTTCGGGCAAGACGGCAGCCTTCATGCTGCCGGCCATCCATCGCTTCGCAGAAATGCAGGCAAGCGGCGAGTTGAGCAACCGCGCCCCCGCAGCCCACCCGCGCAACCAGCCGGCCGAACCGGGCGAAAAGCCCCGCAAGGGCCAGCGCGTGCGTCGCGTGGCTGCTCAGCCGCTGCTGCTCGTGCTCACGCCGACCCGCGAACTGGCGCAACAGGTCTCGACCGCAGCCGATACGTACGGCAAGCAACTGCGCCGTCTGCGCACGGTCAGTATTCTGGGCGGCATGCCCTACCCGCGTCAGCTCGAAATGCTGGCCAAGCAGCCCGAAATCATCGTGGCAACGCCGGGCCGTCTGCTCGATCACATCTCGAGCGGCAAGATCGATCTGTCGCAACTGATGATGCTCGTGCTCGACGAAGCCGACCGCATGCTTGACATGGGCTTCATCGACGACATTCAGACCATCGTCGACGCTACCCCGGAATCGCGTCAGACGCTGCTGTTCTCGGCAACGATCGACGGCCGCATGGGTGAAATCACGCGTCGTCTGCTGCGTAATCCGGAAACTATCGAGATCACGCGCGGCAGCGAACAACGCACCAACGCCAACATCGAGCAAACGCTCCACTATGTGGACGACCGCGCCCACAAGGATCGCCTGCTTACGCACTTGCTCGGCAACGATGCGCTCGATCAGGCCATCGTGTTCACGTCGACCAAGCGCGACGCAGACCTGCTGGCCGATCAGCTCGAACAAGCCGGCTTCGACAGCGCCGCACTGCATGGCGACATGCCGCAAGGCGTGCGTAACCGCACGTTGCGCGCACTGCGCGAGCGTCGTGTGCGCGTGCTGGTGGCCACCGACGTGGCAGCGCGTGGTATCGACGTCCCGGGCATCACGCACGTGTTCAACTACGATCTGCCGAAGTTTGCAGAAGATTACGTGCACCGTATCGGCCGTACGGGCCGTGCCGGTCGTCGTGGCGTGGCCGTGAGCCTCGCCGCCCACGGTGAGATCGGCGCCGTGCGCCGCATCGAGCGCTACACGCGTGAGCCGCTGCCGGTGAATGTGGTGGCCGGTTTCGAACCGCGTCGCTCGCCGCCGAAGGGGGGTGCTGGCAGCAAGCGTCCGGGCCAGGGCCGTGGCGGTCCGCGTCATGGTCAAGGCAACGGCGGTGGTCGCTGGAGCAACAGCAATAGCGCGCCGCGCTACGGCAGCGGCAATGGTGGCAACGGTGGCAGTGGCGGCTATCAGGGCGGCCAACGTTTTGGCGGCAACAAGCCGGCTGGCACCCCGTTCGAGCGCCGCGAAAGCAGCGGCTCCCAAGGGGGCTACCAGCAGAGCGAAGGTGGCAACGGCGGCAATGGCTTCTCGAACGGCAGCGCGACCGACCGCTTCGAGCGTCGCTCGCCGCGTCCGGCCGACGGCAACCGTCAGGATCGTGGCGGCCGTAGCTTCGATGCACCGCGTCAGGACCGTGGCTTCGGCAGTCGCAGCGGCGGCGGCGGCTTCAGCAAGCGTCGCAGCGGCTGAATCGCCTGACATCGACAGTGCCGGTCAATCACCGGCACTGCACGAATGCCTGAAAACCCCGGAGGTTGACGTCAATCGTCAATGCCGGGGTTTTTCTCATTTGCGCGCGAGAAAATGCATGTCCCCTACGGATCGCTGACGCCGGAACGCCGTTGACGCGTCACCCCGTCACTCCGTCACCCCGCTATCTAGTCACCTCATAGCGGCAAACCGGTCCGTCGCTTCGATCAGCCAATGCAGAATGGTGGGCTCGCTGAACGCATGCCCGGCATCCGGCGCCCAATAAAAATCCGCCTCCGGCCAAGCCTTGTGCAGCTCCCACGCCGTATGCGCAGGTGTCGCCATGTCGTAGCGCCCCTGAACGATCACGCCCGGAATGCCGCGCAAACGGTGCGCGCCGTCGATCAACTGATTGGGTGTGAGAAAGCCGTCGTGCACGAAGTAGTGATTCTCGATGCGAGCAAATGCAATCGCGTAGTGCGGATCGCCAAAGGCTGCCGCGAGCTGGTCGTCAGGCAGCAACGTGATCGTGCTGCCCTCCCACATGCTCCACGCGCGCGCCGCCTCGATTCTGACCGCCTCATCCGGATGCGTCAGCCGCTTCCGATAGGCGCGCATCAGATCGCCACGTTCCTCGAGCGGGATCGGCGCCAGAAACGTCTCCCAGCGATCCGGGAACAACCATGAGGCGCCCGCCTGGTAGTACCAATGCAACTCTTCGCGACGCACCGTAAAAATGCCCCGCACGACGAGTTCGCTCACACGGTCGACGTGCGCCTGCGCATAAGCAAGCGCCAGTGTGCTGCCCCACGAGCCACCGAACACCAGCCATCGTTCATATCCGAACCTCGCGCGCAGCCGCTCGATGTCGTCGACCAGATCCCACGTCGTGTTGTGGTCGAGACTCGCGTGCGGGACCGAACGTCCGCAGCCGCGTTGATCGAACAGCGTGATGCAGTATTTGGCAGGATCGAACAACCGCCGATGCTCCGGCGTACACCCGCCGCCAGGGCCACCGTGCAAAAACACCGCAGGTTTGCCGAGCGGATTGCCGCACCGCTCCCAGTAAATGCGATGCCCGTTGCCGACATCGAGCATGCCGCTCTCGAAGGGTTCGACAGGCGGATACAAACCGCGCAGCGTATCCGGGCGCGTCTCTATGACCTTGCCTGACTCGCCGTGCGAGGCACGCGTCTGCGCGCGCGGATCGCTCTGCACATTGGGGACTGCATCATCGGGAAAGTCGGCTGACATCGGCATCCTCACGTGAACAATGGCCAGTGCGTCGTCAACGTTTCGCGCGTACGCCACGCCGACGGCGAACACTTGGACGAGCAGGACGGGGACAAATACGTCGCAGTTCAGTGTAGCGCGGTGCCCCAAACAAGACAAAGCACTCGCACAAAATGAAATGGGACGATGTCGCCATCGTCCCATTCGTTGCGTATCGGGCACGTCGTCAGTCGCGCGACGCGTTACCGCAAGTCTTCCGGCTTGCGTCAGACCTCTTCATAGAGCGGCAACGTAAGGAAATCGACGAAGTTCTCGCTCGTGCTCATCTGCTCGAAGATGACGGCGGCGCGATCGTACGTCGGCGCCACCTGCCCCACCAGTTCCTTGACGTTGGCCAGTTCCTGCGGAATCAGTTCGCGCACCAGTTCGGCGGTCACTTTGCGGCCGTCCTCGAGCTTGCCTTTCGGCGAGCGGATCCATTGCCACACCTGTGAGCGCGAGATCTCGGCCGTTGCGGCGTCTTCCATCAGATGGTGAATCGGCACGCAGCCATTGCCCGCAAGCCATGCGCCCAGATAGTGGATGCCAACGTTGATGTTGTTACGCAAGCCAGCTTCGGTGATCGGCGCTTCGGGCTTGAACTCCAGCAGATCGCGGCCTTTGACGTTCACATCGTCGCGCTGCCTGTCGATCTGGTTCGGACGATCGCCCAGCACCTTCACGAACGCTTCCATCGCCACCGGCACGAGGCCCGGATGCGCAACCCAGCCGCCGTCGTAACCGTCGGTGGCATCGCGTTCCTTGTCGCCACGAATACCGGCCATCGCCTTCTCGTTGGCTTCCGGATCGTTCTTGATCGGAATCAGCGCGCTCATGCCGCCGATGGCAGGCGCGTGGCGGTGGTGGCAAGTCTTGAGCAGCAACAGCGCGTACGCACGCATGAACGGCACCGTCATGTTGATACGGCTGCGATCGGCCAGACAGAAGTCGGCGTCGACCTTGAACTTCTTGATGCACGAGAAGATGTAGTCCCACCGCCCAGCGTTCAGCCCCGAGCTATGCTCGCGCAACTCATACAGAATCTCGTCCATTTCGAACGCGGCGAGAATGGTCTCGACAAGCACCGTCGCCTTGATCGTGCCCTGCGCCACACCCAGCTCGTTTTGAGCGAGCACGAACACGTCGTTCCACAGACGTGCCTCGAGGTGGCTCTCGAGCTTCGGCAGATAGTAATAGGGCCCGAAGCCGCGCTCGAGCGACGCCTTGGCGTTATGGAAGAAGTGCAGACCGAAGTCGAACAGACTGCCCGACATGCGCACACCGTCGACGCTGACATGCTTCTCGTCGAGGTGCCAGCCGCGCGGACGCACAATCAGCGTCGCGACCTTGTCGTTCAGTCGGTACTGCTTGCCGTTCTGCTCGAGGCTGATGGTGCCTCGCACGGCGTCGCGCACGTTGAGGTGACCTTGCAACTGGTTGTGCCAGTTCGGCGCGTTCGAGTCTTCGAAGTCGGTCATGTAGCTGTCCGCCCCCGAATTCAGCGCGTTGATGATCATCTTGCGCTCGACCGGCCCCGTGATTTCCACTCGACGGCATTGCAGCGCCGCCGGCAACGGCGCGATACGCCAGTCGGCCTCGCGAATCGCTTGTGTCTCAGGCAGAAAGTCCGGCACTTCGCCGGCATCGAGTCGCGCGGCCCGCGCGGCACGGGCGGCGAGCAATGCCTGGCGGCGCGGCTCGAACGCGCGGTGCAGCCTGGCGACGAAAGCGAGCGCCTCGGGGGTCAGGATTGCTTCGTACTCGGGATGAATATCGGTGGCATCGACATGCAGTTGCATGCCAGGGGGCAGCGTAAGGGACACGCGGGACATCAGGGATCTCCAACTATCTTGATTTATATAAGGGAGTGCGCCGCAAGGAGGAACTTCAGGGGCTTTGCACAAAGCCTGACATCGCGTGAGATGTCAGGCACGCGCTCCCGTCACTGCCTCGACGAACCGCTGCAAGTCGCGCATGTCGCGCCCCATCCCTTGCGGCGTTACGCCGAGTTGTTCGACCGGCAGCCCGGCCCGGTTGACCCAGAACGTCGGGTATCCGAACCAGGTGGCACCGGCCGCGTCCCAGCCGTTGCTGGAGACGAAAACGATGGCGTCGACAGGCAAGCCGAACGCATCAGGTCCTAGTTGGTAGGCCTCGGGGGCCGTTTTGTATTTGCGCACGACATCGACCGACAGCACGTGATCGAACAGATCCTTCATGCCCGCGCTCTTCAGGCCGACGTCCAGCATTCGGGGATCGCCATTCGACAGCACGCCAAGCCCGAGGCCCATGGCACGCAATGCGCGCAGGACCGGCGGGTTCTCCGGGAACACGGACAGGCAGGTGTATTCGTCCATCAGACGCTTCTCAGCCACTGGCGAGAGCGTGAGATTCAGGCGGGCCGCCGCATAGCGCAGCGCATCGGCGGTGATGTCCCAGAACGGGCGATAGCGCTCACCCTGTGGGCCCGAGAGCGTACGCAGTTGTGTGTATTCGATCTGCTTCAAGCGCCACAGCTCGGCGAGCGCCGCCCCGCGGCCGGGGAATTGCTGCTCGGCGGCCGCTGCGACGGAGTACACGTCGAACAGCGTGCCGTAAGCGTCGAAGATCACTGCCTGAATGCGGGAAGTCATCAGCTTGGTACCCCTTTTGCCTGACTCGGCATCACTTGTCTTTGCATGCCGATTGTATTATTGATATACAGCGCCATAAAAGTGCACAAAAATCACTTTATCTTTGACTTTTTAGTACATAATCCGCCGCGTGGATCGCTTCAAACAAATCGAAACGTTCGTCGCCGTGGCCGGCAAGGGAAGTCTGTCAGCCGCCGCGACGCTCGAAGGGGTGGCGCCTGCCGTGATCGGGCGCCGCATTGACGCCCTCGAATCCCGCCTGGGCGTGAAGTTGCTCGTGCGCACGACCCGGCGCGTCACGCTCACGTTCGAGGGCTCGGCATTTCTCGAGGACTGCCAACGCATTCTCAACGAGATGCACAACGCCGAGGCCACCGTGTCGGCTGGCGGCGTCAAGGCGAGCGGTCATCTGCGGCTATCGGCACCGGCCGGGTTCGGACGGCGTCACGTCGCGCCGCTGCTGCCGATGTTTATCGAATCGCATCCGGACGTCACCGTCACGCTCGATCTTTCGGATCGGCTCGTCGATCTGGTCAACGAAGGCTTCGACTGCGCGATCCGGTTGGGCGAGTTGCCTGATTCGAGTCTCGTGTCGCTGCGACTGGGCGAGAATCGACGCGTCTGCGTGGCCTCCCCCGACTATGTCGCGAGGCATGGACGCCCCGAATCCCTCGACGCCCTTGCCAGCCACAATTGCCTCGCCTTCGGATCGACCGCCAATCAGCAACGCGGCTGGACATTTGCGCAGAACGGCAAGGTCGTGACCATTCGCGTGAACGGCAACATGGAATGCACCGACGGCGCCGTATTGCACGACTGGTGTCTGCAAGGCTATGGTCTGGCGTGGCGCTCGTGGTGGGAGGTGGGCGACGACATTCGCGCCGGAAGACTCGTGACAATACTCGACGACTTTGCCGCACCGCCCATCGGCATTCATGCCGTCTTTGCGCAACGCCGCCATCTGCCGCTGCGCGTGCGTCTGTTCATCGACCACCTCAAACATCACTACAGCAGTTCGGCCTACTGGCAGGACGCCCCATCGCCGATGCACGTCTCAGGGCGCGTCGATCTGACGCAAGGGGCTTGATGAACGTTTGTTGCGTACAAGGCATCTTAAAGACACGGTCGCCACTACCGGGTTTGCCCCCGTTGTTGCGTCGCGCCAAAGCCATAGAATCGAAACGAAGGGTCTGTTGACGATAATGGTTTCAACGCAGGAATAGGCATCGAATCCATCGAGACAGCAGGCTGGGCGCAAGACCGTGTCATACCTGCGCGAGCCTGTGAACGCGTGTTCAGCAACGCCAACTGCGGGAGGTCATATGTTGTTTACCCACATCCTCATTCCGACCGACGGCTCGGAGCTATCCGAAAAGGCCGTCACCGGCGGACTCGAACTGGCGCGCGCGCTCGGCGCGAGAGTGACGGGCTATTGCTGCCTCGCCGAGTATCCCTACTCGCCCTTCAGCGAATATGTGCTCGAAGCGCCCGCCACCTTCAGTGAGCGCATTGCCGAAGAGGCCTGCGCGCACCTCGACAAACTGGCCGAGGCCGCAGCGGCGGCGGGTGTGCCGTTCGACCGCGACAGTTCGACCTTTCCCGCCCCATACCTGGGCATCATCGACGCGGCAGAGCGCCACGGGTGCGACGTCATTCTGATGGCCTCGCACGGACGGCGCGGCCTCACCAGCCTGTTGCTGGGCAGTGAGACGCAGCGCGTTCTCGTACACTCGAAGATCCCGGTACTCGTCTATCGCTGATCCACCTGCGCCATTCCGGCAACCCGGCAATCCATGAAAAAAGGCCCGTGAGCGGGATAAGCTCACGAGCCTCTTCTCGTTCAGGCGTGCATTGCAGCCCTGACCGCGACGGGACCGCAGTCAGGGCCGCCCGGCCGGATAAGCCGGACGCGCGGTCATGGCGAAGTGACGTTCCACTGACGACGACGTGCCCCCACGCGCATCGTTGCCAGCGGGCGCACCGCGCCCTCCCTTCGCCCTGTCAGGCGACTTTGACCTGCGCCTTCTTTTCGTCGAAGAACTGTTCGTCCTCCGTCGAACCCTTCAGGGCCGTAGTCGATGCGTCGCGCTCAATCGTTTGCGTGACGGCGTCGAAATAGCCCGTACCCACCTCGCGCTGGTGCTTAACTGCCGTGAAGCCCTTGTCGGCAGCGGCGAATTCGGCTTCCTGCAACTCCACGAAGGCGCTCATCTGACGGCGAGCGTAGCCGTGCGCCAGGTTGAACATCGAGTAGTTCAGGCTGTGGAAGCCAGCCAGCGTGATGAACTGGAACTTGTAGCCCATGGCACCGAGTTCCTTCTGGAACTTGGCGATGGTGGCGTCGTCGAGGTTCTTCTTCCAGTTGAACGACGGCGAGCAGTTGTACGAAAGCATCTTGCCCGGGAAGTGCTTGTGGATGCCCTCGGCAAACTGTTTGGCGAATTCGAGATCCGGCTTGCCGGTCTCGCACCACACCAGATCGGCATACGGCGCATAGGCAAGACCGCGTGCGATCGCCTGATCGAGGCCATTGCGCGTGCGGTAGAAGCCCTCGACCGTGCGCTCACCCGTGCAGAACGGCTGGTCGATCGGATCGACGTCGGCCGTGATCAGATCGGCGGCCTCGGCATCGGTGCGGGCGATCAGTACGGTCGGCACGCCGAGCACGTCGGCGGCCAGACGCGCGGCCACCAGTTTCGCCACGGCTTCGCGCGTCGGCACGAGCACCTTGCCCCCCATATGACCGCACTTCTTGACCGAGGCGAGCTGGTCCTCGAAGTGGACGCCGCCGGCGCCCGCTTCGATCATTGCCTTCATCAGTTCGAACGCGTTGAGCACGCCGCCGAAGCCGGCTTCTGCGTCGGCCACGATCGGCGCGAAGTAATCGATATAGCCTTCATCGCCCGGATTCTTGCCTTCCGACCATTGAATCTGGTCGGCACGGGTGAAGGTGTTGTTGATGCGGCGCACGACCTGCGGCACCGAGTTGGCCGGATACAGCGATTGGTCCGGGTACATTTCGCCTGCAAGGTTGGCGTCGCCCGCGACCTGCCAGCCCGACAGATAGATGGCCTTAAGGCCAGCCTTGACCTGCTGCATGGCCTGGTTGCCCGTCAACGCGCCAAGCGCGTTCACGAACGGCTCATCGTTGATCATGCTCCACAGACGCTCCGCACCGCGACGGGCAAGCGTTTGTTCCGGTTGGATCGAACCACGCAGACGCACCACGTCTTCGGCCGAGTAACCACGCTTGATCCCCTTCCAGCGCGGATTGTTCGCCCAGTCCTGCTCGAGTTGCTTCACTTGCTCTTGACGCGTCGTCATGATGTTCTCTCCTGGATTCTCGATACAAATAAAGAGGAGTGACTCTCTCCTGCCTCAGGACCGCCGAGATAGCGGGTGACCGCTTTCGGCCTCTCCAAATCGACAGGTCTTGTATAAGAGTTTAGGGATTTCTCATGCGTTGCAACAGAACGAATTGCCGGCCAGGCGAATATTTTTTATTTATACAAATCAAATAGATATCAAAATAATTTCCCAATATGAAACGATATTTCCCTTCCTGAAATCGCGCCGTTGTGCCAAGCAGCGCAAATTTTTACGCACCGCAAAGACATTCCACATCTTGAAAAGGCCAGGTGAAGGCAGGTGCCGGCTTTGATCGAAGCCCGCCCCTTTGACAGGGCGATTCACCTCGAGCGGGTCATGACGCCGCGCGGCTGGCCGACGCCAGGACCTTCGACGGTTTGCACACGAGCCACACCGCGAGCGCGATGAAACAGCCGCCGAAGAAGTGAGCCATGGTGACCGCTTCGTTCAGGAACAGGGCTCCCCAAAGTACGCCGAACGGCGGAATGAGGAAGGTCACGGTCAGCGAGCGCAGCGGGCCGAGATCCGCGATCAGACGGAAGAACAACATATAGGCCACCGCACTGCACAGGAAGCCCAGCGCCGCCATCGCCGCCCAGACGCCGCCGGTGGCCGGGCCAGGCATGCCGGACGTCGCCGACACATAAGCGAAGAACGGCAGCAGTACCACGGCAGCACCCAGTTGGCTGCCGAACGCCACGAGCTTCGCGTCGAGGCCGCCTCGTTCAGTGATCCAGCGCTTGGTGAGGTAGCCCGCCAGACCATAGCAGGACGTGGCAACGAGACACGCCAATGCGCCCATGACGACCGGCCCCGACATCGAGACCGGTCCGGTGCGCGTGAGCACGGCGACACCGGCCAGCCCAAGCAACACGCCCAAGCCCTTGGCGCCGGTCAGACGCTCACGGAAGAACAGCGTGCCGATGACGACGCCCATGAGCGGCGTCGTTGCGTTCAGGATGGCCGAGTAACCGGCGGGCAGCACTCGGGCGGCGAGGCAGTACATCACGAACGGAATGCCCGAGTTGATCACGCCAAGCACCATCGACGCCCCCAGCAGCCCCTTGAACTCCCAGCGCACTCGCAGCACCAGCAGAATCACCGCAAGACCGACAGCGCCGAGTGTTACGCGCAGAAAGGCCGTCGGCAGTGGGCCGAGCGCGGGAACGATGATGCGCATGAAAAGAAAGCTCGCGCCCCAGATGGCGGAGAGCGTCAGCAAACGGGCAATGTCGGACGAACGCATGGCGGGAGAGACGGCACAAATGGCCGCCGGAAGCATGGGAATGCGCGAATCGTCCCACATCGGCGTCTGACGCGCTGGTCATAATCGGACATGGCGGCACAGACACGATTCAGTCCGTCGGCAAACCTGATGACCCGGTATTGCGCGTGACGTCTTGTGCGTTTTCAGAATCCACGCATTGAACAGGGAAGACATCACGCGATATGGTGATCGATCGACCTATCAGAGATTTCATACGCCATGACGCAACATGCTTCGCACGCCTTATCTCCTCTGAATGGGCGTTATCCGTCCAGCGCGTCACCGTCTGACCAAGACACCGGCATCCGTCCAATGCCTCGCTTGCGCCTGCCGCATCAAGCCCCCTCGCCAAGTTCCTCGCAGACAGTGACGCCGAGAGGTTACGACCTCTGGAATCACTATGAAGTCGCGTGGCTCGACATGCACGAGCGGCCGCAGATCGCTGTCGTGGAACTCGTGATTCCGTGCGACTCCCCATACACGCTGGAGATGTCGGACGCGCACCGCTATTTCCTCACATTGCGCGACCAGCGCTTTGAATCCACCGACGCGCTGGAAGCGCACGTGGCGGGCGAGCTATCGCGCTGCCTGCAAGCCTACGTGCTGGTGCGCACCACGCCCGTGAGGCAAGCCGTACGCACCACCACCGCGTGCGGTCCGGGCGCACAGAGCCTGGACCTCGAGCCGGTTAGCGTGGTGCGCGGTGGCGTACAGGCAAATCTCTTGCGCCGAGCCAGCGATGCCAACGCTGCGGCATCGCCAATCCGCGAATGCCTGACCTCCGATCTGTTGAGCGTGCGATGCCCGCTGACCGATGGCGTTGACTACGGAACTGTCTGGTTCGACTACACGGGCGAGCCGATCTGCCGTCACTCACTGCTGGCGTACGTGCTGTCGTATCGCGACAGCGCGATGTTCATCGAGCAATGTGCGGAGACCCTCTTTGCCGATGTGCTCGCGCAATGCAGCCCAACACGGCTGGCCATCGGCGCGCGATTTACACGACGTCACGGCATCGATATCAACCCCGTGCGCTCAACGCATGCCATTGCCATCACCAACATCCGCACCGTCCGTCAATGACCAATCCCGCCGCTTCCCCGTTACCGTCTGCCGCCGTCCCTTCACGTCAGGCCACACGCATCACCCCTGCGGTGATCGTGCTTGCCATTGCCTTCGTGAGCTTCCTGCTGATCTCGAACGCGCTCGGCGCTCGCGTGTGTGAAGTCACGCTGCCCTGGTCGGACACAGACGAGCCATTCCGGCTGACATTCTCCGCCGCGCTGATCAGTTTTCCGTTCGCCTATCTGTTTTCGTCGGTACTCACGGAGGTCTACGGCTATCGCATCAGCCGTATCGTGATCTGGAGCGGGCTCGCGACCAATCTGGTGATGATCGGGTTTCTGTGGCTGATGTCACGGCTGCCGACGGATGCCGCCTGGGCTGCGCAAACGGGCTTCACTGACGAGGTGCAACGTCACTGGTTCGAGGCGATTGCTCACATGTTCCTCGCGTCGGTCTGCGCATGCCTTGTGGGCGAGTTCGCGAACGCCGCCACGCTCGCGCGCATGAAGGTGGCAATGCACGGCCGGCTGGCAAGCCTTCGCCTCGTCGCGGGCAGCGCAATTGCTGCCATGCTCGACTCGGTCGTGTTTGTGCTGGTCGCGTTCGCTTATGTTCTCGACCTCGATGCCATGGCACGAATGGCCGGGCTCGAGTTCGTCTTCAAGTGCGCGCTGCAATGGCTGGTGCTGCCGCTCACGGTCGGCCTGGCGCGGTTGCTCAAGCGCACAGACGGCATCGATCACTACGACATCGGGACTTCGCTGAATCCGTTCGGTTTTCGGATGTCGATGCTCCGGCAACTCACTGTCAGTCGATTCACTCGATAGCAACGCAGGCTGAAGCCCTCGCCGCTATCAGCGCTGCACCGTCAGGCGCACGCCGCGTTCGCGTCGCGCGCCCGGCGATAAGCCACCCAGTCGCCACCGGGAATCTGTGGCAATTGGCCGACAGCCGACTCACTCACGGGATAAACGATGCATGCGTACGTCGCGCCGTTGCACGCGACGTCGTGCATCTCTCGAACGAACAACCCCACCTCCCCCGGATAGACGGCTTCGATCTCGTCGAGCACGGGGATCAGCGCCGCCGGAATCCGGTAGATATCGCCGACCACACCATGGCCCGCCGCGTCGAGCACCATGCCCGGGTAGCGCCCAAAATCATAGAGCTGGCCACCGAGCGACGCCGTGCCGATGTGGATCGGCGCCGCGATGCCATGACGTGCGGCGGCGCGCATCATGTCGTTGATTTCTCCAGCACGCAGCGTGCCATACACGAACACATGGATCGCCTCGTCAGGTGAGTCATGAGCGTCACACAGGTCGCGCGTTGCCGTTGTCATCACGAACATCCCAATCGGAAAGGGTCGACGCTGGGCCTGGACAACGTCGGGGAATGGAGGAAATACGCGCCGGCCCACCACACAACTACGTCCTTCGCGTACTGCCATCGATCATAGCGCCTTTGCCGCCGGGAAAGCTGTCAAGCGCCCGGTGCTTGCGCCCCGACGCCGCAGGGAGACGCAACGGCCCGCGCGCGGCTGATTTACACTTATGAAACCCGAATTGTCGCGCTTACGCCATGCCCAACCTTATGCCGGCGCCGTCAGGACTGTTGGATACCGAGCCGAGCCTCGATGCCGGTGTCGGTGCCGATGCCGCCGCACCGATCGCGCCTGATCCGTACTTCTTGCCGACGGCGTTCATGCCGACCCGGGAGCGTCCGGTGCGGCTGCGCGCGCGGCCGCTGCGCGACGGCATCCGCGTGCCCGACCATTTGCACGCCTGGGCTCAGGTCGCGTACACACCACGGGGTGTGATTCAGATTGCGGTCGCCGACGCGGCGTGGATCGTGCCGCCGTCGCGCGCGATCTGGATTCCGCCGAATGTCGTACACAGCCTGCAGGTCAATGAGCCGTCGTATCTGCGCACGCTTTATGTCCACCCGGAGGTCATCCCGGCCGGGTTGGATCACTGCCGCGTGGTGGAGGTGTCACCGTTGCTGCGCGAGTTGATTGCGGCCATCGACGTGCCGGAAGACACGCTCGACGCCCCTCGCGAGCAACTGCTGGGGGGCCTGATTCTCGACGAATTGCGGCGCGCGTCGCCACTGCCGCTGGAAGTGCCGCTACCGCGCGACAAGCGGCTGCTCACGCTGTGCAATGCCATGCTGGCCGACCCGGCGCGCGCCTGGACACTCGATCAATGGGCCCGCTACGCTGGCGCCAGCCCGCGCACCATCGGCCGGCTGTTCCGGCAGGAACTCAACATGAGCTTCGTGCAGTGGCGTCAGCAGGTCGTGCTGGCGCAGGCCATTCCGCTCGCGTCGAAGGGATATCCGCTCGCCCGCATTGCCCGGGAATTGGGCTACCGCAGCCAGAGCGCATTCTCCGCGATGTTCAAGCGCACCTTCGGACGCACACCCAGCGAGTTCTTCGCCACCGTTCCCGACACTACATCTGCCGGAAAAGGTGGGCGTACTGACGACTGACCGCCACGCGATCCTTGCGATGCTTTAGCTTGAGCGTGAGACGGCCCAGCGGGGTGTGCTGCGCGCTCACGACTTCGGCAACGTTGACTACCGTACTGCGATGCACCTGCCAGAAGCGCGACGGATCCAGTTGCGGCATCAATTCCCGCAAGCTGGTACGGATCAGCAGATCGCCGTCGGCAGTCGCCACCACCACGTACTTGTCAGCCGCCTCAAAAAAGCAAATATCCTCGACGGGGACGATACGAATCTCGTCGCGTACCGATGCCCGCACGAAGTGCAGATACTCGCGAGTGTCCGGCACCGGTGCGGCGCGCTGCCCCGGCGCCGCCCCCGCTTCAAGATGCGTGCGCAACGTGGCCAGCAATTGCGTGAGCATGCCGGCGTCAGGTGTGGCCAGGCGCTCGCGCACCCGCGCCACTGTCCGGGCGAGACGGTCGGGTTCCACCGGTTTGAGCAGATAGTCGACAGCGGCCGCGTCGAAGGCGTCCAGCGCGAACCGGTCGAATGCCGTGACGAACACGATCTGCGGCGGCCGGGCCAGTCGCGCGCAGGCGCGAGCAACGTCAAGTCCGGTAGCGCCCGGCATCGAGATATCGAGAAAAACGACATCCGGCTGCGCCTGAGCGATGGCGGCAATCGCCGACGTCCCGTCCGGGGCTACGGGCAGCACATGCAACGCTGGCCACGCGTGTGCGAGCATGGTGCGCAGCGCATCGGCGAGCAAAGGTTCGTCTTCGGCAATCAGGGCGACGGGGGATGTCATGCACTCCACTCTCTGGGACTAGAAACCTATGCCGTTGGCACCGTTTGCGGCCCGGGCAACCCCACGGGCAGACGCAACGTTGCGACGACACCTCGCGGCACGCCCTCGGTGAGCGTGAGGCGCGCGGCGTCGCCGTAGAGCACCCGCAGGCGCTCTCGAATATTCGTCAGGCCGATACCACCCACGCGCTCGTCCCCACCGGCGCCCACCGCGGCACGGAAACCCGCACCGTCGTCCGCCACGCGCAGCACCACTTGCCACCCGCCGTGCGCCGAACGCTCGCGCCGGGCGCTGACGTCCACCGCAGCGCCGCCAGCGAGCGGCTCAACACCGTGCTTGATGGCGTTCTCGACCAGCGGTTGCACAAGCATGGGGGGCACCTGCAATGTGCGGCAATCCTCGGGCAGATCGAGCGTGTAACGCAGCCGTTCACCGAAGCGCACTTGCTGGATCGCCATCAGGGTTTCGAGGAGCGCGAACTCGTCGGCCAGTGTCGTGACCTCGGCCCGTGTGGCGGCGAGCGACGCGCGCAAGAAGCGGTTGAGATGCCCGAGCAAGGTCCTTGCTCGCGCCGGATCGCTCACGATGAGCGAGTCCAGATTGGCCAGCACATTGAATAGAAAATGCGGCTCCAATTGCGCTTGCATCGTCTGCAATTGCGCGCGGACGAGTTGCTGCTGTGCCGCCGCTTCGCGCAGCGCCTGATGCGCCGCCGCCTCGCGCAGTTGCGCCAGCCGCGCGCGCGACCAGCCGTGATACGTGCCGATGCCAGTCGCAAGCAGCGCGATGAGCAGCACGATGGGCACCGAGTGCCCGTTCGACGGCCGCCACATCGACATCGGCAATCCCAACAGCACCGTACCCATGAGGATGCCCAACACCAGCCCGGCCGCGCAACCGAACCCCACGAGCAGCAGGAACGGCACCATCGAGGGGGCGCCGTCACGCCAGACGGCGCGCCGCCCGCCGTCAACAAGCACGGTGATGGAAATGCCGATGCACTGGCTGAAAACGAAGTTCTGTACAAAGGTGCCGCCGAACCCGACGAAAAAAAGAATCAGGGCGATGGCGGTGTTGAAAAGGATCACGCCCGCGAGTTCGCGAAAAAACGTCTGCCACAGGCCGCGCGTCACTTTGACGGGGCCCGCGTACGTGGTCTTGACGGATTGCGATGGCTTCATTTTCGACGTGAGTGTCATGCGCCCTCCCCGCCGGTCATGGCGAGCGAGCCTGGCCCGGCCTTCGGCGCCCCTTGCGTTTGTTTTAGTGCCGCTGCTTGCTTATCGCTGTTCGTGCGCCGCGGTATGGCCGGCGTGCCCTCCCCCCTCGCACTGCCCGATGCCACGGCTGCCCCATGGTGCCACATCTGTGCCAACGCACTGTTGAGCACTCGCCCCGGCACCGCGACGGCCGCCCCGCCGGCAATCACCAGTCCGGCATACAGACCCAGCATCTGCCGCCGATGCGCGCTTACGTTGCCCCGCCGAATCGCCATCACCGCCAGTACCAGACCAGTCAGCACATAGGCCGAAAGGGCGTGCAGCCACGAGAAATGGCCCGCATCAAGTTCGCGGATGCCGAAGCTCGTCACGGCCGTCACGGCCATCGCCGTCACCCACAATCGACCGGCCCGCCGGTGCTGCGGCGTGCCGCGCCGCATGAGCAGAATACCGATGCCCAACAGCACCGCCGCTACTGCAGCGGCCAGATGCATTCCTACCACTATCGCCATGACGTCCTCGCCGTGTCTGGATCATGGCGCTACGATAAAAGCCTGTCCGGACGCGCGCAGCCGCCTTGCGACGAATGGTGGCTACACGCCGCCAACGGCGGATGTCCGGCGTGAGCGGCAAGCGGCAAGCGGCAAGCGGCAAGCATTACACGGTGACGCGCTGCGGTCGCGCATTTTCGCCGACGATTGTGACATGACGATGCGGGGTGCCGCGCGTAAAAAAAAGACAAAAAAATCCCCGCGCTCCTCTCGGAACGCGGGGACGGATCAAGCGAGTCGTGCTACGACTTACTCAGCGGCAGCTTCGGTCGCTTTGCCCACCTGCTGAGCGCTTTCGCCCTCGAAGGTGAAGCGTCCGTTGCGCCAGTCGACCGGGATAGTGTCCTTCGGCCCGAACTTGCCCGCCAGCACCAGTTTGGCGACCGGGTTCTCGATCTCCTGCTGGATCGCCCGCTTGAGCGGCCGCGCCCCGAACACCGGGTCGAAACCTTCGCGCGCCACATGCATGAGCGCCGCTTTGCTGACGTCGAGCGTCATGTCGAGTTTGGCCAGACGTTGACGCAGGATCTCGATCTGGATCGTGGCAATCGACTCGATGTGCTTCTGGTCGAGCCCGTGGAACACCACGACTTCGTCGATCCGGTTCAGGAATTCCGGACGGAAGTGTTCCTTGATCTCCGTCCACACGGCGTCCTTGATCCGCTCCTGCGGCTCACCGACCATCGACTGAATCATCGACGACCCGAGGTTCGACGTCATCACGATCACCGTGTTCTTGAAGTCCACGGTGCGGCCCTGCCCATCGGTCATCCGACCGTCGTCAAGCACTTGCAGCAACACGTTGAACACATCCGGATGCGCCTTTTCGACTTCGTCGAGCAGAATCACGCTGTACGGCTTGCGACGCACGGCTTCCGTGAGGTACCCGCCTTCTTCGTAGCCGACATAGCCCGGCGGCGCACCGATCAGACGCGCCACGCTGTGCTTTTCCATGAACTCGCTCATGTCGATACGGATGAGGTGATCCTCCGAGTCGAACAGGAACATCGCCAGCGCCTTGCAAAGCTCGGTCTTGCCCACCCCGGTCGGCCCGAGGAACAGGAACGACCCATACGGACGGTTCGGGTCGGCCAGCCCTGCACGCGAACGGCGGATGGCATCGGCCACGGCGGTAATCGCCTCGTCCTGCCCGACCACGCGCTCATGCAGCTTGGCCTCCATGTTGAGCAACTTTTCGCGCTCGCCCTGCATCATCTTCGAGACCGGAATGCCGGTGGCTCGCGAGATCACTTCGGCAATCTCTTCGGTGCCCACCTGCGTGCGCAACAGACGCGGATGTGCCTGCTGGCCTGCCGCTTCTGCGGCGTCGGCATCCTTCAACTGCGCCTCAAGCTGCGGCAACTTTCCGTATTGCAACTCGGCCACCTTGTCGAGCTTGCCCTCGCGTTGCAACTTCGTGATCTCGGCGCGCACGCGGTCGATCTCTTCCTTGACCTTTGCGCTGCCCTGCACGGCTGCCTTCTCGGCCGTCCAGATTTCTTCGAGGTCGGCGTACTCACGTTCCAGACGCGAGATCTCTTCCTCGATCAACGCCAGACGCTTCTGCGACGCTTCGTCGGTTTCCTTCTTGACGGCCTCACGCTCGATCTTCAACTGGATCAACCGGCGATCGAGCTTGTCCATCACTTCCGGCTTCGAGTCGATTTCCATCTTGATTTTCGACGCCGCCTCATCGATCAGATCGATGGCCTTGTCCGGCAGGAACCGGTCGGTAATGTAGCGCTGGCTGAGTTCTGCCGCCGCCACGATCGCCGGGTCGGTGATCTCCACACCGTGGTGCAGTTCGTACTTTTCCTGCAGGCCGCGCAGAATCGCGATGGTCGCCTCGACGCTCGGCTCGTCCACCAGCACCTTCTGGAAACGACGCTCCAGGGCGGCGTCCTTCTCGATGTACTTACGGTATTCGTCGAGCGTAGTGGCACCGATGCAATGCAGCTCACCACGCGCGAGCGCTGGCTTGAGCATGTTGCCGGCGTCCATCGCGCCCTCGGCCTTACCTGCGCCGACCATCGTGTGAATCTCGTCGATGAACAGGATCGTGCGGCCTTCGTCCTTGGCGATGTCGTTCAGCACACTCTTCAGACGTTCTTCAAACTCGCCGCGGAACTTCGCGCCTGCGAGCAGGCCCGCCATGTCGAGGGCGAGCACGCGCTTGTTCTTGAGCGACTCCGGCACTTCGCCGTTGACGATACGCTGGGCAAGGCCCTCCACGATAGCGGTCTTGCCCACGCCCGGCTCACCAATGAGCACCGGGTTGTTCTTCGTGCGGCGTTGCAGGATCTGGATCGTGCGGCGGATTTCGTCGTCGCGGCCGATCACCGGGTCGAGCTTGCCAAGGGCAGCGCGTTCGGTCAGATCGAGCGTGTATTTCTTGAGGGCTTCGCGCTGGCCTTCGGCATCCTGACTATTGACGGACTGACCGCCGCGCACGCCTTCGATGGCCGCTTCCAGCGCCTTGCGCGTCAGGCCACGGGCGCGAGCGAGCTTGCCCGTGTCGCCCTTGTCGTCGGCGAGCGCCAGCAGGAACATTTCGCTGGCGATATAGCTGTCGCCATGCTTTTGCGCTTCCTTGTCAGCCTGATTGAGCAGGCCAGCGAGTTCGCGGCTGACCTGCACGTTACCGTCGGTGCCCTGCACCTGCGGCAACTTCGCGATGGCCGTCTCGACATCATGCGCCAGCGGCTGAACCTGCACGCCTGCGCGTTGCAGCAAGGAGCGCGCAGCGCCCTCGGGTTGGGCGATCAGCGCAGCGAGAAGGTGCAGGGGCTCGATATATTGCTGGTCGCGACCGACTGCCATGCTTTGGGCATCAGCCAGCGCTTCCAGGAACTGCGTGGTGAATTTGTCTTGTCGCATCTAGTGCTCCGGTAAGAAATCTTTCTGCATCGGATGTGCGGACAATCCCCTGTGGTTTCAAGGGGCATTACAGCGCGACGATCGACATTTCGCGCGACGCCGGGCAAAGGCCGGCATCAGGGCTTGCGGCGGGAATCTCGGGGTCATGAAGCCACCGCAGGACACGTCAGGGTTTGAGGTCCATAATAGCCACTTTCAGCGCGCCACACCATGCGTCGTCCTGGCGCTGGCATCAGAAAAGTGGCTCGCGCGCTCACCCTCGCTGTCCGTTGAAATGTCTGCTGAAATGTCTCCCCAAACGCTGGCCGAATGGCCCGCAAGGCGCATCGCCGAGATCGACGAAGACGCCGTGCGCCTCCTCGTCCACACGTTCTACGGGCGAATTCGCGACGACGACATGCTCGGACCGGTTTTCCGCCAATCGCTCGAGGGCCGCTGGGACATGCATCTGGAAAAAATGGTGGCGTTCTGGTCCAGCATCGTGCTCGGCGCCAAACGGTACCGCGGCAATGTGACGCAAGCCCATCAGCCCTTTGCTCACCTGAGCGGCGAGCACTTCAGCCGCTGGCTCGCCCTCTTCTTCGATACGCTGGACAAGCTGTTCGAGCCTCAGGCCGCCTTCGCCTTTGCAGAACCGGCCATCCGCATCGCGCAGAGCCTGCAATTGAATCTGTTCGGATGGGAGTACACGCTGCCCCCGGCGCAGAAGGCGCTACTCGACAGCGTGACACAGGCGCGACCGGCTAGGCCGCAAGAATAAAACGATCAGCGAATATATAAGAAATTCACCGGCGTTCCGAAGAAATAACCGAAAATCAGCGATTTTCCATCGGATTCGACTTTTCGCCAGTCGCCCAGCGCTCTCGCGCCGCCGTGTCGGTCTCTCGCGCATCGACCCAGCGCTCGCCCTGTGGCGTCGATTCCTTCTTCCAGAACGGCGCTTCGGTCTTCAGGTAGTCCATGATGAATTCGCACGCAGCGAAAGCGTCACCCCGGTGGGCCGACGTGACAGCCACCAGCACAATCTGATCGCCCGGCCCCAGATCGCCGTAGCGGTGGATCACCAGCGCGTCGAACAGGCGCCAACGCTCGCGGGCTTGCACGACAATCGCCTCCAGCGCCTTCTCCGTCATGCCCGGATAGTGCTCGAGCGTCATGCGCGAGACGTCCTTGCCATCGTTCAGATCGCGCACCGTGCCGACAAAGCTCGCCACGGCCCCCACGCGCAGATCGCCCGCGCGCAGTTGCCGAATCTCCTCCGACAAGTCGAAATCCTGCGTCTGTACACGAATCGGCATGATGGGGATGTCTCCAGTTCCGCGTTTCGCTAGCTAACGAGGGAATGCGGCTCAACCGCCCGTGACGGGCGGGAAGAACGCGACTTCGCAGCCCTCGGTCAGTCGCGTGGCGGCAGGCACCATCGTGTGGTTCAGCGCCATGCGCAGCGAGCGCTGCTCGCCGAGCGTCTCCGCCCAGATCGGGCCGCGGGCGCAAAGCCAGTGACGCACGTCTCCCACCGTGGCAATCCCGGCCGGGACTTCCACACGCTCCTCAGCGACATTCAGCGCCTCGCGGACGCTGGCGAAAAAGCGAAGATCGATTTGCATAGTCTGGCTGGCTCGTCGCAAACGCGGCGAGCCTGTCTCTCAATATAGGAGGTCGGAGAACGGCAGGAACGCCACCGTCTGCCCGGCTTCGATGCGGTGGCCCGGGGGATTGTCGATGAGTCCGTCGCCCCAGACCGTCGACGTAAGTACCGCCGAACTCTGGTTGGGAAAGGCTTCGAGGCCGCCCAGAGCATTGATCCGGGCACGCACGAATTCATTGCGGCGATCCGCCTTCGTCTGCGTGAAGTCGGCACGCATGGCGATGCGGCGCGGCGTCACGTCCGTGACCCCTTGCAACCGCAGGATAAACGGACGCACGAACAGCAGGAATGTCACGAAACTCGACACCGGATTGCCCGGCAAGCCGATGAAGTGCGCCGTCTCGCCGCTCGCGCGATTGACTTCACCGTAAGCCAGCGGCTTGCCCGGCTTGAGGGCGATCTGCCACAGAGTCAAACGGCCTTCCGCTTCCACCGCAGGCTTGACGTGATCTTCCTCACCCACCGACACGCCGCCGGACGTGATGATCAGGTCGTTGGCGCGCGCAGCGTCGCGCAAAATCGCGCGCGTGGCGGCCAGATTGTCAGGCACGATGCCATAGTCGGTCATCTCGCAGCCCAGATTCTCCAGCAGGCTGCGCAGCACGAAGCGGTTCGAGTTGTAGATGCTGCCCGCGCGCAACGCCTCGCCAGGCATCGTCAGTTCGTCGCCGGTGAAGAACACCGCGACGCGCAGGCGGCGCGCGACTTGCAGCTTCGCAATACCGACGGACGCGGCGAGCCCCAGCGCTGGCGCAGTCAGCCGAGTGCCTGCGGCGAGCACCACGCTGTCACGGCGAATGTCCGCCCCCTGCCGATTGACGAACTCGCCCTCGGCAGGCGAATGACGAATCACAACCGAGCCATCGTCGCGAACCTCGCATTGCTCTTGCATGACGACGGCATCGGCGCCTCGCGGCACCGGCGCCCCGGTGAAGATGCGCGCTGCTGTGCCGCTGGCGAGCGGCTCGGGCGCGTGACCGGCAGGAATGCGTTGCGAGACCGGCAACACCGTTTCGCCCCCCTGCAAGTCGGCGCTGCGCACGGCATAACCGTCCATGGCACTCGTGTCCATGGGCGGCACGTCGAGTGTGGCAATCACGTCGGCCGCCAGCACCCGACCATTGGCCGCGAGCGTGTCGACCGTCTCCCTCTGGCCGAGCGGGCGGGCAGCCGCCAGCACGGCGTCGAGGGCTTCTTGTGTACTCAGCATGACGAATGGCCCGGAAGTCAGGGGACGAAACAATCGCCGGCTTACAGGCCGGTGTGCTCTGCGATGTAAGCCTTCACGCGTGCCACGTCGTTCGGCACGGTCTCAAAGCGCTGCGGCAGCGACTCAAGCTGTTCGAACCCGGCAGGACGCGGCGGCTCACGATGCAGTGCCTCACGAATCGTCTCGGCAAACTTCGCCGGCTGGGCGGTCTCGAGCACCACCATCGGCACGCCCGGTTCGAGGGCTTCGCGGGCAACCTTCACGCCGTCGGCCGTGTGCGTATCGATGACCACGCCGTAGCGCCCGGCAACATCCTGAATCGTCGTCACGCGATCGGCGTGCGTGCTGCGGCCCGACACGAAGCCGAACTGCGTCACACGGCCAAACGCCTCGGTGCCCGACAGATCGAAGCCGCCTTCGCGCTCGACCTTCGAGAGCAGATCGGCGGTCGCCGTCGCATCGCGACCGAGCAGATCGAACAGGAAGCGCTCGAAATTCGATGCCTTCGAGATATCCATGCTCGGGCTGCTCGTGTGGAACGTTTCGGCGGACTTGCGCACGCGGTAACGCCCGGTGCGGAAGAATTCGTCGAGCACGTCGTTTTCGTTCGTCGCCACGACCAGCTTGCGGATCGGCAGGCCCATCATGCGTGCGATGTGGCCCGCGCAGACGTTGCCGAAGTTGCCCGACGGCACCGTGAACGACACTTCACCGCCCTGCCCCGACTTGCCGCCCGTCGCCGCGAAGTAACCCTTGAAGTAGTAGACGACCTGCGCCACGACTCGCGCCCAGTTGATCGAGTTGACCGTACCGATCTTGTAGCGCGCCTTGTAGGCGTGATCGTTCGAGACCGCCTTGACGATGTCCTGCGCGTCGTCGAACACGCCTTCGACCGCGAGGTTGTAGATGTTCGGGTCCTGCAGGCTATACATCTGCGCCGTCTGGAACGCACTCATCTTGCCTGCGGGCGAGAGCATGAACACGCGAATGCCTTCCTTGCCGCGCATGGCATACTCGGCCGCGCTGCCCGTATCGCCGGACGTCGCGCCGAGAATATTGAGCGCGTCGCCGTGCTGCGCCAGGGCGTACTCGAACAGGTTGCCCAGCAACTGCATGGCCATGTCCTTGAACGCGAGCGTCGGGCCGTTCGAGAGCGCCAGCAGCGAGAGCTGCGTGTCCTTCTCGATGCCCAGCGGCAGCAGCGGCGTGATCTCGGCGGCATCCTCCCCCGGACGCACGTTGCGATACACCTCGGCGGTGTATGTGCGCTTCGTCAGGTCCGCCAGAATCTCAGCCGGAATGTCGCCCGCGAACTTGGCCAACACCTTGGCGGCCAGTTCGGCGTACGACAACTGACGCCAGGCACGCAACTCGTCGGCCGTCACCTGCGGGTATTGCGTCGGCAGATACAGGCCGCCGTCCGGCGCCAGACCGCCGAGCAGAATGCTGGAGAACGATTGCGGTTCGCCCGAGGTCAGGCCCGCGCCGCGCGTGGAGATGTATTTCATGTGGGTCGTATCCTGTCGTATCGGTTCGTGTGGCCAGAAGCCGGCGCCAAAGCGCTCAGCTCAACGCCTCCATACGGATGCGCGTGACCTTCGAGAGCACCGTTTCCATGGCCTCGATCTTCGCGATCGCCGAGTTGATGTGCTTCTCCTGGGTCTGGTGCGTCAGGATGATGATGTCGGTTTGGTGTTCGCCTTCGCGCGACTCCTTTTGCAGCAGCGCGTCGATGGAGATGTCCAGATCGGCGAGGATACGCGTGAGTGCCGCCATCACACCCGCACGATCGACCACGCGCAGACGCAGGTAGTAGCTCGTGGTGACTTCGTCGATCGGCAGCACCGGCGTGTTCGACAGCGCGTCGTGCTGGAAAGCCAGATGCGGCACGCGATGCTCCGGATCGGCCGTTTGCAGACGCGTCACGTCGACGATGTCGGCGACGACGGCCGAGGCGGTCGGCTCGGCGCCCGCGCCCTTGCCGTAGTACAGCGTGGCGCCGACGGCGTCACCTTGCACCAGCACGGCGTTCATGGCGCCTTCCACGTTGGCGATCAGGCGCTTGGCCGGGATCAGGGTCGGGTGGACGCGCAGTTCGATGCCCGCGTCCACGCGACGCGTGATGCCCAGCAGTTTGATGCGATAGCCCAGCTCTTCCGCGTACTTGATGTCGAGTGCCGACAGCTTGGTGATGCCTTCGATATACGCGCGGTCGAACTGCACGGGCACGCCGAACGCGATCGCGCTCATGAGCGTGAGCTTGTGCGCGGCGTCGACGCCCTCGATGTCGAACGTCGGATCGGCTTCTGCGTAGCCCAGACGCTGTGCGTCGGCGAGCGCCACGTCGAAGTCGATGCCCTTGTCGCGCATCTCCGAGAGAATGAAGTTCGTGGTGCCGTTGATGATGCCGGCGATCCACTGAATGCGATTGGCGGTCAGGCCTTCGCGCAGTGCCTTGATGATGGGAATGCCACCGGCGACGGCCGCCTCGAAGGCGACCATCACGTTGGCCTTGCGCGCCGCGGCGAAGATCTCGTTGCCGTAGACGGCGAGCAGCGCCTTGTTGGCCGTCACCACGTGCTTGCCGTTTTCGATCGCCTTGAGCACCAGTTCCTTGGTGAGGTCGTAGCCACCGATGGTTTCGACCACGACGTCGATGGCCGGATCGTTGACCACCTCAAACGGATCGCCCGTCACGACAGCCGCGTGGCCAACGAGTCCGCGGGCGCGTTCCACATTGCGCACCGCGACCTTCGTAATCTCGATCCCCCGGCCGGCGCGACGTTGAATTTCTTCCTGGTTGCGAGCCAGTACCTGGAAGGCACCGAAGCCTACCGTGCCAAGGCCGAGCAGGCCCAATTTGATCGGTTTCATGCAGTTTTACTCAAAAGTCGAAATCGGTTGGCGCGCATCACTTGCCGTGGCGACGGCGATAACCGTCCAGGAAGCGGGCAATGCGACTGATGGCGTCTTCCAGGTCGCCCTCGTGAGGCAGGAACACTACGCGGAAATGGTCGGGATGCATCCAGTTGAAGCCGCTGCCCTGCACCAGCAGGACCTTCTCTTCGAGCAGCAACTGGAGGATGAACTCCTGATCGTTGGCGATGGGATACACCGCCGGATCGAGACGCGGGAACAGGTACAGCGCCGCCTTCGGCTTCACGCAGGTCACACCGGGAATGTCGGTGAGCATGCGGTAGGCAATCTCGCGCTGCTCGTACAGGCGTCCGCCCGGCACGATCAGGTCCTTGATGCTCTGATAGCCACCCAGCGCCGTCTGAACGGCGTACTGACCCGGCACGTTCGGACACAGGCGCATCGAGGCCAGAATGTTGAGCCCTTCGATGTAGTCGCGCGCCGGACGCTTGTCACCCGACACGACCATCCAGCCCGCGCGGTAGCCGCACGCACGATAGCTCTTGGACAGGCCGTTGAACGTAATGGTGAGCACATCTTCGGACAGCGACCCGATCGAGGTATGCGATGCGCCGTCGTAGATGATCTTGTCGTAGATCTCGTCGGCGTAAATGATGAGCTTGTGCTCCCGGGCAAGCGAGACGATCTCCTTGAGGAGTTCGTCGGAGTACAACGCACCGGTCGGGTTGTTCGGGTTGATGATGACGATGGCGCGGGTGTTCGGCGTGATCTTCTTGCGGATATCCGCCAGATCCGGCTGCCAGTCCGCCTGTTCGTCACAGATGTAATGCACCGGCGTGCCGCCCGACAGGCTGACCGCGGCCGTCCAGAGCGGATAGTCCGGGGCCGGCACGAGGACTTCGTCGCCGTCATTGAGCAAAGCCTGCATGGCCATCACGATCAGCTCGGACGCCCCGTTGCCGAGGTAGATGTCGTCGAGCTGCACGTCTTTGATGCGCTTTTGCTGGCAGTAGTGCATGATCGCCTTACGCGCCGCGAACACGCCTCGCGAGTCCGAGTAACCCGCCGAATTCGGCAGATTGCGGATCATGTCCTGCACGATCTCGTCGGGCGGCTCGAAACCGAACGGCGCCAGATTGCCGATGTTCAGCTTGATGATGCGATGACCTTCGTCTTCCATGCGCTTGGCATGTTCGAGCACGGGCCCACGAATGTCGTAGCAGACATTCTGCAATTTCTGCGATTTGAGGATCGGTTTCACGGCGGTTGTGGTCTTGGCGGGCGGCGCAGGGTCCGGACGGACCGGCAGCAGGCGGGACGCACGGCGAACTGGCGGTCCGGCGGCGTGCGCGAAGCGCACATGACACCGCGTTTCCCCCGGTTTCGGCGTGGCAAATGCCGCACTGCAACGGTTTTGCCGTGCTGCGTACGGCAAAAAGCTATAATTTAGCCAATTATGACAGAGTTCGGCAATGCATCATTGACGGTTTGCGCCACGCGAGGCAAGATGCCCGGCCGTTGTATGCCCCGCCGGCGCTCATCCAAGACTGAATAACCATTGGGTAACCCCTGGGTAGGGAATCTTTCGAAAGTGAAACTGCATCAAGACCCGTCGCAAGCATTGAACACAGTCACCGGCTATGGCCCCGGCTACGTCGAGGTGAACAAGATTCGTCACGATCAAAGTGTGATCATTGCACCCGAGGGCGAGATTCAGGCCTGGCCGGTGTCGCGCTTCGACGCGCTCGAGCCGTCCCATTTCGAGAGGCTGCACGCCCTCGACCCCGAGGTGGTCATCTTCGGCAGCGGCGATCGCCTGCGCTTCGCGCATCCCCGGCTGACCAGCACGCTCACCAGCACCCGCATCGGCGTCGACTCCATGGACACCCAGGCGGCCTGCCGCACTTACAACATCCTGATGAGCGAGGGGCGCCGCGTCGTGCTCGCCCTGCTCATCGAGACCGAGGCGACTGAGTGAGCCGCCGCCCGTTCGCCTCCGGCCTGCCGGCCGCCGAACCGCTCGCTCCGCCCCCGCTTTCCGCGTCCAACGCGCTGCCCTCGTCCTATCCGCTGTCCCCTGCTGCTTTCTGGCTGCTACTCGTGGCGTTCGCGCTTGTGTGGTTCGGCCTGCTCGACTATCGCCACCTGATTGCGAGCGACGAAGGGCGTTATGCGGAAATGGCGCGTGAAATGTGGGTCACAGGCGACTGGATTACGCCGCGCTACAACGGCTACAAGTATTTCGAGAAGCCGCCCCTGCAAACGTGGATGAATGCGCTCACGTTTGCGGCATTCGGACTCGGCGAATGGCAGGCGCGGCTATGGACGGCGCTCACCGGCTTCGCAGGTGTGCTGATGGTCGGCTTTACCGGCCGCCGGGTGTTCAATGCGCGTGTCGGCCTGCTCGCCGCCGCAGCGCTCGCCTGCGCGCCGCTGTGGTCGCTGCTCGGACACTTCAACGTGCTCGACATGGGCCTGTCGTTCTTCATGGGGCTCTCGTTGTGTGCCTTGCTGCTTGCCCAGCGGCCGGGGCTGGCCCGCGCCGCCGTGCGCGGCTGGATGTGGCTGTGCTGGGCGGCCATGGCGCTCGCCGTCCTGAGCAAGGGACTGGTCGGCATTGTGCTGCCAGGCGGCGTGCTCGTGATCTACACGATCGTCGCGCGCGACTGGGCGTTGTGGCGGCGTCTGTACCTCGGCAGCGGCCTGATCGTCTTCTTGGCGATTGCGGCCCCGTGGTTTGTCCTAGTGCAGATTCATAACCCCGAGTTCTTCGATTTCTTCTTTATCAACGAGCACTTCCGCCGCTTCGCAATGGAGGGACATAACCGCGATGGCGCGCCGTGGTACTTCGTGCCTGTGTTCATCGTCGGCTTCCTGCCCTGGTTGTCGGTTCTGCCGGGCACCGTGCGCGCCACGCTGCGCATGCCGCGTCAGCCGAACGGCTTTGCCCCGGCGCTGATGCTCTGGGTGTGGTCGCTGTTCATCTTTGCCTTTTTCAGCGCCTCGCACTCCAAGCTGATTTCGTATCTGCTGCCCATTGCGCCGGCCATGGCCCTGCTCTTCGGCCTGTATCTGGCGCAGTTGCGCCGCGAAACGGTACGCCTGCATCTGGCTGGCTACGCGATCTTCCTGATCGCGGCGCTCGTCATGGTGGCCATCTTCGTCGGACGCGCAGGCAGCGAGCGCAATCCGAACGAGTTGTACAAAGCCTTTCAGATCTGGCTGTACTTCGCGCTGGGCATCGGCCTGGCGGGAACGCTCCTGGCGTGGCGGCTGGCCCGGCACAGTGCGCGGCGCGCCCTGCTCACGTTTGCCGGCGCCATGCTGCTGCTCGTGACGGTCGGCGGCATGGGCCATGAAGTCTTCGGCCGTCAAAGCTCGGGCGTGCTACTCGTGCCGGCCATCAAGGCCGAGATGCAGCGTCTCGGGCCGAACGTGCCGTTCTACTCCGTGAACGTGCTCGACCACACCATGCCGTATTACCTCGGCCACACGATGATCATGGTGCAGCACCCGGACGAACTCGAATTCGGCGTGAAGCAGGAGCCGCAGAAATGGCTGCCGACACTCGACGACTTCTACGCCCGCTGGCGCGCCGATCCCAAAGCCCTCGCGCTGGTGGACCCGGGCACGTTCGGCAAACTCGAGGCACAACATTTGCCGATGCGGATCATCGCGCGCGACACCCGCCGCGTGGTGATCTCGAAACCGCAGCCGGAAGACAACGTAAAATAGCGCGCTTGCCGGTCGAGTGCCGCGTTTCCCCCGATCATTCGAGACGGAAACGGCAGTACAAAGAGAGCAAAAAGAGGCTGGCGACTTGGCAAGTCCAAGCGCCAGCCAACTTGCAACGTCCATACTTATTCACAAACGTTCACAAACGTTCCATGAATCTCGCTACGTTTTCCCTTATTCTCACGGGCGTGCTGCTCAACGCCTGTGCCCAGTTGTTGCTCAAGGCCGGTGCCGGCTCGATTGGCGCGCTCGAATTCACGCGCGCGAATATCGTGCCCATCGGTATCAAGCTCGCCACGCAAGTACCGATCATGGGTGGGCTGGTCTGCTATGCCATCAGCGTGGTCGTCTGGATTCTGGCGCTCTCGCGCGTCGAAGTCTCGATCGCTTATCCGATGCTCTCGCTCGGTTATGTCGTGAACGCGATCGCAGCGTGGTACTTGTTTGGCGAGACGTTGTCGATGCAGCGCGTCGTGGCGATCGGCATCATTCTGGTCGGCGTATATATTCTGGCGCGCAGCTAAAGCTGCGCCCCGATGGAATCGACGGACGCGCCGCAACAAGCGCTGGCGCACTCCCCCAATGTTTACCTGAGGCTTTGTCTTACATCATGAGCGACTCGGCAACCTCCCAACCGAATCAACCGTTCCTGCCGTTCACGCGACCGAGCATCGACGACGCCACCATTGCCGGCGTCACCGAGGTGCTGCGCTCGGGCTGGATCACTTCGGGTCCGCAGGTCCAGGCCTTCGAGAAGGCACTCTCCGAATATTTCGGCGGACGCCCCGTGCGCGTGTTCAACTCGGGCACCGCAACGCTCGAGATCGGGCTGCGCCTCGCCGGCGTGAAAGGTGGCGACGAAGTCATCACCACACCGCTGTCGTGGGTCGCTACGGCCAACGTGATTCTGGAAGTCGGCGCGACGCCCGTGTTCGTCGACGTCGATCCGGCGACGCGCAACATCGACCTCGATCTGCTCGAAAAGGCGATCACGCCCAAGACCCGCGCCATCATCCCCGTCTATCTCGCCGGACTCCCGGTCGACATGGACCGGCTGTATGACATTGCGCGCCGTCACAACCTGCGCGTGATCGAGGACGCGGCGCAAGCCATGGGATCCACCTGGGGCGGCAAGCGCATCGGCGCCATCGGCGACCTCGTCTCACTCAGCTTCCACGCCAACAAGAACCTGACGTCCATCGAAGGCGGCGCCCTCATCTTCAATAATGAGGACGAAGCTCGCCTGGCCGAGAAGTATCGTCTGCAGGGCGTGACCCGCACCGGTTTCGACGGCATGGATGTCGACGTGCTCGGCGGCAAGTACAACCTGACGGACGTCGCCGCTCGCGTCGGCCTGGGCCAGATGCCGCACCTGGCGGCGTTTAACCGCCGCCGCGCGGAACTTGCCCGCCTGTATTTCGACACGCTCGCGGGTGGCCCGGCGGTGGCGCTGGGCCTCGGCCTGCCGCACGCCGACTTCACGAACTCGAACTGGCACATGTTTCAGGTCGAGCTGCCGCTGGAGCGCCTCACGATCGACCGCGCCGGCGTCATGGAAAGACTCAAGGCACGCGGCATCGGCAGCGGTGTCCACTACCCGGCCATCCACCTGTTTACAATGTATCGTTCACTCGGCTTCCACGAGGGGCAGTTCCCGCATGCGGAACACCTCGGCCGTACGCTCCTGACGCTGCCGCTCTTCCCGGCCATGACCAATGCCGACGTTGCGCGCGTCTGCGAAGCCGTTAATGCCATTTGCGCTGATCATCAAAAATGAATTGTCCACAACTCTCCGTCGTCATCCCGGTTTATAACGAAGAAGCCGGGCTTGCCGCCCTCTTCGCCCGGCTATACCCGGCGCTCGACAAGCTGGGCGTGACTTACGAAGTGGTGTTCGTCAACGACGGCAGCCGCGACCGTTCGGCCGCGCTGCTCGCCGAACAGTACCGTGCGCGTCCGGATGTGACGCGCGTCGTGCTGTTCAACGGCAATTATGGACAACACATGGCCATTCTGGCCGGCTTCGAGCACACGCGCGGCGAGTGGGTCATCACGCTCGATGCCGATCTGCAGAATCCGCCCGAAGAAATCGGCAAGCTCGTCGAGCAGTTGGCTGCCGGTCACGACTACGTGGGTACGGTGCGCATGAACCGTCAGGACACGTGGTTCCGCCGCCATGCCTCGCGCGCCATGAACCGCCTGCGCGAGCGCATCACGCGCATCCGCATGACCGATCAGGGTTGCATGCTGCGCGGCTACAGCCGTCATATCGTCGACACGGTCAATCAATGCCGTGAGATCAATACGTTCATTCCGGCGCTGGCCTACACGTTCGCGCAAAACCCCACGGAAGTGGATGTCGCTCACGAAGAACGTTTTGCGGGCGAGTCGAAGTATTCGCTCTACAGCCTGATTCGCCTGAACTTCGACCTCGTCACCGGCTTCTCGGTGGTGCCCTTGCAATGGCTCTCGGGCGTAGGCATTACGCTGTCTGCCGCCTCCGGCGTGCTGTTCATCGTGCTGATCGCTCGCCGCTTCCTCTTCGGATCGGAAGTCCAGGGTGTGTTCACGCTGTTCGCTGTCACCTTCTGCCTGCTGGGCGTGATTCTGTTCGGCATGGGCCTGCTCGGTGAGTACATCGGCCGCATTTATCAGCAGGTTCGCCAGCGCCCGCGCTACCTGGTGCAGGCAGTGCTGGAAGCGCACCCGTCCGGCCGATCGGAGAACACTGTCGGCGTTGCCTCGAGCACCAGCCAGACCACCGGCGCGACGGAACTGGGATCGCACGCGTCATGAGCGCCAAGGCCGTAGTTTTTGCGTATCACAACGTTGGCGTGCGCTGCCTGCAGGTGTTGCTCGCGCGCGGCGTCGACGTCGCACTCGTCGTGACGCATCAGGACAATCCGAACGAAAACATCTGGTTCGGCAGCGTCGCGAGTGTTGCCGCCGAGCATGGCATTCCGGTCATCACGCCCGACGATCCTGCCGATCCGGCGCTTGCCGAGCAAATTCGTGCCGTCGCGCCCGACTTCATTTTCTCTTTCTACTATCGCCACATGATTCCCGTGGCGGTGCTTGAGATCGCACCGCGAGGCGCCTTCAACATGCACGGCTCACTGCTGCCGAAGTATCGCGGCCGCGTGCCGGTGAATTGGGCGGTTTTGAAGGGCGAAACGGAAACCGGCGCTACGCTGCACGAAATGGCGGCCAAGCCGGACGCCGGGGCCATCATCGACCAGACGGCCGTGCCGATCTTGCCGGACGATACGGCTGGCGAGGTTTTCGAGAAAGTGACGGTCGCCGCCGAGCAGACGCTCTGGCGCTGCCTGCCCGGCCTGATTGCCGGCACGGCGCTGCGTCACACCAACGATCTGGGCTCAGGCAGCTACTTCGGCGGACGCAAGCCGGAAGACGGCCGTATCGACTGGTCGAAGCCCGCGCAGGACGTCTACAACCTGATTCGCGCCGTGGCGCCCCCCTATCCGGGCGCATTTTCCGATGTGGCGGACCGCCGCTGGGTCGTCACGCGCGCCCGTCTGACACGCTCGCCGGTTCCCGCCGGTTTGCCCTGCGGACTGCAAGTAGTGGATAATGCGCTCCTTGGCGTTTGCGGCGACGCAAATGCCATCGTCATTCATGAACTATTGCTGGACGGCAAGCCTGTCACGCCGGAACAGTTTTCCCAGCTCAATCACTGACCGTAATATGAAAAAAGTCCTGATTCTCGGTGTCAACGGGTTCATCGGCCACCACCTGTCGAAGCGCATCCTGGAGACGACCGACTGGGAAGTTTATGGCATGGACATGCTCACGGATCGCCTGGGCGATCTGGTCAACCATGAACGCATGCACTTCTTCGAAGGCGACATCACGATCAACAAGGAATGGGTCGAGTACCACATTCGCAAGTGTGACGTGATTCTGCCGCTGGTTGCCATCGCCACGCCGGCCACCTATGTGAAGGCCCCGCTGCGCGTGTTCGAGCTCGACTTCGAGGCGAATCTGCCGATCGTGCGTTCGGCCGTGAAGTACGGCAAGCATCTGGTGTTCCCGTCGACCTCCGAGGTCTACGGCATGTGCACCGACGGCGAATTCGATCCGGAGAACTCGCCGCTGATCTACGGCCCGATCAACAAGCCGCGTTGGATCTACGCCTGCTCGAAGCAGCTCATGGATCGTGTGATCTGGGGCTACGGCATGCAGGAAGGCCTGAATTTCTCGCTGTTCCGCCCGTTCAACTGGATCGGTGCCGGCCTCGACTCGATCTACACGCCGAAGGAAGGTTCGTCGCGCGTGGTCACGCAGTTCCTCGGTCACATCGCACGTGGCGAGAACATCAGCCTGGTCGACGGCGGCAACCAGAAGCGCGCCTTTACCGACATCGACGACGGTATCGACGCCCTGGTTCGCATCATCGACAACAAGAACAACGTTGCCAGCGGCAAGATCTACAACATCGGCAACCCGACGAACAACTTCTCGGTGCGTGAGCTGGCCAACATGATGCTCAAGCTGGCAGCCGAATACCCTGAGTACGCCGAAACGGCCAAGAAGGTTCAGCTCGTCGAAACGTCGTCGGGCGCCTACTACGGCAACGGCTATCAGGACGTGCAGAACCGTGTGCCGAAGATCGAGAACACCATGCAGGAACTCGGCTGGGCGCCGACCACCTCGATGGACGACGCACTTCGCAAGATTTTCGAAGCGTATCGCGGCCATGTCGCCGAAGCTCGCCGTCTGGTCGAGGGCGAGTAATCGCATACCGTGCAGAGGGCCGGCCCGCCGCCTTGGCGTTGCGGGCCGCACATCGCACTGCACGCCCGGTGCGCCCTCGGCGCATCGGGCTTTTTTGACTCAGCAATTTTCATTCGACATTCCGGGTATTGCGCGACGTCTGCGCGATATCCCATTCAAGGGCGGCTATGGCCAAGATTGTCCTGAAGATCGACGTCGACACCCTGCGCGGCACGCGCGAAGGTGTGCCCAATCTGCTCGCGGCACTGGCCGAGCATGACGCGCAGGCGACGTTCCTGTTCAGCCTCGGGCCGGACCACACCGGCTGGGCGCTCAAACGCGTCTTCCGCCCCGGTTTCCTGAAGAAGGTCTCGCGCACGTCGGTGGTCGAACACTACGGCTTCAAGACGCTCATGTACGGCACCCTGCTTCCCGGCCCGGACATCGGACGGCGCGCCGCCGACGTCATGCGCACCGTGCGGGACGCCGGTCACGAGACCGGCATCCACACGTGGGACCACACCTACTGGCAAGACAACGTTCGCACGCGCGACGCCGCCTGGACGCAGCGTCAGATGTCGCAAGCCTATGCGCGTTTCACGCAGATATTCGGCGCGCCGCCGCTCACGCATGGCGCCGCCGGCTGGCAGATGAATCATGACGCGTTCCGGCAGATCGACGCCTGGGGCATGAAATACGCTTCGGATGGCCGCGGCACGGCGCCCCACTACCCGATCGTCGATGGTGTTCGCCTGAAACACGTTCAGATGCCGACGACGCTGCCCACGGTCGATGAGCTGCTCGGCATCGACGGCCGCGACATCAACGGCGTGGCCGAGCATCTGCTTGCCCTCACCCGCGATCCGGCGCAACATCACGTGTTCACGCTACACGCAGAACTCGAAGGCCAGAAGCTGGCGCCGCTGTTCCGTCAGTTGCTGGCCGGATGGCGCCGTCAAGGGCACGATCTGGTGACGATGGGCCAGTACTACGAGACGCTCGATCTCGCCTCGCTACCGGCGCATCCCGTCGTGTGGGGCGAAATTCCGGGCCGCTCAGGCGATCTGATTCTCGAGGGCCAGGCGGCTGCCTGAACCCGATTCGACCCACTTCCCCGTTCCGGCCCCGCAAGGCCACCCAAGGAGACCATAGTGACGGTAGCCATCGACACTCCCGTGCCCGATTTCACCGCACCGGCCACCGGCGGCGATTTTTCGCTCAAGGCGCATCGCGGCCAGAAGGTGGTGATCTACTTCTACCCCAAGGACAACACCCCGGGCTGCACGACGGAAGGCATGAATTTCCGTGACAGCTACGGCCAGTTCCAGGCCGCTGGCGCGCAGATCATCGGCGTGTCGCGCGACAGCCTGCGCTCGCATGAGAATTTCCAGCGAAAGCTCGAACTGCCCTTCCCGCTGATCTCTGACGGCGATGAAACCGTCTGCAAGCTGTTCGGTGTCATCAAGTTGAAAAAACTGTATGGCAAAGAACACATGGGCATCGAGCGCAGCACTTTCCTGATCGACGAAAAAGGCGTGTTGCGCAAGGAATGGCGCGGCGTGCGCGTGCCCGATCACGTTGCGGAAGTCCTGGCTGCCGTACAGGCGCTCTGAACACCAGCGGGCATGAGCGATGCCCCGGACGAACGAGCGCCGGGCATCGCCGGCGAGCTGGCTCGAGCGCGATCCGGGCAGGTGTTGCGAACAGGCCCATAGCGACCCGCCAGCAAGGACATTCGACGCTATACAAGTACGGCAAGAGACGTTATAGTCGGCCGTAATGATCAAGCGCATTGAACGAGACTATTGCAGGCGTCGCCACGGCGGCGCCTTCAGCCAAGCCGCCTCTCCGGTGCGTCCGGGCAGGCGGCTTTTTTGTTGCCGGGACGTGTGGTATCGCTGTCTGTCCTGGCCGAGTAGTGTTGTGTTTTCTTGAACGGGAAATCTATGCCATTGCCATCGGCGCCGACCAAACCGGGCACGCTGCTTGCCCCGGAACAATTCCCCACTCGCCTCAAACCTTCGCGCACGGAGGCCAAGAAACCGATCCCCTCATCTGAACAACATGCACTGGGCGAGACGTCCGGTGCGTCTGGCACGGCCGAATTAAAGGTCGTTCCCATTACCGCTCCGGCGACGCAGACTGCACCACAGCCGTCGCCCGCAGCACGCTCGCCCCAATCGCCTCCGGCAGCCGACTCGACCGGCGCAACCCCGTCTCTCAAGGCCGTGAAATCGACGGCGACGAGCGGTGGTTCGAAGCGTGCCCGCAACAAGGATCAGGAACCCGCCAAGCTCTTCGTGCTCGACACGAACGTGCTCATGCACGACCCGAGCAGCCTGTTCCGCTTCGAAGAGCACGACGTCTATCTGCCGATGATGACGTTGGAAGAGCTCGACAACCACAAGAAGGGCATGTCGGAAGTGGCGCGCAACGCGCGTCAGGTAAGCCGCACCCTCGATGGGCTGGTCGCAGAAAGCGGCACGCAGTCGATGGCCGAGGGCATTCCGCTCTCGCGGCTCGGCAACAAGGACGCCGCGGGCCGCCTGTACTTCCAGACCGACCTGCCCGAAGTGCCGCCGCTCGAAGGGTTGCCGCAAGGCAAGGCCGACAACCAGATTCTCGGTGTCGTGCGCGCGTTGCAGGACAAGTTCCGCGATCGTCAGGTCGTGCTGGTGTCGAAAGACATCAACATGCGCGTCAAGGCGCATGCGCTCGGCCTGCCTGCGGAAGACTATTTCAACGACAAGGTGCTCGAGGACAGCGATCTGCTCTACTCGGGTGTGATGGCTCTGCCGCCGGACTTCTGGACCAAGCACGGCAAGGGCATGGAAAGCTGGCAGGACAACCGGACCGGCACCACGTTCTATCGCATCACCGGGCCGCTGTGCATGAGCTTCCTCATCAACCAGTTCGTCTATCTGGAGACGAACAACGGTGAGGCGCCGTTCTATGCGCAGGTTCGCGAGATCAACGGCAAGACGGCGCTGCTGCAGACACTGCGCGACTATGGCCACCACAAGAACAACGTGTGGGGCATCACGGCACGCAACCGCGAGCAGAATTTCGCGCTGAACCTGCTGATGAATCCCGAGGTCGACTTCATCACGCTGCTCGGGCAGGCGGGTACCGGCAAGACGCTGCTCGCGCTTGCCGCCGGTCTGGCACAAACGCTCGACGAGAAGCGCTACAACGAAATCATCATCACGCGCGCGACCGTGCCCGTCGGTGAAGATATCGGCTTCTTGCCGGGCACCGAGGAAGAGAAGATGCAACCTTGGATGGGCGCATTCGACGACAACCTCGAAGTGCTGCAAAAGACGGACGATTCGGCCGGCGAATGGGGCCGCGCAGCCACGCAGGAACTGATTCGCTCGCGACTCAAGGTCAAGAGCATGAACTTCATGCGCGGCCGTACGTTCGTGAACAAGTTCGTCATCATCGACGAGGCGCAGAACCTTACGCCAAAGCAGATGAAGACACTCGTCACGCGCGCTGGCCCGGGTACCAAGCTGATCTGTCTGGGCAATATCGCACAGATCGATACGCCGTACCTGACCGAAGGCAGCTCGGGCCTCACCTACGTGGTGGATCGCTTCAAAGGCTGGGGGCACAGCGGACACGTCACGCTCGCGCGCGGCGAACGCTCGCGGCTGGCCGACTACGCCGGGGAAATTCTCTGACGTTTTGCGAAACGGTACGCGCTTCAACGCTCACCACGACGGCGCCTTCGGGCGCCGTTTTTTCTTGCCATCGATGCAAGTAACATGGCGTATCGACGGCAAGATCGCCCGGGAATCCGCGCATTTGTGACGTCAACGCCACAAAATGCCTGTATTTCGGCACTTTTGCGATGCATTCGCCCGGCAAGCGTCGTAAACTCGTCGCATGCGAATTCAGCGCCCTCTCCGCACGCCTCGATTTCATACTCGCTACGTGACGCAACCGGCAGCAATGTCGAACGCGCTGTGGCGGTGCGCAAGCGCGTTGGCACTCACGCTGCTGGTCGCGGCGTGCTCGTCCGGCCCATCGGTCAGACAAGGCAGCACTGCGAACTATGGCAACCGGACGGTGGGCCCCGAGCGCAGCGCAGGTCAGGAGGAAATCACGCTCGAAGCGATGAGCCTCGTTGGCATTCCCTACCGCTACGGCGGCAACACCCCGGACTCCGGTTTCGATTGCAGCGGCCTCGTGCGCTATGTCGTGGCGCGCGCCGCCGGCGTGAGCCTGCCGCGTACGACGGCCGACATGAGTGGTGTCGGCACGCCGCTCGATCGCGACGACCTGGCGTCGGGCGACCTCATCTTCTTCAATACGACGGGACGCGCCCACTCGCACGTGGGCATCTATGTCGGTCAGGGGAAGTTCGTACACGCGCCGAACACGGGCGGCACGGTGCGTCTGGAGAGCCTCTATATCCCGTATTGGGCACGCCGCATCGATGGCGTTCGACGTGTGGCAGCCAACAAGGCACCCGCCGGCAACACGACGTACGTCAATCGCTCTGCCCCGGCGACCCTCGCCCAGACACCTGCCGCGGCGCCGCTGGCTAACGTCCCTGTAGCGCCGCCGAACGCCCTGCCAAACCGGCCGCTCACCGCAGCGACGTCGTCACCGGTGGAAACGCCGCAAGTGTCACCAGCGGGGAACACGGCAAACCTTGCCACGTCGCCCTCACAGGACGACGATCCGATCGCCCGCTTTGCCAACAGCTCAATGTAAGGTCTTCCGGCCAACGAGATATTGCACGCCTGCCGGGCCATAGCGTTCAGCATGCACTTCGTTGGCCTTGAGATGGAAGACGTCGCCCTCACGATATACCCGCTCGCTGTCGCCCACGCGAATGGCGATCTCACCGGAAAGAATCAGCGCCTTCGCCTCAAACGGATGCGTATGGGCTTCGAGATCGCCCGCCTCTCTCGTCACCGTCACCCCTTCCGCAAACCCCTCCTGAGCCAGTTCTCGCTCGAATGCTTCGCGTTGCATACCATCTCCTTGCGCGCAATGTGTCGTGGGGAGTTAGCGCAGATGCGCGAGCAGCGTCGCAGCGCCACCGATGTTGATTGCCATGCCCATGAGCGTAGCGATCGGACGGCTTCGCAGGGAATGATGGATCAGTGTGCTCATACTAGCCTCCAGCGGGTTTCATCAAAAACTATTTGATCATAATACTCAGTAGTAATTTGCTATTGAAATTGATATTCCCCATGACGCTCATATGGCATGTCAATGCCGCATGCCGTCCGCGACCGGGAGGGAAAAACAAAAAAAGCGGCCGAAGCCGCTCTTTTTGTTTTTCCGGGCAACTACGCCACCAAGACGACGGCGTAATGCCGAAGAGGCATTACAGGATCTGCTTTCCAACCCACCAGGCGATTGCGGCGATGAACGCCGAGGCCGGGATCGTCAGCACCCAGGCCCAGACGATGTTGCCTGCCACGCCCCAACGCACGGCCGAGAGCTTACGTGTGGCGCCGACGCCAACGATAGCCCCGGTAATCGTGTGCGTGGTCGAGACCGGCACACCGAGCCACGAAGCGAAGAACAGCGTGAACGCCCCGCCCGTTTCGGCACAGAAGCCACCTACCGGCTTGAGCTTGGTAATCTTCTGTCCCATCGTGCGCACGATCCGCCAGCCACCGAACATGGTGCCCAGACCAATGGCCAGATAGCAGCCCACGATCACCCACAGCGGCGGCTCCGCAGCTTCCTGCGGCCACATGCCGGCAGCGATCAGCAGCATCCAGATGATACCGATGGTCTTCTGCGCGTCGTTACCGCCGTGCCCCAGGCTGTACATACCGGCCGAGACCAGTTGCAGGCGACGGAACCAGCGATCCACGCGAGCGGGTGGCGTGCGGAAGAACAGCCACGACACCAGCAGCATGAAGAACGAACCGAGCACGAAACCCAGCAGCGGCGAGATGAAAATGAACGCCACGGTTTGCAGCAGGCCGCTCGCGACGAGCGACCCCGTGCCCGCCTTGGCCACCGCGGCACCGACCAGACCACCAATCAGTGCGTGCGACGAACTCGACGGAATGCCGTAGTACCAGGTGATGATGTTCCACGCGATAGCGCCCATGAGGGCGCCAAAGATCACATAGTGATCGACGATGTCGGGGTGAACCGTGCCCTTGCCCACCGTCGCCGCGACTTTCAGGTGAAAGACGAACAGTGCGATGACGTTGAACATGGCGGCAAAAGCCACCGCCTGATGCGGCTTGAGCACGCCCGTCGAGACCACCGTGGCGATCGAGTTGGCGGCGTCGTGAAAGCCATTCATGAAATCGAACAAGAACGCCAGGGCGATCAATAGTCCGATCAGCCAAAGGCTGATGTGCAGCGTTGCCATCGAAAGTCTCCGCTCAGGCGTTTTCCAGCACAATGCCTTCGATGATGTTGGCAACGTCCTCGCACTTGTCGGTCACCGATTCGAGCAATTCGGACACTGCCTTCTGCTTGATCAGTTCCTTCACGTCGGATTCTTCGCGGAACAACTTCGAGAGCGACGCGCGCAGCAGGCGGTCGGCTTCCGACTCGAGACCGTCGATTTCTTCGCAGAGCTTCAGGATGTCGCGGGCGCGATCCATGTCGCTGAGCAGTGCCACGGTGCTTTGCACACGCTCGCAGCACTTCACGCAGATCTCGCCCAGCGTACGGGCTTCGCTGGGCACGCTCTTGACGTCGTACATCCACACGGCCGTGGCCACGTCTTCCATCAGATCCAGGATGTCGTCCATGGTGCTGATCAGCTTATGGATCTCATCACGGTCGAAAGGCGTGATGAACGTCTTGTGCATCAGATCGATCGTCTCGTGCGTGATGCGATCCGCCTTCTTCTCGTTGTTCTGCACCGCAACGGTACGTGCCTCGGCATTGGGCAGATCGTTGAGCATGGCAGACAGCTCGCGACTGCCGGCAACCATGCATGCCGCATGCTGGTTGAACAGCTCAAAGAACTTGCCCTCGGTGGGCATGAAGCGACCGAACATTATTGGAAAACTCCGGGTATTAATAGGGGACGGGTCGACACAAAAACGTCACATTCTACCTCGTTGCGGGCGCGCGTCACCGCACGCCCTTACTAATAGGCGGAAATCAATGCGTCAGTATTGGGGACCTGCCAGATTGTCGAACTTCGTGTAGGCACCGATGAACGCCAGACGCACGTGGCCGATAGGACCGTTACGCTGTTTCGCGATGATGATCTCGGCGGTGCCCTTGTCGGGCGTATCGGGGTTGTACACTTCGTCGCGGTAGATGAACAGAATGATGTCGGCATCCTGTTCGATAGCGCCCGATTCACGCAAATCCGACATGACCGGACGCTTGTTCGGGCGCTGTTCCAGACTACGATTGAGCTGCGAGAGCGCAATCACCGGCACGTTCAGCTCTTTCGCGAGGCCTTTGAGCGAACGCGAAATTTCGGAAATTTCGGTCGCGCGATTTTCACCGCCACCCGAGCCGCTCATCAGCTGGAGGTAATCGATAATGATCAACCCCAGCTTGCCGCATTGACGCGCCAGACGACGCGCGCGCGCACGCAGTTCCATCGGATTGAGCGCAGGCGTCTCGTCGACGAAAAGCTGCGTCTCGTTCATCTTCTGCATGGCATGCGTGAGCTTCGGCCAGTCTTCGTCGACCAGCTTGCCGGTACGCAGGCGATGCTGGTCGAGACGCCCCACCGAACCGAGCATACGCATGGCCAACTGCGTGCCAGGCATTTCCATCGAGAACACGGCGACGGGCAGTCCTTCTTCCACGGCGATATGCTCGCCGATGTTCATCGAGAAGGTCGTTTTACCCATCGACGGGCGACCGGCCACGATGATCAGATCGCCGCCGTTGAAACCCGACGTCATGCGATCCAGATCGACGAACCCGGTGGGAATTCCGGTGATATCGCTACCGCCTTCGCGGTGATACAGCTCGTCGATGCGCTCGACCACTTGCGTGAGCAGCGGCTGCAATTCAAGGAAACCGCTCGTGCTGCGCGAACCCTCTTCGGCGATGGCGAAGACCTTCGCCTCCGCCTCGTCGAGCATCTGACGCACTTCCTTGCCCTGCGGGTTGAAAGCGTCGGAGGCGATCTCGTCGGCGACCGTCACCAGCTTGCGCAGCACCGCCCGGTCGCGCACGATTTCCGCGTAACGGCGGATGTTCGCCGCACTCGGCGTGTTCTGCGCCAGGGCGTTCAAATAGGCGAGCCCACCGACATCCTCGGCTTTGCCGGCAGACGTGAGCGATTCGAAGACGGTAATGACGTCAGCAGGACGGTCGCCAGCGATCAGGCGCCCGATATGCTGATAGATGATCCGGTGATCGTAGCGGTAGAAATCCGAGTCGGCCAGAAAGTCGCCGATACGATCCCATGCGCTGTTATCGAGTAACAAGCCGCCGAGCACGGATTGCTCCGCCTCGATGGAGTGCGGCGGCACTTTGAGCGAATCGAGCTGGGGATCGGGCGCGTTCATGCCGGGCATTATACCGTCCCCGCGATCACGGTCTCCCCCGGCAAAATCCCGCTTGCGCGACGATTTTTCCGAGCGCGGTTTGTTCAGCAGTTTCCCTGGAGGCAGCATAAGGTGGAGCTATCGAACGTGACGAACGTGGAAGGGAGCGCAACCGGAAGGCGGTCGGCATAGATCAGCGCATGACCGGCAGCCGGACAATCCCAGCCACCCGCAAAACAGAACAGACAGACATAAAAAAACGGAAGCCGGCGGACCGGCTTCCGTCTTTTATTCGCGTCGGGAAGCTGACGCGGATACGGCTTAGGCGTGCTCGCCCAGCACCGACACGTTCACGTCGATGACGACGTCCGTGTGCAGCGCCACTTGGACCGGGAAGTCGCCCACGGTCTTGAGCGGGCCATTCGGCATACGCACTTGCATCTTCTCGACCTTGAAACCTTGGGTGCCCAGGGCTTCGGCGATGTCGAAGTTGGTGACCGAACCGAACAGACGGCCGTCAACACCTGCCTTCTGCGAGATTTGCACGGTCAGACCGCTCAGCTTTTCGCCTTCGGCTTGTGCAGCAGCCAGCTTCTCGGCGGCAGCCTTTTCCAGTTCGGCGCGGCGAACTTCGAATTCGGCGATCGCGTCCTTGGTGGCGCGACGAGCCTTCTTGGTCGGGATCAGGAAGTTACGTGCGAAACCATCCTTGACCTTCACGATGTCGCCCAGGTTACCCAGGTTGACGACCTTTTCCAGCAGAATCACTTGCATTATCTATTCTCCTTCGTCGACTGGCGATTAAGCACCGTGCAGATCGGTGTACGGCATCAGCGCGAGGAAACGCGCGCGCTTGATGGCCGTATCGAGCTGGCGCTGGTAGTGCGCCTTGGTGCCCGTCAGGCGAGCCGGGGTGATCTTGCCGTTGTCGCCGATGAAGTCCTTCAGCGTTTCGACATCCTTGTAATCGATCTGCTCGACACCAGCGACGGTGAAGCGGCAGAACTTCTTGCGCTTGAACAGCGGGTTTTGCTGTTGGCGGCGGCGATCAAACTTCTTGTTTTTACCGTTAGGACGCGGCATGTTCAACAATCCTTTTCAAATTCTTGCAATGCTGTGATGTGAAACACCAGAGTGCGGCTATTGCGATGCTTTTTGGCCAGGAAACCTGCCCACTGAGCCGGTTTCTCGAGTCCCAACGCCATGACTTTGGCACTGATGGGACCGATCGCAACCGCTGGCACCGAGAACTCGACCTGACGGGCCACGCCCGCCTCTTCGACTGTTCCCGCATGGGCCAGCGTGACATCGATCACAGGAAGTCCGGCTGGGGTATAGCGCAGCGTGCCGATTTCGACGATGCTGGCCTCGAGCCGTAGACGATTCACGCGGTCGATGTTTCCGTTGGCACCCTGATGCGTTCCGGTGCGCTAATTACGAAGCAGCGGCTTCGGTCGTGGGCACGGCGGCAGCCTTCTTGGCTTCTTCGCGGGCCACTTCCTTCATCATCGGCGACGGCGCGGTCTCGGCCTTCTTCATGCGAACCACGAGGTGGCGCAGAACGGCGTCGTTGAACTTGAATGCGTGTTCCAGCTCGTCCAGGGTTTCCTGGTCGCACTCGATGTTCATGCAGACGTAGTGGGCCTTAGCCAGCTTCTCGATCATGTAGGCCAGTTGACGACGGCCCCAGTCTTCGACGCGATGGATCTGACCAGCCTTGGCCGTCACCATGCCCTTGTAGCGCTCGATCATCGCAGGCACTTGCTCGCTCTGATCGGGGTGAACGATAAATACGATTTCATAATGACGCATATAGAGCTCCTTATGGACAAAGCCGCCTGGGCGTCAGAACCAGTGCAGCAAGGTTGCAGAACCCGCGATTCTAGCGGAATTCATGTCGATCATCAACTCCCGCCCTATCGGTGCCCGCCAACCACCCGCCCGGCGCCCGCTTCCGGGCACCGTCAGCCCGGGCTCAGGCATTCTCGAGCCAGTAGTTCGGACGGGCGTAAATCTGCCGCAACTGCTCGATGAAAAGGCGCACCCGTGCAGGCTGGAAACGCTGTTGCGGGTACACGGCGAGAATGTCGTAGTCGGGCAGCGCGTACTCGTCGAGCACGGTCTCCAGCTCTCCGGAGAGCAACTCGCGCTGGATCTCCCACGTCGAGCGCCAGCCCAGCCCCAGCCCTTCCAACGCCCAGCGGTGCAGCAACTCGCCGTCGTTACAGTCCAGATTGCCCGCTACGCGAATGGTCACGAGCTTGCCTTGCCGCTTGAAGTACCAGCCGCGCTGCTGGCCGCCTTGCAGGTTGAACGCGAGGCAATTGTGCCTGGCCAGGTCTTCCAGCGTCTTCGGACGCCCATACCGCGAGAAATAAGCCGGCGTGCCACACACGACGCGCCGGTTCTGAGCGAGTTTGACGGCCACGAAATTCGGGTCGACGGAGCCGCCGATGCGTATGCCCATGTCGTACCCCTCACGCACGATGTCGACCACGCGGTCGGTCAGATTGAACGAAATCTGGACCTCGGGATGCAGGCGCAGAAACGCCGGCGCATGCGGCGCCACGTGCTTGCGGCCGAACGCTGCGGGCGCCGACACGATCAGGTGCCCCGACACGGCGTGACGCCCTGCGCTGATCTCGTTCTCCGCCATCTCCCAGTCGCCAAGCAACTGCTTGCAGCGCTCGAGAAAAGCGCCGCCCTCTTCCGAAAGCGCGAGCCGGCGCGTCGAGCGGTACATCAGCTTGATGCCGAGCCGCTTTTCCAGCGCGTCGATACGCCGCCCGAGAATCACCGGCGAGACGCCTTCCTTCAGCGCCGCGGCGGCCAGACTGCCCGCTTCGGCCACCTGCACGAAGGTTTCGATCTGTTTGTAACGGTCCATCACGTCTCCATTCGATACTTTTTGTTCTTAAAAAAACGATCTTTTGTGATCTTATCAAACAAATCGTACCGGCTTAAAGTGACCTCCAACATCACTATCAATTACCCATTGGAGGAGTCACATGGCCAAGATGACCGCCGTAGAGGCCGCCGTCCGAGTGCTGGAGAAGGAAGGCATTACCACCGCATTCGGCGTGCCCGGCGCTGCCATCAACCCGTTCTATTCGGCATTGCGCAAGGCTGGCAGCGTCGAGCATGTGCTCGCACGCCACGTCGAGGGCGCGTCGCATATGGCCGAAGGCTACACGCGTGCCGAAGCCGGCAACATCGGCGTGTGCATTGGCACCTCCGGCCCAGCGGGCACCGACATGATTACCGGCCTTTACTCCGCATGGGCCGATTCGATCCCCATCCTTTGCATCACGGGTCAGGCCCCGCGCGCCCGTCTGTACAAGGAAGATTTCCAGGCGGTCGATATCGAATCGATCGCCAAACCGGTCACCAAGTGGGCAGTGACGGTACGCGAGCCGGCCCTCGTGCCGCGCGTGTTCCAGCAGGCCTTCCATCTGATGCGCTCGGGCCGTCCGGGTCCGGTGCTCATCGACCTGCCGTTCGACGTACAGGTCGCCGAGATCGACTTCGATCCCGAAACGTATGAACCGCTGCCGGTGTACAAGCCTGCGGCGACGCGTGCGCAAATCGAGAAAGCGATTCAGATGCTGGTCGCCTCGGAACGCCCGCTGATCGTCTCGGGTGGCGGCGTGATCAATGCCGACGCCGCCGATCTGCTCGTCGAGTTCGCCGAGACGGTGAACGTGCCGGTCGTGCCCACGCTCATGGGCTGGGGCACCATCGCCGACGACCATCCGCTCATGGCCGGCATGGTCGGCCTGCAGACCTCGCATCGCTTCGGCAACGCCACGATGCTGGCCTCCGACTTCGTGATGGGCATCGGCAACCGCTGGGCCAACCGCCACACCGGCAGCGTCGATGTCTTCACGCAGGGCCGCAAGTTCGTGCACGTCGACATCGAGCCGACGCAAATCGGCCGCGTGTTCGGTCCGGACTACGGCATCGTCTCCGACGCCAAGGCCGCCCTCAAGCTATTCGTGGAAGTCGCCAAGGAGCTCAAGGCGGCCGGCCGTCTGCCGGATCGCTCGCAATGGGTGGCCGACTGCCAGAAGCGCAAGCGCACCATGCTGCGCCGCACGGACTTCGATCAGGTGCCGATCAAGCCGCAGCGCGTGTATCAGGAAATGAACGCCTTCTTCGGCCGCGATGTGCGTTACGTCTCGACCATCGGTCTGTCGCAGATCGCCGCCGCGCAATTCCTGCACGTGAACAAGCCGCGTCACTGGATCAACTGCGGTCAGGCGGGCCCGCTGGGCTGGACGGTGCCGGCCGCCATCGGCGCGAAGGTGGCGTCGCCGTCGTCGGACGTGGTGGCAATCTCGGGCGACTACGACTTCCAGTTCATGATCGAAGAGCTGGCCGTGGCTGCGCAGTTCAAGGTGCCGTACATCCATCTGGTCGTGAACAACTCGTACCTGGGTCTGATCCGTCAGGCACAGCGCAACTTCGACATGGATTACTGCGTGCAGCTCGCGTTCGAGAACGTGAACTCGCCGGAAGTGAACGGCTACGGCGTCGATCATGTGAAGGTCGCCGAGGGTCTCGGCGTGAAGGCGATCCGCGTGTTCCAGCCGAACGACATCCAGCCCGCGTTTGCTCAGGCCCGCAAGCTGATGGCCGAGTTCTCCGTGCCGGTGATCGTGGAAGTGATTCTCGAGCGCGTGACCAACATCGCAATGGGTACCGAGATCAACAACGTCAATGAGTTCGAAGACATCATCGACATCGTGGAAGAAGACAACGCAGTGACGGCCTGAGCCGGACCCGGCCAGACCTGCAAAAGGATTGCGGGGCGCGTGCGTCCCCTCCGCTTTCGGCTAGACCCCGTGAACGGCCAAAGTGCGCGCCCCGCAACCCGGCAACACCCTTGCATCGAAATCGTCGAAACCACCCCCTAAAAAGAGAGAGAGGAGTCAGCGCAATGCCGAAATTTGCCGCCAACCTGACCATGCTGTTCAACGAGGTGCCGTTCCTCGACCGCTTCAAGGCGGCCGCCGCAGCGGGCTTTCGCGGCGTGGAGTTTCTGTTCCCCTATTCGTTTCACCGCGACCAGATCGCCGACAAGCTGAACCAGTATCAGCTAGACCTCGTGCTGCACAACCTGCCCGCCGGCAACTGGGATGCGGGCGAGCGCGGCATCGCCATCTTCCCGGATCGCGTGGCCGAATTCCGCGACGGTGTGGGCGAAGCGATCACCTATGCCAAGGCGCTGGGCGTGAAGCAACTGAACTGCCTCGTGGGCAAGCAAGGCGCCGACCTGTCCACGCAAACGGCTCAGGAAACGCTGGTGGAAAATCTGCGCTTCGCGGCCAATGCGCTCAAGGCAGAAGGCATCCGCCTGCTGGTCGAACCGATCAACACGTACGACATTCCCGGCTTCTTCGTGAATCGCACGAAGCAGGCGCTGGAGATCTTCGACGCCGTCGGTTCGGACAACCTGTTCCTGCAGTACGACATCTATCACATGCAGCGCATGGAAGGCGAACTCGCCAAGACCATCGAGACGAATCTGGCGCGCATCGCTCACGTGCAACTGGCGGACAACCCGGGCCGCAACGAACCGGGCACGGGCGAGATCAACTACGCGTATCTGTTCGCGTTCCTTGACCGCCTTGGCTACAACGGCTGGATCGGATGCGAATACAAACCGGCCACCACCACGACCGATGGCCTCGGCTGGTTCAAGGCGGCAGGCTTGCGCGAAGCCGCCTGAGTTTTCAGTCGCCCCCCTTCACCCGCACGACGCCACCCCCGGCGGCGTGCAGACGACACGACGGCGTAGCGGCAGTCAGCCGTAGGAAGCGGCACGCCGGCTGACCGGGTTTCGACGAGGAAGGGCCCCGCCGGCCGCATGCAGGGGGCATGCGGCCGGAGCACGGGGGACGCGCCCGCGCGCCACCGCCCTGCTCGTCCAGGCGTCAGCGAACCCCACTTAACACTTTGGCAACAAGGAGTCTCGAAATGGCACAACTCGGTTTCATTGGTCTGGGCATCATGGGCGCGCCGATGGCGAAGCATCTGCAAAACGCCGGTCACAAGCTGTTCCTGTACGAGCGCCGCACGCCGCCGCAGGACCTGATCGACGGTCAGGCCACCGTCTGCACGTCGGCCAAGGAGGTCGCCAAGCGTGCCGACATCGTCTTCGTGATGGTGCCGGATACCCCGGACGTGGGCGCTGTGCTGTTCGGTCAGGACGGTCTGGCCGAAGGCCTCTCGGCGGGCAAGATCGTCGTCGACATGAGCTCCATTTCGCCGATCGAAACGAAGGAATACGCCAAGAAGATCAAGGCGCTGGGCGCCGAGTACCTCGACGCCCCGGTCTCGGGCGGCGAAGTCGGCGCGAAAGCCGCATCGCTGTCGATCATGGTCGGCGGCTCGCAAGCCGCGTTCGACGACGTGAAGCCGTTCTTCGAACTGATGGGCAAGAACATCACGCTCGTGGGCGAAAGCGGTGCCGGTCAAACCTGCAAGGTCGCCAACCAGATCGTGGTCGCGCTCACCATCGAAGCCGTCGGCGAAGCCCTGCTGTTCGCGTCGAAGGCCGGCGCCGACCCCGCCAAGGTGCGTGAAGCGCTGATGGGCGGCTTCGCCTCGTCGCGCATTCTCGAAGTGCATGGCGAGCGTATGGTCAAGCGCAACTTCGAGCCGGGCTTCCGCATCGCCCTGCACCAGAAGGATCTGAATCTGGCCCTGCAAAGCGCCAAGGCCCTCGGCGTGTCGCTGCCGAACACGGCCACGTGCCAGGAGCTGTTCAACGCCTGCGCCGCGAACGGTGGCGCTGCGTGGGATCACTCGGGCATGGTGCGCGCGCTGGAAATGCTCGCCAACCATACCGTGGCGTAACGCGTAACGCGTTACGCATCGATCCGATCGGTAACGTCAGGCAATCAGGGAGATTCGGCGGACGTTGGCGAATACCGGAATGCAAGGCCGGTATCCGTCAACCGACGTCACATCCGGACTCACGGCACGCTCGTCGCGCTGTACATCGGAACGACCGGTTCACGGAGTCGTTCGCGAGAAGACGAAGAAAGCGGCTATCAAAGCCCTGTCAAAGCCGTGAGCAGAGAGAAGAAAGTGACGACAGCCGGTTCCACAGAGATCAGGCAAGGGGTCAGCGGCACCATGCCCCTCATCAAGCCTCACGGCGCCAGTCGATCGAATGAGCGACTGGCGCCGTATTTTGTTGTCCCGGCGATGGGTTGCGGCTCAATACTCGACGAACAGGCTCTGCATGCGCTCGCGCGGCACGCCTGCCTGCAATGCCAGCATCAGCAAGACACGCGCTTTGAATGGATGCAGATTGCCCGCACTTACAAAGCCATACTGATCGTCGGGGGCTGCACCGTTGTGCATGACATGTCCGCTGCCCACGCGGGCGGCGCGCACCACCGTCACGCCGCGCTGCACGGCCTCGGCCAGGGCCTGTTGCAGCAACGAATGCAGCGAGCCGTTGCCCGTGCCGGCGACCACGATGCCTTGCACGCCCGCGTCCACGAGGGCGTCGACGGCGATGCGCGAGACGCCCGCATAACTCGACACCACTTCCACCGCAGGCAGTTCGCCCGAGAGTCCGACAAACTCGCTCTCGACGGTGTGATACTGCAACGCCGCGCGCTGAAAGGCCACGCGCTCGTCCTGCACCCAGCCGAGCACGCCGATTTCCGGTGAGTGGAAGGCATCGACCTTGTAGGTACTCGTCTTGATGACGTCGCGTGCGCAGTGAATCTGGTTGTTGACGGCGACCATCACCCCACGGCCCGCCGAAATCGGGTCGGTGGCCACCCGCACGGCGTTGAGCAGGTTCAGCGGTCCGTCCGCCGACAGCGCCGTCGCGGGGCGCATCGCGGCCGTCAACACCACGGGCTTGCGGCTGTTGATGGTCAGGTGCAGGTAATACGCAGTCTCTTCAAGCGTATCGGTACCGTGGGTAATCACCGCCCCCGCCACATCGGGCTGCGAAAGCAAGGCGTTCACGCGGGCGGCCAGCTTCTGCCAGAGCGCCACGCTCATGTCCTTGCTATCGATCTGCGCGACTTGTTCCGCATGGATGTGCGCGATGGTGCCCAGCGCCGGGACGGCCGCGAGCAGGTCCTGGACACCGAGCGCACCGGCCTGATAACCGGCGGTGCGCGTCGCGTCGGCCGCGCTGCCCGCGATCGTGCCGCCCGTGGCGAGCAGCGCAATGCGCGGCAGATCGCCCGAGGACACGGTGTAATGAGGAATCGGGTTGAATGAGGTCAAAGTCATGTCAACGATTGTATCCAATACTGGCCGGCTTCCCAATCGCTGAAAATATCGATCCCGCCTCGTTGGGCGGGATCGATGGCCACACCGCGGCCGAACGACGGGAACGCGCCGGAGCACGCCTGAAAACGTGTTCCGGCCTGCCCCGAGGCGAGGTCGCGTCAGCCGCGCCTCAGCCGCGCGTCAGGCCGCGCGTCAGGCCGCGAACTCCAGCGCTTCTCGCAGTTGCGTCGAGATTTCCTGCTCCTTGAGCGCCGGGGCAAGCATTTCAATGAACCGATAAGCATAAGAGCGCAGAAACGCGCCGCGACGCAAGCCGATCCGCGTGGTGCTCGGCTCGAACGCGTTATCGAGCTCCAGCACGGCCAGATCCTGATCCTTGCGAGGGTCGACGGCCATGGCTGCCACGATCCCCACGCCCAGTCCCAGTTCGACGTACGTCTTGATCACGTCGGTATCGAGTGCCGTCAGCACGATGTCCGGCACCAGCCCCTGATCGGAGAATGCCTTGTCCACGTGCGAGCGGCCCGTGAAATCGCCGTCATAGGTAATGATCGGATAGTCGGCAATGTCCGCGAGCGTCACGCTTTCACGCCCGACCAGCGGGTGATCCTTCGGCACGACGGCAACGTGGTGCCAGGAATAGCACGGGAACGTGACGATATCGGGAAAGCGGTCCAGCGCCTCGGTCGTGATACCGATGTCGGCTTCCCCGTCGATGACCATCTGCGCGATCTGACGCGGGCTGCCCTGACGCAACGCCAGATGCACCTTCGGAAACACGCTCGTGAACTGCTTGATGACCTGCGGCAACGCATAGCGCGCCTGTGTGTGGGTCGTGGCCACCACGAGATGCCCGCTATCCTGATCCGCGAACTGACGCGCCACACGGCGCAGGTTCTCGGCGTCGAGCAGCATGCGCTCGATCAGTTGCAGCACGGCCTTGCCCGGCTCGGTCAGTCCCGTGAGGCGCTTGCCGCGACGCACGAACACGTCCACCCCGAGTTCGTCTTCGAGATCCTTGATCTGCTTGCTCACGCCCGACTGCGACGTGTACAGCGCACTCGCCGCCTCCGTCAGGTTGAGGTTCTGCCGAACGGCTTCGCGCACGTAGCGCAATTGCTGGAAATTCATGATGTGACTCCGCCCTGTTGCTTGTCTGTCCGTGACGTCTGATGACGTCGATTACCTGTGCCAAATAGGTTTAGCTTGTTGTTGTGTTCGATACGCCGGGCCGTTCACGCCCGTGCGGAAAACACCCGCAACTGGCGGGGCACCGCCCGCAGCGTCGCACCGGCATCGGCGCCGAGCGCCTGCCAGCCCGAGCGCGTGAGTTCCGCTTCCCACACCGCGTCGCCGGGTGCGGCGAGTTCTACGCGCACGGTGCCTCCCAGCGGAATCGCGCGGCGCACTGCCACGTCGATGCCCGGGCCGCCGTCGTGCGCAGGCAGCAGCGCGAGATCGTGCGGGCGCACATACGCAATCGCACGGCCGTCCTGCGGGACGGCAGGCAGATCGTCCTTGTGTACCGTGACACGATACGCCCCGGCGTCCGCAATGAAATCGTGCGTGCGCAGTTCGCCCGAGAGCCGGTTCGCGGCACCGAGGAACTCATAGACGAATGCGCTTTGCGGCGTATCGTAGACGTCCTGCGGCGCGCCGATCTGCTCGACCTTGCCGCGATTCATCAGCACGATACGGTCGGCCACTTCGAGCGCTTCTTCCTGATCGTGAGTGACGAAGATCGTCGTGATGTGCAGTTCGTCGTGCAGACGTCGCAGCCAGCTACGCAGTTCCTTGCGGACCTTGGCGTCGAGCGCACCGAACGGCTCGTCGAGCAGCAACACCTTCGGCTCGACGGCCAGCGCGCGCGCCAGTGCAATGCGCTGGCGCTGTCCGCCCGACAGTTCCGCCGGGTAGTGGTCGGCCAGCCAGTCGAGTTGCACGAGGCCGAGCAGTTCGTGAACCTTGTTGCGAATCTGCGCGTCCGGCAGGCGTTCGCGGCGCGACTTCACGCGCAGGCCGAACGCTACGTTCTCGAACACCGTCATATGACGGAAAAGTGCGTAGTGCTGGAACACGAAGCCGACCTGACGCTCGCGCGTGCCGACCGAAGCCACGTCCTCGCCGTTGAGCACCACACGGCCGGCATCGGCAAACTCCAGCCCCGCGACAATGCGCAGCAGCGTGGTCTTGCCGCAGCCCGACGGTCCGAGCAGCGCAACCAGCTCCCCCGTGGGGAATTCGAGACTGACGTCGTCGAGCGCCGCGAAATCGCCGAAACGCTTCGAAACCTGTTGTACCTGGATACTCATTGTCTTGCTCCTCGATGCGATGTCCGCTCAGGCCGCCACGGCGTCTTCACGACGTGCGGCCTTGTCCTGCGCCAGCTTGCGTTCCGCCCAGAGCTTCAGGGCCAGTGTGGCGAGCGCGAGCAATGCGAGAATCGACGCTGCCGCGAATGCCCCCACCGTGTGGTAGTCGTTGTATTCAATTTCCACGTGCAGCGGCAGCGTATTCGTCTCGCCGCGAATGTGGCCGGAGACGACCGACACGGCACCGAACTCACCCATTGCGCGGGCATTACACAGAATCACGCCGTACAGCAGACCCCATTTGATTTTCGGCAGCGTCACGCGCGTGAACACCTGCCAGCCACTGGCGCCCAGCACACGAGCGGCCTCCTCTTCCTCGCTGCCCTGCGCCTGCATGAGCGGAATCAGCTCCCGCGCCACGAACGGGAACGTGACGAATACGGTTGCGAGCACCAGTCCCGGCAGCGCGAAAACAATCTTCAGGTTGTGCGCATCCAGAAAGTCCCAAATCGGTCCCTGACGCCCGAAGATCAGCAAGAACGTGAGACCCGCGATCACCGGCGAGACGGAGAACGGCAGGTCGATGAGCGTGGTCAGCACGCTCTTGCCCTTGAAGTCGAAGCGCGCAATCGCCCACGACGCCGCGACACCAAACACCAGATTCAGCGGCACCGCAATAGCGGCGATCAGCACCGTCAGCCGAATCGCCGAGAGCGCGTCGTCGTTCGTGAGGCCGTCCCAGTAAGCGGCAAAGCCCTTGCCCAGCGCCGTCACGAAGACCGACGCGAGCGGCAACACCAGAAACAGAGCGAAGAAGAGCAGCGCGATCCCAATGAGCACGGCCTTGACGAGCGCGGGCTCGTCAGTCGGATCGGCCTTACGGGCCTTGGTCGCTTGCGGCAACGCCTGCGAGAGTGCGAGTGAATCTGACATGATCGAAACGTTCTCTATCGTTTTCTGGCATCACACGCCACTGGCGCGCCGGCCCGAATGGCGGCGTTGCAGCCACCATTGCAGGGTATTGATAAGCAGCAGCAGCACGAACGAGATCACCAGCATCACCACGGCCAGTGCCGCAGCGCCTGCATAGTCGAACTGCTCGAGCTTGGTCACGATCAGCAGCGAAGTGATCTCCGAGACCATCGGAATGTTGCCGGCAATGAAGATGACCGAGCCGTACTCACCCACAGCGCGCGCAAACGCCAGCGCAAAGCCGGTCAGCAGCGCGGGCAGCACGGCCGGGAGAATTACGTGCCGCAGCGTCTGCCAGCGCGTCGCGCCAAGGCACGCCGCCGCTTCCTCCTGCTCGCGCTCGAACTCTTCGAGCACCGGCTGAAGCGTGCGCACCACAAACGGCAGTCCGATGAACGTCAACGCCACGAAGATGCCCAGCGGTGTAAACGCGATCTTGATGCCGAGCGGTTCGAACCAGCGTCCGACCCAGCCATTCGGCGCGTAGATCGCCGCCAGCACGATGCCCGCAACGGACGTCGGCAACGCAAACGGCAGATCGATCAACGCGTCGACGAAACGCTTGCCTGGAAACGTGTAGCGCACCAGCACCCACGCCAGGATGAAACCGAATATGGCGTTGAGAATGGCGGCCGCCAGCGAGATGCCGAACGTAAGGCGATACGACGCCAGCACGCGCGGCGAACTCACCGCGGCGACGAAGCTCGCCCAGTCGAGCGAGCTTGCCTTGATGAAGACCATCAACAACGGCACCAGCACCACAAGGCTCAGATAGGCGACGGTGTAGCCCATCGTCAGGCCAAAGCCCGGCAAGGCACTCGGCTTGCGCCAGAGGGGAAACAGTGCAGTACTCATGCGATGGTCCCTTTCGTACTCTTCGTACTCTTCGTACTCTTCGTACTTTTTGTGGTGACGTTACTTCTTGGTGTAGATCTGGTCGAAGATGCCGCCATCGGCGAAGTGCTTGGCCTGCGTCTTCGTCCATCCGCCCAGATCGGCGTCAACCGTGTAGAGCTTGAGCTTCGGATACTGCGACGCGTACTTCTTCGCGATTTCCGGCGAGCGCGGACGATAGAAGTGCTTCGCGGCAATTTCCTGACCTTGCGGCGAATACAGCCATTGCAGATAGGCTTCTGCCGCCTTGCGGGTACCGTGCTTGTCGACGTTCTTGTCGACCACCGCCACCGGCGGCTCCGTCAGAATCGACGACGACGGCACCACGATGTCGAACTTGTCCGGGCCGAGATCCTTCACCGACAGTAGCGCTTCGTTTTCCCAGGCGATCAGCACGTCGCCGATGCCGCGTTCCACGAAGGTCGTGGTGGCGCCGCGAGCGCCGGAGTCGAGCACCCCCACGTTCTTGTAGAGCGCCTTGACGAAGTCCTGCGCCGTTTGCTCATTGCCGCCCGGTTGCTTGAGCGCGTAGAGCCACGCGGCCAGATAGTTCCAGCGAGCGCCCGCCGACGTCTTCGGGTTCGGCGTCACGACGCTGATGCCCGGCTTGACGAGATCGCCCCAGTCCTTGATTCCCTTGGGATTGCCCTTGCGCACCAGCAGCACGATGGTGGAGGTGTACGGCGTGGCGTTATCCGGCAGACGTTTCTGCCAATCCTTGCTCACGAGACCGGCCTGTGCCAGTTCGTCGATGTCGGCAGAGATGCCGAGCGTGACCACGTCGGCGGGGGCGCCATCGAGCACGGTACGCGCTTGCTTGCCCGAGCCGCCGTGCGAGGCCTTCACCGTCACCGTGTCACCGGTGGTCTGCTTGTAGTGGGCCTCGAAAGCCTTGTTGTAGTCCGCGTACAGCTCACGCGTCGGGTCGTACGACACGTTGAGCAGCGACAGGCTCGCCGCCTGCGCCTGGATCGTCATGCCGGCGGCCAGCGCCAGGCCACCCAGTGCCACTGCCAGCTTTTTAACTTTCCATCCCCGTGCTGTTTTGCTCATGACTTGCACTCCTTGTTTGCTTCTCGTGTGTAGGAGGCCAGTCTATGAGCGGGGCTAAATAATTAAAAATAATATTTTTTCGTTTGTTTATGCCGGAATAAGGATTAGAGAAATTGTGCGGAGGGACGAAATCGGCCCCGTATCGATGGGCGGATGGGCGCGAGGATGGCGTGGGCAGCACTGACCCGAAGGCGCGCTCTGCCGCTGGTTCACGGCGCGGGGCGTCACGTTCCCCCCTCGGCCGACCCGCTATTGCAAGCCTGACGAACGAGCGCAGAGACAAGTCATCTCTTGGTGAGGCCTCATGGACTTCATGTACTACTTGAAGTTTTCCCTTGCCTTTTTGCAAACACTGTACAAAAATACAGCCACCTGTGCTTCCATACAGTGATGCCATGATCAAACTTACCGCCCGTCAACAGCAGGTCTACGAACTGGTCCGACAAGCGATCGAGCGCACCGGCTTTCCGCCGACACGCGCTGAAATCGCCGCCGAACTCGGCTTCTCTTCCGCCAATGCCGCAGAGGAGCACCTGCGTGCGCTGGCGCGCAAAGGAGTGATCGAATTGGCCGCGGGGCAGTCGCGCGGCATCCGCCTCAAGCGTCTGGACGAAGCCGGCGGTGCGCACCAGTTCACGTTGCCGCATATGGGCCTGATGCAGTTGTCGCTGCCGCTCGTCGGTCGCGTGGCTGCCGGTAGCCCGATCCTTGCGCAGGAACACATCGAGCGCAACTTCCAGTGCGATCCGAACATGTTCGCGCGCCAACCCGATTACCTGCTGAAGGTGCGCGGGATGTCGATGCGCGACGCAGGCATTCTCGATGGCGATCTGCTCGCGGTGCAGAAGGCCGCCGACGCACGCGAAGGCCAGATCGTCGTAGCGCGCCTTGGCGACGACGTGACCGTCAAACGTTTCCACCGGGTGCCGGGTGGCGTCGAGTTGATTGCCGAGAATCCCGACTTCGAGAACATCAACGTCGATGAAGGTAGCGGCGACTTTGCGCTGGAAGGGATTGCGGTCGGCCTGATCCGCAACAACGATCTCTAAGCGCGACTCCGGGGACTGCGCCGCGTAGCGCAGCACCCCACGCTCTGAAGGTTTGCATTTCCGACTGCGCCGGGCTGGGTCCGGCGCCCGTGCCCTGCTGCGCCCGCGATTTGCGAAATACGCAGCAAGACACGCCCCTCTGACCCACATTGGAACAAGGATCGCATCATGGCTCGACTCTTTGGTTTGCTGCGTACGTCTTTTGGTCAGTCGCGTGCGCGCGTCTCCTCGCAAGCGCGGCTGTCGGCCGTGTACGGACTCTCAGCCCTGTCCGGCCCATTCGCTTCCGCCCCTGCCATCGCTCGCTCTTACACGGTGCCCGCCCGCTCGCGCACCACCGCCCTGCCCCGCACACTCACGGCTGCCGTGGCGTCGGCAACGCGTCGCGCATGCCCGTCCGGAAGGGCCATCAAGGCATCGCGCAACGTACGCGAACTTCAACGTCGCGATTCGCAGGAAGCCAATGCAGGTCAAGATGTGCGCGTGTATCGCGACGTGTCGCACATCGTGATGGTCGGCAGCATCGCCGACATCTGCCGCAAACTCGATCAGGCGGTCGGCGAGCAGTTCTGTCTGGCAGCGGTGTAAGCGCTCGGCTCACCGCTGCTGCATGGCGCGACGGGCTGACCTACTGCCCGAGCTGGCGCAGCGGATTGTCGGCACCAAGGCGTTCTCCGTCGAAGAACCGCGCGACGTCTGCCGGTTTCACCGACTCGATGTCGGCGTGCTGCCAACGCGGTGTGTGATCCTTATCGACGACCAGTGCGCGAATGCCTTCGACACTCTCCGCGCCGGTGCGGCCGTCGAGATTGAAAACGCTGCGCATCATCAACCACTCCTCGCGCAGTTCGTCAGCCAACGACAGATTTCGTGCGCGACGCACCTGCGCCAGCGTGACGCAAACCATCAACGGCGAGCGCTTGCTGCGCAGCAGATGCTCCGTCTCTTCCGCCCAGCCAGAGTATTCGCAGCGCGCTTCGTGCTTGAGCGCCTTCAAGATGGCGGGCATGCTCGACAGGCCGAAGTGGCTGTCGATCACATCGCGCAGCGGCGCGAGCTTGCCCGGCGTCAGACCGGCAGGCGGCAGACTGTCACGGGCGAACGTTCGCGCAGCGTTGAGTACGGCGTCGCTGTCTTGCCATTCGCCATTCGCCAGCAACTCGCATAGTGCCGGCAACGAAGCGCGCGGGACAACGACGTCGGCCAGACCGATCTCACACGCGTCGACGGCCCCGAACACGATACCGGTCGTGCCAAGATACTCACCGAGATGTCCCGCGAGATTCGCGAGGAAGTATCCGCCGCCCACATCAGGGAACAGACCGATGGCCGTCTCTGGCATCGCCATGCGCGTCGCCTCGGTGACGACACGCAACGCAGCGCCCTGCGAGAGCCCCATGCCACCGCCCATCACCACGCCGTCCATCAGCGCGATGTAGGGCTTCGGGTACGTGGCGATCGTGTAGTTGAGCGTGTATTCGTCCGTGAAGAAATCCATGATGTCGGTGCGCCCTGCACTCACGGCCTCGTGGAAATAGCGAATGTCGCCGCCCGCGCACAGTCCCTTCTCGCCTTCGCCCTGCAAAACAACACCCAGCACCGTGGGATTGTCACGCCATGCGTCAAGCGCCACCGCCATCGCACGAATCATGTCATGCGACAGTGCATTGAGCGCCTTCGGGCGAGTCAGGGTAATAAAACCGATACGGCCGCGGATTTCGGTTCGAACAAATTCGGTCATGTCTGGCGAGTGCTTCAGAAATGTCAACGGAACGGACGCGCACACGGCGTGGTCCTCTCGGGGGCTATCGACAGCATGCAGGCACCTGTGCACCGCATGTCGGAAATCACAACAGAAACAAAAAAGCCGGTGCAAGGCACCGGCTTTCTTTCCAACAGACCCGCGTCAGTGCGCAGCAGACATTCCTCCGCTACGCCGCAACGCCATCTCCGGCTTTACTTCTCTTCACGCGATGCGCGCTTACGCTCGTGTTCCTTGAGGTAGCGCTTGCGCAGACGGATCGTCTGCGGCGTGACTTCGACCAGCTCGTCGTCGTCGATGAACTCGACGGCATATTCAAGGCTCATCGCGATCGGCGGCACCAGACGCACGGCTTCATCGGTACCCGACGCACGCACGTTCGTGAGCTGCTTACCCTTGATCGGATTGACCACGAGGTCGTTATCACGGCTGTGGATACCGATGATCATGCCTTCGTACAGGGCGTCGCCCGGCGACACGAACATGCGGCCGCGATCCTGCAGCTTCCAAAGCGCGTAGGCCACGGCAGCACCGTCGTCCTGCGAGATCAGCACGCCGTTGCGGCGCTCGCCCAAGTTACCGTCTTTGAGCGGTGCGTAAGCGTCGAAAATGTGGCTCATCAGGCCCGTGCCACGGGTCATCGACAGGAAGTCGCCCTGGAAGCCGATCAGGCCGCGAGCCGGAATGCGGTACTCGAGGCGCGTGCGGCCACGGCCGTCCGACACCATGTCGAGCATTTCGCCCTTGCGGCGGCCGATTTCTTCCATGACTGCGCCCTGGTGATCGTCTTCCAGGTCGATGGTCAGCATTTCGTACGGCTCGTGCTTCACGCCGTCGATTTCCTTGAGCACCACGCGCGGACGCGACACGGCCAGTTCATAGCCTTCGCGACGCATGTTCTCGATGAGAATCGTCAGGTGCAGTTCGCCACGGCCCGACACTTCGAAGACGGAGTCTTCCGCCGTGTCTTTCACGCGCAGCGCCACGTTGTGATTCAGTTCCTTGTGCAGGCGATCGCGGATCTGACGGCTCGTCACGAACTTGCCTTCACGGCCGGCCAGCGGCGACGTGTTCACGCAGAAGTTCATGGTGAGCGTCGGCTCGTCCACAGTCAGCAGCGGCAGGGCTTCCGGCGTGTCCACGTCGCAAATCGTTGCGCCGATACCCACGTCTTCAATACCGTTGATCAGCACGATGTCGCCGGCTTGCGCGCCTTCGGGCGACATCACGCGCTCCAGACCTTCGAAGGTCAGCACCTGATTGATCTTGCGCTTGAGCACTTCGCCTTCCGGACCGAAGCGCATCACCACTTGCTGGCCCGGCTTGATGCGGCCACGCGTGATGCGGCCGATACCAATACGGCCAACGAACGTCGAGTAGTCGAGCGAGCTGATCTGCAGTTGCAGCGGCGCGTCGGCATCGGCTTCACGCACGGGCACATGCTCGAGAATGGCGTCGAACAGCGGGCGCATGGTGCCTTCGCGCGCATTGGGGTCGAGGCTGGCGAAGCCGTTCAGGGCCGAGGCGTAGACAACCGGGAAGTCGAGTTGCTCGTCGGTGGCGCCGAGCTTGTCCATCAGGTCGAACGTCTGGTTGATCACCCATTCCGGACGTGCGCCCGGACGGTCGATCTTGTTGACGACGACGATCGGCTTCAGACCGAGGCCGAGAGCCTTGCGGGTCACGAAGCGCGTTTGCGGCATCGGGCCTTCGACGGCGTCGACGAGCAACAACACGCTGTCGACCATCGAAAGCACACGCTCCACTTCACCGCCGAAGTCCGCGTGTCCCGGGGTATCGACGATGTTGATGTGCGTGCCTTCGTACTCGACGGCGCAGTTTTTGGCGAGGATCGTGATGCCGCGCTCTTTTTCGATGTCGTTCGAGTCCATCACGCGTTCAGCGACTTGCTGGTTTTCGCGGAAAGTGCCCGACTGGCGCAGCAACTTGTCGACGAGCGTGGTTTTGCCGTGGTCGACGTGCGCGATGATGGCGATATTACGGAGAGCGCGGGTCATGAAAGAGATGCTCGAAAAAGCCTTTGGAGAATCCGCGATTCTACCACTTGCGCATGTCTCACGTCATGGCCTTTCTGCAATGCAACAACGGCGGCCGGCTTTGGCGCGCCATCGTCGCGAAATTCTTCTCGCCCCCACCCCCTCCTTTCCTGCCGTTGCGCACCAATCTAGAGCAAAGGATCTAATTTTCTCCGCAATATTTGCCTAGTCAACTATTGCATGGCCTTGAAATTTATTAAGTGACCGCTATAATCGTGACTAGTCAACTATTGCAGCAACACGAAAATGGCCGAACCGCCCGACACCCTCCCCGCGACCGCGCCGACGTCACAGCCGGAAGCGCCTCAGAGTGACCCTCCGCGCAATGCGTACGACATCGATGATTCCCTCGGGTATCTCGTCGCCCGGGTGCGTCAGTTGATCCTGGCCGAGTTGACGAAGGAAACGTCGCAGTACGGCCTGACGAGTACGCAGGCGACCATGCTTTATAAGGTGGCCACGGGCAAGAGCAAGACGGCGGCCGATCTGGCGCGCGATTACTGTATCGATGCGAGCGCGGTGACGCGCCTGCTGGACCGCCTCGAAGCACATGGGTTGCTGGTGCGCGAGCGCAGCAAGATGGACCGCCGCACGGTGAACCTGAGTGCGACCGAAGCTGGCTACGCGATGGCCGATCGGATGCCCGATATTTTCGTGCGTGCCGCCGACCATCTGATGCGCGGTTTCAGCGTGGAAGAAGTGGGTTTTCTGAAGAGCCTGTTGCGGCGGGTGATCGCCAATGGCGAGTCGGGGTGACGGCGAAAACCGTTCCGATTTGCCTCAGAAAAGCATGACGAGTCCACTATTTCATACGCTCGTCGGTGCCCAATTCCCGATTATTGTCAGTACAAGACTTCTCTCGTAAAGGTTTTGCGATGAAAGCGGCCTCACCGTTCCTCCCGCATCTGCGGGCCCGTTCAGCGATTTCCGCCCTTTGCCTGGCGGCTGTGACGCTGGGCTTTGCCGGTTGTGCGAATTTCGCCGGCATCCACAGCGACAAGCAGATCAGCACCCCCGATCAATATCAGACCCAGCGCAGCCTGCCCTCCGAGGGCGGCCAATGGCCGGGCACCGACTGGGCGAAGCGCTTTGGCGATCCGCAGCTCGTCGCTCTGATCGACGAAGCGCTCGCAGGCAACCCCGATCTGGCCATGGCTGCCGCCCGACTGAAAGCGGCGCAGGCGCAGACGGAAGGCGCCGCCGCAGCGTTGCTGCCGTCGGTCGGCTTCTCGGCCGACGTCTATCGCGAAAAATTCACCGAAAACACGATCTACCCGCCTGGCTACGGTGGCACCTGGTTCACGCAGGGCGACCTGACGGCCTCGCTGTCGTGGGAACTCGACCTGTGGGGCAAGAACCGCTCGGCACGTGCGCAAGCTACGTCGGCCGAGCGTGCCGAAGCGGCCGAAGATCAGGAAGTGCGGCTCGCGCTGGCAACGGCCGTCGCGCGCTCGTACAACCAACTCGCCCAGCAATACGCACTGCACGATGTCCTGGAGCGTGTCAGCCGGCAACGCCAGAACCTCGGCAAGCTCACCTCGGATCGCGTTCGCGCCGGTCTCGACACGCAAGTCGAGCAGAAGCAGGCCGACAGCAACACTGCCGACATTCAGACGCAAATTGCCCAGCTCGACGGCCAGATCCTCTTGACGCGCCATCAACTCGGCGTGTTGCTCGGCAAGGGGCCGGACCGCGGCCTTGAAATCGCGCCGCCCAAGCTGGCCCAGTTGCCCACGCCGGCGCTGCCCGACAACCTGCCGCTCGCGCTACTTGGCCGTCGCCCCGACATCGTGTCTGCACGCTGGAGTGTGGAAGCGCAGCTCAAGGGCGTGGACGTTGCGAAGGCACGTTTCTATCCGGACGTGAACCTCAACGCCGCGTTCGGTTTCTCCACCTTCGGGCTGGGCAAATTGATCGATCCGACCAGCCAGACCATTCAGGCCGGCCCCGTGATTTCGCTGCCCATCTTCGACGGCGGCCGTCTGCGCGCCAACCTGAAGGGCCAGTACGCCGCATATGAGAGCGCGGTCGCGAATTACGACTCGACGCTCAACAAGGCGCTTGGCGACATTGCCGATCGCATGTCGTCGATCCGTTCGGCCGACAAGCAGATGGTGTCGCAGCGCGTGGCGCAGGACGCCGCACAGCGTGCCTACGATCTGGCCGTCGACCGGTACAAAGCCGGGCTCACGCCGCAGTTGACCGTGCTCACCGCAGAGTCGTCGCTGCTCGCGCAGGAACAGGCGCGCGTGAATATCGACAGCGCACGCCGCGACCAGCAGATTGGCCTGATCAAGGCATTGGGCGGTGGATTCGATGCGCAGGCGTCGGGCCTCGTCGTGGGTCAGGAACGCCCGGCGAGCGCCGAAGGCGACGCCGCACAGACGCACTGACCGGCAAGGCAAGCTGCACGTCACACAGAACACACAAGACAACGTCAAAGCACATTGAGAGATTAGTACGGAGCAAATGATGAGCGAGAACCAACAACAAGCCCCTGCCCAGCCGGCCCAAGGCAATGGCAAGCGCCGCCGCATGATGCTGACGCTGACCGCCGTGATCGCCATCGCGGCCATCGGCTACGGTGCCTATTACGCACTGTATGCGCGCTACTACGAAGATACCGACGACGCCTATGTCGCGGGCAACGTAGTGCAGATCACCCCGCAGGTGGCAGGCACCGTCACTGGCGTGAAGGTCGATGACACGCAGATGGTCAAGGCCGGCCAGCCGCTGGTCACCCTGGATCAGACCGACGCCCGCGTGGCGTTGCTCAAGTCCGAGGCGAATCTGGCGCAGACCGTGCGCCAGGTGCGCACGTATTTCGTGAACAACGACGCCTATGCCGCTACCGTGGCAATGCGCGAATCGGAACTGGCCAAGGCACAGGCCGACGTGAAGCGTCGCGAAATGGCGATTGCGACGGGCGCCGTGTCGCGCGAAGAACTGGCCCACGCCCAGGACGCCGTGAAATCGGCACAAGCCGGGCTCGAACAGGCACGTGCACAGTTGGTGTCGAACAAAGCGCTGACGGACAAGACCTCGGTGACCACGCATCCGAACGTGCAGCAGGCTGCAGCACAAGTGCGCGCGGCGTACCTGGACTATGCCCGCACGTCGATTCCGGCCCCGGTCGATGGCTACGTGGCCAAGCGCTCGGTGCAGGTGGGCCAGCGCGTGGCGACGGGTGCCCCGCTCATGGCGCTGGTGCCGCTCAACCAAGTCTGGGTCGATGCCAACTTCAAGGAAGTGCAGATCGCGCACATGCGCGTGGGTCAACCGGTGACGCTCACGGCTGACGTGTACGGTTCGGCAGTCGAATACAAGGGCACGGTCGCGGGCTTCTCGGCAGGTACGGGCAGCGCCTTCTCGCTGCTGCCGGCGCAGAACGCCACGGGTAACTGGATCAAGGTCGTGCAACGTCTGCCGGTGCGTATCGCGCTCGACGCGAAGCAGTTGCAAGAGCATCCGCTGCGTGTCGGTCTGTCGATGCAGGTCAAGGTCAACGTGCGCAACACGGACGGCAAGGAGCTGGGTGAAGCGCCGACGCTGCCGGTGTACTCGACCGACGTGTACGACAAAGTCGGCCACGACGCCGACGACATCGTCGCCAAGATCATTACCGAAAACGCGGGTGCTGCGGCTGCCTCTGGCGCCGGCGGCACTAACGACACGCGCAATCAACCGGCTCGCGCACGTCCCCTGTAAAGCGGAGGGGGGTGCCCCCCACCCCCTTTGACATCTCATGGCAAATCAAAACACGCCTGCTCCCCTGTCGGGGGGGCAGTTGGTACTCGGCACCATCGCGTTGTCGCTCGCCACGTTCATGAACGTGCTCGACACCTCGATTGCCAACGTATCGATTCCCGCCATTTCCGGCGACCTCGGTGTCTCGTCGAGCCAGGGAACATGGGTGATCACGTCGTTCGCCGTCGCCAACGCCATTTCGGTGCCGCTGACGGGCTGGCTCACCGAACGCTTCGGCGCGGTGCGACTGTTCATCACATCGATCCTGTTGTTCGTACTGGCCTCGTGGCTGTGCGGCATGGCCCCCACGCTCGAGATCCTGCTTGCGGCCCGCGTGCTGCAGGGCGCCGTGGCCGGGCCGATGATCCCGCTCTCGCAATCGCTGCTGCTCTCGAGCTATCCACCCGCGAAGAGTTCGATGGCCCTGGCGCTTTGGGGCATGACAACGCTCGTCGCGCCAGTGATGGGCCCGATTCTCGGCGGCTGGATCTCCGATAACTACCGTTGGCCCTGGATTTTCTACATCAACATTCCGGTCGGCATTGCCGCCGCGTACGTCACGTGGTTGATCTACGCCAAGCGCGAAACACCTACGCAACGCAAACCGATCGATACCGTCGGGCTGGCTTTGCTCGTGTTGTGGGTCGGCTCGCTGCAAGTGATGCTGGACAAAGGCAAGGAACTCGACTGGTTCAATTCGTCGACCATTGTCGCGCTCGCACTCGTGGCGCTGGTGTCGTTCTGCTTCTTCGTCATCTGGGAGATTACCGAGAAGCATCCGGTTGTCGACCTGACGCTCTTCAAGCGGGTCAATTTTACCGGCGGCGTGGTGGCCATTTCGGTCGGCTATGGCCTGTTTTTCGGGAACCTGGTGATCCTGCCGCAGTGGTTGCAGATCTACCTCGGCTACACGGCCACGGAGGCCGGTCTGGTGATGGCGCCGGTGGGGCTGTTCGCCATCATTCTGTCGCCAATCATCGGCAAGACGCTGCCAAAGCTCGACGCCCGCTGGGTCGTGACCGTCTCGTTCATGCTGTTCGCGCTGGTGTTCGTGATGCGCTCGCACTTCAACACGCTCGTTGATACGCGCACGCTGATGATTCCGACGTTCCTTCAGGGGGTGCCGATGTCGATGTTCTTCATCCCCCTCACGGCCATCATTCTGTCGGGGTTGCCAGCCCATCGCATTCCGGCCGCGGCGGGTCTATCCAACTTCGTGCGGATTACGTGCGGCGCAGTCGGTACGTCGATTGCAACGACCATGTGGGACAACCGGATCACACTGCACCATGCACAGTTGACTGAGCACCTCACGCCGTACGATCCGACGTTCAATGCCTCGGTAGAGACCCTCAACCAGCTCGGCATGACAACGCCACAGGCCAACGGCTACATCGATCGGCTGGTCACACAGCAGTCGGCCATGCTCGGTGCCAACGACATTTTCTGGATCTCGGCGATGCTGTTCGTGCTGATGATCGCGATGGTGTGGATCACGCGCCCGATGAAGGGCGGCGGTGGCGGTGGCGCAGACGCTGCGGCCGGCGCCCACTGAAGCCAAGTCTTCCCCCCGAGTGCCCGGACCTGCTCTGTACGACCGGGCACTTCTTGAACCCCGCTGAGGTTAGCGGGGTTTTTTTATGGCAGAGGACGGCGCGGGCAAGCGACTGCTATAGCAGCCAAAACGCGGTAATCACGTGAGCGCGGACTTGCGCGAGGCGCCGGCACGCCTTACGCAATCGCAGTATCATTGCGCATCCCCCGACTGGCGGCACAAAGACCGCACGGCGGCAGGGAAAGAACCATCAGCCCGCACACACGCAAACATCATGAACACCCCGCAGAATCAGAGCGAACGCTCCGAAGTCACCTTCCGCTTCCTGGCCGAGCCGGCCGCCGTCAATTTCGGTGGCAAGGTGCATGGGGGCTCCCTCATGAAGTGGATCGACGAAGTGGCATATGCCTGCGCCGCCACGTGGTCGGGGCGCTATTGTGTGACGGTCAGCGTCGGTAACATCCGCTTCCGCCGTCCGATTCTGGTGGGTAATCTGGTGGAACTGCGCGCACGCATCGTGGCGACGGGCCGCACCAGCATGCACATCCATGTATCGGTGCATGCGGGCGATCCCAAGTGGGGCGAACTGCGTCAGACGACCGACTGCCTGATGGTGTTCGTCGCCGTCGACGAAAGCAATCACCCGGTCAGTGTGCCGTCCTTCGAGCCGAAGACGGAAGAGCAAAAGGCGTTGGCCAAGTATGCAATGGACGTCAAGGCCGCGCTGGACGCCATCGTCGAACTCAAGCCCGAGAACGTCGCCAACTGACGAGTGCCAGCGGGAACGGGTGACGGCGAGGCGCAACAGCGCGCCGCCCACCGCCCCCCCCGAAACCACCGCTTACTGCGTTTTCAACAGGCGCTGCGGTGTGAGCAGCGCCTCTGCATCCAGCCGCGCAACCCCCAGCAATCGCGCTGCGCCGTCACCGACGGCTTCGGCGTAGACCTTCACCTCAAGGTCGTCGTGTGATGCGGCGCAAGCGCGCAGCGGCTGGGGACAGCGCGTCTCGTCCAGACGCAGACGTTGCCCGTGAGCGAACCGCTTTGCCAGCGTTTCGTCGAGCCAAACGGCGGGCAGCGTCTTCAGAAGCGCATCGACCGGCGCCAGTTTCTCCACGCGTTGCGCGTGATCGATCGCCGCGAGGTCTTCCAGCGTGACGGCCCCTTCCAGCGTCAGCGGCCCGACTGCCGTGCGGCGCAGCGCGCGCAAATGCGCCCCGCAGCCCAGCGCTTCGCCAATGTCTTCTGCCAGCGTGCGCACGTAGGTGCCCTTGCTGCACGTCACGAGAAAGGTGAATTCGGCAGCTTCGGGCAACGAGCACGCCGTCATTTCCAGCCGATGGATCGTGATCTCGCGCGCTTCGCGCTCAAGGGTCTGCCCGGCGCGCGCGTATTCGTACAGCGGCTTGCCATCGCGCTTGAGCGCCGAGTACATCGGTGGCACCTGCGAGATCGGTCCGGTGAAACGCGGCAGCACCGCACGAATCGCCGCTTCGTCCACGGTCACGGGGCGCGTCAGCAGCACCTCGCCTTCCGCGTCGCCTGTGGTTGTCGTCTCACCAAGACGCACACGCGCCTCGTAAGTCTTGTCGGCCTCGAGCAAGTCCTGCGAGAACTTGGTCGCCTCGCCGAAACACAGTGGCAACAAACCGGTTGCCAACGGGTCGAGCGTACCGGTATGCCCCGCCTTCAACGCCTGCAACAGACGCTTGGCCTTGATCAGCGCGTCATTGGACGACAGGCCCAGTGGCTTGTCCAGCAGCAGCACGCCATCGAGGGCGAAACGGGGGAGTTTTTGGCGGGGTGCCTGCGAACGCGGGTCCGTCATGATGCGGGATTGCTTGAGAGTGTCTTGTGGGAGTCGAACCCTGGCACCCATTACCAGTGCTCAGGCATCGCAAGACCACCGGGCTCGCCATCGGCCAGCCCGGCAGGCTGCGTCGTCAATCGACGGCTTACTTGCCGTCGTCTTCCTTGTCGCTGTCCTGCGCGTCGCCCTCGCCCGCCTCTTCTTTCGCGCGCGTGGCGTTGGCGGTATCGATCAGCCGCGACATTTCGATCGCACGTTCGATCGACTGGTCGAAGTGGAAGTGCAACGTCGGCACCGTGTGGATGTGCAACCGCTTGAACAGCAGATTGCGCAGATAGCCGGCCGCCTCGTTGAGCGCCTCGCCGGTGGCCTTCGGGTCGCCGGTGAGCGTCGTGTAAAACACCTTCGCATGCGCATAGTCAGGCGTCACTTCCACGCTTTGCAGCGTGACCAGACCAATACGCGGGTCTTTCACTTCGCGCTGAATCAACTCCGACAGATCGCGCTGGATCTGGTCGTTGATACGAAGATTCCGACCCGGAACGCCACGTTTCTTTGCCATAACAAACTCGCTAATAATGCAATGGCCCACGCCGCCGGTTTCCCGGCTTGGTGGGCCATTTCACATCGGTTGTGCAAATCGCGTTACAGCGAGCGCGCAACTTCCGTGATTTCGAACGCTTCCAGTTGGTCGCCTTCCGTGATGTCGTTGAAGTTCTTCACCGACAGACCGCACTCGAAGCCGGACTTGACTTCCTTCACGTCATCCTTGAAGCGCTTGAGCGAATCCAGCTCGCCCGTGTAGATGACCACGTTGTCGCGCAACACACGCACATGCGACGAACGCTTGACGAAGCCGTCGAGGACCATACAGCCAGCGACCTTCCCGATCTTCGGTACGCTGAACGTCTGGCGCACGTCGATGAGACCCGTGATGACTTCCTTCTTCTCCGGCGCCAGCATGCCCGACATCGCTGCCTTCACTTCATCCACAGCGTCATAGATGATGTTGTAGTAACGAATGTCGATACCGTTCGACTCGGCCAGCTTGCGCGCCAGTGCATCGGCACGCGTGTTGAAGCCGATGATGACCGCCTTCGAAGCCGTTGCCAGGTTGACGTCGCTTTCGCTGATGCCGCCCACCGCTGCGTGCACGATCTGCACACGCACTTCCGGCGTCGAGAGCTTGTTGAGCGATTGCGCCAGCGCTTCCTGCGAACCCTGCACGTCGGCCTTGATGATCAGCGGCAGCGTCTTCACTTCCCCTTCGGTCATCTGCTCCAGCAGGTTCTCGAGCTTCGCGGCCTGTTGCTTGGCCAGCTTCACGTCGCGGAACTTGCCCTGACGGAACAGGGCGATTTCACGCGCCTTGCGCTCGTCCTGAACCACCAGCACTTCTTCACCGGCGCCCGGCACTTCCGACAGACCCTGAATTTCCACAGGGATCGACGGACCGGCTTCCTTCGCGTTCTTGCCGGTTTCATCCAGCATGGCGCGCACACGGCCGTAAGCCTGGCCGGCCAGCACCATGTCGCCACGCTTGAGCGTACCCGACTGCACCAGAATCGTCGCCACCGGACCCTTACCCTTGTCCAGCTTCGCTTCGATCACGATGCCCTTGGCCGGCGCGTCGACCGGCGCCTTCAGCTCCAGCACTTCGGCCTGCAGCAGCACGTTCTCGAGCAGATCGTCGATGCCCGTACCCGTCTTGGCCGACACCGGCACGAACGGCGAATCGCCACCGTACTCTTCCGGCACCACGCCTTCGGCCACGAGTTCCTGCTTCACGCGTTCCGGGTTGGCTTCCGGCTTGTCGATCTTGTTGATCGCCACCACGATCGGCACACCGGCCGACTTCGCGTGAGCAATCGCTTCCTTCGTCTGCGGCATCACACCGTCGTCCGCCGCGACCACAAGAATCACGATGTCCGTTGCCTGTGCACCACGGGCACGCATGGCCGTAAAGGCCTCGTGACCCGGCGTGTCGAGGAACGTCACCGTGCCGCGCGGCGTTTCAACGTGATACGCACCGATGTGCTGCGTAATACCGCCCGCTTCGCCCGACGCCACCTTGGCGCGACGGATGTAGTCCAGCAGCGAGGTCTTGCCGTGGTCGACGTGACCCATCACGGTCACGACCGGGGGACGCGGCAGCGATTCGACTTCCTTCGCTTCGTTGCCCAGTTCCAGCAGCGTTTCCGGATCGTCCAGCTTCGCAGCGATCGCACGGTGGCCAAGTTCCTCCACCACGATCATTGCCGTTTCCTGGTCCAGCACCTGGTTGATGGTCACCATCTGGCCCATCTTCATCATCAGCTTGATGACTTCTGCGGCCTTGACCGACATCTTGTGCGCGAGATCGGCAACGCTGACCGTTTCCGGCACATGCACGTCGCGAACCACCGGCTCGGTCGGCGCCTGGAAGGCTTGACCGTCCTGCGAATGGCGATCGCCACGGCGGCCGCCACGGCCACCGCCGCGCCAACCATCCGAACCACCGCTGGCGTCGCCGCGCGTCTTCATGCCGCCACGCTTGTTACGGTTATCGGCATCCTTCTGCCAAGCCCCGCCCTTCTTGTCCTTCTTGTCTGCGGCACCGGCCGTCGACGCCGGCGCTGCGGCGGCCGGCTTCTTGTCCGCCGGCTTGGCGGCCGCGGCACCTTCCGGCTTGGCCGGCTTGTGCAACGTACCCTTCGCTTCGGCCTTGGGCGCGACGGCGGCGGCAGGTGCCGGCTCCGGCGCCTTCAGCACGCGACGCGGTGCATTCATCATTTCGCGAATCGCACGCGCTTCGGCTTCCGCCGCAGCGCGACGCTTGCGAATGGCTTCCTCTTCGGCACGCGCCTTGTCGGCGGCTGCGCTCGCCTTCTCGGCGGCGGCACGCGCTTCTTCGCTGGCCTTGCGGGCCTGCTCGCGCTCGGCGTCGGCCTTGGCCGCTGCCGCCTTTTCGGCTTGCTCGGCCTTTTCAGCCTTTTCGGCATCCGCCTTGGAAGCCGCTTCGGCGTCCACGCTGGCAACCTTATCGGCTTCGGCGTCAGCCTTGGCTTCGGCCTTGGCCTTCTGCTCTTCGGCTGCCTTGGCCGCTGCGGCCGCACGCTCCGCTTCCTCACGCGCTCGGCGCTCGGCAGCTTCCTTCTCTTCGCGCGCACGACGCTCGGCTTCTTCGCGCTCCAGTTGTTCCTGGCGACGCTTGAGCTCGGCAGCTTCCGCCGCCAGACGCTCCGCTTCGCGGCGTGCGTCTTCCTCACGCTGACGAAGGGCTTCGTCTTCGGCGGCGGCCGCCGCCGCGTTTTCCGCGCCTTCCACGGCGTCGTCACGCTTGACGAAGGTGCGCTTCTTGCGCACTTCGACTTGAATCGTGCGTGCCTTGCCGGTCGCGTCGGCTTGCTTGATTTCCGAGGTCTGGCGACGCGTCAGAGTAATCTTCTTTTTGTCGCCGTCGCCAGCGCCGTGGGACCGGCGCAGGTGCTCCAGCAGACGGGCCTTGTCGGCTTCCGTCAGCGAATCGTCGGCGCTGAGTTTGTCCACGCCGGCGGCTTTGAGTTGCTCCAGCAACACGCCGGCCGGCATTTTCAGTTCTGCAGCAAATTGGGCTACGTTGATGCTCGCCATTCAAACCTCTTCAAGCAAGGCCAGGCGCCTTGCGGTTAACTTCAAAGTTCACTGTTCCATATGCATGCCGGGGCAGGTCATCATTGGAACCAGTGCTCTCGCGCTTTCATGATCAATGCCTTCGCAGCTTCTTCGTCGACGCCGGTCATCTCGGTCAGTTCGTCAACAGCCAGCTCGGCCAGATCATCGCGCGTCTGAATTTCATGCTCGGCCAGCTTGGCCAGCAACTCGGGCGTCATGCCGTCGAGGCTCTTGAGATCGAGCGCAACACCCTCGACCTTTTCCTCGGTGGCAATCGCCTGTGTCAGCAGTGCGTCGCGCGAACGATTGCGCAGCTCATGCACCGTGTCTTCATCGAATGCTTCGATCTCGAGCATTTCGTTCAGGGGCACGTAGGCAATCTCTTCCAGGCTCGAGAAACCTTCCTCGATCAGGATGTCAGCCACTTCTTCATCCACATCGAGACGCTGCATGAACAACGTACGCAGCGTGCCGCGCTCTTCGTTCTGCTTCTCGGCCGATTCATCCGGCGTCATGATGTTGATTTGCCAGCCGGTCAGCTCCGACGCGAGGCGCACGTTCTGACCGCTGCGACCGATCGCCACCGCCAGTTCGTTCTCGTCGACGACGACGTCCATGCTGTGCTTTTCTTCGTCCACGACGATCGACTGCACCGCCGCAGGCGCCAGCGCGCCGATCACGAACTGCGCCGGGTCTTCCGACCACAGCACGATATCGACGTTCTCGCCGCCCAGCTCGTTACGCACTGCCTGCACACGCGTGCCGCGAATGCCCACGCAAGTACCGATCGGATCGATGCGCTTGTCGTATGCCACCACGGCGATCTTGGCGCGCACGCCAGGATCGCGAGCCGCCGACTTGATCTCCAGCAGACCTTGCTCGATTTCCGGCACTTCCATGCCGAACAGCTCGATCAGGAATTCCGGCGCGGTGCGCGAGAGTTCGATCTGGGGGCCGCGTGCCGTGCGGTCGACCTTCACGATGTAAGCGCGAACGCGGTCACCGATACGGAGGTTTTCTTTCGGGATCAGTTGATCGCGACGCAGCAGCGCTTCGACGCGACCCGACTCGACGATCAGGTTGCCCTTATCGAGACGCTTGACCGTACCGGTCATGATCTTTTCGCCGCGATCGAGGAAGTCCGACAGGATTTGCTCGCGCTCGGCATCGCGAATACGCTGCAGAATGACCTGCTTGGCTGCCTGCGCACCGATACGGCCGAACTCCAGCGATTCCACCGGCTCTTCGATGAACTCGTCGACTTCGATCGACGGGTTTTCTTCCTTTGCTTCGAACAACAGGATCTGCTTGTCCGGCTCCTGCAGACCCGCTTCGTCCGGCACTACCAGCCAGCGACGGAAGCTCTCGTGCTCGCCCGACTCGCGGTCGATGTGCACGCGAATGTCGACGTCTTCGGTGTAGCGCTTCTTGGTGGCCGAAGCCAATGCTGCTTCAAGCGCGCCGAACACGACATCCTTGTCGACGTTCTTTTCGCGCGCGAGCGCATCGACCAACAGCAATACTTCGCGACTCATCGTTTGCGACTCCTAAAATCAATCTGCGGCACAAGGCGCGCACGGTCAATATCCGCGAGGGTGAAATCGAGCAGCGCCGGGCCGCCCTTGCCTTCGAACTCCAGGCTCAAGTTTTCGCCTTGCGGTGCCTGCAGGATGCCGCGAAACTGCTTGCGGCCTTCCAGCGGCACACGCAACGTAAGACTCACTTCCGCACCGGCAAAACGCTCGAAGTCACGCAGCTTGCGCAGCGGACGATCCAGCCCCGGCGACGACACTTCGAGTCGGTCGTAATTGACGTTCTCGACCATCAGGACATGCGAGAGCTGACGGCTCACCGTCTCGCAGTCATCGATCGTGATGCCTTCCGGCTTGTCGATGTAGACACGCAGCAAACCACCGCCGGCGCGTTCAAGATCGACCAGCTCGTAACCCAGGCCTTCGACCGTGGTCTCGATCAGTTCTGGCAATTGCAACTTTGCTCACCCTAGAAAAACTCGCGCGCATTAGCAGCGCCCGACATGTCTGCGCGCCCCGCATGGGACGTCGCACGATACCTGCCTCGACCGCCCGGGCCGGCGTACCTGTGTCGGCACACCCACTCCCCGACGCGGCGGCATCGGCCGCGCGTAAAACGCTCGCGGCAAAAAAAAATGGGCGAAACGCCCATTTCTTACAGCCTCATTGCGCATGAGGTGCGCGCCGCAACAGATCGCGTGGCACGCAAACCAGCTTATTCATTGATTTTATATGATTTTGGGCCGATTTGCAACGCTTGGCGCCCCAAAAGCCCGCCTGACAGGCATCGATGCAACGTTGTTGCGGTGCAGGATGGGGGCAGCGATCGCTCACCACCGCCCATCCGTCTACGCCGTCTCTGTCGGGGCGTTCGGGCAGCCTCAACGCGAACGGTTACCGCCGCGATTGCCACGGTTGCCGTGATTACCGCCACCGCCACCGCCACCGCCACCGCCACCGCCACCGCCACCGCCACCGCTGTTGCTGTTGCCGTTGCCGCCGCCACTGCCGCCCGCCCGGTTGCCGCCCCGGCTGCGATTGCCATTGGCATCGCCGTTACCATTGCCGCCGCGCGAGCGGCCGCCGAAACCACCGCCGCCGGTCGAGTTACCACCGCCGAAGCGTCTGCCTTCACCGCGCGGTGAAGGCGCCTGCCCCGGATAGCCGCCGCTCGGGCCGACGAACGCCGTCAGCGGATTCGCACGGGGGCGGCGCGACTGTCCCGGCTCGCGACTGAATACGCCCAGGGCGGTCTGCATCGGATCCGGTTGACGACGCGGCTCCTTCGGCACACCGGGCTTGCCGCCACGAGCACCCCTGGGCTTGTCGTCGGCGCTCGCACCCGGCATCTTCATGCCGACGGACGCAAACAGCGAGCGGACCTGTGCATCGTCCAGTTCTTCGTAACGACCGCGCTTGAGGCCGCGCGGCAGCGTCAACGGGCCGTAACGCGTGCGGATCAGGCGGCTCACCATCAGCCCCGCCGCGTCGAACATACGGCGCACTTCGCGGTTCCGGCCTTCAGCCAGCGCTACGTGATACCAGTGATTCGAACCCTCGCCGCCGCCATCTTTCAGGCGCAGGAAGTTGGCCTCGCCATCATCCAGCTTGATGCCATGCAGCAGTTGCTGGCGCGACGCTTCGCTCAACTGCCCCACGGTACGCACGGCGTATTCACGCTCGATTTCATAACGCGGGTGCATGAACCGGTTCGCCAGATCGCCGGACGTCGTCAGAATCAGCAGGCCTTCCGTGTTGAAGTCCAGACGGCCGACGGCGAGCCACTTGGCCGTCTTCATCGGCGGCAGGCGGTCGAACACCGACGCGCGGCCTTCCGGATCGGCATGGCTGACGATTTCGCCCGCCGGTTTGTGATACAGCAGCACGCGAGGGGGCTTACTCGTGATGCGACGCTTGACGAGCTTGCCGTTGATGCGAACCTGATCGGTCGGCAGAATGCGCTGCCCGATGTGAGCCGGTTCCGCGTTGACGGACACGCGCCCGGCGAGAATCAGTTCCTCCATCTCGCGACGCGAACCCATACCGGCTTCGGCAAGCACCTTGTGCAGCTTCGGGGCCTCATCGTCCGGCGAAAGCACGCGGCGATCCGCCGGGCGGCGGCCGCGCTTGGCGGCAGCCTTGGCATCGCCATCGGACTCCTCACTGTCGAAGCCGCCTGACGTCACGAACGAGAACAGATCGTCATCACCGCCCTTGCCACCGGCATTGCCTCGGGCACCGCCAGCACCGGGCGCGCCCTTGCGGCCACGGCCCTTGGCCCCTTGTGGCGCCTTGCCGCCAGGGGCTGCACCGCCGGCGGCGCCGCCTCCGGCCTGTGCGGGCTGCGATGCTTGCGAGGCACCGTCGCGCTTGCCGCCACGCGGCTTGCGCGCGCCATTACGGGGGCGCCCCTGAGCGGCCGACGGTGCACCGTCGGCGCCCGTTGCGAGCCCTTGCGGTGCGTCGTCAGACGGAGCACCTCGCGTGGCGTCCGGTGCGGCGGCCTCACCTGCGCCACCGTCCTCGCCTTCTCGCTTGGCTTGCTGAGCCGCACGACGGCGGGCGATCAGACTGCGCGGACCACGGCGCAAACCGCGGCGCGACGCTTTTTCGTCGCCGCCCTCGCCTTCCGGCGCACGTGCTTCGGCACCGGCATCGCGTGCGTGCAGGTCCTGGGATTCTTCGTTTTGTTTCAACACAACCTCATTGGAAAACGGGATCGTCGTGGGCAGGCAAAAATGGCTGTCCTGATCCGTGTTCGCACCATGAATGCGCGGCAAATTCTTGCCGCGACTTCGTTCTTATCGCTAACGGTCCCGCGGGTGTTCCCGGCGCCAGGCGCCGGTGCCTTCAGGTACCGGTGACGAGATTCTTGTCGTCCCCGTCGTTCTCGTCGTCATCCATCGCACCGGACATGGGCTGTCCGGCGGCGGCTTCATTCGCTGCCGAGTCGACAGCGTGCGGGGAAACCTCCTGCGTGACCGACGCGGCGGGATCTGCCGCCTGCGTCGCTACGTCCTGCGCATCTTGCGGCGGATCGTCGCCGACCGACACCACAGACCCCGATTCTTCGGAATATTCCTCGTCCGGCGCCTCATTCGCTGTCCGGCCGGAAATGTCGCCCTCCGGCAGTTCGGTGTCGAGTGCAGCTTTTGCCTCGTCGCGCACATCGCCGTCAGACACGTCGCCCTGCGTCGCATCGACTTGCTCACTGACGCGTGCGATGTCCGCGAGTTCCGCGGCGTCTGGCGCAATTTCGGCCGAGTCCTTTGCCGACGCCTCGCGCAGCGCGTCCGGCAAACCTTCGCCTTCCGCCAACACCGCATCGAGCAAAGCGTCTTGCGTCAATTCTTCTTCGGCCAACGCCGCAGGACGCTGATCTTCCGGCACCCCCTGGGCAAGCGGCAAGTCGTCGGCGCGGGCTTGCGCGAGACGCGCCAGCGCATCGGCATCGGCCACCGGCGCGTCGTCGGACGCCGCCTCGTCACCCGCCTCGCCCTCGGCACGCTCGCCGAACTCGATGTTTTGCTGCGCGAGCAGATCGATCTGCGCCTGCGCCGCCGGATCTTCGAGCGGCGGCAACGCATCGAGTGCACGCAGCCCCAGATCGTCGAGGAAGTCCTTCGTCGTGGCGTACAGGCCAGGGCGCCCAGGCACATCGCGATGACCAATGACCTCAATCCAGCCACGATCTTCGAGCTGCTTGATGATCTGCGTGTTGACCGTCACGCCGCGAATCTCTTCGATGTCGCCTCGCGTGACCGGTTGACGGTATGCAATGATCGCCAGCGTCTCCATCACGGCGCGCGAATACTTCGGCGGCTTCTCCGGATTGAGGCGATCAAGGTATTCACGCATGCGCGGACGGCTCTGGAAACGCCAGCCGGTGGCCAATGCCACCAATTCCACACCTCGGCCATCCCATTGCACGCGGATTTCCTCGAGCAGCGCGCGCACCGTGTCACCTGACACGGCGTCATTGAAGAGCTTGCGCAGATCGCCGACCTTGAGCGGCTCCTGCGCGCAAATCAACGCGGTCTCGAGGACGAGTTTCGCCTCTTGGGTATTCATGTGCGACTAAGCAAACCGGGGGCTTGGCGACCCGGTATCAGGAATAAATGGATGCTTGGAACACGAGAAGCGGTCGTAACCGCTTCGCATAAGCGCGCGCCCGTTTGTGTTCGGTCGTAGTGACGGCGGCGCAACCTGGATGCTTCGAACGACCTGCCGGGAAAACGCCCAGGCCGATGGTTCGGCGAGACGGACGTCCGGTATGTGCGCAATTATTACTGAAACACCGACGCCCGTAAAGCGCCGTCGAAACCCTGACGTCTCGGCAGGGAAAACGATAGGTCGACGCCCCATGATAAACTCTCTTAATAACTTCAGGGACCTCCATGACCACCGAGATCGGTCGCATTCCCGTCGCCCAGCCCCGTTGCTCCACGTGTTCGCTGGGGCAGTTCTGTCTGCCCGTCGGCATTCCGGAAACCGAGCTGGAACGACTGGACACACTCGTAAGCGAGCGCCGTCGCCTCAAGAAAGGCGAAGTGCTTTATCACGCCAACGATGATCTGAACGCCGTCTACGGCATCCGCTTCGGCTCGCTGAAAAGCTGCGTCACCGCGCCCGACGGTCGCGAGCAAGTCGTCGGCTTCCACCTTCAGGGCGAGCTGATCGGCCTGGACGCCGTGGCCGACAACCACCACCCGAGCACCGCCGTCGCGCTCGAAGACAGCGAGTTGTGCATCGCACGCTTCGGCGAACTGGAGACGCTGTCGCGTCAACTGCCGTCGCTGCAACGCCAGCTCCACCGCCTGATGAGCCAGGAAATCCGCAACGAACACCAGCAACTGCTCGCGCTCGGGACGATGCGTGCCGAGGAGCGCCTGGCCGTATTCCTGATCAATCTTTCCGAGCGGCTGGCCGCGCGCGGCTATGCGGCCAATGAATTCGTCCTGCGCATGAGCCGTGAAGAAATCGGCAGTTTCCTCGGCCTCAAGCTCGAAACCGTCAGCCGTCTGTTCTCGCGTTTCGCACAGAACGGCATGATCGAAATCCGTCAGCGTCACGTCAAGATCGTCGACGCCATGGCCCTGCGTGAACTCGCGGGCGCACCCTGCTGAGACCCGCTACCGGGGGCGCCTGAGCGTCCCCGCCGCCTGCCATTCCCCTCAAGCCCCCCTCGCTGGCTTACGCTTCCCCGCGTTACCCATAAGCTACCGGCCCTGCGCCGGCCTTGCCTTGCGCCAGATCAAGAATCGCTCACCGCAGCCGCTGCTGGCCGGGCGTTCGACAAGGTCGGGCAAACCCTCCATAATCGGCGCGTTCGCCAGGCGGCACACCCGCGGCCCGGCGCATCACCCCCGACGGAGGCTGCCGTTATGCCCGCTGCCATTTTCCTGAGTCCGGAAGACGCCGAGCACGCTTACTACGAGGCGCTGCGCGCTGGCGACATCGATACGCTGATGGATGTCTGGTCGGAAGACGAAGAAATCGTCTGCATTCACCCCTCGGGGCCGAGGCATGTCGGCCCGGCGGCCGTGCGCACGAGTTGGCGCCAGATCCTCGCCAACGGCGGGTTACAGGTGGCGGTAAGTCACTTGCAGGTCGCACGCAATCCGCTGTGCGCCGTCCACAACGTGCTCGAGCAGATTCGGGTCGAAACGCATCCGGAGGCGCGTTACGCCTTCGTGCTCGCCACCAACGTCTACCTGAAGGAGGCCGACGGCTGGCGGCTCGCGCTGCATCACGCCAGCCCGGCCATCGGTCACGAGGAACCGAGCACGCAGCAGGCCCGCAGTCATCGCCTGCACTGACGCCCGTCACGTCACTACGACGAATGCGGCGCCAGCGGGATATCGATCGCATCCCAGTACGGCGTGGGGCCGAAGCGCGCTTGCAGGAATTCGATCAGCGCATGCGTCTTGGGCGGCACGAACACCCGGCTCGGGTAGACGGCCCAGATCGCCACCTCCTCCGCCAGCGGATACGCCGGCAGCACCGGCACCAGTTCTCCCCGCCGCAGATGCGCGCCGATGTCCCACGTGGACTTGAGCGCAATACCGAGCCCCGCCAGCACAGCGTCGCGCAGCACCTCGCCGTTATCCGAAGCAAGACGCCCGCCCACACGCACGTTCAGCGTGCCGCCCGGCGTGACGAATCGCCAATCGCGTTGCTCACCGAGAATCAGGCACTCGTGTCCGGCAAGGTCGCCGGGGTGTTTCGGGGCACCATGCGCCGCGAGATACGCCGGCGATGCGCACAACGTGCGCCGGTTCGTCGCGAGCTGGCGCGCCACGAACGTCGAATCGCGCAACGCTCCCACGCGAATCGCCAGATCCACGCCCTCCTCGATCAGGTCGACCACCCGATCCGTCAGCCGGAACTCCAATGAAATACCCGGATAGCGCTCGAGAAATTCGGGTAATGCCGGCGAGACATGCTGGCGCCCGAACGACGACGAACACGACACCCGCAAGCGCCCCTGCGGTGCCGCCTGCCCCTGCCCGACGCACGCCAGCGCCTGCGCCTCAGCGGCAAGCAGCGCCTGCGCCTGGAGCAGGAACACCTCCCCCTCCTGTGTCAGCGCGACGCGCCGCGTCGTCCGGTGCAGCAGCCGTGCGCCCAGCGTCCCTTCCAACTGCACCAGCCGTGTGCTCGCCGTGGCTGGCGAAAGTCCCCGCTCACGTCCTGCTGCCGAGACATTACCGAGCGCCGCCACGCGCACGAACAACGCCACTGTATCGAGGTCCAATGCCATTTGACGGATTTTCCAAAAGATCTTTTCTGCATTATGCGAATTATCAAAGCAATCGACTCGCCGTAGTCTCTCGCTATCGCATTGGGTGCGTCGTCGCATCACCGCGCACGGCGTGCCGCAACCTCAGGAGAATACAGATGAAAGCCATTGGATTGACCCGTTACTTGCCGATTGACGACCCCAAATCGCTCGAAGACATTGAACTGCCGACGCCCACCCCGGCCGGGCGCGACGTGTTGGTCAAGGTTGAAGCGATTTCCGTGAACCCCGTCGACACCAAGGTCCGCGCGCCTAAAGACAAAGTCGAAGCCACGCCGCGCGTGCTCGGCTGGGATGCGGCGGGCACCGTCGCCGCCATCGGCCCGGACGTCACGCTTTTCAAGGTCGGCGATCCGGTCTACTACGCAGGCAGCATTACCCGCCCGGGCGCGAACAGCGAATTTCATCTTGTGGACGAACGCATCGTCGGTCACATGCCGGCGTCGCTCGACTTCGCGAATGCGGCCGCCCTGCCGCTCACGACGATCACCGCATGGGAAGCCCTCTTCGACCGCCTCGGCATCGCCCCTGACGGCGCCGACGAAGGCAAGTCGATCCTGATAGTCGGCGGTGCCGGTGGCGTAGGCTCCATTGCCATTCAGCTCGCACGGCGCCTGGCTCGCCTGAGCATCGTGGCAACGGCGTCGCGCCCAGAATCGGCCGACTGGTGCCGTCAGCTCGGCGCGCAATACGTGATCAACCACTATCAGGACATCCCCGCGCAATTGAAGGCAGCAGGCATGCCGCAGGTGGATTTCGTGTTGTGTCTGAACGACACCGACGCCCACTTCCCTGCCATGGCCGAAGCCGTCGCGCCGCAGGGCAAGATCTGCTCGATTGTCGAGAACGCCGGCCCGCTCGAAATCGGCTTGCTCAAGAGCAAGAGCGCGACGTTCGTCTGGGAATTCATGTTCACGCGCGCCATGTACGAGACACCGGACATGATCGCCCAGCACAAGCTGCTCACCGAAGTCGCGCGGCTCGTCGATGCGGGCACGCTGCGCACAACGGTCGGTGAAGTGATCGGCCCGATCAACGCGGCGAACCTGCGCCGCGCGCATGCGCAGCTCGAAGGCGGGCGCACGATCGGCAAGCTCGTGCTCGCCGGGTTCTGAGCCACGCACGGCGAAGGTTTCATCGGCTTCAGCCAAAGAAAAACGGCGCTAGCCCGTCATGGGCAAGCGCCGTTTCTACTTGCGTCGAATCCCGACGCTCACTTCGCCGACGACACCACGCCTTCTCGCTGCGCATCGGCCTCGGCCGGGTGAATGATCTCGCCGCCCAGTGCGTTCACCCCGGCAATCAGACGCTCGAACGCCGCGCCGACCTGCGCCGGGTCACCCTTCACGCCCAGATCGATGTGACGGCGCGCATAAACGTCGCCGCGCTGTGCATCGCCCACGCTGGGCAGACTGAACACCTTCACGCCGTCGTACTCGGCCTCGATGGTCTCCATAAGCGGCGTCAGCGTCGACTCTGCGAGCCCGAACACCAGTATCGATCGCTCGGTGTGTTTCGTCAGATGATGCAGCGCCGCGTAGTCCGTATCGAGCACCCACGCCATCATCGGCCATGCCATGACCGGGAAACCGGGCATGAAATGGTGCTTCTCGATCGAAAAACCGGGAATCTTGTTGTACGGGTTCGGCAGCACGCGCGAGCCGGCCGGAAATTCTCCCATCTTGAGACGATGCCGGTTATCGGGCTGGCTCATGTCGGCGCGGCCATCCGGACTCGTGTCGGCAATGCGCTCCATGATGAGGGCTTCGGCTTGCGGCGTGAGCACCAGCGGCACACCCAGCGCCGCCGCCGCGCACTGACGCGTGTGATCGTCGGGCGTGGCGCCGATGCCGCCGGTCACGAAAACGATATCGTCGCTGGCGAACGTGCGTCGCAGCGTTGCCGTGATGCGCGCCGGATCGTCGCCCACGTACTCGGCCCAGTCCAGTTGCATGCCACGCTCGGTGAGCAACTCGATGAACTTGGGCAGATGCTTGTCCTGACGACGTCCCGAGAGGATCTCGTCGCCAATGATGATGATGCCTACCGCCATGATGCTTCCTTTGTCTTGTCGTCAGAGCCTGGGGAAACGCGCGGCGCCGCCCGGCGGCAGCGCGCAGTGAAGCGATTGTGCCACTTTCACGGTGAACCGTTCGATCGCCCCGGTCCCGGCACGGGCGGCGGCAATGCGGGCGGCAGGTCTTCGCTCTCGGGGGACAGCATGGCCGCGTCCGGCAGCACCGTCGCGGCGAGCGCCGGCTCGTGCCATGTGGCCTCCTGCGCGCGCAAGCGCGACAACGCGCGCAGACAGTAGTGCGCAAACCACAACGCCGAGAACACGAAGATCACGACATAGAGCCAGATTGCCAGCAACGCAATGACAGGGAACAGCACGATCATGATGACGGACGAGACCCACAAGAGCGTCGGCAGCGAGCCGAGCAGCCCCGTTGCGACCCCGATCACCAGCAGCGGCAAACGGCGCTCGCGCATGATCCGGCGCCGCTCCTCGGCACTCGCATGAAACGCGAGCGCATCATAGGTCATCACGCGATAGGTCAGCCAACCCCACAACAGCGGCGGCACGATGGCGAAGAACGGCGGCACGAGCCACAGTGGCAGCGTCACGAGTGCCGCAATCAGAAAAACCGCCGTCGCCCCCAGCGACTGTCCGAGACTGCCCCAGAACGAGCCGCCCTGCCGCGCCTCCAGATGAATGAAGTGGCGGCGCGAGAGGTGACGCAGCACGGCAGGCATCGACCATCCCGCGATGAGCAGCAGCGCCGTCACGACGATCAGCGGGACGAGCAGCGCCACGAGGATGAACGGCGCGAGCGCCATGCGCACACTGTCCACGCCGAAATAGCCGAAGAAGCGATAGATCCACTGGGTGAACTGCCACTGTTCGAGCCAGACGCGCAGGAAGTCGGTAAACGGCTCCCAGCCGAACCAGATCACGGCGCCCCAGATCAGGCCGGAGACGACGAAGGGCATTGCGGTGAGCCACAACATGCGCGGATGCAACAGACTCACGAGCGCGCGGCCAAGCGCGCGAAGAATATCGTTCATGCAGATTCGGTACGGCCGGCGCCGTCGGTACGAGAAGTGGAATCGGAAGCGTTGGGGCGACGCAGCAGCACGCGCATGAGCACGATCTGGAGCGCGCCGATCAGGAGCAAAGGGACGCCATCGAAGGCATCGCCGGAGAGCGACATCGGCCCGGTGGCAAACAGCACCGGCGGCACGATGCGGGTGTAGATCTCGGTCTGCACCGCCGGGAAGGCGGTGGAGAAACCGTCGACCAGCGAATCGAACATGTAACGGGGCCGGGCGTCGTGAGGACGCCCGGTCAGTGGGGCCTTTGCGGCAATGCTCCGATGTTACAGCACCGGCGCGCGGTCGTAGAAATAGATCCCGTGCGGCGAGCGTCCCACCGCAATGGTATTGATCAGCTTGCGCTGCGCCAGATCGATGATGCCCACCTTGCGCGCCCAGCGGAATGTCACCCACAGGGTCTTCCGGTCGGCCGAAAGCTCCATGTCGTCCGGTCCCGGCAGCAGTCCGGTGATGTTGCCCACGTTCGTGAGGGCGTCCTGATCGATGATGCTGATCGTGCTCGACACGCGGTTCGAAATCAGCACGTGCTTGCCATCGGCGAGCGAACGGAAGTTGTGCGCGCCCTTGCCCGTCGGAATCGTCTTGATGACCTTCTGGTTGCGCCAGTCGACGACAGCCGCGTAGTCGGCCCCCGTCATGCCCACGAGCAGATACTTGTCACCCGGCGTGAGCCATACGCCTGCCGGGCTGTCGCCCACCTTCAGTTTCCACAGCACCTTCTGCGTGGCCAGATCGATGGCGGCAATCTCGTTCGACTCCTGCAACGAGATGAACACGAGCTTGCTGTCCTGCGTGAAGACCAGGTGGCTGGGCATCTTCTTGAGCGGAATGCGCTGCGCGACGTTCAGGTTCTTGCCGTCGAAGCGGTACACGTCCACCCGATCCAGGCGCAGTGCGTTGGCGACGAACCACTTCTTGTCGGGCGAGAAGCCGATCTGGTAGGGGTCTTCGATGTTCTCGATCTTGCGCTGAATCTGCCCCGTCTTCGGATCGAGGAAGACAAGGTTATTGCCCACCGAATTCGCCACGATGAGCGACTGATTGTCGGGCGTGGCCATCAGGTGGTGCGGCTCCTTGCCGACCGGGAACGTCTGGATGACCTTCTGCGTCGCCTTGTCGATCAGGCTGACGCTGGCATCGGCCGAGTTGAGCACGACCACGACATTGTCGGGCGCCGGCGCGGCTGCGCTGGCCGGCCCGGCGAGCGCAGCCAGACCCAGGGAGGCAGCCAGACTGGCAGCGATCAGAAGTTTGCGCATTGCAGAGTCTCTCGGGAGAAAAATGGGCAGAAAAATGACTGAAACGATGATGAAGCGCGCGGGGACGGTGCTTCGAAAAAGTCTCGATATTGTAGGCCGGGAACGCCCCGCCAACGCGCCCCCGGCGCACCTTTTTCGATCTGGCGAAACGCTATTCGGGGACTTCCTGATGTAGCGCAAACCGGCGCTCGGATTGCATACAAAAAAATGGCGTCCGGAGGGGACGCCGGATGCCACGATCGCTCCGGTGCTTCGCTCGTTGAGCGAAACACCTGTATCGCCAGCATCCCCCGCATGCCTTGCATGCCTTGCATCCCCCGCCTCACCCGCGTCGCCCTATCCGGCCCCGTCAGCGTTGCAACGCTTCCCAGACCTTGTGCAGACGCTTAACCGATACCGGCATGGGCGTGCGCAACTCCTGAGCGAACAGCGAGACGCGCAACTCCTCGAGCAACCAGCGGAACTCTTCGAGTCGCGCGTCGCCATGATCGCGGCGTTGCGACGTCGCCCGCTGCCAGTTCTGCAGCAGCGGTCCGAGCTCGCCCATGGCACGCGCGTCACGCGCAGGATCGGCCTTGAGCTTGTCGATGCGCCCGGTCATCGCCTTCAGATAACGCGGGAAATGCGCCAGTTGGGCATACGGCGTGTCGATCAGGAAACGCTTGCCGACCAGCCGCTGCAATTGCGCGCTCAGATCTGCATATGCCTGCGCAAACGGCTTGGCTTGCGCCAGCTTCTTCTGCAACGCGGCGTACTCGGTGAGAATCTGCCCGGCCAGCCGTGCGATCTCCTGCGCGAGTAGCGTGAGACGCCCTCGCCCCTCATCCTTACGCGCGACGAACGACGCATTGTCGCTCGGCCACGGCAACTGGAGGCACGCACGCTCGAGCGCCAGATCAACGATCTGCTCCCTCAGTTCCTCCTGCGTCCCCAGATTCATGTACTGCATCGCCATCTGCTGCAGGCCCGGAATATTCTTCTCCAGATACTTCACCTGCTCGCGCAACTGAATCGCGAAGAGCCGTCGCAGACCGGCGCGATGCTGACGTTGCGCCTCGTCCGGGTCGTCGAACACTTCGAGATCGCAGTGATCGCCACGGTCAACCAGCGCCGGGTAGCCGAACAGCGTCTGGCCGCCACGACGGATCTCGAGCATCTCCGGCAGTTCGCCGAAGCTCCACGTTGTCAGGTTGTCGTAACGGCCGGGTTCGACAGCCGCCCCCGAGGGCGTTGCCTGCAAGGCTTGCGTCGCCGCCTTGCCCGCGCCCTTGCCGTCGCCACGGCCCGCCGCAGACGTTCGTGACGTTGGTGACGCCGGGGCCGACGAACCGCGTGCCTGCACATCAACGCCCGAGCCGCCGGTCGGCGTCGCGCCGCTCTTCGCCGCGAGTTGCTGGAACGTGCGCTGCGCCTGCTGGCCGAGTTCGGCGCGCAGTTGCGCGAGATTGCGTCCCATGCCGAGCTGCCGTCCGTGCTCGTCGATCACCTTGAAGTTCATCGACAAGTGCGCCGGGAGCATCTCAAGTTTGAAGTCGCTCGATTTGAGCATGACGCCGGTCAACTCGCGCGCGTCGGCCATGAGGGCATCGAGCAGCGCACCCTGACCGAATGTCGCCCGGTCGAGAAAACCCGCGGCGTACTCCGGCAACGGCACGAAGTGACGCCGTAGCTTCTGCGGCAGCGACTTCATCAGCAGATGCGCCTTTTCCTTGAGCATGCCCGGCACCAGCCACTCGCAACGGCGGGCATCGACCTGATTGAGGGCATAAAGCGGCACGGCGAGCGTCACGCCGTCGCGCGGCGAGCCCGGCTCGAAGTGATACGTGAGCGCCATTTCGATGCCCGCGATGGTCGTCTTCTTCGGGAACAGATCCGTCGTGACACCCGCGGCCTCGTGACGCATCAGATCGTCGCGCACGAGGTAGAGCAACTTCGGTGTGCCCTTGGCCGTTTCGCGATACCAATGCTCGAAGCTCGTGCCGTCGTAGAGATCTTCGGGCACATGGGCGTCGTAGAACGCGTAGATCAGTTCGTCGTCGACGAGCACGTCCTGCCGGCGCGACTTGTGCTCAAGCTGTTCGATATCGGCGATCAGCTTGCGGTTATGGGCGAAGAACGGCAGCTTCGTCTCCCATTCGCCTTCGACGAGTGCGCTGCGCAGGAATATCTCGCGGGCGCGGCGCGGATCGCGCGGGCCGAAGTTCATGCGGCGGCGCGAGTAGATCGTCAGGCCGTAGAGCGTGCCGCGTTCGTACGCGGTAACTTGCGCAGCCTTCTTTTCCCAATGCGCGTCGGAGAGCGACGTTTTCACGAGGTGCTTGCCCACGCGTTCGATCCATTCCGGTTCGATGCGCGCGATGCACCGCGCGTAAAGGCGGCTGGTCTCGACAAGCTCACCGGCCATCACCCAGCGCCCGGCCTTCTTCACGAGCGACGACCCGGGCCAGATGTGGAACTTGATGCCGTGTGCGCCGAGGAAATGCGGATCGTCGTCGGCCTTGCAGCCGATGTTGCCGAGCAGCCCCGCGAGCAGTGCCAGGTGCAACTGTTCGTAGGTCGCCTCCGATTCGTTGATGCGCCAGCCCTGCTCGCGCACGACGGTGAGCAACTGGCTGTGAACATCGCGCCATTCGCGCAGACGCAACTGCGACAGGAAGTTGTCGCGGCACGCCTGCGCCAGCAGACGGTTCGACTTCTTGTGGGCAATCGCCTCTTCGAACCACTGCCAGATCTTGAGCCACGAGAGGAATTCGGACTTCTCGTCGGCGAACTTGCGATGGGCGTTATCGGCGGCGTCCTGTGCCTCGATGGGCCGGTCGCGCGGGTCTTGTACGGCCAGCGCGCTCGCAATGATCAGCACTTCGCGCAGCGACTGATGGTCGCGCGCGGCGAGGATCATGCGCCCCACGCGGGGGTCGAGCGGCAGACGCGCCAGTTCGCGCCCCAGCGGCGTGAGCTGGTTGGTGTCGTCGACAGCGCCCAGTTCGTTGAGCAGTTGATAGCCGTCGGCAATGGCACGGCCGGGCGGCGGCTCGATGAACGGGAATTCCTCGACCTTCGCGAGCCGCAGCGACTGCATGCGCAAAATGACGGCGGCGAGCGACGAGCGCAGGATTTCCGGGTCGGTGAAGCGCGCCCGCGCCTGAAAGTCGGTCTCGTCGTACAGGCGAATGCATACGCCGTCGGCCACACGGCCGCAGCGCCCTGCCCGCTGGTTGGCGGCCGCCTGCGAAATCGACTCGATTTGCAGTTGCTCGACTTTGTTGCGGTAGGAATAGCGTTTGACGCGTGCCGTCCCTGCATCGACCACGTAGCGAATGCCCGGCACCGTGAGCGACGTTTCCGCCACGTTCGTTGCCAGCACGATGCGACGCGCGTTGGACGGCTTGAACACGCGCTCCTGATCGGTCGCCGAGAGCCGGGCGAAGAGCGGCAGAATTTCGGTGTGCGGCGGGTGGTGCTTGCGCAGCGCCTCGGCTGCTTCGCGGATTTCGCGCTCGCCGGGCAGGAACACAAGCACGTCACCAGAGCCTTCGCGGCAAAGTTCGTCGACGGCATCGACGATGCCGTCCATGAGATCGCGTTCGCGGTCACGAGCGCTGGCACGGCTGCCCTCACGCCCTTCGGCGTTGGCGATGCGCACGTCATCCTGAATCGGCCGGTAACGCACTTCCACCGGGTATAGGCGGCCGCTCACCTCGATGACGGGCGCCGGGCGCAGATCATCGCCCTCGCCGGTGCCGAAGTGGCGGGCGAAGCGATCCGCGTCGATGGTGGCCGACGTGATAATGACCTTCAGATCGGGGCGACGCGGCAGCAATTGCTTGAGGTAGCCGAGCAGAAAGTCGATGTTCAGACTGCGCTCGTGCGCCTCGTCGATGATGATGGTGTCGTACGCGCGCAACAGCGGATCGGTCTGCGTCTCGGCGAGCAGAATGCCGTCGGTCATCAATTTGACGGACGCGCCGTTCGACAGCGTGTCGTTGAAACGCACCTTGAAGCCAACGATCTCACCGAGCGGCGTGTTCAGTTCATCGGCGATCCGGCGCGCAGTGGCAGACGCGGCGATCCGGCGCGGTTGGGTGTGGCCGATCAGGCCGGTGCCGCCGGCGCCGAGTCCGCGCCCGAGCGCCAGGCATATTTTGGGAAGCTGTGTGGTCTTGCCCGAGCCGGTCTCGCCGCTCACGATCACGACCTGGTGGCCCGCGATGGCGCGTGCGATCTCCTCGCGGCGGCCAGAGACCGGCAGCGCTTCGGGGAAGTGGATTTCGGGAACGCGGTTGGCCGCCGCCTGCCGGGCAGCCAGGCGTTCGGCGTCGCGCGCATCGCGCTCGGCGGCCGTCAGACGGCGTCCGCCCGCGGGGTTCTGGCCACGGGCGTTGCCCGAGACCGAGGATTTGGGGGCGCCCTTGGCGGCCTGCAGAGTTGACGCAGTGGCCGTGGATTGGGCACGCGTATGCCCCGGCGCCGTCACTTTCGGCTTCGGGGGCTTAGATTGTCGATTTCGTTCATCACTTGCCATGGGCGCGCATTATATAATCTGCGCATGTTTGCGCACGTACACCCATGCTGACCGAACCCGACCCCGCCCTACAAGACGAAGAGACCGCCCACCAAGCCCAGTTCGTGGACTGGCTGCGATCGGTCGCCCCCTATATCCATGCGTTTCGCGACAAGACCTTTGTGGTCGCCTTCGGTGGCGAGCTTGTCGCCGCCGGCGGGCTCGACTCGCTGATTCAGGACGTTGCGCTGCTGTGTGCCATGGGCATGCACATCGTGCTGGTGCACGGCTCACGACCCCAGGTCGAAGAGCAAATGCGCCTGCGACATATCGAATCGCACTTCGCTCAACAATTACGCATTACCGACGCGGCCGCGCTCGAAGCGGTGAAGGAAGCGGCGGGTGAGTTGCGTCTGGACATCGAGGCGTCGATCAGCCAGGGGCTGCCGAATACGCCGATGGGCAACGCGCGCATCAGCGTGGTGTCGGGCAACTTCGTCACAGGCCGTCCGGTGGGCATCGTCGACGGCGTCGATTTCCAGCACACCGGCGTGGTGCGCAAGGTGGACGCCGAATCGATCCGCCTGTCGCTCGCCAACGGCAAGATCGTGCTGCTCTCACCGCTGGGCTTCTCGCCCACCGGTCAGTCGTTCAACCTGACGATGGAAGACGTCGCATCGTCGGCCGCCATTGCATTGCGCGCCGACAAGCTGATTTTCATCACCGAGACGCCCGGCGTTCTCAATGAATACAACGAGTTGCAGCACGAACTCACGCTCGAAGACGCCCAGCGCCTACAGTCGCAAGGCACGCTCGATCGCGACTCTGCCTTCTATCTGAAATACGCCACACGCGCCTGCCGCGCAGGCGTCGGCCGCGCCCACATCGTCCCCTTCGCTCTCGACGGCAGCATGCTGCTCGAACTGTTCTCACACGACGGCGTAGGCACCATGATCTCGTACGAGAACCTGGAAAGCCTGCGCGAGGCGACAATCGACGACGTCGGCGGCATTCTCCAACTCATCGAACCGCTCGAGTCGGACGGCACCCTGGTACGACGCGGCCGCCACCAACTGGAACGCGATATCGATCATTTCTCAGTCATCGAGCACGATGGACGCCTCTTCGGCTGCGCCGCGCTCTACCCGTACCCAACCGAACGCATCGGCGAGATGGCCTGCCTGACGGTCGATCCGGAAGCTCAAGGCTCAGGGGACGGCGAACGCCTGCTCAAACACATCGAGCAACGCGCCCGCGCCCGCGGCCTGGAACGCCTGTTCGTACTCACCACCCGCACCGAACACTGGTTCCTCAAGCGCGGCTTCGTCAAGGCAGGCGTCGACGATCTGCCCGCCGATCGACGCCGCCTCTACAACTGGCAGCGCCGCTCGTTGGTGCTCATCAAAAAGCTGTAACCCGGGATCGGCAGGCCGTGCGCATCCCCCCCAAGGTTTTCATCCCTTGTGTCTCGCACCCCTGCCCCCATATCCATACATCGCCGGCGCGCTCAGCCCGATGCGCCCGTCAACCCCTCCGGTAGACGGCCGCCCGCGCCACGGCACCCCCTCTCACGCCTCACCAAGATTACAAAGGAGTTCTCCCCATGGCCCGCATGGTTCAATGCATCAAGCTCGGCAAGGAAGCCGAAGGTCTCGATTTCCCCCCCATGCCCGGCGAACTCGGCAAACGCCTCTGGGAAAGCGTATCGAAAGAAGCCTGGGCCGGCTGGCTCAAGCAACAAACCATGCTGATCAACGAAAACCGCCTCAACATGGCCGATCCGCGCGCCCGTCAATACCTCGTCAAACAAACCGAAAAGTACTTCTTCGGCGACGGCGCCGATGTGGCTCAGGGCTATGTGCCGCCACCCTCGGAATAAACACCGCCCTCCAGACGGATCGGAGCCCCTTTCCGCCTCTCAGACATAAACCCAACTCGCTGCAGAAAGGAACTCCGATCCGTCTCCGCACTCGCCCCATCGCAGTCCGGACAGGAACGCAAAAAGGGCACACGCATCGATCCGATTCGTGTGCCCTTTTTTTCTTTTTTTTCTCTTCTTGTTTTCGTTCGTCTTTAGCTGGCCGCCGCTGTGCTCGTTCCCGTAGAACGCGCACCACAATGATGGCAGAAATGCGCGAACGCATTTTTTCGCGTCGTGCACGCGCCACAGCGATCGAATAGACATATGCCACAATGCACGCAGAAGTCTCGGTCAGCATCGTCCAACTTCACCGCACGCTCACACCCCGGACACACCGACTTCGCCAGCCGCGCCTGCGCCAAGTCATACGACAATGTCTTGCGTCGCTCCTCATCCGGTAATTGCTCTTCCGCCTTTTGGCGCGCCAGATAGCTTTGCAACGACACTATGGCATAGCGCCCGATCAGCACCGTCAACACAATGCCCACCAGATAACGCACATAGCCACCATAGTCCGGCAGATACGGCACCAACTCCACGAAGAACGCAAATAGCGCAAAGAAGATGAAGCCCCATACGAACGGCCACCACGTATTCTTGCGCTGCCGCACAAAAAGCCACCCCGCCACCGCCAACAACGGCAGCGTCAGCGCCAGCCGGACACCAAAGACCTTCAGCTCCTGCGAGCGCTGAATCGCCGCCAACTGCTCGCCCGCTGCCGTATTGAGCGCATAACGTCCTGCGCGGGCCGTCTGGACCGCGCGCTGCGCATCCAACTGCCTCGCTTCAAGCGCGTCAACCTGCGTCTGCGCATCGCGCTCAGCCCCCTTCAACGTGTCAAGCGCACGCGTGCGAGAGACTAGCTCCGCATCCTGACTGGCCTGCGCCGTCGCCGTACGCGTGGCAACCCAATCGTTGAACGACTCTCTCGCATTGCGATACGCCGTGCCGCGCGCTTTGAGCTGCAGTCGCGCCGTCTCAAGCTGACTCTCGACATCTTCAAGCTGCGCCTGCGCCTGCTTGATGGCAGCGTCAGCGCGCTCGGCCTGCCCACGATCAACGAACGAGTCGAGTGTTGGTGCAGGGGCGACCCCCGGCAGTCTATCTACGACGAGCCCGCCAAGACCAATCAGAAACGCCGCAAACAACACGGCGATCAACCACAGGCCACGACGGAACCAGGTTTCGGGAAGACGACGCGATCCAGCCATCCTGCCCTCCCGGAATCAGTTTTTGTAATCGATGGTGCGCACCCCTTCCGGCGTGCCCATCAAGGTGATATCCGCGCCACGTTGCGCGAAAAGACCAACCGTTACCACTCCCGGAATCTGGTTGACCTGCGCCTCGAACGCCACCGGGTCCAGAATCTGAAGACCGTGGACGTCAAGAATCGCACAGCCGTTGTCCGTCATGTAGGGACTACCGTCGGCACGCACACGCGCCTGCGGCTTGCCACCAAGGACCGCCAACGCACGGGCGACGCTCGCCTGTGCCATCGGGATCACTTCAACCGGCAGCGGGAACACACCAAGTACGGCGACTTCCTTCGACGCGTCGACGACGCAAACGAATTCCTTTGCCACCGACGCGACGATCTTTTCGCGCGTAAGCGCCCCGCCGCCGCCCTTGATCATGTGACCGAGCGCATTGATCTCGTCGGCACCGTCAACGTAGACGGGCAAGCTCTCGATCTGGTTGAGGTCGAACACCTCGATGCCGTGCTTGCGCAAACGCTCGGTACTCGCCTCGGAACTGGAAACAGCGCCCCGATAACGGTCTTTGTGAGCCGCGAGCGCGTCGATGAAGCAGTTGGCGGTGGACCCTGTGCCCACGCCGATCACGCTGCCCTCGGGCACGTGCTTGTTCACATAGTCGGCTGCTGCCTGGCCGACCAGGCGCTTGAGTTCGTCTTGGGTCATGGGGATTTCCGGCAAAGTTTGGTAAAGTCGGAAGTTTACCGGAGTCAGGCGTGCCGCGCCGTTTTTCGTCGCCCGGGCGCATCCCGGACTTCATGTCACGCAGTGCATTTCTCGCAAGGGCGCTCTCATGAATCAGCTCGATCAGCTCAAACGCCATACCATCGTCGTGGCCGACACCGGCGACTTCCAGGCAATGGACGCCTACAAGCCGCAAGACGCCACTACCAATCCCTCCCTGATTCTCGGCGCCGTCCAGAAAGACACCTATCGTCCGATTCTCACGCGCATCGTCAACGAACACCGCGCTGAATCCACCGACGAAATTATCGACCGTCTGCTGATCGCCTTCGGACGAGAAATCCTCGACATCGTCCCAGGTCGCGTCTCGACGGAAGTCGACGCACGCCTGTCGTTCGACACAGCCGGCACCGTCGCCCGCGCACGAAAGCTCATCGCGATGTACGAAGCGCAAGGCATCGAGCGCGATCGTGTGCTTATCAAGATTGCATCGACGTGGGAAGGGATTCGCGCCGCCGAGATTCTCGAGCGCGACAAGATTCGCTGCAATATGACGCTGCTTTTCTCGCTGGTGCAGGCGGCCGCCTGTGCGGAAGCGGGGGCACGATTGATTTCGCCGTTCGTCGGCCGGATCTACGACTGGTACAAGAAGTCGGCCGGCGCGAACTGGGTGGAAGCGGACAACGCCGGGAAAAACGACCCGGGCGTGCGTTCGGTCGCCACCATCTACCGCTACTACAAGCACTTTGACTACGACACGGAAGTGATGGGCGCGAGCTTCCGCTCGACCGGGCAGATTCTGGCGCTCGCAGGCTGCGATCTGTTGACCATCAGCCCCGCGCTGCTCGAACAACTCCGCACGACTCAAGACGAGGTGCCCCGCCAACTCGACGCGAAAGACGCCCGCGCTGCGAACATCGATCGCGTGAGAACGGATGAGCCGTCGTTCCGCTTCGCCCTCAACGACGACGCGATGGCCACCGAAAAGCTCGCGGAAGGCATTCGCGCATTTGCCGCCGACACCGTCAAGCTCGAAGGCTTGATCGACGCCGCACGGTAAGAGAACGAAGCGAACCAAGCGAACAAAGGACGATGGCCGGCGAACGCTCGCCGGGCATTGTTTCCCTTACTTGGCGCCCTTGGCGGCCACGGCGCGCTGGCGCACCGCTTCATACAGGCACACGGCGCTCGCCACGGAGACGTTCAGGCTTTCGCAACCGCCCGCCATCGGAATACTCATCAACTCGTCGCAGGTCTCGCGCACGAGACGGCGCATGCCCTCGCCTTCGGCGCCCATGACGATCGCCATCGGTCCGGTGAGCTTGGTGCCGTAGATGTCGGCGGGCGCGTCGTCTGAGGTACCGACGACCCAGATGCCCCGCTCTTGCAATTCGCGCAATGTGCGCGAGAGATTCGTCACCATGATGTACGGCACTGTTTCGGCCGCGCCGCTGGCGACCTTGGCCGCAGTCGCGTTCAGGCCGACAGCACGGTCCTTCGGCGCGATCACGGCATGAGCCCCTGCCCCATCCGCGACGCGCAGGCATGCGCCGAGGTTGTGCGGATCGGTCACGCCATCGAGCACCAGCAGCAGCGGCGGGCCCGAAATGCCGTCGAGCAGTTCGTCGAGATTCAGCGCCAGCGACACTTCCTGGGCACGTGCGACAACGCCCTGGTGGCGCGACGAACCGGCCATGCCGTCGAGGCGTTTGCCGTCGGCCTGAATGACCTTGATCTTGACGCCCGGGGCGCCCTTGACCGACTCCACATGCTTCAGGAAGTCCGTCATGCGGCGGTCGCGCCGGCTCGGATCGTAGTAGATTTCTTCGACGCTGCCCGCATCGTGACGCAGACGCGCAGTCACGGCGTGAAAGCCGAACAGCAGTTTCAATTGACTCATTTCACATCCTCAAAATAGCGTGTGCCCGCACGGCCGTTCGCAACTGCCACCGCACAAAGCACGACGGCGGCGGAGCCCGCATGGGCCACCGCCGCCGCAATCCATCGCGGGCATCAGATGCCGGTCGCTACCGGCACAAGGCGCCCATCTTACTGCAAACCGCACACCACGCTGCACGCTGAGGCCACAGGGACCGGCGGCGACACGATGCGCAAATCAACGACGCGGTTTCTTCGCCGGACCTCCGGGACGTTTGGCAGGCGCCTTGCCGCCCCCGCCCGTGCGCTGGATCGGCGGTGCCGCGCCACGCTCGGCACGCGCGTCTTTCACTTTCGCCGATTTTGGCTTGGCGGGCCGCTTGCCTGCCGGCGCCGGCTGCACGCCGTTGAGCAGTGCGCCGCCCTTGGGCAACTGACGGATGGCCGGCCCCACGCTCGCCGACCCGGCAATACCGGGCGCGCCGGCAGCGGGCACGGGCACCGGGGCACCACCGCGTTCACCGCGACCTGACGTCTTGGCGAGCGTGCGCGCGTTCGGTTCGCGCACGAGACGGAAGTCGATCTTGCGCGCGTCCAGATCCACGCGACTCACTTGCACGCGAACGCGATCGGTGAGGCGATAGCGAATGCCGGTCCGTTCGCCGCGCAGTTCGTGGCGGACTTCATCGAACTGGAAGTAATCGCTGCCGAGTTCCGTGACGTGTACGAGGCCTTCGATAAAGAGATCGTCCAGTTGCACGAAGATGCCGAACGACGTCACGGCGCTGACCGTGCCGCCGTACTCTTCGCCCAGCTTGTCGCGCATGAAGTAGCACTTGAGCCAGGCTTCGACATCGCGCGAGGCCTCATCGGCACGACGCTCGTTCGCGGAGCAATGCAGGCCGAGTTCGTCCCAGATGGCGTCACGCTTCTTCGCGCCGGCGGGCTTCTTGGCCTTGGCAGCTTCGTCGTCCTTTTGCAGCTTGCGTGCGTGCGGCGACAGGCCGGTCGTCATCTCGACACCGGCAGGGATTTCCGGCTCGTACTTCTTGCCGACAAGAATCGCCTTGATCGCGCGGTGCGTGAGCAAGTCCGGGTAGCGGCGAATCGGGCTGGTGAAGTGCGTATAGGCCGGATAGGCGAGACCGAAGTGACCGATATTGTCCGGGCTGTAGACGGCTTGCTGCATCGAGCGCAGAAGCATGGTCTGGAGCATGGGCGCATCGGGACGGGATTCGATCTGCGTCATCAGTTCCGCGTAATCGGACGTGGCAGGTTCGTCGCCGCCGCCGAGCGAGAGCCCGAGGGTTTTGAGGAACGTGCGCAGCACCTGAAGTCGCTCGCCCGACGGCCCTGCGTGAATACGGTACAGCCCCGGCTGTTTGTGACGCTTGAGGAAATCGGCGGCGCACACGTTGGCCGTGAGCATGCATTCCTCGATGAGACGGTGGGCGTCGTTGCGCGTGCGGGGCAGGATCTGCTCGATCTTGCCTTGTGCGTTACAGACGATGTAGGTCTCAGTGGAATCGAACTCGATGGCGCCGCGCGACTTACGGGCTTTGGCCAGCACCTTGTACAGCTCGTACAGATTTTGCAGATGCGGCAGCAGTGCGGCGCGGCGTTGGGCTTCGGCGCCCTTGGTGTTACCCAGGACGGCGGCGACTTCCGTGTAGGTCAAGCGTGCTGCCGAGTGGATGACGGCCTGGTAGAACTGATAGGCCTTCACTTCGCCGTTCAGGGCGACGAGCGCATCGCACACGAGGACACAGCGATCCACATCGGGGTTCAGTGAGCACAGGCCGTTCGAGAGCTTTTCCGGGAGCATCGGAATGACGCGTCGCGGGAAGTAGACCGAGGTGCTGCGTGTGAGTGCGTCGGCGTCGAGCGGACCGCCGGGGGTCACATAGTGCGAGACGTCGGCGATGGCGACGATCAGGCGGAAGCCGTTGGTGCGGCCGATTTTGGCGGGTTCGCAGTAGACCGCGTCGTCAAAGTCGCGCGCGTCTTCGCCGTCGATGGTCACGAGCGGGACATCGCGCAGATCGATGCGGTGACGCAGATCGGGGGCGCGAACGTCGTCGGGGAGTGCACCGGCGGCGGCCAGCGCTTCGGCGGAAAACTGATGGGGGACGCCGTACTTGCGCACGGCGATTTCGATTTCCATGCCGGGGTCATCGATATCGCCGAGGACTTCCGAGACGCGGCCGATGGGCTGGCTATACCGGCTGGGGTAATCGGTGAGTTCGACGGAGACGACCTGCCCGACCTTGGCTTTGCCTTGGGCGCGAGGCGGAATGAGGATGTCGTGTCCGATGCGTTTGTCTTCGGGGGCGACGACCATCACGCCGTTTTCGTTCAGGAGGCGACCGATAACGTAAGTGTTAGCGCGGCTGACCACTTCGACGATGTGACCTTCTGGGCGGCCGCGGCGATCGTAGCCGGCAATGCGCAGGAGGACGCGATCGTTGTGCATGACCTTTTTCATTTCCTCGTTGGGAAGGAAGAGGTCGTCACCGTCATCGTCGCGCACGGCGAAGCCGTAGCCGTCGCGGTGTCCGATGACACGGCCGGCGATGAAGTTCGAGGGGTGGGTCAGTTGATAGTAGCCGCGGCGGTCGAGGCGAATCTGGTCATCGCGTTCCATCGCGGCGAGGCGTTTGAAGAAGCCTTCGCGTTCCTGCTTTTTGATGGCCAGGGCTTCGGCGATATCGTTGGCGGACAGCGCGGAGTCGGCGGTGCGCAGGACACCGAGGATTTCTTCGCGGCTCGGGATCGGATAGGGATATTTGCTCAAAGGTCGCTAGCGTTACTGTGCCGGTTGAGTCCGGCCGAGTGGCGCACCATGCGCCCGACGGTCCGTGATGGTTGTGCGTAGCGCGGATAGCGGTGTCGCACAGTCAGGGACAATCATACGGCAAACCTCGCGAAAACTGCCACCTGTGCGGAATTTGAGCGTCGGGTTGGCAGCGTGCGAGGGAAAAGAAATTTTTTTCCGCAGAACTGTTGACACTCCCGCACGGTATCCGCATAATCTCACTTCTTCGCAGCGAGCAAGCAGTAAGCGAGCTGACGGGGCCCAGATGGCGGAATTGGTAGACGCACTAGTTTCAGGTA
>NZ_CABPST010000009.1 GCF_902459805.1 Pandoraea bronchicola | reverse complement strand
ATGTCTTCCGTTTCAAACTGTCAAAATCATGCCGGATTTTCTACTTTTCAGTGGTACTGTTTTCTGGGGTAGGGTCACAGCCGTGTTTGCTCGTCGTGAGTAATGCGACGGTCGCGACCTTCGCCCGGGCTCGGTTTTCGGACATTGGCGACAGGGTTGTAGGTGAGCCCGATGTGCCATTCCTTTATCGCGACCGTGAAGAGGTGACCTAGAAGGGCCAGCTCAAGCCTAACGGTATTGTTCGCCTTGCCTTCCGCCAGTCGCTGGTCACGGAATTTTCCGACCAGGTCGGGAGTAACTGCGGCAAGTGAATATTTGCCGAATGCGGCGAGGAGCGTGGCGACTCTGGCCTGTTCGCGGCGTTGTGTGGACGCCTTTTTCGTGGGAACGATTTCTTTGGCATAGCGTTCCAGCGCTGACGCAACGGTAGTGCGCTCAGACGGCGCGCGTTGAATAAATACGCCTCGGACCATTTCGTCTTCGGTCCGTCGGGCCCAATCCTCTGCGTCGCGCTTCGTTCGAAATGTCTTGGCTGCGGTGGGCCAACCCACTCGACGAATCGTCGCTTTCCAGGTTCCCGATGGTGTTTTTGTGAGTGCTGCCATGGTGCTCCTTCCTTGAGGTCTGCACCGCGTATTGCACCGAATTTGCACCGTGAGGAGCCGGTAAAAGAAAAGGGCTCGCAGCGAAGCCGCAGAGCCCTTATTGAAAAAGCCCTGTAAATCAGAGATTTACAGGGCTTTCGCATTTGGTGGCGAATCAGGGACTCGAACCCCGGACCTGCGGATTATGATTCAGTTGTAATAAATAATTAAATCAAAGAGTTGTTGCGTTCGTTGCTCCGCAATCAAGTCAAATCTGGTACGAAACCGCTCCCGATTTATAGGGTCTGTGCGTGCTTTGAGGAGCAAAAATGTTGGGTATCGTCGGAGCGACGAGGGTCGCGTCTGCGATGACTGCAAAACAGAGATCTAAAGATCGCTGCGTGCAGGACGATATATCTAATACCGGCTTTTAGTTGCTGTTGTTTGGTGATTCCGCCCGCTGGCAGTACGTATCGACGGGGGACGGGGAGCGCCGAGCTAAATGTCCGGAAACGTTTGTACATGACGCAGACGAATTGGATGCCGTTGATTTTTGAGGATCACACTTTGAAGAACGCAATTGCAGTTCTCGTTTTCGCTTTCTCCTGTGCGGGGGCATTTGCTCAAAGCACCAATGGGGCCAGTCCGATTGTCGTGAGTGACACGTCGGTCATAGTTGCCGCGAACGGCTTCCCGGCTATCGTCGGCGTGGCTACGAATAAGGGCGAAAAATTGGTTCAGAACGCATTCGTCAAATTCAACCTGTACGATGCGGGAGGCAATATCATTGGGAACACCATCGCGTACGGTCAGAACATCGGCCCGAATGAGCGGTGGCGATTCGAAGCGCCGTTCACCTCAGCGAATGCCCATAGCTATAAGGTTACTGAGGTGACTTCCTACTGATGGATGACGGGGAGTCGTCCGCTGAATTTGAGGTGTGCCATGAGCACCAAGGCATCGCTCAAGACGTGGTCTTCCGCGGATGGCTCTGAGTCGTTCCACATCTATGAAGACGTTTTCGAGGAGCAAATCGTTTTCCTGAATCTGGAAGGCGTTTCCTTTGAGGCGTCGTCTCTCAAAGCCTCTAAGCCGTCCATCACGATTCGTCTAAGCCGCGAGCAAGCTGAAGCGCTTGGCATCTTGCGCTAGCGCCTAGATTTATCCTCGTTGTAGACCTTATCAGAGGTGTCGAAGGATGCATCCGAATGCGAGGCTTCCGCCAGCAATGCATCAGCTCCCGCTTGTTTTCGAGCGGGCTACGACAAAGGAACACCGAGCGAGTGCGCGCAGGATCGGATGTCCTCCAGCGAGATATCGCGAAATCTCCCGCCGAGCATGGCTAACATTTTCGGAGCGGTGACCTGAGCGGTTTTCGCCGCCTCGTCCACGGATATCGACAGCGCCTCTATACGCTCCGTAATCGCTGCAACGAGTGCGGCCTTTTGAACCATTGCTGTTGGGTTCGCGTAATCTAGGTCGGCGTAGACGTTCGTGCCGCCCCCCTCAATATTCGTGTCAGACATGCGCACCTTCTCCGATGGGTGAAGCCAGTCCTTTTGAAGAAGTGAGTCATTGACGATCCGTTCGTCGTGACGCGAGCTCCTCCGCACGTTGCAATTGCAAACTTTCTAACTGCTTTTCGCTCCGTTGTTGCCGCTCGTGCAACAGCGCCTCAATTGCCCGCTCGATAACAGGATCGGCAACCGGTTCATCTGTCCATAGCGACTCAAGTTTCAACGGCTTATCCACCGTCTTTTGCAATATGCCGTGCTCGATAAGTTCGTCACGTAGCTTTGCGAGAGCTGCTGGTCCACCTAGGGCATCCGTTGCTTCTTTCTCAAGAGCGAAATATCGCAAGCCTTCCAGCGACTCAACAAAGGCTCTCGTAGCAGCTGACAGCGGCTTGGGGTTAGTCGCCTTCAATCTGTGGACAAAGTAGGCGGTGGTCGCAGGCGACTCCTGAAGCTCACGTTCGGGAAGTGAATCAACCGTCGGAGGTGCAACATGCCCCGCCTCCCAATCAGTGATTCCCGTCACTAGCCAGAACGCGTACTGCGGCCACTCTCTAGCAAGCCCCTCCAGCATAGCTCCACTGGGAATCGCTCCATCGCGATTCCAGAAGCTTCGCCAAGTTGCCGCGCTTACCTCCGTCTTGTCACCTAACTCCTTGAATCGACGGGCAGGACTGGTCACGGCGCTGATTACGTGAATCGCGCGAACGCGCGAATCTTCAATTCCGACTGTTGACATCGCGGAAGCTCCGTTCTATATTCGCTCAAAATTAAGCGTTTAAATTTAGACGATTAATTGTAGGTTACCAATTTGTTCGCAATCAATTATCCGTCCTGCTGGACATTTCCGCTACGAGGCAACTATGAGCAAACAGAAACTGACCATCCTCTCCGTCAACACCCGTTCCGGGACCAGCCAGAAGACCGGGCGCGCATACACCATTCGTGAAGCTCAGTGCATCTTGGAGCAGGCTACCGATGGAGTTGCAAACATCGTGGTCGGAGTAATCAACCTTCCTGATGTGCTTGCTGATCGCCAGCCCGGCGAATATCTCGCGGAGTTCGCGCTTGCCCAGGGCAACGGTAGCGACGCAGGGCGTCTCGTCCCGCGCATCGTGTCGCTGGTGCCATTCGGGCAGAACAAAGCAAAGCCCATCGCTCAATCCGCAACGGCCTAATCCGCTCCCCACAGTTCTCTGCGCACGAGCATCTGGCCCCCGCCCGCGCGTTCCGTTATCCGGGCCAAATTCGATTCAATCAGAAGGTCTCACATGAAAAACATCCAAACGAAGTTCCGCTCGCTTTCCGTCGCTGCCGTAGCGGCTCTCGCAAGCTCCATGTCGTTCGCTCAGACCGCCCCTAGCGGTGTTGACTCGGCTCCGATCGTTACGTCGATTAACGGCGTGCAGCCCACGATCATCGCCATCGGTGGTGCCGTGCTCGCGGTCGTGGTCCTGGCGTGGGGCTACAAGGTTGTGAAGGGCTTCCTCGGCCGCTAATCACAGCGGCAGTTAATGAGAAGGCGCTGAAGTATCCAGCGCCTTTTCTTCTGGGCAAACGAAATGGCGCTTTCCGGTTTGGTTTGTGGACCTGCTGACGAACCCGGCGTGACCTATGCGGAAGTCGGCGGCCAGCACGTGAAATGCGGCGCTGACTCAGCGGGCAACGAGATGCTTATCCACGTCGCGACTCTCTCGGACTCTCAACCCGTCGCTGGCGGCGAAATCGTCGGCTTGCAAATTGGTGGTGCGGTACTTGGTGTCATGGCAGTTGCTTGGTGTATTCGCGCCATCCGCAATCACTTCGACTCTACCGGGGAGGCGTGAGTGCTCTGGTTCTATGAATGTGTCGGCATCGTAGTTCTGACGTGCTGGGCAATCGGCGTCATCCTTTTCTTCTGAGCAGATGAAAAAGATCATCATCTTGTTTGCGCTGGTCGCGATGCTGTGTCAACAGCAGGCGGCTCAGGCTCAGGCGGCACCAGTGCTCATGCCCGTATTCAATGCGGTCATCAATCGCGCTGTTGCGTCCGGAATTGTGGCGAATCTTGCCCGACGCGGGATCACTGTGGCCGCAAACGACGCCACACTACTCAACACTCTCTCGTTCGTTGGAAAAGCCGCAAACGACGCATCGTATGTGAGCCTTGCTGCCGGAACGGTCGCCACCGTCGCCGGAGCGCCGGTATGGCTGGCGACAGCAGTAAGTCTTGGCGTCATCGCTGCCGCAGGTGCGATAGCGTGGGGGGTATACAAGCTATCCCAAGTCGGCGACAACCCGGCACAGAGCCTCAAGCTCGCCCCCGACACTCCATCGGCCATACAAGACCCACCACCAGCAGAAGCCGGAAGTTGGACCGCGTTCACGCGTCCGACCTGTAACCCGCAAGTCACCACCACTTGCACAAACCCTCTGCCTTCCAATTATCCGTATTGGGACAACGGGTACCCGAACTCCGGCACGGTCGTAGGGTGCGTGAGTGGACTTGACTGTGCAAAGCAAGTTGCGGATGCAAACGTGGCATTTCAGTCGCAAGCGGTGAAGAACATCACGGTCACAATTACTCAGACCAGTCCGACGGGATCGCCGGAACCGCTCTCATATAAGGTCTTGCTCAACTGGACGCCATTACAGAACAATCCCACTCAGATTGGCACTGAGATAAACGTCAGCCCCTCGAAGAACGCCAACTATGTAAAGCCGCTCAAGACAGAGACCGGAAGTATCACGACGCTTCCGCTTACTCCTGCGATGCTCGCTCAGCCATTGCCGCAATCGCTAACCGCGTCTATTACTGACGCTCTCTGGCGCAGTGCTGCGGCACGTCCAGACTACAACGGCTATCCATACTCGCCTGTAAATCCTGTCACATCAGGTGATGTGGCGTCCGCGCCCGTTGCTCCCACATGGAGCGATCTCGTGCAGGGGTACCCCAAGCCGTTTGGTGCTCCGACCGTGCCGATTTCGTCGGACATATCAACTGGGCCGGGTTCGCCTCCAGTCACCAATCCACCTACTACTGGCAATCCGACCAATCCTGATCTTTGTCAGGCAAACCCGTCGGCATCGGCATGCGCGCCGCTTGGCAGCGCACCTCCTGGGCAACTTCCGCAGCCGGTATCAAAAGACGTCTCGTTAACCCCTTGGTCAGTTGGTCCTACCGATGGTGTCTGCCCGGTACCGATTGTCGTCAACGCGTTCGGGCAACAGATTTCCTTTTCGCTTGATCCGCTTTGTTCTCTGGTCCAAAAACTTCGTCCGCTGGTTCTCGCTGTTTGTGCGCTTGCGGCGGCCATCATTTTTGTCATGGGAGTCTCGTCATGAAATTTCTCATCGCCGTGCTTTTGATCGCGGCGCTCGCCATCGCGTATATCGGCTCGTCTCTCAAGTCCGACGTCAATCGCGCTAGCGCACGCGCGAACGCCATTACTGGATTGCTCCGATGAGCTGGGCGACATGGCTGCTCTCTCTTGTTCAGCCGTTGATCGCTCAAGCGCTGCTCGCGCTCGGCGTGGGCGTGGTAACCGTTGCCGGAATCAGTCTCGTGGTTGACAAGCTCATGTCATGGGTCGTCGGGGCGGTGGGAGGTCTTCCTGCCGATCTTATGAACCTACTTGCCATGGGAGGTGTATTTCAGGGCATGGGTTACATCGGAGGCGCTATTAGTGCTCGCGTTGCGATGGCTGGTGCGTCCAATTTCAAACGCTTCTTCATCAAATGATCACGTTAATCACTGGCACTCCGGGCAGCGGGAAAACGCTCTACGCCGTGTGGCTTATGCAGAAGGAGCTTCGTGCGGGTAGACGGCTCGTTGTTGACGGCATCCGGGATTTGTCTCTGGAGCACGAGTTGGTCGACGAGACGTGGGTGCGTGATTGGTACGCACGTTGTGAGCAAAACGACCTAATCGTGGTTGATGAGGTCCAGCGAATCTGGGGACCAACGCCGGTCAGCGTCAAAGCGACAGAAGACGTCGAGAAACTGCACGTCCACCGTCACAAAGGGGTCGACTTCATTCTCATCACGCAGCATCCCCAGCGGATGAGTAAAACGATCCGCGATCTGGTCGGGAGACATGTGCATGTCCGTCGCCTGTTCGGTCGTAAAGGGGCGATGCTCTATGAATGGGATCACTGCCACAACCCGAACACGGGGCTTCGCGACGCGGTGAAAACCGCGTGGCGCTATCCGCGCCATGTGTTCAATCTGTACACAAGCGCGGAAGTCCACACGAAGCAGAAAGCAGTGATTCCGAAGGCTCTCTTCGTGCTTCCGGTTGCAGCACTCGCGGGCGGCCTGCTTGCATGGAAGGGATTTCTTGGCGTATCCGACGGATTCGGACTCAACAGCGGCGGTGTCCAATCGCCATCGAGAGCAGAGGGAGCGCAGCCTGACGCCCCGCGTGCTTCGCCATCCCCCAAAGCTGCGACTTCTTCTACATGGAGGATCGTTGGTCGCTATGCGATGGGCGGAAAGGGCTACGTTCTTCTAGCTGACAAACAAGGTCGTTTGCGCCGCGAGAGCTCTGACGCTTTCACAGGCGAGACATTGGGCACGCGTGGAGTCCTAGACGGTGACGTCGTTTCCGCGTGGTCTGGCGTAGGCGCAGTGGAAAAGCAGAAATGAAACGATCAATTATTGCGCTCGCTGTCGCGTTCGTCGGTGCAAATGCTTGTGCGGCAGAGGCTCAACTGCCCTTGCCACCTCGATTCGACACTGCACTCCTTTCCACATCTGTCGCGCTGCCCACGAATCCCCTCAAAGGAGTGCAGCGCTCTCCTAGTGGAGCATTCGACTTGCGCTACGTGAACGTCGGGCAACTGGTGGATTTGCTGTATAGCGAAGCGTTAGGGGTACCGCACGTCATCAGTTCCGACGTATTGCAAGACACTCGGCTCGTGTCGTTCCGATATGACGGGAAAGGTCGCGACCTACATTCGTTCGTGCTCGATTTTTTAGATTCTCAGGGATTCGCCGTCACGTCTAAATCCGGCGTCGACTATGTGTCTCGAAAGAGCTACGACGAGCGGAAGAAGGTGTCGCAATCGCTATTTGTTTACCGCCCGAGATTCCGCACCGCCGCATACCTTGCTCGCGCGGTCGAACCTGTACTGGGTGCAAAGACTCTGGCATCCGCACGCCCTTTCGCAGAGCGAACCGAATCAGATATGTCCGCGCCACCGTCTGATGGTACGGCTGTTGGGCAACCGGGAAACCCGCCGCCGCGCGCGACACTTGCTCTGTCCGCCGCAGATGAGTTGACCTGCCTGTGCACAGACGAAGAGATCAAGCGCGTGGCCGCAGCATTGAAAGAGATAGACGCTGCCGCCGGGGAGGTATTGATTCGCGGTTGGGTGTACGAGGTGTCGAACACGCGAGCAAATAACTCCGCGTTCAGCATTGCCGCCCGTGCGTTTGGGACCTCCGTGTCGATGTCAAACGGTGCCACGGACAGCGACCCCACTGCACTTCGCTTTTCAAGTTCCGGTTTGGACATGGCGCTGTCGCTGCTGAACGCCGATACGCGCTTCAAGCAAATAAGCGATCCGCATGTTCGCGTCACGTCAGGTGAGCGAGTTCGCCTCAATGTTGGGTCACGTGTGCCAACACTCGGAAGTATCAGCTATCAGGGCGCATCTGGGACACCGGTCCAGTCAGTCACGTATCAGGATGCGGGCTTGATCTTCGAGGTCGAACCGGTCGTGATGCAAGAGGCCATAGAAGTCCGGTTGACGGAACAGATTTCCAGCTTCGTGCCGACCACTAATGGGGTGAATAACTCTCCGACGAAGAACACAAGAGAAATTAAAACGACCATCAGTGCAAAAGATGGTGAGGTCATATTGCTCGGTGGGTTGGTGCAAGACGGCGACTCGTCAACGAAGAATAGCCCCGGCTGGTTGCCTTCGTTTCTCGACGGGCACAGCGCATCCAGCGGCCGAACTGAAGTGGTTTTGGTGTTGCAGGTTCAGCGCGTGAAGGGAGGTGCGCAATGAGGGTGCGCCGACGTGTGTGCCGGGGTCAAGGCTCGCGCAGCGACCCGCAGGGCATGGCCTTGACGCCGCGTTGCCACAAAAACGCTCTGAGCTTGGGCTGGGTCGGCCGGAGGTCGGCGCGGCCCATGCGAAACATTTGCGCCAGAGGGCGGGCTACGACGCCCGAGTGTGCGCAGCGGTAGCGCGGTCACTCGGGCGCGCGGAGCGCGCCTAGATTTATATCAGTAACACTTAACGTACGAGCCGATGAGGAAGCTCGCAGACAGTAACCGCAACACCATCGCAAAAAAAAGAAAAGCCCCGACCGCTGCAACGGTTCAGGGCTAGCACAGCCACACGACAATCTGGAGTTGTCATGCTTGAAACGAGTATATCGGACTGGGTAGCGTTCCGTCGAGAGTGGTTGATTCGTGGCCGTAACTTTGGCGACGGGCAAGTCGAAGTCACCGCCACGCGATTTGATCGGTATATGGGGGCTCAACAGTTGCACGCGATGCCCAAAGCTAAGCGCGGTGAGTCAGAGAATACGGAAGAAAACCAACTCGCTGCGGCAAAGCGAGCAAAGCAACAGGTTCGCCTGCGCTGCAAGGCGATTGGTGCGGATCGGATGATCACTTTGACATACCGGGAGAACATGGAAGACCGTGAACGCCTGAAGCGTGATTTCGATGCTCTTCGCCGCCGCCTAGGTAAGTTCCAGAACTTTCAGTACGTGGCTGTCTCCGAGCGCCAAAAGCGCGGTGCGTGGCATCTGCACGTCGCGGTGAAGGGGCGGCAAAACTATCGCGTTTTGCGTTCCATCTGGCACTCAATCGTTGGTGCAGATAACGGCAACGTCGATGTGCGCAACCCGTTTCGACAAAGGGGGCTGCGCCACAAGCTGGCTGCCTACCTTGGGAAGTACCTTACCAAGGACTTCGCGGAACACAAGATGAACGAGAAGCGCTATTGGACGAGCAGAGGCATCGTTGTCCCCGAGCGACACCCGATTGACCATATCTTGAGCAACGATCCGGCTAGGGCAATCGTGATTGCGTTTGAGGCAGCGCAGGCGGTGGGTGCCAGCTTGGACCACTGCCAAGTGTTTTGGAATCAGGAACTGGGCACTTTTTGGCTTGCTACACGGGAGAGCTGATGTGATGGATTTGTTCCTTTCTCCCCCAGAACTGGCCATGTTGACCGGAAGAAAAGTGAAGTCGAAGCAGGTCGATGCTTTGCGCAAAATGGGGATCGCATTTTTTGTGAACGCTGCGGGGAAGCCTGTCGTCACCCGGTCGGCGGTGGAAGGTGGGAAGGAGATTGTGGTGCGTGCGTCGTGGCAGCCTAAAGCGTTGGCGAAGTGATATGGGACGACGCCCTACGAAGAATCTCAATTTGCCCACTAGAATGCGTGCGCGAAAACAGCGTAGTGGAAACGTGTACTACTACTACGATACCGGTGGCGTGCCGAGGAAAGAGATCCCGCTTGGGTCTGACTATGTGGATGCGGTTAGGTTGTGGTCCGAGCTTGAGGCTGAAGGGCGGGCAAGACATATCGAGTTGGTGACGTTTCGATATGTTGCTGAACGGTATGTGCGCGAGATCTTGCCAAGCAAGGCGCGTCGTACGCAACGCGATAACCTTCTCGAATTGGATTTCCTGTACCGATTTTTTGACGATCCTCCTGCTCGTCTCGATGAGATACGACCTGTGCATGTTCGGCAGTATCTTTCTTGGCGAATGGAGCTGGCGAAACGGTGGTACTCGGAGAATGGGCGACAAGCGCCTGACCGCGCAGGGCACGTTCGTGCGAATCGAGAAATCGCGTTGTTCTCCCATATTTTCAATTTTTCGCGGGAGCGGGGATTTACTGATGCCGCAAATCCCTGCGTCGGAATTAAGAAACACCGCGAGTTTGGCCGCAACGTATATGTGGAGGACGGGTTGTTCCAACGAGTTTGGCAATTTGCTGATCAGCCGACGCGAGACGCTATGGATCTCGCGTATCTGACCGGTCAACGGCCTGCCGACACGCTCCGATTCGACGAGAGTCACATACGGGATGGCGAGCTCTGGGTTATCCAAGGGAAGCGCGGAAAGAAGTTGCGGATATCGGTCGTAGGTGAGTTGGGCGAGGTCATTAAGCGCATTCAGGCGCGGAAAGTCGGCTATCGAGTTGCTAGTTCGGCGCTGGTTGTCAACGAGAAAGGGGAGCGTATGGGGGCTGATGCGCTCAGATTTCGCTTCGATGCGGCTCGGGAGGCGGCTGGTATCGAGAAGGGGCTCTTTCAGTTTAGGGACTTGAGGGCCAAGGCGGGCACGGACAAAACCGAGTTGTCCGGAGATATTCGCGCCGCGCAGAAACAGCTGGGGCACCAGTCGATAACGATGACAGAACACTATGTGCGTGAGCGAAAAGGCGACAAAGTGGGGCCGACGCGATAGTTTTTAATTTCGCTATTGGCGAAAATTTATTGCTCTTCGCGAAAATGCTGCTACTCTTTACCCTGAGGTGTCGGAATAACTCGCTGCTGTATTGACCATCCGGTCGTGGGGCGCATGCCCTAATGTTTGTCGTCGCTCGGTCTGTCCCGGCCGTACAGGGTAGGTGGGTGCGGCGCGAGAGTGCACGTTGCGAAACCGTGCACTCACTTCGGATGTGGGGGGTAGTCCCGTCGTTTGCTCCGTTTCAGTTACATGCGAGAGCTGTCGCACCCCGCGGCAGCGTAACTGAAGAGGCCCTATATGGACCTGAATACCTCCAAACGACGGGGGCTAGTCGGCAAGATGGTGTCCGTTCTTATTCGGCCGGAAACCTGGCGCTGTGCTGTGTATTTCGTGCGCTTGGTCTGGTTGGTTGGGCGGATTTACGATCAATGGCGCCACTAGCGCCCCCCGCTTTTTGAAGAAGGAGCTTGGAGCTATGCTGCATCGTGCACTTAAGCTCATGCGAACGTTTCATCAGTTGTCGCAGACAGATCTCGCGAAGAGACTGGAAATTTCAAATTCATATCTGAGTGAAATCGAGTCCGGTATAAAAACACCGGGCATCGACCTCCTGTCCCAATACTCTCAAGTCTTCAAACTACCGGTGTCGTCGATCTTGCTCTTTTCGGAGCAACTGGACGCGGGTACGAGCGGAGGCAAGTTGCGCGTAAAGGCTGCTGACAAGATTCTGCGGTTGCTCGAATGGGTTGCGGACAGGGAGGCGCTTGCCAATGAGCGCTAGGCCCACTTATCCGCTCGATCAGTCCCCGTTGTTTCGGCTTCCCTCCAAGAGACGTGCGGCGGAAGTGTTGGGCATTGATCTGCATCAGATTGAGCAGTTGGTTGGGGAGCGGAACTATCGCGTATTCGTGAACGCGAAGGGGCGCACCATCCAGCATCCCGTTGGGGAACTGGCAGGGGTGCATAAACGTATTGCGTCTTTGCTTGGGCGGTTAGACGTACCGTCCTACGTCCGATCAGTTAAGGGGGAGTCGTACGTGTCCAATGCCGGCTCACATGTCGGCAACGGCCCCTTGATCAAGACCGATATAGCTCAGTTTTACCCGGGTACTAATTTCAGTGCTGTGTACGGCTTTTTCCGCCGAGACATGGGGTGTGCTCCGGATGTCGCTCACCTTCTGGCGCGGCTATGTTGTTTTCGGCAGCGGCACCTTCCGACGGGGAGCTACCTTAGTGGGCCGTTGGCGTTCTTCGCGCACCGTGCAATGTTTGATCAGATTTACTGTCTTGCGCAGGATCGCGGGTGCGTCATGACATGTTACGTCGATGACATTGTCATTTCTGGGCCGGGAGCATCAAAGGAGTTGCTTTATCGAGTGCGGGGACTCATTCGTGCTGCCGGTCGAACTAGCAAGGACGATAAATCCAAGACCTTTCCTGCGCACAAGCCTAAAACTGTGACCGGAGTAATCGTAACTTCAGACGCTCTGCGCCTTCCCAATTCGCGCCACAAGCAAATACATGAGGCTCGAGCGGCCATCCGTGCGGCAGGAGGGGATGGGGAGCAGATGTCGCTTCGTGCGTCTCTGAGAGGGCGGCTGCAAGAGGCTGGCCAGATTGCCAATTGGAACGTTCGTAACCCGGGGGGGGGCGTGCTGGTTCGAGGAGTAGTTCCGGATGTGTCCTAATTGCCATCATTGGATGGTTGCCGCGCGTTTGTGAACGGAACTCAACACATTTGTGCGGTCTTTAGCTTGACAAGCTAGTTGAAGTCGCACAAAATCACACTTACTGAAGACCTATTGCCGCTGCACGGGAGACCGTGGGGGAAAGATTGGCGTAAAGCCTCTCGGGTGGTGGGACCTGAAAGTCCAGATGACTGGGTTCTGAGTCGCGAGTCGCATGCAGGCGGCTACCACGTATGACTTAGATAATTGCGCGATTGCGCTCCAGATCTTCTTGCCCCTGCAGAAGCAGTACAAGACATTAGCCTCTTAGGAGTTTCCTAAGGGGCTTTCTGCTTTCAAGGGCTAACGATGACTTTCGAAGAATACTTGGACCTTCTGGTCCAGACTGTAACTAAAAATATGAACCCCGTGAGCCGCTCCGTTATGGCAGCGGCCCTGGGCAATATGCTCCGGAAGGCGTCGCCTGACGTCACCTGGAAAACCTTCGGCAAGCGCACTCTCAGTGAGCTCTTGACTGATCCGAGGGTTCAGCCTCATCTCAAGACATTCGAGACCGCAAAGGGTGCTCTAGCGGTTTCGCCGGTGGGCGAACCGCCGGCTGGGGATGTTCAAGCTATCGAAGTCTTCAATCCTCTGCGTAAGTCGGTTTGGGAGGCATTTGTATTGCCTTCGCCGAGCGGTCGGCGCTTTATGCATCGCGCCAACGGGGTGATCCGTGCAGGGTTGGAAATTGCGCCGGCGCCAGCAGACGATTGGGTGGAGATTACCCCAATTTCCCCTGATGAGCAGCGCGAGTGGGCGCGTGACTTCATTGCCAGTGCTGACGGAAAAAATGTCGCGGAGGCAGCGAAGACGCTAGCGACGGAGGGGTGGCACCCCTACGCATTTTTCCAATTGCTTCGGGGGCAGGACGAGAATGTTGCGCGTATGTGGAATCGCTTTCGTTCTGCGAAGGTGTCGACGCGCGTTCAAGAGTGGTTGACGCAGCACTCGTTGCCGGTGGAGCGAGGATTCCAGGGAGCTGCGCGCCCTCGGCAGCAGGAAGTGGGGGATGCGCTTCCGAGTGTTCAATCGGCGCCTGTACTTGGTGGTGACGGCCTTCGTGAGGCCATTCTGTTGGCGATTTCGACGCTGCCGCTCGAAAGGCTTCTGGAAATTCCAATTCCTGCAGGAGTGATGCTGTCCGCGCTTTCCCAGGCTAAGACGCGCTAATTTAGCGCGAGTCAAAGGAACGCGCGATGCCAGTCGTTTACATAGGTCACGCTGCTAACCAATATGCCGGCGATGCCGCGGCTTTGGTTGAGCTTTGCGTGCGAGAACCGGATGGGCACGGCGGTTGGGTGATCAAAGCGACCATTTATGAGCGCAACTCGTCGCTTAATGTTCGGGAGTTCTGTTCTGTTGTCCGTCAGACTCCTGGGCCGGTCTTGTTAATTCGCCCGGTGCAAAACAAGACCGTTGAGCTGGTGCGTGAAAAGCTCGATGGTTTTGTGCCAGTTGTTGTTTGTGAGGCGTACGAGATTGACGGCCTGAGGGCTTCAATCGCCGACGTTTGCCGGCGCCATCAAGGCGGCGAGCCGCACGAAGCCCTCGACGTTGTCGTGGCTTTTCTCCTGATGCGCAAGCTGGATCAGGAGCACATGTGGACGGGAAACTCGAAGGGGTATATGTGGTCGAGCGACATTCCGAAGGGTCGCGGCGTCGACGATAAATACAGTGGGCGGGTGCCGCATGTGCTGAACACGCTCTTCCAGGAGGAGATCGTGGTTTGCAAGATCAGCAACTCTAAGAAGAAGTACGCGCTGAACCCTGATAAGCGTGAGTTGATTTATGGCTATTTGCGCAAGCGACGCTTGCCGGATAGCCTGCATCGCAAGCTGTCGCGATCCAATGACGTTGAGTCGGTCCGGGTGCTCGACTGCTTGGACATCTACACGGGAGTGGACGAGGACGAGGGTGGCGAGCGCTGAATTTTCGGGGAGATCCCTCGTCCGATTGGTACGAGGGATCTCGTAGTCCTCGAGTGAGCTTCCCTGGTATTCGGTAAAGAGTTGCGGAGCGGATCTGCGTTTGCGGAGCAAAGAAAAAGGGCCCAGCTTGCGCTGAGCCCTTTCTGCATTTGGTGGCGAATCAGGGACTCGAACCCCGGACCTGCGGATTATGATTCCGTCGCTCTAACCGACTGAGCTAATTCGCCGTAGAAGAAAGATTATAGGTAGGCCCCTATAGGCTGTCAACACTTTTTTGCGGACCAAATGAAAATAGGCGAGGTGCGGTTCGGCGCGCCTGCCGACAGGTCCCGAAAAAGACAACGCCGGAACCCGAAGGTCCCGGCGTTGACGATCCATTTCAACCTGTCTGGTAGGTCACACCATCAGTCGTTGGCGTAGATGTCGACGTCCTTCGTCTCCTTGATGAAGAGCATGCCGATGACGAAGGTCACCAGGGCGATGACAATCGGGTACCAGAGGCCAGAGTAGATGTCGCCCTTGGCTGCCACGATGGCGAAAGCCGTCGCCGGCAGGAAGCCGCCGAACCAGCCGTTACCGATGTGATACGGCAGCGACATTGACGTGTAGCGAATACGCGTCGGGAACATTTCCACCAGCATCGCGGCAATCGGGCCGTACACCATCGTCACGAAGATCACCAGAATCGTGAGCAGCACCACGACCATTGGCTTGTTCATCTGCGCGGGGTCTGCCTTGGGCGGATAGCCGTCTGCCTTGAGCGTGGACGACATGTCGGTCTCGAACGCCTTGACCTTGTCCTTCGCGTCTGCGGCCTTGCCATCGACCGACTGAATCACCTTGTCGCCGATCTTCACCGTCGTCATCGTGCCCGCCGGTGCCGCCTCGTTGTGATAATTCAGGCCGGACCGCGATAGGTAACTCTTGGCAATGTCGCACGAACTCGTGAACTTCGACGTGCCTACCGGGTTGAACTGGAACGAGCATTCGTTCGGATCGGCGATCACCGTGATCGGCGAGCGAGCGGTGGCCGCTTCCAGGGCCGGGTTTGCATAGTGCGTGAGCGCCTTGAAGATCGGGAAGTACAGCAGCGCCGCGATCAGACAGCCCCCCATGATGATCGGCTTGCGCCCGATCTTGTCAGAGAGCGCGCCAAAGAATACGAAGAACGGACTTCCGATGAGCAGGGCCAAAGCGATCATGATGTTTGCCGTGTTGCCATCGACCTTGAGCACCTGAGTCATGAAGAACAGCGCATAGAACTGACCCGTGTACCACACGACCGCTTGCCCGGCCGTCAAACCGATGAGCGCCAGAATGACGATCTTCAGGTTTTTCCACTCACCGAACGACTCCCTGAGCGGCGCCTTCGACCCCTTGCCCTCGGCCTTCATGCGCTGGAATGCCGGCGATTCGCTCAATTGCATGCGAATCCACAGCGAAACCAGCAGCAGCACGAGCGAGAGAACGAACGGCACGCGCCAACCCCATTCGCCGAACGCTTCTTCGCCGATCACCGTACGGGTGCCGAGAATCACGAGCAGCGAAAGGAACAGACCGAGCGTGGCAGTCGTCTGAATCCACGACGTGTAGAAACCGCGACGGCCATGCGGCGCATGCTCGGCAACATACGTGGCTGCGCCACCGTATTCGCCGCCAAGGGCCAGACCCTGCAGCAAACGCATGGCGATAAAGATCACCGGTGCGGCAATTCCCCACGACCCGTAGCCCGGCAGCAAACCGACAACCAGCGTTGACAGACCCATCAGTGTGATGGTCACCAGGAACGTGTACTTGCGACCCACCATGTCGCCGATGCGCCCGAACACGATCGCGCCGAACGGACGTACCGCGAAACCCGCCGCGAACGACAACAACGTGAAGATGAACGCCGCCGTCGGGTTGATGCCAGAGAAGAAGTGCCGGCTGATGAAAACGGCCAACGAGCCGGCCAGATAAAAGTCGTACCACTCGAACACTGTGCCCAGCGACGACGCGAAGATCACCTTCCGCTCTTCCTTGGTCATCGGCGCATGCGTAGTGGCTGTCGTTGCAGTAGCCATGCGGTTGTCTCCTGTAATGTAAGCACGCCCCTGGGTCGTGCCCGGGCCGTTGCAACTGATTATTGGAGCGCAACCTTACCGCCGTCTGACGCCAAACTGACTCGAACCTTACGCTGCTAGGGACTTACCCTCGACTTTGGCGTGAAATCGACCGTATTTCGCGTGTTTTCGTCACGCATGCGGGTTTTCGATAGGCACATCGGCGAGCGGCAATGTCACCCGAATGAGGGTGCCGGTTGCTTCGGGATGCTGCGCGTCGACATGGTCGAGCACGCTCACATCGCCGCGATGGATTTGCACGATCTCGCGCACGATGGCCAGACCCAGACCGCTGCCGTCGCTGTCGCTGCCCAGAATGCGATAGAAGCGCTCGAACACACGGGGGCGCTCCGATGCCGGAATACCCGGTCCGGTGTCTTCGACTTCGAGGTGGACGAAGCCGTCGGACGCCTCGTGCCGCAAGCGGACCGTCACCTTGCCGCCTGTCGGCGTGTAACGAATCGCGTTGTCGATGAGGTTGTTGAGCAGCTCGCGCAGCATCACCGGTTGACCCGACAGATGCACCGGGAACGGCGGCTCCTCGAAGCCAAGGTCGATTCGTTTGGAGAACGCGGCCTGGAACCAGTCCTGCATGGCGCTGCGGGCGAGCACGCTGAGATTGACCGGTGTGAAGGCGGCGGCGTCGTTCGCGCTGTTCTCCGCGCGGGCCAGCGCCAGCAACTGATTGACGAGGCGTGCTGCCTGCTCCGAACTCACCGCGATTTGCGAGAGCGAGCGGCGCAATTCGTCGGGGGACGTCTGACGTAAGGCAAGTTCGGCCTGCATGCGTAGCCCGGCCAGCGGCGTCTTGAGCTGATGGGCGGCATCGGCGATAAAGCGCTGCTGGAGTTTCATGTTCTGCTCGAGCCGTCCGAGCAAATCGTTCAACGAACCGACAAGCGGTGCAATCTCCGGCGGTGCCTGACTCGCTTCAAGCGGCGACAGATCGTCCGGACGTCTGGCGCGAATATGCTCCTGCAACGCATGCAGCGGCGCAAGGCCGCGCGACAGGCCGAACCACACGAGCACGATGGCCAGCGGCAGGATCACGAATTGCGGCAGGATCACACCTTTGATGATTTCGTTTGCCAGTTGACTGCGTTTGTCGAGTGTCTCTGCAACTTGCACGAGCGCCATGCTGCCCGCAGGCGCGATGCGTGGCAGGTCGACGTAGGTGAACGCGACGCGGATGTCGTTGCCGCCGACGGTCTCGTCGCGAAACTGCACGACGCCCGGCTGCGGACGATCATCTTCGTGAGGCAGGGGCAGTTCCGCCGTCCCGGCGACAAGTTCTCCCTTCGCCCCGAGCACCTGAAAGTAGACGTTATCGGTGGCGTCGGCGCGCAGCAGATCGCGCGCGGGCATGGGCAGCGTCAGCGTGACTTGTCCGCGATCCGCATGGACTTGCTGGGCGAGGACGTAAGTGTTGGTCTCGAGCGCCCGGTCGAACGGGCCGTTGGCAATCGATTTCGCGACGAGATACGTCACGGCAATGCTCATCGGCCAGAGCAGCAGCAGTGGCGCGAGCATCCAGTCGAGGATCTCGCCGAAGAGCGAGCGTGGCGGCGGCTCCGCCTCGCGCTCTAGCGGCGCGCCAAAGCCGGGGCGCACGAACGGATCGGCGTAGGGATCGAATGGATCGGTGGGGTCGGTGGGCGTGGCGGTGGCGCGTCTTGCGGACATGTCATCTGCCGGAGGCGACGGGGAAGACGAGGCGTCCGGGTCCGCGGGGGTAGCGCGATGATGGTGGCGAAAGCTCAGACGCATCGGACGGGAAGACTAAAGAGGCTGGAACGGCTGACGCCGCACTCGGCGCACTAGGCCGCGTTGGCAGGCGTTGCGGCCGGCTTCTCCAGACAATACCCCAACCCGCGGATCGTGGCGATGCGTACGCCGCTGGGCTCGATCTTCTTGCGCAACCGGTGCATGTACACCTCGATGGCATTGTTGCTCACCTCTTCGCCCCAACCGCACAGATGGTCGACGAGTTGCTCCTTGGAGACGAGGCGGCCCGTGCGAAGCAGCAGGACTTCGAGCAATTCGAGTTCGCGGGCAGACAGGTCGAGCATCTGCTCATGGATATAGGCGGTGCGGCCCACCTGATCGAAACTGAGCGGGCCATGGCGGATGACCGTAGAGCCTCCGCCCGCGCCGCGCCGGGTCAACGCCCGCACTCGCGCTTCGAGTTCGGCGAGGGCGAACGGCTTGGCCATATAGTCGTCAGCTCCGAGGTCAAGGCCCTTCACGCGAGCGTCAACGCTGTCCGACGCCGTCAGGATCAATACAGGCAAATGGGAATTTCGTGCGCGCAGCCGGCGCAGGACTTCATGACCGGGAAGGCGGGGCAGGCCAAGGTCGAGAATCAGCAAATCGAACGTCTGGGCGCAGAGCGCGGAGTCGGCTTCGAGCCCTGTCTTGACGTGATCGACGGCGTAGCCCCCCTGACGCAGCGAGCGGGTCAGGGCGTCAGCCAGAATGCTGTCATCCTCTGCGATGAGAATTCGCATGGGCGTGATAGGCTTGTCTAGGCACCGGCGCCTGACGGCAGCGGTGTGTCTCCGGTGATGTTGCGGCGCGTGGTTCGCGGCTTTTTTTGTCGTTTCGGCGCTTTCGGACAACAGGCACTTGCAAACAGCACTGGTTTTTTATACAGTACTGGCATTCACGCCTCACTCGAGCCGTCTCGCTCATCATATCAAAGGACGATTCATGGAAGAAAGCAAGAAAGGGTCTGCCAATCTGTCGGCCGAGAAAGGCAAGGCGCTCGCCGCCGCCCTCGCGCAGATCGAGAAGCAATTCGGCAAGGGCTCGATCATGCGTCTGGGCGACGGCGAGGTCGAAGCGGACATCCAGGTCGTCTCGACCGGCTCGCTGGGTCTGGACATCGCGCTTGGCGTGGGTGGCTTGCCGCGCGGGCGCGTGATCGAAATCTACGGCCCGGAATCGTCGGGTAAGACCACGCTTACGCTGCAAGTCGTGGCTGAAATGCAGAAGATCGGTGGCACCTGCGCGTTTATCGACGCAGAGCATGCCCTCGACGTCGGCTACGCCAACAAACTGGGCGTCTCGGTACCGGAACTGCTGATCTCGCAGCCGGACACGGGCGAGCAAGCGCTGGAAATCGCCGACGCGCTGGTGCGCTCCGGCTCGATCGACCTCATCATCATCGACTCGGTCGCGGCGCTGGTGCCGAAGGCCGAAATCGAAGGCGAGATGGGCGACTCGCTGCCGGGTCTGCAGGCGCGCCTGATGTCTCAGGCGCTGCGCAAGCTGACTGGCACCATCAAGCGTACGAACTGCACGGTGATCTTCATCAACCAGATTCGTATGAAGATCGGTGTGATGTTCGGCAACCCGGAAACCACGACGGGCGGTAACGCACTGAAGTTCTACTCGTCGGTGCGTCTGGACATTCGCCGTATCGGCTCGATCAAGAAAGGTGACGAAGTCGTCGGTAACGAGACTCGCGTCAAGGTCGTCAAGAACAAGGTGTCGCCGCCGTTCCGCGAAGCCATCTTCGACATCCTTTACGGTCAGGGGATCTCGCGCGAAGGTGAAATCATCGATCTGGGGGTGAACGCCAAGATCGTCGAGAAGGCCGGCGCCTGGTACAGCTACAACGGCGAGAAGATTGGCCAGGGCAAGGACAACGCGCGCGAGTTCCTGCGCGAAAATCCGGATATCGCCCACGAAATCGAGAACAAGGTGCGTGCATCGCTCGGCGTGACGGCGATCAACGAGACCGGCGAGATCGAAGAAGAAGACGAGGCCTGATAGCCCCGTTTCGGAACGGCAACGCGAGGCCATATGGCGTCGCGTTGCCGTTTTTGCTTTCTAGTTCCCCCTTGATTGCGCCAGGATGAGGTCATGATCCATCGCCGTCCTCCCCGAGACCCGAATGCACCGCCGCCGCCGCCAGGCGACGAAGCCGTTTCGGTCAAGCGATCACGCAAACCCGTGCTTAGCCTCAAAGCGCGTGCGCTGTCTTATCTCGCGCGTCGTGAATACAGCCGAACGGAGCTGCGCCGCAAGCTCGTGCCCTATGCCGATGCCGAGGACCCCGAAGCGCTCGATCGCATGCTCGACAGTCTTGAGCAGGAGCGCTGGCTGTCCACCGAACGGTTTGCGGAAAGCGTGGTGAACCGGCGCGCATCGCGCATGGGTACGACACGTATCGTCAACGAACTCAAGCAACATCAGGTCGACGCCGAGACGGTCGCTGCGCTCACCGAGCAACTGCGCGGCACGGAACTCGCGCGCGCGCGCGTTGTGTGGCAAAAGAAGTTCGGCGAGCTCGCCACCACACCCGAAGCGCGGGCCAAGCAGATGCGCTTTCTTGCCTCGCGCGGCTTCTCGCGTACCGTTATCAGCAAAATCGTACGGGGCGCTGATGAATTTTCGGACGATTCTTGACGCGCGTTCAGTCGACTTCCTGATGGATACCGGGTCATTCATCGACGAAGCGCCGATGACGGCCGCTGGTTTGCAGCCCGCATGAATGTTGGCGTAACGCGGCGATGAATCTCGCGTGACGCGTCATGCCACAGTTATCGCCATATGGCGTCGCACCATGCGTGCGACGATCCCGCGATTTTGAAAACCCGACCGATGGGTCGGGTAATTGAGCCTTATGCGGCGGGCTTCTGCTGCGCTGCGGCAGAGGGCGTCGCGGCCTATGCTAGAATCAAGGTCTTTCTGCGTTCATGCATTGCACACTCTCGCATGCCGCTCTCTGAGCCTGTCTCTCGTACCCTGCGTCACCGCCGCACGATCGCTGTCGAAGCGTATTCGCGCGACGATGGCCTATGGGACATCGAAGCCCGTTTAACCGATCATAAGGATCGGGATTTTGCATTGGCAACGGGACTTCGCAAGGAGGGCACGCCGATTCACGAGCTTTGGCTGCGTCTGACGATCGATGAGGATTTCGAGGTGCGTGACGCTGAGGCCGTCTCTGACTGGGTGCCGTATCCCGGCATTTGCGACCAGATCGGCCCTGAATACCGTCAATTGATCGGGCTTAACCTGCGGCGCGGCTTCCGTCACGCGGTCCGTGAGCGCCTTGGCGGCGCGGCCGGTTGCACCCATCTGACCGAACTTTGCAGTGTCCTGCCGACGGCAGCGATTCAGGCCTTTGCCGGGGTGGTCATTCATACACCCGATACGGCACTCAAGGCCGCCAATGATGCCGACAGCTCGGCACCTCCTTTCCAACTCGGACATTGTCACGCCTTGCGGTTTGATGGCGAGGCAGTGCGCCGGTTTTACCCGCGCTGGTTCAACGGCCGCGCAAACGATCGAGCGAACGAGCCCACGACGCCCGTCACAACAGAAGCGGTGCGCGATGGAGCCTCGACTCGCAAGCTCGAACCCAAACTTCCAACTCAGCAAGAAGGGAATCACGCATGAAGATTCATGAGTATCAAGGCAAGGAAATCCTCCGAAAATTCGGAGTCGCGGTGCCCCGCGGCATTCCGGCGTTTTCCGTGGACGAGGCCGTGAAGGCAGCCGAAGAACTCGGCGGTCCGGTTTGGGTGGTCAAGGCCCAGATTCACGCAGGCGGTCGCGGTAAGGGCGGCGGCGTGAAGGTTGCCAAGTCGATCGAGCAAGTGCGCGAATACGCCAGCCAGATCCTCGGCATGCAACTGATCACGCACCAGACCGGTCCGGAAGGTCAGAAGGTCAATCGCCTGCTGATCGAAGAAGGCGCCGACATCAAGAACGAACTGTACGTCAGCCTCGTGGTCGACCGCATCTCGCAGAAGATCGTGCTGATGGGTTCGAGCGAAGGCGGCATGGACATCGAAGAAGTCGCCGAAAAGCACCCGGAACTGATCCACAAGGTCATCGTTGAGCCGTCCGTTGGTCTGACCGACGCGCAAGCCGACGATCTGGCCAAGAAGATCGGCATCCCCGACGCTTCGATCTCGCAAGCCCGCACGATCCTGCAAGGTCTGTACAAGGCTTTCTGGGAAACCGATGCGTCGCTGGCCGAAATCAACCCGCTGAACGTGAGCAGCAACGGCACGGTCACCGCCCTGGACGCCAAGTTCAACTTCGATTCGAACGCCCTGTTCCGTCACCCGGAAATCGTCGCGTACCGCGACCTGGACGAAGAAGATCCGGCTGAAGTCGAAGCCTCGAAGTTCGACCTGGCCTACATCTCGCTCGACGGCAACATCGGCTGTCTGGTGAACGGTGCCGGTCTGGCCATGGCCACGATGGACACCATCAAGCTGTTCGGCGGCGAGCCGGCGAACTTCCTGGACGTGGGCGGTGGCGCCACGACCGAGAAGGTCACCGAAGCGTTCAAGATCATGCTGAAGAACCCGAACCTGACCGCCATTCTGGTCAACATCTTCGGCGGCATCATGCGTTGCGATGTGATCGCCGAAGGCGTGATCGCAGCGTCGAAGGCCGTCTCGCTGAAGGTGCCGCTGGTCGTGCGCATGAAGGGCACGAACGAGGACCTGGGCAAGAAGATGCTCGCCGAGTCCGGCCTGCCGATCATCTCTGCGGACAGCATGGAAGAAGCTGCCCAGAAGGTTGTCGCGGCTGCCGCAGGCAAGTAACCAGAACAGTCGAAGCCGCAGCGGCGTGCTGCCCTGACGGGCTGTGCGAACGCTGCCCGGCAACCGGATGAAGGAAATCAAGCAATGTCGATTCTGATCAACAAAGATACTAAGGTCATCACCCAGGGTATCACTGGCAAAACCGGCCAGTTCCATACCCGCATGTGCCGCGAATACGCGAACGGCAAGAACGCGTTCGTCGCAGGCGTGAACCCGAAGAAGGCTGGCGAAGACTTCGAGGGCATTCCCATTTTCGGTTCGGTCAAGGACGCCAAGCAACAAACCGGCGCGACCGTCTCGGTGATCTACGTGCCGCCCGCAGGCGCTGCTGCTGCGATCTGGGAAGCTGTTGAAGCCGACCTGGATCTGGCGATCTGTATCACGGAAGGTATTCCCGTTCGTGACATGATCGAAGTGAAGGACCGTATGCGTCGCGAAGGTCGCAAGACCCTGCTGCTCGGCCCGAACTGCCCGGGCGTGATCACGCCGGACGAACTGAAGATCGGCATCATGCCGGGTCACATCCACAAGAAGGGTCGCATCGGCGTGGTGTCGCGCTCGGGCACCCTGACGTACGAAGCCGTGGGCCAACTGACCGCCCTGGGGCTGGGCCAGTCGACTGCCGTCGGTATCGGTGGCGACCCGATCAACGGTCTGAAGCACATCGACGTCATGCAGATGTTCAACGACGATCCGGATACGGACGCCGTGATCATGATCGGTGAAATCGGCGGTCCGGACGAAGCAACGGCTGCCGAGTGGATCAAGGGCAACATGAAGAAGCCGGTCGTCGGCTTCATCGCGGGCGTGACGGCGCCCCCGGGCAAGCGCATGGGCCACGCCGGCGCGCTGATCTCGGGCGGTGCCGATACGGCCGAAGCCAAGCTGGAAATCATGGACGCCTGCGGTATCAAGGTGACCCGTAACCCGTCGGAAATGGGCCGCCTGCTCAAGGCTGCGCTGTAATTCCCGCCGGATGACCGCACGACAGCCGCCGGAACCGGCGGTTGTCAGACCGGTCAGGAAGAAGGGAGCCCGGAGCATCGGGCTCCCTTTTTTGCTATTGCCTTTCCCAACGCATTCGTTTCATTCGCTCCCTAGGATATTCCCGCCATGCTTGCGTTTTTTGCCGAGCTGAACTGGGCCGCGGTCCTGCAGATCATCATGATCGACATCCTGCTGGGTGGCGACAATGCCGTGGTGATCGCGCTCGCCTGCCGCAATCTGCCGGCCAAGCAACGTTTGCAGGGGGTGATGTGGGGGACGGTTGGCGCAATCGTGCTGCGCGTGATCCTCATCGCATTCGCCGTGACGCTGCTCGCCGTGCCGTATCTCAAGGCACTGGGCGGGCTGTTGCTGCTCTGGATCGGCGCCAAGCTGCTGGTGCCCGACCATGACGCCCACGACAGCGTGAAGCCGGCCGACAAACTCTGGACCGCCGTCAAGACCATCATCGTCGCCGATCTGGTGATGAGTATCGATAACGTGATCGCCATTGCCGGCGCGGCAGAAGGCGCCGCCGACCATCATCAATTGCCGCTCGTGATCTTCGGTTTGCTCGTGAGCATTCCGCTCATCGTCTGGGGCTCGCAACTGGTACTCAAGGCGCTCGATCGGTTTCCGTTCATCGTCATCGCCGGTGCGGCTCTGCTTGGCTGGATCGCGGGCGGCCTGATTGTCTCGGACCCGGGCATCGGTCACCTCTTGCACCTGCCAGGTGCTGCGGGCGAATTCACCCATTACGTGGCGTGCGCCGCCGGTGCCGTGCTGGTCGTGGCCGTGGGGCTCGTACTCAAGCGCCGCAGCGAAGCGCGTCAATTGCGTGCAACCTCTTCAGAATAATCGAGTCCATTGCCGGGGTCGTTGGTCTCGGTTGATGGTGGCTTTTCCGGGGGAATAGCGCCCTGATCGGAGGAATCGTCCCGCCTTGGACTAGGACGATTCTCCCCACCCATACGGGGCCGCCCGATTTTGATCTGAGGCAGGGCGCTCGCCGTTGGGGCTGTGGCATACTCCGCCCACTTCCCCCCCGATGTCCCTTTTGTTTTCATTGCTTTCGCAGGGAGTTACACAATGCGTCGTTTCGGCCACCGGACCACCGGTATCGCCACATCCCGGGGTTTCACCCTGATCGAGCTGATGATCGTGCTGGCGATCATCGGTGTGTTGGTCACGGCAGGGGTTCCGTATCTGCAGAATTATCTGGTGCGCGCGCGCGTTGTCGAAGGGCTGGGGGCTGCGGCCTCGGCCAAGGCGCTCGTGAGCGAGAACGCCATGCATGGTGCGCCGTTCAACAGCGGCTGGCAGGCACCGAGCGCGACCGACAACGTGAACTCGGTGAGCATCGATTCCGTGAGTGGCAACGTGACGGTCGCCTACACCCAACGCGCGGGCGACGGTGCGATCGTGCTGGTGCCGACGAGCGCCGGTGCCGACGGCACGCCCAAGGGGCTGACGGTTGGCAAGGCGCCCGAAGGTCAGATCGTGTGGACGTGCTTCGCGCAGGGCCGTGAAGGTGCGCCAAACGGTGCGACATTGCCCGCCAAGCTGGCGCCGCCGGAGTGCCGCGGCACGGCCAAGGGGGCCTGAGTCCGGTTCGCAGACGGTCATAGCGCATCACACGCCGTGATGCACTGTGGCCCGCTGCGGCGATGGGTTCATTGACGGCGTATTTGCGTGCGTCAGGCATGAAATGGCTGCCCCCGGGGCGGCCATTTTTCGTTATGCTTGCGCATCTTCCAACCGGTGCATTGCACGGCGGCGATTTTGTTTCCTCCTCTGCTTCTTTCGATGATCGGGCTCACGGTAGCGCTGATCTGGGCCTTGCCCTATAACCTCGTCAAGCACACCTACCCGATTTCCACGTTCTATTCGGAAGCGCTGACGTTTTCGCTCTTCGGTCTGCTCGGCGTGCTCGCGATGATCGCCGTATGGCAACGCGACGGGCGGGTGCTGCGCATGCCGCGCGTCACCTGGATGCCGCTGGCATTCGTGGCGGTCATCCTCGTGCAACGCGCCACGATGCCGACCGAGCTGCCGCAACTGATGATGACGGCGTTGCTCTACGGCGTGGCGATGATTGTGGCGGTGAATGCCGGCTTCTGGCTCGCGCAACTCGGCTGGCGCAACGTTCTCATGCGATGCAGCGCCGTGGCGCTCACACTTGGCGGCCTTTACGCGGTTGGCGCGCAGGTTTTGCAGGCGTTTCATCTGGAAGGCAATGTGCCCTGGCTGGTGGCCAAGTATTCCGTGACGGCCGCACGGCGTCTGTTCGGCAATATGTACCAGCCGAATCACCTGGCGACGTATTTGTCGCTCGCCAGTGCGGGGGCCTTCTATCTCTGGTATCAACGCAAGCTGCCCGCGTGGCTCTGGCTGCCCGTGTGCGCCGCGTTCGATATCGGTATTTGTCTGACCGGATCGCGTACCCCGTGGCTGCAATTGGCGCTGCTGTCGGCGTTCGGTTTGTGGCTCGTGTGGATGGAGCGCGCCGAGCCGACGCGCAACATGCGCCGGTCAATGCGATGGTTCGTGCCGCTCGCGATCCTGCCGTTGCTCGCGCTGATGACGATGTTCGTCGGCTGGGCAAACGTGGCCTGGGGATTGCAGCTCGACGGCAGCGCTGTGGCCCGCATGCAGCAGGCGGGGCAGGTGACGGGACGCCTGAACCTGTGGGAGTACGGTGTCGCTATCTTCCGTGAACATTGGGTGTTCGGGGCCGGGTGGTCGAACTATATCGACGCGCAGTTTGCATTGGTCGACACGCTCGGTCCGGTCGAGATGGCTGACAACGCCCATAACGTGTTGCTCGACCTGCTCGCAAAGACTGGCCTCATTGGCACGTTGGTGGTACTGGTGCCGCTGGCGTTCTGGTTCGTGCGCGCCGTGCGCGGTATCAAGACGCCGCCGATCGCGCTGGCATTCATTCTGCTCGGCATGCTTGCCGTGCACGCCATGCTTGAGTACCCGCAGCACTATGCGTTTTTCCTGCTGCCCGCCTTGTTCCTGCTTGGATTTTGCGAGACGAAACAGATCGATAGCGTATCGTCGACAGCGACCGGCGCCATCAATGGGGTGATTCTGCTGTTTGCGTGTGTGGCGATTCCCTGGCTTTACCACGACTATCAGCGTGTCGAGGTGGCATATCGCGCTGGCAAGATCGACATGTATCGCACCGATCCGGCGCTTTTCTTTGCGCCGTACGGTGACTACGCGGTCACGGGGGCATTGTTCCTGAGTCGCGATCAGCTCGACGAGAAGCTGGCGGCGCATCGCGAAGCGCTGGCGCTCGGGGCCGGGCCGACGATGATCAAGCGTTACATTGTGCTGTTGGCCATCGCAGGGCGCGACGATGAAGCGTTGGAAGACATTCGCCGTCTGAAGAACTACAACTCGGCGATTTTCGAAGGGCAGTACGCCTCACTTGTCCGCATGTTGCGGGCACAGGGCGATGACCTGGCTCCCTTCGTCAAGCGCGTCATCGAGATCTGGGGGCGACCGAAGGGGGATGCGGACGACGATGCGATGGTGTCTCCGCAAGGGAAAGCGCGCCAACTGTCGTGACGGCATGGATGGCGTGCTGACACCGCCCGTAAAAACAAACGCCCGCGACATTCGCGGGCGTTGTGCTTTCCGGTATCTCCCATCGATGGCTCAGGCTTCGGGCGGTGCGCCTTCCTGATCGTTCTCTTCGCTGCGGGCCCAGAAGAACCGGTCGGGGAAATGGCGTCCCATGCCGGGGCGGAAGGCATTTTCCAGCACCTGCTGCAAATATTCCTGTGCCTCGCGCACCGCCTCGGGCACGGCAAGGCCGTTGGCGAGCATCGCGGTGACGGCAGCCGCCAGTGTGTCGATGGCGCCAGCCACATTGTGGGGAGGACGGTCCCAGGCGTCTTCGCGGATGATGCCGCCGTCGGCGTAGAGCGTGTGCGTGAATTGCGGGGCGTTGCTGTCGCTCACCAGAACGAACTCGCAACCGTTCTCCAGCAGGATGGAGACCGCTTCGTCGAGCGAAAGGTTCTCGTTCTCGGTGACGGTCTGCGCCAGTGCAACGGCGCTGGCCGGGCTCACGACGAGCACACTGGCCTGCGGCACGAGAAGGCTGGCCGTGGCCTCGCGCAACTCGTCTGCGGAGAGCAGATGCTCGCCTGCCAGCCCGAAATCGGGCGCCACCACCAGCGGTGTCTCGTCGTAATCGGCCACGATCTCGGCAATCGCCGCGACGTTTTCGGCGTTGACGGCGCTCCCGACCTTGAAGGCGGCTACCGGCATGTCCTCCAGCAGCATGCGCGCCTGGTCGGCGATCCAGTCCGGATCGATCGGTTGGACATCATCGCAAGCGCGTGAGTCCTGGGAGGAGTAGCCGGTGAGTACCGATACGCCGTAGCCGCCCATGCTGGCGAAGGTCAGCAGGTCGGCCTGAACGCCGGTTGCCGAAGTGGGATCGGAGAGCCCGAAGGTCAGAAGAATGGGAGGGGATTCAGTGTGCATGGAAGCAGGATAGACGGCGATCTGGTCAGGCCTTGGGTTCGTTGGTACCATCACGCCTTAAATGCCCGTTTCGGAGCGCTGAAAAGCGCCGTGGGCAGCACCTGTCGGGACAATGCACCGGCAGGGTTCCCACACCACCGCACGACATCTCTGCCGGCGGGACCCGAAGCGGTTGACAAGCCATTGTAACGGAACGCTCGTCGCTGAAGAAAGAATGGAATACAAGAGCTGGATGTGCCTCATTTGCGGTTGGATTTACGACGAAGAGGCAGGTTTGCCCGACGAGGGCATCGCCCCCGGCACGCGCTGGGAAGACGTGCCCATCAACTGGACCTGCCCCGAGTGCGGCGCGCGCAAGGAAGATTTCGAGATGGTGCAGATCTGAGGATGGGCGGCTCGGCCGCCTGTTTTCCGCGATCCCCGCGCGTTTGCCGCGTTCTCCGATATCGCCGAGCGCCGTGAAGCCGTCTGCACGGCACGGCGCTCGACGATCCGCCCGGCCGTTGGCTGGACCGGTGACGCAGCGGACTTCCCGCCCGCATTTACGAAGACCGGCCGCACGGCCAGGAGATGGCCTATGGTGACGCCGCAAACGCCTTCCGACACCACCATCAACACCCCCGGAACCCCCACGCGCGAGATGCGTGATACGACCCCCTTGTGGCGTCTGCCCGAGGTGGCGGAAGCGCTGACCGAAGCGTCCGACGCCTGGTCAAACGGCCCTGCGGCAGCGCTTGGGCCGTTGCGACGGGCCAATCGGCTGCTCCAGTCGAGCGGTCACGCCGATTGGGCGCTGCACGGCGAACGCCTTGTTCAGGCCATTGCCGAGGCGGCGTATGGGCAGCCGGGCAGTCAGGACGCCCAGCGCAACGCGCTGCGCCAGTTCGAACGCGACATCTGGCAGGCGGGGGCGACTCCCGTGGCGGCGCCTGCCGCCGCCGACGCCGGCGTTGCGTTCGAGAACTGGTCCGGGGCACCCTCGCCGGGCGAGCTGCGGATGGCAGGATGGGTGGTCGCACACCCGCGCCTGCACGGGCTACCTGCTGGCACGGCACCCTTGCGCGCGGACGTTGAGCGAGTTCTGTTGCGCCTGTTGCGCCCCGATGCGGACGCAACCGACACCACGGCGGCGCTGGGGCAACTGGCCGATCTCGCGGCGGATCTGCACCGTGCCGGGGCGACGGCGCCACTCGATTACTGGCGTCTGGCCGCGGCGTGGCTGCGGTTTGCCCGAGCCCCGCTGAGTCTGGCCGACAAACGCCAGATTGGGCGGATGAATCTGGCCTTGCGCAAGCAATTGACCCGTCCCAGTGGGCCGCAGCAGGCTCAGGACGCTTCCGCGACGACTGCGTCTGCAACGGCAGGCGCCGGTGGAAAGGGCGCCAATGAAGCGGTGCCTGGTCATGATTTGCTCGAAACCCTTGCGACATGGCATGCGCAGGCCCCGGATAGCTGGCTCGGCACGCTGCTGGCCGATTTCGGCGTGCTGCGCCGACCCGGCCATCTGCCCGAGCCGTTGGCCGATGCCGCTCAAGCTGCGCAAAAGCAGGGCGCAGGCAGCAGTTCGCGCGACTGGTTGCGCATCGGCCCGTTGGCGGTGCGTCAGGACGTTTGCCAGACCTTCCTCAGCCTGGCCGATGAGGCGCTTCCGAATTTGAACGATCCTGCGGTGGCGGCGAAGGTCGCGGAATACTCCGCCGCCATCGGACTGGCGCCCGTTGCACGGCTCGCGGCGGCGGTGGCCGCGACGGGTGAGCGTCTCGCGGTTTCGCCGCCAGCGGAGCCAGGCGGTCCGGCGGCGCTCGCGATGACCGTCAAGGCGTTGCGCGGCATGCTTCACCAGTTCGCCGCCGACACGTATCCCGAATCACGGCCCGACCTGATTGCCGACATGGCAATGTGGCGCGAGCGCGCGCTGGATGCCAGTGTGTTCGGGCAGCGGCTCGTCACCGGGCGCGACGTTCCGTGATAAAGTCGGCGCAAAGGTCGCCTTTGGCGGCCGATGGCCGTACCACGATGCGGAAAAGTTCGTCCGCTGACCGGCCGCAGGCAGGTGCTGCGAGCCCGCCCGAGGTCAATGTCCTCGCTGCGGCGTGCGGCACCGGGCGGCAGACCGTCAAACAGGTTCCGATAAACTTTGGCCCTATGCCGAACGACCGTATCAATCTCACGAATCAGTTCCTCATCGCCATGCCGGGCATGGCCGATCCGACGTTTTCCGGCACCGTCGTGTACCTGTGCGAGCACAGCGAGAAAGGCGCGATCGGGCTGGTCATCAACCGTCCTACCGACATCGATCTGCAGTCGCTCTTCGAGCGTCTCGATCTGAAGCTGGAAATCGATCCTCTGGCGCATCAGCCGGTGTTCTTCGGCGGTCCGGTGCAGACCGAGCGCGGCTTTGTGCTGCATGAGTCGACCGGCACACCGTACAGCTCGTCGCTGTCGGTGCCGGGTGGTCTCGAGATGACGACATCGAAAGACGTACTCGAAGCCGTGGCCAACGGTCAGGGGCCGAGCCGTTTCCTGCTGACGCTCGGACACTCGGGGTGGAGCGCGGGGCAACTGGAAGACGAGATCGGCCGCAACGGCTGGCTGACCGTTGCCGCCGACCCGGGCATCGTGTTCGACGTACCGCCGGCAGAACGCTTCGATGCGGCGCTGGCCCTGCTGGGCGTGACGTCGTCTATGCTTTCCGCTGACGCAGGTCACGCATGACGGCAGGCAGTGCCACGGTACTCGCCTTCGATTACGGCGAGCGCCGGATCGGTGTGGCGATCGGCAATCTCCTGTTGCGCGAAGCCCGCGCACTCACCGTTCTTGCCAACCTGAACCGCGAAGTCCGGTTCGCCGAGACCGGCAAGCTCATTGCCGAGTGGCAACCGGAACTCATCGTCGTCGGGCTGCCGTGCCATCCTGACGGCACGCCCCACGCGATGACGCAGCAAGCCAAGCGCTTCGGAAATCAACTCAACGGGCGATTCGACGTGCCGGTGGTGTGGGTCGACGAACGTTACTCGTCGGTTGCTGCCGCGGCGTCGCTGGCTGAGGCGGGTGTCAAGGTCTCGCAAAAGACATCGCTCGATGCCGAAGCCGCCCGCATCATCCTCCAGCAGTACTTCGACGAGCATGTGCCTGCCTGACCTCCGGACCGGCATTACGCCTGACAGTCTTCTGCGCGACGCCACACAACGTCACGCCGGCAAGGAATCCCCCCAGTATGGCTAACGGAATCCTCGGCCGACGCGGCCACCCCCAACTCAACCGTAACGGTGAACTCAAGCATTTGCTGACGGTAGAGGGGTTGCCGCGTGCTGTGCTGACGCACATTCTCGACACCGCCACGCAGTTCGTTAGCGTGAACGATGCCGACGTCAAGAAGGTGCCGCTGCTGAGCGGCAAGTCAGTCTTCAATCTCTTCTTCGAGAATTCGACGCGTACGCGAACGACGTTTGAAATCGCGGCGGCCCGCCTGTCGGCCGATGTGCTGAATCTGAATATCAACGCGTCGTCAACGAGCCAGGGCGAAACGTTGCTCGATACCATTGGCAATCTGTCGGCGATGCACGCGGACCTGTTCGTCGTGCGTCACGCCCAGTCGGGGGCGCCGTATCTGATTGCCGAGCATTGTGCGCCGCATGTGCATGTCATCAACGCTGGCGACGGGCGTCACGCGCACCCCACGCAGGGCTTGCTCGACATGTACACGATTCGCCATCACAAGGGCGAATTTCAGAACCTGACGGTCGCAATCGTCGGCGACATTCTGCATTCGCGCGTGGCGCGTTCGGACATTCACGCGCTCACGACGCTCGGCGTGCCGGAAGTGCGCGCCATCGGTCCGCGAACCCTCCTGCCCACGGGGCTGGAGCAACTCGGCGTGCGTGTGTTTCACGACATGAACGAAGGGCTCCGCGACGTCGACGTGATCATCATGTTGCGTTTGCAGAACGAGCGGATGAACGGTGCGTTGCTGCCGTCCGCCGCCGAGTACTTCAAGTATTACGGCCTGACGCCGGAGCGTCTGGCGTTGGCCAGGCCCGATGCCATCGTCATGCATCCTGGTCCGATGAACCGCGGCGTGGAGATCGATTCGGCGGTCGCAGACGGCCCGCAGTCGGTCATTCTCGAACAAGTGTCGTTCGGCATTGCCGTGCGCATGGCGGTGATGAGCATCGTCGCCGCAAACCACGGGTAAGCGCACCATGAAACTGCATTTGAAGGGTGGTCGCGTCATTGATCCCGCGACCCGAACCGACCAGGTTCAGGACGTCTTCATCGCCGAAGGAAAAATCGCTGCGCTGGGCGCGGTGCCTGGCGACTTTACGGCCGAGCGCACTGTTGACGCGACGGGGTTGGCGATCATGCCGGGGCTCGTCGATCTGGCCGCGCGCCGCATGACGGCGTCCAGCGAAGCGGCCGCAGCGCTCGCGGGCGGCGTGACGCGCGTGGTTTGTCCCCCCGATACCGACCCTGTGCTGGACGAGCCCGATCTTGTCGAGATGCTGCAATTGCGCGCCAGCGCCACGCATCTTGCGCAGGTACACCCCTTGGGTGCGCTGACGGTCGGCCTCGCGGGCCGCGAACTCACGGAAATGGCGCAGTTGACGCAGGCGGGTTGCATCGGGCTTTCGCAGGCCAATGCGCCGATGCCCGATAACCGCACGTTGTTGCGCGCGCTCCAATACGCAGGCACGTTCGGGCTGACGGTATGGTTGCGTGCGCAAGATACCGCACTGGCGGCGGGCGGGGTGGCTGCCAGCGGGGCCGTTGCCTCGCGTCTTGGCCTGGCGGGTATTCCGGTGGCCGCCGAGACGATCGCACTCCACACGTTTCTCGAACTCGTTCGCGTTACGGGCACGCGGGTGCATCTGTGCCGTTTGTCGTCTGCCGCAGGGCTGGCGCTGGTGCGAGCCGCAAAGGCAGAAGGGTTGCCGGTCACGTGCGACGTCGCCGCACACCATCTCCATCTGACCGACATGGATATCGGTTATTTTGATGCCCAGTACCGGCTCGATCCGCCGCTGCGGGGTCAACGGGACCGTGAGGCCATGCGAGAGGCGGCACGGGACGGCACGATTGACGCCATCTGCTCGGACCATACACCGCTCGCTGCCGATGCGCGTCTGGTGCCGTTTGCGCAAGCTGTGCCGGGCGCGAGCGGACTGGAACTGCTCCTGTCGCTGGTCCTGAAATGGGCCGACGAGTCGCGCGTGCCGCTGGTCGATGCGTTGGCACGTGTGACGCACGGGCCGGCACAGCGCCTCGTAGCGGTAGCGCCGGGCGCAGGCCGTCTCGCGCCGGGGCAGCCGGCCGATGTTTGCGTGTTCGCACCGTCGGCGCACTGGACGGTTGGCGCGCAGACGTTGCGCAGCGCCGGCCACAACACCCCGTTCCTGGGATACGAATTGCCGGGTCGCGTACGTTTCACGCTGGTCGGTGGCCGCGTGGCGCACGAAACCCTCGCCGTTTAGGATGCGATTGCCGTGTTGTTAATCAAAAAAATTCGTCTCGGCCTGCACCTCTTGCGCGGCCTGCTGACTGCGTTGCTGTTCTTCCCGTTTCTGTCCGAGGCGGCGAAGCATCGTCGCATTCGTGCGTGGTCGCAGAAGTTGCTCAAGCTGTGCGGCATGCGTCTCGAGGTCGAGCAGCATGCCGCGTTGCCCAACAGCGGCGTGATGCTGCTGTGCAATCACGTGTCGTGGATCGATATCTTCGCGATCAATGCGTGGCAACCGGTGCGCTTCGTCGCGAAGGCAGAGATTCGCCATTGGCCGTTGGTCGGTTGGCTGTGTGTGCAGACGCGCACGATCTTCCTGCAACGAGAGCGCCGTGCCGATGCGCGCCGGATCATGCATTACCTGTCCGATTGTCTGCGCGACGGCGACATCATCACGGTTTTCCCTGAGGGCACGACTACGGATGGCCGTAGTCTGTTGCCGTTTCACGCCAACCTGCTGCAAGCGCCGGTGAGTACCGGTAAGCCCGTGCAGCCGCTCTGCCTGTTCTATACCGATGCCGCGAGCGGACGACATACGATGGCACCGGCATACATTGGCGAGATGAGTCTGATCGAGTCCATCGACATGATTCTGCGTGCACCTCCCATGACGGTGCGCCTGTCGATCGGCGAACCCCAGTCTCCGCAGGAAGGGCAACATCGGCGCGAATTCGCACTCGGTGCGCAGAAGGCCGTTGGCGATGCGTTACAGCGATTCTTGCCTGAGGCGGTGCTGCCGCAAAGCGGCTCGGTCGGCTCGCGTGATTCGGTAGTGTTGGGCGACGAGGAAGGCGATGGGGCGCAGGCGGTTCAGGTCTGACGCGAGTGACGTATACCGGCATGAAAAACGGCGCCAGTAAGGCGCCGTTTTCGTTTGACCTGGAGATGGCGGTGAGCGCGGTCCGTCTTCAAGCGCTTTTGCGCTTTGTTTCCTTGTCGATCTTGTCGACCCGCTGAATCTTATCGGCTTTCGCGGGTTTATCGGCCTTGTCGAGCTTGCGCGCGCCCTTGCCGAGCTTCTCGGCTTTCGCGGCCTTGATGGCGTCTTCGGCCTTATCGGCCTTTTTCATCTTGCCGCGCTTCTTACTGTCCGCGAACGCAAACGGATCGCGAATCTGCGGGCAATCGATCTGAATCAGATCGCGCCCGGCGAGTGAACTGGCGAGCTTCACCGCCGTCAATTGGCCGCCCCAGACGCAGCCCGTGTCGAGTCCGAGCACATTCTCGCGCATCACCAGACCGAGTGCTGACCAGTGACCGAACACCACCGTGACGTCGGTCGTGCGACGGCCCGGCGCGTCGAACCAGGGCTTCAGTTCGGTCGTGGCCGCATCGGCGCCTTCTTTGATCTTGAAGTCGATGCGTCCGTCGGCCGTGCAAAAGCGCATACGGGTGAGTGCGTTGATCGTGAGACGCTGACGGTCCTCGTCGCTCAGCCCCTCTTGCCACTGATCGGGCTGATTGCCGAACATGCGCGAGAGGAACGTCTTCCAGTTTGGGCCACGCAATTGCGTCTCTACGTCGCGGGCGAGCGTGATGACCTGGGTGGCGTCCCATTGCGGCAGCACACCGGCATGCACCATCAGATGGCCATGCGCGAGGTGTGCGAGCGGCAGATGGCGAACCCAGTCGATGAGGGCATCGCGGTCGGGCGCGTTGAGAATGTCGTCGATGGTGTCGCTGCCGTGGGCCTGACGCACACCTGCGGCCACGGCCAGCAAATGCAGATCGTGATTGCCGAGGATGGCCGTCGCGCGGTGGCCCAGCGCGATAACCTGACGCAGCGTGTCGAGCGAACGCGGACCACGGTTGACGAGGTCGCCGGCCAGCCAGAGATCCGCATCCTGAGGCAGGCGTGCGAGCAGTTGTTCAAACGACGTTTGGCAACCTTGCAGGTCGCCGATGGCATAGATGTCACGCATCGCGTAGGTGGCGCTGTCTTGTCTTGTTGTCCCGATCCGGAGGGATGTCGCGTGCTGAGGCTATACACCTTCGGCGCATCGCCCCCGGGGTCGTTCATTTTTTGTAGATCAGCCAGCGTGGCGCCTTGAAGCGAACGATGCGCAGGTACAGCCAGACGTACGTCACCATGAAGGCGACGCAGCACAACGCCAGCACCAGACTATGTCGCCAGAAAACCGTCGCCGGGATCACTGCCAGCAAGCATAGCAGCCAAAGGTACGGTGACGTCAAGGAGTTGCGCTGCGTCAGTGCGCTCGCCGTGCGCGAGCCTGCGGCCCAGCGCATCAACCGCTTGTAGACGAGCATGTGCAGATGCACGCCATCGGGAATGCCGGGCGAGATGCCGCGCACGAAGCGTTTGCGATAGATGGAGAAGCAGACTTCGAAGGCGGGGTAAATCACCATGAGGGCGGGATACCACGGCGAGACCTGCGGGTTGCGCATGACCAGCAACACGGCGATTTCGGCCAGCATGAAGCCGAGGAAGTAGGCCCCGCCGTCCCCCAGGAAAATCAGTCCGCCTGGGAAATTGAAGATGAAGAACCCGAGGATGGCGCCCACCATGATCATCGACGTGGTCAGCACGACGGGGTCCTGGACTTGAAATCCCACATAACCGAGCGAGGCGAACATGATCGTCGCGACCATGGCTGCGAGCCCGTTGAAGCCGTCGATGATATTGACCGCGTTGGCCATGCCGGCAACACACAGCACCGTAAGCGGTACCGACACAATGGCGAGCATCAGCGCCCGGTCGACAAAGCCGATGTCGATGCGGGTGATGTGGATATCGAGCATGAACCATGCCAGCAATGCCGCGAACATCGTGCAGACGAGGCGCACCGTCGGCGTCACCCTTTTGGTCACATCCTCGATGAAGCCGGAAAGGAAAGCCGGCAGGCCGCAGGCGATGAGCAGCAGAATGTCGCGCGACACCTTGGGATAAGAGACGCCGAGCGCCGTGGCGGCCACGAGCAGGCCCGCGAGGATGCCGACGCCGCCGATGCGCGGCACCGGGCGCACGTGAAACTTCTGTACCCCGGCGACATCGCTATCGCCGGAGAAGCGTGAGTGAACGTGCGCGTAGCGGACGATCAACAGCGTCGCGACAAACGACACGACGAGGGCGATGGCAAGACTCAGCATGATGCGGTGCGATAGTCGCTGACGCGGCTATCGAAGAGATGATTTGGAACGTGGCTTACTTTTTCTTAAAAACTATCCAGCGCGGCGAACGGAATCGTACGATGCGCTGATACAACCAGACGTACACCACGATGAACATGAGACAACAAGTCGCCAGCAAGCCGCTGTGTCGCCAGAAGATCGTTGCCGGGACTACGGCCGATAGACACAGCACCCAAAGATATGGCGAGGTCATCGAATTGCGGCGAGCCAATTGTGCCGCAATTTTTGAACCGACGGCCCAACGCAATACGCGCTTGTAGATGAGCATATGCAGATGAACGCCGTCAGGCATGCTGGGCGAGACACCCCGCACGAAACGCCGCCGGTAAATCGAAAAGCAAACTTCAAAAATCGGGTAAATCAGCATGAGCGCCGGATACCAGGGAGAAACCATCGGGTTTCGCATTACCAGAAGTATGGCGAGTTCCGCCAGCATGAATCCGATGAAGTAGGCGCCACCATCTCCGAGGAAGATCAGTCCGTTCGGATAATTCAAAATAAAAAAACCGAGAACGGCACCGACCATAATCATTGCCGCAGAAAGGACAACGCTATCACCTACCTGAAAAGCGACATAGCCGAGCGACATGAACATGAAGATACTGACCATCGCGGCGAGTCCATTGAAGCCATCGATGATATTGATGGCATTCGTCATGGCCGCCGTACAAACAACGGTCAGCACGACGGAAATCAACGGAATTGCGAGAAGACTGTCAATCGGGGCAATATCGATGCGGTTGATATGGATGCCCAGCACCCAATAGGCCACGAGTGCGGAAGCCATCGCGCAGAGCAAACGGGCACGCGGTGATACCCGTTTGGTGATGTCCTCAATGAAACCGCTCAGAAACACCGGGGCAGCGCAGGCGGTCAGCATCAGGATCTCGCCGAGCCGTCCACCGCGGTAGTTAAACGTCGCGAACGTTGCCGCAACGAGCAGACCGAGCATAATCCCCAATCCGCCAATTCGAGGCACAGGATGGGCGTGAACCTTCTGAACCCCTTTCGTATCGCTATCGCTGGAAAAACGCGCGTGCACATGGGCATACCGCACGATAAGCAGCGTAGTGACGAATGAAACCACCAATGCCAATGTCAGGTTCAGCATAGTACGGACAAGTTAATCGCGTTGCTTAGTTCTTATAGGCGAATGGTGTTCTCGCAAGAACCCGGTTAAACGTGGGTCGGGTGTCGCGGGGCCCCCCTATTGACCTCGCCAAGTATTCTGAAATACTCGGCGATCACCAATCGCTCGTCGAAATTGTGCGCTACTTTAGCACGCCCAGCCCGCCCAACCGCCGCAAGATCAAGGGGGGACATGCTTGCCACATGCTTCATTTGCGTGCTCAATGCCGTTGCGTTCTGCGCGGGTACGACCCATCCAGTGACACCCTCGCTCACCACTTCGCGACAACCCTGAACGTCGGTGGTGATCACGGGGCGCCCCATGGCGCTCGCCTCGAGCAACGTCCGGGACAAGCCTTCCCGGTAGGACGGCAGCACGATGCAGTGTGCTTGGGCGATAAAGGGGCGCACTTCCTGCGTCACGCCCAGGTACTCGATGAGACCTTCCCGCTCCCATGCGGCGACCTGCTCCCTTGAGATCGCGGTCGGATTTTCGACGTCGGCGGGCCCCAGCAACTGGAATCGAACGTGCGGCATCGACGCCTTGAGCGCGCGCGCCGCATCCACGAACTCCAGCACGCCTTTGTCACGCAATAGCCGCGCAATCAGCAGAAAGCGGAACGTCCCGTCGTCTGCCGGCCACGGGGCGAGGGCGAAATGATCGAGATTCACCCCTTCCCCGGGAAGCAGGCGCGCTTTGCGCATATCGACCAGTTCGCCGCTGACCATGGCATCGAAGTCCGATTCATTGAGCAGCCAGTTCTCCAGCGTGTGCCGGAACGCGTACCGGTACAACAGGCGTACGACGTGTGTAATCAGCGACTTGTTGATGAACACGGTGCCCAGGCCGGTCGTGATGGATACCGACGGAATGCCCGCCCAATGGGCCGCTACGGCGCCGTAGATGTTCGGCTTGATCGTGTAGTGGAAGCAGACCGCCGGACGAATACGCCGGTACAGACGGAACAGGCGCATCGTCAGCGCAATGTCCTGAAGCGGATTCTGGCCTTTCGACGCCATCGGCATGATATGGACGGTACAGCCCATTTCGCGCAGTAACGGCGAGTAGTCGTCATCGGGGGCGACGACATGGACCGGATGGCCGTCAGCGAGCAGTGCGCGGATCGGACCGCCACGAAAGTTGTGGATCGACCAGAAAGAGTTCGAACAGAAGAGAACGGGTGCTTGCATCGGATTCAGTGGGCTGCGGCTCGCGCCGCAGCCAGTCGGGCATAGGTCTCAAGCCATCGGCTGACGACAGCATCGAGAGAGTAATTGGCGACGATGCGCTCGCGATTGGCCATGCCGGCCGCGTGGCGCACGCTCGCGTCGGCGCGCAAGCAGCAAGTCAGGGCTTCGCCAAGCGCCTGCGCATCGCCTACGGGCACCAGCGTATTGTCCGGCCCGGTGCCGACCAGCTCGCGCACGCCCCCGCAATCGGTCGACACAATAGGCAAGCCGCTGGCCATTGCCTCGCCGATCACGAGCGGTAATCCTTCCCAGGCCGACGACATCGCGTACACATCCGCCGCACACATCCATTGCGCAATGTCGTTGCGACGCCCGAGCAACGTGACGGCATTGGAAAGTCCACGGGTGTCGACGAGCGCCTGCACCGAGGCCCGCAATGGCCCGTCGCCCGCGATAAACAGGCGCGCGCCGGGTAATTCTCGTCGCACGTGCGAGAACGCGTCGATCAGCGTCGGGTAGTCCTTCGCTTCGACCATCCGGCCGGCGGCGAAGACGATGGGCGTCGTGCCGGACGCCGTTGCCAGCGCGGCGGCGCGCCACCGCGAACGCGATGGCGCGTCGGGATGGTAGCGCGTCGTATCGATGCCGTTGGGCATGCTCGCGATGCGTGCCGCAGGGGCGGCGCGTTGCGCGACGAACGCAGCCACGGCGTCGTCGCTGACGTTGGTCGTCAAGTCCGTCCATCGGTCGGTCAGCCGGTAGGCCAGCATCCGCAGACGTCCGCCTTCATTACGGCTGTGGGCGCTCGTCACAAGCACCGGCATTGACACAAACCAGCGTGCCACACGGGCGAGCAGATTGGCATGCACCATGTGGGCGTGCACGACATCCGGCTGCCATGCACGCAAATGCGAGACGAGCCGCCGCAACGCGCACACGAGCGACCACGGCGTCTTGCCCGCCCTCAGTTCGATGAGCGTGAGCCGTGGCGATTCGGGCAGATCGATGGCGCAATTCCCGGTCAGGGAAATCAGATTGACATCATGACCGCGTGCGAGAAACCCCCGGGCGAGATCGGCGACTTGGGTCTCTGCGCCGCCCAACTGCAGACCGGTGACGAACAGGACGATCCTCATCGCTCGCCCTCCGGCGTTGACTTCCCATCGGTCCAAAGCGCTTCCCAGCGCGCGGCGATGGTATCGGGCCGGAAGTCTTGCGCGTGGGCGTAGCCCGCCATCCCGAGTCTGCGTCGCAGCGAGGCGTCGCCAATCAGCCGGGAGAGTGCGCCAGCCAGCGCCTCGCGGTCGCCGTCGTTCACGACGAGGCTGTCGACCTCGTCGTTCAGCAGTGCGCGCGGGCCGGCGTCGGCGGCGTAGGCCACCACGGGCACTGCGTAAGCCTTCGCTTCGATCAGCACCAGCCCGAAGCTCTCGCGTCGCGACGCGAGGCAATAGATCGCTGCCCGCGCGTAGTGCTGCGCGATGTCCGCCACGGCGGGCAGTACCTCGACGCTCTCGCCGACCCCCGCGTCGCGTGCCTGCGTGCGCAGGGCGTCGCGCAGCGGTCCGTCGCCTACGATGCGCACGTGCCAACCGGGGGCGTCATGGGCGATGCGCGCCCATGCCTCGATCAGCCGGTCGAAGCCTTTCTCCGGGATGAGGCGTCCGACGGCAAGAATGCAGCCCTCGTCACTGTGCGCCGGCAGCGTGTCGGGGATCGCGATGCCGAGTGGATTGGGCAGCGTGACGAACTTTGCGCGAGCGTGCGGATGATGCGTCTGCCATGCGATGCGGTCGGCATCTGTCAAGACAACGACGGCGTCGTACCTGCGTGCTGCCAGCGCACGCGCCCACCGGCGTGCGCGTCGTCCGAGGTCGCTGGCGTAAGTGCTGTGCTCCCAGGCGATGCGTCGCAGCGGCAGGCCGAGCGTGGCGGGCACCGTGTAAAGGGCGAGCATCGGATCGACGTCGATCATCACATCGATGGCGTGCTCGCGAACGTAACGGCGCACCTGCCGCACGATGGATAAATAGTGATGCTTGAAGGCCATGCGCTCGGCGAATAGCGCGTGATGCGCCACTCCCGGGGCCAACGGGAATACAGGGGTGTGGCCCCACAGCGAGAGCACATGCACGCGGTGCCCACGTGCCGCGAGCGCATTCGCCAGGGTGGCCGTGGCGCGCTCGGCACCGGCGAACGCTGCGAGCGTGCCCGTGAACAGGCAGACGGTGCGCGGGGCAGCGGAATTCAGGGCGTGAGTTTGCGTCATCGCTTCAGTCCCGTCGAAGCAGCCAGACGCCCAGCACCAGCGCGGCCGCATAGCCGGCTCCGAAGCCGAGGGCTCCGGCGAGCGCACCGAGGTGTGGCGCGAGGCCGCGAACGACAACGAAGGCCACGACGGCGGCACACAGCCATTTCGCGATGACCCAACGCCCGGCGCCGCGACGGATCAGCGTCAGGTTCAGGGCGGCATCGGCGAACACGAGAATCCCCATGAGGGCCGACACGCGCAGAATCTGCGCCGACTCCGTGAACGCTGCGCCGTAAATCAGGTGCACGATCCAGGGTGCCAGCAGCGCGATCGGAACGGCAAGACTGGCGCCCGCGGCCACCATGAGCCACACCGCCCGCACAGTGTTGCGCCTCGCGGTGGCGTTGTCGGCCGTTTGGAAGATCAGTTGCGGCGCGAGCGAATTCGCGATGATCGGCGCGACGAGCACGAAGTTTTCCGTGATTTGCATGGCCGCGGCGTAGGCACCCAGCTCCGAGAGCGGAATGAGCGGCTTGAGCACAAGCTGGTCGATGCGCTTGAAGAGAATCATGAGCATCAGCCCGCCCCAGAACGTCATGCCGCTGGTGAGAAGGTCCAGCAACAGCTTGCGTTGCCAGATGACCGGTGTCTTGGGCGAATGCTTCAGGTAATAGCGCGCGAGCAGTGTGGCGGCTACGATGGCCTCGACGGCATAAACGACGGCAAACGAAGCAACACCCGCATGTGTCGCGAACAGCATCGCCACGAGCGCGAGCTTCACCCCCAGCCCGCAGAGGTTGGCCGTTACACTCGGGCGGTTGAACGTGCGTGCTTGCAGCCATGCGATCACGATGCCGAACGGCTCGCGGAACCAGAGCGCCACGCCGAGCCAGAGGGTGACGGCCAGCAGGTCGGACTCCGCGAAGCCGATGAGGTAAATGGTGAGAATCGTATAAGCGACGGCGGCGGCGGCCAGTCGCAACACGAAGGCGTGCGCGATCACTGTGCGTTGATCGGCCTCGGGCTTGCCGACCAGACGCGGCACCACGACCTCGCTGCCGCACAGCAGTGTGAGGGAGGCGGCGAGAAACACGAGCGATTGCGCGTACTGAAACAGGCCGAACTGGGCGGCGCCCAGACTACGAGCCAGGAGACCGGAGACGGCGATGCCGCCGGCGATTTGCGCGCCGCGCTCGGTCAGCATCCAGAGGATGTTGCGAATGATGGTGCGATAGGGCATGTGGCGCTCGCGCGGCTCACTCGTTCTCAAGATAAGCAAAACCGGCCTTGTGAGGCCGGTGCGGGTGGACTTCACGCGCTTGTCACGTCGTGCGGCTAGGGAGGCAGGCCATGACTGACAAGGGTTTCGGGACGTGCCGCAGTGCGGCGAAGTCCCGTATAATTTTAACGTAATGCAGCCGCTCCCGGCCGGGCTTCCTGCCGGGATTTGACGTTTGCGGCGCGGCCGCCGCGTGCTTCGCGGCCAAGGCGCTCGCAACTTCCGGCCCGTCGCGGGGCCGGGCAGGCAACCGGCCAGGCCCACCCGCTTCGGATGCTCATTTCTCCCCTCGTTTCCGAGAGACGCTTTCCCATGACGCAAACCACGCAAGTTTCGCCTGCGATTTTCAAGGCATATGACATTCGCGGCATCGTCGGCAAGACGCTGGATGCCAACGTTGCGAACCTGATCGGCCGTGCATTCGGCACGGCGCTGCGTCGCGAGGGCGGCAATGCCGTCGTCGTCGGCCGCGATGGCCGTCTGTCCGGCCCCGAGCTTGTCGGCGCACTCTCCGACGGCCTGCGCGCCGCAGGCGTCGATGTGGTCGATATCGGCGTCGTTGTCACGCCGATGGTGTATTTCGCAACGAACGTCACACTGCACGGCCGGATTGTCGATTCCGGCATCATGGTCACGGGCAGCCACAACCCGCCCGACTACAACGGTTTCAAGATGGTGCTGCGCGGCCGCGCGATCTATGGCGACGCGATCCAGGGTCTGGCGAAGCTGATCGAACAGCAGGATTTCGAAACGGGGCAGGGCACGTACACGGCCGACGAGATCGGTGAGTCGTACCGCGCGCGCATCGCGGGCGACGTGCATCTGGCGCGTCCGATGAAGATTGCAGTGGATTGCGGCAACGGTGTGGCGGGTGCTTACGCCCCGGCGCTGTTCCATTCGCTGGGCTGCGATGTCATCGAATTGTTCTGCGACGTGGACGGCACGTTCCCGAACCATCACCCGGACCCGGCACACCCCGAGAACCTGCAGGATCTGATCAAGACACTGCAGACGACCGATGCAGAAATCGGCCTGGCGTTCGATGGCGACGGCGACCGTCTCGGCGTGGTCACCAAGGATGGTCAGATCATTTATCCGGATCGTCAGTTGATGCTCTTCGCGGCCGAGGTGCTGAGCCGCAATCCGGGCGAGAAGATCATCTACGACGTGAAGTGCACGCGTAATCTCGCAGACTGGGTGCGTGAGCATGGCGGCGAGCCACTGATGTGGAAGACGGGGCACTCGCTGGTCAAGGCCAAGCTCAAGGAAACGGGCGCACCGCTTGCGGGCGAGATGAGCGGTCACGTGTTCTTCAAGGATCGCTGGTACGGTTTCGACGATGGCCTGTACACGGGCGCGCGTCTGCTCGAAATCCTGTCGAAGGTGGCCGATCCGAGCGCAGTGCTCAACGCGTTGCCCAATTCGATTTCGACGCCTGAGCTACAGATCCCGCTGGCCGAAGGCGAGAACTTCGCGCTGATCGACAAGCTGCGCGAAACCGCCAAGTTCGACGGTGCGCAGGACATCATCAAGATCGACGGCGTGCGTGTCGAGTATCCGGACGGTTTCGGTCTGGCCCGTTCGTCGAACACCACGCCGGTCGTCGTGCTGCGCTTCGAGGCCGACAGCGAAGCGGCAATCAAGCATATTCAGGACGACTTCCGCCGCGCCATTCTGGCGGTCAAGCCCGACGCGAAGCTGCCGTTCTGACGCCAGGCCGGGGGGACCCCGGCCGATGGGGCTCCCCCTGGCGCAAGCGCCCGATGGCGGGCGCAAGGCAGGGGGAGGGAGCCGTGGCGAGATCCTTGGCGTTTACGGTGTCCAGCGGGCCGTGTCGGGAGTAAAATCGCGGTTTTGCTCACGAGGCCCGGCCGAACCGCCGGAGCGTTCGGTTGCAGGTTCTGATCGTCAAAGTCTCGTCGCTCGGCGACGTCGTCCATAACATGCCCGTGGTGCAGGACATCCTGCGCCAGTACCCCGACGCCCAGATCGACTGGGTCGTGGAAGAGGGTTTCGTCGACCTCGTCAAACTCGTGCGCGGTGTGCGCCGGGTCATTCCCTTCGCCCTGCGCCGCTGGCGCAAGAAGCCGCTCGCGGCGCGCACGTGGCAGGAAGTCGGTGCGTTTCGCCGCGCGCTGCGCGAAACCCCCTACGATTACGTGATCGACACTCAAGGCCTGGTCAAGACCGGCTGGATTGCGCGCACGGCGCGTGGCGCCGTGTGGGGACTGGGCAACCGGACCGAGGGGGCCAGCTACGAGTGGCCGGTGCGTTATCTGTATCGTCACATGGTGCGCATTGAGCCGCATACCCACGTGGTGACGCGTTCACGCTTGCTGGTCGCCGAGGCGCTGGGTTTCAAGGTGCCCGGCGAGATCGACTTCGGCATTGCCACCGAGCGGGCGGATCACAGCCAGTGCCCGGACCGTCCGTACGCGGTGTTCGTGCATGCGACCTCGCGCGAGGACAAGAGCTGGCCCGAAGACGACTGGATTGCGCTGGGCCGGGATCTGGCGTCGCGGGGGTTGCGGATCGTCTTGCCGTGGGGCAGCGCAGCCGAGCATGAGGTTTCGCTGCGGCTGGCTGCGGCCTTGGGGAACGACGCCTGGGTGCCGCCAAAGCTGAATCTGTCGCAGGTCGTCGGCCTCATCGATCGCGGTGCGATCACCGTGGGGGTGGACACCGGTTTGGTACATATTGCCGCAGCGCTGAACCGCCCCACCATCGAGCTATACAATTTCAGCACCGCGTGGCGCACCGGTGGATTCTGGTCGCCGTGCATCATCAATCTAGGCGACGCCGAACATAAGCCAACGCTCGCGCAAGTGCGCGACGCCGTGCGCCAGCTCGCACCGTCGCTGCCGCCTGCGATGCGTGGCGACGCCGCGTCCGGGGAGGACCGAAGCGCATGAGCCAAACGCAAGAAAGCAACCAGATCGTTACCGTCGAATCCGGCAACTGGCAGGGAAGCCAACTGTCGATACCGCGCGAGACGCTGGTGGCCGATGTCGAGGCGGGCAAGGTGCTCTACTTCCCGCATCTGGCTTTTGCCATCGATGCCGGGGAACAGCGTCTGCTCGATCCGTCGATTGCCGATCCGAAGCGCAAGAACATCAGCCTCGATCCCAAGACCGACGTGCTCGTGGGCGTAGCCGCCGATGACGCCACGCAGCGTGCCGTCCATGCGTTGGTCAAGCGCTATTACACGCAGGCATGCAGTCTGATCGACGGTTTGCTGCCCGAGTATCGCGGCAAGTTGCGCGCGGCACCTACGAGCTTGCGTCTGCATCAGGTCGAAACGCGCCAGACGTCGTGGCGCAAGGACGACAGCCGCCTGCATGTCGATGCCTTCCCGTCGCGCCCGAACTACGGCGAGCGCATTCTGCGCGTGTTCACCAACATCAATCCGGCGGGCCAGCCACGCGTCTGGCGCGTGGGTGAGCCGTTCGAGGCCGTGGCCAGGCGCTTCCTGCCTAAAGTGCCGATGCAATGGCCGGGCTCCGCATGGTTGCAAAACGCCGTGGGTATCACCAAGCGCCCGCGCAGCGGCTACGACCACATCATGCTGCACCTGCATGACGGCATGAAAGCCGACATGGGCTACCAGCGCGACGCCGATCAGCAGACCATGCCATTCCCGCCGGGCAGCGTGTGGGTCTGCTTTTCGGATCAGACTTCTCACGCCGTGATGTCGGGGCAGTTCATGATGGAGCAGACATTCTTCCTGCCCGCCGAAGCGATGGTGCACCCCGAGTGCTCGCCGCTGGCGGTATTGCAACGCCTCACGCAACGCGCGCTCATCTGAATGTTGCTGCGTCTCGTCTATCGCGCGCTCTGGTGGATCGTTGCACCGTTGGCCGTCATTCGCCTGTGGTGGCGCGGCCGGTTCGAGCCCGGGTATCGCCGTCACATCGGGGAACGCTTCGGGTTTTACGATGCTCCGCCATACACCGGCCGTCCGCTGATCTGGGTACATGCCGTCTCCGTTGGGGAGACGCGCGCCGCGCAGCCGTTGATTGACGCGCTGCTGGCGCGTTACCCGTCTCACGGCATTTTGCTCACGCACATGACGCCCACCGGGCGTGCCACGGGCGAAAACCTGTTCGGCGATCGTGTGCTGCGCTGTTATCTGCCTTACGACATGGTCGGTCCGATCCGGCGATTCCTGAAGCAATGGCGACCGAGCGTCGGCGTGGTGATGGAGACGGAAGTCTGGCCGAACCTGATCTTCACCTGCCGTGAAAGCGGTGTGCCATTGGTGCTGACCAATGCGCGCATGTCGGCACGTTCGTTCCGGCGTGCCGCCCGCTTTGGCGAGGCGGCCAAGCCGGTCTTCGGCGGCTTCAGCCGCGTGTTCGCGCAGAGCGATGCCGATGCCGAGCGGCTTCGCATGCTGGGGGCGCACGACGTCGACGTGATGGGCAATCTCAAATTCGACATGACGCCGCCGTCTGCACTGCTCGCGCGGGGTGCGCGTTGGCACGAGCGCTTCGGCGAGCGCAAGGTCTGGCTCGCGGCGAGCACGCGCGATGGCGAGGAAGCGCTGGTGCTTCAGGCGCGTGCGATGCTCGCCGCAGCCTCGGATGTGGGGCGGCGTTCGTTGCTGGTGCTTGTGCCGCGTCATCCGCAGCGCTTCGATGAGGTCGCGGCGATGCTGGAGAAGGTGCGGCTCAACTACGTTCGCCGCAGTGCCTGGCCCGACGACGACACGCCGCTGCCTGCCGATGTCGACGTGGTTCTTGGCGATTCGATGGGCGAGATGGCGGCATATTTCTCTGCGGCCGATGTCGCGTTCATCGGCGGGAGTCTGCTGCCACTGGGCGGTCAGAACCTGATCGAGGCTTGTGCGGCGGGCACGCCGGTCGTCTTCGGCCCTCACATGTTCAACTTCACGCAGGCTAGCGAGAACGCCCTGTCGGCGGGCGCGGCATTGCGTGTCAGCGATGCGGGCGAACTCGCCACGGCGCTGGCCGATCTGCTGCTCAACGACGACCGCCGGCTTGCGATGCGCACTGCGGCGCTGCTGTTCGCGAAACAGCATCAAGGGGCGACGGCGCGCACTGTTGCGGCGTTGGGCCGTTGGCTCGACACGGGTGTCGTTGTCGCGCAAGACTGACCTCGCCGCGGCACCGAACGCTGTCTGCACGTTGAAAACAAAATGCCTCGCATGCCGAACTGGCCATACGAGGCATTTTGCTATGCGCTTTCGTGTCCGCTCAACCGGCCCAAGCGGCTCTACCGGCTCAAGCGGCCGGGTGACTAACGCCGCATCGACGGTGCCGTGACGCCCGGTCGCACGCCACGCGCGGGCAACCCGGCTCCGGCGTCGGCCGGTGCGGCCTCACGAGCGCCTGCCATGGCTGCGGAAGCCTCGGGATTTTCCGTGAGCAACGCGTTGAGCAACTGCAAGTCCGTGTCGACGAGTGTGGCGGCGCTGGCTTTCAACTGAAGGCTCGAGAGCAGCGTGCTGTAGCGCGCCTTGGCGAGATCGCGTCGCGTGGTGAAGAGCTTGTCTTCGGCGTTGAGGACATCGGCGTTGATGCGAATGCCCACCTGATAGCCGAGCTTGTTCGACGCCACCGACGACTGCGCCGATTGCTCGGCCGCTTCGAGTGCCTTGACCTGCGCCAGCCCGCTCGACACGCCCAGATAGGACTGGCGAGCACTGAAAACGGCCAGCCGCCGCGCGTCATCCAGGTCGGTCATGGCTTTGTCTTCGAGGGCGAGCGTCTGGCGCAACTTGCTCTGCACGGCGCCGCCCGAGAAGATCGGAATGCTGATCTGAATGCCGATCTGCCCGGCGGAACTCGGTCCCGAGCCCGGACTTGACGGACTCGACATGGCCGACGACAGCAGGCTGTTGGCGTTGCCCACGTTCGAGTGCGCCCCGGCAGCGACCAGATCGACCGACGGCATATAGCCGGACTTGGCCTTCGACGTTTCACGCCGCGCGGTCTCGAGCGTAAGCGTTTGCAGTTGCACGCCGTAGTTGGCCTGCTCCGCCTGTGCGACCCAGTCCGCCACGTTGTTCGGCTGGGGCGACGGCAGTGTTGCGCCTGCGCGCAGCGTGGCGAGCGAACCGACGGGATGCCCGACGATTCGCGCGAAGGCGGCACGGCGGACATCGAGCGTGTTCTGTGCGGCGATTTCCTGCGCAGTGGCCTGATCGAAGCTGGCCTGCGCTTCGTTGGTGTCGACGATCGTGGCGTTACCGACTTCGAAATTCCGCTTGGCGGACGCGAGCTGTTCGGCGATAGCCTGCTTGTGCGTGCCGGCGAGCGCAAGGTCGTCCTGCGCGGCGAGCACGTCGAAGTAGGCGGTCGCCACGCGCAGAATCAGATCTTGTTCCGCTTGCGCGAACGATGCCTCGGCACTCGCGACCGTCAGCTTGCCTTGCTGATACGACTGCCAGCTATCCCAGTGGAAGATAGGTTGCGTGAGCGCAAGGCTGTAGCCGCTGCTGACGAACGTGTTCGACACGTTCCCCGAGCCGTAGTGCGTATTGACGGAGCCCCAGCGCGCGGAGACCTGCGGCAGGAGTGCGGCGCGGGCCTGCGGCAGCGCTTCGATGTTGGCGAGGTAGGCCGAGCGGGCGCTGGCGATCAGCGCGTCGCGGCTCTGGGCCTCGCTGTAAAGCTGGAGAAGATCGGTGGCGCCGGCGGGCGCGGCGTGAACCATGAGGGCCGCGAGCGTCGTCGCCATGACGAGGGCGCTCGCAGAGAGGGTGCGCAACGCAGGCGCACGCCTGGCCGCGCGCTCACGCGCGGCAAGCCTCGAAGGGCGCATGGCCCTGGCTCAGTAAGTCGGCATCGACGGATCGACCTGGCGAGCCCAGGCATCGATTCCGCCGTCCAGATTGAACAGCTGGGAGAAACCTTGTTGTTCCAGAAACATTGCGGCGCGTGCGCTGCGCATGCCGTGATGGCAGATGCACACGATGGGCGCATCGGCGTCGAGTTCCGTCAGACGGGCGGGCACGTCGCCGAGCGGCACGTTCTTGCTCTGGGCGATGTGGCAGGTCTGCACTTCCCAATCCTCACGCACGTCGAGAAGCGTGGGTTGGCTGCGGTCCCCGTCCGCGAGCCACTGGGCCAATTGCGCCGGTGTAATGTTTTGCATGATGTTCGTGTGTCGTATTGGTGGCGTCCGGTCCTCGTCGATTCCCACACGCATTTGCCCCCGCAAAGGGGCGCGGGACCGGTCCGCTCGCGGCATTCCGGGGCGCGTCGTCCGTGACCGGACGGCACGTCACCCCGGCAGCCGGGCTCAGAACTTGAAGCTCGACGGTTGCGGTGCAACCAGATAGGCCACTTGCGTCTCGAACAGGTTTTCGGCGCGGTACTCGGTCTCGGACATGCGCGTGATGAGCTTCGCTTCCATGACCGGGCTGCCGCCGATGAAAGCTGCCAGACGGCCACCGACCTTCAGTTGGTCGAGAAACGCTTGCGGCAGTTCGGCCAGGCCGCCGGAGATGGCGATCACGTCGTACGGTGCGGCGGCGCTCCAGCCTTGCGCGCCGTCGGCATTGATGACTTCCACGTTCGTCACGCCGTTGGCGCGCAGCGTCTGCTGGGCGGTCTGGGCGAGGTTGGCGTCGAATTCGATCGTCGTCACGTGATGCGCGTTGTAGGCGAGCAGGGCGGCCATGTAGCCCGAACCCGTGCCGATTTCGAGCACGTTCTCATTCTTCTTCGGCGCGAGCGCTTGCAGAATGCGCGCTTCGACGCGCGGGAACATCATGTGCTGGCTCTTGTCGGCGATGGCCGCGCCCGGCAGCGGCAGTTCAACGTCGGTGAAGGCGAGGGCGCGCTGGGCCGTCGGCACGAATTCCTCGCGCTTGACGAGCTTGAGCAGATTGAGCACCTCTTGATCGAGCACGTCCCAGGGACGGATTTGCTGCTCGATCATGTTAAAGCGGGCCTGTTCGTAATTCATCTCGGTTACCGTGGGTAGTAGGCAAACACAACCCGGCATTTTACCAGTTCCGGGCGGCAGTCATTATGACGCGTGAACTTTTGCCACACAGGCGGCGTAAGTGCGGCGCCTGCGTGGCTATGCGGCGGCGTTCGGCGTGACCGGTTGGGCGACCCGAAGCAGGTAAGCGCCACACATCGTCGCCATCTGATCGGCGATCTGTCCCGCCAGCGTTTCGTAGCAGGCACTGGCGGGCGCGCGGTTTTCGAGAATCGCCTTGAGGGGGCCGCTCATCGAGTTCAGGAACACGAAGGCGACCGTCTCAGGATCGTCGAAACGCGTGTCGTGCGCGGTTTTGAGCATGGTGACGACGGCCGTATGCATGCGCGTGGCCGCCCCGGCGAACACTTCGCGCCCATCCAGATCTTCCGAGAGCCGATACAACGCCTGCGCTTCTTCGATGTCCGACATCTTGGCGCCCACGTACGCCTCGGCGAGCGAGCGCGCCATCACTTCGAGCGGCTGCCCATGAGAGGCCGCACACGTTGCCTCCACGGTCTCGACGATCCGGTCGATATGCCGCCCGAGCACCGCGTAGAGCAAGACCTGCTTGTTCTGGAAGTACTGATACAGGGTCCCGACCGACACCCCCGCCCGCTCGGCGACGCGAGTCGTGGTCAACTGACGGCCGCCATCGAGCAGCAAAACCTGAAGCGCGGCTTCGAAAATGGCGTCGATGGTGACCCGCGAACGCGCCTGCTGCGGCGATTTACGGGGCGTTGCGGGGGCTTGGCTGTCCGGTTTCATATGCGAATGGAAAATCTGAAGGATTCTTCATAAACTCGATGCTAACAAATTTGCGCGCGCTCAGGCGCAGCACAACAGGGATTTCGACGGGAGCAGTGATGAAACGGGACGCCATCGAGAACGCGGTAAGCGAGAATGCCGATCGCCATCTGGGAAGCGTGGCATTGGTGACTGGCGCGACGCGAGGTATTGGGCATGAAGTCGCGCGTGCGCTGGCCGAGGCCGGCATGACGGTCCTCGTGGGGGCACGAGAGGAAGCGAAGGGGGAGGAAGTCGTTGCACCGCTGCGCAAGGCGGGTTTCCAGGCGGAGACGTTGGTGATCGACCTGCTAAGGCCCGAGACGCTCCACGCGGCCGCGTATCGCATTGGCCGCTATCACGGGCGGCTCGACGTGCTGGTGAACAACGCGGCGGTGACCGATCCGCGCGACGACGCCCCGGAGAAAGCCTCCATCGAAGCGGTCGAGCGGGTCTTCGCCACGAACTTCTTCGGTACATTGCGCGTGACGCAAGCCATGCTGCCGTGGCTGGCGCGCTCGGCGCGGGCCCGCATCGTCAACGTGTCGAGCGGTCTCGGGTCGCTGGCGCACAACAGCGATCCGGCGTGGGAGCCTTCGGCGTTTCGGCAGATCGGGTTCAATGCGTCGAAGGCGGCGTTGAACATGCTGACGGTACAGCTCTCGCATACATTGCGCGAGACGTCGATCACGGTGAACTCGGTCGATCCGGGCGCCCCCGCCGACCTGACGATCGATGCGAACGGCAAACGGGCACGGCAGGGGCTTGCCGAAGGCGCGCGTAGCGTGCTGATGCTGGCGCTCGGCGAGCGCGGGCCGGTGACGGGCGGGTTCTTCGGCGGCGAAGGCAGCTTGCCCTGGTAAGCCGGGCGCGGGCCGCGCAGGCCCCGCTTCGCCACTCACGGTAGAATGCGCGGCCTGAGACGGCGTTTCTCCGTGCGGATGACGCCGATCCCTCTGCTTTTCCCCCTATCCATTCATGAACTGCCGACCCCGCTGCGCGGCGTGTTGCATCGCGCCTTCCATTTCGACGCCGATTCCCGGCATGCCGAACGGCAAGCCGGCGAACACTCGCTGTGTGCAGTTGGACGACGACGACCGCTGCCTGATCTTCGGCAGCCCGCAGCGTCCGGCGGTATGTGGTTCGTTGCAGCCATCGGCCGAGATGTGCGGTGCGGATCGCGCACAGGCAGTTGCCTGGTTGTCACAACTGGAAGTGATGACTGCGCCGATGGCGGCGTAATCGAGGCCATCGGCGCTCGCTCGGGCGCTCGGGCGCACTGGCGCGTAGAAGCGCGTCACAAGCGAATGCTATAGTCGCGCGTGTCGGGCGCCGGACGCCCTGTAGCGGAACGTGACATGCCGGATAGTGTTCATCCAGATCAGCAGATTCATCAGCAGTGCGAGGCACTGCTTGCAAAGCCGGCCCGGCGCGTTTCACGCCGTCGTTGGCTGGCGTTGACGGGGAGTGCAGCACTCGCCGCCGGGCTGGCGGCCTGCGCGGGATTGCCGTTCGGCAACGAATACACCTTCTCCGAAAGTCAGTTGCAGCGCGCGCTGGAGCGCAAGTTTCCGTTCGACCGCCGTGTACTGGCGGTGCTTGATGTGAACCTCACGCACCCGCGGCTGACCTTGCTGCCGGACCGCAATCGTCTGGCCGTGTCCATCGATGCCAGGGTGACGCATCCGCTGGGCGGTGCACCGCTCACGGGCACGCTTGCCATCGACAGTGCACTCGCGTACGACCCTGCCACGATGTCGGTGGTGCTGCGAGACCCGGAAGTCGAGACTTTTACCATCGATGGTTTGCCGGAGCGCTGGTCACGGCAACTGAACGCGGCAGGTGCCCTGATTGCGACGCAGTTGCTGCAAGGCGCGCCCATCTATACGTTCAAGCCCGAGCAACTCAGCGTGGGTGGCGTGGCGCGTCAGCCGGGGGCGATCACCGTGCTCTCGCATGGCGTGAACGTCAAATTCGATGCTCGCTGACGAGGTCGGCTGACCGATCCGCCGAACCCTTTAGCGCTCCCGTTTCCCCAATCCGTTATTCGCGACTCCTCAGGAACTCATTGCATGGATTTTTTGCTGGCGTTCAAAGCCGTCATTCTCGGCGTGGTCGAAGGTCTGACCGAATTCCTGCCGATTTCGTCGACCGGTCACCTGATTCTGGCTGGCAGTCTGCTCGACTTCAACGACGACAAGGGCAAGGTCTTCGAGATCGTGATTCAGTTCGGCGCGATTCTCGCGGTGTGCTGGGAGTTTCGCGTCAAGATCGCGCAGGTGGTGGCGGGCCTCGGCAGCGATGCGAAGGCGCGCCGCTTTGCCGTGAACGTGATCGTCGCGTGCCTGCCGGCCATCGTGCTGGGTCTGTTGCTCGGCAAGCACATCAAAGCGGCATTGTTCAACCCGACCGTGGTGGCCACGGCGTTCATCGTCGGTGGCGTGATCATCTTGCTGGTGGAGCGGCACAACCGCCGCAACGCCGAAGCGGGCAAGCTGCCGCGTGTGAACTCGATTGACGATCTCTCGCTCGCCGACGCCCTGAAAGTTGGCTTCGCGCAATGTCTCGCGCTTGTGCCGGGCACGTCGCGTTCGGGAGCGACGATCATCGGCGGCATGATGTTCGGGCTCGAGCGCAAGGTGGCCACCGAGTTTTCGTTTTTCCTCGCGATCCCGATTCTGTTCGGGGCCACCATTTACGAACTCTACAAGGCACGCTCGACGTTGTCGGTCGACGATTTCAGCCTGTTCGGCATCGGCTTCATTGCCGCGTTCATCAGCGCTTTCATTTGCGTGCGCTGGCTGCTGCGCTATATCGCGTCGCACGACTTCACGGCGTTCGCGTGGTATCGCATCGTGTTCGGTCTGGTGGTGCTGGCTACCGGTTACAGCGGGCTGGTCGTCTGGGCTGACTGAGGCCGGCGCGCGCAAGACCGAAAGCAGAATGAAAAAAGGGGCACCGCGCGGTGCCCCTTCTTCCTTTCGGCGACGCCGGCGATATTCCTCAGCCGCGCTTGCGGAACACGAGATCCCACACGCCGTGGCCGAGGCGCAGGCCGCGATTCTCGAACTTCGTCACGGGACGATAGTCCGGACGCGGTGCGTAATCGGCCGCTGTGTTTTCAAGCGTGGCTTCGCCACCGAGCACTTCGAGCATCTGCTCGGCATATTCCTGCCAGTCGGTGGCGCAGTGCAGGTAGCCGCCCGGTTTCAGACGCGACGCGAGCAAAGCGACGAACGGCGGCTGCAGCAGGCGGCGCTTGTGATGGCGCTTCTTGTGCCAGGGATCGGGGAAGAAGACGTGAACGCCGTCGAGCGAGCCTTCCGGCAGCATGTGCTGAACGACTTCCACGGCGTCGTGTTGAATGATGCGCACGTTCGACAGCGGCGTTTCGCCAATGAGCTTGAGCAATGCGCCCACGCCTGGCTCGTGCACTTCGACGCCGAGAAAATCGTCCGTCGGCCGCACCTTCGCGATATGCGCGGTGCCGTCGCCCATACCGAAGCCGATTTCGAGAATACGCGGTGCGTCGGCACGCGCGAAGGCTGCGGGCCAGTCGAGCGTTTCGGGCGCATACGGCAGCACGAACTTCGGGCCGAGCACATCGAACGCGCGTTTCTGCGCTTCCGAGCTGCGTCCTGCGCGGCGCACGAAACTGCGAATGCGGCGCGGGTGCGCTACACCGTCAGGTCCGACGAACGTCTCGTCGTCGCCCGTGGCATGGGATTGCGGCGCGCCGAGGCCGGCATCGTCGTCGTGGGCCGGTTGTGCGTCGTCAGCCGGCGGTTGTCCGTGGTTCGTCATGGAAACAAAAAGCCGTCTGGGACGACGGCTTGTCGAGGAGTGCTGCGGCGGGCGGTACCTTCGGCATTACTGCGTGAATTGGCGCCCAACACGATGATTTTTCAAAGGATTTTCCCGGGCCGTAGCACCGGGAGCGGGCTCGATTATCCACCGGAACCGCCTTCACTGGCAAGTTGGCACCCCGCTCACGCCGGCCGGACGACCTGAGTGTCCTCCGGCGCAATGGGCCGTCCGTCGCGGGTGGTCGGCTGTAAATCGGCGAGTGGCTCGCCCGTGCGTGTATCGACCAGCGTCGAGTGCAACTCGCGCCGCCCGAAACGGTGCTTCTCCCCCCACTGCCGCATCGCCACGATCAGCGTGAAGAGTTCACGGCCCTGTGGCGTCAGCACGTACTCCTGATACGACGTGCCGTCGGAGGCGGGCTGCACCGACAGGATGCCAGCCTCGACCAGCGCCCGCAGACGCGTCGTCAACATGCTTCTCGCCACGCCGAGACTGCGCAGGAAGTCGCCGAAACGGCGCACGCCGTCGAAGGCGTCGCGCACGATGAGCAGGCTCCAGCGGTCACCGATGATGTCGACCGTGCGCGCGACGGGACAGGTATCGAGCGAGGGGGTGGGCACGTCAGGTTGGGTTTGCGTCATGACGGGATCGTTTTGCCGGGCAGAAAATTGAGTTTCATTTTAAGACTGGTTTGGTTATCCTCCAACAAGTCTTAATTTGAAACTAGTTTGGGGGAGCCTCATGTCATCGTGTCAATCGACGAATGTCGCGTGTGCGTCTGCGGCATCGAACGCGCCCGGCGCCGCGCACCGTATGCCGCGCACGCTCGTCGCGATCTTTGCCTGCGCGGCGGGACTGAGCGTTGCCAACGTCTACTACGCGCAGCCGTTGCTCGATGCGCTGGCAGACGACTTCGGGATCTCTCGCGGCGCGGCGGGCGGCGTTGTGAGCGCGACACAGGCGGGGTGCGCGCTGGCATTGTTGTTCCTCGTGCCCTTGGGCGACCAGTGGGAGCGGCGGCGTCTGATGCGGGTGCAGCTCGCCATGCTGACGCTGAGTCTGCTGGCCGTGTCGGCGGCGACGTCTGCCGTGGCGTTGCTGCTGGGCATGACGCTGGTCGGCATGCTGGGCACGGCGATGACGCAGGGCCTGATCGCCTACGCGTCGAGTGCGGCCGGTGAGCATGAACGCGGACGTGTCGTCGGTGCCACACAGGGTGGCGTGGTCGTCGGTCTGCTGTTGGCGCGTGTGATGGCGGGTGGCGTCGCGGATATCGCGGGATGGCGCGGCGTGTACCTGGCGTCGGCCGGGGGAATGCTGATGCTCGGCGCGGTGTTATGGCGGGCGTTGCCGCGTCAGACGACCCCGGGCACGCAGCAACGCTACGTCGTGCTGCTGGCGTCCATGTGCCGTCTGTTGCGGGAGGAGCGCACGCTGCAGATTCGCGGGATGATCGCGCTGCTGATGTTCATGGCGTTCAGCATTTTCTGGAGTGCGTTGGTCTTGCCGCTCTCCGGGGCGCCGTTTCACTTCTCGCACACGAGCATTGGCGCGTTCGGACTCGTCGGTGCAGCGGGGGCGCTGGCGGCGGCGCGCGCCGGGTATTGGGCGGACCGGGGATGGGCGCAGCGCACGACCGGCGTCGCGCTCGCGTTGCTGGTGGCCTCATGGCTCCCGCTGGCGGGCTTGCATGCGTCGCTGGGCTGGCTCGTGCTGGGCGTCTTGCTGCTCGATCTCGCCGGACAGGCGATTCACGTCACGAACCAGAGTCTGATCTTCGCGGCGCGTACCGATGCGCCGAGTCGTCTGGTGGGGGCGTACATGCTGTTCTACGCGACGGGCAGCGGCTTGGGAGCGGTTGCGGCGACGGCGACATACGCGGCCCTAGGCTGGGCGGGAGTGTGTGTACTCGGCGCGAGCGTGAGTCTTGCGGCGCTGGTGTTCTGGGCGATGACGTTGCGCTGGATGCCGGCGATCAGCGGCGGCCGGCGTTAGCGAGCTTTCGCGCGGGATGTCTTGGCGACGGTCGCGGCGCGTGCAGCGGGCTTATTGCCCAGTATGCCCGTGGTTTCCATGTCTTCGAGCCACGAGAGGGCATCGGCATGACGCAGGAAGTGCCGCAGATAGTCGGGCGAGACGTCGTGCATGAGTGAGAGCGCGCGATGCACCAGATGGCTGGAATTGAGCGGCCCGGCGTTCTCCGGCACTTGTGCGAGCGACTGACGCAGATTGCCGTCGGTGCTGAGCTTCGACCATGTCTCGCGGAAATATTCGAGGACGTCGAGGTCTTCGAAGGCATCGTCGGTGGAGATGACTGTCGGCGTGACGGGCACGGGCATTGGCGCAGGCGGTGCGATGGGGCGCTTCTGCGAAGCTGGCGCAACGCTGTCTGACTGAGCGGTCTTGCGCGTCTGTTGTGTCTGACCCGATAGCGTTGCCGCTTGGGCCTTGCGAGGCGCCGCCGACGGCGCTGGGCGTTCGCCTGACCCCACGCGTTGCGCGATGTCGGCCGTCAGCGCGGCGAGCAGTGACGATGCACGCAGCGGGGCCGGACCGCTTTCATCGGGGGATGCCGTGGACGGGATGCCATGCGATTGCACGAACTCCTCCACCAGTGTCTTCAGACGGTCGTCGAGCACGTGCCGTACGTCACCCGAATAAGCGCGGCTGCGCAGCGCCAGGGCTTCGATGCGATGAAACCGGGCAGGGTCGCGTTTATCGACGCCTTGCGCGCGCCACGCGGCGAGTTGTTCGGACAATGGGTCCGATGCGTCATGCGCAGCCGTTGCCGCTGTGTCTGCACGCTCGACGCTCATTGCATCACCCATGAGGTTTGCCCGCGCTGCTGGCACTGCTGCGCGGCATCGGCGCGATTTCCACGCGCCGGTTCTTCGCACGGCCGGTCTCGTCGGCGTTCGACGTCACGGGTTGCTCCGAACCAAACGCCGCCGAGAAGATCGACGAGGGCGGCACGCCTGCGGCAATCAGTTCGCGGGTGACCGTGAGCGCTCGCTGAGCGGACAGCTCCCAGTTGTCGGCGAATCGCCGGTTCGTCTCACGCACTTGCTGATCGTCGGTGAAGCCGCTGACCATGAGGATCTCGTCGCTCGCGCGCAGATAGGCGGTGAGCGGGGCGGCAAGACTGCGCAGCACCTCGCGCCCTTGCGGCTGCAACTGGTCGGAGTTCAGCGCGAAAAGCACGTTGCCGCTGATGCCGATGCGGCCGTTCACGAGGGTGACGCGGCCACCGGCGAGCGGTCCGGCCAGCGCCTGTTCGAGTGTCTGACGGCGTTGCGTTTCGGCGCGCCGCTCCTTCACTTCGCGTTCCAGCTTGGCGGACAGTTCGATCTGCACGCCGATCACGCCGAGCATGATGAGCACGAACGCGCCGAGCATCACCGACATCAGATCGCCGAAGACGGCCCACGTTGGCGCCGCGGCACCGACGTCGCCGCTGTCCGCGATATCCGCGTCGAAATCTTCCCTCATGCTGCCACGCTACCCGGTTGTGCCCGCGTTTGCGCCAGATCCTGAAGGTTCTCGAGGATCTGCTTCTGCGACATCACGCTCAGTTCCACCACCTCGCGCGCCTGCGCGACGTAGTAGCCGAGCTGCTCGTCGCTGCGTGCCATCGACTTGTCGAGTGCGGCTTCGATGCGTTGCAGATGCTCGAGCAGTTGCGTGTTCGATTCGCCGAACGACTGCACGGCGGCACCGAACGCATCGCCAAGGCTGGCGATTTCCACCGCGCTGCCCGTGACCTGGGCCGACGCGGCAGTGAGTTTCTCGGTCTGGGCGGCGATGGCGTCGCCCAGATTCGTGCTGGCGCGCTCGAGCAATTGGGCGGAAGTCGTTACCAGTTCATCGACGGCGGCGCGTTGTTCGTTACCGGCGTGCTTGACCGTGTCGAGCAACGTGCCGAGCGTGTCGAGCAGACGCGAGCGTTCTTCAAGCATGGCGTTGTCGCGCACCATGCTGTCCGAGAGCTTCTGGCGCAGCTCGCCGATGATCTCGGCGGCGGCCTTCGGCGCTTCGGACGCGGTTTGCACGAGACGCGAGATTTCGGCGATGGTATCGCTGGCATTGGCGCGCGTCTGTTCCGACATTTCCAGCGCGGTTCGGGCGAGCGTGTCGCAGATGGCCTGTTGCTGGCTGGCGGTTTGTGCGCCGACCTGCTGCCATTCCGAGCGCAGCGTGGCGAGCGTGCCCTCGAGCGTTTCGGTCCACGCGGACAGGCGCTGCGTTTCGCGCTCTGCGGTGGCGTCGTGATGCGCGGTGTTGGCGGCGCTCAAAGCTTGCAGCAACGACGCACTGTGCTGCGTGAAGGCGCTGGTTGTTGCCGCCACGAGTTGTTGGTTGCCGTCGGCCAGACGCTCGCTCGTGCGCGTGTGCTCTGCGATGGCGTTGCGCCACGTCTGCGCAACGTTTTCGGACGTCGAATCCAATTGTGCCGAGACGCTTTGCAGCAACTGCGAGGCGCGCGTTTCGAAGGTGTCGGTGAAGCGCGTGAGCGCGCCGGCCAGATCGCGCGCGAGCGCATCGTTTGCGGACTGTTGTGCCGTGAGGGCCTGCTTCCACTCGCCTGACACGACGGTGGCGGTCTCCGACACGCTTTGCATCGCGCCTTCGGTGCGCTGGCTCACGCCGTCGATGAGGTGTGCCGAGCGCTGTTCGAAAGTCTCGGCGAAGCGAGTGAGTGCGGCGGCGAGCTCGGTGTTCAGGGCGGCGTTGGCTTGCTGTTGCAGCGCGATCGATTGATCCCACGCCTGGGCCACGCGCTCGTGCGCGCCGGTGACATTACCGCTGGCGGCGTCGAGCTTGGCCGCAACGTCGCCAAGCAATGCGCTGGAACGGGCTTCGAACGTCTGTGCGAAACGCTCCAGCGCCGTGCCGAGATCTTGCGTGAGGGCGTCGTGCGAGCGCTGCTGTTGGGCGAGGGCTTGCTCCCATGCCTGAGCAACCGTCGTCTGCGCGGTCGCGATGCTGCCGGTGGCGTTGTCGAGACGGGTGGTGACGTCGGCGAGCAGACCTGCAGAACGTGTCTCGAAGGTCTGCGCGAATTGCGCGAGCGTGGCACCGAGCGCCTTGGCGAGCGCATCGTTGGATTGCTGCTGCGCCGCGAGCGACGATTCCCACGTTTGCGCGACACCGGCGTGCGAGGCGCTGACCTGACCCGTCGCGGCTTCGAGACGAGCGGCGATGTCGTCGACGAGCTTGGCCGAGCGGGTCTCGAAGGTTTGTGCGAACTGGACAAGCGCGCTGCCGAGTTCCTTGGCGAGCGAGTCGTTGGTGCGCTGTTGCGCGGCAAGCGACGTCTCCCACGTCTGCGCGACACCGGCATGGGCGCTGCTGACGTGTCCGGTGACGGCTTCGAGTCGGGTGGCGACATCGTCGACCAGTCGCGACGAGCGTGTGTCGAATGTCTGCGTGAACTCGCCTAGTGCGGTGCGCAGATCGGTAGCGAGCGATTCGTTGGTGCGCAACTGAGCGTCGAGCGAATCTTTCCAGACGCTCGCCACACGCGCAGTGGTCGCTTCGAAGCGATCGGACAGGCCGTCCATTCGATCCTGCATCGCACCGGAGACGGTCTGATGCCACGACGCCGTCTCACGCGCGAGGCTGGCCATCGTCGCCTCGACTTCAGGGCGGATGGCGGCGCCTGCGGCGCTCGCGGTGGTGGTCACGCTGTCCTTCAGGTACTGCTGCATGGCGCTCGTGAGCTGCGCGTAGGACGCGTCGGTCTTGGCGTGAAGCGCGTCCTGATTCGCAACGAGCCGCTCGCCAAGCGCCTGACTCTGGCGCTCCATGGCGGCCATCATGTCTTGCAGGCGGTCGACGAGGGCGGGCATGACCGTTGCCTGTTGCTGCAGGAGTTGCAGCGTGGTTTCGCGCTGGTGTTGTTGCGAGAAGCCGCGCAACGTCGTGACGATACGGGCGTCGAGCGACTGCACGACTTGCGCGCGCTGCTTGCGGGCGAGTGCGGCGAGCAGGCCGAGCATGGCCGACGTGGCGACACCGGCCACCGATGTGCCGAACGCGAATCCAAGGCCCTTCACCGGAGACGCGAGCGAGGCACGAATTGCCTCGAGGTCGGTGGCGCCTTCGAGCGCGAGGCCGGTGCCACGCAGCGTGGCTGCCATGCCGAGGAACGTGCCGAGCATACCGAGCAGCACGAGCAACCCGACGAGGTATGGCGTGAGTGCGGGGCCGGGCAGGCCGACGCGTTCGCCTTCGACGCGCAGACGCACGGCGGTGCGCAGACTGGCCGGGAGCGTGTCGAGCCACGAGGGCAGCGAGGCGGGGGCTGCGTTCAGGCCGGAGACTGCGTTGGCGAGGGCGTTCGTCGTTTGATGGAAGCGTTTGAGCTCGAGCGCGCCGAAGAGATAGACCGCCGCGATCAGCAGGGCGACGGCCAGCGCGAGCGTATTGGTACCGGCATAGCCGATGGCGATCCAGCCGACGACGGCAAGACCTGCGACAAAGGCAACGAAATCAACGAGGTAACGGGTCATGTTGTCCGGGTTCACTAACGTTTTCGCCGGGATGAACCGAGAGGAGGGCGGCAATCAGCCCTTCGATCGGTTCAAGGCGTATATCCAGTTCCGCAAGCAAGATGCTTTGCATGTCCCGGTGGAAGGTGTCGAGCCACGTGCCGGCGGGCGCGAGCGGCGGTGCGCCTGGCACGCGCGGGGCGGCCATCGCGGCCTGTTCCGTATCGCGCAGCCGCACGAAGTGTCCTTCGAGCAGATTCGGCACGCTGGCGAGCAGTGTGCGCTCACGTGCGCCCATCACGCGCTCCATGACCGCGTCGACGCTGGCGAGCCGTGCCGCTTCTGGCGACTGCGCGGCCAACTGCCCGCGCAGACGGGTACGCAGGGCGCTGATAGCCGTGTCCATCGTCTGTTGCGACGTCGCATAGCGTTGCCGATACGCCGGAAACTCTGCGAAGGACGCCGCCCGTTGACGCTCGGCGGCACTCAACGCCCGGATCTGCCCGCCGGGCGCGGCGGCCAGACCGCAATCGCGGGCGATGGCGGTGGCGAGGTCCGTGCGTACACGTGCCAGTTCGCTTGCCGGGTCGTGCGCAGCCGTGCGCGCGCCGGGCGTTGCGGCGGGCGGCGTGGCCTTGAGCGCCGACGACAGGGCGATGGCGTCGGTCCAGCCGACCCACTGACTCATGCGGTCCGACAGCGACGGCGCGGCCTCGGGCGGCGCGAACGAGCTTAGACGGGCTAGAGAGCGTATGAGGGTGGGGGCGCTGATAACGGGACGCCGGGACACTTGCACCATTCCACTGAGGGGTCAAAAACCCAGCAGTTTACACTGCGCGCGCTTGCTCGCCCCTGCCTGCCGGTCCGGCGGGGACTTGACGGGCGCGATGAGGCCGGTATGGCGACGTGTCGCGGTCGTTCCGTGCCCGGCTGGCGGCCGCGTGACGGCATCGCCGCTGCCCGTTACCCGTTGCCCGTACGCCGACTGTGATTTATCTCAGTTTTCACGACCCACCCCGGGGTATATCGTTGACCCAACTCGCAACAAACGCGAAACAACGAAGCAAACACTGGAGGTGTGACATGGGCTGGGGACTGCTTTGCGATGGGTTGGTGACGGTGGGTACATGGGCAAGCCGGGCCGCACCGGTGGCCAAGTTCTTCTCTGACATGGCCGATCTTCTGATGTAACTCGCGGCCAGCGAAATCGAACCAAACAACTAGTGGAGGTGTGACATGGGCTGGGGACTGCTTTGCGATGGGTTGGTAACGGTGGGAACGTGGGCAAGCCGGGCCGCACCGGTGGCCAAATTCTTCTCTGACATGGCCGATCTTCTGATGTAACTCGCGGCAAGCGAAATCGAACCGAACAACTAGTGGAGGTGTGACATGGGCTGGGGACTGCTTTGCGACGGGTTGGTGACGGTGGGAACGTGGGCAAGCCGGGCCGCACCGGTGGCTAAATTCTTCGCCGATGTGGCCGACATTTTCATGTGAGAGGGCTCAGGAAGCGGAGCACGCAGTATCGGGGGCTTGTGCGAGACCCGAACGAAGGCAAGGTAACAAGCTGGCGAGGCCGAGGGCTGCCATCGCGGCACCGATCCACAGCGGCGCGCGCATGCTGTAGCCCGCGTCGATTGCAGCGCCACCGGCCCATGTGCCGAACGCGAGACCTGCGGTGATCACCGAGGTGTGCATCGTATTGACGAGCGGCCCCGGTGCCGCAGCGCGCATCACGCGGGCAACCATCGCGGGGTTGAGCGATACGCCCGTCAGGCCAATGGCGGCGAACGCGGCGATACCGACGGGCGCGAGGTCGGCCCAAAGCGCGAAGCTGACCAGCGCGAGTGCGAGCACTGACAAACCGGCGGCGAGCACGGTCAACGTGTGACGGTCGGCGAGGCGTCCGATGACGGCATTGCCGATGATGTTCGCGATACCGTACATCGCCAGAAGATTCGGGATCGCGCTCGCCGATACCCCTGCAACATTGAGAAAGATCGGCGAGAAGTAGCTGAACGCGGCGAAGGTCGCGCCGATGATCAATCCGCTTGTGGCGAACGCGGCCCACAGCGGACGATTCAACAGTGAGCGGAATTCACCGGCAAGGCTGATGGTTTCGTCATCCTGCTTCTCGCTTGCGGGGGCCCACAGCGCGACGGCAACCGTACACAGTGCGGCGAGCACGGCGACGAGCCAGAAGCTGGCGCGCCAGCCATAGTGCTGTTCGACGAAGGCGGTGAGCGGCACGCCAACTACGGGCGAGAACATCAAGCCGCCGAGGACGAAGGAGGCGGCACGTCCGCGGACGGACGGCGCGACGAGGTCGGCGCAGAGCGTGAGCGCAACCCCGAACGTCGCCGAACTGGCGACGCCCATGATGATCCGCGCGAGCGCCATCACTTCATAGCGAGTCGACATGGCCGCGAGTACGCCGCCTGCGACGTTGATCGTCAACAGCCAGACGAGGGCACGCTTGTGCGGCGTGCGCAGCGCGAGCAGCAGGGCGGTCAGCACCGGACCGCCGATAGTCATGCCGAGGGCGTAGAGGGAGATCAGATTGCCGATGTCGCCGATGCCGACGTTCATCGCGTGGGCGAGTGCCGGCATCATGCCGGCGACCATGAATTCCGCCGTGGTCATGGCAAATACGGTGAGTCCCAATAGGTAGACGACGGGTGGCATTGCGGATTCTTTCGACATTTATGTAATGATCATTCCATATTTCGGGGAGGCGGCGAGGACCCCATCTGATTCGGGGGAGGATGTCCGGTGTCTCGGGTCTCTCGGGTGAGTTGAGTGTCGAACTGGCGCGTCGGGCGTCAGAGTTGGGCGAGCGTACCGTCCACGATGTCTTCGAGGAAGGCGCGGTCGCAGATCGTGCGCCCGAGTGCGCGCAGACCGTAGTAGCTCGAGAGGAATGTGCGTGCGACGACTACCGGCGAGCGTTCGGAAGAAAGTTCGCCGTTGTGCTGGCCGACGGCGATCAGATGCACGAGGACTTGCTCGATACGCTTGAAATACGCCTGACTGATCTGACGGACCTTGGCGTCTTTTGCACCTCGTTCGAGCGCGGCAAAGAGCGACATGCAAGCGCGTTGCTTCTCGGGATTGAGGTCGTCGTCGATGCCCCATTGCATGAGCGCGCGGAGCCGATCCTTGACGGGGCCGGGCGCGTTCAGGATGTCGGCTTGCGTCTGAAGCCCGAGCGTCTGATAGCGCTCGAGGGCTTCGTGATAGAGATTGAGCTTACTGCCGAAGGCGTTGTAGAGGCTGCCGCGTCCGAGCCCGGTGCATTCGACGAGCGCCTGCGCCGATGTGCCTTCATAGCCGTGGGTCCAAAAGACGTCCATGGCGGCGTCGATGACGGCTGCGTCGTCGAATTCTCTCGGTCTTCCGCTCATGATGGTCGGCCTCGTCGATCTGGCGGGAATAAATGAGCGATGCGCATGAGCGCACCATTTCGATGGCGTGACTATAGGTTATTTTTGACTGATTGTTCAAATAACCGGGCGTCGGTTGTGGGATTCGCTGCGGCGCGATGAGGGGAGCGGCGGGGGCGGCAGCAGAAAACGAAAAAGCCGTCACAAGGACGGCTTCTTCAAAGAATCTCTGGAGCGGGCGATGGGAATCGAACCCACGGCTCTAGCTTGGGAAGCTAGGGTATTACCATTATACGACGCCCGCGAAGACCGTCATTTTAAGCGGGGTTGGGGGATTTTGGCAATCTGCGCCTTTTACCCGTGGGTACGATTCCGGGGTGAGAGCCTTGGGATCGATTCCCATCGAGCCCGCGAGAGCGACGCCTAAGGACGGAGCAATGTCGCCCCGTCCCATCGATGATGATCTCTGTCGGCGCTTCACCTCCCTCAAGCGCCACCGACACGCAATGCGGTCTTCAATATCTTCCCGTAGTGGTTCTTCGGCAGGGCATCGACGGGCACATACCGCTTCGGGCGTTTGAATCGCGCGATGTGCGCCAGACAGTGCTTATCCAGTTCTGCGCTCTCTAGCGCGGCACCCGGCGTGCAGACGACATAAGCCACGACCACTTCGCCCCATTCCGGATCCGGCTCTCCAATGACCGCGACCTCGGCTACCCCCTCGGCGCGCAGCAGCACTTCTTCCACTTCACGCGGATAGATGTTCGTACCGCCGGAGATGATGACATCCTTCGAGCGGTCCTTTAGCGTGAGGAAACCATCGTCGTCCAATATGCCGATATCGCCCGTCCATAGCCAGCCGTTGCGAAGTGTCTTTGCCGTCGCTTCCGGATTACGCCAGTAGCCCTGCATGACGACATCGCCGCGCACCACGACTTCGCCCGCCGTTCCCGAGGGCACGGGCACGCCGTCGCTATCGACCACCTCGACTTCCACCATCGCGTGCGCGTGACCCACCGACGCCAGACGTTGCGGCCAGCGCGGATGTTCGCGTGTCGCGATGCAATCACGCGGCAACACGGAGATTGTCATCGGCGACTCGCCCTGACCGTAGATCTGCACGAAGCGCGAGCCCATCACCGACAACGCGCATTCGATATCCGCCGTATACATCGGGCCGCCGCCGTACACGATCGTCTTGAACCCTTCGGACGATGCACCGGTTGCCTGCGCGTGGCGCACCAGACGATTGACCATCGTGGGCGCGGCGAAGCACGAGATGCCGCCGAGGGAATCGGCAAGCGCAAACATCTCTTGCGCGTCGAATCCGCCCGACGCAGGAAACACGTGCCCCGCGGCTTGCATCGTGAAGACCACGCTGTACAGCCCGGCGCCGTGCGACATCGGCGCGGCATACAGCGTGCGGTCTTCGCGGCCGACCGCATCCACGTCTGCGATGTAGCACGCCGCCATCGACCAGAGGTTGCGATGCGAGAGCATGACGCCCTTGGGTCGTCCCGTCGTCCCGGACGTGTAAAAGATCCATGCGAGGTCCGTGTTCTCGCGCGATGCCACAGGCACAGATTGCGACGCATCCGCCTTCACCCATTCACGCACACGGTCATCTTCCGGCGAGAGGCAAATCGTCGACGTCGCAAGACAGTCGGCCAGCGCCTGTGCGTCCTCTGCTTCTGCCAGCACCACTTCCGCTTGCGAGTCGTCGACGATGAACGCGGCTTCGCGCGGATGCAGTTTCGCGTTGATCGGTACCGCGACGAGGCCCGCCCACCAGATGGCATAGAGCCATTCGAGATACTCGGGCCGATTGCGCATCCACAGCGCTACGCGAGCGCCATCGGCCAGCCCTAGAGAGCGAAGGCCGCTGGCGATACCGGCGCAGCGGCGCGCCAGCGTGGCGTAGTCGAACTGCGGCGAATCGCCGAGATAGGTCGCAATGTGGGCGGGATGCCGTACGGCGGCCCGCGCAAGGGTATTGGCAATATTCATGGCAAGAACCAAGCGCGCGCCGCGCGCCCGGGCAAAGTAAAGAATCGGAACCGAGACGGAGAGGGGAGCAGGTTTAGCGCGCTGCCGTACCTCGGACGGGAGTGGCGGCGTGTGCGCTGACGATGCCTGCACGTCGCGTCGTCACGGTGAGGAATGCAAAGAGCAGCAGACCGTAGATGAGCACCATGACGCCGAGCGTGTTCATGCTGGCGCTATATCCGCCGAAGGTGTCCTTCGCCCAGCCTGTCAGGTACGGGCCGACGAAGCCCCCCAAATTGCCGACGGAGTTCACTAGACCAATACCGGCCGCGGCGGCGGCGCCCGTCAGGAACATCGGGGCAAGCGGCCAGAACAGAATGTTCGACGCCAGAATCCCCGCTGCGGCGATGCACAGCCCGATAATGCCGACGTACGGCGACGTCGCGCTTCCCGCCATCACCAAGCCCACCGCACCGATCGCTGCCGGCACGAGAATGTGCCAGCGGCGCTCGCCGGTCTTGTCGGAATGCCGCGCGTTGATCACCATGGCGATGCCGGCGCACACATACGGCACGGCACTGAGCAGCCCCGCGCGTGTGTTGTCGAGCCCGCCGATGCCCTTGATGATCTGCGGCATCCACAAGGTGATGCCGAACAGCGCGGTGATGTTGCAGAAGATCGCCAGCGCGAGCAGCAGCACCTTGCCCGAGAGCAGCGTCTGCATGACGCTATATTGCCGCGCGCTTTCCTTCGCGGCGCGCTCTTGCGCGAGCGTTCGCACCAGCCAGTCGCGTTGGGTTTCGGTCAACCACGTGATCTTGTCGGGCGAGCTGCCAAGCACGAAGTAGGCGATGACGCCGACCACCACAGCCAACGCCCCCTCGAGCAGGAACATCCATTGCCAGCCGCGCAGTCCGGCGAAGTCATGGAACGACGTGAGAATGGCTGTCGAGAGTGGTGCACCGATTAGCACCGCCAGCGGCAGGCCCAGAATGAAGATCGCTGTCGCACGCGCCATGGCGCGTCCCGGGAACCAGAGGCTCAGGTACAACACGATGCCGGGGAAGAACCCCGCTTCGGCGACGCCGAGCAGGAAGCGCATCACATAGAACGACGTTTCGCCTGAAACGAACGCGAACCCCGCTGAGACAAAGCCCCACGTCACCATGATGCGGGCGATCCAGATGCGCGCGCCCACCCGATGGAGGATCAGGTTGCTCGGTACCTCGAAGACGAAATAGCCGATCGAGAAGATACCCGCGCCGAAACCGTAGACGGTCGCGGTGAATCCGAGATCGCCATTCATGTGCAGGGCAGCGAAGCCGACGTTCACACGATCGAGAAATGCGACGATGTAGCAGAGGATCAGGAAGGGCAGAATGCGCCGGAATAGCTGGCCAATCGTCTCCTGCGCGATGCGGGAGTCCAGCGCGGCGGCGTTATCGCCACCGGCGGCCGATTGGCTCGCCTGTGATGCAAGGGTCGGGTTCAAGGGGTGTCTCCGTCATGGTTCTGTTATGTTTGCTGGTCACTGCCAACTGCCCATTTCGTATTTCTTATTCGTACCGCACAGCTTCACTGCAATGCATTAACGCTTGTAGTCGTCGCCGTAGCGCTCCAGTTGACGCAACAGGGGAGGCCACTCGCGATCACCCGAGCCGCGTAGATCCGTCACCCACTGATGGGCCGTCAAGGCGGCGATGTCCGGTGCCGGAATCCGCAGCGGTGCACCCGTCGCCTGCGCGAGCAATTGCGCGCGGGCCGCTTTCTCCAGATAGAACATTTCCACGAAGGCATGACCTACCGAGCGTCCTACGGTAAGCGTGCCGTGATTGCGCAGAATCAGGGCTGCGTTGCTGCCCAGGTCGGCAAGCAACCGCTCGCGCTCGCCGATGGTGAGAGCGATGCCTTCGTAATCGTGATAACCGAGGCGTCCGACAAAGCGCATGGCGTGCTGCGTGATGGGCAGCAGACCGTCCTCCAGCGCAGACAATGCCATGCCCGCTTCTGTGTGCAGGTGCATCACACAGGCGGCATCTTCACGCGCTGCGTGGATGCACCCGTGAATCACGAAGCCGGCCGCATTGGGACGGTAAGATGAGTTGCCGATGACTCGACCGTCGAGGTCGATCTTCACCAGATTCGATGCCGTGATTTCGTCGAACGCCAGACCGAGCGGATTCACGAGGAAATGATGCGAAGGGCCAGGCACGCGCGCAGACAAGTGTGTGTAGATCAAGTCGTCCCAGCCGTTGAGCGCGCATAGGCGATACGCGGCGGCGAGATCTTCGCGCACGCGTTGCTCGGCCGGCGTGATGCCGGTGTCGGCCAATGCTTCGCCCACGGGCAGGGCAAATGAAGAAAAAACTGTGTCAGACTTCTGCATTCCATTCTCCAAACCGACGTACCGCTCGACGAGCTTTCAAAGCGGTGACGAAATTTATAAACTAAACGTTCAGTTTAGTATTTGTCTGGGCAAAGCGAATGTCAAGTCAGTTGAATCCCGAATCTCCCGCGGCAGGCCGGCGCGGACGCAAACGCAGTGTGGAGGCGGAGCGCGCCGTGCTCGACGCGGCATATCGTTTGTTGCTTGAGCAGGGGTTATCCGCGACGACGATGGAATCCATTGCGACTGCGGCGGGGGTGAGCAAGGCGACGATCTACAAGTGGTGGCCGAACCGCGCGTCGGTGATCATGACGGCCTTCCTGCGTGAGGCGGGGCAGGCGTTGCCGTATCCGGAAGAGTTGCAGCTCGACAGCATTTTTTCGCGTCTGCTCAAGATGGCCGAGGAATTCTGCGGGCCGATGGGCACGATGATCAGCGCGCTGATTGCGGAAGGACAGTCCGATCCGGAAATCGCGCAGGCGTTTCGCGACGGTTACGTGTCGGCGCGCCGTCAGCAGGGTGTGGAGATCGTGCGCGACGCTGTGGCACGCGGGCTGATCAAACCGGGCGACCCCGACGTCGTGCTCGACATCCTCTACGCGCCGCTTTATTACCGCCTGCTCGTCGGCCACAAGCCGCTGACGCGGGCGTTTGTCCGCGAGCACGTCGACCTTGTCATGCAAGGCCTGATCGGCCCGAATGGCAAGGTGCCTGCGATGGCGGGGAAGACTGCGCGAGGTACAAAAGCCGCGCCCGCGAAGACCGCGCGTGCGAAGGGGGCGGCAAAAAAGGCTTGACGCGCCGGATGGGGGTGTTGATAAACTAAACGAATTGTTTAGAAATTAAGGCGACAACCCCCTGACGGAGACGCATGGTATGACCTCATCCCCTGAGCGCGCGAAGCGCAAATCATTAGACACGTTGCGCGATAGCGGCCACGCCGTGGTTGTGACCGGAGCGAGCGGCGGCATTGGCTTGGCGGTGGCGAACCGCCTCTTCGATGACGGCTGGCATGTGGTGGCCACGGATCTCGATCTTGCCCGTTTGCGCGATGTCTTTGGCGCGCGTGCTGCCGAGCCGAGGATGACGCTGGCGGCGCTCGACGTGACCGACCATGCAGCGGTCGATGTCCTGGCGGCGTCTTTGCGCGAGCGCTGTGGCGTTGCGGGGCTGGTGAATGTCGCGGGCCTGCTGCAAGACGTCGTGCCGATGCTGGAGATGGATGACGACATGCAGCGGCGTGTGTGGGAAGTGAATTACTTCGGCGCCCAGTATTGTCTGCGGGTGTTTGCGCCGCTGATGAAGCAGGCGGGCGCGGGTGCGGTCGTCAACATCACGTCGATCAACGAATTACGTCCGTTGCCGCTGCATGCCTATTCGCCGACGAAGGTGGCACTCGGTGCGATGACGCAGTTGGCGGCGGGCGAATTGGGCGCGTCTGGCATTCGCGTCAACGCGGTCGCCCCGGGCTTCACGCTGACGCCAATCTTCGAGGACAAGCTTGCGACGGGCAAGCGCAGCGCCACTGCGATTGAAGCGCATTCGGCGCTGGGGCGTCTGGTCGGTACCGACGAGATTGCGGCGGCCGTTAGCTTCCTGATGTGCGATCAGTCGAGCGCAATCACAGGGGTGAGTTTGCCGGTGGATGCTGGCTGGCTGGTGAGTTCGCACTGGATGAATTTCCGCGAACTGTCGCGCGCCAACGCTGCGTGAACTTACTGCGCCGCGCGCTTACCGCGTGCTGTGCAGTTCAACCACTTTCGTTTCGCCGATGGCGCGAGCGCGCAATTGTCCGCAACCGCCATCGACGTCTTGCCCGGCGCTGTCTCGCACCTTAGTCAGTACGCCGCGGCTGTGCAGATAGCGGACGATCTCGCGAATGCGTTGGCGATCGGGGCGTTGGTAGTCGTCGCCTTCGAGACTATTGAAGGGGATGACGTTGAGCACGCCGTATTTCCCTTTGAGCAAGCGCGCGACGGCGTCGAGCTCATCGTCGCCGTCGTTGACGCCGTTGAGCAGCGTCCATTGATATTGGATCGGGTAGCCGGTGTCGCGAGCGTATTTTTCGCCGAGGTCGATCAGCGCATCCGGTGCAATTTTCGGTGCGCGTGGCAGCAGGTGGGCGCGCAGGTCGGCCTTGGTGGTGTGCAACGACAGCGCCAGTGCGGGCTTGATGCGTTGCCGGGGCAGGGCGTCGAACACGCGCAGGTCGCCCACGGTGGAGAACACTAGGTTCTTGTGGCCGATATTGCCTTCGGTGCCCAGCAGGTCGATGGCTTCGAGCACGTTGTCGAGGTTGTGCGCTGGCTCACCCATTCCCATGAAGACGACTTTCTTCACCGCGCGCCGACGTCTCGCCAGTACGACTTGGGCGAGGATTTCCATGCTTGAGATCTGGCGGATCAGGCCACTCTTGCCGGTCATGCAGAAGCGGCAGCCGACGGCGCAGCCGACTTGCGTGGAGACGCAGAGGCCGTCGCGCGGCAGCAATACGCTTTCCACCATCTGACCGTCCGCGAGTTCGACGAGCAGGCGCGAGCCGTCGTTGCCCGTGTGTTCCGAGCGGACGCGGGCGAGGCCGTCGAGTTCTGCGGTGAGTGCGGGAAGGGCGTTTCGCAGCGCGAGCGGCAGGAAGTGTTCTGAGCTGCGACGGCGCGTGCCGGTGTCGAGTGCTTGCCCGTTCAGCCAGACGCGAGCCACCCGGCCACGATGGACAGGTTGAGCGCCGAGTGCGGCGAGGCGTTGGTCGAAGTCGGAGAAGCGCATGGGAAACGGATTTTACTCCACCTGATCGTGGCAAGCCGCACGGCCATAAGCGCAAGGCGTCGGCGTGACGTCAGTGGCAGAACAATCAAGCGGAGAAATAACAGAGAGGGTGTTGGAGCGGGCGATGGGAATCGAACCCACGGCTCTAGCTTGGGAAGCTAGGGTATTGCCATTATACGACGCCCGCGAAGACCGGCATTCTAAGCGGGGTTGGGAGATTTTGGCAATTTGCGCGTTTTACCCGTGGACACGATTCTGGGGCGACGTCGCGATCTCACGCGATTGCAGGTGCAGGGCATCCGTCACGGAAGCCACGTGGCCGCGAGAGCCACCATCATGCAACAAAAGACCCGGCGTCCGGTTCAATTCGAGATCACGGACCAAACCCGTGAGCGCCTTGAAGCATGGATCGAGACGCGAGGGCTTTCCGCGCTGGGCTAGTCCCCCGCCTATTTGGGGGGGGGCAACTTGGCCAATCGTGTGTATTGCCTGAAGATGACGTACGCTGCTATCGATATCGCGCGACGGTTGGGAACGCCGCGCGGAACGTCATCAACTGTTTAGCTGGCCGACGCACCGATACTGTCAAGTGCTGCTACTGCTTCAGGCGATAAATTCAATGCGGCGGCAGCTATGTTCTGCTGCAGATGGCCAACCGAAGAGGTTCCTGGAATCAATAGAATATTGGGAGAACGTTGCAGTAGCCAAGCCAGAGCAGTTTGCAGCGGCGTCGCCCCACAGTCGGCAGCTACCTGCTCAAGCGTTGCCGACTGCAGTGGCGAAAACCCACCCAGCGGAAAGAACGGCACGTAGGCAATACCTGCTTTCGACAGTTGCTCTACCAGCGGGTCGTCGCCTCGGTGCGCAAGGTTGTACTGGTTTTGCACGCAGACGATATCAGTGATCGTCCGTGCCTGAGCGATCTGTTTGGCCGTTGCGTTGCTCAGGCCAATATGCCGAACTATACCCTTGCGCTTTAACTCCGCTAGTGCTGTCAGAGGTTCTTCCAGATATCCCTCCGCCGGGCCCATCACGTTGAACATCAGGCGTAGGTTCACCACATCCAGCACTTCCAAGCCCAAGTTGCGCAAATTGTCGTACACCGCCGATTCCAGTTCGGTGGGAGACATAGCCTTCTGCCACGAGCCGTCGTCACCTCGACGTGCGCCAATCTTGGTAACGATAACCAAGTCGTCACGATAAGGATGCAGAGCCTCGCGAATGATCTGGTTGGTGATGTGCGGACCGTAGTAATCGCTGGTGTCGATGTGGTTGACGCCCATCTCCAACGCCGAACGCAACACGACGACGGCCTGTTGCCGGTCCTTAGGAGGACCGAATACATGTGGGCCGGCCAGTTGCATGGCGCCATAACCCATGCGTGTGACGTTGAGATCGCCGAGCATGTAGCCGCCGGCCTGTTTAGCTTGGTTCATATTTTTATCCGTAGTTGCGGACAGGGGTAACGTGACCACAGTCTAGGAGCTTGCTCGTTGTGCGACAATCCAGAACAATAGAACAGCTTGTGCGAAATTCCGGACAATCGAATGGCAATGGCTGATTTGCAAGACATTGGCGCCTTCGTGGCCGTGGCCACCCATGGTGGCTTTCGCGGCGCCGCACGTATCACCGGTACCAGCGCCTCGCAACTGAGCGAAGCTGTGCGCCGACTGGAGTCGCGCCTCGGCGTGCGGCTTCTCAATCGGACAACACGCAGCGTTGCTACCACCGACGCCGGCCAGCGCCTGCTGGAACAACTGACGCCTGCGCTGGACGCCGTCGAATCAGCGCTGGACGTAGTCAATGGCTTTCGTGACCGTCCCGCCGGGCGCTTGCGGCTGAATGTCCCACTGGCGGCCTCTAAATTGGTATTGCCGCGCATAGTTCCGCAATTCCTAGCTGAGTACCCCGAAATCTGTCTGGAGGTGATCGTGGAAGATCGCTTCGTGGACTTGCTGCAGTCAGGCTGTGACGCCGGCATCCGATATGAAGAAAGCATGGATCAAGACATGGTGGCGATCCCTATTGGTCCACGGCACCAGCGCATGGCACTGGCAGCGTCGCCAGGCTATATCGCGCAACACGGCAGGCCGGACCATCCGAACGATCTGCGCGAGCATATTTGTCTGCGCGGACGCTTTTCTAGTGGCGCCATGCCGCCTTGGCTCTTTACGCACAACGGGAAATCATTGACGGTGGAAACAAACGGACCGTTGATCGTAAACCTTGGCGCCGCCGCTGACTTGGCAGTTGATTCGGCAGTGGCTGGAGCGGGGGTGATCTATTTGTTCGAGGAGTGGCTGCAGCCTTATATCGACCGCGACGAACTGGAGCCGTTGTTGGAGCCTTGGTGGCCCAGCTTCACCGGCCCGTTGCTGTACTATCCGGGGCGCCGCTACCTGCCGGCTACGTTGCGAGCCTTCGTGGACTTCGCGCAGACCATCCGTTGGTAGCAAATCGAAGCAGTATGCAAACTTTGAGAGGCCAACGGATCAACCACTTTCAAGCGTGACTAGAGTCACTAACGCAGCGACCGACCTCGGCAATATTGTTCGGATATCTACTTGAAATGAGAGCGCAGTATTCCTCCCGTTTTTCGATATCCGTCAGCATCAGGTTGTCTGCTTTCGGCCAGGAAGCGACGTTCGCGGCTTGCCCATCGGTGACGTTCAAACGGCAGCTATAGTGCCATCCCGGCCTGTCGCCGCCAGTCCAATCGACCGAGCTTAACTGTGAAGCTACGGTCGTTGACGCTTTGAAGCGGTTACTGCATCATGCATGACATGGACTTCCTCGCTCTCACTACCACTACCATCACCACGACCGCTTATGGCGGGCCGTGAGGTCGGTGCGTGAGTTTCAAATACCGTATCGCCCCAAGGCCCCGCCAGTGATGGACGGGGCCTTGAAGTTTCTCCGTGCGTCACTGGCAACAATCCAGGAGAAACGCAATGCAGGGTCCTCAGCCTCAACGCCGCGCCCTCTTAATCGTTGACATGCAAGTCGGACTGTTTAATGGCCCAGAAACGCCTCACAACGGGCCGCAAGTTCTTGCCAACATCAACCAGTTGATCGAAAAGGCTCGCCGAGCCGGTGCTTCAATCTTCGTTGCGCGACATACCGGCCCTCAAGGTTCACCCATTGAGCCTGGGAGCCCGCTTACACAACTTCTGCAAGATTTGGCCGTTGATGCGATGAAGGACGCCGTATTCGACAAAAACCGGCCCAACTGTTTTTTTGGCACCGGACTGGCGGACTCGCTCCGGGATGCATCCGTTAACGAGTTGGTTATCGTCGGAATGAAAACGGAATACTGCATCGACGCAACTTGTCGGGCAGCAGCGGATTTGGGATTCCAACCTTTGCTGGTGGCCGACGCGCATACCTCCATGGACACGCCGGTGTTGTCTGCGCGAAACATTATCGACCACCACAATCGGACATTGAATGGCCCCTTCGTGAGGCTTGTGAGCACGGCGGAATGCGAGTTTTAGTGATCCGTGATGGCGAGCGGAATCGCCGGGATTTGCGGGGGAGCGCGCAGCTTGGTATGACCGTCCAGGATTGCAAACGGCTGTTGAACGCGCGCGGTTACGACCGACAGTTGTGGGTCGCTTTGGGTCAAATGTCTCGCATATCTTAAAACGGGATGGTTGCTGTGATGCGGCATGTCCGACAAACGTCAATCGCCGAACCCGGATACTCGATTTATCAAGGCTCCTTCTTGGGGCCTTTTTCTTATCTCAGCGCGATAGTAGGGCGGTATTCATGAAATGAGCGAGAAAATCCACGCTCAGTGATTCTCTAACGCCGAAGAAAAACGGTGGGAGTACTTCTGGTGACGCCCCATGAAGAAATCATGGAGGTTGGGATGAAAGCTGGAGCGTAACGACGCGGAGCTTCACGCCGCGTCGTTACGGTTCGAGCCTCGGGATCGATTGCCATCGCAGGCGCTTTCGGGGATTCCCTTTGGTTCGATTTCAGGCCGCTTTGGGACTTCCTTGTCGCGTTGCCAGACGTTTGCTCCTGCGGCATTCAATACAGTTGTGGTGCAATGAGCATCGTGCCCGGCCGCTACGCATATGGGTGGCGATACTGCGGTATTGTCGGCGGCGCATTGCCCCGGCTTAGTGCTGTCAAGGCGACCCGTTGTCGTGCGTCTTCACCTGGGTCCGGGGTTCGGGGAGCCAAAATCACAGGTTCTGAAGCCCGCCGAGGTGCAGGTGGCCGGCATCGCTTTCTGCGCTGCGCCCACCGGTGCCTGCACGGCCGCAGCACGCGCCCCGCCGCCCGCCGCCTGCAACTGCTGCATGCCCTGCATGACACTCATCATCGCGGAAATCGTGGCATCGTTTCCCCCAGACGCACCGGCTAAGCGCTGGAAGCCTTCCTCTTTACTGTTCGGATTGAAGGTGTCGTTGGCCAGAGCCGCAGCAAAAAGGTTTTCGGCTTCGCTGTCCCCATTCCTGGCGGTGTCCTTGCGTTGGTCGGAGGCCGCCTTGCAGATGCGGCAGCCCTGATACGCCACGCGACTCGCTGTCAACGGCTGCTCGCTGGTGCCCATGACCCGGTCCGATCCGCTGCGACCGTTCACCAGAATTGTGAACGCCGGGGTGTTGTCGACGAAGTACTCCACGCGGGCGCACTGTGCAGCGTTAGCGCTGATCGCGAGATCGGCCCCATACAGCCCCTTCTGACTACCCGTTGGGGTGAGAGAGACTGCGCCCTGACACGACCCCACGATCTCGGTGCAATCACAGCTTTGCGAGAACGACCGACTCGCCGCGCCAACGAGCAGGACAGCAAGCGCATAGCGTACGAATGTTTTCGGAGCGATCTTCATCACGATCCACCTCTATCGGGTTGCGCCCACGGCGTTGTTGCGGGGCTTGGGCACGCCGCCGGGCGAAGTCTCCACCAGGTAGGGCAATCGGGTGTCGAAGTCCTGCAACGCGTTGGCTATCGTCTTTTGATGTGTCCGGGCGAGCGCTACGACCTCGCTGTACGCCCAGCAGCAGAATCCGGTAGCCGCTTTGTATTCCTTGCCGCCTGCGGCGCCGATATAGCGGAACTGCGCATCGTAAAAGGCCACGGTAACGTGTGCGGTGGATTCCGGAATGCCCTTGTCATACGGTTCGAAGAAGACATCCACCACGGCAATGCCATCGAACCTGCCATTGATGGCGGCGTTGGCATCGGGTACCAGCATCACAGTGCCGAAACGTTGCCTGAGTGAGTGCGCGATCCATGCCAGCGAGAATCCGGGGTCGAGCACAAGTTGGTAGGGCGCTGACCAGGCATTGCCATCGAATTTTTCGTCGAAAGCCGTCTGCCGCTCACGGAGGTATTGCGTGTTCGCGATGGTATTGCTGCTAAGAAGCACCGCCAGACGTGCATCCGGACCGCCGCGAAGTTTCGTCTGAGGCGACTGGACCGTTGGTTTGTCTGTGATGCCTGACATCATCGGCTGCTGCGGTGGAATACGCGGTGTAGACGCGCAACCGGCCAGCAGCAGCGTCGACATGGCGAGTAACCGGGCGACTGATGAACGAAGCACAGGCGAGCGAAGACCATGGCGCATAGCTGAAGTCCGCCGGGGGTTACGACGGCATAAGTGCGAATACCCGTATTGTCGGAACGTGCCGCGTCGATGGATATCCTTCAAATGAAGTATTCCAAAACCTCCATGGCCAAGATGTTCCGCCGCGTTCTCCCGTGCCGCGAAGCACGTCAACGGTTAACGAGCGACGAGCCGGCACGACGCTTCGGCGGCGGATGTCGCCGTTGTGCCCACCAGACGAGTCAGCGAAACCTCGTATCGGTAGGCTGTGACGCCATCGACCTGAATCGCTTGACTGCACTCGCCCTGCCAAGCGCCTTGGTATCTGCGAACGTTCTTGACGGTGTGAGAGCCCGCGCCCAGGTCGACGGAAAGGCTTTGCCCGTTGCTGAGACTGCCGACGGATTTGCCGTCGATCGTCAGTTGATTGGTGACAGCCGATCCTGCGTCGCCGTCGGGGCGAAATAACGTCACCTGCGAGGCGCCTCTCGCATTCCTGTCGCTACCGGATGACGTGTTTGCGTCCTGCTGGCGGCAAACGTGGCAACTGATCGAACTGATGTCGGCGCGCGTGATTGGCTTTTGTCCGAACACGCGATCCTCCCCCTGATGGCTCTGGCTCAAAATCGTGAAATACGGGGTTCTGTCGACGTAGTAGTCGACTTTTGAACACTGGGGCGCCGTCGAACGAATCTGCAGGTCGGCACCGTACGAGCCCTTGGTGGAGGTCGTCGGCACGACGTTGATCGATGCTTCGCACGCTGCCGTGTACTGCTGACAGTCGCAGTTGTTTCCTTGCGCGTGCGCCGAAGCCGATAGCACGGCGACGACTAATGCCATGACGGCTCGCATGTCCGTGCTCCTAGGATTCGTCTCGTGCATGGTAAGGAGCGTGGGCGGCGGCGTGCGTCATTCGTTTGGCTGATCGACGACGCCTTGTCCGCGTCTATGCGGCGGACGCGCTGATACGTCGCCGATCTTAAACGAATCCGTGAAGAACGCCCCGCGCTCTCCGTCATTGGCGGGTCATTTCCTTGATCTGTGCGCCCCACTGCTTTTGGATCATCCCCTTGTTGGTTTGCATCCAGTTCTCGGCAGCCTCCACGTATTTGTCATGGCTGCGCGCAAGGCACTCAATGGCCGCGCCACCATCGGGCAGATTACGGCGCTGTTGCGCAACCGCCGCCATTTGGCCTGCCCAGTCGAACTTCGCGTCGAATGAATACAGCACGTCAAGAGGTGGTCCCGAGCGCTGCGGAAGATCCCCGTGGCCAGTCATGCTGTACTGACTGCGGAATGTGCCGCGTTGCCACTGGACGAAACTCGACGGCACCGTGAACGTAAATCGTTTGACGCCCGCGCTCACGCACGGTCCTCCGACCCCAACGGCCTGCGATCCGTCGACAGAGAACTCGAACCCGTCTGCCGTTCCCGAGAAGCCTGTTGCGGTCAAATTGCCCTGGGTCTTAGCGTTAGCGGGAGCCGACGGCGCGGAATCTTTCTTCAGGCAGGCTCGCATGAATGTCTTGCGGTCGCTGCCCTGGCGCGCGCCGGCCATGTCGGCACATTGCGCCATGCGCAGTTGATTTTCGGTCGGTGTCTGGGCAGCTGCATCAGCCACGACGAGCACGGCGCCCGATGCCAGCATATAGGCCAGTGAAATGCGTCGTATCATCTTCCCCCTCAAATTGGGCTTGTAGGTATCTGAGATGCGCGCATGGTGACACAGGGGAAATCGCCCCGCATCCCCAATTTGGGGGATGCGCGTCACCTCACACTTCGGTCGCGGGGGGTTGGGTAATCGTCGCATGCGTGCGGATATCTGCCGCCAGGATCTGCTGCTGGGACAGGTTGACGAGTTCAACCATGTCGAGCCCAATGGCATCGGCCATATCAATAAGTTCAGGAAGCGCGAGGCGGTACTCGCCGGTGACCAGACGACATCCTGCCCGACCGGTGGCCCGGGAAAAATCATCCAAACGAAGGATGCCATCAAGACTGCGAGTCGATAAAGTGGAGCTCATGGCGCAATAGCGGGCCTCTGAATGGAATCCGATCTCCCGCCAATTCATTGAAGCAAAAAAATCCTTCGGGGGGATTCATGTTGCTGCTCCGTCGCGCGAGCTTGTTCGTTGTCTCAAGATCCATCCTGATGCTCGTTCCGGCCGTCGCCTTGAGCGGCTGCGCGTTGCTGTTCGGTCCCAAGGACAACCCGTCCCGCTCCGAAACGATAGAGGTATCGACGGCTGAGGGATGCAAACTTCAGCGCATCGCCTATGTGATTCGCGACGAGGACTACGACTTCCAAAAGAAGATGAATGCCGACGCGCGGGCGCGGCAGGCGAACGGAAAGTACTGGTGGTCGGGCAAGTGCGAGGACGGCTATATCAGCGGCCCCGGCGAATTGACTCAAGAGCTCGACTACGGGACGAGCGGCAGGGTGAAATCGACGGAATTCTTCGTCGCGAAGCCCGGAAAGCCGAGGAAGTACTACGCCTATCTGCAAAAAGACGACGCAGGAAAAGTCAGCGTGACTGGTGGCTATCGCTGGCAGTACATGGGCACGCTCGGCAAACACGACCGCTACGACAACATCATCAGCGACGTTGAATGTGCAGACACACGCGATTGCCGGGCTCTGCGAGACACCTTGCTCGCCATGCTCGATGCGGATCAGCGCGCCAAGGTCGCAGCAGATTCCGACCGGGGCGCGCAAGCCGACAAACAGCGCGTTCAGGACGAGATCAAACGCGACGAGATCGCTCAACGTGAGTCCGAAGCGGAGATGCGCAAGATCGAGGACGAGAATCGGGCACAAAAGCGCCGCTGGCTCGCGGAGAATGCGCAGACGGACGGTGGCGGGGCGTCAGGCACGCTGGCGGTCCTTGGCGCAGTGATGCAAGGCGTCGCAGCCGGCGGCGGTAAGAACGCGGCACAGATGGCGGCCCTGGGCGGCGCGATGCAAGGCAATTCGCGACCCTTGAATTCGAGTGTTCCTGCTGATTCCGCGCCCGGCTCGAATAGCCAGTTGAATCCCACTGTGCCAGCTGTCAATCGCTGCATTAAGTTAGGGCGTCCGAGCAAGTATGAAGTGTCATTTGTCAATTCATGCGACTTCCCGGTTCAGGTCACCTATTGTTTTGTCGATGTGATGACCGGTAAGAACCCCGTCATGGACCTTCGTGACGCGGCATGTGATCGAGTGACGCGGTACCGTACCTCGGGGACGCCGGAGATCCCGCCGGGAGAAGCGAACCGCCAGCATGCGCCCTACAACAGCGCGCCGATCAATTTCATTGCGTGCCCGTCTGGCGAAATTCGCGCTGAAAGGAATATCCGGTGGGAAGGCGGTCAGTTACGCGGCAGTTGTGGTGGCGTTATCGGAGAGCGAGCGAATTCGAATGGTCCGGCGGTCAGATCGGGAGCGATTCGGTAGTTGACGACGAGTCGGATCGGCTGCTCATCGCGTGCCCGTCCAGCAACCTCCGCGCGCAAAATCACATCGAACGGGATGGTAATTTGCTTCGCGGCGCCTGCGGCGGTGTCATCGGCAAGAACAGCGCGTCGAATGGCCCTGCTACGAAGACGGGGGGCGTTCGCTAGGGACTGCGCGAGGCGCGGTTCGACAACTCGACACGCAGTTGTGTCAGCCCGATAGCGTTTGCGAAGGCGCAAGAAGCTCAGGTGGTGCCCACCGAATTCGCAACAGTCCACCGATCAGGCCAGCCGATACGCTTGTCGCTGCGAGGAGAATCCTCGGACTTCCACCAAAGGATCGCGGCATCGAGCACGTTGCGCTGCCTTGGTGTCCCTTATGCGGGACTCCCTGTTTTGCGGGCGCGCCTACGCGAGAAGTGTGGCGATCTAACGACCTCGGACACCGCAAACTCGAATGCGGGCGCACCCCGTCGTCACGCAAGCGCACAAGATAGCCTTCGATAATGTCCCGCTCATCCCGTCAGGCAAAAAAAAACGCCAACCCTGACTGGATTGGCGTTTTGCTTTGGAGATGACTGCTGTCAGAACTGGTTCATCGTGTTGTCTTTACCCGCCGCTTTCAGGGCCGCTTCGCCACTGAAATACTCTTTGTGGTCGTCGCCGATGTCCGAGCCGGACATGTTCTGGTGCTTGACGCAGGCGATGCCCTGACGGATTTCCTTGCGTTGCACACCGGCCACGTAACCCAGCATGCCCTGGTCGCCGAAGTACTCCTTGGCCAGATTGTCGGTAGACAGTGCTGCGGTGTGGTAGGTCGGCAGCGTAATCAGGTGATGGAAGACACCGGCTTCGCGCGACGCGTCGGCCTGGAAGGTCCGGATCTTCTCGTCGGCCCGCGCAGCCAGTTCGGTCTGATCGTACTCCACGCTCATCAGTTGGCCGCGCTCGTATGCCGACACGTCCTCGCCCGCGGCCTTCATCGCGTCATACACCTGCTGGCGGAAATTCAGGGTCCAGTTGAACGACGGGCTGTTGTTGTACACCAGCTTGGCGTTCGGAATGACCTTACGAATCTCGCTGACCATGGCGCCGACTTGAGCGATATGCGGCTTTTCGGTTTCGATCCACAGCAGATCAGCGCCGTTTTGCAGCGCGGTGACACAATCCAGCACACAGCGCGCTTCGCCTGTGCCGGCGCGGAACTGGAACAGGTTGCTCGGCAGGCGCTTGGGACGCAGCAACTTCCCGTCGCGTTTGATGATGACGTCGCCATTGCCCAGTTCGTCAGCCGACAGTGCTTCGCAGTCAAGGAAGGAGTTGTATTGGTCGCCCAGGTCACCCGGCGTGCGGGTCACGGCGATCTGCTTGGTCAGACCGGCACCCAGTGAGTCGGTGCGCGCCACGATGATACCGTCGTCAACGCCCAGCTCCAGGAAGGCATAGCGGATGGCGCGAATCTTGGCCAGGAAGTCCTCGTGCGGCACGGTGACTTTGCCATCCTGGTGACCGCACTGCTTCTCGTCAGACACCTGGTTTTCGATCTGAATGCAGCATGCGCCCGCTTCGATGAACTGCTTGGCCAGCAGGTAGGTGGCTTCCGCGTTGCCGAAACCTGCGTCGATGTCGGCGATGATCGGCACGACGTGGGTGACGTGGTTGTCGATTTTTTCCTGAATGGCCGCCTTGGCAGAGCCTTCGGCAGCATCCAACTGACGGAACAGACCGCCAAGCTCACGGGCGTCGGCTTGGCGCAGGAAGGTGTACAACTCGCGAATCAGCGCACTGACGGAGGTCTTTTCGTGCATCGACTGATCCGGCAGCGGGCCGAACTCGGAGCGCAGCGCAGCGACCATCCACCCGGACAGGTAAAGGTAGCGGCGGTCGGTGCTGTTGAAGTGCTTCTTGATGGAGATCATCTTCTGCTGGCCGATGAAACCGTGCCAGCAGCCCAGCGACTGGGTGTACTTGGATGGATCGGCATCGTAGGCTGCCATGTCGGCGCGCATGATCTTGGCCGTGTACTTGGCGATGTCCAGGCCCGTTTTGAATCGGTTCTGGGCACGCATGCGAGCCGCGTACTCCGGATTGATGGCATTCCACGCGTTGCCGTGCGTCGCTTTCAAATCAGCAACGTCCTTGATGTCGTCTTGATATTGGGCCATGTGCATCTCCTAAACGTAATGCGCGTTTGATTAAAGGGTTCAGCGTGCCGCGACGTGTACCGAAGCGAACTGCATGACTCAATGGTAGCGCCCCTCCGATCCATTTCGACGAAGTCTTATATAAGACATAAGACATAATTTATCGTTAATTTTCAATGAGTTATTGTTTGATTTTTGCGATATGAAACATGCTTTCGGGCCGTGAAAAATAAAGGCCGCGGGAATTCGAGGCGAATTTCGCAATGTGAAACTGGCTTTCGGCTGCTGGAGGTGTGCCATCGCGGATGGCACGAGCCGCCTCGCAATTTTCAAGGAGCAATCGCCCCTACCCGCGAGGTCAATACACCGTCCTTGTGGCTTGCAAAGATGGCTTTCCACTAATCGAGAATTTTGATTCGAAGACCATCACTGCGACCTCGCGCGCTCGAATGGAGTGCTGGTCGATAACGAGGAACTGACCTTACCCCGCCGAGGACACCCTTCGTAAGTTTGCTGGCTGGCCAGCGTTCGGTTGATGCTGTCGCCGGAATTCGTCCGGCGACGGTTGCACAAAGCGTTATGCGAACGAAAGGATCTGTGGTGGACTCGCCAGGGTTCAACGTGTTGGCGCGCGTCAATAAGGCTGACGAGCGCATGCTGGTCAAGGTTGCTCCTGCCCCCTCGCCGCCAGCTTCAGAGTGGGGGACTTCAGAGAGGAAAGGTCAGAGAGGAAAGGTCAGGGGCGATTCATGCCTTTCGAAGGATCGAGGCAGGGGGCCAGGATCTCCGATAGCCATGCGATGAAAACCTGGACACGCCGAGCCATATGCCGGCGATGAGGATAGACGATTTGTATTGGCATCTGCGGTGCAGGCCAAGCATGCAAGACCTCAACAAGATCACCCGCCTCCAGATGGTGATTCACGTCGAAAGCCGGTATTTGGATGAGCCCCAGGCCTGCCATACCTGCAGCGATATACGTTTCGGCGTTATTCACTGTTACGTCCGCACACATGGCGGATGTTTGAACCACGCCATCGCTGATCCATTCCCAAGGCGCATTTCGCCCTGCGCCCGATATCGCGTAATTGACCGCCACATGCCGTGGTAACTCTTCCGGGGACATTGGCGTGCCGTATCGCGCCAGATACGCCGGACTCGCACAGTTGATCAACCTCAGTGTTCCCAGTGGGCGCACCACCAAGCTGCTGGCAGACATTTCCCCCACTCTCAAGGCACAGTCAATGCCTTCATGAACCAGATCAACCAGGCGATCGCTGGATCCCAGTTCTATCTCGACGCCAGGAAAGCGGGAAAGGAAATCAGGTAGACGCGGGGCCACATATCGGCGGGCGATACGGCTGGGGAGATCGACTTTAAGCCGCCCCGATAACGCGATGCCATGCGGTTGGAACTGCTGCAATAGTTCGTCGCTGTCAGCGACGAGTGTTGCCGCCCGGTCCAGCATTGCAATGCCATCTTGGGTCAGGCTGACTCGACGAGTTGTCCGATTCAGCAGGCGAACACCCAGCCGCTCTTCCAACTGCTGAATGGCCAGCGATACCGTGGGGCGCGGCACACTTAACTGCTCGGCGGCAGCGCCGAAGTTTCCATGGTGGGCGACACGTACGAAGATGCGGAGTTGATCGATCAAATCCATGACTTGGTTTCCCGGACGCTATTGGTAACACTTCCTGAATAGTCTATCCAGTTATGTGGTGTTTATTGTCGAATGCTGAATCGATAGACTGAATCCTCCCTCATCGATTTGGAGCATTGCATGTCATCACACGATATCCGCGGAAAAGTTGCCCTGATCGCTGGAGGCGCCAAGAATCTCGGTGGCCTCATTGCTCGCGATCTGGCCGCCCACGGTGCGAAAGCCATTGCCATTCATTACAACAGTCCTGAAAGCAAGGCGGATGCCGATGCCACTGTGACTGCGATTCGCAAGCGCGGTGCCGAGGCCGTCGCTCTGCAGGGAAACCTGACGACGGCCGGTGCTGTGGAGAGGTTGTTTGCCGATACCGTTTCCGCAGTGGGGCGACCGGATATTGCAATCAATACCGTGGGCAAAGTGATTAAGAAGCCGATCCTGGAGATCAGCGAGGCTGAGTACGACGAGATGGCCGCGGTGAATGCCAAGTCCGCATTTTTCTTCCTCAAGGAGGCGGGCCAACATGTCAATGACAACGGCAAGATCGTCACGTTAGTCACATCCCTGCTCGGCGCATTCACGCCTTTCTACGCGGCTTACGCGGGCACCAAGGCGCCAGTCGAACATTTCACCCGGGCAGCGGCCAAGGAGTTTGGCGCTCGCGGCATTTCGGTAACGGCAGTCGGTCCAGGGCCGATGGACACCCCGTTTTTCTATCCGGCTGAGGGTGCCGATGCCGTGCAATATCACAAGACGGCCGCCGCGTTGTCGGCGTTCTCGAAGACCGGGCTAACCGATATCGAAGACGTGGTGCCATTCATCCGGCATTTGGTGAGCGATGGCTGGTGGATTACGGGCCAAACCATCCTGATCAATGGTGGGTATACGACCAAGTGACGGGCTGTGGGCGGTCTGCCCGAAAGGGGATATTGCTCACGCCGGGCTCTGCATGTCCTGTCTTGACTGAGCAACTCGTGCGTCGCGACGTCGAGAGTGAGGCCGGCGGCAACGTCCTGTCGCAACACCGACGCCTATCAACAGCGGGCACGTCGTTGTACTGCGCCCAGTAACGGAGCGCAGCGAGCCCAAAGCCCTATCCCCGATTGATTCGCCTTTTGCATGTGCGGTTGCGATCAGTATTTATGCGTACCCGTCGCACGTAGCATTGCGGATTCCCCGATGTTTTTTATCGGATATATCTAACCTGTAATTCCAAAGGAGATGTTTAGTTAAGCGAAATAAATAAGGGAGACGTAGATGAACGGTATTCCTCTGTGCATGCGATTACTGGCGACGGCCGGATTGGTGGCGCTTTGCTCTGTCGGCGTTGCGGCTGAATCAACGGGATCGTATTGCGAGACAGCGGCACAATGCACGAATCCGATGACGACGGGGGGGATGGTCACGTCGTCCAACTATCTGGCGACGCAGGCGGGGGTGAGAGTCCTTCAGCAAGGAGGGAACGCCGTTGATGCTGCGATTGCCGTGGCGTCGACCCTCTCCGTTGTCTACCCGCAAATGAATACGATTGGCGGCGACAACTTCTGGCTCATCTACAACGCGAAAACCAGAGAAATCCGTGCCTTGAATGCGAGCGGCCGCTCCGGTGAGCGCGCGACCATTCAGTTCTATCGGGACAAGGGACTGAGTACGATTCCGCCGCGCGGGTATCTGTCCGTCAATACGGTGCCCGGCGTCGTTTCCGGATGGGACGAAGCGTATCGTTACGCGCAAGCGAACATGGGACACAGCCTGCCGTGGCGTGATTTGTTGCGCGATGCCGTCCACTACGCAAAGGATGGCTTCATCGTGACGCCATCCGTAGCCAAGTGGGAGGCGATCAACGTCGATACCTCCGACAAGGTGTATCGCAATCTCCAGCAATTCGACGGTTTCAGGCAAGTGTTCCTGAAGCCCGACGGTGCGCCGTATCGCGTTGGCGAACGGCTCAAACAACCGGAACTGGCGCAAACGCTCGCGCAGATTGCCGAAAAGGGGGCGCAGGTGTTCTACACAGGCGAGATTGCGCAGAAGATCGTCGACGACCTGCAAGCCAATGGGGGACTACTGACGCGTGAGGATTTCGCGAATCACCGCGCGGACTGGGTCAAGCCGATTACCGTGAAATACCGTGGGTACGACGCCTACAACTTTCCGCCGAATACCCAAGGATTTGCGTCGTTGGAAATCCTTAACATCCTCAATCAATTCGATGTGAAGTCGTTGGGCGAAGGATCTGCGGACTATTACCATCTGCTCGTCGAAGCTACGAAGCAGGCCTTTGCCGATCGGGACAGATATCTGTCGGATCCGGACTTCGTCGAGATCCCGCTGGCCGGACTGCTGTCGGCGACGCACGGCAAGGCGCAGGCCGAGCGCATCGACATGCGCCACGCGAACAATGACGTAAAGCCGATGGATCCAAAGGGAGATACCGTCTGGTTTGGCGTCGTGGATAGCGAAGGCAACGCCGTTTCGCTGATTCAGAGCATCTACTACGATTTCGGCTCCGGTATCGTGCCGAAGGGGACGGGGATCCTCCTTCAGAATCGCGGCTCGTTTTTCTCGCTCGATCCGAACAGCATCAACCATCTGCAGCCGCACAAGCGGACATTCCACACGCTGAATCCAGCGATGTTGCTCAAGGACGGCAAGCCATATCTCGTTTACGGAACGATGGGCGGTGAAGGACAACCGCAGACGCAGGCCGCTATCGTCACGCGTATCGTCGATTTCGGCATGTCGCCGCAAGATGCGATCAACGGGCCCCGTTGGCTATACGGTAGAACCTGGGGTGTCTCGTCCAACGATCTCAAGATCGAGGGACGTGTGCCTGCCGCCGTCACGGATGAGTTGAAGCGTCGCGGTCATCCGGTCAGAATCGTCGAGACATACACGGACACGATGGGGCACGCGGGCGCGATTCAGATCGATCCGTCCACGGGCGTGCGGCACGGGGCATCGGACCCGCGCGGCGACGGTTTGGCGGCAGGCTTCTGATATCCCTGCTTGCCGGGCCCCGCGACGGGGCCCGGAGTTCTGTGTCCGGGTTGAGGGGCGCGTCGCCACGCGCGCCCCCGTTGAAAATCGCAGGCATGAGCGCCGACATTGCGTCTCACGCGGTGTCGCTCTGATCTGAGCGTGAGGGGATCTGGGGGCAAAATGCGGCACATCGCGTAGTCCGAAATATAACGCTAGGGGAATTTAAGGCCGTCTCGCGATCTGGCTGGCGGGGTGAACGAGACACGCGCCCTTACGAAGGCAAAAAAATGCACCGATGACTGAGAATTCACATTCATGTCATTAGGATGACGAATACTCCGCACCTTCGAACAAGTTCCACAGAGGACATCGGGGTATATGAAGCCACTTGCCATTCTGGCAGGCGTCATCGCGCTTTTTGCCGAACAACACGCCTTCGCCGCCAGCTTTATCATCACCAACGGCCTGACAAGCAACGCGGGGCAGACCTTGTCCAGCGGGCAGTCCGGCACGATCCAGAGCGGCGGCCTGCTCTCGGTCGCAGGCAGCACCGTCGGTGTTGCCATCACGGGCAACGCCACGCTCGTGAACAACGGCACAATCAACATGACGGGCACCGGCCGCGCCATCCGCGACAACACCGGCGGCCTGACCCTCACGGTAACCAACGGCGTCGGCGCGAGCATGACCACGTTCGACGCCGACGTCATTCAGATGAACAAGGCGAACAGCAACGTCGTGTTCAACAACTATGGCACGCTGACCTCGACGAATAACTCCGCTCAGGGCAGCCAGGCGATCGATTTCAACGCGATCACCACCGGCACCAACGTCCTGAACAACTTCGCGGGCGGTCTCATCCAGGCGAACGAAGCCGACGCCGTTCGCCCTGGCGTCAACGGCGTCATCAACAACGCCGGTATCATCCGCTCGACCAACAATCCGGGCAGCACCAGCAGCAGCGATGGTGTCGATGCACAGACGAACACCGGTGTTGTTGTCGTCAATACAGGTACCGGTCTGATTCAAGGCGCACGCCACGGCATCACGGGGGGGGGCCAACACCGCGACCGACGGAACCTTCACGCTCTCGGTCACGAACAACGCCGGTGGCACGATCCAGGGCATGAACGGCTCGGGGATCAACATCGACGGGTTCAACGCGAAGGAAGTCGTCACGATCAACAATGCCGGCGTGATCATCGGCAACGGTGTCACGGGCGATGGCGACGGCGTGGATGTCGACGGTCTAGTCAACATCACCAACTCGGGCACGATTCGTGGCGCAATGGCGTTCAACGATGTGAGCGAAGGTGTGACCGCCGGTGGCGGCACGATCGTCAACAGTGGCACCATCGTCGGCGAGAATACTGCGGGCGGCGTGGGCCGAGGCATTACGCTCGCCGGTGTCGACAAGGATCCGATCACCAAGCTGCCGATCGCTCCGCAAGGCATCTACGCCAACTCGACCATCGTCAATAGCGGCCTCATTCGCGGCCAGAGCGACTCGGCTATCGCCGTGACCGGCGGGCGCAATGCGTTCACTGTGACCGTCATCAACCAGGCGAGCGGCGTGCTCGAAGGCGGCGGCGCAACGGCGGCCGTCGTCAATACCGGCGCGAGCGACGCGACCGTCATCAACTACGGGACGATCACTGCCGACCAGAGCGGCAAGGCGGTCGATCTGGGCAGCGGCAACAGCACGCTGCAAATTCTCGGCGGCTCGGCTGTCGTGAACGGCGATGTGTCGGGCGGTACCGGCACCAGCACGTTGACCATCACGCCGGGCACCGGCAACGCGTTCAATTACAACGGCGCGATCTCGAACTTCTCGGCGGTGAGTCTCGGCGCGGGCACCATTACGCTAAATGGCGCCAGCACCTACGCGGGCACGACCGCGATAGCGAGCGGCGCGACGGTGATCGCGGGCGACGCTTCACACCGAAATGCAACACTCGGATCCGGTCTGACGACGGTGGCTGCGGGCGCCACGCTGGCGGGCTATGGCGGCACGCTGGGCAGCGTCACGAACGCGGGCATGATCGCCGTCGGAAGCGCATCGCCGGGCGCAGCGGCCGGTAGCACCGGCACGTTCACGATTGCGGGCAACTACATCGGCAACAACGGAACGGCGCTGCTGAACGCCTCCATCGCGAACGACGGCTCGTCGGTGGCATCGGACCAACTCGTGATCAACGGGAACGCCAGCGGCACCACCACGCTTAAGGTCAACATCACCGGCGCAGGCATTGCCACATCGGGCAGCGGCATCCAGCTCGTGCAGGTCAATGGAACGTCGGCGGCGGGCGCATTCAGGCTTGCCGCACCGGTGCAAGCGGGGGCTTACCAATATCTCCTGCGCGAGAGCGCTGCGGCGGGCACCGCAAGTTGGTATCTGTCGACATCGTACGGCTCGGGCGCAACGGCGTACCGCGCGGCGACCGTGGCCTACGCCATGACGCCGCAACTCGTCACCGATTTCGGTTTCACGACACTCGGCCGGTTCCAGGAGCGCATGGGAAGCCTGCGCGGCGACGCAGGGCAAGGCGGCAACAGCAGCGCCAATGGCGTATGGGGGCGCGTGTTCGGCAAGACGATGGATGCCGATATGTCGAGTCGCTTCAACGCCGACGAACGCTTGTTCGCGGCGCAGTTTGGGCGGGATTGGCGCTTGGCCACGGATGCGTCCGGCATGGGCGGCAGCGCCCACGCGGGGGTGACGGCGACCTTCGGTACGGCGTCGGCCTCGTTCTCGGACAGCGCACGCACGCTTGACCCGACGCTCTCCGCTGCGACCGGTTCGGTCACCATGCAGGCGCAGTCGGTGGGCGCGTACTGGACGCGAATCCTGCCGCAAGGGGCGTACGTCGATGTGACGACGCAGGTCTCGCACTATCGCAATAAGTACAGCGACGTGGGCGGCATCGGGGCGACGCAAAACGGCTTCGGCGCGGCGCTCTCGGGCGAGATCGGGCATCCGTTCGCAATCATGGGCTCGGGCGTCACCATCGAGCCGCAGGCGCAATTGGCTTATCAGTATTTGCACCTGAATGGCTTCAGTGACAGCGTGTCCAGTGTCTCGGGGAATACAACCAATGCACTGCGCGGCCGCATCGGGTTCAAGCTGAGTGCGCCAGACCTCGCGAACGTCGCGGGCATCGGTTCGGCATCTCCCTATCTGACATTCGACGTCGTGCACGACTTCCTGTCACCCGGGCAGACCAGCGTCGCAGGCGCGACCTTCGACAGCAGTCTCGCGAAGACGTGGTACGAGTTGGGCGCTGGCATGGCCGCGACCCTGGGCCGCACATCGTCGCTGTACGCGAGCGTGAAGTACGCCCGCAACCTGGGGGGCGACTATCGCCGTAACGTGTACGGTCAGGTCGGGTATCGGTACCACTGGTAAAAGGCGGAGTGAACCGGCAGGCCAGGGCGCACCGAAGCCAATGGCCGCCGGCCGCTACACCTTGCGTCGCCCATCAATTGCCGCTTTTCCGATAGACGGCAAGCCCGCCCGCGAGCGAGAACATGACGACGGCGCAGGCGCGGTTCAGACGTTGCAGGCTGCGTGCCGTCATCAGACGCGCCGCCTGCACACCACCGGTGGCGTACAGCGTCATCACCGCGATGTCGACGGCGGCCGACACGACGGCCAGCACGGCATACTGTGGCGCGAGCGGCATCGACGTATCGACGAACTGCGGCAGAAACGCCGAGAAGAACAGCAGGATCTTCGGATTGGTCAACGCGACACCGAAGCTGCGCAGGAAGACGCGCCGTGCGCTCAGATCCGACTTGATCCGCACTTGGCTCAGATCCTGCGGATGACTGCGCCACAACTGAATGGCCAGCCACACAAGATACGCAACGCCGACCCATTTGACCGTCGCAAATAACGACGCCGACGCCATGAGCAGCGCGCCGAGTCCCGCACCCACCGCAGCGACGACCAGCATGTCGGAGAGTGCCGCGCCGCACATCCCCACGATCACCACACGCCAGTTACCCGAAATGCCGTTCGCGAGTGCGAGCAGCGTGGTCGGGCCCGGGATCAGGCCGCCGATCAGGGCGGCGGTGGCGTAAATCGCGAGCGTGGACAGTGGCATAACGAAATACCGGTGACTGGGAGGAAGCGCCAGTCTTGCAGATACCGTTGAAGGCAGCAAGCAGGCGGCGCTTTCCTTCAGCCGATATGTGCGGCGTACCCCGTTTGCCCGATGGCGATATCGTCCTTGAGTGTGAGCGCCGGAATGTCATACGCGCCGTGGTTCTGCCGGCGATAGGGAATGGGCGCCGCCGTCGCCAGGGTGTCGAGACGTTCGCCAAGTTCGCGCTTGATTTGCTCAAAACGTCCGGCATCGACCCGGCCCGTGCGGAAGGCCACGTACGGCGGCAGCACGTCGAACCCTGGGTAGAACAACATACCGTGTTGAATCGGGAACAGCACGTCGTCGATCGGACCGTTGATGCCGCGCGCGCTGTAGTGCGATTCCCAGCCGCCGGTCGTCACGATCAGCATCGCGCGCTTGCCCGCCATCGACCCTTCGCCGTAGCGATCACCCCAGTGCGTGTCCGAATGCTCGCCCACGCCATACGCAAAGCCATAGGCATACACCCGGTCGACCCATCCCTTCATGATCGCGGGCATCGAGAACCACCACAGCGGGAATTGCAGAATGACCGTATCCGCCCAGCGCAGCTTCTCCTGCTCGCGAGCGATGTCGGCGCGCTGCGTGCCGTTCTCGAAGGCGTGCTTCGAGTCGAGCGACGCATGAAACGGTTCGCGCGGGTCGCGCTCGGGCGCGTCGTGTTCGTCGATGGTGGATTTCCATTGCATCGCATACAGATCGGAGACCTGCACATGATGCCCGGCGGCTTCCAGGCGCTGTACGGCAAAGTCACGGATCGCGCCGTTGAGCGATTGCGGTTGCGGGTGGGCGTAGACGATCAGAACATTCATTGCAAACTCCGTAGCCATTCGGCACATTCGGTTTAGGGAACGAATGCAGCGTAGGCGGGCGGCAGGTATATTGGAAATGAATTCCTGATATGCCAGGTATAACCATGATTAATTTACGTCGCATCGATCTGAATCTGCTCGTCACGCTCGACGTCCTGCTGGCCGAGCAGAACGTGACGCGCGCTGCGGAGCGTCTGTTCATGTCGCAACCGGCAGTGAGCGTGCATCTGGCGAAGTTGCGTGACTTGCTGGACGATCCGCTGTTGCTGCCGGGGCCGCGCGGTATGCGTCCGACCGCGCGCGCCGAGGCGTTGCGCGAACCGCTGCGCGATGCACTCGAATCGCTGTCGCGTGCCGTGGCGCCTGCCGCACCGTTCGAACCGGCGAACGCCGACCTGACCTGGCGTATCGCCGCCACCGATTACACCGAATCGACAATTGTCCTGCCGCTGCTGCGACGCTTGCGAGCGGATGCGCCGCACACTCGCGTCGCCGCGTTCGATCTGGTGCCGTCGCGTCTCGCACGGCAGGCGGAGCAGGGCGTGCTCGATGTCGCTTTTCACACAACGGACAATGCGCCGCCGGGGTTGCGCCGCAAGGCGCTGTTCACCGAGCGTTATATGTTGGTGGGACGCCGGGGCCATCCGAGACTCAAACGGCGCCCGTCCGTTAAGCAGTTCTGCGAGCTGGAGCACGCCATTGTTTCGCAGGACGGTGGGGGATTTCATGCGAGCACCGATGATGCCCTCGCGCAGTTGGGCGTGTCGCGACGTGTCGTTTTGTCCGTGCCGCATTTTCTGTTTCTTAAATCGGCGCTCGCCAGCACGGATCTGGTAGCGATGGCCCCGGAGCGCCTTGTTCGTGACGACCCTGCATTGCAGATGATGCTGCCACCCGTCGATGTCCCGGGTTTTGAGATCTCGATGTACTGGCATGAGCGCGTGCATCGCGACCCGTCGCATCGCTGGCTGCGGGAGTGCATCGCGAGCATCGTGTGACCGACCCGGCGCTCGAGTCGGGGCGATCTTCAGCGCGGACGAATGCGCGTGCGACGCTCGTAATCGAGCGATCCCATCTCGGCGAGACGGCTGATCGTGCGCGACAGATCGCGCCAGTCGCGCAGCGCGTCGAGGGCCGGAATGAGTGGCGCATCAGAGGCGATCAGCAGCGTGCGCTGACGGTCGTAGCAAATGTCGATCAGCCACAGGAATCGTTGCAGCGTGTCGGGGCGTTGCAGGCGCTCGACGTGCAGCGCGTCAACGATCAGCGACTGCCATTGCTCGGCGAGCGCGAGGTAATCCAGATGCGAGCGATGCGCGACGCACAGGTCATCGAAGTCTGCCCACAGCACACGGTTTCCTGCGCTCCGTGCGGGCAGTGTGCGGCCCGCTACCGTGACTTGCGACGGTGCCGAAGCGGGCATTCCCTCCAAGGCGACGTAATGTGCCGGCAAGACCTCGCGGGCGTCTTCGAGCGGCGAGAGCCAGCGTGGCAGTCTTGCGGCTTCGCCACCCATGCGGTAGTCGGTGGCGCCGTCGAAGTGAAGGATCGAGAAGCGTTGAAGGATCACGGCGATGGTCGGTTCGAAGCGCTCGTGAAACTCGGGGTCGGGCAGCAACTGTTGAGGCGCGTAGTTCGACGTCAGGACAAGCCGGATACCCCGTGCCAATGCGATGTCGAGAAAGCGCCCGATCAGAAAGGCGTCGGCAATGTCGTGGACGTGAAACTCGTCGAAGCACAGCAGTTCGACGCCCTCAAGCCAGCGATTCGCGACAGCGGCGAGACTGTCGTCGCATTTCGGCTCGCGCACCAATTGGCGATGGATATCGCGCAGGAATTCGTGAAAATGCACGCGCCGCTTCTCGCATACCGCGACAGCGAAGGCTGCGTCGACGACGAGACTTTTTCCGCGACCGGGCAGGCCGTAGCAATACACGCCGTCGAAAGTGGCCGGGCCCGTGGCCGTCCCGGTCAGTTGGGCAAGCGCGGCGATGGCGTCGCGTTGACGAAGGTCGGGGCAGACGTGGCGCTCGGCCAGCGCTTGCGTTACGCGCGCGGCGTCGATCATGAAGGGGAGACTCCGGATAGCAGGGGCCGGCGCATGGCCGGCCAACGAGCGCCACTATACCGGCGCGGTGCGACGCCAGCCAATACGGAATTCGGCACGGGGCCATCGCATTTCGGCATCGCCCGGCCGCCGTCTGGGGGAGGCACAATGCTGCTAGAATCGCCGCAAGGCCGATGCTGCCTGCCGCTCGCACCCGTTTCGGGCACGGTGAAAGCATTGCAGGAGCCGCATGTCCGTCCCGTTCATCAGGCGACGCGCATCAGCAACGCGAGCACTGATCGAATTCGTCGTCACTGAACGCTTCAAGGATGGCAGACATGCGAACCTATCTCGACGCCAAGATCATGGCCAAGTCCCTGCGCGAGCGTCTCGCGCGAGAGGGCATCGACATTTCCCACGCACAGGCGCTGGAGTCCGTCGCCGCACAGTTCGGCTTTCCGGACTGGAACGTGCTCGCCGCCAAACTCGCTTCCGCGACCGGCGAAGGTATCGTCTTCGACACCGTTGCACCGATCCATCGGATCTTCGACGAAGCGAAGGCGCGCGAATTCTATGTGGACTTTCTGGGCTTCAGGCTCGACTGGGAGCATCGCTTCGCTGACGGCATGCCGCTGTACTGTCAGGTCTCGCGTGCTGGCATGACGCTGCACTTGTCCGGCCATTTCGGCGACGCGAGTCCCGGCGCCACGACGTTTGTCTTCATGCGCGGCGTGCAAGCGTATCAACGCGAGCTGTCCGATAAGCGTTATCCCAATATGAATCCCGGCATCGAAGCGCTCGACTGGGGCAAGCAGATGACGGTGACGGATCCGTTCAACAACCGCATCCGCTTCTGCGAATCCAGCGACTGAGCGCGCCGGAGCCTTCGAACGGTCGTCGCAGCATATCGCGATGACCGCTGCACTCATCGTCTTTGACTCTCCGACGCGCGGGCCGTCCCACTCGTCAAGGTCTTCGGGGAGATCGTCCTGCACGTCCAATACGCGATGCCGATAGCGCAGACGCATCGCCGCCTGCGGGCAGCCGGGCGTTGTGTCTCGCAGGTTGCGCATTGCCCCCGAATGTCCCCGTTGCCCCCGGGGATTTGCGCAAGGACACGGCGAATGCGCTAACGTATGTGCTCTGCGTAGGTCCGCATCCCGAAAGAGGAAGTCAGGCATGTCTCATCCCTTCGATCCAGAGCGCTATTTCCGGCGTATTGGCTATACCGGCCCGCGCGAAGCGACGCTCGATGTGCTGCGTGCCATACACGCGCTGCATCCGCTGGCGATCCCGTTCGAGAATCTCGATCCGATTCGTGGCCGGCCGGTCGCGGTCGACCTGCCGTCGGTCGTGGCTAAATTGCTCGATGGCGGACGCGGCGGCTATTGCTTCGAGCAGAACGCGTTGTTCGCCAACGCGCTGACGCATCTGGGTTTCGCTGTCACGCCGTTGATCGGACGCGTTGCATGGGGGCGTTCGTTCGATGTGGAGGCGCCGCTCACGCACATGCTGTTGCGCGTTGATCTGGACGGCCAGGCGTGGCTGGCCGACGTGGGCTTCGGCTCCGTGACGCTCACGGCACCGCTGTGTCTGCAATCGACGCAACCGCAATCGACGCTGCTCGAGACGTTCCAACTGGAGACGGTCAGCGCGGGCGAGGGCGCGCCACCCACCGAGTACCGGCTGAGCGTGCGCTCCGCGCAGCGGTGGCTGCCGGTGTATCGCTTTACGCCGAAGCCCGCCGAATGGATCGACTACAAGCTGGGCAATTGGTACACGTCGAGTGCGCCGGACTCGATTTTCCTGAATCAACTCATTGCCTGCCGCGTGCTGCCGCAGGGGCGGATTTCCCTGCTCAACACGACGCTCACGGAACGCTCTGCGCAAGGCGAACTGGTGGCGGAAACCAACATCGCGTCGGGCGCGCAACTCGCGCAGATCCTGCAGGAGCGATTCGGTTTGACGCTGGATGGCATCGATACCGACGCCCTGTACGACCGCGCGAAAGCATGCGCCGCCAAGGCGGCCGGCTGACCGTTGCCGGCGGTGCCTTTGCACCCAACGAAAAGGCCGCTTCCTCAGGGAAGCGGCCTTTGTCATTGGGCTGAGTCGTGGTTTAGTGCGCTGCGGTCGTACCCGGCCACATCCGCACGGTGAGCGCGCCGAGTGCGGCAACCGTGGCAAGCGAAGCAACGCCCGTCCAGCCCCAGTGCGCCAGCGCCTGAGCCCCGAGCGCTGCGCCAATCGACATGCCGATGAATACACCGACGAAGAGCACGGCATTCAGACGGCCGCGGGCGGCGGGTTCGATGCTGTACACGATGGTCTGATGCGAAACCAGCGCCACCTGCACCCCCAGATCGAAGCCGATGGCGGCCAGTCCGATCAACCACAACTGAGCGTGAGCGCCGAGCATCGGGGCGAACAGCATCGCGGCAAACGAGACGGCCACCAGACCTGCACCGAGACGCGTCACGATCTGCGGCCCCTTGCGATCTGCAATGCGACCGGCCAACGGTGCGCCGAGCGCGCCGGCGGCGCCTGCCAGACCGAAGGCACCCGCCGCAGCGGCGCCCAGATGGAACGGTGCTTCGTGGAGCATCACGGCCAGCGTCGACCAGAACGCGCTGAACCCGACCGACAGCAAACCCTGTGCGACTGCGGCGCGACGCAACGCCGGGTGACGGCGCCACAGGCTGCCCACCGAGCCGATCAACCGGCGATAGGTCATCTGCGTCGTCGGATGGAACGACGGCAAGCCGCGCCATGCCACCACGCCGAAACTGGCCACGCTGATGGCGGCAACGACGTACATCGCCCGCCAGCCGAAATTCTGCGCGACAAAACCCGACACGACCCGCGAGAGCAGAATGCCCAGCAGCAATCCCGTCATCACGGTGCCGACGACCCGGCCTCTGATCGATTCCGGCGCGAGTGCGGCGGCGGCGGGCACGATGTCCTGCGCCATCGTCGCGGTCAGGCCGATAGCCAGACTTGCGGCGAGCAGCGTGCCAATGCCCGGCGCGAACGCGGCCAACAGCAGCGCAAGCGTGAGAATTGCACCCTTGACCAGTACGATGCGACGGCGGTCGATGATGTCGCCAAGCGGCACCAGCAGCAGAATGCCCAGCGCGTAGCCGAGCTGCGTGAGCGTGGGTACCCAGCCGACGGTCGTGTTGGCCGCGTGGATGTCGTCGGTCATGATGCCCAGCATCGGTTGGGCGTAGTAAAGGGAGGCGACGGTCAGGCCGGTGCCCGTTGCCAGCAACAGGATCAGCCGGGCGGACAACTCGGGCTGAGGCAGCGGGGCGGCCTGTAGGGTGCGATCGGTGCCGGCGGCATCGCAAGTCTGTGCGGAACTCATGTGGAGGACTCCAGGGGTAAGCGGTATGGTTCGCAGTGTCGCGCTTGGTGCGGTGCAGCGGTAGACCTATAATTCGTAGAACCTTTATACGTGACGCGTATGACAGAACCTCTCACCCCCGCATCACCCACGATCGACACATCCGCCAGCCGGGGCGGGGGCGCCGACCGCGTTGAACTGATGCAGACGTTCGTGCGCATCGTCGAGGCCGGCAGTCTGTCGGCGGCGGCGACGCTGCTCGGCACCACGCAGCCGACGGTTAGCCGGCGCTTGCAGATGCTCGAGCGTTCGCTGGGGCTTCGGCTGCTCCAGCGCTCGACGCACCGCATGAAGCTCACCGAAGACGGCGAGCGCTGCTTCGCGCGAGCGAAGGAACTGGTCACAAGCTGGGAGGCGTTCGAAGCCGATCTTCGCGGCACGGGCGAAGACCCGGAGGGCACCTTGCGCGTGCTCGTGCCGCATGCGTTTGGTCAGGAAATGATGATCGGGCCGCTTGCGGACTTTCTCGAGCGCTATACCGGGGTCAAGGTGCACTGGTTCCTGCGCGACGATGAGCCCGATTTCATTGCGGAAGGGCTCGACTGTGCGATCCACGTGGGGGAACTGCGAGACCCGTCGAACGTGGCGATCGCGTTGACCGACGTGCCGCGAATCGTCGTGGCGTCGCCCGAGTTGCTGGCAGGGCGCCCGCTCCCCGAGCATCCGTCGGATCTGGCGTCGTTGCCGTGGCTTTCGCTCTCGACGTTCTATCGCAACGAGATCACGCTCACGCATGAGACGACCCGCGAAGCGGTCCGCATCACATTCGATCCGCGCATGAGTACGGACAATCTGTATGCATTGCGCAGCGCCGCAATGCGAGGACTCGGCGTGGGTGTCTGCTCCGCATGGGTGATGGCCGAGGATGTGGCACAGGGGCGATTGATACAGCTCGTGCCGCAGTGGCGCTCAACGGCGTTGCCGATGTACATCATCTATCCCTATGCGAAGTATTACCCCGCACGTTTGCGCCGCTTTATCGAAGCGATGCGCTGTACCATTCCCGCCGTGATCGACGCCGAACAGCGCAAGATTCGCTGATCAGCGCCATTGGAGCTTGCCGGCGGTGCCTTGCAGCAAGGCGTCGTTGCGTTGTGCGGCGTCGCGCAGGTAGTCCCACAGCACCGTAATGCGCTTGAGCGTGCGCAACTCCTCGTGGCAGTAGATCCAGAAACTGCGCGTGACGACCACGTCATTGACGAGCAACGGGACCAGCCGGGCATCCTGCGCAGCCATGAAGCACGGCAGGATCGCCAGCGCCTCGCCCTGTAACGCCGCCTGATATTGCGCGATAACGCTCGTGCTGCGCAGCACGACATCACACCCGGGCACGATGTCTTCCAGATAGCGCAGCTCGTTACTGAAGCTGAGTTCGTCGACGTAGCTGATGAACCGGCGTCCGCTCAGATCCGCGAACGTTTTGACGTCGCCATATTGCGCGAGATATCCGGGGGTAGCGTACAACTGCAGACGGTAGTCGCACAATTTGCTGCACACATACGGCCCGCGCTGCGGACGCTCGATGGTAATCGCCAGATCGGCCTCGCGCTTCGAGAGGCTCACGAAGCGCGGTACCGGCAACACGTCGAAGTCGATGGCGGGGTATTCGCGTTGAAAGCGCGAGAGCACGGGCGTGACGAAATACGTGCCGAACGCTTCCGTCGACCCGATGCGGACATGGCCCGAGAGCGTCTGTCCCAGACCTGCGACCTGCTCGCAGGCCGATTGCAGCGCGGTCTCCATTTGCTCGGCGTGTACCAGTAGCTGCTGACCTTCGGGCGTCAGGGCGAAGCCCGCGTTGCGCGATTTGTCGAACAGCAACGTGCCGAGCGACTGCTCCAGCGCCCGGACACGCCGTGAGACCGTCGTGTGGTCCACCCCCAGACGCTGCGCCGCCGCACTCACACGCTGCGTTCGTGCCACCTCCAGAAAGTACCGAAGGTCGTCCCAGTCGGGACGCGGCTCCGTTCCCGAAGCGCTGGCAATGCCTGACGGTCGTGTTGCTGCGGTACGAGCCATCGCCCGGTCTCCTATGTGCATTTATGCACAAAGTAGATGCAGATTTTCGCTATGTAAAGCAAATTCGCACAAATACAATTTATGAGCGCCGCGCATAGACGACGGCGACGAAAGCATAAGAGACCTGAAAGGACCTGAAGGAGACAAAGCGATGAAGATGAAGCCGTGGCTGCTCGCGCTGGGACTCGGCGCGGGTTTGGGATTGACGTCGGTATCGGGCATGGCGGAACTGCCGAACCGTCCGGTGAAGGTGGGGGTGCTCACCGATATGTCGGGCACGTATTCCGCGATGGGTGGCGCCGGGTCGGTCGTGGCGGCGCAAATGGCCATCGACGACTGTCTGGCCGCCGAATGCAAGGGCATGAAGATCGATCTGGTCTCGGCCGACAACCAGAACAAGGCTGACGTTGCCGCCAACAAGGCGCGTGAGTGGTTCGACCGCGACAATGTCGATGCGATTGCCGATCTGACGAATTCGGCCGCTGCGCTCGCCGTGCAGAAGCTCGCGATGGACAAGCAGCGCGTAGTGCTGTTCTCGGGACCGGCGACCACACGTCTGACGAACGAAGACTGCTCGCCCACGGGCTTTCACTGGATGTTCGACACCTATTCGCAGTCGGCGGCGACCGCGCGCGCAGTGGTCGGAGACGGCGGCAAGTCGTGGTACTTCATCACCGTCGATTATGCGTTCGGACACTCGCTGGAGAAGGACGCCGCCGACATTGTGAAGACGCTCGGCGGTACGGTGCTGGGACAGTCACGGCACCCGCTCAATGCCTCCGATTACGCGTCGTTCCTGTTGCAGGCCCAAAGCTCGAAGGCGCAGGTGGTGGCGCTCGCCAATGGCGGGCAGGACACCGTCAACGCGCTCAAGCAGGCGCGTGAATTCGGCATTGTGCAACGAGGGCAGAAGCTCGCGGCGCTGCTGGTGTTCCTCTCGGACGTTCATGCGCTTGGCCTTAACACGGCGCAGGGCCTGCTGTTTACCGACGGCTTCTACTGGGACTTCGACGACGCCTCGCGCACTTGGTCGACCCGCTTCCAGAAAAAGTACAAGGATCTGAAGCCGACGATGGTGCAGGCGGGCGTGTATTCGAGCGTGCTGCATTACCTGCGCGCCGTTGCGGCGTCGAAGAGCGTGGACGCGAAGGTGGTCGCGCAAAAGATGCGGGAAATGCCGATTCGCGATCCGATCATGCACAACGCCTCGATTCGTCCGGACGGTCGCGTAATCCACGACATGTACCTGTTCCGCGTGAAGTCGCCCGCCGAGTCGAAAGGCCCGTGGGACTACTACACCAAGGTCGCTACGGTGCCCGCGACGGAGGCCTTCCAACCGTTGTCGAAATCGACCTGTTCGCTCGTGAAGACGAGCTCGGCGGCGAAATAAGCGCTGGCTGATCGCTCCGGCGCAGGCTTTGCCTCGATTGCCTATCTTGTAAGTGCCGGCGGCGCTGCGTGCTCACTCGCCGCAGCTCGCCATCTACTGAACCCCGAAGTGGCGCAAGCCCGGAATTCTTGCATTCGTTTTGAACTGGAGAGCCTGTCATGTCCCTACCTACCATTCCGCTGCTCATCGACGGCAAGCGGGTCGAGTCGAAGACCTCGCAGTGGCGCGACGTTGTGAACCCGGCCACGCAGGAAGTCATCGCCCGCGTGCCGTTTGCCACGGCTGACGAACTCGAAGCTGCCGTGGCCTCGTCCAAGGCGGCTTACAAGAGCTGGCGCAATACGTCTCAGGCGAACCGCATGCGTGTGATGCTGCGCTTCCAGCAACTGCTGCGCGAGCACACGGGCGAACTTGCCGAGCTGATTACGCGCGAGCACGGCAAGACGTTGCCCGACGCCGAAGGCGAAGTCGGGCGCGGTCTTGAAGTTGTCGAACATGCCTGCTCGATTGCCTCGCTGCAATTGGGCGAGTACGCGCAGAATGCGGCGGGCGGCGTCGACGTCTACACGCTGATCGAACCGCTCGGCGTGTGCGCAGGCATCACGGCGTTCAACTTCCCCGTGATGCTGCCGTGCTTCATGTTCCCGCTGGCAGTGGCCACGGGTAACACGTTCGTGCTCAAGCCGTCGGAGCAGGACCCGAGTGCGTCGCTGCGTCTGGCCGAACTCGCGCTCGAAGCCGGTTTTCCGCCGGGCGTGCTCAACGTGGTGCATGGCGGCCCGGATATCGCCAACGCCATTTGCGACCACCCGGACATCAAGGCCGTGTCGTTCATCGGCTCGACGCATGTCGGCACGCATATCTATCGTCGTGCCTCGGACGCGGGCAAGCGTTGTCAGGCGATGATGGGCGCGAAGAATCACTGCGTGATCCTGCCGGATGCGGATCGCGAACAGGCCATCAACCATTTGCTGGGCGCGGCGTTCGGCGCCGCGGGACAGCGTTGCATGGCAACGTCAGTGGCAGTGCTCGTGGGCGAAGCGCGCGAGTGGGTGCCCGAGCTGGTAGCGCGTGCGCGCGCGCTCAAGGTCGGTCCCGGCACCGATCGCAAGGCGGATCTCGGCCCGGTGGTGTCGAAGCAGGCGCGTGCCCGCATCGAGAAGCTCATCGGCGCTGGCGTGGAAGAGGGCGCGAAACTGCTGCTCGACGGCCGCGGGCATGCGGTCAAGGAGGCGCCCGAAGGTAATTTCGTCGGCCCGACCATTTTCGATGGTGTGACGGCCGATATGTCGATCTACCGCGACGAGATTTTCGGACCGGTGCTGTGCATGACAGGGGTCGATACGCTCGACGAAGCGATCGCCTTCGTCAACGCCAATCCGAACGGCAATGGTGTGGCGCTGTTCACGCAGGACGGCGGCGCGGCGCGCCAGTTCCAGAACGAGATCGATGTCGGTCAGGTCGGGATCAACCTGCCGATTCCGGTGCCGGTCGCGTGGTTCAGCTTTACCGGCTCACGCGGCTCGAAGCTCGGCGATCTGGGACCGAACGGCAAGCAAGCCATTCTGTTCTGGACGCAGACCAAGACCGTGACGGCACGCTGGCAAGCGCGGGGTACCGGCCCGTCGGGTGTGAATACCACCATTACGCTCAAGTAACGCCCCTTCCTACGGATTTCGGAGACAGACGATGGCTACGGAAACTCAACAAGGGACGTTGCGTGTCGCGTTCATTGGACTCGGCAATATGGGCGGGCCGATGGCCGCCAATCTGGTCAATGCGGGGCATGCAGTGCGCGGCTTCGATTTGTCCGGCGGAGCCCTGGAGCGGCTTGTCGCAGCCGGTGGCAAAGCGGCGGCATCGATTGCCGATGCGGTGCGCGACGCGCAGGTGGTCATCACGATGCTGCCCGCCGGAGAGCATGTTCTCGCGGCTTACGGCGGCCCGGATGGCGTGCTCGCGAACGCCGCGCCCGACGCCGTGCTGATCGACAGCAGCACGGTGCCGCCGGAGATCCCCCGTCAGTTGGCGAAACTCGCGCGCCCGGGCACATTGCTGCTCGACGCGCCGGTCTCCGGCGGTACGGCGGGCGCGGCCGCGGGCACGCTCACCTTCATGGTGGGCGGCGACGCGGCGCTCGTCGAGCGCATGCGACCGCTACTGAGCAACATGGGACGTGCGATCCACCACGGCGGACCGCTTGGCGCCGGGCAGACGCTCAAGCTGTGCAACAACATGCTGCTGGGCATTCTGATGGCTGGCACGAGCGAGGCGTTGCGACTGGGGATCGCCAACGGGCTCGATCCGAAGGTGCTCTCGGCGGTCATGCAACAAAGCTCGGGGCGCAACTGGACGCTGGAGGTCTACAACCCGTGTCCGGGCGTGATGGAGAATGCGGCGTCGTCGCGCGGTTACACCGGCGGCTTTGCCACCGATCTGATGGCGAAGGACCTGCGCCTCGCACACGGCGCGGCCGAGGCGAGTGATGTGGCGACCCCGCTTGGCGATCTGGCGCGGCGCATCTTCGAGGTGCATCGGGCCAACGGCCACGGGGCGCTCGACTTCTCGAGCATCTTCCAGGACCCGGTCACGCTCGCGCAGGCATTGGACGTGAAGTAATTCTCGTCCGGCAAGACGGACAGACGCCCGTCGGCTTTGCGGCCGGCGGGCGTTTGCTTTTTTGCCGCCGATCGTCCGTGCAGCGGCGGGCAGCGGTACGTAGCGGCGCTAGCAGGTGCTGGCAGGTGCTAGCAGGCATTAGCCAGCGATCATGCGATGCAACTGGTCGAGTTCCTGATTGAGCGCGCGTTGTTCGTCGCCCGACAGGCCGCCACCGTGTTGGGCCGCCATATCGCGGGTTTCTTGTGCGATGGCGTCGAGGCGGCGGTGCAGTTCATAACCTCGCGGCGGCGGGTAATAGCCCTGATTCACATGATTGTCGATATCGCGCGACTCATTGCCGATTCGACGCTCGATCTGCTCGCGCCGTTGCACGGCGACGGTATGGGGGTCAGGTTCCACGACGATACGCGCAGCAGGGGCCGGCCGTGGCGGCTCAACCACACAGCCTGACAAACTGCCGATGACGCCCGCGAGTCCGGCAAGCAGTGCGATGGCGGCCAGTCCGCGTGTCTTGCCGGGGCGGCTGGCGGGTGGGACGCGAGAAGTGTTGTGTGGGACGTTCATGATCTTATTGGCCCTTATGTACGCCAAGACGGCGTAATGGCATTCTCACGACCCGCGCGCGCGGCGAACAGCGATGTTTCAATCGGTTGCAATCATTTCAAACCCGCCAATATGGGCGTATCATCCCGCCGCAGCGGCTTCCCCCACAGCCTGTCTTTCTGCGCTTGAGAGCGCCTTTGTTGCCATGATCGTCCGACCCAATCTGCACTGGCTGCGCATGCTTTTCGTCGTGCGCGGCTCGATCTTGCCCAAGATCGCTCCGCAGCTCATATTCACCACGATCATTTCGATAGTTGTCACGCTCGCCCACGGGCGCGTCTTCGAGTGGAAGATTCCGCTCACGTTTATTCCGTTCTCGCTGATCGGCATTACGCTTGCGATCTTTCTCGGCTTTCGTAACACCACGAGCTACGCCCGTTACTGGGAGGCCCGCATGCTCTGGGGCAGCGTGCTCAACGAGACGCGCGCATTGGCCCGCCAGTCGATGACGCTGGTGTCCGACACCTCGGATTCGCCGCGCTTCGTCGCCTATCTCATCGCCTTCGTGCATGGCATGCGGCATCAGTTGCGAGGCACCGATCCCCGTGCCGACTTCGAGCGGCTGCTCGGCAAGGACGACGTGGCGTGCCTCGCACGCAAGCAATTCAAGCCGATCACGATCCTGCTGATGGCGGGCGAATGGCTGCGCGAGCGCCGGATGCGAGGGCAGATCGACGCTCCGCTTGCGCAGGTCATGGAGATGCATCTGGATCGCCTCGGCGAAGCCATCGGCGGCTGCGAGCGAATTGCTACCACGCCGATTCCGTTTACCTACGGCGTGATCCTGCACCGCGTGACGTATCTCTACAGCCTGCTGCTGCCGTTCGGTCTGGTCGACTCCATCGGGCCGATGACCCCGGTGATCGTGGCCTTCATCTCGTACACCTTCTTCGCGCTCGAAGCCGTCAGCGCTGAAATCGAGGAGCCGTTCGGGCTGGAGCCGAACGACCTCGCGCTCGACGCCATGTCCGAGACCATCGAGCAATCCCTGAGCGAGATCCTCCACCGCCAGCACACGGCCCGAGTGCGGGCCCGCGATCACCACATCATCACTTGATCCAATACTAAAGTTCTTGCTTTACTTTATTGAATGGCTATACTCAAGCACATGCTTGACCATGACAACGCCCTCGATCTGACCTTTCAGGCACTGGCCGACGTGTCACGCCGCGCGATGCTCGCGCGGCTGGCGCAGGGACCGGCGTCGGTGAGTGCGCTCGCGCAGCCGCTGGCGATGTCGTTGCAGGCGGTCATGCAGCACCTCGCCGTGCTCGAGAGCGCGGGGCTGGTGCGAACGGAAAAGGCTGGCCGTGTGCGCACGTGCCGGATCGAACCCCAGGCGCTGAGTCTTGCAGAACGATGGATCAATCAGCGCCGTCATGAGTGGGAAGGCCACCTCGATCGTTTAGGCGAGTATCTGGCCAGCCTGCCGCCCGAAGGAGACTTTCATGAGGACAGCAAGTGAAGCAGCACCGGCGGCGCAGCCGCGTCCGTTAAGCGTTGGCCGGACTTACGCCGCCACGCGCGAGACGGTGTTTCGAGCCTGGACAACTGCCGACGCCGTGAAGCGCTGGTTTTGCCCGACCGGCTACACCGTACCCGAAGCGACGATCGATGCCCGCGTGGGCGGCGCTTTCGCGCTGAAGATGCAGTCTCCGGAGGGCGAGTCGCACTGGATTCGCGGGCGCTTCGTCGAGATCGATGCGCCCAAACGTCTGGTGATCGACATGGATGTGACCGACGCCAAGGGAACGGCCCTGTTCGGCGCACTGACCACGGCGGCATTCACGGATGTTGCGCAAGGCACCCGGTTGGATGTCGAGCAGCGTTATACCGTCCACGATCCCGCCTACGCCTGGATGCCCGAAGGCGCTGGCGCCGGCTGGGCGCAAACGTTGGACAAGCTCGGTCGCGAAGTCATGCGCGAGGCGGGGGCGCCAGCGCAGCGCAGCGTGGTGCATTCGACTTTCCGCATCGAGCGTCAGTACCCGGCTTCACCCGCCCGGGTGTTCCGCGCGCTGGCCGAACGCGAAGCGAAGGATCGCTGGTTCGCTCGCAGCGAGGGCCTGACGGTGGTGGAGCGATCGATGGAGGTACGGCCGGGCGGCCGCGAGCGTGTGAAAGGGCGCTGGGCAAGCGGAATGGAGTCGACGTTCGACGCGGTGTACTTCGACGTCGTGCCCGATACTCGACTCGTCTACGCCTACGAAATGCACCTCGATACCCGCAAGATATCCGCGTCGCTCGCGACGATCGATCTCCGGGCGCATGACGGCGGCACGCATCTCGTCATGACCGAGCAAGGCGCGTTTCTGGACGGCTACGACGATGCGGGCTCGCGCGAACGCGGCACGCAATTTCTGCTCGACGCCCTTGGCGCATCGCTCGCAGACTGATCGCTTCCGAGCGCATTTCCTTCTACAACGCCGCTTTGCCCCCCGTTTTCCCGGGGGCTGCGGCATCGTTAGTGTCTTTGTGCACCGATTTGGTGCAATCGATTCTTGTCGAAAGGCGCAATAGTGCCTCGACAAATATCGCGTTTTTCATCGAGGCGGCGAGTTCTAGACTTCTTCCATCGACGGCGCAAATGCAAAAGAAAGTCGTCGCAACTAGACAGGAGTTAAGAAAATGAACCGCAAGAACATCGCTATCGCCCTTATCGCCGCCGTGGCCTCGCTCGGTGCCGTTGCCAGCAACGCAGCAGAAAATGGCAACAACTATCCTGAAGTCGCCTCGCAAGGTCAGCCGCTCACGCGCGCCGACGTGCTGGCCGATCTGGCACAAGCCCGCGCTCAAGGTGTGATCCCGCACGGCGACGCCGACTATCCGGTGCATGTTGCGTCGGGCCCGGCCAAGAGCCGCGCCGAAGTGAAGGCCGACCTGGCTCAGGCACGCGCTGCGGGTCTCATGGCGCAAACCGACGTCGACTACCCGGTCATCGCTGCGCAAGGCCCGAGTGTGTCGCGCGCCGCCGTGAAGCAGGAACTGGCCCGCGCCCGCGCTGCCGGTGAACTGAACGTAAGCCAAGGCAGCTGATCGTTCGCTGGCTGTCGCAGCAAAGTCAAAAGCCGTCCCGAGTGAGAAACTCGGGACGGCTTTTTTTCACGTTGGCACACATCGGCACCCCAGTCGCAGCGTTCAGGCTTTCATGATGCGCAGCGCAAGGCGGGCCAGCTTTGGCACGAAAGTCGGGCGCAACAAGCGCTTGTCGTAGCCCTCCATACGTCGAGCATTCTCTTCCAGACACAGCGCGATCAGATCGCGAGGCCTGAGTGACTCGCGAATGCCGGCCACGCCGGTCGCCAGGAAGTTGGCGTCGTGGGCCATACCGTCAGTGTCGATGCCACGTGCGATCACCACGCGATCCCCGATCAACGCGACCCAGACGGCCGCCACGCGCGCGTAGAACCACGGCCGCTTCCAGACAGGGAGATTGCGCCGGTGCCACGCCAACCAGTTCGCAAAGAACAGAATGTGCCGGGCTTCTTCCTGGATGACAGGCTCGAACGTCTCGACTAACGCGTCGGGGAAATAGCCGGAGCGCTGGGCAGAACGAAACAGGCCGAAGGCGACGAAGCTGTCGATGCACTCGCTGAACCCCGTTCTCATCCACGCCCACTCGGCGTCGTTGGGCGGCGGGTACGGGGGTTCCGGCGCGAGTTCAATCCCATACGCCTGGACCAGCTTGGAGAGCACGGCCTTGTGGCGTGCCTCCTCGTTGCCATCCATGACGAGCGCTTCACGCAGCAGGGGATCCTGGATCGTGGCTGCGTAAGTGCTCACCCGAATCGACGCGCGGCCTTCGGTCTGCACGGCAATGTCCCAGATGGGCAAGGCGGTCAGGCGTCTGCGAGCGTCGGGCGGCAGCGCCGGCCAGTCGATGACCGAGGGCTTGTAAGGGTTGTGGGACTCCAGCAGCATGCGGCAGAACATGCTTTTGTGGGAGTCCGAACCAATTGGTACAGGGCCATCGACATCGTATTGCCAATGGCGCATGACATGATCGGCTTGCGCGACGGAAACCGCTTGCGTGTCGGACATCTGGTCGGGATATCGCATGGGGGATGAGGCTTGTCTGCGTCGGCAAAAATCATATCACCAAGCGTCGACATGGCGCTGTGCACGACGCTGCAGCCCCCGCCCCGCCTATAGCGCCGGCCGCCGGCGGAACATTTGGCTTGCGCGCGTGACGATGCCTGACAGGGGGGCGTGAAATATTTGGTAATTGTTGCAGCGCGTGCAACGCAGGTATTCGACGAAAGACGTATATCGGCGACACACAGGTGCTTAGACTGTGGAGTCCGCTGTGGCTGTCTCGCAGCTTTTCGCAATGGACTCCTCATGACGCTGACCCTTGAGCAACTCTTTCCGCAGCATCGTCCCGAAGGTGACGCCGTGGCTACGGCTCTCGACAGCCACGCCGTCGTCAAGGCGCTGTCGCTCGCCTGTGCCGAGCATCCGCTCGTATTGCTGCGCATGATGTACCCGGCCACCGATGCGACCACGCACCGCAGCCGCGACGAACTCGCCGAGGTGCTGCACCGCCACGGACTGCACCAGGTCGCGGGCCTGATCGAAGCGGAATCGCCGTATCTGATGTTCACGTCGGCCGAGCATGCGCATCTCACGCTCGTGGAAATCCGCCGCTACTCGGCGGCCATCGCCGTGCATCTTTACTACCGCGGGCTGGCGGGGAGCGAGGCCGAAACCCGTCTGCGCGCTGACGCGACGGCGCCGGCCGACGGGCATTTCCGCCCGTTCGACGGTTTCGCCCGCGCCATGTAACTGGGCGGGCGATGCCTCCCCGGAGGGCGACGTCTGCCTGATCAGGCGCGGCTGTCGTCCGGGGGGCGTGCTTCGCTGGCAGGCTGTGAGGTCTTGGCGGTGGGCGATGCGGGCGGCGCAGGCGTCATGTCGGGCGAAGTCTCGCCGTCCCAACCAAATGTGACCTGCCGTTGAGCGCGACGTTGTTCGCGCTCGCGAGCCATCTGTTCTTCGAACTGACGGCGGCCTTCCTTCGCCGTCGCGATCATCTTGTTGCGATCCTGATAGGCGGGGTACATCTCGTCGGTCAGTTGCTGATTGGCACGGCGGAATGCCATCGTTGCATCGCGCGCTTCTGCGGCAGGCCAACCCAACTCCTCGAGCACCGAGCGCGCACTGCGCAGCGATGACTCGAAGACTTCGCGCTCGATGTGCTTCACGCCACGATCGCGAAGCTGAAACAAATGGCCGACGTTGCGTGCGCGAGCCACGACAGGCACGCCGGGGAAGTGCTCGCGCATCAGATCGGCGATCTCCAGCGACTGATCGACATCGTCCACCGCCACGACGACGGCACGCGCCTGTGCGACCCCTGCGATGCGCAACAGATCGAGACGCGTCGCATCGCCATAGAACACGCGAAAACCGATCTGACGCAGGCTCTCGATGGTGTCGGGATCGTGATCGAGCACCGTGATCGACACGCCCTGCGGCACCAGCGCGCGTCCGACGATCTGTCCGTAGCGACCGAAGCCGCAAATCACGACACTCGCCGATTGCGGCTCGGCAATCTCCTTCATGCGAGGCGATCCCTTCAGGCTGTAGCGCGGCAGCAGCCATTTGTCGATGGCCACGAGCAGCAGCGGCGAGACCAGCATCGACAGCGCGACGGCGCCGATCAGGAACGACGACACCGCCGGCGGCAACACCTGAGGCCCTGCCGACTGAAACACCACGAAGGCGAACTCTCCCCCCTGCGCGAGCAGCAGCGTGAAGATCGGCCGTTCCTGATAAGGCAGTCGCATCAGCCGCGACACACCGTAGATGGCCATCCCCTTCAGGGCCATGAAGCCAACGACCACGGCGACCATGCGCAGCGGTTGCGCGAGCAGTACGCCGAAGTCGATGCTCATGCCGACCGCGATGAAGAACAGCCCGAGCAGCAAGCCCTTGAACGGCTCGATGTCGGTTTCCAGCTCGCGACGGTATTCGCTTTCGGCGAGCAGCACGCCAGCAAGGAAGGCGCCGAGCGCCATCGACAGGCCGACCCATTGCATCAAGGTGGCGATGGCGACGACCAGCAGCAGCGACGCTGCCGTGAAAATCTCCGGCGTGCGGCTGTTGGCGATCCAGCGCAGCAGCGGCCGCAACGCGAGGCGGCCGCCGAGGATGATCGCGGCAATCACGCCGACGATCTTCAGTGCTTCGAGCGCGCGTGCCGTGCCCGTCATCTCATGGCTGTCGAACGAGTTGGCGAGCAGGGGCAGCAACGCCAGGATCGGGATCGCGGCAACGTCCTGAAACAGCAGGATCGAGAAGCCGGCCTGACCGCTTGGGGTCGCCAGCAGATTACGCTCTGCCATCACCTGCAAGGCGATGGCGGTAGACGAGAGCGCGAGGCCGAGTGCCGCAACGAGTGCGATGCGCCACGGCGCGCCCAGCGCCATGCCTGCGGCGAAGAGCAGCACTGCGCAGCCGAGAACCTGCGCCGATCCCCATCCGAAGATCGGCCGCCGCAGATTCCACAGCCGTCGCGGCTCAAGTTCGAGGCCGACAAGGAACAGCATCAGCACCACGCCAAATTCGGCGAAGTGCAGTACGTCCTCCACTCGCGAGACGAGACCGAGACCCCACGGACCGATGGCGATCCCGGCAGCGAGATAGCCGATGATCGCGCCGAGGCCCAAGGCACGAGACAGCGGCACGACGATCACGGCCGCCGCAAGATAAATCAGACTGGCGAGCAGCCACGCGGGCACGTGTTCCATCAGGCGAACCTCCCTGCATTGGCGCTCGTGGAGTCGCCGTCGTTCGTGTTCGCGAGGTCCATCGCGCCGCTCGGCCGGTCGGTCGCCGGAATGTCCTGACACTCGGGGGCGTCTGCCATCGAGATCAGCTCCGGCCATTGCGGGTAGGTCGCCAGCCGGCCGGCAAACGCGCTCACATGAGCGTCGAGCGTGGCATCGTCGCTGCGCCGGGCGCCATAAAAGACATGGGGCGACAGGAACCGCATGCCGCACAGGCGCGCCGTCTGTTCGTAGGCGGGCAGGAACGCGGAGAAGTCATGCTGGTTGTAGCCCTCGGGGCGGTAGCTCGATTCCGGCCCACCGGTGCTGGCCACGAGCCAGAGATCCTTGTTGGCGAGCGCATGGCCGTCGTGACCGTACGCCCATCCCCACGACAGCACTTCATCGAGCCAGAGCTTCTGCAGCGGCGGCATGCTGTACCAATAGATGGGGTGAACCAGCACGATCAGGTCGGCGCGGGCCACGCGCCGTTGCTCGGCGGCAATGTCGATGCTGAAGTCGGGATACGTCGAGTACAGATCGTTGACATCGACCCCCGCGATACTGCGAGCGGCGTCGAGGATGCGGCGATTCACGTGCGAGTCGCGCCAGCGCGGATGCGCCACGATGACGTAGATGGCTCGCTCCGGCGCACCATCGAGGGTCGCGTCGTCGGTTTGCCGGGATGCGCTCAGGCGTCGGGAGGATGCGGGGGCAGTCATGCGGGGGAGGATACCGCATTCATATGACGCCCTGCATCGCCGCGTTGGGCGTGCAGATGCCGTTGCGGGTTAAAGACAACGGTGGCGAAAGCCGTTAAGTGTGGATAAGCTCAGTTCAGCATGACTGCGCTTTCGATCACCGCGATACGCCGCCGGGCGTGCCGTGGTCAAAAGGACAGATAACAAGAACCTTTGCGCCGGTGCGGCCTCAACGCACGTGCCTGCGCCATACCGACATGTCGCCGCAAGCCTTTCGCACTACCGTCAATCTGATCTATCACGGCCGCAACGTTGCGCTCACGCTGTTGCTCGTCGCGCTGCTCTACAACCAGACGTTCTGGGTCTTCGCGAGTGCTGTCGCGGCGGCGCTCTGTACCGGCGCGCTGCAAGAGGCGGCTCGCATGCCGGAAGACGACGATCTGCCACCGCGTCCGCTCGTCATTCAGGTATTGCGGATTTCGGTGCCGCTGCTGCTCACCATGTTTGCGATCGGCTATGGCGCCGTGTGGCTCTATCGAAATTTCGGCTGATCCCGCCCGAACGCAGCCGGGAGGGGACTTTCCCCCCCTCCACCGCGCTCGTTACGCCGTCATTTGACGAACTGGATATCGTTCGGGGCCTGCGGCGGGAGCTTCACGGCCAGCACCTTGAACTCGCCGCTGGTGTTCTGCGACCCCGCATGCACGGTGCCGCGCGGAATCACGATCAGATCGCCCGGATGCACCTCGCGTTGCTGGTCGCCCAGCCAGAAGGTGCCGCTGCCTGAAATCACGTACTGAATTTCGTCGGCATCCTGATGGGTGTGGCGCGGCACGTTGCCGCTTTGCACCGCAATCGTGCCGTTGGGCGTGGCGACCAGGGTGCGCGTGCGCAACGTGCCGACATTGGGCACCAGCTTGCCGATCTGCTCGTCGGTCATGGCGCCGACGTCGATGATCTGTGCGCTCAGGGCCGTGGCCTGCGCCATGGCGCCGGGCATCAGGTGGGAGGAGAGGAAGCCCGCAGCGAAGGCAGCGGGGACAGCGGCAAGCAGGACATAGCGACGCATGTTCTTTTTTTCCTTTGCAGGGACGTGAGGAAACGGCAGCAAGGGGAGCCAAGGACGAACGACTTGCGTGATGCGGGAAGACAGCGCCCGCCGTTGTGACGGGAGGGCTCGCGGCACATCGGTGTGCGCGGCGAGCCCTGTGACGGACTATACGCGCACTCGCGCGCTCGCGCGAGGCGGGTACAGCCGGGGTGACGAGAATCAGGCAGGCGTGTGCCGGGTGTCGCCGTGCTTGTGCAGTAGGGCGTTGCGCCGCGCATACGTGAAGTAGATGACCATGCCGATGGCCAGCCACACCACGAAGGCGATCCACGTGGCCGCCTGCAGGTGCGCCATCAGGAACAGGCACAGGCCGGCCGAGATGAGCGGCACGACGGGAACACCCGGCACGCGGAACGCACGCGGCAGGTCCGGATGCGTGCGGCGCAGCACCAGTACGGCCACCGACACCAGCGCGAACGCCGACAATGTGCCGATGTTGATCAACTCGGCTAGCACGCCCAGCGGCACGAAGCCGGCGATGACGGCGAACACCACGCCGATGATCCAGGTGCCGGCAAACGGCGTCTTGTGCTTCGGGTGAATGCTCGAGAGCATCGGCGGCAGGAGGCCGTCGCGCGACATGGCATAGGTAATGCGCGTCTGGCCGTAGGTCATCACCAGAATCACCGTCGTCATGCCGAGGATTGCGCCCAGGTCGACGAAGCCCGCGACCCAGTTCTGACCGGCGTATTGCAGTGCCAGCGACACCGGATGGTCCACGCCCGCGAAGTGCGCGAAGGGCACGATCCCGGTCATGATGGCGGCGACTGTGACGTAAAGCAGCGTGCAGACGATCAGCGAGCCGATGATGCCGATTGGCAGATCGCGGCCCGGATTGCGAACTTCTTCGGCAGCCGACGTCACCGCATCGAAGCCGATGAACGCAAAGAACACAAGGGCCGCCGCGTTGAACATGCCGCTGGTGCCGAATGGCATAAACGGGGTCCAGTTGGCCGGCTTCACATGCCAGACACCCACGGCGATGAACAGCAGCACCACACCGATCTTGATCGCCACCATCACATTGTTGATGCGGGCGGACTCACGCACGCCGTACGACAGCACCCACGTGATGAGCAGCATGATGACGACGGCCGGCAGGTTGATGAATGTCGACACGCCCGGCACGCTGCCCGGCGCCGCCGTGATGGCGGCCGGCAGATGCAGGCCGAAGCCGGCCGCGAGCGACTGGAAGTAGCCCGACCAGCCGACCGACACAGCGGACGACGCCAGACCGTACTCGAGCATCAGATCCCAGCCGATGATCCACGCGACGATTTCGCCGAGCGTGGCGTAGCTATACGTGTAGATGGAGCCTGAAACGGGAATCGTCGAGGCGAATTCGGCGTAGCACAGGGCTGCGAAGCCGCAGGCGGTAGCCGCGATGATGAACGAGACGGTGAGCGCGGGGCCGGCGGTGAGGGCGCCAGTCCCGGTGAGCACGAAAATGCCGGTGCCGATGATGGCGCCAATGCCCATCAAAACGAGATCGACCGGGCCCAGCACCTTCTTGAGACTGCCGGTGCGGCTCGCGACCAGCATGTTCTCGATATTTTTGGTTCGAAAAAGACTCATGACCTGCAAAAGGTTCCTGCAACGTGTACCCCTGGCGTTCGCGTTGTGCGCGCCATCGGGGGAATCCGCGGGAGACATGTCCCGCGACCTGGCTGCAAGGGCACCCTGGGCTTGTGGCCGCTCGTTCCCATGCCTGGCGGATCGCCACAGGGCTTCACGAACCACGCCATCGCACTAACGCCGCCGGTGCGCGAGGCACAGGCAGTCGCGCCGTCATCGGCATGCGCGCGTAGCGCGTGCCGGATGCGGCATGACGACAGGCAACCACGGCATGCCAAGGGCACGCCGCAGCGGGACGAACACGATCGAGACTTACGGAGGATCCTGCCGGACTGCCGTGAGCGTCGCGATTTTCGCAACGGCACACCGGAGAAAGTGGGTCTGCAATGTGAGGGCCACGTCGACGCGGGGGCGTCGGCGGGGCGAGGGCTCGCTGTCCTGCGGTCCGGCCATCGGTGCCTGATCGGCACCTCCGCCTGGCCGGAATTGCTCACATTTTAAGCGCTTTTCCCAACGCTCGTGCAGCGGTTGCTGAATTTGGGGTCACATCGATGGGGAACGGCGGGAAAAAGGGGGCAGAAGCGGGGCGCGAAAAGGGGCGTGACGAGGGAATCGACAAGGGGCGTGACGATCGCTCGCGTCGCGAATGGCGCAACGCGAGCGACCGGCAGCATCAGCGGTTCGGCCCACCGTGGCCACCGCCTCCGGAACTGCCTCCGCCATGCCCACCACCATGCCCGCCGCCGGACGGACGAGAGCCAGGACCGGCACTGTGCCCCGGGGGACGCGGTCCCGGCCCGTGACTGGCGCCGTGTCCGGGCGGACGGGGACCAGGACTCGCGCCATGCCCCGGCGGGCGTGGGCCCGGGCCGGGATAGTGGCCACCCGGCGGCCGAGGCTCCGGCCCCGGATAGTGCCCTGGCGGGCGTCCCCCGCCCCAGGACGGCGGACGCGGTCCGGGGGGCGGGCGATGCCAATAGCGCTGGTCGTGATACCACGGACGATTGCGGTAATAGTTGCCCCAATACGCCCCGATGGAGAACGTCACGATCGGCAGGCCGATCATCGTGCCGTAGTTGAGCACCGGCACCGGATTGCCCTGATACGGATAGCTGAGCAGCCCTGCGTAGACCCAGCCGCGTGTGCCGGGCAGGCCGATGTCGCACCACGAGTAATTGGACAGGCAGCCGTAGACCGTCACTGGCATGCCCGCCCCGGCTTGGGCGACGACCGGATAGTCGGTCGCCGGACCCGCCCGCACGTTGGCGGACGAATTGATCACCGCCTGCCCCGCTTGCGCTGACGCCACATCCGGCAGCGCCACCAGCGTCGTTACGCCCGCGAGCACGAGCGGCAAAGTCCATGGGTTCATCTTCGTCTCCCTGTCATGGCGACGCGACGGGCCCGGCGAAACTTTCGCGCGAGCCCGCCCGCGCATCCAATCTGCATGCCGGTTCGACCGGTCGTATCGGCAATTGGTTTGGGCTCATGTGTAACGAAGCGGGACGGCAGTATTTGCTTGCGTTACGTGGGGGACAACAGATCGGCAGATCAGTACAGCACGACCGAACGAATCGATTCGCCACGTTTCATCAGATCGAAGCCTTCGTTGATCTGATCGAGGCGCAGCGTATGCGTGATCAGATCGTCGATGTTGATCTTGCCTTCCATGTACCAGTCGACGATCTTCGGCACATCGGTGCGACCGCGCGCACCGCCAAACGCCGAGCCTTTCCACTCGCGGCCCGTGACCAGCTGGAACGGGCGCGTGCTGATCTCCTGACCCGCAGCGGCCACGCCGATGATGAACGACTGGCCCCAGCCTTTGTGGCAGCATTCCAGCGCCTGACGCATGGTCGTCACGTTGCCGATGCACTCGAACGAGTAATCGGCGCCGCCATCGGTCAGTTGCACGATGGTGTCGACAACGTTCTCGACTTCATTCGGGTTGATGAAGTGTGTCATGCCGAACTTCTTGGCAAGTTCCACACGCCCCGGGTTGATGTCGACACCGATGATCTTGTCGGCGCCGACCATCTTCGCGCCCTGGATCACGTTCAGACCGATGCCACCGAGACCGAACACCACCACATTCGCCCCCGCTTCGACCTTCGCCGAGTAGACGACCGCACCCACGCCGGTCGTCACGCCGCAGCCGATGTAGCAGACCTTGTCGAAGGGCGCGTCCGAGCGCACCTTCGCGACGGCGATTTCCGGCACGACGATGTAGTTCGAGAACGTGGACGTGCCCATGTAGTGGAAGATGGGTTTGCCGTCGAGCGAGAAGCGCGAGGTGGCGTCGGGCATCAAACCACGGCCCTGTGTGCTGCGGATCGCCTGACACAGGTTGGTCTTGCGCGACAGGCAGAACTTGCACTGACGGCATTCGGGCGTGTACAGCGGGATGACGTGATCGTCTTTCTTGAGCGTGGTGACGCCCGGGCCGACGTCGACGATGACGCCCGCGCCCTCATGGCCGAGGATCGCGGGGAAGATACCTTCCGGATCGGCGCCGGAGAGTGTGTAGTAGTCCGTATGGCAGATGCCCGTGGCCTTGACCTCGATCAGCACCTCGCCGGCGCGCGGTCCTTCCAGATCGACTTCTTCGATGGTCAGGGGTTTGCCCGCTTCCCAGGCAATGGCGGCTTTGGTTTTCATGACGATATTCCTCGTTGCAACGTCGTTCGGGGGAATCCCTTCGCGACGTACCTTACCGCGTTCTAAAGTCGCGCGCGAGTCTTGACACGCCATGCCAACGGAAAAAGCGGGGCCCGCTGCAACAATTGCCTGCCATTCCCTTATGAGGGCGCTGCCGCCGGTTCGTAGATCGTGAGCGGGCCGCAGTTCTCCTCGGTCACGAAGAACGCGAGCAGACGGGCCGGATGCACGGGGTCCGGGTTCTCGGCCATCGTGTGCAGCGTGCCCGGCGGCTCGAACCACGTCTGATGGGCGTGGTACGTGATGGGCGCGTCTGCGTTCAACTGCGAGCGAATGGTGCCCTCGAGTACAACGGCCGTCACTGCACCGGGATGCCGGTGCGGGGGTGAGAAGGCGAGTGGCGGAAACTCGACAATGGCGGTGGTCACCGACTTGCCGGGGGCGTTTGCGAGTGGCTCGCACGACAGTGGCTTGACGGTCGTGCCGGGCCGGGGCACCGCACCGTCGCCGCCGCTCGCGGCGGTGGCCATCGCCGTTGGCCGAGGTTTCGCGGGGGACGGCGAAAGGCGTTCGGAGATCGTGTGGTTGGCGCTGATCGTCAGCGAGCAGAGGGTGTCGAACCAGCCCGGCAGGGCGCGTTGCGCAGGCGGGGTAAGGGCGAGGCCCACGGCGGCGACCCCCAGCGCGGTGAGCGTGGCGGCGGTGCGGCCGGCGGGGAGGGCGACGAGCGTCGACCGGGAAGATTGGCCTAATGGGCGCAACGGGCGCAATGGGCGCGGCAGTCTGGGTAAAGGCGGCATGGCGGTTCCTCCGAGTGGGACTTCAGCTTAGGGAAGCGATGTCCTGTCCGGAAGCGCCAAAAACCGGTAGATCAACTAGGCCATTGGGCGCGGCCTCTTCCGCGCGTCAGCGGCGGGCGCCGCTGCCAAGCGGCGCGACGATATGGTAGATGCCTTGTATGTCGACGGGCCGTGCAAACCAGTAGCCTTGCGCCTCGTCGCAGCCCAGCTCGGTGAGCCGTTGCGCCTGCGCTTTCGTCTCCACACCCTCGGCCGTCACGCGCAGACCGAGCGAGTGGGCCATGGCGATGACCGCGCTCACGATGGCGTGACTCGGTGCGTGCGTCAGCATGTCGCGCACGAACGTCTGGTCGATCTTCAGGCGATGGACGGGAAAGCGCGTCAGGTAGGCAAGGCTGGCATAGCCCGTGCCGAAGTCGTCGACGGCGATTTCCACCCCCATATCGTGCAGCGAGCGCAGGCAATCGACGGCGGCGCTGGAGTCCCCGAGCAGCACGGTCTCCGTGATTTCGATCTCCAGATAGCGGGGCTCCAGCGCATGGGCGTTCAGGGCGCGCTCGACCATGCCGACGACGTCCTGCCGTGCGAACTGCTGCGCCGAGACGTTGACCGAGATGCGCGGCAGTTGCCCGCACCGGCGCAATAGACGGCTGGCTTCACGGCAGGCCGTCTGCATGACCCACTCGCCGAGCGGCAGGATCAGCCCTGCGGTTTCCGCGATCGGGATGAATTCCGCCGGACCGACGGCGCCCAGCGACGGGTGACGCCAGCGCAGGAGTGCCTCGGCATGACCAATCGCGCCGTCCGCCAGACTGACCTGCGGCTGGTAGACGAGATGCAGTTGCGAGTGCGCCTGTTCGTGTACGGCAACGCGCAGCAGGCTCTCGAGTTCATTGTGCCGGCGCGTTTGCGCATCCATCTCGCTGCTGAAGAAGCGCAGTCCGCCACCGGCGGCGCTCGCAATGCCGAGGGCGATGTGGGCGCGGCGCAGGAGTGTCTCTGGCGTATGGCCGTGGTCGGGGTAGCTGACCGCGCCGATGCTCGCGTCGAGCGCGACGGAATTCTGATCGACGTCCACCCATTGGGCCAGCCGTGCCTGAATCCGCGCTGCCAACAGACGTGCGCCATCGCCCGTTTCGTTGGTGACGATGACGAACTGACTGCCGCCCAGGCACGCGAGCGCGTCTTCGGGCCCGCTCGCTTCGCGAAGACGTTCGGCGGCGATGCGCAGCGCCAGCTCTGCGGCCGGCGGGCCAAAGGTGCTGCGGAGCTTGCGCAGGTGATCGAGTTCAACGAGCAGGACCGTCAGCCCGACCTGTTGACGTGCGCATCGATGGATGGCCAGCTCGAGCCGTTCGTTGAGCAAGGTCTGGTTGGGCAGCGACGTGACGGGGTCGTGATGCGTGACGTACCAGAGTCGGGACGCGACCTGCACCTGTTGCGAGAGGTCGAGCACGATGCCGACCCAACGCCGCTCGCCGGGGGCATGTTCGACGCAGGAGAGCGCCAGGCGGACCGGCAGCCAACTGCGCGTGTGGGTAAGCAGATGCCATTCGTCGTCGTAAGGCACGGCTTCGTCGGCCGACAGGCTGGCCAGCGCGGGCAGACGGCGGCGAGCCAGTTCCGACGGATCGAGCAATGAAAGGAAGCTGCGCTTGCCCAGCAGGTCCGCCGGCTGATAATCCGTCAGACGGGTGAACGCGGCGTTCATGCGCTCGAGCATGCCATCGTCGGTGCAGACGAACATGGCATAGGGCGCGCTGTCGAGCGCGGCACGGCTCAACTCGGCTTGGACGTCGGGCACCCGACGAGGTACCGGATCGTTCATGCCGGTGCCTCCCGAAAGCCGGTCCGGCCGGAGTTCAGGAACGTCATGCAACACCTCCCTGGCGTCGCGATTTTTATCTCGATAATCGAGCGATCTGATCTCTCGATTCCCGTTGTTTATCAAATGGTTATGAATGCCATTCTGCCACGTGGAGAACGCGTGTGGGCAAGGGAAAACGCGGGGGGAAAGGGGGTTCCGAAAATGCGCCGGTACGCGCATGCTGTGCATGGTCGTTTGCCGAAAGTCGCGTCGACCGGCAACGGCAGGTGAGGACAATGTGCCGGCGGGCACCGCTTCTGCCCGTCTAATTCATTTGGCCTGAGGCCGAACCCTTCGGTATCATGCGGCCTGATTCAAGCGGAAGGCTGTGGGGGACGCCAGTCGGATATGGCGTTGCATGCCCGCCCCGACCCACTTTTCGGCAAAGGAAGACAGCGTTGCATTGCGTCTGGACATCGACGAGCGGTAAGGCACTAGGCACCTGGCGAGAACGTCGGCTGCCTCGTCGTCTGCACGCGCGTCTGACGTGTTTGCTGCTGCTCGTTTGTTGGGCTGCGCCCGGTTATGCTGTCGCGCAGACGCCCGAGACTGCCGCGTCCGCCAGCACGCGGGAAGCCAACGTGCGACAGGTGGTGCTCGGCATCATCAGCTTTACCCGCTGGCCGAGCACTCCGGCCAAAGTGCGCCTGTGCGTGAGCGGTAACACCGACTACGCGCGCGACCTGCTCTCGGGACCGCTGCCGAGTAGCGGCGTTCCGGTCGAGGCGCAACGCATGTCCGTCGCCGATCCAGCAATTGGTTCGTTGTGCGACGCGTTATATCTCGGCGCCGTGAGCGACGCCGAGCGCCGGCAATTACTGGCGAACATCGCCGGTCATCCCATATTGACGATCAGCGAGCGCAACGACTCATGCACGCTCGGGGCGATGTTTTGCCTGAATGTCGATCCCGACAGGGTGACTTTCGACATCAACCTCGACACCGTCGCGCGCAGCGGCGTACGTGTCCACCCCAACGTGCTGAAGCTGGCACGAAAAGTGGGGACACCATGACGACCCAACGCCCCCCAGTCCCCCCTATGTCTCCTGGTTCAGGCACCCCCGTCGCCGGGCTGCTGCCGCCTCACATTTCCTCCGACGCACCGGCCGGTGACGCTCATGATCCGCCGCCCGCCGCTCAGCCCTACATGACCGAAGCGCCGGCCCGCCGCCGCGGGCCGTCATTGCAGCGGGTGTTGCGCCGCACGCACTTGCGGCTGGCCGTTTCTGCGGTCGTGCTCGCCGCCGTCGCGCTCTCACTCGTGGCATGGCTCGCCCTGCGCGCGTATGCCGAGAACAATCTGATGCTCATCGGGCGCTCGCTTGCCTATACCGCCGAGGCGGCGGTCGTATTCGGTGACCGGGTGGCCGCGCAGGAGGCGATTGCCCTTATCGCCACTGACGAAGACGTCTTTCAGGTGCGCGTGCTCGATGCGAACAATGCGCAGTTTGCGCTGTGGCGCAGGCGCGATGGCGGCACCTTTGCGCGAGTCGAGCGCATGGTCGCAGAGGTTGCGCTGCCCGGCCCCGTCACGTTGCCAATTCGTCACGACGAAAAAATCGTCGGCTACGTCGAGGTGCAGGGCGAGGGGCATCAATTCTTCGTTTTCCTGATGAGTGGTGTGGGCGGCATGCTCGCCTGCCTGCTGGTGACGTTCGCCGTGTCGAACGTGCTCGCCATGCGAATGCATCGCGATATCGTCAAACCGCTGCGGGCACTTGCCGAAGTGGCGCATGCGGTGCGCCGGGAGCGAGCGTTCCATCAGCGCGTCGCAGCCACGCCACTGGCCGAGCTGAAGGAACTTGGCGACGACTTCAACGCGTTACTCGACGAATTCGAGGGCTGGCAGAATCATTTGCGTGCGCAGAACGCCACGCTCGCGCATCAGGCCAATCACGATCAATTGACAGGGCTGCCGAACCGCGCGTATTTCGAATCGCGCCTTGCACAGGCCCTCGCCGACGCACGCGAGCTCGGCACGCACGTCGCGCTGCTTTATCTCGACAGCGACCGCTTCAAGGAAATCAACGACCAGTTGGGGCATGATGCCGGCGATGCTGTGCTCGTGGCCATTGCCGAGCGTTTGCGTCAGCCGCTGCGTGAGGGGGATCTGGTCGCCCGCCTGGGCGGCGATGAGTTCGCCGTCATGTTGCCGGGAGTACGGCAGACGTCGAACGCCGTGCGGCTTGCGCAGAGCGTGCTCGTCGCGATGGAAAAGCCGATTGTGCTGCCCGACGGCGGCGAAATTGTCACCTCGATGAGTATCGGCGTGGCGTTGTACCCGACGCACGCCAGCGACGCCCCTGCACTACTGCGCGTGGCGGACGCGGCAATGTATCAGGCCAAGCGTGCCGGCGTCGGCACCTGGCATGTTGCGGAAAGCCCCAAGAGATAAGGCGGCGCGCAGCACCTAAGCTGAAAGACACCGTAAACACAAATGACGACCGGATTACACAACGCAATGGGGATTTTGCTTTGGACTTCGCTGTTGATACACACAACTTACGCTCACGCCCGCTGACCCGTGTGTCAGCGGCCTCCATCGTTCGTGCCATCGCTTGCGGGAGCGCGTTGGCTCGAAAGCTGTTGGGCATCGTCTGCCTGGTGGGGCTGGGCGCACTGGCCGGGTGCCAGACCACGCCGGTGCACGGACTGACGGCCGAACAGATCGCGGCCCTGAAGGCGGAGGGCTTTAGGCAGACCGACGAAGGCTGGGAATTCGGCTTGTCCGACACGGTGCTGTTCGATACCGACAAGTTCGTGCTGCGCGACGGTGCGCGGCAGACTGTCTTGCGCATCGGCGCAACGCTCGTGAAGGTCGGTCTGAACGAGGTCCGCATCTACGGCTACACCGACTCGGTAGGCAGCGACACCTACAACGAGCAACTCTCGGGGCGTCGTGCCGATGCGGTGGCCGATGTACTGGTCGACGCGGGCATGCCGCGCGCCGGAATTCAGACCATTGGGGCCGGCAAGCGCAACCCCGTGGCCGATAACAGCACGCCCGCCGGCCGCGCGCAGAACCGGCGCGTTGCGATCGTTATTTCGACGCGCTGAGTTTTCCGTCCGCCGGGTTTCGTCACATCAAACCGGGTGTGGCGCCGGTATCGGCGGCAGCCATGTCAGCCATTTGCCATTGGCCACAATCAGGCACAATGGCGGCTGTCGCCGGACGGTACCGGCCGAATTGTCCACGTTGTCCCGATGCTCCCGACGTTTCTGATCCACCGGTCTTCTTCCGCCGACGGTTTGCGCCGAACGCCCGGAGCGCTGCGAGCGCTCGGTGTTGCGTTGAGCGGCGCGTTGTTCGCCGTGGCGATGACGGGCGCGCCGTTGCAGGTCTTCGCGCAGAACGCTCGCGTCGGTGCGTGGGCGACGGCGCCGCAAGCCGTGGCGCAGCATCCGGCGGCACCGTCGTTCAACCGGGCGCCGGCGGTGAGTGGACGCACGGTCCGTCAGATCGTCTATCCCACCCTTTCCGGCAACGATGTCCGCGTGCGCTTTTCCAACGCCTATGGCACGCAACCGTTGGTGATCGAACGCGCAAGCCTCGCAACGTCGGTGCGGGGAGCTGCGGTCGATGCCGCCAGCCTTCGCGTATTGACGTTCGGCGGTCAGCCGATGGCGCGGATCGCACCGGGCGCTGCGCTCGAGAGCGACCCGCTGCCCTTCGCCGTGCGCGCCGGGACACCGCTGGCGATCAGTCTGCTCACGCGGGAAGCCAAGCCGCCGACAACGTGGCACAAGATCGCGCAGCAGACCGCGTTCCTGAGTGATGCGGGCGATTTCGTCGACACGGCGCAGGCGTCGGCTTATCCCACACGCTTTACGAATACGCTATGGCTGGCCGGACTCAGTGTGGTGCCGGAAGTGCCCGCACAGGCCATCGTCACCATCGGCGACTCAATCACGGACGGCATGCGCAGCACGCTGAACGCGAACCGCCGTTGGCCGGATGTGCTGGCGCGGCGTCTGGAGAGTGCCGGACGCCGTGACATCGCGGTGCTCAATCTCGGCATCAGCGGCAATCGCTTGCTGCACGATTCGGCCTGTTACGGCGAACGCCTCGTTGCGCGCTTCCGGCGCGACGCGCTGGAGCAGCCGGGCGTAAGAACGATTGTTGTGCAGATCGGCATCAACGACATTAATTTCGGCTATGTACCGCCCCATAGCGGACTCGATTGCGATGTGCCGCACGTGATCGTGAGCGCCCCTGACATGATCGCCGGGTACCAGTCGCTGATTGCCGCGGCCCGTTCGCGCAATTTGCGCATTCTCGGAACGACGATTCCCCCGGGCAAGCTGCCGCCCGAGCGCGAGGCGGTGCGCGAGGCCGTCAACCAATGGGTGCGTACAGGTGGGGCTTTCGACGGCGTGATCGATTTCGACGCCGCCCTGCGAGATCCGGCACGGCCGACTCGCATGCTGCCGCGCCTGGATAGTGGTGATGGCACGCACCCGAGCGATGCAGGCTATGCCGCGATGGCCGATGCCGTGCCGCTGCCGCTGGTCCTCGGCGGGGCGAAATAACGCTCAGGCGGCAGGCGTCAGCGTTCGCGCCGCACGCCGACCGTGACCTGCTGCAAACGCGCCACGTCGGGCGAACGCAGCCATTCCGGATGGGCGAGGCAGTGGCGGAACAACGCCGTGGCGTCGTCTCCCCAGTACAGCTCCCCGTCATAGGCAAACGTCGGCACGCCGAACACCCCGGCCGCAATCGCCGTGTCGGTGTTTGCCCGCAGGTCTGCCTTGGCCTGCGGCGCTTCGGCCAGCGCGATGGCCTCGTCGGCGGAAAGGCCGAGGCGCTCGCTCAGGTCCTGCCAGCCTTGTGCATCGGTGACGTCGCGCCCCTGCGCCCAGATGAACCGGAAAATCGTGCGAACCACGTCATGGGTCGCTCCGAGCGCCACGGCCAGACGCAGCACGCGGATCGGGTGAAACGGATGCACCGGCGGCATGCGAAACGCGATGCCATCCTGCTCGGCACGGAACTGTGCCATCCGGTAGGTGAAGATGCGCTTGTGCGGTGTCTCAGCCGGCCCCTGCGTTTGCAGATGCGCGAGGACCGCGCCCAGCACGATCGGTTTGAGGTCGATGGCGAGCGAGCGGGGCAGTGTGTCGAAACGCTCGAATTGCAGATAGGCGAACGGGGACGCGAAATCGAAGTACCACTGGGCACGGCGGGCGAGGGGGGCAGCAGCTTGCGACATGAGGCACGGTCTCCGGATAGGAATGCTGGACGCTCTTCGTGGCGGCTAGGACGAGTGTAACGGCCCTTCGCAGACGTTTGCACCCGTGGACATCTGCGCCGAATACGAAAAACTCCATCGATTCAGCGAGTTATGCGTGGGAGAAATAATTATCGGTTATTTGGATATATCGTATCCGATATAACGATTTTTATTATTGAAGGGGAGTTTTTAGACTTGCAGTCATTCCAGAGGAGTGCCTGCGATGACCACCAAAACCCATACCCCCCACCCCGCGACGGCCAAGCGGTCCGAAACGCTGGTGCCGGATCAGCAAAATCCGTGGGCAGGTCTGATTCTCTCGACGGTGATTGCTTTTGTCGCGTTGTTACTCGGCCGTCAGATGCCGCTCATCGGCGGCCCGGTATTCGGCATCCTCCTCGGCATCATCGTTCGCAACGTGTTCTCGCCCGGTGTCCGTTACGAAGCGGGCATCAAGTTCGCCTCGAAGTATGTGCTCCAGTGGTCGATCATCGCGCTCGGTTTCGGCCTGAGCCTGTCGCAAGTGGCGCATACGGGGCTCGAATCGCTGGCGGTCACGGCGGTCACGATTACCGCTGCCGGGCTGTCGGCCTGGGGGCTCGGCCGCCTGCTTGGCGTGGGCGACAAGCTCAAGCTGCTCATCGGCGTGGGCACGGCGATCTGCGGCGGCTCGGCGATTGCGGCCGTCACGCCCATCGTCAAGCCGGACGACCACGAAACCGCCTTCGCGATCTCAACCATCTTCCTGTTCAATATTGCGGCCGTGCTGCTGTTCCCGATGCTCGGTCACATGCTTCATCTGTCGGACCTCGGTTTCGGTATGTGGGCGGGGACGGCGATCAACGATACGTCGTCGGTGGTGGCCGCCGGTTATAGCTACAGCAAGGCGGCGGGCGACTACGCAACCATCGTCAAGCTCACGCGTGCCACGCTGATCATCCCGATCTGCCTGACGCTGGCGGCCATCGTGGCATACCGCGCCAAACGTGCCGGGGCCGGTAACTTCAGTCTTGCCCGCATCTTCCCGTGGTTCATCCTTGGCTTCCTGATCGCGTCGGGTGTCCGCACGGCGGGCCTGGTGCCGGCGGAACTGCAACCGTGGATTCACGACGCCGCCGAGTTCCTCATCATCGTTGCTCTCACGGCCATCGGTCTGTCGTCGAACCTGCGCCGTATGGCCTCGACCGGCGTGCGTCCCATCTTGCTGGGACTCGGCGTGTGGGCCGCCGTATCGGTGAGCAGCCTCGCGGTGCAATTGGCGATGGGCCAGCTCTGATCCTTGCCGCCGTGGGTGGCGCACAAGCCTGATACCGACCCGGCGCGCCAGCCGGGTTCGGTCGCCTAAAATGAAATCACGGATGGCCGTTGGTCGTCCGTGAAGCATTTTCGGGAGGCCGTGATGGCAACCTCATTCGGTGAGATCTGGTACACGATCGGCGCGTTGGTCGTCATCGCGTTGCTGGCCGGCATGGTGTGGGAGTTGGGTGTCTGGTGGACGCGACACCCCGATCACCGTGCGGTGCAACGCCTTGAGCACGCGTGGGAGAAGATTCGTCACCCGCGGCATTGAGTGCCTGAGGCGACGCGTATCAAGACATGCAGGAAACACGGCCGACGCGCGTCGGCCGGTGGGAAGGTATGTGCCGTGCGGCTCAGTCGAGCTTCAGGTGATGCGGCACGTTGGCGTCCCAGCGCTCAAGATCTTCGAGCGGATACGGCTTGCTGCCGTGCAGGGCGCGTTTGATACGGCTCTTGCCGCTGGGCCGGGGGACATTGGGCAACGCGGCACCGGCCGGCGTGCCCGCCAGATCGAGATAGTCGCGTTTGAACTCTGCCTGCGTCATCCCCCACTTCATCAGAAACTCGCGGCTGCCGCGATTCTTGACGACACGGCCCGTCGACCGGCAGCCGAAGTGATACACGACACTCTTGCCGACAATGCGAAATGTGCGGCAGCCGACGAGCCACAACTTCATCAGGAAGTCGTCGTCACTGCTCATGCCCGGTCCGAACTCAATGCTGTAGCCGCCGACGAGATGCCACAGACTGCGGCTCACGAGGGTGGGCTGTGTCGGCACGCCGTTGACGTCGGCACGGCCAAGCGAGGACGCGAAGGCGAGCAGGGCGGTCTCGTCGAACGTTTCCGGTGTGGTGCCGAAGTCCCGCGAGATCACCTGTTTGCTGACGCCGGCGTTCGGTTCGATCATCACCGACGAGAGGTAGTACACGGGCGTGTCGAGTGTACGGGCGGCGTCGATGAGCGCGGTATCCCAGCCGGGGGTGACGAACATGTCGTCGTTCAGGAAAAGCAACTGATCGTGCGACGCCAGCGGCGCGAGCTGATTGAGCGCCAGACAGACCCCCACGTTGCCGCTGCTGTGGGTGTGACGCAGACCTTGTTCCCGTACCCAGTCGAGCGTGCCGTCGCTGCCGTCGTTCACGTGAACAAGGATTTCGTGCGCTTCGCCCGAATGGCGGCGGACGCTATCGATACACAGCTTGAGGAACGGCAGGTTGTTCCAGGTCGGGATCAGAATGCTTAGCATGTTGGGAACAGCGTTATTTCCGGGCGGCAGGAATCTTGTCGTCGGTCGTCCTGACCGAGTTGTCGACAGGATAGGCGAAGGCGGCGAACAGGGCCACCATCGTCGAATAGAAGCCCACGGTGACCTTCAGATTGAAGGTCTCCACGGTGAGGCCGAATATGGCAAAAGCGACCGCCGTCATCAGTCCCATCAGCGCAGCGCGATGCTCTCTGGGACGATGCCGGATCTTGGCTGACCTGACGAAGAAATAGGCTGGCCCAATGTAGACACCGAGAATACTGAGCAAGCCGAACACCAGTCCGTAATCGACCACGTATGCCAGGATCTGGTTATGCACCTCACCCTTCCCATAATCGGCGGCCAACGGGGTCAGGATGCCGGCTGCGGCCATGGCGGGCATGGCGTCGCGATAACCGTGGGCGCCCAATCCGAGCAAGGGTTTCGCCTCGATAAGTTTCCCTGCGGCTTTCCACAATTCAAGCCGGATACCCGTGGACGAATCGGGCTGCCCCGCGTACAGGCCGATGAGATCCGTCCGGATGGCCTCGAACCGCTCCCGAACCATCGACGACGCAAAGGCGCTGGTCAACAAAACTAACGCGATGAGCGCAATAGCGGCTCGCCTGCCCATGCTGACCGGATGCTTGTGCCAAAAAAACCACACCGCCAGCAGACACGGCAGCGCGATCCAGCCGCCTCGGGATTGGCTCGCCCACGATGCATAGCAGCCGGCAGCGGCGCCGAGAATCTTGAAAGCGACCGTCCACGGTTTGTCGTGGGAGAGCCAGTGAATTGAGACCAGGGAGAGAACGCCGAGCAGCAGCGCCATATCTCCGAAATGAATCGGGTTCAGAAACGAGCTTTCGGCTCTCGCGGTCAGCAGGTCGGCCGTTGAGTACAAGGCCATGACTGCCGCGCAGATAGCCCCGGCCCCGAACGTCAGATCGACCCACTTCGGGATGACATCCACGATCCTGCGCAGACTGAAAAACACAATGGTGGCCAGCAGGAAGCGCACAGGAGAGTCGAGCGTATTCGCGACGATCTTGCCGTGGAGCACCTCGTCCGCCAGGATCGCGAAGAACGGCAGGGACAACGAGACGATGAGCACCCGGACGTGGGGACAGGTCTTGATGAGCGAGGAAATCTCGCCGCGCTTACGATCCGTCAGGAGGAGGGCGGCACCAAGCGCCAGCGCCAGGAACATCACCGTGTTCCCCCCGCGCGGAACGACAAGCGCGGCGGCGGGAAACAGCAGGAGTAGCGTGCCGAAAATCGTGGCAATAGGATGTCGGCTCGGAGTTAGCGCCGACGCGTCAGACTTGCTCATTGGGTAACAGGCGGACTTCGGGGATTTACTTTGCACGAAGTATGCCAGAAATGCCTGCGCCGACGCGTTTTCGTCGGCCGGGCGCAACGCCCTGAGCAAAATCGGAGGGAATTGCGCCGAACGTCCTTTACAAGTTCATCGCCCCCAGCACCCCGCACAGATGCAGCGCCACGTGCGTCCAGGCCGCTTCATCGTACGATTCCCCTTCGCGTGCCTGCCGCTGCGCTTCGTGAAACGCACGCCAGAGGGCGGCCGCGCTCGATGGGGTGCCTCCAGCCAACTGGTATTGACGCTGCAGGGCTTCGGCCAGCCACGGTTGTTCGTGGGCACAGGCTTGCGCATAGGCCTCGACCGCGATTCGCGCGTAGGGGTCGCTGGCCGGGGCGAGTACCACGTGCTGACTGGCAGCCGGACGCGGCAAAGCGGACAGGGCGTGGCGCTCGGGGGCGCGGTGGCGTGTGGGGTGATGTTTCATGAAGGTCTCGTCTCGTTGGCCGCGCCAGGGCCGCTGGCGCGGAATCACTTACGTGGACTCAGTCGTTTTCCAGATCGCGAATGAACAGCATTGCCGCGTGCTTGGCCTGATCAATGCTCGAGAAAATCCGGCCATCCATGGGCCAGACATCGACCAGTACCGCGTAGTTGCCCGGCTGATCGGCCTGCATGATGCGGATGTAATGCTGCCGGAACACGCAGCGCGCGAGTTCCACTGTCGGATGCGGTCGGCGGAAGTGGGCGGTTGCCATGACAGTCTCCAGAAATTCGGCCCTCCGGCCTCGGCGGGCCGTTGAATGACTCATTGCAAATCGCGTGCCAGACCTCTCGAGGTCATTAACTATCTGATTTTTAAAGGGATGGAGAGCGCTCGCCACCCGAGCCTGTCGAAAAACGTTACGGAAACGAAACATGACGGGAACGTTCGACGTAACAAGAATCTTTGGAGGAGCCACGCAGGATGCTTCGCGACGGGCGTTGGCTTGCCGCTTTTCTGTTCCCGCTAGAATGAGGCACTCCTTAACGCGTGCCGCCTCCTCGCCCCCGATACACCGCATGAATCTGCGCTTTCTCGAAACCTTCGTCTGGCTTGCCAAGCTGCGTAATTTCCGGCTGACGGCCGAACGTCTGCATACGACGCAGGCGGGTGTGTCCAGCCGGATCGCGTCGCTGGAGCAGAGTTTCGGGGTGCGCCTGTTCGATCGCAGTGCCCGCGAGGTCACGCTCACGGCGGCCGGGCAGAAAGCGTTGGCATATGCCGAACGCATCGTCATGCTCGGGCAGGAGATGAAGCGTGAACTGAGCGATCCGGACATGCCGCCGGGCGTGCTCAAGATCGGGGTTGTCGAGTCGATCGTGCATAGCTGGTTTCCGGATCTCGCTGCACGCGTTCACCGCGACTACCCCCAGCTCGAGATCGAAGTCACGAGCGAGACGACCATCAACCTGTGCAAGCAGCTCGAAGCGGGCACGCTTGACCTGGTGTTGCAAACCGACGTTCAGCACGGTGCCGGGGTCGAAAACCTGGCGCTCGCCGAGTTTCCGATGCGTTGGGTGGCGAGTCCGAAGCTCAATCTCGAAGGGGAAACACTCGATGTGGCCGATCTGGCGGCGTATCCCCTGGTGAGTTTTTCGCGTAACTCGGGGCCGCACAAGACACTCGAGCGCATGTTTTCGGTCGCTGCGGAGCGGCCGGTGCGGGTGAATTGCATGACGTCGGTGGCAGCCATCATCCGGCTCGTAGCCGACGGTTTCGGAGTGGCCATGCTGCCGCCCGCGATCATTCAGCGTGAACTGGGTGAACACAGCCTGCATTTGCTGCGCGTGAACGCCAACTTTCCCAATCTGCCGCTCGTCGGGTCGTTCCGTACCGGGGCGCTGCTCGCCGAAAACGTCGCGCGTCTTGCGCAACGCACGGCCAGCGAGTTCGCCCTGAACATGGGGCCGGACATCGCCATTCCGCCCGCCGCCGCCATGACCGCGCCGGCATGGGGCTCCAACGAATCCTGAGCCTGCGGCCATCGCCCGGCCGCCGTATTTCCCTCTGCGCTGGCCCCGTCCGGCAAGGCACCTCCGCGAGTCATAAGAATTTGCTGTCGCGGCGAATTTGATTTCTTGTTGGACGCATTTCCGCCCGTTTTGCACACTCGGCTAGACGCTCGACCCGTACGCTCCTGCGTGCCGGCCGGCCCCCCGATTGTCGAAACCGATGGATTGCCTCATGACTGCCACTGCTCCACGCGCCCAACTCTGCATCTGGACGAATATCGATCCGGCCTTCGAAGTTGACTTCAACCGCTGGTACGACCGCGAACACATGCAGGAACGGGTGGCGATTCCGGGCTTTCAGTTCGCCCGTCGCTTCAAGGCGTTGCACGACTGCGCCCGCCCGTATCTGGCGCTCTACTGCACACAGGACGCCGCCGTCTTCACCAGCGAGCCGTATGCCCAGGCCTTCGAGCATCAGACGGCATGGTCCCTGAGCAACTTCGCACGCATGCAGGGCACGCAACGCCGCGTCGGCACGCTCGATGTCGAAGCGGGCGAAGGGCAGGGCGGCATGCTCGCCGCGTTCGTGATGACGCAGGCTGTGGTGGCTCAGGCGCGTCCGCGTCTGGATGCGCAGCTCGCCGAGGTGGCGCAGGGTGACGGCATCGTGCGTGCCACGCTGCAAGTCACCGTGCCGGTGCTGTCGGTCTCGCTCACCGCCAAGGACGCCCCGTTGCCTCCCGCCGACGCTGTCGTGCTGATCGAAGGCACGGACCCGGACAGGGTTCGCACCGCCGCTGAAACGCTCGCCGCCTCCTACGGCGTGCCGGCCAGCGAAGTCACCCGCTTCGCCATGTTGTGGCGCCTTGGCGCCAACGACGACTGACGTCCCGCTGCCCTCTCGCGGGGGCCGGCAATTGGCCGGAACTCGCGGACACCCTGGAGACTTCCATGACAACGTATTCCAATACCAGCGACGCGCGCGAAGCGGCGGCCACCACCGGAAAGTCGCGCAGCAACAAGGGCCGTCTCGCCACGGCCAGCATGGTGGGCACCACGCTCGAGTGGTACGACTTCACCGTCTACAACACGCTCGCGGCGCTGGTTTTCAATCATCTCTTCTTCCCGTCGCTCGATCCGCTGGCCGGCACCATTCTCGCCCTGTCGACCTACGCCGTGGGCTATGTCTCGCGACCGCTCGGCGGCTTCGTTTTCGGCAATCTAGGCGACAAGATCGGCCGGCGCGCGGTGCTTGTGCTGACGCTCGTCGTAATGGGCGTGACCACCGGTCTGATGGGCGTGTTGCCGACGTACGCGTCGATCGGTATCTGGAGCCCGGTGCTGCTCGTCGCCCTGCGTTTCGTGCAAGGTGTGGCGCTCGGCGGCGAATGGGCCGGTGCCGTGTTGCTTTCGGTAGAGCATGGCGATCAGCGCAAGCGCGGCCTGAATGCTTCGTGGACGCAGGTCGGCCCGTCGTTCGGCACGCTGCTCGCAACCGGCCTCATTGCGCTCATCACATTGTCTGTTTCGCCCGATGACTTCCTGGCATGGGGCTGGCGCGTGCCGTTCCTGCTGAGTCTCGTGCTGGTGGCCTTCGGCCTGTGGGTGCGGCGCGGTGTGGAGGAAACGCCGATGTTCGAAGAGATGCAGCATTCGGACCGTCAGGCAGAAATGCCGATTGCCGACGTCTTCCGTTCTCACTGGCGCAATCTTCTGGTGGCTGGCGGATCGCGTATCGGCTCGGATGTGCTCTATGCGTTGATGGTGGTGTTCACGCTGACGTATGTGACGGGCACGCTGCATCTGTCGCGTCCGCTCGCACTCACGGCGGTGCTGGTCGGCACGGCGTGCAATGCGCTGACAGTGCCCCTGTTCGGCGCGCTCTCGGACAAGCTGGGCCGCCGGCCCGTCTACGGTTTCGGTGTGCTGTGCGCGGCGATCTGGGCGTATGGATTCTTCGTGCTGCTCGATACGGCCAATCCGGCGCTGATCGTGCTGTCGGTCGTCATCGGATTGGTCATCCACGCGATCATGTACGGCCCGCAGGCGGCCTTCGTCACCGAGCAATTCCCGACGCGTGTGCGTTACGCCGGCTCGTCGCTGGCGTATACGCTCGCCGGCATTCTCGGCGGCGGCTTCGCGCCGCTCATCATCGTGAGCTTGTACAAGGAGTTCGGCACGACGGTCTCAGTTTCCCTGTACGTCACGGCGGCGCTCGCTGTCACGGCCATCGCGCTGCTCGCCGCGCGCGAGACGGCGCACAAGCCGCTCAGGGACTGAACCGGTATCGGACTCACGACCATCATCTGAACAGCGGCACGCTCCAGGGCGTGCCGCTGTAGTCTGTGCCGCGGTCTATGCAGTCACCTCTGCCGACGAGGCGGCGCACAACTCACTCAGCCCGGCCAGATCGCCGCGCTGCGCGAGTTGATGGACGTGTCGCGCAAAGCCATCGAACTGCGGTGCCTGATCGCTAAGTCGTCGCGCCCAGTCCATCAGATCGGTAATGGCGCCCATGGCGATCAACTGCCGGGCCTGCAACAGATGCTCGCGCGATGGGCGTAGCAGCGGCATATCGTCCGCTGGGTTCGCATCGCCGCGCTGCGCGGCGCCAGCGAGCGCGTCGTCGCGATGCAGGTCGAGCAGGCGGGCGAGTGCATTGCGCAGATCGGCCAATTCGATCGGTTTGAGCAGGCAGGCATCGTAGCCGCTGCCCGCGACGATCTGCGGCGACGCCGAGATCGCCAGTACCGGTACCTCGGGCCAGCGGCCACGTGTCGCGCGAGCCACGGCGAGGCCGTCGGCGTTGGGCATCATGTGGTCGGTGATGACCAGATCCGGTCGTGTCTGCGCCGGATTGTCCAATGCGGCGATGAGTGCCTCTCCGTCGGTGAACATACGCACCGTGAAGCCCAGACTCGCGAGTTCGTCGTGCAGGAACTGGCGGATCTCGGGTGAATCTTCGGCGAGCCAGAGATGATGTCCGCTGCCATCGAGTGGCGGCAGGGCATGGGTCGCGCCCGCGAACGACTGCGGCACGAGATCTGCCTCGCGCGCCAGGCGCAGTGGCAGCGTGAATGCCACGCGCGTGCCGACGTCCGGCGTGCTGTCGAGCGTGATGGTGCCGTCCATGCGCTCGACCCACTGCTGCACGATGGCAAGCCCGAGACCCACACCTGGCAAGCGTCGCGCCCGGTCGAGCCGCGCGAACGGTTCGAAGATGCGAGACAGATCGTCTTTCGCCATGCCGCAGCCGGAGTCCTCCACCGCGAAGCGCACATGCACGATGCCGGCGCGCGTCGGGTCCGGTGTGGCCGAGAGCGATAGCGAGATCGTGCCGTTCGCGGTGTACTTTGCGGCATTGTCCAGCAGGTTGCCGAGCACCTGACGCACGCGCTTGGCGTCGAATGCGAGCAGCGGGGGCAGCGATGGACTCACATCGAGCAGGAAGACGTTGTCATGCTTGCGCGCGAGACTCATGCCTTCGTGCACCATGCCGTCGATGAACGCATGGGTGTAGACCGGCGCGACTTGCAACGCGTCGGCTGTGCCGCCGCCCGCATACTCGATCAGATCGTTGACCATGGCGAGCATATGGTGCGCACTGCGTCGGATGATGCGCCCCCGGTCGGCGTCTTCGCGACCGCCGGACTGCACCAGATCGGCAAAGCCGATGATCGAAGTCAATGGCGTGCGCAGATCGTGGCTGATGCGTGCGAGGAAGTCGTTTTTCGCGCTGTTGGCCTCGTCTGCGGCGATGAGGGCGGCCTGCAACTCGCGGGTGCGCGTGTCGACGGCGTTGGCGAGCCGCGCCTGCTCCTCGCGACGCGCCTGGAGCAACGCATGCTGCGCCGCGCGCTGTTTGCGCACGAGTTCGCGCGAGCGTCCGGCAACGATGATGGTGAGCATGAGCAGCACGGAAACGTTCGCACTCCATCCCAGCGCTGCGTTGGCGATCCAGTCTTCCGGCAGCAGGCCGTTGATGATCGCCAGTCGCCAGAACAGCACGGCGCAGCCGGGCGAGAACGAGAGCAGGCAGAGCCGCGCATTGGCGGAGCCGCGCCGCCAGCCATCGATCAGCGATACGACCCAGATGACGTTGAATACGGAGAGTAGTTGCAGGTGCGTGAAGGCGGCGGTCCGGTGATCGCCGAACGCGACCCACACCGTCATGCCCGCCATGACGCCGATCATGGCGCGATATGTCCAGCGCCATAGCGTTACGCGGCGAAGTACGGTGAAGTTCAGCACCATCGCGCTGAAGAAGCCCGCAGTCATCGGCGAAAAGAAGCTGGGCGCGCGCACGATGAATTCGCCGCCCTGCGGCAACAGGAAGCGATACAGGTAGCCCTGAAACGCCATGTCTTGCGCAATCTGCGTCACCGTGGCGAGTGCGAGCAGCAAGAACACCTTGTCGCGCCGGGCGATGCCGAGCACGAAGGCGTAGAGCGCGATGGACATCATCGAGCCGGCGAGCAGCATGGCGATCATCACGTTACGCGATTCGATGACGCGGAAGTCGTCGGGACGCCAAAGCTGCGGCACGATGCTGACCGAGGAGCGTGTTTCGACCCGTACGAGAAACGTCAACCGGTCGCCGGGGGCGAGCGTGATGGGGAATACGGAGGTTTCCGACACGATCGGGTGGCGCTTGAGCGGCACGGTATGGCCCGCAAGCCAGGTGACGGTCGGTTGCGTGCTACCGGCGGGCATCGAGTAGAAGCGCACGTCCTCGAGCCGCACGATGCCGACGCTCAACCAGCGTGTGACCGATTCCTTGCCGAGGTTGGCAACGCTGCCTTGCAGCCAGAACGCCGAGCGGCTGTAACCGGGGTTGAGCATGCTCGGGGTGACGTCGCGCCAGCCGGGGGCGGCCAGGGCCTGCGTGGCGTCGAGGCGCGCGGAGGGATCTTCCAGCAGACGCAGTTGCGTGTCGAGCTTGAGCGGTGAGGGTGCGCTCGCGAGGTCGATGGGCGAGGCCGGTGAGTTCGCGGCCGGAGCAGCAAAGGCAATGGCACCGTGCAGCAGCAGCGTCAGGAAGACGGCGGTCAGGGTGAGCCAGGCAACGAGAGGCCGGCGCAGCCCTGGCGCCGGTGTATCGAACAGCACGACACTCATGGTGAGGGGGGCGCTCCGGCAGTGTCGGGCATGGGCGTGAGGGGAGCGCCAAGCTCGCGAAAACCGCTCGGCGGCATGCCGAAGCGCTCGCGAAACGCCGTTGCGAAATTGGCAGCGCTGCCGAATCCGACCGCACCGGCAATGTCCTGCACGTCGAGCGACGTCTCCGCGAGCAGACGGCGCGCTTCCTTCATGCGTTCCTCGCGCAGGAAGTCGAATACCGTCACGCCGACACAGCGTCGAAACGCGAGATTCAGACGACGCGTGTTGGTGCCTACCGCGCTGGCGAGGCCAGCGAGTTCGGGCGTGGCGTCAAGCCGGTCGAGCAGCAGCGCGCGCGTGGCGCGAAAGAGGACGGCGTCGAGCGTGTGCGCTTGCACCGGCAGTGGCGCAAGCTTGCTGCGCTCGCTCGCGGGGCCTGGCAGCGGCGCAGGGGCCGTGGCTTTGAGGTGGATCGACAGCCGCAGGCGCACTTCCTCGAAGTCGTATGGCTTAGCGACGTAATCGACCGCGCCCGCAGAGAGTCCGGCGACGCGCTCGCCGGGCAGGGCGGCGGCCGTCAGGAAGATCAGCGGGATGTGGCGAGTGCCGGGGTCGGCCTTGAGCAGGCGGCAGGCGCCGAGCCCGTCGCACACGGGCATGCGGATGTCCATGAGGATCAGATCGGGCTGCACCGTGCGGGCCTTCGTGTAGCCGTCGCGGCCGTCCTGCGCTATATAGACGCGACAACCCTGCTGACTGAGGAAATCCATCAGCAGCATGCGGTCTTCCTGATTGTCGTCGACGACAAGCACTCGCACGCCCGATAACTGACGGGCATGCGGCGAGGCGGGCCAATCGTTGTCCGGCGCACGGGGGGTGGACGTGGCGAGCGGTTGCGGAGGCGGGGGGCGATGGCTCATGATGGTCGACATTCTTTCATATTCGCCGGACCGCGCTTCACCGTTGCGGCGCCGATGCCGGCGCTCGCGAAATATTTTTCCGCCGAGCAAAGGTTACGTGCCGTCGGGCAAAGGCGAGGCGATTGCTGACGAGACTGGCTCAGGTAAGGTCGGCCGTCGGGTTCGCTGGGGTGAGGACCGGTGCGCGGGCGATCGGGGGGTCGTCTGCCGTCGGCGTGCCCCGTCTGGCGAGCCCGGCCCCCCGGGAGGGGAGCCGGTCGTCGGCGCTAAGCGGCTGACTTACTCGGGCGTCGACCAGACGACGTTCGCGCCCACCGAGCAGAGGTTTTCGACGAAGCGCGGATGTGCGCGCCGGATCGGTTGGGCGTTCTTGATGGTCGACTGACCGTCGATGCTCGCCGCGACCATCAGCAGCGCAATCGCCACGCGGATGATGTACGGACTCTCCACGACAGCCGGCGAGAGCGGCACGCCGCCGAACGTGATGAGGCGATGCGGATCGGACTGGAACACATGCGCACCGAACTTCGACAACTCGGTCGACCAGCCCATGGCGCCGTCATACACCTTGTTCCAGAACATCGCACTGCCTTCTGCTTTCACGCCCAGCGCGATGAAGATCGGCAGCAGGTCGACCGGGAAATACGGCCACGGTGCGGCTTCCACCTTCGTCAGGATGTTCTGCGTGAAAGGCGCCTGCACCTTGAGCTTGCCTGGCGCGGTGGCTGTCGACCAGCCGTCGCGGTGCTCGACCTTGACGCCGAATTTGGCGAATGTCCGGTCGATCAGCGGGAACTGGTCCGGTGCTGTGTTCTTGACCGTGATTTCGCCGCCGGTGATGGCGCCGAGCGCCAGGAACGTGGTGATCTCATGGAAGTCTTCCGCGAAGCGGAATTCGCCGCCGCCGAAGCGTTCCACACCTTCGATGGCGAGCTGCGAGGTGCCGACGCCTTCGACGGGCACGCCCAGCATCTGCATGAAGCGGCAGAACTCCTGCACGTGCGGCTCCGACGCCGCGTTGTTCAGTTGCGAGCGGCCCTTGGCCGATGCCGCGCACAGCACGAAGTTCTCCGTGGTCGTCACCGACGCGTAATCGAGCCAGTGGTGGATCGCGGGGCGCGCTTCGTCGGCATGGATGAGCAGCGACCCTTCGGTGCGCTCGACGCGTCCGCCGAAATGGCGCAGCACTTCGATATGCGGATCGATCTCACGCACACCGAGCGTGCAGCCTTTGATGTTGTCTTCGATACGCGCGACGCCGAACCGTGCGAGCAGCGGCGGCACGAGCATGATCGACGAGCGCATTTCTTCCGGCAAATGGTCGGTGCGCGGATCGAATTTCGTATTTCGATGATGGACGTCGAGCGTGCCGGCTTCGAAATCGACGCTCACGTCGCTGCCGAGCTGACGGAAGATATCGAGGATCTTGCGAACGTCGGTGATCTCGGGCACGCCGATGAGGCGCACCGGCTGATCGGTGAGCAGCGTGGCGCAAAGCACCGGGAGAACGGCGTTCTTGTTGGCGGAGGGGGTGATGCGGCCGCGCAGGGGCTGGCCGCCGTGAACTACCAGATGGGACATGGGCTTCCTTCGGGCTTCGTGCCTTCGTGCGTCAAGCGGGGGCGGGGGCGAAAGTGGCAGGCGGGCCGCAGCCCGTTGCAAACAGGCGAAATATACCCCTGAATGCGGGGTGTGTGCCATGCGACCCCCATGCCCGTGGTGGGATTGCCGCGCCGCTTGACGGGCGACAGCCCGCAGTGTCGGCACTGCCGGCGCTACCTTCGCTACCGGCACTACCGGATTGCCGCAAGCGTCAGGACGCTGCGCCCGCAAAGGCCTCGGCGAAGATGGCGCGGAAGTCCGGTGTCTCGGCGGCGGCGGCACGGGTGAGCACCCGGCCTTCAAGTTCATCGAGATGCGCCGCCGCAAGGGCAATGGCGGCTTGTGTCTTGCCTTCACGCAACTGGCCGACGAGCTGGGCGTGCTCCGTCGGTGCACAGTGCATGAACTCCGCGGGGTCGTACAGCGCTTTGTAAAGCTCGGTCTTGGCGACGAGCTGGCGCGCGAACGCATCGAGTTCGGCGCTGCCGGCCATGCCGATCAACTTCAGATGAAACTCACCCGCGAGGCGAATCGAGCGCTCGTGCGTACCGTCGGCATGCGAGCGGGCTTCCGTCGCGACGTGTTCGTCGAGCGCGGCGAGCTGCGACGCGCTCAACTGTCCGCAAATGCTCGCGATCACCCCGGTTTCCAGCACGCGCCGTGCGCGGTAAGTCTGGCGGATGTCGTCGAGCGACGGCTGCGGCACGAACGCTCCCCGGTTGGGTTCAAGCACCAGCTTGCCCTCGAAGCCGAGCCGGGCAAGCACCTTGCGCACTGCGCCGCGCGTGCAGTCGAATGCCTGCGCCAGATTGCGCTCGCGCAGCGGCATGCCCGGCCGGAGCTTGCCCGAGAGCAGCGCCTGCGAGATCGTCAGATAGACGCGCGCCTCGATCTGCTGACCCGCGCTGCCCGATGCGCCGTCGCCGCCGGCCGGGAGATCCGGGGCCGTATCGAGCGTTGCCTCGGTGCGGGACGCGTCGCGCGGCGACGCCGGTGCTGCGGTGCGGCTCAAGCCTGATCTCCTTGAAAGTCGCGGTTCACGTAGATGTGGGGCGCATTGTACCCGGCCCCCTCGATCTCCCGGTTCCCCCTCCCGGAAAACCCTCGGTTTCGGCCCTCTCGGTATCGCGATCTTGCATTTCGGCAAATCGTTACCGATAATGGTCAACAAAAATGGTTAACCATTTATTTGTGTTTGGTTGATGATATGGCAAATCGACGCGAAGTGCCAATCTCCGGACACGGACGAAGTGGCCAAGCCATTGGGCCGGCGGCGAACCTGTTCGCGTGGCCGGCCGTTGATTCCTTTCTGGGTCTGGAGACGTCATGAAACCTGTGCATTGCCTGGCTGCGCTTCCCATCGCAGCCTTTTACAGCGGCGGCTGGCTCGCCGAACACGTGGGCACCCGGCTGGCTGGGCTGCCGTTCCTGATGACGTGGAATATCGTCTGGTTGCTGCTCACGTCGGTGGTGATGGTCGTGATGTTCCGTTTTGACGGATCGCGCGAGGCATCCAGCGCCCCGGCGAAGGATCTGCGCGAACACGACGGAGCTGCATCATGAATGCCGCGCTGGCCGTTATCGCGGCGTTTCTCGCATTTGCGCTTTTCGTGGGATTGCGCGCACGGCGCGGCCGCACGATGAGTCTGGAACAGTGGGCCGTGGGCGGCCGTGGCTTCGGCACGCTGCTCGTCTTCCTGTTGATGGCCGGGGAAGCCTTCTCGACGTTCACGTTCCTTGGCGCGAGCGGATGGGCTTACAGCAAGGGGCCGCCCGCGTTCTACATCCTCGCCTATGGCGCACTCGCCTACCTGCTCGGCTACTGGATGTTGCCGGCGGCGTGGCGGCATGCGACGCGGCATGGCTGCGTGTCGTTCTCGGACTTCTTCGCCACGGCGTATCGTTCCCGTGCCCTGGGGGTCGTCGTCTCGCTGGTCGCGGTGCTCGGCATGACGGCGCTGCTCATCATTCAACTGCGCGGGCTGGGCATCATTGTGTCGGAGTCCTCGTACGGCACGATTCCGCCCGCCGTGGCGATCTGGTGCGGGGCCATCGCGATGGTGCTGTACATCACGGTGTCGGGCATTCACGGCTCCGCGAGCATTGCGATCTACAAGGACATTCTGATTCTCGTGATCGCAGTGTTCCTCGGCCTCTATCTGCCGCTGCACTACTTCGGCGGTTTCGGCGAGATGTTCGACCGCATCGAGGCGGCGCGTCCGGGCTTCCTGCAGATGCCCACCAGCGGCCTGACGCTGTCCTGGTACAACTCGACAATCCTGCTCACGTCGCTCGGTTACTACCTGTATCCGTACGTGTTCACGTCGGTATATGCGGCCAGGAGCGAGAGCGCCGTGCGTAAAAACACGATTCTGATGCCGCTGTATCAGATGGTCATTGCGTTCATGTTCTTCGTGGGCTTTGCCGCGATTCTGCAAGTGCCGGGTCTTACCGGGACGGATTCGGATCTGGCGTTGCTGCGTATCGTGAAGCAGACATTCTCGCCGTGGTTCGTCGGGGTGATCGGCGGCGTCGGGGTGTTGACCGCGCTCGTGCCGGGCTCGATGATTCTGCTCAATGCGTCGACGCTGATCGCGAAGAACATCTACCGTGACGGCTTTGCGCCGCACGCCAGTGAGGCCTTCGTGGGCAAGCTCGCCAAGCGCGTGCTGCCGGTCTTCGGGCTGGTCGCGGTGTGCTTCGTGTTGCGTGGCGGTGCAACGTTCGTGGCGCTGGCGCTCTTCGCGTCGAGCTTGCTGACGCAACTGTTCCCGTCGTTCGTGTCCAGCTTGCTGCCGCGTCCGTTCGGCAACAAGTACGGTGCGTTTGCGGGTATCGGTGCGGGCGCTGTCGTGCTGGCTGCGGCCGTGGGGTTCGACGTCAATCTGCGCACGCTGATGCCCGGGGCACCGGATACCGTGGGGTCGATCAACATGGGTCTCGTGGCGCTCGCGGTGAATGCGGTGACGTTCGTAGGGGTGAGCTTGCTCACGCGCTCACGCAGCGCTGCTACGGAAATCAACTTGAGGAAGGCATGACAACACTGGACATACGCAACGCACGCGGGCTCGATGGCGCGCCGGTCGAGGTGCGCGTCGAGAACGGGCGGATCGCGGCGATCGCGCCGTCGTTACCTGTCGCACAAGATAACGCCACCCGTCAGATCGATGCGCGCGGTGCGTTGCTGCTCCCCGGTCTGGTGGAGTCGCATACGCATCTGGACAAGACCGTGTGGGGCATGCCGTGGTACGTCAACGAGTGCGGCTCGCGGCTGATCGATCGCATCGACAACGAACGCCGCTGGCGCGCCGAGAGCGGGCACGATGCGGGGGCAGCGTCGCTCGCGCTTGGGCGTGCGTTCCTCGCGGCAGGCACCACGCGGTTGCGCACGCACGTCGATATCGATACCGAGGCGGGTCTGCGCCATCTCGATGGCGTGCTCGCTACGCGCGACACGCTCGCGGACAGGCTCGACATGCAGATCGTCGCCTTTCCGCAGTCCGGTGTGCTGGACCGCGACGGCACGCTCGCCTTGCTCGACGACTCGCTCGCGCGCGGGGCCGATGTACTGGGCTGGCTCGATCCGTGCGCCATCGACCGCGACCCGGTGGCATCGCTCGACGCCATGTTTGCGCTGGCCGACAAGCACGGTTGCCCTGTCGATATGCATCTGCACGAACCGGGCGAGATGGGTGTGTTTTCACTGGAGCTGATGCTCGAGCGCATTGTCGCGCTGGGCATGCAAGGCAAGGTCGTCGTGTCGCATGCGTTTTGCCTGGGGGAACTGGAGGCGGCGCGTGCGGATACCTTGCTCGCACGTCTGGCGGATGCCGGTGTCGCGCTGATTACGATGGCGCCGCCGTCGCGCATCGTGCCGCCACTCATGGCGTGCCGTCGCGCGGGCGTTCCGCTCGCGGGGGGGAACGACGGCATTCGCGACACGTGGACACCGTACGGCACACCCGACATGCTCGAGCGCGCCATGATGATCGGTCTGCGCTACAACCTGCGCCGTGACGACGAGTTGGAGATCGCGCTCGATTGCGTTACCCATCAGGGGGCGAGGGCTTGCTGGTTCGACGACTATGGGCTGCATGCCGGGGCGCGCGCCGATCTGGTGCTGGTCGATGCGATGAATGCCGCGCAGGCTATCGTCACGCGAGCGCCGCGGCGCTGGGTGGTGGCGAACGGTCACGTCGTGGTGAGCGAGGGTGTTGAGGTATGACCCTTTGGCTGGCCATCGTCGCGGTCGGGTTGACGCTGCGGCCGACGCTGACGTCCGTCAGTCCGCTGTTGCCGCAGATCCGCGAGGCGACCGGGATGACCTATCCCGTGGCGGCGTTGCTCACCTCGTTGCCGGTACTCGCGATGGGCGCGGGTGCCTTTGCTGCGAACGGATTGACGCGCCGTTTCGGTGAACGTCGTGGCGTGCTGCTCGGATTGGCGGCGCTTGCGCTGGCCTGCGGCGTACGTTTCGCGGCCGACGATACCGCGACGATGATTGCCACGGCGCTGGCGTCGGGCGTCGGCATCGCGATCATTCAGGCGTTGCTGCCCGGTGTGGTGAAGGCGCACTACAGTGCCGCACGCATGACGGCGATGATGGGTTTGTACTCGGCGGCGCTCATGGGCGGCGGCGGGCTCGGGGCGGCGGCAAGTCCATGGGCGGCGTCCGAGACGGGGGACTGGCGCGTCGGGCTGGGCATGTGGTTTTCGGTCGTTTGCGTGGCGGCGATTGCCTGGTGGCGCGCGCCGTTAGCGCGGTCTGCGGCGGAACCGGCGGTGGCCGCGGCGACGACGTCAGCAGACCTGCGGGCGGCGTGCCGGGGGGCGAGTGAGCGCGTTGCGTATGCTGCCGGTGGGGCGCCGTCGATGCTCGAACTGCTTCGCAAGCATCGCGCGTGGACGCTTGCCGTCTACTTTGGTCTCATCAACTGCACCTACACGACGATGGTCGCGTGGTTGCCGCCGTTCTATCAGCAGCACGGCATGAGCGCGACGCGCAGCGGCGCACTGCTGGCGGCGCTGACGGCATGTCAGGTGGTCGCGGCACTGACGTTGCCGTGGCTTGCCCGCCGTAACGTCGATCGCCGGCGCTGGCTGACGCTCGCACTCATGGCCACGCTCGGCGGACTCGTGGGGTTGGTGGCTGCGCCACAGGCTGCGCCTTGGGCGTGGATCGGTGCCATCGGGTTCGGGTTGGGCGGTACGTTCTCGCTTGGGCTCGTACTGGCGCTCGATCACCACGCGCATCCGCGTCACGCCGCCGCGCTCGCGGCATTCATGCAGGGCGTGGGTTTTTGCATCGCGGCACTGGCGCCGTTCGGTGCCGGCGCGGTGCTGGCGGCGACAGGGAGTTTCGTTCCGTCATGGACCGGGCTCATCGTCCTCAACGTGGCGCTGATCGCATTGACGTGGCGCTTCGATCCGGCAGGGTATGCGTCGGCACTCGGCTTGTCGCGCGACGCACACGGCGGCCGTCATCAGCGCGCCTGATGCGTGTGACGCAGGATCCGCGCGACTCACACAAAACGCGCGTTGCGCACGCGAGACAGGTATCGCGCAGGCAAAATTCATGCGAGACCGTACGCAATCCGCGCTAAGATGATCCATCATGTGATGTCGCAGCGGGGCTTCGGCGCGAGACCGTTGTTCCCGGCCCGGCCGGCCTGCGTGGCCCGGGTGGCTGTGTGCTGCCAGATACCAGGGGAGAACGGATGCTCGGAATGTCGCGCAGGGCCGTGGGACGATCGTTCGCGACGATGCTCGTCGCACTCGGTGCCTGCAGCCTCGGCATGTCCTTGCTGGCTTCGTTCCCCGCTCTCGCTTTGGCTGCCGACACGACCTTGCCGGGCAGCCCGGCGGTGAAATCCGCCCCCGCACCTGCCGCGTCACCTCCCGCCACGCCCGCACCTCCGCCCACTGCGCCGACCGGTGTCGACCAGCGAGTGCTGCGCAGCGACGGCGGATACGCCAATCTCCATGTCTTCCGGCCGGCGTCTGCATGTAATGGGGTGGCGGTACTCAGTCCCGGTGCGGGCGATGACCGGGATGCGCTGGCCTGGCTCGGGCGCGCCCTCTCTCAATATGGCTGGCTGACGGTGACGATGGCGCATAAGGAAAGCGGACGCGACTCATTGCGCGATCGGGTGCGCAATGGCGGGTTGCGTGACGGATTGCTGGCGCTCACTACGGACCCCGAAGCGTATGACGACCGTCTCGAAGACGCCGGAGCGGCGTTGCATTGGGCGCGAACCCAGTGCCGCTCGGGACCGGCCGTCTTCGCCGGTCATTCCATGGGGGCGGCCACGGTGATGATCGAAGCGGGCGCGAAGAACAAACTCGGGCTCGATAGCGACGATCGTTTCGATGGCTACATCGCACTGTCGCCGCAGGGGCCGGGGCCGATCTTTCCGGCGGGCGCATGGCATGACATCCGCAAGCCGATGTTGCTCGTGACCGGCACGCGCGACGCGCCGCTCGATGGCAAATGGCAGACGCGCACCGAGCCGTACACGGATCTGCCTTCGGGCTGTCACTGGCTTGCCGTGGTCGATGGCGCCACGCATTTCAACTTCGCAGGTTTCGGCTACGGGCACGGTGATATCGAGGCCAAGGTGCTGCCGTTGGTTCAGCGCTTTCTCGACAACCTGCGTATGAACCGATGTGCGGTGCCCGTGCCGGCGCCCGGCGTAAAGTTCGACACGAAGTAAAAGCGCCATGGCCGAACATGACCTCACACGCGGCCCCATCGGCAAGACCTTGTTCTGGTTCTCGCTGCCCGTGCTGGGCAGCAATGTGCTTCAGTCGCTCAATGCCTCGATCAATATCATGTGGATCGGGCACTTTCTCGGTGAGTCGGCGCTCACTGCAGCGTCGAACGCCAACATTCTGCTGTTCTTCTTGTTGGGGGTGGTGTTCGGCATCAGCATGGCGAACACGATTCTCATCGGCCAGTCCGTCGGTGCGAAGAATCATGTACTCACGCAACGGATCGTCGGCACGAGCGCAACCTTTTTTGTGCTGATGTCGACCGCCGTCGCCATCGTCGGCTATCTCTTCACGCCCGAATTGCTGGACGCGCTGGGAACACCGAGCGATGCTCGCGCGTTCGCCGTCGCCTATTTACGCATCATCTTCATTGCGCTGCCGGTGATGTACTTCTACAACTTCGTGATGATGGCGTTGCGAGGGGCGGGCGATGCGCGAACCCCATTTCGCTTCATGCTGCTTTCGGCGGGACTCGACGTCGCGCTCAATCCGCTGCTGATCTTTGGCTGGGGACCGGTGCCGCCGTTTGGTATCGCGGGGTCGGCAGGGGCAACGCTCATCGCGCAGACCGTGAGTCTGGCTGCGCTGATGTACACGTTGTACCGGCGCCGCGATCCGCTGTGGCTGCAACGCAAGGACTGGAAATACCTGCGCATCGATCCCGGTCTGTTACGTCTGGTCGTCGTCAAGGGCTTGCCGATGGCGCTGCAAATGGTGGTGATTTCATCGTCGGCGATGGTGATGATGGGGTTCGTCAATGGTTATGGATCGCAGACCACGGCGGCCTATGGCGTGGCCTCGCAATTGTGGACGTATGTTCAGATGCCGGCACTCGCCATTGGGGCGGGCGTGTCGTCGATGGTGGCGCAGAACGTGGGGGCGGGGCTGTGGGGCCGCGTCTCGCGCATCGGACGTGTGGGCGTCGGATTGAACTTCGTCATGACGGGAACCCTGGTCGTGGCCATCCTGCTCTTCAATCGACAGTTCATGAATGCTTTCCTGCCGGGCGATGGCTATGCGATCTCCGTCGCGCAGCACATCAATGCCGTGGTGGCATGGTCATTCGTGCTGTTCGGCGTGACGATCGTGCTCTTCGGCGTGGTGCGTGCGACGGGGGCGGTGGCGGCGCCGCTCGTGATCCTGTTCGTCTCGCAGTGGGTCATCCGGCTGCCTTTCGCGTGGCAGATGCAGAAGTCGTGGGGGGCGGAGGCCATCTGGTGGAGCTTCCCGATCGGCTTTGCGGTGTCGCTGGTAATGGCGCTTGCCTATTACCGTTGGGGGCGGTGGCGCGGCGTGCGCATGTTGCCCAAGGGGGATCCGCCGGTTGTCTCCCCGTCGGAGGAGGCTGCGGTTGCTGCGGGCGGGCCGCCACCGGCGCCGATGCCACGGCCTGTGTCTGCTGCCACGCCGCCGGAGCGTGTGCCCGACGATAGCCGCCGGTAGGCGGCCAGCATCAGCGTGTGTGCGCTGGTGCCACGCCGGAGATCCATTGCGACGCCGATTCGGCGAGGGTGGCGCGTAGCCAGTGCAGGAGCGTCTCGCGCGCGGGGTCTTCGGCAAACGGTTCCCGGGCAAGTGCGACGTAGGCTGAGCCATCGCGCACGAAGCCGTAGGGGGCGACGAGGCGTCCGGCGTTGAGTTCGTCGCTCACCATGTACACAGAGCCGATGGCGGTTCCTAGCCCGGCCCCTGCTGCCTGCAAACTCAGATAGAAGTGTTCGAACGGCGGTGTTGCCGTTGTGCGGCTCGCATTGAGGTGTGGGGCTTCGTCGACGGCCGTCTGCCGGGGGGAGGTCGCTCGATGCCAGTCCTGCCATGCGTGAGGGCGTGAGCGAGTGTGGAGTTGCTTGAGGTGGGGCGTATCGAACGAGGCGGGCAATCCGACGGGGCCAATCCATTCATCGGCGAGAGGCTCGGCGACCAGCGTATGTCCCCAGAAGAAATCATTACGCCGGATGGCGATGTCTACGCCAGCGCTTGCCAGATCGAGGGGGCCTCCGGCGGAGTGGAGATGCAGTGCGATGTCCGGGTGCATCTGGGCGAACGCGCCGAGGCGGGGAATGAACCAGCGCATGGCGAGGGTGGGCTCGCAGGAGACGACGAGCGCGCGAGCGGGTGATGTGGTTCGGAGGCTGGCGACGGTCGAGGCGAGCTGTTCGAACATTTGCCGGGTGGTGGTGTGCAGGCGCTCACCGGCGGGGGTGAGGAAGACGGCGCGATTGCGGCGTTCGAAGAGAGGCAGACCGAGGGCATCTTCGAGCGTACGGATTTGGCGGCTGACGGCGCCGTGGGTCACAAACAGGCGGTCGGCGGCGCGCGCGAAGCTAAGTTCGCTGGCGGCGACGTTGAAGACTTGAAGGGCATTCAGCGGCAGCGATCGATTCATAGGTGAGAAATTATCACGAATAACCCTGCACAAAGATCGTTTTTCCTGGCGTGAAGATCCCGCCAGAATAACCCCAAATTCCGGACATCATAAGCAACATGAGGCCGGAATAATTGTGGGAGACGGCCCGGGGCCCCGTTCTGCAGCGAGTTGGGTTTATGTCTGAGCGGCGGAACGGGGCTCCGGGCCGTCGGGGGTTTATTCGGTGAGGTTTTATCATGCAAGAGCTGCTGGCAGTAATGACAATAACGGTGTTGGCGGTCATCAGCCCGGGGGCCGATTTCGCGATGGTGACGCGGGCGAGTTGGCGGCATGGCCGGCGGGCGGGGATGTGGGCGGCGGTGGGCATTGCGGCGGGTGTGCAGGTCCATGTCTTCTACACTCTGGTAGGCGTAGGCATGTTGATCGCGGAGATCCCGCGGCTCTTTACGGTGATCAAGTGGATTGGCGCCGCGTATTTGATTTACATCGGTTGGCGAACGTTGCGAGATCGTTCGCCGGTGGCGGACGTCATGGAGGGTGAGGGGGCGGCGGGTGCTTCGGCGCGTTGTGTCGAAGCAGGCGTTTCGGGAAGCACCTCGTGGCAAGACGCCGCGAGCGCCTTCCGCACGGGCTTCTTCACGAACGCCTTGAATCCGAAGACGACGTTGTTCGTGGTGAGCACGTTCACGCAGGTCGTCCATCCGGGGACGGGATGGGCGCTCGGGCTGGCCTATGGGGCATTCATGTCGTTCGCGCATTGGGCGTGGTTCAGCCTCGTCGCGCTGGGATTCTCGGCGGGTTGGATGCGTGCGGCGATGGTGCGGCGTCAGGACATTGTCCGACGCAGCATTGGCGGAGCGCTCATGGCGCTTGGCGGGTTGTTGGCTGTCGCGAATCGGTGAGTGTGGCCGGGACCGGATGAAAATGCGCTTCAAGTGGCATGGAAATGGCGCAAAAAAGGCGTTCACATGACCCGAATCGGATTGGAAAGCGTGTGAAACCTTACCGTTTTGCCCATTGGTCACAAATCGTCACAAATTTATGATGTCGCGGGGAGCGGCGTCCCGGCGGACGATTGGGGTAATGTGAGCGCCCGCTTCGAAGGTTTTGCCGATGCATCTTTAGTCAATCGGTGAATGAACGGGTAAAATTGCGCGTTCGGCGCACGCTGGCTACGGTCGGCACGCGCGTTTCACGCTATCCCCCACTGCCGATGGAATTCCTGCCCAACGCGGTTCCCCGCATGATTTCCCACCGAGCCGTGCGCCTGGTGCTCGCCAGTGTGCTAAGTGTCTGCGCGCTGGCCGGCGGTGCGGCGCATGCCTTCTCGTTCGATGATGTCGCCAAAGAGGCGCGCACGCTCGCGAACAGCCGCTACAAGCCGAAAGATCCGAATCTGCCCAAAACGCTGCAGAACCTCACCTACGACCGCTATCGCAACATTCGCTTCAAGCCTGAGAAGGCGCTGTGGCGTGCGCAGAAGCTGCCGTTCGAACTGATGTTCTTCCACGAAGGCTCGTACTACGACCGTCCGGTCAAGATTAACGAGTTGACGGGTAACACCGTGCGTGAATTGCGCTACAGCCCCGATATGTTCGATTTCGGGGCGCTTAAAGTCGACCAGAAGCAATTGCGCGGTCTGGGCTTCGCCGGTTTCCGCGTCCACTTCCCGGTCAACACGCCGAAGTACAAAGACGAAGTGATGGTCTTCCTCGGCGCGAGCTACTTCCGCGCGCTGGGCAAGAACCAGACATATGGCTTGTCCGCACGCGGGCTGGCGCTCGACACCGCGCTCAATTCCGGTGAAGAGTTTCCGCGCTTCACCGAATTCTGGATTCAGCGTCCTGCCCCCGGCGCCAAAGAGTTGACGATTTACGCGTTGCTCGATTCGCCGCGCGCGACGGGCGCGTATCGCTTCACCTTGCGTCCCGGCGTGGACACGACGGTCGATGTGAAGGCCGAACTGTTCCTGCGCGAGAACGTCACCAAGCTGGGCATTGCGCCGCTTACGAGCATGTTCTTCTTTGGCGAAAACCAGCCCGCAGCGGTGGCTGACTATCGTCCGGAAGTGCATGACTCCGACGGCCTCTCGATCCAGTCGGGTACGGGCGAATGGATCTGGCGCCCGCTGGTCAATCCGAAACGTTTGCTCGTGTCGTCCTTCGCGTTGTCGAATCCGGCCGGATTCGGGCTTGTGCAGCGTGACCGGGACTTCACCAACTATCAGGATCTGGAAGATCACTACGAATCGCGCCCGAGCGCCTGGGTCGAGCCCAAGGGCAAGTGGGGGCAGGGCCGCGTGGAGCTGGTGCAAATCCCGACGCCCGACGAGACCAACGATAATATCGTCGCGTATTGGGTGCCGGATGCGCCGCCCAAACCCAAACAACCGTATCCACTCGAATACCGGCTCTCTTGGCAGAAAGATAACGACAAGCGCCCGCCGATGGCGTGGGTGTCGCAAAGCCGGCGTGGGCACGGCTACCGGGGAAAACCAGACGACAGTCTGCTGTTTGCGCTCGATTTCGAGGGCCCGGCATTAAAGAAGCTGCCGGATGACGCCAAGGTCGAAGGCAACGTGTCCATCGACGGCAACGGCAAGATCCTTGAAGTGCAGACGCAGCGCAATGACGTCACGGGAGGCTATCGCGTCATGCTACGCATGCGCCGCCTCGATTCCGAGAAACCCGTCGAAATGCGCGCTTACCTGCGCAACGGCAGTAATACCCTATCCGAAACGTGGAGCTACCTGTTACCCCCCGAGTGAGCGACCGCTCCGACATTCCGGTCGACGAGCTTTACGTCGACCGGCTGCCCCTGCCCGCCGAGAAACGTCGTGCCCTGCTTGCGCAAGCGCAGCGTGACGGTGGCGATTCGCTCGACGTTCTCACCCGTTTGCAGCGCCTGCTCGCTGCGCGTGTCACGAACGGCGCGGGTGAGGCGTTGCCGCCCATGGGCGATACGCCGGCTCACACCGGTGAGGCGACGGCGCAGAACGACGCCGGCGTCGTCACGTCCGCTGCGACTGCGACCGTGTGGCATCCGCACGATATCGCCGAGATCGAATCCGGCAGCGATGCGGTGCTCGCCTCGCAACCGGTGCGCCTCGACATCACGGAGGGCGGATCGCTGGCGGCCGCCGCCGGGTTGAAAGAGGTGCGTGGTGTGCAGACCTTGCGTCTTGCGCCGCCAGTGCGTCGCACGTCGCTCATCCCGCGTGCCTGGTCGCTCAATCCGCTCGTGCGCTTGTGGCGCAAACTGATCGGCCGCCAAGACCCCGATCCGCTCGTGCGCGACGCGCCCGATCCCAAGGGCAAGTGGTCGCAGGCAGGCCGCCGCCGTCGCTGGATGTTGCTCACGCTGATGGTCGCCCAGACGGCGCTGGCCACGCATTTCATGGCATCCGTGCTGCCGTATCACGGGGCCGATCCGCTTGAGTTCGCGGTGCTCGTGTTGTTCGTGCTGCTCTTCGGCTGGGTCTCCGCCGGATTCTGGACGGCGATCTTCGGCTTCTTCGTTCTGCTGTTCGGGGGCGAGCGCCATATGATCTCGAAGATGGCCGCGGGCGATGCGCCAATTGCGCCCGACGCGCGCACTGCGATTGTCATGCCGATCTGTAACGAAGATGTCGGTCGAGTGTTCGCCGGTTTGCGCGCGACGTACGAGTCGCTCGCGAAGACCGACTCGCTCGAACGCTTCGACTTCTTCATCCTGTCCGATTCGAATGAGGCCGATAACTGCACGGCCGAAGTCGACGCATGGCAGGCACTGTGCCGCGAGGTCGACGGTTTTGGCCGCATCTTCTATCGTCGCCGCCAGCGTCGCGTGAAGCGCAAGAGCGGTAACCTCGACGACTTCTGCCGCCGATGGGGCAGCGATTACCGCTACATGATCGTGCTCGACGCCGATAGCGTGATGAGCGGCGAGTGCCTGACCAAACTCGTGCGCATGATGGAAGCGCATCCGAGCGCCGGTTTGATTCAGACCGCGCCGCTCGCGGCCGGACGCGAAACGTTCTATGCCCGTCTGCAACAGTTCGCCGGGCGCGTGTACGGCCCGCTGTTCACCGCCGGCCTGCACTACTGGCAGTTGGGCGAAGCGCATTACTGGGGCCACAACGCGATTATTCGCCTGAAGCCCTTCATGGAGCATTGCGCACTCGCGCCGCTGCCGGGCAAAGGGGCGATGTCCGGCGCAATTCTCTCGCACGACTTCGTCGAAGCGGCGCTCATGCGGCGCGCAGGGTGGGGCGTATGGATTGCGTACGACCTGCCCGGCAGCTACGAAGAAATGCCGCCGAACCTGCTCGACGAACTCAAGCGCGACCGGCGCTGGTGTCAGGGCAACCTGATGAACTTCCGCCTGTTCCTGGCCGAGGGTATGCATCCGGTGCACCGCGCGGTGTTTGTGACGGGGGCCATGGCCTATGTTTCCGCGCCCTTGTGGTTCATCTTCCTGATCCTCTCGACGTGCCTGCTCGCCAAACACACGCTGGTCGTGCCCGAGTACTTCACCACGCCGCGTCAGCTTTTCCCGGTCTGGCCCGAGTGGCATCCCGAGCGGGCGCTGGCCCTGTTCTCGGCAACGGCAACGCTGCTTTTCCTGCCCAAAATTCTGGCCGTGCTGCTGATCTGGGTGAAGGGCGCAAAGCGTTTCGGCGGTGCGTTTGCGGTGACGGTGAGCATGTTCATCGAGATGGTGTTCTCCGCCGTCCTCGCGCCCGTACGCATGCTGTTCCACACGCAGTTCGTGCTCGCTGCGTTGACGGGCATTGCGATTCAATGGAAGTCGCCGCCGCGTGAAGACGCCGAGACGCACTGGGGCGAAGCGATTCGCCGCCACGGTCTGCAAACGCTGATCGGGCTGGGATGGGGCGCCGTCGTCTACTGGCTCAACCCGGACTTCATCTGGTGGCTGATGCCGATCGTCGGGTCGATGATGATTTCGATTCCTGTCTCGGTGTTCTCCAGCCGTGTGTCACTCGGACGCGGTTTCAAGCGCGCCCGCCTGTTCCTGATTCCGGAAGAGTCGTGGCCGCCGAAGGAACTCCGCATGACGGAGAAGTACACCGAGGAAGCCGCCAAGCGCGTCGACTTTGTCGATGCCGTGATCGATCCGATGGCCAATGCCCTCGTCGCCGCAAGCGTGGTGCCGACCCGCGACGATGCGAAGCGCGACGCCGTGCGCGCCGGCCGTGTCGAGACAGCGCTGCTCAAGGGACCGGCCAAGCTCACGACCACGCAGAAATGGGAGTTGCTCAACGATCCGCGAGCGCTCGCGGCACTGCATCTGCTCGTGTGGACGGACCCGCGTGCGCATCGCGATTGGCGCGACGCACGCGCCAACGGGCTCTCGCAAGGCTTTCTCGCATCGGCCTGATGTGCCCATCCCATCAGGGATGACGGAATGAAAAACGGCAAGGCATTACGCCTTGCCGTTTTTATTTCGAGGCCTTCGCCCAGGCGAACCGGATCAGCGTGACGGCAGGAAGTCGCGCGGATTGAACGGCGTGCCCTTTTGACGCACTTCGAAGTGCAGCTTCACGGTGCCGTGCGAGTCGGTGTCGCCCATCTCGGCAATCTTCTGGCCCTTGCTGACCGATGCGCCTTCCTTCACAAGCAGGGCCCGGTTGTGGGCGTAGGCGGTGAGATAGCCGTTGTCGTGCTGCACCATCACGAGGTTGCCGTAACCTCGTAGGCCGCTTCCGGCGTAGACAACCTTGCCTGCGGCCGCTGCGTAGATTGGATCGCCCGGCTTGCCGCCGATGTCGACCCCCTTGTTGCTGCTGCCGTTGTAATTCGCCAGTACCGGGCCGTCGGCCGGCCAGACCATTGGAATCTTGTTCGTCGCCGTGCGTGGCGCGGCGGGAGCGGGCTTCGGCGCCGACTTGGCTTGCGGTCGCGGCCGGGCGGTGCCAGACGGCGCGCTGCCCCCTGTCGAGGCGGCTGCCGCTGGCGGGCTGGACGAACCGGCAGGCGGCACGACGCGCAGCACCTGACCGACTTCGATCTTGTCGGGGTCGGTCAGCCCGTTCCAGCGCACCAGATCGGCCGTGCTGGCATTATTGCTGCGGGCAATGCCGTAAAGCGTGTCGCCCGACTGCACGCGGTAGCTTCCGGCAGGCACCGGACCGTAGGTCGGCGACCCGGCGCAGGCCGCGAGCGTCGCACAAACGGCCACACTCAGCACATGCGTGCGACAACGGGCGAGCCAATGCGGTCGGCTTGACTTTCGTACTTCAGATTGCGGCCACGAGGGGCACATGAGACGGGTAGGCTCCATCCGTAGGCAGGTGAGAGGCCCAATGGCAGTCGCTCGAAGTGCCGTTTAGGCAATGCGTCAGGCAATGCGCGCCGAATAGGGGAAAACCACAGGAAAGTGGTTTCGAACAGCGCAAAACGCGGACAAGACGCGCGACAACAGCATGGACACGGGACAAAACGCCCATTGTACGGGCAGCGGCACCGGCTCGGACACCCGAAGAGTGCCCAAATTCCCCGCTATTTGCGGAAATTGTTACGCAATTTGCAGTATTTCCCCTGTTGACAAGCGTCGGCGCTACACGTATAAAACCAACTGCAGATTGTCAAGCCGCGAAGTTGTTGTCAGACGTAGTTTTCCTGCTTCTCGCTGGTTTCTAGTCCTTCATTTTCCCTTGATTGTCAGCGCTGGAGGGGTCATTCCGACCCCAGGCTATTGTTTTATTAGGAAAAAACATGGAAACCGGTATTGTTAAGTGGTTCAACGACGCAAAGGGCTTCGGCTTCATCACCCCGGACGCCGGCGGTGAAGACCTGTTCGCTCACTTCTCGGAAGTGAAGGTTGACGGCTTCAAGTCGCTGCAAGAGAACCAACGCGTGTCATTCGAAGTGAAGACTGGCCCGAAGGGCAAGCAAGCTGCGAACATCAAGCCGATCTAAGCGGCTTCATCGCTTTCACGTGATGCCGCGCCAGCCTTAGGGCGAGGCGGCGTCCCGCGATCAACAGGCCCGATGGCGAAAGTCATCGGGCCTGTTTGTCTTTTTGATTCCCTTCCGATTCGCATGAGACGTGCACGCGAACGATGCCACCGTCACGGTTCGACGCTACAATGCCTGATCGAATTCGCGTAAGCATTTTTCCGAGGCAATCATGAGCCTGCAAACGTGGTGGCTATACGTAGTCACCGTTTTTTTCGTCTCGGCGACACCGGGGCCGAACATGTTGCTCGTCATGACGCATGGCGCGCGTCATGGTTTGCGTCCGGCGCTGGGAACGATGGCCGGTTGCATGACGGCACTCATCGCGATGATGTCGATTTCGGCGGCAGGCCTGGGCGCGGTGCTCAAGGCGTGGCCGATGCTGTTCGACACGCTGCGCTATCTCGGCGCGGCCTATCTGATTTATCTCGGCTACAAGAGCTGGCGCTCGCCGGTCGACACCAAGGAAGCGGCAGCCAATCTCGGCGCGCCTGCACTGGCAGCCGACTCGAGCTTCGGCAAGTTGTTCAAAGCGGGCTTTCTGGTGGCCGCAAGCAACCCGAAGGCCATTCTGTTCGCTGCGGCGTTCCTTCCGCAGTTCATCGATCCGACGGCGGCCAAGCTCCCGCAATTCTCGATTCTGCTCGGCACGTTTGCCGTGATCGAGGTGAGCTGGTACCTGGTCTATGCCACGGGCGGACTGCGCATTGCGCCGTACCTGCGTGAAGCCCGTGTGCTCAAGGCGTTCAACCGCATCAGCGGCGGCGTGTTCATGGGCTTCGGCGCACTGATGGCGGCGGTCCATCGCTGATCTGGCGACACGGGCGCATCGGAGCGCCACGGGTGTGGCGCACGGCTCGGGGAGCGGCAGATTCATGCGCCGGGACACTCAATATTTACGGCCTGCGGCCGTTAACGTTCATGACCAGATGCATGAAACGGCGAGTGAGTACCGCTTGGCACTCATGCTGCGGTGATGCCACGAGGTGTCGCGGGTTGCAAAGGCTTTAATACGGACGGTTTGCGTGGCCGTCACGGGGATAAATAGAAGATCAGGTATGGAAACGACAGAACCGCAGGTGACACCGGCGCCCACGGACGAAGAGTCTCAACTGCATGACTCGTATCGCATCAGCAACCCGCTGGAGATTGGCGGTGTGCTGCGTCATCTGGCGACGCGCGGCGACTTCATGACGGTGTACTTCGCGAACGGCCAGCGTCAGCTCGTCACGCGTTTGCTCAAGGTCGAGCCGCAAGCCCGCGGCTTTTATTTCGACTGGGGCGGTGTGGAGACGGAGAACCGGGCCCTGCTCGCCAACAGGCGCGCATTGTTCGTTGGCGTGCCGGAAGGCATTCAGGTGCATTTCCCCATCGGCGACGTGCAAGAGCGTGAGTACGAAGGGTATCCGGCCTTTTATTCGTCGTATCCGGAAACGCTCGTACGCTTGCAGCGCCGCGATTACTTCCGGGTGAAGACGCCGATCCTCGATCCGTATCAGTGCACGGTCAAATTTCCGGAAGACACGCCGATGCGTCTGTCGGTGTTCGATCTTTCGCTGGGAGGCGTGGGCTTGCGCACGAAGTCCGACGTGGCCGCCGAGATCCCGAAGGGCTCGATGCTCATGCACGTCGAGATCGAATTGCGTGACTACGGCACCGTTCAGGTCGATCTCGAAGTGTGTGCCATTCGCAGCGTGCCGCTCGCGAAGGACGTCGAATACCACATCGGCTGCCGCTTCATTGCGCTTTCGCGCACTGCCGAATCGCGTCTGCAAAAGCTCATCACGCAGCTCGAACTCAATCGAAAGGCGTTTGCGCGCGGTTGAGCGTTTGACATCCTCGGGTATTCGTTTCTGCGCCGTCTGACGGATGCCACAAGCGATACCGCGAAGGGCGGCCGGGCGGCCAGGCGGCATTGGGGGCCGCCCTTTTGCGTTGCGCCCGCCCTGCGTCAGCCCGGCGCGTGAATCCGCAGCGCCGGAATCGCGTGCAGCAGCCGCAGCAGGTCCGCCTGACGCCGGCATCCCGTCTTGTCGAAGATATGACGCAACTGTGTGCGCGCCGTATTGATGGCGACGTTGGCGTCCTGGGCGTATTGCATCAGCTCGCGGCCCTCGCACAGTGCCTGGGCAAGGCGGGCTTCCGCTGGCGACAGGCCGAAAAGCACCTTGAGCGTGTAGGGCCCGAGTGTCACGCGCCGGTCCAGCTCTCCGATGGTGAGCATGACCATCGGACGCTGCCAGGGGGCTGCGCAAGCGTGCGATTCGCGCAGCGGCAGCGCCGTGATCACCCAATGCTGTTTGTCGCCATGCAGACGATGGCTGCCCGCAATGGGCATCGGCGCCGTCGCGTTCGCGATCAGACGCTGCACCGCCTGATCGTCGCTCGGCAGCAGCGCGGTGAACTTCCCGCCGCGAATGCTCACGTTGCGCGTCGCCCCTAGTTGCTGATGGGCAGCCACGTTCAGGTAGTGCGCGTGGCCCGTCTCGTCGGTGATGACGATGGCCATCTCCAACTGATCGAGTACCGACATGCCGATGGCCGCCTGCGCTTGCAGGTGCCGCGTGCCAGCACGCAGACGCGCCGCACGCGCCAGATGTTTCGTGACGATTTCCAGCTCGGGGGCGGTGTCAGCGTCTTCGAAAGGCACATGGTCGGGACCCCGCAGGATCGCCAGCAATTCGCTGGTGCCGTCGGCCCCGTCAAGATGCAGGCCGTACGTGTAACGTACGCCGTTGGGAATCAGGAAGTCGTTGAATAGCTCGCTGTGCGCCACATAGCGATCGCTCAGATGATGGTGGCACCGCATGGCATACCCGACCGGCTGGCGCAGTATCAGAGGCACGCGTGGATCGATGGGAGCGAGCTTTTCGACGAACTCGCGGATGATGTCGGGTGACGCGTCGAGCGAGCAAGCGTCGCGCGTGGCGCAGTGCCGCGCGCGATCCCACGTCACAGAATGAAACCCGGTGCCGCCAGCCAACTGGTTGAAATCGCGCAACGCCTGATCCCAACATGCTTCATCGAGCACCCCGTCGTAGCAAGTGCCGATCAGCGCGTCGAGAGACAACTTCCCCGTGTCGTCCACCATCGCCTCCCGTGGCTATGTTGGCCCTTCATGTGCTGCCTTGTGCCCGCTTCAGCGCATTGCGACTTCGCCTCTGACGGGCATGTCTCGCATGGTGCGTATTCTGGCAAGCGACATCACGGGGATCAATCCGGTATTACTCGTCGCGTTGCTGCACCGCCACATGGACTGGCGGCTCGCCTCGCGCTTCGCGTACACCATCGGGATAGATGCGCACGAGCACGATACGCGGGCCCTGCATCTTCTTGACGACCACGGAGAAGCCTTCGAAGTCGATCTTCTGGCCCTCGCGCGGCAGATAACCCAGCGTATCCATGATCAGCCCGCCTACCGATTCCGCGCGCTCGCTCGGGATCTCGATGCCCAGCGAGCGCTCCAGCGTCAGAATCGGCAAGCTGCCGCGTCCGATGAGCGTGCCGTCTTCCATGCGGGTCCAATCGTCTTCCGTCTGACGGAATTCGTCGCGGATCTTGCCGACCAGTGCAGAGAGCAAGTTGTCCAGCGTCAGGAAACCGATGGGCTTCTGGTCCGGCCATCCCACAACGGCAAAGTGCGGCGCACCCCGGCGGAAGCGGCCGAACAGTTCGCGTGCAGGCATGTCGGGCCGCACACGCTCGACCGGGCGAGCCATGCTGCCAAGATCCTCGATAGGCTGGCCGTGATGCTCCGCGAGGAACAGGTCCTTCAGGTGAACCACGCCGAGTACGGTCTCGCCATCGTTGTCGAAGAACGGATAGCGGCTGTAGCGGTGACGATAGGCCGTGTCCATGTTCTGCTCGAAGGTGGCGTTGCGGCGGAAGGCGGCCACTTCGCTCATCGGATGCATCAGGTCGGATACGGAGAGATCGCTGAAGTCGATGGCGTACGCCACCACGTTCCAGTCGTCGCGGGAGAGTTTTTCGCTCGACGCGCCCCGGCGCATGATCAGTTTGATTTCGTCGGCCGAGTAATGCGCATCGGCGCCGTGCGCCGGATCGAGGCCGGTCCATCGCAGCAGGCGGTTGGCGCTGTGGTTGAGTACCCAGATGGCCGGGTACATCAGCCAGTAAAACGCGTAAAGCGGTGCTGCCGTCCACACGGACACGGCTTCCGGCACGCGCAGCGCCATCGACTTTGGCGCGAGTTCGCCCACGACGATGTGCAGATACGAAATCGTGAAGAACGCGATGAAGAAGGCGAGTGCGTGAATCAGTTCCGCCGAGCTGACGCCCAGCATGGCGAACATCGGCGTGAGAATGCGCGCGAAGGCGGGCTCACCGATCCAGCCGAGGCCGAGCGATGCGAGGGTGATGCCGAGCTGGCATGCAGAGAGGTACGTATCGAGCTGACCGTGAACCTTGGCCAGGATACGGCCGCGCCAACCACGTTGGCGGGCAATGACTTGAACGCGCGTCTGGCGCAGTTTGACGAGGCCGAATTCCGCCGCCACGAAAAAGCCGTTGAGCAACACCAGCAGGATCGCAGCGACGATCAGTAAAAGGTTTTCCAAAATATATGAAATGGGACAACAGGCCCGCCAGTATAAGTGACATTTGCCCAAGGCAAGAAATAACCGTCACGTTCCGGTGTTTTCGCTGTCAGTTGCAGGTGATTCGCAGAGCTTTCGCGGTGGATGCAGGCAAGTTCTGGTTCGTCAGCGACGGTCGATCGCCCGCCAGCCGGGCATGGCGAAGGCCTCAGCGAGGAAATCGATGAGGGCGCGAACCTTGGCGCTCAGGTATTTGCGCGACGGATAGACGACGTAGATGCCCGTCTCGCCCTGGGTGTATTCGGGCAGAAACTCGACGAGTTGGCCGTCGCGCAGGGCGTCCTGCACGAGAAATGCCGGCTGCAGAAGGATGCCCGCTCCGGCCACGCCTGCCGCCAGGCAGGTGTCGCCGTTATCGGCGATGAGTCTCGCGTGCGTACGCACGGAAACGGGGCCATCGGGGCCGTCGAAGCGCCATTCGCGCCGGTGCGAGAAATAGCTGTAGCCCACCGTCTCGTGATGGGCGAGTTCGCTGGGGTGCTTCGGTGTGCCGTGTTGCGCGAGGTAGCCGGGTGAGGCGCACAGCAGCATCCGGGTGCCGGCGAGGCGTCGATGCACGAGCGACGAATCGGGCAGACGCGTGATCCGGATCGCGAGATCGTAGCCTTCGTCGACGATATCCACGAGGCGATCGCTCAATGTGATATCGAGCGACACCTGCGGGTGTTTTGAGAGAAACGTTGGCCACAGCGGCGCGAGATGAAGGACACCGAACGTGTGCGGGGCATTGATGCGCAGCGGGCCGGCAGGCTGGCCGTCTTGCTCGCCCGCCATAGCGTCGGCTTCGTCGAGTTCCGCGAGGATCTCACGGCAGCGTTCGACATAACGCTGCCCCGGCTCGGTGAGCGACAGGCGTCGCGTGGTGCGCTGGAGCAAACGCGTGCCAAGGCGCGCTTCGAGGTCGGCGACATAACGCGAGATGGCCGTCTTCGAGATGCCCAGCGTTGCTGCGGCCTTCACGAAGCTGCCCGATTCGACCACGGCGATGAAGCACTCGATCTCGCGAAGTTTGTTCATGCCGGCGTGGTGCTCCTCAGGGATACGCGTAGTGATGCGCTCACGCCGAATATCGGACGAGAGGCCGGGCCGGTAGCCGGGCGACGCAAAGCGCCGTCGCCTCACTACCGGTGCCAATGGCGTTATTGTGCCAGCGCATTCACCTCGGCGAGCGTTGGGGCGGCGCTGCCGAAGGCGAAGGCATCCATACGCAGGGCACCGTAGGTGGTGCCGGTGTCGAAGTGCGTTTGACGCGCGGCGTTGTCGGCCGCACCCAGCGCGATGTATAGCGGCAGTAAATGCTCATCCGTCGGGTGAGCGCGTTCGGCGTGCGGTGCGCGCGCGCGGTAGTCGAACAGGGCATCCAGATCCAGTGCGGCCAGATGCTCGGTGAACCATGCGACGAACTCGGCCAGATAGGGGGCTTCTGCACGATCTTCAGATGGCGCGCGAAACACCTCATGCAGATTGTGCGTGAAGCTGCCCGACGCGATGATGAGCACACCGTCTTGTGCGAGCGGCGCGAGTTGCTGGCCGAGCCGGTAGTGGTACTCCGGGCGCATGTGCCGTTGCAGCGATAGCTGCGTGACAGGCACGTCCGCGTCGGGATACAGATAGCTCAACGGAACCCACGCGCCGTGGTCGAGACCCCATTGGTCGTCGGTCGCGGCGGGCAGGCCCGCGTCTTTCAGAATCTGTACCGTGCGTTCGGCCAGGGCGGGTGCTCCGGCGGCCGGGTATTCCAGCGTATAGAGTTCGCGCGGGAAGCCGCCGAAGTCATGGATCGTGCGCTGCTGCGCCAGACTGCCCACGCGCGGGGCCGGCGTCGACCAATGGGGAGAGATCACGAGAATCTCCCGCGGACGCGGCACCGCACGCCCCAACGCCGTCAACAACGGGCCGGTACGGCCCGGATCGACCGCGAGCAGCGGTGAGCCGTGAGAGACGAAGAGGGTGGGTAGGGCAGACATGAGAATGACTCCGGCGAAAGAACGCTAAAGAACGTGAGGGAACTTAACGGAACACAAAAGGCGTGCGAACGGACGATCAGGCAGTGCGCGCCCGGCGAATCGCGCAGGCGCCGTCCCCCAGCAGAGCGACGACCAGCAGCGCCACCAGCCAGAACGCCGGGAACTCCCAGCCGCCGCCCTTGTTGGTGAAGGCCCAGCCGTTGTGGCCATGCACGGACACGATGGTTCCCAGCATCAATGCGGCCAACGGAAGCGCGGCCCAACGTGCGTAGAAGCCCGTGATCAGCATCAGGCCACCGACGAGTTCCATCGCCATCGTGACATAGGCGAGGAACGGCGGCAGGCCAAGCGAACCCATGAACCCCACGAAGCCGGGCACGGTGAACACAAACACTTTGAGCGACAGGTGGGCGAGGAAGAGGATGCCCAGCGATACACGCAGCAGCAACGCGGCGTAAGGGGCGGTTTTGGTATCGATCATGACAAGCTCCGATGAGGGATCGAGGTAAGGGGCGGCTCAGCTATCCACGGGACGGCTGACTTACCCACCATTCTAGGGAGCGGGATCGTGCAGATAAACGGGCGGAGCAGGGATTGATTGTCCCTTGGATTGGGACAATCAATCGTTGCTCTGAGGCTTCTGTGCGGGTGCGGATTTCAGGCGGCTCACGCCGACGCGATCATCCGATCGAGCAATTCGACCCAGTGCTGCACCGGGGCGTGGTCACGAACATGCTCGCCCTTGGCGGTCGCCTGCAAGTGGCAGATGCAGCCCACGTTGGCCGAGACGACCAGGTCGGGATCGAGGGCGTCGAGCGACTTCCACTTCGCGTCGCGCAACTGATGCGACAGTTCCGGTTGTGTCACCGAATAGGTGCCGGCCGAACCACAGCAGATGTGGCTGTCCTGGGGCAGCATGACGTTCACGCCCACGCCAGCGAGCACCTTCTCCACCACACCCTCGAGCTGCTGGCCGTGTTGCAGCGTGCAAGGCGGGTGATAGGCCACTTTGCCGGTCTTGCGATTCGGCACGCGTCGCTGGAGCGCTTCGAGGTTGTCGAGCAGCACTTCCGACAGGTCGCGCGCCAGTTCGGAGACGCGCTGTGCCTTGCCCGCGTATTGCGGATCGTGACGAAGCAGGTGGCCGTACTCCTTGACCGTCGCACCGCAGCCGGACGCGTTGATCACGATCGCCTCCGCACCCGCTTCGATCTCGGGCCACCAGGCGTCGATGTTGCGGCGAGCGTCGTCGAGGCCGTCGTCCTGATAGTTCAGATGCAGGCGGATGGCGCCGCAGCAACCGGCCGCTGCGGGACGAACCATTTCGATGCCGAGCGCGTCGAGCACGCGGGCGGTGGCCTTGTTGACGTTCGGCAGCATGGCCGGCTGCACGCAGCCTTCGAGCATCAGCATGCGGCGGGCGTGCTTGCTTTGCGGCCAACTGCCCGAGCGCTGACGATGCGGCACCTTCTCACGCAGCGAACGCGGCAGCAGCGAACGGAACTGCTGGCCCAGGCGCAGGGCGGGCGAGAACAGGGCGCGGTTGGGCAGCACGCGGGCGAGTGTCCAGCGCAGCGCACGTTCCCCGGCCGGACGGCCGACTTTGGCGTCGACATGACGGCGGCCGATATCGACAAGGCGGCCGAACTGCACGCCCGACGGGCACGTCGATTCGCAACTGCGGCAGGTCAGGCATCGATCCAGATGACGCTGCGTTTCGCGCGTCACCTGTTGCCCCTCGACCATCTGCTTAATGAGATAGATGCGCCCGCGCGGGCCGTCGAGTTCGTCGCCCAGCAACTGATAGGTCGGACAGGTCGCGGTACAAAATCCGCAGTGCACGCACTTGCGGAGAATGGCTTCGGCTTCGTCGCCGTCTGGCGTCTGACGGAGGAATTCTGCGAGGTTCGTTTGCATCGTCTTTTTTAGCGGTACAGCCGATGGCGGTTGAAGATGCGGCTCGGATCGAAGGCTTGCTGCACACGCTTGCCGATAGCGTGCAACGCGGCCGGTGGCTGGGTAAATACGCCGGCCGACTTATCGCCGTGGCGGAACAGCGTAGCATGCCCGCCCACTGCTGCGGCAATCGCACGGATTTCGGTGGCGGTGCACGGGGTGATCCACCAGCGCTGCGCGCCGCCCCATTCGATCAGCTGTTCGTCGCCGTGCGCGAGCGGCGGTGTGGTCGGCGGCACCGACAGGCGCCACAACGGCTGGCCGTCTCCCGTTACCGGGGCGTCGCCGAAGAACGCGTGTGTCTGTTCGCGCAGCGACTGCCAGAAGGTGTGGGCTTCGATCGCGTCGACAGGCTCACCGCCCATCGCGCCGCGCGCGGCGTCGATGGCCGCAGCGGCCCCGCCAAGGCGCACGCTCAGCACACCGTCATGCCACGCCGATCCCATGAGCGGCAGCGGCTGTCCGCTCCAGCGATTGATCTGCTCGATGGCTTGCGCCTGCGGCAGTGCGAAGCGCAGTGTGGCCTCGGCGACTGGGCACGGCAACACCTTGATCGAGAGCTCGAGCAGCACACCGAGCGTGCCCAGCGAGCCGGCGAGCATGCGCGAGACTTCGTAACCCGCGACGTTCTTCATCACCTGTCCGCCGAAATGCAGCACCTGGCCCTGTCCGTTCATCACGACGGCGCCGAGCACGAAGTCGCGCGGTGCGCCGACGTGCGGCCGGCGCGGACCGGCAAGGCCCGCGGCCACGCAGCCGCCAAGCGTTGCGCTGGGACCGAAATGTGGCGGCTCGAAAGGCAGGATCTGACCGCGTTCGGCCAGCGCCGCTTCGATCTGCGCGAGCGGTGTGCCCGCACGCGCGGTGATCACGAGTTCGGCCGGATCGTACGAGACGATGCCGCGATACGTGCGCATGTCGAGCGGCTCGCCGTCAGGTATCTGACCGTACCAGCGCTTGGTGTTGCCGCCCTGAATGTCGAGCGGCGTGCCGCTGGCGGCGGCGGCGAGCACACGCTCGCGAATCGCGGTGAGGGTCTGCGTTGCCGTCTGCGGATCGGCGTCGCACAGCGGGGCGTGGAGGACTTGCGACATCAGAACCTCGGCAAATCGGGGTGAGGCAGCAGGCCGCCGCGCACGTGCATCTTGCCGTACTCGGCGCAGCGCGCGCGCGTGGGGATGGCCTTGTCCGCGTTGAGCAGACCGGCGGGATCGAAGGCGCGCTTCACGGCGAAAAACGCGTCGCGTTCTTCCGGGGAGAATTGCACGCACATCGAGTTGATCTTCTCGATGCCGACGCCATGCTCGCCGGTCACCGTGCCGCCCAGCGCCACGCAGGCTTCGAGAATATCGCTGCCGAACGCCTCGGCGCGGTGCCATTCGTCGAGATCGTTGCCGTTGAACAGAATCAGCGGGTGCATGTTGCCGTCGCCTGCGTGAAACACGTTGATACAGCGCAGACCGTATTGCAGTTCCATCGCTTCGATGCGCTTGAGCAGCGTACCGATGGTCCGGCGCGGGATCGTGCCGTCCATGCAGTAGTAGTCGGGCGAGATGCGTCCGGCAGCGGGGAAAGCGTTCTTGCGTCCGGACCAGAAACGCAGGCGCTCGGCTTCGGAGGTGGATACCTGAATCCGTGTGGCGCCCGACGCGCGCAGCACCGCCGAGACGCGTGCGATCTCTTCCGCGACTTCTTCGGGCGTGCCGTCGGATTCGCACAGCAGGATGGCCGCCGCGTTGAGGTCGTAGCCTGCGTGAACGAACTCTTCCACGGCTTGCGTGGCCGGTTTGTCCATCATCTCCAGGCCTGCCGGAATGATGCCCGCCGCGATGATCGCGGCAACGGCGTTGCCGCCGGCTTCCACGTCGTCGAAGCTCGCCATGATGACTTGCTGCACCTGCGGCTTCGGCACGAGCTTCACGGTGATTTCCGTGACGACGCAGAACATCCCTTCGCTGCCGATGAACACCGACAGCAGGTCGAGACCGGGGACGTCGAGCGCGTGTGAGCCGAATTCCACGATCTCGCCGTCCATTGTCACCGCACGCACCCGCAGCACGTTGTGCACGGTCAGACCGTACTTCAGACAATGCACGCCGCCGGAATTCTCCGAGACGTTGCCGCCGATCGTGCAGGCGATCTGCGACGACGGGTCTGGCGCGTAGTAGAGGCCGTAAGGTGCGGCGGCTTCGGAGACGGCAAGATTGCGAACGCCCGGCTGCACGGTGGCAGTGCGGGCGTAGGCGTCGACTTCGAGAATGCGCTTGAATTTCGCGAGCGAGAGCACGATGCCGTCGGTGATCGGCATGGCGCCTCCGGACAGACCTGTGCCGGCGCCGCGCGGGACTACGGGGACGTTATGGACGTGGCAGGCCCGCAGAATGCGGCAGACCTGGTCTTCGTCGGCCGGCAGCACGACGGCAAGCGGCAGCTTGCGATAGGCGGCCAGACCGTCGCATTCGTATGGCGTGATCTGTTCGCGGTCGGTGAGCCACTGCACGTCGGGCACGGCGGCGCGCAATGCTGCGAGACGGGTGGTGCGCATGACATCGTCCAGCGTCTCGAACACGGGCTCGTCGGCGACCGATGCCGCTCCCGCAAGCGATGAGGATGACATCGCCGCCGGCGTTGACGGTGAAGTCGGACGCTGCGGGCTTAGCGACGGAGAAGGGGGCGACGCGTGCGATGCCATCAGGCTTGCTCTCCAGCAATCGTTGACGTGTAATGTGTTTGTCCGGTCTCTTAGTCTACTGGTAGACTGGTCGACCAGTTATCGGATGACGTCATCGTAAAGGGAATGATCCGATTTCGACTAGCGGGTTAACCCTTGGTTTGAGGGAGGCCCACTAGCGAAATCGGGCTTCGGGCCGAGGGGCCGCCCTGAGCGAGGCGTCATCCTGTATCTTGGCGTCTGTGATTTTTCCGTCGAGAAACCAAGCCGACATGCCGTCCAACGAGTCGTCCCTGCCTATGTCATCCCTACCCGCCAGTGAATCTTCTGGGGCCGTCGCGAGTTTCGCGCCGGTGACGCCGCCGCCGCGTCTGCGCCTGTCCGACATGGTGTACGAGCAACTGGAGACGATGGTCGTCGAAGGCAGGCTCGCACCGGGCTCGGCGCTACCGTCCGAGCGCGATCTCGCGCAGCAGATGGGCGTGTCGCGGCCGTCGCTGCGGGAGGCGCTGCTGCGGCTGGAGTCGCGCGGGCTGATTGTGGGGCGCGCCGGTGGCGGGTATCTCGTGGCGAACGCCAGCCAGCCACTGCTCGCCGAACCGCTGTCTCAATTGATGTCGCGGCACAGCAAGACGGTCGACGACGTTCTGGAGATGCGCGAAGTGCTGGAGGCGAAGGCCGTGGAGCTGGCAGCCGAGCGCGCGACGCCTGAAGATATTGCCCGGCTTGCACAGGCGCTCGAAGCGCTGGAGGCGGCCTATGCTGCGGGCAGGGATGGCCGGGACGGCGAGGGCGATGCCCGGGGACAGTCGCTGCTCACCCGCGTGCCCGAACTCGACGCCCATTTCCACCTGGCGCTGGCCGAAGCCACGCACAACCTCGTGCTGGTGCATCTGATGCACGCGATCTTCGAACTGCTGCGCGGATCGGTCGTCGACAACTACCGCGCTATCGTCGGCCACGGCGCCGATCTGGCCGAGCTGATCGATCAGCACCGACGCATCTTCAATGCGGTAGCGTCGCACGATGCCAGCAGTGCGCAACGTTCGCTGCGCGAACATCTGACCTTCATCCGCAACAATTCGGGCAACGTCGAGTCAGTCTGACCCTGAATTTTGCCGCCTGACGGTGCCCTCGCCAGAGGGCGAATCGCACCCGTCAAAACGTCATCGTTTTCCCTGACCCCGCGCCGCACGGCATGACGCCGCGCGGGCGCGTGCTCGTCTGCGTTTCAGGAGGCAATACCTTCCAACGCCGCGATTTCCCTGCGTTTGCCGGTTATCGAGCGCTTACCTCGGCGGGTCCGGCATGCGCGGCCAACGACACGCGACAGTCGATGCGCAGGCGCTCTCGGGTTGACAGTGATCCGGCCATCGACTAATTTTGGAACCATAAAAAATACTTAATTCGATATATTGAATCTTGTATATCAGATTCAAGACGCCGAATCGGCCTCGTCGAGACCCGTGAATCAAGCCGGGCAGACGCTGACACGATGCGGCATTCATCGGAGACATCAGTTGGGTAAGTGCATCTTTTCTTTCGGGCAGACCTCGTGCGGCGGTTTCCTCGCATCGTCTGTTCAGTCTTATGCGCCGCCGGCGTCCGACGTTGTGGGTCGGGGGCTGTGGTGTTCCTCATCTGCCTGCCGCCCGTTGCGGGCAGGCGAACCGGCGATCACGCGTCCGCGAGGCGCGCCCGCCTGAGTGGCGGGACCTGACCTGCGACGGGATTCACGGGAATTCATCGTGACTTTGATAGCGCAGGCGGGTCCGCACTCGAATTCGTCAACCCGTCACCCTTCGGCAGCCGGCAACTTGCCGGCGCGGGCCTGAAAAGCCTGCGTCGCCGCGCCGAAGTGGTGGCCGGAAGTGTCCTTTGGCGCTTCCGTCAGTCAGTCAGCCGGGGCTCAAGCCCTGCGAGCGCGCCGCCAGGCAGCGTTCCGCGATCAAGCGGCCAAGCATGAGCCGCATGTAACGCCAGGAGGCGTGCCATATCCGCGATTCCCCGTGTCGGGACGCGTCACGGCACGCGATGACGGCGGGCACCGCACAACGAAGCGCGGGCCGCCGCCAATCGTCTGACAGGTATAGGAGGCAAGTCATGCAAGCAGCTGCGCAACCGGAGGAGAAGACCTCTTTTCTGGGAGGGCGCTGGTCACAACTGGTGATCGGCATCATTTGTATGGGCCTGGTGGCCAATCTGCAGTATTCGTGGACGTTGTTCGTCGAGCCGATGGAGGCGAAGCACCATTGGGGCATCGCGGCCATTCAGGTGGCGTTCTCGATCTTCATCGTGGTGGAAACGTGGCTGGTGCCGATCGAAGGCTGGCTAGTCGATCGCTTCGGGCCCCGGCCCGTGGTCGCGGGGGGCGCGATCTGCGTGGCGCTGTCGTGGATCATGTACTCGTACGCCGAAACGCTGACGGTGCTCTACACCGCGGCCGTCATCGCCGGTATCGGTGCAGGTTGCGTGTATGGCACTTGCGTCGGTAACGCACTCAAGTGGTTCCCGGACAAGCGGGGTCTGGCCGCTGGTCTGACCGCCGCCGGTTTCGGTGCGGGGGCCGCGATCACGGTGATTCCGATTGCAAACATGATTCGCGAGTCGGGTTACGAGGCCGCGTTCTTCAACTTTGGCATCGTGCAGGGCGTGGCGATCTTCATTCTCGCGCTGCTATTGGTCAAGCCGCGTGCGCCGAAGGGCGTCACCGTGTCACGCCGCAATCTGGCGACTAACGTGGACTACACCTCGGGTCAGATGATTCGTACGCCGGTGTTCTGGGTGATCTACGTCTGCTTCGTCGCGGTGGCCGCGGGTGGTCTGATGGCCACCGCACAGATCGGCCCGATTGCGAAGGACTATGGCATTGCTTCGATGCCGATGACGTTGTTCGGTGCAACGCTGCCGCTGTTGACGATGACGCTGTCGATCGACAACCTGTGCAACGGCTTTACGCGTCCGCTGTGCGGCTTCGTCTCGGACAAGATCGGTCGTGAGAACGCCATGTTCATCATCTTCCTCGGGGAAGGCGTAGCAATGCTCGGCCTGATGCATTTCGGTCAGAACCCGTACATGTTCGTGTTCTTCGCGGCGATGACCTTCCTGTGCTGGGGCGAAATCTTCTCGATCTTCCCGGCACTGTGTGCAGACACGTTCGGTAGCAAGAACGCGGCGTCGAATGCAGGCACGTTGTACACGGCCAAAGGGACGGCCGCGTTGCTGGTGCCGCTCGCATCGGTGCTCGCCATCGGCGGTCACTGGGATCGTGTGTTCATTGCCGCTGCGGTCATCAGTATCACGGCGGCCGTGGCGGCGAAGTTCCTGCTTGCCCCGATGCGTCGCCGCTGGATCGAAAGCGTGAACAACAACGAGCTGCAAGCGTCGACGAAACCGCCGGTTGCGATGAGCGCGCCCGCGAGCGAGTAAAGCAGGTAAAGCAGGTAAAGCAGGTAAAGCAAGTAAGTGAGCGTGCCGGCGAGTCTGTCAGCGCGCTGTATGGGAGGTAAGAGAGCGGGGTACCGGAGACGGTGCCCCGTTTTCATTGGCGCGACGGCCACGGCGAGGAATGTGCGATGCGGGCGATGGCGTTGCTTCGTCGCCGTAGAAAACAAAAAAGCCTTGCCGATCGGCAAGGCTTTTTGCATTTTGGCTCCTCGACCTGGGCTCGAACCAGGGACCTACGGATTAACAGTCCGGCGCTCTACCAACTGAGCTATCGAGGATCAAACTCGTGTGTCGCGCACCGCTGTCACAGCGCGCTGACTAAAACAAAGGCCCCGCGTGTGCGAGGCCATCGCTTCGGTATTCTTGGCTCCCCGACCTGGGCTCGAACCAGGGACCTACGGATTAACAGTCCGGCGCTCTACCAACTGAGCTATCGGGGATCAAAAGAGAAAGCGATTATAGAGGCGATTTTTACACGCTGTCAACACCGGGCGCGCACTTTTTCTGCACCAAGGGCGCAAACCTCGCCAATAACGCTCGTGGCTTAGCGCTCGAGCAGATGCAGCTTGTCGGTGACGTCCTTCCACTGGTCCGCATCGGGCAGGGACGGCTTGGTCTTCGTGATGCTCGGCCAGTTGAGCGAGAGTTCGGCGTTCAGCGCGATGAAGGCTTGCTGATCGCCCGGCACGTCCTCTTCGGCATAAATGGCGTTCACCGGACATTCGGCCACACAGACGGCGCAATCGATGCACTCGTCCGGGTCGATGGACAGGAAGTTCGGGCCTTCGCGGAAGCAGTCCACGGGGCAAACGTCCACACAGTCGGTGAATTTACATTTGATGCAGCTTTCGGTGACAACGTGCGTCATGCCAACTCCAGAGTAGGGCGCGAAACGGCTTCGAGCGGCCGTTAAAACGCGTATTGTAACGCAGCCCGCCGCCGCAGGTGCGAGAGCCGAAAGGCGGGCGGGGCAAGGCGTGCCGCCCGCCCCGCAATCCGCTCGGATGTCATGCGTGACACTGCTTTGCGGTACGATGCTCGCTGTTCCCGTGCGCTGACGAACGGTCCATTCGCCGATCGGCAGTGTTCGCTGCTTTCTCGTGAGTGCTCCTCCCGGGGCCTGCCGTCATGATCATCACGTCGCTGCTCGATACCGATCTCTACAAGTTCACGATGATGCAGGTGGTGCTGCATCATTTTCCCGCCGCGCAGGTGGAGTACCGCTTCAAGTGCCGTACCGACGGCGTCGACCTTACGCCGTACGTCGAAGAAATTCGAGACGAGATCCGGTTGCTGTGCGGATTGCGTTTCACCGAATCCGAATTGCGTTATCTCGGGGCGATGCGCTTCATCAAGAGCGATTTCGTCGACTTTCTCGACCTGTTCCATCTGAACGAGAAGTACATCACGGTGCAGCCGTCGCCGAAGGGTAACGGCGAGATCGACATCACGATTCGCGGTCCGTGGTTGCACACGATCCTGTTCGAGATCCCGGTGCTGGCGATCGTCAACGAGGTGTATTTCCGCAATACACAGCGTACGCCGGCGTATGAGGAAGGCCGTCAGCGGCTCAAGGACAAGATCTGCATGCTTGCCGGGCGCGTGGATTTCCGCGAGTGCAAGATCGCCGATTACGGCACACGCCGCCGCTTCTCGAAGGAGTGGCACGAAGAGGTGATTCTCACGCTGCGCGACGAGTTGGGCGAGCAGTTCGCGGGCACGAGCAACGTGTACTACGCGTCCAAGCTCGGTCTCACGCCGCTCGGCACGATGGCCCATGAGTATCTTCAGGCGTGCCAGGCGCTCGGTCCCCGTCTGCGCGACTCGCAGATCTTCGGCTTCGAGACCTGGGCCAAGGAGTATCGCGGCGATCTGGGCATTGCACTCTCGGATGTGTACGGCATGTCCGCTTTCCTGCGTGACTTCGACATGTATTTCTGCAAGCTCTTCGACGGGGCGCGCCACGATTCCGGCGATCCGTTCGCGTGGGGCGAGCGCTTGCTGGAACACTACGCGCAGAATCGCGTCGACGCGCACACCAAGACGATGATCTTCTCGGACGGTCTCGATATTCCGAAGGTGCTTCAACTTTTCGAACGCTTTCGCGACCGCTGCAAACTGGCCTTCGGCGTGGGGACGAACCTCACGAACGATCTCGGCTATCAACCGTTGCAGATCGTTATCAAGATGGTGCGTTGCAACGGCCAGCCGGTGGCGAAACTGTCGGATTCGCCGGGCAAGAACATGTGCGATGACGACGCCTATCTGGCCTATCTGCGTCAGGTTTTCGAAATTGCACCGGAACCGGCCGGCGGCACCTGACGATGGGCAATGGCGGAGCTGTCCGAGCGCGAGGGCAGACCATTCCGATAGTGCGCGAACGTCCGTCGCACCGGCTGGGGCAGCCGCTATAATTGCGCATCGCCCGCCGGACTTGCACCGGCGGCTTCGAGAGACGATCAGTGACGATGCCGGCTGCGCAGACCGGCGCGTCGGCTTCACAGGACACCCCATGGACACCTCCGACGCCCGCAACCGCATTTTTGCCCGCATCCGCAACGCACAGCATCGTCCCGATGTGGCGCGGGCGAATGAGCAGGCTGCGGCCGAGGATTATCTGGCGAGGCATCCGCAAGGACCGCGTCCGGCAATGTCCGCCGATCTCATCGCCACGTTCATCGCCAAGGCAGAAGCCCTCTCGAGCACGCTGACGCGCGTGCCGGGCATGAACGATGTGCCGGCCGCTGCCGCGGCCTATCTGCAGGCCAACGGTCTCACCATGCAGGCGGTGGCCTGGCCGACGTTACGTGAGCTCGACTGGACGAAGGCCGGGTGCCACGTCGAGTTCCGCAAGCCGCATGGCGACGATCTGGTCGGCATCACCGGTTGCTTCTGCGCGATCGCGGAGACCGGCGCGTTGATGATGATGTCCGGGCCACAGACGTTCGCTTCGGCCACGTTGTTGCCGGAGACCCACATTGCCATCGTGCCGGCTTCGCGGATCGTTGCCGGGCATGAAGATGGCTTCGCCCTCATGCGCAGCGAGCGTGGTCAATTGTCGCGAGCGACCAATTTCATCGCCGGCCCGTCGCGCACCGCCGATATCGAACAAACGCTGGTGTTGGGTGCCCATGGTCCCTACCGCGTTCACCTCGTCATCGTCGACGGTGCCTGACGCGGCACTCAACCGCCAAGACCGGCGACGCCGGGCCGACACCGAAAGTCCTTTCCCACCCGCGCGTGTATCGATTCGCAGTGGCGAGCCGTCTTTCGAAAATCCACTGCGGACTCGGGCCTTGGGTTTGCCAGGGAATACGTAACTTAGGTATGAGATATTTCCCAAGCTGACGTTGCTTGGGGCACTCGGCCGCCTACGGCGACTCGTAATGAGTTGACCATCAATCAACAGGAACCATAAACAATGCACAAGGAGATTTGGGGAGCATTGGTCGCGGCGGGGCTGGCCTTGGCGAGTCCTGCGGCGTTTGCTGCCGGACCGGACGGCGCACAACTCGTCGCCTGGTGGGGGGTGCCGTTTGCGGGGCTGCTGCTCTCGATTGCGCTTGGGCCGCTGCTCGCGCCCGCGTTCTGGCATCACCACTTCGGGAAGATCGCGGCATTCTGGGGCGCAGCGTTTCTGCTGCCCTTCGCGCTCGTATTCGGTGCGGGCGCCGCGTGGTACGGCGCGGTGCATGCCGTGGTTGCGGAGTACATCCCGTTCGTCGTGCTGCTCACGGCACTATTCACGACGGCTGGCGGCATTTGCGTTCACGGCAATCTGCGAGGCGGGCCGTGGCTCAACACCGGGCTGCTGACGCTGGGCACCGTGCTGGCGAGCATCATGGGGACGACGGGCGCGGCAATGTTGCTGATCCGCCCGCTCATCCGTGCGAACGACAACCGCAAGCACAACGTCCATATTGTCGTGTTCTTCATCTTCCTCGTGGCGAATGCCGGGGGCTCGCTGACGCCGTTGGGCGATCCGCCACTCTTCCTCGGGTTCCTGCAAGGGGTGGATTTCTTCTGGACGACGGCTTACCTCTGGCCCGAAACGCTGTTCATCTGCGCCGTGCTTCTGGTGCTGTTCTTCCTGATCGATAGCTACTACTTCCACCACAAGCGCGAGCGCCGGATCGAAGCACTGGATCCGACGCCAGATGCCATGCCGCTGCGACTTGAGGGCAAGCGCAATTTTGTGTTGCTCGCCGCCGCCGTGGGACTCGTGCTGATGAGCGGGATCTGGAAGCCGGGCGTCGAGTTCGACGTCTTCGGCACGCCGGTCGCATTGCAAAACATCGCGCGCGACGTGGGGCTGATTGTGGTGACGTTGATGTCGCTGGCGATGACGCCGCGCACGGCGCGTGAGGGCAACGACTTCAACTGGGAGCCGATGAAGGAAGTCGCCAAGCTGTTCGCCGGCATTTTCCTGACCATCATTCCGGTCGTGGCGATTCTGCGCGCGGGCGAAGCCGGCGCACTTGGCTGGGTGATTCGTCTGGTGACCGGACCGGGCGGGGCGCCGGACAACGTCATGTATTTCTGGGCGACGGGTCTGCTCTCGTCATTCCTCGACAATGCGCCGACGTATCTGGTGTTCTTCAATACGGCAGGCGGCGATGCGGCAACGCTGATGAGCTCGGGCGCCGCCACGTTGGCGGCGATCTCGGCAGGCGCGGTATTCATGGGTGCCAACACCTACATCGGCAACGCACCGAACTTCATGGTGAAAGCCATTGCGGAGCAACGTGGCGTTCGCATGCCCAGCTTCTTTGGCTATATGCTGTGGTCGGGCGCGATTCTGCTGCCGTTGTTCGTTTTGACGACCCTGATATTTTTCTAAGCCGTGACACTGCGGCGCGGCCAACCTCTGCGAGAGAACTGGTGAAACCGAAGATCCTGGTAGCACGAGCCATTTTTCCTGACGTGATCGAGCGTCTGGCGCAGTATTTCGATGTCGAGCGCAACGACGCCGATACGGTGTATTCGAGCGACGAACTGCGTGCGCGTCTGGCCGACAAGGCCGGAGCGATCACCACGGCGAGTGAGCGCATCGACGCGTCGGTGCTCGCGGGTGCACCGCATTTACGTGTGGTGGCCAATATGGCCGTGGGCTATAACAACTTCGATATCGATGCCATGACCGCCGCCGGCGTCATGGCAACGAACACCCCCGACGTGCTCAATGAGACGACAGCCGACTTTGGCTGGGCCTTGTTGATGGCGACGGCGCGTCGCGTGACGGAGTCGGAGCGCTGGCTGCGTGAAGGGCACTGGGATAAGTGGGCCTATGACATGTTCCTGGGGGCTGACGTACACGGCAGCACGCTCGGCATCATCGGCATGGGACGCATCGGACAAGCGATTGCGCGCCGTGCGATGGGCTTCAACATGCGTGTCGTGTATCACAACCGCACGCGTCTCGATGCGGCGACGGAAACGGCCTGCAAGGCGAGCTACGTAGACAAGGACACGCTGCTGCGCACGGCGGATCACGTCATTCTGGTGTTGCCGTATTCGGCCGCGACGCATCACACGATTGGCGCGGCGGAGCTGGCCGTCATGAAGCGGACGGCCACGCTGGTCAATCTGGCGCGCGGTGGCATCGTCGACGATGCCGCACTCGCGGCAGCACTTGCGAACCGTCAGATTGCGGCGGCGGGGCTCGATGTCTTCGAGGGCGAGCCGAAGGTGCATCCCGACTTGCTGAAGGTGTCGAACATCGTGCTGACGCCGCATATCGCGAGTGCATCGGCGGCAACGCGTCGTGGTATGGCGAGTCTGGCGGCCGACAATCTGATTGCGGCGCTGGGATTCGGGGCGGCGGCGGGAAAGCCGCCTTGTCTGCTGAATCCGGCGGCGCGCAAGTCATAACGACCGAAGCCGGCATGGCGGGCATAGCGGGCACGACGGCCGCGAGGGTCGCGATGTCCGTCGGGGCCGCTACGGGCTACGGTAATTTCAGGAAGCAGGATCAGGATGCGTCAACGGGAGTCGCAACGCGATGGTGGAGATGGTGTTGGTAGCGCTTGCAGCGCTGAATCTGTTGGTGATGATCGCGATTGCGTTGAAGGTCTGGCAACGCAATGGCGATACGTCGCTGCGTGAGACGCTCGTCGGCTCGCTCACTCACGTGCGAGATGACTTGCTGCAAGCGGCCGACCGCAGCGAGCGCGGGCTGCGTCAGGAGTTCGCAGAAATCGCCCGTGCAGGACGCGGCGAACAGAGCACGCAAATGGCGCAGTTCCAGCAGACGCTGGCAGCGCAGATGACAAGCGTGGCCACGGTGCAGAACAATCAGATCGACGGGTTTGCACAACAACTGGCCAAGCTCACCGAGTCGAACGCGGCGCAGCTCGAGGCGGTACGCCAGAGTCTTGTGCTCAATGGACAGCAGATGCGTGAGGAGCAGACGTCGACGCTGCGTCGCTTCGGCGAGGCCCAGCACCAGCAGCTCACACAACTCGCCGAAGGCAACGAGCGGCGATTGGCCGAGGTGCGCGCCACGCTCGAGCAGAAGCTCAAGGACATCGAGGTCAACAACGCGGCAAAGCTCGAGGAGATGCGCCGCACCGTCGACGAAAAGTTGCATGCCACGCTCGAACAGCGGCTCGGCGAGTCGTTCAAGCTGGTCTCGGACCGTCTGGAGCAGGTGCATCGCGGTCTGGGTGAGATGCAGACGCTCGCGGCAGGTGTGGGCGATCTGAAGCGCGTGCTGACCAATGTAAAGACGCGAGGCATCTGGGGCGAAGTGCAGTTGCAGGCGCTGCTCGAACAGTTGCTCACGCCCGACCAGTTCGCCAAGAACGTCGCGACCAAACCGGGCAGTGCCGAGCGGGTGGAATTCGCAATCGCGCTGCCGGGACAGCGCAGCGACAGCAACACGCCGGTCTGGTTGCCCATCGACGCGAAGTTCCCGCGAGAGGACTATGAGCGTCTGCTTGACGCGCAGGAACGCGCTGACCCGGCGGCAGTGGAAGAGGCATCGAAGGCGTTGGAGACACGCATCCGGCTGGAAGCGAAGACCATCGCCGACAAGTATCTTGCCCCGCCGCACACGACCGACTTCGCGCTGCTGTTCTTGCCGACGGAGGGACTCTACGCCGAAGTGCTGCGGCGTCCGGGACTCTCGGATCTGCTGCAACGCGAATACCGCGTGACCGTGGCTGGCCCGACAACGCTGACCGCACTGCTCAACAGTCTGCAGATGGGCTTCCGCACGCTGGCCATCGAACGCCGTTCCAGCGAAGTCTGGCAGGTGCTCGGCGCGGTGAAGACGGAGTTCACCAAGTTCGGTGACGTGCTCGCCAAGACCAAATCGCAACTGGAGACGGTGACCCGCTCGATCGACAAGGCCGAGGTGCGCACGCGCGCAATGGCGCGTCAGCTCAAGGCTGTTGAAGCACTGCCCGGTGAGCAAGCCATTGAGCTGCTGGGGGCAGAGGAGCTGGATACCGACGACGAGGCGTGAGCGGCAGGGCGCTCACGCCGCCGGGGCGGGCGTTAGTTGCCCTCGGCGAATCGATTGAGTGCCTCGCCCGTCATGCGCACCACGCGCCAATCGGGCAATACCGTCGCGCCCTGCGACGCGTAGAAATCGATGGCCGGCTGATTCCAGTCGAGGACCGTCCACTCGAATCGTCCGCATTGTCGTTGTACCGCGATGCCGGCGAGTCGGCGCAGCAGTGCCTGCCCCACACCTTTGCCACGCATGGACGGCTGCACATAGACATCTTCGAGATACAGGCCGCGTCGGCCGAGGAACGTCGAGAAGTTATGGAAGTACAGTGCGTAGCCGACTATCTTGTCATCCCATTGCGCGATCAGGCATTCGGCTGCAGGGGCATTCCCGAATAGGGCCTCGTGAACGCTTTCCGGCGTCGCTTCGAAGATATCCAGCAACTTCTCGAAGACGGCCAGTTCTTGCATCAGGCTGTAGATTGCGCCGACATCATCGGCGGTGGCTGCACGAAGGTTCAGAGACATAGGGGGCAAAAATTGAGAGGCGGGGCTGCCAGCGGCGCAAGGCGCCGAACGGTTAGCCGCCGCAGGTGCGAGGTTCAGTACTCTTCTTCGGGGGCGTCGCTCAGCGCGACTTCGATGCCGCCAAATCGTTCGGCCACCCAGTTGTAGGCGTGGCAGGCGATCCAGAGCAGCACGAAGCCGACGATGGCGTTGAGGACCAGCGCGGAAATGAACGCAAGCCCCGGCAGTTCGCCGTAGCGGATGAATGCTGCCAGGAAGGCGAGCAGTACCAGCGGAATGCTGAAAGTGAGATAGACCAGCACCAGTGCTTTAGCCGTCTGGCCGGGGCTGATGTATGTGATCTGCTTTTTCGTTGTCATTGACGTGTGCTTTCGGTTTGTTGCCGTCATCGTCGAAGCGCCGATGACGGCGATATATTGCTATTTCGTTGCTTCGTTTTTTTGGGGAAATCGAGCGTGGTGTGCACGCTAAACCAGTCCGTCGAACACAATGACGTCGACCAGCTCGCCTGCCGCCACATCTGCGCGTGCCGTGCCGAGCGTGACGAAGCAGTTGGCTTCGCTCATCGTGCGCAGAATACCGGCGCTTTGGGCATCGGCGACCGTGACCTGCCAGCGGCCCTGTGCATCGGCGGCAAGTATGCCGCGCAGGAATTCGGTGCGGCCGGGACGTTTGGCAATCGCCGTTGTCGTCGGCACGGGCAAACTCGGGGTAGCTTGCGGCTCAGCTCCCATCAGCGCGAACAGGCCATCGCGAACCAGATGGTAGAACGATGCCATCACGGCCGCCGGATTGCCTGGCAGTCCGAAGAGCAGCGCGCGATGACCCTCGCTCTCGAGTTCGCCGAAAGCGAACGGGCGACCCGGGCGCATCGCCATCTTCCAGAACACGACGTTGCCCAGGCGCGTCATCATCTCGCGCGTGAAATCGGCTTCGCCGACAGAGACTCCGCCTGACGTGATGACGGCATCGGCCTCGCGGCAAGCCGTGCGCAGTGTGTCCTCAATCGCCTGCGGATCGTCGCGTACCACGCCCAGATCGAGCACCTCGACACCCAGCCGTTGCAGCATGCCGAACAGCGTGTAGCGGTTGCTGTCGTACAGATTGCCCGGTGCGAGCGGCTCGCCGACCGAGCGGAGTTCGTCGCCCGTCGAGAAGAACGCCACGCGAATGCGGCGGCGTACGGGCACTTCGGCAATTCCCAGCGACGCGAGCAGGCCGAGAGCCGCCGGCCGCAAGCGCTTGCCTGCATGTAACGCCGGATGCCCTGCGGCCAGATCTTCGCCGACATGGCGCACGTGGCGGCCTGCGGCGACCGCGTTCGCCGCAAAGGTAATGATCTCGGTGTCGCCCTCGCGCCGGACCTGTTCCTGAGGAATGACGGTGTCGCAGCCTGCGGGCAACAGCGCGCCGGTCATGATGCGAACGCATTCGCCAGGGGCGGCCACGCCATCGAACGGATGGCCGGCGAACGAGCGGCCTGCCACGCGCAAACGCACATCGCCGCCGGCGGCAAGCGCACTGCCGGCGAAGGCGTAGCCGTCCATGGCGGCATTTTCGAAAGCGGGAACGTCGAGCGGAGAAATGACGTCGCGCCCGAGTACGCGGCCAAGCGCACTGCGTACGGCAACCTGCTCGATGGCGGATACCGGACTCGCGGTGCGCACAATGATGCCGCGCGCCAATTCGACCGTCATGTCGTTGGGGGCGTAGTCCGGCAAGCCGGCCAGGGCTTCGTCTAGTGTTGTCATCGGTGTGGCGTCGTCATCCGGCACGTATCCGGAATGCATCCCGTAAAAGCGGTGGCGACGGATCTGGCCGCGTCGGTGCCCGGATTGTCAGGGAGCGTGCGGCGTATCGGTATGGAGGTCGTCCAGCGTGTTGACATTGTAAAACGGACGCTCGCCGCCGAAGTGAACTTGTACGGCCTTGTGGCGTGCCAGCCACGCTCGCACGCGATGCTCCCCCGCCGCAAGCGTGGCAGCCAGATCGTCTGCCAGTGAACGATGCAGAAGGGCAAATACCGGATGCGGACCCTGTGCCGTGGCGGCATAGGCGGCCGGTGATCCGGCGAGCGATGCGTTTAACGCAGCACCCAGCCGTTCGCCAAGATCCTCGGGAAGATAGGGGGTGTCGCACGGTGCGGTGAGAACGTAGTCCGTACGTGCCGCCCGCAGCCCGGCCAGCATGCCGGCGAGCGGTCCCGCGAAGTCCTGCGTCTCATCGCTCACGACTTCTGCGCCGAGTGCCGCATAGGCATCGCGATTCCGGTTCGCGCTGATGAGTAACGTCCCGATCTGGGGTCGCAGCCGTTCGGCAACATGCGCGGCAAGCGGCCTTCCGGCGAAGATCTGCAAGCCCTTGTCGCGCCCGCCCATGCGTTGCCCACGTCCGCCCGCAAGGATCAGGCCGGTGATGGCATTGCGGGGGATGGGCGTGGCAGTCATGGACGTGGATTCCTGCTTGATCGGAATGCGGCGGTCTCGCTAGGAGCGGTTCAGCCCGATGACGCGGCCGTTCGCATCGAACCAGACGGCGCCGTCACCCAGCATGACGCCCTGATCGCGGGCGAACATCAAGCGGGGGACGGCAGCGCCAATGGTGCGAACGTAACCGTCAGTGAAAATCTCGTTGTAGCGCGCGAGCAGCGACTTCGGGTTCCGAAGGATCATTGTCTTGCCGCGCAGCGACACATGCAGCGGATAACGGATCGATTGTGCGACGACATCGCGACGGTCGTCGAGTACGCCTTTGCGGAACTGTGTCGCCGCACGATTGACAGTCTCGTCGTCGTTCACGCCGGCGACGCCGTAGAGATGATCGATCTTGCCGGTCTGGATACTCGATAGCGCCAGTTCGAACGGCACCGAACGGCCGCTGCGCAGATCCTTCCATTGACCGGAAATGACCTCGCAGGTGGACGATGCGCCGCGTTGGCGGTTGACGTCGTCGTTGGAGGAGAACTCGCCCTCGAACGTGGCGCGCGGCATGCCGCCTGCGTCAAATTCGGTCAGATGCAGGCGTGACTTGGCTTCCAACTTCCCCGTGAGGTGTGTATCGCTTTGCGACGAGGCATTGGCATAGCGGCCTTCGAGCTTGCCGCCCGACGTGGGGCGCAACACGAGCCGCAACGGATTGCGCTCGCCAAGCTGACCGCTGTAGGTCATCAAATGGTTCGCGATGTCGCGGTCGGACGGATCGCAATCCGCGTGGGCTATCGCTGGCGTGAAGGCGCTCAAGAGCAGCGTCAGAGCGCTCAAACCCGCGACGATCAGGCGCCGGGGCAGAAAATGCGCGCCAAGGCGTGAAGCACGTAGGAGAACCGGCAGAGAGTCTCGGGCGCGGCTGGCGTCCGGGGCAACAGGAATCATGAGTCGAGAAGGAATTCGATAGTTCGAAAGCGTGCAGACGAGCGAACGGGCGGCGCCCGTGACGTTCATCCGCCGATGTAGGACATCTCCACTTTCGGTGGTGCATCGTCAGGCAGGCCGGTGGCCGCCGTACGCAATGCGGAGTAACGGTCGGTGCGACCCTGCCAGATGTCGCCGATGACGGTCGAGATCTGCGCGTCGCTCGCGCCGTTGCGCAGCAACGTGCGCAAGTCGTATCCGGCGCTGGCGAACAGACATAGGTACAACTTGCCTTCCGTAGACAGGCGTGCCCGGGAACAAGTGCCGCAAAAAGCGCGCGTGACCGACGAAATGACGCCGACTTCGCCGCCGCCATCGCGATATTGCCAGCGCTGCGCGGTCTCGCCGGGATAGTTCGGTTCGAGCGGTTCGACGGGCAGGGCCTCGTTCAACCGGGCGATGACGTCCGCCGACGGCAGCACTTCGTTCATACGCCAGCCGTTCGACGAGCCCACATCCATGTACTCGATGAAACGCAACACCACGCCGCTGCCGTGGAAATGCCGTGCCATGGGCACGATTTCGGTGTCGTTGGTGCCACGTTTGACAACCATGTTGACCTTCACCGGGCCCAGGCCGACGTGCTGCGCTTGCGCAATGCCTTCGAGCACATTGGTGACCGGGAAGTCGACATCATTCATCTGTCGGAAGATCGTCTCGTCGAGACTGTCCAGGCTGACGGTAACGCGGGTGAGCCCTGCGTCTTTGAGCGATTGCGCCCGGCGCGCCAGCAGCGAGCCATTGGTCGTGAGCGTGATGTCGAGCGGTTTGCCCGAGGGAGTTCGCAGCCGAGCAAGCATCTCGATCAAGCGCTCGATGTGCTTGCGCAGCAGCGGCTCGCCGCCGGTCAGGCGCAGCTTTTCCACGCCATGTTCGACGAACAGGCGCGCAGCGCGCTCGATCTCTTCGAAAGACAGCAGGGACGATTGCGGCAGGAAGGTGTAGTCCTTGTCGAACACGTCCTTCGGCATGCAATAGACGCAGCGGAAGTTGCAACGATCGGTCACCGAGATCCGCAGGTCGTGCAGCGGCCGCGCCAGCGCATCTTCGAGATGACCGGTGGCTGCGCGGACTTGTGCGGGGATCTGCGGGGCGTGCGTCGTATAACGCGTGTCGCTACGCAGATCGGTGAGTCGGATGATCGTTTCAGTCATGATGGGGCCTTAGCTTGCGTGTCCATTCTAACGAATTGGCTCATGGGCCGCCGATGCCGGCAATTCAGGCATCGGATATCGGTACCCAGGCATTCGTTGAGGACGTCAAGCTCGTACTGCGCCACAAGATACGGGCAGCGCGGAGAAGGCACAAGTCGGGACAACGCGGGGGGCGGGAAAAGCCGCCCCCATCAGCAAAAAAGGAGGCCGAAGCCTCCTTTTCTGGCGTCACTCTACGTTGGGCGGCGCGTTGCCGTGAAGCAGGAACCGCCCGAACGTCATGCGCGATACACGTTACGCCACGTGATCCGACGAGGCACGCGTTTCCACTTGCTCCATCGGACCGCTGTTGACCGGCGTGGACGGACGGCGCTCACGCGGCACGTGCGGTGCCGGTGTGGCTTGCGCTGCGGCTTCCTTGGCGGCGCGGTGCTTGTCGGCGTCCGTGTGGACCCAGACCAGCCCTACGCTTGCCAGCGTCGATTCCAGTGCGCCGCGTTCCAGCGTCGGGGCGACGGCTGCCGGGGCCGGCTGCTGCGTCACGACTTGCGTGTCAGCGGCGGCGGCTTCCGGAGCGACCGGCGCGGCTTGCACCGGCGCGGCGGCAGGGGCCTGCGTTTGCACCGGCTTCACCGTTTCGACCCTCTCGACCGGCGTTCCCGGCGTGACGGTTTCGACGGGTGCCGCCGGGGCCGGGCTGACATCTGCCGGGGCGCTGGCCGTGGCCGCGGTCGCGGCGATCTCGGTCAGCACCTCGGCCGGAACCGTAGGCTGAGCCGGGCTCGGCGTTGCGACTGGCAGCGGCGCGCTGACCGGCGGAACCACCGGGGCTGCGGCCACTTCTGCCGCAGGCAGCGGTGCCACGTTGACCGGAGCGACCGGTTGGGCGATCACTTGCGCCGGGACTTCCGGCGTTGCCGCCGGTGCGGCCTCGCTCACAGTGACAACCTGAGCTGCGACGGCGGGAGCTTCCGCTTGCACGGCCTGAACCTGAACCAACGCCGGTGTCGGCTCGACGCGTACGGCAGGTGTCGGCGTGGGAGCGACGCTCGCCGGAATTGCCGGAGCTGCCGCACGGACCAACGCATCAGTGGCTGCGTTCTCGCTGGCCTCATCCGTCAGGATCGGGGTGCGCACGCCTTCGAGGTCGTCCGACGTCGAGCCTTCGGCGTGTTCGCCGTCGGCATGCTGTTGCTGCTCATTGGCTTCGCGCTCACGACGGCCACCGCGACGACCGCGGCGACGGCTGCGGCGACGCTCTTCACCGCCTTGCTCGCCTTCTTCTGCCGAGACCGTTGCGCCGTCTTCGACTTGGGCCGTCAGACGATCCTGCTCGAGCGCTTCGTGCTCGGCGACAAGCGGTGCGGCAGCTTGCGCGACGCGTTGCGGTACGGCTTGCTGACCATCCGCGCCTTCCGGCTGACGACGCTCGCGACGCTCGTTGCGGTCACGACGGTTGCCACGTTCGCGGCCTTCACGCGATTCGCGGCCCTCTTCGGCGCGCACGTCCTGTGCCGGTTGACGCTGGGCGTCATCGCGCTCACGCTTGTCGCGACCTTCCTGACGCTCATTGCGATCGCCACGTTCGTTGCGCTCATTACGATCGGTACGCTCGTTACGGTCGGTACGCTCGTTACGGTCGGTACGCTCACCTCGTTCGGCTCGCTCTGCACGTTCCGGACGGGCAGCGCGACCCTCACGGCCCTCGCGACCTTCCCGTGCCGGTTGGCCGGCGTTGTCCTTGCCCGACTTGTCGTCGCGAGCATTGCCACGGCGATTCCGGTTCTGCTGATGCGGACGGTCATGACGTTCGCGCGGCGGCCGTGCGGTCGGCTTGGCCGGCTCTTCGGCCTTGACCGGTGCCGGTGCGGCCGGCTCGAGACCGAGCAGACGCTTCACGAAGCCGATGAAGCCACCGCTACGTGCGGGGGCGGCGGCCGGTGCCGTGGCGGCGACAGGCTCAGGGCGCGGTTGCGCCGCGGGTGCCGGCTGATCGGGCGTGATGCCCTTGACGGCGGCTTCCTGACGCGGACGCACATCTTCCTTCTTCTTGCTGTAACCCGCCGGATCGTCTTCCAGAGCACGCGCGGCTTCTTCGGCGAGCGCGTAGCTGGCCTTCGGCGCGTCCAGACGCGGATCGTCAAAGCGCAGGCGCTCCAGCTTGTAGTGCGGCGTTTCGAGGTGCTTATTCGGGATCAGCAGCACGCCAACCTTGAAGCGCGCTTCGATCTTGTTGATTTCCTGACGCTTCTCGTTGAGCAGGAATGCAGAGACCTCGACCGGCACCTGGCAGTGAATGGCTGCCGTGTGCTCCTTCATCGCCTCTTCCTGAATGATGCGCAGGACTTGCAGGGACGACGATTCGGCGTCGCGGATATGGCCGGTGCCGTTGCATCGCGGGCAGGTCACGTGCGTGCCTTCCGACAGCGACGGGCGCAGGCGCTGGCGCGACAGCTCCATCAGGCCGAAACGCGAAATCTTGCCCATCTGGACGCGAGCACGGTCGTGCTTGAGGGCGTCCTTCACACGTTGTTCGACTTCACGTTGGCTCTTGGCCGACTCCATGTCGATGAAGTCGATCACGATCAGGCCGCCCAGGTCACGCAGACGCAACTGGCGTGCGACTTCGTCGGCAGCTTCCAGGTTGGTGCGAAGGGCCGTTTCCTCAATGTCGGCGCCCTTGGTGGCGCGTGCCGAGTTGACGTCGATCGAGACCAGCGCTTCGGTGTGATCGATCACGATGGCGCCGCCCGAGGGCAGGGGGACCTGACGCGAATACGCCGTTTCGATCTGATGTTCGATCTGGAAACGGGAGAACAGCGGCACGTCGTCGCGATACTGCTTCACGCGATTGAGGTGGTCGGGCATGACCACTTGCATGAAGTTACGTGCCTGCTCGGAAATTTCTTCCGTATCGATCAGAATTTCACCGATATCGGGCTGGAAATAGTCGCGGATGGCGCGAATGACGAGGCTCGACTCAAGATAGATCAGCGCCGAGTCGCGCGGCAGCTCGATGTTGGCGGCAGCGCTTTCGACGGCATGCCAGAGTTGCAGCAGGTAGTTCAGGTCCCATTGCAGTTCTTCGGCCGAGCGGCCGATGCCTGCGGTGCGCGCGATGATGCTCATGCCTTCCGGCAATTCGAGCTGCGCCATCGTTTCGCGCAGTTCCTGACGGTCTTCGCCCTCGATGCGGCGCGACACGCCACCGCCACGCGGGTTGTTCGGCATCAGCACGAGGTAACGGCCGGCCAGCGAGATGAACGTGGTGAGGGCAGCGCCCTTGTTGCCGCGTTCTTCCTTTTCGACCTGAACGATGAGTTCCTGGCCTTCGGAGAGGGCGTCCTGAATGCGCGCGTTGCGCACATCGGCACCTTCGCGGAAGTACGCGCGGGCCACTTCCTTGAAGGGCAGGAAGCCGTGGCGGCCTTCACCGTAGTTGACGAAGCAGGCTTCGAGAGAGGGTTCGATACGGGTGATGACACCCTTGTAGATATTGCCTTTACGCTGTTCGCGGCCGGCCGTCTCGATATCGATGTCGATGAGTTTCTGCCCATCGACAATTGCCACGCGCAGTTCTTCCTGCTGCGTGGCGTTGAACAACATGCGTTTCATGAAAACGACTCCCACCCGCCGCAGTTGCCAATGCGCAGTGCGTCGGGCACGTATCACTCGAGTTATCCAACACGCGAGGTTCGAGCCGGGAGTGGAAGAATTGCCGGGGGGTCCGGGCGATGAGGCCCACGGACGCAAAGGCGCCTGCAAATACGTTATCGCGCTCACCCGGAACCGCCGAGACACCGGAAAACTCCGGCTCAGCGCAGATCACTTCGGGCTTGCAGTCCATACCAATAGAAACTGGACGAGAAACTTCATCAGCGTTTTCTCGGGGCGCCTGCCGACACTTATTCTTCTTGTGACGGCGCCTCATTATGACTCTGTGCGCGAACAATATTCACAAAGCGGTCAGCTCGGATCATGTAACCCGGGCTGATCGCCAAAAAATTCTATAACCACCAACTCTATCCGCGTCCCGCGCGCTGCGACCGAAGCGGCCTATGGGCCCACTTCCTGCCGACGCTGCGTGACGTGCGTGCGCTCGCTGCTCCAGGGTCACCGGACGAGCAGCCTGCCCGGGGTGCAAGTAAAATACCGTTTTGGGGTATGCACCGACAGAGGTGGGGATTTGGCATGATTCCCGCTACCGCCATCTCTGTTGGGCAAATTATATTCATAATGAATGAGTTAGGCAAAAGTCGGCAGAAAATGGTTTCGTCGGCATCCACACCGCAGGTTCGGCTCGTCGAAGTTGACGACGGCTCGGCCGGCCAGCGAATCGATAATTTCCTCCTGCGCGAGTGCAAAGGCGTCCCGAAAAGTCACGTCTACCGCATCTTGCGCAGTGGCGAAGTGCGCGTAAACAAAGGAAGAATAGACGCTGCCTATCGGCTTGTCCTTGGTGATATTGTCAGAATTCCGCCCGTTCGCGTGGCTGCCCCCGCCGCAGATGCGCCGGCTCACGTCCCAGCCGCGACCTTCCCTGTGCTGTTCGAAGACGATTACCTGATGGCGATCGATAAGCCCGCCGGGGTCGCCGTGCACGGCGGGAGCGGGGTGTCGTTTGGTGTCATCGAGCAGTTGCGCCGGGCATTGCCGCATCTGAAGTTTCTCGAGCTGGTGCACCGTCTGGACCGTGAAACGTCCGGCATTCTGCTGCTCGCGAAGAAGCGTTCGGCGCTTGTCGGCATGCATGAACAGATTCGCCACAACCGGATGGACAAGCGGTATCTGGCGTGTGTCACAGGCGAGTGGCACGATCGTCAGCGCGCGGTCAAAGCTCCGCTGTATAAGTACGTCACGGCGGAGGGGGAGCGCCGCGTACGCGTGCAGGAGGACGGTCAGGCATCGCACACCGTATTCCGCATGGTGGAATCGCTGCCGCCTTATACATTGCTCGAAGCGGAACTGAAAACGGGACGGACCCATCAGATCCGTGTTCATCTGGCGCATTGCGGTACGCCGATTGTCGGCGACGACAAGTACGGCGACTTCACGCTGAACAAGACGCTCGCGCGTCCCGGCGCCCGCCCGGGGATCAAGCGCATGTTCCTGCACGCGTGGCGACTAAAGTTCACCCATCCCGTGTTGGATACGCCAATTGCGTTGCAGGCAGCGTTACCGCCAGAATGTGAGAAATTCCTGAATCAACTTCGAGGCGCCTCCGCCGATGCCAAGCCCTGAGTTTGACCTGGTCGTTTTTGACTGGGATGGGACGTTGATGGACTCGACGCCCACCATTACCCGTTGCATCCAGGCGGCCTGCCGCGATCTGGGGCTACCTGTACCCTCCGACGAGGTGGCGAGTCACGTGATCGGCCTCGGATTGCGCGATGCGCTGCAAATGGCCGTGCCGTCGCTCGATCCGGCCCACTATCCGCGTTTATCGGAGCGCTATCGCTTCCACTATCTGATAGGTGACAAGGAGACGGTGTTATTTCCCGGAATCCGCGAGCTGCTTGATGAATTGCGCTCGCGGGGCCGTTTCCTTGCCGTGGCGACGGGCAAATCGCGCGTCGGTTTGAACCGCGCGCTTGAGGCGGCGGGTCTGATGCGGATGTTCGACGCGACCCGTTGTGCCGATGAGACATTTTCGAAGCCGCATCCGGCGATGTTGCAGGAACTGACGCGTGAGCTCGGTCAGGATCTGGATCGCACGGTCATGATCGGCGACACCACGCACGATTTGCAGATGGCGCGCAGCGCCGGGACGGCTGGTGTGGCCGTTGCTTACGGTGGCGCACATCCGCGCGAGCAATTGGTGGCGCTGGAGCCCGCCTACTGTGCGGGGAGCGTAGTCGAACTGCGTGAATGGCTGCTGGAGCGCGTGTGAACGAGTCGGCGCCGCTGCCAATCTGTCCGGGCTCCGCGCTCGAGGACGGCGGTCGCGGCGTCCGTTTCGAGGTGCTGGTCGGCGGTCGTCGCACGCCCGCGTTCGTCGTTCGCTACGGCGGGCAGGTGTACGGCTATCTCAATCAGTGCGCGCATGTGCCGATGGAACTCGACTGGTCCGAGGGGCAGTTCTTCGAGGCGTCCGGCTTATACTTGATGTGCGCGACGCACGGCGCAACGTATGAGCCCGATACCGGGCACTGCGTGGGCGGTCCGTGCCGTGGCGGTGCCTTGCAGTCTGTGCGTGTCGAAGAGCGTCCAGCCAGGCAGGACGGCGGGGATGGCACGCTCACGACCGTCGTCTGGTGGCCCGATGCGTACATTGAAGCGCCCGGTCCCTCGGCGCACTGACAGCGCGGTATCCCGGTATTGATCGCATCTTTCGCCTTTTACCCAAGTTTTCTGGATAACGTATGGCCGACTCCCTGCCGCCCGATTCGCCTCGCACCGAACCTGGTTTTTCGCCGCCCGGCGCGCGTTCTCCGGCCGGGGGCGGTGCCGCAGGGCGCGATCCCCATGAGGTGAAGCCGTGGGAGCGCGAAATGCTGGAAAAGGTATTGATGGCCGGCATTCGGGAGCAGCGCGCCACACGTCGCTGGAAGATCTTCTTCCGGCTGTTGTTGCTGGCGGTCTTCGCGCTTGTCGTCTGGTCGATCTTTGACTTTGACGGTGGCACCACGTCGGTCGGTTCAAGTGCCGGCAAGCACACGGCACTCGTCACGCTGAGCGGCGAAATTTCGCCCGACGGCCAGGCAAGCGCCCAGAAAATCAATGCGGCACTCCAGTCCGCGTTCGAAGACGCATCGGCTGCGGGAGTGATCCTGCGTATCAACAGCCCGGGCGGCAGTCCGGTGCAGGCTGGCATGATCTACGACGACATCGCACGGTTGCGGGCGAAATATCCGAAGAAGCCGCTTTATGTCGTCGTCGAAGAGATTTGCGCTTCAGGTGGTTATTACGTCGCAGCAGCGGCCGACAAGATCTACGTCGACAAGGCGAGCATCGTCGGGTCCATTGGCGTGCTGATGGACGGTTTCGGCTTCACCGGTCTGATGGACAAGCTCGGTATCGAGCGACGTTTGTTGACGGCTGGCCGTAACAAGGGATTCCTCGACCCGTTTTCCCCGCAGACCGATCAGCAAAAGACGTATGCGCTCGACATGTTGGAGCAGGTCCATCAGCAGTTCATCGGTGCCGTGAAGAAAGGGCGCGGCAATCGCTTGAAGGACGACCCCGACTTGTTCAGCGGCTTGTTCTGGACCGGTCAGCGTTCGATCGAACTCGGGCTGGCGGATGGCCTCGGGACGGTCGATTCGGTCGCCCGCGACGTGCTCAAGGCGCCTGATCTGGTGGACTACACCGTCAAGGAGAACCTGCCCGAGCGCGTGGCGCGGCGTTTCGGTGCGGCCGTTGGCGCTGCGGCCATGAAGACGATGATGATGGGCTCGGCTCTGTCACTGAAATAACTCAGGCGGTGCGCAGAAGGACAAAACCCCACGGAGATCCAGATTTCCGTGGGGTTTGTGCTTTTGGCGCGAGGTTTCGAGCGTTACTGGCCCAAAAACAGAAAAATCGCAGGCCGCTTGTGCAGTTCGACGCTCGCCTGAGGCCATCCCTTGACCCGATGCGTGACGATCTGCTCGGTCTCCTGCGTGACGTCGACCGCTACGCAAAGCAGCGTGGTACCGTCGCAGCTTTGCAGTAGCGCGTCGAGCATGGCTTTGTTGCGATAGGGCGTCTCGATGAAGATTTGGGTCTGTTTTTCCTTGCGCGAGCGCTGTTCGAGTTCGCGCAGCCGTTTGGCGCGCTCGGCGGCGTCCGTCGGCAGGTAGCCGTGAAATGCAAAGCTCTGCCCGTTCAGGCCGCTCGCCATCAGCGCGAGAAGAATCGAACTTGGGCCGACGAACGGCACCACCCGCACGCCTTTCTCGTGTGCGCGCCGCACCAGCAGCGCGCCGGGGTCCGCCACGGCCGGACAGCCCGCTTCGGACACGAGGCCGCCATCGGTGCCGGCGAGAATCGGGGCGAGGAGCGAGTCGATGGCCGCATCCGGCGTATTGACGTTCAATTCGCGGATGTCGATCTCCTGAATCGGCGTGCTCACGCCGGCCAGCTTGAGAAAGGCGCGTGTGCTCTTGGCTTGTTCTCCGACGAAATACTTCAGACCCGCCGTGATTGTGCGGACCTCGTCGGGCAGCACCGCAGGCAGGCCGCCGCGGGTGTTCGTGCCCAGCGTGTTCGGGATCAGATACAGCGTGCCGCTCATGCTGCCGCTCCCATCGTGCCGGGGCCCGGCAGGCAGACGCCGGCGTGCATCAGCATGGTCGTCAGTGCAATCAGCGGCAGGCCGATGAGCGCGGTCGGATCGTCGTTTTCGATGGTTTCGAGCAGCATGATGCCGAGTCCTTCGGACTTGGCGCTGCCGGCGCAGTCATACGGCGTTTCGGCGTGAAGGTAGGCGGCGAGTATGTCGTCGGGCAGGTCGCGGAACTTCACGCGTGTCACCACGTCTGTGGCTTGGCTCTGGCCGCTGCGGGCGTCGTAGACACACAGGGCCGAGTGAAACTCGACCACCTTGCCGCGCATGTCGCGCAACTGTGTCATGGCATTCTCGAAATTGCCCGGTTTGCCGATCTGGCGGCCTTCGAAGGTGGCCACCTGATCGGATCCGATAATGACGGCGCCCGGTTGGCGGGCAGCGACGGCCCGGGCTTTTTCGCGAGCCAGGCGCAGCGAGGTGTCATGCGGCGTTTCACCGGGAGCGGGCGTTTCGTCGATATCCGGGATGTCGACCGAAAACGGCAGACGCAAGCGCTCGAGCAGTTCGCGGCGATAGCGCGATCCGGAGGCCAGGATCAGCGGTGGCAGGGGCTGTGCGGTCATCGGGTTTAAGTGTTTGACGAGAAACGAAAAACTATTTAGAATTCACGGCTTTTGCAATCTGGCGCTCGGTCCCGCCAGTCTGCGCGATACGGGTTCGAACGCCGGGGAATGGCGTCAGATCAGGGCGCAGCAGGTGGCAAGGGACATTGAATGTGCTCAGATGCGCCAAGGCAAGGATGAGCGTGATGAACGAATATATCGTCGATCTGTTCGAATTCGCGCGTACCGGCCGGGTGGCGGAAGGTGACGTGCAACTTGCGGCGTTGCCGCGCATGGTAACCGAAGTGCCTGCCGAAGTCTCGGCGTCGGGGCGCGCGCAGAGCGTGTTTCACTGGCGTGCCGAAGGCGCTGAAAAGCAGGTGCTGCGCGCAGACGGAAAGCCCGCCGTGGCCCAGTTCCTGACGCTTTCGGTTCAGGGTCCGATGTGGCTCGAGTGTCAGCGGTGCCTCACGCCGTATCAGGAACCGCTCGATTCGGAAACGACTTTCGAGATCGTGCGTGACGAAGCTGCGGCGGAGGATCGCCCCCTCGATGAAGACGAACTCGAGGCGCTGGTAGGCTCGAAACATTTCGATTTGCGTGAGCTGATCGAGGAAGAATTGCTGTTGGCTTTGCCGATCGTGCCTAAACATGAGGTTTGTCCGAGTGTGCACGAGAGCCTGGCCACGGGCGAAGATGGGTTGGCGGAGCCGGCCCCGGAGCCCGAAGAAGAGGATAAGCCGTCTCCGTTCGCGGCGCTGGCAGCGCTCAAGCGCTCGCCGGACAAGGACGGAAAGTAATGTGCGGCCGGGTTTCCGGCTCACCAAAGTACATGTTTGCGTTAGTCGCACAGGTCGGGCCGGCAGGCCGACACCGTAGGGCGGCGCTCGAACTGTGTTAAAATTTCGCGATATTTTGAGGAGTTATCATGGCCGTTCAACAGAACAAGAAGTCGCCGTCGAAGCGCGGCATGCACCGTTCGCACGATTTCCTGACCGCGCCGGCGACCGCCGTCGAGCAGACGTCGGGTGAGACGCACCTGCGTCACCACATCTCGCCGAACGGTTTCTACCGTGGTCGTAAGGTCATCAAGACCAAGAACGACTAACTCGGCCCCCAGGCGACACGCGCCCATCATGGCGCTGTTTGATCGTCCGATGTGGCAAACGCGGCACTTATCCTGCCGCTTTTTTTGTTACCTGTACCGCAAGCCAATCACGTCGACATGACAGTCACCCTGACGATCGATTGTATGGGCGGGGACCACGGCCCATCGGTGACGGTGCCGGCCGCGGTTCACTTCGTGCAATCTACCGACGATGTCGAACTTGTGCTGGTCGGACAGCAGGAGATCATTAACGCGCAGCTCGCGAAGCTGCGTGTGACGGGTCACCCGCGCCTGTCCGTGGTCAACGCGAGCGAAGTCGTCGCCATGGACGACTCCGTCGAGACCGCCCTGCGCAGGAAGAAAGACTCCTCGATGCGTGTGGCGCTCAATCTGGTCAAGGAAGCGCGCGCGCAGGCGTGCGTGTCCGCCGGTAATACCGGTGCGCTGATGGCCGTCTCGCGCTATGTGCTCAAGACACTGCCCGGTATTGAGCGGCCCGCGATCGCCACCGTGTTGCCGAACCAGAAGGGCGGCTACACCACGATGCTCGATCTGGGCGCGAACGTAGACTGCGAGCCGACGCACTTGCTGCAATTCGCCGAAATGGGCCACGCGCTCGTTGCGGCGGTCGATGGCAAGGAGCGTCCGTCGATCGGCCTGCTCAACATTGGCGAAGAAGTCATCAAAGGCAACGACGTCATTAAGCAGGCCGGCGAGCTGCTGCGTGGCTCCACGCTGAACTTCTACGGTAACGTGGAAGGCAACGACATCTATCGCGGCACGACCGACATCGTCGTTTGCGACGGATTCGTCGGCAACGTTGCTCTCAAGACCTCCGAAGGCCTGGCGCAAATGCTTGGCGACATGATCCGCGAAGAATTCACCCGCACGTGGTGGACGAAGGTGATCGCTGTCGTCGCGCTGCCGATTCTCACTCGCTTCAAGAACCGCGTCGATCATCGCCGTTACAACGGTGCTGCGTTGCTCGGGTTGCGTGCGCTCGTTATCAAGAGCCACGGCTCGGCGGATGCCTACTCGTTTGAATGGGCCATCAAACGCGGCTATGATGCAGTTCGCAATGGTGTGCTCGACCGTCTGTCGCGCGCCATGGAAGAGAACCAGAATCAGCTCCAGGACAACAAGCCGGTGAGCGCCATTCCGGCGCTTTGATGCCGGTGGCTGCTCCGGCGCCCTAACCGATCATAAGATGACCCAGTCCGCGATTTATTCCCGTGTCGTCGGTACCGGCAGCTACCTGCCGGCGCGACGCGTGACCAATCAGCAGTTGGCCGACGAGCTTGCTACCCGCGGCATCGAGACAAGCGACGAGTGGATCGTCGCGCGTACCGGTATCAAGGCCCGCCATTTCGCCGCACCCGATCAGACGAGCAGCGACATGGCCGTGGAAGCCGCGAAGCGCGCGCTCGACATGGCCGGACTGAACGCCGACCAGCTCGACCTGATTATGGTGGCCACGTCGACACCTGACTTCGTGTTTCCGAGCACCGCCTGCCTTGTGCAGCACAAGCTCGGCATCAAGAACGGCTGCCCAGCGTTCGACATTCAGGCGGTTTGCTCCGGTTTCGCCTATGCGATGGCGACGGCCGACAACTTTATTCGCTCCGGCGTGTATCGCAACGTTCTCGTGATCGGCGCCGAGACGTTCTCGCGCATTCTCGATTTCAACGACCGTACGACGTGCGTGCTGTTTGGTGATGGCGCGGGCGCTGTCGTGCTGCAGGCCTCCAGCGAGCCGGGAATTCTGTCGAGCGCGCTGCATGCGGACGGCAGTCACTCGAACATCTTGTGCGTGCCGGGCAACGTCAGCGGCGGTGCGGTGCAGGGCGAGGCGTTCCTCTATATGGACGGTCAGGCAGTGTTCAAGCTGGCCGTGAAAGTGCTGGAAAAGGTGGCCCACGAGGCCCTTGAGAAGGCCGGATTGGAGTCGTCGGCGATCGACTGGCTGATTCCGCATCAGGCGAATCTGCGCATCATGTCGAGTACGGCCCGCAAGCTGGGCCTCTCGGAAGAGAAGATGGTCGTGACCGTCGACCAGCATGGCAATACCTCTGCCGCTTCGATTCCGCTTGCGCTCGACGTCGCGGTCCGCGACGGACGTATCAAGCCTGGCCAGAACGTCATGATCGAAGGCGTGGGTGGCGGCTTTACGTGGGGCGCGGTGCTGTTCCGCATGTAAGTGCCCCGGCGCCGGAGCGTCGCGCGCATTGAGGCTGTTCTTTCGGAACGCCGCGCGTCGAGCGCTCCTGCGCGCCTCGTACCTGTCATGCCGGCGCGCGACAATGCGCCGCAATGTTTCTGAATCTGACTGCAAAACCAGGCGCTATGACATTCGCTTTCGTTTTCCCGGGACAAGGGTCCCAATCGGTGGGTATGCTCGACGCGTTCGCGGACAACGCGGTAGTGCGCGAGACCCTCGCCGAAGCTTCGGATGCCCTCGGGCAGGACATGGCCAAGCTGATCGCCGCTGGCCCCGCCGAAGAACTCAATCTCACCACGAATACCCAGCCGGTGATGCTCACCGCCGCTTACGCGATGTACCGCGCTTGGCTGGCCGAGGGCGGTGCCCAACCCGCCTTTGTCGCGGGCCACAGCCTCGGTGAATACACGGCGCTGGTTGCCGCCGGCGTGATCGCATTCAAGGATGCGGTGCCGCTCGTGCGCTTTCGCGCGCAAGCCATGCAGGAAGCCGTGCCTGTCGGGCAAGGTGGCATGGCGGCCATTCTGGGGCTGGACGACGACACCGTTCGCAATGTCTGCGCGGAAGCATCGGCGACGGGCGTGGTCGAGGCCGTCAACTTCAACGCCCCGGCGCAAGTCGTGATCGCCGGAGCGAAAGCGGGCGTGGAGAAGGCTTGCGAACTGGCCAAGGCGGCTGGCGCGAAGCGTGCGCTCGTGCTGCCGGTCTCGGCTCCGTTCCACTCGTCGCTGCTCAAGCCGGCGTCGGATCGTCTGCGCGAGTATCTGGCGAACGTGACGTTCAATGCGCCGCAGATCCCGCTGATCAATAACGTTGACGTGGCTGTTGAAGCTGACGTGGCGCGCATCAAGGATGCGTTGGTGCGTCAGGCGGCCGCGCCGGTGCGTTGGGTCGAGTCGGTGAAGTGGCTCGCAGCGCAAGGCGTGACGCAAGTGGTCGAGTGCGGTCCGGGCAAGGTGCTGACCGGCCTGACCAAGCGCATCGACGGCAATCTCACTGGGCTGGCGATCACCGATCCGGCGTCGCTCGCCGACGTGCGCGCGCAGCTCTCGTAAGCAACAGCGAAGGGTATTTCTCTCATGAGCAAGCAACTCGATAACCTCGTGGCACTGGTGACCGGCGCCTCGCGTGGCATTGGTCGCGCCATCGCCCTCGAACTCGCTCGCCAGGGGGCGACGGTCGTGGGCACTGCCACCAGCGAAGCTGGCGCCCAAGGCATCAGCGACTATTTCGCGCAAGCAGGCTTGGCGGGCAAGGGCGTTGTCCTGAATGTGACCGACGCCGACGGCGTAGCCGCCGCGCTCGACGATATTCTCAAGCAGCACGGCAAGCTCGACATTCTCGTCAATAATGCCGGCATCACGCGCGATAACCTCGCCATGCGGATGAAGGACGACGAGTGGGACGATGTGATCGACACGAACCTGAAGGCGATCTTCCGTTTGTCGCGCGCCGTCATCAAGCCGATGATGAAGGCACGTAGCGGCCGGATCATCAACGTGACCTCGGTCGTCGGCTCTGCCGGCAACCCGGGCCAGGCCAACTACGCGGCCGCCAAGGCGGGCGTGGCGGGCATGTCCCGTTCGCTCGCCGCCGAAATCGGCAGCCGAAACATCACGGTCAACTGCGTCGCCCCGGGTTTCATCGACACCGATATGACCAAGGCGCTGAACGAAGCACAGCACGAAGCGCTCAAGGCGCGGATTCCGCTGGGCCGTCTCGGTGCGCCGGAAGACATCGCCAATGCGGTGGCATTCCTTGCGTCTCCGCAGGCCGGATACATCACCGGCACGACGCTCCATGTGAACGGCGGCATGTTCATGAGTTGAGGGAAGATCGCGGAAATTGTGCTGCATTTGCATAATTTTGAGCGATATTGAACATTATTTGGCGCAGGCTAACTTTGCTTTGCAAACCTGTTAAAATGCGCGCACTTGTCTGAACTAACTACCCCGGAGGGTTTGAATGGATAACATTGAGCAACGCGTCAAGAAGATCGTCGCGGAACAACTTGGCGTGAACGAAGCCGACGTCAAGAACGAATCCAGCTTTGTGAACGATCTCGGCGCTGACTCGCTCGACACGGTTGAGCTGGTGATGGCACTGGAAGAAGAATTCGAAACGGAAATCCCGGACGAAGAAGCCGAAAAGATCACCACGGTGCAACAGGCCATCGATTACGTTCAAGGCAATTCGAAGGCCTAAGGGCCGGCGGATCGCCTGGCCGGCCGAGGTACCGACCGGTTCCCGGCGCCAGGCATGCCTGTCAGCCGCAGGGAGCACAGGGGCGGACCCTGTCGCCTCTGTGGCTTTTGTTTTGTATGACCCAGCAGAAGAAGGGGAGTATCGTGAGTCGTCGTCGCGTCGTCATTACCGGTCTGGGCCTGATCTCGCCGGTCGGCAACACCGTTGCCGAGGGATGGGAAAATCTGGTCGCAGGTCGTTCGGGCATCGCCAACATCACGAAGTTCGATGCGAGCAACCATAGGGTGCACTTCGCCGGAGAAGTCAAAAACTTCGAGACCGAGAAGTACATTTCCACCAAGGAAGCCCGCCGTATGGATACGTTTATCCATTACGGGCTTGCCGCCGGTATCCAGGCGTTCGAAGACAGTGGTCTGACGGTCACCGACGCCAATGCGGAGCGCATCGGCGTGTTGGTCGGGTCGGGTATCGGCGGTTTGCCGATGATTGAAGACACCGATAAGGCGCTTATCGAAGGTGGTCCGCGCAAGATCTCCCCGTTCTTCGTGCCGGGTTCGATCATCAACATGATCTCCGGCCATCTGTCGATCAAGTACGGTCTGAAGGGGCCGAACCTTGCGATCGTCACGGCTTGCACGACCGGTCTGCACTGTATCGGTCAGGCCGCACGCATGATTCAGTATGGCGACGCCGATGCGGTGCTCGCCGGTGGTGCCGAATCGACGGTGTCGCCGCTGGGTATCGGTGGCTTCGCAGCCATGAAGGCGCTGTCGGAGCGAAACGATGACCCGGCGACGGCGAGCCGTCCGTGGGATCGGGATCGCGACGGTTTCGTGCTGGGCGAAGGCGCCGGCGTGATGATGGTCGAAGAGTACGAGCATGCCAAGGCACGCGGCGCAAAGATTTACGCCGAGCTGACCGGCTTCGGCATGAGCGCTGATGCGTACCACATGACCGCACCGTGCGAAGACGGCGATGGCGCACTGCGCGCCATGACGAACGCGCTTCGCGATGCCGGTATCAATGCCGACAAGGTGAACTACGTGAACGCGCACGGCACGTCGACCCCGCTGGGCGATATCGCCGAGACGGTTGCAGTCAAGCGCCTGATGGGCGACGCCGCAAAATCGGTCGTGGTGAACTCCACCAAGTCGATGACCGGTCACCTGTTGGGTGGCGCGGGCGGCCTGGAGTCGGTGTTTACCGTGCTCGCCGTTCATCATCAAAAGTCACCGCCGACGATCAACATCTTCAATCAGGACCCCGCTTGCGACCTCGATTACTGCGCAAACGTGGCTCGCGACATGAAAATTGATGTCGCCTTGAAGAACTCTTTCGGATTCGGCGGGACTAACGGCACGCTGGTCTTCCAGCGCGTCTAAGTTCGCGGGACGCCGCGCAGGCGTCCCGTTCCGCTGACCCACGCTCCGGTGAGTGTGCCCGGGCGTGCGGCGTCACAGACACTTCCAGCCGCGGCAGCGAGTGCTGCCGTGGTGCAATCGGGCCCGATCAAGGCCTGGCAGCCAGAGAAAATACGGATCCAAATCAGGTGAGTGAACGAGAAATCGACCAAGCGCTCGTTGAGCGCGTGCAAAAAGGCGACAAAGCCGCCTTCGAGCTGTTGGTCGCGAAATATCACCGCAAGATCATCCGCCTCGTGTCGCGGCTCGTACGCGATGCCGCCGAGGTCGAGGATGTGACGCAGGAGGCCTTTATCAAGGCCTACCGTGCTTTGCCGCAGTTTCGCGGTGAGTCGGCGTTCTATACCTGGCTGTATCGTATTGCTGTCAACACGGCGAAGAACCACCTCGCAACGCAGGGGCGCCGTGCACCGACTTCGACTGAAGCGAACGCTGAAGAAGCGGAAACTTTTGCCGAGGCCGATCAACTAAGGGATATCAACACGCCTGAGTCGATGCTGATGAGCAAGCAGATTGCTCAAACGGTCAACACAGCGATGGAGGCTTTGCCCGATGAACTTCGAACGGCCATTACCCTGCGGGAAATCGAGGGTTTGAGCTACGAAGAGATCGCCGAAGCCATGGGGTGCCCGATCGGAACGGTCCGTTCGCGAATTTTCCGGGCGCGTGAAGCGATTGCCAGCCGGCTCAGGCCGCTGCTGGACACGCCTGACGGTAAGCGCTGGTGAGCGCGCCGCCGGGAAAGTTATTTTCGTTGGGGGATATCATGGGATCAGCGACGGTGCAAATGCAGCGGGGGCTGCAAGCCGAGCGGATTTCCGCGTTGATGGACGGGGAATTCGATCCGGACGAACTGGCCGCTCTGCTGGACGAAGCTGACAGCTCGGGCCGGCCTCTGTGGGACGACTACCATCTGATCGGCGACGCTCTGCGTTCCGATGAACTGACGCTGCCGCGTTCGGAGTCGGCCTTCATGGCTTCCTTCGCGGCACGTCTCGAAGCCGAGCCTCACCTGCTCGCGCCGGCCGCACTGGCCGACGTTCAGGCTGGCGCCGCGCAAGGCGCCAAGGCCGCTGGCTCCCGAGTCGCTCGTATCAATCCGTTCCTGCGCGTACGCCGCGTGCTGCCGACGGCGGCTGCCGCTGCTGCGGTTGCGGCGCTGTCGTGGGTCGTGGTGCCGCGTCTGCAGGATCATCCGGCAGGTGGCGCGCAGCCGCAGGTGCTGGCTCAGGCCGCTGCGCCGGCGACGGCTGCCGGTGGCTCGAGTCTCACCCGCGTAGCGCTTTCGCAGCAGCCGCAAGCTGCTGTGGCAGCCAACGGCGCGAGCGCTGGCGCACCGAACGATCTGATCGTGCTGCGCGACGCGCGTCTCGACCAGTATCTGGCAGCGCATCAGCAATATGCCCCGACCCCGATCGGCCAGAGTGTCTCCCCATATATGCGAGCCTCGGCGCAAGCGGGCGAATAAATGCAGCGCCTGAGTATCGAATCCTTGCCGCGTGCGCCCAAGGGGCGCACTTTCTTCCTGTTCGCTTTTCTGCTGGCGACCACGTTGCAAACGCAGGCGTGGGCGCAGGCTTCTGCGCCGAGCGCCGATCCGCTGATCGAGCGGCGCGAAGTCAGTGCGTGGCTCAACAAGATTCATCGCGCCGCGCAGACGCAGAATTACATTGGCACCTTCGTTTACCAGCGTGGTTCGACCATGCGCTCGTCGAAGATCAGCCACTTCGCCGAGAAGGGTAACGAGTACGAAGAGCTTGAGACGCTGGACGGACGTCAGCGCCGCATTCTTCGTCAGAACGAAGATGTCTACACGCTCATTCCTGAGCAGAAGACCGTCTTCCAGGAAAAGCGTGAGAGCAAGGATTCGTTCCCGGCCTTGCTCGCCACCCCCAATCGCGACGTACTCGATTACTACGCGCCGAAGGTGCTGGCCAATGAGCGGATGGCAGGCTTCGACTGCATGGTGATCGAACTCACGCCGAAAGACGAATATCGTTTCGGCTACCGGTTGTGGGCCGATCGCAACACAGGCCTGCTGCTGCGTGCCCAGACCATCGATGCCGAAGGTCACCTGCTCGAGCAGGCGGCGTTCTCGCAGATCTCCATTGGTGTGCCGAGCGAGAAGGCGCGCATCGCGCATGCGATCCAGGCCACGCATGGCTGGCATGTGATCAAGCCGCAGATTGTGCCGACGCGACTGTCCGATGCGGGCTGGAGCATTGACGTCGACAAGAAAGTGCCGGGCTTCAAGGCGGTGCGTGAAGTGCGTCGAACGATGCGTTCGACGGCTGACGGTAAACCGCTGGAAGTCCAGCAGGTGGTATATTCCGACGGCATGGCAGGGCTTTCGGTGTTCATCGAGCCGGCCACGCGTGAACGCAAGGAAGGTCACGGCAGCGCCGGAGCGACGAACATCCTCATCAAGCGCTACGGTGATTTCTGGCTGACCTTGCTCGGCGAAGTGCCGCAGGCCACGCTGCAGCAGTTCGCTTCCAGCATCGAGTACAAACAGCCGGCGAAGTGACCGGCTGTCGGGTGGGCCGCGGCCGGTGACGGCGCGGTCCGGGCAGCGAGGCGCAATGAGACGCGATGCCGTGTCGGGCGCCGGACTGTCCTCAGGGATTCCGAGACTATCGCGCACCACGATCTTCCAATGAAGAAGACTCTCCTGCTTCGTGTCATCCTCGGCGGCGCTATTGCCGCTCAATTGGCGGGAGCGCCTGCCGCCTTTGCCGCTCCGGCTTCGGCGTCGACCGCACCGCTCGTTACCAATCTTCCCGATTTCACTCAGCTTGTCGATCGCGTCGGCCCGGCCGTCGTGAACATTCGGACGACCGAGCGCGTGAGCCGCAGTCAGCGAGGCTTGCCGCCGGGTATGGACGACGACATGGCCGAGCTGTTCCGCCGGTTCTTCGGCGTTCCGATGCCGCAGCCAAGCCCGAAGGGCGGTACGCCGCGACGCGGCCAGCCTCAGCCAGATGAAGAGCAGAATAGCGGCGTCGGGTCGGGATTCATCGTGTCGGCCGACGGCTATATCCTCACCAATGCGCACGTTGTCGATGGCGCTGAGAGTATCTACGTCACCCTCACCGACAAGCGCGAGTTCAAGGCGAAGCTGGTTGGCGCGGACAAACGCACCGACGTTGCCGTGGTCAAGGTCGACGCCAAGGATTTGCCGACCGTGCCGGTGGGCGACTCCAATAAGCTGCGCGTCGGCGAGTGGGTGGTGGCCATCGGTTCGCCGTTCGGTCTCGAAAACACGGTCACTGCGGGCATTGTGTCGGCCAAGGGCCGCGATACCGGCGATTACCTGCCGTTCATCCAGACGGATGTGGCCGTGAACCCGGGCAATTCGGGCGGTCCGCTCATCAATATGCGCGGTGAGGTCGTGGGCATCAACTCGATGATCTACAGCCAGACCGGCGGCTTCATGGGCATTTCGTTCGCGATTCCGATCGACGAAGTCATGCGCGTGGCCGACCAGCTCAAGAAGAGCGGCAAAGTGGTGCGTGGCCGGATCGGCGTGGCGATCAGCGAGGTCAGCAAGGATGTGGCCGACTCGCTGGGGCTGCCGCGTGCGCAGGGTGCGCTCGTGCGCAGCATCGAGCCGGGTAGCCCGGCCGAGAAGGCAGGCGTGCAGCCCGGCGATATCATCATGAAATTCGAAGGCCGTGCCGTCGATCATGCAACGGATCTGCCGCGCATGGTCGGCGAGACGAAGCCGGGTTCGAGCGCCACGCTGCAAGTCCTGCGCAAGGGTAAGAATCAGGATCTGCGCATCACGATCGCGGAAGCGGATACCGATGCCCCGAAGGCGTCGAAGGCGCAGAGCGGAAGTGCCGATACGCCGCATCCGAACGCGCTGGGTCTGGTGGTCTCCGACCTGACCGACGCACAGAAAAAGGACTTGAAGCTGCGCGGCGGCGTGCAGGTGGAGCTGGCGGAAGGTCCGGCGGGCCGGGCGGGACTGCAGCAGGGCGACATCATCCTGCGTGTGGGCGACGCCGACATCGTCAGCGCGAAGCAATTCGAAGATGTGGTCAAGGCGCTGGATCCGAAGCGTCTCGTACCGATCCTGGTGCGTCGCGGCGACGCCACACAGTTCGTGCCGCTGCGCCCGCGCGCACCCGGCAAGTAATACCGGGGCATCATGACGGCACCGGCGCTGACGCTTTACGGCCGCAAGTGGTGTCATCTCTGCGATGACATGCTTGCGGCGCTCGAAGCGATGCGCCCGGCTTGGGATTTTTCGGTCACGGTCGTCGATGTCGACAGCGACCCGGCGCTCGAGGCGCAGTATGACGAGATCGTGCCCGTGCTTGCATTGGGCGGGCGCGAGTTGTGCAGGTATCGTTTCGACGCAGCGGCGGTCGCTGCTGCATTGCAATCGGATTGACGTTACGCCCACCACGATTCCTCGAACGACCCCAGAACCCTCCCGCCATTACCGATGTCATGCCGCGATGCGTGCGATTCCGGACGGAATCGGTGCGCTTTCGGCTAAAATGTCGTGTTTGCCGATTCTCTCGAAAGTCGCTGCCGAGCCGAATCCGATGGCACCGACTTTTCTATAGCCCCGCCTCATGGACCATATTCGCAATTTTTCGATCATCGCCCACATCGACCACGGGAAATCGACCCTGGCCGATCGCATCATCCAGTTGAGCGGCGGTTTGTCCGATCGTGAAATGGAATCCCGAGTCCTCGACTCGATGGACCTCGAGCGTGAGCGTGGCATTACCATCAAGGCACAGACGGCGGCGCTGCAATACAAGGCGCGCGACGGCAAGGTCTACAACCTGAACCTCATCGACACGCCGGGACACGTCGACTTCTCGTACGAAGTGAGCCGCTCGCTGTCCGCGTGCGAAGGCGCGTTGCTCGTAGTCGACGCCTCGCAGGGTGTGGAAGCCCAGACCGTGGCGAACTGCTACACGGCAATCGAACTGGGCGTGGAAGTCGTGCCCGTGCTCAACAAGATCGACCTGCCGTCTGCCGAGCCGGAAAACGCGATTCAGGAAATCGAGGACGTTATCGGTATCGAGGCAGTCGACGCCGTGCGCTGCTCGGCCAAGACGGGCTTCGGCGTGGAAGATGTGCTCGAATCCCTCATCGCCAAGGTGCCGCCGCCCAAGGGTGACCCAAGTGCTCCGCTCCAGGCCCTGATCATCGACTCGTGGTTCGACAACTACGTAGGCGTGGTGATGCTGGTGCGCGTGGTCAACGGCACGCTCAAGCCGAAGGAAAAGATTCAACTGATGGCCACCGGTGCGACGTATCCGGTCGAGCAGGTCGGTGTGTTTACCCCGCGCTCCCAGCAACGTGAGTCGCTGTCGGCCGGTCAGGTGGGTTTCATCATTTCCGGTATCAAGGAACTGCACGCAGCCAAGGTCGGTGACACCGTGACGCACGCCGTCACGACCACGACCAAGCCGGCGCCGGAACCGCTGCCGGGCTTCAAGGAAGTCAAGCCGCAGGTGTTCGCCGGCCTCTATCCGGTCGAGGCGAATCAGTACGACGCGCTGCGCGAATCGCTCGAAAAGCTCAAGCTCAACGACGCCTCGCTGCAATACGAACCGGAAGTCTCGCAGGCACTCGGCTTCGGCTTCCGTTGCGGCTTCCTGGGCCTGCTGCACATGGAAATCGTGCAGGAGCGTCTGGAGCGCGAGTTCGACATGGACCTCATCACCACGGCCCCGACCGTGATCTATGAGGTGATCGAGCGCGATGGCACGCTGACAACGGTGGAAAACCCGTCGAAGATGCCGGACCCGGGCCGCATCGAAGAAATTCGCGAGCCTATCGTCACGGTCAACCTGTACATGCCGCAGGAATATGTCGGCGCAGTGGTCACGCTGTGCCAGCAAAAGCGCGGTGTGCAGATCGACATGCAATACCACGGCCGTCAGGTTCGCTTGATTTACGAAATTCCGATGGCCGAAATCGTGCTCGATTTCTTCGATCGTCTGAAGTCGGTGTCGCGCGGCTATGCGTCGATGGACTACGAGTTCAAGGAATACCGCACCTCGGATGTGGTCAAGGTCGACATGCTGATCAACGGCGACAAGGTCGACGCACTGTCGATCATCGTGCACCGTTCGGAGAGCCGTCGTCGCGGCAATCAGGTGGCGGCCAAGATGCGCGAAATCATTCCGCGTCAGATGTACGACGTGGCGATTCAGGCGGCCATCGGTGCGAACATCATTGCCCGTGAGAACATCAAGGCATTGCGTAAGAACGTGCTGGCGAAATGCTATGGTGGCGACATCACGCGTAAGAAGAAGCTGCTTGAGAAACAGAAGGAAGGTAAGAAGCGCATGAAGCAGGTGGGGAGTGTCGAGATTCCTCAGGAAGCGTTCCTCGCCATTTTGCAAGTCGAAGACAAATAACGTAGCGACAGGTCCCGCATGAATTTCGCCCTGATTCTTTTGATCCTGGTGCTGGTGACCGGGGTGGCCTGGGTGGCCGACAAGTTGGTGTTTCAACCGGCGCGCCGCCGGGCAGCACAGGAGGCTGTGGCGCAATTCGATCAGCAGCAGCTTTCGTTGCAGGGATCCGGCGTTCAGGGCTCTGGCACGCAGGAAGGCAGCGCGCTTTCGAGCGCGCGTGCGAAAGTGCGTGACGACAAGCTGCGTCAGCCTTGGTGGCTCGAGTATTCGGCGAGCTTCTTCCCGGTGATTCTGGCGGTATTCGTGCTGCGCTCGTTTGTCGTCGAGCCGTTCAAGATCCCGTCCGGCTCGATGATTCCGACGCTGCTCGTCGGCGACTTCATCCTCGTGAACAAGTTCGACTACGGGATTCGCCTGCCGGTGATCAACAAGAAGATCGTCGAGCTGGGTGAGCCGAAGCGTGGCGACGTGGTGGTGTTCCGTTACCCGAAAGATGAGTCGATGGACTACATCAAGCGCGTGATCGGCGTGCCGGGCGACGTGGTGGCGTATGAGAACAAGAAGCTCACGGTGAACGGTCAACCGGTGCCCGAGACGGCCCTGCCCGACTACTTCGACGAGGAGCACATCGCTTACTTCAAGCAGTTCGAAGAGACGGTGGGCGGCGTGAAGCATCGCATTCTGAACGATCCGAACGTGCCGCCGTACATCATGGGCGCCGACGATTTCCCGAACAAGCAGAACTGCCAGTACAACAGCCAGGGCGTGATCTGCAAGGTGCCTCCGGGCAACTACTTCATGATGGGCGACAACCGCGATAACAGCGCGGACAGCCGTTACTGGGGCTTCGTGCCCGAGCAGAACATCGTGGGCCGGGCGTTCTTCATCTGGATGAACTTCTCGAACCTCAAGCGCCTGGGCGGCTTCCAGTAAGCCTGTGCTTCGCCGGGAAGGTCATCTCCCCGGATGAAGATTTCATTGATGCGGAAATTGACGATAAATCGTCGATTTCCGCATTATTATTTTAAAAATCGAATTAAATGGTGCGACGGGTACGGACCATCGGGGGGATCGACTCGTCATCGCCTCGGAAATGTCCGATCCAGCGCTCTCACGCGAGTCCGAAAAGGCCGCCGGACGGCCGTTTAGCCCGTCGTTTCTTGGCGACGACGCGCGCCGGGGCGGGAGCGTCGCGCTATACTTGCGCCATGTCTCAATCTCTGAACCAACTGGAAGAACGTCTCCAGTATCGTTTCCACGATGCGGAATTGCTTTGCCAAGCGTTGACGCATCGTAGCCATAGTGCCGCCAACAATGAGCGGCTGGAGTTTCTCGGCGATTCCATTCTGAACTGTTCGGTAGCCGCGATCCTGTTCCGTCGCTATGGCAAGCTCGACGAAGGCGACCTCTCGCGTGTGCGCGCCAATCTCGTCAAACAGCAGTCGTTGTACGAAATCGCGCAAACGCTCGGCGTCTCCGATTTCCTGCGGCTGGGCGAGGGGGAACTCAAGAGCGGCGGTTTCCGCCGTCCGTCGATTCTGGCCGACACGCTCGAGGCCCTGTTCGGGGCAATGTATCTCGATGGCGGTTTCTACGCGGCGTATGCGGCGATCGAGCGTCTGTACACCCCGGTGCTCGAACATGTCGATCCGAAGACCCTCGGCAAGGATGCCAAGACGCTGCTCCAGGAGTATCTGCAAGGTCACAAGATTGCTCTGCCGCAGTACACGGTGATTGCGACGCATGGCGCGGCACACAACCAGCAGTTCGAGGTTGAGTGCACGGTGCCAAAGCTCGACATCAAGGTCGGTGGCTCGGGCGCAAGCCGACGTGCCGCCGAGCAGGCCGCCGCCAAGAAAGCGTTGGAGGAAGTGCAGAAGATGCCGGCGCTTGCCAAGCCGAAGGCCGAGAAGAGTGCCAAGGCTGCGAAGAAGCGTGCGGCGAAGGCCGCAGCCTCCGAGGCGAAGAAGGCTGGCCAGATGAGCACTGCGCAGGCGGGCGAGGCGCGTGAGCCGAAGGACGCGAAAGATACGAAGGACGTCAAGGAGCCGAAGGACACCCGCGACGCCGCCGCAGGCTCGGGCAGTGTTCCGGCCATGACGGCGTCTGTCAGCAACGGCTCGGCACGCCCGGCGGCGGTCCCTGTGGACAAAGGCGCGGATAAGACTGCCGAGAAGACCGACGCCGCCAAGCAACCCCCGGCAGCCGCCTGAGCCCCATTCAAGGGGGCGGTGCGAGGCGCCGGCCCCCTATCAAGAGAGTTTCCAACCATGAACGATAAGACGGATTTTCGCTGCGGGACCGTGGCGATCGTCGGGCGTCCGAACGTCGGCAAATCGACGCTGCTCAACGCCCTCGTCGGTCAAAAGATCAGCATTACGTCGCGCAAGGCGCAGACGACGCGCCATCGCATTACCGGCATTTGCACGACGGACGATGCGCAGTACATCTTTGTCGACACGCCGGGGTTCCAGACGCGTCACGCGACGGCGCTGAACCGCTCGCTCAATCGCGCCGTGACGTCCACGCTCTCCAGCGTCGACGTCGTGCTTTTCGTCATCGAAGCGGGCAACTTCGGCCCGGACGACGAGAAGGTGCTCAATCTGCTGCCTGACAACACGCCTGTGCTGCTCATCGTCAACAAGCTCGATCGCATCGCCGATAAAGCGAAAGTGTTGCCGTTTTTGCAGGAGATGGGGGGGAAGCGAGACTTCCGGGAAATCGTGCCGCTCTCGGCAAAGCGTGCGGAAGACATCAAGCATCTGATGGGGGTGTTGCGCCCGTATCTGCTCGAGGGTGAGCCGATCTATGGTGAAGACGACCTGACCGATCGCAGCGAGCGATTCATGGCGTCGGAAATCCTGCGCGAGAAGGTGTTCCGCTGGACGGGCGACGAACTGCCGTACACCAGCACGGTGATCATCGACAAGTTCGAGCAGGAAGGTAATCTGCGCCGGATCTTTGCGACGATTCTGGTCGATCGCGACAACCACAAGGCGATGATCATCGGCAACAAGGGCGCTAAGCTCAAGCAGATTTCCACCGATGCGCGTGTCGATATGGAGAAGCTCTTCGACGGCCCCGTGTATCTGGAAGTCTGGATCAAGGTCAAGGGCGGCTGGGCCGACAATGAGGCCGGCCTGCGGGCGTATGGCTACGAGTGAACTCGACACTGCACCTGACGAAATTGCGACGCCGGCAGACGTAACACCGGCGGCAAGCAACGCGTCGGTCGCCGATGCGCGGCGTGCGCCACGCGCCGGAGCGCGTCCTGTGCGCCAGACGCGCAGCGCACGCACGCGGGTCGTGGACGATGAGGCGTCGGAAGCCTTCCAGCAAGCCGAGGCCAACACCGACACCGTCAAGCGCGAGACCAAACGCGCGCGACGCGCACCGTCTCCCGCCCGGGCGACCGAGCGCGAACAGAGCCGGGTTGCCGAGCAGCCTGGCTTCGTTCTGCACAGTTATCCCTATCGCGAAACCAGCCTGATCATCGACGTGCTTACGCGCGATCACGGTCGTATCGCGCTCGTGGCGAAAGGGGCCAAACGTCCGCACTCCGCGCTGCGTGGCGTGCTTCAGACGTTTCAGCCCCTCTCGCTCGCGTGGCTCGGCAAGGGCGAGCTGCGCACGCTGACCAAGGCCGAATGGGTTGGCGGTTTGCGTCCGCTCGAGGGCGATGCGCTGCTCTCAGGCTTCTACCTGAATGAATTGCTGGTGAAGTTCTGTGCGCGCGACGATCCTCACGACAAGCTGTTCCAACACTATCTGACGACGCTGCATCACCTCGCGCACGGTGAACCTGCGGGCATCATTCTGCGAGCGTTCGAGCGCGTGTTGCTGCGCGAGACCGGATACGCCGTCGCGTTTGACCGTTGTACACAAACGCGCGGCAAAGTGACGCCCGAGCGCCGGTACGTGTTTCATCCTGACTGGGGCGTGCGTCCGGCACGGGGTGACGAGCCGTCCGACTGGCCGGTCATCATCGGGCAGACGCTGCTCGACATGGAGCAAGACGATTACTCCCGGGCGCAAACCGTGCAGCAAAGCAAGCTGCTCATGCGCTTTCTTCTCAACCACCATTTGGGCGGCGTTCCGCTCAATACCCGGCAGATCCTGCTCGACCTGCAAAAACTATGAGCCTCTTCTTCCACGGCAACCCCATCGACCTCGGGGTGAACATCGATCACGTCGCGACGGTGCGCAACGCGCGCGGCACGGCCTATCCCGATCCGATCAGGGCGGCGTTGCTGGCCGAAGAGGCAGGTGCGGACGTCATTACGCTGCACTTGCGCGAAGACCGCCGTCATATTCGCGACGATGATGTGACGAATCTGCGCGGCAAGCTGCTCACGCGCATGAACCTGGAATGCGCGGTGACGGAAGAAATGCTGGCGATCGCGTGCCGCGTGAAGGCGCACGACGTTTGCCTGGTGCCGGAGCGTCGTCAGGAGCTGACGACCGAGGGCGGGCTGGACGTCGTCGGTCTTTATGATCAGGTGGCTGCGGCCACGCAGCGGCTCAGCGAAGCGGGCAGCCGCGTGTCGCTGTTCATCGACCCCGACGAAGCACCGATCCGCGCTGCCGCTCGCATGGGCGCGCCGGTCATCGAACTGCACACGGGGCGCTATGCCGAGGCGCATGACGAACCAACACGCGAGGCCGAGTTCGCTCGCATCGAGCGGGCCGTCGCACTCGGTCTGTCGCTGGGGCTGCGGGTCAACGCCGGTCACGGCCTGCACTACGAAAACGTGCAGCCGATCGCCGCCATCGAAGGCATTTCCGAACTGAACATCGGACACGCGATCGTCGCCCACGCCATCTTTGCCGGCTGGGAGAATGCCGTGCGCGAGATGAAGGCGATCATGGTCGCCAGCCGCATTGCGGCGCGCGGCTGAGCAGCGAGGTCTTTCGCTCTGTCCCATCATCCGACACCCCTCATGAACGATCCGACGCCACCGTCGTCTTCGTCCCTCGATACGCCGCTGCCGGGCGTCGATGCTGTTGTTCCCGAGCCGGGGGCGACAGCGATCTTCGGTGTGGGCACCGACATCCTCCAGATCAGTCGTGTCGTTGGCGTGATGACGCGCACGAACGGGCGGTTTGCCGAGCGGGTATTGGGGCCGGAGGAACTCAAGGTTTATTACGCGCGTCAGAAGCGCTCCGAAGTTCGCGGACTCGCCTATCTGTGCACACGCTTCGCCGCAAAGGAGGCCGTGTCGAAAGCCATCGGGCTGGGCATGCGCTGGCCGATGACGTGGCGCGCGGTGCAAACGCTCAATGCACCGTCCGGCAAGCCGGTCGTGGTGGCGTCGGGCGAGCTGGTGCCGTGGCTGGCCGAACGGCAACTGTCGATCGAGATCTCGATCACGGACGAGAAGGAATACGCGGTCGCATTTGCGATCGCGTCACGTAATTTAGGCAACATTCGCAATATTGCATCGGAGAAAACGCAATGACGAAGCGCAGGCCGGGCCCGGTGATGCTGGACGTCGTCGGGCTGACCCTCAGCGAGGACGACATCCGCCGTATCGACCATCCGTTGACCGGGGGTGTCATCCTGTTCGCCCGCAACTTTGATGACCGCGCGCAATTGTGTGCGCTCACGAAGCAGATTCGCGATGTGCGCGACGACATCCTGATCGCCGTCGATCATGAAGGTGGGCGTGTGCAGCGTTTTCGTACCGACGGCTTCACGCATTTGCCAGCGATGGGCAAGCTGGGCAAGCTCTGGCATGACGATGTGTTCAAGGCGACGCGTGTGACGACGGCCGTGGGTTATGTGCTCGCATCGGAATTGCGGGCGTGCGATATCGACCTGAGCTTCACGCCTGTGCTGGACCTGGACTACGGAACGTCGGCGGTAATCGGCGATCGCGCGTTCGACGCCGATCCGCGCGTGGTGGCCATGCTCGCCAAGAGTCTGAATCACGGCCTGCTCCTCGCCGGGATGGCGAACTGCGGCAAGCACTTCCCGGGACACGGTTTCGTGGCAGCCGACTCGCACCATGAGATTCCGGTCGACGAGCGCTCGCTCGACGAGATTCTCTCGGTCGACGCGCAGCCATACGACTGGCTCGGCATGTCGCTGGCGGCGGTCATGCCGGCGCACGTGATTTACCCGCAAGTCGATCCGAGTCCGGCGGGATTCTCGGCCAAGTGGCTGAAGGACATTCTGCGCGGCAAGTACGGCTTCGACGGCGTGATTTTCAGCGATGACCTGTCGATGCAGGGGGCGAGTGCGGCGGGGGATGTCGTCACGGCCGCGCATGCAGCGATAGACGCCGGGTGTGACATGGTGCTCATTTGCAACAGCCCGGAGAAGGCGGATCGCTTGCTGCGTGAAATGAAGTCGGCGCCCGACACCGTCTCACAGCGCCGCATCAAGCATCTGAAGGGCCGCGGCAAGGTGCATGGCTGGGAAAAGATGCTCGCGCAGCCGGAATATCAGGCGGCGAAGCGTTTGATCGCGCAGACGTTTGGCGGATAAGTCACGTCGATCAGACGCTGGACATCCGGTACAAACAAAAAGCGCTCGACCCTTGGGGGGCGAGCGCTTTTTTTGTTACCTGACTGCCGCATCGCCCGAAGACGTGGCGGCAGTCCGCAGTCGCTTAGACGCGGCTGCGGTACTCGTCGGTACGCGTATCGATTTCGATCTTGTCGCCGGTGTTGACGAACAGCGGCACCTGGATTTCCAGCAGATCGTTGATCTTGGCGTTCTTCAGAACGCGGCCCGACGACGTGTCGCCCTTGACGGCCGGCTCGGTGTATTCCACCACGCGCACGAGCGAGGTCGGCAGGTCGACCGAGATGGCCTTTTCATTGTAGAAAACGACTTCGCATTGCATGCCGTCTTCCAGATACTTGATCGCGTCGCCCATGTTTTCGGCTTCGACTTCGTACTGGTTGTAGTCGGCGTCCATGAACACGTACATCGGGTCGGCGAAGTACGAGTAGGTCACTTCCTTCTTGTCGAGCACGACGACGTCGAACTTGTCGTCGGCCTTGTACGAGAACTCGCCACGACCTTCGGTCAGCAGCTTCTTGTACTTCATCTTCACGACGCTGGAGTTACGGCCCGACTTGACGTATTCGGTCTTCAGCACGACATTGGGCTCACCGTCGATCATGACGACGTTACCGACGCGGAGTTCTTGAGCGGTTTTCATAAAAAACGAGATCCTGTGACGAAATAAGCGATTTGCCGCTTGTTTGAGCGCTTCCATACGCCCATTCGCCGCTTGATTCCCGCGTCCGCCCGGAACGATCCGGGGCAGCAGGTTCAGCAGCAAAGCGTTGAAAAACCAGCTATTTTACCTGAATTTCCACGAAGCTTGCCAACTGTCGCGCTAGATCCGGATGACCGGCCTGCGCGTTTGCCCACGCGCAGGCGTGGCGATTCAGTTCCGGCAGGGCGGCAGCCAGTGCAGGCCAGTCGGGCGCAGTGCTCGCGTAGCCATTCCAGAGATGCCAGAAGGTGCGCAGCGCCTCACGCGATCCGTGCGACAACGGGGCTGCGTCGGGCGTGTTGTCGTGCAGATCCGCCAGATACCGGTCGAGAAATGCGTCGAGCTTCCCATGATGGGCATTCTCGTCCTGCGGATAGATATGCCAGACGAACGGCTTCGCTGCCCATTGCGCACGCACGAACGAATCTTCCCCGCGCACGAAATTGAGATCGCACGCCCAGAGCATTGCGTCGAACTCGGTTTGCGGGACGAACGGCAGGCCATATACCGTCAGCGCACCTCGCGTGGCAGACTCCCCCGGCGCCAGCACGGCTCGGTCGAACCAGGCGCCTACGGCCGGCGCGATACGCCCCTGCGGGACGAGGCAGACGATAGGTGTCGCACTCTCGGCCCACTGGGCGAGCAACCCGGGAAGCGCGGCGTTCTCATACGCAAATAGCGATACGACCATCGCATCCGTCGGCGCGGCAGGCAGGCCGAGCGTTCGTTGCCACCAGGCGTCGCGCAGCGCCGGTGAGGCGAGGAACGCGTCGCGTCGGGAAAACAGCTCCCGCTCCCGGATGAGTCCGCCGGTGCGTTCGGTAAATCCGGGGAAAAAGAACGTTTTGAGGAGCCCCAACTGCGGATGCAACGACTTTTGCAGATGGCAGTCGTCGACCCAGTCTTCCGCACTCAGATACTCCAGATTGATCCACACAGGCGCGTTGCCGGCCTGTTTGCGCGCGTGCATCGCCTGTACGCAGGCGTCGGGAATATGGCAGGCAAATGCTTCGATGACGATATCGCCCGGCGCATTGTCGTCGGTGACGGGGCCGAAGTCGGCATCCCAGCGGTGTACGTCCACGCCATCGCAGCGCTGCCGGGTCAGCGAAGGATCGATGTCCGGACGCAGGTGACGGAAACTCGCCAGATCGTCGACCCATAGCCTGACTGACCAGCCATGCTCGCGCACGAGTTGCCGGGCGAGCCGCCAGCACACGCCGATGTCGCCGAAGTTGTCGACGACGGTGCAGAACAGATCGCAGCGCGGCACCAGAGGAAGGGCGCTCGACGCGGGAGGGGATGCAGTGGGCAGGGACATTGAGAAGCGGCGACGCGGATTGGTCTAAACTTCGGATTTTAGTCCCTGCGACGCGTGACGATGTGATCGCGGGCGCGGCGAACGGTGCCATGCCTGCGCCCCTTCGCGCCAGGGACGCTCCGATTGCCAGAGTTCATGACCGAAGACGCCCACGACGTCACGCCACCGCGCAAGTCCCGCAAAGCGAAATCCGCCGCCGGTGCGGCCGTCGCGACGCCTTCGGCGCAGACAGCGCCGGAAAGCGCCGGCACACCGGTCGATGTGTCGGGCGGCGAGCCTGCAAAGCCTGCCACGGCCGACAAGACGAAGCGAACGCGTCGCGCGGACGCTCAAGCGCTCTCTGCCGGTGACACCAACGACACCAACGACGCGCTGCCGTTCGATGCCCGCAAGGTGCTCGCCCAGTTGCCAAACCTGCCCGGCGTCTACCGCTATTACGACGCTTCGGGCAACGTGCTTTACGTGGGCAAGGCGCGCAATCTCAAGAAGCGTGTGTCAAGTTACTTCAACAAGACACAACTTTCTCCACGCATTGCGCTGATGGTCGCGCGCATCGCGAAACTGGAAACGACGGTCACCCGCTCGGAAACCGAGGCGCTGCTGCTTGAGAACAATCTCATCAAGGCGCTGCATCCGCGTTACAACATTCTGTTTCGCGACGACAAGTCGTATCCGTTTCTCAAGCTCACGCAACACAAATATCCGCGCATGGCGTATTACCGTGGGTCGGTGGATCGCCGCGGGCAGTATTTCGGACCGTTTCCCAGCGCGTGGGCGGTGCGCGAGAGCATTCAGATCCTGCAGAAGGTGTTCCAGTTGCGGACCTGCGAGGACTCCGTTTTTGCGAATCGCACGCGTCCGTGTCTGTTGCATCAGATCGAGCGATGCAGTGCCCCGTGCGTGGGTGCCATTCGGGACGATGACTACGCGCGTGATGTGAAGAACGCGGTGGCGTTTCTCTCCGGACGTCAGAACGAAGTGCTCGGCGCGCTCGAAGAGAAGATGATGACGTACGCCGAGGCGCTTCAGTTCGAGCAGGCGGCCGTCGTGCGTAACCAAATGCAGGCGCTCTCCGGTGTGCTGCAACAGCAGTCCGTCGAGACGGCGGGCGACGTCGATGCCGATATCCTTGCTGTCGCCTATGCGGGGGGACGCGCGTGCGTGAACCTCGCGATGGTTCGCGGCGGGCGTCACCTTGGCGATAAGGCGTACTTCCCGGCACATGTGGAGCGAGGCGTAGAGGGCGGCATTGCCGACGAATTCGAAGACGACGACGGGGTCGCACCGGAAGCGTCCCGCGCGAACCCGGAGGACTCCGTGGACACGGCTGGCGAGATCTCGAGCGACCTGCCGTCGGATACGCCGTCGGCATCGCTCGAATCGCGTCTGCTCGAAGCCTTCGTCGCGCAGCACTATCTGGGACAATCGGTGCCGCCCGTGCTGATCGTGAGTCACGCGTTGCCGGGCGACGAGTTGCTGACGGCCTTGTCCGAGCAGGCGGGGCGGCGCATTGCGATGGTGCGTCAACCGCAGGGACAACGACGCGCGTGGCTCGACATGGCGCAGCAGGGCGCACAGCTCGCGCTTGCGCGTCTGTTGACGGAGCAGGGCAGCCAGCAGGCGCGCACGCGGGAACTGGTGCAGACCATCGGACTCGACATTGAGGACCCGGCTTTGCTGCGTGTGGAGTGCTTCGACATCAGCCATACGCAGGGGGAAGCGACACAAGCGTCGTGCGTGGTGTTCCACCATCACAAGATGCAGACGAACGAGTACCGGCGTTACAACATCTCGGGCATTACGCCGGGCGATGACTACGCGGCGATGCGTCAGGTGCTCACGCGCCGGTACGGCAGGTTGATGGAGGCGGCGGCAGCGACGGTGAGCGACGCGGCAGATCCGTCATCGGTGGCGGCCGATGTGGCGCGGGCAGAAGCCGATACGGTGGTGATGCCGGACAGTGAGGGTGCGGCGCAGACGAGCGAGTCTAATGAGGTCAGTGCATCGGCCGCCGCCGCGCCGGAGGCCTCTGACGTGGAAGCCAATCTGCCGCAGTTGGTGCTGATCGACGGCGGCAAGGGGCAGGTGGAAGTGGCGCGTCAGGTGTTCGTCGAGCTGGGGATCGACATTGGCCGCCTGGTCGGTGTCGCGAAAGGCGAGGGCCGCAAAGTGGGCCTGGAGACGCTGATTTTTGCCGACGGACGTGCGCCGCTCGAACTTGGCCGCGAGAGTGCGGTGCTGATGCTGATTGCGCAGATTCGCGACGAGGCGCACCGCTTTGCGATTACGGGTATGCGGGCCAAACGTGCGAAGGCGCGTCAGACGTCGCGACTCGAGGAGATCGAAGGTATCGGGGCGAAGCGTCGACAGCGGTTGCTGATGCGATTCGGCGGGTTGCAAGGGGTGGCGTCGGCCAGCGTCGACGAACTGGCAAGCGTCGAAGGCATCTCGACGACGCTCGCTGAACAGATCTATCGCCAACTGCACTGACACCCACGGCGCTTCACGTATCGCCGTGGAACAGCAGGCGCATCACGGTGTCGTTGTCGACGGTCTCGCCGGACAGCGTGCGGGCAAGAAGCTCGCCACCGACGACGGGCGGCGCGAAGATCATGTCTGGCTGAACACGCTTGAGTTTGCTCAAGTGCTTGCTGTCGTTGACTGACGCGATGGTGCGCACCGCTGGCGCGATTTCCTTCGCGGCGAGCACGATGAAGGCATTTTCCGAGTCGTCGGCACGCAGCGCGAGCACGGCCTTGGCGTGTTCGATGCCGGCGTGCGTTAGCACGGTGTTGTCGCTGGCGTCGCCATGCATGACATCGGCATCTTCCGGATAGGGGTTGTCGACGCCGTTGGCGATGATGACCGTGACCGGCCAGCCGCGCTTGGTGAGTTCGTGGTGCACGTTGATGGCGAGCGGCGATGCGCCGGCCACGATAAAGTGGTTCTTGCGTATCACGTGAGTGAACCTCCCCGCGAGAATTTTCTTAAGGTTGCCGCCGACAAGCGGTCCGATGACGACGGTCAGCGACGTCGCAAACACACTGATCCCGAAGATGATGACCGACGCGGTGAAGAGCCGTGCGTCGGTGGAGTGCGGCACGATGTCGCCGTAGCCGACGGTCGTCATCGTGACAATGGAGAAGTAGAACGCGGTGGCCAGATCGGTGACGGGTGGTGCGAATTCGCGGCCGAGATACATGGTGCCAAACGTGGCATAGACGAGCAGCGCGAACACGGCCACGAGCGTGTAGAGGGTGGCCGCAGCGAAGCTGGCCCGGTCGAATTCCCGCCAGTACCAGAGCAGTAGCGCGATACAGACGAGCGAGAGGACGAACGTCAGATCGAAGCGGATGTTCAGGTGGAAATTGATGGCCGCGGCCAGCGCGAGCATGACAAGCGTAAAGGCCCACGCGGTGCGGGCACGGATGACGAGGCCGCAGGCGAGTGCCACCAGCGACAGTCCTGCAAGGGCGCGGGGCAGGTGAGAGAAGTCGATGCGCTCGATGGCGTTCAACCCGAAGAGCAGCCGGGGCAGATGAATGGCTTCGATGCGCTCCAGCGCGGAGAGGTCGCCGCGCACGAAGAGATCGATGAGCACGGTGCCGGGCACGCGCAGCAGCACGGAGGCGACGAGCAGCAGACCGTCGATCCCGACCAGTGCCGCGATGACAACGTGAGGGGGCAACAGGGGGCGTCGCAGGGCGGGCAGGGGCCAGGGCAGTTTCACGAGATCGGCGCTATTGGCGGGGTGTTGCGAGCAAGATAGGGGCACACTGGCGCACATGTCAACCGCTGTGCGGCGCCTCGGCCTTGTGGCTGCGGGGCAGACACGGCACAATGCGGGTCTGGTACGGCTGCCGAGGGCGCCGTGTGTCGACTGCCGTTTGCCGAACTCATGCTGCCATGCCTTTTAATGTCCCCATATTCCTGACCTGGCTTCGGATCGTGCTGATCCCGTTGGTGGTCGGCGTCTATTACCTGCCGGCGACCTGGTTGTCGTCGGTCGAGATGAACTGGGTGGCGTGCGGCGTCTTCGTGCTGGCGGCGCTAACCGACTGGTTCGACGGTTTTCTCGCGCGCCGCTGGAATCAGACGTCGGCGTTCGGGGCGTTTCTGGACCCGGTGGCGGACAAGCTGATGGTGGCGGCGGCGCTGCTGATGTTGCTGCAGATGGGCCGGATCAATGCGCTGGTGGCGTTGATCATCATTGGCCGTGAGATCACGATTTCGGCGTTGCGTGAGTGGATGGCGCAGATTGGCGCGTCGCGCAGCGTGGCGGTGCATCAGTTGGGCAAGATCAAGACGGCGGCGCAGATGGTGGCGATTCCGTTGCTGCTGTTCAACGGCACGGTGGTGTGGAACGGACTGCGTTTCGACTCGCGCTTCTGGGGGACTTGGCTGATTTACGTGGCGGCGGTTCTCACGTTGTGGTCGATGTTGTATTATTTGCGCCGCGCGTGGCCGCAGATTCGAGAGCGCGGTGCGGGCAAGATGTGAGCGTAAGTCCCTGAAGACGCGGGATTTGTGCGGTGGAGAAGAAAAATCTTCACAAATTTTCGGTGCAGATGCTTGACACTGAATCACGCTTTCGACATAATCTCATTCTCGCTGCTACGGCACTAGCCCGGCAGCGAAATTTTGAGAAGTGGTTGGATTGGTAGTTCGCATGACAATGCGGGAGTAGCTCAGTTGGTAGAGCGCAACCTTGCCAAGGTTGAGGTCGCGAGTTCGAGACTCGTCTCCCGCTCC
>NZ_CABPST010000008.1 GCF_902459805.1 Pandoraea bronchicola | reverse complement strand
AATGTCGACACCACTCCCGTCGCTCTTCACGCGAACTTTTACGTTGTAATCCACTACCCGTTTGACCGGTACAAGGACCTTCATGCGGAACTCCCTTTCCCTAAACTCAGAAAATCCGGGGGGCAGGCCGTCTCGACGGCACTCGCCCCCTGGAAAAATACGAACTTACTCGATCTCGCGCCCCTTCGTCTCAGGCAACAAGAACGCGGTGATCAGTACGACAAGATAGGCACCACCGGCAAACATGCCGATGGCCGTTCCAAGACCGCTGGTCTTGGCCAGATAACCGACCAGACTCGGAAACAGCGCGCCGATGCCGCGCCCGAAGTTATACGCGAAGCCTTGCCCGTTGGCACGCACAGCCGAGGGAAACAGCTCGGTCAGATAAGCGCCCATCCCACTGAAAATGCCCGACGCCGCGAAACCCAGCGGGAAGCCGAGGATCAACATCTGATCATTGCTCAGTTGGAACTGCGTATAAGCGTAGATGCTCACCCCCGACAGCACGGCGAAGATCAGCAGGTTGGCGCGGCGCCCCAGACGGTCGGTCAGATACGCTCCCGTCAGATAGCCGATGAACGACCCCAGAATGATCACGAGCAAATATCCGCCCGTGCCAATGACCGAAAGATGACGCTCGGTCTTCAGGAACGTCGGCAGCCACGTCGTCACGGCGTAGTACCCGCCCTGAACGCCGGTGCACAGCAGCGCCGAGAGCGCCGTGGTCTTGATGAGCGACGGCGAGAAGATCGCCCACGCTGAAGTCCGCTTGGCCGCAGTCGCCTCCTGCTTGCGCGTGCGCTCGAACAGCTCTGGCTCGGGCACATTCTTACGAATGAAGAGCACGAACAGTGCCGGGATCACGCCAATCCAGAACAACGCGCGCCAGGCGTACTCCTCCGGCAACAGCGAAAACGACGCCGTGTAGCACAGCGCCGCCACCGCCCAGCCGATGGCCCAGCCGCTTTGCACCGTACCGACGGCGCGGCCGCGGTATTCGGTGCGCACGATCTCGCCCATGAGCACCGAGCCGACCGCCCATTCACCACCGAAGCCCAGCCCCTGCAACGCGCGCAGCACAAAGATCTGCTCGAAGTTCTGCGCAAAGCCGATCAGGACCGTGCAGACGGAGAACCAGAGAATCGTCGCTTGCAAGATGCGGACACGGCCGAAGCGGTCGGCCAGCACGCCGGCCACCCAGCCGCCGATGGCCGAGAACAATAGCGTAATGGTGGCCAGCATGCCGGCCTGCGCCTTGTCGATACTGAACACGGTGATCAGCGTCGTGATCACGAAGGTGAACACCATGAAGTCGAGCGCGTCGAGCGCCCAGCCGCCGAATGCCGCAATAAAGGTGCGCCGCTCGGTCTTGTTCATCTGGCGATACCAAATCATCTTGCCTCCTCCTCTTATAACTACTGAACTTCAAGAGCGCGATATGCGCCCGGAAAGGGTGAAAATCAGTGACGAAAACGCCAATGCCTCAGGGGGTTGCGCACCGGCCTGCAAAGCCGTGAACGCCAGTTCATCGTCAAACCGATGCAGGGAACCCATACAGACGCGCCGGGTTGTCCACCAGAATGCGGCGGCGCGTGTCGGCGTCGGGCGCCCACTGCGGCAGCAGGTTGCGCAGCGCGCCGGTATTCGGCATGCGCGTGAGCGACACATGCGGCCAATCGCTGCCCCAGACCATGCGATCGGGCGCGTCTTCGATCAGCGCTTGCGCAAAGGGCGTGACGTCGTCGAACGTCGGGAAACGCTCGCTGATGCGATAGGCTCCCGAGAGCTTGACCCAGTACCCGTGATCGCGAACGAGGGCGCGCAGCGCAGAGAAGCCCGGCGCTTCAAGCCCCTGCGCAACCGGCGTGTGTCCCATGTGATCGACGATGCCCGGCACCGGCAGCTTCGTCATGCGCGGCATGAGTTCGGGCAATGCATTCACGTCCATCAGAAACTGCATATGCCAGCCGAGATCCTTGATACGGTGCGCAAGCGATTCCATCGCCGCGAAACCGATACCGCCGCCGAACAGCACGTTGATGCGCAAGCCGCGAACGCCCGCCGCGTGCATCGCTTCGAGTTCGGCGTCGGTCACGTCAGGCGAGACCACCGCGATACCGCGCAGACGCTCGGGATGCCGGCGCAGTGTCTCGAGCATGTAGCGGTTGTCCGTGCCGTAGACGCTGATCTGCACGAGCACGCCATAGGTCATGCCCGTGGCGTCGAGCATCGCGAGATATTTGTCCTCTGGCGCGGGCGGCGGTGTGTAGCTTCGCTCGGGCACCATCGGGTAGGCATCGCTCGCGGCAACCACGTGCGCGTGCGTGTCGACGGCACCGAACGGCACGTCGAAGGCGGGTGGATCGATCTCCGGAAGCGGGCCCAAGCACAGCGGCGCTCCGGCGGCGGGGATTGCGGTCATGTCGACTCCTCAGGAGGCGCGAGGGCGACAGTCGCAACGTCGGGCTCACGCCAGGGTAAAACAGATCGGGCACCGCAACTGCCAGTGCCCGTCAGAAGGCAGGCGCTTACAGCAGCTTGCCCGGGTTCATGATGCCGGCCGGATCGAAGACGGCCTTGATCTCGCGCATCAGACGCAGCTCCAGCGGCGACTTGTACTTCGCAAAGTACGCGCGCTTGAGTTGCCCGATGCCATGCTCGGCGCTAATGCTGCCGCCAAAGCGCGCCACTTCATCGAGCACTTCGGCAGTGATCGCCTCGCCATGCGTCGTCATGAAGTCTGCCGCCTCACCGGCCGGGCGCGACAGGTTGTAATGCAGATTGCCGTCGCCGAAGTGCCCGAAGATGAACGGCCGCACCTCTGGGCATACGCGTCGCACGCGTGCCTCGGCGCTCGTCATGAATTCCGGAATGGCTTCGATGGGCAACGAGATGTCGTGTTTGAGATGCAAGCCGTCCGCCCGCTGCGCCTCGGAGATTTCCTCGCGCAACTTCCACATCGCTTCGACCTGACCGAGCGTGGACGACACCACGGCATCCGCACACAGATCGCGCTCAATGGCCGTTTCGATCACGCGTTCGAGCAACGCTGCCAGCGCCTGTTCGTCGGCGGTATCGGCCAGTTCGACCAGCACATAACCGGGGTGACGCTCGCCAAACGGCGCACGCACGCCGGGCACATGTGCCATCACGAGATCGACGCACTCGCCCGTGAAGAACTCGAACGCCTGCATGCGCGGGCCGCACTGCGCAAACAGCAGCTCATACAATTCCAGCGCCTGACGGGGCGACGTCACGGCGGCGATGACGACCTGACGCACGGGCGTCGGCGCATACAGACGCAGCGCCGCAGCGGTAATCACGCCCAGCGTGCCTTCCGAGCCGATCAACAACTGCTTGAGGTCATAGCCTGTGTTGTCTTTGCGCAGCGTGCGCAGGCCATGCAGGATTTCGCCGTTCGGCAGCACCGCTTCCACGCCGAGTACCAGTTCGCGCGTCATGCCGTAGCGAACGACGTTCACGCCACCGGCATTCGTCGCCAGATTGCCGCCGAGCTGACACGAACCTTCGGCGGCGAGACTGAGCGGCAACAGACGATTCGCGTCGCGTGCCGCGCGTTGCAGGTCTTCGAGAATGCAGCCGGCCTCGGCGACCAGCGTGTTGGCGATGGTATCCAGACTGCGCACGGCGTTCATGCGATCGAGACTGAGCACCACGTTCTGCGCGGCGCTATCGGGTGTCGCGCCGCCGCACAGGCCTGTATTGCCGCCGCGCGGCACGACCGGCGTCGCCGTGCTCTGGCACAGCGCGAGAATCTTGGCGACATCCTGCGTCGTACGCGGACGCACGACCGCCTGCGCGTTGCCGCGGTACATGCCGCGCCAGTCGGCCAGCCAGGGCGCCAGGTCGTCGGCAGACGTGAATACGCTGTCGGCACCAATGGCGTCGATGAGACGTTGAGCAAAAGCGGTAATAGTCATAAGGTCACGCGTCGGGGGTTACGGTGCGGAAGATGACATCTGACGATGCGTCAGGCGCGGGTCGGCGCAATGGCGCCTGTAATGACATCGCGCCCGGGCAGCGTCAGCCCGAGACGCGCCGAAGCACGCAACAGGTGCGAAAGCGACGCCGCGCGCGCGAGCAACGGGTCGCGCGCCTTGATGGCGTTGAACACCGCCACGTGCTCCTGATGCACCTGCGCGGCGAGTCCTTCATGACGCAGCGTGTTCGTGCGCGCCGCCTGCACGACCTGCCGGATTTGCAGGTTCAGATACTGCAGGAGGTCGGCGTAGTAGCGATTGTGCGTGGCACGGGCAATTGCGGCATGGAACGCGGTGTCGTACTCCACACCGTTTTCCGCGTGATACAGATTCGTTTCCAGTTTCTCCAGGATTTCGGCAAGCCGGCGAATGTCCTCGTCGGTATGTCGAACAGCAGCGAGCGCCGCAGCGGTGCTTTCCAGATCGAGGCGCAACTCATAGACGCTGGCCAGATCAGCCGCGTCCTGCCCGACCGGGACCTGAAAACCGCTCGATGGCGTGCGCGCCTTCACGGTCACGCCCGCGCCCTGCCGGCTGTCGATCAGCCCCTGCGAGCGCAGACGCTCCGTCACCTCGCGGATCACGGCCTGACTCACACCATACGTCTCGGATAGCTGCTTGCCGGTCGGCAACTTGGTGCCGACGGGGTAGATGCCCTGCCGGATCGCGTCTTGCAACTGTTGCGCGACCTGCTCGGTCAGGGTCTTGGGCTTGGTCGTCATCCTCTCGCGTCATCTCATGCTTTTCTGGTTTGCATGTTATATGAAAACTTTCGACGCGCATCACCGAGTTAACCCTTATCCTCCCATCCCATGAATGACAACGGCGGTGGGGAGACTGGCTCCGCCACCGCCGGCTTGGCTGCGTCGTTACGCGGTGCGCGTGGTGATCAGAAACCGATCAGCGCTTCCGTAACGTGGCTCACGTTCGGCGGTGCCGCGAAGCAATCGCTCACGAGCGCACGCCATTGCTGGAAGGCGTCGGAGTTGCGGAAGTGAACGGTGTGGTCTTCGAGCGTTTCCCACGTCACGACGAGGCTGTAGTGAGTCGGTTGCTCGATGGACTTGAGCAGACGCATGCCGTGGCAGCCCTTCGAGCCCTTGAACAGCGGTGCGGCCTTCGCCACCCCTTGTTCGAACGCGGCTTCAGTGCCGGGCTTCACTTCGATCTGGGCAATTTCAAAGATCATCGGATTTCCTCAGTGGTTTGTACGTGAAGGTGCTTATGTCGATCTTGTTGTCGTCGCACGATGACGCCGCCGGTTGAGCGGGATCGTCGACGCCGGACGTGTGAGTACGGTGCCGCGAGAACGCCCGATTCTATACCGCGCATTCGTGCGACGCATCGCCTGTGACGCCAGCCACCCTTTCAGCATTTTTCCAGCGACGGCCCTTCTCCCTATGCACGGGCTTTGATCATCCGGCAGCGTCACAGCACCATGAGCGTGCAATGCGGGGAGGCACTTCTCACTTCACCAGACAAAACATCGATAGAAATCAAATGCCTGAAAAAGTCTGGCATCGCTCTTGCTTATCTTCTTTCTTCTTCATGTTTGCACCAAAAGAGCACATTCATGCCCAATTCCAATACACCCGGCGACGTGCTGTTCCTTCTGCTCGGCGCAATCCTGGTGCTTGCCATGCACGCCGGCTTTGCGTTTCTCGAGCTCGGCACCGTTCGTAAAAAGAATCAGGTCAACGCCCTCGTCAAGATCTTGACCGACTTCGCCGTCTCGGGACTCGCTTACTTCTTCATCGGCTATCCACTCGCGTACGGCGTCGACTTCTGGTCGAGTGCCACGGTGTTATCCGAACATAACGGCTACGCGCTGATCCGCTTCTTCTTCCTTTTGACGTTCGCTGCCGCGATTCCTGCCATCGTCTCGGGCGGCATCGCCGAACGCGCGAAGTTTCACCCGCAGTCTGTGGCGACGTTCTTCCTCGTCGGCGTGATCTATCCGTTCTTCGAAGGCATTGCGTGGAACGGGCATCTTGGCATTCAGGACTGGCTCACGCGTGTATTCGGCGCCCCGTTCCACGATTTCGCGGGCTCGGTTGTCGTACACGCGGTCGGCGGGTGGATCGGACTGGCGGCGGTGCTGCATCTGGGCGCGCGCAGGGGACGGTACAACGGGCAGGGGCAAGTTGCTGCGCACCCGCCGTCGTCGATCCCCTTTCTTGCGCTTGGCGCCTGGATCCTGATCGTCGGCTGGTTCGGTTTCAACGTGATGAGCGCGCAGCGCGTGGGTGGCATCTCGGGACTGGTCGCCGTCAACTCGCTGATGGCGATGGTCGGGGGCACTCTCGTGGCGATGTGGGTCGGCAAGGACGATCCGGGCTTCATCCACAACGGCCCGCTCGCGGGACTGGTCGCCGTGTGTGCCGGTTCGGACGTCATGCATCCGCTCGGTGCGCTCGTCGTGGGTGCCGTCGCGGGCGGTCTTTTCGTGTGGCTCTTCACGGTGACGCAGAACCGCCTGCGCATCGACGACGTGCTCGGCGTCTGGCCGCTGCACGGGGTATGCGGCATTTGGGGGGGCCTGGCGGCAGGCATCTTCGGCCAGACAGCGCTCGGCGGATTGGGCGGCGTGAGCTTCGTCGCGCAAGTCGTCGGAACGGTGATGGGCGTGGCCATCGCCTTCGCCGGGGGCTACGTCGTGTATGGCGTTATCAAACGCAGCGTCGGTCTGCGGCTTGACGACGAACAGGAGTACTACGGCGCCGACCTCTCGATTCACAAGATCACGGCGACGCCGGAGCGCGAGACGAATTGGTGAGCGGTGAAAGCGAACCGTTGAAGTGTGCCGTGGTCAACCCATCCCGGACACTGCGTTAAGTTTTTCTTCCGCAACCGCGGGTGCCAGTCCGTCATTGAACTGATGCGGCCATATCCAGTTGTACCGTTGCATCGGGTAATGGCTGATATCGCAGTGAGCTTGTGGTGCCGTCATGTAACCCACGTTCGGCACCCATTCCGTTTTCAGGCTTCGGAACCGGCGCTCCATTGGCGAGTTGACGCTCAGCAGTTCCACGCCTGCTCATGCTTTGCTCTATCCGGTATCGCCACAGCCGCTGCCGGAATTTTCGACTGGCGTACTGGCCACCCTGGTCGGCGTGGAATTGCAGCCCTTATGAACGACCGCGCTGTTCATTGGCCATGTCCAGCGCCTGAACCAACAGATCAGCGTCGGGACGCGTCGAGAACGCCCAGCCGACGACGCGGCGCGTGAACAGGTCCAGGACTGCGGCCAGGTAATGCCATCGGCCCTGAGCCCGGACGTACGTGATGTCACCGCACCAGACTCGATCAGGCGCCCCCACAACGAACTGCCGATTCAGGCGATTCGAAATGTGCACGCGTTCGATGGTAGCTCGCTTGCAGGCATGGCTGCCTGGCTGCTTACAGATCAGCCCGAGCTCTGCCATTGAACGACTGACCTTAAACCGCCCGATAGCAATGCCTTGCTCACGCATCATTCCCATGATGCTGCGGCTACCCGCTGAACTACGGCTTTCGACGAACAATTCATGCACACGGCTATGTTGTGCCATCCGCATCGGATCGACACGCAGGCGCCGCTGCCGATAGGACACAAGCAAGATCGCGGATATCCAAAATGCGCGCCCTCCTATATAATTAGCCACCATACTATATGGCGGCTATTAAAATGAAACTGGAACAGAAGTATCTGGCGCTGATTCGAGAGGCTGAGCAGCGCAATGTGCCCGACGTGGAAGGCATCCGGCTGTGCTTTCAGACGCTTTCGCTGGCGGCAGGCATCGACCGCAACTGTGCCGCGCTGCTGGCACCTCACGGCCTGTCCGAAGGACGCTTCGTGTTGCTGTTTCTGCTTGATGCAGCCGCTGACGGACTGGCGCCGAACACGCTGGCCGAGAAGGCCGGCGTAACTCGCGCCACTGTGACCGGGCTGCTCGACGGTCTGGAGCGCGAAGCACTGATCGCCCGCCACGCCGACGCCAACGACCGCCGTGCCCTGCGCGTGAGGCTCACTCGCAAGGGCAAGCGGATTGCAAAAACCGTGGTCGAGCAGCATGGCCGCTGGATCGCGAGCCTGTTCGGCAATCTCGGCTCCACGGAACGCACGCAACTGGCAGCGCTGCTGAACAAGGTGGCGGGCAATCTTACAAGTCAAGCGTCATGAGTCATGCCGCTATCCGTAAAGGCGCGACCCGCGCCTCAGACATTCCCGCTGACGTGCTGCGTGCTTTGTCGCACGGCGAAATTCAGTGCGCCACGCTGGCCGAATGCATGGCACTCGATCAGGCCACGCTAGTGCGAGCGGTTTTCCCTGATCTGTCCGCCCCGACACGCCAAGCCGTCGACGCTGCCTGCAAGCTAGGCGTTCTCAAGCGCATGACCCATATCGGCGCGATACTGCTCGACGCGTTGGGTGAGACAGGCATCGCGCAATGTCAGGTGCATGACGCAGACATGGTGCGGGGCTGGGCCTGCTTCATGATCGGGGCGCTGCCCGCGCAGGATTTGTCGGCTCGTCTGGCCGCTATCCGTCCGCTTGCCGATGACTCGCACTTCGGTGTGCGCGAATGGGCATGGATGGCTGTGCGCCCGCATCTGACACAAACGCTCGATGCTGCCATCGCTCATTTGGCGCAATGGACGGCCGAGCCATCGGAGCGCCTGCGCCGTTTTGCCAGCGAGGCGCTGCGTCCGCGCGGCGTGTGGTGTGCCCACATCCCAGCCCTCAAGCGCCAGCCCGAGCAGGCGCTGCCCATCCTCTGCCCATTGCGCGCCGATCCATCCCCCTACGTGCAGGACTCCGTAGCCAACTGGCTCAACGATGCCGCCAAGGATCAGCCCGCCTGGGTGCGCAACCTCTGCGCGCAATGGTGCGCGGGCGACACCGCCGACGCCACCCGTCGCATCTGCCAACGAGCCCAGCGCAGTCTGATCTGACGGCATACCCCGGCTCTGGGTGAGTTTCAGCGGCAGCGCGTTGCGCCGCCGCACGTATTCAGACCGGTGTCGACTCCACATCGACATGCACCACGCCTGATCGGGTACGCGCCACACCCGCCGGATCGTTCTGCCGTGGCTCGGTGTTCTGTGCCGCGCCCATGCAGGACGACGACACCGCCCGCTCCAGCAATGCCGAACTCCAGTGCTGGTACAGCAGCAATAACCGGTACGACGCGCGCGCTGGCGTTGCGCTGCCCCACGTCCATGCGTCGCCCGTCCAGCGATGGCCCCACGGGCTCTCTGCCGGGTTCAGGCTCAGATAGCTTGTGCCCTCGACACATGACGCATGGCACGTCGTATCGAACTGCTCGCACGCGCGAGCAATCTCGCTTGCCGTCAACGACTCGCCCGATGCGAGTAAGTGCTCGCGTAACGCGTCATGCGATGCGATCTTCGCCAGTAGTGGCGTGTCGCAGTGCGTGGAGAGCTGCGTCATGCACGCGACGCGGCGCAGCACCGCTGCCTGATCATCGGCAGGCACGTCCGCGAGCCGCGTGCACAGTAACTGCCACCGATGCGTCAAGCCTTGCGCATCGATGGTGAACGCCGCGTTGCGCGCCCATGTGCCCAGCAGGCTCGTCACGGCACGGCAGGAATCGAGCATGAGACCCGCAACACGCAAGATGCCTCGATAGCCGTTGATCTCGCCCGGCGGATTCGCGAACCACGACGGTAACCAGAGCCCTAATCGCGCAGGTGGTATCGCCGTATTGGCAAATGTGAACAGCGTTGCCACGTCGCGAGCCCGCGTAAGCGAGCCCAACGCGCTACGCCACGACGTTGGCACCGCAGGCGCCGGCATCGTGACACACGCCTCCAACAGCCGGCATCCTGCATCCATGCGTTTGAGCACTTCGTCAACCGCGTGATGGCGAATCAGCGTCGGCGAACCAAGCGACTGCGTGATCACCCCCTTCGCCCCCTCGAACGCCAGCAACGTCCAGTCGGCCCACGGCACCCCGAAGGGGGTGTTCGCTACCGTGGCGCCGCGAATGGTGCCTTGTGGGCCATCGTCCTCAAGGGCTCGCTGCTGATGAAAGCAAGCGGCAATGATCGCCAGCAACGACAGATTGCCCACGAGCGACAGGGCGTCGCGCGCGCCGCGGAAGTACCAGCCGCGCGCCCCCGTTGCGGCGACCGTTTCGAGCCATTGCGCAATATCGTGGTGCACCTGCTCGACGGCGAAGCCGGTTGGCGAGTGAGCGTCCTCACCGGGAGTGGGCGCCAACATCGCTTCGACCTGCGCCAGATTGCTTGCCAGACGCGCATCTCGCTTGTGCGCCAGATCGAACTCCTTGCGGTAGAAGTGCTGGCACGGCCCGGTCGTCACCCACAATCCCGCCCACGCCCTGGCAAACGCGCGCGCAAGCTCAGGATCGACGCGATGCGATGCGTCGATCCCATTGCGTCTTGCATGGCGGGCTGCGTTGGCCGTGCGCTCGAGACCTTCGCCAAGCCCGTTTTGCCCGGCGCGATGCTGCGCCGGCGTCTCGTGCATCCTCGCCAACTCGATGTCCGGTGTCGTGCGCCTGTCGACGTTACCACCGCTTGCGCCTGCACATTGCTGGTACCACATCGCTTCCCCCCACATGGTCGTCGCCGGGCGCGCCGGCAAACCGTCGACTATAGGCAGACAACACCGAACGCGTGGCGCCCCGTCGAGCGGGCACGCACGCCAGCCCCGGCAATCCGGTCTCGACGATAACGGACGTGACGCGCAGCCGCTCCCCAGCGAGCGCCCACTTACGCAGTTTGCACAAGCCAAGGAATGCCCCCCCTCGCCAAGTGTCGATGCGGCGCGGTAGACTTTCGCCACACCGGACGTCTGCGGTCCTGCCCGCACGCTCTGGCGAGTACCCACTTCGCTGGCATTGCCGCGAAGCCGGTGTGCCGACGCCAACCGTGCCAGCCGGCCAATGGTCCACAACATTTCTACGCACAAACGCGAGCGCGCCTGCCGCGCGCACCAAGCCCCTATGTCCACTACCCCCTCTCAAGCGCCTGCGGCACCCGCCACCCCGCTTCCCCTCGTCCCGCTCACGCGGGACGAGATCCCGCTAGGTGAAGCCCTGCCCTGGGCCATCGTCGATCGAAACGGCGAACCGCTGCTTGCCGAAGGCGACATCGTCCCCTCGCAGGCCGGGCGCGACTGGCTCTTCACCTCCTTCGAGCCACACCGGGTCGCCAATCTCGGCGCAGACGAAGCCGCACCGCCCGACGTTGCCGCCACTTTGCCGTCGGACACGGACACAGCAGCATCCACCGCCAGCGCGACCCAACCGCAGTACGCACTCACCGACCTCAATTTGCGCCCCGGCGATTGGCTGCAGATTCAGTTGCCACCGGGAGCCGGATCGCAGCGGGTGCGCACGCGCGTGATCGGTCATGCGCCGAATCAGATGCTCTTCGTTACCGCGCCGACGGGCCGCGCCGCGCCCCCCACCCTGCAGGCGAGCGAGCGGCTCGAACTATGGACGTTCTCCGGCGAAGACATCTATCACTTCGTGTGCACGGTCGAGCGGGTCGAGCGAGTGCCGTTCGAATACGTCATTCTTTCGGCACCCGCACAGATTCGCCGCAAGGTGCTGCGCCGTTCGCAGCGCGTGCCCGCGAAGCTGGTCGTCTCGGTCAGCATGGGCGAGGCGCGTCACCTCGCCTTGCTTCAGGACGTGAGCGCCGAGGGGGTCTCGCTGCTGGCCGACACGCCGCTCGGGGTGCCCGGCGACAGCATGCAACTGGCGTTTCGCGTGCGCGTTGGCGATATCGACATGCCTATCGAAGCCACCGGCACGATTCGCGGCGTTCAACAGGGCGACGACGGCAGTCATCTTCACGGCATCGAATTGCCGGTGCTGGAACCCTCGCATTACGTCGCACTCAAGTGTTACGTCTACGAGCGCCTGCTCGCGCTCGGGGGGGCCTGATGGCGAAGCCGAAGTCCCCGGAGGCCGATCGCCCCCGCACACTTGCCAGTCAGACCCTCTTCCGCGGCCTCGATATCGTGGAAGCCGTCGCCGCCGGCATCGACACCGTGCCGGCCCTCTCGGCACACACCGGCATCACGCCGTCGACGACGCACCGCATTGCCTCGGCGCTCGTTCACGCGGGGTATCTGCGGTTTGAGCCGCGCCGCGGCTATCGGCTGGGCAACAAGCTCATCGAGCTGGGGTTTCTCGCGTATCGCCAGATCGACTTGCCGCGCATCGCCCGGCCAACGCTGGAACTGCTGGCGAGCGAGACGCAGGACACCGTGCATCTGGCCGTCGCCGATGGCTGGGAGGTGATGTACCTCGACAAGTTGCCTGGGCAGCGCGCCGTGGAAATCAGTTCGCGTATCGGCGGGCGCAAGCCGATCTGCGTGACCGGCGTGGGCAAAGCGCTGCTGCTCGATCAGGACGAAGACGCGTGGCAGGCGCAGCTCGAGCACTACCAGACGCAAGTGCCCTCGCATCCGGTTGACACGCAAGCATGGCTCGCACGCATGCATGACTATGCCCGCCTGGGTTGCGCCTTCGATCTGGAAGACGACACGCCGCAGATACGCTGCGTGGCGGCGCCGGTGTATGACGCAAGCCAGCATATCGTGGCCGCCATCAGCATCTCGAGCACGACCAAGTATATGAGCCGCGAGCGCATGCAGGAACTCGTGCCGCGAGTCAAAGACGCCGCCGCAAAGATCAGCCGTCAACTCGGCTGGTCCGGCAACGGACGCTGATCCATATCGTCGGCCGGCGCAAAAAGAAAAACGGCCCTTCCGTGGAAGGGCCGGCTTCGTTGCCGCGTCGGCGATGCCAATACGTCAGTACGTCATTACTTAAGTACGTTATGCCGCGCGACGCTTGAGCAGATCGAGCGCGACGTCGACGATCATGTCCTCCTGACCGCCCACCATACGACGCTGGCCCAGCTCAACGAGAATATCGACAGTCTTGAGGTCGTAGCGCGCTGCCGCCGCTTCTGCATGACGCAGGAAGCTCGAGTACACACCGGCATAGCCGAGTGCCAACGTCTCACGATCCACGCGCACGGCGCGGTCTTGCAGCGGACGCACGATGTCGTCAGCCGCATCCATCAACGTGTACAGATCGCAGCCGTGGTTCCAACCCAGACGCGATGCGGCCGCGATGAACACTTCCAGCGGCGCATTGCCCGCACCCGCGCCCATGCCCGCGAGACTCGCGTCGATGCGATCGCAGCCCTCTTCCACCGCAACGATGGAGTTCGCCACGCCGAGGCTCAGGTTGTGGTGCGCGTGCATGCCGGTGAGCGTCTCGGGCTTGAGCACATCCTTGAATGCACGGAAGCGCTCACGCACGTCGTTCATGCCCAGTGCGCCGCCGGAATCCACCACATAGATGCAGGTCGCGCCGTATGACTCCATCAGCTTGGCCTGCTCGGCAAGATGCTGCGGCGTGGTCATGTGGCTCATCATCAGGAAGCCGACCGTATCCATGCCCAGCTCGCGTGCGTAGGCAATGTGCTGACGGGAGACGTCGGCCTCCGTGCAATGCGTCGCGATACGGACCACGCGAGCGCCGGCATCGTAGGCTGCGCGCAGGTCGTGCACGGTGCCCACGCCCGGCAGCAGCAGCGTGGCAACCTTGGCGTGCTTGACGGTCTCGGCCACGGCGGCGATCCACTCGAGATCGGTATGTGCGCCGAAACCATAGTTGAAGCTCGAACCGGCGAGGCCGTCGCCGTGCGCCACTTCGATGGAATCGACGCGTGCGGCGTCAAGCGCAGCGGCAATCGCCTTCACGTTGGCGACGCTGTACTGGTGACGAATCGCGTGGCTGCCGTCGCGCAGCGTCACGTCGGAGATATAGAGCTTTTTCTGCGTCATGATGAGGTGTGTCTCCTGATAGCGCGTGCGACGTTCAAGCGGCAAGCGCCAGGCGGGTGGCGGCGATACGGTCGGCGCAGGCCAGCGCAGCGCTGGTCATGATGTCGAGATTGCCCGCATAGGCCGGCAGATAGTGCGCGGCACCTTCCACTTCGAGGAAGACCGAGGTCTTCAGGCCGGTAAGTTTGCCCAGGCCCGGCACGTTGAGCGGACGCGACGCGTCGAACAACTCGAACTGCACCTGCTGCTTGAGACGGTAGCCCGGCACATAGGCGTGCACCTTGTCGACCATCGCCTGAATGCTGGCTTCGATGGCGGCCTGATCGCCCGGCTCAGACAGCACGAACACGGTGTCGCGCATGATGAGCGGCGGCTCGGCCGGATTCAGCACGATGATCGCCTTGCCGCGCGATGCGCCCCCCAGCACTTCAATCGCCTTCGACGTCGTTTCGGTGAACTCGTCGATGTTCGCGCGCGTGCCGGGGCCCGCCGATTTGCTCGAGATCGACGCGACGATCTCCGCGTAATGCACCTTCGCCACTTGCGAGATGGCCGCGACCATCGGAATGGTCGCCTGACCGCCGCACGTCACCATGTTGATGTTGCGGGCATCCAGATGCGCGTCGAGGTTGATCGACGGAATCACGTACGGGCCGATGGCCGCAGGCGTCAGATCGATCACCTGCACGCCGCGCGCTTGCAACAGCTCGTTGTGATGCGCGTGCGCCTTGGCCGACGTGGCGTCGAACGCGATGCGAATGTCTTCGAAGCCCGGCATCGCGAGCAGACCGTCGATGCCGCCAGCCGTCACCGGCACACCCAGCCGCTGCGCGCGTGCCAATCCATCCGAAGCCGGATCGATGCCGACCATCGCGCCCATTTCCAGATGCTCACTGTTGCGCATCACCTTGATCATCAGGTCGGTGCCGATGTTGCCCGAGCCAATGATCGCCACTTTCTGTTTGCGTCGTTCCGTCACTGTCGTCTCCTGAACGTGTCCGTCCACCGGTATGAGGCGCATCGTAATTCCGCGGCAACTAAAATGTCAATATGTAAAATACAATCCCACATATTGGGATTTCCAAAAGTCGCTGCTTATCCACATTTTTTGTTCACAAGCCCGTTGATAACTTGCGGAAAAGCATGGCAAGCCGCTGATTCGACAGGGAAGAATCGCCGAGCGCGAAAGTTGTGCCATGTGCTGCAAAACAAGGCGAGGTGTGGGATCACAAGCGGGATGGTTATCCACAGAATCTGTTTGCAAGCCAGTGGACAACTCGCGGATAGACGACTCAAGTTATTGATCGGACGGCGAAAAAATGCAGCGCGCATTTGCTGCGCCCGCGCTGGGTCGTGTTGATTGCCGGTGGATGCGCGGTGCAAGGCATGTACGAGCGTCCCTGTATGTGGCCGTGTTATCCACAGAAAATGTTCACAACCCGGTGAATAACACGTCGATATCCCTGATATCTCGTTGATGCAAAAGGATATCTTTGCCGCGCAGCAGGTTCGGTCAACCCGTGCCCCGGCAATGGGCATTCGCGCAAATCGACGGCACTTCGAACTTTTGCGACAGACAGTGGGTCTAGAGACGTGAATGCCGGGCGCGCGATACCGTGGCGATAACGCCGATGTCCGTCTCGCCCGATTCGTCCGCACGATGTCGACGCTTGCCATCGACAGGTTTCTCGCAAAATGATCGCACTCAACCATGCCTACGAACCCCCAACTCACCGGGCGGCTCGCGCTACCGATTCGACTCGCACCGCTTGCCTCACCTTCCCGGATTTCGCAGCGCCCTTGCCGCCGCTCGCTCGCGGCACTCGGCACTGCACTGATATGCCTGTCACCACTCGCGGCACAGGCCGACGATGCCCCAGGCGGCATCTCAACCTGGACCGGCGCCATCGTCGATGAACTTCGCGACGTGGCGACGCAGGGGGCAAGCGATCTTTACGTGCCACTGCATACGCATCACTTGCGCTTCGCGTACACGAGCGAAAAGATCGCGCAGTACAACGAAAACCCTTGGGGGCTCGGCTACGGGCGCGTGTTGTCCGATGGCAAGAACGGCTCGCGCATGCTCTACGCAATGGCGTTCAAGGATTCGCACAACGACTGGTCGCCGATGGCGGGCTACGGACGAATCTGGAACGTCGCGAATGCGGGCCCTGTCCGATTCGGTCTCGGCTACACCGTCTTTCTGATGTCGCGTTCCGACACGCTTGGCGGCGTGCCCTTCCCCGGTGCGCTGCCCCTCGCGGAAATCGGCGTGGGGCGCGCATCCGTCTCGACCGCCTATGTGCCCGGCGGCAAAGGCAACGGCAACGTGCTGTTTATCTTCGGACGCTACACGTTCGGCAAACCGGGCTGATCGCGCGTTTTCGACGGGCCGCCCATGTTCGCGTGCGTGGCCGGTGTCTCATCGCGGGCGACGGGATCGGACGCAGCCTCAGGCATGGTGCGTGCGCACCATGCACCGAACCCCGCGATGTAGCTATAGGCCACCGCCGGCACGAGGAACGACAGCACGATTCCGATGCCGTCCGCCAGCGCCCCTTGCAAGTACGGCAACACCGCGCCGCCGACAATCGCCATGCAGATCAACCCGCCCCCCTCGCTCACGCGCGCACCAAGGCCTCCCACCGACAGCGAGAAAATCGTCGGAAACATGATCGCGTTGCCCAGACCGCACGCCAGTAATAACCACATGGCCAACGGTGCGGGCAGCACCAACGACGCAAGAGTCAGCGTCAGGTTGTACATCGCACACAGGCTCAACAACCGCCCCGGCGACACCTTGCGCAGCAGCCACGCCCCAGCGAATCTCCCCACCATCGCCCCGCCCCAATAAAACGCCAGATAACGGCTCGCCTGCGCGTGGTCGAGAATGCCCGTGCCCGTTTGTGTCAGGTAGACAATCAGGAAGCTGCCGAGACTGACTTCCGCCCCAACATAAAGAAATAGCGCCACGATGCCGTAACGCAAAGGACGGTGTGCCATCAAGCTACGTACGTTACCGAGCAAGCCCGGGCGCGAAGCGTCACTGGTACGTGGCTCAGGCAGTGTCAGCCGCCAGATCACCACGCCGCCCGCGGCGAGCACGGCTGCGAGTAACCCATAAGGGCCTCGTACGCTGTCAACGGCGTGGCCGGTCGCGTTCGTTGCCTGCGGCGCAAGGATCCAGAGCGCGGCGAGCGGTGGCCCAACGGTCGTTCCCAGCGAGTTGAACGCTTGCACGAGCGTGAGGCGGCTTGCCGCCGCGCCACGCGAGCCCAATGTCTCGACATAGGCGTTCACCGCGACTTGCAGCAAGGTGATGCCGCTCGCCAGCACGAAGAGCGCAGCAAGAAAACAGGCGTAGGACGTGAGCGCTGCCGCAGGGAAAAACAGCGCGCATCCTAGGCCAGCGAGCCACAGCGAACTGACCAGCGCCCGTCGATAACCGACGCGCGCGGTGTATTGCCCCGCCGGGTAGGACACCACGAAATATGCGGCGAAGAAGCTGGACTGGATGAGCGCCGCGTCGCGATACGTCAGCGCGAATGCCGCCTTGAAGTGAGGCACCAGAATATCGTTCAGCGACGTAATGAGCCCCATCGCGAAGAAGAGGGTCGCGAGCATCGCAAGCACGCGATTCGCGGCAGGCGTAGGGAACGTCGGAGGGTCGCTGGGAAGGGGAAAATCGGAACGGCCGGGGGCATTCGTGCGATCGACAAGCATGCATGTCTCCAGAAGCCAATGGGCAGTGGCTCGTTGAATGAGGGGCCAATATCCATGAGTGTAGAACGCGCTATCGATACCGGGATACGGGCGAAATCTCATAATTGCGTGACGCTGCGATGGCATGCGATACGCCATAGAGGCCCCGTTTCCCCCTGTTTTTCGCTGTTTTCGGCGCTTGTCAGCCGACGTCTTTTGATCGACTATCCGCGGCATAGGTTATGCCGCCACATTCGGGGAAACATCATGCGGGGTTTCAGTGCTTTGAGGGTTGCGACGGGATGGCTCGTCGCGGGCATGCTCGGCTTGGCCGGGCACGCGCAGGCGCAATCCGGTGGCGCGTCGCGCACGCCGGTCACCGCGTGTAACTGCGCGCAGATTATTGCCGACTGTTCGGCATCGGTGTCGGTGATCCCGATACGGGCCGTCAACGGCGCTTTTTCTGCTGACGTCATGCTGCAAACCGACGCGCCCTCGTGCGCAAAAGTCGACTATCAGCTCGACGACACGCCTTACGTCACGATTCTGCGCGACGGCGCTCAGGGGGGGCAGCGTCTCTATGCCACGCGTGCGCTGACGCGCAGCAGCCTCTCTCACATGTCGTGCCACGTGTGTGCAGCAGCCTCGGCACCGGTGCCGAACGATGGCCTGCCGTCCGACATGGCGCGTGTGGACGGTGCGCCAGGCACGTTCAGCGCTGCGCCTGCCGCCCCAGCGCAGCCACCGGCCAGCAACGCCTACGCGCTGCCCGCTGCCGCGTCGCAAAACGCAGCCATTGCGGCTTCGACACCGCAGCCTGGCGCACCATTGCCGAGCACCATTGGCGACAAGGCAGGGTTAAACGCGGTGAATACTACGAGTGCCGGCTCACCGGAAGTCGCGCGCGATGTGGCGGCAATCGATGCGCCGCCGCCCGCAGGCACGACCCTCGTTACGCCGCCAATGGCGCCCGGCGCTGCCGCACAGGCAAGCGCACCGGCCCCGTTGCGCGTGGTGAATCCGTCGGGACGCTGGCGCGGTCTGTGCACGAACGCCCCTCCGTGGTGGGGTTTTTGGGGCTCGCCGATGACACGACTGATGGCGCTCGCGCTCAACGGTGCACAAGTCACCGGCAGTGTCGACGACGTCGAACCGAACATTCACACCACCGTGCAGGGCACGCTTGCTGGCGATCGTTTGCAACTCGCGGGGAGCTACGGCGCGAAGCACAACATCACTTTTGGCGCCGACGGCACGACCCTCACCGACGCCTGGTGCAATGGCGATGGCCGCTGCGAAACGTGTGAAATGCAGCGTTTCTAAGGGTTTAGGCGCCATTGAGGTTCGCGATGATGCATCGCACGCGTACAAAAATTGCGTAAAAAAACGCGGCGAAAGACGCGAAAAAATCGCGCCGAAAATTCGCTGCGCCGAAGACGAATCATCACGTTGCGAACGAAACGAATCGAAATGCAGTGCGATCGCCGCTCAGCCTTGTGCGGCAAGCACGCAACATAATTCGCGCACTACTCTCACAAAGCGATTTCTTAGGTAGAATCGTCGGCGCAGCAAGACGTATCATTCGGGTGGCCGTTCTCCGACGGCACTTTCTTATTCTCATCGATTGGATCGATATGGCAACGGCAAAGAAAGCAGCAGCAAAGAAGGCCCCTGTGGCGAAAAAAGCTCCGGCAGCGAAGAAGGCTCCGGTAGCGAAAAAGGCAGCCCCGAAGGCCGCTCCCAAGGCAGCTCCGAAGGCCGCTCCGAAGGCAGCCGCCAGCGGCAAGGTTTCGCCGATCAAGGACGCGCTCAACAAGACCCAGCTCGCAGCGCACCTCGCCGAACAATCGGCTGTCGCCGTAAAGGAAGTGAAGGCAGTGCTGGCCGCGCTCGAGAACACCATCATCAGCTCGCTGCACAAGAAGGGTGCTGGCGAATTCACGCTGCATGGCCTGTTCAAGGTCACGTCGCAACAAATCGCCGCCAAGGCGAAGCGTTTCGGCAAGGACCCGTTCACGGGTCAAGAGCGCTGGTTCCCGGCAAAGCCGGCTTCGGTGCGCGTGAAGGTTCGCCCGCTGAAGAAGGTCAAGGACGCTGCCCAGTAAGTCTTGCACTCACGCCGTTGTGGCATCCACAGCAGCGTGAATTGCGAAGATCTGGCAGGCAAAGCCTGAACACGGTGCCGGTTTCCGGCACCGTTTTTTTTGCCTCGTTTTCCGTTCGTGCGCAGTGAGCGACTGATTTCGTCATCCTCAGCACCTCGCCGAACTTGCGCCGATCGTCCAGAATTCCGGGTTTTCGCTGGGGTTTGTGCGGAGTGGACGTGTCTTGTGCCGCCCGCTAACATCGCTCGGGGACAGCCGTCGGCCAGCGGCGAGCGCATGCCTTGCACCACCAGCTGGCGACTTTCGGCAGTGTCTTCGCCGCGTGAGGAGACCCAGCATGACTCGCAAGTTGTCGCGTCACCCTGTGCAAGCTCGACAAATGCCGTCGCATCCGGCCAGCCGGCGAACCGCCCCGAATAGCGTGGGCATCGGTTCCCGTCGCGGCTTTCTCGCCACGCTCGGCGTTGCCGCCATGCCGGCCGCGTTCGTCGGATCGCTCGGCGGCACCCTCGGCGGTCTGCTGACCAGCACCCTGTCGCTGTTTTCTACACCTGTCCACGCGCAAACCGTTGCCGGTATCAAGAAGAAGGGCACGCTCAATGTCGGCATGCTCATCGACTTTCCGCCGTACGGCACGACGAATGCTCAAGCGCAGCCGGATGGCTACGACGCCGACGTCGCAAAACTGCTGGCCAAAGATCTGGGAGTGAAGCTCAACATCATGCCGGTGACAGGACCGAACCGGATCCCCTATCTGCTCAGCGGGAAAGTCGATGTTCTCGTCGCGTCGCTTGCGATCACGCCAGAGCGCGCCAAACAGGTCCAGTTCTCCAAGCCGTACGCCGCCGCGACCATCTTGCTGCTCGGCAAAACAGGGGCCGCCATCAAGTCCGCCGCCGATCTGAAAGGCGTGCGTGTCAGCGTTGCGCGCGCGAGCACGCAAGACATGGCCATTACGAAGTCGGCGCCCGAAGGCACCGAGATCCGGCGTTTCGACGACGATGCGTCCGCCATGCAGGCGCTGCTCACCGGGCAGGTCGACGCTATCGGCTGCTCGGTGACAGTCGCGAATGCGATTCGTCAACGCGCGCCGGGCCAGTTCGAACCGAAGTTCAATTTGTTGCAACAGGCAATGGGCATTGCGATGCGTCCCAATCAGCCGGAGTTGCTGGCGGCGGTCAACGACTTCGTCACACGCAATACGGCAAATGGCGAATTGAACAAGCTATATCGCAAGTGGCTCGATACCGATCTGCCAAAACTGGAGTGAGCGCCGCCAGCATTTCTTGCACGTTATGCGGATCGCCACGGCAGGCTCCGCCGCCCCGCCGGATATCGCATCGGCATATCGAAATGCGCATTTCGATATAGCTTCGGCACGACCGCCTCACTTTAGCAACGCGCAGCAACCCCCTTCCCCGCAGTCATTCCCCCACACCTCGCAAGGTCTTCGCATAAATAATTTTGCTTTCGATGCAATTTAGATATATCGTAAACATGTCTTAACAACATCGATAGGGAGTCGCATCATGCGTGGATCACGTGGCGATTTCATGGGCCGAGGTCCGTTGGACCTGGACAAAATGGATTTTGGCGACGAGCGGCGCGGTGCGCGCCATGGACGGCGCGGCGGTGGCGAAGGCTATGGTGACAGCCGTTTCGGACGCGGCGAAGACACTCGGGGTGAGCGTGGCGGCCGAGGCGGGCGCGGTGGCGGCCGCCTCTTCAGTCACGGCGGCTTGCGGCTCGTACTGCTGCATCTGATTGCACAACAACCGCGTCACGGTTACGAACTCATCAAAGCGATCGAAGAGAGCGTGAACGGAACGTACAGCCCCAGCGCGGGCGTGGTCTATCCGACGCTCACGCTGCTGGAAGAAATGGGCTACATCCGTGTGCAGGAAAGCACGGGCGAGAGCCAGCGCAAGTCTTACGAGATCACTGACACCGGCCGCGAGTATCTGGCCGAGAACGAAGACTCGGTCACGGAATTGCTCGCACGGCTGGCAACACGCCGCGAGCGTTCGGAAGACATGCCGCCGCAGGTCATGCGCGCGTTACACAACTTCAAATATGCCGTGCATCTGCGTCTGGGCGGCGAACCGCTCACGACCGAACAAGCCAACGCGTTTGCCGCGATTCTCGACGCGGCCGCGCAACAACTGGAGCGACTCTGATGCAAGACAACGCCACACCGAACGCCGTCCCCGAGCGCACACCGCAACGGGTGCGCCACGAACTTCGCATGCGCCTGCTCGAAGTACGCAGCGTCGAGTCGCTCACGCCGCACATGCTGCGCGTGACGCTGGGTGGCGACGACCTCGAGGGCTTCACCAGCCCCGGCTTCGACGATCACGTCAAACTGTTCTTCCCCAACCCGGAGACCGGCGAGCTGGCGCTGCCGCAGATCGGTGCCGAGGGCGTGGCCAAGCCGGCGCCGGGCGACGCACCGCGGCTGATGCGCGACTACACGCCGCGTCAATACGATGCGGCATCGAATACGCTCGTGATCGATTTCGCGTTGCATGAATCCGGCCCGGCCACGCAGTGGGCACGCTCGGCCAAGCCGGGTGAGCGCATCGGCGTGGGCGGTCCGCGCGGCTCGTTCATCATTCCCATGAATTTCGATGGCTACGTGCTCATCGGCGACGATACGGCGCTGCCGGCAATTTCGCGGCGTCTGGCCGAACTTCCCGCGGGCGCACTGGTGTTCGTCTTCGCGGAAGTCGACAGTCCGGCCGATCGCCTGCGCTTCGTGAGCGACGCCGACGTCGTGGTGGAATGGATCTACCGCGACGGCACGCCTGCCGGCGAAAGCACCGCCTTGATCGACGCCCTTCAGGTCGCCACGCTACCCAGCGGTGACGTGCACGTGTGGGTTGCGGCCGAAGCGGGCGTGGCAAAAACCGTACGCCGCCATCTCGTCGACACTCGCGGACTCAATCCGAAATGGGTGAAGGCAGCAGCCTATTGGCGACGCGGTGACGCCGCCGTGCACGAAAATCTGGATGATTGAGTGCGAAAGCCGTGCGGGTATGCTTTCTATCCCCGCCGAAAAGAGACCGCTTATTACGTATGGATACGCCTCCGCTGCCCGTCACCAACTTGTTTGCCGGCCTGCCCTCGCAGCCCGACCCGAAGGCCGCCGAGCAGTTCGACACGCTATTTGCCCGACCGGGAATGCGAGTCGAGCGCATTGTCTCGACCGGACAGGCGTCGCCCGCGGGCTTCTGGTACGACCAGCCACAGCATGAGTGGGTTGTGTTGCTCACGGGTGGCGCGGGCCTGGCGTTCGCCGACACCCCCGGCCAGACGCTCGTGCTGAGCCCGGGTGACGCGGTCACGATTGCCGCCCACAGGCGTCATCGTGTGGAATGGACGGCACAAGGCGAAACCACCGTCTGGCTGGCGATTCACTACGATTGACGACGTGCGTCCTGCCCCCTTTGGAGAAATTCCCTGCCGTATTTCGGAATTGCCTGATAGAAATGCCAGGAACAAATTCCGACTATGAAAACGCGCCCGGGGATGTCGAATCTCGGCACCCGGAGGGCGGTTCACCCAAGGGGGTACGACGACATGGAGCAACGCAAACGACACGATGGATTCGAGCGTTGGGCAGCGGGCGCGACGGCGCGTCAGGTGGGGCGGGACGACGCCCGCTGGCGCGTCTTTCGCGCACCGGAGCAGGCGGACTTTCACGGGTTCGTCGTCTGGTGTTACACGCAGGGCGTGTTTCTCGGCCAGGAGTTTGACCGGCGTACCGACACCATCACGCATTGCTATGTCCGCAACGGTGCCTGGGCCGTGCAGTTCGATTCGTACGGGGAAGCTTGTGAACGCGCCTTCGACATTCACACGCCAACGCTGATTCTGTACGCACCGGAACGCAACGGCAGCGTTTTCATCACCAGCACCGAGCAGTAAGCGGCACGTCGCACCGACGTCCGCCGTAACAGGACCGCACCGGCCGCCAGCACGCGGGCCGGTGCATTTTTTTCGGCATTCGCGCGCCGCGCGATGACGGCGAACGTTTGCCGTCTGCGACCCGAATCAGGCGTAGTGACGGATGTCGTCGATTTCGGTCTGACCAAAATCGTCACGCGCTGTGAGCGCCAGAATGCGGCGCGCCACATCTTCCGGCGACGAGAGCTTGCCGCTTGCCTTGAGTTCCTGAAACCGCGCCAGCGCCGGGAAGCTCTGCGCGTCGCTGCTGCGAATCGTTTCCTGCATGCCCGTATCGACCACGCCAGGCGCCAGCGACACCGCTTGCACACCGTGTTCGCGATGTTCGGCGTTCACCACTCGCGTATACATGTCCAGTGCCGCCTTGGTCGAGCAGTAAACCGCCCAGCCGGCGTTCGGATTGCGGCCCGCACCCGACGAGATGTTCACAATCTGCCGCTTGGCGGCCAGCCCCTGCGTGGCGCAGAGAAAACGCGCCGTGAGCAGCATGACGGAGGTCACATTCAGCGCGAATGCCGCGCCGATGGCAGCCGGGTCCGTCAGGGCCGCGCTATTGGCGACCGGATTGACCGTGCCAGCGTTGTTGATCAGCAAGTAGCGGCCGGCATTTCGCGGCAGCGCGGCGAAGATGCGCTCAGCGACCTGCGCGGTTGCCTGGGTATCGGCCAGATCGACCGCGACTTGTTCGAGCGTGACGCCCTGCGCGCTCGCGAGCGCCGCGAGGTCGTCGTCCGTGCGACGTGCCAGCGTCACGAGATGGGTGCCGGGAGCGAGCAGGCCGCGGGCCAGCGCCGCGCCGAGACCACGGGATGCGCCGGTAAGAATGGCAATCGTTTGGGACATGGGGAAATGTGCGGTCGGATAACACCGCAAAAAAGACAAACGGGATCGCCATTATCCGTGCATCGCACCGACACGGCTATCCCGAATGTTCGTCGCTTTTCCTGCCAGACCGGACATTCGAGCCGTGCGCCAGCCCCTGTCGGTGCGTCAAAACGACGCCGGATGCCTGCAAAGCGAAATAGCGTATTGCGGAATATAATCCCGAACTCTGTACGCTTATCACCTAAGGTAGTAAAACCGTCTTTGGCGAGCCCTCGGAACGGGCAGCACGCAAGCGCAGGGATGGGACCGTCGCCAGGCGACGCCCCGAATCACCAAGGCTGCCGCGGTAGGTACGGGGCTATTTAGGTGCGCTGCACATTACCGCCTTATGGGTATATATTCCCCCCTCATGGAAACGATACCGAAAATCATTTCGGCGCCTTCTGCTGCGCCAATGACGAGCAAAACCGCACGTCCTGTACCGCCGCGTCCGCGCCAATACGATGCGCGCCTTGCGCGCTGGCTGGTCACACCGCTCGTCAATACCCGAGTGAGCCCCAACCACCTCACGACGCTTCGCCTGATCGTCGGGCTGGCGTGTACCTGGGCGTTTGCACAGGGTGGCTATGCCATGGCCAATCTGGGCGCCGTGCTGCTCGTGCTGTCGAACTTCATCGACCACACGGATGGCGAATTGGCGCGCATCAGCGGCAAGACCAGCCGCATCGGCCACCTGTACGATCTCGCCTCGGACGCCTTCGTGACCGTGCTGCTGTTTGGCGGCATCGGGATGGGGGTCGCGGCCGTCGCCCCGACCCCCTACCCGTTGCCCGTCCCGCTATCGGCCACCGCACTCGGCTGGATTGCCGGCATTGCGGTAGCCCTCATCTTCTTCTTGCGCATGCGCATTGAAGAGCGCGTGGGCAAGGCCGGCACGAAACAGGCGTCGGTTGGCGGTTTCGAGACGGAAGATGTGCTCTATCTGATGCCGCTTGTCACGCTGTTCGACGGCACGCGCGGTTTCCTGATCGCCGCCGCCATCGGCGCGCCGCTCTTCGCGCTGCTGGTGGTCGCCGACTATGTGCGCGTGATGCGCCGCCCGCTGCCGGTCAAGGCCGACGAGCGTGCCACCCCTGCCGACGCACCGGCGGCCTCGGTCGCGCCGATGGCGCCTGCGGCTTTCGCGGCAGACGCCGAAATCGAGCGCGCGCTGGACGCCATCGACTTCGACGCCGTTACCCGCGAGTTCAAAGCGCAGGACGCGTTCCTCTATCTCGAGAAATTCCTGCCGAAGCCGGTCACGGAACAATTGATCGTGGCGGCACGCTCTGTCACGCCGAACGTGAACCGTAACTACCTCCCCGGTCACAAGCAGGGTGGCAGCGTGAGCCGCCACACGCTTGACGAGCTTGCCCCGTTCGTGGCGGAGTTGTACCGCTCGCCTGCCCTGATGCGCTTTCTGGAGCGACTGGCCGGCGAGAAGCTGCTGCCTTCGCCGCAAGACGACCCGCACGCGTACGCGCTGTATTACTACACGCGTCCGGGCGACCACATCGGCTGGCACTACGACACTTCCTATTACAAGGGCCGCCGCTACACGCTGCTGCTTGGCGTGGTGGACCAATCGAGCTGCAAGCTCGAATACCGGCTTCACACACGCAATCCCGGTGTGCCGCAAGTCGATGGCGCCGTGGCGTATCCGCCTGGCGCGCTGGTGTTCTTCGACGGGGACAAACTGCATCACCGGATCACGCCGCTCGGCGACAACGAGGAGCGAATCTCGCTCACGTTCGAGTACGTGACCGACCCGCGCATGGGCACGTGGCAGCGCTTTATCTCGAACATGAAAGACGCCATCGCCTACTTCGGTTTCCGGCAAGTGTTTCGTCAGGTATTGGGACGGACGAAGCGCTAAATGAACCGGACTGCCATCGTCTCTCTCACCCTCGGTGTCGCCCTTTTCGTCGCCCTGCTGATCTGGCAGGGTGCGGGATCGGTGATGTCCACGCTGGCGGTCGCCGGCTGGGGACTGCTGCCCATCGCCGCTTTCCACCTCGTGCCGCTGGTGCTCGACGCCGCCGCCATTCAGGTGCTGGTGGCGAAGTCCTGCTCGCTGCGTCGCGCCACCCTCACGCGCTGGGTCGGAGAATCGGTCAACAGCCTGCTGCCGGCCGGTCAGATCGGCGGGCCGATCGCGATGGTGCGCCAAATGAAGCAGCGCGGGCTGGCCGGTCGCGAAGCCGCAGCGGCCATTACCGTGAGCACGACACTGCAAGCCGTGGCGCAAATCGTGTTCGCGTTGCTCGGACTGGCCGTCTTCGGCATCAGCGCAACGCACCGCACCGAAGACAGCCTTTGGCTGCCGATGCTGCTCGCCACCGCGCTCATCTCCGCGCTGCTCTATGCGTTCTACGTGGCGCAACGGCGTGGCATCTTCGGCTGGGCGTTCCGCATGCTCTCGAAGATGTCGTCCAAGCGCGACTGGTCGTCGCTGCTCGACCGGGCCGACGCCGTCGACGAGATCGTCCAGCGCATGTACGGCCAGCGCCGTCAGGTGCTCGCGAGCTTTTTGCTCAGTCTCGTCGGCTGGATCGTCGGCACGGTGGAAGTCTGGCTGATACTGCAATTCATCGGCCACCCGGTGAGCTGGGTCGACGCCCTGCTGCTCGAAAGCCTCGGGCAAGCGATTCGCGGCGCCGCATTCTTCGTGCCGGGCTCGCTCGGCGTGCAGGAAGGCGGTTACCTGCTGCTCGCTCCGCTCGTGGGGCTGCCGGCCGACGCCGCGCTGGCCCTTTCGCTGGCCAAGCGTACGCGCGAGCTGCTGCTCGGCGTGCCGGGCCTCGTCTACCTGCATTTCTCCGAACGTGGCTGGCGCCGCCAGCGTGCCTCGCAACAAAGCGTGCCGCTGTCTTCCGCCACGGATACTGCACCGCTTTAAAGAAGGATATTCATCATGCGGGCCATCATTCTCGCAGCAGGCATGGGCCTGCGTTTGCTCCAGCCCGAAGACAAGCAGTCGCCCAAGTGCCTGCTGCCGTTCGACGGCATGTCGCTGCTCGAGCGTCATCTGCGCATGCTCGCAGCGGCGGGCATTACCGACGTCGTGCTGGCGCTCGGCTTCCATCACGAGCAAGTGAGCGAAGCCCTCGATCGTCTGGACTGGACGCCGCGTCCGCAGATCCGTCTCAATCCGGAATTCCATCTCGGCAGCGTGCTGACGCTGCACACGGCCGCCGACGCGATGACCGCAGGCGGTGACGTGCTCGTCATGGACGCGGACGTGCTCTACGACCAACGCATCTTCAACGCCCTGGTGGCGGGCAAGACGGCGAACCGCCTGCTCATCGACCGCGACTTCGAAGTGGGCGACGAGCCGGTCAAGCTGTGCCTGCGCAACGGCGTGCCCGTCGAACTGCGCAAGCAGGTCATGGTCGGCCTGGAATACGACACCGTGGGCGAATCGGTCGGTTTCTTCCGCTTCAATGAGGCAACGGCCACGCGTCTTGCGGAAATCGTGCGTGATTACGTCGAATCGGGCCGCGCCAAGATGCCGCACGAAGAAGCCGTGCGCGATCTGTTGCTCGAGCGCGGTGCGCAATTCGAAACGGCCGACGTCACAGGCTTCCCGTGGATCGAAATCGACTACCCTGAAGACGTGAAGCGCGCCGCCGAACAGGTGCTGCCGCAACTCGAACCGCTCACGATGGTGTCAGAATGAACGCTCCCGACGCATTCACCCTCCCGCCGACCGCTACGCGCGCGTCGCAGCTGCGCGCCATGTTGCGCAGCGATCAACTCGAATTTCTGATGGAAGCCCACAACGGCCTGTCCGCACGTATCGTGCGCGAAGCGGGCTTCAAGGGCATCTGGGCATCGGGACTGGCCATTTCGGCGCAGTTCGGCGTGCGCGACAACAACGAAGCGAGTTGGACGCAGGTTGTCGACAACCTCGAGTTCATGGCCGACGCCGGCAATCTGCCGATCCTGCTCGATGGCGACACTGGCTACGGCAACTTCAACAACATGCGACGTCTCGTGCGCAAGCTCGAGCAACGTGGTGTGGCCGGCGTGTGTATCGAAGACAAGGTCTTCCCGAAGACCAACAGCTTCATTGGCGGCGAACGCCAGCCGCTCGCGGACATCGACGAGTTCTGCGGCAAGATCAAGGCCGGCAAGGACTCGCAGGCCGACGACGATTTCTCGATCGTGGCGCGTGTCGAAGCGCTGATCGCCGGTTGGGGGATGGAAGAAGCGCTGCGCCGCGCAGAGGCCTATCGCCAGGCCGGCGCCGACGCCATCCTGATTCACAGCAAGCTCAAGCGCGCCGACGAGATCGTGCAATTCGCCCGTGAGTGGGATAACCGCTGCCCGCTGGTGATCGTGCCGACGAAGTACTACAGCACGCCGACCGATGTGTTCCGCGACGCGGGCATCAGTGTCGTGATCTGGGCGAACCATCTGATTCGCTCCGCCACGTCGGCCATGCAAGCCGTAGCCGCCGAGATTCACCGCAGCGAGACACTCATCAACGTCGAGGACCGCATCGCGACCGTCGATGAGATCTTCCGTCTGCAAGATGCGGACGAATACACCGAAGCCGAAGACCGCTACCTGTCCGCGGCAAACGCGCCGCGCTCGGCCATCGTGCTGGCCGCCAGCCGTGGCAAGAACCTGGAGAGCGTGACGACCGACCGCCCGAAGGTGATGTTGCCCGTTGCCGGCAAGCCGCTGCTGCGCTGGCTGGTCGACGGCTTCAAGAAGCAGAACGTGAACGACATCACGGTCGTGGGCGGCTATCGTGCCGACGCGATCGACACGGCAGGCATCACACTGGCCGTCAACGAGCGTCACGCCGAAACCGGCGAACTCGCCTCGCTCGCCCGCGTGGCCAACGCCTTCACGCACGACACGGTCATCTCCTACGGCGACCTGCTGTTTCGCAGCTACATCGTGCGCGATCTGGTCGAGAGCCACGCCGGCTTCACGGTTGTTGTCGACTCCACCGCTGCGGCCACGGCCAATGCCGCCAACGCCAGCGTGCGCGACTTCGCGTACTGCTCGGCCGGCGACGACCGCGGCCTGTTTGGCCAACAAGTGCTGCTCGAGAAGATCAGCGGCAACGCCACGGACGCCGGGCGCACGCCCAACGGCCGCTGGATCGGCCTGCTGGGGGTGCGCGGCGACGAAGGCCGCGCGCAACTGCAGCGCGTCTTCGCGGCATTGCAGACGCGTGCGGATTTCGACCAGCTCGGCATGCCCGACCTGATCAACGCCCTCGCGGCAGACGGTGCCAAGATCGAAGTGCAATACGTACACGGCCACTGGCGCGGTGTGAACGACATGGAAGAATTCCGCCGCGCAGCGGATTTCGCCCACGCTCAGACGCCGTTAGGCGGTGCAGCTCAGGAGACTCAGGGTGATTGAGGCCGGACAGTTCGTCGAAGCCGCGCGCAAGCACGGCTTCATGTGGTACACCGGCGTGCCGTGTTCGTTCCTCACGCCGTTCATCAACTACGTGCTGCAAGACCCGACACTGCACTATCTGTCGGCGGCCAACGAGGGCGACGCGGTCGCCATCGCCGCCGGTGCGACGCTCGGCGAAGGCCGTGGCGCGCGCTCGGTCACGATGATGCAGAACTCGGGCCTCGGCAACGCCGTGAGCCCGCTGACCTCGCTCACGTGGACCTTCCGTCTGCCGCAATTGCTGATCGTGACGTGGCGTGGCCAGCCGGGCATCACCGACGAGCCGCAACACGCGCTCATGGGTCCGATCACGCCGGCCATGCTCGACCTGATGGAAGTGCCCTGGGAACTGTTCCCGACGGAGCCCGAAGCGATTGCCCCGGCACTGGAGCGCGCGGTTCGTCACATGGACGAGACCGGCCGCCCCTACGCCCTCGTGATGCAAAAAGGCAGCGTCGCCCCCCACCCGCTGCAACCGGTCGAGCGCCCCGCGCGTCCGGCCCAGCCCGCGCCGGTGTCGCTGGTGCAGGGCGTGGCGCCGTCCGAGTTGCCTGCTCGTCGCGACGCGCTGGCGCGTGTCATCGCTCACACACCGCTCCAGGGCACCGTCGTTCTGGCATCGACCGGCTTCTGTGGCCGCGAACTGTATGCACTCGACGACCGCGCCAACCAGTTGTACATGGTCGGCTCGATGGGATGCGTGACGACCCTGGCGCTGGGCCTCGCACTGGCGCGCCCCGACCTGCGCGTCGTCGCGCTCGATGGCGACGGCGCCGCACTCATGCGCATGGGCGCCTTTGCCACGCTGGGCGCTTACGGTCCGTCGAATCTCGTGCACCTGCTGCTCGACAACGCTTCGCACGACTCGACCGGCGCGCAAGCTACGGTCTCACCGACGGTCTCGTTCGCGGGCGTTGCCGCCGCCAGCGGTTATGCGCTCGCTCTTGAAGGCGACACACTCGACGTCATCGAACAATTGTTCGACGGCCGCACCGCGAGCCTGAACGATGGTCCGCGTTTCGCGTGCCTGACCACGCGTCCGGGAACACCCGACGGGCTGCCGCGCCCGAAGATCACGCCGGAAGCTGTGAAGTCGCGCCTGATGGACCACATTGCACAACGCGCACAGGCTTCGGCCTGAGTGCCTCTCCCTTTCACGAAATCTGCCGAGGAAGCTTCGCCATGCTGTTACTGAATCCGGGCCCCGTCACCCTGACCGAGCGAGTCCGCAAGAGCCTGCTGCAACCCGATCTGTGCCACCGCGAGCCCGAATTCTTCGACCTGCAGGATGAAGCCCGCGCCCGCCTGAGCGCCGTGTATGGTCTCGACCCCGCCGTGTGGACGCCGGTACTGATGACCGGCTCGGGCACAGCGGCCGTCGAGAGCATGACCGCCGGCCTGGTGCCGGAGGGCGGGCGCCTGCTGATCGTCGAGAACGGCGTGTATGGCGAGCGCATCTCGCAGATCGCGAAGCAATACCGCATCGATCACGACGTCATCCATTTCGAATGGATGCAAGCCCCGGATCTCGCACAAATCGTCGACAAGCTCGACACGGCGGGGGATCGTCCGTACACGAACGTGGCGATCATCCACCACGAGACGACGACGGGACGTCTGAACGATCTGGCCGGCATCGCTGCCGCATGCCGCGAACGCGGCATCGGTCTGCTGGTCGACGGCGTGAGCAGCTTCGCCGCCGAAGCCATCGACTTCCATGATTCGGGCATCGTGGCCGTTGCCGCCACCGCGAACAAGTGCGTGCACGGTGTGCCGGGCGTATCGTTCGTCATGGTGCGCAAAGACGCGCTCGCCAAGGCCGCGAGCCGCACGTATTACCTCGACATCGCGCGCCTGGCCAAGCTGCAGGCCGAGCGCAACACGCCGTTCACACCGTCGGTACACGCGTACTATGCACTCGTCGAAGCCCTGCGCGAACTCGACGACGCCGGTGGCTGGCAAAAGCGCCATGCGCATTACGGCGCACTCGCCGAGCAAGCGCGTGCCGGTCTGGCTGCACTGGGTATCGACAGCGCGTTGCCGCCGGGGGAATCCTCGGTGGTACTGCGCGCCTACAAGTTGCCCGCCGGTGTCGACTATCCGCGTTTGCACGACTGGCTCAAGGCCGACGGCTTCGTGATCTACGCGGGGCAAGGCGGCTTGTCCAAGGAGCTGTTCCGTATCTCGACGATGGGCAACCTCACGGCCGCCGACATCGATCGCCTGCTGGCGTCCTTCACCAGACTGGTGAAGTGAGCGCGGGGACGGACGTTCAGCCATGACCGATCTGCTAGCCAGCATCCAATCCCCGACTCAACTGCGTGCGCTCTCGCGCGCCGACTTGCGGCGTCTGGCCGACGAATTGCGCGCCTGCGTCCTCGACAGCGTCTCGCGCACCGGCGGCCACCTCTCGTCGAATCTGGGCACCGTCGAACTGACGATCGCGCTGCACTACGTCTTCGACACCCCTAACGACCGCATCGTGTGGGACGTGGGTCATCAGACCTATCCCCACAAGATCCTGACGGGCCGCCGCGAGGCCATGCCGACGCTTCGCCAATGGCAAGGCCTCTCGGGCTTTCCGAAACGCGACGAGTCGCCTTACGACACGTTCGGCACGGCGCATTCGAGCACGTCGATTTCGGCAGCGCTGGGCATGGCGCTGGCCAGCAAGGTCAAGGGCGAGAAGCGGCATGCGATCGCCGTGATCGGCGACGGCGCCATGACCGCCGGTGAAGCGTTCGAAGCGCTGAACAATGCGGGGGTCTACGAAGACCTGCCGTTCCTCGTGGTGCTCAACGACAACGACATGTCGATCTCGCCACCGGTCGGGGCGCTCAATCAATACCTCACACGGCTGATGTCGGGGCAGTTTTACTCGGCCGGCAAGGAAAGCGTGCGCCATCTGCTGCGCAACGCCCCCGCGCCGATGCGCGAGCTGGCGCACAAGCTCGAAGAGCACGCCAAGGCCATCGTCTCGCCAACGGGCACGATGTTCGAGGAATTCGGATTCAACTATCTCGGCCCCATCGACGGCCACGATCTGGACGCCCTTATCCCCGCGCTCGAGAACATCAAGGCGCTCAAGGGGCCGCAGTTCCTGCATGTCGTGACGCGTAAGGGCCGTGGCTACAAGCTCGCCGAGGCTGATCCGGTGCTGTATCACGGCCCGGGCAAGTTCAACCCGAGCGAAGGGATTCGTCCGGCGGCACCGGGCGCCGTCTCGGCCAAAACCTACACGCAGGTCTTCGGCGAATGGCTGTGCGACGCCGCGGCAGCAGACAAGCGCGTCGTCGGCATCACACCGGCAATGCGTGAAGGCTCCGGGCTCGTGGAGTTCGAAAAGCGTTTCCCTGAGCGCTACTACGACGTTGGCATCGCCGAGCAGCACGCCGTGACATTCGCGGGCGGATTGGCGACCGAGGGACTCAGGCCAGTGGTGGCGATCTACTCGACGTTCCTGCAGCGCGCCTACGATCAGGTGATTCACGACGTGGCCCTGCAGAACCTGCCTGTCGTTTTCGCGATCGATCGTGGTGGTCTCGTCGGTGCCGACGGCGCGACGCACGCGGGCGCCTACGACATCGCCTACCTGCGCTGCATCCCGAACATGGTGGTGATGGCCCCGGCCGACGAGAACGAATGCCGTCAGATGTTGCAGACGGCGCTCGGCATCGACGGCCCGAGCGCGGTGCGTTACCCGCGCGGCACAGGTCCCGGCGTGAAGATCGAGGCCGGCTTGTCGACGCTGCCCGTGGGCCGTGCCCAGGTGCGTCGTCAGAGCGCCGCCCCGGCGGGCCGTCGCGTGGCGATTCTGGCATTCGGCGCGATGGTGGCCCTGAGCGAACAAGTGGCTGGAGAGTTCGATGCGAGCGTGGTTAACATGCGCTTCGTCAAACCGCTCGACGAAGCCACGCTGCTCGAGGTGGCTCGCACGCACGATCTCGTCGTCACGCTCGAGGAAGGTTCCGTGATGGGCGGTGCTGGCACGGCCTGTGTCGAAGCGCTCAACGCCAATGGCGTGCTGGTTCCGGTGTTGCAACTGGGATTGCCCGACACGTACATCGATCAGGGCACGCCCGCGCAGCAACTCGCGTCGGTGGGGCTCGATGTACAGGGCGTCGCGGCGTCGATTCGCCGGGCCCTGGCCGAGCGTCTCGGCGGCAGGGTCGAGGCGGTGCCCTCGGCCTCCTGAGCGACGCATTTCACCACGCCCATAAAAAAAACGGCACCTTCGGGTGCCGTTTTTTCATGTCATGACTTTCATGACTTGCGTGCCATCAGGCTGATGGCGGCGCCCCCTTCTCACGCGGCTTGCCCATGAGCACGGGCTGGAAAAATACCGCGCCGATCAGCGTACATACAAGCGAGAGCGCCAGCAGCTTGCCCATGCTCGACGTCCCCGGGTGATGCGACAGCCACAGACTGCCGAAGGCGATGCCCGTGGTGGCGGCCGATAGCACGATCGCCTGCGTCAGACTCGAGGCGAGCAAGCGGGTCTTCCCCTCACGCCATGCGATCACGTAGTAGATCTTGAACGCCACGCCAACGCCGAGCAGCAACGGCAGCGCGATGATGTTCGCGAAGTTCAGCGGCAAACCGATCAGCACGGTGATTTCGAGGGTGACGGCCGCCGACACCAGCAGCGGCACCAGCGTACGCAGCACGTCGCCGAAGTTGCGCAGCGCCAGCCACAGCAGCACGGTGATCGAGAGCAAAGCCCAGATGCCTGCCTCGATGAACGCGCGGATGATCGTGTCGGCCGAGCGCAAGATCGAGATCGGGCCGCCAACCGCATCCGGCGTAGTCGCCAGGACGGCGGCACTGAACTTGCGCAGCATCGCGTCGTCGCTCGGATCCGCCCCCTTCGCCACATGCGGAGAGATGTTCACGAGCGCGCGGCCATCGGCCGCGACCCATTGCGAAATGATGTCCTTGGGCAGCGACTCGCGCGTCACCGCGCGCGGTTGCAGCGCATCGCGCAGTTGGCCAAGCGCGAGCTTCAACGGATCGGCAATTGCGCGATCGGCCCGGTCACGCGTGGCCGCATCGGCCGCCGCGAGCTTGCGCAAGGCCGCAGCCAAACGCTGCGCCTCCTTCGCGCCGTCGCCCGGATGATCGAGCGCAGCGTCTTCCAACTGGCCAGCCGCCGTCTTGAGCGACGACACGCGAGCCGCATCGGCCACCGGGGCCAGCGGCGTTTGCGAGAGCACCGGCAGCAGCGATGCGGCAGCCGCGCCGATCTGCGCGAGCTTGGCCGGCTGGTCCGCCGGAATGAATGTCGTGAGCGTGACTACGCGACCGACCTCAGGCACGGCGCGCAGCTTCGCGGCCTCGGCATCGGCAGCGCCAAGATTCGGGGCGAGCAGTTGCACGTCGTTGACCCCGGCTTCCGGCGAGTTGGCCAGATCCAGCAACGTCGCCATCGACTCCGTTTTCGGATCCTTCAGATGCAACGGGTTGAAGTCGAAGTGCAGATGCGCAAGCAGCGGCAGGCCCGCGACCACGAGGGCGAGCGTGCCGTACAGCAACGGCTTGCGGTGCTTGTCGGTGAAATCGTCGACCGGACCGAGACTGCGAAAGCCCGGCGGGCTCGCCTCGCCCTTCGGTTTGAACACACTGATGAGCGCGGGCAGCAACGTAATGGCCGACGGAAATGCCACGCACAAGATGCCCACGCCTGCGATCAGCCCCAACTCGGACACACCGCGATAGTCCGTCGGCAAGAACGAGAAGAAGCTCGCCGCCGTGGCCGCAGCGGCCAGGGACAACGGCATCGCAATCGCCTTGCCTGCCCCCGAGAGCGCACCGCGAAGCACCTCGTCGCTGGACGACTTGCCGTCATTGTCCAGACGATGACGCTCTTCGCGATAGCGCACACCGAACTGAATACCGAAGTCCACGCCGATGCCGACGAACAGCACGGCGAACGCCACCGAAATCATGTTGAGCGCGCCGACCATCATCAGACCAAGCGCAAACGTGATGATCAGCCCCGCCAGCAACGTGATGAACACCGCGAGAATCATCTTGCCCGAGCGCACCGCCAGCCACAGCACCACGAGCACGGCCAGCAGCGTGATGACGGCGTTCGGCCCGGCGTCCTGACTCACCGACGCGAACTCTTCGTCGGACAGCGGGCGCGGCCCCGTCAGCCGCACCGTCGCGCCATAGCGCTCCATGAGCTTCAGATCGGCCGCGGCTTCGCGAATGCGGGCAGCGGCGTTGGCGCCGGCTTCGAGCGCCGCATAGTCCAGCACGGGCTGCACCTGCACGTAGCTGCGGGCCACGGTATCCGGCGCGACGAGCGCGCGCCACGACATGCCGGCAGGGCGGCCTGCCAGCACCGCCTCGGTCGTATCGGCCGCATTGCCGAGCAGGCGCGCCATGTCCGGCAGCTTCACCTGCCCCGTGAGCAACGGCGTCTGCAACGTGACCGACAGCAGATTCGACAAGCCCGTCAGACTGGGGTCCCCGGCAAGGCGGTTAAGCAGCGGCTTGGCGTCTTCGAGCTTGCCGGTGAGCGACTTCACGTCATCGACAGACGCGAAGAGCAGCGCATTGCGGGCAAAGAACTCGCCCGATCCGGGGCGGCTCACCGACCGGAACACGTCCGTCTCGGTCGACAGCTTCTCGGCCAGTTCGGCAGCGGCCCGGTCGGCGAACTCTACGGCCGGGGCCTGCACCACGGCGAGCGTGATGTCGACCTTCTGCGGGAAAGCGCGGTCGATTTCACGGCCGCGCTCGGCGGCGGGCGTGTTCAGATCGATCAGGCCCGAAATGTCGGTGTTGATCGCAAAGTGCTTGGCGACGTACACGCCACTCGCGATGACGAGGAGCAGCGAAGCGAAGATGACTGGGTACGCGTGCTTCGCCGAAAAACGGACGATGCGCACGACGAGCGAAGTCAGCATGTAGCGGTTCCGGAAGAAAGTGGGGGCCGTCCTCGCCTTCGGCCGCCTCGATCCATAAGGTAACGAATCGTTATGGATCGGGTGCGCCGGGGAACCAATCGCGGAACAAATCCGTCGATCGGCTAGTGAAATACGAGGAAACGGTGAATTTGCAAAATCGAAGCAGTATACAAGGCCGCGTGGACTACACTACGGGCCTACCCGATATAAACCGACGAAGACGAGCTGGGTTTCAACGTATGAACAAATTTCTGGTGACGGCAATCGCTACCGTCGCAGTCAGCGGCATCGCTGGTGTCTCGAGCGCCTGGGCACAGGCAAACAGCGCCAATCCGAACGATATGGTGAAGACCGCAGTCGAGACGGTCGTCAAGGCCGCCAAGGCCGACGCGGCCGCCCGTGACGGTGATGTGAGCGCTACCGCACGTGTCGTGGCCCGCGAGTTCCTGCCCTATACCGACTTCCATCGCACCACGCGCTACGCCGTGGGCCCGAAGGCGTTCGATACCGCCACGCCGGCCCAGCAGCAGCAGGTCTTCGAACAGTTCCAGCAGTTGCTCGTGAACACGTTCGCGCTGCAACTCTCGCAAGTGCGTGGCACGCAGATCTCGTTCAAGTTCTCCCCGGCCAAACTCACGGCGAACAGCACCGACGTCGTGGTGGGCGCCTCGGTGAGCGGCACCGGCGACAATCTTTCGGTGGCCTACCGTCTGGCCAAGACCGACAAGGGCTGGAAGATCTACGACATCAACATGATGGGCGAGAACGTGGCCGACGCGTGGCTCATCCAGTTGTATCAGCCGCAGTTCAAAGCCCGTATCGCCCAGGGCGGCATCGACAGCCTGATCGCCTATCTGCGCGAGAAGAACGAGCGTTTCGGCAAATAAAATCAATGACTTGTTGACGCACAGCGTGACCGGCGCGGCCAACCCAGGGGGCCGGCGCCAGCGTATGCGCGGCGGATTTTTCAACTTAACGGCAGATTCGGCGCAAATCCAATCCAGATACGCGCTGATTCGTCAACATTTATGCAACACTCGCAGGCGGCTTCCCATAGGGGGTCGTCAGCAATATTTGGCCGCGGCGGTTACAATCGCTGCTTGTCAAACGACCGGACGGCGGTCCCCCGCGGGGGCGCGCGAAATGCCATCGAAGCTGGCGCCGCGCGCTGCATGAGGCCATAGTTTTCACGACATGGACACCCGATAGCACCGCCATCCCGGCCGACCTGAGCCGGAGAGCTGAATGCAAGTCTTCCTTGCCCAACCCCGCGGTTTTTGTGCGGGTGTCATACGTGCCATCGAGATCGTGGAGCGCGCCCTGGAAAAATACGGCGCCCCGGTCTACGTCCGCCATGAGATCGTCCACAACAAACATGTGGTCGATTCGCTCAAGGCCAAGGGCGCGCGCTTTATCGACGAGTTGTCCGAAGCTCCTGCGGGCGCTGTGACCATTTTCAGCGCCCATGGCGTCGCACGCGTCGTCGAACAGGAGGCGCAGACGCGCGGTCTGAAGGTGCTCAATGCCACCTGCCCGCTCGTCACCAAAGTGCACATTCAGGGCAAGAACTACGTGTCTGCCGGCCGTGAAGTCATTCTGATCGGTCATGCCGGCCACCCCGAAGTCGAAGGGACGATGGGCCAGATCGACGGTCCCGTGCATCTCGTGCAGACCGAAGACGATGTCGACGCCCTGCCGCTCGCCGACAATACGCCGCTGTCGTACGTCACTCAGACCACGCTATCGGTCGACGAGACTCGCGGTATCATTGCTGCGCTGCAACGTCGCTTTACCAATATCGTCGGCCCGAACACCAAAGACATCTGCTATGCCACGCAGAATCGCCAGACCGCCGTGCGCGAGCTGTGCGAGCGCGTGGATGTACTGCTGGTGGTCGGGGCGACGAACAGCTCGAACTCGAACCGCCTGCGCGAAATCGGCTCCGAAATGGGACTGCCGAGCTACCTGGTGGCCGATGGCTCAGAGCTGAATCCGGAATGGGTGCGCGGCCAGGCCCGCATCGGCATTACCGCCGGGGCATCTGCGCCCGAGCGCATGGTCGAAGACGTGATCGACGCACTGCGTCGCATCGACACCGTCGAAGTGACTCTCATGGACGGCATCGAGGAAACCATCCAGTTTCGCCTGCCGTCGGAATTGATTAAACACGAGCCGGTCGCCGCGCAACACGCGGTCGCTGGCTAACGCAACACGAACAGGAGCCGAACTTGGCCATCCCCTTCCTGCAACAGGCGTATGTTGGCGCCTATCTGATGAAGCAACGCTTCAAGGGCAACAAGCGCTACCCGCTGGTGCTCATGCTCGAACCGCTGTTCCGCTGCAACCTCGCCTGCTCGGGCTGCGGCAAGATCGACTATCCGGACCCCATCCTGAATCAGCGCGTCTCGCTCAAGGACTCGCTCGACGCCGTGGACGAATGCGGCGCACCGGTGGTCTCGATCGCCGGTGGCGAGCCGCTGCTGCACAAGGAAATGCCGGAGATCGTCAAGGGCATCATCGCACGCAAGAAGTTCGTCTATCTGTGCACGAACGCCCTGTTGCTCGAAAAGAAGATCGACGACTACGAGCCGAGCCCGTTCTTCGTCTGGTCGATTCACCTCGACGGCGACCGTGAAATGCACGACGCCGCCGTGTCGCAGGAAGGTGTGTACGACCGCGCCGTGTCCGCCATCAAGCTGGCCAAGTCGCGCGGCTTCCGCGTGAACATCAACTGCACGCTGTTCAACAACGCCGATCCGGAGAAGGTCGCCAAGTTCTTCGATTCGACGAAGGACCTTGGCCTTGACGGCATTACCGTCTCGCCGGGCTATGCCTACGAGCGCGCGCCGGATCAGCAGCACTTCCTGAACCGTTCGAAGACCAAGCAACTGTTCCGCGACATTCTCAAGCGCGGCAACGGCGGCAAGAACTGGACGTTTAGCCAATCGAGCCTGTTCCTGGACTTCCTTGCCGGCAACCGTTCGTACCACTGCACGCCGTGGGGTAACCCGACGCGTACCGTGTTCGGCTGGCAGCGTCCGTGCTACCTGCTTGGCGAAGGCTATGCCAAGACGTACACGGAACTGATGGAAACCACCGACTGGGACAAGTACGGTGTGGGCAACTACGAGAAGTGCGCCGACTGCATGGTGCACAGCGGCTTCGAAGCCACGGCCGTGAACGAGACGCTGACGCGTCCGCTGCGCGCGCTGGGTGTCGCGCTCAAGGGCGTGCGTACCGATGGCCCGATGGCCGAGGACGTCTCGTTCGCCAAGCAGCGTCCGGCCGAGTTCGTGTTCTCGAAGCACGTCGAGATCAAGCTCGACGAACTGCGCCGGGCCAAGGCGTAAATGCCGTCGCGTGTGCTGGTCACCGGCGCCTCCGGGTTCGTCGGTTCTGCGGTGGCACGCACGGCGCTCGCGCGCGGTCACGAGGTTCGCCTGCTGGTGCGTGGCACCAGTCCGCGCGCGAACCTCGCCGACCTGCCCGTTGAAGTCGTGGAAGGCGACATGCGCGATGCGGCATCGATGCAACGCGCGCTCACCGGGGTCGATGCCCTGCTCCACGTCGCCGCCGACTATCGTCTCTGGGCGAAAGATCCGAACGACATCATGCGGGCCAACATCGACGGCACGCGCACGGTGATGGAAGCCGCGCTGCGTGCAGGCGTCGAGCGCGTGGTGTACACCAGCAGTGTCGCCACACTGCGTGTTCACGACGCCGTCGGTCCCGTCGACGAAACCTCCCCGAACGACGAAGCCACCACCATCGGCGTGTACAAGCGCAGCAAGGTGGCGGCCGAACGTCTGGTCGAGCGAATGATTGCGAACGACGGCCTGCCCGCCGTGATCGTCAATCCGTCCACGCCCATCGGTCCGCGCGACATCAAGCCCACGCCGACCGGGCGCATCATCGTCGAAGCCGCGCAAGGCAAGATTCCCGCGTTTGTCGATACGGGCCTGAATCTCGTTCACGTCGACGATTGCGCCGAAGGCCATCTGCTTGCTCTCGAGCGCGGACGCATCGGTGAGCGCTACATTCTTGGCGGCGACGACGTTCTGCTGCGTGACATGCTCGCGGGCATTGCGGGTATGGTCGATCGCAAGGCCCCAAAGATTGCACTGCCGCGTTGGCCGCTCTATCCGCTCGCGATGGCAGCGCAAGGCGTTGCTCGCTTCACGGGCAAAGAGCCGTTCGTCACCGTCGATGGCCTGAAGATGTCGCGCTACCACATGTTCTTCTCGTCCGAGAAGGCGAAGCGCGATCTTGGCTACACTGCCCGCCCCTACTCCGAAGGCCTGCGCGACGCGCTCGCCTGGTTTGGTTCTGCCGGATATCTGTCATGACTGTTTTGGCCTGGATTGCCGCGTTGTCGCTGGCCATCTGGATCTATCTGCTGAGTTCGCAGGGTGATTTCTGGCGCGCGCGTGAGCGTGACGATCTGGACGAAGCGCGCCTGCCGGCGCCCGGCGTCTGGCCCGTCGTGGCCGTTGTCATTCCCGCGCGCAACGAGGCGGAATCGATCGGACAAGTGGTTGAATCGCTGTGCCGTCAGGACTATGCGGGACGGCTGCGCATCGTGGTTGTCGACGATCAGAGCCACGACGGCACGGCCGATCTCGCCCGCGAAGCCGCCGCACGTGCAGCCGCCGACGGCTTCATCCGCCGCGTGGATGTGCTCAGCGGCCAGCCGCTGCCCGGTGGCTGGACCGGCAAGATGTGGGCGGTGCGTCAGGGGGTGGCGTTCGCGAGCGATCCCGCCACAAACGACGATGGCATCGCGCCCGACTATCTGTTGCACACGGACGCCGACATCGCGCATTCGCCGGAGAATGTGCGTCGTCTGGTCACGCGTGCCACGGGCGACAATCGCGTGCTCGTCTCGCTCATGGCAAAGCTGCGCTGCACGGCATGGTTCGAACGCACGCTGATTCCCGCGTTCGTGCTGTTCTTCCAGATGCTGTACCCGTTCGCCTGGGTCAACGATCCGAAGAAGCGCATGGCGGCGGCCGCAGGCGGTTGCATGCTGATTCATCGCGCCTCGCTCGAAGCCGGTGGCGGTATCGAAGCCATTCGCGACGAGATCATCGACGACTGCGCCATGGGACGTCTGCTCAAGAAGCAAGGCGCGATCTGGCTGGGTCTCACGGAGCGGGCCGTCAGCGTGCGTCCGTACGACAACCTCGGCGAGATTCGCAAGATGGTGTCGCGCACGGCCTATGCACAGTTGCAGTACTCGCCGGTGTTGCTCGCGGGCACCATCGTATCGCTGCTGCTCACGTTCATCGTGCCGCCTGCCATGACGATCTTCGCCTCGGGCATTGCCCAGTGGCTGGGTCTCTTTGCCTGGATTGCGATGACGCTGTCGTACCTGCCGATGCTGCGCTTCTATCGTCAGCCGTCGAGCTTCGGACCGATGCTGCCGCTCGTCGCTGCGTTGTACACCGTCTTCACGTTCGACTCGGCACTGCAACACTGGCGCGGTCGTGGTGGCATGTGGAAGGGACGCGCTCAGGCGCGCGGACAGCAATCGTCGGACGTGTGAACCAGCCACCTGCCGGTCTCGGCCCAAAACGAAAATGCCAGCCCGTCTGCAAAGACGCGCTGGCATTTTTCCTGGGTGACGCTTGCCGTTGAAAGGCCGTGCGGGGACCGACGCGATCAGATGCCGGCGGCCACGGCACCGAAGCCATCGCCCAGCTTGAGGGCCACGATCTGGCGTCCGTGACGCATGGACTGCCTGGCGAGGCTGGCGTCTTTCCCGACGCGCAGCAACGCAGGCAATTGCAATGGATTGACGGCCAGCGAGCGCAGCACGCCGAGAATGTCGGTGGAACCGTCGCTGCGAAGCCCCGCGAGCGCCGCCGGAGGGAGAGACCGTTCGGCCGGATCAATCACCACCCGTGCGGCGACGAACGGCAGCCCGTGCGCCTGCGCCACTCGCGCCACGATATGCGATTCCATATCCGCCGCTGCCGCCCCGCTCTCGCGAAGCAACGCGGCTTTGTCGTCCGCGTTCACCACAGGCGCAGTCACGCCTGCCAGATCGGCGCGCAAGGCACCGGGCATGGCACGACGTAATGCGTCGGCCCAGCCAATGGCCGCCACATACTCGCGCGCCTGCTGTGGCATATCCAGCACCTTGTGCGCGATCACCCACTGACCGGGCTTCATGCCGGGAATCAACCCGCCCGCCGTACCGAAGCTCACCAGCCCGCGCGCGCCATCACGTGCCATCGCAACCTCCAGGTCTGCGGCGAGCGTGTCGTTCTGCGCGCAGACCACGAGCACCCCGTTGCCGCGCGCGATGCGCGCTTCGAAGGGCATACCGGTCACAACGATGATGGGCGGGGTCATGGCGTTCGCGTTTTACATGCCGCAGGGCACGGGGCAATCGTTGCGCACCGTCAGATTACGATAGCGCGCGAGTGCCCACAGCGGGAAGAACTTGCGATAGCCGTGATAACGCAGATAGAACACTCGAGGGAAGCCCGTCGCCGTGTAAAGTTCCTCGTCCCAAAGCCCTTCGTCGTTCTGCGTGTTGAGCAGATAGTCGATGCCGCGCTTGACCGCCGGATCGTTGGCCTTGCCCGCGGCCATCAGACCGAGTAACGCCCAGGCCGTCTGCGACGACGTGCTCGGCGCCGACTCATAGCCCTTGTACTCGAGCTTGTAGCTGTCGCCGTCTTCGCCCCAGCCGCCGTCGGCGTTCTGGATCGAGATGAGCCATTGTGCCGACCGTGCCAGCGCCGGATGCTCCGGCGGCAAACCCGCTGCCTGCAAGCTGCACATGGCCGACCACGTGCCGTACACGAAATTCATGCCCCAGCGGCCGTACCAGCTGCCGTCGGCCTCCTGATCGTCGAGAATGTACTTCAACGCCAGATCCGCTGACGCCTTGCGCTCCGGCGATTGCGGCAGTTGCGCCAGCATCGAGAGGCAACGTGCGGAGACGTCCACCGTCGGCGGATCGAGCAACGCGCCGTGATCCGAGAACGGAATGTTGTTCAGATACAGATGCGTATTCTCCGGCTCGAAGGCCCCCCAGCCCCCGTTGCCGCTCTGCATGCCGATCACCCACTCCGTGCCGCGATCGATCGCATGACGCATCGGACGCGTGCTGGCATCGACCTTGTCGTTCTCGAACGTGCCGGCGAGCTTCTCATAGCGATCCATCGCCATGGCGACCACGGCGGTGTCGTCCACGTCCGGGTAGTGGGGGTTGGCAAACTGGAAGGCCCAGCCGCCGGGACGCACGTTCGGACGACGCGAAATCCAGTCGCCACGCACGTCCAGAATCTGGAGCGGAATGAGCCACTCGAGGCCCTTGCCCGCCATTTCGATCGCGCGCTTATCACCGGTTTCGAGCAACGCGTGCGCCGACAGGGCAGTGTCCCATACCGGCGACAGGCATGGTTGCACGTAGGTCTCGTGATCGGCGGGCGTCACCAGCTTTTCGACTGACTTGCGGGCAATCGCGCGGCTCGGATGATCTTCCGGATAGCCAAGCACGTCGTACATCATGACCGCGTTGGCCATCGCCGGATAAATCGCGCCGAGCCCGTCTTCGCCGTTCAGACGTTCCTCGACGAAATCGACGGCGCGCTTGATCGACTTCTCGCGCAGCCTCTTCGGGAAGAACGGATCGAGCGCACGTAGCACGTGATCGACCCCTGAGAAGAACGTGAACCAGAAACGGCTCTGATGCGGCGCACGTTTGGGCGGGCCGACATCTTTGGGGTTGCCGATGAACAGCTCGTCGATACCGACACCCTTCGGGTTACGTGCAAGCGGGCGCTTGGCCTGCAACACGAGCAGCGGCACGATCACGGTACGGGCCCAGTACGACACCTTCGACAGATGGAAGGGGAACCACTGCGGCAACAGCATGATCTCGACAGGCATCATCGGCACGGCACGCCAGGAGAGCACGCCGTAGAGTGCCAGCAGAATGCGCGTGAAGACGTTCGAATTCTGCGCGCCGCCCCGCGAGAGGATGGCCTCGCGGGCACGCACCATGTGCGGCGCATCGATCGGATCGCCGATCATCTTGAGCGCGAAGTACGCCTTCACGCTGGCGCTCATGTCGAACTTGCCCTTGTGGAACAACGGCCAGCCGCCATGTTCGCCCTGAATACGACGCAGATACGCGGCGATCTTCGCTTCGAGTTCGGCGTCGACCTTCTCACCCAGATGGTGACGGAGCAGCACGTACTCGGCCGGAATGGTCGAGTCGGCTTCCAGTTCGAACAGCCAGTGACCGTCGTCCTGTTGCAGGTCGAGCAGTGCCGTGATCGAGCGGTCGATCCCTGTTTCCAGGGTCTGCGTGGCCATTGCCGTGCTCACTTTCTGGGCAAGTTCGGTATGCAGCTTGAGGTCCACGGCCGTGGCAGTGGCCGTGCGTCGCGCTTCCTTTTCGGAAGCATCGCGTATCGTATCCATGGCGTTCTTGCCTACTCAAAGGCGTATGAGCGGCGCGTCGTGCGCGCCGGTTAAACATTCACTCTTGCGATTGCGCCGGGTTCTGCTGCCCGGCTAGCGCGTAAGACGATCCGACGAGGCTCAGGCCGGTCGCAGCAGGTCGGCTGCCCGGTTGCCGCTGCGCAGCGCGCCCTCGATGGTCGCGGGCAGCCCGGTGGCCGTCCAGTCGCCGGCCAGCGCGAGATTACGCCAGCGCGTCTGCGCGCCAGGGCGACGCTTGTCCTGCGCCGGTGTTGCCGCAAACGTGGCGCGCTTCTCACGCACCAGTTGCCACACCGGCATCGGCGTGGACGGCACCTGACAGGCGTGTGCGACCTCTTCCCAAATGCGAAGCGCGAGCGATTCCCGCGATTCGTCGAGCAGATGATCTGCACCGCTGATCGTGACCGACAGACGGCCATCGAAGGCGAAAATCCAGTCGCTTACACCGTTCACCACGCCAATCATCGGCGGGCAGCCCGGCGGCGGCGGCACCTGAAAATGCGCGTTGACGATGGCGCGGTATTCATCCGGCGTAGTCAGCTCCGGCACCAGCGCCGCGGCCACGTTCGGTGGCACGGCGAGCACCACCGCATCGTCCGCCGCAAGCGCCTCGGGGCCATCGCCAAAATCGATCGCTTCGACGCGGCTGCCGTCCGGCGCAAAGTGCAACGCACGCACACGGTGCTGCATCATCACGCGCGCGCCCTTCGCTTCCAGGAACGCCAGTGCGGGCGTGACGAACGACACGTCCAGACCGTCGCTGGCAATCAGCGGATGGCAAGCCTTGCCGCCCGCGGCGAGCGTCTCGCGAATGACGGCAGCGGCCATCTGCGCCGAGCCTTCGGCCGGATCGGCGTTGAGCACGGCGAGAAACAGCGGGTGAATCAGCCGCTTGTACAGCGTGGGCGGGCAACGCATGGCGTCGGTCATCGTCGCGTCGGGCCCTGCGCGCAGCAGCGGCGCGAGCGAGAGATAGTCCGACCATTTCGTGTCCGGCACGCGAGCGTGCTTGTCGAAGATCCACCACGGCAGACGCCCTTCCGACAGACGCACCGTCCAGCGTTCGTCGCTATCGAGGTCGATGAACGCAAACTCGGCGCGACCGGGGCCGGTCAGCGTGTGCTCGGCGCCGATGGTGCGCGTGAATTCGCGCATCGTGGTATTGCCCGAGAGCACCAGATGATTGCCGTTATCGATCACGGCATTCAACTGCCGGTCGAAATAGGATCGGCAACGCCCGCCCGCCTGCGGCGCGGCCTCGTGCAGCACAACGGGCACACCGCGCGTGGCAAGCCTTACCGCGGCGGCCAGCCCTGCAAGGCCGGCGCCGATGACGTGAACCGTGCCCGCCATCAGAAGACCATCTGCCGCAGCAGCATCAGAATGAGACGCCAGCGCGGCACTCGCACGCGCTCGCGGGGCACGGCAAAGCCGCGCGCAATGAGTTTGTCGAGAATCGCACCGTAGGCTTTGGCCATCACGGCGGGCGCCACGACCACACGTCGCGGATGCCGCGCCATGATCGCCCGCGCCTTCGCGTAATGTTCGCGAGCCTGGGCGATAAGCGGCGCACAGGCTCGATCGAGCTTGGCGGCGACGACCCTCTCCGGCGTGGCCCCCACGATACCGGCGTCCGCCAGCGTTTCGCGCGGCAGATAGACGCGGCCGATACCGGCGTCTTCGTCGATATCGCGCAGAATATTCGTCAGTTGGAGCGCACGGCCCAGGTGATAGGACAAGTCGATGCCGTCCTGCTCGGGCATGCCGAACACTTTGACCGACAGACGGCCGACGGCGCTTGCCACGCGATCGCAATACAGATCGAGCGTGGGCAGATCGGGCGCGACGATGGGGCCGCAGGCATCCATTTCCATGCCCTCGATGACGGCAATGAAATCTTCGTGCTTCAGACCGAACTGCTTGACCACACGGGCAAGGTTCGCGAGCGACGGCGACGGGCGTCCGTCGTACAGATCGGCCAGATCGCGCCGCCATGCGGCCAGACGCGACATCCGGCTCGCCGACGTATCGTCGCCGTCGTCGGCAATATCGTCCACGGCGCGGCAAAAGGCGTAGATCTCGAACATGCCTTCGCGCTGCGCGGGCGGCAGAATGCGCATCGCAGCGTAAAAACTGCTGCCCGACGCCACGCGTGCGCTGCTTTGCTCAGGCGAAATTTCGATCGGTTCGGCGACGCTCACGAGGCTCCTCGTCGTGCAGGGGAACAGGGTGACACCACGGACAAAACTCAGGGGATTCTTGCAAGGAGGGAAGTATACCGGGGATTGGCGCGACTTTCCCGCCAGGATTGGGAACGATAGCATAGAATCTCGGGGCACTCAGCGCAGCCGCGTTGCCCCAATTGCCTTACCAGCCCGATGACTTCCGACGCCAAGATCGAGCATTACGAGAACTTCCCGGTCGCCAGCATCCTGCTGCCGCGTGAAATGCGCGCGCCGGTCGGTGTGATCTACAACTTCGCACGCACCGCCGACGACATTGCCGACGAGGGCGACGCGACCAACGCCGAGCGCCACGCGGGCCTCGCGGCCTATCAGGCCGAACTCGACAAGATCGCCGCCGGGCAGCCGACATCGCCCGACAAGCCGCTGTTCGCCGCTCTGGCGCGCGTCATTGCCGAGCATCGACTCCCGGTCCAGCCCTTCTCAGACCTGCTCTCGGCGTTCGATCAGGATATCGAGGTCAAGCGTTACGCGACGTTTGCCGAGTTGCGCGACTACACGCGCCGGTCGGCCGATCCGGTCGGCCGCATCATGCTCGGCCTGTTCAAGCTCGACACGCCCGAGAACATTGCGTGCTCGGACGACATCTGCTCTGCCCTGCAACTCATCAACTTCTGGCAGGACGTGGCAGTCGACTGGCGCAAGGCGCGCGTGTACCTGCCTCAGGACGACATGGCCCGCTTCGGCGTTACCGACGCCGACATCGGTGCACAGACGTTCGACGAGCGCTGGCGTGCGCTCATGCGCTACGAGGTCGACTTCGCCCGGCAGATGATGCTGCGCGGCGCGCCGCTCGCCAACCGCGTACCGGGACGCTTCGGGCTGGAACTGTGCTGCGTGGTGCATGGCGGCCTGCGCATTCTCGACATGATCGAAGCCGCCAACTACGACGTCTTCCGCCACCGCCCTCAACTGGGCAAGAGCGATGGACTGCGCGTGTTCCTGCGTGGCCTTTGCATGAAGTTGAGCGGCACGCCGCCCAAGGCGCGCGCCCGTTGACCTGTCCGGTATGTTTCGTGCCAGGCAAAGCTGAAGATAAGGGCGACTCGGCTCAGACGAGGCGTTGGTATGAAGAAGAACCTTCAGGCAACGCGGATTGACTGCGGAAAGGCAAGCGCCGCCGTGCGGTTGTTCGAGTCAGCCCGCGCGACTGGCCGCCGCCTGGGTGGGAAACGGCCTTTCGCGCCCACTGAGAATGGCCCGCGAGCGTCTCGAGGCGGAGTCTCATGAGCGGTCGACCGCCCCGCCCCACAGCGCGCGAATCGCGGCAATGCCCTGCGCACCGGCATCACGAGCCTCCGTTATGGTGCCAAGCGACATTCCCCCCAATGCATAGGCGGGAACTGACGTCAGCGCCGCAAGTTCGCGAAATCGAGCCCAGCCGAGGGGCACTGCGGTGGTGTGGGTCGCTGTGGGAAGGACGGGTGAAATGGTCAGCAGGTCAGCACCAATCTCGCTGGCATGCTTGACCTGGTGCGCGTCATGGCAGGCGGCGGAGACGAGTTGCCCGCGCGGCAAAGGCCGACGCTTGCACGCCATCAAACGTGTGCTCGTGAGGTGGATACCATCAGCCTGGAGTGCCTCGGCCATGGCTATCGGCGCATTGAGCAGCAGCCGCGCATTGTAGCGTCGACAGCTGGTCAGGGACTTCTCGGCCAACCAGGCGTACTGGGCAGACGTCACGGTCTTCGCGCGTAGCTGCACCAAACGGACGCCCGCCCTCAATGCACAGTCCAATTGCGCAATAAAAACGTCCAGCGGTTCGTTTCGTGGCGGTTCGGGCGTGATCAGATAAGTGAGGGGGTATCGAGTGACCTGTTCCATTGACGTCAGCGCCCGGCTCGAGAAGCAAACGCGCTAGCGGCGTTATCGCTCGGAAGATGGGGTATTGGGTCACGATCCGCACGGCAGACACGGTAGGCCACAGGCGCTGCCAATAAGCCGCTTGCCGCAATGTAGATGGCCGGTGCGCTCAGAAGGTCCGTCACGTTGATGAGATAGGCGCACACAACCGGCGCAGTTCCGCCCAAAAGTGCGGTGGCGAATGAGTAAGTGACGGCCATGCCGAAGTCTCCCCAGTTGTGCTTGAACAGGTCGGGAAGAATGACGAAAATCACGCCTCCCATGCAGCCGGTCGTGACGGCAAATGCGGCCTGAACAGCCACCAGTGTGGCGAAATCTCCTTGCTGCAGGACATAGAACAACGGATAGACGCTCCACGCCAACGAAACGATTCCAATGACGGCGAGCCTGGACGCGTCGATGAAGCGTGAGATATAACCTGACGCCACCATTGAGACGAACAGGATCAGCAGCGCCGCGACGTTTGACAAGCGAGCGTCAGCGCTGGATATCCCCAGGTAGGTATGCAAATAGCTTGGCATCCACACGAACAACGAATAGATGGCGATTTCCAGGTACGCAACCAGGATGAAGGCTTGCACCAGCGGCGTTGCCGTGCGCGAGCGAGAAGCGACGGGCATCGGTGGTTTTCGATCCGCTGCGATCGACGAGCGTAAAAAATAGACCAGGACCGACAACGGGATGCAAAGAAGAAACGGCCATCTCCATGTGTCAGGCACATAGCCTGAGATGGGTAAATCCGCCAAGCGCAGCCAATTGGCCACGTACGGCAATGCGAAGATGGTTCCAGACGCCAGCAACATGCCACTAAAACCACTACCGGCAACCAGCGCACAGTACGCGCCTCGATTCCTGTTGCTTACACTCAACGAGACGTAGTAGCCACTTAATGGCGTCTCCCCGCCTGCGCAAAAACCCTGCATGACCTTGAGCAGCAGCAACGCAGCAGTCGCTACATAGCCCGCAGTCTGATACGTGGGCAAAAATGCGATCAGCGATGCCGGAATCGCCATCCCGAGCAAACTCAGTTTCAGCGCCGCTCCCGTACCGCGCCGATTCCCCAGAATGCCAAAGAATATGCTGCCTAAGGGGCGTGCCAGGTAACTGCTCGAGAACACCAGAAAACTGAGCATCAGTGCGTTCTTGTCGCTGGCAGCCGGAAAGAAGAGGCGACCGATTTCCAATGCCATGAACGCGGTGAGCGAGAACTCAAACCATTCGACCGTATTTGCCGTAAATGCAATTTTCAATATTGGATCGAATCTTCGTCGCATAACATGTTTCTCTTGAGAATATGTAAGGCTTGCGTCAGCGCTCCGCCAACGATCTTGTTCCGCAGGGCGGCGCAATGACACTCGACGGTTCTGTCCGATATCCCCATGAATCTGCCGATCTCCTTGTTGGAGTAGCGCTCCGATCCGAGTAGGAATGCGCAAATTTGGGCTTCAGCCGGCAGGGACAGGAAATGGGTTTCGACGCCGAAGAAAACCAGCGATCGCTTGATGGCTTCAAGCGCAGGATAAAAATGCCGGTAAAGCTGGTAAATGCGGATTGGCGGAAGTGTTCGTGTCACGTCGTGACGATAGCTAACGATGCCCAGAACATTCCCGTTGAATCCAAATATCGGGAATTTCGTTGCCTCCTCCATTTGAACGCCCCCATCGCTGTCCATGAAGCGATGCCGTGCGCTTACGGCGGATTTCGTTTCTCGGGCGGCAATATCAAGCATCTCTACCGATCTCGCGTACTGCCTTCCCCACGCCGTTGTGGGAAATGCGAGGTCTTGAATTCTCAGTCCCGTGACGTCCCTCCAATCTTGGAGCCCAAACTGCCTGAGATTGTGAATGTTGTTAATCACGTATCTCCCGGTATCGGATTCTTTCAGGCTTGCTGACACCGGGAAATTCTCTATCAGGCAAATTAGTTTGCTGTCGGATTTCATCATGAGCGCGGCGTGTTTGATCGATCTCGAAATAAGTCACATTCCTATACGCACCTAACCTCGGTGGTTGGCACGGATGCTCACATGAAACGACCGAGAAATAATTGCGCTTGCGTCGCGGCGCAGTCGATATGGCTGCGCGATTACGGTGCGACTTGCAACGTGTGCTGAGGGCACAACGAGCCGCAACGAGTTTCGACCTTCGTGACCTGCACCGCGATGCCCAGCGCCTCCCCGCCCCCGGGAATCGTTCACCGTCAACACCGGAAATGGAGTTCTCATGTCGAGACAAGAGCGCTACGGAAACGTCGTGAATTGGGCGAAAAAAATCAGAAACGGCCCAGGCAAAGGCAACGCTGGCCACCGGATTGAAGTGATACGCCCACCTGGTCAATTGGCATTCTCGGGATTTGCCGTATGGCAATGTGCGAAGGGCGCCTTTGTCATAAATGCGCCGGAAACCAACGGCAGGCTGATATTTGGAAATCCCAAGCGACACTCCCGCATTGCTCGCTATTCCGATTTTGCGTCGGCATGGGAGTGTGCATTGAGAGTCGGCCCGCATGGCCTGGTAATTTATGCGGAACCTCATGGAACCGTGTTCGTCGTTGGTTAGGGATGGGGTTCAAAACGCCCGCGAAGCCAGCCAGTCAGGGTCCGGCTCCCGAATGACGATATGCGCATGAATGCGCTCGCACTCGGCCACAGCGCCCGAGAAGACGGAAAGCAGGTCTTCCATGCCGAAGCCGGCGTTGCATGCGAGCCAGACTCCGCATCGTTCGTGCCGCATCGACTCTGCCTTAGTCACTCGGCGCGACAAAACGAGTCCTGAACGCCCCCTGGCTGTGCCAAGTCGTGCTGCGGTGCATCGCCGCCTGGACCTCGGCACGCCGTGGCACCACCGATTCCCTCGTTTCTGGCGCTTCTCTACCCTCCACGGCTGCCCTAACGTGACGGGATCGTGCGTTCCGCGTGTCGCGAAACGCTCATCCGCGACCACCGGGAGCCTGTGAGCGTGAACCTGCCAGCCAGTCTGCTACGCCTTGCCTCGAATCGTGCCGCTGTGCGATCCCACGCCGGTGTGCTCTTCGCCATCGTCGTCGTGGCGTGGGGCGTGAACTGGCCGGTGAGCAAGGCGTTGCTTGCGCATGTCTCGCCATGGTGGAGCGCGGCGCTGCGCTCGCTCGTCGGCATGATGACGCTTTTCGTCATCTGTGCCCTCACCCGGCGTCTGGTGCTCCCGCGCAGGGGTGACCTGCCCGTCATCCTGAGCGTCGGGCTGCTCCACATGACGGCGTTCTCCCTGCTCGTCGCCCTGAGTCTCCAATACGTCAGCGCCGGACGCTCCGCCGTACTCGCCTACACCACGCCCCTATGGGTGATGCCCGCCGCGCGCGTGTGGCTGGGCGAAGCACTCACGCCGCGACGTCTGCTCGGACTGGCGTGCGGCTTGCTCGGTCTGGCGGCAATGTTCAACCCGCTCGCGTTCGACTGGCACAACCACGACGCCGTATTGGGCAATGCGCTGGTGCTGGCGGCTGCCTTTGTCTGGGCAGTGGCTATCGTCCACATGCGGGCACACCGCTGGGTCAACGGTCCTTTCGAACTCAGCCCCTGGCAATTACTGCTCGCCAGCGGGGTGATGTGCACGCTCGCGCTCGTAGTCGATGGCACGCCGCGCATCACCGGCTGGGGCGGGTTTTCAGGATTGCTGGCCTATGGCGGGATCATGGGCGGGGGCATCGCCTACTGGCTCGCCGGAATGGTCACGCGCCAGTTGCCGGCGGGCGTCACGTCCCTCGGGCTGCTCGGCGTGCCGGTGGTCGGCACGCTCGCCTCGGCGCTCGTCCTGCGCGAGTCGCTAGGATGGGACGTCTGGGTTGCGCTCGCCCTGATCGTGGGCGGCATCGCCCTTGGCACGGTGCCGGGCACTGCGACGTCATGCCGCACGGATAACACCGCCTGAGCGCCTGCGCGCTTGACCCATCGCAAGAACCGTTCACCTGGCAGATGCCAGACTGCCATCTCGCGTGCGCGGAGCCGTCCTGACGCATTCGCGCGAGCGAGCCAACTTCGACGAACGGAACTGACATGAACGAGCAATGGTTGACGCTGGCCGGCCGCCGGCTGGTGCCGGTGGTGCAAGGCGGCATGGGAATCGGCATCTCCGCGCACCGGCTGGCGGGCACGGTGGCGCGGCACAACGGCGTGGGCACGATCGCGAGCATCGATCTGCGTCATCATCACCCCGACCTGCTCGCCCAAGTCGAAGGCACGCGCGACAAAGCGGCCATCGAAGCCGTCAATCTGATCGCGCTCGATCGCGAAGTCCGCGCCGCCAAGGCCATTGCCGACGGTAACGGGCTCGTGGCGGTCAACGTCATGAAAGCCGTGAGCGCGCATGCGTCGCTGGTGCGGCAGGCTTGCGAGAGCGGCGCCGACGCCATTGTCATGGGTGCGGGACTTCCGCTCGATTTGCCCGAACTCACGGCCGCGCATCCGCACGTCGCGCTCATTCCGATTCTGTCGGACTCACGCGGCGTGAACCTCGTGCTGCGCAAGTGGATGAAAAAGGGGCGCCTGCCCGACGCTATCGTGATCGAACATCCGGCCCATGCGGGCGGGCATCTTGGCGCATCGCGCATCGATGATCTGGGCGACGCGCGCTTCTCGTTCGAACGCGTACTCACGGAATGCCGCGAAATCTATGCCGCGCTCGGCATCGACTGGGCCAGTGTGCCGCTGATCCTGGCCGGCGGCATCCATCGTCATGAGCAGGTGCGGCATTGGCTCGGCAAGGGCGCGGCCGGCGTGCAGTTGGGAACGGCGTTTGCGGTCACCGAAGAATCGGATGCGCACCCGGCCTTCAAGGAAGTGCTCGCTCGCGCGCGCCCGGAAGACATTGCCGAATTCACCAGCGTGGCCGGATTGCCCGCGCGTGCGGTGCTCACACCGTGGCTCAAGAAATACCTGTCGCGTGAGACGGCCCTTCAGGCGAAGGCGAAAGTGCGGGAATGTCTGGAAGGGTTCGACTGCTTGCAGGCTTGTGGGCTTCGTGATGGCGTGGCGCGCATCGGGCAGTTCTGTATCGATCTGAAACTCGCTCAGGCCGTGCGTGGCGACGTGGCGCGCGGACTCTTCTTCCGCGGCCGCGACCCGTTGCCGTTCGGGGAGCGCATTCGCCCCGTGGCCGAGCTCATGCGTTATCTGCTCACGGGCGAACGGCCGGACGAGGCAAGCGCGGCGACGGCGGCGTAGTTCGGCTCACTTTGCCGGCGGTACGGATGGAGCACTGGCCGTAGCGTCCGGCGATGGGCTCGACGATGCGTCCGCCGCGCTGCGGCCGTCGGGTTGGCTCGCGCCGCCCGATTCGGCTCGCGCCGCGATCCGCCGGTCGAAAAACGCGGCAAGTGCCGGGTCGTTCACCTTGAGATCGAACTGAAGATCGTCGACGGCGTTGAAATAGCCATCGCACAAATCGGCCTTCTCGGCCTCGGTCGCTTGATCGTCGATGCTACGCGAGTAAACGACGAACTGACGCTCAACCAGCATGGGCAACTGCGTGCGCAACAGGTCGTCGAAACGTTGACGTGCCAGACTGTCGGTGTAGGTGGCCTGCAATTCGGCACGCACACGCCGGCCTTCGGCGAGATAGTCGCGGTGACGCGCCTGCCACGCACGCAACGCTGCATTGCCGCGTGCCCGGGTCGACTCGCCGTAGAGACCGCACTTCTGCACAAGCCGCTCCAGCACCAGCCCCACCCCTTCGGGCGACGCAATCGCCGCGCCCATCAGTTCGGCCTCATTCTTGTATTGCGGCGGCTGCGCGAGCGCCATCGCTGTCCACACGACACCCGCGCCTGCCAATACACAGGCGGCCAGGCGTCGCAATGCTTCGCCACGTAGGATCATCACCAGCTCGAAGGGATGGCGCGCTCGGACAGCCACGCTCTCGGAGATATCGCATCGGCCACGACGTCGATGGCTGCATCTTAGCCGATGTGCGGCCGGGACGTGCCGCAGCCGTGAGACGCCGTCTGCGAGCAGACGAACATCAGCGGGACATCAAACGGACGTCGCGGCCGGGCACGCCTCCGGCCCGAGCTTCGCGACCATATAGCGCACGAAGTCCTCGAGCTTCGACGAGACATAGCGTCCGGCCAGATGCACGAGATGCATTGGCTCACTCAGTTGCGCGTCGGCTTCGAGCACGCGCACCAGCCGTCCGGCGTCCACTTCGGGCGCAAGCAGATACTCCGGCAGCACCACAATGCCCATGCCGTGTACCGCCGCCTGCAACTGGGCGAGGGGATTGTGAGCGATGAGCCGGGCGTCGCGAACCGCACCGCCAGCCGCCCCCGTTTCGGCGAACAGCCAGCGATCCAGCACGTCGTCATAGCGAAATCCCAGACAATCGTGCCCTGCCAGATCGACAGGTTGCCGGGGCACCCCGCGCCGCGCCAGATAGCCCGGTGATGCGCATGCCACACGCCTCACCCCGCGCAAGGTATGCGCCACAAGCCCCGGCTCGGGATTCCCGCCCGCCTGAAAGGCCGCGTGAATCCCCTCCTCCTCAAGATCGACAGCACGGTCCTTGAGCGCGAGATCGAGTGCGACGTCCGGGTGCGATTGCAGATACTCGGCAAAGATCGGCATGAGCAGATGCGAGCCCACAGTCGTCGGCGCGCTCACGCGAAGCTGACCGACGGGGCGTGACATCGCGCTCGACATCGACGCACCCGCAGGTCCGGCGTCGCCCAATGCATCGGCGTTCTCGACCCTGGCCAGCACTTCCGCACACTCGGTGAAATAGCGCTGCCCCAGCTCCGTGGGCACCTGACGACGTCCACTACGCCGCAGCAGAGGCTGCCCGAGACGCGCCTCGAGCGCCTGCACGTGACGTGCCGCCGTGACGGCCGACATGGCGCACGCCGCCGCGCCGGCTGACAGGCTGCCGGCACGCACGACGTGCACAAACACCTCCATGCATTTGAGGCGATCCATGATCAGTCGCGCAGCTTCGCCCGCTCGATGGACATGTGCGTCGGCATCATGTTGACGTTGGCGTTATGCATCACCCAGAGCGAACCCGCGACGATGATCGCGATCAGCCCCGCCGTACACAGGAAGATGGCCGAGTTCTGACGCTGGCTGCGCTGTGCGCCGATGTGCAGGAAGTACACGAGTTGCACGACCAGTTGCGCCACGCATAGCACAACGATGGTCACCAACCCCATTCCCGCCGGCACCAGCTTGAGCATGACCGCGCCGAACGAGGCGAACGTCAGCACCAGCGAGAGAAAGAAGCCGATGACGTAATCGCGCAGGTGACTTTGCGAGGCATACGCCGCGTGGTCGTGGACTTGAGCGCTCGTCATACGAACTCCCGCAGATAGACGAAGGTGAAGACACAGATCCAGACGAGGTCCAGAAAGTGCCAGAACAGGCTGAGGCATTGCAGACGGCGGCGCACCACGGCGTCGAAGCCGAAGCGGCCGATCTGGTGGATCATCACGACGAGCCACAACAAACCGCAGGTCACATGCAGGCCGTGCGTGCCCACGAGCGTGAAGAACGCCGACAGGAATGCACTGCGCCCCGGACCCGCGCCCTCGTGGAGCAACGCCGAGAATTCATAGACTTCCATCGAGACGAACGCCGCACCGAGCGCGAACGTCACCCACAGCCAGCGCTGGACGATGGCCTCGTTGCCCGGGCGCATCGACAGCGACGCGAGTCCGAACGTGAAGCTCGAGAGCAATAGCAGCATGGTCTCGCCGAGCACGAATGGCAGCTCGAACAGCTCGCGGCCAGTCGGCCCGCCGGCCGTGTTCTGCACGAGCACGCCGAACGTGGCGAACAGCACGCAGAAGATGAGACAGTCGCTCATCAGGTAGATCCAGAAACCGAGCGTCGTCGTGACACCGGTGTCGTGATGACCGTGAGCGTGGTCGTTGGACGGCGCCTTGGCGCCGTGCCCGTGAGTGGAATGAACGGATGCCGAGGACATCAGGCGGCCTTTTGCAGGGATTGACGCGCAGGAAGCGCTGCACGCAGGTCGGCAAAGCGGGCGTTTTCGATACGCTCCACTTCAGCCGCCGGCACGTAGTAATCGACGTCGCGGTCGTAGGTACGCCACAGGAAGACGGCGAGCGTGGCGACGAGGCTCGCACCGGCCAGCCACCAGATGTGCCACACCAGCGCGAAGCACATGACCCCGCTGAAGACAGAGACGAGGAAGCCGGTGCCGGTGTTGCGCGGCATATGAATGTCTTCGTAGTGCTTGGGCTCTCGCCACGCGAGGCCGCGCGCTTTGTCGTCCCAGTGCTGCTCGAGCGAGTCGATGTGCGGCACGTGCGCGAAGTTGTAGAACGGCGCAGGCGACGACGTTGCCCATTCCAGGCTGCGCGCGTCCCACGGGTCGCCCGTCAGGTCACGGTTGGCGTTGCGATCGCGAATGCTCACGACGAGTTGCACGACGAACGACAGAATGCCCAGCCCGATCACTGCCGCGCCCACGGCGGCCACGATCAGATACGGCTGCCAGTCGGCCTGTACGTAGTGGTTCATGCGGCGCGTCATGCCCTTGAAGCCCAGCACGTACAGCGGCATGAAGGCCAGATAGAAGCCCACCAGCCAGCAGGTGAACGAGATCTTGCCCCAGCGCTCGTTGAGCGTGAAGCCGAACACTTTCGGGAACCAGAACGTGATGCCCGCGAGGCACCCGAACACCACACCGCCGATGATGACGTTGTGGAAGTGCGCCACGAGGAACAGCGAGTTGTGCAGCACGAAGTCGGCGCCCGGCACGGCGAGCAGCACGCCGGTCATGCCGCCAATGGCGAACGTCACCATGAAACCGATGGTCCAGAGCGTGGACGAGTGATAGCGAATGCGGCCCTGGTACATGGTGAACAGCCAGTTGAACAGCTTCACACCGGTCGGGATCGAGATGATGGTGGTCATGATCCCGAAGAACGCATTGACATTCGCCCCGGAGCCCATGGTGAAGAAGTGGTGCAACCACACGAAGAACGACAGAATGCCGATCGACGAAGTGGCGTAGACCATGGACGTGTAGCCGAACAGGGGCTTGCGCGAGAAGGTGGCGATGATCTCGGAGAACGCACCGAACGCCGGCAGGATCAGGATGTACACCTCGGGATGACCCCAGATCCAGATGAGGTTCACGTACATCATGGCGTTGCCGCCCAGTTCGTTCGTGAAGAAGTGCATGCCCAGATAGCGGTCGGCGGTGAGCAGCGCGAGCGTGGCGGTCAGCACCGGGAACACGGCGACGATGAGGATGTTGGTGATCAGCGCCGTCCAGGTGAACACAGGCATCTTCATCAGGTTCATGCCCGGCGCACGCATGCGCAGGATGGTGACGATGAAGTTGATGCCGGTCAGCGTTGTGCCGAGCCCCGATATCTGTAGCGACCAGATGTAGTAGTCGACGCCGACGGTCGGGCTGTACCCCAGTTCAGACAGCGGCGGATACGCGACCCAGCCGGTGGCGGCAAAATCGCCCACGAACATGGACATCATGACCAGCACGGCGCCCATGGCGGAGAGCCAGAACGACAGGGAGTTCACGAACGGGAAGGCCACGTCGCGTGCGCCGATCTGCAACGGCACGATCACGTTCATCAGGCCAAGCACGAGCGGCGTGGCCACGAAGAAGATCATGATGACGCCGTGCGCCGTGAAGATCTGATCGTAGTGATGGGGCGGCAGGTAGCCCGCCTCGCCGCCCGCGGCGACGGCCTGTTGCGCGCGCATCATGATGGCGTCGGCAAAGCCGCGCAACATCATGATCAGCGCGAGCACGATGTACATGACGCCAATGCGCTTATGGTCGACGGAGGTGATCCACTCTTTCCAGAGGTAGCCCCACTTCCGGTAGTACGTAATGGCGCCCAAAAGCGCCGCGCCACCCATCAGCACCACGACAAGCGTGCCCATGATGATGGGCTCGTGCAGCGGAATGGCGTCGAGATCGAGTTTTCCGAACATGACTTACTCCGTGAGCGCGCGCTGGGCAGCAGTTTGTACACCGGCCTCGCGCTCGGGACGCTGCGCGAGAAGCGCGCGGCGGTCCAGTTGGCCGTCCACGCGGCAATTGGCGGCGGCGATGATGTCGTCGATGGCATTGCCAGTGACACGCATGCCTTGTGAGGTGCCGTCCATCGGGCCCATGTATTTGCCGACGACGGCGTCGAACAGGCCCGGCATGACGTTGGCATAGATCGGCACGGGCGCACCGGTACCCGGCTGTTCGAGCTTGACGTAGGTCGGTGCGTCAAGCGTGTCGGGCACAGCCTGCGCTTCCTTGACCCACTTGTCGAAGTCGCCGCGCGAGGTCACATGCGCGTTGAAGTGCATGTCGGAGAAGCCCGCCCCGCTATAGGCAGACGACATGCCGGCATAGGTGCCGGTCTCGTTGGCGATCAGATGCAACTTCGTCTCCATACCCGACATGGCATAGACCATGCTGCCCAGTTGCGGGATGAAGAAGGCATTCATCAACGATTCGGCCGTGAGCTTGAACTCGACGGGCGTATCGACCGGCAACACGAGTTTGTTGACGGTGGCGACGTGATAGTCCGGGTAGATGAAGAGCCACTTCCAGTTGAGCGCCACGACTTCCACTCGCACAGGCGGCTTGCCTGACGCGACAGGCTCAATGGGACGGTAGGGATCGAGCTTGTGAGTCGTCTCCCAGATCATCACGGCAAGCGAGACGACGATGATGACGGGGATGGTCCACACGACGACTTCGATCTTCGTCGAGTGCGCCCATTTGGGCGAGTAGGTCGCCGCAGTGTTGGTTTCGCGGTAGCGCCAGAAAAACACGAGCGTAAGCACGATCACCGGGACCACCACGAGCAACATGACGCCCAGAGCGATCAGGATCAGTTGCTTTTCCTGCTCACCAACACTGCCCTTCGGGTCGAGCAACTCCAGCGTGCAGCCGCTCATGGGCACCACCGCCATCGCCGCAGCGACCCGCGCACACCACATGTGCCAGCGCGCGCCAGGTGTCGTGTCTGCCCCTCCCCTCGGGATGGGCGAGACGTTATGCATGGACATTTTAAGCCTCTATGTATGGATACACAATTTGCGTGACGAATGCTACGCATACGCATATTCCATACATCGCGACATAATGACGCAGGCTGGAACCCCCTCTTGTTCGCTTTGTTGTTGGGCTTTTGTTCGATTCGTTGTTGGGCTTTTGTTTGCTTTGTTGTTGCCCTTTTTGGGGCCCTATGCCGGCTGACCGAAAACCATCGCTTTTACCACCCGTCCGGTACTTACCCCCTCAGTGACGCCAGACCGGAGACCCCTTCCGCCACTCAGACAATGACCCAACTCGCAGCAGAAGGGGTCCCCGGTCCGGCCTGCAACGTCCTAGTTCTCCCCCCCCTTTCGATCTAATGTCCCCGCTCCTCAGAATCGCCACGTCGCAGACACCGAACCCGCCACGTCCGCATTGCCCGCCCTATAGACGTTGCTCGACACCGCCGCCCCCAACACAATGCGCCGCGCCATTCGATACGACACCCCAGCCTGCAACCCAAGACTGTCTCGACCCACCACCTCACTCCGCGTCGTGAAGCTCGCCCCCGGATACCCCGCAAAGTACGCGCTCTGCGTCACCACGCCCCCCGTCAACTCATGATTCCACGTGGCCTGCAAATTCGCCGTCAATACGTTGCCAGATATCATCGGCAACTCGAAACGCACCTCCCCACCCAGACGACTGCGCAACGAATTGAACGTCTTGCCATCGACGTGCAATCTCGAACCGTCGGCATTCCCCTCCGTAAGGCTCGGACGATACAAGGCCGTGTAGTCAAGCGCCGCGACCGGCCCCGCACTCATCGCGCCACCCAATTGCCATCGCCAACCACCTCCGACGGTGGCCGACGCCGTCGCCCCCGTCCACGTCCCTCGCGGCGCAGCCGAATAACCGTTCACGGAAATCGTGCGATCAACTCGCCCATCCTCCACACCCATCCGCACCGACGCAAACGCATGCGGCCCGGCACTCAGATCCAGCGCATAGCGCGCATGCACGCCAACATCCAACGCTGTGGTCTTTCCCGAGCCAGGCGTCTGACCGTCCAGACGCGTCGACTGGCCGCTGACCGCTCCATGCACACCCAATGTCCAGTCGCGCCCCTCGCCCGCCACCCTCTCAACGCCGAACACAACACCGTAGGTGTTGCCGCTCGCCCCCGCCATGTCACCGTCGCGACCACGCCAGTATCCACTGCCGAACGGCATCGCAAACACACGCCAGTTGCCCCTGAGCGCCCCGTCCCCAGCGCGCTTCGCACCATCGGCACCCACCGCGGCGGCCACCATGTCAGTCACCTGACGCTCCCGCAGCAAACCACCCGTGAACATCGCTCCATACGCCGCCGGGGTGAGCTGCGGCAACGCCTTGGCAATGCCACTGCCGTCGAGCGCCGAAAAGTCGAGCGCCGCGACAAGGGGCTGAAGGTCCGCGCCCGCAACACCCGCAATCTTGTCGAGTGCCGATCCCACCCGCTGACTGTTGCCGTCCACACCGTACCGGGAATAGGCGTTCGCCGCGCGCGCAACGCTCACGCGATATGTGTTGTCGCCCAGCGACGTGGCACTGGCGACAAGCGTCGGTGACGTCAGCAGCGCCGTTACGCTGGCAAACGCTCCCGTGATGCTCGACGCATTGAGCCACTGGCTCGATGTGACGTTGAATCCGGTCGCGTACCAACCGCGTTGCGGCGCAATGGCAAGCGTGCCGTCAAGGGTGGCGTTGCCCGAAACGATCAGCCTGCTGAAGGTGCCGTCGCCCGAAAGCAAGGAGAGCAAGCGGCCGGTGCTCGTTTGCGTGTAGTCCCCCGCCACACTGATGAATCCGCCCGCCAATGACGGCGCGACTGTGCCCGCGTTGACGAAGCTGCCGGCCGGATTCAGCGTGTAACGGCTGTTGCCAGTGAGCGTCGCGCCATTCGCGACGGCCACGTCGTACACGGTGTGATCGCCATTGAGTTCGGTCGTGCCGCCCTGCACGGCCAGCGACAGGTTCCCGCCGGCAATGTTGCCGTCGAACCGCAGATTGAACGCGGGGTCTGCCTGCGTCGTCGCGAGCCCGTTAGCGTCGGGGGTCAGGCCGAAGGAAAGCTGGGTCAGTCGCAGCGCCCCACTGCTGTCGCGCTGCGAGTAGAACGACAGAATGTCGCCGTAGAGCGCCGCGCCGCGCATGATGTTGATCTGCCCGACGTAGCCGCTCTCCGACATGTACAGGGACGCATAACGGCCTGCGAGCCGGCCGGTAATGTCGGCGCGCGTGACGAGCGGGCCGTCAAGTTCATCGAGCAGTGGCTGCGCCACACCAGCGATGACTCGCTGGTAGATGTACGAGCCACGGTAGTCGCTGGCATCGCCCAAGGCGTTGTGGCCAAAGTCGAAGCTCGCCGCAATGCCGTTGACACCCAGCGCCTGGACATCGCCTCGCTGCACGAAGCTATGGTTCTTGCCGTAGGTGAACATGACGCCGCGACCATTGGCGCCATCTGCATAGACGCGCGTACCCGGCAGCACCGTCACGTTGTTCGCTTCACCATCCACCCGGATACCAGCGCCGCCAGCACCGATGGTCAGCAGGTCTGCACGCTGCGAAATCGTGTTCCCGCTGCCATAGATGTGCAGCCCAAGACCCTGCGTCGCCGTGTTGTAGGTATTGGGCACATAGGCCGTGCCGTCCGCGTTCCGGCCGAAGTATGGGTTGTCGTTGATATCCGTCACCCCATTGCCGTAGTACGAGCGGCCGAAGAAGTTGCGCCGGTCAATGTTGTAACCGATGTCCTGCAGCGCCGCGAGTTCAGCTTCCATGAAAGCCGTGTAGTTGCGGTACGACTGATGGCTCATCAGGCTGTTCTTCAACTCGATGTGCGACATGATCGGCCTATCGTAGTCGCCTTCGGTCATCGCGCGCACCGGAATGCCCTTCATGTCGCTGCCGGCCAGCACCTCCTTCACATGGTCGCCGGTAAAGTAGCCTTTATCGGTGCGAATATCGAACGCATCCGGGTCGGATAAGCTGGCGTTCTCCACCGTAAGGATCAGTTGCCCGGGTCTCGCAGCATTGCCGTTGTCGTCGCGCAAATGCGCGGACCAGTCGTCGAGCACGCTGCCGAATGCCTCGTACGGCTGGCCGAGCCCGTTCGTGCCCGATACCAGGTTCGCCCCGACACCCAGCGCATGTGCGACCTCGTGGAACATCACGGCAGGCAAATCGACCTTCGCGTCGAGCGGCACTTGCGACGGCGTGTACGGCATCGTCGAAAAGTCCATCTTGCCGATGGTGATCTCGCCGTGCGCGCCAGCGTAGCTCGCGCTGGCGAGCGGGTTGTTCTGCAGCGCCGCCTGCACGAGCGTCGGATTTTCGGTACCAGTGGCCTGTGAGTCCCCAGCGCGGTATACGTATGGACTGTACGCGTGCGCACCGTTGTCGTCATTCATGCCGACATTGATGATCGCCGGCGATCGACCCGGCGTCGCCTTGATGATTTCCGCCCAGTAGCGCAATGCCCCCTCGGTCTGCGCTTTCTGCAATGCCGAGAGCGTACCCTTCGAAAGCTCCTCCGTGGTTCCGTCGATGGCGTAGGCATAGGCTGGATCCGTGGGCGAAAAAAACCTCGCCCGAATAAACGGGGTGCCATTGACGTCATCGATGTCGAGCGTGGAAATCGCTTCTGCGGGCGACGTCATCATGCACAGCGCCGCGAACGCGACACCAGTCATACGAATCGTGCTCATTCAGTACTCCGTATCCATAATTGACTTCTGTAATGCTTTGTAATGCGAAGCGAATGATACGGAGTGAGCCGCGGGTCGTCACTGCGATTAATACGGGGGGTTTGAAGAAAAACGGCGCAAACCTTTGCCACACAAAGACTTTTTTCGAACCCACCTCCTCCGGCTCTCGAAAATTCAGCCCGACTTGTATTAATCACAGTTTCGCCAGCGCTGGCCGACGACGATACTTCATTCACCGACTGACGCAACCCAGCGGCAGCCGAAACCCGAAACGTTCCAGGAGAAACACCATGCCCGCCATCATCACCTACGGTTTTCCCGCCCTGCTCGGCCTTGTCGGCGTCATCGCGCCGATCTTCGGCTGAATCACCTCCCAACCTGATCAGAACCCGGGGAACGACATCATGAGCCACCTCTACGACTTCATCGACAGCCTGCTGACCAACGACGCCTGCGTCGAGACCGGTATGCACTGCGCCATGACCATCGGCCACTTCTTCGGCTACTGATCCACAACACGGTCACCGACTTCGTTCATCCAGGAGAAACAATATGTCCGCCGTCCTTTTTCGCGTCGCCACGGAACTGTTTGAGAAATTCGGTCATCTTCTGCCGCTGAACCTCTGAATCACTCTGATCGCCAGGAAGCCGAAATGGACCGCCCGGAGCGGTCCTTTCTCTTTGCGCCGCTCGATGAAATCACGGTGCCGAATCCCCGTCTCGTCTATGTGGCACGAAAGGAAATTTCGTCGTCCGCCGATTTTTTAGTAGGATTTCGGGATTCACTTACAAAAAAACGGGGCCAGAGGGATGTCATCTCCCACGAAAGTTTTCTGCATCGAAGACGACCATGATTCGGCAGACCTGATTCGCGAGGATCTGACGGATCGGGGCTACGTGGTCAAAGTGGCGCACGACTTTACGACCGCACTGGCGACGCTCGCGTCGTTCATGCCGGATGTCATCCTGTGCGACGTCAACGTGCCGGGCATGACGGGCTTCGAGTTTCTGGAAAGCGCGCGCAGCATCATTCAGGGCGAGCGCAAGATCCCCTTCATCTTCCTGACGGGCAACGCCGACAAGGAATCGATCATGCGCGGGCACAGTACTGGCGCCGACGAGTACATGCTCAAGCCAGTCGATTTCGACGTGCTCGACACCGTCATCCGCAAGTACACCGAGCACGACGAAATGCCCGATGGCACGCCGCTGCCGTTCGGCCTGACGAAGCGGGAAGTGGAAGTGCTGCAATGGTCGGCGCGCGGCAAAACGTCCGCCGAAATCTCGATCATTCTCGATCTGGGCAAACGCACGGTGGACTTTCATATCGATAACGCCCGCGAAAAGCTCAACGTCGCCACGCGCACCGAAGCCGTGGTACGGGCCGCGCTGCTCAACATCATCCAGCTTTGATCGCCTCAGATTCCCTTTCCGCGACAGATCGCCCGCATGGCTAAAGCGTCTTCTTCACACAACAAGCAACTCCCGATCCGGCGCAGGATGTATCTGCTGGTCGCCCTCTGCCTCATCGCCATGGTTGCGGTCGGCGTTGTGGTGCATCGCGAAGTCGATACGTCGCAGCGCCGCGCGATCGAGGCCGAGCGCACGCAGATCGAAAATCTCAGCGTGCTCGAGGAACTCAACGATTACATCTCGGACTTCCGCACCGTTGAATCCGAAGCCCTCGCGCCAATGTCGCCCAAGGCGCTTGCAGATATCCGCGCCGCCGCCGCCGAGTTCGACGGCAAGATCAAAGCGGCCGCCGAGCGCTATCAGAAGCTGCTCGTGCACGACGAATTCCGTCTGGCTTTCTCGAAATTCCAGACGCAATGGGCCCAATACCGGCGCGCCTCGAGTCAGGTATTTCAACTCGCCCAAAACGGCAAGCTCAACGATGCCGCCAGGCTCTATCGCGGCGAGTCGAACAATAAGTACACACAAGCGAACAGCACCTTCGGCTCGCTGGTGTTTCGCAGTACCGAAGCCCTGATCAAGGAAGTCGAGGCCAAGAACAAGGCGGCCCGCAACCGTCTGTTTCAGATCGACGGCCTGATCGCCGCGATGATCCTCGTGACCTTGCTCTGCCTGATCTACGTGGACGCGGTCATCCTCAGACCGCTCACACGCCTGATCCAGCTATCCGGCAGCGCCGTATCGGGTAAGGAAAAGCTGCGCCTGCCCTGGCTCTCGCGCGGCGACGAAGTCGGCATGCTCTCGCGCTCGCTCGCCAAGTTTCAGGAGAGCACGTCGTCGCTTGTGCGCAACCAGAAACTCGCGACCGCCAAGAACACTATCCTGCAACGCGCGTTGGCTAACGAGGAACGCCTCAACAATTTCCAGAAGACCTTCCGGTCGATGGCTACGCACGAGTTCCGTACGCTGCTCAATGTGATCGACGGACACGCGCAGCGCCTGCTGAGCCCGCGTAACGAGGAAGCGGATTCGAGCCCGCGTTATACGAAGATTCGCGAGGCCGTCGCCAAGCTCAACCATTTGATCCAGAACTGGCTGGATGCCGCGCAAAGCGCCTCGCTCGACGATCCGAAGTTCGGCAAGCGCGCCGAGTTGTCCCTCGTCGCCCTGCTCGAAGATGTGCGCGGCGTCGGCTCGGACATGTTCCCGAACGCCACCATTACCGTGCAGGCGGCGCAAGGCCTCGACAGTCGCATGATCGGTGACAGCAACGTGCTTTTCCACGCCTTCATCAACCTGATCAGCAACGCCACCAAGTACACGATGGTGGCGCCCGCCATCGATATCGGCGTATCGGATGCCGGTGAAGCCTTACGTGTCGTACTGCGCGACAACGGCACGGGTATTCCGGAAGACGAACTCAAGGAGATCTTCCAGATGTCGTTCCGTTCGCGCAGCAACGCTGTGCTGGAGGACGGCTCCGGCGTGGGCCTCGCGGTGGTGCACGCCGCCATCGAATTCCATAAGGGCACGATCGACGTGACGAGTCAGGTCGGCGTCGGCACCACGTTCACGATCACGCTGCCAAAAATGCCGCACACGGGCGAGGCCGCCGCCTGAGACTTTCGCGCCAACCACGACGGAATGAAGAACAGGCCGGCAATGCCGGCCTGTCTGCTTCCCCCCCTCGGCACAACGCCGCCCGGTTCAGGCGGGTGGCGTGACGTCCGAGACGTTGCCCGCACCGCCCAACGCTTTGTAGAGCGCCATACGATTATTCAGCCGGTTCAGCCGCACCCGCGCGTCTGCGGCCTGCGCGTCGCGCAAACTCTTCTGCTGATCCAGCCAGGGCTGAATATCGATGGCGCCGGCCAGATAGCGCGAGCGCAAAAGCGCTTCCGCTCGCTGTGCCTGCGCCAGCGACAGCACTCGCTGCTCCCCTTCTTTCGTCAGTTGGTCACGCGCCGAGAGCGCATTCTCCACTTCGCTCAGCGCCGTGAAGAGGCTCTTGCGGAAGTTCACGGCAGCTTCGTCAAATTGTGTCTGCGACACCTTGATCTGCAACTGCATGGTATTCCACTGGATGAACGGCAGCGCCAGTCCAAGTCCCAACGTCCCTAAGGGATTGGCCAGCACACGTTCGAGCGACGAACTCGACGTGCCGAGCGTTCCGGTGAGCGTAAACGTCGGGTAGAAGCTCGTGCGCGCAACGTCGACATCGGCGAGCATCCCTCGCAGCCGCAGTTCCGCGGCGCGCAAATCCGGTCGCCGGCCCAGCAACTCGGCGGGCAGCCCGGGCGGCACATCGGGCAAGGCCTGCGTGGGTAACGCCGACGGCTCTGCGGCGGCCTGCTGCGGCGGCCGGTCAAACAGGATCGCCAGCGCATTACGGTTTTCGGTGCGCTGTTGCAATTGCTGCGTGAGTGCCGCACGCTGATCGGACAACGCCTGCTCGGCTTGCGCCACGTCCAGCGCCGAGACGGCGCCGGCGGCGTAGCGAGAACGCACCAACGCCAGCACGCGCTCGCTGTACGCGATATTGCTCTCGGCGTAGGCGATCACCTGATTGAGATAACCAATCTGCCAGTAGTACTGCGCCGTCAGGCCGATCACCGCCAGACGCGCCGTTTCGCGGTCAGCCTCGGTGGCTTCGAACACCCAGCGGGCGGAATCTCGTTGCGCGGCAAGTTTTCCCCACAAATCGAGCTCATAGCTTGCCGTCGCCGTCAGACCGCTGCCCCTCGTCATGACCTGATTGTCCAACCGGCGCGACACGCTCCCCTGGCCTTGCACCGTCACGCCGGGGGTGAGATTGGTATCCGCCAGACCGGCTTGCAACTGCGCACGATACGCGCGGATACCCGCTGCAGCGAGGTCATTGTTGACGGCCAGAGCGTCGGCAATCAGGCGGTCGAGCACAGGGTCGCCGAACGCACGCCAGAACTCTGGCGCTATCGCGCTGCTCGGGGCAGCAGGCGCCGCAGCAGACGCCACGGGCGCCCCGGTCCACTGCGCCGGCACAGGCACGGCCGGCAACGGTTCGTGGCGCGCACCTGCGCACCCCGCCAGCAACATGGCCACACTCGCTAGTGCGATGACGGTACGGGTCAACCTCGGCATACGGCTAGTGGAAATCATTCGGGTCATCAGGCAGTACCTCAATCGCGTGCGAGCGCTTCGACCGGATCCAACCGCGCCGCATTGCGCGCAGGCATGAAGCCGAACACGACGCCAATGAGCGTCGAACACAGGAAAGCCGTTACAACAGAGCCCATCGAAAACACCATTTTCCATTTGGCGACGAACAGCGAGAAGATGAAGCTCGCCCCGAAGGACAAGGCAATACCGATGGCGCCGCCCATCAGGCACACCATCACCGCCTCGACGAGGAACTGCTGCATGATGTCGCTCTGCCGTGCCCCCACCGCCATGCGGATGCCGATCTCCCGTGTGCGCTCGGTGACCGACACGATCATGATGTTCATCACGCCAATCCCGCCCACGACAAGCGAAATCACTGCGATCAGCGAGAGCAGCAACGTGAGCGACTGGCTCGTCTTCTCAACCGTCTTCACGACACTGTCCATGTTGTAGGTGAAGAAGTCCTTGCGCCCGTGACGCTGCGTCATGAGCGACTCCAGACTCTTCTCGGCCGCTTTGCTCGGCTGCCCCTCTCGCACCCGCACGGTAATGCTGTCGACGTTGCGCTGACCGAACAACCGGCCAGCCGCCGTGGTGTACGGCACCCAGATGTTCAGACTCTTCATGTCGCCAAAGGCGCTCTTCTTCTCGGCCGTCACGCCAATTACCACGCACGGCAGGTTGCCCACGAAGATCACCTCGCCCAGCGGATTCGGATTCGAGCCGAACAGCTTGCGGCGCGTGTTCTGGTCAATCACTGCGACCTGTGCCTGACGGCGCACTTCGTCCGGCCCGAAGGCAATGCCTTGCGCGATCTTCATGCCGCGCACCTGAAAGAAGTGCTCGCCCACGCCCGTCACCGTCGCACTGGCATCGATATTGCGATAACGAAGCAGCAGGCTGCGCGCCGTCTCGGGCGTGGCGCTGTCGACATAGACCTGCTCGGACAATGCACTCACGTCTTCCGGCACCAGCGTCTGAATGGTGGTGGCGCGATTGTCACCCCAGTCCTTGCCGGGATAGATGTTGATCGTGTTCGTGCCGATGCTGCCGATCTCCGCCAGCATGTACCGCTTCGCGCCTTCGCCAATGGCCACGATCGAGACGACCGACGTGATACCGATGATGATCCCGAGCATCGTCAGGAACGTGCGAAGACGGTGCGACACCAGCGCGATCCACGCCATGCGGAACGCTTCGGCAAACCGGTCGATGCCCCCCGTCCAGCGACGCGGCGCCAACGCACCGCCATGACGGGCGTCTGCGGCGGCGGGGCCGGTCGAGGGGGCGAGGGGTGCGGCCAGCGCCTCGGATGTCATCCCCTCACCGGCGGCGGTGGCCGACGCTGCGTCCGGGGTATCGTCCACCGGCGCATTCGGCCGGTCGGCCACGACTTCGCCGTCGCGAATCTCGATGATGCGACGGGCATGTGCGGCAACGCTCTCGTCGTGGGTCACGATGATGACCGTGTGCCCCAGCGCGTTGAGTTCCTTCAGAATGCGGATGACTTCCCTGCCGCTGCGGGTATCGAGTGCGCCGGTCGGCTCGTCGGCCAGAATGACTTCGCCGCCGTTCATCAGCGCGCGCGCAATACTCACACGCTGCTGCTGACCGCCCGACAACTGGCTCGGCCGATGGCCGGTGCGGTCCGCGAGCCCCAGCCGCTCGAGCAACTGCACCGAGCGCGCGCGACGCGCCGCATGGGGCGTGCCGGTGTAGACCGCCGGCATCTCGACATTGGCGGCAGCGTCCAGATGCGGCAGCAGGTGGTAGCGCTGAAAGATGAAACCGAAGTGTTCGCGACGCAACTGCGCCAGCGCATCGGGATCGAGATCGCGGGTCTCGCGTCCTGCCACGCGATAGCTGCCCTCGCTCGGGTGATCGAGACACCCGAGAATGTTCATCAGCGTCGACTTGCCCGAGCCCGACGCGCCCATGATGGCAACGATCTCGCCCGCCTCGATGGTGAGATTCACATCGTGCAGCACGACAACATCGCGATCGCCCGCCGGAAAACGCCGGGTGATGCCTGTCAGCTCGAGCATGGGGTGCGGGCTGGCGGTCAAGGAAGATTGGGCGATGGCGCTCGACATACTGGACGTCCTTTACTGACCTGCATTGGCCGAAGCATCGGCAGCCGATGTGGATTCACCCGCCTCGCCGATCACGACGCGCTCGCCGTCCGCGAGCCCTTCACGCACCTCGACTTGCACGTTGTTGTTCAGACCGGTGACGACCTGACGCGTCGCCGCATTGCCGTCGCCGCCCAAGACTCGCACCTCATAGCGGTCGGCCCCGACCTTCTTCCCGAGCGCCGCCACGGGAATGCTCAGCGCCTGTTTGGCGGTACCAAGCAATACGTTCACCTGCGCCGTCATCGAAATGCGCAGACGGTGATCGGGGTTCGGCACGTCGAACAACGCGTTGTAGAACACGGCCGTGTTGTTGCGCGTGGCGCCGCCGCCGAGCGCGCTCTGCGTGTCGAGGAAGTTCTGCGGGGCGGGTTCGATCGCGCGCAGCTTGCCGTAATAGCGTTTGTCGGGATCGCCGAGGATCGTGAAATACGCCGTCTGCCCGGGGGCGACGCGAATGACGTCGGCCTCCGAGACCTGTGCCTTCACGGTAATCGTGTCCAGATCGGCGAGCTTCAGAATGACCGGCGCCTGTTGCTGCGCGATCACGGTCTGGCCTTCCTGCGTAACAATGGCGACGACCTCACCGTCGATCGGGGCGTCGATGCGCGTGTAACCCACATTCGCTCTGGCCGATTCGATGGCCACCCCCGCCTTGCGCAGCTGGGCATCAAGGCCCGCGAGCGTGGCGCGCTGCGTGTCGAGCGCGGCCTGTGCCGATTCGAAGTCCTGACGCGAGGTCGAATTATCGGGCAGCATCTGCTGCTGGCGCGCAAACGCCAGTTCCGCCTGCTTGAGCTGCGCGGCGGTGGAACGCTTTTGCGCCTGAAGGTTCTGCTCGTCGGCCTCGGCCTGACGCAGGCTGTTCTGCGCCAGCACCGGGTCGATCTGCGCAAGCCATTGCCCCTTCTTCACCTTGTCGCCGAGCTTGACCTTGAGCGACTTCAACTGCCCCGAAACCTGTGCGCCGACGTCGACCTGCTGGAACGCCTGAAGCGTGCCGGTAGCGAGGACGGTATTTTCGAGATCGCTGCGCCCGACCTTGGCGCTGATGTACTGCGGCGGCTTGGGGGTCGCCAGGCTGCGCAGACCGAGCGCCACGAGAACGGCTAGCACAACAAGGCTGGCGACAAGATAACGTCGGCGGCGAATGAACTGGATCATGGAACGAAGTGGGCGATCAAAGAAGCACGTCGAAAGAAGCGCTGCGCAAATCCGTTACCGCTGGCTGGCGGGTCCGCCGATAGAACGCTCGACTGGCAGGATCACCGCCCCGAGGCACCGTTCGGAGCACAAAAGGTTGAGAGTTTAAGGTGTTTGGCGGCTGTGGAGACCCTCCGCGCCACCATCCGCAGCAAAGACAGGCCGCCAACGACGACAACGAACAGGCTGTGCACCTGAAACAGCGTGCGCATCAATGCGTGCCGACAAAAGGAAAAACGGCCACGAGACCCGCGAGTATACGGGAGAGCAGACCAGGAACGTAGGGCATGACGGACTCCTTGATGTGTTGGAAAGGCGACTGGCGCCTATCGTCCGACGCGCGGGAGGCTTGTCTGTGCGCGTCGTTTCGTTGGAAGGAGTGTCGCACCGACCTGCGCGCTTGAGAACTTGTACAAATCACAGCGCACGCGCCTGAGCGCGGCAACGGATCGCGCAAATCCCGGGGAAATCTCATGAAGTGATATATTCCCCCCGGCACTTGAAGGGACATCATGAAAACAGAGATCTTCTACGCGCTCTATCTGATCGCCATCGTGACCGAGGCAATGTCGGGCGCGATCATGGGGATGCAGCGCGGTATGGACCGCTTCGGGCTCGCCTTCATCGGCATGGTGACGGCGCTGGGCGGGGGCACCATCCGCGACGTGCTGTTCGGCCGCCATCCGCTGGTCTGGATCGCCCACCCGGAGTATTTGCTGCTCACCCTCGGGGCGGCGACGCTCACCTCCATCATCGCGCGCCATGTGCACCGGCTGCGCATGACGTTTATCACCGTCGACGCCATCGGGCTCGCCGCCTTCACCATCCTCGGCTGCGACATCGGCATGACGGTCAGCACGAGCCCGGTCATCGTTGTGCTGGCGGGCGTGCTCACCGGCATTGGCGGCGGTATGCTGCGCGACTTGCTCTGCGGTCAGGTGCCGCTGGTGCTGCGCCGGGAGATGTACGCCAGCGTGGCGTGTATCGCGGGTGCGATGTACGTCGCCATGCTGCGTCTGGGTGTCGAGAACGGCATCGCGACGGGCATCTGCTTCGCGGCGGGCTTCATCATCCGGATGCTGGCCGTGTGGTTCGGCTGGCGCTTCCGCACGTTCGAGAACGAAGCACCGGCCGAGCCGATGCATTGAGAGCGCCGGTGCCAGCGCAGGGGCGGGTCGACTGCCGTTTCTACCGCTTGCAAGCGGCCGGCGCGACAACCGGCCTGACCGGGCGGCGCGACTCGCTTATTCCGCCGGACGTTTGCCGCCCGGTCTGCGTTGCACAGTAGTCGAGCGTCTGACGCAGCAAGGTATCGACCTTGCGCAACGACAAGCCGTGACGCGCAGCGACTTCTTCGCGAGTCAGGTCGTCGACGCGCAGCTCCATGAGCACGCGCCGGTGATGTCCCGACATCTCGCCCAAGGCACGGGAGAGCGCCGCAAGCTCGGAGCGCGCACCGGCCACGGCCTCCGGGCCGGGTCCGCGATCCGGCAGAACGTCGAACACTTCATGCTCCTCGCCGAGCGATTCCCACATGCGGCGACCGCGCATCTGATCGACCGCCAGGTTGTAAGCCATCCGAAACACATAGGTCTCGGCGCTGTGCACCGCGTCGGGCAACGTGGCGCTGCCAAGCCGCACCCATGCTTCGTGCAGGCTGTCGCTGGCGGTATCGGAGCAACCGATCCGGCGCGACAGCCGGCGCAGCAGGCGCTCGTAGTTCGACGCCAGGCACTCGCGCAGTACCTGAATGGCCGCGCCGGTCTGCCCGGCATTGCCGATTTCGTGCTCCTCGGCGGCCGAGACGGCGTCGGCAACGCTGTTTGCCGTGCCCAGATCCACTTCAGCGCCTCCCGTGCTCCGTGCTTCCCCGTTCTTTCCACGCGCGAACATTGTGTGCCCCCCGATACCCATGAACGCTTCTGTCTGTCATTTCGTGCAAGCCTCAATGACATGACGGATATCGAAGGGCAAATCCGCAGATTATTTTTTGTAACGCGCCGCCCGCCGTCACAGATGTGCCTTTTCCTCCCGGGTGAGCTGCATCTTCTGCGCTTCGGTCAGCTCACCATTCCCAACCAGTTGGAATGCGCTCGACGGGTCGTAGCTCCCCCTTGCCGGCGGCGCAAGCGACGCGCCCTTCTGGTCGGGGTTGGGGGCGGGCGTATCCGTGCCGCCGCCCAGCATCCGCACCGAGAAGATCGACGGTGCGTTCTGACGTTGCGCCGCCCGGTCGCGCGCGATGGCGTCCTGTGCCGCGGTAGCTGCCTGTGCGGCCGTGGCGCTCGCATTGGTCAATGCGCCGACATTGACCGCCGCAATCACCGGCAACCCCGTCGACTTGCCCTGCACCTGAACGTTGGCGGCGTTGACGATCGCCAGCGCTGCGAAGTTGACGTTGCCCGACACACGAATCCCCGCTTCGCCCGCGTCGATGGTGCCCAGCGGCGCAACCAGGTCGATGTCGCCGCCCGGCACCTCGGGCAGCGGCGCCAGCGTGGCGATACCGGCACCGCTGGATGGCACCGACGGCGAGAGCGTCACATCGCCCATGGTGTCGTACACGCGCTTGGGCGGGGTATAGAGCACCGTCGTCTTCGCGCCGCGACCGGCGTTGATGTCCCCTTCGGCCGACCACGCCTGAATGCCGCCGCCAAAGGTCGTCATCACCCGCGACAGACCGAGCAGGATGCTGTCGCGACTGTAGAGCTGAATGTCGCCCTCGCCTTGCGTAACCACCCCCGCGGCCGCGCCCGGCGTCACCCCTTCGACACCCACCAGCGTTCGCCCACCCGGGTTCAGCATCTGGATGTTGCCGCCGAAGTTGGTGCGCACACCGGCATCGGTCGTAACAGGCGTCGTCACACCGTTCACCGTATTGGTTCCGGTCACGCTGCTGAACAGCGTGATCGCGCCGTCGTAGTTTTGCGCATTGCCCTTCTCGTCGTTCGCCGGGAACAGCGTGGCGATGGCTTCCCGACCGCGCAGATAGCTGCCGTAGCGCGGGCTGCTCGTGTCGTTGTACTCCCGGCCGCCGAGCAGCAACTCCTTGAAGTACACCTCACGCACGAACACGCCCTGCTGCACCTGCGGCAACGCAAGGAAGTAGCCGAGCGCTTCGGCCGACGTCCCGGTGTAGCCGAAGCGATCCTTTAGCCACGCCGTCAGTTCGTCGCCGTAGGCGTGCACGACCTTGCCGCTGCCGGCCAGTGCGCTGCCGCTGGCCAACTGGCTGGCCGGATCGAAGTACAACTTGGCGAAGCGCGTGTAGTCCGGACCATTGGCGCCCACGCCCGCGAGCACCGAAATGTCTGCGCCGCCGGTGGTGTTCGACGGGTGCATCACGTCGCCCACACTCGTGAGCATGCCGACATAACCCTGATACAGATTGCGCCCCGCCTGCATCTCCAACAGGCCCGGTCCGACAATGTTCGCCGACTGATAGAGGATGTCGCGCCCGGCCTGCATGAGCGTGATATCGCTGCCGTTCAGGTTCGCGAACGTGTCCGGCAACGTGCCGGCGCCGACGATGTCGCGCCCGGCCATGACCTCGAAAGGCTTCGCCGCAACGTACCAGACGCCGTGCGTCGGGATAAACTGCGCCACAGGGTCGTTCCGGCTGACAAGCGTCTTGCCGATACTCAGATCGTCGATATCCACGCCGGCATAGATGCGGGCAGGCACACTATCCTGCCCGTGCAGCGGCGACGTCACGGTGTCCTCGCCATACGCAAGCGGATTGGCCGCAGCCTGACGAATCGCCGCGTCCGACGACGCGCTGTTGAGGTTTGGCCCATTGATCGTCTGGAAGAAAGGATGCTGCGGCGTGGCCAGGCTCGCCATGTCGGCGCCAGACATCGAGACCGTCGCGCCCTGCCCGTAGATCGTGCCCGCCGCAAACATTTCGAGTTGCCCCACTGGCGAGGCGATCAACTCGAGATTAGTTCGCGGATCGTCCGGCGCCATCGCCGTATTGAACCGGATATCGCCGTTGGCGGCCGTCACGCTCAGGCTGCCCGGGAAGAAGCTGCCGCCGTTCGCGGCGCCATTGCCCGCATTTCCACCGTCGATGGGCATGACGTCGCCACCGGCCGAGAACAGTTGAATGGCGGTGGCCGGACGGAAGAGCGTGAACTGCGTGTTGCCGCCCTTGGTCAGGGAGCCCGTGGCAGTCGTGTAGAAGGCGCCGTCGACGTTCTGTGACGCCGTCATGCCCGCGTCGCCGACCCCGCCCAGCACGAGATCGCCCCGCGCGCTGACGCTGACCGTGCCGTCGCCGGGGATCAGCACCGGTCCGCGCGTCTGCGTCACACCCTTGATCGTCGTGAGCGCCTGTGCGCGCGGATCGTAGGACTTCCAATAGTTGCCATTGCCATATGCCGCCGTCGCACCGACCGAGCCCGCGTCGATGGTGGTGTCGCCGCGCAGGCTCGTCACCGAACCGAAGTAATCACCAGGACGGTCCCACTGCCCCACGGAAGGACGTCCGTTGAGCATCCCGCCAACCTTCAAGCGCAGATCGCCACCGCCCGTCTGCACCAGACTGCCGTCGGACAGCACACGGCCGGTCGAGGCAACGGCAAGGTCGAGGCCCGTCGACTGGAAGGTGTTGTCGGACGTCATCACGCCAGCGTTGCGTCCGGCCACCAGCGTCAAATTGCCGCCACCGAGCGTGCCGATGCCCTGAAAACCGATGATTCCCGAAGTGCGATTGCTTGAATCGAGCACGGCCGTCGAGCCGAAGTTGATCCCCCACGCAGTCGGGTCCGTCGTGAGTCCCGCCCCGCCCTGGCGCCACAGCCAATTCGACGTGAGGTTACTGTCGACGAAGCGCTGCGAGTTGTCGGCCATCTGGATATTGCCGCCTACGTCCTGCTGCGCCGATATCAGCACGTCGCCACCATGCTCCGGATACCAGACCTGAACACCGCCGCCCGAACCGGCGGACGGCAGGTTGTACGGATTGCTGCCGTCGGCTGCAAGTATCGGGGCCGAACTCGTGCCCGCCGTGTAGACGCCGTAGGGCGTGGCTTCGCTGAAACTGCCGCCCGACAGGATTTCAAGATTCCCGGTGCCGGTACGCAACACGCTGAAGGCCGTGGCGCGTAGCGCGTTGTTGTAGGCGGCATCGCTAAGCGTCACGTCGCCGCTGCCCGCGAGCGCACGCACCGTCTGGAGCGCTCGCTGATCCGCCGCAGTCACGTCCGCCCCGCCCACCAGACGGATGGATGTCGAACGCGAACCGGCAGCGAGCATGGCGGCACCCGGGCCAGTGGCCGGACTCGGCGGGACCGCAGGGCTTGTCATCGTCGCCAGCACGGGCATATTGCTCGGATCGAATGCATAGCCGTAACTGTTTGCCGCGCTAATCGTCGTGCCCGCCGGTATCGTGTCGCCCGGGTTGTAAGCCACGCCGTTGGTGTCGGTCAGCGGCCCCCAGTATTGATTCTCGAACCAGTCGTAGAAGCCGGTGGCCGGGATCGTCCACGCCACGGGGAGATAAACGTCGCTGGTGTCGTTGAACCAATACGTGTAGGTCGTACCGTTGCCGGGCGTCGTCCTCAACTTGAAAGCGGGCACGGTCGACACGTCGATGATCGAAATTGTCGCCGGTGCGCCGTGCGTTGCCTGGAATCCGTCGGAGATGCTGCCCCCGATCGTCAAATTGCCGCCCGCGCGCAAGACCAGCGCCATCGGCTCGCCCGCGCCATACGTTGCCGAATTCGGATCGCGATCCGCCCCTGCGCCATAGCGATACGCCGACAGATCGATATCGCCAATCGTCGATAGATCGCCAACGGAGGCGATCTGCACGCCCGGGCGCAGGTGGTAGGCACTGCCGTAGGCCGAGAGACCGGCCGTGCGCGCCGCCAGTGCGCCGTTGCCGGCAGCGGCGTTCATGAACGCGGTGCTGGCGCTGTCGTAGCCGTCAAGCGTCGCCTGCGAAATCGCACTGCCCGCCGCCAGGTGATATGTCCAGAAGCCGTTGAGCGCGACGCTCTCGGCACCGCGTATCGTCAGCGGCCCAGGCGCGTTGATGGCGATGTCGCCGGACGTTTCCCCCGTTCGCATCGCGTTGAGGATGATCTCGCCGTAGCGTGCGCCGCCCGGTGTGCCGAGATCGAACACGGCGCCCGGCGAGAGCGTCATCGTACCGCCCGACGTTGTCAGTTCGATATGACCGCGATTCTTCGATTCGATGGGCACGCCGTAGCTGTCGACCTGGAGCTTCGTGCCGTGCGCGTCGAGTACCGCACCGCCGCCGAGCGTGAGACCGTTGCCCGCCGACAAACGGATCGTGCCCGGCGACGTGCCCGAAGCGTCGATCGTGCCGTTGACCGTCAGACTGCCGCTGTCGACCGAGATGCCGACGTTATGCGCCTTCACGCCGTCGCCGACGACCAGATCGCCCTGTTTCTGCACGAAGCTGCGCGAATCGAAGAAGCCCCCCTGCGTGAGCAGCGCGTTCAGTCCGGCAAAGTCGGCGAAAGTGCCGGCTGCCGCCCCAAAGTCGGCGCTGACGAACCCCGGGTTCGGGCTTCCGCGCAACTGGCCGTTCAGGGCCACCGTGCCGGCACGAGCGTCGATCGTGATCGCCCCCGCATTGTTGTTCTGCGCAGAAACATCGACGATCGAGCCGGACGACTGCGTCACGGCGCCCTGCGCGCTCGAGAACGTTGCCGTGCCGCCGAAGCCGTAGACGGTGTGCGCCTGAATCTGCGAGGTCTGCCCGCTCAGATCGACGCGGCTGCCGTCGGCGAGCACGATGTCGTGCGTGGCGTCCACGGCCAGCTTGCCGCTGGGCAGCAGAACCGTGCTGCCAATGCGCACGTTATCGCCCGTCAGATCGATCTCTGCACCGGCAACCGTCGACGTTGCCGTGCTTGGCATCAACCCCGCCGGGGCTACGACATTGAGCGCGCCGCCCGCCACATAGCCGATGATCGATTTCTGCGTGCCGGTGAGCAGCGGCGTCGCCAGCGTGAGGTTACCCCCCGTGCCGCTCTGGCCGAAGACCGCGCCGCTTTGCGTGCTCGGCGTTTGAAACACGAAGAGCTTGCTGTTGCCAGCCGACACGATTCGGTCACTGGCCGTCAGATCGACATCGCTGAAGCCGTAGATGGTGCGCGTGACGCCGGTCGTATCGACCGGCACGAACTGGCCGAGATCGATTTCCTTCGCCACCAGGCTCAACGCACCGTTGCCCAGGCCACCCGTCAATATCGCCGGTGCCGACGCCTGCGCCACGCCGTTCCACGTCAGCCGGTCGGCAGCAAGCGTTGCTTGATCGCCTGCCGCACCATAGCCATAGATCGCAGGGGACTTCAGGACGACATCCACGCCCGAGCCGCGCGTATCGAGACCGCTGCTGCCGAACACGTTGATCGCCCCGGCGGCGCCCAGCGTGATCGTCTCGAGGGCAGGTGCGCCACTCGACGCATCGCCATGCATCAGCGTCGAGAGCATGGCCTGATTGAACAGCATGCCTGTCGGGTTGCCCGCCCCGGCAACCTGCGACGCGTCGCCCACATTGAGCGACCCCACCGCGAGCGTGATATTGCGCGAGCCGAAGCGTGCCGTCGAATCGAGCGTCGACGAGCCATTGGTCGAGAAGACCAGCGTGCCTTCGGAGAACAGGCCTGAGCCCGCACCTATCGTGATTGCGCCGTTGCTCGATTGCGCGCCGCCAAATTCTATATCGCCGTTCGACAGGCCAAGGACCGTGTTATTCCCGGCGACGTAGGGCAGCCCCGTGGTCGCCGAGTCGAACGGTGCCGCGCCCTTGCCGACGGTCGTCAGCGTCACGTTATTGCCCAGCGTGATGTTGGTGCCGATCAGATAGATCTCTCCGGCGGACAAGGTGATGCCATCGCGCAGATAGAGATCGTGGACGCCACTACTGTAGAAGGCGTATTGCAGCCCCCGCAACGGGACCGTGTAGCCATTGATACTCAGGCGCGGTGCGTTGATCGCGCTCAGATCGTTTGCCGCAACCGACACCCCCGTGAAGCCCGGCGTGCGAGTTCCCGTGGTGATTTCGCCGACGTTCTCCACCGCGACCTGTCCCACGACACCGCCCGGTGCCGCGGCGAACAGCGCCTTGCCGTCGAACGTGAAAACCGGCGTCGTCGGTGCCTGGTCGGGCGCGACGAACATGACGTCAAGCGCACGGCCATCGCGCGGCAGCATCGGCGCAAGGTTACCGAACTGCGCCGCCTGACTCGCGAGGAAGTCGCCGTAGCTTTGTTCGTTGAACTGGGAATACTTGCGCACGGCCGTGCCCGGCGTGACCAACAGGGTCGACGGCAGTTGGTTAATTGCAGACGTGTTGGCGATACTCAGATAGCCCGCCGTCAAATAGGTGCCGTTGCCCGCCGCCGTCGCGATGCCCGGCAGATTCTGGCCCGTAGCGCCGATCTCGACGCGATAGGCCCCGGGCAGCAGTGCATAGTTCGACGGCAGCAACGTGTAGGTGCCGGCAGGCAGCCCCGGCACGCCGTTGCCGATGGTGACGCGCTGCCCCACGACCGGATCGCCCGCACCGTTCTCCGGCGCTACCGGCGCATAGTTCGACGCATAGCCAGGCACGATGGCGTAGACCTTGTCGCTCGCCTTGCTGAGTTTCATGGTCGGGTTCGCATTGACCAGCGGCGTATTGAGCACGTTGACCGAACCGCCCCGCCCTGACACGAATCCCGCGCCGGTGAGCGAACCTCCCCCCGAAAGATCGATCGTTGCGCCACCGTCCACGGCGATCGTCTGTCCCTTGAGCCGGATACCGGAACCGATGTTCCAGCCCCCCCCCGTGAAGCCGCCCGCCTGCAACGCAGAGATGCTGGCGCCGTTGTAGTTGTACGTCACGCCGTCAAAGGTGCCGCCGTAAGGCATGGTGAGACCGTCGGAGGACACCGATGTCACGCTGCCCGGCAACAACTCGACGTTCCGGGTGATGCCCCCCGAACCTGGCACGTTATCCACCTGCCCGAGGATCAACGCCCCCAAGGGGGCACGCAGCACGCCGCCTTGTTTGATGTTCGGCGCCGACATCAGCAGCGAGCCGAACGCGGACATCGGCATATCCGGCACATCGGCCGTCGTGCGGCCCAGCGTCAGGGTGGCGTTGTAGTTCGGGTTGGTTGCGCCGGCGACGATGTTCGCCTCGGCCCCCGTCGTCGGGTATATCTGCGCCCCCTCGAAGTCCAGATCCCACGGCGAGATCAGCGACGTCCCGGTCGCCAACGCCGTTGTCGGAAGAAAACGGATATCGCCCTGACTAGCGAAGCGTATCGTCTTGAAACCCGCTACGGGGGTCTGCACCCACTGGTTGAGATCCTTGTCCCAGTAAGAAGCATTGGAGGAGAAGCTGATCGGCCCCTGAATGTCGATGAGGTTCGCGTCGACCTCGAATGTCGCTGTGGTCGGGAGACTACTCGGCTGCACATTGCCGATCGCCCCGCTCCGAAAGCCGTCGCGAAAGACGGCCGGTGTGGCGCTGAAGCTCACGTAAGGCGCGGCCAGACGCACGGTGTTGCTCGTGGGCACCGGGTTGCCCGCCTGGGGCGAATTGGACGTGATGGCGTTCGCCATGAGCTTGAGGCTCTTGTCGAGCGAGAGCGACACATCGCCATTGAAAATCAGAAAGTCGGTCGACAGCAGCGATGCCGAACTGAAACCGCCGCCCTCGATCTGATCGACGCTCACCGTCGCCTGCCCGAACGCCAACGAGGCCGCAGCGGAAGGCCCGGTGAGCGCGGCCGGAACGCCGCTGTGCTGTGTGACCACGAACTTCCCAGGGACTAGCACTGACATCGGAATCAGATTGGTCTGGTCCTGATATTGCGCGGTAGTCAACGACAGCGACAAATCGCCGCCCGAGGCACCTGCGCCGCCAGCCTTGGCATGCGCGTTGCCGTCGAGCATCAGACCGCTCATCGAGTTCAGCGCGATCGCCCCGCCGTTGGAGGCCAGCGCCATGCTGCCCGTGGCGTTCGACGGCTGCCCCGGCACTGTCGCCGTACTCACCTTCACCGCCGCGCCATCGGCGTTCAACTCCGCGCCCGGACGAACGATGACGAACGATACGTTGCCGTTCAGCGCGATGCTGCCGGCGTCCAACACGGTGCCGTAGGTGCGCCCGGAGGCGTCGACAGCCGTGTAGCCAAAGCCGGAGACATCGAGCATGGCGGTCGGCCCCAACCAGATCGCCATGCCGCGGTTGTTGCCGGCAGCGTCGAAATTGCGGGCGCTGGCCAATACGCCATCGGCTTGCGCAGTCAGCGCGATCTTGCCGCCACGGGCGATCAGCGCACCATCGACAGTGATCTGCCCGAACGAATCGAGCGTGATGCTCTGGCCTGGGTCGACAACGACCGATGCGCCCTGCCCGATGCTCACTTCACCGCCCGCCTTGTTGCCCTGATAGTCCTTGGTGATCGAACGCAATGCGAGGCTGGCCCCGGCTCGCTGCGTGAGCATGGCAGTCTGCGCGTTTTCCGCAAAGAGTTGCGGCAGCGCCACCTCCATGACCTTCGACGGATCGCTGCCGGTGGGGGCGCTCGCGCTGTTTGCCGTGAAGTGGTACACGGGCATGACCGGCGCGAGCTTCACGCTGTTGTCCACGCGCACGCCCTGCCCGCCGTTGATGTCGTAGCTCGAGAACCCCGCGCTGAAGAACGGCGTATTGCTGCCCGACGTGCCCGCGTTGAACGTGGGCGCCGGCGTGACAGCGACGTTGCGCGCGAGTGTCGTGCCGGCGGGGATGACCACACCTACCGGGTAGGTCACGTCCACGTTACTGACCGTGCCCGCCGTGTACACGATACGGTATGGCAGGATCGAGAAGCCGGTGGGGAACACCTTCGACGGAATGACAGTCCCTGCGGGCAGGTTGCTGTTGCCGTCCGCGCCGAACATATTGAAGATCAACGTGCCCTTTGGCAGCGTGTCGCCGGGGTAGTAGCGGTTGTATCCGGAATTGCCGTCCGTTCTGTAAGCGAGTATCCCCACGCCAGCAGGTACGACCCAATCGGCTGCGGTGGGTGTGCTCGGCGGCACGTCGAGCTGAATCGGCACCGGGAACGGCACGTCCATGATCAGCTTGGTGTGCGCATCGATCGAGGAGAACGGCAGCGGCGTGCCTGCGGGAACGGTGTAGGGCTCGGCGAGTTTCACCGCGACGTTCGCCGACGTTCCTGCCGCCAGCTCGCCACCGGCCAGCGCCGCGTTCGCACCGATCATGATGGCGTCCGGCGTCGAGATCGTGAGTTTGCCGCCGCCGTTCACGCCATATGCGAGGATCGCACCGTTCATCGTCAATGTGCCGACGCTGACGTTCACATTGCTCGCCGAGTCACCGGCGATCAGCGTGACGTTGCCGCCGGTACCGCCGCGGGTTTTGCCATTGGCGAGGACTGCGCCGCCAGACGACACGTCGATCACGCTACCGTCACCGATCGTCAGATCGCTGGTGGAATCGAACGTGACGTTACCGCCGTTCAGGAAGGCAACCTTGGCGAGCGAGTCGGGATCGGTCGCACCGTTGACCCAGAGCCCGCGCACGTCGATTCGCGCGCCCGGCGACAGCGTCATTCCCACCGTGCCGTTGGACTGGAACAGTGCCACGGGGTATTGCTCGCCCGCGCGCAGATAGGTGTTGGAGATATTGACCGTGCCACTTGGCACGATGATGTTGCCGCTCACCTCGACACCCGGCGACACCAGACTCAGACGGCCGCCATTATCCAGACGCAGGTCGCGGCGCACGTTGATGTCGCCTGACGTCACGAGGTCCAACTCACCATAGCCGGTGGCATTCAGACGCGCGGCATCGAGCCAGAGCGTATTCGTGCGTGTCGCGTCGAGCGCATCGCCCGCTTTCATCTGCGATGTGATGTCGTCGATGTCGCCGATCACGACATCCGTCGCGAACGCGTTCGTGCGCCCCAGCCCCATGTACTGACCGAGTGTCAGCGACGCAGCACGCGCAACGGCGAACTGGCTGAGTGAGTAGCCGTCGGTGAGCCCGGACGGACGTGCCTGCGTCTGCACCGGGCCGGTGTAGACGTTGGCGACGACGTCGCCCTCGAGCACGGCCGTCGGCGCCGAGATCGACAGACGGCCCGCGTCGCGCCCGACCGTGTAGCCGTTCTGCAGTACGCGCGTGGGCGCGATGAGCGGGCTGGCGTACGACTCGGTCAGGTTCTTGCCCCAACGCTCGTGTTCCACCTCGAAGCCGCTGTAGACACCGGTGTAGATCAGGTTCGATGGCGCGGTGTTGACGTTGTAGAGCTGACCGTCTACCCCCTTGAGCCACGTCTGATTCAGATAGCCGGTCTGCACGTTGAGAGAGCCGCCCGACAGGTTGATGAGCGCCCCCTTCTGCGTCACTACCTCGTTGCCGCCAATGGTCACGGTGCCGCCCTGCGCGGCCCACTCCCCAATGCCGTGCGTCTGATTGGCCAGATAGCCGCCGACTTCCAGCAGACCGCCGGGGGTGTACCAGCGCTCGTTCGCGTAGCCCCCGACGGACGCCGGGACGTACACCAGTCGCCGGCGGTCGATGTAGACGTTTGCATTGTTCAGTGCCGCGTTATCGCGGTTGCCCGGTGCGTCGCGCTGCTCGTTGCCTTGCACGTTGATCTTGACGTTGTTGCTGTCCATCGACAGCGAGACGCCGACCGCGCCGGAAACATCCAGTTGTGCCCCGTTTGCCACGAAACTGCGCCCCGTGGCGCTCACCGCCAGTTGACCACCGGTGGCGAGCGTGAGCGAATTGCCCTGAAACTCGATATTGCCGCCGCTCACGATCTCGACGCGCGATTGATCGCGTCGATCGGAGAGTATCGACAAGTTGTCGAACAGTCCGGACGACATGCCGACGCGCAGCACGTCCTGTTTTGCGGAATCCTGAATCAACGCGGTGCGTTGACTGTCGAGCGCCGTCGCTCCGTTCTCGCTGATGAGCACCGACGTGAGCGCACCGCTGCCCAGCGTCACCTTGCCCAGCGTGTCGCTCGCTGAGTTCAGCAGGTGAATCGTGCCACGCGTGTTGACCGTCGTCGTCGACACCGCCGTGCCCAACTGCTGCACGTCACGGCCCGCCAGCGTGATGTCGCCTTCGGAAGACATCAGCAAGCCGCTGTTCACCACCTTGCCTGCCGTACTCTGTGCCACGAACTGCGGCGAAATCTCGCTGCCTCGGGTCGTCGACGGCGTATTCGCATCCGTGCCCACGCCCTTGCGTATCACGAAGCTGTCGCCCGCGGCCAACGCCACCTGCCCTTGCGGCGTGACGATCGTCCCGGCGTTGCTCACCTGATTGCCGAGCAGCAACACATAGCCGCCGCCTTGCGTCACCGACGTCGGCGTGCGGGTCGTGATATTCGCCCCCGCCTGCACTTCGACCTTGCCCAGGGCATCCGTGAACGTCGGCGTCGTGCCGTTTGCGCCATAGATTCCACCCGTCTGAAACTGCGCGTCGCTCATGCGAGCCGCCGCGACCACCAGGTTGCGCGTATCGACCTGACTCGTGCCGCCGAAGATCACACCGTTGCGGTTAAGAATCAGGACGGTGCCGTCACCGTGAATCTGCCCCTGAATCTGGCTCGGACGCGCCTGTGGATCGTTCACGCGATTGAGCACCGACCAGTCGCTTTGCTGCGCGAAGTTGACCGACGTCTTGCGCCCGACGTTGAACGTCTCCCAGTTCAGGATCGCTTTGTCTGCCGTTTGCTGAATATTGACGTTGGTCTTGCCGTTGGCGCTCGTTTGCGTTGGCGCCTGTGCATTGACCCAGCCCTTGGTCAGGCTATTCGTGTCGACCTTCAGGCCGCCTTCGGTCAGACCGTCAGGGATCGTTGCATCGCTGTTTGCCGCAGCCGCTCGCGCATTGGCCTGCGCGGCCTGCATCGCCGCAATGTTCTGTGCCGCCGTGCCCAGATTCGCAATCGAGCGCTGCAACTGTGCATTCGCTTGCTGTTGCTGCGCCGACGGGTCCATGAGTGATGACACCGGCATACCGTTCGGCAGGCGTCCCGTCTGCGAGGCGCTCGCTTGCGCTGCACCGCGCGCGGCGAACCATGCGTTGCTGAAGGCTTGCTGCGCGTGTGCAGCCGACGATGCCAGCAGCGTCAATGCGGCGGCCTGCACCAGCGGCTTTCGATGCAGGTTACGAATGACGCGACTCAGCCGCCGGTGCTGCTGCTTGCACGGCGAGTCGGCAGAACTATCGGATGCGGGCGTTGCGAGCGAGGCGAAAGGGTTCGGTTGCATGTCGGGTGTGCAGTGGCAATCGGTTAGCGGCCACCGCCATCAGATTGATGCAAGCGGCCTTCCCTTTGATGACGACGCTCACCTTTGAAACCCGCAACGCCTTCCCCGAAAAAACTTGGTATCCGCCTCTCGCGTGCCTTGTGCACGCTACGAGTCTTCGTACCGGCACGTATCAGCCGACGACCACAATGCCGCCCGGGAGCTGCGTCACCCGCGCGCCGAGCACTTCCTGCATTTGCGCGAAGATTTCGCCGAGGCGGTCGATGCGGAATCGTCCGCTCAGATGACTTTGCGCGAGATGGCTGTCGAAAACCATCACGCGTCCCGCGCGATAGCGATTGATTTCATCAATGACGTCGGCGAGCGGCGTATCGCGGAACACGAGCACGCCAGCACGCCAGGCCGACACGACCGCCGTATCGACGGACGTCGCACGCCCCAGACGACGGTCCTCGTAGACCACTTGCTGACGCGCCGCCAGTTGCACGCTGTTGCCGCCGACCTCGACGCGCACGTCACCCGACACACAGGTCACGCACACGCGCGTCTCGAGATTGCGCACTTCGAAGTTGGCTTGAGTGCCGATGGTTCGTCCATCGCTGGCCGCCACGACGAAAGGCGTCGCGCTGCGCGAACTGTCGACGGCAATCTCGCCGTCGAGCAGGTCGACGCCATTGCGCGCCGCGTTCGCGCTGTCCTTCTTGAGCAGCGCCACGCGGGTGCGGGTATTGAGATCGACGCTCACCTGATTCGCCAGCGCAATCTGACGCTGCTCGCCGGTCGATGTCCGGTAGTCGGCGCTCGCCATCGAGGTCATGGCGCCCCAGAAGCCCGCCGGGGCGATCACGGCCGCCCCTACCCCTGCCGCCGACGCGAGCGCGCCCCCCAGGAACACCCGCCGGCCCATGCGCGCCGGACGGTGTACGCCGGCGCTCGCGCGTGCGCGTGCCATCTCGCCTGCGGGGCCAAGATCACGCCACAGACGCCGCGCCTCGGCAAAGGCCGCCGCATGCTCAGGGCTCACGTCGCACCATTGCTTCAGGGCTTGCGCATCTGCCACGGTGGCCTCGCCGGACGTAAGACGTCGCACCCAGGCGTGGGCATCACGCTGCAAGGCATGCGTCGTGGCGGTTCGGTTCGAGCTGTCAGGTACTGCCTTCATGTCGGATGTGTCTGCCAATCCTCTGCTTGCGGCGCCGCTTGACGTGTTAGGTCTTACGGGCGGCGATTCTGCCCGATTTGGGGCCGTCATATTCTCATGACGTTTCCCGCCATCGGTTTCCGCAATATTTTTTGAAATGTCTTTTCCACTTCGCACGATCGTCATTTTGCCGTGGCAAGCCGACGTCTCGAGCGATGTCGTTCGTTATGGTTCGCTACCGTTCAATGTGATCGGCGCAGAACGCCTGTGCCCGCTTCAGCTCCAGTTCCACGAGCCGCAAGGAAATCCCGAAACGTTCAGCTACCTCGCGTTGAGCCATGCCATCCAGACGCACTGCCAGCAGAATGTCCCGCCGGCGCTTTGGCATCTGCTCGAGCACGCGCACCAGCGCATGCAGATCGGAGTTGGCCTCTGCGATCTGCGCCGGGCCCGGCGCCGGGCTCACCAGATCGAGCATCGCTTCGACCTCGCCCACGCTCAGGCGCCGATCTTCGGCGCGCTGCTTGTCGATGGCGGCATGATAGGCCATGCGATACAGATAAGCGCCTGGGTTGCGCACCGAGTCGATGTTCTCGGCATTTTCCAGACGCAGCCAGGTGTCCTGCAGCGCGTCGCCCGCCAGATCGGACGATCCCAGTTTGCGCGAGAGCAAGGTCTTGAGCTGCCCGTAACGCTCAACGAGCAGCTCACGCAGCGTGGCGCGCGGGCTATCGGCCATGCGGCTCCCCGGTCGTCAGCGCATCGTTTCGGGGAACGCATCCCCAATTGCGGCCCGATGCCCTCGGCAGCACCACGAACGTAAACGGCTGGGCAAGCGCCAGCGGCGCAGGCTCGCCCACGCGCACGCCTTCCAGCGATCGGATCACCAGCGCGTCGACCGCCGCGTCACCGCTCGACCCGAGCAACGTCACCGGTCCGATCCGGCCGGACGCATCGATCCACAGGCGCAGCGCAATGCGCCGCGCCCCCTGCGCCAGCACCGGCTGCCCGCAAAAGACGTCATGCACACGCGCCTGTATGAGTCCGAAATAGCGACGTGCGGCCGCCTCCGCAGCCGGCGCATCGACGACGGCATCGGGGACCGCGGAGCGCATGGCAACGGGCACGAGCGCCACCGTCTTCACCCCGGTATAGCGAGGGGTGAGGCCACTGCCTTCGAGCAGTATCCGAAGTGCCGCGCGAGCGGTCATGTCACCTTGCACGGGCGCGGAGAGGCGTCCAACGGTGAGGGAGCTGTCATATAGCAATGAAATGTCCGTGAATGCGCCGTACGACTCGAGCGCGGACTGCAGCGGCTGCGCCGGGATATCGAAATACAGCGGCGTCTGCGCCACGGCATCGGCGGACGTCACGCTGCCCGGCGCGACCTCCGTCGCCGAGACACGGGCAGAGCAAGCGCAGGAGCAAATCATCGCGATGCACAGTAACAATATCGGCCGCGGCGTGCTTATCGCTATGTTTCTGAGCATGTCCGCGCTACTCGGCGCACGGCTGGCCCGGGGTGAAGCGGGTACCCTTGGGGGCGTGCGGAATTGAAGTCTTCGCGCAGGCTAGCAGTCCGATATGAATTTTTTGTTACAGGCGTCATGTCCGCCAGCAGCCCCACGTCTGACACCCTGGCGCTGCCGGCCGCCTCTCCCGAGCGCTATCCCGCCTGCAGGGGCTGAACCGCCTGCGCCGAGACCGGACCGCCAAACCCGTATTTCGCGCGCGGGCGCAGCATGAACGCCTGCGTGCGTTGCTCCATCACGTGCGCCACCCAACCCGCGGATCGGCCGATGATCCAGAGCGCCGTCGATGTCCCGTCAGGCAGGCCCAACGCCCGAGAAAGCGCAACGAGTCCCGTCGCCAGTCCTGCGTGCGCGTTCACTTCGGTGCGCATGCGCCCGAGAAAGTCGAGCATCAGCCGTGTGTTTGTCCGTAACGTCTCGTCAATCGCAGCGTCGTCCGTCTCGTTCATCAATTCGCCCGCGATCTGCATCATCAGATCTGCGCGCGCATCGCCGCCGGGGTACAGGGGGTGGTTGAAACCGAGCAGGCTGGCGCCGTATTCACGAACGCGGCCGACGCGCGAGTCGAGCGCATCGAACGGCTCACACAACAAGAGCGTTTCGATCTTCTCGGTGCTGGTGCCCGTGGTAAAGCCGATGTGCGAGCCGATGGCCGCCGCCACGCAACCAAACAGGTCTGCATTGGTAGACGCCGCAACGCGCGCCGAAAAAGTGGCTGGAGCAAGTTCGTTGTCGGCCAGCACAACGAGCGCCGCGTTCATCGCCCTCAGTCTCGCGGGCGTAACGCCACTGCCGGCTGCACGCAGCGTGTGCGCCGCCAAGCTTTCCCCCGCTTCACGCGCGATAAAGCGTCTGTGAGGCCCGATAAAACCCACGCATCCTGCCATGCAATGCAGCATCGCCCGCGCTGCCTGCACGGCCGTTCCATCGGCAAGCTCGCGTGCGCCGCGTCCGTGCATCGCCAGCGCGAACGGCACCATTCCCAGCAAATTGCCGATATCGGCGCTCGCCACTTCGCCGTCGTAAGTGGACAGGAACCGCAACACATCGGCCGGCGTTTCCTGCATCGGCCATTCGGGAATACTGTCTTGCCAGATCCCCGTCATCAGCAAATGCACCACTGACTCAAACGACGCGCCACCGCTCGCCAGATCGATCGCCAACCGGTTGCGATAGCGCGGACCGTGCGGCGTAATCTGCGTGATGGCCGAGTGCAGCACCGGGTCGCCAAAGCGCATCGTCGACTCAGCCACGGCACCGGTCGGCGCGCGCCCTCGCTTGCGCGTAGCGAGACGCTCGACGTCCCGGCGCAAATAGAGACTCTTGCGCCCGTCTTCATGCGGCCGCGCCCGGATCAGTCCTCGGCTCACATAGGCATAAAGCGTGGCGGGCTTGATATCGAGCACGCTCAACACTTCCTCGCGCGTCATCAGATCGTTCTGCTGCGTCATTGTCTGCCTCGGTCGTCCTGTGGCCACTCTGCCTCTCATCGCCGGCGAATGCTCACCCTTCCATCGAATTTGCGAGACATGATGCCACAGGTATATTGACTTTAATAATCAATATTGATAAACAAAAAATCGCCCAGTAAAGTCGACTCCGGATAGCACAACAAAGACACTGCGGACCCGGTCTGGCCGGCGTACGACAGGTCGCCCCCTTCGGAGACAAGGCATGGCCCTAGACACTTCGTCGCGGCAATCGGAACGTATCGACGTTCGCGACGCGCTGCAATCTGCCCCGCTCGGGGCGTTCCATTACTGGCTGGCCACGCTGCTGGCGCTAATACTGCTGTTCGACGGCTTCGACCTCTACAACGCGGCCTATATCGTTCACGACGTCACCGCGCTGTGGCATCTGTCACCGAGTCAGATCGGCGTGCTGCTGTCTTGTGGACTGGCCGGATTCGCCGCCGGGTCTGCTGTCTCGGGGCCTTTCAGCGATCGCATCGGACGACGTCGCGTGCTGCTCACGGGCATCTGGCTCTCCGGGCTGATGAGCCTTGCCATTGCGCTGTTCGCTCACGATCTGCCCACGTTCATCGCATTGCGTTTCGCGATGGGCATTTCGCTGGGCCTGCTGATGCCGGTCGCCGTCACCTACATCAACGAGATCGCCCCCAAGCGCAGCGCCAATGTCTTCACCATCGTGTTTTTCTCGTGTGGCTGGATCGGCGGCGCGACGGTGTCTGGTTTCATTGCCGCGTGGCTGATTCCGCAGTACGGCTGGCAGAGCATGTACTACGTCGGTGCGCTGTCGGTCGTGCTGGCGTTGGCATTGCAATTCGCGCTGCCGGAGTCGGTCTCGTTTCTCGCCAGCCGTGGCCGTCAGGATGAAGTGCGGGCACAGCTCACGCGACTTTGGCCGGCCCGCGCCGGCGAGTTTGCGAATGCGACGTTCACGTCACCAGATGCGGGCGTGAAAGCCGGCTCGGTAGCGGCGCTCTTTTCGAGCGAATTCCGCCGTCAGACGATCTGCCTGTGGGCGATGGGCGCGCTGTCGCTCTTCTCCTCGTACGGCCTGTCGGGCTGGCTGCCGACGATCATGCTCAAGCGCGGTGAAAACCTCTCGACGAGCTTTGCCTATGGCTCGCTGCTGGTCTTCGCTTCGGCGTTCGGCAGCCTGCTCACCGGTGTAGTGGCGGACCGCATCGGCAATCGTCGTCTGGCCATGTCGCTCGCCTGGTTGTGTGGTGCGGCGGCCATCGGCGTGCTGGCGACCATCACCGGCGGCTCGGTGACGTTCGTGGGCATCGTGGTCGCCGGCATGTTCGTCATCGGCACCCAGACCGTGCTCAATAACCTCGTCGCCGTGAGTTACCCGACGGAGATTCGCAGCACCGGCGTCGGCCTCTATCTCGGCATTGCCCGCGTCGGCGCAATGTGCGGACCGGCGATTGCCGGCGTGCTGCAACAGGCGACGGGGGGGGCGGGCATGATGTTCTTCGTGCTTGGCGCCGCGCTCGTCACAGCCGCCCTGCTGGTGTTCCTCGTCGCCCGCCCCAAAAACCTGCCCGAGGCCCCCGCTTTTGGTCACTAATTGGGTCACTGATTTCGGTCACTGAACATCTGCGGATGTGCGGGCAACGCTCGCCTCCGCGCATCAAGAACGCCTCATGTCCAAGCTCACCCTCTCGCTCGCTGTCAACGACTACGATCATGTGCGCGACCTGCTCGACGGCCGGGTTGCTGCGCAAGGCATCGATCTCGTACCGTCTGTGCTGCCGGTCGAAGAGATCTTCTATCGCACGACGCACTTTCAGGAGTGGGATCTCTCGGAGATGTCGCTCGCCAAGTATGCGTCGCTGCGCTCGCAAGGCGATGACCGTCTGATCGGCTTGCCGGTCTTTCCCTCGCGCGTGTTCCGGTTGTCGTCGCTCTATGTGCGAGGCGATGGCAGCGTGACATCGCCGATCGATCTGCGCGGCAAGCGGGTCGGTGTGCCGGAGTGGGCACAGACGGCGTCCGTCTATTCGCGTGGATGGCTCGCGCACGACCAGGGCGTTGCGCTGGCCGATGTCGAGTGGGTGCAGGGTGGCGTGAATCAGGCGGGGCGGCAAGAGAAGGTCGCCGTGCGCGTGCCGGACGGCGTGCGCTATCGACCATCCCCCGAAAAGTCGCTCACGGCCATGCTGCTCGACGGCGACATCGATGTGATTCTCAGCGCCCGTCCGCCAGCGCCGCCGCCGGGCCGCGAACTGGAAATCGTGCGACTGATGACGGACTTCGAGAGCGCCGAGCGCGTCCACTTCGAGCAAACCGGCATCTTCCCGATCATGCATCTGATCGTCATGCGGCGCGATGTCTTTACGGCCAATCGCTGGATCGCGGGCAATTTGCTCAAGGCGTTCACACAGGCGAAGGACGCCAGCATCGCCCGTCTTGAAGACATCACTTGCTCGCATTTCCCGCTGCCGTGGATGAGTCAACGCGCAGCACAGGCGCGCGCAATGTTCGGAGGCGATCCGTGGCCCTATGGGGTTGCGCCCAATCGCACCACGCTCGACGCCTTCCTGCGCTTCGCCTTCGAGCAGGGTGTCTGCCACCGGCCGATGCAGGCCGACGATCTGTTTCCTCCAGAAGTGGCGGCCGCGGTGCGGGTCTGATATCCGCTCGCCGCCCACGCCGCGCTTCGTCTTTCTTCCTTTCTTCTTTGGTACTTCACTTGTCACGATCATGACGCAAGCTGCCTCCCCCTACACCCCGGCGGTCACCGAACACGATGCCCGGTCGATGGCGCAACTGTTCGAAGACCTCGCCGCAGCGAACCACATCCTCGCGCATCACGAAGTGCTCGACGGCTTCGGCCATGTAAGCGTTCGCGACCCGCGCAATCCGGCGCATTTTCTGATCGCACAATCGATGGCGCCCGAGCTGGTCACGCCGGGCGACATTCTCACGCTCGACCTCGATTGCCAGCCGGTCGACGGCGACACGCGCAAGCGCTACCTTGAAACGTGGATTCACAGCGAGATCTACCGCGCACGCCCCGACGTGGCGGCCATCGTGCACAGCCACTCGCCGTCGGTGATTCCGTTTGCCGCATCGTCCGTGCGTCTGCGCCCGGTCTATCACATGGCGGGCTTTCTCGGCAGTGGCGCTCCGGTGTTCGACATTCGCCATTGTTTCGGCTGCACGGACATGCTCGTGCGCAACGGCGATCAAGGCAAAGCGCTGGCAGCGTCGCTGGGCGAGGCCGATGTCGCGCTCATGCGCGGTCACGGCTTCGTGGCGACGGCGCCGTCATTGCCCGCTGCGGTGTACCGCGCCATCTACACGGAACTGAACGCCGGCATGCAAGCCAAGGCCATCGCGCTCGGCGGTGAAGTGACGTACCTGGACCCCGAAGAAGGCAAGCACTCGAACGCCACGAACCTCGGCGTGATCGAGCGTCCGTGGACGCTGTGGAAGCGTCAGGTCGCGGCCTTGCGCGGCAGTTGATCGCCAGTCGCGAGGCGAACGGTGTCCGGCATCACCACGGCACCGTTCGACCGAGATAGTCGACGTAATGCAGTCCGGGGCGCGCGTCGTGGGCCGTGATGGTATCGACCAGATTCGGAATGCTCTCGTCAATGCTCAGACGCGCATCGGGTCCGCCCATTTCCGTGCGCACCCAGCCGGGCGCCATCAGCAGCAACGTGCGCGTGTCATCGTGATGACGCGCCGCGAAGCTGCGCATGAACATATTGAGCGCCGCCTTGCTGCCCCGGTACACCTCGTAATTGCCGTTGGTATTGTTGGTCAGGCTGCCCTGCCCTGACGACATGACCCCGAGCGTGCCGCCGGGTGGCACCAGCGCCTCGAACGCTTCGATCACTCGCATTGGGCTAAGCGAGTTTGTCACCATGACGCGTACGAACTCGTCGGTCGACACGTCGGCGATGGTCTCCCGGTCGTCGTTCTTCACGCCAGCATTCACGAACAGCAGATCGAGCCGGCGGCCCGCGAGTCGCCCGCGCAATGCCGCGACCTGCGCCGGGATTGTGATATCGACGGTTTCGACTTCAAGTGTGCTGCCAGCCGTGGCCGCCAAGGCGTCGAGCTTCCCCGACGATCCTTCTCGCGCCGTCGCGATGACATGCCAGCCGCGCTTGAGGTATTCCTGGACCATCGCGAAACCCAGACCGCGCGACGCACCGATCAACAGGACGGTTTTTGACCCGGCGGCCTTGGGGGTAGATGGGGTCTGCATGTGTCTTTCCTCATGTCGAGCGCCGCTCGCAACGGACCGGCGACATGCCGGGTGGCGAACTAACGCGATCTGTCAGGAAATATAGGACGACGTGGCACACGGCGGAAGGCGCAGCCTATGCACTGATAACATGCATGAAACGCCCTATCTGGACGCACTGGAAACCGCCATGTCTGATCCCGATCTGAACCTGCTCGTCGCCCTCGATGCCCTGCTTTGCGAAGCCAGCGTGGCGGGGGCCGCACGCCGGTTGGGTCTGAGCGCGTCGGCAATGAGCCGGACGCTGAGCCGTCTGCGCGAAGCCACCGGCGATCCATTGCTGGTCCGGGCGGGCCGCCGCATGGTGCTCACCCCGCACGCCGAGCAATTGCGCTTGCGCAGCCGTAGTGCCGTCGACGAAGCGCGCACGCTGCTCACGCCTGTCGCGTCTGCGCCTGACTTCTCGACACTGCGCCGCACGTTCACGCTGCGCGCCAACGACGGCTTCGTAGAAGCCTTCGGCGCGTCGCTGATTGCCGCCATCGCGCAGGCGGCGCCGTTCGTGGGCCTGCGCTTTCTGCCCAAGGCCGAGAAGACGGCAGCGCCATTGCGTGAAGGCCGGGCCGATCTGGAAATCGGCGTCCTCGGTGAGATCGGGAAGACGAGCAATATGGGCCCGGAGATCCGCGTGCAGGCGTTGTTTCGCGATCATTTCGTGGGCGCGGTGCGCGCCGGCCATCCACTCGAGTCAGAGGGCGCACCAAGCCCCGAGCGATATATCGCGTTCGGGCATGTGGTGGCGTCTCGCCATGGCATCGGAGAAGGACCGGTTGACGCTGCACTTGCCGCGTTGGGTCTGCATCGGGAGATCGTTGCGGTTGTGCCCAGCTTTCCGGCGGCATTGTCCGTGGCACAGGCGTCCGATCTGATTGCGCTGGTGCCCGCGTCGCTCATGACGCAACGCGCGACGCGGCATGCATCAACCTCATCCGCGTCGTTTCACAGCTTCGCGTTGCCCGTGCCGACCGGACAGATCACGGTCTCGCTGATGTGGCATCCGCGCCAGGAAGCGGACCCGGCGCATCGCTGGCTGCGGCAACGTGTGTTGTCCGTCTGCCGCGCCTCGTCGCCCGCTTGATGGCCAACCGTCGCTCAGGCTGTCGCGCTTTGATTCGCCGTTGCGCCGGAGTATCGCCACCGACCTTCCTCACGCTTATCGCCCGGACACCGCCCCGCACTGCACCTGCCCCGACACCGGGTCCTTCCTGCAAGCCGTTTGCCCCTGCTCGCCGAAGTAAATGGCGCCCTCGGCGTTCACGGGTGCGCCCGGATAACGGCCTTGCGGCGTGCGTTGGGGGTCCGTCATTCTTTTCGTCTGCATATCGCTCATGGCAGACGTTTCGCGCTGGCGCTGCGCCTGTCGCTCGCCCTCTGCCATTCCCTGACTGAACTGCGCGCCGATACCGCCCGCGCTGTCCTGCCGAGGCGCGGGCGGCGAGAGCGTCACGCTCGGCTGGCCACCCGGCGCGGCCTGATTCGATTGACGAATGCTGTTGAGGTCGCCGCTCTGCAGGTACGACTGAGCGGCGACATCCCCCGCGATCGCGCCCCCCGCAAGGGCCGCGCAGGCGATCAGCGATGCTTTGACTGACATGTTTCGAATCCCCGTAAAGTGCAACTTTGAGTGCTTTTTTCGGGGCACAGTGTAGCGTCATTCCGGGCGGACTTCGATATCCGAAGTTTGTCCAATAACGCCTTTCGAATGAGCGACTGGCAGTAACGTGCGCGACTTGCGCAATGTCGCCGCCAGTTGCGCTTACGCGCGACGCGTGGCCAGTTCCGCGCCTTGACGCAGGGCTTCGAGCAGACTGCCTTCGTCGGCAATGCCCTTGCCTGCGATGTCGAACGCCGTACCGTGATCGACCGACGTGCGCACCACTTGCAGGCCGACCGTGACGTTCACCCCAGCTTCCAGGCCCAGCACCTTCACCGGGCCGTGCCCCTGATCGTGATACATGGCGACCACGAGATCGAAGTCGCCGCGCCCGGCGCGGAAGAACAGCGTGTCGGCCGGCAACGGGCCTTCAATGTCCCAGCCGCGCTCACGCAGCCGTTGAACCGCCGGTACGATCTTCTCTTCCTCTTCCCCGTAGCCGAACAGCCCGTTCTCGCCGGCATGCGGATTGATGCCGCACACGGCAATGCGCGGATGGACAATGCCCGCCTTGACCAGCGTGGCGTGGCCGCGTTCGATCGTACGCTGCACCAGTCCCGGCTCGATCTTGCGAATCGCGTCGATGATGCCAATGTGCGTGGTGACGTGAATCACGCGCAGCTGCGGCGCCACGAGCATCATCGACACTTCGTCGACACCCGTGAGGTGAGCGAGCATCTCCGTGTGGCCAGGGAACTTGTGGCCGCCAGCATGCAGCGCTTCCTTGTTCAGCGGCGCCGTGCAGATCGCGTCGATGTCACCCGCTTCGGCGAGCTTCGCTGCGTGCGCAATGTACTGGTACGCTGCATCGCCCGCGACGGCGGACAGCTCACCGAACGGCAGGTCTTCAGGGATCAGATCGAGGTCGATGCACTCGATCACGCCCGGCGTGAACGTTGCCTGCGAGACCGTCTGGATGCGCCGCACACGCAGCGGCTTCTTGACGATGGCGATGGCCTGCTCGAGACGTCGCGCGTCGCCGATCACCACCGGGCGGCACCGCTGATAGACGCTGTCGTGCGCGAGGCTCTTGACGATGATTTCCGGGCCGACGCCAGCCGCATCACCCATGGTGATGCCAATGACAGGGAGATATTGATTCATGGCGTTTGCGTTGATATCCGATTCGTTGGGATGGTGCCCGGAACGCGTTACGTGCTCCGGGTCGATTTTCCGTTGTCCTGCCACTCGCTCGCGCCACCTCAATGGGTGTCGCAGCCCTTTGCCACGGCGCGCAGATGGCGGTAGGCGCTATGCAATGCCGCTTCGCCGCCGAAGGCACCCGCTTTCGTGACGATGCGCATCGGCGCACCGTTCGCCGGACGCCCGACGGCCACACCCGGCTCAACTTCCGAGAGCAGCTCCAGCGCACCGATGCCGGCTGCACTCAGCATTGCGCGCGCCGTTTCGCCTCCGGTCACGATGAGGCCCGACAGCCGCGCGAAATGCGGGGCGATCAATGTGGCCAATGCGGCCGACAATTGCGCCCCCTCGGCGGGATCGAACGCGTCGTCGCGACCGATTCGCACCAGCAGATCGGTGCCGTTCTCGATGGCCTCGCCAATGCGCGCACGCCAGACCGCACTGTCGGGATGTGTCTCGCCGGCACGCAATACAGCCGGCGGCACAATCCACTCGATGACCGCATTGTCTTCGCACAGCCGCGCACATTGCTGCTGCGATACAGCGGACAGACTGCCCACCAGCGTCAGCACGCGTGCGCTCACCCGCGCTTCGGCTGCCACACGCGTAGTGTCCTGCGCGTCATCCGAATGTTCCGGTGACGCAAACAACGCGGGCAGTTCGGCCAACTCACGCGCGAGACCGCCCGAGCCGACCCAGAAGATGTCCGTCAGCGCAACGCTGGCACGCGCCAGCATGGCGAGATCGCCATCCGTCTGCGCATCGACGATCAACGCTGTTACCCCCTCGGCACGCGCCTGTGCGACGACGTCGCTCAGCGCCGACTGTACCGTCGTGAAATCGCCGCTCAGTACGTCGACCGGCACGGTTTTCGTCTTCATGCCGGCAGCGGCCAGCATCGGCGCGAGACGCGCTTCCTGACCGTGATGTTCGAGCCGCCACGTGTCCGTCTCGGCGAGCGGCACGCCACGCACGAAGACTTCTCCGTCCTTCACGATACGGCCTGTGGCCGGGAATGCGGGCGCCACGACAGCCAGTCCCGCAAGCGGTTGCAATGCCGCGACTTCCGCGACCCAGTTGCCACGCAGCGTCGAGTCGATTTTCTTGTACAGACGGCGCCCGGGGGCGGCAAGCCGCTGCCACGCCGCGACGGCACGCGCGGCCGCCTCGGCGGGAGCGAGACGACGCGTGTCCGTGTCGATCGCCACCACTTGCGCTGCCGCATTGAAGCCGTCGACGTCGAGCGACACGACGCTGCGACGGCCGGCATTGGTAAAGCCGATCGCGCAGTCGGCGGCGCCAGACAGGTCGTCGGCGACAATCAGAATGCTCACTGCACCGCCCCCTTGGCTGCCGCCCCTGCCCCGCGCGCCATCGCACGCTTGGCGACTGCCGCCGTCAGGATCGGGGAGACGATGGCGGTCACCACTACGCAGGCTGCGACGAGCAGCGTCGCGCTCTTCGCCGCTTCCTCATAGACCGGGTTCGCCGCGGCGATCAGCGCAGGCACAGCGGCCGCATTACCCGCCGTGTTGGCAGCGGCCGTGCCGGCCACGCCCGTGCCGCCCGTCAGGCGGTCAACGATGTACAGCGGAATGCCGGTCACCACGACAACGGCGAAACCGAGCAGAATGCCCAGCAGGCCGGCCTGCCAAACCTTGTGCAGATCGAGGCCCGCGCCAAGCGCCAGCGCGAAGAACGGAATCATCACCGGCACGGCGCGGCCCAGGAAGTCGCGCATTTCGCGGTCAAGATTGCCCAGCAACATGCCCACGGCCAGCGGCAGAATGCTACCCACCAGCGTCGGCCACGGGAAGGCGGACAGCCCCGCGACACCCAGCGTGACCATCGTCAGGAACGGGCCCGACTCCAGCGACATGATCGTATATGCGCCCACGTCTTCCGAACGGCCGTACTGCCCCATCAGCGCCATGTACAGGCCACCGTTGGTATCGTTCATTGCTGCCACGACAGCCAGCGTGGAAATGCCGGCGAACATGCCCGACGTGATAGGCGCTTCACCCAGGAAGTGCCCCAGCACGACGCCGACGACAATGGCCGCGCCCACCTTGGCACCAAACAACGCACCGCCCTTCTTGATCAGGTAAGGCGTTGCCTTAACGTCGATGCTCGCCCCCATACAGACGTAGAACACCGCAAGAATCGGCAGCGCCCCCGTGAACAGCGCATTGGTAAACGAGCCGAAGAACTTCGGCATACCCGGCATGAATGTCGCAATCAACGAACCGATCAGCAGAGGAACGATCATCATCCCGCCCGGTACGCGCTCGATTGCACGCTTGATACGAATTTGAGCCATTGTTGTCTCCCGACTGGTATAAATTTTGATCAATCGATCATTATTTTGATCGTTTTGAGCAGACGGAAGTCTAATCTCTGCCAGAAAAATGTGCAAACTTTGTGGCCAAGGGTTTATCCTCGGCCGAAATTGGTCAAATCAGCCCTGACCGGGACGTCGATTCCCACTCAAAATGATCGAATCGATCATTTTCGAGACACTCGACGATCACGGCGACGCCGACCGGCCGCTTTACCGCGTACCGGACGATTTCGGCACGCAGCAAGCTACACTATGCGCGCCGCGCGGCGAACACGCTGTCTGCCCGCGCGAATCCATGATTCGTTCTGCTCAGCCTCGATCCACCCATGAAAGTTGCGAACCGCCGCGAGGCGATTTTCAAAGCCGTCCTGTCGGGCATGACCGATGTTGCCGCCCTGTGCGCGCATTTCGGCATGTCGGAAGCCACCGTGCGCCGTGATTTGCGCGCACTGGCCGACGAGCGCCGCATTGTGCGCACGTACGGCGGCGCCGCCGCGCCGGTGCGCATGCACGAACCCGAGGAATCGTTGGAATTACGGCGCGAGAGCTTTCGCGAACAGAAAGACGCCATTGCGCGTGCGGCGGTGGCACACGTCGACGATGGCGACACGATCTTTCTGGACGGCGGCACCACGACCGAAGCCATGGCTCGCTTTCTTGCCGGGCGCGAGGGTGTGCACGTCGTGACGAACAACCTGCTCGCCGTGGGGGCGCTGGCCGCCAACAAGGTTCCCGTGACGCTGATCGGTGGCGACGTCCGGCCGTCGAGCATGAGCGTGCTCGGGCCGCTGGCGCAACTGGCACTCTCGCGGGTGTCCGTCGACAAGGCATTTCTGGGCGCCGACGGCGTCGTCGCCGGACGCGGCCTGTGCGAAGCCTCGGCCGAACAGGCGTGGCTCAAGGAATGCATCATCCGTCAGTCTGCCAGCGTCTATGTGCTGGTCACGGCCAACAAGCTCGACCGCGCCAGCCAGCAGCATTGGACACCGCTCGAGCGTGCCTGGACGCTTGTTACCGAAGCGCACACTGACGACGACGCGCTCGCAGAATTCCGAAAGCATCCGGAGATCACCATCGAGTCAGTGAACTGACGCGGTGATCCGGAACGGCCGGTATTTCATGAAGTTTGGCTGCGCAATCGTCGGACGATTGCGTGAACACACGGCACCCCTGATCCTGACTGCCATGACACTCGAACCTTCTCTCGTTGCCGCCTTCGCGCCGACCGGCGTGCTGCGCGCCTGCATCAATCTGGGCAACCCCATCCTCGCGGGGCTGGACGCACAGTCCAGGCCGTGCGGCATCTCGGTAGATCTGGCAACCGCGCTGGCGCAGCGGCTTGGCGTAGGGCTCGAGCTGATCACCGTCGACGCCGCAGGGAAATCCGTCGATGTCGTGTCGGCCGGTGACGCCGATGTCGGCTTCTTCGCCGTGGACCCGCGACGTGCGGCGACCATTACCTTCACGGCACCGTATGTGCTGATCGAAGGCTATTACCTGGTACCTGAAGCGTCGGCGGTGAAGACCAACGCGGATGTCGACCAGCCGGGCACGCGTGTCGTGGTTGGCAAAGGCAGTGCCTATGACCTCTTCCTCACGCGCGAACTGCAACACGCGGAGATCGTGCGGGCGCCGACGTCGCCGACCGTCGTGAAGACGTTCCTCGACGGCGGTTACGAAGTCGCCGCAGGTGTGAAGCAACAACTCGAGGCCGATATTGCAGGCACGGCCGGCTACCGGCTGTTGGGCGAGCGCTTCATGGTGATCCGTCAGGCGATGGGGTTGGCAACCGGACGCGGCGCACAGGCCGATGCGTTTCTGGCAGCATTCGTCGAAGCGATGAAGGCGTCGGGATTCGTGGCCGACGCCTTACGTCGACATGGCATTTCGGGGGCAGCGGTTGCGCCCTGAGCCGCAAATATCGCTCGTGCGGGAAATAGCGTCGGCCTGACCGTGCCCGGGCCAGCGGTCGACGCCCCGACAGGAATCTGCCGCGCCGTCGCTAGGCGAGCATCAGCGCCAGATTCTGAATTGCCGCACCCGACGCCCCTTTCCCCAGATTGTCGAGAACGGCAGTCAACAGCACCTGCCCGTGCTCCGGGTTGGCAAATACGCTCAATTGCATGACGTTGGTGCCGTTCAACGCCTCCGGATCGAGCTGTTTCACGGTGTCTGCCGCCTGCATCGGCATGACGTGTACGTATTCCTGAGCCGCGTAGTGATCGGCGAGGCATTGGTGCAACGTCTTTGCGTCCACCCCGGGTTTGAGCAAGCGCGTCTCAATGGGAATGGTCAGAACGATTCCCTGACGATACGAGCCATATGAGGGAACGAACAGCGGACGAAACGCGAGCCCGGAGTGCAGTTGAATCTCAGGCGCATGTTTGTGCGACAGATCCAGGCCGTACAGCCGATGCCCCGGCCGGTTCGTGGCATTCGGCCCCTCATGCGCCTCGACGCCGGCACGGCCGCGACCGGAGTAGCCGGAAACGGCATGAACGCTGATCGGATAGTCGCCGGGGATCACACCGTCCGCCAGCAAGGGGCGCAGCAGTCCGATGGCGCCTGTCGGGTAGCACCCCGGATTCGATACACGGCTTGCGCCCGCAATGCGATCGGCCTGGCCTTTCGTCATCTCGGGAAATCCGTACACCCAGTGCGCACGCGTGCGATGCGCGGAACTCGCGTCGATCACCCTGACGCGGGGATTCACGATGGATTCCGCAGCCTCACGCGCAGCGGCGTCGGGCAGGCAAAGAATCGCGATATCGCAACCGTTAATCGCCTCGGCACGGCGCTTCGGATGCTTACGTTCGGCCTCGGGCAACGAAATCAGCTTGATGTCGTGGCGATCGCGAAGCTGCCCGTGAATCTGCAAGCCCGTGGTGCCCTGATCACCGTCGATAAAGATAAGCGGAGAAGACATTTGCGGAACCCCCTGTCGGTCATGAGTCATTCTCGATTGCCTATGTTCCCGCGACGCGTAAAATAAAAAAAGTTGAATTTCATGAATGTGAACTTCCAATTTTCTGAATTACGTCGACGCCATGAGAGAAATCAGCCTGGACCGATTGAAAACGCTTGTCGCTGTTGCAGACAGCGGCTCATTTGCCGACGCGGCGCAGGCGCTGCATCTTTCGCCGCCAACGGTCAGTCTGCATGTCGCGGATCTCGAGGAACGGGTCGGCGCATTGCTCCTGTCACGCAAGCGCGGACAGATACGACCGACGTCGGTGGGAGAAGTGTTGGTCGAGCGTGCCCGGCGCTTGCTCGCTGAGGCAGAGCAAACGCTGGAGGATATCGAGCGTCATGCGCAGGGTCTTGCGGGCCGGGTCCGGCTCGGCGCATCGACGGGGGCTGTCGCCCACCTCTTGCCGCAGGCACTCGAAGCGCTTCGCCTGCATCATCCCGACATCGACGTTCAGGTGGTCATTCTGACCTCGGAGGAGACGCTGACCCGGCTTCGCCGGGGCGCACTGGATCTGGGGCTGGTGGCGTCGCCTCAGCCCCCGGTTGCAGGACTCGTCATCAAACAATGGCGGCGCGATCCGGTCATGGCATGCCTGCCGGCCCATTGGTCTGGGCCGAAACGCGTTACGCCCGAGTGGCTCGCCACGCAACCCCTCATCCTCAATGACAGCACGACCCGCCTGTCGCGACTGACCGCAGAATGGTTCGCAGCCGCAGGGCACCATCCCACGCCCCGGATCGAAATCAACTACAACGACGCCATCAAGAGTCTGGTCGCGGCGGGCTACGGCGCCGCACTGTTGCCCAACGAGGCCCCAAACGCCCCCCTGGACGAACGGATCGCCATGCGTGAGCTGCGTCCTGCACTGTGGCGCCGACTCGGCATCGCGCACCGTACGGGGCCTATCGAACGCGCGACGCAACACGTTCTCGACGCGCTGTGGGGCCTGCGCGAAGCACGGAAGCGGTGATGTCTTTGGGCAACGGTGCCCGTCACACCGCCGATTAACGACGTCCCCTACACCCGCACGCACACCTGTCCATAAATTGAACAGGTGTCATGCGCGGCCCCCCCCCGCCATACCCCCCCTAAATTGCCTCGAACCTCGAGATTCTTACGTTTCGAGACGCTGGTATCGAACTTGCTAATCCATGTCCGCGACGACGTGACAGTCGCGCCGCATTCCCCTCACACAGGTTGAACTCAATTTCACTACCTCAAGGATGCATATCGTGGACAAGATCGAACATCTCGAACGGCAGATCCAGGAACATCACGCGACGCTGGCAAATCACCCGGTATTTCATTCCATCGAATCGATGCAAGGCCTGCAGACGTTCATGGAGTGGCACGTCTTCGCGGTCTGGGATTTCATGTCGCTGGTCAAGCGCCTTCAGGCCGACCTGACGACTATCACGCTGCCGTGGATCGCACCGCGCAATATTCATGCCGCGCGGCTGATCAACGAGATCGTGCTGGGCGAAGAATGCGACGAAACGCCGCAAGGCCCGATGAGCCACTTTGACCTGTATCTCGCGGCCATGCGCGACGTCGGCGCCGACACGCGACAGATCCAAAAGCTCATCGACCTGCTCACCAAAGGCCACAGCGTGAGCGCCGCGCTCGCCGCCGTCGAAGCACCGCCTCCCGTGATCCGTTTCGTCAACTCGACGTTCGCGACCTGCTATGAAGGCGCCACCCACCAGGTGCTCGGCAACTTCTTCTACGGCCGCGAGAACGTGATCCCCGACATGTTCCGCACGCTGCTCGACGGCTGGAAGATCGATGCGAAGAGCGTGCCGCTACTGACGTTCTATCTGGATCGCCACATCGAAGTCGACTCCGGTGAGCACGGCCCGGCCGCGCGCGCGATGATCGTCGAGGCCGCCCGCAACGACGAGCGCCTGCTTGCCGAAGCGCTCGAAGCCGGCCTGCGCGCCATCGACGAACGCCTGCGTCTTTGGGACAGCCTGCACGAGCACATCGTGGCGCTGCAAAAGGAAGCCGTCGCAGCCTGAGTCATGGCGGGTCATACCGGGACCGTCCATTTGCGATGTGCCACACCGTCTTTGGCACGGTCTCCGGTCTGCCTGCCCCCCATTCTCCGAGGCAACGCCATGTCACTGCAGAGTTACGTCAGCCACGCTGACCAATGGGAACAACGTGCCACCATCCGTTCCCGTCCGCGCCGCATCGTCGAAGACGATGACCTGAGCTATTACCCGGTCGAGCGCCAGCCGCTCTACGCGCATCCGGCCATCATCGATGCCGGCAAGCACGTGCAGGACTACATCCTGCTGCAGAGCTTTTACAAGTACATCAACGACGTCATCATCTTCGAGACGGAAATCGTCAACCGCACGGCGCTCGCCATCGCCAAGGCGCGCTTTCCGTTCGAATTCCCGTTCGCCTGCCGCAGCGACGCCATGTCGGTCGTGATCGACGAGAACTACCACGCGTACGTGGCAATGGACTATCTCGATCAGGTCGAGCGCAGCACGGGCATCGGCCCGATCGAACAGAACCGCGAGATCGAACTCTCGCGCGCCATTCCGCGCGCCATGGAATACGTGCCGCCGCAATACGCCGCCGGAATGGAACTGCTCGGCGTAGCCATTTCGGAGAACACGGTGACGGCGGAGGTCGCCGCCTTCTCGCGCGACACCACGCTCAAGCGCTCAGTCAAAGGTGTCATGGCTGACCATCTGGCCGACGAGGGCCGGCATTCCGTGTTCTGGATCAATCTCGTCAAGCTCTACTGGCGCGAGATCGACGAGTCGGCGCGCGTGGAACTCGGTCGCGGGTTGCCGTTCTTCCTGCGCGAATACCTCACCAACGAACTGCAGCTCGAGTTCGACCGGCGTCTGATCGCCACGCTCGACCTTCCCGCCGCCACGCGCGAACAGATCGCCAGCGACATGGTGGGCGCCTATCCGATCACCAACCAGCACCCGATGATCGTCAACATCCGCAAATTCCTGAAGATGGCAGGGCTGCTCGAACACGAGCCCACGCGCGCGGCTATCGCGCAATACCTGTGAGGAACGTGTCATGAGAGCGATTTCCTTTGCCGTCGCCGGCAACAACCGCTTGGGCGCACGCCTGTTCGCCGCGTTGTACGACATGGGGCACGATGTAACGCCGCTGTGCAGCGCGGCCGGCCCCCTGGCCGAGATGGCTGAGCAATTGGGGGCCGCCATCCCGGACCCGCATGCCGCGCCGCCCGCCGTCGAGTGGCGCATTGAGTGCGGCGATGCCGAACCGGCCTTCGCGTGCCAGACGAACCACGTCCTGACCTTCGCCGCACGCGCTCCCGCATTCCCCCCGCCCCGCGCGACGCTCTCGTGGCAATGGCAAGGGCCCAATGGCGCTGTCGATGTGGCGTCGAGCACATGCGAATTCGGGCGCCCGATGTGCGGCGCCGATCTCGTAGAGCAGATCGATGCGCAAGCGCTCGCCATGCTCGTGGACATCGTCAGCCAGCTCGGGCGCGATGTCCTGACGCTGCAGACGCTGGCAGCACTCGCGCCGGCAACGCTTGCGCCCGGGAGCGTCGCACTCGACACGCACCAGTTGTCCGGCTGGCATGCGAGCAATGAGACCGCGCTGACGGTACCGTTGGCGGCCTCGCTGCCCGAGATGGTGTCTCGCCAGGCCGTGGCGACGCCCACGGCGATTGCATTGCGCGATGCCCAAGGAGACGTGGACTACCGCACCTTTGTTGCGGCGTCGATGAAGCTGGCGTCGAGACTCTCGGCGTTGATACCGGCAGCCATGCCGGGGGACGATACGCCCAGTGCGCCCTGTGTCATCGCGGTACGGCTGCCAAAGTCGCGCCTGCTCTATACGGCCATTCTTGGCGCCATTGGCGCGGGTGCGGCCTATGCCCCGCTCGATCCGTCGTTCCCCCCCGAGCGCGTACGCCAGATCCTCGAGCAAAGCCGGGCCAGATGCCTGATCACCGACGACGATTTCGACGACAGCGGACTCGATGGCCTTGACGTCGAAGTGATTCGCCTGCGCTCGCTTGACGCCGCAGACGTGGATATCGGTGTGACGGCGTGGCCGGTGGCGCGTCATGCGAACCGGGCGAGCCGCTGCGCCATCACGATCTTCACCTCGGGGTCGACCGGCACGCCCAAGGGCGTCATGCTCACGCATCGCAATATCGTGCACTTCTGCCACTGGTATCGCGACTATATCGGCATGGACGCAAGTTCACGCGTGCTGCAATTCTGTACCGTGGCGTTCGACGTCTCACTGCTCGACATTTTCCCGACATTCCTCGCGGGCGCGACGCTGGTGATTCCCACTGAAGCCCAGCGGCACGCACTCGACGAATTGAGCGAGCTCATTGCACGCGAAGCCCTCACTCACGCCTTCCTGCCGCCCGCATTGCTGGGGGTAATGCCCGACGCCGAGTGGCCGGCGCTGCGTCATCTGCTCACGGGCGGCGACGTATGCTTTCCGGAGACGATCGCCCGCTGGAGCCGGGGCCGGGAATTCCATAACATCTTCGGCCCGGCGGAATGCACCGTTCTCGTGACCATTGCGCGCCTGCAGGCAGGCGACAGCAACCGTCTGATAGGACAGCCCATTGCAAACGTACGTTGCTACGTGCTGAACGACGACGGCCAGCCCGCGCGCACCGGCGAACCCGGCGAACTGTGCGTGGCAGGCGCAGGCGTGGCCGACGGCTACCTGCATCGGCCGGATCTGACCGAGCGCAGCTTCGTGCCCAATCCGTTCGCCGATCCGAATGGCGAGTGGCCGGCAGCACGCGACGAAAAGCTGTATCGCACGGGCGACATCGTGCAATGGGACGAAGACGGCCAACTGCATTTCGTCGGCCGACGCGATGCGCAGGTCAAGATTCGCGGCTTCCGCGTGGAGCTGGGCGAGATCGAGGGCGCCGCAATCGCTACCGGAATGTACGGCCAGTGTGCGTGTGTGGTCGACGATCGCAAGCGTATCCGTGGCTTCGTAGCCAGGCCGCTGGACGCGTCGGCAAGTGGCGACGCACTGCGTTCGTTGCTGGTCGCGCGCTTGCCCGACTACATGGTGCCGTTCGAGATCGTCGTACTCGACACGCTGCCCGCGACCAACAACGGCAAGATCGACCGCGGCGCGCTGGCGAGCCTCCCCGCCCAACGCGCAAACGCCGCCGGCTCGCCTGCGCAGGACGAACCGCTCACCGAAACGCAGACGCAACTGCGAGCGCTGTGGGCTCGGTTGCTCGACCTCGAGCCGTTCGAAATCGGGAGAGATGACTCGTTCTTCAATCTCGGCGGACACTCGTTGCTGGTCTCGAAGCTCATGCTCGCCGTCAAGAAGGAGTTTGGCGGCAACGCACCGCTCGCCCGCTTCATGGAGCGCCCGACCATCGCGGCGCTGTCGTCCTTGCTCGAGAATGACGACATCAATAAGGGCGAGCGGATACCGCAGCGTGTGTTCGACGACATGGCGCTGCCCGACGACATCCGGCCCGTCGACGGTCTGCGTCCGGTACCGGACGGTGCCCGCGCCGTTCTGCTCACCGGCGCAAACGGATTTCTCGGCACGTTCATTGCCGCAGAGCTGATCGCCCAGACGTCGGCCGTCGTGTATTGCATGGTTCGCGCTGCCAGCCAGAAAGACGGTGAAGCGCGGCTGGCCCAAGCCCTGCAGGCAAATGGACTCGGTGCGATCGCCGCGCATCCGCGTCTGAAAGTGATCCTCGGCGATCTTGCCAAGCCGCGGCTCGGTCTGACACCCGATGCATGGCGCACGCTGGCGCGCGATATCGATGCGATCTATCACAACGGTGCGCACGTCAATCACGTCTACGACTACCCGTACCTTTACGACGCCAATGTCGGCGCAACGCTCGAGTTGCTGCGCCTGGCCTGCGAGTTTCGCAACAAGTCGATGCACTTCGTCTCGACGTTATCGGCCGCAAGTGCTGCGGACGACACCGGGTATGTGCTGGAGCAAGGGCCCGCGCGAAGCGCGCCGGTATTCGTGAACAACGGCTACAACGTGACGAAATGGGTCGCCGAGCATCTCGTGTGGGAAGCGGCCGAGCGCGGTATCGATGCGACCATCCTGCGTCCGGGCAACATCACGGGCGTTGCCGACACCGGGCTTTGCCAGCCCACACGGAACCGGATCCTGCTCCTCGTCAAAGGCTCCCTCCAACTCGGCGCCGCACCTGCGGGGGACACCGACTTCGACTTCGCGCCAGTCGATTTCCTCGCGCGTGCCATGGTCCGCTGCACAACCGATCCGCAACGGGAGTTGCGCGTGTTCCACCTTCAGAATCCGCAGCCGCTGACCTGGGAGGACTATCTCGGCGCGCTGGCGCAGTGCGGCTACCCGCTGGCGCTGGAAGAGCCGTCGGACTGGCGCAATCGGTTGACGTCGATCGACGAGAGCAATGCGCTGTTCGACGTCGTGGCGTTCTACCTCGACGACAGCCAGGAGGACATCGGCGACATGTCGCGCATCGCCCATCAGCGAACCGCCGAAACGCTCGCGCGGCTGGACGTGGCGTACCCGCGTAAAGACGCCCAATTGCTCGCCCGGCACTTCGGCTATCTGATCGAGAGTGGCTTTTTACCCGCGCCGGCGGGCAGCGGCACCCGGCGTATCGAACGCGAGACGGATATGGCTCCCGCAGCCTGATCGCCACGCGTCGCGACTTTGCTGTTTCTGTGCTGTCCCTTCATATCTCTAGGAGTTCATCATGCTGCAAAAAGCCCGCATCGAGTTGCAACCCGACACGTTGATCCACAACCTCACGACGACGGTGCATGCCGGTGTCGCAGAGCTGAACGCCCCTGCACGCAAGGTGTGGGACGTGGTTGGCCGCTTCGACGGCTACAACCGCTTCGTCACCGGTCTGGAGTACATCCAGATGACCGGGACCGCAACCGGTCCGCGCTCACTGCGTCACAAGCACTTCACGGGAGGCGATCTGGTTGTCGAGCAACTGAACACGCGCGACGACGAGGGCATGACGATGAGCTGGACGCTGATCTACACCACGTTCGATATCGGCAATATGTGGGCGTCGATGGAAGTCGTGCCACGCGGCGAGAACGCCTGTACCGCCACCTACCGCATCGTGGGCGAAGCGCGCTCTGGCAACCCGAAGGATCAGCCGGCGTTCGACGCCTTCGCCGTCGGCTTCCTGAAGATGGCCATGGACAATCTGCGAACGATGTTCAACGGCGGCTGATCGGCAACACGCCCACCGGTTCGCACGGCGCTTCGGCCATTCGGCCATTTGGTAATTTGGCAATTTGACCGCTCGAACCTTGCCCTCGCGGCGTGTGCCGCGAGGGCGTTCCCCCTTCCCTTTCGCTTCGTCACGGACCGCACCATGGACAGACACATCCCGCCCGCTGGCCGCTGGCAACTCGCCGCACGCGCGCACCACATGAAGCCTTCTTCGCTGCGCGAACTGCTCAAGGTGACCGAGCGGTCCGACATCATTTCGTTTGCGGGCGGTCTGCCCTCTCCCTATGCACTACCGATCGAGCGTCTGAGCGCTTCGGTCGAGCGCATCCTGCGCCACGACGCTGTCGGGGCCCTGCAATACGGTCCGTCGGAAGGCTATACGCCGCTGCGCGAAGCCATCGCCGCACGGCTGTCGCGTCAGGGCGCCACAGTGCCCCCAACGCAAGTGCTCATCACAACCGGCTCGCAGCAAGCGCTGGACCTGGTCGCACGAGTGCTCATCGATCCAGGCAGCCGCGTGTTGATGGAAACGCCGACATACCTCGGCGCGGTTCAGGCGCTGGCGCAGTACCAGCCGGTCTTCGAGGAAGCCCCGGCCGACGCCGCCGGCCTGTTGCCCGAGTGCATGGACGAAGCGTCGATGCGCGACGCCCGGCTGCTCTACATCCAGCCCAACTTTCAGAATCCCACGGGGCGCACACTCCCCCTGGAGCGCCGCAAAGCGCTCGTATCCCGGGCGAAACGCGAAGGTTTGCTGGTGGTGGAAGACGATCCGTACGGCGAACTGGTCTACAGCGGCGTGACACCGCCCTCATTGCTCTCGATGGCCCCCGACGACGTCATCCATCTCGGATCGTTCTCGAAAGTCATCGCCCCCGGCTTGCGGGTGGGCTACCTCGTCGCTCCGGAAGAACTCATGATCAAGCTGGTGCAGGCGAAGCAGGCGAGCGACCTGCATACCACCGGCATCACCCAGCGATTGGCCCACGCCCTGCTCACGGACGGTCAATACGATGCGCATCTCGAAGCCATCCGGTTGCGCTATCGGGCGCAGTGCGCACTCATGCTCAAGTGTCTGGCCGAGTACATGCCCGAAGGTGTCTCGTGGACACGTCCGGCCGGCGGCATGTTCCTCTGGGTGACGCTGCCGCCGCAGATCGACAGCGCCAGCCTGTTCCATGACGCACTGGCTTGCGGCGTGGCGTTCATCCCCGGGGCATCGTTCCACGCCATGTCGCCAAAGGCGAATACGATGCGTCTGACGTTCACGACAGCGACGCCTGCACAGATCGAAACGGGCATCATGCGACTCGCGAAAACCATCGAGGCACGTCTGGACATGACGGCATCGCGGCTCGTGACGTCTTGATCGCATGCCCGTTCGTTGACAGGCACCGCTATCACCACCGCGGGCGGCGTCACGTGGATGCCCCCGCAACACCCTATACGCGCATGTGCGCATCAAACGAACTACGCGCACGCCTGAAGCCCGGCATCCCCAGGTTCGAAGCGTCCAAGGTGCTGCGCCATTTGCACGAAGCGGGGGACACAGGGATTGCTGCTCGTCTTGCTCCACACAAGCGCGACGTCGATGTTCGGCGCTTGCAGCAGCGGCACGAACTGCACGTTCTCCGCGCGCGTACTGCGCATCGAGCTATGCACGAGCGCCACGCCAAGCCGTTGCCCCACCAGATTGACGATCGTCTGCTGAAAATTGGTCTCGAGCCGCACGCGCGGCGTGAAACCCGCCTGGCGGCAATGATCGGTAATGGTGTTGTGAATGAAGGGCGAGGCCTCACGCGGCGAAATGATGAACGGATCGTCCCTCAGTTCTCCGATTGAAATGGCAGAGCGCGCCGACAACCGATGCCCTGCAGGCAGCGCCGCGACGAGCGGCTCACGGAAGATGGTCTCGGTGCATAACTCGTCGCTTGCATCGGACGAATACATGATGCCCACGTCGAGCCTGCCGCAACGCAGTTCGTTGGCAAGATCCGTCGGAATCGTTTCCTTGAGTTTCACCTCGATACACGGAAATGCCGCAGCAAAATCGCGCGTAAGTACGGGTAGCACGCTGTAAGCCACCGCGAACATGAAACCCGCGCAGAGCACGCCGGTCTCGCCAACTTCCGCCGCGCGGGCGTGGGAGCGGGCCTGGTCGAGGGTCGCCAGGACGGAACGCGCATCGCGGTAGAAGCGCCGCCCCGCAGCGGTCAGGCTCACACTGCGCTGCGTGCGTTGAAACAGTACGACGCCCAACTCCTCTTCGAGCATGGCGATCTGGCGCGACAACGGTGGCTGAGAGATATGCAGCAGGTTCGCCGCGCGCCCGAAGTGGAGTGTTTCAGCCAGGACTACGAAATAGCGAAGTTGCCTCAGTTCCATGGAGCCCGCTCCTGTAAAGAACATCGGTTTCTATTCATAGCAAACCCGTATCAGTCGTCACATCATATGGTATTGGAGACCTCTCACGAATCGAACTATGCTTGCTCTTGCTTTATGGAGCACCCCCCAATGGCAATCGCAACGATGCGGTAGCGCGCCGCCACACGCAGCGCGTGCCTATTCCTATAAAGTCAATGAGAGACGCTATGTACGCCCACGATCCACTGGACCGTTCAAACGCAAGCTTTCAGTCCTCCCTACGTCCATCCCTCGATCAACTCTGCGGTGACGACCCTGCGATGCTGGCCACCCTGGCTCGCGCCCGCCTGCTCATTGATCGTCAGCTACCCGTGCTTATCCTCGGAGAAACCGGCACCGGCAAGGAATTCCTCTCACGTGCCCTGCACGACTACAGCGCTCGCCGACAGGCCTCGATGGTGTCGGTCAACTGCGGCTCAATTCCGGAACATCTCATTGAAAGCGAGCTGTTTGGCTATCGGCGCGGCGCCTTCTCCGGCGCCCTGAATTCCGGAATGAAGGGAAAGGTGGAGCAGGCCCACGGCGGCACACTATTTCTCGACGAAATCGGCGACATGCCCGCAGCGCAGCAAACCCGTCTGCTGCGCGTACTCTCCGAACGAGAGGTCACGCCGATCGGCGCCGCCAAACCGGTAGCCGTCGATCTGCAACTCATATGCGCGACGCATCAGAATCTCGAGTCGCGTGTTCAAGCGGGATCGTTCCGCGAAGATCTTTACTACCGGATTGCAGTCGGGATCGTACACCTGCCCCCACTACGACTTCGACAGGACCGCGCCTGGCTGCTCAACACGATGATCGTCGCAGAGTCGCGCGGCAGCGCCAGTCTCGCTTCGCTTGACGCCGAAGCGCGCGAACTGCTGCTTTCGTGCCCGTGGCCGGGGAACCTTCGCCAGATGCGCGCCGCCGTTCAGTACGCCTGCGCAGTCAAGAGCGAGGACACGATCCGGCTGCGCGATCTGCCGGCGAATCTTGTAAAAAACGCCTCATTGCCCGCGACTGACGCGGCGCCATCGGTGGCGCCAACCAACGTCAACATCACGCCTATCGCCTCGCTGTCGGCCATCGCCAACGGCGAGCGGGAGATCATCATCCGAGTACTTTCCTCGCGGCGCTGGAATATCTCGGCGGCCTCGCGCGAGCTTGGCATCTGCCGCACGTCGCTCTATCGGAAGTTGCGTGAATTGCATATTCCGCACGTCCGCGACGTCAGCAGCGAGGTGCTGCTCGGCCCGCATCGCTGATCGCCGGACGGCGCCTGCCAGCAGGCGCCGTGACAAACGAGCCGGGGTTTCACGCCCCGCGCCCGCCTGCTCGCCGAGCTCAAGCCCGGTCCGCCAGCAATGCCATCATGGCCGTTTCCTTGTACCGCGGCCCGGTCGTCGCACCGGCCGAAAACTGGGTATCGAGCGCGCGCAGCATCGCGGCATCGATTCGCGCGTGCGCAGCCGCCAGATTCTCCTCCAGTCGGCTCACACGGCGGGTGCCCGGAATCGGCACGATGTCGTCGCCTTGCGATAGCAGCCAGGCGAGTGCGAGCTGTGCCGGCGTCACCCCCACTTGCCTGGCATAGTCCGCCAGTGTTTCTGCCAGACGCCTGTTGGCCTGGAAATTCTCCCCTTGCAGACGAGGATCGGATGTCCTGCGTGAGTCGCCTTCAGGGAAGTCTTCCGCACGGCGTGCAGTGCCTGTGAGAAAGCCCCGTCCGAGCGGTGCGAACGGCACGAGCCCCACGCCAAGTTCCCGCAGACATGGCAGGATCGACGTCTCGATCTCTCGGTGCCACAGAGAGTATTCGCTTTGCAAAGCGCTTACCGGATGAACGGCGTGGGCGCGGCGGATCGTGCGCTCACCGGCCTCGGACAGGCCGAAGTAACGCACTTTGCCTTCCCTGACGAGATCGCCGACGGTGCCTGCAACCTCTTCGATCGGCACCTCGGGATCGACGCGATGCTGGTAGAGCAGATCGATGTAGTCGGTGCCGAGCCGGGCAAGACTCGCGTCGACCACCTCGCGAATGTGCGACGGCCGGCTGTCCGCGCCCGTCACGGCACCGTTATCGAAACGGAATCCGAACTTTGTCGCGATGACCGCCTTGTCGCGGCGTCCTTTGAGCCAGCGTCCGAGGAGGCGCTCGTTCTCGAACGGCCCATAGACTTCCGCCGTGTCAAAGAAATTGCATCCCAGCTCCAGCGCTCGTTCCAGCACGCGAACCGATTCCTTGTCGTCGGACGGCCCGTAGGCATAGCTCATTCCCATACAGCCAAGCCCCATAGCAGGCACCTTCAGCCCTTGCGTCCCAAGCCGTCGTGTTGGCAGCATCATGCAGCTCCTGTGCGATTTGACATTTTGTTCGGTTGCCGAATCGTCCACCCGGCACCGCGCTCCTGACGATGCAAGTTTCGAACCAATCTTCAAGATATTTTTCGAGCGCCGATTCGAACCCGCTGGCTTCGACAGCCTCGCATCGACATGACCCGCACGCCAGCGTGATCTCGCGGCGCAGGCGAGGGGCAGATTCCGTCTCGTCGCATCAGCTCAGGCGGGCAGACTTCAGTCGAACCGTACGTGCGACATCTGTCCGATGCTGCGACACCTGTCGCACGCTGCGACAGGTGTGTGTGTCGCTGGCTTCGCATTGGGCGACGGATTTCCCCGGGCATTGGCCGCTTTCGGTTCGTCATGAGACTCGTGGCATCCAAATTGCTTGGCATCCGTCGTTCCTATCACCCTGTGCCAGGTCTCTGGTACCCGACTATCGATGACCCACTCCATGACGGCTGGACCGGCCGGGACGACGCTTGCGCTTTACGGCGAAACTCGCAACGTGCTGGCCCGATTCGGGGGATGGACGGCCTACTTGACCGGGGACGAGCGCAAGCGCGCTGATGCGTTCTCCCGACCTGACGACCGGGAGGACTATGTTGCGGCGCACATACTGGTTCGGGTCGCCGCCGCGCGTATCACCGGAAGCCCCGATATCCCGGGTCCCGCGGCGCGCACTTATGGGCTCGTGCAGCGCTGCGAGCGTTGCGGGGGGGCACATGGACGCCCACGTCTGCCGGCGCATCCCGGGCTGCACGTCAGTTTGAGCCACACCCGCGGCGCCGTGGCAGCGGCGTGCGCCATCGTGCCGATCGGGATCGACATCGAGCATTGGAATGGGGCGCTGGACGCAGACTCGGATTTTCCGGGGACGAACGAGCGAGAGCGGCTACGTCTGGACGCATTTTCGAGCGTAGCGCACACCCATCACGCGCCCTCCCCCCGCGCACTGGCGTGGCTGCGCCTCTGGACACGCAAAGAGAGTCTCGTGAAAGTCGGAGAAACGACGTTGGACGCAATGCCGGACGTCGACATGTCGAGGCTGCCGATGAGCGAAGTCCCGCTTCGCACGTGGCAGCGCCGCGTTGCTCATGGAAGGTGGGCGATGACGGACTGGCTTGATCCCGGACTACGCGTGACGGGCACCGTTTCCAGCGCGGGCGCTGTGGCGATCGAGCGGGTCGTGCCCTGACGCGTCCTCAATTGCTCGTGAGTGCCGAAGCCGATCTCACCGGCGGGGAACGCAGAGGCTAGATTGGCCGCAAACCTCTCTGCGCAAGTTTTACGCCCGCTGAAGCCCACTCGCCACCTCGGCAATCCCAATGAGCGCCAATGCGTAATCGCTTCGATTGTCTCGAAGCCCGAAATATTATTCCGTCCAGCAAAACAATTCTGCTCCCCACCAAAACCCACGCATTTTTTTAGAGAGATTGCAAGGATAGGATGCGGCGTTCGCAAAAAATATTTCCCGTTAGGGGAGACCACACCAGATGACCCACGAACGTCGCCACTTCAAACTGAAAGCACTGCCCTTGGCCATTGCCGCGGCCCTGTCTGCAATGACCTCTTTAGCCGACGCTACGCCGGCGCCCTGTTCCGTAACGTCTGCAACGAACGCCACGGTATCCTGGAGCTCGGGAGATTGTCAGGTGAGCGCCCCCGTTCAGACTGAGGACACAGCGATTTACGTCTCGGGAACGGTCGGCACACTCACCAACAGCAGCACCATCATCGGAAACAACGCGATCAATATCGAGGCCGGCGCAAACGTTGCTGCGGTGGTCAATAGCGCGGGCGGATTCATCTCGAACCAGTACATGTACGAGGTCGTTGTGAATAATGGCACGATCGCCACGTTCACCAACTCGGCCGGCGCAACCATTACCGGTTACACGGCGATTGACAACCGCAGCAACGCGTCAATCGTCACGCTGAACAACAGCGGGGAAATCTCTGGTCAAAACGGGATTGTCAACGCCGGCACTATCACCTCGTTGAACAACCTCGCTGATGGAAAGCTGTCCAACTACACCGGGGTTACGAACACCGTCGATGGGACGATCGGTTCACTGAGCAATGCAGGCACGATTACAGGCAACTTCACGGGGATCGCCAACAGTGGCTTGATTCAGCGCCTGAACAACGATGGTTACCTCTCCGCTCGCGAATATGTGATCGACAATCAGGGCACGATCGGCACGCTGAACAACACCGGGAAGATCACCGTCGGCATTGACGACCGGGGGGGCGAAACGTCTACCGCCCTGAATAACACCGGCTCGATCAGCTCGATTGTGAACACCGGCACCCTCATCTCGTCCATGGAGGCGGTGATCAACGCCGGGCGAATCGACTCGCTGACCAACAACGGCCTCATCAGCGGCGGCACCTTCGCCATTCAGAATGCGCAAGACGCCGTGTTGGGGACTATCGTCAACTCGGGCACCATCGCCGGCGATATCAACTCTGTTTCGGGTAAACCTCTGAGGTTCTCGGGCGGGCAAGGTTCGACCTTCGGTGTTCTGACGGGCCTAAACGGAGCGCCCGGCACGCTGATGAACGCCGGCGCAGACGTTGTGTTCTCGGACGGCAATCAACTGCTTGACGACAACGTAGTCGTCGGCGCCAAGAAAGTTGCCAACGTCTCGGGCAACCTGCAAATCAATCGAGTCATCTCGATCTACGGCAATTACGCTCAATATTCGGAGGCAACGCTACTGATAGGCGTAGGCAGCGGCGCCGTAGCCAATGGCAACATGGAAAGCGACACCGGTTACGGCCGTCTGGTGGTGTCGGGCTCCGCCAGCATCGCGCCCGGCTCAGCCGTGGCGTTGAAGAATACCGCCGCCTACGCGTTTGCCCCCGGTCAGCGTTTCGTAGTCATCGACGCGGCCGCCGCAGGGACGAGCTACAACGAAGGTCAGCTCAAATATTCGATGGTCGGTGTCAAGGGCACTGTCACCGGCGCCGCCGTCGCCAATGGCGATCGCAGCGATCTGGTGCTGACCGTGACGAGCGTGGACGCGGACACCGCACCGACCACACCGACGACGCCTACCGTGCCGACAACGCCCCCGGCGCCGAAGATTCAGGCAACGACGCCGAACGCCTACGCTTCCCTAAGCGGACTGTCACGTTACACCGGCATCAGCGATCCCGGCCTGTTGAACCTCTTCAATGCGGCAACGGCGCTTCAGCTTGGCGGCGCCGCAGCGTCGAACCGTGCCGGCGCGCAGTTGAGCCCGTCGGCGCCGGGCGCCAGCAGCCAGGCCGTGTCGGCCCCGACCCTCAGCGTCCTGAACATCATCGCCGGGCGCAGCGACAGTCTGCGACTGGCGCAGGCCGACGCCAGGAGCGGTGTATCGACGGGCGAAGCCGGGCCAAAGTGGGCCACGTGGGGACAAGCGTTCGGTGGCCATGCGAGCCAGAGCGAGCGCGATTCGGTCGATGGCTACAGCGCCAACTTCGGTGGCTTCCTGATCGGTGTCGACCGGGCGATCAACGACGCCTGGCGCGCCGGTGGCGTGTTCAGCTACACCAACACCACCATCAACAGCACCGGCAATACCGACGGCAACCGGACCCGCGTGAACGCCTTCGGTCTGATGGGCTACGCCAGCTACATTGCCGATACGTGGTACGGCAATCTGTCGGCTGGCGTGGTGCAACAGCGCTACGACACCAACCGTTCGATCAACTTCACCGGCTTCTCGGGCAACACCAACGCGCAGTTCAACGGTACTCAGTACGTTGCCCGCGCCGAGGCGGGATACCCGCTGGCCTTGTCCTTTGGCACGGTTACGCCGTTGGCCGCCCTGACCTACAGCTACTTGCATCAGGCCAGCTACACGGAGTCGGGGGGCAACGGTGCCGCGTTGGCGGTCAACGCCGCCAATACGACATCGGTCACGAGCGACCTCGGCGTCAAGATCTCGCGTGAGTTCGTCACGTCTTACGGCAAGCTGGTGCCGGAGTTGCAAGTGGGCTGGCGTCACCAATACGACAACAGCCGCAGCGCAACGAATGCCCGCTTCGTGGCAGATCCGTCCGGCGCCACCGCATTCACGTCGCTGGGTGCGCGTCCGGTGTCGGATCTGGCGTTGGTCACGGCAGGCGTGACGCTGCTGCGCGCGAACAACCTGAGCGTAACCGCGCGCTATGAACTGCAAGTGGGGGGCGGCCTCGTCGCCCAGGCTGGCACGCTGCGGTTGCGCCAGTTGTTCTGACCGACCGCGCATCGGCGTCTGAGGAAGACGTCTGCCGCATCCGGCGTCACAAGGCGGGGATAGCGATGTCTCCGCCTTGGACTTCGGATCGCTGCGCGCATTGAGGCTTTTGCAAGAAGCCTCGATGCGCGGCAACGCCTCAGGCGTTGGCTTCGAAGTACTCGATCACGTTCAGACTCGCGTTGCTCAAGTGCTCCCGGGCAGCGTTCTGGGCGTCCTCCGGCTTGCCGGCGACGATGGCCTCGACAATGCGCTCATGCTCGTTGTCCGAGGTCACCACGCGCTTTTTCTGATAGAACAACTTCGCCCGGAAAGGCGAGAGCCGCACCCGGAAGCTGCGTGCCAACTCAGCCAGCGATACATTGCGCGCCCCGTCAAACAGCAGTTCGTGAAACTTGTCGTTGATCTGCGCGTACAGCACTGCGTCGCCCGCGTTGGCCGCCTCGTGCGCTTGCTTCGCGACCATCTCCAGACGCAGCCGCTCCGAGCGCGTCATTCGCTCCGCAGCGAAGCGCGCGCATAGTCCCTCGATTTCGGCCGCCGTCTCGAACATGTCGCGAAGCCGGGCAACGTCCACACTGAGCACCGTCGCACCGCGTCGCGGCACGATCTCGACCAGCCCGGCAATGGCCAGCTCGCGCAGCGCGTCGCGCACGGGGGTTGCGGAAATGCCAAACCGATCCGCGATGACCTGAATTTCCAGTTTGTCACCACTTGGCACGCGCCCGCTGATGATGTCCTCGGTCAGCCCTCGCACGACCTTCTGCGACAAGGTGGTTTCTTCCCGGGTGTCATTCATGGTTGTCTCCCGCGGAATGGGGGGGTTAGCGTGATGTACATGTCGTGTAGAAACGGTAAGCGTCGTCGAATACCGGCGTTCCGGGTTTCGAGAAAGAGTCCAAGACTGAATAATGATGCAGTGCGGCCCAGCTTGCCAAGCACACCGGCAAGCCCAGCGCCACGCGCCGGTCATGCATGGTACGCGATTGCTCCTGTAGCGCCGGCAACTCTCCCCCTCCCACCCCCAGCATCACCGGCCCCGGCGGCGACGTTGCCCACAGCGCCGGACTCATCGCTTCGGCCGAGTCCTGCGTCAGCGCCAGCGCCTCGTTGAGCGACGTTCCGGTCAACGCTCTCAGGTCATACAAGCCGGACAAGGCAATGACGGCGTCTGCCTGGGCGCCCGCGCTCATCGCCAGATGGCCACCCGCCGACCATCCGGACACCACCACTTTCCTCACCGTTCCCACATGGGGCGCGAGCGCCGCACGCAAGCCCATCAACGCCTTGGTGACGCCTGCCACCATGGTCGATACGCTCGCCCCCGGCGCCAGCGGATAGCCCAGGTTGACGACGTGTATGCCCCGCGCTCGCCAGGCGGGCGCGATAAACGCGAAGACGTCTCGCGAATACCACTGCCAATAGCCCCCGTGGATAAAAACCAGCACATCGCCGTTCGGTGCCTCCCCCGGCATCAGATCGAACGCCTCGCGCTCGCCATCGCCGTAACGGATGCCGCATACCACCGCCGCGTCTTCGTACGCCAACGCGCTGCGCGCACGCCAATCGTCGAAATAATCGTCGCAGTTGGCTACGGAGCCCCGGTTGTCATAAGGATGTGCCGGCTTCGTCATGCGGTCCTCCTCAGCGCTCACGCGCTCGCCTGAATGGTTTCCAATACTTCGCGCAACTTCTCGCGCTTGGCTGGCGGCAACCCCTCGATGGGCGCACGCGCCGGGCCGGCGTCGCGGCCGACCAGCGTCATCGCCTCCTTGATCACCACCGGGAACGAGCCCAACGCCCATGCCGCGCGCAGCGGCGCGAGCTGGTCGTGCACGGCACGCGCCTCCCCCCACCGCCCAGCCCGTGCCAGTTCGTAGAGTTTGAGCACCCGCTGCGGAAACACGTTCGCTGCCGGAGAGATTGCGCCAGAACCGCCGTGCAACAGCATCGAAAGAAACAACGTATCACGTCCGCAGAAGCCTAGTGCCGACTTGCCACCCACGCGCATGTACTCGGCAAACTGCGTGAGGTCGCCACTTGAATCCTTGATGCCGACAATGTTCTCCACCTCCATGCACCGTTTGAACAACCCCACCGGCACATCCACCGCCGTTCGCGGCGGGTTGTTGTAGATCATCACCGGCAGCCGGGTCGCTTGCGCAACGGCGCGATAGTGATCGAAAAGCTCATCGGCGTTCGGTTGCACGAAGTATGGCGTGATGACCAGCGCCAGATCGGCACCGATCGACTCGGCCGCCTGCGTCAGTGCAATCGATTGACGGGTCGACGGCGCACCTGTGCCCGCGTAGACAGGCACTCGCCCGTCTACCGTCTCAACCGCAATCTCGATCAGACGCACGTGCTCCTCGAGGCTCAGGAAGTAGAACTCGCCCTGGCTGCCCGCCACCGAAATGCCATGTACGCCCGCATCGAGATAGCCCTCGATCAACTCGCGTGTGCGCGCTTCGTCGAAATTGCCGTTCGCATCGAACGGCGTGACCATGGCGGGAATCACCCCGTGAAAATGCTGAGTCATGAAGTCGTCCTTAAGTCGTCGTTACCCATTGAAGTCGAATACGCTCACAGGGCGCGCCACCAGATCTTTCGTCCGGCAAGATCGATCACGGCGTAGAGCGCCCCCGATATCACCGTGATGGTGACGATGACGGAGAACATGAGATCGGTCTTCGCCGACGCGTTGGCCAGCAGGATCAGGCTCCCCAGCCCATTCTCCGAGCCAACGAACTCGCCGACGATGGCACCGATCACCGCCAGCGGCATGGCCATCTTGCAACCGTCGACAAAGCTCGGCAGTGCGCTTGGCACGCGCAGCTTCCAGAACGTTCGCAAGGCAGACGCGTTCATCGCCCGGAAGTGCTCGACCAGATGCGACGGTGTGCCGGCCAAGCCCCCCAACGTCGAGATCACGATCGGGAAGAAGGCAAACAGAAACGCCATGAGGATCTTCGACGTTGCACCATACCCGCACCACACAATGAGCAACGGTGCGAGCGCCACTTTCGGGATACCCTGGATCGCCACGATCATCGGCATCACCGTGCGCCGCAGACCGTCGAAGAAGAACACCAGCAGGCTGATGACCACGCCTCCGAGCACTGCGGCGACGAATCCCGCAACGACCTGCCACGTCGTAATGAAGGCGTGATGCGCGAGCGCCGCCCGGTTCTCCCAGAACGCACTCGCGACGGCGCTGCCCGACGGCAGGAGATACGGTTTGATATGGAACAGCACCACACCCGCCTCCCACACGATCGCGAGCAGAACGAACCCGATAGCCGCGTCGAAACGACGCAAAGACTTACGCATGTTTCCCCCCTCACTGGTTACGGTTACCTTCGTCATCGCCGGTGCGCGGCCCCCACGCCGGAGGTGGCACCAAAAAGCGCTCGAAATGCCATTGATCGAAGGCGTCAAGGTTGTTTTCCCACGTACGCGCAACGTGAGGCGTAGTCGCGTCCATCTGGATCATGTCGCAATAGAATTCCACGTAGTTCCCGTCCGGATCCTTGAACACGAGGAAGACGTTCTCGCCTGGCCCGTGCTTGCCGATGCCGCGCACGATCTCAACGCCTTCTGTCTTCAGAAAGGCGGCAGCGCTCTCGATTTCGTCGAGATTGGCCAGTTGATAAGCGAAATGCTCCAACCCGGGCCGCCGCGTATCGGGCCCATCGTCGAACTTCGGGGAGTCGGCCGGCAGTTGTGCCAACGCCAGATCGTGGTGCTCGTCGCCACAGCGAAGAAAGACCATCTGGTCACCAATACGGTCCGACACTTCGAGGCCGACGATATCGACATAAAAGCGAGCGGACGCCTGCAAATCGCGCACCATCATGACCAGATGGCCGAGGCGGCGGGGACGGGGGCGAGTCATTGCGATATCTCCATGGCATGTGTGTCACAGGATCCGGGCATCGATGCGCTACGGACCCGCTTTGCTCTCAGGTTTGCCTACTCGAGGCGGCACGCTTCGTCAAAACGCAACCGGGGAGATCGCGCAAAGCACTTCGTCTCGTCGCCATATCCCAGATTGCACAGGAAGTTGACTTTCATTTGACCGCCCCACTGCCGCAGCGAGTCCGTGCTCAGGAATTCCCGTTCGATGGCCCCGGCGTCGAAGCCCGACATCGGGCCACAGTCCAACCCGACGGCGCGCGCCGCCATGATCAGATATGCCCCCTGAAGCGATCCGTTGCGAAACGCTGTCATCGCAGCCAATTCGGCGTCATCGGCAAACATTGCCGCAGCACCGGGGTTATGCGGGAACAATTGCCCCAGCCGAGTGTGGAAGTCGAGATCGTGCGCGATGATGACGGTCACTGGTGCGGTGCGCGTCTTCTCGACGTTTCCGGGCGATAGCAACGGCAGCAATCGCGCCCTGCCCGCTGGCGTACGTACGAATATCAACCGCGCTGGGCTGCCGTTGGCACTCGTGGGCGCCCACTTCATCAGCGCGTAGAGCGCGTGGAGCGTTGCGTCCGCAACCGGGACGTCACGCCACACATTGTGCGAGCGCGCCGTGCGGAACAGTTGATCCAGCGCCGCATCGGGTAACGTGCCGCGCACGGCATCGAGCCAGGCAACACCGCGAGAAAACACTTGCGTCATGGACAATCCCTCCAAGAGCGTCATTGAACCGGGGCGACCTCATCGCCAGTCCCCGGCTCACGGTTTCAGAACGCGTGCTGCATCCCCGTGACGACCGCCACCTGACGGTTCGTCGACGATGCACCGCCAATGCCCTGAAGCACGGCCACCGCGCCATTACCCGACGCCATCTGATACAGCACGTTCACGTATAGCGACGTGCGTTTCGAGAGCGAGTACACGTCTGCCACGCTGAATTGCGTCCAACGCTGGCCGTTGAACCGCGAGTACGCAACGCCTGCGTTGACGGCATTAGTCAGCGTCCACTGGAAGTTCGCGCCCACGTCGTAGTTCGTCATCGTTTGCGCGTTGCCGCCCGCGGCGATCCGTGTAGCCGTAAAGAGCGCATGCAGCAACCAGCGCTCAATCCGGTACGACATGCCCACGCCATAGTTGCGCACGTTGTCCGTCGGGAACGTTGCTCCGGTCGAGAGATTCACGCCCTGATAGCTCGGCAACCCGAGACCACCGCCCAGGTTCAATGCGCGGTTGTTCTCGCTCTCGTAGGTAGCACCGATCTTGAGCGGCCCGTTCACGTAATCCAGCGCGAACGCGTAATTGCGCCCCTGAGCAAACGCACCGGCCTGATTCGAAAACCCGTACATCGCTCCGGCCGTCAATCCGCCAAAGCTCGGCGTGCGGTATTTGACCGAATTGTCGTACTGGAACGTGTTGGCCAACTCGTCGAAGTTGCCCGGGTGCATGGCGTAGAAGCTGCCCAGATTGAAGCCTGTGGAAAACGGCGCGAGAATGTCGAAGTTGAACGTTGTCTGATGCCCGAGCGTCAACGTACCGGCATTCTGTGACGCCAGCCCCACAAACGCCTGGCGGTTGAACATCACGCCCGAGCGGATCATGTTGCCCGTCAGGACGGAAAACCCGCCCTGCAGGTTGAAGATCGCGCGATGGCCACCGCCCAAATCCTCGCTGCCGCGAATCCCCCAGAAGTTAGGCACCAGATTGCCTTCCTGTGCCGCGAACAGGTGGTTGCCTTTCACATTGTTGACGTACATCACGCCGGCATCGATGTTGCCGTACAGCGTGACGTTACTCTGGGCAAAAGCGGTCCCACTGCAGAGCGCCAGTAGCGCCGCTGCCGATCGAATACGGTTCATGAATGGGTCTCTCTCTGGTGGTCGGTCTCTGTCTGGGTCATTCGGCGCCGCCGATCTGCCCGGCGGCGTCAGGCAACGCCCATGATTTCGCCAAGCTCGGTGACTAGCCGCCCGTACTCGGGGAGTAGACGGGTGACTTTGGGATCGCGCGGGCGCGGCAGATCAATGCGAATGTCGTGCACGACGCGCCCCGGTCGAGGCGACATCACCAACACCCGATCTGCCATGAACACGGCTTCGTCGATGCTGTGCGTGACCAGCAGCACGCTTTGCCGGTTCGCCTGGCATAGCCGCAACAACTCTACGTTCAGACGGTCCCGCGTCAGGGCGTCGAGCGCGCCGAACGGCTCGTCGAGCAGCAGCAGATCCGGCTGCGTGATCAGCGCTTGCCCCAGCGCCACGCGCTGTCGCATGCCGCCGGACAGCTCGTGCGGATAGCGAGCGGCGAAGTCGGCGAGACCGAGCACTTGCAGCATGCCGGGCACCCGCTCGTCGATCACCTTTCGCGGCATGCCGCGCGTCTGCGCACACAGGCACAAGTTCGCGACCACGTTCAACCACGGCAGCAGGTTGTATGTCTGGAATACGATGCCGACGTGCGGGGACGGGGCTTTGACCTCGTCGCCGAATACCCGCACCACCCCCGGGGCGTCGCACGGATACAGCCCGCCGATCAGTCGCAGCAATGTGCTCTTGCCGCAACCGCTGGGGCCGAGCACGGCGACGAACTCGCCGCGCGGCACCTCAAGCGACAGCGGATCGAGCGCACGTACCCCCGCCCCTTCGAAGGTCTTTGCGACCTGATGCAGCGAAATGGCGGGTGCCGCCGGCAAATCGCCGGGCACCGCCACGCGCGGGCGCGCCGGTTCCGCCACGGGCGAATTCATCACCTTCATCGTCAACACATCGCGCTCCTTGCGAGGAATGGGCGAGGCGTGCGTCATTTGCGCGCGCCAACCCAGCCGTTATGGGAGATGTCGAACACGTTGCCGAGCGGATCGCGGAATTTTTTCTCGTAGTAGAGCGAGGTCTTGTCGATCGGCAGGTCCATGAAGAACTCGCCGCCGTTTTGGGTAATAGCGTCGGACTGTGCATCGAGGTCGTCGCACCAGAAGCCGATGTGGTGAAACCCGACAAAGTCCTTGCCTTTGTCCAGCCCCGCCGACTCGTCGTTCTTGTAATTCAACAGGGCGAGGCACACGGTGCCGTCGGTTAGATACACTCCGCTTGCCAGCGGCGAATCGGTCTGCCCTGCAATCGTCATGCCGAACGTCTCGCAATAGAATTTCGCGGTCTCGGCCGGGTTCGGCACGGCGAGGGCGATGTGGCGCAGCTTGGCCATGGTTGTGCTCCTGTCGGTAGTTCGTTGTTGTCTGGGAAAGCGGCGGTCGTGCCAGCCGCCATGCTTCAGTTGAGGCAAACCGATTGACGCGAACGCATCGACGACTCAGTCAACGAACGCGTCTGTGTAGATGTCCTCGCTCCTGACCTTGCCGCCGAGCTTGAATGCGCTGTCGATAAAGGCCGCCGTCTTGTTCATGCGCTCCGGCGACATCCAGCCGAGCTGCTTCTTCGATGCGGTCTTGTCGACGATCAGATCGGCCGTCTCGGACACCTGCTGGGCAAGTACGTCACGATCGAGCATGGGGTACTGCTTCGCGATGATGTCGACCGTCTCTTTCTGATGCGCCACAAGGTAGTCGTAGCCCTTATAGGTGGCCTGCACGAACTTGCGAACCATCTCGGGGTCTTTCCTGATCAGTTCGTCGGAGGTGACGATGCCGTTGCCGTAGATGTCCAGCCCGTAGTCGGCATACTCGATCGCGCGAATGGTGAGCTTCGCCTGACGCGCATCTTTCTGAATCACCGCACGGTTCGAGCCGCGCCAGCATTCGGCGAGATCGATCCGGCCCTGAATGAGTGACAGGTCCACCACGGAGGGGTCCATCTGCACGAGACGGAGATAGTCGCGCGGCAACTTGTTCTTTTCGAGCCAAGCGGGCGCAATGTTCTGCACCGGCGAACCCGCGCCACCGCCGAGGCGCTTGCCCGCCAGGTCCTTCAGCGACGCGGCCTTGGTGTTCTCCTCCACGTAGCACAGCCCGGCCGGCCAACGCGTGTTGATCGCGCCCACCATGCGTGTCTGGCCGCCGTTGGCCCGGTTCAGCGACACGCTCACCGGATCACCGTAACCAAACTGAAATGCACCGCGATCCACCTCGTTGACGGTTCGATTGCCGCCGTAACCGCGCACGGCCGTGACGTCGAGCCCGGCGTCGCGATAGAAACCCTTCTCGATCGCCACAAGCACGCCCGCCGTACTCCCCTGCGGGACCCACGCCAGATTGAACGTCACCGCCTGAGCGGCGTGCGCCGCCCCGGCGGTGAACGCTGCCCCCGCAACACACGCGGCCCAGTACTGAATTCGCTTGCCCCACTTCATGGTGTCTCCTGTGAGAACGTTTCCTGCAGTGCACACGAGGTTGCGGACGTACGATCAGCGGGTCTATGCGGCAGCGACCGGATTGCGCAACGTGCCAATGCCAGCGATATGCGCTTCCATCACATCGCCCGGCTTGAGATAGATGCCGCGTCCCATGCCCACGCCGGTGGGAGTGCCGGTAGCAATCACATCGCCCGGCTGGAGCGTGAGAATCGTCGACAGGTAAGCGATCTGCTCACGCACATTGAAGATCATCTCGGCGGTCGAGCCGTTCTGCATCACGTCTTCGTTCACCTTCAGACGCATGTGAACGTCCTGCGGATCGGGAATCTGGTTTGCCGGCACGATCCACGGACCGATCGGCGCGAAGGTGTCGAAGCACTTGCCGCGGAACCAGTCGAACTTGAAGGGGAAATCGGTGCGCATGTTCAGGTCGCGTGCGGACACGTCATTCACAACCGTGTAGCCCGCCACGCAATCGAGGGCGCGCTCGACGCTGATGTTGCGCGTCGTCTGGCCGATCACCGCCCCCAGCTCGATCTCCCAATCGACCTGCGTGGACGCGGCGGGCATGCGCACAACGTCGTTCTGGCCGATCACTGACGTGTTGGGCTTCAGAAACACATAGGGTTGGCTGTCCGCTTTGGCGGCCAGCACCGTCCCCATTTCGTTCGCGTGCTCGACGAAATTCGACGCCGCGCAGAACACCCGTTGCGGACGCACCGGCGGCAGGATGTCGTTCGCCCCGATCGTCAGCGGGCGCATCTCACTGCGCTTCGCCTCTGCCTTCGCGGCGAATCGATCCAGTTCCAGCGAGACGTCCGGCCATTGGGCAATCAAGCCGTCGACCGACAGCGTGGCCCAGGCGGGCAGCGCCCCGTCGAAGACGGCTCGCGCCGTGTTGGCCAGATCGAAAAGTTGTTCGCCGCTGAGCACAAGCGCCGCGCGCTCCGTCGGGCCGTTCCGGTAATTCGCCAATGCATACCACACCATTTTTGTCGTTCCTCGCGATGTTGTTCGGACCGCCGTGCGCGATCGAAGCCAGAGGTTCGATGTCTCACGCCAAACGGTTGAATGCATATTAGTTTCGTCACATATATGTGTAAACGATTTTATGCATTCATAGGGTAAGCACCAGTTTGTGCTGCAAAGCGGAAAAATGACGCAGATTTAAGCGAAGATGAGAGAAAGAATGAGCCATCGCGCGCGCATTCATCATGGCGCGATGCGGAAAACGGGGAGGAATGGCGGGAAGCGGGAGGGCAAGTGCCACACGTCCAACAGCTTGACGTGTGGCACCCGGCGCCGCGCAAAACGTTGCGCGACGTGATTGGACCTGAACGGACTTAGGCGTTACGCAGGGCTGGACGCGACCCGCTTCCCAGCACTACGTTGGCGATCACCACAACGACGATGTTTGCCGCCAATGCAATGAGGCCCGTGTAGAGGGATATCTTGTCCCCCCCCAACGTGAACGTGTGAACCGGCTTGATCCCGTCCGAGAAGGCCAGCCAACTCCCGCACACGATACCCACAGCCCATCCGCACAGCAGCGCACGCGCACCAAACCAGCTCACGAACAAGCCGAAGACGAGCGCCGGGAACGTCTGCAGGATCCAGACACCGCCCAGCAGTTGCAGATCCAACGCGAACTGAGTCGGCAGGAACAGAATAAACACCAGCGCACCGAGCTTCACAATCAGCGAAACGATCTTGGCAACCTTCGCCTCGCCTTCATGGGAAATGTTCGGGTTGACGTAAGGCTTCCAAAAATTGCGCGTGAACAGATTGGATGCACCGATGGACATCACGGCAGCCGGCACCAACGCGCCGATCGCAATCGCGGCAAACGCGAAGCCGGTGAACCAGCTCGGAAACAGTCCATTGAACAGCGCGGGTACGACGTCGTTGTTGGTCTGCACCTTCACACCGGCCGCGTAGGCCATTAAGCCAAGCAACGCAATCAGGCCGAGCAGCACGGTATAGGCGGGCAGGAACACGGCGTTCTTTCGAATCGTGTTTGCGTTCTTTGCTGCAAAAACGCCCGTCAGCGTGTGCGGATACATAAACGCCGCCAATGCCGAACCGAGCGCCAGCGTGGCGAACGGCAGGAACTGCGCTGGCTTGAGCGTCAACCCCGTCGCCCCGCCCTTCTTGGCAAAGACATCACGTGCCGTATCGAACACCGCACCGTAACCGCCCAGCTTGGCCGGCACCACGATCACAGCGACGAGCACGACGATGTAAATCATCAGATCCTTGACGAACGCGATCAGCGCCGGCGCGCGCAAGCCCGCAGAGTATGTGTAGAGCGCGAGAATGACGAACGCCGCCAGCAGCGGCAACTCGCCCGTCAGACCGAGCGCCTTGATCACCCTTCCATGCCGATCAGTTGCAGGGCGATGTAAGGCATCGTCGCCACAACGCCCGTGAGCGCAATCGCGAACTCGAGCGGCCGCGACTGATAACGCCCGAATACGACATCGGCGGCCGTGACGTGTCCGGCCTTGTGCGCCGCATGCCACAGCTTGGGCATGATCAGGAAGACGATCGGGTAGACGAGAATCGTGTACGGCAGCGCGAAGAAGCCGTAGGCGCCAACGGCGTAGACCAGTGCCGGCACGGCAATCACCGTGTACGCCGTGTAGAAGTCTCCGCCGACGAGGAACCAGGTAATCCAGGTCCCGAAGTTACGGCCGCCCAGCCCCCACTCATTGAGGTTGGCGCCCTTGGGTGAGGCGCCCGTCATCCATCGCGAGGCCCAGAATCCCATGACGGTCACGAGGGCAAAGAAGAACACGAAGACCGTCAGCGCGGTCCAGTTGATGCCGGAGGCGTCCATTTACTCCTCCCCTTTCTTCAGACCGTCGCGAAACACGATCCAGATCAGCAACGACGTCAGAGGCACCCAGGCAAACTGGTACCAGTAGAAGAACGGAAAACCCCAAAGCGATGGCAATTCCCGGTTGTAGAACGGGATCCACAACAAGCCGATGAACGGCAGCAATAGCAGTAACCGCATTTGACTGTCTCTCCTCGTTTTCCTTGGATCGATGCGCATTGACTCGCCACTGATTTGCACTCTAGTCCATCGGCGCAGGTTCTGCCGGGCACGCTCGAAAGCCCCGAACGGCGGCGCTCGGAAGCGTTTTCGAGGTGTTGTGCGTATTGAAACGGATGACCGGATCGCGTCGTATTTGCCGAGCATTCGTGCGGCAAACATGCAGTGGATCGATGCGAGGATGGGGTATCAACCGTCGTTCGATGACGACAGTCTTTCGAGCAAAAAGAGACACGAATGTTTGCGTGACGGGCGGCAATGACCTGCCACGCTTCTTTATCAACGCGATGGGCCGCAAGCACTCGCCGTGATCGATGGGACGCACCTGCAACTCGGGTTCCGCCCTGACCTCTCGCGCAGACGCCGGCAGGATTGTCACCCCAAGTCCCGCGCGGACCATAGCCACAGCCGTCATCATGTAGGTCGGCTCACAGGCAATTTCCGGCGTGCAGCTGGCTCGCGCAAACGCGCCGTCAACGACCGCCCGCACGCTGGTGCCACGGGCGGTGAGCACCAACGGCTCGCTTGCGAGATCCGTGAGCATCCACGCTAAACGGCGGTCTCGGTCCGGCATCGAGGCCGACAACCTCATTGAAAAATCGACGTATGCCATCGATGTCGCTGGTCACGATGGTGGCGTGATTGAAGTGCACGATTCGGCCTATGCGGGAAAATCTTGCCCTTATTCTGTCGCACGGCACCCGATTGTGAGAATTGGCGTCGCTATTGAATGAATATCAATGATGGCAATAGAGTTGCGGAAATGGGTTCAAACCCGCGACCTGTGCCTGTCACAATTCGCAGTCAAAGCCGCTAATGCCGCCCGCCCCCTTTTAGCGCGGCTCACCGGTGCTCCGAACTGCGACGCCGCTCAATGCCTTGCCCACCACTTCCCCGCACTGCCAACGTCGGATAACCCCTCGAGGTTCGTCCCGACGTCGGCAATTCTCAGACCTCCCCCTGCAAAATGGCCATCTGATCGTGGCGGTACGCCACCCGGTTAAAATCGCAATCCGACTTCGGCGAGGGCTCGCACCTGGCCTCGTCTTGTCCCGTCCCCGCCGAACGCCGCGTCGACACCGGGCTTCTGAATGCGAACATAGGCCAACTCGCCACGCGCAAAGAATCGCTTCGTCTGGAATGTGGGCGTCAGCGTTAGCGACCACGCTCCGCTGTTAGCCCCATACAGGAGATTGGTCGGTGTGCAGAGCGTGTCTTCGTCACACCCCTTACCCCGTGCCTTGATGTACTCCGCTCTCGCGCCGAGCGACCACTCGCTGGAGAAGTCGTATTTGACGAGCAGTGCGCCGCCAAACGTCTCCGCGCTGCGATCGAGCCCGATTGCCGGGTGGCTGCCCACGCGACTGTATTGGAAATAGGGGGTGAGCGAGAGTGCCCCTGCACTGTGCGTATAAATCAGGTTGACGATATAGCCATTGTTTTGCGCCAGCGGCGTGACACTCGACGACTCGGCATTGCGCGAAAAGCTCCCGCCGCCAACAAATGACACCGAGTTTGACGTATCGATCGCGTAGGAAAGACTCCCCGAGACCCAGTTGTACTTGTTCGAATAATAGCCGTCGTTCAATGACAGCGACGCGCTAACCGGCCCGCTCGCATAGCTCACCTGAACGCCGCGGCTGATAGCCGGCTCCTGGTTCCAGAGCAAGCCTCTTTGAATGTTCACATTCTGAAACGTAAAGGTCGACTCCGCGCCGATCAGCGTGGGAAGCGCGCCCACCATGACATTCAATTCGGGACTGACGACCACCTTCGCATAGGCCACGGGCAGAGGCCCGTAGAGTTGGTCGACGGCTTTGCTCGACTGGACGTACGGGTTCCCGAGCGAAGGCAACGCGTAGGTGCCGGCCTGAAGATAGAACTGGAGAGGGCCTTCCGTCGTTTGCACTTCCAGTTGGGCATTGCCGATGTCGAACCTGGACGAGCGATTACCGGTGCCCGGTGCGTTCACCGTGTTGTTCTGAAAAATCCCCAACGCAGAGACCTGCCCCGATATGTACACCGAACCCAACGGCCCGGCGTCGACCGAGATCGGATCCTCGATCGGCCGGAGGACCCCGGAGAATGCCGGTGCAGGTAGCGCTTCGCCCCACACCGCGCCAGCGGCCAGCAGCGCTGCACAGCCTGCCAATACCTGCGGAATTTTCTTCGATTGAGCAGGCAGCGCCGCTTCTTTACGTGCTTTTGAATCGTTCGAATATTGCGTCATTGATGCGTTCCATTTGTCAGCCATAGTGCCGACAACACGATATGCCTGGACGCATCCATTCCGTGTTTATACGATGACCCGCCACATAAATTCCGAATTCAATTTTGAAGTGGCCTGTGCACCGGCCACTATTGAGATGTCGCGTCACCGACGACATCGCCGCCAACGCTATCAGCACGCAAGATGGTCAATCCGGTGAGCCGGTATCCGACCTGTAGCTCCGTTTTCAGATACTTCGGCTGAGAGAAGTCCTCCTCGAGTTTTTGCCTTAACTGCATCATATAAACGCGCGGATAGTGTGCGCGATCTTCATACGCGGCGCCCCATATCTCGTGCAGCAGTTGCTTGTAAGTGATGACCCGTCCATGGCCGCGAATCAACGTGGCGAGTAACCGGTACTGGATCGGCGTCAGATGGACGATCTGGCCGCCACGCGTCACTTCATGCGTTGCCAGATCTACGCAGACATCGCCGAACCTCACATGGCGGGACGCGACTTCCGCGCCGGTAATGTTCTGCGTCCTGCGCAACAACGCGCGAATTCGCGCCACAAGCTCAGGCACGCCAAATGGCTTGACCAGATAGTCGTCTGCCCCGGCATCGAGCGACTTGACCTTCTCATCCTCCCGCTCGCGTGCCGATAACACCAGAATCGGCGACGAGATCCATCCCCGCAATTCTCTGACCAGTTCCTTGCCGTCGCCGTCGGGAAGCCCCAGGTCGACGATGATCAGATCCGGACGTCGCGTCGCCGCGTCCTGACGCGCTTCTTTAACGCTCGAGGCCTCGAAGACCGCCATCCCCTCCCGCTCCAGCGCGATACGCACGAATCGGCGAATATTGGCTTCGTCTTCGACGATAAGTATTTTCCAACGCATCATTCGACAGTCTCGCAATCGGTGCAGGGTGGGACGTGATAAGGGAGCACGATCTCGAAAGTCGACCCACAAGGCAGGCGTGAGCGCGCCGAGATGGTTCCGCCGTGTGCGCAGACAATTCTGCGGCACAACGCCAACCCCAGTCCCACGCCAGCAATCGACGATTCTTCCTTGCCTCGTGCGAAGGATTCAAATAGCCGCTCGGGGTCTCCCGGCGGCAAGCCCGGTCCGTCGTCTTCGATGGCAATATGTATCGACTCCCCGGACAGACGGGCGCGCACCGCCATCCGGGTGCCGGGCGGCGTGTATTTTGCCGCGTTATCGAAAATGTTGATGATGACGCGCTCCATAAGCAGCGCATCGACGTGAACGAGCAAGACCTCCGACAACAGGTCCATCTCCACGGTTCTGGGCCGCAGCCCCCCTGCCGAGCGAGCAAGTGCGCTACCGAGAATCTCACTCAGTGGATGCCAGTCCTTCTGGAGGTTGACGCCCTCGCTCTGCATGCGGGCCAGATCGAGCAGGTTCGCAACCAATCTGCGAAGCTCGTCCGACTCGACACGAATTGACCTCGCCAGATCGATGCGATCCGACTCGGCCATGCCCTCAGGATGCTCGAGCGTTTCCGCCAGCCCGCGAATGGCGGTAAGCGGTGTCTTCAGATCGTGCGAAACCGCAGACAGCAGCGTATTGCGCATTTTCTCTCCCTCGATCCGGACGATTGTGTCCTGAGCCACCTCAACGAAGTGAATCCGTTCCAGTGCTTGCCCAATCGCCGCACAACAGGCACCGAGCAGCCGCCGGCTATTGGCCGCGCTCGCTACCGTGCCGACATTGGGAAGCACCGCGAGCACACCCCGCGGGGCCATTGGCCCCTTCAACGGCAAGTACAGCGCCGATGCCGCATTCAACGTCTGCGTTCCATGCCCCGACTCTTCGTCATGGTCGAAGGACCACTGCGCTACCGAAAGATCCACGAACGGCGCCTCGCACGTGGCCACCAGATGCCCCCCGGCGTCCGGGACGATCAGCGCAACTTCCGTCTCGAAGAGCGGCTGGATGGTCTCCCGGCACACCTCGACAATCTGCTCCAGTGCGATCGCCCCCGCGAGATCCCGAGTCACACGCACCAGCGCGGACGCATTGCGCTCGCCGTCCCGAGCGATGCGCGCCTCCGCGCGCAACTTGGCAGTCAGTTGCCCGACAATCAGCGCCACGGCCAGCATCAAGCCGAACGAGAACAGATACTGCGTGTCGGTCACTGCGAAGGAAAACGTCGGCTCGACAAAGAAATAATCGAATGAGGCGACTGCCACGACCGATGCCCACACCCCGGCAATCCGCCCCAGCCGCAGCGCGACGAGAACAACGGCGATCAGGAACAGCATCACGACATTCGACAGATCGAACACGCGAAGCAGCCCGCTCGCGATCAACGTCGTGATGACACAAACGCCCGTCGCGATACCGACCGACGTCGCGAGATTGGCATGTCCGCCTAACGTCAGGCGCGCTCGCTGCGTCGGGTCATCGGCAACGTTGATCAGCAGCAGGTCGATCTCGGGATTCGACCGCGCGACACGCTCCGTCAAACGTGGCTTGAAAAGAAACCGGGCGCGCGAGACCCGGTTTCCCAAGATCAGTTTGGTAACGTTGCGCCGCTTCGAATAGTTCAGAATGGCCTGCACCGTATCCTGAGCAGGAATGCTGCAGAACTCCCCGCCCAGGCGCTTGGCGCAATCGGCCAGATGCAGCAGCACACCCTGTGCTTTCGCGTCGTTGCTCTCGCGCGGCAGGTCGACATGCAGAACGATCCATGGGGTCTGCATGTGTTTCGCCAGTCTGGCACCCTCGCGAATCAGCGCGTCATGCGAGGCATCTGCGCCCACGCATACCATCAGCATCTCTCGCGTGCGCCAGACCTTGCGAATCGCATTCGATATCCGGTACGACCTGACGTCCGCATTGACCCGGTCGGCGACCCGGCGCAGTGCCAGCTCGCGCAGCGCAATCAGGTTTCCCCGCCGGAAGAAGTTCTCTTTCGCCTGCGCAGCCGAAGGGGGAAGGTAGACCTTTCCGGCACTCAACCTCGACAACAGGTCGTCGGTGGGCAAATCGACCAGAATGACCTCGGCCGCCAGATCGAAGACGCGGTCCGGGACGGTTTCGCGCACGCGAACCCCGACAATCCCACTGACGATATCGTTCAGGCTCTCGAGATGCTGGACGTTCAACGCGGTGTACACGTCGATGCCGGCGTCCAGCAATTCCTCGATATCCTGCCACCGTTTCGCGTGGCGGCTGCCCGAGAGGTTCGAATGCGCAAGCTCGTCGACAATCACCAATTGCAATTCGGATGCCAGCGCGGCATCCAGATCGAACTCGGTCGCCAGACGTCCATTGACGGTCTGGCATCTGCGCGGCAAAACGGTGAGGCCGTGGGTGAGCGCCTCGGTCTCGTTGCGTCCGTGTGTCTCGACCACCCCGATCCCGACGGCCACGCCACTGCGCTGCATCTGGTGCGCAGCCTGAAGCATCGCGTAAGTCTTGCCGACGCCCGCACAGGCGCCGAAGAATATCTTCAGCTGGCCGCGAGCGGGTCTGTGCGGATCGTCTCCCACAATGCTCAGAAGCTCGTCGGGATCCAGGCGCTCATCTGCCATAAGTCAACGTTGAAAAAATCGGCAATCGACTGCCTAAAAAATCAAAAGAACGGTGTCAACGCGAGGTCGATCATCTTGATGCCGATAAATGGCGTGACAATGCCGCCCAACCCGTAGATCCACAGATTCCGCTTGAGAAGCTTGTCGGCCGGTTCGGCACGATACTTCACGCCGCGTAATGCCAGCGGGATCAGGGCAACGATGATCAGCGCGTTGAATATCACGGCGGAGAGAATCGCGGAACTCGGGCTGTGCAGCCCCATGATATTGAGCGCCGCGAGTGCCGGATAAGTTGCCACAAACGCCGCCGGAATGATCGCAAAGTACTTTGCCAGATCGTTGGCGACGCTGAATGTCGTCAACGCCCCGCGCGTCATGATCATTTGCTTGCCCACCTCGACCACGCGCAGCAGTTTAGTGGGATTGCTGTCGAGGTCGACCATGTTACCGGCCTCTTTGGCCGCCTGGGTACCGCTATTCATGGCCACGGCCACATCGGCCTGCGCCAGCGCCGGCGCATCGTTGGTCCCGTCCCCCGTCATCGCCACCAGCCGGCCCTCGGCCTGATAGTCGCGGATCAACTGCAACTTGTCTTCGGGCGTGGCTTCCGCGAGGTAATCGTCGACGCCAGCCTCAGCGGCAATCGTCGCTGCGGTGAGCTTGTTATCGCCGGTGATCATCACCGTCTTGATGCCCATACCGCGCAGTTCGGCAAAACGCTCCTTGATGCCGCCCTTGATGATGTCCTTGAGCTCCACAACGCCAAGCACCTTTGTCCCGTCGGCCACCACGAGCGGGGTGCTGCCGCGCCGCGAAATCTCATCGACAATGACATTCACCGCCGCCGGGAACACACCGCCCAGTTGCTCGACGTGCGATCGAATCGCAGACGCGGCGCCCTTGCGGATCTGGCGTCCACCGACGTCGATGCCGCTCATCCGTGTGCGTGCGCTAAAGGCGATGGGCACTGCGTCCAGGACTTCTCTGCCGCGAATGCCAAACGCATGCTTGGCGAGAACCACGATCGAGCGGCCTTCCGGGGTTTCGTCCGAGAGCGATGCCAGTTGCGTGGCCTCGGCCAGCGTCTTCTCGTCAACCGCCGGCGCCGGATGAAATTTCGTTGCCTCACGATTGCCCAGGGTAATCGTCCCCGTCTTGTCCAGCAGCAACACGTCGACGTCGCCTGCGGCTTCGATGGCGCGGCCGGAAGTCGCCAGCACGTTGGCGCTCATCATGCGGCTCATCCCGGCGATGCCGACTGCCGAGAGCAACGCGCCGATAGTGGTCGGAATCAGGCAAACGAGCAGCGCAATCAGTACCGTAATACTGACGCTGCGCCCCGCGCCGTTCACCAGCACGCTAAAGCTCGAGAAGGGAAGCAGCGTCACGCACACGAGCAGGAAGATCAGGCTCAATGCGACCAGCAGAATCGTCAGCGCTACCTCGTTGGGCGTTTTTCCCCGCTTCGCGCCTTCGACCATGGCGATCATGCGATCCAGAAACGCCTCGCCGGGTTTGGACGTGACGCGCACGATGATCCAGTCGGAAAGCACCCGCGTGCCGCCGGTCACCGAACAGAAGTCCCCGCCGGACTCACGAATGACCGGCGCGGATTCGCCCGTGATCGCAGACTCGTCGACCGAGGCCGCGCCGCTCACCACCTCGCCATCGGCAGGGATGATGTCACCGGCATTGACCAACACGTAAGCGCCCACGGGCAGCTCGTCGCTGGGCACCGGCCAGCTTTCGCTATCGAGGCTCGGCGTCTTCAGCGCTCGCGCAATGACCGTTCGGCGCGTCGCCCGCAGCGCAATCGCGTGCGCCTTGCCCCGCCCCTCGGCCAGCGCCTCTGCGGCGTTCGCGAAGAGAACCGTGAACCAGAGCCAGGCGGCCACGGTAAAAATGAAGCTCGCCGACTCGCCTGTGCGCTCGATCAGCGCCTGAGCGCCGAGCAGCGTTGCCAGGATGCTGCCGAGATATACGACGAACATCACCGGATTCTTCATCTGGACTTTCGGAGAGAGCTTGCGAAACGCCTCTGCTGCGACCCAGCTCCACGGAACGTCCTTGGGGTTGCGCCCCAACGTCGTCTCGTCAGAAACACCCACTTTTGCATGCGACATAACTACACCCGTTCTTATTGCGCGGAAGACTGGCGCTTGGCGGCCGCGTCTAACGCAAGATTGAGTTCGAGAACATTGACGCGCGGCTCGCCGAACACACCGAGTTGACGCCCTGCCGTATGGCGCTCAACGCTCGAGAGCACACTTTGCAGTGTCAGCCCCCGTGCATGGGCCACGCGGGCAGCCTGAATCCGGGCGTTTTCGACAGAGATATGCGGGTCGAGTCCGGATGCCGACGCCGTGACGGCATCGACCGGAACTTTGGCGTCTGCCCCGAGGCCATTCTCCTGGCGGTATTCCCTGGCGCGTTGCGCCACGGCGTCGAGCAGTTTTTTGCTGGCGACGCCCTGGTTGCTGGCACCGCTCATTGCCGCGTTATACGGACGATCGACCGACTTCGACGGATCGAGCGGATCCGGCTCCGAGGTCACACTCGGGCGGCCGTGGAAATACTGCGGCTGGGTAAAGTACTGCCCGATCATGCGCGAACCGACGACATGTCCGCCGGCCTCGATCAGGCTGCCCCGCGCCTGCGCCGGGAACAGCGCGTTTGCCGCCCCCGTCGTGGCGAGCGGATAAATCACCCCCGTCACAAGCATGAACAGCACCGACGAAATCAGCACCGGCCGGGCGATCCCTTTGAACGGGGAAACGGCCACCGTCTCCAGACCATTGACTGAATGTTTCATGATGGCAGTCCTCAGAACGTAATGCCCGAGAGCATCGACAGATGCTCGACGATCGGCCCCAGCGCCAGCGCTGGCAGGAAAGTCAGTCCGCCGACAATGACGACGACGAACACAAGCAACCCGGTAAACAACGGCGTTGCCGTGGAGAGCGTGCCCGGGCCTTCGGGAACCGCACGCTTTGCCGCCATCACGCCAGCAACGGCGAGCATCGGCAACATCGTGAGGTAGCGGCCGATGAGCATGGCCAGACCGATTGTGGTGTTGAAGAACGGTGTGTTCGCGTTCAGACCGGCAAATGCGGATCCGTTATTCGCCGTTCCGGAGGTATAGGCGTACAGCACTTCGCTGAATCCGTGCGGCCCCATGTTCGACAAGCTGCCCATCGTCGAGGGCATCAGGCAAGCGATGGCGGTGAAACCGAGAATGCTGAACGGATGCGCGAGAATGGCGAGCATCACGTACTTCATCTCGCGTGCTTCGATTTTCTTGCCCAGAAACTCCGGTGTTCGCCCGATCATCATGCCCACCAGGAACACGGTCAGAATGGCGAACGTAATCAGGTTGATGAAGCCGACCCCGATCCCGCCGAACACGTTGTTGAGCATCATCTGGGCAAGCGGAACGAGGCCGCCCAGGGGCGTGAGTGACGAGTGCATTGCGTCGACCGATCCCGTCGTTGCGGCCGTCGTCGTCGTCACGAACAGACTGGTTTGCGCAACGCCGAAGCGCAGCTCCTTGCCCTCCAGATTTCCGCCGCTCTGCGTTTGCGCCTGCTGCTGATCGATGCCCATCGGGTTCATCAGGTCATTCCCGCCGCGCTCAGCCGAATAAACGAGCGCGAGGAATCCGAGGAACATGACCAGGAAAGCGCCCAGGAATGCCCACCCCTGACGACGGCGCAACAACATCGAGCCAAACACGTACGTCAACGACGACGGGATGAGCAGCATGCTCAGGATGTGAAGCGTATTGGTGAGCGGTGTCGGATTTTCGAACGGATGTGCCGCGTTCATGCCAAAGAAGCCACCGCCGTTGGTCCCGATGTGCTTGATCGTTTCAAACGATGCCACCGGCCCAAGAATGATCTGCTGCTTTGCACCTTCAAGGGTAGTGACTACGGCGTCGGCACCGAGTGTTTGCGGCATGCCTTGCCAGACATAGACCAGTGCCATCGCAAAGCAAAGCGGCATCAGCAGGCGATACAGGCAGCGCGTAAAGTCCACCCAATAGTTACCGATGTCTCCCGCATTCTTTCGGCTGAGACCGCGAATGAACCCCGCAGCAGCGGCGAGTCCCGTCGTAGCGCTCACGCTCATTAGGAACGTGACGACGATCATTTGCGAGAGATTCGACAGGCTGGACTCGCCCGAGTACGCCTGCCAGTTCGTGTTCGTCATGAACGAGGCCGCCGTATTGAACGCCAGATCGGGCGTTTGCGCGGCACGCGCGAGCGGGTCTCCCGGCAGCAGATCCTGAACTCGCAACAGAAGGTAGCCGAGAAGCATCATGGCCGCGTTGCTGATGAGAAGCACCATCCCGTACCGCTTCCACGACATCTTTTCTTGCGGATCGACGCCGAGAATCCGGTAGGTGCCGCGTTCCAGAATATTGTGTTTCGGGCTAGTGAACATGTGCGTCATCCACTTTCCCAGAATCGTGACCAATCCGGCCATGATCGCGAGGACGATCGCAAATTGAGTGATATCGTCAAACATGTTTTGACCTATCAAATCCTATCCAAACCGACGATAAAGCCGGCCGTCAGTGTGAAGAAGACGAGCGTTAAAATTACAAAAATCAAGTCACCCATAGGCGCCACCCCGTGCTGGTTTGTGGAATTTCGATTGCCTTGCAATCAAAATCTTTCGGGATTAATCAGAGCGAAGAATAAATACGCAAAAAGAGCCATCGAAGCTGCGCTGGACAGAAGGTCGATAAATGTCATTCAATGCTTTTCCTTATTTAAATTGACAGATGACACAGGCCTCGGGCTCTGCTCAGCGATGCGCCGATCTGCGTATCGACTCAACGCCGATTCACAACCCCGACCTCTTTCGGATCTTTCGATTCGGTCCAGAGATTTTAGGTAGGACGCCGTAAATGCCGGAGTCTATTCCGGAGCACCGATATAAATCCGGCATATAAATTTCGCTCGAGTGCGCCGCGCCCCTTGACCCTTGCGCCGCTTCCGGCTGTGCGTCTAGATGGCACGCATTTCTTTTCGCGTATTTAGTTTTTCCATGAAATGGTGTTCTTAAATTTCTGACATGTGCGTTGAATACCATCGTTGTCGGCCTCTCCTAAAGGTAGGATTCCTATATGTTTTTTTCGACAAAGACGATCGCTTGCCGCTCCTCATCAGTCTGCTTGATTTTTGGCTAGCCCCGGACGGCGCCAGGTGGCACGAAACATGGTCGTGCCGCGTTGCGGCCGGAACACGGGAGCACATCTTCAAGCTCTCGCTGTCGACGGCCGAAACTGGAAAAACGACGAGGCCTGACTCATCAATGGATGGCATGCGTGCCGCTAGAGCGTATTGAGGTGCTGTGCAGCCAGGAAAGCGTGACGACGACCGAGATCTACGTGAAGTCGCATCATTGACGCGGTGTGGTGGGATGGGACCCAATCGCATGACGAAGAAAACGTCATAGGCGGGGAAATATTAGACAGCCGTCTAACATTCGAACGGTACAGACAAAAAAATGCCCGCTTGTTTAGCGGGCACTTTTTTGCAAAGCAAGAGGCTTGGCGGAGAGGGTGGGATTCGAACCCACGGTACGGTATAACCGTACACCGGATTTCGAGTCCGGCGCATTCGACCACTCTGCCACCTCTCCAAGCGTTCTTTCTGCTTTGGTTCGCTGCCTGAGTGGCCTCAAGCAGCGAGAAAGAGATTATAGCCGAATTTCTTCCGCTGCCAACCCCTTTTTTCCAAATTTTTTATGCATCCGGTTTGAGACACTCGATGCCTCCCATGTACGGACGCAGCACGTCAGGGATCGTCACCGAACCATCCGCGTTCTGATAGTTCTCCAGCACTGCCACCAACGCGCGTCCCACGGCCAGTCCCGAACCGTTGAGCGTGTGCACCAGTTCCGGCTTGCCCTGAGCATTACGGAAACGCGCCTGCATCCGGCGAGCCTGGAAGTTCTCCATGTTCGAACACGACGAAATCTCGCGATATGTGTTCTGCGCAGGAATCCACACTTCCATGTCGTACGTCTTCGCACTGCCGAAACCCATGTCGCCCGTGCACAGCACAATCGTGCGGTACGGCAGCTTCAGCTTCTGCAGAATCGCTTCCGCGTGGCCAACCAGCATTTCCAGCGTGTCGTACGACTCCTCAGGGCGCACCACATGCACCAACTCGACCTTGTCGAACTGATGCTGACGAATCATGCCGCGCGTGTCCTTGCCATAGCTGCCCGCCTCCGAACGGAAGCACGGCGTATGGGCCACCATGTGCATCGGCACGGCGTCGGCCGCCAGCAACTCATCACGCACCAGATTCGTCAGCGACACTTCCGCCGTCGGAATCAGATAGAAGTTCTCGATGCGCTCGCCGTCTTCACCGCCCACCTTGCGCGGCACCTTGAACAAGTCGTCCTCGAACTTCGGAAGCTGGCCCGTGCCACGCATCGACGCCGCATTCACGATGTACGGCACGTACATCTCCGTGTAGCCATGCTCCGACGTATGCGTGTCGATCATGAACTGCGCCAGCGCACGATGCAGTCGCGCAATGCCACCCTTCATCACCGAGAAACGTGCCCCCGCGAGCTTTGCCGCCGCATCGAAGTCCAGGCCAAGCGCAGCACCCAGATCAACGTGATCGCGCACCGGGAAGTCAAACACGCGCGGCGTACCCCAGCGGCGCACTTCCACGTTCTGCGTTTCGTCCGATCCGACCGGCACGCTCTCGTGCGGCAGATTCGGCACGCCCAGCAGCAGATCCGACAGACGCGTCTGAATCTCCTCGAGCCGCACCGACGACGTCTTGAGCGTATCGGCAATGCCGCCGACTTCGGCAATCTCGGCCGAAGCGTCCTCGCCCTTGCCCTTCTTCATGCCGACCTGCTTCGAGAGCGCATTGCGGCGCGCCTGCAGCTCCTCGGTTTGCGTCTGGATCTGCTTGCGCTCCGCCTCGAGCGCAGCAAACGTCGCTACGTCCAGCGTATAACCGCGCGCCTTGAGTCGCGCTGCAACGCCGTCGAGATCCTTGCGAAGAAGTTGAATGTCGAGCATGGTGGGATGTCTGTCGTTAGTGGCCCATTGTCTTGGACCATGGAATTCGTTCTGGCCGCCCCGCGCCCTCATGGCGCCGGATACAGCATCAAAGCGAGGATTTTACCAAACGCGCACCGCGATTTCGCCATTTGGCGCGTTTGTGATGTCGGCGGTATCCGCGTCAGGCCGTCTCGTCGTCGGAAGGCTCGGCCGGCGGGTTCTTGCCGGAAGATGTCGCCCCGCCGCCAGATGGCTTCGCCGTCGCGTCGGACTTACGCCCCTTGACGTTCGCACGCCGCCACTCGGCATCGAGCGACTTCAGCCAATTGAGCTTTTCCCCAATCTTGCCTTCCAGACCGCGCGGCACCGGACGGTACCAATTCTGGGCCCGCATATCGTCAGGGAAATACGTCTCGCCGGCCGCGTAAGCATCGGGCTCGTCATGCGCATAGCGATACTCGTGGCCGTAGCCGAGCTCCTTCATCAGCTTCGTCGGCGCATTACGCAGATGGATCGGCACGGCCCGTGACTTGTCCTTGCCAACGAACGCCCGCGCCTGGTTGTATGCGTTGTAACCCGCGTTCGACTTAGGCGCCGCCGCAAGATACAGAATGGCCTGTGCCAACGCGAGTTCGCCTTCCGGCGTGCCCAGACGCTCGTATGTCTCTGCGGCATCCAACGCGATGCGCGCCGCGCGCGGGTCAGCCAGACCGATGTCCTCCCACGCCATCCGGACAATCCGGCGCGAGAGATAGCGCGGATCGGCACCGCCGTCGAGCATGCGACAGAACCAGTAAAGCGCACCGTCCGGCGAGCTGCCGCGCACCGACTTGTGCAACGCACTGATCTGGTCGTAGAACGCATCGCCCCCCTTGTCGAAGCGACGCAGATTCTCGGCAAGCACGCTGGCAAGCAACGCGTCATCAATCGTTTTGAGACCCTGCGATGTCGCCGCCTGCGCGACGATCTCCACGTTATTGAGCAGCTTGCGGCCGTCACCGTCCGCCGAGTCGATGAGACCCTGCCGCGCCTCGTCGGTGAATCCAATATCGCCCAACTCGCGCGAGGCGCGCGTGATCATCTCGCCAAGCTCGTCGTCGTTCAGGCTCTTGAGCACATAGACAGCCGCGCGTGAGAGCAATGCGCCGTTCACCTCGAACGACGGATTTTCCGTCGTCGCCCCGACGAAAATGAAAAGCCCTGACTCGACGTGCGGCAGGAAGGCGTCTTGCTGCGCCTTGTTGAAACGGTGCACTTCGTCGACGAACACCAGTGTCTGCTTGCCCTGCGCACGCTGGATCTGGGCAGCCTCGACGGCGTCGCGAATGTCCTTTACGCCGGAGAGCACTGCCGACAGGGCGATGAAGTACGCCTTGAACGCATCGGCCATCAGGCGTGCCAGCGTCGTCTTGCCCACGCCCGGCGGCCCCCAGAGAATCATCGAGTGCGGACGGCCCGCCTCAAACGCCACGCGCAAAGGTTTCCCCTTGCCCAGCAGGTGGCGCTGGCCAATCACGTCATCGATGGTATGGGGGCGCAGGCGCTCGGCCAAAGGCACCGAAGCCGACAGAGGGGCGTCGTCTGGCATGTTCTCAAGCAGCGCGGCCGGGGAGTCCCCGGCCGCATTCGGATAATCAGATGTCCCCATTATGCCAGCCCCGTGGCCAGCCCGTGCGCTATATACATTCGCTGCGACGGGGACGAATCACACTCACCCCTTGATCAGGTCGGCCCCCTTGGGCACCGTGAACTTGAAGTTGTCCGCCGGCATGGGGGGGTTCTTCTGGATCTTGTCGAACGTCAGCAAAGTGACGTTGCCGAACGCGTCGTACAGTTCCATCGCCGCCAGATTGCCATCGCGAAAACCGATGCCCACGCGCTGGAATTGCGTGTCCTGCGACTTCGGCTTCAACTCCACCCAATCGATACCGTTCTTCACCCCCGCATCCTTGAGCGTGAAATTCTTCTCGATGTCGTTGCTGCCGAACAAGATCGCCGCCGGACTCGCGCCCAACGAGGTGCCCAGCTTGCGCTCCGTCACCTGATTCAGGTCCTTGTCGTAGATATAGAGCGTTTCGCCATCCGCCTGCAGCAACTGGTCGTAGGGCTTGACGTAACGCCAGATAAAGCGGCCCGGACGCGAAAACTCAAACGTGCCCGACGCCGTGTTCATCACCTTCATGCCACCGTCCTGCTGCCCTTTGACCTGCCTTTGCTCAAACTCGCCGCGCGCGGACTTCACCTGCGCCGCGAACGCCTTGAGCTGGGCCGTGCCGCTCGCATAAGCCGGAGCGACCAGCACCGCCAGCGTCACGCCGACAGCACCCGCGATGAGCGGCAAGCCGCGCTTGAATCCCAGCATGTTCCTTATTCTCCTTCGCGATTCGGCACCAGAATTTCCCGGTTGCCGTTGCTCGCCATCGCCGACACCACGCCGGACTGTTCCATCTGCTCAAGCAGCCGCGCCGCCCGGTTGTAGCCGATGCGCAAATGCCGTTGCACCAGCGAGATCGATGCGCGGCGCTGTTTGAGCACCACCGCGACGGCCTGATCGTAAAGCGGATCGGACTCGCCACCGCCCTCGGCAGTTCCGCCGCCGGCACCGTCGATGCCGCCGTCTTCACCTTCGACCGCCCCATCCAGAATGCCGTCGACGTAATTCGCCTCGCCCTGCTCCCTGAGCCGCTCGACCACGCGATGCACTTCGTCATCGGCCACGAACGCCCCATGCACACGCAACGGCAACCCGGTGCCCGGCGGCATGTACAGCATGTCGCCCATGCCCAGCAGCGTTTCGGCGCCCTGCTGGTCGAGAATGGTGCGCGAATCGATCTTCGACGACACCTGGAACGCCACACGCGTCGGCACGTTCGCCTTGATAAGCCCCGTGATGACGTCCACCGACGGGCGCTGCGTTGCCAGAATCAGGTGAATACCCGCTGCACGCGCCTTCTGCGCAATACGGGCGATCAGTTCTTCCACCTTCTTGCCCACGACCATCATCAGGTCAGCCAACTCGTCGATCACCACCACGATGTACGGCAGACGCTGCAGCGGCTCCGGTTCGTCGGGCGTGAGCGAGAACGGATTCGGGATGTGTTCTTCGCGCTTCGCTGCGTCGTCGATCTTGTTGTTGTATCCGGCCAGGTTACGCACGCCGAGCTTGCTCATCAGCTTGTAGCGGCGCTCCATCTCGGCCACCACCCAGTTCAGCGCATGGCCCGCCTGACGCATGTCGGTCACCACCGGACACAGCAAATGCTGGATGCCTTCGTACATGCTCATTTCGAGCATCTTCGGATCGATCAGGATCAGCCGGACCTGTTCCGCCGTCGCCTTGTAGAGCAGCGACAGAATCATCGCGTTGATCCCGACCGACTTGCCTGAGCCGGTTGTACCGGCGACAAGCAAGTGAGGCATCTTCGCCAGATCGGCCACAACCGGCTTGCCGCCGATGTCCTTGCCGAGCGCCAACGTCAGCAACGAGGACGAATCGTTGTAGATCTCCGAGCCCAGAATTTCCGTCAGACGCACCGTCTGACGGCGCGGATTCGGCAACTCCAGCCCCATGAAGTTCTTGCCGGGAATGGTCTCGACCACACGAATCGACACGAGCGAGAGCGAACGCGCCAGATCCTTCGCGAGATTGACGATCTGGCTGCCCTTCACGCCCGTCGCCGGTTCGATTTCGTAACGGGTGATGACCGGCCCGGGATAGGCGGCCACAACATTCACTTCGACGCCGAAGTCCTTGAGCTTCTTCTCGATCAGACGCGACGTGAATTCGAGGGTCTCGCCCGAGACGGTCTCCTGTGCAGCCGGCGCAGGATCGAGCAGCGCCAGCGGCGGAAGGATGGAATCAGGCAGATCGGCAAAGAGCGGCGCCTGCTTTTCCTTCTCCACGCGCTCGCTCTTGGGCACCACCTTGACCGGCGGAACGATCTGCACGGGCTCGTGCACTTCGGTGCGCACGCGGTTCTGCACGACCGCACCCTCTCGTGCGATGGCCGCCTCCTCGCCCAGCCGGCGGTCCTGACGCGCCTCGCGGCGGCGACGGATCACAGTGCCGGTATCGAGAATCAATGCGCCGAGCTTTTCGGCAGCGGAAAGCCAGGAAAAATGAAACAGCAGCGACAGCCCGAAGGCAAAGATCAGCAGCAGCGCCAACGTGCCGCCGGTAAAGCCCAGCGCGTGCTGGAAGAAACCACCGACGGTCTCGCCAATCACGCCGCCCGAGGCTCGCGGCAATTGCGCTTTGAAACGGTAAAGACGCAGCGACTCGATGCCAGCACTGGAGAGCAGCACCATCAGCGACGAGACGATCTCCACCCATCCGCCGCTGGCGAGCCTCTCGCGCAGTGGAGGCGCTTCGCGCTTGGCCGAGATCCGGCGGTAGCCCGAAATCACCCGCCGGCCGATGAAGACCACCAGCCAGTAAGCGGACAAGCCGAGCATGAGCAGCAGCATGTCGGCGACCCAGGCGCCGACACGCCCCGCCCAGTTGGCGATGCGCTCCACGTGCGCCGCATGCGTCCAGCTGGGGTCCAAGCGGCTGTAGGAGAACAACGCCATCAACAGGAACACCATCAGCGCGACTTGCGCCATCCAGCGGATTTCATGGAAAAGGTGCGTCACCCGGTTGGGTAACGACGATCCGGCACCAGCAGAGTAGGAAGATTTCGTCGTCATCAAGCCATGCGGTTGGGCGGGCAGACGGGCGGCCTGCCGCGCGGCAAGGCTCCATTGTAAACAACTATTACATCGCTCAAGGCAGGAAAAGGTGACAAGCAGTAACGCCGGGCCTCCCGGCCCCGTTCGGCGACGGCCGGTGACACGTCCTCGCCCGCGCTCCGGCACGCCGCTGCCTTGTGCCCGGCGCTTCTGCCCCCAAATTTAGGAGACGGCCCGGCGTCGCCATCCGTGGCCAGGTCCCGGGCGGTGTGTACCGTCCGAAGGCTATCGCGTCGATTGCAAGGCTCGATCAACGAAACGACGTCGGCCCCTTATAATGTCGGTTTGCGCCATTTCGCCCCCTGCTTCACGCTTGCAGCACGGGCTCCGGCGCCAGCCCCCATCCCCCTTTCCGGTGAGTCCGTCCATGTCCGTTGCCAAGCATGCCAAAGTCCTGATTCTCGGTTCCGGCCCCGCCGGCTACAGCGCCGCCGTCTATGCCGCGCGCGCCAACCTCAAGCCTGTGCTGATCACGGGTATCGCCCAGGGCGGTCAGTTGATGACCACCACGGACGTCGAGAACTGGCCCGGCGACCCGACCGGTGTGCAAGGCCCCGAGCTGATGGCCCGTATGCAGGCTCACGCCGAGCATTTCAACACCGAGATGATCTTCGATCACATTCATACGGTGCATCTGAACGAGCGCCCGCTGCGTCTGATCGGCGATTCCGGCGAATACACGGCCGACGCCCTGATCATTGCTACCGGCGCCTCGGCCCAGTACCTCGGCCTGCCGTCCGAAGAAGCGTTCTCCGGTCGCGGCGTGTCCGCCTGCGCCACCTGCGACGGCTTCTTCTACAAGGGTAAGGAAGTCTGCGTGGTCGGCGGTGGCAACACGGCCGTCGAAGAAGCCCTGTACCTCGCCAACATCGCCAGCAAGGTCACGGTGATTCACCGTCGCGACAAGTTCCGCGCCGAGCCGATCCTGATCGACCGTCTGCTGGAGAAGGCCAAGCAAGGCGCGGTCGAACTCAAGTACGACAGCGTGCTCGACGAAGTGACCGGCGACAACTCGGGCGTGACCGGCGTGCGCATCAAGAACGTGAAGACCGGCGCACACGAAGACATCGCGCTGCACGGCGTGTTCATCGCGATCGGCCACAAGCCGAATACCGACATCTTCGAGGGCCAGCTTGAGATGAAGAACGGCTACATCGTCACGCACAGCGGCCTGAACGGCAACGCCACGGCCACCAGCGTGCCGGGCGTGTTCGCAGCGGGCGACGTGCAGGATCACGTCTACCGTCAGGCCATTACCAGCGCCGGCACGGGCTGCATGGCCGCGCTCGATGCGCAGCGATACCTCGAAAATCTCGACCAGTAATCGCGCAACGCCTTGCTGCGGCGCCCACGCTGTGTGAGCTTGTGAGCTTTCATACGGTCAGGGCGCCGTTGTTGTCTTACCCTCCACCGTCCTTGTTCGCACGACCATGAGCAAGAAGCCTCCCAAACTCAGCCTCGGCGATCTCGCCAGCCTGCGCGATTCCCTCGCGAAGGAAACCGCTGCGCGCGAAGCCGAACGCCTTGCCGCCGCCAAACGCGCAGCGCAAGCCAAGCGCGATGCGAATGTGTTCCGCGACAGTATCGGCGACATCGCCCCGCTGCCCAGCAAGGGCGCGACCAATCGCGTCGAACATCCGCGCCAGCCGCCAGAGCCCGTGGCACGGCAGACCCAGGAAGACGAAGCGGCCGTGCTGTTCGAGTCGCTATCCGACGAGTTCGACCCCGAAGCTCTGCTCGACACCGACGACCGCCTGTCTTACCGTCGCCCCGGCATCAGTCACGACGCCGTGCTCAAGCTGCAACGCGGAGAGTGGGTGGTGCAGGCGCAGATCGACTTGCATGGCATGCGTCGCGACGAAGCCCGCGAAGCACTCTCCGCCTTCCTGCACGACGCCGTGAAGCGCGGCCTGCGCTGCGTGCGCGTGATTCACGGCAAGGGGCTCGGTTCGGTGAATCGCGAACCGGTGCTCAAGGACAAGGTGCGGGGCTGGCTGGCACAGAAGAACGAAGTGCTGGCTTGGGCACAGGCGCAAGGGCGCGACGGCGGTGGGGGGGCACTGGTAGTATTGCTCCAGGCTGCGCAGTCGCGCACATCGCGCGGGTAATCCACTCGCCCTGGGCGCGTCATCGCTTCGACGCGCGCGCCGTCACTCGGTCAATTCCGCCATAGATCACGACGTTTCACTGACAGGATTCGCCGATGATTCACGAGATGAGCGCCCAACTGCATACGATACTGGCCGTGATGGAGGCCATCGCCGTCATGTCGTGCGCCATTTCCGGTTTCGCCGAAGCCCGCAAGCAGCACCTCGACCCGGTCGGCGCATTCGTGCTGGCCTTTGCAACCGCCTTCGGCGGCGGCACGCTGCGCGACGTGCTGCTCGACCACCGTCCCTTCTACTGGGTGCAGCATCAGTGGTACACGGTCATCATCCTCGTACTCTCGCTATCGACGTCCGGCGTGTTGCGGCTTGTCTCGCGCGTGGCCACTGAGCGCATGCTGCTCATTACGGACGCGATCGGCCTGGGGTTCTTCAGTGCGTCAGGCACCTCGCTGGCGTTGCAGACCGACATGTCGGCGTTCATGTCCGTGATGATGGGTGTGATTACCGGCGTTGGCGGCGGCGTCATGCGCGACATCCTGTGCAATGAAGTGCCGCTGGTGTTACGAGACACTCGCCCCTACGCGGTGTGCGCCTTCATCGGCGGCTGGATCTACATCGCCCTCACCTACGCTGACCTCGACCCGGTCTACAGCCTGTCGATCAGCGCCCTCTCGGTCATTTTCGTGCGCCTGATCACTGTCGCATTCGACGTCCGGCTCAAGTCCTGACGCCCTGAACGACAAAGGGCGACGCCGCCTGCGCAGCCATCGCCCTCCTCGCTCTCCTCGCCTGCCTCGATCTCGCCCGCGTTCGTTGTCGCCCTGCCGCGATGTGCAGCGATGGCTGCAACGACGGTGACGACGGCGCCGGCCTCAGACCGCCTGCTCGCCCTCTTCGCCCGTGCGGATGCGGATCACGCGCTCGACATCGGTCACGAAAATCTTGCCGTCGCCGATCTTGCCGGTGCGCGCTGCGCCCAGCACCGCGTCGATGACCAGCTCGGCCTGCGCCGCGCTCACCACGACTTCGATCTTGATCTTCGGCAGGAAGTCGACAACATATTCCGCGCCGCGATACAGCTCGGTGTGCCCCTTCTGACGGCCGAAGCCCTTCACTTCCGTGACGGTCAGGCCGGTCACGCCGACTTCGGCCAGCGCTTCGCGGACTTCGTCGAGCTTGAAGGGTTTGATGATGGCAGTTACGCGTTTCATTGTCGCCTCGATATCTTGGTTGGTTTGTTCTGAAAATTCGCCGGGCTATTGTACCGGTCCGGGGACGGCACGCCGATGACAGCGTGCAGCCCCCACCCTCCCGTCATATGGCACTCAGGCGTGCGGGTCGTCGGGCACCGTGTCCAGGTCCGCGAGCCACACCACCGACTCCGAATCGCTCGGTGCGCGCCAGTCGCCGCGCGGCGACAACGAGCCGCCCGTGCCGACCTTCGGTGCATTCGGAATGCACGACCGCTTGAACTGACTCGTGCGGAAGAACCGGTCCAGGAAAATCCGCAGGTTGCGCTTGATCGCGATCAGATCGTAGGCGTTGCGGGCAAGATGCCCTTCGTCGGGCCAGCGTCCGGTCGAGGCGTCGTGCCATGCGCTCCACGAAAGGAACGCCACCTTGCGCGGGGCATAGCCGAAGCGCAGCGTGTAATAGAGGTTGAAGTCCTGCAGCTCGTACGGCCCGATGAAATGCTCGGTGCGCTGCTCGGGCGCACCGTTGGCCTTGCCCGGCACCAGCTCCGGGCTGATTTCCGTCTCGAGAATGTCGATGAGGACGTTGCGATGCTGCCCCGCCTCTTTGCCGCCCTTGGCGGGCTTCGCCGACGCCGCACCGCCCAACTGCCCCGTCTCGGCCACCCATCGCACGAGGTGCATGATGAGCGTCTTGGGCACGCTGGCGTTCACGTTGTAGTGGGACATATGGTCGCCCACGCCATACGTACACCAGCCCAGTGCCAGTTCGCTCAGGTCCCCCGTGCCGATCACGATCGCGCCCAGATGATTCGCCAGACGGAACAGATGATTGGTGCGCTCGCCAGCCTGCACGTTTTCAAAGGTGACGTCGTAGACGGCTTCGCCCTTCGCGAACGGATGATCGAGGTCCTTCAACATCTGCATGCAGCTCGGGCGGATGTCGATCTCGCGCGCCGTGCATCCGACCGCGTCCATCAACTCGCGCGCCTGACGCAGCGTGCGCTCGCTCGTGGCGAAGCCCGGCATCGTGTACGCCAGAATGTTGGTGCGCGGCAAACCCAGCCGGTCCATGACCTTCGCGCACACGAGCAACGCATGCGTCGAATCGAGGCCACCGGACACACCGATGACGACCTTCTGAATCTTCGACGACGCCAGACGCTGCATCAGCGCCTGCACCTGAATGTTGTAGACCTCATGGCAGCGCTCGTCACGCCGGCGCGGGTCGGACGGCACATACGGGAAGCGTTCGATGGCGCGCTTGAGCGGCAGCTCGGCGTCACGCGGCAACGTGACATCGACCTGGATCGTGCGGAATCGCGCGACCTCGCCGGCATGACGCCGCACGGACACGCCGAACGTCGTCTGGTGCATGCGCTCGCGCGCGAGCCGCTCCAGATCGACGTCCGCATATATCAGATGCGATTCGCTGGCGAAACGTGCCGACTCGGCCAGCATGTCGCCGTTTTCATAGATGAGCGCTTGCCCGTCCCAGGCGAGATCGGTCGTCGATTCGCCCTGCCCGGCCGACGTGTATAGATACGCCGCGAGGCATCGCGCCGACTGTTGACCGACCAGTTGATGACGATAGGCCGACTTGCCCACCACCACATTCGAAGCCGACAGGTTGACCAGTACCGTCGCACCGGCCAGCGCCGCGAACGACGACGGCGGCACCGGCACCCAGACATCCTCGCAAATCTCGCAGTGAAAGCGCAGCAACGGTTGATCGGCGGCTTCGAAGATAAGCGAGCCGAACGGCACGTCGCCGCCAAGCAACGTCACCGTATCGACGCCGGCGTCATCGGCGGCGTTGAACTGACGTGCTTCGTAGAATTCGCTGTAGTTCGGCAGATATGTCTTGGGAACAACGCCGTGAATGCGTCCGCGTGCGACGACAACGGCGCAATTGAACAGGCGCTGCTGCACGCGCACCGGCATGCCGACGATCAGCGCTGCGCCCAATTCGCGGCTCGCCGCCACGATATCGGCGAGCGCAGCGTCGCAGGCGTCGAGCAGTGCGCGCTGCTGGAACAGGTCTTCGCAGCTATAGGCGGGAATGCCCAGTTCGGGGAAGGCGACGAGGACCGCGCCGGCCGCATCGGCCTGCTTCGCGAGTGCGATGGTCTGCGCGGCGTTGTAGACGGGATCGGCCACGCGGCATTGCGGCACCCCGACGGCTACGCGCGCGAAATCGTGATTGTAGAGATTGAGAAATCGGTGGGTCATGTCGGCGGCTACCATGCATCGCCCGTGTGCCGTGACCTCGGCGGGCGCTGCAGCCCGAGGCTGGCGCCCGCCCGGCGCGGGCGGCGGACGTTAGATTCGCCAGTATATTACGCGAGGCCCCACTGTGCCGGAGGCCGATGCGCGATGCCGCGAGTTCACGTCGCCAGGCGCTTGAACGGGGTGTGCGCCTCGAGCTCGCCGATATGCTCGTCCATTGCCGAGGTCTCCGAATCAAGAAACTCGGCAATCGCGTCGGCGAAGCGCGCGTCGGCAATCCAGTGCGCCGACCACGTCGGGGTAGGCAGCAGACCACGCGACATCTTGTGCACGCCCTGCGCCCCGCCCTCGAAACTGCGCAGCCCGTGCGCGATGCAATATTCGATGCCCTGCGCGTAGCACGTCTCGAAATGCATGCCGGAGACGAAGTCCGTCGTGCCCCAATACCGCCCGTACATCGTGTCGCCACTCACCACATTCAGTGCGCATGCCAACGGCGCACCATCTCGCTCGGCCATGACAAGCAGCAACGCGTCCGGCATCGCCGCATGTACCTGCCCGAAGAATGCACGGGTCAGATACGGGGCATTCCAGTGCTCACGATAGGTGTTGTCGTAGCACTGATAGAAGAAGTCGAGCGCGGCATCGTCAATGTCGGCACCGCGCAGCCACCGGTATGTCACCCCGGCCTCGCGTACGCGTCGGCGGTCCTGCTTGAGCTTCTTGCGCTTTTCCTGATTCATCTGCGCGAGAAAGTCGTCGAACGTGGCAAAGCCCGGGTTCTCCCAATGGAACTGCACGCCTTCGCGCAGCATATAGCCAGCCTCGGTGAGTGCCGCCAGGTCGTCGTCATGGGTGAACAGCACATGGATCGACGACAACTCGAGCTGCTTCGCGAAGGCAATCGCGCCACGGGCGAGCGCCACCCGGTCGGCGTGCGTACGCGCGAGCAGGCGCGGCCCCGTCACCGGAGAGAACGGCACGGCGCACAGCAGCTTGGGGTAATAGTTCAGACCGTGACGCGCAAATGCATCAGCCCACGCGTGATCGAACACGTACTCACCACGCGAATGCGATTTGACATAGAGCGGCATGGCGCCCACAAGCACGTCTGCGGCATGCATGAGCAGATAAGCCGGCTGCCAGCCGGTGCGCTTCGACGCACATCCGCTCGTATGCAGGGCATGCAGGAACGCGTGCTGCACGAAGGGATTGCCGCCCGCGAGCGCATCCCACGCGTCGGCCGGCACGTTTTCAATCGATTGCACTACACGGATGACTACGTCGCTGCTCACATCACACCTCGTCTGCGAACCGGCGGCTACAGCACAGCACCCGCCAGCAGAGAACCCTGCCACTGGCCGACATTGTCGCCGAACTCGCCATTGTCTTCAGGCCGCCGAGTCGACGAAGCGCAACTTACCAAAAGTAAGTTACCATTGGTAAGTTATTTCAAATGGAGTGATCCGTCATGCATGCGCTCGTCGTTGTCGCACATCCCGACCCACATTCGCTGACCCATGCCATCGCCTCGCACGTTGCCGAGGGGATCGCCTCGACGCCGCAGCAACCACATCACACGCCTGCGCACTCCGCAGAGATTGCCGATCTGGCGGCGGAGGGTTTCGATCCGAGATTCGCCGCCGCCGATCTCGCGCTGTTCCGCAAGACGCAAGCGGCGCCCGCCGACGTTGCTGCCGAGCATGCCAGAATCGACCGGGCCGACGCGCTGGTTCTCGTCTACCCGATCTATTGGTGGTCGTTCCCCGCCTTGCTCAAGGGATGGATTGATCGCGTATTCACGCAGGGCTGGGCCTATGAGGACGTGGAAGGCGGCAAGGTGAAGAAGAAGCTGCAACGTCTGCGGGTGCATCTCGTGGCCGTGGGCGGTGCCGACCAACGCACCATCGCCCGGCACGGCTACTTCGGCGCGATGAAGACCCAGATCGATCACGGGATTTTCGACTACTGCGGCGCGCAGGTCGTGACATCCGAGTTGCTCCTGAGCTCCGACACCGGCTACCCTGAGGCGCATCTCGAGACAGCGCGGGCCATCGGCCAGAAGGTCTTCGCTCGCGCTTCCTGACCCGATACGTATCCTTCTGACCATGAGCCCAGCCGCCGATTCCTCTGCACGCCGCCGCATGCCACGCGAAGCCCGCACACGACAGTTGCTCGACGCGGCATGGGGACTCATCGGCGACGAGGGCACCGACGCCCTGACCCTGGGGCGTCTGGCGGACGAGGCGGGTGTCACGAAGCCGGTGGTGTACGACCACTTCGGCACGCGCAATGGGCTTCTGGCCGCGCTGTATCAAGACTACGACGAGCGCCAGACGGCGATCTTCGACAGCGCGGTGGCCGCCGCGAAACCCACCTTGCAGGAAAAGGCCCGCGTGATCGCCTCGAGTTATGTCACGTGCGTGTTGGCACAAGGCCGCGAGATCTCGGGCGTTCTGGCGGCACTCAGCGGCTCGGCGGAGCTTGCCGCCGTGAAGCGGCAGTATCAGCAAACCTTTATCGAGAAGTGTGCGGCGATTCTCGCCCCGTTCGCCGGGCCGTCAGGCGTCTCCACGCCCGCCATGTGGGCCATGCTGGGAGCCGCCGATTCGCTCTCGGACGCCGCCGTGGCAGGCGACATCACCCCTGACGAAGCCCGGGCGGAACTGTTGCAGACGATTCTGGCGATGGTCAAACGCCACAAGCCGTAGACGCATCCACAGAGGCGAGCACGGGCGGAAGATCCACGCCCCCACGGCCCAACGCCCGGCACCGCACGCGCCGGCGCTCCCGTCGCTGGTGAATCACATCGCCAGTCCATGGACTGACAGATTTCATGGACGTGAGCCGTCTGCGCTGGGTTCGCCGGGCCAGTAATGGCTGTCCGGCATGGGACGTGCGCCAAAGATGGCCTGGCCCACGCGTACCACGGTGGCGCCTTCCTCAACGGCGATCTCGAAGTCGCCCGACATACCCATCGACAGTTCGTCCAGAGCGATGCCGGCAGGGGCGCTCTGACGCAGTTGAGCGCGTAGCTGGCGTAGCCGGATGAAGCACTGCCGCACTCGTTCGGCATCGCTGGAGAAGAGCGCCAGCGTCATCAGCCCGCGCACGCGCAACGCGCAGAACGCCGGCAGCGCCTGGACAAAGGCGGGCACGTCCTCGGGGGAGAGGCCGTATTTGCTGGCCTCACCGGAGGTGTTGACCTGCACGAACACATCGAGCGAACGCCCTTCGATTTGCAGGCGGCGATCCAGCGCCTCGGCCAGCCGCAGGCTGTCCAGTGCCTGGAACTCCGCGGCAAAGCGCGCCACCAATTTCGCCTTGTTGGTTTGCAGATGGCCAATGACTGACCAGCGCAGATCGGTCAGATCCTGCATCGCCTCCCATTTGCGATGGGCCTCCTGCACCTTGTTCTCGCCCAGCATGCGGCAGCCGGCGGCGTAGGCCAAACGCAGGCTCGCCTCGGGCTTGGTCTTGCTGACTGGCAACAGCCGAACGTCTGCAGGATCGCGGCCTGCGCGGTGACAAGCGGCAGCGATGCGCGCCTGCACGCGCGACAGGTTGCGTCGAAAATCCTCGACCGTAGTGGCCTCTGGATAGCAGCCATGCTTGTCGTGACGGGTTTGTGTGTCGGCGGCCGTGAACATCAGCCTCTCCTCATGCCGGCGGATTTCAGCATCCTCTGTGGCAACCGGCCATTGAGTACCGCGTAAGCCATCAGCCCGACGACCAGTCCCCAGAACGCGCCGCCGATCCCCAACAGCGTGATGTTGGCGGCGGCGGCCAAAAAGGTGATCAGCGAGGCTTCACGGGTTTTGGCGTCGGCCATTGCGCTGGCAAGGCTGCTGCCGATAGTGCCCAAAAGGGCAAGACCAGCCAGCGTGGTGATGAACGTCGCAGGAAAGGCCGTGAACACTGCAGCCAGAGTCACCCCAAACAGGCCGATCAGGATGTAGAAAATCCCTGCGGCAACACCGGCAATCCAGCGCTTGGACGGCACTTCGTGCGCTTCTCGCCCCGTGCAGATGGCCGCCGTGATGGCAGCAATATTCAAGGCGTGCGAACCAAACGGCGCCATTAACAACGAGCCCAAGCCGGTGATGGTCACGATGGGATTGGCGCTGGTCTTGAAGCCTTCATTGCGAAGCACCAGCATGCCGGGCATGTATTGGCCGGTCAGCGTAATCAGGAACAGCGGCAGCGCCACACTGAGCAAGGCATTGAGGGAAAAGACGGGCATGGTAAAGACCGGCGCAGCCAGGGTCAGCGTTAGCCCCGACAGATCGACACGATTCTGAATCAGCAGGAAGGTCAGCCCCAGCACGAGAATGCCCACCACCGCGTAACGGGCAGAGAACCGCTTGAGCACCACATAGGCGGCGATCAGCAGCCCGGCCAGCAGCGGGTCGATGCTCATGCCGCCGAAAGCCTTGATACCGAACTGCAGCAAGATGCCTGCAAGCAGCCCAGCCGCCACGCCCGGCGGGATCAGGCGAATCACGCGATCGAACCAGCCCGACAGCCCGAGTATCACGAAGGCGAGCGCCGATATCAGGTAAGCGCCCACGGCTTCGGCATACGAAGTCGAGGCCAACGCGGTGACCAGAAACGCCGCCGCTGGCGTGGACCAGGCGGTAATGATCGGCTCGCGGAACATCCCGCTCAGGAGGAGTCCTGTCACTCCCACGCCAATGGAAATCGACCAGACCCACGACGCCGTCAAGGCCGGGCTGAGTCCGGCCACTTTGGCGGCCTGAAACACCAGGATGAACGTGCCGCCGTAATTGACGATGACCGAAATGAGACCGGCCACGACCGGATGGGGGAGATCGCGCCAACGAATGGACGAATGGGATGGGACAGATGCCATGGCCTGACGGCAACTCCTGAAAGATGGATGAATGCGTTCCGAACCGTATTTATAGTTTTAAAATGGCTGCCTGTGCCCCTCCATTTTTTCGAAGCGATACCAGCCAATTGTTCAAACACGCCCAACTCGAGTCCGTCAAAGCCTGGATCGGCGACCCGTCACATGGCGCTTTGCCCTTGCACGCGCGCGTGCAACGAGCCATTCGACAGTTGATCCTCGACGGCACGCTCGATGTGGGCAAACGGCTGCCGGCGTCGCGCTCCCTTGCCCACTCATTGGGGGTGTCCCGCGACACGGTCGAGTCGGCCTACAGCCAGTTGCATGCGGAAGGCTTCATCGAGCGGCGTGTCGGCAGCGGTAGCTTCGTATCGGCGCGTGCGCAACGTCTGCCAGGGCGCGGCACGGCTCGTCGCGCAGTCACGCCCAAGGAAACACTGCGCCTGAGCCAGCGCGGCAGCGCCATGTACCAGAGCGGTGGCGTGCGCGACTTCCTGACACCGCGCCCGTTCGCCCCCGGCGTGCCGGAAACACGCAGCTTTGCGCTCCAGACGTGGGAACGGCTGGAGCGGCAAGTCTTGAAGGAATACGGAACGCAAGCGCTGCTGCACAGCCCCCCACAGGGCATGGAGCCGCTGCGGCGGGCCATCGCGGACTACGTCAATCTCGAACGCGGTGCCCGAGCCACACCTGAACGCGTGCTGGTGCTGACCAGTTCCCAGCAAGCGCTGACACTTTGCGCCACCGTGCTGCTGGATGCCGGCGATCGGATTTTCATCGAAGATCCCGTGTACCACGGCGCACGCAAGGCATTTGATGCTGCCGGCCTCGAATGCTTGCCCGTGCCGCTGGATGCCGACGGCATGCAAGTCGATCATCTTCGCGCTGCGACGCAGCCCGGCAAAGCCGTGTTCTTAACGCCGTCGCATCAATTCCCGACCGGGGCCACGCTCGCGTTGGACAGGCGCCTGGCCGTCATTGAGTGGGCTCGCCAGCAGCGCGCCTGGATCATCGAGGACGACTACGACAGCGAGTTCCACTATGCGGGCAAGCCCACGGCCTGCGTGCAAGGGCTCGATCTGCACGAGCGGACGATCTATATCGGCACCTTCACCAAATCCCTGTTCCCCGGTCTTCGAATCGGCTACATGGTGCTGCCCTCGCAGCTCGTCGCCCCCATGACGGTAGCCCGTACCCTGCTGGACGGGCACAGCGCGCCCATTCCTCAGTTGACGTTGGCACGGTTCATCGAAGGTGGCCATTTCGGTGCGCATGTGCGCACCATGCGGACTGTCTATGCCGAGCGGCGCGATGTGTTGGCACGGCTGGTGCGCAAGCATCTGTCCGATTTCGTGGAACCACGAGTCCCTGCCGGAGGGATGCAGATGCCATGTGTCTTCGTGCGCGACATTCCCGAGCAGGAAGCGGTTGATGCGGCGCGCCGGGAAGGCATTGACCTGCTTGGACTGACTGCGCTGCATGCCACCAGCAAGCCCATACCCGGTTTCCTCATGGGCTTCGCCGCCCATTCCCCCGGAGAGTTGGAAATCGCTGTCAAGCAACTTGTCGGAGTGCTGTCTGCCTTGACGTTGCGCAGGTAAGGAACGCCCGGGCCGATGCCCTGGCTGGCAGCCCGCAGCCCATGAACGGGTCAACCACGTTTGCGCTATGTGGCTTGCCGGCTCACCGGCCGGTTGCCCGAATGGACGTCATCGCGAAACAAAAAACCCGGCGCTCGGCCGGGTTTCTCTGACGTCGACAGGCGACGCCGCAAGGCGAAAATCGCTTACTTCTTCGCGTTGGCCACGCCGTCGACGATTTCCTTATGGGCGGCTTCGATGCCTTCCCAGCCTTCGACCTTGACCCACTTGCCCTTCTCGAGCGCCTTGTAGTTCTCGAAGAAATGCTTGATCTGGTCCTTCAGGTAACCCGGCACGTCGTCGAGCGACTTCATGTGTGCCGTCATCGGGCAGATCTTGTCGACCGGCACGACCACCAGCTTGGCGTCCACGCCCGACTCGTCGGTCATGTTGAGCATGCCCAGCGCGCGGCAGCGAACGACCGAGCCCGCCAGCAGCGGGAACGGCGTGACGACCAGCGCGTCGACGGGGTCGCCATCGCCAGCCAGCGTTTGCGGAATGAAGCCGTAGTTGGCCGGGTAGCGCATGCCCGTGCCGATGAAGCGGTCAACGACCAGCAGACCCAGATCCTTATCGGCTTCATACTTCACCGGATCGCTTTGCGCCGGAATCTCGATGATGACGTTGAAATCGTTGGGGATGTCCTTGCCGGCAGGCACGTGGTTGAAGCTCATGATGGCATTCCTGTGTATGAAAAGGGGCATGCCGCCGCACGGCGTGCGCGCCCGCCAACCTGCCGGATGCCACGCCGCCCGACGGCAATCGGGCGCGGAACATTATAGCGGGTTTGCCTGATTCGCCTGCATGGCCGGCAGACGGGCGAGCCTCTGCGGGGTGAGTTCGTCAACGTTTGCGCAGCCCAGCAGTTGCATCGTCGTGCGCAACTCGCCAAGCAACAGCGCGAGCACCCCGGCGGCCCCTTTCCCGCCGCACGCCGCTACGCCATACAGCGGCGCCCGGCCGAGCAGCACCCCCTTGGCGCCCAGCGCGACCGCCTTGGCCACGTCGGCACCGCGCCGCACGCCACCATCGACGAACACGGCCATCGTGGAACCGCCAGCGCTCAACGCCTCGACGATCGGCGGCAGCGCCTCGAGAGGCGCGAGCGTGCTGCCCAGTTGCCGACCGCCGTGATTCGAGACAACGATGCCATCCGCGCCGTGCGCCTGCGCCAGCCGGGCGTCCCCCACCGTCTGAATACCCTTGACGAGCACTTCGCCCGGCCAATGGCGTCGCACCCAGGCCAGATCGTCCCAACTGAGCGACAAATCCATCTGACGGCTCAACATCGCCGAATGACGCGCCAGATCGGCACGCTCGCCCACGCTTTGGGCAATATTGCGCAGTTGCGGCGCGCCGTGGGTCAGCATCTGCCAACTCCAGTGCGGATGCCGCATGCAGTCCGCCACCAGTCGCGGCGTGAAGCGCAGCGGCAGCTTGAAACCGTTGCGCGTGTCGTGATCGCGCTTGCCATGCACCGGCGTGTCGACCGTCAGCAGCAACGTCCGGAAGCCGGCCTCGCGCGCACGCCGCATCATGCTCTCGGCAATGCGACGGTCCTGCTGCACATAAAGCTGGAGCCACAGTTCGCCATCGGGGACCGCGGCGCGCACATCCTCCAGCAACGAGGTCGACGCCGTCGACAACACGAACGGCAGCCCCGCGTCGGCCGCCGCGCGCGCGAGAAGTTCATCCGCCCGTGGCCAGAACAGACCGTTGAGCCCGGTCGGCCCTACCGCCATCGGGGCAGCCGCGTCACGCCCCCAGAAGGTCGTCGCGCACGCGATCCGCGACGTGTCGGTCAGTACCCGCGGCGAAAAGCCCCACTGGCCGAACGCGTCGCGATTGCGGCGCAGCGCGTCGCCATCCTCGGCGCCGCCTTCCAGATAATCGAACGCCAGCTTCGTCAGACGCCGCCGGGCAGCCCGGCGGTAATCCTCCACGCAGGAAAATGCGTGCATCACTCCCCCTGTCCTCATGTCCGCTCGCGGGGCTCGCCACGAGATAGGCATCCTTGCCCTCACAACTTGCCTCGGGGACAAATCGCTACTTGCTCACAAACAATTGCATTACAATCACAATCGTTACAATCCGAACATACCGGTACATCCCATGCCGCGCTTGCCCGCCCGGTCATCCCACCGCACTGAAGACGCGCCCGACACTCCGTCAGCCAAATCCACCGGCGCGGCGGATACTGCGCAACCTGCACCGCGCTCATCGCTCTTCGTCGGCTCGACCGAAAAGACGTTTCAAGTCCTGCACGCCTTTGACGGCCCGGCGCGCTACATGACGCTCGGCGACATCGCCAAGGCGGCGGGGCTTGATCGCAGCGCCACACAACGGCTCGTGCATACGCTGGAAGTCCTCGGCTACCTCTTTCGCGTGCCCGAGACGCGGACCTACGGTCTTACCACCAAGGTGCTGCAGTTCTCGTACAACTACATCCGCGCGAACGACCTCGTTGAGAAGGCCGCACCGTATCTGCTCGACATCTTCCGCCGCGTGGGCGAGACGACCAACCTGCAGGAGCTGGACGGTCACGAGATCGTGTACGTCGCGCGCTTTCCGGGTCAGCATCTCGTGAACATCGGCATCGTCGTCGGTGCGCGTCTGCCTGCCATGTTCACAGCGTCCGGCATCGCCATCCTGTCGCGCCTGCCCGAAGCCCGCGTGCGCGAGATTCTGGCGAACACGTCGCTCGAGCCGATGACGCCGTACACGGTCACGGACGAGAAAAAACTGCTCGAACGCATACAAATGGCCGCGCGACGAGGCTATGCCATCGTCGAGAGCGAGACGGTGATGGGTGATATTTCGGTCGCCGCTCCCATCACCGACCACGACGGACACGCCGTCGCTGCCATCAACATCTCCGTGCCGACCTCGCGCTGGACGCGTGAGCGTGTCGAAGCCGAACTCGCTTCGCACGTTCAGGTCGCCGCGACCTCGATCTCGAAGTCGCGACTGTCGACCTTCCGCCGCTAAGTCACATCAGGCGGCGGACAGGCCGCTGCATCCCAACGCCTCAACGCGCTTCAAAAATCGCCAGTTGCCGGGCCAGTTCCTCGCGCAGTTCGGCCGAGAGCGCCGGTGCGGGCGGCATCAGCGGTGCGAGCATCGCCGGCGCGTTCACACCGATCAGATCCATCACCGACTTCATCGGCCCCGGATTCGTCTCGGCAAACGCCAGGTTCATCAGCGGAATGAGCGAGCGGTGCAGCGCGAGCGCTTCGGCTGTCTCGCCCTTCGAGGCGAGCGCGAAGATGCGCTGCCACGCGGTGGGCAACAACGACGCCGTCACCACGATGCCGCCGCGCGCGCCTGCCGCCACATGCAGCGGGAACAGCGTGTCTTCGCCGCTCAGCACAGCGAACGACTCGTCGACACCGGCAACCGTGCGCAGGAAGTGCCACATGTCGGTGTTGCATGCCTTCATGCCGATGATGTTCTCGTGGCGCGACAGCTCGTGCAGCACGTCCGGCGCAATCGCGATACGCGTGCGATACGGAATCTCGTAGATCAGGATCGGCAGTGGCGACTCGTCGGCGTATCGCAGAAAGTAGTCGCGGATACCGGCTTGCGTCGGGTTCGTGTAGTAAGGCGTGAGCACGAGCAGGCCGTCGGCACCGGCGGCGGCGAAGTCACGGCCGGCTTCGATGGCGTCGTGATAGCCGGGGTCGAGTACGCCCGCAATCACCGGCACGTCGCGGCCGTGGTCCTTGACTTCCCGCGCCGTGAGTTCGGCCATGCGCACGCGCTCGTGGCGCGAGAGCGCCCCGTACTCCCCCGTGCCGCCCAGCGGCACCACGCCGTCGATGCCCTGCCCCAGCAGGTAGCGCATCAGCGCGCGTGCGGCGTCGGTATGAATCGTGTCATCGGCATTCACCGGCGTGGGAATCGCCGGCAAAATGCCCTTCAGTTGTGCAGAGCGAAGCATGAGTTAAACGTCCGTGAATCGTGAGTTCGGAGAAATCGGATACCGCATCAGGTCGCGAGGCTGCGCCGGCGCAGGCGCTCGGCCACCCAGATCAATGCGGCAATGAAAAGGAACAGGCACGTGGAGACCGCAGCGATCACCGGCGAGATCTGCATCGTGAGCTCGTCCCAGAACTGCTTGGGCAGCGTGGTCGACAAGCCACCCGACGTGAACAGGGCAATCGTGAGTTCGTCGAACGAGGTGGCGAACGCGAACAGGAACGACGACAGCAGGCCCGCGCCGAGAATCGGGAACGTCACGCGGCGCAGCGTGGCCCACGGGCGTGCGCCCAGGCTGTAGGCCGCCAGATCGAGACGCGTGTCGTAGTTGCGCAGCACCGCCATCATCGTGATGACGACGTACGGCACGGCAACCACCGTATGCGCGATGGTCAGCCCCACATTCGAGCCCACCAGACCGATCTTGGCGAAGAAATAGAACACGCCGACGGCCAGGATCATGCGCGGCACCACGATCGGGGCGAGCACGAAGGCAAGCATTGCCGACTTGCCACGCATGCCGCCGCGCACCAGCAGAAACGCGGCGGGTGTGCCAATCAGCATCGAGAGCAGACCAGCGCCAATGCCCACCAGCATGGAGCGCGTGACAGCCTGCATCCACAACGGCGAATCCCAGACCTGCTGATACCACTGCAGCGAGAAGCCCTTCGGCGGCCATGCCAGTGCAGAAGCCGAGTCGAACGACACCGGAATCATCAGCAGCGCCGGCGCGGCAAGGAACACCACCAGCAGGAAGACGATCGCGCGCAGCACGAGGCCATCGCCCTGCTCGCCCTTGTGACGCGGCATCACGCGAAGCAGCGCATCGGTCGCGCTGCCCAGCGCGCCGAGTACCTTCTCGCCGAGCATGCGGCTCCAGCCGCCGCGTCGCTTGCCCGCTTTGACGTCACCCGCGCCGCCTGCCATCGTCGACAGGCCGACCATGCGGTCGTAGACGAGGAACACGACGAGCACCACGGCCAGCAACAGCACCGAAATCGCGCCGGCAAAGCCCCAGTTCAACGCCTGCATCACCTGATCGATGATGAGCTGCGTAATCATCGTTTCATGACGTCCGCCCAGCAGCGTCGGCGTGATGAAGAAGCCGATCGACGTGACGAACACCATCAGCGCGCCGGCCGCGACACCCGGCAACGACAGCGGGAAATACACGCGCCAGAACACCGTGCCGGGACGAGCGCCGAGCGTCGACGCCGCGCTCGGCAAACGACGATCGATGTTCTCCATGACGGACAGCATCGTGAGCACGGCCAGCGGCATGAGCGCATGCACCATGCCGAGTATCACCGCCGGGAAGCTGTACAGCAGCGAGAGCGGCGCGTCGATCAGGCCGAGATCGAGCAACGTGCGGTTGACCACCCCATTGCGGCCGAGCAGCACCACCCACGCGAACGTGCGCACGAGGAAACTGGTCCAGAACGACACCAGGAGCCAGAAGAGCAGCCGCTGCTTGCGAGCCCCCGTGAGCGTCGAGAGCCGGTAGGCAATCGGATACCCCGTAAGCACCGCGAAGAAGGTCGTGTAGAGCGAGACCTTGAGCGTGATGAGCAACACCTCGACATACACCGGCGAGGCGAACAGACGCTGATATTCGGCGAGCGTGAAGCCGCTCTCGCCGCGAATGCTCAGCAACAGCAACTGGCCGACCGGATAGACCAGCATGACCGTCAGCAGGATGACGATCGGCGCCGCCATGAGCATTGGGCGCAGGCGCGCACGCCAGCGTGAGCGGCGCGGCGCCGGCTGGACGGGACTGGATGACGAAGGACGAACCACGGCGGATGCACTCATCACTTACCCCGCGATCGCGACAGCGTCGTCGGCGTGCCAGGCCAGACCCAGCGTCTGCCCGATCTCGAAACGGTTGCCTTGACGATGCGTGGGGAACGCCGCGACGAGCGACTTGCCCGGCTCGCCCGCCTTGCCGCCCGTGACGTCCGATTGCAAATACAGCTTCGTCATGCCACCGGTGACCATGATGTCGGTGAGCTTCGCCGAGATCGTCGCCACACCATCGCCGCCGCGCTGGCCATCCTGAATGTGCAGATTCTGCGGACGCAGCATCAGCTTGACCGGACGGCCGCGCTCGACCTGCGGGTCGTAGACCATGGCGAGCGCACCGTTCGCGCCTTCCACGCCAGGCATTGTCACGCGCACCTGATCGCCCGCGCGCTCGAGCACGGTGGCGTCGAGCAGGTTGGACTCACCGAGGAAGTCAGCCACGAACACGCTTTTCGGACGGAAATACAGGTCGTCAGGCGTGCCAAGTTGCGCAATTTCGCCGGCGTTCATCAGGCAAATGCGATCGGACATCGTCATCGCTTCTTCCTGATCGTGTGTCACGTACACAATGGTGGTGCCGAGTTCACGGTGAATGCGCTTGATCTCGAGCTGCATGTGATCGCGCAGCTTCTTGTCGAGCGCGCCCAGCGGCTCGTCCATCAGAATGATCGACGGCCGGTAGACCATGCAGCGCGCCAGGGCGATGCGCTGCTGCTGGCCACCCGAGAGTTCGCGCGGATAGCGCTCTGCCACATGCGGCAGGTGCACCATCTCCAGCGCGTTCATGACCATCTTGCGAGCCGTCTGCGCGTCGGTACGACGCATCTGCAACGGGAATGCGATGTTCTCCGCCACGGTCATGTGCGGGAACAGCGCGTAGTTCTGGAACACCATACCGATGTCGCGCTCGTACGGTGCGCCGTACGTGACATCGGTCCCGTTGATGCGGATAGCGCCCGCATCGGGCTGCGACAGACCGGCGATGAGCGAGAGCAAGGTGGTCTTGCCCGAGCCGCTCGGGCCCAGCAAGGTCAGGAATTCGCCCTGGGCGACATCGAGGTCGGTCGGTGCAAGCGCGACGAATTCGCCGTAGCGCTTGGACAGGCCCGAGACTTGGAGATTGGCAACGGTCATGAGATCAGCACCCCAAAAAACGTGAAACGAAACGGCAGGTGAGGATCAGGTCAGGATCCAGCGGTTGAAGCGTTCGAGCGCCACGCTCTGGTTCTGCTGCCAGAACTTCGCGTTGATCTGCACGCCGCTCTTGATGTTCTCGGGGAACGTCGGGCAGTGCTTCGCCACCTCGGGCTTCACGTAATTGAACGCGTCGGGTTGCGTCATGCCGGCCGGGAAGAATTTGGTCAGTTCGGCCTGACGCTTCGGATCGCTGGCGAACTTGATGAACTCGCGGCAGGCGGCAGCGTTCGGCGTGCCCTTGAGGATCGACCAGTTGTCGCAGCCCCAGATGTTCTGGTTCCACACGATCTCGACCGGTACGCCATTGGCCTGCGCCGACTGCGCACGCGAGGCCCACGTGGCAACCATATCCACTTCGCCCGAGCCGAGCATCTGCTCGACCTGTGCGCCGGTGGTCCACCACACGGCCACTTGCTTGGCGATCTTGTCCAGACTCTTGAACGCACGATCGAAGTCGCACGGGTACACCGAACCCGGCGCAACGCCATCGGCCATCAGCGCTTCTTCAATGGTGTCGAACGGGTACTTGCGGATCGAGCGGCGCCCCGGGAAATCCTTCACATTCCACAGGTCGGCCCAGGAGGCAGGCGCCTTGCGGCCCTTGAATGCATCGGTTCGGTAGGCAAGGACCGTCGAGTAGATGTTCGTGCCCACGCCGAACGGCGACATGTACTGCTGAGGAATTTTCGCGATGACCGGGTCCGACTCCAGGCCGTGGCGCTCCAGATACTCCTTGCCCCCTGCCGTCAGCAGCAAAATCGCCGGCTGGCTGATCTTGGCCATGTCCCACGTATAGCTGCCGGCCTCGACCATGCTCTTGATCTGCGCGGTCGGCTCCGCGTTCGCCTGCACGCCGACGACTTCGATGCCCGTCGCCTTGGCGAACGGCTTGTAGAACACGGCGTCGTACGCTTTGGTGTAGATGCCACCGTCGTCGCGCACGACGATGCGCTTGGTCGCGGCGCGCGAGGGCGTCCATACGAACGGGAACGCCACGGCGGCCGCGCCGACGAGCGCCGTCTTCATGGCCGTTCGACGGCCCGGTTGCGCGAGCGGCGATGCGTTGTTGTCGATGATGTCGAGCGGGCTTGCGGAGGTCTTGCGTTTCATCATGGTCTCCGATCTTGACTGGGAGGGTGGGCGCGGCGACGGACCGCAACTTCGGCACAGCCGCCGCGCGCGCAGTTATGGCAAAACAAACAGCAACACTGAAATGACTCAGGGAACGAGGCGTCCCGGATTGAATAATTGGTGCGGATCGAGCGCCGCTTTCACCGTGCGCATGAGCGCAAGTTCGGCCGGCGCCTTATAGCGCTGCATGAGGGGCAGCCCCGTCTGCCCGACGCCATGCTCGGCGCTGAACGTGCCGGACAGACGTGCGGCCACGTCGTTCACGCAGGCGCGCATCGTGTCGGCCATCGACGCACTGTCAGGCAGCGCCGCCCACGCGGCGAACGAGAACATCGGGATGAAGTGGACATTGCCGTCGCCCATATGGCCAACGATCGCCATGTCGAGACCCGGCACGACGGCGTGTACGGCACGCGTGGCGGCATCGATGAATTCGGGCACGCTCGAGACCGGCACGGCGCAATCCGTCGTGAGCCCGACAGCGGCCTTCTTGTTCGCTTCGCTCACGCTGTGGCGCACTTCCCACAGATCGGCGCGCTGGGTTTCGTTGGCCGCGATGACGGCGTCCTCGACCAGCCCTTGCTCGATGGCCTCGCCCAGCGTTTGCGTGAGCACGGTTTCGAGCCCTTCGGCGTCGCGCGTGTCGCCCAGCTCCACGAGCACATGCCAGGCATGCGCGCCCGTGAGCGGATTGCGGCGATTCGGCACGTTGGCCAGCACCAGTTCCAGTTGGTGACGATTCATGATTTCGAAGGCCGACAGACGCGAGCCGCAGGCGTTCTGGAACATGCCGAGAATCTGACGGGCAGCGGCCGGGTCGCGCGGGGCGAACCACGCAAGCGCGTGATGCGTGGGCAGCGGATGCAGCTTGAGCGCGGCGGCAGTGATGATGCCCAACGTGCCCTCCGCACCGATGAACAAATGCTTGAGATCGATCCCCGTGTTGTCCTTGCGCAGCGCGCGCAGGCCATCCCAAACGGTGCCGTCGGCCAGCACGACTTCGAGGCCCAGCACGTTCTCGCGCGTGTTGCCATAGCGCAGCACGCTCGTGCCGCCGGCGTTGGTCGAGAGCGTGCCGCCGATCTGACACGAGCCTTCCGCGCCGAGACTCACCGGATACAAGCGCCCGGCATCGGCCGCCGTATCCTGCACGGTTTTCAGAATGCACCCGGCTTCGACGATCATCGAGCCGTTGGCGGCATCGACCTGACGAATGTGGCGCATGCGCGCCAGATTCAGAATGACGGGCGACGGGCCGTCGGTCGGCGGCACCGCACCGCCGCACAGGCTGGTGTTCCCCCCCTGCGGGAGGATCGGCACACCTGCGGCAGCGCACAGCTTCACGACATCGCTCACTTGCGCGGTCGACGACGGCAGCACGACACACAATGCCTCGCCGCGATAGCGTCCGCGCCAGTCTTCCGTGTAACCGGCGGTATCGGGCCCGCCGCTGAGTACGGCATCCACGCCAAGTGCGTCTTGCAACCGTTGGACCAGCGTCTCGCGCGTCACTGCATCACTCATTTCCTGCCGACTCCTGAATGCTTCGGTTCAACTGGCTCGCCATGACGTCTGTGACAACCCGCAGCGAGCGGTAATGCTCATCCAGACGCACGTCTGGCGATTCGATGTGATCAAGGATAGGCGATAAAAAATTGCAATAAAATATCTTTAATTGCAATGCGCTCGTTTTAGGTGTTTATGCGGATGTGACCGATACGACGGTCAACGCCCTCGTGAGTTAAGTGATAATGAGTGCCACCCCCACACGAGGTGACGTCGACATGCCCGAAGCTACACACTTCATCGGCAATCAATGGGTCGCTAGCGCGAAGCGTCCTGCCATTTCCGCCGCGCCCGCGATCCCGGTTATCGACCCGTCCGACGGTCAACCCTTTGCCGAAATCGCCCGAGGCGACGCCGAAGACATCGACCGCGCCGTGAAGGCCGCGCGTGCCGCCTTCGAAGGCGACTGGGGACGCACCGCCGCCGCAGAGCGCGGCCGCGTGCTGTATGCACTGGCGAATACGCTCGCCAAACATCACGAAGAACTGGCGCAACTCGAAGCCCGCGACACCGGCAAGCCGCTCAAGCAGGCGCGCGCCGACGCTGCCGCCATCGTGCGCTACTTCGAGTTCTACGCGGGGGCCGCCGACAAGCTGCACGGCGAGACGATCCCCTACCAGCAGGGCTTCACCGTGTTCACCCTGCGTGAGCCGCATGGCGTGACCGGCCACATCATTCCGTGGAACTACCCGCTGCAGATCTTCGGACGCAGCGTGGCCGCCGCCCTGGCGACCGGCAACGCCTGCGTCGTCAAGCCGGCCGAAGACGCTTGCCTGTCGCTGTTGCGCGTTGCCGAGTTGTCGCTGGAGGCGGGACTTCCCCCCGGGGCCCTCAATATCGTGACGGGGTATGGCGCGGAAGCCGGTGCGGCGCTCGCGCGGCATCCGGGGATCGATCACCTCTCGTTTACCGGCTCGCCCGCGACAGGCACGCTGATCTCGCAGACGGCCGCCGAGAACCATACGCCAGTCACGCTGGAGCTTGGCGGCAAGTCGCCCCAGATCGTTTTCGCCGATGCCGACATGAACGCCGTGCTGCCGGTCGTCGTCAACGCCATCGTGCAGAACGCCGGGCAGACGTGTTCGGCAGGCAGCCGTCTGTTGGTCGAGCGAGACGCCTACGAGACCGTACTCGCGCATCTGGCCGAGGCGTTCGCGCACCTGCGCGTCGGGCCGTCGCGTGACGATCTCGATCTCGGCCCGCTGATTAACGCCCGTCAACAGCAGCGCGTGTGGGACTTCCTGTCCGAAGCACAACACGACGGCATTGCCGTGATGTCGCAGGGTGAAGTCGTCGGCAGTGCGCCGGAGGCTGGCTTCTATCAGGCGCCCACGCTCCTGCGCGACGTGCCCGCGACGCATCGTCTCGCCCGTGAAGAAGTGTTCGGCCCGGTACTCGCGGCCATGCCGTTCACCGATGAGGCCGACGCCGTGCGTCTGGCCAACGGCACCCTCTACGGGCTTGCGGCCGGCGTGTGGACGCGCGACGGCGCACGCCAGATGCGCATGGCGCGTGCCATCCGCGCAGGCCAGGTCTTCATCAACAACTACGGCGCAGGCGGTGGCGTGGAGCTGCCCTTCGGCGGCATGCGGCACTCCGGTCACGGACGCGAAAAAGGCTTCGAAGCCCTTTATGGCTTCACCACGCTCAAGACGGTCGCCATCCGGCACGGCTAACGTCCATTCGGCAATTCGGCAATTCGGCAATTCGGCAATTCGACGATTTCTTAGCAACACCCTGCGGCACGCAACCTGACTTAGATCGCAGCGACACGCGGGACACCGCTGATCGGCCCCGCGCTTCGCCACAACAAGGCAACTCAGGAGACAAGGCATGCGTTTGCAAGAGAAAGTGGCCATCGTGACCGGCGCCGGTTCCGGCTTCGGCGAGGGCATCGTCAGGACATTTGCGCGTGAAGGCGCAGCGGTCATCGTCAACGACCTGAATCGCGAAGCCGGCGAGCGCGTAGCGAGCGATATCGTCAACGCGGGCGGGCGCGCCGCGTTCGTGTACGGCGACGTGTCACACGAAGACGATCACGTCACCCTGCTCGATGAAGCCGTCACACGTTTCGGTCATCTCGACATCGTGGTCAACAACGCTGGCACCACGCATCGCAACAAGCCGCTGCTCGAAGTCACGGAGGCCGAGTTCGACCGCGTCTATGCCGTGAACGTCAAAAGCATCTTCTGGAGCGCTCGCGCCGTCATCCCGTACTTCATGCAACGCGGCGCCGGCGTGATGATCAACATCGCCTCGACGGCGGGCGTGCGCCCGCGCCCCGGACTCGTCTGGTACAACGGCAGCAAAGGGGCCGTGATCACCGCGAGCAAGGCCATGGCCGCCGAGTTCGGCCCGCACAATATCCGTGTGAACTGCGTCAATCCGGTGATTGGCGACACGGGACTGACCGCCGAATTCATGGGCGTGCCCAATACCCCCGAGAACCGGGCCAAGTTCCTCGCCGGCATTCCGCTCGGGCGCTTCTCCACGCCGCAGGACATTGCCAATGCCTGCCTCTATCTCGCCAGCGACGACGCCGCCTTCATCACCGGCGTCTGCCTCGAGGTCGACGGCGGACGTTGCATTTGAGCCGTCCACCGCTTCTTTGCAGTCTGTAGCACTCGTAGTTGTCGCACTCACACCATAACGACAGACAACACAACGTCAAACCGGAGGAGATCCGTATGAACAGCGTTCCGACGCCCCCCTCGCCCATGGCCAACACGCCGTCGGCGGACTTTGAAGCGAGCACCTACCGCAAGGTCGGCTGGCGGCTGATTCCGTTCTTGCTGCTGTGTTATGTGGTCGCGTATCTCGACCGCGTGAACGTCGGCTTCGCCAAGTTGCAGATGGTTGGCGAGCTGCAATTCTCCGAGACAGTGTTCGGTCTCGGCGCGGGCATCTTCTTCATCGGCTACTTCATCTTCGAAGTGCCGAGCAACGTGATCCTGCATCGTGTGGGCGCGCGCGTATGGATCGCACGGATCATGATCTCGTGGGGCATCATTTCGGGCGCGATGATGTTCGTCACCACCCCCGCGATGTTCTACATCATGCGATTCCTGCTTGGCGTGGCCGAGGCGGGCTTCTTCCCGGGCATCATCCTGTACATCACGTATTGGTACCCGGCCTCGCGGCGCGGACGCATGACCGCCTGGTTCATGACGGCCGTGGCGCTGTCGGGGCTGATCGGCGGACCGCTCTCGGGATGGATTCTCAAGGACATGAGCGGCGTGTCCGGCCTCGCCGGCTGGCAGTGGATGTTCCTGATCGAAGCCGTTCCGTCGGTGCTGATCGGCATCGCCGTGCTGTTCGTGCTCGACGACCGTATCCGCGACGCCAAATGGCTTAGCGAGGCCGAGAAGTCGATGCTCGAGCGCAACATCGCCAGCGACGTGCTCACCAAGGAGGACCTTCCGCTGCGCCAGGTGTTCTCCAGCCCGCGCGTCTGGATGATGAGCCTCATCTACTTTTCGTTCGTGATCGGCCTGTACGGCGTGGGCTTCTGGCTGCCAACGATCATCAAGGGTACGGGCGTGACCGATCCGTTGCAGATCGGACTGCTCACGGCAATTCCGTACTTCTTCGCGGTGATTGCGATGGTCGTGGTCGGGCGTCGCTCCGATCTGCGCGGCGAGCGCCGCTGGCACATCGCGATTCCCGCGTTCCTCGGTGCGATTGGCCTGTTCCTGTCGACGGTCTGGAGCCACAACACGCAGCTCGCCATGGTCGCACTGACGCTCGCCACGATGAGCATCATGATCGTGCTGCCGCTGTTCTGGAGTCTGCCCACCGCGTTTCTCGGCGGCACGGCTGCCGCCGCCGGCATTGCCATGATCAACTCGCTGGGCAACCTGGCCGGCTTCGTTGGCCCTTACCTGATCGGGTTTCTCAAGGATGCTACCCAGAGCACCAACAGCGGCATGTTCCTGCTCACGGTCTTCATGATTCTGGGCGGGCTGCTCACGCTGTCGGTGCCCGCGCGGCTTGTGAACAAATGATGACCACGCGGATCGCCTGATGAAACCTCGTCTCGGCAACCGAGACCCAGGCGCCACGGGGCCGCTGGCCCGGCGGCACCCTTGGGAGTAACATGCGTGAGGCCGTCCCCGCCGGGACGGCCTGTTTTTTGCCCCCAAAGATCCGCATGCCCGCCAACGACTCACAGACGACGCCGGCCAGCGTCTCGCTTACCCCCGCCGAGGTCAAGTCGATCCTCTCCGGCCTGCTGCTCATCATGTTTCTCGGCTCGCTCGATCAGACCATCGTCGCGCCTGCCCTGCCGACCATCGCCCGGGACCTGGGCAGCTTCGATGCCGTTTCGTGGGTCGTCACCGCGTACCTGCTTTCCTCCACCGCCATTACCCCCATCGTCGGCAAACTCTCCGATCTGTTCGGACGCCGCGTCGTCATCGCCGTGAGCGTGGCAGTCTTCCTCGTGGGATCGGTGTTGTGCGCACTGGCGCCGAGCATGCTCGCGCTGATCCTCGCGCGCGGCGTTCAGGGCCTGGGGGGCGGCGGCCTCATTGCCCTGTCCAACACGGTCATCGCGGATATCGTCTCGCCACGTGAGCGAGGCCGGTATCAGGGCTATATCTCCGGCATGTTCGCCGTCTCCGGGGTGGCCGGCCCCGTCACCGGCGGCGTGTTCGCACAGTACCTGAACTGGACGCTTATCTTCTGGATCAACCTCCCGCTCGGCGTGCTCGCCATCTACCTGAGCGACCGGGCGCTGCGCCGTCTGCCCCGCCGCGAAGGCAAGCCGAGCATCGATTATCTCGGGTCGCTTTTGCTCATCGTTGCCACCGTCTGTCTGTTGCTCGCGCTGACATGGGGCGGGCATCGCTACGCTTGGCTCTCGACGGAGATCGGTGGTCTGATCGCCGCCGCCGTCATCGTGGGCGCCGTCTTTCTGCGTCATCAGCGCGCGGTGCGCGAACCGCTACTGCCGCTCGCGCTGCTCGCCAACCCGGTGTTCCGGATGACGTCGACGATGGCAGTGCTGGTGATGATGGTCAACATCAGCATCGGAATCTACGTGCCGCTGTATCTTCAGTTGCAGCGTGGCGAATCCGCCAGCAGTTCGGGGCTGATGCTGATCCTGCCGCTGCTGGGTATCGTGGCAGGCGCGCTCGGCGCGGGGCATTACATGCGCCAGACGGGACATTACAAACGTCCGCCGCAGATCGGTTTGCCCGTGGCATTTCTCGGGCTTGCGACGATCGCGCTGGGTGTGCAGTCGCTTCCGCTCGTGGTGATCGGGTTGTGCCTGGGGCTCGTCGGCATCGGTTTCGGCTCGGCCATGCCGGTCATGACCGTGGCGACGCAAAACGCCGTCGCGCCTCGCGACATCGGCATCGCAACGGCGGCGCACGCGTTCTTCCGGGCACTGGGCGGGATGATCGGCGTGGCGATGTTCGGTGCACTCATCGTCGGCCTGCTGGTCTCTGGCGACGACGGCAGCGCACCGCGCGAACTCACCGACTTTTTGCGCCCGGGCGGCGCACCGGCCGGAATGGCGGAGCATCTGCGGCTCGCCTTCGGCGCCTTCTTCGGCGGGAGCGCACTGATCGCAGCGCTCGCCATCGTCGCACTCGCGCGGCTGCCGGAATTGCCGCTGCGTCAGAGTTCGGGGAACGAGGCGACGGCCATCGAGTAACAAAGCAGCCAGCGCCGCACGCGCGCTGCGCGGTTCTGCAAAGCCCGGACACACGCCGCAAAGTCGTGCGTCCGGCACCACGGCACAGTGCGGACTCCCGTTATCACTTCAGGAGTCCGTATTGTTCCCGTCTTCACCTTCGAGCACCACCGCGTCGTTTACCTCGACAACCAACACGACTACTGCCACCACCACCGCCACCGCCACGACGGCCAGCGGCCCGGGAACAACCACGGCAGCAGCGTCACATGCCGCCTTTCTGGCAGATTTCTGGCAGGCAACGCAATTCTCACTGAGTCCGCCGACGCTCCCTGCAACGACGCAGGCCGGCGCGCCCGACATGGCAACCGCGACCGGCCTCTCAAGGCCCGACATGGGTTACGCGTTTACCGGTCTCTTCCAAAATCCCGACGCGAACTTCCTCACGTTTGAAAGACCCGGCGGATCGGACCTGACGACGCCGTGGCATGCCATGCTGCCGCAAACGGCCAAGCGGCCTTTCGATGTGGCATTCAGCGACGAAAGCCGTGCCGCCTTGGCGGCGAGCCGGGTTCGGCTCATGGCCTTGCCGGAGATCCCCGCGCTGGAGCCTGCGCCGTCAACCTCCGGGATCGGGCGCAGATCCGGCATTTCGGTCTCGGATAACGTATTGCGTAAGACGCTGCTCGCCCTGTCCGACGCGGGCACACAGGCCGCCGACTGGCTTGCCACACTCGAGTCGCGGGCGGTCGACACCGCACTGGAACAAGGGCCGTATCTGGATGCGCGCTACCTGCTCGAAGGGCTTGTCAGGCGATTGGAGGCCGAACAGGCAATCGATCCCTGGCCGGTAGCATTCGAGCGCGTCGTGTCGCTTATCACGCGCTTCGAGTCTCGTACGATGGATGCCGCAAAGACGCTGTTGCTCACCCACGACAGCGCATCTCGCGACGAGGCACAACTCCTCGCCAGCGCGTCGACGCACGCGAGCATCGATCGCCTGATCGCCCATCGGCTTCATGCGATTGCGGATATGCCTGCGGAGATCCGTACAAGCGCGTGGGCCGATATGCTCGCCAGCCTCCAGCGTTCGACGGCAGGGGGCAACACCGAGCGGCTCGTGACGCTGGCGACATTTATCACACTGTTACCCGAGTCCGAGCGGCGAAGGGCCGCCGAGTCGATCGTCACCGCGACCCGCACGCTAAGTGAGCGTGACGGATGGAGCGAACTCACGAAAACGCTCCTGGAAGCCGTGCCGCCCGCCGACAAGACGGCAATCGCACGCGCGATGGTTCATCCGGACCGGGGGGTGTACGGCATTCCCATGAAAGCCACGGTTGCGGTGATCTCCGACCATATCGAACGGATCCCGTTGCAAGATGCCCGCCCGTTGCTCAGACATCTCATCGAAATCGCCACGATGGCGGGCGAGTTCGATCACCTCGTCTTCTCGAGCGGCGAGTGCATCGAGATGCTCCACGATCTGCATTCGACGTGCCTGAGCCGGCGCTTCGGCGACCTCGTCACGGAAGTGCAAGACAAGCTCGTCGAGGCGTTCGACGATTACAAGGCCGCCGTGCTGGACTGACCGGCGGGAGAAAACGAAGACTGGGAGGGATCGGTGCGCTTCGGAGCGCTCCTGTGACAGGCACCGATGCAGCCGCATTGCGCGGATGCCATCGGTGCCTCGCAGGGCTTACGCGGTCGCGCAGGCCCGATAGTGACGGTTGGCCTGATCCATCTGGCCAAGACCTTCGAAGAGTTGCGCCAGCGCCAGATGCACGCGCTGCTGCAACTGACGCTCGTCGGTGTGACGCAGCGCCCCTTCGAGGAACGTCTGCGCCTTGCCCCACAGACGTTGATGCTGACACAGCTTGCCCAGCGCGAAGAGCAGATCGGGATCGTTCGGATGGCGCTGCTGCCACGCCTCGGCCTTCTGGATAAGCGGCAGCGCGTCGCCCCCTGCACACTCCGCATACCGCCGCAGCAGACGCGGGTCCCAATGCTCGGCCAGGGCGGCTTCGACGATGTCACGCGCCTCACGCGGCCGGTCGAGCGAAATCAACAACTCCGCCGCCACATCGGCGATTCGCGCCGACGTGCGGGTGTCGGCCGGCAGTTCCTGCCAGCACTTGAGCAGTGCGTCGGCGTCGTGCCGGTGATCGCGCAGAATCCCCTCGCTGGCCGTTTGCTTGAGCTTGGCCGCCAGCGCCGGATGCAGCGCCTCGCGCTTCTCCAGCACCTTGAGCAGGTTCAGCACTTCCGGCCAATGCTTCAGATGCTGATGCGCCCGCAGCGCGACAAGTTGTGCCTGCATGCGACGTGCGCCCTGCGCCCGCATCTCGGTGAGCGCTTCGAGCGCCCCTTCCGCATCGCGGGTGTCGACGCGCAACTCCGCCGTCTGCAACAGACGCGCCTCTTCCAGATTCGCCCCTTGCGCCTCGGCCAGCCATGCGTCGCGACGCGCAAACTCACGCATACGATGTGCCGCCCTCGCCCCGATAATCGCCGCCACACCGCGATTGTCGTCTTGCTCGGCGGCCTCACGCGCGGCCTTCTCCGCACGCGTGTAGCGCCCCGCGAAGAGGTTGGCGACCGCGTCGCGCAACGCAATGTTCGCGCGACGGCTGCGTTGGCGATTGCGGTAAGCGGCCACACGCTCGGGCATCTTGTAGATGTTGCGCAAGATACGAATGATGACGTACAGCGCAACGAACAAGGCCAACAGCGCCAGCACGAAAAGGTTCAGCGACACGTCCACACGGTACGGCGGCACCAGCATCACCACCTGCCCGTGATTGAACGTGGCCAGCACGGCGAAGCCGGCCGCCACCGCGAACAGGAGCGTCAACCAGATCAATCCTCGCATGCCCGGCTCCTTACGGCTTTTCCTTGACGTCCTTGACCTGACCGATGGCGGTCAGGCTGGCGTCAAGGGTCGGCAGTTCGATCGTGCGCGAGCCCGAGTCGATCTGATCGAGCAGCGTTTTCACGGCAGCGATGCGGCGTGATTTCGCATCGAAGTACTTGTCGAGTGCAGCTTGCGCGACCAGCACGTCGCTATGTACCGCCGACGCGTTGCGCGCCAGCAGCGCCAGACGCGCGTTCAGCAAACGCAGCTTCAGATTGGCGCGCAGGAATGCGCCTTGCTCCGGCGCTACGAGCATCACGTCCGGATCGTCCAGACGGCGCACCTGCACCAGTTGCTTCAGGCTGCCCAGCATCTCGGACGACAGGCGGTGCCACGTCGCGGTCCAGCCCGTCTCGCCAGCACCGCTCGGGCCGCTGATGTCCGTCTTCGGCGCGGCGCGTTGCTCCTCCGCCTGCAACGGCAGCGTGTCGATCATGGCGATCGCCTGATCGAGCTTGCCCGTCAGTTGCGGCAGATCGGCGGCCGGCACAGCCTTCAGGCGGTCGATGTCCTTCTTCAGCGCATCGCGCACACCCGCGAGTTGCGGAGCGCCGGTACGGGCCAGACGGGCGTCCGCGCCCTCCAGCGCAATCAGCGCGCCACGCACGTTACCGGTGAGTTGCAACTGTTGGTTGGCACTCGTGACGATCTGCTCGGTTTCCGCCAGCACCCATTCGTCGCGGTTGTGCGCGAGTTCCTGGTAAAGCTGTTCGAGCGCCGCCTGCTGGCTGCGCGAGTCGGACACGCGGCCCTCGAGCGACGTCAGCCGGTTTTGCAGATCGCGTTGATTGTCGAGCGCCTGCGCAGTCCGGACTTGCGCCTGCATGAGCTGTGCGTCGCCCGCCTGCTGACGGCGCGCCATTTCCTGCTGCACGCGGTCGAGCTTCTGGTTGAGCGACCAGCCACCGATGCCGGCCCCCGCCGATACGAGCACGAAGAGCAGCCACGGCAGCGCGGCCCCCGAGCCGCGACGCTTCTGCGGCGGCTCAGGCGGTTGCCACGCGGGTGGCACGCCTGCCGTGCCGTAGGAGGCACCGCCGGTCGCAGTGGAATTCGACGCCGCCGGGCCGGTCGACGCCGACGGGTTCTGGGAAGACTCTGGAACGCGATTATCTGTCGTCATGCTTGACTTGAATGGGATCCGCCCATGTTTTGAGTGCCGCCAGCAGGTTCTCATCGCCGGGCGCGCATTGCGTAATCCTATCAAACCCCGCTGCGCGCGCGGCATCTGCGATGCGCGCATGTGACGTAAAGCACGCCGCAGCAAGGATTTGCGCCAGCACTTGCGGGGTGCCCGGCGTGTGAAGGCCCTCGCGCGTACCGTAACGCGCAGCGAGCAATGTGGCCAGATGCCGCACGGCCTCGGAGCTGGTCAGCACCCAGGCGCAGCGTGCAGGCGAGGCCAGCCGGGCTTCGAGTGCGGCCCAGGCGGCGGCGTCCGGCGCGGGTGCGCGGCGCGTGTAGGCGCTCACGATGTCGACCTGCGCGCCACTCGCGCGCAACGTATCGGCCAGCAGATCGCGGCCGCCGTCGCCCCGCACGAGCAGCACGCGCTGTCCGGCAAGCGCCGTCAGATCGAGTTGTTCGAGCAAGGCTTCCGAGTCGAATCTCGCCGCCGGACCGCCCGGCGGCACGATCACCCGGTGTCTCGGTGCAGCGATGCCCGCATCGGCCAGCGCCTGCGCGCTGCCTGGACCGACCACCGCCACCGGCAACGCAGCCGGCCAGAGGTCTCCGGCGATGCCGCAGGCATCCGTTGCACGGGCAACCCCGCGACCATCGAGCGACTGAAGATGCACCAGCCGCGTCAACGCATGCGCGACCGCATTGGGCGAAACAAACACCGTCAGCGCGTAAGCCGGCAGCGAGCGCAACGCCCGATCGAGAGCCGCCAGCGCGCTGGGGTCGGCTTGCGCCGCAATGTCCAGCAGCGGGAACGCTAGCGTGTCGACGCCTTCAGCATTCAGCGCTTTGGCAAGGGTGTCCGCCTGTCCGTCGGGCCGCGTGAGAATAGCGCACGGCGCGGCTAGCGCAGCAGCACCCGTGACAACGCGGGCAGCAGCAGTCGCCGGCGAAAGACCGGCGGCGGGCGGCAGGACCGGCGCGCGCGGGCTCAAACGGGAGGGTCCTTCGGCTCGGACGGCGGCACCAGCGCCAACCCGCCCGCGTCGATCAGTTCCTGCGCCACACGCTGCCCCAATGCCTCGGCGCCTGCCACATCGCCCTGGGCGATATGGGCCGCACCCTGCGCGCGAAGCACCGTGGCGCCATCGGTCGACGCAATGAAAGCTCGCAACGCCAACTCGCCCTGCGGGGTAAATTCGGCGAATGCCCCCAACGGAACCTGACACGACCCGCCCAGTGCCCGTGAGACTGCGCGCTCGGCGCTGACCGCCAGCGTAGTTCGGGCGTCATGCAGCGGTGCGAGCCAGTGCAGGATTTCGGGACGTCCGGCGCGCACTTCGATGCCAAGCGCGCCCTGTCCGGCCGCCGGCAAGCTGACCTCGGTCGGCATCGTGGCGCGAATGCGTGCGCCAAGCCCCAGCCGCTTGAGGCCCGCCGCAGCGAGAATGATCGCGGCGAAATCGCCCCGGTCGAGCTTGCCCAGACGCGTATCGAGATTGCCGCGCAACGGCGCGACCTTCAGATGGGGATATCGGGCGCGCAAGCTCACTTCACGGCGCAGACTCGACGTGCCGACCACCGCCCCGGCGGGCAGCGCATCGAGGCTGTCGTAGTCATTACTGACGAAAGCGTCGCACGGATCTTCGCGCTCGAGCACCGCCGCCAGCGTGAAGCCGCCGGGCAGTTGCATCGGCACGTCCTTGAGCGAATGGACGGCGAGATCGGCGCGTCCGTCGGCCAGTGCAAGCTCGAGTTCCTTGACGAAGAGCCCCTTGCCGCCGACCTTCGCGAGCGATCGGTCGAGAATCTGGTCACCACGAGTGGTCATTCCGAGAATACTCACGTGACACTGCGGATATAATTTGTGCAGCGCGTCACGCACGTGTTCGGCTTGCCACATGGCGAGCCGGCTCTCGCGCGAAGCGATCACCAGGGTTTCAGGAGCAGCGAAGTTCATTCAGCAACCGCGTGAAGACCAAAAGAAAAAATGGTAACACGCTTGGCCGGCCCGAAAGGCTGGTCTCGAGAGGAGCGACATGAAGAGCAGCGCAAAGGTAAAAGCCCCGCAAGAGGGCCTCGCCACGTCGGTCGGCAAGACTCCCCCCGCGAAGTTGGCAGCCGCGGCCCCATCCACCTCTGATCCGGCATTGGATGTGCCGGCCAAGTCCAAGGCTCGCCGCTCGCGCGAAGACAAGGACGCCCCGTTGCGTGAGGACATACGCTTCCTCGGCCGCCTGCTCGGCGACGTGCTGCGCGAGCAGCAAGGCAGCGCCGCCTTCGATCTGGTCGAAACGATCCGCCAGAACGCCGTGCGCTTTCACCGCGAAGGGGACCGCAGCGCCGCCCGCGCGCTCGACACGCTGCTCAACGGCCTGACCAACGAGCAAGCCATCCAGGTGGTGCGCGCGTTCAGCTACTTCTCGCATCTGGCCAATATCGCAGAGGATCGCCACCACAACCGGCGCCGCCGCGTACACGCGCTCGCGGGCAGCCGCGCGCAGCCGGGCAGCCTGAGCGCCGCCCTGCAAAGCCTGAAAGACGCCGGTCGTGCCGACCCCGCCACGCTGCAGGCGTTCTTCGCCAGCGCGCTCATCGTGCCGGTACTCACCGCACACCCGACCGAAGTCCAGCGCAAGAGTATTCTCGACGCCGAGCGCGAAATCGCCCGTCTGCTGGCGCATCGCGACGACGCCCTCACCGAGCGCGAGTCGTCGCGCAATACCGAATCGATGCGCGCCTATGTCACCACCCTGTGGCAGACCCGCATGCTACGTAGCTCACGGTTGACGGTGGCCGATGAAATCGAAAACGCACTGTCGTATTACCGCAGCACCTTCCTCACGGAAATTCCCGCGTTGTACGACGATGTGAGCGCCGAGCTGCACGACGCCGTGCCGAGCGTACGCGCCGAAGGTCTCGGACGCTTCCTGCAAATGGGCAGTTGGATTGGCGGCGATCGCGACGGCAATCCGAACGTCACGGCGCAAACGCTGCAACTGGCGATCACGCGTCAGGCCACCGAGATCTTTGCGCATTACCTCGAGGAAGTGCACTTGCTGGGCGCGGAACTGTCCGTCTCGCAATTGCTCGCCGGGGCAAGCGACGCGTTGCTCACACTCGCCCGCCGCTCGCCCGACGACTCGCCGCACCGCACCGACGAGCCCTATCGACGCGCCCTGATCGGTGTGTACTCGCGGCTGGCCGCCACCGCGCGCGAGTGGGTTGGCCACGTGCCTCACCGCGGCGCCGTCGGCGACGCCCGGCCGTATCTCGACGCCAGCGAATTCATCTCGGATCTGAACACGGTCGTCGCGTCGCTCATGGCGCACCACGGCGGGGCGCTCGTCTCGCAGCGGCTTGGCCCGCTCGTGCGCGCCGCAGAGGTGTTCGGCTTCCATCTCGCGAGCATCGACCTGCGCCAGAGTTCGGATATTCACGAAGCGGTGATCGCCGAGTTGTTCGCCAAGGCGGGCGTCGAAGCGAATTACGCGAAGCTCGACGAAAACGAGAAGCTCGCGCTGCTGTTGCGCGAACTGCGCGAGCCGCGCCCGCTCTTCTCGCCGTACCTCGACTACTCGCAGCGCACCCGCGACGAGCTGGCCGTGTTCGCCGCCGCGCGCGACATCCGTGCCCGCTTCGGGCCGCGCGCGGTACGCAACTACATCATTTCGCATACGGAAACCGTCAGCGATCTGGTGGAAGTCATGCTGCTGCAAAAGGAGACAGGGCTCTTTCAAGGCGCGCTCGGCAGCGACAGCACCCGGGCCGTCGAGCCCAAAGTCGGCGCCATGGTCATCCCGCTCTTCGAGACGATTGCCGACTTGCGCAATGCGCCCGTCATCATGCGCGAGTTGTTCGACATTCCCGGCATGTCAGATGTGGTGACGCAGCAAGGCGGCGAGCAGGAAGTCATGCTCGGCTATTCCGATAGCAACAAGGACGGCGGATTCCTCACGTCGAACTGGGAACTGTACAAGGCGGAACTCGCGCTGGTACGTCTGTTCGAGGAGAAGGGGATTCGCCTGCGTCTGTTCCACGGCCGGGGCGGTACGGTGGGACGCGGCGGCGGCCCGACCTATCAGGCCATCCTGTCGCAGCCGCCGGGCACGGTCAACGGACAGATTCGCCTCACGGAGCAAGGCGAAATCATCGCGAGCAAGTTCGCCAACCCGGAAATCGGGCGGCGCAACCTGGAGACGATCGTGGCGGCCACGCTCGAAGCGACGCTGCTGCCGAGCCGCAACCAGCCGCCGCGTCTGGCCGTGTACGAGAAGGTCATGCAGACGCTCTCCGACACGGCCTTTGCGGCGTATCGCAACCTCGTCTACGAGACGCCGGGCTTCACCGATTACTTCTTCTCGGCAACGCCGATTGCGGAAATCGCCGAGCTGAACATCGGCTCACGTCCTGCATCGCGCAAGTTCTCGGACCCGAAAAATCGCCGCATCGAAGACTTGCGCGCCATTCCCTGGGGATTCTCGTGGGGCCAGTGCCGTCTGCTCATCACCGGCTGGTACGGCTTCGGCAGTGCAGTCAGCGCGTATCTCGACAGCGACGAAGCGCAGGACGGCCAAGCGGGTCGCGAGAAGCGTCTTGATACGCTGCGACAGATGGTCAAACGCTGGCCGTTCTTCGCGAACCTGCTCTCGAACATGGACATGGTGCTGGCCAAGACCGATCTGGGCGTGGCATCGCGTTATGCCGAGCTGGTGGCGGACGAGAAGCTGCGCAAGCGCGTTTTCGATCGCATCGTGAGCGAGTGGCACAGCACGTCGCAGGCGCTCGCCCTCATCACCGGTCACGAGGAACGGCTTGCAGACAACCCGCTGCTCGCACGCTCGATCAAGAACCGCTTCCCGTACCTCGACCCGCTCAACCACTTGCAGGTCGAGTTGTTGCGACGGCACCGGGCGGGCGAATCGGACGAGCGCGCACGTCGTGGCATCCATCTGTCCATCAACGGCATCGCGGCCGGTCTGCGTAACACGGGCTGAGGCCCGCAATCGTCCGCAATGGGCGACGCCGCGCCAGCCCCGTAGCACGCGGGGTTGGCGCGGCGCATCGGCTCGCCGGAGACCTCGGCCAGTCAACCTGCAAGGCCCTTGGGATTCTCCCCAACGACAGTCGACCGATAGGACGGTATATTTCGTCGGATTCGACACGATGGCTGCCGGGGGGCCCATCCATCATGCATTCCGATTCCAACGCACTACCAACCTACCCGTCGCGCATGCCACGCATTGCCCTGGCGCGACGTGCCACAACGCTCGTCACGGCGACGGCGCTCGCGCTGCTGTGCGCCGGTGCGCAGGCTGGCACGGCGTCCACGATGCCGTCACGCGACGCCCATACCCATGCGTCGCCCTCGAATTCGCCCACGGCCGCCGCACCGCATGGCGTGCGGGGTCTGGCCGTGCGTCTGGTCTCGCAGACACTGGCGGCCGCGCCCGGCACGCCGGCCAAGCCACGGCCGGTCGTCGATCCGGTGCTCGATCCGTTGATGAACGGCATCCTGGAGCGTCTGGCCATTAGCGAAGCGGTGGCGCGCACAAAGTACGCGTCGGGCAAACCGGTTCAGGACACGCCGCGCGAACAGGCGCTGCTTGACAACGTAGGAGAGCGAGCGACCCAGTTCGGCCTGACGTCCGCCCAAGCCCGCACCTTCTTCCGCTTGCAGATCGAGGCGGGCAAGCTCGTGCAGACCGCCCTGCTGGCCCGCTGGGCGCGTGAGGGTCGAGCCCCGGGCGAGCCGGTCGATCTGGCCTCGCGTCTGCGCCCGGCCCTCGACCGGCTCGGCACCTCGCTCCTGCACGATCTCGGACGCCTGTGCGCGCTGCCCGACGACCCGTCGCGCATGGCGCGCATTCATCAGGCCCGTGAGCGCATTGCGAAGGCGGCGAAGCTCGAAGCACTGCAACGCGCGGCGTTCGACGAAGCGACCTCGGGCCTTTGCCTGTCGGCGCCGCCGCGCGTCTGGACGCTGTCGATGGCGAACTGACCCGGGCCGCCCTGCCCCGGCGCCGGGCGTGTCGTGGCGACGCCGCCGGGGTTGTATAATCACGGTTTGCCGTGTTTCGCCACGGTTCGCTTCAATCTGCTCTCACGGGCAACGATTCGCCACCCTACGACAATGACCTCCCAACTCCACAAGAAGGGCGAAGCCTGGTCGGCCCGCTTTTCCGAACCCGTTTCCGAACTCGTCAAGCGCTATACGGCGTCGGTGTTCTTCGACAAGCGCCTCGCGCTGTTCGACATCGAAGGCTCGCTCGCCCATGCCGACATGCTCTCGGCGCAAGGCATCATCAGCGCTCAGGATCTGGCTGACATCCAGCGCGGCATGACGCAGATTCGCGGCGAGATCGAGCGCGGCGAGTTCGAGTGGCAACTGGATCTCGAAGACGTTCACCTGAACATCGAAGCGCGCCTGACCGCCCTCATCGGCGACGCCGGCAAGCGCCTGCACACCGGCCGCTCGCGTAACGATCAGGTCGCGACCGACATCCGTCTGTGGCTGCGCAGCGAAATCGACCGAATCGGCGATCACCTTGGCGATCTGCGCCGCGCGCTGCTGGATCTGGCCGAGCAGCACAGCGCCACGATCCTCCCGGGCTTCACCCATCTGCAAGTGGCGCAGCCGGTGACGTTCGGCCATCACCTGATGGCTTACTTCGAGATGTTCAGCCGCGACGCCGAGCGCATGCTCGACGTGCGCCGCCGCGTGAACCGCCTGCCGCTGGGTGCTGCGGCGCTGGCCGGCACGAGCTATCCGATCGATCGTGAACGTGTCGCCGCGACGCTCGGCTTCGAAGAAGTCTGCGCGAACTCGCTCGACGCCGTGTCGGATCGCGACTTCGCCATCGAATTCACGGCCGCTGCGGCCCTCGTGATGACGCACGTCTCGCGCTTCTCGGAAGAACTCGTGCTGTGGATGAGCCCGCGCGTGGGCTTCATCGATCTGGCCGACCGCTTCTGCACCGGCAGCTCGATCATGCCGCAGAAGAAGAACCCGGACGTGCCCGAACTGGCACGTGGCAAGACCGGCCGCGTCAATGGCCACCTGATCGCCCTGCTTACGCTGATGAAGGGCCAGCCGCTGGCGTACAACAAGGACAACCAGGAAGACAAAGAGCCGCTGTTCGACACGGTCGATACCGTCATCGACACGCTGCGCATCTTCGCCGACATGGTGCCAGGCATCAAGGTGCGCGAAGCCAATATGCGCAACGCTGCGCTGCAAGGTTTCTCGACGGCGACCGATCTGGCCGACTACCTTGTCAAGAAGGGCCTGCCGTTCCGTGACGCCCACGAAATCGTGGCCCATGCCGTGAAGATCTGCTCGGATCGTGACATCGATCTGGCCGACCTGTCGCTCGCCGAGCTACAGAAGTTCTCGCCGCTGGTCGGTGAAGACGTCTTCGATTACCTCACGCTCGAAGGCTCGGTCGCCAGCCGTAACCATATCGGCGGCACGGCCCCGGCACAGGTGCAACGCGCGATTGCCGCAGCACGCGCAAAGCTCGCCAAGTAAGGCCGTCTGAGCGCGAGCCTCGCGCTGCCCCGGACTCGCTCCGGATCCGCCTGCACCAACGAAAATGCCACCCGCTTCGGGTGGCATTTCTTATTGGCACGAGACAGTGTCACCCGCCTCGCATCAGAACAGCGGCAACGACAGGAATCCCTTGATGATGAGCGCGTTGAGGATGTCGATGAAGAACGCCCCCACCATCGGCACGATCAGGAACGCGATGTGCGACGGACCGAAACGCTCGGTCACCGCCTGCATATTGGCAATGGCCGTCGGTGTGGCGCCCAGCCCGAAGCCGCAATGGCCCGCTGCGAGCACCGCTGCATCGTAGTTGCGCCCCATCACGCGGAACGTGACGAAAATCGCATACGAGGCCATCGCCACCGCCTGCACGACGAGAATCACAATCATCGGCAAAGCCAGCGTCGAGAGATCCCACAGACGCAGGGTCATGAGCGCCATCGCCAGGAACAGCGACAGACTCACGTTGCCCATCACCGACAGCGAGCGCTCGAACACTTCGTAACCCACCAGCGACAGCAGATTGCGCACGACGACACCGGTAAACAGCACGCACACGAACGTCGGTAATTCGAACGCCGTTCCCGAGAGCCAACGGGCAATGACCTCGCCGCCGAGCAGACAAATCGCAATCATCGCAACCGTTTCGATCAGCGCCTGCGCGGTGATCAGACGCACGGTATGCGGTTGCTCGAAGCCTTCCGGCGCAGCATCCTTTGCGGCATCGAAGCCCGGCACCTTGTTGCCCAGACGGCCCACCAGATAACGCGCCACCGGCCCGCCCAGCAAGCCGCCGAGCACCAGCCCGAACGTGGCACACGCCATCGCGATCTCAAGGGCCGACTGCACGCCGTAGCGCGCGGTCAGCGTCTCACCCCAGGCCGCCCCCGTGCCATGCCCGCCCGCCAGCGTAATCGACCCGCCCAGCAGACCGACGCCCGGCGCCAATCCCATCAGCGTGGCAAGACCAACGCCGATCGCGTTCTGCATGATCAACATGCCCGCCACGACGGCGAGGAACAGCACCAGACGACGGCCGCCCGCCTTGAGGCTGGCCAGATTGGCCGACAGACCGATCGTCGCGAAGAATGCCAGCATCAGCGGCGTTTGCAGCGACGTATCGAACTTCAGCTCGAAATGCCCGAACTCACGCAGCGCCAAGGTGCCCAGCGCCACCAGCAACCCGGCGGCTACCGGTTCAGGAATGCTGTACGTACGAAGCGGTGTGATCCACTCGACCAGCTTGCGGCCCAGCAACAAGACCAACGTGGCACACACGAGCGTGCCGTAGTTACTGAACACCAGTTGTCCGGCTTCCATGAACCCTCCTGCTCGAAAAAAGTGCGTTGAGTGTAGCAATCGAACCGGCGCAAATTGCTGGGAAATAACCCAAATATTAGAAGTTCAAGCCAAAGCACAAAGCGCGTGTTTTAGATCTCGTCGCGTTAATATACCGGCCTTTTTTCGCCTTTTCGCGCCTATTCGATGTGATTTAGACCGACTTCTCATGGATAACTGAAGTACGTCGGCCTGCGATGTACCGGCCATGAAATCCAGACGCCGCAAACAGGCGTATAAGGCGCCTCCCGTGAGGACGATGGGCGCCCGGACAAAAAAACGGCCCCATGCTTTCACATGGGGCCGTCCTGGACGTCGGGTCAGGTGCAACGAGTTACTGTCGCACGCAATCCACGAAGTACTCGGGGCGTCCGTCCACTTCCTCGACGACCAGACCGTGGATATCGGTATGGAAGCCCGGGAAGCGCTCATTGAAGTCGCGCGCGAAGCGCAGGTACTCGATGATCGCGGCGTTGAAGCGCTCGCCCGGAATCAGCAGCGGAATGCCCGGCGGGTACGGCGTGAGCAGCACGCTCGTCACGCGCCCTTCCAGCTCGTCGATGGGCACCCGGTCGATCTGACGGTGAGCCAGCTTCGAGAACGCATCCGTCGGCTTCATCGCCGGCTGCATGTCCGAGAGGTACATCTCGGTCGTCACGCGCGCAACGTCGTTCGCCTTGTACACGCTGTGAATCTGATCGCACAGGTCACGCAGGCCGATGCGCTCGTAGCGCGGGAATTGCGCCACGAATTCCGGCAGCACGCGCCACAGCGGGCGGTTGTGATCGTAGTCGTCCTTGAACTGTTGCAGTTCGGTCACCATCGAGTTCCAGCGGCCCTTGGTAATGCCGATCGTGAACATGATGAAGAACGAATACAGCCCCGTCTTCTCGACGATGATGCCGTGCTCGGCCAGATACTTGGTGACGATGGCCGCCGGAATGCCGCTCTCGCCGAACTCGCCCTCCACATCCAGCCCCGGCGTGATGATCGTCGCCTTGATCGGATCGAGCATGTTGAAGCCGTCGGCCAGATCGCCGAAGCCGTGCCAGCGGTCGTTCGCGCGCAGCACCCAGTCTTCGCGCTGAATCGTGCCCTCGTCGCCCAGATTTTCCGGACCCCAGACCGAGAACCACCACGAATCGCCGTACTCCTTGTCCACCTTGCGCATCGCGCGGCGGAAATCGAGCGCCTCGACGATCGACTCTTCCACCAGCGCGGTGCCGCCCGGAGGCTCCATCATGGCGGCCGCCACGTCGCACGATGCGATGATCGCGTACTGCGGCGACGTCGACGTGTGCATGAGATAGGCCTCGTTGAAGCGGTACGTATCGAACGTGCGAGCATCCGAGTCCTGCACCACGATCTGCGAGGCCTGCGAGATACCGGCAAGCAGCTTGTGCGTCGAGTGCGTGGCGTAGATGGTCGCTTCCGACGAGCGCGGACGGCCTTCGCCGATGGCGTGCATATCGCGGTAGAAATCGTGGAATGCCGCATGCGGCAGCCAGGCCTCATCGAAATGCAACGTATCGATGTTGTTGCCGAGCACTTCCTTGATCATCTCGACGTTGTAGATCACGCCGTCATACGTGCTCTGGGTGATCGTCAGAATGCGCGGCTTGGCGTTCGGATCGCGCTCGAGCACTTCGCGGGCAAACGGGTTCGCCTCGATCTTGGCGCGGATGACTTCCGGCGAGAACTCCGACTTCGGAATCGGGCCGATGATGCCGAGGTGGTTACGCGTGGGCGTGAGGAACACCGGCACGGCCCCTGTCATCGTGATCGCATGCAGGATCGACTTGTGGCAGTTGCGGTCGACCACGACGATGTCGCCCGGCGCCACGGTCGCGTGCCACACGATCTTGTTCGACGTCGACGTGCCGTTCGTCACGAAGAAGAGATGGTCGGCGTTGAAAATGCGCGCAGCATTGCGCTCGGACGCGCCCACCGGGCCGTTGTGATCGAGCAATTGGCCCAACTCTTCCACGGCGTTGCACACGTCGGCGCGCAGCATGTTCTCACCGAAGAACTGGTGGAACATCTGGCCGACCGGGCTCTTCAGGAATGCCACACCGCCCGAGTGACCCGGGCAATGCCACGAGTACGAACCATCGGCAGCATAGTGCGTGAGCGAGCGGAAGAACGGCGGCGGCAGCGAGTCGAGATACGACTTGGCTTCACGAATGATGTGACGCGCCACGAACTCCGGCGTGTCTTCGAACATGTGAATGAAGCCGTGCAGCTCGCGCAGGATGTCGTTCGGGATATGGCGCGACGTGCGCGTCTCGCCGTACAGGAAGATCGGAATGTCGGGGTTGCGACGGCGCACTTCCTGCACGAAGGCGCGCAGGTTGATGATGGCCAGCGCCAGCTCTCCCTCGCCTTCACCGCCCGCTTCGCTCGAGAAGGTGCCGAACTCGTCGTCGTCGATGGACAGGATGAAGCTCGATGCGCGGCTTGCCTGTTGCGCAAACGAGGTCAGGTCACCGTAGCTCGTGAGACCGTTGACTTCCATGCCCTCGGCTTCGATGGCCTCCGCCAAGGAGCGAATCCCGGATCCGGAAATATTTTCGGAGCGGAAGTCCTCGTCGATGATGACGATCGGAAAACGGAATTTCATTGGCGTTCCTTCGACAAAAGAACGAGCCACGGTCCGAGATGGCCGTGGCTCTTGGGCAGTGCGATTTGGGGGATGCTCACCGGCGGCGAGTCGAGGGTAGCAGGCTAGGTTTTCGGCAGCGTGACACCACGCTGTCCCTGATACTTGCCGCCGCGGTCCTTGTACGAGGTCTCGCAGACTTCGTCGGATTCGAAGAACAGCACCTGAGCCACGCCTTCGTTGGCGTAGATCTTGGCCGGCAGCGGCGTCGTGTTCGAGAATTCCAGCGTCACGTAGCCCTCCCACTCGGGTTCGAACGGCGTCACGTTCACGATGATGCCGCAACGCGCATACGTCGATTTGCCCAGACACACGGTGAGCACACTTCGCGGAATGCGGAAGTACTCGACAGTGCGCGCAAGCGCGAACGAGTTCGGCGGAATGATGCAGACATCGCTCTCGACGTCGACAAAGGACTTCTCGTCGAAGTTCTTCGGATCGACGATCGTCGAATTGATGTTCGTGAAGACCTTGAATTCAGGCGCACAGCGGATATCGTAGCCGTAACTCGACGTGCCATAGCTGACGATCTTCTGCCCGTCCTGGGAATACCGGATCTGCGACGGCTCGAAGGGCTCGATCATGCCGTGCGCTTCGGCCATACGCCGGATCCATTTATCGGACTTGATGCTCATGTGTGGGCCTGAACTTGCGTGGTACGTGAAAAAGTGGGCGTATTTTACGCGATTGTTGCGGTGCGGTGACTTTTTCACTCGCACCGCTGCGCGCGGGGCTTCCCGGGTCCCTGCCGGCCGTCCTTACGTGTTCTGAACGACGATCGACGGGAACTTGCTCGTCATGTCCTTCTGCTTGGCCGCGATCTTCACCGCCACCTTGCGGGCAATCGCCCGGTAACGCTCGGCCACCGGGCCATCGGGGTCGCCCACCACGCTCGGCATACCGGCGTCTGCATGCACACGGATGCTCATCTCCAGCGGCAGCTTGCCCAGCAGATCGACGTCGAAATCGTGGCTCATGCGCTCGCCGCCGCCCACGCCGAAGATCGGCTCCTCATGACCGCAGTTCGAACAGATATGCAGGCTCATGTTCTCGATGAGGCCCAGAATCGGCACGCCAACCTTCTCGAACATCTTGAGCCCCTTGCGGGCGTCGAGCAGCGCCAGGTCCTGCGGCGTGGTCACGATGACCGCACCGGTGACAGGCACCTTCTGCGCGAGCGTGAGCTGGATATCGCCCGTGCCCGGCGGCATGTCGACGATCAGGTAGTCGAGGTCGTGCCAGTTCGTCTGGTTGAGCAATTGCTCAAGTGCCTGCGTGACCATCGGGCCGCGCCAGACCATCGGATTGTCCGGTTCGATCAGAAAACCAATGGAGCTCGCCTGCAAGCCGTGGCCGATCATCGGCTCGAGCGTCTTGCCATCCTTCGATTCGGGTTTGCCGTGAATGCCCAGCAGCGTGGGCAGCGACGGACCATAGATGTCGGCATCGAGAATGCCGACGTTGGCGCCTTCGGCCGCCAGCGCAAGCGCCAGGTTCACGGCCGTGGTGCTTTTGCCCACACCGCCCTTGCCCGAGGCCACGGCCACGATGTTCTTCACGTTCGGCAGCAGCTTCACGCCGCGTTGCACCGCGTGCGAGACGATTTTCTGGCTGATCTCGACGGCCACGCGCTCGACACCGGGCAGCTTGCCGACGGCCTCGGTAATGCGCGCGCGCATCGCTTCGAACTGGCTCTTCGCGGGATAACCGAACTCGATCTGGATGCCGACGTGGCCGTGCTCGGCCACGACCTGTTTGACATACTTTCCGGCGATCAGGTCGAGCCCCGTGTCGGGATCGACGATGCCACGCAGCACTTCATTGATTTGGGCGACTTCCATGTGGGTCTCTCGCTCTGTCGAGGCCCGCCGGGAAAGTCCCGGCGAGCGCTAACAACTTGTAACATCCGTGGCGCACGCTCTCGATTAGCATGCGAGGCGCGCGTGTTTTGGGGAACCAGCCGTCGCGGCAATCTGTCCTTGCCTGCGGTTGACACTCAGCGCTATTGTAAAAGACGGCGCGCCCGCAGGTTCAAAACCCCTGCAACGCGCGCGTGCTTCGGCGAAGTGCTCACGCGTTGTTTCATGACTGCTAGCTAATCGAGAAGGAGCCTTAAATGAATAAGAACACTCTGCGCGCTTCAGCGCTCGTCCTGGCCGCTGCCGCCATGCTGGCGGGGTGCCAGACCGAGCAAGGCACCAATACCGCGGTCGGCACCGGTGTCGGTGCAGCGGTCGGCGCAGGCCTGGGCAACCTCATCGGTGGCAATACCACCGGCACGCTGATCGGCGCCGCCGTGGGCGCCGCCGCAGGCGGTGCGACGGGCTACAACTGGGGCGCCATCAAGAACAAGCTGGGCGGCCACACGGCCGGCACCGGCACCACGATCTCCGAGCAGCCGGATGGCTCGCTCAAGGTCGCCGTCCCAAGCGACGTGACGTTCGATACCGGCCGCGCCGACATCAAACCGAACTTCCGCGCCGTGCTCGACGACGTCGCCGCCACGCTCAACCAGAACCCGGGCATCACCGCCAACGTCGTGGGCCACACCGACAGCACGGGCGGCGATCGCATCAATGTCCCCCTCTCGCAGAATCGGGCGGCCAACGTCATCCAGTATCTGAACAGCCGTGGTGTTGCGATGAACCGCATGAGCGGCATGGGCGTGGCCTCGAGCCAGCCGGTCGCCTCGGATGCCACGGCCGAGGGCCGCGCCCAGAACCGTCGCGTCGAAATCCTCCTGCACGCGCCGAATCAGCAAGCCCCGCGCGGCTGATCGGCTCCCGCCTGCCAGCTAACCGTTCAAACGCTTGCCCGGTCCGCCGGGCTTGCGTTTGACGGACGGCCGGCGCCCGCATGTTGCGCCGCAGCATAGAAAATTCCGCACATCGGTTGAACTAAACCCCCGTCACGTCGCTCAGACCCTTCGGAAGTGCCTACCGTGGGCGCTTCCATCTCCTCTTTGTTATTGACGTTACGTGTGCCTAGTTATGCCGGAACCTGGTTCCGGCTTTTTTTTGGCCGCGCGATCCCGAATTGAAGCAGCGCACCGGCCAATGCATGCGCAGCCGACTCGCCCCGACGCCCCCGCCGGAACGCCCGGTTGGGCGTCATCCCGCTCTGCCTGCTAGAATCGTCCTTTCCCTGTCCCCTCATCAAACAATCCATCCTCATGTCCCGCCGCATCTTAGTCACCTCCGCCCTGCCGTACGCCAATGGCCAGATTCACATCGGTCACTTGGTCGAATACATCCAGACAGATATCTGGGTACGGTTCATGCGGATGCAGGGCCATGAGGTGTACTACGTGGGTGCGGACGACACGCACGGCACGCCGGTCATGCTGCGTGCCGAGAAGGAAGGCCTCACGCCCAAGCAACTGATCGAGCGCGTCTGGAAGGAGCACAAGCGCGACTTCGACAGCTTCGGCATCTCGTTCGATAACTACTATTCGACAGATTCCGAGGAAAACCGCGAATTGTCGGAAAGCGTCTATCTGGCCCTCAAGGCGCAGGGCCTGATCGAAGCACGCGATATCGAACAGGCGTACGACCCGGTCAAGGAAATGTTCCTGCCGGACCGCTTCATCAAGGGCGAATGTCCGAAATGCGGCGCCAAGGACCAGTACGGCGATTCGTGCGAAGTCTGCGGCTCGACCTACGCGCCGACCGACCTGCTCAACCCGTATTCGGTCGTCTCGGGCGCCACGCCGGTGCGCAAGACGTCTACCCATTACTTCTTCAAGCTCTCTGACAAGCGCTGCGAGCAGTTCCTGCGCAAGTGGGTGGCCGGTCTTGCCCAGCCCGAAGCCGCCAACAAGATGAAGGAGTGGCTCGGCGAAGACGGCGAGTCCACGCTGGCCGACTGGGACATCTCGCGCGACGCCCCGTACTTCGGCTTCGAGATTCCGGGTGCCCCGGGCAAGTATTTCTATGTGTGGCTCGACGCCCCGGTCGGCTACTACGCCAGCTTCAAGAACCTGTGCGCTCAACGCGGCCTGAACTTCGAAGAATGGGTCAAGCCGGGTTCGACGACCGAGCAGTATCACTTCATCGGCAAGGACATTCTGTACTTCCACACGCTGTTCTGGCCGGCAATGCTCGAGTTCTCGGGCCATCGCACGCCGACCAACGTGTACGCGCACGGCTTTCTGACGGTGGACGGCCACAAGATGTCGAAGTCGCGCGGCACGTTCATCACGGCGCAAAGCTTCATCGACACGGGCCTCAATCCGGAATGGCTGCGTTATTACATCGGTGCCAAGCTGGGCAACACGATGGAAGACATCGACCTGAATCTCGATGACTTCATCGCGCGCGTGAACAGCGATCTGGTCGGCAAGTACGTGAATATCGCCAGCCGTGCGGCGGGCTTCCTTATCAAGCGCTTCGACGGCCGTGTGTCGCCGCACGCCATGCAAGCGCCGCTGCTGGGGCAGTTGCGCGCGGTTGCACCGCAGATCGCCGCGCACTACGAAGCCCGCGAGTTCGGCAAGGCATTGCGTCTGGTGATGGAACAGGCCGACGCCGTGAACGGCTACGTCGACACGGTCAAGCCGTGGGATCTGGCAAAGGACCCCGCGCAAGGGGCCGCGCTGCACGAAGCCTGCTCGGTATGCCTCGAGGCGTTCCGTCTGCTCACGCTGTACCTCAAGCCGGTGCTGCCCGTGACGGCCGAGGCCGTAGAGCGCTTCCTGAACATCGCGCCGCAAACGTGGCAAGACGTGAGCCGTCCGCTCACCGCCGACACGGCCATCACCGCTTACAAGCATCTGATGACGCGTGTCGAAGGCAAGCAGGTCGAAGCACTGCTCGCGGCCAACCGCGACTCGCTGCAAGCGAGCGCGCCGGCCACGGACGCTGCCGCCGCCAAGGGCAAGGACAAAGCCGCCAAGGCAACGGAGAAGGCCGACAAGGCAGATAAGGCAGACAAGAGCGCGGACGACGGTGTCATCACCATCGACGACTTTGCCAAGATCGATCTGCGCATCGCGCGCATCGTCGATTGCAAGGCGGTCGAAGGATCGGACAAGCTCCTGCAACTCACGCTCGACGCCGGTGAAGCGCGAACGCGTAACGTCTTCTCGGGGATCAAGTCGGCTTATCCGCAGCCGGAAGTGCTGGTGGGCAAGCTCACGGTGATGGTCGCCAATCTTGCGCCGCGCAAGATGAAGTTCGGTCTGTCCGAAGGCATGGTGCTCGCGGCATCGGCGGCCGACGACAAGGCCGAACCGGGCATCTACATCCTCGAGCCGCACGACGGTGCGAAGCCGGGCATGCGCGTCAAGTAAAGCGGGGCAAACGCAACATCAGGGAAAGTAAGCCGCGTCTCGCGGCAACGCCCTTCCCTGGCAAAACACCCCGGTGCCGGACATTTCGTTCGGCACCGGGGTGTTTTGCTTTGCAATGCCGGGTTCGCGCTCAGCCTACCTCTCAACCTACCGCTCAGCCGACACCATCAACATCATCGGACGCTCCAGCTCTTCGGCCAGCGATGGCATCTCGCGGATCTGCTCGGCGGTCGGTGCAAACTCCTCGACCTTCCGAATCCGAAAGCCAGCATCGATGAGCGTGTTCAGCGTTGTGCCAAGCGTGCGGTGGTACTTCAGCACCCCCTTGGCGAACCAATCGGTGCGACGCTCCCCCTCGACGGCATAGCCGTTGACCGGCCATGTCTTGCGACCGTCCTCGTCGGCGATCCAGTGCGGGCGCGCCGCTGCCATGAAAACCGGGTGCTCGATGGTGAAGACGAAATGCCCCGAAGGCGCGAGTCCCCCATGGATCGCACGCACGAGACGTCCGAAATCGCGCACGTAGTGAAAGGTCAGCGCGCTATAAGCAAGATCGAAGGACGCGGGCGGCAGGTCGAGTGTATCGAGGTCTGCGATGCGAAATTCAATGGCGGTGTCAGACGTGCCGGCCTTCGCGCGATCGATCATGTTCTGCGGCAGATCGAGCCCGAGCACGGACACGGCGCCCTGCTCGCGCATCCAGCGCGACGCCCAGCCGAAACCGCAACCGAGGTCGACCACGCGTTTGCCTCGCAGATCCGGCAACATCGATCGGATGGCGGGCCACTCGGGCGCGCCATCCAGACCCTGCACTTGCCGGGGCAACTGGCTGTAACCAGCGAAGAACTCGGGATTGTCGTAGATGTTCTGAGCCATGAATTTTTCCGAACGAATGCTCCGATGAGGTGACTGCCCGCAGCACATCTCGAATCCTTCGGAACATCGTCTGGCCGATACTGCGCCGCTGGCTAGCGCAAATGATCCACCGGCAATGCCGTGGTGAACTTCACCGTTTCCATGGAAAAACTCGCGCTGATGTCCTGCAGATCGGCCACGCGGATGAGTTTTTTGTAGAAACGGTCGTAAGCGGCAATGTCCGGCAGGTAGACCTTAAGCAGATAGTCGATCTCGCCTGCCATGCGGTGAATTTCGACGATTTCAGGCAATTCCCGCGCCCCCGCGACGAAGCGAACCATCCAGTCCTCGCTGTGTGTCGCCGCCTTGATGAACACGAAGGCCGTCACGCGCAGATCGAGTTGCTGCGGATCGCACAGCGTTACCTGCCCCGTGATGACGCCATTCTCGCGCAGACGCTGCACACGCCGCCAGCACGGCGTAGGCGACAGGTGAACCGCTTCGGCGAGTTCGCCCAGCGAGCGTGAGGCATCGGCTTGCAGATTTTCGAGAATTGCGAGATCGGTTTTGTCCACGATAGCCACCCGGGAGGAAAATTTTTCCAAATCCTACCCGATTCGGCCGAATATTTGAAAGCCTTTACCCTACGTCGGCAAGTAAACTTCACAAACATTCCGAAAACAGGGGATATCATGAAAATCTTCACTCAGCACCCAGCCTCTGTCGGCGAAAACTACCTCCAGCACATGGGATCGGCGCTGTCGTTCGCGCTGCCGTTGCTGGGCGCGTTTCTGGCCTGTCTCGTGCACGCGCTGCTGCCGTTCCTGTTCGCGAAGACGGGCAGCCGGATCATCGGTCGACTGCACGAACGCATGGTGACGAACCGTCACCGGCATGCCCGGCAACCCCAACAGGCGACCCGGTAAGCAACGGCATCCCCCTGCCGTCGCCCTGTCAGCCCTCCATCAAGGACGCTCCGACGCCGGGTCCGGTGAGCGCGACGTGACCGTCACCCGGCCGTCCGGGCCGAAGTGGGCGTTAAACATGCCCGGCGTGTTGACGCCGTCCTCAAGCCAGCGCCAGCTCCACACCGTTTCCTTCTTCAACCGGTATTCCGCCACAGTCGTCGGTTTGCCCAGCAAACGCCGAACCTCATCCTGCGTCATGCCCGGCTGGACCTGCTCGAAGTTCTCCGCCGCGAGCGCCTGAATGACGGCCCGCAGCTTCCCGTCTGGCGCGATGTCGACCATATAGGTCCGCAAGCCGCCCGGCGCGCGCGGATACTCCAGCCGGCGCGAGCCATCGTCGTTCTCCCAGACGATCTCCGGCTTGCCCATCTGCTCACGCACCTGCGCTTCGGTCGTCACGCCCGGCGTGAGGTTGCGCAGCAGCATGTCGTCCGGCTTGATGGCGTTGAACGTGTCGCGCGCCTTCTCGCGCGCCTTGTCGATCTGCTGCTGATCACAGCCGAACAGTCCCAACAGACTCGCAAACAATCCCATGGCGACTCCCCATCGCAAACCTCGGCGCAGCCCCTGCGCCGAATGAACGGAACTACGCGACGTTAGCATTGGTGACATCTCCTCTCCACAGTTGTCCACCGCCCTTGCGCCTGCACCATTGCCTGCGTCAGTCGAAGCGACGGTTGAACAGCACATCGAAGCCGGACAGCGAGCCGGTGCGCAGCACCAGTTGCCAGCGGCGCGAGACCTGCCATGTGATCTTCACGATACTCGCAGCGCTGGTGAGACTCTGCTCGTATCCCAGCGCGAAGTTGTCCGAGATCGCCTTGCCCACCTTCACCACTTGTTCGTCGTCCGACAGACCCGAGTCGCTGGTGCCAATGCTGAACTCGTCGATCCCCAGATCCTTGATGATGCGCTTGCCGCCGGCCGCCCCGAGCAACGCAGTGGCCGCCCCGGCCATCGCCTGACGCTGACCGAGGCCCGCACCGTCCGGGCCGTGGCCGAACATCAGCCACGAGAGCTTCTCCTCGTCCGACACGTTGGGCTCGGACACAAGCGTCACGCGCGGCTGACGCACAGTGCCCGTGACCAGCACGCCAGCGGCGACCTCCTGATTGCGGCGCATCGCCTGGATGTAGAGGTTGGGATTGTCCAGCGGACCGACGAAGTTGATCTGACCGCGCTCGATGGTGAGCTTGCGGTCGAAGGCTTCGTAGGTGCCCTCTGCCACAGTGATCGTACCGAGGGCACGCATTGGCGAGAGCGGATCGCTCTGCACACGCATGCTGCCGCGCAACAGCAGATCGGCGCCCGCACCGACGAAGCGGAAATCCCGCCCCAGATCCACTTCCACGTTGATGTGCGGCGAGAATCGGCTGGCCGGTTTCGCACTGATGCGCGCGGCCTCATCCTTCGGATCGAGCGCTTTGGTGCGGGACTGTGCACCGCCGCGCACGACCACGACGTCGTCGCCCAGCTTCGGTGCGCTCGTGGGCGGCAAGGCAAAACGCGCGCGGTCGATGGTGAACTTGCCGTTCACCGCCATCGCCTCGCCGCTGCCGGTTGCCTTCGCTTCGCCGCTCAGCGAAAGCTGCCGGTCGGGGGCCGAGAAGAGTTGCAGCTTGTCGGCGGAGAGTGTGATGCCGAGCGTCGGCTCGGGCGTGTCGAGACGAATGTTGCCCGTCGCCTTCGCCGTGCCGCCACCGCCGCCCGTCACCGCCACGTCGCGCAGCACGATCTCGGTCGGTGTCAGCGCGATGCGCAGCCGTCCGTCCTTCACGCTCATGCCCGTATCGAACATCTGCGCCGACAGATCGTCGGCCGTCAGCTCGCCCGTGGGGCGCAGCTTGGCCACGGTGCCCGCCAGCGTCACTTGCAGGTTGGCGCGTCCTTTGAAAGCGAATTGCGCACCGGCAAGCGTCTCGAACTTCGAGAGGTCCGGAATGGAGACCGCAATGCGTCCGGTCAGGGGCGCGTCGTCCGGCACATTGGGAATGCCGCCTTGCACACGCAAGCCGGTCTTCAGGTCAGCATCCACCGTACCGACGAGCGACGAGACGGCCTTGACGGTCGCGCGCGCCGTCAGCCCGGACAGGTCGATGCGCGTGCGCAGCTCGGAGATACCGAGCGGCACACGTGCCCCGGCGCCGCCCTTCTCTGCGCTCAGACCGGGAATGCCCGTTATCGTCACCTTCACGTTTTCGTTCACACCGCCGCGGCGCAGCGTCACGTCGCCACTGCGACGCACGATCTCGACAAACCCGTCGGCGCGCTGACCGGCGCGCACGTCCCATTTGCCGTCAAGCACGAGGTCGCTCGCGACCGGCGAGGGCTCGCCCGTGAACGACTGCACCACGCGCAGCACCTGCGCGATATCGAGGGTGTCGATGGTGCCGGCCGTCTTCAGTTGACCGTCGCCATAGTCGAAGTTAGCGAGCGACAACGCGCCGGCGGCCGTCACCAGCTTGGCCGCACCAAGATGCACGCGATCGGCACTCGCTTCGACTTGCCACGGGGACGCCAGATTGAGCTTCGGCACCCCCCGATTCTCGAGCGTCTGAATCGTGCCGCGCCAGCCCGGTTTGCCGCGCGTGTTGGTCACGGCGCCGGCCGCGTCGAGATTCATGTCGAGCGGTGCTTCGTGCAGCTTGCCCGCCGCCTTGAGATGCAGCGTATGTGCGCCTCGGGTGCCTGCCAGCGCTACCGAGAGTTTGTCGAGCCGCGCGAAGTCGCTGGTGAAACCCCGGCCATCGAGCGTCACGTTCAGACGGTCGCCGGGCGCACCGGGCAAGCCACCGCTGACGTCCACTTTGCCGGTCAGATGCTCGAGCTTGCGCGCCCCGAAGACCAGCTTGTCTGCCTCGAGCGTGGCAACCACGGCCGGACGCTCGATCGTGCCCGACACCTGCCCGTCGAGTCGCACACGGCCGGCGAGACCAAAGCCGAGCTTGTCGAGCGACGGTGCATCGATGTTCACGGCCATCTTGTCGCCGGGGGCGCCGAAGCTGCCGCGCAGGGCCACCTTGTTGCCTGCCACGAGCAAGTTGGCGTCGCTCGGCAGCATGCGCGTGCCCGCGAGCCTTACGGTGCCCGCCCCGCTCATCGGCAAGTCCGCGTAGATGCTGTCCTTCAGCGCAAACTTGAGCGCGAGGCCGAACGCCGGGCGCAATGTGCCCTGCGCGTCGAGCTGTCCCGTGACGCTCGCTGCCGGTGTCTTCGCCCCGCGCTTTTGCGGACCATAAAGGTCGTACCACGCGGCCGGGTCGAAACGCGTGAGCTTGATCTGCGCCTGATACGCGCCGGCATCCCCCTTCTCGAGCACGCCGGTCGCGGCGACCTTGCTGTTGCCGGCCTCCAGCGAGAGGCTGTGGAGAGTGGTGCCCCTGGCGTCGAGACCCACGTCGGCCAGCACGCGACGCGCGGCGTCGCGCCAGTCGAGAACCATCCGCTGCCCGGTGGCGTCGAGCTTGATATCGAGGGGGCCTGCCAGCTTCGTCGCTGGCAGCTTGCCGTACAAGGCACGCAGGTCGAGATCTCGCATCGTGAGGGTGAAGCCGCCGACCGTTGCCTCGGCGGGCGCTGCCGCCTGCCTGGCAACGCTGGCGCCGCTCGCGCCCGACGACGCCACGGGCGCGGCAGGCGCCGTCGCAGCGATCTTCTCGCGGCGTAGTTCGCCGCTACCGGTGAGCAGCGCGCGGCCCGCAAGCCTCAATTCGATGCCGGTCAACGCCTGACGCGTCGCATCGAGCAGCACCTGCGTACGCAGGCTCTCCACGGGCAGCCACCCGGCATCGATGGCCCCGGGTTTGGCATTGGTCACGGACACCGGCCCCAGTACGCGGAATTCCTTGGCGCCGGGTTCGGGTCGCAAGTCGGCCTGCACAGCGAGATCGGCTTGCGGCGCACCGGCGGCGAAATCTCGCGGATTCAGGTGATCAAGCGAAATCTGCGCGCGCGATAGCGGCACGGGGCCAAATGGCGACGCCGCGATGTGCGCCGTCCCGTTCAACGTCTCGCCGCTGGCGCGCAGATCGACGACGAGCGCGTCGAGCGAGCCGGACAAACTGGCCTGCAACGCCACCGGAATATCGCCCGCCTTGGCTTGCAAACCGACATTGCCGCCGAGGGCAAACGGACGCTGCCCGTTCAATTGCAGGCTCGCTTGCGCCTCACCGTAGGGCGTGCCGAGGTGCTCGACCTGAATCGTATGTTGCGCGCCGTCGCTGCGCGCTGAGACGCGAATGTCGTCGAGCACCAGCGCGGGCGAATCCAGCGTGAGCTTGGCGACGCGAACGTCGTTCAGCGTCAGGCCGAACGGCAGGCGCAGGCTCGAGGGCATCGTCGTTGGCGTGCTCGAGGGCGGCGACGGTGCGAACGCCATCTCCACATCGCCTGCGTGCAACTTGTCGACGATGAAATGCAGCGGGCGCAGACGCCATTCCCAACGGCTCTCAAGCCGGCTCACGGTAATACGCGTCGCGCCGTCGAGATAGCGCACGTCGCTCACGGTAAAGCCATGGGCAAAGCTGCCGCTGCGCCATTCGCCCGAGAGTTTGCCGCCAAGGGTCGACACAGCGGCCTGCCACAACCAGCGGCTGCCGCGCTCGTTCGACATCGCCCAGAGTAGCGCGCCGATCGCGAGCACGACGATGAGCAACAGCGTGAGCAGGACGCCCGCCAGAGAGCGTCCCCAGCGCCAACGGCGCGGGGGCGGAGGGGAAGGTGGCGAAGGTGGCGAAGGCGGGGGAGCGGGCGCGTCGCCGGGCGTCGGATTGAGGGGCATTGTGCTCATCAGAATGCCACCCCCAGCGAAATGGCCGGACGGAAGCGCCGGTCATGCACGCCGTAGCCGAGGTCAAGATTCACCGGTCCGACCGGGCTGCGCCAGCGCACACCAAAGCCCACGCCGTGATACAGCGGCGTGGGATGCCGATAGTCGTCGGTGGCCGTGCCGACGTCCCAGAACACCGCGCCACCCCAGTCGTGCGTCACCCAGCGTTGGTATTCGAGACTTGCGGTACCGAGATACTTCGTGGGGAATGTGGTGCCGTTCTGCTGACGCCCGATGCTCTGGTACGTGTACCCGCGAATCGACGACGTGCCGCCCGCGAAGAACAGCAGCGACGACGGTATGCGATTGCTGTTGCCGTTCGTGAGCACGGCGCCAAGCTCCAGACGTGCGATCACGAGATCGCGCTGCCCGACCGGAAAGTACTGACGGATACGGCCATACAGACGCGCAAAACTCTGATCGGTAAGCAGCGGCTTCGCGGCAAAGCCGATCTGCGTATTGATGATGTTGCCCTTGCGCGGAAAGATCAGGTCGTCCACGTCGCGGCGGTTCCACGAAAACGCGGGTACGAGCGCCTTGTTGAGGAATCGCTGGCCGCCGTCGGGACGTTCGTCCGTGCGGTAGAAGTCCAGCGTGTAGGCCCAGTCGTAGCGCTCGCGCGAGCGCGAGCGCTTGACGCCGATCTGCGTCGAGCGTTGATCGAGGCCGTTGAGGTAGGTGCGGTCGAACGATCCGCGCAGGCTGTTGGTGTAGCCGATGCTATCGGGTGGCATGCCGATCTCGGCGTAACCGCCCTGCCGGTATTGCTCCAGACGCGCCTGCGTATCGAATGTCCATGCGCGGCCGAACAGGTTGTAGTACGAATACCGGCCATTGACGCTCGCGCCGGTATCCGTCGTGTAACCCACGCCGCTTTGCACGCGCTGCGTCGGAAATTCGCGCACCTTCACTTCGACCGGCGCGTTCTCGGCCTTCTCCGGATCTTCCGTCACCGAGATGATGACGTTCGAGAAATACGGCGTGGCCTGAATCTGGCGTTGCAGTTCCTGCAGACGATCGGCGTCGAACGGCTCGCCCACGGACAGCGGATTGACATTGCGGATGATCTGCTCGGGGTAGCGCCGGGTGCCGGAGACCACGAGCGGGCCGAGCGTAAACGGCGGCCCGCTCTCGAAGGTCGCGGCAAGCGAAGCGGTGTCGCTATCGGCATCGACCACCGCACGCGAGAACGTCATCTTCGACGCGTGATAACGCTTCTGTCCCAGTTGAAACAGCGTGTCGTTTTTCGCCTTGTCCCAGTCGGCCTGGCGGAAAGGAGCATCCACCGGCAGCGCCCAGGCGTTGCGCAATTGCGCGACGCGCTGCGGCTCCTGCTCGAGCACCGGGCCGTCGAATTTCAGGTCGAGATTCTTGATATGCGTGCGCGGTCCCGATTCAACCGTGACGTGGACGTCACGCTTGCCATTGATCGTGGCCACGTCTACATGCGTGACGGGGACGAAATAGCCTTCCGTCGACGTGAGTTCCTGCACCTGCTCACCCACGGTCGCAATGAGGTGCTCGAACTGCGCCTCGCCGATGTCGTCGCGCTCGGCGTAGCGCACCAGGTCGAGATTGTCGTTGAGGAGTTTGGCCAGACCATTGGGAGCGTCGACATGAACGCGATAGTCGGCCTGCGCCACCCCCGGCACCAAGAGGCCACAGGTCAATGTGGCCAGTGTCAGGAGCGCGGCAGGTAGGGTGCGCAAAGGGCGCACACCGAAGCGACGGAAAACGTCGTAACCGGGTTTGATCTGCGAGACGGTCAAAACCTTCCTTGGAGTCTTTAATGCCGCCGCGGGTCGTCCCGCGTGCAGCTCATGATGCCTAATCGAACAATATTGGCAAGCATCGCATAACGACGTAACGTGCGATGCGTATATGTCCCGTATTTGATCATATCCCTGCGGCCGCTTCACCCGCATCTCCCAAATCCGCCAAAAAGGCGAACCGTGACGGGTTTGCGGTAGAATCGGCGTCGATTGGCGCCATTGCGATGGCGCCGCTTCTGCCTATTTTTAAAGCAATCGACCATGTACGAGTCCGACATCACCCAATTCATCAAGCAATTGAAGTCCGAGAAGCCGGCGCTGGAAGCCGAGCAACGTCAGGGCCGCTCGCTGTTGTGGGACAAGCAGCCGATCGATATGGAAGAGCGCCGCCGCGCCCAGCAGTCGCGTGTGGCCCAGCAGCCGTACGTCTACCAAAGCGAGTAAGTCACCGCCTCCCGGCCGAGTTCTGCCTTGAATCCGAGTTCGCCCGACGATCCGTCGCACACGTCCGAGCCGATCCCCGAGATCGCGCCGGTGTCTGCGCACGTCCATGCGACGCCCGGTGTTGAGCACAACGACGACGCGGCCGAAGCGCCGGGCGCCGCCACGGGGGAGTCTGCCGATGCCGATGCGTCGGCCGCCGGGGTAGCGCCGCCGGAGGCATCGGAAGCCCATCCGATCAAGCCCCATCCCATTGTCGTTACGACGACGGAATTGCCTGCGCCACAGAACGGGCAGGACTCCACGCCCGACACGGTGGACGGCGTGGCGCGCGCGCGCCTGTATGGCGAGCCGCTCTTCGCACTGCCGAACGATCTGTACATCCCGCCGGATGCGCTCGAGATCTTCCTCGAAGCCTTCGAAGGCCCGCTCGACTTGTTGCTGTATCTGATCCGCAAGCAGAACTTCAACGTGCTCGACATTCCGATGGCTCAGGTCACGAAGCAGTACCTGCTGTACGTCGAACAGATCCGCCGGACCAATCTCGAACTGGCCTCAGAGTATCTGCTCATGGCGGCGATGCTCATCGAGATCAAGTCGCGCATGCTCTTGCCGGTCAAGAAGGCCGACACGGGCGAAGAAGCCGAAGATCCGCGTGCGGAACTCGTGCGCCGCCTGCTCGAGTACGAGCAGATGAAGCTCGCCGCGCAGAAGCTCGACACGCTGCCGGTGCTGGGGCGCGACTTCCTGCGCTCGCAGGTGTATATCGAGCAGAGCCTCCAGCCGCGCTTTCCCGATGTCGACGCCGAAGATCTGCGCTCGGCGTGGGCCGAAGTGCTGCGCCGGGCCAAGCTCGTGCAGCATCACAAGATCTCGCGCGAAGAGCTGTCCGTGCGCGAGCATATGAGCCAGATTCTGCGACGCCTGCAAGGTGCGCGCTTCATGGAGTTCACCGAACTCTTCGACGTCACGCGCGGCGTACCCGTCGTCGTGGTCAACTTCATCGCCATGCTCGAACTCTCGCGCGAGTCGTTGCTGGAGATCACTCAGGCCGAACCGTTCGCGCCGATCTATGTCCGCCTGACCTATTCCCCTAACTGAGCGCCAGTCGATCCTCGAGGCCGAGGGAGTCCGTTGGATGCGCGCGGTTTTGCGCACGCCCATTGAGATTTCCTCTACAATCCCCCGGACATTTTGGCGGCCGCGCCCTTGCCAGACAAGGCGCGCGCCACTCCTGGACGTCATCAACGTACGCCACGCACGGAACCTCAATGAAAGTCATCCCCTCGATTCACGAACTGCGCGATCAACTGCGCGGACAGAATCGCGTCGCCTTCGTGCCCACCATGGGCAACCTGCATGAAGGGCATCTGTCGCTCATGCGGCTGGCGCGCCAGCACGGTGACCCGGTCGTCGCCAGCATCTTCGTGAACCGTCTGCAATTCGGGCCGAACGAAGACTTCGACAAGTACCCGAGGACGATGGCCGACGACATCGAGAAGCTCACACGCGAGAACGTCTACGTGCTGTTCTCCCCGGACGAGAAGGAGATGTATCCGGAGCCTCAGGAATACCGCGTCGAGCCGCCGCACGATCTGGGCGACATTCTCGAGGGCGAGTTCCGCCCGGGCTTCTTCAAGGGTGTGTGTACGGTCGTCACCAAGCTGTTCTCGTGCGTGCAGCCGCGCGTGGCCGTGTTCGGCAAGAAGGATTACCAACAACTGATGATCGTGCGCAGCATGTGCCGTCAGTTCGCGCTGCCCATCGAAATCATTGCGGCCGAGACGGTGCGCGCCGACGACGGCCTCGCGCTGTCCTCGCGTAACCGCTACCTGTCGGAGACCGAGCGGGCCGAAGCGCCGCAGCTCTATCGTTTGCTGGGCCAGATTCGCGACGACGTGAGCCGTGGCAAGACGGACTACGCTGCACTCGAAGCCGCAGCCATGCAGACGTTGACCGAGCGTGGCTGGAAGCCGGATTACGTGGCGATTCGCCAGCGTGCCAACCTGCGCGCACCGGCACCGGGTGCCGCCCCCGCCGAGAGCCTCGTCGTGCTCGCGGCGGCCAAGCTCGGGGCCACGCGTCTGATCGACAATCTCGAAATCTGAGCGCCGGGCACGCCGCACACGGTCGCATGACCGGTGTCGCGTGCTCCCGACGCAAGCCGCGCGTGCCGGTTGCACGCGCATCTTTCGTCGCGCCGCTTGCGCGACACCGCAACACTAGAGGCAAGCCATGTACCGCACCATGCTCAAGTCGAAGATCCACCGCGCCACCGTGACGCATTGCGAATTGCATTACGAAGGCTCGTGCGCGATCGACGAAAACCTGCTCGAAGCCTCGGGCCTTGTCGAAAATGAGCAAATCGACATCTTCAACGTCAACAACGGCGAACGCTTCACGACCTATGCCATTCGCGGCGAGCGCGGAAGCGGCATGATCTCGCTCAATGGCGCCGCGGCACGCCGCGCGCAGTTGGGCGACATCGTCATCATCGTGTCGTACGCACAGGTCGAGGAAAAGGAAGTGCTGGCCGGCTTCAAGCCGAAGCTGGTGTTCGTCGACGACAAGAACGTGCAAAAGGGCGAACGCGATCACGTGCCGCTGCAAGCGTGGGAAGAGACCCGCGCCTTCGAGGCCGCTCAAGCCGCCAAGTAAAGCCAGCGCTTCGACGCTAACGACAAAAGGGGCCCGAGGGCCCCTTTTTCGTTGGCTTGCCGGCTGCCGGCGCCGGCCCTCACTTCGCCACGAACGCCGTGATGCCCTCCCACTGGGGCAGATCGCGTTCGACACGCCCCGGCGCCACGTCCCACAGCGTGAGGCCGTGCGCGGCGAGTTGCACGTAGTTCTGCGTGTTGCGCAGCATACCCAGCACCGGCAGGCCGGCCTCCTCGCAATAGCGCGAGAGCTGATCCGCTGCGCGGGTGCGGGCATCGACCCGCATGCCGACCACGCCGATACGCACATCCCCCTGACGCACCGCCTTCTCCTCGCCCAGCTTCTGCAGGAAATCACGCGTGGCGAGAATATCGAAAATCGACGGCTGCAACGGCACCAGCACGTGATCGGCGAGTTTGAGGATCGAATCGAGCCGCTTGCCGTGAAGGCCGGCTGGTGTGTCGAGCACCGCGTGAGTGGTGCCCTTGGGGGGACGGGCGACGTCGTTGTGATCGACTTCCCAGGTGCCTATCGGACGCAACGCGGGCGGGCGCAAGCCCAGCCAGGCCCGCGACGACTGCTGCCGGTCGGTGTCGCCAAGCATCACGGCATGGCCCTGTGCAGCCAGATACCCCGCCAGATTCGTTGCCAGCGTGCTCTTGCCCACGCCACCCTTTGGATTCGCCACCACGATCACCGGCATTGCAGACTCCTCGAGGTCGATTTGCCGCTCATCTTACAACGGCTGGATGGCGGCCCGATGTCCCGGCCGCCATCCAGCCGTCTCTGCGCTAGCGCAGGCATGCCCAGACGCGCGGGAGATCGAGATGGGCGGCGAACGAATCCGCGAGCCGGTCGAGCGACGCCTCGCGCAGTGCGTTGTAGTCCTGCGCCTCGAGATCGTGGGCACCGGCCCACGTCAGCAGCGCCTGCAGGGCCTGCGGCGTGTCGAACAAGCCATGCAGATACGTCCCCATCACCTGATCGTCGGCCGAGCGGGCGCCATCGGCACGTTCAGTGCCGCCGTCCTGCAGCCAGACGGCCGGACGTTCGAGCGCCGCCCCGTGCGTGACGCCCATGTGGATCTCGTAGCCGTTCACGGGGGCATCGCCCGCGCTCAGACGTCCCGTCACGACGCGGAGCTGCTTTTGCGTCTGCATGGTGGTCTCGATATCCAGCCAGCCGAGGCCGCCAGTTGTCCCCGCGTCGCCCTCGAGCCCCAGCGGATCGTGAATCGCCGTCCCGAGCATCTGCAAGCCACCGCAGATACCGAGCACCTTGCCGCCGTAGCGCAGATGCCGTGCTATCGCCGGCGCCCAGCCCTGCGCGCGAAGCCACGCCAGATCGGCGCGCACGTGCTTGCTGCCAGGCAAAATCACGAGGTCGCTCGCGGGCCACGATTCGCCTGCGCCCACATAGCGGAAGTCGACTTGCGGATGCGCCCGCAACGCGTCGAAATCGGTGTGATTGCTGATGCGTGGTAAGGCGGGCACCGCGACGCGCAATCGCGTCTCGCCGCTGGCCGCCTTGTGGCGCTCGCCGGGCAGCATGTCTTCGCCGTCTAGATGCAGGCCGTGAAGGTACGGCAGCACGCCCAGCACCGGAACGCCCGTGCGCGCCGCAATCCACTCGAGCCCGCTGGTCAGCAGCGACGGATCGCCGCGAAACCGGTTGATGATGAACCCCTTGATGCGTTCGCGCTCGCTGTCCGACAGACACGCGAGCGTGCCGAGCAATTGCGCGAACACGCCCCCCCGGTCGATGTCGGCGACGAGCAGCACCGGGGCGTCGACCGCCTCGGCAAAACCCATGTTCGCGATATCGCGCGAGCGCAGATTCACCTCGGCCGGGCTGCCGGCGCCTTCGACAAGCACCGCGTCGTAGCCGCTGCGCAAACGCTCGTAGGCGGCCAGTACGGCCGCCATCGCGCGCGGCTTGTACTCGTGATAGGCGCGCGCATCGAGATCGGCCACGACCTTGCCGCCGATGATGACCTGCGCTCCCCGGTCGCTGCTCGGCTTGAGCAGCACGGGATTGAAGTCAGTGTGCGGGGCGACGCCAGCCGCCTGCGCCTGCAGGGCCTGCGCGCGTCCGATCTCGCCGCCGTCGGCCGTCACGGCACTGTTGAGCGCCATGTTCTGCGGTTTGAATGGCGCCACGCGTGCGCCCTCGCGATACAGCAGGCGGCACAAGCCGGCGACCACCGTGCTCTTGCCCGCGTCGGAGGACGTCCCCTGAATCATCAGGGTGCCCCGGTAAGCGCGTGGGGGCGCGCCGAAATTGACAGGGATTTCACTCATGGCGCGAATTATCGCATCGGGCGCTCGTACAATATCGCCCATGAGTGCCCTCGACCTGACTTTCGTGCTGGGTGGCGCGCGCTCCGGCAAGAGTGCGTTCGCCGAACGCCTCGCCGGACAAAGCGGCCTGCCAGTCACCTACGTTGCCACCGCCGCCGTCAGCGACGAGCCCGAGATGCGTGCTCGCATTGCCCATCATCGCGCCAGCCGTCCCGCGCACTGGCAAACCGTGGAGGTCGGGCGCGACCTTGCCGGCGCATTGCACGAAGCGGCCCGCGACGGTCATTGCGTGCTGGTCGACTGCCTGCCCTTGTGGCTGGCCGGCTGGCTGTGTCCGCCCGACGATCATCCCGAGGGCCCCGCCAATGAGGCGCAATGGCATGACGTCGTCGAATCGTTGGCCCGAACGCTGGTGTCGCTGCCCGGCAAGATCGTCATCGTCAGCAATGAGATTGGACTCGGCGTCATCCCCATGGGCTCGCTCACGCGCCGTTATGTCGATGAACTCGGACGTCTTAACCAGCGTGTCGCTGCGCTGGCCCCGCAAGTGCGCTTTGTCGTCGCCGGACTGCCGATGGCCGTCAAAGGATAATCGCCGATGCTCACCGGACTCGCTCCCGAATCGCTCTGGCTCGCCGCGCTGATCGGCGTGCTGCTCGACGCCTGGCTCGGCGAGCCTCGCCGATGGCATCCGCTGGTCGGGTTCGGCTACGTCGCGAACGGCGTCGAGGCCTGGCTCAACGATGCCGAGACGCGCGACAAGCCGTTCAGCGCCATGACGCGCGGCACGTGGGCATGGATGATCATGCTGGTGGTGCCGGTGCTCATCGCCTGGGCGCTGACGTTCCTGCCGGGCTGGGGCGGCATCCTCTGGCAGGCCCTCGCCTTGTACGCGGCGCTCGGTGCCCGCAGCCTGCGCGAGCACGTGATGCCCATCGCCCAGGCGTTGCGCGACGGCGACCTCACAGGCGCGCGTGCGTTGACTGCTCGCATCGTTTCGCGCGACACCGACGACGCGAGTGCGTCCGATCTCGCACGTGCGGCGGTGGAATCGACACTGGAGAACGGCAATGATGCGATCTTCGGCGCGCTCTTCTGGTTCGCTATCGCGGGGGCGCCGGGTGTCGTGCTGTTCCGGCTTGCGAACACGCTCGATGCCATGTGGGGCTATCGCACCGACAAGTTTCTGTATTTTGGCCGGCCGGCCGCGCGCATCGACGATGTGCTCAATTGGATTCCTGCCCGGCTGACGGCGGCGAGCTACGCCATCTTCGGCGATGTGGCTCGTGCCATCGATTGCTGGCGCACACAGGCCGGCGCGTGGTCCAGCCCCAATGCCGGACCGGTGATGGCCGCCGGCGCGGGCAGTCTTGGCGTTCAACTGGGTGGGCCGGCACGCTATCACGGCGAGTGGGAGACGCGTCCGGCGCTGGGCTGCGGCACGCAACCCTCGGCACAGCACATCAAGGCCGCGTGGCGGCTCATCTCGCGCTCGATGTGGATGTGGCTGGTGGTCAGCGGTGCGTTGGCGCTGTTCGCCGCGTCGCATGCCGATGCCATGCCTGTTGGCGTGTGGTAACCGCAGTGGCAGTCCCCGCTTCCCCCATGTCATCCTCATTCATCTCGTCCCCCTCCCAAGCACCTCGCCATGGCGGCAATCTCGGCGAAGCCATCCAGCGCTATCAACGCCCGCGCGAGGACTGGCTCGACCTATCCACCGGCATCAATCCGAATGGCTATCCCGTGCCGATGCCGCCAGCGAGCGTCTGGCGTGACTTGCCCGATGCCTGCGACGATCTTTGCGAGGTCGCCGCGCACTACTACGGCGTGCCCGTTCGCACCGTGGTGCCCTGCGCAGGATCGCAGGCGGTCATCCGCTCGCTGCCCGCGCTGTTGCGTCCGGGACGCGTAGCCATCGCCTCGCTCACCTACAGCGAGTACGCCCCCGCCTTTGCCAAGGCGGGTCATACGCTGGTGCCGTGGCTCGGTCCCGAGGCCGGTTTGCCCGATATCGACTATCTCGTTTGGGTGAATCCGGACAATCCCACGACGCGATGCGTCTCCCGCGAGACCCTGTCGCAATGGCAAGGCTTGCTGTCGGCGCGCGGCGGAATGCTGATCGTCGACGAGGCATTCGCCGACGTCTCCCCGCAAGCATCGATGACACGTCACGCCGGCGAGGATGGCCTGGTCATATTGCGCTCCGTGGGCAAGTTCTTCGGGCTTGCGGGCATTCGCGCGGGCTTTGCGCTGTGCCCGGAAGGGTTGGCGGCGCGTCTTGCCGAGGGACTCGGCGCGTGGACGGTGAGCGGGCCGGCAAGGTTCGCTGTCCGAACCGCCCTGAGCGATACCGCATGGCAGACGAGAACGCGCGAACGTTTGTTGCACGACGGCGAACGGCTCCTCGCGTTGTTGCGCTCGCACGGCTGGCCCGCCAAGGGCACGCCGCTCTTCGCATGGACACCGCACGCGCTGGCCCCGCGATGGCACGAACAGTTGGCGGCAAAGGGCATCTGGACACGCCGCTTCGACGACCGGCCCGTGACGCTGACAAACGGGGAAACACGGACGTTGCCGAGCCTGCGCCTGGGTCTGCCGTCGACCGAGAATACATGGCAGCAACTGCAATCCGCACTGGCCGAATTGCGTCCCGGGTAGCGTTTTCGGGAACTGCTGAAGACCGCGGCCATCCAATTTCCCCGTGGGGCTTCCGACCGGACACACGGACGATGCTTACGTTGTATTAAAAACCGTGCGCTTGGCCCCCTTTTCGTTACAAATTGAAGCATTTTTGCAACAAATGCACACAGTCACCGCTAGATGGCGCCGTTAGACTGAAAGTTCTTTCGCAAGGGCTTTCCCCAGATATAAAAGGACGACCAAATGAAAAAACTGCCTCTGTTGCTTGCTACGCTTCTGACCGCTGCTGTCGTGACGGTCGGTTGTTCGAAGAAGGAAGATCAAACGGCCGCGCCGGCCGCCGACACGTCGGCATCGGCGCCGGCGGCTCCGGCAGAGAGCATGGCTCCGGCCAGCGATGCTGGCGCGGCCATGAGCGCTCCGGCGTCGGATGCAGGCGCCGCAGCCCCGGCGCCGGCCTCCAACTAACGCAGCAGACCGGCTGGCCAGACACTGTCGCGGGCGCCGCGCCATCGTACGGTGTCCTGCCCACCCCGGTATCGCAGTGGCGCTCCAGTAACGCCCTGACGACGCGTTAATGTGTCATTAACGCCCCGCTAACGCGTCGTTCGCGACCGCGCCCCCTGAACTCCGCGGAGTCAGGGGGCGCGGTCGTTTTCGGCCCGTTTTTTGGGCCTGCCGACGTCGAGAGTGGCGAAAGCTCCCTCCGCTATTTCACCAGCGTCACCCCGCCGTCGATCACGCCGTAGGCTTCCACCTTGCTTGTCCCGCCGCTGGCGCTGGACCCCGCGCTGCCGCCGGGGGCGGCACAAGCGCCAAGCATGGTCACCAGGGCTAGCGCCAACGCGCCCATCCATCCGATATTTCGTTTCACGACTTCCACTCCTCGAATCCCGCGCTGACTGGCCGGACACATTGCCTGCCGACGATCTGACGCCTGCCGACACATGACGTCACGCCTCGTTCGACAGCCATCGCGTAACATCGGTTCGTGGCGGCCGCCTATCTAGCCCTTGCCGCACCAGCGCAACACGCCGAGAATGTCGAGTCCGCCGGCCGCGCGGAGCGGCGCTATTACGTTTCGCCATCGCCAATTTATGCCCGCTAACACCTCTGCCACCCGCCTCGATGTCGCTTAACCTTTCGGCCATACGCCACTCCCACCGTCACCTGCTAGCGCTGGTGGCCGCCTGTTTTGCAACGCTCGGCGCCCACGCGAGCGTCAGTGTCAAGGATGACTCCGGCGCCACTGTCACGCTCCCTGCCCCGGCACAGCGCGTGGTCAGCCTCGCGCCGCACGCGACCGAGTTGCTGTTTGCGGCAGGCGCAGGCGACAAGGTGGTGGGCGTCGTGGCCTATTCCGATTACCCCGAGGCGGCACGCAAACTGCCGCGCGTGGGCGACAACAGCGCACTCGACCTCGAGCGCATTCTCTCGCTCAAACCGGACCTGCTCGTCGTGTGGATGCATGGCAATTCGCAGCGGCAGGTCGAAGCGCTGCGTCAATTGAAACTGCCGGTGTTCTACTCCGAGCCGAAGCATTTGACCGACCTGCCCGCGGCCATCGAGACGCTGGGCACGCTCACTGGAACCCCGCTCAAAGCGAAGGCGTCGGCCGAAGCCTTCCGTGCACGCTACGAAGCGTTGCGCAAGCAATACGCGTCGCGCCCGCCGGTCTCCGTCTTCTATCAGGTCTGGATGCAGCCGCTCATGACCCTGAACGGCACCCATATGGTGAGCGATGTGATCCGGCTATGCGGCGGCGTGAATGTCTTTGCCGATGAAGCGCCGCTCGTGCCGCGCGTGTCTGTCGAAGCGGTGCTGGCCAAGCGGCCGGAAGCGATGTTTACTGCTACGCAGGGGGTGACGAAGTCCGACAAGCCGCTTGCCACGCTCGACAGTTGGCGCAAGTGGCCCCAGTTGCCCGCGGTGGCCCGCAACAACCTGTTCGGCATCGACGGCGACCTCATCAATCGGCCCGGTCCGCGCATTCTCGATGGCGCACGCACGATGTGCGAGGACCTCGACATTGCCCGCTCGCGTCGCACGCAGACCTCGCAGTGATGCGGCATCAAGGGCTCGGCGCATCAGTCAGGGGGTGACGACCGGCGCGGGCGCGTTACGCATTCCAGCGAATGAGGCGCGCATGGCCATCGTCGGCGAGGTGAAGGTGGCAAATGCCACCGAAGTCGAGCGACCACGATAGACATGCCGTGGTCGGCATACGCAGTGCAGTCGCTGCGTGCAGACGAATCGGGCCGGCATGCGCCACGGCCACATGCACGTCGTGCGTCGCGCTCGCGGTACGGCGCAAGTCTCTCGCCCAACCGTCCATGCGTTGCACGATGTCGCGCGCCGACTCGCCGCCAGGCGGAGAAAATCCGGCGACATCGCGTGCCCAGGCGTCGAGATCGTTCCGCTCGATCGCGTCCCAAGGCTGCATTTCCCATGCGCCAAAGTCCATCTCGGCAAGGCGCGCATCTTGCGTCACGCCCAGACCCAACGACGTTGCCAACACCTCGGCGGCGCGGCGTGCGCGTTGCAGGGGGCTGCTGTGGATTGCCACCGGCGTACGGCCATCGAGCAACGTCGCGAGCCGGGTCTGCATCGCGCAGACCGACGCATCGAAGCGCGTTACATCGACGGGCAAATCGGTCCGTCCGTAACAAACGCCCGATGCGACCTCCGGCGGCGGATGCCGCATCAGAATCAGATCCATGCGCACACCGTAAGGTACAGCGCGAGTTCGCCGATCTGTTGGGCGAAGCCCAGCGTGTCGCCGGTGTAGCCTCCGAGACGCCGGCGCAAATAGCGGATGAAGCCAGCGCGCACGGCGATCAGCACCATCGCGCCGGTCAACCCGGCCCGCCAGTCCGGCCATAGCCACCACGGCACGCTGCATGCAATGCCGAACATCAATCCGCTTATGCTCAGGCGCTGGGCAACAGGTTTGGCCTTCCCTTCCGGGCGCACGTAATCGAGCGTGCGCAGCAGACTGATCGCCATGCTGCGGCTGGCCGCATGCGCGCCGATCAGCACGACAGCGAACCCGCCCCACCCCGCCGCCGCCTGAATGTCGACGAGCGCCTGCCATTTCACCGCAAGCGCCAGCCACAAGGCCACTGCGCCGTAGGTGCCGATGCGCGAGTCGTGCATGATGTCGAGCACGCGCTCACGTGTGAACGCACCGCCGAACGCGTCGACCGAATCGGCCAGCCCGTCCTCGTGAAATGCGCCCGTGAGCAGCACGCTCACCCCCAACCCCAACGCGATGGCAAGACGAGGCGACCACAACAGGCCCATCGCCACCGTCAGCAAGGCGACGAGCGCGCCGACGACCACGCCGACGAGCGGAAAATAGCGCGTGGCCGCGTTCAATTGCTCGGGGGAGTAGCCGACCCACTGCGGAATCGGTATACGCGTGAAGAACCCCAGTGCGCTCAGGAAAAGCTGCAACTGTCCCTTGATGCCCTCAAACGACGCCGCAGCATCCCCCGCATGCCCCGGGGGATCTTGCGTCACCAGATCGCGCGACGGCTCGGCCGCGCCACGGGAGGGATCGCGAGACGGGGCCGTCATTGTCCCGCCGCCTCGCGATCGCTCACGCCAGCGCCTTCGAACGTCGCCATCTCGCGCAGAAATGCGGCTGCGGCCTGAATCAGCGGCATCGCCAGCGCTGCGCCCGTGCCTTCGCCCAGACGCAGGCCCAGTTGCAGCAACGGTGTGGCGCCGAGAATGTCGAGCATTGCGCGATGGCCGGTTTCGTCCGAGGCGTGCGCGAAGACACAGTAATCAAGCACGGCTGGCGACACACGTGCGGCCACGAGCAGCGCCGACGTACTGATGAAGCCATCCACCACGATCACAAGTCCCAGCTTGGCGGCAGCCAGATACGCGCCCGTCATCATGGCGATCTCGAAGCCGCCGAAGGTGGCAAGCGTTTCCAGCGGATCGGCCTTGTCGCCGGTCGCCGGATGCGCGGCGAGCGCCCGTTCGAGAATTGCCGTCTTGCGCGCCAGCCCCTCGTCGTCCACGCCCGTGCCGCGGCCAACGCAGGCGGCGAGCGGCAAACCGCTCAGACGCTGCATCAGACACGCCGCTGCGGACGTATTGCCAATGCCCATCTCGCCGAAGCCGATCATGCGCGTGCCCCGCGACGCGTGCGCAACGACACGCGCGGCGCCGGCGGCCAGCGCTGTTTCAAGTTGCTCGCGCGTCATGGCCGGTGCTTCGAGGAAGTTCTGCGTGCCGCGCGCCACCGGAATGTCGACGAGCGACGCATGCGACGGGAAATCCGCGGCCACGCCCGCGTTCACCACCTCAAGCTCGATGCCGTGCGTGCGGCAGAACACGTTGATGGCCGCACCGCCGCGCAGGAAGTTGAGCACCATCTGGGCCGTCACGGCCTGCGGATAAGGACTCACGCCAGCGGCCACAACGCCGTGGTCGCCGGCGAACACCAACATGGTCGGGCGCGCGAGATCGGGTGTCGCACTGCCCTGAATCCGGCCGATCTGATGGGCCACGCGTTCTAGCGCACCCAGGCTGCCGGGCGGCTTCGTCTTGATGTCGATAGCGTGCCGGAGCGACGCGTCCATCGCCGTCGAAGGGGCAGCGATATCGAACAGTTCGGTGAGCAACGGGCTGAAAGCGGTCATACGAAGACGTCCTGAAACGATGAAGCGATGGTTACATTTCCACGCCGGCCTGCGCGCGGATGCCCTGGGCAAACGCATGCTTGACGGGCGTCATATCGGTCACGGTGTCGGCGGCATCGATGAGCGCCTGCGGGGCGCCGCGCCCCGTGATCACCACGTGCTGCATGTCCGGCCGTGCCTGCAAATCGGCGATCACGGTATTCACGTCGAGATAGCCGAGCTTGAGCGCGATATTCAGTTCGTCGAACAGCACGAGACCGAACGACGGGTCGCGCAACATCCGGCGCGCCTCGTCCCATGCCGCTTCCGCCTTGGCGATGTCGCGCGAGCGGTCCTGTGTCTCCCACGTATAGCCTTCTCCCATCACATGAAAATCGCACGCCTCAGGAAAGCGTCGCAGGAATTTTTCCTCACCGGTCGGAATCGCGCCCTTGATGAATTGCACGACGCCCGTCTTCATGCCGTGCCCCATCGCGCGCACTACCATGCCGAAGCCGGAACTCGACTTTCCCTTGCCATTGCCTGTGGTGATGACGATCACGCCGCAGTCACGCTGCGCCTGTGCGATCTTGTCGTCGATGAGCGCTTTCTTGCGCACCATGCGCGAGCGGTGACGCTCGTTGCGCCCGTCGTCGTCGGCCTGGGTTTCGGGTGGGGTTTGCGGGGTTTGCGGGGTTTCTTGCGTCATGGACAGCACCTGTGAAAAGCGGGCGTACGGCACACGATGGCCGCACGCGAATGAGAGTGTAAGCCTGCGCATCGTGGCGTCATGCGCGGCGCTCAGGAACGGTGCCGCGGCACGAGCGCCTCGTCGTCGCCATCGCGAATGAGGCGCAGCGGATAGCCGAAGGCGTCGCTGCAATGCTCGGCCGAGAGCACGTCGCGCACCGGGCCGGCGCGCCAGCCGCCGCGACCGTCGAGCAGTAGCGCATGCGTGGCGAAGCGCCGTGCGAGATTCAGATCGTGGCACGAGAAAATGACGGCAGCGCCGTCACGCTCGGCATGGCGCGCGAGCTGTTCGAGGGCATCGATCTGATGATGCAGATCGAGATGCGAGACCGGCTCGTCGAGCAGCAGCAACGGCGTGGCCTGCGCCAGAACGGCGGCCAGCGATACACGCTGACGCTCGCCCCCCGAGAGCGTGGTGACGTCGCGCGTTGCGAAGTCCTCCAGGCCGACTTGCGCGAGTGCAGCCACGGCGGCGGCGATATCGTCATCAGATTCCCAGGCGCCCCAGCGGCCTTGCGCCAGATACGGGTGACGTCCTGCCAGCACGACTTCGAGTGCCGTGGCGCCAAACGCGTCGCGCGTCTGTTGCGGCATGAGCGCGCGCACCTTGGCGAGCGGCGCGGGACGCCACTGCGCCAACGGCTTGCCGCCAATCTCGACACGGCCGCTCGCGCTGATGGCCGAGTCGCGTTGCGCTTTGTCTTCGATGGGACGCAGCCCCGCGAGGGTGCTGAGCAGGGTCGTCTTGCCTGCGCCGTTCGGCCCGGCCAGACACCAGCATTGCCCCGGCGCGACGGCAATATCGAGCCAGTCGACGAGTACGCGCTTGCCGGCATGCAGCGTCAGAGCGTGAGTTTGGAGCAATGGTGTGCTCATCGGATGGCCCGCCGGGAAAGCAGCCACAGGAAGACCGGCACACCGATCATCGCGGTAATCACGCCAACGGGGAGTTGCGTTGGCGCAATGACGGTACGTGCCACAAGATCGGCCAGCATCAACATCGCACCGCCCGCGAGCGCCGCGGCGGGCAACAACATGCGCTGATCGTTGCCGAAACGCAGGCGCAGAATATGCGGCACGACGAGACCGACGAAGCCGATGCTGCCGGCGGTAGTCACGGCAATCGCAGTCGCCAGCGACGCCGCCAGATAGATGCGTGCGCGCAACGGCCCGACCGCCACGCCAACCGCTTGCGCCACCGCGTCACCGCGCAACAGTACGTTCAGGCGGTGCGCGACCGGGCACACCATGAGCAGCGTCGCGGCAAGCGCAATCAACGGCAATGAGGCACGGTCGACACCGTTCAGATCTCCCGTGAGCCAAAACAGCATGCCGCGCAGACTGGCGTCGGGTGCGAGCGTAAGAATGAGGGTCACGAGTGCGCCAAAGCCCGCAGCCATCATCACGCCGGTGAGCAGCAGTTTGGTACTGCTGTCCTGATCGCCGGGACGTAAAAAACTGCGGTGCGAGAGCGCCATCACGATGGCGATGGCGGCGAGGGCGCCGAAGAAAGCACTCGTCTGCACCCAGAAGAAGGGCAGCATGAGCGCCAGCGAGGCAAGCGCTGCAACACCTGCGCCGCCGGAAATACCCAGCACATACGGGTCGGCGAGAGGATTGCGCAACAGGCTCTGCATCAGCGTGCCTGCGACGGCGAGCAGGCCCCCGCAGGCGAACGCCGCGAGCGCACGCGGCAGGCGCAGACGCCAGACCACGTCGCCCGCAAGACCCGCGTCGTGGCCAAGCAGTAACGTACCGATCTCGCGCGGCGAGACCGGCACGCTCCCCAACATGAGAGACGCCAGCAGAATGACCAGCGCAAGGCCGGCCAGTCCTGCCCAGATGGCGAGCGCGCGACGCAGCGTCATGATGCGGCGTGACGCCGCGCCGGCGCGTCGTTAGAACTGCTTCCAGCCGAGCGAGACGTAAATCGCACGCCCGAGGGTGTTGTAGCCATAGACCGTCTGGTAGTTCTTGTTGAAGACGTTGTCCAGGTGCGCCGAGACGTACCAGGATTTGTCGATATCGTAGCGAGCCTGAAGGTTCAGGAGCGTGTAGGCACCGAGATGCTGGCCGCCTGTATCGTAACGCTCGCCGCTGTAAAACACATCGCCGCCAACGGTGAGCTTGTCGAACCGCTTGGACAGCCCCACCGAACCGAACTGCCTGGCACGACGTGCAAGTTGCTTGTCGGCATCCAGATCCGTCGGATTCTGACGCGTGAACGACGCGCGCACATCCACGCCGAACAGCGGACGGCCCGTGTAGGTCAGCTCAAGACCTTCGACACGCGCCTTGGCCACGTTCGCGGCAGTGTACGGGAACACGGTCAGCGACTGAATCAGGTTCGTGTAATTGGTCTGGAAGCCCGTCAACTTGACCAGGCCAAGACGTTCGCCGCCGTTGAACTGAACGCCCAATTCCTTGGAGATCGAACGTTCCGGCTGCAGGTTCGGATTGCCGTAGCCCGGGTAGAACAGTTCGTTGAAGGTCGGCGCGCGGAAGCCGTCGGACGCATTGGCCATGAACTTCCACTGATTCGTCAGGTTGTAGCCGTAGCCGAGCCAGTAGCTGTTCGCCCCACCGAAGTCGGAGTACACGTCGCGACGCACGTTGGCCTGCACCTGATGCTTGCCGAATGTCCCTTCGTAGCCCAGATACGGCGAATCGAGATGGCGGTTGTTGCGGCCATAGTTGGTGTTGCTCTCGAGCGTCTGCTCCAGACGCGTGTAGCCCGCAATCAGCTTCTGATCCGGCATGAAGGCGTATTCGTTGGCCCAGTCGATCTGATTGCTCGACGTGTGGAAGTTGCCGTTCCCCTTGCCGTTCAGATAGTTGTAGCTGTAATCGTCGCCCTGCGTGACGGTGAAGCGCGTGCTCCACTTGTCGGTGATCTTGCCCTTCGCATAACCCGAAATCTGACGCACGCGGGTATCGGTGTCGTTCAGATCGGTCGGTTTGCCGAAGTTGCTATCGTAGCTATAGCTACCGTCGCTCTGGAACATGCGGGCGCCCACTTCCCACGTGTCGCCGAGCTTTCGCGAGACCGACGCCGTGACGCTGGTATTGTCGTCACCATTACGATTAGGGTTCGCATTCCGATTGAAACGCGGGTCCATTGCCGAAATGCCGTTGGTATGGAAACGGGAAACGTCCAGCGAGAAGCGTGTCTTGCCATCATCGAACGAACCGGCGATACCGGCATTGGCCTGCGTCGTGTTGTTCGTGCCATAGCCAACTTCAGCGTACGCGCGCGGCGGGCCGCCATCGCCCTTGCGCGTAAAGATCTGGATCACGCCGCCCACGGCTTGCGAACCGTACAGCGCCGAGACGTTGCCGCGCACGATCTCGATGTGATCAATCTGCGACACAGGAATCTGCGAGATGTTCGTCGTGCCCAGCGAGGCCGAATTGACAGGCACACCATCGATGAGCACTAGCGAGGCGTTCGACGCAGCACCGCGCATGAAGATGCTGGCCGACGTGCCGAAGCCGCCGTTCTGCACGATTTCCACGCCGGCCTGACCGCGCAGCAGCGTCGGCAGGTCCTGCTCCTGGCTTTGCTCGATGTCTTCACGCGTAATCACCGAGGTTGCAGCCAGCGTGTCGGCCAGCTTCTGCTCGGTACGCGAGGCCGTCACGACGGTCGTCTTGAGCTGGGCGGCCGTCGGGCTGTCGACGGTGTTGGCGGCAACGACAACCGGGGCTGCGGGAGCCACCGGAGCAGCGGGCGTGGCATCGGCCGGCTGGGCCGACTGTGCATGGGCGCCGACACTGGCGGCCAGCATGGCAGCGGCGAAAGCGACGCGATGCAGGGTGGGAACAAAAGCGGCAGGTGCCGAGGCTAGGCGTGCAAAAGCAGGCGCGTGCGGCGCCATCGCGCGAACGTGGGTGCGCATGGTCTGGTGTGACTTCCGTAGTTTTCTTATTGCCTAGACCCGTTCCCCCGCGGGCCGCCGGCGCAAGGGGAGCGCCGGTGACACGTCACAGATGCAAAGCATCGACACATGAAAACGACAGCAGGCCACCAACGGCAGTGCCGGGCGGCATGGTTCCCCACTCACTCCGGCCGGTATCCGGGCTGGTCATCATCGCGCCTGACCGGCCTTCCCGCGAGCGGACAGCTCACAGTGGCGATAAAGGCGAAGCGCGTTTTCGGAAACCTTTCGGGCCGAAAGGATGACTTACCGTTGCGGGGGCAGCACAGGTTGGCCAGCCCGTGTGGGGGCGCGGCTCCCTGTTTCCCGTTGAACTGCGCATGCCGGAGGGGCGTGCGCGAGCACCGAAGTGCCGCAAGTGTAGGGGCCATTGGAGCGAGCGTCAATGCTCGTTCTTCGGGCATTGGCCGCCGATTCCGTTAGAATGTAGGGCAATTAAGAGGACGCAGCCCGATGCTCACCGATCTCGATCATCTCACCGACAAAATTGAACAGTTGGTTCTGATAAGCCAACGTTTTCATCAACACAATCAAGCGCTGCTCGCCGAACTCGATCGCGCGCGCGCCGAATGCGACGAAACCCGCGTCGCTATCGAGCAGTTGCGCACCGAGCGCGACGCCCTGCGTTTGCAGCGCGATCAGCTCGCCGCCAAGATCGACGAGGCACAAGTTCGCCTGAACGCCATCCTGGAAAAGCTCCCTACGCAAAACCCCGCTGAGGGTCAAATGGATCTGCTCGGCACCCCCGGTGGAGAAAACGCATGACGATCAAGCAGCTCGAAGTCAACATTCTCGAACAGTCCTACCGGCTTGCCTGCCCGCCGGAACATGAGGCTGACCTGCTGTCCGCCGTGTCCCGCGTCGATGCCGAAATGAGCAAGGTTCGCGCCCAGAGCAGTGTGCGTGGCACCGACCGGATTGCCGTCATGGCAGCGTTGAGCCTGGCATCCGAATTGCTAGCGCTGGAAAAAAGTATTGCTGCTGGACAAGCATTCCCCGCCGAAGAAATTCAGAGTAGAATGAACCGCATGAACGAACGACTGAGCGCTGTGATCGATCAGTATCAGAACTGAAAATTCACTCGCTGCCGTCCGATTCAAAAAGTTAGTTTTCCCTGCCTGGTTCGCGAAAGTCATAGATTCCTTGAACCAATGATCTGTTGCAGGTTGCGGAAGTTTGTAGTGCTGGCGTGAGCGTCACTCTGTCTGATGAACCCAAAGCGCTACTAACCGCGACCACCTTGAGCCTCACGGTTCAGGATGCCGGCTTAGCGGCTGTGGCGGGGACCCAATGCACGGCACTGCGCAAGCAGTGCCGTTTTTTTTCGTCCGCTCAATTCGCGTCGGCACGGTATCTGGCCCTGGACTCGGCATGCGCACACCACTGGCGCTCGCCGCCGCAAGACAAGGCCCGCACCCGACAACGACGGCTTACGCCTTAACGCTCGCGGTGTGTGTCGATTCCGGCGCACTGCACCGCACATCCGGTCAATCGGCCTTAAGTTGAATTTCCCGGGCTGCGGGTAGCGACGTCGAGGGGCGACTGAGCGTCACATGCTGCTTTGGCAAGTGCCGCATTCGTCATCCTGATCAGCCGCCAGTGAACTCCCCAGAGCGGCAGCGCGAACAATCCTGCGGCCGCACCCAGTTCATGCGGTATCAGAGACACAATCTGCGCAGTGCACCAGCCAAGGCCCGACACCAACCCGAAGCTTCGAAACGGCCGCAGCGCTTCATTGCGCCGAGCCTCGCGTCGCAGCGATTGGGCCACATGCACAACAATAAAAAAATCCTCGATGAAGTTGTAAGGCAGCACAAACATAAGCCATACGCTTCGCGGGGACGCCGCACGCGATTCAGGTTTGACAAGGGTGAGCGAGCGCTGAAGATCGCGACAGTAGAGGAAGACCGCCGCCAGGAATACGAGCGTGACAACCACGCCGCCCGTAGGGCCGATCGCGTTTAGCTCCCGAAACACCCCCGCATCCGCTGCGGGATTCAGTAACGGGTATACCAACGCGTACGCGACGGGCACGGTCAATATGAGTTTTCCAATGAACAGCGACATCGTTCAATCCTCGTGGACGGCCTGACGATTAGCTTAGGAGTACGGTGCTTTGTGCTTTCCGAGCAGCGAGCGTCAGGCCACGCGATCTGACTTCTCACGGCCAAGGCACTCGCACCGCTCGCACTTTGGCATTTCTTCGCGCGACGGGAGCGCGCATTTACCATCTCAGGCAGAGAATGGATTGTTGCCGAATCCCGCCGCGATGTCGAATGCCGTCTTTTGTCCGTTCAAGCGTCTCTGTCGCAGACCGTGCGCCGCCGGACGGCTCAAGGAAAAACGGCCCAGAGGACAAGCCCCTGAGCCGTCAAAGCCCGACATCCGAAGTACACCGTACCGCTTCGCAAACAATCCCTTGGCTAAACGGCATTGGGTCCGCAGACCGCCCTTTTTACGTCTCGCTCACGCGGCCGGACAATCAGAACTGCGCTTCGTTCAGCGACAGCGCAGAGTCTGCGCCCTCGGTAATCGCCTGTGCGAGGCCCGGCGCCTGCGTGAGGATGTGGTCCGCAAAGAAGCGCGCGGTTCCGATCTTGGCGTCGTAAAACGACGGGTCCTGATCTCGCGATTTCTGTGCCGCCAACAATGCACGTCCCATCTGCCAGCCGCCCAGCACGATGCCGGCGAGCTTCAGATACGGCACGCTGCCCGCAAACACGGCATTCGCGTTGTCCTGCGTGTTCGCGACCACGTAGTCGACGACGATCGACAGCGCTTCGCGTCCCTTCGCCAGGCGCTCCGCCACCGCTTGCCCCACACCACCCGATGCCCGCAGTTGGTTCTCCGTCGAGAGGATCTGCTCGCACAGCGCGCGCGCCACGGCGCCGCCATCGCGCAGCGTCTTGCGGCCGATCAGATCGTTCGCCTGAATCGCAGTCGTGCCTTCGTAGATAGGAAGAATGCGCGCGTCGCGATAGTACTGTGCCGCCCCCGTCTCTTCGATAAAACCCATACCGCCATGCACCTGCACACCGAGGCTCGTCACCTCCAGCGACATTTCGGTGCTCCACCCCTTCACGATCGGCACGAGGAATTCGTAGACCGCCTGCGCGCGTTTGCGCTCGGCCGCATCTGCGGCGTGATGACCGATATCGGCCTGCGCCGCCGCCACGTACGCAAGCGCACGCGCACCTTCGGTCAGTGCGCGCATCGTCATGAGCATGCGCTTGACGTCGGGGTGGTGGATGATCGACACGGCGTCGCGCGACGAGCCATCCACCGGGCGGCTTTGCAGACGCTCGCGTGCGTAAGCCACCGCATGCTGATAGGCACGATCGGCGATGGCCACACCTTGCATGCCGACCGCAAAGCGCGCCGCGTTCATCATGATGAACATGTATTCGAGGCCGCGATTCTCCTCGCCGATGAGGTAGCCTTTCGCACCGCCGTTGTCGCCGAATTGCAGTACCGCCGTCGGGCTCGCCTTGATACCGAGCTTGTGTTCAATGGACACGCAATGCACATCGTTGCGCGCGCCGAGGTTGCCTTGCGCGTCAACGTCGAACTTCGGCACGATGAACAGCGAAATGCCCTTCACGCCCGGCGGCGCATCGGGGGTACGCGCCAGCACGAGATGCACGATGTTCCCGGCCATGTCGTGCTCACCGAATGTGATGAAAATCTTCGTACCGAAGATGCGGTAAGTGCCGTCGGCTTCCCGGTCCGCCCGCGTTCGCACCAGCGCCAGATCGGAACCGGCTTGCGGCTCGGTCAGGTTCATCGTGCCGGTCCACTCGCCCGAGAGCAGCTTCGGGACGTAGAGGGCACGTTGCGCATCGGTGCCTGCGGTGAGCAGCGCTTCCACCGCTCCGTCGGTCAGCAACGGACACAGGGCGAACGACAGGTTCGCCGCGTTGAGCATTTCCGTGCAGGGCGTGGCAACGAGCTTGGGCAGGCCCTGTCCGCCGAACTCCTGCGGATGCAGCACCCCCTGCCAGCCAGCGTCTGAAAACTGCCGGAAGGCTTCCTTGAACCCCGGCGTCGTAGTGACAACGCCGTCCTTCCACGTGCTCGGCTGCTGATCGCCAATGACGTTCAGCGGCGCCAGCACTTCCTGATTAAAACGTGCGGCTTCCTCGAGCACGGCCTGCGCAAGTTCGGGCGAGGCATCCTCATAGCCTGGCAGCGCCGCGATACTCGCCAGGTCCGCCAGTTCGTTCATCACGAACTGCATGTCCTTGATCGGGGCCTGATAACTCATGTCGTTCCTCCAAGGGATTCCGATTGCCTGCTGATGGTGGCAAATGCCGGGGTTCTTATTATTTTGTTTGACCGATTCGCATAAAGACACCGCACCGCCGCCGGTCTCCTCATGCGAATCGGCTGCGGGCAGCGCATCTTCCACCGACGCACTGCCCGCAACGTCACTTCACAACACGCTTACAGCGCACCCGTCAGTTCCGGCACCACCGTAAACAGATCGCCCACCAGGCCGTAATCCGCCACCGAGAAGATCGGCGCTTCCGGATCCTTGTTGATCGCCACGATCACCTTCGAATCCTTCATCCCCGCCAGGTGTTGGATCGCCCCCGAGATACCCACCGCAATGTACAACTGCGGCGCCACGATCTTGCCCGTCTGGCCGACCTGGTAGTCGTTCGGCACGTAGCCCGCGTCGACTGCGGCACGCGAGGCGCCCAACGCCGCACCCAGCTTGTCCGCCAGCGG
>NZ_CABPST010000007.1 GCF_902459805.1 Pandoraea bronchicola | reverse complement strand
GTGAGCCTCAATAAATTTAAAGCTTATCTGCCGAAGCAGACGCACTATTCATCGAGTGCCCACACTTATCGGTTGTTCAATTTTTAAAGATCAATCGCATCTGACTTCGCTTCGTCGCACACTTACCGCGCCGTCGCTTCGTTTTTTGCGTCGCTGCATCAGCAGCAGAGAAGTGAGATTATGTCGCAGCTTCTCGTCGTCGTCAACAGTTTTTTTCGCTTTCTTCGTTCGCTGCCGTAGCAACTCACAAGCTCCAAAACCACTAACCACCGGGCTTTCCAGCCCGTCGCCTCAACCGCTTCGCCGCTTTCGCTGCGTCGCTGTCGTTGCGAGAGACGAGATATTAGTGAAAACCCCGAACCATGGCAAGCCCTTTGTGAAAATATTTTGAAAAGGGGCAAAAAAAGGCCCGCGTCGTGGGCGGGCCAAGATCCATGGGACAGGACACATGGAGGAGACGAGCCCACTGTATCCGGGCATCCCCGAGCGACGCAACCAATGAAATCGCATATGCTTCCCGAGAGCTTGCCCATATGGAAAGGCGGCGTCGATGTCTCCGCCCTCCTATCTCTATATATAGAGCGTTCGAGATGTTCCTTTCGCGCGTCTTCCGGTTGCTCTCGCGTTGCGTCTTTTGGCGACCGGTCACACTTCTCCCGCTCGCGCTCGTCGTCGCCTGCAGTTCGGTGCGGCCGCCCCCGGCGCCATCCCTGTGGACATCCCACACTTCGGCCGCCGAGCCCAGTGCGCTCGCCAGTGCTCTGGGCCCCGCAGTCCTTGCCCATCCCGGGCAATCCGGCTTCCAACTACTGACAACAGGGTCCGACGCCTTCACCTCGCGCCTCGCGCTCGTTCAATCCGCTCAACATAGTCTCGACGTGCAGTACTACAGCGCGGGGGAGGACATCACCGGGCGCCTGCTGCTCCAGTCGCTGCTCGATGCCGCAGCCCGAGGCGTGCGCGTTCGCATGCTGGTCGACGATATCAATCGCCGCCATGTCGACCCCACCTTCGCGGTCCTCGATCAGACCCCGAACATTGAGATCCGTGTCTTCAATCCGTTCGGCACGCTCGACACCACCCTTTTCGAACGCGCAGGCAATCTGCTCACCCAGTTCAACCAGCTCAACCGCCGCATGCACAACAAGGCACTGGTCGCCGACAACCAGTTGGCCATCGTTGGCGGGCGCAATCTGGGAGACGAGTATTTCGATGCCAATCCGGATATCTCCTTCCGTGATTTTGATCTGCTGTGCGCCGGGCCTGTCGTCGACGCCGTTTCCCGCAGCTTCGACCATTTCTGGACGAGTCCGCAGTCCTATCCGCTCAAACAGGTGCAGTCGGAGATCGACACGGCGACGCTGGACGACACACGCGAAGCGTTGGCGCGTCACTGGCGCGACGCCGACAGCGTGCCCGCCAGCCATGAGGCACTTCACCAGCCGCCGCTCGCCGACAGTTTGCGCAACGGCAAGCTGCCGCTCTTCTGGGCCCCCGCCGAGCTGGCTGCTGACACGCCCGACAAACTGGACACCCCCTCGGCGCAAACCCGAAGCGCGCCCGGAACCCGATTGCGGCAGCTAGCCGGAAAAGCACAGCGCGAGGTCCTGATCATCTCGCCGTACTTCGTGCCGTTGGATGGAGGCGTCCGATTCCTCTCGTCGCTGACGCAGCGAGGTGTCAAGGTGCGCGTGCTGACGAATTCGCTCGCGGCGACCGACGTCGTGGCCGTCCACGCCGGCTATGCACGCTATCGTCCGGCACTGCTGCAAGCGGGCGTCGAGCTTTACGAATTCAAACCGATCCGCGCCAACACCGGCGAACCCTCGTCACGGCGCATCACGTTCGGCGGTTCATCGCGCGCGAGCCTGCATGGCAAGGTGTACGTGATCGACCGTCGCGACGTCATTCTCGGCTCGTTCAATCTGGACCCTCGCTCGGTTCGCCTGAACACCGAGTTGGCGATCGTGATCCACAGCCCTGAATTTGCCGAACGCATGGCCGGAATCTTCGACCGGGCGACGTTACCCCGCGTGAGCTTCCGCGTCGAACTGGTGCCCCCCGGCACCGCGCCGCCAACGCCCACACCGCCGACCATGCCCGCGCTGCGTTGGGTCGGGGAGGAAAACGGCCAGCCGCGTACGTTCGACGTCGAACCCTACGCGTCCTTCTGGCGTAACGCGGCAGCAGGCGCCTTCACGCTGCTGCCGAGCGACGATCTGCTCTGAGCCGAGCGCCGCCCCGCATACCTCGTCCAAAATGAAAACCGGCGGCGCGGCGGCTTTTCAACACCGCACCGCAACCTCCGCCGTCCCAGCAAGGACAAGCGTCGATCAGAACGCGAACGTTGCCGACAGCGTGGCCGAGCGCGCGTCGCCAACCGCGACGAAATACTGACTCGCGCTCGATGGGTAATAGGTCTTATTGAAGACGTTCTTGACGTTCAACTGATAGTGCACCGGGTAACGGCCGATCTTCGTGTCGTACGTGGCGAACACATCGGCGACAAAGTACGCCGGCAGCGTGAAGCTGTTGGCCGAGTCTCCCGGACGCGAGCCGATGTAGCGCCCGAGCGCGCCAAGGCGCAAGTTACCACTGCCGTCGCCCAGCACCGGGCCCCAGTCATACACGCCCGCCAGCGATGCCGTATGACGCGCCACGTTCGCCAGCGTATTTCCGGTGTAAAGCGGATCGTCCGTGGTCTTCGCGTCGATGAACGCGTAGCTGGCGATCACGTTCCAGCGCTGTCCGATACGGCCCGAGACATCCAGCTCGACGCCACGCGAGCGCGCCGCGCCAGAGGTGCGCCAGTCGATGGCCTTGGTGGCGTCGTTGAACTGCGACACCAGCACATTGCGCTTGTCGATGTTGAAGACGGCCAGCGTACCGCTCAACCCGTTGGGTATATCGAGCTTCGCCCCGACTTCATACGACCTGGCATGCTCCGGTGCGACATTCGAATCGATCACCACGCCGGACGACAGCGGCGCGATGGTCGACGTGGGCTTGAGCGACTCCGAATAGCTCCCATACAACGACAGCGTGTCCGTCGCCTTGTAGATGAGCCCTGCGCGAGGCAGCCACTTCGAGTCGCTGAGGTTCGTGTTGACCTGGAACGGACGCCCCTTACCCGCCAACTGGCTGTATGTCAGCAGACGCAAGCCGCCCACGACGATCCAGCGATCGCTTACGTGAATGGCGTCCTGAAAGAAGAGCGACGCATCGTGCAGCGTATCGGTCTGATCGCTGTCACTGGCCGACACGGTCGTCGGGATCACCTCGCACCCGTAGACCGGATTCAGGTAGCTGAACGTACACTTTGCCGTCTGACGAATCAGATCTCGACGATAGATGCGCCGATACTCCCAGTCACCGCCGAATTGCAGATCGTGGCGCATGCCGGCCAGATGCACCTTGCCGTCGAGATAGGCGATGCCGTAGCTGTCCGTGCTGTCCGAGCCGCGCGTGCCGTCGTTGCTTCGTGAAATGACCCCGGTCTTCGTATTGATGCCGTTCACGCGCAGTTGTCCGGCATCGTAAGTCTCGGTGTTGTAGCTGTAGCCGAAATGCGCCTTCCAGTCGGAATTGAATTGATGATCGACCGTGATCTGCGCCAGATGCGACTGCCCCGTCATCTCGTTGTGTACGTCGTCCAGCCGTTCGCGCGCCGGGACAGCGAGCGGCTTGTTCGTCGTCGGATCGATGACGGTACCGCGATCGAATGGCGTGAGGAAATTGCGGTACTCGTACGACAGTATCACCTGCGTGTCGCGACCGTAGTAGGCGAGCGTCGGTGCGACCAACGTCTCACGCTGCGAGCCGAAGTTACGCCAGTACTGCTGATTGTTCTGGTCGACGACCAGCCGGTACGCCAAACCACTATCGCCAATCGGCCCCGTCGTGTCGAACGTTTCTTGCGCACCGTTCTTGCCGTGTCCGTAGGTCGTACCCGCCACGCTCAAGGCCGTATAGCGCTTGAGCAGCGGACGCTTACTCACTACGTTGATCACGCCGCCCGGGTCCATGATCCCGTAGAGCAGCGACGTCGGCCCCTTGAGCACTTCGACGGAATCGGCGTTCGCGTTGAGCCCTCGCCCCTGCACGAGCGGCATGCCGTTGTGCATGATCGAACCGTCGCGGTTGCCGCCGAAGCCGCGTTTGAGCAGCGTATCCTGCGTGCCCGCCAGCGTATTGCCCTGCACGATGCCACTCACATTGATCAGCGCGTCATCGAGCGTGCGGGCGCGCTGATCGGCCAGCACCTGACGCGGCACGACATTGATGACCTGCGCAATATCAAGAAGAGGCGCGTCGGACCGCGAGACGTTGGCGTCTACCGGCAAGCGGTACGCATCGGACCAGGCCTGTGCCTGAACCTGCGTGACCGGCAATGCCACATCGCCCGCACCACCCGCCGTAGTGAGTGCGGCGGCAACCGGCGCGCCCAGCGGCACCAGCGTGTAACCGCCCGCCTGAGGCGACGCGCTCAGGCCCGTGCCGGCCAGCAACTGGCCGAAGGCGCCCGGCACGTCGAAACGGCCTTGTACGCCGGAACTTTGGCGACCGGCCGTGAGCGCAGGTGCGTACGTCAGGAGAATGCCGGCTTCGCGCCCGAAGCGCGTCAGCACGGTGTCGAGCGCGCCCGCCGGAATGTCATAGGTGCGCGCGGCGGCACTGGCGGCGACTTTGGCTGACGCATCCTGCTGGCCCGCCGTCTGCGCGCGTGCCGGGTTGGCGCATAGCGCCGAGGCAAACGTCACCGCCGCCGCAACGCAGACACTGCGACGATGCAAACCGGAGGAAGCACGCAACCCAGGACGGCAAGCAGCGCGCGGGAAATCGGGTAAAGCGACGGCCATGGTGTGAGATCTCGTTCAGGCAATGGAGAGAAGGTTTCACTTCCCTTGTCACGCGAGACCGACGAAACAGCTCACTGACCGGACAAAAAATTGAAAAGATTGAGAAGACGCTTCAGCCACGCGGCCCGATCGTCACCCAGTACCGCGTGACCGACGCCACCGATACGGGCAATGCGTGCGGCAACACGGCGAGAATGGCGTCCGTATCGCCCAGCGGATACGTGCCGGACACCCGCAAAGCCGCCACGGCCGGGTCGCAGCGCACATAACCACGCCGATAGCGCGACAACTCGGCAAGGAACCCGTCGAGACGCATGCCGACAGCGACGAGCATGCCGTCAGCCCAGGCGCCATCGCCATGCGCGAGCGGCGTCACGGGCGTTACATCCCTTGACGTGAACTGCGCCTGTTCCCCCGCGCGCACGATCTGCGCGCTGGCCGCATCGAGGCCAGCGGCTTTGGGTATCACGCGCACCGCGCCTTTAAATACCTGCACCGATCCGCCGTCGGCTCCCTGCCCAGCCCGGCGCACCCCGAAGCGCGTGCCCAGCGGCTGTAGCGTCGCCTGCGCCGTGACCACGAGCAACGGTCTTGGCGGGACATAGGCGGTGTCCGTGCCGGTCGTCACCATGATTTCGCCTTCGATGAGCGTGATGCGCCGCCTATCCCCGTCCATCGACAGTCTTACGGCGCTGCGCGTATTGAGGACAAGCGTGGTGCCATCTGTCAGGTGCAGCGTGCGGCGCTCCCCCACACCGGTGCGCACGTCGGCGCGCAGCCATTGAACGGCCAGCGGGTCGGTCGCCACCCAGGCGCCGGTGCCCACGAACAGCGCTGCGGCGATGGCCTTCACCGCCATTCGACGCCCATGCGAGCGCGGTGCCCGCAGCGCCGCCTGTGCAACAGCCGCACCGAGCGTGCCAGACACGCCACGCATGCGTTGGTCGGCCTTTTCGATGTGCCGCCACGCGCGCTCATGCTCGGGATGCGCCTCGCGCCAGCGAACACATGCCTCGCGCAGCGTCTCGGTGGCGTCGCCGCTTGTCAGCGTCACCCACCATTCGACAGCCTGCTGCGCGATACGCGCGTCGAAACCGCCGACGGGCGAAAGCGGCTCGCCAGCGTGCGTCATGCGGCGCCCATCGCAAAGAAGCACTGCGTGCCGGCGCGCACCAAATGACGCTTCACCGTCGCGAGCGAAATGCCGAGGGCGGCAGCGATCTGGAGGTGCGTGAGCCCGTCGAACTGCGCGAGCAGGAAGGCGCGTTTAACCAAGGTGGGCAGACCGTCGAGGCAGCGGTCGATCTCGAGCAGCGTCTCGAGTACGATGGCGCGCTCTTCGGGTGACGGCACGAGCGCCTCCGGCTGTTGCGCAAGGGCGTCGAGATAGGCACGCTCGATCTGTTCGCGGCGCCAGTCGTTATAGAGCACGCGCTGCGCGACGGTCGTCAGGAAAGCGCGCGGCGACGCCAGCACGCGCGGCGGATCGCGCTCGAGCAGACGCACGAACGTGTCGTGTGCAAGATCGGCCGCGCGGTGCGAGCAGCCGGTCTTGCGATGCAGCCATCCATGCAGCCAGCCGTGATGGTCGGTATAGAGTCCCTGCAGCGTAGTGTCGCGCGGCAGCGTGTCGTCGGCGGGCATTCGCCCCTCCTGTCCCCGGGCCAGGTGTGGCCCCAAAGGTCCAGTCACCCGTTTTGCAAATGAGAATCGTTCGCAGTATAGCAAACAAGTTTCTGGGGTCGGCACACCGGTCACACCGCCATCGCTACGCGTGGCGCGTATGCGACAACGGCGTGGGAAGTGTGCGGGAAGTGCGCGGGAAGCGCGTGGGGTCGCAATCACCTCCGCCATATCATGGAAAACATTTATTGACCGACCGGCCGGTCGGTTTATAATGCATCCCATATTCCCACATGCCGCGGAGGCCTCCCTCTATGTATACGCAAGCCATCGATCTGGCCGGCAACAGCCCCAAGGGCGTGCGCGCCCTGAGCGAGGCGGAGCAGCAGCAGCAAGCTCGCTTCGACGCGCGCGTCGCTGCCGATCATAAGATCGAGCCGCAAGACTACATGCCCGCCGAGTACCGCAAGACGCTCGTGCGCCAGATCTCGCAGCACGCGCACTCGGAAGTCGTCGGCATGCTGCCGGAAGGCAACTGGATCTCGCGCGCGCCCAGCCTCAAGCGCAAAGCGATTCTGCTCGCCAAGGTGCAGGACGAAGCCGGTCACGGCCTCTACCTGTATTCCGCCGCCGAAACGCTTGGAACGTCGCGCGATCAGATGCTCGACGCGCTGCACTCCGGCAAAGCCAAGTATTCCAGCATCTTCAACTACCCGACGCTCACGTGGGCCGATGTCGGCGTGATCGGCTGGCTCGTCGATGGCGCGGCCATCATGAACCAGGTGCCCTTGTGCCGTTGCTCGTATGGTCCGTACGCGCGCGCCATGATTCGCGTTTGCAAGGAAGAGTCGTTCCACCAGCGTCAGGGCTTCGATGCCCTGCTCGCGATGATGAGCGGCACGCAAGCCCAGCGCGACATGGTGCAGGAAGCGGTGAACCGCTGGTGGTGGCCGGTGCTGATGATGTTCGGTCCGAGCGACAAAGACTCGATCCACAGCACGCAAACCATGAAGTGGGGCATCAAGCGCATCTCGAACGACGATCTGCGCCAGAAGTTCGTCGACGCCGCCGTCGAACAGGCCAAGGTGCTCGGCGTGACCTTCCCCGATCCGGACCTGAAGTGGAACGAAGCGCGAAAGGCACACGACTACGGCGAGATCGACTGGAGCGAATTCTGGCGCGTGGTCGGCGGCGAAGGCCCGTGCAACAAGGAACGTCTCGGCACGCGTGTGGCCGCCCACGAGAAAGGCGCCTGGGTGCGCGACGCCGCCCTGGCGCACGCCGCCAAGCAGCGCCAGCGCGCCGAAAAGCAGGCCGCCTGAGCCGCATCAGGCCAGCCCCTCACAAGACATCAGGAACGATCATGACGCAAGCAAGCAACAAGGAATGGCCCCTCTGGGAAGTGTTCGTGCGCAGCAAGATGGGCCTCGAGCACAAGCACAGCGGCAGCCTGCACGCCGCCGACGCCGAGATGGCGCTGCGCATGGCGCGCGACGTCTACACGCGCCGCCAGGAAGGCGTGAGCATCTGGGTCGTGCCGTCGGCCGCTATCACGGCGTCGGCACCGGAAGACAAGGCCGAGCTGTTCGACCCGGCCGCCGACAAGATCTACCGCCATCCGACCTTCTACCAGCTGCCGGAAGAAGTGAACCACATGTAAGCGGCGGCGCGCCCACGCAAATCGATGCGAACGGCGCGCCCCATGCGAGACCCCAGAACATGAAACCGACGCAGGAACATCTGTCCTATCTGCTGCGCCTCGCCGACAACGCCCTGATCCTCGGTCAGCGCAATGCGGAGTGGTGTGGTCATGGCCCCGTGCTGGAAGAAGACATCGCGCTCACCAACCTGAGCCTCGATCTCATCGGTCAGGCGCGCATGCTTTATCAACACGCCGCCAAGGTGGAAACCGATCTCACCGGCATCACCAAGCAGGAAGACGACTACGCCTTCTGGCGCGATGAGTTCGCATTCCGCAACTGGACGCTCGTCGAGCTGCCCCATTACGGCCCGACGGCCGGCACGACCGCCGCAGAGCGCGACTATGCCGTGACCATCGTGCGCAACTTCCTCTACTCGGCCCTGATGGTCGAAGTATGGCAAGCCCTCGCACAGTCGGCCGACACCGAGCTCGCCGCGATTGCCGCCAAATCGGTCAAGGAAGCGCATTACCACCTGCACCATGCACGCGACTGGCTCGTGCGCTTCGGCGACGGCACCGAGGAATCGCACCGCCGCGCGCAAGCTGCGCTCGACTATCTGGTGCCGTACATGAACGAGATCTTCAAGCGCGACACGCTCGAAGACACCGTGGCTGCTGCCGGTACGGGCGTCACGATGGCCGACCTCAAGGATGCGTGGCAAGCCACCGTGAGCGACGCGCTCGCCGAAGCCACGCTCACCGCGCCGGTCGGCGGTGCGTTCGAAAGCACGGGCAAGTTCGGTCATCACTCCGAGCACATGAGCTATCTGCTCGGCGAGATGCAGGGGCTGGCACGCCAGCATCCCGGCGCGACCTGGTAAGCCCCACGATGCACGCGTTTGCCGCCCTGGACACCGATCCGACCATGAATCTCCCGCTCACGCCCGCTGTCGCGCCCGACGTGCTCACGCCGGCCTCGGAGGCGTCGTTGCCGCTCGCATGGCAGACGCTCGAAGCGGTGCCCGATCCGGAGATTCCGGTCGTATCGATCCGGGAACTCGGCATTCTGCGCGATGTGCGAGTTGTCACGAACGACCGCGGCGACGCAGCATTCGAGATCGTGATTACGCCGACCTACTCGGGCTGCCCGGCGATGCAACAGATCGCCGAAGACATTGCAGCCGCCATGACGCGCGCGGGCCTCGGCCCGTGGCACGTCAAGACCGTGCTCGCGCCCGCGTGGACAACGGACTGGATCAGCCCCGAAGCCCGCGAGAAGCTGCGCGGCTACGGCATTGCCCCGCCCACGGGCGCGCATGCCGTTGCTGCCGAGGCTCCACGCAAGATCACGTTCTACGGCCGGCCGAAGGACGGCGTGCCGTGCCCGCACTGCGGCTCGGCCGACACCGAAGTCGTATCGGCCTTCGGCTCGACCGCCTGCAAAGCGCATTACCGTTGCCGCACGTGCCGCGAGCCGTTCGACTACTTCAAGCCCTATTGATTGACCCGACTGATCCCGCTTCGCGCGTAGCGATGCCGACACTCCGCCCGTTGGCACCTGCACCCGGGCGGCAAGGAAGCCCACGATGACGACCCCGCAATTCCACTCGCTGACCATCCGCGAAATCCGGCCCGAGACCGCCGACGCCATCTCCATCGCCTTTACGGTGCCGGACGCGTTGCGCGACGCCTATCGCTTCACGCAAGGCCAGTTCCTTACGCTCAAGACCGAGATCGACGGCGAGGAAGCGCGTCGCTCCTATTCGATCTGCGTCGGGGTGCCCGAGTACGAAGCCACGGGCGAGCTGCGCGTGGGCATCAAGCGCGTGCCGGGGGGCAAGTTCTCGAACTTCGCGAACGACCAGTTGAAGCCGGGACAGCAGATCGACGTGATGACGCCGGACGGCCGCTTCTTCACGCGCCTGGCAGCAGACAACGCCAAGCACTACGTCGGCTTCGCCGGCGGCTCGGGCATCACGCCGATGCTCGCCCTCATCAAGACGACGCTGGCCGCCGAGCCGGACAGCCAGTTCACGCTGGTCTACGGCAACCGTTCGGTGCCGGCGATCATGTTTGCCGAAGCGCTCGAAGACCTGAAGAACACGTATCTGGGCCGCCTGCGCCTGTATCACGTGCTCTCGGACGAAGCACAGGAAGTCGAGCTGTTCAACGGCCTGCTCGATCAGGACAAGTGTTCGGCCTTCCTCGAGACCCTCATTCCGGCGTCGAGCATCGACGAAGCCTTCATCTGCGGGCCGGCCCCGATGATGGACGCGGCCGAAGCCGCCCTCGCGGCTGCCGGGGTGGCCAAGGAAAAGATTCACGTCGAGCGCTTTGGCGTACCTTCGTCGCCAGCCGCGGCGAAGCCGGTCGTCATCACGGACGATACGCCGATGGCGGAACTGGTCGTCGTGATGGACGGCAAGGAACGCCGCCTGCGTCAGCCGTATGAAGGCCAGAGCATTCTGGATACGGGTCTGGCCGCCGGCCTGTCGCTGCCGTATGCCTGCAAGGGCGGCGTGTGCTGCACGTGCCGCGCGAAGGTGCTCGAGGGCGAAGTGGCGATGGACAAGAACTACACGCTGGAAGACTACGAGGTCGAACAGGGCTTCGTGCTGACGTGTCAGGCGCGCCCGCTCACCGAGCGCGTCGTCGTGAGCTACGACGAGCGTTGATCCTGCGCTGACGCGGCGGCCCGGCGCCGCGGCGTCAGCGGCCACGGCATGTCGAACGCCTGTTTGCCATGCCGTGCGAACGTCACGCCAACACGGCCGGAACTGGCGCGAAATCCCGCCAATGCGTCGATTATTTCGGGCATTACGGGAGCGTCAACCCGAGGGTGCGGGAATACCGTAAACTACCGGGCATGAATACCATCCATGTCGTTTGTGGCGATATCGCGGCGCAGCAGTTGCGCGCGGCGATGGCGCAAGCGCTTCGCGCCGACCCCGTGCTTGTCCTGCGTGACGATCTGGCCATTGGGCCATTGCGCGAGATCGACGAGAACGAGCGGCAGCGGGCCGCTTTCTGGCAGCGCGTGCTGCCGTCTGCCGGTCGCGATTACGCAGGCGAGCTGCGCGAAGAACTGGCATCGGTGCAACGTCTAGCCGAAGGCGAGAACGCGGTGGTTTGCTGGCATGGCGACAGCGCCTCGGATCAACTCACATTGCGGCGTGTGGCATTCATGTTGCGCAATACGCCCGCTCGTCTGAATGAGATCGTGCTGCGCGGCAGCGACCTGGTAACGCCCGGCGCATCGCCAGTCGCGGAACGTCGCACCAGCGTCGGTATGTATTCGCCGGAAGTGCTGGCCGAGCGATTCGCTCGCATCGCGCCGATCTCGCTGTTGCGCATTGGCCGCCTGTCGCTGGAATGGCGAGCACTCAAGCAAGCCAACACGCAAGTGCGCCGCTGGGTGCACAACACGTTCGAAGGCGCGACATTCGCCGAAATCGACGATCAGATTCTGACGCAGGCACCCATTGGCTGGACGCCGATGGCAGCCTTTCTCGGCGAGATGATGCCCCGCGTCGAAGGTTTTTTTGCGACCGACAGTTTTCTGTTGTGGCGCTGCCGCGAACTCGGTGCGGCAGGCCGGCTCGCGTTGCGCGGCGACACCACTGCGCCCGCCGCGTGCGATCTACGACTGGAGTAACCCCCGTTTATGGCACGTACCAAAGCGCCCGATCACGAATCGCAGCGCGAACAGATCCTTGACGTCGCGGCCGAGGCCTTCGCCCGCGCGAGCTATCCGAGCACGTCGATGTCCGAGCTGGCCGCCGCGTGCGGCACGTCGAAGGCTCGCCTGTATCACTACTACGCGAGCAAAGACGCCATCCTGTTCGATCTTCTCGAGCGTTATACCAAGCGTCTGATGCTGATCGTCACCGAAGTCGAGGCACTGGGCCAACGCCGTGGACTGTCCGAGCGCGACACGTTCCACGAACTGATCCGCGCGTTTCTCGATGAGTACGAGACGTCGCAGACGCGTCACATCGCGCTGCTCAACGACGTGAAGTTCCTCAACGACGAGCAGCGGGAGATCGTGCTCAATCGTCAGCGGGACGTGGTGGCCGCATTCGCCCGCCAACTCGCGCGTGCGTTCCCCGACCGGGTCGCCAAGTACAATCAGACAGCGCTCACGATGATGCTGTTCGGCATGATCAACTGGACCTTCACGTGGCTCAAACCCGGTGGCCGCATGCGGTACCGGGATTTCGCCAACGAGGTCATCGCCGTGCTCGAACACGGACTCGCTGCCCCGCTGCCGGGCGGTGTCGACGCCGCCATCCCGGCCGCCGCCACCCCCTCCCGCACCTGACGAAGCAAGTCATCACTCACATAAAAGGGCGACGAATCGCCCTTTTTTGTTGCCTCGCAGCAACCTTCCCTCGCCCGCCGTCGAAGGCCAGATCGAGAAAAGACGCCATTCTTCAGCGACTTAGACATTTCCCTCCACGACCGGCATTTATTTCCTAGGGTTTTTACCTACCCGATCGGGTATAATTCTTTTGCGTCGCACAATTCAGTACACGCACTAAAGAATACTCAAGGATTACGCCATGACTGCCCCGAACCACACGCCCGACGTCGCCCGCGCGACGGTTGCCGCCAACGAGCGGTCGAGCGTACTGATTCGCGAGCTGACGTCCGGCGACATCCACCGGCTCCAGCGCCACTTCCTGGCGCTCGGCGAAGAAGACCGCCTGCTGCGCTTTGGTCAGGTCGTCACCGACGATGTGATCACCCGCTACGTCGTCAGCCTCGATTTCTCGCGTGACAGCGTCTTTGGCGTCTACGACGACAATCTCGCGCTCGTCGCCGTTGCCCACGTCGCCCAACTGCCGGAAGGCAAGAACGGCCGTGTCGCAGAGTTCGGCGTCTCGGTGCTCGAATCGGCCCGTGGCCGCGGCATTGGCTCGCGTCTGTTTGAACGCGCCGCCATCCATTGCCGTAACAAGCGCGTCGACACGCTGTACATGCATTGCCTCTCGCGCAACGCCCGCATGATGCGCATTGCGAAGAAGGCCGGCATGGAGATCAACTTCGCTTACGGCGAAGCCGACGGGTATCTGAGCCTGCCCCCAGCCGACACGCAGTCGATGCTTTCGGAAATGATGCAGGATCAGGTCGCGGCGTTCGACTACGCGGTCAAGCGCCAGCTTCGCAACGCCCGCCGCCTGTTTGGCGCCCTCTTGCCGAATCAGCGCGCTGCCTGAGCAACGCGTCAGCCGCCTGGCGAAAAAAGAAACCCGGTCGAGTGGCCGGGTTTTTTTGTTCTCGTCAAAATGACAACGTTCGCCGGGTTACGGTAGCGGGAGCGCCGTCGTCTCCTTGAGCTGATCGAGCACAAAGCTGGTTTTGACATCAACGACGCTCGGATGCACGAGCAACTGCGTCTGCATGAACCGCGAGAAGTGCGCCATGTCGCGAACGTGCACGCGCAGCAAATAGTCCATGTCGCCCGCCATCGCATAGCAGCCGACGACTTCCGTCCACGTTTCGACCACGCTGCGGAAGTGTTCGATGACCGAACCGCCCTCCCCGTCGCCGGGATGCCGCTTGTCGAGCCGCACGTTGACGTAGGCCAGCAGGCCGAGGCCGAGACGCGTTGGCTCCAGCAGGGCAACGTAGCCGCGAATGACGCCCGCTTCCTCCAGACGCCGGATACGCCGCAGGCAGGGACTCGGGGATAGCCTGACCTGCTCGGCGATTTCGAGATTGGATAGCCGCCCGTTGCTTTGGAGCAAGGCGAGGATCCGGCGATCTATCTTGTCCAGTTCCAGTTTTGACATTTTTCTCCCCATTATTTAGACGTATGCGCAATATTATTGCGCATCGATACGATTTCCGGGAAGTCATCGCCCCAATACGACGATTACGGCAAATTACAGCGCAGCGCCGAAGAACCAACGGGCAAAGAAAAAGGCGCCAACCTTGTGAGGTGGCGCCCTGTCGGGTTAGCGCGTGTTGCCGGAGCGGCAACGCACTCGGAATGGATCGGGCCGCATTAGCGGCGCTGGAATTCTCGCGGATCGATCGTGCGCTGGTCGAGCGGGCCTTCGTAACGCTGCGGCTGTTGCGTGGTTCGCTGCTGCGTAATCGGGGTAGGTTCGGCCGTCTTGTCGCGCGCCATTTCGTCGGCGCGAGCGACGCTCACTTCCAGGGTCAGAAACGAAGCGGAAACCAGCAGGAATTTGGCGATGTTTCGTTGATTCACAGTGACTCCTTCTTGCGTATCGCTTTATTGCTACGCGCACTGACTGTGCGCTAAGTACGTACCCAACGTGTCGGGTAAAGCATTAGTGGCCATTCTGCCGCGTCCGTTCCCGCCGCCCCCGAACCGTTACACGTTGTTACCCGCATGTCAGAAGGCGCTGACAAACGTACGGTTACCGACATAATCGCGACACAATGCCGTCATTTTGAGGCGAAATCGGAAAGCAGCATTGCGTCTTGATGCCGCACCTGCCGGTGATGTGAGGGGCAATGGCGGAAACCACAGACGAGGGTTTACGCCATCCACCTGACGTTTACGTAAACGTCATAATGCTCGCTATACTGCCCCGACCGGTAACCCATGAAACGTCGCCGCACCCGTCAGGCAACGCCCTGACACCGGTGCTAACATGAGTCCGACTGGCATCAGTATTACGATAAACGGCCCCGCTCTGCGGGTGACGTCACGCAAGTGAGCACCCCTGATGAGCGATATTCAGAGGCCGGTATTCACCGCTGCCGTCCTGCTTCACGAGAGCGGGAGGGGCAGGAAGTTTTGGCGATCCCAAAATCAGTGAGAGTGAGGAGCACACCCCATGAACGCCCCCGTCAATCCGAGCTTGCTGGCCGCACTAGAATCGGTCACGCTCGACGACAAGTACACGCTCGAGCGCGGTCGCGCTTACATGAGCGGCATCCAGGCTTTGGTCCGCCTGCCGATGTTGCAGCAGGCGCGCGATGCCGCCGCCGGGCTCAACACCGCGGGCTTCATTTCGGGCTATCGCGGCTCGCCGCTAGGCGGTCTGGATCTGTCGCTATGGAAAGCGAAACAGCACCTCGCCAGCCATCACATCGTCTTCCAGCCCGGCCTGAACGAAGACCTCGCCGCCACTGCCGTGTGGGGCTCGCAGCAGGTCAACCTGTACCCGGCCAAGTTCGACGGCGTGTTCTCCATGTGGTACGGCAAGGGCCCCGGCGTTGACCGCTCCATGGACGTGCTCAAGCACGGCAACTCGGCCGGCTCATCGAAGCATGGCGGCGTGCTGGTGCTCGCAGGCGACGACCACGCCGCAAAATCCTCCACCCTCGCGCATCAGTCCGAACACGACTTCAAGGCGGCCGGCATTCCCGTGCTGTATCCGTCGAACGTTCAGGAGTATCTCGACTACGGTCTGCATGGCTGGGCGATGAGCCGCTACTCCGGCCTGTGGGTCGCGATGAAGTGTGTGACGGATGTGGTCGAATCGTCGGCGTCGGTGATGATCGATCCGCACAACGTCGACATCCGTCTGCCGAACGACTTCATCATGCCGCCCGACGGCCTGAACATTCGCTGGCCCGATCCGCCGCTGGTGCAGGAAGCGCGTTTGCTCGACTACAAGTGGTACGCCGGGCTCGCGTACGTGCGCGCCAACAAGCTCGACCGCGTGATGATCGATTCGCCCCACGCGCGCTTCGGCATCATGACCGGCGGCAAAGCGTATCTCGACGTGTGCCAGGCGCTCGCCGATCTGGGACTGGACGAAGCCACTTGCCAGCGCATCGGCATTCGTTTGTACAAAGTGGGTTGTGTGTGGCCGCTCGAAGCGCAGGGTGCGCGCGCGTTCGCACAGGGTCTGCAGGAAATTCTGGTGGTCGAGGAGAAGCGTCAGATCCTCGAATACGCGATCAAGGAAGAACTGTACAACTGGCGCGACGATGTGCGTCCGCGCGTGTATGGCAAGTTCGACGAAAAGGACGGTGCCGGTGGCGAATGGTCCGTGCCGATGGCCAACTGGTTGCTGCCCGCTCACTACGAACTCTCGCCCGCGCTGATTGCCAAGGCCATTGCCACGCGCCTGGAAAAGTTCGAGTTGCCGAGCGACGTGCGCGAGCGCATCGCTGCCCGCCTGCGTGTGATCGAGGCGAAGGAACAAGCGCTCGCCAAGCCGCGCGTCGCGGCCGAACGCAAACCGTGGTTCTGTTCGGGCTGTCCGCACAACACGTCGACCAATGTGCCCGAAGGGTCGCGCGCCATCGCCGGCATCGGCTGTCACTACATGACCGTGTGGATGGACCGCAAGACCGACACCTTCTCGCAGATGGGCGGCGAAGGCGTGCCCTGGATCGGACAGGCGCCGTTCTCGTGCGACGAACACATCTTCGCCAACCTCGGCGACGGCACGTACTTCCATTCTGGCCTGCTCGCGATTCGCGCGGCGATCTCGTCGAAGGTCAACATCACCTACAAGATTCTGTACAACGATGCGGTCGCGATGACGGGTGGCCAGCCGGTCGACGGCACGCTCAGCGTGCCGCAGATCGTGGCGCAGGTGGATGCCGAAGGCGCGGCGAAGATCGTCATCGTGACGGACGAACCCGAGAAGTACGACGGCGTGAAGCTCGTGGGCGACATCCCCGTCTATCATCGCAGCGAGCTGGATCGCGTGCAGCGAGAACTGCGCCTGGTCAAGGGCACATCGATTCTGATCTACGACCAGACGTGCGCCACCGAGAAGCGCCGCCGCCGCAAACGTGGCACGTATCCCGATCCGGCAAAGCGTGTGGTCATCAATGAAGCGGTCTGCGAAGGGTGCGGCGATTGCTCCGTGAAGTCGAACTGTCTGTCGGTCGAGCCGCTGGAGACGGAATTCGGCACGAAGCGCCAGATCAACCAGTCGACTTGCAACAAGGACTACTCCTGCCTGAACGGCTTCTGCCCGAGCTTCGTGACGGTCGAAGGCGGCCAACTGCGCAAGCCCAAGACCGCGCAGGTGGACAGCAACGGTCTGGCGCCGCTGCCCGAACCGGCGTTGCCCGCCATCACGCGCCCGTACGGCATTCTCGTGACGGGCGTGGGCGGCACGGGCGTGGTCACCATCGGCGGCCTGCTCGGAATGGCGGCGCATCTGGAAAACAAGGGCGTCACGACGCTCGATGTCACCGGTCTCGCGCAGAAGGGCGGCGCGGTGACGAGCCACGTGCAGATCGCGTTGCAGCCGGAAGACATTCACGCGACACGCATCGCCATGGGCGACGCGCGTGTGGTGATCGGTTGCGACGCCATCACGACGGCAAGCGACGACACGCTCTCACGCGTACAGCATGGCGTGACGAACATCGTGGTCAACAGCGCCCACACGCCGACGGCCGAGTTCATTCACAACCCGAACTGGCGCTTCCCCGGTGCGAGCACGGAGCACGATATCCGCACGGCGGCCGGCGACAGTGTCGACTTCGTCGACGCCAACCATCTCTCGCTGCGCCTGCTCGGCGACACCATCTACACGAACCCGTTCGTGCTGGGTTATGCGTGGCAGAAGGGCTGGGTGCCGCTCTCGCATGCCGCGCTCATGCGCGCCATCGAACTGAACGGTGTGGCGATCGAGAAGAACAAGCAGGCTTTCGAATGGGGCCGTCGCGCGGCACACGATCTGGCAAGCGTGCGCAAGCTCGCGCAGCAGAATGAGACGCCGGAGTCGTCCGCCGCCGGTGGCAAGCTGATTACGCTGCACACACCGCGCGCGCTCGACATGCTGATCCAGCGGCGTTACGACCAACTCGTGGCGTATCAGGATCGCGCCTACGCGGAGCGCTTCAAGCAGACGGTGGATCGCGTTCGCGCCGCCGAAACGCCGCTCACGCAAGAAGGTGCGCAACTGCCGCTCACCGAGGCCGTCGCCCGTGCGCTGTACAAGCTCATGGCCTACAAGGATGAATACGAAGTCGCGCGTCTGTACACCGATCCGGCGTTCATGAAGAAGATCAACGAGCAGTTCGAAGGCGACTTCACGCTGCGCTTCCATCTCGCGCCGCCGTCGCTGGCCAAGCACGACGACAAGGGTCATCTGGTCAAGAAGGCCTATGGTGCGTGGATGATGAAGGCGTTCGGCGTGCTGGCGAAGTTCAAGGGGCTGCGCGGCGGTGCGTTCGACATCTTCGGCCGGACCCACGAGCGTCGCACGGAACGCGCGCTGATCGGCGAGTACGAAACGCTGGTGAGCGAACTGGTGTCGCGTCTGAACGAGCAGAACGTCTCGCTGGCCGTGCAGTTGGCGGAGCTGCCGCAGGAGATTCGCGGCTACGGGCACGTCAAGGAGCAAAACCTCGCCGCCACGCGTATCAAGTGGACGAAGTTGCTCACGCAATTCCGCGACGGCGGTTCGCATCGCGCGGCTGCCTGATCGGCAAAAAAACGACGGTCCAATAAAAATCCCGCCAGCGCGTCAGCGTCTGGCGGGATTTTTTATGCGCTCTCGCGCAGCCGGCAGGCAAGGACACCGGAAATTACCCCGGCGTCACGCCCCCCTGAGCATCAACGGCTGACGTTGGCCGCAGCAACGGCCGTCATGTTGATGATGCGGCGCACGGTGGCGGCCGGCGTCAGAATGTGAACCGGCTTGGCGCAGCCCAGCAGGAACGGGCCGACCGTCACGCCTTCGCCGCCCGTCATCTTGAGCAGGTTGTACGTGATGTTCGCCGCTTCGACGTTCGGCATGACCAGCAGGTTCGCTTCACCCGACAGACGCGACGCCGGATACGCGGCGCGACGCACCGTCTCCGACAACGCGGCGTCGCCGTGCATTTCACCGTCGACTTCCAGCGCCGGCGCACGTGCGGCGAGCAGTTCGCAGGCGCGGGCCATGCGTTGTGCCGATGCCGACTTCACGCTGCCGAAGTTCGAGTTCGAGAGCAGCGCCACCTTCGGGGCGATGCCGAAGCGCTCGATTTCCTTCGCGGCGAGCACGGTCATCTCGGCGAGTTGCTCCGAGGTCGGCGTCTCATTGACGTACGTGTCGCTGATGAACAGGTTGCGCTTCTCGAGCATCAACAGGTTCATGGCGGCGTAGTTCTCGACACCGGCCGCGCGGCCGAGCACCTGATCGACCACATCCAGATGGCGATGGTAGGTATCGATCATGCCGCAGATCATGCCGTCGGCTTCGCCCAGACGCACGAGGATCGCACCGATCAGCGTGTTGTCCTTGCGCATGGCAGCCTTGGCAACTTCCGGCGTCACACCGTGACGTGCGCCAAGGTTGTGGTACTCCTGCCAGCAACGCTGATAACGCGTGTCGTCTTCCGGATTCACGATCTCGAAATCAACACCCGGCTTGAGCTTCGAGCCGATCTTCTGCAGGCGCATTTCCACCACGGCCGGACGGCCGATGATGATCGGCTTGGCGATACGCTCGGCCAGCACGAACTGGGCCGCGCGCAGCACGCGCTCGTCTTCGCCTTCGGCGAACACGATACGGGCAGCGTCGTTGCCGAAGCGGGCGCGGGCGGCGGCGAACACCGGGCGCATGATGAAACCGGTGCGATACACGGTCGTGCCGAGTTGTTCGCGGTAGGCGTCCATGTCCAGGATCGGACGCGTGGCTACGCCCGAGTCCATCGCGGCTTGCGCCACGGCCGGTGCGATCTTGATGATCAGACGCGGATCGAACGGCTTCGGAATGATGTACTCGGGACCGAATTCGAGCGACTGGCCTTCATAAGCGCGTGCGACTTCTTCGCTCTGCTCTTCTTCCTGCGCCAGCTCCGCGATGGCACGCACGGTGGCGAGCTTCATCTCTTCCGTGATGGTGGTCGCACCGACGTCGAGCGCGCCACGGAAGATGAACGGGAAGCACAACACGTTGTTGACCTGGTTCGGATAGTCCGAACGGCCGGTTGCGACGATGCAGTCCGGACGCGCAGCCTTCGCAATTTCCGGGCGGATTTCCGGCTCTGGATTGGCGAGCGCCAGAATCAGCGGCTTCGGGCCCATCGTCTTGACCATGTCGCCGGTCAGCACGCCGGCGGTCGAGCAGCCGAGGAACACGTCGGCGCCGTTGCTGGCGTCGGCCAGCGTACGGGCTTCGGTCGCCACAGCGTAACGCGCCTTGCTCTCGTCAAGCTTGTCGCGGCCGGTGTGAATCACACCCTTCGAGTCGAGAACAAGAATGTTCTCTTTCTTCAGGCCGAGGTTCACCAGCAGATCCAGACAAGCGATGGCGGCAGCGCCGGCCCCCGAGCAGACCAGCTTCACCTTGGCAATGTCCTTGCCCACGACCTTCAGGCCGTTGAGGATCGCGGCCGAGGCGATGATGGCGGTGCCGTGCTGATCGTCGTGGAAGACGGGGATCTTCATGCGCTCGCGCAGCTTCTTCTCGATGTAGAAGCACTCGGGCGCCTTGATGTCTTCGAGGTTGATGCCGCCGAGCGTCGGCTCGAGCATGGCAATGGCTTCGACGAGCTTGTCCGGATCGTGCTCGGCGAGCTCGATGTCGAACACGTCGATGCCGGCGAACTTCTTGAACAGGCAGCCCTTGCCTTCCATCACCGGCTTGGCGGCGAGCGGGCCAATGTTGCCCAGACCAAGCACGGCGGTACCGTTGGTGATCACACCGACGAGGTTGCCGCGCGACGTGTAACGATTGGCCGCGAGCGGATCTTCGGCGATGGCCTCGCAGGCGTAGGCCACGCCGGGGGAGTAGGCCAGCGACAGATCGATCTGGTTCGACAGCGGCTTGGTCGGCGTCACCGAGATTTTGCCCGGACGCGGATTCTCGTGGTACGCCAGGGCGCTTTGTTTCAGTTGTTCATCCATATCTCGATACCTAAGGACAGGGCGACGGCCGGACCCGAGCCGCATGCGGGCAGCGTCTGGGTTCAGCCGTCTTTTGACGGATCACGGCGGGGAAGCGCCAACCGGAGGGATTCGACGATTGTGTCGTCGACGGTTTTCTTCCGTGCGCGGCAGCGTGATGACTGCCGCATCCCCGATCCGGCATGTCGCGCGTGTGCGCGCCGGAGCTCGGGACTGACGGTGCGCCGGACGCACCGCAGGACGCAAAGTGTACACCTTGCGCCGAAAGCGTGATGCCGCACGCGGCGCCTGCCGCGCGGGCGATATCGCGTTCAAAGCGCCTTATTTCAGCGCTTCACCGCGACGCTCCGGAATCAGAAAGAGCGTGGCGAGAATGTCGAGCACGTAAATGCTGGCGAGGAAGACGAGCGCCATCTTGAACGAATACGCAGCAGCCAGCGCCCCGACCGTGAGCGGCCCGAATCCGCCGACGGCGCGGCCAATGTTGAACAGCACGTTTTGCGCCGTTGCACGCGCGGCCGTCGGATACAGCTCCGAAATCAGCGCGCCGTAGCCGCCGATCATGCCGTTCACGAACAGCCCCATCACCGCCCCGCCGATCAGCAGCGCGAACTGTGACTGCAACTGGGCGTAGACGAATACCATCACGACGGCGCCGATCTGATAACCGATGAACGTCGGACGGCGGCCGACGCGATCGGCCAGACGGCCGAACAACCAGATGCCGAACGCCATGCCGAGAACTGTCACTGCCGTCCACATGGCCGACTTGGTCAGCGAGTAACCGAACGTCTTCGACAGGTACGACGGCATCCAGATCATCAGGCCGTAGTAACCGAAGTTCTGCACCGAGCAGAGGATCGCCACGCCGAGGCTCGCGCGCGTGGTGGCGCGATCTTTCACCAGCAGTTTGAGCGGCGCGTGCTCGCGCGGCTGTTTCTGTTGCGCGAGGAACATCTCGGGCTCACCGAGCGCGCGGCGCATGACGAACGACACGACGGCGGGGAGCAGGCCCACAGCGAACATGCCGCGCCAGCCGATGACCGGCAGCAGCAACGGCGTGAGCAAAGCGGCGGCGAGCACGCCGGCCTGCCATCCCAGACCCACGAACGACGACGCGCGAGCACGGCGCTCGGGCGCACATGCTTCCGCCGCGAGCGCCATGCCGATGCCGAATTCGCCGCCCAGACCGATGCCGGCGATCGTCCGGTACGCCAGCAGATCCCAATACCCCTGGGCGAGCGAGCACAGACCGGTGAATACGGCGAAGAGCAGGATCGTCCAGGACAGCACGCGTACGCGGCCATAACGGTCGGAGAGCATGCCGAAGACGATGCCCCCGACGACGGCGCCCACGAGCGTCCAGGTCACGAGTGCGCCCGACTGCGCGCTGGACAGCGCAAGGTCGGCCGCGATGGCGGGCAGGATGAAGCCGAGAATCAGCAGATCGAAGCCGTCCATGGCATAGCCGATGGCCGAGGCCCAGAGGGCACGGTTCGCGTAGGCGTTGTCTTGCGGCACGGCAGAAGCCGCAAGCGAGGGCGAGGAATCGTTTGGCATGAGCGCGTCCGACGGGTCTGAATTTTCGGCGTGAGTGTATGCCTGTCATAAAGGCTCGGCAACTGTCTCTTTTTTTGGACTCACCTGTCGGAGACGATATTTCATATGCGCCGTGCGCGCACGCGATGCGTATCCGCCCCGTCGAAAATATACGCTCAGTGCATAATTGCCCTCGCATCTGCTGAAACTTGTGGCATAATTCGCGCTTAAGCGCCGGTCGGTCGTCGCAAGACGTGCAGACCCGCCGCCTTAGACGGCGTCCTGCCCCAGTGCCCTACGCGCTGCGGCTGCGCGCTGACTGACCCATGACTCCTGGCTGCACGCCCCACGGCGGGCAGCTACGTTAAGGAACCGCATCATGATTGGCATCGACCGCCAGGCGATTTCCGACATCACCGCCAAGATCCTGCTCGAAGTGGGCGCGGTGCATTTCAACGCCGAGAAGCCGTACATCTTCACCTCGGGCTGGGCCAGCCCGGTCTACACCGACTGCCGCAAGCTGATCTCGTACCCGCGTGTGCGCCGTACGCTGATGGACTTCGCCGAGGCCGTCATCATTCAGGACGTCGGTTGCGAGCAGTTCGATACGGTGGCCGGCGGTGAGACCGCAGGCATTCCGTTCGCGGCCTGGATCGCCGACAAGCTGATGCTGCCGATGCAGTACGTTCGCAAAAAACCGAAGGGCTTCGGCCGCAATGCGCAGATCGAAGGCGATCTGCCGGAAGGCTCGCGCGTGCTGCTCGTGGAAGATCTGACGACCGACGGTCGCAGCAAGATCAACTTCTGCAAGGCGCTGCGTGAAGCCGGTGCGAGCGTGAATCACGTGTTCGTGATCTTCCACTACGACATCTTCCCGGAGAGCCGTCAGGTGCTCAAGGACATCGATGTCCAACTGCACTCGCTCGCGACGTGGTGGGACGTGCTGCGCGTTGCCAAGCAGCAGAACCACTTCGACACGAAGACGCTCGACGAAGTCGAGAAATTCCTGCACGCACCGGCCGAGTGGTCGGGCGCGCACGGCGGCGCCACGTCGTTCCCGAAGGACTAAGTCCTGTGGCAATGCCTGTAGTCTTCGCTTGAGAGGCGAAAGCGGCCGGTCCGAAAGGACTGGCCGTTTTTTTTCATACGATCGGCAGAGGAGTCACCCATGTTCGCTTCGGTCTTCGCCATCAGCATCGGGGCCGCACTCGGCGCGCTGTTGCGCTGGGCGTTGAGCCTGCAGTTCAATGCGGTCTTGCCGACGCTCCCGCTCGGCACACTCGCGGCCAACCTCGTGGGTGGCTATCTGATCGGGGTCGCCGTGGCACTCTTCAGCCACTTTCCGTCGATCCCCATCGAGTGGCGTCTGTTGATCGTCACCGGGTTTCTCGGCGGCCTCACCACGTTCTCCACCTTCTCCGCCGAAGTCACCACGCTGCTGCGCGGAGGAGAGATGGGCTGGGCGTCGCTCATCGTCATCGTTCACGTGGGCGGCTCGCTCATCATGACGCTGCTCGGCATGGCCAGCACCACGCTGTTCGTGCAGTGGCTGCGGCCCGCCTTCTGACCGTCGCATGATGGTAGCGCCCTGCCGTGGGCACCCCCGTCGCGCTATGGCAGCAGCATCACGAGCTTGACGTCATCGTGCCCGGACAGACGGAACGTGACCTGAGCAAAGTCGATATCCCCGCGCACAGGGTGATGAAAGCCGCGCCGGCCGCCTTCTCGCTCGACGACATCCTGCTGCGACCACAGCGCGGCGAACACGTGGCTCTCGCGTTGCAATGCGTCTGTGAGCGCGCGCACGGGGGTGTCGTCGAGATAAGCGCTGCATTCGGCGCGAAACTCCGCGACGACACGTCGCGCACGGCTCTCCCAATCCTGAATCAACGTCTGTGCGCCCGCATCGAGAAAGATGTAGCGCAACAGATTCTTCGCACCAGGCATGTCGAGCCAGCCCCGAAAGATGTCGGCGGCAGCGGGGTTCCACGCGAGGACATCCCAGCACCGGTCGAGCGCGTAGGCCGGGGCCGCCACGGCGGCGACTGCGGCTTGCACCTGCGCTGCGGCGTGATGTGGCAACGGCGCCGCGCCGCGCTCCGGATCGCGCTTGCCCGCCAGATCGAAGAGATACGCGCGTTCGGCGCGCGAGAGCCGCAGCGCGCTGGCCACCGCTGCCAGCGCGCCCGCCGAAATCGACACTTCCCGCGCCTGCTCGATCCATGTGTACCAGGTCGACGACAAGCCGCATAACTGCGCCACTTCCTCGCGCCGCAGTCCCGGCGTTCGACGCCGTCCAAGCAGCGGCAGCCCGACCGCCGCCGGGGTCAGCCGCTCGCGATGCGCTCGCAGAAAGTCACCCAGCGCGCGACGCTGGCGCGCATCATCGGTAGACGCCGCCGGCTCTGCCGACGGGGTGCCGGACGATGCAATGGGGGTAGTTTTCATACCAGGATAAATAGGCAACTTGTACCAGTATCGACGAGCCATTATCGTGAGGTCCATCGATGTCGCGCAAGCCCCTGAGCCGTACATCGCCGAAGCCAGCTCGCCCTATCCCACAGACCAAGGAGACTCGCCGTGAGCGATACCCCGCAATCCCCCGGCTCCGCTGCGGCGCATGCCGCCCACCCTGCCCATGACGCGCATAACGCCGTCGTCACCGGCCAGTTCGGCCCGCAGGCCTCGGCCTATCTGACGAGCGCCAATCACGCCCAGGGGGCCGATCTGGAGCAACTCGCCGCGATTACGCGTGCGCATCCGGGTGCGCAAGTCCTCGATCTGGGTTGTGGCGCGGGCCACGTGAGCTTCTTCACCGCGCCTCATGCCGCCCGTGTGGTGGCTTACGACCTGTCGCCAGAGATGCTCGGCGTGGTTGCGGGCGAGGCCACGAAGCGGGGGCTGACGAATATCGACACCCAACTCGGCGCGGCCGAATCGTTGGCATTCGCCGACGCCAGCTTCGATCTCGTGTTCAGCCGCTACAGTGCGCATCACTGGGCTGACGTGGGCGCCGCGCTGCGCGAGATGCGCCGCGTGCTCAAGCCGGGCGGACGCGTGGTGATCTGCGATGTCGCCTCGACCGGCCAACCGTTGTTCGACACCTATCTGCAAGCGGTGGAAGTGTTGCGCGACACCTCGCATGTGCGCAATTACGCGGCGAGCGAATGGATGACGATGGCCGCAGGGGCGGGATTCTCGGTGGCGTCGTTCACGCCGCGCACGCTCGATCTGGACTTTAAGACGTGGACGGCGCGCATGCGCACGCCGGAGCCCATGCAAGTGGCCATTCGCGCCTTGCAGACAGCGATGGCCGACAACGTGCGTCGTCACTTCAAGATTCAGGACGACGGTTCATTCACGCTCGACACGCTCACGCTCGAGCTGAGGGTCGGTTGAGCGTCCCTGGGCCGGGGGACATAGGCGCCCCCATCGAGACCCGCCCCGTGACGGGGCGGACATCGCCCGCCAAGGGAGACGGGGCCGACAAGGCGCTGCCTTGCGTCATCACGGGAATCGACGGCAATCACTTCCGCCCCGTCTTTCTGACGCCCATCGCCTCACGTCCTTGTCGTGACGAAAGGCTTCCCGGCGTAAAAACGCGCGCAGCTTGCTGACAGGCAAGTCGCCAGGCGACTTGTGCGGCAACCGGCGGCGCGAACAGCGCCATCGGAGGCTCCACCATGTGCATCACGCGCAGAAACCGGCGGTAGATGGCGGCGTCGTCCACCGCGAGTCCGAGCAACGACTCCACATAGCGCTGCATGAGCCGCGCCTTCCAATGCGCTGACACCGCGCCTCCGGTCTGACGCAGATCGACTCCCGTTGCGAATATCCATGCGCGCCGAGCCACGCGCGCCAGCGCTCGCTGCAACGCAAGGCTGCCAGGGACATCGCCGGTGCGACGAAGGACATGCAGATGCGCGTCGAGTGCTACGGCACTCAACGCGGCAATCGTCATCCCCTGCCCGTACACCGGATTGAAACTGCACGCAGCGTCGCCAAGCACCGCGAAGCCCGCCGGCCATCGCCCCATTCCGTCGAAGTGACGCAACCGGTTCTCGGTACGGCGAAACTGGTGGATCGGCGACACCGGTTCGGCGACGGCAATGGCGTCGTAGAGGGCCGGCACACGCAGACTGCGCGCAAAGGCTGTGAAGCCATCTTCCTCGCCGGGGGGAAAGTCGCCACCGGCGCCCGTCAACGTGACAATCCACCGATTGCCCTCGATCGGGAAGATCGTGCCACTGCGCAAGCATTCCGGTGGGCGGCCATGCACCACCAGCGCCTGCCAATCGCGCCAGACCGAACGCTTCGGCACGTCGTAGAGACGGCTCGCATACCCGACACGGGCGTCTACGACGGTTTCTCTGAGCGTATCGAAGCCTGCGGCTGCCAGCCACGTCGGTGCGCGCGAATTGCGGCCACTGGCGTCGACAACGAATGCGGCCGGCAATGTCGTGGCGCCTTCGGCATCGCCGGACAAGGTCCGCGCACAACGGTGCCGAATCGCCACGCCGCGAACACGCCCGAGCGCCGGGTCAAAGCTGAGGCCTGTCACTTCGCAACCCTTGAGCACGCTGACATGCCGCTCGGCTTGCACTCGCTGGCGCACCGCGAACTCGAGCAAGTCGCGGCTCGCCGACCATGTGACGAACCCTTCGCCTGCCGGCGGCATCCAGCCAGCGGCACCGAACCACCGCACAGACCGATACCAGTCGAGCGGCACCGCGCCGGCCTCGAGCAACGTCTGCTCGAGATCCGGGAACAGTGCCTCAAGCGTGCGGCGCCCTCGCATCAGGAGTTGATGAACATAGTGCCCTTGCGGCACGCCAGGCCTGGCCCCCGGCGCATCGGCCAGTTCGTCGCGCTCGACGAGACAGACTTCGTCATAGTGACTGGCCAGCACATACGCAGCGAGCAAGCCAGCCATGCCCGCACCGATAACGACGGCGCGCGAAGCCGTCGATGGGCGACGGGAGGGCACACTACCTGCCAACGTCGATGAGGAAGTCATGAGAGGTCTCGTTATCGAAACCAGCGATTGAACGCGCCCGACGAGGCAGGCACGTCGATCCGATGCGCGATCTGCCGATGGAATTGCGGCAGGCGGCTCCAATGCAAGCCCGGGCGCAGGTGATGCGCGAGGTGATAACCGTTGTTGAAAAACACGAGATTGAGCCAGTGATTGGCCTTCGTGTGCGACGCTTTGAACGGGTCACGGGAGTAGAGGTCGATGTGGTCGTCGTAGGTCATGTGAATAAAGTTGAGCCAGACGAGCACGATCGGAGCAACGAAGAACACCAGCGCATTGCGCGGGTCGTGAAATACCAATACCGCCAGCACAACGTAGCTGGCCGCCACCTGCCAGAGGCAGCGACGGCGCAAACTTGTGCACGTCCGCCCAATGCGAAGCACGTGATAGTCATACGTGAGGAAATAGTGTGCAACGTAAGCAAGCCGCGACATGCGGCGGCCGCCCGCATCGATCCAGCGCGATGGATCACGTTCGGGCTCCGTGTAATGCAGGTGGTGCCCTCGACTGTGATGCAGCCGAAACTTCGCAGCGTACATACCCGTTTGCAGGAACATGACCAGTTCCAGCACGCGGTTGCCCCACGCGCCTACGAACATGCCGACATGCGATTGGTTATGAACTGCGGTAGATACGGCGATCTGGGGCAGCAGGAGCAGCATCGCGCACGCGATCGCAGCACGCAGGTCATGCACCCGCAAGTACGCGGCCCACTGGAACACCGCCGTACACACCACAAGTGCAAGCGGGGCAAGATCCTGCGGGTAACGCAGGCCCAGCCAACGGGCGAGATGTTTCATGATGTCTCCTTGCAACGCCCTGCCAACGGGCGATCGCCGCGACTCAATGGATGTCGCCTGCCTTGGCAGCGTGACGCAGCCGGGCAAGCAGCGCCGGCGGAGAAAAGCTCCAGCGCGCATTCATCGTGCCCAGCGGGCGGCCGAACTGCAGCCACTGACTTTCGCAGGAGAGCGAGGCCAGACGATCATGGCGATAAGTCTTGGCCACGATCACGAATCGCACCGAAAGGGGAGCATGCAACTCGGCAAAGTGCTCGAAGGTGACTTCCAGCGCATTGAGGACAAAGACGAGATCGTGAGACACGTCATAGAAGCGATGCGAAATCGCCGTGCCGGTCTGCCGGGTGCCTTCGATCAGCATCAGGCCCGGAACGTGGTCGAGCGGATGCTCGAAGAAAAAGGGGTGATGCCGGTCGATGTCGAGTTCGGCGATGAAGCACTCGCGCCCGTCGGCCGTGTCGGCGGTCCGATTGATCGACGCCACGAAAACATTGGTCACATCGGTCTTGTGGACCAGCTCGCGATTGAGTTTCCCCTGCACGGCAAAGGCATCGCTCGTGGAGGCATCGGGGGAACTGGTGGCACTGGCGGCACTGGCGCTCGAAGAAGGTTGGAGGTTCATGGCGACTCCGTTCAACCATTGGGGGGACTGAAGCGAGCCTATCGTGCGCAACGACGGATTAGCCTGTGCGCTTCAGACTGGGCCTACGTCGACGCGCGGTAGCCGTAACCGGTACCGCGTGATGAGCGTCGACTGCCCTTGGGGAAGGATTGTGCGATGCGAACCGCTGCTTCCTGTGCCGCGAACATGCAAGCCTCGATCGACGCGCCGCGCAGGTAATCGCCAGCGAATGCCAAGCCGTCGATAGCGTGGCGCCGATCGTCGAGCAATGCACGCAGCCGGTAGTGGTGCGGCGCATAAGCACACAGTCCCGGATCGAAGAGGTGCGCGACAACATCGCGCCGATCGGCCCGCTCCACCGGAATGTGGCGACGCAGGGCAGCCTCGGCCAGGTCGAGCAGCCCTTCGGCTTGCGGTCTGGCGATGCCGTCGACGCCCCGCGCGCTTGCGATCAAAGCGCGCGCCTTACGGCCGCTGAACGTATAGCGCACCATGTCCAACCGCTCGATGCCATACGCGCCGGCGTTGCTCAATTCGCTATCCGGCCCGAACGACAGGCCGCGCACATTGACGGAAAATACCGGACGGCGATAGGCAGCCACCACAACAAGCACGGGAAAATAGCGTATTTCGTCGAACGCGGCCGCGAGTACCGCGTCGTGCTCACGCAGCAACTCGGCACTGACACATGCAGGTGTTGCAAGCACCACATGGTCATATCCCAGGTCACTGGCACGGCCATCGGCGTAACGCACCTGCAAACCGGAAACTCGCCCGTTGCGCACCACGACGCGCTCCACGCGCGCGTCGCAGCGTATCTTTAGCGGTGCGGTTGCAGCATCGATGAAGGCGCCCATGCCGTCCTTGAGTTGGTCGTAGGTATCGAGCCACATCCCAAGGTGGGTGCCAAAGTTGCCGAGATGGATTTCATCAGGCTCGGCGCCGTTCATCCGCACCGACATGGCCCGTACCACGGCTCGACAAAACGCCGGGCTGAAGTAGGTGGAAAGCGTCGAATCGTCGGCGCGACGCGCCAGCCTGGCGAAGGATGGTCCGTCGAGAAACCGATTACGCGCATCGAGCCACACGCGTGAGCAGAGTGCCGCAAGGCGTAGTGCATCGGCGGGGGGGCAGCCTCGCATGTACGCGAATGTGCTGGCAAGGCGGTGCGTGCTATCGAGCGTGACGATTCGTCCGTCGCGAATGCGCGAAGTGTTGATGCCGAAAGGCTCCAACGCAAAGGGTCCGAGTTCGTGCGCCAGCGCGCGAAATCGTCGGTAGTGCCGGCCGATGTTCTTGCCACCGAGATCGATTCGCTCACCATCAAGTGTCGCGCCAAGCATCCGGCCGCCCGGGGCCCGATGCTGCTCAAGAAGCTCGGCATCAATGCCGGCGCGGCGCAGATAATGCGCAGTCGCAATACCTGATATTCCGCCGCCAACGACAGCGCATGTCGCAGTGATCGTCATGATAGGGCCCCCGCATGTTCGCAATGCATGCTTTAAGTATCGTGACGTTGACACCCGAATATCACGACATCCTAAGCATAGGCGAATGCTGCTCGCGCTTTGATACCCATTTAGCGGCCACTTATAGTGAGCATTGCGATCCATAGGCCAGTGTGCTCTGCCGCTCACGCTGCACACCATCTCATTCGTTTCGGGGGAATGACAAAGTTCGTGGAAACGCTCGGTGTTGCGGCGCTGGGTGCGCGCCCCTCACGCACAAACAAGAAGGGCTGAGTTCTGTCCACGACAGAACTCAGCCCTCGGCGGAAACTCATCAGGCTGACGTTACGTGTTCAACGCATCGTCACGCACGCGCTCATTTACACACGGTGCGTAGTACAGACGACCGTGCTACTGCACGCGAGTCGGCCCGTCGTTATCGTTGGCATCGCTGATCTCGGCAGCCCCGGCAAGCAGCGCCACGTAGTGACGCAATGCGCGCGCACGGGCTTGCTCGTATAACTGCGCGGCAATGCGCTCGGCCACGCGCTCGAACGGCGGCATGCGCCCTTTCACTCGCCGTTCGATACGCACGACGTGAAAACCATAGCGTGTGTTCACGAGTCTGGGCAGCACGCCCAGGCGGTCGCCGCAGAACAGCACCAGCTCGAACTCCGGCGCACCGCTGCCACGGGCGAGCATCCCCAGACTGCCGCCCGCGCGGCCTGACGGGCAGTCCGACATGGTTCGCGCGACTGACTCGAACGACGCTGGCTCCGCGAGCACGGCATCCAGTGCCGACTGCGCCCGTCCCAACGTGCTGGACAGCGGCACGCCCGCCGACAGCGCAAACAGGATATGACTCGCCTGCACCTTGTCGCCCACGCGAAACTGTCCTGCATGTTCGTGGAAATAGGCCCGGCATTCGGCTTCGGTCGGACGGCGCACTTGCACGTCTCGCGTGAACAGCGCGTCGACAATGTCGTCGTCGCTCGCGTTCATCTCGTCGTCGGCGTCGACGAGCAGCCGCAAGTCCCGCGCGCGTTGGCGTAACAACTCACGGCTGACGAGCGCGCGCTCGGCGGCCGCTTCCGGATCGGCCGCGTCTCGATGCAGATCGATCTCATCGGCGACGCGGCGTGCGTCGATGACAATCCCGTTGACACTCAAAGACATGACGGACTCCCTGCAAAACGTTCACAGCCAACGCTCACGCGCGCTCGCCGGCACCCCTTCGGCGTGCCAGCCGCCCCCCCTAGACCTCGCTCTGAATAAGACGGCCGGCGCGTGCGGGCTGCACATTCGTGCGGCCCGCCGATTCGGAGAACTCGCGCGCATTCGCGGCGCCTTTCGGAATGATCGCGAACCCGGACTCGCGGCTGATGTGCGTGGGCGAGGGAATGGGAGAGGCAAAACGCACGCACGGGGCCGTGATGCGAATTCACTCACCGCCGCGAACGGTATATCGAAGTTGTAGGCGATGAGAGGCAGAAAGGCAAATGCGCGCGATGACGGTGCGCGGACCCGTTGCGCGCCGCACACACCCGCGTGCGGCGCAAGAAAGACTCAGTGAAGCGGACGCGTGAGCGTTGCCTGCGAATCGTTGGCGGTGCCCGTCGGGCGGCCGCGCCAGTAGCCCGCGAGCAACGACCCTGAGAGATTGTGCCAAACGGAGAAGAGTGCGCCCGGCAATGCGGCCAGCGGCGTGAAGTAGATCTTGCCCAGCGTGGCAGCCAGCCCTGAGTTCTGCATGCCGACTTCGATCGCCAGCGTGCGGCAGATCGATTCGTCGAAACCCAGCAAACGACCGCCCCAGTAACCGCCGAGCAAACCCAGTCCGTTGTGCAGAATCACGCCGACCATCACCAGCGGTCCGACCGTGGCGATGTTGCCCTGATTCGCGCCGACCACTGCGCCGATAATGAGCACGATCGCCACCATCGAGACGAGCGGCAGATAGCCTTCGACAGCGCGCACCGCACGGCCGAGATAACGGTTGATGAGCAGCCCCGCGCCAATCGGCAGTGCCACGATCTGAAGAATCGACAGCAGCATGCCCTCCACGTCCACCGCAATCGATGCATCGACGTACAGGCGTGTGAGCAACGGCGTGGCGAACACGCCGACGAGCGTCGACATGGCACTGATCGTGACCGACAGGGCCACGTCGCCACGGGCGAGATAGATCATGACGTTCGATGCCGTGCCGCTCGCCACGCTGCCGACGAGCACCATGCCGGCCGTCAGGTCGGGTGGCATGTGCAACACGCGCGCGATGATCCAGGCCGCCAGCGGCATGACGAGATAGTGCAGCACCACGCCCGCGACGATCGGGGCGGGACGCGTGAACACGCGCTTGAAGTCGTCGAAGGTCAGCGTAACGCCCATCGCGAACATCACGACAGTCAGGAGCGCCGTGACGTGCGGCGTAATGCCGGAAAAGCTGCCGGGCGAAAGAAAGGCAATAACGGAGAGCAGCAGAGCCCACAACGGGAACAGCCGGGTGACACGGGCGATCATGAAATCCTCGGAGAACGGAAAGGCGGCGCGTGCGTGGGCGAGCCGGTGCGGCTGGGCTGATTGCGATAGGCCCAGCGTCATCGTCGCGGCACGCCCGGGCCGCCGGGCGCAAAAGCTTAACATTTTACTTATTTTGCGCAGCCCGCCGCTCCGGGACAGTCCGGATAACGCTGGCCGATGCGAATCGCCGACCACATCGCGACGTCGCATGACAACTCGACGGATGCGGAACGCGCCACTCACATTCGTCGGAATGGTGAGTGGCGCGCGCAGCGTCGATACCCCGGTGAGCGCTCAGTCGCGCTTGGGTTTGCCCATCAGCAGGGCGCCGCCGGCCCCATCGCGGCGCGCCGGGCGCGGCGCACGCTGAGCGAAGTCGCCGCGCTCGCCACCACCGCCCTGGCCACGCGGCGCGCTCTGGGTGTTGCGACCCTCGTGACCCTGACGCGGTGCCGCGGAATTCTGCGTGGCTCGGGCGGGCGCGCGTTGGGCTTCGCCCTGACGCCGCGGCGTCTGCTGACGTTGCTGCACGCCTTGCCCCGCATTCCCGCCATTCCCGCCATTCCCGGCGTTCACACCGGTGCCAGCCTTGCCACCGTTACCCCCATTGCCGCCATTGCCACCCTGACGGCCACTGCGCTCGCCTTCGCGGCGCGGCTTCGGCTCACCGCCCTGACGAGCACCACGACCCGCATCGCGCGGCTCGCGGGCTTCACGCGGAGCGCGCGCCGGCTGACGTGCATCGTCGCCGCCGCTGCGTCCGCCACGTCCGCCCGCGCCACGGCCTTGCTGCGTCTTGCGAATCGGTTGCGCCACGGCGTGCGGGTCCGGCTCGAAGCCCGGAATCACTTCACGATCGATGGTGCGTTTGATGAGACGTTCGATCTGCGTGAGCAGTTGGTGCTCGTCCACGCACACCAGCGACACCGCTTCGCCGTTCGCGCCAGCGCGGCCCGTGCGGCCGATACGGTGCACATAGTCTTCCGCCACTTCCGGCAAATCGAAGTTGACCACGTGCGGCAGTTGGTCGATGTCGATGCCGCGCGCAGCGATATCGGTCGCGACCAGGACTTGCAGCGTGCCACTCTTGAATTCGGCGAGCGCACGCGTGCGGGCGCCCTGACTCTTGTTGCCGTGAATGGCGAGCGCGGGAATGCCGCCCTTCGTCAATTGCTCGGCCAGGCGGTTGGCACCGTGCTTGGTGCGCGTGAACACGAGCACCTGGAACCAATTGTGCTCGCGCACGAGGTGTTCGAGCAGTTCGCGCTTGCGGTCACGATCGACCGGGTGAATCTTCTGTGCGACGGTCTCGGCCGTCGTGTTGCGACGCGCGACTTCGATGAGCGCAGGCGACTTGAGCAGCCCGTCGGCCAATTGCTTGATCTCGTCGGAGAACGTCGCCGAGAACAGCAGGTTCTGACGCTGCGCAGGCAACACCGCCAGCACACGGCGGATATCGCGGATGAAACCCATGTCGAGCATGCGGTCGGCTTCGTCCAGCACGAGAATCTCGACACCGGACAGATCGACCGTCTTCTGCTGCATGTGATCGAGCAGACGGCCCGGCGTGGCGACGAGGATATCCACGCCACGCGCCAATTGCTTGACCTGCGGCACCATCGACACACCACCGAACACGGTCATGGACGTGAGACGCAGGTACTTGCCGTATTGCGTGACGCTTTCCTCGACCTGCGCCGCCAGCTCACGCGTGGGGGTCAGCACGAGGGCGCGCACGGGGCGCTTGCCGTTCGCGGCGGCAGGACGCGCGCGCGAAGCGAGCATTTGCAGAATCGGCAGCGTGAAGCCTGCCGTCTTGCCGGTCCCGGTCTGGGCACCGGCGAGGAGATCGCCGCCTTGCAGGACGGCCGGAATCGCTTGCAGTTGAATCGGAGTCGGGTGCGTATAGCCAAGGTCGGCTACCGCACGCAGGATGTCGGCCGACAGGCCGAGCTTTTCAAAAGACATATAAAGACCAATGCGCGGACTCCACAATGTGTGTCCCCGCGCGTTATCGATGTTGTTTGTTTTTGGTGGAATGCCCGCGTCGGGCGTGCGACGGGCATCGCGCTCATATGGGCGACGCACCTGAAGACGCCGGCAAGACGACCCGCCGGCGATGAAATCAAGCGGCTTGGCGGGCGAGGCCGTCGCGGGTACGGCCGTGTCTTGAAAGCGCGTAGTTTACCATGTGCCCTTTCCCAAGTCAGTTGGCATCGATGTTTGGGGTCCGGCAAGCCCCGAAATTCGGACATTGCACCCCAAGTGCGCCCACCCCGGCCGAGCCGCTACACTGACGCCATTGCCCCAACGCCCTGCGGCCTGCCCCGTGCGATTCGACCTGACCGATCTGCGTCTTTGCCTGCTGGTTGCCGAAGCGGGCAGCATCACCGGCGGCGCCGAACGCGCCCATTTGACGCTGGCCTCTGCCAGCGCGCGCATTCGCGGTCTCGAGGAGACGCTGGGCGTAGCGCTCTTCATGCGCCACCCCCAGGGCGTCATTCCCACCCCCGCCGGACGCGCCCTGCTCGCTCACGCGCGACGCGTGCTCGCCCAGATCGAACGGATGCGCGGCGAACTCGGCGAATACGCGGCCGGACTCAAGGGCAACGTGCGCATTGCCGCCAACACCGTTGCGATGTCCGAGTTTCTGCCCGATCTGCTGGGGACGTTCCTCGCCGAGCATCCGAACGTCGAGATTTCACTGCGTGAGCAGACGAGTCAGGCCGTCGTGCAAGCGGTGCTCGAAGGGGCGGCCGACATTGGCGTCGTCTCCGACTGGATCGAACTGACGGGCCTGGAGGCGGTGCCGTTCCGGCAGGACAGGCTGGTCGTCGTCACACCGCCGGGTCATGCGCTGGCCACGCGGCGCGACGCCGCGTTCATCGACGTGCTGGATAGCGAGTTCATCGGCCTGCCCGAACAAAGTGCGCTGGCCGAGCATCTGGACGGCCACGCCAAGCGTGCCGGACGGCCGCTGCGCTACCGCCTGCGTCTGCGTGACTTCGACAGCCTGTGCCGTGCCGTGGCAGCCGGCGCGGCGCTGGGTATCGTGCCCCTGAGCGCCGCCCGGCGCTCGGCAGCCACGCTGGGCATCGGCATCGTGCCGCTCTCCGACCCGTGGGCGCTGCGCACGCTGGTGCTGTGCGTGCGCGAGCGCGACGCCCTGCCCGTCTACGCGCGGCAACTGCTCGAGCGGTTGGCCACCCCCGCCGCCGCCAATGAAAACGGCACGACATAAGCGTCGTGCCGTTGTGTTGCAGCGCCAGCCCTCGCGACGGACGACGAGGCGAACTACATCGCCGCTGGCGTCGACGCGCCGCGTCCGCGCAGCAGCGCGTACAGGATGATCGCACCGAACGTGGCGCAGCCGATGCCGCCCAGCGAGAAGCTGCCGAACTTCAGCGTGAAGTCGCCGGCGCCGAGCACCAGCGTGACGGCGGCAACGATGAGGTTGCGGTTATCCGAAAAATCGACCTTGTTCTGCACCCAGATGCGTGCGCCGGCCACCGTGATCAGCCCGAACACCACGATCGACACGCCGCCCAGCACCGGACCGGGGATCGTCTGGATAACCGCGCCGAACTTGGGCGAGAAGCCCAGCACCAGGGCGATCACCGCCGCCACGGCGAAGACCACCGTCGAATAGATCTTCGTGACGGCCATCACGCCGATATTCTCGGCATACGTGGTCACGCCCGTACCGCCGACGCTGCCCGACACGATGGTCGCCAGCCCGTCGCCCAGGAAAGCGCGGCCCATGTAGCGGTCGAGGTTCTGCCCGGTCATGGCGCTCACCGCCTTGATGTGACCGAGGTTCTCCGCCACCAGAATGATGGCAATGGGGGCGAGCAGCACCATGGCCTCCGGCTTGAACACCGGCGAGGCGAAATGCGGCAGGCCGAACCAGGCGGCGTTGGCCACGACGGAAAAGTCGATCGGCTTGCCCAGGCCCATGCCGTTGGTCAGCACCGCGTACAGCACGTAGGCGAGCAACAGGCCCACGAGAATCAGCAGACGTTGCACCATGCCGCGCGCGAACACCGCCACCAAACCTACGCACAGAACCGTTGCGAGCGCCATCCACGTATCGAAGCTGGTGGCCGAGACTCCCTTCACGGCGACGGGCGCCAGATTCAGGCCGATCACGGCAACCACGGCACCGGTGACCACCGGCGGCATGAGCGCTTCAATCCAGCGGGTGCCAACGGCCATCACGATCAGGCCAATGATGGCGTAGAGCACGCCGCAGGCAATGATGCCGCCGAGCGCCACCGGGATATTCAGGTTCGGACCGCTGCCGGCATAGCCCGTCACCGAGATGACCAGGCCGATGAAGGCGAAGCTCGAGCCGAGATAGCTGGGCACGCGGCCGCCGACGAGCACGAAGAACAGCAGTGTGCCGATACCCGACATGAAGATGGCGAGGTTCGGGTCGAAGCCCATGAGCAACGGTGCGAGCACGGTCGAGCCGAACATGGCGACCACGTGTTGCACGCCCATCGCAATGGTCTGCGGCCAGGGCAGACGCTCATCGGGGGCGATCACGCGGCCGGAGCCCGTGTCCTGTTGCTGCCACTTCGGGAAATAACCCTCAGCCATGTCGATCTTCTCCTGTGTGCCGTGCCACCTCGTGTGGAATGCGTGGAACGGGCGGAACGTGGGTCGATGGGAAAACTGGCGGCAGTGTACGGAGCGCCCGCACGGAAGGCAAGGCGAGAAAAAGCAGATCCCTGATACGTTGGCCCGGCACGACAGGCCGCCGTCAACGCTTGGCGACCCCCTGGAGAATCACGTCGGCCAACCCGGTGTAGTTGCCATCGAAATGGTGACCGCCCGGCATCTTGACGACCTGAACGCGCTTGGGATCGAGTCCGGGGCAGTTACTGTCGTCCTCGTCGGCCCCATACACGCACATCGCCATTCCGTCTGGCAGCCGCTCCACTTCCGGACGAATCGGCAGGCCGTTCTGGCTCGACATCACCCAGTTGGTCATGCGGAATTCAAAATCCGCTTTCTGGCCAAGTCCCATGAGCACGAGCAAGCCCACGCGCTCGCGCGCCATGGGCGGCAGGCGATTGACCATGAACGGCAGCACGTCGGCCCCTTGGGAGTAACCGATAAGAATGACGCGCTTCTTGTTCCAGCGGGTCTGATAGAAACGCATGAGACGGTCGATGTCGAGCGCACCGGACGCCGGCGTGCGTGCCGACCAGAAGTAGCGCAGCGAATCGACACCGACCACGGGAATGCCGTGAGCAGCGAGCGCGCCGGCGACGTCGCGGTCGAGTCCGGCCCAGCCGCCGTCGCCCGAGAGCAGGATCGCGAAGGTATCGGCCATGTTCGCGGCAGGTTTGCCGGTGGCCGCTACCTCGATGACCGGCAAGTCGGCCACCGCCGCGGGTGGCCGGGCCGTTCCCGCCACATGATGCGCATTCAGACGCCGGAACGCGTTCTTGTACTGCGTCACCCAATCGGCCAGCACAGACGTGGACGGCGTCCCCGTGGCAGATGGCGTGCCGGAGGCATCGACAGCCCCCAGACTGCCCGCAAGCCCGCCGACGAGCCAGCTCGCGTTCGGCGTGCGCGCGGCGAATTCCTGCGCGACACGATCCGAGCAGCGCGGCGCGCGCGCGGCAGGGTTGCCTGCCGGGCCGCCCATCGTCACCCACGGTGCGCTCATGACGGGCGCGGGCAGCAAGCGCATCGGCGCACCGCCCGCCGTATGCGTGATGCCGCGCCCGAAATGCACGCCCTCGCCCTGACACAGCGCACGCGACATCGGCAACACGGGACAGAAGTCGACCGACAGCGCGCCTGAGAAGGTATCGCTGCCCGCCTGCGCGAGCATCGCGTAGGCGAACGTCCCGCCGACCCCGTCTCCAACGAGAATCGGTGGCGTATAACCGGGCAGTTTCACCGCAGCCTCGACCCATCGGCCGAAGTTGTCGAGATCGCCCGCCGCGTAGGCGCAGGCAATGTCGTCTTTCGTGTAGTTCGCCATCAGACGCGCGGTGTCGATGCCAGCCACCAGCGCTCCGGTGTCCGCCAGCGCCCGGGCCATGCGTTCGGCGCGCGGCGTCCAGCCGTCGTCGTCGGAGAAGAAGAGCACCGTCGCATTCGGCTCACCTTGCGGACGGAAGATCGGCACGTTCTCGAAACGGCCGTGGGTCATGATTTCCGGCGCAGCGTTGTTCACGGCACCTCGAAAGGCCGCCGCCCCTGCGGCGGCGGCAGCCGCCTGAGGCATCGCCGGTGCGGGCACGCCCGGCGCGGCCGTTGGCGGTAGTGCAACCGGTCCCGCCTTGGGAGCGGGCTTGAGCGCGTTGGCGCGCGAACCCGCAGCCCCCGTCGCTTCGGTCAAATCTGCCGGCGTCGACATCTGGGCCAATGCGGCGACGGGCGTCATCGTCACGACGCATGCGGCAACACTCAGCGCGATGCGGCGCACCCAGCGCGGCGTGTGCGTGTCGTGCGCACCCACACGCGATCTCGCATATCCCTCGTTCCTCTCGCCGCGCGTCACCATCGTGTGTCCGGTCATTTGGTAATCATCCCTTTCCAGCCGCCGCCCACGAGCGCCGCCACATCGGCCAGCGTGAGCATCGGCGCGATGCCGCCCGGCGTCATCAGATAACGCGCCTCCCATTGCGGATCGAATTTGTCCTTGAAGCTGCGCAACCCGCGGAAGTTGTAGAAGCGCGCCCCGTGCGCAAACATCATGCGGCCAAAGCGATGCCAGCGAGGCGCAAGTTGATGCGTCTCCATGCCCGACATCGGCGCCATGCCGAGGCCGAAGCGCTGATAGCCCTGTGCCTTGAAATGCAACATCAGTTTCGCGAACAGGAAATCCATCGTGCCCGGCGGGGCGTCGGGCACCTGTCGCATCAGGTCGATGCTCGCCTCGATGCGCAGCACGTCGGGACACATCAGCGTGGCGAACGCCACAAGGCGTTCCTCGCGGCGCACGAGCGCGACAGGCTGACGCGCGACGTATGCGTCGTCGAACGCACCCAGCGAGAAACCCTTCTCCCGCGTATGCTGCCGCGCGAGCCACGCATCCGACACCAAACGCATTTCCGCGAGATGCGGTGCGACAGCTTCCGGGGGCACGATTTCCAGCGTCAGACCTTCGCGCTCGCCGCGCGCCACGCCGTGTCGCAGGTTCGCGCGACGCGCGCCTTGCAGACCGAATTCCGGCAGCGAGACAAACGCTTCTTCGCCGAGCTTGTAGGCACGCAGCCCGGCATCGATGTACAGCGGCAATGCCTGCGGACGCGTCTTGTAGAACGCGGCGCGGCCTCCGTGGGCGTCGGCCAGTTCGATGAAACGCCAGATCAGTTCGGGCCACTCCTTCTGATCGCCCACCGGGTCGGAGAGCGACACCCACGAGCGGCGATGCTTCGCGTACATGATGAAAGCGTTGCCCGACGGCGAGAACAGGAAGCTCTTGTCGCCCATCAGCGCAAGACACGCGTCGGCGGCCGGTTGCTTGCGGATGATGGCCTTCGCCTGCACCAGTTCCGCCTCGCTCGCCGGCACCGTCGCGCCGGGGGACTGACGCAGCAGTTGCCACAGCGACAGCCCCAGTCCGATCACGGCCACGACCATCAGCGCGCGCATGGAGCGCGGCGCGTCGCCGTCGAACGTAAATTGCCACCAGAGCTGATTCGCGTAGCCCACGCGCCGGTACGACATGAACATCAGCCAGGTACATGCGCCCAGCACCGACAGCACGGCAATGATCCAGCCCGGCTCGAACGTCTGCGTGAAGAGCGACGAGCGCCGGTCGAACTGTTTGCGCGAGACGAGCAACAGCGTGGCGAGCACGGCCAGCACGAAGCACTCCGACAGCGCAATGCCCTTCGGAATCGCCAGCACCGCCGCGACAATGGTGAGCCCGAGCGAGCCCCACCATGCCGCATCGAGCCGGTGCAGCAGGCCGCGCGCGAGGAACAGCATCGACAACCCGGCCACGCTGCCGAGCAAGTGCGATACCTCCACGAGGAACAGCGGCACATGATTGCGCAGGAAGTCTTCCGCGTCGCGTGTTGCTGGCGTCACGCCCGAGATCAGCAGCATCACCCCGGCAACGAGCGTGAGCGCCGCCAGCAAACCGGGGAAAAGGCGCACGGCCGCCCGCCCGATCGGGGCAGCCGGACCTTGCCGTAGCTCGAACCCGGCGAGCAGACACGCGGCGAGCATCAGCGGCAGCAGGTAGTAGATCCCGCGATAGAGCACCAGCGCACCCGCCACCTGACTGATGGGCGCGTGGCCGTTCGTCGCGAGAAGAATCACGGCTTCGAACACGCCCACGCCGCCCGGCACGTGGCTGAGCACACCGAGCGCCATGGCAATCGCGTAGAAGACAACGAAGGTCGGCAGATCCACCACGCCTGCGGGCAGCAGGCACCACAACGCGGCGGCGGCCATCCCCAGATCGGCGGCGGAGATCAGCAACTGGCGTAACGCGAGACGGATGGGCGGCAGCGGGATCGGCCAGCGGCCGAAGAGAGACACCGTGCGCTTACGGGCGCACAACACGAGAAACGCGGCAGCACCGCCCAGCAACAGCACGGCGAACATCTGCAACATCCACGCGGGAATCGGCACCAGCGCCGAGACTCGCGACGCGCCCCACAACATGCCGAGCGAGCCGAACACCGTCATGCCGAGCCCGAAAGCGCCGGCGTTGAACGCCACGGCGTGCGCGACCTTCGAGGCGTCGACGCCCGCGGCAGCGTACATCCGCATACGCACGGTGCCGCCGGTGAGCACCCCGAGGCCGACAGAGTTACCCAACGCGTAGGCGATGAACGACGTGAGCACGACGGTCGAGCGCTTGACCGTTGCCCCGGCGAAGCGAAGGCCGGAAATGTCGTAACCGGTGAGAGCTGCGTAGCTCGCCAGAGTTGCCAGCATGGCAAGCGCCAGACGCGTCGCGGGCGTGTCGTGAATCGCGGCGACGATGTCGTCGTAATGCACGTGGCGCAGCATGTGATGCAGCGCATCGAAGACGAAGAGCCCGAGCAGGGCGACACCGGCAACGATCAGCCAGGGCCGCGCGGCGCTCCAGGGAACGCGCCGTAGCCAGCGGAAGGGGGCCGGCAGCGCGAGCCAAGCGGCCTCAACAGGAGCGGGCGGGTTGGCACCGTCCCCGCCAGCGGCGGGTGCCACAGCGCTGGGTCCGCCGGTGCCGATCGGCGGCGCCTCGGAGGAAGGTACATCGGCGGGCCGGCTCGGGCGCGCGCGGGAGGGTTCAGTCATGTATCGGTCGAGCCTTCGGCCAGCACGACGCCATCTACGGGACGCCGCCCCTGCGGCCTGTGGGCGAGTCGGAGCCTGTTCGACGGATAGCTTACACCGCGATGCGTGACAGGTCTTGTCGGTGGCGGCTGGCAAAACGGCCGTCATGCCCTGTGAGGCCCGCGTGGCGGTCGATCCCGGCAATTTCTCAAGAGGCGAGAAGCTTTCGGCAGCGCAATATCGGCGAGAACGTGCTCGCCGTGCCCGTCGCACGGGGCTCGGCCGGGGCGATTGCGCACGACTATGGGTGCGCAACCGTGATATCTGCAACTTAATGTAAAATGCCGGGTTTTTACTAGGTACTTGAGCGAAGTTTTTCCTAAACTTCGATCTCGAAGATCGCCGCAAATGCGGCACGTGCGCACACCGAACCATTTTGACTCCGAAGAGAGTCGCTTCACGGTTCGAAGCATCGTGCGCGGGGGGAGTTGAAATGAACGTCGAACGGCATCGCCGTCCGGCAGGGGCACGTCTGATCACGCCGTTGGCATTGCGATGCCATTCGCATGCCGTCGTGCGTGCTATGGGTCGATGCGGTGCGTCTGCACGCCGCGCGGCCCTGGGTTTCCTGCTGGGCACTGTCACGCTGATGATGGCGAGCCATGCGCTCGCACAAACCGCTTCGCCGGCAGGTGCCGCGAGCGCGGCCAATGTGGTCGTCGCGCTGCCGTCGTCCGGCACCGCCACACCGATCAAGCCGGCCGTCCCGATCGGGCAGTCGACTATCACGCAGGGCGTGGCGCAGCTCAAGGAGCGCTACAACCTGTCGCACGTCTGGTTGCGCACCGAATCGGATGCCGGGGATGTGCTCGAAGCCGCCACGTCCGGCGACGAGGTCCAGCAATTGTTGCCCGTGGCCAGCCTGTCGAAGTCGGTGACAGCCATCGGCATTGCCTTGCTGGTGCAGCAGGGTAAGCTCTCGCTCGATGCCAAGCTCGGCGACCTGCTCGACGCTTACTCGAAGCAACACGGCAAGCCGCTCGACCCGTCGCTGCGCGAGCTGACCGTGCGACGCCTGCTCGCGCATCGCGCGGGCCTGGCCACGAACGGCTTCAACGATCCTGTCAACGGCCTGTTCAGCGGGCTTGCGATCCGGCGCGTCGGCGGCAGTGCCGACTTCTTCAACTACCTCGACGCGGGCGAAGCCGGACATTCGAGCGGGAAGACGGATTTCGTCTATTCGAACGTGTCGTATCTGCTGCTCGGCATGGTGATCGAAGCCGTCTCCGGCCAGGACTACAAGGCATTCTGCGAGACGAGCATCTTCGCGCCGCTCGGCGTGACCGATGCCAAGCTGCCCGATAGCTGGCGTTTGCTGGCGCCGTTTGCGGGATGGCAGATGTCGACGGGCGCGCTGCTCAAGGTGTGGCAGGTATTCGACATTCGCCACCCGAGCCTGCTCACCGAGAAGACGTTGCGCACGCTGCTGCTCGACAAGCAGTCCGGTCCGGTCAATGCCGATCGCGACGTGTATTACACGCTCGGGGTCTTCCTGCTGGCGGGCGCAGGCGAGCGCAGCTATCGCATCAGCCACGACGGCATCGCCGACTTCTTCCGCACGCAGTCGACCTACTACACGGTGGTGGAGAAGACCGTGCCCGGCGATAGCTGGGCGCTCGTGGTATCGCCCATTCCGTCGCGCGGCCAGTTCGGCGCGCTTCAGCGCGACGTGCGCCGGATCATTCGTCAGGCGCGGCTGGTGCCTTGAGGCCGGGGGCGGCATCGACGCCGACGTCGCCGAAATCGCATACGAACTTACCGGCGATGAGCGCACGTTTCTGCGAGGCGCTCAGTTGTTTGACGCGGTACTCGGCGCGCGAGGCCGCCGAGCGATCGGCGAACGTCAGCGAGAGCAGTACGCGCGAAGGGGGATAGGCCCGCGTGAAGCGCGCGCCTTTGCCCGCGACGTGCGCCGCGTAACGCGCGCCCACATCGACGGTGATGCCGGTGTAGATGCGCCCGCCCGCGCACTCGAGCAGGTAGAGGAACCACGGCTTAGGCGTTGCGGCGGTCATGACTTCGTTCGTTCGTCGCGTGTGAATTCGCGCGGCGACACACCGAGCGCCCGGCGGAACATTGCAGAGAACGCCGCCGGATTGGCGTATCCCAGTCGCGTTGCAACGGTGGCCACCGGCATGCCACGCGAAATCCAGTCGACGGCACGCGCCAACCGCACCTGCTGGCGCCACGCACCAAAACTCGTCCCCAGCTCCGTGCCGAACAAGCGCGCGAGCGTGCGCTCGGAAGCACCCACCTCCTCGGCCCACTGCGAGAGCGAACGGTCATCTTCGGGGCGCTCCATGAGCGCTTCGCACAGCTGGCGCAAACGACGATCGTCCGGCATGCGCAGATCGAGAGACGCCGTGGGTGCCGCGCGAAGCTCCTCCAACAGCAAGTTCATGACAAGCGCATGGCGACGATCGTCTGCGGCGATACCGCCGGCCAGCGCCGCCGCCAGATCGCGCAACAAGGGCGACGCGCCCAGCACGAGGCACCTGTCGGGCGGGAGCGGCGAGACGTCTGGCCACAGGTACACGGCATAGAACTGCGCTTCGCCAAGTACGGTGACCTCGTGCGACATGCCTGCCGGCACCCACGCAGCGCGAAACACCGGCGCGATCAGGCTCGTCTCGCCAGCCCTGACACGCAGGCCGCCCCGCTGCAAGCAGATGACCTGGCCCCAGGCGTGGCTATGTGTCTCGATCAACGCGTCGGGCGGTGGCGTGCGCAGATGCGCGATGACGGGCACCTCGCGACTCGGCGCCGTACGCGGCACTGGGAAGAAATTGGGGCGCGTGACAAGCGCTGGCGCAGAGCGTGGCATGTTCGCGATGGTATTTGTCCTGATCGGAGTGATGCTCGAAGAGTCGCTAGCATACGATATGCCGGTCACGATGCAAGCCGTCCGGCTTTCCGTCCGGCCCCATAACGCCCCCTTCTGGCCCATCATCAAAACGACAAGCGCCATGACCGAATCCGCTTCGCCCGAGACACCGAACCTGCCGTCCGCGTCCGACACGCTGCGTCGCGAACAACTACGTGCCCGCTTGCGCGCGCTCGGCGGTTATGCCGCCTACGCGTTGCTCGCGCTCGCCCTTTGGGCAGCGAGCCACGGCAGCACCACGCTCGGTCTGTCGCCCACGGCGGCGCAAGCGGCCGTGCTCGTGCTGTTCACGATCGGCGCGTGGGCATTCGGCATGTTCCCGGAACCGATCACGACACTGACGTTCTTCCTGCTCGCCGTGCTGCTTCACGTCGCGAAGCCGGAAGTGATCTTTGCGGGCTTTCATTCGGCTGCGTGGTGGCTTGTCTTCGGCGGTGCCGTCACCGGCATCGCCGTACGCACGACCGGCCTCGGTTCGCGTCTCGCGGCGACGGTCTTCGCGCTGAAGCGTCCGACGTATCCGCGTTACGTCGCGTCCGTGATGGTCGCGTGCGTGGGTCTGGCCTTCGTCATGCCGTCCACGACCGGCCGCATTCTGCTGCTCATCCCGATCGTGCTTGCGCTCGCCGAGCGCATCGGCCTCACCGAGGGACGGCGCGGACGCACCGGCCTCGTGATGACCGTCGCCGCCGCGAGCTACATGCCGCCCACGACCATCCTGCCCGCGAACATTCCGAACAGTGTGCTCATGGGCGCCGCAGACTCGTTCTATGGCGTGAAGCTGCACTACGCGCCGTATCTGCTGCTGCACTTCCCGGTGCTCGGCGCGCTCAAGGCCGCGATTCTGGTGTGGGTGATCTGCCGCCTGTTCCCTGACGACGGTCCGCTCAACAACGTCTCGAGCACCACACCGCCACCGCTCTCGAGCGACGCGCGACGCCTGTCGGTCCTGCTCGCCCTGGCCCTCGCCGGGTTCGCCACCGACGCATGGCACGGCATCTCCCCCGCATGGATCTCCGTGGCGGCAGCCATTCTCTGTCTGCTGCCCGCGATTCACATCGTCACGCCGAAGACATTCACTGAACAGATGCACATCACACCGCTCGTCTACGTCGCGGGTTTTCTCGGCGTCGGCGCAGTGGTGGCAGATACGGGACTGGGAGAAAAAGTGGCGCGGCTTTGTCTGGATGCGGTCGGCATGGCGCCGGGCACCCCGGCGATCAATGCGGCGTGGCTGATCGCCATCGGCGCTGCCATCGGACTCGTGGCGACGTTGCCCGGCCTGCCCGCCGTGCTGACCCCGCTGGCAGGCCAGCTTTCCGCAGCCAGCGGCCTGCCGCTCTATACCGTCCTGATGCTGCAAGTGCCGGTGTTTTCCACCGTGCTGCTGCCATATCAAAGCCCGCCGATGATGATTGCGATGCATCTGGGCGGCGTCGGCATGCGCGATGGCACCCGGCTGACCGTCGTCATGACGATCATTACGCTCGTGCTCCTCTTCCCCCTCGACTATCTCTGGTGGCGTGTGCTCGGCATGCTCCCCTGAATGTCCCCAACGCAGGGCACGTTTGGGAGATCGTCAATGGCATCACCGGAGAGAATCGTAGCGCTGGCGCACGCCTTCAAAAATGTCGCAGACGCACAAGATCGCGACCATCACTCACGTGACGAGAGAGGCCAAGTACCTCGCGCCTATCTCCGGCTGTGCTCGCGGCAGAAGACCAGCCAGCGGTCGCCGTCTTCCTCTCGCCAGAACGCCCCTTCGCGTTCGAGAACCGCACCGAGCCGCAGACGGACAGCGCGAACTCGGGCATCGCTCACGCCGGGCAGGATCATGCCGCGAACGTAGCCTACGTGGGGCACCGTGCGCAGCAGCGTCCGAATCAGTTGGCAGAAACGCCGCACGGCGTGCTCTCCTGACTTCGACTCGGGACTCAGCCGGAAATCGGTGATCGTCAGGACGATGCCCGAGGCCACTTTATCGAGACGATGACAAAGGGACAGCTCGCCATTCTCGACGCGCTGTCCCACTGCGATGCGCGTGCGCTCGCAGACTTCGACGCGCGCCGTAAAACGGTGAGTCCTGAAAAATGCCGCAACGGCGCGCTCGCAGACTGTCATGGGCTTATCGGATGGTTTCGTACATCTTCGTGACCTGCTGCCCGATCATGCCGTACATCGAGCGCGACACGTCACGGATATCGGCGCTCGTCGCATCGATTCGCTGACGCAGCCGATCGTTGGTGCGACGTGTCTCGTCAGTGAGCGACATCTCGAACTCGCCAAGCACATCGTTATCGCGCCCGGCGAGCGAATCGTTGTTCGACACGACATCGAACGGCGACTTCACGAACTGGCTGAAACCCTTCGTCGTTTCACCGACCGCGGTGCCAACCGTTCTCAGCTTGCCGAGCTCACCGCCGAAGCCGGCGGCGCCGGAGCCGACACCCCCCACCAGAGAGAAGGTCCCTGAAACGATGCCGCCGACGGCCGAGTTCAGGCCTGCGTAATAGTGCGACTGATTGGCCTTGTACTTTTCAGAGCGCGCCGTCAGACCACGCTCGAAAACCATCGCATCATGACGCGTGCGGTACGACTGATCGGTGTTGCGTTCGGCAATTCGCATGGCGAGAAACAGCGCGATGAGCGCCTGGGCGGACTGTAGTCCATCGACCTTCTCGCGGATACGCGGCAGCACTTGCGAATCTTCGCTCCCGGACCCGGCGCGTTGCCGGGCGTCGAAGGCCATGCTGTCCATCTGGCGATGCACGGGAAACGTCGGGCTCAATGCAGTAGTCATGTCATCACTCCGTATAGGGAAGACGCGGTGGATACCGCGTCTGGAAAGTCGGCCGCACTCACGCTCTGGCGATTGAGGCGGCCATTCGAATGCGCATCTCACCGGTCTTCTGGACCTGCTCGCCGGCCGAAACGGCGATATCGTTCTGCTGACCCACTAACGTCTCCATCGACTTCGCCGCACGCTTCTTGTCGTCGCCGTTCATCTGCATGAGCATCTGCAACCACATCATGTCGACAGCGAGATCGCGGGCTTCCAGTTGCAGTTTCGAGCGCTGCACGCCGACGATTCCTTGCCCAAGGGCGTTGGCGCCGGAGAACACGCCGCGCACCGCCGTCGAGAGCGACCACGAACCGCGCGCCAGCGCAAAGTAACCTTGCACGTTCATGCCCGAGGTGAACGATTGCGTCAGTCCCTTGGCGCTCACGGCCTTGCCGCGCGCGACCTGCTTCGCCGCGTTCTTCACGACTTTGTCGAAAGCGCGCGAGGCCATCTGCTCGACCATCTGCTGCGTGAACTGCTCGGCCATGCGATTGAAGCCGGCCTTCGCCAGCCTGCGCGCGCCTTGGGTTCCGTTCTGCAGCAGCGACTGGCCCACGCGCTTGCCGACCTCGTTGCCGACAACGAATCCGATCTCCGAGACCACGCGCGTCTTGATCGCACCAATGGCAGCTTTATCGCCCGACTTGACCGCTTGCTCCAGCGCTTCACCCGCGCCCGCCTTGAACACGCGGCTCGCGGCTTTGGTCGTCGCGCGCTTGGCAAGAAAGCCCCGAACCGAGGTGCCGAAGCCGATCACCATGCCAAGCATCTGGAACGCCAACTGCGCATGCCCCCACTTGGCGGCTTCCTTCTCGTGATAAGCCGCGTTCTTCGGGTCGACAAGCGCCATCGTTTTGTGGAACGCCACGCCGAGCCCGGCTATCCCGGCACCGACATCGGCCACGCCACCGGCGATCATCAGCGGGTTCATCGTCAGAACCCCCGTCACCACCTTGACCGCGCCAACCACGACGTCGACCGCCGCGATGAGCCAATCGAACACGACACCGAAGATGCCGCCCTTACGCGCCTTGTTCGCATCTTCAGTCTTCGCGTCCATCTGCTCGCGATACTTCTTGATGTCTTCCTGACGCAGCTTCTCCTGCCGCACGCCCAGCAACTCCAGCGCACGCTGTGTGGATTTGGCCGTGTCGCCCAATGCGTCCATCGCGAGCATCGACGCCATCATCGCGAGCGTAGACGGGTCGACGTTTTCGAGTGCAGAGAGGTCTGTGGCGCCTTGCGGGTTGGACGAACGCAGCGCATCTGCGGCCAGCCCGCTGCCCGCCGAGAAAAGATGATTCAGCAAGCGCGAGAACGCGCCATCGGCGTCGCGCCAATCGACGCCGGTCGGTGTATCCGGCGCGAAGTCCTCGGTACGGAGCCAGTCGGTCCGCTGCCGACGCTTGCGAGCAGCATCGTCAGATTCGATCGATTCGTCTGCGGAGATGGCGGCGGGCGCGTCGGCAATGCTGCCGGTCCAGGCCGGCATGTAGGCGGCCCGTGGGGAATGAATGACTGTCATGTTGTTTGAGGTTCCGAAGAGGCGTTCAGCGCGTCGCGTCGGGCGCGCGCCGAACGCGCCAGCGCGTCGTGCTCGGGCAGTTGGCCACACACGCGCAACGTGGCGTCGTACGACTTGCGTGCGAATTCCCGGTTGCCCGTATGCTCGTAGCTCATTGCGGCGAGATACGGCGGGCGCGGGTCCGAAACGCGGATCACACCCGCCTTCGCAAAGCATGGCAACGCCTGCTCATGTTGCCCAAGTCGTTGGTAGCAGAGCCCCAGTCCATACCAGTCGTCGAACGACCATTGATCGAGCGTGGCGAGCACGAAGTACACGCATTGCGCCGCAGCGATCTGACCTTGCGCGAAGCGCTGACCCGCATGCGCACGCACGCGCGCCAGATCGTCCTCGTCGAGGTCGGCCAGCATGCGCAGTGCGCCGCCGCTTTCGAAGAATCGCGAAAAGATGCCTTGCGCTTCGTCCGCGTCGATTTCCGGCGGCATGGCTTCCTGGGGCGTTGGCGTGCTCACGTGCGCATCGACCCGTTGATCTGGTTGAGCTGCGAGCCTTGCGAGCTGTAGATGGTGTTCACCAGCGTCGAGGCGCCGTTGTATTCCTGAAGTTTCTTGTTGATCTTGATCTGGTCGACGGTACGACTATCGGACGCCTGCTCGGTGAACCCCTCGGCGGCGGCCTTCAGCGTGCGCAGATCGGCGGCCGTATATTGCGCGTTGCTACCCGTCGGCGTCGTGTAGCCATTCTCGCCGACTCGCTTGTCGCGGCCCTCCCATTGCATCATCGTCTTCTTCGTGCCGTCGCCGTACACGGTAATCTCGATGCTGTGCTTGTCGAAGAAGCCGCGAATGCCGTCGCCGACCAACTTCTTCGTCGATGTGTTCGAGCCGATCTCATTGATCAGCGATTCGATCAGATTCGACACTTCGCGCGCCTCCTGCCCCTCCTTCTGGCGTCGCTGCATTTCCTGAATCATGTTTTGTGCTTCGCCGTTGTTCATCTCCATCATCAGCATCGCGTACTGCGCCAGCGTGCCGTGAAAGTCGAGCGACTTCGTAATGCCACCGACGTTGACGTCACGCGTGAGGCCGGTTTGCAGGGGAACAAGGCGAGGAGGAACGTACCGCTGGATAGTCGTCATGGGGCTTTCATCCTGAAGTGAGGGGAATCGAGGCTGGGCAAACGAACGGCATACGACATTCGATGGCGCGCGTGCGCCACCGCTCAGATGCTGTTCACGATCTTCTTCGTGACTTCGCCAAGCCGGGCGATCACGGCGTTGTAAAGCGTGAGCGTGTTGTCGTAGCTGGTCACGAAGCGTTTGAGCTGGATTTGCTCACGGGTGCTCGACGCGCCATCGGTCAGCGCCAGTGACTGAAGCTGCGACTCGAGGTTTTGCAGACCTGCGGCATCCATCGGCTCACTGGCGGCCTGCGGCGGCACCAATGCGTGCTCAACGGCGAAGTCACGCAATGCTTGCGGCAGCACTTCCTGCTTGGCTCCAGTCGACGCACGCTGCGCCATCTCATTGACCAACGTTGCAAAACCGCTGGCTTCCCGCGCGACGTTCACGCGTGTCTGTGCCGACACAAGCCAAGCGTCAGCCATCGACTGCAACGTGCTCAATCGCGACTGGGCAACGCCCATCGTCGAGAGCAGCGGATTCTGGGTAGCGGCAGGAGCCGCGCTGATTGCAGACACGCCGTAGGGCGGCGTGGGCGGCGGCGCGCCATACACTCGATCGATCATGCGCAACCTCGTCTCAGGCGCACGGCTAGCACACGTTTCGCGGCCGGGGTGGGGGTATCGTCGAGCGGCACAGGTGCGTCGGCGCGCATCCGCTCGATGGTGTGCGCAAGTGCTGCGGTCATGCGCCGGATCTCGCGCTCGTCGCGTTGAAACGCTTCACTCTCGACGAGCGCTTCGAGGCGTTTGAGCTTTTCACGGGCATCGGATGTGCCCGACGCTTCGAGACGTGCGACTTCGTCGAGTACCGCCTGGTACTCCTGCATCTGGCGATGCAACTTACGCCCCGCCAACTGCATTTCGGCACACGCGCGTTCGTACTGAACGAGAAGCGCATCTGCCACGCAGGGTTCCGGATCGGTAGATGCGGCGGACGTGAGAGTCGCGTGTTGCAACGGGTCAGACATGAGAGCGCCTCCGTATGTTGCGGTCAGTCAATCAAGACATAACGCATCGTACGAAGACGCTCGGCGCTCGCCTTTGCAAAGGCAGCATTCCCTTCCGGTATCACGCCGCGCTTCAGCGAATTCCCATCCGCGCGCCGTGTTCACTCATGGCAGATCGCTCAGGCCGCGCCGAAGCCACCTCCGCCCGGCGTTTCCACGACGAAGATGTCGCCCGGCTGCATCTGCGTGCGTCCGATGTGCGCCAGCGCCTCACGTGAGCCGTCGACCCGTTCGACATAGTTGGCCCCCAGCGCACCGACGCCCCCCCCTTGCGCACCGAACGGTGCGTGGACGCGGTTGTTCGAAAGAATCGACGCCGTCATCGGAGTGAGGAAGCGAATGCGCCGCACAGCACCGTTACCGCCATGCCAACGCCCCGCACCGCCCGATCCGGCGCGAATCCGGTGACTCTCCAGCCGCACCGGATAGCGCCACTCCAGCACCTCCGGATCGGTCAGACGCGAGTTCGTCATGTGCGTCTGCACGGCGTCTGCCCCGTGGAACCCTTCGCCCGCGCCACTGCCGCCCGCGATGGTCTCGTAGTACTGATACGTCTCGTTGCCGAACGTGAAGTTGTTCATCGTGCCCTGACTCGACGCCACGCGCCCCAGCGCACCGTAAAGTGCGTTGGTAATGGCAGACGACGTCTCCACGTTGCCCGACACCACCGCTGCCGGGTACACAGGGTTGAGCATCGAGCCCTGCGGCACGATTACCGTCAGCGGTTTCAGGCAGCCCGCATTGAGCGGGATGTCGTCATCGACCAGCGTGCGGAAGACGTACAGCACGGCGGCCATGCACACCGCGCGCGGCGCATTGAAGTTGTTGGGTAACTGGGCCGACGTTCCCGTGAAGTCGATGGTTGCCGCGTGTGTCGCGTGATCGACGCGAATCGCGACCTCGATCACCGCACCGTTATCCAGTGCGTAGCGATAGTGACCGTCGGCCAGCGCACCGATCACGCGTCGCACGGCAGCTTCGGCGTTGTCCTGCACGTGCCCCATGTAAGCAAGCACGACATCGCGTCCGAACTCGTTCACCATGCGGCGCAGCTCATCTACGCCCTTCTGGTTCGCGGCCACTTGCGCGCGCAGATCGGCCATGTTCTGGTCGATGTTGCGCGCCGGATAGCGTGCTCCGGTCAGCAGTGCGCGTGTTTCGCGATCGCGCAGTTCGCCCGCGGCAACCAGTTGCCAGTTGTCGATGAGCACGCCTTCTTCCTCGACATGCGTCGAGTCGGGTGGCATCGATCCCGGCGTGATGCCACCGATATCCGCGTGGTGGCCGCGCGAGCCGACATAGAAGAGTGGTTCGGCCGCATCGTCCGCGCAGCTGCCCTCGCCCGTCACGAAGACCGGTGTGATCACCGTGACGTCCGGCAGGTGTGTACCGCCGTGATATGGGTCGTTGAGCATGAAGACGTCGCCCTCGCGCATCGCCCCGCGATTGCGTTCGATCACGGTCTTGATGCTCTCGCCCATCGATCCCAGATGCACGGGCATGTGCGGCGCGTTGGCGATGAGGTTGCCCTCCCGGTCGAACAGCGCGCACGAGAAGTCCAGACGCTCCTTGATATTCACCGAATACGCCGTGTTCTGCAGACGCAGCCCCATCTGCTCGGCGATCGACATGAAGAGGTTGTTGAAGATCTCGAGGCGCACCGGATCGGCCTGCGTTGCGCGTTCCCCGGCGTCACGTTGCGTCTCGCGCGGCACCACGCGGGAGAGCACGAGATTGCCCTGCGTGGTCATCTCAGCCTGCCATCCCGGCTCGACCACCGTCGTGCCGCTCTTTTCTGCGACGATGGCGGGCCCGTCGATGGTGTCGCCTGCGAGCAGCGTGTCGCGGGCAAACAGCGCCGCCTCGTGCCACGCCCCGCTCGCATACAGCTTCACGTGATCGACGACCTTCGGCGCACCCGACATGCGCGTCTCGAGCGGGGCGATGTCGACCGGGGCGTCGGAGTGGCCGATGGCTTCGACCGAGGCCACTTCGACAATCAACGCCGCACCGTCCATCAGGAACGAGTACCGCTGACGATAAGCCGCTTCGAAAGCGGCACGCATTTGCGCAACGTCGCCGAACGGCACGGCCAGCGCCGAATCGGTTCCGGCGTAACGCACATGAACGCGACGCACTGTCTCGATGCGCGATGGCGGCACGCCTTGCGACAGCAGCGCGTTGACCGCCTCGCCCGCCAGCGCGGCGAGCGCATCGTCGAGCGCACGCAATCCCTCGTCGGACAGTGGCGCTTCGATCATGCGCTCGCGCATCGCCGTCTGATCCGCGAGCCCCATGCCATACGCCGAGAGCACCCCGGCCAACGGATGCGCGAAGACCTTCGTCATGCCGAGTGCATCGGCCACGCCACAGGCGTGTTGCCCCCCTGCGCCGCCGAACGTCGTCAGCACGTAGCGGCTCACATCGTGACCACGCTGCACAGAGATCTTCTTGATGGCGTTTGCCATGCTGCCGATGGCAATTTCCAGGAAGCCTTCGGCAAGGGCTTCGGGCGTCTGTCGCCGGCCCGTCGCCTGCTCGATCTCGGCGGCCAGCGCCGTAAACTTCGCGACGACGACGTCGCGATCCAGCGGCTCGTCGGCGTTCGGTCCGAACACCTTCGGGAAGTGCGCGGGCTGAATTTTGCCGAGCATGACGTTGCAGTCCGTGACGGTAAGCGGGCCACCGCGCCGGTACGCCGCTGGCCCGGGATTCGCACCGGCCGAGTCCGGCCCCACGCGCAAACGCGTGCCGTCAAACGACAACACCGAGCCGCCGCCGGCTGCCACGGTGTGAATACTCATCATCGGTGCACGCATGCGAACGCCGGCGACTTGCGTCTCGAAAACGCGCTCGAATTCGCCGTTGTAATGCGACACATCGGTCGACGTGCCGCCCATATCGAAGCCGATCACCCGGTCGAAGCCGGCCGCGCTCGACGCCCTCACCATGCCGACGATGCCGCCTGCCGGGCCGGACAGGATGGCGTCCTTACCCTGGAAGTTGTCGGCACGCGTGAGCCCCCCGCTGCTCTGCATGAATTGCAGATTGACGCCCGGCATCTCCTTCGCGACCTGCTCGACGTAGCGACGCAGAATCGGCGACAGATAGGCGTCGACGACGGTGGTATCCCCGCGCGAGACGAGCTTCATCAGCGGCGAGACACGGTGTGAGACGGATATCTGCGTGAAGCCCAGCACACGCGCCATCGTCGCCAGCGCCCTTTCGTGTGCCTGATAGCGATAGCCGTGCATCAACACGATGGCAAGCGCGCGGATGCCCTTTGCGTAGACCGCTTCGAGTGCGCTACGCGCCGCGTCGAGATCCAGTTCACGCACCACTTCACCGTGCGCACCGACCCGCTCGTCGACTTCCACGACTTGCGCATACAGCGCTTCCGGCAACGCGATGTCGAGATCGAACAGGCGCGGCCGGTTCTGATACGCGATGCGCAGCGCATCGCGAAAGCCTTGCGTCGTCACCAGCGCGAGCGGTTCGCCTTTGCGCTCGAGCAACGCGTTGGTCGCCACGGTCGTTCCCATCTTCACCATGTCGACTTGTTCGGGCGTAATCGGCTCGCCCGGTGCCAGGCCCAGCAAGTGACGAATGCCTGCGACGGCGGCGTCGCGATACTGCTCCGGGTTTTCGGAGAGCAGCTTGTGCGTGATGAGCGTGCCGTCCGGGCGGCGCGCCACGATATCGGTGAAGGTACCGCCTCGGTCGATCCAGAACTGCCAGCGCGAAGGTGTCTGATGTGCGGGCGCGCGGTTTTGGGCGGGGGGCGTGAGAGCGTTCGTCATGGTGTCACTCGCAAAGCAATGGTCAAACGAGAATCGAAGGGCAGACGGTGCGGTGCCCCGTCGATGGTTCATGTTGGCGCGGGGCGCACGTCTCCCGGCGCGGGCCTGCCTGACATCGTCCGGCAGGGCCACGCACACGTCACTCTGGTTAGTGTGGGAGCGTTAAGAAAAGGTCATCGAACGCGGCAGCGACGGCTGCCGCGATAGTTCACCGGCACACACGGCGCGGTGTTACGCCGTGTGCGACTCGAGCGACTCGAGTTCGCGGCCGCGCGTCTCGGGCAACGTGAGCGCCGCGATGATCAGCACGCCGTAAGCGACCGCGGCAAAGATGCCGATCGTCGTACCCAGACCGTATTGCTTCGAGAGCATGCCGATCAGGAACGGGAACAGCGCACCGACGGCACGGCCAACGTTGTAGCAAAAGCCCTGTCCGGACCCGCGCACTCGCGTCGGGAACAGTTCGGTCAGGAACGCGCCCATGCCGCTGAAAATGCCCGAAGCGAAGAAGCCGAGCGGGAAACCGAGCCAGAACATCGCACTGTCGGTCAGCGGCAGCGACGTGTACGAGAACGCGATCACCATCGAGCCCACCGCGAACAGAATGAAGTTCGGCTTGCGGCCCAGGCGGTCGGTCAGATACGAACTGGCCAGATAGCCGACCCACGAACCGAAAATGATCATGGCCAGATAGCCGCCGGTGCCCATCACCGTGAGATGACGCTCTGTCTTCAGGAACGTGGGCAGCCACGTCGTGATGGCGTAGTAGCCCCCTTGCGCCCCCGTGGTCAGCAGCGCGGCGCGAATCGTCGTGGAGAGCAGTGCCGGGCTGAAAATGGCCGCCAGTCCCGGCGCGTCGTCCGGCGACTGTTTGGCCTTCTCCTTCTGGTACACCTCGGGCTCTTGCACATAGCGGCGGATGAAGAGCACCAGCAGCGCGGGCAGCAGGCCGACCAGGAACAATACGCGCCAGGCCATCTCGGCGGGCAGCAGCGAGAACAGCGCCGAATAGAGAATTGCCGTCAAACCCCAGCCGATGGCCCAGCCCGATTGCACGAGACCCACGGCTTTGCCGCGATCACGTGCACGGATGACTTCACCGATGAGCACGGCGCCGGCCGTCCATTCACCGCCGAAGCCAAAGCCCATGAGCGCGCGCGCGACGAGCAGTTGGTGATAGTTCTGCGCAAGGCCGCAAAGCCCGGTGAAGACGGCGAACCACAATACCGTGAGTTGCAGTGTGCGAACGCGGCCGATGCGATCCGACAGAATGCCGGCGACCCAGCCGCCGAGCGCCGAGGCGAGCAGCGTCACCGTGCCGATGAAGCCGGCGTCCGCGAGGCTGATGCCCCATGTGGCGATAAGCGTCGGAATGACGAAGCTCAGCATCTGGGTGTCCATGCCGTCGAGCATGTAGCCGACCTTACAGCTCCAGAACGCGCGCTTTTCGCGCGGCGTAGCGTCGCCGTACCAGCCGAACAGGCTGCCGCCTGCCTCAGGAGAGGCGGACGGGGCCGGCGCAACGGGGGGCGCGAGTGGGGTTTTGCTTTCCATGAGAGATAAGGCTCCGGTGATGTCCTGACTTGCGTGTGATGTCGACTAATCCGCACAAGGGCATGTGCGTGTGGGATTGGCGGCGAGCAACCTCGCCCGCCGCCTCCCGTCTTGGCGCGATAGTGGGGGGCACTGCAACGACCTATCGCGATGACTGCCTGATGCGCCCTCTTTGCTTCGGCCCAGCTTGCGACCGCTTGTTACTGCTCGATTTCAGATGCGTAGCGGCGTGTTTGCGCCGCGAAGACGCGCGATGCGCCTTCGCCTGTCGAGGGGTTTCCGACCCGCCGCCCGGGTGATCGGCCTCGTGATTACATCGTCAGAAAACGGCAAGCGACGCGTTCGGGATATCCGTCATGAGCATGTAGCCGGGCCGGTGTGCGATGGCGAGCGGGAGCTTCGCGCCCATGAGCGCCGTCTGCGGGGTCACGCCGCACGCCCAGTACACCGGGAGCTCGCCGTCGCGAATGGTGACGGCATCGCCAAACTCCGGCTTCGACAGATCTTCGATGCCCAGCGCCGAGGGGTCGCCGATATGGATCGGCGCACCGTGCACGCCGGGAAATCGGCTCGTGATCTGCACGGCGCGAATCGCGTCGGCGCCCTTCATCGGCCGCATCGACACGACCAGTTCGCCGCCGAACTTTCCGGCACGCTGATTCGCGATCTTGGTGCGGTACATCGGCACGTTGCAGCCCTCTTCCACGTGACGCAACGGAATGCCCGCCTTGGCCAGCATGTCTTCGAACGAGAACGAGCAACCAATGGCGAAGACGATGAAATCGCTCTGCCAGTACTCGGCGAGGTTATCCACTTGCTCGGCCAGCTTGCCGTCGCGGTAGACGTTGTAGCCCGGCACATCGGTGCGGATGTCCACTTCGCGGCCCAGCGCCGGCACATGCCATTGCCCCGGCTCGCCGACGCCCAGCAGCGGGCAGGCCTTCGGATTGCTCTGGCAGAAGCGCAGGAAGTCGTGCGCATGCGCCACCGGCAGAATAGCCAGATTGGCCTGTGCGAAGTCGCCGCAATAGCCGGCGGTCGGCCCGCGAAACTGCGCGCTGCGAACGGCCTGACGGAATTCGAAGGGCGTGATCGTGTCACGTTGCGAGAAAAAGTCGTTCGGCATGGCTCGGTGGTTCATGGCAACTCCGGCGTGGGGAGGAGATGCCATTGCGGCATCGGATGGGTGAAGCATAGAAAGAAAAAAAAGTGGTCGCTAACGAGTTTTTATACGCCCTGCCGTATAGAATTTCTTAACAACCTCACGGGTTTTCCCGAAGTTTGCCGCCTTTTTTTTCATCGCATCGTTGTGCTCTTTTGGGCACGCTCCCGGCCCGCCGAGACTCATGAACACGCGATTTCTCGAAACCTTCGTCACGCTGGCCAAGCTGCGCAACTTTCGTGCGACGGCCGCAGCACTGCACGCCACCCCGGCGGCAATTTCGCAACGGCTAAAGACGCTGGAAGAGGAATTGAAGACCGAACTCGTCGATCGCGACAGCCGCGAGTTCCGGCTCACGCCGAACGGCGAGTACCTGCTGGGATATGCGAAGGCGGTGGTGGAGGCGGCGCGGCGCTTGCAGACGGCCGCCTCAGGCGAAAGCACCCTGCGCGGACGATTGCGCCTGGGTGTGATCGAAACCGTCGTGCATAGCTGGCTGCCGCACTATCTGCGCCGGCTGGCAGCCGACTACCCCGCGCTGGAAGTCGAGTTGACCGTCGACGTCTCCGTACAGTTGCAGCGGCGCCTGATTGCCGACGAACTCGATCTCATCATCCGCGTGGAGGGCAGCGACGACAGCAGCGTGGTGTGCGACGCACTCGCCAACTACCCGGTGCACTGGATCGCGCGCACGGGCATGTTTCCGAACACGCGCAGCGGCCTCGCGAAGCAAGTGCTGCAACATCCGATCCTCACTTACGGACGCGGCACGGCGCCGCATCGTGCGCTCGAAGACATCGTGGCGAAACTGGCGGGCGTGCACGGCGTGCCGCTCTCGGAGACACGTATCACGGGCTCACCATCGATAGCCGTGATCGTGCAGTTGGTCAGAGACGGTTTCGGGGTCGCGGCGATTCCGCGTTTGTTCGTCGACGCGCTGATTGCCAACGGGGAAGTCGCGGAACTGCCCTTGCAGCCAGCGCCGCCGTCGATCGTCGTATCGATGTCGCGGCGCGCCGACGCGGCGCTCTTCGTTCACGGCGCGGCGACCGCGGCGCGCGCCGCCTGCACCGAGTACTGCCGCAAGAGCGACCGGCGGCTGGTGGAATTGCTGTAGCGCCCGGCTCAGTGAAAATGGGCGAGCCGCGTGAGGAACGTGTAGTCGGCCTCGGTGGCCATTAATGCCATCAATACCAGCAGCGCGAGCGGCGGGATCAGAATCGCGTAGACGAGCGCGAGACGCTCCCAGCGCATATGCATGAACACCGCCACGATAAGCCCTGCTTTGGCTACCATCAGCGCGAGGATCAGCCCCCAGCGCAGATAGCCTTGCAAGTTCGCGTAGTCGACCAGATACGACAGCGTCGAGAGCACGAACAGCAACCCCCACACCTTGAGGTAGATGCCGACCGAATGCTCCTGGCCCTTGGCTTCGCCACCGGTCACGGCGGTGTGCAAAGCGGATGTCGAAGAGGATTCCATCGCTCCTCCTACCAGAGATAGAACAGCGCAAAGATGAACACCCAGACCAGATCGACGAAGTGCCAGTAAAGGCCCGCGATCTCGACGAGTTGGTAATTGTTGCGTCGCTCGAGCGTGCCGTTGAGCACCTTGCGCATCACCGTGAGCAGATAGATGACGCCCGCGCTCACGTGTAACCCGTGAAAACCGGTGATCATGAAGAAACACGCACCGAACTGCGCCGCGCCCATCGAATTGCCCCACGGGCGAATGCCTTCATGCACGATCAGGTTCGTCCATTCGAACGCCTGCATGCCGACGAACGCCATGCCGAGATAGGCGGTCGCGAGAATACACGCGGCTGTCTTGTCGCGATCTCGCCGGTAAGCGAAGTTCACTGCCATCGCCATGCTTCCGCTGCTGCTGATGAGTACGAACGTCATGATCGCGATAAGCAGCAGCGGCACCGGATGACCGTTCACGTTCAGCGCGAAGATCTCTGCCGGATTGGGCCACGCCGCGGTCGTCGATATTCGTACCGTCATGTAGCCGATGAGGAAGCTGCTGAACACGAACGTGTCGGAGAGCAGGAAGATCCACATCATCGCCTTGCCCCACGGCACGTGGAACGCGGCGCGATCTCCCGACCAGTCGGCGACGACACCGCGCCAGCCGTCGGGTGGCTGCGCTGCGGAGGGAACGGCAGACGATGGCGTATTCACGATGCAACTCCTCGCATCACCTCACGGGCTCAACCCGCCGGTGCCGCACAAGCGCTGCGCGATCTCCGGCGTGAGGTTGACGATCGCCGCGAACAACACGACCCAGAGCACGAACAGGAAGTGCCAGTACTGTGCGGTCAACGACAGACGGCGGGCGCGCGTGGCGGGCGTGAGACGGCGCGGTAGCAGACATGCCCACGCCACCCATCCGCCGATCAGATGCAGCGCGTGCAGACCCGTCAACAGAAAGAAGAAGCTGTTCGCCGGATTGCCGGACACCCCGTAGCGACGCGCGACCAGATCGCGCCAGACCCACAGTTGGCCGACGACGAACGCGAGCGCCAGCGCACCCGCGAGTCGCCATTCGCGCCGCGAGCGCCGTAGCTCGCCGCGTCTGGCCTGCGAGGCCGACGACTGCATCACGATGCATGCGGCGGCCAGTACCCCAGTGTTGACCCACAACGCGTTGACCGGCGGTAGCGGGCGCCAGTCACCTTGGCTCATGCGCATCACGTAAGCGACAAGCATCAACGCGAACAACACGCCGATCACCCCCATCAACCACCAGAGCGCGATTTGCGACGCCGCGCGACGACGCGGCAGCGCAATCGGCGCGCCCCCCGGTGGCGTTGACGGCCAGGATGGAACAGGTCTCATGGCGTGGCTCCCTTGGGGGCATCGGGCGTACCCGGTGTGCGTGGTGTGCCCGTTGAATCGGGTGGCGTCGGTGGCGAGGCGTCGCGGCGATGCAGCGCCGCCGAATCGCCATGCACCAGCGTGGCTGGCCGTCGGAGATCGGGCGCGAGATTCTGTGGCACGAAGTCGTCGATATCGCCCGGCACGCTGTACTCATACGGCCAGCGATAGGCCACCGGTAGCACCGGCCCCCAGTTGCCATGAACAGGTGGCACGTCAGGCGTTTGCCATTCGAGCGAAGCCGCTCGCCACGGATTCGCGCCCGCCGGTTTGCCGTGCCGCAGACTCCACGCGAGATTGAACAGGAACATCAACTGACCGGCCGCGACAATGAACGCCGCCACCGAAATGTAGGTGTTCATCGTGTGCGCCGATTCGGGAATGAAGCTGTAGTTCTGGAACTCGTAGTAGCGGCGCGGCATGCCGAGCACGCCGAGGTAATGCATCGGAAAGAAGATCGCGTAGGTGCCGAGAAACGTGATCCAGAAATGCCACTGTCCGAGGCGGTCGTTCAGACGCCTGCCGGTGACGAGCGGATACCAGTGATAGATGCCGCCGAAGATCACCAGCAAGGGGGCGACGCCCATCACCATATGGAAATGCGCGACCACGAAATAGGTGTTGGACAGCGGCATGTCCACGCTCACGTTGCCGAGGAACAGTCCGGTCAGTCCGCCGATGACAAACGTGCTGATGAAGCCGATGGCGAACAGCATCGGCACCGTCAGATGAATGTCGCCACGCCAGAGCGTGAGCACCCAGTTGTAGACCTTGATGGCCGTCGGGATGGCGATGATGAGTGTGGTCGTCGCAAAAAGAAATCCGAAGTACGGATTCATGCCGCTGATGAACATGTGATGCGCCCACACGATGAACGACAGCACGCCGATGGCGAGAATCGCCCAGACCATCATGCGGTAGCCGAATATGTTCTTGCGCGCGTGCACGCTGATGAGATCCGACACGATGCCGAACGCGGGCAGCGCAACGATGTACACCTCCGGGTGACCGAAGAACCAGAACAGGTGCTGGAACAGCAGCGGACTGCCGCCGCGATAGTCGAGCGGTTGCCCCATCGACACGAGCGCGGGCATGAAGAAGCTCGTGTGCAATGTCTTGTCGAGCAACATCATCACGGCGGAGACGAACAACGCGGGGAACGCCAGCAGCGCGAGCACCGTCGCCATCACGATGCCCCAGACGGTGAGTGGCATGCGCAGCAACGTCATGCCCTCGGTGCGCGCCTGCAGTACCGTCGTCACATAGTTCAGACCGCCCATCGTGGCCGCGACGATGAAGATGGCCAGCGAGATGAGCATCAACACGATGCCCCACTCGGTGCCCGGTGTGCCCGGCAGAATCGCTTGTGGAGGATAGAGCGTCCAGCCCGCGCCCGTCGGACCGCCCGGCACGAAAAAGCTCGCCAGCAGCACGATGACCGCGAGCAGATAGACCCAGTAGCTGAGCATGTTCAGAAACGGGAAAACCATGTCGCGCGCACCGACCATCAACGGAATGAGGTAGTTGCCGAAACCGCCGAGGAAGAGCGCTGTGAGCAGGTAGATCACCATGATCATGCCGTGCATGGTGACGTACTGGTAGTAGTGATTCGCGTCGATGAAGGAGAACTTGCCGGGGAAGCCCAGTTGCATGCGCATGAGATTCGAGAGCACGAGGCCCACGAGCCCGACTGCGATGGCCGTGCATGTGTATTGCACGGCGATCACCTTGTGGTCCTGGCTCCAGACGTACTTCGTCCAGAAGCTGTAGGCGCCGCCGGCGGGCGCACCGGCATGAGCAGTGCTGTCGGAACTGTCGGGATCTCCGGTCATGAGATGTCTCCCTGTGTTGTTGTCAGTGCGGCGTTGTGTCTCGTGCTTTCGGTTTCGTCTCTCAGTTGCGTCGCTCGGTGTTGCCTCTCGCGCTTGCTTCTCGCGCTTGTTTCTGCAGGTGCCGTGCGAATTACGGTGCGGGTCGAATCATCGGCACACTCGGCTGCGCCGGCCCCGGCGGCGGACCGCCGGACGGCGAGGGCGGGATGGCGAGCGGCGGCGCATAAGTGTTCGGATTGTTCTGCAACGGCAGGCCGGCTGTGCCGCCTTGCCGACGTGCAGGTTGGGATGGCGGCTGCGCGCCGGAATCCGGCGATGACGACGGCGTCAGCGGCGCGAATTGTGCCGGCGCCCGTGGCGTCTGTAGCGTGTTCTGCGCCAGTTGCATGACCGGTGCGGAGATCGAAGGCGCGGGCGGCGCGGACGTCGACATAAGAGCGGAAGCCACATGAAGCGCGTGTGCGGGCGTATTGGCTGAAGAAACCGGCGTGACGCGCTGCGCAGCAACCGGGGCGGCGGGTGCAGCAGGCGGTGCGACCGGCTGGCCGGGTGCAGCGCCGGGCGAAGCCGCAGGACTGAGCGTCTTGATGTAAGCGATGAGCGCCTTCAGGTCGTCGTCGGTCAGATCGAGCTTCGGCATGATCGGTGCAAAGCCTTTGGGCACGCGTTCGGTCGGATTGCGGATGAAGGCGGTGAGGTAGGCATCGTCGACGTGCGCCGAACTACCGTCCTGGAACGTCTCTGTCTTGCCGTACAGGCCGTGCCATGTGGGCCCGACACCGGGCGAGCCGTCGACGGTGTGGCAACTGGCGCATCCCTTGGCTTGCGCGAGCAGCTTTCCCTTGGCCGCAAGCGGGTCCGACGTCGCCGCCCCCGCATGCTGTGCTTGCAGTGCAGCAAATGTGGGCAAGCTGGCCACCCAGGCCTCGTAGGCGGGCTTATCGTCGACGACCACCACACCGCGCATGTTCGCGTGGCCTACGCCGCAGAGCTGGGCGCAGAGGATGTCGAACCGTCCCGTGCGTGTCGGTGTGAGCCACATTTGCGTGACCATGCCCGGCACCATGTTCATGCGCGTGCGAAACGGCGGGACATAGAAATCGTGCAGAACGTCTTTGGCGCGCAGCAGCAATTTCACCGGCTCGCCGACGAGCAGATGCAGTTCGGGGGCGTCAACGATACGGTTGTCCTGATTCGCCGGGTCCTTGGGATTCAGGCCAAGCGGGTTCTCGGCGGTGACGTAGCTGGGGTCGGAACTGCCGAGACGGCCATCCGGACCGGGCAGGCGGAAGCGCCACTGCCACTGCTGACCGACGACCTCGACAACCCGCGCATTGGCCGGCGGATCGATGAGCTTGGCATAGACGAATAGCCCGGGGGCCAGCATCGCGGCGATGCCAATGGTGGTGATGCCGATGAGCCAGCCTTCGAGACGGCGGTTATGGGGTTCGTAGGCGGCCCGATGTCCGTCGCGATGGCGATAGCGGAAGATCGCCCACGCCACGAAAAGATTGACGACAACGAAGGCTACGCCGGTGATGACCAGCGTAATGGTGAGGGTATCGTCCATCTGGCGCCAGTTCGACGCCAGCGGGGTCAGCCACCACGGGCTCCAGAAGTGAAAGGCGAGCGCGGCGGCGACAATGACGATCAGAAGGATGGGGAGGGCCATGTCTCGGGGACTCACCGCATATATTAGCTAAGGCTAGTGCGGGAAATCGGTCTGTCAAGGTAGAAAGGTTGTGCAATCAGCGCCACAAGACGCCGCGAGGCCGCTATTTCAGAGTCGTGGGGTTAAACTTACGTGGTTCGCGCCCTCCCGGCGCGGGTAACTCGCATAACCCCTTTTCGATTGCCGCAGATGAATGTTTTCTTCAGGGTCGATGCCTCGCTTCAGACAGGTAGCGGCCACGTGATGCGCTGCCTTGCTTTGGCCAACGCAATCCGGCCCTTCGTCTCTCGGGCCCACTTTATTTGCCGCCATCTTCCCGATGCGCTCGAAGCGTTGCTGAAAGCCAACGGACACGACGTTACCCGACTCCCGCTCGGTGCACCCGTCGTCCCCGAATACGCAGATCCGCTCGCTCATGAGGCATGGCTCGGCGCCCCTCAGGCGCAGGACGCCAGGGATACGCTGTGCGTCATTGGGGAATCAGACTGCGACCGGCTTATCGTCGATCACTACGCGATCGACGCCCGTTGGGAACGTTTGGTCCGCGACAAAGCGAAACACATACTGGTGATCGACGATCTCGCCGATCGCGCACACGTATGCGACTGGCTCCTCGACCAGAACTTTCACGCCGGCATGGCGACGCGTTATCTCGATCTCGTGCCGCCGAACTGTGCGCGTCTGCTTGGCCCCGACTATGCACTGCTCCGGCCCGAGTTCCTTGCGCTGCGTCAACAGATCGGTCCACGAAGCGGCACCGTGCGGCGCATTTTGGTCTTCTTCGGCGGCATGGATGCCGAGAACTACACACGTATGGCGCTGGACGCCCTGCAGCGCGCGGCGCTGACCGACGTGGCGGTCGACGTGGTTATCGGCGCGCAACATCCTGATCTCGAGGGCATCCGGGCCCGTTGCAAAGCGTTGGGATATGCGTGCCATGTCCAGACAACCCGCATGGCGGAACTAATGGCGGAAGCCGATTTGTGCATCGGCGCCGGCGGCACAGCCACCTGGGAGCGATGCTGTCTGGGGTTGCCAACCATCACATTTGTGGTAGCGGACAACCAACGCGACGTCGTGGCAGCGGCAGCCGCCGCAGGCCTATTGCTCGCCCCAGAGGTCTCTGCCGCCGATCCACAAGCGCTGGCCGAGTACCTGCGCGACACGATGAATCAGCCGGCGCTGCTGGCCTCTATTTCCCGCACCGCCTTCGGTGCGGTTCATGGCATGGGCGTCGATCGGGTGCGCCGCGCCATCGGCATTTTCAGCGTCGCGATGCGCCGCGCCACCGCCTCGGATGCCGCCATCATGTACACGTGGCGCAATCACGAAAAGATCCGCAGTGTCTCGCGCAGTTCTGCGCCTATCGAGTGGGAACAACATCGCGCGTGGGTCGAACGCGTCCTAAGCAACCCCCGGCAGATGCTGCTGATCGGCTCCCGCCAGGGCGTTCCAGTGGGGGTTGTGCGGTATGATCTCGACGGCATCGGGACGGAGGCGGAAATATCGATCTATCTCGACCCGCTTATCAATTCACGCGGGCTGGGAAGTGAGTTGCTGTGCGCCTCCGAATCATATCTGCGCAATGGTTTTGTCGAGGTCGGTGCGATTACCGCCGAGGTGCTGGACGAGAACGTCGCATCTCACCGGCTCTTCCAGCGCAACGGCTATACGCGCCAGGGCAACATTTTCATCAAGAAACTCCTGCGGTGAACGTTGTTCGCTCCCGAATCCTTATCGGTCGGCGTTGAACGTCGACCGCGCGCTGATCGGGCGACACGTTGTCACACGTGAGCCAATGGGCGTGCTGGTACCATCCGGGCTTTCGGTCCACATTTGCATCGCCACAAAGAAACCAGCGGAATAATTAACATGCGATTCTTTGCCAAGACCCTCTGTAGTTTATTTGCCTTGCCGATCGCCGTTCTGGGTTATCTCCGTTCAGGACTTACCAGCTACCGCGGCCATATGGCGTTGGTTCAGTTGTTCTGCTTCTCGGGAGGCGTCTCGAACGACATCGCAAGCCGCATCATCGGCCGTCGTCAACGCCCCATCGATATTCCTTCGCCCAAAGGCGTCCTCGGCGATCTGCGCGGTGAAGCACTGACGCGTCACGTCGACACACTTCGCCGGGACGGCTATATCGTGTTTCCGTCGGCGCTCTCGCCTGCCGCATGCGAGCGCCTCATGAATTTCGCGCTGACCACAGACGCCTTGCGGCGACGCATGGATCACGAGCCGCAGACCAAGGGCAACGTGAGTGCGGCCCGTTTCGATCCGGCGAATCCGAAGGCCGTGCGTTACGACTACAAACCGGCCGATCTGCTCTCCGATCCGGACGTTCAGGCGTTGCTCGCAGACCCGTCGCTTATTGCACTGTCGCAGTCCTATCTCGGCAGCCGTCCTCGCGCCGACGTGTTGTCGATGTGGTGGCACACGCCGTTTCATGACCGTCCCGATGCAGAAGCTGCCCAATACTTCCACTTCGACATGGATCGCGTGAAATGGCTGAAGATCTTTGTCTATCTGACGGATGTCGGCACCGACGATGGTCCCCACACGTTCATTGCCGGCTCCCATCGGACAGGCGCCATCCCGTGGGCAATGCGCAAGCGCGGCTACGTGCGGTTGCGAGACGAGGAGGTGATGGAATGCTTCGGTCCAGAGCGCCACATCGAGTTTGTCGCCCCGCGCGGCACGATTATCGTGGAAGACACGCGTGGCCTTCACAAGGGCAAGCATGTGAGCGGATCGTCCCGGCTTGTACTCCAATTGCAGTTCAGCAATGCGTTGTTTGGCGCCGAATATCCGAAAGCCTCGATCTCCGAGGTGCGCGACCCGTCGCTGGCCGACATGATTCGGCGCGCCCCCGACATCTATCAGGCATACCGTTGAAATGTCGCTGCGATTCATCCGCCGCGCAACGAGCGCACTACGCTTACGACTCACCGCATGGTGGCCTCATCGACACGTAAGGCGCGGCTTAGGAGTGCTCTTGTACGAGTCGGGCACAGCCGTTTTCGGCCCGGGAATCCATGTGGGCCATCGGAGCGTGCTGCGCATCCCGGAAGGCGGCTCGCTCATTGCAGGACAAAATGTATGGATCGGCAATGACTGCGAAATCGGCGTCGGCGCACGCATTGTTATCGGTGAAGGCACCAGCATTCAGCACCGCAGCCAATTGCACGGAGACGTCGAGATCGGCGATGGCTGCGTATTCGCCGCCAATTTTTACACGTCGTCAGCGCAACACGCGTTCGAATACGCCCCTACGCTGCCGATACGCGTGCAAGATCGGCTCGCCGGCGGCCGCCCATGGGCCGAGCGTTCACGCCCGGTAAGCATCGGTAACGACTGCTGGATCGGAATCAACGTATCGGTCATGCCAGGCGTCACAATCGGCAGGGGGTGCGTCATCGGCGCCAACTCGGTCGTCACTCGCGACATTCCGCCCTATTCCGTCGCCGTCGGCTCGCCTTGCCGGGTCATCCGTGAGCGCCTTATGTACGCGCCACCCAAGATGATCGACGCCACGAACGACGCCCACCTGCCGTACTTTTACGCAGGCGTCGCCCAACGTGACGCCAACGCCGAGATCGGGTCCACTGTTGTAAGAGTGCGCGACGGCCTGCCTGCAAATCGAGACTTTACGCTCGCGCTCGACGCCGCCAGCGGCGATGCCGTTCGCCTTCATGTTGACGCGCCGTGCACTGGTACGCTGGCGCATGGCAATCAGGTGCAACCCCTTAACCCGGGCCGGTCAGTGCTAACATTCGGGGCTGTCCAGACACGATGGCAGGGGTTGGCGTTCGCCTGGCAACCGGCCAACACCACCGACGCCGCCACCCGGATTCCGGCACTCGTAGTGACCCGCGCCGAGGTCTTGCCCGCGACATCCGCATAATTCGCCTCCACGGGGCTGTCCGCACTTTTTCGATGATTCGCAATCTACGTCACCTCCCCTACTTCCTGCTATATGTCATGCGGCGTTTCCGCGTGACACAGGCCATTATTGCGTTGACGATATGCGTGCTGTTGCTTGAATACGCTGTATTGAGTCTCATGATTCCGTTGTCGGGTGCCGGAGGCACCGACGCCAAGGGCGCAGTCGTACGGATATGGACGGAAGTGGCGCAAATGCTGGGAGTATCGGCCACCCAAGCGACGTGGCTGTGGCTTTTCCTAGTGCTGATGGCATTGCGCGTGCTGGTCGGCCTGATCCACGGGGGATTGACCACATGGCTGTCCAAACAGGTGCATCGACACCTGAGTGAGAAGACGTTCCGCCGGGTCCTCTACGACGAGCCCATTGCCGAAATCTACAGACGCTCGATCGGCTATTACATCACCCTGGCTGGCGACGACACTTTCCGCGCCGGCATGCTTGTCAACTCCGCCTTCCAGAGTTTGGGCGGACTTATGTCCGCGATGGCCGGATTCCTGTTGCTGTACCTGTTCTCGCATCCCCTCTTCTGGGGCACGATGGGCTTTCTTTTCGTGTGCGCGCTGATCATTGCCTGGACATTCCGGATGTTGATGCATGCCAACCAGCAGTCGGTCGAGCTATCCCGCGAAGCCGGCACCGCATACGTCGAAGCCCTGAACAGTTTGCGATCCATCCGTTCCATGGGGTCGGAGGGCTTCGTCCTTCACAGCTATGTCGATCAGATTCGCCGCTACGTGCAACTGCTTTGCACGGTGGAAGTCGGCAAGCAATGCCTAAAGGTATTACCGGCGCTGTTGCTGCTGTGCGTCGGCATCGTTGTGGTCTGGCCTGGCGCTTCCCTCAGCATGGGGCTCACGACGAGCTACTTCTTCGCCGCGACGACGCTGCTGATTCGCGTCTTCATGTCGCTAGGCGTCATGATGACATCCGGCTCGACACTGATCATCGACGTTCGCGCCGCGAAGGATATTCACGAATTGACGGGAGACCCGCAGCCGCACGCAAACGCCGCTTTGCCACACCACGAGCGCGCGCTCTCGCGTCTGGAGTTTCGTGACGTCGGCTTCTCGTATCACCCCGGAAAGCCCATTCTCGATCGGCTGACCTGCCGCTTTGAAATTGGCAAGGTCTACGCCATCACGGGGCGCTCAGGCTCCGGGAAGTCAACGCTTGCCGATATGCTGCTTGGTCTGATCGAGCCGCAAAAGGGGCAGATAATTATCGACGGCTCGCCCGCGCATGCGCAACAACTCCGCGACCATGTGGTTCTGGTCGAGCAGCAGGCGCGCATCTTCTCCGCCAGCGTGCGCGAAAATCTCCTGCTCGGCATGAAGTGCGACGACTCACGTATCTGGCGCGCCCTGCGTGCTGTCGATCTCGAGCAGCACGTGCAAGGGCTGCCCGCCGGCCTGAATACCCCGATGACCTATCAAGGGGCGAACTTCTCCGGGGGCCAGCGTCAGCGCCTTGGTATCGCGCGTGCCATACTGCGTGAACCAAATGTCCTGATCCTGGACGAGGCGACTAGCGCGCTTGACGAACGCACCCGCGAAGCGGTTCTCGCCGGGTTGCACGATTGCATGAAGGGCAAGGGTATTCTTGTCTTCATCACCCATGAACAAGAAGTCGCCGAATTGGCCGACGTGGTCATCAATCTGACGCCCGTACTCGCAAGCGCCGACGCCACCACGTGATCGGCCCAGGCAATCCACAGCAAGAGGTTTTTGTCATGAATCCCAGCTTCCAAATCGGCACACGACATATTGGCCCTGATTTCACGCCGTTCATCATTGCCGAGATGTCCGGCAACCATAACCAATCGATCGAGCGTGCGTTCGAGATCGTGGACTGCGCAGCCAAAGCCGGCGCGCACGCGATCAAGCTGCAAACTTACACGGCGGACACCATCACGCTCGACGTACGGGATGGCGATTTCTTCATCAGCGACGAGAACAGCCTTTGGAAGGGCAACAGCCTCCACGACCTGTACAAGCAGGCCTATACGCCGTGGGAATGGCACGCACCGATCATGGAACGAGCCGCCCGCCACGGCATGCTTTGCTTCAGTTCGCCTTTCGACGAAAGCGCGGTGGACTTCCTCGAATCGCTGAACGTTCCGGCGTACAAGATTGCTTCTTTCGAGAATAGCCATCTGCCGTTGATTCGCAAGGTCGCAGCCACCGGCAAGCCGATGATCATCTCGACCGGCATGGCAAGCGTCGCCGAGCTGGACGAGGCGGTACAGACGGCACGCGGAGCGGGATGCAAACAGCTAGTGTTGCTCAAGTGCACCAGCACCTACCCAGCCTCGCCGCTCAACACGAACGTGCTGACGATTCCGCACATGCGCGAACTGTTTGGCTGTCAGGTCGGTTTGTCCGATCACACCATGGGAGTCGGCGTATCGGTCGCCGCGGTGGCACATGGCGCCACCGTCATCGAAAAACACTTCACGCTCAGCCGCGCAGACGGCGGGGTCGACAGCACGTTCTCGCTAGAACCTGCCGAGCTGGCCTCGCTTGTGACCGAAACCGAGCGCGCCTGGCAGTCGCTCGGTCAGGTGACTTACGGGGCAACCGACGCCGAGCAAAAGTCGTTGATGTTCAGGCGCTCGCTATTTATCGCCGAGGACATGAAAGCCGGGGACATCCTCACTCCTGAGAATTTGCGCGTGGTCCGGCCCGGCAAGGGCCTTCATCCGCGATTCTATGAACAGATGCTTGGCAAATGTGTGTTGAAGGATGTCAAGAAAGGCACACCGCTGTCGTTTGAACTGATCGGCTAATTGCGACATACATCCCGCGCGGGTCTGCCTGCGTCCAACCCGCATACGGGACCCCATCGGCCAACCGGATTTCTAGTGTTATCTATCCATTGAGGAATGAATGACTTACGAATGCAATTACCAGCTACGACCGGTAATTGTGGTGCTCACAAGATGCAAGAAAGTGAATTTCCGGAGGAAATCTTGATGAACGGCCGCTTGACGTCAACCCCAAAAGATAACAAGCAGCTACATTCGTAAGCGATTGTTAGAATCGTTCGATTTTTCACAAATCCGATTTAGTGTCGAACATTGTGCCCGTTTTGGGGCATGAGGTCACGATCAAAATGGTGCCTATGGGCCATGTAGAATCGGGCGCAAGCCGCTTCTCTCAAGTGACTTCATGAATCGAAAATAATGCGGGAACACAAAGCATTAGGAATTGAAATCGAATTGTTTCGGTTTGAGACTTTTGATCGAAGAGGCAAGCGGCTTTGGAACACGTGATTTCTGTATGTCCGGTAATTCTGTGCGGCGGATCCGGCTCCCGCCTATGGCCGCTTTCGCGATCCGGCTTCCCGAAACAGTTTCTCTGTCTAATTGCTGGCGAATCGCTATTTCAAGCGACGGTTAATCGTCTTGAGGCCGTCGCCAATGACCGGATCGAAGTGTCGGCGCCGTTGATCGTCTGCAACGAGGAACATCGATTTCTCGTCACGGAGCAGCTACGTGAGGTCGACGTCAACCCGAGCGGAATCCTTCTTGAGCCGACGGCTCGTAATACCGCCCCGGCAGTGACACTGGCAGCGCTGGCTGCGCTCTCCATGGGCGAGGATCCGGTGCTGATTGTTGCCCCGTCGGATCACGCAATTGCTAATCAGGCAGCGTTCGTACAGTCCATGCGTCAGGCAATCGTCGAAGCAAGCGATGGTGCCTTTGTCACGCTTGGCGTTACCCCCGATCGTCCGGAGACGGGCTTCGGCTACATTCGCACGATACCCGTCAAAGGTGCCGCAACGCATGCGTTCCCGGTGGATTGTTTCGTTGAAAAGCCGAACCAAGAAAATGCGCAGCGCTATGTGAGCGAAGGGAATTACTTCTGGAACTCGGGCATGGTCGTAGTGCGTGCATCGACCTGGGTCCGTGCACTCGAGACATTCCGCAACGACATCGCATCCGCGACGCGACTTGCATGGGACGTCCGCGTGGCCGACGGCGTGTTCGTGCGCCCCGGCAAATCGGAGTTTGCCGCCATTCCGAGCGAGTCCATCGACTATGCCGTTATGGAGAAATGTCCTGGCAGCGAGTACCCAATTCGCATGATGCCGCTGGCCGCCGACTGGAGCGATCTGGGTGCGTGGGATGCCGTGTGGGAGGTCCTGCCGAAGGACGCGCTGGGTAACGCTCATCTGGGCGACGTGATCAAGATCGACAGCAGCAATACGCTGGTGCACGCGACGAGTCGTCTGGTCTCAGTTGTGGGTGTCAATAACGTCGTGGTCGTGGAAACGCCCGACGCCGTTCTTGTTGTCGATAGAGCACGCTGTCAGGACGTCAAGCGTGTCGTGACAACGCTCGCGGACCAGCACCGCGAAGAACACTCCCTTCACCGGAAGGTCCATCGCCCTTGGGGATGGTACGACAGCGTGGACGAAGGCACGCGCTTCAAAGTGAAGCGTATTCAGGTGAAACCTCAAGCGAGCTTGAGCCTTCAAAAACATCACCATCGCGCGGAACACTGGGTTGTCGTTTCCGGCACGGCGGAAATCACGAATGGTGAGAAAAAAATTCTTCTTTCCGAGAATCAGAGTACTTATATTCCCCTGGGTGAGGTGCATCGATTGTCCAATCCGGGAACGATCCCGCTTGAAATTATCGAGGTCCAGTCGGGTAGCTATCTCGGAGAAGACGACATCGTTCGTTTTCAGGACAACTACGGTCGAAGCGATTCATAAATAGCGGTTCGGAAATCCGAATGACCGACCACCGGCAATGGTCATCCGCAAGCGTCTGCCTGTGGCAAAATTTCAGGCAGGAGACACGCTGGGGCGACGTCTGCAACGACTAGGGGCGCACGTTCGCCAGCGCGCGAACGTGCGCCGCCACATCGCTCACTTCATAGCGGGCGTCCTCGCCGAAACAAAATGGTAACAATATTCGTGCTAGTTTTTTCGGCTGAACCTGAGTGTGCACAAGCGGGCCGTGTAGGGATTGCGGCCTCGACTTCTCTGCAAACCGGACGTGCGGCAGGCTTTTTTGCAGGCTGTACGTCACTATTAACGAGCATACCGGATGGAGCTTCCATCTGAGGTGGGCGTCACTCATGAGCTAAGCCGTGCGACGAAATGGCCTACTCAACATAGGGCCAATCCGAACACTATTACACACACGCCGCCTACATAGGTCTCCAAAGCGCTGAGGAGTTTCCCCATATGGCCTTGCCATCACACGATTTTCGCGAACAACCCGATTCAGTTAGCAGCCATGATGCCCCACCGTCGGCAGCAGGCAGCAATGCCTCATTCGCATTCAAGTTTTCGACCGTACTATTCGGAATCATTGTCCTGCTCAATTTCGCGACATTGCTCTACCCGTCCCTGGCGCCCGGCCAGGACCCGGTTGGCGCGATCAGGCTCGCATTGTCCCGATATGTCACCCCGGTCACCTTCCTCCTGATCACTCTGCTGACGGTGAACCTGGCCCCCAGAGCCGCAGGAACGGATCGAAACGTTGTAGTTTGGAGCCTGGTGGTATTTGCAGCCTATCTTTGCTCACTCGTCAACAACACGTTCTCCGCGTCGAGTGCGGCAATAGCCTGCTTCTTTCCGCTAGCCGTGTTCGTCGTGTTCATTTTCAGCGCAAAACTCACCCGCTTTCACCGCGTGTTCCTAAAGGCGATGACTTGGACGTTAGCGGCATGGGTGGTAGCTCCCATCGTTTTTCTCGCCTTCCCCTGGGTGCGGACCGAGGTTCTGAGCACTTTCGAGTGGTCGTTTCACGGATTTTCGCCCAGCCGCATCGAATTCGGCCTGTGGAGCGGCATGTTTACGCTACTGCTGTGGTTCGGTCGTGCCGCGACCCCGCGCAAGGCATACCTGACGCTAATGACGGTGACGCTGATCCTGATCTATTTCGCGCAGTCGCGTGCCGCGATCATCTCGATCGCTATGGCGTTCAGCTACTACGTTTTTTCGTCGGATTTGTCATGGCAAGCAAAATTCCGGTCGATTGCCATCATCATCGTCGTCACCGGACTTATAGCCCTGAGCTGGAAGATTTTTGGTCGACAGGAACCCTTTGAAATGTTCAACTCCACTCGACTGGAAATTACGCAGCAGATCATCAAGAGCAGCGAGAAGGGCAATTCCTGGGTGGGTGCCGGCGGCATGGTAAGTGTCGTCACATCGGACGGTACAGTGACGCAGGCACACAATCTGATCTTGCAGTGGATCGCTAACTGGGGCGGACTGGGAACGGTGGCACTGTTCGGATTCCTCTTCGCGGCATGGCATTGGCTGCGCTCCGTCGAGGCGCGCATGCTCTATTTGATGCTGGCCGTGTTCAGCATGACGCAACCGGTTCAGGGGACCGCGAATTTCTTCGGCCCTTTGACCCTGGCCTGGTTCTTCGTATTCGTCTGCGTCGAGATCAATACGCTGGGCCCCCGGGTGCCGCAGCGCGGGAACCTGGAGACTTTCATATTCCCGCGCAATCGGCCGCATCTGACAAAATAAACAACTACCGCAGGCGCAGCACCGGCGGCGATCTCCTGCTACGAACTGCAGGGCCGACGATGTCGTTGGCCCTTCTCTGAAACCTGACTCGCATTTCCCACGATGCCGGCTGTTGCAGAAACGTGAATTGAGTTCGGGGATTCGCTGTGGTTTGCCGCAACTTCCCGCCGCTTGACCGACAAGGGAAACGGTGAAAGCCCCCTCCAGAATTGGCGCCAGCCCGCGAAAAGCGTGGTTTATAATGGGGGTTTTCGCGTTGGCGCCATACATATTCCAATTGGGCGACTATTTCGACGAAAGCAGCATCGTCTGGTTAGAAGCAGCCGCGTGCGCTGAAACTTGAATGCGTTTTCTCGGATAGCCCGGACTCAGTATCTGTCCGGCATCTGCAGAAATGCCCCGCGAGCGCTGATGCAACCGCACCCAGTATCGTATGTCTCCCACGAAGACGTCCGTCGAATCCGTTCGACGGCGTGGAGGCACTCACAGGACCGCTAGAACGTACACAATGGGCAAAATCGCGTTGATTACAGGAATTACCGGCCAGGACGGTGCTTATCTCGCCGAACTGTTGCTGGGCAAGGGGTATGAAGTCCACGGAATCAAGCGCCGGACGTCAATGTTCAACACCCACCGCATCGACCATCTCTACCAGGATCCGCATGAATCGGGACGGCGTCTCATTCTGCACCATGGCGACCTGACGGATTCGTCGTCTCTCGTCAGAATCATCCAGCAAGTTCAGCCGGACGAGATTTATAACCTTGCAGCCCAGAGCCACGTCGCGGTGTCGTTCGAAGAGCCGGAATATACGGCGAACTCGGACGCCCTCGGGGCTTTGCGCGTGCTAGAAGCCATCCGCATTCTCGGACTGGAAAAGAAGACCCGCTTCTATCAGGCGTCGACCTCGGAGCTCTACGGCCTCGTTCAGGAGATTCCGCAGCGAGAAACCACGCCGTTTTATCCGCGCAGTCCTTATGCCGTGGCCAAACTGTATGCCTACTGGATCACGGTGAACTACCGCGAAGCCTACGGCATGTTTGCCTGCAACGGCATTCTGTTCAACCATGAAAGCCCCAAACGCGGCGAAACCTTCGTGACGCGTAAGATCACGCGAGCGCTTGCGCGTATCAAGCTGGGACTTCAGGACTGCCTGTATTTGGGTAACCTCAACGCCAAGCGCGATTGGGGCCACGCCCGCGATTACGTCGAGGCGCAGTGGCTAATGCTCCAACAGGACGAGCCGGAAGACTTCGTTATCGCGACCGGCGTTCAGGTCAGCGTGCGTGATTTCGTCAATGCCGCCGCGAAAGAGCTTGGCCTTAAGTTCACCTGGCAAGGCACGGGGGTCGACGAGAAGGGGGTGGACGAGACCGGCGCGGTACGCGTCGCAGTGGATCCGCGCTATTTCCGGCCGACCGAGGTCGAGACTTTGCTTGGCGACGCCACGAAGGCACGCGAGAAGCTCGGCTGGACGCCCGGTACCAGCCTTGACGAACTGGTCAAGGAAATGGTCCACGAAGATCTTCAGGCCGCCAAGCGCGACGAGCTCGTCAAGCGTCATGGCTATGCCACCTATGATCACCACGCATGACCATGAACTTTGCCGACAGGATCTTCGTCGCCGGGCACCGTGGGCTGGTGGGTACTGCGCTCACGCGCAACCTGCAAAACCGCGGCTTCAACAATCTGCTGCTGCGTGGACACGCCGAGCTGGATCTTTGCGACCAGCACGCTGTGGCCAAGTTTTTTGCTGAAACTCGACCGGATTACGTATTCCTCGCAGCAGCGAAGGTTGGAGGCATTCATGCCAACCATACCTTCCCCGGTGACTTTATCCGTGACAATCTCGCCATTCAGACGAATGTGATCGAGAGCGCACGGCAAACTGGCGTTAAACGGTTGTTGTTCCTTGGCTCCTCGTGCATCTACCCGCGTCTTGCCGAGCAGCCGATGCGCGAATCGGCCCTTCTGACGGGCCCGCTGGAACCGACCAACCGCGCCTACGCGCTCGCAAAGATCGCCGGCATCGAGATGTGCTGGAGCTACAATCGGCAATTCGGCACCCGCTATCTCGCGGTCATGCCGACCAACCTGTACGGCCCAGGAGACAATTATCACCCCACCAACAGTCACGTCATCCCGGCCCTGCTTCGCAAATTCCACGAAGCGAAGGTTCAGGGAGCCGAGTCGGTGACCGTGTGGGGCACAGGCACGCCACGTCGCGAATTCCTATACAGCGACGATATGGCCGACGCGTGCGTACACCTCATGACACTGCCGGACACGCGCTTCGATACGCTGCTCGGAAGCGACGAGGCCACCACCGGCGTGTTCGAGCCACCGCTCGTGAACGTGGGCACCGGCGTCGATCTGACGATTGCCGACCTTGCCGCACTGGTCAGGCGCACGGTGGGCTATACAGGAAACATCGTGTTCGACGCCGACAAGCCCGACGGCACGCCTCGCAAGTTGCTCGACGTAGGACGACTGAGCGGTTACGGCTGGCGTGCTTCGACAAGCCTTGACGACGGATTGGCGCAGGCCTATCGAGACTTTCTGACACATCAATCATGAGCGAATTTCGCGTTATCCAAGTGAAGTCTCACCGTGACGTGCGCGGTGGCCTTTCCGTGCTCGACGGCACCTTGCCGTTCGACATGAAACGCGTTTACTGGATTTACGAAAGCGACGGGCAACTGCGCGGCGGACATCGGCACCGCGTTACCCGGCAGGCGCTGGTCGCGGTTCACGGCCAAGTGGTTGTCAATCTCGATGACGGACGGCATCAGGCCCAAGTCACGCTGGCTTCGCCCAGCCAGTGCCTGATCGTTGAGCCGGAAGACTGGCACACAATGCAGTTCGGCCCGGGAGCCGTGCTGCTTGTCATCGCGTCCGAACCGTTCGATGCGGACGACTACATTGACGAAGGCTACGATCGATGACAATCGAGTACGAAAATCTAGCTCACTCCAACGCCGCACTCCTCGACGAGCTCGAAGCCGCGGCCTCGCGAGTCGTCCGTTCGGGATGGTACGTCCTCGGACCTGAGGTCAACGCATTCGAGACCGAATTCGCTGCCTACGTCGGCACCAAACACTGCATCGGTGTAGCCAACGGCCTGGACGCCATGGTGCTGTCGCTCGAAGCGATGGCGCTGCCGCCCGGTTCGGACGTTCTGGTCGCCTCGAATACCTACATCGCGACCATCCTGGCTATCGTTCGTGCAGGACACCGGCCGGTACTGGTCGAGCCCGATGCGCGCACGTTCAACATCGACCCACCCCGGTTAGTGGATGCCATCACGCCCGCCACACGTGCTATCTGCGTGACCCACCTGTTTGGCAAAACCTGCCGCATGGACGAAGTCTGCGCTTTTGCCGCCGACCACGGCTTGCGAATCATCGAAGATTGTGCGCAGTCACACGGCGCGCGGCTGGCCGGGCGAATGACCGGCACCTTTAGCGACGCCGGCTGCTTCAGCTTCTACCCCACGAAGAACGTCGGCGCGTTGGGCGATGCTGGTGCGGTGACCACTGACGACGACAATTTGGCCGACCGGTTGCGCCACTTGCGCAACTACGGGTCGAAGCAAAAATACGTCAATAAATATATCGGTTTGAATTCGCGACTCGACGAAATGCAGGCGGCCATGCTGCGCGTGAAGCTGCGGCATATCGACGAGATGACTGAGCATAAGCGGCGACTCGCGGAAATCTACTTCGGGTCGCTGCGTGGCGTAACGTTGCCTCAGGTTCGCGACGACGAATTCGACGTCTTCCATATATTCGCGATTCGCCACCCACAACGCGACGCATTGCGTCAGCATTTACTGGATTGCGGCGTCAAGACGGAGGTTCATTATCCGATTCCTCCACATCGGCAAGAAGCCATGGCGCGCACGCTCACCGGCAATTACCCGATTGCAGACGAACTCCATCAGACGCAGCTAAGCCTGCCGATCTCATATGGCCACACCCCTCGGGACATCAAACAGGTTTGCGACGCCGTCGCGTTGTTCAAATCGTGAACTCCCGACTTCTTATTGCTCATTATCAACGTTTGCACCATGTTCAACGATAAATCAATTCTCATTACCGGCGGCACCGGGTCGTTCGGCAAGATGTATGTGCAAACCATCCTGTCGCGCTATAAGCCCCGCAGACTGATCATTTATTCGCGCGACGAACTGAAGCAGTTCGAAATGCAGCAGCAATTCGATGCGCCCTGCATGCGTTATTTCATTGGCGACGTGCGCGATGGCGAACGACTGAAGCAAGCTATGCGCGATGTCGACTTCGTCATTCATGCCGCGGCGCTGAAGCAAGTGCCAGCCGCGGAATACAACCCGCTCGAGTGCATCAAGACGAACGTGCATGGCGCTGAGAACGTGATTTCGGCCGCCATTGCGTGCAACGTCAAGAAAGTCATCGCACTCTCAACTGACAAAGCCGCTAATCCGATCAATTTGTACGGCGCGACCAAGCTCGCGTCAGACAAGTTGTTCGTTGCCGCCAACAACATGGCCGGCCGCGATGGTCCCAAATTTGCCGTGGTGCGCTATGGCAACGTCGTGGGCTCGCGTGGCTCAGTTGTTCCATTCTTTGCGAAGCTACTGGCCGAGGGGACCGATCATTTGCCAGTGACTCACGCCGAGATGACGCGTTTCTGGATTAGCCTGCAGGACGGCGTCAACTTCGTGCTGAAGAATTTCTCGCGCATGCATGGCGGTGAGATCTTCGTGCCAAAGATCCCGTCGATTCGCATTACGGATCTGGTCGAAGCAATGGCACCGGGCCTCTCGATCCGCATCGTGGGCATCCGCCCCGGCGAAAAGCTGCACGAAATCATGTGCCCGGCGGACGACTCGCACCTGACGCTGGAGTTTGCGGATCACTACGTTCTGCGTCCGACCATCAAGTTCCATCACGCGGACCTCGACTATTCGACCAACGCGCTGGGTGAGACCGGACAGCCGGTCACACACGGCTTCGAATACAACTCGGGCAACAATCCTCACTTCCTTACCAGCGAAGAGATCCGCGATTTCAACGCGAAGGCAATGGCATGATTCCGTACGGCAGGCAAAGTATTTCGGATGAAGACGTCGCAGCGGTTGTTGCTACGCTGCGGTCGGACTTTCTCACGCAAGGGCCTGCGGTACCTGCATTTGAGAAGTCGATCGCCGAATATTGCGGCGTCGCACACGCAGTCGCCGTCAATAGCGCGACCTCCGCGCTGCACATTGCCTGCATGGCGCTCGGCCTCGGGCCTGGCGACTTGCTTTGGACGGTGCCGAACACTTTCGTTGCGTCGGCCAATGCGGCACGTTTCTGCGGCGCCGATGTCGATTTCGTCGACATCGCACCTGGCACCTGGAACATCTGCGTGCAATCGCTTGCTGAAAAGCTGGCGCAAGCCGAACGTGCCGGCAGGTTGCCGAAGGTGGTAGTGCCCGTCGCATTCGCCGGACTATCCTGCGACATGCGCGCAATTCGCGCCCTGAGCGATCGATACGGATTTGCGGTACTGGAAGATGCCTCGCACGCGATCGGTGGCCGCTATCGGGACAAGCCGGTGGGGCATGGGGACGATGCCGACATCACCGTCTTCAGCTTCCACCCGGTGAAGATCGTCACCACAGCCGAGGGCGGGCTCGCGACTACACGCCACGCCGATCTCGCGGAGAAGATGCGTCTTAATCGCAGCCACGGGATCACCCGGGAGCGTGCCGATATGACGCGCCCCGACGAAGGTCCTTGGTATTATGAACAGTTGACGCTCGGCTACAACTATCGCATGACCGAACTGCAGGCCTCGCTGGGCCTCAGCCAGATCAAGCGCCTGGACGAATTCGTCTCACGCCGGCACGAGATTGCTCGTCGCTATGCACAGAAGCTCGCCCATCTTCCGCTGAGTCCTCAGGACGTCATGGCCGATGCGTATTCTGCATTGCATCTGTATCCGGTACGACTGCATGCAACCGAGCGTCGGCGTGCAGTCTTCGAAGGAATGCGTGCTGCGGGCATCGGGGTGAACGTTCACTACATTCCCGTCCATATGCAGCCGTACTATCAGGCACTGGGCTTCCGTGAAGGCGACTTTCCGCAAGCCGAAGCCTACTACGCAGGCGCGCTAAGCCTGCCGATGTACCCCGACTTGACCGAGTCCATGCAAGATCAGGTCGTGGCAGCTCTCGAGAACGCGCTGTGAAGGTTGCCATTATCCCGGCGCGCGGCGGCAGCAAGCGGATCCCTCGCAAGAATGAGCGAGAGTTCCTCGGCAAACCGATTATCGCGTACTCCATTGAAGCGGCCCGGGCAAGCGGGGCTTTTGATCGCATTATGGTATCCACCGACGATGCCGAACTCGCCGCTTTGGCTCGTCGCTATGGGGCGGAAACACCGTTCGTCCGTCCCAAATCACTCGCCGACGACCACACTGGCACAAACGCTGTCGTCAAGCACGCTCTGCAATGGTTGAAGGATCAAGGACAGCCTGCCGCGGTGGCTTGCTGTATTTATGCGACCGCACCTTTCGTGCAACCGCAATTTCTTCTCCAGGGTCTGGAGCTGCTCAAGCGGCATGGATGTGCTTACGCCTTCTCCGTGACGAGCTATGCGTTTCCCATTCAGCGTGCTCTGCTGATCGATGAAAGCGGTGCAGTGCGAGCGCGCGAGCCAGAGCATATCCTTACGCGCTCCCAAGACCTCGAAGAAACGTTTCACGATGCCGGTCAGTTCTACTGGGGACGCGCCGAAGCGTTTCTGAACGACGTCGTGCTCTATTCGTCCGACGCCCGGGCCGTCGTGCTGCCACGCCATTTCGTCCAGGACATCGATACGCTCGAGGACTGGCGCCGCGCAGAGTTTATGTATCGCGCTTTGCAAACTGCAGGTGAGGTACCACAGTAATGATTGATGTTCGCAGTGGCACCGAGCGTCTATGAAGATACGAAATTTCCTGTCCGCACTCCTTCGTCAGCGCCTCCTGCTTCCACGTACACGCCAGTTGGCACAGCAATTCGGCACACGACCACTTGCGCGTACCTCGGCACGTCCTGTCGACATCGTCGTGGAGATGGTGTCCGACGACTACTACTTCTGTCTGTTGGGGAACGTCTGCTCGGCATTGCGCCAGCGCGCGGAATTACGTATCGAGCAGCACGTGTTCGCCACGATTCGCGTCGGCATGACGCACTCCGCGCGAGCTCTGCTACCCGCCTTGTTCCCACTCAACCGACTTCATAGCGCGCCCTGGCGCGAGATGTACGATACCTTCTGTAATGGCCTCGGTTTTCATGCACAATCGTTCGCTCCCCTGAACGATCTGACGGACGCCGCGCGCAGCCTGAAAGCATGGCGTGCTATCAAGCGAGGCGAAACGCTCAAGCCGCTGCGTATCGACGGCATCCTCGTCGGCGACCTAATCAACGACACGTATCTTCGCTTCCGGCCAGCCAAGACAGTGGACACGAGCGATACGTTTCTGTGGTACCTGCTGTGGCAGACATTTCGCGGCGTGCGCCGCGCACGAGCGTATTTCCGCCGTGAAATGCCCGCGCTCTACCTGACCTCGTACAGCACCTACATTCAGCATGGTGTTCCGGCCCGTGTCGCGCTGGACGAGGGCATCGCCGTCCACGCGTTCGGCAACCTCCAGGAGTTCACCAAGCGGCTGCACCGTCATGATATCGTGCACACCCGCAATCCGGACGACTATCGAGAGCGCTACTATGCCCAGCCCGATCCATCCGAAGGGCGGGCGGCCGCAGAGCGGAACCTGTCGTTGCGCCTGAGTGGCGGAGTCGATACGGCGACGGCCTATATGGCCAAGTCCGCCTATCAGGATACCGGGGCGGCAGTGCCGGATGTCCGCGGCGCTGCGGTCGTCTTCTTGCACGACTTCTTTGATAGTCCGCACATCTATCGGAATATGGTGTTCCCGGACTTCTGGCAATGGGCATGCTTCACCATCGACACGCTAACCGAAAGCGGTATTCCGTTTTTCGTCAAACCCCATCCGAATCAGGTGGGGCCGAGTGCACTGGTATTGCGCGAGCTTCGGGAGCGTTACCCATCCCTGCAACTGATCCCGACGGCCGTGACGAATCGTCAGCTTGCCGATGCCGGTATTGCCTGCGCGATTACCGTTTACGGCACGATCGGACATGAAATGGCGTATCTGGGCGTGCCGTCGATCGCCTGTGCACACCACCCGCACGTCGCGTTCGACATCTGCAAGACCGCAACAAGTGTCGAAGAATACGCTTCGCTGCTTCGCCGTGCGCTGACATTGCCGGTCGACCCCGTCCTCCTGCGCGAGCAGGCGCTCCAGTTCTATTACAGCCACAACCTCGCGCAGCCGCCTGAGGCTCTGGCGTTGCGCGACGCCATGGTGCGCGCCTGGAAATTGAGCCACGACCACGAGGTGTCAGCCCAGGAGCTGCAGGACGCTTTCCGGACCATGCGCGAACTGCCAGGCTTCACTGCAGTGATCGACGAATTTCTGGCCATTGTCCAGCATAGAGGCAACCGGGCCGCCGTATCGACGAAAACCACCGGCGAGCCCAACGAAAGCGCATCGAGAATCCTATGAAAATCTGCATCATCGATACGTACTACGCGAGGATGCTGGCAGCGCATTATGCGCGTCACCCGGGCCTTCAAGGCGCATCCTACGCCGCGCAGCATAAATCTCTGATCGACGGCTGCTACGGGACATCCGACTTCTATTCCCGGCACCTGAGCGAACTCGGCTGCGAGGTCAAGGACGTCATCGCCAACAGCGCCGGGCTGCAACGCACGTGGGCGCGCGAACACGGTGTCGCATACAGCGAGTTGGCGCTGCGCGTCCCGCCAAAGTTCTTCCGCGTACCACTCGTCGGCAGTTGGCTTGCCGGCCTGCCAGGACTCATGGATATCGCGCTGGGACAGATCCGCGCCTATCGTCCAGATGTTCTCTACTGCCAGGACATCAGTTTCTTTCCAGGACATATCCTGGAAAGACTGAGGGCCGATGTGGGCCTGATCGTCGGTCAGATTGCGGCGCCGTTACCACCCGATTCATTCATCAAGGGCTATGATCTGATATTGACGTCGTTCCCGCACTTTGTTGATCGTCTGCGGGGAATGGGTTGCGCCTCCGAGTACTTCCGAATCGGCTTCGACACCCGCGTGCTGTCACTATTGGGAACTGTCCAGAAGGACATCGACTCCAGTTTCGTCGGCGGCATCAGCCGGCATCATCTGAAAGCGGTCCCGCTGCTCGATACGCTTGCGAAATCGACCGATATTGCATTCTTCGGCTATGGCGCCGAGCAATTGCCGGCCAGTTCGCCGATTCGCCAGCGGCACCACGGCGAGGTATGGGGCATGGATATGTACCGCGCCCTAGCACGTAGCCGGGTCACCGTGAATCGGCACATCAATGTCGCAGAGAACAACGCCAACAATATGCGCCTGTATGAAGCGACCGGCGTGGGCGCTGCATTGCTGACCGACAAGAAGGATAATCTCGGCGAACTTTTCGAGATCGATAAGGAAATCATTACGTACAGCACCGCTGCGGAAGCCGTGGAGAAGATCCGATACTACAAGGATCACCCAGACGAAGCCGACGCAATCGCGCGTGCCGGTCAGGCACGAACGCTGAAGGAACACACCTATGCGCTTCGCATGGCGGAACTCCTGCCGATCCTGAAAAAGCATTTCAAGCGACCTTCCGCCCGACGGGCTGCCGCATGACAACACTTCAGAAAACCACCGCAGAGTGCCGCACCCCAGCTTCTGCCTCTGCGACGACGCACACGCATTACTGCACGCTCTTTGACAGGAACTACCTGATCAAAGGCGTGGCAATGATAACCTCGTTGTACGCCCACAGTCCCGACTCGCGAATCCATGTCCTTTGCATGGACGACGACACACATGCCATCTTAAGTCGCATGCAGCTACCGGGCGTGGCGTCATTGATTCATTTATCCGAACTAGAAACGCCCGAACTGCTGGAAGTCAAAAGCAAGCGCAGCGTCGCCGAGTATTGCTGGACGCTTTCGCCTTCGCTGCCTTGGCACGTCCTGAACGCGCACCCCGAGATCGATTGCATCACCTATCTTGACGCCGATCTGTACTTCTACTCGCCGGTGCAGCCATTGCTCGACGAAATCGGCGATAGCTCGGTCGCGATCATCGAGCATCGCTTCATACCGCGCTTGCAGCATCTCGATGTGAAAGGGAGATTCTGCGTCGAATGGGTGACCTTCAAGCGCGACGAGACCGGCATGGCGTGTCTTAACCGCTGGCGCGAGCAGTGCATCGAATGGTGCTACAACCGCCTTGAAGAAAACCGCATGGGCGATCAGAAGTATCTCGACGCCTGGCCGGACATGTGGCCCTCGGTCTGCATTCTGCGGCACTCGGGAGCGGGGGTCGCGCCGTGGAACTACGCTCGCTATGAAATCGGCGTCAATGCGCAACAACAGATCCAGGTGGACGGCGCACCTCTGGTGTTCTATCACTTCCACCAGTTCCAGATATTGCGTGGCAATCGATTCGACCGCCTCTCCACTTACTACACCGTGGAGCGACCAGCGCCGGAGTCGATCTATAAGCGTTACGAAACCACAATCGGTGAGACGCTAGCAAATATCCGTCGAGTTTCGCCAGGGTTTTCAGACGGCGTGAAGCCGTGGCTACCGGTGTACATTCGGCGACTCGTCAACAACTACGCACCGTTCTGGCTGAAGGAACGTGTCAAATCGTTGATGAGCAAGGTTCGCTAGTTTGCGCAGGTTAGTCATTCATGAAAATCACAATTATTACCGTCACGTACAACAGCGCCGCCACGGTCGCCGATACCTTGCGAGCCGTGGACGCGCAACGATATCCGCACATCGAGCACATCATCGTCGATGGCGCCTCGAAGGACGGCACGCTGGATATCGTCGCTCAGTTTCCGCAACCGTGGCGGCGCGTGTATTCGGCCCCGGACAAGGGCATCTACGATGCCATGAACAAGGGGCTGAAGTTGGCAACGGGTGACGTGATCGGCTTCCTGAATTCCGACGATGCGTACGCGGATGAAACGGTCGTGCAGCAGATCGCCGATGCCTTCAATGTGCAGGGCGGCCCCCAAGTGGAAGCATGCTATGCGGATTTGGTTTATGTGAGCGATCTGCGCAGCAGCACGATTGTGCGCTACTGGAAGAGCCGGCCGTATATTCCCGGCACATGCGCCAAGGGATGGATGCCCGCACACCCGACGTTTTACGTACGCAAACACGTTTTCGATGCTTTCGGCGGATTTGACCTAGCTTTCCCCCGACAAGCGGATTTCGAGTTGTGCCTGCGGTTCCTTGATATCCACCGCATCACCACGGCTTACACGCCGAGAGTATGGGTACGGATGCGTACCGGCGGTGTGTCCAACAACAGCGTACGTGGTGTACTAAAAGGCAACTGGGAAGCCTATCTAGCGTGCCGTAAGAACGGCATTCCTGTGACGCCGTTCTTTATGGCGCGAAAGATCCTGTCGCGAATCCCTCAGTTCATTTTCAAAGGCGCCCGTTAAGCGACGAGTCGTACGCTGCTAACTGATGCGCGCGATAGGCCAAGATTTCGCAAGCAAATAAACCGACGCCCCTTGTAGGGCGCGGGGACTTGCAGAGCTCGGCCGCACTGCCGGAGTCAAATTTGGTGGAGCGGAGGAGGATCGAACTCCCGACCTTCGCATTGCGAACGCGACGCTCTCCCAGCTGAGCTACCGCCCCACACGAAGCAACGATTATAGCGATTTTTTTGGGCACAACGAGCAGCCGACAAAAACGCTCGGGTTTTCGGTTTCCCCTGCAAAAACCGGAGGTGCCAACGCCCCGCCCTCTTCTCGGCTGCAGCCCGAACCTCAGGCCGTCCCCCAATTCCCCTTCATCCCCTTGATGGACGGGACTTTCGGCGCTTTCGCGACCACCGTTTTCTGGGCCCGGAGATATCGCGCCACGACGTCCCAGACCGGCTCGCCCTGTGCGCCTTCGGCTACCGGTGCCCAGCCGGCTACCTTGTACGTCTTGCCCGCCTCGATCAGCTTGCCGTTCAGACGCATCTCCGTGATGCGCTGCCCCATCGGGGCCATCGGATCAATCGTGTAATCCATCCCGCCCACACGCACCATGTCCCCGCCCTGTTGGTAGTACGGATCGGGGTTGAACAGATTATCGGCCACGTCTTCGAGCACCGTCTTGATCGTCTCGCCGGTCATCGGCGTGAGCGTCGTATACGGATAGGTGACTGCCGTCTGGTCAAGCAGTTGCTCCATCGTGATCGTCGCGCCCGGCAGTAGCGATGTCCCCCAGCGGAATCCGGGGGAGAAGCCGATTTCGGCGTCCTTCTCGGCCATCACCGCATCGAGCAGCAACTGGTCGAAGGTGCCGTTGAAGTTGCCCCGGCGGTACAGCACGCCCTCCGTCACCGCCAGCGGCTCGGCCAGCTTCGCCGCAAACGGTGCACGCACGCGCTCGATGAGCGCCTGCATCTGCGCGTCGGCAGGCAGCAGATTGGCGAACACCGGCAGCAACTTGTAGCGGAAATCCACCGGCTTGCCGCCCTTCACGTCGAAGTCGAGCACCGCCAGGAACTTGCCGTTCGACCCGGCATTGGTGACGAGTGTCTTGCCGCCAGCGTTTTCCACGACGACCGGCTTCGGCACGCCATCGTGCGTGTGGCCGCCCATGATCGCGTCGATGCCGCGCACGCGCGACGCCAGCTTCAGATCCACATCCATGCCGTTGTGCGACAACACAACCACGACCTGCGCGCCCTTGCCGCGCACTTCGTTGACCATCGACTGCAAGCGTTCTTCCTGAATGCCGAACGTCCAATCCGGCACGAAGTAGCGCGGGTTCGCGATCGGCGTGTATGGGAATGCCTGCCCGATGATCGCCACCGGCACGCCATTCATCGTCTTGATCGTATAGGGCGCGAAGACCGGGTCGCCGAAATCGTTCGTCTGCACGTTCTGCGCAACGAAGTCGATCTTGCCCTTGAGTTGCTCCTCGACCACGGACTTCACGCGATCCGCCCCGTACGTGAATTCCCAGTGCGCCGTCATGACATCGACGCCCAACGCGAGCGTGGCGTCGACCATGTCCTGGCCCTTCGTCCACATGGCCGTGCCGGACCCTTGCCAGGTATCGCCGCCATCGAGCAACAACGCACCGGGGCGCGACGCCTTCATGCGCTTGACCAGCGTGGCCAGATGCGCGAACCCGCCGACCTTGCCGTACGTGCGTGTCGCCGCTGCGAAATCGAGGTAGGTGAATGCATACGCATCAGGCGTGCCGGGACGCAGACCATACGCCTTGAGGAACGCTTCACCCACGAGATGCGGCGGCTTGTTGGCCTGATCCCCGATGCCCAGATTGACGCTCGGTTCACGGAAGTAAATCGGCAGCAACTGCGCATGGCAGTCGGTGAAGTGCAGCAGGTGCACGTTACCGAACTTCGGCAGATCGTAGAACGCCGCAGCCGCCTTGGCCGCCGCCGTCTCATGATGCGACAGCGCCATCCCTCCGGCTGCCGCCACCGCCAACACCTGCATGAACTCGCGTCGATTCATTTCGTCTCCGTAGCGCACACGTCGTGCGGCTCGCCTGATTTATCGTTATTCGATGAGATCCGTCGGGGCGGGTTCGGATCGCGCCCCCCATTCGTCACGGCCATTGTGCAGCGACCGTTCAGCGTGGATTCCGTGACGACCGTGCCACGCCCCTTCGCTGACTCGACCCGCTAACTCGGCCCGCTGACTCACGTCGTTGAGTCAGCGGGCCGAGTCACACGTCCGAGTCACGTTGTTATTTCCCCGCGTAGTCCGCGAGCGCCGCCACATCCTCGCCGAACATCTCGCCCACTTCCTTGCGCAACACCTTGCCGTTGCGCCCGATCACATACAGCTCCGGCAATCCGCGACGCTTACCCAGCGCCGCCTGCCACGCGTCGTTCTCCATGCCGGCAGGGAACGTGTACCCATGCGCCTTCAGATAGTCGACGGCTTCCTGCGGCTTCTTGTCGATCGAGAGCGTGACGATCTGAATTGGTTTGCCGCGCGTGGCCTCGTATAGCTTTTGCAGATGCGGGTTCTGCTGCGCGCAGAACGGGCACCACGACGCCCAGTACTCCACGATCACCGTGCGGTCCTTGAACGCGCTGGCGGGCAGCGTCTTGCCGTCGAGCAACGTGAGCGACGGCAGCGTGACCGTATCACCGACCTCGAGCGCATGAACCGGTGTACCCAGAACCGTCGCCCCCACGGCTAACGCCACGCCCACTCCCGCCCTCATGCGCCTGAGCACCGCGATACCGGCGCGTCGTGCCATCTGGCGCGCTGGAAGCGCCGCGCAGACGTCGACAGCGGCGCGCACCGAACTCAGCGTCAATGGCGCACCCACTCGCCAGAAGGCTGTGCGCGCAGCAGGGGTCTCGGCGCCGGAGGCGAGCCCACGCGCACCTCGCCGCCAACCCTGCACGCGGGAACGTTGCGACGGACCGCTGAGATCAGCTGCCCGTATCGGATATTTCAGGGATGTCATGCAGCACTCCGGAAGCCGGCTGCGACCCCGATCGGAAAGATCCCGGGTCGCGCGCCGCAACGGCAATGACTTACTGGTTCACAGGCGAAGCCGGATCGAGCAACAGCGCCATGACGTCCTTCAACTGCTGTTCCGTCAGGATGCCCGCCGCACCGAAGCGCGGCATGTTCGAACACGCCATGTAGCTATGCGAGTCGTAGACCTTCGCCCACGTGTACTTGAGCACCTCGGGCGAATCGCCGCGCAGCTTGCCGTAGTTGTACAGCGACGGTCCGATGTTGCCGAACGAGATCTCGCTCTTGGTCAACTGATGGCACGCGTAGCAGTTGCCGCCATTGACGGTGTCCGCCTTGTCGGTGAACTGCATGCCGCGCCCGTTCTGTGCGACCTTCTCGCCTTCCTTCCAGTCGCCAAGATACTTGCCGTCGGCCGGTGCCTTGACGTTCGCCAGTTCGGCCTTTTGGAGACGCTCCGCAATCTTCGCCGGCATCGGCTTGACCGCATACTGCGTGCACAACTTCTGCAATTCGCTTTGATCGATGCGATCGAGCTGGGCAATGCCCGATGCGCGGAACGAGTCGCGCAGCTCCTGCACGACCGCCGCATCGGTTGTACCGGTGACGAGCTTCGTGCCCTCGCCCTGGGCGAACGCCATGCCGACGACGAGTGCCCCCGCCGCTGCCAGCGCGACGCTCGTCGCGCGCAATGCGAATGATGTCATGGGTGTGCCTCGTGGTCGGTCAGCGCTTCAGGCCGGGGGCGTCCATCTTGCCGCCGTTGGCCATCACACCGAGGAAGGTAATCAGATCGATCGACGCCTGCGAGCCGTAATTCAGCTCCGGCATGCGCTGCTGACGGAAGCAGTCGTACATGCGCCACTGGATCGTGCGCAGTGCGCCTTGCGAGACTCGATAGCCCGGCCACGTCGCAAACGCCTGACGCGCCGCAGCGGGTTTGGTCAGGTTCGGCAGATCCTGGAGGCGAATGCGCTTGTCGTCCGCCCCGTGGCACGACGCGCACGAGAAATCGTACGGACCCGCGCGGTAATAGAAAATCTTCTGGCCACGCGCGTAGGCTTCCTTCTCTTCCTTGCGCGACTGCGGCACATGAATGATTGCGCCGCGCGACTGACCGGCCACATAGGCGGTGAGTGCCTCGAGATCGGTCGGGTCCTGACCTTCCTTGGAGAACGGTTGCTTGATGACGTCTGCCCGCTTGAAGCCCTGCAGATTCACCATGCATTCGACGATGCGCGACTCGGCGTCGAGCACACGTTTCGTATCGGGGAAGTAACGCGGCAGTTGGGCGTAGACGTCCTTGACGACGCCTGGCCCCAGGCCCAGATCGCACTGGGCGAGCGACACGTTGTTCGGCCCGCGCGGTGTCTTCCAGAGGGCTTCGCCGCGCATTTCGATCAGCTCTGCCGGGTTGCCGTCCGCGAGCATCTCACGGTATTGCGCGATGGCGTCGGCCGTCGAGCTATCGGCAGCGTAGACGGTGGCTACGGGGGCGCTGGCTCCCGCGATGGCGAGCATGCCGCCGAGCACAGTCCGGCGCAGCCATGCTGCGTGACGTGGGGTGCTCACCCGTGCGCTATGTTGCGCCTCAAGCATCTGACTCTCCTCGTTGTGGGGTTGTTCGGCGCACAACGGAGAAGGTCCCCGCCAGCGCCACCGCGCACCCCCGGCATTCACCCCGTCAGGCGACGGTCGCCTCGTCGGTACGCGAGTCGCCCTTGTTGTCGGTCCACGTCACCGTGACCTTGTCGCCCTTTTTGCCGCCCTTGAACTTGAACGACATGAACGGGTCTTTCGAAACCGCCGGACCCCATTCGGCCGTCAGCACCGTCTTGCCGTTGCAGGTGACCGTGACCGTCTGGATGAAGTGTGCGGGGATGATGTTACCGGAAGCGTCTTTGCGCTGACCGGTTTCCATGATGTGGCTCATCAGCGCCTTGACCTCGACGACACCGCCGGCCTCGGTTGCGCGAATGCGCATCGGATTACCCATGTTGTGCTCCTCTAGCGTTCTTCGATGCGCCGCTCAACCGCCGCAACCGCCCAGCGTGACCTTGATTTCCTTCTCGGCCACGAGGTACTTGTTATCCGCCTTGACGAGCGCGTAGACCTTCGAGGTCTGGCCCATCTTCACGCGCGTGGTGACCGACGGCTCGGTGCCCTCAGGAATATCGAACGACGCGGCGAGCGTATTCGGATTCTTCTCGATCAGAATCGCGATCGATTGCGTGTTCGGCGCCTTGCTCGTGACCGCCACCGGCACGACCGCACCGTTCTCGGCAATGTCCGGGGCGGTCAGCACGACCAGGTCGCTGGGGCTCGCGCTCGTGCCGCCGAGCGCCTTGACCGTATCGGCCACGCTACGGGTCGCAAACGCCGCCTTGTTCCATTCCACCTGTGCCGCGCGCGCCTCTTCGGGCTTGATCAGCCCGGCGGCCACCGCCAGTCCCATTACCGCGGAAAACCGCAGCATGTCGCGTCGCTGTTGGTTCATCTCTGTATGTTTCCTCTCTGAAGGCCGCCGATGCGAAACGCGCGCAATACGCCGAACGCACCGGCCGCCGTTCGCTCGCCCGGCCTGCCGCCCAATACCGCATGACGGCCTGCCAGCGAGCCCCCTGCCCCGGCCTTACTTCGCCGGGGCGCCGGCCAGGACCCACTCAACGAGGATCTTGGCGTCGGCATCCGACAGGTTCGGGTGCGCCGGCATCGGGATCGGACCCCAGACGCCCGAACCGCCGCCCTTCACTTTCTTCACCAGCTTGGCCAAGGCATCCTTGTCGCCCTTGTACTTGGCGGCGACTTCCTGATAAGACGGGCCAACGAGCTTCTTGTCGACGGCGTGGCAACCCATACAGGCGTTGGCACCCGCGAGCTTGGTCGCCGCTGCAACGTCGACACCGGCATGCGCCAGCGAGGCGCCGGCCAGCATGGCCGCAGCGATCAGCATCTTCTTCATCGTATCTCCTTCGATTTGTGTAGGGGACGGGGTCCTGCGGCGGCCTGAGAACCCTGGCGCATCCGTCGGACACCCTGCCCGCTCAATGTGCACCACGGAGAATCCAGTCGACCATCGTGCGGACGTCGGTTTCGGCGACCTGTGCCTGAGGCGGCATTGGCATGCTGCCCCAGTTACCGGCACCTCCGGCACGTATCTTCGCCACCAGTTTTTCAGTCGCATCCGACTGCCCATGGTACTTGGTGGCGACCTCCGAGAAGGCGGGCCCGATCTTCTTGTCGGTCACGCCGTGACAGGCCAGACAACCGTTCTTGTCCGCAAGCGTTGCTGCCGGTGACGTCACAGCGGCGGTTTGGGCCGGCGCGTCCGGACTCGTCATGCCAAGCGTGACGAGAGCCGCCGTCTTGCGCACCGACGCATTTTGCGCGGCAGTGCCCGACAGCGGCGGCAGCTTCGTATCGACACCGCGCACCGGTCCGATGACCCGGTTCTGCGCGGCCAGATCCCCATGTGCGTCGCGGGCGTACGCAGGGAGTGCGGACGTCACGATACCAGCCTCAGGACAATCCTGCATACACGCCTTGTTATGAGTATCCGGTTTGTCGCCCACGCGCCACATGCCGTGCGCACGCGTCATGCCGTTGCGGTTGGGCATACTTTTCTGCACGTCGGCGATGTTCTTGTCGGACAGCACGAAGTCGGCCGGCACGATCTCGCCGAGATTCAGGATATAGGCCGTGACCGCATATACCTCGTCCGGCGTGAGCGAGCGCGGCGCATTCCACGGCATGGCGCGACGGATGTAATCCCATATCGTCGAGATCGTGTCGACCTTCATGAGCGTGGTGCGCACCGGCTGATTGTTCGCGCGCAGCGACGCCACATGACCCGTCTTGATGTCATCGGCCGTGGTGCCGCCCACGAGCGGGTTGAACACCTCGTTGCTCTCGCCGAACGTGCCGTGACACGACGCACAACGCGCGTCGAACAGCTTCTGGCCGTCGGCGACCGAACCCTGCCCCTTTGGCAACCCCTTGAAATCGGGACGCACATCGATGTCCCAGGCACTCAGTTCGGCCGGGGTGGCGTCGCGGCCGATCCCGGAAGGTGCTTTCACCCTGGCGGGTGCCGACGATGCCGTCTGCACGGGTTGGGACACATTGGCCGGGGCCGCCTTCGCCGACGCCGAGAGCCACGCTGCGACGGTCAGCCCGGCGAGCGTCAATGCACCGGCCCAGAGTGCGGCGATGGCCACCGCCTGTGCGCGACGTCGCCTATTGCGGGGCGACTTGCGTTCAATCGACGTGAACATTGGTCACCTCCCCGCTTGCCGCCACCTGCCACGTCTGGATAGCGTTGTTGTGATAAATCGACTTGGTGCCACGCACCTCACGTAGCTGCCGATAGCGAGGCTGCACGAAGCCTGTCTCGTCGACGGCGCGGCTTTGCAGCAACGCAGGCGAGCCGTCCCACTGCCAGTCGAAGTTGAAACGCGTGAGGCACTTCGGCAGCACGGGCGACTCGATCCTCGCCGCGCGCCAGGACTTTCCGCCGTCGGTCGAGACGTCGACGCGTTTGATGCGCCCACGGCCCGACCAGGCGAGGCCGGTCACGTTGAAATAGCCGCGATCGAGCAGCGCCTGCCCCCCCGAGGGCGACGTGATGACCGACTTGCACTCCTGAATCGAGGTGTATTGGCGATGCTGACCGTCCGGCATCAGGTCGACGTAGTGACTGGTCTCATCCTTGGTATTCCACGGCGCATCGCCCACTTTGATGCGGCGCAGCCATTTCACCCACGACACCCCTTGCACGCCGGGCACGACCAGGCGCAGCGGATAGCCGTTTTCGGGGCGCAGCATTTCGCCATTCATGCCCCAGGCGACGAGCACATCCGAGAGCGCCGCCTCCATCGAGATGGTGCGGGTCATGCCGGAACCGTCACCGCCTTCGGCAAGCACGAACTGGCCCCGCTTGGTGTCGGCGCCCACGTCGTCGAGCAGCACGGACAGCGGCACCCCTGTGAATTCGCAGCACGACAGCATGCCGTGCGTGTACTGAACGGTCGGCACCGCCGCGTTGCCCCACTCCATGCCGGTGTTCGCGCCGCATTCGATGAAGTGCATGCGCGACACCGAAGGCAGACGCATGATGTCGTCCATCGTGTACACCTTCGCTTCGCGCACGAGGCCATGCACCATCAGGCGATGCTGTGTGGGATCGATCTCCTGCCAGCCCTGATGGTGACGCTCGAAGTGCAGGCCGCTCGGCGTGATGATGCCGAACAGACCCTGTAGCGGAGCAAAGGCGACCGAGGCCTGTGCCGTCTGCGTGAGACCCGGCGACTGACGGCGTTGCAGGTTCGCTTCGTACTTCGACGGCACGCCGTACGGACGTGCTGCGACCGGCTGGCCCAGCGACGTGGCCCAGGGACGCGGCTCGAGAATCATCGGGTCTCCGGCGTCGGCCGGCGCGTCGGCGGCAAAGGCAGCACCGCCCGCGAGTGCAGCACCGGCGGCCAGAAAGCTGCGTTGCAGGAAGCTGCGTCGTGTGGGGTTCAACCCGTCGCGGGCGATATCGACGGCGAGGGTGCTGTCGACGAAATTCTCCGGAGCGCGACGCAAACGGCCGGCTCGCGATGTGCTATCGCTGGTCTTGCTCACCCCTGTCTCCTCGCGTTTTGTGGCGCCGCCAGCATCGCGAAGACACTGGCGGCTTACCGCTTTTGTTCGAGCTGATGGACGCGGTCTCGTTGCCGCGCTGTCTTACGGGTCTTGCATTGCTGCGGTGCTACGGTTTCACAACGGCCTGCGGCGTGCCTCAGTTCGCGCGCGGCATGAAGCCATCGACGGCACGCTCCGGCAGGGCCTCCTCCTCGATTCGGCCGGCGACCTGCACGCACACGGCGCGACAGATCTCGACCACCCCGGTATCTGCGATCGTGTAATACACCTGATTCCCGTCGCGACGGCGCGCCAGCACACCCGCCTGATACATCGCCCCGAGATGCCGCGATACGTTCGTCTGCGACGAACCCACTTGCGTCACGACCTCGTTCACCGAGCGCTCGCCGCCGCACAGCGCGTGCAGAATCCGTAACCGGGTCGGCTCGGAGAGCAGGCTGAAGTAGTGCGACACCTTTTCGAATACGCGATCGAGTTCTTCCATGACGGTCAGTCTTTGAGTTCGTGTGAAGGCACTGAAAATGCCGTATATGCCCACATACGCATATACGGATAATCAAAATAACGGGCGACAGAAGCAAGCTGCACTGCAACATGTCGGACCCCGATGCATCTCGCCGGACGGCCGGATTTTCGCGTCCGCGAAACGCATTTCCGTGTATACGTCCGGATATAGCGCGAGACGCCGCATACGATTGCAGCACGTGCAACGCCACGCCCGCTGGCAGACGCAGCGATATGCATGACGACACGGCGGATTGAGACATCAGGGAAAAACCCGATAAGAAAAGTGACAGGGGACGGCACGCCGGAGCAACGTATTCAGCGTACTGCGTCCCTTGGAGAGGGGAATGACGCGGGGCGTCGGCCCCGCCTCACTCGAATTGATACGACCAGTTCGCGTTGAACCGCAGCGGCCGGTTCGGCGAGTTGGTCGGGGCGTCGGCCATCGGTTTGGCTACCGACAGGTCGAGCGAGTAGTACTTGCTGTCAGATATCCGGACACCCAGGCCGATAGAGGCGAGCTGGTTGTGAAACAACTGCCCGTAGTTCATGTAGACGCGAGCGGTATCGAGCATTAGATACGGCTGGATGGTCTTGAGAAAGCGGAAATCCGTGCGGAACATCCGGTTCAGCTCGATCGACGCCCCCCAGCCTTTGTCCCCGGCGATTTCGCCCGCCGGATAGCCGAGGCCGAAGCGCTGGCCGCCGAACGTTGCCTGCTCGGACGTGGGCAGCGTGTTGCTGCTGTACTGTGCGCCGGCCGAGACGATGACACCGAATTCCCACGGCAGGACAACGCCTTGCTTGCCATCGAAGGTGAAGCGCCAGAAAGCCAGATCGTAGGGGCCGAGTATTTGCGCCACGCCCGCGGGCTGCGTCGTATAGGACTGGCTCGCGCCCATCCCGTTGAAGCCCTTGAACACCCCCAGTGTGGCGCTGCGGGTCTGTTTGTCGGTGACTTCGTTGTACGCAAGTTGCACTTGCCCCGCGCGCACGTTCGTCTGCGAATTGATGTTGTTCGGCGAATTCGGCACTTCGTAGCGATCACGCGAATTCACGCCGTACATGCCACCGCTGACCGTCAGGCTGCGCTGATTGTTCAGCAGAATCGGGTACGACATGCTCACTGCGAGCCGCTTGGTATCGAGATGCCGCGTGAGTCCGGCAAGCGCCTGATCGTCCGGCTGGCCGCGATAGTGCGACGCATCGATGCGCGCCTGAAGGCCGTTCGAGCCCAGCGGCTGGATGTACGACGCCGCATAGAACTCTTCGTCGTTATGCCCCTTCGGGGCGATGGCCGTGAGTTGAATCTGCTCGCCGAGCGGCGTGAGCGCGTTGCTCGTCACCGTAAACACGCCGCGAATGCCGGGGTTGTTATACGAGAGCGACGTGCCCAACGCCACGGGCTGGCGCGACACGTCCAGCGAAAGTTCGGTCGCGCCGTCGGTCTGCGTGGGTGGCTGCACGTCGGCCTTGATCTTCATGCCGGGTACGAGCGTGAGCAGGTTCAGGTAACGCTCGAACGTCGCGCGCTTGAGCGGTCGTTCCGCTTCGATATGCGCGGCGATGTCATGCAGGCGCTGCTCCGAAGGCCCCGGTTTGCCGGTGATTTTCGTGCTCGAGATATAGCCTTCGACGATGGTCACGCGCACGAAGCCATCGTTGAAATCCTGGGCCGGGACGAACGCGAAGGACAGCAGGTAGCCCGCGTCCTGATACATCTTCGTGACCTGATTGGCCTTCTCGACCAGATCGCCAATGGTCACTTCCTTGCCCGCCATCGGCGCGAAAAGCCCGGCCACCGATTCGAACGGCAGCGACTTGACGCCTTCGATGCCGAAACGCTGGGGCGTTATCTTGCGGGCGAGCAGCGACTTGAGCGCGTCTTCCTGCGTCGGCGCCTGAATGTGGAGGGTGGCGGCCGGCGCCTTGGGTGCCTCGATCTTCGGAAGACTCTGCAGCGGATCGCCGCGCACCGGGCTGGCATCGGCCCAGGCTTGTTGCGCACTCAACAGGCTGATGGCTGACAGCGATACGGCAACGACTTGAACGACGATTTTACGGTTGCGAACAGACTTGCCCGAGCCCCCACGCGTGACGCGTGACGCAAGACGGGACTCTCCCTGGCGATGCGCCATCCCTATGCCCCCCAACGCTTATTTTTTCGTGCGGCCAGTGTAACCGAGAGGCGTGAGGCCCCGTCAACGGGGGAATTCGGGGAGATGCGGCACCCACACAACAACCGGATCGCGCCCTTTGGTAGCACGTACCTTGCGTCGCTTAGAACCTCTCCTCCAAACGCATTTCGACGATGGCGAATGCCGCCGGAATCCGCATCAGGCCAGCATATCCGCCCAGATACCCTGTGCCCATGCAAGTCCCAGCGTGAATTCGTCTCGCGTGGCGCGTGGCGACGCGCCCCCCGTGCCCGGCACCGGGAGCATGGTGTGCTGCGCCGCGTCGTAGCGGTGCACGCTTGCCACGTGCATCGCTTCGGTTGCCGACACGAATGTGTAGCAGGTGTTGCTGTAGAGCGGTTCGGGATTGACCGGGCGGCCGGACAGCGTGGCCACGATGGCGGCGGCACAAACCTTGCCGTGCTGGTTGGCCATGTGACCGGACTTGGGCATCTGCGGCGCGATCTGGATGGCGTCGCCCAGAATATGAATGTCGGATTGCGCCTTTGAGGCGAACGTCAGGAAATCGACGTCGCACCATCGCCCGTTGGCCGTTGCCAGACCACTCTGCACGGCGATATCGCCCGCCCGCATCGGCGGGATGACGTTGAGCACGTCGGCCCGGACTTCCTCGCCCAGTTCAAAGCGTGCGATCTGCTTGGCACCGTCGATGGTCACGTCAGTGCAATTGAACTGCGGGTGATACTCGACAATTCCGGGATATTGCGTGCGCCAAACGTCCTGGAACTGCTCCGCTTCGGCGAGCACCTGATCGTTGGCGTCAAAGACGAGCACCTTCGCGCCAGGCTTGTGCTGCTTGAGCCATGCGGCCGCCTGACACGCTCGCTCATACGGCGCGGGCGGGCAGCGAAACGGTGCCTCGGGAATCGTGATGGCGAACACGCCGCCGTCGGGCATCGCTCGCAGACGCGCATGCAGCGCGGCGCTTTCCCCGGCATCGGTCCACCCTACCGGCAAGGCGTTGCGGATCGCCGGATCGGAGAGTCCGGCAATGGCGTCGCGGCGCAGCGATACGCCGGGGGCAACAATCAGCTTGTCATAGGGAAGCCGGCCGCCGTCGGCCAGTTGCACCTGCTTTTTGGCGGCGTCGATGGCGCTGGCTCGCGTGCGTCGCCAGACCACGCCGTGTCGGGCAACCAGCCGGTCGTAGGACACCGTCAGGTCGCTCACACGCAGATTCCCGCCGACCACGAGATTCGATAGCGGCGAAGAGACAAACGACGGATTCGGTTCAACAAGGGTGACGTCGATCGAATTGCCGGAGAGCACACGTAGCGCCTTCGCGGCCGTAGCGCCGCCGAATCCCCCGCCGATGACGACCACACGGGCGCGCGCCCTGACCGGGGTCGGCCAGAGCGGTGCCGCCAACGCATGGGTTGCGCCGGCCATTGCCGTCGTAGAGCCCAAACCGAGAAGAAAGTCGCGGCGACGCATCGTGTTCGCTCTATTGAGATTGACGCGCGGGCGCCGGCGCCGCTTTGGCCGCCGGCTGCGCCGCGAAGTACGCGGCGATGCGCTGTAACTCGTCGTCGCGATACCCTTTGAGGAGCTGTGGCATCAGCGTGGCGGGACGACGCCCGTCACGCATGGCTTGCAACACTGCCATGAGTTCCGTCACCGGACGGCCTTCCAGCGTCGGCAGCACTGCCTTGCCGGCGCTCACCGGCGCGGACGCATTATGACAACTCATGCACGCCATCGCCCAGTCGCGGGCCTGCCAGTCGGGTTGCGATGCCTGCGGGACTGGCTGCGAGACGTACACAGGAGACGCCGCGCGCACGCCGGAGGCAGGTGCGGCAAGCGCCGTGCCCGTGACGCCAGACCACACGGCAGGCATCAGAACGAACGCCGCCGCGATCGTCCATCTGATCGTCGGATGACGGCGGCGATAGTGGCGATTGCGGCGGTTCAATACTGGGCAGATGACGGCACGCATGCGCACGGAGGGTGTCCGAGGCGTGGGTGCGGGCGTCAGTTACCGGTCTTGGTCGACGGGCCGGGCTTGACGGGGCCGTCGCTGATCGGTGCGGGCGAGGACAGCGGCTTGGCCGTCACGGTGTCATTGCCGATCGGCGTGGTCGTGACCGTGGCGGCGTTCGAGTCGTCCGCCTGCGCCGGCGCCGGGTTCTTGGCCGCCTCGGTCGACAGGCGCTGCGCTTCTTCCGGCTTCACATATTCGTAAAGCTTGACGACCTTCTGCACGCCGTCGATCCGGCTCGCGACATTGGCAGCAATACGCCCTTCCTCTTCGGAAACGAGGCCCATCAGGTACACATCGCCACGCTCGGTGACGACCTTGAAGACGTTGGCCGAGATCTCCTTCGTGTTGATCAGATTGGCCTTCACTTTGCTGGTGATCCAGGCGTCGTTCGAGCGCGAGCCGAAGGAGCTCTTCGGTCCGACGGCAAGTTCGTCGACAATGCCACGCACGTTGCTGATCTGCTTGACGATGTCCACCGCGCGCTGCTTGCTCTTGTCGTCCGGGACTTCCCCGGTCAGCAATACGCGGCGGTTGAAGACGGTCACGTTCACATGCACGGCGTCGTCGGTCAGCGTATTGGCAATGTTGGCTTCGGCCTTGACCTGAATTTCGCGGTCTTCCGTCTGCGCACCGACGGAGCGGCGGTCGGTGGCCACCAGCGCGCCGGTCGCGGCGCCGCCGAGAATGATGGGGGCGCAACCGCCGAGGGTTGCAACAATCAACGCTGCCGCGGCAAGCGGCTTAACCACGCGTTGGAAACTCATCGGGCTTTCTCCTTGTTGGATGGTCGAACGGGGCGGCCCCCGCCGCACTCAGCCGGCACCGTCCGCCCCCGCGACCCGGTGCCCGTGATGATCTTGACGCTTTACGACGACAATAGGTTCACGCTTCGCCGAACAGCATCGCGTCGACCAGGTCGCAAAGACAGTGAATCGTCAACAGGTGAACTTCCTGAATTCGCGCGGTGCGATCGGCCGGCACGCAGATATGCACGTCCAGCTCGCCCAGTACGACATTGACCTTGCCGCCCCCCTTGCCGGTGAGCGCGACCACATGCATGCCACGCTCGTGCGCGGCTTCAATGGCAGCGAGCACATTGCTGGAATTGCCCGACGTGGTGATGGCAAGCAGCACGTCGCCCTCTTGGCCGAGCGCGCGCACCTGCTTCGAGAAGATGGCGTCGAAGTTGTAGTCGTTGCCGACAGCCGTCAGGATCGACGAGTCCGTGGTCAGCGCGATGGCCGGCAGTTCGGGACGCTCACGCTCGAAGCGGCCGACGAGTTCAGCCGCAAAGTGCTGACAGTCGGCAGCCGAGCCACCGTTGCCACAGGCGAGAATCTTGTTGCCGTTGGACAGCGCTTCGAACATGACGTCCGCTGCGGCGGCGATGTATTCCGGCAGCGCGTCGCGCGCCGCCAGTTTGGTTCCGACGCTATCCGTGAAGTGTTGCTGAATTCGTTCGATCAACATGGTCGTTTGCCAGGGTGTCGCAAAAGCTGCCGGCCTCGCTTGGAAGTGCCATGGGCACTCACCCGCGCCGGCCGGCGTTGACAGGCCGTTTGTCTAGAAAACGGCACTTTCGCAAGTGTAACAGGGCCGGGGGACACGGGTTTCGTCAGCAATCGTCGGCGCGAAAGGCATCGGGCAGCCAGCGGGCCACCGGCGGGCGACCGTCGAACGCCACGACATCGAAGCGGCAACGCCCCGCCGGACGCCGCAACAGATAGTGCCGGGCGGCCAGCGCGAGACGGCGTCGCTTGGTACGCGTGATGCTCTCTGCGGCGCCGCCAAAGTCGCTGCGTGCGCGCGCGCGCACCTCGACGAATACCAGCACGCCCGCGCGATCCCGCATAATGAGGTCGATTTCACCGCCGCGACAGCGATAGTTGCGCGCGACAAGCCGCCAGCCGCGCCGCTCCAGCAGCGTCTGCGCGCGGCCCTCGAACGATTCTCCAAGCTGATTCGACATGGTTGTTCCGATGTTTACCGTGACCGGCGATGCCGGTGTTACCCACGCCCGCACGCCTCGCGAGGCGACGCCTTCGTTTGCGGGAGCCCAATGCCATGGATGAGCGTCTGATGTCGCTGGCCGAGGGCCAGCATTACCCCGCCGGCACCCTCTATGTCGTGGCCACGCCGCTGGGCAATACCGCCGACATCACCGTGCGGGCGCTCCACATCCTCGGCATGGTCGACGCCATCGCCTGTGAAGATACGCGCAACAGCGCGCAGTTGCTCCAGCGGTATGGCATCGACAAACCGTTGATTGCGGCCCATCAACACAACGAAAACGAAGCGGCGACGCGGCTCGTCGAACGCCTGCGCAGTGGTGAGCGCATTGCCTACATTTCGGATGCGGGCACGCCCGGCATCTCGGACCCGGGCGCGCGGCTGGTCGATGCGGTGCGGGCGGCAGGACTCGGCGTAATGCCGGTGCCCGGTGCGAGCGCGGTGATCACGCTGCTCTCGGCGGCCGGCGCGTGGGTGGAGACGTTCACGTTTGTGGGATTTCTGCCTGCGAAAGCCCAGCAACGGGCTCAGGCAATTGCGGCGCTCGCGAGTTCGACATCGGCGCAGGTGTTCTACGAAGCGCCGCACCGGATCGTTGAGACGGTCGCCGCCCTGGCGGAAGGCCTCAGCGGCGAGCGGCGACTGTTGATCGGGCGAGAGTTGACCAAGCGCTTCGAAGACATTCACGAGTGTGCACTGCGCGACGGCGTGGCGTGGCTGAAGGCGGACGCAAACCGCCAGCGTGGTGAATTCGTGTTGGCGGTCTCCGGTGCGACCGCGAGCGCGAGTGGAGATGGCGTGGACGCGGAAGCGCAGCGCATCCTTGCCCTGCTCGTGGCCGAGCTGCCGACGAAAAGCGCCGCCAAGCTCGCGGCGGCGATTACCGGAGCCCCCAAGAACGCACTTTATGAACGCGCGCTGGCACTGAAAAACGGTTGATCCCCGGGCGCGAGCAGCGGTGTCGGGGGCGTCAGGAATCAGAGGTTTCCGACAGTCGTTTCTCCGTTCGCCCAAGCGCCGCTCCATAAAAAAAGCCCGCCGAAGCGGGCTTTTTCATTCCGATCCGACGATCAGCTCAGCAGCAGCGCATCGTCGTCGAGTTGTTCGCCGCGCGTGCGTTCGAACATCTGCAGCAAATCGGGCACGTCCAGCCCCTTGCGCTCGTCGCCCGACACGTCCAGCACGACCTTGCCCTGATGCAGCATCACCGTGCGGTCGCCGTAATCGAGTGCCTGACGCATGCTGTGCGTGACCATCATCGCCGTCAGCTTGCTCTCCTGCACGATGCGCGCCGTCAGTTCCAGCACAAACGAGGCCGTCTTCGGGTCCAGCGCCGCCGTATGCTCGTCCAGCAACAGAATCCGTGACGGCTGCAACGACGCCATCAACAGACTCACCGCCTGACGCTGGCCGCCCGAGAGCAACCCGATACGGTCCGAGAGCCGGTTTTCCAGGCCGAGATTGAGCAGGCTCAACTTCTCGCGGAACCGCTCACGCAACTCGCGGTTCAACGCAAAGCGGAAACTCCGGCGCTCGCCGCGCTTGACCGCCAACGCCATGTTTTCCTCGATGGTCAGCGCCTCGCACGTTCCCGCCATCGGATCCTGAAACACACGCGCCACCTGGCTCGCACGTTGCCACGCCGTCTTCTTCGTGACGTCGTTGCCATCGATGGAAATCGTGCCCGAATCCACCGACAGGTCACCGCTGATCGCGTTCAGGAAGGTGGACTTGCCCGCACCGTTCGAACCAATGACCGTGACGAACTGGCCCGTCGGAATGTCCAGCGACATGCCGCGCAGCGCGCGGTTCTCGATGGGCGTGCCCGGGTTGAAAGTGATCTTGAGGTCTTTTGCGCTCAACATGATCAGGCACCTCCGTTCTTGCGGGCAAACAGCTTGCGACGCGTTGCCGGCAGCACCAGTGCCACCGCCACGAGCAAGGCCGTCACCAAGTTGAGGTCCTGCGCCTTCAGACCGATGAAATCGCTATTGAGCGCCAGCGCGATGAAGAAGCGGTACAGCACCGCCCCCACCACCACCGCCAGCGTCGTGAGAATGAGGCGTCGTGCCGGCAGAATCGTCTCGCCGATGATCACCGCCGCCAGACCGATCACGATGGTACCGATCCCCATCGAAATGTCCGCGCCGCCCTGCGACTGCGCGAACAATGCGCCGGCGAGCGCCACGAGCGCATTCGACAGCGCCATGCCGGCCAGAATCTCATGACCGGTGTTCACCCCCTGCGCGCGCGCCATACGCGAATTCGCGCCCGTCGAGCGCATGGCGAGCCCTTGCTGCGACGAGAAGAAGTAATCGAGGCCGAGCTTCACCACGACCACCACCGCCAGCAGAAGCAGCGGACGCAACACATAGTCCGGCAGCCAGTTCGGGGCGTTCTCGGGCAGGATCATCGTGAAGACCGTCGGCGACGTGATCAGCGGCACGTTCGGCGCCCCCATCACACGCAGGTTCACCGAATAGAGCGCGATCATCATCAGGATACTGGCAAGCAGATCCATGATCTTCAGACGCACGTTGAGCCAGCCCGTGATGAAGCCCGCCAGCGCGCCAGCCGCCATCGCCGCGACGGTTGCCGCAAACGGGTTGGTGCCGCCAGCGATCAGCGTGGCCGCTACCGCGCCGCCAAGCGCGAAACTGCCGTCAACGGTCAGATCGGGAAAATTGAGGATGCGGAAGGAAATCAGCACCCCGAGCGCCACGAGGCTGAAGATCAGACCGATCTCCAGAGCGCCCATCATAGAAAAAAGGGACATTTTCGTAATTCCACTGCGCAAGACAGCCCATGCCGGGTCTCGGCATCAGCGCTCGCACGGCCGACATAGGCCAGTTCGGGTCATAGCCGGTCGTTGTGCGACCGCATTCGGGGGGAGCCGTCCCACCCATTCGATAGGAAAAGAGCGGCGGGGACAGATCGTGTCCGGGCGCCGCCCTGTCGCTCGCCGGTGCCGCAGGCTCTCGCCTGCTTCACCGGTGTCACGCGCTTTACTGCTTGATGACCGTCTTGGCTTCCTTCACCAGATCGTCCGACAGCGTCACACCTTGCTTGGCCGCCGCTGCCGTATTCACGAACAGTTCCAGATTCGAGCTGGTCTGCGAAGCGATCGCCCCCGGCTTCTCGCCCTTCAGGATACGGCCGACCACCTTGCCGGTCTGACGGCCGAGGTCGTAGTAGTTGATGCCCAGTGCCGCAATGGCACCGCGCTTCACACTGTCGGTATCCGACGCGACCAGCGGGATCTTGCGGTCGTTGGCCACCTTCACCAGCGATTCATACGCCGACACGACATTGTTGTCCGTGTTCGTGTAGATCACGTCGACCTTGCCGGCCAGGCTGCTGGCCGCCGAGCTGATGTCGACGGTACGCGGTGCAGCGGCTTCGACCAGCGTCAGGCCGGCGGCGGGCAACAGCTTCTTCAACTCGTTGACGACCACGACCGAATTGGCTTCGCCCGGGTTGTACACCATGCCCACGCGCTTGGCGTTCGGCACGACGCGCTTGATCAGGGCAATCTGCTTGTCCAGCGGCAGCTTGTCGGACACGCCGGTCACGTTGGTGCCCGACGGCTCCCAGCTCTTGACCAACTGTGCCGCGACCGGATCGGTCACGCCCGAGTACACGAGCGGCACGGACTTGGTGGCGGCAGCCACGGCCTGAGCCGTCGGCGTGGCGATGCCGATGATCGCGTCCGGCTTGTCGCCCACGAACTTGCGGGCGATCTGTGCGGCCGTGCCGACGTTGCCCTGCGCGCTCTGATATTCCCACTTGAGGTTCTTGCCGACCTCGTAACCTTCCGCCTTGAGTTCGTCGCGCGCGCCATCACGAATGGCGTCGAGTGCCGGGTGCTCCACGATAGCGAGCACGGCCACCGACTTCGTGGCTTGCGCGAATGCCGCGCCGGTCGTCCCCAACAACGCTGCGGCCACGGCGCACAGCAAAGTGCGCTTGGCATGTTTGCCCATTGTCGACATCAAAACTCCTCCAGGAATGCTTTTTGATAGGTGCGCCGTGCCCGAGTCTCAGCGGGCCTCATTCGGATGCACACAAAGCGTGCACCTGCGCGTGGGGCACAGTCTACCCACATCCCCGGCAGCGAACAACGGTTGCCAACGCAACTTCCCCGGAGGCCCGCAGAACATCGGATTGCGCCTAAACGCTGGCAGATTTATGCGGCAATCGGAAAAAAAATAGTCGATTCGGTCGCCCATGATAGGAAGTGCGCACGTTCATGCGATGCGTTCAACCAATGAGATACGCCGAAAAGCGCAACACTGGGCCGATCCGGCCCCGCAATACACGTTTCTGCACAACAAACGTGCAAACAGCGTCCCATTTTTTGAATGGGTTCCGGCGGGATTCAGAGGGGTGTTCGGGAATGAAGGGCGGCGGCCGGCCACACCTGGGTGCGCGTCAGGGCGCGTTGCTGTTGTCGTCCAGACCGAGGGCGGCGACTTCGCTACGGGAGAGGCGGCGAATTTCGACCTTGGCATGCCCGGCACGAACGAATTCGAGTTGCTTGGCCGCGCCAAAGGACAGATCGATGATGCGACTGCGCGTGTAGGGGCCGCGATCGTTAATTTTGACGACGACGGTCTTGTTGTTGGCAACGTTGCGCACCAGCGCGAAGCTGCCCAGCGGCAAGGTCGGGTGCGCGGCAGTCGGTTCGTTCATGTCGAAGGCTTCGCCGGTCGCCGTGCGGCGGCCGTGAAACTTCTTGCCGTACCAAGACGCCATCCCCGTCTGATAGAACGTACCGGCATCGGCGCGCAGACGCGCTTCCCCATCGCGCTCCGGCGCATCGGGGTCGCCGGGATTGAGGCCTTCGTTGCGATACGCCCGGCCCGGCCAATGCAGATCGAAGCTCGAGCCGACCGGTGCATTGGCTTCGCGCGCACGGGTGCGCTCGCCTGTCGCCGAAGAGGCGGCAGCCGTTTGGCTGGGGGGTTCGAGCGGCGTTGTGCAGGCTGTCAACGTCAAGGGGAGGACGCAACCAACCGCGAACCGTGTGAGCATGTCGCGTGTTCGCATAGGCCGCAAGTCTAACACGTCGTCAAAATCAACCCATCAGCGAGCGTTCACTTACACGCTGAGACTTGTTTACAAAGCGTTACCGCACTTTGGCAGTCAAGACGGCCGAGCCCGCTTTGACTACCCCGGCGCTCTCTTGTGGCGCACGCCCGGCACACGGCCGACGCATCGGTCTTGCACAGCACAACCGGGCGGCGGCACCCCGGGCCGAATTACAATAGCGAAAACCGCGTCCCCGATAACTCATGAACGTCACCCTGATTCCTGTCACACCTTTCCAGCAAAACTGCACCCTGCTCGTTTGCGATGCGACGAAGCGCGCCGCCGTGGTCGACCCTGGCGGCGATATCGACCGGATCACGGGCGAGATCGAGCGCCAGGGCGTGACGCTCGAGAAGATCTTCCTGACACACGGCCATCTGGACCATTGCGGTGGTGCGGGCGCACTGGCCGCGAAGTACGACGTGCCGATCGAAGGCCCCCATCGGGACGACGCCTTCTGGATCGACCAGCTCGAGGCGCAAAGCGCACGCTTCGGCTTTCCCAAGCCCGAACCGTTCACGCCTGATCGCTGGCTGGAGGACGGCGACACCGTCCAGTTTGGCGATGTGACCCTCGACGTGCTCCACTGCCCGGGTCATACGCCGGGTCACGTGGTGTTCTTCTCGGCGCAGGAGCGTCTGGCCTGCGTGGGCGACGTGCTGTTCGCCGGCTCCATCGGCCGCACCGACTTCCCCCGTGGCAACCATGCCGATCTGATCGCCTCGATCCGCGACAAGCTCTGGCCGCTCGGTGACGACGTGACGTTCATTCCGGGGCACGGCCCTGTCTCCACGTTCGGTCAGGAACGTCAGACCAACCCGTACGTCGCCGACGCCGTGCTCGCCCGGAGCCGTGTATGAGTCAGGCAATGTCCCGCACGCCCTCGCGCATCATTCCCGTCGACGAGGAGATTTTCGTCAGCACCGATGTCGAGGCAGACGGCCCGATCCCGGGTCCGCATTCGATGCTGAGCTTCGCATCGGCGGCCTACACGGCGGATAAGGAACTGATCGGCACGTTCAGCGCCAACCTCGAGTGTCTGCCGGATGCGAAGGGGCATCCGCTGACAATGAAATGGTGGAAGACCGAGCCCGAGGCGTGGGCCGCTTGCCGCGTCGATCCGGAAGATCCGGCCAAGGCGCTCAAGGCGTATGTGAAGTGGGTGGAGAAGCTGCCGGGCAAACCGGTGTTCGTCGCTTACCCGGCCGGGTTCGATTTCACGTTCATGTTCTGGTACATGATGCGTTTCGTCGGCCGTTGCCCGTTCTCGTGGTCGGCGCTCGATATCAAGACGCTCGCATTCGCCATGACCGGCATGCCCTACCGAAAGTGCATCAAGCCGCGTCTGCCGCAGGTCTGGCTGGACCCGCTGCCGCACACCCACGTGGCGCTCGACGATGCACTCGAACAAGGCGCCCTCTTCTGCAACATGCTCGCCGAGTTGCGTGAGCAGCAGAAGACGTTGTCAGAGCTCCCGGGCTGGCGCGGTGCAGGGCTCACGGCCAACGCCGACGCCCCCGTGTTCGGGTCAGCCGCTGCTGCGGCAACGCAAGCCGAGTCGCCCGACACCGGCCCCGGCAAGGACAGCGCGGCGCACGGCTGAACCCGCGCAAACCACCGCAAACCACCGCACACGGCATCACAGGCACGCGCACAACGCGCTCGCTACCGATGCCGTGCGCTCACAGAACGCTGCTTGCCAGCTCCGGCGGACGCGCAATCACGGCCTTGTCGCCGTTGACCACGATAGGGCGCTGCAGCAGCTTCGGGTGCTCCGCCACGGCGGCGAGCAACGCGTCGTCGGTCAGCGCCGTATCGGCCAGCCCCAGCGCCGCGTACTCGGCTTCGTTGCTGCGGATCATCTCTCGCACGGGCACGTCCAGCAGCGTGTGCAAACGCTTGAGTTCGGCGAGTTTCGGCGGTGTTTTCAGATACTCGATGATTTGCAGATCGCTGCCACCCACAGCCGACGAACCCTCGACGAGGGCGAGCGCTTCGCGCGATTTCGAACAACGCGGGTTGTGATACACGGTAATCATGGTGACTCCATTGCATGCAAAAAGTGTCCGGCGCGGCATCGTCGTTCACGCCTGGAACGTGCGCTCGGAGTATGCATGCTATCGCCGGATGACGCTACCCGGGGCCCTCGGCAGCAGCGCTGGCTGCATCTTCCTGGCGCCCGCTCAACTTCAAGCATCGTCCGGCGTACGCGCCGCCGCAGGACGCTACGTGTTAACCGCGCTGCGCGACACGCATGGGCCACCTAAGATAGGGAGAGAGCGCAATGTATGTCGCACGACCCGGCTTTGCGACAACACGCGCCGCGCAAGGACGTGAAAAACAAGCATCGTGTCGCGAACGTTGCGGGAGACAGTGCATGAGTACGCAACCTGCAAGGTGCCATGCGGCGCCGTACGCCGCCGCATGGCTCACCGTCGTCGCCAGTGTTCTGGCCGTTGCCGGATGTGCCAATCCGGATTTCGGACCCAAAAAACCGCTCGTCCTCAACCTGACACCCGGTCAGACGCCGGCCTTGGCGCTGGATCAGTACAAGATTGTCGCGGCGCAGCGTGTGACCGAAGTCAACGCGAAGGAGATCACACCGGGCAATCCGCAGCCGATGTTGCGCTCGGTGGTATCGCTCGAGTACTGGGTGGACCGCAGCGGGAACGTGACGAGCGTGGCGCTCTATCGCAGCAACGGCGACCGCGAAGCGGAACGCATCGCCGTGGCGAGCCTGCGACGGGCCAGCCCGTTACCGGCACCCAGCCGGGCGCTGGTCGACAGCAGCGGACGCGTGAGAGCCGTCGAAACCTGGCTCTTCAACAACGACGGCCGCTTCCAGTTGCGCAGCGTGGCGGCGCCTCAGATCGATGGGGAGTGATATTGTGACGGGCATAGCCCCACCCTGCCCGGCCCGCTTGGGCGATGGAGATTCTGATGCCGCGATTTGCCGCGAACCTGACTCTGCTTTATCAGGAAGTACCGTTCCTGGACCGTTTTCGCGAGGCGGCGAGCGATGGCTTCCGAGGCGTGGAATTCCTGTTCCCCTACGACCATCCGGCGCAAGAGATTCGGGCACGTCTGGACGATGCAGGGCTGACGCAGGTGCTGTTCAATGCGCCGGCTGGCGACTGGGCAAGCGGCGAGCGCGGGCTGGCGGCCCTGCCGGGGCGTGAGGCGCAATTTCGCGACGGGCTCGAACTGGCGCTCGACTACGCCGACGCGCTTGGCTGCCGTCAGTTGCATGTGATGGCCGGATGCCCCGACGCTTCGGCGTCACCCGAGCGCTGCCGCGCGGTCTACCTCGATAACCTCGCTTACGCGGCCGGACAAGCCGCCGCGCATGGCGTCACGATCCTCATCGAACCGATCAATCCGCGCGACTTCCCCCGCTATTTCCTCACGCGTCAAGACCAGGCGCATGCCATTCGTCAGGAACTCGGCGCCAGCAATCTCAAGGTGCAGTTCGACGCGTATCACTGCCAGATCGTCGAAGGAGATCTCGCGGTCAAGCTGCGGCAGCACATTGCGAACGTCGGACACGTGCAGGTGGCGGGCGTCCCAGCGCGTCACGAACCGGACACCGGCGAAGTCAACTATCCGTTCCTGTTCCGTCTGATCGACGAACTGGGCTACGCGGGATGGATCGGGTGCGAATACCGGCCACAGGGCGCAACGCGCGACGGGCTCGGGTGGCTCAAACCGTGGCTCAGAGCCACTCGTTGAGCTATCGGGCCGCTTCACCGCCAATCCCGACCCGCGACCGGCAATGCGGGCGTTAATTTACGCAGGAATCAATCGATTTCCGAAAACTAATCGGAGAGCGAAGCAATCCTGGGGAATGTCGGAGAAAGGGTTAGGAAAGATGTAGGTCGTCGCAGGCAAAAAAAATGGCGGGACACACGGGCCCGCCAAAACCACACGCTACGGGGTTAGCGCGAGGAGACCAGATTCGGAGCACTGCATCGAATTGCGTTGCAAATTGCGCCGGGGGACGCCTTCTGCCGATACAGTCGCGCTGCCGTGTTACCGGGGGATAAGCACGTCAGCGTTGAGATGCATTGTGGTGGAAACGTATGGCGCGAGGGGTAACAAAGTGTTTCAGGTTGTAACACCTCGGGCGTTACATACCCTGCGCGATTCAGCGCTGTGCCTTGCCGGGCAAGGACTTCATGAGTGACGGAAAAACCACCCATTAGTTCGCCATCCTGATTAACTTGCCGGACGAAGCATCGACGACGCGCGACGCGAAGACACACCGATGCTTGCGCCCACCCCGTGCCGGCGCGTTTCACACCCCCTTCCGCAATGTGCTAAGTTCATTCTTTGTGCGTGGCAACAAAGTGGGCGTCTGCGATACGGGCGCGCCATCGTCGCGGATCGGCGGCGCACCGAGAGCAAGAATTTCGTCCAACGACAGCACCGGCCCGGACGGGGCCGCACCCGCATGGAAACCATTGAACGTCTGGGGCAGATACTGACGCGCGACCGCGTAATCGGGGTGGTGGGTTTGTCGCCGCGGCCCGACCGGCCGAGCTACACCACGTCTCGCTATATGCAGCAGCAGGGGTACCGGATCGTGCCGGTCAATCCGCAGGCTGCCGACGCCCGCGAGAAGATTCTTGGCGAGACCGTCTATGCAAGTCTGACCGACGCCGCCGAGGCGCTGCGCGCCGAAGGCGTTCAGATACAGATGGTCGACTGCTTCCGCCGCAGCGGCGACATTCCCCCGATCGCGCAGGAAGCCGTGGCCATTGGCGCCAACAGTTTATGGATGCAGTTGGGCATCGAGAACGACGAAGCCGCGGCCTTCGCACTGGCGGCAGGGCTCGATGTCGTGATGGATCGCTGCGTCAAGATCGAACACCAGCGCTGGCAGATGCAGGGAGGCGTCGCCTCCACGCAAGCCAATCGTCGCTGAGTCAGCCGTTTCCGAAACGAAGCCATGCTGTCTTCTCCCGCTGTCTTCTCCTCTTAACGACTTCGCGCCAAGCGCCTGCTGACATGACCATCGACGCCGATCTTCTCGCCTACTACGACCAAATGGCGCGCAAGTACCCTGCTCGCGCCGACGCTGACATGCCGAGCGCGCAAGCCGTGCGTGCCTCGTTCGCCACCGTTGCCAGCGAGGCCTTGCGCCCGTTACCCGCCGGATTGCGTAGCGAGACCTTCGAGATTCCGCTGCCGGGGCGCCATCTGCGAGCCAGGTTGTATCGTCCGGTCGACCGCGAAGTGCCGCTCGTCGTGTACTTCCACGGCGGGGGCTGGGTGGTCGGCGACGTCGACACACACGGCACGCTGGCCGCTTTCCTCGCGCAGGACGGCGATGTCGCGGTGCTCAGTGTCGACTACCGGCTGGCGCCCGAGCATCCGTTCCCGGCGCCCGTCGACGACGCGCGCGAGGCGCTGGCCTGGGCGGCAGAGCAACGAGCACGGCTGGGCGTGAGCGTCGATCGTCTGGCCGTGGCGGGCGACAGCGCCGGCGGTCATCTGGCAGCGCAGGCGGCCGCGTGGTTCAACGATTGGCATCCGGGGATCGTTGGCGCGCAATTGCTGATCTACCCGGTAGTGCAGCACCGGTTCGATACGCCGAGTTACGAACGTCTGGCGAACGGCGTGGGCCTGACGCGGGACGAAATGCGTTGGTATTGGCGCGAATTCCTGAGCGGCACGGTGCCGTCGGCGGACGACGTGCGCATCAATCTGACGGCGCAAGCCCCACGTCACCCGCTGCCGAACGCGCTGGTAATTGCGGCTGAATACGACCCGTTGCATGACGAAGCGGTGTCGTACGCTCAGTTCGTGGCGCAGTCGGGTGGCCGGGCAGAGATCATTGAAGCGCCCGGCCTGACGCATAGCTTCGCAAGGTTACAGCCGTTCGTCCCGCAAGCGAGACTGGTCATGCACGACGCCGCGCAGCGTCTGCGCGACTGGCTGGGCTGACCCCTGCGCCGTCACTTGAGCCACTTGTCCACGACCGCCTGATACTCCCCGGTCTTCTGCGCAAGGTTGAGCCACTGGTCGACGTATTGCTTGAAGATGTCGTCGCCGCGCGGAATCAGATAGGCCTTCTCTCCGAACTGAAGCGGCTTGTCGGGGTTGACCGGGCAGAGTGACGGAATGAGTTTGTGCTGCAGCAGGGTTTCGGACGAGTCCGTGACCATCACATCGGCACGGCCGTCGGCGATCTGCTGGAAGATCGTGACGTTGTCGGGATAGATCGTGAGGGTGGCCTTGGGCAGGTACTGACGGGCGAAACGTTCGTTCGTGCCGCCCGGATTGGCGATGGCACGCGTGCTGGGCTGATTCAGATCGGCGAGCGTCTGATACTTCGCCACGTCGGTGCAGCGCACGATCGGCGATTTGCCGTCGACCATGACAACGCTGCTGTAATAAGCGCGCGCCGCACGATCGAGCGTGACGGAGATGCCACCGACCGCGATATCGCACTTTCCGGCCGTGAAGTCATCCATCAGCCCTTTCCACGTCGTAGGCACGATCACCGGCTTCACCCCGAGCGATTTCGCAAGCGAGGCGACCAGGTCCACATCGATACCCTCGAACTGACCGTCCGGGCGGCGATACGTGTAGGGCTTGTAGTCGCCGGTCGCGCAGGCGCGCAACGTGCCCGATTTCACGATGTCGTCGAGCCGGGAGTGCACAGCGGGGGGCGCGCCCGGACTGACGGCGGCGGCCGATTGGGCGTGAACGGTGATCGCGGTGGAAGCGGCGAGCGCCGCCCCCGCCATGAGGGCCGCGCGGGCGGCCGTCATCATGACTTTCATGCTTGTCTCCTAGTGGTGTTATGACGCACGAATTGTGCGAGCTGTGCGACACAGCTCGTGGGACTTAATACTAATGACTCGCTTGTCCGACGCCAACCTCCACCACACAACCGCCGGCGAACCGAGTCGTCACGCTGCGCACGCCTTATGTGCGGCATAACAGCCCGCAAAGCGACCGGCCCCGGGATACCCGAGTAAAATGGCCGCTTGCCCCAATCATCCAACCCACCGCCGCGACGTGTCCCAAGCTCTGCAAAACGATACTTTCCTGCGCGCCCTGCTGCGCCAGCCGACCGAGTACACGCCGATCTGGCTGATGCGCCAGGCGGGCCGGTACCTGCCCGAATACAACGCCACCCGTGCCAAGGCCGGCAGCTTCCTGGCCCTGGCCAAGAACCCCGCCTACGCCACCGAGGTCACGCTGCAGCCGCTCGAGCGCTTCCCGCTCGACGCCGCCATCCTGTTCTCGGACATCCTCACCATTCCCGACGCCATGGGCCTCGGCCTGTCGTTCGAAGCGGGCGAAGGGCCGCGCTTTGCGCGTCCGCTGCGCACCGAAGACGACGTGCGCCGCCTGCAGGCGCCTGACCTCGACAGCTTGCGTTACGTGTTCGACGCCGTGAGCGAAATCCGCCGCGCACTGAACGGGCGCGTGCCGCTGATCGGCTTCTCGGGCAGCCCGTGGACGCTCGCGTGCTACATGGTCGAAGGAGCCGGCTCGGCCGACTTCCGTACCGTCAAGACGATGATGTACGAGCGCCCCGACCTGATGACGCACATCCTCGAGACCAACGCCCGCGCCGTCGCCGCTTATCTCAACGCGCAGATCGAAGCGGGTGCGCAGGCCATCATGGTGTTCGACACCTGGGGGGGCGCGCTGGCCGACGGTCTCTACCAACGGTTCTCGCTCGCCTATATGCAAAAGGCGCTCGCAGGCGTGCATCGAGAATGGAACGGCGCGCGGATTCCGCACATCGTCTTCACCAAGGGTGGCGGTCAGTGGCTCGAAGCCATTGCCGACACCGGCCCCGATGCGATCGGTCTCGACTGGACCGTCGATCTCGCGGCCGCGCGCCGCCGTGTGGGCGATCGTTGTGCACTGCAAGGCAATTTCGACCCGACCGCCCTCTTTGCATCGCCCGAGGCCATTCGTACGGAAGTGCGCCGCCTGCTCGATGCCTACGGCAATGCGCCGGGTCACGTCTTCAATCTCGGCCACGGCATTTCGCAGTTCACCCCACCCGAACACGTTGCCGCGCTCGTCGACGAAGTGCATAGCTATAGCCGAAACCTTCGCCAGACGGCGTAATCGGGCACGCCTGCAAGCAGTGGCGCGGGTTCGCAGGGTATTTCGCCCTGCCAACCCAACCGCCGTTTCAAGCGGGGAATGTCAAGGGAAACCCGGTTGAATAACCCCTCCAATTTGCGGAGTTGTCCCGAAGACTTATGCACAAATTCTCGCTGCGCCGCCGCAAGTGAGAGTGAACGGAGACGCCCCTTCGACGTTGTTCATAAGCTATTGATCAAAAAGCATTTTTAATTCTCGTGAAGTCGAGGCATTACGCGCTGTGAGGGCCGTGGGGCGAGGCTGGCGAGCGATAATCCCCACAGTTCTCAACATAGTTATCCACAAGCGTTTCGAGTCCACCGGAAAGCCGACTCAAATCCGGGGTTTACTGAGACTTCTCAGGATTTACTTTAAGTTTGACCCGCACCGACGACCTGTCCGAACCGTCTCTCGCATCGACCGACGATGCGCCATCTCCGGTAGCCAAGCCGCGCACCGGTACGCCGGCGATCGCCCGTGTGGCGCTCGACACGCCCCTTCTGACGTTGTTCGACTACCGGCTCGATCAGGCCGCGAGCCCCGGTCAGTTGGTGCAGGTGCCGTTCGGACGCCGACAGGTGGTGGGTGTTGTCTGGGAATTGACGCAGCGCAGCGAAGTCGACCCGGCAAAGCTGCGCGACGTGACGTCCGTCTGGCACGAATTGCCACCGCTTGGCGGCGACTGGCGCGACCTGATGCAATTCGCGGCGCGCTACTACCAGCGGGGCATCGGCGAGGTGGCGCTGCCGGCCGTGCCGGGCCATCTGCGCACGCCGATGCGCTGGCCGCGACTGCTCGCCCAGCGGGGTGTGCAACGTTACCGGATTGCCGATGGCGCCCTGACGACGCTCATAGACAACGTGCCCGCCCGGCTGCGCGCGCAGCGCCGGTTGGCCGAGGGCCTTGCGCAAGCGGGCACGCTCGATGCCGATGAGGCAAAGGCGCTTTGCTCGAAAGCCGCCGACGTACTCAAACAGTGGGCCACCGCGGGATGGGTCGTCGTCGAAACCGTGCCGTTCCATGAAGCCATGCGCGATGCCGCCGAAGCGGGCGAAGCGGGCGAAGTGGACAAAGCGGACTGCGAACCAAGCGTGGGTCGAGGGGAAGCCGGCGCCGACGCCTATCCCATCGCCGAAGACGCTCCCGGCACCACCAAAACGCTCACTGCCGGACAGGCAGATGCCGTCGCGGCCATCCACGATGCGCTCGAGGCGGCCGGGGCCCAGCGGCTCGATCACACACCGCCGGACGGCGACGTTCAAGCCAGTGACGGCCCTGCCTGCGCGCCGTTCCTGCTCTATGGCGTGACCGGCAGCGGCAAGACGGAAGTCTATTTGCGCGCAGTCGCCGAAGCCCTTCACCATCGCGGTCGGCGCGACGCGCAGGTGCTCGTCCTCGTGCCTGAAATCAACCTGACGCCACAGCTCGAAGGCGTCTTCCGCAAGCGATTCCCCGACGAGGCGCTCGTCACCCTGCACAGCGGACTGGCCGAAGGCGAGCGCGCCCGGCACTGGCTCGCGGCGCATCGCGGCGAGGCCCGCATCGTGCTCGGCACCCGGCTCGCGGTGATGGCGTCGTTGCCGCACCTGCGCCTGATCGTCGTCGACGAAGAGCACGATCCGTCCTACAAGCAACAGGAAGGGCTGCGCTACTCGGCGCGCGACCTGGCCATCTGGCGCGCGAACCGGCTGCGCATCCCCGTTGTCCTCGGCTCTGCCACACCGTCGCTCGATAGCTGGCGACGCGCCGAGCAGGGCCGCTACGTTCGCCTCGCGATGCCCGAGCGCGCCACGCCCGACGCCGTGCTGCCGCGCGTCTCGCTCATCGACATGGAGATCGAGCGCAAGCGTCAGCGGGCGGTGCATGAGGGGCTGTCGCAACCCTTGCTCGCGGCCATTCGCGCGCGACGCGAAGCGGGCGAACAAAGCCTGCTGTTCCTGAACCGTCGCGGCTACGCTCCGGTGCTCAATTGCGATGCGTGCGGCTGGATCAGCGACTGCCGCCGATGCAGCGCGCACATGGTGTTGCACAAGCCCGAGCGGCGGCTGCGTTGCCATCACTGCGGTGCCGAGTCGCGCATTCCGCATGCATGCCCCGACTGCGGCAATCAGGATCTCGCCCCGCTGGGACGCGGCACACAGCGCATCGAAGAAGCGCTCGCCGAGCATTTCCCCGACGCACGGCTCGCCCGCATCGACGCCGACAGCACGCGCCGCAAAGGCAGCGCACAGGCGCTATTCGCGCAGGTGCACGCGGGCGAAGTCGACATCCTGATCGGCACGCAGATGGTCGCCAAGGGGCACGACTTCCGTAACGTCACGCTCGTGGGCGTGGTCAACGCCGACAGTGCCCTGTTCTCGCACGACTTCCGCGCGGCCGAACGTCTCTTCGCCCAACTGATGCAGGTGGCCGGACGCGCCGGCCGGGCAGCCCGCGCCGACGGCCCGGGCGACGTGCTGATCCAGACACGTTACGCGTCGCACCCGTTGTTCGCCTCGCTAATGCGTCACGACTACGCGGGCTTCGCGGCGCAGCAACTGGAAGAACGCCGCGTCGCCCTGCTGCCGCCGTACACCCACCAGGCGCTGCTGCGCGCCGAAGCGCGGCGTCTCGACGAGGCGATGACGTTCCTGAAGCAAGCTCGCGAAATCGCCGCCTCCCCGGCGTTGAACGACCCGCGCATCTCGCTGTGGGATCCGGTGCCGATGACCATGGTCCGGATCGCAGGCACCGAGCGCGCACAGCTCGTGGTCGAGAGTGCGCATCGGGGCGCGCTTCAACGCTTCCTGACGCGCTGGATGGGCGAGCTGCGCGCACTCAAGGCCCCCGTGCGCTGGCATCTCGAAGTCGACCCGCTCGAAATATAAATCGGTATATAGCGTTCCGGAAATTTGACAACTTCATCAGAATCTCCGACGATGCGGCCATTAGCCGAACGCCGCACGTCGCACGATTCACGTCATCCGCAAGATAAGAAGTCCTACAGGAGACATCCGATGAAGTCGCACGACCGAAGCGCCGCCCCCACGGCGCCGCACATCGCTACACCGTCCCTCATCCCTGCCGAATCGCCGCTGGCCGAAGTCTCGCGCCGCCGCTTCCTGCGACGTGCCGGTGCACTGGGCGTCGGGGCCAGTCTTGCCGGACGCGCCCTCGACGTGCTTGCCGCCACGGCCGCACCGCAGACGGTCACGCTGCCGTTCGCGAACGGCGAGCGCGAACTCGTCGCGTATCCGCAGAAGCGGCCGCTGATCCGGCTGACGGCGCGTCCGCCGCAATTGGAAACGCCGTTCGAAGTCTTCAATGACGGGCTGATCACCCCGAACGATGCGTTCTTCGTGCGCTATCACCTTGCCGGCATTCCGACCGACATCGATCCGGCGAAACACCGGATTCGCGTGGGTGGCAGCGTCGCCAAGCCGCTCGACATCTCGCTGGCATCGCTCAAGAAGGACTTTGGTGCGCCCGTGGAAATCGTGGCGGTGCACCAATGTTCGGGCAACAGCCGCGGCTTCTTCGAACCGCGCGTCGGCGGCGGGCAGATCGCCAACGGGGCGATGGGCAACGCGCGCTGGCGCGGCATTCCGCTCAAGCGAATTCTCGAGCGAGCCGGCGTGTCGTCCAGTGCGAAGCAAGTCACGTTCGAAGGCCTTGACCGGCCGATCGTCCCGGCAACGCCCGAGTTCGTGAAAGCGCTCGACCTCGATCACGCGATGGATGGCGAAGTGATGGTCGCGTTCGCCATGAACGGCCAGGATCTGCCGATGCTCAACGGCTTTCCGGTGCGGCTGGTGGTGCCGGGCTACTACGGCACGTACTGGGTGAAGCATCTGGCGGACATCAACGTCATCGACAAAGTGTTCGACGGCTTCTGGATGGCCACGGCGTACCGCATTCCCGACAACGACTGCAATTGTGTCGCCCCTGGCAAAGCGCCGGAGAAGACCAAACCGATCGGGCGCTTCACCGTGCGCTCGTTCGTCACCAGCCATACCGACGGCCAACGCGTGGCGGCGGGCAAGGCGCTGCGCGTGCGCGGCATCGCGTTCGATGGCGGCGAAGGCATTCGCGACGTGCAGTTCTCGGCCGACGGCGGCCAGACATGGCAGGCCGCGCAACTGGGCAACGAGTTGTCGAAGTATTCGTTCCGCGAGTGGACGGCGTCTTTCACGCCACCGCAACCCGGCGAGTACGCATTGAAGGTAAGAGCGACCAATCGCGCAGGGGTCTCGCAACCGCTGCAATCGCTGTGGAATCCGGCCGGCTATCTGCGCAACGGGGTGGAAACCGTGCGCGTGATCGCGGCATGAGACGAGGGACGATCATGAACGTTTCGAAGTTCGCGCACCTTGCGACTTGTGCGGCCGCACTGCTCGGCCTGGCCGTCGCTCCCGCCTACGCGCTCGACATCAAGCTGCCGCAGGAGACCTCGCAACTGAAGGCCTCGACGCTCGCCGGCCATCAGTCGGCCAGCGCATGGTGCGTCATGTGCCACTCGGTCGATTACATCAACAGCCAGCCGCCGATGCCCGCGGCCTTCTGGAGCGCCGAAGTCACGAAAATGGTGAAGGTGTACGGCGCACCCATTCCCGAAGATCAGGTCAAGCTGATCTCCGAGTATCTGGGCGCCGCGTACGGTAACGATTCGAAGTAGTACCCGGCCTGCGTACCTGCGACGGCATGAGGTGCAACCCTAATATTGACTCTGGTTGCACCTCTTTTGAAACCCGGTTACGATGCCGCAATTCACCCGCTATGGGTGTCACGTTTTCGCGTCATCAGGTAACCCTTCCATGGCAAACACCACTCTTGGCGTCAAGGTCGACGACGTCCTGCGCACCCGGCTCAAGACGGCCGCCCAGCAAATCGAGCGCACGCCGCACTGGCTCATCAAACAGGCCATCTTCGCCTATCTGGAGCGTATCGAGAGCGGCGCGCTGCCGCCCGAGTTGAGCGGCGCAACCCAGTCCGGCACCGAGGTGATCGACGGCCATGCAGGTGACGACACGGTGCCGCACCCGTTCCTCGAGTTCGCGCAGAACGTACAACCGCAGTCGGTGCTGCGCGCGGCGATCACGGCGGCTTACCGCCGTCCGGAGCCTGAGTGCGTGCCCGTGCTCGTCGGACAGGCCAAGCTGGCCCCGGCGACGGCCACATCGGCATCGGACCTCGCCCGCAAGCTCGTCGTCGCCCTGCGCGGCAAGAGCACCGGCGGCGGTGTAGAGGGCCTGATTCACGAATTCTCGCTGTCCAGCCAGGAAGGCGTGGCGCTCATGTGCCTTGCCGAAGCCCTGCTGCGCATTCCCGACAAGGCCACGCGCGACGCCCTGATTCGCGACAAGATCAGCAAGGGTGACTGGCACGCCCACATGGGCAACTCGCCGTCGATGTTCGTCAACGCCGCCACCTGGGGCCTGATGATCACCGGCAAGCTCGTCACCACCACCAGCGAGGCCGGTCTCACCAAGGCCCTCACGCGCCTGATCGGCCGTGGCGGCGAGCCGCTCATCCGCAAGGGCGTGGACATGGCCATGCGCCTGATGGGCGAGCAGTTCGTGACAGGCGAAACGATCTCCGAAGCCCTCGCCAACAGCCGCAAGTACGAAGCCCAGGGCTTCCGCTACTCGTACGACATGCTCGGCGAAGCGGCCACGACCGAAGAAGACGCCCAGCGCTACTACGCGAGCTACGAGCAAGCCATCCATGCGATCGGCAAAGCCTCTGCCGGGCGCGGCATCTATGAAGGTCCGGGTATCTCGATCAAGCTCTCGGCCCTGCATCCGCGCTATTCGCGCAGCCAGCACGAGCGCGCGGTCGCGGAGCTGCTGCCGCGCGTGCAGGCGCTCGCCAAGCTGGCCCGCTCGTATGACATCGGCCTGAATATCGACGCCGAAGAAGCCGATCGCCTCGAAATCTCGCTCGATCTGCTCGAGGCACTGTGTTTCGACCCGGAACTGGCCGGCTGGAACGGTATCGGTTTCGTGGTGCAGGCATATCAGAAGCGCTGCCCGTTCGTGATCGACTTCATCATCGATCTGGCACGCCGCAGCCGTCACCGCATCATGGTGCGTCTGGTCAAGGGCGCGTACTGGGATACGGAAATCAAGCGCGCGCAGGTCGACGGCCTCGAAGGCTATCCGGTCTACACGCGCAAGATCTACACCGATGTGTCGTACCTCGCCTGCGCGAAGAAGCTGCTCGCCGTGCCGGATGCGATCTACCCGCAGTTCGCCACGCACAACGCCTACACGCTCTCGGCGATCTATCACCTCGCGGGCAACAACTACTACCCGGGCCAGTACGAATTCCAGTGCCTGCACGGCATGGGCGAGCCGCTCTACGAGGAAGTCGTCGGCCCCATCGCCTCGGGCAAGCTCGCACGCCCGTGCCGCGTGTACGCGCCGGTCGGCACGCACGAAACGCTGCTCGCCTACCTCGTGCGCCGTTTGCTCGAGAACGGCGCCAACACGTCGTTCGTGAACCGCATTGCGGACGAAACCATCAGCGTCGACGAGCTGATCGCCGATCCGATTTCGGAAGCCGAGAAGGTGCAACCGCTCGGTGCGCCGCACGCCAAGATTCCGCTGCCGCGCGATCTGTACGGCCCGTCGCGGGCCAATTCGTCGGGCTTCGATCTGTCGAACGAACACCGTCTTGCCTCGCTGTCGTCGGCCTTGCTCGCGAGCGCGGGCACGCAGTGGCGCGCCGCCCCGCTGCTCGCCGATGGCGAACGCACCACGGGCTCGCCGCGTGCCGTGCGTAATCCAGCCGATCTGCGCGATGTCGTCGGTCAGGTCATCGAAGCCACCTCGGCAGACGTGGAAGCGGCACTCGCGCACGCGGTGGCTGCCGCCCCGATCTGGCAAGCCACGCCGGTCGAAGCGCGTGCCGACTGCCTGATGCGCTCGGCCGACCTGCTCGAAGCCCATATGCCCACGCTCATGGGGCTGTGTGTGCGCGAAGCGGGCAAGTCGCTGCCCAACGCCGTGGCCGAAGTTCGCGAAGCCGTCGATTTCCTGCGCTACTACGCCGCGCAGATCCGTCAGGGCTTCTCCAACGACACGCACCGCCCGCTGGGTCCGGTGCTGTGCATCAGCCCGTGGAACTTCCCGCTCGCGATCTTCGTGGGTCAGGTCGCTGCCGCCCTCGCCGCCGGTAACCCGGTCATCGCCAAACCGGCCGAGCAGACGCCGCTCATCGCCGCCGAAGCCGTTCGCCTGATGCAGGCCGCCGGCGTTCCGGCAGGCGCGCTGCAACTGCTGCCGGGTACGGGTGAGACCGTGGGCGCCGCGCTCGTGGCCGACGCTCGCATCAAGGCCGTCATGTTCACCGGCTCGACGGAAGTGGCCCGCATTATTGCGCGCACGCTGGCCGAACGCCTCGACGCCAACGGCCGTCCGATTCCGCTGATCGCCGAGACCGGCGGTCAGAACGCGATGATCGTGGACTCGTCGGCGCTGCCCGAACAGGTCGTGTACGACGTGCTCGCCTCGGCCTTCGATTCGGCCGGTCAACGCTGCTCGGCACTGCGTGTGCTGTGCCTGCAGGACGACATCGCCGATAAGACCCTGCACATGCTCAAGGGCGCGATGCAGGAGCTGGCCATCGGCAACCCGGATCGACTGGCGATCGACGTCGGCCCGGTGATCGACGCCGAAGCCCAGAGCGGCATCAACCACCACATCGAACAGATGCGCGCCAAGGGCTTCCCCGTCGAGCAACTGACGCTGCCGGACGCCGCCCGCCACGGCACGTTCGTGCCGCCGACGCTCATCGAGCTGACCGATCTGAAGGCACTGCAACGCGAAGTCTTCGGCCCGGTGCTGCACGTAATCCGCTTCAAGCGCGCGCAACTCGACAAGCTGCTCGATCAGATCAACGGCACCGGCTACGGCCTGACGTTCGGCGTACACACACGTATCGATGAAACCATCGCCTACGTAACCGAGCGCGCCCATGTCGGCAACGTCTACGTGAACCGGAACGTGATCGGCGCCGTGGTCGGCGTGCAACCGTTTGGCGGCGAAGGTCTGTCTGGGACGGGTCCGAAAGCAGGCGGTCCGATGTATCTGCCGCGTCTGCTCGCGATGCGTCCGGCCGCGCTGGCCCCGGAACTCCATCGCAACGAAGCCGCGCTCTCGCCGCTGGTGAGCTACCGCGACTGGCTGCACGCCAAGGACAACACGGCGGACCGCGCGGCCGCGATCGATCGCGTCGACCGTTATCTGGCGACGTCGGCCCTCGACGCTACCGCCGTCCTCCCGGGACCGACCGGCGAGCGCAACACCTACGGTCTGGAGCCGCGCGGCCCGGTGCTGTGTGTGGCCGCCACGCCGCTCGGCGCGCGCACGCAACTGGCTGCCGTGCTGGCGACGGGCAACAACGCCGTCTTCAGCGACAGCGCCGCCGCCCGTGATCTGGTGAGCACCCTGCCCGCCGCGCTCAAAGGCCGCGCCTCGGTGCTGGCCGCCGGTGTGGACGCCGCCGCTGAGGCGTCGCTCGCCGCCGTGCTGTTCGAAGGCGACAGCGACGAGTTGCTTGCCCTGAACCGTCGCATCGCCACCCGCAACGGTCCGATCCTGTCGGTGCAGGGCCTCGCGCCCGAGGCACTGGCTGCCGGTGACGACTACGCGCTGGAGCGCCTGCTTTGCGAGCGCTCGGTGTCCGTCAATACGGCTGCTGCAGGGGGTAACGCCAACCTCATGACCATCGGCTGACCATCGACCGACTCGGGGTCCGTTGATCGAGGCAGGCCGTCAGGTCTGGCGAAGCATCCTGTTGGATTCGTCCTAAATCTGACGGCCTGCCTCGCCGATCACACCCCCTGTCGTCGGCATCGCGCTGCACCTCGCGGCCGCTAATGTCCTGTGTTTCGGGACATTGGCGGCCGCGATTCGTTGATGGCAAGCCCCCCTCGCTCGCCCCTCTCCCCGCCTTCCGCGCCCCGCCGCATCTCCCGTAGTTACGCGCATTGAGCGCATTCGCGGTATCTTCGCGCCCGCCCCCGACATCTCACGCGTCTCACCGCTTTTGCGCGGTGAGCGCCGTTAACCCGTGCCGGCGACACGTATCGCCGGCCACAGCAGTCGTCGTCCCGCGTTGCAACCTCTTTCGTCATGCCGGGAGATGTGCCCGACGCGCGTGACACCGACGCTCAAGGAGGCTACATGTCCCTTTGGAATCCCACTGCGGTGTCCTTCACCGTGTATCTGCTATTGATGCTGGTGATCGGGTGGCTCGGCTATCGCTCCACCAACAATCTCTCCGACTACATCCTCGGCGGACGCCGCCTCGGCAGTTTCGTCACCGCGCTCTCCGCAGGTGCGTCCGACATGAGCGGCTGGTTGCTGCTTGGCCTGCCAGGCGCCATTTACGTGGGCGGCCTGTCCGGCGTCTGGATCGCCATTGGCCTCGCGATCGGCGCGTGGGCCAACTGGCGTCTCGTGGCTGCGCGCCTGCGCGTACACACGGAGGTCTGCGGCAATGCGCTGACCCTGCCCGAGTACCTCACACAGCGCTTCGGCGACCGCAGCCATGTGTTGCGCATCGTCACGGCGCTCGTGATTCTGATCTTCTTCACGATCTATTGCGCGTCGGGCGTGGTCGCCGGCGCACGTCTGTTCGAGACGATGTTCGGCCTCGAGTACCACACGGCGCTGTGGATCGGCGCCGTGGCGACCATCGCCTACGTGTTCATCGGCGGCTTCCTCGCGGTGAGCTGGACAGATACGGTGCAGGCCTCGCTGATGTTTGCCGCGCTGGTCGTCACCCCGATTGCCGTGATTGCGCTCGACGGCAGCCCGGCCGCAGCGGTCGACGCCGTGACGGCCGTACACCCCGCACACACCGACTGGTTCGGGGATCTCGCGCCCATTGGCGTCATCTCGATGCTTGCCTGGGGTCTCGGCTACTTCGGCCAGCCGCACATCCTCGTGCGATTCATGGCGGCGCGCTCGGCGGCCGCGATTCCGCAGGCACGCCGCATCTGCATGACATGGATGGTGCTGTGCCTGACTGGCGCCGTGGCGGTGGGCTTCTTCGGGCTGGCCTTCTACAGTGCACGGCCGGACCTCGGCGCGGGCGTGGCGGCGAACCCGGAAACGATCTTCATGGCGCTGACGACGCAACTCTTCACACCGTGGCTCGCGGGTGTGCTGCTGGCGGCGATTCTGGCGGCCGTCATGAGTACGTTGTCGTGCCAACTGCTGGTGTGCGCCAGTGCGCTCACGGAAGACCTGTACAAGACCTTTGCGCGCGGGCCCGTCAGCCAGCGCCGTCTCGTCTGGATCGGCCGGGCGATGGTGCTCACCGTCGCGGTTGTCGCCGTGCTGCTGGCGCTCGATCCGGAAAGCCGCGTGCTCGGCATGGTGAGCTACGCATGGGCGGGCTTCGGGGCGGCCTTCGGTCCGCTGGTGCTGGCCACACTGTTGTGGCCCCGCGTCACGCGTAACGGGGCGCTCGCAGGCATTGTCGTGGGCGCGGCCACTGTGCTGATCTGGAAGCAGTTCGGCTGGTGGGATCTGTACGAAATCCTGCCGGGCTTTGTGCTGGGCGGTCTGGCGCTCATCGGTGTGAGCCGCCTCGACCGCGCCCCCGGTGCGGACGTACTTGAGCGCTACGCGGCCGCCGAAACCGCCCTGCGCCAGATCCGGCAAGGCGGCACGGACGGACCGGGTAGCACCGGCACCCCGGCGGCGCAACCTTCGCCATAAGCCGGTAGCACCATCTATCGGAATATGTCCCTCTTGACCGGCGCGCGCAGCCATCCAATACTGCCGCGTCGGACGCATTATGCGTTTGATTGCGATTGATGCCGCCACAGGCCTGACCGGCCTGGTCTCGACGGCGTTCCACGAAAAGGTGTACCGCGGCGATCCCGCAGGTACGCCGCTCAACGACATACACATGCAAGGAGAGGGTTGATGCAATCGAAGCTTACGCTCAGCGCAGTCGCGCTCGCGGGTCTGCTCGCGTTCGGCACCGCCGGTGCGCAACAGGCGCAGGAAGTGAAGCTGGGTTTTGCCGCTCCGCTCACGGGCGCCCAGGCGCACTACGGCAAGGACATGCAGAACGGCATCCAGCTCGCCGTTGACGAATACAACGCCACCAAGCCGACCATCGAAGGCAAGCCGGTGAAGTTCGTGTTGCAGGCCGAAGACGATCAGGCCGACCCGCGTCAGGGTTCGCTGGTCGCGCAGAAGCTGGTCGACACGGGCGTCAAGGGCATGCTCGGCCACTTCAACTCCGGCACCACGATCCCGGCATCGCGCATCTACGCACAGGCCGGTATCCCCGAAATCGCCATGGCGACGGCACCGGAATACACCAAGCAGGGTTTCAAGACGACGTTCCGCATGATGACTTCGGACATCCAGCAGGGTTCGGTCGTCGGTAATTTCGCCGTCAAGAAACTGGGCTTCAAGAACATCGCCATCGTCGACGACCGCACCGCCTACGGTCAGGGTCTGGCCGACGAGTTCGAGAAGGCTGCCAAGGCTGCGGGCGGCAAGATCGTGCGCCGCGAGTTCGCCAACGACAAGGCCGTGGACTTCCGCGCCATTCTGACCAACCTGAAGCGCGCCAATCCGGACGTGATCTTCTACGGCGGCGCCGACGCGCAAGCCGGCCCGCTCGCCAAGCAAATGCGCGAACTGGGCATGAAGAGCACGCTGATGGCCGGTGAAATGGTCAAGTCGGATGCGTTCCTGAAGATCGCCGGCGACGCCGCCAACGGCTCGGTCGTCTCGCTTGCAGGTCTGCCGCTCGACAAAATGCCCGGCGGTGCCGCGTACGAGTCGCGCTACAAGGCCAAGTTCGGCAGCGCCCCGGAGACGTACTCGCCCTACGCCTATGACGGCGCAATGGCGATGATGTCGGCCATGAAGAAGGCCAACTCGACCGATCCGGCGAAGTATCTGCCGGTGCTGGCCAAGACGAGCATGCCGGGCGTGACCACGCGCGAGCTGGCTTACGACAGCGTGGGCGATCTGAAGTACGGCTCGATCACCGTCTATAAGGTGGTCGACGGCAAGTGGACCGTGCTGGAGACCGTCGGCGGCAAGTAAGTTGACGACGCTTCGATAGCAGCACCATCAACAAGGGCCGGTGAGGTGACTCACCGGCCCTTGTGTTTGAGATCTGCCGCCGCGCCATCTCGATCGCGCCTCAAGTCAGACGAGGGCGAACGGCCAGCGCAAAAAGCAGAGGCATGGGACGAGTATGCCAAGCGCCGTCAGAAATTCAGTTGGCAGTTCTGTGTTCGTTCGTCGCAAAGCGTAAAGCCTTGCGCGCGCGCATCCTCATTTGATTTGAAGGCACAAATCAGCTCGCCGTAGGTGTTCCCGAATTCAGCGTACGGCGTACCACCGATGGCGACCGGCCGGCCCTTCTCGCCAACGTTGTACACGCCCGCTTTGTCGGAGTATCCAAAAGTGGATGCGTTACACCATCCTCTTGAAACGATGGTGCAGAACTGCGCGCCGGGAATCTTCCCGTACCATCCGCTCCAGCGCCAACTGCTCCCTACGATCTTTTTATAGCCGTTGCAATTGCCGTGTGTCTGGGTCCATTTGGCCATGACGAGCGGTCTATCTTTTTCCACGATTCGTTCGACCTCTTTGTGTACGACTTTGGTGACGACCTCGGTAGTGCGAGCCAGTTGCCATGTCCAACCCCTATCGGAGTTCTGGCAGGAGAGCATCTTGCCGCTGCCGTCCCGCCCGATCTCGCCGGGCTGACAAGACGCATTCTGTTCGCTGGATCGATCCAGCCGAATCACGCCCGAGTTGGATTGAAATCTATCCGCCTTCACGTGCCCCGCGCCCTCGATGTTGTTGCTTTGCATCCTCAGCGCGCCTTCGACGGTCGCTCCGCGTTTCGCGGTCAATTGACCGCTGATCGTCGCGTTGCCCGACACCATCGCCCCCTCCACTTCAATGCCTTTCATCGTCAGCGTGCCGTCGCCTTCGATATTGCGCGCCCCGACAATGTCTTGCCGGTTCCGGCCTGAATCGTCGCTCAGATGGAGCGGACCTTTCACGGTGGCTTTGCCCGCGATCTCAAGCTCGCTCATGCTGAGCTTTCCCACGCCGACGATGTTCTTGATCCCTTTGATACTTTGGTGCGTATTGCCGTTCTCGAAGTCCAGGTCGCCCGTGATGTTGCGCGATCCATCGCGCCTGACGTTGACGTCCAGACTGTGCGTCAGATAGCCGCCGCGCATGGCGACCAATCCCGGCTTTCCCAGCGGATTCGGAACCGCTTCAGGAATCGGCTGCATTTTCTCGTCGACAAATCGAAATTCCTGCGGCTTGTCCATCATGGACGTCCCACCGTACACACCGACTGTCTTCGCGACAATCGCAGCGAACGCGTAATCGGGCGATGACGAATAAGCGAGCTTTGCCGGTTCCGTGAGATAGGTCAGCGAGTTGATCTGACAATTCGGCGGGTTCTCCCGATCGCATTTCCGATATACCCGAATGTCATAGTCGCCCAGGCCGTGCGGCGGCTTGCTTCCCGCGCCTGAAATATCCAGCACCTTGATGAGCGCGGCTGCGTCGAGATTTCCGACGTGCGCGTAGCCGAACGACGAGGAAGGAGGCGCGTTGGTAAACGTATGACCTTTGAGGGTCCAGGTTTTACCGGGCGTCGAAAGCAGCTCCGCGAGTTCCTTGTAGTGCTTCGCGACGAACGTATCGGCTGCGTTGCCGATAATCTTGAGTCCGTGCCCAACGCGCTCTGCCCGCTCGACGCGCATCTGGCGCATCTGATTCACCCCCCAGAACGTAACCAGCATGCCGACGACAGCAATCGCAACGGCAGCAGAGACGAGAAAGATGCCTGATTGGTTTCTTCGCATTGATGCGCCCCCTTTGGAGTCGTCCGGCAAACACGCAGCATCACAGGCTGGCGATTGCGAGATCGTTGAAAGTTGGCATTGTCAGTGAGGTCGCACGCGAGAGGATTGGGAAATGCCGGTTAACCCTCCATGCGTGACAGCAAATCCAGAAGCGCAGACCCGAAATGAAAAACCGCATGACTCAGGTCACGCGGTTCTTCATCTTTCGAACCACGACGAAAACTGAATGGCGCCTGTTATACAGGGCCGTTGTCAGCGTTCACCACCACGCTCGGCGCACCACACATCCTTTGACAAACGCGCCTGCATCTCCGGAGGCAACACGTCGCGCGTGAAGACCGGCTCGGCAATGCCCGCCTTGCGTTGCGTCTGATAGTCACGCCACGCGATCAACGCATACTTCATCAGCATGCCAATGGCGATCAGATTGATGAATGCCATCAGAGCCGTGCCCACGTCCGCGAAGCTCCACACCAACGGCAGGCTGGCAACGGAGCCCAGCATCACCGCCAGCAGCACCAGCGCACGGAAGATATTGAGAAGCCACGGACGTTGCGTCAGGTAATCCATATTCACTTCGGCATACGCGTAGTTGCCCAGCACGCTCGAGTAAGCGAGGAAGAACACGGTGATGCCGGTAAAAATGACCGCCCAATTGCCCACATGCGCCGCCAGTGCGCGTTGTGTGAGCACAGCCCCTTCCGGCGCGGCACCCGGTATGAACTGGCCGGAGAGCAGAATCATGAATGCCGTAGCCGAACATACGACGATCGTGTCGAAGAATACGCCGAGCATCTGCATCAGCCCTTGCTGCACCGGATGCCGGGTCGTCGCCACTGCGGCCGCGTTGGGCGCGCTGCCCATGCCCGCTTCGTTGGAGAAAAGACCGCGCTTCACGCCCATCAACACCGCCTGACTCACGACATAACCGGCGATGCCGCCTGCGGCGGGCTCAAGCCCAAACGCGTGACGCAGGATCATCGCGATCATGCCGGGAATCTGATCGATGTTCACGATACAGATGTACACGGCAAGTCCGAGATAGGCGATCGCCATCACCGGCACGATCCATTGTGCAAAGCGCGCGACGCGTCGCACGCCGCCATAGATGATCGGCGCCGTCATCAATACCAAGGCAATGCCGATCCATGTGCGCTCCCAGCCGAACGACGCCTCGAGCGCTTCGGCAATCGAGTGCGACTGCACGGAGTTGAGTGCGAAGCCGAAGGTGAACAGCAGCGCCAGCGCAAAGAGGATGCCGAATTTTCGCGAGCCGAGACCCATCTGGATGTAGTACGCCGGACCACCGCGGAAGGTGTTGTCGTGGTGCGGAATCTTGAAGATTTGCGCGAGCGTCGATTCAACGAACGCCGACGCCATGCCGAGCAGCGCCGTCATCCACATCCAGAAAATGGCGCCCGGTCCGCCGATGGTCAGCGCGACCGCCACCCCAGCGATGTTGCCAGTCCCGACACGGCTCGCCAATCCCGTGGCAAAGGCCTGAAACGGCGAGATGCCCGAGGTGGTGCCCGAGGAGCGCAGCAGGCAGATGCTATGCCAGAGCGCGCGAATCTGAATTGCGCCGAATCGGATGGTGAAATACAAACCCGCCCCCAGCAAGGCGATCACCAGCGGGTATCCCGAAAGCACCCCGCCCACGACATCGACCAACGGCTTGAGCCAACTCTCCATGTCACGCGTCTCCTGTCGCAACGACTCGTAAGCCCCTCGAAAACAGGGGACAAGCGACGAAGAATCTCAAGATTTGACCCAGTGCGATAGAAAGCACCAGAACTTTCCGTCAATTCCTATACGCAATCGTTCGACAAGAAAAAAGCCGCCCGGCAAACGCCGCGCGGCTCAAAGACAAGGCAAGGAGACATCGCCAAGCAGGTTAGCGAAGGAATGTGTCGTTCCTATGTCATTCACGGATGTTCGCATGGCAAACACAGGCGGCCTGCCGCTGTGGTCCCGGATCACGTGACGGACTCGGCCGACACCTTCCGGTCTCGCGGACGCGAAGCCGCGCCGTCATGCGTTCGAGCGAACGTGTCGCGCTATGCGTCTCGTCACACCTCATCAAAACCCGCGTCACGTACGTCTTGAGCAGAATCGAATCGGCATGTCGCTCGCATGTGCTCATGGTCCCCCAGCGAATACCGGACATGCACCCCTTCGCGATGCGCCTCTGTCGTCACAGCGTGGCGATCGTATTCCATGCCTCTGCTGTCTTTAAAGAACGTTTCCACATTGCATGACCGCGCCCCCTTGACCACGTATCCGTAGCCTTCCCCGAAGCGTTCGATGTCCGTCACGGTCCATTCCATTTTCCCGATGGCGTGGGCCTGGACCTGATTTGTCGTGTAACCGCCCAGCATGATGTCTGCGAGAAGCCGCTCGAATTCGACTTGATGGCTGCGGTAACGCGTGGCAGTGATCTCGAAAGTCCTGTCGACCTCGAATACCGGTGTTTGCCTGTCGCGCGTCAGACATAACAACGGGTATCGGCTTGCCCCCGCGAGCGTGTAGGTTCCCGAACTATCCCGCGTCAGTTTCGGTTCGTGCTGACGCCACTGGCGCGTAACCTCGCGTTCGGCCTGAGACGCAAATCCGCAAATCACCGTATTCGAAGCCGAGTACCCTTGCAGGGCCGGCCGATAACTCGCGCCGCCCAGTGAGGCGACGCCATACACGGGTAGCTTCCAGATCGACCAGGACTCCCCCCGCTCCACGCCGACGAGGACCATATCGGTGATGATTTCCTTGGCAATGTCTCCCACCACTTCCGACGGCACATCCTCCTTGGAACTGGGCGTGCCCGAGAGCTTCCACAGTCTTCCGGTCGGGCTCTTGACATCGGGCTGACACGACAAGACCTTGCCCGCGCCGTCCACGGCAATACCCGAGCCGTTGCATGACTCGTTCGCCGATTGCACCTCATTGAGTTCCACGATGCCGGACGTTGAGCGAAGTCGCTTGGACTTAACTTCCTGCGCCTCGATCGTCTTTGCGTTCCGAACGTCCTTCTTCCCCATATTCAGCTCACCGCCAAACTTCGACGGCCCGCTGGTCGTCAGGGATTTTGTCGTCAGCGTCGCGGCATCCATCTCGCTGGCCACGGCCTTGCTCGCGATGGTGATCTGGCCAACGTCCATCGCACCCTCGGCTTTGATGTCCCGAACCCCCACGATGCTGTATTTCTGCGACGTGCCCGGATCCTTGAAATTCAGATCCCCCGTCATCGCCCGCGAGCCGTCTCGCGAGACGGCATTATTCAGATCCTTCGTTTGAGAGCCGCCGCGCATGGCAATCAACCCGGGACGTTGCAGCGGGTTCGCCACCGGGAGTGCCCCTTCGACCTGTTCGACAAATCGGAATTGCCCCGCGTTATCGACCGTCGACAGGCCACCATAGACCCCCATCTGCTTTGCGGCGACTGCCGCCAGATTGAGATCCGGCTCCGACGAGTACAACTTCTTTATCGGTTCGGTCAGGTACGTAAGCGTCTCGATACTGCATGACGACGCGTTGCCAGAGTCGCAAACCCGGTACACCCGCATCGCATACTCGCCGACGCCCCGGGGCGGCGTAGCGGCAACGCCAGAGAGTTTGAGTGCCTTGATCAGTGAGCCCGCATTCAGACCCACGATCTCTGTCATGCCACCCGCGTTCGGATTTCCGCGTTTCGTGAAGGTTGCGCCATTGACGCTGAACGATTGCGTCGCACCAGAGAGCAATTTATCGATCTCTCCATGATGCTTCACCGTGAACGTTTCCACGGCGTTGCCGATGACCTTGAGCGACTCACCGACTCGCTCTGCGCGCTCGACGCGCATTTGCCGTCCCTGCTGAACACCCCAGAACGTAATCAGCATACCGACGACACCCACGGCAACCGCAGCGGAGACCAGAAAAATGCCGGACTGTCTGCTTCGCATTACCTTCCCCTTTCTGTGAACCGCCAAATGTCTTCTCACGTTACGCATTGGCGATCCAACGATGTTGAAAGCCGACATTCTCAGCGAGTACGCGGCATTAAGGGTTGGGATTTGCCCGGTAAACGCAGATGGCAGGCACGTATACGGAAGCAGCATCACAAAAAGAAAAAGCTGCGTGACTTTCACCACGCAGCTTGCACACCGAAAACGATCAAATCAACGAACTTTCAGCACTCCACGATATTCACCGCCAGTCCGCCACGCGCCGTTTCCTTGTATTTCGTCTTCATGTCGGCACCGGTCTCGCGCATCGTTTTGATGACCGAATCGAGCGACACATAGTGCGCGCCGTCACCCCGCAATGCCATGCGCGCCGCGTTCACCGCCTTCACCGACGCCATCGCGTTGCGCTCGATGCACGGAATCTGCACCAGCCCGCCGACCGGATCGCAAGTCAGCCCGAGGTTGTGCTCCATGCCGATCTCGGCCGCGTTTTCGACTTGCTCGACCGTGCCGCCCTGCACCGCTGCGAGCGCCCCCGCTGCCATCGAACACGCCACGCCGACTTCGCCCTGACAACCGACTTCCGCCCCGGAAATCGACGCGTTGAGCTTATACAAAATGCCGATGGCCCCGGCGGTCAGCAGGAAGTCGATCACCCCTTGCTCGTTCGCGCCGTGCACAAAGCGGTCGTAATAATGCAGTACCGACGGGATGATGCCCGCTGCGCCGTTTGTCGGCGCCGTGACCACGCGTCCGCCCGCAGCGTTCTCTTCGTTGACGGCAATCGCGTAGAGATTCACCCAGTCCATCACCGAGAGCGGATCGGACAACGTACGCTCGGCACGTTGCGTGAGCTGACGATACAACTCCGGCGCACGACGTCGCACGTGCAGCGGCCCCGGCAGTTCGCCGTCGGCTTCGTCGCTGCCGATACCGCAACCGCGCGTCACGCACGACTGCATCACGTGCCAGATGTTCAGCAGGCCGCGACGAATATCCTCTTCCGCGTTTTCCCCGTGGTGCCAGACCTTCTCGTTCTCCCACATCAACTGGGCGATGCTCTTGCCACTCGCGCGACACATCTCCAGCAGTTCCTTGCCCGTGCGGAACGGGTACGGCAATTGGTCGTGCGCGGCGAGCACCTGCGCGTTCGACGCCCCCGCCGTCACCACGAACCCGCCGCCAACCGACAGGTATCGCCCTTCGCGCAGCTTGTTGCCTGCACCGTCGAACGCATGGAACTTCATGCCGTTCGGATGCTCGGCCATCGCTTCGCGGCGATAGAACACCATGTGCTCCTTCTCGACGAATGGCACGTCGTGCTTGCCGAGAATCGACAGCACCTTCGCGCGGCGAAGCGCCGCCAGACGCTGCGCAATCGTCGACGGGTCGACCGTATCGGGCGCTTCCCCCATGAAACCGAGCAGCACGCCTTTGTCGGTGCCGTGGCCCTTGCCCGTGGCGCCCAGCGAGCCGTACAACTCGGCACGCAGCGACGCCACCTGCGGCAGCAGACCGTCGCGCTCCAATCCCTGCACAAACATCAGCGCCGCGCGCATTGGCCCCACGGTATGCGAACTCGACGGTCCGATACCGATCTTGAACAAATCGAAAACTGAAACGGCCATGGGGCTTTCCTGAAGGTCTGAAACGTTTTTGTGACGCAACGAATGGCATCAGGTTGATGCATCCGCGTTACATCCATAGAGACAAAAAGGGGCCGGCAATGTTTCTGCCAGCCCCCGTTTGTCGAGATTTGCGACGTTTTACTCGTAGTCGCTCATCGGCACGCAGGCGCAGAACAGGTTCCGGTCGCCGTAGACGTTATCGGCACGTCCCACCGGCGGCCAGTACTTGCGCTCGCGCAGTGCCTTTACCGGGTACGCCGCCTGACTGCGGGCGTAGGCGTGCGGCCATTCGTCCGCCGTCACGACATCGGCCGTGTGCGGTGCGTGCTTGAGCGGGTTGTCCTCGCGATCAGCACGGCCTTCTTCCACGGCACGGATTTCTTCGCGAATCGCGATCATCGCATCGATGAAGCGATCGAGCTCGTGCTTCGATTCCGACTCGGTCGGCTCGATCATCAGCGTGCCCGGCACCGGGAAGCTCATCGTCGGGGCGTGGAAGCCGAAGTCCATCAGGCGCTTCGCAACGTCGTCGACGGTGATGCCGCTCGTGTCCTTGAGCGGGCGCAGATCCAGAATGCACTCGTGCGCGACCAGTCCGCCCGGCCCCGAGTACAGCACCGGATAGTGCGGGGAGAGCTTCTTCGCGAGGTAGTTCGCGTTGAGGATGGCCGTTTCGGTGGCGGCCGTCAGGCCTTGCGCGCCCATCATGGCAACGTACATCCACGAGATCGGCAGAATCGACGCCGAACCGTACGGTGCGGCCGACACTGCGCCGATGCCATCGGCGTCGCGCGAGTAGCCCGTCGAGCGCTGATTCGGCAGGAATTGCGCCAGATGTGCGCCCACTGCCACCGGACCGACGCCCGGACCGCCACCGCCGTGCGGAATGCAGAACGTCTTGTGCAGGTTCAGGTGCGAGACATCGCCGCCGAATTCGCCCGGTGCGCACAGCCCGACCATCGCATTCATGTTGGCACCGTCGACGTACACCTGACCACCGTTCGCATGCACGATCTCGCAGATCTGACGCGCACCCGCTTCGAACACGCCATGCGTGGACGGGTACGTCATCATGATCGCGGCCAGACGGTCGCGATGCTGTTCTGCCTTCGCCTGCAGATCGGCGAGATCGACGTTGCCGTTGGCGTCGCAAGCGACCACCACGACCTGCATGCCAGCCATGTGGGCCGATGCCGGGTTCGTGCCGTGAGCCGAAGCGGGAATCAGGCAGATGTCGCGATGCGCTTCGCCGCGCGAGGCGTGATACGCCTGAATGATGAGCAGGCCGGCATACTCCCCCTGCGAACCGGCATTCGGCTGGAGCGAGACGGCGGCGTAGCCGGTGGCAGCCACCAGCATCTGCTCGAGCTGGTCGATCATCGAACGATAGCCGACCGTTTGTTCCGTGGGGGCGAACGGGTGAATCTGACCGAATTCCGGCCACGTCACCGGCAGCATTTCCGAGGTGGCATTGAGCTTCATCGTGCACGAACCGAGCGGGATCATCGTGCGATCGAGCGCCAGATCCTTGTCGGACAGGCTGCGCAGATAGCGCAGCATTTCGTGCTCGGAGTGATAGCGGTTGAACACCGGGTGCGTCAGGTACTGGCTTTGGCGCGCCAGCGCCGCCGGATAACCGTTCGACACCGTGGCCTCGATGGCGTCGAAGTCCAGATTGACTGCGCGCTTGCCGAGCCCTTCGGCCACCACTTCCCACAGCGCAATCACGTCGTCGCGCGTGCTCGTCTCGTCAAGCGAGATGCCCACCGTGTCGGCATCTTCGCGACGCAGGTTGAAGCGGCGTGCCGCCGCCACCGTGTGAATGGTGTCGGCGCGACCGGCCACCGGCACCGTCAGCGTGTCGAAGAACGTCGCGTTGCGCGGGGCAGCGCCGAGGGTCGTGAGGCCCGCGGCCAGCACGGCCGTCAGACGATGCACGCGCTCGGCGATGACGCGCAGCCCTTGCGGGCCGTGATATGCGGCGTACATGCTGGCCATGATGGCGAGCAGCGCCTGCGCGGTACAGATGTTCGATGTGGCCTTCTCGCGGCGAATGTGTTGCTCGCGCGTTTGCAGCGCCAGACGCAGCGCCGGCTTGCCCTGAGAATCGACCGACACCCCGACCAGACGGCCCGGCATCGAACGCTTGAGTTCGTCGCGCGTTGCCAGATAGGCTGCGTGCGGACCGCCGAAGCCCATCGGCACGCCAAAGCGCTGGCTGTTACCGACGGCCACGTCCGCGCCCCATTCGCCCGGCGGCGTGAGCAGCGTGAGCGACAGCAGATCGGCGGCGGCGATCAGCATGCCGCCCTTGGCGTGGACCGCGTCGGCCAGCGCGCGGTAGTCGCGCACGTCGCCGCCAACGCCCGGGTATTGCACCAGTACGCCGAACGCATCGATTTCGGTCGCCGCAGCGACCGGGCCGACCTGCACTTCGATGCCCAGCGGCTTGGCGCGCGTTTGCACCACTTCGATGGTCTGCGGCAGCACGTCGTCGGCCACGAAGAACGTGTTCGACTTCGATTTGCCCGTGCGCTTGACCAGCGTCATCGCCTCGGCGGCAGCGGTCGCTTCGTCGAGCATCGACGCGTTGGCGATCGCCAGCCCCGTCATGTCGATGATCATCTGCTGGTAGTTGAGCAGCGCTTCGAGACGGCCTTGCGAGATTTCCGGCTGATACGGCGTGTAGGCCGTGTACCAGGCCGGGTTCTCGAGCACGTTGCGCAGGATCACACCCGGCGTGAACGTGTTGAAGTAGCCCTGACCGATGAAGGACTTGAAGACCTGATTCTGGTCGGCGAGCGCGCGCAATTGCGCCAGCGCCTGCGACTCGGTTTTCGGTGCGGCGAACTGGCCGAGCGACGCGGCAAATTGGCTGCCGTCGCGACGGATCGACGCGGGAACGACGGCGTCGATCAGTGCGGCGCGCGAAGCATAGCCGAGTTCGGCGAGCATCGCTTGTTGTTCGGGGGTATCCGGGCCGATGTGGCGCGCGGAAAAATTATCGCGCTGCTCAAGCTCGGCGAGCGAGCGGCGCGGTGCCTGCAAGTCAGTCAAAGCATTCATGGGTCAAATCTCTCGTTCGATCACGGCAAGTGACGGCGGGGGTGTTGCTAACGCAGACGGTGCCGCGCGAGCCGAAGGTCTCGCGGCACCGTCCGCCGGCATCAGCCGCCGATCTTCTTGGCGTACTGCTCGGCGTTGAGGAGCTTGTCCAGCTCGGCAGCGTTCGACGGCTTCAGGCGGAACAACCAGTTGCCGTAGGCGTCGGCGTTGACCAGATCCGGCGAGCCCGACACTTCCGTGTTGGTCTCGATGATCTCGCCGCTCACCGGCGAGTGGACGTCTGCGGCCGCCTTGACCGATTCGATCACGGTCGACGCCTCGTCGGCAGCCACCGTGCGGCCGGTATCCGGCAGCTCGACGAACACGATGTCGCCCAGGGATTCCTGCGCGAAATCGGTAATGCCCACGGTCACGGTGCCGTCGGCTTCGAGGCGGGCCCATTCGTCGGACTCGGTGTACTTCAGGTTATCGGGGATATTCGCCATGTTGACGCTCCGGGATTCAGTGTTTGGGGTATTCGGTTATCGGTGTTTCGTGTCGCCGCACCGTGGCACTTACGCCACCACGGCCTTGCCGTGACGCACGAACGGTAATTTGACCACACGTGCGGGCAATTGCTTGTCACGAATTTGCACCTGGACGATGGCACCGTCCGGCACGCCCTTCGGCAGACGGGCAAACGCAATCGATTGCTGCAGGCTCGGGCTGAACGTGCCGCTGGTGATTTCACCGTCGCCCGCCTCGGTCACCACGACCTGATGCGCACGCAGCACGCCTCCCTTGCCGTCGAGCACGAGGCCCGCGAAACGCCACGTCTGGCCGCGCGAGAGCAGCGAATCCTTGCCGACGAACGTGCGCTCGCTGTCCTTCTCGACCGTCCAGGCAAGGCCGGCGTCGAGCGGCGACACATCGTCGTCCATGTCCTGGCCGTACAGGTTCATGCCGGCTTCCAGACGCAGCGTGTCGCGCGCGCCCAACCCGGCCGGACGCACGCCCGTTGCCACCAGCGCATTCCACAGCGCCACCACGTGGTCGGCGTTCACGATGACTTCGAAGCCGTCTTCACCGGTGTAGCCCGTACGCGCGATCATCAGCTCGCCGAATGCCGTGTCCTTGGCAAACGCGGCGTTGAACGGCTTGAGGGCTTCGCTTACGGCCTGGCTGCCCGGCACGGCCTGCCAGACCTTGGCGCGCGCGTTCGGGCCCTGCACGGCAACGATCGAGAGATCGCGGCGCGGGGTGATCGTCAGGCTGTAGTCGCCGTGGGCGTTGAGCTGGCCCAGCCAGGCGAGATCCTTGTCGGCCGTTCCGGCGTTCACCACGACCCGGAACCAGTCTTCGGCGATGAAATAGATGATGAGGTCGTCGATCACGCCGCCGCTCGGGTTGAGCATGCAGGTGTAAAGCGCCTTGCCCGGCGTTTGGAGCTTGTCGACGTTGTTGGCAACGGCGAAACGCAGGAATTCGCGGCAGCTCGGGCCATGCAGATCGACCACGCACATGTGCGAGACGTCGAACATGCCGGCATCGGTGCGCACGGCGTTGTGCTCTTCGATCTGGGAGCCGTAGTTCACAGGCATGTCCCAACCGCCGAAGTCGACCATGCGGGCGCCTGCAGCGCGGTGCGTATCGTTGAGCGGAGTACGTTTGAGTTCGGTCATCGGGGCTTCAGGACGTCAAGGTTCAGGGATTTCGGAAAACACGGTCCGAAAACGCAAAAAGGGGGCATCTCGACGACCGGCACTTTCCGCGTCCGGCGCGTGCGTATGCACGTGCCCGGCGCAATGCCAGTTGGCGAGATGACCCCTCTGTCCTTGGTACCTGAGAGATTGCCCGGTGCGTGTGGCGCGCTGTACGCCATGCCGCGCTTACCGGCCCCTTCGGTGGGTTGTTCGCGTGGCACGCACGCCGCAACCGCTCTCCAGAGATCGAAGGCGAAGCCTTCGGCGCGGACGGTCCTTGATGCCTGAGAGTTTGTGGGTATTACCCCTTCGGCGGCGCCGGCATGTGCTTCCCGGTGCGCTCTCCCGACCACGCTCGCGCACTTTACGGGGAAAGCCGGAGGCTGTCAATTTGACGCAGGCTGCCTGAGCGAGAATCGGTGTAATGCCGCGCCGGGCGGGCATTTCCCGCCCGCCGGCAAGTATCGGAAACCTTCGCTATTTTGATTGCACGCCGCGTGATTCGGGCTCAATGCGACTCGCCCCGATTCCCCCCCGCAGGGCACCCATCCGTCCCCCAGCGCCCATTGCACGCCGCCCAGACACATCGCTGCTTCGGAATCACCTCGTACCAGCGGTAGCGTTCGCATTTTGCGAGCGCCGCCGCAACGGTGCTGGCCGCCGAGGGCGCCGATGCCACCGGGGCAGGCGCCGCCTGACGTTGCGCTTCGGCCGCGACCGGGCCGATGTCGTTGTTGTCGTAATGCGCAGGGAGGTCGGGGTTGGCCGCCGGGCGTGCCGTGTTGGCGCCGATGCCGCGACGGCTGAGCAGTTGCATCATGTCGTCCGAGGCGTCCTTGCGGGTGGCGGCAGGCGGCATCGCCGTAGCGGCAGCGGTCAGCGCGGCGGTGGCGGCCGAAGCGGTGAGCGGTGCCGGCTGGCTGGCGGAGGCGACGTCGGCGGCCGCGCCGGACGCCGCGGCATCGACCGCCGCCAGCGCTTGTGCCCGGGCCAGGGCGGCAGACACCTCGCTCTCGGCGTTGCCGGGTGCGGCCGCTGCGGCCGCTGCTGGGGCGGCGGCGCCCGGCGCGGCCGCAGGCGGTGCATTCATGGGGGCACCGAAAGGCGTGACGGCTAACCCGCCGGGCGGTTGGGGCGCTGGGTCGACATACGGGGCGCGCAGATTCCACCAGATCCCGAGCAACGCGACGGCAGCGAAAATCGCCGTACCGAGGACCAGCGCAATATTGAGCCAACCGGGTGATTCGCCGCGCTCGCGTTTGCCGCGGCGCGAGGAAGTATCGTCTGCCGCGAAAACCGCTTGCGCTGTTTCGGCGCGCGCATCGCGCGCCGGCGCGCTCATGCTGTCAAGCACACCGGCACCGGCGACCCCAGCCACCAGGCGGTCATCCCGAAATCCGGGCTCGGCATCCGCGAGTTTCGCGCCGCACTTCTCACAGTACGGCGCACGCGGCGCATTGTTCGTCCCACAGGTTGGACATTGCACGGCGGCCTCACCACGATGGCAACGTTTTTCATTATAGGCACCCCGTCTACGTCGACGCCAGCGCGCCGCGCAACCCCTGCGACGATGCGTCGCGCCGGCCCCACAGTGGCCGCGTGCGAGGCCCGCTGTCGTGTCATGGCCGCACACACCTCGCGTGATAGACTTGCCCACCCCTTGGCGCATGCCAACTTCGATGCCCGTGCCGGCGCGCCCACCTCGGCTCACGCGCCCTCACCGGTCACAGCATTCATCCCATCGCGTCACACCATGTCGTCTTTTCCGCTCAATCCTGCCCAGAACGAAGCCACGCACTATTTCGATGGCCCATGCCTCGTGCTGGCCGGCGCCGGCAGCGGCAAGACGCGTGTCATCACGCAAAAGATCGCGTGGCTGATCGAGACGAAAGGGTTCGAGCCAAAGCATATCGCCGCCGTGACCTTCACGAACAAGGCCGCCGCCGAAATGCGCGAGCGCGTGGCCAAGCAGCTCGAAGGCAAGACCCTCAGCACGCCCGGCAAGGAAGGCCGCAAGGTGCCCGTCAATCAGCTCACGATCTGTACGTTCCACTCGCTGGGCGTGCAGATTCTGCGACGCGAGGCCGAGCACGTCGGCCTGAAGCCGCAGTTCTCCATTCTCGACGCGGACGACTGCTTCGGGCTGATTCAGGAACAGCTCGGCACGACCGACAAGGCGATGATTCGCGGTGTGCAGACGGCCATCTCGCTCTGGAAAAACGGGCTGGTCACGCCCGAGACGGCGCTGGCCGCTGCCGAGACCGCCGACGAGCATCAGGCCGCGCTCGTCTACCGCAATTACATGGCCACCTTGCAGGCCTATCAGGCGGTCGATTTCGACGACCTCATCCGTCTGCCCGCCGAACTCTTTGCGCGCGACGAAGACGTGCGCGAGCGCTGGCAGAACAAGCTGCGCTACCTGCTCATCGACGAGTATCAGGACACCAACACCTGTCAATACTTGCTGCTCAAGCTGCTCGCGGGCCCGCGTGCGGCGTTCACGGCCGTGGGCGACGACGATCAGGCCATCTACGGCTGGCGCGGCGCCACGCTGGAAAACCTCAAGCAGTTGCAGGTCGACTTCCCGACGCTCAAGGTCATCAAGCTGGAACAGAACTACCGCTCGACGTCGCGCATTCTGACGGCGGCGAACAACGTCATCGCGAAGAATCCGAAAATCTTCGAGAAGAAGCTGTGGAGCGAGCACGGCCTGGGCGACCCGATTACCGTCACCGCGATGAACGACGAAGAACACGAGGCCGAGTCCGTGGTGTTTCGTCTGTCGGCGCACAAGTTCGAGCGTCGCGCCGAGTTTCGCGACTACGCCATCCTTTATCGCGGCAACCATCAGGCGCGCATCTTCGAGCAAGTGCTGCGGCGAGAACGGATTCCTTACGTGCTCTCGGGCGGTCAGTCGTTCTTCGACAAGGCGGAAATCAAGGATCTGTGCGCGTATCTGCGGCTGCTGGCCAACCCAGACGACGACCCCGCCTTCATTCGTGCCGTAACCACGCCGCGCCGTGGCGTGGGCAGCACCACGCTCGAAGTGCTCGGCGGCTTCGCGGGACAGGCAAAGGTGTCGCTGTTCGAAGCCGTCTATATGGGTGCCGTCGAGGCGCGGTTGCAACCGCGTCAGCTCGAACCGCTGCGGGCATTCTGCGATTTCATTCAGCGCATCGCCGCGCGTGCGGCACGTGACCCGGCCAACGAGGTCATCGATGACCTGATGGAGGGCATTCACTACGAGGCGTACCTGTACGACACCTTCGACGAGCGTCAGGCGCAGTCGCGCTGGACCACCGTGCTCGAGTTCCTCGAATGGATGAAGCGCAAGGGCACGCGCGCCAGCGGCGCAGAGGCCGGCCTCGATAACCCCGACGACCTGGACGACGACGCCAAGAGCCTGATGGAACTCACCCAGACCATCGCGCTGATGTCGATGCTCGAAGGCCGCGACGGCGACGATCCCGACGCCGTGCGTCTGTCGACGCTACACGCCTCGAAGGGCCTCGAATATCCGCATGTGTTTCTCGTCGGCGTGGAAGAAGGCATCCTGCCCCACATTCGCGAAGATGAGGAGGTCACAGCCGAGAAAATCGAGGAAGAACGCCGGTTGATGTACGTGGGCATTACGCGCGCGCAGCGCACGTTGCAACTGTCGTGGTGCAAGAAACGCAAGCGTGCGCGCGAAACCTTCTCGTGCGAGGTGTCGCGTTTCGTGCCCGAGATGCAACTCGACGAAGCGCCGCCCCCGCCGCCTGAAGACGCGCCCATGTCGCCGAAGGACCGGCTCGCCAGCCTCAAGGCCATGCTCGCCGGCGGCGCGAACAAGACGCCATCGTCGTCAGGCGCCTGAACCCGACAGACCTTCGTTCAGCACAAACGAATAGCCCCCGCGTACGGGGGCTGGCTTGAGGAACGGCGACATCCGACCGGGGCTGTCTGCGGCAGTAGGGCGCACCGTGAAGTCAATGCTTGCTGCTATTTGCCACTACCCGAAGACGTCTGGTCACAGGCGGCTGCCGGGCTCGTCGCCACGACCACACCTGCCAGACCGGTCAAACAAAGCAGAACAGCAACCAACAGTTTGCGCATAGGCTCGCCTCCACTCGTCAGGTGAAGTTTCACTATAGAAGCGCATCCTTTCGATGACAAAGACATCTTGACCATCGGCACGGCGCAGGTGATAGTCGGTAGAAAACGGGCGAAACAACGTACGAGTCGCGTTGATTTCGGTCCAATGCCCACACCGTCGGCGCGCACGTGATGCGTCTGGCGCACGCGACTTCGGCGGTGCGGCACCGATCTTCAAGCCTTTGTGGAGCGTGGTGCGTGAGACTGCATATTCTGTCCGACCTGCATTTGTCCGTGGCGCCGTTGGCCGTTCCCGAGGTCGAAGCGGACGTCACAATTCTCGCTGGCGATATCAGCCGGCCGGCGCAAGCCATCGAGTGGGCCAGGCAATTGCCGCGCCCTGTCATCTACGTACCCGGCAATCACGAGTTCTACGGCGCGACGCTCGCGGGCACGCTGGCCGAACTGCGACGTCTCGCCGCCGGCACCAACGTGCATCTGCTCGAGCGCGGGTCCGTCGTGATTGGCGGCGTGCGCTTCGTCGGCACCACGTTATGGACGGACTTCGCGTTGTACGACGCCGAGGGCAAACACGACGCCGCCGTCGAGGAGTCGCACAAATTCGTGCGCGACTTCACGCGCATCCGCATTGGCGATCCGGCCGCGCCGTGGTCGGATCTGCCGTTTTTCTCACCGGACGACTGCGCGGCGCTATGCCGTGAAAATATCGCGTGGCTCTCGCGCGCCCTCGCGGCGCCGCACGACGGTCCGACGGTGGTGGTCACGCATCACGCCCCGACGCCGCAAAGCATCCATCCGCGCTTCGCGGGGTCGCTCGTCAATCCGGCCTTCATTTCGGATTTAACTTCCTTCGTCGAGCAATCCGACGCCGCGCTATGGGTCCACGGCCATACGCATGATTCGTTCGACTATCGGGTCGGGCACACCCGGGTGCTTTGCAATCCGCGCGGCTATTGCTTTGAAGGACGCGTCGAGAACACGGCCTTCGATCCGCAGAGGGTCGTGCGGGTGTGACGCGCCGCTGCGGTGTGCCGCCGCGCCAGAAGCAAAAATCCCCGCCGAAGCGGGGATTTTTTATGGCGATGACGCCAGCGAGCGGCGACCGGTGCGGCTTACTTGGCCGCGCTCACCATGTAGTCGACGGCCGCCTTGACATCGTCGTCCGACGCGTTGGCGGCGCCGCCCTTCGGCGGCATGGCGTTCAACCCCTTGATGGCGGCGTTGTGCAGCGTGTCGATGCCGGTGGCGATACGCGGCGCCCATGCGGCCTTGTCGCCGAACTTCGGGGCGTTCATCACGCCGCTGGCGTGGCAGGCCATACAGACGGTGTCGTAGAGCTTCTTCCCCGCCTCGAGATTGCCGCCCGCGCCAGCGGCGGCCGGTGCAGCGGTCTTGAGCGAGGCCATCGCGGCGGCGGCGGCGGCAGCGGAGCCTGCGTCAGCCCCCGAGGCCGGTGCGGCCGCAGCAGCCCCCGACGCGGGCTGTGCCGGTTCGGCCGGCTCCTGCAACTTGCCGCCCGACGCATTGGCCATATAAACGATGGCACGGCCGATTTCGTAGTCCGTCACGTCATCGGGGCTGGTGCCGCCTCGGGCGGGCATGGCGCCTTTGCCGGCGAGCGCGATCTTGAGCATCTCGTCGTAGCCCTGAGCGATGCGCGGCGCCCAGTCGGCGGAACCGACTTTGGGCGCGCCGGCGGTGCCGGCCGCGTGGCAGGCGGCGCAAACGGCCTTATAAAGTTGTTCGCCGGTCTGGTAGACGCGCGGCGCGTTGGCATCCTTGACCTCGACCGTGGCCACGGGCGCGATGCGCTCGGCGACGGCTTTTTCGGTCATGGCGGAACTGCCGGCGCCGGTCAGGGCATTGTTGCCCACGTAATTGACCAGCAAGACGATGATGACGATCGGAACGAGAAAACCGGCAATGACTGCGGCGATGAGCTGCTTGGGCGTTTTGATGAGGGACTCATGCTCGTTATGTGCTTCACTCATGCGGGATCTCTCAATAGTTTTTGTGGAAACCGAGTGCATCACACTGGATAGCTGGCACCATCCAGTCAAAATAACGAGCCATTGTAGCAACAAACCCTCGGCCAATGACACGTCAAGGCAGTGCGCAGACGCCGCAAAAGTCCCGTATTTTCCCTAACTTACGCGAAAACCCAAGGCATGTTTCGCATGCTTCGTGCGCGAACTGCGGGGCCGTTGCAGCCACAGCAAATCCGCGCGAGCGGGGCGCTCGGTAGTGAATTGCCGCATTTTGGGGCAGGCGTATGCACGGGGCATGGACGGCGTGCGGCAAAACCGCTATGCTTCTACCTCTTTGCCTGCCGGTAGCGCGTTCGCGCCTTCTTCACCGGTGGTCAGCATAGCGCCCGTAGCTCAGGGGATAGAGTATCGGCCTCCGAAGCCGAGGGTCACTGGTTCGATTCCAGTCGGGCGCGCCAATAAATTCAATGGATTCCGAGGGGATTGCGAGGCTTCACTCTCGTGCGTTCGCATACGCGAGGCGTCGCCGCTCGGTACCGGCCCGCACCCATTCGGTGGCTGCCGCTCGTGCCGCTGCCGCTGCGGGAAACGCAAATCGCCTTCGATCTGAACCCCGGCTCGACTGCTTCCATCGTAGTGGCCCAATATCGCCCATCGAAACGTGCCGCATTCGAGCGGGCCCCCTCCCGAGTGCAGAAGCCGTCGGTTTTGTACTTCATCGTGCATCTCCGGCATTCGTTCGCGCTACCCCGGCATGGTCGGGGAATCGTCCCTGCCCGAATCCCCGCCTGCCCAGCGTCGACGCTCAGTATTTTGTCGGGGGTCGCCCCAATGCCCCCCAAATTGCACGACTCTCCGGACGTGATAGCGAATCACCTTCCTTTGTATTACATTCGGTGTCCGATGCGCCCTTAGATGGCGCGCGTTCCAGCGCCCAGAAATCGAAACCACCGCGGCCTCTCTGAGCACTGGCGTCCACATGACTGCCGTACTGCGGGGAGTGACCGTATCTTCTCGGTCGCCGGTCGCCATGCACGGTGCGATACGAGAGGATATTCGTGGTCCAAAGCAAACTTGGGCGCACAGCCCACCAGGCGAAACCTGCCATGCCAACGTCTCTGACGCCTTCCACGCCCGATTTTGTCTCGGCGCCGGGCCGCAGACCGGCGGGGGCTCGAATCATTCGAACGGCTGGCAGCACAGCCATTGCGCTGGCCCTCGCGGGCGCTGCGGCGCCTGCTTGGGCGGCAGCTTGCTCCACCAGCGACACCAGCGGCTGCGGCGCACCGGGCGGCGACGGTGTTCCGGGCCGAAGCGGCGACGGCGGTGCCGGTAACGGCCAAGGCGGAGGATCCAGTCACATTAACGCCAGCGCCGTCACCGTCCAGGACAAGGGAAGCTGGGGAACTCAGGGTACCGGCGGCGCGGGTGCAACCGGAGACGCAGCCAGTGCGCCGGCCAACGCCCCCGCGCAATCCATCACCGGTAATCGGGTCTTCGTCAACGCAACGACAATCGGCGACGCCGGCAATACCGGACCAGACGGGCTCAACTTCGGGAGCGGCGGAAACGGTGGCAATACGGGGATTTATTACCTCGGCGACAACATCACCGTCAGGGCTACGGCGACATTCACGGGCGGGGCCGGGGGCAACGGTGGAAGTACCAGCAACGGGGTGTCGGGTAACGGCGGTGGCGGTGGTGGTGGTGGCAGCGGGATGACGTCGGCCGGGAGCATAGCGACGATCTACAACAGCGGGGCGATTACCGGTGGCGCAGGCGGCGCCGGGGGCTCTGGCGGCTTCAGCGGCGGTGGCGGCGCTGGCGGTGACGGACTGCTCGCGCTCGGCGGTCTGGCCCTCATCATCAACTTCGGCACGATCACGGGCGGCGCAGGAGGCGCTGCAGGCGCAGGCGCAACGGGCGCGGGCGCAGGCGGTGCCGGGGGCACCGGCGTCAACCTTTCCGGAACGCTCAATAGCCTCGAAAATATCGGGACGATCTCGGGCGGTGTGGGCAACGGGGGCGGCGTCGGCGTCGTGACGCGGGGCACGGATTCGATCACCAACTCGGGTCTCATCATGGGCGCGCTGACCGGCGGCGGAACCCGAGCCGCGGCCATCGAGTTCGGCGGCACGAACAACTCGCTGAATCTGCAGACAGGTTCCTCGATCCTGGGGAACTTGCTTTTCGATGCAGGAGCGACTGCCACCATCGCAGCGCTGAACACGGGCCTTGCACTGAACAACGACGTCATCCTGAGCGACGCGGCGTCGGGCGTTACCTTCTCCACCGCGTCGGCCGGCATGACGATGTCGGGCGTCATTTCCGGTACCGGCACCCTGAATCTCGCCGGCGCGAACACGCTGACGATGACGGGGGCCAATTCTTTTACGGGAACGACAACGATTAGTGGCGGCACGCTCGCCCTGTCGGGGAGCGGCAGCCTGGCCAATTCGTCCAGCGTCTTACTGAATTCCGTACTGGACATTTCCGCCGTCACCGCAGGGGCGTCGATCAAGGCGCTTACCGGCACGGGCACGTTGCGGCTCGGTGCACAGACACTGTCTCTTACCAATGCGTCCGGCACGTTCGACGGCGTCATCAACGGTTCGGGCGCGGTGCGTCTGGCCGCCGGCACGCAAACGCTCACCGGTGTCAACACCTATACCGGCGCGACCGTGATCGACAACGGTGCCATGCTGACGTTGAGCGGCAGCGGCAGCATCGCGGCATCGGGTGGCGTGACCAATAACGGCACGCTCGACATCTCGGCAACCTCAGGCGGCACGACCCTGACGAGTCTCGCCGGCAGCGGGACGGTCGCTCTCGGGCCGCGCACGCTGACGCTCACGAATGCATCGGGCGTTTTCACGGGCACCATCGACGGCACTGGCGGGCTGACGCTAAACGGTGGCACACAGACACTCTCTGCGGCAAACACCTACACGGGCCCGACCACCATCAACGGCGGCACGCTCGCCCTGACGGGCGGTGGCCGCTTGTCGTCGGCGACGGCCGTTTCGCTCATGGGTAGCGGCGCGACGCTCGATATTTCCTCCGCCGGTTCGCAGGTGCTTTCCGGGCTGTATGGCGCGGCCGGCACCCGCATGCTCGTTGGCGCGAACACGCTGACAGTCAACTCGGCAACCGACAGTACCTATGCCGGCCAACTCGTGGGGAGCGGCGCCTTCGTCAAGCAGGGCGCCGGCATGCTCGTGCTCAATGGGGCGAGCACCGGGTTCACGGGCACGACGACCGTCAGCGAGGGCACGCTCGAAGTCGGTGACGCCGATCATGACAGCGCAGCGATCGGCGGCGACGTGGCCGTCGGTGCGCAAGGGATACTGCGCGGACACGGCACAATTCTCGGCAATGTTGCGAACAGCGGGGTCGTGGCACCCGGCGGATCCATCGGCACGTTGCGCGTCAGTGGAAACTACACGCAGGCGTCGAACGCGACGCTTTCCATCGAGGTAAGTCCTACGGCGGCGTCGCTGCTAATGGTATCGGGCAGCGCGACCTTGAACGGCGTGCTGGCGATCACGTACGACCCCGGTACGTATTCGGCCACGCGCTACACCGTGGTGAGCGCGGCGAACGGTGTGAACGGGCGCTTTTCGTCGCTCACGGGCACGTTGGCGACGGGTGCGAACCTCGGCGGCCTGCAATCGTCCGTGGCCTATGGCGCGAACGATGTCACCCTGTTGCTGGCCAATTCCACGCCGGTGGTCATCGCGCCGAAGAATACGAGCATCTATACGGCGCTCGGCACTGCCGCGCTGGTGAATGCACAGTCGGCCACGTCGGCAGTGCTCGACCGCGCAACGCGACGCGCCGCCGGCACGGGGCTTGCCACCGGAGACTCGGCGCAGGCACCGGGCATCTCGACGGTGTGGGCAACGGCCACGGGTCTGCACGGCCGGGTGTCGGGCACTAGCACGCAACCCGGCTTTCAGGAAAACCAATACGGGTTCCTCGCCGGTGCGCAGGAGCGAGTGGAGCGCAACACGTTTGGGTTGGCAGGCGGCTATTCCCATGCCGATCTCTCGGAAGAGAGCACCGCAAACTCCGGCACTCGCGACACGCTGCGTCTCGCAGCTTATGCGAGCCGCGAGATGGGACCGGTCGACGTGGCGGCCACTGTGGGCTATGGCCTCCATTTCCTGTCGCAGAAGCGTCCGTTCGCGACCATAGGCACGGCCGAAGGCGATCATATCGGGCAGGAATTCACGGCGGCAACGCAGGCGAGTGCCCCCTTGGCGTTCGGCGGTGTCCTCATCACACCGCGGGTGGGCCTGCGTTATGCCTATTTCCACGCAAACGGCTTCGACGAAAGCGGTGCAGGCGGCCAGAACCTGCGCGTCGGCACAGACAATACCCGGAGCCTGCAACCGTTTGTCGGCGTGACCTTCGACAAGGCGTTCGGCGACGCGCAACGCCCCATGAACGTCCAGTTCCGCGCGGCGTACGCTCACGAACTGCTCGATGCTGGCCGCGCTATCACGGTAGCGTCGCGGGACGGGACCATCTTCGTCGCACCGGGGGCGAATCTGCCACGCGGCTTCCTGACGCTCGGCGCGAGCTTGAGCGTGACGCTGGCCAAGCGATGGGACGTGTCCCTCGATTACGACGCGCTCGTCAACACTGCGCGTGCGTCGGCACAGGCGGGAAGTCTCAAGGTGAGTTACCGGTTCTGACAGGCGCGTGAGGGTGTGTCGTTATCAACCCGCAAAACGCCGGCTCAAAACACCACCAGCCGGTCGACCAGTTGCGCCATGCGCGAGTTCGAAGCCGACCACGAATCGACCGTCGACGATCTGCCGTCGAAGTACACCGTATTCATGACGGCGCCGTTCTGGCTAAGCGTCAACGTCGCGTAGGCGAGGTATTCGCTTGGCACGTTGCCCCACAACGAATTCCGCCATGCGCGCCGCACGGTGTAATTGAGCACGACGCACCCCGTCGGCGAGGTGCCGGGGCTGTAGATCATGCTCGCGATGCCGTACGCACGCAGCCGCCCTTGAATCGCCGGCAGCAAATCGGAAATGCCGTCCGGCGACAGCTCGATGCACAGGTTGTGCGAGAGCAGTTCCGGTGCGGCAGACTGCGATGGCGGCAAGACGGACGGCATCTGGTCTCCCACAACGACCCCGGCCGACACCACACTCGACGCCACTTGCGCGACCATGACCGGCACCGGCGTAGCGAAAAGGCACCCGCCCAGGGTCGCGCTGGCCGCCGCCGCCAGCGCCAGCACCATCGCAAGGCGCTTCATCAGAACGGCGACACACCAAGCACAATGCTCTGCAGCCAGCCGCCATTGCTTGCGTCGGCGACCTGGCCGTCTTCTACCCGCGCCACCCTGGCCTGCCCCACCTTGCTGGACGCCACCACATTGCCCGACGAAATGTCGAACTTGTTGACCACGCCGGTAAAGCGGAACGTCTCCATGTTCCGTCCTTGCATGACCTGCTTTTCCCCGCCGACCACATAAGCCCCATTGGGCAGCACCTCCACGATCGCCACGGCAATCGTGCCTGCCAGCGCCGTGGCCGAACTGTTCGCGCCATTGCCCTTGAAGCTGCTTGCCGATTGACCGATGTTGAACCAGCGCTCCAGCACCGAATCGGCCCCGTCGGCTTTGGCGCTCTTGGCGGTGACGCTCCCGTTACGCGAAACGTCGCTCTGCGACTTGTTGCTGCCTGACGAGTTTTCGGACACCGCAATCGTGAGCAGATCGCCGACGCGATGCGCCACCGGTGTCTCGAACCAGTTCGTGGCGTTGGTCGACTGGTAGATGGACCCGGTCGTCTGAACATTGGCCACGCGTGCCATTGGCATCACGGCCATCGGTGTGACCGCAGCCGGTGGACTCGAACAGGCGCCCAGCATGATGCCTGTGGCCGCTAGTAACGCGACCGTCCGGATAAGGCCGCGCGCCGCAGCGCGCTGTAGCAACGACAGCTTCGACATGATGAGGCGCCCCCGCGCCGGTCCCGGATGCCGTATCCGGCCTGGTTCGAAAAGTGTGAATGGTATGCAGATTGCGAAGACAGCACGGCGGCCAGCTTCGTTAGCGATGGTAAGAAGCGGGAGTGGAGCCACTAAGCACAAATAGAGGAAAATTTGTGGAGGCCCGGCGCGCATCCCCCCGAAGCTGACAAAATGGCACGCCAACGTTGGCAGGGCCACGCATCGGCTCACCGCGCGAGGCGCCGTTTTTTTCCGGCCGTCACCTTTAGCCTAGTTATCCAGCGCATGAATTCCGGCATCACTCGCAAGCTGTTCCTCGCGATCTTCGCGACAGGGCTGGTCACCATGACCGCCACGACGCTCGTCGTGCGTGCCGCCCTGGCCGGCCACAGTTGGTTGCGCGGCGACAACCTGATGTATCTGACGGTGCTGGGTGTGGCGCTCCTCGGCGCCGTCGCGCTGCGCGTTGCCCAGCGGTTGCTTGTGCCCGTCACCCCGCTGCTGGAGGCGACCCACCGCATGGCGATGGGTGATTACAGCGCCCGTGCCCCGACGGCCGGCGCCGACGAACTTGCGCGCCTTGCCGTCGATCTGAATCGGCTCGCCGACACCCTCTCCCACAATGATCGCCTGCGCCGGGACCTGCTCGCCGACATCTCGCACGAGTTGCGCACCCCGCTCTCGGTGTTGCGCGGCGAAATCGAAGCAATGGAAGACGGCGTACGCCCGCTCACGCAAGACGCACTCGCCTCTCTGCGCGTGGAAATCTCGCTGCTCGCCAAGCTGATCGACGACCTCTACGAACTCTCGCTCTCGGATGTGGGCGCGCTTACCTACCAGTTCGCGCCCGTCGACATCACCGAGCGCGTCGCCACCTCCGTGACCGCTTTTGGCGACTGGTTCGACGCCAAGGGCATCTCGCTGAACGTCCACCTTCCCGAGGACTCCCTCTTCGTCGACGGCGATCTGCACCGTCTCACGCAACTGCTTGGCAACCTGTTCGAGAATTCGCTGCGTTACACCGACGGCGGCGGTGCGGTGCGCGTGTATCTGTCGTCGACGGACACGCAACTGCGTCTGGAGATCGAAGACTCAGCGCCCGGCGTGCCGGACGACGCCCTGCCGCGTCTGTTCGAGCGTCTGTTCCGGGTGGAAGCCTCGCGCAGCCGCCGCAGCGGCGGTGCCGGTCTGGGACTGGCGCTGTGCAAACACATCGTGGAAGCGCACGGCGGCCAGATCGTCGCGCGGCATTCCCCGCTGGGCGGCCTCGCCTTGACCATCACGCTGCCCCGTCACCGCAGTGCGTCCGCAAACAGGGGCGGCCTATATGCCGGGTCGTCCTGCGGCACCGGCGGGTCCGGCGGGGCCGGATTCGCCACCCAAGCCCTCACGACCCTGTGCTGAGCCCGTCTCCCATGCATCCGAACTCGCAGACCGCTTCGTCCCCTTCCGCACTTCGATCGTCGACCGACGCGATGACACTCGCCGACGCCGCCCCGATTCTGATCGTCGAAGACGAACCCAAGCTCGCCGCGCTGCTTGCGGAATACCTGCGCGTCGCAGGCATGCCGTGCCGCATCCTCTCGGACGGACGCGACGTGCTCCCGGCCGTGCGGGCGACGCAGCCGCGTCTGGTGCTGCTGGACCTGATGCTCCCGGGTATGGACGGCCTCGAAGTCTGCCGCGTGGTGCGCGAAGTCTCCGAAGTACCGATCGTGATGCTGACCGCTCGCGCGGCGGAGACCGACAGGCTGCTGGGACTCGAACTCGGCGCCGACGATTACATCTGCAAACCCTTCAGCCCGCGCGAGGTGGTGGCGCGAGTGAAAGCGATCCTGCGCCGGGTTCGCGGTACGGTCATCGCGCCGGCCAATGTGCCCGACGCCACCTCTGCGCAACCGCCCGCGCTCATCATCGACGCCGTGCGTCATCACGCGCGGCTCGACGGGCATGAACTGCCGCTCACACCGGTCGAATTGCGATTGCTCGCCACACTTGCCAGCCATCCCGACAAGACGTTTCCGCGCGCGCACCTGCTCGACCGCATGTACGACGATCACCGCGTAGTCGCCGACCGCACGGTCGATAGTCATATCAAGAACCTTCGTCGAAAATTGCAGGCCATCCGGCCCGACGAGGAAATCGTGCGCTCGATCTATGGCGTGGGTTACCGGCTGGAGTTGCGCACCGACCGCCCCGGCGCCCTTGCAGCGCGGCATGGCGTCGCGGCTATCGACAATCCGGCCAGGGCGGTGCCAGAATAGGCGAACCCGCGACAAGGCGGGGCCCATTGAGGAGATAGACGATGCCACGTCGCACCGCCACGCTGTCCCCGATGTCCGCTTCATTCGCCGCGCTCGCTTTCCCCTTCGGCCTCACGTCCCCGGTGCTTCGCACTGCCGAAGCTCAACGAGCGCACACCCCGATCAAACACCTTCTCAAAGCGGCCGTTGCCGCTGCGCTGTTCGGCGCCGGCGGCTGCGCGCTCGCCCAGACTCCAGTGTGTTTCGATAGCGTTGGCCGCCCCCTGCCTCCCGAGCAGTGTTCGCAAGCCGCGCGCGATCAGGCTGCCGCACAATCCGCCGCATCCGGTGCGGCATCGCCCTCGCTTCGCGACGAATGTCGCGCCCTTGCCGACAAGATCGCGAATACGCCTGACAAGCCTGTCTACACGCGTGACCGGCGAGTCGATTCCCCTGCAGGCGATCGCGTCGACATTCCTACACGCACCAACCCGCGCAAAGCGCTCAAGGAAGAATACGTGCGCAAGTGCACGTAGGCGGACACCTACAACTTAGCGGAAGATGAGCGCAAGTTAGCGGAACTTGTCGCGCCATTTTCTTGACAATATCAACAGAGCCCGCATAATCGACGTCATACCGACGCACCGCGCGCCACCTTCGCGGCATAGCGCAACGGGCTATCAGCCGCCGCGCTGTGGTCGGTGAGCGCATCCATCGGATGCCAAACGATCCATCTCATCATCCGTTTCAACGCCGAAGTGTCACGATCCGCACGAGACGCTTCATCGGCATGACGTTTTATCCGCATCCGCGCCGTCACGCTTTGCGTGCGGCATACGCTACCTGGAGGGAGAAAATGCAAAAACGCGATTTCCTGATGAAAAGTTCCGTCGCTGTTGCCGCCGCCGCGTTCGCGCTCGCTGGCTGCAGCACGACCTCGCCGTCGCAGGCCGACAAGGGCGACAACGCGGCCGGCGCCAATGCCAACAAACGTCGCGAAATCGATGCCGCCGTCAATGGCGCACTCGACAAGATGTATGCGTCGGTGAAGGGTTCTCGCGAGCTGATGAGCAAGGCACGCGGCGCGCTCGTGTTCCCGTCGGTGCTGCAAGCCGGGTTCGTCGTGGGCGGCGAATACGGCGAAGGCGCACTACGCGTGGGTGGCGCCACGCAAGGCTATTACAACACCGTGACGGCATCGTTCGGTCTGCAGATCGGAGCGCAGTCGAAGGCCATCGTCTTCCTGTTCATGACGCAGGACGCACTCGACAAATTCCGTCGCACCGACGGCTGGACAGCCGGTGCCGATGCCTCGGTGGCGCTGGTCAAGATCGGCGCCAACGGTGCGGTTGACCTGAACACGGCGACGTCGCCGGTGGAAGTGATCGTCATGACCAACGCCGGCCTCATGGCCAACCTGAATGTCGAAGGCACCAAGGTCACCAAGCTCAACATCTGAGCACATCGAGACACCGGGGCGCTTCGCGCCCCCCCGCCAAAATGACAACGGCGCCTCCCGCAAGGGATGGCGCCGTTGCTTTTGGCGCAGCGGCTGTCGTTGAACTATCGCCGTGCTTACTCGTTGGTGAATGCCGCCGGACGCCACTTCAGCAAACGCTTCTCGAGCGACGTGAGCAGATAATCCGCGCCCAGCGCGACGACCGCCAGCACGATCATCGCGGCGAACACGCCACTCGCGTTGAAGGCCCCCTGCGCGGTCGAGATCAGCAGACCGATGCCCTGCTTCGAGCCGAGGAACTCGCCGACCACAGCCCCCACGAGGGCGAAACCGAAGCTCACGTGCAAGCTGGCGAGAATCCACGACAATGCCGACGGAATCACCACCGACATCGTCACCTGACGGCGCGACGCCCCCAGAATCTGCGCATTCGCGATCATGTAACGGTCGGCTTCACGCACGCCCTGAAAGGCATTCGCGAACACGACGAAGAACACCATCACCACCGCGAGCGCCACCTTCGACGCCATGCCCAGACCGAACGCGATCACGAAGATCGAGCCGAGCACCACGCGCGGAATCGAGTTGGCGATCTGGATGTAGAGACTGAAGACATCCGAGAGCAGTTTGTTGCGACCGAGCACAATGCCGCAGATCACACCGGCCACGCCACCGATCAGAAAGCCCAGCACGGTCTCTTCAAGCGTGACGAGCACCTGTGTCCAGAGCGGCCCCTGCGACGTGCCCTCTACGCACCAGTCATAGATCTGCTGGACGATCAGACTCGGTTGCGAGAAGAAGAACGGATCGATCCAGCCCAGACGCGCGGATACCTCCCAGCCGCCGAGTCCGATCACCAGAATCGCTACGCGCAGGAAAACCACCAGCGCGCGACGTTGTTTGATGCGACGCTGCGCCGCCGCTTCCTCGCGTGCGAGGTCGGCGTCGCCAAATCCTGCCATGACGGCTTGTTCACTCATGTTCATGCCCTCCTCCTGACGGCAAAGGCACACGCTGCTGTCCACGGCAACGCGGCCCGCTAAATCACTGACGCAGCCCCCGAGGGGCCGCGCAAACTCAACCGATCTTCACTTCTTCACGCAGATCCGCCCAGATCTCGCGCGAGATGTCGATGAAGCGCTGTTCGTAGCGAATCTCGGACATCACCCGCGGACGCGGCAGATCGATCGTGTAGACATTCTTCAACGTGGCCGGACGCGCCGTGAGCACGAACACGCGATCTGCCAGCGCAATCGCCTCTTCCAGATCGTGCGTAACGAACACCACCGAGCCCGACGTCGACGACCACAGTTGCAACAGCTCGTCCTGCATGAGCGTGCGCGTTTGCATGTCGAGCGCCGAGAACGGTTCGTCCATCAACAGAATCTCGGGGTTGTTGATGAACGTCTGTGCCAGCGCGACGCGTTTGCGCATGCCGCCGGAGAGTTGATGCGGGTAGTGGTTGCCGAACTTGTCGAGACCCACGCGCTTGATCCATTCATCGGCCTGCGCATAGGCGGCGTCTTTCGACTGGCCGCGAAACAGCGGTCCGGCGGCCACGTTATCTCGCACGCTGCGCCACGGGAACACGGCGTCGTTCTGGAAAACGAAGCCGATGCGCGGGTCGATGCCGTTCACGGGCTGGCCCATCACGCGCACGCTGCCCGCCGTCGGGCGCAGCAGGCCGGTAATCATCGACAGCGTCGTCGACTTGCCGCAGCCGGTCGGGCCGACGATGGCGACGAATTCGCCGCGAGCGACCGACATGCTGAAGTTGCGCAGCGCGACGGTGGCTTTGCCGTCGGGCGAGATGAAGCGGCACGACACATTGTCGAATTCGATGGCGGGCGTGTCACGCGAGACTGGGCTCGCAGCGCGTGCCGGCGCCGTGGGGGTGATGGTCTGGGTCATGTGCCCGGCTCCTCGGTGACGTCGTCGAAGGACTGACGGTGTCGTTGCGGTTTCTTAGGGGTGAGCCCGCCCGCACACCGGACGGTCGTCAGGTGCGGGCGGCTCGGTTGGCTGCGCGTCGAAGGGACCGCGCGCCGGTACTACGGGGTCAAAGGTTGGCGAACGGGTCGCGCGCCATCGCGCGACTACTTCGCCTGATCGACGAACTCGTTGGTGTACGTCTTCGACAGATCGATGTGCTTGCCCTTGACGTTCGGATTGAACGCGGAGAGCACCTTGAGCACGGTCTCGGGACCGTCCTTCGGCATGCGGCCGTCCGGCGAGTACATCGGCAGTGAGTTCTGCAGCGCCTGCACATACAGCGCCTTGTTATTGCCGTAGTAGTCCTTCGGCATCTTCTCGGCGATCTCGGCAGCCGAGTGCGTATTGATGAACTTGAGCGTCTTCACGAACGCACGGGCGAGCTTGGCCGCTTCCGGCTTGTGCTTGTCGAGCCACACGCGTTGCACATAAAGGCTCGATGCCGGGTAAGCGCCGCCCAGCGCCGCGACCGTGCCTTCCATCGTGCGCATGTCGACCAGCACGGCGGCGTCGCCGGTCTTGAGCAACTGCGATGCGGTGGGCTCGGTGGTCATACCCGCGTCGATACGGTTCTGCTTGATCGCTGCGATGAACGTATTGTCGGCGCCGACCGGCAGCACCGAATACTGCGACGACGTCAGGCCGTGCTTGGCTGCGAGATATTGCGTGAGGAAGTTCGTCGACGAGCCCAGGCCGGTCACGCCCAGGGTCTTGCCCTTCACGTCGGCCATGCTCTTGATGGTGTCCTTGCTCTTCGCATTGACCAGCTCGACTTCGCCGGGCACCTGACCGAAGATCACGATGGCCTGGATTTCCTTGCCCTTGCTCTGCAGGTCGATGGAGTGATCATAGAAGCCGACCACGGCCTGCACGGCGCCGGCGAGCAATTCGTTTTCGGCGTCGACACCCGCGGGTTGCGAGAGCAGCTCGACGTTCAGGCCCTCTTCCTTGAAGTAACCGAGCTGCTCGGCGAGCTTGGCCGGCAGATAGACCATTTTGGTAATGCCACCGACCATGATCGTGATCTTGCCGCTGTCGGCAGCGAAACCCGGCAAGGCGGCCAATGCCAGCGATGCGCCGAGCACGGCGGCCAGAACAGGTTTCACGAAGGCTTTCGGCGCACGCACGCCAAGGCTTGCTCGCATTGTGGTGTCTCCATCATTTTTAGGGATAATGGCCCGAGCCTTCGACTGCGGCGCCGGCCGGCCTCACATGGATAACCACGGGGCCAGGCAGCGGTCATTTCGATCGACTCCTCTGCCTTGCTGCCGATTGTAGAGAACCGAATCTTTCATCCAGCTTTCGCCCGATGCAGGTTTTCGTCCCCGGCAGATGGGTGTTTACCCGCTGTTGGCTTGCGCGGGTTCCCCGGGCACACTCGCCGTCGCATTCCGCTTTCGCCCCTATGAAACTGTTGCTGATCGAAGACAACGACACGCTGGCCCACTGGCTCGCCCGCATGCTGCGCGACGACAACTTTACTGTCGACGCAGCGCGCGACGGTGACGCCGCCGACCGTCTGCTGCAAACAGAGACGTACGACGTGGTGCTGCTCGATCTGATGCTGCCCAAGCTCGGCGGCAAGCATGTGCTGCGACGGCTGCGCGAGCGGCGCAACAATGTGCCGGTCATCATTCTCACGGCGAGCGGCTCCGTCGACGAAAAGGTCGACTGCCTCGGCGCAGGTGCCGACGACTATCTCGTGAAACCCTTCGAAGTGCGCGAGTTGATCGCGCGCGTCAAGGCGCTCGCGCGTCGCCATTCGCCCGAGCAGAGCGCCGATCTCGTGTGCGCCGACCTGAGCTATCACACCGGCACGCGGCAGTTCACGATTGCGGGCGCGCCCCTGGCATTGCCATCACGCGAACATGCCGTTCTCGAGATTCTCATGCGCAAGCAGGGCAAAACCGTCGCCAAGAGCGCTCTGGTCGACGGCGTCTTCGGTCTGGACGACGAACCGAGTGCCGACGCCATCGAAATCTATATCCATCGGTTGCGCAAGAAGCTCGAGACTAGCCGGGCAGCCATCATGACGCTGCGCGGTCTGGGATATTTGCTGCGCGAGAAAGATGCTTAGTCTGCGCGTCCGGCTGCTGATGTGGCTGATGTTGCCGCTCTCGCTCTACATCGGGGCGAGCGCGTGGCTGGCCTATCGCAGCGCACACGACACGGCCGAACTCGTGCAGGACCGGGCGCTGCTCACCTCCGCCCAAGTGATCGCGGGCGAACTGACATGGGTCGACGGGGCGTTGCGCGCGAGCGTGCCGCCATCGGCGCTGGAATTGTTCGCGTCCCCTGCGCGCGATCGGGTCTTCTATCAGGTCATCACGCAAGACGGCCGGCTCCTCGCCGGGCCGCCCGACTTCCCGCATCCGCCGCTCTTTCCGCAGACCGTGCCGGCTTATTCGAACATCGTGGTGAACGGCGAACCACTGCGGGCCATCAGCTTCGTTCGCACGATGTACGACTCGGGCAAGCCGCACCGGGTCGCGATCGTCGTGGCCGAGACGATGCACGCGCACGACGACATGCTCGCGCAGTTGTGGGAACCGGCGCTGCATCGCCAAATCGCCATGGCCGCCCTCGCCGCCGTGCTGGTGCTCATTGGACTCACCGTCGAGCTGCATCCGTTGATCCGCCTCAAGGACGAAGTCGCCGGGCGCGCGCCGCAGGAACTGGTGCCGATCCGGGCCGGACAACTGCAGACCGAACTGCGGCCCATCGTCGACGCCATCAATCTGTGCATTCAGCGCCTCTCGGCGCAGGCACAGCAGCAGCGGCGCTTCGTGGCCGACGCGGCCCATCAGCTCCGCACGCCGCTCACGCTGCTCGACACGCAATTGCAGTTCGCGGCGCAGCTCGACGACCGCGCGGCGCTCGCCGACGTGCTCGGCGCCATGCAGACGAGCAGCCGCGGGCTGGCCGACCTCACCAACAAGTTGTTATTGCTTTCGCAGGCGGAAGCGGCCGACACCCCGGCGTTCTCGCGCGTTCGGGTAGATCTGATCGCAGTGGCCGCCGGAGTGCTCGAAGAACTCGTCGCCCTTGCGCAGAAGCGCGACATCGATCTTGGGCTGGAAACGTCGGAGACCCACGTGTGGGTCGCCGGCAACGCCGAACTGTTTCACGCGATGGTCATGAATCTTGTCGACAATGCGATCCGCTATATCCACGAGGGGGGACGCGTGACCGTGGCTATCGACCGTCTCGACGGCTCGGCTCGCCTGCGCGTGACCGACGACGGGCCAGGGATCCAAGCCGAGGCGCGTCAGCGCGTGTTCGAACGCTTCTACCGCAATGCGCCGCCGGGTCAGCCCGGCACCGGGCTGGGTCTGGCCATCGTCAAGGAAATCGTGGCGGCCAGTCACGGCGCAGTGACGTTGGCGCCCGGAGACGGGGGCCGTGGCCTGACCGTGACCGTAACGCTCCCCCTTGATTCGGAGACCGAAAGCAACGCCCCATAGGGAACGTCGCTCAGGTCATTTCACCGATGATGCGCGTGGTAAACCCGCGTCCCCACCTGAAAGAAAATCACAATCGTATGAAGTCACGATAAAAATTAAGGCGTTACAATGGTTTACGTTGGAAATTTCGTTTGAAACATACGCTCGACTGGATATGCTAGGACAAACCCTGATATATTCCGGGTCTTCGCAGAATCCTCCTCAAGCGGGCGAAAACTTTTTGATCCAAATCAAATAGTTACGATTCGCCGTCAACCATGCGGGTGACAGCCGCGTGTAATTGTGACGAAATGTAAAGTTTGTTAAATTGAATGCGGGTCTCGCCGCGTGGGTTGTGGCACGGGACTTTTTCTCTCAGGAATTTGCCTCCATGCCGTATCTCGTCGATCCTGCCGCACAGGCTGCGAGACGTCGCGTGTCGCTTGACGACACGTTGCACACGCGCGCCGCGACGCCGGTATCGGATCAGCCTGCCGCCAGCGACATCGTGTTGCCGGCGGAGCCCGCATTGCGCTCTGCGCGAGTACCGGCACGTCCGCTGGCGCAATCGGTGGCCCGCAAGATCGACGCCGCCCGGGAAGCCGAGCGCACGCGGCTGGCACAGGAAATCCACGACGGACTTGGCGCGCACCTCACGGCGTTGCAATTGGTGGCCGCGCGTATGGCGATGCGCCCCCCGGCCGACGCTGCCGAATGGCAATCCCTCTGTACCCAGATTCAGAACGCGGCGAACGCTGCACAAGACGCGGCTGACGAACTCGTCGGCCGCAACCGTCCGCCCGCGCTCGACGCGGGCCTGGTTGCGGCACTGCGCGCCTGGTTGCGCGGCTTCGGCGAGCAAAGCGGCCTCACGTGCATCTGGCGCTGCGACGACGTGACGCGCGAGCGCGTCGCGAACCTTTCCCCCGATGCGGTACTGGCCTTGTACCGTATCGCGCAAGAAGCGCTGACCAACGTTGCCCGGCATGCACGCGCCTCGCGCGTCGTCGTGGCGCTCGACGGCAGCCACCGGTCACTCAAACTCACGATTTCCGACGACGGTTGCGGCGTAGCCCGCGGCGCTCGTCGCAAGCAAGGACATTTCGGATTAGCGGGCATGCGCGAGCGTTGTACGGCGCTTGGCGGCACGCTACGTATTGGCAGTGATCAAGGATCGGGGACGCTCGTGAGTGCGCGGCTTCCCTGGCATCAAATCCTGTCGGCCCCGGCCGGCCTCCATAGCCCGGAATCGCTTGCTCTTCACGGATACGCATCATGACGCTTAGAGTGCTCATCGTCGACGACCACGCCATCGTGCGTCAGGGCGTCCGGCAGTTGCTCTCCGATAGCGGGAGCATCGCCGTCATCGGCGAAGCCGATTGCGGCGCGGAAGCGCTGGAGATGACAGACGCAGCGCAGTGGGACATCGTCCTGCTCGACATTTCGCTGCCCGACATCAATGGTCTCGAGATTCTCAAGACCCTGCGACGCAAACATCCCCGTTTGCCGATCATGATCTTCAGCATGTACGGGGAAGGCCAGTTCGCGCTGCGGGCACTCAAGGCGGGGGCTGCCGGTTATTTGAGCAAACGCTCGAACGCACAACAATTGGTCTCGGCCGTGCGCCAGGTGGCTTCGGGCCGCAAGTACGTGAGCCCGATGGTCGCCGAGACGCTCGCCGACTACCTGGGCCCGGACGCCGATCAGCCGCCGCACGAGCGCCTGTCCGACCGCGAGTACCAGACACTGTGCATGATCGGCTCGGGCAAGCGCCTGACCGACATCGCAAACGCGCTCTCGCTCTCCGTCAAGACAGTGAGCGTGTACCGTACGCGCCTGCTCGAGAAGATGCGCCTGAACAACAACGCCGAACTCACCTATTACGTGATGCAACATGGCCTGGTCAGCGCCGAGATGGGGCCGGTCTGCGCGTAGCGCCATCGACATCACAGTTTCTGCGAATTAAGTACTCACTCCGTGGCCCGCGACAGCGGGCCACGTGCATATCAGACCCCGCCGACCATCGCCGCGAAGAATTTTTCATAGCCCCGAAAAAAATTTTTCGCCGCCGCCGCGCCGTGCCACGGACTGAGAATTGCGCGTCCCGTCTTTTGGGGTGACGCCACGCGTCGCCACCTCTCCAAGCCTTACAGGATATGAATAGGCGGCAGATTGCCCCTTTCCTTGGCGAATCAATCGTGGAGGAATTTTGTAGACTGGCCCACTAGCGTTTTTCCGACATCGACGGGGTCAGTCGATGGGGGGTGAGAGAGCATTTTGTGAAATCACCCTAAATTTTCCCAATGGCCGTCCGATATCCCCTACAACGGCGGCTTTCGGCGATTGGCTGGTGAGCCAAAGTTACGGCGCTTAAGCCGGAGCCAAAAATTTTGGGAAAGGAGTGGCTAAATGTCATCTGTCATCAATACCAATATCTTCTCGCTGGTTGCACAACGTAACCTGAATACGTCGCAATCGGGCCTGCAGACCTCGATCACCCGCCTCTCGTCGGGCATGCGCATCAACAGCGCTGCTGACGATGCCGCTGGCCTCGCGATCACGGACCGTATGTCGGCCCAGATCAACGGCACGCAGCAAGCGCAGCGCAACGCCAACGACGGTATCTCGCTGGTGCAAACCGCTGCGGGCGCCCTGTCGGCGATCACCGACAACCTGCAACGCATCCGCACGCTGGCTGTTCAGTCGACCAACTCGACGAACTCGGATTCGGACCGCGCCGCACTGGACCAGGAAGTCCAACAGCGTCTGGCTGAAGTGAACCGCCTGGCCACCCAAACGTCGTTCAACGGCCTGAACGTGCTTGACGGCTCGATGGGCACGGCGAACTTCCAGGTTGGCGCCAACGCAGGCCAGACCATCTCGGTCAACCTGCAACAAAGCATGACCGTCGCCAGCATCGGCTCGGTCGCACAAACGTCCTCGGCGACCAATCCGTTGAGCTTCACCGTTGCCGCACTGACCGTTCAGTTGGGCGCAGGCACCGCTGTGAACGTCAAGGCTGGCACGTACAACAGCTCGGCCGACCTGGCAACGGCAATCAACACCGCCGCACAAACCGCCGGTTTCACGGGCAACGTCGCATCGGTCAACTCGGCCGGCGAAATCGCGATCACCAACACCGATTCGGCACAAACGCTGACGGTCGCTGGCGCCGACGCCACCACGCTGGGCATGGCCGTCGCAGGCGCTGCTGCCGGTTCGACGACCACGTCGACCGCCGTTGCTTCGACGTTCTCGCAAACGCTGGCAGCAGGTGACCTGGTCCTGACCGTGAACGGCAAGGCCACGAACATCACCGGCAAGATGAACAGCGCCACCGACCTGGCCAACGCGATCAATTCGTCGAACAGCGGCGTGAACGCGTATGTCGACAACACGGGCAAGATGCACCTGAGCTCGGGTTCGGCCTTCCAGATCAGCGGCGGCACGGCGGCAACGCTGACCAAGCTGGGTCTGCCGACGACGGCAACGACCTACGCTACGAGCGGCAGCCTGGCACAAGCCGACGTCAAGACGGTCAACAGCGCCACGCTGATGCTGTCGCAGATCGACTCGGCCATCGGCACCGTCGACACGCTGCAATCGACCCTGGGCGCAATTCAAAACCGCTTCCAGTCGACGATTTCGAGCCTGTCGACCACGACGCAGAACCTGACCTCGGCGCGTTCGGGCGTGCAAGACACCGACTACGCTGCAGAAACGGCCAACCTGACCAAGTCGCAGATCCTGCAACAAGCGGGTATCTCGATGCTGGCCCAGGCAAACCAACTGCCGCAACAAGTGCTGAAGCTTCTCCAGTAAGCGCCTGTTTGGCATGGTTTAACGCCCGGCGGTAACTCGGCCGGGCCGCCGGCGGCGCCACCTTCGCGGGGGGCGTCGCCGCAAGCATTACAAAGGCAGCACTTTTTGTGCCGGCGTTTTGCGAGTTGAGCAACTATTTTTGAGAGCGAGCAATTTATGGCGACCACTGGCAGCAGCACAACGGGCTCAATTTCGTCACCGGGTATCGGCTCGGGACTTGATGTCAACGCGCTCGTCACCAGTCTGATGCAGCCTGCCACGCAAAAGCTCAGCTTGCTCAAATCGCAAGAGGCCAGCTATCAGACCAAGGTCTCGGCACTCGGCAGCCTGCAATCGGCGCTGAGTTCGTTCCAGTCGTCGCTCTCGAACCTGTCGTCGGCATCGTCGTTCCTTCAGATGACCGCCACGCCGGGCGATGCGACGATCCTGAGCGCTTCAGCAGACACCACCGCGAAAGCGGGCAGCTATACGATCAACACGACCCAGTTGGCACAGGCACAAAGCCTGTCGACGGCCGGCGTTTCCGACCCCGCCGCCTCGATCGGCAGCGGCGCGTCCACCAAGCTGACGTTCAGCTTTGGCACGATTTCCGGCGGCACGCTCGCCAACGGCTCATACACCGGCGCCAGCTTCTCGCCGAACGCGCAGCAGGCGCCGTTCAGTGTCACGATCACGAACACGAACAACTCGCTGCAAGGCATTCGCGACGCCATCAACGCCGCCAACGGCGGGGTGACGGCCACGATCGTCAATGACGGCAGCGCCACGCCTAACCGCCTGGTCCTGACCTCGACGCAGACCGGTCAAACGATGAGCATGAAGATCGACGTCGCCGCCGGCGGCGACTCGACGCTCACCAATATGCTGGCGTACGACCCCACCGGCACCCAGAACCTGACGCAGACGGCTGCCGGCCAGAACGCCAGCCTGACCATCAATGGCTTGGCTGTGTCGAGCCCGACCAACACGGTGAAGAGCGCCGTGCAAGGTCTGACGATGAGTCTGCTCAAGACCGGCACGACCACCGTCAGCGTCAGCAACAACAGCGACGGTGTCACCAAGGCCGTCAACGATTTCGTCACCGCCTACAACACGCTGCATTCGGCCATCGGCCAACTGACGTATTTCGACAAGTCGAGCGCCACGCCGGGCAGCACTTCGAACAACAACGGCCCGCTGATCGGTGACACGACCACGCAGATGATCACGACGCAGATCCAGCAGATCCTGAACGGCAAGCTGCCGGGGGTCTCGGGGTCGGTGCTGACATCGCTCGCGGACATCGGCGTGACGTTCCAGGCGGGTGACGGCAGCGGCAGCGCCACGGATACGTCGGGTCAGCTCGCCGTCGATACAAGCAAGCTGCAAAAGGCGATCAGCTCGGGCGGCTTCTCCCAGCTCGCCTCTCTGCTCGCGACCAACGGCACAACGACCGACAGTCTGATCAGCTACCAGAGCTCGACGAGCAATACGCAACCGGGCCAGTACGACGTGGTCATCACGCGCCTGGCGACCCAGGGTACGCTCACGTCGAACGCAACGCTTGCCGCGAACACGACCATCGACGGCACCAACAATACGTTGACGGTGCAAGTCGACGGCAAGAGCACGTCCATCACCATCCCGAACGGCATCTACACGCCCGACAAGATGGCCGCCGCCTTGCAGGCCGCGATCAACGGTAACTCGCAGTTCGTCGCCAACGGCTCGACGGTGACGGTCAAGCAGACGGGCGGGGTACTGTCGATCACGTCGAACCGCTATGGCTCCGCCTCGAACGTACGCGTCACCTCGGGCAATGCGCTGACCGCGCTGTTCGGCACGGGTGTCTCGCCCAGCACCGATGGCGTGGACGTCGGCGGCTCGATCGGCGGTGTGATCGCCACGGGCAGCGGCCAGTATCTGACCGGCGCTGCAGGTTCGCAGACCGATGGTCTCAAGATCCAGGTCACCGGCACCAACCTCGGCAATCGCGGCACCATCAATTTCTCGCAAGGCTATGCGTCGCTGCTGTCGAACCAGGTCAGCAACTTCCTGAGCGCCAAGGGGGCCATCAGCACGGCCCAGTCGAACCTGAATGCCAGCATCAAGCAGGTGCAGCAGCAGGAAAGCGACTGGCAGGACCAGATGACGCAGATGCAGAACCGCTATCTGGCGCAGTTCACCGCGCTCGACGCGACCATGTCGAAGCTTCAGAACACCAGCGACTACCTCAAGCAGGTGCTGGGTGGTTCGTCTTCGTCGTCTTCGTCGTCGAAGTAAGCCTGGATCCTGGAAATCGCTCATGTACGGTCAAAACGCCGCCAACGCTTATCGCAAGGTCGGGCTCGAAACGGGCGTCGTTGCCGCAAGCCCTCACCAGCTCATCATGATGCTGTTCGACGGCGCCAAGGCCGCGCTCACGAAGGCTCGCGTACACTTTGAAGACGGCCGCATCGCCGAGCGCGGACAGGCGCTCTCGAAAGCCATCGGTATCATCGGCGGACTGCGCGACGGTCTGAACATGGATGTCGGCGGGGAACTCTCCCGCAACCTGCGCGATCTGTACGACTACATGGGGCGACGTCTGCTCGAAGCCAATCTCGAGAACGACGTCGCCAAAGTACGAGAAGTCGACACCCTGCTCGACACGATTGCATCGGCCTGGCGCGAGATCGCTCCGGCCGCCGGCACGGGTGCCCCCGCCGCACAAGCGGGCACCGGAGTGCGTTATGAATGAAGCCACGATCTTGCTGAACTGCTACGAGAGTATCGCCGGGCTCACTGAGCGCATGCTGGGCGTGGCACGTGACGGCGATTGGGATGCCCTCATCGACCTCGAGACGCAGTATCGTCTGCAGGTCGATTCGATCAAGCAACTCGACGCCGCCCTGCCGCTGACCGAGGACGAGCGCGCGCGCAAGCACGCCATCATCCGGCGCATTCTGGCCGACGACGCGGCGATTCGCGACCTCGCGGTGCCGCATCTGGCGCATCTCGATGCCATGATCAACAACACGCGCCGTCAACGTGCCCTGCACGAGGTCTATGGCCTGAACCTGGGCACCTGAGGCGCCCGCATTTCGGAGTAAGGCATGGCCGGTCTCGACACGGTGCTGGCCACGACGCTCGCACGGCGACTCGATTCATTGCTCGGACTCGGGCAGGGCGCGTCGTCGACGAGCGCCCCCAGCGCCGTCGCCGGCACCCAACCGACGGGCGACGCCACTTCCGCGCTTGGCGACCTCGCGACCCGAGCATCCCCCACCGCAGTCGGTCTCGGCAACGCGCCGGCGCAAACCGCCGCGCGACTGCCCACGCCCGTTCAGCAGGCAACGCTTTCCGCCGCTGCCCGCACCATCGATACGATCCTGCGCCTCGCGCCTGATTCCCCCGGCCCCGTGCAGGCGAGTGCCCCGGTATGGCCCGCCGCGCCCGGCAGCGGCGCCCCGGCCCTCGCCCCGCTGCTGGCCGCAGCGCTCAAGGAAGCGCTGTCGACCAGCGGACTTTTCTACGAATCGCATCTGGCGCAATGGGCGTCCGGCAGCCGCTCGTTCGAACAGTTGCAGGCCGAACCGCAGTTGCGCTGGCCGGCGTCGGCCAATCTGGCTGCGCAGTTGCGGGCGGCCGGCGCCGACGCCACTTTGCCGGGCCCCGGCCCGCTCACGCGCCTGCTCGGTCCCGCCGCCGCGGAAGCGTCACTGGCTGCGGCCTGGCCGGGGCCCAGTCCGGCAACGTTGCCGACAGCGAGTCCATCGCCCGCCCAGCCCGGACTTCCGGCGCAAACCGCAACGGGTGACGCCGCCGATGGCGGTCTGCATGTCGCGGCCAATTTACCTAACACCGCGACCGCGCTGGCCCATGCCGCCAGCGTGGCGCAAACGACGAGCAGCGTGCTGCCGAGCGGCCGTGAAGGCGATGCGTTGCTCGCCGCCACGGGCGACGGCAACAACCGTGCCGCACAGCAGGGGCCGGCCGGCGCAATCGCCGCCGTCGCGAATACGCCCGCCGAAAGCGTGACGCTGGTGCGCCAGCAGCTCGACATGCTGGTCAATCCGCAGTTTCAGTGGAATGGCGCGGCGTGGCCGGGCGCGCCGATGGAATGGCAGGTCGAAGAGCGCCCCGGTCAGCCCTCGCCGGACGAAGTCGCCGCCACGTCGACATGGCACACGCACCTGCGCTTGACGCTCCCTTCTCTGGGGACCGTCGACGTCAACATCGGCTTGTCCGGACAACAGTTGCAAGCGCGCTTGCTGACGGATTCGGCGGCGTCGGCAGATGCCCTGTCGCACGAAGGCGAGGCATTGCGCCAACGACTGGCTGCTGTCGGCCTCATCGCGAGCCAGTTGTCGTTCGGTGCATTGGGCGATGACGCCAATGCCGGAGCTGCCGGATCTGCCGGTATGGATGCGCGGGCGGTGAGCGCGGGCACCGTTTCGGCAACGACAGAGGACGCGACCGGAACAGCGACACTGCCGGCTGGCCATAGCGCGCCACCGGGAGGTGAGGCATGACGTTGCCACCGGAACGCCGCGCGGCGGTCGCGCTGGCCTACGGCGCGAAAGACACGGCGCCGCGCGTGGTGGCGAAGGGCTACGGCCTGCTCGCCGAGACCATCGTGCGCACGGCGCGCGAGCACGGACTGTACGTGCACGAGTCGCCGGAGCTGGTGAGTCTGCTCACGCAGGTCGACCTCGACCAGCGCATTCCTGCACAGCTCTATCAAGCGGTGGCGGAGTTGCTCGCTTGGCTCTACAAGCTCGAAGCGAGCCGAGGGGGCAAACCACCACCGCTGCCGCCGGGCGTCGTTGCCCCTGAGGGTCAGGCAGACACCGCGCCTGCCGTCTCGCCCCCCGCCGCCAAACCGTCCGCCTGACAACGCAAGCGCTAGGTTGTGACGCGATTGATCAATTCGCGCAAGGCGTGACGTTTCCGAATTCCCGTCAGAACCTCTTATCGCTGCACACCCGCCGAGCGCCTGCACACAAGGCTGTGCGGGGCGATGCCATGCTTGCCGGCGGCGCGGCATCCGCGCGGTGCATCCCCTCTCACTAGCATGTCCTTCGAGTGTTTCGGCGCGTCTTGCCAAGCACCTGTCTCTGGTCATCACATTAGTCGAGGCTCCCTCATGGACGGCATCCTGAATCCCTTCAATCCCGGCGCTGGCACCCCGCCACCATCGCTTTGCGGTCGCGACGACATTCGCGAAACCGTGCGCATCTGCATCGAGCGCCTTCGCATCGGCCGTCATTCGAACGGCCAACTGCTGATTGGTCTACGCGGCGTCGGCAAGACAGTGCTGCTCGAGCGCCTCTTGTACGACACCGAGCAACAAGGTGCGATTACCGTGCACCTCGAAGCGCCGGAGGTGAAATCACTTCCCGCCTCTCTCGCACCGGCACTACGCGTCGCGCTATTGCGTATGAGTCAAACGCAATCGGCAAGGCACACCGTCGCTCGGGGACTGCGAGCCCTCGCGGGCTTCGTCACCGGCTTGAAAGTCACGTACGCCGGTATCGAAGTGGGCTTGGATTACGCACCCGAGCCCGGCCTGGCGGACTGCGGTATTCTCGAACTCGATCTGTGCGCACTGCTCGTGGAGGTTGGGCGTGCTGCCCGGTCAGCACAGACGGTGCTCGCCATATTCATTGACGAATTGCAGGGGATGCCAAAGCGAGAGCTGGCAGCACTGCTTTACTCGCTTCATCGATGCGCACAACTCCAGTTGCCGGTCATTCTGATTGGTGCGGGTCTTCCGCCGCTTATCAGGCAGATCGGGGACGCGAAGTCTTACGCCGAGCGCATGTTCGAAATCTCCGATATCGGACCACTTTCTGCCGCAGATGCGCGCGACGCCATCATGACGCCCGCGACGCAAGCCGGTGTAGACATTACCGCCGACGCCCTGGACGAGATCGTCGAGCGAACAGGGGCTTATCCGTATTTCCTGCAGCAATGGGGAATGCTCGCCTGGACGGCCGCCAACGAAAGCCCGATTACGTCGGATCACGTGCGCATTGCGTCCAGCGCCGCCATCAATGCACTGGACAACAATTTCTACCGTCTGCGCTTCGAGCGTCTGACGCCGGACGAAAAGCGCTATCTCCGTGCAATGGCGGAGTTAGGCGAAGGTCCGCACGACTTGAGCGACGTTGCCGCCGAATTCGGTCAGCCAGTCACGACACTGGAGCCCATTCGACTCGAACTCATCAGCAAAGGCATGCTTTACAGCGCCCTGCTGGACGAAGCCGCATTTACCGTTCCGCGCTTTCATGAGTTTCTGAAACGCTTCATGCCGGAGGTGCCGATACACGCAAACGCGGCGTGACGGGCAAACCGGCCCGAACGACGCTCGACGCGATGACCGTCATTTCAATCCGATGACAACAAAAAAGCCCCGTCGACAGACGGGGCTTCTTCGGGCGCCGGATGCAATCCGGCGACGTGTCGCTACGGCCGGGCCGCTAGTCGACCCACGTTACACCTGCACTCACACCTGCATATTCATCACGGTCGTGTAGGCGGAAACCAGCTTGTTGCGCACTTGCAGGCTCATCTGAAAGCCGATATTGGCTTTTTGCAGATCCACCATGACGTCGTTGAGCGCCACGCCCGGCTCGCCCATTTCGAAAGCACGTGCCTGAGACTCTGCGCCGTTCTGCGCCGACGACACGCGTTTGAGCGAGGCTTCCAGCTCGGAGGCGAACCCGCCCGTGGCCGATGCGGCGCCCGCGCCAGCGCTGGACGTGCCCATGATCGAGCCCGCTGCCTGCGACGCCACGCCGCCCAGCTTCTGCAATACCGATTCGATCCCCGGAATGGCCATGTTGCTTGTCCTCAATGGGCACCGGTTGCGCGCGACCTCGCGCCGCTTCGACCGGTTTGCCTTTTATCAGTCACGTCGGAGATTACCACTGTCTGGCAAGCCTCCAATACCTTAATTAGCGGCAAAACACCCGCCTAATCCACCGAACGATTCCATATTCGCCAACGAATAATCAGGACCATCGGCATCGTGCGCACCGGGAACCGGATTCTTTCCAATCCTTAGCCCCCTCGGGACGTGAGCGCGGCGCCACGCGTATCCGGAGAATTCTGTCGCATGTTAGTGAGCACTTCCACCGCGATGAACGTCGTATCAACGCCACTGGCGTGGAGCCGCGCATGAACGCCGCCACCCAGACGGCGGACGTTGCCGCCAAGCCGCCCCTGCTGATGCAGTTGCGCTCGCGCGAGCGACTGCCGTTGCTCATCGGCGGCGCGGCCCTTGTCGCATTGCTGATTGCGGTTTTCCTGTGGAGCCGTGCCCCCGACTACAAGGTGCTGTACAGCAACCTGAGCGATCGCGACGGCGGTGCCATCATCACCTCGCTGCAGCAGATGAACGTGCCGTACAAGTTCGCCGAGGGCGGCGGTGCGATTCTGGTGCCGTCCGAACAGGTGCACGACGTACGGCTGCGTCTGGCCTCGCAAGGTCTGCCCAAGGGCGGTCTGGTCGGCTTTGAACTGATGGACAACCAGAAGTTCGGTATCAGCCAGTTCGCCGAACAGGTCAATTACCAGCGCGCACTCGAAGGCGAACTCGCCCGCTCGGTCGAATCGTTGTCTGCCGTACAAGCCGCGCGCGTGCATCTGGCGATTCCCAAGCCGTCGGTCTTCGTGCGCGAGCAGCAAAAGCCGAGCGCTTCGGTACTCGTCACGCTGTATCCGGGCCGCGTGCTGGACGACGCTCAGGTCAGCGCCATCGTTCATATGGTCGCGTCGAGCGTACCGGAGCTGCCGGTCAAGAACGTTACCGTGCTCGACCAGAACGGCAATCTGCTCTCCGCGCAGAGCGGCAACGCGCTGGGTCTGGACGCCAGCCAGCTCAAGTACGTGCGCGAACTCGAACAATCGTATGCGCGCCGTGTCGAGGCGATCCTGAACCCGATCGTCGGGCCGGGCAACGTGCATGCGCAGGTGACGGCGGACATCGACTTCAATCAGGTCGAGCAAACGTCCGAGAATTACAAGCCGAACTCGGGCGAGCAGGCGGTGCGCAGCCAGCAGAACAGCGAAGCCACGCAGATCGGGATCACGCCGCCGGGCGGGGTGCCGGGCGCGCTGTCGAACCAGCCGCCGGGTCAGCCCACCGCACCGATCACCCAGCAGCAACAGCAGTTTGCCCAGCAGAACGCCGCGAACCCGGCGAGCGCCGCCAGTGCGCCGCAGGGCCCGCGCAGCGACCGCAAGGACGCCACGGTCAACTACGAGATCGACCGCACGATTCGCCATGTGCAGCAAGCCACGGGCGGCCTGAAGCGCCTGTCGGCGGCGATTGTCGTGAACTATCGTCCGGGCACCGACGCGAAGGGCAAGGCCGCAATGGTGGCGCTCACGCAGGCCCAGCTCGACCAGATCCAGAATCTGGCGAAGGAAGCCATTGGCTTCTCCGGCCAGCGCGGCGACACGCTCAACATCGTCAACAGCCCGTTCACGGTCGAGGCAGATCCGGAAGCCAACCTGCCGTGGTGGCGTCAGCGTCAGAACATCGAGCTGGCCAAACAAGTCGGCAAGTGGGCGCTGATCGGGCTGATCGGCCTCTATCTCTGGTTCGGCGTGATACGTCCGGCCATCCGCAAGCACCTGACCCCGCCGCCGCCGGCCGAGCCGTCGCTCGCCGGTGCGGCAGGCGGCGCGGCGGGTGCCGAAGGCGCCGGTGGCGAGAGTGCCGACGGCGAGCCCGGCAAGCAGGGTGAACTCAGCGCCTACGAGCGCAACTTGCAGTACGCGCGTCAGGTCGCGCGACAGGATCCGAAGATCGTGGCAACGGTAGTCAAATCATGGGTGGGCGGTGGCGATGAGCGCGGCTGAGGGACTCCAACGCAGCGCCATCCTCCTGATGTCGCTGGGTGAAGACGAAGCGGCGGAGGTCTTCAAGTACCTCGCGCCACGTGAAGTGCAGAAGCTCGGCGCGGCCATGGCCTCGCTGCGGCAAGTCACGCGCGACCAGATCGCCGACGTGTTGCAGGATTTCGTGCTCGAAGCCGAACAGCACTCCGCGCTTTCGCTCGATTCGTCCGAATACATCCGGTCAGTGCTCAACAAAGCGCTGGGCAACGACAAGGCGGCGGGCCTGATCGAGCGCATTCTGCAAGGTGGCGACACCAGCGGCATCGAAGGCCTGAAGTGGATGGATTCCACGGCAGTGGCCGAACTGATCCGCCACGAGCATCCGCAGATCATCGCCACGATCCTCGTCCACCTCGACCGCGATCAGGCTTCGGAAGTGCTGGCGCTCTTCACGGAACGTCTGCGTAACGACGTCGTGTTGCGTATCGCCACGCTCGACGGCATTCAGCCGGCCGCGTTGCGCGAACTCAACGACGTGCTCACCAAGCTGCTCTCGGGCAGCGAGAACATCAAGCGCAGCCCGATGGGCGGCGTGCGCACGGCGGCGGAAATCCTCAACTACCTGGGCGGTGTGCACGAAGAGTCGGTCATCGAAGCCGTGCGCAACTACGACTCGGAACTCGCGGCGAAGATCGTCGAGGAGATGTTCGTGTTCGAGAACCTGCTCGACGTGGAAGACCGCAGCATTCAGGTGCTGCTCAAGGAAATCGAGTCCGAGTCGCTCATCATCGCGCTCAAGGGCGCGCCGGTCGAACTGCGCGAAAAGTTCTTCAAGAACATGTCGGCGCGGGCGGCCGAACTGCTGCGCGAAGACCTCGAATCGCGCGGTCCGGTGCGTGTCTCGGAAGTCGAAGGCGAACAGAAGAAGGTGCTGCAAGTGGTGCGGCGCCTGGCCGATCAGGGCGCCATCATGATCGGCGGCCGCGGCGACGACGCTTACGTGTAACCAGACAGGGCCCGCGCGTATGTCGACCATCATTCCGAAAGAACGCCTCTCCGCCTGGCAACGCTGGGAGATGGCGTCATTCGACCCGCCGCCGCCCCCGCCACCACCGCAACCGAAGCCGCCCAGCCCGCTCGACGATCCGGCGCTCGTGGAACAGATCGCCGCCTGGCGCGAGCAAGCGCGTGCCGAAGGTCATGCGCAGGGTTTCGCCGCCGGGCAAGCCGAGGGTTATGCTGCCGGACAGGCCGCGGGTCAGCAGGAAGTCGACGCGCGCGCCGCGCAACTGGCCGATATCGCGCACGGCTTCGGCACTGCCGTGAATGCCATCGATCGCGAAGTCGCCGAGCCGTTGCTCGGGCTCGCGCTCGACATCGCCCGCCAGGCGCTGCGCCAGACACTCACGATTCATCCGGAAACGCTGCTGCCGATCGTGCGCGAGCTGCTTTCCAATGACCCGCTCACGGGTTCGCCGCGTCTGATCCTCAACCCGGAAGACGTGGCACTCGTCGAAGCCCACGTGGGCGCGGAACTGCGCGCCGCAGGCTGGACGATTCGCGCCGACCCCACCGTCGAGCGCGGCGGTTGCAAAGCCGAAGCCGCAAGCGGCGAGGTCGACGCCACCGTCGCCACCCGCTGGCAACGTGTGATGGCCGCGCTGGGCAAGGATCTGCCGTGGTGAACGCCGAACTCACCCCACTTACCGCCCATGCGCCGGTGCTGCCCAGCACCGAGAACACGCACGACGACGCCACGTCGGGCGCGCCGTCCACGCCCTCCCCGACGAACGACGGCACGACGCCTTCGGTGCGCCTGTGGGATGAGATCGGCACGAGCGAGCAAACCGTGCACGCCGGCGCCCTGCAACCCGACGATCACGACGATCACGACGCCGCGCCGGCGCCGGCGCAAAGCGCGGCTGCCGAGCCGAACGCTGATGACGCGGATGCACAAACCGCCGCCGAGCCCGCTGCGCCGAAGGTTGCCACGCACGCTCTGGACGCTCGCGAAATTGCACGCGACGCGCATCTGCGCCGCTGGCAGAACACGCTGCGCGAGCGCATCGCACATGTGCACGCCGTCGAGCCGACCCGCCGTTGCGGCCGTCTCACGCGTGCTGCGGGTCTCGTGCTCGAAGCCGTCGGTCTGCGTCTGCCGGTCGGTGCTGGCTGCCTGATCGAGTTGCCGGTTCACGACCCGTCGCGCGAACCGGCCACGGCCGAGGCGGAAGTCGTCGGCTTTGGCGGCGACCGCCTGTTTCTCATGCCGCAGACGGAAGTCGCGGGCCTGCTGCCCGGCGCCCGCGTGTTCCCGATGGAGCCCGCCGCCGACGGCCCGCTGCCGAATCAGCGTCACAACGGCAAACGGCTTCCCGTGGGCGAAGCGCTGCTCGGCCGTGTGGTCGACGCCGCCGGCCGCCCGCTCGACGACTTCGGCCCGCTCGGCCTGACCGACAGCGCCTCGCTCGCGTCGGTGCCGATCAACCCGCTGGGCCGGGCCCCCATCGAATCGGTGCTCGACGTCGGCGTGCGCGCCATCAACGCGCTGCTTACCGTCGGACGCGGCCAGCGCATGGGCCTCTTCGCAGGCTCGGGCGTCGGCAAGAGCGTGTTGCTCGGCATGATGGCCCGCTTCACGCAGGCCGAAGTCATCGTCGTGGGACTGATCGGCGAACGCGGCCGCGAAGTGAAGGATTTCATCGAGAACATTCTCGGACCGGACGGTCTGGCGCGCTCCGTCGTTGTGGCCGCACCGGCCGACGTCTCGCCGCTGCTGCGTCTGCAAGGCGCGGCGTACGCCACCACGCTGGCCGAGTACTTCCGCGATCAGGGCAAAGACGTGCTGCTGATCATGGATTCGCTCACCCGTTACGCCATGGCGCAGCGTGAAATCGCGCTCGCCATCGGCGAGCCGCCCGCCACGAAGGGGTATCCGCCGTCCGTGTTCGCGAAGCTGCCCGCACTGGTCGAGCGCGCCGGTAACGGCCCCGACGGCGGCGGCTCCATCACGGCGTTCTACACGGTGCTGACCGAAGGCGACGATCAGCAAGATCCGATCGCCGACTCGGCGCGCGCCATTCTCGACGGCCACATCGTGCTCTCGCGTCAGTTGGCGGAATCGGGGCACTATCCGGCGATCGACATCGAACAATCGATCAGCCGTGCCATGGCGGCACTCATCGACGACGGCCAGTTCGACAAGGTTCGACGCTTCAAACAGATGCTCTCGCGCTACCAGCGCAACCGCGACCTCATCAATGTGGGCGCGTACGCACCGGGTAGCGACCCGATGCTCGATCAGGCGATCGAGCTGTATCCCCGTCTCGAAGGCTTCCTGCAGCAGGGAATGCGCGAGCGGGCCAGTTACCCGGATGCCGTGCAACAGATGCACGGTCTGTTCCACTAAGCGGAGGCGGCCATGCATTCCACCCTGCCCCTCAAGTTGCTCATCGAACTCGCCCAGAAGGACGTGGATGAAGCCGCACGGCTGCTCGGCGAACGTCAGACGCAGCGCGCCGAAGTCGAGCGTCAGCTCGAATCGCTGCGCCAGTACCGCCACGAGTACCGCACGCGCATGCAGACGGCGACGATTCAGGGCATGGCGGGCTGCGACTGGCGCAACTTCCAACAATTCATCGATACGCTCGACACGGCCATCGGACAGCAAGCCATGCTGCTCGAGCAGGCCGAAGAGCGTCTCGCGGCCGCGCGCCGCGAATGGCAGGCGCAGCAGCGCCGCCTGAACTCCTTCGGCACCCTCGCCTCGCGCGAAGAAGCCCGCACGGCCCTGCGGGTCGCGCGTCGCGAGCAGAAGGAAAACGACGAGTACGCCGCGCGCAGTCTGCGCCGTCGTGCCGAATCCCCGATTTGAAGGCAAAGGAAACCGACATGTCGATTCTGAGCTTCCTGACCGATTCCGCCGCGGCTGCCCAGCAAGCCGTGAAGGCCAACCGCGCCGGCTCGTCGAGCACCGACGCCAGCAGCGCGCTGCCCTTCTCCACCGTGCTCTCGCAGCAGACGCGCCAGACCGCCCAGCCCGCCAGCAGCGTGAACAACAGCACCTCGCAGACGAGCCAGAGCAATACGTCCGGCAGCACTGCGGCCAACAACGGCACAAAGTCGACGGACAACGCCGCGAACAGCAGTGCATCGGCCGGACAAACCGGGCAGTCGGGGCAAACGAACGCTTCGAAGCCCCCTTCGAAAACGACGACCGCCGATAGCGACAATGGCAACGCCGACGACGAAGCGCAAGCCACCGCTGCGCCCGGCGACCCGGCAGCCGCCCTCGCCGTGGCGCTCGCGGCCATGAACAATGCGCCGCTGCAGCCGCAAGCGCCGGTCCCCGCGCCTGCCACCGATGCCAGTGCCACCGATGCCAAGCCTGGCACCGGCGCAGCCATCGCCGCCGCCGTGAACGGTGCCCTGCAAGCGACCGGCGCCGCGCAACTGACCGGCCAGCCGCCGGCGGGCGCTGCCGACGCCAAGACCGCACCTACGACCGCCAACGCCAACGCACCGGCCAATGGCACGGTAACGCCGGCAGCATCGAACGCCGGCAAGACTGGCGGAATTTCGCTCGACGCACTCGCCAAGAACGCCACGACGACACCGGCGACCCCCGCCGCGCAACCCGCGGCCACCGATGCCAAGGCGGCCACGCCCCTTGCCGGTGCAGACGCTCAGGCCGCACAGCGCATGGCCGACGCGATGGCGCAGGCTCAGGGCAATCGCGACGCCGCCGCACAAGCGACCACCGCCGCCACGCAGGCCGCCGCACAGGCTGCGCAAGCCGCCACGCCTGCCGTCGACGCCCAGCCGCAGTTGCAGGCGCAGGCCAATCTGCCGGCCGCCCTCGCATTGAATGCCCGCGTCGGCACGCAAGACTGGAACAACCAGCTTTCGCAGCAAGTGGTGTGGCTGTCGTCCGCGCACGCGCAGACCGCGCAACTGAGCCTGAATCCGCCCGATCTCGGCCCGCTGCACGTCGTGCTGAACGTGGCGAACGACTCCGCGCAAGCGATGTTCGTCTCGCAGCACGCGGCAGTACGCGACGCTGTGCAGGCCGCCCTGCCGCAACTGCGCGAGAGCCTTGCCAATAACGGCATCGCGCTGGGCAACACGACCGTGAGCAGCGACAACGCGCAGCAGCAGGCCTTCGCGCAGCAAGGGGCGAACGGGAACGGCAGCGGGAATGGCAGCGGAAGCGGAAATGGCAACGGACGCGGCACGCCGGGCTTCGGTCAGGGCGACGACGCGACGCTCACCGCGACCGTGAGCGTTCCAGTGCGAGTGAGCAACGGTCTCGTCGACACGTTTGCCTGATCTTCCGGGCCGCGCACGGCCATGAACGGGGTGGCGGTGAAATAAGGCGCAAACCGGCGCGACCGGGCGTCGCACTGCCCTAAAGCAAGCGGGTTTTTCTGCCGTTAAGACAAAGACGCGAGTTAGACGCGATTGTCCCTTCTTTTCGGCCGATCACCCCTTGGCGGGTTAGCCGACAATCATTACCCAATAGCAGGCGAATACATGGCAAATCCCGCACCGACGCAAGCCGCGGCTCCCTCCGGAGGGGGCGTGCGCAAATGGATTCTGTTGATCGTTGCGGTAGCGCTCATGGCCGCCGCCGGTGCGGCAACGGCTGTGTATTTGCTGACCGGACGTAGCGAAGCGGCCAAAGCACCGCCGCCCCCGCCACCGCCTGTATTTGTCGGCATGGACCCGTTCACGGTGAACCTGTCCGGCGAAGACGGCGAGCGATACCTGCATATCGGCCTCTCGCTCAAGGTGGCAGACGCCGAGACGCAAGCCCGCATCACGCAGCACATGCCCGAAGTGCGCAGCCGCGTGTTGCTGCTGTTGTCGTCCAAACAGCCGCAGGATCTGGCCACGATCGACGGCAAGCGCCGTCTGGCGAGCGAGATCCGCACGCTGGTTGCGCAGCCGTTCGCGGCCAACATGCCGCAACAGGCCGTGGGCGAAGTGCTGTTCACCGCGTTTGTAATTCAGTGAGTGATTCATGGCGCATGAGGAGTTCCTGTCGCAGGAAGAAGTCGATGCCCTTCTGAAGGGCGTCACCGGCGAACAGGATGACCGGTCCGAGTCGGAAGATCATTCCGGCATCAGGCCATACAACATCGCGACGCAAGAGCGTATCGTGCGCGGGCGCATGCCCACGCTCGAGATCATCAACGACCGCTTCTCGCGACTGTTCCGCATTGCGCTGTTCAACTTCATGCGCCGTAGCGCCGAAATTTCGGTGAGCCCGGTGCGTGTCCAGAAGTACAGCGAGTTCATCCGTAATCTGCCCGTCCCGACCAACCTCAACCTGGTCCACATCAAGCCACTGCGCGGCACGGCCTTGTTCGTGTTCGACCCGAACCTCGTGTTCCTGGTGGTGGACAATCTGTTCGGCGGCGACGGCCGGTTCCATACCCGGGTCGAAGGGCGCGATTTCACGCAGACCGAGCAACGCATCATCGGGCGCCTGCTCGATCTGGTGTTCGAGAACTACGGGGCGTCGTGGAAGCCGGTGTATCCGGTCGAATTCGAGTACGTGCGCGCCGAAATGCATACGCAGTTCGCCAATGTCGCCACGCCCAACGAGGTGGTCGTCACCACCACGTTCGACATCGAGTTCGGTTCGGTCGGCGGTGAATTCCACATCTGCATGCCGTACTCGATGATCGAGCCGATGCGCGACCAGCTCTCGAGCCCGCTGCAGGGCGAGACGCTCGAAGTCGACAAGCGCTGGGTGCGACTGCTCTCGCAGCAGGTGCAGGCGGCCGACGTCGAAATCGTGACCAACCTCGCGCAGATCGACATGACGCTCTCGCAGTTGCTCAATATGCGCGTGGGCGATGTGATTCCGCTCGACGTGCCCGAGGTCCTTGAAGCCAAGGTCGACGGCGTGCCCGTGATGGAATGCAATTACGGCGTCTTCAATGGTCAATACGCGCTGCGCGTGAACCAGATGATCAACCATTCACACAGCGATTACACGAAGGACAACGAGTGATGAGCGATACCCCTCAAACGCCCGGTGAAGACGCCCAGGCCATGGCGGACGAGTGGGCCAGTGCCATGGCGGAGCAGACAGCTACCGAGCCGGCACCCGCCAGCGCGCCGCAACCGGCCGCCGCCCCCGTGTTTCAGCCGCTTGCCGCCACCGCCGGGAATCCGGCGGGGGCCACGCACAACGACATCGATCTGATTCTCGACATCCCGGTGCAGATGACCGTGGAGCTGGGCCGCACGAAGATCGCCATCAAGAATCTGCTGCAACTCGCCCAAGGGTCCGTGGTGGAACTCGACGGCATGGCCGGCGAGCCGATGGACGTGCTGGTCAATGGCTGCCTCATCGCTCAGGGCGAGGTGGTGGTCGTGAACGACAAGTTCGGCATTCGCCTGACTGATATCATCACGCCATCCGAACGCATCCGTAAGCTCAACCGATGATGGCAACGAAAGTCCACGGCAAGCCCGTGCGGCGTGCCGTGGCAGCCGCCACGATCTCTCACACCGCCTCCCGCACGTCCGGCAAGTCCCGCACGGCGCGCGCCTTCGGCGGTCTGGCGCGCCTGTGCGGCGCCGGCAGCGCCTTCAGTCTCGCTTTCCTGTCGATCGCCAGCGCGCAGGCTCAGGGCGCCGCCTCGCAGGCGGCGGCCGTGCCGAGTCTTGGCGGCGCAGGCATCGTGCAGACGGGACTGGGCCTCGTGCTGGTGCTGGCCTTGCTGTTCGGGCTCGCGTGGCTTGCCAAGCGCTTCGGGCTGCAACGCCCGCTGGGAGGCGGCAATGTGCGCATCGTCGGTAGCGCCGCCGTCGGCCAGCGCGAACGTGTCGTTGTCGTGGAAGTCGCGGGTGACTGGATCGTGCTCGGTGTCGCGCCAGGCCAGGTGCGGAGCCTGCATGTGATCGACGCGGACCGCGTCGCCGACATGCCTGCCGCGCCCAGCGTCGCCCCTCCTGGCGCGCAAGCCAATCGCGCCGCGCAGGCTTTTGCGCAAAAATTGCGCGAATCGATGAAAAAGGATTCGTGATGGTGCGTGGCTTGCTGTGTGCCGGAAAGCCACGGGGTCTGGCGGGATCCACGCTTGGTCTGACACTTGCGCTGGCGCTCGCCTGCATTGCATTGCCGGGCACGGCACTCGCACAGGCCACGCTGCCCGCGCTGACCACTACACCGGCTCCCGGCGGCGGACAGACGTACTCGCTGTCCGTGCAGACGATGCTGCTGCTCACATCGCTGGGCTTCCTGCCCGCGATGCTGCTGATGATGACCGCCTTCACGCGCATCATCATCGTGCTCTCGCTGCTGCGCCATGCCATCGGCGTGACGACCTCGCCGCCGAACCAGATCCTGATCGGGTTGGCCCTGTTCCTGACGTTCTTCGTCATGTCGCCGGTCTTCGACCAGGCGTACACCAACGCCTATCAGCCGTTCGCCGCCAACAAGATCAGCTTCGAGCAAGCCATCGACACCGGGGCCAAGCCGTTTCACGCGTTCATGCTCAAGCAAACGCGCGAAGCCGATCTGGCGCTCTTCGCCAAGCTGGCCAAGACACCGCCGATGAATGGTCCCGAAGATGTGCCGATGCGCATTCTCGTGCCCGCCTTCGCCACGAGCGAACTGAAGACGGCGTTCCAGATCGGCTTCACGATCTTCATTCCGTTCCTGATCATCGATCTGGTGGTCGCGAGCGTGCTGATGTCGATGGGGATGATGATGGTCTCGCCCTCCACGGTGTCGCTGCCGTTCAAGCTGATGCTGTTCGTGGTGGTCGACGGCTGGCAACTGCTGCTGGGCTCGCTGGCCCAGAGCTTCACCATGTAGCGGCGAGGAACGCGAAATGACTCCGGAAACCGTCATGGCGCTGGCCCATCAGGCAATGCAGGTCACGCTGCTGCTCGCCGCGCCGCTGCTGCTCGTTGCCCTCGTCTCCGGTCTGCTCGTGAGCCTGTTTCAGGCCGCCACGCAGATCAACGAAATGACGCTCTCGTTCATCCCCAAACTGCTCGCCGTGTTCGTCACGCTGGTGATCGCAGGCCCGTGGATGCTCAACCTGATGGTCGACTACATGCGTCAGTTGCTCACCGGCATTCCCGGCCTCGTCGGGTAAGCCGCGCCGGCTTTGATCAGCTTCACTTACGAACAGCTCTCGGGCGTCATCGCGGCGTTCCTGTTCCCGTTCGTGCGCCTGCTCGCGCTGTCCATGAGCGCGCCGCTGTTCGGCGACGCCGCCGTGCCCGGCACGGTCAAGATCGGCCTCGCGGGCATTGTCGCGCTGGCGCTCGCGCCGGTACTCGGTCCCATGCCCGCCGTCTCGCCGTTCTCGTGGGAGGGTCTCTGGATCCTTGCGCAACAGGTGATGATCGGTGCAGCGCTCGGCTGGTGCATGCAGATCGTGTTCTCGGCCATCAGCATGGCGGGCGACTTCGTCGGGTTGCAGATGGGTCTGTCCTTCGCCACGCTGCTCACGCCGAACAGCGACGGCAGCACGGCCGTGCTCGGCATGCTGCTCAACGTGGTCGCCATGCTCGTATTCCTCGCCACCAACGGCCATCTGGTCATGTTCGCCACGCTGGTGCAGAGCTTCACGGTGCTGCCGATTTCCAGTGCGCCGATCTCGGTGGCAGGCTGGCATTACCTCGCCATGCTTGGCGGCCAGCTTTTCACGCTCGCGCTCATGTTGTCGCTGCCGCTCGTGGCCGCGCTGCTCATCTGCAACCTCGCGCTGGGTATCCTGAACCGCGCTGCGCCGCAGCTCAACATCTTCGCCGTAGGCTTCCCGCTCACGCTGGGCGTCGGCCTCGTGGTGCTCGAGCTGATGATGCCGCGTATCGCGCCGGTCATGGATCACTTCATCGCCATCGGCATCGACATGATGGTGCGCGCGACGGCCGCCTTCGTGCCGAAGGTCTGAAGACCGCGCTCGCGCACGTCCCCCAAATGACTGCGGGCCACCCGGCGTAATGCCGCGTGGCCCGCTTGCCTTTCTGTCTTCTCGCGCGGGCGCGCCGCGCGGCGTGCCTCAGAGCAGCGAGAATAGCGAGAGCTTCTGCGTTTGCAAAAAGCTCTGTTGCGACGCCTGCAACGCGGCCTGCAACTGCGCGAACTTGGTCGCCGACGAATTCCAGTCGACGTCGAGCAGATCGCTCAGTTGAGACTGGTAGTTGAGCGAGTTCGTGTCACCAATGTTGTTGAGCGCGGTGAGTTCGTTCATTCGCGAGCCCGTGGTCGTGCGGATCGTCGTGACGTTATCGTAGGTGTTGCTGAACATCTGGCCGAACGTCGTCAACGCGTTGCTCAGGTTCGCCTGCCCCGTGCCGTTGGTGCCGTTGATTGGCGTCTTGAGCGTATTGATCAGTGCCTGCAGATTGTCGAACATGTTCGTGCTGCCCTTGCTCGCCGGCTGCACGGTGTAGGTGTCGCCGGCTGCCGGGGCGCCCGAGAAGGTGACCGACTTACCGCCGAACGTGATCGGCTGGCCGGCCGTGTACGTCCCCGTCACATCAGGCACGGTCGTGTCCGTCTGATCCTTGACCGTGTAGTTGGTCGTGGGCGGCGTGGTCGTATTGTCGATCGCGAAGCTGATCTGGTACTGGTGATTCGCGCCCGCGTTGGTCACGTCGGTCGTCGAGACGGTGGAGAACGTGGCGGTGCCCTGATTGGTGGCGTTGCCGCTGATCAGCGTACTGGCGGTGCTCGGCTGAATCCCCTGGAAAATGGTCGAGCCGGGATCGTTGATCGCGATCTGGCGGTTCGGGCTCACCTGCACGTAACGCACGCCCATATCGCCCGCATACGACGCCCCTGTGGGCGATGCCACGTAGGCCGCCGAATTGCCCATGAAGCCCGAGAACAGGTACTGGCCGTTGGCATCGGTCGTGTTCGCCAGCGAGAGCAACTGCTGGAAGCTCGATTGCAGATCGGTCGCAATGGTCGCACGGTCGCTGTCGTTGAGCGAAGCATTGCCCGCCGACGCAATCTGGGACATCACGTGCTGCAGCGAGTTGATGATACTGCCGAAGGTCGAATCTTCGAGCTGAAGCTGGGTGGTCGCGCCGGCGCGGTTCGACGCGTACTGCGTGTTCATGTCGTTGTCTTGCGACACCGCCACGGCCTGCGCCGCCGCAATAGGGTCGTCGCTCGGTGTGGTCACACGCTTGCCCGACGAAAGCTGTGCTTGCGTGTTGAGCAGATCGGAGGTGTTCTGGCTCATCGAGCGCAGCCCCTGATCGTAAATCATGTTGGTGCTGATACGCATTATCTTGCCCCTGCGCTTAGTTGACCATCTGGAGGATGGTGTCGAACAGCGTCGACGCGGTCTGAATCACCTTCGAGTTGGCCTGATAGAGCTGCTGATACTTGATCAGGTTGGCCGCTTCTTCGTCGAGGTTCACGCCGGAATTGGACTGTTGTGCCGTCTGCGCCTGTTGCAGCAGGGTTGACTGCGCGGCGCTGGTGGACTTGTAGGTATTCGTGGTCGAGCCGACGTACGAGACCAGATTGGCGTAGGCCGTCGCGTAGCTCTGCGAGCCGCCTACCTTGGTCTTGTCGTTCTGCAAGGCGGACAGCGCCAGGCCGTTGCGGTTGTCGGTCACGGCGCCCGAGGTGTTCGGCGCAATGGTGAACTTGTCACCGTCGTTGGGTGTGCCGGTGAGATTCACCGTCATGCCGCTCATGGTGATCTTGGCACCATTGGCGGCGTTGTACGGCACGGTGTCGCCAGCGGCGTAAGAAGTCGTCACACCGTTGACCGTGACCGTCATTGGCGACGGCGCGACCAGCGTGAGCGCACCGGTCGTGGCGTCCTTGCTGAACGTGAAGCTCACCGGGGCGGTCAGCACGTTCGACAGATAACTGGCGTCCACACTGCCCTGGTCGACCTTGAGCGAGCCGCCATTGCTGGTGGGGGTCGAGGCGATGATCGGTGCGGCCAGCGCAATCTTGCCCGGATCGGTGATCGCCACGCCGATGTTCTGCCCGGCATTGCGCGTGGGCTGGATCGTGAAGCTGTCGCCCGCCACCATCGAGCCTGTCGTGACCGAGAAGCCGTCGGCAAATGCGGCGCCGCTGGTGTCCTGGAAGTTCAGCGCTGCGCCCGGCGTTGCCGGGGCGCCCGCCGTCCACGTCGCACCGTCCGTCTGGCGCGTGAGCGTGTAGTTCGTGCCGTCGAAGCTCACGGTGTAGTCGCTCGTCGTCACCTTCGAGGCATCGGTGATCGTGGCGTTGAGCGTGGCGGCGTTCGAGTTCTTCGTGCTGGCAATGACCGTCGGGCTAGGCACTGTGAAGAAATTGCCGCCCTGATTGCCGTAGAGATCCAGACCGAGCTGGTTCTGTGCGTTGAACGTGCCGGCCAGCGACAGGGCGATCTGGCCGAGGGAGTTCTGGGCCTGCGTGAGCGCGCCGCTGCGGAACGACAACAGACCGGCCAGCGAGCCGCCCGTGATCGACGACTCCGGAATCGCGACCTTCGTCCCGTTCGGACTGACATATGCGATGGTCACTTGCGACGGGTCGTTCGTCGAGGGCACCGTCGTGAGCTGGTACGCCGAGCTGCCCGTCACCAGCGACTGACCGTTGCCGATGAAGACGTTGTACGCGCCATCGCCGTCCTTGACGACGTTCGTTTGCACGATGGCGTTCAGGTTCGCCACGGCCTGGTCGCGCTGGTCGAGCAGGTCGTTCGGCGTAGCGTTGATGCCGTTGGCCTGCGCCTGCTGAATCGCGTCGTTGAGCGAGGCGATCTGCTTGGCGTAGGTGTTGATCTGGTCGGTCGACTGCGAGAGCGTGCCGTTGATGCTCGAGCGCAGCGTGGACAAGGTGCCCGAGAGCGACTGGAACATGCTCGTGAGCGTCTGTGCCGACGAGATCACGGTGGCGCGGGTGGCCGAGTTGTTCGGCGCGCTCACGATCGTCTGCAGGTTCGTGAAGAACGAGGACATCGTGGCCGACAGGCCGGTCGTCGAGCTACCCAGCGCATTGTTGATCTGCGAGATCTGCTGGTAATAGGTGTTGAGCTGACTGTATTGGGTCTGCGCCTGATTGACCTGATTCGACAGGAACTGGTCGTACACGCGCGACACGTCGGTCACGAGCACGCCCTGACCGAGGTAGCCCATGCCGGTGAACTGGCTGTTCTGCTGTGCGTAGTTCACGACCTGGCGGTTGTAGCCGGCCGTCCCCGAGTTGGAGATGTTGTTGCCAGTGGTGTTCAGGGCGAACTGGGAGGCGTTCAGCCCGCTCATGCCAATATTGATTAGGCTCATGATCTCGCGGCTTGAGTGAGAGGCGCGTCCCGCGGCCCAAGGCCGGCTCGCGCACCGTTACCGATGTGTTTACGGCAGCCCGGCGGCAATATTGAGGCCGCCGCACCAGATGATTTCGTCCCGTTTTCCGTACGGCCTGCCGGCCAACGGCCAACCGCCCCGCCACCTGACGTTCAGGCGAAGTTCTTCATGATCTTCATGAGCTTGCTGGCGTACTGCGGATCGGTCGCGTAACCCGCGCGCTGGAGATTGGTGGCAAAGCTCGCCGCATCGTTGGCGCTTGCCACGACCGACGCATAGCGCGGGTTGTTCGAGATCAGATTCGCGTAGTCGTTGAACGCCTCGTCGTACGAGCGATAGGCCCGGAACTTGGCCATCACCTTGCGCGGCTGGCCATTCACGTACTCGGTCGTGGCGACTTCGACGGTCGGGCCCGTCCAGTTCTTGCCCGCCTTGATGCCGAACACGTTGAAGCTCGTGCTGCCGTCGCTGCGACGGATTTCACGCTTGCCCCAGCCGGACTCGAGCGCCGCCTGGCTCAACATGAAGCGCGCCGGGATACCGCTCTGCGCGCTGGCGTTCTGCGCGGCCGTGGCCATGCGGTCGACGAATTCGCCCGCTGCGGCCGGCGCGCCGTCAGCCACGCCGATGGCGTCGGCCGAGTTGTAGGCGCGCCCCTGAAGCGACTGCTGGCGCCCCATCGCGGCAGGCGGCAGCGTGGTGCCGGTATTGGCGAGCTGCTTGAGCATCAGATCGGCCAGACCGATGCCTTTGTTCGACGCGAGCTGCTGGGCCAGCTGGTCGTCGAGCATGCCGTTGAACATCTTTTCCTGATCGCTGCCGAGCAGGCCGCCGGACATCGTGGCGTCGCGCATGCTCTTCATCATCATCTGCGTGAAGACAGCCTCGAACTGCTTGGCGGCCTGTTGCGTGGCCTGCGGTGTCTGCTGGTGCGCCGCAGCACGCAAGGCCGTCAGACCCTGCATATCGTACGTGGCGCGCTGCGTCAGGTCGGGCAGGTTCTTGCCCGCCGCGCCGGTGAGTCGGTTGCCGTCGGCCATATCAGATGATCTCCAGATCGGCGCGCAGGGCGCCCGAGGCCTTCATGGCCTGCAGAATCGACATCAGGTCCGCCGGGCTCGCACCAAGCGAGTTCAGCGCCTTGACGACGTCGGCGAGGTTGGCGCCCGCCTTAACCATCTTGAGCGCATTGTTCTCCTGTTGAACGGAGATTTGCGAGTTCGGGGCCACCACCGTTTGCCCGCCCGAGAACGGCGCCGGCTGGCTCACATTGTTCTGCGTGTCGATGACCACGGACAGGTTGCCGTGAGCCACCGCGCATTGCTGAATCGTCACGTTCTGGTTCATCACGACCGAACCGGTCCGCGCATTGATGATGACGCGCGCGGCCGTGTTGTCCGGACGCACCTCGAGACTCTCGAGCTGCGCCAGGAACTGCACGCGGGCCGGCGGATCGGTCGGCGTGCGCAGCAGAATCACGCGGCCGTCCAGCGCCTGCGCAGTACCGAAACCGAAGCGGCGGTTCACCGCATCGACCACGCGCTGCGCGGTCGAAAAGTCGGTCGCGTTCAGCTCCATCTGCACGGTGCCCGGCTGGCCGCCCATGGCGGTCGGCACCGCGCGCTCGACAATCGCGCCGCTCGGAATACGGCCCGAGGCCAACTGGTTGATGGTTACGCTCGAGCCGTTGGCCGACGCGCCAGCGCCGCCGATCAACAGATTGCCTTGTGCGAGCGCGTAGACCTGCCCGTCCGGCCCCTTGAGCGGGGTCATGAGCAGCGTGCCGCCGCGCAGGCTCTTGGCGTTACCCATCGACGACACCACCACGTCGATGGCCTGACCGGGGCGCGTGAACGCCGGCAGCGTGGCTGTCACCATCACGGCGGCCACGTTCTTCAACTGCATGTTGGTGCCCGGCGCAACGGTAATCCCCAACTGGGAGAGCATGTTGGTCATGCTCTGCACGGTAAAGGGCGTTTGCGTGGTCTGGTCGCCCGAGTTATCGAGACCGGCCACCAGACCGTAGCCGATCAACTGGTTATCGCGCACCCCCTGAATCGACGCCAGCTCCTTGAGCCGCTCGGCATGTGCGGCGCCCGGCATGAACAATGCCGCGCCGCTCGCCCCCACCAAGGCGAGCGCGGCGACGAAGCGGCGCACGGCCTGACGAAGGTGACGGTAATGGGGCGCGCGGCGCGACAGGAACGGCATGTTCGACATCAGAAGGGCGAAACGTTGAGGAAGAAGCGCTGCAGCCAGCCCATGGTTTCGGCTTCATTGATGTAGCCCTTGCCACGGTATTCGATGCGCGCATCGGCCACCTGCGTCGAAGGCACGGTGTTCGCGCCTGAAATGGTCTGCGGGGCGACGATCCCCGAAAACTTGATGTACTCCGTGCCCTGGTTGATCGCGATCTGCTTCTCACCGGCCACCGCAAGGTTGCCGTTGGAAAGCACGTCCATCACGGTCACGGTGATCTGTCCCGAGAACACGTTGTTGGCGTTGGCCGCGCCCTTGGCGTCGAACTTGTTCGCGCCGCTCGCGTCCAGTCCTTGGTTATTGAGCACGCCGCCGATCACGCCTGGCGTCTGGTTCAGCGTCAGATTGCCGCTGCCCGCGCGGGTCGTGTTGGCCGCCGAGTTCTTGCTCGCCGCCGTGTTCTCGTTGATGACGATCGTGAGAATGTCACCAACATTACGCGGGCGGCGGTCCTCGAACAGCGGACGGTTCGAGTACAGAGGACGGTAGATCGAGCCTTCCGGATCGGCCGCCACCGGCGGGGGTGGCGGACGCGTGGTCGTCGGGCCGGTCACCACAGGCTCTTGCGGGACGTAGGCGCAGCCCGCCAGACCGCTCAACGCGGCGGCGGCGACAAGCGCTAGGTACCGCGCGTGGCCTGCGCTGCGCTGAGTAGCGGTCGTTTGAGCGGACATATCGACGTTCATTCCTGAGTGCTTTCAGCGGCGAACCGCTGCTTACATCTGCGTCAGACGTTGCAGCATCTGGTCGGATGCGGTCACCGCCTTCGAGTTGATTTCATAGGCACGCTGTGCAGAAATCATGTTCACCAGCTCTTCGACGACGTTCACGTTCGACGTTTCGACGTAGTTCTGGTTGAGCACGCCCGCACCGTTGGTCCCCGGCTGCGCCACGTTCGGCGCGCCCGAGGCGGCCGTCTCTGCGTAGAGGTTCTCGCCCATGCTTTGCAGGCCGGCGTTGTTGATGAACGTGGCGAGCTGGAAGGTACCGATCTGCACGTTGGCCGTGTTGCCCGGTTGCGTGACCGAGACCGTGCCGTCGCGAGCAATGGTCAGCGACAGCGCGTTCGCCGGAATCGTGATGGCCGGCTGGATCGGGAAACCCGATGCCGTCACGAGCTGGCCGTTGTTGTCGACCTGGAACGAGCCGTCGCGCGTGTAGGCCGTCGTGCCGTCCGGCATGAGCACCTGGAAGAAGCCGTCGCCGTTGATGGCCACGTCCTTGGCGTTGCTCGTCGAGGTCAGGTTGCCCTGCGTGAAGATGCGCTCGGTCGCAGCCGGGCGCACCCCCGTGCCCAGTTGCAGGCCCGAGGGCAGCAACGTCTGCTGCGACGACTGAGCGCCAGGCTGGCGGATCGTCTGATACAGCAGATCCTCGAACACCGCGCGGCCCTTCTTGAAGCCGTTCGTGCTGGTGTTGGCGAGGTTGTTCGAAATCACGTCCATGTTCGTCTGCTGGGCATTCATGCCGGTAGCAGCGATGTAGAGCGAACGGATCATTGGGTCATTCTCCCCGTGTACGGCAGCGGTGCGAGGTCGCTGACGACCTTGGCGCACCACGCGCGCGTTAGCTGAAGTTCAGCAACTGGTTGGCGGTTTGTTCGTTGGTATCGGCCGTCGAGAGCATCTTCATCTGCATCTCGAAAGCCCGCGACTGCGAAATCATGTTCACCAGGCCACTGACCGGATTGACGTTGCTGTTCTCGATCGAGCCCGAGACCACCACGACATTCGGATCGACCTGCGCCGGTGCGTTGTTCGCCGTGCGGAACAGTCCGTCGTCGCCGCGCACCAGATTGCCTTCCGGCGGATTCACCAGCTTCAACTGCCCCATGACGGCGATGGAGTTGGGCGGATCGCCCTGTCCCAGCGCAGAGAGGGTGCCATCGGTGCCGATGGTCACGGCCGCGCCCGGCGGCACTGCGGCCGGCCCGGCGTCGGTCATCACCGGCAAGCCGTGCAACGTGATCTGGCCGTCGGCCGTCATCTCGAGGTTGCCGCCACGGGTGTAGGCTTCGCGGCCCTGCGCGTCGCGCACGGCGAGCCAGCCCTGCCCCTGAATGGCAACGTCGAGCGCACGGCCGGTCTGCTGCATCGCACCGGGCGTGAAGTCGGTGCCCGGCGTGGACGTGGCCACGAACGTGCGTGTGCCCGTCGTGCCGTCTGCCCCGCGCACCGGGGCCTGACGGAACGCCGCGAGCTGGGCGCGAAAGCCCGGCGTCGAGACGTTCGCCAGATTGTTGGCGGTGGTCGATTGCTGCTCCATCGCCTGCTTCGCGCCCGTCATGGCGATATAGATCAGACGATCCATCGACGGCCTCCGTCCAAGTTACGCATGTGCGCGGCCCGCCTTACAGGTTCACCATCGTCTGCATCAACTGGTCTTCCGTCTTGATCGTCTGCGCGTTGGCTTGATAGTTGCGCTGCGCCGTGATCATGTGGACCAGTTCCGCCGTCAGGTCGACGTTCGACGCTTCCACAGCGCCCGCCTGCAGCTTGCCGAGGTTCGTGCCACCCGGCACGCCGACGATCGGAATGCCCGAATCGGCCGACTCCGACCACAGGTTGTTGCCCAGCGGGATCAGGCCCTGCACGTTGTTGAAGTTGGCGAGCGCCACCTGACCGAGCGTCATCGACTGGGTATTCGAGTACGTGCCGACGATGGTGCCATCGGCGTTGAACGTGAAGCCAGTCAGACGGCCCGACGTGTAGCCGTTCTGTGTGAGCGTGTTCGGCGAATAGGTGTTGCCGTATTGCGTGGTGCCCGACAGGTCGAACGTCATGTTGGCGTTCGATGCGCCGTTGCCGTAGGTGATCGTCGGCAGCGTGATCGGGCCGGTGACGGCAGCGCCCGTCGAATCCGTCTGCGCCACGAGGCTCCCCGCCGAGTTGAACGTCATAGTGGCAATCGGGCCGGCCCCGACCTGGGTCGTGCCGTCGACCGAGGCGTACACGGACCACGTGGCGTTGTTGGTCACCGGGTCGACGCTCGACTTTGCGAAGTACACATTTACGTCGTGGGAGTTGCCCAGCGAATCGTAGACCTTGAGCGACGTGGCGTTCGTGTACGAGCTCGAGTCGGTGATCGAGAACGGAGTCGTAATGACCGGTTTGCGCGAGTCGAGGTTGAACTGACCCGTGATCTTGGTGGTGGCCGTCGGCGACAGATCGCCCGTCGGAATCTGCAGGTCGACCGGCGACACGCTGTTGATGATGCCGTTCGGCCCGGCGAGATAGCCGGTCAGGTGGTCGCCGTTGGCATCGACGATGTAGCCGTTTTTGTCGAGCGAGAACTGGCCGTTACGCGTGTAGGCGATGGTGCCGTTGTTCGACACGCGGAAGAAACCGTTGCCCGAAATTGCGAGGTCGAGCTGACGGTTCGTGACCGTGATGTCGCCCTGCGTGAACTGTTGCGCGACGGTCGACACACGCGTACCGATACCGACGGTGTTGTTGCCCGCACCGAACAGCGAGTTGGCGTAGATGTCGGCGAACTGTGCCTGTCCCTGCTTGAAACCGACGGTGGCCGCGTTGGCAACGTTGTTGCCGATGACGTCCAGGTCCTTGGAGGCGGCGTTCAGGCCGCTCAATCCGGTCGAAAATGCCATGGTGATACTCCTGAAATTCGGTTGTCGACGATGTCTGTCGCGATGAAAACGGTTGAGGGCTTACGTCGGATAAGAGCGGTTACAGGATCTCGCGCACGTCGGAGAGCTTGACGTTCGAGCCCGTGCCGACATTGAGCAGCGGCGCGCCGGTCGTGCTGGCGACCACGCTCTGCACCTGGGCATAGGAGAGCAGCGTCGGCGTCACCGCGCTGCCGTTGGCCGAGGCGTTGACCGTCAACGTGTAGTTGCCATCGGCCACTGCGGCGCCGGAATCATCCTTGGCGTCCCACGTGAGGGCCTGCACCCCAGCGTCGAGCGCGCCCGCGTTGACCGTGCGCACCACCTTGCCGGTGCTGTCCTTGATCTGGATCGTGACGGTGTCCGCATCGCTCGGCAGTTCGAAGCCGAACGGGGTGGCCGTCTTCGTGACGGTGCCGTCCGTCGCCGTGGTGCTGCCAACGCCGACGTTGTTGCCCGGGATCAACACACCCTTTCCGACCAGCGCGGCGGCTTGCAGGCTCTGCGTCGAGTTGAGCTGTGACGTCACCGACGACAGCGTGGTGTTCAATTGGGTGATGCCCGAGACCGTGCTGATCTGCGCGAGCTGCGAGGTCACCTGCGAGTTGTCCATCGGGTTGAGCGGATCCTGGTTGTTCATCTGTGCGACGAGCAACTTCAGGAAGCTGTTCTGCAGGTCGTCTGCGCTGCCTGCCGAGGACTTCGAGCTCGAGCTGTTGCTCGCCGTGCCGTTGACCGAGTCGAGGAACGACTGCGAGAGGTTGGCAGGGTTCGACGTGTTGATACTTGCCATTGTTCTGGTCTCCGCGCGGCCCCTTACTGGCCGACCGTGAGGGTTTTGAGCATCAGCGTCTTGGCGGTGTTGAGTGCCTCGACGTTGGCCTGATAGGAACGGGAAGCGGAGATCATGTTGACCATCTCCTCCACCGGATTCACGTTGGGCATGGTGACGTAGCCCTGGGCATTGGCTGCCGGATTCTTCGGGTCGTACACCGTCTTGAGTGGCGACGGGTCTTCGACCACCCCGGCCACTTTCACACCGCCGACGTCGGCCCCGGCCACCGGGTTGACCTGAAACACGACCTGCTTGGCGCGGTACGGCTGACCGTCGGGGCCGGTCACCGACTCGGCGTTGGCCAGATTGCTGGCCGTGACGTTCATGCGCTGCGACTGGGCCGTCATGGCCGAGCCGGCAACATCGAAAATGCTCATGAGTGGCATGGCACTTACCCTTGACTCGTGATGGCTGCCAGCATCGTCTTGATCTGGCTGGACAGGACCGTGAGGCCCGTTTGGTAATGCACGGCGTTATCGGCGAAGTTCACGCGCTCGGCATCGAGTTCGACGGTGTTGCCGTCCACGCTTTGCTGATACGGCACGCGATAGAGCAGCTCGGGGCCGCCCAGCGGCGGCGCCATGCTCACGCCACGTCCGGCGATGTGGCGCGACGATGTGCGCGAGAGCGACACGCTCGACTCGGTGGCGAGCTGTTGCTGCGCGCCGCGCTCGACAGCCTGGCTCAATGCATTGTTGAAATCGACGTCACGCGACTTGTATCCCGGCGTGTCCGCGTTGGCGATGTTCGACGAGATCACCTCCTGGCGATAGGCGCGCATGGCCAGCGCCTGCTGGGAAAATCGCAATGCCGCGTCCAGTTTGTCCATGATCTCGTCTCGCCCGATGCTTGCCCTGATGCTGGGTAATGCACAAGAAACCTGCCCGTGGTGCGCGAGTGGCAACGGGTCCGCTCAGAGGTGTCTGGCGGGCGCCGCGCGGTGCGCAGACGGGATGTCCTGCCGGGTCCGGAAAAAGTACGGACCTTTTGGCATGCTTCGCATCGTATGCGTCCCCCCCGGGATTCAATCGGAGGAATAGGAAGGAGATTGACCGCCATTTCGAGCCATGCCCCGCCACAGGACATCTCTAGAATGGCTTCCTGACGGCATCGGGCGGGGTTCGCCCCCCAGGCATAGGAACGCTGCCCGGTGCCGTCGGCTTCACGTGGATACGTGGGCGGTTTTCGTGTGCTGAGGCAGGTTGAGCGTCGAGCACCCCGTGGTTGCATCGGGTGACGGCTGCAAGGAGAGTAAGCATGGCAGGCAAATTCGGCAGCGGTCTTGCCAGTGCCCCGCACGCGCGCCATGCGCAGCGGCAGCGCCAGCGCTCGTCCGTACGATCCGGCCTGCTGGCAGCCGCACTGAGCCTGGCAAGCCTGACAATGCCGGGCCTCGCGCAGGCCGCGTCCCCCGCCGCAGGTATCGCCTCCGACACCGCCGCACAGAACCTCGGCAACACGCTCGGCCCGGGCGCTATCGTCATCCCCGGCAACAACGCCGCCGCGGGCGGCGTCGCATCGAACACGCCGAACCTGGTTCGCCCCGTTACGACGACGAACGCCAATCCGAATGCTGCGAATACCGGTGTCGCCAGCGCGAACGCGCAGGCGCCTCAGGCCGCCCCCCAGAATTCTCAGTTCCAGAACACAGAAGTCATTCGTCAAACGGCCGAACGCTTCCTGCGCGAACAAACGACCGGGTTGCCCGGGCGCGTGAGCGTCACGGTCGGCGACGCGGTCTCCGATCGGATGCCAGCCTGCCCGGTGCTCGAACCGTTTCTGCCGCCCGGGGCGCGCCTGTGGGGCTCGACGACCGTGGGCGTGCGTTGCTCGGGCGAGCGTCCGTGGACGCTGTATTTGCAGGCACGCGTGAGCATCAATGCAACGTACTTCGTTGCGGCGCGCCAGATCAATCCCGGCGAGACCATCGGGCCAAACGATCTGTCGCCGCGCCAGGGCGATCTCACGCTGCTGCCGCGCACCGTGGCGACAGATGCCGGACAGATCGTCGGCACCGTTGCCGTGAACCGTATTACGTCGGGGCTGCCGATTCGCTCCGATCTGCTGCGCAGTGCAATTGCCGTTCAGCAGGGACAAACGGTCCGCGTGGTCTCGCGCGGCGCCGGTTTCGAAGTCAGCACCGAAGGACAGGTGCTCTCGCGTGCCAGTGCTGGCGACCCCGTTCAGGTGCGCACCCGCGCCGGTCAGGTGGTCAGCGGCACGGTCAAGACTGGCAAAGGTGGCAACGTCGAAGTCGAAGTTGCACTTTGAGTAAGCACTTACTACGATTTAGTATTCGCTGAAATCACCCGGTCACTTGAACTGGTAACAGGATGTTACTTGCCTAAAGTTAGGGCGGATAATGCCGTTACACAGGCAAGTTTCTGGGGAAAGCACATGAAGATCAAACCACCCGCCAATCCGTTGACTGGCGTCGGCGCCGGCAAGGCGGCGGCGACCGATCGGACGACCGCCGGCACTGTAGGTGCCGATGGCTCGGCGTCGTCCGTGGCAAATGCCGCCAGCGATGCGAGCGTGAGCACGAGCGCACTGTCGTCGGAAATGCGCGCCTTGCAGGCAGCGCTCGCCCAGACGGGCTCGGCAGATATCGACGTTAGCAAGGTGGCCGCCATCAAGGACGCGATTGCCAAGGGCCAGCTCACTATCGATCCCTCCAAGATTGCGGACGGTCTCATCGCGACCGCGCGCGATCTGCTTTCTACGCAATCGAAGTCATGACCACCGATGCCCTGCTGAACGCCCTGTCTGCCGAGACGACCGCCATTGGCGCGTTTTCGGCGTTGCTTGGTGAGGAACAGCAGGCACTGGTCAACGGCACGCTCGACGCGTTGCCGGAGCTGACCGAGCGCAAGACGCGCGCCGTCACGGAACTCGCGACACTCGGCCGCGAGCGCGACGCTCAACTGGAAGCACTGGGTTTCACGCCTGACGAGGCTGGCGCCACGGCCGCCGCGGCCGCCGACTCCCGCATCGACACCGCCTGGAAGGCGCTGCTCGCCGCCGCGTTGGACGCCAAACGCGCCAACGATACGAATGGCGTACTCATCCACACCCGCTTGACCTACACCCAGCAAGCCCTGAACGTGCTGTACGGCCCGGAGAAGAACGCTCCGCTGTACGGCCCGGATGGCCGCACCACGCCGCGTTCGAGCGGCGGTAGCGTGACGGCCTGACCGGGCTTAGTTCGTCGAGCGCTTAAGGCTCGCGAGCCGATTCAGGCTCACACCCCGTTCTGCAGCTTCGATCACCAGCGCACGATGCGGCGTTGGCGGAATGCGCACTCGGAATTCGCCGCGATAGCGATAGCTCGGCCAGCGATTGCGGAGCCTTTTCGCCACTTGCGAGCCAATCGCCGGCCACCCCGGCCACGACTTTCCGAATTTTGAGGATGCGGTGCGCCGAGATGCGCAAGCCGCCGAGCGATTTCTATTTCCCGCGACTCAACTCGCCGACGTCCACGCCTTCTCACGCAGCGTCGCGCGCAAGCGCGAGATCGCCTGGCTGTGCAACTGGCAGACACGAGACTCGCTCACTTCGAGCACCGCGCCGATTTCGCGCAGATTCAACCCTTGCTCGTAGTAGAGGCTCATCAGCAATTTTTCGCGCTCGGGCAAGCGGTCGATCGCATCGACGACGCCGCCGCGCAAGCCCTCGTCGAGCAGCATGGTGAGCGGATCGGCCCCCGGGTCCGAACAGATCCGGTCGATGAACGGCTCTTCGTCAGCCGCTTCGAAATCTTCGTAATAGATCAACTGACAGCCGTGCACTTCCTGCAGCATGTGCTGATACTCGGCCAGTCCGATGGACATCTCGCCCGCAATCTCGCTCTCGGACGGCCCTCGTCCCAGCCGTTGCTCCAGTCGCTGCACCGCCTGCTCGATCTGACGCGCTGTCTTGCGAATGCCTCGCGAGGCCCAGTCCAGCTCGCGCAACTCGTCGAGCATCGCCCCGCGAATGCGCTGGCTCGCGTACGTTTCGAACTGGGCGCCCTGCGTCTCCTGATACCGGTTCGACGCATCGAGCAGCCCGAGCATGCCCGCCTGAATCAGATCTTCCAATTCCACGCTCGCCGGCAGCTTCGCCATCAATTGCAGCGCCAGACGGCGCACCAATGGCGCGTATTGGGTCAGGGTGTCGTTCGTGTCGACCTTCCCGCGCGCGGTATACATGTTTCCCTCCGCTTCCTCTCGACGCGTGCCGTGATGTCAGACCGTGTGGGCACTGACCGTGCCCACCCCATGCGTCAGCTCGCTGCCGCGATCGGCACCGAGCGCCGCCGGACCTGTCTCTCGCATGGCCAACGGCCAATGCATCACCTGTGCCGCCAACTGACGATAGGCCACCGCCGCCGGCGCCATCGGGAACGCATCGACCACGGTGCGCGTCAGTTGCCGCGCACGCATGACTTGCCGATCCACGGGGACATGGCCTGCCAGGTCCAGCGACACCGCCAGATAGCGGCTCGCCGTCGTTGCCAGATTGCGGCACACCACGCGTGCCTCGATATCTTCTGCCCGATTCACCAGAACCCGGAATTGCGCCAGCGCATACTCGAAATGCGCCAGCTTGATCCACGAATACGCCCCCGTGATCGCCGCCGGCTCGCAGCCGAGCACCACCAGCACGTCGTGCGCATGCGCAGCGAGCGGGCTCAACACCGCCCCCCCCGCGTGGGTGCAATCGATGACCACGATATCGGGCTCGCCCGTCGTCAGCAATGGCAGCGCGAGCGACGGATCGATACGTTCGGGATGACGGTGCGCCACTGGCACCAGGACGACGTTGTCGCGCGTGTGGACGCGAATCGCCTCAGGCGATACGCGCGCGGCGAGCACGTCGTGGATGTCGCCGCGCAGCGGCAGACCGAGGGCCGGCGCCGCATGGCCGCTCTCGTCGGCCAGCACGACATCCTGACCGTGATGGGCCAGCGCACTGGCCAGATTCAGGGCAACACTCGTCTGACCCGCTTCAGGCGCACTACCTACCACCGCGACGATACGCGTGGTATGGCGCGCCACCAACCGGCGCAGTCCTTCCGCTTGATCGACTACGAGTTTAACCAAAGCAGGCCTCGCCTGAAGGTTGGGCGGGCGCGAAAAGCCCGCTGTAGTTGGGGTCGACTCCGCGCACCACCGCAGGCAAATCTTCCTCGGCCGGCACGAACGGTGAGCCCGTCACCGGCGCGGTAAGCGCCGTATCGACGAGGAACTGCCGGTCGGCAACGTGCAGGTTCTCCGGCACGCGCTGCCCGGTGGACACATAATGCACCGGCAATCGATGGCGAATCACCGTATCGAGCACCGAGCCGAGATTCGTCGTCTCGTCGAGCTTCGTCAGAATACACCCGGCGAGATCGCCACCGCCTTCGGCACTGGCGCTGCGATAGGCATGCACCACTTCGTTGAGCGTGTCGCCATGACTCGTGGCGTTGAGCAACAGCAAGCGCTGCACCGGCGTCTCCGCCCCGCACAGCATCGCCACCTGCTCCGGCACCGTACGGTCGCGCTGGCTCATGCCCACCGTGTCGATCAGCACCATGTGCTTGTTGCGCAACTCGGTCAGCGCGAGACGCAGATCCGTAGCATCCTTCACCGCATGCACCGTCACGCCGAGAATCTTGCCGTAAATGCGCAACTGCTCGTGCCCGCCGATACGATAGCTGTCGGTCGTGAGCAATGCGAGCTTCTCCGCGCCGTGACGCATCACGCAGCGCGCCGCGAGCTTGGCCGTCGTCGTGGTCTTGCCCACGCCGGTCGGGCCCATCAGCGCATACACGCCGCCGCGGTCCATCAGTTCGTCTTCGTTCGGCATGACGGGCAGGTTGCGCTTGAGCGCACTCTTCACCCAGTCGAGACCACTCTCGCGGTCGCTCCCCTCGGGCAGATGCTCGAGCAGCGCGCGGCCCAGTTGCGCCGAGAACCCGGCAGCGAGCAGCGTGCGCAGAATCTCGCCCTGTGCCGGGGAGCGGCGTTGCTTGTCGTTCCAGACCAGCCCCGCAACCTGTTCTTCGAGCAAGCCGCGCATGCTCTGGAGCTCGCCCATCATGGTTTGCGCGAACGCGCTCGCCGCGGCGGCCTCGTGCGCACCCACGGCGGGTGCCGCAGACACTGACGCGACCGGTGCCACCGGGCGCGGACGCGGCCGGTGCGTCGGCATGTCGCCCCCCGCGAGCGCGTCGAGATCCTCTTCCGCCAGCGCAACGATTTCCACGCCGTTGGCCACCGAGCGGTTGGACAACACGACCGCATCCGGTCCGATTTCCTCGCGAATCTGGCGCAGTGCGTCGCGGCACGTGCCCGCAAAGAATTTCCGAATCTTCACGCTTGACCTCCGATGAGTGCCGTCATTTTCACGTTCCGTGTGTCAGGCACTTCCGCATACGACAAAACCTTGAGCTGCGGCAGGCTGCGGCGCAGGAAGCGCGAGAGCAGCGAACGCAGCGGATGTTGAACCAACAGTACCGGCGGCAAGCCCTGACGCTCCTGACGCGCCACGGCTGCCTGGGTTTCACGCAGCAATGTGTCCGCGAGGCCCGGCTCGAGACCGGTGCCTCCGCCTGCGGACAACGCCTGCGTGAGAATTCGTTCGAGATTGGCGTCGAGCCCCACCACCTCGAGATCGCCGCTGCCCGGGAACACACTTTGCGTGATCGCGCGGCCCAGCGACAGGCGCACCAGCGCCGTGAGGTCGTACGGGTCCTGCACACGCGCGCCATGCTCGGCAATGGTGTCGATGATGGTACGCATGTCGCGAATCGGCACCCGCTCCTCGAGCAGGTTCTGCAACACCTTCTGCAACGTGGTGAGCGCGATGGTCTTCGGCACCAGATCTTCGATGAGCTTCGGCGCATCCTTGCCGATACGCTCGATGAGCTGCTGCACTTCCTGACGTCCCAGCAATTCGTGCGCGTGCGCGTTGATCAGGTGATTCAGGTGCGTGGCGACCACGGTGCCTGCATCGACCACTGTGTAGCCGTAAGCCTGTGCCTGATCGCGCTGGCCGACGTCGATCCACGTGGCCGGCAAACCGAAGGCCGGATCGCGCGTCGGCATGCCTTGCAGCGGCGCGGTGACCTGCCCCGGATCGATAGCGAGCAGTTGACCCGGATATGCCTCGCCCTCGCCGATGATCACGCCTTTGAGCGTGATGCGGTACTGGTTCGGACGCAGCTCCAGATTGTCGCGAATGTGGACCACCGGCGCGAGGAAGCCGATTTCCTGCGCGAACTTCTTGCGGATACCCTTGATACGCTTGAGCAGTTCGCCATCCTGATTGCGGTCCACGAGCGGAATGAGGCGATAACCGACTTCCAGGCCCAGCGGGTCGACGAGCGCCACGTCTTCCCACGAGGCTTCGGCCACTTCGGCGGGCGCGGTGGCCGCCACCGGCGTCGGACGCGTGGCCTGTTGCTTGGCCGCCTCGGCCTTGCGGTACTGCCAGCGGGCGAGTGCGCCAAGACCGATCGCCAGCAGCAGGAAGGCGAAGTGCGGCATGCCCGGAATCAGCCCCATCAGACCGAGAATCGCCGCCGTGATCCCAAGGACGCGCGGATTGCTGAAGAGCTGCGAGACGACCTGCTGGCCGACGTCTTCGTCCGTCGCCACACGCGAGACGACCACACCGGCGGCCGTCGAGATCACCAGTGCCGGGATCTGCGCGACGAGGCCGTCACCAATGGTCAGCAGGGTGTAGTTCTTGGCCGCCAGACCGATGTCCAGCCCGTGCTGGACCACGCCGACGATCAGACCGCCGACGATGTTGATGACCATGATGAGCAGACCGGCGACCGCGTCGCCGCGCACGAACTTCGACGCACCGTCCATCGAGCCGTAGAAGTCGGCTTCCTGCGCGATCACCGAGCGGCGCTTGCGCGCCTCCTCTTCGCCGATCAAGCCGGCGTTCAGGTCGGCGTCGATGGCCATCTGCTTGCCGGGCATGGCATCGAGGGTGAAGCGGGCGCCGACTTCCGCGATACGTCCGGCACCCTTGGTGATCACCATGAAGTTGATGACCACGAGGATGATGAACACCACGATACCGACAGCGTAGTTGCCGCCCACGAGGAAGTGGCCGAACGCCTCGATGACCTTGCCGGCGGCGTCCGGGCCAGTATGGCCTTCGAGCAGCACCACACGGGTGGACGCCACGTTCAGCGACAGTCTGAGCAGCGTCGAGAACAGCAGCACACTCGGAAACGCCGCGAAGTCGAGCGGCTTTTGCGTGTACATGCTCACGAGCAGCACCATCACCGCCAGCGCAATGTTGAAGGTGAACAGCAGATCCAGGATGAACGGCGGCAACGGGAGGATCATCATGCCCAGAATCATGATGATCAGCACCGGCGCGGCGAGCGACTTCAGACTGCCGCCGAGAAACATTTGCGACGAGCGCAGTAGCTGGTTCGCGCGAGGGTTGAGGTTCATTCGTTACACTCGTTTCGGCCCGGCGCGCCGCGGCGCGTCGAGTTCGGCCGGCACCGGCAGGTCAGACGGAACGTTCGGCTCCACGCCTCCCTCGGTACGCCAACGGCGAAGCTGGAAGACCCACGCCAGCACTTCGGCCACGGCCGTGTACAGCGTGGCCGGAATTTCGTGACCGATCTCAACGTGCGCGTGCAGCGCGCGCGCGAGCGGCGGGGCTTCGAGAATCGGGATGTTGTGCTCGGCGCCCATCTCACGGATGCGCTGCGCCACCAGGTCGGTTCCTTTGGCCAGCACGCGCGGCGCGCGCATGTTGTCCTTGTATTCGAGGGCGACGGCAAAGTGGGTCGGGTTGGTCACGATCACGTCGGCCTTGGGCACGTCCTGCATCATGCGCCGGCGCGCGGTCTGGCGCTGCAACTGGCGGATATGCGCCTTGAGGTGCGGATCGCCTTCCGACTCCTTGTTTTCCTGCCGCACTTCCTCCTTGGTCATGCGCAGCTTCTTGTAGTGCTGCCAGAGCTGGTACGGAATATCGATGGCCGCCACCAGCAACAGCGACGAGACGATAAACGCGCAGCACACCACGATCATCTCGCCCACGTAGGGCAGCGCCGCGCGAGGCGATTGGGTCATCAGTCCCATCACGGCGTCCTTATCGCGCGCAATCGCCCAGTAGGCCACCGCACCGACGAGAAGCGTCTTCGCCACCGCCTTGATCAGTTCGATCAGGCCTTGCGTGGAGAACATGCGGCCGAGCCCCTTGAGCGGGTTCAGGCGGCCGAAGTTGGGCGCGAGCGATTTGGTCGTGAAGAGCCAGCCACCCAGCGCCATCGGCGCGGCGATCGCCGCCAGCACCAGCACGCCGAGCAGCGGGGCAATAGCGATGAGAGCGTCGGCGCCCGAGTGGGCGGCGTTGGAAAGCATGCGGTGGGTGTCGAGGGCAGTGCCGGGCTCGAACTGCATGCTGTGGCGCATGAGCTGGGCGAAGCCCTGCGAGATCCGGTCGGCCGTCATCCACAGGCCGGCGACCCCGGCCGCCAGCAAGGCGAACGTGGATAGCTCGCGCGAACGCGCAACCTGTCCCTCCTCGCGCGCCTTTTCAAGACGCCGGGGAGACGCAGGTTCCGACTTTTCGAGATCGCTTTCCTCAGCCATGCCCTATCCACAGCGGGCGGACGAACCCACCCTATCGCGACTGATTATGGCCGTAACCGTCAAGTCACAAAGGGGGGAATAGAGGCGGGATTGGGCGGTATTTCGCGATGGCGGCCGGGCGGGGCCGGTACCGGGGCCGAAAATCGGCGCCCCGCGAGCCGGTCAGCCGGCTGGCGAGGCAATCCCTCAGAAGCCGAGGCTGGCGAGCAGGTCGTCGACCTGCCCCTGATCGGCCACGATATCGGTACGGCCTTCCTTCTTGATCTGCGGTCCGTTGAGAAGCGAGTCTTCGGCCTCCTTGCGCTTCTCCGGCGGCAAGTTCTCGAGCAACGTCTGAAGCAGATGCTTCTCGATCTCCTGCACGACATCCATGACCTTCTTGATGACCTGTCCGGTCAGATCCTGGAAGTCCTGCGCCATCATGATTTCCATCAGATGGTGATTGGTCGCACGGGTGTCTTCCGGCACGCGGCGCAGATAGGTGCGCGTCTCGAGCACGAGCTTGCGCGCGTCGTCGAGTTCGAGCGGCTCGTCGAACCACTTGGCCCAACGTTCGTCGAGGGCGTTGGCGTCGGCTTCGAGGCGGTCCTGAAGCGGCTTGGCCAGTTCGATGGCCGTGAGCGCACGCACCGCCGCCTGCTCGGTCATGGTGGCGACGTAGTTCAGGCGGTCGCGCGCGTCGGGTATCGCCTCGGCAGCTTGCTCGAGTTGTTTGTCCAGACCCAGCTCACGCAAGTTGTCGCGCAGCATGCGCGTCAACTGCCCGATGCGCATGAGCATGCGCTCGGCCGGGTCCGCCTCGCCGGTCACGTAAGCGCCATCGGGCTCACCCGGCCATTCAGTGCTCGCCTCGTGGGTCACGCTCAGGCCCCCGTTTTTTCCATTTTCTCGAAGATCTTGCCCAGCTTTTCATCCAGGGTGGCGGCCGTGAACGGCTTGACCACGTACCCGCTCGCACCGGCCTGGGCGGCGGCGATGATGTTTTCCTTCTTCGCTTCGGCCGTCACCATCAGCACCGGCAGCTTCGAGAGGTTCGGATCGGCTCGGATCTGCTGGAGCATCGTCAGGCCGTCCATGTTCGGCATGTTCCAGTCCGAGACCACGAATTCGAAGTTGCCGCCGCGCAGCTTGGCCAGCGCCGCCGCACCATCTTCCGCTTCGTCGACATTGGAGAAACCCAGCTCCTTGAGCAGGTTTCGCACAATCCGGCGCATCGTCGGAAAATCGTCGACGACCAGGAATTTCATGTTCTTGTCTACCATCATTACTCCAATTCGGCCGGCGCCCCTCGGGGGCCGGCGATATTCATGGGCAGGTTCCGCCATCACTCAGTGCCCTGAGTGTGTCCGCAAATCGATACGAACCATACGGCGAAAAAACGCCAAAAAGCGCCCTACTATACCCGTTGAGTGCGTTCGCCAAATTTCGACACCTGATGCAGCACTTTACGGGCCATCTCGTGCAGCGGCACCACCTCCTCGGCGCCGCCCATCGCAATGGCCTCGCGCGGCATGCCGAACACGATGCAGCTCGCTTCATCCTGCGCGAAGGTGTGTGCGCCGGCCTGGCGCATTTCCACCAGACCGGCCGCGCCGTCGCGGCCCATGCCGGTGAGAATCACCCCGATCGCGTTGCGTCCGGCATGAACCGCCGCGGAGCGAAACAATACATCGACCGACGGACGATGTCGATTCACCGGCGGTGCCGGGTCGAGCAAGGCCACATAGTTCGCGCCGCTGCGCGAGAGTTGCAAGTGGGTGTCGCCCCCCGGTGCGATGTACGCGTGCCCCGGCAGCACCCGCTCGCCATGTTCGGCTTCCTTCACCGTGATGCGGCACAGGCCGTTCAGGCGCTGCGCGAACGACTTGGTGAAGCCCGCCGGCATATGCTGGGTGATCAGAATCGCCGGGGCGTCCGGCGGCATCGGTACCAGCACCTCGCGAATGGCTTCCGTTCCGCCCGTCGACGCGCCGATGATAATCAACTTCTCCGTCGACACCAGCGGGTTACGCAGCATCGGCGCCGCTTCGATCGGCGCAGGCACCGCGCTCTTGGGCGGAGCGCTACGCACACGGGCGCGGGCGGCAGCGCGAATCTTGTCGGCAATCATCTCGCCGTATTCGAGCATGCCGTCGCGAATGCCCAGGCGCGGCTTGGTCACGAAGTCCACCGCGCCGAGTTCCAGCGCGCGCAGCGTGACCTCCGAGCCACGCTCGGTCAGCGACGACACCATCAACACCGGCATCGGGCGCAGGCGCATGAGCTTCTCGAGGAAGTCCAGCCCGTCCATGCGCGGCATTTCGACGTCGAGCGTGAGCACGTCCGGGTTGTACTGCTTGATCAGGTCGCGCGCCACGAGCGGATCGGGGGCGGTCGCCACAACGGTCATGTCCGGTTGCGCGTTGATGATCTCTGTCATCAGGCTGCGCACGAGTGCGGAATCGTCCACGCACAGGACTTTGATTGGTTCGCTCAAGCCCCCTCCATTTGTCGGTTATCAGGCCCCGGCCGAGGCTTGGCATTTCTGGCCGGTGGCGCAAAGAGCTCTACGGAGCCCCGTACTTCGCGTGTGCGCAAACGCTGCGCATACGCCTGTTCGCGCTGAACGATGGCCGGATCGCCCCGGTCGCCCAGCTTCTTGACCATCACTCGCCCGGTGCGCGGCAAAAAGCACACCTTGCGCGGATGCGGTCCGAGCAGATCCTGCGCCGTGACGCGAATCTGCTCCATCTCGAGATAGCGCAACACGAAATTCGCGTTGCGATCGCCGATATTCAGTGTGGTCATGCCCGCCAGCACCGCGCCGCCGCCGAAGACTTTCGCTTCGAGCCTTTCGCGCTTTGCGCCGAGCTTGATCAGCTCGTTGATGAGCATTTCCATGGCGTATGCACCGTAGCGCATGGACGCCGAGAGTATACGGTCGCGCTCGCTCTCGCCATCGTCAGGCAGCATGAAATGATTCATGCCGCCAATACCGGTGACGCTGTCGCGCACACACGCGGCGACGCACGAGCCCAGCACCGTCACGAGCATGATGTCTTCGGTCGTGACGAAATACTCCGACGGCAGCAGCTTCACCGCCTGCGTATTGAACGCACTGTCGAAGTAATGGTTGGTCGCGAGCGCTTCGGCCAATGGTTGCGCCATGATCAGGCTCCCCGTGCGCCCGAGCCGGCCAGTTCGTAGACCGTCTGCCCGCGCAGCCGGAACGCCCGGCTCACATAGGTGAAGTTCTCGGAGTGCCCGGCAAAGAGCAGCCCGTCCGGCTTGAGCAAGGGCACGAAACGCTCGAGAATCCGCGCCTGCGTGGCCTTGTCGAAATAAATCATCACATTGCGGCAGAAAATGACGTCGAACGGACCGCCGATCTGCCACGACGGCGCCAGCAGGTTCAGCGGCGCGAACGTCACGAGTTGCTGTAATTCCGGACGCACCTTGATCTTGCCCGAGTTCGCCCCCGTGCCGCGCAGGAAGTGACGGCGCAACTGCTCCTGCGAGAGCTTGCCGGTCTGCTCGCCGTTGTAGACGGCGGCCGACGCGCGGGCAAGCACCTGCGTGTCGACATCGGTCGCCAGCACGCTTGCGTTGGGGCGCGAACCCAGCGTGTCGACGAGCGTCATCGCAATCGAATACGGCTCTTCGCCGGTCGACGCCGCGCAGCACCAGACCGAGATCGGCTTGGGGCGCTGACGCACGAAGTCGGCAAGCAGCGGAAAGTGATGCGATTCGCGGAAGAACGACGTGAGGTTCGTCGTCAACGCGTTGGTGAACGCCTCCCATTCGCTGTCGCCGGTATCGGCTTCGAGCATGTCGAGGTATTCGGTGAAGCTCGTCATGCCGAGCGCACGCAGACGCCGCGCGATGCGGCTGTACACCATCTCGCGCTTATGTTCGGCCAATGCGATCCCGGCACGCTGATAAATCAGGTTGCGGATGCGGCTGAAGTCCGCCAGCGAGAAGGCGAAGTCGCGCTCGCCCGAGAGGGCGGCACCGCTTGCGCGCGCGAAATCCGCGCTGCGCGAGCTGCCCGCGCCATCCGCGCCGGTGTTGCCAGCGGCACTGCGGTGCGACAGATGCGAAGTATTGCGCGAATCAGTCATGGTTTCTCACTTTGCTACGGCGTCAGTCACCCGCCGTCATGCTCGCTGTTGTGCTCGCGTTCATGCCGCGCGAGCCAACGGCTGCGGCGTCGGTTCCCGGCGCGTAGCGCTCATGGCATGCACGCTCCCGCCCCCCGCACCGTTCGTCTGAAACACCGACACGGCCTCGCGCAGTTCGTGAGCCTGCGACTCCAGCGCGCCAGCGGCGGCCGCCGCCTCTTCCACCAGCGCCGCGTTCTGCTGCGTCACCTCGTCCATCTGCGCCACGGCGCGGTTGACCTGCTCGATGCCGCTCGACTGTTCGGCCGAAGCCGCCGAGATCTCGCCCATGATGTCGGTCACGCGTTTGACCGCCTGCACGATCTCGCCCATCGTCTGACGCTGCTGCGCCACGAGCGCCGTGCCGTCCTGTACACGGCGTGCCGAATCTTCGATGAGGGCCTTGATTTCCTTCGCCGCCGACGCACTGCGTTGCGCCAGCGTGCGCACTTCCCCGGCCACCACGGCAAAGCCACGGCCCTGCTCACCGGCACGCGCCGCTTCCACCGCCGCGTTCAGCGCAAGGATGTTGGTCTGGAAGGCAATCCCGTCGATCACCCCGATGATGTCGACGATCTTGCTCGAACTGGCGGAGATGCCGTCCATCGTTGCGCCGACCTGTCCGGACACTTCACCGCCACGCGTGGCGATATCCGAAGCGTTCACGGCGAGCTGGCTGGCCTGACGCGCGTTGTCCGCGTTCTGCTTGACCGTGGCGGTGAGCTGCTCCATCGACGAGGCCGTCTCTTCGAGCGATGCCGCCTGTTGTTCGGTGCGGGACGACAGATCGGTATTGCCGGCCGCGATCTCATGCGCGGCCGTCGTGATCGACTCGGTACCCTGACGAATCTGTCCGATGGTCGTGGCCAGCGTCTGCTGCATGCTGTGCATGGCGTAGATCAGGCTGCTGGTGTCGCCCGGCGCCACGTTGACATGAACGTGCAGATTGCCGCTGGCGATGCGATGTGCGATTTCGGCCGCGTATTCGGGTTCGCCGCCGAGGCTGCGTTGTATGTTGCGAATGATCGCGACCATTGCAGCGGTAACGACGGCGCCGATCGCAAGCAGCGCAACGCCCAGACGCAGCAGTGTGGCGTAGAACGCTTCGTCGATGTCCTGCACATACACGCCGCTCATCAGGCCCCAGTCCCAGGGCGCGAAGTACTTCACGAACGAGAGCTTGGCGATCTGTTTGTCGCTGCCGGGCAGGCGGCCGTAGTAATTGACGAAGCCCGCGCCTTTGCTCTTGGCGACCTGCGCCATCTCGACAAAGAGCAGCTTGCCGTTCGAGTCCTTGTAATCGGAGACGTCCTTGTTCACCAGATCGGCGAGTGTCGGATGCATGAGCACGACCGGCTTGCTGTTGAAGATGACCAGATAGCCGTTGTCGCCATAACGCATGGTCTTGAGGCGGGCCATGGCCTGCTGCTGGGCCTCTTCGACGCTGATCTTGCCTGCCGCAGCCTGCGCCGCGTAATCGCGCACGATCCCGTCGGCACTGGTGATGATGTTCTCCAACGCCGAGCGTCGCTCCGATATCACCGTGCCGCGCTCATGCCAGGCAGCCCAGCCGCCGAGAATCAAAAGCCCCAGCCACATGAGCGCAAGCGCGGACCAGAGTTTTGCTTTGAGACTCAACTGCATCATGATGTGACTCTCCACCCGCTGCACGTCGCGGCATGATGCGCGCGACGGCATTTGTCTTACCGATTATTGCCACTTGCCGACACGCGTCTCGTCGATTCCGGCTCGTCCCGCTTCGGGATAGACGCGTGCACCGTTCCAGTAGGTTGTTTCCGTGCTGTGTGTGTAACGCGCGATCAGAAGGTTTCCCAGTCGCCGCTCGCATCGTCCGTGCCGGTGCGAGCGCTGGCTGCCGGCGCGGCGGCAGCCGGTGCCGGCCGGCGCAGCGGGGCCGGTGCGGCCTTCGCCGCGGGTGCCGCCGCCGACGCCGCAGGCGCCGCTACCTTCTTCACCGCCGGACGCGCTGCCGGCGGCAGCGCCGCCAGCGCCGGCGCCGAATGGCTTGCCACGGCCTGGCTGGCATCCAGACGGAACACCGAGACGACCGACTTCAGGCGATTGGCCTGCTCTTCCAGCGAGCCAGCGGCCGCCGCCGCTTCTTCCACGAGCGCCGCGTTCTGCTGCGTGACTTCGTCCATCTGCGTGATCGCGCGGTTGACCTGCTCGATGCCGCTCGACTGCTCCGCCGAGGCCGCCGAGATCTCACCCATGATGTCGGTCACACGTTTGACCGCTTGCACGATCTCGCCCATCGTCTGGCCTTGCTGCGCCACGAGCGCCGTGCCGTCATGCACGCGGCGCGCCGAGTCTTCGATCAGCGCCTTGATTTCCTTCGCGGCCGCAGCACTGCGCTGCGCCAGCGTGCGCACTTCGCCCGCCACCACCGCGAAGCCACGGCCTTGCTCACCTGCACGGGCGGCTTCCACCGCGGCGTTCAGGGCAAGAATATTGGTCTGGAAGGCGATGCCGTCGATCACGCTGATGATGTCGACGATCTTGTTCGAGCTAGCCGAAATGCCGTCCATCGTCTCACCGACCTGCCCGGAGACCTCGCCACCGCGCGTGGCGATTTCCGAGGCGTTCACGGCAAGCTGGCTGGCCTGACGCGCGTTGTCCGCGTTCTGGCGCACGGTAGCCGTGAGTTCTTCCATCGACGAGGCCGTTTCTTCCAGCGATGCCGCTTGCTGTTCGGTGCGTGCCGACAGATCGGTGTTGCCGGCGGCGATTTGCTGTGCCGCCGAAGTGATCGACTCGGTGCCCGAGCGAACCTCTGCCACGGTGCGCACCAGGCTGTCCTGCATGTGCTTCACGCCCTTGAACAGACGCCCGGTCTCGGTGTCGTTCCATACGTCGATGCGCGCCGTCAGATCACCGCCGGCAATCTTCTCGAAGTGCTTGATCGCGTCGTCGATGGGGCCGACGATGGCGCGCGTGAGCGTGATCTGCGTCACGATACCGACGAGCAGGCCGACCGCCAGACCGATCCCGACCATCCACATCACCATCGTGTAGCGGCTCTGGGCAGCAAGGTAGCGGTCTTCGGCGTTCTTGACCTGCAGATCGGCCAGTGCCGTCATCGCCTTCGTGTAGTCGGCGAACAAACGCGGCACATCCATCACCGTCTTGGCGTGGAAGTCCGGAATGTCACCCGATTCGATGGCCTTGAGCGCGGGCAGGATGCCGTCGTTGACGACCTTGCCGCGCGCGGCGACCACGGCATCGGCCATGCTCTTCTCGCCATCGCTCATCGGCAGTGCGGCGTAGGCAGCCCAGGACTCGTCGGCCTTCTTGAGGTTGCCGCGAACGCTGTCGATCGCCGTCTTGATCTCGGTCGGATCGGCAATGAACTCGATGCGCGAGAGGGTCACGCGTGCGCCCAGTGTCGAGATCGTCGTCTGCGCGAGCGAGCGCGCCGACGCCATGTCGTTCGAGTAGATCTCCTGCAACGATGCATTGCTTTGTCGCAGCGAGACAAGACCCACAGCGGCGCCGACAACCAGCAGCACCATGAAGAGTCCTAGCGCCAGCGTCAGCCGAGCCCGGATGGTGACATTCTTAAACATAACGACCTCTACCCCGTGAAGACCAGCCTGCGGCCGGCATACCCATCTCAATCATCGAAACGTCAAAACTCTTCCCAATCGCCCGGATCACTCGACTTCGCCGTCGACGTTGTCCCCGTCGATCCGCCCGCCGGTGTCTTGCCCCGTCGTGCCGCCAGTTGCAGCACCTGTGCGTCATCCTGTGCGCTGATTGCCGCCGGCGCTGCTGGCGCGGGTGACTGCGGCCGGCGCGTCACCGTACGCGTTGCCCCCGTGCCCGCACTGGCGCGTGCCGGTGCAGCGCTGGCTGTCGACGCAGCCGCCGGGGTTGCCGGGGCAACCGATGCCGCTACGGCGGGTGCCGCGGCACTCGATGGCCGCACGGTAGACGCCGTGCGTTGCCTGGTGGCGCTGGAGGCGCCGGCGGCCTTGACGCTGTCGCCGACACGGAAGACAGCCACCGAATCGCGCAAGCGATGCGCCTGGTCTTCGAGCGATCCGGCGGCGGCCGCCGCTTCTTCCACGAGCGCCGCGTTCTGTTGCGTGACCTCGTCCATCTGCGTCACGGCACGGTTGACCTGCTCGATGCCGCTCGACTGTTCGGCCGAAGCCGCCGAGATCTCGCCCATGATGTCGGTCACGCGTTTGACCGCCTGCACGATCTCGTCCATCGTCTGACCGGCCTTCGCCACGAGCGCCGAGCCGTTTTCCACGCGCCCGACCGAGTCTTCGATCAGCACCTTGATTTCCTTCGCGGCTGCCGCACTGCGTTGCGCCAGCGTGCGCACTTCGCCTGCCACCACGGCGAAGCCGCGTCCCTGCTCGCCCGCGCGGGCCGCTTCCACGGCGGCGTTGAGCGCGAGAATGTTGGTCTGGAACGCAATGCCTTCGATCACGCTGATGATGTCGACGATCTTGTGCGAGCTCGTCGAGATGCCGTCCATGGTCTCTACGACGTTGCCCACCACCTGACCGCCGCGCGCGGCAATTTCCGAGGCGTTCACCGCCATCGCGCTTGCTTGCCGGGCATTGTCGGCGTTCTGCTTGACCGTGGCGGTGAGCTGCTCCATCGACGAGGCCGTCTGCTCGAGCGAGGCGGCCTGTTGCTCAGTGCGCGCCGACAGATCGGTGTTGCCTGCGGCGATTTCGCGCGAGGCCACATTGATCGAGTCGATGCCGTCTCGGACATCCGAAACGATGGACAGCAGACTGTTCTTCATGACCGTGAGGCTGAAGAGCAACTGCCCGATTTCGTCACGGCCCGAACCTTCGGCCGTGCCGGTCAGGTCGCCCGCCGCGATCTGCTTGGACATCGAGAGCGCGACGCGCAGCGGATGGTTGATCGCCCGGCGCAGAATGCTGCCGAGAACGAACAGGATGACAATGCCGCCGAGCACTGCCACCGCCGTGGCGCCGCGCACGAGGGTGTGCTCCTTCTGCGCTTGCTCGTACAGATCGGTCGCCTGCGTGAGTTCTAGACGCGTGAGCACGTTCAGCTCGTCGCGCATCGGGCCATAGGCCGGCTTCACCTTCTCGATATACGTCTGTTGGGCACCCTCGGCCGAGCCGGCCTTGAGCATCGCGACCGTTTGTTGAAGGCCATCGGTCGTGAAGCGCTGGCGAATCACGTTGAAACGCTCCGCCTGCGCCTGCGTCGCCGGATCGACCGACTTCATGTACTCCGCCCACTGACGATTGATCTCGTCCAAGCTGCCAGCGATTTCGTCGCCCGCACGCTTCATGGCGTCGAGGTTCGGGCTGCCTACGGCTTCCGCCACGAGCAGCACATCGCGATCCAGCTTCTGGCCGATCATGCCCAGCGTGCTCACCGGCACCATACCGTTCTGGTACACGCGCAACAGCTTCTGATTGCTGCTCGAGACGCCCCACATGCCCAAAGCGCCGACCACGACGAGCAGAACCGCGCCGAGCACGATCATGCCGGTCAGACGCGCACGCAGCGTATCGAGACGCACCTTGCGCACTAGTGCCGCAATACCGCCGCGCTCGACCTGACCGCCGCGAATGCGCAGATTGCCGGCTTGCCCATTGCGAAAGCGCGCATAGAGGGCTTCAGCCTGCGCCGTCGCCCCCGCCGCAGGACGTACGCGCACCGATGTGTAACCCACCACCGTGCCGTTCTCCTGCGTCGGCGTCACCGTCGCCAGCACCCAGTAGTAGTCGCCGTTCTTACGGCGGTTCTTGACCAGCCCGATCCACGTGTCGCCTCGCTGGACCGTCTCCCACAAATCGCCGAACGCCTCGGACGGCATGTCCGGATGGCGCACGATGTTGTGCGGCGCGCCCAGCAGTTCATCGCGCGAATAGCCGCTCACCTCCACGAAGGCGGGATTGGCATACGTGATCCGCCCCTTGAGATCCGTTCGTGAGATCAGGTACTGATGCTCGCCGATGACGAACTCGTTCTGGGTGACGGGCTGGTTATTGCGCACGTACTGGGTCTCCGTGGACTGGGTGAGTGGGTTATGGTTTGTGGGGTGATGTTGCGGGTGTCTCGGCCCGTCGTTCACGTCCGTGCTATGTGTCTTGCTTTGCGCGCCGGCTACCGGGGCTTAGCTCGCCAGCCGCTCGATGAGCGCCATATCGTCGCTGGTCATCAGCTTTTCGATGTCCATCAGGATCAGCATGCGGCCTTCGACCGTGCCCAGACCCGTGATGTACTCGGTCGCCAGTTGTGCGCCGAACTCGGGCGCCGGCTTGATTTCGCCGCGCGCGAGCGTGAGCACGTCCGACACGCCGTCGACCACCATGCCGACCACGCGGCCCGCCACGTTCAGAATGATCACGACCGTCTGCGTGTCGTACTCGACGCGCCCCAGCCGGAACTTGATGCGCATGTCCACGATCGGCACGATGATGCCGCGCAGATTGATCACGCCCTTGATGAAGTCCGGCGCATTGGCGATGCGCGTGACCGCGTCGTAGCCGCGAATCTCCTGCACCTTCAGGATGTCGATACCGTATTCCTCTTCACCGAGCGTGAAGACCAGAAATTCCTGACCGTCGCCATCGGTCTGCATGGCGCCGCCCTGGCGCGACACGGCATGCTCTTGCGAAAGGTTGTCCATCTAACGCGTCTCCGACTTCAGTTGAAGATGGTGGCTACCGCCGAGCGCTGGCCGCGCTGAAGCGCCGCCACGTCGACGATCAAAGCCACGCTGCCGTCACCCATGATGGTGGCGGCGGAAATACCGTGAATACGGCGGTAATTGGTTTCGAGATTCTTCACCACGACCTGCTGCTGACCGACCAGTTCGTCCACCAGCAACGCGAAGCGGCGGCCTTCGGCCTGAAGGATCACGATGATGCCCTGCGTGGGGTCGAGGCGCGCTTCCGGCACATCGAACGCGCGGTAGAGCTCGACGAGCGGCAGATACTCGCCGCGCACCAGCACGACCTGACCTTCGCCGGTCACGGCGCGAATGTCGTCGCGACGCGGTTGCAGCGACTCCATCACGAAGTTCAGCGGCAGGATGAAGATCTCGGGGCCGACCTTGACGGACATACCGTCGAGAATCGCCAGCGTAAGCGGCAACACGATGCGGATCGTGGTGCCCTTGCCGCGCGAGGACAGAATCTCGACGTGGCCGCCCATCTGCTGGATGTTTCGCTTGACGACGTCCATGCCCACACCGCGGCCCGACACGTCGGTGACCGCTTCGGCCGTGGAGAAACCCGGCGCGAAGATCAGTTGCCAGACTTCCTCGTCCGTCATCGAATCGGAGACGTTCATGCCTTGCTGCTGCGCCTTGGCGAGAATCTTTTCGCGACGCAGGCCCGCACCGTCGTCGCTCACTTCGATCACGATGTTGCCGCCCTGATGCGCGGCGGAGAGCACCAACTGGCCGACCGGGTCTTTGCCCGAGGCCAGACGCGCCTCCGACGTTTCGATACCGTGGTCCAGACTGTTGCGCACAAGGTGTGTGAGCGGATCGATGATGCGCTCGATCAGGCTCTTGTCGAGTTCGGTCGCCTGACCGAACGTGACGAGTTCGATTTGCTTGCCCAGCTTGCCCGCGAGATCGCGCACCAGACGCGGGAAGCGCGAGAACACGTAGTCCATCGGCATCATGCGGATGGACATCACCGCTTCTTGCAGATCGCGCGCGTTGCGCTCAAGCTGGCCCATGCCATTGAAGAGGCGGTCGTGAAGCATCGGGTCGAGGCTGCTCGCCGTTTGCGCCAGCATGGCCTGCGTGATCACCAGTTCGCCCACGAGGTTGATGAGCTGGTCGACCTTCTCCACGCCCACGCGAATCGAGCTGTTCTCGTGTCCGGCAGCAGCGCCAGCCGACGCGGCAGCCGCGCGCTTCTCCGGCGGCTGATGCGCGCCATTGCCACCCGCGCCCGCCTGAGCCACCGGCGCGGCAGGCACCACGATGGGCTCGGCCGCAGGCGGCGGGGCAACGGGCGCCGGCGCGGCAGGCACTTCGATCGGTGCTGGGGCAGCCGACGCTTGCGCAAAGATTTCGGCCGTCTGGACCGGCGCCGCCACGGGCGCCTGCGCCGCAGCGGCAGGCGCAGAAGGAGCGGCAGGGGCAGCAGCGGCCGACGCGTCTTGCACGTCGATCTGCGACGGCTCGATCACGAAGCAGCACACGGCGAGAATGTCGTCGGCGCCGCACGTGGTATCGAGCCACAGGTGCAACACGTCGCCGCTCGAGTGACGGCCCGCCACCTGACCAAGGTTGCCCAGTTCTTCGGCGAGCAACGTCTGATCCTTTTCGCCCACGCCCGTGAGCGTAACCTTCAGACGCGTCTGGCCCGGCGGCACGGGGCTCGTCGGGGCCCCGCTGGCGTCGGTGGCAGCGACTTCGCCGGCTGCCACGGGCGCGGCCGGTGCCGCCGGCGCAGGTGCCGCCGCAGCCGGCGAGACCGGCGCGGCAGATGCCGGGGCGCCACCTTCTTCGGCAGCCAATTGCTGAAGAATCGCGCAGATGCGCTTCATCGCCTCAACATCGGGTTCACTGGAGGCGCGGTAGGCATTCAACTGTTGATGCAGCACGTCTTTGGTTTCCAGGAAGGTGTCGACCATCTCGGTGCGCAACTGCAATTCGCCGCGACGCGCACGGTCCAGCAGGTTTTCCAGCAGGTGAGTGGTCTCGGTGAGCGCGGTGAAGCCGAATGTAGCGGCGCCGCCCTTGATCGAATGCGCTGCCCGGAAAATCGCGTTGAGCTGCTCGTTGTCCGGTGCATTGATATCGAGCGCAAGCAGGAGGTGCTCCATCTCTGCGAGCAACTCTTCCGCTTCGTCGAAAAAGGTCTGGTAGAACTGGGTGATATCCACCGATTTCCTCGTCCTAACTTGGTTGTGCCATCGACGCTATCGTCATGCGCCTTCGCCGACGAGCGAGCCCACCACGTCGACCAATGCCTCGGGGTCGACCGGCTTGATCAGCCAGCCGCTGGCGCCCGCTTCGCGGGCCGCCGTCTTGTACGCGCCATCCACTTCCGTCGTCAGCACCAGAATGGGGGTCTGGGCAAACGTGTCGAGTTCGCGCAGCGCGCGAATGAGCGACAGGCCATCCATGCCGGGCATGTGCTGGTCGGTCAGCACCAGATCGAAGGTCGCGTTCGACGCCAGCGCCAGTGCTTCCTGCCCGTCGCGGGCAGTCGTCACGGCATAGCCGGCTTCGTCGAGCGTCGCCGCCAGGATCTGGCGCATCGACGCGGAATCGTCGACGGCGAGAATCGTGTTACGAAGGGCGTGCATGCGTCTCCTCTTGTCAGTTATCGCGCCGCGGCACCCGGCACCGCCGGTGCCGTGGGCGGTGCGGGCGGCGTAGGCACACCCGGCACGGCAGGCAATCCGCCGTTGATGGCCGCGTTCACCGCGTCGGTTCCTGCGCCGCGTGCGTTTGCGGCGTCGATTGTCGGCTGGTCGCCCTCGTGCTTGAACGACTGCTCGGCGCGGCGATTGAGCACGATGATGCTGATGCGGCGGTTGATCGGGTTGTACGCGTTGTCGCGATCGAGCGGCACGGTGGACGCCAGACCCACCACACGCAGCACTTTGTCGCCATCGAGCCCGCCCGCAATCAGTTCGCGGCGCGAGGCGTTCGCGCGATCGGCGGACAACTCCCAGTTGCTATAGCTCTTGTCGCCCTGCGCGTACGCCGTGGCATCGGTATGGCCCGACAGGCTGATGCGGTTCGGCACGTCATTGAGCGACTTGCCGATCTCTCGCAGGATGTCGCGCATGTACGGCTGCACCTGTGCGCTCGCGTTGGCGAACATCGGACGGTTCTGGTCGTCGACGATCTGGATGCGCAGACCCTCGGTCGTCACATCGATGAGCAACTGGTTGCGAAACTGTTTGAGCGTCGGGTTATTTTCGATGGCCTTCTCGATGCGCGCCTTGAGTTCGCGCAAACGCTGCGCATCGGCACGCTCGGCCAGTTCGGTCGTCGTCGCCTGACGCGACCTGACCTGATCGCCACGCGACTTCTGGCCGTCGGTGCGCGTCGTGTCGGTGCCGCCGCCGGGAATCACGCCGCTGTTGTCCGCCGCGTTACGTCCGCCCGTGAGCGCGACCTTGAGCGGCGTGCGGAAATACTCGGCGATGCCCGTCAATTCCTTGCTGGTCACGGAGCTGAGCAGCCACATCAGCAGGAAGAACGCCATCATGGCCGTCATGAAGTCGGCGTAGGCAATCTTCCATGCACCGCCATGGTGGCCGTGTGCGCCGCGTGCGCGGCGCTTGACGATGATGGGCCGCTCTTCTTTCTCGCTCATTGCTTGCGCCCGTCAACGTGCCTTGACCTGTCGCACGTGCTCTTCGAGCTCGGCGAACGACGGACGTACAGTGGAATAAAGGACCTTGCGGCCAAACTCGACCGAAAGCGCCGGTGCATAACCGTTCAGGCTCGCGAGCAGCGTGACCTTGATGCACTCGTAGAGCTTGACCGACTCGTTGATGCGGTGCTCGATGAGTTGCGCCAGCGGCGAAATGAAACCGTAGGCCAGCAAAATACCGAGGAACGTGCCCACGAGTGCCTGCGCGATCAGCGCCCCCAGCACGGCAGGCGGCTGGTCGGCCGATGCCATTGTGTGCACCACGCCCATCACGGCAGCCACGATACCGAACGCGGGCATGGCGTCGCCCGTCTTCTGCAGGCAGTGCGCCGGGACTTCGCCCTCATGACGGTACGTTTCGATTTCGTGATCCATCAGGTTCTCGATCTCGAACGCGTTCATGTTGCCGCTGACCATCAGGCGCAGATAGTCGGTGAGGAATTCCATGATGCGCGGCTCGCCGAGAATACGCGGGTACTGCGAGAACACCGGGCTCGATGCCGGGTCTTCCACATCCCCTTCGATGGCGAGCATGCCGTCCTTGCGAGCCTTCGCAAGCAGCACGTACAGGAGCGCCATCAGCTCCATGTACAGCTCTTTGGTGTATTTCGAGCCCTTGAACAGCATCGGCAGCGCTTTCATCGTCGCCTTGATCGCCTTGCTGTTGTTGCCCACCACGAACGAGCCGACGCCCGCGCCACCGATGATCAGCAGCTCGGTCGGCTGAAACAGCGCGCCCAAGTGGCCCCCGCCAATGACGAAGCCGCCAAAGACAGATGCCAGAACGATGATGTAACCAATGACGACAAGCACTGCCGGATACCTCTCGCAAAAATACGTCTACGGAAAAATGTCCTTCCTGTTCAGAGGGCTTAACGGCAGACACGCAGGGAAACTGTAGGGGGTGGAACCTCGTGAAGTGGGCTTGATCAGGCGGCCAGCGGGGAAATATCCGTGCCAGGTGCGGGCGACGCCACGGCCGGCGCCAGATCGGCGGCATGCGCGTGTTTCGCTTTCCGGGTCTTGCCGGCGCGCGACGGCGGTTGGCACAGCCCGCAAACGTACTGGCCATGCGGCTCGTGAGCATGCGTGACGAAATGGCCGCCGCATCGCGTGCAAGGCGTCATCTGCAGCATCTTGCTGTCGAAGAAGCGAACGAGCGTCCACGCCCGCGTAAACCCGAGCACCGCTTCCCAGCCATGCAGTTCCACATGCTCCAGGTAAAGGCGATAAGCCTTGACGATGGCTTCGATGCCCTGGCATCCGCCGTACTGAACCAGATGACGATAGATATTGTGAAAGAGCGACGAGTGAATGTTCGGCAGCCACGTCACGAACCAGTCGGTCGAGAACGGCAGCATGCCCTTGGGCGGCGAAGCCCCCTTGAGCTCTTTGTAGAGTTTGATGAGCCGGTCGCGACTCAGGCTCGTTTCCGCTTCCAGCAATTGGAGGCGGGCGCCGAGTTCGATCAGTTCGATGGCCAGTTGAATCTCACGGGCCTCGAGAACGACGCTTTTGGTACGCATATACAGGCTTCCTGGCAATTCACGCGAAACGCCGCCCCTCAGGACGGCGCAGCGCGTGTCGCGTGTGTCGTAAGCTCAGCCGATCTGCTCGACGGGTTGCCCCGCCAACAGAATCGATGCGTGTGACTGCTGCATACCCACGTCTTTCGCTCCATGCGTCAGCGTCGAGAGGATCACGTGGTCGTCGAATCGAAATCGGCACAGCAACTGGTTCGACCCCGCAAACTTGACGAGTTGAGCCAGTGTGAGACTGCCGAGCACGTCGGCAAGCTGGTCGCTGATCCCCAGGCGGAACATTGCCGCTGCACGATCCTCGCGGATCAGGCGCTGGGCCAGGACTAGGTAGGAGAGATTCAATTCACGAATCTCATTCAGTGTTTCGCTGTTTCGCATGCGGCCCCCCGGCGCAATGGATGAATCTTGCGGTAATACTGTCTATTCCCCCGCATTGTGGACAAGGGCGAAAGATAAAGAAATCGGAGAAAAACTACGTGGGATGGCGAGAAAAGCGGAAGTTTTTTGTAGGAATTTTTCCTACACGAGGGCGCAAACGGCCCCGACGATGCGCTGGAGAAGCGATCGATGGCTGACAGCTGACAACTTCATGAAAATGTCACGAAGCTGCGCTTTACTGCTTGACTGTATTTCGGCTGGGTTTTGCCGAACTTTAGCGATCCTTGCAAAAAATTTCAGGGGAGCCTTGCAAGGGGCGCTGGATCGTACTTTGCCAATCGTACGAATGCCGGAACAGACCAATTACAAACTGTTACAGGTGTAGTGCCGCGCACCGAATTTCAGGTTTGGAAGGAAAGCTCGGGTGCGGGTTCCCGAAACATGTCGCGCGATGGCGATTTGCCGCCTTACCTTTCCTTACCGCACGTTCGCCGTGTTGCAGATTGCTGACGCCCAGTGACGCCGGGCGTTCCTGTGTCTGCGCTTCGACGGGGCGTTCGATAGCGTCAGGCTGCCCCGGCGGCGGGCGGTGCCGCCGGTCTCGCGCGGCGAATCAACACCGTGTGGAAACACCACGACAGCGTGCCGCATAGGGCCATGACGGCCGCCATCGGCACCGCCGAGCGGGCATGCATCAGCCCGATGGCTGCACCGGCACTCGCTGCGGCGAGGAATTGCAGTGCGCCAAGCAGTGCCGATGCGGCGCCGGCTCGTTGGTGCTGCCGGTTCAAGGCTTCCGCCACGGCATTCGGCTGGGAGAAACCCAGACTCGTGACATATGCGAAGAGCGGCACCATCAATCCGATCAGGCCACCCAGTTGCAGCGCCGCCACGGCGAGCATCAATAATCCGAGAATGGCGACCAGATTGTTGGTACGGCGCAACACATCGGCCGGACGGTGTTTGCGCAGCAGGTGGGCATTGATTTGCGAACCGCCAATGATGCCGCACGCGTTCAGCCCGAATAGCCAGCCGTAATGCGCCGGGTCGACACCGTAAAGATTGATGAACACGAAGGGCGAGCCGGTGATGTAGGCAAACATGCCGGCCTGCGAGACGCCGCCCGCGAGGGCGTTGCCCATGAACTCGCGATCGCGCAAGAGCGCGCCGTAGTTGTGCCACGCCGTGGCGAGCCAGTGGCGGGCCTGCTTCGCGGCCGCACGCGTCTCCGGCAGCCAGTAGACGGACATCGCGAAGCACATCGCACCGAACGCCGTCAGGCCCCAGAAGATCCAGCGCCAGCCGACAAACGTCAGCACTTGCCCGCCAATGAGCGGCGCGAGAATCGGTGCGGCGCCCATGATGAGCGTCATGCGCGAGAGCACGCGCGCCACGGTGTTCGTGTCGAACAGATCCCGCGCCATCGCGCGCGCGATCACAAAGCAAGCGCATCCGCCCACCGCCTGAATGAAGCGGCAGATGATCAGCGTCTCGATATGGCTCGCCAGCGCGCAGCCGGCCGACGCGAGCGTGTAGAGCGCGAGCCCGGCGTACAGCGGGCGCTTGCGGCCGTAGCGGTCGGCCAGCGGGCCATGCAACAACTGGCCAAGGCCCAGGCCGATGAAGAACGATGCCAGCGAGAATTGCACGGCCGCGTCCGTCGTGTTCAGCTCGCGCGCGATGCTCGGCAGCGCAGGCAGGTACATGTCGATCGACAGCGAGCCGATGGCCGACAGAATGCCAAGAACGAAGACAGTGCGGAAAGTATGGGCAGGCATGGCGCGGAACCTAGGGTAATCCCGAATGATACGGCATTGCCTCCGGATGCGCTCAAAAAATAAGCAGATGCCCGCCACCAGGGGCGGGCCCACGCTGCGGTGTTAGGCCAGTTGTGCCGGCCGGGCCACCGTCAGGCCGTCTTCGCTTCCGACAATCCCAGCGTTTCGACCATCCGTTCACGCATGACGAATTTCTGCACCTTGCCCGTGATCGTCATCGGCATCTCGTCGACGAAACGGATGTAGCGCGGAATCTTGTAGTGCGCGATCTGATCCTTGCAGAAGTCGCGGATGTCATCTTCCGTCGCGCTCTGGCCCGGCTTGAGAATGATCCAGGCACAGACCTCCTCGCCGTACTTCGCGTCCGGCACGCCGAAGACCTGCACGGCCTGCACCTTCGGGTGACGGAACAGGAACTCCTCGATCTCGCGAGGGTAGATGTTCTCGCCGCCGCGAATGAGCATGTCTTTCACCCGGCCGACGATATTGCAGTAACCGTCTTCGTCGAGCGTGGCGAGGTCGCCGGTGTGCATCCAGCCGTCGCGGATCGCTTCGCGCGTGCGGGGTTCGTCGTCCCAATAGCCCTGCATCACCGAGTAGCCCTTCGTGCAAAGCTCACCCTTCTCACCCACCGGCACGATCTCGCCAGCCGCGTCGACGAGCTTCACTTCGAGGTGCGGCTGCACGCGCCCCACGGTTGTCACGCGCTTCTCGAGCGGATCGGTGGTCGTGGTCTGGAACGACACCGGACTCGTCTCGGTCATGCCGTAGGCGATCGTCACTTCGCTCATGTGCATTTCGTTGATCACGCGCTTCATCGTCTCGATGGGGCACGGCGAACCCGCCATGATGCCCGTGCGCAGAGAATCGAAGTGGTAGTTGCCGAACGCCGGGTGATCGAGTTGGGCAATGAACATTGTCGGCACGCCGTGCAGCGCCGTACATCTTTCCTCCGAGACCGCGGCCATGGTGGCCTTTGGATCGAACGCCTCACCCGGGAACACCATCGTCGCGCCCGTCGACACGCAGGCAAGCACCGCCAGCACCATGCCGAAGCAGTGATAGAACGGCACGGGAATACACAGGCTGTCGTGCTCCGAGAAGCGCATCGCCATGGCAATGTAGCGGCCGTTGTTGACGATGTTGTGGTGCGTGAGCGTGGCGCCCTTCGGATTGCCGGTCGTGCCGCTCGTGAACTGGATGTTGATGGGGTCGAAGCAATCGAGCCCGCCAGAGATCTCGCGCAGCTTGGCGAGATCGGCATCGGCGCCGAGCGTCACCACGTCGCTGTAATTCATCATGCCGGGCGTGGTACCCGAGCCCATGCGAATCACCGTGCGCAATGATGGCAACTTCTCCGACTTCAGTTGACCGGGGGCGCACATGTCCAGCTCGGGCGCGAGCACGTTCAGCATGTCGAGGTAGCGCGACGTCTTGAAAGACTCTGCGGCGACGAGCGCCTTGCAACCGACCTTGTTGATCGCGTATTCGAGTTCGGCGAGCCGGTACGCCGGATTGATGTTCACGAGAATCAGACCGGCGCGCGCGGTCGCGAACTGCGTCACCAGCCACTCGACGCGGTTCGGTGACCAGATGCCCACACGGTCGCCCTTCGTCAGACCCAACGAAATCAGCCCCGCGGCAAAGGTGTCCACATGCGCAATGAACTCGCGCCACGTCCAGTCCACGCCCTGCTCGCGAAACACCACGGCCTGCCGCTCCGGAAACTTCGCCGCCGTCTCGGCGAGCAAACCGAACACTGTCAACGTCGAAAGCGGTACGGTGGTATCACCCTTCACATACGACAGCCCATTACGAGGTACAACGCCCGCACCTTCCCGGCTTTCCATGCTTTTGTCTCCTGAAGCAATGCTGAAGTGGCGAAATGCTGTCGCGTGGCACTAGCGAGTGAACAGCTCCTCTGTCGAAGCATCGACCGACGGCGGGCTCTTCTTTATAACAATAGCGCGTCACGCTGGATTGACGTTTACGTTAACGTAATTTGAGTCACGCAACGAGTGGGGATCGCCCTGAGTCGGGCGTGACATGGGCATCTGCGACATTCGATGCCGGCTTCACCAGACAAAACAAAAGCCCCACGCACTTGCATGCATGGGGCTTTCTACCGCAACGCGGTGATGTCCGTCACGATGACGGACACCCATGCGCGACGGCTGGCACGACATGCTGCGCCGGCGAAAACGCCGTCGCAACCCGCCCTGCCGATTTACTTCACCTTGCGGAACTTCTGGATCGCAGCGAGTTGGGCGATGGCTTCGGCCAGTTCGGCCTGGGCTGTCGCGTACTCGATGTTCGAATCCTTGTTCGACAGCGCTTCTTCTGCACGGCGCTTGGCTTCGGCAGCCTTCGCCTCGTCCAGATCCTTGCCGCGAATCGCGGTGTCGGCGAGCACGGTGACCGTGCCCGGTTGCACTTCGAGAATGCCGCCGGCCACAAAGACGAAGTCCTCGTTACCTGCTTCGTCCTCGATACGCACTGCGCCCGGCTTGATGCGCGTGATCAGCGGCGTGTGGCCAGGCAGAATGCCCAGCTCGCCGGCTTCGCCGGGCAGCGCCACAAAGCGCGCCTGACCGGAGAAGATCTGCTCTTCCGCGCTGACGACGTCTACGTGAATGGTTGCCATAATCGCTCCCGTTGAGTGTGATGAAGCGGCAGGCGCGCCAGTCCGGACATGGCTGTCCTCGCTTCGCTACCCCGCCCCGCAACAGTCACCTGCCGGCGTGCGGTGGCGTCTCTCGCGAGACCCCGCCGTCGCCCGGCACTCAACCGTTTACTGCATCTTCTTGGCTTTTTCGAACGCTTCGTCGATCGTGCCAACCATGTAGAACGCCTGTTCCGGCAGGTGGTCACACTCACCGTCGACGATCATCTTGAAGCCGCGGATCGTTTCCTTGAGCGGCACATACTTGCCCGGCGAACCCGTGAACACTTCAGCCACGTGGAACGGCTGCGACAGGAAACGCTGGATCTTACGCGCACGGGCCACGGCGAGCTTGTCGTCCGGCGACAGTTCGTCCATACCCAGAATCGCGATAATGTCGCGCAGTTCCTTGTAACGCTGCAGCGTCGATTGCACGCGACGGGTCACCGAGTAGTGCTCTTCGCCGATCACGTTCGGGTCGATCTGACGCGAAGTCGAGTCGAGCGGATCGACGGCCGGGTAGATACCCAGCGAGGCGATGTCACGCGACAGAACGACGGTGGCGTCCAAGTGACCGAAGGTGGTTGCCGGCGACGGATCGGTCAAGTCATCGGCAGGCACGTACACGGCTTGCACCGACGTGATCGAGCCGGTCTTGGTCGACGTAATACGCTCTTGCAGCTTACCCATTTCTTCAGCCAGCGTCGGCTGATAGCCCACGGCCGACGGCATACGGCCAAGCAGTGCCGACACTTCGGTACCGGCCAGCGTGAAACGGTAGATGTTGTCCACGAAGAACAGCACGTCGCGACCTTCGTCACGGAAGTGCTCTGCCATCGTCAGACCGGTCAGCGCGACGCGCAGACGGTTGCCCGGCGGCTCGTTCATCTGGCCGTACACCAGCGCGACCTTGTCCAGAACGTTCGAGTCCTTCATTTCGTGGTAGAAGTCGTTCCCTTCACGGGTACGCTCGCCCACACCGGCAAACACCGAATAACCGCCGTGTTCCTTGGCGATGTTATTGATGAGTTCCATCATGTTCACGGTCTTGCCCACACCGGCGCCACCGAACAGACCCACCTTGCCGCCCTTGGCGAACGGGCAGATCAGATCGATAACCTTGATGCCGGTTTCGAGCAGTTCCGTCGACGGCGACAGCTCGTCGAATGCCGGAGCCTTCTGGTGAATCGAACGGGTGTGATCCTGTGCGATCGGACCGGCTTCGTCGATCGGACGGCCAAGCACGTCCATGATGCGACCCAGCGTCGGCTTGCCGACCGGCACCGTGATCGGCAGACCGGTGTTTTTCACCGTCATACCGCGGCGCAGGCCTTCGGAGGAACCCAGACAGATGGTACGAACCACGCCGTCACCCAGCTGTTGCTGGACTTCGAGCGTCAGTTCCGAACCATCCATAATGAGCGCGTCGTAGATCTTCGGCATGCTCTCGCGCGGGAACTCCACGTCGATCACGGCGCCGATGCACTGTACGATCTTGCCTTCAATCAAAGCAGTACTCATCGCTTTTCCTTTAGATACTCAAATTCATTTCGCCTTACGGCGCATCGGCCCGTGCCACCGCTTACACAGCGGCGGCGCCACCCACGATTTCGGACAGTTCCTTCGTAATCGCTGCTTGACGGCCCTTGTTGTAGACCATCTGCAATTCACCGATCACGGTCTTCGCGTTGTCCGACGCGGCCTTCATGGCCACCATACGGGCGGACTGTTCCGACGCCATGTTCTCTGCGACTGCCTGATACACGACAGCTTCGACGTAACGCACCAGCAGGGCATCGACGACCGTCTTCGCATCCGGTTCGTAGATGTAGTCCCACGAATGCTGTGCCGGCACTGCGCTCGCGTCTTCCGACTCGCCCTCGAGCTTCTCGGGCAGCGGCAGCAGTTGTTCGACCACAGCTTCCTGCTTCATCGTGTTGACGAAGCGGTTGTAGGCCAGGTACACGGCGTCGAGCTTGCCTTCGGCGTACGCGTCGAGCTGCAACTTCACCGCGCCGATCAGCTTGTCCAGATGCGGGGTGTCGCCGAGCTGCACGACATGCGAAACCACCTTCGCGCCGATACGGTTCAGGAAACCGAAGCCCTTGCCGCCGATGGCGGTCGCTTCGATCTTCAGACCTTGCGCTTCGATGGCCTTCATCTTGGTCACCACGGCACGCAGCACGTTGGTGTTCAAGCCGCCGCACAGGCCCTTGTCCGTCGTCACCACGATGATGCCGGCGGCTTTCGCGTCGGCATGCTTCACCATGAACGGGTGGTGGTATTCCGGATTCGCCTGGCCCATATGCGCGGCGATCTGGCGCACCTTGTCAGCGTACGGCCGGGCATGACGCATGCGTTCCTGCGCGCGGCGCATCTTCGACGCGGCCACCATTTCCATGGCCTTGGTGATCTTGCGCGTGTTTTGCACGCTCTTGATCTTGCCGCGAATTTCCTTCATTCCAGCCATTGCTTACTCCTTGTCTCGGCGCGACGCCCGCTGTTGCCTGAACATCGCGCCTTCCCGGGTCCGTTGAATAGTTACCGATTCAACCGGATTAGTAAGCGCCGGTCTTCTTGAAGTCCTTGATCGCAGCGTGCAGGGCGGCTTCGTCGTCCTTCGAGAGATCTTTGGTCTCTTCGATACGGCCGATGAGCGCACCGTGGCTGGTCTTCAGAACTTCGCGCAGACCCTTTTCGAACGGCAGCACCTGAGCGATGTCGAGGTCATCCAGATAGCCGTTGTTGGCGGCGAACAGCGACACGGCCAGTTCCCACACTTGCAGCGGCTGATACTGCGGCTGCTTGAGCAGTTCCGTCACGCGGCGGCCGCGCTCGAGCTGCTTGCGGGTGGCTTCGTCCAGGTCCGAGGCGAACTGCGCGAACGCAGCCAGCTCACGATACTGTGCGAGGTCGGTACGGATACCGCCCGACAGCTTCTTGATGACCTTGGTCTGCGCTGCACCGCCAACGCGCGACACCGAGATACCGGCGTTGATTGCCGGACGGATGCCTGCGTTGAACAGATCGGTTTCCAGGAAGATCTGGCCGTCGGTAATCGAGATCACGTTCGTCGGAACGAACGCCGTCACGTCACCGGCTTGCGTTTCGATGATCGGCAGTGCGGTCAACGAACCGCTCTGGCCCTTCACGGCGCCGTTGGTGAACTTCTCGACGTACTCTTCCGAGACGCGAGCGGCACGCTCGAGCAGACGCGAGTGCAGATAGAACACGTCACCCGGGTAAGCTTCACGGCCCGGCGGGCGGCGCAGCAGCAGCGAGATCTGACGGTAGGCCCAGGCCTGCTTGGTCAAATCGTCATAAATGATCAGCGCGTCTTCGCCGCGGTCGCGGAAGAATTCGCCCATCGTGCAGCCGGCGTACGGTGCGATGAACTGCATGGCCGCCGAATCCGAAGCCGTTGCCGCCACGATGATCGTGTATTCCATCGCGCCGTGCTCTTCGAGCTTGCGCACCACGTTCATGATCGACGAGGCCTTCTGACCAATCGCGACGTAGACGCAGGTCACGCCCTTGCCCTTCTGCGAGATGATCGTGTCGATGGCCACAGCGGTCTTACCCGTCTGACGGTCACCAATGATCAGCTCACGCTGGCCACGGCCGATCGGCACCATGGCGTCGATAGCCTTCGTGCCGGTTTGCAGCGGCTGCGACACCGACTTACGCCAAATCACGCCCGGGGCGATCTTTTCGATGGCGTCGGTTTGCTTGGCGTTGATCGGGCCCTTGCCGTCGATCGGCACGCCCAGCGCGTCAACGACGCGGCCTTTCAGTTCCGGACCGACCGGCACTTCCAGAATGCGGCCCGTGCACTTGACGGTGTCGCCTTCCGAGATGTGCTCGTACTCGCCCAGAATCACGGCGCCGACGGAGTCGCGCTCGAGGTTCAATGCCAGACCGAACGTATTGCCCGGGAATTCCAGCATTTCGCCCTGCATCACGTCCGACAGGCCATGGATACGGCAGATACCGTCGGTCACCGAAATCACGGTGCCTTCGTTACGGACTTCGGCGCCGCTCTCGAGACCTTGAATCCGGCTCTTGATCAGTTCGCTGATTTCAGAGGGATTGAGTTGCATATGTGCTCCTGATATTCAATTCTTGCCGTCGCAGGCGTATCGCGCCGGGCTCAGGCCGTCAGCGACGTTCGCATAGCCGCCAGGCGGGCGCGCACCGAAGTGTCCAGCACCTCGTCGCCAACCACCACACGCACGCCACCGATGAGCGACGGATCTACCGTCACGCTCGGGTTGAGCTTGCAGCCGAACTTGTGCTCGAGGCCCTTGACCAGCGAGGTCAGTTGCTCACCTTCGAGCGGGAAGGCGCTTTCGATCGTGGCATCCGCCGAACCGGCGGCCGTGTTCTTCAACACTTCGAACTGTTCGGCGATTTCCGGCATCGCGGCCAGACGGCCGTTTTCGACCACAGCGGCGACGAAGTTGCGCACTTCGGCGTCGGTCGATTTCACGGCTGCGGTCAGCACGTCGACGACTTGCGCCGGCGTGACTTTCGGATCGTCGGCCAGGTTGGCCACTTCGGGCAGCGCTGCCACTTGCGCCAGTTCGCGCACCAGCTCCGACCAGCGATTCAGGTCGCCGGACTTGGCCACGCGGAACAACGCCTCGGCATACGGACGAGCGATGGTTGCGAGTTCGGCCATGATCAGAGCTCTGCCTTGAGTTGGTTCAGCAGGTCGGCGTGGGCCTTGGCGTCAACTTCACGCTTCAGAATCTGCTCGGCGCCCTTGACTGCCAGACCGGCAACTTCTTCGCGCAGCGATTCACGGACCTTGACGGCCTGGTTCTCGGCTTCGGCTTTGGCGTTGGCGATGATACGGGCGGCTTCGGCTTGCGCCTGGGCCTTGATCTCGTCGGCCACGGCCAGTGCGCGCTTCTCGGCGTCGGCAATACGCTTCGCGCCTTCGTCGCGGGCTTCCGCGAGGGCTTGCGTGGAGCGCTTGTTGGCGGCATCGAGTTCAGCCTTGCCCTTATCGGCAGCAGCCAGACCGTCAGCGATTTTCTTCGCGCGTTCGTCGATAGCCTTGATCAGCGGCGGCCACACGAACTTCATCGTGAACCATGCCAGGATCAGAAACACGACGGTTTGCGCGAACAGAGTTGCGTTTATGTTCACGGTGTTTCCTTTCGGTGATGCGAGTCGATTGGCAAAACAGCGCGCCCCATTGTGCCTGCTGGCTTGGGCGCGCCGTTCATGTCCAGTTGGCCGCGCGGATCAGTGCGCGACCGGCCGAAAGAAACTTAAGCGAGCTTCGACAGCAGCGGGTTCGCGAACGCGAACAGCATGGCAACGCCCACGCCGATCAGGAATGCAGCGTCGATCAGGCCGGCCAGCAGGAACATCTTCGTTTGCAGCGGGTTCATCAGCTCGGGCTGACGGGCGCACGCTTCGATGTACTTACCGCCCATCAGCGCGATACCCAGACAGGCGCCGATAGCACCCAGACCGATGATGATGCCGATACCGATGGCGGTCAGACCCTGGATGTTGGCGATGAAAGCTTGCATGATTACTCCTTTTGGTTAGAGACTTGAAACTTTAAATTTGAAAAACTGAAAAACCGGGAAACCCTTGACTACTCGCAGCGACCGATCAGTGATGGTCGTGCGCCTGGCCGATATACACCAGCGTGAGCATCATCATGATGAACGCCTGGAGCAACACGATCAGGATGTGGAAAATCGCCCATGCGGTGCCGGCAATGACGTGGCCGACAAAACCCAGCACCGACGCATCTGCGCCAAAGCTCCAGATACCGCCCAGCAGAGCGATCAGCAGGAACACCAGTTCGCCGGCGTACATATTGCCGAACAGTCGCATACCGAGCGACACGGTCTTGGCACAGAATTCGATGAGGTTGAGCAGCAGGTTCGGAATCCACAGCAGGAAGTGGTTACCGAACGGTGCGGTGAACAGTTCGTGCATGAAGCCGCCTGCGCCCTTGATCTTGAAGCTGTAGTACAGCATCAGGATGAGCACGCCAACGGCGATACCGAGCGTGCCGTTCAGATCAGCGGTCGGCACAATGCGGTGGTGCGTGATGATCGAACCCAGACCAACCCACTCGATCACCTTCGACGGCAGATCGACCGGCAGCAAGTCCAGCGAGTTCATGAGCGCGACCCAGACAAACACGGTCAACGCGAGGGGAGCGATAAAGGCACGGTTGCCGTGCACGATGCTCTTCGATTGGTCTTCCACCATCTCGACGAGCATTTCCACGGCAGCCTGGAAACGGCCCGGAACGCCCGAGGTGGCTTTACGTGCAGCCATCCACAGCACGAAGCAGCCGAGAACGCCCATCGCGATCGACCAGAACATCGTGTCCCAGTTGATGATCGAGAAATCGACGATCTTGGTCTGCGTCGAACTCGCGAGGTTTTGCAGGTGGTGCGAAATATACTCCGACGGGTTCGGAGCGTGGCCGGCTTCTACTGACATAGCGATCAAACACCCAATTATGAAAATCCGCACACGGTAGCGTGTCGACGCGTGAGCGGCATTCTCGCCGCTACTTCAGTACCATCGCCAGCCAATAGGCTTTCAGCGTCAGCACGAAGGTGACGAGGAACGCTACCCAGTGAATTCCGGGATAGCCGAACGCTACCGCCACCAACAACGCAATCGTCGTCACTACCTTGACCGCTTCCCCCATCACCAGCGAACCGACGGAGAGGCGATCACCTGACATCCTTAACCGCAGCGCAAACAATGCGCCCGGTATCCAACCGATCATTCCACCCAGCCATGCGGACACCGCCGCATCTCGTGGCGATGTCGAGAGCAACCACCAGGCCAGTGTCGCCACCAGCGACAGAAGTACCTGGGCTCCCACCACCCTGAATGGAGTCACACGGGATGCGCGCCCCACATCGGGACCGAACAGGCGCTCGGCCTGCGCACGCGTGAGCGGAACGATGGTTTCTTGCTCCTGCTCGTCGTCCCAAACCTCTGATGTTGCACGTGCCGGCGCTTGCGGTTTCGGTTCCAAGTTCGACCGTTTTTCTTCGGTCATCTCGTTGCCTCCCCGCCCGACTCGTGCAAAACGAATGGGCTCTTCAAGCAGATAAATCCGCGAGATTTTACGGGACATTACGAACCCCAGTCAATCGAAACGCGCAACAAATTCGCCGAAATTGTGCAGTGCATGCTTCGATTTGGCGCCAACTCTCAAGGAGCGCGATTTTGCTCATGGTGCAGCGCGGCATTCCCGGCGAACGCTGCGTAATCGCTGCACCTCGACGGGGTTCGGTGCGTGATCATACCCATTTCAGGGCAATAAACCCAAGGAAAAGTGCTACCACGTAAAACGGGACGGAAACCCAGTGGAAGTGCCACCAGATCTTTGTCGATTTCGCCATGCGCAATGCGATCAGGTTGGCTAACGAACCGATCGCCAGGCCGAAGCCGCCGACGGCCGCGCCATGGGCGAGCGCCGGCCAGTTGTGGCTGTACTCCGCGAGCAGAATCGCAGCGGGCACATTGCTGATGAATTGCGACAGCACTGCCGCCCCCGCATAGGCCATCCCTGCCCCTGAGAAATCCACATGGCCCAGGGTGGCGCGCACGTCCGGCAGACCGGCCACGCCCCGCAGCACGATGAACATCAGCACGAAAATCGCCAGCAGCAGCCAGTCGATGCCGAACACCGTGTTACGACGTGCCACCAGCAGCACCGCTGCAACGCCCGCGCAGGCCCACGCGGCATACCCATGGTCCGCGAGTACGACGAAGGCGACGAACAGCACCAGGGCGATGCACAGCAACGTCCAGCGCACGTCGTGCGACGGGCCGCGTCGCTGAAAATGCAGCACACGCGAATCGAACGCGGCTGCACACATCACGAGCAGCACGGCCATCAGGGCGAGCGTGATCGGCGTCATCATGACGACGAAAGCGCCGAAGCTCATGCCGCTTTGTTGCCAGAGAAAGAGGTTTTGCGGATTGCCGAGAGGGGTGAGGCTCGAGCCGGCATTGACCGCGAGCGCGAGGAAGATGATCAGTCGCTCGATCCTCACGGGGGCGATCCGGGCAAGCGACTGCGCGAGCGGCACGACGGCAAAGAGCGCAACGTCGTTGGTGAGTAGCGTAGACAGCGCGGCGGCGAACGTCACCATCAACAACGCAAGACGCCGCTCCGTGCGAAACGCTCGCAGCAACCGCTGAGCCAGCCAATCGAGAAACCCGCTCTGATCGATCGCACGCGTGAGCATCAACAACCCTGCGAGTGTGAGGATCGTGTGTTGATCGATACGCGCGAACAGCACGCCAAGGCTCGCCGGGCTAACGACCTGCAGAATCACGAACGCGGCGAGCAGAATCAGCAGCACGCGATCGCTTCGCACACGCGCGAAAATCGCACGCAAGACAGGCGAGGCTCGCGTGGTCGCGCAACCCCGCGACGACACCGGCGCAGGGGAGCCGCTCGGCGTCTGTGACGCGGCCGGCTTCGTCTGTCCTACCGGCTCACCGGCGGGTTCGTTCACGGATGGTCGCTCAGTAGGCCGAACTTACTCGGCGCGAATGCGCGCGAGAATGCCGTCGAGCGCATCGAGGCTGCCGAAGTCGATCGTGAGTTGTCCGGCGCCTTTACGGCCGACCTTGATCTTGACGTTCGATGCGAGCAGATCCGATAGCTCTTCTTCGAGACGTGTCACATCGCGACCGCCCTCTTCCGCCGAGCGGCGACGAATGCCGTCACCCTGCGGTTTCAGCGATGCGTTGACGATCCGCTCTGTATCGCGCACCGATAGACGCTTGTTCACCACTTGATTGGCGAGCGTGATCTGCGTCGCGGCGTCGACGGCGAGCAGCGCACGGGCGTGCCCCATGTCGAGATCGCCCGCGAGCAGCATTGTCTGCACCGGTTGCGCGAGATTGAGCAGACGCAGCAGGTTCGACACCGCGCTACGCGAGCGGCCGAGCGACTCCGCAGCCTGTTCGTGCGTGTAATTGAATTCGCCGAGCAGACGTTGAATGCCCTGCGCTTCTTCGAGCGGATTCAGGTCTTCGCGCTGAATGTTCTCGATGAGCGCCATCGCCGCGGCAGCTTCATCGGGCACGTCTCGCACGAGCACCGGCACTTCGGCCAGCCCGGCGATGCGCGCGGCGCGGAAGCGTCGCTCGCCCGCAATAATTTCGTACTTCTCACCATCGACACGACGCACCAGAATCGGCTGCATCAGGCCCTGCGCGCGAATACTCGCCGCGAGTTCCTGCAATGCGCCTTCATCCATGCGCGTGCGCGGTTGATACTTACCGGCCTGAAGGCGCTCGAGAGACATGACCGACGGCGCACCGTCGGCACCCGCCTCGGTCGCGCCATTGTGGTTATCGGCATGCGCGCCGAGCAGCGCTTCGAGGCCGCGGCCCAGGCCCTTTTTTTTCAGTGCGTTGGTCTTGGTCGCCATGACAATGCGTTCCTGCGCGATTGCGCCTTACATAGTTTGAATGCGCGCGATCATTTCCGCGCCGAACTGCAGATACGCCTTCGCACCGCGCGACGCGGGATCGAAAACGACGCCCGGCATGCCGTAGCTCGGCGCTTCGGCGAGTCGCACATTGCGCGGAATGATCGCGTTGAAAACCTTGTCCCCGAAGTGCTCCTTGAGCTGCTCCGAGACTTGTTGCTGCAGCGTGATACGCGGATCGAACATCACACGCAGCAGCCCGATCACCTTCAGGTCGCGATTCAGATTCGCGTGTACCTGCTTGATCGTGTTGACGAGATCCGACAGCCCTTCCAGCGCGAAATATTCGCACTGCATCGGGATAATCACGCCGTGTGCCGCGCACAGCCCGTTGAGCGTGAGCAGCGAGAGGGTCGGCGGGCAATCGATGAGGACGAAATCGTAAGCGTCGTCGACTTTGGCGAGCGCCTGCTTCAGTCGCGTGTCGCGATTCTCGAGCGAAACAAGTTCCACGTCAGCCCCCGCCAATTCACGGTTGGCGGGCAGCACATCGTAACTGCCGGATTCCGATCGCTGGCAGCTCGTCGTGACATCGGCACCATCGACCAGCACTTCGTACACGCTCGACTCGAGTGCGGCCTTGTCGATGCCGCTGCCCATCGTCGCATTACCCTGAGGATCGAGGTCGACCAACAAGACCCGCTGCCCGTGCGACGCCAATCCGGCAGCGAGGTTCACCGTGGTGGTCGTCTTGCCGACGCCGCCCTTCTGATTGGCCACGCAGAAAATTTTCGCCATGCCGATGTAGTCCTCCGAATGCTGCCGTGTTGATGCGATTGATGCAGATGATGCCGGGATAGCACCGGAAATGCGAACTCGTCGTACTGCCAGCCACTGCCAGCATGCCGCCCGCAAACCGATACTTCCCGCAAATTCGATTTTCTGAGCAAAGCTCAGTTATTGCGCTTGCCGGCCGGCGTCAGAGGCGCCGGCGCGTTGTGCTCAAGGGGCGCTCGCCTTTTGGGGCGTCAGCACCAGTTTGTCGGTGTCGTAGCCCTGCTTGCGCAACTGGGCACGCATTTGATTCAGTGCATTTTCGTCGAGTGTCGGCGTGCGCGAGAGAATCCAGAGATACTCGCGACTCGGCTCTCCGACAGCGGCAAACTGGTAGTCGCCGTCGAGCACGATAACCCAGTAGTTCGCCCAAAGCCAGGGAATCCAGCGCAACCAGTCAGGTGCGAAGGTGACTTTGAAGCGTGCCGTACCGGTGCCCTGCCCGTCGGTGCGCGCCTGACCGGTGTCACTGGCCCAGGTGCCGTCATCCTTGCGACACTTGTTCGTGACTTCGATCCGGCCGTCCTCTCGCGCCACGTATTCCGCGGTCACATCCGACACACATTTTCTCTCGAAGAAATTCGGATAGCGTGCTATTTCGTACCAGGTGCCAACGTAGCGCGCCTTATCGATCTTCTGCACCGGACGCACACGCGTCGTCAGAGATTCCTGGCCGGACTGCGCCCAGGCAACGGCGGCGACCACCGACAGGCCTACCATGGCCGTCCCGATCCAACGGGTCAGTTTGTTCATGCCGTCACCTTTACGCGAAGCAAATGACGCTCGGCGTCAAGAAACGGTACGTTCAGCGGCAAGCGTTCGACCAGCTCACAGCCGGCCGGCAACGCCAGTTCGCTCTCGGCCGCCACACCCTTCATGGCCCAGAAACTACCGCCGGGTGCGAGCAAATCTCGAGCGAGCGTGACGAAATCAGACAGTTCGGCGAAGGCACGCGAGACGATAGCGTCGAATGGTGCCGGGACTTCCTTGCCGACGACGAGCGACTCGACCCGGCCGGTCACGACCGTCAGGTTGGTCAGCTTGAACGTTGCGCGCGCCTGGGTGAGGAACGCGGTCTTCTTGTGGACGATGTCGTTTACCGTCACCTGCCAGTCGGGACGCACCATCGCGAGCACGACACCGGGCAGCCCGCCACCTGAGCCCACATCAAGCACACGTGAAATTGGCTCACGATCCAGGCGCGGCAGAATCGAGAGGGAATCGAGCAGGTGCTTGATGACCATCTGCCGCGGATCTCGGATCGAGGTCATCTGGAGCGAGGCATTCCATTTCGCCAACAATGCCTGAAAATCGAGCAGACGCGCCTGTTGCTCGTCGCTAATGGACAAGCCCAGTTGCCGTATGCCATCGGCTAACAGCATAGCCAGGTCATTGCCGCCGCTGGCGGCAGCCTTTCGCGGATCAGTCATGAAGTCTCCGCGTCAGGCGGCGTGCTGACCGCCGTCATCGGCGGTGGCGGCGTCGGCAGTCGTGTCCTCCGACGCGCGGCGGCGTCCGAGTCCTTTCTTGAGATGGATCATCAGCAACGAGATTGCCGCAGGCGTCACGCCGGAGATGCGTGATGCCTGCCCCAGCGTCTCGGGCCGCTGCGCATTGAGCTTCTGGCGCACTTCGATCGACAGGCCCCGGACCTCGTTGTAGTCGATGGTGGCGGGCAGCACGGTGTTCTCGTTGGCTTCCTTGCGCACGATCTCATCCGCCTGACGGTCGATATAGCCCTGATACTTCACCGCGATCTCGATCTGTTCGCGAATCTGGTTGGCTTGCAGCGGATCGTCGGCCAATGGCCCTTCGGGCGCGAGACGACCGCCCTGCACTGCCATCAGCGCGTCATACCCGACTTCCGGGCGACGCAGCAGATCGGCCAGCGAATACTCGTGATCGATAGCCTTACCGAGCAATGGCACGGCATCTTCTGCCGGGAAGGTCTTCGGATTCACCCACGTCGATTTGAGACGTTCTGTTTCACGTGAAACAGCGTCACGTTTGCGGCAGAACGCTTCCCAACGAACGTCGTCGACCACCCCGAGTTCGCGGCCGACTTCCGTCAGACGCATGTCGGCATTGTCCTCCCGCAGCGACAAGCGATACTCTGCACGGCTGGTGAACATGCGGTACGGCTCCGACACGCCACGCGTAATCAAGTCGTCAACCAGCACACCGAGGTAGGCTTGGTCGCGTCGCGGGCACCAGGCATCGCGCCCCTGCACTTGCAGTGCGGCATTGATACCGGCGAGCAGCCCTTGCGCGGCAGCTTCTTCGTAGCCGGTCGTGCCATTGATCTGGCCGGCGAAGAAGAGGCCCGAAATCACACGCGTTTCGAGCGAGCTGCGCAGTCCGCGCGGGTCGAAGTAGTCGTATTCGATGGCATAGCCCGGGCGCAGAATGTAGGCGTTCTCCATGCCTTTCATCGAGCGGACAAGTTCAAGCTGCACATCGAAAGGCAGGCTGGTCGAGATGCCGTTCGGATAGAACTCGTTGGTCGTCAGCCCTTCGGGCTCGAGATAGATCTGGTGCGACGTCTTATCGGCAAAACGATGAATCTTGTCCTCGATCGACGGGCAATAGCGCGGGCCGACCCCTTCAATGACGCCCGTGTACATCGGCGACCGGTCGAGTCCGGCCCGGATGATATCGTGGGTCCGCTCGTTGGTATGCGTCACCCAGCACGGCACTTGGCGCGGATGTTGTTCCGGGCGGCCGAGAAACGAGAACACGGGCACCGGATCGAGATCGCCGGGCTGCTCCTCAAGGACGGAGAAGTCGACGGAGCGACCATCGATACGCGGTGGTGTACCTGTCTTCAACCGCCCTTGCGGCAACTTCAACTCTTTGAGGCGCGCCGACAGGCTGACCGCAGCCGGGTCTCCGGCGCGACCGCCCACGTAGTTATTCAAGCCCACGTGGATCTTGCCGTCGAGGAAAGTCCCGGCGGTCAGCACGACGGCACGAGCACGGAAGCGCAGTCCCACTTGGGTCACGGCGCCAACGACGCGCTCACCGTCGACGATGAGGTCTTCAACGGCTTGTTGGAAAAGCCAGAGATTAGGTTGATTCTCCAGACGCTGACGAATGGCCTGCTTGTAGAGAATCCGGTCAGCTTGGGCGCGGGTGGCACGCACGGCCGGCCCTTTGGACGAATTCAGAATACGAAACTGAATGCCGCCCTCATCCGTTGCAGCAGCCATGGCGCCGCCCAGCGCATCGACCTCTTTGACGAGATGGCCTTTGCCGATCCCGCCAATGGAGGGATTGCAGCTCATCTGACCGAGCGTCTCGATGTTGTGGGTGAGCAGAAGTGTTTTACAGCCCATGCGGGCCGAGGCGAGCGCAGCCTCGGTGCCGGCATGGCCGCCACCCACCACGATCACGTCGAACTCGGTTGGATAAAGCATCGCAATTTTGCCGCGCGCGGCAAACTCTCTATATTCGGTAATTGCGGAATTATAGCGGTATTGCGGTGCATCATTTGTAACTGCCCGAGTGTTTCACGTGGAACGTGAGTGGAAAACGACGGATTTGGGGACGGTTTCACGTGAAACATCGCGAGCACCGAGCGGGCGTTCGGCCTTTGGCAGCGTCGGTCGATGGTGCCGAATGCACACATATTAGACGGATGTCCTCGGCGCCCCTTCCCGGGAAGGCGGGAGCCGTCGATGCCACGACGGCACGCGACGGCACGCGACGGTAAAGTCGCTCCATCGAGGGACCGGCAGTCTCTCCATGATCCGTTCGCTCAGGCAGCGCCAAAAAGGGCGTCGGGCACCGTGTTTCACGTGGAACGCCCGGGATTGGATCGACCCTGTTTTGAGCCAATGATGGCCGGATCGTCGGCGCCGGATAGCCAGAACCCCGAGTGCCCGGATGCCCGAATCCCGCGCTCACCCCCCGAACGTCAACGAACACGGCACTCTGGCCTCGCGCCCTTTGTAAGTCGCGCCATCAGGTCACGGACAATCGCCGTCGGACTATTTGTCCAGGCCCAATCAAAAACGCGCTCGACGGGGGATGTTTCACGTGAAACGTTGAAGAAGGATGAGGGATGGCTTTGACTCAACAGCAACGGGCCACTGACACCCGTCTCGAAAACCTCCCGGCATCCACAGACACCCTGCCCCGCTCACGCTTCGGGGCGGCGAAAATCACCTACACCCTAACTGCGCTTCTATCGAAAGCCGCTCCGCCACCACCTCGCCAATCTCCCGCCGGGCGGCTGTTCGGTGCAACGAGGAGCGAGCACGATGCTCAGGTTTCACGTGAAACACTGGCGAGGAACGAGAGATGCTCGTGAAGCAAAGCCAGCGGAACGACGTTGCCCGGCGCTCACCACGTGGCACGCTCGCTCCGGGCCGCAAAGCTCACCAGCACCGGTAACTGCGCTCGGTTGGGAACGCGTTACGTCTGTATATCGCCAATCTGCACCGAGCTATCGTCCGGCCATCAACGGAAACTGCGACGAGCGTGTTTCACGTGAAACATCGGTGAAGGATGATGCTTGCGTCGACCGGCCGCGGCTGCGCTTTGGCACCCAGCAGCAACGCTCCGGCATCCCTACGCCTCCCCCGCTCTCGCACACGCTTTCGTCAGTGCACAATGCCGGGATCTCGACCGCGCACCAATTGCAAGTCGCTCCATGATGCAAGCCGACAATCGCCTCGGAGCCATTCGAGCACGAGCACCGAGAGATGCCCATGGGTGTGTTTCACGTGAAACCTCCTGGCCGTCTGGCTAGGTTTTGATCAATGACGCCAAACCGATCATGCCCGGCCATACCCATGAATATCGCCCTCTTCCTCTAAGGTGGAGAGAATCCAATGACTTATCGAGCCCTCTTCCGTCGAGAGTCGCTCCGTAGGTGCGCCATCGACTTCCCGAACCAATGCCTGGAGCGCAAATGCTGCGGACCCCCGCAGTATGTTTCACGTGAAACGTTGCCGAGGGAAGCGCTCCCCCTTTTAGCCCGACGCCACCGAACCGGCGATGTCCAACCGCCCGCGGGTATCGCCCCCGCGCGTCACGCCTCCGGACACCGAGGATCGTCGATGGATTGGCTGTGCCCGATCCAGCAGGTCGCCCCACCAGGACATCGATCGTCTCCATAGAAGATTGCGCGAGCATTGCCATCGGCCCACCGACATGTGCGTTTCACGTGAAACATGGGGGGAGTGATACGCCAATATCTTGAGGAGTGATTTCAGCGAAACGGCACATGCGCACTTCATCAATTGGCGCTCCCTCCTCTCCTTCGACGAAATCAAAACTAGCGCCAGCTCGTGCCTGCTCGGAGACGCCTTCACCCCGCACTCGGACTCGTCCACCACGTCGCCCCCCCACCCGCTTCACAAGCAGCCCCTCGGGGTTCAAATGATTGCCTCACCATCGGAAATGAATCGCCGTTGCTGGAGTTGCTGGCGAGCAAAGAGCATCTGTGGACAGACACTCGGACAAGACACGGGCGTTTGAAGAATGGGCGCTGACGCGGCGCCCGGACAGACAAAGGTACGCCACCGAAATCGCGGGAAGTGGCGTCTCAACACCACCTCACTCATCAATGTTCCACGTGAAACCCATGAAAGAGAAACAGAGAGAAAAATCCAAAAGCCTGCAAACCAAACACGTAGAAGCCGTCTTATCCACACACTCGTTCAGCAGGGACCAAACTGCTTTCGGGAATTTGCTTTTCTGTGGATAACCTCAGGTCGTTTTTCCGCGAGATTTTTCAGAAAATCGCGAAACCCCTTATTGCGGCAGTGCGCCATAGATTTCGGATATCCACAAATATCCACAAGCAACTGTGAATAAGTGACTTGGCCCATGCTGGGGATAACACACCGCCTGCCAACAAAGAAAATGGGGACGGATAACCTCTGACGAGCCAATTCACGTCCCCCGCAAAAGAAAAAGCCCGCCAAACTGGCGGGCCTTTCCTTCGCAACGGGCTGACAAGCAACGTGTGTCAGGCAGCCTTCTTCGCCAACCCCAGATACGTCTCGATAACCTTGGGATTGGTCGCCAGCTCCTGCGCGGGGCCTTCCAGCGC
>NZ_CABPST010000006.1 GCF_902459805.1 Pandoraea bronchicola | reverse complement strand
TTGCCGCCGGTGATGCTACCCACGGTCAGTTCGCCGCCGGTGACCGCGGCGTTTTCCTCTGCGTTCACCACTTCGAAGTTGCCAACGATATCTTGAATGTCAATATCGCTCGCCGCCGCGACGTCGAGTTTCGTATTGCCGAAGTCTGCGCTCTTCGTGACATGAATCTTGCCGCCAACGAGCTTCCCTTCTTCCTTGGCAACGCGCGACTTGATCGTCGCGCCCGCCTCCGATGCGTAGGTGCCCACCTCGAGCTTGCTCATGCCCAGATCGACCGTGCCCTCGTTCTGCAGGTGCTGCACACCGCTGACGTCTGCGCTCAGCGCGACAGTGCTTGCACCGGCAACATTTACCGTGCCCGAACCCAGCGCGTTGGCATGCGCTGCGGTAAGCGTACCGCCTTGCACGCTCAGGCTCGTCACACCGCTCTGATCACCCGCCAGCGTCAGGTTGCCCGTGCCCACCTTGGTCAAACGCACGCCGTCAACGTCGGCCGGCGAGATCGGTGCCTCGGTATAGAGCGCCGACTTGGAACGCGAACTCTGGCCAGCGTCGAGCGGCAATTTCAACTCATTGAGAATGCGACCTTCGAAGACATCGTCCAGGTTCAAGGCACCAAGCGTCACGCGGGTGTCACCGGCGATGAGGTCACCTCGACCTGACAGTGAACCGATCGTGATATCCCCCTCCCGCGGCCCGCTCTCCGACCATTCTCCGACATTCGAGACGTCAAACGCCCCCCCTTCCAAGCGAATCCGTGCGTTATCGGCAGTCGTACTGCCCGCCGCAACGACCTCTCCTCGATTCTCGAGTTGCAGTGCTTCCAGCTTGGTATCGACGAACTTCAGGACGGCCCCCTCGTCGTTGCGGATCGTCGCATTACCGCCACTGGAGCCATCGATCATTGCTTCGCTCGCGTTAATTAATGTCAGATGCTCGAGTTTGGAGTCGACGATCGTAAGGTGTCCCTCACCATCATTCGAGATGAGCGCATTTCCGCCAAGGGATTCCTCGACATCGACGTCCCCCAGATTCGTCAGGCGCATCCCCTCGAGCCGCGAGCCAGTCAACGTGAACTCACCAGTAGCATGATTAATCACGCTGCTCTCGTTCATCGACGTGCGGTTCGCCTCAAGCATGCCGGCATTCTGAATCGACGCGCTGCCTGCGCTCGCTTTCTCGAAATGCGCGCTCCCGCCGGTCACCATGATGGTGCTCGCGCCAGCGCTGGCGCCCTCTTCGAATCGAAGGTGACCACCATCGGAAATGGCGATGGCGGCATTTTGCGCACTCGTGCCCGTGTTGAATACGATGGCTCCGCCTTCGTTGGCGGCGCCCGCCTCGACCGCGACGGCCTCCGCCGTGAGCGTCCCATCGAGGACTTCCGCAGCGCTCGCGCCACGCCCGGCCATCAGCACAACGCGCTTGGCCGCTGCATCGATACCCTTGCCGTTCGCCACAAAGTTGAGCGTTCCCTTGGTCCCCACGGCAACCGCCAACTCGCCGTCACCTTCAATGCCCTGATGGACATTCAACGCGCCATCGACAACGCCCACCAAATGGGACACGTCTTCCGCCAAACGAATCGCGCCGACATCTCGGACGCCATCCGGCGCGCCGCTCACGGCATCCGACGCAGCGCCTGAGCGCTTCGTGATGTCGAGCACGGTTTCCTTGCCGATCTCGACGCCTCCTGCGACGTAGCCCTCGTCGAAATGCGAGTTGAACAGGTTATCGTCGCGCCACGTCAACACGGCATCGGTGCCGTTTTGCGCTGGCACAACCAATTCCTTGGTATTCGCCATAACCTTGAAGGCCGCTTCGCCGGCCTTGTCCAGGGCTTTAATACGCGTGTCGATCTCAGTGAGCTTCGCGTAGAGATCCGTGGCGTCATTACGGCTCTTCAAAACCGCAGCATCGTCACTCAAGAAGTCGGTGAGTTGCTCGCGCGCATTGGCGACGTCATCCAGGTTGGCGTTTAGCACCTTCTGGATTTCGCGTTTGACATCCTCCAGATCGGCCACCGTCAGATCTCGCTCCCAGCGATGCGCCAGCTTGATTCCGTCCTCTTCGTTCAGCTTGGCGATCACATCGTCGATTGTATCGACGCTATTAGTGAGCTTATTGTCATACTCGGCTTTATCGACAATACCTTTGATTTCCGAGTAAACACTCGAACGAACCTTCTTCAACGCATCAAGACGATCAGCCTTTTTCGCACTTTCCGCATAATCAGTTCTCACCTGATCAAGTCGGCCCTTCATTCGATTCACAATATTGGCTTTTTGATCCGTCCACGTTGCCACTTCGCCTTGAAAAAATTCAGCCTGCGCAGGTAAGCTCATCGCAGCGAGCACCGTCGCGACGGCCACGCAGATTTTGGATTGACGAAGTGTTTCCGACTTCTGAAATTTGCATTGCATTCGATAACCTCTAAAGAATTCTTTATAACGGCGGGGCAACTCACCGTCACCAAAACAGCGGCATCCGACCGCGAAGTGGCGAATTCTAGGTACAAGCTATCGAAACCAAGCCAATCTCAGATTTATTTGGTAATTTCCCCAAACACTACGCACAACTTATATTGTGATGAATCCCATTGCTTTTAATATATTTTCCCAGCACATCTCCCAAAAACACCCCCATCAATCAGCCTAATTTCACAAAATAACCCAGATATTAAGTACGCACACAACGGAATTCGGTTGCAACCAAGTCATTTCCCATCTGCAACTTGAGGACCCCAAAAATGCAGTATTCGTGCAGCCGGCCCGGCATGCCGGCCATTCCCGAGCGGGCATAAAAAAACCCGCCGTGCCCTTTCAGGCACGACGGGTTCTTTCGTCTTTCATTTTGTCAGACTGGCCTCGTGACCACCTTCTGACGCTCACACGCGCTGTCGTCGCATCGCTTTCGCGACTCAACCCACCGGCTTACGCTTGGGCTTGATATCGGTGCTGTCGATCTCCTCGAGCACATCACGAAACTCGGCAATGTCCTCGAAGCTCCGGTACACCGATGCAAAGCGGATATAGGCGATTTTGTCCAGGCGCTTCAACTCGCGCATGACGAGCTCGCCAATGCGCTGACTCATCACTTCACGCTCCGCACCAGCCAGCAGCTTGTACTCGATGCGTGCTATCGCGGCATCCATGGCTTCGGCACTCACAGGGCGCTTGCGAATCGCCAGTTGCATACTGGCGCGCACTTTCGCACGATCGTACTCGGCGCGGCTGCCGTCCTTCTTGACGACAGCCGGCATCGCCAGCTCGACACGCTCGTACGTGGTGAAACGCTTGTCGCACGACGGGCATTTCCGGCGCCGCCGGATGGCAGCGCCGTCTTCCGCTTCACGCGAGTCAATGACTTGCGTGTCGTCGTGCCGGCAGAACGGGCAGCGCATGCGTGCGGCGCTCGCGGCTTAGCCGTAGACCGGGAAACGCTTGGTCAACTCGGCCACTTGTGCGCGCACGCGGGCCAGGTTCTCAGCGTCTTCCGGGTTATCCAGCACGTCGGCGATTAGGTTGCCGACCAGCTCCGCTTCGGCTTCCTTGAAACCGCGCGTGGTCATGGCCGGCGAGCCCAGACGCACACCGCTCGTCACGAACGGCTTTTCCGGATCGTTCGGGATCGCGTTCTTGTTGACGGTGATGTGGGCTTCGCCCAGCGCAGCTTCGGCAGCCTTGCCCGTGATGTTCTTGGCACGCAGGTCGACCAGCATCACATGCGATTCCGTACGGCCCGACACGATACGCAGACCACGCTTGACCAGCGTCTCGGCCATCACACGGGCGTTCTTCGCGACTTGTTCCTGATAGGCCTTGAATTCCGGCGTGGCGGCTTCCTTGAACGCGACAGCCTTACCCGCGATCACGTGCATGAGCGGACCGCCCTGAATGCCCGGGAAGATGGCCGAGTTGATCGCCTTCTCGAATTCGGCCTTCATCAGGATCACACCGCCGCGCGGGCCGCGCAGGCTCTTATGCGTGGTCGTGGTAACGAAGTCGGCGTGCGGCACCGGGTTCGGGTACACACCGGCGGCAATCAGACCGGCGTAGTGCGCCATGTCGACCATGAAGTACGCGCCGACCGACTTGGCGATCTGCGAAATGCGCTCGAAGTCGATCTTCAGCGAGAAGGCCGATGCGCCCGCCACGATCAACTTCGGCTTGTGTTGCTGCGCGAGCTTCTCCGCAGCGTCGTAATCGATGTCTTCTTTCTCGTTCAGGCCGTAGCTGACCACGTTGAACCACTTGCCCGACATGTTGACCGGCGAACCGTGCGTGAGGTGACCACCGTGCGCCAGGCTCATGCCCATGATCGTGTCACCCGGCTTGAGCATGGCGAAGTACACGCCCTGGTTAGCCTGCGAGCCCGAGTTCGGCTGCACGTTCGCGGCTTCCGCACCGAACAGCGCCTTCACACGGTCAATGGCCAGTTGCTCGACCACGTCGACATACTCGCAACCACCGTAATAGCGCTTGCCCGGATAACCTTCCGCATACTTGTTGGTCAGTTGCGAGCCCTGCGCTTCCATCACCGCCGGGCTGGTGTAATTTTCCGAAGCAATCAGCTCGATGTGATCTTCCTGACGCTGATTTTCTTTCTGAATCGCAGCCCAAACGTCGGGATCGACGGAGGCAACGGTAGATTTCGATTTGTCGAACATGGCGTTTCCGTTGAATTGAACAGGTTTTCCGGGAGGGGATGGTGCAGCGCGCCTTCCTTTGTGCTTCAGAAGACGATAGACAGGGCAGCACCAACCATCACGGCTGCCCAGGCGAACGGCAAATAAGACCCCGGCGCTTCCCGGTGGGTTGCTCCACCTCGGGCACACAAGGCTGTGCACCCTAATCGCCAGTCACGCGGGGTTTGTGGCGTCGATAGTTTATGCGAGCTTGCGGCGTTAGGCAACCGGCCCGGCCAGCCGCACGACCGCCGTGCCGAACGCCCCTCGGCACAGGTGTCACAACGCCCTGTCCAAGCCGTCGAGATCGTAGACGGCGTCGACCGCCGGCACGATGCCGTGACGGTCGATCGCCGCCGCCGGAGCCTCCAGCCCGTCCCGGCGCCCCGGGGTGGACACACCCCGCTTATTGGAGAATACTTCGCGGCATTATTGGCAATTTCACCGCTAATTGGCGATATATGGGAACCAATGAGGTCTACACCCCCGAGCGCCTGTCGGGCATTTCCGCCTTCGTGGCAGCCGCCGATGCCGGCAGCTTCTCGAGCGCCGCCGAACGGCTGCACCTGACGCGCTCGGCCGTTGCAAAGCGTGTTGGCCGGCTGGAAGCGCGGCTGGGGATACGTCTGTTTCACCGCACCACGCGCAGCCAGCACCTGACGGACGAAGGGCAGGCGTTCTATCAACGCTGCACGAAAGTGCTCGCCGATCTTTCAGAAGCCGAGAATGAACTGAGCGCCGGATCGCAAACGCCCATGGGCAAGCTCCGGGTGAGCATGCCGGTGCAGATCGGCCGGCAGTGCATCGCCCCCGTCTTGCTGGCGCTGGCGAGGGCGCATCCGCAGTTGCGACTGGAGCTGGCGTTCAGCGACCGGCGTGTGGACCTCGTCGAGGACGGCTACGACCTCGCCGTGTGCAGCGGCCACCTTGACGACACGCCCGGACTCAAGACCCGCCTGCTAGGCGTACAGACGACGATGCTGTGCGCCTCGCCCGCCTATCTCGCCGAGCGCGGCACGCCGCAAACGCCGAACGACCTCACTCGGCACGAGCGGTTGATGTACGGACGCAACGGCTGTCTCTCCGAGTGGCCCGCGCTCTCAATCGGGCACGAAGCGCCCCGCCCGCCGCGCTTCGTGCTGGACGACCCCGTCACCCTCGTCGACGCCGCCGAGCAAGGGCTCGGCATCGTCTGTCTTCCTCAATGGATGGTCGCGCAGTCGCTGAACACCGGCAAATTGCAGCAGTTGCTGCCTCAGCGCGACTCGCCCGCTACGCCACTGCATCTGGTCTGGCCCGACACGCGGCATCCTTCGCCGAAGCTGCGCGCCGCCATCGACGCGTTGGTCGACGCCACACGCGAGCTGCTCGCCACCCCGCGCCCGTGACGGCGTCTACGCCTCTCTCTCCGGCGTCAGAAACGGCGACTGTTGCGCCTTGATCGCTGCGGCGCGCGTCGGATACAGCTGTTCCCAGGCTTGCGCCGCCGACTTCCCCCCCAACAACGTCACGAGACAATCGCGACGCGACAGAATGCGATGCACTTGCGAATCGGGGTCCTCGGTGCTTCTGTCGCTGCCATTGCCGGCCGGCAGCGCGCGTGCAATGTCGCTGGCGCTGGCCGCCCAAGGCAAGATATCCGGCGCGCCAATCCGGGCCAACCGGTAAGCCATCTCGGCCGCCAAGGCGCGCACACCGGTTGGGTCCTTCAATTCGTCGAGTGCGGTCTTGCTGTCGGCCGCGCATGTCCACCTGCTGAGCCGGCGTGCAAAGGGCGCGCAGTATTCGCCGTGGCGAAACTGCGTCAGGTCAGCCAGCGCGCCTTCCAAAATCACCGAGCCGTAGTGCGACGTATCGGAACGCTCTGCACGCCCGGGACAACGCGGCGCCCCAAGTGACGCGAACGCCTGTCCCCGCCGCCGCACAACCCCATCGCCCTCTGCCTCACGCTCGCCTTGAACCGCCAAGCCAAGGCAGGTGCTGAAGTCGACGGTCATGATGTACGGCAGATCGTTCTTGTCGCGCCAGACGCCGATGTTCCCCATCGACGCGTTACAAAGATCCCGGTTGCCCAGCCACAGCGCAGCGATGTAATGCCGCTCCAGCGCGCACTGGTAGACGTCGGGAAGTGCGCGGCAGAGCATCGCCCGTCTGTCGTTGCGCGCCTTCACGATGGCGGCATATGCCTGAGCGTCCGCCCGGGCTTGTGCGGCGTTAGCGACGCGTTGCTCCATCTGCCACCCGATCTCTCGCGCTTCATGCCTGGCTTGCTTGCAGGCATCGCCGGCGCCACCGCGCCCGCCGTCGATCACGCGCCACGCCGCATCTCCCTCGAGCCATTGCCCCAGCGCTCGATAGGCCGGCAGATAAGTCGTCGCCAGATAGAGGCGCTCGGGTGCATGCGTCCCGTCGAATGCGAGCGAACACCCGCGCACCAGAAGCGCCGTCGGCGTCGCCAGTCCTAATGCACCGCACAGCCGCGAGGCAAGCCATGACTGCGTCGCGCACCATGCGCTCGGACACGCCCGCACGACGAACTGCGCAGCATCGGCTCGCGGCGTCGACCACATATGCACCACCTCCCGGTTCGCCCTCGGCGACGCGGCCCCGTACACCGGCTGCGCCAACGAAAAGTCATGCGGTCCGACGCCAGGCAGCGGCGCACCGCTGCCATCGTGTCCGGTGACCGGCCCGAACGCGGCGAGACGCACGGCCTCCGGCGGCGCCCCTTCGCATCGCGGCACGGTAGCGGAGAAACTGCCGGAAGCGATGCCTCCCGGCGGACAAGCGTTGATGTCCATCACGACACTCCTTGGTCGTATGGCGGGGCGCCCGCGCGCAAACCGCAAGACCGCCGCCCCGGTTGAGATCGGCAGATCTTGCTGCGCTAGCGGGCGGCGAGCTTTGGAAAATGTGGCAAGTTCGGATAATTCCGCCGCGCATGATAGGCTCGCGCCATGCCTACGTCGCCCCGCATTCTTGTCAGCAGTTGTCTTCTGGGCCATCCGGTCCGCTATCACGGGCGCCCCGCACCCTGCGAATCCGATGCCGCCGCTATTCTCGAACGCTGGCGCGCTGGCGGCCTGATCATGCCGATCTGTCCAGAAGTGGCAGGCGGATTACCGACGCCGCGTCCCCCTGCCGAGATCGCGCGCGCGGCAGGCGGCAACGCGGTGTGGCACCAACGCGCACGCGTGATGGACGACACCGGGGCCGACGTCACCGGCGCCTTCCTCGATGGCGCGCAACACGCACTCGCGTTGGCACAGCGTCACGGCATCCGCATTGCGGTACTAAAGGAAGGCAGCCCCTCGTGCGGCAGCACGTCGATCTACGACGGCTCGTTCAGCGGCCGGAAGATCGCGGGCGAGGGCGTAGCGGCCGCATGGTTGCGACAGCACGGCATTGAAGTGTTCAGCGAGCACACGCTCGCAGAGGCAGACGAAAGACTGCGCGCCATCGGTGAGCTTCGATAGCGCGCCTCCCATCAAACGCCAAGGCTCCGTTTCAACCGGGGATTAAAGTTCGATCTTCGTTCCCAGCACGACGAGGAACTGGGCGATCCATGCAGGATGCGCAGGCCACGCGGGCGCGGTCACGAGCTTGCCATCGGTGTGCGCCTCGTCGATCGCAATCTCCATGTACTTCCCGCCCGCCAGGCGCACCTCCGGCGCACATGCCGGGTACGCCGAGCACTCGCGCCCCTCGATAACACCGGCCGCCGCCAGCAACTGCGCGCCGTGACAGATCGCCGCCATCGGCTTGTCGTTCTGAGCGAAATGCTTCACCAGCGCGATGACTTCGTCGTTCAAACGCAAATACTCCGGCGCCCGGCCGCCGGGAATGACCAGCGCGTCGAAGTCGGCCGGAGAAAGCCCGTCGAATGTGGCATTCAGCGTGAAGTCGTGGCCGCGCTTCTCGCTGTAGGTCTGATCGCCTTCGAAATCGTGAATCGCGGTGCGAACCTTGTCACCTGCCTTCTTGCCCGGGCAGACGACTTCGACCCGATGGCCCACGGCGGCGAGTGCCTGCACGGGCACCATCAACTCGTAGTCTTCGACATAGTCGCCCGCCAATACCAGAATCCGCTTCTTGCCCATGTGACTCTCCGTTCAGAGAAAAGATGGAAGGGATGCAGCCCCTCCATGTTACTCAATTCCGGTGACGTCTCCGGGACGGCGTCTGCCCCCCTTCGCCCAGCGATCTCCCGCGTCAGACGAAAAAAAACCGCGTGCCGGAGCACGCGGTGTCAAGCCGGCGCAGAACGCCGTCGGTCAATCTGAAGCCCTCGCCGCCCGATCGGTCCGGCAAGCGCGGGCCAATGTCGTCAATGGCCGTCAGTAGGTTTCAAGATGCAGGCGCCCTTCCGTCTTCATCCGCTGCCACAGGGCCTGCCAGTCAAGCCCGGCCTCGCCCGAGATGGTCTGCAACACTTGCAGCACGCCATCCTCCATGCCCTTCAACCCGCACACGTAGATGTAGGTGTGCTCATGCCGCAGCAGCGCCGCGACATCGGCCGCCCGCTCGCGCATCGCGTCCTGCACGTAGCGCTTGGCTTGCCCCGGTGTGCGCGAGAAGGCGAGATTCGTGTCGATGAAATCCTTCGGCAAATTGAGCAAGGGACCGAAATACGGCAATTCGCCCTGCGTGCGTGCGCCAAAGAACAGCATCAACTTACCTGTTGCGCCCTTCAGGCGACGACGGCGGCGATACTCCGTCATCGCGCGCATGGGCGCGGCCCCCGTGCCGGTGCAGATCATCAGCAGATGCGAATCGGCGTGGTTGGGCATCAGGAACGTGCTGCCGAATGGGCCCATCACGTTCACCACATCCCCCTTCTTCAGATCGCACAGGTAGTTCGAGCACACGCCCCCGACCGCCTGCTCCTGATGATCTTTCGTCACGCGTTTGACCGTGAGCGCGAGGTTGTTATAACCGGGACGCTCGCCATCGCGCGGCGACGCAATCGAGTACTGCCGTGCGTGATGCGCCCGCCCGTCGGCCGTCGTCCCCGGCGGGATGATGCCGATCGACTGCCCTTCGAGCACCGGGAACGGCTGCTTGCCGAAGTCGAGCACGATGTGATGGATGTCGCTCTCGGCACTTGCGTCGGTCAGCCGATAGTTACCTACCACGGTCGCCTGAACGGGCGCCTTGTGGTTGTAAAGATTGACGTAAGGCTTCGCGGCGGACCACGGCGGCACGACCGAGCCGCGCACGAGATCCGAACCGCCGATGACGGGCTCGGGCGCATCGGCCGACGCATTGCCGGACGCGCCTTGCGCCGCCTCGCCGATCGAACCCTGACCGGCAAGGGCGTCGTCCTGCACAGGCAGTTCGTCCCACGTGAGCTGATCGTCGACCGAGTAGGCCTCGGCCCTGAGCACGTCGCGCCAGTTGTCGATGGCCCCTGTCGGGCACGGCGAGATGCACGCCATGCACCCATTGCATGTGTCCGCGCGCACAACGTAGTTGTTCTCGTCATGCGTGATCGCGTCGATCGGACACGTCTCTTCGCAGGTGTTGCAGCGAATGCAGATCTCCGGATCGATCAGATGCTGCTTCAGAACTTCGACCGGAACGGGGCCGTTCATGATGCTGTCTCCTTGTGGGGAATGCGCTGCGGCTCTTTTAGTTGAAGCGCACGTACTCGAAGTCGATGGGCTGACGGTTGATGCCCAACGGAGGCGGCGCAATCCAGTTGGCGAACTTGCCCGGCTCGACCACACGGCCCATGAGCGACGCCACATACGCACGATCTTCCGACGATGGCAGCCACTCACGTTCGTGGGCGGCCCATTCGGTCTCGCTCACCACGCGGCCGTCCGGCGACACGCGCACGCCGGCGAACGTGCCGATCTGACGGTTGAAAGCCTTGTGCGGCACCGTCAGGCGGAAGTCGATACCGGCCTTCTCGAGCACCTTGTTCCAGCGATTCACGCCCGCGACCGAGTCCTTGATGTAGTCGTCGCGCAGCACTTCGTTCATGGCGTTGAGCATCGGCACTTCACGCTCCACCAGCTTGCCGTTGTCCACATCGAGCAAGCGGTACATCTGGCCGTTCAGTTGATGGTCGTCGTCGCGCTTGCTCTCTTCATAGCGTCCCTTCAGGCCGGAGCTATAGAAGATCGCGGCGTTCGACGACTGGTCCGCGCCGAACAGATCGATCGTCACGGAATAGTGGAAGTTCACGTAGCGCTGAATCGTCGGCAGATCGATCACTCCCGCGGCGCGCAGCTTCGCGACGTCGTCGGTCTTCAGTTCGTTCATCACCTGTGCCGTGCGCGCAATCACGCGCGAGACACCCGACTCGCCCACGAACATGTGGTGCGCCTCTTCGGTCAGCATGAACTTCGTGGTGCGCGCGAGTGGATCGAAACCGGACTCGGCCAGTGCCGAGAGCTGGAACTTGCCGTCACGGTCCGTGAAATACGTGAACATGTAAAACGCCAGCCAGTCCGGCGTCTTTTCGTTGAACGCGCCGAGAATGCGCGGATTGTCGTCGTCGCCCGAGCGGCGGCCGAGCAGCGCTTCCGCTTCTTCACGCCCGTCGCGGCCGAAGTAGCGATGCAGCAGGTAGACCATCGCCCACAAGTGGCGGCCTTCTTCCACGTTCACCTGGAACAGGTTGCGCAGGTCGTACATCGACGGCGCCGTCAGCCCAAGGTGGCGCTGTTGCTCTACTGATGCCGGTTCCGTGTCGCCCTGCGTGACGATGATGCGGCGCAGGTTGGCGCGGTGCTCGCCCGGCACGTCTTGCCACGCCGCTTCCCCCTTGTGCTCACCGAAGTGGATCTTGCGCTCGGCTTCGCCCGGCGTGAGAAAGATGCCCCAGCGATAATCCGGCATCTTCACGTGATCGAAGTGCGCCCAGCCGCTCGGGTCCACGCTCACGGCCGTGCGCAGATACACGTCGAAACCGTGCGAGCCTTCCGGGCCCATGTCGCCCCACCAGGACAGGAAATTCGGCTGCCACTGCTCGAGCGCGCGTTGCAGCGTGCGGTCGTCCGAGAGGTTGACGTTGTTGGGGATCTTCTCGCTGTAGTTGATCGAAGCCATCGTGGGATTCCTCGTGTCTCGTGCGTATTCTGTGTAAGACGTCTCGTCTGATGTTGCCGCCGCCCGGCGCAGGCCGCCGGCGGCGGTGCAGCCCATTCGTCAGACGCGGTTCAGATCGAACTGCGCCTTGTTGCCCTTGCCGTAGACCTTCAGCGCGCCCTTCTCGCCCACGGCATTCGGACGAATGAAGATCCAGTTCTGCCATGCCGACAGGCGGCCGAAGATGCGCGTGTTCATCGTCTCTTTGCCGTTGAAGCGCAGGTTCGCTTCCATGCCGGTGAGCGCATCGGGCGACATGGCCGCACGCTCTTCGATGGCAATGCGAATTTCGTCCGGCCAGTCGAGATCGTCGACAGCCGCAGTGACCAGCCCCAGACGCTCCGCTTCATCCGGACGCACCGCGCGGCCGATGGTGGCGCGCACGGCGTCAAGCTCTGCTGCGTCTTCATAGAAGCGGCGTGCCAGACGCGATTGATCGGTGACCATCGGCAGCAAGCCGAAGTTGACTTCGGTCAGCGTAATCGCCGGTTCGTCTTCCTCGCTCGCGGGCAACGCGGCCATATACGTGCGGTCAGCGGCGAAAGCGAACTCGGCGAGCGTGCCGGCGAAGCACGAATCCGGTTCGATCAGCGCGAAGAGCGATCGCGACGACACGTCGATACGTGCAAACGTGCGGCGCAGCATGCCGATGGTCTCGCGCACAAACCAGTGATCCTGGTGGGCCAGCAGCGACGCGTCGGCGGCCAGCACATGCTTTGCCTCGCCTTCGGTGCGCAGCAACCACGTGCCGATATCGAGTTCGTTGGTGCGCAGATTGAGGATGGCGTCGTCGAGCTCGCGCGCCATCTTCAGGGGCCACCAGTTCACGCCCGCCGCTTCGATGCCGGCGATATCCGACGGCGGTGCAGATTTCGGCGCCCTCACGGTCAGGCTGGCGGTACGGTTGGTGCGGTCGATTTCCACGTCGACAAATTCGTAGCGGATGGCATCCGGCTCATCGGTGCGCTCGATACGTGTGAGCGTGACCCCCTTGCCGCCCGGACGGTGGCTGTTCTGGGCCAGTTCCACCGCGCGGGCCGATACCGTCTGCGCGAATTGCGCAGGCTTGACCACTTCGTCAACCAGACGCCATTGCTTGGCGCGCTCGCCGCGAATGCCTTCGACGATGGTGCAGAAGATATCGGCGCGGTCATTACGCACATGGCGCTTGTCCGTCAGACGCGTGAGGCCGCCGGTGCCCGGCAACACCCCCAGCAACGGCACTTCCGGCAGCGCGACCGACGACGAGCGGTCGTCGACCAGATAAATCTCGTCACAAGCGAGCGCCAGCTCGTAGCCGCCGCCTGCGCACGCACCGTTCACGGCGGCCAGGAACTTCAGGCCGGAATGACGGCTGGAATCCTCGAGACCGTTACGCGTTTCGTTGGTGAATTTGCAGAAATTGACCTTCCACGCATGGGAGGACAGGCCAAGCATGAAGATGTTGGCGCCCGAGCAGAACACACGGTCCTTGGCGCTCGTCACCACTACCGTCTTCACTTCGGGATGCTCGAAGCGGATGCGCTGAACGGCATCGTGCAATTCGATATCCACACCGAGATCGTACGAATTGAGCTTGAGCTTGTAGCCCTCGCGAATGCCGCCGTCTTCCGCAATGTCGATGGCGAGCGTAGCCACCGGGCCTTCGAAACTCAGCTTCCAGTGCTTGTACTGCGTGGGGTCCGTACGATAGTCGACGTGGGGTTTGCCGAACATGATTGCCTCCAACACGAATAATGATCTTGTTGGATTGCAATATAGTGCAGCATCACCCCACCGTCAACCGTTTACCCAAAGAAAAATGAATTATTTTGCAGATGCGGACATTTAATCCGATGACAACTGCACTGCCAGGCGCCCGCGCAGTTGCAAGTAGGCGTCGGCCAGGGCACGTCCACCGGTATCGAAGCTCATGTCGGCCTTGGCGTAGAAGTCCTGTCGCCCGGCCAGAATGCGCTTGAGGTCGTCCATTGCTTCGGCGTTGCCCGACATCGGGCGCAAATCGCCCTGTGCCACCACCCGTTTCATGTGTTCTTCGGGCGACGCTTGCAGCCACACCGTATAACAGTGAGTCAGCAGGAAATTGAAGGTCGCGGCGTCGCTCACGATACCGCCCGGCGAAGCGATCACGGCACGCGGATGTTCAGCCACCACGGCCTCCAGCGCGCGCAGCTCATAGCGGCGGTAGGCGGTGGCGCCATACAACGAATAGATCTCCGACGGCGGGCAGCCCGCGAGTTGCTCGATCACGCGATTGAGTTCGACGAACGGCACGTGCATGTCGTCGGCGAGCATACGGCCCAGCGTCGACTTGCCTGCGCCACGCAGCCCGATAAGCGCAATGCGCCCGCGCCGGTCCGGGTCGCGCTCGCTGCCGGCGAACAACTCGCTCAGTGCCTGACGCGCACGCGTGAGCGCCTCGCCGTCACGCCCGTGCAGGATTTCGCGAATGAGCAGCCACTCCGCGGACGACGTGGTCTCGTCACCCACGATTTCCGCCAATGTGCAATTTAGTGCGTGCGCCAACTGACGAAGAAACAGCACGGACGCATTGCCCACCCCCGACTCCAGATTGGCCACATGACGCTCGGAGACACCAGCATCCAGCGCCAACGCCTTGCGCGTCAGTCCTCGTCGGGCACGCAGCGTTCGCACCCGCTCGCCCAGCGCGACCAGGAACGGGTCTTTCTCACCGGCGCCCCGCGCCGTCGACACCCCATCGGCATGCGCACTCTTATTCATCAGGCGAGATCCTCGAAACAGGTAACATGTAATATATTGCTTGACAGCGAAATTTGCATGCTCTAATTTTCACCATGCGTCGGTAAAAAAGCAAACGCGGGCCAGACTTCCTGAGCACCGTCATTGATCGACGTCATATCAACAGACAGTGCGCAAGCCGTGATGCGCAAGCGTCGGCGCATTGCCAAGGCAATGCCGGCCCTGAACGATTCAGGGCCAACCTGCCGCTGCGGCCGGCACCGCGACTGCGACGTCCCCAGGAGACAAGGATGGATGTGCCCCAATTTCAGGCGCTGATTGCCGACCTCACGCGGCAACTCGACGGCCGCGCCATCGACGCCCACCTCGCCGATTGGCTCAACGCGCACTATGGTGCCGGTTCCCCGGGTTATGAAGCGCTGACCGACGCCTGCCGTACCGGCGTTGCCGAGGGCTGGCTATGCCATCGCGAAGGCGGCGGCATTCGCTACGGACGTGTCATCAAACCTACGCCCGACACGCATGGCTTTTCCGTCGACGTAGTGGATATGGCCGATCTGGCCGGGCCGCACCACGCGCATCCCAATGGCGAAATCGATCTGATCATGCCGCTCACGCCGGGGGCGACCTTCGACGGGCATCCCGCGGGCTGGTGCGTGTACGGCCCCGGCACCGCGCATCGGCCGACGGTCGCCAACGGTCGTGCCCTCGTCCTGTATCTGCTGCCCGAAGGCGCTATCGAATTCACGCGCAGCGCCTGATCGGACGCGCGCACGTCTATCTGCTGGACTCAACTCGGTTCATGGTCATGAGTACCCCCGCCTTGCTGGAAAACTACGTCGCTGGCCAATGGGTGGCCGGTGCCTCAAACACATCAAACATCTCAAACACGTCAAACGCGAGCGAACGTACCGCGCTCACCGACCCCGTCACCGGCGAGACGCTCGCCTTCGTATCGAGCGCCGGCCTGGATCTCGACGCCGCGTTCACCTTCGCACGCGAGACGGCCGGCCCCGCGCTGCGCGCCTTGTCGTATGGCGAACGCGCACAGCGGCTTTCGCAGATCGCCGCCACCTTGCAGGCGAATCGCGACGACTACTACGCCATCGCCACCGCCAATTCGGGCACGGTCGCCACCGACTCTGCCGTCGATATCGACGGCGCCATCTACACGCTGTCGACGTATGCGAAGCGCGGTGCCTCGCTCGGCGATGCGCATACGCTGCTCGATGGCCCCGCCGTGCCGCTCGCCAAAGATGCCTCGTTCGCGGTGCGTCACGTGTTCCGTCCGACACCGGGCGTGGCGCTGCTCATCAACGCGTTCAACTTCCCGGCCTGGGGGCTTTGGGAGAAGGCAGCCGGCGCGCTGCTTGCGGGCGTGCCTGTCATCGTCAAGCCCGCGACGTCCACGGCATGGCTGACGCAGCGCATGGTCGCCGACGTCGTCGCCGCCGGCATCTTGCCACCGGGCAGCCTGTCGGTGATCTGCGGCAGCGCCGCCGGTCTGCTCGACCGGATTGGCCCGTTCGACGTGGTCTCCTTCACGGGCTCGGCCGACACTGCCGCGACGCTGCGCGCGCATGCGGCGTTCACCCGGCGCTCGGCACGCATCAACGTAGAAGCCGACAGTCTGAACAGCGCCCTCCTGTTGCCCGACGCGGCGCCGGGCACCGCCGCCTTCGACCAGTTCGTGCGCGAAGTGGCGCGAGAAATGACCGTCAAGTCGGGCCAGAAATGCACGGCCATTCGCCGCGCGATGGTGCCCGTCGAACACTTCGATGCGGCCGCATCCGCCATTGCGGAACGTCTCGCCAAGACAGTTGTCGGCAACCCGCGCCATGAGGCCGTGACGATGGGGTCGCTGGTCAGCACTGCGCAAAAGCAAGCGGTGCTCGATGGCATCGCCCATTTGCAGACGGAAGCCGAAACGCTCTACGACGGGAATCGCGAAACGGTCTTCGTCGACGCCGGGCCGCACAGCGCCTGCGTTGCCCCCGTGCTGCTCGGCTTGCGCGATGGCGCGAGCGGCAAGCGCGTGCATGACACGGAAGTCTTCGGCCCTGTCGCAACGCTCGTCGGCTATCGCGATCTCGACGAGGCGCTCGCCCTCGTCAAGCGAGGACAGGGCTCACTCGTAGTTTCGCTGTATAGCAACGACGCCGTTGCCATGCGCACGCCCGCCCTTGCGCTGGCCGACGCACATGGTCGTGTGCATGCGATCGATCCGTCGGTCGCGAAGACACAGACCGGGCACGGCAACGTCATGCCGCAATCGCTGCACGGCGGACCGGGCCGTGCCGGTGGCGGCGAGGAGCTCGGCGGACTTCGCGCGCTGCGCTTCTATCACGTGCGCTCGGCCGTTCAAGGTCCAGCGGCGCTGGTCGAAGCGCTGACGCAGGACGCCATCGAATTCCCAACGTCGTAACGCATTACGCCAGCAGCAGTCGCAGGCCGTCGAAGTCAAGGTGATTCATACAGGCGCCGTCAGAGCGCCATAAAGCACTCACGCCACGCGTGCGCCGCTCATTTGCGAGCGGTGCGCCGCGCGGTGATCCACCGGAGGCAACATGGAAGCCGTACTCACCCCACCGCCGGCGAACTTCAACTTCGCTGCGCATCTGGAGGCGCTCAATCGCGGGCGCGCTGCCAAGACTGCTTATCTCGACGACACGCGCCAGCTCACCTATGGCGAACTGGCGGAGCAAAGCCGGCGTTTCGCGACCGGACTCGCCCGCGCGGGCATCCATCGTGAGGAGCGCATCCTGCTCGTCATGCTCGACACCGTCGACCTGCCGGTCGCATTTCTCGGCGCGTTGTACGCCGGCGTCGTGCCCGTGGTCGTCAACACCCTGCTCACGGCCGACGATTACGCCTACATGATTGCGCACAGCAAGGCGCAGCTCGTGATCGCGTCCGGCGCGCTGATGCCGACGGTGCAGGCGGCCCTTGAGAAAGTGGCCTCGCGACCGCCATGCGTCGTCTCGCAACCGGTTGCCGGCGAGACGGACACGGCGACCGGCTTGCCGACGTTCGACGCCCTGGTCGACGGCCCGCCGAGCGCACTGCCCGCCGATACCGCAGGCGACGACATTGCGTTCTGGCTGTACTCGTCGGGCTCGACCGGCAAGCCGAAGGGCACCGTGCACACGCATGCCAACCTGTACTGGACCGCCGAGACGTATGGCCGGCATGTGCTCGGCATCCGTGAGGACGACATCGCCTTTTCTGCGGCGAAGCTCTTCTTCGCGTACGGGCTGGGCAACGGATTGACATTCCCGCTGTCGGTGGGCGCCACCGTCGTGCTGATGGCCGAGCGCCCGACGGCGCAAGCCGTGGCGCAGCGGCTTCGCCAACATCGCCCGACGATCTTCTATGGCGTGCCGACGCTCTACGCCAACCTGCTCGCCTCACCGCACCTGCCCGAGCGCGAAGACGTGGCGTTGCGCCTGTGTACGTCCGCAGGCGAAGCGTTGCCGCGCGAAATCGGCGAACGGTTCACGGCGCATTTCGGCGCGGAGATTCTCGACGGCATCGGCTCGACCGAGATGCTGCACATCTTCTTGTCGAACCGCGCGGGACAGGTCGCCTACGGCACGACAGGCGAGCCGGTGCCGGGCTACGACGTGGCGCTGCGCGACGAGAACGGTCAGCCCGTGCCCGATGGCGAGATCGGTGACCTGTACATCAAAGGGCCGAGCGCGGCGCTTATGTATTGGTGCAATCGCGAGAAGTCGCGCTCGACATTCCTCGGCGACTGGCTCAAGAGCGGCGACAAGTACCAGCGTCTGCCCAACGGGTATTACGTCTATGCGGGACGCAGTGACGATATGCTCAAGGTCAGCGGCCAGTACGTCTCGCCCATCGAAGTCGAGATGGTGTTGATGCAGCACGATGCCGTGCTCGAGGCAGGGGTCGTGGGACGCGACGATAACGGGCTGACCAAGACACAGGCCTTCGTCGTTCTCAAGCCGGGTGTCGCGGCGACCGACGCGATGGCTGCCGAGCTGAAAGCGTTCGTCAAGGCGCGGCTGGCGCCGCACAAATACCCTCGCGAGCTGGTGTTCGTCGACGATTTGCCGAAGACGGCCACCGGCAAGGTGCAGCGCTTCAAGCTGCGCGAGTTGCTTTAGGAGACCCCAAGACAATGTCGGACGTTGAGTTCGCCCGGATCGAGACCGCCTCACATGGCCCGCTCTCGCTCGAGTATCGATGGATCCACCCCGAACGCACGCATGCGCCGCTGCTGGTCTTTCTGCATGAGGGACTCGGTTCGGTGGCCATGTGGAAAGACTGGCCACAGCAGTTGTGCGACGCGGGCGGCTATCGCGGCCTCGTGTATTCGCGCAACGGCTATGGCCGCTCCACACCGCGCCCGCACGACGAAAAGTGGCCGGTGGACTTCATGCACCGTCAGGCACGTGAGGTATTGCCCGCGTTTCTCGATGCGGTAGGTGTCGGTGCCGAGCAGGCCGATCGCGTGTGGCTCGTCGGCCATAGCGACGGCGGCTCGATCTCGCTGCTGTTCTCGGCTGCGTTCCCGGACCGGCTCGCCGGTGCGGTGGTGCTCGCGCCGCACCTCTTCGTCGAGGAGGTGTCGGTGCAAAGCATCGCCAGGACCCGGACCGTCTACGAGACAACCGATCTGCCAGCCAAGCTCGGGCGCTATCACGACGACGTCGATTCGGCGTTCTGGGGCTGGAACGATATCTGGCTGAACCCGGCGTTTCGCGAATGGAATCTGGTGGGCGCCGTGGCGAGCATCTCGAAGCCGCTGCTCGCCATTCAGGGCGAAGACGACGAGTACGGCACGATGGCGCAGATGGACAGCATCGCCACGCATGTGCCGCACGCGAAAGTGGTGAAGCTGCCGGCGTGCGGGCATTCGCCGCACCGAGATGCGCCGGTCCCGCTGGGCGAGGCCATCATCGCCTTCATCGACGCCCACGCAGAGCGCCGTGCGGCATGACATAGCGGGCGCGCCGCTTCCTTCCTGCTTCGGAAGCGCCGCCCGCCTTTAGCGCCGCCCGCCTCTAGCCACGCCCGTCAGATCACTCGCACGCCGGGCATGCCCGGACGCATGGCGCCGACGATGCCCGCTTCGTCGAAGCCGTCTGCACGGAAGACCGCCAGCACGTCGTCGACCGCACCGGGCGCGCACGACACCAGCAAGCCGCCGGCCGTCTGCGGGTCGCACAACAGATCGCGATCGCGATCCGTCAGACGCTCGCCCATTTCGACGGACGCCCCATAGGACGCCCAGTTACGTCCGGACGCCCCCGTGATGCATCCCTTGTCGGCCAACGCTCGCACACCGTCGAACAACGGCACGTCGGACATGCGCAAATACGCAGCCAGATTCGCCCCGCGGCACATTTCAAGCGTGTGGCCGAGCAGGCCGAAGCCGGTCACGTCCGTGAGCGCATGCACGCCCGGCAGCGCAGCCAGCGCCGGGCCGACGCGATTCAGACGCGTCGTGGCATCGATCATGCGGCGATAGCCCGCCTCGTCCAGTTGATTCTTCTTGAGCGCCGCCGACATCACGCCGACGCCGAGCGGCTTGCCGAGGACGAGCACGTCGCCCGCCTGCGCGTCGGCATTGCGCTTCAACCGCTTCGGATGCACCACGCCGAGTGCCGCGAGGCCATAGATCGGCTCGACCGAGTCGATGCTGTGACCGCCGGCAATCGGGATGCCCGCCTCGGCACAGATCGATTCGCCGCCGCGCAGAATGTCGCGGATCGTCTCGCGCGGCAGCACGTTGATCGGCATGCCGACGATGGCCAGCGCGAAGATCGGCTTGCCGCCCATCGCATAAATGTCGGATAACGCATTGGTCGCGGCGATACGGCCGAAGTCGAACGGGTCGTCGACGATGGGCATGAAGAAGTCCGTCGTCGCGATGATGGCTTGCTCGTCGTTGAGCTGGTAGACCGCTGCGTCGTCAGACGTCTCCGTGCCCACAAGCAGCGCTGCCGGCGCCGGCAGCGGCGCTTCGTTACGCGCGAGCAGTTCGGAGAGCACGCCCGGTGCGATCTTGCAGCCGCAGCCGCCGCCGTGCGAGAGCGAAGTCAGACGCGGCGCGGCCGGTGCGGCGCCTGCTTGAGTTGCATCGATTGCGGTCATGGTCGTTGGTGTTCGTTGGGGATGGCCGGGAACCCGTCGCAAGGCGTGCGTCAGCCGCGCTCAGGGCGTCGTCGATGCTCACCACTCCCGGAATGACGACAGTTTGCCAAAAGTCGACGTATTATGAAGCAGCTTTGACGCGTCGACCGGCTCCGATGGGTCTCGAAATGGCGGATACCGGTACGTCGATGCCGCCATGCTACCGGTTCACATCGTCCCTGCATCGCGGGACGCCGTTGCCGCCGCTTCGCCACACGCTATCACAGCACGCTATTGCAGCACCCTAACCACCATGCGCCGTGAGCGCTGACGCCAAAGGGGACCTCATCATGAAACGCCGCCGCTTTCTCTCGCTGGGTGCCTGCGCCCTGCCCGCTTCTGTCCTGTCGACTTCGCTGATCCCCGCCCATGCGCAGGCGGCGCCGTCACGCATGCCGTCGTCCGGTGCCGCCGAAGGCTGGCGCACCTTCGAGCTGACAACGCAGGTCGACCTGCCGGCCGGGAACGGCCCGGCGAACGTCTGGCTGCCGGTGGCGGCGTCGCCCTCGGGCGGTTATCAGCGCGCCCTCGGCACACGCTGGGAGGCGCCGGGAGCCAACGCCGAGTTGCGCACGGTGCGCGGCGCGTCGGGTATCGGCGTGCCGATGCTGGCCGTGGCGTGGCCCGAAGGCGCGACGCAGGATACCCGTACGGTCACGCTGGTGAACACCTTCGCCACCCGCGACCGGCATGTGGATCTGGCGCAACCGCCCTCGGCCAATGCGCCACGCGAATCGCCCGAAGTCCTGCGGCAATATCTCCGGCCCACCGCACTCCAGCCGACCGACGGCCTCGTGCGCGAAACCGCCGAGAAGATCACCCGGGGCGAAAAGGGTGACGTGGAGAAGGCGCGTGCCATCTATCAGTGGATCGTCGAGAACTGCCGGCGCGAAGGTTCGGTACGCGGCTGCGGCACCGGCGACGTGCGCTACATGCTGACGACGGGCGACCTCGCGGGCAAGTGCGCCGATATCAATGCGCTCTTCACGGCGCTCGCGCGCTCGGTCGGTATCCCCGCACGCGACGCTTACGGCGTGCGCGTCGCGGCATCGAATCATGGCTTCAACAGTCTGGGCAAAGCCGGGGATGTCACGCGTGCGCAGCATTGCCGTGCCGAGTTCTACGCCGCCGGCTACGGCTGGGTACCGGTCGACCCGGCGGACGTGCGTAAGGTCGTGCTCGAGGAAGTGCCCGGCGGCCTGCCAGTCGATGACCTGCGCGTGCGCGCCGCCCGCGCGATGCTCTTCGGCCAATGGGAGATGAACTGGGTCGCGTTCAATCACGGCGCAGACATTCCACTGCCCGGCGCACGCGCGGCGCAAGACAACGCCGTGCCGTTCCTCATGTATCCGAACGGGGAGGTGGCGCGTGCCCAGCTCGACAGCCTCAATCCGGACACCTTCCGCTATCGCATGAACGCCCGCGAAATCACTGCCTGACACGAAGGAGAGCATCGCGATGCAACGCCGTCATTTTCTTCACACCCTCGGGGCGCTCGGGACAGCCAGTGCGCTGGGAGGCACGGGCGCACAGGCGCTGGCGGCCGGGCCGGCCGGCCCAGCCAAAGGGGCGGCGGAAGTCGACGACAGCGCACTCGCCGGAACCTCCGGCGGCACGCTGTCGGCATGGCGGGGCGCCACACCGGTGTTCACGCTCGACGCACTCGACGGCCGGCCGCGCGCGCTGTCCGAATGGCGCGGGCGCGTGGTCATCCTCAACTTCTGGGCGACGTGGTGCGGCCCATGCCGCGAAGAAATTCCGGCGATGGGGGCGGTGGCGCGTCAATACCGCGAGCGGGGCCTCGCGCTGGTCGCCGTCAATTACAAGGAACCGCTCGCCACGGTCAAGCCGTTCATCGACAAGCTCCCCATTGACGGCACGGTATTGCTCGATGCCGACGGCGCTGTCTACAAACGCTTCGGATCGCTCGGCCTGCCCGCCACCTATCTCATCGATCGTGCGGGCAATGCCCGCTTCTGGCGCATGGGAGAACTGGAGTGGAGCGATGTCGGCTTGCACGGGCATATCGAAGCGCTGCTCACGCAAAAGGGCGGCACGACGGCCTGACGCAACGCCACCGCCTCTCCAGCCCCTCGTTCGTCACCCGGCGGCAACCGTCTTTGCGATGTCATTCACGTGATCGAGCAGTCGCGCCGCCGGTCCGGCGAGCACGCCGTGGCGATACGCACAGTACAGCGGCGCGCGCGGCGCAGGCGTGAGCGGCCGGTAGACGATACCCTCCACCTGCATGCGCATGAGCGAGGCGGGCACCACCGACACCCCGAGTCCCGCCGCCACGAGCGAGAGCGTCGTGAGCAAACGCGGGGCTTCTTGCTCAATGTTCGGGCTGAAGCCCGCGCCGTGGCATGCCGCGATGATGGCGTCGTATAGCCCCTGCCCTGTACGGCGGCGATAGAGGATCAGCTTCTCTGCGGCGATGGCCGCCATGGGCACGGCCGCCTTGCCCGCGCGTCCCGTGAGGGCGAGCGGGTGTGCCGACGGCACGGCAAGCACCATCGACTCTTCGAGCACCGGCACAAAGACGATCTGCCCGGTATCGCCCTGCGGTTGACGAATGAACGCGACGTCCAGTTCACCGTCGCGCAAACCGTCGAGCAACTCACTCGTGCTGCTCTCGTCGAGCATCAGCGAGACCGACGGGGCATCGCGCCGGAACGCGCGAATCACCGTCGGCACGAACGGATGCAGCGCCGACGAACTGGTAAAACCCACCGACAACCGCCCTTTGACGCCCGCCGCGACACGGCGCACATCGTCCACCGCCTGATCGAGTTTGCGTACGACCTCATACGCGTCGCCAAGAAACGCCTGACCGGCATCCGTCAGCGCCATGCCACGCGGCAGACGCTCGAAGAGCGTCACGCCCAACTGTGTTTCGAGCACCCGGATCTGCTGCGAGAGCGGCGGCTGTCCAATGCCCAGACGCTCCGCCGCACGCGTCATGTGTCCCGTTTCGGCCACTGCGATGAAATAGCGCAGCAAACGTATGTCGATATTTGCCATATTGGTTCGATATGAATCAAGTCACTCCCATATATTGGACAATATAGCGCAATCGCCCTACTCTCAAGGGGTCCCGCGCGGCACCCGTGCATCCCTCCCTCGATGTCACTCCTGCCCGGCGGCCCCACCGTAGTCCAGTTTTCAGATCGAATCCGCCATGAGCACTCCGGCCCCCACCGCGCCTGCCGCATCCGGCACACCCGCCACGATGCAAGCCTCTCCTTTGGCCGATGCCCCGAGCATCCGTGCCCTCTTCCTCGGCTTCCTCGGTCTTGGCATGACCGCATTTGGCGGCGCGTTGCCGCTGGCGCGACGCATGATCGTCGACAAGCATCACTGGGTCACGCCGGCCGAATTCACGGATCTGCTGGGCCTGTGCCAATTTCTGCCTGGCGGCAACATCATCAATTTGTCGGTCGCACTCGGCATGCGTTTTCACGGCTGGCGCGGCGCGCTCGCATCGATCCTCGGGTTGATCGCGGCGCCGTCTGCCGTGGTCATCGCGCTGGGCACGATCTATCAGCACTTTCAGAACGATCCGCATGTGAAGCATCTCTTCGCCGGACTTGCGGCGGCCGCAGCCGGCCTGCTGATTCAGATGGCGTGGAAAGTGGCGTGGCCGCTGCGCAAGTCCGTCGCACTGGCTGGCGTGGCGGTGGCGTGTTTCATCGCAATCGCCGTGCTGCGCGTGCCGCTGGTGCTCACCATGCTCGTGATGACGCCGGTCTCCATCTATGCCACCTCGCGGGTTTCGCAATGACCGGCACGCTCATCTCGCTCGCGCTCATCTTCACGCAGTTGTCGGTGTTGGCGTTTGGCGGCGGCAACACGATCCTGCCGGAGATGGAGCGTCAGGTCGTCGATCTGCATCACTGGATGACGTCGGAACAATTCAGCGCGCTGTTCGCGCTGGGGCAGGCGGCGCCGGGCCCGAACCTCATGATCGTGACGCTCGTTGGCTGGCATGTGGCAGGTTGGCAAGGCATGCTCGTCACGTCGCTGGCGAAGTTCGGACCGTCCTCCCTCATCACCGTCGGCGTGTTGCATCTGTGGGAGCGCTTCAGGGACCGGCCGTGGCGTCGCATCGTGCAGGCCGGTCTGGTGCCGATGACGGCCGGGCTCGTCGCCGCGAGTGCCTCGCTCATTGCCGAAGCGTCGGCAACGTCATGGCTGCTTGCGGGCATCACCGCCTGCGTGGCCGTGCTCGCCATCCGCACCCGTGTGCATCCGCTGTGGTGGCTCGCCGCCGGCAGCGTCGCGGGTTTGCTGGGCGGGGCCTACCTGTAACCCCTCCCAGGCGTTGCCGGTTAGGGCCTTCCCGCCTCGCACACTTGCGCGTAAGTCGCGTGCCAGTGGTCGCGGCCCAACGCGCGAATGCCGTCGACAAGGTGTATCCAGTCGGTAGCGCCGATCACCAGCGACGACGGCGTATCGCCGCGTGCCAACGCCGCAAGGCGGGGGGGGCACGGCACCCGCATATCCGGCTTGCCCGCCACCAGCATCACGCGGGCAAGCCATCGCGAGACATCGACCGGGATCGTCGACATCATGACCTGCCCAGCTTGCACCGGCGGCTCGTCGGTCCAGCGCCACGCGACGCGCGCGCTGACGCCCGAACGTATCGCAATGCCCATGGCGTCGAGTACACGCTCGCAGGCCAGCCCTCGCTGGGCGGCGGCAGTCAGGGCGAATTCGCCGAGTTCCCGCCAGTCGGCGGCACTCCCGCAATCTTCACGCACGCTTGCCGCCATCAACGCGACGACACGAGATCTGACGCGTCGCAGGGCGCCGGGATGCGTGAGTTGCCGCCTTGCCGCGCGTGTTTCCATCGACAGATCGTCCGTTGTCTCGGCCGGATCGAAAAGCTGAATGTCGACCGGATGGACGGTGAACGTGGGCGAGCCCGCGACATCATGACGCCAGTCGGGTTCGAGCCGTTCGCGCAGGAGTGCGAAGGCGTCGTCATACCTGATCAGCGATGGGCGAGCGTCGTCCACGTGCAATGCCTGACGCATCGCCAGCGGCAGCTTGAAGCCCAGACCGTGCGCCAGCAATTGACACAGCGAGGCGACCCGGTCGCTATGGGCGATGGACGTTTGCGGCGCGTCGGCGATGTGAAGGATGAGCGCCTCCGCGATATTCCGCTCGGCCAGCTTGCGGCCCGAGGACGCGGTGGTCTGCTGCGCTGAATGGACGAACATCTGCGTCGCGTCGAAGGCCGCGAGGCACTGCCGCATCGCGGTGATATCTGCGGCGGTTCGGCGGCGAAGTTGTGTCTGCGTCTGAAGCGCCCACTGACGCCGCCCTTGCACGCCCTCACCGAAGGCGTTCTCGAGCGCACGCAGCTCCGGCCAGAGATACCGGCACGCCGCGTCAACGGTCAGCGCGCTCAAGGCACAGGCGAATGCCACATCCGCCACGCCCGCAATCCCGGGTGCGCCCGGTACGCTCAGCCCCCGCTCCTGATACCGGCCGCTCGCGTTTTGCCATGCGTTGCTCAGCAAATGATGCAGGCCACTGTCTCTCAGACACGCGGCCGCGCCGGCGAAGTCACCCCGGAAGCCGTCGTAGGCACAGTTCGCCACCTCGTAAGCCAGGTGCAGGAATGAACTCGGGGATGAGGATGCTGCATCGGACACAAATGGCATGTCGCTTCCTTGTTGACGTCGAAAAAGCCAACATCGTCCCCTGACGCGGCACAAGGTGCTTCAGCATTCGCCCAGCCCCTTTCGGGCAAGCTGTCGCGGAATCTGGGATGATGACGCCATTGTGTCGCCACCGATTGCCCCGGAGAGACCCCATGCCGACTTTCGCCACCCTCGCCACGTTCGTTGTCGTCGTACTCGGGCTTTTTCTGATTCCCGGCCCCGCGGTATTGCTCACCGTCACGCGCACTGTGCAAGGCGGGCGGCGCGCGGGGGTCATGACAGGCATGGGCATTGCGCTCGGCGACCTCGTGCACACCCTGTGCGCGGCGGTAGGACTCTCGGCGGTGCTGATGACCTCGGCACTGGCCTTCGATATCGTGAAGTACGTGGGGGCGGCGTACCTGATCTATCTGGGCATCAAGGCATTGCGCGAGCGCCCGTCCGATCCGCAACTGCCCGTGGCCCCGAAAGTCTCGCCCGGACGCGCGTTCGGACAGGCGGTGGCCACCGAAGTGCTCAATCCAAAGACCGCCCTCTTCTTCCTCGCCTTCATGCCGCAGTTCGTGCATGCGAGCGAGGGCAACGTCTTCGCGCAGTTCCTTGTGCTGGGTCTGGTGTTCGTTGCAATGAGTGCGCTGTATACCGCAGCGATTGCGTTGTCCGTGCGTCCGCTCGGCAAGTTCGTGCGGCGCTTCACAGGGTTGCTGCGCTGGCAGGGCAAGATCATCGGCACGATCTTCATCGGCCTCGGCCTTCGGGTTGCCATGCAACAGCGCTGATTTTTCCCAACGTTCAGTCGTCGATCGCCGTTGATCGGGGGTCTGCCCCCGGGAGGCACGCGCCACACGGTCAGTGCCAGCGGTTTTCTTGCCAACGCCGGAGTCGCTCACCATGCATCGCATCGTCTCGCCGCTTCGCTCGCTGACTCGCTTCAGGTCGCAGCGCGCCTCGTCGTCCATCGGAACTTGGGCGCTCACGCTCAGCCTGATCGCCAGCGGTCTCGCCGCCGCGCCGGCCGACGCCGCAGACCCCGCAGCCGCCGGACCGGCAGGCATCCCCTTCTCGAAAGCCAGTCCGGGGGGTGCACTGCCGGCCGGCTGGCGCAACCTGCCAGTGGTGAACGGCAAGAAGTTCACTACTTACACCGTCGTCACCGATGGCGGGCGCAATGTCATCGAGGCCAACTCGGTCGACTCCGCCTCTGCGCTCATGGCCAGGGGAGACGGTATCGATCTGAGCGCGACGCCGGGCGTGACATGGCGCTGGAAAGTCGACAATGCGATTCCCGGCGCGGATAACCGCGTGAGTGACAAAGAGGATTCCCCGGCTCGGCTGGTGTTCTTCTTCGACGGCGATAAATCCTCGCTGCCGTTCGGCGATCGGGCGGCCATCACGCTGGCCAAGGCAACGGGTGAAGACCTGCCCTATGCCACGCTGATGTATATCTGGTCCAACGATGCGGCACCGGGCAGCGTCATCCAGAACCCGCACACCGACCGGGTACAGATGCTCGTGGTGGCGGGCGGCGAGGCGTCGCTCGGCAAATGGCAGAGTTTCTCGCGCAATGTCGCCGCCGATTACGAACGCATCTATAAGGAGAAGCCCGGCAAGCTGCTCGGCTACGGCATCTTCACCGACAGCGACAACACACATGCGAGTGCGCACGCCTGGTACGGAGACGTCAGTTTCGGCGCGGCGAAGTAGCGTGACGTTTCATACGGCGCGCGGACAATCCCGCCGATAAAATCCGCCTCCGGTTTCACCAGCCGACACCCGTGCGAAAAGCATGCCGGAAACCATCAAAAATAACCCTGAAAGCCCCGTCTGACGGGGCTTTTGCGCTATTGCAACAGTCGCTTGCATGCTACGCTATCTCGCCTAGAATTTGAGCCAGAGTTTGTCGATCGGCTCATTGCTGTTCACGCCTCTCACCGCCTTCGCGAGCGCCATGCAAAAGAATCGCCAGCCCAAGGACGTCACGTTCGCTTCCAGTCCGGTATTGCAGTCGCGCATGTCGTTGTGGCGCTCGAAGCTCGTTGTCATCATGATCACCCTCGCGTTCATCGGGCTGGTCGCGCGAGCGTTCTGGATTGCCGGGCCCGGCAACGGCTTCTACATCGCGCAGGGCGAAAAACGTTACGAACACACTATCGTCATGCCGGCGGTGCGCGGCAAGATCGAAGATCGGGATGGACGCGTTCTCGCGACCAGCCTGCCAATGCGCACCATCTGGGCGGTGCCTGCCGAAGTCCCCGACGACTTGTCCGATAGCGACATCCAGAAGGCCAGCAAGCTGCTCGACATCCCCGCAAAGGAGTTGCGCACCAAGCTCATCGGCGAGAAGAAGTTTGTCTATGTGAAGCGGCAGGTTTCGCCTGAAGTCGGCAAGCAGGTCGAGGCGCTCGGTATTCCGGGTGTCTATGAAAGCAGCGAATACAAGCGGTTCTACCCCGAAGGCGACGTGGCGGCACACGTCGTGGGCTTCACCAACGTCGAAGACAAGGGGCAGGAAGGCATGGAGCTGGGCGAGGAGCCGTTGCTCGAGGGCACGGCGGGCGTGCGGCGCGTCATCAAGGACCGCATCGGCCGGACCATTCAGGATCTCGATGACTCCAGCCCGCCGCGCGACGGCAAGGACATTCGCCTCACGCTCGACACCCGTGTGCAATACATCGCCTACGAAGCCCTGAAGAATGCGCTGGATCGCACCGGTGCGAAAGCGGCCATGGCGGTCGTGATCGATGCCAAGACGGGCCAGGTGCTGGCGTTGGCGAACTTTCCGACTTACAACCCGAACGACCGCGAACATCTGACGGGCGAACAACTGCGTAACCGCGTATTCACCGATGTCTTCGAGCCGGGCTCGATTCTCAAGCCCTTCACCATGGCGCTGGCACTCGACCTGCACCGCCTGACGCCGGCCACGCTGATCGACACCGGTCCGGGGCGATATGTGTTCGAGGGCGCCACCATCAGCGACGACAGCGCGAACGGCGTGCTGACGGCCGCAGGCGTCATCCAGAAGTCGAGCAACATCGGCATGACCAAGGTGTCGACCATGCTGCGCGCCGAGGAAATGTGGGACATGTTTACCGAGATCGGCCTGGGGCAGCAGCCCAAGCTGGGATTCCCGGGCGCGGTGTCGGGCCGTTTGCGCCCGTTCAAGTCGTGGCGGCGGATCGAGCAGGCGACGATGGCCTACGGCTACGGCGTTTCGGCGTCGCTGTTCCAGTTGGCGCGCGCCTACACGATCTTCGCCAACGATGGCGTGCTCGTCCCCATCTCCATCATCAAGCCGGATACGCCGTCGCAGCCGGAGGGCGTGCGCGTGATCGACGCCCACACGGCAATCGAAATGCGCAAGATGCTCGCCGCCGTGGTCGATACGGGCGGCACGGCGACGACCGCACAAGTGGCCGGATATAGCATCGGCGGGAAGACCGGCACGGCCTACAAGGCAGGGGCGCACGGCTACGACCATTCGAAGTACCGGGCATCGTTCGTGGGGATTGCGCCGCTGTCGGCACCGCGTCTGGTGATCGCGGTGTCTGTGGACGAGCCAAAAGCCTCCCAGCACTTTGGCGGTCAGGCGGCAGGGCCTGCGTTTGCGGAGATCGCGTCGCAGGCGTTGCCGTTGCTGGGCATTCGTCCGGACCTGCCGGTACGGCCCGGCGTGATCCTGGCGGCACCGACCTCGGATACGCCGCCGGATGACAAGGCGCCGCACGGATAAGTCCAAACAAGCTCAAACAAGGCCAAACTAGCTCGAATAAGCGCCGGAAACATTGCGCGTCGCGTGGTTGGTGAAGCATCGGCATACCGACTTTCCCCCGCCGCCGCCGCCGCCCCCGCGAATACCGATAAAAAAAAGGCGGCTCGGAATTCCGAAGCCGCCTTTTTCATTTGCCCTGAACCCCGGGCAAGTCCGGAAGATTTACATCCCCGGCATCATCAGCGAGTTGGCGTTGTGCATGATCCACAGCGAGCCGACCAGCACGATGGCCACGATCAGCACGGTGAACAGAAACGCCATCACGTTCCAGCGCTGTTCCGACGAGCGGTCCATGTGCAGGAAGTAGATCAGGTGGACGATGATCTGCACGAGCGCCGCGCCGAGAATCAGCGGCAGCACCGTCGACGGCGGCATCGTGCCATCCATCACCAGCTTGAACGGCACGACCGTCAGGATCACCGCGAGCACGAAGCCGATCAGGTACGACTTCACGCTGCCGTGGCTACCCCCGGCCGCATTGTGGCCAGCGTCGTGGCCGTGCGATTGCACCGATTTGCTATTGCTCATTTACATCGCTCCCATCAGGTACACGACCGTGAACACGCCGATCCAGACCACGTCCAAGAAGTGCCAGAACAGCGACAGGCATTGCAGACGCGTGGTGTTGGTTGCGCTCAGGCCCTTCTTGCCGATCTGGAACATCAGAACGGCCATCCACAGCAGGCCCGAGGCCACGTGCAGACCGTGGGTTGCCACGAGTGCGAAGAACGACGACAGGAAACCGCTGCGGTTCGGGCCGGCACCTTCGAGGATCAGGTGGTGGAACTCATACAGTTCCATCGCGATAAACGCGGCACCCAGCAGCCACGTGATCGCCAGCCAGCCCTGCACAGCGCCCTTCTTGCCGTTGTGCAGACCGATCATGGCAAAGCCATAGGTGATCGACGAGAACAGCAGGATGAACGTTTCGACCAGCACGAACTTCAGGTCGAACAGTTCCTTGCCGGTCGGGCCGCCGGCCGTCGCGTCGCGCAGTACCGCGAACGTCGCGAACAAGCTGGCGAACAGCACCAGGTCGGTCATCAGGTACACCCAGAAACCGAAGATCGTGTTGCCCCCGGTGTCGTGGTGCGCGTGGTCATGCGCATGCGCATCGGCATGCGCGCCAGAGTGTTTGAGAACTTCGCTCGTCATGATTAAGCCTTTGCTGCTGCGGCCAGTGCCTGATGGTGGGCCGATTCAATGGCCACCACTTCCGGCGACTGCACGTAGTAGTCGATCGAATCGTCGTTGCTGCGGCAGATGAACGTCACGATCATGCCGACGAAGCCAACGATAGCCAGCCACCAGATGTGCCAGATGGCAGCGAAACCGAACACCAGCGAGAACGCACTGATGATGAAACCGGCGCCGGTGTTCTTCGGCATGTGAATCGGCGCGTAGCTCGTCTTCAGATCGCTCTTGATGCCGTGTTGCTTGCGATAGGCCAGCTCGTCGACGTCATGCACGCGCGGCTCTTCGGCAAAGTTGTAGAACTGCGGCGGCGACGACGTCATCCACTCCAGCGTACGGCCATTCCAGGGGTCACCCGTGGTGTCGGCCAGCGCCTTGCGGTTCTTGATCGAGACCACCAGTTGCAGCACCTGGAAACCGATACCGGCGGCGATGAACAGCGCACCGATCAGCGCGGCGATCAGCCACGGCTGCCAATCCGGGTTGCTGTAGTGGTTCAGGCGACGGGTCATGCCCATCAGGCCCAGCACGTACAGCGGCATGAACGCCAGGTAGAAGCCGATCAGCCAGCACCAGAAGCTTGCCTTGCCCAGACGTTCGTCGAGCTTGAAGCCGAACGCCTTCGGGAACCAGTAGTTCATACCGGCGATGTAACCGAACAGCACGCCACCGATGATCACGTTGTGGAAGTGAGCAATCAGGAACAGCGAGTTGTGCAGCACGAAGTCGGCACCCGGCACGGCCAGCAGCACGCCCGTCATACCACCGATCACGAACGTGACGATGAAGCCCAACGTCCACAGCACCGGCACGGTCATTTGCACGCGACCGCGGTACATCGTGAACAGCCAGTTGAAGATCTTCACGCCGGTCGGGATCGAGATGATCATCGTCGCGATACCGAAGAAGGCGTTCACGCTGGCGCCCGAGCCCATCGTGAAGAAGTGGTGCGCCCACACGAGGAACGACAGCACCATGATCGCGGCCGTGGCGTACACCATCGACTTGTAGCCGAACAGCTTCTTGCCCGAGAACGTCGAGATGATTTCCGAGAAGATACCGAACGCCGGCAAGATCAGGATGTACACCTCAGGGTGACCCCAGATCCAGATCAGGTTGATGTACATCATCGGGTTGCCGCCCAACTCATTCGTGAAGAAATGGAAGTCGAGGTAGCGGTCCAGCGAGAGCAGCGCCAGCGTCACCGTCAGCACCGGGAACGCAGCGCACACCAGCACCATCGTGCACAGCGAGGTCCAGGTGAAGATCGGCATCTTCATCAGGTTCATGCCCGGCGCACGCATCTTCAGAATCGTGACGACGAAGTTCACCCCCGTGAGCAACGTCCCCAGACCCGAGATCTGCAAGGCCCAGATGTAGTAATCCACCCCCACGCCCGGGCTGTATTGAATGCCCGAGAGCGGCGGGTAAGCCAGCCAGCCCGTGCGTGCGAATTCACCCACCCCCAGCGACAGGTTCACCAGCGCAGCGCCAGCCACGAACAGCCAGAACGACAGCGTGTTCAGGAACGGGAATGCCACGTCGCGCGCACCAATCTGCAGCGGCACCACGAGGTTCACGAGCCCTGTCATGAACGGCATCGCCACGAAGAAGATCATGATCACGCCGTGGGCGGTGAAGATCTGGTCGTAGTGATCCGGCGGAAGAATGCCGCCCGAGTTGTGAGCGAGCGCCAGTTGCGTACGCATCATCATGGCGTCGGCAAAGCCGCGCAGCAGCATGACGAGCGCGACGAGCACGTACATCACACCGATCTTCTTGTGATCGACCGACGTAACCCACTCGTTCCACAGGTACTTCCACTTGCCGAAGTAGGTGAGCAGCGCGAGGATGCCCAGCCCCCCCCAGCACCATCATGCCGACCGCGCCGACGATGATCGGCTCGTGGTACGGGATGGCTTCGAGAGTCAGTTTGCCAAACAGCGTTGACATGGTTGTTTACTCCTTATGCGCGTGGGCAGCCGTACCAGCGTGCATCGCGTGCGCGCCGGCGTTGTCCATGGCCATGGTCATCGACTGGCCGTTCTGCACGTTGGCAGCGGCGGCCGGAGCCGTCGCGGCGTCGGTACCCGCGCCCTTCATTTCCATCTTCATGTCCATGCCCTTCATTTCCATGGCACCGTGGTTCTCGTGGCCTTCGTGCTGCTGGGCCATGCCACTTGCCATCGGGGCGTGCAGGATCGACTCGAACATCTTCGCGTCGACCGAGCTGTAGTACGTGACCGGCGTGTTCTCGCTCATCGGAACGAGCGAAGCGTAGGCATCCTTGTCCAGGACCTTCTTCGAATCACGCACCTTGGCGACCCATTGCTGGAAGTCGTTATCGGTCATCGCCAGCGTCTTGAAACGCATGCCCGAAAAGCCGCCGCCGCTGTAGTTCGCCGAAATACCGTCGTACGAGCCGACGTGATTGGCGATCAGGTGCAGCTTCGTTTCCATGCCGGCCATCGAGTAGACCTGGCTACCCAATTGCGGAATGAAGAACGAATTCATGATCGATTCCGAGGTGATCTTGAAATTCACCGGGGTATCGACCGGCACGGCCAGTTCGTTGATCGACGCAATGCCCTGTTCCGGGTAGATGAACAACCACTTGTAGTTCATCGCCACCACTTCGACCGTGATCGGCTTCACGTCGCTTTCCAGCGGCTTGTAGGGATCGAGTTCGTGGGTGGAGACCCAGGTGATGCGCGCGAGAATCGCAATGATGATGATCGGCACGAGCCAGACCACGACCTCAATGGCCGTCGAGTGCGACCAATTCGGCTCATAACGCGCCGACTTGTTGGTTGCGCGATACTTCCACGCGAACCACAGCGTCATCAGGATGACCGGAATCACCACGATCAACATCAGCCAGGTGGCCGTGAGGATCAGGTTCTTGTTCTCTACTCCGATCTGCCCCTTAGGGTCGAGCAGCGTCATGCCGCAGCCAGCCAAAAGCAGCGGCGAGCACAAGGCGAGGAGCCTAAACAATCGCGGGTTTCTGTGTTTCTTCATGTCACACGACAGGGTTGAGTTGGCCAGCGAACGGCGCAACACGGGCTTACCGGCCTGATGCAGGGTCGCAGGAGGTTGGCAAGGGTTAAGGTGGGACGGGAGCAGTCGTCGCGCCGGTATTGCACCGGTCGAACTACGACGACTGTGTCATCGAAAAGACGGGAACCGGGGCAGGTTGCCGCCCGCAGACCTCAAGTCACTGTCCGACTTCTTGTCTTTTACTTCCATCACGGTGCGGCATTATGCCGAAGTTTAATTAGGCCGGACATCGCACACCCGCCTGCGCGACAATGTGTCGCGCTGTCCTCACGCGTACGCGCGCGACGATTTCAAAGCAGATCGGCACCTGTTTGGCGGTAAACGCTGTGCAATGCAGCAATTCGGGAAGGTTCTTAGATTTCAAGAGGTGCGACGTTGTGTCGCACCTCTTTTTGCGGTGTCGCAGCGAAATGCACCGAATCGGTGCGTCGAATCGCTGGAATGTAGGGGCAATGTATTGTGCCCGGCTTTTCAGTCGAGCGACAGGCGCACAGCGAATGCCATGAGCGCCGCCCCGAACGACCAGCGTTGCACTTTTTGTGCAAGCGGGCGGGTGTGCAGCCAGCGCGCGATGCGCGCCGCACCGAACGCGAGTGCGATATCGAAAATTGCCCCCACGATCAGCAGCAGCACGCCAAGTTCGAGCACTTGTGTCCAGACCGGGCCGGCTTCGGGGCGGACGAACTGCGGCAGCAGCACCGAGCAGAACAGCAGCGCCTTCGGGTTGAGCACGCTCGAAAGCACGCCGCGCCGCACGGCATGCGAGAGCGGCGCGGCGTGCGTGGACGTCTCGGCCGCCTGCATGCCGAAAGCGGGCGAGCGCCAGATCTGGATCGCCACCCATGCAAGATAGATCGCACCCACGATGCGCACCATCTCGAAGAGCCAGGGCGCCGTGCGCAGCAGTGCCGCCACACCGCAAGCCGAGAGCGTGACGTGTCCGGCGCGCGCCAGCGCCAGCCCGCCGGCCGTGGCCAGCCCATGTCGCACACCGCGCGTCATGCTTGTCTGCATCACCAGCGCCATGTCCGGACCCGGCAATGCGTAGACGACAATCAGCGCACCAATGAAGACGGTGAGCAACTGCGGCGAAACCATGATGTCTCCCTTAGACGGCCGGACTGGCCGGAAAGATGTCAATGATCCCGCCAAATCAAGAGCGATACATGGCGTTTTCCACCCAAACTCATTTAAATAAATGGTGTATTTCACCATAAAATATCCACCTCACATCAAAACCCCCTCACATCACGCCGCATCATTACGCCAACCGCTCTAGTCCGAACAGATGAGGGCAACACTTTCCCAATGCCGCAGATCGTGGTGGAATGCCATCTTTGCAGCTGCTTTCGTAGTGGGATACCGACAATGAATGAACTCGATGCCATCGATCAGGCGATTCTCGCCATCGTCCAACGCGATGGCCGCATCTCCAACGCCCGGCTTGCCGAGCGCGTGGCGCTCTCCGAAACGCCCTGCGCACGCCGTCTGAAACGGCTCGAAGCCGAGGGCTACATCACCGGCTATCGGGCTGAACTGTCGCACCGTGCGCTGGGCCTGGGGGTGACGGCCTTCGTTCATGTGCGTTTTGCCGTCCACGACCGGGCGCTGTCCGAGCAATTCGAGCGCGAAGTGCAAGCCATCGACCGTATCGTCTCGTGTCACAACATTTCCGGCAGCGCGGATTATCTGCTCGGGGTAGTGGCCACCGATCTCGACGATTACGGCATGTTCACGCGCGACGTGCTGCGCGCCCTGCCCGGCGTTTCTTCGATCGAATCGATGCTGTCGCTGCGCGAGGTCAAACGCGATACCGGCGCGCCGTTGCTGTAATCCGACTCCCTGTGGCGTGGCGCACGTTTGCCCGTAAAATGGCGGGCTGACCCGACCTTAGGTGCCTCATGCCGGATGCCATGTCTGCCGTACCTTCCCAGCCGAGCGCTTCGTCTTCCAGTGCCAGCGCCAATGGCAGTGACGACGCCCTGATGTTCGACCTCGCGCCGGTCTCCCTCTGGCTCGAGGATTTCAGCGGTGTGAAGCAGTTGTTCGACGAATGGCGTGCGCAAGGTGTCACCGACCTGCGCGCCCACTTCAAGACCGACCCGGCATACGTGTCGGCGTGCTCTCAACGTATTCGCGTCATCAAGGTCAATCGCAGGACGTTGACGATGTTCAACGCGCCGTCGCTCGACACGCTCGTGACCAGCCTGCCGCGGGTGTTCCGCGACGACATGCTCAAGACGCACATCGAAGAGCTTTGCCAACTGTGGAACGGCCGCACGCACTTCACGAGCAAGACCGTCAACTACACGCTCGACGGCCGGCGTCTTGACGTGCTGCTCAACGGGTCGGTCCTGCCCGGCCACGAAGCCACGCTCGAGCGCGTGCTGATCTCGCTCGAAGACGTGACGGAACTCGAACATGCGCGCCAGCGCGTGACGATGGGCGAGGAATACGCAAGGGGCCTCTTCGAATACTCACCAGTTTCGCTATGGGTGGAGGATTTCAGCGCGATCAAGCTGCTGCTCGACGATGCCCGCTCACGCGGCATTACCGACTTTCGCACCTTCACCGACGTTCATCCCGAATTCGTCGAGCGCTGCATGAACGAGATTCACGTGCTCGACGTGAACCGTCACACGCTGGCGATGTTCGTCGCCCCGGACAAGTCCACTCTGCTCGCCCGCCTGCCCGACGTGTTCCGCGACGACATGCGGCATAACTTCCGCGAGCAGTTGATCGACTTGTGGGACAACAGGCTCTTTCAGCAACGCGAAGTCATCAACTACGCGCTAGACGGCAACGAGATCAACGTCCACCTGCAATTCGCGGTGCTGCCCGGCCACGAATCACGCTGGGATCTGGTACTCGTTGCCCTCACGGACATCACCGCGCGCAAGAAGGCCGAGTCGTATCTCGAATTCCTCGGCAAGCACGATGTGCTCACCAAGCTGCGCAATCGCTCGTTCTACGTGGACGAACTCAACCGGCTCGAACGCAAGGGCCCATATCCGGTGACGGTGATCGTGGCCGATCTGAACGGTCTGAAGCTCGTGAACGATCAGTTGGGTCACGCCGCCGGCGACGCGCTGCTGCGGCGCGCGGGCGAAGTGCTGGGTAAGGCCGTTGCGGCACCGCAGATTGCGGCGCGCATTGGTGGCGACGAGTTCGCCTTGCTGCTGCCCTCCACCGACGCCACGGGCGGTGCGGCGATGATCGAGAGCATTCGCCAACTCGTCGAGTTGAACAATTCGTTCTATCCCGGCACGCCGCTCTCGTTCTCGATGGGCATGGCGACATGCGAAGCGGGCGAGCGGCTCGAGGCCACGGTCCAGCGGGCCGATCTGCTGATGTACGAGGAAAAGCGCAGTCACTACGCCGGTAGCGTGAACGAGCGGCGTGCGTTCGACGGATTGCCGTCCGGCGCAGGCGGGGACGCGTAATCTCGCGCGTTGCCCAACGGCTCGCAGATCTGCGCGAGCCAGTCGACGAACGCCCGCACCCGCGGCGACACTCGCTTTTGCGCCGGATACGCCGCTGAGAGGCGCAGCGGCGGCGGCGGACACGCCGGCAGCACCGGCACCAGACGTCCCGACGCCAGATACGGCGCCGCTGCCAGCAACGTTGGTTGAATCAGTCCGAGGCCCTCGAGTCCGGCCGCCAGATACGCCGCTTCATCGCCCACATGCAACTGACCGCGTGTGCGCACGCATGTCGCGCGTCCCCCAACCGTCAACGTGAGATCACCGCAACGAGTCATGAGCGGATTCGCCGGGGCGAGCATGGCGTGCGTTGCGCCGCCGGCGCTCGCTTCGCCGATGGCGGGGAGCGACGCCAGCGGGGCCAGCGGAGCCAGTGACTCTGCCGGTGCCGTCAGCCATTTCACCGACGTATGGGTCGCGAGGCTATCCAGATCATCCGGCGTGCCATGCGTGTCGAGATAGCGACGGCTCGCACACGTCACACGAGGCAGATCGCCCAGATGTCGTGCGACCAGCCGTGAGTCGGGCAACTCCCCCAGCACGACACCGCAATCCACGCCGTCACCGCGCCAGTCGCCGTGTGCCGGCGTGGCATCGAGCGCGATTTCGAGTCCCGGATAGCGCGCCTGGAACTCGGCGAGCGAGGGCATGACAACCTCACGCGCAATGACGGGCGGCAGCACAACCGCGAGGCGTCCGCGCAGTTGCGCCTGCGCGCCGAACAGGCCCGACTCCACCTCCTCGACATCGGCCAGAATCGCCGCACACCGTTCGTAGTAAGCGGCGCCCTCCATCGTGAGAGCGACACGCCGTGTCGAGCGCGTGAACAGCGCCACGCCGAACCACCGCTCCAGATGCTGCACCTGGGTGGTGGCGGTCGCGCGCGGAATATCGAGCGAGGTGGCCGCCTTGGTGAAGTTGCCGACTTCGGCCACACGCACAAAGGTGCGCATGGCAGTGATGCGATCGATCATGATGCCTCCTGCGCTGTGACGGCAGCGGCCACTTTGCCGCGCAATGCAATGACCGCCGCGCCCGCTGGCGCGAGGGCAAACAGGGCAAACAACCAGACCGACGCGCGTTGCGCTTGGCCCACCTCCCCCTGCGCGATACCGGCCGCGTTCGCGATCAGCCCTGCGAGCGCCGAGCCCAGCGCCATGGAATACAACTGCACTGTCGTGATCGACGCCGACGCGAGCGCCGCCTCGCCCGGACGCGCCGCCGTCATCACACGGGTGAGCAAATGCGGCCAGCCGATGCCAACCCCTACGCCGACACCAAACAGCGCGACGCACAGGCTCGCCACACCTGCCGCACTCGCGAACAGCGACGGTTGCGGCAGCAGCCACGCCAGAGCCAGCATGCCGAGCGTGACGATGACCGGGCCGAGGCGCACGCGCCGCTCGGCAGCGTCGCCATGTCGCCCCGCACTCGTCATCGAACCCACCGACCAGCCGGCCGCCATGAGTGCGGCGAGATAACCGGCCGCAAACGGTGTCTGAGCATGAATCGTCTGCAGGAAATAGGGGATGTAGATTTCGCTCGTCATCGCGAGACCGAGCAGACTCATGGCGGCGTAAAGCCCGCCAAGCCGTGTGCGCGGCGAATATGCCCCCGTGGGCATGAGTCGCGGCAGCGCGTGCCGCACGCTGCGCTCGCGTTGCGCCAGCCACCAGGCGAGGACAAGCCCCACGAGCATCCACACCGCCGCGAGCCAATGCGAGCCGACCACGGCACCGAGCGATATCGCGACGGCCGACGCACACAGCAGAACGACTTTGAACCACGGAATGGCATGCGCATCGTTGTGATCGTCCTGAGATTGCGATGACTCGTGAACACTCGCCACGGCAAGTCCGGCAGGCACCTGCGCGCGAATGATGAGGCCGAGTCCGACCACCACCGGCAGCAATGACCAGAACGCCCAGCGCCAGTGCCCGAACTGCGCGAAGACGCCGCCCACGGCAGGCCCGCAAAGCGTGGCGACGCCCCACATGCCGGAGACGAGCCCCATCGCGCGTGACCACAGCGCAGGCGCGAAGACGATGCGAATCAACGCGTAACTGAGCGCCAGCAGAATGCCGCCGCCGAAGCCCTGCAAGGTGCGCCCGGCGAGCATCCAAGGCATGCTCGGCGCAGCCGCACACAGCATCGTGCCCGCGCTGAAGCCGACCAGCGCCGTGACGTAAGCGACGCGCGGCCCCAGTGCCGTGAGCAGCTTCGATGCCAGCACCGAGCCGAGAATCGACGCCACGACGAACAGTGTGGTGTTCCACGAATACAGATCCAAGCCGCCGATCTCTTTCACGATGGACGGCAGCACTGTCGTCGCCACATAGACATTGGTGGCATGCAACGCCACCCCGCCCGCCAGCGCCAGCGAACGCCAGCCGTTGTTACCCCTCAGCAGATCGCGCCAGCCCGGCGCCGTGAAATTCGTCGTGCTCGTTGTCATGGATGGACAGCCGCCCGCCGGGCGACTAATATGCAAGAAAGTTCTTGGATATTACATGCCTCACAATGAATTACCCAAATAACCACTTGGATAATAGGGCGGTGTCGTCTGGGCACGAGCGCGTGCTGCACTGGCTGAAGACGCAGGGTCCGGCCTCGACGGCGGAGGTCGCTTCTGCGTTGGGGATCACGGCGGAGGCGGCACGTCAGCAGGTGCAGAAGCTGGTCGGCGACGGTCTGCTTATCGGCGAGACCATGCCGTCACGTGGCGCGGGTCGTCCGCGTCAGGCGTGGACACTGACTGAGGCGGGGCACAGCCGCTTTCCTGATGCGCATTCCCATCTCACCATTCAGTTGATTGGCTCGATTCGCCAACTCTTCGGTGACGACGGCCTCGACCGTCTGATTACGCAGCGTGCCGTGGAGACGCGGGCGCACTACAAGCAGGCCGTCGACCCGCTGCCCGATCTTGCGGCCCGGCTGGAAAAGCTCGCTGAGATTCGCTCGTCGGAAGGCTATATGGCGCGTGTGGAACGTGACGGCGACGACTGGCTGCTCATCGAAGATCACTGCCCGATATGCGCAGCGGCCAAGACGTGTCAGGGCTTTTGCCGCACGGAGCTCGAGTTGTTTCAGGAGTTGGTCGGCGAGCGCGGTACCGTCTCGCGCGAGACGCACATCCTCGCGGGCGGGCAGCGTTGCACGTACCGTGTACGCACGGCGTGAACGCCCGGAAGGAAAGCTGCGGTACCGCCTAGCGCGGCTGAAAGGCGATCAGACTCATGCCCGCGAGCGCGACGACCACCCCGGCAACGTCCCACGGCGTCGGGCGCATGCCGTCCACGAGCCACAGCCATACGATGGCCACGCTGATGTAGACGCCACCATAAGCCGCATAAACGCGGCCGGCCGCCGCCGGATGCAGCGTGAGCAGCCACGCGAACAGCGCAAGCGAAATCGCGCCGGGCACGAGCAGCCATGCGCTGCGGTCGTGCTTGAGCCACAGCCACGGCAAATAACAACCGACGATTTCCGCGACGGCGGTCACGACATAAAGCAGAAAGGTTTTCATGGTGCGATTATGCCCGGCGCCAATCTGATGCGTCATGTCCCACGCGGTACAGGCTTGCGAAGCGCGCAATGCCCTACAATGCCGCGTTCACCGGAGAAGTTCATGGAATCGTTGGAAGCACGCGTCGTCGAACTCGAAGTCAAGACGGCGTTTCAGGAAGATCTGCTCGAGACGCTCAACGAGATCGTCACGCGTCAGGAGCAGCACATCGACCTGCTGCAAAAGCAGCTCAAGGCGCTGTATCAGCAAATGCAGTCGCAAGGGCAGAGTGGCCCCGACGGCAATCCGCGTCATGAAATCCCCCCGCATTATTGAAGACCTCGGGCTATGTGCCTGAGCCTGTGTGCGCGCCGCACAACGGGCGGCATACGCTCGCGACACCCTGCTTTGCCTGCGCGGATCAACGCGGCGTTCAGAACGATTCCACGCCGTGCGGGTCAGATCTGCATCGACGACACCAACACGGCCGCGCCGTGTCCCGTCCTTCGGACCTTCGCCCTATGATCTCCCGCCGCACGCCGTTCCCGGCCGACCTGAGCAACACCATCGATAACATCGAGGCTTTTGACGCCGTCGCATCTGCCGCAACGTCGCGCCGCGATGCCTTGCGCCTTGCCGCCGCAGGACTGCTCGGCCTGGCGCTCGCCCCGCTCGTGCGCTCGGCCAATGCCGCGTACAACATCTGGACCGGCGAGTACACGATGACGCGCAAGGAAATCGAAACCGCCATCGACAAGCGGTTTCCAACAACGCTCAATTACGGTCAATTGCTCTCTGTCGCGCTGGCGCATCCGCAAATCGGCTTCAATCCGCAAGCCAATCGCATTACCACGCAGGTCGATGCGCAAGTGCAGAACGTGTTGTTGCAAGGCCAGCCGCTGGCCGGCGTGCTCGCCATCTCCAGCGCACTGAAATATGATCCGGTCAAACGCGCCGTGCTGCTCGACAATCCGAGCGTCGAGCGTGTGGATCTGAACGGCATGCCTGCCGCCTATGGCCAGCAATTGACGTCCATAGGCGGCAGTGTCGCCCAGCAGGTACTTAACCAGTATCCGATCTACACGTTCAAACCCGAGCAGTTGCGATACGGCGGACGCGAGGTCGAGCCCGGAGCGATCACGGTGCTGCCCGACGGCATCAAGGTCGAAGTGAAGACGAAGTGACCGTCACCGCGCTGCGCGTCGCGCAATGAAAAAGGGCAGCTCAACGCTGCCCTTCCTTTTTTCCGGCAACGATCACCGGCGTAGCACGACGCGTACCGATGCCTCAGACCACCGTCAGTGTCACGTCGATATTGCCGCGCGTGGCGTTCGAGTACGGGCACACGATGTGCGCCTTCTGCACCAGCGCTTCGACCGTAGCGCGATCCAGGCCCGGCACGCTGATCTTCAGTTCTGCCTGAATGCCGAAGCCAGTCGGGATCTGGCCGATGCCGACGCTGCCGTCAATCTTCGTGTCGGCAGGCAAAGTCACCTTCTCTTTGCCTGCGACGAACTTGAGCGCCCCCAGGAAACAAGCCGAGTAACCGGCGGCAAACAGTTGCTCCGGGTTGGTGCCGCCAACACCGGGGCCGCCCATTTCCTTGGGGACCACCAGCTTGACGTCGAGCACGCCGTCCGAGGAAACGGCACGGCCGTCACGGCCTCCGGTTGCGGTGGCATGGGCGGTGTAAAGCACTTTTTCGATCGACATGACGAACTCCTGGTAAGTAGAGAATTTCACTTCCAAACTTCGATCGCCCCGGACCGGCACGCCATCGTGGCATTGCCTTCTGGCCGGACGATCAACCTGACATACACGCATCGGCGCGCCGGATAACTGTCCTGACGCCTGCCTTGCGCGTGTGTTCCCTCGTCAACGGTATCGACGTGCCGCTCGCGTTTCGCTCTTTGTTTCGCTTCTCGCGCGCACTGCACTCAACACCGTCGACGATCTTAATCCACCTGCGCGACAACTTTCGTGAACGCCGGTCAGAACCTCGCCGTCCGCCGTCCCGTTTCTCACATCTCTGCGCTATATATCTATCACTAGATAGATAGCGTGCCGCAAATAAACGGGAGACTCGCTCCCGTCGTGCTCTGCCTCCTTCGTCTTTCGCGAGCGCTGGCTCAGGCCGCGCGGCAAACGGAGGCCACCACCTCTTCCAGCCGCGACGGTGCCCGGAACAACCGGGATGCCATCACGCTGCCCTGAAACCCCGCGAACAGGGCACGGGCGGTGGCGTCGGGCGACGATGCCAGCATGAGCGAACCGTCTGCCACGCCTTGCGCCAATACACGCGCCAGCCAGCCTTCGTGATACGCGAAGAAGCGCTGCACCGCTTCGCGAACCGTCTCCGGCAACGTCTCGATGTCGGCGGCCAGCATGCCGCACAGACAGATCCGATGACCGTCGGCCACGATGCGCCCAAACCCTTGCGCATACTGCGCCAGCTTCTGTGCCGGCGGCAACGCATCGTCAATCCCGGCCAGGCCTGCGCCGATCTGCGCGTCATACGCCTTGATCGCTTCAAGGACCAGATCTTCCTTGGCCGGAAAGTAATAGTGAATGCTCGACGTCTTCACCCCAACCCGCTCGGCTAAATCCCGATAGCTGAAGCCGTTGTAGCCTCGCGTCATCAGGAACATCTGCGCATGCTCCAGCAGTTGCTCCCTGACGGTCGGTGCGCTCGGCGGTGTCGTTGTGCGGTTCATGAAGCGAACTTTATCTACTAGTAGGTAGACAGTCAAGCCGTTTTGTCGTTCCGTTCGATTGATTTTGTCGATGACGGTGATAGCCCCCGGCGGCTGGTCAGGCGCGGCGCATGGCGGCCAATGAAAGACAGCGGCGCAAGCGCCGCTGTCTCCTCTGGATACAGAATATCGGTGCTCGATCAGAAGTCGATCTTTGCGTTCAGGCTAACCATGCGCGGGTCAGCCGGCTTGATGTAGTTGTCGTACTGATACTCCCAGTACTTGCGATTCGTCAGGTTGCTCACGGCGGCGCGCAGCGTAACGTCTTTGCCCGCGACCCGGGTGCGGTACGTCGCGCCGAGGTTGATCAACGTGTAGCCTGACACCGTCAGCGAGTTCTGCGGGTTGAGCGACGTGCGACCGTTGTAACGGATATCGCCTCCCACTGAGAGGCCCGGCACATATGGCACCTTGTACTCGATGTTGCCCGAGAGCACGAAGCGCGGCGCACCGCCCACGCGATTGCCATCGAAGCCATTCGTGCGCGCGTACCAGCTATCAAGGGCCATGGCGCTTGCGCCGAGCGTCCACAGCGGGCCCAGCTTGACCGATCCGGCCAACTCGATCCCCTGATAGATCGACTGACCGTCCGCCACGCGCGCGTTGGCGCTGTTCGTGTACACGGCGCCGCGCTCGATGCGAAAGAGTGCCGCCGTCGTGCTCCAGATGCCCTGCTCCGTCTTCACGCCGACTTCATATTGACGGCTCTTGAACGGATTGAGCACCGCGCCTGCGTTGGCGTAGGTCACACCGACAACCTCGCCGGCCTCCAGGGCTTCCACATAGCTCGCATACGCCGTCGTGTTCGGCGCGACCTTGTACATCACTGCGAGTGTCGGCGTGAACACACCATTCGTCGAGTAAGTCGAGAGGCCCTGTGCGTTCGTCTGGTTGTAATTCGTGAAGCGAACGCCGCCTAGCACGGACAGACGCTCCGTGAGTTGCACGGTGTCCGAGGCGAAGACCGAACGTTGTTCGATCGCGCTGGAGCGCTGGGCCTTGAGCGTGGTGCCGTCGCCGTAATACTGATACGACGTGCCCTGGTACAGATTGCCCGTATAGGTCGGACTGTAGACGTAGGCGTAGTCGTTCGTCTGATACTGCGAGGCGATGCCAAAGGTCAGTTGATGCGCGAACGGGCCGGTGCGCACCTTGCCTTCTGCGGTCAATTGCCAAGCGCGGAATGTGTTGTTCTCGTCGCCCAGATCGTTCTGGCCGCTGAAGTTGCCTGCGCCACCGAGCAGATACAGCGTGGCTTCGTTGCGGTCGCGCGTCGACTTGTTGAACGCATAGTTGGCCGACACCTTCCAGTCAGGATTGACCTGATATTGCAGCCCCGTCGTGTAGAACTGCGTGATCGTGTTCAGATGCGTGGCCTGCGTTTGCAGATTCGCATTGGATACGTTGACCGGCCCGGGCAATTGATTGCCGGAGAAGCGGAATGTCGAGAGCGATGGCGACGTGCCCGTTGCACGACGGTCCTGATACATCGCCCCGAAGTTCCATGTGAGATCGCGGGTAAGGCGGGCGTCGAGCGCGACCGACACCGTATCGCGATTCAGATTGCCGTCGGTGTACGTGCGGCCCTCCTCGTGCGTGTAGTTCAGGCGTGCGCCGAACATGTCGTTCGGCCCGGCGCGCCCGCCGAGATCGACGTGCTCGCGCCAGATGCCTTCGGAATGAAAGCCCACATCCACGCTGGCGATGCGCTCATCCGTCGGCTTCTTCGTGACGTAATTCACCACCCCGCCCGGAGCGACGAAGCCGTACATGAAACCGGACAACCCTTTAAGCAATTCCACGCGATCGAACTGCTCGTAGGGCATCGTCACACCGTAGGTCATCACGGGCAACCCGTCGAGCTTGAAGCCGTACTGCCAGTCAATCGGCATGCCGCGCACGTAGATGTAGCCGGCCCATGCATCGAAGGCGTTGCTGCCATCCGTCACCGAGGCGTCGGTGGAGAACACGTCACCGAGCTTGGCGGGCTGACGTTGTTCGAGCTGCTCCTGACTCACCACCGTGGTCGAGAAGGGCGTGTCGAGTTGGCTACGCGAGCCGAGCGCACCAGACTGCACCGACTGCTTCAGATTCTGCGGCGTTTCGCGCAAGGTCGAGCTGGTGACGGTCGTGGCCTTGAGCGTCGCTTGGGCGGTGGTATCGGCCGTTGCATTGGCCGCGTCGACCTCACTGGGAGTCATCGACTGAGCGAGCGCCGGGGTGACGACGCAGGTCAACAGCGCGGCGAGTGCTAGCGGTGTGGCAGGGTAAGGACGACGCCTGAAGGCGCTGGGCGTGGCAAAGCTGCCGGTCGCACGTGGCGTGCGAGGGGCGCGAAAGTAAGACATACCTGAATTCCCGTGTGACGATCAAATTTTGTATCAATAATGCGAATCATTATCATTATTGTTTAATTTCAGAGATATTAGCAGCCCTCGGCCCGGCGTCAACTCATGTTGCCGGGCGATCATCGCGAAAACGCAGAAAAACAACATTTCCAATCCTTACCAACGTACTCCGCTATCGCAAAAGGCCCCGCTCGCGCCATCACGGGTCAGCGCAGCGGGTCACACGTCAGACGCCAAAGGTCGCTTCGGTGTGCTCACCAATGCCGACATCACTTCGCGCATCCAGGCGTTGGCAGGATCGTTGTGAAAGCGCGAATGCCAGTGCAAATGGAGGTCGTAGGCGGGAACGTTGAACGGCAACGGCACGAGCCTCACACGTGCGAAGTCGGCGAAGCGGCGGCCCACCGATAGCGGCACGGTGGCGATCATGTTCGAGTCGGCGACGATGAACGGCACGCCCATGTATCGCGGCAGAGACAGTCGCACATTGCGATGCACCCCCAATCGTTCCAGCGTCTTCTCAAACTGGTCGGCCCGACGCCCCTCCGGCCTCACCGCCACGTGATCGGCTGCCTCGTACTCGTCCTTCGTCATCGTTTGCCCGATATGCGGATGATCGATCCGCATCACACACACGAACGAGTGCTGGTACAGCAGCTTCTGACGGATCGATGCGCTCTCGAGGTCGGGGAACACACCCACCGCCAGTGCGATATCGCCTTCGGTCAGTCCCGCCTCCAACTCCTTCGGCGTGGGTGCAACCGTCTTGATCTTCACGTAGGGCGCCACGCTGTCGAGATGCTTGAGCAAGCGCGGCAAAAACACCATTTCCCCGATATCCGACATGCTCATTACGAACGTCTCGCGCGAAGACGCCGGGTGAAACGTCGGACGCGGCAGGATCTCGTCCTGAATCAGATACAGCATGCGCGTGACCGGATCGGCCAGTTCCTGGGCGCGCGCCGTGGGTTCCATACCTCGTGCCGAGCGCACGAACAGCGGATCGTCAAACATCTGGCGCAATTTCGATAGCGCGAAACTCATGGCCGGCTGACTCAGCCCGAGTGCGATGCCCGCCTGGGTCACGCTGCGCGTGCGCATCATTGCGTCAAAAGCCTTCAGGAGATTCAGGTCGACCTGACTAATATCCATATTTTGGATTTACCAAATAAATTGGATCGAATTGACGGATTGTATTCGACTACCTAGCATGAGTCACCGTCTTCGAGAGGCTCCCAAGAATGCGTCCGGGACGGCGTTTTTCACCAAGAAAAAACGTTGGAGTGAGACACCATGCCTCGTCGCTTGCGAAGCAATTTCCCCCGTGGTTCCTATCTGTGGGCGGTACGTGCCGCCCAATGGCGTGCCTTGGGCATCGCTGAAGAGGATCTCGAAAAACCGAAGATCGCCATCGTCAACTCGTCCTCCGAACTGGCCAGTTGCTTCAGCCACCTCGATGGGGTAGCCGCCGCGCTCAAGGACGCCATTCGCGCCGCCGGCGCCCTGCCCTTCGAAATCCGTACGGCCGCGCCGAGCGATTTCATCACTGGCGCCGGTGCGCGCGGCGCGTACATCCTGTCGGCACGCGATCTCGTTACCAATGACATCGAAGTTGCCGTCGAAGGCGCACTGCTGGACGGCATGGTATGCCTCGCCTCGTGCGACAAGACCGTGCCCGGTCAGTTGATGGCGGCGGCCCGGCTTGACATCCCAAGTCTCATTGTGGCTTGCGGTTATCAGGCGAGCGGCGAGTATCGCGGCAAGCACGTCGATATCGAAGACGTTTTCGTCGGCGCGATGCACGTAGTGACCGGCAGTCTGCCGGTGGACGAACTCATCGGCATGAGCCGTAATGCGATTCGCGGGCCCGGCGTATGCTCGGGTCTCGGTACGGCGAACTCCATGCATCTGGTGTGCGAAGCCCTCGGCATGGCGCTGCCGGGCAGCACACCCGTGGCCGCCAACAGCGCGCAGATGTTCGAGACGGTGCGCCAGGCGGGCAAGCGCATCGTCGAGATGGTCGAAGCTGATCTCACGCCCCGCAAGATTCTCGGCCCCGGCGCATTTGCCAACGCCGCAATGGCGGTGCTCGCCGTCGGCGGCTCGATCAACAGCGTCAAGCATCTGCAGGCGATCGCCTGCGAAGCGCAATGCGATGTCGACGTCTATCACCTGTTCGAATCGCTGGCCGATCGGATCCCCGTTCTCACGGGCATTCGTCCTGTCGGCGACGACACTATCGAAGCGTTCGATGCGGCGGGCGGGTCTCGCGGCGTTCTGCGGCGTCTATTGCCGTGGCTGCATGGCGATGCGCTCACGGTTAGCGGCACAACGATGGCGCACAACGTGCAGGACGCCCCCATTCACGACGACAACGTAATACGTCCGGTCGAGCGTCCCTTCGCGTCTCGCCCGGCCATCGTGCTCCTGCGGGGTAATCTCGCGCCGGAGGCGGGCATCGTGAAGTTTGGCATCTCACCCGACAAGGCCCGCCGTTTCGAAGGCCGGGCGCTGTGCTTCGACACCTCCGACGCCGCCGTCGAGGCGCTGCGTCGCGGCGACATCCGCCCGGGGCATGTGGTGGTCATGCGAGGCGCCGGCGTGTGCGGCGGTCCGGCGATGGGAGGCGGGGCGTCGCGCGTGGTGTTCGCCATTGACGGGGCGGGGCTCAGCGAATCGGTCGCACTGCTCACCGACGGCCATCTTTCGGGACTCGTCTGCAAGGGCATGGTCGTGGCTGAAATCGCCCCCGAAGCCGCTACCGGCGGGCCACTTGCCCTCGTGCGCGATGGCGACACCATCGTCATCGATCTCGACACGCGGCGTTGTGATGTGCAACTGGACGACGCGCAATGGGCCGAACGCCGCGAGCGGTGGCGCGCACCGTCTGCCGCATTGCCACGCGGGTGGCTCAAGCTATATCGCGAGAACGTGTCGTCGATGCCGCAAGGTGCCGTGCTGGGCGGCCGAAGCGTCGACGGAGAGCCAGCATGAGCGCCGCGCCCACCGTCGACGTCGATCAGGTCGTCGAGACGCAGAAGGTCGGCGGGTTCTCGATTCGCATCATCGTTCTGATGGGCGTGATGATGCTCACCGAGGGCTACGATCTCGGCGCACTCTCGTTTGCTGCTCCCGCCATCGGCCGCGCGTGGGGTATCGAGCGCGGCGCATTGGGTCCGGCATTCGGTGCATTTGTCTTCGGCACGATGCTCGGCGCGTTTGTGTTGGGATATCTGGGTGATGTCATCGGACGCAAACGCGCGATTCTCGTCGGCTCCGGCATTCTCGCCGTACTGACAATCGCCGTGGTATTCGCCAGCGACCTGCGCACCCTGCTTGTGCTGCGCTTCATCGCGGGTATCGGCATCGGCGGTGTCGTGCCCAACGCCATCGCATACATGACGGAATTCGCGCCGCGCCGGCTGCGAGCCACCTGGGTCACGCTGATGTACACGGGATATAGCGTCGGCACCGGGTTGGGCGGTGTAGTCGCGGCGTGGATGATTCCGCACTTCGGCTGGCAAGCGATCTTCGTCATCGGTGGTGTGGGCCCATTGCTGGCCGCCGTCATGCTCGCCCTGTGGGTGCCGGAGTCGATCCGCTTTCTCGCGCTAAAGGGGCGCCGCGCCGACGAAATCGCGCGCGTCGCCTCGCGGCTGCATCCAGGAAAGGGCTTTCACGCGCAGATGCGTTTCATCGTCGGCGGCGAAGCGTCGGACACGCAGCATGCACGTCTGCGGCAACTCCTCGCAGGACGCCTGCGCCGCATCACGCCCGTGCTGTGGGCCGTGTATGTCGCGAACTCCATGGCGCTGTTCTTCCTCGTGAGTTGGCTGCCGATGCTCATCGAAGCGATCGGCGTGCCCCCGGCGCGCGCCGCCCTCGTGTCCAGCGCCTTCTCGGTGGGTGGCACCATTGGCGGACTCGCCCTGATGCGATTCGTCGACACACGTGGTGCGCTGATCGTCGCGGTGCTACCCGTCATAGGCTGCCCGCTGGTGGCAACGCTCGGCGCCGGCATTCCCGAGGGAATGCTGATTGCGGCGGTCTTCATGATCGGCTTTTGCGTCGTCGGCACACAATTCGGCCTCAACGCCGTGGCAGCGATGGTCTATCCGACGGCTTTGCGTGCCAAGGGCGTGGGCGTGGCGGTAGGCATCCAGAAGATCGGTGCCATTGCTGGCCCTGTCATCGGCGGCGCCCTGCTCTCGCTTCACTGGCCCGTCAGCGCCTTGTTCCACTTTGGCGCTGTGCCGGTTGGTCTCGTGGCGATCTTCGCCTTCGCGCTCGGAATTCTCCAACGGCACGACGACCCCGAACATCCCGAGCGCGCACCGCGCCCCGCGGGATCAGTCTGACATCGCCCTCACAAGACGTCCCAGAGGAGACAACATGCTTGACGTCACTCCACTGCGCGCATCGACTTCAAACGCGCGCCGAACTAGTCAAACTGACCAGACCAACGTCGATTTTGTTGGTCAGGTACACGACTTCGATACCGCCGCGCCCGTCAGCGCAGACACCGCACGTGCGATTGACGATGCGATGACCCGTTACGGCGTACTTGTATTTCGTGGACAGTCGCTCACGCCTGAGCAGCAATTGGACTTCGCCAGCGCGCTCGGTCCGCTCGATATCGGCTTCAAACGCGTCGCCAAACCCCACAACCGCCTCGGGTACGACACCCTCGCCGATATCTCGAATCTCGACGAAAACGGTGCCGTCGCCCGTCGCGAACACCGCCGCATCGTGGGCAATATCGCTAACCAGCTATGGCACAGCGATAGCTCGTTTCAGACCCCGTCTGCTCGCTACTCGATGCTCTATGCCGTGGTAGTGCCGCCGAAAGGCGGAGAAACCGAGTTCGCCGACATGCGTGCCGCGTTCGAAGCGCTGCCGGCTTCGGAGCAAGCGCCGCTGCGCGGCCTCCAGGCCGAACATCACGCCTTGCACTCGCGATTTTTTCTCGGCGACACCGAGTACGACGCCGCCCAACGGGCCGCCATCGCGCCGACGGTCTGGCCCTTGGTGCGCCAGCACCCAAGCGGACGGTCGTCGCTGTTCATCGGCGCGCACGCCAGCCGCATTCTCGACATGACACTGGCCGAGGGCCGCATGTTGCTGCTCGATCTGCTCGAACACGCCACGCAGCCCGCTTTCGTCTACCGGCACACCTGGCAACCGGGCGATCTGGTGATCTGGGACAACCGTTGCACGTTGCATCGCGGCCGGCGGTTCGACTTGACGCAGCGTCGCGAACTGCGACGCGCCACCACGCTCGACGCCTGAGCCGCCTCATCACTCTCAAGGAGACCCCCATGCGACTGACCCCTGACGAGCAGGCGATGCTCGACGGCACACAGGGCCCCGCCGTGCAGAAGGCGATGGATCTGCTGGTACGTTACGGTGAGGCGCTCGGCGCCGAGCGCCTCGTCGATACCAACAACGTTTGCGGCACGCTCGGTGCCACCACACCGTTTCTGCGCGACTTCGGCATGCGCGGCGGCGCGCTCGATCTCGACGCCGTGTTTTCCGAGTTCAACCTCGACAGTGCGGATGTCGTGACCGTGCCACGGATGAGGGCCTACAGCAGTCATCTCCAGCAAGGTTTCGATCCCGAGCACGCCGAGCGGCAAGGCATCGGGCCGGACATCGTCAAGTTGTACCGGGCAGGCGAAGCGTATGCGGGCCGGCTCGGCGTTCAGCCACTGCACACTTGCGCACCGTATCAGGTCGGTAACGTGCCGGTGCGCGGCGAGCACTGCGCGTGGATGGAGTCGTCAGCAGTGGTGTATATCAACGCCGTACTCGGTGCACGCAGTAACGCCGAAGGACGCGAGAGTGCAGGCGCCGCGATGGTCACCGGCAAGATTCCGTACTGGGGTCTGCACTTGACGGAGAACCGCCACGGCACGGACCTCATTCAGGTCGACGTGCCGATTGAGAACGTCTTCGAATGGGGACTGCTCGGCTATTACGTCGGCGAAGTGGTCTCTGAGGGCATTCCCGTCGTACAAGGCATTCAAGGGCCAGCGAACCTGCCGCGCCTCAAGCACTTCGGTGCGGCGGCGGCATCGTCGGGCGGTGTCGAGATGTATCACATCGTTGGCATGACGCCGGAAGCGCGGACGATCGACGAAGCATTCGGACCGCGCAAGCCGCGTCGGATGCTGCGTTACGGCGCCGCCGAACGGCGTCTCGCATACGAACGCGTGAACACGACAGCGCGCGACAGCGACGTCGACTTCGTGATGCTCGGCTGTCCGCACTACTCCATCGAACAGATCTGGGAGGTCTGCCAATTACTCGAGGGCCAGAAGGTGCATGAGAACACCGAGCTCTGGATCTTCACCCCGCGCGCAACACGTCAGTTGGCCGATCAGGCGGGCTACACACGAATCATCGAGTCGGCCGGTGCGCATCTCATGAGCGACACGTGTTCCGCACTCGGACGTGTCATGCCCAAGGGCACGCGAGTGGCGGCCGTCGATTCGGCCAAGCAAGCGCATTACCTGCCGGCCATCATGAACATTCAAGCCTGGTGCGGCACCACGGCCGAGTGCATTTCGGCCGCGCTCAACGGTCGCTGGACGGGAGCGCTGGCATGAACACCACGACACACATCGGACGGGAGAGCACTCCGTGCAGCACTACGCAGACCTTCGTGCTGTATGGCCGCCGCGTGGTCGGCGGCCGTGCCGAGGGCGAGGCGCTCGTCACGCGCGACCGGATCTCCGGGTGGGGTGGCATCGACCCGCGCACCGGCACGGTCATTGAAACGCGCCACGAACTTCGCGGCGTGAGCTTCGCGGGCAAGGTGCTGGTGTTCCCCGGCGCGAAGGGCTCGTCGGGATGGTCGAGCCAGTTTCATATCGCGCGGCTGACGGGCACCGCACCGATAGCCATGTTGTTCAACGAGATGACGACCAAGATGGCGCTGGGCGCCGTGGTCACACACGCCCCCGCGCTGACCGATTTTGACCGCGATCCGCTCACGCTCATCCAGACGGGCGACTGGGTGGTGGTCGATGCAGATCGCGGTGTGGTCGAAGTGACCCGGCGCGTCGCCACCGTCTGAGGATTGCCGTGCGATTCGCGACGACTCTCCCCTCCCGATTCGAGGATGGTCGTCGCCTCTTTTTATTCCTCTGACTTCCCTGACTTAGCTTTCACTGGAGATGCAATTGGACACCAATACTCGCGTGGTACGCCGCGCGACCCACACGCCCGCTTGGCACGTCGATGCCGACATCTGCATCGTGGGTGCCGGTATTTCCGGCACCTCGGCCGCGCTGGAAGCGGCAGCGCTTGGCCGCAAGGTCGTGCTCGTCGACAGCCTTCCCGCACTCGGCGGCCAGGCGGTCAATTCAATCATCGGCACCTTCTGTGGACTGTTCTCCAACGGCCCAAAGCGCTTTCAGGTCACACACGGCATCGCCGACGGCATTCTGCGCGACCTTGGCGCTCAAGGCGCGCTGCACTACAAGGAAGGCCCGCTCACCACCGTGGTGTTGTATGACGAAGTCGCGCTCTCACGCTGGATCGAGCAGAAGATTCTCGACGCGGGCATCACCGTGATTCTCGGCGCAGTCATTGGGCACGTGGCCACCGAGGGCCGCCGTGTGCAAAGGGTGACGCTCGCTACGCGATACGGCGACGTGCACGTCGATGCCAAGGGTTTTATCGACGCCAGCGGCGACGCAGCGCTCGCCTGGAACGCCGGACTGTCATGCCGTGAACCGGTCACGCCGGTGCACGGCACGCAAATGGTCGTGCTCGAAGGGCTCGACGAGACGAACGCACCGGCCCCGGCCGAGTTCAAGGAGCGCGTGGCGAGCCGCGCGAAAGCCTACGGTCTGGAGCGCAAGGACGGACTCGTCTTCTATTTCCGCGGCCGCAACATCGGCATCGCGAACATGACCCACATCGAAACACCACTGGAGCCGGTGGCCGCATCCCGGACGGCGCTGGTTGGACGCGATCAGGCAGACCGCGCCTTCGAATTCCTCAAGACGGAATACCCGGAGGTGTATCGCAACGCACGCATTCGCAGCTACGGACTGCCCGGGATCCGGCAAACGCGCTGGATCGTCGGTACCCATACGCTGACGGCGGACGAAGTAATTGCGGCAAAAGCATTCCCCGATGCGGTGACACGCACCTCCTGGCCTATCGAATTGCATGACCGTCCGGAAGGGTACGTGTGGCAACCGTTCGGCGACGACCATCTGCACACCGTGCCGCTGGGCAGCCTGCTTGCCGCCGACGCCGATAACGTAATTGCCGCTGGCCGCTGCATCGACGCCGACTCAAGCGCACTGTCCAGCGTGCGTGTGATGGGACCGTGTATTGCAATGGGCGCTGCGGCCGCTCACGCGCTTGATCTGGCTGATACGGGAAGCGTTCACGACATTGACCGCGCGGAGCTGCGCCGACGCATTGCCGATAACGTCGACCGGATCGATCCACCGCATTTGTCATGAACCGGCGCGAGCATCACTGCAGGACAACGTAACGACACTTGCCGGGAACGCACGCGATGGAAAGCGACGTCCCGGCTTCCTGAAGCCGACGCTCACGGGCGATTCGGCATATGGAGGAGACATGGCAACGCTGCAATCGATGGATATTTCGCGTCTTATCGACGCGCAAAAGCCCGGGCGCTTCGCATTTCTGACGATCTTCTGCGCCTGGATTCTGATGCTCACCGACGGGTACGAACTCACGGCCCTCGCCTATGCGGCGCCCTCGTTAGTGCGAGACTGGCAGATTCCACGCGCGGCGCTGGGCCCCGCCTTCGGCATCAACGTGTTCGGGATCATGGTCGGCTCGATCCTGTTTGGTTTTCTCGGCGATCGTTACGGACGAAAGCGCGCGCTGCTCTGGGGCACGGTCTGGTACGGCGTTCTCACACTGGTGACGGTGAAGGCAACCACCATCGACCATCTGCTGGTTCTGCGGTTTCTCGCCGGCATTGGCATCGGGGGCGCCGTCCCCAATGCGTTCGTGCTGATTTCGGAGTTCGCCCCCAAGCGCCTGCGCGCCACCTGGGTGACATTGATGTTCACCGGCTACACGCTCGGCGCCAGCCTCGGCGGTGCCGTCGCGGCGATGCTCGTCGGCCCGTACGGATGGCACGCCATCTTTCTGATCGGCGGTATCGCCCCGCTCGCGGTCGCCGCCGTGCTCGCTGTCGTGATGCCCGAGTCGCTGCGCTTTCTCGTCCTCAAAGGCTGGCGTCCGGCTGAGGTGGTGCGACTCGTGCGCCAGATCGATCCGGCGGCTAATGTGGACACGTCCACGCGCTTCTACGTGGGCGACGAACCCGCGCCGTCACCGTTCCGGTGGGCCATGCTGTTCCAAGGACGCTTGCGCACGCTCACGCCGGTACTGTGGCTCGCCTACATCGCCAACTCAATGGCCCTGTTTGCATTGCAGAACTGGCTGCCGATCCTGGTGGAAGCCGTGGGTGTGCCCGCCCGACAAGCCGCGTTGGTGTCAGCCATGCTCTCCATCGGCGGCACAGCAGGCGGCCTCGCCCTGATGCGCTTCATCGATCGCTACGGCGCCCGCATGATTGTGTTTCTGCCTCTCTTCGGGTGTCCGCTCGTTGCCCTGCTAGGCAGCGGCATGCCCGCCATGTTGCTGACCGCCGTCGTGTTTCTGGTCGGATTCTGCGTGGCCGGGACCCAGTCAGGTCTGAACGCCGTGGCACCGACCGTCTACCCCAGCACCATCCGGGGCAAAGGCACAGGTATCGCAATCGGCGTCGCGAAGGTCGGCTCCATCTCGGGGCCGATGATCGGCGGCCTGCTTCTCTCGCTCTCGCTACCGGTGTCGACCCTGTTCGTCGCGGCTGCCGTGCCGGTTGCCGTCGTCGTGTTGCTGGCGCTCGTGCTGGGACGCACAACACGCCGCGGCAACACAGACGAGAGCTTAGGGCAGCCTCCGGCATCGTCGCCGGCACCGGTCACCGCAAAAGGTTGACTTGAGCCGACCTGCCCCGCAACACGAGCGCCCCGCCCACCAAGGCACACAAGACACCGTCAACTCATTACAAGACATTCAGGAGACAACATGATCCAACGCCATTCGTGCGCAGGACGGCCCTTCTCGTCCTCGCGTTTGCGAAAACGCCGGTGCGTCCGTGCTTCGACCCGGGCTCTGCTGAGCGTTTCCCTCGCCCTTGCGGCACTACCCGCCCTCGCGCAAAGCTCGGTTCAGCTCTACGGCATCATCGACAATGGCATTGGCTATACCAACAACGTCGCGTCCGCGGTCGGGGCCAAAGGTGCGAGCCGCGTGGCGCTGGCCACCGGCTTCGGCAGCGGCGACCGCTTCGGCCTGACGGGCAGCGAAGATCTCGGCGACGGCAACAAGGCCATCTTCACGCTCGAGAACGGCTTCAGCGGCATCAACGGAACCCTCGGACAGGGCGGTCGCATGTTCGGCCGGCAAGCGTTTGCCGGCCTGTCGAACCCGCGCTGGGGCACGCTCACCTTCGGACGCCAGTACGAGTTCGGCTTCGTCTATCTGTCGCCGTTCGAATCGTGGACGCAGTTCGGCAGCATCTACGGCGCACACGTGGGCGACGTCGACAATACCTTCTCGACGTTCCGGTTGAACCAGTCCGTGAAGTACGAATACTCACCGATCGCAGGTCTTACGCTTGGCGCGCTGTATGCGTTCAGCAACCAAAGTGCGAGCGGCGGCAGCAACGGCTTTGCGAACAACCGTGCGCTCGGCCTTGGCATTCAGTATCAGCGCGGGCCGATCGGGGCGGCAGCGACCTTTCTGCATCTGAGCAATCCGTCGGCATCAGCGGCCACCTCAACCAATCCGGGCGGGGCTATCGGCGACGAATACACGCTGTCGACAAGCCTGTTCTATAACGCCGGCTTCGTTTCTCGTCAGGACGTCATCGGTGTCGCCGGCAGCTACAGCTTCGGTGACGCACGCGTGAGCGCGGTCTTCACCGACACGCGGCTTCGCTATCAGAACGGACAGGACATGCGCGTCGACAACTACGAAATCAATACGCGTTATCAGTTCTCACCTGCACTGTTCGCCGGCATCGGCTACATCTTCACCGATGCGTCAGGTTACACAGGCACCGGCGCGACGTCGTTTGCGTCGGGCACGCGCCCGCGCTGGCATCAGATCGATGCGGGAGCAGCGTACTACTTCTCGAAGCGCACCGACCTGCACGCCTCCGTGATCTACCAGCGGGCCGCCGGCGATGCGACGGTCGCAGCCATCAACGCGTTCGGCCCGGCAGGGGCAGGCGTGAAGAATCAGGTGGCCGTGCTCGCGGGCCTGCGTCACCGGTTCTGATCATGCGCGATATCCGCCGATACTGTGTCAGCGCTCCCGGAATCGGCGGGACTCGCATCGCCGGGTTACCTCACCTGCCTGAGTCAACGCCGCTCATCATCGTTGCGCCACCGGGATATCCATCGCGTTGCGTACGCGCAGACGGCTGCCGTATTGGCGGCAGTAAGCCGCATCGGGAGGGGAGAGAACGTATGGGACGATTGGCGAACCGATAAATAGGCTAGTATTGCGGCACTGTCGCCTACCGAGCGGCTAATCGACTGGAACGCCGGCCCCCATCCGGGGCGCGCGCGCAATGTGGTATGGAACTCGACGCCATTGATTTGAAGATTCTGCGGGAGCTGCAAGCCGACGCCCGCCTGACCAACGTGGAACTCGCCTCGCGGGTCAACCTTTCGCCGTCGCCTTGTCTGGCGCGCGTGAAAGCGCTCGAAGCGGCCGGTTACATCCGTCAGCGTGTGACGCTGCTCGACCCGTCGCGGCTTGGGCTGCATATCAACGTGTTCATCCACGTCACGCTCGAGAACCAGAACCGTGACGGACTCGACGCCTTCGAAGCCGCCGTCACCGCCCTGCCCAACGTGATGGAGTGTTACCTGATGTCGGGGGATGCCGACTATCTGCTGCGCGTCATGGTGAGCGATATGAGCGCTTATGAAACGTTGATCACCGACCGTCTCTCGCGCATTCCCGGCATCCGCAACATCCGCTCGAGCTTTGCGCTCAAGCAGGTCATGTACACCACGGCAGTCCCGGTGCCGGACACTTCCGGCAATGCCTGAGGCCGCCGCGGCCGGCAACCCCGCCACACCCGGCGTCGCCCTGCCCCCACGCGGCGGGGCCGGCCAGCAGATCGCGCTGCATGTCGCGGCGATGCTGTTCGGCGCCTCGGCGCTGTTCGGCGAGCACATCGCCGCGAGCAGCACCATGATCGTCTTCGGCCGCGGCCTCTTCTCATGGCTTGCGCTGAGTGTCATCGCCATCGCCGGGCTCGCGGGCGTGCGCGGTGCCGCGCGACTCTCGGGCGGGGCTCCCTGGCAAGGCCTATCGTGTGCATCAGCGTTGCGGCTCGTCGTGGCCGGTGTGCTGCTCGCCGTGCACTGGCTCGCCTTCTTTCTGGCGATCAAAGCGGGCGGCGTCGCCGTCGGCACGCTCGGCTTCGCATGCTTCCCGGCCTTCGTCATCCTGCTCGAATGGCCTTTGCGCCGTGAGCGTCCGACGCTTGGCGACGCCGGCGTCATCGGGCTCGTGTGCATTGGACTCGCCCTTGTCACACCGGCGTTCGACTGGCAAGCAGGTGCCACCGTCGGCCTCGCGTGGGGCGTGCTTTCCGGCGCCATCTACGCGGTCATCGCGTTGTCCAATCGCGTACTGGGCGCGCAAGCGTCGCCGTTGCAGGCCAGTTGGTGGCAGTGTCTTGGTATCCTGCTCGTACTCGGTCCGTTCGCATGGCGCGAGGCGCTCACGCTGCCCGCCCCGCAATGGGGATGGCTCGCTTGCCTCGGCATTGTCTGCACCGCACTGGCGTACACCCTCTTCATCCACGCGCTGCGCACGGTCAAGGCCAGTCAGGCAGCCGTCGTCATCGCCCTCGAGCCGGTCTATGCGATCGCCTTCGCGTGGGTGCTGTTCGGCACGTCGCCCACGCTCAAGATGGCGGTGGGCGGCGTATGCATCGTCGGGGCCGTGGCGTGGTCCGGGTCGATGCGCTCACGCCGCAGCCCTCACTGACGCGCGCCCGCCTCAGACGAACATGCCGCCCGATGCCTCGATGCGCTGGGCATTGATCCATCCCGTCTCGTCGGCCAGCAGCGCCGCCACCATGCCGCCGATGTCGTCGGCCTCACCCACGCGGCCCAGCGCCGTATTCGCCGCAATCATCTGATTGACGCCCTGGTTGTCGCGCACCGTGCCGCCGTTGAAATCCGTCGCGATGGCGCCCGGAGCAACCGTGTTGGCCCGGATGCCGCGCGTGCCCAACTCCTTTGCCAGATAACGCGAGAACACCTCGATGCCTCCCTTCATCATGGCGTAGGCCGACGCGCCCGGCAGCGAGAAGCGCGCCAGACCGCTCGACACATTCAGAATGCGACCGCCGTCTGCGATCAGCGGCAGCAACGCCTGTGTCAGGAAATACGGTCCCTTCAGATGGATACGCATCAGTTCATCGAACTGCGCTTGCGTCGTCTCGGCAAAGGCGCTGTGCAAGCCCGTGCCGGCATTGTTGAGCAGGAAGTCGAACGTATCGCGTTGCCAGACGTCGCCCAACACGCGCTTGATCTCGGCGGCAAACGCGGCGAACTGCGCCGCGTCCGAGACGTCGAGCGGCAAGGCGATGCCCTTCGCTCCCAACCGGACGATCTCGGCCACCACCGCGGCGGCCTCTGCACGCTGGCTGCGATAGGTGAGGATGACGTCGATACCGCGACGTGCGGCGGCGAGTGCCGAAGCACGGCCCAGGCCACGGCTGCCACCGGTAATGAGAACGATTTTTCGGGTCATGGTGATTTTCCTGAATGCTTAGGGTAATGCTCGCTGGCATCGCCCCGCTGAAGAATGGCGGCGGCCCCGCCTCATACGGGCCGCCTCGTCCCGCGTCTGCCGGCTTTCGCCTGCGCCGTTCGTCACGGCTGCTGACGGAGCGCTTCAGGGACTGCGGTATGTTCAACAGACTATTGCATCGAACTTCACCAATAAACCCATCGGTTTTGATTACACTGATCAAATTCAAATAACAATTGACCGGCCGATCGACGCGCCAGTCCTCTCTCTCGCCATGCATCAGCTCGACGCCATGCGCATCTTTGTGCGCGTTACGGAGACCGGCAGTTTCACGCAGGCCGCAGACAGTCTCGGTCTGCCGCGCGCCAGCGTTTCCAACGCCATCAAGCAACTCGAGACCAAATTGGGCACGCGGTTGCTGCATCGAACCACGCGACGCGTACAACTCACGCAGGATGGTCAGTCATGCCTCGAGCGATGCAAGGATCTGCTCACCGATATGGAGGAGTGGGAAACGATGTTCGTGGCGCGCGACGAAGCGCTCACCGGGCGCCTGCGCATCGATCTGCCCGCCACGCTCGCGCGCACGACCGTTATTCCGCAATTGCCCGCATTTTTGGCGCAGCATCCGGCACTGCGCGTGGAGCTATCGAGCACGGACCGGCGCGTGGACCTCGTGCGCGAAGGGTTCGACTGCGTCTTGCGCGTGGGCGCCATCGTCGATTCGACGCTGATCGCGCGGCCGCTCGGTCACATGCGTCAGATCAACGTGGCGAGCACGGCCTACCTCAAGCGTCACGGCGTGCCGCGCACGCTCGACGATCTGCGCACCCATCAGTTGATTCACTACGCGACGACGTTGGGCACTCGCCCGGCCGGTTGGGAATACTTCGATGGCGAGCGCTACACACAATGGCCGATGGAAGGCGTGCTGACGGTGAACAACGCCGACGCCTATCAGGCGGCGTGCGTCGCCGGGCTCGGGCTGATTCAGGCGCCCGAGAGCGGCGTTCGCGGCCTTCTGGCCGATGGCACGCTGCAGGAAGTGTTGCCGGAGTATCAGCCGGAGCCGCTGGCCGTCACGCTGCTCTATGCGAACCGGCGTCACCTGCCCCGGCGCGCACAAGCGTTCATGAACTGGCTCGCCGACTTGCTGACGCCTCGTTTGACGAAACCATGAGGACGGCGGGGCCGCGCCGCGCATCACGGCTTTTATAGGCCGCGCTCGACCATCGCCACGAGCCGCTGGCCCAGCGCGTCAACCTGATCGCCGGGCAGATCGCGCAGCGGGCCGTCGATCACCAGCACCGCCAATCCATGCACGGCGGCCCACGCCAGATACTCCGCGCCGGGCCGCTGCGCGGCGCTGATGATGCCGGCGCTCACCATGCCGTCGAGCGCCGCCCCCAGCAGTTGGAACGGATTGAGTCCGCTCGTGCCCGCCTTGTCTGGCGTTGCAGCCGAGCGCACGTTTTCCGACGGCGCAAACGCCGTACGAAACAGCCCCGGCTGCGCGCGCGCGAAGTGCAGGTAGCCAATACCGACGGCGCGCAAACCGGCACGCGCACGCGCGACGGCGTCGAGCGACGCCATCCCGGGCGCCGCCATCTCGTGTTCGATGGCCAGCGCCAGTTCAGCCAACGCCGCCGAGCGCACAGCGTCGAGCAAATCCTGACGATTCGCAAAGTGGCGATACGCCGCATTGGGCACAACCCCCGCGCGGCGCGTGGCCTCACGCAGGATCACGGCATCCGGCCCCCCATCGCGCGCGAGCGCAATTCCCGCTTCCAACAACGCCCGGCGCAGGTCGCCATGCCGATACGTCGTGCGTGCCGGCCCGGTCGTTGCGTCTTGTTCTGTCATGACAACTCCTTGTGGACAGTGTCCATTATGTCTGTTATTGTTTGTGTACACTGTCCACAAGGACAGGTTACAGTGCGGCATATCAGCGCAATACGCGAGGAGGCACTATGGTGGAGACGTATCCGGCACATGGCGGTGAAGCGGCCATTCGTGCGATCCATGCGGCATGGCTCGATGCCGTGCGCAACAAGAAGGTCGGCACATTGCTCGAACATTACGACCCCGATGTCGTGGTGTTCGACGTGATGCCACCCACCGAGCATCGCGGTCACGAGGCGTACCGACGTCTGCTCGAGGGTTGGTTCGGCCAGACGGCCGGGCCGATCCACTTCGAAGTCACGCAATGGCATCTCATGCACGCCGGCGATCTGGCGTTCAGCCACAGCGTGAATATCGTGCGCAACACCGGTCTTGACGGACAGACGCACGGCGCCACCGTGCGCGCGACGGTGGGCTATCGCAAGACACAAGGCCGTTGGCGTGTGGTGCATGAGCACGCCTCGGTGCCCATGAAACTGGCGCCGTAGCATTTCCCTGCCGGGGCGTCGTGATGCCCCCCCTTTTTGAGACATAGAGAGGAGCACTCCATGCAAGTCCATTCCTATTTGTTTTTCGAAGGTCGTTGCGAAGAAGCCATTGCGTTTTACGAGAAGACCCTGGGGGCGAAGCGCGGCATGCTGATGCGCTATGGCGAAAGCCCTGAAAGCTGTCCGGAGGGAATGCTCCCGCCGGGAAGCGAGAACAAGATCATGCACGGCGAATTCACCCTCGGCGAATCGATGGTAATGGCCTCCGACGGCATGGTGAGCGGCAAGCCCAAATTCGACGGCTTCTCGCTGTCGGTCGACTTTTCGGAAGTGGGTGCAGCCGAGAAAGCCTTCAACGCCCTCGCAGACGGCGGCGAAGTCAACATGGCGCTGGGCGAGACCTTCTTCGCGAAGACGTTCGGCATGGTCAGGGACCGCTTCGGCATGAACTGGATGGTGATCGTGCCGAAGGAGATGCCAAAGGGCTAAGGCATCGGCATGTGCCGGGCGCTGTCCCGGCCACGCCGATCTCCGCGGGCGGGCATTCGGGACTGACGGCAGCCCCGATGCCCGCCTTTCTATTGCCCGCACCACGTACCCAACAAGTTCCGCACGCCTGTGCTATCGTCGCCGCCATGCCATCCGTGATCTCAATCCAGAATCTGTCGAAGACGTACGCGACCGGCTTCCAGGCACTCAAGAACATCAACCTGGAAATCCAGCGCGGCGAGATCTTCGCTCTGCTCGGCCCGAACGGCGCCGGCAAAACGACCCTCATCAGCACCATCTGCGGCATCGTGCGTCCGACCTCGGGCACCGTGACCGTCGACGGTCACGACATCGTCACGGACTACCGTGCCGCGCGTGAAGCCATCGGCCTGGTGCCGCAGGAGCTGACCACCGACTCGTTCGAATCGGTGTGGGCCACCGTCTCTTTCTCGCGCGGCCTGTTCGGCAAGCCCGCGAATCCGGCGTACATCGAAAAGGTGCTGCGCTCGCTCTCGCTTTGGGAGAAAAAGGACAGCCGCATCATGCAGCTCTCGGGCGGCATGAAGCGGCGCGTGCTGATCGCCAAGGCACTCTCGCACGAGCCGCGCGTTCTGTTTCTCGACGAGCCCACTGCGGGTGTCGACGTCGAGCTGCGCCGCGATATGTGGCGTCTCGTGCAATCGCTGCGCGAGACCGGCGTGACGGTGATTCTCACCACGCACTACATCGAAGAGGCCGAGGAAATGGCCGACCGCGTCGGCATCATCACCGGCGGCGAGATCACACTCGTGCAGGAAAAAACCGAACTGATGCGCCACATGGGCAGCAAGCGTCTCGCGCTGCAACTGGCCGAGCCACTGTCTGCCGTGCCCGACTCGCTCGCCAGCTACGGCCTCGCGCTCGGCAACAACGGCACCGAACTTGTCTTCACCTACGACGCCAATATCGAGCAGACCTCTATTGCCACGCTGCTGCGCGACATGGAGCGGGCCGGTATCTCGGTGAAGGATCTGCACACGACGCAAAGCTCGCTCGAAGACATCTTCGTCTCGCTCGTGCATAAAAAAGAAGGATGAGCCGCGCCATGAATTTCTATGCCGTCAGGGCGATCTACAACTTCGAGATGGCCCGCACGCGTCGCACGCTGATGCAGAGCATCATCTCCCCCGTCATCTCGACGTCGCTGTACTTCGTGGTGTTCGGTGCGGCCATTGGTTCGCGTATTCCCGAGATCGAGGGCGTGCCGTACGGCGCGTTCATTGTGCCGGGCCTCATCATGCTCTCGCTGCTCACGCAGAGTGTGACGAATGCCTCGTTCGGCATCTATTTCCCGCGATTTACCGGCACGATCTACGAGGTGCTCTCCGCGCCCGTGTCGTATATGGAGATCGTGGTGGCGTATGTGGGCGCGGCGGCGACCAAGTCGATCATTCTCGGTGTCATCATGCTCGGCACCGCAGCGCTGTTCGTGCCACTACGCATCGAGCATCCGCTGTGGATGGTGCTGTTTCTGGTGCTCACCGCCGTGACGTTCAGTCTGCTCGGATTCATCATCGGCATCTGGGCCGATGGATTCGAGAAGTTGCAACTGGTGCCGCTGCTTATCATCACGCCGCTCACGTTCCTCGGCGGCAGCTTCTACTCGACGAGCATCCTGCCGCCGTTCTGGCGCACGGTCACGCTGTTCAACCCGGTCGTGTATCTCATCAGCGGTTTTCGCTGGAGCTTCTACGGGTTGGCGGACGTCAGCGTCGGCGTCAGTCTGGGCATGACGCTCGTGTTCCTCACCGTCTTCCTCGCCATCGTCGCGTGGATGTTCAAGACGGGCTACCGCCTCAAGAACTGACGTCTCATGCCGGACGGCGAGCCGTCCGGCACATCCTCCTCTGCAGCCCGGCCGTCCGGCTCAGATCGGCGGCGTTTCGCGGAATGCCGGCAACGCTTCGGCTTGCGCAGAAAACTTGGCGAGTTCCGGGAATTCAGTGCTGAAATCGATTTCCGGCACCATCAATTGATGAAAGCGCCACGCCACGGCAATCGTCACACCGTGCTCACCGATCTGATCCGGCGTCGCCAGAACCGGCACCTGCGCCAGCTCGAGTTCCAACGCGTAAAACGCCGCTTTCAGTTGATGGCGCACCCGATCCGTCCACGGCGTGTGGCGCTTCTCGCTCGGGCGCAACTCGCGCTCGTACACCAGTTGCACCGACTTCTCGCATGCCGCCAGCGCCAGCCCCGTGAGGCGCAACGCGCGCAGATGTTCGACAGGATCGATGGGCACGAGCCGCCGCGCCGGATCGACCAGCGTCTCGACGTATTGCAGGATGAGGGTCGAGTCCATGAGCACCGTGCCGCCATCGGTCACGAGTGTCGGAGCCTTCACCACCGGGTTGATCGCCGCGAATTCGTCGAACGTTCGAAACACGGACAGCGAGCGATGTTCGTATTGCAGCCCCAGCAACTTCAGGCAAATCGCCGTGCGGCGCACGTACGGGGAATCCAGCATTCCAATCAATTGCATGTCTCGCTCCTGTGAACGGCAGTCGCTGCCGGTGCTCGTGTGATCGTTCGGTGTCGCCGTTTGACGGGCGAAGCCCGCATGGGCACTAGCATAGCGGACACCCGATACCTCGCAAATCGAATTCGATTGCGGCTTGCTGTGAATTCCGCTCACAAGCGGACGTGTGGCGCGGCGGCGTGCCGGGAACCCGCCGCACGGCACTCGGTCGCCTGCGAGTGCGCCGCATGACAGGTAAAATGTGCGGCATGGCCGACTCGACAGGGAGACATTTCATGAACATCCTGATGGTTCTGACCTCGCACGACCGCCTTGGCGACACGGGCAAGAAGACCGGCTTCTGGCTCGAAGAATTCGCCGCGCCCTACTATGTGTTCATCGATGAAGGGCTCGATGTCACGCTGGCCTCGCCCGCCGGTGGCCAGCCGCCGCTCGATCCCAAGAGCGACGAGCCCGATGCGCAGACCGACGCGACACGGCGCTTTCGCGAAGACCCCGATGCCCAGAAGGCGCTCGCCAACACCCTCCGGCTGGCCGACGTCAACGCCGCCGATTACGATGCCCTCTTTTATCCCGGCGGCCATGGCCCGCTCTGGGATCTGGCGCAAGACCCGAACTCCATCCATCTGATCGAATCCTTCGAGCGCGCCGGCAAGCCGATCGGCTTCGTCTGCCACGCGCCGGGGGTGCTGCGACAGGTGCGCAACGAGAACGGCGAGCCACTGGTGCGCGGCCGTCACGTGACAGGTTTCACCAACGACGAAGAGGCAGCGGTCGGCCTCACCGATGTGGTGCCGTTCCTCGTCGAGGACGAACTCAAGCGCCTTGGCGGTCTGTATGAGAAGGCCGGCCGCTGGCAGTCGCACGTGATCGGCGACGGACGGCTCGTGACGGGCCAGAATCCGGCCTCGTCCGAAGCGGCGGCGCGCAGCGTGCTCGCGATGATGGAGCCTCGTCTGCCATGAATTCGCGGGCATCCTGCGTCGATGTGCGGCGTCTTGTGCCAAGCGATGCCATGGCATTTCAGGCGCTGCGTCTCGCCGGTCTGCAGGCACACCCCGAGGCTTTCGGATCGACCTACGATGAAGAGAAGGACTGGCCGGTCGAACGCGTGCGTGAATGGCTGGTGGCGCCTACCGATGCCGGTGTCTTCGGCGCGTTCGAGAACGAACGGCTGATTGGCGTGCTGGGCCTCGGACGTATGCAGCGCACGAACTTCGCACACGTCGGCTTTCTGTGGGGGATGTACGTGTCGGCGGACGCGACGGGACGCGGCGTCGGGCGTGCACTGGTCGAAGCGGCGCTCGCCCTCGCGCGTTCGCAGCCCGGCCTGCGTCACGTCACCTTGCAGGTGAGTGCCGCGAATCGCCCGGCCATCGCGCTGTATCAATCGTTCGGATTCGTCGAGATCGGCCGGGAGCCCGACGCCATGCGTATCGGCAACGGCTTTCAGGACGAACTGCGCATGTATCTGCCCATCGCCACACGCTAACGCGCGGGAACCTACGGGTTCCCGCGCAGCTTGACATCGCGCCGCTCAGATCTTTTCCATCTCGAATGGGCCGAGATAATCCTTCTTGCCGACTTCCACACCTTGCGCACGCAAGATGTCGTGCGTGGTCGTCACGTGGAAATAGAAATTCGGTAGCGCGAACTTGAACAGATAGTCGACCGCGTCCATCGTGGTCTGATATTCCTTGAATTTCAGCGTGATCTGGCGCGACTCGGCGCCGTCGAACCGATCTTCGAGAATGCCGGCGATAAACGCCTCGGTGTTGGCGATGCGATCGCGCAGTTGGTCGAAGGTCGTCTCGTTGTCTTCGAACGCCGGCGACTCCGCGCCCGTGAGCCGTGCCACGGCAAACTTCGCCGTATCGCTGACTCGTTGCACCTGCGCGACGAAGTCGAGCATGTCAGGGGCCAGCTTCGCTTTCAGAATCGTTTGCGGATCGACCGACTTCGCTTCGCAGTGGGCGCGAGCCTTTTTGATGTAGTCGGCCATGACGGTCAGGCCGCGCAGATAGACGGGGATGGTGGCGCGATAGAGGGAAATCGACATCATGAGGCTCCTGGGGGGGACGGTGTTGCGGGGGACGCGCACATGTCGCGCGAACACACATGCTATCAGTGCCGGAACATTCTCGCCGTGTACCGGGCGGATGACGGAAAGCCGATCGGACCGTGCGTCTGGCGTAAATGCGCGAAGCATTCACTGCAGGCCTCGCACCCCGGGCATCCCGCTGCTGGCCGCGCTGGCCGCGCTGGCCGTCATGGGGCAATGATATGCTCCGTCAGCGCTCGCGGCCGTTTCCCGCAGGCGCGAGACCCGCAACGGAAGTCGTCAGAGGAGCCACCATGGGTACGCCCCGTCACATCCCCACGCCGACCGAGGCCGCCACGCTCGCCCGTGCCTGGGTGAGCTATTTCTCCAAACCGGCCGCCGTCGGCATGGCGCTCGCGTTCGTGGCGGGCTACATCGATGTCGTGGGCTTCATTGCACTGTTCGGGCTCTTCACCGCGCACGTGACCGGCAACTTTGTGATGATCGGCGTGCAATTGGTCGCCAGCACTCACGTCGGCGTGCTGGCCAAGCTGCTGGCGCTGCCCGTGTTCGTCGTCTTCGTCGCCATGGTGAAGCTGGTCGTGCAGGGCTTCTCCCGTACCGAGCGCCGGCCATTACGCCTGTTGCTCGCGGTACAGACGCTGCTGCTGCTCGGCTTCATGATCGTGGGAATGGCAGCACAGCCCATCGTCTCGGCCGATGCGCCGCTCGCAATTCTGTCTGGCATGTTCGGCGTAGCCGCCCTCGCCATTCAGAACGCCGTCGGACGCCTCGTGCTCGCCGACCTCGCTCCGACCACGATCATGACCGGCAACACCACGCAAATCGTGATCGACATGGTCGAGTTGGCAAGCGGCAATTGCGGCGACGACAAGGCCGCACGCGCCCGTCTGCGCAAGATGATCCCGGCGCTGGCCGCGTTTGCCGTCGGGGCCGTTTTCGGCGGCTTCGCATATCACGGCACGGGCTTCTGGTGCGTGATGCTGCCCGTCGTACTGCTTGTCGCGCTGGCGGTGGCGAACGAATGACTCGTCGACGCGCGCGGCACTTCCCTCGCTACGCAATTCGGCAATCGCGTACGGGCCTCTGCCGGACGCGGTAAAATTGCGCCTTTCGCGAGCGCATGCCCCGACGTGCCTCGCACATGCCGTGCCAAACCGCGCCATTCTGCGCCATTCTGCGCCATTGCGCGCCATATCGCTCACATCCCCCAAGCACCGATTTCCGACAGTGACCTCTACCGATCTTCCTCCGACCGACGACACCTCCGACAACACCGATGCCATCCACGAAGACCGCCTTTGGCGCGACGACGGATGGACGGCGAAGGTCGTCAAGAACGAAGAAGACGATGGCTGGGCCGTCGCCATGTACCGTGACGGTGAATCGGAACCGGCGCTCGTCGGTCCGTGGACGATGGGCCGCGACAAGAAGAATCCGAAGCCGCTCGACGTCAACGCGTTCCACACTCTCGTGAAGACGGCGGACGAAGTGCTGCGTCGTCACGAGCAGCAATTGCACGCGCAGTTGCACAAGCGGGTAAGCGTCGATGGTCCTGATGGCGACATCGACGTCACGCTAGATATCGTGCCCGACGACTACGACCCTTACGCCATGTTGAGCGCCACCGACCGCTTCGGCGAAACACTGGCATCGGTCAAGGTACCGCCCACATTCAAGCTCTCGCGCAACAGCGCCCGAGCGTGGGTCGAGAACGATTTCCAGCGTCCCCAGTAAGCGCCCGCTCACGGCGTTCACTGCGCGTTTTCCCGGGCGCCTTTTCCTCGGCTTCCCCGACACCTCGGCGGTGCATCCCCGGCACCGCCCCGGTCGGCAACCTGCCATCCAGTTACGCCGGATACCGGGATAACCTGCCGTCTGGCTGCGCTTCCTGAGGTCACATACGATGGGCCCGGTCGATGCTATCGACCTCATCGCCCCGCCCGCTCGTTCGACTCGCGAGCGGGCACTCACATTGTCCTGTGGCGATGCGTTGCCAGCCCCACGTCAGGAGACCCCATGAAACGCTTTCACATTGCGCTCGCCGTGCGCGATCTCGACGAATCCATTCAGGACTATTCGGTCCGTCTCGGTCAACCGCCTGCGGCCGTCGTACCCGGTGCGTACGCCATGTGGCGCACCGATCTGCTGAACTTCTCGATCAACCAGTCACCCGCGCGCGCCGGCGAGCTGCGGCACATCGGCTTCGAAGACGACGACGCCCCCGAGTACGCCAGCAGCACCGATTGCAACGGCCTGCTGTGGGAAGCGTTCTCCGCGCAAGAGCAGGACCGTCGCATAGTGAGCACTTACGGGGTCGCCGTTCGCGGGGCCTAGCGCAGAGTCCTCTGCCCCGCTGCCGCCACCACGGCAGCGTGCGGGGATGGACTTACGCCGGGACTTCGTCCGACTCGTCGGCAACCGGGCCGAAGCCCGGCAGCGGACGCTGCCAACGCTGCGCAATGAACACCCCGACAAGCGCCACACCGCCGCCGATCAGATGGAAGGTGTGCAAGCGCTCACCCAGCAACACCACCGCAATCGCCGCCGTCATGACGGGCAGCACGTTGATGAACATGCTGCAGCGATTCGGCCCGAGGTGACGAATACCCTGAATCCAGAGGATCGGCAGCAGGATCGATGCCCCCAGCCCCGCATACAGCACCAGCGGCACCGTGGCGGCATTGAGCTGCGCCTGACCGGCGGGCACGAGAGCGAGCATCGGGATCATCGTCACGAGTGCCGCCCAGGCCTGCACGTAAGTCGACTGCGCGGGGGGCACGGCCACATGCCAGCGTCGCAGCAATACGCTGTACAGCCCGTAGGATGCCGACGCGATCAACATGAGCACATCGCCCAGGTGCACACCGCCGTCGAGCAACTGCGACGGATGCCCCTGCCCGATCAGATAGACCAGCCCTGCCAGTGACAGCAGACCGCCGACGAGCATGCCGAGCGTTGGCGGCTCGCGCAGCAGCACAACACTCCACAGCAACGTGAGCAGTGGCGCGAGTGCCGTCACGATGGCCATGTTCGTCGCCGTCGTGCTGTGCGCCGCCAGATACGACAAGCTCTGATAAAACGACATACTCAGAAAGCCGAGGAAACCCAGTTTGGCCAGCTGCGGGCGAATGTGCGCCCAGTTGCGCGCCAGCGGACGAATGACGAATGGCGTCATGACGGCAAGCGCCAGCACCAGCCGGTAGAACGTGATGGCCGACGGCGCGATGGTCGTGGCCGAGAGCTTCGAGACGATGACATTGCCGGCCCACAACAGCATGGCGCCGAGCGGATACAGGAAGTACCCCATGACGATTTTCCGCAAGGATGAAAAGGAAGCGTTATCGTCGGGCACGCCACAATGGGGTGTCTCACGCTAAAATTCCAGAACCTGCCTCAAAAAGGACATTTGTGAATTCCGCCCGCCCGCCTGGGAATACTCGTCTGACCGACCATCTTCGCTTCGAAAATACGTCGATGCCGATGGCGGCGATGGCGGTCGATTACGCGCACAACGAGTTCATCGCCTCGCACTCCCATCGCCGCGCACAACTGCTTTACGCCATCGAAGGCGTGATGATCATCGCGTCGGCATCGGGCCGCTGGGTGGTCCCGCCCACGCGCGGCGTCTGGCTCGCCGCCGGGCTGGAACATACGGTCCAGATGAGCGGCAACGTCAAGATGCGCACCGTATTCGTCGAGCCCGGCACGGAGCCGCTGCCCGACGAGAGTTGTGTGGTGGAGATCACGCCCCTCATGCGCGAGCTGATTCTCGCGGCCATTCATGTGCCGACCGACTACGCGAGCGACTCGCGCGATGCGCGCCTCATGCGCCTGTTGCTCGACGAACTGATTGCATTGCCGGTCCTTCCGCTGTATCTGCCATGGCCGCGAGATACGCGTTTGGCACGCATATGCGACCGTCTGATGCAAACGCCGGACGACGGCGCGACCATCGACGACTGGGCGCGCGACGCCGGTCTGTCAGCGAAGACTTTCCAACGACGCTTTGCCCGGGAGACCGGCATGACGTTCGGCCGCTGGCGTCAGCAGGCGCGTTTGCTGCAAGCGCTGGAAGCACTCGCGCGCGGTGAGAAAATCGTGAATGTCGCGCTCGATCACGGCTATGCGAGCCAAAGCGCGTTTGCCGCCATGTTCAAGCGGCATTTCGGCGTGCCGCCATCGGCGTTTTACCGATAGTGCAGCGGCAGGTTATCGATACCGCCGCGAATTCGAAGGAGACAGCACCATGCATTACCTGCTCACTTACGACCTGGTCGACGATTATCTCGAACGTCGTGGAGCGTACCGCGACGCCCATCTGGCACTTGCATGGCAGGCCGCCGATCGTGGCGAGCTGGTACTCGCGGGTGCGCTGGAGTCCCCCGTCGACACGGCGGCATTGCTCTTCGAAGGCGAATCGCCCGCAGCAGCAGAAGCGTTCGCGAAAAGCGATCCGTACGTCGTGAATGGGCTGGTCAAAGCGTGGCGCGTGCGGCCGTGGAAGACCGTCGTGGGTAAGACGGCGAGTTCGCCGGTGCGCTAAACGTAATTGGCGCGATGAGCCCGATGACCCCAGCGTTGTGCGCGGCGTGCGCGGCGCGGGATACCGCCTACCGCACGACAGCGAGGAATAACTCCGACGCAGAAAAAACAAAACGCGCTTGGCGGTTAAACCAAGCGCGTTTGTCGACAACCGATTTTACGTCGTGTTTTCGGACATTTCCGAGAATCACGCCGATGAATCTGGCGTCCCCTAGGGGATTCGAACCCCTGTACTCACCGTGAAAGGGTGATGTCCTAGGCCTCTAGACGAAGGGGACATAAAGTCTTCCGTTTTGGTGGAGGTAAGCGGGATCGAACCGCTGACCTCTTGCATGCCATGCAAGCGCTCTCCCAGCTGAGCTATACCCCCGTACGGCGAAGAAACGAGACTATAGCGCGATTTTCGAAGGTTGGGAAGCCCCCGACCGAAAAATATTCGACGCCGCTGGCCCTCACTGGCTCAGGCCGCGCGCCTCGATGGGCCACAGTCCCTCGACACGCCCATGGCGTACCGCCACATACCGGTCATAGAGATTCACGGTCGGATCGCAATGCCCGGGCACGAGCAGGATCGGCTCACCGAGCCAGGGTGTGCTGTCCTCGCCGGGCGACGCCAGTTCGAGCACGCCATGCTCGTCGGATGCGGTGCGGTAATGCGGCTTGCCCGCTTGCTGCGACGACCAGAAGCGCGGCAGCCCCGAATCCGTCGCCACGCTCTTGAGCCCGGCGTCGCACACGATGATGCCGGCGCGCGCCGTGCTCATGACGGTCGACGCGAGAAACAGGCCATGACGAAAGCGCCAGTCGTCGCGCCATTCGAGCGAGCCGTAATGGCCGTCGAGAAACACATACGAGCCAGGTTGAATCTCCGTGTAGACACCGCTCTCGATATCGAACTCGGCCGTGCCAGTGCCGCCACCGGTCACCACCGGGCAGGCAATCCCGCGCGCCTCCAGAAAGCGCACATAGGCTGACGCACGATCGGCCGCAAGCCGCGCCGTGTCGCGGCGCTTGTCCCAGCTATCGATGTGTTGCGCGCTGCCGTGATACGCCTGCAACCCGCCAAAGCGAAGCCCTTCGTAGTGATCGATCGCGTCGACCAGTTGGGCAACGGCGTCCGTCGAATCGACGCCGCAACGCCCCTGCCCCACGTCCACTTCGGGCAGCACCGCGATACGCACACCGGCGCGCTGCGCCGCCTTGCCGAGCGGCGCCACCTGACGCACATCGTCCACGCAGACGGACAATGCGACGCGCGACGCCATCTCCACGACCAGCGCCACACGGGCCTCGCCCACGAACTCGTTGCTGATGTGGATGTTGCCGATCCCGGCATTGACGAAAGGAATCGCTTCCGTGACCTTCTGGCAGCAGATACCGACAGCGCCCGCCGCCATCTGTGCCCGCGCAATCGTGACGCACTTGTGCGCCTTGGCGTGCGGACGCACCGCGACACCCCGCGCCGCTGCGGCGCTCGCCATGCGGGCGACGTTCGCGTCGAAGGCATCGAGATCGAGCAGCAAGGAGGGCGTTGCCACCTGGGCGAGCGAATCGCCCACGCGCGCGACCGGAGGTATCACGATGTTGGCAGACGTCGAAATCGTACTGAGTGAATCGGGCATCACAATCCCCTGAAAGGCGCTTGCAGAAAAACGGCGGCCATCAGGCAGGCAGCGCGCGGGCCAGCACACAGGCGACGTGAAGCGCTTGCGTGTTCGCACCATCGTGAATCTGATGCCGGCAACTGGTGCCGTCGGCAACCACGATGGCGTTCTCCTGGCGTTGCCGGATCGCCGGCAACAGTGTCAGCTCGGACATGGCGCGAGAGGTGTCGTAGTGCTCCGCCTCGTAACCGAAACTGCCCGCCATGCCGCAGCATGACGACTCGATCGATGATACCTTCAGCCCCGGCACCCAACCAAGCACAGCCGTCACGGGTGAGTAGGCGTCGAATGCTTTCTGATGACAGTGTCCGTGCACGAGTGCCTCGCTCACGCCTTCGGGCAGGGCCTGCCACGCCACATCGAAACGCCCGGCCGCCTTCTCGCGAACCAGAAATTCCTCAAAAAGAAACGCGTTTTCCGCCACCTTGCGGGCCGCATCGCCAAAGCCGTAGCCAAGCACTTCGTCACGCAGCGACAGCAGACACGACGGCTCCAGCCCCACAATCGGCACACCACGCTCGACGAACGGCATTACAGCGTCGAGCAAACGTCGCGCCTCCGCCTTCGCTTCGTCCACCAGGCCCGCCGCGAGGAACGTGCGCCCGCAGCACAACGGACGCTCGCCCGCGCGCTGATTCACGTGAACGGTATATCCCGCGGCTTCGAGCACACGCTTTGCAGCGCGCGCATTCTCCGGCTCCATGTAGTTGTTGAATGTGTCGACGAAGAGCAGCACCTGACGCCGCCCGGCGGCCTCCGGCATCGGCACAGCGGCGAGCGGCATCTGACGCCCGAGGAAAGACGGCTTCAACGCCGGCACCGAGCGTTCCAGCGCCAGACCGAGCCAGCGCTTCGCCGCGTTGCTGCCCGGCAGGCGCTGCGCCGCATCGAGCCAACCGCCCACGCGGCTGGCCCACGGCGCATAGCGCGGCAGGTACGCGATCAGCTTGTCGCGCAACGACACGCCGTGGCGCTTGGCCCGCGCATGACGCGCCTCGATCTTCAAGCGCGCCATGTCGATGCCCGTCGGACAGTCGCGCTTGCAACCCTTGCACGACACGCACAGGTCGAGCGCCGCCTTGACGTCGTCGCTCGCGAGCCCTTCGTCGCCCAGTTGCCCCGAGACCGCCAGACGCAGCGTATTCGCCCGACCCCGCGTCACATGTTGTTCATCGCGGGTCACGCGATAGCTCGGGCACATCGTGCCGGCATCGAACTTGCGGCAATGCCCATTGTTGTTGCACATCTCGACCGCCGAAGCGAGGCCGTGCGTGGCGTCGGTGCCGGTATCGGGCGCGGTCTGCTCGCCGCTCAGGGCGTCGCGCTTCACGTTCCATGCCGTCCAGTCCAGCGCAGGCGTGATCGGCTTGGCCGCATAGCCCGGCGCGAAGCGGAACAGCTCACGCGTATCCATTTTCGGCGGACGCACCATCTTGTCCGGATTGAAACGGTTCTGCGGATCGAACAGTTGCTTGATCTCGCCAAACGCGGCGTTGATGCGCGGCCCGTATTGCCAGGCCACCCACTCGCCGCGGCACAGTCCGTCGCCGTGCTCCCCCGAATACGCGCCCTTGTATTCGCGCACGAGCGCCGCCGCCTCTTCGGCGATGGCGCGCATCTTCACCGCCCCGTCGCGACGCATATCCAGAATCGGCCGGACGTGCAGCGTGCCCACGCTTGCGTGCGCATACCAGGTGCCCTCGGTGCCGTTGCGATGGAACACTTCGGTCAGCCGCCGCGTGTACTGCGCGAGATGCTCCAGCGGCACGGCGCAGTCTTCGATGAACGACACCGGCTTGCCGTCGCCCTTCATGCTCATCATGATGTTCAGGCCGGCCTTGCGCACTTCCCAAAGCGCTTTCTGCGGCCCGGCTTCCGGCATCTTCACCACACTGCCGGGCAGTCCGAGATCTCCCATGAGCGTGGCGAGATCGTCAAGCTTCGCGCGCAGCGCGCCGGCGTCGTCGCCCGCGAACTCCACGAGCAAAATCGCTTGCGGATCGCCGACGAGCGCCTTTTCGATCACGGGGCGGAATGCCGCGTTGTCCATCGCCAGATCGATCATCGTGCGATCGACCAGTTCCACCGCCACCGGCCCCAGCTTGACGATGTGCTGCGTGAGATCCATCGCCTGATAGAACGTGGGGAAGTTCACCACGCCCAGCGTCTTGTGCACGGGCAGCGGCACCAGCTTGAGCGTGATCTGACGGCTGTATGCCAGCGTGCCCTCCGAGCCGACCAGCAGATGCGACAGATTGGCCACGCCATCGTCCGTGTACGCACGCGGATTGAGACAGTCGAACAGATCGAGGTTGTAACCTGCCACGCGTCGCAGCACGCGCGGCACCCGTTCGCGCAGTTCGTCGCGCTCGCGCACGGCGATCTCATGAACGCGCGCGAGAATCGCCTGAGTGCGGACATCAGCAGGCGGCGTATGCAGCGAGCCGAAGTGCAGTTGCGCGCCGTCGGCCAGCACCGCGTCGATGGACAGCACGTTGTGCACCATGTTGCCGTACTCGAGCGAGCGCGAGCCGCATGAGTTGTTGCCCGTCATGCCGCCAATGGTGCATTGCGCCGCCGTCGATACGTCCACCGGAAACCACAGGCCGTGCGGCTTGAGCCAGGCGTTCAGGTGATCGAGCACGATGCCCGGCTCGACGGTGACGGTGCGCGCCTCGGCGTCGAACGCCACCACGCGGTTAAGCCACTTGCTGTTGTCGATGACGAGCGCCTCGCCGATGGTCTGGCCGCACTGACTCGTGCCGGCGCCGCGGGCGAGCACCGGCACCTGCTGATCACGTGCGATGTCCAGGGCGCGGATCAGGTCATCCTGATCGCGCGGCACCACCACGCCGATCGGAAAGATCTGATAGATCGACGCGTCGGTCGCATAACGGCCGCGACTCGCACGGTCAAAGCGCACGTCGCCCCGCATCTCGCGACGCAGACGGTCCTGCAACGGCGTGAGGGCCACCCCGCCGCGCTGCATCGGCATCAGATGCACGGGTTGGCTGACGAGGTTGGCGTGGGGCGTCTCGCGGGAGTTCGATTGGGAATTCATGACGTTGCTGGCGTTGAGCTGGCAGGGCCGCTGCGCGGGCTGAAAATCCGGCGAACGTGCAGCATGCCCGGCAGGGGTTTTGCGGAAGATGCCGCCGATGCCGCCTGACGTCACGTGCGCCGGACCTCAGGCGCACGCGAGCGTGAAACGAGCATCAGACGGGCATCAGACGAGCATCACGCGCACGTCAGGCGGGCTGGCGCGCGTTGCTCGCTGCGGCGGCATCGCCGGCCACCGAGAACTTGCTCTCGGGCTGCATGCGGAAGGCCAGCACCACACCGACGGCCATCAGAATCATGCTGCCCAAAAACGGCAGCTCCCAGTTGCCCGTGCGATCGATGAGATAGCCCGAGATCACCGGCGAGAGAATCGCTGCCAGCGCCGAGCCGGTGTTCATCATGCCGCTGGCCGTGCCCGAGTATTCCGGGGCGACGTCCATCGGGATCGCCCACATCGGGCCAATCGTCATTTCGGCGAAGAAGAAGCCGAACGCCAGACATGCCATCGACACGTACAGATGGTGCGTGAACATCATCGGCACGAGCGAGATCAGCGTGAGCAGCATGCACACGGACACCATCCAGCTGCGTGCGCGTTTGAGACTTCCCGTGCGCTCATACAGCTTGTCGGTGACGATCCCGCCGAGCGTGTCGCCGACCACGCCGGCGAAGAACACGCTCGAGGCGAACAAGGCTGACTTCTTCAGGTCGAGGTCATAGCTGTGCAGGAAGTATTGGGGAATCCATGACAGGAAGAGCCACAACGTCCAGCCGTAACAGAAGTACACGATCGTGACCGGCATCATGCGCTTGAACAGCGGCCCCCACGGCACCGACGGGCTCTTGGCCTTCAGGGCAGGCAGCACGGCAAGTTCTTCCGTCGTGATGCGCGGATGATCTTGCGGACGCTCTGTGAACGTGAGGCCCCACAGCACCACCCAGACGAGGCTCACGATACCGCACAGATAGAACGATTCGCGCCAGCCGTGCGTTGCCATGATGAACACCACCACGGCCGGGGCAACGGCATTGCCAATGCGCGACGCCGCGTGCGTGATCCCTTGCGCGAAACCGCGCTTTTCTTTGGGAATCCAACGCGACATCGCCGACGTTGCCGCCGGAAATGTGGCGCCCTCGCCGAGACCGAGCAACAGACGAGCCAACAGCAACGTGACGAGACCGCCCGCCATGCCAGTGAGAATCGTCGCGACGGCCCACAATGCACCGCACACGAGCAGCGTACGCTTCGCACCGAAGCGGTCGCTCACCCAACCGCCGATGATCTGAAAGACCAGATAGGGATAAGCAAAAGCGGAGAAGACGAGACCGATTTCGGTCTTGTTGAGACTGAATTCCTTGCCGAAACCGGCCGCAGCCGTACTGACGTTGACACGATCGAGATAGGTGATGAAATACATGACGCATAGCATCACCAGCACGACCCGTGTCGCTCTGAAAAGCTTCATTGCATGTCTCCTGAAACATCCTGTGAGGCGCGACTGCGGCATGCAGACGGCGCATAAGGTGTTGCTGCGGTACGAGCCCTTCTTTGATGGGGCTCGTTGGCTCGTTACCGCCTGAATGACAAGTAAAGCGTTCACTGCAAGGGAGCCGTCACGCAACGTCGACGGCGACGGCGACGGCGACTGCGACCCTTCGTCTCCTGGTACCGGTGACTACGGCAACTCAAGCGGCGGCCTTGAGCGACGGGGTGTCTTTTGCCTGCGCCAGGAAGTCCATCGCGGCAACCACTCCCGAACCGGCGAGTTTCACGCCGGAAATTTGCAGACCCATTTCGCAACCCGCGAGGGTTGCCATGAGCGTGAGGTCGTTGCAGTCGCCGAGATGGCCGATGCGGAACATCGTGCCGCGAATCTTCCCGAGCGCCTGTCCCAGCGACATGTCGAAGCGTTCGTAGATGCGCTTGCGCACTTCGTCGGCGTCCACGCCCTGCGGCATGACCACACCGGTGAGCACCGGGCTGTACACCGCCGGGTCCTGACACTGGATCTCCAGCCCCCACGCACGCACGGCGCGACGCGTGGCTTCGGCCAGACGCTGGTGACGGGCGAACACGTTGTCCAGCCCCTCTTCGAGAATCATGTCGAGCGCTTCGGACAGGCCGTAAAGCAGATTCGTGTTCGGCGTGTACGGCCAGTAGCCGTTCTTGTTCGCTTCGATGATTTCCTGCCAGCCCCAGAAAGCGCGCGGCAGCCTGGCATGACGACCCGCTTCGAGCGCCTTGGGCGAGACCGCGTTGAAGCTGATCCCCGGCGGCAGCATCAGGCCCTTCTGCGAGCCCGAAACGGTGACGTCCACCCCCCATTCGTCGTGACGGTAATCGGCCGAGCCGAGGCCCGAGATCGTATCCACGAGCAGCAACGCGGGATGCCCGGCGGCGTCGATGGCGCGACGCACGGCCGCGATGTCCGACGTCACGCCGGTCGAGGTTTCGTTGTGCACGACGCATACGGCCTTGATGTCGTGAGCCGTGTCGGCACGAAGACGCGCTTCGATCATGTCCGGCTGCACGCCGCGACGCCAGCCGTCGGTGCCCGGCAGGCCGATGAACTCCGGCTTCAGACCAAGGTTCTCGGCCATCTTCTTCCAGAGCGTGGAGAAGTGTCCCGTCTCGAACATGAGCACGTGATCGCCGGGCGAGAGCGTGTTCGTGAGCGCAGCTTCCCACGCGCCAGTGCCCGACGCCGGGTAAATCACGACGGGCTGTTCCGTCTTGAAAATCTTCTTGATGTCGGCCAGCACCTTGCGACCGAGCGCGCCGAATTCCGGGCCGCGGTGATCGATCGTCGGGTAGCTCATGGCGCGCAGAATGCGGTCGGGCACCGGACTGGGACCAGGGATCTGCAGGAAATGGCGACCCGAGGGATGGAAATCGAGCTTCAGCATGAACGTCTCTCTCCTCTTCAAAAATTCTCTTTTGAATTTTGCATTCAAAATACTTTAGCAGAGCCAAAGGCTTTCGCAAGAGGCGAGAAGCGCTTTTAATACAGGCGTTTACCCTAGAGATACGGGGGGCTGATACGGTACGTTACAATCGCAGCCATGAAGGCTTGATGATTTTGAATGCAAAACATGGAAAACACGTCGACGATTGCCGTGCCAGACATTCCGCGTGTGGAACGCTTGCGTTTGCACGACACCGTTGTCGAGCATCTGCGCAAGCTCATCATCGAGGGCGTTCTCTCTCCCGGTGTCAAACTCAACGAACGCGAGCTGTGCGAGACCCTTGGTATCTCGCGCACCCCGCTGCGCGAGGCCTTCAAGGTGCTTGCGGCGGAGGGGCTGATCGAGATTGCGCCAAATCGCGGGGCGAGCGTCGCCCGCATGACGGAGAAGGAAATCCGGGAGATGTTCGAGCTGATGAGTGCGCTCGAAGCGTTTTCAGGCGAGTTGGCGGCCGAGCGGATGACGCCCGTCGAACTGGCGGAAGTCAAGGCGCTGCATTACGCAATGCTCGCCTGCCGCGCGCAGCAGGATCTGCCCGGCTATTACGCGCGCAATCAGGCCATTCACGATCGCATCAACGAAGCGGCGCGCAACGGGGCGCTGCGCCAGACCTATACGTCGATCAACCGTCGCCTGATGGCGTTGCGCTTTCGGTCGAACTTTCACGCGGACAAGTGGGATCGCGCCATTGCGGAGCACGAGCAGATGATCGATGCGCTGGAAAAGCACGACGGCAAACGCCTCGGCGAGATCCTGCGCAAGCACCTGCTGGCCAAGCGCGACGCTGTGCTGCAAATCCATGCCGAACCGGCGAGCAACGCGCCGAGCAACTGAGTCTGTCCGGCCAATGCAAAAAGGCGTGGGCGCCCTGTTCGGCCCCACGCCTTTTTCATTGGTTCTGCGATATATCGCTGGCGGGCCTTCGCGGCCCCACCTGCCGCTCACGCGTCTCGCCGGGTCAAGCCGGAATCAGAGACGGCGCTCGGCCGCTTCGAGCGCCCGGCGTGCAAGCACGGCGGGCGATTCGAGCACTTCTCCTGCCAGACGCGCGACGAGCGCTGCGACGTTGCGGCCATACTGCTTGCCGGCGATCACATCCGCAGGATCGAGCGCATAAGCGGCGTCGACCTCCATGCCAGATGCCATCACCGCCGGAAAATCACCGGGATGACGCTTGCTGGCGGCCGCGCTTGGCACGGCGTCGGACTCATCGACATCGGCCCACACCATGCCTTGCTTCGCGGCAAGCGCCGCAAAGAAGTCGAGCGTGCCGCGCTTGTCGTCGGCCGAACGGCAACTGAACGAGAATCCGCCAGCGACCTTGTTGCGCCAACTGCGCGCCCGCCACATGCCGGTGGTTGCGTCGGCAAACGCCCTGACCGGGGCGGCGATCCCGCCCGGAAATGCCGGCGCACCGAAGATGATGGCGTCGGCAGCCGCCAGACGCGTGAGCACGGCTTCGTCGTGCCATTGCCCGTCGATGAGTTGGTGCGGCTCAATGCTGAGCAATTGTGCGTGTGCGCCGGCGTCGTTCACGCCTTGCGCGACGGAATGGGCAATCATGGCGGTTGCCCCGCCTTGCGAGTAGTACACGATTGCGATATTGGACATGGCGTAGTGCTTCCCGAATGGATGTCCGCCCCATGGCACCGCCGGGATCGCGCTTCCCTACGCTTCCTCTGGCTTGTCTGGACATCAGTCAAGGCCAAATAATGCCAGTGATAACCCCTAGGGAATAGCCCGCATAACTGGACATGACTGTTCCGCCAACAGTAACAATCGAATGGCGGCACCACGCTGTCGGCAAGCCGGCACCTGCCTGACGGGAACCTGGCGCCACGCTGACCGCGTGGCTACGTCTTAACGACGGGCCGAAGCGCCGAGCCGCACGGACAGTTGGTCGGCCAACTCGCGGATCTGGCGTCCAATGCGTTGGCCGGTCTCCGAATCGATCTCGGTGGTGAGAAAACTGACGGCAAGCCCCGCCACGGCGCGCTCGCCGCTGGCGTCGAACACCGGCGCGCCAAAGCAGATCATGCCTTCGCGCATCTGACCGTTGTCGATCGAATAGCCGTCGCGACGCACCTGCGCCATCTCCTCGGCCAATGCCTGATAGGTGCTCACGCTCGCGCGAGTCAGGGGCGCGGGCCAGACGCCGGCGAGCATATCGGCAGCCTCGCCCGGCGGCAGCGTCGAGAGCATGGCCTTGCCGGTCGCGGTGTAAGGCGCGGGCAGCCGCATGCCAATGCGGAAGGTCACGCCAAGCGGCCGGTTGCCGTTGTGGCAGGCGAGATAGATCACGTCCGCACCGTCGAGCACGGAAAGCGTCACGGTTTCCTGCGCAAACGCTCGCGAAGCCTCCCAGACCCCCCGGAACTCCTCAGTGATATTGGTCTGCGACAGAAACGCGTTCGCCCATCCCATCACATACGAGCCCATCGTCATGCCGCCATTGGCATGGCGCTTGACCAACCGCAGCTTGACCAACGTGTCGCACAGGCCATGCAGCGTGCTCTTGGGCACCCCCGTCTCGCGCGCCAGATCGGCCAGCGCGACCGGCTCGGACGACGCCGCGATCACATCGAGGATGTTCACAGCGCGCACCACGGCAGGCGCCGTGGTCTTGAGCGGTTCGGCGGCGAGGGCGTCGGAAGAGGCGTTGGCGGGTACGTCGAGTTTGCGCTTGGGCATGAATCGGGAGTCGGCTTCGAAGTCGTGAGAAGGGTTCGGGTGGCGGGCCACGCGCCAGCATGGTACGGGCAAGTCTTTCTCATTCCGCCCTAGGAAAACCCCTTAGTTGCACCCGAAACGTTCAATACGTAGAATCACATTCAATACATAGAATACCGTTCAATAGATAGAACGGCAAGCGACAAGCCGAGACATTGCCGCCCGCCGTTTCGCCAACAGGAAAAGCCGGCGAGCCCGGCCAACTGCCATGCAACTCAAAGACACTACCCTCTTCAAGACACTCGCCTGGGTCGACGGTCAATGGATCGCGGCCGACAGCGGCAAGACGTTCGACGTGCTCGACCCTGCCACGGGCGAGGTGCTGGCCAAGGTGCCGGAACTCGGTGCCGAGGAAACCACGCGCGCCGTGGTGGCGGCCGAAGCCGCACAGAAGCCGTGGGCTGCCCGTACCGGCAAGGAGCGCGCTGCCGTCTTGCGCCGCTGGTTCGATCTGATGATCGCCCACACGGACGACCTGGCGTATCTGATGACGCGTGAGCAAGGCAAGCCGTTGGCCGAATCGCGTGGCGAGATCGCCTATGCGGCCAGCTTCGTCGAGTGGTTTGCCGAAGAAGCCAAGCGTGTGGACGGCGATGTGCTCGCCACACCGGCCTCGGACAAGCGTCTCGTCACGCTCAAGCAGCCGGTTGGCGTCTGTGCGGCCATCACGCCGTGGAATTTCCCGGCAGCGATGATCACGCGCAAGGTCGCCCCGGCACTGGCTGCCGGTTGCGCCATCGTCGTCAAGCCCTCCGAGCTCACTCCGCTCTCCGCATTTGCGCTGGCTGAGTTGGCCCACCGCGCCGGCATTCCCGGCGGTGTGTTCCAGGTCGTGACGGGCGACGCACGCGCCGTGGGTGGCGTGCTCACGTCGCACCCGAGCGTGCGCAAGCTGTCGTTCACGGGTTCGACTGGCGTGGGCCGTCTGCTCATGGCGCAGTGCGCGCCGACCGTCAAGCGCATGTCGCTGGAGCTGGGCGGCAACGCACCGTTCATCGTGTTCGACGATGCGGATCTCGACGCCGCGGTTGAAGGCGCCATCGCCGCCAAGTACCGCAATGGCGGTCAGACATGCGTGTGCGCCAATCGCTTCTATATCCAGGACGGCGTCTACGACGCGTTCGCCGGGAAGTTCGCGCAGCGTGTGGCCGAAATGAAGGTCGGTAACGGCCTGGAAGACGGCGTGGTGATCGGACCGTTGATCGAAGGCAAGGCGGTCGAAAAGGTCGTAACGCTCGTCGAAGACGCCAAGTCGCGCGGCGCCCGCGTGCTGGTGGGCGGCGAAGCCCATGCGCTGGGTGGCACTTATTACGCACCGACCGTGATTGCCGACGCGACGTCGCAGATGCGAGTGGCCCGGGAAGAAATCTTCGGCCCGGTGGCGCCGCTCTTCCGCTTCACGCGCGACGCCGACGCCGTTGCGCTGGCGAACGACACCGAATTCGGTCTCGCCGCCTACCTGTACACGCGGGACATCTCTCGCGCATGGCGCACGGCCGAAGCGCTCGAGTACGGCATGGTCGGCCTGAACACCGGCCTGATCTCGAACGAGGTGGCGCCGTTCGGCGGCATCAAGCAATCCGGGGTGGGCCGCGAAGGCTCGCACTACGGCATCGAGGAGTACCTCGAACTGAAGTACCTGTGCCTGCAGGTGTGACGAACGGGCCTGAGCACAGGCCCTGTTATCGCACCGAAGCACCGGAGCATCAGAACTCCGTCAATTCATAAATCGACACACAAGTCGCAACACCACCAAAGGAAACCAGTATGAAGCGCGTTATCCAGCGCGGCATGAAGCCGCTCGCTCTCGCACTTGCGGCCGGCGCCGCCATCGCCTCGGTTGCCACGACGGCGCAAGCCGATGGGAAGCCGATCAAGATCGGTATCGTGACGTTCATGTCGGGTGCCGCCGCAGGCCCCTTCGGCGTGCCCGCCAAAAACGCCGCCGAAGTCACGGCGGCCGAACTCAACGCCGGCAAGGTGCCTGCCCCTTACGCCACGAAGGGCTTCGGCGGCGCGCCGATCGAACTCGTCTACATCGACGAGGCGGGCAGCACGAGCAAGCAAGTGAGCGAATACCGCAACCTGCTGAATCAGGGCGTGGACTATGTGGTCGGTTACACGTCGTCGGGCAACTGCCTGGCGATTGCACCGGTCGCCGAAGAACTGAAGAAGGTCACGCTGTTCTTCGATTGCGGCACGCCGCGCGTGTTCGAAGACGCCAGCTTCAAGTACGTCTTCCGCCCGGTGGCCACGGCCACGATGGACAACGTGGGCGCAGCGCGTTACGTCGCCGAGCGCAAGCCGGATCTGCAAACGTACGCCGGTATCAACCAGAACTACGCCTGGGGTCAGGACGCCTGGGCCGACTTCGAAGGCACGCTCAAGGCGCTCAAGCCGAACGCGAAGGCCGTCAGCTCGCAAATGCCGCAGTTGGGCGCAGGTCAGTACAACGCCGGTATTTCGAGCCTGTTGGCCGCGCACCCGGACGTGCTGCACTCGAGCTTCTGGGGTGGCGATCTGGAAGGCCTCGTCGTGCAGGCCGGTCCGCGCGATCTGTTCAAGAAGTCGCTGACGGTGCTCACCGCCGGTGAGACGGCCACGCACGGCAAGACGCGTCTGCCGGACGGCGTGATCATCGGTGCACGCGGCATGTACGGCATGTTCGCGCCCGACAACGCTCTTAACCGTTGGTTGCGCACTGCTTACAGCGCGAAGTTCAACGATACGCCGAGCTACCCGTCGTACAAGATGAACCAGAGCATTCTCGCGCTCAAGGCCGCCTATGAGAAGGCGCAGGCAGCCAACGGCGGCAAGCAGCCCACGCCGGAGCAAGTCATCGCTTCGTTCGAGCACCTCGCGTTCGACGCGCCGGCCGGCAAGATCGGCCTGACGCTGGGCAAGGGTCATCAGGCAGCGCAAGGCACGGCGTTCGGCATTGTGAAGAACGTGAACGGCAAGGTCACCGTGACCGACGTGAAGCAGTACTCGATCGCGGAAGTCACCCCGCCCGAAGGCGTGAAGTCGGCCGAGTGGATCAAGGGCGGCCTGAAACACTAAGGCGTCTCGTTCAGGAGGACTTACGAGTCCTCTGCGCAATATAGCTGTCACGACCCTGAGTCGTACTCGCAAGGCTGGCGTGGCGGTCTGTGTACCGCCTGCTGCCTTGCGTTCCAAGGAGAATGCGAGATGTCGCAGATCTACGCCGTCCTGGTGGACGGGGTGATGTACGCCGCGTGGCTGTTCCTGGTTGCCCTGGGACTGACCCTCGTCTACGGCGTGCTCAAAATCTTGAACATGGCGCACGGCAGCCTGTACGCGTTGGGGGCGTACGCTGGCGTGACGTTGATCGGTCCGTGGGTTGCCCAGGGCGGCAACCTTTACGTGAGCTATCTGTTGCTCGTGCTGGCGGCCATCGTCGCGGGCGGAGCCATCGGTTTCATCATGGAGCGCGGGGTGCTCAAGCGTTTCTACGGGCAAGACCCCGTGGTGCTGCTGCTGGTCACTTATGCACTCTTCCTGATCATGGAAGACGCCATCAAGCTGGTGTGGGGGGTAGACCCGTACACGGTGTCGGAGCCATACAGCTTCCTCGGCAATTTCGATCTGGGCGATCTTTCGTACCCGAACTACAACTTCCTGATTGTGGGGGTGGCCCTCGTGGCGGGCATCGGCCTGACGTCGTTCCTGAAGTTCACCCGCAGCGGCCGTTTGCTGCGCGCGGTGATTCACGACCGCGAAGTCAGTCAGGCGATGGGCATTCGCGTGAGCCGCTATTTCGTGGTGACGTTCATGGCCGGGGCCGTTCTGGCTGCCATCGGCGGTGCGCTGACCGCACCGACGGTGTCGGTGGCGCCGGGCATGGGGGTGGAGATCGTGGTGCTGACGTTTGCGGTGGTGGTGATCGGCGGGCTTGGCTCGTTGCCCGGCGCGGCATTCGGCGCCTTGCTCGTGGGTCTGGTGCGCGCCAGTGCCGTGCATTACTGGCCGCAAGGCGAGCTGTTCTCGATTTACATCGTCATGGCGCTGGTGCTGGCTGTGCGTCCGAAAGGCATCTTCGCTCCGATGGAGGCTCGCAAGATATGAGTTCCGCAATCTGTTCTCACCTGCGCGCGCCAGGCACGTGGCTCGCGGTGATCGGTTTCGCCGCCATCGGTGCGGCAGGTCTGGCGCTGCCGCAGTGGCAGTTTCTGGTGTCGGTGGCGTTGTCGAAGGGCATCGTCGCGTTGGGGCTGGCGCTGTTGTTGCGCACGGGGCTGGCCTCGTTCGGGCAGGCGCTGTTCTTCGCAGTCGGTGCGTACTGCGTGGGCCTCGGCATGAACTATTACGGCCTGACGGAGCTGTTCGCACTGCTGGCCATCTCGATGATCGTCTCGGCGGTGCTCGCGCTAGTGCTCGGCTTCCTGCTGGCGCGTTATCGCGACATTTTCTTCGCGATGCTCACGCTGGCGCTGTCGATGATTTGCTACGGCCTGTTGCTCAATAACGTGGAACTGGGCGGCAGCGACGGCTTCAACGTGAACGCGCCGACGCTCGGCAGCAGCGCCGAGCCGTGGCAGCTCACGGGCACGAATCTTTTCGCGGTGGGCTTCATCGCCGCGATTGTCTGTGTGATGGCCGTAGCGCTGTATATGCGCTCGACGCCGGGCCGTCTTGGCCCCGCGATCAAGGACAACGAGATCCGTGTGGAGTATCTGGGCACGTCGGCGCGCGCGAACATTCACCTGACGTACGTGATCGCCGGCGCCCTCGCTGGTCTGGGCGGCGCGTTGCAGGCGTTCAACATCGGTCACATCGATCCGGACATGGCGTTCTGGACGACCTCGGGCGAGTTCGTCTTCATTGCGGTGCTCTCGGGCACGCGTTTCGCCTTCTCGCCGTTCATCGGGGCGCTCTTGCTGGAAGTGGCGCGCGCGATGGCGTATCGCTACGCACCGAACACGTGGCAGATCGTGATGGGCGCGATCATGCTGGCGATCATTGCGTTCCTGCCGGGCGGGCTGACGAGTCTGGGTCTGGCGCGTCGCAAGCCGGCAGCGGGGCATCCGGTCACGCAGACGAAATCGGCAACGGCAACGGCGGCCGCCTCGGGCGACGCGGCATGAAGGGGCGCGAGATGGCATCGAATCACATCATTGAGGCCACTGGCCTGCACAAGACGTTCGGCAGTGTCACGCCGGCGAAGGACATTACGGTCAACATCGACGCGCAAAGCGTGGTAGGGCTGATCGGCACGAACGGTGCGGGCAAGACGACGTTCGTGAACATGCTCACGGGCTACATCAAGCCGGATCGCGGCGAGATCGTTTTCCGCGGCAAGCGCATCACGGGGCTCGCGCCACGCAAGATTACGCGTCTTGGCATTGCCCGGTCGTTCCAGATTCCGCAGCTCTTCGGCTCGCAGACGGCGCGTGAGAACATCGAGATCGCGTTGGCGATTTCGGGCCTGTCGGCCGAGTTGGCGAACGAGAGTCTGGCGCGTCTTGGCGTGCTGGAGTTCGCGGACATGATTTCGGGCACGCTGCCCGAGGGCGTACGCAAGCTGCTGGATATTGCGCTCGCGATGGTCTGCAAGCCGGAGGTACTGTTGCTCGACGAGCCGACTTCGGGGGTGGCCGCGGAAGAGAAGTTCGACGTGATGAATCGTGTGCTGGATGCAGCGCGCGCATTGGGCATTACGGTGCTGTTCGTGGAGCACGATATGGAAATCGTGCGTCGCTACAGCGATCGGGTGCTGGCGTTTTGCGACGGCCGCATTCTGGCGGACGGCACGCCCGATGTGGTGCTGGCCGATGCGCAGGTACGCGAGTTGATCATTGGCGAGACGGTGGCCGCCGTGCCGGACACCGCGAATGTGGCAGGCGAGGTGGCCCATGCTTGAAGTCAGCAATTTGAATGTGCGCTTCGGCGCGACGGACATTCTGCGCGGGGTGCAGTTCTCGGTACCCAAGGGCGCAATTGTCGGTCTGATCGGGCGCAACGGCGCCGGCAAGACTACGACGCTGCGCGCGATCATGGGTCTGGTGAAGTCGAACGGCGGCACGTTGACGTTTGACGGCGTGGATCTGGTGAAAGCGCCGTCGCATGAGCGCACGTCACTGGGTATCGGCTACGCACCGGAGGATCGGCGCCTGATTCCGGACATGACGGTGGAGGAAAACCTCTGTGTGCCCGCCTGGGCGCTGAAGGCGAAGGACGTGCAGGAACGTCTGGACAAGGTCTACCGCATCATTCCCGAAGCCCGTGAGTGGGCACCACGCCGCGCCTTGCAATTGTCGGGAGGTCAGCAGAAACTGGTGGCCGTCGGACGCGCGCTGATGACAAGCTCGCGCCTGCTGATGCTCGACGAACCGTTCGAAGGCGTGGCCCCGGCACTCTCGAAGCGCATTGCCGAGGTGATCGGCCAGATGCGCGGCGCCGGCCTCGCCGTGATCCTGTCGGGTGCCGACCTGCAACACGCAGGCGCGGTGCTCGATAACGTCTACCGAATCGATCGCGGCCAAATGGTCGCGTGAGTCTGAGAAGGTCTCAAGAGGACAACGATGATGAACGCTTTTCGTTTCCAGACGGTTCCGACCGTCGTCGTGGAATTTGGTGCAGCACGCCGCCTCGGCGCGCTGTTGCGCGAGCAGTATCCGGCAGGCAAACGCCTGTGCGTGGTGACTGACGGCTTTTTGCACAAGAGCGGTTTGCTAGCCCCCGCGCTGGCCGATCTGGCCAAGCATGACTGGCAAGTCTCGGTGATCGACGACGTGATCGCCGATCCGCCCGAGCACGTGGTGCTGGAAGCCGCCGAACGCGCTCGCGCGGCCGATGCGGAGATTGTGCTGGGATTGGGCGGCGGCTCGTCGATGGACGTGGCCAAGCTGCTCGCCGTGCTGCTCCCCGGCACGCAGTCGATCAAGGAGATGTACGGCATCAAGAAGGTGACAGGCGCGCGCCTGCCCTTGGTTCAAATGCCGACGACCGCAGGCACGGGCTCGGAAGTCACGGCCGTGTCGATCGTGACAACCGGCGAAACGACGAAGATGGGCGTTGTCGCGCCGCAGCTTTACGCCGATCTCGCAATTCTCGACGCGGAACTCACGCTCGGCCTGCCTCGCGCCGCCACCGCCGCAACGGGTATCGACGCGATGGTGCATGCCATCGAAGCCTATACGTCCGCGCACCTGAAGAATCCGATTTCAGACACGCTCGCCGTGAAAGCCCTCGAGCTGCTCTCGCGCAATCTGCTGCCCGCCTGCAACGACGGCAATAATCGCCAAGCCCGCGAAGCCATGCTGGTCGGCGCCATGTTCGCCGGACAAGCCTTCGCGAACTCGCCCGTCGCCGCCGTTCATGCCCTCGCCTACCCGATCGGTGGCATCTTCCACGTCGCTCACGGCCTCTCGAACGCTCTCGTCCTCTCACACGTCATGCGCTTCAATGCCCCCGCCGCAAGCAAGCTTTACGCGGAGCTGGCCGATGTGATTCTTCCCGCCAAGGTCTCCGGCAGCGATGAAGCGAAAACCGATGCGCTCATCCAACACATCGAGCAATTAATCGTCGATACCGCCATTCCGCGCACGTTGCGCGAAGTCGGCGTCAAGCAAGACGACATCGCCCGCATGGCCCGCGACGCCATGCTCCAGACACGTCTTCTCGTGAATAACCCGCGTGAGGTCACCGAGGCTGACGCCCTCGCTATCTATAGCGCCGCGTTCTGAAACGCCGGGCTCATCGCCCTTCGGCGTCGCTGATCGGCCGATATGCCGGTCAGTTGACCCGCTGCCCCCCTGACCTGCTTCACGCTTCCATAGCACCTCGCCGACGGACCGGGGCCCCTTTCCGCCTCTCAGACATAGACCCAACTCGATTCAGAAAGGGGCCCCGGTCCGTCTCTTTCCCCGCCGCTCCCCCTCCATCACCCCCGCCTCGCTACAACAGCACCTCTCGCGCCCTCGATTGCCAGCCAAATGCGGGAAAGGCATGCCGCCGATATCCGCCTAGCGCAATCGCGGCGGCGTCGATGCCAATGTGGCCACAACCGTTTCCGACAACTCCGCCGGATCCACCGCACTCACGTCGGAATCCGTCTGCAACGGCGTCGATCGGCACTGCGGCGTAAGCCGCAAATAGGGAGGTTCCGCCTTCGCGAAGAGGGTCACGCTCGGCGTCGGCGTCGTGTGCGCGACATGCATCAAACCACCATCGGCACCCACGAATAGCGAAGCGTTTGCAATCACCCGCTTCGCATCGCGCAACGTCAACTGACCAACGAATGACACCAATTGCAAATGGACAAACTTCGCCGTCATCAACGCCTTTGCCGCCTCTGCACCATTGCCCGATCCCAACAAGACGATGCCCGTCGGCATCCCCGGCTGGTAGGCAATGTCATAGGCTTGCAAGAACTCGCGCCAGTGCGCATACGTGCGGCGCGGCTCGACTCCGCCCATCGCGAGCACCAGAAACGGTCCCGGCGGTAATTGCCGCGCAACGGCCTCCGGTAATTCCGACTCCCCGCGCAGATACGGCTTCGCACGCGCGAATAAATCGTCGGACGCCAGCCCCAACGAGAAGACGTCGTTCACGGCCGCAAGGCTGAACTGCGTCTGGTTACGGTCCGGACCGTGAAAGAAGCGGAACAAGCACGCAAATGGCAGCGACGGGAAAAATTTCCGCTTCAACCGCAGTGTCGGATAGTTGAATTCCTGCAACACGACAACGTCGTAATCGCCCGGATCCACACTCGCAGGATCGTCGTAGACGTGACGGAAAATATCGTCACCCTCGAACACCGCCTTCAGGCCCGGCGTAATCAGCAAATCGACAGGGCCTTCTCGCCCGCGCAGCAGCGCCCGGCCAGACATGTCCATCACAGCATCGCCCACCGACGCCTTGCCGCCGTAGATCCAGAGCACACGCGCGTTCGGCGCCACATGACGCACCTCGCGACTCGACTGCCCGCTCATGGCAAGACGCAGGCGACGGTGCAGGTATTTTTTGGCAACGCTCAACGACGACGTGCGTTGCATGAAGACGTCGGGCTCGTGGTACACCCACGCGTAAGGAATGCGGGTGCTCGGCTCGGTGAGAGCGCCCAGTCGGCGGGCAATGAAGCGCTGCAGTGGCATGATCGAATCGAAAGCAGGTCGGCCGCCGCCCCATCCCGCATGGCGGTGAAACAGATTCACGTCAGCGAGTCAGGCGGCAGCGCCAGAAGTTCGGGAGTATGCCATGTCTGCCCGCGAAAACGGCAGCGCAAACACTCAATGCGCCGCCCGGCCGTCGATGGCCCCCTTCCTCAGAAACTTGTCACACCACCTGAAAGTGGTGCGTTCCGTCCCGGTGCAGTTGATTGACGAGCCCAAACTCCCAGTCGAGATAGGCCTGCATGGCCTCGGCAGCGTTATCGGTGCCTTCGTACGGGCGGCGATAGCGATCGTCGCGCGCACTGGCCAGATGCGTCTCGCCCGACGCCAGCGGCAAACCGGCATTGATCCACGCCTGGGTACCGCCGTCGAGCACAAAGATCTCGGCATCGGTCAGACGTCGCAGATCCGCCGCCGCAAAGCGTGCGAGCAAGCTCGAACCACAGGTGAGCACATAACGCTGCGCCGGGCCGATCTTGCGCAATGCCTCTGCCAGTCGCGCGCGAATGACGAACCAGGCCCCCGGAATATGACGCTTGACGTAATTGACGCCCGAGGTGAAGTCGAGCACCGCGACTTGTCCGGGCACCGCTTCGTCAAGCCACCGCGCCAGCAACGCAGGCGAGACGCTCGCAACGTCGGGGGCGCTCGGCGTGTGCAACGGCCACCCACCCTGCGCGCTGCGTGCCTGCGCGCGATGCGGCTCGACCACGTACACGGTCCACCCCATCTGCGCCAACCACGAACCGGTCATGTCGGCACGCACGCCATCGTCGTCTGCCAGCACGATCCACGCACCGCGCACCGGTGCCTGATGGTCGGTCTCCTGCACGAGCTGCCCGCCCGGCGCGCTGGCGAAGTCGGGCAAGTGCCCCGCCGCATACTCCTCCGGCGTGCGCACGTCGAAGCGATACACGGTGCGCCCCGGCGCATTCAGCGACGAGACGTCGGCCAGTGCGATACGGCGAACCCCGGCACGATCCGCCACGGCTCTCGCGCCTTCGCGGGCGACTGCCAGCGTCGCCTCTCGCACGGTGGCCGGGTGACGACGGTCCGCCCCGCGCTCAAGTGTCTGCCCGGCCAGCGTCCAGCCGATGGTGCCGTTACGCAATGCCGCTACCGGATTCGGCAAACCGGCATTGACGAGCGATTGCGTGCCGATGATGCTTCGCGTGCGTCCCGCGCAGTTGACGATCACGCGCGTGGCCGGGTCCGGTGCGAGCTCGCGAACTCTCAGCACCAGTTCGGCACCGGGCACACTCGTCGAACCGGGAATGTTCATGGTCTGGTATTCGTCAAAGCGGCGCGCGTCGACAACGACCACGTCGGCGTCGGCATCGAGCAGCGCCTGCACTTCCTGCGCGGACAACGACGGCGTATGACGCAAACCCTCGACCCACTCGCCAAAGGCTTTGCTCGGCACGTTGACGTCGCGGAACACTTCGCCGCCAGCGGCGATCCACCCTTCGAGACCGCCCGCAAGCAAATTGACGTTCGTGTAACCGAGTCTGCGCAGCACGCCGGCAGCGAGCGGCGCGAGATCCTGGCCGTCGTGCTCGCCATACACGACGATGCGCGTGTCGCGTCGCGGAATGCGCGCCCACGCTTCGATTTCCACTCGCGAGAGCGGAAGGTTCGCCGCCCACAACGGGTGTGCCTGCGCAAACGGATCTTCCTCACGAACGTCGAGCAGCGCGATTTCCTCGCGAGCGAGCAACGCCGCACGCACGTCTGCAAAGGTCAGCTCGGGGAAGGTGACATCGGCGGCAGCGATGGCCGGGTCGGCCGTCTGCGACGGCGTGTGGGTCGAGTAAGCGGACACGGTAGTTCCTTGAATTCGTCAAACGTTGCTTAGGTAACGAGTATCGGCGTGGCGATCGGCGTGGCGGACTGGCCCGTCTGCACAGGCAGACGGCCATTCTGGCAGAAGGCCCCCGCACACGCGTTGCACAATGTGGTGCATTGCGGCATGCGCAGCACGGTTGGCGGTGGCAGGCGTTTCAGACGCGTTGCGCCGCCCTGCCCCACGGATTCGGCAATTGGGCATTGGCATAGCCCGAGACGAAGCCCTTGCGCTCACCCGATTCGGTGAACACGCTGCGATGCACCGCACCAATGTTCGCGCCGTACACATGAATGCTCACCGACACCCGGTCGGCGTAGGCGTTGCTCACGCGATGAATGTCCCCCAGACGCGGCGAAAGCACCTCCACGTCACCCGGAGACAAGCGCACCGGCTCGCCTGCGATGACCGGCACGCCCTGCGCGTCCAGCACGAAAGGCTGTGAATCCTCCGCCCCGCGCAGCATGCCGATCAGGCCCCACACGGTGTGATCGTGGATCGGCGTGCGCTGGCCCGGCCCCCACACGAAACTCACGATGGAAAATCGCTGCGCCGAATCGCAGTGCAACAAGTACTGCTGATAGTGCTCAGGGTGCGGCGTCGCGAACGCCTCGGGTAGCCAATCGTCACGAGCCACCAGTTGGGCGAGCAGCCCGGCGCCCTCTTCGAGCAACGTTGTCTCATGCGGACGGCGCTCCAGCAGCCGTGAGAACGCCGCAACAAAGTTGCGCAACGGATCGAGCGCTTCGTAATCATGTGCAGGCAAATCGCCGGAAAGCGCGAGGCCATCCAAAACTGCAGTCATACGGATTCCCGGAAAACAGCGAGCGTTCGCCGGCCGGCGGCGCCCAAAATGGTGTCGTTCTGCGGCGTGTGAATGCGGCTGCACAGCACGTCGCGATGATAACGCTCAAGCGGATTGTTGCGTGAAAGCCCATGATTGCCCGAGAGCTGCAAAGCGAGTTCGAGCACTCGAATGGCATTGCCCGTCACCGTGAACTTTAGCGCACCACTGGCAATGTCGTCATCCGGCACGCCAGCGTCTGCCGACTCGGCCGCCGCATCGAGCAGCCGCTGGTTGACGTGTAGCAACGTCGCTATCTCGCCGACCGTCTCCTGAATACGCGGCACGGTCGCAAGCGACGCGCCGAGATTGCCTGGCACCCGGGTGTTCAGAAACGTCACGAGCCAATCGACGCCTGCGCGCGCTATCGCGTCATAAAGGGTGCCGAGCAACACGCTCATCCACGCCTGTTGTTCGATATGCGCATCGTTGTCGCGCTGACCAATGCCCGCCGGCGCCCACTCGTGCGGCAAGCGAATATCCACAGCATTGCCAAACGGCAGGTCGACATCTTCGAGAACCACTTCGTGACTGCCCGAAGCACGCAGCCCAAGGTGATCCCAGTTCTGAATGACGCGGATGCCCTGTCGATCCGGCGATTCCCGCGAACCGTCGGGACGCGGCACCAGGAATACCCCAATACGCGGCTCAGGCTCATCCGTTCGCGCCCAGACCGACAACCAGCGCAACGCCGGAATGCCGGTGCAATAGAGCTTGCGGCCAGACAGCCGCCAGCCCGATTCGGTGCGTCTCGCAATAGTCGACGGCAAGCCGCCCCGGGCGGGCGTGCCCAGATCCGGCTCGACGCGCAGCGCGTTGATCAACGCCCCGTCGCGCACCGCGCTGTCGAAGACCGCACGCCGCTGCGCGTCGGGCCAGTGCGTGCTCGTCCGCACGAGCGAGCGGTGCTGGAGATAGGTCATCGTCAGCACGAGCGCCGTGGCAGATTCGCCCGCCGCAATGGCCCCAATGATGCGCCGCGCCGCCACCAGCCCGCCGCCACCGCCGCCGTGTGCGCGCGGCACCACTTCGGCAATCAACCCGTGACGATGCAACAGCGCAAAGTTCTCGAACGGAAAACGCGCATCGCGGTCGAGCGCCGCCGCAGTCCCGGCAAGGGCGCGCGTGATAGGTGGCAGCAGGGCGTCCAGTTGTGCAAGACGTGCCGGACCTTCGGCGCGCGGCAAAGGCAGCACCGCCCCGGACGGCGCGGGGCTCACTGGCGACGGCAACGCGTCGGACAGCAACGGCGATTGGCCAAGAGATGACATGACTTTTGGAATAAGCAAATACGCGTTTGGCGCGCAACGCGCCCTCTTACGCAGTGCCCATAGCGTAAGGCCCGGCGCGGTCCCGCCCAACCATCCATATCGAATAATCTTTGCGGAAATGATTATTTAACGGCCGCAAATTGTTTGCGTAGGCTCACTCCCGTTCACCGTCTGTTACCGATCGATGGGCGTGTAGCGCAAACCGACCCACGTCGCCTTGCACACGTCCTGCCTCACAAAAGGAGAGCGTTCATGAGCGTCGAAATCATCGGCATGATTCAAAGCAGTAAGCAATCCGAAATTCATCCGCAAAGTGGCCCGGCCGTCGACCGCGACTACGTGCGTAATTTCGCCCGCGCCCACGAGCAATCCGGATTCGACCGCATTCTCGTGCCGCACCACTCCACGAGTCCGTCCGCCACGCTCACGATCGCCTACGCGACGACCGTGACGGAGAACATCCACTTCATGCTCGCGCATCGTCCTGGCTTTGTCGCACCGACGCTGGCCGCGCGCCAGATCGCGACGCTCGATCAGTTCAGCGGCGGCCGTCTCGGTGTTCACTTCATCTCGGGCGGCTCCGATGCCGAGCAGGCGCGCGATGGCGACTTTCTCTCGCATGACGAGCGCTATGCGCGCACCGACGAATACCTGAGCATCCTGCGCCGCATCTGGACGGAGGACCGTCCCTTCGATCACGACGGCAAGTATTACCGCTTCAAACAAGGCTTCTCCGAGGTCAAACCAGTGCAGCAACCGCATGTGCCGATCTTCTTCGGCGGCGCGTCGGAAGCCGCACTTGAAGTCGCGGCCAAGCATGCCGACATCTACGCGTTGTGGGGGGAGTCGCTCGATCAGGTGCGCGATATCACTACGCGCGTGCGGGCGGCGGCCGCCGCGCACGGCCGCGTGCCGCGCTTCTCGGTGTCGTTCCGCCCGATTCTCGGCGAGACCGAAGCGAAAGCCTGGGCACGTGCCGATCAAATCCTCGCGCAGGCCAAGGCCATTCGCGAAGCCGCTGGCCTGCCGCAAGGCTCGGCACTGCAAAGCGAAGGCGCTCGACGCCTGCTTGCCGCCGCCGACAAGGGCGCGCGCCTGGACAAGGTGCTGTGGACCGAGATCGCCAAGCTCATCGGTGGACGCTCGAACTCGACAGCACTCGTCGGCACGCCCGAGCAAGTCGCCGATGCCCTGCTCGATTACTACGACCTCGGTGTCACCACGTTCCTCATTCGCGGCTTCGACCCGCTGGGCGACGCCATCGACTATGGCCGCGAACTGATCCCGCGCCTGCGCACCCTCGTGGCCGAACGCGATCGTCAAAACGACGCCACGCGCCGCGCGGCCTGACCAAGGAGAAAAAGAGATGGCTGCCGTTCTGCCCGTCGACACCCACACGTTCGGACGCTCGACGTCCCCCACTATCCAGACACGCACTACGCCGACCGGGCTCGTCCTGAACGCCGCGCCGCAGCAACGCTTCTGGTTCGACCCACCGCCCGTGCGCAACGACGTGCTGGCCGAGCGCCACCACCGTCAGACACGTCTGGCCGCCGCGTTCCGCATCTTCGCGCGCCACGGCTTCGACCTCGGACTGGCCGGCCACATTACGGCGCGCGATCCCGAGCTGACCGACCACTTCTGGGTCAATCCGCTGGGCGTCCACTTCTCGCGCATCAAGGTCTCCGACCTGCTGCTCGTCAACGCGAAAGGCGAAACGGTGGTGGGCGACCGGCCGCTGAACAAAGCCGCATTCGCGATTCATGCGGCCATCCACGAAGCGCACCCGCATCTGGTCGCCGCCGCGCACACGCACTCCACCTACGGCAAGGCATGGTCGACACTCGGACGCCCGCTCGATCCGCTCACGCAGGACTCGTGCGGCTTCTTCGAAGACCATGCGCTGTTCGACGACTTCACCGGCATGGTGGTTGACGACAGCGAGGGCAACCGTATCGCCCGCGCGCTGAACAAGCCCGACGGCAGCGGCACGGTCAAGGGCGTCATTCTCAAGAACCACGGCATTCTCACGGCCGGCCCGACCGTCGAGGCCGCCGCATGGTGGTACATCGCCCTCGAGAATGCCGCCCACACGCAGTTGCTCGCGCAAGCCGCCGGCACGCCGCAGCCGATCGACCAAGCGACTGCACGCCACACGCACAGCCAGGTCGGCGGCCCCGAAGGGGCGCTGTACTCGTTCGAAAGCCTCTACGAAGGACTCGTCGCCGCCGAACCGGATCTGCTCGACTGACGTCGCGGGGCGCGCGCCCCATTTGCCCACCCGCACACAACCATCAGAAATCAATAGGGGAGTCGTCTCCATGAAGTTTCGTCACACCACCAACGGATCGGAAATCGCGACGCAGCGCGTCGTGAGCGCGAGCCGCCGCAAGGTGCTGCGCGCGGGCACGGCCGCCGCACTGGCCGCCCCCGCGCTTTTGCTCGGCCGCCAGGCCTGGTCGCAACCGCGCAAGCTCACGTTCGCCTGGAACCAGAATTCGTTCTGCCTGACACCGATCGTCGCCGCCCAGGAACGCGGCTTCTTCGAGAAGAACGGCCTGCAAGTCGACCTCATCAACTACAGCGGCTCGACCGACCAGTTGCTCGAATCCATCGCCACGGGCAAAGCTGACGCCGCCGTCGGCATGATCCATCGCTGGCTCAAGCCGCTCGAAGCTGGCTTCGACGTGAAGATCATCGGCAGCTCGCACGGCGGCTGCGTGCGCCTGCTGGGCGCGAAGGCCGCAGGCGTGACGTCGCTCGCCGCGCTCAAGGGCAAGACGATCGGCGTGTCGGATCTTGCCGCACCGGGCAAGCATTTCTTCCAGATCCTGCTCGCGAAGAACGGCATCGACGCCGATCGCGACATCACCTGGCGTCAGTACCCGGCCGACCTGCTCGGCGTGGCCGTCGACAAGGGCGAAATTCAGGCGATTGCCGATGGCGACCCGAATTTATATCTGCTCGAGAAGCGCACCAACGGGGCTTACGTCGAACTGGCGACCAACCTGAGCGGCGAGTATGCCCGCAAGGTGTGCTGCGTGATCGGTGCGCGCGGGGAACTGGTGCGCAACGATCGCGCCGCCGCAAGCGCGCTCGCACGCGCCATCGTGCAGGCGACCGAGTTCGTCAACGAGAACCCGAACGAGGCAGCCAAGATCTTTGCCAAGTACTCGCCGAAGATCAGCCCCGAAGACCTGCGCAAGCTGTACGCAACGCTCACCTATTCGCACCATCCGACCGGCACAGACCTGCGCGATGAGATCGCCTACTTCGCCGACGACTTCCGCCGAATCGGTGTGCTCAAGAAGAGCACCGATCCGCAGAAACTGGCGCAGCACGTCTACGCTAATGTCCTGGGATAAACGACCATGAGTGCCATTCTCGACAACGCCGCGCTACGCGGGGGCTCCCCCGCCGGGGCGCTGGAACTCGCAGAACAGGCGGAAGGCACGACGCTGCGCGTACCTGTCCCCCGCTACGACGCGACCGAAATCGATCAGCTCTTCGCCGCGCCTCGCACGCCTGCGCTATGGGGTACCGGCTTCGCCGCCGCGCTCGCATGGGCCGCCTTTGGCGCGCTCACGCTGCGCTGGCCCAACAAGGTCGCAGGCTTCTCGGACTGGGCCTTTACCGACGAACTGGGCGTGTTCGCGCTGGTCGCAGCCGCCCTGCTCGCGGTACTGTCGGTCGCGGGCCGCGCCACGCCGCCGCTGCTGCGTTTGCGCGAAGCCCTCACCAGCACCGGTCCGTGGCTCGTCGCCGTCGCGCTCGTGCTGGCCGCGTGGGAAATCCTTACCGCAAAGACCGGCTCGCTGCCCACGCCATTCTTCGCCCCGCCGCAAGCCCTCATCGAGGTCTATACCGACGACTGGCAACGCCTCGGCGACAGCGCGGTGAACACGCTCAAACTGCTCGGCATCGGCTTCGGGCTGGGCGCCGTTGCTGGCTTTTTGATCGGCGTATCCATCGGCTGGTCGCGCGCCATCGGCTACTGGGTGCATCCGGTACTGCGCGTGCTTGGCCCCGTGCCTGCCACGGCACTGCTGCCGCTCACGTTCTACTTTTTTCCGTCGAGCTACTCGGCCGCCGCCTTCCTCATCGCATTGTCGACGGCGTTCCCGGTCGCCGTGCTCACGTGGTCGGGCGTGGCGGGAGTGAACAAGAGCTACTACGACGTCGCCCGCACGCTCGGTGCATCCGATGCGTTTCTGGTGTTGCGTGTCGCCATCCCCGCCGCGTTGCCTAACGTTTTCGTCGGTCTGTTCATGGGGCTCGGGGCGTCGTTCTCGGTACTCGTGACCGCCGAGATGATGGGGGTGAAGTCCGGTCTCGGCTGGTACCTCACGTGGGCGCAGGGCTGGGCCTCGTACGTGAACATGTACGCCGCCCTGATCGTCATGGCGCTGCTCTTCTCCGGCGTCATTACTCTGCTCTTCACCGTACGTGACCGCGCGCTCGCGTGGCAGAAAGGAACCGTCAAATGGTAAGCGCCGCAACCTCTTCGCCAACGCTCGACAGACATGACGCCGATGTCCCGGCACCGCCTCCCGTCAATGACACCCCCGCTTCGGCAAACGACACGGGCGCGCGGATCGATATTCGTGGCGTCGATCACTGGTTCGGCACACGTCAGGCGCCGTTACAGGTGCTCGATGGCGTAGACCTGAGCGTCGCGCCCGGCGAGTTCGTGGCGCTGCTCGGCCCGAGCGGCTGCGGCAAGTCCACGCTGTTGCGCCTCGTCGCCGGACTGGAGACCGCGACACGCGGCACGATCACGCAGGACGGCACCGCGATTACGCGTCCCGACCCGTCGCGCATCGTGGTGTTTCAGGACCCGACGCTTTACCCGTGGCGGCGCGTGCGCGATAACGTCGCGCTCGGTCTGCAAGCCCGTGGCGTGCTGGGGAAAGAACGTCAACGAGTCGACGCAGCCCTCGCTCGCGTGGGACTCTCCGAGTTTGCCGACGCGTTTCCGCATCAACTCTCCGGCGGCATGGCGCAGCGCGTGGCGCTCGCCCGCGCGCTCGTGAACGATCCGCGCCTGTTGGTGCTGGACGAGCCGCTCGGCAAGCTCGACTCGCTCACGCGATTGGCGATGCAGAGCGAGCTGGTCGATCTGTGGCAGCGCGCTGGCTTCTCCGCGCTGCTCGTCACGCATGACGTGGAAGAAGCGCTGTTCCTCGCGCAACGCGTGATTGTGTTCAGCCCGCGTCCGGCGAAGATCGTCGCAGAGCTGCGTGTCGATCTGCCCTATCCGCGCCATCGCGGCGACGCCCGCATTACCGAACTGCGCCACGAAGCGCTCCGACATCTGGGGCTCGATGCAAGCTGGTAAGCGTGTGGATCGTGGTCTTACGAAGCTGATGAAGTCGACGTACCGGCCGTCATCGGAGCGCTTGCACGCGGAGCCCGCCCGATGACGCTGCCACCTTCGCATGTCTGGCTCAACGCGTTGCTGCAAGCCCTCCAGTTCGCGCAGTCCGCCTGGCTGAGCACGCTCTATTCGCTCGGCATCACCGACGATTCGCATGGCGCACCCGCATGGCCCTGGGACGTGCGCATCGCCGGGGAGAACCTGGTCATCGATGTCGCCCTCGCCCGCCAGTTCGCGTGGATGCTCGCGGCGATCGTGTTTGCGCTCGCCTGCGTGCTGCTGGCCTTGCTCTGGCGACGCGCATGGCGCTGGCTGCTGGCCGCCGCCATCGGGGCGCTTGTGCTGGCCCCGTGGCCATCGCCGTCGCTATGGCTGACGGCCGCCGTGCCGACCAGTTTTCATACGAACCCGACGGGCTTCACCGTAGAAAGCATCGCGCGAGGCTCGCGCGTGTATGCGGCGCACTGCGTGGCATGCCACGGTGCCGACGGCCGTGGCGAGGGCCCATTGGCCGCCACGTTGCACCGTTGGCCGCCGACCATGGCGAGCGCCCTGTTGAGCCGCCGCGCCGACGGCGAACTGTTCTGGCATGTGCTGTACGGCATGCGTGACGAGCAGGGCGCGACCATGCCCGGCTTCGCCGCACGACTGAGCGACCGTGAGATCTGGGCAGCACTCGACTATATGCGCGTGCTCTCGGCGTCGGCCGGCATGACCGCGGGTGGCAGTTGGCCCGTGCCGATTGCCTTGCCCGTCCTCTCGGTGAAATGCGCCAACACCCAGCCCCGGAATCTCGCCGCGTGGCGCGGCCATCAGCGGGTTCGCGTGGTCGCCGTGGATGCCGCGCATCCGCCGCCGTTTGAAGATCCGCGTTTCCTCACGCTGTTGGTCGAGCGCAATGCCCCGCCCTCCGTTGAAACGCCTGCCATTCGCAAGGTGGCGGTGCAACGGTCGGATCGTGCGCCCACCCCCAACGTCACCACGCTGTTCGGGGCACGAGCGGACTGCGTGGCCGACGGCCCGGATGCATGGCAGGTCCTCGCGCAGATCGCCGGGGTTTCCGCGTCAACCCTGGCGGGCACCGAATGGCTGGCCGACCGCGACGGCTGGCTGCGTGCCCTCGCCCCCGCCGGACGCCGGGGCTGGGCCGATGGCGGCCTGATGTGTACGACGGCGACAGCACCGCCCGAGGGCGCTCAGGCCGCCCTTCGCAGCGACCCGCTCACCGCGACGCTGCGCCAGATGGACAACGACCCCGTGCGGTTCGTCAAAGGTGGCTTCGTGCACTAGCCATCCGTCTAGCGTCTGCGCCCCGCTTGCGCACCTTTTTTTTCGATCCACCACAGGTATTCATCATGACGATTTCCCGACGCCGCTTCCTTCAGTACGTCACGACTTCCGGTGCAGCGGGTGCGCTGACAACACTCGCGTTGCCCGGTGTGTCCCGCGCTCAGTCCGGCCGCCCGCTCCTCAAGGCAGGCGACCAGAAGGGCGGACTGCGCGCGCTGCTCGAAGCCGCCGACGAACTTAAGCAGTTGCCCTACGATATTCAGTGGACCGAGTTCCCCGCTGCCGCGCCACTGGCCGAAGCGCTCAATGCGGGGGCAGTCGATTGCGGTCCGATCGGTGATGCACCCGTGATCTTCGCGCTGTCGGCGGGTGCCGCCATCAAGATCATCGGGGCCAATCGCTCCGACGCGTATGGCACCGCCGTGATCGTGCGGCCGGACGCCGCGCTGCGTACCGCCGCCGATCTCAAGGGTAAGAACATCGGCACGACGCGAGGCTCCATCGGCCACTTCGTCACGCTCAAGGCCCTCACCGCTGCCGGTCTGGCACCGGGCGACGTCAACTTCCGCTTCCTGCCGCCGGCCGACACCATTACCGCGCTGGCCAGCGGATCCGTCGACGCGTGGGCGACGTGGGAGCCCTACACGGCCGTGGCGGAGACGACCGGACGCGGGCGTGTGCTCGTGAACGGCCGGGGGCTCTGGTCTGGTCTGAGCTATCTGGCCGCGACCGACGCGGCCATCGCGAACAAACAGGAGGTGCTGCGCGATTTCCTCGGCCGTGTCGTGCGGGCACAAGTCTGGTCGTATCAGCACGTCGACGCCTTCTCGGCTGCCATGGCGCGCATCATCGGCATTCCGCCCGAGGCCGCGAAGCTGCAGTTTTCCCGCCGTGCGACGAAATGGCGCAACATCGACGATGCGCTCGTCGCGGAGCAACAACGTACGGCCGACTTCTACTCGCAAGTCGGCTTGCTCCGGCAACCGCTTGACGTGAAAACCACGTTCGACCGGCGCTTCCCGATCAAGGTCTGAGGCAACGGCGCCCACCGATGGCCATCTCTGCGAGGACGGTCGTCGGACATCGTGGCCGATAGCCCAACCGGCTCGCCCAGCGCGTGACGAACTGTCGATGGCGCCGGACGTGATGCCCCGCGCCTCGCATGTGGTAGCGTGTCACTTCCGCTCTCACCTGGGTGCGCGTCTGAGCGCGCCAACCGTCTGACCGTCATGCTCGATTTCGACGCCGACGCGCTGATGCGCCTCGTCACTACCCCCATGCCATTCGGCAAACACAAGGGCACGTTCATCGCCGATCTGCCGGGCAACTATCTGAGCTGGTTCGCCCGCGAGGGTTTCCCACCGGGCGAAATCGGCCGCCTGCTCGCCCTGATGCACGAGATCGATCACAACGCGCTGGGTGAGTTGTTGCGGCCGCTGCGAGCGCAGGCACAGGCCGCGCGCTCCCCACGCCCCCGATAGCCCCAGCGCGGCGCGACCTCGCAGGGAGGCGTCAGGCCCGTGCGGTGCCAGCGAGCATTGGCGGCAGGTGGCGGCGCACCCACTGCGTTTGCTGCTCGTGCGCGTACGCCAATTGCAGCACCGCGAGATCCGCCTGCGCCGGACCGATGATTTGCAGCCCCATGGGCAGCCCCCGCGCGTCGAACCCGACCGGCACACTGATCGCCGGCAACCCGGCAAGCGTCGGCCCGATCACGACTTCCATCCACCGGTGATAGGTGTCCATCGGCTTGCCCGCCACCGATGACGGCCAGTGCATTTGCGCGTCGAACGGGAACACCTGCGCCGACGGCAGCAACAGGAAGTCGTACCGCTCGAACAGACGCGCGAGCGAGCGGTACCACTCGCTGCGATCGACGGATGCGCGAAACACGTCGGCAGCACGCAACGCTTCGCCGCCCTCGACCTCCCATTGCGCCTCTGGCTTGAGCTTGTCGCGCCGCGCCGGATCGGCGTACATCTCCCCCAGCGAACCGTTCACGAGCCAGTGACGCAGCGTAAGCCACGTCTGCCACAGCCGCTCCGGTGCGAAATCCGGCGCGCACGCCTCGACCTCGCATCCCATCGCCGTGAAGTCGCGCAACGACGCCTCGCACAACGCCATCACGCCGTCTTCCATCGGCAGATGCCCGCCGTAGTCGCCAAGCCAGCCCAACTTCACGCCCTTCACGTCGCGCTGTAGCGCACTCGCGAACGGCGGCGTCTCGCGGGCCATCGATAGCGGACTGCGCGCGTCGTAGCCCGCTTGCGTAGCGAGCAGTTGGGCGACGTCGGCAACGGTTCGGCCCATCGGCCCGTCGGTGCTTAGTTGCTGGACGAAGATCTCCGGTGCCGGGCCATACGGCACACGGCCTTGCGACGGACGCAAGCCATACACGTTGCCGAACGCCGCCGGGTTGCGCAGCGACCCCATCATGTCGCTGCCGTCGGCCACCGGCAGCATGCGCAGCGCCAGCGCACTGCCCGCCCCGCCGCTGCTGCCGCCTGCGATCCGCGTGGTGTCATAAGCGTTGCGCGTGACACCGAAGACGGGGTTGTAGCTGTGCGAACCCAGCCCGAACTCGGAAACGTTGGTCTTGCCGATGAAGATTGCGCCCGCGGCGCGAATGCGCGCGACGCTGATGCTGTCCTGCGTGTCGGGCGCTGTAGACGTCAGAGGCGATCCTTTGCGTGTGGGAAATCCGGCGCAGGCAGCCAGATCCTTCACGGCGTGCGGCATGCCATGCATCCAGCCCAGATACTGACCGTTCGCCAGTTGCTGGTCGCGCTCGTCGGCCTGGGCCAGCAACGTGTCGGCATCTCGCAGGGACACGATGGCATTGACCGCCGGGTTGTACTGCGCGATGTGGGCAAGATAGGCCTGCATGACCTCGCGGCACGAAACCCGACGCGTGCGAATGGCGTCGGACAGCGCCAGCGCGTCGAGCGCGACGATATCGTTCAGGCGGGTGTCGGGCATAGCCGTAGCGTTGGCTTGGGCTGCGCTCGTTTGGGCAGCCAGGGGCGGCAGGTCTGGCGCAATGGCCATGTGTCTCTCTCCTTGGCGGTGGCGCCGTTCGGTACAACGCCGTTGTCTGACACCGCATTGTCGGTCAAACCCGCCAAGGTTGCCGAGGGGAAATAAAGTCCCCTGCGGCAACGCAGACACGTTAGTTCACATCTTCAGCGATCAGCAGGAATTAATGCGCCAGCGGATCGAGGCCCGTGGACTCGACGTCCTTCGCGACAGCCGGCGCGGCCATGTACTTCAGCAGCTTCATCGCTTCCTCAGGATGTTGCGCGTTGACCGGCACGCCGCCCGCGAAGCGCGTGACCGATTGCAGCGACTCGGGAATCTTGCCCGCGAACGCGATGCCCTTGACTGGCAGCAACTCGCTCACCTGTTGCAATCCCAGCGCGTAATCGCCGGCAGCCACCTTTTCGGCGACTGGCGTCTTCTGCACCATCACCGCTTTGCCCTGCATCTGTTCGGCAATGCCGAGCTTCTTGAAAAGTTCACGCTCGACGTACACACCGCTGGCGCTGTCCGAGTATGCCACCGACCTGGCGGCAAGCAGCGCCGCCTTCAGCTTTTCGGGGGTGCCGACGTCTGGCACCGTGTCGCCCGCTTTGACGACGACGCCGATACGAGAATCGGCCAGTTCGACGCGCGAATCGGCGCGCACCTTGCCTGCCTTGATGAGGTCGTCGAGCGCGTAGCCGACCATGATGACGGCGTCAGCCGGCTCACCACGCGCCAGACGATTCGGGATCGCTTCGGGCGCCTTACCCATCGACGGGCCCCACGCCGTGCCGACGTGATCTCCGCTCGCCGCCTCGAACCTGGGCAGCAACAACTTGTAAGCCGCGGTGAAGCCACCGGAGTTCATCACGTGAAGATCTTCGGCCTGCACGGCAGGGGCAGCGAACAGCGCCGTCATGGCGATGCCCGCGCCGAGCGCGGCGAACAGGCGTCGGGCAGCGCTCACACGCACCGGGGTGGAATGGGTTTTCATGGCAATGTTCCTCAGCTTGCGGCGAGTTCGGTATTCGTGCGACCGTGTCCGCCGCGACGGCCAAGGTAGAGCGTCAGCGTCGCGCAAATCGCGCACAACGCGGCGAAGCTCATCCAGTACCCCGGCGCGGCCTTGTCGCCCGTGGCGTGAATCAGATACGTCGACAGTGCGGGGGTGAAACCGCCGAAAATCGCCGTCGCAAGGCTATAGGCCAGCGAGAAGCCCGCCACGCGCACGTCTGGCGGCATGACTTCGGTGAGCGCCGGGATCATCGCACCGTTGTACATGCCGTACAGGAACGAGAGCCACAGCAGCGCGACCAGCATGCGCGTGAAGCTCGGTGCCTGCACGAGGAACGACAGGACCGGATAGGCCGTCACCAAGGTCAGGCCCGCGAAGAGCAAGAGCACCGGACGACGGCCAATTCGGTCGGAGAGCGTGCCGCCAATCGGCAGCCAGATGAAGTTCGACACGCCCACGCACAGGGTGACGAGCAGCGCATCGGCGCTCGACAGATGCAGCACGCTCTTGCCGAACGTCGGGGCGTAGACGGTGATCAGGTAGAACGCCGTCGTGGTCAGCGCCACGAGCATCGTGCCGCCCAGCACCACGCCCGCGTTGGCGGCCATCGAACGGAACACTTCGCCAACGGACGGGTGATGCTTGCGCTGCCGGAATTCGTCGCTCTCCTGAAGCGAGCGGCGCAGCGCGAAGATCACCGGCACGATCATGCAACCCACGAGGAACGGCAGGCGCCAGCCCCACGAAGCGATCTGTTGCGCCGTGAGCGTGAGCGAGAGCGCAAAGCCGAGCGCCGCCGAGACGACGATGGCGACCTGCTGGCTCGCCGACTGCCAGCTTGTGTAAAAGCCCTTGCGGCCCGGCGTGGCGATTTCCGCCAGATAGACGGACACGCCGCCAAGTTCGGCACCAGCAGAGAAACCTTGCAGCAGACGGCCAATCAGCACGAGCACTGGCGCCGCGAGCCCGATGGTTTCGTAACCCGGCACGAAGGCAATGAGAATGGTGCCGCTCGCCATGATGGCCAGCGTCGTGACCAGACCTTTGCGGCGGCCAACGTTATCGATGTACGCGCCGAGCACGATGGCACCGAGCGGCCGCATCAGGAAACCCGCGCCGAAAACGGCAAAGGTCAGCATGAGCGACGCAAACTCGCTGTCCGTCGGGAAGAAGACGCGGGAAATCTGGGTGGCGTAAAAACCGAACAGAAAGAAATCGAACTGCTCGAGGAAATTGCCGGCGGTCACGCGCAGGACTGCGCCGGCTTTCGAGGGGCGACGCGAAACCGCGTCTTGGGGGCGCTGTGACATGCGCTGTCTCCGTTTTACCTGCGGCCCGGGGGGTCGAGCCGCCAATGAATCGTCGTACTGCGTCTCTGCCGGGGACGTGTCAAACCGTCGTGGACGCTTTTTTGAAGCCGCCAATGGTGCGCCGTAAGTTCCCCCGTTGTGAATTGCAAGTTTTGGAAAGATTGATGCACACACGCTATCAATCGTAGGATGCTAATGCGCCTACCGAGCGGTAACACGCTACACTCTGCACCGCGCCTCGCCCGCCCCGCGGCAATCCCCCGATTTCCGGGTCGCGCGCAGCGCGTGCCCGACTCTCATCCCTCATGCCATGGCGATCAACTTCGATCTGAACGATTTGCAGGCCTTTCGCGCAGTGGCGCAACTCGCGAGTTTTCGCCGCGCGGCCGAGGCAATCCATCTCTCGCAACCCGCGCTCTCGCGCCGTATCGACAAGCTTGAGGACGCGTTAGGGGTCAAGCTCTTCGAGCGCAGCACGCGCCGTGTGGCGCTCACCAACGTCGGCCGGGCCTTTGCACGCGATGCCGAGCGCATTCTCGACGATCTGGACAACGCGCTGCTCGGCATTCGCGACGTGGCGTCGTCGAGCCTTGGGCATGTGACCATCGCGTGTGTGCCGTCTGCCGCGTATTACTTCATGCCGCAGGTGATCTCGCGATACCACCGGGCGTTTCCGCGCATTCGCATTTCGGTGCTCGACGCGAGCGCCAACGAGGTGCTTGCTGCCGTAGCGAACGGCGACGCCGATTTCGGGCTGAATTTCATCGGCAGTCAGGAGCCGGACATCGAGTTCAAGCTCCTGCTTCAGGAACGCTACGTGGCGGCCTGCCGGCGCGACCATCCGCTCGCAGGCAGAAAACGGGTGACATGGCGCGAGCTTTACGAGCACGACCACATCTCCGTCGGCAAGGTCTCGGGCAACCGGCTACTGCTCGATCAGGCGCTCACCTCGCTGCCGCAACGTCCGCCGAGTATCTGTGAGACACAGCACGTCACGACGATGCTCGGACTGGTCGAAGCCGGACTGGGGGTGGCTGCCGTGCCGACGATGGCGATGCCCGGCGGGGATCATCCGTTGCTCACCAGCGTGCCGCTGGTCGATCCGGTGGTGACAAGGCGCGTGGGCATGATCCGGAGCAAGGCGCGGCCGCTCTCGCCGGCGGCGGCGCAGTTGTATCGCTACGTCGCCGAGATGAAGGTGCCGTCACGGCGGCGTGCGGGGAGCGAATCGCTATAACCGAATCCCGGCGAATGCACGCCCGGAAACATTTCGTTACCCGCCTTACGAGAAGTGAAACATTGGGCAGGCGGCGGTGAGGCGACGCGTCTTTATACTTGCCTCGCGTTAATCCGAATCTTCTTCAAGACTCATGCTCAAGCGAATTTTTCCGATGGTGGCGATCGCCGCCGGGGTGGCAACGACTTCCCTGACGGCTTCGGCCAGTGATATGAACAATGCCCTCGGCGGCGCGCTGGGCGGCGTCGCGGGCGCAGCCGTAGGCGGCGCGCTTGGCGGCAGCACCGGTGCGGTGGTGGGTGGTGCGGTGGGCGGTGGCGCCGGCGGCGCGATCACATCCAATCGCCGCGAGCGTACCGGCGCTATTCTCGGCGGTGCGCTGGGCGGCGGTGCCGGCACGGCGGCGGGCAATGCGATGGGCGGCCGTTCGGGCGGCCTGATCGGCGCGGCCGTCGGTGGCGGTGCCGGCGCCGCGCTCGGCGGCAACATGTCGCGCTCCAGCTCGTACGACGACGATCACTATCACGGCAAACGCCGCGGTCATCGCAAGCATCATCATTGATCGGCTGGCGCCGGTCTGCGCCGAAACGAAACGCCCCGCGATTGCGGGGCGTTGTTGTTGGTGAGATGGGATTGCACAATGACGGCGGCCTTCGTGTTTTCCCAGCGGGCAGGTTACCGTCCGCCCGGCTCCGGCAGGTACGGGCCAATGCCCGCCGGGTAGCTGCCCGGAATGAGCATCGACGCATCGAGCCGATCGATGGTCGTGCGCCCCGTCAGCGCCATCGTGACATCCATCTCCTTCGCAATGACCTCCAGCGCGCGACGCACGCCCGCCTCGCCCATCGCCCCCAACCCATACAGGAACGGACGCCCGATCAGCGTTCCCTTCGCGCCCAGCGCCATCGCCTTGATCACGTCCTGACCGGAGCGGATACCGCCGTCGAGCCAGACCTCCGTGTCACGCCCCACCGCCGCCACAATGTCCGGCAACGCGCGGATCGTCGAGATCGCACCGTCAAGCTGACGTCCGCCGTGATTACTCACCACAATCGCGTCAGCCCCGGTATCGCGTGCCGCGCGCGCATCTTCCGGGTCGAGCACGCCCTTGAGCACGAGCTTGCCGCCCCAACGCTTCTTGATCCAGGCCACGTCGTCCCATGACAGGCACGGGTCGAACTGCGCCGCCGACCACGCCGCGAGCGAACCGATGTCGTCTACCCCTTTGGCATGTCCCACGATGTTGCCAAACGTGCGACGGCGAGTTCCCAGCATGCCCATGCACCAGCGCGGCTTGGTCATCATGTTGGCAATGTTCGGCAACGTCAGCTTCGGCGGTGCCGACAGGCCGTTCTTGATGTCACGGTGACGCTGACCGCTGATCTGCAGATCCATCGTCACCATCAGCGCCGAGCACCCCGCCGCCTTGGCGCGATCGATCAGGCGCTCGATGAAGTCGCGATCGCGCATCACATATAACTGAAACCAGAACGGCGCCTTCGTGTGCGCCGCCACGTCTTCGATGGAGCAGATCGACACGGTCGAGAGCGTGAACGGCACACCGAACGCCTCGGCCGCGCGCGCCGCGAGAATCTCGCCGTCGGCATGCTGCATGCCGGTCATGCCCGTTGGCGCCAGCGCCACCGGCATGGCGACCGGCTCGCCCAACATCGTCGTGCGTGTGCTGCGATGTTCGATATTCACGGCAACGCGCTGCCGGAACTCGATACCGCCGAAATCGGCCGCGTTGGCCCGGTAGGTGGACTCCGTCCACGACCCCGAATCGACATATTCGTAAAACATGCGCGGCACTCGCCGCTGCGCGAGAACCCGCAAGTCCTCGATGGTGGTAATCACTGCCATGCTGCGTCTCTTCTTCCGGAAAATTCCAGCCGTCTTTTGGGAGTTACTTAATATCTAATATAATTTTCTATTTCTGCTTGACGAGATCGACCAGCGACTGCGTATGTTTAATTGTCTTTAGCACGATGTTCGATTGAATCGACATGACGGCGGGTGCGCGATACAGCTCGTTCACGATGAAATCGGAGTAATGCGCGAGGTTACGGGCTCTGACCGTCAAGATGTAATTCGCCGAGCCGGTGACGATGCGCGCAGTCACGACCTCGGGCCAGCTCTGCACACATGCGAGAAACTTTTCATGCCACTGATCGACGTCCGGACGAAGCGTGATTTGCACTAGCGCCTCGAACTCCAGACCAATATGCTGTGCGTCCACGATGCAGCGGTATCCGGAAATCACCCCGCGGTCCTCGAGCAATTTCACCCGGCGAAGGCAGGCCGATGGCGACAAACCGACGGCGTCCGCCAGCTCCTGGTTGGAGATGCGTCCATTGAGTTCGAGATGGCGGAGGATGCGCAGATCGGCTAGGTCGAGGTTCATTGGCAGAATCCGTCAAGTTTTCACGAATTCTGGCAGATCCTTCGATTCACCGCCAGCAATTCCGCATAAATGGCAAGCAAATTCAATTTTTGCATTGATATGATAAGTCTCGGCCTCGGGCCGGGGACGGTAAGCGAGTCCGGCTGCGAGTGCCGTTTTTTGATCGTGCAGTTGTTGTGCCGGGAAGCATCCGTGACCTCCTATATCGGAAGGAGCAGCGGATCTGTTTTAAGCAGTCGTACGTCTACAAGACTAAAAAAGGAGACTCATGAAGTCTGCAATTCCGGCCAGTCTGGCCATCCTCTCGGCCGCTTGTGGCCTTGCCTTCAGCACCACTGCTGCCGCCCAAAGCGCCGTCACCCTGTACGGGATCGTCGATCAGAGCGTGCGATATCAAACCAACGCCAATGCCAACAACGACGCGCTGTGGCAAGTGACCAACGGCGCCGTGACCAACAGCCGTTTCGGCTTCAAGGGCTCGGAAGACCTCGGCGGCGGCACAAAGGCGATCTTCCAACTGGAATCGGGCATCAACCCGCAAAACGGTCAGCTCGCGAACAGTCCGCGACTGTTTGACCGTTATGCGTTCGTCGGCCTGCAAAACCAGTACGGCGCGATCAAGATCGGTCGCCAGGCCACCGAGGCGTTTAATGTCTACGGCGACTTCGACCCGCTCACGATCGGCAACTACGCGAACAACTCGTGGATGTACAACATCACGCGCGGCCGCGTGGACAACGCCGTGAGCTATGCCGGCACGTTCGGCGGCCTGTCGGTCGGAGCCACCTACGGCTTCGGCAACACCGCCGGAACGATGGCCGCCAGCAACTACTGGGGCGCCCGTGCTGCCTACGCAATGGGACCGTTCCAGATCGCCGGCGTGTATCAGCAAGCGCGTGACGCCGCCAAGCATGTCCAACAGATGTGGGGCCTGGGCGGTATCTACAGCGTCTCCATCGCCAAGGTCTTCGTCGGCTACATGGGTGGGCGCGATCGCAGCGGCTGGCTCGACGGCACGCTCAACGATCCGGCACACACCGTCACCACGGGCAATCTGAACGACAATCCTCGCAAGGACACGACGTTCTACCTCGGCACGACCATTCAGGCCATGCCGAATCTCGCGATCACGGGCGCCGCGTATTTGAACGACATCAAGAACATCAACGCCCAGGCGGGCGATGCCGGTTCGGGCCGTCGTTACACGTACGTGCTGCTCGCCGAGTACGCACTGTCGAAGCGCACGCAGGTCTACGGCACCGTCGATTACAACAAGGTCAGCGGCGCCGCGCGCGTCGAACTGCCGGGCAACTCGACGCAAGCGGGCGTGGCAACGGGCATTCGCCACATCTTCTAAGCGGACGGACGGCGCGGCACGCCCGCGTCTTTCCAGTTGCATCCCTTGCTGTTGGTATGACCCGCCCCGGCGTCTTCCGGGGCGGCGGGGCCCGTTCGCACCCGCGTTTTGCCACACCCGACGCCATCCGGCATCGCTGCGGCATTGCACGGCGCACCGGCGGGCGATGACAAGCAACGCTTTACTCATGCGGGTGTCGCCAATCTCTCGCGACGACATCCAAGAGGTGTGTCATGACGCAATCCCCCCAGTCTTCCCAGTCCGGCACCCCCCGCGACTTCACCCACATCACGCGCCGCGAGCAAGGCCTGCGACGCTCGCTCACGGCGAGTCAGATGGCAATGATCGCCATCGGTGGCGCCATTGGTACGGGCCTTTTCCTCGGCAGCGGTTTCGCCATCGGCTTTGCCGGCCCGAGTGTGCTTATCTCGTACGGGATCGGCGCCATCATCGCCCTCATGCTCATGGGATGCCTCGCCGAGATGACGGTCGCGCATCCGACGTCTGGCTCGTTCGGCGCCTATGCCGAACACTACATCGGTCCGTGGGCCGGCTTTCTGGTGCGCTATGCCTACTGGTCATGCATCGTGCTGGCCGTGGGCACCGAGGTGAGCGCCATCGCCGTCTACATGAAATTCTGGTTCCCGCAGGTGCCGGGCTGGTATTGGGTCGCAGGCTTCTCGACGGCACTCGTGCTCGTGAACGCCATGTCCGTGAACCTGTTCGGCGCCATCGAATATGGCTTCTCGCTCATCAAGATCACCGCGATCGTCATCTTCATTCTGATCGGCGCTTACGTGGTGTTCATCGCCCCCGGATCCGTTGCGGGTGGCGGGCATTCGCCCGCAGGGTTCGCGAACTACACGGCGCACGGCGGCTTCTTCCCGAAGGGTCTGTGGGGCATGTGGGTCGCCGTCATCATCTCGATCTTCAGCTACCTGTCCATCGAGATGATCGCCGTGGCCGCAGGCGAGGCCGAGAATCCGGAGCGTGCGGTCACGCGTGCCTTCCGCTCCACCGTCGTGCGCCTCGTGCTGTTCTATCTGCTCACGCTCGCATTGATGCTCGCCATCGTGCCGTGGACCGCCGCCGGTCAGGACGAAAGCCCATTCGTGAAGGTGATGCAGGCGATCAATATTCCGGGCGCCGCCGGGGTCATCAACTTCGTGGTGCTGATCGCCGCGCTCTCGTCGATGAACAGCCAGCTCTATATCACCACGCGCATGATGTTCTCGCTCTCGCGCGCCGGCTACGCGCCCGCCCGGTTCGGCGAAGTGAACTCGCGCGGCGTACCGCTCGCGGCGTTGCTGCTCTCGACGCTCGGCATTGCGCTCGCCACGCTGGTGAACTTCCTCTACCCCGAGTCGTCGTTCACGTTCATGATGGCGATCTCGATGTTCGGCGCGATGCTCACGTGGATGATGATCTTTGTCACCCACTTCTTCTTTCGCCGCGCCTGGCGGCGCGAGAACCACCCGCCCCTCGCCTTCCGCATGTGGGGCTTCCCGTGGCTCACGCTGCTGGGGGCCGCACTCATGGCCGCCATCATGCTCACCACGCTGCTCACCGGCGTGTTCCGCATGACGCTGATCTTCGGCGTGCCGTTTGTCGCCGTGGTGCTGCTGATCTACTTCGTGTGGTATCGCAAGCGCGACGACGAACCGCAGGCTCGCACGGCCGCGCAGTCCTGAGTCCCGCGCCGGCAAAACGACACAGGAAACGACACGGGGGCACCGGAAGGTGCCCCCGTCAGGATGCCGCAGACGTCGAACTTACCTGGCCGACTTGCGCTGTTTGACGACCTGCTCCAGCAATTGCCGCGTCTGTTCGATAACCGCCTCGCGTACGATCCGATTGCGATTGGGATTCGGCTCACTGGCCCATCCCATCGAACAATCGACCGAGCGGCGCATCACGCGAAATGCCATGCCCAGTGTGCTGATGCACACGGCGCGAACACGCATCTCCTCGTTGTCGGGCGCCACGCCCGCGAGCCGCGTCACGATGTTTGCGCCGACCGACGCGAGCCGGCTCGAAAAGCGCTCGTGAAACACCTTGAAACCGGCCTCCGGCCCGAGCCCCGCCTGCTCCCGGGCCATGAACATGTGCCAGCCGTCGATCTCCGGCACCTCCTCCATGAACCCCGCCTTGCGATTCTGTAATTCGCAAAATGCGTCCATGAGCTGCTCGTCAGTCGCGTCCGGATCGGCCATCAAACGCTCGGCCGCCTCAATGGCCGTTCCCATCTTCCCCAGAACGAGCTCAACGATGTACTCGACACACGCCTGATACACGCCTGCCTTGTTGTCGAAGTAGTACTGGAGCGCAGGGGCATTCACACCCGCCTCGTTCGCAATATCTCGCGTGGACGCCCCGGTAAAGCCGAACTCCCCGAAACACTTGATCGCCGCGAGGATGATGCGCGCACGCGTTTCCTCACCACGTTGATACCCCGTGTCGACGGCATGCCTCGGACGCGCTGCCGCCCCCGGAGCACGCCCTGCACGTGAAGTCCCTGTCATGTATGTCCTTGCTTGCCAAAACTTTCGTCAAAAATATAACACTTGACATAAATCGATCAACTGGAATAATTCTGCCAACTGGAATAATTTGAGAAAATTCCCATGACCACCGCAGCCCAAGCCAAACCGGCAGAATCGGCGCTGTCGACCGCACGTCAGACCGACGCCCCGGCCGGCAAGGCCTCAGCAGAGGCTGCCCCGACACCCGGCCAGACGAAGGCCCCGGCCAACCCTCGCCGCAAGAAACTCCTGCTTGGCGTGCTGGCGCTGGGCCTCGTGGCCGCGCTCGGTTGGGGCGGACACTGGTGGTTTGTCGGGCGCTTCATCGAGTCGACCGACGACGCCTATCTGCAAGCCGACAGCATGACGGTTGCTCCGAAAGTGGGCGGCTATGTGACCGAAGTGCTGGTGCGTGACAACGAAACGGTGACGCTCGGTCAGCCGCTCGTGCGACTCGACGCACGCCAGTACCAGGCCGCTTACGACGAGGCGCAGGCGAGCGTAGTCGCGCGCGAAGCCGATGTCGCCAGGGCACAGGCCGAACTCGCCCAGCATGCGGCGACAATCGCGCAGGCACGCGCCGAACTCGACAGCGCACGCGCGAATGCCGCGTACTCGGCCGGTCAGGTCAAACGCTACGCACCGCTGGTTGCCACGGGCGCGGAGACCGACGAGCGTCTTGCCGAGTTGCGCAATGCCAGTGCCCGCGCCGACGCCTCGCGCAAGAGCAACGAGGCCAGCTTGCAGGCGAGCGAGCGTCAGACAGACACGCTCACGGCCGCGTTGGCGCAGGCCAAGGCGCAATTGGCGGTGGCGCAGGCAAGCGCGCGCAAGGCTGACCTCGATCTCGCGGACACCGTCGTCAAGAGCACGCTGTCCGGACGCATCGGCGATCGTGCCGTGCGCGTCGGCCAGTTCGCCCAGCCGGGCACGCGGCTACTCACCGTCGTGCCGGTGCAAAACGTCTATCTGACGGCGAACTTCAAGGAAACGCAGGTCGGCCATATGCGGCCCGGCCAGCCCGTGACGGTGCATGTCGATGCCCTGCCCGGCGAGCCGATCCACGGTGTGGTCGATTCGCTCTCGCCCGGCACCGGCGCGCAGTTCGCGCTGCTGCCCGCGCAGAACGCTACCGGTAACTTCACCAAGATCGTGCAGCGAGTACCGGTGCGCATCCGCCTCGATGTGCCCGAATCGCTGCGTGCGGTGTTGCTGCCGGGCCTGTCGGTCACCGCGGACGTCGATACGCATCGCCACACTACGGCCGCCCCCGCCAAACAAGCGGCGCACTCGGGCCGGGCCGGCGAAGCTTCAGCGTCGCAAGTCTCGCTCAGTGCACCGCTCAATGCCATCGTCGGCCCCGCCACGAATGCGCCGCCATCGTCCACGAACGGTGGAGCACAACGTGGCTGACCGTGGCGTGGTGAGCGCTTCATCGTCCCCCGCCACTCCCTCCGCCCGCTCCGCTTCGCCCGTTGCGCCCGTTGCGCCCGTTGCGCTGACGCGCGATCAGGCGCGCGGTGCCGCGGCAGCGAGCGGTGAAGGCGGCGGCGGGGGTGGCCCAGGCAATGGGGGCGCCACGAGCGCCGCCGCGCCGCGCAACGCGTCGGCATCCGACTGGATCGCCGTGGCGGCCGGTGCGCTTGGCGCGCTGCTGGCCACGCTCGACATCTCCATCACCAACTCGGCGCTACCGCAGATTCAAGGGCAGATCGGCGCCTCTGGCACCGAGGGCACCTGGATCTCGACCGGCTACCTGATGTCCGAAATCGTCATGATTCCGCTCGCCGCGTGGCTCACGCGCGTGCTCGGGTTACGACGCTTTCTGATGCTCAACGCCGTCTTCTTCACCCTCTTCTCAATGATGTGCGGCGCATCGAGCAGCCTGCCCGAGATGATCATCGGCCGTATCGGGCAGGGCTTCGCGGGCGGCGCGATGATTCCGACGGCGCAGATGATCATTCGCACGCGTCTGCCTCGCCACCAGATGCCGGTCGGCATGGCGATGTTCGGCCTGATCGTGCTGCTGGGACCGTTGCTCGGACCGGTGGTTGGCGGTTGGCTGACCGAGAACGCCAACTGGCGCTGGTGCTTCTTCCTGAATTTGCCGATCTCGGCGGCCATCGTCACGTTGCTGATGCTCGGGCTCAAGCGCGAGCCGACGAATCTGCAGGCGTTCTTCAAGGCGGACTGGCTGGGCATCGTCGGCCTGACCATCGGCCTGAGTTCGCTCACCGTGGTGCTCGAGGAAGGGCAGCGCGAACGCTGGTTCGACTCGCACCTGATCATCTGGCTGTCGATCGCGTCGGCGATCGGCATCGGCATGATGCTCGTGGCGCAGTTCACGGCCGAGAAGCCCATCGTCAAGCTCTCGCTGCTGGGTAACAAGAATTACGCAAGCGTGATCTACATCGTTTTCACGGTGGGCGCGGGACTCTACGGCGTGTCGTATCTGCTGCCGCAGTTCCTCGCCACGATTGCGGGCTACAACGCGCAGCAGTCGGGCAACATCATGCTGCTCTCGGGGCTGCCCGCCTTCCTGATGATGCCGTTCCTGCCACGCCTCATCAGCCGGGTGGACATTCGTCTGCTCGTGATCGTCGGGCTGTTGTGTTTCTTCGCCAGTTGCATGCTCGACATCGACCTGACGGCGCAAAGCGTAGGGCACGATTTCACGCTCTCGCAATTGCTTCGTGGTGTGGGACAAATGCTTGCGATGATGCCGCTCAATCAGGCGTCGATGGCGGCCGTCGATGCGCAGGATGCCGGGGACGCGGCAGGTCTGTACAACATGGCCCGCAACCTCGGCGGGTCGGTCGGACTCGCGCTGCTCGGCACGCTGATCGACCGTCGCACCGACTATCACGACGCCATGCTGCGCGAGACGATCACCGCCAACAGTCCGCTGGGACAGGAGCACCTCGCGGCCAATGCGGCGGGCTTCTTCGCGCAGACGGGCGACATGGTGCATGCACAACTGCAGGCCACCGCACAGCTCGCCGCCGAAATTGCAAGGCAGGCAAGTGTGTTGACGTTTTCCGAGACTTTCTACGCACTGGGTATCGCGCTGCTGCTTTGCGTGCCGCTGGCCCTGCTGCTCAAGCAACCGACCGGATTCAGCACCGGCGGTCATTGAACCATCATGACGCTTCAAATCCGAACGCTGGCCCTCGCGGCCACCCTACTCATCACCGGCTGCACGGTCGGCCCCGACTACCGCGGCGCCCCCGAGGTCGCAGGCGACGCCCTGCGTACCGGGGCGACGTTCGCACATGCGGGCGAAGGCGTTCAAGCGCAGACGCCCGGCGTCGCCCGGTGGTGGACCGCGCTGAACGATGCGCAACTCACCGCACTGATCGACGACGCCATCGCGCATAGCCCGGATATCCGCGCGGCGCAGGCGAAGGTGCGTCAGTCGCGTGCGAGCCTGCGCAGTCATCAGGCCGATCTGCTGCCCAAGGCAGGTGTCGACCTGGCGATGGTGCGCACCCGCTCGCCCGATCTGAGCCTGCTTGGCGGTGACGGCGGCGGCCGCGGTCCGCTCGACCTCTACGTCGCCGGTTTCGACGCCAGTTGGGAAATCGATTTGTTCGGCGGTACGCGTCGCGCCGTCGAGGCGGCCAGTGCCGATGCCGACGCGGCGTCAGAGGACCTGGCAGATGCGCACGTGCAACTCGCCGCCGAAGTCGCTCAGACCTACGTTGCCTTACGCGATCAACAAGCCCGGCTCGCGCTGGTGCGCGACTCGGCACAGCTGGAAGGCGAGATGCTCGATCTCACGCGTCAGCGCCGGGCCGGCGGTGTCGCATCGGAACTCGACGTCGAACGGCTCGTCACGCAAGTGGAGCAGACGCAATCGCGCGTGCTGCCGCTCGAGGCAGACGTCATCGAGTCGCTCGATCAGTTGGCACTGCTCACTGGACGCGCGCCGGGTGCGCTGGACGCCGAGTTGAAAGCGTCCAAAGCGTTACCGAACGTGCCCGCGAAGGTGGCTATCGGCGATCCGGCCGCCCTTTTGCAGGCGCGGCCGGATATTCGCGCAGCGGAGCGTCGTCTGGCATCGCAGAATGCGCAGATCGGTGTGCAAACCGCCAACTGGTTTCCGAAGCTCTCGATCATGGGGGAACTTGGATATTCCGCGCTCGATCCCGGTCATCTCGTGCGCAAGGACAACTTCAGTTGGATGACGATGCCGCGTCTGCAATGGAACGTGCTCGACTTCGGTCGCGTGCAGGCCGGTGTCGACGGTGCGAAGGCGGGGCGCGATCAGGCCCAGGCGAAGTATGAGAGTGCCGTGCTCACTGCGCTACGCGATGCCGATGTGGCGCTGGCGCGCTATGGGCATCAGCGCGAGAACGTGTACCGGCTGCGCAGCGTGGAGGCGTCGGCTGCGCGGGCGGCCGCGCTCACACGTCAACGCTACCGCGCAGGCACCGCGAGCACGCTCGATTGGCTGGACGCCGAGCGCACGCGCTTTTCCGCCGAGCAGGACCGCATCGCTGGCGATGCACAACTTCTCAAGTCGTTCGTGACGTTGCAAAAGGCGTTGGGCCTGGGATGGCAGGTCGGACCGGAAACTGGGCAAGGCTGACGCGATCGGCGTCGGGCGCGATGACGTTCGAAGCAGCGTGCCGTCGTGCCTGACGATAGCCGGCACAGTGACGGTCGAATCGCGCGGTGCTTGTCGTCTGCCCTTGTCGTCCACCCTTTTCGTCCGCACAAACGAAAAACGCTCCAGAAGCTTTCGCCTCTGGAGCGTTTTTGCCAACTGAGTTGGCGCGGCTGGCAGGATTCGAACCCACGACCCCTTGGTTCGTAGCCAAGTACTCTATCCAACTGAGCTACAGCCGCACTTACTGCACGTGAGACACCGATCAGACGATCCTGCTGCTGTCGGTTTGCCTTCTCATCGACGCGGGCCGAATGTACATGACATGCGGCGCGTCACTGGGAAGGACTCTCCCGAAAAACTAAGGGTCTCCCCGTGAGGAGACCCTCGAATTAGGTGGCGCGGCTGGCAGGATTCGAACCCACGACCCCTTGGTTCGTAGCCAAGTACTCTATCCAACTGAGCTACAGCCGCGTCGTGAGAACAGAATTATGTAAGAAACCGGCCCGCCACGCAAGCGTTTTTTGCAATTCTTTTGTCACATCTGCGGATTGTCCGTCGCATCGGCCATTCCGTGCGGGATTAGCGCGGAATCCCCCACACTGGCAAGCCTTTGCCGCTAGAACAATTACTCCACGCAAACCCGCATCAAATCAGGGCTTTCCATGTGCTCGTGCCAGAAACGGCACGGTATGCTACGGCTTTTTGCAGCGCGTCGATTGACGCGCTTGCCGCGCATGCGAGACTCGACAGGGGAGACAGCACGTCCAGAACCCTCTCTCGCATTGCCAAAAGAACTGCGATGAAACGACGCACCGCGCGCCCACCCTCTTCCCCCGGCGACGACGATGCGATAAAAACCAAATTCAAGGAGGCGCTCATGGAAAAAGTCTGGCTCAAGAGCTATCCGCCCGGCGTGCCGGCCGAGATCGACGTCAACATGTATCGTTCGCTGAACGATCTGTTCCTGCAAAGCTGCCAGAAGTTCGCAGATCGCCCGTCGTTCGCCAACCTCGGTGTGACGATGACTTTCGCCGACCTCGAGCGCAAATCGCGCGACTTCGCCGCGTATCTGCAAAGCCTGCCCGGACTGGAACGCGGCTCGCGCGTGGCGATCATGTCGCCGAACCTGCTGCAGTATCCGGTCGCCGTCTTCGGCATCCTGCGTGCCGGGATGGTCGTCGTCAACGTCAACCCGCTTTACACCGCAGGCGAACTCGAGCATCAACTGAAAGACGCCGAGTGCGGGGCCATCGTCGTGATCGAGAACTTCGCCGCCACGTTGCAAAAGGCGCTGCCCGATACGCCGGTCAAACACGTCATCACGACCGCTATCGGCGATCTCGTGCCCGCGCCGAAGCGCTGGATCGTGAACTACGTCGTGCGTCACGTGAAGAAGATGGTGCCCGCGTGGAGTATTCCGCACGCGGTGCCGTTCCGCACCGCGCTCGCACGAGGCGCCCGCGCACAGCTTCAGGAAGTACAACTGGGTCACGACGACATCGCGTTCCTGCAGTACACGGGCGGTACCACAGGCGTCGCCAAGGGCGCCATGCTCACGCATCGCAACATGATCGCCAACATGCTGCAAGCGCGTGCCTGGATCGGCTCAGGTCTCGAAGAAGGCAAGGAGATCATCGTGACCGCCCTGCCGCTTTATCACATCTTCTGTCTGACGGCGAACTGTCTGGTGTTCCTTCAGTTGGGTGCCCTCAACCTGCTCATCACCAACCCGCGCGACATGCCTGGCTTCGTGAAGGAACTGGGCAAATGGAAATTCACGTTCATGACCGGCGTGAACACGCTCTTCAACGGGCTGCTCAACACCCCCGGCTTCGACCAGCTCGACTTCAGCGCGCTCAAGTGTGCGCTGGGTGGCGGTGCAGCGGTGCAGCGTGCGGTGGCCGATCGCTGGCAGAAGGTCACCGGCCATCCGCTCATCGAAGCGTATGGTCTGACGGAGACGTCGCCCGCCGTGTGTATCAATCCGCTCGGCAGCGAGTTCAACGGTTCCATCGGCCTGCCGATTTCGTCAACGGATGTCAGCATCCGCAACGACGCCAACGAAGCCCTCGGCATCGGTCAGGAGGGCGAAATCTGCGTGCGCGGCCCGCAGGTCATGAAGGGTTACTGGCATCGCCCGGACGAAACGGCCAAGACCATCACACCGGACGGTTGGCTGCGCACCGGCGACATCGGCACGATGGATGAGCAGGGCTACGTGCGCATCACCGATCGCAAGAAGGACATGATCATCGTCTCGGGCTTCAACGTGTACCCGAATGAGGTCGAGAGCGTACTGGCCATGTGCCCGGGCGTGCTCGAAGCGGCGGTCGTCGGTGTGCCGAGCGAGCGCACGGGCGAAGCGGTGAAGGCTGTGATCGTCAAGAAGTCGCAGGATCTGACCGAGAAAATCATCATCGACTTCTGCCGTCAGCACCTGACGAACTACAAGGTGCCGCACCTGATCGAATTCCGCAAGGACCTTCCGAAGACGCCGGTAGGCAAGGTGCTGCGTCGCGAACTGCGCTGATTGTCTTGCGCCCCAGTTGTTTCGTCATACGTAACGAAGCCAACGGGAGCGCCGGGGAAATTCACGCCATGACATCAATGGCCGGGAGCGATCCCGGCCATTGTCATTTCAGTCATCGAGACAGGAGGCGGCGCGTTGATCGACACGCCGGCCTCGATTGGTAACTTTTGGTTACAGACGCGGCGCACGTGCCTTGGTACAACAGCGGTACGTCAGGCGTCTCGCATCGTGATTCGCTTCAGAACGTGGGCTGCGGCCGCCATGCCAAATGCGGCTGTCACACACATGCTCGAGCCGAAGCCGGCGCAGTTCAGCCCCTGCGGCCCCGCAACCGGGTCTGGCACTTCGCCCGGTGCGCAAACCGCTTCCGGGTATTGCAGCGGCTCGTCCGAGTACACCGCTGGCACGTTGAACTTGGCTTTTGGCCCACGGACAAACCCATGTTGCTTGCGTAATTGCGCACGCACTTTCGCAAGCAGCGGGTCCTGGATCGTGCGGGCAAGATCGTCGATACGAATCCGTGTCGGATCGATCTGACCGCCCGCCCCGCCAACGGTGATCAGACGCTGCTTATGCGCCACGCACCACGCGATAAGCGCGGTTTTCACGCGTACGCTGTCGATGGCGTCGACCACCCAGTCGAAGCCGCCGCCCAGCATGGCGTCGAGGTTCTCCAGCTCTACGAAGTCCTCGATCAGCGTAAGCTGGCAAACGGGATTGATGGCCACGATTCGCTCGGCCATCGCAGCAACTTTCGGTTTGCCGTAGTTGCCATCCAGTGCGTGCACCTGACGATTGGTATTGCTTTCGGCGACGTTATCGAGATCGATAAGCGTGAGTCGGCCCACGGCGCTGCGCGCCAGTGCCTCGGCCACCCACGAGCCTACGCCGCCGATGCCGATGACAGCCACGTGCGCATCACGCAAGCGCGCGAGACCGTCGTCACCGTACAAACGCGCGATACCGCCAAAGCGGCGGTTCGCGTCAAAATCTTCCTCCGATGGCGCAGCGGGCACCGGGGCAACAACGATCGACGGGGTACTGTTCATGATGCGATGGGTAACGTCCTTGAAATGGCTGGCGATCACGATAGTCGCCATCGTGCTGGCATTCGCGGCGTTCATCACGTGGTTTGACTGGAACTACGCCCGGCCCTTTATCAACCGGGAGGTGAGCACCGCGACCGGCCGGCCCTTCGAAATACGGGGCGACCTCTCGCTGCACTGGCTGGCGCCGAACGCACAGGCCCCGGGACTGGGGCGCTGGCTGCCGCGGCCTCGCCTGATCGCGAATGATATCGTGTTAGGCAACGTTGCGTGGAGTCAGTCGCCGAACATGATCGCCGTTGGCCGGCTCACGTTCTCGCTCGAATGGCTGCCGCTGCTCGACAAACACGTGGTGCTGCCCGAGGTCGCGCTGTCCGCGCCCAAGGTCATCGTGGAGCAACGCGCCGACGGACAGAACAACTGGACCTTCACGAAGGGCGACGGCAAACCGTCCCCGTGGAAGCTGCGCATCGGCCGACTGATTCTTGAGGACGGCGTCGTACGCGCGAACCTCGTTCCCCAGCAGCTCGATCTCACCGCGAACATCGCCACCATCGACGGGCAGGCGCCTTACGGCATCGGCGTCTCGCTCAAGGGCACCTTCCGAAAGGTTGCGGTCAGCGGCAAAGCGCGTGGCGGCGATGTCCTTTCGCTCGAAGACGCAGGCGACCCCTATCCGCTCGACGCCAGCGTACGCATCGGGCGCACGCAGATCGCCGCAAAGGGAACGTTCACGAATCCGGCCACGCTGTCGGCGCTCGACATGCATTTGCGTCTGTCCGGTCCGACGATGGCCGACCTCTATCCGATCACCGGCGTGCTGCTGCCGGAAACGCCTGCCTACGAGACCAACGGGCATCTGCTGCACACGGCCGGCGTATGGCGCTATGAGCGCTTTCAGGGCAAGGTGGGGCAAAGCGATCTGTCAGGCACCCTGGTCTTCCGCCAGCGGGAGCCGCGCAACATCCTTCAAGGCGCCGTCGTGTCGAATCAGTTGCGCCTGGCTGACCTCGGGCCGGTCGTCGGCGGACAGAATCCGTCCGGCGGCAGCGATCTGACAGGCAAGCCGAAAGCGCCGCCGTCCGACAAGGTATTGCCGGTCGATCCGTTCAAGACCGACCGCTGGCGCGCCATCGACGCCGACGTGCAATTCACTGGCCGCAAGATCATCAAGGACAAGAGCCTGCCGATCGACAACCTGGTCACGCACATTGTGCTCGACGATGGCGTGCTCTCGCTACGGCCGTTGGAGTTCGGCGTCGCAGGAGGCCGCATCACGTCGACACTCGTACTCAACGGTCAGACCGAACCGATGAAGGTGGACTCGCAGGTGTCGATGCGCCACCTGCAGATGAAGCAGTTACTGCCCGACGTCGATCTGATGAAAACGAGCGTGGGCGAAGTGAACGGCGACGCCGCGCTAACGGCAACGGGCAACTCGATTGCGGCATTGGCCGGCTCGTCGAACGGCGAGATCAAGACGCTGATCGACCGTGGTTCGGTGAGCAAGCTGCTGCTGCAGTATCTGGGGCTGAATGTCGGCAACATCGTTCTGACCAAACTCTTCGGCGACAAGCAGATCGAGATGCGATGTGCGGCAGCGGACTTCGCGGTGCGCGACGGCATGATGGACGCGCGCACGTTCGTGATCGACACCGACGATACGAGCATCGGCGTGACCGGACAGGTCGATCTCAAGCGAGAGCACTTCAATCTGACGATCCGGCCGGAGCCTAAACACTTCGGTCTCCTTTCGCTGCGCTCACCGCTGTACGTACGCGGAACGTTCAAGCACCCCGACGTTGGCGTCAACCTCCCCACGCTGGTCGCGCGCGCAGGGGGCGCCATTGCGCTGGGCGTGCTCGCCCCGTACACCGCGCTCGTGCCGCTGCTCGAACTCGGCCCGGGCAAGGACAGCCCGTGCGGTGAACTGCTCGCCAACCTGCAACATCCGGCAAGCCGAAACCCGGCCGCCGTTAAACCGGTGCCCGACGCCAACGGCACTAAGGCGGGGCCGCAGAGGCACCCATCTGCCGGGCAACGCAAACAGACACCGTCTGCCACGGCCCCCGTCTTCGGTTCGGGCCGGGAGGCGCCGTGAAACCTTGAACGCCATGGACAGTGGATTCGCACCGCCCAAAGCAATGCCCATGCCAGGCGCAGGGATTTGTCGCCGCCACACCACACGATTTCGGGACCGGCAACGGCGGTTCGGCAAAACTACTTCACTCCTTAAATATCAAGCACATGGCGCGAGATGCCCGCCTCGCGGAGCATGCGACAGGTCGAAGCGCCCGCGTATGCGACAAATCGCCACGCGCGCACGTTCGCCGACTCTTCGCTATACTGTGTCGCAACCCCCAACCGCAACAGACTGATATCGATCGTCGTGACTCAGACGCTTTCTCTCGCGGACCTGCGCAAAAATTACGCCCTCGGCTCACTTTCCGAGACCGATGTGGCGTCCAGCCCGTTCGATCAATTCCGAGTTTGGTTTGAGCAAGCGATTGCTGCCCAACTGCCCGAGCCGAACGCCATGACGCTCGCCACGGTCACGCCGGATGGCCGGCCGGACGCGCGCATCGTGCTCATCAAGGGCGCGGATGAACACGGGTTCACATTCTTCACGAATTACGAGTCGCGTAAAGGCCAGGAACTGGCTGCCACGCCATACGGCTGTCTGCTGTTCCACTGGATCGAACTCGAGCGTCAGGTGCGCATCGAGGGGCGTGTCGACAAGGTGAGCGAAGCGGAGAGCGACGCTTACTACCACTCGCGCCCGGTGGGCTCCCGTCTGGGCGCCTGGGCGTCGGTGCAAAGCGCCGAAGTCGCCGATCGCAGCATCATCGAGCAACGCGAAGCGGATTTCCGGCGCCAGTTCGGCGACGCCCCGCCGCGCCCGCCGCACTGGGGTGGCTATCGGCTGGTGCCGGAAACCATCGAGTTCTGGCAGGGCCGTGAATCGCGCCTGCATGATCGCATCAAATATTTCCGGCTTGCCGATGGATCGTGGCGCGTGGCGCGCCTGTCCCCCTGAACGTTGTGTCGGCTACGCCGACGCGGTACGCCTGCCCGCCCGTTTCGACGAGGAGACGTCACCGTGCCGAGCGGTACGGATTGAAGTTTTTTTGGTGACACTTGGAGCACATCCATGTTGTGGGAGAAAAAACTCGAAAACTGGGTCAGCGGCGTCAAGACATCTTCGAACCTGCCGATCCGGCTCGCGCTCTGGAATGGACAGCACTACGATTTCGGTGCGTTCGACAACCCCAGCGTAACGTTGCGCATTAATGGCCCTGCGGCCATGACACGTCTACTGAGTCCCAGCCTCGACAACCTTGGCGAGGCATACGTGAAGGGCGAAATCGACGTCGAGGGCAAGCTCGCCGACGTCATCGACATGAGCTACGCGCTCGCGGGCAGCAGTCTCACGACAATCGGCCCGCTGGAACGTGCGGTACGCCACTTCAATCACAGCAAGAAGTCCGACAAACGCTCGATCGAGTTTCACTACGACGTGTCGAACGAGTTCTACCAGCTCTGGCTGGACAAGAACATGGTCTATTCGTGTGCCTACTTTGAGAACGGCGATGAAGACCTCGACACCGCGCAAGAGAAGAAGATCGATCACATCCTCACCAAGATCCAGTTGCAGCCCGGGCAGACCCTGCTCGATATCGGTTGCGGCTGGGGCGCCCTGGTGATTCGCGCTGCGCAGAAATTCGGTGCGAAGTGTGTCGGCGTCACGCTCTCCGAGAATCAGTTCGCGCTCGCCACCGAACGGGTCAAGAAGCTCGGCCTCGAGAACCAGATCGAGATCCGCATTCAGGATTATCGCGACGTGGAAGGTCAGTTCGACCGCATCACGAGCGTGGGGATGTTCGAGCACGTCGGGCGCAAGCATCTGCAGGACTACTTCGCGAAAATCGCCTCGCTGCTCAAGGACGACGGCGTCGCCATGAATCACGGCATCACCTCGACCGACCCGGATAGCGGCGAGACGGCGATGGGTGGCGGGGAGTTCATCGACAAGTACGTGTTTCCGAATGGCGAGTTGCCGCACATCAGTCTCGCGCTGGAATCGATGCAGCGCGGCGGACTCGAAGCGAGCGACGTGGAAAGCCTGCGCCGTCATTACGCCCGCACGCTCACGCTCTGGTCCGAACGCTTCGAAGCGCATGCCCCCAAGCTGCGTGAATTGGCAGGCGAGGAGCGCTTCCGCGTCTGGCGCGTGTATCTTGCGGGTTGCGCCTATGCGTTCGAGCACGATCACGTCTCGATCTACCAAATCGTGTGCCGCAAGGCAGGCTTGTCGGCCAAGCGTCTGCCTTGGTCGCGCCGTTACATGTACGAGAACCGATGAGCCAGTTCGATCTGTTTGGCACGCCGCCTGACGATCCTCCGACAGGCGGACGTGCCAGGCAGGTCGATGGCGACATCCCCACGCAGAAGCACACCGAACCTCGCACGGGCGCAGCGCGCCGCGGTGGCGTCGGCGCGGCCGACACTCCCCCTGCGATGCTGAGGCTGGGCAATCAACTGCCCGGCAACATCCGTCTGGGTACCTCGTCGTGGTCGTTTCCCGGCTGGAAAGGCATTGTCTGGGACGACGACTACAGCGACACCAAACTCTCCCGCCAAGGACTCACCGCTTACGCGCGCCATCCGGTATTGCGTTGCGTCGGCATCGACCGGTCGTTCTACAAACCGATGTCGATCGTCGAGTATCAGAAGTACGCGCAGCAAGTGCCTGACGACTTCCGCTTTCTGGTCAAGGCGCCGAGTGTCGTGACCGATGCGGTCGTGCGCGGTGAAAAAGGCGAAGGGCTGAGCGCGAACCCCTGCTTTCTCGATCCCCGAATTGCCGCCGAGCAGTTTGTCGCCCCCTGTCTGGCCGGACTCGGGCCGAAGGCTGGCGTGCTGGTGTTCCAGGTGTCGCCGTTGTCCGCCGAGTTGCTGCGTGACATTCCGGCGCTGATTCAACGCATCGAGGCTTTCTTTGCTGCCCTGCCACCCTTGCCGCCGGGGGAAGTGACTGCCGAAGGCAGCGTCGCCCCAGGGCCATGCTACGCGCTGGAAATTCGTGACGGCGCGTTGCTCACCCCCCGCCTGATGCGCGCATTGGGACAATTGGGCGTACGCTATTGCATCGGTCTGCACGCACGGATGCCTCACGTGGAACGTCAGGCCGCAGCACTCGCCATGCTCGATGAAAGCGGCGCCGGGCCGCTCGTCGTGCGTTGGAATCTGAACAGCGCGCATCGCTACGAACAAGCCAAGGCGAAATACGCACCATTCGACAAGATCGTCGATCCCGATCTGGCAACACGCGACGTGCTAGCCGCCCTTGCCACCCACTACGCCCTGGCCGGGCATCCCGTCTACGTGATCGTCAACAACAAGGCCGAAGGCTCGTCACCCCTGTCGTGTTGCGCACTGGCCGAACGGATCAACGCGTTGTCTCAGACATCGTCGGCCGCCAACGCGGATTGACGCTTAGCTTCCCGCCCCCATGAAACGACGATGGCCCGAGCCGGCAAACCGCCGGACTCGGGCCATCGTCATCGCACTGCGTGCGCAGAACTTACGCCACGAGATGCGGAATCGGCACGTCCGGATTCACGTCCGCCTCGTAATCGACACCGTCGATCTCGAAGCCGAACAGACGCAGGAACTCGTGCTTGTAGCCAACGAAATCCGTCAGTTCGTAAAGGTTCTCGTCGGTCACCTTGTCCCACAGCGCCGAGACTTCCGCCTGCACGTCCGTCGAGAGTTCCTTCTGGTCGGTGCGCACGCGGCCTTCATCATCGAGCAGAGGCGTCGCGCTATACAGGCTGTCCTTGTACAGACCGTAGATCTGCTCGATACAACCTTCGTGCGTGCCCTTGGCCTTCATGACCTTGAACAGCAGCGAGAGGTAGAGCGGCATCATCGGGATCGCCGAACTGGCCTGCGTAACGAGCGCCTTGAGCACGGCCACGCGAGCGTCGCCACCACTGGCGGCAAGCTTGGCACGAATATCCAGCACCTTCTCGTCGAGGTCCTTCTTGGCAGCGCCGATCGAACCGTTCCAGTAGATATCGTGCGTGATCTTCTCGCCGAGATACGTGAACGCCGTCGTCTTGGCGCCCGGTGCAAGCACGCCAGCGTCGGCGAGCGCGTCGATCCACATCTGCCAGTCTTCGCCGCCCATGACGGCCACCGTGTTGTCGATCTCTTCCTGCGAAGCCGGTTCGAATACCGATGCCTTGACGACTTCCTTGTCGGTATCGATGCCACGCAGCGTCACCGATTTACCGATCGGTTTGAGTACCGAGCTATACACCTGCCCCGTTTCCGGATGCGTGCGGCGCGGCGCGGCCAGGCTGTAGACGACCAGATCGACCTGACCGAGGTCGTTCTTGATCGTCTCGATCGTCTTGGCCTTGATTTCCTTGGAGAACGCGTCGCCGTTGATGCTCTTCGCGTAAAGCCCCTTCTCGGTAGCGAACTTGTCGAAGGCCGCAGTGTTGTACCAGCCGGGCGTTCCCGGCTTGGTCTCGCTGCCCGGACGTTCGAAGAACACGCCCAGCGTCGCGGCATCGGCACCGAAGGCGGCGGTAATGCGCGCGGCCAGACCATAGCCGGTCGACGCACCGATCACGAGCACCTTCTTCGGGCCGTTCGCGATCGGGCCTTGCGCCTTCACGTAATCGATCTGTTGCTTGACGTTGGCTTCGCAGCCGACAGGATGGGTGGTGACGCAGATGAAGCCGCGCACGCGTGGCTTGATGATCATGGAAACCTCGTTCACAAAATTCGTTGATGCCGGCTCACCCGGCAAACACCGCGCATTGTAAACGAGGTCGGGGCTAGCCCGGCATTTTGACGGGCTTTTGCTGGCCCTTTGCCTGGGTTTTGCGCAATTCGGCGTCGCCCGTTCGGACAACGCCGTGCCGCTCCCGGCTCATTCCGGTGCCGCCACGGCCGAACGGTCGAGGTGCTTGGGAAACTGGATTTGCCGGATGCGACGCACCAGAAACGCGGCAACGATCGCCGCAATGCCGGTGAGCAACACCCCGGCGTGGACAGCGTTCACGAGCGTCTGGCGAGCGGTTTCCACCAGCGGCGCGCCGTCGATGCCCATGGCGCGCAGATCCATCAGCAAGTCGGCACGCAAGACCGGGTCGATCAGGATACGTGGGTCGAGCGCACGCGCGACAGCATGCGCCGCAGGCGTGCCGTCGTAATTCGACACGGCACCGGCCACGCCGTTGGCGTACCAGTGATTGACCAGCGTTCCCACGATCGTGGTACCCAGCATGCCGCCAACCATACGCGTCGACTGCAGCAGCGCGGTGGTAATGCCGAATCGCTCGCGTCCGGCAATTTCCTGTCCGAACACGTTCATGTTGTTCAGAATGAAGCCAATGCCAACACCGGCACAGGCCATCATCAGCGCAAGCAGCCCATGCGACGTGTCGCGATGTGCGAGCCCCACGCCCGCCGAAGCCACCGCCAGCAGACAGAAACCGAGGATCAGCATATTGGTCGGCCGGGAGAGACGCACCACGATAGGCGTATTGATAAAGCTGCCCAGGGCGATGCATGCCGCGATGGGCGTCGCAATCAGGCCCGCGCCCTGCGGACTCAGGCCGAACCCACCCTGCAACAGCAACGGCGCGAAGAAAATCAGCGAATACATCACGAAGCCGATCAGCACGGACAGCGTGAAAAGCACAATGAGCTGCGGATGCCGGAACATGTCGAGCGGCACGATCGGGTGCGTCGCCCGGCGCTCTGTGCGCAGCAACACCCAAAACCCGAACACGACGGCCGCGATCAGCAGCAGATTCCCGAGCGATGCGCCATGCGCCGGCACGTTCTCGATGAATACCTGGAAACCACCGAGCACGACAGCGATCCACACCGCGCCGCGCCAGTCCACGCGCACCTCGCCCTGATGGGCCGGCGGGAATTTCGGCAGGTATCGCCATACGAAATACAGCGCTGCCAGACCGACCGGCAGGTTCACGAAGAACGTCGAACGCCAGCCGAAATGCTCGGAGAGCAGTCCGCCCAGCGACGGCCCCGCAGCCGTGCCAATCCCGTAAGCCGTAGTGATCACGACCTGCCAGCGTACACGCGAGCGCGCGTCGGGGAACAGGTCCGGAACCGACGCAAAGGCCGTACCCACCATCATGCCGCCACCGATCCCCTGCAACCCGCGCGCGAAGACGAGGAACGGCATGTTGGGGGCCAGACCGCATAGCAGCGAGGCGATGGTAAAGGTCAGCACCGACGCGATCACGAACTGCCGGCGGCCAAAGTAATCGCCGAGACGTCCGAAGACCGGCACGGTGACGACGGAGGCCAGCAGGTAGATGCTCGCAATCCACGCGTAATACTCGAAACCTTTGAGTTCGGCGACGATGGACGGAAGTGCGGTACTGACGACGGTCTGGTCAAGAGCGACCAGCATGTTGACGAGCGCGATGCCGATCATGGCCATCAACGCATCGCGAAAAGGCAGGGGGCGCACGGCGGACTACCTGAAGACTTCATGGAGGGAAGCCGCCATTTTATGCGAAAAATAATGAATATATGAACGTTCAGGGGGCATGCGGGTTTCCGGGGCAATCGGCCCGGAACGCCTGATGCCCGGCCATTTCCCCCCGGAGTTCCTGATGCCGGGCAGTTATGAGGGAAATTCAATGACAGGCCACATCACACTCACTTGATGCGACGCCGGCCCAGGCACGGCTTTGCCTCCGGCATCGCCAAAACAAGGCGTAGTCCGATATCACTTTCAGACGCTCCTTCAGCCCGGAAGCCCGCGCACTGGGCATCATCAACCTGGTCTGGTCGACGCCGCACGACACTGATCGACGAGCTCAGATTGCCTCCGATCCCGGCACGCCCGCCGGTATCCCTATGGCGTTGCGGCGTCGCCGGACATCGCGGGTTTCAGTGGCACGAAGCAAATTCGGCAGCGTCCCGGCCATTTTCGAAAACCGCGCCTTAATAACGGCCGCACCATCGCTCGACGCCTCAGGAAGCGTCGTCGTCACTTCTCGGGAGATACGACCATGAAAAATCGACCTGTGCGCGAAGACTATCGACGCTGGCGGGAAGCGCAGACCGTGTTGGCATCAGGCGGTGCGTCGCACGCGGCAAGCGCCGTCGCTGCGCCGCCGTCGACCCTGCCGTTTGCTGGCTACGTGGTCTGGTTTCACGTGAGCCTCACGTATCTGGACATTCGCTTCGACCATCATCGCTTCGAGATCGTCACGCAGCAGGTACAGAGTGCGGCCGAAGCCTTCTTTTTCGACAGTCTCGACGCTGCCTACGGACATGCCACCCATGTGGGAGAACCCTGCCTGATCCTGTTTGCCGCAGCCAGTGGCGCGTCTGTCAGCGTCGTGGGGTGATGGGCGATGCCGGTAGCTCACGGCAACATGGCCGTCACGCGCACGCCCATTTGCCTCCCCCCTCCTTTCACGCCTCACTTAACCGTCTCGCTTAACCGCCTCGCTTAACCGTCTCACTTAACCGCCTCGCTTAACCGTCTCACTTAACCGTCTCACTTACCCTCAGGGAGCACGACCTATGCCGTCCGTCTCATTGGCAATTCCTTCCGCACAATCCCATCCCGTTTCATACGGTGTTCACGCTCCCGCAGACCGGCACGAGATCGCTATCGATATGCAGCAGATCAGGAATCAGCCTCACGCGCTGCCGCCCGAGTCATCCGTCGCGAAGCGGCAGAATGCCCACTTTCATCGCGCCGTCTTCCAACGCAACCCTATTCCGATAAACGACTATTTTGTTAACGTGCTCGCCGAACTTGTCACGCCAAAGTCCAAGTGTGGCGCGAGGCAGTTCCCCAACAACGCTGAACTGCGTGCAGCGCTTAGCGAAATCCTGACGTTCCACCCCGCAGCAGGCAAACTCTCCATCGAGGCACACATCAAGTCACTGGGCTTGCCATCGCTGCTTCGCAACGAGCCGAAATACGTACCCGGGACCCTGACCGCATTGACCTACGACGTTGGGGCGCACAGCATCGACATCGGGCGGTTCACCTTCCCGGAGCTTGACTCGGTGCAAGAGGCTGCGTTTCTCTTCGCCGGCGAGAGCGAACTGGCGTTTCTCCACGAAGGCAATCCGCACGCCTCAAAAGTCAGGGAAGATCACGCGACGGTCCTCGGCTTCCACTACCGGGCCGCAGGCATGCGTGGACATACCACCTTGCCGCCCGCCGGATATGCCCTCTCGGCACAGGACGAAACGCACCTTTGCGATTTCACGGCCCAGTTGGCGCGATGCCGCAAACGCAACGATCTGGGTCGATCGCCGCGTTCGGCCGGCGCTCGCAACGCCACGCCCAATCCGCTCGACATGATGCAGAACGGCCCGTGCGTGATTCTGTGACGCAGAGGTGGCTTGCATCACGCCGCCGTCCCGAGTCTGCGCAAGCAGCGATTCCCGGGAACGGCGGCGGCCGCCGCGATTACGCCGCCGACTTGAGCCGGCGCGCGAACTTCTCGCGGAACTTCTTGAGCTTCGGGGCGACCACGTAGGCGCAGTAACCCTGATCAGGATGCTGGCGGAAGTAGTTCTGGTGATACGCCTCGGCCGGCCAAAACGTCTGCGTCGGCACCACTTGCGTGACGATCGGCGCGGGGTACGTCATCTCGGCCATCAGCTCGGCGATGAGGTGTTCGGCGACCTCCTTCTGCTTCTCGTCCTGATAGAAGATGGCAGAGCGATACTGCGTGCCGATGTCGTTGCCCTGCCGGTTGACGGTGGTCGGATCGTGAATCTGGAAAAACACGATCAAGAGTTCTTCGAAGGAGACGGCATCCGGGTCGTAGGTCAACCGCACCACTTCCGCGTGACCGGTTTCGCCCTCACAGACCTGCTCGTAGGTCGGGTTGTCGACATGACCGCCTTCATAACCCGAGACGACGGACTTCACGCCGTCCAACTGCTGATAGCAGGCCTCGAGACACCAAAAACAGCCACCCGCCAGCGTGGCAACTTCGGTACGGGGATCGCTCGGGGAGTTCGTCTGCTCTGTCATCATGACCTCGCTTGTCGGCTACGTTTTATGCGGCAGCGCACAAAAAAATAGGGCGGGCGATCGATGGTTCGATCGCCCGCCCTATTGTCGCGCAGAAGTCCCGCGAGCGGCGCAAATCCCCTTACGTGAGACGTGTGCCGCTCCCCCGTGCGTCAGCCCTGCAACTGTGTGATGAGCGGATGCAGGAGACGGGCGCCGACACGCGCGGTCAGGCCGTCACGGTCATACGTCGGGTTGTACTCTGCAATATCCGCGACGCGCAACTTGCCCGACCGGCGCACTACGCCGATGAGAGCTTCGACGACTTCCAGCGCGACACCATGCGCCGCCGGCGCGGACACGCCCGGCGCCTTCTCGCCCGGCAGCACGTCCATGTCGATGGTCAGGTACACATGACTCACCTGTGCGAGCTTCTTCTCGAGCCGCTCGCACATGTCAGGCAGACGGTGCGCAAGCATTGTCTCGTCGAGCCAGTAGTCCACGTTCAGCGCATCCGCACGCTCGAAAAGCGCATCGGTATTGCTGTAGCGGCTCACCCCGAGGCATGCATAATGGAACGGCGCCTGACGCCCCGCGAGCAACTGCGAGATCTGCCAGAACGGCGTACCTGAGCTGGCCGTCGGCTGCGCACGCAGATCAAAGTGCGCGTCGAAGTTGAGGATCAGAATCGGCTCGTCGCGCAGACGATCGCCGAAATGCTCGGCAATGCCCAGGAACGTACCGTAGGCAATCTCATGTCCGCCGCCCAGCACCACCGGAAGCGCACCCGCCGCCAGCACCTCGGCCACGCGGTGGCCGAGCGCGGCTTGCGCCGCTTCGAGCCGGTCGTCGGCACACACAACATTGCCGCCGTCGAACACGACGGGCGTGCCCTTCACGGGCAGGCTCGCCAGAGCGCGACGCAGCATGTCAGGGCCCGCGACCGCCCCCTGACGCCCATGATTGCGGCGCACGCCTTCGTCACTGCAAAAGCCCAGCACGACGGCGCCACCCGCCGCCTGCGATGCGTCGTAATCGCGCAGCACCTGATGCAGACGCAGGGTATGGCCGGTCTCACCGGTATCCACACGGCCTTGCCAGACCGTTCGATCAATTGTCATACGTTTGCCTGCCTTGCCTTACCGTGCAATAACCGCTTGCAGGAATTCTCGCGTACGCGCTTCGCGCGGCGCGGTGAAAATCTGCTCGGGCGCACCCGCTTCGATGATTCGGCCCTGATCCATCACGACCACGACATCGGCCACTTCTCGCGCAAAACCCATCTCGTGCGTGACGACCAGCATCGTCATACCGTCATTGGCGAGCGCCTTCATCACCTGCAGCACCTCGCCCACGAGTTCCGGATCGAGTGCCGAGGTCGGCTCGTCGAACAACATGACTTGCGGCTGCATCGCCAGCGCGCGGGCAATCGCCACACGCTGTTTCTGGCCGCCGGAAAGCGTGCCCGGGTAGACGTCGGCCTTCGCCGCCAGCCCCACCTTGGCGAGCAATTCACGGGCAAGCTTCTCGGCATCGGCGCTCTTCATGCCGCGCAGCTTGCGCGGCGCGAGCGTGACGTTATCGAGCACGGTCAGATGCGGGAACAGGTTGAACGACTGAAATACCATGCCCACTTCGGTGCGCAGATGATTGAGCGCGTTCTCGCCCATCATCTTGCCGTGATCGACGAGCCGCTTGCCGACGATCTCGATGGTGCCCTGCTCGGCTGTCTCCAGCCCGTTGCAGCAACGCAGGAACGTGCTCTTGCCCGAGCCGCTCGGGCCGATGACCACGACCACCTGACGCGCGTCGACTTCGAAATCGATGCCCTTGAGCACCTGATGGCTGCCATAGGCCTTGCCCAGTCCCTCGATCTTCAGGATCGGGGCGCCGAATTCCTTCTTCACTTCGCTCATTGCACGGCACCTCCGGCACGCAGGGACTTCTCGGCGCGCTGCAGAAGCAGCGTGGTGACACCGGTCAGAATCAGATAAACAAAGGCAATCGCCAGATACACTTCCAGCGAGCGGTACGACACGCTGATGATCTTCTGACCTTCGTGCATCACGTCATGAATCGTGAGCAGCGACACGAGGGCCGAGTTCTTGATCAGCGCAATGAATTCGTTGCCCAGCGGCGGAATCATGCGCACGATGGCCTGCGGCAGAATCACCGAACGCATGGCCTGACCGTAGGGCATGCCGAGCGAGCGTGCGGCTTCCATCTGACCGCGCTCGATCGACTGGATGGCACCGCGCACGATTTCCGAGACGTAGGCGCCGCTATAGATGCCCAGACCCAGCACACCGCACATGAATGCCGGCAGCAGAATGTTGAACTGAGGCAGGCCGAAGAACAGGATGAAGAGCTGCACCAGCAACGGCGTGCCACGGATAAAGGTAACGTAGGCCGTACAAATGCTGTAGCGAATGCGGTGCGCCGGGTTCAGGCGGCCCATGCCGACCAGCAAACCCAACACGCAGCCCAGCGCCAGTGCGCAGGCAGTTACCTCAACGGTAACGAGCGCGCCACGCGCGAGGTCCTGCCAGTTTGCCCACACCGGCGAAAAATCGAGTTCCATGCGTACTCCGTCAGTTGCTCTACTGCTTTATTGCATCGGCGGGCGCCGCCATCCCATTCAGGGTGACGGCCGCCCCGCCCGGTATTACGTTCGCGACGTACTTACTTCGCGGTACCGAAGTACTTGCTGACCAGCGCAGCGTAGGTGCCGTCTGCACGGACCTTTTCCAGCGCCTTGTTCAAATCGTTGGTCAGTTCGGTGTCGCCCTTGCGCACGGCAAAGCCATAACGCTCAACGGTCAGCGTCTTGTCGAGCACCTTCACGCCCGGGTTGGCCTTGGCGTACAGCAGCGCTGCCGGCTTGCCGGTCACGGCGGCGTCGGCACGGCCGATCTTCACGAGTTCGAACATCTGGTCGTTCTTCTCGACTTCCACGCGCTCGACCTTCGGATAGCTTTCCTTCAGGAACTGCACCGACTTCGTACCCACCTGCACCGACACCTTCTTGCCGTTCAGGTCGGCCGGTTCCTTGATGCTGGTGTTGTCAGCCTTGACCATAATCGCCAGACCGCCGGTGTAGTACGGGTGCGTGAAGTTCACGACCTTCAGTCGTTCATCGGTGATGTAGATCGCCGAAGCGGCCACGTCGACACGCTTCGACAACACGGCCGGGATCAGGCCCTTGAAATCGATGTCAGTCCACTCGACCTTCTTGCCCATGGCCTTGCCAAGCGCTTCGATCATTTCGACGTCGAAGCCGGTACGCTTACCGTTTTCCACGTATTCGAACGGCGGGAACGTCGCGTCGGTGGCAACACGCAGCACGTCGTCGGCCGCAAAAACCTTGCTCGAGCAGGTGACGGCCAGTGCCATCGTGAACAGAATGTGACGCAATTTCATCTGGTACTCCTTCGTGTAGTCTCGGTCGGGAAAAACCGGTTAAAAGTACTGCAATCGATTCGAAATACGCTCGGCTGCCGCCACCGTGAGGCGGATCAGCTCTTCGTGGCGCTGCGCCACACGCACGGCCGGTGCCATCAGGGTGATGGTGCCTTCCAGACGTTCCTTGGCGGCGAACACCGGGGCCGACACCCCCCAGACGCCGAAATCCACTTCGCTCTCGGACACCGCATACCGTTGCTTGCGGATCTCCTCAACCTGCGCGACGAGACGCTCCTGCGCCACTGGCTGGCCGGCCAATTGGCGGCCGATCAGGCTTTCACGGGTGGCTTGCGGCAGGAAAGCGAGCAGCGCCTTGGCCGAGGCACCATGCACCAGCGGGTGCGCGCGTCCCTTGGCGAAGGAGCAACGCAGCGATTGCTCGCTCTCGTGCATGTCAAGGCAGACGACCTGGCCATTGGCGGCCACGAGCAGACCGACGGTCTCGCCGGTGCGCTGCACGAGGGCGTCGATTTCCTCACGAGCCTGGGTGACAAGATGCGAGTTGTGGTCGAAACCCCACGCCAATTGCACGCCGACCGGACCCGGTTCATAGAGCGCTTCATGGGCGTGCTCCTGCACAAGGCCCCACTTCTTGAGTGGCACGAGGTGGCGGTAAACCGTGGAGAGCGGCAGGCTCGTTTGCGCGGCGATCTCGCGTGCCGCGATCGGTCGTCCATGACGCGCCACAGTCACAAGGACTTGCAGCACACGCTCAGAGACCGAATGAGCTTCGGTGGTGTCCATCGTCTTGAAACCAAAAGAAAGCAAAAGAATCAGCGGGCTAGCCGCCGATGACGACATGGGCGCTATCTTGCGACGCAATTCCCAAAGTAAAAAATTCAATTCTCATCGGATGGTAACAAATTGGGAGATTACGCATAGGGATTTTCCCTTATGCATTGCGGAAGGCGCCCATAAAAAAACGCCGAACCCTTTCCAGATAAGGGTTTCGGCGTTTTTTTGAGATAACCGAATAAAGACTCTGATTAGCAATCGACGGTTGATTTTCGCGAATCCGGCGGCATCGATAACCAGCGTATGAGAATCGGCTTCTGCACTTTCCCAAGGGCGCTTTTCGGCAGGGCGTCGAGAACGACGACCCGCCGCGGCAGTTTGAAGCGCGCGATGCGCCCGGCCAGGAAGTCGAGCACGGTCTGCGATGTGGCACTCGCCGATGGCGACGGCACGATGACGGCGACGGGCACCTCGCCCCATCGCTCGTCTGGCACGCCGACGACTGCGGCCTCGAGTACCCCCGGACAATCGACCAGTGCGTTTTCGATTTCCGCCGGATAGATGTTCTCGCCGCCCGAGATGATCATGTCCTTGCTGCGGCCCACGACCTCGAAGTAGCCGTCCTCTCGCAAACGCGCCAGATCGCCCGAGTGAAACCAGCCGTCTTCGAACGATGCGTGACCGGGCGCACGCCAGTACTCGCGCATGACGTTCGGTGCGCGCACGAGGATCTCGCCAACGTCGCCCGCAGGAACCTCCTGCCCCGCCCCGTCGGTCAGACGCACTTCCACGCCCGGGCAGGCGCGGCCCACCGCACCGGGATACGCCTTGGCCTCGCCGAAGCGCAGGGCAATCGACACCGGGCCGGTTTCCGTCGCGCCGTAGACCTGCCCGAGCGGGATGCCACGCGCATGAAACGCATCGATCGCGGACATCGGCACCACGCTGGACCCAGCCATCACGCCGCGCAACGACGACAAGTCGGTGCTCGGCCACGCCGGATGCAACTGCACGGCCCGCATCGTGGCGGGCACCATCAGCGAGAGCGTCGGGCGATGCTGCGCGACATCCGACAGCCACGCGCCCGGATCGAAACGCGGGTGCAGCGTGACAGTTGCACCGCGCAGTAGCGCGGGCAGCGTCTGGATACACAGACCGCCGACATGGAACATCGGCAGTGTCGAGAGCACATGATCGTCGGCACGCATTTCGTGCGCCCACCAACTCGCTTCGGCGTTGGCGAGCAGTCCGGCCTGCGTGTGCAGCGCGCCCTTGGGCTCTCCTGTCGTGCCGGATGTGTACGCCAGCAGGACGGGGGCGTCGGCCGTAATGTCCGGGTAGTCGACCGGCTTGGTTGACGGCACCGCAATGAGGCCCTCGATGGGCGCAATGCCGGGCGGCGGCAGGTCGGTCATGGCGTCCGTCTCGAGCGCGTCGCGAATCTGGCGAGCCGCGTCGCGATGCATCGCATCGAACCACAGCACGCGCACGCCCGCGTGGCGCACGATGGCGGCCAGTTCAGGCACGGCGAGACGGAAATTCAGCGGCAGGAAGATGGCGCCGGCGCGGGCGCACGCAAACAACAGCGCCAGTTGCAACTCGTCGTTCAGACCGAGACACGCGACGCGCTCGCCCGGCGCGATGCGCCAGGTGCTGCGCAAATGCCCGCCCACCCGCTCGACTCGTCGCCACATGGCAGCGTAGTCGGTCAGTTCCGATTCCTCGCCAATGCCGCAGCGCAGCGCCAGCCGCTCAGGCGTGGCGCGTGCGTGACGGGCAAGCGCTTCAACAAAAGGCGTCAACTGGTTCTCCGTGACAAGAGAGACGGCGAGGCGGGGGGCATGGCCATCGGTTCCTGATCGCCGCCGACGGCGCGATCCGTGAGCCTGCCTCGCTGATTCGCGATGCCGGCGCGATGCTTACTCGTCGCGCTCGCCCGGTTCGTAGAGCGCCTCACGGCCGATGCGATCGAGGCACAGCTCCGCGGTCCACGGCAGCATCAGTGCGCCGCAACGCGAATCGCGATACATGCGCTCGAGCGGCAGTGTCTTGAGCATCGACTGACCGCCGCACGTGCGAATGGCGAGACGGCACAGTTCGTTGGCATTTTCCATGATCGTGTACTGCGCCGCATAGGCCCGCAGACGCGCCTCCTTGCCCGGATCGGCACGGCCGTCCTGCAAGGCGCGAAGGAACAGCGCGCGCGTCTGTTCGAGCATGATGTGCATTTGCGCGACGGCAATCTGTTTGGTCGGATACATGCGACGCTTGACCGGCGCGCCCATGCCTTCCGCTTCCCCGCGCAGATAGCGCACAGTGAAATCGTAGGCTGCCTGAGCGATCCCCATGTACGTCGGTGCGAGCGTCATGAACATGTGCGGCCAGCGGCTCGCGGCCTGATAGTAGACGCCACGCGGCATCAGTTGCAGCTCGTCGGGAACGAACACGTCTTTGAAGAGCAGCGTGCGCGAGACGGTGCCGCGCATGCCGAGCGGGTCCCAGTCACCGGTGACGGTCACGCCCGGGGCGTCGCCCGGCACGGCGATGTAGAAGGTGTCCTTCATCGACAGTTCCGGCTTGTCCTCGGTGCACAACACGCCGTAGTAGTTCGCCGCGCCCGAGAGCGATGCGAAGATCTTGCGTCCGTTGATTTTCCAGCCGCCGTCGACCTTCGTCGCAGTCGTGCCGAACGGCGCCTTGCCTGCGGCTGCCGCGCTGCCTTCGGAGAACGGCTGCGCGTAGATCGCGCCGTCCTGAATTACGCGCGCGAAATGATGCTTGCGATAGCCTGCATGTTCGGTTCGCTGCTCAGGCGTCATGTCAAGATCGTCGGCAAGAATGCCGGTCCACATCATCGAGCACGTATGCATGTTGAACGTGAGTGCCGTGGCGCCGCAGTGGCGTCCCAGCTCGGCGGAGACCATCATGTACGTGGCGAAATCGGCGCCCAGGCCGCCGTCCGATTCGGGGATGCACAACTTCAGCAGGCCCGCGGCGCGCATGTCGTCGTAGTTCTCGAACGGGAACGACGCTTCCCGATCCCAGCGGGCAGCACGCGGCGCGAGCGACTCGCGCCCCACCTGCTCGGCCAGCGCCAGCAGGCGCCGCTGCTTGTCCGTGAGCGGGTAGTGCTCGCCGACGATCGAAGGGGGCTGATAGGCCACGGTAGTCTCCTAGAGTGTTGCGAGGAAAGCGCGCACCTCGGCGTCGAATGCCGCAGGGTGCGTCAGATTCATGAGATGCCCGGCGCCGGGCAGGCAAACGTAGCGAGCATCCGGGATGGACTCGGCCATTCGCGCCATGACCTTCGGCGGCGCGTTGGTGTCGTGTTCGCCCGCGATGAGCAACACCGGCACTGCGAGTCGGGCAAGGGCGGTGCGTTGTTCGAAGCCCACTAGCGCTTGCAGCGCTGCGCGGTAAGCGTCGGGCGTCAGGGCGCCCATGGCGTCGACGGCCAATGCGTGCGCCCCCTCACGCGCGGCGGCATCTGGCTCGCCGAGCATGCCGGGCACGATCGCTTCGGCCATCTCGCGCAGGGTTTTACCTGCATCGAGCGGCGCCGTGCGCTGCCGCACGAATTCGCGCTGAAAGTCACCATCCGGTTTGCCGAACGCGGGCGACGTGCCGCACAAGACGAGCGCCGCAATGTCACGTGTGAACGGCGCGCCACGCGCCATCAACTCCTGCGCGACCATGCCCCCCATGCTGTGGCCGACGAGTACGAATCGCGATGGCCCCAACGTGTCGAGCAACGTCCGCAGGCTGTCGGCCAGCGACGCCATGGTCGCCTCGGCCGGCATGGCGCTCTCGCCGTAACCGGGCATGTCCCAGGCCACGACGCGATAGCCCGCCGTCACGAACGTCTCGAACTGCGCGGGCCAGACGTGACGATTGCCACCGATGCCATGCAGCAGCACAAGCGTGAGCGGGCCATCGCCCGCCGTGCGGCAGGTGGGTATGGGAAGCGTCATCATGCGAACTCGCCTTGCAATTGCCCGTCGCGCACGACGACATCCCCATCAAGCGCAACCGTGCAGCGCCGTAGCGGCAAATCGAAGTGACCGAGCGTATGGCGGCCCGCGACTTCGTTAGCGCCCGTCGAATACAGAAAGTTGCCCGCAAAGGCGCGCTGCTCGGTGCCGTTGCAATCTCGCTTGTCGTAGCAGGCGAGTGCGTCCCAGCGCGAACGCGGGTTCAGGCCAAAGCCGACGTGAGAGACGGCGTACGCTTCGCGATCTCCCCATGCAGCGAAGTACTCGCGCATGAGGTCGACGTCGACACCCTCGCCGTCGATGGCAACGACGTAGTCGTCTTCGACGGTGAGCTCGATGCGATCGCGCAGATATTGTTTGAACGTCAGATTGATGTCGCCCGGGGCGAGCACGAGCCGGCCGTTCACGCTATGGGCGGCGGGGAACGCCAGCGCCAGACCGCCCGGCCAGTGGGCGACCTGCCCGGGTTTGGCGCACCAGCCCCAGACACCGCCCACGCGGGCGTCGCGAAGACCGATGCGCAGATCGGTGCCAGCGGCGGATGTGACATGCATTTGTGCTGCACCGCGCAAACGCTTGATCGCCGCGCGCACCTTCGGCTCGAGCGCCGGGTCGGTCGCACAGCGCTCCAGAATCTCGGGATGTTCGTTGGAGACCATCAGCACGCGTGCGCCGCCGCCCAGAATGTCGGGCAACTCGGGGGCGTGCAACAGGCCTTCGACGGTGCAGTCGACGACAAGCGTCGCTGCCTTGAGGGCCGCCACGACAGGGGCCAACTGACCCAGTGCGTCGCTCGCGCCCGTCGAGCGCACCGGCACCGGCGCACTGACGCGCGGACTTGGCACGATCAGCCGGAAAGGCCTGGCGCCAAGCGATTCCGCGGCAAGCTGCGCCAATTCCACGTTGACGGGCCGGGATTGCGTTTCGGCTACAATCGCCACCACATCGCCGGGTCGTATGTCGCAGCGCCGCAAGGTCTGGGCAAATACGTCGATCCACTTATGCTCGATTCGCTCGATCAGCATATCGTCTCCTGAGCGTCTGACCCTCTCGCCCGCCGGGGGCTGTTTCGCCCCGTGGCTGACCGCTGGCCGTCACGCGTCTTGTCGATCTGTTGTTCGTGCCATAGTATATGAATATTCATACAAATCAACCCGATCAAATTTGCCGGACGGGAGTGCAGGGACAGTGAACGCCAAACGCGCCGCAGTGCCAGATTTCGACAGCGCAGCTTTTCGTAGCGCGCTCGGTCAATTTGCGACCGGGGTTACGGTAATCACCACGCGTGCCGACGACGGCTCGCTCATCGGTATCACCGCCAGTTCATTCAATTCGGTGTCGCTCACGCCGCCGCTCATTCTGTGGAGTCTCGCCACGCGAGCGGGCAGCATGCCCGTCTTCCGTGAAAACTCGCACTACGCGGTGAATGTGCTCGCGGCCGATCAACTCGACATCTGCAAGCGCTTCGCCACGATGAAGGGCGACCGTTTTGCGGGCGTGCCGTACACATTGTCGGCCTCGGGCACACCGGTGCTCGATGGTGCATTGGCTTGGTTCGAATGTCACAACCGCAGCCGGTACGACGAAGGCGACCATGTCATTTTCGTTGGCGAAGTCGAGCGTTGCGGGGTTCATGCAGACGTGGGCGAGCGCATGCCGCTGATCTTCCACGCCGGCGGCTTCCACAAGCCGCAATCCCTCGGTTAAGCCGCCCCATGTCAGCCGCCGGCTCGCCGTTCGTCGACGACTATCTGGCGTATCTGCTCGCCCGTGCGAGCACGCTGGTCTCCGATGAATTTCATCGCGAAGTGGCCGCCGCCGGGCTGGGCGTGTCGGAGTGGCGAGTCCTCGCCACGCTCTCCGACGGGCGCGCGCGCACCATCAATCAACTGGCCGACATCGTGCTCGCCAAGCAGCCGACGCTCACCAAGGTCGTCGACCGGTTGGCAGCGACAGGCGATGTCGTGCGCGGCGAAAGCACGACGGATCGCCGTCAATCGCTCGTCTCGCTCACCGACGCCGGGCGCGAACGAGTCGCCCCGTTGCTCGCCAGCGCACGCCGCCACGAAGCCCGAGTGCTCGCCCGCTTCGGCACAGAGCAATCCACTTTGCTCAAAGCAACGTTGCGTCGTCTGATCGACGAAATGGCGCAGGGAACGCAGAGCCACCGATAGGCGCATTCTGATCGCTGCAAGGTCGCGTCCGAAAACGTGAATCGCCCGGCACGGCGAATCGTCAAAAATTCGACCACTTCACCATATTGTCGAATTTTCTTTCGTCAACCGACGAAAAACGCATTTCCACTATCAATTTCACACATCGCGATCCGCGAATACGCAAGCACTTGCGACGCGAATTCTTCTAAGATGCGCATATCGATTCACGCTTTGGCGCACGTCCATGACAGCACCCAGCAACCGCCCAGCCGACGCGCACAACGAGCGCCGCGTTTGGGATATCAGTGCCCCGCTCTCGAGCGACACCCCTGTCTGGCCCGGTGACACACCGTTCTCGGAGGAGGCGGTGTGGCAGATCGGACCGGGCTGCCCGGTCAATGTCGGGCGGATCACGCTGTCGCCGCACACGGGTGCGCATGCCGATGCCCCGCGTCATTACGATGACGACGGTGCCTTCATTGGCGAGGTGGCGCTCGACACGTATCTGGGGCCATGCCGCGTGATTCATTGCATCGGCGCGTCGCCGGTCGTCACGCCCGAGATGGTCGCGCCGCACCTGACGAATGTGCCGCCGCGTGTGTTGTTTCGCACGTATGAATGTGCGCCGGTGACTCGCTGGGACAACGCGTTTTGCGCGGTGGCGCCCGAGACGATCGACCTGCTCGCATCGCACGGCGTGAAGCTGGTCGGCATCGACACGCCGTCGCTCGATCCGCAGGAGAGCAAGACGATGGACGCGCACCACCGCATTCGCGCGCATCGCATGGCCATCCTCGAAGGGCTGGTGCTCGACGAGATCGCGCCGGCCGATTACGAACTCATCGCGCTGCCGCTCAAGTTCATGCGGCTCGATGCGAGCCCGGTACGCGCGGTGCTGCGGTCTCTTTGAACGGTACGGGGCGCGTCGGTCTCACGGTAAACGACTTCCTGACTTCCCTTTTTCGCATTGCTTTCACTCACATAACGCAAATCATGACGTCTTCTCGCAACGATTGCCTGGCCCTCGATGCGGCCGATCCGCTCGCCCCGCTGCGCGCGCAATTCGATCTGCCGCCGGATGTGATCTATCTTGATGGCAACTCGCTGGGCGCACGCCCGCTGGCTTCGGCCAAACGCGCGCAAGAGGTGATCACGGCCGAATGGGGCGTGGGTCTCATCCGGAGCTGGAACGAGGCGGACTGGTTCGCACTGCCCCGCACGCTGGGCGACGCGCTGGCCCCGATCATCGGTGCAGGCAAAGGCGAAGTCGTGGTGACGGACACCACGTCGAGCAACCTTTTCAAGGTGATGGCCGCCGCCCTCGATGCGCAGCGCACGCGTGCACCGCAACGCAAGGTCATCATTTCCGAGCGCAGCAACTTCCCGACCGATCTCTATATCGTGCAGGGCCTCACGCGCCTGCTCGACGACGGCTACTCGCTGCGCCTGATCGATTCGCCGGACGCACTGCCGAACGCGCTGGGCGATGACGTCGCCGTGGTATTGCTCACCCATGTGAACTACCGCAGCGGCGCCATGTACGACATGGCCGCACTTACGGCAGAGATTCATGCGGCCGGCGCACTGGCCGTGTGGGATCTGTGTCACTCCGCAGGCGCAGTGCCGGTCGACCTGAACGGCGCCAAGGCCGACTTCGCGGTGGGTTGCACGTACAAGTATCTGAATGGCGGCCCGGGTGCGCCGGCATTCGTGTGGGTCAACAAGTGTCATCAGGAAACGTTCTGGCAGCCGCTGTCGGGTTGGTGGGGCCATCGCACGCCGTTCGCGATGCAGCCGGAATACACACCGGACAACGGCATTGGCCGTTACCTGTGCGGCACGCAGCCGATCGTCTCGCTCTCGCTCGTGCAGTGCGGTCTGGACATCTTCGCGCAGACGTCGATGGAAGCGCTGCGTCGCAAGTCGCTGGCGCTGACGGACCTGTTCATCAAGCTGGTGGAAGAGCGTTGCGCTGAATTCCCGCTCACGCTGGTGACGCCGCGCGATCACGCCTCGCGGGGTTCGCAGGTGAGCTTCGAGCATCCGGAAGGGTTTGCCGTGATTCAGGCGTTGATCGCACGCGGTGTCATCGGTGACTACCGCGAGCCGAGCATCATGCGTTTCGGCATGACGCCGCTGTACACGAGCTTTGCCGATGTCTGGGATTCGGTCGAGATTCTGCGTGACGTGCTGACCACGGGCTCGTGGGACAAGCCCGAGTTTCATCGCCGCGGCGCGGTGACCTGAGAAAGGAGTCGTCAGCATGAGCAAGTCCCCCTCCTCCGCAAGCGGTCATCACGATACCCCAGTGGACACCGCGCCCGCACAGGGCGGGTGCCCGTTCGGGCATCAGAGTGCAGACACTGCTGCGGGTGACGCGAAAGCCTCGCAAAACGCGCCTGCAGACGCGACGCAATGGCACGATGCCCAGCTCGATTTTTCCAAGAGCATGAGCTATGGCGATTATCTGTCGCTCGATCCGATTCTGAATGCGCAACATCCACGCTCGACCGACCACAACGAGATGCTGTTCATCATTCAGCATCAGACGAGCGAATTGTGGATGAAGCTCGCGCTGTACGAGCTGCAGGCAGCACGCTCGGCGGTTCACAACGACGAACTGCCGCCGGCGTTCAAGATGCTCGCCCGCGTGTCGCGCATTCTCGAACAGTTGGTGCAGGCATGGAGTGTACTGGCGACGATGACGCCGTCGGAGTATTCGTCGATGCGTCCGTCACTGGGCAGCTCTTCGGGCTTTCAGTCTTATCAGTACCGCATTCTGGAGTTCATGCTGGGCAACAAGAATGCGGCGATGTTGAAGCCCCATTCGCATCGCCCCGACCTCTTCCAGCAAGTCGAAGCTGCGCTCAACGCGCCTTCGTTCTATGACGAGGTGGTGCGTCTGCTTGCGCGTCGCGGCTTTGCGATTGCCCCGTCACGACTCGAACGCGACTGGACGCAGCCGACGCCTCACGATGCGACTGTCGAGGCAGCATGGCTCGAGGTGTATCGCAACCCGTCGCAACACTGGGAGTTGTACGAGATGGCCGAGGAATTGGTCGATCTCGAAGATGCCTTCCGCCAGTGGCGCTTCCGGCATGTGACGACTGTCGAGCGCATCATCGGCTTCAAACAAGGTACTGGCGGCACCAACGGGGCGCCCTACCTGCGCAAGATGCTCGATGTCGTGCTGTTCCCTGAGCTGTGGCACGTGCGGACGTTGTTGTGATGTCTTTGCAGTAGCAACACCTCCCGCATGGCGTCGGCAAGTGCCTCTCCCTGTACCCGGGGCTGCGGCGCTTGCCCGTCCCCTGACGCCGCTCCGGTGCTTGTTAAGTCGCTACGTCAGGGGACGGACAATCACCGTCATCGTGCGCCCCGGACGCGCCGCACTCATCTCAACGATGGGTGTCGTCGGATCGATAACGGTTGCGGATCGGGTTGGGGGTCGCCCGCGGTGCGACTTAACAAGCATTGGCGTACCGCGGGCGGCCCCCAACCCGATTGACCACTGACCTAAGCCTGTCCGCTAAGACGCGCAGCCAGTTGCTTCAGACGTGGACCGATTTCCTCACGAAACACCGCATCCGGAATCGACGACGACGGCCCGCTGCAACTGATTGCCAGCCAGCGGTTCTGCCGCACGTCGCGCAACGGCACCGCCACGGCATTCACACCTTCATGCCACTCGCGAAACGAGTAGCAGCATCCCTCGCGCTTGTACGACTCGATCCCTTTATCGACGCCCGACTGCAACGCATCCCAGCCCACATTGCGCAGCGCCGCCGGATTCGTCTCATAGGCATCGCGAAGATCGGAGAGCATCCTCTCGCGCTCGGTCGGCGTCATGGCCGCCAGGTAGACGCGCCCCATCGAACTCGTCAACATCGACAGACGTGAGCCCGCCGTCAGCCCCAGCGTGAGGTGCGCCGAGTCGCTGCGGATGGTTTCGAGGTACATCATGTCGATGCCCTCGCGGCAACCGAGCGAAATGGAACACCCCATTTCCTTGGCCAACGCCCGCATATGCGGCCGGGCCAGCGTCAACATGTCGGTACCGCTCAGGAACGCGTATCCGAGGGCCAGCACGCCAGCGTCAAGCGCGTACTTGCCAAGCTCTGCGTCGTAACGCAGGTAGCCCAGTTCTGTCAGCGTATAAGCGAGGCGGCTGACGGTCGCCTTCGGCAGACCCGTGCGCGCCGCAAAGTCGCGATTACCCAGCAATACGTCGTCGGGACCAAAGGCACGCAACAGCTCGAGGCCACGGGCAAGCGCCGTGACGAACTTGCGCTCGTCGTGCGAAGGGGGCACACCATGCGCCGGCGCACCGGCAAAGGCTGACAGGGACGTTTTAACCACAACCATCGCGCACTCCGCTTCAAATGGATTCGGCCAGTGCATGCACTGGCCATTGCCTGGGAAAAAAGTTTAGTGCTAAACTAACTTCGATTTCAGAACATTGTTCCGCATTGCGGAACTTTCGTCAAGCCAATCCGCTTTCCCGGTGCCGGATGCAGCAACGTATGCCGCACAGGTGCCAAACGGGCCGACGAGGATGGCGTCAGCGTATTTTTCGAGAACATCGGAGGAGATAGGTCATGGCAGGCAATGCACAGTTTCATTGGGAAGATCCGCTGTTGCTCGACGCACAGCTCACGAGCGAAGAGCGCATGATTCGCGACGCCGCAGCTGCGTACTCGAACGACAAGCTCGCGCCGCGCGTGCTCGAGGCATTCCGTCATGAGCGCACCGACGCGGCGATCTTTCGCGAGATGGGCGAGATCGGCCTGCTCGGCCCGACGATTCCCGAGGAGTACGGTGGCCCGGGCTTGAGCTACGTGGCCTACGGTTTGATCGCACGCGAAGTCGAGCGCGTGGATTCGGGCTATCGCTCGATGATGTCGGTGCAATCGTCGCTCGTCATGGTGCCGATCTTCGAATTCGGTAGCGAAGCGCAAAAGCAGAAGTACCTGCCGAAGCTGGCCAGCGGTGAGTGGATCGGTTGCTTCGGCCTGACCGAACCGAACCACGGCTCCGATCCGGCCGGCATGACCACACGTGCGAAGAAGGTCGCGGGTGGCTACGAGTTGAGCGGCGGCAAGATGTGGATCACCAACTCGCCCATCGCTGACGTCTTCGTGGTCTGGGGCAAGCTCGCCGACGAGAATGGCGACGAGAAGATTCGCGGCTTCATTCTCGAAAAGGGCTGGAAGGGGCTGTCGGCGCCGGCGATTCACGGCAAGGTCGGCCTGCGTGCGTCGATCACCGGCGAGATCGTGATGGATCAGGTGTTTGTGCCGGAAGAGAATCTGATGCCGGGCGTCTCCGGGCTGAAAGGCCCGTTCACCTGCCTGAACTCGGCTCGCTACGGCATCGCCTGGGGCGCGCTGGGTGCCGCTGAATTCTGCTGGCATACGGCGCGTCAGTACGTGCTCGACCGTCAACAGTTCGGTCGTCCGCTGGCTGCCAATCAGTTGATCCAGAAGAAGCTCGCCGACATGCAAACGGAAATCACGCTGGGCCTGCAAGGCTGCCTGCGTCTGGGCCGCATGAAGGACGAAGGCACGGCCGCGGTCGAGATCACATCGATCATGAAGCGCAACTCGTGCGGCAAGGCACTGGACGTCGCCCGCCTCGCGCGCGACATGCTCGGCGGCAACGGCATCTCCGATGAGTTCGGCATCGCCCGTCACCTCGTGAACCTTGAAGTGGTCAACACCTACGAAGGCACCCACGACATTCACGCGCTGATTCTCGGGCGTGCGCAGACGGGCATCCAGGCGTTCTTCTGATCGATCGTCGCGATTGATCAGGTTGCATGGACCGCGCGAATCGTGAGATTCGCCGTGATTCATCTGCGGTTCATGCGACTTGTCGGGTACGCGTCGTTTCTCAGGCCGCACGTCGCGGGCCGTCAATCCCCCGGGCGACGGCGCGTACCCAACAAAAAAGCCAGCTCTCTCGAGCTGGCTTTTTTTCATCCGCGGTCGTCTGCGGCACTCGCCGGATTACTTGTTCGGCTGCGGCGTAAGACGCAGGTACGGGCGCACGGCCTTGTAACCCTTCGGGAATTTTTCCTTCAGCACGGCTTCGTCCTTGAGCGACGGAACGATCACGACGTCTTCGCCATCCTTCCAGTTGCCCGGCGTGGCAACCGAGTAGTTGTCGGTCAATTGCAGCGAGTCGATCACACGCAGGATTTCGTCGAAATTGCGGCCGGTGCTGGCCGGATACGTAATGATCAGGCGCACCTTCTTCTTCGGATCGATCACGAACAGCGAGCGAACCGTCACGGTTTCGCTGGCATTCGGATGGATCATGTCGTAGAGCTGCGAAACCTTGCGATCGCCGTCGGCCAGAATCGGGAAGTTGACCGTGGTGTGCTGAGTCTCGTTGATGTCGTTGATCCAGCCCTTGTGCGATTCGACGTCGTCGACCGACAGCGCGATGGCCTTCACACCACGCTTTTCGAACTCACCCTTGAGTTTCGCGGTCAGACCCAGTTCGGTCGTGCACACGGGCGTGTAATCGGCCGGATGCGAGAAGAGCACACCCCAACCGTCACCAAGGAATTCATGGAACTTGATTTTGCCAACCGACGAGTCCTGCTCGAAATCGGGAGCAATGTCACCCAAACGCAATGTCATTTACGGTCTCCTTGAGAACCTTCAACTCAGTGGGGTCAAGACTAAAGGATGCTAAGCTTTGCCAGAACGAATAAAAAATTGGTTGCACATAATTATTCGAAATATACGGCCATTGATGGTGTTGTTTTCTGGCAACGACTCGTTGAAAGCGTTACGATAACACTCATATTCCCCTCGCATTTTCCTCCCGCAACCGGGCAATGACTATGTGACTATGTCGCAAGTGCACACCAACAAGGAGAAGTTCATGACCGATATCAAATCCGTATTGGCCGACGCCGAAGACCTGCTCAAACAAGCCGCCAACACGACCGGTGAGCGCGCCTCCGAATTGAGCGACAAGGCGCTGACGCTGCTCAAGCAAGCCAAGGAAAAGGCATCCGACGTGCAAGTTGTCGTTGTCGAAAAGAGCAAGCGAGCCGCTCGCGCGACCGACGACTATGTTCACGACCATCCGTGGCAAGCCGTGGGCATCGCCGCCGGCATCGGTGTGGTGATCGGCCTGCTGCTCAACCGCAAGTAAGCTGCCCCGACGCAAGTCGATTTCTCGCCTATTCTGCCCAAGGCAGAGCCCATCTGACCTGTGCGACGGGTCGGATGGGCCGCTCAAAGTCCAGCCCATGACCGACAATGATCGCACGACCCCGCCGCGGCCTTCGCTACGGCGCCTCGCCGGTGCGTTGCTCGAGATCCTGCAGTCGCGCATCGAACTCATCGGCATTGAATTGACCGAAGAGAAAGAACGTCTGATGGGCGTGGCCTTCCTCGGCCTTGCTTCGATGCTCTTCGGCGTTCTCGCCCTCGTGTCGCTGACCGCGCTGGTGATCGTGATTTTCTGGGACACCTATCGCCTGCAGGCCATGACCGGCATCTTCATCGTGTATCTGTTACTCGCCGGCTGGTGCGCCTTGCGCGCACGCAATATTCTGCGCGATGCCCCGATGCCGTTCGAGGCCACGCTGGCCGAGTTCGAAAAGGACCGCGACGCTCTGCGTCCGGACTGAAGGAGATCTGCCCGTGCCGCTGGAACAGAACCGCCGTCGCCGCACGCGACCGTCACGACGCTCGCGTCACGACCTCCTCGCGATTCGCAAGGAACTCGTGCTCACGCGTATTGCCGTCGAGCGCGCCGAACTGATTCAGGCCTCGCACGTCACGCGCGAACGCCTGCGCAATTTCCGCTGGTTACGCTATTTGCTGCCCGGCGGCTTTGCCAAGCTCTCCGGTATTGGCGGAATCGCCAGTACCGGGCTCAGGCTCGGCGGACTACTGGAACGCTATCCGCTCGTGAGCTCGGTGGCTTCATTGGCGCTCACCGGTCTGTCGCATACGCCTGTCGGGCGCGTGGTACGCCGCGGTCTCAAGTGGGGCAGCCTTGGTGTTCTCGCCTGGCAAGGTATCAAGCTCTGGCAAGAATCGACGAAGCCGTCGACGCCGAATGCCAAAGCCTCCGATACGTCCGATCCTTCCGATCCTTCCGATACGTCCGATACGTCCGATACGTCCGCCACGCCTCGCACGCCGCCCGCGTCGACTCGCCCGTCGTCCAACACCCGCGCCAACGACAGCGGCTCACCACCGGTCATGTGACTGCTGCGCCTGGCTCACGCATCGCAACGTCGAGCCACGCGGGCGCGGCCGTAAGCATTGATCGTGATACAAACGCGCCGGCCGTGCCCGGCAATGCGCGCAGTCCCCGACAGCCATCCGCGTGTCTGCGTTCGCATGAAGCCGTTTTCTGCGAACGCCAGCCCCTGCGTGGCATACAGCCCCCACCGTACCTCGATGGTGACGCCATCAGCCAACGGTGCGTGTCGCCCCAGCAATTGATCTCCGGCATCGAAGCGATCGTTGCGATTCTCATCGACGAACGTCACCCAGCCGCTGCTCAGACTCGCGCCGTCGTGCGGCGCCATCGCAACGCGTCGGTGCCGCCCCAACGCCTCCGCACGTGCAGCCTGCATCGACGCCAGAAAGGCTCGCGCCGTGATGTCCACCTCCACGCGGCGGCGAACCGCCTCGATGGAAGGCGACACGGCCATCAGCGCAACGGCGAGCACAGCCATCGCGATGACACACTCCAGCATCGTGACGCCGCATGCGGGATGTCGCTCACGACGCATCGCAATTCTCACGGCGAATGCCTTGTGCGGGCGTTTCGGCAACATCTCCATGCCACGTCGCAACCTCGCGCCAACTCAGCGAGCGCGATGAGAATGACGGCGATGTCACTCCGCCAGCGGCGTTCGCCGTTCGCTGCCTGACTTCATAGATCGCCTGCAAATACACACGCGTGCCCGGTAATCGACCACACCCCATCGCACTCACTCGATACCGGCGCACCGGCGCATCGCGATCTTCCGGCGCCCCCGCCAAATAGGCAGAAAAAGCGATTCTCTCGATGAAGTAACGCGCCCGCGGCGCCGCGACAACCACCGCATTGTCATTCCATTGCACCGTCCGCCACCTCGGTACACGACGCTGATACCAGATATCACCGCGATGATTCGCCTCCAGCACGCCGTACGGCCCGGCTTCGAAAGGTGACATGGCCGCAATATCCGCCGCACGCGCCTCATGCGTCAGCCAGTTGCGTGCCTCGGTAAGTGCCTGGTCCGCCGCCGCAAATGCCCCTGCACGGTCGTTCGTATAGGCGATGAAACGGCTGGCCAATTGGCGATGGTGCATGCCGGATGCAGCGAGCGTCATCAGCGCCGCCAGCCACATCACCATAAAGACGCCAACCATTTCGCCTCCTCACCGACACCGCCATCGTTGCGACGATAGGCCACCGCGTTGAACACATGCAGATGAACGTCTCCGGCGTTGCCCAGCCGCTTGTACTCACGGCCGCCAGATGCCGCATCGAAGACTTCGACCACCCGCACGGTCCGCGGCTTGCCACCGCTTCGCGGCGCGCCGCGCAAGACCAGGGAAAACGCCACCGCTGCCACGTTCTCCCATCCCCCTTCTCCCGGTGGCGGGCTTGGCGGCTTGCGACGCACACTCCTGAGCGGCTCGGCCCAACGCAAAGCGCCGGTGCCCCCCACCCGGAACCCAAGCCGGACATACATCGCCTCCACACCGCTCACCAGCACCTGAGCCGGATGCAGATCCACCGACAGCATCTGGCGTTCGCCGTAGCGGCAGTAGAGCGATGGCGTTTCGTCTTCTCCCTTGTCGACATAGAAGAGGCTGAGATGACGATCGTCCACCCGTCCCGTGGCTCTGGTGCGCATGCCGGCGCAGTTGTGGATGGCGCCGTTGCCTTCCGACAATCCTGCCCCCTGGAACTGCACCTCCAACAGCGAGCTGCCTTGCCAACCCTGCCGGGGACAGGTGTCTGCCGTGCCCGCGCATGCGCCACTGGCCCGCACCGACGGCCAGTCACGCTTCACCTGCCCCGGCGGCCGGATCGCGCCCTCCATCGGGTCCCAGTTCCGATACCCCGCCATGCCCACGGCACGGGTGAGTTGGGTCAATGCGAAGATGGCGCGCTCGGTGACGTCGTATCGCTCCGCCTGTACCCGCCACAGCCGGATGCCCGCAAGATAGATCGCGATCGCCGCCGTCACGATCAGCAATCCGAGCGGCATCGCCAACACCCACTCGAGCAGCGTGAAGCCAGCCATGCGGCGCCTGCATGCCCCGTCACCCTCGCGCAAATGCGGCCGCCACCTCACGGGTATCGACGAACGTGCCATACCTCGCTCCCGACTTGCGTTGGCAGCGCCATCGCGGCCCTTTCTGGCGACGGTGCCAGTTCGGCAGATGACATGCCCCCCGCCGCCTGCCACTGAGCCAAGCCCTGAGCGCCAGCCATGAGCGCCGACAGCGTGAACATGACGTCGAGTAATGCCGCGCCCCGACAGCGTGTCTTGCAACGCACATCGTGCATCGGCCTCGCGTGCGCCACCTCACGTACCGGCCGAGCCGGTGCATGCGGCGTCCACTGCCGCGACCCTCGTCCTCGCCGTCGGCCCGCATCGCGCACCGGTGCCCCCCGGCCGCTTCGCGTCGGTGGATAGCGGTGATGGGCCAGTGCATCGCGAAGCGCCTGCCGGTCGGCGCGACGCCGCTGCTGTCGTCGATCCTGTTGCATGGTTCGGTCCCTCGTCTCGTGAATGACGAGTCCATGGTCGCCCACGCTCGGTAACACGCCAATCGGACGACACCGCAAAACCTACCCCGTCATGCGCCACCTCACTTTTCATACGCAACGCAACACCACTCAACGAACGCCCATAAAAAACGGCGACCGAAGTCGCCGCTTTTGGGGCCGATCACACCGAGCGGGCCCGGCGTTGCTTCAGCATCGTATGGCGGGCAACGCAGTGCCCGGCAACGTTATGCCTTCAACTCCTCGACGAGTGCGACATAAGCCTCTTGCGCCTCTTCTTTCGACTTGCCCTTGAGCATTTCCCAGGCATCGAACTTGGCGCGGCCGACGAAATCCGTCATGCCCGGACGCGTGCCGGACACATCGCCTTCGGTGCCCTGTTTGAAGAGCGCATAGATACGCAGCAACGTGAAATTGTCGGGACGTTCGGGCAGCGTCTTGGATTGGGCTACCGCGTCGTCGAAGCGGGCTTGAAGATCGCTCATGGTGTCTCTCCCTGGAAAAGCAGTCAGCTTATATGTGTCCCGTGCGCCGATCCGGCCATGTCATGAAGCGCTCACGTCGACGCTCGGGGTGTTGCGAATACAACGCAATCAAGGATAGCGACGAAGCAGTAAGCGAGGTAGAGGCGAGCGTAGAACCCTGCGTCTAATCCTCTCGGGAACTGAGCGGATCCACCGCAAAACACGACGCTTCAATACAAAACGCCCGGCGCATTGCCGGGCGTTTCGAAGTTCAAGCCTTGCGTCGCTGCGAGACATTCGTGCGGCTCAGACCGCCCGCACGTCTCACGACACGATCGACACCATCACGACGATGCCGCCGACGGCGCCGACGCCGTCCCGGCATTGGCCGGCACCGAGCGCTCTTCCCAACCGCCGCCAAGCGCCTTGTACAGCGTGACGAGGTTGGTCCAGCGCGCCAGGCGCGTGGCGATCAGCGTCTGCTGCGCCGAGTACAGCGAGCGCTGCGAGACGAGCGCGTTCAGGTAGCTGTCCACACCGTTGCGATAGCGCAGATCCGAGAGCTTGTAGCTCTCGTCGCTCGCCTTGACGAGCGACTCCTGCGCCGCGACCTGATCGTCGAGCGTGCCGCGTGCGGCCAACCCGTCGGACACTTCGCGGAACGCCGTCTGAATCGCCTTCTCGTAGTTGGCGATCTCGATACGCTTTTGCACCTTGGCCAGATCGAGGTTGGCGATGTTCTGCCCGCCCGCGAAGATCGGCAGGTTGATGGTCGGTGCGAACGACCACGCCCCTTGTCCGCCCTTGAACAGATTGCTGAGCGACGCGCTCGCCGTGCCCGCGCTCGCCGTGAGCGAGATCGACGGGAAGAACGCGGCACGTGCGGCACCGATGTTGGCGTTGGCCCCCTTGAGCGTGTGCTCGGCCGCCGTGACATCCGGACGGCGCAGCAGCAGATCCGAGGGCAACCCGGCCGGCAGGTCGGTGAGCAGACCTTGCCCATCGAGCGGACGTCCCGGCGGCAGATCGGCCGGCAACGGCTGACCGATGAGCAGCGCGAGCGCATTCTCGTCCTGCGCGACCTGACGCGTGTACTGCGCGAAATTCGCCCGCGCCGTATCGACCGGCGTTTGCGCCTGACGCAGATCCAGCCCGGAAGCCGTGCCCACGTTGAAGCTGCGCTTGGTCAGGTCGTACGACGATTCCTGGCTCTTGAGCGTGTCGGACGTGAGCTTGAGCAACTCCTGATCCGCCAGCCAGGTGAGGTACGCCGTCGCCACTTCCGAGATCAGCGTCATGTGCGCTGCCTTGGCCGTGTCCTCGCTCGCCAGATACGTCTCCAACGCCTGATCCTTCAGGCTCTGAATACGACCGAACAGATCGAGTTCATACGACGTGAAGCCCACACCCACCTGATAGCTGCGGCTGACCCCGGCGCGTCCCGACGCCGACAAATCGGCCGGAGAGCGCTGGATCGACGCCTGCCCTGCCGCCCCGACCGAGGGCAGCAGCGCCGAGCGCTGAATCTGATACTGCGCGCGCGCAGCTTCGATGTTGAGCATCGAGACTCGCAGATCGCGGTTGTTCTCCAACGCGATCTCGATCAGCTTTTGCAGGCGAGGATCGGTGAAGAAATCTCGCCAGCCCAGATCGGCGGCTGCCAGGGCATTGCTGCCGGCAGTGCCGTTCTGGTTCGCCGCCCCGGGCGTCTTGTAGGCCGGGCCAGTCGGGAACGACGTGGCCACCGGTGCCTCGGGCCGCTCATAGTGCGGCGCGAGGGTACAGCCTGCCAGGAACGCTGCCGCCAAGGCCATTGGCAATGCTTTGTGCTTCATAGTCAGTTTCCTTCCTTGGCGGGGCCGGCGTCCGGTTGCTCGTGACGCGCTTCCGGATGTTCCACGGTATCCAGATCCTCATGTGCGAAGCGCTTGCGCACCATCACGAAGAAGACTGGCACGTAGTAAATCGCGAGGAACGTTGCCGCGAGCATACCGCCGATCACGCCGGTACCGATAGCGTGCTGCGAGGCCGAGCCTGCGCCATTAGAAATCGCGAGCGGCAACACCCCGAGAACGAACGCCATCGACGTCATCAGAATCGGGCGCAGACGCAGTCGCACCGCTTCCATCGTCGCTTCCATGAGCGTGCGGCCCTGCTCCTGCAGATCCTTGGCAAATTCCACGATCAGAATCGCGTTCTTCGCCGACAGACCCACGGTGGTGAGCAGACCCACCTGGAAGTACACGTCGTTCGACAATCCGCGCAGCGTCGCTGCCAGCAGTGCGCCCAGCACACCCAGCGGCACCACGAGAATCACCGAGAACGGAATCGACCAGCTCTCATACAGCGCCGCCAGACACAAGAACACGATCAGGATCGAGAGGGCGTAGAGGGCCGGTGCCTGCGAGCCGGAAATGCGCTCTTCAAACGACAGCCCCGTCCACTCCAGACCGATACCCGGAGGCAGTTGCTTCGCAATTTCCTCCACAGCCTTCATGGCGTCACCCGACGACTTGCCCGGTGCCGGCATACCCTGAATTTCCACCGCAGGCACGCCGTTGTATCGCTCCAGACGCGGCGAGCCGTAGATCCACTTGCCGGTCGAGAAGGCCGAGAATGGCACCATCGCCCCGCTCGCGTTACGCACGAAGAGCTTGTTGATGTCCTGCGGCAGCATACGGTCCTTGGCTTCCGCCATCACGTACACCTTCTTCACACGACCACGGTCGATGAAGTCGTTCACGTAGGACGAACCCCACGAGGCCGAGAGCGTGGTGTACACGTCGGAAATCGACAGACCCAGTGCGGCGGCCTTTTCTTCGTCGACGTCCACCTTGTACTGCGGCGTGTCGTCAAGACCGTTCGGACGCATGTTCGCCAGATTCGGATTCTTCGCAGCCAAACCGAGGAGCTGATTACGAGCGGCCATCAACGCGTCGTGGCCGAGGCCTGCGCGATCCTGCAGTTCGAAGTCGATACCGCCCGCGTTACCCAGTTCGGGCACCGACGGCGGATTGATCGCGAAGATCATGGCGTCTTTCACGCTCGCGAAAGCCTGATACGAACGCGCAATCACCGCCTGCACCTTCAGATCGGACGATTGGCGATCCTCCCACGGACGCAGCATGGTGAACGCCAGACCCACGTTCTGACCACGGCCGTTGAAGCCAAAGCCCGTCACCGTGAAGATCGAACGCACGGCGTCCTTTTCCTTCTCGAGGTAGTGCTTCTCGACCTGCTTCATGACGTCGAGCGTACGCTCTTGCGTCGCGCCCGGCGGCAGTTGCACCAGGTTGAAGAAGTAGCCCTGATCTTCATCCGGCAAGAATGCCGTGGGCATGCGCACGAACAGGAAGCCCACCACGGCCACGATCACCACATAGACGATCACCAGCGGCGTGCTGCGCTTCAGAATGCGCTCGACCTGCCCCTGATACTTCTTCGAGCCCTTGTCGAACGTGCGGTTGAACCAGCCGAAGAAGCCGCGCTTCTCGTGCACTTCGCCCTTCTTGATCGGCTTGAGGATCGTCGCGCACATGGCCGGTGTGAGCACGATAGCCACCAGCACCGACAACGCCATGGCCGCCACGATCGTCAGCGAGAACTGGCGATAGATGGCCCCCGTCGAGCCGCCGAAGAACGCCATCGGCACGAACACCGCCGAGAGCACGAGCGCCACGCCCACCAGCGCGCCGACGATCTGGTCCATGGCCTTCTTCGTCGCTTCCTTCGGACTCAGCCCCTCTTCGGCCATCACCCGCTCGACGTTTTCCACCACCACGATGGCATCGTCGACGAGCAGACCGATGGCGAGCACCAGACCGAACATGGACAGCGTGTTGATCGAGAAGCCAGCCGCCCCCATGATGCCGAACGTACCGAGCAACACGACCGGAACGGCAATCGTCGGGATGATCGTTGCCCGCAGATTTTGCAGGAACAGATACATCACCAGGAACACGAGCACGATACCTTCGATGAGGGTCTTGATCACTTCTTCGATCGAGATCTTCACGAACGGCGTGGTGTCGTACGGATAGTCGACCTTCATCCCCGCCGGGAAGTACGGCTCCAGATCCGTGACCGCCTGTTTGACCGCCGTTGCCGTTTGCAGCGCGTTCGCGCCCGTGGCGAGCGTGATGGCCAGACCTGCGGCGGGCTTGCCGTTATAGCGCGCCACCACCTGGTACGATTCGCCGCCGAGCTCGACACGTGCGACGTCGCCCAGACGCACTTGCGAGCCGTCCTTGTTGACCTTGAGCAGGATCTTGCGGAATTGCTCCGGCGTTTGCAGACGGCTTTGTGCCGTCACCGTGGCATTGAGCTGCTGCCCCTTCACCGCAGGCGCACCGCCCAGCTCACCCGCCGAAATCTGAACGTTCTGCGACTGAATGGCGTTCGAGACATCGATGACCGTCAGGTTGTAGCCGTTCAGTTTCTGAGGATCGACCCAGACGCGCATCGCGTACTGCGAACCGAAGAGCTGGACCTGACCGACGCCGTTCACGCGGCTGATCGGATCCTGCACGTTAGCGGCGATGTAGTTCGCAAGGTCGATGTCGGTCATCTGACCGTCGTCGGAATACGCACCGATCACCAGCAGGAAGTTCTTGGTCGCCTTGGCCACCTTGATACCCTGCTGCTGCACCTGCTGCGGCAGCAGCGGTGTGGCAAGTTGCAGCTTGTTCTGCACCTGCACCTGTGCGATGTCCGGGTTCGTGCCCTGCGAGAAGGTCAGCGTGATCTGCGCCGTACCCGAGCCGTCAGACGTCGACGACATGTACTCGAGGTTGTCGATACCGTTCATCTGCTGCTCGATCACCTGCGTGACCGTATCCTGAACGGTCTGCGCCGAAGCGCCCGGGTAGGTCGCAGTGATCTGCACCGAAGGCGGTGCGATGGGCGGATATTGCGAGACCGGCAGCTTCAGGATCGAAAGCGCACCGGCCAGCATGATGACAATCGCGATCACCCACGCAAAAATCGGGCGATCGATAAAAAACTTTGCCATGAATGAGGCTCCGCGTTATTGAGCGTTAGCGGCCGAAGCAGCGCTCGCCTGCGAGGCAGGCGCCGCAGCCGCCGGTGCACTGGCACCTGCCGGCGCTTGCGCCCCCGGTTGTTGCGCCGGCACAGCCTTCGCCGGTGCGCCCGGGCGCACCTTCTGCAGCCCCGACACGATCACCTGATCGCCGGCAGCCAGACCCGAACTCACCAGCCACTTGTCGCCGATCGCGCGATCGGTCACCAGCTGTCGCAGCTCGACCTTGCCTTCCTTGTTCACGATCAGTGCCGTCGGCTGGCCCTTCTGGTCACGCGTGACACCCTGCTGCGGCACGAGCAAACCGCCTTCCTTCACCCCTTCCTGGAGCTTGGCGTGCACGAACATGCCCGGCAGCAACTCACGATTCGGGTTCGGGAAGATGGCGCGCACGGTCACCGAGCCGGTCGTCTGGTCGACCGTGATGTCGGCGAACTGCAGCTTGCCTTCGAGCGGGTACTTCGTGCCGTCTTCGAGCGTCAACTCCACCTTGGCGGCATTCTTGCCCGCGCTTTGCAACTGACCGTCTGCCAGCGCGCGGCGCAGACGCAACCCGTCGGCGGCCGATTGCGTCACGTCCACGTACATCGGATCGATCTGCTGAACGGTCGTCATGAGCGTAGCGGCACCCGCTTGCACATACGCACCTTCGGTCACCTGCGACAGCCCCGTGCGGCCCGAGATCGGGGCCGGCACGTCGGTATAGCCAAGGTTGATTCGCGCCGTTTCGACCGCTGCCTTGCCGGACTGCACGTCGGCGTCGGCTTGCAGCGCTGAGGCCACGGCGTTGTCGTAGTCCTGCTTCGAGACGGCTTCGACGGCGACCAGTTGCTTGTAGCGATCGGCCAGCACCTTTGTCGATGCCTGATTGGCGACGGCCTTGGCCAGCGTGGCCTTGGCGTTGTCGTAAGCGGCCTGATACGTGGCCGGATCGATCTTGTACAGACGCTGGCCTGCCTTGACGTCACCGCCTTCGGTGAAATCGCGCTTGAGCACGATACCGTCGACACGCGCCCGCACGTCGGCGACGCGGAAAGGCGAGGTGCGTCCGGGCAGATCGGTCGTCAGTGTTACGTTCTGGGGTTGCAGCGTCACGACGCCGACTTCCGGCACCATGCCCTGCGGCTGCTGCGGCTTCTTGCCGCACGCGGCCAAGGTCAATACCGCGAGTGCCACGGCCGTGACCATCCCCAGTGAACTTCTCTTGACGTGCATATACGCCCCCGATAAATGGAATGCGGTCAAACAAAATGACGATACGTTGCGACGATTGCGATTGCGATTGCGATTGCGACGATTGCCGCGGCGAGGGCCGCTATGCAATCCCGGCGCACATGACGGGCCGGCGAGTGCCTAAGGCCCGGGTGATCTGGCCTCAAATGGCTCCCTCACATCCGTGAGGTGTTTCCCTTAGACGAAGGAGCTTAAATGTTCCCTGTGCAATAGAGCAAGCGGCTGCTATTATAGATACATTCATGAATGTATGTAAATCACATTGCGTCGCCTCAAAGTGCGGCGCTGTTTACATCGCATTTCGCAAATCTTCGCCGCCCCCGTGACACGACAATGGCCCGCAGAACCAAAGAGGAAGCGATCGAGACCCGCAATCTGTTGCTCGACACCGCCGAGACGGTGTTCGCACAGAAAGGGGTGTCACGCACCTCGCTAGCCGATATCGCCGAAGCCGCCGGTCTGACCCGCGGCGCCATTTACTGGCACTTTAAGAACAAGATCGACCTGTTCAACGCCATGACGGATCGCATTCGTCTGCCGATGGAACGCATGATCGACGAGGTGTGCACCGAGCCTGAGAACGGCGATCCGATGGAGCGCATGCACGATATCTGCAAGCTCGTGCTCAAGGAGACCGCACGCAATGAGCGCCGCCGCCGCGTGCTGGACATTCTGTTTCACAAGTGCGAATACACGAACGAGATGCTTTCCGTGCTCGAGCGCCAGCGCGAAGCGCGCGTAGACGGCAAGCAGCGCATCATGCGGGACATGGAACGCGCCATTGAGCGCGATCAGTTACCCCGGAATCTCGACACACGCCGGGCAGCGATCATGCTGCACGCCCTGGTGGTCGGCATGATGTCCGACTGGTTGTTCCTGCCCGACTATGACCTCGGTGCGGAGTGCGATGCGGTGGTTGACGGCTTCTTCGACATGCTGCGCACGAGCCCGGCGATGCTGCGCTCGGGGAGCAACGCGCCGCAGGCCACGCCCGCCTGAGGCCCCGCGCCAGACAGCGCATGCGCCCCCCAAGATTTACTACATATATTAATTAGCAAGCGCCCATGACCGGGCGCTTGTTCGTTGGTGGTTCGTCCGTGCCCGATCTGGCGCACATCGTCCCGATTTTTCTGTTTCCCGACGCGCAGTTGCCGCGCCGTATCACATTCGGACGCTGTGATACGGCGTATACCTGTACAGCGTCGCAGCGTTATATATAATCCTACACAACGCGTTGCACGCACCGTGTGACCGGCAGTCCGGCCTCGCTGCCCGACTGCATCCAAGCGGTTGCTCAAGGCGATTTGCGCCGAACATCGAGCCGACCTAGCCATCCATGCTGGAGACCACATTCGTGAAAGCTGTCGTTATCGCTAGCCTCAAGTCCCAAGCCCCGCAAAAGACCGGCTCGATGTTGCGCCGCGCACTGAGCGTTGCCGCCGTCGGCGCAAGCCTGTTGTTTGCGGGCCACGCGGCGGCCCAGCAAGTGTTCGCCGCCGCCAGCATGAAGGACGCCCTCGACGATCTGTCCGCCGCTTACACCAAGGAAACCGGCAAGAAGCCGGTGCTCGTGTACGGCGCCAGTTCGACGCTGGCCCGCCAGATCGAGAAAGGCGCACCGGCCGACGTGTTCATCTCGGCCGACCAGGACTGGATGGACTACGCGCAGAAGCACGATCTGATCGATACGAGCACGCGTCGCAACCTGCTCGGCAATGAGCTGGTGCTGATTGCCCCGGCCACGACGACGGGCGACATCGATCTGAAGCCGGGCGCCGACCTCGACGCCAGGCTCGGTAACGGCAAGCTCGCCATGGGCGATCCTGCCCACGTGCCGGCCGGCCTCTACGGCAAGGCTGCGCTCGAGAAGCTCGGCATCTGGTCGAAGGTGCAAGGCAAGGTCGCCGCTGCCGACAATGTGCGTAACGCCCTGTTGCTCGTGGCACGCGGTGAAGCGCCTTACGGCATCGTGTACAAGACCGACGCCAACGCCGAGAAGCGCGTGCGCATTGCCGGCACGTTCCCGGCAGGCAGCCATGCACCGATCGTCTACCCGGTCGCCGTGACGAAGCAGGCCAACCGGGCCGACGCCGATCCGTTCTACAAATTCCTGCAAACCCCGACGGCTCAGGCCACGTTCCAGCGCTTCGGCTTCAGCCGTCCGTAACTCCGAATGTTCATGCGTCTCAGCCCGGAAGAATGGGGCATCGTCGAACTCAGCCTGCGCATTGGCTTGTGGGGCACGCTGTGCAGCCTGCCCTTTGCCTATGCCGCCGCCTGGCTGCTCGCTCGCCGGCACTTCCCCGGCAAGGCGTTGCTCGATGCCATCCTGCATTTGCCGCTTGTGCTGCCACCGGTGGTCGTCGGCTTCGCGCTGCTTGTGTTGTTCGGGGCACAGGGCGCGATCGGCAAGCTGCTGCGCGAGTGGTTCAATTTCACTTTCGCGTTTCGCTGGACAGGCGCGGCGCTCGCCGCTGGCGTGATGGGTTTCCCATTGCTCGTGCGGGCGATCCGGCAAGCGCTCGAATCGTCCGACACCAAGCTCGAGCAGGCAGCGCAAACGCTCGGTGCCGGCCCGTGGCTCACCTTCCTCACCGTAACGTTGCCACTCAGTGCTACCGGCGTGCTGCACGGCTTCGTGCTCGCCTTCGCCCGTGCGCTCGGCGAATTCGGCGCGACCATCACGTTCGTCTCGAATATTCCCGGACAGACGCAGACACTGCCGCTGGCGATCTACACGGCCACGCAGGTACCCGACGGCGACGCAATGGTCTGGCGTTTGTGCGCGATCTCGGTCGTGCTGGCCGTGGCGACGCTCATCTTCTCCGAGGTGCTGATCCGCTTCGGTAATCGCAAGGCGCTCGGCTATGACGGTTGAGGTTCGTCTCCAGCACTCGTTCGGCGACTTCAGGCTCGACGCCGAGTTCGCCGCCGGCATGGGCGTGACCGCATTGTTCGGGCCGTCGGGCAGCGGCAAGAGTACCGTCGTCAATGCGGTATCCGGCCTGCTCAAGCCCGATGCGGGACGCATCGTCGTGGGCGACGACATCCTCTTCGACAGTGCCGCAGGCGTTGCCCTGCCGACGTGGCGCCGCCGCATCGGCTACGTGTTTCAGGATGCACGCCTGTTGCCGCATCTGACGGTGCGTCAGAACCTGCTCTTCGGCCGCTGGTTGCGACGCCGCGATGTGACCGCCGCAGGCACTGGCGCGATCGCGCTGGAGCACGTGGTCGAGGTGCTGAATCTGGGGCACTTGCTGGGACGCCGTCCCGGCGCCCTGTCAGGCGGTGAGAAGCAGCGTGTGGGGATCGGTCGCGCACTGCTGTCATGCCCGCGCATGCTGCTCATGGACGAGCCGCTCGCCTCGCTCGATCACTCGCGGCGTCTTGAGGTGCTCGACTATCTGAACCGCATTCGCCACGAGTTGAAGCTGCCCGTGCTCTACGTCACGCATTCGCTCGACGAAGTGATGCGGCTGGCCGATCAGGTGGTGCTGTTCAAGGACGGCCGCACGATCTCGCAAGGCGCACCGGCCGACGTGCTCAATAGGCATCGCGACGCGTTCGACGGCGCCGCCGAAGCCCCGGGCACCCTGCTGGAGACGCGCATCGTCGCGCACGACGCAAAGTACGGGTTGACCGAGCTTGCCGTGAACGGCAGCGACGCGATCCGGCTGCGTGTGCCGCGTGCGAGCGGCGAACCGGGCGATGCCTGCCGCATTCTCGTGCGCGAGCGCGACGTTGCCGTGGCCACGGCGCCGCCCGTCGATACCAGCGTGCTGAACGTGCTGTCTGCACGTGTGACGACATTGCGCGATCTGGGCGACTCGGTGGAAGTCGGCGCCACGCTTCTCGGCGATTGCGCGGGCACCGTGCTGCGCGCACGCATCACCCGTTTCTCCGCCGATCAACTGCAACTGGTCACGGGCCGCGAAGTGTATCTGCTCGTCAAATCGGTCGCACTGACTCGCTGACGCGTCAGCAAAAAAACAAGGCGTCACACCAGCGATCCGCTGTGACGCCTTGTTGCTTCAGGCCACCCCTTCAGGCCGCCCCGCTTACTGGCTCTTGCCCATGGCGTCGCCCTTCGACATGCCATCGCCCTTCTTGCCCATGGCATCGCCCTTGCCCATCGCGTCGCCTTTCGACATCGCGTCGTGCTTGCCCATCGCGTCGCCCTTGGACATCTTCCCGCTCTTGTCCATGTCCTTGCTCATGGCGTTGTCTTTACTCATTGCGCCGCTCTTCGACATCGCGTCGCCCTTGCTCATCGCGTCCTGCGCCAACGCCGCGCCGGTGCCGAGTGCCAGTCCCAACGCCATTACCGCCAGATATCGCATCTTCATTGCCGTAATCCTCCAAGAGTGAGTGAGTCCTGCCGGAACGCCATGCAAGCGCTCCGTGAATCGGGCAGTTGCGCGGTGACGTCAACTGCCGCCGAACCAGTTATAGCCCTGGTCCTCCCAGTACCCGCCCGGATACGTGTTGGTCACGAATATCGCGCGGATATGTTTGGGATTCTTGTAGCCGAGCTTCGTCGGAATACGCAGCTTCATCGGGAAGCCGTACTGCCTCGGCAACGTCTGTCCGTCGTAGGTGAGGGCAAGCAACGTCTGCGGATGCAGCGCCGTCGGCATGTCGATGCTCGTGTAGTAGTCGTCCGCGCATTTGAAGCCGACGTAGCGCGCCGTTGTGTCGGCCCCGATGCGCCGGAGGAAGTCGGAGAACGTCACCCCTCCCCAGCGGCCGATGGCGCTCCACCCCTCCACGCACACGTGACGGGTGATCTGCTCCGCCGCACGCGGGCTGGCGAAATTGCGTAGTGCGTCGAGACGCCACGGGGCCTTGTCCGCAATCAGTCCGGACAGCTCCAACTGGTAATCGGCCTCTTCGACCACCGGCGCTTCGTCCATCGAATAGAACGCATTGAACGGGAACGGACGCGTGATGCGCGACGCCGGGAATGTCGGGGCCAGCACATCCTGACGAAACAGGGCGGCCTGCACGCGGTCGTTCCAGCGCGACATCGTGTCGAGCGCAGACGACACACCAGCGTTGTCGTCGAGCGAGCAACCCGAGAGCAATGCCACGCCACCCAGCGATAACGTGCGTGTCAGGAACGCTCTGCGAGAAGGTTCGGCCACCCGGCGCGCGATCAGCGCACGCGCTTCGTGGAGAATCGCTTCGCCGTCGCGCACGACCGGCGCGCTCGGTGGAAGGTTGCGAGGCTTTCGTTCGAGGGTCATGGCAGTTCTCTCGTAGCGGGGCGCGCTCAGCGTCCGGTGATCATCGTGCGCAGGGTGCGAGGCACCAGCGCCACCATCGCAATATGGACGGCGACGAACGCGACGAGGCCCGCCATCGCCACGAAGTGCACCAGGCGCGCGCCCTGAAATCCGCCGAACAGCGTGCAGAGCCAGCCGAGTTGCACGGGCTTCCAGACCGCAAGCCCCGACGCGACGAGCAGTACGAGGTCGAGCACCGCGAACAAATACGCCGCGCGCTGCACCTGGTTGTAATGACGGGGATCATCGTGTGCGAGACGGCCGCGCAGTGCGGCGAAGGCGTCGCGCAACACGCCGCGCAACGTCAACGGAAAGAAGCGGCGCGACATGCGGCCGCTCAGGAGATTGACCAGCAGATAGACAAGCCCGTTGGCCGCCAGCAGCCACATCGCAGCGAAGTGCCAGCGCAGCGCGCCGCCAAGCCAGCCGCCCAGGGTGATCTCGTTGGGGAAGCGAAAATCGAAGATGGGTGACGCGTTGTAGATGCGCCAGCCGCTCGTGACCATCGTGAGGACAGCCAGCACATTGAGCCAGTGGGTGACGCGCAGCCAACCCGGCTGTACCGGCCCGGGCCGCACCGGGGGCTGTGCCGCAGGCGGCATGGACTTCGTCAGAGTGGGCATGGGGACCTCCATCGCGGGGTTCGCGTCGATGGAGTCAGTGTCGCTTCAGGCCGGTGACGAAGTCCTCACAGAGAAATAACGTTTTCGTGATAATCGAGGCGGAGAAATAAGCGACTAAAAGTCGTTTTTTACACCTCGTCCGGGTCGACAGCCTTGCCGCCTTTGAGATAGGCATCGAAGGTTGGCACATGGGCGTCGAGCAGCGAGCGGATTTCCTTGATGAGGGTGTCGTAGTGCGCCGTGAGGTTCTGCGCGAACGGCGTGAGCTGCGCACCCCCACCGGATACGCCGCCGATATGCCGGCTGACGAGCGGCTCGCGGAATTCATGGTTCATCGCTTCGACGAGCAACCATGCCCGCCGGTATGACATGCCCATGCGCCGGGCTGCCGCAGAAATCGACCCCGTCGCTTCGATGGCGCGCAGCAGCGTCAGACGTCCGGGTCCAAACACGGGCGTGTCGCCATCGCGAATGCGCACCCGCAGGTCGTAGCTCGCCATGCCGGCAGGTGCCGCCGTCTTGCTTGCCGCTTCCAGCGCTTCGGCCGCTGCCAGCAACTCGCGCGCAAGCGCCTCAGCGTCATGGGCGCCGTTGGCGGAGCCGACATCCGCGTTGCCCGCACGTTCCGGCTCGCCTGCACCGCCCGCTTTCCCCTCACGACGCTCAACCGGCATGGTTGCCCCACAACACGATCAGAATCAGCACGAGCACCGCCGCCGCCCAGGGCCACCAGCGCGCCATTTTCCTGCGCGCGGAAGACATATCGCTCATGCCGGCTTGCGACGCGAGTGCGGCGGCCACTTCGGCATCGGCGGCCACCGGGTCGTTGAGTTGATGGTGCGGGGCGATGGCGGCCGTCAGGCGCCTGAAGAACTCGTCTGCTAGCTTGCGGGCTTCGCTTTCGACCGGGGGCGTGTCCAGATGGGCGGACTCAACGCCGAACTGCGCCTTCAGGTGATACGTCAGCAATGTGTTCATCGGTCCTTGTGATTGCAATGTCACCGCCGCCTTGCCGCGCGTGTGCCCGGCCGACGAGCCCAGTCCGTCGAAATTCAATGTGTATGAGATTGGCGCCACCACATCGGAGAGCGTGATACGGCCGGTCCAACGTCCGCTCACCGGGCCTAACGAGGCGGCGATGACGATCGTCCACGTCGTGTCGTCGATGCGCTCGAGCGATTCGCAGCCCGGAATACACCCGCTCAAGACGCCCGGGTCGTTCAGTGCGATCCACGCGACGTCTCGCGCCACCGGCAACTGCCGGCTGTTCTGCAGTTCCATTGCCCCTCCCCAAACGCGATGTGGCAACTCGTTGGTGTTGCGTGAGTGTTGCGGCGTTACCTCGAACCTCGAAGTATTGTGACACGAGTTACCCCGCATCCGATCACGGCTGCGACAGTGCGTCCGCCGCGCGCCTGGCTCACGGGAAGACCGTGTCGGGGCTACGCACCGCACACATGGGCGGAGTATCGGCGCAAATACAGCGCAAGCCAAGGCGCGATATACTCGCCCGATCACATCGAGCGGTGAATGGATGGCGGTGGCTTTGTGTTTTGGCCCCATCGGCCGCCGCTCGCGTATTGGCGAAGGAACCGTGCTATGGACAGTGTCGATCTGGAAGTGCTGAAGTCCGCCGTACAGTGGACCCGCGCGGGCTTTTTCGTCACGCTGGGCACTGTTGTACGCACCTGGGGCTCGGCCCCGCGTCCCGTGGGTTCAATGCTCGCGATTCGCGAAGACGGCCATATGGTCGGCTCCGTTTCGGGCGGCTGTGTCGAGGACGACCTCATCGCCCGCATTCGCGACGGCGACTGGCCACAGAACCGTCCTCAGCTCACCAGCTATGGCGTGAGCGCCGAGGAAGCGCACCGCTTCGGGCTGCCCTGCGGCGGCACGTTGCAACTGGTACTCGAACCGTTGGGCGATGCCTCGCGCATTCCCGAGCTGCTCGAGGCCATCGCGCAATTCCGCCTCGTCGTGCGCGAACTGGACATGGCCACCGGCGCGGTACGCATTGCCCCGGGTCACCACACGCCGTCGCTCGAATTCGACGGCATCCGTCTGATCACCTCGCATGGCCCGCGCCGTCGGCTGGTGGTGATCGGCGCAGGACAACTCTCGAAATACGTCGCGGGTATGGCGTGTGCGCTCGACTATCACGTGATCGTCTGCGATCCGCGCGGCGAATATGCCGACGAATGGCACGTGCCGGGCACCGAGCTTTCGCGCGAGATGCCAGACGATCTGATCGTGCGGCTGCAACTCGACTCGCACAGCGCCGTGCTCACGCTCACGCACGACCCGAAGCTCGACGACATGGCGCTGCTCGAAGCGCTCAAGTCCCCCGCGTTCTACATCGGCGCGATCGGCTCGCGTGTGAACAACGCGCGACGCCGCGAGCGGCTGTCGCTCTTCGATCTGAGTTCGACGGAAATCGAACGGCTTCATGGGCCAGTCGGCATGCACCTCGGCGCCCGAACGCCCGCAGAGATCGCCGTAGCGATTCTCGCCGAGATGACGGCAATCAAGAACGGCATCGCCGTCAAACAGACCTTTGCGGTACGCACGCCCGATGAGAACGCCGACGGCGAAGCCGCCGAGTGCCGCAGCGTCGCCTGAGCGGCGACACCCTCCGACGCAGCACAGCTCGCGTCATTTCCCGCAGCACAAAAAAAGCGCCGCCTTTCGGCGGCGCAACTCGCTCACTCGTTGCTGAGTGGTACTGCCTGGGTTACCTCGTCATCCGGAGTCCTTCACCTGACACGACCGATCGGCACATCAGTCGTGCGGCCACAGGAATGTGGCTGCGGCGTGCCCCTTGGCGGACACCTTCACATCCTTCGTCATGGGCTTGCCGTTATACGTCGCCTTCACGGTGTAGTTGCCTTCGGGCAACTTCACGAGCATGAACGGCCCTTTCGAGCGCGTATCCAGCACCGTGGTGCTGCCGTGCATGATCTGCACCTGTGCATCGGCAACGTACTCGTTCGCGCCATCACCGCGTGCTGCCATCTCGATGGACAGCGGCCAGCGTGACGCTTCACGCTTGAAAGCTCCGGATTCGTCGCTGTCGATACCGCCGGAGACATACGTGACGTTGCCCTGCTGCATCGACGGCGGCAGCATGCCACCCTGCGCATGAGCGACCGACATGCCGCCCAGACTCCCCGCCATGACTGCGGCCGTGGCGGCTGCCACCGACCAGCGTTGCCATTGTTGCCACATGTTCGACCTCCCGTTCATGTCATCACAATGCCGGATCGCACCGGTGGCGAGGCGGGCACAGTATCGCGGCCGCCACCGCACCGGCACACATCGTAGTGCGTGGCATCCCGAGGGTGTCTCGCCTGGCGCTTAGCCGAGATCGACCGGGATGAAAATCTGTTGCCCGTCGCGCTGCACGAGCAACGCGACGTTATTGCCCGCCTTCTTGAGCTTGTCGCTCAGTTGCGAAGCGCTGGTTACCGGTGTGCCGTTGAGCGACAGGATGATGTCGCCCGGCTGCACCCCTGCCTGTTCGGCCGGGCCGCCGACACGCGCCACCAGCAGACCGTTCGCCACCTGGGCGGCGCGCTTCTCGTCGGGCGAGAGCTCGCGTACCGCGAGACCCAGCCGGCCATGCGTGGCCGAGTCGTCATTGCTCGCAACGTCCTTCTGCTCACTCAGCGCCGCCACCGTCACGCTCACCTCCTGCTTCGCGCCATTGCGCCACACGGTCAGTGTCGCCTTCTGGCCCGGACGCATGTCGGCAATCTTCTCGGGCAACTGCACCGAATCGTCGATGGTCGTGCCGTTGACCGCCAGAATCACGTCGCCCGGCTTCAGATCCGACTTCGCCGCAGGGCCATTCTTGTCGATGGACGAGACCAGCGCCCCCGTAGGCTTGGGCAAGCCGAACGATTTCGCCAACGACTGGTTCACCTCCTGAATCGCCACACCGATCCGGCCGCGACTCACCTTGCCATACTGCTGGAGCTGCGACTTGACCTTCATCGCCATGTCGATCGGAATGGCGAACGACAAGCCCTGGAAACCACCGGTGCGCGAATAGATCATCGAGTTGATGCCGATGACTTCGCCATTCAGATTGAACAGCGGCCCGCCCGAGTTACCCGGATTGACCGGCACGTCCGTCTGAATGAACGGTGTGTAGTTCTCGTCGGGCAACGCGCGAGCCTTCGCCGACACGATGCCCGCCGTCACGGTGTTATCGAAGCCGTAGGGCGACCCGATGGCCACCACCCATTCGCCGGCCTTCGACTTCGACGGATCGCCAATCTTCACCGTGGGCAGATCCGTCGCGGCAATCTTGAGCAACGCCACATCGCTCGCCTTGTCACTCCCCACGACCTTGGCCTTGAACTCGCGCTTGTCGGTGAGCTTCACCGTGACCTGACTCGCATCGTCAACCACGTGTGCGTTCGTGAGGATGTAGCCGTCCGGGCTCACGATAAAGCCCGAACCGAGACTGCGTGTCGTCGCGCTGCTGCCATCGTCCCCGTCGCCGCTGCCACCGCCGCCATCATTGCCCGGCGCGCCGTAGAAGCGACGGAAGAACTGGAACAACGGATCGTTCTGATCCATGCCCGGCGGCATCGGAATCACGGCAGAACCCCGTGCCGCCGAAGGTTTCCCATCGTGCGTCACACTAATGTTGACTACGGCCGGTCCGTATTGTTCCGCCAGTTGCGAGAAGTCAGGCACCAGCATGCGCGGCGCGGTGTTCTGCGCGTTGGCGGCAGGCGTTGCCAGCGCCGCATTGGCGTCGCTGACCATCTCTGAGGCCATCGGTGCCTGCCAATGCTGGCGGCCCGCCACGTAACCACCGGTCAAGGCGACGAGCACAGCACCGGCAACCAGCGTGCGAGTGAGTTTCGAGGTCCGCATAAGTCTCTCCTTACTGACGATCACGTTTGACATGACTGTGATCGTAAGGAGGCTCCCTTAAGGCAACCTTAAGGCCCTCGAAAATGTGACGCATCGAATGCTGCCACACGCCATCCTGAGTGCCATGCGTTACGGCAGCAGGCGTTTGAAGGGACATCTCGCGTCGTTCGCCTTGCGCGCGACGCATACCGCTGCCTACGGTGGCGGAGTGGCGCAATTCCGCGTCGCAAGTTTTCGACTCCAGGAGACTCACCATGCCTACGAACGACACCACGCTTCGCCGCTATCGCTACGCAGCTCGCTGGATGGGATGGGCCGGGGCTACGCTTTGCCTGAGTTTCGCGTTTTCAGTGAACGCGGCCCCCGGCAATGGCGTAGGCACGCAAGGCCCCGCAGACTCGACGCCGACGCAAGGTCAGATGCCGGGGCAGATGCAAGGCCAGAATGGCCACTGCACGCCAGACACGCCCTCCGATCAGGCGATTGTCGGCAAGTCACTCGCGCAAGCCAAATCGATGCTGCAAGGCTGCCCGTGGCGCATTGGCATGCAAGACGGCAAGGTCATGCCGACCACGCGCGATTACCGGCCCGATCGCCGCACGCTCACGATTGAAAACGACAAGGTCACGAACGTGACGCGCGGATGAGTTCCGGCTTCCACCGAAGGCGCGGTGCGTCAATGCACCGCGCAATGTCATGCGCCGTCGGTGCGATTGCCGTCACAGCGCAACGCATCGATGTCCGGCAACGCGAGCCGGGCGCGGCACGCGCAGGGCGTCTGGCGCGCCTCGCCGCGATCGTCAAAGCGCGGGCGGCGGTGCCGATGCCACGCCACCGAAGCTCACCCGTACCCGCAGCCCTTTTCCGCTGCGCGCGTCGAACAACGCCACGTGTGCGCCATGCGCATGCGCGATGTTACGCACGATGGCGAGCCCTAATCCACTGCCCTGCGCACGCGGCCCGCCTGTGTCGTCCGGTGTCAGCGCGTCTGACGGTTGCACCGGATGCCCTTGTCCGGCCCCGTCTGCCGACGCCGCCCCTCCGCGGAAGAACCGGTCGAATACGCGCTCGCGCTCGGCCGGTGCAATGCCCGGGCCGGTATCTTCAATCTCGACGACCGGCGCCGGCGTTGCCGCCACCAGACGAACGTCCACATGACCACCGCGTGGTGTGTATTTCAGCGCGTTGTCGACGAGATTGCCGAACAGGGTCTGCAACGCGTTTGCATCGCCGCGCACGCGGCTGATCGCGGCTAACGCTTCGGGCGCATCCAGCCCGAGATCGATGCCACGGGCGACGGCCAGTGCTGCGTGGTGCGCCACGACATCCCGCAGCAGTGGGGCGAGCGGCATCTCGACGAAGGCAGCGGCGGCGCGCGTGGCGTCCGGCTCCTGTCTCGCGAGCGTGAGCAATTGCGCCACCATTTGCGAGGCACGCCGCACGCCATCTCGCAAATCGCGCATCGCCTCGGTCCGCTCCGTCTCCGTATGCGCCCTGTCGAGCAACTGCACCTGCAGTTGCAACGCAGCGAGCGGCGTGCGCAATTCGTGTGCAGCATCGGCCACGAAGGCCTTTTGCTGCATGAGCGCCTCGTCGAGCCTTCCCAGCAAGCTGTTTAGCGCGCGTACCAGCGGGCGCACCTCGTCAGGCAATCCGGCTTCGGGCAATGCCTCCAGCGCCCCCGGCGCACGCGCGTCGAGCGCTTTGGTCACACGGCGCAGCGGCTGCAAGCCACGCCCGACCACGATCCAGACGAGCAATGCCAGCAGTGGCATCGCCACTACCAGCGGCAGCAAGGTGCGTAACGCCATCGACACGGCGAGCGAATCGCGAATGACCATCGGCTGCGCCAGTTGCACGACGTTATCGCCAACCAGCGCCGCGTAGACACGCCAGTCGCCCGCTGGCGTCTGCACCGTGGTGAAGCCGAGTTCGGCGCGCGGTGGCAACGGCGCGCGCGGATGCGAGTAATACAGCTCGACACCGTTGCGGCTCCATATCTGGATGACGAGACCGCCCGGGTCACTGTGCTCGCCCGGCACGCTCGAGAAGGGCTCCGCAGGCAACGACAGCGCCATCTGCTGTAACTGGAAGTCGAACAGGGCGTTCGCCTCGGTCCGCGCCTGACGGAAGATCGCAATGCCCGCGAGCAGCAACGCCACCGCCAGCGTCATCAGCAAGCCGACGAGAAGACGACGGCGAATCGAGCGCATCAGTTCGCCTCCCGTGACGCAGGGCCGGCCGACGCCGGTGTCTGCCCCATTTGCGCGGGCATCATATAGCCGACGCCACGCACAGTGCGGATGGCATCGGCCCCCAGCTTCTTGCGTAGCCCGTGAATGTGAACTTCGACAGCGTTGCTCGCCACTTCTTCGCCCCAGCCATAGATACGTTCTTCGAGTTGTGCCTTGGACAGCACGGCGCCCGGACGGTTGAGCAGCGCTTCGAGCACCGCATACTCGCGTGCGGAAAGCGCGACGGGCGCCCCACCACACGTCACTTGTCGGGTCGCAGGGTCGAGCACGATGCCGCCGTGACGCAGCAGCGGCTCGCTGCGCCCGGCCTGACGACGCACCAGCGCACGCAGACGCGCCGCCAACTCGTCGAGATCGAACGGTTTGACGAGGTAGTCATCGGCCCCCGCATCGAGTCCTTTCACACGGTCGGCGACCGCGTCTCGTGCCGTCGCGATGAGTACCGGCAGCGTCTGACCGCGCGCGCGCAACGTCCGCAACACATCGATGCCGTCACGACGCGGCAGACCGAGGTCGAGCAGCAGTGCGTCATACGACTCGAGCGAGAGCGCATCGAGCGCACGCTGCCCGTCACCGACATGATCGACGGTCCAGCCGTCCTGGCGCAGACCTTTCACGACGGCCGCGGCAATCATCGCATCGTCTTCCACCAACAAAATTCGCATGGCTTGGGCACCGGTTGAGACCATCTCCGGGCGTCACTGGCCGCACAGGCAACATTGTTTGATGGCGTGCATGTTGCCTATGCGTGACACTCGCTGGATTTCGACCCATTGTAGCGACAGTTCGTTGCATGACCGACTTACAATGGCACGCATGCTGCCGCAATGTCAGACGCACGTTGCGGCCCGCGAACCTAAATCATCGCTTCGCCGCCGCGTCCGCATCGCTTTGCCTGGGCACCCGCTGCATTCAGGCCGAACGGTTTCGCTGCGCGCAACACTGGAGAACTTCGCCCGTCATGCGCGTCCCTCGCTTGTCCAGCAGCGCCCCACGCTCCCCCATTTCTCTGCATTCGTTGGCGTCGCCTCGTGTCATGAGCGACGTCGCGCGCGTGTGCTGCGCGGCGCTGACGCTCGTGATACTCGTGAGTGCCCCCGTGCAGGCGAAACCCGTCAAGCACGCGAAGACGCCCAAGGTGCCGGTCGCCCCGGCACGGGCCACACCGCTGCCGCCTGAGCTGTCGCGTGCGCTCGCGGCAAGCAAGGTGCCCGCTTCAAACGTGAGCGTGATCGTCGCGAAGGTCGACAATCCGCTTCAAACGCGCGGGGTGATCGCATCGCCGCTGCTCGCCGTCAATCCGAACGTGCCACGCAATCCGGCCTCGACGATGAAACTCGTCACGACGATTGCTGCGCTCGACACGCTCGGTCCCGACTACCGCTGGCGCACGCAGGCGTTCACCGACGGACAGTCTGACGGCCGCACGCTCAACGGCAACTTGTACTTCAAAGGCTCGGGAGATCCGAAGCTCGTGCCGGAAGAGATGCAGAAGCTCGTCGCGGAACTGCACAACGCAGGCGTGACGAACATCAATGGCGACCTCGTGCTCGACCGGTCGGCCTACAGCTCGGACATTGGCGCAACGGGTGCCATCGACGGTGGCGATGACCGGCCGTACAACGTCGCCCCCGATCCGTTGCTGTATTCGTTCAAGGCTGTCTCGTTCAGCTTCACCGGCAATCCGAACGGCACTGTCGACGTGGGCGTGCTGCCGCCGTTGGCGAATTTGCAGATCGCGAATGAGATGTCGTCGACCGCAGCCGGCAACTGCGGCGACTGGCTCACCCGCATTCATCCCACGCTGAACACGACCCCCGATGGCGCGTATGTCGCGCATTTCTCAGGCACATATCCGGCGTCCTGCGAAGACAAGGGCTGGAACGTGGCGGCTCCGGATCGCGATCGCTTCTTCCTCGGCGGCTTCCGCGCCTTGTGGCAAGCCTCGGGCGGACAGTTCAACGGCAGCGTGCGCACGGGCGTCGTGCCGCCGGGCGCGCGGCTGCTTGTCACGCATCGGGGCCAGACGCTGGCCGAAGTCGTGCACGACATGAACAAGTTCAGCAACAACGTGATGGCGCGTCAGTTGTTCCTGACACTCGGTCTCGCCGCCGACAACAACCGCACACCCGCGAGCCTCGCGCGCTCGCGCGATGTGCTCAACCGCTGGCTCGACAAAATCGACCTCGCCATGCCGGGGCTCGTCGTCGAAAACGGCTCGGGCCTGTCGCGCATCGAGCGCATCAGTGCCGCCGAGCTGGCGCGCCTGCTGCAACACGGCATCAATAGCCCGACCGGACAGGTTCTCGTGGAGTCGATGCCGACCGTCGGTGTCGACGGCACCATGCGCAACCGCCTGATGAACCGCGACGTGGCCGGCAATGCGCACATCAAGACCGGCACGCTTGACGACGTGAGCGCAGTGGCCGGCTATGTCGGCACGCGTTCGGGTGACATCTACGTCGTGGTCTCGCTGGTCAACGACCCACGCGCGAGCAATGCTCGAGCGTTTCACGACGCGCTCATCTCGTGGGTGTACGAAAACGGCCGCTGACCAGCACGCCGCATCGGCCCGGCGCGCGAAGACGGAGCATTTGACGTTTCCCTCTAACTGGCATGCCGACCCGCCGCATTCCGGTCAGAATAGACGTTCCATCGGTGCCACCTTCGCCCGCATCCGCCAAGAGGCGAGGGGCACCGGTTCAGATGACCCCATCGTGAGGAGACACGAGGTCATGAACGTCGAGTTGATTCTGCTGGCGCTCGCCCCGGTGTTCGTGTTGTGCATTGGCATCGAAGCCTGGTATTGGCGACGCCGCCGCCCCGGCATGTACAGCCTGAAGGACACCATCAGCAACGCCACGCTCGCCCTCATGCATCAGGGCGCGGACAAGCTGGCGTGGCTGCTGATCGTGCCGTTTTACGCGTGGCTGTATGACCATCACCGCATTTACACGATGCCGGCCGGATGGGTTGGGTTCCTGCTGCTCTTCGTCGTGCAGGACTTTCTCTACTACGTGTTTCATCGTGCCAGTCACCGTATACGGTGGATGTGGGCGGCCCACGTCGTACACCACTCGTCGGAACGGCTCAATTTGTCTACCGCGTTCCGTCAAAGCCTGATGTATCCGGTCGCAGGCATGTGGCTGTTCTGGACACCGATGGCGCTCATCGGCTTCACGCCGATACAGATCGTTGGCGTGGTGCTGCTCAATCTCGCCTTCCAGTTTTTCGTCCACACGCAGGCGATTCCGAAACTGGGCTGGCTCGAATATGTGCTGAATACACCGTCGATTCACCGTGCGCATCACGCACGCAATCCGCGTTACATCGACCGCAACTATGCGGGTGTGCTGGTCATCTGGGACCGGATGTTCGGGTCGTATGTGGAAGAAAGCGAGGCGGAGCCGTGCGAATTCGGCATCGTTGACCAGATCCATACGCACAACCCGATCACGCTGACGTTTCACGAATGGCGCACGATGGCACGCGACGTCTTCACGATGAAGGGATGGCGTAACAAGTGGATGGCATTGTTCGGGCCGCCCGAATGGCGGCACGCGTGGCAGGCGGCGCAATTGGCCACCGGACAGACCGCTACGGCATCGGAAGGCGGATTGCCGGGAAGCGTGGCGAACGCGGCGAACGTGGGAAGTGTGGGCAGCGTCGGGGCATCGCGCAAAACGCTGTGACGCGTTGCCCCGCTGCCGAATGGAAACTGACGCCCTACGCGCGCTCGAACGCCGCAGCGGCGCGGCCGAGACGGTCGCCGACTGCCGCCCACTCAGGCGTATCGGGCAGGCGCTCGAACAGGATGTGCGTCACGTTGGCGCGATCGAGCCGTCGCAGCATCGCGTAAAGGTCGGTCGCGAGTGCAGCAGGTGTCGCCGGCAGCACGATCGTCACCACATCGGCCGACGCGCCAACGCTGGCCGGTAGCGCCGCCAGCGTTGGCGCAAAGGCCACCACCGCCACGCGCTCGCCGTCAGGACGCACAGCCAGCGCCGGCGCGAATTGACTCGCGTCGCACAGATACAGCGGCGTGCGCGGCGCGTAATGCGCCTTGAGCGTGCCCGACGCGCGCGGTGCGTCGCTGTCCTGTCCGGGCAGTCGCGGCATCTCGCCCAATACCGCTGCGACCTGCTCGGGTGTGATGTGTCCGGGACGCAGCAACGCCGGGAAACCGCGCGACAAGTCCACAATCGTCGACTCGATACCCACGGCGGCCTCGCCGCCATCGAGCACATGCACGGTCACGCCCGGCAGTCCCGCGAACTCGTCGCGCACATGCTGTGCCGCAGTCGGGCTTACCTGACCGAAACGATTGGCCGACGGTGCAGCCACCCCACCCTGCCCGCCCTTGATCCGGGCAAACTCGCGCAGCAATGCCTGCGCCACCGGATGCGACGGGCAACGCAGCCCGACCGAATCCTGTCCACCGGAGACGGCATCGGGAATATGCGGTGCGCGCTTGAGAATCAGCGTGAGCGGGCCGGGCCAGAACGCGTCCATCAGCTTGCGCGCAGCAGGCGTGACGTCATCGCTCCAGTAACCGGGGTCACCTTCCGGCGAAAAGTGAACGATGACAGGATGATTCGCCGGGCGGCCCTTTGCAGCGTAGATCGCCGCGACGGCCGCCGGGTTCTCCGCATCGCCGCCGAGGCCGTAGACCGTTTCCGTCGGGAACGCGACCAGTTCACCGGCCGCGAGCTGTTCGGCCGCCTGCGTGATCGCGTCGGCTGGCGGCATCACGATGCGCGGCGCTTGGGGCGACGTCATCGCTCAGTCTTCCAACGGAATATTGAGGCTCGCCGCGGCCGTCACGCACGCCTTGCGGGCTTCGTCCAGCGACGCCCCGGCAAACGTGATGTGGCCCATCTTGCGGCCCACGCGGGCGTCTTCCTTGCCGTACAGATGCAGACGTGCCGACGGCAGCGCCACCACGTCGGCCCACGCCGGCGTGCGCGGCTGATCCTTGTGCGCGCCTTGGAACCATACGTCGCCAAGCACATTGAGCATCACAGCCGGCGAGTGTTGACGCGTCTCACCGAGCGGCAGCCCGGCCATCGCACGCACTTGCTGCTCGAACTGGCTGGCCGCACAGGCGTCGATCGTGTAGTGACCGCTGTTGTGCGGACGCGGCGCCATTTCATTGGCGACGAGCGAACCATCCTTGAGAATGAAGAACTCGACGCAAAGCACGCCCACGTAGTCCATCTTCGACGCAATCGTCGCCGCCGCAGCGCGTGCGGCGTCCGCCAGTACCGGGGCGGCGTCGGGTGCCGGGACGGTGGTCGTGGCGAGAATACCGTCGATATGCACGTTCTGTGCGAGCGGATACGTGGCAACCGAGCCATCGGCACCGCGTGCGCTCAGCACCGAGACTTCGAAGGCCAGCGCCAGGCGCTTTTCCAGCACACACGGCACGCCGCCAAGCGCCGCATAAGCGTCGCGGGCCTCGGCTACCGTGTTCACGCGCACCTGCCCCTTGCCGTCATAGCCCAGACGCGCCGTCTTCAGAATGCCAGGCAGCACCATCTCAATGGCCGCATCGCCGATGGCGGCCATCGCCTCGTTCGATTCGATGACCAGATGCGGCGCCACGGGCACACCGCAGCTTTCGATGAAACGCTTCTCTGCTACCCGATCCTGTGCAATCGCGACGCAACGCCCCGCGGGGCTCACGGTCGTGGAGGTTGCAAGGAAGTCGAGCGACTCGGCCGGCACATTCTCGAACTCGGTCGACACGGCAGGGCACAGCGCGGCCAGCTCGGAGAGCGCCGTCTCGTCGCGGTAGTCGGCGACGATCAGGCGATCGGCGACAGCACCCGCCGGACAGCGCGGGTCCGGATCGAGGACACAGACCCGATAGCCCATCGATTGCGCGGCAAAACAGAACATGCGGCCGAGTTGGCCGCCGCCCAGCATACCCAGCCATTGGCCGGGAAGGACAGGCGTAGCGGAGGCAGAATTCATCTTCGTTGAGGCGCTGACAGTAGCGGGGGACGTTCTTGTTTTTTACAGCGTGGGCAGCGACATGCCGCGCGCGGCTTCGGTCTGCTTCGCACGGAACGCGTCGAGCTTGCCGGCAAGCGTCTTGTCGTCGGCCGCGAGCATGGCGACTGCGAACAATGCCGCGTTGGCCGCGCCCGCCTCGCCGATGGCGAACGTGGCGACCGGCACGCCCTTGGGCATCTGGACGATCGAGAGCAGCGAATCTTCGCCGCGCAGATACTTGCTCGGCACCGGCACACCCAGCACCGGCACGGTCGTCTTGGCAGCGATCATGCCCGGCAGATGGGCGGCGCCGCCCGCCCCCGCGATAATCGCGACCAGGCCGCGCTCGCGGGCCGCTTCCGCATAACGGAACATGTCGTCCGGCATGCGATGCGCGGAGACAACCTGTGCCTCGTAAGGCACACCGAACTCGGCCAGAATGGCGGCCGCGTTCTTCATCACTTCCCAGTCCGAGTTGGACCCCATCACCACGCCAACGCGCGGCGCCACGGCTTGTTTCTCGCTCATGTCTTCGATGCCCCGCTCAGGCCAGTTGCTGGCCGGTCAGGCGCTCGAGCGCCTCGCGGTACTTGGCAGCCGTCTTCTCGATGACTTCGTCCGGCAGCTTCGGTGCAGGCGGCGTCTTGCCCCACGGCTGGGTCTCGAGCCAGTCACGCACGAACTGCTTGTCGAACGACGGCGGGTTGCTGCCCACAGCGTACGAATCGGCAGGCCAGAAACGCGAGGAATCGGCCGTCAGCGCTTCGTCCATGAGGTGAAGCTTGCCATCGTCGTCCAGACCGAATTCGAACTTCGTGTCGGCGATGATGATGCCACGCGTGGCCGCGTAAGCCGCCGCTTCCTTGTACAGACGAATCGAAATCTCGCGGATCTGCTCGGCGAGTTCGCGGCCGATGCGGCTCACCATGTCGTCGAAGCTGATGTTCTCGTCGTGCTCGCCCAGCTCGGCCTTGGCCGCCGGGGTGAAGATCGGCTCGGGCAGTTGCTGTGCATTTTGCAGACCAGCGGGCAACTTCACGCCGCACACGGCTCCCGTCGCCTGATAGTCCTTCCAGCCGCTGCCGGCCAGATAGCCACGCACCACGGCTTCCACGAGGATCGGTTTGAGGCGCTTGACGACGACCGCGCGGCCGGCGACCTGGCCGGCTTCGTCGGCGGACACCACCGTCTCGGGTGCCACGCCCGTCAGGTGATTCGGCACAACGTGCGCCAGCTTGTCGAACCAGAAGTTGGCCATCTGGTTGAGCACACGGCCCTTGCCCGGAATCGGCTCGCCCATGATCACGTCGAACGCCGAGAGGCGGTCCGTCGTTACGATCAGCAGCTTGTCGTCGCCGACGGCGTAGTTATCGCGCACTTTGCCGCGCGAGAGCAGCGGCAGGCTCTTGAGGGAGGATTCGTACAGGGCGTTCAGAGCGGGGGTAGTCACGGCGGGACCCAATGTCAGGAAGGGCAAAGGCGTAATTATACGCGCGTCGGGGGGCGATTCACGAAGATGTCGGCCCCCGGCGTGTCATCGGGCGGCGCGCCTGTGCCCCGACGCCGCTCCACCCGCCGGGTGTTGCCGTCGAGCCCCCGGCACCACGGCCGGTTGCCCCGCAGGACGATGACGGGCCGTCAGGCTTACCCAGCGCTGCGGCGAAATAGCGGCTCGAGCCTCGCCCTTTCGGCATCGCGCACAAGGAGCGCCACGACCGGGGCCCGTGAAATCGGGCTCGTCATCACACTGGAACGAAGACGGCATTGGCGATACCACTCGGCCACCGACGCGACATCGTAGTACTTGTTGTCGCAGGTCAGCCCTTCATCATCGACCGTCACCAACCGGATCGCGTTCTGATGGTCCGGTTCGATATCCTCCTGCGAGATCCGGTCGACATGGCCGTAGACGTAGCCGGAGTTCAGGAACCTGACACCACGCTGCACATCGAATTCATCGCAAATCCAGAGCAATGCCGTGCCGGGAGGCAAACCGCCGGAACTGAGTGCAGGCGAAACGCGGGCGAAATTGTCTTCGAGAAGTGTCGCCAGTGCACGGCGCGCAGCATCGCTGCCCCAGTCCACGCTGGCATATTGACCGGTGCTCAATTCGGGCAATCGCGCTTTGAGCAGATGGATTTTTCGCTCCTGATTGAGGTCTCCCCGCCCCGGGCTTCGAAGCAGATCGAGCAGCCTGACGAACTCGGCAATCAGATCGAAACTTCGGGCCGCCAGATTGATATGGTGATCGCTTTGACTGGCGCGTTGGCCGATGACTTGCTCGCTCAGGCGATTGCGCAGACTTGCCTCGCCCTGTTCCAGTTGCAGTGCCGCACTGGCGATCACGGCGCACGGACGGGCAATGCCGCTCTCCGAACAAACCAGTGCGATCTTGCCCGGATTCAACTGCATGAACTCCGCCACGCCCCGGCCAGCGTGCCACAGCGTCTCACTGGAAATCTGGGCATCAAAACGCTTCATGCCGGTGAATTCCATGAATCGCACGTGGGCCAGTCCGCCCTGGAGCGAGACGAGCGACTCCACCACGGCCGGGGTCTCGTCGGCGGGTTGCGCCGCCTTGGGACGCAACGTGCTGGCGATGTACCGGCTCACAGGCCGCTCCTGATAGCCCGATCCCGATGCCTGCGGCGCGGCACCTTTACCGCCATCGCTCATCGTGCCCGGCTCGACACAGAAGATTGCCCCGATCTGCGGGTTGGCCTTGAGCATACGCGTGAGCACCTGCCCCTCTGGCGGCGTTACCGAGGGCCCGACAACGAAACGGTGCCCACCCAGTTCGATCAGGCCGAAACGCGTGCATTTGCCGTCTACGCAGATCAACGCCGCCGGGTTGACGCCATGGTGTTGCGCCCAGCGCCGCGCCTCCGACCGGGGCCCCCAGTCGCGCGGCAGCTCATCGCGCCCCCAAAGGGGGATGGGCGCAGGCGTGCCATCGGACGGCGTCTTCTTTTCGTGCCAGTCGGCGGCCATGTCCAGCCGGCGAGCCGAACGACCGGACGAACCCGGCACAGGCTCAGGCGCAACGGCGGCGATGGGCGCGTTCGGAGATCGCTCAACACCGTTACGGTTCGCCATGGAAGTCATCTCCCCGGCCAGAGAAGTGCGCCCCGACGATGGTGGTGAGTTTTCGTTTGGATTGGGGGCTCCGAGACAACAGGTAACGACTTTGGGCAAGGACACGGGCATAGCGATCTCCAGGTAGCCATGAGGGCACGAGCGAATTTTCGAGGGGCTCAGGAGACTGCCACGCCGTCCGGCGCCGGACTTCGGGAATCGGCGGGTGACTGTCGTTTTGCACCGGCGTTGGCGTTTTCATGCGCTGTCGGGGCCGGGATTTCTCTGCCCCTCGACTTGCCCGGATGTTGCCTAGAATAGAAACGCTCACCCGAGCAAAGGGGACTGTCGTGACGAACGCATCGAATTCGAAAACTGTCCGGCAGCCGTGCGCCGGCCGCTTTGCCGCACGCCGTCTCGGCAACGGCCCGGGCGCCCGTCTGGGTGCCCGCCTGACGCTGGCGGCAGCCCTGACCTTCGCCAGTCTGCTCGCCTTTGCGCAGACGGCGGCGCCTGGCGCGACTGCGCCGGCGGCCACCGCCCACGCCCCGGCCCATCGGCCCGGGGCAGCGCACACATCGCCCGGCAATGCCGCGCCTCCCGCGGTCGCCGACACCACCGAGCGGCCCGTGCTACCCCGCCTCGTTGCCATCGCCCCCCCGGAGAACGACGACGATATTCCGCGCTTCGCCTTGTTCGCCGCGCGCGATATCGAGCAGTTGGGGTTGCAGTTTCCGGCGCAAAAGGGCGACACGCCAACGGATACCGAGGTCGTCATCACGATGAGCTTGCGCGACGGCGCAACCCTCCGGATGCGCGACTTCTCCCGTCAGCACATGAACGAACCGATGACGCTGATCGTCGACGGGGTGGAAATGCTCACCGCCACGATCCGCTCGGAACTGGGCGGCAAGTTCCAGTTGCAGATGCCAAAAGAAAAGGCCCGGCTTCTGTTCCAGCGCGTGCTGGCCAAAGCCGGGCCTGCGACCTGAGCAGCGTGCACGCCTGACGGGTTTGGGCCCGTCAACGCCACACCGCCCGAGCCGGGCAGCCAGCCATGCGGGACATGCCCGGCATGGCGATGATGCGTCTGATTACTTCACGATCTGAGCGAGATCGCCGCTCTTGTACTTCTCGGCCATCTTCTCGAGAGCGACCGGCTTGATCTTGCCTGCCTGCCCTTCGCAGCCGAACGACAGATAGCGTGCCTTGCAAACCAGCTTGGCCGCTTCGCGGGCCGGCTTGAGGTAATCGCGCGGGTCGAACTTGCTCGGGTTCTCGAACAGATAGCGACGGATCGCGCCGGTCATGGCCAGACGGATATCGGTATCGATGTTGATCTTGCGCACGCCGTGCTTGATGCCTTCGACGATCTCTTCGACCGGCACGCCGTACGTCTCTTTCATGTCGCCGCCAAATTCGCGGATCTCGGCGAGCAGCTCTTGCGGCACCGACGACGAACCGTGCATCACCAGGTGGGTGTTCGGAATGCGGCGGTGAATTTCCTTGATGCGGTCGATGGCGAGAATGTCGCCCGTCGGCTTGCGGCTGAACTTGTAAGCGCCGTGCGAGGTACCGATGGCAATAGCCAGCGCGTCGCACTGCGTCTGATGCACGAAGTCGGCAGCCTGATCCGGGTCAGTCAGCAGTTGCTCGCGGGTCATCGTGCCGTCGGCGCCGTGGCCGTCTTCCTTATCGCCCTTCATCGTTTCGAGCGAACCCAGCACGCCCAGCTCGGCTTCCACCGTCACGCCGATGTAGTGCGAGAACTCGACCACTTTCTTCGACACTTCGACGTTGTACTCGTAGCTGGCGACCGACTTGCCATCGGCTTCGAGCGAGCCGTCCATCATCACGCTCGAGAAACCGCTCTTGATCGCGGCCATGCACACGGCCGGCGATTGGCCGTGATCCTGGTGCATCACCACCGGAATGTGCGGGTAGGCTTCCACGGCCGCCGAAATCAGGTGACGCAGGAACGCTTCGCCAGCGTACTTACGGGCACCGGCCGAGGCCTGCATGATGACCGGCGCGCCGACTTCGTCGGCGGCGGCCATGATGGCGGAAACCTGCTCCAGATTGTTGACATTGAAGGCCGGCAGACCGTAGCCGTTTTCGGCGGCATGGTCGAGCAGCTGTCGCATAGAGACTAGGGGCATGATGTTCTCCTTGGAATCACAAAACTAAGCAAATCTTTCCTCGATCCAGAGGCGCCCCTCATGACGACGGCTCGCGGATGGCGCGACGTGTGCTAACACGCCTCGGCGCACTCGCGCGGCCCTCTTCGTCATGCCTGGCCCACCTGGACGATCTTCAACGTATTGGTGCCGCCGGGTTGCCCCATCGGCTCACCGACCGTCAGCACGATCGTATCGCCACGCTTGACCACGCCGCGCGCGAGCAGCAGTTGCTCTGCCTGCTTGAGCGCATGATCGCGGTCGAGCGTAGCGTCGGCACGCATCGCGTAGACGTTGCGGTACAGCGCCATCGTGCGATGGCTGCCGAGCTGCGACGTCAGCGCAAAAATCGGCACATGAATCCTGTGGCGAGACAGCCACAGCGCGGTCGAGCCCGACTCAGTCAGCGCCACGATCGCTTTCGCGCCAAGATGATACGCGGTAAACAGCGCGCCAGCGGCAATCGTTTGGTCAATGCGCGTAAAAGTCTGGTCGAGCCAGTCGCGATCGAGTTCCACCGTCTCCGAGCGTTCCGCTTCGACGCAGATCGCCGCCATCGTCTCGATTGTCTCGACCGGATACTTGCCCGCCGCGCTCTCGGCCGACAGCATGACGGCATCGGTACCGTCGAGTACGGCGTTGGCGACGTCCGACACTTCGGCGCGGGTCGGCACCGGGTTGTGGATCATCGACTCCATCATCTGCGTGGCCGTGATCGTGAGCTTGTTCATCTCGCGCGCGAGCTTGATCATGCGCTTTTGCAGCCCCGGTACGGCGGCATTGCCCACTTCGATGGCCAGATCGCCACGCGCGACCATGATGCAATCCGACGCAGCCAGAATCTCTTCCAGCGCAGGAATGGCTTCGGCACGCTCGATCTTGGCGATCATGCGCGGCTTGATGCCATATGGCTCGCCCGCCACATTCGCCAGACGGCGCGCCATTTCCATGTCGGTGGCGTTCTTCGGGAAGGAGACCGCGACGTAGTCGGCGCCCAGCGCCATCGCCGTCTTGATGTCTTCCATGTCCTTGGCCGTGAGCGCCGGCGCCGTCAGCCCGCCGCCCTGACGATTGATGCCCTTGTTGTTCGACAAATCGCCACCGACCTTCACGGTCGTGTGGATCTCGTTGCCCAGTACGCGCTCGACGATCAGCACGATCAGACCGTCATTGAGCAGCAGCACGTCGCCCGGACGCACATCGCGCGGCAGTTCCTTGTAGTCCAGACCGACGCGCTCGTCGTTGCCCAGTTCGCAGTCGGCGTCCAGAATGAACTTCGCGCCGGCTTCGAGCGACGTCTTGCCGTTCTCAAACTTGCCAACGCGAATCTTCGGGCCCTGCAGGTCGGCCATGATGGCCACTTCGCGGCCCGCCGCCTTGGCGGCCGCGCGCACCATCTCGGCACGCTCGATGTGATCGCGCGCCTTGCCGTGCGAGAAATTCAGCCGAACAACGTCAACGCCTGCGGCGATCATGCGCGAGAGCACTTCCGGCGTGCTCGATGCCGGACCGATGGTGGCGACGATCTTGGTGGAGCGGTTCATTACATCCATCTCTTCATCCTCTTTTGGTAACAGCGCGTTCGACATTGCTGGCGCTTAGAGGTTTGTAGCGCATTTAGGCCGTCGCAGGTTAACCAAAAAGTTCGTATTGTCCGTACGAAATCGTTTGATTCGATCTCTGATGTTCGCAATAAGACGGTCAAAACCGCCGCTTGCGAACCTGTTCCGGACCGTCGAACCGTCCTGCGCGCCCCGCTCCACCTGGCTTTACGCGATCAGTTGGCTTGCGCCGCGCGTTGTTGCAGCACGTCGACTGCCGGCAGCGTCTTGCCCTCGAGGAATTCGAGGAAAGCGCCGCCTCCCGTCGAGATATAGCTGACCTGATCGGCAATGCCGTACTTGGCGATGGCTGCGAGCGTGTCGCCGCCCCCGGCAATCGAGAAACCCTTGGCGGCGGCAATGGCGCGCGCCAGCGTCTCGGTGCCATGACCGAACTGGTCGAATTCGAACACGCCGACCGGACCGTTCCACACGATGGTGCCCGCGCCCGCCAGTTGCTCGGCGAGCTTGGCAGCCGTTTGCGGGCCGATGTCGAGGATCATGTCGTCGGCGGCCACGTCGGCGGCAGCCTTCACCGTGGCTTGCGCCGTGGCGCTGAATTCCTTGGCGCACACGACGTCGGTCGGAATCGGCACCGATGCGCCGCGTGCGGCCATGGCGTCGATGATCGCGCGGGCTTCGGCGACCAGATCGGCTTCGGCGAGCGACTTGCCGATCGGCAGGCCGGCGGCCAGCATGAACGTGTTGGCGATGCCGCCGCCCACGATCAGTTGGTCGACCTTGTCGGCGAGCGTCTTCAGGATGGTCAGTTTGGTCGACACCTTGGAACCCGCCACGATGGCCACGAGCGGGCGGGCCGGCGCGTTCAGCGCCTTGCCGAGCGCTTCGAGTTCTGCGGCGAGCAGCGGGCCGGCACAGGCGACCGGCGCGTACTTGGCGATACCGTGCGTGGTGGCTTCGGCGCGGTGGGCGGTGCCGAACGCGTCGTTCACATAGACGTCGCACAACTTGGCCATCTTCTGCGCCAGTTCGTCGTTGTCCTTCTTCTCGCCCTTGTTGACGCGGCAGTTCTCCAGCAGCACGACCGTGCCCGGCGCCACATCGAAGCCGCCGTCGACCCAGTCGGCGATCAGCTTCACGTCTCGGCCGAGCAGTTCCGACAGACGCTGCGCGACCGGTGCGAGCGAGTCGGCAGGCTTGAATTCGCCTTCGGTCGGACGCCCCAGGTGCGAAGTGACCATCACCGCAGCGCCAGCATCGAGCGCCATCTGAATAGCCGGCACCGAGGCGCGGATGCGCGTGTCTTCCGTGATGCGGCCCTCGTCGTCTTGCGGCACGTTCAAATCGGCGCGGATGAAGACACGTTTGCCTGCAAGGCGGCCCTGAGCGATCAAATCGGAAAGACGTACGACGGAAGCCATGAGAATCCGGAATAAATGGTGGAAAAAACATGCATTTTAACTGATCCGACCGTCCGGTTGCCCATTTTGAGCCTTGGGGGTTCTGCCTACAGGAACAGGCGGCCGAGTGTGTAGACCACCATGCCGATGACGATCATCTCGATCATGTTCCGGCGCCAGATGAACCAGCCCGTGGCTGCCACAGCCGCCGCCAGCTTGTGGTTCCCCAGGTGCAGTGCGAACTGGTGATCGAGCAGCAGCACTTCGGGCACCACGATCACGGCGAGCGCCGCCGCCGGGGCATAGCGCAACGCACGTTGCAACCGCTGCGGCAGCGTCACCCGGTCGCCCGCAAGCAGGAAAAAGGTACGCGTGACGATAGTGATCGCCGTCATCGCCACGAAAGCCAGCCAGATTTCGAAGGTACTCATGAGCGACGCTCCCCGTTGGCTCGAGTCTGAGGGCGCTCATGTGCGCTGTCATTGGCGCTGTCATTGGCGCTGTCGTCGTTCGCGGCCGCCTTCGGATTCGCCAGCCCAAAACGCTTCGCATGCCGTGCGGCCAGTTCGTCGCAGACCATGCCCGCCGCGAGCGCGCCGAGTACCCCGAGCACCAGATTGAGGCGATAAGGCAGATCGAACGCGAGCAGGCCGATGACCGACGCGAGGGCGACGGCCAGCATCGTCGAACGGCTGGTGATCGTGTGAACCATCATGGGAATGAGGGCGAGTGTGCCGGCGAATCCGAGGCCCCAGCTATCGGGCACGAGCGCGCCGAGCATGATGCCCAGGATCGACGACACGTGCCAGACCGCCCAGTTGCTGATCGTGATGCCGTAATACGTCCCCTCCTTACCCGGCACATACCCGCTGGCGAAGTTCTGATTCATGAACATCACAAAACCGAGATCGCCATTCACATACCCGAGCACGATGCGCCGGGGCAGCGACAGATAGGAGAAATGCGGCTGAAGTGCGGCGCTGAAGATCACGAAGCGCAGGTTGACGATGCCGACCGTGAGCAGGATCGTCCACAACGGCATGCCGGCGGCGAATAGCGGCAGCGAGGCCAACTGGGCCGAGCCTGCGTAGAGCATCAGGCTCATGCCGATGGCTTGCGGCACGGTCAGTATCGATTTGCTCATGGCGACCCCGGTCACGAGTCCCCACGAGAAAATGGCAGGCAAAAGCGGCGAAATGATGCGGAAACCGGCCGCGAACCCGTCACGTTCGGCGGCTGGCAGACGAAGCATTGGCATGGTCGGTTGGGGGGCGAGCACCGAAGCGTTCGGCGCAGTGTCTGGCATTGCGGGGCGAAGCGGTCCCGACGGCGCCCGGCACGCCCAAGATGGCCGCTAGCAGCCATGGCGCCCGCCAGGGTTGCCGGAGTGTCTCCTGAATATATTCATCATTGGCGGCGAGCGACAGGCCATTATAGCCACGGTAAATAGTTGCTTACTACGTTGCCGGCGTATATCCGTTCGTTTTTGCAGGCGCAACATGCCAGGTGTCGCATACGCGCCACGCGGTGGGTAATCCGCCGCCCCGGAACGGGCATTTGGCACGCCCACGGGCGCGGTGAGCCATCCGCAAAGGTCGGCGGCTGCTTTACAATAGCGACTTTTGGTGGGCGGTCGTCCAGCGGATTCATTCTTGGCACCGGCCCTGCAATCCCCAAAATTCCGAATACCCATCACGGTCCGAACCCCATGAGCGAAGTCAAACAAATGCCGGTCGTCGAAGTCGGCGCCGAAGATCTGCCGGTCCACTGCCCGAATCCGAAAATGGAAGCCTGGAGTGCCCATCCGCGCGTGTTCATCGATGTGACCCACGGCGAAGCGGCCTGCCCGTACTGCGGCACGCGCTATCGCGTGAAGGCGGGTGTCGTGCTCAAGGGTCACCACTGAGCCGCCTGCCGCTGCCCCAACCGGCCGGGCGCCGCGCCAAGCTGTCGCGATGCGCCGCCCGGTCGCCTGTGCGTTTCATCGCTACGCTTAACGTTTAGAGTCTCCGCCACGATGCATAAAGCCTTGGTGATCGCCCCCAACTGGATTGGGGACGCGCTGATGGCGCAGCCGTTGTTCACCCTGCTCAAGCGTCTGCATCCGCGTCTGACCATCGACGCGATCGCGCCTGGCTGGGTTGCCCCGGTTCTGGAGCGCATGCCGGAGATTTCGCGCGTCGTCGCCACCGACCTCGCGCACGGCAAATTGCAGCCGCTCGAGCGCTACCGGCTCGCGAGCGTGCTCGCCGACGAGGGTTACGACGCCGCCTATGTGCTGCCGAACTCCCTGAAGTCGGCGCTGATTCCGTGGCTGGCGCGCATTCCATTGCGCATCGGCTATAAGGGCGAGCAGCGCTACGGCCTGCTCAACGTGCGCCACGCCAATCCGCGCAAAGACGAGCGCCCACCGATGGTGCGGCACTACGCTGCGCTCGCGTTCGCGCCGGGGGCCAAGCTGCCCGAAACGCTGCCCACACCGCGCATCGAAGCCGATCTGAATGAGTCCGCGCGTGTTTTCGCGCGCTTTGGGCTGGATTTGCGTGTGCCGCTCGTGGTGTTTTGCCCGGGCGCCGAGTTCGGACCGGCCAAGCGCTGGCCGCCGGGTCACTTCGCGCAGCTTGCCCAGTTGGTCCGCCGTTCGTTCCCGTATGCGCAGATCGTCGCGCTCGGCTCGGGCAAGGACGGTGCACTGGCTCAGCAGATTGCCGCCGACGCCCCGTTCGTGCGCAATTTGTGCGGACAGACATCGCTGGCCGAGGCGTGCGCGCTGCTGGCGCGCGCCAATGCGGTGGTGAGCAACGATTCGGGCCTGATGCATGTGACGGCGGCATTGCGCCGCCCGCAGATCGCTCTGTTCGGTTCGTCCGATCCGCGCCACACTCCGCCGCTGTCCGACCAGGCGCATATCCTGTGGCTACAATTGGAATGCAGTCCGTGTTTTGCCCGCGAATGTCCGCTGGGCCATACACGTTGCCTCAACGAGCTGATGCCTGAGCATGTGTTCGCGAATGTGCGCAACATTTTGCTCACGCAGCGCTGATCCAGCCCTTCGTGGAGCCGCCTTCAGCCCGCCCCCGGTAACATTCAACGGTAAATCCTCATGCCACGTTTTGTCCGTCTGTTCGATGCCGCCAGTGAAACCATCACGGCCTTTTATGACGCGCTGCGCCGTGGGCAGACGGATCGCGTGATGTCGCTCTGGGCGAACGAGGATTTCGTCAGCTACATTCGCGCCGACGGCACCCGCTGGGACGGTCTCGAGCAGATCCGCAGCGGCCTGGTCGCCCAGTTCACGCAAAGTGTGGTGCTGATCGATTCGCTGGACACGACCGAGTACGACACCGTCGGCACGGTCGTGCATACGGCAACCGAAGCGATGCGGGTTGGCAAGGAAGACGCCGGCCAGACGACGGCCCAGCTCATTCACACGACCTATGTGCTGGTGCACGAGCAAGGCGACTGGCGCTTTGCCCATATCCACTCCAGCCCGCTGCCCCCGCATGCCGTCGAGCAATTCAGCCTGATGATGCATGCGCGTCCGGACGGACTGCACTGACCGGAACGATACGACGATGACGGCGCGTCCGGCGACGTTCCTGGCCCAGGACTATCAGTCCCCCCGGTGGCTGCCCGACGGGCACAGTCAGACGATTTACCCGGCCCTGCTGGGTCGCCGCCCGTCGGTCGAGTTCCGTCGCGAGACGTGGGACACCCCCGACGGCGACTTCGTCGACGTGGACTGGCTGGTCGCCCCGCCCGCCGCAGAGAAATCTCCGCCCGCCCCTGAGGGTCTGGTCGAAACGCCGCTGGTCGTGCTGTTTCACGGACTTGAAGGCGGCTCCGGCAGCCACTACGCGCGCACCCTGATGCGCGAAGTCGAAGCGCAGGGCTGGCGTGGCGTGATCCCCCACTTCCGCAGTTGCAGCGGCCGCATGAACCGCGCGCCGCGCTTCTATCACTCTGGCGACAGCACCGAGGTCGACTGGATGCTGCAACGGCTGCGGGCGAACACCTCGGGCCCGATCTTCACGGCGGGCGTATCGCTGGGCGGCAATGTGCTGCTGCGCTGGCTGGGTGAGCGTGAGGGGCATGCGACGCAAGTGGTGAGTGCCGCATGCGCAATTTCAGCACCGCTCGATTTGCGGGCTGGCGGGCTGGCGCTCTCGCATGGTTTCAATATGGTGTACACGCGCAACTTTCTGGGCACGCTCAAGAAGAAGGCGCTCGCCAAGCTCGACCAATACCCGGGGCTTTACGACCGTGACCTGATGATGGCCGCACGCGATCTCGGCGAATTCGATCACGTGGTGACGGCGCCGTTACACGGTTATCACAGTGCATTCGACTATTACACGCGCGCGTCGAGCAAGCCGATTCTGCCGGCCATCGAAGTCCCGACACTCGTCATCAATGCGCGCAACGACCCGTTCCAGCCGGCCAATGTGCTGCCAGGGCAAGACGATGTCGGACGCTACGTGCAGTTGCTGCAACCGGCGAACGGCGGGCACGTCGGCTTCATGAGCGGGCCGTTTCCGGGCGGCATGACGTGGATGCCGCGCACGGTCATCGCCTACTTCCGTCAATTCTTGCCGAGTGCGGCCTGAGGATACGTCATGGATGAAATCGTTCGACAGGCAATGGCCAAGTGGCCCAACGTGCCGCACTGCTACGGCTGGCTTTCGCTCGACCGGCGCGGACAGTGGCGCATGCGCGATGAGGCGGCACAGGCGGCAGGCACGTCCGGCGACCCGATCCGTCATGCGGCGCTTCTCGCGTTCATCGCACGCAACTACGCCAGCGACGACGCCGGACGCTGGTACTTCCAGAACGGGCCGCAACGCGTGTACGTCTCGCTCGCCTATGCACCGTTCGTGGTGCGGCTCACGTGGGACGCCAGCGCGAACGACGGCCGCGGCGCGCCCGTGCTGACGGACCAATTGGGGCGCGTATTCGTGCCACAGGCGTGTCTGTTGGACGAAGACGGGAATGTGGCGTTTGTCGGTGCGGCATTCGCTCACGACGGGGAAGCCGCGTCAGGGGAAAAAGCGCGGGAGAAAGCACCGATCGCGTTGCTGCACGATCACGACATCGACCTGCTCACGCAGGTGTCCGATCTCGCGCAAGCTTTCGAGATCGAGCAAACGTCCGACAACACTGCCGACGCCAAAGGCGCCGTGCGATTGCATTGGCGCAATGGCACCTCGCTGCCCTTCGCGAGCGTCCACGCTGGCACCCTGCCGCAGACTTATGGATTCGAGCGCGACCCGCAGGCCGACGACCCACGGGCATGAGCGGTTATGCCGCGACGTCCCGCTTCGTAGCCTCGGCCGCGTCAAACGCTTCGGGATATCGGTCGGCATGGAACGTCTCGACGCCCTCGCTTGCGTCGCTCGCGGCAAGTCGTCTCCACGGCTCGCAGGCGAGGCACGACGACAGTACGGCGATACCGACCAAGCCACCATACAAGCGCCATCGCCCGTCCATCGGGCTAACGGAATACGAAACGGCCTACAGCGTGAATGACAGCATGCTCGCCATCTGAGCCGTCAGCAGTGTGGCGCCGGCATCGAAATCGATTCCGAACAAGTCGAAGCGATTGATTCCCATATAGCTGACCGGATGTACGTAAACTACGCAGTACGCAACACTCACCCAAACTGCTTGTTGAAGTCTTTCTCGTCTTCTTTGTCTTCCCGGTAGCGACGTTGGAACTCGTGCAGCCGCGCGTCGATGGTCGACATCTCGTAGAAGTCTGCGTCGCCCGCGTCGCGGGCAAGTTTCAATTGGCCCACGGCGGCCATCCACTGCCCTTGCAACGCGTACTGCTCCGCCAATGCGGCGTGCTGACGCGCCCGCTTGCCATCCGCTGCCCACGCGCCCGCGAGTGCCCGCCACCAGATCGGCTCGCTACGGTAGCGCTCCACTTGTGCCTTCAGGAATTGCGTTGCCTCCGGAATCCGATGGCTCGCCACCAGTGCGTCTGCATAGGCCATATCGGCTGCCTGCGAGAGCGGGAATGCGGCGCGCGCCTGCGTGGCGACGCGCAGTGCATCCTCCGGCCTGCCCGATGCGCGCGCAATGTCCGAGGCCAATACCGCCAGACTCGGCGTGCCCGGCCCGGTGCCGCCAAACGCCGCACGCGACTTCTCCAGCGCCTCGCGTGCGGGCTCCCAGCGACGTTGCTTGTACTCCGCGAGCGCCACCGCGTACCACGCCCCGGCCACACTCGGCGCTGTCTGCGATCGGATGGCCGTGCGTTGGGTATCGGCGATCGTCGCGAAATCGCTCGCCGACTTTTGCTGCAAGACGAGCGAACGCGCGCGCACGAACACATACTCGGGCGACTGTTCGGGCTGGCGATAACCGGCGTTGCGTGAACGGTTGAGCATGTCGGCAATGCGATCGGTCGTGAGCGGGTGAGTCCGCACATATTCCGGCACACCGGCTTCGTTAATGGCGTCTGCTCGTTGCAGGCGCTCGAAGAACGTCGGCATCGCATACGTATCGAAACCCGCCGCCTGAAGCAACTGGAAACCCACACGATCCGCTTCACGTTCCGCATCGCGCGAGAACCGCAGTTGCCGGTCGATCGCCAGTCCCTGACCGCCCATTGCGATCCCCATGCCGAGGTCCGAGCTGCGTGCGCCAATCCCGGCGAGCAGACCGAGCAGCATGCCGCCAAGGGCAATCCAGGAGTTCTGCGCCTGCTGGCCGAGCATGCGCGCGATGTGATGTTGCAGAACGTGCCCTGTCTCGTGCCCGATGACCGACGCCAGTTCCGACTCGGTGCGCGTGGTCACGATCAGTCCCGTGTTGATGCCGATGAAACCGCCCGGCAGCGAGAAGGCATTGATCGCGGGGTCGCGCACGACGAAGAATTCGAAACTCTGACTGGCATCGAGCCCGACTTTGCGCGTGGCGGACACGAGCTTGCTGCCCAGTGCATTGACGTAATCGGAGAGCAGCAGGTCGGACAGATAGTCGGGATCGGCGCGAATCTCGCGCATCACGCGCTCGCCCAACTTGCGCTCCATCGCGGGCGACAGGTCGGCAGCAGAGCTTTGGCCGAGCGTAGGCAACGATTGCGCCACAGCCTGCGTCGGAACGACGGCTGCGGCGAACGTGGTTGCCGTCATGACGGGAAGCATCGCCCACGCGAAAACGCGCCGCCAGCGAGCCACGTCGCTCGTGCGACGGGGTGATTGACGCGAACGCTTCGACATCGCGTTCATACGCGCCACGAGCGATGTGACGAGGAAGGGCGAAGCATGGGAATCCTGCGCGATATGCCGGCGGCGGCGCAGAACGAACGTGACAAACGCGTCATGGAAATGGGCGCCGCGTGGCGCTGATCATTCGGGGCTGCTGCTATGATAGCAGCCAGACGTGGACGTTCCGCTGCACCGCGTTCACGTCCCAAACGCAGACGAAACCCAGCCGGATTCACGCTCGCGAACGGCGCAAGTGCGCCCCGTGCCAAGACTCTCGCAATACCTCTCAACATCGACTCATGGCAGAACTCACCCATTTCGACACCGCCGGACAGGCCCACATGGTTGACGTCGGCGGCAAGGACAGCACGCATCGCATCGCGGTCGCACGCGGCACCATCCAAATGAAACCGGAGACGCTGGCGCTGATTCGCTCCGGCACGGCCAAGAAGGGCGACGTGCTGGGCATTGCCCGCATCGCCGCCATCCAGGGCGCGAAGCGAACGGCCGATCTGATTCCGCTGTGCCATCCGCTAGCGCTCACGCGCGTGACGGTGGAGTTTCTCGTGGACGAGGGTGCGAACGCCGTACATTGCCGCGCTCAAGTCGAAACCATCGGCCGCACGGGCGTCGAGATGGAAGCGCTCACGGCCGTGCAGGTCGGCCTGCTGACGATCTATGACATGTGCAAGGCGGTCGATCGCGGCATGACCATGACCGACGTGCGTGTACTGGAAAAGCACGGCGGCAAGTCGGGAGACTGGGTGGCGCAAAACTGAGGGAGCGTCAGGAACGCGACGCCGTCCACTGCACTGCCAGAATGCTAGCGAACACCATCGCAAGCCCAACGAACGCAAAGCCCTTGATCGCCTGACCGAGCAACACCCAGCCCAACACGACGGCGGTCAACGGACTCAGCAGACCGAGCGACGACACCGCCACCGGCGCCAGGCGCGCAATCCCCCGAAACCATAACGCATAAGCCAGCAGCGCCCCCGCGATCGATAGATACAGATAGCCCAGCGTCTGCCATGTGGTGAGGGCAGGCAGGGGTGCATCGGCCAGCCAGGCAACGGGCGCGAGCATCAGTCCCCCCAGCAACAACTGCCATCCCGTGAGCGCAAGCACCGGCATGTCCAGACGCCACCGGCGCGTGAGATAAGTGCCCATCGCCATACTTGCAGCCCCCGCCAACGCCGCCAGAATGCCCACCGGTTCGAACAGCGTGCCCGGCGACAACAGCAGAACCCCCATCCCGACGACACCCGCGAGCGCTGCCCACGCCGTCGCCGCCAGCGGGCGCCGTTGCTCCACGCCCCATACCAACCCCATCACCAATAACGGCTGAATGGCGCCGACCACCGCCGCCAGTCCGCCCGGCAAACGATACGCCGCCACAAACAGCAACGCCTGAAACGCACCGATGTTCAGCGCTGAGAGCACCACCAACCGGCCCCAGTCGCGACGCGCAGGCCAACGTCGTGCGTAAAGCAACAGCAGCAGGCCAGACGGCAACACTCGAATCAGCGCCGCCGTAAACGGCCGATCCGGCGGCAACAATTGGGTCGTCACGATATAGGTCGAGCCCCAGATCATCGGCGCCAATGCCGTGAGCAACGCATCGGCCCAACGGATCGGTAATGAGGAAGTCGTAGTGGTCATAGCAATTTATCTTCAATTCAAGATAAATTGCAGTTTGGTATCATTTTGTCTTGATGTCAAGACAACTGGAGTCATACATGGGCAACCGGTCAACAGGAAATCGTACGACGCGCGCCGCGGCCGAGATCGATCCGACGGAGAAAGCCGAGGCGAGAAATGGCGATGCCGTCGATAGCATCCTCGCGCAGTGGCATCGCGAGCGTCCCGATCTGGATGTCTCGCCGATGGGCGTCATTGGCCGCCTCAAGCGCTGCGCGGCGCTCGTCCAGCAGCAACTCGACGCGACGTTCGCCGAGTTCGACATGAGTGGGTGGGAATTTGACATGCTGGCGACGTTGCGTCGCTCAGGGGCACCTTACCGGCTGGCGCCGACTGCCCTGTTTTCAGCGTTGATGGTGACGTCGGGGACGATGACGCATCGATTGCAGCGTCTGGAGGCGCGAGGTTGGATCGCCCGTGTCGCCAATCCGGATGACGCTCGCAGCACGCTCGTGCAACTCACGGATGCCGGATTCGCGCTCATCGAGCGGGCCGTCGAGGCTCACGTCGCGAACGAACATCGCATGCTGGCACCACTGCCGAAAGCGACCCTCGCGGACATCGAGTCCGGCCTGAGCACCTGGTTGCGCGCGCTCGAAGCCGGACATTGAGGAGGGCGCGACAGCGTCGCACGGCGCGCCGCCCTCGCGTCACATCACGCTGCGGCTGCTTTTCCGACGCTCTGGCGTTGCGGCCAGAAGTACCACAACGCCCCCAGCACCTGGAGCACGATCAGCACCATCCACGCGGAGAAATGCGCCTGCGCGCTGTGCGCCGCATAGGCACCGAGCATGGCCCCCACACCCACCTGACAAAGAAAGATCAGCAGGAAGATCACGAGGGTGAGCGACGTATTCACGCGTCCGATCAGCGTGCCGTGGAAATGTTCTGCGAGCACCGCATATGAAAGAATGCCCGTGCCGCCGAATATCCCATACGCCGCCCACAACCAGACCGGCGGAATCGGCGCGCGCATCATCAGCAGGAACTGCACCACGACGAACAACACCATGCCGGCGCCGGAAAACGCAAACACGCTCACACCACGACGTTCGAGCGAGCGCGCGGCCGCGCCGAACACCACGCTGCCAGCCATCATCGCAAGCCCCACGACCGACACCAGCGAAGCCGCCTGCACCTCGGACAGCCCTTCCACGTCGCGCATGAACGGCGCCATCCAGAGCGACTGCATCGCGTAGAACACGCCCTGCGTGATGCCGGAGAGCGACGTCACTTTCCAGAACACGCCGCTTCCCAGCACCTGGCGAACGCCCTTCAGCGCCTCGGACAGGCCCCCTTGCGCGTGGGAACCCGGCTTCTCTGGCGCACCGAACCACAGCGCAATCGACATGAGGACCGTCAGCGCGGCGAGCCCGAACGACACGATGCGCCAGTCCGTCAGGCCGAGCAGCCAGTTCAGCGGCGTGCCGACCACGACCCCGCCCATGCCGCCCACGGCCATCACCAGACCGTTGAGCAACGGCAGACGCGCCACCGGAAACCACTGCGCTAGCGCCTTGAACGCGCTGCCGAGACACACCGACACGCCCACACCGATGAGCAGACGCCCCACCATCAGCGCACCAACGCCCTGCGCCAGTCCGAACAGCGCAGCGCCGGCCGCCGCCAACAGCAGCACAAGCGACGCCACACGGCGCGGGCCGAATTTGTCGAGCAATACGCCAGCAGGCAATTGCGCTCCGGCGAAGCCGAGGAAATAGAGACTCGTCAGCAAGCCGAGATCGGCGGACGACAGACCGAGTTCGCGCGTCATGAACGGCGCAAACCCAATGTTCACCCCGCGATACACGTATGACACGAAGTATCCGCAGGCGAACAGCACGAAGATGCGAAGTGCCTTCGACATGAAGCTATACCCTAGTAAATTGCTTGGGTATGAATTTTCGATGGAACAGCGCCGTGATGCCAACGAAACCTTTGCGCTCGCATTGTGAGTAGAATTTGACATCATGTTCCAACACCTCCCTCCCCTTCAGTCACTGCGCGCGCTCGAAGCCGCCGCCCGTCACCGCAGTTTTACGCGTGCAGCGGAGGAATTGAATTTGACGCACAGTGCGGTGAGCCATCATATGCGCTCGCTCGAGCAGCAGCTCGGCACGGCGCTGTTCCGCCGCGTGGGTGCGCGGATGATCCCGACAAGCGTCGGCGCGCGTCTGGCCGAGCGAGTGCGCATCGGCATGTCGGAGCTTGACGAGGCGATCGCCGAAGCACGGGCCGGCACCGCGCCCGGCGCGTTGCCGGCGACGGTGCGTCTGGAAATCAGTGTGATGACCGATCTGGCGGCGCAATGGTTGATTCCCCGGCTGAACCGCTTTAGCGAGCAGCATCCCGGCATCGATCTGATGATTCGGCTTCACGCGGATATCGCCGCCCCTGACCCGTATTCGGTCGACGTGGGCATCTGGCATCAACGTGTGGAACAGACGGGATTCGTCACGCGCAAACTGCTTGACGACTACGTGATTGCCGTATGCCACCCTGACCTGCTTGCACGCGTGCCGGGGTTCACCGTTGCGGATACGGACAAACTGCCGATGCTGCGCTTCGCCCATCGATCGTGGCGCGATTGGCAGGTCGCTGCGGGATTGCCTCCGCACGAGCCCACACGCGGACCGATTTTCGACGATTCGGGGTTACTCCTGCGGGCGGCGATTGCCGGACAGGGCGTTGCCACGACGCGCAGTTTGCTCGTACGTGATGCACTCGCCTCAGGCGAGTTGGTGCAGATCGGTGACGCGCGCATTCCGCCGAGCCTCGAATATCACGTGAACTGGCGGGAAAACCACCCGCGCGAGCGAGCGATTCACGCTTTTTGGCAGTGGATGCAGGATGAGATCGCTGCCACGACACCGCTCGTCACACCGCGCGTGCAAGGCGGCAACAGCGACATTACGCCCACGCAACCATAGATTCGGGCACAGATTCGGCCAAAAAAAACGGCAACGAATTCCGGAGAACTCGTTGCCGTTTTGGTGCGGGCGCTAACCGCCGAATCGAAGATTCAGCGGCTAAGCCCGGCGACCAGGCAGGCGGGGTGCCTTGCGGCGCCCCATCATGCAGTCTCTTGCGAGACTTACATGCCCATGCCCATGCCGCCCATACCGCCCATGTCGCCCATGCCGCCAGCCATCGGTGCATCTTCCTTCGGCAGTTCGGCAACAGCGCAGTCGGTCGTGAGCAGCAGGCCCGAGACCGATGCGGCGTTTTGCAGTGCGGTGCGGGTGACCTTCGTCGGATCCACAACGCCCATTTCCACCAGGTCGCCGTACTCGCCGGTCGACGCGTTGTAGCCGTAGTTGCCCTTACCGGCAATCACGTTGGCCACAACGACGCTGGCTTCTTCGCCACCGTTGGTGACGATCTGGCGCAGCGGCTCTTCCATGGCGCGCAGAACGATCTTGATACCGGCGTCCTGGTCAGCGTTGGCGCCCTTGATGTCGGCCACGGCCACGCGAGCGCGCAGCAGTGCAACGCCGCCGCCCGGGACAATGCCTTCTTCCACGGCAGCGCGGGTAGCGTGCAGCGCATCTTCGACGCGAGCCTTCTTTTCCTTCATTTCGACTTCGGTCGCAGCGCCGACCTTGATCACGGCAACACCGCCGGCCAGCTTGGCCACGCGCTCTTGCAGCTTTTCACGGTCGTAGTCGCTCGAAGCTTCTTCGATCTGGGCGCGGATCTGCTTGACGCGCGCTTCGATGTTGGCGGCTTCACCGGCACCGTCGATGATGATGGTGTTTTCCTTGCCGATTTCGATACGCTTGGCTTGACCCAGCTCGTTGAGCGTGGCCTTTTCCAGCGTCAGACCGATTTCTTCGGCGATGACCTGGCCGCCCGTCAGGATGGCGATGTCTTCCAGCATGGCCTTGCGGCGGTCGCCGAAGCCCGGTGCCTTGACGGCGCAGGTCTTCAGGATGCCACGGATGTTGTTCACCACCAGCGTTGCCAGGGCTTCGCCCTCGACATCTTCGGCGATGATCAGCAGCGGACGGCCAGCCTTGGCGACTTGCTCGAGCACCGGCAGCAGATCACGGATGTTCGAGACCTTCTTGTCGAACAGCAGGACAAACGGGTTCTCCAGGATCGCGACTTGCTTTTCCGGGGTGTTGATGAAGTACGGCGAGAGGTAGCCGCGGTCGAATTGCATACCTTCGACGACGTCCAGCTCGTCTTGCAGCGACTTGCCGTCTTCGACGGTGATCACGCCTTCCTTGCCGACCTTGTCCATCGCCTTGGCGATGTAGTCACCAATCGAGGTGTCGCTGTTGGCCGAGATCGAGCCGACTTGTGCGATTTCCTTGTTGGTCGTGCAGGGCTTGCTGATCTTGCGCAGTTCTTCGATGGCGGCAGCAACGGCCTTGTCGATACCGCGCTTCAGATCCATCGGGTTCATGCCCGAGGCCACGAACTTCATGCCTTCGCGCACGATCGACTGAGCCAGCACCGTAGCGGTGGTGGTACCGTCACCGGCGTTGTCGCTGGTCTTGGAAGCCACTTCCTTGACCATTTGCGCGCCCATGTTCTGGAGCTTGTCCTTGAGTTCGATTTCCTTGGCGACCGACACACCGTCCTTGGTCACGGTCGGGCCGCCGAAGCTGCGCTCGAGCACGACGTTACGGCCCTTCGGGCCCAGGGTCACCTTGACGGCATTGGCGAGAATGTTGACACCCTCGACCATCTTGGCACGAGCGGCATCGCCGAAAACGACTTCTTTAGCTGCCATTGCAATAACTCCTTGAATACTTTACGTAAGATGTCTGGGGGAGACAGACTTAGGCGGCCACGACGGCCATGATGTCTTCTTCGCGCATGACCAGCAGTTCCTGGCCATCGACCTTGACGGCCTGGCCGGCGTACTTGCCGAACAGAACACGGTCGCCCACCTTCACGTCGAGTGCGATCAACTTGCCTTGATCATCGCGCTTGCCCGGGCCGACAGCCAGGATCTCGCCCTGATCCGGCTTTTCAGCGGCGGCGTCAGGGATCACGATGCCCGATGCGGTCTTCGTTTCGTTGTCCAGGCGCTTGACAATAACGCGGTCATGCAAGGGACGAAGGTTCATTACAAGCTCCTCATTCTCTCAGTGTGAGATCGTCAAAACTAAATATGCAAACATTTGCATATGTGGTGAATTCATGGCGTTAGCACTCTGTGCCAACGAGTGCTAATTATAGGGACGGGGTTATACGATTTCAAGATGCGGGGTTTTCCCGGATGCAAAGTCTGTTGCCGATTTTTCCTGTCCGAGCATCAGGATCCGTCATGGAAACCCGCCGCGACGCCCTGTTCCACACCCTTTCCATGCGCTGCGACGGCCCCGTCACACAGAGCCGGTACAATCGCGGAAGAATTTTCTCCGGCAAATCACCTGCGATGACGTCCGCTTTACCTGTCCGATCCGTCCGTTCCGTGCTTTCCGTACGTCCCGTCCGTAGCGCACTCATGCTCATCACGCTGGCAGCAGCGCTGGCGGGCTGCGCCGGCCCGCAGCCCGCCAGCCCCCCGGCGAGCCCTGCTGCGGCAAGCCCACCGATGCCCGCGCCCTCCGGCGCTCAACCCGCCGCCGATGCGCCGCAAGCGTCTGCCCCGCTGCCGTGGTGCGTGCAGACCTCACTGCGCGAGGAAGACGATCTGATGCGCAACTTCGGCGGCATTCCCACCGGTGTTCGCCGCATCGAGGAAACGCGCTTCGTCGCCAGCTATGACCGCAATACCGGCAAAGTCGGCCCGCTCGATAACGGCAATCGCTTCGTGATGGAGTTCGACGCGCAGGGTCACCTGCTCTCGAGCACCGACCGCGGACGTTACACCTACGATGCCGATGGACGGCTGCGCAGCATTGACGGCGCCCCCGTCGATTGGCAAAGTGCCGACGCCTGGGTCGTGCGCGGCGCCACACGCCGCGGGACGTGGAAAGAGCAGGTGCGTCAGGAAAGCGACGGTCAACTGGAATGGACACGCCGCATCGTCACTTCGGCGAACGGCATGCATCATCGCCGCGCGGGCAGCCTGCAGGCGCGCCTGTTCGACGACGAATGCTTCGCGCTCTCGCGACAGTGGGAAGCACCGAATGAGGCGCGTCAGGTCATCACGGCAGACGGCAAGGTCCGTCCCGCACCGAAGGTGGTCTCCTATCGCACCTTCGCGCGCGTGGAGCGCAAGCCTGACGGCAGCCGCATCGTTCACGACAACGGCGCGGCAGCCTTCATCGACGGTCAGTGGCTCGCGCTGGCATGGGACAACGAGGTCTCGGAATACTCGCCGCGCCATGAATTGACGCGTGTGACTCGCACCGACGCGGCCACCGGCGAGCATCATGTGTCCGAGTATCACTACAAGTACGACAGCCACGGCAATATCGTGCGCGTGGTGATCACCTCACCTGCCGCCCCCGGCGAAAAGGTCGACCCGTTCGCCAACGTCTTCGTGCGCAAACTGACCTATTTCGACGCTGTGCCGACAGCATCGGCAGACAACCACATTACGTCGGCAAAGTGAAGCGGAACGTTGCGCCCTGTCCGGGCTGACCGGCAGTGCCCACCAGCGTGATACGCCGGCCATGCAGTTGCAGGATGCGATGCACGATACGCAAGCCCAGCCCGCCCTCGCGGCGGGCACCGCCCACCGTGAACGGCCGCTCGAAGAGTCCTTCGCGCGCGCTCTCGGGAATGCCCGGTCCGGTATCGCTCACGAGCACCTCGACCTCCGCGCCGACCGGTGCAACCGCCACCGTAATTTCCCCGCCTGAAGGCGTATAGCGCAACGCGTTGTCTAGAAGGTTCGTGAATACCCGTTCGATCAGACCGAGATCGGCACGCGCGGCGGGAATTTGCGGCGCGAGTCGCGCACGCAGCGTCACCCCGCGCGACTCCGCGCTCAACTCGAATTTCTGGAAGACGTCCTGTATCAGATCGGTCACGGAGAACGGCTCGGCCTCGGGCTGCACGAAACCGTGCTCAAGACGCGCCAACTCGAAAAGCGACTGCGCCAACGCCCCGACCTTGCGGCTCTGGTCGAGCGCAATCCCCAGATAACGCCGACGCTCGGCGGGCGTCAGCGTGGCGTCCTTGAGCGACAGCGTTTCGAGATAACCGTGCAGCGAGGACAGCGGCGTGCGCAAGTCGTGCGAGATGTTGGCGATGAGTTCGCGCCGTTCCTGATCCTGACGCGTCAGCGTGCGCCATTGTGTGCCCAGCCGCTCGACCATCTGCCGGAAGGCACGCTCGAGCACCACGATCTCGTCGCTCGGACGCGCCTGCTGCGACGCCAACTCGCTCGCCGACACTTCGGGCAGTGGTGGCACCGGGGCAGCATCGATATCGAAGTCGCGCACGGCATCCGTCAAACGCCGCAGCGGCCGGGCGATGAGCGCGAACGCTGCCAGACCGGCGATCAGGCACAGCGCAGCCACCAGTCCGATGGACCAAAGCGCGGTATTGAGTGCCGCGCTCGTCGCCCCACGCTCGGCGAAGCGGTCGTGCGCCTCACCGAGCAGCACAACATACACGTATCCGACTTCCCGTCCGTCCACGCGCAGGGGCGCGGCACTAAACACCTTGCGAACGTCGGTGTTACGCGGATCGTCGCCGTAGATCGGCAAGGCTTCCCCATCGAGCAGCCGGTGAACAGGCGCCAGATCGACCTGCATGCGCCGCAAATGGCCTTCGGGCGCGGCGTGACCGGTAACGCGCCCCTGCATGTCGAGCAGATAGACCTCGACGCTCGGATTCACGACCATTAGTTGACCGAACAGTCGCCGCACGGCATCGGGCTTCATACCGTTCGCATCCATCAGTTGCGCGTTGGCGGCAATGTGCTCCGCGAGCCCGCGAGAGAGCCCCTGAATCACTTCCGCCTCGTGCATGCGATTGGCGCGCACCTGCATCCACGCCGACGTGCCGCAGCACACCAGCAGCAGTACCGCGAAGACCAGCGAAAGGCGCTGCGTCAGGGTGAGATTCCAGCGGCGCATCATGCGGCTCCTGCGTCGGCACTCGGGCCGTCCGGCCCGCCGTCGGTCGCGAACTTGTAACCCCGCCCCCAAACCGTGAGGATTCGCGTCGGCTGCGCCGGATCCGCTTCGATCTTGGCACGCAGCCGATTGATGTGCGTATTGACGGCGTGCTCGTAACCCTCGTGCTGATAGCCCCAGACGGCATTGAGCAGGTCCATGCGCGAGAACACCTTGCCGGGCTGGCGGGCGAAGAAGTACAGAAGATCGAACTCACGCGGCGTGAGATCGAGCAGCTTGCCGCCGAGCGACGCCTCGCGGGCAATCGGGTCGATGAACAGCCCGGCGATCGCCAGGCTGCCCGCTTCCATGCGCGCGTTGCGGGCAAGGGCATCGACCCGCCGCATGAGCGCCTTGACCCGCGCCACCAGCTCCAGCACCGAAAACGGCTTGGCCAGATAGTCGTCCGCCCCCAGCTCCAGCCCGAGAATCCGATGCACTTCGCTGGAGCGCGCACTCGTGATGATGATGGGTGTGTAGCGGGTCATCTGGCGCGCCCGGCGACAGATTTCGAGCCCGTCGACGCCCGGCAGCATCAGATCGAGGATCAGGGCATCCCAGCCCCCCTCGGACAACCGGCGCAGGCCCTCGTCGCCGTCGGCGCAATGCACGACTTCGAATCGCTCATCGCGCAGATGCAGCGTGAGCAGGTCGGCGATATGCACGTCGTCTTCAACGAGCAAAACACGGCGCGGCGATTCCATCGGAGGGACGACTCCCGGGAAAGTGGGTCTTGGAGACCCCATTGTGCGCAGTTCAGGCACTGTGAGGTATCACGAATTGTTTAATTTTACGTGAGGACTTCGGCATCGCTGCCGCACTACGCTTGAGTCATCGATCCGGCGCGGATCCCCGCTGTGCCGTACTGCCGCCGTCCCGCTCCCCCTGAATACGTGACGGCCGGCCAGCCCCGCGCCGGATCGGCCTACTGACCGGAGGATGTCATGCGTTTGTCCAAAATCGATCCGCGCACCCCGCCCGAGCCGTCTCGGCCGCGCCGTGCGGTTGCTGCTAGCGCGAGCCCGACGCCGTCGCGCCGCGTGTTCCTGCTGAGCGCCACCGCCGCGGCCGCCGCCGTCGCCGCAGGGCTGGTGCCCCGCCTCGTGCGCCCGGCACAGGCCGACGACGCTCGCCGCGCCAGCGCCCCCGAGCAATTCGAGGTTGCCTACAGCGACGCCGAGTGGCGCAAGCGCCTGACGCCCGGGCAGTACGAAATTCTGCGTCAGGAGGGGACCGAGCGCCCCTATTCGAGCCCACTGAACGACGAACACCGTGCGGGCACCTTCGCATGCGCCGGTTGCGCGCTGCCGCTCTTCTCGTCGCGCACGAAGTTCGACAGCCACACCGGCTGGCCAAGTTTCTGGACCCCGCTAGCGCATGCCGTCGGTACGCGTAGCGACACGACTTTTGGCATGGTGCGCACCGAAGTCCATTGCCGGCGCTGCGGCGGTCACCTGGGCCACGTGTTCGACGACGGTCCGAAGCCGACAGGCCTGCGCTACTGCATGAACGGCCTTGCCATGACGTTCAATCCGCAAGCCGCCTGAGCTCGGAACCCCGCTGGCCAACGCCATCGGCAAAGTGGCTATTCCGCCCGGCCGCCAGATCCGATTCACCGCCACCCCCTTAACAACCCGCTTCGCCCGGCATTCGGGTGTTGCGTCAGGAGCGCTTCATGACCTTGCTCATCCTTGCCTATCTCGGCGGGGTTCTGACAATCGTCAGTCCGTGCATTCTGCCGGTGCTGCCCTTCGTCTTCTCGCGTGCAGGCCAATCCTTCTCGCGCAGCGTGCTGCCCATGCTCGCCGGTATGGTGCTGATGTTCGCGCTGGTCGCCACGCTCGCAGCCGTCGGCGGTAGCTGGGTCGTGCAGGCGAACCAGTACGGCCGCTGGCTCGCACTCGCGCTCGTCGCGTTCTTCGGAGCGACGCTGCTCTTGCCGAAGCTCGCCGAACGACTCACGCATCCGCTCGTGTCGCTCGGCGACCGTCTGTCGCAGTCTGCACAAGGCGACAGCGCCGCCACCGGCGCCGCGGCCACGGGCCCACGCCCCGGCGCATCGTTCCTGCTCGGCATTGCCACCGGCCTGCTCTGGGCGCCATGCGCCGGCCCGATCCTCGGTCTGGTACTCACGGGCGCGGCGTTGCAAGGCGCAAGCGTCGGCACGACACTCCTGCTGCTCGCCTACGCGGCAGGCGCTGCCACGTCGCTCGCGCTAGCGCTGCTCGTCGGCGGACGCGTCTTTACCGCCATGAAACGCTCGCTCGGCGCAGGAGAATGGATTCGCCGCGTGCTCGGCGGACTGATGCTCGCGGGCGTTGCCGCCATCGCGTTCGGTCTGGACACCGGCGTGCTCGCACAGATTTCGACAGCGTCGACGGGCGGCATCGAGCAAAAGCTCGTTGAACAGCTTGGCGCACGCCGCCACGACGCCGCCAATATCAACGCGCCCGCACCGAACGCCCCGGCAGCCGATCAGACCAATGCGGGCGGCCCTGCCATGATGGCCAGCAGCAATGCCATGATGCGCACCGCCGTCGATGCCCCCGCTCCACTGCCGGTCGAAGGCCAGTTGCCCTCGCTCGACGGTGCCGTGCAATGGCTGAACTCGCCGCCGCTAACGGCACAAGCCCTGCGCGGCAAGGTCGTGCTCATCGACTTCTGGACCTACTCCTGCATCAACTGCCTGCGCACGCTGCCGTACGTGAAGGCGTGGGCGCAGAAGTATCGCGATCAGGGCCTCGTCGTCATCGGTGTTCATGCGCCCGAGTTCGCGTTCGAACGCGACATCGGCAACGTGAAGAAGGCCGTACACGATCTGGGCGTCGACTACCCGGTCGCCATCGACAACAACTTCGCGATCTGGCGCGGCTTCAACAACCAATACTGGCCGGCGCACTACTTCATCGACGCGCAGGGCCGCGTGCGATACCACCACTTTGGCGAAGGCAATTACGCCGAATCGGAGCGCGTGATCCAGCAACTGTTGCGCGAAGCCGGTGCCAAGCAGGTCGCCGGCGGTGTTGCCGACGTGCAGGCCAATGGCATCCAGCAAGCCGCCGACATGCGCGATGTCGGTTCGCCGGAAACCTATGTCGGCTACGAACGGGCCGAGAATTTCGCCTCCCCGGGCGGCACGGTGCGCGATCAGGCCAATGACTATCGCGCCCCGGCGATGCCGTCGCTCAACCACTGGGCACTGAACGGTGGCTGGCGCGTTGGGCCGGAACAGGCCACGGCAACCCGGGCCGGCGCAAGCATCGTCTACCGCTTCCATGCCCGTGACCTGCATCTCGTGCTCGGCCCGGACGCCAGCGGCAAACCCGTGCGCTTTCGCGTGACAGTCGACGGCCAAACGCCCGGCGATGCGCACGGCTCCGACGTCGCCGCCGACGGCACGGGCATGGTGACCTCACAGCGCCTGTATCAGTTGGTGCGTCAGTCGGGCGATGTGCGCGATCGGACGTTCGCCATCGAGTTTCTCGATCCGGGCGCGTCCGCCTACGCCTTTACGTTTGGTTGAGGACGAATGCGCCAGAGAGATCACACGACCTGTCGCCGATTGTCACGAACCGGCACCGAATTTCCATTGCCGTTGCCACCGAGGCGTCTGCCGACGCCGGGAGTTTTCAAATGACCCAATTCGATCCATTCGATCCGCATCCCCGCTCGCAAGCGCACAACGACACCCCGAGCCAGCCGCCGCGCCGCGCATCGTCAGCCTCGCGGATGCGACGCGTGCTGGTCGGTGCAGCAGCCGCCGCCGCCGGGGTACTAGTCTGGCAAGTCGGCGCCTACGCGTTCGGCGGTGCCGAAGCGGCCGTCGTCATCGCCGCACCGAAGATTGACGAGCCCGCCACGGGCGCTCGCAGCGAAACGGCGGTGTTCGCCGGGGGGTGCTTCTGGGGCGTGCAAGGCGTGTTCCAGCACGTGAAGGGCGTGACGAGGGCCGTGTCCGGCTATGCCGGCGGTACCGCGAAGACCGCCGATTACGAAACGGTCAGCAGCGGCTCGACAGGCCATGCCGAATCGGTGGAGGTGACCTTCGATCCACAGCAGGTCTCCTACGGAAAGCTGCTGCAAATTTACTTCTCCGTGGCGCACAACCCGACAGAACTGAACCGTCAGGGCCCTGACAGCGGCACGCAATATCGCTCAGCCGTGTTCCCGACGAGCGATACGCAGCGCAGCGTCGCCAACGCATACATCGCCCAGCTCGACGCCTCGCACGCCTACAGCAAGCCCATCGTGACCAAGGTCGAGAAGTACACGGGGTTTTTTGCTGCCGAGACCTATCATCAGGACTTCCTGACCGAGCATCCGACGTATCCGTACATCGTCATCAACGATCTGCCGAAGGTGAACGACCTCAAACGTCTCTTCCCCTCACTGTATCGCGACACGCCGGTGCTCGTGAAGGCGGCGTCCACCAAGTAGCATCGCTGCGGCAAGGGCGACGGGCGTTGTCACGCGCCCCGCTCTGCCCCCGCCGCACATCGTTACCGATTCTCTGCGAGCTTGTACACGCGCAACCGGTGTCCATCGAGGTCGGATGCCACGAACGTGCGACCGAAGTCCATGGTCGTTGGCGCCTGCACGATGGTGATGCCCCGGGCGCTCCAGTCTTCCCACGTGGCATCGACGTGTGCGTTGGACGCCACCGGCATCACAATTTCGCTGCCGCCCGGCGGGGCGATCACCGTCGGCGCCACGGCAAAGCGCGCCCACAGTCCGAGCTTCATTCCCGAGGGGAATTCGAACAGCGCAAACCCGGGCGACGCTTCGACCGGTTCCAGGTCGAACAGATCGGCGTAAAACGCCGCACTCTCGGGGGGACTCGCAACATACAGATTGACCATGTTCGGATGCAGCATGACTAGCTCCTAGCGCTTGTTATGAATGACACATCGCCTCGTCGGCCGCCGAACTTCCGGGGCCGCCGCGCGCTGTCATGGGTGCCATCGTACGAAGGGATGCTGTCAGTTTTTGTCAGCAGTCGAACGCCTATTTGAACGGAGTGCCAACGGTCGGAAATCGCTATCTGTCAATCGTTTCGCGCCACGTCTTGAGCAACGCGCGCCGCCCGCGCGGGTAGCGCGTTCCGGTCACGGTCATCGCTTCGATGCGATCCGCGCGGAAATGGCGGAAGCCGTCACGTAGTTCGCACCACGCGACGATCATGCGAACCCGCTCGAAGAAGCCGAGTGCGAACGGCCAGATGACGCGCTCGGACACACGACCGGCCTCATCACGGTAGGACAAGTGGAGTTTGCGCTCGGCACGAATGGCCTCGCGAATGACGGTCAGGTCGACAATCATCGGCGGCAACGGATCGCCCGGACCGATGAGCAGTGTCGACGCCTCAAGCGAGGCGCGCAGATCCGGCGGAAGCACCGCCGCGATCTTGGCCAACGCGTTTGCCGCCGCGTCGGCCAGTGCACCGTCCGTGCGCTTGGCTACCCAGCGAGAGCCCAGCACGATGGCCTCGATCTCCTCTTCCGAGAACATCAGCGGCGGCAGCAGGAAACCGGGTTTGAGCACGTAACCCAACCCCGGTGCGCCCTCGATGTGCGCGCCCTGCGCCTGCAATACGGCAATGTCCCGGTAGAGCGTGCGCAGACTCACGCCAAGCGAGTCGGCCAGCGCCGCGCCCGCCACCGGGTAACGGTGACGGCGCAGCAACTGCATCAGGGAGAAGAGGCGTTGAGTGCGAGACATGGCGCGTCATTATGCGCCATGCGGTCCCGTGAGGTGGTGCATCAGATCACTTCTGACGCAGTTGTTTGACGATCTCGGAGTTCACGTCGCCCGCCTGCCCGCCGTATGCCACGCGCAGGTAGTTGCTCAGCTCGGCAATCTGCGCGTCGGTAAGCCGTCTGTCGAACCCGGGCATGTCCTGCATCGCCTCCAGCCCTGGGAATTTCTGCGGCTCGATGCCGTCGAGAATCGCAACGATCAGATTGCGCGGATCTTTCTGACGCACCGTCGAATTCCCCAGCATCGACACGGCAACGTGCGGCTTGCCCGTGCCATCGGCGGCGTGACACCCCGCACACACAGCGAGGTAAAGATTGCGGCCCGCCGTCAGCTTGCTCGTATCGGGATTGTCCGGTAACGGTTTCGGCGCAGGCGCGGCGTCGCCAAGCAGATACGTCGAGAGCGAACGCAGATCGTCGGGCGTGAGGTATTGCGTACTCAGGTGCACCACCGGATACATTTCGCCGAACGCCGACCCTTGCGGGGCAATTCCCGTACCGAAGAACGTTTGCAGATCCTTCACCGTCCAGCCGCGCGCGGCCAGCGCCTCGGGCGTCAGATCGGGCGCCGCAATACGGGCAAGCGCCGCGCCGCCGAGCGGCTTCGCCTTGTCGAGCTGACCGAACGTACCGCGCGGCGTGTGGCACTCCGCACAGTGCCCCAGGGCGTTTGCGAGGTAGCGTCCCCGCAGCCAGTCGGCCGACTGCCCCTTGGAGGCATCGGGCAGCGTGTCCTTCAGGAACATCCAGTCCCACACGCGCATACCGAAACGCATGTTGTACGGGAACGAGAGGTCGTGCTTGCGGTTGGGCACCGCGATCGGTTTCACCGACATCAGGTACGCGTAGATGGCGTCGCTGTCCGCACGGGTCATCTGGCGATAGGACGTGTACGGCATGGCCGGGTACAGCGCCTTGTCCGGCGCGACACCGTCATGCAGTGCGCGATAGAAGTCGTCAGCCGTCCAGCCACCGATGCCGTTCGTCTTGTCCGGCGTGATGTTCGTGCCGTAGAACGTGCCAAACGGCGATTTGAGCGGCACACCGCCCGCAAACGGCGCGCCCGCTGCACTCGTATGACAGGCCGCGCAATCGGCCGCGCGCGCCAGATACTTGCCGCGAGCGATCTGTTCGGACGACGCATTCGCCGCCGGTGCGGGAGATGCAGACGTCGCGGCCGCTGCCGCACCGCTGGCCGCCGACGCCGTGGCGCCCGGCGCTTCTGCGGCCATCGCGCTCGTGACAAGCGACGGCACCATCGACGTCTTTGGCTTCGGCGCCTGCGCTGGCTCCGGAGGCTTGGGCACCGTGGCGTCGTTGCATGCCGCAACGAGCAGCACAGCGGCGACCCACGCCGCGCGCGCACTCCATCGGGTGACGCGATTCAGGCTCATGGCATATCCCTTCATTTCGCGTCCTTCATTTCGCATCCTTGATGCAGCCGGGTGTCTTGAGAATGACGTCACGCACGGCCTCGTAATAGCGCACGTAACCCGTACACCGGCAGATCTGGTCGTTAAGCCCCGCAGTGATCGCGGCTTCAAGATCGGCACGGGCAACCGGATTTCGCTTGAGCCCCTCGATGAGCACCGTCGCCGCATTCACGAAGCCCGGCGTGCAGTAGCCGCACTGGAAGCTGAAGTGATCGAGAAACGCCTGCTGAATTGGCGCGAGTGTCAGCTTGCCGTCGGCGTCGCGCGCCGCGTGACCCTCCACCGTGCGCACGGTCTTGCCGTCGAAATAGTTCGCCCCGGTAATGCAAGTGCGCACTGTCTCGCAGCCGCCGTCCGCATGGTCGACGATCACCACACAAGCGTGGCAGATGCCCTGCCCGCAGCCCAGACGCGATCCCGTCAGGCCCAGCGTCTCGTGCAGGAAATCGATCATCATCAGGCCGGCGGGCACGTCCATCGGTCCGTGCGATACGCCGTTGACCTTCACCGTCACCGGGAGTGTTTCCCACGGCTTTTTGCCATTCGACGGCACTGCCGGGGCACTCGGCGCCCCCGGCGCACTCGCGGCAGCCGGTGCCGATGCGGCGCTCGCGCCGTTCATGTCCTGTCCCGCGCCGGTCGTCGCCATGGCGTCCGACGCGGCCTGCGGTGCGCTCGAAACGTCCGTCATGCCAGTACCTCCTGGATCTTCTCCGGTGTCACCGGCAAATCCGTAAATCGATGGCCAATCGCGTGCGCGAGGCCATTCACAATCGCCCCCACCACGGGAATCATCACCACTTCGGCGATCCCCTTGGGCACATCGGTCTCGGAAATCGGCGGCAGCACCTCACCCGTTTGCGTCCACACGGCGACATCGACGGCGCGCGGCAGGTGATAACGGTTGAAATTCCACGTGCCGTTGCCCGGCCCCTCTTCATAAAGCGGCAGATACTCGTGCAACGCATGGCCAATGCCCATCGCGAGGCCGCCCTGCAATTGGCCCGAGACGAGTTGCGGCGAAATCTGGTTGCCGCACTCCATGATGGAATGGTGCGTCAGCAGCTCGACCTTGCCGGTCGCCTCATGCACCGACAGCTCGACGAGCGTGCCGACGGCGCTGTAGTACGTGACGGCAGCGTTATTACGCTGCACCGGCGGGTAATACACACGCTTGCGGTCGATCGTGCGGTAGCCGGTGCCGGGCGAGGGCGCCGTAACCTGCATGCCGGCCGTTCCCGCATTGGCTGACGGCGCGCCCTTGGCGCCCGTCGCCGCAGCGCCACTGGCAGCCGCCACTGCCGGCGACGCCGATTTCGCCGGCGCGTTGGCGCTGCGATGCGCCCCCTTGGCGACGGGCGTTTGTGCCGCAGGTGTCTGCCCGGCAGCCGCCGTGTTCGCGCCGCCCTTGCCGAAGCGCAACGCAATGCCGTCGACGGGCAGGCGCTGCGTCACACCGTCGCCCAGATCCCAATCGGCTTCCGCCCACTGCCAGCGGTTGAAGACGTGTACCGTCGCCCCAGTGACCAGCCCCAGCTCATGCGCCGTTTTGGCCAGCATGGGTAACGGTAGCGCCTCGAGCCCTGCGGCCGAGAGCTTGCCTTCGACCCAGCGCGCGTCTTCTGCGCGCACCACGAGCGGTGCCGCCTGACCGCCGCCGAGTCCGCGACGCCAGATCGACAGCGCCGCCGGCCATAGCCCCTGCAAGAACAGCAACCGCGCGGCTTCGCGTGTGCTGTGCGTGAAATAGAAAGCGGAGTTCGTCGCGCTCGACGGCGACGCGTACCCCGGCGACCAACGCGGATTGGCCGCGAGCTTGTCCTGCTCTGCCTGCGACATCAGATACGGATCGCCGCTCGTCACCACCGGCAGTTCCGGCCAGTCGGTGATCGCGATATGCACGTCGGTTGCGGGCATGCCGAGCCACTTCGCCACGGCCACCGCCTGCGAGGTCGATGTGCCCGTGCCGATCTCGGCGGCCGTGTGATGCAACGAGATCTTGCCGGTCTCGTCGATCTCCACCCGCGCGAACGAGGTCTCGGCCCCCGTGCCGAAGTCCTTTTGCACGCACGCAAATCCCACACCGTAACGACGTCCCGGATGCGCGGCCTCGTACGCCGCCTTCTTCTTGTCGCGCTGCGTCCACAGCGGATGCGCCTTGGCACGGGCGAGCACTTCGTCCACCCGCACGGCCCCCGCCGGAATCGCGCCTTGCGTGTTCTTCATGCCGGAGCGCAGCGCGTTCTTGAGACGGAAATCGATGGCGTCGATACCCAGTTGGGCCGCCATCTCGTCAATCATCATTTCGGTAGCCGCCATCGACTGCAACGTGCCGTAACCACGCGCCGAGCCTGCGTCGATAGCGCGCGATGCAATCGCCACACTCGCCAGATCGCTCTGCGGGAAGTAGTAGATCGACTGTGCCGCCGTTGCCCCCACCATTGCCACCGACGGCGAGAAATTCATCCGCCCCCCGCCGTTGCACTCCATGTCGGCAGCAAACGCCTGAAGCAGACCGCTGTCCTTGTCGACCCCGATGCGATAGCGCATGGTGAACGCGTGCCGCTTGAGCGACGTCTGGAACTGTTCGTAGCGATCGTTGGCCAGCCGCACAGGCAAACCGTCGCCGTACATCGCGGCGGCCAGACCATAGAACGGCATGTTGTAGTGGTCCTTCGAGCCGTAGCCCACCGTGTAGCACGGATAGACGATCAGGCGCTTGACCGGGAAGTGGCCCTTGGCCGCCATCGCCGCCGCGTTCTCGGCAACTTCGGACGGCGATTGCGTCGGCACGACCATGTGCAATGTCTGCGTGGCGGCGTCGTACCAGCAGTTGGCGTTATCCGGCTCGAGCGCTGCCGTGTCGACCGACTGGGTGCGGTACTCGCGCGACATCACCAACCAGTTGGCAGGCGGGTGCGTGAGCGACTCGCCGATTTTGCCTGCGTACGCCATGCCTTGTTCGTCGAGCTTGCCGTGGTCATTGCCGTCGGGCCAGACAGGCAAGTGCTTACGCATCATGCTCGGGAAAATCGGCGCATCCTTCAGGCTCGAGTAGACGTCATCGTCGTAAGCCGTTTTGCCCCCCACGCGCACGTAGCGGAAACTGCCCCACGGGTCGCGCTCGAGCGGGCCTGTCACGTCACCGTAGCGAATGATTTCGTCGTGGAATTTGAGCTTGTCCTTAGCAAACCGGAAGCGCGCAAAGTCGCGATAGATCAGGATCGCGACTGCGTGCCCGAGATAGGCCGGTGTCTTGCCCGCCGGCAGCAGCATATCGTCGCCGTAGAACTCGGGGAATGCCACGCCGTCGCGTGCAAGATCGTCGGCAGTCACGACACGATCCGGTTGCAGACCGCCGTCCAGACGCGAGAGATCGAAGCCGAGGTACGGGCGGTCGGCGAGCGTCGTGCGCAGCACGAAAGCATGTGCCTGCTGCGCGGGCCAGCCCGGCATGTCACGCGAACGTACGTCGCGCGCAAAGATCTTGGCGCCGGTCACTTTGGCCGTGCCATCGATGCGGAATTTGGCTTGTCCCTTGGCGGCATCCCACGCGAGCGGCGTGAGGTTCTTGTCCTCGAAGAGCGCGGCGAATGCACGGCTGCCGAGCGGTGCGATGTACACGGAGATGCCCGCAACCACCGACGCTTTGAGGAACCCGCGACGCGACATGGCGAAGCCGGGCGCTGCATCGGGACTCTGGGGTGTTCGGGAAGACTGAGGGAATTCGGAAGCGGCATCAGGACGAGCGTCGTCGCTCGACACAGCCGCAGGTGGACAGTGTTTTCTAGGCAGGCGCGGCATAAGCGTTCCGTCCGTCTTGTTTGGGGGGACGTCTCACGATCACAAAGCTCGCGAACCACAAAACAGCACTGCAACGCTCACGGGGCCGCGACGTCGGACTTCACGTCATCGACCCACGATGCATGTTCACAATGCGTGACATTCACCTGCCGTGATGCGCTCGTGAAGTTCTATATGAACACGCTTCATGAGTGACATCGGACGTGCCAAGGCTACACGCCACCTCCAGGAATGACAAGGTTGGTCATGACGCACTGCGCGAGAATCTGCACGGCATATCACGCATTGCGCGCCACGCAGCGGGCGAGAGCGAGCGATATTCGAATGTCGTGATGTCGCCTATGCCCGATGAGAAATGCCGCTATATCTCGCGAGACATAGCGGCATCGAATTTATTGTGCAGCGCGTGTTCGCTGCACGCTCAATCGATACGCAATTCCATGCATGTGAGGTCAAGCCAGCGGCCGAATTTCGTGCCGACTTCGTTGAACGTGCCGACCACACGGAAGCCGAGTTTTTCGTGCAACCGAATCGACGGTGCGTTCTGCGCTTCGATGCTCGCGATCATCACGTGAATGTCAAGCGCACGTGCGCGGTCGATGAGTGCTCGCATGAGCGTTTCGCCGATGCCACCGCCGCGCGCATTCTTGTCCACGTAAATCGAGTGCTCGACGGTATGGCGATAGCCGTCGAATGCGCGCCAGTCACCGAACGACGCATAGCCCGCAACCGTGCCGTCGCGCTCGGCCACGATCACGGGAAAGCCTCGCGCCACACGTGCGGCCAGCCACTCGCGCCGGTTGTCGACATCGACAAGCACCTCGTTCCAGATGGCCGTGGTGTGTTCGACGGCGTCGTTGTATATGTCGCGAATGGCGAGGAGGTCGGCGTCGGTAGCGTCGCGAACGATCAGCGAGGAAGTCATTTGGGGAGTCCCGCAAGCAAAAACGCCGTAAGTGACGGCATGCACGATGCCATCTATTTTACTGGAATTTAATTTCCAGTAGACTGGACAGCATGGACATCAACGAACGCATCGCCCGCCGTGTGCGCGATCTGCGCAGCGAGCGCGGCTACTCTCTCGACACGCTGGCCGAGCGCAGCGGAGTGAGCCGCTCGAGCATCTCGCTCATCGAGCGCGCGCAGACGAGCCCGACGGCCAACGTGCTGGACAAGCTTGCCACTGCACTCGACGTCACGCTCGCTTCGTTGTTCGACGGCCCCGCACAGGATGACACACCGCCCTCGCCGCTCGCCCGCCGAGCCGATCAGCCGGTGTGGACGGACCCGGACTCGGGCTACGTGAGGCGCAACCTTTCGCCGGCACAACCGTCGCCCCTGCAATTCGTCGAAGTGCAGTTTCCAGCAGGCGAGCGTGTCGCTTACGACACCGGCGCGCGAGATAACGAAGTCTGGCAACAGATCTGGGTGATCGACGGCGCTATCGAAATTACGCTGCGCGACACCACGTGGCGGCTCGATACCGGCGATTGCCTTGCAATGCGGCTCGATCAACCGATCGGCTTCCACAACCCGACGCCGGCGAGCGCGCGCTATCTCGTCGGACTCGTGACGTTGCCGTTTGTCCCGGCAAGGAGAACACCGTGATGCCCGCTTTTTCGTCCATTGCCCTGCAACGACTCGATGGCACGCAAGCGCTTGCGGCCATCGACGCGCTTGCCGACGTTCTCATCGACTGCGTGGAAGGCGGCGCATCGGTGAGCTTCATGCTGCCGCTCACGCGTGAGCGCGCCGCCGTGTTCTGGCGCAAGGTCGCCGATAGCGTGGCACGTGGCGAACGCGCGTTGCTCGTTGCCCGTCGTCACGCCCTTGGCGAGGCGGACGATGGCGATATCGTCGGCACCGTACAACTGATTCTCGATCTGCCTGAGAACCAGCCACATCGCGCGGACGTGGCGAAGATGCTGGTCCACCGATCGGCGCGGCGGCAGGGCGTGGCACAGCGGTTGATGGCAGCCATCGACGACGTCGCACGCAACGAAGGCCGCCACGTGCTGGTGCTCGACACCGTGACCGGCGGCGACGCCGAACGGCTTTACCAGCGCAGCGGCTGGCAACGCGCAGGCGACGTGCCGAAATTCGCGCTTATGCCCGACGGCGCGTTCTGTGCGACAACGTTCTATTACAAGCACCTCTGACGCATCGCTGGAACTGGCCCGCCAGGTTAATGCAGCGCCGCCAGACCGCTGAGCAGCGCTTTATGAAACGTCGCGGGGTCCTGCATCTGCGGCGCATGGCCCAGTTCGGGGAATTCCACGAGCGTCGAGCCAGGAATGGCGGCTTGCGTCGCCTTCGCGAGCATGGGGTAATGTCCGATACGCGCCTGCACCTCCGGTGGCGAGAAGTCCTTGCCGATCGCTGTGGTGTCTTTGTCACCGATCAGCAACAGCGTGGGCACGCGAATCTGCCCCAACTCGTACACGACCGGCTGGGTGTAGATCATGTCGTAGAGCAGCGCCGAGTTCCACGCGACGATGCGCTTGCCCTGCCCGCGATACATGCCGGCCAGCATTTGCACCCACGGCTCGTAGCGATCGCTCCATTGCCCCGCGTAGTACGTCGCCTGCTCATAACGGCGAATGCCCGCCGCGGTCGTGCGTAGCTCGCGGTCGTACCACTCATCCACGCTCTTCGACGGCACGCCCAATGCCTTCCAGTCTTCGAGACCGATCGGGTTGACGAGCACGAGTTGCTGCGTCTCGTTCGGATACATCAACGCGTAGCGCGCGGCCAGCATTCCGCCCGTGGAATGCCCCACGACAGTCGCCGCCTTGATACCCAGCGAGACCAGCAACGCATGCGTGTTGTTCGCCAACTGCTGGAAGCTGTATTGATATTGGGCCGGTTTGCTCGACTTGCAGAAGCCCACCTGATCCGGCGCGATCACGCGATACCCCGCACCGGTCAGGGTGTCGATGGTCTCTTGCCACGTGGCGGCGCAGAAGTTCTTGCCGTGCAGCAGCACGACAGTTCGCCCGTTGGCCTGCGCGGGCTTCACGTCGAGATACGCCATATGCAGCGGCAGGCGCTGCGACGTGAAGTCGAATCGATTGACCGGATACGGATAGTCGAAGCCTTGCAACTCGGGACCATAGGCCGGACCGGCGTTGCTCTGGGCGTTGTCCGATGCTGCATCGGCGGCGCGCGCCGGCGTGACCATCAGGAGGGCGCCCAGAACAATGAGGGAGATGAGGCTGACGAAGGCGCCTGCGCGCAGCGTCGCAACGGCATGTTGCGATATATGGCGCATGCGCTGACTAAGCTGACTAAGCTGACTAAGCTGACTAAGCTGACTAAGCTGACTAAGCTGACTAAGCTGACTAAGCTGACTAAGCGGGCTGAGCGGGCTGAGCGGGCTGAGCGATGACGTCATGAGAGAGAAGCGTGCGGGAACACGGAAAGTGGCACAAGGCGGAATGGGACGATTGTGCCACGCGGTCTTCGCACGTGAGCGGCACGCTGCGGCGCCCTCGATATCGGGGCCGCCGGCGTGCCGTGGTCCGGCTTAGTTACCGAAGTAGGTCGTGCCGGCGCGTTGCAGGCCACCGACCGAACCGGCCGTTACCCGTGCCGCCGGCGCTGCCGGTTGGGCGCTCGGCGCGGCCTTCGGATACACGGTATCGTGTTGAACCACGAGGCCTGCCTTCTGCGCCTGAATCAATTCTTCACGAACCTGAGCGCGAGTGAGTACGCTGGTCTGGGGCACCCACGAGAATTCCGACGGACCGTCGAAAGCGTCGCTGGCAAATGCCGAACCGGCCGAAACGGCCAACATGGTGGAAATCAAGGCCGAGGTAATAAGAGTGCGCTTCATGATCTTTCTCCTGTCTATCGAGGGGGGGGGCGATGCTTAATTCATCGTCGACAGTGACAGTCTATTAGCGCGCAAATTAGCGATAAATAAGATTATTTATAATCTTTTATTTCTAATTTAGAAATAATTGGACACAAGGGGAGCGAATGCGATTTCACGTCCATCACACTCATCTCTTCCCTGGCGCGCGGTTGACGGCCCTCGGTGGGCCGACAGCGCCATCCGGTGATGTGATTCTGGAATTCAGCGATGGCGCGGGCAGCGTCGGGCAATATCGGCATTTCACCGACGGCTCACTGATATTGGATGTCGCGCCGTACCGAACGGTTGCGGGCGCACAGCTTCCGGCGAAACACTGGCAACTCATGCCCGCTGGCGAACGGGATATCTGGTGCGTAGTGAAGAAACTAGATGCCCACCTATAACCATTCTGCCAAAGTGGTTATTTGCCGAGACTGCTTCATATCTTCATCAACGCCTCCAAGCCCTCACCCGACGCATGTTTCGGCACCCGCAACGCTGAGACGGTGTGTACTCACATTTCAAGTGAATCGGCACGAACCCCGTCACGATGGGCGTTATGGTACCTTTCACGCACTTTAAACAAGCGTATAAGCAAGCACTCGCTTCGGAAACCGAAAGAATTGCGCAAAATCTGACGCCATTGATGCGTTGCACGCATGGCCGCCATCACTTTGACGTTCCGGCAATGGTTTTGAAGGCGCGGAAAGAAACTCGGTAAAATCCGCTGCGGCTTGGGGTGCGCGCTCAACGCGGCCCATGCTCGATATGCCGGGTATGGCTGCGGCATATCGCCGAAGTACACGGCGCGCGCGCCGCTCAATGGAAGACAAGCATCGGATGAAAGCGCCCAGCAACCTGATCACTGGAGAAGTGCGGACCAAAATCCGCAGCATGATTCTCGCCTCGGAACTCAGACCGGGGCAGCGCCTCATCGAAGACGACCTGATTCAGAGGCTTGGCGTTGGCCGCACGCCCGTGCGCGAAGCGTTGCTTATCTTGCAAGGCGAAGGTTTCATCGCCCGCAATCGCGGCTGGGAAGTTCAGGGCGTCGATCACCTCCAAGTCCACGCAATCTTCGAGAGCCGTGTGGCCATCGAAGCCGAAACGGCACGGCTCGCCGCGCGCAAAATTACCCCCGACGCCTGCGATGCCCTGGCCACACTCATCGAACAGATGGAGCCGGGCGGTCATTTGCCGCGTCTGGCCCTCAATCGCCTGAACACGGAATTTCACGATCTGATCGTGAAGGCCGCCGATAACGCCGTGCTGGCGCAGTTTCACGAACGCACCCAGTTTTATTACTGGGCGTTGCGCATTCCCGTCATGTTCTCTGACGAACAACTGACGGCCACCAACGCCCAGCACCGGGAATTGCTCGCCGCCCTTCGCGCACACGACGAAGAGCGGGCCGAACAAGTGGCGCGAGTCCACGTCGAGACGACGATGGGCATCGTCGAGCCCGCTCTGCCTCGCTGAACGGGCACTCGCGGGCTGCGCCACCTCAGCGCACCAGATAGCCTGCCACTCTCCAGCGGCTGTCGATGCCGAAGACCATCGTCACCATTTCATGGGCGTCGGCCTTGTTCTCGAAGGCCGTGTCGTACTGAATTACCACGTACTCACCTTCGGGCTGCCCCGGAATGGTGCGCGTAAACACCGCGTCTTTGGTCTTGCGCGACTTCACCTTACCCAGCGGCGTGCGCGCAGCTTGCAGATTCTGCGCCCAGTCCTCAGCCGAGATGGCACGCTGAAACACCGGTGCGGCCTGCTCCCAGCTTTGCTGCCCACGATTGATATCCGTGAGTCCGAGCCAAAGGTTGGCGGCTTCGAGCGCGGGGCGCACGTCGCGATTGATGTCGGCCGCCGGCGCCGTTGCGCTGCTGGCGGGGGTGGCGAAAAGCGGCGGCTGTGCCGAGCGGCGCTGCATCGGCTCCTGCTGCGCCTGCACTGGCAAGGCGCTCAGGCTGACGAACACGCCGGCGGCCAGTGCCAGTACGGGCAGCAGCAGACGGAAACGACGGAAACGACGGGGACGAGGGGGACGAAGGGGACGATGTGGCGCAAAAAACTGGGTCGTCGACATTGACGCAAACTCCTGGAAACGGAAAAGACTCACCCGGCCATTCTACTGGCGTGTAACGCGCGCAGCGGCGTACATTACAATGCACAACACATGTCCGCCTCCCCCCGTTGGTCATCGCCATGTTGACGACCTCGCTGCTCGCGATCACCTCACTGCTCAGCTTCATGATGTTGCTGATCGTGGGTTCTCTTCTGCGCTCACGCGTGGCGGGCGTTCGCGAGTGGTGCCTCGCCAACGTCCTCGTGCTGATTGCCTTGCCGCTGTTCGCCCTGCGCGGCATCGTACCCGACTTCCTGTCGATTCCCATTGCCAATATCGCGCTCGCAGGCAGCCTGCTGCTTTACTACGCCGGGTGTGCCCGCTTTCTCGGCCAGCCAACGCACTGGCGAGTGCTTGGCGCGTCGCTGGGCGTGCTCGCCGCTGCGATCCTGGTCTGGTTTTACGGCACAGACAATCCGCAAATGCGCGTGATCGTCGTCTCCGCGTTTCACGCCACGATGCTGCTGGCCACGGCCCTGCTCATCGCACGGCACATCCCGCCGCGCCGCCATTCCTATCACTATTGGCTGACGGCGAGCCTTGCGATGGTATTCGCCATCGGGCATACGGTACGCGGCGTGGTCTCCGGTTGGATGAGCGCCCCCGGTTCGGAATTGTTTGCGCCGACCGCGTTCAATGTCGCGATGCTCACGATCGGCACGATTGTCATGCCCGCCATGACGATGGGCGCAGTCATGATGATCCACGACGCGATGCTCGCGACCGCCGAAGAGGCCGCCAACCGCGACTATCTGACCGGTGCGCTGTCCCGCAAGCATTTCGACCTGCTGGCGCGTCAGGAAATGGCCCGCGCGCTGGCCCGGAGCTGGCCGCTGTCGATCGTGGTCATCGATCTCGATCACTTCAAGCAGATCAACGATACGCACGGGCATGCCGGCGGCGACACGGTGCTGCGCGAGTTCGTGAAGCTCGTGCGTGACAGCCTGCGCGAAGGCGATGTCTTGGGGCGATTGGGTGGAGAGGAATTCGCGGTGTTGCTGCCGGGCACGGACACGCCCGGCGCCATCCGCATTGCCGAACGGCTGCGTACCCAGGCGAGCCGTCATCTGGTGGCTGGTCCATTCGGCGTGTGCCATTACACGCTCAGTGGCGGCGTGGCGACGTGGCACGAGCATGAAAGCCTCGAGGCCCTGTGCATGCGGGCCGACCGCGCGCTGTATGCCGCAAAGATTTCCGGACGCAATCTCGTGCTGTCCGACGTTCTCCCGAGCGACGAGACAGCGTCCGAGGCGGGCTGAGTCAGCGCCGCCTGCTTCGTTGCAGCTCAAGCGCCCGAGTCGTCTCGCGTATCGGTGAAGAACTCACGGCGCATGCGCGCCACATACGCCGTCAGGTTCGGGTACCTCTCGATCTCGTCACGCAATGGCATGCGGAAATGCGGCGACACGGCGCTCGAGATGAAACCGAAGGCCGTGGCATCGGCACCGCAAGGCGCATCCCCGAAAAAGTACGGCTTGTCACCCAGCAATTGGGCGGCGGCCTGCGCGCCACGCTTGAGCAGTTGTGCTTGCTCCTGCGGCGTATAGCGTCCGGTGCCCTGCCCATGCAGCGTGTTGCGGATCTTGCGACGGATGAATGCCTGCGCGAGCGGGCGTACCGGCCAGGGAATCGCTTTGAAGAACGAGGCCGGGCCTTTGGCGAAGTTCTCCTCGTCACACCAGCGCGCCTGCACCACATGCCAATAGAAATGATCCTCCAGCGCCTTCTCGAACATCCACGCGGCACCCCGTTGTTCGGGCGTGAGGTCCGCGTCGAAATCAAACCCGTATTTGCGTTCGATGTGCAGCCGGATCAGTGTCGAGTCCGCCACGATCTCGCCATTGTCATCGATATAGGGCAGCTTGCCCTTGGGCGCGCGCCGAAAGCCACCGCGATTCGTCTGATACGGCAGTCCGGCCAGCTTGAGCAACATTTCCGCCTTGACGACGAACGGGCTGGCGTCCGGAAGCCCGAATGCCGGGCCGAAAGTGTACAGGGTCAACATCGAGGGCAGGCTCCTGCGCGATAGGAATGGCGCAGAGTATTACATGCGGCGACGGCGGCGGCGACCCCGGCACATTCAGGGTGCCGCAGGCAATCATCAGCCTCGTCTTTGCGTTGTTGCGGTTGACGTCCTGCCATCCGCTGGGGCCTTGGCAGGCACCGAACGCACCTTCGACGACCTCACGCCCGACTGTGCGTTTCACCTGACATCACACCGCCATCTCCGCCTCGATACACTCGCCGCCAACTTTATCCAGTGCATTGAGCAAACCTGCGCGAAGCGTGCTCAACGCGTGACTCTTTTCGTCAAGCGCTTTGAGCTTTGCCTGCAGACAAGCGGCCTTTTGCGCCACGCCAAAGCTCGGGCTATCCCACACCTCGATAACTTCACGAATTTCCGCCAGTGTGAAGCCCAGCGCCTTGGCGTGGACGATCAGTCGTATCCGCTGCAACGAAAGCGCGGAGTAGTGCTTGTAGGTATTCGTTATGTGAGGTTGGGTGGCCTTGTCGAGCAGTCCCATTTTCTCGTAGTAGCGAACGGTATCGCGAGAAACGCCCGCGTGCCTGCAGAGTTCGCCAATGCGCATGCTGTCTCCATCCGAAGTGGTGAACCGATATTAGGGCTTGACCGTTGTCCATAGTCAACGGTTTACAGTGCCGCTCGTCTTTTACTCTCTGAGCACGCCATGCCAACCCGCTTTGATTTCCGTGGAAAAACAGCACTCGTTACGGGCGCCTCGTCCGGTATCGGACGTGCGTTTGCTTACGCACTGGCCAAACAAGGGGCCAACCTGCTGCTGCTGGCGCGCTCACGCGACACGTTGCGCGACCTATCAGAGGAGTTGCGGCGCGATTATGCGTGCGACGCCGATTTTCTGACCGTCGACTTGAGCACTTCCGGTGCCTTAGCCGCAGTTGCCGATCACCTGAGGGATACCGGAACGGTGGTAGATGTCCTGGTCAACAACGCCGGCTTTGCCACGTATGGACGCTTCGAAACCATTCCGTTGGCCCGTCAACGCGACGAAGTGCTGGTGAATTGCATGGCTGCCGTCGAGCTGACGCATCTTGTGTTGCCTGGCATGCTGGCGAAATCCAACGGGGTCGTCATCAACGTTGCGTCGACGGCAGCGTTTCAGCCCGATCCATACATGGCCATCTACGGTGCCACGAAGGCATTTCTCCTTTCATTTTCCGAGGCCGTTTGGGCGGAGAACCGGCATCGGGGTGTGCGTGTTGTCGCGCTATGTCCGGGAGCAACGCAAACCGCCTTCTTTGACGTCGTTGGCGCAAAAGAGGCTGCCGTCGGCACGCCGATGCCCGTTGCGAGGGTGATCCAGGAGGCACTTCGGGCGGTGGATCGCAATAAGAGCCACCGGGTCGTGGGCGCGAATAACCGGCTGCTTGCGACCCTGCAGAGACTATTGAGCCGTCAAAGTGCTGCGCTGCTCGTTGAGAAGATCCTCAGGCCAAGGCACGCTCAGGAACTTGCGACCGGGGCATGCAAGTCGCCAGATGCGTTGCGATAAATAACAATACGCTGTGCGCCTGATTCGATTATTCGGCGCGCCGGGGCCGCCCATTTTCGGGTGCGATGCTCGGATCGATAGGCTTGGGCTTCATGCAGATGAGACGGCGTCTCTCGCGAACTGTGATTTTATACAGTATTATGTACCCCAATCGAGGAACGTCTTATGGAAACCATCGACTGGGATCAACTGGCGCTGAGCGCCGCCGAACGCGACCTTGCCGGCATCGTGCGCGAGATCGCCGCGCGTTACGAGCATCATGGGCATGACGCACAGCAGCGCCGGCGCATGGCCGATGCCGTGTCACCGCTCGCCGCAACGGAAAGCGCAAGCGAGTCCAACGGCTTGGGCGAAATGCACGAAACGGCATCGGCATTGACACTGGACTGGCGCACGCTGCTGGCCATTGCCGACGAGGCAGAGGCCGATATTGGGCTGCACGCACGTCATGAGCCATGGGTGCTGGCGCGACTGCTGCGTCTGCCGGGTGACGAGGCCTTGCGGCGCGACGGCGAACTCCCCTCGCTCGACGCCCCCTTCGATCTGCACTGGCCGGATACCCCGGCACCGGCGGTGTTTCACGCCATCGCCGCCGCGTTCGCCGGCGACGATGGCCACAGTGACGACAGCACGTCATTCGCGGCGGGGCCGTCTGCGCGTTCCGTCGCTGCACGGACCCATGGTCCGGCGTGTGCGGCCTGACGGCCGTCAAAGTCCCAGGATCCACGAGGTTTACGAAGTGCCTGAAATCGCCGTCGAGGACGCTAACGCGCAAGTCATCCCCGAGGTGATGGACCCGGATGCGCTTGCCCGCTCCCTGCCTGCGCCGATGGTCTTCGTCGATCTGGAGACGACCGGCGGCAACGCGCTCGACGACCGTATCACGGAGATCGGCGTCGTCGAAGTCGGCCCGCAGGGTATCGAACAGTGGAGCACCCTGCTCGATCCGGCCGAGCCGATCCCGCCATTCATCCAGCAGTTGACGGGGATCACGAACGAGATGGTGCGCGGCCAGCCGTCGTTCGAGACGCTGGCCCACGGACTGGCGGAACGTCTGCACGGCAAACTGTTCGTCGCCCACAATGCGCGCTTCGACTACGGCTTCCTCAAGAACGAATTCCGGCGTGCCGGCATCCGTTTTCAGGCGGACGTCCTTTGCACGGTGCGGCTCTCGCGCCTGCTGTTTCCCTCGGCGGCCCGCCACGGGCTGGACGCCTTGATCGCACGCTTCGGCCTCGCACCGCTGGGCCGTCACCGCGCACTCGCCGATGCCGATCTGCTCTGGCAGTTCTGGCAGAAACTCCACACGATTTACGCGCCTGAGCTGATCGGGCAAGCGGTGCAGCGCGTCACCAAACGCTCGAGCCAGCCGCCACAGTTACCGGACGAAGCGATCGACGCGCTGCCGGACAGCCCCGGCGTTTACCTTTTCTACGGTGAGGGCGACACGCTGCTTTACGTCGGCAAGAGTGTCGATATCCGGTCGCGCGTGCGCTCACACTTTTCCAGCGATCACCAGGTCGCGAAGGACCTGCGCATCTCGCAGGAAATCCGGCGCGTTGAGGCCCGTCGCACGGCGGGTGAACTTGGCGCGTTGCTGCTCGAGTCGCAATTGGTCAAGCAACTGCAGCCGGTGCACAACCGCCAGTTGCGCCGCGCGTCGAACCTCTACAGTTGGCAACTCACGGCGGATAGCGACACCCCGCAGCTCGTCAGCGCGAAGACCGTCGATTTCGCCAGTGCCGAAGCCCTGTACGGCACCTTCCCGTCGCGGGCCAGCGCTGAGAGCGCGCTGCGGGCGCTGGCCGATGAGCATCGTCTGTGCTGCGCACAACTCGGGCTGGAGAAGACAGCCGCCGGGCGCCCGTGTTTCGGATATCAGGTCAAACGGTGTGACGGTGTGTGCGTGGGTGACTTGCCGCTCGCCGCGCATACCGAGCGGGTTCTCCAGGCCCTGACGACGCTGCAACTCGACACCTGGCCCTACGACGGCCCCATCGCGATTGAAGAGCGCGGCACCCGGAGCGACGCAGCCGAAGTCGAATATCACGTCATCGACCGCTGGCAATATCTGGGGACCGTAACGTCACGCGAAGCCCTGGATGCGCTGGTCGACAGCGTGCCTGCCGTGACGGGCTTCGATCCCGACATCTACCGCCTGTTGAGTCGACGTCTCGCCGCCTCCCGGCAGGCCAGCGAGCCGGCCGCGCTCGACACGGCCGCGACACAACCTGCCGACGACGCCTCTGCACCAAAGCGCCGTCCATCCACGCCGCTGACCGTTCTGCAACTGAGCCGCCCGGCGTTTCGCCTGAGTCCGGTCGAACCGCCGGAACGTACGCCCCCCAAACGCAGTGCGGCGTTGTTGCGCCGCCGCCAACCTCCCCCCGAAGACCCGGCACAGTTTCGTCTGCCGTTCGACGCTCACTGAACCGGCGCAGGGCCAAGCGCCGGTCCGATTTTCTTCTGACCGCGTCGCCGTCATGGCCCGTGGTGATGCCCCCCCGCCCCGCCAGCCATAGGCATCTCTGGCCTGCCTGAAGGCCTCGGTATCGCCTTCTCACTCATGCAGCGCGGCTCGCGCGCCGCAGCGCCAATTTATTTCCCGCCGGCGGTCCACCTAGGCAAAACCCGCCTATCCACGCCACGGAATGAGCATATAAATATTAAGTATTTGCAAGACGCATGCTTAAGGTCAAAGAATACGCAATCCGAATACAAAGGCATTGCGACATCGGCGATCTCGGCGTCGTCGATCACCGAGGTCCGGGCGCGTGGGGTGCGCGCCAGCACCCCGTCCCCACACAGAGCCAGATGGAATTACGCCAACTCGAAGCCTTCGCGGCAGTCATGTCGACCGGTAGCATCACTGCTGCCGGGCGGCTGCTCGGGCGCTCGCAGCCTGCCATCACGCGGATGATTCAGGAGCTGGAATCCGAAATCGGCTACGCCCTGTTTGCTCGCAGCGGCCCGCGCGTCACACCGACCGAGCAGGGCTTTCTGCTCTTCGAAGATGTTGAGCATGTCCTCGCCGGCCTGCAGCAGATCCGCGCCCGTGCGGACGAAATCGCGCGTGGCCAGACCCGCCCGTTGCATATCGCCGCCACATCGGCGCTGGCCGCCGGCCTTGTGCCCGCCGCCCTCGCCTTGCCGGGGCTCGCGCACGACACCGCTCAGATTCAGATGCGCAGCACGTCGCCCGAACAGGTCGTGCATGCCGTGCTCACGGGCGCCGCCGATATCGGCGTCACCAGCCTGCCGCTCGAGCATCGCGGCATCGTCGTGCACTGGATCGGCGAAGCCGCCTGCGTCGCCGCCGTGCGCAGCGACGACCCGCTGGCCAGTCACGACCGCCTGCCGCTCGCCGCATGCGCGGGCCGTCGCATCATCACCATGCAGAACCCGTACCGGCTGCGCCGCCGCCTCGATCAGGCGTTCGCGCAAGCCGGTGTCGCCCCGGCCGGTCTCATCGAGACCAATGCATCGATCAATGCGATGACGGCGGTTCGCGCCGGACTCGGCGTCGCCGTGCTCGAACCGGTCACGGCCTACGGCCTGCCGCTCGCCGACGTTGCCGTGCGCCCGATCGATGCCGACATTCCGTTCTTCTTCGGCGTCATCACCCGCGACGCGCGCGAACCTTCGCCTGCCGCACTCGCGTTCGTCAACGCGCTTGCCGACGCCGCGCGCCAGTTGCTGCCCGATTTCGCGCAGCGCGCCGCCACCGAACACGCCCAAGTCTTGCAGTCGCTCTATGGCGACTTGCCCGCTCCCAAGGAAGCTCTGTCGTCATGACCCAGTCCCCGACACTCGCCACCGGCCTGCCCGCGCTCGAAGCGCGCCTGCGTCAGGACCTCGCCTGGCTCGAACTGCCCGCCAAGCACTGGGTGCCCGAGCGCACGCACAACGGCCAGCCCGTGCTCGACGTCGCCATCATCGGCGGCGGAATGGCCGGTCTTGCCGCGGCCGCATCGCTTACGCATCTCGGCGTAGGCGCCGTGATCTTCGATCAGTCGCCGCGCGGCTTCGAGGGGCCGTGGGCCACCACCGCGCGCATGGAAACGCTGCGCTCGCCCAAGCAACTCACCGGGCCGGCGCTCGGCTTGCCCGCGCTCACGTTCCGCGCCTGGTTCGAGGCCCAGTTCGGTCTCGAAGCGTGGGACGCCCTCGACAAGATCCCCCGCCTGCAATGGATGGATTACCTGCGCTGGTATCGCGACGTGCTCGCCATCGACGTGCGTAACGATCACCGCATCACCGCCGTGATACCTCGAGGGGCAGACGGTCTCGTCTCGCTCTCGATCACATCGCCCGATGGCGACCAGACGGTCTATGCGCGACACGTGGTGCTCGCGACCGGCCGCGACGGTCTCGGCGGCCCGACCGTACCGGCATTCGCCCGTGACTTGCCACGTCGCTTCTGGGCGCATTCGTCAGACGTGATGGACTATGCAACGCTGCGTGGCAAACGCATCGGCGTGATCGGTGCGGGCGCGTCCGCCATGGACAGCGCCGCCACCGCCCTCGAAGCCGGTGCGGCCAGCGTCGACCTGCTCATTCGCCGTGCCGATATTCCGCGCGTCAACAAGGGCAAGGGAGCGGGCAACCCGGGCCTCACGCACGGCCACATCAACCTGCCGGACGAATGGAAGTGGCGCATCCGTCACTACGTCAACGTGCAACAGGTTCCGCCGCCGCGCGGCAGCACGCTGCGCGTCTCGCGTCACGACAACGCGCGCTTCAACCTCGGCGCACCGATTCTCGACGTCACACCGGTCGGCGACGAACTGCATGTGCGCACGGCAAAGGGCACCTTCGTGCTCGACTTCCTGGTCTTCGCGACGGGCTTTCGCATCGATATCGAAGGACGTCCGGAGTTCGCCGCCTTCTCGAAATTCGTGCGCAAGTGGAGCGATCGTTACACCCCTGCGGCGGGAGATGAAGACGTTGAACTGTCCGACTCGCCCGATCTCGGTCCGGCCTTCGAATTCCTCGAGAAGACACCTGGCGATTGCCCCGGACTGGAGCGCATTCATTGCTTCTGCGCACCCGCCACGCTGTCGCACGGCGCGGTCTCGGGCGATATTCCGGCCGTGAGCGAAGGCGCGAAGCGTCTGGCACAAGGGCTCGCAGGCACCTTCTACCGTGAAGACGTCGAGCACCACTACTCGAACATGGAGACATACGCCGAGCCGGAAGTCTATGGCGACGAGTGGACGCCCGCCCCGCCGCCGCCCCCACTGAATAGCGAGACCGCCACGAAGGGCGAGGAGCGCTTCGCATGACCGCCTGGATTCTGCGCCGCGCGCTGCAAGCGGTCTTCGTGGTCTGGCTGATGACACTGATCGTGTTTGTCGGCCTGCATGCGATCGGCAATCCTGTCGACATCCTGATCGGACAGGACGTCGATCAGGTCGACCGCGCGCGCATCATTGCGCAACTCGGCCTCGACCAGCCGTTGTGGCGCCAGTACCTGTCATTCCTGGGCGGTGCGCTGCACGGCGAACTGGGCAACAGCTTCGTCTACAACGTGCCGGCCATCCAGTTGATTCTGCAACGCCTGCCCGCCACCCTGGAGCTGGCCTTCGCGGCACTCATCCTGGCCGTATTCATCGGCATTCCGCTGGGACTCTTCGCGGGTCTGTACCCGCGCAACCCGATCTCCAAGCTGCTGATGACCGGCAGCATTGTCGGCTTCTCGCTGCCGACGTTCTGGGTCGGCCTCATGCTCATCATGTTCTTCTCGGTGCATCTGGGCGTACTGCCCGCGAGCGGCCGCGGCGAGACGGTGCGTGTGTTCGGTGTGGAATGGTCGTTTCTGACGATCGACGGGCTGCGTCACCTGATTCTGCCCGCGCTCAATCTGGCGCTCTTCAAGATTTCACTGGTGCTGCGGCTGACGCGCGCCGGCGTGTCCGAAGTGCTGCCGCTGGACTTCGTGAAGTTCGCCCGCGCCAAGGGGCTTTCGCCGCTGCGCGTCGTGCTCGTTCACGTGCTGCGCAATACGCTGATTCCGCTCGTGACGGTGCTCGGGCTCGAGTTCGGCTCGACGATCGCGTTTGCCGTTGTGACGGAGAGCGTGTTCTCGTGGCCAGGCGCCGGCAAGCTCATTCTCGACAGCATCAACTCGCTCGACCGCCCCGTGATCGTGGCGTATCTCATCGTCGTGGTGTGCCTGTTCGTATCGCTCAACCTGATCGTGGACGTGCTCTACAAATGGCTCGATCCTCGTGTGCGCGTGGAGGCCGCTGCCTGATGCCGTCCAATCTGTCTCCCAACAGCAACCCCGCACCGGCGCTCGCGCCGGAGCCGATGCCCATGCGTCGCGAATCGCCGTGGCAACAGGGCCTGCGCGAGTTCGTCCGCTCGAAAAGCGCTGTGCTTGGCCTTGTCGTGCTCGTCGTGCTGATCGTTGCCGCAGTGGCGGCGCCCTGGATCACGCCGCAGAATCCGTATGACCTCATGCAGCTCGACGTGATGGACGCGCGTCTGCCGCCCGCCACGGCCAACGGCGCCGCCACCTATACGTACTGGCTCGGCACCGATGGCCAGGGCCGCGACTTGCTCTCGGGCATCATCTACGGGCTGCGTATCAGTCTGGGCGTCGGTGTCGGCTCCGCACTCATCGCAGGCATTCTCGGCACCATTCTCGGACTGGTCGCCGCTTACGCCGGCGGACGCGTCGACGCCGCCATCATGCGTCTGGTCGATTTGCTGCTGTCGTTCCCGTCGATTCTCGTGGCATTGATGATTCTGGCCTATGTGGGCAAAGGCATCGGAAACGTGGTGCTCACACTCGTCGTGCTGGAGTGGGCCTATTTCGCCCGCACAGCGCGCGGGCAAGCGCTCGTGGAGTCGCGCCGCGAGTATGTGGAAGCCGCACGCTGCCAGGCCATACCGAACTGGCGCATCGTCCTCGGTCATATCCTGCCGAACTGCCTGCCGCCGCTGATCGTCGTGGGCTCGTTGCAAGTCGCACGCGCCATCACGCTCGAAGCCACACTGTCGTTCCTCGGCCTCGGCGTACCGGTGACAGAGCCGTCGCTCGGCCTGCTCATTGCCAACGGTTATCAGACGATGCTCTCCGGCGAGTACTGGATCAGCCTGTATCCGGGCCTCGCGCTGCTCGTCACGGTCGTCGCCATCAATCTCGTGGGCGACCGCCTGCGCGATGTGTTCAATCCAAGGTTGCAGAAATGAGCGGCGCAGTATCCCCCACCTCCTCCCTCACGCTGGAAGTGCGCCATCTGCGCACGCAATTCATCACGCGCGCCGGCACATTGCCCGCCGTGGACGACGTGTCCTTCTCGCTGCCGCCGGGCCACATCATGGGCCTCGTCGGTGAGTCCGGATCGGGCAAGTCGGTGACCGGCTTCTCGATCATGGGACTGGTCGATGCGCCGGGCCGAATCGTCGGCGGCGAAGTGCTGTTTCAAGGGCGCGATCTCACGAAGCTGTCGCCGTCCGAGCTGCGTCACCTGCAAGGCAATCGCATTGCGATGATCTTTCAGGACCCGATGATGACGCTCAACCCGGTGTTGCGCGTCGACGTACAGATGATCGAAGCCGTGCGCGCCCACCAGCGCGTGTCGAAGGCGCAGGCGCGTGAACTCGCACGCGACACGCTCGGCATGATGGGCATTCCGAGCCCCGACGAGCGTCTGCGCGCCTACCCCCATCAGCTCTCCGGCGGCATGCGTCAGCGCGTGGCGATTGCCATCGCCATGCTGCACCGGCCCGATCTGATCATTGCCGACGAACCGACCACCGCGCTCGACGTCACGATTCAGGCACAGATCCTCTCGGAGGTGCAGAAGCTCGCACGTCAGCACGGCACGGCGCTCATCTGGATTACGCACGACCTCTCGGTCGTGGCCGGACTGGCCGATACGCTTGCCGTGATGTACGCGGGACGCATCGTCGAACAAGGTGCCGTCGACGCCGTCCTCGATGCGCCGCAACACCCCTACACGTCAGGCCTCATCGGCAGCCTGCCCAGTCTGAATAACCGCGGCCAGCGTCTGCGCCAGATTCCCGGCATGACGCCGAATCTGCTCGCCATGCCGGCCGGCTGCGCATTTGCGTCGCGATGCGCATACGCGAGTGCCGCCTGCGCCGAGCGCCCCGAGATGACGCAGACATCGCCGGGCCGCCTCGTGCGCTGCTTCCACCCGGGCGCTGCGTTGCAAAAGGAGATGGTATGAACACGCCGCTGCCGCAAAGCCAGACCGTCAGCCCCGGCTACGGCAAATCGAGCAGCCCGAGCGCCACGCTGCCCGCGCCCATCGTGGCGTTGCGCGGCGTGAGCAAGCGCTTTGGCGAACGACACGCCGGCCCGGCCTCACGCCTGCTCGAGCGCGTCGGGCTCGCGCATCCGCCGGCCGTCGTGCGCGCGGTCGATCACGTCGATCTCGTCGTCAAGCCGGGCGAGGTCGTGGGTCTCGTGGGTGAGTCGGGCTGCGGCAAGTCCACCCTCGGACGCATGCTCGCAGGCTTGCTCAAACCGTCGTCGGGTGAGGTGCAGATTCATGGCCGTCCCGCCGAGTCGCTCTCGGCACAGGAACAACGCGACGCGCGCCTGAAGATCCAGATGATCTTTCAGGACCCATACGCAAGCCTGAATCCGCGTCTGCGCGTCGACCGCATTGTCGGTGAAGGCGCGCTCGTGCATGGCCTGACCGACCGGGCGGGCTTCGACGACTACGTGAGCGCCCAATTGCAGCGCGCCGGGCTCGATCCGGCGCTGCGCCATCGCTATCCGCACCAGTTCAGCGGCGGACAGCGCCAGCGCATCGGTATCGCCCGCGCGCTGGCCGTCTCCCCCGACCTGCTGGTGTGCGACGAAGCGGTGGCCGCGCTCGACGTCTCGATCCAGGCGCAGATTCTCAATCTGTTCATGGATCTGCGTGAACAACTGCGCCTGACGTATGTGTTCATCAGTCATGACCTCGGCGTGGTCGAGCACTTGTCCGATCGCGTGGTCATCATGTATCTCGGCCGTATCGTGGAGAGTGCGCCCGTCGAGGAAGTCTTCCGTCGTCCGAATCATCCGTACACGCAGGCGCTGCTTGCCGAGATTCCGCGCATCGACGTGCGTCACAAGACCTTTTCCGCCATACGTGGCGAGATTCCAAGCCCCATTGCGCCGCCGGGCGGTTGCCACTTCCATCCGCGATGTCCGCACGCCATGCCGCGTTGCCGCACGGAGGTGCCGACGCTTCGCGGCGTGGCCATCAATCATGTGAGTGCGTGTCACCTGAACGACACCTGATATGCCCGCAGACGCGGCCGTCGTCACTCACGGCGGCGTCCGCCTCTTCTCTTCAACATCAACGACCAGGATTGCCAATAATGAAACGCTTCTTGTTGTCCTCGCTGGCTGCTGCACTGCTCGTCACGAGCGCGGCCGCTTCCGCCCAGACGCTGCGCATCGCCTTTGCCGACCCGCTGTCGTCGCTCGACCCGCAACTCAACAACCATGCGGGCGACCGTTCGGTCGATCTGCATTTCTGGGATCTGCTCGTCGAGAACAAGTGGAACAAGCTGCAACCGGGGCTGGCCGTGTCGTGGAAGGCCCTCGACGCCAAGACATGGGAATTCAAGCTGCGCCCGAATGTGAAGTGGCACGACGGTCAGCCCTTCACCGCCGCCGACGTCATCTATTCGTATCAGCGCGCACGTAACGTGCCGGGCAGCGTGGCCACGTTCGCGGGCTACCTGCGCACCGTCGACACGATGAGTGCGCCGGACCCGCTCACGCTCGTCGTCAAGACCAAGATTCCGAATCCGGATCTGCCGCTCAACCTCGCCTCGGTGCACATCGTTAGCAAGCACGTTGGCGAGAAGTCGAACACCGACGACTACAACGCCGGACGCGCCATGGTCGGCACAGGGCCGTTCAAGTATGTCTCCTACACGCCGGGCGACCGAGTGGAGATGGTGCGTAACGACAATTACTGGGCGGGCAAGTCGGAGTGGGAAAAGGTCGATTACCGATACATCAACAACGGTGCCGCCCGCACGGCAGCCCTGCTCGCGGGCGATGTGGACGTGATCGACAAGGTGTCGGCCTCGGACATTCCGCGTCTGAAGAAGGCGCCGAACGTGACGGTGTTTCCGTACCCTGGGCTGCGCGTGATGCTGCTGCAACCGACCTTCCGTGAAGGGTCGAATCAGTACATCACCGATAACGCCGGCAAGCCGCTCGCGAAGAATCCGCTGCTCGACGTGCGCGTGCGCCGTGCGCTCTCGCTCGCCATCAACCGCGAGGCGATCGTCACGCGCATCATGCAAGGCACGGCCAGCGTGGCCAACCAATGGATGCCGAAGGACACGTTCGGCTATAACCCGGAAGTGAAGGACATTCCGTTCGACGCCGCACAGGCCAAGAAGCTGCTCGCCGAAGCCGGTTTCCCGGAAGGCTTCAAGCTGACGATGCATGTGCCGAACGACCGCTATCCGCAAGGTCCTGAGACCGCACAGGCCGTGGCGCAATTCTGGACGCGTATCGGCGTGAAGACGCAAGTGGAAGTGGTGCCTTGGGCGGTGTACTCGGGTCGCGCGAACAAGAACGAATACGCCATGTCGATGCTCGCGTGGGGTAACGGTACGGGCGAAGCCAGCTACGCGCTGGTGAACGTGCTGGCGACGGTAGATGCCAAGAAGGGCCTCGGCGCCTCGAACTGGGGGCACTACAGCAATCCGGCCATCGACAAGGCGCTCGATGCGTCGACCGCCGAGTTCGACGAAGGCAAGCGTGAAGCGATCCTGCGTCAGTCGGTCAAGGTCGAGACGGACGACGTGGGCACGATTCCGCTGTACCACTACCAGAACATCTGGGCCGCGCGTAAGGGCCTGAAGGTCACGCCGTTCACGAGCGATCGCACCGTTGCGATGCAAGTGACCAAGGCTGCCAAGTAAGCCGGCCCGCCGCGTTATGACGTCATCGCTCATTCTCACGGCAACCCCGGCCGACGCGCTGATCGACGTGCCGCGCCACCTCGTGGTGCGCGGCGCGGCGCCTGGCGCACACGTGACGCTCACCGCCCGCACCGCGCGGGCGGGCGGCGTGGTCTGGCATGCCGAAGCCACGTTCGTCGCCGACGCCGACGGCGTTGTCGACGCGTCGCGCGACGCACCGGTCAGTGGCAGTTATCACGGTGTATCGGCGATGGGCCTGATCTGGTCGCAGGTGCCGGAAGACGGCAAGAGCCGCGATGTGTTTCCGCAGCCAGTCATGGCGCCGCTCGTCACGACGGTTGTCGCGCAAGCGGGTCATTCTGCGCAACAGGAAGGGGAAAACGTCGCGACGTCGTCCTTCGTATCGTTCACGCAGCGACTCGCCGCCGACGGGGTGACGCGACGTGAGGTGCGCGAAGACGGACTCGTCGGCACGCTGTACCTGCCGCCCGGCGACGGTCCCTATCCGGCCGTGATGATCCTCAACGGCTCGGGCGGCGGTATCAACGAGCCGCGCGCCGCGCTGTACGCGTCGCACGGTTACGCCGCCTTCGCGCTTGGGTACTTCAAGGGACCGGGGCTGCCCGACTTCATCTCCAATACCCCACTCGAGTACTTCGCGAAGGGCATGGACTGGTTGCGCCGCACGGTGAAGCCGGCGCATGACTTTGTGGCGCTCTCGGGGCAATCGCGTGGCGGCGAGTTGGTGCTGCTGCTCGGCGCCGTGTATCCGAGCGCCGTCTCTGCCGTCATCGGCTACGTGCCGAGCGCGTTGATTCACAGTGCGCAAAACGCCTGCGATCCGGCCATCGGACGCGAGGGCCCGACGTGGTTGCTCGACGGCAAACCGTTGCCGCATATCTGGGAGAACAACCGGACCGCATCGTGGGCACCGTTCGATGAAGGCCCGCCGCCGCACCGGCATGCGAAAGCGATGCTGACTGCGCTGGACGATCCCGAGGCCGTCGAGCGCGCTCGTATCCCCGTGGAAAAGATTCGCGGCCCGGTCATGCTGCTCTCGGCGCAAGACGATGGCTCATGGCCGTCGAGCCGCTACTCACGGATGGTGACGGAACGGCTCGCTGCGCATGCGCATCCATACCCGGTCGAGCATCTGGATTTCGACCACGCGGGGCACGCTATCGTGTTCCCGTATGTGCCGACGACGCAGCTCGTCTACGCGCATCCGGTCTCCGGAAAGATCAGCACCGGCGGCGGCGAGCCATACGCCAATGCCCTTGCGGACGAGCGTTCGTGGACGGCAGTGCAGACATTCCTCGCGCAGGCGGTGGCCCAGCGCGCCCAATCACAAGGACAATCATGACCGCCAATACCCCATACGACATCGATGACGATCTGGTGGATCGCGTCGCCGGTCTGACACCCGGAACGGCTACGCATACGTTGCGTCACGCACGCGATAAAGTCGCAGTGGCGACGCAGGGCAGCTACGAAGGGCTGTTCGCCCCGGCACTTGAGGGCATTTCGCTGGTGGAGCGTCTGCTCGTCGCGCTGTATGCGAGCCGTCTGACGCCCTCGCCGTCGCTTGCGGCACATTACCGCGCCGAGCTGGCCAAGCACGCTGTCGACGCCGGGCAGTTGCGGGCAGCCGAATCCGGTCAGCCGGACGATGTGACCGACACGCGTCTGCGCGCGATCCTGACGTTCACCCGCACGCTCATCGAGAATCCGGTGGCGGGAGACAAGGCCGCTTTGCTGAAGCTGCCGGCGGCCGGACTGACGACGCCCGCAGTCGTCGCCCTGGCGCAATTGATTGCGTTCCTGTCGTATCAGACGCGTCTGGTCGCGGGACTGCAGGCGCTCAAACAACTCACGCCCCAGGAGACGACAGCATGAGCGACATCATCCGTTCGCATGGATTTACCAACGAGTCGCTCGACTGGGATGCGTGGCTCGATGTTGTGGAACTTGATAAGGCAACACCGGAGCAGGTGGCGGTGTTGGAAGAGAGCCACCCGAAGGCCAAGACATCGGATTACTACCTCTTCCTCGTGCATCAGCCAGAGATCCTTCGTCAACGTTCGGCAGCGTTCAATGCGATCATGTACGCGCCGGGCGGCATGCCGCGTGCAGAGCGAGAGCTGTCGACGACGGTTGTCTCGCGTATCAATGGATGCGTGTACTGCGCGTCGGTGCATGCACAGCGGTTCGAGCAGTTGGCCAAGCGCAACGATGTGATCCGCGAAGTCTTCGACGACCCGCGCACTGCAGGCACGACGGACCGTGAGAGGGCCATCTCCCAGTTCTCGATTGCACTGACGGAGCAGCCAGGCGACGTGCGTCCGGAGCAATTGCAGGCACTTCGTGACGTGGGTCTGACCGACGCTGAGATTCTGGACCTGATTCACTCCATCGCGATCTTCGCGTGGGCGAACCGTCTGATGCTCAATCTCGGTGAGCCGGTGTTTCCGGAAACGGTAGCCGTCACCTGAAACCGGGTTAGGAAATGCGTTGGCGTGTGCCTTGAACGTCCCGACGCAACACCAACAAAAAAGCGCTGTCCGCCTGGGCAGCGCTTTTTTGTTGGGCGCGTGTTCGGTGCGTGTTCGGTGCGTGTTCGGTGCGTGTTCGGTGCGTGTTCGGTGCGTGTTCGGTGCGTGTTCGGTGCGTGTTGAGTGCGCGTTGAGTGCGTGTTGAGTGCGGCGTTGGGTGCACGTTGGGTGCACGTTGGGGTGCGTTTTGAGTGAGTGGTAAACGCTGCAACACTCCTTTCAGCTCGTTCATACAAGCATCCGTAATGACATTTACCTCGTTTTCCATCAGCCCGATCGAGGCCGATGACCCTCCTTCGTGGCGTATGTGACCTGACTGGTTTTTTCGTGCCAAAGGTGTCTAGAGATTCACGGCCCCGTGATCTGCTTGGGTTTTCCGGACCAAATCCAGAGCGAGTTTTTCGGTGTTGTGATCCGCGCGCCCGTTGGACATGTGCGCCCATTGAGACTCCTGCCGAGAGCGCGAGCACTGCATGTCTCTCGCGGCATCCAGTCATCAGACGCTCCGCGCTAAGTGTGGTCAGGCAGGATCAGCGCGCCGCGAATCAGCGTTTGGTTGGCGTTATTGAGACGGAGATTGGCTCACGCTACGAATCAAAGCCTGATGCACTTGAGAGCGGCGATCAGGATCTACGGTCGTGGCACGATCCGAATCGATGCCCAGCGGTCGATGGATCTGAGATCTTCTGGCAGGAAAGGGGCGCTTGCGGCAGCGCGGTCCGAACCGATAGCCGATGGGCTGATTACCTCTGCCGAGATCCGTACTAAATCGGGCCGGCTAGCATCATCACCACGCCGGTCTTAGTCAGCGCGCCGGCATTACCCCCGGTTGCGGGAGAAACGGGGAGCCACAAAGCAAAAACCCCTTGCTACGCGTTGTAGCAAGGGGTTTTTAGGGGAGCCTGACGATTACCTACTTTCACACGGGTATCCGCACTATCATCGGCGTGGAGTCGTTTCACGGTCCT
>NZ_CABPST010000005.1 GCF_902459805.1 Pandoraea bronchicola | reverse complement strand
TGCGGGAGTAGCTCAGTTGGTAGAGCGCAACCTTGCCAAGGTTGAGGTCGCGAGTTCGAGACTCGTCTCCCGCTCCAGTTTTCACACTGGGCATTGAGTGAGTTGATCCTTGGTGTTCGGTGTCATGCGGGAGTAGCTCAGTTGGTAGAGCGCAACCTTGCCAAGGTTGAGGTCGCGAGTTCGAGACTCGTCTCCCGCTCCAAATCCAGAGGGAAGCCTGGCTTCCCTTTTTATTTGCCGAAAGCCCACGGCGATCGATCCGACGGGCGCCTTCGATGGCAACATCGAGCGGTTACAATGCGGCATACCTGATGGCGGGATGGCAGAGTGGTCATGCAGCGGCCTGCAAAGCCGTGTACGCCGGTTCGATTCCGACTCCCGCCTCCAAAATTCAAAAGCCCTGACTTGTCAGGGCTTTTTCTTTTTCTGCGTCACAGTGACATCCCGGCTCACTGGAAGAGGGGCGCGGCACTCGACAGCAAGATCAAACCCTGGAAAGCGTACTCGGCGGCATACATGAGGGCGGGGACGATCGGCATGGTGTTTCTCCTTGAGAGTCGCTCTGCGCCGTATTGCGTGAGCTGTTGAGTGAAGTATCTTCCTTGCGCTGCGCCGCCGAAACTGCGATTAATACAACTGTTGTCGCGCCCCCCGCCGATTCGGCGGAAATGTCAGACGCGTCATGCACCCAAGCCACCCGCACACGTGATCGCCGACGTGTTGTCATCTCGCAAGTGAAGAAACGGCACGTTGCCTCGCGCTTCAATCGCCCGACATCTATTTCGGAATGCGATGTTTCGTGGTCGCCGATCCCGGCGGCAATCGTATCGATGCCGGCGAACCGGTCACGCGCGGATGAACGCTGCAGCCTCAGAAGCCAAGTTGCTTGACGAACTTGTCGACTGACGTCGACCACATCTTCCCGCCATAGGTGAGCAGCAGATGGCCGTCGTGGCCGGGTAAGTCTTCCGTGTGGACGAACTGCGCGGGACTGCCCGACGCGGCGAACGCATCGAACCATTGCTGGGGTGCGTCGGGGCCCCAGTACTGATCGTTGTGCGCATAGAGCCAGAGACCGGGGATCTTCGTCGTCTTGCCGAATTCGCCGTAGACGGTTTTCATCTGTTCCGGATCGCAACTGTGTCCCGGCGCGCGCTCGGGCATGCCCCCCGCCCCTCCCGAGAAGTTGATGTAGCCGACTACCCCGGGCGGGTTGGTAGCGGCCGTGGCCACCGTGGTGAAGCCGCCGACCGAGCGACCTTCGAGCACGATGCGCTCCTTGTTCGCCCACGGCTGCGCACGAACCCAGTTCACGGCGGCGAGATTCGCTTCCGCCGTGACCTTGCCGAGCTTCTCGAAGTCAGGACGGCGTGTGCATCGGCCCTGCATGTCGAACGATGCCCCCGAGTTCTCGCGATCCGGCCCTCCCGTCGAGCCATAGCCAACGCGAACCGGTGCAACGATGGCGAAGCCCTTGGCGAGCCAGTAACGCACATGTCCCTTGAGAATCGGTTGATTCATTTTGGCGCGGACCAGGGCATCGGAGGCGCGGCCGTGCTCGAAGACGAGCACAGGGAACGGCCCATTGCCTGACGGCTTGTAGACCTCGGTATGCATGGCGACATCGCCGCCGAAGGTGCCCGCACCCGGCACCACGACGGACACGATTTCCGGTGCGGGATCTGCGGCAGCGGCAGTCGGCGTCGCGTGAACGGCGGCGTCGTCGGTGGCGGCAAAAGCCGTCGAGATGCCGGAGAAGGGCATCGCCAGAAGGAGGGCGAAAAGCCATCCTGCGCGGTGTTGTGAGCGTGCGGCGAAACGTTTCATGGTGATATGTGCCCCCGTGTTTTGGTGCGTGCATGGTGTCTCATGGCGGTACCTCGGCCGTCATTGGACGCGCAGACTGGCGCTCATACTACTTCGCGGCATGGGGCGGCGGCACTCATGCGAACGACTGATGGACAGGTGTCGATCCGGTCGCTCAGATCGTCAGCCTGTCGCCTCGATGAGGTCCGTCGAATCGGCGGCAAAGTACCGTCCCGGCGTGGTGTGGAACGTGCGACGAAAGAGCGCGATGAAGGCGCTCACGTTCTCGTACCCGAGGTCGAGTGCGACCGTCCCGACGGGTTGCCCCGATGCCAGCAGCTCAAGCGCCCGCAGCAGCCGTGCCCGTTGACGCCACGCCGTGAATGTCAGCCCCGTCTCCTCAACGAAACGCCGGCTCACCGTGCGCGGCGCAGTGTTCGCCCACGTTGCCCAGGCATCGAGCGTGCGCGCGTCGGCAGGGTTGTCGACGAGGGCGGCGGCGATGCGCCGCAGGCGCACATCGCTGGGCATCGGCAGACGGAACGCGTCAGCGGGGCTGACGGCGATCTCATCGAGTATCACGTTGATGACGTTGGTCTGCACCCGGTCAGGTGTGCCCAGATCCCATTGCGCTGCGCGCACGACGCCTTCGCGCAACAAACCCGACACCTCGATGGCTCGCGGTTGCTCGGGCAACCTCTCGCATTGGTCTGGCCGAACGTACACCGCCCAGCCGTAAAAGGGGCCGTGAGAAAACGCCGCGTGGGGGACGTTGGGCGGCACCCAGACGGCACGTGTCGTCGGAATCACCCAGGCACCCAGGCTCGTGCGAACGGTAAGCAACCCGTTGAACAGCCCGAGCAATTGTCCCGACGTGTGTTGGTGCGTCTGAGAGACACGCGGCTCGCTGTCTCGCCCGACCAGCGCGATCAACGCCGGATCTTGCATCCCCATGCGATGCACGCGCTCCATCTTCGGTTTCAGATGCTCAGGCAAACTCATGGCTTCATTGCGCTATTAAATGGCGTCAATAGTCTATCAGCGCCAATGATCGGCGCGATATGCTCGGCGCATGTTTCCGAAGGAGCGTTCATATGTCGCATTCCAATCTGCCCACGCTGTCCGCCGTCGATCTCGATCAACGCTACGATCCGCCGTCGGAGATGATCGTCAAGGGCGTCATGCCGAGGTTGTTGCCGTTTCACGTCGCCTATCTCGATGTCGCCACCTTCTTCTGTCTGGCAACGGGAAGTGCCCAGGGCCTCGACGCTTCCCCGCGCGGCGGGGAGCCGGGATTCGTCAGGGTGCTTGACGAGAAGACCGTCGCATTTGCGGACTGGCCGGGCAACAACCGCATCGCTTCGCTGCGCAACCTGACCGAGGACAACCGCATCGGCATGCTGTTTCTGTTTCCGGGGCTGGAGGTCTTCATGCGCATCAACGGCCATGCGCAGATCCGTGTCGAGCCTGCGCTGCTCGATCGATTGAAGGAAGGGGAGCGCACGCCAAAGACCGCCATCGTCGTGACCATTGACGAAGTGCTGTTTCACTGTGGCAAGGCGATCAACCGGGCAAAGCTATGGCGTGCCGAATCCCAACTCGACCGCAACGCGGTGCCGTCGATGGGCGACATGAAGGCCGCGCTGACAGGCATGGACAAAGCCACGGCTAGCGCGATGGACGAAGGGTATTACCGCGCGGTGCGCGGCGATCTGTATTGACGCCGCCGGGCGATCCGGCTTACCCCTGCGGGTTGGCCGATTCCTGCGCGCGGCGCAAACGTTCGCGGCTGTTGGTGAGGTGAGTGCGCATTGCGGCGCGAGCCGCTTCGGGGTCGTGACGGGCGATGGCGTTGTAGATGTCTTCGTGCTCGCGATTCACGCGATTGAGATACGACACCTGATCGTCGTCGGCGAGCGCCGCCGAATTCACGCGCGTACGCGGAATGATCGTGTTGCCGAGCTGTTCGAGGATGTCGTGGAAATAGCGGTTGCCGGTTGCATTCGCCACTTGCAGATGGAAGGCGACGTCGGCCGTCACGGCGTTGCCGGTGCGTTGACGAACGTGCATCTCGAAGTCATCCAGCGCCTGACGCATCAGCTTGAGTTGCGTATCGGTGCGGCGATTCGCTGCCAGACCTGCCGCTTCCGTCTCCAGAGAAATCCGCAGCTCCAGAATCGCCATCACGTCGAGCATCGTCAGAATGCTGTTGGTGTCGACCTGCAGGGAATTCTCGCGCGGCGCTTCAAGTACGAACGTACCGATGCCGTGACGCGTCTCCACCAATTGGCCCGCCTGCAGCCGCGAAATCGCTTCGCGGACAACGGTGCGGCTCACCCCGAGGCTTTCCATGATGGCCGACTCGGTCGGCAGCTTGTCGCCCGGGCGGAACGTGCCGCTGCGAATCTGCTCGGACAAGGCACTCACGACCTCTTCCGTGAGGCTGCGAGACTTGCGGCGAGGACGTGCGGGCAACGGGCTGTTCATGGACATGGCGTCGGTTGGAATTGTGGGTGACGAAACTCGCCCCCAGTTTACCTTATCGACCGTCGCATACATACGACAACCGATAAGAATCGACCGCCAATGCCACACCTCAATGACTGCCGGGCATTGGCGGCCCAAAGCACAACCTCGTGCGACTTCTCGCGATCACTCATGACTGTCTGGATCGGCACCTGGACGGCGCCGGCCCGGACAGCGTTGCTACAGGCGGACAGGCGTCAGAAATCGACCCGAATCCCCAACATGCCGACGAACTGCGAACTCGTTGCCGACGGCGTGCTGTTCTGCGAGTCGCCTACCACCGGACCGGCATTGATGATGCTCGTGGCGTTCGCCGCGAGCGATTTGCCGTTGGCGTGCTGCCACGCTTCGAGCGCGTACAGCGACGTGCGCTTCGAGAGCGAATACACCTGCGCGAGCGAGACCTGATGATAAGTGGCGGAATCGTTGATGCCGTTGGCCTTCGACGCTGCCGTGTAGCTGTACGCCGCCGCCAGGCGCCATTGCGGGGACGCGATCCACGACGCATGCACGCCCGCCGTGTTGAAGATCGCGGTGTCGTGGAACAGCGAGGCTGCCCCCGGCTTGTACTGCACGTTGCTGTAGCTCGCGCCCAGCGTCACGCTGCCGATCGTGTAGATGCCGGCAAAGGCGATGTGCTGCAAGGTATCGGCGGAGAGATAGCCCTGATTGACCGCCGACGCACCGGGCACCCCCGTCGACGCCCCGTTCCAGCTCGTGCCGGTGCCCCCCGCGTTATTCAGCCGCAGATAGCCGGCGGCCAACGACAGCGGGCCGCCGTCGTAGCGCAGTGCGCCGGAATAGGTGTTGCCCTTGCTGAATGCGCCCGCCTGTCCCCCGAAGCCGTATTGCAGGCTGGCCGTCACGCCCCACAGGACCGGCGAGGTGTACGTCACTGAGTTGTTGATACGGATCGTCGTATCGAGACCGTCGATATCGCCCGGGTGCGCGCCGGTCGCCCCCGTCACATATGCGACGGGGCCGATGGTGCCGACCATCAGGTAGTACGGCGAGTACTGACGGCCAATGGTGAGCGTGCCGACCTGGTCGTTCTTCAGGCCGACGAACGCCTGACGATTGAACATCACGCCCGACGAACTGAACGCGCCGCTGTTGACGTCGAAGCCGTTCTCCAACTGGAACAGCGCCTTCGTGCCGCCGCCAAGATCTTCGGTGCCGCGCAGGCCCCAGCGGCTGCCCGCGAGGTTGCCGTTACGCAAGTAGGTGTTCGACTTGCCGTTCTGGTTGCTGCTGTAGGTCAGTGCATCGTCGACGATCCCGTACAGGGTCACGTTCGACTGCGCGAACGCCGGTACGGCGCCGGCGGCGAGACCGGCCAATACTAGCCCGGCAAACAGTTTCGAATGTCTCACGACTTCTCCTTTTGTGATGTGTTTTGTTGGACTTCGCTTGAAACGTTGCTGCGTGCTCACTGGTGCTAAAAACGGGGTGCCTTGCCGCTCCAGTCGGCTTGGTATTTGCGCATCTGTACCGCGTCGTTACGGGTGCGCAGTCCGCAGCGCAGGTACTGCTCGTGCAGCTTGGCCAACTGGTCCTGATCAATTTCGAGGCCAAGTCCCGGTGCTTTTGTCACGGCGACTGCCCCGTTGCGGATGGCGATCTTGCCGCCGCGCACGACTTCCTCGTCTGCGGCTTGCCACGGGTAGTGCGTGTCGCAGGCGTACGACAGGCGCGGCACGCTCGCGGCGAGGTGCGTCATCGCCATGAGGCTGATGCCGAGGTGCGAGTTCGAGTGCATCGACAAACCGAGATCGAACGTCTCGCACATGCGCGCGAGCAGTTGCGTGTCGCGCAATCCGCCCCAGTAGTGGTGATCGGAAAGGATGATCTGCGCGCCATTCAGACGCACGTTTTCGCGGAATTGACGTAGATCGGTCACCACCATGTTGGTGGCGAGTGGCATGCGGGTGGCGCGGTGCAGCTCCGCCATGCCTTCGAGCGTGGGCGTGGGGTCTTCGTAATACTCGAGATCGCCGGCGAGTTCGCGTCCCATCGCAATGGCCGTAGGGAGCGACCAGTTGCCGTTCGGATCGATGCGCAGCGGCTTGTCCGGGAACGCGCGCTTGAGCGCCTTGAGGCACTTCACTTCCTCTGCGGGATCGAGCACGCCTGCCTTGAGCTTGATGCTGCCGAAGCCGTAGGTGTCGATCATCGTGCGAGCCTGCGCGACGAGTTGTTCGGCGTTCAGCGTTTCGCCCCAGCCGTCGGGGGGATAGCCGGTCGCCGGCGCGTCGATGTGGTGCGCGTACTTGAAGAACAGATACGCGCTGTACTGCACTTCCTGACGGACCGCGCCGCCGAGCAATTCGACCAGAGCAATACCCAGATGACGCGCCTGCAAATCGAGGAACGGCACTTCGAACGCGGAATAGATCTTCTCCACGTCCTTGCGCGGGTCGGTGCCCGGTGCGAGTTCGTACGCCACGCGCTCGCCGCGAACGCCCTGACGCACCACCGCCGCCACGCGCTCACGCAGGCCGTTGGTATCGAACGGGTCCATGCCGATCAGGTGGGAGCGGGTGTTCTCAAGCAACGCCAGGACCGGTGCGTCGCCATACGTCTCGCCCAACCCCACATGCCCGTTATCGGTCTCGATTTCGATGATCGACCGTAGGGCATACGGCTCGTGAATGCCGGCGGCGTTGAGTAGCGGCGGGTCGCGAAAAGCAATCGGAGTGATCGTGATGCGCTGGATTTTCACGGCGGCTAATTCCTTTTCTTCGCAGAGGCAGGCAATGGACGAATACGCAATGTGCGTTGATGAGCGTCACTTTTACGTCATCGTATGACTGGCCGTAATTTAGGTGACGCTTAGGGCACCTCTCTATCGGTGTAATCCCTGACGGACGAGAAAATATTCCGAGAAAATCGCCTGAAAACACAAGGAAATACGCGGGTGTTTCGATTTCTTAGGGAAATCTCTGAGGCGCTTGGGCATGTCTTCCGATTGCAAATTCATCACTTGAGTCATATGATGACTTACGAGAAATTCAACTCATAAGAGGAGACAGCATGGCCTTTAGCCGCAGGGGATTCTGGCAACGCACGCTTGGCGCGCTGGCATGTGCCGCCGCACTGGGAAGCATCGCGAGCACCGCAACCGCTGCGCCGGTCGCACTGAACGTCGTTGACGTCGCAGGCAACCTGGCGCTGACGCAGAAGGGCTTCGAGGCATTCCGCGACAAGTACCCGGATCTCGTCTCGAAGATCACGTTCACCAATGCGCCTGCCCCGCAACTGCCGGGCAAGATCAAGGCCATGCAAGCCGCCGGCCGTTCCGACATCGACATCGTGCTCACTGGCACCGACGCGCTCGCCGCCGGTATCCAGCAGAACCTCTGGCAGCGCCTGCTGCCCGACTACAGCGCGAAGTTTCCGGGCGTGCTCGACAAATACGCGCCGAACGTGCGCGCCATGCAGGAACTCTCGAAGGGCTACGGTCTGACCGTGACGTTCATGCCGGCGGGCCCCCTCGTCGAATACAACCCGGCCAAAGTGAGCAACCCGCCGAAGACGCCTGCCGAACTGCTTGCGTGGTGCAAGGCGAATCCCGGCAAGTTGATTTATGCGCGTCCGGCCAACTCGGGTCCGGGCCGCACGTTCCTCATGGGCTTGCCGTATCTGCTGGGCGACAAGGATCCGCACGATCCGGTCAAGGGCTGGGACAAGACGTGGGCGTTCCTGAAGGAACTCGACACGTGCATTCCGTACTACCCGGGGGGCACGTCGGCCGTGATGAAGGAACTGGGTGAGGGCAGCCGCGACATGACCGTGACCGTCACGGGCTGGGACATCAATCCGCGCGCGCTGGGTATCGTGCCGGCGACCTTCAAGGTGCAGTCGTTCGACAAGTTCACGTGGGTCAACGATGCGCATTACATCGTTGTGCCCAAGGGGGTTCCGAAAGAGAAGATGGATGTCATCGTCAAGCTGATCAACTTCATGCTCGAGCCGGCACAACAAGCGCTCACGTATGACGACGGCTACTTCTATCCGGGCCCTGCCGTGAAGGACGTGCCGCTGTCCGCCGCACCGGCAAAGAGCCAGGAAGTGATCGCGAAGTACGGCCGTCCGGAATACGCGAAGCTCATCGCCGACTTCCCGCACGCCGTGCCGCTCGATGCGACGGCGATGGTGGCGGCGTTCCAGAAGTGGGATGCCGAGATCGGCTCGCTGAAATCGAAGTGACCGGAGCGATCGGAGTCGCGTATGAAGCACAACTTTCAACACCTGCGCCTCGATAACGTGGCGCGTAGTTTCACCAACGCCGAGGGACAGTCCGTGGCCGCCCTGAACGGCCTGGACCTGACCATCGAGCGAGGGGAGTTCATTGCGCTGCTGGGGCCCTCAGGGTGCGGCAAATCGACGGCGCTCAACTGTATTGCCGGACTCACGCCGCTGACCGGCGGCGCGATCTGGCTCGACGACGAACGCATCGACGTGCTGCCGAGCGAGAAGCGCGGCTTCGGCATGGTCTTCCAGAACTATGCCCTGTTCCCGCACATGAGCGTGCTCGATAACGTTGGCTTCGGCCTGCGCATGCGCGGTGTGTCGCGCGCCGAGATCGAGAAGCGTGCCCGGGCGGCGTTGCAACTCGTGCAGCTCGTGGGGCACGAGCGCAAGCTGCCGGGGCAGCTCTCGGGCGGGCAGCAGCAGCGTGTGGCGATTGCTCGCGCCATCGTGATCGAGCCGCCCGTCGTGCTGATGGACGAGCCGCTCTCGAACCTCGATGCCAAGTTGCGCATCGAGATGCGCGCCGAGATCCGTCGCATTCACGGCAAGCTAGACCGCGCCACGATCTACGTCACGCACGATCAGGACGAAGCGCTGTCCATGGCCGACCGCATCGTGGTCATGAAGGAGGGCGTGGTGCAGCAGATCGGGGCGCCGCGCGATGTGTACTGCCGTCCGCGCAATCTGCATGTGGCGCGCTTCATGGGCTATCGCAACGTGCTCGACGTGTCGATTACGTCGGCGCAGGGCGATCACGCGCGCTTGTCGTGCGGTGGCGCCTCGTTCGATGGCGTGCTCATGGAGTCGCCCGGCGCTGAGGGCAAGGTCAGCGTGGCGATTCGTCCCGACGATTTCGAACGCGCGCAGGCCGCCAACGACAACGCCTTCGAAGTGGTGGTCGAGACTGTCGAGTACGGTGGCCGCGATTCCCTGTTGCGTGTGGCGTCGCCGTTCGGCCCGCTTTATGCACGTTTGCCCGGCGACTACGCCATCGGAGAACGTGTGCCGCTTCATGTGCCGGCCGATCGCACGCTCGTCTACGCTGGGGAACGGGCATGAGTGCCGCCGCGACTTCCGCGTCGCTCACACCGGCCCCGCGCTTCGACGGCCGGGGCTGGCTGGTCGCCCCGGCGCTCGTGTGCCTGATCGCGATGTTCGTGTACCCGTTCGCCTACGGACTGTTTCTGTCGTTCCAGCCGATGGAGGGCGGTGGTGTCTTCGCGAACTATCTGAAGTTCTTCACTGAACCGACGCTGTGGCCGACAGTGCTCATCACGCTCAAGCTCGCGGTGCCCGCGACGTTGATCAATGTGGGCGCATCGATTCCGGCGGCCTTCGCGCTGCGCAAGAGCACCCGCGCTTCTAAGTTCGTGACGATGCTGCTCGTGGTGCCGGTGACGCTTGGCACAGTGCTCATCGCCGACGGCATGCTGACGTATTACGGTCCGAACGGCTGGTTCCCGCAGGCATTGCACGCACTCCACCTGTACAGCGACGAAGTGCGTCTGACGCATAACTACTGGGGGGTATTGATCTCGCTGGTGATCTCGGGCTTTCCGTTCGCCTTCCTGCTGATCCTGTCGTACGTGACAGGCATCGATCCCACGCTCGCACGTGCAGCCGGTACGCTTGGCGCTGGGTCGTGGCAGCAGTTCCGGCTGATCTATCTGCCCTTGCTGGTGCCCGGACTGACGATGGCCGCGTGCCTGTCGTTCGTGCAGGCGTTCTCGGTGTTTCCATCGGCCGTGCTGCTCGGCGTGCCGGCGGGTGCGACGCGAGTGGTGTCGATCGCAGCGTATGAAGCGGCGTTCGAGAGTTATGACTACTCGCTCGCGTCATGCGTTGCCATCGTGATGGGTTTCGTTCAGTTGCTGATCGTGGCGGGCATGCTCGGCGCGCGCCGGGCGTTCTACAGTGGACCGACGACGGGAGGCAAGGGATGAGCGTGACGGACAAGAATCTGGCCGGAACCCTGGCCGTGCAGAACGGAGATTTCATGACGACGCCTTCGCCCGTGAGTGCGGCAGCGGTGACGCCCGCGGCACGTCGAAAGATGCGTCGCGAAGGACCGGGCTCGCGACTATGGCGCGTGCTGGTGTGGGGTGCGATGATCTTCTTCCTCGTGAATGTCGGGCTGATGATCGCCACCGTCACGACGAACTCTTTCGCGACTCGCTGGTTCGGCACGCCCTTGCCCGAGGGCTTCACGCTGCATTGGTACGCGCAGGCATGGCAAGACTTCCAGCTTGCCCAGGTGCTGTGGGTCACGGTCGAAGTCGTGGGCGCCGTCGTGCTGTTGTCGATCGCGTTGGGTGTGCCCGCGGCGTATGCGCTGGCGCGGGTGCAGTTCCCTGGCAAGCGTCTCGCGATGCTCGTGTTTCTGCTGCCGATGATGGTGCCGCCTGTCACTTACGGCATTCCGATGGCGACGGTGCTCTACAAGGTCGGGCTGGGGGGCACGCTCGCGGGTGTGATTCTCGCGAACCTCGTGCCATCGCTACCGTTCGTGATTCTGGTGATGACGCCGTTCATCGAGCAGATTGACCCGAATCTCGAAGCCGCTGCGCGTATCTTCGGCGCCAACACGCAGAAGTACTTCCGGCACGTGCTGCTGCCATTGCTGGTGCCGGGCATTCTCGCGGCCGGATTGCTGACGCTGGTGCGCACCATCGGCATGTTCGAGCTGACGTTCTTCACGGCGGGGCCCGATACGCAGACGCTGGTCGTTGCGCTCTATTACGCAGTGTTCTCGACCGGGGTGCGGGCACCACAGTCCATCGACGCGATGGCCATGATCTACATGGCCATCACCCTGCTCTGGGTGCTCATTGCATTGCAGTTCGTGAGTCCCACGCAGTTGGTCAGCCGCGTCAAGGAAGCGCCGAAGGGCGAGTAAAGGGGGTGGGAGCTGCGCGGTCCTTCGAAACGACGAAGGCCGTCCGCAGTTCCCGAAGGTTCGCCCTCGCCGTCAACGATCCGTTGAAGCGACTTGCATGGGCATGCGGTGTCTGGCGAAGACAGCGCTGCCCGATTGTTGCGTCGCAACGAAACATATCGATGGAATTCAATGGAATAAGGCGCGTGGCCCGGGCGTTCTGAGAGTGTCGTCACCGACATTTCACTCAGGAGCCAACGTCATGAACCAACGTCAATCGATGTCCGCCATGCTTACCGCAGTCGTGGCCGCCGCAGGTCTCTTCACCGCTGCCGCTGCGCACGCCGAAACCCCGCTCAAAGCCATGGGCGGCATGCTGGTCGATGGTCAGAACCGTACCGTCTACACGTTTGACAAGGACGTGGCCGGCAGTGGCAAGAGCGCCTGTAACGGTCCGTGCGCTGAAGCCTGGCCTCCGGTGACGGCGGCGCCGGGCGCAAAAGCCGAGGGCGATTACACCGTGATCACGCGCGACGACGGCAAGATGCAATGGGCTTACAAGGGCAAGCCGGTCTACCTGTTCACGAAAGACGCCGCGCCCGGCGACATGAAGGGCGATGGCTTCAAGGACATGTGGCACGCTGTCAAGCCCTGAGCGAGGGCATGGGCGGCACTGACGGGGAGCAAGAGGGTGTTGGCGTTCCGGCCGGCCGCGCGGCAAGAGGCAAAGTCGCGGCGGCTCAGTATAATTTCGCGGCAGGCGCCGGCAGTTTCCGCTGGCGATGCTTTGGACTGGCTCGCCGCCAGGCACCCTCCGCCAGGAAATTCGCCGATGACCGGTCAGGATTTGCCCAGCTTGCTCCCGGGCCTGCTGCCACGCCTATGGGCGTTCGCGCTGCGTATCACGGGCGATCGCCACGATGCCGAGGATCTCGTGCAACGCGCTTGCGTGCATGCGCTCGAGCGCGCACATCAGTGGCAGCCAGGCACCTCGGCATTGAGCTGGATGTACCGCATCGTGCATACCACCTGGATCAACGAGATCCGCGCGCGCCGCGTTCGTTCGCGCGGCAGCCTGGCGTGGGAAGACGCCGACGTCGAAGCGGTCCCGGATCTTCAGGCGTCCACGCCTGAAGACCTTGCCAGTTATCACCAGGTGTTCGGCGCCGTCGACCGTCTGCCGGAAGCGCAGCGATTCGTCGTGTTGCTCGTCGCCGTGGAGGGGCTGAGCTATCAGGAGGCGGCGCTCGTGCTCGACGTGCCTATCGGTACGGTCATGAGCCGCTTGTCACGCGCACGCCGCACCATCGGCGATCAGTTCCGCAACCCAGAGGGGCAACCCCGCCGTGCCGACAGTGCCGGCCCTGCGTCCGGCGCATGTGAGGAGGACGCGTGATGAACGAAGACGATATCCGCCTGCTCGCGTACGTCGACGACACACTCTGCGCTGCGGAGCGGCCGGCAGTGGAGGCTGCCATTACCGCATCACCCGAATTGACCGACGCGGTCGAGTCGTTGCGCGCATCGCGTCTGCCCTATCGCGAGACGTTTGCCGCGCAAGTCATTCCGCCGGTGCCGGCAAGCCTGAGCGCCAATCTCCATGCCCTGCTGCGTGCCCATGCGTTGCGGCAGATGCCGGGGGAGGCGAACGCAGCCGATGTCGCGACGCCGCTCGAGTCAGCCGCACCCCTTCGTATCGACGAGGCGCACAACCTGCCAGCCGCCAACGATTCCCCTGTCGGACGACGCGTTCGCGCGGGGTGGCTCGTTGCGGCGTTTGCCGCAGGCGTGGCGGCGACCGTCGTCACCTTGCCGTTGCTGCCGGGGATGTTGAACAAGCCGCGGGCGGGCAATGGCGGACTCACGACCGCCTCTGCGCCGCCGCCGAAGTCGCCGCAAGGCACCACGTGGGTACGGGCCGCAGCCGAATACCAGCAGCTCTATGCGCGGGACACGATCGCGTCCGTGAGGGTCGACGATAGCGACACCGAGCGCACCGTCAACGATATTCGTCAAAACGACAAGCTCGATATCAACGTTCCCGATCTGCGCTCGCAGGGGCTGACGTTCAAGCGTGTGCAACGCTTGCGTTGGCAGGACCGGGCCCTGGTGCAAATGGTGTACCTGCCGCAGACGGGCGATCCCATTGCGTTGTGCGTGGTGCGCGACCCGCGTCCGGATCAAGGGGTGGCGGAGCAGCAAATCGACCGGATGGGGGTGGTGACGTGGCGCAAGGGGCAGGTCGGTTACGCCCTCATCGGCGCACCCGGCTCGGTAGACCTCAAGGGTGTGGCCAAGGCGCTTTCGGACGGGCCTGTCGCGCCGTTGTACGGTCTGTTGATGCTGCCCGGGATTGCACGAGGGCATTCGGCTTCGTAGTCGCTCGATAGCCGCATTCTCGACGCTTTGGCAGGTTGCCCCAATGACAAAACGCCCTCGAATCCGAGGGCGTTTGCCGTTTCAGTACTTGCGTTCGCTGTGCCGGGCGCGTGCCGAGGTCACGACTGCGACAGGGCGCCATCGCGAAGCCGCCACAGGCCGAGCGGATTGCCTTCTTGCAGGGCTTCGGGCAACAGGGCGTCGGGCAGATCCTGATAGCACACCGGGCGCAGGAACCGGTCGATGGCGGTCGCGCCCACCGACGTGAACATCGCGTTCGAGGTGGCCGGGAACGGGCCGCCATGCACCATTGCATGACACACCTCGACGCCGGTCGGGAAGCCGTTGGCGAGAATCCGTCCGGCGCGGCGCTCCAGACTCGGCAGCAGGCGGCGTGCCGTCGCGGTATCGCCCGTGTCGAGTTGCAGCGTTGCCGTGAGTTGCCCTTCCAGGCGTTCGGTGATCGCGATCATCTCGTCCACCGTATCGCAAGCAATCACCACCGACGCCGGCCCGAAGACTTCGTCATGCAGCGCTGGCGCGGCGAGGAATTCGGCCGCCGTCGTGCGAAAGAGCGCGGCTTGCCCCTGACATCCTTCACCGGACTGACCGCGTGCGAGCACCGATACGTTCGGCTCGCCGGCCAGTCGTGCCACGCCCTTGTCGTACGCCTGATGAATGCCCGGCGTCAGCATCGTGCCTGCGGACTTCGCCGTGAGCGCTTCAGCGGCCGAGCGGCAGAAGCGATCGAGCGCGTCGCCCGCGATGCCGAGGACCAGCCCGGGGTTCGTGCAGAACTGGCCGACACCCATCGTCAGCGAATCGACGAAGCCCTTGGCCATCGCGTCGCCACGTGCGGCCAGTGCTTCGGGCAGCAAATACACCGGATTGATGCTGCTCATCTCGGCATAGACGGGGATCGGCACGGCGCGCGCCTGAGCGATACGTTGCAGGGCAAGGCCGCCGTTGCGAGAGCCGGTGAAGCCCACGGCGGCCATTGCCGGATGCGCGACGAGCGCCTCTCCGACGGCGCGCTCGCCCACCAGCAGCGAGAACACGCCTTCGGGCAGGCCGAGCTTCTGCACGGCGGAGCGAATGGCACGCGCCACGAGTTCCGAGGTTCCCAGATGCGCGGAGTGCGCCTTGACGATCACCGGGCAGCCAGCAGCGAGTGCCGATGCCGTGTCGCCGCCCGCCACCGAGAACGCCAGCGGAAAGTTGCTCGCGCCGAATACCGCCACGGGGCCCAGACCGATCTTTGCCAGACGCAGATCACTGCGCGGTAGCGGTTCACGCGCGGGCTGGGCAGGATCGATGGTGGCGTCGAGGAAATGGCCGTCACGCACCACGCGGGCAAACATCCGCAACTGGCCGACTGTGCGCCCGCGCTCGCCTTGCAGGCGGGCGATCGGGAGTCCGGTCTCGGCATGGGCGCGCTCGATGAGGGCGTCGCCCAGATCGAGAATCGCCTGTGCGATGGCCTCCAGAAACTCGGCGCGCCTGGCCAGCGGCAGCGCTCGGAATGGATCGAACGCGGCGCCCGCCAGTTGGCACGCGCGCGCCACATCCTGCACGGTGCCTGCACCGAACGCCGGTGTCAGCCGCTCGCCGCGCGACGGATCGAACGCCTCAAGCGTACCTGCACTGCCGCGCACGTCGGCGCGGCCGATCAACATCTCGCCGGTGATCTGCATGCGCTTTCTCCTCAGCCTTCGACTTGTTTGATCAGCGCATTGAGCGCGTCGAGTTCATCGGGCAGCAGGTCGGTCAGCGGTGTGCGCACCGGACCGGCATCGTGCCCGACGAGCTTCGCGCCCGCTTTGACGATACTCACGGCGTAGCCCGCGCGACGGTTGCGAATCTCCAGATACGGCAGGAAGAACGTGTCGAGCAGATGGCCCATCGTCTCCTGATCGTTCTCGCACACGGCGCGATAGAACTTCATTGCCGTCTTCGGGATGAAGTTGAAGACGGCCGACGAGTACACCGGCACACCCAGCGCTCGATAGGCTGCGGCATAGACTTCGGCCGTCGGCAGGCCGCCCAGATAGGAGAAGCGCTCGCCCATGCGGCGGCGAATCTGCATCATGCGTTCGATGTCGCCCACGCCGTCCTTGAAGCCGATCAGGTTAGGACACTTCTCGGCGAGACGCTCCAGCTCATCGGCACCCAGCTTCGAATTGGCGCGGTTGTACACGATCACGCCGATGTTCACCGAACGGCAGACCTGTTCGACGTGAGCGGCAATGCCGTCCAGGCTCGCTTCGGTCAGGTAATGCGGCATGAGCAGCACCCCCTTCGCGCCAAGGCGCTCGGCTTCCTGAGCGTACGCGACGGCCATGCGGGTCGGGCCGCCCGCGCCGGCGAGAATCGGCACCTTGCCTGCGCAGGTGTCGACGGCCGTCTTGATCACGGCGCTGTAATCCTGCGGCGTGAGCGAGAAGAATTCGCCCGTGCCGCCGGCCGCGAACAGCGCCGTCGCGCCGAACGGTGCCAGCCACTCCAGACGGGCCGCATAGCCACGCGCATTGAAGTCGCCGTTGGCGTCGAAGTCGGTCACGGGGAAAGACAACAAGCCGTCGGAGACGATCTGCTTCAGTTCTTGAGGTGCGGTCATTTCAAGCGTTCCTGTCGGCCGTAGGGCCGGATTCGATGTGGGAAAAAGGCGCTCAACCAGCGCTCGGCGCTGAGTTATATGTCATCGTATAACATGTCATCGGGTCGGACAAGAGGGCGTCCGGCCGAATGGCAGTGGGATAAACCCGCAAAAGCATTGGAAAGGGTTTTTCCTGATTACCGTGAAGCCTCTCGGGCACGCGCGCAACCGGGCATCTAGATGTATGATGACGCATAAGTGACGGCTGGTTGAGCCAACGTCAACGACAGTGGCGGATGATCGAGACAATGGGTTGAGAGGCGTGGCAAATTGCACACATCGACATGTGCGGACGTTGCGTCGCATCAGGAGAGCAGGGGGAGGAAGTGAGCAACATGGCATCGACGACGGACACGGCCCGCACGGCGGCGGGCGAACCGGGACAAGCGGCGAAGGACGTGCCGCGCTATATCCGGATGCAGGCAGACGACAACGTCGCCATCGTCGTGAACGACGGCGGTTTGGCTGCCGGGAGCCGGTTTGCCGACGGGCTCACGCTGGTAGACGCCGTGCCGCAGGGGCACAAGGTCGCGCTGGCGGATCTGGCCGAGGGCGCGGCGGTGGTTCGCTATGGCGTGGTGATCGGCTACGCTGCGCGGGCGTTGCCCGCAGGCAGTTGGGTCAACGAGCGCAATCTGAACATGCCCGAGGCGCCGTCGCTGGATCGTCTGCCGATCAGTACGCGGGTGCCCGCAGCGTTACCGCCGCTCGAGGGCTTCACGTTTCAGGGTTATCGCAACGCCGACGGCTCGGTCGGCACGCGCAATATCCTCGCGATCACCACCACGGTGCAATGTGTTGCCGGCGTGGTCGAATTTGCCGTCAAACGAATCAAGGAGACGTTGCTGCCGCAGTATCCGAATGTCGACGACGTGGTCGCGCTGGAACATACCTACGGCTGCGGCGTCGCCATCGATGCCCCGGACGCCATCGTGCCGATCCGCACGTTGCGCAACATCGCTACGAACCCGAACTTCGGCGGCGAGGTGATGGTGGTAAGTCTCGGCTGCGAGAAACTCCAGCCCGAGCGGCTTCTGCCTGCGGGCAGCATTCCCATCGGGAGTGCGGGGGCTGAGGGAAAGCCCGACACCGTTTGCTTGCAGGACGAGGCGCACGTCGGCTTCCTGTCGATGATCGACTCGATTCTGGCGATGGCCCGCACGCATCTGGCGCGGCTCAACGCACGGCAACGCGAGACGGTACCGGCATCCGAATTGATCGTGGGCGTGCAGTGCGGCGGCAGCGATGCGTTTTCCGGTGTCACCGCGAACCCGGCCGTGGGCTTTGCAACGGATCTGCTCGTGCGCGCCGGGGCGACGGTCATGTTCTCCGAAGTCACCGAGGTGCGCGACGGCATCGATCAGCTCACCTCGCGCGCGGCGACACCGGAAGTCGCCGAAGCGATGATTCGGGAGATGGCGTGGTACGACGCGTATCTCGAGCGCGGACGCGTGGACCGCAGCGCCAACACGACGCCGGGCAACAAGCGCGGCGGGTTGTCCAATATCGTCGAAAAGGCGATGGGGTCGATCGTGAAGTCCGGCACGGGGCCGATTCACGGCGTGGTCGCCCCCGGCGCCAAACTCGACCGTGCGCATCAGCGTGGTCTGATCTACGCGGCCACGCCAGCGAGCGACTTTATCTGCGGCACGCTGCAACTCGCGGCGGGCATCAATCTGCACGTCTTCACGACTGGCCGGGGTACGCCGTACGGACTGGCCGAGGTGCCCGTGATCAAGGTGGCAACGCGCTCTGATCTGGCGCGCCGCTGGCACGATCTGATGGATGTCGACGCGGGCCGTATCGCGACGGGCGACGCCACGATCGAAGACATCGGCTGGCAACTCTTTCACCTGATGCTCGCCGTGGCGAGCGGTGAAAAGACCTGGGCCGAACGTTGGGGGTTGCACAACGCGCTGACGCTGTTCAATCCGGCGCCGGTGACCTGATCCGGCGGCCGGAGCTCGGCGGCGCGCGTCTCAGAGTTCGGCTTGCGTGCGCGCGAGTCCGAACTCGAGCATGGCGGGGACGAAGCAGTGATTGAGTGTGTCGCGTCGCGAGAGCTTCGTGAGCACATAGCGGCGGAAGGGCGTGAGCGTGGCCCAGTCGCCGAGATCGGGCGGCAGCAGGTCGGCCAGTTCGCATTGCTTGAGTAGTCCCGGCGGCAGCGCATTCGAATCCTGCCACGCGCTCGGGGCAGGGTCGACACTGCGCCCGACCGCTTGCCCGAGATGGTGGCGCGCAATCTCATCGAGGCGCGCGGCAAAATCCTCGTCACCCGGCATGCAGGACGCCAGCGTTTCACGCGCTTCTTGCGGCAGACGCTGCCAATCGGCCAGCGACAGGTGTAGTCCGTTACGATCCAGATTGAAGCGAATCGCCATCGTGATGAACGTCAGGTTCTCGCAGGCTTCGATCTCGAAAACAAAGATAGGCAGACGCTGATAAAGATGCATGAGAGTCGCTCCCGGGAGCACCATCGGAAACAACCATGGTACTTCAAGTGAGCTAACGCCCACGCATGGCATTTCGCCGCCTGTATTTCGTGGCGACGCGTCCGATGCTCCGGGGACGATGGGTCTGGTTCTTGGGAATAGTCTCAAAATTGTCGGTTTGAGCGTGAATGTAGGCGTTTGCCGTTCAGGATGGCAACCGATGCTGAACCTTCGCCATCTCGAAAGGAGCCGACATGCCGTCCAATGCACCGCCGTCACCTTTTCCTTTTCTTCCTGTCGTGCTCGAGTCCCCCTCGGGGGCGCAAGCGCGCACGCTGACCGCTGGAGGCGGCACCGCCCGTTCGCCTGGCAAGGCAACGCGTCAGTTGTCACGCGCCAAGGGGCGTGCTGCATGCCGCAGTGCCGCGGGCGCGATACAGAGCGTACCGGGCCTGACGTTGAACGAGGAGACGGAGGCGCTTCGTGTGGAGGTTGTGCGGCGCATCGATCCCGCGTGGGTGATGTTGCTGGGGGCCATCGTCCGATGAGTGCCCCGGTCGTTTCATCGGTGGCTTGCCCTGCATCCACGTCGCTACCCACGCCGGAGGCGTCCGCCAAGGCCGTATGGGTTATCGTGTCGCCGCATGCGCGATGGACGAGTGATGCGCAGGCCGTCACCGTGTCGTCGCACGAAGTGTCCTGCACGTTGCACGGGGCGCCTGCCGATATTACCGTCTGGCTCGACCGTCTGCGGCATGGATTGCTGCTTGCAGAAGCGCCGGTGCCGGGCACGTGGCTCGCAAAGCTCATCGACGAATCGCTGGCGCATGTGCTGCCGGCAACACGTCACGATATCGTTCCGGCGTTCGGGCAGATTTGCGATGACTGGGTGCGCGGTATTTTTGCCGCACCGTTCTGGGCACGCTTTCTGGCGGGCGAATCGAGCGACATCCAGGTGCTGGCGTTTCTCGCGCAGCACTATCATCGCGCGGCCGGGGCGGACGTTCACAATCGCATTGCCGTCGAGCGCTGCACCGACGCGGCGCTGCGTCCGTTGTTGTTGCGTCAGTACCGCGAGCAGCGCGGGCAGGCGACGATGCTCGCCGCCGGACTTCTGCGTTGCGGCCCGACGGCGCGCACGTTCCTCGACAGCGGCGCGTTCGACGCGACTCATGCGCTAATCGACTTCATCATCGACGCGGCGGGCGACATGCCGACCTACGTCGGCTGTTGTGCGCTTAGTCAGGCCCCGGCAACGGTGCGTGCGGCCAGCGAGATCGAGGCGCAATTCGAGGCTATGGCGCAGCGGTATCCGTCAGCCGCCGAGGGTTTCGCGGCAGTCGGTGCCCACGCGCGGCACGATGCGAGCGTCTGCGGCGGCACGTCGTTACTTGCGCAATGGGTGGAGGAGGCCGGCGAGCCTGACGTCGCATCTCGTTTGCGCATGTTGCGAGGCGCCTATGGCGTTGCGGCGGCCTACCGTGAGATGTTCGACGCGTTGCATCGTCTCGACGAAGATATCTGAGGTCAGGGCGCGAGTCATGCCCCCGAACGGGGCATGCGACTCGTATAATGGCGTCCCAACGGCGGGGGCGGTTGCGACCCCGCGCCGTCCGCCCCCTGACCATGACAACCCAACTCGCTTACCTCGCCGCACTCGGCGCCGCGCTTTGCTGGGCCTGCAGCGGCATGATCGCCATCACGCCTGTGCGACAGGCCGGTTCCTTCCCTTTCAACTACGCGCGCATGCTGCTGGTCTTCGCGATGCTGCTCATCGCGCTGGCGGTGTTGCGCGGCTGGCCGTCGCTGACGCTGGAGCAGTGGCTGCGGCTCACGGCGTCGGGGTTGATCGGCATTCTCGTGGGCGACACGATTCTCTACACGTCGCTCGGCCGTCTCGGGCCGCGGCGTAACTCCATCATCTTCGCGACGAATGCCCCGATGACCGCCGTGCTCGGCTATTTCTGGCTCGGCGAGGCGCTCGGCTGGCGCGCCATGGCTGGCGTTGCGCTGGTGACGGCGGGGGTGGCGCTGGCCATCGCGTTCGGCGGGCGTCGAGAGGATGCGCACCACTGGGAGTCAGTGCGTGGCGACGTGCGCGTGGGCGTTGCGATCGGCCTGACGGCGGCACTGTGCCATTCCATCGGCACGCTTATTGCCAAGCCGGTCATGGCTGCAGGTGTCGATCCGGTGGGGGCGTCGGCGGTGCGCGTGGGGGTGTCGGCGTTGGGGCTTACGATGGTCGCCGCGCGGCGCGGACGCGCTATCTTCTCGGCCTTCACGCCGGGCACGCTGGCGCTGACGGCCGCCTCTGGCTTTGTCGGCGTGGCGGTGGGCATGACGCTGCTGCTTTACGGCATGGGGCACGGTAACACGGGCGTCATCGCGACGCTTTCGGCGACCACGCCGGTCATGGTGTTGCCATTGCTGTGGTTGCGCACGCGGCAGCGTCCGGCGGCGGGTGCCTGGTGGGGCGCGCTGATCGCAAGCGCGGGCGTCGCGCTGATCTTCAACCGGTAAGTGTTGCGTCGGACGGCGCTCGGGGCGAGCGCATCCGCGCCGTCCGGCCGTCAGCGCGTGAGGGGAGATTGCAGTGTGTCGGCGTTCGGATGCGACGCATCTACGCTCGCGCTGGGCGGCAACGCTTCCTGCACGGCTGCCGGACGCGGCATGGCCGGCGTCAGCAGACGTCGCAGCCACGCGGCAAAGCGCTCGAAGACGCTCGGGTCGTCATTGAACAACTCGGGACGTAGCACGCGCAGATAGTCCAGAATCTGTTCGGCCTCCTGAGCACCGACTGAACCGTAGATCACGGCCAGATCGAGGAGTGCCCGCAACTCGCCGAGTTTTTCGCGCGCTTGCAGCGACCGAGCTGTCTCCACGCTGCGCTTGGCTTCGAACACGCGCTCGCGCAGTACCGATGCGGTGCGCCATGCCGGTGTCTGCAACGTCGCTTCGAGTGTGCGCAGGTCTTGTGCCGAACTCACGATCTGCCCGGCGAGCGACTCCACGATACGTTCCTCGCCCTTCGCTTCGCGCACAATGCCTTCGGCCCAGCGGCTTGCCTGACGCGACATGTCTTCGCGCGTCCATTCGGGGCGGGACACGAAATAGAACCCATGCTGACGCGCCTGATTCAGGATGATCGAGACGACGTCCGGGAACTGCTTGTCGAACGTACGCTTGGCCCATGCATAGTGACCACCCGCGAGCAATTGCGCGACGGCGGCCTCGGTGAGCGGCACGGTGCTGTCGAGCAGACGGGCGCGCAGGAAGTCGTCGAAAGGCGGGGGTGTGAAGTGACGGTCGACGGCGGCGGAGATGCGCACGAAGGCGTCGAAGTCCTTTTGCAGATCGGCCAGCGCGGTGTCGGAGAGGGTCAGCGAAATGCGGCTCATCGTGGCAGGCTCCCTGACGTGGCGGCGATGGCGCGAAGCCACGGCGCGCGCGAGCGCACGCCCGCCAGTCGAGCGTCTGTGTGAGTGCAGCGAGCAGCAGGCGTTACCGCCGAAGCTCGTGCCACGTGCATCCCCATTGCGCGTGAAGTCATGTGCAGCGATACGTCGTGTCAACGGTGCGCTGCGGTCGTGGCCGCGCGCTGTGAAGATGGCCAGGAGGGAACACTTGCCGGCGTCCCGGCGTGCTTGATCCTCCGGCGAATATGGCGGCGATTCTAGCGTATCCGTCGCCAATGAATCACCGTGCCGCTGGCAGTCCCGACAGAATTCACATTTCGCAGGGTGCACAGCAGGCGTCTGCATGCATCAACGGCACGACGCCGCCAGAACTTTAGCGGTATCGGCCAAAAGTTCAGATCGTCATGCGGGAAGGACGGCCCGGAGGCGCCGGATAGGAATGGGGCGGAATGGGGCCTACCGGGGCGCTGCTGCACGTGGATGACCTTGGGTATTGCCAATGTCATCCACGTGCCGGGCGATGCGGCCGGGGCATGGGCGGGTCAGCCGCCAGCGGCGGGGCGCAGCAGATAGACGGCGAAACGCGAGCGAGCGTCGAGCCAGACGCGCTCGATATCCCACCCGGCAGAACTGGCCAGGGCGCGGAATTCCGTCTGACCGTATTTGTAGGAGTTCTCGGTGTGGATCGATTCACCGGTCAGGAATGTGAAGCGCTGGCCCAGCACGGTTGCCTGAAAGGGGCGTTGTGCGACCAGATGCATTTCGATACGGCTCGCCCCCGCGTTGAAGCGGGCTTCGTGACGGAAGGCGTCGAGCGGCAGATCGCCGTCGAGTTCACGGTTGATGCGTACGAGTACATTCAGATCGAACTGGGCGGTCACGCCGCGCGCGTCGTCATAGGCGGGCAACAGCACGGCCGGGTCTTTGCACGCATCCACCCCGACGACCATCCGGCGACGCGGGCCGAGCATCTTGCCGACGTGCGCGAGAAACGCGGCGGCTTGCCCGGGCGCGAAATTGCCAATGGTCGAGCCGGGGAAGAAGCCAAGCCGCGGCCCCTGCGTGGTTTGTAATTGCGGCGGCAGGCGGAACGGGCGGGTGAAGTCGGCGCGCACCGGCAACATCGGCAGGCCGGGGCATCGCCGGGAGAGGGTGGCGACCGCGTCGTCGAGGAAGTCACCGGCAATGTCGACGGGGACGTAGGCACGCGGGGTGACGAGGGCGTCGAGCAGCAGGGGGGTCTTGCGGCTCGAGCCGCTGCCGAATTCCACGACGACGGCGTCAGGTCCAACGACATCGGCAATCGCTGCGGCGCATTCGCCGAGCAGCACCGTTTCGGTGCGCGTCTGGTAATACTCGTCGAGACCGGTAATCTCTTCGAACAGTTCGCTGCCGCGCTGATCGTAGAGCCAAATACTGGGCAGCGACTTTGGGGTGTGGCCGAGACCGGCGAGTACATCGGTGGCGAAAGCGTTTTCCGGCAGAGACGGACAAACGAACGCCGTGGCTTCGTTGGCTTGGGTGGCTTGGGACATCAGCGGTCCTCCGCGAGCCTCAGGCCGCAGAATTGCCAGCGCTGATGCGGGTAGAAGAAGTTGCGATACGTGGCGCGCGAGTGTCCCGGCGGCGTGGCGAGCGATCCGCCGCGCAGCACGAACTGTCCGCACATGAACTTGCCGTTGTATTCGCCGACGGCCCCCGCTGCCGTCCGGAATCCCGGGTAGGCGACGTACGGACTTGCCGTCCACTGCCAGACCGGGCCATAACATTGCGCCATCGCTGGCTGCGTTGGTGAGGCGGCGCAGGCTGCCACCTCCCATTCTTGTTCTGTCGGCAGACGCTTGCCTGCCCAGCGAGCAAAGGCGTCGGCTTCGAAGTAGCTGACGTGCCGCACGGGGGCGTTGTCGTCGACAGGCTGCATGCCGGCGAGCGTCATCGACTGCCATTCGCCGTCATGCAATTCCCAGTACAGCGGATGTCCCCAACCTTCGCGTTGCACCGTTGCCCAGCCGTCGGACAGCCAGAGCCCCGCCATGCGATAGCCGCCGTCTTCGATGAACGCGCGCCACTCGCCGTTCGTGACGACCCGCGAAGCGATCGCAAAGGGGCGCAGCAGCACATCGTGTGCAGGGGTTTCGCAATCGAAAGCGAAATGGCCGCCGGCGTCGCCCGGGTGCCCGATGCGATGCTGCCCGGCGTCATGCGCAATCCAGTGCAGCGCAACGGCGATCTCGTTGGCAGGCGACGGATGACGGTGCGCTGGGCGCAGGGGATTTTGCGCGAAGAGATGCAGCAGGTCGGTGTGCATCAATTCCTGATGCTGTTCTTCGTGATTCAGACCCAGGGTGATGAGTGCGCGCACGCCGGGCGTCGGATCGGCGTGCAGTAGCCGCTCGTGCATGGCGGCGTCGACGTGTTGGCGATAGCGCAGCACCTCGTCGAGCGTGGGACGCGTGAGCAAGCCGCGCTGCGGGCGGGGATGGCGCGGACCGGCGGCTTCGTAGTACGAATTGAAGAGATAGGCGAAGCGCGGATCGTAGGGGCCGTAGCGTCTGCCTGACGGGACGTTCGACTCGCCGAGCAGAAACGTCTCGAAGAACCAGGTGGTGTGAGCGAGATGCCACTTGATGGGACTCGCGTCGGGCATCGACTGCACGGTGGCATCGGCGTCGGAGAGGCCTTGTGCGAAGGCGACCGACGCGGCGCGCACGGCATCGTAGCGGGCATGCAGCGGTTGGGGCGCCGTCGGTGCGTGCACCGGCAGGCCGTCGCGTGCAGTGCGCGAGCGGATGGTGTTCTGGGAGGTGCCGGAGGGCGCCTCGGCTTGCGACGTACAACAGGGGAGGGTCATGGGACACACCGTGTTGTGAAACGTGCCGACTATTGTAGACCGGTTGGCCGCCCCCGTCTGTGACGGTTCGTAACCGTGGGCGGGCGGCCGGGGTTAGGGGTCAAACGCTCACATCAGCCAGCCCGTAAGGCCGAGCAGGCTGCCAGTGGCGATGAGCCACAGCGGATTCCAGCGTGTGCGCAAGGTGATGACGACGGCTGCGAGCGTTACCAGCCCGCGCGCGACATTGACGTCGACTTCACGCGCGACCACGGCACTGCTGGCCGCGAGCAGACCGACGGTGATCGGTGCGAGGCCTGCCCGGACGGCGCGCACCCAAGGGGAGCGTTCGTGCCGGTCGACCCATCCGCCGACGAGATAGGCGAGCAACGAACTCGGCGCACATTTGGCGAGGGTGGCGGTCAGCGCGCCAGGCAATCCGGCGGCTTGCAGGCCGATCAGCGTGACGGCCATGCCGTTGGGGCCGGGCGCGGCCTGAGCGAGCGAAAAGAAGGTCACGAACTGGGCGTCGGTGATCCAGTGGCGGGTCTCGACAGCGTAGCGGTATATATCCGCAAGGGTGACATTGGTGCCGCCGACAGCCAGCAGCGACCAGAGCGAGCCGTGCAGGAAGAGATCGACGAGCGTGTTCATGGGGCGGGTTGCCGCAGACGCGCCAATCGATAGGCGCAGAGAATCGCGCAGGGACCAAGCACGCCCAGCACGAGTTGCAAAGGCAGGCCGAATACGAAGCTGCCGATGAAGGTGGCGGCGGCGAAGGTCAGCGTGCTCCAGTGTCGTTGCAGTCCGGCGAGCAGGCGCAGTGCCGTGGCGATCACCAGCCCGGTGGCGGCGGGCATGAGGCCGGAGAGCAGGTGCTGGACGAGAGGCGTTTGCCCCCATTTCGCATAGGCGAAGCCGATCAGGATGATGACGATGGTCGGGCAGAAGTAAAGACCGGCAACGGCGGCGAATGCACCGCGCGGTCCGCGAAACCGGCGTCCCAACAGGGTGGCGATGTTGGCGACGTTCGGCCCGGGCAGCAGTTGTGCGAGCGGCAGCAGTTCGACGAATTCCTGGTCCGTCAGCCAGCGGCGTTGATCCACAACCATGCGACGCGCCCACGGCAACACGCCGCCGAAGCCCGTCGCGCCGACGGTCCCGAAGGCCACGGCCAGTTCCCAGCAGGTGGGGCGGGGCACAGGGGGCGCCACGATTAGCTGTTGCTGGCGGGGCCGTGGAATTCGTGTTCGAGACGAACCACTTCCTGAGCGACGAGCGCGATGGCGTTGCGGATTTCCATGAGCGCGGTGTAGAGGGCTTGCGCGTTCTGGGGGGATTGCAGCGCGACGTCACGGGCAGCGGCTTCGATGGCGTCAAGCGACAGGGCAATGCGGTCGAGATTCTCCAGCATGGATCGATCTCCGTTGGGGCGCGCATAGCGTGCATACTCTCATCATACCCAACTGACGTATCTCGGTGGGGGATGTTAGAATGCGTGCCCTTGCCGGGGTGATGAAATTGGTAAACATAGCGGACTTAAAATCCGCCGCCTTCGGGCTTGCCGGTTCAAGTCCGGTCCCCGGTACCACTTAGGCTTCGAGCCACATCAAGCTAAGCACAGCGACAGGCGCGTGCCGTATTTCGTCTGATTGGTGCTGTCATGGGATTCCAGGCGACAAAGTTCGCGCCGGCTCAACGAAGCCGCTACATAACGATCATGCGAGTCGCAGAAGCTTCCGAAACATCTCGTTCCCCTTTGGCGTGACGGTGACAAGGCGAGACTTGGGCGAGCGCACGATCCACTTTTGATCGATGTAGAGCTTGAGCATATGCGTCCCGAGCGCACCGCCCAGGTGAGGGTGCCGTTGCGTAATATCGGCACATGGGCGTGCGAACACGCGACGTTCACGTCGCGCCGAATCCAGATCGACGCCAAGTGCATGCAACTGGAGCTCCCCGAATTGGGTTGCGACCAGTTCGGTGCCCTTCTGTCGTAACCAATGCGCCTTCATCATTGAGGCAAGTACGCTCACGGCGATCTCCCCTGCCAAGTGGTCATAGCAGGTTCGAGCATGCATGAATGCCTCGGTCGACGAACGCGTTGACGGAAGGCTCCGTGGCAAGCCTAGCTCTGTTCCCGAAGCGAGGGCGGCCATGCTTTCGATCATGCAGGCAACCTCGGCATTGGCGATCCGAAAATAGCGGTGACGCCCCTGCGCCTCAACGTCCAGCAGACCGCCCCGGACCAGCTTCATCAGATGTGCGCTGGACGATTGTGCCGAGATGCCTGCTTGATACGCCAATTCGCCCGCTGAGCGAGCCGATCCGTCGATCAATGCCCACACGATCCTGGTGCGCGCTGCGTCAGCCAGGAGTTTGGCAACCCGTGGGATATCCGGCGTATCGTCCATATTTCACCGTCCGATGAAACGTTGTCGAGTTTGATTCGTTGATACTAGCACTGCCGTCCAATGCGAATTTGCCCTGTCGTTTGATCGAGCCGGCACAGGGCTGGGCTCGTGGCGGCACGCGAAACACCATTTCACTCATGCGGGAGGCAACGCGACATGGAAATTGACAACATTCAGCAAGCTTTGCAAATTTACTTCGACGTCATGTATGAATGTGATCTGGAAAAATTTGATTTGGTATTTCACCCGACCAGTTCGCTCTTCACGATGAAAGATGGGGAATTCGGCCTGCGTCCGTTTGCTCAGTATCGCGCGGAGATTGCCACCCGTAAGCCGCCGAAGAGTGTGTTGCAGCCGCGCGTGGATGACATTCTGCAGATCGGCGTGCTGTCTCCGGAGATTGCGTTTGCACAGGTTCGCGTTCGCATCTTTGAGAAGATCTTCATCGATAATCTCAATCTGTTGAAGTTCGAAGGGCGCTGGATGATTGTCGCAAAAATCTTTCAACATGCTGAGACGGTCAATGCCTGACGAAGAAGGCTACGGCTGGCTCGAATCCGGCGGCAGGTAAGCGTCAAGAATTTGCGCGGCAGCTTTTAAACGCTACGGCAGACCGCTGTGGGTTGGGTGGAGCCAGTCGCGGTTTGTCGGAGCGGCCACCGACCGGGTTCGGCCATGAGCCGCCGCTCACCGGAATTCGCTATCACCCCTCTGTGGGGCAATTGGGCTTTTGAAAGCGGTCACCAAAGGCGGAACGAGACGAATCGATTCAGTCCTTTGATACTGGTAAAGCCTGCGCTCCTTGACGCAGGGCATTAGCCAAGACGACGAACGCCGGAGTCGGCTGGCGGCGGCTCGGATAGTACAGATGGAACCCTGAAAATGGCTGGCACCAGTCGCTCAGCACCCTCGTCAGTTCCCCGCGCTGAATGTGGGATAGCACGCGCTCTTCAGGAACGAACGCAAGCCCGGCGCCGGCGAGTGCTGCCTTCGTGGCCATCGTCGCCGTGTTGAACACAAGCTGCCCCTCGACGCGGACTCTCAACTCGCGTCCCTCCTTTTCAAACTCCCACGCATAGAGGCCCCCAGCCGTTGGCAACCGGATATTGATGCAGTTGTGTGCCGTCAGGTCCTGTGGCGTTTTCGGCTTCGGATGCTTCGCAAAATAGTCAGTTGTGCCAACGACGGCCATGCGAACGTCGGGTCCGATGCGCACAGCGATCATGTCCTTCGCAACCGATTCGCCGAGCCGGACGCCCGCATCGAGCCGTTGTTCGACGATGTCCGTGAGACCGTTATCGATGACGATTTCGATCTTGATGTCGGGGTAGTCGGGCAACAGGCGCTCAATCGCGGGCCACAGCAACAGCTCTGCGGCGTGCTCGCCAGCCGCGATGCGCACCGTTCCTGCCGGCTTGTCTCGCATCGCCGTCAGGGCGGCCAGTTCGGCCTCGACTTCTTCGAGCCGGGGCCCGACCGCCTGGATCAGCCGCTCGCCGGCTTCCGTCGGTGAGACGTTGCGCGTTGTCCGTGCCAAAAGCCTAAGCCCTAACCGCGCCTCCAGATTCCGAATAGTCTGGCTTAAGGCCGACTGCGAAACACCAAGTTTTGCGGCGGCTTTCGTGAAGCTGCCCTCGTGGGCAACGGCAAGAAACGCGGTGATATCGGAGAGATTGGATCGCGCCATTGATAAGCCTGTCTTCTAACTTCATGCCGATTCTAGCTCTTAATCGCGCGAAGCTGCGCTGCTACATTGAAAGTCGATCTATCAATGCAGGAGCGCTCATGGACATCCAAAAATGCGGTTCGCAACCTTCCGCAAAGGGACCGGCCGAGTATTTCACGGGAACCGCCAGGATCGACGCGCCATTCGCTGGCGAGGCGCCTGCCCGAATTGGCGGTGCAACCGTGACATTCGAGCCCGGCGCGCGAACCGCCTGGCACACGCACCCGCTCGGCCAAACGCTGATCGTGACGGCCGGCCTCGGCTGGGTGCAGCGCGAAGGCGAACCGGTCCAGGAAATCAGACCGGGCGATATCGTCTGGATCGCGCCGGGAGAAAGGCACTGGCATGGTGCAACGGCGACCACGGCGATGACGCACATCGCAATCGCCGAATCGCAGAACGGCAGCCCCGTCGCCTGGATGGAAAAGGTGACGGATGCGCAATATGAGGCCGGCGCGGCCGCAAACCGATAAGTGAGTCCCATGATGGAGAAACGTTGTCTCGGGAACAGTGGTCTGGAAGTTTCTGCGATCGGCCTCGGCTGCATGGGTTTGAGCTACGGCTATGGGCCGGCTACCGAAAAAGCGGATGCCATCCGGCTGATCCGGTCTGCGTTCGAGCGCGGCGTGACGTTCTTCGACACGGCCCAAGCCTATGCGCAGGGGGCGAACGAATCGTTGCTGGGAGAGGCCCTGGCGCCGTTTCGCGACCAGGTCGTGATTGCCACTAAATTCGGCTTCGAAGACGGTGACGTCCAGAAGGGGGTGAACAGTAAGCCGGCCAATATTCGCGCAGTCACGGATGCCGCTCTCAAACGGCTGCGCACCGATCGCATCGACCTTCTTTACCAACATCGTGTCGATCCCGACGTGCCAATCGAAGATGTCGCGGGCGCTGTCAAAGAACTGATCCAGCAAGGCAAGGTGAAGCATTTCGGCATGTCGGAAGCCGGTGTGCAGTCGATCCGTCGCGCCCATGCCGTACAGCCGGTGGCGGCGCTCCAAAGCGAGTATTCGCTGTGGTGGCGCGAGCCGGAGAAGGAGATCCTGCCGCTGCTCGAAGAACTCGGCATCGGCCTCGTGCCGTTCAGCCCTCTCGGTAAGGGTTTCCTGACCGGCGCGATCAACGCGAGTACCCGTTTCGATCCGTCGGACTTCCGCAATGTCGTGCCGCGCTTTTCGGAGGAAAACCGTAAGACCAATCAGGGGCTGGTTGACGTGCTGAAGGCAATCGCGGCAGGGGTGAAGGCGACGCCGGCCCAAGTTGCGCTCGCGTGGCTGCTCGCGCAAAAACCCTGGATCGCGCCGATCCCCGGCACGACGAAGCTGCATCGGCTGGAAGAGAACGTCGGCGCCGCCGATCTTGCGCTGACGGCCGATAACCTGCGCGCCATCGACGTTGCCCTCTCGACCGTCGCTGTGCAGGGCGACCGTTACCCGGCACATCTGCAAGCGCGCGTCGGTAAGTGACCGGCGGTGATCTTGCCCGACGGTGGCTCGATCGCTACAGGCCTCGCAAGCAACAGGAGCATTACCATGAAAGCATTCGGTTTCGCCGCACAATCCGCTGAATCCCAACTCGTCCCCTTCAGTTTCGAGCGGCGCGAGCTCAGGCCGGAGGACGTCTCGATCGATATCCAGTTTTGCGGCATCTGTCATTCCGATATTCACTCGGCCCGTAACGAATGGGGCGGTACGCACTATCCATTTGTGCCGGGCCATGAAATCGTCGGCCGGGTGTCAGCCGTCGGCGATACGGTCACAAAATACAAGGTGGGCGACCTTGTGGGCGTCGGCTGTCTTGTCGATAGCTGCCGCCACTGCACGTCGTGTTATGACGGGCTCGAGCAATATTGCGAGAACGGCTTCACGGCAACCTACAACAGCGAAGACACCATTGGCGGCACGGCGCATGACTTCACCTTCGGCGGCTATGCCAACAAGATCATCGTCGATGAGCGGTTCGTGCTGCGCATCCCCGAGCATCTCGACCCCGCTGCTGCTGCGCCACTACTATGCGCAGGCGTGACCACGTATTCTCCGCTCAAGCACTGGAAAGTGGGCGCAGGTCAGAAAGTCGGCATTATCGGACTCGGGGGCCTGGGCCATATGGGAGTGAAGTTCGCCCATGCAATGGGGGCGCATGTCGTGATGATCACGACGTCGCCGGCCAAGGGCCACGACGCAAAGAAGCTAGGCGCGCACGATGTTCTGATTTCGAAAGACGCCGACGCGATGGCGCAGGCCGCCAGTTCCTTCGACTTCCTGCTCAACACGATCCCGGTCGGCCATGATACCGACCCCTATATGAACCTCCTGAAGCGCGACGGGACGATGGTCATCGTCGGCGCCGTCGAGACGTTGACGCATACCAGCGGCGTTCCGTTCATCTTCAGGCGGAGGTCGATGGCGGGGTCGCTGATCGGCGGCCTTCCCGAGACGCAGGAAATGCTCGATTTCTGCGGCGAGCACAACATTGTCTGCGACATCGAGACGATCGCGATGAAGGATGTCAACGCCGCCTATGACCGCACCGTCGCGGGCGATGTGAAGTACCGCTTCGTCATCGACATGGCGACGCTCGGCGACGCTGCGGCCGGGCTGGGGACGGAGCACTCATCGTGACGCACAAGGGTGAACCGTTCCAGGGGCGCGATATTGCTCGCGACCGCGTCGGCACTGCGACGCGTCGCGCGGCTCTGCCTCCGGTCAAACGCCTAACGCGCCTCAGTACCCCCTGAACATCCCGGCACGATCTGCTGGTCGATGTTTCCAAACGGGGCGTGGCCGGTGGCGTCGAGCGCCGCCATCCTCACGCGTTCGCCAAACGCCAGATAGCGGGTGCGGGCTTCGCCATGCTCCAAAATCTCGATGCCGCGGCATTCGGCCAGGCATGCCGAGCCAGCTTCGCGCGCAGCGTTCGAGACCGTGCCCGAGCCGATGATCGTACCTGGACTCAGTTGGCGCGTGCGCGCGGCATGGGCGATAAGCCTGCCAAAATCGAAGTTCATCTCGCTACCGCTGGGCTGCCCGATCCATTCATCGTTGCGCTGCACATGCAAACGCAGATGCACCCGGCCGTCGCGCCAGTCGGTCCCTAGCTCGTCGGGGGTGAGCGCGATCGGGGCAAAGCTCGTGGAGGGCTTGGCTTGCAAGAAGCCAAAGCCCGTGCGCATTTCGCGCGGACCTAGCGCCCGCAAGCTCCAGTCATTGATCTGCACAAGCAACCGCACATGCGCGAGCGCGTCCAAAGCGCTGACCCCCATCGGCACGCGATCGACCACCACGCCAAATTCTCCCTCGAAGTCGATGCCGTCGGCCTCGCTCGCTTGGGGCACATCGACGCAAGGCCCCAGAAAATCGTCACTCGCGCCCTGATACATAAGGGGAATCGTGTCGAAGTCCGGGATCGGGGCCGTGTTGAATGCCCGCTCCATCAAACGGCCGTGATTGAGGAAGGCCGATGCGTCGCACCATTGAGGGCTGCGCGGTAGTGGGGCGGCGCAGGCGCGCGCATCGAACGCCCGCGCTTGCCGGCTGTGCGCAGCGTTGCGTGTGTCGTTGAGCGCATCGTAGCGTTGCCGCAGGGCGGGCTCGACGTCCTCCCAGCGCTCGATCGCCTCGATCAGACTTGACGCAATGCCGTCGGCCGGCACGGCTCTCGTGAGGTCACGCGAGACGATCAGCAGTTGTCCATCGCGGGTGCCATTGGCGAGGGTAGCGAATTTCATTGATCCACCTCTTCCAGAATGGCGACCGCTCGCGTCCAGCCCGCCGAAGCGGCACGAATCTTATGAGGGAAACAGCTCACGGTAAAACCGAAGGCAGGCAGCGCTTCGAGATTGTGCAGTTTTTCGAGATGGCAGTACCCGATCTCGCGTCCGGCCTTGTGCCCCTCCCAGATGAGCGATTTGTCGCCGGTCTGCGCGACACGCGCTGCCGTGTAGCTGAACGGCGCGTCCCAGCTCCACGCGTCGGTCCCCGTCAGACGGACTCCTCGCTCGAGCAAAAACAACGTTGCCTCATGACCCATGCCGCAACCCACGCTCACATAGTCGGCGTGCCCGTAGCGGCTACCGGCGCGTGTGTTGACCAGCACGATGTCCAGTGGCGAGAGCGTGTGCCCGATACGCTCGAGCTCGGCGGCCACGTCCGCAGCGGTGACGACATAACCGTCGGGGAAATGACGAAAATCGAGCTTCACGCCACTTTGGAAACACCACTCGAGCGGCACTTGGTCGATCGTGATCGACGGCTTGACCTGTCCCAGGCGCGCGTCCATGGTGGAGTGAAAGTGCCACGGCGCGTCGAGATGCGTGCCGCTATGGGTGGTCAGCGTGACCCATTCCGCAGCGGCGGCCTCGCCATCAGGGTAGTCCTCGGCCCGTGTACCCGGCAGCATGGCCATGAACTCGGGCAGCGTGTCGGCGTGCTTCTGGTACGTGATTTTCGGCGCCAGGGGCGGTGGGTCCGAGAGCACGTCGTTTTCGAGATAGATCGACAGATCGATGAAGCGGCGTTTGACTTTCACTTGGAGGCCTCCGACTGGCCGTGACAATGGGGAATGCGTGAGAAGCAGATCAGGGCAACGGCGCCGAAGAGCATGCCGGCGTAACCAAGGCTCGCGAGCGAAACGAACTTGACCAGCGTGCCGCCGAGCAACGGCCCGATGGCCGCACCGGTCATCACCATGGCGGGCGTGGCCGCCACAGCTCGCCCAGTGGGATCAAGCCGCGCGAGCAGCCCAAAAGCGAAGGTGTGGCAAAAGATCATCACCGCGGAGAGCATTGCGCTGGCCACCGCCCACGCGGCAAACCCGGTGTCTGCGGTGATGAGCATGCCCAGCACGGCCTGCACGACGGGGCCGATGAGCAACACGACGCGGGCATTCAGGCGCCGCTCGAGCAACGCAGCGGCTGGCGCGGGTACGAGATTGATCATCCCGAGCGTGATCAGCACGGCGGTAATGGCCGTCTCGCCAAAGCCGCGCACGGTGCCGATGTGCACGACAAAACTGATCAGCATCGCCTGGGTAAGCGCCATGGCGCTCACCCCGCCGATCCCGAACCAGACGTGAGCGGCAAGCCCCGGCTTGGAAACGTGCGCCATATCATTGGCGGCCCCGGTGACAGCGGACGATGCCGCCACCGTCGTGAAGGGAAGACCGATCGCGCTGACCAGCGCGGCCAAACTCATGACCACGCAAAGGATCGTGAAGAACATGCCGCCCCCGTGCGCCTGAATGAGCGGTTGCGATATGCCTAGAAACACGATCGAGGTTAGCCCCAAGCTCAGTCCTGCCAGCGCAAACACGCGGTGCGGACGCTCACTGCGGCCGATGATGCCGTGAGTCAGGCTCAGGCTTGCGCCTACCGCCAGACCCGCGACGGCATGCAAGGCCGCTATCGCCGGGAAGAGGCTCGTCGTGCGTGCGACGAAGAACGCGGCGGCAGCGATCGCAAAGCCCGCAGGCACGATCGACCGCGCGGACAGGCGCGCGAGCAGCGGGGAGCAAGCGATGCTGCTCAGTACCACGCCGGCGAGAAACAGTGTGGGCAGCGCGCCTGCGCGCTGTGGGTCGAGGCCGTAGTGGCTCACCAGCGTCGAGATCCACAGTGGCAATGCGACGAGATCAATCATGCCGGCACAGTGCGCAATCATCAGCGACAACACGCCGAACCTGCGCAAGCGAGCCGGTGTGCCTGACGCCACGTCGAGCGAGGTTGCAGGCGCAATCGTTTGGGGGTCCATCGTGCTCTCCCGGCTCAGATGGCTTGCGCCAGATACTGGTGCGTCTCGCGCATGATGCGCTCGTGCTCGGCACGGTCACCGCGGGCAATCTCGATCTCGCCCAGCCGCGCCGAGTTCTCGACGACAATCCGGCAGCGGTCCCAGCGACGCGCCTCGAACGCCATGATCGCGTCGAGCATCGTTGCGGCGCGCGCGAGTTCCTCTGCCAACACAATCGCATCTTCGATGCCGATGCCGGCGCCCGAAGCCATGTGCGGTGTGGTGGCGTGAACGGCATCGCCGACGAGCACGATGCGGCCCTGATGCCACGGGCGAGGTAACAGCAGTCGCTCAAGCGGCCGGTAGATCACCGACGCGCGTTCGTCGATCGCTGCGCGAATGGCCTGCAGGCGCGGCGCGGAAAAATCGGCAAGCAGCGCCTTGAGCATGTCCGGCGCTTGCTGCGGATCGATGAAGCTGCGTGTGGGAGCGTCTTCGGTCACAAACAAATACATCTGCTCGCGTGAGACCGGGTTGATGCCGGCCTTCACGCGTGCGCCGAGCCACATTTCCGTGCCCGCTACGTCTTCCGGGCGCGGCACGATGGCGCGCCACACGCCCTGACCGGTATAGCGTGGCGGTTCGGCATCGGCAAAGAGGGTCTCGCGAACTTTGGAGTACAGGCCGTCGGCGCCCACGACCATGTCGTAGCGGCCTTGTTTGCCGTCCGTGAATGCGACCTCAACCTCCTCGCCGTCGGCCAACAGGCTGGTGAAGGTGGCGCCGAGTGTGACATTCACGCCCGCAGCCAGCGTGGCCTTGGCGAGAATGTCGGCCAGTATCGGACGCATGATCGCGCCACCGCCGGGCACCTCGTCACCCGCCAGACGTGGTGTGGGGATCTGCGCAATCGGCGCGCCATGCGGAGCAAACAGTTTCAGGCCGTCGGTGGCCGCCCCGCGCTCGAGAAAGGCGTCGAGCACGCCGAGTGTGCGCAGCGCACGCAACGTGGGGCCGCTGATGCTGATGCCCGCGCCGTAGGAGCGCCAATCCTGGTCGATCTCCACCAGATCGACCTGCATGCCCCGCTTGGCGCATTCGATGGCCGTGGCCATGCCCGAGAAACCGCCGCCTATTACGAGCAGGCGTTGGGTCGTCATATCCATTCGATGTCTCCTTGTTCCACGTTTCTTTTTTTGCGTTTGTGACACGTCGGCGGGTTAAGGTACGCCGGCGTCGGATGCGACCAGAAACACTTCGCCCTGGGCGTTGACGTGCAGTGCGAGTTGCGTAAGCGACTGGCCCAGACACGGCCCTGCCAGGCACGCGCCGCTGACCAGATCGAACTGCGCGGCGTGGGCATGGCACACGATGCGCGAGCCGTCGTGGTTCAGATAGGCGTCCTTGCGCCAGGCCATTGGCGTATCACCGTAGTGAGGGCATGCGTTGCGCCACGCTCGCACCTGGGTCCCGCTGCGCACGACGAACATCGTGTCGTGCCCCGCACCGTGCGGATCAAACCCGCGCGCACCGGGGTCCGCCATGGCGTCAAGATGCACAAGAAAGATCGGCGGATTCACAGGCAAGCTCCGGCGCAGAGCGTTGATTGACGTACTGTCATATCAGGCAGGTCCAACCCTGGGCGCGGCACTGCCTCCAGGCGCGCCGCCCGGTACCCATTTCTCGCGCGACTGCAGCAAAAACAGTTGCGAAGCATCGGCACTCATCGGCGCACTGCGTGCACGCCACTCGTCGTCGTGCTGGTCCATGTCGGCGTCATACTCGACATGGCACCCCAGGGGACTATTGAAGTACCAGAACCAGTTCGAACCGAAGCGGTGACGGCCCGGGCCCCAGAACGACTGATAGCCTTTTGCCACGAAACGCGTGCCGGCCTCCATCAGTTCGGTCGGGCCGCCCATGTGGAACGTGAAGTGCTCGCATCCCTTCATGAATGGCGGCGTCTGGATAAAGAAGAGCGTGTGGTGATCGAGCGTGCCGGCCGGGCGCAGGAACCCTCCCACGCCCTCGAAGCGATCGGTGCAGCGAAAGCCCAGGCGCTCGACGTAGAACGCTTCGGCACGGGCAGCGTCGGGCACGAAATAGACCACATGCGAGAGCGTGCGCGGAGTGAGCGGCATATCGTCGCGCACAGCGACAACGTTGGGCCGGCGTTGCGCTGGCGCCCCCGGCGCGTTGATCGCTTCGGCCGGAAGTTCTAGCTTTTTTCTCCGGGTGACGACGAAACCCAGCGCGAAGCCCATATCGTCGACGGTCTCAAGTGAGCCGTCGGCGAGTACGCGCACTTCGCGATCGCGCCGCAACGTCTCGGCGATGGTCACGAGATCCTGGGGTGCAGCCACGCCATAAACCGTTTTTCGCAGTTGACTCGCGGTGCCCAGTGCCGGGGGCAAACGCGCGTCGGTGGCGGGCCACACTTCGATGGCGGTGCCGTCAAGTGCACAAAAACGCCCGGCTTCGCCGGGGCCCTGCTGTGCGACGAGGCCGTAGTCGATCAGATATTGGGTAGTACTGGCGAGGTCGTCCACGCCGAACACAAGATATTCGAGTCCGAGGATGTTCATGAAAGCATTCCGGCTTGGGAAAGAATGGGGGGCATCGACTCAGGCATTAGCGACGGGTGTGGCCGCCTAGCGTTTCCGCGACCCAGTCGGCGATGTAGTGGCCCGCGTTGATCGAGTTATCGAAGCTCGCATGCTGCACACCGCCCTCCCGATCGGTGAAGATCTTCAGCTCGCGCTTGGGGCTATTGACCAGTTGCTCGTACGTGCGATGCGCCCACGACAGTGGGATTTGCGAGTCACGCTCGCCGTGCGTGACGAGAAACGGCACTCGAATTCGATCGAGCACTCCATCGAGATGCACGTCCTCGGCGATGCGCATGAAATCGTCAATGTCCTTTGCACCCCAGACCCAGCACACGTGATTCCAGTAGTGCGGCACAGGGAAGTCGCCCTCGCGCTGCAGGCGCTTCTTTTGCACGTCGCGCCAGTCGTGGTTGGCCCCCCACGCCACGCCGCACGCAAAGCGGGGCTCGAACGCCACCGCGCGCGGGCAGTAGTAACCGCCCAGCGAGACGCCTTCCATGCCGATGCGCTGCGCGTCGATATCCTCGCGCGTCTCTAGCCAGTCAACCACGCGGCTCGCCCAGTGTTCGGCATCAAAGCGCGCGTGCATGCCGTGCAAGCGAAGCGCCTCGCCGGTGCCGGGCTGATCGACGATGAGCGATGACACGCCACGCTCGGCTAGCCACGCGGGCAAGCCGACGAGGTACTTCATCTCCTTCATCGAGTCCAGCCCGTTGACCTGCACGAGCACCGGCGCACGCTTCACGCGCGGCGCGCGTACGAGCAACGCCGAGAGATGCCCTTCGCCATACGGTATCTCCACGCGCTGGCAGTTCTCGCCCGTGAGCCCGATACCAATGGCAAACGACTTCAGTGCGCGTTGGTAAAGATCGACACGCCCAGGCGCGTCGTGCGCAAGCATGCGCTCGCAAGTGATCAAATAAGCGCTCGCACGCTTATATTTCTCTCCGGCCGAGAGTTGCCGCCCGCGTGCCTCGTCTTCGGTGGCAAGCTCGTGCAGCCGGTCGGCCATGGCTACCCACGCTTCGCGAAAAGCGCGCGTGCCCTGTGCATCGGGTTGTTTGGCGGCTTCTTGTAGCGGTGCGCAGATCGTTTCGATCTCGCCCATGCGCGCGCCCATTTCGATGGCCAGATTGACGGACAGATTCCAGACGTAATTTGTCGGAAAGTAACGGAACATTGCCTAACCTTTGGAGAGTGAGAAATAGGAGTTGCAGCGCATGCCTGCTGCGTCAAAGAAGTGGGATGGCGATGTTCAGCCATACGCTGCTCGATTTGGCGGTATTTGCCGCATACAGGCCTCGCTGGTAGTTCAGCGCAACGTTGAACCAGTGGCCGTCATAGGAGACCGCGGGGCCTATCGCGAAGCTGCGAGCGCGATTGCCGGCGGCGACGGTCACACCGGACTGCGCGTCGTCCGCGAACTGGTTCAGGTAGGCACCCACGACGCCGGCTTTCCAGGGCCCGAAGTTCCAGCCGAGGGTGAATTCGCCGACATACGTACTACCCGAGTGATAGCTCGTGTCGCGATTGGTCTGGTTGATCATGAGCCGGTTCGACAGTCCCACGTCGAGTCCGTCGGGGGTGTTGTAGCGAATCGCAAAGACCGGCTGCAGCGACGAGTAGCCCACCGCAACGCTGTTTTTCGTGGCGCTGTAGGAGCCCGAAGCCGTCATCAAGTCCAGGCCCGTGGCAATCGTCACGGAGGACGACGGACGCCATTGCAGAATCACTGGCGAGACGGTGACGTTAGCCAAGCCGTTCTGCACGCTGCTCTGTCCGGCGATGCTCATGTGCAGCGAGACCACCGGCAACACCAGTTGCGAGTAGACGTTGGCGCCCAGGAAATGGATCGGATATGAAGCAATAATGCGGGTCGTTGCGACCGAGGCTGACGAGCGGAACGGCAACGGCAATTTGTTGCCGTCATTGCCGTACAACGCGTTGGCAAACGTGTAACTGAATTGCTGCAGCACGAAGAGCCCCGGGATTGGCGGCAGCGAGGCGATGCCCGTGACCGTCGCACCTGCAGGGTAAGGCGAAACACCGTTCTCGAAGGCATGCGCTTGCTGCATCGCACAAGCTGCAACGAGCATGCAGCCCGGCAATAGGCTCCTGGTCTTAACGGCCATCTTGTCTCCTGATCGATCTCGCGGATCGAGTTTGTGGTGGTACTTCTTTTTTGTTCCGATCAGGTTAAGATGCCCGCTTGCATGTGAAAAATTGATTCGATCCATTCGCGAAATCGATTCGCCGAATACATCAAGGGCAAACCCGAGGGGCGGCGAATGCGCGATCGACGCATGGCCACCAGGCGCAGCGCACGACGAAAACCATTCCCCATGCGTTTCAACAAACTCGATCTCAATTTGCTGGTCGCGCTCGATGCGTTGCTCAGTGAGCACAGCATCAGTCGCGCTGCGGAGAAGGTGCACCTGAGTCAGTCGGCAATGAGCAATGCGCTCGCACGGCTGCGTGAGTATTTCGACGACGAGCTGCTTGTGCAGGTGGGCCGGAAGATGGAGCCCACACCACGCGCGGAGGGCTTGGCGGACGCGGTACGCGACATCCTCGTGCGGGTCGAGGCGAGCATCGCCACACCGCCAACGTTTGTGGCGGCCGAGTCCACGCGTGTGTTCCGCTTGCTGGTCTCGGATTTCACCTTGTCGACGCTGATCCCCCATTTTCTGAAGCGGATCTATGCGTGTGCACCAGGCGTACGAATCGAACTCTGCCCGCAGGTCGCGCAGGCAGCACGCTCGCTCGAGCGTGCGGATGTCGACATGCTGATCATCCCGATCGATTACTGCACGGGCGAGCATCCGACCGACATTCTGTTTGAAGAGGATTATTGCTGCGTGATGTGGAACGAGGCCACCCTCGCCGGCGCTGCCATCACGCGAGAACAATATCTGGGGGCGGGACATGTCGTGGTCACGCCCGGGCACGTCGATGCGGTTCTCGCCGACTGGTTTGGAGAACGCATCGGGGTGCAGCGCAAGGTCGAGATCACTACCTTCAGCTTTGCGGCGCCGGCGCAACTGGTGGTCGGCACGCAGCGTGTCGCCACGATGCATCGCCGGCTAGCGGAGCATGCGGCGCGCAGCCTGCCCATTACGATCTGCGACGTACCCGTCACGATCCCGAAGATGCAACAGGCGATGCAGTGGCACTCGCATCGAAGCGCAGATCCTGGTCTGCGTTGGTTGCGCGAAAACCTCAAGGCGTCCGTGCTAGACATGGATGGCAGGAATGCGACGGGGGCAACGCGTGTTCCCGCGGGCACTGCCGCCTGCGCGGCGGTGAAACTTCGTTGATCGCGCATGCATTGCCGTGGGTCGGTCCCACCGGCACCTCACATACGCACGTGCGAAATCGCCAGATCCATCGGGGCGCGATTCACTTCAGAACAAGCGGAGTGGGGTGTTCGACTGCAAAGCTGGAGAGTGGCGTTTGACAAACATCGCCTTCATATGACGCTTCCGGCAACTTCGTTCCTCGCGCCTTCCCGGGGCGGCGATCGCGAGTCGATCAGACGAGAAGCGGGGCGATCCGGGGGATGATGAAATCCATGAAGGCATGGACTTTTCGCGACTGCCGGCGGTTGACGTTATAGACGAAATGGATGCCGGTGGCTTGCAGGCTGCTTTGCAATGGATGATCGGGCATCAGCTCGATCAGATCGCCCTTCAGAAGCGCCTCGCGCGCCAGCCAATAAGGCAACAACCCGATGCCGGTGCCATCCAACGCCGCTGCATAGATCGCTTCGACATCATTGGCGATCAGATTCCCTTGCGGGGTGATCTCCGCAACGACATCCGTGCCGGGACAGGAGAATTTCCAGATCACCCGTTCGCCGGATTTCCGGTATCGCAGGCAATTGAAGTGCGCGAGATCGGCGGGCACCCGCGGCGCTTCGCGGTCGACCAGATAGGACGGATGGCAGCAGAGAACGCGTCGATAGCGGCCCAGCGGACGGCTCACCAGACTCGAGTCGCCCAGTTCGCCAATGCGAATGACGATATCCGTGTCGGTTTCCACAAGATCGACGTAGTCGTCGGTGATCGCGAGTTCCAGCGTCACTTTGGGATGCGCGCGCAGGAAGTCGTGGATCAGCGGTGTGACAAGGCGCTTGCCGAACATGCGCGGGGAACTTACCTTCAGCCTTCCCTGCGCCTCGTCCGAGAACGACGAAATGCTCTCGTGGATGCCATCCAGCTCGGCGAGAATCGTGTCGAGATTTTCCTTGTATGTCGCACCGGCTTCGGTCAGCGACAGCTTGCGCGTCGTTCGCGTCAGGAGCTTCACGCCAAGTTGGTTCTCCAGCGCATCCATCTGTCTGGACACGCTGGAAGCCGACAGCCCCAGTGAGTCGCCGGCATCGGTGAAGCTGAGCGTGCTGGCGACTCTCTGAAAAATTCGCATGGCTGACAGCATGTCCATCACTTTCCTCGCACGTGTTTCAAGACTGGAGAATGGCCTCGGCGCCCGGAGCGAACTTGGTCGGATGGAACTCGATCACCTGGTACTGCGCCACGCGTTCGCGCAGGAAGGGATCTTCGGCGAGCACCGCATCGAGTGCCTGCCGCGACAGATTGCCGGCAAGGATTACGCCACCCGTGCGCGGCACCTGCGGACCGGAGGCCACGAAATGCCCCGCCGCGTAATGACGATCGAGGAATTCCCGGTGTTCCGGAATGTGTGCTTCAACGACGTCCAGCGGCTGGACGTAGTGTAACAAGACGACGAACATGATCTTCACCCTATTAAACGGTCAGCATGATTTTGCCAAAGACCTCACTGGATTCGAGCATCCGGTGTGCCTCGGCGGCTTGTTCGAGCGGTAACACCTGATGCACGTGCGGGCTGAGTTCGCCGCGCGCCATATGCTCCAGCACACGGTCGAGATCGATGCGTCCGCTGCCCCGGCATCCCAGAATCTCGAGCCGTTTAGTGAAAATCGCCTTCAGGTCCAGGGGCGCTTGCGTGCCGGTCGTGACCCCGCCGAGCACCAGTCGGCCGTCCATGGCCAGCGAGGCAAGCGATTGCTCGAACGTGGCTGCGGCGACGTGCTCGAAGACCATGTCCACGCCACGACCCTGCGTCAGGGCACGCACGTCATTCGCCATGTTGGGCCCAGGCGCAACGACTGCCGCAGCGCCCAGCTTCAGGAGGCGCTCGTTGGCATGACTGTCGCGGCTGACGGCAATGACCGTTGCGCCGGCACAGCGAGCCAGCTCGACGGCCGCATACCCAAGGCCACCGTTGGCGCCGAGAACGAGCACCGATTCACCTGCACTGAGACGCCCGCGTCGCAGCATCGCCGCTGCGGTGGCATAGGTCAGTCCGAAACTCGCCCCCGCGACAGCGTCCATCCCCTCAGGCAGCGGGACCGCATTACGCGCCGGGAGGCTCACGTACTCCGCATACCCGCCATCGATCGTCGACCCCACCGTACCGAACTGACGGCACAAATTGTCTTCGCCTCGCAGGCAATGCGCGCAAGTGCCGCAAGACAGGATGGGGGCGGCGAACACGTGTTCGCCGACTTTCCTGTCCAGCACCGCGTCGCCGAGCGCGACGATCTGGCCGGAGAAGTCGGTGCCGGGAATGCGCGGCAAGGGGACTTGGAAAATGTTCCCGTCGCGCAAAAGCAGATCAAGTCGGTTCACGCCGATGGCGCGCACGCGCACAAGGACGTCGGTCGGCCCGGGCACAGGGGGCGGAACGTCAACGATACCGAGCGAATCGGCGGGACCGTACTGGTCGATGCGAACTGCAAGCATGAGATCTCCTTGGTTCTGTTGAGGAGCGGTGGAACATGCGTGCAGTTTAGAAAGCCCCCTCGCTGGGAAACAGCCGCCCTCGTGCAGAACACTTTTGAGATCCATGCAAAACCCGGTTCGGTCTTCGCCTGACCGAGCACGCCGCCAGCGGCGACGGCATGCGACGAAGCTCGGGCAGTTGGGTATGCCAAAGCCCTGGGTTCGGCAATGTCAGTTCACTTGAATGTGTGCAGGTAAGCGATCAGATCGGCGACCTTGCGTTCGTTGCCAATGCCCCAGAAGCGCATCTTCGTGCCGGGCACGGTCTTGCCGGGATTGGCGATGAAGGCAGCGAGCGTCTTGTCGTCCCAGACGATACCCGACTGCTTCATCTCTTTCGAGTATTCGAAGTCCGCCAGACTACCTGCCCGCCGGTTGGCGATGCCATTGAGTTGCGGACCGAACCCCGACGCCGCCATCGGTCCAACCGAATGGCACGACGCGCAGCGTGACGCAAACAGCGCCTTGCCCGCTTCGATATCCGGTGCGGCGAATGCCGATGCGCTGATTATGGTGAGCGCAAACGTCAGCGCGCCGATTCGCATGCGCGCGGCGGGCAGGAGAAGGGGGGCCGACGGGTTCGGGGAGATAGGGCGGGCAGTCATCGGAGGATGGAGAGTCGGTGGCGCGGTTTGACGGCAAGCCGCTAACTTACCGCTTTCCGCCGGGCACGGCCAGTGGTTCCCGCCCGGGACGGTGTGACATCGTGTCGCGAGTGCTGCGCTCGGGCATTTCCCGTCTGGCGGATGCCGGGCCGGAGCCCCCGTTCGCACCATCGCGAGCGCCGTTCGCGCTGCCCGGCCCCCGTCCGTCGCAGACGGCTCGCGCACCGCACAGCACCGCGCGATGCTTCGGGCACCGCATGCTTGCATGCCAACGTGTCCTGGAGCCTGCCCATGTCATTTGCTTTCCTCTCTCACGTCCCCTTGTGGGTCTGGTGGCTGTTCGTGGCGTTGATCGCGCTTGGGTTAGCCGCAACGCGCACGCAGCATAAGCCCTTATGGGCGGCGCTCGCGATGCCGCTCGCCATGACGGGGGTGTCTGCCTATGGGGCGGCCAGCACCTTCACGACACACGTTCCGTCGTTGATCGCGTGGGCGAGCGCCGTGGTAATTGCCGTCGTGCTGCGCGTGGCGCTGGGATGGTGGGGGAAGGTGAGCTGGGTGCCTGAGACGCGTCGCGTGCGGGTGCCGGGCAGTTGGCTGCCACTGGTCTGGATGCTGGCGATCTTCGCGGTGAAGTTCACTGTTGCCGTTTCGCTGGCGATCCATCCCGATCTCAAATCGAACGGTGGTTTCGCGGCGTGGATCGGCTTGTCGTATGGCGCGTTCAGCGGCATTTTCCTCGGACGCGCCCTGGCTATCCGGCGCGCCATGCGCAACGCCAGCGTTACCGGTGAGGCGTCGCTGGCGTCGTGAGCGGTGCTTGCGTCGCGGTGATTGCGAGATGGCGAAGGCTGTCGGCGTTTGTCCGTCGACGGCGATTCACATACGGTGATCGGCGCGTTACGCCGCACCCTTCGTCACGCTGTCCGGCAGGTCGCGGCCGTGGTACTTCTTGTAGATCGCGTTGAGCTTGCCGTTTTTCAGATTGGTCTTTACCCAGTTGTTGATCCAGTCCTTGAGCGCCGGCTGATTCTTGTTGAGCGCGATGCCCAGATCGAATTCCTTCTGCGCGAACTTCAGTTCGAGGTGCTTGTCCGGCGCGCGCTTGATCATCTCGCCGAGATTCGACGGCGTGCTCGAGAAGATGTCGACCTGACCCGTCACCATCGACGTGATGAGCGTGGCGTCGTCTTCATAACGCACGATCTGCGCACCCTTGGCGTTCTGCGTGGTGAGCGTGTCGTTCACGGTCGCGCGCGTGAGGCCGATGCGCTTGCCGTTGAGGTCTTCATAGCCCTTGATGTTCACGCTCCTGGGCCCGCCGACGATGATCGAAATGACGGCGTAGGGAATCGAGAAGTCGATCACCTGCGCTCTTTCCGGCGTAATCGAGAGATCGGCCACCACGATATCTGCACGGTTCGCTTGCAGCGTCGGCACGCGCGCTGCGTTCGTCACGGATACGATGTCGAGCTTCACGCCCAGATCCTGCGCCAACAGCTTCGCCGTGTCGACGTCCGAGCCCGCCGGTTGCAGATTGGCATCGGCAAACGAGTACAGCGGCGTACCCATGGCGATCGCAACGCGAATCTTGCCGGCCTTCTTGATGTCGTCGAGCTGATCGGCAAAGGCGGCGTGCGCCATGGCGCCGAGCAGGACTGCGGCGCAGGCCTGGGTGAGGAACGTCTTGAGTTTCATGCAGTGGTCTCCTTGGGTGTTGTGTTGTCGTGACTGCTGGCTTACAGCCCGTTGGCGAGGAACGCGCGCAGTTCGGGCGTCTGCGGGTTGTCGAGCATGTCGCCCGGACCGACTTCCCACACCTTGCCCTGATGCATATAGATGATCTGATCGGCGACGCGCTTGGCGAACGCCATTTCGTGTGTAACGAGCAGCATCGTCATACCGTCGGCGGCGAGGTCTTCCATGACGCGCAGCACTTCGCCGGTGAGCTGCGGATCGAGTGCCGATGTCACTTCGTCGAAGAGCATGACCTTCGGCGACATGGCGAGCGAGCGCGCAATGGCCACCCGTTGCTGCTGGCCGCCCGAGAGCTGCTCGGGATAGCTGTCGGCTTTTTCGGACAGCCCCACTTGCGCGAGCACGCGCTTGGCCACTTCCTCGGCTTCGCTGCGCGCGAGACGCTTCACATGCCGCAGCGCGAGCATGATGTTCTCGCGCACGCTCAGGTGCGGGAACAGGTTGTAGCTCTGAAAGACGATGCCAACTTCCCGGCGCAGTTGATGCAGATCGATGTGCGGATCTTCCACGCGAATGCCGCACACTTCGATGGAGCCGTCGTCGATGGTTTCCAGCCGGTCGATGCAACGCAGGGCCGTGCTTTTTCCCGAGCCGCTGGCGCCGATGATGGCAACCATTTTGCCGCGCTCCACTTCGAACGACACGCCCTTGAGCACGGGGTTGTCGCCGAAGCGCTTGTGAATCTGGTTGACCTTAACGATTGCCGACATTGAGCCTGTCCTCCAGTGCTGCGCTCCAGCGCGAGAGCGGGTAGCACAGCACGAAATAAAACACCCCTACCAGAGAGAACACGAGGAAGGGCTGGAAAATCGAGTTGTTGATGATCTGCCCGGCGCGCGTGAGCTCCACGAAGCCGATCACCGACGCCAGCGATGTCATCTTGATGATCTGCACGAGAAAGCCAATGGTCGGCGGCAGCGACAGGCGCACTGCCTGCGGAATGATGACCAGGCGCAGCGTCTGCCAGCGCGAGAACGACAGGCACTCGGCGGCCTCCCACTGCGCGCGGGGCATCGCTTCGACGCACCCTCGCCAGATGTCGCCCAGATAGGCGCTGGTGTAGAGCATCAGCGCGAGTGAGGCGGCCACGATGGCGGGCAGCTCGAAGCCATACACGGACAGGCCGAAGTAGACGATGAACAGCAGAATCAGCAGCGGAACGCCCTGAATCGCTTCGATGAAGACCTGTGCGGGCAGCCGCAACCAGCGGCGCGGTGAAATGCGCGCGAGCATCACGAGGAAGCCGCCTGCGCTGCCAAGCACGAACGCGATCAGAGAGAGCACCAGCGTCCAGCCGATGGACTGCACCAGATACCCGAAATAGGTCCAGGAAAAGCTGCCGATCATGAAGCGCTCCGTTGTGCCGTATCGCTGCCCGAGGTGCCTGTGGCATTCCCATTAGCGGCGCGCGACGCGGCCGCACGACGGCGCGAGGCCTGTGCCGCTTGCGCAGCGGCGCGTCGCACAGTACGGCGGCGTTTGAAGAAGTACTCGCCGGCGGCCCACGCTACGAGCTTCACGAGCAACGACAGGCCAAGGTAGAGCGCCGCCACGACGATGTACGTCTCGAGCGAGCGGAAGGTGTCCGACTGCACGGTGTTGGCGACGGCGGTCAGCTCTTCTGCGGAAATCTGCGAGGCCATGGCGGACGCCTGCATCATCAGAATGAATTGGGTGGTGAGCGCCGGGTACACCTTCTCGATGGACGGTTGCAGCATCACATGCCATGCGATGCGCCATTTCGACAGCCCCAGGCACTCGGCGGCTTCGATCTGACCGCGCGGCACCGATTCGAGTCCGGCGCGAATGATTTCCGCCGCGTAGGCGCCAATGTTGATCACCATCGCGATGACGGCCGCTGCGAACGTCGGCATGTGCACGCCAAGGCTGGCGAGACCGAAATACAGCAGGAATATCTGGACGAGGAACGGCGTGTTACGAACCGACTCGATGTAGACACTGCAAAGGCGAACGAGCCAGCGATGGCGGCTGCGCTTGGCAAAGGCGACCAGCGTGCCAGCGGCGGTGCCGATCACGACCGAGAGTGCGGTCATCTTCAGCGTGAGCCACGCGCCTTCGAGGAAAACTGGCCAGTAGGGCACCAGCGGAGCGAAATTCAGCGAGAAATGCATGGCAAACGCCTGTCTCCGGTGACGTTTCGGGGCCGACGCGCCAGGCAACTTCCGCTACGGGAATGACATCCGTGACAGCCGTGGTGGGTCTTTCTTGTACGTCGTCATATAAGTGCTGTGATTTTGCGCAGCGCGGATCGGCGTTGTCAATAGCCGGAACTTGGGGGGATACCCTTGGCCTTTACCCTGATGGAACAAGGGTTAAACGGGGTTTTGGACCGCTGCGCGGGGCGCCTCTGGTTGCGTGAAGCGGCCTCAACGACAGGTTGATGTCGACCGGCTTTGCACCTTCGTCATCGTATCTCTTGCCATCGAAGGTGACGGACCGCCCGGCACGACGGCGTGGTTCTATAATCGCGCTTTGCCGGCCTTGCGCCAGAGACGCGCGGGCGCCTTCGACCGCGTTGCCCTGATTCCACCGATTCGCCCGCTCAGTCCGATATGACGACCCTTACCGACCGCAAACCGCTTGCATTGCCCGCGATTCTGCTTGGCGTGAAGTTCTACGGTGACGACGCGTCCCAGAGCGAAGCCCGATGACGTTGTCCACGACGGCACTCGACGAACTCGACCGTAGCCTGCTCGCGTTGCTGCGCGTGAATGCGCGCGAGAGTACGGCCAATCTGGCGCGCCGCCTCGGCGTAGCGCGCACGACCGTGGTGGCCCGCATCGGCCGGCTCGAGCAAGCCGGGGTCATCGCCGGATATACCGTGCGACTCGGGCAGGACGCCGCCGGTGGCGGCCTGCAGGCCTGTGTCGGCATCAGCGTGCAGCCTCGCTCCGGTCGCGACGTGCTGCGGCGTCTGAACAAGATGCCTGAGATTCACCTGCTGTGCACCGTGAGCGGTGAGTTCGACTACGTGGCGTGGCTGCACGCCGCCTCGCCGGACCAGCTCGACGGGTTGCTCGACACCATCGGCGAGATCGACGGCGTGACCCGCACCACCACGTCGGTGGTGCTGGCGCGCAAGATCGACCGGGGCGGCGTACTCCCCTGATCATTGGCGGAGTGACAAACCCGCCATGCCCTCGACAGGCACAAGCTCCCCGGCAAATGGTCCGATACGGCCGCCAGTAATTTTCCGTAACCGGCTGTTAAGAATCGCCGCATGTGCCCGCCAGTGCTTGCGCAGCCCTCACATTTCCCGTTGATCCCCGTGTTGCCTTGACTTCGCCAGTTTGTCTGATAGTGGCGATGGTGCTAAACTTATTGAGAATTGTTTGCATTAACTTCTTCATCAATCTGGAGTGCGTATGCGCGTGAAATCCCTCGTGGCAGCGGTGTTGCTCGCCGGTGCGGCCACCTTGGCTCAGGCCGCCGAGTTTCCCATTGGCAAACCGCTGAATGTGGCGGGCATGGAAATCAACACGGTGTATCTCCAGCCGATCACGATGGAACCGGCCGGCATGATGCGCGATGCCGCCAAGTCGGACATCCACCTCGAGGCGGATATTCACGCGATCGCCAAGAACCCGAACGGTTACGCCGAAGGCGACTGGATTCCGGGTCTGGAAATCACGTACAAGCTGCAAAAGATGAAGAGCGACGGAAAGACCGCCGATGGCGCAGCCATTGAGGGTCTGATGATGCCGATGGTTGCGAGCGATGGTCCTCACTATGGCGACAACGTCAAGCTGGCGGGCGTCGGCAAGTACAAGCTGACGATGGTTGTCAACGCACCCGGCACGTTGCAGGAATTTGGTTGCAAGATGGGCGGCGCACCGGCCGCTGGCGCACACGCGGCGCATGGCGGCATGGGCCCGTGGTGCTTCGGCCGTCACGTCGACAAGGAAACCGGCGTGGGTCCGTGGTTCAAGCCGATCACCAAGGAAGTCGATTTCACTTTCTCGGGTATCGGCAAGAAGGGTGGCTACTAAGCCCGCATAACCCAGATGCAGCGTTGGCCTGTGAGCCAGCGCTGTTTTCGTTTGGAGCAGAAGGATGAATCAGCGCATCGCGCGCCTGCTGGCCACGATAGCGGCCCTGGTGGTGACTTTGTTGGCATTGGGCGCTCCGTCGCTTGCTCGCGCCGACGACTTGCCCACCTTCAAGCTGGAAATGAACAACGGCAAACTCAACCCGGCGCGTATCGAAGTGCCGGCCGGCAAGCGCATCAAGATCGAGGTGCACAACACCGGAACGAATGCCGTCGAGTTTGAAAGTCTGCAACTGCGCAAGGAAAAGGTGCTGGCACCGGGCGCGCAGTCGTTTGTCGTGATCGCACCGTTGCAGCCGGGCGAGTACAAGTTTTTCGACGATTTCCATCAGCAGGCGCAAGGCGTGATCGTCGCCAAGTAAGCCCTGCGGAAATCGTTTCAGCCATACGGTAAGACACGCATCACGAGAGGAATCATACGATGGGTCAGGTCATGTTCATCGTCTGGCGCGAAAGCGTCGAGGCATTGCTGGTCGTCGGCATTCTCCATGCCTGGCTGGCCAATCCCGAGCACGGTGCCAAGCGCGGCCTGCCGTATCTGTGGGCCGGTGTCGCGCTCGGGATTGCGGCGGCTGTGGCGCTGGGCGCCGCGCTGGTCGGCTTCACCGAGGTGCTCTCGGGCGACGCGCAGGATTACTTCCAGACCGCCATGGTGCTGATCGCCAGCGTGCTGATCGTGCAGATGGTCTTCTGGATGAAACGCCACGGGCGCACGCTCAAGCGCGATATGGAATCGTCGCTGCAGAAGAACCAGGATCGGGGCACATGGTGGGGCGTGCTCGTGCTGGTTGCGCTGGCCATTGCCCGCGAAGGCAGTGAGACGGCGATCTTTCTCTACGGCATTGGTTTCGGCCAGCAAGGCAGCGTGCCGCTGTCGATGTGGCTCGCGGTGCTGATCGGCTTCGCGCTGGCGCTCGTCACGTTCTGGCTGCTGCAGTTGGGCGGGAAGATTTTCTCGTGGCGTCTGTTCTTCCGTGTCACCGAAATCATGCTGCTGTTTCTGGCGGCGGGGCTGCTCGAGTCGGGGCTTGACCGCCTGATCTCGCTCGAGCTTGTACCGACGCTGGTCGATCAACTGTGGGATACTTCCGCGATTCTTGACGACGCCAGCCCGTTTGGCAGCCTCGTCGCTACCCTGACGGGCTATCGCGCGCATCCGGCCGGCATGAATCTGTTGGTGTACGCCATGTATTGGGTGTTCATGTGGGCGCTGCTCAAGCGGGCAGGCGCTCCGGCCAAGCAGGCCAGGCCCGCCTGAGCGGGCCGGGCGCACCGGGGGAGCGAGTCCCGTGCGGTGCGCCACAACGGTCTGAACGCACGCGCCCGGGCAGGATTCGCAAGATCCGCCGAATCGATAGACGTCTTCAGCCGCCAGGTAATCCCCCGACGTACGAGTTGAGCATGAGCATCGCCATACCTGTCCCGAACCGACTGGCCCGAGTGGGCCTTTGGATGCAACGCCACGGCAGGCTGATACGTGGCGTGCAGTGGGGCGTCGTGCTGGTTTATGCGTTCCTCATCTGCGTCCCGGTCATGATGCCGTTGCCTGACGAGACGGCGCACATCCTCGATAACCTCACCGTCTTCGCACAGTTCACGTTCTGGGGCATCTGGTGGCCGTTCGTGCTCATCAGCATGGTGCTCATGGGCCGTGTCTGGTGCGGTGTGCTGTGCCCCGAAGGCACGCTCTCGGAATTTGCGAGCCGTCATGGGCGCGGGCGAGCCATTCCTCGCTGGATGCGCTGGGGCGGCTGGCCGTTCGTGGCGTTTGCCGGCACGACGCTGTACGGTCAGATGGTCAGCGTCTATCAATATCCGAAGGCGGTGCTGCTGGTGCTCGGCGGCTCGACCGTCGGCGCGATGGTCATCGGCTATTTCTACGGCCGCGACAAGCGCGTTTGGTGCAAGTATCTGTGCCCGGTCAATGGCGTGTTCTCGCTGCTCTCGCGTCTGGCGCCGTTCCACTTCAAGGTCGACGAAGACGCCTGGCGCCGGTCGTATCACACCAACGGCCGCAAGATCATCCCGATCAATTGTGCGCCGCTCGTGCCGCTGCGCAATATGAAGGGCGGCGCGGAGTGCCATATGTGCGGCCGCTGCGCCGGTCATCGCGACGCCATCGCGCTCACGAGCCGCTCGCCGAGCGAAGAGATCGTGAAGTTCGGTGCGACCGAAAACAACAGCGTGTGGGACAGCGTGCTCGTCATGTATGGCCTGCTCGGCGTGGCCATCGGCGCATTCCACTGGACGGTCAATCCGTGGTTCGTCGCCACCAAGACCGTGCTGGCCACGTGGCTCATCGATCACAACATCATGTGGCCGTTCGAGACGAATGCGCCGTGGTACGTGTTCACCAACTACCCCGACCAGAGCGACGTCTTCACATGGCTCGACGGCGGCATGGTCGTCACCTACATCCTCGGCAACGGGCTGCTGCTGGGGTTGGCCTTCACGATCATCTTCGCGCTGGCCAACCGGGCGATGGGGCCGTGGCAGACGTCGCGCTTCAATCATCTGGTGCAGTCGCTGATTCCGATTGCCGGAGCCGGGGTCTTCATCGGTCTGTCGGCCACGACGATCAGCCTGCTGCGTGCCGAGCATCTGCCGGTGTACTGGGCAAACGACGTGCGTGCCACCATCCTTGCCGTGACCACGCTGTGGAGCCTGTGGCTGGGCTGGCGCGTGACCGGGCGTCATACCCGCTCGTTCGGGCGGCGTCTTGCCGGTATGGCCGGTGTGGTGGCGGCGCTGGCGCTGGTCAACTGGCTCTGGCTGCTGATGTTCTGGATCTGGTGACGCTGGCGGTGCCCGGGGCGTGCGCCGATTGGCGGGCGTCCGGCCCGTGGCCTACAATGTCGCCACAAGTCTTTCTGTGTGACGCCCATGTTGCTCGCTCAACGCCTCCCGCTGTATTTCCGCCTCGTTCGTCTCGATAAGCCGATTGGCACCGTTTTGCTGCTGTGGCCGACGCTCGCGGCGCTGTGGATCGCGGCGAACGGCCATCCCGACCCGCTGCTGGTCGCGATCTTCACGCTCGGCACCTTCCTGATGCGCTCGGCGGGTTGCGCCATCAACGATTACGCCGACCGCGACTTCGACAAGTTCGTCAAACGCACGAAGGAGCGCCCGATCACGTCGGGACGCATTCGCGCATGGGAAGCGCTCGCCGTGGCAGCGACGCTGGCGCTTGTGAGCTTCCTGCTGATTCTGCCGCTCAACGCGCTGACCAAGTGGCTGTCGATTCCGGCCCTGTTCGTCGCGGGCACTTATCCCTTCACCAAGCGTTTTCTGGCGATACCGCAGGCCTATCTCGGCGTGGCGTTCGGCTTCGGCATTCCGATGGCTTTCGCCGCGGTGCAGGATCAAGTGCCGGTCATTGCGTGGGTGCTGCTGCTCTCGAACGTGTTCTGGTCGGTTGCCTACGACACCGAATACGCCATGGTCGATCGCGACGATGATCTGAAGATCGGCATCAAGACGTCGGCAATCACGTTCGGACGTTTCGACGTGTTGGCGATCATGCTCTGCTATGCCGTCGCGCTCGGGATTCAGGCGGGTGTCGGTGTGTATCTCGGCTTTGGCTGGCCGTTCTGGCTGGGCATGGCTGTGGCGGTGAGCTTCGCCATCTATCACTACTTCCTGATTCGCGGACGTGAGCGCATGCCTTGCTTTGCGGCGTTCCGTCACAACAACTGGCTCGGCGCCGCCGTGTTCGCCGGTATCGCCGGACACTACCTGCTGAGCGCGTAACCCCGGCGGGGCTGCACACCGCTCTGGCGTCGTTGGCCTGGCACCCGAGAAAACGGCCCGCATGCGGGCCGTTATTTAATGACTGCGTGTAAGGCGGGGCTGTCAGGCGTCGCCCAACTCGTCGCCGAGTTCCTTGGCGCGCGTGTTGGCCGCGTGCACGCCGCGCACGATCGCGGCCTTGATGGCGTCGCGCTCGAACGAGCTGAGGGCGGCAAACGTTGTGCCACCCTTGGACGTCACACGCTCGCGCAGCACGCTCGCCGGCTCACTCGACTGCGCAGCCAGTTGCGATGCGCCCGTGAACGTGGCGATGGCCAACTGGCGCCCCTGCTCGGGCGTGAAGCCCAGTTCCTGCGCCGCTTGCTCCAGCGCTTCGATGAAATAGAACACGTACGCCGGACCGCTGCCGGAGATAGCGGTCACGCCGTCGAGCTGGCTTTCCTTCTCGACCCAGACGATCTGACCTGCGGCGCCCAGCACGTTCTCGGCGCGCTTGCGTTGGTCGGAATCGACACCTGAGAGCGCGGCCAGACCGGTAATGCCCATGCCGATCAGCGCGGGCGTGTTCGGCATGCAGCGCACGATCTGGTTGTGGCCGCCGAGCCAGCGCGCCAGATCCGACGCGCGAATGCCCGCTGCGATGCTGATGACCAGTTGTCCGTTCAGATGCGGCTGGAGGGCTTGTGCAACGTCCTTGAGGACTTGCGGTTTGACGGCCAGCACGAGCGTGTCGTAATCGCGCAGGCGGTCGTTGGGGGCGCTGGCGGTCTCGACACCATACTGCTTGGCGAGGCCTTCACGGGCCGATTCGTTGACGTCGATGGCGAGAATGTCGCGCGGGGCTGTGCCGCGCTTGACGAGTCCGCCGATCAGGGCGTTGGCCATGTTGCCGCCGCCGATGAATGCAATTCTCATAACCATCCTTTGCGTTGCGTATGTCGTTACCGTCGCTACCGTCGTTACCGTCGTTACGTCTTGCTGTGGCGAGTCGTCACGAGGCGCTCACCATCGGGGCGCGTCGCGATCAGGCCGGGGGGCCGTAATCGCGCGCGCCGAAAATCGCGGTGCCAATGCGCACCATTGTCGCACCCTCGGCAATCGCTGCCTCGAGATCGCCAGACATGCCCATCGAAAGCGTGTCCAGCGCCAGTCCGCTGGCGCGCAGCGCGTCGAACAACTCGCGCACCGCCTTGAAAGGCGCCCGTTGGCGCGCTGGATCGTCCTCGGGTTCCGGAATCGCCATCAGGCCGCGCAATTGCAGATTCGGCAGCGCGGCGATGGCACGCGCGATAGCCGGAACGTCTGCTGGCGCGACACCACTCTTGCTCGCTTCGCCGCTGATGTTCACTTGCAGGCAAACCTGAAGGGGCGGCAGATCTGCGGGCCGTTGTGCGCTCAGACGTTCGGCGATCTTCAGTCGATCGACTGAATGCACCCAGTCGAAATGTTCCGCCACCGCTCGCGTCTTGTTGCTTTGCAATGGGCCGATGAAGTGCCACTCGAGCGGTTTGCCGTCGACCGTCTCGCCAGCCAGTGCAGCGATCTTCTCGAGCGACTCCTGCACGTAGTTCTCGCCGAAGGCGCGTTGTCCGGCGGCCAGCGCGTCGCGCACGGCGTCGGCACCAAATGTCTTCGAGACGGCGAGCAATCGCACGCTACCCGCTGGACGGCCAGCACCGGCAGTGGCGCGGGCAATCCGGGAAAGGACATCGGCGAGATGTGAAGCAATGGTCGACATGAGGCAGGTTCAGGCGTCGGTCGGGCGGTGTCGTTGGCGCGAGGGGCATTGCAACGGCGTTGCAGGTCAGGGATTATAGCCGTGCCCGCACCGGAGGTGCTACCCGGGAAAAACGAGGTGCTACCCGTGCCGGCGGCACGTCAAGCGGTCGAATCGCGCGGCTTGTGGCAGACTTCGCGGTGCCAACATCCACAGGGAGCCGGAGATGAGCGCGAATTCGCAGCATGTGTACGATTTTTCAGTCCAGACGCTGTCGGGCGAAACCGTCAGCCTGTCGCAGTATCGTGGCAAGGTGCTGCTGATCGTCAACACGGCGAGCGAGTGCGGTTTCACGCCGCAGTACGCCGGCCTGCAAACGCTCTACGAACAGCTCGGCCCGCGCGGCTTCGAAGTGCTCGCGTTCCCATGCAACCAGTTCGGCAAGCAGGAGCCGGGTGATGCGCAAGCCATCCGCAGCTTCTGCGATCTGCGCTTTCACGTGACGTTCCCGATGTTCGCCAAGGTCGACGTGAAAGGGCCGCACGCCGCACCGCTCTATGCTTATCTCACGCAGGAAAAGCGCGGCGTGCTGGGCACGAAGACAATCAAGTGGAATTTCACGAAGTTCCTCGTCGATGCGACGGGCAACGTGGTGGCGCGCTATGCGCCGACGGCCAAGCCTGACGCCATTCGCGCCGACATCGAGAAGCTGCTGCGGGCCTGAGGGGCATACGGCCGGACGAAGACGCGCCCGTATGCCTGCGTCAGGCGGGCGCGCTGGTTGGCTCAGAAACCGAAACGCTCGCGAAAGCCCTGCCTTAGACGGGCGGCGCGACGAACCGCGCGCGAGCGCGGCCCGGCGGGACCCCGGGTGTCACCGGCGTCTTCACGCAGCACAATACGGGCGCCCGTGCCGGCGCTCAACGTCATCCAGCCGGACGTCTCGGCCACATGCGTCTGTCCGGCCGTCAGCGAGACGGTGTTCCGCCAGAAACTCGCGGCCAGCCACCGCGGCGCGGCGCAAAGCACGACGTCGCCCCGTTCGATATGCAGCACCGTGCCCCGGCTCACATAGGCATGAAACGATTGCCCGTGTGCCAGCGTGAGGTGCGACGGGCGCGCGGCGAATGCGCCGTTGTCGACGTTGGCCGGCGGCGCGGCGGTGTGCGCTCGGGCAATCGGCTCGCCGGCTCGGCCGGCGTTACCGTGACCTCGCGCAAGCATCGAGTCGGGGGGGAGGGGACGCGAAAGCGGCTTTGCCATGACGGGCTCCGGGGCGTTGAACAGGTGAGTACAGCGTATCGGCCGCCAGACACTCCCGGTAGGCACACAGATGCCCTGTTTCGCCCGTAACAGAGCGGCTTGCGGCAATCTGTTACGATGCCGATTCAACGAATCTGTATCTGTTATGGTCGCGTGCAATGCCCGATCATCTGCGCATGGACGCCGTCACCCCGACTCTCACCGCCCCGGACAGCACGCTGCTCATTGCGGACACCCCGAAGGCATCTTCCGCAGCCGCTGCAACGCAGACGGCTTCGGAGGATCGCACGCCGTTGTATCGTCAGCTTGCCGATCACTACCGTCATGCCATCGAGGCGGGCACGCTTGCGCCGGGCGATCGCATGCCGAGCGTGCGCACGTTGATGGAGCGGCATCAGGTCAGTCTGTCGACGGCCTTGCAGACGTGTCGCCACCTGGAGGCGCAGGGTGTCCTGGAGGCGCGTCCGCGTTCGGGCTACTTCGTGCGCACGCCTGCGCGGGCGAGCCTCGTGCCGGTGGCCGAGCCGCGTCCGTGGGTGCCCGACCTGATGCAATACGTGGGCATCAACCAGCGTGTGTCGTCGATCCTCGCAAGAGGGCTCCAGGCGGACGTCAAAATCAATCTCGCGGTCGCCCACGGTTCCCCGTCGCTCTACCCGGTCAACGAACTGCGGCAGGCCACTGTGCGGGCGTTGCGCGACAATCCGCTGCTTTACGGCACGCCGCCGCCCGGCGGCGGGGAAGCGCGCTTCCGCTCTGCGATCGCCCGGCGGGCGCTAGAGGCGCGCATGAACATCAACCCCGAGGAGATTGTCGTCACGCACGGCTGTATCGAGGCGATCAATCTCGCGTTGCGTGCGGTCGCGTCAGCGGGCGACGTGGTGGCCGTTGAGTCGCCGACGTACTACGCGCTGCTGCAAACGCTGGAGAGTATGGGCATGCGGGCGCTCGAAATTCCGACGAGTCCGCAGACGGGCATCTCACTCGAAGCCCTCCAACTGGCGAGCGAGACCTACGACAACATCAAAGCCGTCATCGTCGTGCCGCATTTCCAGAATCCACTCGGGTCGGTGATGCCGGATTCGCACAAGGCACAGCTCGTGAAGTGGGCGGAGTCGCGCGACATCGCGATCATTGAAGACGACACCTACTCGGCGCTGGGCGACGACGGCAATATTCCCGCGTCCATCCGCTCGTGGGACACCACGGGCAACGTGATTCATTGCGCGTCGCTGCACAAGACGCTGGCGCCGGGCATGCGGCTTGGCTGGATCGCGGGCGGCAAGTGGCAGTGGCGAGTGGAGATGCTGAAGTACGCGCAGACGCGCCCGAACGAAGCGCTCGCACAGATCGCAATGGGCGAGTTCATGGATTCTCCCCGCTACGACCGTCACCTGCGGCACTTGCGCACGCAGTTGCGCGAGCATCGCGCCGCGATGGCCGAAGCGATTGCCACGCATTTTCCGGCGGGCACCCGCCTGACGTTGCCTGCAGGCGGACTGAGTCTGTGGGTGGAAATGCCAGGCGGCGTCAGCTCGGAGCGACTGTTCGACGCGGCGCTTGCGAAGGGAATTCGCGTTGCACCGGGCAGTCTTTTCTCGAACTCGTCACGGTACGACCACTTTCTGCGCATCAACGGTGGCCAGCCGTTCACCCGTGAGGTCGAGAAAGCGGTGCGCACGCTGGCGACGGAAGTCTCGCGTCTGCTGGACATGCGTTCCTGAGCGGCCGGGGCCGCAGGAGCCGTCGCTTCGCTTTACACCGCGCTCAGAACTCCGGATACATCCGTCCCGGATTGAAGATGCCCGCTGGGTCGAACACCGACTTCAGATTGCGGTGGATGCGCATGAGCGGTGCGGGCAAAGGGGTGAAGACCCCAACGCCGGGTTCGCCGTAGCGGAACAGCGTGGCGTGTCCGCCGTCCTGCCGCGCCGCAGAACGTACGATCTGTGCGTCGGCGTCGGTAATCCACCATCGCTGGGCACCGCCCCACTCGATGAGCTGTTTGCCCGGCAGGCGGTGCGGTTCGGCGGTCGAGGGCACGGCCAGACGCCACAACGCCTGCCCCGGCCCGGCATCGGCGAAGAAGTTGTCCGTCTGCTCACGGATCGCGTGCCAGAATTTGGCCGCGTGAATGGCATCGACCAATTCGCCGCCCATCTTCACGCGCGCGGCCTTGATGGCGGCCGAAGCCCCCGCCAGACGAATCACCAGCAAGTCGTTGCGCCATGCACTGCCGGTGATCGGCAGCGGCTGCCCGCCCCATTCGTTGAGCTTGCGCACGGCATCGACGGCATTCATTTCGAATTGCAGCGTCAGTTCGGCAAAGGGTTGCGGCAACACTTTGAGCGACACTTCGAGGACCAGACCCAGCGTGCCGAGCGAGCCGGCGAGCATGCGCGAGACGTCGTAACCCGCGACGTTCTTCATCACCTGACCGCCGAAGTTCAGCACATGACCGCGCCCGTCCATCAGCTTCGCGCCAAGGACGAAGTCGCGCACGGCACCGACCGCGCTGCGGCGGGGCCCGGCGAGCCCGGCGGCCACCGCGCCGCCAATCGTCGCGCCCGGCCCGAAGTAGGGCGGCTCGAACGGCAGCAACTGATTGTGTTCGGCGAGCGCCGTTTCAATGTCGGCCAGCGGCGTGCCGCAGCGAGCCGTGATGACCAGTTCTGCCGGGTCGTAGGCCACGATGCCCCGATAAGCGCGCGTGTCGAGCACGTCGCCCACACGTTGCTGGCCGTACCAGGCTTTGGTGCCGCCGCCACGAAGCTGAAGCGGCGCGCGGCGTGCCGTGGCGTGCTCGATGACGGCGCGGAAGGTCTCGAGAGTGTCGTTCGTGTCGGTCATCAGCTCGGTTCAGGCGGCGGTGGCATGTCGGATTGATAGGGGCCCAGCTCACTGCCGCAGTGTTTGCAGTAGGTCGCATCGGGATCGTGCCCTTCGGTATGGCATTGCCGGCAGGTGCGCGTGGTGACGGCTTGCTTGCGCATGGCCGAATGGATTTCCGCTCCCATGATGCCGGTCGGAATGGCAATCACGCTGTAGCCTAGCAGCATCACGAAGCCGGTAATCGCCTTGCCCAGTCCGGTGACGGGCACCACGTCGCCATAGCCGGTGGTGGTGAGCGTGACGATGGCCCAATAGATGCCCACCGGAATGCTCGTGAAGCCATGTTCCGGCCCCTCGATGATGTGCATGAGAGTGCCGAAGATCACCACGATGATCGAGATGAACCCGAGAAACACGAGGATCTTGCGGCGCGCGTTGTAGAGCGCAATGCTGAGCACCCCGGCTTCGTTCACATACGCCGTGAGCTTGAGAATCCGGAACGCACGCATCAGACGCAGCAGACGCACGTCGATCAGCCCATGCAGTTCGGGCACGAGAATCGCGAGATAGGTCGGCAAAATGGCGAGCAGATCGATGATGCCGTAGAACGACAGCGCGTACCGTAGCGGCCGATGCGCACTGAGTAGCCGCGCGACGTACTCGGCCGTAAAGAGCAGCGTGAAGAACCACTCGAGGATCGCCATCGGCAGCGACGCCGTGGCCTGCACGGCGGGCACGCTCGAGACGACCACCGTGAGCACCGACAGCACGATGGCGATGAGCAGCGCGATGTCGAACAGACGCCCTTCACGCGTATCTGCCTCGAAGATGATGATGTAGAGCCGCTGCCGCCAATCGTGCGGCATCCAGTCTGACAGCGGGCGCATATCAGAACCTCGGCAGGTCGGGATGCGGCAGCAGGCCGCCGCGCACGTGCAGCTTGCCGTATTCGGCGCAGCGGGCGCGCATGGGAATGCCCTTGTCCGGATTGAGCAGTCCGACCGGATCGAATGCGCGCTTTACGCCGAAGAAGGCGTCGCGCTCTTCCGCCGAGAACTGCACGCACATCGAGTTGATCTTTTCGATGCCCACCCCGTGTTCGCCCGTGATCGTGCCGCCCAGTTCGACGCACGCTTCGAGAATGTCGCAACCGAACGCTTCGGCGCGATGCCATTCGTCGAGGTCGTTGCCGTTGAAAAGAATGAGCGGATGCATGTTGCCGTCTCCCGCGTGAAAGACGTTAATACAGCGCAATCCGTATTGTTGTTCCAGACCTTCGATGCGTTTGAGTAACGTCCCAATCGCCCGGCGAGGAATCGTACCATCCATGCAGTAATAGTCGGGCGAAATGCGTCCGGCAGCGGGGAACGCATTCTTGCGTCCCGACCAGAAGCGCAGGCGCTCTTCTTCACTACGGGAGATCTGCAACCGTGTCGCGCCTGAGGTGCGCAGCACATGAGAGATGCGCATGACCTCCTCGGCGACTTCTTCCGGGGTGCCATCCGACTCGCACAGCAGGATCGCCGCTGCGTCGAGGTCGTAGCCGGCGTGAACGAATTCCTCGACGGCTTGCGTGGCCGGTTTGTCCATCATTTCCAGACCGGCGGGGATGATGCCGGCCGCGATGATCGCTGCCACGGCGTTGCCGCCGGTCTCCACGTCGTCGAAGCTCGCCATGATGACCTGTGCGGTTTGCGCCTTGGGCACCAGCTTGACGGTGATTTCCGTCACCACGCCGAACATTCCCTCGCTGCCGATGAAGACCGACAGCAAATCGAGTCCGGGCGCATCGGGACCGAGCGAGCCGAATTCGATGGCTTCCCCCGACATCGTGATGGCGCGCACGCGCAGCACGTTATGCACCGTCAACCCGTACTTCAGGCAGTGCACACCGCCGGAATTCTCCGCCACATTGCCGCCGATGGTGCAGGCGATCTGCGATGACGGGTCCGGCGCGTAATACAGGCCGTAAGGCGCTGCGGCTTCCGAGATCGCCAGATTGCGAACGCCCGGTTGCACGGTCGCCGTGCGTGCGTAAGGATCGATCTCGACGATCTTCTTGAACTTGGCGAGCGAGAGCACCAGCCCGTCGGAGATCGGCATTGCGCCGCCGGACAGACTCGTGCCTGCACCGCGCGGCACCACCGGAATGCCCAACTGATGGCAGGCCTGCAGAATGCGCTGGACCTGAGATTCCGACTCCGGCAGCACAACGGCACGCGGCGATACGCGGCGAGACCATCGCACTCGTAAGGCGTGGTGTCTTCGCGGCGATGCAAAATGCAATGCGGCGGCACGATCTGGGTGAGCGCGTCGAGCAACTGACGCTGACGCGCTTCGAGCGCGCCGGCGTCATCGGGCGCGGCACCCGCCTGGAGCGGGCCGGACTGACCTTGCGGGGCGGTGGGCGCGTTCATGCGGCGCTCAGCCGGCCGAGCGCAACCGGAAAATCTTGCCCGGATTGAGCAGGTTGTGCGGATCGAGTGAGGTCTTGATCGCACGCATGACATCGATGGCGTCTTCCCCATGCTCGGTCACGAGGAAGCCCATCTTGTGCAGGCCTATCCCGTGTTCGCCAGTACAGGTGCCCCCCATGCGGATCGCACGCTCGACGATGCGCTGGTTGAGCTGTTCGGCCTCTTCGATCTCTTCGGGCTTGTCCGGATCGATCAGGATCGCCACGTGGAAATTGCCGTCGCCCACGTGACCTACGATCGGGCACGGCAGGCTCGACGCCCGCAGATCGTCTTCGGTCTCGCCGACGCACTCGGCCAGACGCGAGATCGGCACGCAGACGTCCGTGGTCACCGCGCGGCAGCCCGGCTTGAGCTGGAGCATCGCAAAGTACGCGCTATGGCGTGCGCCCCACAGACGGTTGCGGTCTTCGGTGCGCGTGGCCCATTCGAACCCGGTGCCACCGTTTTCCTTGGCCAGTTCCTCGACGGTCTCGGCCTGCTCCTTCACACCGGCATCGCTGCCGTGGAATTCGAAGAACAGCGTTTGCGTCTCGGGCAGTTCCATCTTCGAGTGCTTGTTGATGGCGCGCACGGCCAGCGCATCGACGAACTCGACGCGGGCCACAGGCACGCCCAACTGAATCGTCTGGATGACGCAGTTCACGGCATCCGTCATGCTGGGGAACGAGCAGATCGCGGCCGATACGGCTTCCGGCTGCGGATACAGACGCACCGTCGCTTCGGTGATGATGCCCAGCGTGCCTTCGCTGCCGACGAACAGGCGCGTGAGGTCGTAGCCGGCCGAGGATTTGCGTGCGCGCGTGCCAGTGTGGATCACGCGTCCGTCTGCCAGCACGACGGTCAGGGCGAGCACGTTCTCGCGCATCGTGCCGTAGCGCACGGCATTGGTGCCCGAGGCGCGCGTGGCGCACATGCCGCCAATACTGGCATCGGCGCCCGGGTCGATCGGGAAGAACAGACCGGTGTCGCGCAGTGCTTCGTTGAGCGCCTTGCGGGAGATGCCGGGCTGCGTGGTGACCGTCAGGTCTTCTGCATTGATCGAGACCACCTGATTCATTTCCGACAGATCGAGCGACAGACCGCCCTCGACGGCAAGCAGATGACCTTCGAGCGACGAGCCTGCGCCATACGGAATGATGGGAACGTCGTATTTGGCACACAGCTTGACGATCTGCGAGACTTCATCGGTGCTGTGCGCGAAGGCGACGGCGTCGGGCAGCATGGGGTCAAACGGAGACTCGTCTCGGCCGTGATGCTCGCGTAGCGCCTCCTTGGTGCTCACGCGCTCGCCCAGAAGGGCTTGCAAGTCGGCGAGCAGGGCGTCCGGAAACGGACGCTTGGCGGCGAACGGCAGGTGGGGGTGATTCACGGCTTTCTCCTTCGGGTCTCCGGGCGGCCAGCGCCAGCAGGCGATGGCAGGCTCCATATTGGGTGTGGGGTCTTGGGCACGGGCCGGCAAGTCCGGACGCGCAATGGTACGGCGGGCACGCACCCTGACACCTCATGAGCGGGGATTTTACGCCGTGACGGCGTTTTTCCCCACCTTTTGCGTCATATCATACGGACTTGCCGCCAAGGCGTGCCATCGGAATTGCCTGAAAAATAGGCATCGAGGGCAGAGGCGGTCAATTTCAATCAAAGCAGGCAGGTCGTCCGGCGGCCGAACTTGGGCGCTGGCGGGCAAGATATGCCGTAAGGGGTAGGTGTCAGAAGATGGGTAATCGTTTGAGCAAGATCGTCACGCGCACGGGTGACGGTGGCAAGACCGGCCTCGGTGACGGGGCACGTGTCGACAAGTTCAGCCTGCGTATCGTCGCCATCGGCGAGATCGACGAGACCAATTCGCACATCGGCGTGTTGCTGTGCGAAGACCTGCCGCCGGATGTGCGCGCCATGCTGCTCGACATTCAGCATGATCTGTTCGATCTCGGCGGGGAACTGAGTATGCCGCGTCACACGTTGCTCGGCGACGCGCAGGTGGTCAAGCTCGACGACTGGCTGGCGCACTACAACGCGGATTTGCCGAGTCTGAAGGAATTCATTCTGCCGGGCGGCACTCGCGCGGCGGCGCTGGCGCATGTGGTGCGAACCGTATCGCGCCGGGCCGAACGCGCCATGGTGGCGCTCGGTGCCGAAGAGACGGTGGCCCCCGCGCCGCGTCAGTACATCAACCGCCTGTCCGATCTGATGTTCGTCCTTGCGCGCGTGCTGAACCGTGCGGGCGGCGGCACCGATGTGCTGTGGCAGCGCGACCGGGCCGAGGGCGGGGCGCAGTAAGCGCTTTGCCGCGGCCCTTGCTACGGTCACGACGTCTGACGCCAGGGCGGCGCTCGGCCGCCCTCGACATCAGTTGCCTGCGCCGCGAGCCAGACGGCGCGCACGCACGGCGTCGGCCAGGGTATCGAGCACCTTCAGGCTGTCTTCCCAGTTGATGCAAGCATCGGTGATGCTCTGACCGTAGGTCAGCGGCTTGCCCGGCACGTGATCCTGACGGCCGGCAACGAGGTGCGACTCGACCATCACGCCGATGATACGGTCGTCGCCGCCGGCGATCTGGCGCGCGATGTCCTCGCACACCGGGATCTGGTTCTCGTGCTTCTTCTGGCTGTTGGCGTGCGATGCGTCGATCATCACGCGCGCTGCCAGACCCGACTTGGCGATGTCGTCGCAGGCGGCCTGCACGCTGGCGGCGTCGTAGTTCGGCGTCTTGCCCCCGCGCAGGATCAGGTGGCAGTCCTCGTTGCCCGACGTCGACACGATGGCCGAATGGCCACCCTTGGTCACCGACAGGAAATGGTGAGGCTGCGATGCGGCCTTGATGGCGTCGACGGCGATTTTCACGTTGCCGTCCGTGCCGTTCTTGAAACCGACCGGGCACGACAGGCCCGACGCCAGTTCGCGGTGCACCTGCGATTCGGTGGTGCGTGCGCCGATGGCGCCCCACGACACGAGATCTGCGATGTACTGCGGGCTGATCATGTCGAGGTACTCCGTACCGGCGGGCAACCCCAGTGCGTTGATCTGGGCGAGCAGTTCGCGGGCAAGGCGCAGGCCTTCGTTGATCTTGAAGCTGTTATCCATGTGCGGGTCGTTGATCAGACCCTTCCAGCCCACCGTCGTGCGCGGCTTCTCGAAGTACACGCGCATCACGATTTCGAGTTCGCCTTTCAGGCGCTCGCGCTGTTCTGCCAGGCGCGCGGCGTATTCCAGCGCGGCTTTCGTGTCGTGGATCGAGCACGGGCCGATGATGACGACGAGGCGGTCTTCCATGCCGTGCAGCACGCGGTGAATGGCGCCGCGCGAGCGATGGATGAGGTCCGCGCTCTGTTCTGAGCAGGGGTACTCGCGAATCAGATGCGCCGGCGGCGTCAGTTCCTTGAGTTCACGAATACGGACATCATCGGTGTTGTGGGGAGGCATGGTTTTTCTCCTGGGGCAGTTCGGACTGCGGTTCGATTCTCGGGATGCGGGTCAAAAAAAAACCGCCAGACTCGCTGGCGGTTTTTCAGGATTCGTTTCGGTGCTTACTGCTGCAACTGCCCCTCTCCTTCCGCCAGCGGTGTGAGATTCGCAAAAAAGTAAAAATAAAACTTATTGGCGGTCATGAGGGATGTCGTTGACACTGCTTCGCAGGCATTTGCCGTGCACAGAAACAACTTTATACGCCTAATCGCATGACCCTGCAACCGTGTGGGGCCGCTAAACGGCAGGAAAACGCGCGGAAATGTCGCATATCGATATGTCAAATTGCATCAAATAATCGCAATATTTGAAAATCATGCGAAAACGCCCGGTTTGACCCGGGCGCTTTGCTATGCTTGACGCATTTTTTGCGGTGCGCCATCCGACGCGTAACGCCGGATGGGCCGGGCCAGCCTTATGCGGCCTCCTGCGGCCTTATGCCGTGCCACCGACCGTCATGTTTTCCATGCGCAGCGTCGGCTGGCCAACGCCCACCGGCACGCTCTGGCCTTCCTTGCCGCACACGCCGACGCCCGAATCCAGCGACATGTCATTGCCGATCATCGTCACATCCTTGAGCGATTCCGGACCGTTGCCGATCAGCGTGGCCCCCTTGACCGGGTACGTGATCTTGCCGTCTTCGATCATGTACGCCTCGGACATCGAGAACACGAACTTGCCGTTGGTGATGTCGACCTGACCGCCGCCGAAGTTCACGGCATACAGACCGCGCTTGACCGACGCGATGATTTCCTCCGGGTCCTTGTCGCCGCCGAGCATGTAAGTGTTGGTCATGCGCGGCATCGGCAGCGCGGCATACGATTCGCGGCGGCCGTTACCCGTGACCGGCATCTTCATCAGACGCGCGTTCAGGCTGTCCTGCATGTAGCCGCGCAGAATTCCGTCTTCGATGAGCGTGGTGCACTGCGTTGCATTGCCCTCGTCGTCGACGTTGAGCGAGCCACGACGGTTCGACAGCGTACCGTCGTCGACCACCGTGACGCCCTTGGCCGCCACGCGTTCGCCCAGGCGACCGGAGAATGCCGAAGAGCCCTTGCGGTTGAAGTCGCCTTCCAGGCCGTGGCCGACAGCTTCGTGCAGCAGCACGCCGGGCCAGCCCGGGCCGAGCACGACGGTCATCGCACCGGCCGGGGCCGGGCGGGCGTCGAGCTTGACGATGGCGCCGTCGACCGCTTCCTTGACATATTTCTCGAGCAGATCGTCGGTGAAGTACGCGTAGTCGAGGCGTGCGCCGCCGCCGCTGTTGCCGATTTCGCGGCGGCCGTTGGATTCGACGATGACGGTGACCGACACGCGCACGAGCGGACGCACGTCGGCGGCGATCACGCCATCGCTGCGCGCGACCAGAACGACATCGTATTCACCGGCCAGACCGGCCATGACTTGCTGCACGCGCGGATCGCGCGCGCGGGCCAGCCTTTCGATGCGCTCGAGCAACGCCACCTTGCCGTTGGCATCGAGAGAAGCCAGCGGGTCGGCGGGCAGATAGAGCCCGTGACCGGTGGCGTTCGCGAGCTTGCTGCCGACTTTCACGCGCCCGCGTCCGGCCGTGGCAATGCTGCGCGTGGCGGCGGCCGCGTCCTTCAGTGCGATTTCGGAGATGTCGTCGGAATAGGCGAACGCGGTGCGGTCGCCCACGATGGCGCGCACACCCACGCCCTGATCGATCGAGAACGAACCCGATTTGACGATGCCCTCCTCGAGGCTCCACGCTTCGCTGCGCGTGTACTGGAAGTACAGGTCGGCATAGTCCACGCGGTGCGTGAAGATGTCGCCGAGCGCGCGTTGCAGGTGGCTTTCGTCGAGGCCGTACGGCGTGAGCAGCAGCTCGCGGGCCGTAGCCAGGTTCTGGATGCCGGTGTCGATGATTTTCATGCGGTGTCAGGCCAAGGAAATGTATTCGGGAGATGAGGGCGGAATCGGGGAAATCAACCTTACAGCACACGGTGCCGCCACGCGGGCAGGCTCTGACGCACGCCCGTCAGCCGGGCTGGGTCGATGTCGCCAACGACAACGCCCGCGCCTTCCACTTCTCGCTGGGCGACGATGTCGCCCCACGGATCGATCAGCATGGAGTGCCCCCAGGTGCGCCGCCCGTTTTCGTGATGCCCGCCCTGCGCGGACGCCAGCACGTAACACTGATTCTCGATAGCGCGCGCGCGCAGCAGCAATTCCCAGTGCGCGCGGCCCGTGGTGTAGGTAAAGGCGGCGGGTACAACCACAAGCGTACAGTCGCCCATCGCACGGTACAACTCGGGGAAACGCAGGTCGTAGCAGACCGACAGTCCTACGCGCCCAAAGGGCGCTTCAAACGTGCGTACGGCATCGCCCGGGCGAATGGTGCGTGCTTCGTCATAGGCTTCTTCCCCTTTGACGAAGTTGAACAGGTGAATCTTGTCATAGCGCGCGGCCGGGGCGCCGTCGGGCCCGAAAACCAGGGTGGTATTGAGCACGCGCTCCGGTTCGGGGGCCGCGAGCGGCAGCGTACCGCCGATCAGCCACACGCCGTGACGGCGGGCTGTCTCGGCGAGAAAGTCCTGAATCGGCCCGTGACCCGGCGCCTCGCGCAAGGCGAGCTTGTCGGTGTCTCGCTGGCCCATGTGGCAGAAGTACTCGGGCAGCAGCACCAATTGCGCGCCGCTATCCGCTGCCTCGGCCACCAGGCGGGCGGCCTCGCGGAGGTTTCGTTCGACGTCGGGGGCGCTCACCATTTGCGCGGCTGCGACGCGCACGGGGGCGTCGGTGGGCGCAGATGCGGCGGCTGACTTCGTGTCGGGACTCGTCATGTAATGGCTGGATTCGGAGCGGATAACCGTGTCGGGCTGAAAAGCGTGTCAGGCGAAGCGTCCGGATGCGCTCAGTTGCCGCGCATACCGACCGGCGGGAGGTCGTTTCGCGCCTCGGGCCGGGCGACCGGGGATGCGTTGATCTTACTCTTATTGGCGTCGCCCTGTCCGATGACCGGATTGTCCCAGGAGCCGGTCACGTGGTAGGTCGTCGAGAGCGTGCGCGAGAGCTGCTCGCCCAGCGCCAGTTGCGCAAAGAACGAGCCGATACCCAGCGCCGGATTGATGATGGCCCACGCGAGCGACGCCGACGCTGCGTTGATCTTCGGCAGCACCAACACCGTCAGGTCCTGCGTCTCGCGGGCGAGATCGGTGTGCCCGTCGATCTTGATCGTCGCCGTGCTGGAATTGATCGTCAGATCGTCGGTATTCGCCACCCCGGCTTGCATGGTGGCGTTGCCTTCGATGCTGTCGAACGGCAGACCGCTGCCGATCACGCTGTTGAAGTCGAACGTCAGGATCTTGGCAAGCGTCTGCACCGACAGAATGCCCAGCAACTTGGCCAGTCCCGGGTCGGCCTTCAGAATCTGCCCGCGCTTGAGGTCGATCGCGACACGGCCGCCGAGCGTCGGGTAATCGATGGCATCCGGGCCGCCGCGCCAGCCGAAGCGGCCGGAGACTTTCCCCGAGCCGTCCTTGAGGGTCTTGGGCAGGCCGAGACGATCGAGCAGGCCGCCCGCGTCCTTCACTTCGAGATTGAAGTCGAGTACGGTGCGTCGCGGCACGTCGTCGTCGCTGCCGGCGGCGGCTGCCGCTGCCGCGCGGCGGCGCGAAGTGCGCCAGTTGCCCTTGACGTCGAGCGTGGCGGCGCTGTTGCTCAGTTCCAGCTTGGTGAGTTGCCACACGGGCACACCGTCCTCGATGTCGTTATGCGCGTTCAACTGCAAGCGGCCCAGCGGCTTGTCGCGCAGCACGAAATCGTTGGCGACGACATCGATGGCCGGGAATTCGTCGCTCGGCTCGTCGAGGACTTGCGTGAGGACATCGTTGCCGTGGTCTTCGCGCGGGATCACCAGTTTGGCCAGCCGTGCGCGGATGGTGCCCGACGGGTTCTTCGCATCCGGGGCATGCCATTCGGCGAAGCCGGAGACGAGATCGGAAGCGAGGCTCACCTGCCAGTCGCGATCGTTGCGTTGCGCTCCCACGACCAGTTCCGGCCACTGGCGCGACATCAGGCGCACTTGCCTGGCATGCAGGGCAAGACGTGTCGGCAGGTAAGGGGTCAGTGCACCGAACTCGTCGCGCGCGGCCGCTGCCGTGGCGGCGGGCGCGGGCGGTGTGCCTTGCGTGACGGGGGTGACGGTATCGCTGCCGAGCGACGCGATCACACTGCGCCAGGCGTCCACGTCCAGCGTGTCGAACTGGGCGGCTGCCTGCACGCCTTCGCGCGGTGCCGGCACCGGTTGGTTGATACCGATGCCGCCCCGCAGCACCTCGATGTGCCCGCCGTTGCCGCTGCTGCGTTGCTGAACATAGTTGCCTTGCACGCTGCCGATGGCGAAGTCGAGCGTATCGATGCGGCGCCCGCCCGGGTTCGCCTGTGGCCGCAGCGTGAAGCGTGCGGGCAGTGCCGTCTCGGCGCTCTTGCCGAGCGGTGCAGGCAGGTTCACCGCAAGACCGGCGAGCGTGGATTGCACGGCCACGTCGGTCATGCCCTGGCGCACCATCACCGTCGCCGTATAAGGTGTGGCGCCGGTCATGCGTTTTGCCAGTTGTGCCAGCGTGGCGTTCTCGCGGTTCTCGCGCAGTGCCTGCGCGCTCATCGTGCCGTTGATGTTCAGGGCAATGGTGCCGTCGTCGCGGCTGCCGCCCGAAGCGCGGACGTCGCCGCCGAGGAACGTGCCGCGCAGATTGTCGAGCGAGATGCCGCGCTCGGTGAACGCCAGTTCGCCGTCCACTGCGCCGAAGGTCGGCAGACCGCTCAGCAGCGTGACATCGTTGCGCAGGAACCGCGCGCGTCCCGTGACCTTCGAGCGGTCGGTGTGTTCCAGCGGCATCGACAACTGCAACGCCAACTGCGCGGTGCCATTCGCGCGCGTGTCTTCGGTGACGTCACCGATCCAGTGGCCCACCGGGCTGCCGTTCAGGTACTTCACGAAGTCGGCGGCGGGGCCGCGTGCGTCGCCCTTGAGGGTGAGCACGGAACTGTCCTGCCCGATGTCGTTGATGTCGCCCAGCACCTGTGTGAGCGTCACGCCGAAAATCGAACCGCTGTCGATGGCGATGTGCAGCTTGTCGGCATCGAAGCGCAGATTGCCGCGCACTTTCTCGAAGGCGGGCCAGACTTCGGTGTGACCCGGACGCAGCGGCGAGGGATTGAACGTGACGTCCGCAAGCGGAATGTCGATGCGGAACTTGCCACCACCCTTGCCGTACGGGAAGTCCTCGAGATCGCCTTGCACGGCGAACGGTGCATTCTGCACCGTGCCCGCGAGCAAGGCGCGTTGCAGATAGTCGCGTACGCTCGCGCCGATGTCCGTCGGCAGATAACGCGGCACCGAATTGGCGTTCGCATGGGCGATGTTGCCTTTCAGGTCGACGATGCCGTTGCCTTTGCCCCCGTTATGCCATGTGCCGCTCACGTCACCCGTCAGTTCGCTGTTCTGCAAATGCAACGCATCGACACGCACCTGCACGTTTGCCGGGGCGTCGTGCTTGGTCGCCGAGTGGGAGACACGCCATGACGTGCGCGCGGTGAGGGCGTCGAGATCGATGCGTGGCTGATCGAAGCGGCCGGGGAAGTCCAGGGTGGCGTTCTTCGCGTCCAGTGTCAGGCTGCCGCGAGACTGATCGGCGTCGATGTGACCGCTCAGATTGGCGAAGCCGGGGCGCCCCGCATTGGGCGCGCCCGGATGCGCCGGCGGCTGCTGGCTCGGCGCACTGTCGATGCCCAGCGCTTCAAAATCGGCCACCACGCGGTAGCGGTCGCGTTCTGGCGGCAATTGCTTGATGCCCGGCAGGTCGCGCCAGTTGCCCGGTCCGTGGGGCTTGGGGGCCTGAAAATTGATGTCGAAATTGGCCAGACGGCCGCGCGGGCGGAAGCTCGCGAGCGTGTCGCGCGTGGGCGAGTCGATGGGCAGCGACGGCACGAGCGCCATGGCGGCACCGATGTCGAAGCGCGGGCCCGCGAGCGCCACATGCAAGCCGCGCGTATCGGTGCCGGGGATGTACGTGCCGCGCAGATCGGGGACGTCGAGCGTCGGACGGCCTGCTGCCTGCAACGTCAGATCGCGCGCGCGCAGATTCCAGCCGGCGTCGGTCTGAGGTCCCGTGCGGGTCACGTCGATGCGGCCCTGCGTGGCGTCGAAGGTGAGGGGCGGCAGGTTGTCGGCCAACTGCACCGAGGTGCTTTCGCCGGCGGCCCGCAGCGTGGCCCCTGTGATTGCGCCGCCATCGAAGTCGACCCATGCGCGCGCGGCAACCCGGCCGCGCGACGCCTTGCCCGGCAGATCGACGTAGCGGGCCAGCTCGGTCAGATCGAGCGTGCCGACGTCGGCGTAGATCTGACCGCGCCAGCGCTTGACGTCACCGGGACGGGCGAACAGCGGGTTGGTGAAACGGGCACGAATGTCGAGCGGGGCGACGACGCCGGGCGGCGGATTCGCCTGCATGCCGAAGCGATGTTCGAAGCCGCGATTGCGCAGCATGGCGTTGACCTGCGAGACAACGACTTCGGGCACATCGCGCCCGGCGTCGCGCCAGCGCACGGTGCCGTTGCGAATGACGATGCGCGCCTGACGCATGAGCCAGTCGGCACCCGTCGTGTCCGTCGCGCCGCCATTCCCGGCGACCGGTATGCCCGCGACGAGGATCGTACCGTCGGCGCGCCGCTCGACGGCGAGGTCAGGTTCGTACAGCGTGAGGCTCGACAGGCGAAGGTCGAAATGGATCAGGCTGGTCCACGAGAGCACGGCATCGAGACGGTGGAGCGTCAGGCCCGGTTCGACAGGTGGCGGCGCGCCGGGCGATGCATCACTCACCACGGGCGGACTGTCGGATGCCGCCGGTGCCGATGCGCCGGAGGCTGCGGCCTGGCGCGCGGGCGGCGCCGGCGCAATCCCCCGGGCGACCTTCGAGGCCTTGGGCGCTGCGCTGGGCGCGGTGCGCATGATGCGCACGTCTTCGAGCGTGAGATAGGGGTGCCAGCCGCGCCAGTCTGCGTCGATGCGGCCGATGGTGACGGGCAGCCCGACCGCGCGCGAGGCCGCCGCTTCGATTTGCGGGCGGTAATCCGACACAGAAGGGAGGATGACGTACCGGGTCGCGAGAATGACGGCGCCCAGTCCGAAATAGCCGATGACGATAAGCGCCAGCAGCCATTCCAGGCCCAGGCGCAAGCCACGCGGCAGTGACGAGAACCAGGACCGGGTCGCAGTCGGCGAGGCAGGCGGCTTACGGTCGGTCATGCTGCGCGTCTACGAGGGAATGTGGTAGTTTCTGTGGCAAAGACTGTAACACAAGCCCAAGGCCCTCCGAAGGCCCGGCCATAGGAGAAATAGACATGTGATCCGGCGTTTGATCGCGCATCGGTAAGCATGCGAAAGTCTCTTCATTCTCATTGCTGACCGGAACCCCGCCAGTGAGTTCACCCGAAAACCCGATCGAAATTCCGTCTTACTCGCGCTATGCGGCGCGTATGCTGGCGAGCCGCCCTGCGCTCGCCGAGGCGTTGCCCGCGCTCGCGGAGCATCCCGTGGACGCGCGCTGGCTCGCCCGTCGCTTCGAAGCCATCACCGGTACCGTGCTCTCTCCGCCCGAGCAGCCCTCCGGGGTGTCGGGCATTGACGAGGCGGGCCTCGCGCGGGCATTGCGGGTCTTGCGCATCGAGGCGCTGTGCGCCGTGATGCAGCGCGATCTGGACGGCCGCGCCGAGTTGTCCGAGGTCACCGAAGCCATGACGGCGTTGGCCGAGTTCGCCGTGCAGGCGGGCATCGCCGTGCTCTCGCGCGAACTGGAAGCCATCCACGGCGTGCCGCGCAATGCCGAAGGCGAGCACCAGACGCTCGGCGTGGTCGGCATGGGCAAACTCGGCGGGCGTGAGCTGAATGTCTCGTCGGACATCGACCTGATCTTTCTGTATGAAGACGACGGTGACACATCGGCGCCCGACGATGCCGACCCGGCCGCCGCGAACCGCCTGCGGCTGCTGTCGAACCACGAATTCTTCACCAAGCTCGGCCGCAAGCTGATCGGCTTGATTTCCGAACTCACGCCGGACGGCTATGTGTTTCGCGTGGACATGCGCCTGCGCCCCAACGGCGATTCGGGGCCGCTCGTGTGCAGCCTGCCGATGCTCGAAGAGTATTTCTACGTGCAGGGGCGCGAGTGGGAGCGCTATGCGTGGATCAAGGGGCGTCTCGTCTCCGAGCTGGCAAGCGAGCCCGGCAAGCGCATCGAGCGTCTGCTGAGCGCGCTCGTCCAGCCGTTCGTTTTCCGGCGCTATCTGGATTACGGTGTGATCGGCGCCATTCGGGCGCTGCACGAGCAGATTCGTCACGAGGCGGAGCGCCGCGCACGGGCCAAGCCCGCTCGCATCAACGATATCAAGCTCGGGCGTGGCGGCATTCGTGAGGTCGAATTCTCGGCGCAGGTGTTTCAATTGATCCGGGGCGGTCAAGAGCCGGAACTGCGCGTGCGGCCAACGCTTGCCGTACTCGGCGTCGCGGCGCGACGCGGCTGGCTCGCGCAGAGCGTCGCCGACGAACTGGCGAATGCCTACGTCTTCCTGCGCAAGCTCGAACACCGCATTCAGTATCTGGACGACGCGCAGACGCATATTCTCCCCGGTCCCGGCGACGATCGCCTAGCGGTTGCGCGCGCGATGGGCTTCCCGGACGAAGCCAGCTTCATGACCGAGCTCGACGAGCATCGCGAATTCGTGGCGGCACAGTTCGACGAGATCTTCGCCGACAAGGCGGGCGGCAATGCACAGAAGGGTGGGAAGCGCGGGGCGTCCGGCACGGGCGAGTGCGAATGCCCGCCCGAGTTGTGGAGTGAATGCCTGGCCGACGAGGCGCAGACGGGCGATCTCGGCAATCAACTCACGCGTCTCGGTTTCGCGGACGCCGAAGGGGCGCTCGACCGTCTGCGGGCCGTGTGGACATCGTCACGCTACAAGGCGCTGGGCGAGACCAGCCGGCGGCGCTTCGATCAACTCGTGCAGCGCGCCGTGGAAGGCGCCGCAGGCACAGGCGAAGCCGATGCCGTGCTCGCGCGCATGCTCGATCTGCTCTCGGCCATCAGTCGCCGCAGTTCCTATCTGGCGCTCCTCACGGAGTATCCGCGTGCGCTGGAGCGCGTCGTCAAGGTGCTGGCCGGCTCGCGTTGGGCGGCCGGCTATCTGATCAGCCATCCGCAATTGCTCGATGAACTGCTCGACGACGAAGCGCTCGCCGCGCCGTTCGACTGGCCGTCGTTCAAGACGCAACTGTTATTGAGCCTGAACTCGGCCGGTGCGGCAGGCAACGTCGAAGTGCAGATGGACATTCTGCGGCGTGCGCATCACGCCGAGGTGTTCCGCATTCTGTTGCTCGATTTGCAGGGCGCGCTGTCGGTCGAAGCGATTGGCGACCGCCTCTCGGAACTGGCCGACATCATTGTCGACGTGACGATTTCGACCGTCTGGCCGCACGTGGCGACACGTCACCGCGAGGTGCCGCAGTTCTCCGTCATCGCTTACGGCAAGCTCGGTGGCAAGGAACTGGGCTATGCGTCCGACCTCGACCTGATCTTCCTTTACGACGATGACGACGACCGCGCGCCCGACGCCTACGCCGCGCTCGCCCGCCGGTTCGTGACGTGGCTTACCACGCACACGGGCGCGGGCATGCTCTTCGACGTCGATCTTCGGTTGCGGCCCAACGGCTTGTCGGGGCTGCTGGTGACGAACATCGAGAGCTTCCGTCAGTATCAGTTCCGCGAAGGCAACGCGAATACCGCATGGGTCTGGGAGCATCAGGCGCTTACGCGGGCGCGGTTTTGCGCCGGCGACGAGACTATTGGCGCGATGTTCGAGAACATTCGTGCGCAGGTGCTCGCCACGCCGCGTCAGGCGCTGCCGCTCGCACAGGAAATCGTGGCGATGCGACGCAAGGTGCTGGAGGGGCATCCGAACCCCAGCAAGCTCTTCGACCTGAAGCACGACCGTGGCGGCATGGTCGACATCGAGTTCACCGTGCAGTATCTGGTGCTGCTGTATTCAAGCGCGCACGCGTCGCTACTGCGCAATGCGGGCAATATCGCGCTACTTCGCGAAGCGGCCCAGCTCGGATTGATCGACGCGAAGCTTGCCGGCGATGCGGCCGCGGCTTATCGGACGTATCGCAAGCGTCAGCACAAGTTGCGGCTCGATGGGGTGGAAGCGGCGCGCGTGCCGGCGGCTGACGTCGAGGCCGAACGCGAGGCCGTCATGGCGCTGTGGGATTCGGTGTTCGCAGACGCAGGAACGGTCTGAGGGGCTGATATATCCCGGCGGATGGCGGACGCGGGCGGTCGATGATTCGCCGCCCGTGGGTCCGTAAGTCCGTGAGTCCGTGGGCCGGTGATGGCGCTGCGTGCGATGCGGGCTGCGCGCGTCATGAACGCACTCAGAGTGCGAGCATCTCCCGCGCGTGCTTGCGCGTCGTTGCCGTAATCTCGACGCCGCCGAGCATCCGCGCAATCTCCTCGACGCGTTCCGTGCGGCCGAGCGGCTCGATTTCACTCATCGTCGTATCGCCATCGCTGCGCTTCTTCACGCGCAGATGCTGATGACCGAGGGCGGCCACTTGCGGCAAATGGGTGACGCACAGCACCTGCCGTCCCTGACCCAGTTCGCGCAGCAGGCGGCCGACCACTTCGGCCACGGCGCCGCCAATACCGGAATCCACTTCGTCGAAAATCAGCGTCGGCGTGAGGCTCGCGCTGCTGGCGATCACCTGCAAGGCGAGGCTGATGCGCGCCAGTTCGCCGCCCGACGCGACTTTGGCCAACGGCCGCGTTGGCACGCCTGGATGGCCGGCGACGAGAAACTCCACGGTCTCCAGGCCGAACGATTGCGGTTCGGGCGTCGGACTCAGCGCGACGTCGAAGCGTCCGCCCGGCATCGAGAGATCCTGCATGGCGCGCGTGACTTCGCGCGAAAGCGACGCCGCCGCTTTGGCGCGTGCTTTCGACAATTCCTTTGCCAGCTTGAGATAGGTTGCATGTGCAGCGTCGGCGGCCGCCTGCATGGCGGCCGTGTCCTGCGAGGCGGTCAGCTCTTCAAGCTGTGCGCGTCGTTCGGCATGCTCGGCAGGCAATTGGTCGGGGGCGACGCGGAACTTGCGCGCTGCCGAATGCAGTGCGTCGAGCCGTTGCTCGACCACTGCCAGGCGCTCCGGATCGAGATCGACGCGCTGTGCGTAATGGGTGAGCGAGTGAACCGCTTCGCGCAACTGGATCTCGGCGGGCTCCAGCGCGGCGAGCGTATCGGCGAGGCCCGCGTCGATCTCGGCCAGTTCGCGAATCTGATGCACCACATGGCCCAGCGACGGGACGATGGCGCCGTCGGCTTCCGCCAGCGTGTCGAGCGCGCTCTGCACGCCGTTGATAAGGCTGGCGGCGTGCGAGAGCCGGCGATGCTCGGCGCTCACGTCATCCCATTCCCCTTCCTGCGGATTGAGCTTGTCGAGTTCCGACGTCTGCCATTCGAGGCGTTCGCGCTCCAGTTGCAACTCGCGATCGCGCCCGTGGGCTTCCTCGCATCGTTTGACGAGACGCCGCCATTCCTTGTGCGCCGCTGCCGTGTCGGCCATGAGCTGAGTGGCGCCGGCATGCGAGTCGAGCAGACGGCGTTGCGCGTCGGGACGCAGCAGTTGCTGATGGGCGTGTTGTCCGTGAATGTCGACGAGCATCTCGCCGAGTTCGCGCAACTGGGCGAGGGTGGCGGGCGTGCCGTTGATGAAGGCGCGCGAGCGTCCGCCCGAGTCGAGCACACGGCGCAGCAGCACGCCGCCGTGTTCTTCGAGCGTGAGCGCCTGAGCTTGCAGCCAGGCTTCAAGGTCGGGACGGGCCTCGGCGTCGGCGGCGAACTCAGCGGTAATGTCGGCGCGCGTCTGGCCGTTGCGCACCATGCTGGTGTCGCCACGCTCGCCCATGGCCAGCGCCAGCGCGTCGATCAGAATCGATTTGCCCGCGCCGGTTTCCCCCGAGAACACGGTGAAACCGGCGGAGAATTCCAGGTCGAGACGATCGACGATCACGAAATCGCGAATCGAGAGACTGCGTAGCATGGGATATCGGGGCTGGCGTGAGGTCAGTTCTGCGGCGTATCTTCGTCGGAGATATGCTCGTTCCAGTGCAGCTTGCGGCGCAGCGTGGCGTAGTAGTTGTAGCCGACCGGGTGAAGGAACGTCACCTGATGTTCGGAGCGGCTCACCAGAATCCGGTCGCCCTGACGTAATTCGGCAAACGACTGCATGTCGAAGTTGGCGCCGACTTCGCGACCGCCGGTAATCGTGATGACGATGTCGCTCGAGTCCGGCAGCACGATCGGGCGGTTCGAGAGCGCATGCGGGGCGATCGGCACGAGCACCACGCCGCCAAGGCGTGGGTGCAGGATCGGGCCGGAGGCCGAGAGCGCGTAGGCGGTCGAGCCGGTCGGCGTGGCGACGATCAGACCGTCCGAGCGTTGCTTGTACATGAAGCGGCCGTCGACATCGACACGCAGCTCGACCATGCCCGAGATGCCCGAGCGGTTCACGACCACGTCGTTGAACGCGAGCGTCTCGAAGAGCGTCTGGCCGTCGCGCTCGATGCGCGCCGCGAGCAGCGTGCGCTGCTCGCCTTCGAAATGCCCTTCGAGCATGGCCGGCACGACCTGCCGCATCTCGTCGAGGGGAATGTCGGTGATGAAACCGACGCGTCCGTGGTTCACGCCGATGAGCGGCACCTTCGACGCAGCAAGCTGACGGCCAACACCCAGCATCGTGCCGTCGCCGCCGACGACCACGGCCACATCGACCTGCGTGGCGATTTCCTGGATGTCGAGGGTGCGGTAAGGATTGGCGGCTTCGCCGATGTTGTGCGCCGTGTCTCGCTCGAAGACGACGTGATGCCCGCGCTGGGCAATGCATGCCGCCAGCGTGAGCAATGGCTCGGCAACGCCGTCGGCATGGTATTTCCCGACGAGCGCTACGGTCTTGAAAGGGCTCCCTGTTTTCATGCCGCCATTACACCATAAGTCGATGACAGCAACCATCGGCATGCGCCGCGTGGTGCGGTTCTTGCCTCGGGGTTTGCCGCACGCCGCGTACGTACATTTCGCGTTACAATTTTTGCCATGCTAGATCAACGTGCGCAAGCTCTCCTCAAAACCCTGATCGAACGGTACATCGCGGATGGCCAACCGGTCGGATCGCGCACGCTTTCCCGTTACTCGGGGCTCGACCTGTCCTCGGCGACGATCCGTAATGTGATGGCCGACCTCGAAGCGCTCGGCTTCGTGTCCAGCCCGCACACTTCTGCCGGACGGGTGCCTACGCCGCGTGCCTACCGCCTGTTCGTCGATACCATGCTGTCGGTGCGGCCTCTTGAAGAGGCGGCGCATCAACTCGCGTCGCACGTTCAGACCCGGTTGCAGCCGGCGGGCCCGCAGCAATTGGTCGCCTCGGCGGCGCAGGTGCTCTCGAATCTCTCCCAGTTCGCGGGCGTGGTGCTCACGCCGCGCCGCAGCCAGATCTTCCGCCAAATCGAATTCCTGCGCCTGTCGGACAAGCGCGTGCTGCTCATCATCGTGACACCCGACGGCGACGTGCAGAACCGCATCATCCTGACGGAAAAGGACTATTCCCCGGCGCAGTTGGTCGAAGCGGCGAATTATCTGAACGCCCACTTCGGCGGACAGAGCTTCGACGACGTGCGCGCTTACCTGCGGGGAGAACTCGATGCGCTGCGCTCCGACATGAGCGCCTTGATGCAGGCTGCCGTCCAGGCCGGCAGCGACGCCATGGCCGACACCACCCGTGAGAGCGTGCTGATCTCGGGTGAGCGCAATCTGCTGGGCGTGGAGGACCTGTCGTCGAACATGGAACGGCTGCGCAGGCTGTTCGACGTGTTCGAGTCCAAGACAGGCCTGCTGCAACTGCTCGACGTGTCGAGCCGCGCGCAGGGCGTGCAGATCTTCATCGGGGGCGAGTCGAGCCTCGTGCCGATCGAAGAGATGACGGTCGTCACGGCACCGTACGAAGTCGACGGCGAAGTCGTCGGCACGCTGGGCGTGATCGGCCCGACGCGCATGGCTTACGAGCGGGTGATCCCGATCGTCGATATCACAGCCAAGCTGCTCTCCAACGCGCTCAGCCAGCACTGACCACAGACGTGCGCCCGCATCGCGCGGGCTTCACGCGGGATTCGCGCCGGATTCTCGCCGAATTCGCGCTTCACGCCGGATTCACGTTACACCTCCGTAGCATTCCTTTACACGCTGTCACACTCGGCAGGCTTACGCTCGAAGCGTCACTTATGGCGAAGTCCCGAACATCGCGCTCGCCAAAGGATTCGGACAGAACAACACGGCAACGCGATCAAAGCAACGCTTGGCGCACGAGCCGGAAGGGCCCGGAGTATCTATGAAATCCCTGATTTCCTGGCGGACGATGGTCCGTTATCTCGGCGTCGGGCTCGTGCTCGGGGCCGTTGGCGCGGCGGGTATCCCTGCGCTGGCGCAGGCGCAGAGCGCCGATCCCCCGGGCCGGGTGGCCCGTCTGAGCGAATTCGACGGCACTGTCACATACGCTCCCGCTGGCACCAGCGACTGGCGCTACGCCGACCGCAACCGGCCGCTGACCACTGGCGACGCCGTCTGGGTCGACCGTAACGGCCGTGCCGAGATGCACGTGGGCGGTACGGCGGTTCGCATGGGCGCGTCCACGAGCGTGGCGCTCTCGGCCGTGACCGACCAGAATGTGCAACTGAACGTAACGCAGGGCACGGTCGGCCTGCGCCTGCGAACCTACGATCCGAATCAGCCGTACGAGATCGATACGCCGAATCTGGCGTTCGTCCCTCAACAGGCCGGTGAGTATCGTGTCGACGTCGATCCGAACGGGGTGACGACCGTGAGCGTCTGGCGCGGTGCGGCCACCGTCTACGGGCAGGGCGCCTCGGTGCCGCTGCAACAAGGGCAGCGCGTGGCGTTCGTCGGGCAGAACCTGACGCAGCAGCCGAGCGGCCCGCTCGTGGCCGATGCTTTCGACCAGTGGGTGCGCCAGCGAGACGCCCGCGAAGACGCTTCCGTCTCCGCACGCTATGTGCCGCGCGACATGACCGGCTTCGAGAGCCTGGACGACTACGGTGCGTGGCAGGAAACGCCGAGCTACGGCGCGGTGTGGGTGCCGTCGAACGTGCCTTCGGGCTGGGCGCCGTATCGCACCGGCCATTGGGTCTGGGTGGACCCGTGGGGCTGGACATGGGTCGACGACGCGCCGTGGGGCTTCGCGCCGTATCACTACGGCCGTTGGGCGTATGTCGACGCGCGCTGGTGCTGGGTGCCGGGACCGGTGGCGGTGCGTCCGGTGTACGCCCCGGCGCTGGTCGGCTGGGTGAGCGGCAGCAGCGGCGGGAATCAGTGGGGCATCTCGTTTGCCGCGGGCGGCGTGGGACTCGCCTGGTTCGCGCTCGGACCGCACGATCCGTATCGGCCCGCCTATCGCGCCAGTCCGTCCTACGTCACCAACATCAATCGGTCGACGGTGATCCAGACGACCAACATCACGAACATCAACGTCAACAATGTATACGTGAACCGTAACGTGCGCGGCGCCGTGTCGACGATGCCTGCGCAATCGTTTGTGCAGGGCCGTCCGGTGGGCGCGCCGGTGGCGTTGGCCGCACCGCGCGCCGGCCAGACGTGGCGTGTCGGCAATACGCCCGGGGTCGCGCCAGTGCAGCAGAGCGTTTTTGGTAACAGCCGTCCCGCTGCGGGGGCGCCGCCGGCGGGCGTGTTCAACCGGCAGGTGCTCGCCACGCGCGCGCCGGTTGCCCGTGCGATGCCGTCGCCTGAGTTGACGAGCCATCTGCACGCGGTGCCGAATGCTGGCGGTGCGCCGTTGGTGTTCGGTCAGAACGCGCAACAAGGCCAGAACCCGAGGCCGGGGAGCCCGAACGCGCAAGGGCGTGTGCAACCGCGCGTGACGGTCGTCGGCACGCATGGGCCGGTGGGGGCACCGATAGGGGCGACTGGGGCGATGCCTGCACGGCCCGCAACCGGCGCGACCGGCGCCACTGGCGCAACACCTGCTCACGGCGCGCTGCCGGCGACTGGCGCCGTCCCGCCGATGCATGGTGCGCCGGGCGCGCCCGGCCAGCCAGGGGTTCCGGGTGTCCCGGGGCGTCCGGGGGTGGCGGGGGGTGGCGGGGGAACCCGGTGTGCCGGGAGTTCCGGGAGTTCCGGGAGTTCCGGGAGTTCCGGGAGTTCCGGGGGTGGCGGGGGTGGCGGGGCATGGCCCTTATCAGAATCGTCCGGGGCAAGCTGCGCCGCAGGCCCAACAACCTGTGGCGCGTGGTGAGCGAGCGGGACCGTCCGGTGTGCCCCATCCTCCGGGAACGAACGCGCCCGAGCAGCCCGCCGCACGCGGCGAAGCGCTGCAGGCCGTGCCGCAGCCCGGGCACGACGCGGCGCAACGCGACATGCAGATGCGCCGCCCGTCGCCGGAAACGCGAAATGCTCCCGCAGCACCGGCACCGCAGCGCGCTCAACCGGAGGAGGCCGAAGCGGCCCGTCGGCCGCAGCAGTGGCAGTCGCATGCACAGCCGCAGGCACCGCAGCCGCAGTTCCAGGCGCCACCGCGTCCACAGCCTCAACCGCAGATGGAGCGCCCTCAGCCGCGTCCGGAGCCGCAGGCCGAGCGGCCGCAAGCGGCCCCGAAGCCTCAGCCGCAGCCGGAACGTCAGCAGGCGGCGCCCCATGCGCAACCTCAGGAGCATCCGCACCCGCAACCCGCGCCGCGTGAAAACAAGCCGGAAGGCGCACGTGCGCCGTCGCACGAGGCAGAGCATGCGAGCGCAGCCCATCGTCCGTCGAAAGAAGACGAGCATCCGCACGGCTGAGCGTCGATGGTTCCTGCACCCTCCGTCGCCTTAAGCTGACGGAGGGCCGGGCCGGGGGCGCAGCCCGCGCCCTCCGGATTTGGGCCGGGTTTGCGGTAAAGTACGGTCCATGCGCTTCGATCCCGAACCTATTTCGCATGGCCAGTCCGGCAAGACTGCCGTTCTGCTGATCAACCTTGGCACGCCTGACGAGCCGCGTCCCGCGGCCGTGCGTCGCTATCTGCGCGAGTTCCTGTCGGACCCTCGCGTTGTGGAAATTCCCCCGCTGGTGTGGCAACCGTTGCTGCGGCTGGTGATTCTGCCGTTGCGCTCGCGTCAGTCCGCGCAGAAATATGCGACGGTCTGGACCCGCGAAGGCTCTCCGCTCAAAGTGAACACCGAGCATCAGACAAACGCGTTGCGCGCCTTGCTGCATGCGAACGATTACGACGTGGTCGTCGATTACGCCATGCGCTACGGCAATCCGTCGATTCCGGAGCGCATTCGCGCGCTGCGGCAAAATGGCGTGGAACGCATTCTCGTGCTGCCGCTGTATCCGCAATATTCGAGCAGCACGACGGCCACGGCCAGCGACGCTGTCTTCCGGGTGCTCGGCCGGTTGCGCAATCAGCCCGATGTGCGCACCGTGCGTGACTATCACGATCACCCCGCCTATATCGAGGCGCTGCGTCAGCAGGTCGAGGGCTATTGGCAGCAGCATGGCCGGCCGGACTTTGCGGCGGGCGAGCGGTTGTTGCTGAGTTTTCACGGAGTGCCTCGCCGCACGCTCGATCTGGGCGATCCGTATCACGATCAGTGCGTAAAGACGGCGCGTCTGCTGGCCGCCGCGCTCGGTCTCGACGAGACCACCTGCCGTCTGACGTTCCAGTCGCGTTTTGGCAAGGCGGAATGGCTTCAGCCGTACACGGCGCCGACGCTTGAGGAACTGGGCCGAGGCGGTACGCCGCGTGTCGACGTGTTCTGCCCCGGCTTCACCTCCGACTGTCTCGAAACCCTGGAAGAAATCAACATGGAAGGCCGTCACGCGTACCTGTCTGCGGGCGGCAAGGCGTTCCACTTCATCCCTTGCCTGAATGGCGCGAGCGCCTGGATTACGGCGCTTGGCGAGATCGCGGCGCGTCATTTGCAAGGGTGGCCCGTGCTTTCGCCGGAGGGGACGGCTCAGGCGTCGCCTGCGGCGGTTGCCTCGACTCGTCAGCGGCAAGTCGCGGCCATGGCCGCGTTCGATGAAGCCAGTGCTGCGGCTGCGGCTGCCGCAGCCGCGCAGGGCCAGCCGGGAGCGAGCACGTGACGGTCAAGGTCGACGATTCTCCGCAGGCCGCCACGCGCATTGACAAATGGCTGTGGGCCGCACGTTTCTTCAAGACGCGTTCGCTCGCCACGCAAGCGGTCGACCGTGGCCGCGTGCTCTGCAATGAGGCCCGCGTCAAACCGGCCCGTGACGTCCGTCCGGGTGACATTGTCACGGTGGACAATGGCAGCACGCGCTGGGAAGTGCGAGTGAAGGCGATCGCCGAAGTCCGGGGCTCGGCACCCGTCGCGCAGTCGTTATATGAGGAGACGCAAGCGAGTATCCGTGCGCGTGCTGACGAAAGTGAGCGCCGACGTCTGTTTCAGGAGCCTGCGGCGCAGCTGCACGGGCGCCCGACCAAACGGGATCGGCGGCGTCTCGGCGGGGTCGGCGAGTAGCCCTGCCCCGAACGTGATGATGCCCCGGATGCCTGCCGGCGGCGTTTTCTACGCCTGAATGAACGCCGCCGCTGGCGAAGTGCGCAGCGGCGGACGTTGAAGTGGAGCGGAGTTCAGTTGTCCCGCGCAAGGCGGAAAGGACCGGGAAAAACGGCTTCACACACGACGGCACCGCGTCGCGCGTGCCCGGACGATCAGCGCGAAGGGATTCCGGTGTTGGACGAGCGCGCCGGCATGCCCGGCATTTCGACATAGTGATGCAGCACGGCCCGCACGCTACCGTATTCGGTATCGCGCCGCGTGACTGCGCCGGACAAGCAGATCGTAATCGTTACCGTCGTCACCAACGCAAGGATGAAGACAACAGCCAGTGGCAGCTTCATGATGCGCTCCTGAAAGAACACTACGCCGAACGGGGGGACGTCCGGCGAGCGGCCGGGTCCAGCACGGCACATCCATCAACTGGACCGTAATTCATGTTAGGTCGCAGCAACGGCCGATACAATAGAGGACTCGTAACGCGTGTAACCGGATATTTACCGGCACGCCGCGCGCACCGGCATGGCGCACAGAATGCCCGCCAGCTCTTGAAATCGGTGTGAACGCCCCTACTATCCAAAGGGATTTGAACCGGTGGTGCATCGTTGTGGTGCGCCGCAAGAACCTTTTGACGACTCAAGCTCATGACTGAACAGCAAAACACCCCCGACCAGCCGATTCCGTCCCAGGCCGAAGCGGCCCCGAACGACGCTGCGCTCGCGAACGACGCGCTGCCCTCGGTCGAGGCGCAGCTTCTGGCCGCCCAGGCCGAAGCGGCCAGCCTGCGCGACGACGCGCTGCGCGCTCGCGCCGAGATGGAGAACGTCCGCCGCCGTGCGGAAGATGAAGTGGCAAAGGCCCGCAAATTCGCGGTGGAGAGCTTCGCGGAGAACCTGCTGCCGGTGATCGACAGTCTGGAAGCCGCGGCAGCCGACCAGAGCGGCGACGTAGCCAAGCTGCAGGAAGGCGTCGCCCTGACCCTGCGCCAACTCGTCTCCGCGCTCGAGCGCAGCAAGGTGACGGTCATCGACCCGGCCGGCGCAAAGTTTGATCCGCATCAGCATCAGGCGATCTCTATGGTGCCGGCTGAACAAGAGCCGAATACCGTTGTATCAGTGCTGCAAAAGGGTTATCTGATCGCCGACCGCGTGCTGCGTCCGGCCCTCGTGACCGTCGCAGCAGGCAAGTGACCCCGCGGCCATGACATCATGGCAAGCCCTGGCCTTCTGACCTGATGATTGGCAGGCAGTCGGGTGGCGCGCAAGGCATGGCAGGCCGCCGACGTCAGTATCGACGGAAGCGGCCGGGCAACCGCAAGGATGCGCGATGATGGCAAGTGATCTTCCGGGCATGACAGGCGTCGACGGCACGGCATTCGAGGTGTTTTCGATGCACGAGCTGACGACTGGAACGTTCGACGAAGGGCTGCGTCGTGCAGGCGACGCGCTGGCGGTGGTGTTTTTCTGGGGCGTCGACTGTTTTAACTGCGAAGCCGCCAAGAAGACCATGCTCGCGCAGCGCGAGGCCATCGAGGCCTTGGGGTTGTGCTGGTTCCATGCCAACGTGTACGCCGACATGGCGCTGGGCAAGCGCTTCGCGTTACACGGGGTGCCGACGTTTTTCTTCTTCCACGAAGGCAGGAAGCTGGGCCGGGCAACCGGCTGGCAGGGCTTGCCCCAGTTCCGGCTGGCGGTGGCCGCCGCCCGCGAGAAAATCGCGGCGGCGGGGGGCAAAACCGGACAGCAGGAAGGGTCTTGAAATGTACCGGGCTGCACCCATATCTCGTGCAGATCAATGAATTGAATGGGCCACAGGCCCGACGGAAAGACGCAAAGGACGCTAGGAGAAATTCAAATGGGAAAAATTATCGGTATTGACTTGGGCACCACGAACTCGTGCGTGGCCGTCATGGAAGGCAATCAGGTCAAGATCATCGAAAACGCGGAAGGTGCCCGCACCACGCCGTCGATCATCGCCTATATGGACGATGGCGAAATTCTGGTCGGCGCACCGGCCAAGCGTCAGGCGGTGACCAACCCGAAGAACACCCTGTACGCCGTCAAGCGCCTGATCGGCCGCCGCTTCGAAGAAAAGGAAGTGCAGAAGGACATCGGCCTGATGCCGTACAAGATCGTCAAGGCCGAGAATGGCGATGCCTGGGTGGAAGTGCGTGACCAGAAGCTGGCCCCGCCGCAGATTTCCGCCGAAGTGCTGCGCAAGATGAAGAAGACCGCCGAGGACTACCTGGGCGAGCCGGTGACCGAAGCCGTGATCACGGTGCCGGCCTACTTCAACGACAGCCAGCGTCAGGCTACCAAGGACGCAGGCCGTATCGCCGGTCTGGAAGTCAAGCGCATCATCAACGAGCCGACCGCAGCCGCACTGGCTTTCGGTCTGGACAAGAAGGAAGGCGGCGACCGCAAGATCGCGGTGTATGACCTGGGTGGCGGCACGTTCGACATCTCGATCATCGAAATCGCGGACGTGGACGGCGAGCACCAGTTCGAAGTGTTGTCGACCAACGGCGACACGTTCCTGGGCGGCGAAGACTTCGACCAACGCATCATCGACTACATCATCGGCGAGTTCAAGAAGGAACAGGGCGTCGATCTGTCGAAGGACGTGCTGGCGCTGCAACGCCTGAAGGAAGCGGCTGAAAAGGCCAAGATCGAACTGTCGTCGAGCCAGCAGACCGAAATCAACCTGCCGTACATCACGGCCGATGCCTCGGGTCCGAAGCACTTGAACCTGAAGATTACGCGCGCCAAGCTCGAAGCGCTGGTCGAGGAACTGATCGAACGCACGATCGAGCCTTGCCGCCTGGCGATCAAGGATGCCGGCGTGAAGGTGAGCGACATCGACGACGTGATTCTGGTCGGCGGTATGACCCGCATGCCGAAGGTGCAGGACAAGGTCAAGGAGTTCTTCGGCAAGGAGCCGCGCAAGGACGTGAACCCGGATGAAGCCGTGGCCGCAGGTGCCTCGATTCAGGGCTCGGTGCTGTCCGGCGACCGTAAGGACGTGCTGCTGCTCGACGTGACCCCGCTCTCGCTCGGTATCGAAACGCTGGGCGGCGTGATGACGAAGATGATCACGAAGAACACCACGATCCCGACGAAGCACTCGCAAGTGTTCTCGACGGCGGACGACAATCAGCCGGCCGTGACGATCAAGGTGTATCAGGGTGAGCGCGAGATGGCCGCCGGCAACAAGTCGCTGGGCGAGTTCAACCTCGAGGGCATTCCGCCCGCTGCACGTGGCACGCCGCAGATCGAAGTGACCTTCGACATCGACGCCAACGGTATTCTGCACGTGGGCGCGAAGGACAAGGCGACGGGCAAGGAAAACAAGATCGTCATCAAGGCGAACTCGGGCCTGTCGGATGCCGAGATCGAGCAAATGGTGAAGGATGCCGAGCTCAACGCCGAGGAAGACAAGAAGGCACGCGAGCTGGCCGACTCCCGTAACCAGGGCGACGCGCTGGTTCACAGCACTCGCAAGGCGCTGACTGAGTACGGCGACAAGATCGAGGCTTCGGAGAAGGAAGCGATCGAGTCGGCCATCACGGCACTGGAAGGCGCACTGCGTGGTTCGGACAAGGCAGATATCGATGCCAAGGTCGAAGCGCTGGGCACGGCCAGCCAGAAGCTCGGCGAGAAAATGTACGCCGACATGCAGGCGCAAGCCGGTGCTGCGGGTGCCGCAGGTGCCGAGCAAGGCAAGCCGCATGACGATAACGTTGTTGATGCGGAAGTGAAGGAAGTCAACGACAAGAAGTAAGGTGTGCATGGCGCGCGGCGCACACCGATGTGCGCTGCGTGTAGGCCGGGTATCGAAGTTCTCTGCGAAGGGAATCTCGACCCGGCTTTTTGCCTGATGGCGACATGCGCCAACATTGGAAAGACTTATGGCCAAACGTGATTACTACGAAGTCCTTGGCGTCGCCAAGAACGCCACCGACGACGAAATCAAGAAGGCGTATCGCAAGCTGGCGATGAAGTACCATCCGGACCGCAATCCGGACAGCAAGGACGCCGAAGAGAAGTTCAAGGAGGTCAAAGAGGCCTACGAGATGCTCTCCGAGCCGGAGAAGCGCGCTGCGTATGACCAGTACGGTCACGCGGGCGTCGACCCGAATATGGGCGGCTTCGGCGGTGCGGGCGGTCAGGGCTTCGGCGGCTTCGCAGACGCGTTCGGAGACATCTTCGGAGACATCTTCGGTCAGGGCGGCCCCAGCGGCGGCCGCGGTGGCCGGGCTGGCCCGCAGGTGTATCGCGGCGCGGATCTGCGCTACAACATGGAGATCACGCTCGAGCAGGCGGCGAACGGTTTCGACACGCAGATTCGTGTGCCGAGCTGGGAAGAATGCGAGGTCTGCCACGGCAACGGCGCGAAGCCGGGCACGAAGCCCGAGACCTGCCCGACCTGTAACGGTTCGGGTTCGGTGCGCATGTCGCAGGGCTTCTTCAGCATTCAGCAGACCTGCCCGAAGTGCCACGGGACTGGCTCGTACATTCCCGAGCCCTGCACGAACTGCCACGGCTCGGGCAAGATCAAGAAGACCAAGACGCTGGAGATCAAGATCCCGGCGGGTATCGAAGACGGCATGCGCATCCGTTCGTCCGGCAACGGCGAGCCGGGTGTGAACGGCGGTCCGGCGGGCGACCTGTATGTGGAAATCCACATCAAGGCGCACAACGTGTTCGAGCGCGATGGCGACGACCTGCATTGCCAGATGCCGATTTCGTTTGCAACGGCGGCCCTCGGCGGCGACATCGACGCGCCGACGCTGCACGGCAAGGCCACCTTCGAAGTGCCGGAAGGCACGCAGACGGGCAAAACGTTCCGCCTTCGCGGCAAGGGCATCAAGGGCTTGCGCGCGAGCTATCCGGGCGATCTGTACGTGCATGTGCAGGTGGAAACGCCGGTCAAGCTCGACGACAAGCAGAAGCAGATGCTGCGCGACTTCGACACTTCGCTCAAGGCGGGCGGTGCTCGCCACAGCCCGCAGTCGAAGGGCTGGTTCGATCGCGTGAAACAGTTCTTCGAGTAATTTCATGCAAAGTGAAGCGCCTTTGGCCGCGTTCGCGCTGTTGGACGACAGCGCGGATCCGGCCGGTGGGGCGCGTCTGTATACCGGGCTCGTACGCGAGGTGACTTGCGGCGAGCCCGGTGTGCTTTCCGACGCGCTTCGCGAAGTGGAAGATGCCACGCGTCAGGGGCTGCACGCCGTGTTGCTGGCCGACTACGAATTCGGTGTGCGTCTGGGCGGCGTGCAGACACTGGCGGCGCGCCGCGCACCGGGACAGTTTCGCGCGCTGTTGTTCCGTGAATTGCAGCGGCTCGACGCTACGCAGACACAGGCGTGGCTCTCGCATCAGGAAGCGACGTATGGCAGCGACGGCGTGGCTGCCGCGCCAGCCATTGGCGACAGCGACGAGATTCGCCCGCCCAGCGTGGCGGGGGTTGCGGCGCTGCAAAGCGACGTCGGCGACGCCGCCTTCGACGACGCTATTGCCCGCATCCACGAGTGGCTCGCGCGAGGCGAGTGCTACCAGATCAACTACACGTACCGTCTGAATTTCGAAGCGTTCGGCTCGCCTGTGGCGCTGTACCGTAGACTGCGCGCACGTCAGCCGGTGCCTTACGGCGCGCTCGTTGTGTTGCCCGGCTCGCAGGGCGTGGCGGGTCGAGCTGTCCTCTCGCTCTCGCCCGAACTGTTCCTGCGTCATTCGCGCGGCCAGATCGAAGCGCGACCCATGAAGGGCACGGCGCCCGCTTGCGGCGACGCGTCGGAGGATGCCAAGCGCAGCGCAGCGCTGGCCGCCGACGAGAAGAATCGCGCCGAGAATCTCATGATCGTCGATTTGCTGCGCAACGATCTGGGGCGCATCGCAACGTCGGGTTCGGTCAAGGTGCCGAAGCTCTTCGAGGTGACGCGCTTCGCGAGCGTATTGCAGATGACGTCGACGGTGACGGCCACGCTGCCGCAGGCGACGTCGTTTGCCGACGTCCTGCGCGCGCTGTATCCCTGCGGATCGATCACTGGCGCGCCGAAGCATCGCACGATGCAACTGATCGGCGAACTCGAAGCGTCGCCGCGCGGGCTGTACACCGGCGCAATCGGCTGGCTCGATGCACGCGAAGACGACCCGCAAGCCCTCGGTGACTTCTGCCTGTCTGTCGCGATTCGAACGCTGGAACTCGAAGCGCCGGATGCCAGCGGCTTGCGGCGCGGGAGACTCGGCGTGGGTGCGGGGATCGTGCTCGACAGCAAAGCGCACGAGGAACGCGAAGAGTGCCGGCTCAAGGCGCGTTTTCTGAGCGCGCTCGATCCGGGCTTCGAACTCTTCGAGACGATGCAGGCAACGCGAGACGGCGGCGTGGCGCATGTCGAGCGGCATTTGGCGCGTCTCGCGGCATCGGCGACGTACTTCGGTTTCCGTTTCGATGGTGCGGCGTTACGCGCACAACTCGACGCCGTTGTCGCCACGCTCGCCGAAGACACTATCTACCGGGTACGTCTGGCGCTCTCACACGACGGCACGGCCGTCACGACGCATGCGGTGCTGGCGCCGCTGCCAGGCAAAACGGTGACGGTGCTGCTTGCGCAGGAGACGAACGCCACGCGTGCCTCAGACATGTTCCTGCGGCACAAGACCACCGTGCGCGAACGCTACGACGCCGCCTGGCGGGCTGCGCAAGCGCAGGGCGCCTTCGACATGCTGTTCTTCAATGAACGGGGCGAGTTGACTGAAGGCGGACGCAGCAATGTGTTCGTCAAGCGCAACGGTATCTGGATGACACCCCCGTTGTCGTCTGGCGTGTTGCCGGGGGTGATGCGCGGCGTGATGCTGGCCGATCCGGCGTGGGCCGCGGTGGAAGCCGTACTCACGCGCGAGGATGTTCTGAGTGCGCAAGCCATCGTGGTGTGTAACGCACTGCGCGGCGCACTGCCTGCGAGCTTGGCTGCCGCCTGAGGCAATGGATTCGAGCCGTGCGCGAGTGCCAGTCGCGCCGCCCGGCGGCAAACCACGCAATGTGGTTTGTGGATGAGATCGCTCATCAATCAGTTGGGAAAATTCTCAATAAATCTCCTTCGTGCCCCGCGGACTGCGGGGTATCCCACGCGTTCCCGCATCGACTGACGCTCGCCCGAACTCCCGTGTCTCGCCGATGACTGCGGAGGGGCAGCATTGACATAGGCGTCTCGCCGTCGTGGAAGTCGACTTCTGTTGAGTGTCGTCAGGCGATCGATCAGCCAGTCCGTTCTTGCTTTTACCGCGCAGAATCGTTCGAGCCGGCGTCCGATGTTTATTTGACTCAAGGAGTGAGAAAACATGAACGAGAACGATCTGGAACTGCAGCTTAACGAAGACCAGATTCGCCATATTCAGGCGATGACCGGGCAACGTATTGGGGCGATTCGGGTGGTATCGAATTTCCCGGGGCTTCAAGGGATACAGGGCGTGCAGGGCGTGCAAGGTGCGCAGGGTATGCAAGGCGCTCAAGGCTTGCAGGGCGTCCAGGGTATGCAAGGCCCGCAGGGGTATCAGCAAGCCCAAGGCCTGCAGGGGGCTCAGGGCATGCAAGGACCGCAAGGGATGCAGGGGGCTCAGGGCATGCAAGGACCGCAAGGGATGCAGGGGGCTCAGGGCATTCAAGGACCGCAAGGGATGCAGGGCGTCCAAGGCATGCAAGGCCCGCAGGGCTATCAGCACGCGCAGGGTGTGCAAGGCCCACAAGGCGTGCAGGGCGCTCAGGGCGTGCAAGGGCCGCAGGGGATGCAAGGCGTTCAGGGCATGCAAGGACCGCAGGGCTATCAGCACGCGCAGGGTGTGCAAGGCCCACAAGGCCTGCAGGGCGCCCAGGGCATGCAAGGGCCGCAGGGGTATCAGCACGCTCAAGGCGTGCAAGGCCCGCAAGGCATGCAGGGTGCTCAGGGCGTGCAAGGCCCCCAAGGCATGCAGGGCGTTCAGGGCATGCAAGGCCCGCAGGGCTATCAGCACGCCCAAGGTGTGCAAGGCCCGCAAGGCATGCAGGGCGTTCAGGGCATGCAAGGACCGCAGGGCTATCAGCACGCCCAAGGTGTGCAAGGCCCGCAAGGCATGCAGGGCGTTCAGGGCGTGCAAGGACCGCAGGGTTATCAGTACGCGCAAGGTGTGCAAGGCCCACAAGGCCTGCAAGGACCGCAGGGCTATCAGCACGCCCAAGGTGTGCAAGGCCCGCAAGGCATGCAGGGTGCGCAGGGCGTGCAAGGACCGCAGGGCTATCAGCACGCGCAAGGTGTGCAAGGGCCGCAAGGCATGCAAGGCGTTCAGGGCGTTCAGGGCGCACAGAGCCCACAAGGCATTCAAGGCGCTCAGGGCGTGCAAGGACCGCAAGGCGTTCAAGGTCCGGAACAGGCTCAAGGCATTCAAGGCGCCCAAGGGCTGCATTGATCGCAATGCCGATGTCTGCGGCACGGGAGTGTGCAGAGGACTTGCGCTCTCGTGCTCGTTGACGAACCGTGCGGCTCGGCAGCCGATTCGCCGAGCCGCGAATCCCAGATGAGATATCGCTTTCGATAGCTCACATTGGAGTTGCGATGATGTCGTCAACCCTCATGAATTTGTCGGCGGAACAACGCGCAAAGCTGTTTGACGTCACGGGCGCGCCGTTGCGCAGACTTCGTGTCGATGCTGTCAGCGGTACTGCGCAGGCGATCGATCGCCACTGCCGGCGGTGTCTGCTCACTGAAGACTTGCCCGGGGTTCATATCGCGCCGGACGGCATCTGCGATGCCTGTCATGCCTTCGCTGCGGAATCCGCACGCGGCGATTACACGCAACGCAAACTGCTTGACGTGGTCGCCGCATGTCGGGGCACGGGGACACCGGATTGCGTGCTGGCGTTCTCGGGCGGAAAGGACAGTGCCCTCACGTTGCTGCTTGCTGTGAAGGAACTGGGTTTGCATCCCGTTGCCGTGCTCGTCGATAACGGATTCATTCCCGACGAAGTCAAGGACAACGCGTCGACGTTCTGTGCGCGCTTCGGCGTGTCGTTGGTGATCGAAAAAATCGATATTCGCAGGATTGCCCGCGAGTCGCTCCAGTCGGCCTCCGGGCGAATTCCGTGCACATCGTGCATCAGTGGCGTCTTCGCCGCGATGGCGAAAACCTGCCGGGCACTCAATCTTCGTCTCATCCTCAGTGGCCATCGATTTCCGCCACTTGCTTATCCCGTGAGCGGTTTCACGAAACGTGAAGCGGACAACGGCTTCATCTGCGCTTCGCCGCTATTGGCCAGAAAGCTCAGCGAGGCAGAGCAAATGCAATGGATTCGAGACGCAGGCTGGAAGCCTGTTTCGATGGCGGGTAACACATCGAATTGCAAACTGATCGGTGTGGTGGAGCAGCATCTCTACGATGTACAGGGTTTCAATCCGCATATCTACGAGGTCTCGAAGGAGATTCGAGCCGGGTTCTACGACCGCAAGGCGGGTTTCGGGAAAGTGGATCGTCCGGAGATCACGCCGGAGCATCAGCAGTGGGTTCTTGACCGGCTGCGGCCCGATACCCCCGAGGTCTCCGACAAAACAGAGTGAGTCATATGCACGATTCCATCATCGTTACCGACAACTTCTATCGCGACCCGGATGATGTCCGAACGTTTGCACTGGATCAGGCGTTCACGGTGAAGGGCAATTATCCCGGCGCTCGCACGGGGCCGTTCCTGCACGACGGTGTGATGGGCGCCATCCAGAATATCGTCAAGTCACCGATCACGTATTGGCCGCCGGACACCTACAACGGTGCGTTTCAATATAGCGTCAAGCACGACATCACGTGGGTGCATGCCGATCACACCACGATATGGTCAGGCGTGGTCTACCTGACACCCGACGCTCCGCCCCAGGCCGGTACGGCGTTCTTCCAGCACAACGAAACGGGTTTCGATCTCTACCCCGACGACGAACGGCAGCGCGAATGCTGCGATGCCGATGCAACCGCCTGGGAACGCTGGACGATGACCGACCGAATCGCAAACCGCTTCAATCGCCTGATCCTGTTTCGTGGTCGCCGCTTTCACGCGAGTCAGGGGCACTTCGGCGATTGCAAGGAGAACGGTCGTCTGTTCCAGACATTCTTTTTCAACACGCAATGCTAATGAGTATCTTCTTACCTGAAGGGAGGCAATGAGATGGCAGCTTCGGAACTGTTTTTCCCGGTGGGCTCGCTCGGTCTGAGCAAGGAGCAATCAGCGAAAATCAAGACGGCTTTCGGACATGAGGTCGATAGCGTGCCGCTGTATCGCGTGGTGCCGGTGTCGTCTGACGATCGCTTCGTGCCGTTGGCCGACGTGCCGGGGTTACCGGGCATACTCGTTCACTACGGCGACGCGGCTGCATCGGCCGGTGCCAATATCATCGCTTCGGTAATTTCGGAGATGAAGCAGGGAACCGACGATTCTGCGGTATTCGCTGCGCACACGAAGCTGATGGCGCCGCATCCGGAAGAGAGTGGCGCCGCCAAGGCGCGCGCGCCGGCGGCAGGCAAAGCGAAGTGAATTGAAGCCCTCGTCTCGATGACCGCGCAACGTGGCAAAGGGAGCGATATCGCGTCAGGTGATGCCGGCGATCTTCTGGTGATGGTCAAGGTTGCCGAGCGTTGCAATATCGACTGCGATTATTGCTATATGTACCGGGGAGCCGATCAAGGGTGGCGGCAGCGTCCAAAATTCCTGAGCGAGTCTCATCTCGACCACCTGGTCGAACGACTGATCGAGCACCGCAGTGCATTTCCATCGGCGCGAATGACGCTGGAGATTCACGGGGGCGAACCGCTATTGCTTGGCAAACGGCGCACAGCCCGCTTCTTCACGCATTTGCGCAATCGTTTGAGCAAAGCTGAGCTGGCGATCGTGACGCAAAGCAATGGTGTGTTGATCGACACGTCATGGCTGGATTTGTATGCCGAGTTTGGTGCGACGCTCGGCATCAGTTGCGATGGCCCCCCAGCGCTGCATGATCGGCATCGATACGATTTCGCAAAGCAGGGAACGGGGGCTCGCGTCGAGCAAGCGATTCGCCTGTGTCTTTCCTACCCGCAATCGCGGCGCGTGTTCAACGGCGTGCTGGCGGTGATCGACCCCAACAACGATCCGGTGCGAATTCTCTCCTACTTTCGCGCGTTGGGGCTTAGCGACGTCGACTTCCTGTTGCCGGATGCCAATTTTGCCGCGCCTCCCCGGCACATCCAGGCGTATACGCACGCGCGTCTGCTGAATTTCCTGTGCCGAGGATTCGATGCGTGGCTCGCTATCGATGATCCTGGCTTCCACGTGCGCATCTTCGAAACGTTCATCCGGGGCGTACTCGGCCGTCGTTCCGAACTCGATGCATTTGGTGGCGCGTTGGCACCGATCGCTGTGGTGGAGAGTGACGGCAGTTATCGGTTGCTCGACGTGCTCTCCATCTGCAAGACAGATGCCAGCTTCACGGGATTGGGTCTTGAGACGCACAAGCTCCAGGACTTTGTCGACCTCGCGCGTACGCGCTATCCGGAGGTTCACGCGGCGTGTCGCCAATGTGAAGCGTTCGTCGCGTGCGGTGGCGGGTATGTCGCTCATCGCTTCGATGGCGAAAGTTACGACAATCCCAGCTTCTATTGCAGCGCGTTGGTCGGGTTCTATCGACATGTTCGTGCGCGCGTGAACCAACTCACGACGGCAACGCCAGCGGGCTAAGTTGGCACGCGCGCAGTGCCGTGCGCGGCGTCAGTGTGACCGAGATCGACCTGCTTTTCTCCGTACAGCGGCGTACGAACACGCCGCTGTACGTTCTTTCCTCAGCTTCCCTGACGCGTTGCCATTTGCGGCACGAACAGATCGCTCCACTTTGCGGGGCGCGTCTTGATCGTGCCCGCGCGGCCCATGAACTCGACGTACTGCATCAAGCCGTTAGGCGTCGTGGTGAATTGCAGCCCCGGGTCAGCGATCATCTGCTCGATTTCGGCTTGCGGCAGATTCATCTTCGACACGCGCAGGAACGTCTTCGCCGCCCCCACATGGTCCTTTGCGATGTAGGTGGCGGCTTCTTCCTGCGCGTCCAGAATCGCCTGCACCAGCTTCGGATTCTGCACGGTGAACTGCTTCGGTGCGAACACCACATCGATCGTGATGTTGCCGAGCACGTCGGTCGAATTCAGCACGCGCTTGATACGCGGGTCCTTCAGTTCCTGATACGAGAACGGCGGCGAGGTGAAGTGCGCCGTGATTTCCGTCTTGCCCGAAAGCAGTGCGCTCACCGCTTCCGGATGACTCAGGCTGACCGTTTGCGGATCGAGTTTCGCGTAGTTCTCGATGCCGAACGTCTTGGCCACGGCCATTTGCAGCAGCACGGCGGAGAGCGACGTCTTGATGCCCGGAATGGCAATCTTGTCCTTCGGCGTAAAGTCTTTGAGCGACTTGATGTTCGGGTTGTTCGTATTGAGCCAGAGCGGGCCGGTCGACAGGGCCGACAGACCGATGACTTCCGAGCGCGGAATGCCGTGTGCCTTCGACCACAGCGTAACGAAGCCCGGCGCCCCCGTGCCTGCCACATCGAGATTGCCGGCGAGCATGGCGTCGTTGATGACGTTGCCGCCGTCGAGAATCGTCCACGTGGTCTTCACGTCACCCAACCCCAGCGCCTTTGCATGTTTCTCGATGAGATGCTGGTCGCGCATGACCATCAAAGGCAGATAGAGAATGCCGTAGCCATGCGAGAGCCGCACGGTGTTGGCTTCGGCGTGGGCAGCGTTGCCAAACGTGGTGAAGGCCGTCGTGGCGGCAAGCGTCAGTGCGCTTGCCCAGCGGGCAAAATGGCGTCGGTTCATGGTGTTGTCGTCTCCGGATAGTTCGAATTATTCATGCCCCCGAAGGGGCGTCAATCAAATACAGCTGCACATTCGCACGTCAGTGCTGCATGCCCCAGCGATGCAGCGTGCGCTTCTCGATGCGGGCGAACAGCAGGTTTTCGACCGCGAGCCCGATCAGAATCACGAAGAACAGCCCCGCGAAGACGTTGGCCGTCTCCAGCGAATTGCGGTTCTCGAAGATGTACCAGCCCAGACCGCCAGATCCCGAGGACACGCCGAACACGAGTTCTGCTGCAATCAGCGTGCGCCACGCGAACGCCCAACCCACCTTCAGTCCGGTGAGAATGCTTGGGAACGCGGCCGGAATGAGCACGTGCTGAACCAGCGCGAAACGCTTGAGCCCGTAGTTCTGGCCGACCATGCGCAGCGTTTTCGATACGCCGCGAAAGCCGCTGTGCGTGTTGAGCGCCACGGCCCACAGCACGGAGTGCACGAGCACAAAAATCACGCTGCCGTTGCCGAGCCCGAACCAGATCAGCGCGAGCGGCAGCAGCGCGATGGCCGGTAGCGGGTTGAACATGGCGGTCAGGGTCTCGAGCAGATCGTTGCCGATCTTCGAACTGATGGCGACGGTGGTGAGCACTGCGGCGAGCGCAATGCCGATGCCGTAGCCGACGAGCAGCGTCTTGAGCGAGATTGCTGCGCGCAGCAGCAGTACACCGCTCGTCAGGCCGCTTGCGAATGCGCTGAGGGTGTCGGTGAAGCTCGGAAAGAGCAGGGCGTTGTCGAGCCAGCGGCCGTAGATTTCCCAGATGATGGCGAGCACGCACAGGATGACGGTCTTGCGCAGCCAGCTCAGACGGTAAAGCGTTTCAAAGGTCGAGAGCGGGCGCTGAATCGACGACAGTTCGGCGGGCGTCGGCTCCAGCACGATTTCGGGCCGGTACACCGGCTCGATGGGCGCTTGCGCAGACGAGGGCGTGTGTTGCGAGGCGATGGCGTTCATGGACGTCCCCTCAATGTGCTGCGAACAGCAGTTGATCGATGCGCGTCTCGAGCGCGCTCTGGTGCGCCGTGCCGAGTTGTTCGGGCGCGATGCTGTTGAGTTCCGCCTTGACCTGACCCGGGTGCGGCGAGAGCAGCAGAATGCGCGTGCCGATGCGGATCGCTTCGTCGATGCCGTGCGTGACGAACAGCACCGTGAAGCGCGTGTCGTCCCAGAGGCGCAGCAGTTCGTCCTGCATCTTGCGGCGGGTGAGGGCGTCGAGGGCGGCGAAGGGTTCGTCCATGAGCAGGACGTCGGGCTCCATGGCCATGCCGCGCGCGATGGACACGCGTTGCTTCATGCCGCCGGAGAGCGTATGCGGATAGCTGTCGATGAATTTCGCCAGACCGACTTTCTCGATGTAGTGCGCGGCGCGCTCGGCGGCTTCACGACCTTTCAGACGTCCGCTCGCGGTGAGCGCGAATTCCACGTTCTGACGCACGGTCTTCCACGGCAGCAGTTGGTCGAACTCCTGGAAGACCATCATGCGATCGGGGCCGGGTTCGGTGATCGTGCGGCCTTTGAGACGAATCTCGCCATGAACCGGGGGCAGATATCCGCCAATCGCCTTGAGCAACGTCGATTTTCCGCAGCCGGACGGGCCGAGCAGTACGAACCGGTCGCCCGGATAAACGTTGAAGCTCACTTGCTGCGCGGCGGTCACGAGGTAATCGTCGGTCTTGTATTGCAGCGTGACTCGGTCGATTTCCAGCAATGGCGGCACCGAGGGCGCAATTGTCCCGGCGGCGCCCGCAAGGGGGGCGTTGTGCATTGCGTGTCTCCTGATGGATGCTCTTATAATCGGCTCCGATACTAAGCAGCAAAGCTGTAGCGAAGCTGACATGCCGGACAGGTGGTACCCGAATTCAGGGGAAACACTGAGGAAGTCGCCGACAATTTCCGAGAGAATCGCAGGCATACACCGTGAGATTCGCCTCGGCGCGGTGTCCGGGAAGCGTTTCGTGCGCCCGGGGATATAAGAGGAAGGAGACTCAGGAATCATGCGCATCATGCTGGTGGAAGACACCGCCGATGTTGCCGAAGCGATCGCCACGCAGTTGCGCAAGCTTGGCCATGCGCTCGATTGCGAGTCGGACGGCGCAGCCGCAGCGGCGCGCATCGGCGACGATTACGACCTGTTGATCCTCGACGTCATGCTGCCGCACGTCGACGGTTTCGAGTTGCTCAAGCGAGTACGCGAGCGCGGTTTGTCCACCCGCGTGCTGATGCTCACCGCGTGTGCCGAGATTGAAGAGCGGGTGCGCGCGCTGGATCTCGGCGCCGACGATTACCTCACCAAGCCCTTCGACTTTCGCGAGTTGGAAGCGCGCGTGCGGGCACTCATGCGCCGCACCGGACAGGACGCCACGAACCGGCTGACCTGCGCCAATCTCTCGCTGGATCGCAAGAGTCGCGGTGTCGAGATCGACGGTCAGCCGATCGAACTCACGCGCCGCGAAGTGACGCTGCTTGAAATTCTCGCGGCGCGTCCGGGGCGCATCTTCGGCAAGGACGAACTCATGGATCGACTGTACGGCGACGAGCCCGTACCGAACGCGAACGCCATCGAGCAGTATGTCGCCCGTCTGCGCAAGAAGCTGGCTGCCGCGCAATTCCAGATTCGCACGTTGCGCGGACTGGGCTATCAACTCGTGCTGTCATGATCGTTCCCGGCCGGTCACTGTATCTGCGGCTGGTGGTGCGCATGGGCGCCGTGCTGGCGTTCGCCGCCGTGGCGGTGCTGCTCGGTATCTGGTTTTCGACGCGCTCGGCCGTCGACCGTGCGTATGATCGCTGGCTGCTCGGCAGCGCGCTGCAAGTGGCGGAGAACACGTGGTATCAGAACGGCGAAGTGAATGTCGACGTGCCGCTGGCGGCATTTTCCGCGCTCGCACCGGGCGATCAGATCTTCTATACCGTGCTCGATCCGAATGGCCGCTCGGTCGCGGGAGATTCGGAGTTCCGTCCGGTCATTCCGTGGGACAAACTCGCCGACGGCCCCGTCGTGGTCGACGGCACTTATCAGGAGATGCCGATCCGCATCGCCATCGTCGGACGCCGCATGCCGGTGGCAGCACCCCATCCGTGGGCGGTGGTGGCGTTGGCACACACCCAGAACGCCCGGGTGCGCTTCACACGCGGGTTGGCAGATAACACGCTGCTCATCACCATTGCGACAGGGGTGCTGGCGATGTTCGCCGCACTCTGGACACTACGTCAGGCGCTCATGCCGCTCAAGCAGATCGAGGCGGCGATTCGGGCGCGCGACTCGAACGATCTCGTCCCGCTGGCGGTGACGGTGCCGGCGGAGACGCTGGCACTCGTGGGGGCGATCAACGACTTCATGCAGCGGCTGGCGACATCGCGCGCGCTGATGCGCCGCGTGATCGGCGATGCGGCGCATCAACTGCGCACGCCGGTAACCGCGCTCACGGCGCAAGCGGAAATGCTCACGCAGACGCAGGATGACGCCGCACGTCAGACGCATATCGCACGCATTCAGAAGCAGGCACGCGGGCTTGGCGGACTCATCCACCAATTGATCAATCATGCGATGGTGCAGCACCGGGCCGACAGCGTGGCGCCGGTGCCTGTTGATCTGAACGAGCTGTTGCAGACGGCAATGCGCGAGACGCTCTCTTATGCGACGCGCGACATCGATGTCGCACTCCATGCGCCGCAGACGCCATGCATGATCGCCGGCGACCCACTGAGCCTGCGCGAAGCGATCAAGAACGTGTTGGTCAATGCGTTGGCCTACGGCGCGCCGCAGCGTCTGCATGTCGACGTGACGCGTGCAGGCGATCAATGGCGCCTGAGATTCTTCGACGATGGTCCGGGCATCCCGGAAGCGGAATGGCAGCGCGTGCGCACGCCGTTTTCCTCGCGCGCCGATGGCCGCGAAGGGGCGAGTCTGGGGTTGGCGATGGTGGCCGAAGTGATGCACGCTCACGGCGGCCAGATGACCTTTGAGCGGGTGGCGGGCGAGGGTTTTGCGGTGGTGTTCACGCTGCCGATGGCGGCATAAAAAAATCGGCTCGTCTCCGAACCGATCTTTTTACCGCGCAGGGCTCGCGCGAACGCTCAGAACGAATGTTCTTGCGTCGGGAACGTCCCGTGCTTTACGGCTTGTACATACGCTTCGATGGCCGCAGCGATGCTCGGTTGTCCGTCCATGAAGTTCATCGAGAACTTCGGCGACTTGCCGGGGAACACGCCCAGCATGTCCTGCAGCACGAGCACTTGTCCGTCGCAGTCGGGACCGGCGCCGATGCCGATGGTCGGCATCGTCGGCAATTCCGGCGTCACGCGCGCCGCCGCGGCGGCCGGAATCGCTTCCAGCACCACCAATTGCGCCCCAGCCGTCTGCAACGCCCGGGCATCGTGGAGCAATTTTGCCTGTGCGGCATCCTCTCGTGCCTGCACCTTGAAGCCCCCGAATGCGTGTACCGACTGGGGCGTCAGGCCCAGATGTGCGCAGACCGGAATGCTGCGCTCGACCAGAAAGCGCACCGTCTCGGCCAGCCACTCGCCACCTTCGATCTTCACCATCTGCGCACCCGCCTGCATGACGGCCACGGCGCTCTGATAGGCCTGTTCCTTCGTGCCATAGGTGCCGAACGGCAGATCGGCCAGCACGAGTGCCTTGTTGACGCTGCGCGCCACGCACTCGGTGTGATAGCAGATATCGCGCAGCGTAACCGGCAGCGTCGTGCGCTGACCTTGGATCACATTGCCGAGCGAGTCGCCAATGAGAATGGCATCCACGCCCACGCGGTCGAGCAGCGCGGCAAAACTCGCGTCATAAGCCGTGAGCATGGCGATCTTCTCGCCACGTTCGCGCATCTGGGCAAGTCCGGGAACGGTCACGGCCTTGCGGTTGGATTCTTGCAGATAACTCATATCGGCCTCGGTTCAGGAGGTGTTGCTGGCGCGATGCTCGGTCGGAGTGCGCTCAGGGGCGGGCGCCCTTGACGAAGACTTCCTTGCGCCCGCGCATCTGATCGATGCGTTCGACCAGCAGGGCGAAGTCGCTGTCGTTGTGTGCCGGGTCGAATTGCTCCGTGTCGACAGTCAATACCGGCGCAGCGGCGTAATGATAGAAGAATTCGCCGTAGATGTCGCACAACGCGCGAAGATAGGTGTCCGGAATTTGCTGTTCCATCGGAATCGCGCGCTTTTGAATGCGCGCGAACAGCGTCTCGGGGCTGGCTTGCAGATGAATCACGAGATCCGGTGCCCGATGCGGCCGCTCGATGTGCGCCACGAGCTTGCGGTAAAGCTCGAGTTCGTCGGCAGCGAGCGTGAGCCGTGCAAACAGGCCGTCCTTCTCGGGAAGGAAGTCGGTGAAGATCGGCTTGCCGTCGATATCGTGTCGCGCAATTTCCGTCGCTTCGTGTACTCGTTTCAGGCAGAAGGACAACTGTGCAGGCAGCGCATAGCGCGCACTGTCGCGGTAGAAGCGTTCGAGAAACGGATTGAGGGCCGGCTGCTCGAGCATTAGATCGGCACCCGCAGCATCGGCGAGGCGCCGCGCCAGCGACGTCTTGCCAACACCGATGGGGCCTTCGACGGCCAGATAGCGGAAACGCCCGAGGACGGGCGATCTCATGATGCGTAGGCTCGCTTCGTCGGGCAGCAGCACTGCTCGACGCGCTCGATGCGCTGGTCCGCCACATCGGCCAGCAGGGCGCTCACGCGCCCCACGCCGGGAATGTCGAGTTCGGGAGCAAGATCCGCGAGCGGGCGCAGGACAAAGGCCCGCAACGCCAGGCGCGGATGCGGCACGATCAGATCGGGCTCTGCAATGCGCTCATCGCCATACAGCAGCAGATCGAGATCGAGCGTGCGCGGCGCGTTCTTGTACGGCCGTTCGCGCCCGAAATGGAGTTCGATCTTCAGACACAGCGTCAGCAACTGGCGCGCCGTCAACGTCGTCTCGACGGCGACGGCACAATTGAGATAGTCGTCACCGCTCGACTCGATCGGCGCAGTGCGATACAGGTCGGACTTGGCCGTGATGGTGACGCCGATTTGCTGCGCCAGACAGACAATGGCGTCCTTGATCGCTTGGCGGGCGTCGCCGAGATTCGCGCCGAGCCCGATATAGGCAACAGTCATGAAGCACCTTCGGAACCATGCTGTGGCGATGATACCCGCTTGCCATGATTCGCGCTGGCAGCGTTCTCGTTACCCCCTCCCCCATCGCCACGATCGCCGCCCGAGCCTTCACCGCCCCCGCCGCCCGACGGTTTGCGACGCCGGCGGCGACGCTTCGCGGCCGGCGTGGTGCTGCCCGATCCGCTGCCCTGGGCGAGCAGGGCGTCGCGTGTGGCGGCGTCGCCTTCGAGGAAGTCCGTCCACCACTGACCGGCTTCTGCCGGGACTTCACCCGACTCGCAACGCAACAGCAGGAAGTCGTAACCGGCGCGCAGACGCGGATGCTCGAGCAGACGCAGCGGTGTGCGACCCACGCGCTTGTCGAGACGCACCTGCAAGCCCCAGATTTCCTTCATGTCGGCGACGAAGCGGCGCTGGATGGCCAGCTTGCCCGTTTGCGCATCGAGCACGTCGTCCATCGCCAGATGCAACGCCGGAATCGGATATTCGCCTGCGCTTTGATAGGCCTGCCACTTTTCCAGCACGAGATGCCAGAGCAGGGCGGCGAACAGGAAGCCCGGCGAGACCGGTTTGCCTGCGCGAATGCGCGCATCGGTGTTGGCGAGCGCCAGCGTGACGAACTTCTCGCCCAGCGGCTGCTCCAGCACCACGTCGAGCAACGGCAGCAGACCGTGATGCAGGCCCTGCGTGCGCAGTTGCTGCACACATGCCCAGGCATGACCCGAGAGCAGCAGCTTGAGCATCTCGTCGAACAGACGCGCTGCAGGCACGTTGTCGATGAGCGGGGCCAACTGCGGGATCGGCGCCGCCGTGGCGTCATCGATCTTGAAGCCGAGCTTGGCCGCGAAACGCACCACGCGCAACATGCGCACGGGATCTTCGCGGTAGCGCGTGGCGGGATCGCCGATCATGCGCAGCACTCGCTTCTGAATGTCTTCCCAGCCGTGGTGATAGTCATGCACCGTCTGAGCCGCCGGGTCGTAATACATGGCGTTGACGGTGAAGTCGCGGCGTGCGGCGTCTTCATTCTGCTCGCCCCAGACGTTGTCGCGCAGCACACGGCCCGATTCGTCGGTGACGTGGGTCTTGCGGTCGAGTTCGCCTTTTTTCGGACGGCGCGCACCGATCTGCTCGCTGTCGACGGCATCGACCAACGCCCGGAACGTGGAGGTCTCGATGATCTCCTGCCCGAATTGAACGTGCACGATCTGGAAGCGGCGGCCGATGATGCGCGCGCGCCGGAACAGGCGTTGGACCTGTTCGGGCGTGGCGCTCGTGGCGACGTCGAAGTCCTTCGGGGCGATGCCCAGCAGCAGATCGCGCACGGCGCCGCCCACAATGAAGGCCTTGAAACCGGCTTGCTGCAACGTGTCGGTCACGCGCACGGCATTCTTCGAGAGCAGGCTCGGATCTATGCCGTGAACCGAGACGGGGATGACGACCGGCAGGCCGGTGGCGGGCGGATTACCTGCGGCGCTCTCGGACCGGCCGTCTTTGCCCAGCAGCTTCTTGATGAGTTTACGGATCACTGGAACAACTCGAGAATGGGCCAGCGACGCGCCAGCGCAATGCTGCGCAGCGCCTCATCGGGGTTCGTTGCCACCGGATGGTTCACCTTCTCCATCAGGGGGACGTCGTTGGCGGAATCGCTGTAGAAAAATGCGTGGTCGAAATCGCTCCACGTCTTGCCTAGCGTTGCAAGCCAGGCTTCGGTACGTGTGATCTTGCCCTCGCGGAAGCTCGGTGTACCGACGTATTCGCCGGTGTAACGCGCATTGGGACCGTCACCGGCGGTGGCCGGCTCGGTGCCGATCAGGTGATCGATGCCGAATGCCTTGGCGATCGGTCGCGTGACGAACGTGTTGGTGGCCGTCACGATGGCGCACAGGTCGCCCGCCTCGCGGTGCACGTCGAGCAATTCGAGCGCTTCGGGCCGGATGTGCGGCAGGATCGACTCTTCCATGTACTGCGCGTGCCATGCGTCGAGCTGGTCACGCGGATAGCGTGCGAGCGGGGCGAGACAGAAACGCAGATAGGCCGGCATATCGAGCCGGCCTGCACGGTAGTCCTGATAGAAGGCCTCGTTGGCCTGCGCGTACGAGTCACGCTCGACCGCGCCCTGGCGCACGAGGAAACGGCCCCACTCTTTGTCGCTGTCGGTCGGCAGCAGGGTGTGGTCGAGATCGAAGAGAGCTAAATTGGTCATTGCGCGAATTTTACCTGAAGCTAGGGTCTGCCTAGTTTTTACCGTCGGGGGTGGCAGGATCGGTGTGGGTGAGCATCTGACGCAGCAACGGTAAGGTCACCGCGCGCTTTTGTTCCATCGAAAACCGGTCCAGGCGGTCGAGTAATGCCATCAGACTCGACATATCGCGCTGGAAGTGAGTGAGCAGGTAGGCGGGCACGTCGGCCGCCAACTGCAAGCCGCGCTCGCGCGCGGCGTTCTGCAACGCCTGTTTCTTGCCATCGTCGTCAAGTCCAACAATATGAAAAACGAGGCCCCAGCCGAGGCGCGTGCGCAAATCTTCGCGCAGCGGCATGTCGACCGGCGGCTGGGAACCCGCCGCCACGAAGGCGCAATGCGGTCTGGCCCGCGTCTCGTTGAACAGATTGAAAGCCGCGATCTGTTGTGTGGCAGAGAGGTGGTCGCAGTCGTCGACGCAATAGACCGTGCTCGCGTCGTCGAACGTGAAGGCCGCCAGTGGGCTGTTCGGGCGCAGATAGCGTGCGCTCGGGCCGACGGCATGGCACAGCGCCTCCATCAGGTGGGTGCGGCCGGACCCGGCGGCCCCCCAGAGGTAGATGCCGCGGTCGCGTGCCGTGCCGGCCGAGAGTTCGGCATTCAGGCCGGCGAGCGTTTGCGCCGGCTCGCGATTGGGCCCGACAATAAAATTGTCGAACGTGGCGGGCGGCGGTGTGCCGAGGTCGAGATACAGTTGCTGGATCACGAACGAAGAAAGCCGGCGGAAGGCCGGCACAGTACGGTTTACAGGGCACGACGGCCTTCGCCGGCGTCCGATATCCGGTTTGCGTGCCGAAAGGACACGCGCATCGGGTAAAATCGCATTTTACCGAACCTTGATGCATTCCCGTCATGTCACACCCTAACGAAACTTCCGGCCTTTCCTATCGCGACGCTGGCGTCGACATCGAAGCGGGCGACGCATTGGTCGAAGCGATCAAGCCGTTCGCCAAAAAAACCCTGCGCGACGGCGTGCTGGGCGGCATCGGCGGCTTTGGCGCACTGTTCGAAGTGCCCAAGCGCTACAAGGAGCCGGTGCTCGTTTCGGGGACCGACGGCGTGGGCACCAAGCTCAAGCTGGCCTTCACGCTGAACAAGCACGACACGGTTGGCCAGGATCTGGTGGCCATGAGCGTGAACGACATTCTGGTGCAGGGCGCCGAGCCGCTGTTTTTCCTCGACTACTTCGCCTGCGGCAAGCTGGACGTGGCCACGGCCGCGACGGTCGTCAAGGGCATTGCCCAGGGCTGCGAGCTGGCCGGTTGCGCCCTGATCGGCGGCGAGACGGCGGAAATGCTGAGCATGTACCCGGACGGTGAGTACGATCTGGCCGGTTTCGCGGTCGGCGCGGTCGAGAAGAGCAAGATCATCGACGGCACGACCATCGTGCCGGGCGACGTGGTGCTGGGCCTGGCGTCGTCGGGCGCGCACTCGAACGGCTATTCGCTCGTTCGCAAGATTATCGAAGTGGCCAAGCCGGATCTGGACGCCGACTTCCACGGCCAGCCGCTGCGCGACGTGCTGATGGCGCCGACGCGCATCTACGTCAAGCCGCTGCTGGCGCTGATGCAGACGCTGCCGGTCAAGGGCATGGCACACATCACGGGCGGCGGTATCGTCGAGAACATTCCGCGCGTGCTGCAGGACAACCTGACGGCCAACATCTCGAAGAACGCCTGGACCCTGCCGCCGCTGTTCCAGTGGTTGCAAGCGCACGGCAAGGTGGCCGACGCCGAAATGCACCGCGTGTTCAACTGCGGTATCGGCATGGCGGTCATCGTTTCGGCGGCTGACGCCGATGCGGCCGTCAAGCACCTCGAAGCATCGGGCGAGACGGTCTACCGTCTGGGCACGATCCGCGAGCGCAAGGAAGGCGAGGCGCAAACGATCGTGTCGTAAGGCACGAGAATACACGGGGAGGGCAACGCCCTCCCGGCATGAGGAATGCACTGAAAGCCCGCCGGGGATTGCCTCGGCGGGCTTTTCTTTTGGGAGAGAGGCCGCGTGCCTCAGGGCGTCGCGATGTCGGCCGATGGCTTACCCAGATCGGCGGGGCCGGTTCGCGGTCTACCGCCGAGGCAGGCAAACACGACGATGGCGCACAGCAGGGTGACGATCGCGAGCCGGTCGAGCAAGGTCGCGAAGGCGTGCTCGTAAGCGCTACGCAATGCCGCTTCCCCCCATGCCGGGGCGCTGGCGAGCGCACCGTGCATATCCCCCGCGACGAGCCGGTTGACGGCCTCGCGGGCCATGCCGGGCGCCACGGCCCCCTGCATGCCGGGCAACTGCGCGCTTATCAACGCCACCAACACGGCCCCGACGATCGCGAGCGCCACGCCTTCACTTGCGACTCGCGTCGTATTGAAAATGCCCATCGCCATGCCCGCGCGGTCCGTGGGCACGACGCTCACCGACAGTCCGTCCATCAAGCCCCAAGGCATCGCGCTGCCGGTGCCGATCAGAAGCATTGGCCATAGCGCGGGACTCAGCACGCCAGTGTCCGGCGAGCCGCTCGTGCGGGCCAGCCACACGAGGCCCGCCGCAGCCAGCCCCAACCCTGCGCTGCACAACACACCGGCGGGAATGCGCCGCGCCAGTTGCGTGGCGACGAAGGGCACCACGAGCATCGGCAGTGACAACGCCATCATGCGCAATCCGGCCACGACCTCGCTGTCGCCATGCACACCAATGAAACGCAACGGCAGCAATACGAGCAACACGATGTAGCAACAGCATGTGGCGATGGGCAGCATTTGCACGCCGATGAAACGCACGTAGCGAAAGAGCGTCAGGTCGAGCATGGGGTGCGCCACACGCCGTTCGATCGCGATGAACGCGACGGCCAGCAGCACCGAGAACGCGAGTGTGCCGACGACTTGCGGCGCTGTCGCCCCCAGCGCAGGGGCCTGAATCACGCCGTATGTGAAGCACGAGAGGGCACCGGTGAACGACAGCGTGCCGGGCCAGTCGAGTCCCGTGGCGGAGGGATCGCGCGATTCGCGCATGCCGCGTGCGCCGATGATCAGCGCGAGCGCCGCGATAACAGCGGTGGCCGCGAACACGCCTTGCCAGCCGAAGCGCGCGATAAGCCCCCCCGCGAGCAACGGCCCGAACGCCAAGCCAACGCCAAACGTCGTGCCCAGCAGGCCGTAGGCGCGTGCACGGGCGTGTCCGTCAAAGTCCTGGGCGAGCGACGCGCCACCACCGGCGAGCGTTGCCGCCGCCGCCACGCCCTGCAACGCACGAAGCCAGTCGACAACGAGCGCGGAGCGAGACAGGGCGAGCGCGAGCGACGTCAACAGCAGGGCCCCCACACCCAGCAGGAACAGGCGTTTGCGCCCAAACGCGTCGGCGCACGCACCGGCGGCCATCAGACAGCCACCGAACGCGAGCATGAACGCGCTGGTGATCCAGCGCATCTCGAGCGCGCTGCCGTGCAGCGCGGCCCCTATGGCGGGCGTGGCGACTGCCCCGCCCGAGAAGCTCATCGGAAGTAACAACGCCGCGAGACAAACGGAGAAAAGGCCCAGCAGCCGGCGGCGCAATGAGGCGTCGGCGCGCGGTGAGGGCCGGGAAGCCATGATCGACATGAAGAGAATCCTGATGAAGACGCGCTCACGCGCATCTGAAGCCGAAGGGAACGTTGGCCGACGTCATGCGATACATGCTAAATATTCGTCAATGCCAGATAAACGGGCGGGAGGTTCGTAAATTAGGGAATAAAATTCCGTAATCGACGGAGGGCGTTCAACCGCACTGGAGCATGAGACGATGGACAATCTGGCGGAAATCACCGCGTTCGTGAGCGCGGCAGAGACCTTGAGTTTCGTGGCGGCGGGGCGGGCGACGGGCGTGTCGGCGTCGGCGATCGGCAAGCAGATTGCGCGGCTCGAAGCGACGCTCGGCGTGCGGCTTTTCCAGCGCAGCACTCGGCGCGTGAATCTGACGGAGGCGGGGCAGATGTATTACGAGCGCTGCCGGCGCGTGCTCGACGAACTGGCCGACGCCCGCGCCATGCTCTCGCAGGTCTCGCAGACACCGCGCGGCAAATTGCGCGTCGGGCTGCCGGTCACGGCCTACCGGTTTGTGATGCCGTTGCTTCCCGCATTCACCGAAAAGTATCCGGACATCGAACTCGATCTGGATTTCGACGACCGCATCGTGGATCTGATCAAAGGCGGGTTGGACGTGGTGATCCGCAGCGGCGACTTACCGGACTCCACGCTGATGTCGCGACGCGCGGGGCCGTTTCGATTCGTGCTGTGCGCGTCTGCGGCTTATCTCGCGAGGCGCGGCACACCGCAAACCCCGAACGATCTCGAGACGCACGCGTGTATCCGCTTTCGCTTTCCGACGTCCGGAAAATTGCAGCCGTGGGCGTTCGTGTCAGAGGTGACGCACGCGCCGAAGCTGCATACGAGCCTTACGTGCAACAACATGGAGGCGTTGTTGAGCGCGACCATCCACGGGCTCGGCGTGGCGTACATGCCCGATTTTCTCGCTCGCGACGCGCTGGCCGCAGGCGAGCTTCAGGTCTTCCTCGGCGACTATCTGGAAAATCCCGGCCAGTTCTGGATGCTCTGGCCGTCGAGCCGTCACCTCTCGCCGAAGCTGCGCGTGTTTGTCGACGCCATGTGCGACAGAATGCTGTCTGAGTAGACGACAGACCAAAGACGCCGCGTCAGCGCTTCATCCGCGCCTCGACGGCGCGCATGACGTCCTCGAGCGTAGTCTCCATCACGCGTACGAGGTCGTCGAGTTGCGCACTGGGCGCGGCGGCGCGCGGCGTGATACGCAACGTGTGAAACGGCATGGACGGTTCGAAGCGGCGCAACACCAGATCGGAGTCGAGAAAATCGTAGGCGGACACGGGGTGCAGCAACCCTATGCCGACGTTCTCCTTGACCATCGTGCCGATGTTGACGGAGTAACGCGCCGTGGCGACGACCTGCTGATGCAGATTGCCGTCGGCGAAGAGCTGATCCATGCCCCAGCGCACCATGTCGGTCGGCTCGTACGACAGAATCGGCTGCCCCTTGAGATCGGCCAGACGGATCACCTTCTTGCGGGCGAGCGCGTGGCCCGCGGGCAGCGCGCAGATGGCATCGAGCTTGGCGAACGAGACGGCGTCGGTCGCCGCGACATCGATGGTGTCGGTCACGAGACCCAGTGCGAGTTGATGCGTGACGACCTGATCGCGAATCAGATCCGACGCCCCCGTGGTCAGCGCGAGTTGCACGCTCGGATGCAGCGCCCGGTAGCCGGCCATCACGCGCGCAAAGAACCCGAGGCCAAACGACACCACGGACCCCACCCGAATGACGGCCTTGTCGGGGTTGCGCAAATTAAGCGCAAACTCACGGATGTTGTCGAGCCCGGCGTACCGGCGCTCGACTTCCTCGAAGAGTGCGAACGCCTCGGCCGTGGGTTCGAGCCGGCCGCGCGCACGGTCGAACAGCGTGAGACGCGTCGAGCGTTCGAGATCGGCCACGAGACGGCTGACCGCAGACTGCGACGTGCCGAGCACCTGTGCCGCTTTGGTCGTCGTGCGCGTGAGCATCAGCGCCCGAAAGGCGTCGATGTGCCGGAAATCCATCGATTCTCCACGGAAGGGTTTGCGCTTGTGTCGCACCTTGCGCCGCACCTCGTGCGGCGCTCGCCTTACAGCGCAAAAGCGTGGATTCTACCGCCCTTCATCACCATCGGAATCCGCTCTCCCTGGCCGAGCAGACAGTCGAGCGAGGCGAGCGGATTGCCGTCGACGATCAGGACATCGGCAAGCGCGCCAGGCACGATTTCGCCCAACTGTCCGGACTGGCCAAGCACCTCGGCGCCGATGACCGTCGCGCTGCGCAGAATCTCTGCGGGCGAGAGGACTTCGGCGCGCAAACGGAATTCGTCGCTTTGCAGACGCTGCGACTCGCCCAGCAGATCCGAGCCGTATCCCATCTTCACACCGGCTTCGCGGAAGATCTCCAGCGAGCGCAGGCCGGCCGCATGCACATCGGCGATCTTCGCTACGCTGTCGTCGGGCAGGCCGAGCGACCTGCCTTCGTTCGCGAGGGCGTCGTAGGTGACCAGGGTCGGTACCGCGTAGGCGCCTTGACTGGCCATGTAGCGCGCCGTGGCGGCATCGACGAGATTGCCATGCTCGATGGTGCGCACGCCACAGCGCACGGCGCGTTCGATGGCCTGCGCCGTGTAGGCGTGCGCAAGCACATAGGTGCCGCGCCCGCGTGCTTCCGCGACGATGGCGCGAATCTCATCTTCCGAATAGCCCCAGGCGCCGACGGGATCGGTGGGTGATGCCACGCCGCCCGAGGCCATGATCTTGATCTGGTCGGCACCCATCTGCAATTCTTCGCGCACGGCACGGCGCACTTCATCGACGCCATCGGCCACCCGGGACAGGGCACCCACGCGCACGCAGCATGGGCAGGGACCGTCCGTGCCGATGTAATCGGTGCGCGGGCGTCCGTCGCCGTGTCCGCCGGTCTGACTGATTGCGCGACCCGATACGAACAGGCGTGGGCCTTCGGCCAGGCCGCTGTCGACCGCGTGTTTGATGGCGTACCCTGCACCGCCGGCATCGCGCACGGTGGTGAAGCCGCGACGCAGCATGCCCTGCAATATCGGCACCGACTTGAGCGTGACGAGCACATTCGGCAGGTGCGCTTGCGCGGAGAGGTTCAGTTGCGTGGCGTGAACGTGGACATGCAGATCGATCAGCCCCGGCATGACGGTGCGGCCATGTGCATCGATCTCGCGCGCGGACTGGGTGCGAATCGGCTTATCCGATACTTCCTTGATGCGGCCGTCCTCGATCAGGACGGCGTGGTCTTCGCGCAGTTCGCCCTTGACCGGGTCGAGCAACGCGCAATTCGACAACAGAATCGACTCCATGACCTCTCCTCCGGGATGATGTGTCTGGTCTTTGGTTCAGCGTCAGGTCGTTAGGCTCGCGTGCCCGGCGTTCAGTCGATCGTGGCGTGGGCGAGTGTGCGTGGGGTGCGGGTGAGCATCACGGGGGTGTCGCCGGTGACGACCGAGTCGTCCAGCCGGAAGCCACCGAGGCCGTAGACATAGATGCCCGGCTCTGCCGAATAGACTTCGTTCGCAAGCAGCGGGCGATGGTTGAACGCCATGTCGTCGGGGTACTCGTGGCCGATGATGCCCATGCCATGTCCTGTGCGATGGCGGATGTACTCGCCGCAACCGGCCTTCTCGATGACGGCCTGCGCGGCGGCGTCGATGCCGGACACCGGTTTGCCGGTCACGGCGGCGCTCACGGCGGCCTCGTTGGCCGCGCGGGCGACCTCGTAGAAGCGGGCCTGCTCGCTCGACGGCTTGCCGCAGAACCATGTGCGTTCGTTCTCGATGACGAGACCGTTCAGGCGCGGGATCACGATGTTGACCATGCCGTCGCCCGCGCTGATGCGCGCGCCGCACGAGGCGCCGTCGCCGTGCGGTGAGGCCGACGCGGGGCCGGAGAGCGTCCAGCAGCGCATCACTTCGAGGTTTTCGCCGGGGAAACGCTTCGCGCCCTCGGTGACCATCAGCGCGGCCATCGAGTAATCGAGTTCCTGCACAAGGCGCCCCGGACGGATGTTCTCGCGATAGCGGTCCTGCACCCAGTCGGCCAGCTCGGCGGCGGCGCGCATGATGGCAATTTCCTCATCGTGCTTGACCCAGCGCAGCGCGCGCATCTCGGCGAGCATCGGCACGAGCTTCGCATCGGGCAGCAATGCACTCGCGCGCGTAAGCGGGCCACCGGCCGCGTCGACGCCAATGCGCGAACCCGCGAGGCCGGCGCTGCGCAACGTGTCGGCGATCAGGGCGGGGACTTCGGCGAGCAGCGGCTGGCGTTGCGTGACACGCGGGTGCTCGGCGTAGAGCGTGACGCGATCGAGGTCGAGCCACAGATGACCGCGCTCGCGCGCCATCATCAGATGATGGGTGGACAGCTCGTTCATCACCGCGAAGGGCTCGCCGTTACGCGGCACGCAAATGGCGATCGGGCGCTCCCACGTCTGCACGTCGACGTGAAAGTTGGTGGCCCACTGGAAGAAGTCTGCGGCGGTGAACACGAGCGCATCGACGCGCGTGCGGTCCATCAGATCGTTCATCAGACTGCGGCGGTACTGACGTGTGGCGTGAGAGAGTGTCGGCATGGGAGATCCTTATCTGCAGAAGGTTGCGAAAGGTCAGGCGATGCCCGTGCGATGCCCGGCGTGGCATCGCGCGGGCAGGCCGGACTAAGCGGCAATCGCAGTCGGGGGAGTCAGGTCATCATCGTCTTCGCGTAACGGCGGTGGATGACCCAGTGCGAGGCAATGGCCAGCGCGAACGTCACGACCATCGACACGATGGAGAGCACTGCGCCGAACGGCCAGTTGTTGGCTTTCGCGATCTGGTCGTAGATCGTAGGCGTCATCATCGTGATGCCGGTGCCGCCGAGCAGCACGGGCGTGGCGTAGGCGTTCATGCAGAGAATGAAGACGAGCATGGTGCCCGCCGCAATGCCTGGCGCCGCCATCGGCAGAATCACGCGCGTGAGTGTCTGCCGGAACGTCGCGCCCAGATTGCGAGCGGCTTCTTCGACGGAAAAGTCCATGCCTTCGAGCACGCTTTGCAACGTGAGGATCATGTAGGGCAGTACTACGGCGGTGGTGCCCACGACGACGGCGAACGGCGTGTAGAGCAGGCGAATCGGTTGCGGCACGATGCTCAGCGACACGAGCAGCGAGTTGACGAAACCGGCGTTGCCCAGCATGACCATCCACCCGGCCGCGCGCACGACGTTACCCACGAGCAGCGGGAAGACGAGCAGCATCACGAGCAGGCTCTTGAAACGGCTCTGCGTGCGGGCGAGCACGTAGGCGACGGGAAATCTGAACACGAGCGCGAGGGCGGTACACAGCGACGCGACCTTGATCGTCATCCATAACACCGACAGGTAGTACGGATCGGTGAAGAACTTGAGATAGTTCGCGCCGGTCAATGCCGCCTGCATCATGTCGACGGGATCGAACCGGTTGAAGCTGTAGCGCACCAGTTGCAGCCCGGGCAGTACGATGACGAAGAGCACGACGAGCGTGGCGGGGGCGGCGAGCGCGCCGCCCGTGAACGCGCCGCGCACCGCGCGAGCGGTGGCGGCCCGGGAGGCTTGGGTGGACGGCGGGCGCGACGTCATCGCGGGCTCCGGCGTGTCGGTGACGTTCACAGACCCACCTTGAATTCCTTGTTCCAGAAGTCGAGCAACGCGGGCTTGTCAGCGGTGAAGCGAGCGTAGTCGAGCTTGACCATGCGATCGAGTTCCGCACTGGTGAAGCCCACGCTTTGTTGCAGCGACGGCGGCAGATTCGCGTTCTTCACGGTCGGCGCGTAGCCCATCGTCTCGGCAAAGCCGATTTGCGCACGCGGGTCGAGCATCGCGTTCAGATAGTTGAAGCCGCACGGCTTCGACTGCGAGTTCTTCGGCACGGCGGCCTCGAACGTCACCGGCACGGCGCCTTCCTTGGGGACCACGTAGTCGATGGGCACACCGGCCTTCTTCCATTGCAGTGCTCGCGCCTTCCACATGCAGGTGAACCAGATATCGCCGCTCTTGAGCGCGGAGGCCACCGCCTCGTTCGACGGATAGACCTTCGGCTGCTGTGACTTGCGCAACTCGCGCAGGAACTGCACGCCGCCGGCCATGTCGCCGTCCTTGTGACCTGCCGCAAGCGAGCTGCTCACCACGTTGAAGTTGTAGAGGATGTCGGAGAAGCCGACTTTGCCCTTGAGCTTGGGATCGAGCGCGGCCGTGAACGAATCGGGCTTCGTGCCGAGCTTCTCCGGGTTGTAGACGATCACCATCGCGCTGAAGATGTGCGGGATGGAATACGGGCGGCGCAGCGCCTCCAGCGTATTCGTCAGATTCGGCACGAGCTTGGCGTCGACCGCCTCGAGAATGCCCGAGCGGTTGATGTCGTACATATCGAGATCAGCCAGACACGCGACGTCGAGCGAACCGCGCCGCGACGCCTTCTCGGCGCGCAACTTCGTCATGCGCTCGACCTGCCCGGCAGAGTCGTAAGTGACTTTGCCGCCCGCCGCTTCGATGATCGGCTTGCCGATGTTTTGCTCGAGCAGATTCAGATAGTCGCCGCCCCAGGTGCCGACGACCACGTTCGGACAGGCGTCGGCGGCGTATGCCGAGAGCGCATCGAGGCCGAGCGCGGGAGCGATCACCAGGCCGGAAGCGGTCTTCAGAAACGAGCGGCGGTTCAGGGCGTGCGTCATGTCGTCATCCTTCAAAACATTGGCCACGGGTTGGCCAATACATGGGCCGAAGCGTTGGGGTGATTGATGCGTTGCCGTCAGGCGTTGAAAAACAGGCAGTCGGTACTCGCGAAGCAAGCCTTGAGCGCGCGGCCCGGGGCGTAGCGGCTCGCGTCGTCGCGTGCGGTGTTCTGCACGTGTGCTACGAGCATCTCGCCTTGCGGGCTCTTCAGGCGCAGTTCGAGCGTGGAGCCCAGATAGATCGTCTGATCGACCGTGACCGGCAGGGCTGTCTCGTCTCGCGTGGGGGCGTCGGTCAGCCGCAGGCGTTCGGGGCGAATGCCAAGCGTCGTGGCGTCGTGCACGGCACCCGCCAGCGCAAGGCGTTCCCCTTTCGCGGTCACGAAGTGCCCGTCGCTCATCCGGCCCGCGAGGAAGTTCATTTTGCCGAGGAAGTTCGCGACGAAAGGATTCGCCGGACGTTCGTACAGGGCGTCGGCCGTGCCGATCTGCTGCACGCAACCGTCGTGCATCACGGCCAGACGATCGGCAATGGCCAGCGCCTCTTCCTGATCGTGCGTGACAAAGATCGTCGTCAGACCAAGCCGGCGTTGCAAGGCGCGGATCTCTTCGCGCACTTCGGTGCGCAGCTTGGCGTCGAGATTGGAGAGCGGTTCGTCGAGCAGAAAGACGTCGGGACGGATCGCAAGCGCGCGGGCAATCGCCACGCGCTGTTGCTGACCGCCTGAGAGCTGGCGCGGATAACGATCTGCCAGCGGTGTGAGACGCACCATGTCGAGCGCTTCGCGAATGCGCGTGGCACGATCCGCGCCCGAGACGTGCCGCATCTCGAGCCCGAACGCCACGTTTTCAGCCACGGTCATATGCGGGAACAGCGCGTAACGCTGGAACACCATACCGGTGTTGCGGCGATTCGGTGGCAGGCGGGAGACTTCTTTGCCGCCGATCCAGATTTCGCCGGCCGTTGGCTCGACGAAGCCTGCGACCATGCGCAGCGTGGTGGTCTTGCCACAGCCGCTCGGGCCGAGGAAGGCGACGAGTTCGCCTTCGGCGATCTCCAGCGAAAAGTCCGCGACGGCAGCGGCGTTTCCGTATTGCTTGCGCAGTCCACGAAGCGAAACGTTGGCCATGTCAGATCACCTGGCTGAGTTTGACGAAGCGATCGGTGATCAGCATGACAATGCCGAGCAGCACGATCTGCGCGGCGGAAACCGCCGCAATCGTCGGGTCGAGGTTGAATTCGAGGTACTGCATGATCGCAATGGGCAGGGTGGTTTTGCCCGGCCCCACGAGTGGCAGCGTGAGTTCGAGGTTCTCGAACGACACGATGAAGCTGAACAGGACGGACGCCACAATGGCCGGACGCAGCATTGGCAGCGTGACGCGCCAGAGCGTGCGCCACGGCCCCGCGCCGAGGTTGCGGGCGGCTTCTTCGATGGTGCCGTCGATCTGCGCGAGGCTCGCGCCCACGAGACGCATCGTCCACGGAATGGTCAGGCAGACGTGTGCGACCACGAGACCGCCGAAGGTGCCGACGATGTCGACGTCGAGCGTGTTCTCCGCGCGCAGGTAGAAGAGGTAAGTGGCAATGCCCGCGACGATGCCCGGCACGACCAGCGGCAGCAGCAAGACATTGCCCAGCGTGCGACGTCCCGGGAAGCGGTAGCGCGCGAGGGCGAGAGAGGCGGCAACGCCGAGGATCACGCCGCCGATGGCCGCGCAGGCGGCGAGCTGCAGCGAGAGCAGGAAGCCGTTGGCGAACGCGGCATTGCGCCAGGCGTTCAGATACCACGACACCGTATAGCCGCTCGGCGGGAACGTGATGATCGCGTCTTTGAAGAAGCTCAGCCAGACGACGAAAATCAGCGGGCTGAGCATGAACAGGTAGATCACCGTGACGCCTGCGCGCACCGCCCACTTTGCGAGCGGCACACGCCGCGGCCTGCCTGCCGGCAGCCTCAGCACATCGCCCGTCATCCCACCTGGCTCCATCGAAGTCTGCGTCATTGGCAACCTTCCCGGTATCGTGGATTCGATGCAAATTTGCATTGATCGAAACGTTGATATGCAAATTAGCATATCAAAATCGTCATGCAAACCGGAAAGCTGTCAGGGTTTCAACGGAGGCGAGAGCGGGACTGGATGCATGTTCGATGCAGGTATCGAACGGCGGAAATGAAGCGGAAATGAAGCGGGAATGAAGCGAAAATCGCGCTGGGTGGACGCTTCGCCGCGGCGGCGAAGCGTTGAGTGGGCGGTGCTCAGGGCTGCCAGAGGGCGCGCACGGTGGCAAGGGCGCGCGGCGAGGCGTCGGCGGCGGTGCAGTCGACGATGTGCCGTTCGGGCATCGAACGCAGCCAGGTGAGTTGACGCTTGCACAACTGACGCGTGGCAAAGATACCTTTGTCGCGCATCGTGTCGTAGTCGGTCTCGCCGTCGAGGTATTCCCACACCTGACGATAGCCGACGCAGCGCATCGACGGCAGCCCGGGGTTGAGATCGCCGCGTGCGCGCAGGTGTTCGACTTCTTCGATGAAGCCGGCGGCAAGCATCAGGCGAAAACGTTCGGCAATGCGCGCGTGCAGGACCGAGCGGTCGCCGGGCTCCAGTGCCACCGGCACGAACGTGTGGGCCGATGGGGTGTCCGGTGTCTGCGCCTGTTCCGCCAGCCACTGCGACATGGGTTTGCCCGACAGTTCGAAGATTTCCAGCGCGCGCTGGATGCGCTGTGAGTCGTTTGGCGCAAGACGTGCGGCTGTTACGGGGTCGATCCCGGCGAGCCGTGCATGCATCGCGGGCCAGCCGTCGCGGGCGGCGTCTTCGTCCAGTCTGGCGCGCACCCCGGCGTCGGCGGACGGCAGTGGCGAGAGACCCTGCGTGAGCGCCTTGTAGTACAGCATGGTGCCGCCGACGAGCAGCGGACGACGCCCGCGTGCGGCGATCTCGTCGACCAGCCGTAGCGTGTCTTCGCGGAATTGCGCAGCGGAGTAGGCATCGCGCGGATCGATGATATCGATCAGATGATGTGGCACGGCGGCCCGCTCGGCGGCACTGGGCTTTGCCGTGCCGATATCCATCTCGCGATAGACGAGGGCGGAGTCGACGCTGATGATCTCGAGCGGTGTGTCCTGCGCCAGCGCGAGGGCGGCGGCGGTCTTGCCGGACGCCGTCGGCCCCAGCAGGCAGACGATTGGGGGATTTGCCTTCATGAACCGCTCAACGTCCGCGCATGAACAATTTGTCGAGGTCGCCGAGCGTGAGCTGGTACCAGGTGGGACGTCCGTGGTTGCATTGGTCGGCCCGCTCGGTCGCTTCCATCTGGCGCAGCAGCGCGTTCATCTCCTCGTGCGTGAGACGCCGGTTGGCGCGCACGGCCGTGTGGCACGCGAGCGTGCCCAGCAGTTCGTGCTGACGCTCCGTGAGCACGCGCGAGCCGCCGTACTGACGCAGGTCGGCCAGCACCGCGCGCGCGAGCGCTTGCGCATCGGCACCGTCGAGCAGCGCGGGAATGGCGCGCACGGCGAGCGTGGTCGGGGACATGGCGGCGAGGTCGAAACCGAGTGCGGTGAGCGTCTCCTGATGTTCTTCCGTCGTGCCGATTTCCACCGGGTCGGCGAAGAACGTCACCGGAATGAGCAACGGCTGCACCGGCACGCTGCGCTCCACCAGCGCCTGCTTGAAGCGCTCGTACAGAATGCGCTCGTGCGCCGCGTGCATGTCGACCAGCACGAGACCGTGAGCGTTCTGCGAGAGGATGTAGATGCCGTGCAACTGCCCGAGCGCGAAGCCCAGGGGGTGTTCGAGCGACATGGCGTCGGCGGTGCTGCCGGTGCCTGCCGGCAACGTCTCGAGGCCGGCGGCGAGCGCGGCGCCGTCTGGTGCGTCGCCGGTATTGCCATACGGGGGCGAAGGCGCATCGGTGACGCCCGGTTGACCGTAGGGGCGTGGTGCAGGCGGTGCGGCGCGTCCGAACAGGTTGTCGTAGACAGACAGCGGTTGGGCCATCGGCAGCGAGCCTTGCTGCATGCGCGGGTTCCAACTGCTGCCGCCCGGCGTGCCGAAACCGGCGGCCGGGCGCGCGCCCATGAAGCCGCTTGCGCCAGCGCCACCGGCCGCTCCCGGCCCGGCGGCGAGACTGCCGCCATCAGTCAGGTGCGCTGCGTGCGTTGCGCCACCACTGCCCGCCGCCCGGGCCAGCGCACGTTGCACGGCGTGGAACACGAATTGGTGAACGCTGCGGGCATCGCGAAACCGCACTTCGATCTTCGACGGGTGAACGTTCACGTCGACCAACTGGGGCGGCAGTTCGAAATACAGCACATATGCCGGATAGCGGTCGCCATGGAGCACGTCTTCATAGGCGGCGCGCACCGCGTGCGTGAGCAACTTGTCGCGCACGAAGCGGCCGTTCACGAAGAAGAACTGCTGGTCGGCGCGGCCCCGGCTGGCGGTCGGCAGACCGACGAAACCAGACAGGCGCAGCTCGGCCGCCCCCTCGTCGAGCGCGAGATGCGCGTCGGCGAAATCGTTGCCGAGCACGCGCGAGACACGCGTGGCGGCGTCCGACGCGTTCCAGTGCTCTACCGCCCGGTTGTTATGCAGGATCGAGAAGCCGACGTCCGGCCGCGCCAGTGCGCTGCGCCGGATGACGTCCATGCAATGACCGAACTCGGTTTGCTCGGTCTTCAGGAATTTGCGTCGCGCGGGCGTATTGAAGTACAGGTCTCGCACGTCGACCGTCGTGCCCACGGGGCCCGCTGCGGGCGTGAGTGCACCGGTATTGCCGTCGATGGCAGTCGCATGCGGCGCATCGGTCTGGCGGCTCGACAGCGTGAGCTGCGCAACCGACGCGATGGAGGCGAGCGCTTCCCCCCGAAACCCGAGTGTGAGCACCGATTCCAGTTCGTCCAGCGTGCGGATCTTGCTCGTCGCGTGACGGGTGAGGGCGAGCGGCAACTGCTCGGCGGACATGCCGCCGCCGTCATCGGTAATCGCGATGCGGCGCACCCCCCCTTCTTCGAGCTTGATCTGGAGTGCGCGGGCGCCGGCGTCAAGGGCATTTTCGAGCAATTCCTTGACGACGGATGCCGGACGCTCCACCACTTCGCCGGCGGCGATCTGACTGATCAGTTGGTCGGGGAGGACACGGATGGCGCGAGCCGGCGCGAGGCCCGCCGGCATGGGGCCGGGGCGGCGCAGGGGGGCGTCGGCGCTGGCGTCGCCGGGCACGGCGGCCAGGTCTTGCGCCGCGGGGGCGGGGGTCGGGGTGGCAGACATGGGAACCATTATAAAGGTTGCCCTCAAAGACATAAGTCGATCGACGTTTCAGCCTGCAAGACGCATCAGAACGCGCCAGTTTCCCATCATGGGAATGGCCGAAGGCGGAAGGGGTGGTCGACGCGCCCGGGCGGGTCGATGCCGACCGTCACGGGGACTTAACGACGCCCGACGCTTGCGCTGGTATGATGCGACACGTCGCGCGCCCGCGGGGACGGGCCGGCGTCCTTTATCTTGAGGAATCGTCTTGGATACTTTGGTGCAATTGCTGGAGATGGTGCTCCACATCGATAAACATCTGGGGGTGTTCATCGATCAGTACGGAAACTGGGTGTATCTATTCCTGTTCATGATTGTGTTCGTGGAAACGGGATTGGTGCTCTTTCCGTTCCTCCCGGGCGATTCCCTGCTGTTCATCGGTGGTGCGTTCGCAGCCACTGGCGCGATGGATCCCTGGCTGCTCGGCGTGCTGCTCTTCATCGCTGCCGTGACCGGGAACACGCTCAATTACTGGATCGGCTCGAAGATCGGGACGCGCGTGTACGAGAAGAACTGGCGTTTTCTCGATCGCGACGCCTTGCGCAAGACGCATGATTTCTATGAGCATCACGGCGGCAAGACCATCGTGATGGCGCGTTTCGTGCCGGTCGTGCGCACGTTCGCCCCGTTCGTGGCGGGGGTGTCGGCCATGTCGTGGGCGCGCTTCCAGCTCTATAACATGCTCGGTGCGCTGATCTGGGTGGTGCTGCTCGTGGGCGGCGGCTACCTGTTCGGCAACCTGCCGATCGTCAAGCAGTATCTGAACGTTATTGTGCTGGTCGGGATCTCGGCAGCGGTGGTGCCGATTGCCCTTGGCGCGGTCTGGAAGCTCTTCACGCGCGGTCGCCGTCGCGTGGCGCAAAGCCAGAGCAAGTAAGCTCGACTCGGCGCGATCGGTGAAAAATGGCGCGTCCCGTGACCGGGGCGCGCCATTTTCGTTTGGGCCGTCGTACGGCGCCAGCCATCAGGCCGTACGATTTTTCGCGAGCGGCGGGTTCTTGGCGAAATAGGCCTTGATGCCCTTGAGCAGTGCGTTGGCGAGCCGGTCCTGATAGGCGGGATCGTTCAGGGACTGCTCTTCCTTCGGGTTGCTGATGAAGGCTGTCTCGACGAGCACCGACGGGATGTCCGGCGCCTTGAGCACCGCGAAGGAGGCCTGTTCGACGTTCTTGCTGTGCAGCCGGTCCGCGACCGTGCCGATCTCGGCGAGCAGCGCCGAACCGAACACCTTGCTGTCGCGGATCTGCGCGGTCGTCGACATATCGAGCAGCGCATGCGCCACGGCGCGGTCGTTGGTCTTGATGTTGACGCCGCCGATCAGATCGGACGCGTTCTGCGTCTTCTCCAACAGACGTGCCGTCGCACTTGTGGCGCCGCGCTCGGACAGCGCGAACACCGACGCACCGTTCGCCGAGGGCGACGTGAACGCATCGGCATGAATCGACATGAACAGATCGGCATCTACGCGACGAGCCTTCTGCACGCGCACGCCGAGCGGCACGAAGAAGTCGGCGTCGCGCGTCATCATCGCGCGCATATTGGGTTGCGCATCGATCTTCTCGCGCAGCCGCTTGGCGATCTGCAATACCACCACTTTCTCGTAGGTGCCGCTGCTGCCGATGGCGCCGGGATCTTCACCGCCGTGGCCGGGATCGAGGGCGATGGTGAGCAGGCGGGCCGTCTTCGGACCGCGCGAGGGCATCGGTGTCGACAGATCGTTGTCATCGTCACCCTTGCGCTGGGCGAGTGGGGGTGTCTTGTCCGGTGCCGGCGTGGGCGCTGGACGCGAGGGGCGTGGCCCCTGTTCGCGCTGCGCGTAACGCTGGAAGAACGCTTCGCTTTCTTCCGTACTCGGTGTGCCCGCGCCTGACGAAGGCGATGAAGGTGACGAGGGCGGCGAGTTCTTCGCCCAGGCCTCGGCCTTGTTGCCGGATTTGGCGAGCAACTCCATGAGCGGATCGGGTTCGACGGCCGGATACAGATCGAACACCGTGCGGTACTTGTAGCCCGCGACCGGCGGCAACGTGAAGGACTGCGGCTTCACACCGGCCTTCAGGTCGAAGACCATGCGCACGACGCCGGGTTTGAACTGCCCCACGCGCACCTGCATGATTTGCGGGTCGTTCGGCTGGATTTTCGACACGAGATCGCGCAGCGCGGGACTCAGATCCACTTCATCGAGATCGATGACGAAGCGGTTCGGACTCTCCATCAGTTGCTGCTGGAATTTGACCGGATTGTCGGTCTCGAGCGTGACACGTGTGTAGTCCCTGGCCGGCCAGACGCGCACCGCCACGATGGCATTGGCGAACGCGAGGCGAGGGCCGGTGAGGGCGAGAATCAGCGTCGACGCGCCTGCGCGCAGTGCGCGGCGGCGGCCGGCATTGGGCGATGAGGCGTCGTCGGTACGGGTGAAGCGTTTGATCAGCATGAGTTCTGGCAAGCAAGACCGGCTGGCGTGTAGGCGCTCGTCGTCAGACGGCGGCTGTTGCCAACAGGTTCCAGCCAAAGGCTCAAATCGGGGGTGCCCAGGAGACCTTCGGCCTTCTCTGGCCACTCGACGAGGCACAGGGCGTCGCCTGCAAAGTGCTCCCGAAAGCCCGTGTCATGCCATTCGGCCGGATCGGCGAAGCGGTACAGGTCGAAATGATAGACCGGCAACACGCCTTGCGGGGTATCGATGTTGTATGGTTCACACAGCGCGTAAGTCGGGCTTTTGACGCGTCCCGTGTGGCCCAGCGCACGCAGCAGCGCACGCACGAGCGTTGTTTTGCCCGCGCCCAGGTCGCCCGAGAGCTGCACGTGCAGCCCCGCGTGCGCGGCGTCGGCGTGTGCCATGCGTTCCACGATGGCGCGCGCGAGCGCTGCGGCGAAGGCCTCGGTGGCAGCTTCGTCCGGCAGCGCGAAGATGCGCTCGCCTAGCGGTGACGGCGTCGATGGATCGGGCATTGCGTAAAATGGAGTCAATGAAAGCTACCGTGATTTTCCCCGCTACCGCCGCACAAGTCGAGCCGTCGACACGTCCGAATGCCCTGGAAGTGTCGTCCTCGCGCGACAATGCGACGCCTCAGACGCTCGATGCCGAGCGCCTGCGTGCTCTCGCCAGCCAGATTCGCGAGTGGGCGGGCGAACTCGGCTTCGGCCGGGTGGGCATCACGGACACCGATCTCGCGCATGCCGAAGCGGGGCTGCAACAGTGGCTCGACGACGGCTGTCACGGCGATATGGACTACATGGCGGCGCACGGCATGAAGCGCGCGCGGCCGGCCGAGCTGGTTCCCGGCACGGTGCGTGTCATCAGCGCACGCATGAACTATCTCCCAAGCGATACCGATATGGCGAGCTGGCGCCAGCGCGAAGCGGCGCGTGCGACGATGCCCGCCGAGGCGGTCGTCTCGCTCTACGCCCGCGGACGCGACTATCACAAGGTCATGCGCAACCGGCTGCAACAACTGGCTGATCGCATTACGCAGGCCATCGGGCCGTTCGGTTACCGCGCATTCACCGATTCGGCGCCGGTGCTCGAAGTCGAACTCGCGCAGAAGGCCGGGTTGGGCTGGCGCGGTAAGCACACGCTGCTGCTCTCGCGCGACGCCGGTTCGCTCTTCTTCCTCGGCGAGATATTTGTCGACGTGCCGTTGCCGGTGGATATCGATGTCGAGACTACGCCGGATGAGGGCGTGGGGCGCGGCATGCAACGCGGCGAACACTGCGGGCAATGCCAGCGATGCCGCGACGTCTGCCCGACGGGAGCGATCACCGAAGCCTTTCGTGTCGACGCGCGGTTGTGCATCTCGTATCTGACGATCGAGCACAAGGGGGCGATTCCCGAGAATCTGCGTGCAAAGATGGGCAATCGCATCTACGGCTGCGACGATTGCCAGCTCTATTGCCCGTGGAACAAGTTTGCCCAGCCGTCGCCGCTCGCCGATTTCGCCCCGCGCAACCGGCTCGACTGCGCCTCGCTCGTCGAACTTTTTGCCTGGAGCGAAGCCGATTTCATGGATAAGCTGGCGGGCAGCCCGATCCGTCGCATCGGTCATGAGCGATGGTTGCGCAATCTGGCCGTGGGGCTGGGCAATGCATTGCGCGAGACGGCCCACGCCGATGCCCGCACGCCGCTGCGCGAAGCCTTGCTGGCGCGGCGCGATCATCCCTCTGCGCTCGTGCGCGAACATGTCGAATGGGCGTTGGCCCAGGAAGGAGTCACGGCTTGAGCACGCGCGCAAGTAAATCGACCGGCGCCGCCGCAACCGGCGGCAATGACGCATCGCGCGATGAGATCGAACGGCAGAGCGACGACGCGCGCGACGCCGGTCTCGACACGTTCGACACGTTCGACGGCGCCGACGAGCCGTTCGAACAGGCCGCGCTCGATGCAGGTCACGACGCCGGTCACGACGACGCCGGCGAAGACCCGTCGCCGCCGCCAGCTTTCGATCCCGACAGCGCAGCCTACGTGCGCAGTACCGCCCTCATCGACCAGTTCTGCGACACGATCTGGCTCGAGGACGGCCTCTCGCGCAACACACTCGACGCTTATCGTCGCGATTTGCGCCTCTTCGCGCAATGGCTGGCGGCCAAGCGCGAGACCGCACTCGATGGCGTGGACGAGGCTGCACTCTCTGCCTATCTGGCGTGGCGTCGCGATAGTCTGGCGAGCAGCGTGAACCGTCGTTTGTCCGTCTTCAAGCGCTTCTATCAATGGGCGTTGCGCGAGCACATCGTGCAGCATGACCCCTGCTTGCGAATCGCGTCGGCCAAGCGTGCCCAGCGACTGCCCTCGACGTTGTCCGAGGCGCAAGTCGAAGCACTGCTGGGTGCCCCCGATCTGACCCAGCCGCTCGGACTGCGCGATCGGGCCATGCTCGAGCTGATGTATGCGAGCGGTCTGCGTGTGTCGGAGCTGGTCGCACTCAAGACCATCGAAGTGGGTTTGAACGAAGGCGTGCTGCGTATTTTCGGCAAGGGTGCGAAGGAGCGGCTGGTGCCGTTCGGCGAGGAAGCCAATAGCTGGCTCACGCGCTATCTGGCCGAGAGCCGGGGTGTGCTGTTGGCCGGCCGCGCGTGCGACACGCTTTTCGTCACGCAACGCGGCGACGGTATGACACGGCAGGCGTTCTGGTATCTGATCAAGCGCTATGCGTTGCAGGCCGACATTCGTGCGCCGCTCTCACCGCACACGCTTCGTCACGCCTTCGCGACCCATCTGATCAATCACGGCGCCGATCTGCGTGTGGTGCAGTTGCTGCTCGGCCACTCCGATATTTCCACCACGCAGATTTACACGCACGTCGCGCGTGAGCGCCTCAAATCGCTGCACGCGCAGCACCATCCGCGAGGGTGAGTGGGCCGTGCGCGGATGCCGGCCGCGCTCGTCAGAGCAGTGCTTTCAACCTGTGCTTGAGCACCTTGCCCGTCGACGCCGCGGGCAAGGCGTCCAGCACGCGAATCAGCGCCGGACGCTTGTAAGGCGCGAGGCGTGTCGCCGCCCACGCCGCCAGCGACGCCGCATCGATGCTATGGCCCGGGCGCGCTTCCACAAACGCGATGACCTGTTCGTTGTCGGCTTCGGGGCGGCCGATAACGGCCGCCTGGAGCACATCCGGGTGGCTCGCCAGCGCCTGCTCGACTTCGAGGGGGTAGACGTTGAAACCGGAGTGAATGATGAGTTCCTTCGCGCGTCCGGCGAGGAAGAGCGCGCCGTCTGGCGCGCGGCGGGCAAGATCGCCGGTGCGTAACCAGCCGTCTGCGGTCACGCTTGCCGCCGTCAATTCCGGCGCGCGGTAGTAGCCGAGCATCACGTTCGGACCGCGTACCCAGAGTTCGCCCACTTCGCCGTCGGGCAGATCCTGTCCGTCATGACCCACGATGCGCACCGCCACGCCGGGGATCGCCGGTCCCACGGCGCAGTCGTCGCGTGGCGCGTCGAGCAGCGTTTGCGAGACGGTCGGGCTGCTCTCCGTCAGGCCGTAACCGTTGTGAATCGGCAGGCCGTAGAACGCTTCGACACGCGCCTTGAGCGCTGCATCGAGTGGCGAGCCTCCCGAGTAGACGAAGCGCAAACGCGGCGCGACGAGCGATGCACCTTGCGTCGCCACATAGGCCATCAGACGCGCATGCATGGCAGGCACGCCTTGCAGGATCGTCAGCCCGTCGTGAGCGAGCGAATCGAGTACGGCCTCGGGGGTGAAGCGTGCCGCGAGACGCAACGTGCCGCCCGCGTACAGCGTGCCGAGACACACCGAGGTCAACCCATAGACATGCGAGATCGGCAGCACACCGTAGGCGATATCGTCGGCGCCGACGCGTCGCAGCGTGCTGGAGACTGCCGCAATGAACATCAGATTGCGATGCGAGAGGCGAACGCCCTTGGGCGTGCCGGTCGTGCCGGTCGTGTAGATGAGTGCCGCGCATTGCGCCGCCGGATCGGTCTGCACCGGTTCGGCGAGACTGGCAGGGTCGACGTCGGACGCGGCAATGGCGCCCAGCGCGAGTTCGGTCCAGACGATCTGGGCGGCATCCGCGCGGGCATGGGCAGCGGCATCGGGCGATGCGTCGACCGTGTAAATCGTGCATCGCGGCTGCGCGTGATCGCGGATGGCGCCCAACTCCGCTGGCGAGAGCCGCGCATTGCTCAACAGCGGCCAGGCGTCGAGGGAGGCCACGGCGAGCAGCAGAACGACATAGGCGATGCCATTCTCGCCGACGATCATCACACGGTCGCCGCCCCGCACGCCATGGGTGCGCAGGCGCTCGGCGCAGGCCGTCACGGCATTTGCCAGTTGGCCGTAGGTCAGGCGGCCGGAGTCGTCGATCAGGGCGATACGGGAGGGCGTCTGCGCGGCAATACGCGCGGGCAGGGCGTCGATGCGTGCGGGCAGATTCGCGAGCAACGTGGCGGCGAAGGTGTCCTGAGGCGAGGGGTCGAGAGGGGCAGACATGGCCGCATTGTAATGCGGGTGAGGCGATGAGGCAGCCCTCGGGCGTCGCAGGACGACGTGACGCATGCATTCCGGGACCGCAACGGCGATGCGTTTCATTACAATAGGCGCCCATGAGCAAGACCAAACACGTCTCGGAAACGCCAGCCACGCAGTTTCTGAAGCAAAAGCAAGTGGCTTTCACGGAACACGTCTACGAGTACGTCGATCATGGCGGCACCGGCGAGTCGGCACGTCAGTTGGGAGTGGACGAGCATGCCGTAGTCAAGACACTCGTCATGGAAGACGAAAAGGCCCGGCCGTTGATCGTGCTCATGCACGGCGACCGGACTGTTTCGACGAAGAACCTCGCGCGGCAAATTGGCGCCAAACGCGTGGAGCCCTGCAAGCCGGAGGTCGCCCAGCGTCACTCCGGTTATATGGTGGGTGGCACGTCGCCATTCGGCACCAAGCGGGCCATGACGGTATATGTCGAGGCGTCGATTCTCGATTTGCCGCAGATTTTCATCAATGGCGGACGGCGTGGCTATCTCATCGGCATTGCCCCGCCGGTCTTGCTCAATACGTTGGCGGCCAAGCCGGTGTCGTGCGCATTGAGCGACGAGTAACCGCTTCAAACCCCTTGTCGGATGGCCGCCTGCCCGGCACTTTGCGCCTTGGCGCAACCCCGTGTTTGCCAGAATGGGGTGACCGGGCCGCTCAAGTAGAATGGCGGCCAATACAAATTCTGCTCACAGTCGAAGTTCATGGCCACACTGGTTTTTATCGTTCTCGCGTATCTGATCGGCTCGGTGCCGTTTGCGGTGGTCGTCAGCCGCACGATGGGGCTTGCCGATCCGCGCAGCTACGGCTCGGGTAATCCGGGCGCCACCAACGTGCTGCGCTCCGGCAACAAGAAGGCCGCAGTGCTTACTCTGATCGGCGATGCCTTCAAGGGCTGGTTGGCGGTGTTCCTCGCAGAACGCTTTGCCGACGCCTGGGGCGTGGGCGATTTCGGTCTGGCGGCAGTGGCGCTCGCGGTCTTCGTCGGCCACCTTTACCCGGTGTTCCTGCGCTTCGCGGGCGGCAAGGGGGTGGCGACCGCAGCCGGTGTGCTGCTCGCCATCGACCCCATTCTGGGCCTGGCCGTGATCGCCACGTGGCTCATCATTGCGATCTTCTTCCGCTATTCGTCGCTCGCCGCGCTGGTGGCCGCCGTGTTCGCGCCGCTTTACTACGTGTTCATGTTCGGCTTTGGGCCCTATGCGCCGGCAGTCATCGTCATGGCGATTCTGCTGATCTACCGGCACCGAGCGAACATCGGCAAGCTGATCGCGGGCAAGGAAAGCCGCATCGGGCAGAAGAAGTAAGGCTGGCGTCCCGGGCTCGGTGCGAATGCGAGCCGGTGTGGAAAATAAAAAACCCGCAGCGAGTCTGCGGGTTTTTTTGTGCCTGCCGCGCGCGTCAGTCGCGGAAGTTGTTGAAGTCGAGCGGGGTGTCGGTCACGTCACGGCGCAGCAGCGCCATGGCGCTTTGCAGGTCGTCGCGCTTGGCACCCGAGACGCGAACGCTGTCGCCCTGGATGCTCGCCTGCACCTTCATCTTGCTGTCCTTGATCAGGCGCACGATCTTCTTGGCCAGATCGCCTTCGACGCCCTTCTTCACCTTGACGACCTGCTTGACCTTGTCGCCGCTGATCTTCTCGACCTTGCCGTAGTCGAGGAAACGCACGTCCACATTGCGCTTGGCCATCTTGCTGACGAGCACTTGCGTGACCTGTTCGAGCTTGAAGTTGTCGTCGGCGAAGAGCGTGAGTTCCTGCTCTTTGTGCTCGACGCGCGAGTCCGATCCCTTGAAGTCGAAGCGCGTCGAGATTTCCTTGTTGGCCTGCTCGATGGCGTTCTTGACCTCTACCATGTTGGCTTCGCTAACCACATCAAACGATGGCATCTGGCTCTCCTGAAATGTAAAGGGTTCGTGAAAATGACACGCCGGGCGTGCCGGGGTGATTCGGCGGCGCTGGCGTGCCCGTCCGGGGGTGTCGCACGGCGCAGGGCATGGCCGCGCGGCCGGTATAATGATGCGCAAAATTCTTTCGCCCGACATTGTAATTCAGCCGCTGGTTCCGCGTCCCTTCCGGACGATGTCCGGCACGGCGGCGCTCACTGGCTTCTCGATACTCCATGCTCCAGTTGCAACGCGACGTCAGTCTGCGCGAACTCAACACCTTCGGCCTGCCGGCCACCGCCCGCTTCGTTGTGACGATCGACAGCGAGGCGGCGCTGCTCGAGGCGCTTGCCATGCCCGAACTGGCAGGCCTGCCCCGGCTGGTGCTCGGCGGCGGCAGCAATGTGGTGCTCACGCGCGACTTCGACGGCGTTGTCCTGCGCATGGCCATTCGCGGCCGCGAGCGGCTCGCAGACGATGACCACGCCCGCTACGTGCGCGGCGGTGCTGGCGAGGTCTGGCACGAATTCGTCGACTGGACGCTGTCGCAGGACTGTCCCGGCCTGGAAAACCTTGCGTTGATTCCCGGCACGCTCGGCGCGGCGCCGATTCAGAACATCGGGGCGTATGGGCTGGAACTGGCCGAACGCTTTGCCGAAGTGCGTGCCCTCGATACCGCCACCGGCACGTTTGTCACGCTCACGCGCGAGGTATGCGCGTTCGGCTATCGCGATTCGCTGTTCAAGCGTGAGCCCGGGCGTTACATCATCGTCGCCGTGACGCTGCGGTTGCCGCAGCCGTGGCAGCCCGTCACGGGCTATGCGGATGTGTCGCGCACGCTCGCGCAGGCGGGCATCGATCAGCCGAGCGCTCGCCAGATTTTCGATGCGGTGGCCGACATTCGCCGTCGCAAACTGCCCGATCCGCTCGAACTCGGCAACGCGGGCAGCTTCTTCAAGAACCCGGTCGTGGACGCGGCGACATTCGCCGCGCTGCGTGAGCGCTTCCCGCAGACAGTCGGGTACCCCCAGCCTGACGGCTCCTGGAAGGTTGCGGCGGGCTGGCTGATCGACCAGTGCGGCTGGCGTGGCAAGTCGCTCGGCCACGCGGGGGTGCATGAGCGCCAGGCGCTGGTGCTCGTGAATCGCGGTGGTGCGAGCGGCGCCGAAATCGTGGCGCTCGCGCGAGCGGTTCAAGCCAGCGTGCAAGCGCGCTTCGGTGTCGCGCTCGAGCCCGAACCCCTCATGCTTTGATGGCGGTAGCGTCGGGCAGGCGCTGCAGGTAGTCGCGTCGCAGATCGACGGTGGAGCGCACGCCGACATCTGCGAAGTGCGCATCGAGCCATCGGCTGGCCGCTTCACGGCCACGGTCGCGCAGCGTCGTGAGGAAATTCCAGTCGGTGACGAATTTCGTCGATGAGGACAAGTCGTACAGTTCCTTGTCTGCGCGAATCGAGTGAATCAGCGGGTACTTCAGACGCTTGCGAAACTCCGGCTTGAGCCATCCCTCGTCAAGTAGCTTGTGTACGAAGGAGATGGCGCGGAATTCGCGCTGCAGCGACGCGTTGAAGGTAATCTCGTTCACGCGGTTCATGATCTGCCCCGGCAGCACCGGCTTTTCCTTCCGCTCGATCGGATTGATGTGCACGATCAGGATGTCGCTCGTGACCGTCTCGTAATAGAAGGGGTAGAGCGCAGGGTTGCCCAGATAACCGCCGTCCCAGTAAAAGTCTTCGTCGATCTTCACCGGTTTGAACAGCCATGGCAGACACGCCGACGCCATGGCGACGTCAAGCGTGATCTCGTGTGTGCGGAAGATGCGAATGTTGCCGGTGCGGATGTTGGTCGCCGACACGAACAGGTGTGTCGTGGTGCTCTCGCGCAGACGCTCGAAATCGACCTGCGCTTCGAGTACGGTACGCAGCGGATTGATTTCGGCCGGGGGCTGCGAGAACGGCATCATCCACTGCTGCATGCTCTGCATCCAGTCGTGCCAGACCGGATATTCGGTGGGACGGCCATTGAGCCAACTGAAAACGGTTTGCGCCCAGGCTGTCGCCGACGAGCCAGCTTGCGACACGCCCAGCCAGAAACTGTGCAGCGATTCACGCGCTTTCTCGCGCGGATCGACGCCGGGGCGGTCGAGCAGGCCGTGCGCGAGCACGACAGCATTCATCGTCCCGGCGGACGCACCGCTGATGCCTTCGAATTCCAGACGCCCGTCTTCGAGCAGTTTGTCGAGCACGCCCCATGTGTACGCGCCATGCGCGCCACCGCCTTGCAGACCCAGATCGATGCCTTTGCGCCTCGGAGCGTCGCGGCGGTTGCGGGAGGATTTCGCGGACTTGGCGGGCGCACGTAGGCCAATGCCGTCTGAGGTATCCGCGCTGCCTTTGGCGGCGATGGCTTCGTCGCCATCGGCCTTGCGCTCAGTGTCAGGGGGAGGCTTGCGCGCGCGCGGTGTGGCGGCTTTCCCGGGCACTTTGCCGGTTCGCGCCGGCCGGGTGAGCCCATCGGGGGGAAGCAGCGGCACATCGGTTGGCTCGAGATCGGTGCTCGTGCCGTTGACGGCGTTCGTGGGTGTGCCGGTCGCATCGCCCGTCAGAGAAGGCTGAAATGCGGCCTGCCCATCGGCGGGCGTGGCGGAAGACGTGTCACCGGCAGCATTGTCGGCGGATTCGGGGGGCAGACGCGACATAGTGAGTAGCGGCGCCGGGCCGCGCTGAACCGGCCGAGAGGGCGATGGCGCGAGAGGTCGCGCGCCGTCGCGATGCTGGCCAGTCGGTTAGCCGTAGTGGCAAACGTAATCGAGCGTCTCGACGACCTCGATATCGAACTTGCTATTGCCTGGCACGCTGAATTGCTGACCGGCAGCATATTCCTGCCACTCGGTCTGACCGGCCAGACGGATGCGGCAACGGCCGCCCGTGACTTCCATGATTTCCGGGGCATCGGTACCGAACTGGAGCGTGGCCGGGAAGATCACCCCCAGCGTCTTGCGCGTACCGTCCGGGAACAGCACAGTGTGGGAAACACACTTGCCGTCGAAATAAGTGTTGGCGCGCTTGATTACGGAAACGTTGTCGAACTGCGTGGCGTTTTGCGTCATGACCGAATGCGGTGTCGAATGCGATGGAAAGTCGCGATGGAAGGTCGATATGCCCGCCCCCAATGGGACAGGCGTGAATTCATGCTAGCACGTTTCGAACGTCCACCCGGCGCATTTTTGTGCGCTGCACAACAAATTCGCCCCGTCTTGGTGCAAATTGCGAAATGTTCTGATGGGCGGTCCGGACTGCATCGTGCTGCCATGAAGCGCGTGTCAACGAGGGACGGCGGCGCGTCAGCGATGATAGCGGAACGTTGATCGCTGCGGGCGATGACGGTGCTGTGGGGAAAGGAGAAAGCGGGAGGGCGAGGCGGGCAAGAGGGCGCGGCGCCAGAGGTGCCGCCCGGATGACATGGCGTCGTCCGGGCGTGGTGAGGCGGCAGGGTCAGACGCGACCCAGCATCAGGAACTCCATGAGCGCCTTCTGCACGTGCAGACGGTTCTCGGCTTCGTCCCACACGACGCTTTGCGGGCCATCGATCACATCGGCCGACACCTCTTCACCCCGGTGAGCGGGCAGGCAGTGCATGAACAAGGCATCGGGCTTGGCGCGTTGCATGAGGTCGGTATTCACACACCATTGAGCAAACGCCGCCTTGCGGGCTTCGTTCTCCGCTTCATAACCCATGCTCGTCCACACGTCGGTCGACACGAGATCGGCACCTTCGCAGGCCTGGCGCGGATCGTCGAACTCGCGCACGAACGGACGGCTCGATTCGGCCACCATCGCCTGATCGAGGCGGTAGCCCGGCGGCGTCGAGACGTTGACCTGGAAGCCGAAGATCTCGGCGGCCTGAATCCACGTGTACGCCATGTTGTTGGCGTCGCCGATCCACGTCACGGTCTTGCCCTTGATCGGGCCGCGATGCTCGTAGTAGGTGAAGATGTCCGCCAGTACCTGACACGGGTGGTACTCGTTGGTCAGGCCGTTGATCACGGGTACGCGCGAGTGTTGCGCGAAGCGCTCGATGATCTCCTGACCGAACGTACGGATCATGATGATGTCGGTCATGCGCGAGATCACCTGAGCGGCGTCTTCGATCGGCTCGCCGCGGCCGAGCTGGGTGTCGCGCGTGTTCAGAAACACGGCGTGGCCGCCCAACTGGTGAATCCCGGCTTCGAACGACAGACGCGTGCGAGTCGAGCTTTTCTCGAAAATCATCGCCAGCGTTCGGTCATGGAGCGGGTGGTAGGTCTCGTAGTTCTTGAATTTCTTCTTGAGGATGCGGGTGCGCTCGAGCACGTAGTCATACTCGTCGAGCGTGAGATCCGAAAACTGAAGGTAGTGCTTGATGGGTTTGGCGGTGGTCATTTGGATGTTCTGCTGGAGGCCGATATCGCGGGAATTCGAAGGGAACTCGCTCGCTTGCGGCACGACGAACAAGCCTTGAGGCCTGTCCCCCGGTCAGGCTCGTGAAGGTGTTCTACCGGTTGCTGGCTTCAGGGGAACAGCCCCTAGTCTACCAAATCGTTTTGCCGTCACACGAAAAGCGTATGATCGAGCCCGCTGCTGCACAGCCGAAAATGGCTGGCAAGACCGAAAAAAACATCTGCAGCAATGGAGGGGGACGGGTTTGAGTCTTATATAAGATATAATACTGTCTCTGTCGGCTGCGCTACCCGCGGTATGGCCGTCCAGGTGTTTTTTGAGGTGATTGAGCGATATGACCGACCAGGTTTCCGCGCGCGAGTATTTCATCCAGGGGCTCACCCGGGGTGGCAAGAAGTTCCGGCCGAGTGACTGGGCGGAGCGTCTGTGCGGCGCCGTGTCGTTCTGCGGCCGAAGTGATACCGGCCCGAACGCATACATGCAGTACTCCCCCTATGTGCGTCCGATTATGGTGGGTGACGTGAAATGCGTCGTCGTTGACGAGCGACTGCGCGACATCGAGCCAATGGCTTTCGATTTCGTGATGAATTTCGCACGCGATAACGATTTGCAGTTGACCGAAGCCTGCTTCGTCCCCGACGTCAAGTAATTCCCCTTGGCCGTTTTCCGGCCAGACGTGAGTGCCGGGCCTTTGGCCCTGACTCACCGTCGATCTGCAACGTCCTCAGCTACCTCAGCCACTCGGCGCCTCTCTTCTCGTAGGGCTTCCTGCCGTGATTCCATGGGTTCGCGCGCGGTTTTCGCGATCGCATCGCTGATGCGCGCCCGGACAGCGTGTTTCGCCACGCGTATGGGCACACAATCCGGTCTTGATCGCTGAAACAGGCGGGGGGCCTTAACAAGCGCACAAAAGAAAAAAGCCCGCGTGAAGCGGGCTTTTTAGTGTTCCGACCGTAGCCGGAACCGGCAAGCAACTTGTTCTGCTTTGCAGCTTACGCTGTTTTAGGCAGCAGCCGACATCGCCTTGATGGCGGCCGACAGGCGGCTCTTTTGACGAGCAGCGGTGTTCTTGTGAACGATCTTCTTGTCAGCGATGATGTCGATCGTCTTGGCCGACGTGCGCAGAACTTCCTTCGCGGCAGCCTGGTCGCCAGTGGCGATTGCCTTGCGGACAGCCTTCACAGCCGTGCGCAGGCGCGAACGCAGCGCCGAGTTGTGGGCGTTGATCTTAACGGTTTGACGCGCGCGCTTGCGTGCTTGTGCGGTATTTGCCATGTTCGGTGAATTCCTTGAATTGCTCCGCCTGATGCGGCTTCTATGCAGTTTGGCTCGGCTCCCTGGGAGACACGGTGGCCAGGAAGCAATCCATTGACTTCGAAACCGTCGATTATAGCCGAAGGCCAACGGAAATTGCAACTTCTTTGCTGCAATGCTGTGCGTATAATACGCGCAACATGAATTTGCTCAAAGCTCTCGCTACGGTCAGCGGTTTTACGATGCTTTCGCGCATCACCGGTCTGGTCCGTGAAATTCTTATCGCGCGCATGTTTGGTGCCGGTCCCATGACCGACGCCTACAACGTCGCGTTCCGCATTCCCAACCTGCTACGCCGCTTGTCTGCTGAAGGGGCGTTTTCGCAGGCATTCGTGCCTATTCTGGCCGAATTCAAAACACAACGTAGTGAAGAAGAGACGAAAACCCTCGTCGATTCGGTCACGACAGTGCTGTTCTGGGTGCTGCTGTCGATCACGATTGCGGGGGTGCTCGGGGCGTCCGGTGTTGTCTACGCGGTGGCAACGGGGCTCGCGCATGAAAACGGCACGTTCGACGCCGCCGTCTTCATGACACGCGTGATGTTCCCTTACATCACCCTGATTTCGATCACGACGCTTGCCGCCGGGGTGCTCAATACCTGGCGGCAGTTCTCGATGCCCGCATTCGCGCCGGTGCTGCTCAACGTCAGCTCGATCGTCGCCTCGCTGTGGGTCGCGCCGCATCTGAAGACGCCGGTCTACGCGCTGGCCTACGCGGTGATCGTCGGTGGCGTATTGCAGTTGGTTATCCAGCTCCCGGCGCTCGCGCGTATCGGCATGGTGCCGCGAATCACGATCAATGTGGCCGCGGCGCTGCGCAATGCCGGGGTGAAGCGGGTGCTGGCGAAGATGGTGCCGGCAACGCTCGCGGTATCGGTGGCGCAGGTGAGTCTGATCATTAATACGAACATCGCGTCGCGCCTCGCACAGGGCAGCGTGTCGTGGCTGGCTTATGCCGACCGGTTGATGGAGTTTCCGACAGCGCTGCTCGGCGTGGCACTGGGCACGATCCTGCTGCCGAGCCTGTCGCGGGCCCACGCCGACGGCGACGCCGCAGAGTATTCGGCGCTGCTGGATTGGGGGCTGCGTCTCACGTTTCTGCTGGCGATGCCGAGTGCTGTGGGCCTGTTTGTCTACGCGCAGCCGCTGACCGCCACGCTCTATCAATACGGCCGTTTCGACGCAACCGATGTCACGATGACGGCGCATGCGCTCACTGCGTACGGCGTGGGGCTGGTCGGCCTGATCCTCATCAAGATTCTGGCGCCGGGCTTCTACGCCAAGCAGGACATCAAGACGCCGGTGAAGATTGCCATTGTGGTGCTCATTGCCACGCAGCTCTCGAACGTGCTCTTCGTGCGCTGGTTTGCCCATGCCGGACTGTCGCTGTCGATTGGTGTCGGGGCGTGCATGAATGCCGCGCTGCTGTTCGCCGGACTGTACAAGCGCGGCATTTATCGTCCGTTGCCGGGCTGGCGGCTGTTCTTCGTGCAATTGCTGGCGGCCTGCCTGATTCTGGCCGGCGTGCTGCTGTGGTTCACCCAGAGTTTCGACTGGGTCGCGCTCGGCGCACGGCCGCTCTCGCGCATTGCGCTGCTTGGCGCCAGTCTGGTCCTATGCGCCGTGGTGTATTTCGGGGCATTATTCCTCATGGGTTTCAATTTCTCGTTCTTCCGTCGACGCACTCGCTAGTGCTCCACTAGCGGGCCGTTCACACGGCAGAATCCACGGATACCGCATGGCGAATCGAATTCTCGAGTATTTTGCTGCGCTGGTTGCGTCCGACGACGGTCTGCCGCTTACCGAGGCGGCCATTGCAATCGCGCAAGACGTTTATCCAGATCTCGACGTGCAGGACACGCTGACGCAGATCGATACGCTTGCCGCGCGGCTGGCCAAGCGTCTGCCGCCGGATGCCGGACCGCTGCAAAAGCTCCAGCTGCTCGACCACTACTTCTTCCGCGAACTCGGGTTCTCTGTCAACCAGAACGACTATTACGACCCAGACAACAGCCACCTGCATGTCGTGCTGGATCGTCGTCGCGGTATTCCCATCTCGCTGGCGGTGCTTTGCATGGAGATCGGTCACCAGATCGGTCTGCCGTTGCGCGGCTTGTCGTTCCCCGGGCATTTTCTGCTGCGGCTTGCCGTGCCGGCGGGCGATGTCGTCATCGACCCGCTCTCGGGCAATTCGCTCTCGCCGCAACGGCTGCTGGAGATGGTCGAGCCCTATTTGAAGCACTATCGCGACGAAAGCGCCGAGCCGATTCAGGAACTGGCCCTGTGGGCGCTGCTGCACCCGTTTCTTGAGCCTGCGACACCGCGCGAAATCCTCGCCCGGATGCTACGGAATCTGCGAGCAATCTACACGCAGAGCGAACGATGGGAACGTCTGCTCGCGGTGCAGGAGCGTATGGTGCTTGTTCTGCCCGACCAGCCGGTCGAGAAGCGGGATCGCGGGCTGGCCTATGCGCGTCTCGGACTGGTGCGTCCGGCGCAGGACGATCTCGAATGGTATCTGGGCAAGCGTCCCGATGCGGACGACGCCGACGCCATTCGCCAGGTGCTCGATGATCTGAGTCGTCGTCCGGGCAGTCACGGGTAACGGCCAGCCGCTCCGCATGTTGTCTCGCCGAATGAAAAACGCCAGCCCTGTCGGCTGGCGTTTTGACTTTTCATGTCGATGCGCGAGGTGCTTCGACCTTCACACCGACTGCGCCGCGAGTTCCTGGACTCGCCGTTGCAGGCCCGGCTTGTAACCGAAGTGGAAGAACACCTCCGCCATCAGGAACATCGGCGCGATAAATATCTGAAAGAGGTTGTCGAGCAGCGCAGGTTTGCGGCCCTCGAAATGATGGCCAATCAGTTGAATGATCCAGCCCCCGACGAACAGCGCGCCAAAGACGGTCAGCGCCCAAGGCCACGGCAGTCTGGCCAGATGCTGCGTGACGGCCAGCAGCACGGCGAAAAAAGCCGTCATGGCCAGTGCGAGCGGGACATCGAGCAGGAAGTAATACATCAGCAGCACCAGCACGATCACATGCGTGGCATTCAGACCGCTCGGGCCGAGCGGCACCCACGAGAACGCCTGCATCACGGCAAGAATGATCATGGGAACGCCGAAGAAATGGGTGAGGCGATTCTTGGGACTGCGGTGATAGCGCTGGTAGAACGACATCTGTTGCGCCAGTGATTTCATGCCAGCCTCCTGCCAAGGGGGACGGGGACATTGCGAGGGCGCCGGCGACGGAACCGGCGTCTGAGCCGACCGCAAGAGACGGTCGGCATTCCATTGTAGTCACACTCGGAAAGACATTTTGCTGCGATGCGTCAAAGTGACTCGGATGCCGGACGAAGCGATTTCCCGTCCTATTTCGGCTGCATGCGGATTGCGCCGTCGAGCCGGATGACCTCACCGTTGAGCATCGGGTTGCGCACGATCTGCTCCACGAGCATCGCGTATTCGGCGGGTTTGCCCAGACGCGGCGGGAACGGCACCATCTGCCCAAGCGACGCCTGCACTTCGGCCGGCATGGCGAGCATCATGGGCGTCTCGAAAATGCCTGGCGCGATGGTCATCACGCGGATTCCGCTGCGCGACAGGTCGCGAGCCACGGGTAACGTCAGACTCGCCACGCCGCCTTTGGACGCCGCGTATGCGGCCTGCCCCATCTGGCCGTCGTATGCAGCGACCGAGGCGGTGTTGACGATTACGCCGCGTTCGCCTTCGCCGTTGGGTTCGCCCTGGCTCATCGCGCTGGCCGCGAGACGAATCATGTTGAACGTGCCGATCAGGTTGATCTGGATGACGCGAGAGAAGGTGTCGAGGGGATGCGGCCCATCGCGGCCCACGGTCTTGCTGCCAATCGCAATGCCCGCACAATTGACGAGGCCGCGCAGTGTGCCGAGCGCCTCTGCCGCCGCCACCGCCGCTTTGCCGTCGTCTTCGCGAGTGACATCGCACTTGACGAACTTGCCGCCGAGTTTCTCGGCAAGCGCTTCGCCCTCATCGACATTCACATCGGCGAGCACGACCTTTGCACCGAGTCCGGCAAGCCAGCGCGCGGCGGCCGCACCCAGGCCTGAGGCGCCACCGGTGATCAGAAACACATTGCCCTGAATTTCCATGCGTCATCCTCCTTCGGCAAAAAAGGCGGCCCAGTGTGAACTGGCCGCCTTTTTCTATGGCGTCATTAACGTCGACCTGACCGTGAGCGCTGAGTCCTGCACCGGGTCATGAGGGCGACGGCGACGGACTTACTTCAGTGCCTCGAACACGCGCGCGCGGATTTCGTCCACGCTGCCCTGGCCCGAGATCTTGCGATACTGCGGCGGCTCGACGATCGCGCCCGGGCTGCCATGCTTCGCCCAATCCGAATAGTAGGCGACGAGCGGCTTGGTTTGCGATTCGTACACGGCGAGGCGCTTCTTGACGGTTTCTTCCTTGTCGTCGTCGCGCTGCACGAGCGGTTCGCCGGTCACGTCGTCCTTGCCTTCGACCTTGGGCGGGTTGAACGTGACGTGATAGGTACGGCCCGACGCCGGGTGCGTGCGGCGACCACTCATGCGGGTAATGATTTCATCGAACGGCACGTCGATTTCGAGCACGAAATCGATCGCGACGCCAGCTTCCTTCATGGCTTCCGCTTGCGCGATCGTGCGCGGAAAACCGTCGAACAGATAACCGTTCTTGCAATCGTCGGCGGTCAGGCGTTCACGCACCATGCCGATGATGACGGCATCCGGCACGAGGTCGCCGGCGTCCATGAAGCGCTTGGCTTCGAGACCGAGTTGGGTGCCTTCCTTGATCGCGGCGCGCAGCATGTCGCCGGTCGAGATTTGCGGAATGCCGAATTTTTCTTTGATGAAAGTAGCTTGGGTGCCCTTGCCGGCCCCGGGTGCCCCCAACAAAATCAGACGCATTGATGACTCCTGAAAGTTTGTGATTTGTGAATGCTGTGCGTGCGGCAGGCGGGTGCGTCTCCGGCAATCTGCGGCGGTTGCGGGTCCTGTGACCGGCCAAACGCGCTGCGCGCAGACGACGCGCTCGGGCAGGGCGCGACGCGCGCGACCGGGGGTCTGCTCGCGAGAATCAGAGCGATTATGCCACGACGTGCCCGCCCGGCGGCGTTTTGCCGACTTGCGAACGTTGTGCCACTGCGATTTCCGGGACGCTGGCGAGCCCTTCCGACTCGCGTGATGGCCCGGAAATTCGCACGGGATTGGACTTCAGTTTTGCAGCAGTGCGCGAACGCGCTCGAGATCGTCTGCGGTGTCGACACCTGGCAGCGGTGCATCATCCGTGACCAGCACGGCAATGCGTTCGCCATGCCAGAGCGCACGAAGTTGCTCGAGCGATTCGGCGGTCTCGATCGGCGCCTGCGGCAGGCTCGGATAGCTGCGCAGGAACTTGGCACGATAGGCGTAAAGCCCGATGTGACGGAAGATGGGCGTGCTCGCCGCAGGCAAGGTTGCCGTATTGGCAAGCCCGGCAGACCATGCATCGCGCGACCAGGGAATGGGGGCGCGAGAAAAGTAGAGCGCCCGGCTATGCGCGTCGAGTACAACCTTGACGACGTTCGGCGAGAAGATCTCCGCGTTGTCGGTAATCGGGTGTGCGGCCGTCGAGAGGGCGCATTCCGGATGTTCCGCCAGATGCGCGGCCACCGCATGTATCAGACGCGGATCGATGAGCGGCTCGTCACCCTGCACGTTGACGACGATGGTCTCGTCGGACCAACCCTGCTGTACGGCGACTTCGGCAAGACGATCGGTACCCGTCGGATGATCGGCGCGTGTCAGCGCCACGTCGAAGCCGTGGTCGGTGACGGCGTCGACCACGCTCTGGGCGTCGGTGGCGACCACGATCTGGCGTGCGCCCGATTCGCGAGCCCGCTCAGCGACGCGCACGACCATCGGCTTCCCGCCGATATCGGCGAGCGGCTTGTTGGGCAGACGGGTCGACGCGAGGCGCGCCGGTACCACAGCAACGAAGTCGATGGTGCTGATCGAATCGCTCACGATGCAGATTTGTCGTCGTTGACCGGTACCGGGGTGCCCTCGACAGACTGGCGAGCTTCATCGGCCAGCATGACGGGAATGCCGTCACGAATCGGGTAGGCGAGCTTGTCTGCGTGGCAAATCAGCTCCTGGGCTTTCTTGTCGTACTCCAGGGGGCCCTTGCACAACGGGCAGACGAGAATCTCAAACAGTCGGTTGTCCACGCAATTTCTCCACTACCAGTGATACGAGGCGCGCATCGAGCGTGGCCTCGGCAGGAACGGCCCACACACGCGGGTCGGACCAGGTGACGCATTTTACTGCATCCTTTTCGGTGATCAGGATGGCATCGGCTGCGACGCCGTCGAACGGATTCGCCGCAAAGTCGTAATGATCGGGCAAGGCCAGCGTTTCGATTTGCAGACCGGCCGCCCGCAGCGCTGCGAAGAAGCGTTCCGGCGCACCAATGCCGGCCGCTGCCAGCACGCGTTTGCCGGCAAAGTGCGAAAGCGTCCGGGTGAGGGCGGGCTGGCTCACGCACCAGGCGTCACCCAGCACGAGCGTCAGCCGCCACGTGTGCGGCCACTCGGGAAGTGTTCTGCCGTACGGATCGTTGATGAGGTTGGCGTCGCGCTGACGCGAGAGCGGCTCGCGCAACGGCCCGGCGGGCAGCAGGAAACCGTTACCGCCCAGCCGATGGTCGAAGACGGCGATCTCGACGTCTCGCGCGAGGGCGTAGTGCTGGAGGCCATCGTCACAAACGATGACATCGCATGCCGGATGCGCGGCGAGCAGTGCACGGCCGCCTTCGACACGCGACGGCCACACCCACACCGGGGCACCCGTTCGCCTGGCGATCAGCAGTGGCTCATCGCCGACGTCCTCTGGACGTGCCGTTTCGCCGACTTCAGTCGGACGGGACAATGTTGCGCCATACCCGCGCGAGAGTACTCCGGGCGTATAGCCATGCTTACGCAGCGCGCCGACAAGTGCGATGACAGTTGGCGTCTTGCCCGTACCGCCCACGGTCAGGTTACCGACCACGATCACTGGCACCGGCAGTCGCGTCGACGTTTTCCAGCCCTGGCGAAAGCTCGCACGCCGCCATGCGGCAACGGCCCCGAAAACCCACGACAGGGGCCACAGCAGCCACGCGATGAGTCCTCGCCGCTGCCATTGCGCGCTCACCCAATGCACGAGCGAACCCGACAGGCGCGGCACCAGTGCGCGCGAGCGCGGGCCGGTGCTCGGACCAGAGCGTGATGAGGGCATCGTCATCGGGTCGGGGAGGCTGCCCCGCCGTGCGCGGCCGTCGAGCGCGCGGCGAAGGTCAGACGCGACAAACCGGCCTCGCGGGCAGCTTCCATCACGTTGATGACCGACTGATGGGAGCTCTTGGCGTCGGCGTTGATGATGATGACCGGTGATTCGGCGCCGCTGCTCGCGGGGCCCGCGGCCTGACGCAGCGCCGCGGTGAGGCTGGCTACATCGCGTTGCGCGAGCGCATGCCGATCGATCGCGTAACTACCGTCGGCACCCACCGATACCACGATCTGACGCGGCGGAACGACAGCCTTTTCCGCATCGGCCGTCGGGAGATTGACTTTGAGCGCCGTGTAACGCGTATAGGTCGTGGTGACCATCAGGAAGATCAGGATGACGAGCAGCACATCAATGAGCGGGATCAGATTGATCTCCGGCTCGTCGCGTGTGGAGAGACCTCGACGGAAATTCATCGTGCGTCTCTCGGTTCAGTGCCGCGGCAGTGTGGCATCGAGAAAATGGACCGCCTGCGTCTCGAGTTCGACCAGAAACGCGTCGACGCGCGTGCGGTAGTAACGATAGAAGATCATCGCGGGAATCGCGATCATCAGACCGAACCCGGTGTTGTACAGCGCCACCGAAATGCCGTGCGCCAGTTGCGCCGGGTCGGTGCCCGTGGCGTCTTGAGCGCCGAAGATCTCGATCATGCCGATGACGGTGCCGAACAGGCCCATCAACGGAGCGACGGACGCAATGGTGCCCAACGCAGGCAGGAAGCGTTCGAGTTCGTGCGCGACGGCACGTCCGGTCTCCTCCAGTGCTTCCTTGGCGCCTTCGCGCGGTCCCTGCGGGTTGTGCGCGACGAAACGAACGCCCGTGGCGAGTACGCGCCCGAGCATCGAACCACGTGCCAGCGCATCGGTCGCGTCCTGTTTGGCCGAACCGCGGCGGGCAAGCGTGATCGCGCTTTCGAGAACGCCACTCGGCAGTACGCGCGCGCGACGCAGCGACAGGGCGCGCTCGACAATCAGGGCGAGGGCGATAACGGAAGCGATGAGAAGTGGCCAGATGGGCCAGCCGGCGGCCTGGATGACGGCAAACAAAGACGACCTCTTACTTATTGCGGGGGATGGGCAAACGAGTCCGAACTGTAGCGTGCAGGGGGGGGATGGGCAAGCACCGTTTTCCACACCATCCGAGCACAAGGATGTGGACAACCTTGGGATACTTTAGGCAACTCTTTGACCTGACGGTACTTTTTAGTTCGTGATGAAAAAATGGGCAGCAAATCGTTTCAGAAATGAACACCGCCGCAAACTCACGATTCCCAAGAAACTCGAGATGGCCTGTGGATAACTATGTGCACATGTTGTCCTCTGAACATATATCTTCGTGGCCCCGCCGCAATGGCGCAGCGACGTCACTCTGATGCCCGCTGAAAAGCCCGGTAAATCAAGGATTTGGCATCTTGATGCTGGAAATATAGGGCGCCCGGGCGCGAAAACCCTTAAATTAGCGGGCCTGTGGACAGTTTTTCGTCAGCGAACACGCATGAACCTATCTTTCGACGACGCCCGGCCCACCGGTGGTGCGGATCGCGTGCTAAGTGTTTCGGATTTGAACAAGGCCGTTGCCGGCGTGCTGGAGCGCAGCTTTCCGCTGGCGTGGGTCAGCGGCGAAATCTCGAACTTCACGCGCGCGGCAAGCGGCCACTGGTATTTCTCGATCAAGGACGCACAGGCGCAAATGCGTTGCGTGATGTTCCGTGGCCGCGCGCAGCACGCCGACTTCTCGCCCAAGGAGGGCGATCGGGTGGAAGTTCGCGCGCTGCTCTCGATGTATGTGCCGCGCGGGGAGGTTCAGCTCAATGTCGAGGCGATCCGCCGCGCCGGACAAGGCAACCTGTACGAAGCGTTCCTGAAACTCAAGGAGAAGCTCGCCGCGGCAGGGTTGTTCGACGCTCAGCGCAAGCGTGCCTTGCCGAGATATGCCCGCCGCGTGGGCGTTGTCACATCGTTGCAGGCGGCGGCTTTGCGCGACGTGCTGACGACGCTGGCCCGGCGCGCCCCGCACGTCTCGGTCGTGGTCTATCCAGCCCCCGTGCAAGGCAGCGACGCCGCCTCACGGCTGGCGGCCGCGCTCGATACGGCCAACGCCCGTTGCGAGGTGGACGCCCTTTTGCTGTGCCGTGGTGGCGGTTCCATCGAAGATCTGTGGGCGTTCAACGAAGAAGTGCTTGCCCATGCCATCGCTCGCAGTGAGCTGCCCGTTGTCTCCGGTGTGGGGCACGAAACCGATTTCACGATTGCGGATTTCGTGGCCGACGTGCGCGCGCCCACGCCGACGGCCGCGGCCGAACTGATCAGTGCAGCCCGCGACGAGTGTCTGCGCGAGGTCGACCGGCAGCGCCAGCGCCTGACCCGGGCGATGTGGCGCATGTTGGAGCAGCGTGGCCAGCAGCTCGATAGTCTGTCTCGCGGGCTGGTTTCGCCTCGTGAGCGTCTGGCGCGTCAGCGCGGCGAACTCGCGCACCTGAGCGACCGAATGCGTCACGCGCTGGAACGGCCGCTGGCCCAGCGCCGCGGGCGTTTCGAGATGTTGCGCCTTCGTCTGGCGCGCGCCGTACCCGATGTGGCGTCGCAGCACGAGCGTGTCTCGCTACTCTTGCAGCGTATGCAAAGCACCATGTCACGCCGCGCAGAGCGCGCCACCCAACGACTCGCCGACGCCACGGCGCAACTCGAGTTGCTCAATCCGCGCCGCACGCTGCAGCGCGGCTACGCCGCCGTACTCGACGGGAAGGGCCAGCCGGTGCGCGATCCGAGAAAACTGCAGCGGGGCCAGCAAGTGACAATGCATCTGGCCGATGGCGCCGCGGACATCGGCATTGGTGATGTTCAGGTCAGGCTAGACGATACTTTTTAGCGGGACCGGTTCAGCAATACTGACAAATCGCAGCCATCGTGCGTCGATTAGCCGGGATTGGCAAACAATCGTCGCGTGGATATCGGATGGTGCGGCAAATCGAGTAACCGTGCGGTTTGCGGGGTTTTCGCATCTGCCCTAGAATCGATGGCTCCGGATAACGCAAAATCGGGTTCCCCTCAGAGCACAAAGGACAATTGCCATGGAACACAAGCTCCCTGAACTGCCGTACGCCATCGATGCACTGGCGCCGACCATCTCCAAGGAAACGATGGAGTATCACTACGGCAAGCATCACCAAGCCTATGTGACCAACTTGAACAACCTGATCAAGGGCACCGAGTTCGAAAACGCCAGCCTCGAAGACATCATCAAGAAGTCGTCGGGCGGCGTGTTCAACAACGCAGCACAGGTGTGGAACCACACCTTCTTCTGGAACACCCTGTCGCCGAAGGGCGGCGGCGCACCGACGGGCGATCTGGCCAAGGCCATCGACGCCAAGTTCGGTTCGTACGATGCCTTCAAGGAAGCCTTCTCGAAGTCGGCCGTGGGCAACTTCGGTTCGGGCTGGACGTGGCTCGTGAAGAAGGCCGACGGTTCGGTCGACATCGTCAACACCAGCAACGCTGCTACGCCGCTGACCGGCGCTGACAAGCCGCTGATCACCATCGACGTGTGGGAACACGCCTACTACATCGACTACCGCAATGCCCGTCCGAAGTTTGTCGAGGCATTCTGGAATCTGGTCAACTGGGAATTCGCCGCGAAGAACTTCGCGTAATCGAGCCTCCCGGACTTTGCTGGCCGAGACCATCGACTTCGGCGAGATTCGCTAAAAGGAGCGTCAGGCGCCCAACCCGAGCGTCTGGCGTTGCCGGCAAAACGAAAGCCCACCGCTTGCGGTGGGCTTTTTGTTTTCAGCGGTTGCAGGACCGCGCGCTTCTGCACATTGCTTGATCGCCATCAACATTCTTATATTCGCTCGTCATTAGAGTGTCCACTTCAAACTGAATGGACAACGTATGCCCGACCCTGCGCCAGCGCACGACACTCACGCCGCCCCGGTTTCATCCTCGCCAGATACCCTGCGCGATAGCAGCGGCCCTGAAGCCAGGAGTGACGCTTCACCTCATCGATACTGGCTCGCCGACGCCCGCCTCATGCGCAGTCTGCCGCCGGCCGCGTGGACACTCTTTCGCCTTGCCGAACACAAACGCGGCGGAACTGCCACGCACATGTGGCGCGTCGGCTCGCTTGCGTGGCGTTTCGCGCAAGCGCTCGGCATGCCGGCCGTCGAGGCCCAGGCCCTCGGGCTTGCCGCGGCACTGCACGATACCGGCAAGCTGTGCATTCCGAACGCGATACTCGAAAAGCCGGGCAGGCTGACGCCCGGCGAAATGCGTGTGATGCGAATGCATCCGCAATTGGGTGCCGATGTATTGGGGACGATTGGTGGCGCGGCATGTGAGCTGGCCGCCTGCGTCGCTCGCACGCATCATGAGCGCTATGGCGGCGGCGGTTATCCATACGGCCTGTCGGGGAATCGTATTCCGTTGGCAGGACGGATCGTCGCGCTGGTCGACGTATTCGACGCACTGGCGAGTCACCGCCCATATCGTGCGGCACTCAGTCCGGCGCAGATCGTGGGCGCAATGCTCGCCGAACGTGGGCGTCACTTCGATCCGTGGCTGCTGGATTGTTTTCTCGAGCGCTCGCTTGGCACCGCGTTGGAGATATCGAGCGGCGCCCGTTGAGCGAGCGCCGTCGAATGCCGACGATCAGCGCGGCAGGCCGGAGATCTTCGCGCCCGGGCCGAGGTTCTTGTGCTTGAACCAGCCGAGATTCATTTCGAGGGCGTAACGCACAGCCGCGCGCGGGCAGTGGTTATCTTCGGTCTGCGGTGCCATGTCTTCGATGTTCACGATCGTGCCGTCGTCGGCGAGAAACGCGATGGACAACGGCAGATTCGTGTTTTTCATCCAGAAGCAGTGCCCCGCACGTTGTTCGAACACGAAGAGCATGCCGGCGTTGGCGGGCATCGTCGTGCGATACATCAGACCCTGTTCACGGTCTGCCTCGTTGGCGGCGACTTCGGCCTTGATGAGGTACATACCGGCAGAGAGCTGGATGGTCGGGAACTGCCCCGGCTGCTTGATTTGTGCGGTGGCGCTCACTGGCACGAGCGCCATGATGGCAGCGGTGGTGGCAAACGTGGCGCTGGCGGCGATCGCAGCCAGTTGACGTGAAATCCGGATCACAAACGGCTCCTGGGAAGCTCGGGGGAACGTCAGATAGGTGGCGAGCCATTGTAGCCGCCGGACGAAAAAAAAGCAGGTTGCATGAGCAACCTGCTTATTACCGTCCGTTGCGCAGTGAGCCGCGCAATGCGGTACTTACTTGCTGGCAGCGGCCGGAGCTTCAGCAGCCGAAGCCTTCTTAGCCGACTTCTTGTGCGTCGACTTCTTGTGCGACGACTTCTTCTTGGCAGCCGGCTTGCTAGCAGCGGCCGGAGCGGCACCAGCGTCAGCGGCCGGAGCCGAAGCTTGGGCGAACACGCCAGTTGCGAACAGGCCAGCGACCAGGGCAGCGATCAGTTTTTTCATGAGATTCCTCGTTGAAGCTCGATGTTTGGGTGGTGTACTCGTTGACCCGCGAAGTGAGTCATCTCCTTTAACGTCCGGTCAGGACATCGGTTGACAACCCACCCGAGGATTTTTTCGATAGCCAGTATTACGGCTTATTGCCAGCCGGCGGTTGGCTCATTGCCTTCTTGCCGGACTTCTTGTGGTGATGCTTCTTGTGCGTGGAAGCCTTTTTCGCCGGGGCAGCATGATCAGCAGGCGCAGCTGCTGCAGGCGCCGCCGGGGCGACAGGCGCCGTTGCCGGTGCCGATTGTTGGGCCATCGCGGCGCCGGACACAATCAGGCCGGCGGTCAGTGCGAGCAGCAGTTTGTTCATGACTTGGTTTCCTCGTTTCAGTTAGTGGTGCGTATGTTGCGCACCTGTTCCCTCAACGAGATGGACGACTGCGCGGTTGACCCGAAAGTGTAAGTAATTGTTGCGGCAGTTCGCACCATTGTCCTGGGGCGAGGTTCAACGAAAAGACGTCGACCGGACCGATGGCGACGCGCACGAGCCGCAGCGTCGGTTTGCCGACGGCGGCGGTCATGCGTCTGACCTGACGGTTCTTGCCTTCGACAAGGGTGATCTCCAGCCAATGGGTCGGGATGCTGGCCCGATAGCGGATCGGCGGGTTACGCGGCCAGAGATGGGATGGCTCCGGGATTTCGCGCGCCTCGCACGGCAGCGTGACGAAGTCGCCCAGATCCAGACCGCGGCGCAGCCGTGCCACGGCAGTTTCGTCGTATGCACCTTCCACCTGCGCCCAATAGGTCTTTGGCAGTTTGCGTTCCGGTTCGGCGATGCGGGCTTGCAGTCGCCCATCGTCGGTGAGCAGCAGGAGTCCTTCACTGTCGGCGTCGAGCCGTCCTGCCGGATAGACGTCCGGCAGCGTAATGCACTCGGCAAGCGTCGGGCGCGTCGGATGCGGCGAAAACTGGCAAATCGTGCCGAAGGGTTTGTTAAGCGCGAGAAGTGTCATACCGGGGGAAGAAAATCGGAAATTGCCGAGGCATCGGTGTGCGATATTCGTTGCGTCGCCCATGACACGAACGCATGACGCGGTGACTCGCTCCTCTGGTCAGCCCCGCCATGTTAATGCATAATCCAAAACGTCAGTCTTATGTCTTATATAAGACTTAAGCCATGTCACACGCATCAACCGGTGCTGTGACTACAATAGGGCGGAAATGCGTCGAGCGGTCACTCACCCCTCATCCGGATCGATGCGCGCAGTCCGATCCCTTCATTGGAGCCCCACCATGTCGTATCAGCACATCAAGGTCCCGGCAGGCGAGAAGATCACCGTCAACAAGGATTTCTCACTGAACGTGCCGGACAATCCGATCATCCCGTACATCGAAGGCGACGGCACGGGCGTGGATATTACGCCAGTGATGCTCAAGGTCGTCGATGCTGCCGTGGAGAAGGCGTACGGTGGCAAGCGCAAGATCAGTTGGATGGAAATCTATGCGGGCGAGAAGTCGACCCGTATCTATGGCCCGGACGTGTGGTTGCCCGATGAGACGCTGCAGGTCGTGAAGGACTATGTCGTGTCGATCAAGGGGCCGCTGACGACGCCGGTCGGTGGCGGTATCCGTTCGCTCAACGTGGCAATGCGTCAGCAACTCGACCTGTACGTTTGTCTGCGTCCTGTGCAGTACTTCAAAGGGGTGCCGTCGCCGGTGCGTCAACCCGAGAAGATCAACATGGTGATCTTCCGCGAGAACTCCGAAGACATCTATGCCGGGATCGAATGGGAAGCTGAATCCGCCGGGGCGAAGAAGCTGATCGCGTTCCTGCAAAACGAAATGGGCGTGACCAAGATCCGCTTCCCTGGCACTTCGGGCATTGGCGTGAAACCGGTGTCTCGCGAGGGCACGGAACGATTGGTGCGCAAGGCCATTCAGTACGCGCTCGACAACAACCGCGATACGGTCACGCTCGTTCACAAAGGCAACATCATGAAGTTCACGGAGGGCGCGTTCCGCGATTGGGGATACGCACTGGCCAAGAACGAATTCGGTGCGACGGAGATCGATGGCGGCCCGTGGTGCAAAGTGAAGCACCCCAAGACGGGCAAAGAGATCATCATCAAGGATTCGATTGCAGATGCCTTCCTGCAGCAGATCCTGCTGCGTCCGGCAGAGTACGACGTGATCGCCACGCTTAACCTCAACGGTGACTACATCTCTGACGCGCTTGCCGCACAGGTGGGTGGCATTGGTATCGCGCCGGGCGCGAACCTGTCCGATTCGGTGGCGATGTTCGAAGCGACGCACGGCACGGCGCCGAAGTATGCTGGCAAGGACTACGTGAATCCGGGTTCCGAGATCCTCTCGGCAGAGATGATGCTGCGTCACATGGGCTGGACAGAAGCCGCAGATCTGATCATCGCGTCGATGGAGAAGTCGATCCTCTCCAAGAAAGTGACGTACGACTTCGCACGCCTGATGGAAGGTGCAACGCAGGTGTCGTGCTCGGGCTTTGGCAGCGTGATGATCGAAAACATGTAATACGTGCTGCCCTCGCGACGAATGCCTTAGCGCTCAGACAAACCCCGGTGCGGCGACGCAATCGGGGTTTTCTATTTGGGCCCAGGCGCCCGACGACGACGCCCGTCATGGTGGACCCGATGAGGGCGAAGTTCGCCACGTGCCTGAGTTTCTTTCGGGTGTCTTCGGTGAGTTTGATCATAAGGCTTGGCGCGACAAACGCGACGTAGAGGGGGGCGCAGGAGAAATTCTATTTCGCCCCGATACGTCCAACGCAGGCCCTGAGTCGCCTGTCGGCCAGCAAATCGGACAAATCTCGAAGTGCTACGCCTCGCTACCGGACAACGATGGTCGTGGTCACGCGATGGTCGCCTGAGCTTGGTACGTGGCTGGTGAATTCGCGCGGGAATCCGACGGTCCAGACGACAACGTCCTTGCCGGGCGCCTGTCCCGCCTGATACCAGACGATCAGGCCGGGGAAGCGCATCGTTTCGCAACGCCGGCCGTCCGGCACCGTGTAATCGATCCATTCCGGCAAGACTTCACCGAGCGCCGGTGTCGAATCGAGCTGGAACGTCGGCTGGCCCAGCGAACGGCACAGCACACTGTAGTTCGGTTGCACCCAGATTGCGATCTTCTGGCCGACGGTAACGCTGAGCTCGATGGTGGGCGGCGGATACGCCGCCTGCGCGTGCGCCGTGCTCATACTCAGCACGCACGCGATGAACGCCATCGTGCGCAATGCGGTTCCTGTGGTGTCCATGATGGACCTCCCAGCCCCCTTTGCGGCCGACGCATAGACCTTCTCTTGGTCCCTGCAAGCCATCGGCACGACGCTTTCATTACAGTGCATGCGTGAAGACAACGCAAGGAACGCACGCGCTAGCGTCTCGTGCTACGCTTCCCGCGTGTTTTCTATACGTCATTTGGGGGAGGAAGCGCATGAAGGTCCATCGCATCGTTGCCAACATTGCGGCGCCGTCGCCCCAGGCGCTGCGGGCGGCGCAACGCTTTTACGGCGAATTGCTCGGGCTGGATCTGCTGATGGATCACGGCTGGATTGCTACCTACGGCAATGCGTCGAAGATGAGCGTTCAGGTCAGCATTGCCACCGAAGGCGGCAATGGCACGCCAGTGCCGGATCTTTCGGTGGAAGTCGACGATGTCGACACTGCGCTTTCACGCATGCGCGACGCTGGCATTGCCATCGAATATGGACCCGCCGACGAACCCTGGGGCGTGCGGCGCTTCTACGTGCGCGACCCGTTCGGTCGTCTGCTTAACATCCTCTCGCATCGCTGATCGCCAACGGTCTGCGGCGCCGAATCTCATCGCCAGGGCACCAACTTACCGTCCGTCGAACCAGGCCGCGAGGCGTTGTTGTTCGAATGCCTGGACAACGTGATCCACGAACACACGCGTTCGCAGCGGCAACAGCTTCTTGTTCGAGTAGTAGATGGACACCCCGCCATACTCTTCGAACCAGCCTGGCAGCAACCGTTGAATGCGGCCCGACGCCAGCAATGGCGCCGCGTGCGGCATTGGCAGCAACGCCACGCCATAGCCTAGCGCTACAGCATGTGCCATGGCCTCCGGATCGTCGAAGATCATGCGGGTCCGTGCCTCGATGCTGACCCGCTCACCGGCGGCGTTGCACAGGTCCCATGCGCGAAGTCGTCCCGACATGCCGGAGCGCCGGATCACGGCGTCGCAGGCGGCCAGATCCGCTGGATGCGTGGGCGCTTTGCGTCCGGCCATGTACTCAGGGGATGCGCAAATCACGGCGTAGGTCGGGGCAAGCCGGCGTGCGATAACGCCGGGCGTGAGCTCGATGCCTCCGCCAATCGCGGCGTCGAAGCCCTCCGCCACCACGTCCACGGTCCGGTTGTCGAACCGCCAGTCCGGCACGATGTCCGGATAGCGCGCAAGAAAGTCGCCGAGCAACGGCACGAGATACTGACGGCCGAACGCATGCGCCACGCTGACCTTGAGCACGCCGGACGGCTTTCCCTCGCCTTCTGCGGCGCGCGAGAAGGCGTCGGTCAACGCGGCGAACGGTCCATCGACGTCGAGCAGGAAACGCTCGCCGCCCGCCGTCAGCGTGAGGCTCCGGGTGCTCCGATGAAACAGCCGCAAGCCGAGTTGGGCTTCCAGACGCGCCACATTCTTGCTCACCGCCGCAGGCGTCATCCCGAGTCGCCGCGCGGCTGCCGAGAAACTTCCCGCACGTGCGCTGAGGACGAAGGACTCGATCAGATGCAGCGCGTCCATTTCATCTGTTCCATTGGGTTGAAATTAATGATCGTCATTATGGTCTAGTTGCGATGTAATTTGCCACCGATACTGGCTTCACTTTTCAACCGGTGGAGCAACACCATGGCAACGAATTTCCAAGGCAAAGTGGCATTTGTGACGGGCGGCTCGCGCGGTATTGGCGCGGCCATCGTGCAGCGGTTCGCCGACGGCGGGGCGACCGTCGCCTTTACGTACAAGGGATCGAAGGCGGCAGCGCAAGCCCTCGTGGCCCGCATTCAGGCGTCGGGCGGTCGTGCGATCGCCTTGCTCGCCGACGCGAGCGATGCCGCCGCGTTGACCCGCGCAGTGAACGACACCGCGCAGCAACTCGGCAAGATCGACATTCTTGTGAACAACGCCGGCGTGTTCACGCTGGGATCGGTTGCCGATCTCGCGCTCGAGGACTTCGATCGCATGCTCAACGTGAACGTGCGTGCCGTGTTCGTCGCGTCGAAGGCGGCGCTCGCGCACATGGGGGAAGGCGGACGCATCATCAACATCGGCTCATGCAACGCGGAGCGCATACCGTTCGAGGGCGGCGCGACGTATGCAATGAGCAAGGCAGCGCTGGTCGGCCTCGTCAAAGGCATGGCGCGCGATGTCGGTGGGCGAGGCATCACGGTCAATAACGTTCAGCCGGGCCCGACGAATACCGACATGAACCCCGCCGAGGGCGATTTCGCCGCGTCGATGCACGACATGATGGCGCTCAAGTATCACGCCCGCCCGGAGGACATCGCGGCGATGGTGGCCTACGTCGCCAGCGACGAGGCGAGCTTCGTGACCGGCGCAAGCCTCACCATCGACGGCGGTTATAGCGCGTGAGCATCGTCTGAATTCGTGGCGCATGCGGTGTGAGCGTCATCGTAAGAAATGCAACGTCGCGGCGGTGAAAAGTCGATCGACCCGAGGGCTTGCGAGATTGGCAAACTCCGGGAAACCGCCCGATACCCCGCACCGTTGCTGTGTTTCATCGTTTCGCGCGTGAGTGCGGCCGCTGCCGAGCGGCGTATTACAGGCGTAACGGCATGTAAGTTGCGCCGTGCGTCACCGTAAACCCGCGCATGGTGCAAGCGACGTAGACTGCGCGAATGAAGGTCGTCCACCTCTCTCATACGCCAGTGGCGGGCAGCCCGGGCAACATCGTCTCGGCGCTGAACCGGCATACCGATATCGCCGCGCGGCACGTCGTCTATGACGCGGCCGCATATGCGTCGCGCACCTTTGCCGTTGACCTCGACTGGCAGCGTCATCGTGAAGAAGCCCTCGACGTCATTGCTGCGGCAGATGTCATTCATATCCATCAGATATTTCCGATGGAGGCGACGTTCGGCGCCGACGTTCTGCGTCGTTTCGGCAACAAGCGCTTGATCCGTCAGTTTCACTCGGCGCCAGAGCTATGGTGCCGCGACGACGCCGTCATGCGCGAGCGCATCGTCAACGACCCGCTGCCTCAACTCGTCATTGCCCAGGGGCCCGAGCGCTTCTATCCGTTCGCGCGCGTGGTACCCAATATCGTGCCGCTCGACGACGAGCGCTATCTGCCGCAACCCGAATGTCCAGGCGAGACGGGGTGTCCTGTGGTCGTTTTTTCGCCCAGTGGAGCCTCGTCGGGTTGGCGCAAGCGCTGGGAGACGAAGGGGGCGCCGCAGACGCTGCGCTTGCTGCGTCGGCTCGAGCGCCGGGGGCTGTGCGAGGTCCGGCTCATCATGGGGGTGCCGCATGACGAGTGTTTGCGCCTGAAGCAGCGTGCTGCCGTTGCGCTGGACGAATGTGTGACAGGCAACTATCACCTCTCGGGCCTCGAGGCGCTCTCGCAAGGCAAACCAACGCTCGGTCACCTCGACAATCGCGTGCAGGCACAGCTTCGCCATCTGACCGGGGCTTGCGATCTTCCCTGGGTCGACGTGCCGCTGGAGGCTGCCGAGGCGCCCTTGGCGGCGTTGCTGGAGAACGCGTCGCTGCGTGCGCAGATCGGGGCGGCGTCGCGTCGCTGGATGGAAACCTACTACCGTGACGCCGCGATGGTGCAGCACTACCGGCAGGCGTATCTCGACCTCTTCAATGCGCCGCACCGCTTCGGCGAGCGCCGCATCGATCTCGCCAGCCAATGGCTCGCCGTCGCGCTGCCGAATTTTCGCTGGCAGGCGCGGCGTAACGCCAACGCGTTCTGGCGCGGGCTGTGGGAAACCTGGCACGGACGCTGAGCCTCGAGCGTCACTCCGAAAACAGATCGAATAACAGGGTGCGCATCCACCGGCTCGCCGGCTCCTGGTGATAGCGCGCATGCCAGAACAGATTGATCTGTACGTCCGGCAAATCCAGCGGATGATCGACATAACGCAGACCGAAGTGCTGCGCGCTGCGCAGGGCGAACTTCTCCGTCACGGTCGCAATGAGATCCGTAGCGTGCAGGATGTCGGCGAGCGCGACGAAATGCGGCACACGCAGCCGGATGTTGCGTTGCACGTGGGCTCGCGCCATGAAGTCGTCGACCTGTCCGTGCCCGGTGCCTGCGGCAATGACCATGACCTGTTCCGCCCGCTCGAAATCCTCGCGCGCCATGCGTGTTTTCTTCGGTTTGTCGAGCGGATGCCCCGGCCGGAACATACACACATACTTCTGCCGGAACAGCCGCCGCTGGAAGAACTCGGCCGTGAGATCGGGCAGATGCCCTACGGCGAGATCCACCTGACCCGCCGCCATCTCCTCCCGCAAGTTGACGGCCGTATTGCGCACCGTGCTGACCGTGATGCCCGGCGCCTGCTCGCCAAGTGCATGCATGAGCTTCGGCAGGAAATGTACTTCGCCAATGTCCGTCATGGCGATCTGAAATGCGCGTTGGCTCGTTGCCGGATCGAAGGCGAGCTGGCGGTTGAATACGCCATGTAACGCGTCCAGCGCAGTGGCCACCGGTTCGGCCAGTTCAATCGCCATCGGCGTTGGCAGCATACCTCGCGAAGTGCGGATGAAAAGCTCGTCGTTGAACAACTTTCGCAGTCGCGCGAGCGAGTTGCTGACGGCCGGTTGCGTAACGCCGAGCGTTTCGGCCACGCGCGAAACGCGTCTCGCGTTGTACAGATGCTGGAAGACCACCAGCAGGTTCAGGTCGACAGAATGCAGGTCCATGGGGCGGCGTGTCTTGGTGATTCGTAAAATCACTGAAATCTATGGGCGATATAAATGAGATTCTATTGGTTTATATCGCGAGTTGCGCGATGCTTCTTGCAAACGGCGTCTGAACGCCAGATGCAGCGTCCGGCGGGCGCTGACGTAATGGAGACAATCCCCATGCAAGTTCACGTGCAGCCGCTCGGCGAGCGCCTTGACGTCGCCACCGGCGAAAACCTGCTCAAAGCGCTCACCGACCGTCAGATTCCGATTTCGTACAGTTGCCTGTCCGGGCGCTGCGGCACATGCCGTTGCCGGGTGATTTCGGGGGACGTGCTGCAAGCCGAAGGCATCGAATATCGCCATCACGACGACGGGGCGAACCCGGCGCGATATGTCCTCGCTTGTCAGTCCACCGTGCACGCAGACTGCGAAATCGAATTGCCGGAGGTCGACGAAGTCGTCGTGCATCCTGCGAAGATTCTCAAGGCGACGGTGCTCGCCATCGAGCCGCTGACCCACGACATCAAACGACTCGTGCTCAAGCCCGCGAAGCCGCTCAGCTTCTCTCCCGGTCAGTACGCAACGCTGCAATTCACGTCCTCGCACATCCGCCCCTATTCGATGGCCGGACTCGACGCCGACGACACGCTGGAATTCCACATCCGCCGCGTGCCCGGCGGTGCCGTGACCGGTTACATCGACGAACAGCTCAGGGTTGGCGATACCGTGCGTGTGTCGGGGCCGCTCGGCACGTCGTATCTGCGTACGCGTCACGACGGGCCGATGCTCTGCGTCGCGGGGGGCACCGGGCTCGCGCCGGTGTTGTCGATCGTGCGCGGCGCGCTCGCCCGCGGCATGAACAATCCCATCGAAATCTATGTCGGCGCGCGCGCTCCGGAAGACGTGTATGGCCTCGCTTGGCTGCGCGAACTCGCGTCGCGTCACAACGGTATTCGTCTGCATGTCGTGACAACCACCGCAACCACGGGGCGGGAAGATCGTGCGTTCCGTCTCGGGCACGTTACCGAAGCGCTCGCTACCGATTTCACCGCACGAGACGCGCTCACCGGCTGGCGTGCGTATCTCTGCGGCGCGCCACCGATGGTTGACGCCGCCACCAGGCTTCTGCGCGAGCGCGGCCTCGACGCCGCGCATATCTACGCCGACGCGTTCTACGCAAAGGCGGCATGACGCACTGGGCAAGCCCGTTCGCCGATGCCATTTTCCGCTTGCCTGTATCGCCTGCATTCCCCATCCGCCTCAGGAGACGATCGTGAGTACAACACCGCAGACCGGGTTCGAACCGGCGCAGTCCGCTGGCGCCGAACCTTCGGACTTCTGGCCCACCGAGGGCTCGAGCCGCATTCCATTTCGCGTCTACACAGACGAACAACTGTACCGGCGCGAGTTGGACGAGTGCTTCTATCGCCATCACTGGAACTACGTCGGACTCGAAGCCGAAGTGCCGCATCCGGGCGATTTCAAACGGACGGTGATTGGAGAGCGCTCCGTCATCGTGACGCGAGATGCATCGGGTGAGATCAACGTTGTGGAAAACGTCTGCGCACATCGCGGCATGAAGTTCTGTCGCGAAAAGCGCGGCAATCGCACGGACTTTCATTGCCCGTATCACCAGTGGAACTATGACCTGAAGGGCAATCTGCAAGGGGTGCCGTTCCGGCGCGGTGTCAAGCAGGACGGCAAGGTCAACGGCGGCATGCCGAAGGACTTCAGGCCGGAAGATCACGGCCTCACCCAGTTGAAGGTCGCCACACGCGGTGGTGTGATTTTCGCGTCGTTCGATCACGGCATCGAATCGCTCGAAAACTTTCTCGGGCCGGACATCTGCGCGTATTTCGATCGCCTGTTCGATGGGCGAAAGCTGAAACTCCTCGGCTACAACAAGCAACGTATTCCGGGGAACTGGAAGCTGATGCAGGAGAACATCAAGGATCCGTACCACCCGGGACTGCTGCATACGTGGTTCGTGACGTTCGGCCTGTGGCGCGCGGATAACAAGTCGCGTCTGGTGATGGACGCCCACGGACGTCACGCCGCAATGATCTCCACGCGCGGGCAGGGCGGCGGCGGCGAGGTGACTTCGGGGGTGTCGAGCTTCAAGGAATCGATGTCGCTCAACGACATGCGCTTTCTCGACATCGTGCAGGAAGACTGGTGGAAGGGGCCGACGGCGGTGCTTATGACGCTCTTCCCCAGCGTGATCCTGCAACAGCAGGTCAACTCCGTGTCGACGCGTCATATTCAGCCGCGCGGGCCCGATTCATTCGATTTTGTCTGGACCCATTTCGGCTTCGAAGACGATACCGAAGAAATGACGCAGCGCCGCTTGCGTCAAGCCAATCTGTTTGGCCCGGCGGGTTTCGTGTCGGCCGACGACGGCGAGGCCATCGAGTGCTCGCAGGAGGGCTTCGCGCAGAAGCCGTGGCACCGCGTGATCGCCGAATTGGGCGGCACGGGCGTGGAGAACACCGAACATATGGTGACGGAAACCTTGATCCGCGGCATGTACGCCTATTGGCGCCGCGTCATGGGCGTTTGAGGAGACGACACGATGGTGGATTTTGCAACCTTTCAGGCGGTGGTCGAACTCAATGCCGCTTATGCGGCGGCGCTCGATGCGCAACAGTGGGACGCCTGGCCGGACTTCTTTCTCGACGACTGCATCTACCGCATTCAGCCGCGCGAGAACTTCGAGATGGGGCTGCCGCTGGCCACGCTGTCGTTCGAAAGCCGCGGCATGCTGCGAGACCGTATCTATGGGATTCGCGATACGCTGTTTCACGACCCGTATTACCAACGTCATGTGATCGGGCTGCCGGCAATCCGTCGACTTGACGCGGATACGCTGCATGTCGAGGCCAACTACGCGGTGTTTCGCACGAAGCCCGATCAACTCACCGACATCCTGTCGGTCGGGCGCTATCTGGACATCGTCAAACACACCGGCGACGGATGGAAGTTCGCATCGCGCCAGTGCATTTTCGACAGCGAGATGATTCCCAACTCGCTGATTTACCCGATCTGAGATGAGAAACATCATGTGTGGAAACTGGATTGAGGCAGCGTCGCGCGACGCGATTCCCGAGGATGACGTGATCGGCCTGATCGTGGGCGGCCGGGACATTGCCTTGTACGGCGTGGATGGCGAGGTGTTTGCAACCGATAACGCGTGCACTCACGGAAACGCGCGCCTGTGCGACGGGTTTCTGGAGGGGCATGAGATCGAGTGCCCGCTGCATCAGGGCAAATTTGACGTCCGAACCGGCGCCGTCCTGTGCGCGCCGCTCACCGAGGCCGTGAGGACCTACCCGATTCGCATTGAGGCCGGCAAGGTCTACGTCGATCTGGGCTGACGGCATCCCCACTTTAGGCGGAAGTGTCCAAACGGGCTGCCGACGGGCGGCCCGTTGCATTTCCAAGTCAGGAACGCACGCCTAGGGGGCGGGCCGGTCAGCGTTCCGGCGCAGGGGAGGGCGCGGCGGGATCACACGTGCCATATGGGAAACAGGCAATCGATTCACGCACGCCCTTCGGGTTCCGGTTTTGCTTTCGGAAAGGTTAAAAAGCTATTTCTTTCCGATGCTTGACGAATGACTACGTGATGCTGGTTAACCGTGCGACTGCGTAGGAATACTTAGTCAATTGCTGCAATTGCGTAATTGATTTCCGCAACCGGGGAAGTGTCGGGAGTTATTTTAATAACGGAGTGGAATATTGCGATGAATGAAACTTTATAAGAGATTAAACGCAGTTAAATTCCGGGAAGCTCCTGGCATGGAGTGGAAAGTTGCGTTCTCATTTGCATTCAAAAACGGATCCAAAATGTTTCACTATGGTGCGCACATTGTTGCGGTGCAATAAAAAACCCGGCCGAAGCCGGGTTTTCAATGCATCGAACGGCGCTGCTCTCAGGCAGCAGCCTGGATGTTCGAAGCCTGCTTGCCCTTCGGGCCTTGGACGACCTCGAACTGCACCTTCTGACCTTCCTTGAGGGTCTTGAAACCGTTCATCTGGATCGCCGAGAAGTGGGCGAACAGATCTTCGCCACCCTCATCCGGCGTGATGAAACCAAAACCCTTGGCGTCGTTAAACCATTTGACCGTACCGGTTGCCATACAAACTTCCCCTAAACAATTACGACTACTACATATCACCGCAACAACGAGCACATCTGAAAAACCCGCCGGCTGGCGGCGGCTTCTTAGGCTCACCCAGGCATCTTTTCTTTTAAAACGCTTATAGAGGAAAAGCGCCACGATGATTGTTTTCGCTAACTGCCAATAGTGTCAAGCCCTTTTTGAACGATAGAAGTTGTGTTCGATCAGGTTTTACCCTTATATCTGAGGGGGTATAAGGGGTGCAGAGACACGCCCTTGAAATTTGGGTTAAGCTGACTCATATGGGTGTGGCACCCCCCGATAGTCCGGGCTGCGGCGCCTTGCTGGACAACGCGCGCGCTGATAGACGAGTGTTGGCATTCCGGTGGACGACCGGACGGCAGGCGGCAATAGGGGCTCCGATTGCTTCCTGCACCCGGGAGTTGTTTAGAATCCACGTATGGCAACCTTACCGACAACGCATGACGACACCGTACAGGAGCGGCAAGAGCAAAAGCTCAAGCCGCCATCGATGTACAAGGTGGTACTGTTGAACGACGATTTCACCCCGATGGAATTCGTGGTGATGGTCATTCAGGAATATTTTAATAAGGACCGGGAGTCTGCCACGCAGATCATGCTCAAGGTTCACCGTGAGGGCAGGGGAGTTTGTGGGGTCTTTACGCGCGACGTCGCGGCGACCAAAGTTGAGCAAGTTGTTAGCCATGCAAGGCAGTCCGGGCACCCGCTGCAGTGCGTGATGGAGGAAGCATGATTGCCCAGGAATTGGAAGTCAGCCTGCACATGGCGTTTATGGAAGCGCGCCAGGCACGACACGAATTCATTACGGTCGAGCATCTTTTGCTCGCCCTCTTGGATAACCCGACCGCTGCCGAAGTGTTGCGCGCCTGCGCGGCAAATCTCGACGATTTGCGGCAGAACCTGCGCAACTTCATCGCGGACAATACGCCGACGGTGCCGGGGAGCGACGAGGTCGACACACAGCCCACGCTCGGTTTCCAGCGCGTGATTCAACGCGCCATCATGCATGTGCAATCCACTTCCAATGGCAAGAAGGAAGTGACGGGGGCGAACGTGCTGGTGGCCATCTTCGGTGAAAAGGACTCCCATGCGGTCTACTACCTGCAACAGCAGGGTGTGACGCGTCTGGACGTCGTCAATTTCATCTCCCACGGCATTACCAAGACCGGTGCGTCCGGCGAGTCGGCCAAGGCCGGCGAAGGGAGTGCCGAAGGCGAGGAGGGCGCCAACACGAAGGAAAGCCCGCTCGCGCAGTACACCCAGAACCTCAACCAGATGGCGCGCGACGGCAAGATCGATCCGCTCATCGGACGCGAGTCGGAAGTCGAGCGCGTAGTGCAGGTGTTGTGCCGCCGTCGCAAGAACAATCCGCTGCTCGTCGGCGAAGCGGGGGTGGGCAAGACGGCCATCGCCGAGGGACTCGCCTGGCGTGTCACGCGCGGCGAGGTGCCCGAGATCTTGCAGGACGCCACCGTCTACTCGCTGGACATGGGCGCGCTGCTCGCCGGCACCAAGTATCGCGGTGACTTCGAGCAACGCCTGAAGGCGGTACTCAAGGAACTCAAGGAGCGCAATAACGCGATCCTGTTCATCGACGAAATTCACACGCTGATCGGCGCGGGCGCCGCGTCCGGCGGCACGCTCGATGCCTCGAACCTGCTCAAGCCGGCGTTGTCGTCGGGGCAACTCAAGTGCATCGGCGCGACCACCTTCACCGAGTATCGCGGCATCTTCGAGAAGGATGCGGCACTGTCACGCCGTTTCCAGAAGATCGACGTGAACGAGCCGACCGTCGAGCAGACGGTCCAGATCCTGCGCGGGCTGAAGTCGCGTTTCGAAGAGCACCACGGCGTGAAGTATTCGTCGAGCGCGCTCTCGGCCGCTGCCGAATTGTCGGCCAAGTTCATCACTGACCGTCACTTGCCCGACAAGGCGATCGACGTGATCGACGAAGCCGGTGCGGCCCAGCGCATTCTGCCGAAATCCAAGCAGAAGAAGACGATCGGCAAGGGCGAGATCGAAGAGATCGTGTCGAAGATCGCGCGGATTCCGGCGCAGAGCGTGTCGGCGGACGACCGCGGCAAGCTCCAGACGCTCGACCGCGATCTCAAGAGCGTGGTGTTCGGGCAAGACCCGGCCATCGACGCACTGTCTGCCGCGATCAAGATGTCGCGCGCCGGGCTGGGCAAGACGGACAAGCCGATCGGCGCGTTCCTGTTCTCGGGCCCGACCGGTGTCGGCAAGACCGAAGTCGCCAAACAGCTCGCGTTCACGCTGGGAATCGAACTGATTCGCTTCGACATGTCGGAGTACATGGAGCGTCACGCGGTGAGCCGTCTGATTGGCGCGCCGCCGGGCTATGTCGGCTTCGATCAGGGCGGGCTGTTGACCGAGGCCATCACGAAGAAGCCGCATTGCGTGCTGTTGCTCGACGAAATCGAGAAGGCGCATCCGGACATCTTCAACGTGCTGCTTCAGGTGATGGACCACGGCACGCTCACGGACAACAACGGTCGCAAGGCAGATTTCCGTAACGTCATCATCATCATGACGACCAATGCGGGCGCCGAGACGATCAACCGCGCGAGCATTGGCTTCACGAACGAGCGTCAGGCCGGCGATGAAATGGCCGACATCAAGCGCATGTTCACGCCGGAGTTCCGCAACCGTCTGGACGCGATCATCAGCTTCAAGCCGCTCGACGAGCAGATCATCCTGCGCGTGGTCGACAAGTTCCTGATCCAACTGGAAGATCAGTTGCACGAGAAGAAGGTCGAAGTGGTCTTCACCGACAAGCTTCGGACTTATCTCTCGAAGAAGGGCTTCGATCCGCTCATGGGGGCTCGTCCGATGCAGCGTCTGATTCAGGACACGATACGTCGTGCGCTGGCGGACGAATTGCTGTTCGGGCGTCTGACCAGCGGTGGCCGAGTCACGGTGGATCTGGACGAGCACGATCAGGTGCAACTGTCCTTTCCCGAGGACGGCAACACACGTGCTCAACCGGAAGCTGCCGAAGTCGAGTAATCGTCAAGGTATCTCGCAGCCATGAAAAAGCGCCGCTTCATGCGGCGCTTTTCTTTTGTGACGGTGTGCGTCGCGGCTTAACGGTGACGTTAGTGTTTCCCGGTGCTGCCGAAACCGCCCGCGCCACGATCGCTTTCGGGGAATTCGTCCACGATGTTGAATTCGGCCTGTACAACCGGCACGATCACCAGTTGGGCGAGACGCTCGAACGGATTCAGCACGAACGGCTCATTGCCACGGTTCCAGGTCGAGACCATCAACTGGCCTTGATAATCCGAATCGATCAGTCCGACCAGATTGCCAAGCACGATGCCGTGCTTGTGGCCGAGCCCCGAGCGCGGCAGGATCAGCGCGGCGTAGCCCGAATCGGCCAGATGGATCGCCAGCCCCGTTGGCACGAGCACGGTCTGGCCCGGTGCGATGGTCAGCGGCGCGTCGAGGCAGGCGCGCAGATCCAGCCCCGCGCTGCCCGGCGTGGCGTAGGCGGGCAACTGCGAGCGCAGGCGTTCGTCGAGAATCTTGACGTCGAGTTTCATGGCGTTATGGCGTTATGGCGTTATGGCGGTGAAAGGGGCGTAATTCGATCGAAAATTCAGCCGGAGAAGCGCGGCGCTCGCAGGTCGCTCAATCGGCCTCGGCGGCGCGCAGCGAGAATGCCTGTGCCAGCAATTCGTGCGAACGCAGGCGAGCGCGATAGCTGCCAGCCACCGTCAATACGACGATTTCGTCGGCCTCGAACTGTTCCTGCAATGCCAGCACGCGCTCCGTGACGCGCTCCGGGGTGCCGATGATACTACGTGGCTTTTCGCGCGCGATGACCGACAACTCGCGCTCACGATACTGCGGCTTCGCTTCGGCGCCCTGTTCGATGCTCGGAATCGGCTCGTTCATGCCGTACGCCATCTGTACGCGGCGCAGATCGACACCGGCTTCGAGCGCTTCAGCCTCGGCGTCGGTGTCGGCGCAGATGACGAAGAGCGCCACCGAACAGTAAGGCGTCTCCAGTGATCCCGGTGTGAAGCGCTCGCGATACGCTTGCGTGACGCGATCGCCGTAGTGAGCGTTGATGAAGTGGGCGAAGCAGTATCGCAAGCCAAGCTGAGCGGCCAGCAGACCACCGAATTCGCTCGAGCCAAGCACCCACAATTCGGGGCGTGTCTGCACCGCCGGTTGCAGCAGCACGCCACGGTAGGGATGGTCGTCGGCCAGCGTGCCGTTGAACAGCCCGGCCAGTTCGGCGACCTGTTGCGGGAAGTGCTCGCCCGCGTCGTACGGTCCCTTCGCAACGGCACGTGCCGTGCGCATGTCGCCTCCGGGGGCACGGCCCACGCCCAGATCGATGCGATTCGGAAACAGCGCCTCGAGCATCAGAAATTGCTCTGCCAGCTTGAACGGGCTGTAGTACGGCAGCATCACGCCGCCGGAGCCCACCCGCAGACGCTTCGTCACACTGGCAAGCCGGGCGATCATGACTTCCGGCGCCGGGTTCGCCACGCCGCGCAGGCCGTGATGCTCTGCGCACCAATAGCGCGTGTAGCCGAGTTCGTCGGCAGCTTGGGCCAGCTCGACGGTCGCCGCGATCGCGTCCGCCACACTGTGACCGTGAATCACCGGTGTCTGATCGAGGATCGACAGCTTGATGGGGGCAGAAGACGTTTGCGCCATGAGTTCGATGCTCCACGTCGACGATAGCGGCTCGTCGACACATAGTCTGAGAGATCAGTGACCGCTTTCAGCGCAGGCGTTGGCCTGTGCCGTGGCGGGGGCTGCGTGCGGCAGGCGCGCAATCATCACAATGGCCACGATCCCGCCGAGTGCGCCGCAAAGGAATATCGAAGCGTAGCCGAAAAAGTTGGCGACGAGTCCGGCCATCGGCCCGATCAGGCCGAGGGCCAGATCGAAGAACGCCGAATAGGCCGCCAGCGCTGCGCCACGATTCTGCGGCGGCACCTGTCGCAGTGCCTCCACGCCCAAGGCAGGGAAGACCAGCGAGAAGCCCACGCCGGTGAGCCCCGCGCCAACGAGGGCCATCGTCGGGCTCGTCGCACCCCACAGCAGGAATTGGCCGGCGATGTTCAATACCAGCGAGCCCATGGCGACGCGGCGTCCGCCGAAACGGTCGACCGCGTGCGCGAGCAGAATTCGCATGCCGATGAAGCAGGCGCTGTAAAGCGTGAGCGCGTAAGCCGCCCCCGACCAGCCGTGGCTCGCATAGAACAGTGTGATGAACGCGGCGATCACGGCATAGCCGATGCTCCCCAGCGTCATGGCCAGACCCGGACGCCATACCCGCCCCACGACACGCAGGAACGGCAGACGATGTCCGCCCACAGGGGCCGCTGCGGGCAGTCTCAGCGCGATGAGAAAAGCGATGGCGGGCAGGACGATATTCACGAGCGAGACTGCCGTAAAGCCCGCCGATTGCAGCAGATAGGCGCCGAACGGAGCGCCGGTGGCGAGTGCGGTGTACATCGACACGCCTTGCCACGAAATGGCCTTGCTCGCGTGAGCGGCGCCCAGCAGGCCGATGCCCCACGACATGCCGCCGGTCAGCATCAGGCTCTCGCCAAAGCCGAGCACGACGCGTCCGGCGATGAGGATGCCCAGCGCGAGCGCCGGGTCCGGGACCATCGACGCGGCCAGGTACAGCACGCCCGCAGCAGCGCAGCCGCACAGGCCGGTGAGCACTGCACGGCGCGGGCCGCGGGTGTCGACGGTGCGTCCGGCGTAGGAGCGCAGCAGCAGCGTGACGACCGACTGAATGCCGATCGTCACGCCCACGACGAATGACCCGTAGCCGAGCGTTTCATGGACATAGACCGGCAGCACGGGCAGCGGCATGCCGATCGTCATGAAACCGAAGAACATGATCGCGGCGAGCATGCTCAGTGTCCCGTAGACACTGACAGGCGGCCGGGCGGTCGTAGGAGGTTGCGTCATGGTGGTTTGTTGTTGTGTGCGATGGCTCGGGGGCGGCCTGCCGAAGGCGTCAGATCATGCCGCCTTGATGCGATACACCGTGAGCCGGGCGTTCCTGCCAGTCTGCCAGCGTCGCCGGACAACGACGATGACAGACCAAAAGCCGGGGTGCCGGCATGCCGGCGTGGCGGCGCGCCCGTCAGCCGGGCGTGCGTGAGGGAAGTCTTGCCGCGATTTCGATGATCAGGCTGCGGGCAAGCGATTGCTTGTCGGCGCGCGGCAGGCGTTTCTGCCCGGCGTCGTCGAAGAGGATGACTTCGTTGTCGTCCTGCCCGAACGTGGCGGGGCCAAGATTGCCGACGAGCAGCGGCACCCGCTTGCGTTTGCGCTTTTGTGCGCCGTGCGTCTCCAGATCGCCCGACTCGGCGGCGAAGCCCACGCAATACGGCGGTGTCGGCAACTTCGCTACGGCCGCGAGAATGTCGGGATTCTGGACGAAGTCGAGCGTCGGCACGTCGGCGTCGTCCGTCTTCTTGATCTTGTCGTGCGCCACATCGCGCACGCGCCAGTCGGCTACCGCAGCCACTGCGATGAAGATATCGTTGTGGGCCACGTCGGCCATCACGGCGTCGTACATCTGCTGCGCCGTCTGCACGTTGCTGCGTGTCACGCCGTAAGGCGTCGCCAGCGCGGTGGGGCCTGCGACCAAATGCACGTCGGCACCGGCCTGCGCTGCCGCGCGGGCGAGTGCGAAGCCCATCTTCCCGCTGGACAGATTGGTCAGGCCGCGCACCGGGTCGATCGGCTCGAACGTCGGGCCGGCGGTGATCAACACGCGGTGTCCGGCGAGGCGTTTGGGCTGGAAGAAGGCGACGAGCGCCTCGAAGAGTTCTTCCGGCTCGAGCATCCGTCCGTCGCCGATTTCGCCGCACGCCTGATCGCCGCTGCCGGGACCGAGGATCGCCACGCCATCGCCGCGCAGCGTCGCCGCGTTACGCTGGGTCGCGGGGTTGGCCCACATCTGACGGTTCATGGCAGGCGCGACCAGCAGCGGGCAGTCGCGTGCCACACAAAGAGTGGAGAGCAGATCGTCTGCCATGCCGTGTGCGAGCTTGGCGAGAAAGTCGGTGGAGGCGGGCGCGATGATGATGGCGTCGGCCTCGCGCGAGAGGTCGATGTGCGCCATGTTGTTATCGACGCGAGGGTCCCACTGGCTGCTGAAGACCGGGCGGCCCGAGAGCGCCTGCATCGTGAGCGGCGTGATGAATTGCGTGGCGGCTTCGGTCATGACGACCTGCACCGTTGCGCCAGCCTTGATGAGCAACCGGGTGAGTTCGGCCGACTTGTAGCAGGCGATGCCGCCCGTCAGGCCGAGAACGATGGTCTTGCCCGCAAGTTCACCGCGTTCCATAGGGAAATGCCTCCTCCAAAGTGCCGCGCGGCGCCTCTGGGGCGCCGCGACGGTGTTTGCTTGCGATCCGCAACACCTGCCGTGGGCAGTGGGCGAATCGCGCCGCAGATACTGCGGCGGATATGCCTGATGCGCTACTTGCCGCGCCGCACGCGTCGCAGCTCGTCGATCACCAGCAGCACCGCGCCCACGCAAATGGCCGAGTCGGCCACGTTGAACGCCGGCCAATGCCAACCGCCGACATGAAAGTCCAGAAAGTCGACCACGTGACCATAGATCACACGATCGATTACGTTACCCAGCGCGCCGCCGAGAATCAGTGACAGCGACAGGCAGAACATCTTCTGGCCGTTGTGACGCTTGAGCAGCCAGATGATGACCGTTGCCGCGACGATGCCGAGCAACGTGAAGAACCAGCGCTGCCAGCCACCAGCGGCCGCCAGAAAACTGAATGCTGCGCCCTTGTTGTACACCAGCACCAGATTGAAGAACGAGGTCAGCGCACGGAATTCGCCGTACTGGAACGTCTTCAGAATGGTGAGCTTGGTGACCTGATCGAGCAGGATCGCAACGATCGCGATCCCGAGCCACGGGGCCAGGCCATAAGCGGCGCCCCCGCGGGCGCCACCATGGTTGCTACGTCTTGCGCCCGTACGGGCGCCTGCTTTGCTTGCCATTATGCCGCGCTCCGGTGTTCGCCGCTGCCGAACAGGTTCGACACGCAGCGGCCGCAAAGGGTCGGGTGGGCGGCGTCTGCGCCTACGTCCTCACGATAGTGCCAGCAGCGCTCGCACTTCTGATGCGACGACGGCGTGACGACCACGCCTTCCTCGGCCTCGGTGGCCACCTGCGTGACGGCAGCCGCCGAGGTGATCAGCACGAAGCGCAGGTCGTCGCCAAGGCTTGCCAGCACATCGAACTTGCGGCCAGAGACGCGCACGTCCACTTCCGCCTGCAGCGACGAGCCGATCTGCTCGGCCGCGCGCGCCTCTTCGAGCGCCTTGGTGACGTCGCCGCGCACCGTGCGCAGCAAGTACCACTTCTCGAGCAGGCGCGTGCCTTCCGCGATTTCCGGATAAGCGTAGTACGTCTCCGTGAAAATCGTGTCGTTGCCCGGCTGGAAGACTTGCCACGCCTCTTCCGCGGTGAACGACAGGAACGGCGCCATGAGTTTGAGCAGGCCGTGCGTGATGTGGTACAGCGCGTTCTGCGCGGCGCGGCGCGCCGGGGCGTCCGCTGCGCTCGTGTACAGACGATCCTTCAGGATGTCGAGGTAAAAGCCGCCGAGGTCTTCCGAGCAGAACGTCTGGAGCTTGGCCACGACCGGGTGGAACTCGTAGCGGTCGTAGTGGCCGAGCACTTCGGTTTGCAGCGACTGCGCCAACGCCACGGCGTAGCGGTCGATTTCCAGCCATTGCTCGGCCGGCAGCGCGTGCTTCGCGTGGTCGTAATCGGCCAGATTCGAGAGCAGGAAGCGCAGCGTGTTACGGATACGGCGATACCCTTCGGTCACGCGCTTGAGGATTTCGTCGGAGATCGACAGCTCGCCCGAGTAATCGGTCGATGCCACCCACAGGCGGATGATTTCGGCGCCGAGTTTGTCGGCGACGTCTTGCGGCAGAATCGTGTTGCCGATCGATTTCGACATCTTGCGGCCCTGACCGTCGACCGTAAAGCCGTGCGTGAGCAGCGCCTTGTAGGGCGGGCGGCCATCGATCATCGACGCCGTGAGCAGTGACGAATGGAACCAGCCGCGGTGCTGATCCGAGCCTTCCAGATACAGGTCTGCCGGGAAGCCCAGTTCATGCGCGTGCGAGCCGCGCAGCACGTGCCAGTGGGTGGTGCCCGAATCGAACCACACGTCGAGCGTGTCGCGGTTCTTCACGTAATCCTTGGCTTCGTCACCCAGCAGCTCCACCGGGTCGAGCGTCTGCCACGCTTCGATGCCTTCGGTTTCCACGCGCTTGGCCACGGCTTCGAGCAGTTCCAGTGTGCGCGGATGCAGTGCGCCGGTTTCCTTGTGCACGAAGAATGCCATCGGCACGCCCCATTGGCGCTGGCGCGAGAGCGTCCAGTCCGGGCGATGCGCGATCATGTTGTGCAGGCGCTGCTTGCCCCACGCCGGGAAGAACTCGGTGGCCTCGATGCCTTCGAGCGCGATCTCGCGCAGCGTCTTGCCGCCGCCCGGCGCGCCGTCGACCGGCGTCGTGTCCATGCCCGCGAACCACTGGTTGGTGGCGCGGTAGATGATCGGGGACTTGTGACGCCAGCAGTGCATATAGCTGTGCGTGTATTTGAACGAATGGAACAGCGTGCCCGCTTCGCGCAGCGCATCGACGATTTGCGGGTTGGCGTCCCAGATCGACTGGCCGCCGAACAGCGGCAGGCTGTCCTGATAGCGGCCGTCGCCCAGCACCGGCATGCGGATGTCCGCGTCGGTCATGCCGTGCGCCTTGCACGACACGAAGTCTTCCACGCCATAGGCAGGCGCCGAGTGGACAATGCCGGTCCCCGTGTCGGTCGTCACGTAGTCGCCCAGGTAGATCGGCGAGGTGCGCTCGTAGCCCGCGTCGGCGCTCGAGAGCGGGTGACGGAAGCGGATCAGCGAGAGGGCTTCCCCCTTCGTGCGGGCGATGATTTCGCCGTGCAGGCCGTACGTCTTCAGGCAGTCTTCAACGCGCTCGGTCGCGAGAATCAGCAGACCGCGCTCGGTCGAGACCAGCGCGTATTCGACTTCCGGATGAACGTTGAGCGCCTGGTTCGACGGGATCGTCCACGGCGTGGTCGTCCAGATGACGATGTAACCGTCTTCGCGCGGCAGCTTCGGCAGGCCGAAGGCCTTCGCGACCTTCTCCGGTTCGGCGAAGGCGAAGCCGACGTCGATGGCCAGATCGGTCTTGTCCTTGTACTCGACTTCCGCTTCGGCGAGGGCCGAGCCGCAGTCGAAGCACCAGTTCACCGGCTTCAGGCCGCGGTAGACGTAGCCGTTCTCCATGATCTTCGCGAGCGCCCGAAGCTCGTTCGCTTCGTTCGAAAAGTTCATGGTCTTGTACGGGTTGTCCCAGTCGCCGAGCACGCCCAGACGCTGGAAGTTGGGCTTCTGGCGCTCGATCTGTTCAGCCGCGTAGGCGCGTGCCTTTTCCTGCACTTCGCGCACCGGCAGATGCTTGCCGAACTGCTTTTCGATCTGGATTTCGATCGGCATGCCGTGGCAGTCCCAGCCCGGCACATAGGCGGCGTCGAAGCCCGCCAGGCTGCGCGCCTTGACGATCATGTCCTTGAGGATCTTGTTGACCGCGTGGCCGAGGTGGATGTCACCGTTGGCATACGGCGGGCCATCGTGCAGGATGAACTTCGGACGGCCTTTGCTGGCGCGGCGGATCTTGTCGTAGATCTTCTTTTCCTGCCATTGCTTGACCCACTGCGGCTCGCGCTTGGGCAGATCGCCGCGCATCGGGAACGGCGTGTCCAGCAGGTTGACAGGATATTTGCTCGGGGCTTTCTTTTCGCTCATGGTGAGTCGCTACGAATTTTGAATGTCGGGTGTGGGGCGCTCGCGCCGGTGGCGTTGACGTCAGGCCTTGTGGGCCGCGAGGTGCAACGCCCGGGCAGGTGCCAGTGGCGCAGGCGGGCCGCGCGCAAGGCGCTGGGCGCCGGCGCACGCGGGCGAAGATCAACTAATTCGGTCGGTGGCCGAGGTGGCGAAGTCGCGTCGGGCGCTCGGGCCGTTGGCGTCGAGCGCGTGTGCGAAGTAGGCGCGAGCCTCGCGGGTGTCCTGCGCGATGGCCGCCTCGAGTTCGGCGAGCCCGTCGAATTTGGCTTCGTCACGCAGCTTCTGCAAAAACTCCACGCGCACCAGCTTGCCATAGCAATTGCCCGCGAAGTCGAGCAAATGCACTTCGAGCAGCACGCGCCCCGAGTCGTCCACCGTCGGGCGCAGGCCCAGACTGGCGACGGCGGGCAGCGGCTTGTCCGCCAGACCATGCACCTGCACCACGAAAATGCCGGTGAGAGCCGGATGCTTGTGGGCGATGCGCAGATTGAGCGTGGGGTAGCCCAGCTTGCGGCCGAGCTTCATGCCATGCACGACGTGACCGGTGATGGCGTACGGGCGGCCGAGCAGCGCGTGGGCGCGCTCGAAGTTGCCGTCGGCGAGCGCGGCGCGCACTTCCGAGCTGGAAATCCGCACGCCGTCGTGCGCAATGGTCGGCATCTGTTCGACGACGAAGTCGAAACGGCGGCCGGCCTCACGCAGGTATTCAATGTCGCCCGCGCGTTTCGCACCGAAGCGGAAGTCGTCTCCCACCAGCAGCCAGCGGGTGTGCAGGCCGTCGACGATGATGTTGCGGACGAAATCTTCGGGCGATTGTCCCGCGAAATGGGCGTTGAAGTGCTCCACCACCAGGCGGTCGACGCCTTGCGAGCGCAGTGCCTCGAACTTGTCGCGCAGATTGGAGATGCGCGCGGGTGCCCGGTCAGGCATGAAGTATTCGCGGGGATGCGGCTCGAACGTCATCACACACACCGGCAGGCCGCGCGCAGCCGCTGCGGCGCGCACGCGCGCGAGCAGTGCCTGGTGGCCCAGATGCACGCCGTCGAAGTTGCCGATCGTCAGCACGCAGGGCGCTTTGCTTTGCGCGTTGGGTAGACCCCGGAAGACTCGCACGATAAAGGGAGCGTCAGTACAGGACGTTGAGTGAGCGTTGGTGGATGAACCGTGCGGCACAGCGGTAGGGGTCCGGGGGCCTGCGATGCGGGCAGAGCCCGATGCGCAGGACGGCCGATCCGACATTGCGGCGCCGCAGAACGTTGAATTATAAACGCTTCGGGGCCATCGCGGCGCGCATCGGGTGTCTGGTGCGCCGCGCCAATGATAAAATCCGCCGATGAAGAACATTGTCATCCTGATTTCCGGACGAGGCGGCAACATGCAGGCTATCGTCCGGGCCTGTACCGCAGAAGGCTGGCCGGCCCGCGTGGCTGCGGTCATTGCCAATCGCCCCGAGGCCGATGGCCTCGGATTTGCGCAGGAAAACGGTATCGCCACAGCCGTTGTTCCGAGCCGTGGCAAGACCCGCGAGGCATTCGATGCCGAACTTGCCGCCGAAATCGACCGTCACCAGCCCGATCTGGTCGTGCTCGCCGGTTTCATGCGCATTCTCACGCCGGCATTTACCGAGCGCTACGCCGGCAGGCTCATCAACATCCACCCGTCGCTGCTGCCCGCCTTCCCGGGCCTGCAAACGCACGCCCGTGCACTGGACGCTGGCTGCAAGATCGTCGGCGCCACGGTGCATTTCGTCACGGCCGAACTGGATCATGGCCCGTACGTGCTGCAAGCGGCCGTGCCGGTGCGCATGGGGGACACGCCCGAGATACTGGCCGAGCGCATCCTGCCGCTGGAACACATCATTTATCCGCGCGCCGTGCGCTGGTTCGTGGAAGACCGTCTGGTCGTGGCCGATGGCCGCGTGACGGTGACTCCCGCCAGCGACGGCACGCCCGATCCGCAATGGCTTTTTGGTGATGACGCATGAGCACACGCCCGACGCAACGCCGCGATGGCGCTAATCAATCCGGTCACCGCTCCGGCGGCCGATCCTCCGACGCCCGTCAGCCGTCCAAGGGGGGGCAGGCGGGAGAGCGGCAGGAGCGTTACGTGCGCCCTGACCGCTACGACCGTTCGCGCAACGATCGCCGCCCCGAGGCCCCGCCCGCCGAGACGGCCCGCATGCGCGGCGAGCATCTGTCGCCCGCACTCTTCGAACACACCCAACGCTTGCTCGGCAGCGTGCTGACATTCAGCGGCCCGGCCGATACGCTGGTGAGCACGTACTTCCGCGCCAACGCCAAGCTGGGCCATCGCGAGCGGGGTGTTCTGGCGGAGACGGTCTTCGCCATCCTGCGTCGCAAGCTCGAGTTCGGTCAGCACGCGGGAAGCGGCTCCGGTCCGCTGGAACGCCGTCTCGCACTGCTCGGGCTGGCGTTCACGCGCGGTCTGGCGTCGGTGCAACTGGTGGCAACACCCGATGAAGTCTCGTGGCTCGAACACGTCGGTCAGATCGACCCGGCAAGCCTTTCCGCACGCGTGCGCACCAATTTGCCGGAATGGCTCTACGAGCGTCTGGCCAAGCGGTTCGAGGGCGCTGAACTCGAAGCCCTCGCCGCTGCACTCAACCAGCCCGCACCGCTCGACTGCCGCGTGAACCTCATCAAGGCGAATCGCGACGACGTACTCGCGAAGCTGCGTGAAGACGGCTTCTCGGCCGAGGCGACGCCGCTCGCGCCCAATGGCATCCGTCTGTCGGGCAAGCCGGCGTTGCAGAAGCACCCGCTATTCATGTCCGGCGCTATCGAGGTGCAGGACGAGGGCAGCCAGTTGCTGTGCCAATTGGTCGCGCCGCGCCGCGGCGAGATGATCGTCGATTTCTGTGCCGGCGCCGGCGGCAAGACGCTCGCCCTCGGGGCGCAGATGCGCTCCACGGGGCGTCTGTATGCGTTCGACGTTTCGGAGAAGCGTCTGGCGAAGCTCAAGCCGCGGCTGGCACGCAGCGGTCTGTCGAACGTCTATCCGGTGATGATCGACAGCGAGAACGACAGCAAGATCAAGCGTCTGGCAGGCAAGATCGACCGCGTGCTGGTCGACGCGCCGTGCAGCGGCCTCGGCACGCTGCGTCGCAATCCGGATCTGAAGTGGCGCCAGTCGCCGCAGTCGGTCGAGGAACTCACGCAGAAGCAGACGTCGATCCTCGCGAGCGCGGCCCGGCTGGTAAAACCGGGCGGGCGTCTCGTGTACGCCACGTGCAGTCTGCTGACCGAAGAGAACAGTGCCATTGCCGAGGCGTTTGCTGCCGCGCATCCCGATTTCGTCCTGTTGCCGGCGAACGAATTGCTCGCGTCGCAGAAAATCGACCTCGATACGGGCAAGTATCTCGAACTGCTGCCGAACCGCAATGCGACCGACGGCTTTTTTGCCGCCGTGTTCGAGCGTCGTGCGGCATAAGTGGATTCTGGGCGTCAGCTAACAACAAGCAGAGAGATAGCGATGCAGGAAAGTCCGACTTTCGCGCGGTTGGTGCGGGACGTTGTCCGTGACTTCGGCGACCCGCAATTCATTTGGCAAATCGTGGCGCTGGTGGGGGCGCTGGCTGTCGCCCTGGTGCTGCGGCGCTGGATGATCGGCCGGCTCGACCGTCATTTCGAGCGTGTCGCACCTGCGCGCCGCGCGGGCTCGTCGAGCCTGCGGCGCTCGTTCTTCCCGATGTTCGGCTGGATGTGCGTGACGCTTACGCGCGTGGTGCTTCAAGAGTACATGCGCGTCTCGCTGCTGCGGCTGGCCGAGGTGCCGTTGTTCGGCACCGCGCTCATCTATCTGGCGTTCTACTTCGTGCGACGGCTGTTTGCCTCGTCGCCGCAGGCCTACGGGCTGCTGAAGGTCTTCGAGCGTGTGTTTACCGCGCTCGCCTGGCTGACGATGGTGGCCTACGTACTCGGAGTTCACGACGACATCCTCAATTGGCTGGGCAGCGTGCGCTTCGCGGTCGGATCGAGCCATCTGACGTTGCTCTCGATCCTTTCGGGCCTGCTCTGGATCGGGGTAACGCTGGTGCTGGCAATGTGGGTCGGATCGCTGATCGAAGACCGGATCATGCGCACAACCACGCTCGACGGCAATCTGAAGGTGGTGCTGTCGCGACTGGTCAAGGGTGTGCTGACCCTGATTGCGGTGCTCGCGACGCTGTCGTTCGTGGGCATCGACATTACCGTACTCGGGGTATTCGGCGGCGCGTTGGGCGTGGGGCTGGGCTTCGGTTTGCAGAAGATTGCGTCGAACCTCGTGTCGGGCTTCATCATCTTGCTCGACCGCTCGGTACGCATCGGCGACCTGATTACCATCAGCCCGTATCACGGCACCGTTTCGCAGATCAATACGCGCTATACGGTCGTTCGCGGACTGGATGGCGTCGAAGCGCTGGTGCCGAACGAGCAACTGGTGACGAATGTGGTGCAGAATCACTCGTTTACCGAGACGCGCGGGCGCGCCAAGGTCAATGTGCAAGTGGCCTACAGCGCCGACGTGGAGCTGGCGATGTCGCTGATGCTGAAAGCGGCAGAGGGCATTCCGCGGGTGCTCACGGACCCGCCGCCGTCTGCCTTGCTGCTTAACTTCGGTGCTGATGGGATGGATCTTGAAATGGGCTTTTGGATTCAAGATCCGGCGCAGGGCAGTGGAGGGATCCGATCGGCCATCAATATGCGGATTTGGCGCACTTTTCGCGAGCACGGTATTGAAATTCCGTATGCGCAGCGCGAAATACGCATTCTCAATGACTGGGCCGAGGGTGTGCCCGCTGTGAGCGTTCATGGTCCGGATTTGCCGGCCGGGATACCGGCCGATAGGCCGCAACCCGCGCTACCACAGGCCGGTGACGGCGAGAAGACGCGTTCATAGACCGTTTTGCCCAGGGCTGCGGGTTGACCTGCGACAAAATGCGTGGCGGGCAGGCTACACACGGGCAACAGTCCGTCAGGTAAAATGCTCCGCAAACCAATAACAACTCGACGTTCACCGGCACGTTTTCCGCCCATCTCGCCTCGGCATTCAGCAACTTGCCGAACTCCAGCGAATCCAAGCGTCAAGCGAGCGTAAGAACGAGACCTGACGCGACGGCGATCGATGCCGCATCGGCCCGACAAGACAAGACACGGCGGTTGTTGCCGTGATTGCTACCGTATTGATTAGTTTGGAGTGATATTTTGCTGGACAGTCTCCTTGGATTCATCTCTAACGGCCTGCTCGACTGGAGCGGCTGGGAGATCACGTTGTTCACGTTGGCCGTCACCCATGTGACGATCGCCGCCGTGACGATCTATCTGCACCGTTGCCAGGCGCACCGCGCGCTCGACGTGCATCCGATCGTCGCCCACTTCTTCCGTTTCTGGCTGTGGATGACCACGGGCATGGTCACCAGTGAGTGGGCCGCCATTCACCGCAAGCACCACGCCAAGTGCGAAACGCCGGAAGATCCGCACAGCCCGCAAACGCGCGGCCTGTGGAAGGTCCTCGCAGAGGGCGCCGAGCTGTATCGCGCCGAAGCGAAGAACGAAGAAACGATTCGCAAGTTCAGCCACGGCACGCCGAACGACTGGCTGGAGAATCACGTCTACAGGCGTTATCCGATTCTGGGCGTGAGCTTCATGATGATCATCGATATTGCGCTGTTCGGCGCGATCGGTCTGACCGTGTGGGCCGTGCAGATGGTCTGGATTCCCTTCTGGGCTGCCGGTGTGGTCAACGGTCTGGGCCATTACTGGGGCTATCGCAACTTCAACTGCGCCGACGCGTCGACGAACCTGCTGCCGTGGGGCATCATCATCGGCGGCGAAGAACTGCACAACAATCACCACACGTACGCGACGTCTGCCAAGCTGTCGAACAAGTGGTACGAGTTCGATATCGGCTGGCTCTACATTCGTTTGTTGTCGATGGTGGGGCTGGCCAAGGTGAAGAAGATTGCGCCGACGCCGAAGCTCGCGAAGAGCAAGACCGCGTGTGACGAAGATACGTTGCAGGCCGTGCTCTCGAACCGCTACGAAGTGATGGAGCGTTACGCCAAGACTTTCAAGCGTGCTTATGGCCAGGAGCTGGCGCGTTTCAAGGATAAGCGTCAGCACGGCGAGTACCAGTTGTTCCGTGGCGCCCGTAAGTGGCTGCATCATGACGAAGCCTCGCTGCAAGAGCCGCAGAAGCAGCAACTGGGCGAAATCTTCGCCCATAGCAACGCCGTGAAGACCTACTACGAACTGCGTCGTGAATTGGCCGGTATCTGGGAACGTTCGAACGCATCGCGCGAGCAGCTTCTGGGCCAGTTGCAGAACTGGTGCCACCGCGCAGAGCAGAGCGGTATTCACGCGTTGCAGGAATTCGCGTCGCGTTTGCGCCGCTACGCGTGAGCGGGCTACGCCAGAAATCCGTTTTTGACGCATAATCGAAACCCCGCCAAGGCGGGGTTTTGTCATTCCCGGCCCCCCAAGGGCCAAGCGAAAATGAATGCCTCACTCAAATCCGTAGAATTCGAGCGCCCCGCACCGAGCGGCGCCACGTGCGTTGCCCACGCTTGGGCGCGTGTCCCGGATGCGCCGTCGCAGGAGGAGCGCGCAGCGCTCAAGGCCCGAATCAAGCGTCTGCTCGTTGAGCAGAATGCCGTGCTGGTGGCGCATTACTACGTCGACGCCGACTTGCAGGACCTCGCCGAAGAGACCGGCGGCTGCGTGGCCGATTCGCTCGAAATGGCGCGCTTCGGCCGGAATCATTCGGCCAAGACGCTGGTGGTGGCTGGTGTGCGCTTCATGGGCGAGACGTCGAAGATCCTCAGTCCCGAAAAACGCATTTTGATGCCGGATCTCGACGCGACCTGTTCGCTCGATCTGGGCTGCCCCGCCGACGAGTTCGCGGCATTCTGCGATGCGCACCCCGACCGTACGGTTGTCGTCTATGCGAATACGAGCGCCGCAGTGAAGGCACGGGCCGACTGGATGGTGACGTCGTCGATCGGGCTGGAAATCGTGGCGCATCTGCATGCGCAGGGCAAGAAGATTCTCTGGGCGCCGGATCGCCATCTGGGCAGCTACGTCCAGAAGCAGACGGGCGCCGACATGCTGCTTTGGCAGGGCGCCTGCCTGGTGCATGACGAATTCAAGGGCACTGAGCTTGAGCTGCTGCGCCGCGAGTTTCCGAACGCCAAGGTGCTCGTGCATCCGGAGTCGCCGGCTTCCGTAGTCGAGCAGGCTGACGTGGTCGGTTCGACCTCGCAGATGATTACTGCCGCTCAGACGATGGACGCCACCGAGTTCATCGTGGCCACGGACAACGGCATTCTGCACAAGATGCGTGCCGCAGCCCCGGGCAAGCGCTTCATCGAAGCGCCGACAGCCGGTAATAGCGCGACGTGCAAGAGCTGTGCACATTGCCCGTGGATGGCGATGAACAGTCTGCAGAATCTGGCCGACGTGCTGGCGTCCGGGCGTAATGAGATTCACGTCGATGCGGAAATCGGCCGTCGCGCCCATACCTGTATCGACCGTATGCTGAAGTTCGCCGAAGCGCGTAAGCAGAATGTGCGCGCCAGTGGTGATTTCGCGCGCGATGGCGCGCTGTTTGCCGGTGTAGGTCCCGCATGACGACGCAAACCAAGACGCTGAGCACCGACGAGGCGCTCTCTCCGGATTTCGCCGCGTTCGGCGAGCCGCTCGAGGCAGCGCTCTCGCGCAACGTGCATGAGGCCCTCGCTGAGGACATTGGCAGCGGTGATCTGACGGGCCTGCTCGTGCCGTCCGATGAAATGGCGCATGCGCGCATCATCGTGCGTGAGTCGGCGGTGCTGTGCGGTGTGCGTTGGTTCGAGCGCTGCATGCAAGGGGTAAATGCCGAGGTCCGCGTGCAATGGCACTACCGCGAGGGCGAGCGCATGACGCCTGACTCGGCGGTGTGTGACATTTATGGACCGGCGCGCGCATTGCTGACGGGCGAGCGTACGTCGATGAACTTCCTTCAATTGCTCTCCGGTGTGGCGACGGCAGTGCGCCGCTATGCCGATATCGTCGAAGGGACGAAGGCGCGCGTGCTCGATACGCGCAAGACGCTGCCGGGCCTGCGTCTCGCACAGAAGTTCGCGGTACGCGTGGGCGGTGGAGCGAACCAACGCCTTGCGCTCTACGACGGTATCCTCATCAAGGAAAACCATATCGCGGCGGCTGGCGGTATTCGTCAGGTGCTGGCGAACGCCGATCGTCTGGCCGATGGTGCGCCGGTGCAGATCGAGGTCGAATCGCTCGAAGAACTCGAAACGGCGCTGGAGTGTGGTGCTACGTCCATCCTGCTCGATAACTTCACATTGGAAATGATGCGCGAGGCCGCGCGAGTTGCCGATGGCCGCGCCGTGCTGGAGGCGTCGGGCGGCATCAATCTCGAATCGCTGCGTGCGATCGCAGAGACGGGTGTCGACCGGATTTCCGTGGGCGGACTCACCAAGGACGTTCGTGCCACCGATTTCTCGATGCGGATTCTGGAGACGGTGGGGTAAGCGCTGAGGCCCGTCTGCGCTGTCGCTGCAGAAAGTCAAAGGCCGCAGGGGAAAAACCTGCGGCCTTTTGTTTGCCTTGGCGCTGGGGTGCGGATCAGCGAACGCGCCGCGGCAAGGCGGGCGACAGTACCGTCGGCAAGGCTTTGGGTAGCGTGTCCGGGAAGTCTCGCGAGAAGTGCAGCCCCCGGCTCTCGTGCCGGTCCAGGGCACTGTCAACGATCAACGACGCCACGTCGACCAGATTGCGCAATTCGAGCAGATCGCGGCTTACACGGAAATTCGCGTAGTACTCGGCGATCTCTTCGCGCAGCAGGGCAATTCGGTGTTGCGCCCGTTCCAACCGCTTGGTCGTGCGGACAATGCCGACGTAATTCCACATCATGCGGCGCAACTCGTCCCAATTGTGCGCCACCACGACTTCCTCGTCGGCGTCTGAAACGCGACTTTCGTCCCATGCCGGGACGTCCGTTGCCGCGGGGTGTGTCGATTCACCGCGTTGAATATCCTCTGCGGCGGCTTTGCCGAGTACGAGGCATTCGAGCAGCGAGTTGCTGGCGAGGCGGTTGGCGCCATGCAGGCCGGTGTAGGTCGCTTCGCCAACGGCATAGAGTCCGGGCAGATCCGTGCGGCCGTGCATGTCGGTGACGATACCGCCGCACGTATAGTGCGCGGCCGGCACGACCGGGATCGGCTGCTTCGTGATGTCGATTCCCAGTTCGGCGCAGCGCGCCAGAATCGTGGGGAAATGCTCACGCAGGAATTCCGGGCTTTGATGGCTGATGTCGAGATACACGCAGTCCAGGCCGTGCTTCTTCATCTCGAAGTCGATGGCGCGGGCGACGATGTCGCGGGGCGCCAGCTCGGCGCGCGGGTCATGCTGCAGCATGAAGCGCGTGCCGTCCGGCAGTACCAGACGCCCGCCTTCACCGCGTACCGCTTCCGTAATCAGGAACGACTTGGCATACGGATGGTAGAGGCAGGTCGGGTGAAACTGGATGAACTCCATGTTCGCGATTCGGCAGCCGGCACGCCAGGCCATGGCGATACCGTCGCCGGTCGCGGTGTCGGGGTTGGTGGTGTAAAGATAGACTTTGCCCGCGCCGCCGGTCGCGAGCACCGTGTGCCGTGCCGTCATGGCGAGCACTTCGCCGGTGCCGAGGTCCTGAATATACAAGCCTTGGCAATGACGCCCGGCAGTCGGGGCCGCGTCGACCCGGTCGGACGTAATCAGATCGACCGCGAAATGATTTTCGAAGAGGGTGATATTCGGATGCTGGCGCACGCGCTCGGTGAGCGTGGCGATGACGGCGTGTCCGGTGGCGTCGGCGGCATGGATGATGCGCCGATGGCTATGGCCGCCTTCGCGCGTCAGGTGGAAGCCGAGTTCGGCTGCGTCGTCGCGCGTGAAAGGCACGCCCTGCGCGATGAGCCACTCGATGGCTTCGCGGCTGTGCTCGACGATGAATCGCGTGGCCGCCTCGTCGCACAGACCCGCCCCGGCAATGAGTGTGTCGGCGACATGCTCGTCGACGCTATCGGTCGAGTCGAGTACGGCGGCAATGCCGCCTTGTGCCCAGTCGCTCGCCCCTTCGGGCATCGGGCGTTTGGCAACCAGCGCCACGCGGCAGGTGCTGGCCAGATGCAGGGCGACGGACTGGCCGGCGAGCCCACTGCCGACGATGACGACATCGAAATTCATGATACGCGCGGTCTCTGGAATCGACGCCACGAGTGCGGTGCGATTCTTGTTATGGAAGTGAGCCAGTATAGCGAGTCCATACGCGCGTGACATATGACCCTATGCGCACTTCGGCAAATTTGTACCTTGCGTGACTACGCATAGCGTAGCGTTGCTGATTTCGGGACGTCCAAACGAAAAACCCCGCCAGTGGCGGGGTATCGAACGCAGCAGCGAACTGCTGCGAGAAAACCTGTTGATCTTATTTGATCTTGGTTTCCTTGTAGGGCACGTGCTTACGAGCCACCGGATCGAACTTGCTGATTTCCATCTTTTCCGGATGGGTACGCTTGTTCTTGGTGGTCGTATAGAAATGACCCGTACCTGCGGTCGATTCCAGCTTGATCTTGTCGCGAGCGCCTTTTGCCATGATGAGCTCCTAAACTTAGACTGCGTTGCGCGAACGCAGATCTGCCAGAACGGCGTCGATACCGTTCTTGTCGATCAGGCGCAGGCCAGCTCGCGAAATACGAAGACGAACAAAGCGGTTTTCACTTTCAACCCAGAACCGGCGATTTTGCAAGTTCGGGAGAAAACGGCGCTTGGTTTTGTTGTTGGCGTGGGAAACGTTGTTGCCGACCATCGGCGCTTTCCCGGTCACTTGACATACGCGTGCCATGAAGCACTCCTAACCCAGAATTCTGTGTAAAAAAAGGTGAGTCGAAAAGACAGACCGCGATGATACCACAAAAATCCCAGACAAATCAATCGCTTTAGTGATTAGGATGCGAGTCCCTGGCGGGAAACGTCTGTCGGAGATTCGGGGAAGGGACGGATTATAGCGCAAGCGTTCCGCGAACGCGACCCGAATGCCAAAATCTTGGGCAAATGTTGTAACGCGTCACAGATCACCGTTCTCGGCGAGCGAGTACACGCTGTCGCCGGCCACGATGAAATGGTCGACAAGACGGATCTCGAGCAGGGCCAATGCATCGCCCAACTGCCGGGTGAGCGCCAGATCCGCCGCGCTTGGGGTTGGCACGCCCGAAGGATGATTGTGCGCGACGACGACGGCCGCCGCGTGAACGTCGAGCGCAGCGCGTACGATCTCGCGTGGATACGCACATGTTTGAGTCAGTGTGCCCTCGAACATTACGCGGGTGCTGACGAGCCGGTGCGCAGCATCAAGAAACAGGCAGGCAAAGCGCTCACGCGAGCGATCCTGCAGCGTGAGGCGCAGATAGTCGCGCACCCGGGTCGGGGAATCGAGCAGGCTGCCTGACTGCATGCCTTCTCCCAGCATTCTGCGAGCCACTTCAAGCGCGGCCTGAAACTGCAGGGATTTCGCCAGCCCCAGTCCGGGGATCTGGCGCAAGCTGTCAAAGGGCATGGAGAGCAAGCGGGCGAGCGATCCGCTGCGAGAGAGCAATTCGCGCCCGAGATCGACGGCATTGCGCCCTTGCGAGCCGGTGCGCAGCAGAATCGCCAGCAACTCGGCATCGGACAAGGCATGCGCGCCTAAGGCCAGCATTTTTTCACGGGGACGCTCGGCAAGCGGCCATTGGGCGATGGACATGACGACTCCAGAAGCGGACACGGGCGCGCGCATGATCGCGGGTGTCACAAACTGATTGGAAACGCGGCCGCCGAAGGGAGAAAATCGGGGCTGCTTTGCTGGGGAGCCGGACGCGCAACGCGGCGTCATTTACAATAATAGCTTGACCTTGCTGTGAGACCCCCATGAGTTCTGTTGCAACCCCCGTGGTTCAAGACGATTCCTATCTGACGCTCCACTACCGGATCGCTGCGCCCGACGGCGCGGACATTGTCAACACTTTCGAAGGCACACCAGCGACGCTGCAGCTCGGCGGCGGCCAGATGGCCCCGACGCTGGAGCAGGCGCTGCTGGGAATGACGGTGGGGGAGCGGCGTCGGATCGAACTGGCACCTGAGCAGGCCTTTGGCCCGCGCAATCCGGAGCTGCTGCAACGCGTCTCGATGAAGACGCTTCAGGAAAACAGCAACTTTGGCGAAGCATATAGCGTTGGCGATCTGGTCGAGTTCAACGCGCCGAGCGGTGGCCGCTATGCGGGCATCCTGCGCGAGCTGGGCGACGGCTGGGCATTGTTCGACTTCAACCACCCGCTGGCCGGCCAGCCGATCGTGTTCGAAGTCCAGATTATCGGCATTCTGTAGGAATCGAAATGAGCGCCACCCAAGTCGTAGCACCGATGTTGTCGGATGCAGAAATCCTGCTGGCTCAGCCGCGTGGCTTTTGCGCGGGTGTTGACCGTGCCATTGAGATCGTCGAGCGCGCACTCGCCATGTACGGCGCGCCGATCTATGTGCGTCACGAGATCGTGCACAACGCGTATGTCGTCGAAAACCTTCGCAAGAAGGGCGCGATTTTCGTCGAAGAATTGACGGACGTGCCGTCGGGCAACACGCTGATCTTCAGTGCTCATGGCGTGTCGCAAGCGGTGCGTACCGAGGCGGAAGCTCGCGGCCTGCGCATCTTCGATGCGACGTGCCCGCTCGTCACCAAGGTGCACGTCGAAGTGGCGAAGATGCGCGGTCAGGGGCTGGAGATCATCATGATCGGCCACAAGGGCCACCCGGAAGTGGAGGGTACGATGGGGCAGTCGGGCGAGGGCATGTTCCTCGTCGAGACGATTGACGACGTGCTGGCGCTGCAGGTGGCGAATGAGGACAAGCTCGCGTACGTGACGCAGACAACGCTGTCTGTCGACGATGCCGCCGAGGTCATCAATGCGCTCAAAAAGCGCTTCCCGCTGATCACCGAGCCGAAGAAGCAGGACATTTGCTACGCGACGCAGAATCGTCAGGACGCCGTGAAGTTCATGGCGCCGCAGTGCGACGTGGTCGTGGTCGTCGGCAGCCCGAACAGTTCGAATTCGAACCGCCTGCGCGAGGTTGCCGAAAAGATGGGCGTGCCCGCCTATATGGTCGACTCGCCCGATCAGCTCAAGCCTGAATGGTTCGATGGCAAGCGCCGGATCGGTGTGACGGCCGGCGCATCGGCGCCGGAAGTGCTGGCGCAGTCCATCGTGTTGCGTTTGCGCGAACTTGGTGTCAATCAGGTCAAGGTGCTCGAGGGCGTGGAGGAAAATATCGCTTTCCCGCTGCCCAAGGGCCTCGCGCAGGTGGCTGCCGGCTAAGCGCCGTCCGCGCAGCCAGATCGAACGGCCAGCGGTAACGCCGCATGGCCCGCAAACCGGGTGTCGCATAACGCGGCCCCGGTTTATTTACGTCCTCATTTCCGCCGCCCCCCTTCTGCGCACACGACAGCGTCGGCGGCCCACCCCAGGCCGTCTGATGCGACGCGCATCCCGTGCCCCTGCCGCTCGCCCCCATCAGCGAATCCGGTTGCACAATTCTCGCATTATCAGACGCAATTACGAAAAAAATCCGCGCGGCGAATTTCGCATGTTTTGATGTCTTGTCAGGCGAAACCAATGACACCAATTGATAATTCAACGAATAAAGAATTGGGAAAAGAAAATAGCGTCTGGTTTTCCGGAATCTAATTATTTATATATTCACTTAATTAGATGCAACCCTCCAACTGTGATAGGCATGCTAATTGCTTATTAACATGATGTGGCGCTCAAGCCCATCAGTGGTGCATTGGTTGCACCATGAGGCCGCCCGGGCCGGTGCGCGCGGGTGCGTAAAACCTTTAACAAATCCGGGGTTGCGCTTTTGAAAAATTAGGGTTGCACAAGTCGGTATAAAACCTTAGTCCTCCATTATGGAAAACCCTGTGGCGGCGAGCGTCGCAGCCGCAAAGAATGGAGTTACAATGCGCGCGTTTCGCATACGAAACATCGAATTGGCGTTTTTGGCGTTATTAAACCGCCGACAATCAGGAGATAAACAAATGCAACTCAAGTTCGCGAAGGTACTGCCCGTTGTCGCCGCAGTGACGCTGTTGGCGGCATGCGGTCAGAAGGAAGAAAAGCAGGCCGATTCGGGTGCCGCTTCTGCACCTGCCGCGACGACAGCCGCCAGCGGGGGCGGCGATGCGGTTGTTATCAAGATCGGTCACGTTGCACCGCTGACGGGCCAAATTGCTCACCTGGGCAAAGATAACGAAAATGGTGCACGCCTGGCTGTCGAAGAGGCCAACAAGGCTGGCCTGACCATCGATGGCAAACCGGTCAAGCTGGAGCTGGTAGCGGAAGACGATGCTGCCGATCCGAAGACTGCAACGCAGGTTGCCCAGAAGCTCGTCGACGAGAAGGTCGTCGCCGTGGTGGGCCACTTGAATTCCGGTACGACGATTCCGGCGTCGAAGATCTATAGCGATGCAGGTATCGTGCAGATCTCGCCGTCGGCAACCAACCCGGCATATACCCAGCAGGGCTTCAAGACCGCCTATCGTGTGGTCGCGACCGATGCTCAGCAGGGTCCGGCACTGGCCAACTACGCCACCAAGGCGCTGGGTGCCAAGTCGGTGGCCATCGTCGACGACGCGACTGCCTACGGCAAGGGCTTGGCTGACGAGTTCGAGAAGACCGCCAAGGCCAACGGCCTGAAGGTGCTCTCGCACGATGCGACCAACGACAAGGCCACGGACTTCCGCGCCATTCTGACGAAGATCAAGGGTGAGCGTCCGGACATCATCATGTACGGCGGTATGGATGCCACCGGCGGCCCGTTCGCCAAGCAGTCGAAGGAACTGGGTATCGGTGCCAAGGTGCTGGCCGGCGACGGCGTGTGTACCGACAAGGTGGCCGAACTGGCCGGCGACGCCATCGACAACATCGTTTGCTCGGAAGCGGGCATGGCGCTGTCGAAGATGGAAGGCGGTGCGGACTTCGCGAAGCGCTACGAAGCCCGTTTCAACCAGCCGATCCAGATCTACGCCCCGTTCACGTATGACGCCGTCAACGTGATCGTCGACGCGATGAAGCGTGCCAACTCGACCGATCCGGCGAAGATTCTGGCAGCGATGCCGGCGACGGACTACAAGGGTGTCATCGGTCATATCGCTTTCGACAGCAAGGGTGACATGAAGGAACCGGTCATCACGCTCTACAACTACAAGGACAAGAAGAAGAGCGTGCTCGACGTGGTGAAGATGTAACTCCCGGGCGCTCGCGCCATGAAACGGCACCGGTGCCTACCCGTTCGGTGCCGTTTCGATATCTGCGGAACGATGCCGTGCCTGCATGACGGGCACGGCCCCCCTCCTGACACAGGATTACGCCTCATTACCCGCAGTTCTCTCGACCCCCTCGCGCGCCCTATCGGGCAAGCGTGTCGAGAGCCCGTTTTCGGGACAAGGAGTTAGCTTCATGGATATCTTTATCCAACAAATCTTGAACGGCCTCGTGCTTGGTAGCGTGTACGCGATCATTGCGCTGGGCTATACGATGGTCTACGGCATTCTGGGCATCATCAACTTTGCCCACGCCGACGTGATGATGATCGGCGCGATGGTCGCGCTGTCCACCATCAACCTGTTGTTGAAGGTCGCGCCGAACATGCATCCGGCGCTCATGCTGGCCATCGCCACGCTCGTTTGTATGCCCACGTGCGCCTTGGTCAACTTCGTGATCGAGCGCGTGGCATACCGGCCGTTGCGCAATGCGCCGCGTCTCGCGCCACTGATCACGGCCATTGGTGTGTCGCTGTTGTTGCAGACGATCGCCATGCTGATCTGGTCGCGTAACCCGCTCTCGTTCCCGCAACTGCTGCCCACCGACGCCATGACGATCATCCCGCAACGCGGTGATCACCCGGGCGCCGTGACCAACGGCACCGGTATCGTGATCGTGGTGGTCGCGTTCCTCGTGATGTTCGGCCTCACGCAGCTCGTGAACCGCACCAAGCTGGGCCGCGCCATGCGCGCGACGGCGGAGAACCGCAACGTCGCGGGTCTCATGGGCGTGAACCCCAACTTCGTGATCTCGGCCACGTTCGCACTGGGCGGTGCTCTCGCAGCACTTGCCGGGGTGATGATGGCCTCGAACTACGGCAATGCCCACTTCTACATGGGCTTCATTCCCGGGATGAAAGCATTTACCGCAGCGGTGCTTGGCGGTATCGGCAACCTGCAAGGTGCGATGGTCGGCGGTGTGCTGCTGGGTCTCATCGAAGCGTTGGGCGCCGGCTATATCGGCGATCTGACCGGTGGGGTGTTCGGCAGTAACTATCAGGACGTGTTTGCCTTTGTCGTTCTGATCATCGTGCTGGTGTTCCGTCCGAGCGGTCTGCTCGGCGAGCGCGTGGCAGATCGTGCATAAGCGGGGAGGAGCCACACTATGAATCAACCTGTGCAAACCTCCACGCCGGCGACGCAGATCTCTGCGGCGGCCGCTACCCGCAAGGCCTATCGCGGCCTTGCAATCTTCCTGATCGGCGCTATCGTCGCACCTATGCTCGTGGGCTACGCTGGCGGCAACTACTGGGTGCGCGTGCTCGACTTCGCGCTGCTCTACATCATGCTCGCGCTGGGCCTGAATATCGTGGTGGGCTTCGCCGGCCTGCTCGATTTGGGCTATATCGCGTTCTATGCGGTGGGTGCGTACGTCACGGCGTTCCTCAGCTCGCCTCACCTGACCACGCAGTTCGAGTGGATCGCGCATCTCTTCCCGGGCGGCCTGCATGTGCCGGTGTGGTTCACGATACCGATAGGGGCAGCGGTCGCGGCGATCTTCGGCATCTTGCTGGGCGCGCCGACGCTGCGTCTGCGCGGAGACTACCTGGCCATCGTGACGTTGGGCTTCGGCGAGATCATCCGTATCTTCATGAACAACCTCGACCGGCCGGTGAACATTACCAACGGCCCGAAGGGGATCACCGGCATCCAGCTCGCGTCGTTGTTCGGCTTCGACTTCTCGAAAGCGCACAACGTCTTCGGGATTCAGGTCAACTCGGTGTACATGTACTACTACCTGTTCGTGTTCCTGGCGTTGCTCATTGCGTTCATCTGCGTGCGCTTGCAGCACTCACGCATCGGACGCGCCTGGGTCGCCATTCGTGAAGACGAAATTGCCGCCAAGGCGATGGGTATCAATACACGCAACATCAAGCTGCTCGCGTTTGCCATGGGCGCGTCGTTCGGCGGCGTGGCCGGGGGCATGTTCTCGGCGTTCCAGGGCTTCGTCTCGCCCGAGTCGTTCACCTTCTGGGAGTCGATCGTCGTGCTCTCGATGGTGGTGCTCGGCGGCATGGGCCACATTCCGGGCGTGATTCTGGGCGGTGTGCTGCTCTCGGCGTTTCCCGAGATCTTGCGCTCGACCATGGGCCCGTTGCAGATGAAGTTGTTCGGCAGCGTCATCGTCGATCCCGAAGTGATCCGGCAGTTGCTGTACGGTCTGGCCATGATTCTGATCATGCTGTACCGTCCGGCCGGCCTGTGGCCGTCGCCGCGTCCGGAAGAACGGACTCTGTAAGCCGAGGGAGACGAATTCAAGATGAGCGAACAAATTCTTCTGTCCGTCAAGGGCGTGAACAAGCGCTTCGGCGGTCTGCAGGCCCTCACCGATGTGGGGCTGGAGATCAAGCCGGGGCAAATCTACGGGCTGATCGGCCCGAACGGTGCGGGCAAGACCACGTTCTTCAACGTGATTACAGGCCTGTACACGCCGGACTCGGGCGAGTTCCGGCTCGCCGGAGAATCGTACAAGCCTACGGCCGTGCATGAAGTGGCCAAGGCTGGCATTGCGCGCACGTTCCAGAACATTCGCCTGTTCGGCGGCATGACCGTCGTCGAGAACGTGATGGTCGGACGCCACGTGCGCACGAAGATGGGGGTGGTCGGCGCGATCTTGCGTTACCCGGGCGCGAAGGCCGAGGAACGTGCCATTCGCGATCGCGCGATGGAACTGCTCGAGTACGTGGGCGTGGCGAAGTACGCCAACTACACGGCGGCGAATCTCTCGTACGGCCACCAGCGTCGTCTGGAGATTGCGCGTGCGCTGGCGACCGATCCGAAGCTGCTCGCGCTCGATGAGCCGGCGGCCGGCATGAACGCGACCGAGAAGGTGGAACTGCGCGGGTTGCTCGACAAGATCCGCAGCGATGGCCGCACGATCCTGCTCATCGAGCACGACGTGAAGCTGGTGATGGGCTTGTGCAACCGGATGACGGTGCTCGATTACGGCAAGGTGATTGCCGAAGGTTTGCCGCAGGATGTGCAGAAAAATCCGGCGGTGATTGAAGCGTATCTCGGTGCAGGAGGCCATTGATGAGCGCAATGTTGACGATCAAGGGCCTGAAAGTCGCTTACGGCGGGATCAAGGCGGTCAAGGGGATTGACCTGCATATCCAGCCGGGCGAACTGGTCACGCTAATTGGCGCGAACGGTGCGGGCAAGACCACCACGATGAAGGCGATCACGGGGCTGTTGCCGTGGGCCGATGGCGATATCGAGTATCTGGGTAAGTCGATTCGTGGCGTGAAGGCGTTCGATCTGCTCAAGCAGGGGCTGGCGATGGTGCCCGAGGGCCGGGGCATTTTCACGCGCATGACCATCCTCGAGAACATGCAGATGGGGGCGTATCTGCGCAACGACAGCGCGGGCATCAAGCAGGACGTCGACAAGATGTTCGGCATTTTCCCGCGTCTGAAGGAGCGCAAGGACCAGCTCGCCGGCACGCTCTCAGGGGGGGAACAGCAGATGTTGGCGATGGCGCGCGCGCTCATGAGCCAGCCCAAGCTGCTGCTGCTCGACGAGCCGTCGATGGGTCTCTCGCCGATCATGGTCGAGAAGATCTTCGAGGTCGTGCGTACCGTGTCGGCCGAAGGCGTGACCGTGCTGCTCGTGGAGCAGAACGCGCGTCTGGCGCTGCAAGCGGCGCATCGCGGCTACGTGATGGACAGTGGCCTCGTCACCATGACCGGTGACGCGAAAGACATGCTCGACGATCCGAAGGTGCGCGCCGCGTATCTGGGGGAGTGAGGCGTTCGCCAGCGAGCATGAACGTCTGACGCAAGCCGGACGATGAGCAAAGGGCGCCGAAGGCAACTTCGGCGCCCTTTGTGTTTTGCTTCGACCGGTGTTGTTGCGGGTGACGGTGAGTGACGGTGAGTGACGGTGAGCTATGGCGGATTAAGGCATCGTCTGACCGTTTGCGGTCGAGACGAGCGGCAGTCGCTTGCCCAGACTCACGACATCGTCTGCGGCGTAGCCGTGCGCGGCGTAGAACGCCAGCGCTTCGCGCGAGTGCGTGAGGACTTGCAGATTGAGCTTGAGGCAGCCGCGTTCGGTCAGTGCGATTTCCGCGTGACGCAGCAACGCGCTTGCGACGCCGCGACGTCGCAGCGCACGCGACACCGCCAGCGAGTAGACCCAGCCGCGATGACCGTCGTACCCGGCCATGACAGTGCCCGCGATTTCGCGCTCACGCACGGCGACGAAGAAAAGCCCGTCGCGCATGGCAATCTTGTTCGCAATCGAGCGGCGCGGTTCGCGATGCGGCTTGTCCGACGCGTTGTATTCGGGGAATGCCTCGCGCCAGAGCGCGATGACGGGCTCGGTGTCGGCGTCATCGAACGTCCGGATGTGAATATCGGCGGGCGTCGCGATCATGGCGCCTCCTGTTTGCCGGTGTAAATGTCGGGCCGGTGAATCTGCATCATCTTGTTGACGGGGCCGAGCGGCTCGAAGCCGTAGCGGGCATAGAGGCCCGCCGCGTCGGTGGTGGCGAGCAGAAAACGCCGCAGTTGCTGCAAGGCGGGGTGCGCCAGCACGTTCTCGCACAGACGCTTACCAATGCCCAGCCCGCGCATGGACGGATCGACGAACACGTCGGCCAGATAGGCAAATGTCGCGTGGTCCGTGATCACGCGGGCGAACCCCACTTGATTCGCTGGGCCGCCTTCCACTTGCGTTGCATACGCACCGAAGCACAGCGAGTGGGAGATGGCGCGCACGAGCGTGTCTCGCGGTATGTCCTTGGCCCATTGTGTTTGCGTCGACAGCGCATGATGGATGAAGCCGATGTCGAGCCGTGCCGGATCGGCCGAGATTTCGACGATGGCGTCGGCGGGCGGCGTCGGATGCCCGTGACTCAGATCGTTCATGAGAAGTGTCTCCAGTGCGATGGCGCACGCAGCGCGCCGCCCGGGAGGCTCCGGGCGTGGCGTGCGCGCGTATCCGGCTGATTTGCCGGACGCGGTCGTGTCATCGTCAGACGTGTTTGGCGAGAAGCGTGTCGAGCATCGAGAGCATCTGGTCGATCTCGTCGCGGCTCACATTCAGTGCAGGCATGAAGCGCAGCAGGTTCGGGCGCGCGGCGTTGAGCAACAAGCCGTCCGGTGTCATCTCGCGCGCGGCTTCGACCAGTTGCGGACCGATGTCGCGCCCGAGCAGCAGCGCGCGCAGCAAGCCGGCGCCGCGCTCGCCCTCACCGCCGTAGCGCGACGACAGATGCTGCAACCCGGCGCTCAGATAGTCCGCCTGTGCGCGCACGAATTCGAGAAAGCCCGGGGCGCTGACCGTGCGCATGACCGCAAGACCAACGGCGCACATGAGCGGATTGCCGTTGTATGTACCGCCCTGATCGCCCGGTTGGAAGACGGCGAATTCGTCGCCGCAAAGCATGGCAGCGAGCGGCACACCGCCCCCGATCCCCTTGCCGAGCGTCATGATGTCGGGGACGATGCCGGCCTGCTGATGCGAGAAGAGTGTGCCCGTGCGTCCGCATCCCGTCTGCACCTCATCCACGATCAGCAGCAGCCCGCGCGCTTTCGTGAGGGCACGCAATGCCTTCAGGAACGCTTCGGTGGCCGGCACGACACCGGCTTCGCCCTGAATCGGCTCGAGCATCACGGCGACGGTGTCGGGGCCGATGAGGGCTTCGACCGACGCGATATCGTTCATGTCGGCCTTCGGAAAACCCGGCACCTGCGGGGCGAAGATCGTGTCCCAACCCGGCTTGCCGCTCGCGGACATGGTGGCGAGCGTGCGTCCATGGAACGCGTTCTTGAACGTGATGATCTCGAAACGCGCACCGCCCGAGGCGTTCGGGTGCAACTGCCCCCACTTGCGTGCCAGCTTGATCGCGCTCTCGTTGGCCTCGGCGCCGCTGTTGGCGAAGAAGACCTTGCCGAGCCCCGAGAGTCTGGTGAGCAGGTCGGCCAGCTCGATCATCGGCAAGTTGTAATACGCGGGGCTGGGGTTGAGCAGCATCGCGCCTTGCGTGGCGAGGGCGTCACGCATGACCGGATGGCAATGGCCGAGACTGTTGACGGCCCAGCCCTGAATGAAGTCCAGATATCGCTTGCCGTCGTGGTCATACAGCCAGCGGCCTTTACCGTGTGTGAACACGAGGTCGGGGCGCGACGTGATAGGCAGCAACGCCTGCGTGGCGAACTCTGTGAACTTGGCGTTGCGTGCCGTCTTAGGGGCGGCGGACGGCGGGACGGCGGACGAATTGGCAAGCGACATGACGGTCTCCGAAGGGCAAGGTGAGAGAGACAGGGAAATAAAAAAAGCCACGGGGGTTGCCCGTGGCTTCGCTGTGCTTGAGAACCTGCGTGTTATCGCAGTCGATAGCGTGCCGCGCGGCATCCCGGTTGGGGCAGCGTACGGCGACGTCGGATCGAGGCGATGGCACTCAGGTTCATGCTGGCAAGCATAAGGCGGTGACGCGGCGCTTGTCAAAGGATATGCACACACTGTGGCGTGCGCGCATCTTTGCACCCGCGTGCATCATTCGCTTCACTGACCGGCGCCGGGGTTGTCGGCTTCGGTGGTGAAGGCGTCGGCGTAGAACGCCTCTTCGGGCAGTTGGTGATGCGCGACGAAATCCCGGCGCGCCGATTCCACCATGACCGGTGCGCCGCAGGCGTAGACTTCGTACCCCGACATATCCGGCAGGTCTTCCGCCACGGCGCGATGCACGAAGCCCGTGCGGCCTTGCCACTGATCTTCGGGCGCGGCTTCCGAGAGTACCGGCACGAACCGGAAGCCCGGGATGTCGCGCGCCCACTGTTCGGCCAGCTCGCGCATGTAGATGTCCTTCAACTGACGCGCGCCCCAGTAAAGTGTCATCGGCCGGTCGAGGCCCTTGTGAGCGGCATGCTCGACGATCGCCTTGATGGGGGCGAAGCCGGTGCCCGAGGCGAGCAGCACGATGGGCTTGTCCGAGTCTTCGCGAAGGAAGAACGTGCCGAGCGGCCCTTCGAAGCGAAGAATCTCGCGCTCCTTCATGGTGTTGAAGACGTGGTCGGTGAATACGCCGCCGGGCATGTGACGCAGGTGAAGCTCGAGGAAGCCTTCTTCGTGCGGTGCGGTCGCCATCGAATAGCTGCGCCGCTTGCCGTCCTTCAGGATGAACTCGATGTATTGGCCGGCAAGGTACTGGAAACGCTCGTTGGCGGGCAATTGCAGACGCATCACGATGACGTCGTCGGCGCGCCGCTCGAGGGCGTTCACGCGGCACGGCAGGCGCTTGACCGGAATGTCGCCGAAGCCTTTGACTTCGCGCGACTCGATGACGAGGTCGCTTTTGGCGTGTGCGCAGCACAGCAATGCGAAACCGCGCGTTTCCTCATCCTTGGAAAGTGCCGAGCCGGAATGCGCGCCATGCTCGACGCTGCCTTCGACCAGCCTAGCCTTGCAGGAACCGCAACCGCCATTCTTGCAGCCGTAAGGCAGGCCGATCCCCTGACGCAGCGCAGCAGAAAGCACGGCCTCGCCGTCTTCGACCTGGAATTCGCGCCCGCTCGGCACGAGGCTAACGTTGTAAGCCATACTACAATCCGAAAAATGAAAAATTCGTCGAAATCCTTCGGTCGCCCGCGCCTGTTGGTCGTAGGCTGCGGCGACGTCGGCATGCGCGCACTGCCGGCTCTCGTCAAACGCTTTCGTGTCTTTGCCGTGACCTCCAGCAATGCCCGTCATGCGGCCTTGCGCGCGGCGGGCGCCGTGCCCGTCGTCGCCAATCTGGACGACGCGGCGAGCCTGCATCGCATCGGCCGTCTGGCCCCACGGGTACTGCATCTTGCCCCGCCCGCCGGGGTCGCCGGCAGCGGTTCGCTGGACCTGCGCACGCGCCGTTTGCGCGCGGCGCTGAACCGTGCGCCGAAGCCCGTCATTGTACCCGAGGGGGGGCGTCGCGCCTTGCCGCACCAGCCCCGTGCACCCCGTCGCATTTTTGTCTATGCGAGTACTAGCGGGGTCTACGGCGACTGCGGCGGCGCCTACGTGGACGAGACCCGCACGCCGCGGCCGCGTTCGCCGCGCGGGCAGCGCCGCGTCGATGCCGAACGCACGGTGCGCTCGCTCGGCCGCCCGTCGGCGCACGCCCGTAACGTCCGCCGCGTGCTGGCCGCTGGCCCGGCGCGCGCCGGGGCCCCGGCAGTGACAGGTGCGCGCGCGGCATGGCGTCACACTGTGCACGCACGAGCGTCCTGGCGGGCGTCTATCGTGCGTATTCCGGGCATTTACGCGGCAGACCGCCTTCCGATCGCGCGTTTGCAGCGTGGCACCCCGGCGTTGCAGGCGTGCGACGACGTTTTCACCAACCATATACACGCTGACGATCTGGCGGCGATCCTGATTCGCGCGATGTGGCGCGGCAAGGCGCAGCGGATCGTGCATGCGAGCGACGACACCGAGTGGCGCATGGGCGAGTATTTCGACCGCGTGGCCGACGCGCTCGGCCTTGCCCGCCCGCCGCGTATTTCGCGCGACGAAGCCGGCCGCGTGCTGGAGCCGACGCTGCTGTCGTTCATGTCGGAGTCGCGCCGGCTGGCCAACACGCGGCTCAAGCGCGAACTGGGCTATCGGCTGAGGTATCCCGATGTGGCGGCGCTGCTTGCCACATTGCCGTGCGCGCCGCCGTCGAGCGAGGCCGCCCGAGCCTCCTGAGCCTCCTGAGCCGCGAGCGGGGCCCGACGGCGCCGGCGTCTCAGCCGTCGTTCCCCAGCGTCCCGCCCAGCGCCTTGACGAGCGAGAGCGTCGCATCGACTTGATCGAGGCGCGACTGCGCGGCATTGCGTCGGGCCTGGCGCGCGAGCCGCTGGGCGTCGAGCCAGCTTTGCAGGCCGATATCCCCCGCGCGATACCGGGCGCCCGATAAATCTGCCGCGCGCTGCGCCAATGCCGCCGCACTGGCGAGCGACGTGTATTGCGACGTTGTGCGCTCGCGCGCCGAGAGCGCGTCTTCGACTTCGGTCAACGCCGTGAGCAGTGTGCTGCGGAACGTGACGACTGATTGTTCGTAGTCGTTGCGGGCAAGCGCGGTGGTGAAACGCGCGGTCTGCACTTGCAGGAACGGCATGGCGACGGTGGCCGCGAGCGTGCCCACGGGATTGGCCAGCAGCCGCGACATCGAGTCGCTGAGGGTGCTGGCCGTGCCGTTGAGTGTGATCGACGGATAGAAAGAGAGCCGCGCGGCGTCGACATCGGCCAATCGCGCACGCACGCGGGTCTCGGCGGCGGCAAGATCGGGCCGCCGCGCGAGCAGCGACGCGGGCAGGCCCGGCGCGATGTCGGGCAGATGCACCGGGGTGAGCGAGGGGCTTTCGGCAAATCGCGTCTGCGCAGGAAGGCCCACGGCGTTGGCGAGCGAGTGACGCGCGATGTCGCGCAGCCGTTCCCAGTCTGCCAGCGCCCCGGCCACCGCGTCGCGATCCTGTTGCGCTTGTACCTGATCGATTGCCGCCACGTCACCGGCGCGCCGGCGCGCATCGACCAGTGCGACCGCCCGCTCTGCAGCGGCGAGGTCCTCCGTGGCGCTGCGCACGTTCTCGTTCAGATACGCCACACGCCAATAGAGCGACGCCACCTGACTCGATAGCGAGAGCGCGGCAGCGCGTCGATCCCATGCGCTGGCGGTGGCTTGCCAATGGGCGGCGTCGCGTTGCGCGGCGAGTTTGTTCCACAAATCGACTTCGTAGCTGATGCCGATGCTCGCGCCCGACGTCGTTTGCGTCTGCCCGTTGTAGACGAGCGCGGCCATGCCGCCGTCGAGCGCTCGCGACTTGGCGGCGGTCACGGTGCCGGAGACCTGCGGCCAGCGATTCGCGCCGGTAAGGCCAGCTTGCAGCGCGTCGCGATCCGCCTGCAAGGCCCTGAGGGCGAGAGCGGGGTTGGTATCCATCGCCTGCCTGACGAGCGTGTCGAGCTGCGGGTCGCGGAACGCCTGCCACCACGGATCGATGCCGTCATCGGCGCGTTGCGATGCGCTCGCGGTGGTGCTCTGTATGCCATCGAGCGGCGCGGCAAACTGTGCCGGGACGGGCAGCGCAGGGCGTTCGTAGTCCGTGCGCGTGAGGCCGCACCCGGCGAGCAGTGCGGCGGCGGCCATCACGCAGAGCGACGGCCGTATCGGCGTGGCGGACCGCATGCGGCGAGCGTGAGGGAGTCGTGAAAAGCGAATCATCGAATCTGCCAAAAAGACCCCCGCGCGCGACACCGAATCGCGCGCGGGGTATAAAAGCCATCCCGAGCCAGAGGGGGGCGCTGCGGGACGGTTGGGGGCAAATCATTCACGGGCCAGAGCATCGACCGGGTCGAGCCGCGCGGCGCTGCGCGCGGGCCACCAGCCGCTGACGACACCGATGGCGCAGGCGCATATCACTGCCGCAGTCAACGTGCTCGCGGAGAACACGACGGCGACTTGCGGCACGAGCGCTTCAACGAGCCAGCCGATGGCGTAGGACAGCCCCACACCGACAGCGCCGCCCATCATGCACACGAGCACCGCTTCGATCAGAAACTGCCGGAGAATGTCTTGACGGCGCGCGCCGATGGCGCGTCGAATGCCGATCTCGCGCGTGCGTTCCGTGACAGACACCAACATGATGTTCATCACGCCGATACCGCCGACCACGAGTGAAATCAGCGCCACGAACGAGAGCAGCAGCGTGAGCATGTGGCTCGTGCGTGAGATCGACTTCACGATGGTGTCCATGTTGAACGTGAAGAAGTCCTTCTGACCGTGCGCGCGCGTGAGCACGCGGATAATGCCGGCCTCGGCGGCCGCGGGAGGATGCCCGTCGAGGATGCGCACGGTGATCGACTCCAGATGCTGCTGTCCGGACAGACGGCTCGCGACTGTCGTCCACGGCGCATAGACGTTCAGCGAGCGGCTGATGAACATCGACGAGCGATCGCGCACCACGCCGATGATCCGCAACGGGAGAGATCCCGCGAGCACGATCTGGCCGACGGGATCGCCACCGTTCGGCATGAGCTTCCTGAGGGTGTTCTCTCCGAGCAGCGCGACCTGTGCCTGGTGCTCGACTTCGACGGTGTCGAAGCTGCGTCCACGGGCGAGCTTCAGACCGTTGGCGCGCAGAAAATCGGCCCCTTCGCCATGCACTTGCGCGTCGGTGTCGAGACGTCCGAAGCGCATGCGGGCCGTGCGCGGGCCGACCTGTGGCGTCACGCTGTCGGTGTACGGCTGCGCGGCGAGCAGGGCGGCGTCGCGTGGCAGCAGCGTGCGAATCTCGACGGCCCTGTCGTCGTTGAAGTCCTTGCCACGCAGCACGGTGATCGTGTTCGGTGCGATATTACCGATGTCGTCGAGCACGCGCCGCTTTGTGCCCTCGCCAATCGCAGAGAGCGACACGACCGACGTGATGCCGATGATGATGCCGAGCATCGTCAGCCCCGTGCGCAACCGATGCGACGCAAGTGCGTGCCAGGCCATCGACAGGCTTTCGGAGAACGTTGGCCAGCCGCGCATCCAACGGCTCGGTTGGCGTCGGAAGGTTGCCGTTGCCGCAGCTGTGGCGGCGGATGGCGTCTGACCCTCCGCGCGGTCATCGCGTGACGTCTCGTAGTGCGCCGTCGCCGCCGAATCCGTGACGGGCACGCAAGGCGTATCGTTCATGCGATCGCGCACGATGCGTCCATCGGCAATCTCGATGATGCGTTGCGCCCATGCCGCAACACCGGGGTCGTGCGTCACCAGAATGATCGTGTGACCTCGCGCGTGCAATTCGCGCAGGATCTGCATGACCTCAAGGCCGCTTCGGCTGTCGAGCGCGCCGGTCGGTTCGTCGGCGAGGATGATGTCGCCGCCATTCATCAGCGCACGCGCGATGCTTACGCGCTGCTGCTGTCCGCCGGACATTTGCGAAGGGCGATGCGACAAGTGCTTGCCGAGTCCCAGGCGTTCAAGCAATGCCGCCGAGCGCAACGAGCGGGCCGTCTTCGATGTGCCTGCGTACACTGCGGGCACTTCGACATTGCCCTGCGCCGTGAGATGCCCCATCAGGTGATAGCGCTGGAAGATGAAGCCGAACGACTCGCGCCGCCGTGCGGCGAGCGCATCGTCACTGAGCGAAGCGACGTCGTAGCCGTCGATTTCATAGCGTCCCGCACTTGCCCGGTCGAGACAGCCGAGCACGTTCATCAGCGTCGATTTTCCCGAGCCGGACGGCCCCATGATCGCGACCATCTCGCCACGCCCGATCTCGAGGTCGACGTCGCGCAGCACCGTGACGGCACCCACGCCCTCGCCGAACGTACGTGAGACGCCCTCGAGGCGCAACAGCGGTGCGGTGGCGCTTGTCACAGCGGGGTTCCTCCGGCATCGTTGTTGCCGGGCGGCGGCGCATCGGTCGGGTCGGCGGTCACGACCCGGTCGCCCTCGGACAGGCCGTCGAGCGCCTGCGCCGTGAGGCGGTTATCGATCCCGACCTTCACCCAGCGAGCGTGGGCCATGCCATGGTTGTCGAGCACGCGCACACGATAGCGGCCGTCGGCACGCTTCTCGCCGAGAGCGACGGACGGGAAGGTCAGTGCGCTTTCGATGTGTGCACGAACGATCGAGACTTGCGCGGTCATGTCGGGGCGCAAGACGCCGTTCGGATTCGGCACGTCGAAGAGTGCATTGAAGAAGATCGCGTTGTTGATCTTCTCAGGCGATGGCTGAATCACTCTCAGCTTGCCTTCGTAGCGCGTCTCGGGCGCGCCGAGAATCGTGAAGTACACGCGCTGACCTTCGCGGATGCGCACGACGTCGGCTTCGGAGACCTGCGCGCGCACCGTCATCATCGACAGGTCGGCGACTTTCAGAATGGTCGGGATCTGATAGATCGACGTTACCGTCTGACCTTCCTGCGTGCTGATCGCCGTGACTGTGCCGTTGATCGGCGCAGTGATGCGGGTGTACGACTGATTCGTGCGGGCCTTGTCGACCTTCACATGCTGCTGGCTGATCTGCGAATCGAGGGAAGCGAGTTCGGCGCTCAGGGCGTCGGACTCGGTGCGGGCCTTTTCCAGCTCGCGCGGCGAGGTGGCCTCGTCGAGGGCCAATTGGCGCTGACGTATCAGCTCGCGCTCGGCCTGCGCGTGACGTATTGCCTTGGCGCGACGATCGGCCGCCAGCGTGGTGAGCCCGGCGTTCGCCTCGCGCAGATCGTTGTCGCTCGATGTCGGGTCGATTTCCGCGAGCAGTTGCCCTTTGGTGACGTGATCGCCGAGCGCGACCTTGAGCGAGCGCAATTGACCATTGGCCTGCGACCCGACCTCCACTTGCTTGATCGGCTGAAGCACGCCGGTGGCGAGCACGGCATCTTCGAGATTGCCACGCGTGACCTTCGCGCTGAGATAGGCGGGCGGCTTGGGCCGCGGCCATTGCCAGATAGCGAGGCCGCAGAGCACCACGAGAACCGCTACGCCGATCTTGCGGCGGCGCGTGAGAGGGAGCAGGGGAAAACGCTTCATCGATCGGGGAATAGGCCAATGGCTGCCGCAATGCGCGGACCAGTGGCAATCCTAATCAAATGGGACGTCGCAAACTGTTTTCAGTTGTTGAGACTTTGTGAACAGAGTTGACTGGCCAATGGCGTCAGGGCAGCGCGCGGGCCCCGGCGGGCAGGTCGGGGTGTTCGGGCGTCGGATACGTCAGGCGGGGCAGGGGCGCTCCCGGCCGGCGCACGATGACCTGATCGACCACGGCTTCCACGTCGGCCGTCTCGGCCAAGGCCTTGAGGAAGGTCGACAGCGCAAAACCTGGGGCGACGCAGCCTTGCACAACGACGATGCGTCGCTGAAACGTGAGCCAGAGCGATGTCTGCGCCGCCCATGGAATCACGGCGGCAATGCTCGAGAGCCGTCGTTGCGCCGATTCGGCAATTTCCACGTCGTAGCGATAGCTGTTCGACAGCCGGCAGCGCCCTTCCAGCCAGCAGTGGTTTCCTTTTTCGATCCGATGATGCGCATCGGCGAGCCAGTCGGATTCGCGCATGGCAGGGCCGAGCGGGGTGGGGCAGTCGGCAATGGCGGTGGAAATGTGGAGAAAGGGGTCGTGACCGAAATTCTGCACAGTGGCTGTGGCGGGGGCGCTCGACGCCGCGCCCGGCGACGAATCGACCCGGCCAGACAAGGCGCTCGGGGCGGCTGCGAGGTTGGCGCTCAGGGCGAGACTCGTCGCCAGGGTCGTCGCCTTGCGGCTGCACAGTGTGAAGATTGCGCGGCACATGCTGCCTCCCATGCCCCTCTCGGACAATGTGGACAACGCCGCAGCGTCGGCGTGTGCGCGTCAAGATGGGTATAATTGCGCGCTATGTCGCCTAACGTCGCTGAAATCTTGATTTTCCTGCCATTGGGCCGCTTGTCATGCCGTCGCGCGGCATCGTGCCGCCTTACCAATCCTTTCTGAAATAAGGATTAGGCGCCATTCTATAAGATGCTTCGGCCAATACGACGCTGGACGTGCGCGCAAACTGCGGTGTAACTCGACACCGAGGGAGCATAAATCATGTCCAGAGGCATAGGGGCGCCGAATTCGGCGCTGCACCGCGCCTGGCGTTTGCCGGGTCAGGGATCTGCTGCGACGGTCGGCACACGCCGTGCGTCGTCGTCGCCGGATCGATTTACGAATGCGCTCCGGGCGCTTTCCAGCACGCCGGAGCCGCCCGTTGTGACGCAAGACAGTGCCGTTCACCTGTCGCAAGGCGCCAGCGCCCCGCGCAACACTTAAATTACCGAGAGAATTTCATGAGTCTGCATGTTCTTCTGGTCGACGACGATCCTGTCGTTCGCGACCTCTTGCGCGAATTGCTGCACGCCAATGGCATGCAGGTCTCGGTGCTTCACAACGGTGCGTCGCTGTTGCGCCGGCTCGAACTCGAGCGGCCGTCGGTGATTCTGCTCGACATCATGATGCCCGAGCGCGATGGCCTGCGTGCGTTGCAGGACCTGCGCGCGGCTGGCGAAGACATTCCGGTGATCATGCTCTCGGCGCGGGGCGGTCCGCTTGACCGCGCGCTCGGGCTGGAGCTGGGCGCAGACGACTATCTGGCCAAGCCCTTCGATCCGCGTGAGTTGCTCGCACGTATTCACGCGGTGCTGCGCCGTCGCGGACCGGTGGCGGCGAGCGCTCCCGACGCGCGCGCCCCGTACCGCTTCGGTCCGTTCGAGCTGGATTTCTCGCTGCGCACCCTGCAGCGCGAGGGGGAGCGCTTACCGCTGCGCGATACGGAATTCGCCATGCTCAAGGCGTTTACGCAGCATCCGATGCAGGTGCTGCCGCGTGTGAAGCTGCACGCCATGCTCTACGGCGACGGCATCGCGTTCCGCGATCGGAGTCTGGACGTGCCGGTGTGGCGTTTGCGGCGCCTGATCGAAACCGATCCGTCGGAGCCTCGCTACATCCAGACGATTCGCGGCAAGGGCTATGTTTTCGTGCCGGGCGGCGAATTGTCCGAAGGCGCGACGTCCGACGCCCGTGAGCGATCCGGTGGCGTTGGCAGCAACAACGGCAACGACGGCAGCGACGATGAGCCATCGCTCGCACCGGCGGCATCCGCATCGGTCGGCAAGCGCACCGTGCGCGGCTGGCGGGAGTCGGTTGCGTGAGTCTGCGTTGGCTGCTGCGCGACTCGCTGTTCGCGCGCATGGCATGGCTGGGCATCGCCGTCTTGCTGGTGATGCATCTGGTGTGGAGTGCGCTGGTGTTCTATCAGCGTCCCCGCCAGCAGGTGGACGGCTTCGCGCGCGGCCTGCTCATCGCCATCCAGAGCGTGGATCAGCGGGCGGTCACGCCGGGCAGCCTTGCGCCGCCGCATGGGCTTCGACGCGTGCCGCTGGCCGACGCCCCGGCGTTTGCCGATGGCGCGGATGACGAACGCGCGACCCGTCTGCGGCAGGAACTGCTCTCGCGATTGCCGCCGGGCACGCAGTTGCACATGATCAACGAACGCAAGCGCGGCAGCTTGTGGGTCTTGCTGCCGCAGCATAACGAATGGATTGTCATCGGCGTCGACTTGCCGCCGATGCCGCCGTTCGTACGCGAGACAGTGGGCATCCTGATCGGCGCGGTGCTGCTGGCGTTGCTGGTGGCATGGCAGATGCAGCGGCCGATCGCGCGCGTGGCGCAAGCGGCGCGCGTGATTGCCCGGGGGCGTCGCCCGGCGTTACTGCCGGAGCAGGGGCCCCATGAGTTGCGCGATCTGGCGCACGCCTTCAACGACATGGCGAAGCGACTGGCCGAAGCGGAAGACAATCAGGCGATCATGCTCGCCGGCATTGCACACGATCTGAAGTCGCCCCTCACGCGCCTGCGTTTGCGCGCCGATCTGATCGACAGCGACAGTTCGCGCGATGGGTTCGTGCGCGATATTGCGTCTATCGACCATATCGTCCAGCAATTTCTCGCCTACGCACGCGACGAAGCCGATACGAGTCCGCTGGTGGGCGTCGACGACTTTCTGCGAGAGCAATTCCCGGCGGATGACGACGGTGACGACGGTGAAACGGCAGCCCGTGCTGCCGGCGACCCCGAGGGGGATGCCTCGCTATTCGTCTGCCATTTGCGCGCGGGCCCGGACTTCATGCTGCCGCGCACGCTGCTCGACCGGGTCATGTCGAATCTTGTCGACAACGCGTTGGAGCACGGCGAGCCACCGGTGCGTCTGGCCACGTGGTGCGAGGGGGCGGAGGGATATATCGAGGTGAGCGACTGGGGCGCGGGCATTCCCGACGAACAGGTGGCGCTTGCGATGCGTCCGTTTGTGCGTCTGGACGCCTCGCGCGGCGGCGAAGGCCATTGCGGCCTCGGTCTGTCGCTGGTCGGGCGGCTGGTCGAAGGGCTGGGGGGGACCGTGCGTCTGGACAAGGCGCAGGGCGGCGGTCTGCGGGTCACGCTGCGTTTGCCGTTGGCATCGGTGTCCGCACTTGCTTGGGTTCCGGCCGCCTAGCCGCCTGCCGGCGCGAGCCGTTTGCGCGGCACTGGCTCAGGTGGCTCGGGCGTGCGCGATGCGCAGCCTGAGCCACCGTCAATCGAACGACGTCAGTAAATCTCCGGCACGATCATTTCATTGGCCACTGGGTGACGGATGTAGTCCTCGCTGCGCGCGCGCTCGGGCAGCACCACGGGCGAGCGTTCCACGTCGTGATACGGCATTTGTCCGAGCAGGTGATGAATGCAGTTCAGACGCGCGCGTTTCTTGTCGTCCGCCTGTACCACCCACCACGGGGCTTCCGGAATGTGCGTGCGCTCGATCATCACTTCCTTGGCGCGCGTATAGCTTTCCCAGCGACGACGGCTTTCCAGGTCCATCGGGCTGAGTTTCCACTGCTTGAGCGGGTCCTGAATGCGCGCGAGGAAGCGCGCTTCCTGCTCTTCGTCCGAGATCGAGAACCAGTACTTGACGATCTGGATGCCGCTGCGCACGAGCATCTTTTCGAACTCTGGCACCGAGCGGAAGAATTCCTCGTACTCGCTCTCGGTGCAGAAACCCATCACGTGTTCCACGCCGGCGCGGTTGTACCAGCTTCGGTCGAACAGCACGATCTCGCCTGCGGCGGGCAGATGCTGGACATAACGTTGGAAATACCACTGCGTGCGCTCGCGATCGTTGGGCGCGGGCAGGGCGGCCACACGGCACACACGGGGATTCAGGCGTTGCGTGATGCGCTTGATTGCACCGCCCTTGCCTGCGGCGTCGCGGCCTTCGAAGATCACCACAAGCCGGTGACGGCTGCGAATCACCCAGTCCTGCAATTTGACGAGTTCGCCTTGCAGACGGAACAGCTCGCGGAAGTATTGCAGACGATCGCCGCGGGCGGCATCGGTCAGATCGTTCAGGCCGGGCAGACGAAGGTCGTCGATTTCCATCTCGATCTCTTCATCGTAGCTGTCGATCAGGTCATCCTGGAGGCGACGCGCGAGCGAGGCGTCGTGGTCGGCGTCGGAATCGAATTGGGTCATGGCGACGATCTCTTACGGGCCAGAAAACACAAAAGGCACCCTTGTAGCTTGGGTGACGGCAGGCATACGCTGCGCGATACCGCGTGCATGGCGCGCCCGAGGGTGAGTTCGAGTATGCGACGATTTTATGACACTCGCATGGCGTTGGCGAATACCGGTCCGGCCGAGCGCCTCGTTGCGGCCCGTCAGGCGGGCAAGCACGGCTTGGGGGGCGGTGGTGGGCATGGGATTTTGTTGTCACGAAAACGAAATATGACATTGTCATGATGGCCGATCCCACCGTGCCGCGGTGCGGTTCATGTCAATCCCCACGTCCGTTCAGACACCGCACGCATGTTCGCCGACCTGGTTCACAACGCTTACGGCTGCGATCAGGCTGGCCTGATCTACGGCTACCGATTTACCGACGGCGCGCCGCCCGAACCGATCGATACGGCCGGGGCGCTCGGGTGGCTGGCGCAAGGTGAGCGTGCGCCAGGCTTTCTGTGGCTGCATTTCAACTTCGCGCACGCGGCGTGCGAGAAGTGGCTGCAACAGCATCTGAGCCTGCCTCACGAATTCCACGAGAGTCTGGGTGAAGGGTCTCGCTCCACACGCATCGAACATTCCGACGACTGGCTGCTTGCCGTCATCAACGACGTGATTTTCGCGTTCGACATTGCGCAGTCGGAGATTTCGACGTTGCGGGTCGCGGCGAACGCGCGGCTGCTGGTGACTGGCCGCGTGAAGCCGCTGCGCTCTATCGACAAGTTGCGGGCGTCGGTCAAACGCGGCGATGCCTTCCGCTCGCCGCTGGCGCTGCTGGTGCACCTGCTGCGCGATCAGGCGGATGTGCTCGAGCGCATCGTGCGTGAGACGAGCCGCCGTGTGGATACGGTCGAGGATCGGTTATTGCAGCAGCGCATCGAGAGCAATCGCGCCGACCTGGGGTCGTTGCGCCGCGTGCTCGTGCGATTGCAGCGTCTGCTGGCCCCGGAGCCGGCGGCGCTTTTCCGGCTGCTCAGCCGTCCTCCCGTGTGGGGGCATGCCGAGGACGTGCAGGAATTCCGTCAGGCGACGGAAGAGTTCGCAGTGGTGCTAAACGACCTGTCGGCATTGCTCGAGCGGATCAAACTATTGCAGGAAGAGATCGCGGCAATGGTCAGCGAGCGCACGGAGCGCACCATTTACACGCTGACGGTCGTGACCGTGCTCGCGTTGCCGATCAACATCGTGGCGGGTTTCTTCGGCATGAACGTGGGCGGCATCCCGCTCGCAGACCATCCGCACGGCTTTTGGGTGCTCGTCGCCATCGTTGCCTCGGGCACGGCTGCCGCTGGCTGGTGGGCATTTCGGCGGCGGCCCGATTGAGCGACGCAGGACGGCGTTGAGCCCAGAAGTCGCTTCCCGCCGTTGTCGGCCGGGTCGATACGGCGTTCGCGAGCGGCAATGACCCGCGCTCAGCACGCTGCGTGTGCCGCCGCCCCTGCCTGTATCTTGTCCACCGCAGCCAGCACGTCCTCCGGGGCAATCTCCCGCGTGCACTCGAACGCCCGCGCGGTGCCCTGATGCCGCGGGCACCAGTGAAAATCGTCATGGTCGTAGCGCAGCGCCGGGTCGTGCCAACAGCCGGTGCAGACATCGTGCGCGATCACGCGGTACGGTGTGGCGAACTCGTTGTGCGGGAGCGTGAAGCCCGAGATGAGCACCGTGGGCGTGCGCATCGTCCACGCGAGCCAGGCCAGTCCGCTCGACAAGCCGATGAACGCGTTTGCGTGCATCAGCCAGCGCGCCCGTTCGGTCAGCGGCAGATCGCCCGTTGCGTCGACGGCGCCTTCCGGGATCGACTGCCAGAAGTCCCCTTTGCCATGCCGCGCCTTCTGATCGATGCACACGACTTGCACACCGCGCGCGCGCAAGCCTGCTACGACCGCCTCCCATCCGTCCTGCCGGTTCCAGTACTTGCATTGCGCAGTGCTCTGTACGGCGATACAGATATACGGCTCGGCCATCGGCCGTGATACGTCTGGCAGTGCTGTCTTCGCGGGCGTCTCGGCGTCGTCGACCCCGAGAATGTGTGCCGCCGTACGATGCAGCCCTGTCTCGCGGAAGTCGCGCGGCTGGTGGACGCATTCGTTATCGTCGAAGAACAGGCCGACGTTGTATGTCGCGTAATACTTGCGCCGTTCCACTTTGTCTTGCGCGACGAAGTCCACGCCGGGATAGGCGTCGCGAAACAGCGCCGCTACCGCAGGCGTGACCACACAGGCCAGGCGGCACCCGTGTGTTTCGGCAAATCGCAGGGCATAGGGCAGCCAGCCGAGGACGTCGCCCAGCGCAGCGAGCGGAAACTGGACGAGCACATCCTGATCGCGGGCCTCGTAGCGATGTTCGAAGACCACCACGTCGTTGAGCCAGATCGTGATGCCATACGGCACAAAGTACTTTGCCGGACTGCGCACGACGCCCGAAGACAGCGAGACCTCGGTCAGCGCGGTGCCATCGCGCAAATCGCTGATCCGCACGCGCCACGGCAGCGGCTGGCCGAAATCGGGGATGACCACGCGGGCACCGTCGTTGAAGTCGAAGCGCAGGCCGGCCGGGCCGACTTGCGTCGGCAGCAGGGCGGGCGCCAGAAAGATCTGGTGCGGCGAGGGGATAAACGGCGTTACCACCGGCGCATTGGCGGTGGACGTCACGTTGGTTTGGGCGGCGGCGGCGAAGGCATCGTTCATGAACGACACCTTACGCCGGACCTCACGCGAGCCATCGCGAGGCAAACGTGCCGAAACGGGTCTATTTCGCGAAATTGCCCGGTTTTGACGTCAGAAGACCTTTCCGCGCCTTTCCGCCGGACGAACAGCACTTATGTCGCGCCGGTCATCGTCTGGTATTGAGTGCGCAGCGCCTGTGTGAAAAGCCGATGCGTTTCGCGAGGATTTTCGCGGCGGGTGAACATCGCCACCGGCGGGAGCGTCCAGGTGAGCGACCACGGGACGACGGCCACGCCGGCAACCCGTACCAGCTCTTGCGCAATGTCGGCGGGCAGCAGCGACACTGCCCGCTCGCTGCTTGCGAGCAGCTCTCCGGTCAGCCGCGACGAGAAGCTCTCGACGACAGGCACCGGCGGCACGACGCCCGCATGCAGGAACAGGTCCGACAGTTGATCGCGCATCGGCGTGTTGGGGGCGCCCATCACCCAATCCAGCTCGGCCAGTTGCGACCATACGGGTGCGCTGCGTCCGAGCCGGGCGGCCAGACGGCGGCTGGCCACCACGCGCGGCATCTGGTGGTGAAGCACTTCGAATTGCACCTGCGTCAGATCGACGCTGGCTGCCGCGCGTCCGATCACGACGTCGAGCGTGTGATCGCGCAGTTGTGCCATCAGCGATTCGCTGGTGCCTTCGTGCAGGGTGACGGTCAGCCGCTGGGGAATCTGGGCGAGTGTTTGCTGAATGGCGGCCGCAAGCGTTTTGCCTGAAATGTAGGGGATCACGCCGACCTGAAGCCGTGCGGCATGCCCGGCCATCACGGCCTCGATGTCACGGGTCAGATGGTCCAGATCGTGCACCATCGCCTGCGCTCGGGCGAGCACGACTGCGCCCAGTGGTGTTGGCGTCATGCCGCGCGGGGTCCGGTCGAACAGCGGGCCGCCGAGCATGCTTTCCAGCTCCGCAAGGGCGCTCGTGACCGCCGGCTGACTCGTTGCCATATGCTCGGCCACCCGGGTGAGCGAGCCGTGCTGCTGAATTTGCAGCAACAGCACGAGATGACGCATCTTGAGCCGGGTCGTCAGCCGCCGAACCGCTTCCCCCGTATCGAATGGCACCGCCCCCATCTGTCCTCAGTCCCCTGAAACCCCCGATGCTCCGGGCTTATATCGAAAATATGATGCCCCCATAGTAATTCAGAATCGTCCCTCGCTGGCGGCTGCCTAGAATGGCCAGACATCTGATGCGCCGGGGCGGCAATCGTCTCCAGAACGGTCCCCGGCGCTTGGCAGAGCCGAGACATTCACCGAGGACGACACGCCATGAGCAACAACAACGATCACCAGGCCGCCCTGGAGTATCACCAGTTCCCGACGCCGGGCAAGATCTCCGTGACGGCCAGCAAGCCGCTCGTCACGCAGCGCGACCTGGCGCTCGCCTACACGCCGGGTGTTGCCATCCCGTGTCAGGAAATCGCGGCCGATCCGGCGCAGTCGTTCAAGTACACGGCGCGCGGCAATCTGGTCGGGGTGATCACGAATGGTTCGGCCGTGCTCGGTCTGGGCAACATCGGTGCGCTCGCCTCCAAGCCGGTGATGGAAGGCAAGGCTGTCCTGTTCAAGAAATTCGCCGGAATCGATGTGTTCGACATCGAAATCACCGAGAGCGATCCGGACAAGCTCGTCGAGATCATTGCCAGCCTCGAAGCCACGTTTGGCGGTATCAACCTGGAAGACATCAAGGCCCCGGAGTGCTTCACCGTCGAGCGCAAGCTGCGCGAGCGGATGAAAATCCCTGTCTTTCATGATGACCAGCACGGCACCGCCATCACCGTGAGCGCCGCATTCATCAACGGCCTGAAGGTCGTTGGCAAGGACATCCGCGAAGTGAAGGTGGTCACCTCGGGGGCCGGCGCTGCCGCGCTCGCTTGCCTGGACCTGATGGTCGACCTGGGCCTGCCGGTCGAGAACGTCTGGGCGACCGACATCGATGGCGTGGTCTATGAAGGCCGTGCGGCCGGCATGGACCCGGACAAAGCGCGTTTCGCGCAGAAAACCGATAAGCGCACCCTCGCCGAAGTGATCGAGGGCGCCGACGTGTTCCTCGGCCTGTCCGCCGGTGGCGTGCTCAAGCCGGAAATGCTCAAGACGATGGCGTCGCGTCCGCTGATTCTGGCGCTTGCCAATCCGACGCCGGAGATATTCCCCGAAGAGGCTCGCGCCGCGCGCGACGACGTGGTGCTCGCCACGGGCCGTTCGGACTTCCCGAATCAGGTCAACAACGTGCTGTGCTTCCCGTACATCTTCCGCGGCGCGCTCGACGTTGGGGCGACCACGATCACGCGCAGCATGGAAATCGCCGCCGTCCACGCGATTGCCGGTCTGGCGCAGGAAGAACCGAATGATTCCGTCGCCACGGCCTATGGTGCGTACGACCTGTCGTTCGGGCCGGAATACCTGATTCCGAAGCCGTTCGATTCGCGACTTATCGTACGTATCGCGCCGGCCGTGGCGCGTGCCGCCATGGAAGACGGTGTGGCCACCCGGCCGATCACCGATTTCGACGCGTACGCCGAACAGTTGCAGCAGTTCGTGTATCACTCGGGCGCGTTCATGAAGCCGATCTTCTCGGCGGCCAAGCAACTGGTGCGCGACGGCGGCAAGGCCCGTATCGTGTTCGCGGAAGGCGAGGAAGAGCGCGTGTTGCGCGCGGTGCAGGTGATCGTCGACGAAAAGCTGGCCCGCCCGATTCTGGTGGGCCGTCCGGAAGTGCTGCTTGCGCGCATCGAGAAATTCGGTCTGCGCCTGCGTCTGGGCGAAGACGTCGAAGTCACCAACCCGTACTACGACGAGCGCTTCCATCAGTACTGGACCAACTATTGGGAACTGCGCTGCCGTGATGGCATCACGAAGGAAATGGCGCGCGTCGAGATGCGCCGCCGTCTTACGCTGATCGGCGCGATGATGGTGCGTCTGGGAGACGCCGACGGCATGATCTGCGGCACCGTGGGCGCATACCACGACCACCTGCGCTTCGTCGACGAAGTCATCGGCAAGCGGCCTGGCGCGAACACCTACGCGGCGATGAACATTCTGCTGCTCGACAAGCGCACCGTGGCACTTGTGGATACGCACGTCAACGACGACCCGACGGCCGAACAGATCGCCGAGTTCACGCTGGCGGCCGCCAAGCAGATGACGTGGCTGAACCTCAACCCGAAGGTCGCGCTGCTCTCGCGCTCGAACTTCGGCTCGGGCAGCGCGGCGTCGGGCACGAAGATGCGCCGTGTGCTGGAGATGGTCACGGCGCAGGCGCCGGAGCTGGAGATCGACGGCGAAATGCACGGCGACTGCGCGCTCGACGAAGCGCTGCGCAGCCGTATCCTTCCGCATTCGCGTCTGAAGGGCGCCGCCAACCTGCTGGTGTGCCCGAACGTGGACTCGGGCAACATCGCCTACAACCTGCTCAAGACGGGCGCCGGCAGCAATGTGGCCGTGGGACCGTTCCTGCTGGGCGTGGGCGCACCGGTCAACGTGCTGACCTCAAGCTCGACGGTGCGACGCATCATCAACATGACGGCCCTCACCGTTATCCAGGCCAATCGTGACTGAAGTCCACACGGCGCTCGCGCTCGGGTAGTTTTCCCGGTGCGTGGCGCCGGTCGCGACGGCCCCGGCAGGTCAGATTTTTCAGACCGTTCGTCAGCCCCGGCAGGTTTGGCAGCCGCATCGACGTGATGCGCCGCCAGCCGCGCCGGGGTTTTTCCGTTTTCGCTATCCCTGCCTCGGGCCGCAACGGCTTGCCGAGCAGCGTCGTGCAGAGCCATTCGAGCAGGCCGCACATCACGAAGTAGATCAGCGCGACGAACGCAAAGACTTCGGCCGGATAGACCATCAACCGGCTGTTGACCTGCGTGGCGACGAAGGACAATTCCGCCACGCCGACGATGTACGCGAGCGACGTGTCTTTGACCAGCGACACCCACTGATTGATGAACGATGGCGTCATGATGCGCAGCGCCTGAGGCAACACGATGTGACGCAGTGTCTGCGCGCGCGTGAGCCCAAGCGACATACCCGCTTGCCACTGCGCCGTGCCCACGCCGCGAATTCCCGCGAAGACCGTATGCGACAGGTACGCGCCGCCGATCAGGGCGAGCGCACAGGCCACCGTGGCCAGGCCGGGCACATTGACGTTGAACAGGATCGGCAGCAGAAAGTAAGTCCAGAAGATCAGCATCAAGACGGGAATGGCGCGAAAGAAGCCGATCACGAACGTGAGCGTCCAGCGCGCCGGGCCGCCGAGCATCGCGAGCGCGATGCCGCCCGCGAGTCCCAGCACGCCGGAGGCCAGCGCACTGATCGTGGCGAGCACGAGTGTGAGTGCCGCGCCCGAGAGCGGGCCGTCGGGAAAGTCGCCCCAGAGCAGATAGGGCAGGTTGTCGAGTACGGCGGAGAAATTCATGAAGGCTTCCGGGAGGTCGCTCGGGTGGCTGTCTCAGCGCGACGGGGCGGCGGCATGACGATGCGTGGTGGCGACACTCACGGCTTCGATCAGCGCAATCGCGCCGATATAGAAGAGCGTGGCGATGCCGAACGCCTGAAACGTCTTGAACGTTTCGGTCTCCACCTGCCGCGACGCATACGACAGTTCGGCCAGCCCGATGGCCATCGTCAGCGATGAGTTCTTCACTACGTTCATGTACTGGCCGAACAACGGCGGCATGGCGATGCGCACGGCTTGCGGCAGCACGACGTGACGAAAGACGGCAACGCGGCTCAGTCCAAGGGCGGCGGCGGCCTGCGTCTGTCCGGCAGGCACGCCGCGCAGTCCCGCTCGAATTTCTTCGCCGATGAACGCCGTCGTGTAGATCGTGAGCCCGATGAAGCCGGCGAGCGTCTCGAGCGTGGGCCAGCGAATGTCGAACAGCACGAGATGCCAACGGTGAGGTTGTGAGAGCCACAGCACGGCACCGGCGGGCAGCAGTGCCGACACACCGAAGTACCAGAAGAACAGTTGCACCAGCAGCGGGGTGTTGCGCATGAGCGCGACGAAGGCGGTGGCGGGGCGTGCGAGCAGTGCGTTACGCGAGTCTCGTGCGAGTGCCAGTCCGAAGCCAAGCCAGGTGGCGGCGGCGCTCACGGCAATCGCAAGCGCGAGCGTGACGCCGAAGCCTTGCAGCAGCCAGCCGACATATTTCGGGGCGAGCCAGTCGATCATGACGGGAATTCCAAGGCAAAACGCCGGGTGCGCACGGGGCTTTCACCGCGTGCGCCCCGGCGAGGCCGACGGGCAAGCGTCAGGCCTTGTCGCCGATCTTGAACAGACGCGGAAGCGGCTGGGCCGTGTTCGGGCCGAACCAGCGGTCGTAAATGTTGGCGGCGGTGCCGTCTTTCTCGAGTCCGCGCAGCGTATCGTTCACGAAGGCGGTCAGGCGTGCCTCACCCTTGGGAACGCCCACGCCCATGTAGTCGTTCGAAATCGTGAACGCCGGGATCTCGTAGTTCTGCTTGTCCGGCACGTTGGCCAGCAGGCCGACGAGCTTCGGACCATCCTGCGTGATCGCCTGGACCGTGCCGGTGCGCAGTGCGGCGAACGCGAACGGCGTGTCGTCGAACGCCACGATCGTCGCCTTCGGGAATTTCTCTCGCAGCGTGATTTCGTTGGTCGTGCCCTTGTCGGCGCCGATGCGCAGCGCGCTCAGTTGATCGGGCGACGACAGCGTGCCCTTCTTCGCGAGGAACTGCTGACCCGACGAGAAGTACGGAATGCTGAAATCGATCTGCTTGGCGCGCTCGTCTGTGATGGTGAAGTTCGCCAGCACGAGATCGACCTTCTTCGAGGTGAGGAACGGAATGCGGTTGGCCGGGTTTGTCGGCTGGATTTCGAGCTTCACGCCGAGCTTGTCGGCCAGCGCTTTCGCATAGTCGACGTCGAGGCCGACGATCTTGTGCGACTTCGCGTCGACGTAGCCGAACGGCGGGTTGCTGTCGAACGTGGCAACGCGCAGCACGCCGGCCTTTTTGATGTCGTCGAGCTTGTCGGCGTGCGCGGCAAGGGGCGCGAAGGCCGCGACCGAAAGCAGCGCGGCAGCGAGAGTCGACACAGTGAGTCGTGCGCGTGGTTGGCGAGTCTTGTTTTGCATGGCCTGTTGGGCTCCGTTTTGCGTAGATCCGTCTCGAGTCCCGGTCTTGCCAACGCAAACGGCGGACAGACATTGGCGGGGACCGGCTGCGGGTAGCAGCGAGCGGGTTCTCTACGATAACGGCGCACCCACGCGCGCCCAACCAATCGATTTTTCTTAGCAAAACGCCGGCGCTGATAAGCGCCGGCGTACAGGCCATGCTGAGGAACAAGGGAAAGGGATCAGTCGCGATGACCGTAACCGTTCCCACGATCGTGGTCATCGTGACGATCCGGTCCCCGGCCGCGATCCCCATGATCTCCGCGATCCCCATGATCTCCACGATCTCCGTGATCCCAGCCACCGCGGTTCAGCTCCCAGCCATGCGGACCCTGATGCCAGGCCGGTGCGCGATAGGCATACCCCGGACGTTCAAGTTCCCAATGGCCGCCGTGCCACACGTGGCGGTGGCCGTCCCAGTCCCAGAATCCCGGCGCCCAGACATACCCGACGCGCGGCGGCGGAACCGGCTCGTAGCGCGGTGCGGGCGGCGCCCCGATGCTGATCGAAACGCCCACCTGGGCATGTGCCGGTGCCACGGCAAAACCGCCGAGCGTGGCAGCAACGAGCGCAATGGTCAGAGTCAGTTTTTTCATATTCGCCCCCTTTGAAAGCGATGTTTTGGTACATCTTCATCGTAAGAGGGGAACGCGTCCGTTACGAAGCAAATAGTCGTAAGAAAGTGTTGAAAATGTTTCGTTCCATTCGCCGAAAAGCCCGTAGGCTCGGCGTTCGCAGCGGTTGGCGCGTGATCGGGATGGCTCGCCGATCGCTGCGAACGTTGGGTATTACACCTTCGACGCGCGCTGATGACGGAATTCCTGCGTGCGTCCGCCGTATCCATAGGCCGCAGCGCGGGCGTCGATGACATGAATGTAGGAGCACGTGTGCACGTTACCGAGCAGCCCCGAGAGCGTTTCGAAGACCTGTGCGATGAACTGCGCCTTCTCGGCTTTGGTGTTGGTCTCGTCCGTCACGCTGATATCCAGATGGAAGGCGTTTTTCCCTTGTTCCGACAGCGGCGCACCGCCGATGAACCAGCGTGCATGCGGAATATAGTCAACGGTCACGGCAATCACCTCGGGTGCCTTGTGCAGCGTGTCGACGGTCAATTGCGACACGGCGCGCACGGCCTCGCGGGTGAGCGTGTCGTCGGGCGTGCCAGAAAGTTGCAAAACGATGTGAGGCATGGTGCGACTCCCAAAGGTTGAGTGATGTGCGAAGACAACGACGTCAGTCTAGGGAGAGGTTTGACATCGGAAAAGCGGGAATTTATGATTCCATCCATCGGTTTCTTCAATGGGTGGGATGATGGCTCCCGGATTCGATTTCGATCAGTTGCGTACTTTCGTCGCCGTGGCCGAAGCGGGCAGCCTCTCGGCGGCTGCGCCGCGCGTGTTTCTGTCGCAGTCGTCGGTGAGCGAGCAGGTTCGCAAGCTCGAGGAACGCGTTGGCGTCGCGTTGTTCACGCGCAGTAAGCAAGGTGTGGCGACGACGCCGGCAGGCGAGCGCCTTCTGACCCATGCGCGGCAGTTGATCGCACAGGCCGAGCGGGCGTGGCACGACGTGCGCGGGTTCTCGCTCGCGGGCGAGTTGCGGCTGGCGATCACGGATTACTTTCGCCCAGGCGACGTGGCGCGCATGCTGCGGCACCTCAGCGTGGCGTATCCCTCGCTGCGCATTCACGTGACGATTCTGAAAAGTGGCGTGATCGAGTCGGGCTACGACGGCGGCGACTTCGACATCGGTCTGTCGATGCGTGTGCTTGGCAAAGCCCTCGGCCGCGACACGGTCACTGGCACCCGGACGTTGGGGCGAGAGTCGCTCGACTGGGTGGCGTCGCCCGATTTCGTGCTGGGGGAAGGGACCCCGCTACCGCTGCTCGTGCTGCCGGACACCTGCGCGTTGCACCGCTTTACCACGCAATGGCTTGACGAGCATCGCGTGCCTTACACGATTGCGCATGTGGCGTCTGGGGTGGCGGGTTTGCAGTTGGCGTTGAGCGCGGGGCTGGGGGTGGCGTGCCTGAATGCGTCGGCGGCGGGGCCGGCGCTTGCGCGCATCGAGACGCTGATACCCGGGCGGCGCTTGCCTTCGCTGCCGCACGCAGAGTTTCATCTGCTACCCCCGCGCCGTGGCGAACCCGGATGGGTCACGCAGGCGCGCGATGCGTTGGCCGAGCAGCTTACAGCGCGTTGAGCGGAATCTTCAGATAGCGCGTGCCGTTAGCCTCCGGCGCGGGCATGTCGCCTGCGCGAATGTTGACCTGGACGGCGGGCAGGATCAGCGTCGGCATGTCGAGCGTCCTGTCGCGGGCTTCGCGCATGGCGACGAAGGCGTCCTCGTCGATGCCGTCGTGAACGTGGATGTTTGCCCGGCGCTGCTCGCCGACCGTCGTCTGCCAGTTCGCCGCGCGTCCGGCCGGCGGATAGTCGTGGCACATGAACAGCCGGGTCGACTCGGGCAACGCCAGCAGTCGGCGAATCGAGCGAAACAGCGTATGGGCATTGCCGCCGGGGAAGTCACAGCGTGCGGTGCCGACATCGGGCATGAAGAGCGTGTCGCCCACGAAGACGGCGTCGCCCACGCGATAGGCCATGTCGGCCGGCGTATGGCCCGGCACGAACATCGCCTGCGCCTGCAATGCGCCGATGGCGAACGTCTCACCGTCGTCGAACAGGTGGTCGAATTGCGAGCCGTCGGGCGGTACGTCGGCGCCCAGATGAAACAGCTTCTTGAAGACATGCTGGACGTCGCGGATGTGCGCACCGATGGCGATGCGCCCGCCCACATGGTCTTTGAGCCAGCGCGCCGCAGACAGGTGATCGGCATGCGCATGCGTCTCGAGAATCCAGTCGACCGTCAACTGGTGTGCCGCGACGAAGTCGAGGACACGCTCGGCCGACGCCGTGTGCGTGCGGCCCGCTTTGGGATCGTAGTCGAGCACCGGATCGATGATCGCCGCGTGTCCGCCCGGCGCATCGAACACGACATACGTTACCGTCGCGGTAGCGGTGTCGAAGAAGGCTTCGATGTGTGCTGGCGTGGCTGACATGACCGGCTCCTGCAAAAATTTATCAATTCATATATTATAAATCAGTAAAGTGTACGCAATCGACGTGACATCGCGTCGCGCCGCGACTTCCTGATTTGCATCGATCCTGCCATGCCTCGAGTGACTGCGCTATCCCCTGTCGGCCGGGCGAGCGTCTCCGCAGACGTTGCGCCGCTTGACATCGCGCGCTTGCGAACCGCCGCGCGCGACGCCACGGCGCTGCTGCGCGCGCTCGCCAACGAAGACCGTCTGCTGATTCTGTGCCAGCTCACGCAAGGGGAGTTGTCCGTCGGCGAACTGGAAGCGCAACTCGACATCCGGCAACCGACGCTCTCGCAGCAACTTGCCGTACTGCGCACCGAGGCGCTGGTGAGAACGCGTCGTGACGGCAAGCGCATCTACTATTCGGTCGCAGACGGCGAAGTGCTTGCCGTGCTGGCTTGCCTCTACGATCAGTTCTGTCCGAAATCCTGATGGCTTTGTTTCCCACCGCCACGTTTGCTTGACGAAAGGCTTCGCCCATGACTCTGGATACCCTTCATTTCACGCCGTGGACCGCGTTGGCCGGTGGCGTGCTGATTGGACTCGCCGCCGTCTGGCTCATGCTGGCGGCCGGACGCATCGCCGGAATCTCCGGCATCGTAGGTGGCCTGCTGCGCCCCAGCGCCGGGGATGTGGGTTGGCGCGTCACATTCATCGCGGGACTAGTGGCAGCGCCTTGGGTGTATCGCGCCGTGGCTGTCGTGCCCGAAGCGCAGATTGATGCCGGCACCGCCATGCTCGTCGCGGCCGGTTTGCTGGTTGGCTTCGGCACACGGCTCGGGTCGGGCTGCACAAGCGGCCATGGGGTGTGCGGTCTCTCTCGATTGTCTTGGCGCTCGCTCGTCGCCACGCTGTGTTTCATGGCGACCGGCTTTCTGACGGTGTTTGTCGTGCGGCATGTCCTCAACGTGGGAGGTGGCGTATGAAGAAGCTGGTTTTTGCATTTGCTGGCGGGCTCGTCTTCGGGCTTGGGCTGATTCTCGCGGGCATGGCCAATCCGGCAAAGGTGCTGGGCTTTCTCGATGTGACCGGCAAGTGGGATCCGTCGCTGGCGTTTGTCATGGGCGGGGCCATCGCCGTGGGGCTCGTCGGATTCCGGCTGGCGCGTTCACGGCCAATGGCGTGGACGGGCGAGCCGCGTGTCTGGCCTGCCTCGCGCGGTCTCGACAAACGGCTCGTGCTCGGCGCGTTGCTGTTCGGTGTCGGCTGGGGAATGGCCGGGATTTGCCCGGGCCCGGCGCTCGTATTGCTTGGCGCGGGGTCCGGCAAAGGGCTGCTGTTTGTCGTCGCGATGATCGCCGGCATGGCGCTGCACGCGGGTTTCGCCCGCGTGAGCGCGAAATAAGGCACGAAATAAGGCCGGAAATAAGGCTGGAGATGGCGCTCCCGGCTCAGTGTTTGCCTGCCAGCTCCGTGCCCGCGTCGGCGGGTAGCTGGCGGGTGACCGGGATTGATAGCCACGAGAACAGCCCGATCACGAGGAACGCCGGGAGGAAGTCGCTGGCCGTCAGGTGTTCGTGACCAGCCAGCCGGCTGCTCGCCTGCAGCACCATCCCCGAAATCGTCACACCCAATCCCAGCGACAACTGCTGCACTACGCTCGCGAGGCTAGTTGCACGGCTCGCGTCGGCACTCGCAATGTCGGCGTACACGATCGAGTTCAGGCAGGTGAATTGCAGCGACGGGAAGAAACCGCCGAACGCCACCACGCCCAGCATCACGAGCACCGGTGTGTCGTGCGTGAACAGCCCATAGGACGAGAGCGCCAGTCCTGCCAGTGCCGCGTTGACGATCAGCACACGGCGGAAGCCGAATTTCGCCAGCACCCGTTGCGCGATGGCCTTCATGAAAATCGCACCGAACGCCGACGCGCAGGTGATCATGCCGGATTCGAACGGGTCCATCTGCAGCCCCTCCTGCAGCGCCAGCGGCAGCAGAAATGGCACTGCCCCCAAACCGATGCGAAAGAGCGAGCCACCGACGACACTGGCGTGGAACGTCGGAATGCGCAGGAGACGGAAGTCGAGCAGCGGCGCTTCCACGCGATTCGCGTGCCGCCAGTAGGCGTAGACAAACCACGCCCCTAATACGCACATGGCGATCACGACGCTGTCGGCGACCTGATGTTCGCCGATCATCGCCAGCCCCAGCATGAGCAGACCGCTGCCGAGTGCAGAGAGAACAAAGCCGAGGGTGTCGAGGCGGCCGGCGTCGCCCCCGCGCTCGTTGTCGATGTACTTGCCCGCGAGGTAGATGCCGAGCAAGCTGACCGGAATGTTGATGAAGAAGATCCAGCGCCAGTGCAGATAGGCCGTAATGGCACCGCCGAGCGGCGGGCCGATGACCGGGCCGAGCAGCGCGGGCATCGTCAGATAGCCAATGGCCTTGACCAGATCATGCTTGGGCACCGCGCGAAAGATCACGAGGCGGCCGACCGGCACCATCATTGCGCCGCCGACACCTTGCAGGAAGCGGGCGAACACGAACGTCGGCAACGAAAACGATAACGCGCACAGGATCGATCCGGCCATGAAAATGCCGATCGCGGTGCGAAAGACGTTACGCGCCCCGAAGCGGTCGGAGACCCAGCCGCAGATCGGGATGAAGATGCCCAGCCCGACCACATAGGCGGTGAGCGCCATCTTCAGTGAGATCGGGTCTTGGTGCAGATCGCGTGCCATGGCTGGCAGCGACGTAGTGATCACCGTGGCGTCGATGTTCTCCATGAACAGAGCGCAGGCGATGATGAGCGGGATGATGACGGCGCGCGACACGATGGGGGAACGGCTGGCGCAAAGATTCCGATTGTCACACGATTTAAGCGTTCGCTTCAATCGTAAAGGCGACGCTCATCGTTTGTCGGTCGCCAATTCGTTGGCATCCAGCCGATACAGCACGTGACGGCGCAGCCGATGGCCGGGCGGAATCAACGGATGGAGAAAGTCCTCGTCCGGGCAGTGGCGCATGCCGATACGCTGCATGACCGCTCGTGAGCGGACGTTGGCGGGCACGGTGAACGAAACCAGTCCGTCGAGGCCCAGCGTTTCGAACGCGAACCGTACCGCGGCGCTCGCCGCTTCCGTTGCATATCCCTTCGACCACCATGGGGATGCGAGCCGCCAGCCGATCTCCACCGCCGGCACGAAAGGGGCGTCGAAACCGACGCGCATCAACCCCACGAAGCCGGCGAAAGGCGTCACGCCCGGAATCTCCAGCGCCCACGGGCCGTAGCCATGCGTCTCGATATGCTGCGCCAGCCGGTGGGCGACGGCGTCGCTCTGGGCCCGATCGAGCGTCGTCGGAAAATGGCGCATGACTTCGCGATCGGCGTTGAGTGCGGCAAAAAGCGGCAGATCGTCTGTGCGCCACTGACGCAAGATCGTGCGCTCGGTCGTGAGCGTAGGCGCGGGTGTGCCGAAAGGCGAGGGAGTATCCACGGCAATGTTCGAAGTCGTCATGCGCTCAAAATCCCTGTTGAATCAGTTCGAATTCAGACGGCCATTGCCGATCAGCACAAATCAGGATTTGCTTAATTTCAACCGCGCCAATACAGCCGTCTCTCCGGTAACCCTTGTCGCATGGGCCTTGGCCGGTATCCGGGGGGCAACAATTCTCCTATCTTACGAAAACGCTTCCAATTCGGGAAATGAGATCGATGCATGAGATTGACGTATACGTCAACAATTTGGTGCGGGTATCGCTATGTCCCGATTTATCAGTATGTCGACACCCGGATGGTCATAGAAAGATTATTGTCGCCGATATCGGCAAAACCCTCATTGGGAGGAACGATGGGCCTGGTATCCGCCGATATCAATCCGATGTCGGGCAAAAGCCGTCTAATTCTCGAGGAAATCGTCAACTCGGCTTATCCGTAAATCGCGGTACCCGATACGCGTGCTTCGAATGAACAAGGTGCTTCGGATAACAGAATGATCGGAATGAAATTAAATATTTATGATCGTATATCTTGAGTCGATCGAATGATCGCCACATCGGTGTTGCGGGCAAGAGAACCTGATGTCGGTAAATACTTACCAAATCTTGCTGGATGGCGCGTGAACCTATAGTGCCGCGAGGAGTCCTGATCACTGCGCGTAGCATTCGTTCCATATTGCAGGGAAATTGGCATCGCTTATCGAGGGATATCGGTGACGCAGGCGCGGCGGTAATCCTCGATTCGTGCCCCGATTCTGTGCATTTTCTGAAGCACCGATCGGACAATTCAATGAGGTTTGTGCGTGCGCAGACTCATTTGCCGGAAATGCCGTTTTCAAATTATTAAAACTCGTGCTATTTTAAGTGGCGATCCATTTTAACAACGTAAGGACACGCCAGATGGCAAGCTACAAGGAACTCGTCGCTCAACGCGAGAAGATCGAAAAGCAAATCGAAGAGGCCCGGACCCGTGAAGTGGCTCAGGTCATCGCCGAAGTCAAACAGAAGATCCAGGAATACGAACTGACTGCGAAGGATCTGGGTCTTGCCGTGACGGAAGGCCGCCGCCGCGCCGCTCGTGCACAGATTGCGCCGAAGTACATGAATCCGGCGACCGGCGAAACGTGGTCGGGCCGCGGCCGCGCGCCGAAGTGGGTCGGGAAGAATAAAGAGAAGTTCCTGATCAAGTAATTCGCCGGCGTCAGCCGGACTGGCATTGCCGGTCACATGCCAGGGAGGTCGGGGAGCCGACAGCCGCTGCGACCCCCTGAGGTCGTAGCGTCTTGCCATCTCAACCGTGTCCCTGAGAGCAGTAAAGCAGCAGCCCAGTAGTCGCAGCGCCCCCAACCTTGGATCGCCTGGCTGTGGCTTGATGTGATGCAGTGCCCGAAATGAAAAACCCGCCGTTCGTTTATCGACGGCGGGTTTTTTCATTGGGCGGGAATCGGCACGCGGAGCGTGTGAGGCGAGCGGAACGAGGGGGCGCCCGGCGCCGACGCCTTGGCTAACCCTGCACCGGGTGGCTTACTCCGCGCCCGGATCGTCCGGGGGGAACATCAGTGTGACCTGCAGGCCGCCCGAGGTGCGGTTGCTGAACGATACGCGCCCGCCCAACTGCTGGGTGAGCTTGTCGACGATGGCGAGGCCCAGTCCGCAATGGGCATTGCCGCCGCGCGCCGGGTCCAGGCGCACGAAGGGGCGCACGATCCGGTTGATGTCTTCGTTCGGAATGCCCGGACCGCTGTCTTCGATCACGAGACGCCAGCCGCTGGCGTCCTGCGAGGTGCGGATCGCGAGCGGCGCCCGGCCGTATGTCACCGCGTTGTCGAGCAGATTGTTCACGATACGCTCGAGGTAGGTCTGGCGTAGCTTGAAGCCCGGCCCGGCCTGCAAGTCCAGTTCGATGGCGTAGCCCTGATCGAGGAACGGGGCAATCAGCGAAGGAATGCGGGCTTCCACCGGCGACGCCGCGCTGTCCATTTCAATGCCCCTGGCAAACAGCAGGAACTGATCGACGATCCGGGTCATCGATTCGGCATCGCGCGTAATACCCTCGCTCATATGCACATCGTCGATCATTTCGGCGCGCAGGCGTAACCGTGCGAGCGGCGTTTTCAGGTCGTGGGCGATACCAGCCAGCATCGTATTGCGCTCGCGGTCGGTTTGCACGATGTCGTGACTCATGCGATTGAAACGCTCGGTCAGTTGACGCAACTCCAGCGGGCCGCGCTCCTTGACCTGCGTTCGAACGCGATGGGTCGCGAGTTGCTCGGCTGCCGCGGCCATATCCCGCACGGGCCGCTGCAACTGCCAGGCGGCAAACAGCGCAAAGATGACAGTAATGCCGAGCACGGCGGCCAGACCCGGCAGAATCGTGGCGGTGCCCGGCGGATTGCGCACGGACAGCACTGGCGTGGCGATCCAGTAGTCGCGGCCCGGCAACCGCGCCCAGATGCGCGGTGGCGGCGTGCGCTCCACGCGCAATTGCGTGCCGGCTGGCAGGCGCCGGGCCAGTTCGGTCGTCAGGCGGGCGTTCTTGCTGGTCGGCTCGAAGACGTCGCCATGCGCGAACGAGGCCGGTACGACTTGCACGAGATCGGGCAGCGTGAGCGTCGAGTTGCCGTCATGCACTTGCGACGCGGCCTTGATGATGAACGCCATTTGTTCGGCGGCGTTCTGCACGCGCGTGTCGTCATGATCGCTGCGCAGGATCGTGAGATACGAGAAATGGCTGATGACCAGTGCGGCAATGATGAGCACCGCCAGCCGGCCAAACAGCGTGTCGAAACGGCGCTTCATGCGATGCTCCGCATGTGCGCCGGGGTAAGCAGTGTCGGCTGCATGCCGGAGTCCTTGTCAGACCGGGAGATGACGTCTTCGAACCGGACGGTGACCGAACGCAACGGTGATAAAAGGCCGCGTTCGGCACCGGTCCATCAACCGATGGCCATATCGGCGCGTTGGCCGTCGGGAACGAAGATGTAACCACGCCCGCGCACGGTCTGAATAAAGCGCGGGCTCTGCGCGTCTTCGTCGAGCAGGCGGCGCAAGCGCCAGATCTGCACGTCGATGCCGCGGTCGTTGACGTCGCTGTCCGCGCCGTAGAGCAATTCGATGATGCGTTCGCGCGACAGCACTTGCATGGCATGGTTCACCAGCAGTCGCAGCAACCCGTATTCACCGTCCGAAAGTGTGAGCAATTGGGCATCGCGAGTGAGCGTGCGGCTACGGAAGTCGAGCACGAACGGGCCGAATGCGTAGTTTTCGCGCTGCTCGGGCACAGCGGCGTCGGGCGACTTGCGACGGCGCAGCACGGCGTTGATCCGGGCCAGCAGTTCGCGCGGGCTGAACGGTTTGCCGAGATAGTCGTCGGCGCCGATTTCCAGCCCCACGATACGGTCGATCTCGTCGCTGCGCGCCGTGAGCAGGATCACCGGCACGTCGTCGTTGCGCGCACGCAAATCACGCAGTGCCGTGAGACCGTCAACCTTGGGCATCATCAGGTCTAGCACGATCAGGGCGGGACGCTCACGCTCGAGGCGTGCGGCCAGCCCATCGCCGTCATGCATCACCGCGACCGAGAAGCCATGGCGGCTCAGGTACTCGCGCAGCAGATCACGCAGATCGGGATCGTCGTCGACAACAAGAATCTTCATATTCGTTCGGACAGGTAGTGTCGTCATGATAGTGGCCTCCCCGCGCGGCTTTACACGCGTTTTGTTTCCGGGCATTACAGTCTTGGTCATCTGTAACGATGCGTAATAATAGAGCCAGCTTTGATTACGCACGAATTTCGCGCCTGTCACGTAAGCTTCGCTCTACCCAATGCGCCGCCGTTTGGGCGGCAATTTCGGTCTACCCAATCGCACATCTCGCGCCGCGAGAGCGCTGCGACAAGGCAATGCCCGGCCCGGCACCGCGCCGCAAGACACCGCGCAGGGGAGCCGATGCGAACCATCGGCCACGCTGCCGGTCTTTCAGCAGCAACGCCTTCGCTTGCCGGCACGGAAAGCTGTTGTAATCGGCCATCGCATCGGACTTTCACAACGGTCTGCTATGCTGATCAGCCGAAACCGGCACAAGGCGCCGTCCAGGATGATACCGGGCGTTTCCGGGCAATTTGCCGCGCCGCAGCAATCAGATAAAAAAGTATGTCGTCCGCATTGGACGAATCCGCTAACTACTCCGCTGTTACGAGGAAGTCATGACCGAGCACGGTCCCCACGGTTCGGAACAACCGAACGGTTCTGATCGGCCCACGTCCCCCACCCCCGGGGCGCAACGCAACACAGGGGCAGTCCAGGCGCCATCACGTATGCGCCGCTGGCTCGTGCCCGGTGTCATCGGGCTGATCGTCGTGCTCATCGCGGGCGGTGTCTATTACCGGCTGCACGCCCAAAATGCCCAGGGCCCCGCTCAGGCGGGCGGCCGCCGTGGCGGTCCGCCGGCCGGTATGGCCGGGGCGCCTGCCACGCCTGTCACTGCGGCCGAGGCGAAGACGGGCGACTTGCCGGTCTTCCTCAGCGGGCTGGGCACGGTCACTCCGACGCGCAGCGTCACCGTGCATTCGCGGGTCGACGGCCAACTCATGAAGGTGCATTTCAAGGAAGGCGACATGGTCAAGGAAGGCCAGTTGCTTGCCGAAATCGATCCGCGTCCGTTCCAGGTGCAGGTCACGCAGATGGAGGGCCAGCTCGCCCACGATCAGGCACTGCTCAAGAACGCCCAGCTCGACCTTGCCCGTTACGAGACCCTCCTGAAGCAGGACTCGATTGCCGGACAGACCGTCGATACCCAGCGCGCGCTCGTTAAGCAGTACGAAGGCACGGTCAAGTCCGACGAAGGCCAGCTCGGCAACGCCCGCCTGCAATTGAGCTACGCGAGCGTGACCGCACCGGTCTCCGGGCTGGCGGGGCTGCGTCAGGTCGATCCGGGCAATATCATTCACGCTTCGGACACCAACGGTATCGTGATTATCAACGAAGTCACGCCGATTACTGTCGTCTACACCATTCCTGAAGACAATCTGCCAAAGGTGGTCAAGCGTTCGCGCAGCGGCGAGACGCTGCTTGTCGAAGCCTTCGACCGGGCCGGAAAGATCAAGCTCGCGAGCGGCAAGCTCGCCTCCATCGACAACCAGATCGACACGACGACCGGAACCGTCAAGCTCAAGGCCGAGTTCGCCAATGGCGAGGGCTTGCTGTTCCCGAACCAGTTCGTCAACGTGAAGATGCTCGTCGACACGCTCAAGGGCGCCACGCTGATTCCGAGCGCGGCTGTGCAGCGCGGCACGCAGGGCAGCTTCGTCTACGCCGTGCAGCCGGATCAGACCATCAAGCTCAAGACCGTGAAGCTCGGGCCGACCGACGGCACCCACGTGGCAGTGGAGTCGGGCGTCGCACCGGGCGAGAAACTCGTGATCGACGGCATGGACAAGCTGCGTGATGGCGCCAAGGTCGAGGTGATTACGGCCGAGAGCCGCGCGGCGGCCGTCGCACCGCGTGCCCCGGGCGAGAAGCGCAACGGCAACGGCGGGCATCGCCGTCCGGCGCAATAGAACGCCGTCGCGTGACGCCACGCGGCGCCTCGCGCGCTCAAGCCCGACCACGCCCCCAGAGACGCCCCTGAACGTAGCCAATGAATCCGTCCCGCCCGTTTATTCTCCGACCGGTCGCCACATCGTTGCTGATGCTGGCGATCCTGCTTGCCGGTTTCGTCGCCTACCGGCTGCTGCCGCTCTCGGCGCTGCCGGAAGTCGACTATCCGACGATTCAGGTGGTCACGCTTTATCCGGGGGCGAGTCCGGACGTCATGACCTCGTCGGTCACGGCCCCGCTGGAGCGTCAGTTCGGTCAGATGCCGGGCCTGAACCAGATGTCCTCGACCAGTTCGGGGGGCGCGTCGGTCATCACGTTGCAGTTTTCGCTCGACCTCGGACTCGACGTCGCCGAACAGGAAGTGCAGGCCGCGATCAACAGCGCCAGCAACCTGCTGCCGAGCGATCTGCCGATGCCGCCGATCTACAGCAAGGTCAACCCGGCCGACACGCCGATCCTGACGCTGGCGATCATGTCGAAGACCATGCCGCTGCCCAAGCTGGAGGATCTGGTCGACACACGCGTCGCGCAAAAGATCTCGCAGTTGCCCGGCATCGGTCTGGTGAGTATTTCGGGCGGACAGCGTCCGGCCGTGCGTATTCAGGTCAATCCGCGCGCGATCACATCGTACGGACTCAATATCGAAGACGTTCGCACGTCCATCGCGGCGGCCAACGTCAATCAGGCGAAGGGGAGTTTCGACGGTCCGTTACGCGCCTCGACCATCGATGCCAACGACCAGCTCGCCTCTGCCGACGAATATCGCAATCTCGTCATTGCTTACAAGAATGGCGGCCCGATCCGGCTTTCCGACATTGCGGACGTCATCGACGGTGCGGAGAACACCAAGCTCGCCGCGTGGGCCGACACCACGCCGGCCATTGTGCTGAACGTGCAGCGCCAGCCGGGCGCGAACGTGATCGAGACAGTCAACAAGGTCAAGGCGCTGTTGCCGCAATTGCAGGCCGCGCTGCCGGGCAGCATCGACGTCAAGCTGCTCACCGACCGCACCACGACGATTCGCGCCTCGGTCTCCGACGTGCAGTTCGAACTCATCCTCGCCGTCGCCCTCGTGGTGATGGTGATCTTCCTGTTCCTGCGTAACGTCTCGGCGACCATCATCCCGAGCGTGGCCGTGCCGCTGTCGCTGGTCGGCACGTTCGGCGTCATGTATCTGGCCGGCTTCTCGATCAACAACCTGACGCTCATGGCGCTGACCATCGCGACCGGCTTCGTGGTCGACGACGCCATCGTGATGATCGAGAACATCGCGCGTTACATGGAGCAGGGGGAAAAGCCGTTGCAGGCGGCGCTCAAGGGCGCGGAGCAGATCGGCTTCACGATCATTTCGCTGACCTTCTCGCTGATCGCGGTGCTGATTCCGCTGCTGTTCATGGGGGACGTCGTTGGCCGCCTGTTCCGCGAATTTGCGATCACGCTGGCGGTGTCGATCCTCATCTCGGCCGTGGTGTCGCTCACGCTCACCCCCATGATGTGCGCGAAGCTGCTGCGCCATGTCCCGGAAGACAAGCAGGGCAAGTTCTATCGCAAGACCGGCGAGATCTTCGATCGCATCATCGCGAAGTACGGCGAATGGCTTACGTGGGTGCTTGATCGTCAGCCGGCCACGCTGCTCGTCGCGCTGGGCACACTCGTGCTCACGGTGCTGCTGTACATGTGGGTGCCGAAGGGGTTCTTCCCGGTACAGGACACGGGGGTGATCCAGGGCATCTCCGAAGCGCCGCAGTCAATCTCGTTCGCCGCGATGGGCGAGCGTCAGCAAGCGCTGGTCGCCGCTGTGCTTGAAGATCCGGCTGTCGAGTCGGTGTCGTCGTTCATCGGGGTCGACGGCGTAAACGCCACGCTCAACAGCGGGCGTTTGCTCATCAACCTGAAGGACAAGGGCGTGCGCGGGCTCGATGCCTCGGAAGTCATTCGCCGCATTCAACCCGAAGTCGCGAAGGTGCCGGGCATCGCGCTCTTCATGCAGCCGGTGCAGGATCTGACCATCGAAGACCGCATCAGTCGAACGCAGTATCAGTTCACGCTGCAGGACCCGAGTCTGGATACGCTCGGCGTCTGGGTGCCGAAACTCGTCGAGAAGCTGCAACACCTGCCGCAACTGGCAGACGTCACGAGCGATCTGCAAGTCAACGGCTTGCAGGCCTATGTGGACATCGACCGCGATACCGCAAGCCGGCTGGGCGTCACCCCGTCTGCCGTCGACCAGACGCTTTACAGCGCGTTCGGTCAGCGGCTGATTTCGACGATCTATACGCAGGCGTCGCAATACCGTGTGGTGCTCGAAGTGGCAGACGACTTCCAGCGCGGGCCCGATGCACTCAAGGGCATTTACGTCGCGTCGGCCTCGGGCGTGCAGGTGCCGCTCACGTCGTTCGCGAAGATCGTGGAAAAGCCCACGCCACTGGCGATCAACCATCAGGCGCAGTTCCCGGCCGCGACGATCTCGTTCAACCTCGCCAGGGGCGCGTCGCTGGGCGACGCCGTGAAGGCCATCACGCAGGCCGAAGACGCCATCGGTCTGCCCGCGAGCACGCAGACGACGTTCCAGGGTGCGGCACAGGCCTTCCAGGCGTCGCTCTCGAACACGTTGTGGCTGATTCTCGCGGCGGTGGTGACGATGTATATCGTGCTGGGTGTGCTCTATGAGAGCTACATCCACCCGATCACGATTCTGTCGACGCTGCCGTCGGCCGGTGTCGGGGCGCTGCTGGCCCTCATGGTCTCCGGCAACGACATCAGCATCATCGCGATCATCGGCATCATTCTGCTGATCGGTATCGTCAAGAAGAATGCCATCATGATGATCGACTTCGCGCTCGAGGCGGAGCGCGAACACGGCATGACGCCGCGCGAGGCCATTTATCAGGCGTGCCTGCTGCGTTTCCGTCCGATTCTGATGACGACGATGGCCGCCGTGCTGGGCGCGCTGCCGCTCATGCTGGGCTCCGGCGTGGGCTCGGAGTTGCGCCAGCCGCTGGGTATCACGATGGTGGGCGGGCTGATGGTCAGTCAGGTGCTGACGTTGTTCACTACGCCAGTGATCTACCTGTGGTTCGACCGCTTGGCCGCGCGGGCGCGTGCCTGGCGCGAACGGCGCTTCGGGCCGTCGGACGACCACACGCCGGGTGATCACGGCAACCCGGGCGGCAGTGCTGGCCCGGTCACGACGGACGGTCAGGCACGATGAACCTGTCGGCCGTCTTCATCCGGCGCTCGGTCGCGACCGTGCTGCTCACCATCGGGGTGACGCTGGCGGGCATCGTCGCGTTCGGGCTGCTGCCCGTCTCGCCGCTGCCGCAAGTGGATTTCCCGACGATCTCCGTCTCGGCGTCACTGCCGGGCGCCAGCCCCGAGACGATGGCCGCGAGCGTGGCCACGCCGCTGGAGCGCTCGCTCGGCCGCATTGCCGGCGTGACGGAAATGACGTCAAGCAGTTCGCTGGGATCGACCCGCATCACGCTGCAATTCGATCTCTCGCGAGATATCAACGGTGCGGCGCGCGATGTGCAGGCGGCGATCAATGCCGCGCGCAGTCTGCTGCCATCGGGGCTGCCGAGCAATCCGACCTATCGCAAGGTGAATCCGGCGAGCGCGCCGGTCATGATTATTGCGTTGACCTCGGAGAGCATGACGCGCGGGCAGATGTACGACGCTGCGTCGACCATCCTCGCGCAGAAGATCTCGCAGCTCGAAGGCGTGGGCGACGTGACCGTTGGCGGCAGTTCGTTGCCGGCGGTGCGCGTCGAACTCAACCCGACGGCGCTCAACAAGTACCAGATTCCGCTGGAGACCGTGCGTACCGCGATTCAGGCGGTCAACGCGAACCGCCCGAAGGGAGCGCTTGAAGACGGCGATCAGCGCTGGCAGATTCTCGCCAACGATCAGGCGAAGACGGCAAAGGAATACCTGCCGGTCATCGTCACCTATCGGGACGGGCGGCCGGTACGTCTGGCCGACATCGCCGACGTGGTCGACTCGGTACAGGACTTGCGCAATGCCGGTTCGGCCAACGGCAAGCCGTCGGTGCTGCTCATCATCACGACGCAGCCGGGTGCGAACATCATCGAGACGGTCGATGGAATCAACAAGATCCTGCCGAATCTGCGCGCCTCGATCCCGGCCGCGATCAATCTCGACGTGGTGATGGACCGCACGCCGACGATCCGCGCGTCGCTCAGGGAAGTCGAACGCACGCTGCTGATCTCGATTGCGCTCGTGATCATGGTGGTGTTCATTTTCCTGCGGAACTGGCGTGCGACGTTAATACCCAGCGTGGCCGTGCCCGTCTCGCTGATCGGCACGTTCGGGGTGATGTACCTGTGCGGCTTCAGTCTCGACAACCTGTCGCTCATGTCGCTCACCATCGCGACGGGCTTCGTGGTCGACGATGCCATTGTGGTGCTGGAGAACATCTCGCGTCACATCGAAGAGGGGTTGAGTCCGTTCGCCGCGGCGCTCAAGGGGACGCGCGAAGTGGGCTTCACCGTGCTCTCGATGAGCATTTCGCTCGTGGCGGTATTTATCCCGTTGCTGCTAATGGGCGGTATTGTCGGGCGTTTGTTCCGCGAATTCGCGGTCACGCTCTCAGCGGCCATCATCGTCTCGCTGGTCGTCTCGCTCACGACCACACCGATGATGTGTGCGCGTTTGCTCAAGGGCAAGCCTGCGCCGGGTGTGCCCGCCGGCACGGCGCCCCTCGCACCGGCGCCGCCGCCGCGCCCGTCCATCTGGACACGCATGGGCGGCTGGACCGAGCGGGCGTTCGACGCCATGTTGCGCGAATACGAACGCTCGCTGACATGGGCGCTGCGTCACGGGCCGCTGATGTTGCTGATCCTGTTCGCGACGATCTGTCTGAATGTCTGGCTCTATACCGTGGTGCCCAAGGGCTTCTTCCCGCAACAGGACACGGGGCGGATGATCGGCTTCATTCAGGCCGACCAGGCGATCTCGTTCCAGGCCATGGAGAAGAAACTGGCCGACTTCATCAAGATCGTGCAGGCCGACCCGGATGTGGCGACGGTCACGGGCTTTACCGGCGGGTCGAACCGCAATGGCGGCTCGATGTTCGTCACGCTCAAGCCGCTGGGCGTACGCAAGCTCTCTGCCGATCAGGTCATTGCGCGACTGCGCGGCAAGCTGGCAAAGGAGCCGGGGGCGATGCTGTATCTGCAATCGGTGCAGGATATTCGCGTGGGCGGGCGCTCAAGCAACGCGCAGTATCAGTACACGTTGCAGGCCGACGATCTTCAGCAGTTGCGCGAGTGGGAGCCGAAGGTGCGCAATGCGATCTCGCGTTTGCCCAATCTCGTGGACGTGAACACGGATCAGCAGGACAAGGGGTTGCAGACGACGCTCGACGTCGACCGCGATCAGGCGTCACGGCTGGGGCTCACGATGAGCCAGATCGATAACGTGCTCAACGACGCTTTCGGGCAGCGTCAGGTCTCCACCATCTACAACCCGCTCAATCAGTACAAGGTCGTGATGGAGGTCGCGCCACAGTGGTGGCAAAGCCCGGAATCGCTCAAGGACATCTATGTGGTGACGTCGGCGGGCGCACAAGTGCCGCTCTCGGCGTTCGCCCGTTACCGCCCGACGAATACCGCGCTGGGGGTTTCGCACCAGGGACAGTTCGCGGCGAGCACGATTTCGTTCAACCTGCCGCCGGGCGTCTCGCTGTCCGAGGCGCAGGCGTCGATCAACGATGCCGTCGGCCGGCTGGGCATGCCCACGTCGGTACAGGGCAGTTTCCAGGGCACGGCGCAGGCTTTCCAGTCGGCCCTGTCGTCGCAGCCGATCCTGATCCTCACGGCACTGCTCACGGTGTATATCGTGCTGGGCGTGCTCTATGAGAGCTACATCCATCCGCTCACCATTCTGTCGACGCTGCCATCGGCAGGCGTGGGGGCCTTGCTGGCGCTGTTGCTGTTCAACACCGAGTTCAGCATCATCGCGCTCATCGGCGTGATTCTGCTGATCGGGATTGTGAAGAAGAACGCGATCATGATGATCGACTTCGCGCTCGATGCGCAGCGGCGGCAGAACATGCCGCCGCGTGAGGCCATTTACCATGCGTGCGTGCTGCGCTTCCGCCCGATCATGATGACCACGATGGCGGCCATGCTCGGTGCGATTCCGCTCGCGCTGGGCACCGGGGATGGTGCGGAATTGCGCCAGCCACTGGGCATCGCCATTGTGGGTGGCCTGCTCGTGAGTCAGGTGCTCACGCTCTATACGACGCCGGTGGTGTATCTGTATCTCGACCGTGTGCGCCTGCGCTGGGCGCGATGGCGTACTCGTGGCCGGACCGGCCACAGCGATGTCGGGGAGGTGGGCCATGGCTGATGCCGTTCGTCGCGTGCGCCGCGCGCTCGCCTGTGGGCTTCGCGGCGCGTTTTCCGAAACTTCTGTCCCGGCCGATGGGCCGATGTATGCCATGGCACAACCGTTGAACCGTCAAGTCCTTACCGTTCGTTCTCATGCGGGAACCGCCTCGGCAGCGGGGCAAGGGCGGGGCGTTGCGACACCTGCGCGCGCGCGCCGTACGGCGACGTTTCTTGCCGCGAGCGCTGTGCTGTGGCTCGCGGGCTGCGCGGTGGGGCCCGATTATGTGCGTCCGGACGTCGATACGCCGGCTGCGTTCAAGGAAACCGGCGACTGGAAGCTCGCCGAGCCGAGCGACGCTGTGTCCAAGGGCGAGTGGTGGGCCATCTATAAGGACCCCGTGCTCTCCGAGTTGATGGCGCAGGTCGACGTCAACAATCAGAACATCAAGATTGCCGAGGCGAACTACCGGCAGGCGCTGGCCGTGGCCTCGCAAGCGCGCTCGGCCTTCTTCCCGACGATTGGCGCCGACGCCGGCCTCACGCGCGCCAGTTCGCGTGTGAGCAGCACGGCGGTGAGCGGTTCGGGTGTGGGCGGTATCTCGAACAGCTACAGCCTGTCGGGCACGGCGAGCTGGGAGCCTGACATCTGGGGCAGCGTGCGCCGCTCGGTCGAGGCCGGTAACGCCAGCGCCGAGGCGAGCGCAGCCGAGCTGGCCAATGCGCGTCTGTCGGCACAGGCGTTGCTCGCGCAGAACTACTTCGACCTGCGGGTAACGGATGCACAGAGAGCGTTGCTCGAGCGCACCGTCGCTGCCTATGAACAGACGCTCAAACTGACGCAGAACCAGTACGCCGTCGGCGTGGCGCAGCGCTCTGATGTGATTCAGGCGCAAACGCAACTGCAATCGGCGCAGGCATCTGCGATCGACATCGAAGTGACGCGCGCGCAACTGGAGCACGCGATTGCGCTGCTCGTCGGCAAGGCCCCGGCGGCGTTTGCGCTGACGGTGGCGCCGTTACGTGCCGCACTGCCGCCGGTGCCGGTGAGCCTGCCGTCGAAATTGCTGGAGCGCCGGCCCGACATTGCCTCGGCCGAGCGCTCGGTCGCGGCGGCCAACGCGAAGATCGGCGTGGCCAAGGCAGCCTTCTTCCCGACACTCTCGCTCTCGGCGACGGGGGGCTTCCAAAGCAGCAGCTTCGCCAACTGGCTCACGCTGCCGAGCCGCTTCTGGTCGGTCGGTCCCGCGCTGGCGGCCACGCTCTTCGACGGTGGCTTGCGGCGGGCGCAGACCGACGCGGCCATTGCTGCCTACGACGCACAGGTCGCGACCTACCGGCAGACGGTGCTGACGGCATTCCAATCGGTCGAGGACAACCTCGCCGCGCTGAACTATCTGGGACGTGAGTCCGTCGTGCAGAACCAGGCCGTGCAGTCGTCGCGCGAAGCGCTGCAATTGATCCTCAATCAGTACAAGGCAGGTACCGTCAGTTTTCAGAACGTGTTGACGGCGCAGGCGACCGCGTACACCACCGAGCGTACGGCGCTGACGATCCTCGGCCGTCAATTCACGGCCAACGTTCTGCTCGTGACGGCGCTTGGCGGCGGTTGGCATGGGTTGCCGTCTGAGGGCGCGAACAGCGTTGCCCAACAAGCGGCGGCGACATCTGACGCCGCCAGTCCTGCGAACCGCGGCGGCACGCAAGAGTAAAGCGCCTGCCGGATATCCTCGCGATTGGCCGGTCGAGTTCGTCATCGACCGGCCATGCCTCCGCATTTCGCGTCTTTGTACTACGCATTTTCCGACGCTCGCGACGCGCGGATCACTAAATCCGATCTCGGTGTTTAAGGTAATTCCGAACTTCACAATCGGAATAGCGGAAGCACCTGCCGCGAATGCTCCGAATGCCGGTGACGCGAGTAGCACAGACTGCGATGTCATGCGTCTGAGCAATTTCACCTCTGAGCGAGCCCCGTCAAGCCGTTAGGGAGCAGTACCCGCTCTATCAGGCAGCATGCGGACGTCCCGCACATTGACCACACCGCGTGGCAGGCATGCCCGGCGGCGTTGACTATGTGACGTTTCCCAGCCGGTCGGCATGATCCCTTTTTGCCAGAATGAACGCGCTTCGTTGCGATGGCAGGCGCGAAGCACCGCGCGCACCTTGCGGCGGTGACGGTGCTGTCAGATGACGAAAAAGGGGAGGGGGCAACGATGACGATCAATGTCGTGGTCGCGGACGACCATCCGATTGTGCGTTATGGAATACGACGTCTGCTCGAAGAGCGGGAAATGATCCATCTGGTCGGCGAAGCGGCCAATTCGTCAGAACTCGTGAACTTGCTGGCCAAGGAGCCATGCGACATTCTGGTGACGGATTTCTCGATGCCGGGGGGGAATTTCAAGGACGGGCTTTTTCTTATTGGCTACGTGCGCCGATATTTTCCTAACATCAAGATCATCGTCGTGACGATGCTTGAAAATCTGGCGATTCTTCGCGGCGTGCTCAAGCTCGGCGTGCATTCGATTCTCTCCAAGCTCGACGAGCAGAGTTCGATTGCCGACATCGTTTGCGTAGTGGCGGACGGCAGCCGCTACATCCCGGCGGGACTGGCGACAAGGCTGCACGACTCGGTGGTCGACGACACGGAGATCGACGCGTCGAAGCTATCGGGCCGCGAGGTTGAGGTCGTGCGGCTGTTCGTCTCGGGGCTCACGATCAGCGAAATCGCGTTCCAGCTCAGCCGCAGCGTGAAGACGGTCAGCTCGCAGAAAACCAACGCCATGCGCAAGCTCGGACTGGATCGCGACGTCGATCTGTATCACTACGCCACGCGCACGGGCATCACCTGAGGGGGGCTGCCGGCCGGATATCCCGGACATCCCGGACATTCAGGCCTCAGGCCGGCAGCCGAATACCCCGCATGTCGCGCAGAATCAACTCGCCCGCCCGAAGCATCTGCTTGAGCTGATGCACCACCTGCTTGATTTCCTGCACATGGGTTTCGGACGCGTCGGGTTGCTGCTCCTGCGCGACGACCAGCGCATCCAGACGCCGTGTGTAATCGCGCATCGCCTCGCTCGCGGCTTGCGTGTCGGTCGGCACCGACGCCGCCGGCGCCGCCACCGCTTGCGAGAGCAGGTCGCTGATCGCCGCGACGACCTGTCCCAGCTCACCGCTCTTGTCTGCCGCGATCTGACGCGGCAGTACATCCGCCATGCCGGTGATGTACGACGCCATCACATGGTTCTGCACCAGAAGATCGTTGAGTTCGCCGACCGAGACCTGCTTGGACTTCGGCTCGAGCATCATGCGTTTGAAGGCCGCGCCGAAATTCCCGAAGGCGATGTGCATATCCTTGCGCGCCATGCGATAGGCGAAGTCATCGCGCTTGCCCTCACGACCGGCGCACGATTCGAGATAGGCGCGCGTCGACTGCACGGCCTGCCGGATGAGCGGCCCCATCAGCCGGTATTCCCAGTACGGGAACAGGTACGAGCAGACCAGCGCCACGGCCGACCCGATGAGCGTGTCGATGGCGCGCTCGCCGACCACGGACAGAGACCCGGGCAACAGGAAGTGAAACAGCAGCAGCACGTAAGACGACATGAACACGACCGACAGGCCGTAGTTGAACAGCGACAGGCTGTTGCCCATGACCATGCAGAAGAACATGAGTGCGAGCAGCACCCAGGGCTTGTGTACGAAGGACAGAATGAGCAGCACGCTGACGCAGCCCACAAGCGTGCCGGTCAGACGCTGGGCGTTCTTCTGCTTGGTCAGGCTGAAGCCGGGCTTCAGAATCACGATGATCGTGAGCAACACCCAGTAGCTGTGCGCCTGCCCGGCAAGCAGCGACCAGTTCTCGCAGATGATGAGCCCGGCCGAAATCGCGATCGTCACCCGCAACGCATGGCGAAAACTCGGTGACGAAAAAGTCAGATTCTTCCAGAGCAATTTCGGAGAATAGCTCTGTCGCGAAGTGAAGCGAACGAGCGCCTGATCGATCTGCACTTCGGTCGCCGAGCCGGCCGTTGCGAGATTGGTGTTGCGGTGCATGCGCTCCACGATACGCGTGCTGCTCCACACGCGACGGAAGGTGTTGGTGAGTGCCTGATATGCCTCTGGCGCACGCTGTGGCAGCAACTGCTTGCGCATCAATTCGATCTCGTACTCGATGGCCCGGAATTCCGCGCGCCAACTGCGCTGGGCCCGCGACGGCTCATTGGTGGCGATGGCGTAACCGATGGCGTCCACTTCGTTCGCGATCTTGCGGACCATGTCGCGGAAGAACAGGAGCACGTCATTGTTGGCGAACTCCCGGCGAAGCATTGGATAGTCGGTGTGTACCGACACCACCACCTCATGCAGATCGACGATGTTGATGAACAGGTTGAACAGCATCGTGCGACGCGGTTCGAGCTTGCCGATGCGCAGGCGCGGCAGATTGCGAAGAATGATCTCGCGCGCGGCCTGCTGCTTTTCCACGACATTGACCTGCGCGGCGATCAAACGCCGATAGCAATCATCGATATCGGTTGTTGTGTCGTAGAACGCCGCCTTGGCTTCCAGATACTGCGCCGTGACGAAGAAACACTCGGCGAGGGTCTGCTGCTCGATGCGAAACCACCAGACGCGGCAGACAATGAGACTGAAATAGGTGTACCAGAGACCGCCCGCCAGAACGGCACCGGCGTCGAGCACTGCCTGATGGCGCGTCAGATCAGCCTCGACGTTGAGCACCATCATCATCAGGCAGGCGAAGCTCACCAGCGAGGCGCGATAGCCATAGATCACGAGCATCGACAGACCGAAGGTCAGAATCAGCGAGGTAATCCAGAGCTGCCACGGCTGCGCGGCGGTAGCCATGCCGGTGATCAGCACGGTGAGGGCGCCGAGCAGCGTGCAACTGAGCAGTTCCGTGTGCTTGTGACGCAGCGGCCCGTTGATGTCGACCACGCTCGCGCACAGAGCCCCCGAAGCGACTTCGATGCCGAGCAGGTGCTGGTCCATCCCCCAGAAGAGCACGAGGGCGGGCAGCACGACCCCCACTGCCTGACGGGTGCCGGTGAAGAAGTAATGGCTATATAGGAATTTCTTGATATCTGTCTGGTAGTCCATGCGTCGGGTGCGAGGGTTCCGCAGCAAAGCCGGCCGCGCGATGGGGGCGCGGCGCATTGAGAGTCTAGCCGAAGCCCCGCGCGCCGCGAAGAGGGGATACCGCCGGTGACAAGCGGTGCGAGGACGTGCTTGCGAGGCGGCGCGACGCCGGTGTCACTCATGATGGGGCAGGTTTTCGGATCTGCCCGATCGGCTTCGCCGCGGTGCTTTTGCTATGCTTGCGAACAGACTCGCTCAGCCGCCACGCCCGCATGCTCCACCTATTCTTCTCCAACCGGTTCACCACGCTCGAAGCCGCGCTGCTGCGCGATCTCGCCCAGGCACCTGGCGGTGCCGGTGAATCCGGCAATCCGTTCGAGACGGAAACCATCGTCGTGCCAAGTGTGGCGGTGCGGCGCCGGCTCGAACTGGACTATGCCGATGTCTTCGGCGTGTGCGCCAACGTCCGTCTGACGTACCTCGCCCAATGGCTGTGGGACATGGCAGGCAAGCTGCTCACGGTGCCGGAGAGTTCGCCGTTTGCGCCGGACCGTCTCGTCTGGCCGCTGTACCAATGTCTGGCGCAGCCGTGGGTCGCGGCCTCGCCTCGTCTGGCGGGCTATCTGTCGGGCGCGGACGATGTGATGCGCTTCGAGCTGGCCGACCGTCTGGCACACCTTTACGACCAATACCTGACGTACCGGCCGAACTGGCTCGAGCGGTGGCAGTCCGGCGACGTCATCGAGCCGGGGGCGGCCACGGGCTGGGGGGAGGTTCAGCGCGATGACGAAGCGTGGCAGAGCGCATTGTGGCGGCAGGTGCTGGCGCATCTCGATATTCGCGAGCGTCACCCGACGCTGAGGGCTATCGACCGGATCGAGCAACTGACGCCGCAGACCGTGCCTGCCGGATGGCCGTCGCGCGTATCGGTGTTCGCGCTCTCGTCGATGCCGCCGCTGTCGATGGTGTTGCTCAAGGCGATGTCTCGCCTGATCGACGTTCACCTATACGTGCTCAACCCGTGCGAGAGCTACTGGTTCGATATTGTGCCGCCGTCGCGTCTGTCGTATCTGATGCGCCGGGACGGGGCGGCCCACCGGGAAGTGGGGCATCCGTTGCTCGCCGAATGGGGCCGGCAGACGCAGTCGCACATTGACGCCCTGTACGCCGACCTTGCGCCGCAAGCCGTGGAGGACCGGGCGCTGTTCCAGCCCAATCCCGCGCCGACGCTGCTCGCCGCTCTGCAAAACGGCATTCTCTCGCTGGACGACGGCCGCTATGGGCCGCCCGAGGGTGTCGGTGCCGACGGATCGGTGCAGGTGCATGTATGCCACAGCCTCGCGCGTCAAATCGAAGTACTGCACGACCGATTGCTGGCGTGCTTCGACGAGATTCCCGATCTGCGTCCCGACGACGTGCTGATCACCGTGCCGGATCTCGGCCGGGCGGCACCGCTCATCGATGCCGTGTTTGGTACCGCGACGCCGCGCATCCCCTATCTGGTCACCGGTCTGCCGCCCACGCGGACCAACCCGGTGGCCCGCGCCTTTGCGTCGATTCTGGCGTTGCCGCAGCAGCGCGTGGCGGCGTCGAGTCTCGTGGAGCTGGCGCGCACCGAGGCTGTGGCCCAATGCTACGACCTGGGCGGCAACGCCCTCGACGCCATCCAGAACTGGCTTCACGCGGCCGGTGCCCGGCGCGGCTGGCGTGGCGATGCCCTGCTGCGACTCGATACGCCGCACACGGCGGCAGCATCGGCAGCCGAAGCCGGCGTGGCGCCCGCGTTGGAGCGGCACACGCTGGGCGATGCCATGATGCGTTTATTCCTTGGCTACGCCTTACCCGACGACGCGATGCCGGTGGATGACTGGCTGCCTGTCGGGGGAATCGAAGGGGGACGTGCCGAACTGCTGGGCCAATTGGCGCGACTGATCGACGATCTCGATGCGACAGCCGTGGCGTTGCAAACCGAACGCACAGGGCTCGGGTGGCGCGATCAGTTGCTGGCCATGCTGGAACAATTTTTCTCCGACGAACCGCGTTTTGCCGACGATGTCGCCGAAGTGCGCATGGCCATCGAGCAAATCGGTTCTGCCATTGCCGACGGCGCGCCTGAAGTGCGGGTGCCCGTGGAAGTGGTGGCACGCGTGCTCGCCGATGCGCTCGACGACCCGACCCGTGGCGGCGTGCCGTCGGGACGGGTGACGTTCGCGGCGATTCCGAGTCTGCGGCTGCTGCCGTACCGTGTCGTGTGCATGCTCGGTATGGACGACGGCGTGCTGCCGGGGCGTGTGCGGGCCGACGAATTCGACTTGATGCGTGCGCTGCCACAGCGAGGCGATCGCCAGCGCCGCGACGACGAGCGCAATCTCTTCCTCGATCTGATGCTGAGTGCTCAGGATCGCTTTCTGATGACCTACACCGGGCGAAGTGTGCGTGACAACGCGCCGTTGCCGCCATCGACCGCGGTGGACGAATTGCTCGACTTCACCGGGCAGTTTCTTGCCCCGGTGTCGCAAGGGTACAGCCTCGAGGACCAGCGCGAAGCGCGCGAGCGTCTGGTGGTGTTGCATCCGTTGCAGCCGTTTTCTCCGGCATATTTCGACGGGCACGATGCGTCCCTGTTTAGTTACGACGCGTCCAATGGCGAGGCGGCGCAGCAGTTGGCGGACCAACTGGCGTCTCCCGCACCGGAGGCTCCCGCCGTCCCCTTCGTGCGTGAGCCGTTGCCTGCGGTCGCACAAACCCATCTGACGCTCGATGACCTGCTGCGCTTCTGGCGTCACCCGGGCAGAGCCTGGGCGCGCGACAGGCTGGGCCTGTCGCTAGGCGAGATGTTGACCGAGGTTGAAGACGAAGAGCCTTTCGCACTCGATTGGGCCGGACGCGATGCGCTCGCGGCGCGTTTGCTGCCGCGGCTCTTGCGTCACGATGGGCGCGATGTGCGCACGCACACCGACGCCATCGAGCGCATTGCGAACGTGAGTCACGAGTTGCCGGGCGGGGCAACAGGTGCCGTCTGGCGCCGAAGGGAACTGGGCGGCCTGCGTGCATTGGCGACGCAGGTGAGGGAGGCGCAAGCCGAGGGCACGCAGGAGCTTCTGGTGACGCTGCCGTTGAAACCTGCGTTGCCGCCGTCGTGGCGCGAGTCGACAGATACGGAATGGCACGGTGACGCCACCCTGTCTGCGGAATGCCTGTTGCAGGGGCGTTTGGCGCCGGTGTCGCGTTACGGGCTGGTGATGTATCGATACGGCAGCATGCGTCCGAGCGACCTGCTGGCTGCGTGGCTGGCGCATCTCGCGCTTTGTGCGCATCTTCAACAACCCGGGCATGCCGGGTTGGATGTGGCGGCCAGAACCCTCTGGTACGGGGAAGACGAGACGTTTGCCTTGCGTGCGGTGGATGACGCGGCCACGCTGCTGGGGCAGTGGGTGGCGTTGTATCGGCTGGGGCAGACGCGACCGTTGCCATTCTTTGCGCGCAGCGCCTGGAAGCTGGCGAGTACCGGCAAGCCCGGTGAGGCCGAGAGTGCGTGGCTGGGTTCGGCCTTCGCGCGCGGCGACGCGGACGACCCCTACACGCGACTGATCTGGCGGGGCGTCGCCAACCCGCTGGCATCGCCATTCGATTGGCTCGCCAACACGATATTCGGTCCGGTGGTGCAACACCTTGAAGTCGTGGAGGGCGCATGACGCAGCTCATCGACCTCGATGTCTTCGGTTGCGATCTCGACGGCGTTTGCCTCATCGAGGCGTCAGCCGGTACCGGCAAGACCTGGAACATCTGTGCGCTGTACGTGCGCTTGCTGCTGGAAAAGCAACTCACGGTCGAGCAGATTCTCGTCGTCACCTTCACCAATGCCGCCACAGCCGAGTTGCGTGAGCGCATCCGCGGGCGGCTGGCCGGACTGGTCGCTGCGATGGCGCCGGTTTTCGGTGAGGACGACGACGCGGCAAACGAAGACGCAGAAGACGAATTTCCGGACTTCGATCCCGATGCCAGCGACGATCCCCTGTTCAACGTGATGATCGCGGGGTTGATCGATCGCGGTGAGATGGCGCCGAAGGCCATTCGCGACTGTCTTCAAACCGCGTTACGCGCGTTCGATCAGGCATCGATTCATACGATTCACGGGTTTTGCCAACGCGCCCTCGCAGAGGTGCCATTCGCCGCCGGGTTGCCGTTCGCCTACGAACTGGTGCCGGACGACAACGGCGTGCGTCACGATCTGGCGGTCGAATTCTGGCGACGTGTGGTTGAACCGCTGGCGGCGCAGGACGACGGTTTCGCCGCGTGGCTGGTGGATCGCAAACGCTCGCCGGGCACGCTCACGGACCAACTGGCGCGCCGTCTGAAGAAGCCGATGTCTGAACTGCGTTGGCCCCCAGCGGTGGACGGCGACGCGCAAACGTCGCCCGACTCGGCATTGCTCGCGACTTATGCGGTGGCCTCCGACTGCTGGGAAGCCGAGGCCTCGGTGATTGCAGATCTGATGCGTGCCGCATTGCCGTCGTACAAGAAGAACATCTATCACGAGACGTCGCTCGCCCAGGCCGTATCAGCATGGCAGCGCTACCTCAATGCACGCGACGCAGGCGCGCTGCTGAGTCCCAAGGCGGAACTGCTCACGACGACGCGACTGGCCAAGGACATCAAGAAGGGCGAGACGCCACCGGATCACCGGTTCTTCGAGATGGCCGACGTTCTCGTGCGCGCGCGTGCCGACGCCGACGAGCGTTACGCGATGCAATGGCTGCGGATTCTGCGCGAGTGGCTGACCCAGGCTCCCGATCAACTGGCGCTTCGCAAGCGTGAGTTGCGCGTGGTGTCGTTCGACGATCTGCTTGGCAATATCGCGCGCGCGCTGACCCAGCATCCCGATCTGGCCGACGCCTTGCGCGCCCGATATCCCTGCGCATTGATCGACGAGTTTCAGGATACCGACCCGCTGCAGTTCGCCATTTTCAGTGCGGTGTATGGGCAGCGGGCGACATCTGCGCCGGACGAGACCCCGGGACCGATGTTCATGGTCGGCGACCCGAAGCAGGCGATTTACAGCTTTCGGGCGGCGGATCTCCACACGTATCTGGCCGCCCGCGAGAACGCCGACGCGGCATATACGCTCGCCGTGAATCAGCGCTCGACGCCGGCCATCATCGAGGCGGGCAACCGTCTGTTCGGGGCCAACGATCGGGCGTTCGTGCTCGATGGACTCGAATACCCGCCGGTGCGTCCGGGGGCTCGGCGGCGTCCGCCGTTCTCCGATGTCCGCGAGGTCGCCGACTTCACCGTCTGGTGGCTGCCGGACGACGACGAACCGCTGTCGAAGGACGAAGCGCAACAAGCCTGCGCGCGTGCCACGGCCGCCGAGGTGGCGCGCTTGCTCGCGGGCGCGTCACGCCACGAGGTACGCGTGGGCGAGCGGCCGCTCGCCCCGGCCGACATTGCCGTGATCGTGCAGACGCACCGGCAGGGGGCGTTGATGAAGGCGATGCTCGCGGAACATGCCGTAGGGAGTGTGGAGCTGACACAGGACTCCGTGTTTGCGAGTGAGGAAGCGGAAACGCTGCTTCGCGTGCTACGCGCGGTGGAGTCACCCGGCGACGTGCGTGCGCTGCGTGCGGCGCTCGCCACCGAATTGTTCGGGCTCGATGCAACGGCCCTGTATCGCATGCAGACCAGCGAAGCCTCCGATGCGGAAGCGATCGCGTGGATCGAGCGATTGCAACGCTATCGTCAGTTGTGGAGCGACCGCGGCTTCTCGGCAATGTGGCGCACGCTGATGCGAGAGCTGGGGCTGGCGGCACGTCTGGTTGCGCAGTCGGGTGGCGAACGGCGTCTGACGAACTTCATGCATCTGGCCGAGCTTGCGCAGGCACGCTGGGCGGAGCAGCCGGGCATGCCTGCACTGCTGCGCTGGCTGGCATCGCAACGCAATGTGAGTGGCGGCGAGGAAGCCCAATTGCGACTCGAGTCGGATCAGAATCTTGTGCAGATCGTGACCGTTCACAAATCGAAGGGGCTCGAGTACGGCGTGGTTTTCTGTCCGTTCCTTTGGGACGGTGCGGTGCGTGACGGCGGAAGTCTCGATGGACTTGAGTATCACGACGGCCCGACCGCGGTCATCGACTTCACAGACGCGGCCGGCAAGGGCTCACCGGCGGCGGCCGCGCTACGGCAGGAGCAGTCGGCAGAGCAGGCGCGGCTGTTGTACGTGGCGCTCACGCGTGCGGTTTATCGTTGCTATCTGGCGGCGGGCATTTACTCGTCGCGCCGGAGCGTGAAAGAGGCATGTGGCGGCATGCTGAACTGGTTGGCCGCGGGACAGGGCATGGCGTTCGACGCCTGGATCACCTCGACGGTCGATACCGACGAACGGGTGGCGACGATCCGGTCGGCGTGGAAGGTATTGGCTGGGGGCCCTCTGGCCGTCGTGCCGCTGCCGACAGGCGCTGCACTGGATGCCGGTGCGCGCGTCGTGCACGACGCGGCACCCGAAATCACCACGCGTGCCAGTACGCGGGCTTTGCGTGAAGTCTGGCGCATTGGCAGCTTCTCGGGCCTGTTGGCCGGCATGCACACAGGGCCGCAATTAGGCGGCGGTCAGCTCAGTGCGCCGGAGCGCACACGTCCCGACTACGACGCGCAAGCGAATGCCGGGCCGACGTTTGCTTTGCCGCCGGAGGGCGACGATGCCTGGCCGCCGTTGGACGACATTCTTCGTTTCCCGCGCGGCCCCGCTGCCGGCGAGAGTCTGCACCGTGTGTTCGAACTGGCCGACTTCCAGTCGCGCGCGCAGTGGCCGCATGCTGTCTCGCGAGCGCTGCGCGAGCGTCCGCCGGGGCGCGGTGCCGAACACAACGATACGTGGCGGGCCATGATGATGAACATGCTGGCTGACACCCTTGCGACGCCGCTGCGTCCCGGCCTGCATCTGGCTGACGTTGCGTTGACGGAGCGGCTCACCGAAATGGAGTTCACGTATCCGGCCGATGCCGTGTCGCTGGATGCGTTGCGTGGCTTGTTGCGCCAGTTCGGATACCCGGATCTGCCGCTCGACGCTACGGTGTTGCGTGGCTACCTCAAGGGCTTCATCGATCTGGTGTTCCGGCATAGCGGTCAGTGGTGGATTCTCGACTGGAAGTCGAACTACCTCGGCACGGCACCCGAGAACTACGGCGCAGACGGCCTGCGCGAAGCGATGGCCGAGCATGGCTATCACCTCCAATACCTGCTCTATACCCTGGCGTTGCACCGCTATTTGCAGCGGCGTATGCCTCACTACGATTACGACCGCGATATGGGGGGCAGCCTCTACCTCTTTGTCCGGGGCGTTCGGCCTGACTGGGCCAGTGCGCATCTGGCAGGTGACGATGTGCCGGGGGTCTTCTTCGACAAGCCGTCGCGAGAGATGGTCGAAGCGCTCGACCGGTTGTTCGCTGCGGGCGAAAACGCGGCGCTGGCACAAGCGCTGTCGCTTGACGCGCGCAATGGTACCGCTGCCGCCGACGGGGAGGGCGCATGAGCGATATGCGTCATATGGGAGATTCGTCCAGTGCCTCGCTGGCCGATAGCGGTGTCGTGCGGCTGGCTCAGGGGTTTGCACGCCGAATGGCGCTGCTCGCGCGCGGGCATGGAGCGGAAGACGTGACGTGCCGCTATGTCTGGCGTGCCGCGCTTGCGGTGAGTCTCGCCACGGCGGAGGGTCACGTCTGCGTGCCGCTCGATAATCTGCTGGATGCGCAAGCCAGCGGCGAACTGTTTCCCGGCGATGCACCGGCCTTGTCCGTCTGGCGTGATGCGCTCTTCGCCAGCGGCTTGTGCGCCCCGGCCAATCTCGCGTCGGCGCTGGCGGGCGACGCGCAGTCCGACGCCTTCCCGTTGCTGCTCGACGATCAGGATCGGCTCTATCTCGCGCGATACTACGGTTATGAGGCTCGTCTGGCGGCGGCGCTCGGGCGCAAGTTATCGCTGAGCGCGCGTACGCCGGTGACGTCGGAAGACCGCGCGCGTCTGAGGCGCTACTTTGGTGAGGGCGTGCTCGCCTCGCCGGAAGGGCAACGCGAACCCAACTGGCAAATGGCGGCAGCAGCACTTGCCTTGCAACGCTCGCTGGTGGTGCTCAGTGGCGGCCCCGGCACAGGCAAGACGACCACGGTAGTGGGGTTGCTCGCGTGCCTGCTGGAGCGCGATGCCAACCTGCGGGTGGCGCTCGCGGCGCCCACAGGCAAGGCGGCGCAGCGCATGCAGGAGGCCTTGAGCGCGCGGCAGGATCTCCCGGAATCAGTACGTCAGGCGCTGCCTGACGCGGCGGTGACGTTGCACCGGTTGCTTGGCGTCTTGCCCGAATCTGCGGAACAGGTCGGCCGTCGCTTCCGCCACCACGCGGGCAACCCGCTGCCCTACGATCTGATTGTCGTGGATGAGGCATCGATGATCGATTTGTCGATGGCCACGCAGTTGCTCGAAGCGGTGCCTGAAGGCGCACGTCTGATCCTGTTGGGGGACAAAGACCAATTGGCAGCGGTCGAGGCGGGAGCCGTCTTCGGGGAACTGAGTGCACAACGTGCGTTTTCCCCGGACATGCGCTTGCGCCTGTTATCTGCCCTCGAATGGCCTGCGAACGAACCGCCCCGGTCAGGGCCGCTGGCGGCAAGCGCCAACGGCAAACAGGGCGTGGCAGGACCAGACGCGCGAGCGTCGCAGGGTCTCGAAGACGCCGTCGTGTGGCTGGAGCGCACCTATCGATTCGGCGCTCATTCGGCCATTGGCCGTCTGGCCACCGCCATCAAGGCGGGCAAGGTCATCGAGGCGCGCAAGGAGTTCACCCTCCCCGACAGCGAGCGCGATACGCGCTTGGCCGCCGCAGGATCGGAATGGGGGGCAGCGCGAGCAGAGAGAGAGCCGAGAGGGGATGAGGCGGGCGCAGACCGCGTGATGCTTTGCGAGGATGGCGGCATACAGTTGTCACCCGCCAATCTGAGCGCGCTGGCCGACGGCTATTCGGCGTATCTCGATGCGCTCGCGGAAGCGGTGACGACGATCGGACAACTTGGCGACCCGGCGGCGGCGACCCCTGCCGATATCTCCATGGTTGCGCAACCGGTATTCTCGGCGTTCGGCCAGTTCCGCGTCTTGTGTGCGACCCGAGGCGGACGGCGAGGTGTCGAGTTCCTCGGCGCGCAACTCACGGCGCTGCTGGCCCGCCGGGCGGGAGCCGCGCTCGGGGCGGGGGGCGGCGCGTGGTTCGCGGGGCGCCCGGTGTTGGTGACGCAGAACGAGTACGCGCTGAACCTGTTCAATGGCGATATCGGCATCGCGTTACCCCTCGGCCCGTCCGGCACGCTGCGTGTGGCGTTCGCGACGCCGGACGGCGCGTATCGCCTCTACTCGCCCGCTAGCCTGCCTGCGCATGAAACGGCGTTCGCCATGACGATCCACAAGTCGCAGGGTTCGGAATTCGAGCGCGTGGCGATGGTGCTGCCGGAGCAGGCGAGCCGGGTGCTGTCGCGCGAGCTGATCTACACGGGGGTGACCCGGGCACGTCGTCAGGCATGGCTTTACGCGCCGTGGCCGGTGATTGCGTCGGCCATCGCGCGGCCGACGCAGCGCGATGGCGGATTGACCGACCGGTTGAGGGAGGTATTGGCTACGATGCCGGCTTCGACGCTGCGATAGCGGCCTCGGCCACCGAGCCCAAACGTGTGACGAGTAACTGGTCGATCTTGTAATTGTCGATGTCGACCACTTCGAACTTGTAGCCGGCAGCCTCGGTCGCTTCGGATTTTTTCGGAATGCGCTTGAGCTGATAAATCATGAACCCGGCGATGGTTTCAAACTCGCCTTCGCCGGGAAGTTCGTCGATATCGAGCGCCTTTTTCACGTCTTCGACCGAGGTCACGCCGTCGACGAGCCACGAGTGCTCGTCGCGTTGCACGATCTGATCTTCGTCGGCAGGGTGAATGACGTCGCCCATGAGCGCGCCCACGATATCGTTAAGCGTCACCACGCCCACGACCAGACCGTATTCGTTGATGATGACGGCAAAGCCCTCGCGGGTTTCCTTGAAGCGCGCAAGCGCTTCGGACAGATTGAGCGTGTCGGGAATGACCAGCAGTTTCTTCGCATAGAGCCGATCCAGATTGCGGATCACGCTCGACAGATCTTCGCTGGCAATACGCTGGAGCAAATCCTTCGAGTCGACGTAGCCAAGCACGTTGTCGATCTCGTCGCGGCACACGAGATATTTCGAGTGCGGGCTTTCGATCATCTTCTGGCGGATGCTGCGCTCGTCTTCCGCGATGGTGAAGTACACCACGTCGTCGCGAAACGTCATGACCGAGCCGACCGTGCGCGATTCCAGCTCGAACACGTTTTCGATCAAGTGGAGTTCCTGTTTGCGGACCACACCCGCTTGCGCCCCTGCGCCGACCATGGCCGCAATGTCTTCCGAGGTGATGTTCTCGATGGCATGGGTGGGGAGCTTGAACATGCGCAGGAATATGTTCGCCACCCCGTTGAACAGATAGACGAGCGGGCGCAGGACCTTCAGGCATAGCAGCATCGGATCGATGATGGCCGTGGCGACCCGCTCGGGATTGACCATCGCGAGGCGCTTGGGAATCAGATCGGCGAACTGGATGAAGGCGATCGTGATGAACAGGAACGAGCCGATGCCGGAGAGCCGCAAGGCGAGCGCCTGATCGGTAAACGTCGAGAGCCAGCCGAACAGGTAACTGGTCAGGAAGCTCTCGCCCAGCACCCCGCCAAGCACGGCAACCGCATTGACGCCGATCTGCACGACGGTGAAGAAATTGCCGGGCTGCTCCTTGAGCGCGAGCACCTTGACGGCCTGCAGGTCGCCTTTTTCCATGAGCACCTGCAGCTTGGTGCGTTTGGCGGCGGTCAGAGAGATTTCGGCGGCGGAAAAGAAGGCGCTCACCAGAACCAGCAAGAAGATACTGAAAAGAAAACCGTAACCACTCATATTGTTATCCCTGAAAGTGCGAGAGCGGGTACATTGCCGCGACGCAGGCCGGACCCGTTCGCACGGGGAAGGGGCCGGTAGCAGGGAAACATTTCAAAACAAGGCCGGTGGGCCATCATTTTGAGATGCTTTCGGGCGGGAGCGCGGGAAGCGCGTCCCCGTTCCGGTGCCAACGGCGAGCGAAATGTGCCGTGTGCCCCGTCTGGCGGGCCGCGTCAGCCGCGTCGGCTGTACCGCTGTCCGATAGCATGCCATAAGTTCGGGGCAGGCCGACAGCGCTTCCTGTCAGGCCGGCCGGGGGCTGAGCGTCGCTGTCTACGTCCGGGCGGTGCCTTACCCGAGCTGCGAGACCTCGTGTACAGAACCGACAATGGGCGTTCACCCCCTCGGGCATCGTGAAAGCCGCTTCGACGCCGTGTCGAAGCCGTGGCGATGGGCCACGCTTCTCTTTTCTGAGGACTGCACGACGATGAATGGCATACAGGCATCCCATTACTCGCCCGGTATGGGCAACATTTCGGCACCGGCACCGATCGTGCTCGATCAGGGGGCAGGACTCGCCAATGCCGCCGGCATCCCGCTGGTGCGCATTGCGAACGCCCGCGCCGAGGCGGTAGCGCACCCCTGGACGGTACGCGATACGCGCGCCATGCCGGTGCCGCAAAGCATGAACAAGGCATTCGGCGACGATTTCCTGGGCGCTTCGGCGCAATCCGAAGCCTCACCCGGGAAATCCTCTGATGCGTTCCTTGCGGTGCCCGCCGACGTGCACACTACCGATCTTCCCCAGACGCCATTGGCTGCCCCCACGAGCGGCGTAACGCGTGGCGTGCAACCGGTGCTGAGCGCGTCCGCTATAGAAACCCTTCATGTCTGCGCCAGTGCGTACAACATCAATGCGCGGCTCGGGTCGCTGGACGGTCGCCATCACCCGGTCTGCATGCCCGACGACCGCAGCGAGCGCGCACAGATTTGCCGCGATATCGTGAATGGGTCGTTACTCGGGACGGGCGGGCGCAACGGTACGGTGCCGTTCGAAACGAGCCGTGACGACGTAACGACCATCGTCGCGGACACCGCCAGGCGGTGGACGGGCCACCCCGCGCTCGCTGGCAAGAAGGAGTGGTCCAGAGCGTGCGACGAACTGGAGTCGCCCGCCACGTTCATCGGGAAGGTGTGCGAGCGCCTGCATCAGGGATCTCGCGTTCTGCCCACGCGTGCGAGCACCGAGTGGATGCTTCGCGTGGGGTGCGCCAACGGCCTGCCGATGCATCAGGCGATGGTGCGATCCGATTTGCCGTCCTCGGTCGGACTTGGCACCGACGAATGGGTCAAGCTCACCCTCGGCATCGAGCAACTCGGCGAGCGCCACTGGGAGATGCGCCACGCGGAAGTGATGGATGCGGCGGCGCTGCCGGCGTCAAACACGCAGGCCTTCACAGCGCTGGCCACGTTGATGTCGTCGAAGCCACCGCACATCGCGACGCAGCGGCTGCGCAACCAACTCACGATGCGAGGCTTGCCGACGGCGCCGGGCGGCACCACAACCGATGTGTCAGCGCGGGGATAGGCCCAGGATGAGCGCAGCACGTCAGCCATAAAAAACGCGCCCGGTGTTCGCCGGGCGCGTTGGCATTTCGCATTGGCGATTGGCTTGCGCGCGTTTAGCGTGACTTACGGCGCGCAAGCCCATCACGTCAGGTGCGGCGATAGATTTCGGCGCCGCTCTTGACGAACTCGACTGCCTTCACTTCCATGCCCTGCTTGAGCGCCGCTTCGTCGGTAATACCCTGCTTGGCGGCGTAATCGCGCACGTCCTGCGTGATCTTCATCGAGCAGAAGTGCGGTCCGCACATCGAGCAGAAGTGGGCAACCTTGGCGGAATCCTTCGGCAGCGTTTCGTCGTGGAATTCGCGTGCCTTGTCCGGATCGAGGCCCAGATTGAACTGGTCTTCCCAACGGAATTCGAAGCGTGCCTTCGACAGGGCATTGTCACGAATCTGCGAGCCGGGATGGCCCTTCGCCAGATCGGCGGCGTGCGCGGCAAGTTTGTACGTGATGATGCCTTCCTTCACGTCGTCCTTGTTGGGCAAGCCGAGGTGTTCCTTCGGCGTGACGTAGCACAGCATGGCCGTGCCGTACCAGCCGATGGTTGCGGCGCCGATCCCCGAGGTGATGTGGTCGTAGCCCGGCGCGATGTCGGTCGTGAGCGGTCCGAGCGTGTAGAACGGGGCTTCGTCGCAGTACTCGAGCTGGAGATCCATGTTCTCCTTGATGAGCTGCATCGGCACGTGGCCCGGGCCTTCGATCATGACCTGAACGTCGTGCTTCCAGGCGACCTGCGTGAGTTCGCCCAGCGTCTTCAGTTCGGAGAGTTGTGCTTCGTCGTTGGCGTCGTAGATCGAGCCCGGACGCAGACCGTCGCCGAGCGAGAACGCGACGTCATATGCCTTCATGATTTCGCAAATCTCTTCGAAATGCGTGTACAGGAAGCTTTCCTTGTGATGCGCGAGGCACCACTTGGCCATGATCGAGCCGCCGCGGCTCACAATGCCGGTCATGCGGTTGGCGGTCATCGGCACGTACGCGAGGCGCACACCGGCGTGAATCGTGAAGTAATCCACGCCTTGCTCGGCCTGCTCGATGAGCGTGTCGCGGAACATTTCCCACGTCAGCTCTTCGGCCTTGCCGTTCACCTTCTCGAGCGCCTGATAGATCGGCACCGTGCCGATGGGCACCGGGCTGTTGCGCAGAATCCACTCGCGCGTCTCGTGGATGTGCTTGCCGGTCGACAGATCCATCACCGTGTCGCCACCCCAGCGGATCGCCCACGTCATCTTGTCGACTTCTTCGCCGATCGACGACGTCACGGCCGAGTTGCCGATGTTCGCGTTGATCTTCACGAGGAAGTTGCGGCCGATGATCATCGGCTCCGATTCCGGGTGGTTGATGTTGTTGGGGATGATGGCGCGGCCGCGGGCGATTTCGCTGCGCACGAATTCCGGCGTGATCTCGGCGGGAATGCTGGCGCCGAAATGCTGCCCCGGATGCTGGCGCGAGAGCAGTTTGGCCAGACGCTCGCCTTGCGGGCCGGCGTTGCGCACGCTTTCGATATATTCCTGACGGCGCAGGTTTTCGCGAATGGCGATGTATTCCATCTCGGGCGTGATGATGCCCTGACGCGCGTAGTGCATCTGCGTCACGTTCTTGCCGGCCTTGGCGCGGCGCGGCGTGCGATGCAGGCCGGGGAAACGCAGGTCGGCGGTCGCGGCGTCGGCGGCACGCTCACGGCCGAACGAGGAAGTCAGGCCCGGCAGCGCTTCGGTGTCGCCGCGCTCTTCGATCCAGGCGGCGCGCAAGGCGGGCAGGCCGGAGCGAATGTCGATACGAGCGTCGGGATCGGTGTACGGACCCGACGTGTCGTAGACGAAGATCGGCGGGTTCTTCTCGCCGCCGAAGCTCGTCGGCGTGTCGGCTTGCGAGATTTCGCGCATCGGAACACGGATGTCGGGGCGCGAGCCGGTGACGTAGATCTTTCGGGAATTCGGCAGCGGTGCGATCGCGGCTTCGTCCACGCGCGCGTTGGCTGAGAGGAACTTCGGATTGGCGTTCATGCAATGTCTCCTGGCGGGGCACGTGTTGACGCCGACAAATTCGGCGCAAAGCGGCTCAGGGGCATGAACGGGGGCGAGGAACTTCTACGCTCCCTGCGCTGGCATTATCCAGATCAGGTTCTAAGGGTATTTCTCACCCACAACTCACGTTGCAGGACCCCTGCGCTAGCTTTGCGGCAACGATACACCGACATGCCCGGCAAACACAAGCACGATGTGTCCCGAAAAACGTGAACGGCCGATGGTGCGATGCGGCATGAAAGTTGCGCAGGGAAACCTCGCGTGCGATGGCTGAGTCAGGTGCCGGCGCGGGCTTTGTCGTCTTCGTCGAACGCGTGCGCGAGCCGTTGGGTGACATCGACGGCAAGCGCTTCGGGCACGTTGGTGAAGCTCATCACGAGCGCTGGCGGCAATTGGCGGGCGACGCTGAAGAACGAGAGCGCTCCCGGTGCGATACCGTGCCGGAACGCCGTGCGGCACAGGGCGCGATCATGGCGATGTGGCTCCAGCCAGCCGAGCAGATGCATGCCGCCCGCCTGTTGTGCGAGTTCGATGCGTCCAGGCAGGTATTGACGCAGTGCCTGCGCGAGCGCGGCGCGGCGTTCCCCATAGAGCTGGCGCATGCGCTTGATATGGCGGCTGAAATGTCCCTGCGTGATGAAGTCGGTGACGGTGGCCTGCTCGATCCATCCCTGGGCCGGCGACGCCAGCGATGCGTTGCCGATGAACGCATCGCACAGCGCAGATGGCACGACCAGATAGCCCAGCCGCAAGCCGGGAAACAACACTTTGCTGAACGACCCGGCATAGAGCACTCGCTCCCCGCCATCCAGGCTCTTGAGGGCAGGCAGCGGCGCGCCGGTGTAGCGGAATTCGCTGTCGTAATCGTCTTCGACGATCCACGCGTCGTGCGTCTGGGCCCAAGCCAGCAGGGCAAGACGACGCGCGAGCGGCAGCGTGACCGACAAGGGTGACTGGTGCGAAGGGGTGACGACCGCGAGCCGTGCGTGGGGGGCGATCTGCTCGCCCGCTGCGACATCGAGACCGTCTTGATCGACAGGCACCGGCACCAGTGTGGCACCCGTCATCCGAAGCCCTTCCTGCGCGCGGAAATAGCCCGGATCCTCACACCAGACGGCGTCGCCCGGGCGCAGCAGCACCCGTGAAATCAACGCGAGTGCGCCCTGATAGCCAGCGGTCACGATGATCTGCCCGGGCTCGCAATGAATGCCTCGTGCGATCGCCAGATATCCCGCGATAGCTTCGCGCAACGGCGCAAAACCGATGGCGTTCTGGTAAAGCAGTCCCTCGGGCGAGAGATGCCGCGCATGACGCGCCGCCAGCCGTGCCCAAAGTTTTCGCGGAAACTCGTCGAGGGACGGCATACCGTTCTGGAGCGGCATCGGCATGCCGAAGGCGTTCAGCGGGATACAGCCGGGGTGCTCGGGCAAATCGCGGCCGGGGATCTCGGGGGCTTCGGTCTTTTCGCCAATGTCTGGCGCGGGACGGCTCGCGCGGATGGCGTGGGTGCGGGGCGGCAAGGCTTTGGCGGCCGCCCCGAGACGCGTGCCGTCCAGTTGAGGATTGACACGACTGCCTGCGGCGCCGCGTCCAATGACAAAGCCTTCCGCGACCAGCCGCTCATAAGCGGCCTCGACCGTGCCGCGCGCCACGCCGAGTTCGCTGGCGAGTGCCCGCGTTGACGGCAGCCGGCTTGACGGCGCGAGCTTACCCGAGAGAATGCCGTCGCGGATGCGTTCGTAAAGCGCGCGGTAGGTGGGAACGCCGATGGTTTGCGCGGCATCGGCCAGATGCAAGGCTGCAAGCGCAGGAGGGCTGGATTTGTCTGACATCGCGCAATGCCTCGCGTGGCGTTTTGGGCGGGATAGCCGCTCGATTCGGAAGATTCCGGACACCATGTCTTGTGGTTTCCGGCCCGGCCGACTTTGGCCTGGTGATTCTATTCGGTTTTGGCTCTTCTGAATGAGACAAGGCGTGCGTATCGTCAGGGGGTGAATGCGCTGCATGTTTGGCGAACGCATGCACCTGTTAGCTCGGCAATTTCTGAACCGAACGGAGAATCGACTCATGCTGCGACTGAACTACATCAAGGCTGCCCCACGCGCCTATGAACATCTGGGCACGTTGAGCCACTATTTTCACGACTGTGGCTTACCCGACGGTCTGGTCGAACTGGTCTGGCTGCGCGCGTCGCAACTCAACGGCTGCGCGTTCTGCATCGACATGCACGTCGCCGACGGCCTGAAACTGGGCATCGAGCCGCGCCGTCTGTATCTTCTCAACGCCTGGCGCGAGACCGAGTTGTACTCCCCGGCGGAACGTGCCGCACTGGCATGGACGGAAGCCGTCACGAACGTTCAGGACGGCCACGTGCCGGACGAGGTGTTCGCCGACCTGCGCGCGCATTATGACGATAAGAACATCGCCGATCTGACGTTCGCTATCGCCACGATCAATGCGTGGAACCGGATGGCGATTGCGTTTCGCGCGCCGCTGCCGAAAACACCGCAAGGCGTGCGTTGAGATTTGCGTTTTGATGTCTGCGCGCCGCGTCGGCCGGAAGCAGGTTCCGGGCGGAAGCCAACGCTACTGCGCCAGGCGCACCTCTCGCTGAAACTCGCGCGGCATCAGCCGTAGCGCGTCGCGGAAGAACCGCCGGTCGGGCGGCGGCAGCATCGGCAGCACGCGGCCCAGCGACTGGGCGGCGTGCAGCGCCTGCGGCGAGTCGCCGTCCTGATGCAGCGCGAACCACAACATTTCGAACCACAGATTGGCGAGCTGCAACGGCTCGAAGCGAACGCGCCCCTCTTCATGATCGGCGAGCGTCGTGGCCACTACATCCGTCCATCGCGTGAAACCTTTGGCCCGAGAGAAGGGCGCACCGAACGGTTGCACGGCGTCGAGAAAGGCGTCGACGGCGAGCGGCGTACTCGCGCGCAACGTCGCCAGATCGGGGTCGCGCCGCACCGGCACAGCGCCCCGTGCGATACGCAGCAAAAAGACGGTATTCCAGACCGAGTTGCCGCCCACGCCGAAGCGGTCGCAGATCCATTCCGACAGACCGATCCAGCGCAGCGCCTGACGTTGCACCTCGGTGGCGGCGAGGCGTCTGCCGGAATCGATGAGCGCGCCCTGCCAGAACAGCCATAACGACAACCCGATGTTGGCCGCGACGTGCTGTGCGAGTTCGATGGAATCTGCTTCGAAGGCAGCTTGCAGGGCGTCGGAAAAGGCCGCCAGCGCATTCGCGGCCGACTGTGCCCGCGCAGCCATCGGACCCGGGCGCGCGGCATGAGACTTGTACAGCAACGCCTGCAGGTTACGGCTCTCGAAGCGGATACGCGGGTTGTAGACGAGGCACGGTGCGAGCGACGCGTCGTCACCGATACGTTGCAGATGCGCAAACGCGCCCGCCTCGTCGCGCAATGCGTACGCTTGCCACGCCTGCACGATCCAGTGCATGGCGCGTAACGTCGGGGAGCCCGGCGGATTCGCGCCAAAGGTCGCGGCGAGCGTAGCGAGCGTCTGCTTCGTGCGCGCAGCGTCGCCCGTACGGCGCCACACGATTGTCTCGGCGAGCAGCGCAATGCCTCGTTGCACGTCGTCGACGGCACACACCTGCGCCGCATGGAACGACGGGATCGCGCCCGTGCGCTGACGCCGACCCTCGCCTTGCGAAGCCGCATACGGCGGCGCGAAGAACACCCCGTCCTGCATGTCGCGCTTCCCGAGCGTCAGGTGATGCCAGAACGCGATGTCCTGCATGACGTAATCGAGCGCAGGCGATTGCGTGTCCGGGACCGCATCCGGCGGCAGCCCGAGGAATGCGGCAACGGCGCGGCGCGGGTCGTCGGGCGTGGTGTCTCCGATTGCCACAACGATGCGCGACATCTCATGCCGGGCGAGCCAGAAGGGCCCTTTGCCTCGCCCGCGCGTGGGTAGCAGACGGACATCGGCGTGCCTGTCGTCGCCCCAGCCGACAGCGACGCCCCAGCGCGCAAAGTCCGAGAACGCGCGACTGATCAGCATGCGCAGATCGCCTGCGACTCCCGACGGCCCGAAACGGATCTTCAGCGACGCCAGCGAGACGGACGACGCCTCGTAATGCGCCGCGTAATAGACCCGCATCAACAACCATAGGCTTTGATAGCGCACCGGCCGACCATCGATTCTCTGAGGGGCGTCGAGGTGCACGACGAGCACCGGCGCTTCGGCGGCGGCAGAGGGCATGAGGCTTGGGCGAGGTGTGTCGGACATGGCGTCGAGGGGTATCGAGTCGCGCCGGGCGGCGGACGACATCCACGGCATTTACGAAATCGTCGGAGGGGCGCACCGATGATACGGCGGTTACGTCGGTTACGGTAGCTTTGCTTTGCACCTGTCGAAACGCACACTATCCTGCAAGCGCTTCCGGAAAGACGGCGCCTGGCCAGCGCCATTGCCCGCGTTCCTGCCATCTTGATGGCATCCCATGAAATAAGGATAACGAAATGAAAAACATGATCTCTCGCTGGCGGTGCGGCGTCTTTGGGCCGCGCGTCGCGCTCGCGTTCCTCTCTTTGGCTGTGCTCGCGGCCCCGGCAACGGCGACGGCGACGGAACCGGCGAAGGCGGCTGCGGTGCGCATGACGGAGCGTGCCGACTGGGGCAAGCTCTTCGACGCGGAGGGCGTCAAGGGAACGATTGTGGTGCTCGACGCGCGCACGCAGACTTATCAGGCGTTCGACACGGCGCGTGCCGAGCGGCAAATGTCTCCGGCGTCGACGTACAAGATCTTCAACAGCCTGCTCGCGCTCGAGTCAGGAGCCCTCGACAACGAGCGCGAGATCATTCCCTGGGACGGTAAGCCGCGCCGGGGGAAGCACTGGAATGCGGCAATGGATTTGCGCACTGCCTTCCGAGTTTCGTGCCTGCCGTGCTATCAGATCGTCTCGCACAAGATTGCGCGTCAGTTTGCACAGGCCAAGCTCGCTGAAGTCGGCTATGGCAATCACACGATCGGGCGCGCGGCCGATGCTTATTGGGTCGACGACAGTCTCCAGATCTCGGCCCGAGAGCAGGTCGACTTCCTGCAACGGCTCGCGCGCGGAACGTTGCCGTTTTCGGCGCGCTCGCAAGACATCGTGCGTCAGATCTCGATTGTCGAAGCCAATCAGGATTACGTGCTGCACGGCAAGACGGGTTGGTTCGTCGACAAGAAACCCGATATCGGCTGGTGGGTGGGCTGGATCGAGCGCGATGGCAACATCACGAGCGTGGCGTTGAACATCGATCTGAAGGACGACGCCGATGCGCCGAAGCGCGCGCGTATCGTACGTGCGGTGCTGAAGGATCTACAGTTGATCTGAGACGCGGCGCACGTCTGCGTGTGAATCGCGCGGCGCGCGCGCCAACCGGCGCCGCCACCGCGCGATGTCCGCACCTTACAAGGCGCGGCCGTATTTGAGCGCGGCGGCAATTTCCGCCACATGACGGCCTTGCGTTTTCGCGATCTTCAACTCGTTCTGGCTGGGGTGACGCGAACCGTCGGCGCCTGCGAGCGTGGTCGCGCCGTAAGGGGTGCCGCCGGTAATTTCACTCATGTTGGTGAGGCCCGGCTCGGTGTACGGCACGCCGACGATAACCATGCCGTGGTGAAGCAGTGTGGTGTGAAAGCTGGTAATGGTCGTTTCCTGACCGCCATGCTGCGTTCCCGTGCTGGCGAATACGCTGCCGACTTTGCCGACGAGCAAGCCCTTGGCCCACAAGCCGCCGGTTTGATCGAGGAAGTTGCGCATCTGCGCGGTCATGTTGCCGAAGCGGGTCGGGGTGCCGAAGATGATGGCGTCGTAGTCGGCTAGCTGATCGACACGGGCGACGGGCACGTTCGCGAACGCGGCACGCGCGGCTTTCGCGCCGCTCTTCTCGAGAATGTCGTCGGGGACGAGCTCAGGGACTTGCATCACGGTGACGTCGGCGCCGGCGACGCTGCGCGCGCCTTCGGCTACCGCTTCGGCCATCTTGTAGATGTGCCCGAACATGCTGTAGAACACCACCAGAATCTTGGCGTTGGCCATGTGAATCTCCTCAAGGGTCGACAGACGCCGGCGCCGCGGGCGATTCACCACGCGAGGCGAGCCGTTCCATGATAGTCCACGCCCATGACGAAACGTCGAATTCGCCCGGGGGGTAAGCACATGACGAGATGACCCAGCGCAGCGAGGGCATTTCGATCCGCAGGGCGTTTTTCCGGAGACGGCCCGGACCCAAGCCGACTTAGCGCAGACGCGAGCCGATGAGGCAACCGAGAGCGAGCGCCGCTATGAGCACTGTGACGCTCGCCGACACGCCGCCCACTAGCGCCAGACCGATGGCGGCAAGGCCGTGCGCCATCACGACGGCGGGAACGAGCAGCATGGCACTCATGACACTCCAGCGCATGACATAGCGCCACATGAAGCGACTCACGACCTGCATGCGTGCGTCGAGTTGATGCCGCTGCCAGAAAGACAGATCGGCTGCCGCGTGGAAGAGCCACAGCGGGCTGAAGTATTTGATGAACAAGTCCATGACGCCACATCGGAAACACAATGCCCGCAGGGCGCGGGCATGCCGTCGAAGCGCGATGGCAAGGCAGACGCCAACGGGCGCCGTCACGCCATCGGGGCTAATCGACGTATTGGGATTGTAGCAGGCGCTCACTTACTTTGTGGCGTCGAAAGCGCATCCCAAGTGGGCTTATGGTGCTGAATGTCGCTCAACGCCTGCGGAAATTTGGGTATTGGGCGACATCGGCCATGATGTCAGGGGCGGCTCGCCGTCTGGGCGGCAAGCGCATGCGGCGTGCCGGCTGTGATTTGCTGGATCAGTTCCCAGACGGACTGAGCGGCGGGGGAGAGCGTCCGGTTCTTGCGGCGCACGAGCATGATCGTGCGATCGAGCTGCGGCACGAGCGGCAGGGCGACAAGTCGTCCGCCGTTCTCCGGCAGCCCGGGCATCGCCGGCAGCGCCAGTGCTGGCATGATGCTGATGCCGATACCCGCTTCGACCATGCGGAAGACGGTAATGGCATGGCCGACTTCCTGCGCTATCTGACAATAGGCGCCATGCTCGGCCAGCGCGCGATCGATCAGCGGGCGGCTGCCCGACGCATAGTCGAGCAGCACCAGCTTCTCGCCATTGAGTTCCTTCCATGTCACCTGCGCCTGCTTCGCGAAGCGATGTGAGCGGTCGCACACCACGAGGAACGGTTCGACCATGATGGGCTCGCCGACCAGATCGTCCGTACCTTCCGAAGCCACGATGACCCCGAAGTCGACCTCGCCGTGTCGCACGCTGTCGGTCGCAAGCGTCTGGACCTGATCGCGCAGCATGAGCGTGATGTCCGGGTAGCGGGCCGCGCAGGCCGAGATGCATTCCGGCATCAGATTGGCGGAGATCGTGGGCGCGCTGGCGACACGCACCCGGCCGCGACGCTCTTCGGCCAGGCCGTGCGTATCGCGCAGGGCACTCTCCAACTCGTCGAGCACCCGGGCGAGCGTTGCCGAGAGGCTAGCGCCCACTTCGGTCAGCGTGACCTCCCGTGTGGTGCGATCTACCAGCTTGAGTCCGAGTTCTTGTTCCAATTCGCGGATACAGCGGCTCACGGCCGGCTGAGTCAGGCCGATGTCCTCGCCAGCACGGCTGAAACTGCCGTGCGCAGCCACTGCGAGGAATACCTTGAGCTGGCGCAGCGAGATATTCATGCGTCTTTGGTATGAATGAAATTTTTAAATGAATTTGTATTTTAACTATCCTTGCGTTCTAATACGTGAAAACCCGTATCGCGAGCGCACACTTCCGGTCACTTTCGATCGCCTGCTGATCGATTGACGACCTCGCTGGCGGCCGACATGCCGTCGCGTCACGTGTCCTGGCGGACGGGCTTTGTCTTTTTTGACGTATTCGAGATTGACGATGGCCAGACCGCGTTTCCTTCCCGACAATTTCACGTTGATGCTTGTGGCGACCGTTGTGCTCGCCAGCTTCCTGCCGGCGCATGGCGAGGGCGAAGTCGCCTTCAATCTGCTCACCAACGTGGCCATTGCCGCATTGTTCTTTCTGCATGGCGCGAAGCTCTCGCGCGAGGCGGTGCTTGCCGGTGCGACGCACTGGCGATTGCACCTGCTGGTGTTCGCCAGCACGTTCGTGATCTTCCCGATCGTCGGCGTGGCGCTCAAACCGGTGCTCTCGTGGATGGTCACGCCTCAGTTGTATCTCGGCATTCTCTTTCTGTGCACGCTGCCTGCGACGGTGCAGTCCGCCATTGCGTTCACCTCGATTGCCCGTGGCAACGTGCCGGCGGCGGTGTGCAGTGCGTCGGCGTCGAGCCTGTTCGGTATCTTCATCACGCCGGTGCTCGTGGGCCTGATCGTTATCCATCACGACGGCAATACCGGCGCGTCGCCGTTCGACTCGATCGGCAACATCATGCTGCAACTGCTCGTGCCCTTCATCGCGGGGCAACTCTCGCGCAAGGCCATCGGCAAGTGGGTCGAGCGCAATCGAACGGTGCTCAAGATCGTTGATCAGGGCTCGATCCTGCTGGTGGTCTACACCGCGTTCAGCGAGGCGGTGAATACCGGCTTGTGGCATCAGATTCCGCCGCTGGCACTGCTTGGCCTGCTGGGCTGCTGCGCCGTGATTCTGACCATCATGCTGGCCGTGACCACGTATTCCGCCCGCTGGCTTGGCTTTTCGCGCGAAGATGAAATCACCATCGTCTTTTGCGGCTCGAAGAAGAGCCTCGCGAGCGGCATTCCGATGGCCAAGGTGCTGTTCGCGACCGGATCGCTTGGCGCGATCGTGTTGCCGCTCATGCTGTTTCATCAGATGCAATTGATGGTCTGCGCCGTCCTGGCTCAACGTTACGCCAACCGCCAGCGCGCGGCACAGGCGGGCAAGAGTGTGAAGCCGGGGGCTGCCAAGCCGGCGGTACGCGATGGCAAGTCCGACGGCAGCGCCAAGGCCGGGGCGGGCCGCTGAAGGCGGATTCCCGGCAAAACGCGGCCCGGCAAGGGCCGCTGTCACACGTTGGTCGTGCGCAAGTGCTAGAATTGCGTTTGTTTCGCTTCTTGACGACCACCCCGGTCCGGCGGCGCCCGACGCATCTGTCTCTCGACAGGCCCCTCTCGCGCCAGCCCCGAGCATGGCGCGCAGCGCCCCTTGAATCTTCGCGAGTGAGCTTTGATGCGGAATCCTTCCGCGTGGCGGCCCCCGTTTTTTTAAAAGAGATGTCCCTTCATCATGGCTGATGTAAATGCTGTTCCGACCCCCGGCTTCGATAGCTTTGGGCTACATGCGGACATCTTGCGGGCCATCGCCGAGCAGGGCTACACCCAACCGACGCCGATTCAGGCACAAGCCATTCCGGTTGTGCTGTCCGGTCGCGACGTCATGGGTGCCGCGCAAACGGGGACGGGCAAGACCGCCAGCTTCTCGCTGCCGATCATCCAGCGCCTGCTGCCCGATGCCAACACGAGTGCTTCGCCGGCCCGTCACCCGGTGCGTGCGCTGATCCTCACGCCGACGCGCGAACTCGCCGATCAGGTCGCCGATAACGTGCGCGCCTATGCAACCCACACGCCGCTGCGTAACACGGTGGTGTTCGGCGGCGTCGACATGAATCCGCAGAAGGACGCCCTGCGACGCGGTGTCGAGATTCTGATCGCAACGCCGGGCCGTTTGCTCGATCACGTCGAGCAGAAGACGGTGAACCTGAGCCAGGTCAAGATGCTCGTGCTCGACGAAGCCGACCGCATGCTGGACATGGGTTTCCTGCCGGATTTGCAGCGCATTCTGAATTTGCTCCCGAAGCAGCGCCAGACACTGCTGTTCTCGGCCACGTTCTCGAACGACATCAAGAAGCTCGCCTCGAGCTATCTCTCGAATCCGGTCACGATCGAAGTGGCTCGCCGCAACGCAACGGCCGATAAGGTCGAGCAGGTCGTCTATGAAGTGGACGAAGACGACAAGCGCGCCGCCGTGGTGCAGATTCTGAATGAACGCGACCTCAAGCAGGTGATCGTGTTCGTCAACAGCAAGGTCGGTGCGAGCCGTCTGGCGCGGCAGTTGGAGCGCGAGGGTATCGTGACGGCGGCCATTCACGGCGACAAGTCGCAGAACGAGCGCATGCAAGCGCTCGAAGCGTTCAAGCAGGGTGGCATTCGCGCGCTGGTGGCGACCGATGTCGCCGCACGCGGTCTGGACATCTCCGATCTGCCGGGCGTGATCAACTACGATCTGCCGTACAACCCGGAAGACTATGTGCACCGCATCGGTCGAACGGGCCGCGCGGGCGCGTCGGGCGAAGCCATCTCGCTGTGCGCACCGGACGAGCGCAAGCAACTCGTGGAAATCGAGAAGCTGATCAAGCGCGAACTCAAGCGCGGTGAGTTGGTGATGGAGCGCCGCAGCCGTTCGCGCGATGATCGTAACGGTGATCGCTACGATCGTGGCGAGCGTACGGATCGCTCGGAGCGAAGCGACCGGGGTGAGCGTCATAGCCGTCACGATGGCTTGCGCGCGAGCCGCAGCGGTGGTGGTTCTGCACCGCGTCGTGTCCGTCCGGAAGACGAATTTTTCTACAAGCCGTACGAGCCGTCGCCCTCGGCAACCGACTCGCAACGAGACACGCGCTCGTCACAGGAATCGGCGGCGCCGACGGCTTTTGGTGCACTGCCTGAAAAGGCGCCGAAACGTCAGGTCGCTGCCTTGCTCGCGGGCTTTCCCCGCAAGGCGAGTACCTAAGGGCGGCACTTACGGCCAGCACTTGGGGCCGGCCCGCCACGCCACAGTCGCGTGGCGCATCGAAAAAAAGCCAGCGTGGTTGCGCTGGCTTTTTTTATGGGTGAATGCAAACGCGAAGGGCGGCTCTCACAGTCCGTGCCGCTCCCGCCATGCCAGCGTCGCTGCGGCATAAAAGTCTTCACGGTAAGCGACGTTGCCGAGCGACGCTGGCAAGCCGAGATGGGAGGCGGCGTCCTTGAGCGCGACGAGAATCGCATCGGGCGTGTCGAGGGCGAGCGGCGCCGCGCCGTTTTGCTTGCTCAGCTTTTCGCCGTCGTCTGCCATGACCAACGGTACGTGCAGATAGCGCGGTGTCGGTGCGTCGAGACATGCTTGCAGATAGATCTGACGCGCCGTCGAGTCCAGCAAGTCCTCTCCGCGCACGATATCGGTAATGCCCTGCGCCTCGTCGTCTACGACCACGGCCAACTGGTACGCCCACTGACCGTCGGCGCGCTTTAGCACGAAGTCGCCGACCTGCGTCGCCAGATCCTGCATTTGCGGACCCATCCAGCGATCTTCGAAGCCGATGCGGGCCGCGTGTCCATCCGGTACGCGCAGACGCCAGGCGCGTGCTGTCTTGCCGTGCAGGCCGTCGCGGCACGTGCCCGGATACGCGAGCGTGCTGTGACGGGCATGCACGCGTGTGAGTGAATCGGCGATTTCGCGGCGTGTACAGCCGCAGGGATACACCAGCCCCCGACTTATGAGCGAGGCGAGCGCTTGTTCATACAGCGCATGCCGTTGGCTCTGCCAGACGACCGGTTCGTCCGAATGCAGACCCAGACGTGTCAGCGTGGCGAGAATGTCTTCGGCCGCCCCTGACACGCATCGCGGTTCGTCCAGATCTTCCATGCGGACGATCCAGACACCATCGTGCGCTCGAGCGTCCAGCCAACTGGCCAGCGCGGTGACGAGCGAGCCGCGATGCAGCGGCCCGGTCGGCGAGGGGGCGAAACGGCCCCGGTAACGGGGCGCTGGGCAGGCAGGTGGCGTGGCGCCGTGCGCCGAAGCGTGGGCCACCGGCGCGCTCAGGCGGAGGTGAGGGCGGCGGGGGCGGTGGGGGTGCCTTCCGGCGCGTTGGCCGCGGGTCGGCTGCCAATGCACGCCGGGCAATGCTCGCCTTCGACGTAATCGGGGCTTCGTTGGTCCTCCGCGGTTACCACGGCGCGGCAAGCGAAGCACTGCTTGGTCGTCGACGGAGCAAGGTCGGGCGTGAGCGCCGTGCGATAGTCGAACACGAAGCAGTCGCCTTGATAGTGCGCGCCACCTACGTCCTCGAAGTACTTGAGAATGCCGCCGTCGAGCTGGTACGTGTGTTCGAGGCCGATATCGCGCATGTAGATCGCCGCCTTCTCGCAGCGAATGCCGCCGGTGCAGAACGACACGATCGTCTTGCCCTCGAAGTCTTTGCGGTGTGCCGCAATGACGTCCGGGAATTCGGAGAACTTCGTCAGGCGGTAATCGATGGCGTTGTCGAACGTACCGACATCGATCTCGAAGTCGTTACGCGTATCGAGCATCACGACCGGGCGGCCTTCGTCGTCCTGGCCGGCATCGAGCCAGCGCTTGAGCGTGGCGGGGTCGACACCGGGCGCGCGGCCATCTGCCGGCTTGATGACCGGCATCTTCATCGTGATGATCTCTTTCTTCTGGCGCACGAGCATCCGGCGGAACGGCTGCGTCTCGGAAAGGCTTTCCTTGACCGTGAGGTCAGCAAACCGGGCATCGGCGCGCAAATCGGCGAGGAAGGCGTCGATAGCCTCACGTGAGCCTGCCAGAAAGAGGTTGATGCCTTCCGGGGCAAGCAGGATGGTGCCCTTCAGGTCGAGCGCCTGACAGCGTTGGAGCAGGGCCGGACGCAGGGTCGCGATGTCGTCGAGCGTGACGAACTTGTACGCAGCGATATTGACGATAGACATGGCAACAAAATTTCGCAAAAGCGTGAAGCAATAAACCGCTATTATCGCCGATTCGGACCCGAAGCACTTTGATTTCACACCGGATTTCGCCAAATCGGACGGCATCCCAGGGCTGAGGCGGAAAAATTCCTAATGCCCGCCCGGAGGTATCCGAAAAGCACGGGAACGCCGGACGTTTCGCGAAGCCAGGCCCGCTATCCGGGGGCGGCGCGTTACAATACCGCCCATGTCAGAACCTCGCTTCGTCCACCTCCGTCTCCATTCCGAATACTCGATCGCCGATGGCATCGTGCGGCTCGACGACGTCGTCAAGGCCGCCGCCAAGGATGGTCAGGGCGCGCTCGCGCTGACCGATCTCGCGAACATGTTCGGCGCCATCCGTTTCTACAAGGAAGCCCGTGGCAAGGGCGTCAAACCGATCATCGGCTGCGACGCCTGGATCACGAATCCGGCCGACCGCGACAAGCCGTCGCGGCTGTTGCTCCTCGCGCGCAACAAGGAAGGCTATCTGAACCTGTGTCAGTTGCTGTCCAAGGCGTGGCTGGGCAATCAGTGGCGTGGACGCGCGGAGATCGAACCGTCTTGGCTTCAGCCGGACGGGCTCGCACGCGGTCTGCTGGCGCTCTCCGGCGCGCAGATGGGCGATATCGGCGCCGCGCTGGCGGCGGGCAATCCCGAGCAGGCGCTGCAATGCGCGAAGCACTGGGCGAGTGCATTCCCGGGGGCCTTTTACATCGAGTTGCAGCGTACCGGTCAGGCGGGCATGGAGACCTACGTACAGCAGGCGGTGCAACTGGCGGCGAAAGCGGGGCTGCCGGTCGTCGCCACGCATCCGATCCAGTTCATGACGGCTGACGATTTCACCGCGCACGAAGCGCGCGTGTGTATCTCGGAAGGCGAGATGCTGGGCAACGCGCGCCGTGTGCGCCGTTTCACGCAGGATCAGAGTTTCCGGACGCAGGACGACATGATCGCCGCGTTCGAGGACGTACCTTCTGCGCTGGCCAACACGGTCGAGATCGCCAAGCGCTGCAACCTGACGCTCGAACTCGGCAAGCCGAAGCTGCCGCTCTTCCCGACGCCGGACGGCATGTCGCTCGACGACTACCTCGTCCATCTGTCGAAAGAGGGGCTGGAGACGCGTCTCGCGCAACTGTTCCCCGACGAAGCCGAGCGTGACAAACAGCGTCCCGATTATTACAAGCGGCTGGACTTCGAGACCGGCACGATCATCAAGATGGGCTTCCCCGGCTACTTCCTGATCGTGGCGGACTTTATTCAATGGGCGAAGAACAACGGTGTGCCCGTTGGCCCGGGCCGTGGCTCGGGCGCGGGTTCGCTGGTCGCTTACGCGCTGGGCATTACCGATCTCGACCCGCTCAAGTACAACCTGCTGTTCGAGCGTTTCCTGAACCCGGAACGCGTTTCGATGCCTGACTTCGATATCGACTTCTGTCAGGACGGGCGCGATCGCGTCATTCAGTATGTGAAGGATAAGTACGGCGCGGACGCCGTTTCGCAGATCGCGACCTTCGGCTCGATGGCCGCCAAGGCGGCGGTGCGCGATGTCGGCCGCGTGCTCGATCTGGGCTACAACTTCGTCGACGGTATCTCCAAGCTGATCCCGTTCAAACCGGGCAAGCACGTCACCATCGATGACGCGCTCAAGGAAGAACCGCAACTCGCCGAGCGCTTCCAGACCGAAGACGAAGTCAAACAGTTGATCGAGCTGGCGCAGCGCGTGGAAGGCCTCACACGTAACGTCGGCATGCACGCGGGTGGCGTGTTGATCGCACCGGGCAAACTGACGGATTTCTGCCCGCTTTACACGCAGGGCAGCGGCGAAGACGCCAGCGGCGTGGTGAGCCAGTACGACAAGGACGACGTGGAAGCCGTCGGCCTCGTGAAGTTCGACTTTCTGGGGCTGACGACGCTCACGATCCTGAACTGGGCCGAGCGTTACATCAAGCGCCTGCATCCGGAGATGGCGGACTGGTCGCTCGATCAGGTGTCGCTCACGGACCCGGCAGCGTTCAGCATCCTCAAGAAAGCCAACACGGTGGCCGTGTTCCAGTTGGAAAGCCGCGGCATGCAGGGCATGCTGAAAGACGCCCAGCCTGACCGGTTCGAGGACATCATCGCGCTGGTGGCGTTGTATCGACCGGGCCCGATGGACCTGATCCCGAGCTTCTGCGCCCGTAAGCACGGCCGCGAGAAGGTGGAATACCCGGATCCGCGCGTCGAGCCGGTGCTCCAGGAGACCTACGGCATCATGGTCTATCAGGAGCAGGTGATGCAGATGGCGCAGATCATCGGCGGCTACTCGCTCGGTGGCGCTGACCTGTTGCGCCGCGCCATGGGCAAGAAGAAGGCCGAGGAAATGGCCGAGCACCGCGAGATCTTCGCGAAGGGCGCGGCGGAAAATGGTCTCACGCGCGAAAAGTCGGACGAAATCTTCGACTTGATGGAGAAGTTCGCGGGCTACGGCTTCAACAAGTCGCACGCGGCCGCGTACGCCCTGCTCGCGTACTACACCGCATGGCTCAAGGCGCATCATCCCGCCGAATTCATGGCCGCCAACATGAGCTTGGCCATGGACGACACGGACAAGGTCAAGATTCTCTACGAAGACTGTCTGTCCAGCGTCAATGGGCTCGGCGTATTGCCGCCGGACGTCAACGTATCCGCCTACCGCTTCGAGCCGGCCGATTCGAAGACCGTTCGCTATGGTCTCGGCGCCATCAAGGGCAGCGGTCAGTCGGCTATCGAAGAAATTCTGCGCGCCCGCGAAGGCAAGCCGTTCACCGATCTGTTCGACTTCTGCGCGCGTATCGACCGTCGCGTGGTGAACCGCCGTACGATCGAAGCGCTGATTCGTGCCGGTGCTTTCGATTCGATTCACGACAATCGTGCGCAGTTGATGGCGTCGGTACCGATGGCGATGGAAGCCGCCGAGCAAGCGAGTGCGGCCGCCAATCAGGTGAGCCTCTTCGATCTCGGCGACGAAAGCCTGCAAGCCCCGCTGGAGTTGGCGGACGTGCCGGCCTGGACCGACAAGCGCAAGCTGCAGGAAGAGAAGCAGGCCCTCGGCTTCTATCTGTCGGGCCACATGTTCGATTCGTACTCGGACGAAGTGCGGCGCTTCGTGCGTACGCGCATCCGCGATCTTTCGGAAGGACGCGACAGGCTCGTCGCCGGGGTGATTTCCAGCCTGCGAACGATGATGACCCAGCGCGGCAAGATGCTGATCGTGCAGCTCGACGATGGCACGGGCACACTCGAGGTCACCATCTTCAACGAGCAGTTCGAGGCAAACAAGCACCTCTTCAAGGAAGACGAACTGCTGATCGTGCAGGGCAATGCGCGTCCCGACAGTTTCACGGGAGGCTTGCGTTTCACGACGGAAAGCCTGATGGACCTCGGCCGCGCGCGTGCACGCTTCGCTCGTGCGCTCAGACTGTCGTTCAACGGCAATGCAGACTGGACGCGCTTGCGCGCCACGTTGCAACCGCACTGCACGATGTACCGCGTTGCGGCAACGGCAGGTGCGGGCGGCGGCTTCAATGGCGGCGGCGGTGGCGGTTTCAATGGCGGTGGTGGCGGTGGCTTTGGCCGCCGGAATGGCAACGGCGATGGTGATGCCGACAAGCAGAGCGGCTTGCCGGTGCACATTGTGTACCGCCGTCCCGACGCCGAATGCGAGTCACGACTGGGCGACGACTGGAAAGTGCAGCCGGGCGATGAGTTGCTGGGCGAACTTCGCCAGTGGCTGGCGCCGGACTCGGTACAGATCATCTATTGAGATAGGCGGCGCGGGCTGGCGTTGCGCGATGCCGCCCGACGCCGTTCGCTATTCGGTACAACAAGGACATCCGGATGTTTTCCATCATCGTTCCGACGTGGAACAACCTCGCGTTGCTGCAGCTATGCGTGCACAGTATTCGCCAGAATTCGAGCCATCAGCACCAGATCATCGTCCACGTGAACGACGGGTCGGATGGCTCGCTTGAGTGGGTGCGGGCCGAGGGGATCGAGCATACGGCGTCGCCGGACAACATCGGTATTTGCTACGCCGTGAACCAGGCGGCGGCGCTCGCACGCGAGAAGTACATCGTCTACCTGAACGACGACATGTACTGCTGCCCCGGCTGGGACAGCGCGCTGATCGAGCGCGCCGAAGCCATGCCTGACAAGGCCTTCATGCTCTCGGGCACCATGATCGAGCCGGTCGATACCCGCAATCCGTGTGTGCTTGTGCACGACTTCGGACGTGACGTCGATACCTTCGACGAGGCGGGGTTGCTTGCCGCTGTGCCGACCTACGCGAAACCCGACTGGTTCGGCGCCACGTGGCCGCCGACGCTCGTGCATCGCGATTGGTGGTTCCTCGTCGGTGGCTACAGTACCGAGTTAAGCCCGGGCATGAGCAGCGACAACGATTTTTCGATGAAGATGTGGGCCGCAGGCGCCCGCCGTTTCGTTGGCGTCGGGGCGAGCCTTGTGTACCACTTCCAGTGCAAAAGCACGGGCAAGGTCGTGAAGAACGACGGTCGCACGCAATTTCTGCGCAAGTGGGGCATGACGCAATCCATTTTCGATCGCTATTACCTGCGTCGTGGCAAGCCCGTGCCGGCAGGCAACGATGGACGTTTGCCTGAGCCCGTCGACGACGGCAAGCTGCGCTGGGAGTTGTTCCGCTCGCGCGTGAAGCGGGCGCTTGCCAAGTAAGGTCGAACGTCGAAATCGGAAAGAGGAACGGACGCCATTTGCGTCCGTTTTGCTTGAGGCGGAGGATGGTGCGCCGGGGCCGCAGGTGTCAGGCGTCCTCGCGCCGCAGCAAGGCATACTTCAGGAACGCACTGCGCGCATTCATTCGTGCGATCGCCGCCCCGGTGGCGCCGTCGAGAAACCCCCGGCGCAACAAATAGGTGCGCACGAACGCCCATCCGCCATTGATCCACGGCTTGAGCGGCGAGACTCGCTTGCCGCGCAGGGCCATCTCTTTCGCGCCTGCGCGCGCATAGCGCTGCACCTTGTCCTCGACCTGACGAGTCTCGGTATAGCTGTAGTGAAGCAGGTGATGCGCGAGTGTGCCGATCTCGCCATCGACGATCACGCGCTCGTGCACGAGATTGTCGGAGAAGCGCCCGGCCTCGCGTCGAAACAGCCGCAGCACGTAATCGGGATACCAGCCGCAGTGCCGAACCCAGTGTCCGAGGAATTGCGACAGACGCGGCATGCGATATCCCGTGCAGGTTCCTTGCCCGATTGCCATCGCAATGTCGGCGGCCAGCTCGGGCGTAACGCGCTCATCGGCATCGAGCGAGAGCACCCACGGTTGCGTGGCGTGCGACAGGGCACGATTTTTCTGCGGGCCGAAGCCGGGCCAATCGGGCGTGACGTGGACTTCAGCACCTGCGGCGCGAGCGATGTCTGCCGTGCCGTCCGTGCTCGCGTTATCCAGTACCACGATCTGGGACGCAAACGGTTGCACCGACGCTATGCACTCGGCGATGTTGTGACGCTCGTTGCGTGTGAGGATCGTCACCGTGAGAGGCAGACGCGGCGACGAGAAGACGGGCGGTGTAGCTTCGATCATGAGAATTCACGAAATGGCGGCTTCGGACCCGCGGGCCCGGGGAGTCATCTCGCGTCGTCGGTTCAGGCGTTGAGTAACTCGACGAGCGCTTCGCCATAGCGTTCGATCTTGGCTTCACCGAGTCCGGTGATGTCTGCCAGACCTTCACGATGGCGCGGGCGGCGTTGGGCAAGCTCACGCAGCGTCCGGTCGTGCAGGATAACGTATGCAGGCACTTGTTGCGTCTTGGCGATGTCCTGCCGCCAGGCGCGCAGCTTGTCGAATAGTTGCTGATCGGCAGGATCCAGCTCGATGGCCGGAGACGATGCATAGCCGGCGAAACGGCTCTTTTTGCCGACGGTGGGGCGCTGGCGTCGCAGCGACAGCGTGGTTTCCCCCTTGAGCACCGGTCGTGCCGCTGCGTTGAGCGTCAGTGCGCCGTACTGACTGCTGTCGGGCTCGATAATGCCATGCGCGATCAACTGGCGGAACACTGCGCGCCAGCCCTGATCGTCGAGTTCTCCGCCGACACCGAACGTCGGCAAGGCGTCGTGCCCGAACTGACGAATCTTGTCGGTGCTCCGCCCGCGCAGCAAGTCGACCAGATGCCCGGCGCCGAAGCGCTGGCCCGTGCGCAGAATGGCGGAGAGCGCCTTCTGGGCGGCGATCGTGCCGTCGAAGACTTCCGGTGGATTCAGGCACACGTCGCAGTTGCCGCACGGCTCGCTCGTCTCGCCGAAATACGAGAGGAGCACGGTACGGCGGCAGCGCGGCGCTTCGCAATAGCCGAGCAAGGCATCGAGCTTCTGGCGTTCGATGCGCTTTTGCAGGTCCGGCGCATTCGACTCGTCGATGCGGCTGCGATGCACCACGACGTCGTTCAGCCCGTAGGCCATCCAGGCTTCGGCGGGCTCACCGTCACGACCGGCGCGTCCCGTCTCCTGGTAGTACGCTTCGAGGCTCTTGGGCAAATCCAGGTGAGCGACGAAACGCACATCCGGCTTGTCGATGCCCATGCCGAAGGCGACGGTCGCCGACATGACCAGCCCTTCCTCGCGCAGGAACCGCTGCTGGTGCGTGCGGCGCACTTCGGCATCAAGACCCGCGTGATAGGGCAGGGCCGGAATGCCTTGCGTCTCGAGCCAGGCGGCGGTTTCTTCCACCTTCTTGCGCGACAGGCAGTAGACGATTCCGGCTTCGCCACGATGCCGCCCAAGAAAGGCCAGCAATTGCTTGCGAGGATTGTCGCGGTCGACGATCTCGTAACGAATGTTCGGCCGGTCGAAGCTGGAGACGAATAGCCGCGCGTCGGTCAGGCCCAGGCGCGTCTGAATCTCTTCGCGCGTCGCGTTGTCTGCCGTGGCGGTCAGCGCGATGCGCGGCACACGCGGGTAGCGCTCGTGGAGTGCAGAGAGCTGAATGTACTCGGGACGGAAATCATGCCCCCATTGCGAAACGCAATGCGCCTCGTCAATGGCGAACAGCGCCAGTTGTCCGCGCTCGTCGAGCCGGTCGAGCAGATCGAGAAATCGCTCGGTCAGCAGACGCTCGGGCGCGACGTAGAGCAGATCGAGTTCGCCTCGGGCGGCACGCCGCTCGGTATCGAGCGCCTCATCGAAGCTGAGACTGGAATTCAGATAGGCGGCGCGCACGCCCGCCTGCAGCAAGGCATCGACCTGATCCTGCATGAGGGCGATGAGCGGGGAGACGACGATACCGATGCCCGGGCGCAGTAGCGCAGGGATCTGGTAACAAAGGGACTTGCCGCCACCGGTCGGCATCAGGACGAGAGCATCGCCTCCGTCGGCCACGTGGTCGACGATGGCGGCTTGATCGCCACGGAATGCGTTATAGCCGAATACGGTACGGAGGACTTCGAGTGCGCTTGCCATGGGCGGGAGTATACCGGTTCCACCCGGGCTTCGGCGTGCCAGAGGCCCCTGATTGCGGGCTTTGTGGCGAATTTTGAGGCGACGTCCGAGTCCTGCCAGGACGCGTCCCGGCGGGACCGGCCGGTACGATAGAATAGCGGTTTTTCCGCCGTCCCCGACCTTCATGAGCGTACCCCACAAGCCCACCGGACCGATTCTGCGGCGTCTGCTGGGCTATCTCCAGCCGTATTGGCACATGGGCCTGCTGGCCGTTCTCGCCATGGCGATGGTGGCGGCCACCGAAGCGGCCATCCCGGCCGTCCTCAAGCCGGTGCTCGACAAGGGCTTCTCTGGCGGCGATCCGTGGAAGCTATGGTACGTACCCGCCGCGGTGATCGGTCTGGCCGTCATTCGGGGACTGGCGCAGTATTCGGCCAACTACATGCTCTCGTGGGTGTCGAACCGTGTGCTGCTCGATCTGCGCGTGCGCATGTTCGAGCGTCTGCTGCACGCGCCGGCTGCCTTCTACCAGCGAGAGACGACCAGCACGCTCATCAATGCGCTTGTCTACGAAGTCAATCAGGTGCTTGGCGTGCTGACTACGGTGCTTATCACACTGGTGCGCGACTCGCTGACCGTGGTCGGCCTGCTGGGCTACCTGTTCTATCTGAACTGGCGCCTCACGCTCGTGGTGGCCGTGATCTTGCCGCTCATCGGCTGGCTCGTCGGCAAGATCAACCGGCGCCTGCGCCGCCTGAACCGCGAGCAGCAGACGTTGACCAACGCGCTGTCGTACGTAGTCGAGGAAGCCGTGGGCGGCTACAAGGTGGTGAAGATCCACAACGGCGAAGCGTATGAAAAGTCGCGCTTCGACAAGATGACCAGCACGCTGCGCGGCTATGCCATGCGCGTGACCGTCTCCGGTGGGTTGGCGCAGCCGGTCACGCAGGCGCTTGCCTCGCTGGCGCTGGCCATTGTCATTACCGTGGCGATGATCGAGTCGTCGTCGGGCGAGATGACCGTGGGTGGCTTTACGGCGTTCGTCACGGCGCTCTTGCTCGTTGTCTCCCCCCTCAAGCATCTGATGGACGTCAACCAGCCGCTGCAGCGCGGTGTGACGGCGGCGGAGCTGATTTTCGAAGTGATGGACGTGGAAGTCGAGCCGGTCGGCGGCGACCGCACGCTCGAGCGCGCCAAGGGCCGCGTGACGTTCGATCAGGTGAGCTTCCACTACGGCGCGAGCGAGCGTCCGACGCTCGACCGGATTTCACTCGACGTGGCGCCCGGCGAGATGGTGGCGCTGGTGGGCCCGTCGGGGAGCGGCAAGACGACGCTGGTCAATCTGGTGCCGCGTTTCTTCGACCCGACCGGCGGGCAGATTCTGCTCGACGACATTCCGCTGAACGATCTGCGCCTGGCCGATCTGCGTCGCCAGATTGCTTTCGTGAGCCAGGACGTCGTGCTCTTCAACGACACCATCGCCGCGAATGTGGCCTATGGTCAGGAGATCGACCCGGAACGGGTGCAGGCGGCATTGCGCGCGGCCAATCTGGTCGATGCGGTGGCGGCCATGCCGGACGGCGTGAACACGCTCGTGGGTGATAACGGCATGCGCCTGTCAGGCGGGCAGCGTCAGCGTCTGGCGATTGCGCGGGCGATCTACAAGGACGCCCCGATCCTGATTCTTGACGAAGCCACTTCGGCGCTCGATTCGGAGTCGGAGCGCCACGTGCAGGCGGCGCTCGAAGTGTTGATGGAAGGGCGTACCACGCTGGTGATTGCGCACCGCCTCTCCACCATCGAGCGAGCAGATCGTATCGTCGTGCTCGAACACGGCCGGATCGTGGAGCAGGGCTCGCACCAGGCGCTGGTGGCGCATAATGGCCTTTACGCGCATCTGCACCGTATTCAATACACACAGCAGCAGGAAGGCTGACGTCACCGCATTGCGAACGTCAGACTTTATCCACCGGTTTTGAGGAGATCACGATGAGCCAGCCGCCGATCAGTCGTTTCCCCGTACCCGATCTTGCCGCGTTGCCGGAGGATATCCGTGCGCGCATCGATGAGGTGCAGGAAAAGGCCGGCTTCATCCCGAACGTGTTCCTCGCGCTGGCGCATCGTCCCGATGAGTTTCGCGCGTTTTTCGCGTATCACGACGCGCTGATGCTCAAGGACGGCAATCTGAGCAAGGGCGAACGCGAAATGATCGTGGTCGCCACGAGTGCCTTGAATCAGTGTCTGTATTGCGTCGTTGCCCATGGCGCGCTGGTGCGCATCTATGAAAAGCAGCCGCTGCTGGCCGATCAGGTGGCCGTCAACTACCTCAAGGCAGACCTCACCCCGCGTCAGAAAGCGATTCTCGCCTACGCGACGAAGGTCTGCGAGCGCTCCCACGAGGTGGGTGACGACGATTACGTGACGCTGCGCGAACATGGTCTCGACGACGAGGACATTTGGGATATCGCGGCGATCACCGCATTTTTCGGCATGTCCAATCGCATCGCCAATGCCGTTTCGATGCGACCTAACGACGAATTTTTCTTGATGGGACGCGTGCCGCGTCCCCGTTAAACCTACTACTTACCAATCTTCAACACCTATGATCTTCGTGACTGGCGGCGCCGGTTTTATCGGTGCAAACTTCGTTCTCGATTGGCTGGCGCAACATGACGAGCCGGTGGTCACCATCGACAAGCTGACCTACGCTGGCAATCTGGCGAATCTGGCGAGTCTGGAGCACGATCCCCGTCATCATTTCGCACAGGTCGACATTTGCGATCGTGACGCCCTTGATCGTCTGTATGCAGAACATCGTCCGCGCGCCGTGTTGCACTTCGCCGCAGAAAGCCACGTAGACCGTTCCATCCACGGCCCCGGCGACTTTGTCCAGACGAACATCGTCGGCACGTTCACGATGCTCGAAGCGGCTCGTGCCTATTGGGCAGCGCTCGACGACGAGGCACGCCATGCCTTCCGCTTCCTGCATGTCTCGACGGATGAGGTCTATGGCTCGCTGAGCCCGGCAGATCCGGCATTCACGGAGACGACGCCGTACGCGCCCAACAGCCCGTATTCGGCGTCGAAGGCAGGCTCCGATCACCTCGTGCGGGCCTACCATCACACTTACGGCCTGCCGACGCTGACGACGAACTGCTCGAACAATTACGGCCCGTACCAATTCCCCGAAAAGCTCATTCCGCTGGTGATCGCGAATGCGCTTGCCGGCAAGCCGCTGCCGATCTATGGCGACGGCAGTAACGTTCGCGATTGGTTGTACGTTGGCGACCACTGCTCGGCAATTCGCGAAGTGCTCGCCAAGGGTACCCTCGGCGAGGTGTACAACGTTGGCGGCTGGAACGAGCAGAACAACCTGTCGGTGGTGAAGCACCTATGCACGCTGCTCGACGAGCTGTCGCCGCGAGCCGACGGCAAGTCGTACGTCGATCAGATCACGTTCGTGACCGACCGTCCGGGGCACGACCGCCGCTACGCGATTGATGCTCGCAAGCTCGAGCGCGAACTGGGCTGGCGCCCGGCCGAGACCTTCGAGACCGGGATGCGCAAAACGGTGCAGTGGTATCTCGCCAATGCAGAGTGGGTGCGCCAGGTGCAGTCGGGTGAGTACCAGCGCTGGATCGAAACGCACTATCAAAAAAACGGCTGAGGCGGGCATGAGTATCAAGCGTAAAGGCATTATCCTCGCCGGTGGCTCCGGCACGCGACTGTATCCGGCCACGCTGGCCGTCTCGAAGCAGTTGCTCCCGGTGTATGACAAGCCGATGATCTATTACCCGCTCAGTACGCTAATGCTGGCGGGCATTCGCGATGTGCTGATCATCTCGACGCCGCAGGACACTCCACGCTTCGAACAACTCCTGGGTGATGGGAGCCAGTGGGGCCTGAACCTGCAATATGCCGTGCAAGCTTCGCCGGACGGTCTGGCTCAGGCTTTCCTGATTGGGGCCGACTTCATTGGCAACGATCCGTGCGCGTTGGTGCTGGGCGACAATCTGTTCTACGGGCACGATTTCGCAGGACTGCTCTCGGCGGCGAATGCACAGACGGACGGCGCCTGCGTGTTCGCCTATCCGGTGCACGATCCCGAGCGCTACGGCGTGGTGACATTCGATGCGAACGGCAAGGCTGTCGAACTCGTCGAGAAGCCGAAAGCGCCCAAGTCGCGTTATGCCGTGACCGGTCTCTATTTCTGCGATAACGACGTGATCGAGATTGCCCGTTCGATCAAACCTTCACCGCGTGGCGAACTGGAAATCACGGACGTCAACAACGAATACCTGCGCCGCGGCAAGCTCAATGTGCAAATCATGGGGCGAGGGTATGCCTGGCTCGATACCGGCACGCATGAGTCGATGCTCGAAGCGAGCACCTTCATTCAGACCATCGAGTCACGTCAGGGGCTCAAGGTTGCCTGCCCAGAGGAAATTGCATTCCGTCGCGGGTGGATTGACGCGGCAGCCATCGAAACACTGGCGCAGCCGCTGGCCAAGACTGGCTACGGCCAGTACCTGCTCTCGATGCTGCGTGAACGGGTGTTCTGAGTCTCAGGCATCACATTTCTTCGCTTTTTACCGGTGACTTATTATGCAAGTGACTCCCACAGCCATTCCGGCCGTTCGCGTGATCGAACCGAAGGTATTCGGCGACTCTCGCGGTCATTTCTTCGAGAGCTTTAACCAGCGCAACTTCGAGGCCGCACTGGGCGAGACGCTTACGTTCGTGCAGGACAATCAGTCGCGTTCTTCGCGTGGCGTACTGCGGGGGCTGCACTATCAGGTCAAGCAACCACAGGGCAAACTCGTGCGCGTACTGGAGGGCGAAGTCTACGATGTTGCAGTCGATCTGCGTGCAGACTCGCCAACGTTCGGCAAGTGGAGTGCTGACATACTGAGTGCGCAGAACAAGAAGCAATTGTGGATTCCGGCAGGCTTCGCCCACGGCTTCGTGGTGACGTCGGAGACGGCTGAAGTGCTGTACAAGACCACCGACTATTGGGCGCCGCAGTTCGAACGTTGCATCCGCTGGGATGATCCGACGCTGGCGATTCCCTGGCCGCTCGACGGCATCACGCCGATCGTCTCGGACAAGGACCGGCAAGGCATATTGTTCTCGGACTACAAGCAAGAAGACTGATCGCGCGCACGGGGCACCGCTCCGTACCGGTTGTCTCCGGCCGCCGTGGCCCTGCCGTCAGTCGGCGGGACCGGCGGCCGTCGTTTGCGCGGGCGCAGCGGCGACACTGTCGTCGTCGCTGTGCGCGCCTGACATCGCCGACGTCTCCCCCGTCACTCGCAGCACCCGGACGTATCGCAGCCCAAAGCGCGCGGCAAGGGCGTCGGCCACGGTCTGCGATGCCGGCTCCATACCGCCATGCCCGCCAACGGCTTGCGCATCCGGGGATGCAGTTTCATGCAGACCTTCGACGATGACCTCGGCCTCCAATCGATTGTTCAGGTAATGCAGTTTGACGTCGTGCAGCGCCAGCGCGTTCGTCCGGCACAGGCCTTCGGCGGCGCCGACGACGGCCGCGCGCGCCGGCCACTGCTGTAACGCGGTTCCCTTGGTGTCGCTCTCCGGGTCGACGTGTACGAGCACGTCGAGAATCTGCGGCTCACGCATGACCGCCGTGCGGGCCTGCTCGGCGATGTAGTGCCCTTCGGAGACCGACAGCCGTGCGTCGACGAGGATGTGCACGTCGACGACGATCTCGTCGCCCATGCGCCGTGTGCGCAGCATGTCGATGGTGCGCACGCCGGGGGTCGCCAGCAAGCGCTCGCGAATGGTGACGGTCGTGGCGTCGTCCACGCCGCGATCGATGAGGTCCTGCAACGCATTCCAGCCGAACTTCCACCCGGTGCGGCCAATCATCAGGCCCACGAGAGCCGCGGCAAGCGGGTCGAGAATGCGATAGCCCGCCAGATTGCCAAGAATGCCGCACGCGACGACGAGCGACGACAGCGCGTCGGAGCGGGCATGCCAGGCGTTGGCAACGAGCATGGCGGAGCGCACGCGCTGGGCCGCGCGCAGCATGTAGCGAAAGAGCCCTTCCTTGCTCAACAGTACGATGACGGCGACCACGAGCGCAACGACGTGGACTTCCGGGATATCTTCCGGATGCAGCAGCCGGTCGATGCCGCGCCATAACATGCCAGCGCCCACTGCCGCGAGAATGACACCCAGAAACAGCGACGCCGCGTTTTCGTAGCGGCTGTGACCGTAGGGGTGATCGGCGTCCGGCGCGCGGGCGCTGCCGCGTGCGGCGGCCAGCACGACGAAATCGGAGACGATGTCCGAGAGCGAGTGAATCCCGTCGGCAATCAATGCCTGCGAGCGGGCAAAGATGCCGATGGCGATCTGCGCCGTCGTGAGCGCGACATTGACCCAGATACTGACCCAGGTCGAGTGGCGTGCGACGGCGTGCTTGTCGAGCGCCTCGCTCGATGCCGCCAGATTGTCGTAATTCGAGTAAGGCATGACGTCGGGGCGCGAGTGTTTGGGATGCGTTACATCAGAATAATGTCGTATTGTGTTGGTCTACGTCTCGAACGATATCATCCTTTGCCACACCTCTCACAAAACACCTTTGTGGATAAGAGGATCTACCTTTTCGATGCTTCATCTCGTATCATCCTGACGCGTGCAAGCGCACCTGAAATGGGTAGCTACTAAGGTAGTCAGCTACCCGGATAGACGAGGCTCATCGGCATGGCAAAACGGGAATCTAATCTGCTCGAAGATGTGCAGTTGCGCAAGTGGGTACGAGAGGGAAAGCCCATAGCGAAGTCGGACGGGGGAGGACTGACATTCACTCTGTCTGCCGCGGGGGCTGCATCTTGGATTCTGCGGTTTCGCCACGGTGGCCGCCGCCAAGAAGTAACGTTGGGGCGTTACCCAGACCTGAAGCTGACTGCGGCGCGCGCAGCGGCAGCGAAACGTCGCGTCGCTCTCGCCGATGGCGTAAATCCCGCTGATGAGGTTCGGAAGGCTAAGGCGCGCAAAGACTGGACTGTCCGTCAACTCATCACAGACTATCGCGAGAAGGTGCTTGTGACGTTCGCAGCAAGCACTCAAAGCGGCTATGGACGCAATCTGAAGCGGGTCGAGAATGGCATCGGTGCCATGTCTGTTCAGTCTGTCGGGCCAGCCGATATCGTCGCGGAGATTGAACGGCACAAACTTGGTTGGGTGGAAACTTTTACCCTGTGGTGCGTTCTACGGGGGATTTTCAAACATGCTGCTGGCAAGAAGCTGATTCATTCCAATCCATGTGCGGGCATTCAACTCGACGCGATCATCGGTAAACGGCCGGAAGTACGAAAACGGCTGATGCTGACTGACTCAGAACTCCAGGTCCTGATGAATGCGAAGATGCGCGATGTGAACCTTTACGCCGTGCGTATTGCGCTCGCGACGGGAGTACGGATCGGCGAGCTTTACACGGCGCTCCGGTCGGACCTTCATTTCGAGGAAGCGAGATGGCATATTCCAGAGAGTAAGACAGGACCGTCGATGGACATACCGCTTGCGCCCATAGTCATCGAATGGTTCGAGCGGCTGCTCGTACTCGCGGGTGCCTCCGATTACGTGCTGCCAGCGCGGCTGAGTAACCGGCTCGACCGGCATGAAGGGGACACGCATGTATCGAAGGATGCGATACGCGAGGCGATCGACTACTGGATCAAAAGCCACGAACCCAAGATCCGGCGATTTACGCCTCACGATCTCCGCAGCACTATGAAAAGCCACATGCGAAAGTTAGGTGTGCCGCGTGACATCTCCGAAATGTGCCTGAATCATAGGTTGGCGGGCGTTGAGGGCATCTATGATCAATACACGTACTGGAGTGAGCGTAGAGCGGCGCTCCAGTTGTGGGCGGAGTTTCTTGAGGCGCAGATGCTCAATGTGCAATGCAAAGTGATTCCGCTTCGCGAGTCCGCTTAAGCGTTAGGAGAAGATTTTGTTGGCAACCCAAGGCACGGTCATACCGATTGAGCGAGAGCACTACCGTCTATCGGACGCGGCGGCGACGTTGAATCTAACTGAGGACGATCTATTGCACTTAGGTGCGACCGGACGCGCAGACCTGTCCGCGCCGGTTTTGAACGAGGGTTTGTATTCGTGGGGGAAGTTCTCGCCACAATTGGTGCAACGCCCAGACCTTGAAGCCGTTGCCCTATGGTTTTCACCCTCAGATAGGGTGGTTCTTCACAAGGAGGATGTGGCCCGCCTCGAATCTACCGGCGGGGTTCGCATAACTTCGTTCGTCATGCCACTTGGGCCGCTGCCTGACTACGCGGGCGAGTGGTTCTCGTATGACCAGGTGACGCCGGAAATCTACGCACAAATGGCGTTCACAGAGAAGAAACACCTATTCGTGTCAAGTGCCGAAATGAAGCGCTTGCGGAACGAAGCATTGGCACGGTCACTTGATACTTTGGGGGAAGGGGAGCGTGCCACGCTTCAAAGGCAAATCGCGGCGCTGGCTCTCGTTCTTGCCGAGAAGTTCAGCAACTACAAGAGAGGTGATAAGCCGAATGGCAGCAAGATCGCGGAGGAAGTCGAAGACTTGCTGTCGTGTTTGGAGGACGCAAACACCCACGGGGTGAGTAAGTCCAACTTGCGAGCAAATATCCGCGCAGGAATCAATCTCCTGAGGCGATAGTTGTTTGCCAGCTAGCAACTTGTTTTGCCAGCAGGCAGCCTTCCAGTGTTCCGTTTCCTAGTATTCGCTTCGCCCGTCTCATCCTGACTCAGGTCGGCGCGATTCACGTCGGGCGCTATCGCGCCATACTAGGAACGAATCTCCAATGTCTCTACTTGCAAGCGCTCCACTCCCGAAGGCGCTCGCCTCATTTGACACCTTACCCGGCTCCGCATACGTTAATGTGCGCGCCGTCGCTGGGCTTTATGGGTGTTCTGTCTCGACCGTGTGGCGACGTGCTGCGTCGGGGCTCATCCCCCAACCGAAGAAGCTTGGTCATTCGACTCGCTGGAACGTCGGTGAACTGCGCACGGCACTGAGGGGTGCCGCGTGAATATCGTTACATTTGCAGTTTTTCGCGCGTTTGCCATCGCGGAGTGCGATGCTGAAAGGGGTTGCGTCCGTTCAGCTATGACGTATACTTTGGCCGTGCCGGAGACAATAGGCACCCGGGGTGAGAGCCGGAAATGTTCCGTGGCGGACAACCGCCGCCGTGCGGTTTTTTTACGTCCGTACACCTTGAGCCTTCAATGGTCGGGCCTTGGTGGGGGTGCGTTCGCGCACGCCGGTTCCCACGGACGCCGGTCTCTCAACCCTGCCATGCGCCCGGCCACCCCGTTTGAGAGCGGAAGCCGGGCGATCCAACCCGTCCGTGGAGGCCGCATCATGCGCCAAGCCCTCGCTCGTCCTGAGCAAACGCTTTCTATCCCTGCCCTTATCGCTGACGCCCTGCGCGCCGCCGCACTTGCGCCGTCCGACCGCGAGGCGCTCGACGTGACCGGCGACGCTCTGCGCCGACTGGCCGAAATCGCCCGCGCGGAGGTGCGTCATGCGTGAGTCGCTGATCCTACAATTTGGTGCGAGCGAACTGCCCCCGCCCGTGGCTGATGTGCTGGAACATGCGCATAGCGTTGCACGCGGCGCTGCTGCGGTGATTTGCGTCGCGCGCGCGGCGTCGGTTCGGCGTGAATTGGGCGAACCCGCAGGCATCGAGAATATCGATGCGGACTATTTGCTGGCCCTTGCGGGGGCAGCAGCAGCGCTGCTCGGAGACCGACTCGAATCGCTGAGCCAGCACGTGCGCGGTGAATCTCGGCATCTTTCTGATGATGAACAATCCGTACGAGGCAACGCATGAGTGTGCAGACTAGGGAGGGGCGCATCCGTGCCGCGCTAGCCTGTATCCCCGCGGATTTGCCACACGACGAGTGGGTAAAGGTGGCCGCAGGACTGTACGATGGTCTCGGCGCAGCAGGTTTCGATGTCTTCGCCGAGTGGAGTCGTGGCGATCCGCGCTACAAGGAAGCCGAGGCCCGCAGCACGTGGAAATCCGCGCAGAGGATGCTGGCCGTCCATGTCGGGACCCTATTCCATATCGCACAGCAGTACGGCTTCGACGCGCGCGATACGAGCGCGGTAACTGTGGATCCCGTCGAGCAAGATCGCCGCCGTGCCGAACGTGAGCGGAGTGCGGCAAAGGAAGCCAATGAGCGAGAGGCGAAGGCCCGCAATGCGGCAGCGCTGGCGGCCGCTGTGTGGGGCAAGGCGACGCCCGTCGGCGGTGGCCATCCGTATCTGACGCGCAAGGGGGTCCAGCCAGTGGACACGCTGCGCGAAATCGATGTGAGCAGGCTGGTGAAGCTGATCGGGTATCGGCCCAAGCGCGGCGTCGAGCCGCTGGAGGGCTCCACCTTGGTTGCGCCGATCACGGTGGACGGCAAGCTGTCCTCGCTGGAGGTGATCGACGGTGACGGGCGCAAGAGCGCGCTGGCTGGCGGCGTGAAGACTGGCGGCTACTGGGCCGCACAGGCGATGCCTGACACGCTTGATGTGTTGCTGATAGCCGAGGGCGTGGCAACGGCGCTGTCCGTCAGCCAGTGCAGCGGCTATCCCGCCATCGCCGCGCTGTCGGTGGGGCAGATGGCGGCGACAGCGAAGGCGATGCGCGAGCGCTACCCGGATGCTTCGCTGGTGCTGCTGGCGGACCTTGATAAGGCGACCGGCGAGGCGCACGAAACGGCCGTAAAGGCCACGCAAGCGGTTGGCGCGAGGCTGGCGGTGCCTGACTTCGGGAAGACCCGCCAGCCGGATCAAACCGACTTCAACGATCTGCACACGGCGCGCGGCGCGGACGCAGTAAAGGCCTCGATTGAAGCCGCTTTGGCGACTGTCGCTGTTGGCAAGCGCGAGGGCGGGTACGGGCCAAACGGGGAGCCGGTGGAGCATGTATCGGTGAGCCAATCCGGGACGTACTTCGTCGGTGTCAAGGTCGATCCCGAAACGGGCGAGTTGGCACATTCCGCGCCGCTCTGGTTGTGCGACCCGCTCGAAATACTCGGTATCGGCGTGGACGACTCCGGGCGTCAGGTGCGCGTGCTGCGCTGGAACCGTCCTGGCAGCAATCAGGCCATCACGGCATCTATGCCGTGCGCCGAAGTCGGTGAGCGCGAGGGTTGGGCGCGTCTGCGTAATGGCGGGCTGGCCGTTGCGGTGGGTCGCGCTGCCCGAGAGCGCCTAGCCCACTGGCTGCAAACGTGGAACCGCGATACGCACTACAAGATCATCAACATGCCCGGTTGGCAGTGTGGCGCGTATGTGATGCCAGACGGAACTATCGTCGGCAAACCAGATGGCCGTATGCACTTTGACGGCAGACTGAGCAATCCAACGGCATATGCGGCGCGAGGCACGCTCGATGAGTGGCGCACGTCGGTAGGCAGGCTCGCGCGCGGCAATGCTCTGCCGATGGCGGCCATTGCGTGTGCGCTGGCGGGGCCGCTGCTGCCGATTGCAGGCGAGAAGGACGGCATCGGTCTGCACCTGTTCGCGAACACGTCGAGCGGCAAGACAACGACCGCCGACGCGGCCGCGAGCGTGTGGGGTGATCCTGTCCGTACAAAGACAAGTTGGAGCGGAACGCAACTGGGGCACGCGCTGAACGCCGAAGCTGCTAACCATCGACTGCTATATCTGGATGAGATTGGTGCGGGCGATGCGAGCCGTATCGGTCCCGCGCTTTACATGATGCTGAACGGCCAGTCCAAGTCGCAGGGCGCACGCGACGGCGGCACTGTCGCGGCCCGCTCGTGGCTCTCGACGTTCCTATCGACCGGCGAAGTTGGGATGAGTCGGTATTTGAGCGAGGGCGGTGTGCAGCCGAGGGGCGGGCAGGAAATCCGTATGCTCGACGTGCCCGCCGACGGTGGTGCTCACCGCGCGTTCGATTGCCTGCACGAATTCGCGGCGGCGGGCGACTTCGCCGTCGCGGTCGAAGCGGCATCACACGAGCGATACGGCACGCTCGGACGGGCGTTTGTTGAGTGGTTGGTGCCACGCTGCGAAGAGGCCCGCGAGACGATCAACAGAGAGCGCGAACGTATGGCAGCGATGGTGCCTGACGGTTCGGCTCCGCCCGTGCGCCGCGCCACGCGCAAGTTCGCGATACTGTCCGCTGCCGCTGTCCTCGCTTCGCACGCGGGGCTGACCGGGTGGACGGTAGACGAGGCTCGCGCGGCTATCGACTGCGTGTGGAAACGCTGGCTTGACGTGTTCGGGACCGGCGACCGCGACGACGCACGTCTGATCGAACAGGCGAACGCCGTGCTGCTGTCGAACGAGTACGGTCGCTTCATTCTGCTATCCACGGAGACGGCCCCACAAGACCCGAATGTGCGCGATGCAATGGGCTACCGCAGGTACAAGGACGATCAAGTCACGTTCTATGTGCGTGAGCACGCGTTCCGTAACGAAGTCGTCGCCGGATTTGACATGCTCCGCGCGTGCAGGGTGTTGCACGAAGCGGGCATGTTGCATCGGAACGAGAAGCGGCGTTCTTACAAGGTCAACATCGGGAAGTTCAAGGGCGTCAACCTCGGCGACGGATATCGAATGCGCCCACGTGCGGGTGAGGCCCCGCCGGATGAGGATGGCGATTGACGTGACGCCGTCGTAATGCTGATCTTCGGGGTGACTCATTCGGCCACTCCGCGCGCACGTATCCGAGAAACCATGCGCCAACAGCGCCAATAGCGCCAACTATTGATGAAAGCCTCAATGGGCAACGGTTTCAGCGTTGGCGCATCGTTGGCGCATTGTTGGCGCTTCTTCAATGTGAAAAGAGGATCGCAGGCTTGTCCGCGCTGATGCGCCAACATTGGCGCTGATTTTGAAACGTGCGCCAACGCCGAAACCCTTGCAGCGTAAGGCATTGATGTCTGTGTTGGCGCATTGGCGCAATTGGCGCACGGTTTCCCTAGAAATAAGGGAGGCCGCAACCTGATTTTCGATATAGGGATTTGATACGAATGGAAAGAAAGCTTGAACGGCAGGCAGAACGGTTTGCTGAAATCCTTCGGCGGGCCGGGGAGCCGGAGGCGGAAGTGCAGCGCCGAGTGCAGCGCGCATTTGAAAGCGCACGCAATCGAGAGGCGAATCGGATGGCGCTGCTCAGGGCGAAACGCGAGGCGGCTAACCCGTATGCTGGTTGCCGTCCAGTGACCGACGTTGCACGCGAGTTTCACATGAGGCGTTTCGACCTGTTCGAGTGGCTAGAGCGCGCTGGATGGCTCTACCGCGCCCCTGATGGTTGGCGACCGACGGATGAGGCGCTGTCCGGTGGCTGGGTGGTGCTGCGGGGCCGTGGTTCAGTCCGATGGGTGCAACTCGCGCCGGAAGGCGTGAACGAAATCGCTCGCCGCATCGGTATCACTGGGAGGGCCGCGCCGTGAAGAAGAACGCTGACCTCGTTGAGCGCTTGCGTCTAGCGGCCGAACTCGCGCGCGCCTTGGTCGAGCGCGACGCCGTTCGCAAGAACGCATCGGGCGGCCGACCGGAAGACATTGCACAGCGCTTATGGGCCAATCACCGCGTCAGGCTCGCTGCGCGGAGGCTAGGCGGTGACCCTCCCGCGCCGTAACCAGGAATTTTCTTACACCTACGCGCGCGCCCGCGCCCGCGCGTAGGCAACGAACCGAAACGCAGACGACTCCCTGACCCCGGGGAGTTTTCCGACACCTATACGGATGCGCGCGGGCGCGAATACCTGAACAGTGTCGGCTGCGCCATTTACCAATTCTGTGATTTCTAGGAAAACTGCGAGATTTGCTGCGTAGAGACGCTGAGATAGTGGAGTCCTCTATCCACCGAGGTATTTATGAAACTCCTGTCCAAGACCCGCAAAACTCCCGTCGCACTCGCCTCGGGAAACGACGCAGCACCCGCTATCAGGCCCATCGCTCACGCTTCACCCGGACAGGCCGAGCCCGTTGGCTCCGGCAAATACGTGGGCCTGTTGACCCTGCTCGTCAAGGAACGCGTGGCCATGATTGAAATGACCGGCGCGGACGAAGAATTCGCACTGGCACGAGCCGTCGCAGTCGAACACGGGATCACCATCGACGCTGCGTTGCGCGAGCGCCTTGCCACCCTGCGCGGTCAGCGCGAGTCCATCTGGTCCGCGCAGCGCGCGTTGCGAGCCAAGCAGGCAGACCAGATGCGCAAGGCCGGACCGGCTGTGACTTCTGCGATTGACGAGCGTCTTCGCCTTGTCGAGGTCGTTCGCAGCCTGAAAGCGCAGATTGCAGGCTACGACGCTGCCCGCCGTGCGTTTGTTCGCAAACTGGTTGACGCGGGCATGAGCGTTGAAGAGGCGTCAAGCGTTGAGCCGAAACCGTCGGCCGACGATCTGGCTGGCTGGCGCAACGAACTATCCGATGCAGAGGCGCGTGATGCCGAACTGGCAGCAAAGCTCGCGGCTGGCGCGGTGGCGTTCCTGACGGAGGCCGCGTAATGGCAGGCCTTCGCATGAGTGCCGCCCAATGGGATGCCTTGCGCCGGGAGTATGCTAACGGCACGTCCGCCAAGGCCCTCGCGAAACGCTACCAGGTTTCACCCTTGACCATTTACTCCCGCGCGAGCGGCGAACGCTGGCGCGATGCGATCAGTCAGCCCGCCGCAAAGGAGGTCAAGTGAACGTGCAGCCATCCCAAACAGCATCAGTCAAGATCCTGTCCTCGAATTGGGACGGAATCAATCCGCACCTGTTGGCAAAGTTCTACCCCGTCAAGCGCGCCGCCAACGGCACCGATTGGTTGCGGAGCTTCGATAAGCGCACCGTCTCTGCGGCCGACAACTTTGTTGTCGATGACGGCTACGAGGTGTGGGCGCCGATCACCGACGGAACCCAGGAAATGTCCCTCAACTGGACAAGTCCATTCGAGGGAGCTGGCGCGGAGTCGAAGGTGCCGAGCATTTCGGCCATGCTGCAATCGGGCACGCTTTCGCCCGACCTGATCGCTATGTTTAGCCGAACGCCTGCTGCGAGTGATGCGACCAAGGTGCTAAGCGACGTAACTGGCCGCACAGGCATCACTAAATTGAACTCAACGCAGATTTTTAGTGGCATGCCCCCCGTCAAGTTCTCTTTCACAGCACATTTTCGCGCGCTGATCGACCCGAACACGGAAGTCCGCCAGCCGGTCACTCAGCTTGAACAGTGGGCCGTTCCGCAGTATCTGGCCAATGATGGCGTGATTGCGGGTGCACTTAAAAATGGTTTGAGGGGCGTTGGGCTCGAAACGATCTATCCATCGGTCACGCCGCAGTTGCTCGCAATGAAATATGGCGATCAGACCATTCTGCCTATCGTCATCGAAAGCGTTTCAAAGCCATTCACAGTGCCACGTTCGACCGACGGCGAAGCGCTCAACGTGGCTGTTCAAATCACCGTCGCGACGCTCACTGCAATCGACCGCCGCGACGTAGCGGGCTCCTACAACCATGGGTAAGAGCTTCGCTGTAATCGACATGGCCGAGCAGTTAGAGCATATCGCCGCCCCGCTTTTTCCGGTCTAGCAGGACACTCATGCATGAGTAAAGAACAGCTCAAAGCCGAATCTCAGCACGACACACTGGTTGAACAAACTCTTAAGCGCTTCGTGCGCGACAAGAGCAAGCCTGAGGAAGTGGAGACTCTGCGCTTCAACTTGATCGTTGCACGTGTCATGTCGGGCATGACGGCCGTGGAAGCTGCCGAGAAGTTCGGCTATTCCAACTCGACGCAACTGAGCTTGATCGAGTCCGGCCAACGCAAGATTCCCTATGATCGCCAGTTTCTCATGACGGCGGCCTGCGTGTACGCCGTGAGCTTGGATTTCCTAGTCGGGCTTTCGCCGCACATGGAGTATGACGCGCGCGTAGCGCGTCAGCATGCCCTCATGCGGGGCACAGAGTCGATATTGGGTGGCATTGCCGCTGAGTTCGCCACCGTGATGATCCAGTTCACGAATCAGACGCAACCCGCTCGCGAGGACTTTGACCGCGTGAGCAACGCCGCTCAGACCGTCGAGCAGGCGCTCGGCATGGCCCGCAAGCACGGGCTCGATAAAATTCGCGGCAGTTCCGCACTCGTTGCCGCTGCGGAGCAACTCGCAAAAGCCGTCGAACCGCTTCGCCAAAAGGTCATGCGTTACCGGTCGATTGATGGCTATTTCGATGAACTGCGGGCAGGACGGATGCAGCCGATTGCATATCTGACAGAGCGTTATACCTCCGATGGGCTGTTCGAAGAAGCGGGGTGACATGACGATTAAGAATAAATGGGCTCTCGGATCACCGATGGATCGGGGAAATACTGCATTGTCACTGTACTGGTCGACACGCGCGTCATTCCCTCGCTGCTCTTAGACAGCGCACACTCAGATTCCGTCATGAAACGCTAGCGCCTGTCGATCCCTTTGCGGTGAACCCTTCATGCCATCGCTTGCTGCCGCCTTACCTCGGACACATAGCCATGGGCGGCCCATTTGGATAGGGATGGGAAAACTGATCCGGGCATGGCAAACTCGCATCAAACCACTACGATGAAAACATGCGCATCGCCAAAGCACTGCTCGCCACCTTAATCGTTTCGCTCGCGACGCCTGCCTTTGCGGATCAGGCCAACATGGACAAGGCAATCAATGCCGCGTTCAAGAGCTATCACGATGGAGGCATAGAGGGTATGTATCAAGATGCGCGCCTATGCACGACAGGCGTTGATTTCGCGAGCCGCACTGAAAGTCCCGCGAAGCGAGCTGAATATTGCGGGGCCTTCGAATATACGGGCTTCCTAATTCTCGACGCCTATGACAAGTTGAAAGATGCGGGTTATTTTCAGGCGGTTGGTGTGCTCCATCGTGTCGGTGTGAACCTTGAGCGCGCGGGCACGATCAACAGCCCGCAGCAGCTTAACGAATACCTCGTATCGCACTTTGGCTACGTGCGAGCGAAGGTGCTCGCGCGACTGCCGGTTCCAAGTACGTCAGCAACGGTATGTGGGCACGACTGTGCTTCGCGTTCGGCAAAACAATAGAGAAAGAAATGGGGCACATAGTGGAAAGCTTCAACTACATCTCCTTCGGTAATTGGGAATATCTGCAGAGAAACGTCGATAGCTTCACCATGTCCCGCGGGCGTATGTTCGAGTACACGCCGTCCGACACAGAGAAGCGGCTGGAAAGCCTTGATTCCACTGCAATCGCCTTTCTCGAAAAATTGCCGACCTTTCTTTGCAGCGAGATCAAGCAAACCGGAAACGTTGTTTCGATGCTAATCAAGTATGGTCGCATTTCCCGCACAACGCCTGAGCCGAGGGAAGTCTCCACCAACTTCGAGACAGTAATCGACTTCGGTGAGGTTGAGTTCGACAACATTGAGGCAGCCAGGGCGGTGTTCGGCGCGGACCGATTTCAGCTCTCCCGCACTCACTGGGCAGTCCGTGAGGGCGAAGCGCGGACGGTGCTGCTCCGGTTGGCCAAAATTAAGCCGGACCTTGCTCCTCGAATTGAGGAGCAAGAGACGTTCACTGCTGACGATGCAGAAATCCAACCTCCGCCACGCGACAAGAAGATCCTTGGCGTCGCCGAAAGTGTCGAGTCCTTCCTCCAACTGCTTTATGGCGCTCCGGGAAAGGTTGCGACTGACACTTTCTTCAGAGGCCACAGTGACGCCCGTTATGAGTTGACGCCATCACTCCTACGCAAATGGGAAAATGGTGACTGGCAGTTCATGCCGAGCGAGGACCGACTCTGCAAAGAATTACTGATTGCGCATCACGACGAGTTCCAAGGCGATCAGTATTGCTTCGACCGCCTCGTGCGCATGCAGCACTATGGCTTGCCCACGAGGCTGCTTGATATCTCTGGCAATCCGCTAGTGGCACTCTTCTTCGCCTGCTCCGGCAGGTCTGATCAATCGAAAATTGATGGTGAGGTCATCGTCTTTCAGGTCTTGTCGGAAGGGGTGAAATACTTTGACTCGGATACCGTCAGTTGCCTTTCGAACCTATCCAACCTGACGTATGCGCAGAAGAATGACATCGATCTTCGCCTCGACCAAGAAGCATTTAATGAAACGGATGTCGCCGGGAAACTGCTCCACCACATTAAGTCGGAAAAGGGCTTTTTCGAGGGGCGAATCATCCCGGACGATCTCGGATCAATCATCTGCGTGAAGGCAAAGCGCACTAATACACGCATCAGATCGCAGTCCGGAGCCTTCCTGCTGTTCGGGCATGGATCGACGCTTCCCGACGCCGGTCAGGATGGGATCGAAATAAGCCGGGTGACGATCCGGAACAAAGAACACATCCTCGAACAGCTCGACCGAATCAACATCAACGCGACAACTGTATATCCCAGCATCGATCAGACCGCTGTTCATCTGAGAGATCAGCGTCGTTCACCACAGCCTGCCAGAACAGGCCCTATTGTTGCGCCCAACGATTCTCCGGAAGCCTGATGGATGACTGTCTATATGTATGCGGTAGGACTGCTGGCCGTTTCTTTCGCGAATATGGTTGGTCTAGGCCGGGATCACGATTCAAGCCTCAGCATTTGCTGCGAGCCTGTTGTGCGTACTTGCGGCGATAGTGTGTCCGTAGTTTTATCAGTGGCAGCGTTTCTACAATTTCTTGATCGTGTCGCAGGCTGTTTTCGCGAGGAGGGCTTGCCTACAACCCGCCGTGCGCGCCGTTAAATATTCGGAGGTACTCGTGAAACTCAGAATTTTGAAATGGGGTAATAGTGCCGCAGTGAGGCTGCCGAGCCGTTTGCTCGCACAGATTCACTCATCCGTGGGTGGATCGCTTACCGTCGAAGTGCGTCCCGATGGAGTCCTACTATCCGCCGCGCGGCGCAAATATTTGTTGGAAGAACTTGTGGCACAGTGTGATCCAAATGTACCGCAGTCGACAGACAGAGCGGTGTGGGGGGAAGTCAGACCCATGGGCCGTGAAGCATGGTAAGACATGCTCGATTCGAGCGCGATGACGTAATGCGTGCACAGCGGGCTTTGCCGGATACGCCAAGAGTTTGTCGATATTGCCGATATCAATATGTGCGCGTCCCAAAGCACTAGATGGCCCCAAGAGCCCTTCACTGGGACCGTCATTTTCGATATTTGTCTAAGAAGATAGTAATTTCGGCTTCGGAGGGATTTTCTTCGTCAAGTGCTTCTTGCATCCCTTTAATTGGCGTTTGGGGGCGAAGATCGAGCTTTGGGAAGGGCCGACCATCGAGGTGTTCGCTGAGAGCTACTGACAGTTCCAGAATATTCGCCCAGCGGTCAAACAGTCCCAGAAGGTCAATTAGCTCCATCGTATCTACTTCGATAGTCGGGGCGTTTGTGGCGCGCTTGCCCTTTGTGTTGTCAGAGATGACCTTTCGCTTGCTTGGCGTGTTCGCGGCGTTGAAGTTTGCTATTTCCTCTTGCAGCAGTAGCAACGCATCGTAGGCAGGCGTTCGGCAAAACGTATTTGACTCGAGATTGAACTCAAGAAACGTAGAGCGTGTCAGTGCCTGAGGGAGCACAACTGGGCGAAACTGACGGCCAAACATTGCCAGTGCAAGCATACTAATTCGGTCCCATTGAGCTACGGTCACTTGGGTAAGCGGCTCAAGACAGGAGTCAAGAGTGATGGGGTGCGAACGATGGAATGCGTCAATAGTTGGTCTGGCGGAATAAGACACACCGGGGCTAAACTTGACCATACATTGGCTCACAAACTGGCGTAGCTCTTGGCGTAGCAGAGTGCGCATTGTCATGTCCTCCAACGGAATGGACGAGAACAGTTGCCCATTTAGCGCATCCACGACATCCCTAAACGTGCTGAATTGATGAATCCAGTTCCCAGATGGCGCAACACCATGCCCGCTGACGGCACGCTTGGTTTCCGCATTCCTGCCAACTTCTGAGATAAATTCACAGATGAACTTAGGGTCATCCATAAATTTACTCTCATGATTTTCAATGGCCTTTTTTGTTTCCTCGTCCAATTTTGACTTTCTACGGCCAATGAACGAGAGAATGCCCCGTTTTCCTATCCGCTCTTTCGCGCCTGTCGCTTTCAGGTGATTGTGTAGCTCACGCCGTGCTTCTTTCGCTTGCCAGACTTCCGAGCGCACGAAGGCAAGGATTTTGAGTTTTCCCGCTTTGTGCAATTCGTAAGCCACCCGATATTCCTTCTGCGTGATGGAAATTCGGTTCGGTTCGTCATACCATCCGCCAACGCGAGAGCCGACGAGCAAAATGAAGTAGTCAGCCAAGCCTACCGCTTCCAGGCAGGCTTCGTAGGAGTGAGTATCCAACGGCTTTTTGAAGTCGTTGAATTCTGATGCGAGCACCGTGAAACCTTGTTCCTCAAGGTAAAACTTCAACGATGAGCGTAGGTCGTGAAAGTCGTAGATGGTAGATGAAATGAAAACGGTAGGGCGTTGCATCTGGTCTTGGGTCTGATTGTTGTTTTCTGAGAGCGCCGTTCGGCCTTGGTGGCGCTCCAAATGATACTAGGCCGCAAAGATGTTGACCGCTAGCGGATAACTTTTTGCGTCTGACGGATGGAGCGAAGTTGATTTTCTGACTGGCCTTTCCTGAGTTGGCGAAACCAGGCGCGGTCCTGTGGTTGCACCACTGGTAGCGAGCTGAATTTCATCGGCGAGAAATGGTTCGAGATGAAGCATTACGGGAGCCCAATGAATGATCGAACGTCAGGAAACGAACTTAAAACAAGCGGCAGCTCTCTTGCACACGCTTAAGACCGATCCGGCCAATGTTGCGGTATTGCTCGACTTGCACCGTCTGTTGATTCGCCGGATTACGGCGGCAGAGCGTGCGACCCTACGCTTGAAGGAAATCGTTGCACGCAGGAAGAAGTCGTTGTCACGCGACCGCCTTCCGAAGGAGCGGGCGAAGGCTGTTAAGGCGTTGATAAATGCTGCGATCGAACGCATCGACGAGCACAAGAACCTTATGTTTCTTTGGAGGTGCTTTGGCGACGGTATCGCGCACATCTATTTTGACAAATACGCGCTGAAACACACTTTTTACAGCGTCGAAGATTATTCTGTTAAGGAGGACGCTGGCTATTTAACCGGCAAGGACGGCTTCCGGTTGGAATGGCGAATGGTCCGGATGGCCATTGCTGGCGGAAAGCCGATCCTATTGTGCGACATCACGCACGTGCTACGTCACGGTGACGTTTGCCTGATGGTGGGCAACGACCCCTTCATGATCGAGGTCAAGTCGAGCAGGAACCGAAACGAAAGGGTGGACCGGCAACGACGCAACTTGCACGCGTTGGGGAAGTTCTTCGCCGAAGACGGTGCCGACGAATTCCGTGGTTCACAAAATGTGCGGCGTGTCGCGCACGGTGGGGCCGAAGTTACCCACACGGCTGCACTGAACGCTGCCATAAGGCGGTCGTACACGGAGGGCACGGTGGTGATCTCACCAGAGCGAGGCCTCTACTATGTCGCATGTTCGGGGGATTTCGATGCAGAGCAGTTGGAATCCGTTCCGGTCAATACGTGCATGGCCTTTTTTCTTAATCAGACCAAGACGGAACGTGCGTGGATGCCGTATTGTCCATTTACCTTATCGATCAATCCCGAGCATGTCCTGAGTTTCATCAAGGGCGAGATTTCCCTCGTTGTTCTCGTTGATCTCAAGGAACTACAAGATCAGTTCTTGGCCCACGGCCTTCACGCCACTGTCATCAACGACGGTACGTGGTTTTTGGGTTTGTCGCGACAGCGAGATGCGCCAGATAGCGAGATGTCTCGTCTCTCTGAGCACCTATTCCTACGAATCCCACTTGAGTTTCAATCTTTATCCTGGTTTGTGAACGAGCAAGCACGTATCGATCGCGAGATCGTGCAAAAGTACCTTCAGCTTGAACCAACGCCTCTCGACACGAATGCTGTGTCTACAGGAGCAATGAGTGGCACGACTCCCTTACGTCCCCAAGATTGAACGCGGCGAAACTGTCGTCGTGCCTTCTCTATTTGGAGACGCGAAGCGGGGCCACGCATCGGGCAGCCCGCAATCAATGCTGCGAGCGGTGTCGATGGAGCAGCTTAAAGGCTGCATTTGAGAATACTAACAGGCAGCTCCCGGCAGCCGCGGGATGCTCCGCGTCGCTTGCTTTTTTTGATGCAACAGACGTTACGAACGTCAACTGTTGAACTCGAATACTCAAAAATTTCAATCGGTTTTTCCGCTTTTTGCTCTCGCGCGGGCGACGGTATCGAGTGCCCTTTGATAGAACGCAGGATCAGGGTCACGCGCTGCTTCTGCTAGGTATGCGGCAATGGTTTCCTCATCTGTCAGGAATTCGGCCGGGTCCCACACTGGCAAATCTCTGATCTTCATGACTTTTCCTTCTCTAATCTTGAATGTGTACGAAGCTCCGACGGTAGCGCCACAGATTTCGCCATGTCCCTCGTTTTCATGGCGTGTAGTGCTTCTTCAAAAGGTTTTCGACGTGTGCTTCTACTGCGGCGTGCACTAGTTTCTGAATCGACTGGCGGCCTGTCATATTCTCGGCAAGCCACGTCAATTTCAGATGCTGTGCTTCGGACCACTTCGTTGAGAAATTGACCATTACCTTGGGGTGCGCGTCCGCCCACGGCGTTTTGCCTTTGTCGGAAGTATTTGACGCCTTATCCCCTTTCAGCTTTTTTGACATTTTGCCCTTTGGAAAAGGTTCGCAGCTTACCCCGAAAGATGAGTGACGCAAAGCATCTATATATGCGTAACTATTTGTTTTTAAAAATATAGTCGCGTCTATGTGTGCATCAATAGATGCTTCTATATTTAACGATGGTTTGATATGCCCGAGTTCCTGCGGCGGCCCTATGCACACCTTTCACACAGAAACGTCAGGATAGGGAAAGGTCGGTCTAGCCGCGATATGATGTGACCTATCTGACACTTTGACGGGAGAGTTTCGTGACAACGCGGCACAACAGGCGGCAACGCAAAAAATTACACCTCGGCGAATTTACGGAACTGGGCTTCAAGGTGTCCGCAGGGCTCGTGTCGACGCTTAACGACGGGGCTCGAGACCAGTTGCTAGATGCTTTCATCGAAGATTGCATCGAGCCATTGGAGCTGAGCTTCGGCGGCGGGCTGGGCGATCATTTCGGCGGATATGTGACATCGGCGATACGAGGTCGCTCAGCACTTGAAGAGCAGCGTGACAAAGTATGCGCTTGGCTCCGCTCTCGGCCCGAGTTCTCTGGCGTCGAAGTTGGGCCGCTTACAGATGCATGGCGAGCGTGAGAGCAGTGATGTTAAACAGATACGCAAAAGGAGAGACCCGGTTTATTGGGTCAGGTGCGGGGAAGCCCCGCGACAGCACCCCATCCTGTTTTCGCCGCGTCGAAAGCGGGTACGACAGGCGGGGCCGCCGAGTTGAATAGTACGTCGTCACGCTGCCGAGATTCCTGCGGGTGGCGTCAGTACAACAAGCGTGCCGGGAGTACGCGTGCCTCGAATTGGTAGCTACATGGGTAGCTGAATGAAAAATTCTCGGACGTATTGTTTCTAGTTTGTTGATTTTAAATGTGATTTTTAATCACATCAGAATGATGTCGTACTGCTCCTGATGGAACGACGATTCCACCTGAAGCGAAATGGGTTTGCCGATGAAGTCGATCAGCATCGCGAGATGTTGCGATTCCTCTTCGAGGAACAGATCGACGACTTCCTGCGAGGCGATCAGGCGGAACTCGCGTGGATTGAACTGGCGCGATTCGCGCAGAATTTCGCGCAGGATGTCGTAGCACAGCGTGCGCGGCGTCTTGACCTGTCCCTTGCCCTGGCACACGGCGCAGGGCTCGCACAGGACATGCGCGAGCGACTCGCGCGTGCGCTTGCGGGTCATCTCGACCAGCCCGAGCTGCGAGAAGCCGTTGACGGTAATGCGCGTGCGGTCGCGGGCCAGCGCTTTCTTCAACTCGGCAAGCACCGAGTCGCGATGCTCGGCGCTTTCCATGTCGATGAAGTCGATGATGATGATCCCGCCCAGATTACGCAGCCGCAACTGGCGCGCGATCATCAGCGCCGCTTCGAGGTTTGTCTTGAAGATCGTGTCGTCGAAGTTGCGCGCACCGACGTAGCCGCCGGTGTTCACGTCGATGGTCGTCATCGCTTCGGTCTGATCGATCATCAGGTACCCGCCGGACTTCAGATCGACGCGACGCGACAGCGCCCGCTCGATTTCCGTCTCCACGTTATACAGATCGAACAGCGGACGCTCGCCGGTGTAATGCGTGAGCTTGCCGAGCACTGCCGGCGTATACGTTGCGGCGAATTCAGCCAGCTTCTGGAAAGTCTCGCGCGAGTCGACGAGAATCTTGCCGGTCTCCTCGTGCACGAAGTCGCGCAATACGCGTTGGGCGAGATTCAGATCCTGATACAGCAGCGCCGGGGCGGGCAGGCGCGTGCTTTGTTCGCCGATGGTCTGCCACGACTTGCGCAGATACGCGATGTCGTTCGCCAACTCGGCGTCGGCCGCGTCTTCCGCAATGGTGCGCACGATGAAGCCGCCTTTCTCGTCGGCAGGCACGAGCGCCTGGATCTTGCTGCGCAACGCCTCACGTTCCGCTTCACTCTCGATACGCTGCGAGATGCCGATATGCGGCTCTTGCGGCAAGTACACCAGCGTGCGCCCGGCAATGCTGATCTGCGTCGACAGACGCGCGCCTTTGGTGCCGATCGGGTCCTTGATGACCTGCACCATCAGCGTCTGTCCTTCGAAAACGGTCTTTTCGATGGGGGGCTGCGGGTGCGGCGTGGACGTGTCGTTGTTCGTGCGCGGATGCCAGATATCGGCCACGTGCAGGAACGCCGCGCGCTCCAGCCCGATGTCGATGAAGGCCGATTGCATGCCCGGGAGCACGCGCACGACCTTGCCGAGATAGATGTTGCCCACCAGGCCGCGCGAGAGCGTGCGCTCGATGTGCAGTTCCTGCACCGCACCGAGCTGCATGAGCGCTACACGGGTTTCCTGTGGCGTAATGTTGACCAGAATGTCTTCGTTCATAAGGTGTCGACCAGACTCGAAATGCTTGGCAAATTCGGTACGCGTCAGAAGTCGACGCCCGCCTGACGCAAAAGCGCGGCGGTCTCGCACAGCGGCAGCCCCATGATGCCCGAGTAGCTGCCGTCGATGCGCATGACAAACTCGGCGGCCTTGCCCTGAATACCGTAAGCGCCAGCCTTGCCTCTCGGTTCTCCCGAAGCGACGTAGCGCTCGATGTCTTCGCGGCGTAGCGGCCGGAACCAGACGTGCGAAATGTTGACCGCTTGATGCACCTGTCCATCCGCGCACACGGCGACGGCCGTGAGCACGCGATGCCGGGTGCCTGACAGGCGGGCGAGAACGGCGCACGCGTCAGCGTCGTCGAAGGGCTTGCCGAGGATGGTGCCGTCCAGACAGACCGTCGTGTCGGCGGCCAGAATGGGGGCGCCGGGCAGACCGGCGCGAGCCAGACGCGTGAGCGCCGCTTCTGCCTTGGCGCGTGTGACGCGCTGCACGTAATCGTCGGGCGGTTCTCCAGGCAGCACGGCTTCGAGCGCTTCGGCGTCTTCGTCGGCCCCGGGCAACAGCAGTTCGAAACGAACACCGAGCTGTTGCAACAATTCCTGACGGCGGGGGCTTTGCGAAGCAAGATAGATGTACGGCATGGCGGCTTGGCTTGAATTCGTCCAGCCCGGCGCACGGCTTTGCATGGATTTGCAGCGCGTGTACCGGGCCGCTGGATGGGCTGGGCGAGGGAACGCCCTATTATGCCGCCTTGCGCCCATGCCCGCCAGCACAGGTGGGGGCAAGGGGCAAACCGGGGAAGTACAGGGTCCGCACAGGGTTCGAGGCGTTCCCCGGCGCGGGGCTCAGGCGTCGGCGAGGAAGTCGGCGCCGATCAGGTCGATACGATCGGTGCAGATGGCGTCCACGCCCCATGCGGCCAGCTCGCGCGCACGGGCCGGCTCGTTGACCGTGTAGACGAGCATCTGCAGGCCGGCCGCCTTGATCTCGGAGACCTGCGGGCCGTCGAGGTGCTTGTGGTTCGCGTGCAGCGAGACGGTGCCGAGCTTGCGGGCATCGTCGCGCCAATGCGCCGGCACGGCTTCGTACAGCATGCCGCGCGGCAGTTCGGGCGCGGCGGCGGCGGCCGCTTCGAGGGCTTCGTACGAGAACGACGAGAGCAACGGCGGCTGAGGATGTCCGGCCCATAGCGTCCGGACGGCCTCCGCGACGCGCTTGCCTGTTTCGACCTCGCGGCCCGGACAGGGCTTGATCTCGACGTTCGCGGCCAGCCCCAGCGCCAGGCAGCGCTCGGCCACCTGGGCGAGGGTCGGCATCGCCTGACCGGCGAAACGCTCGTCGAACCAACTTCCGGCGTCGAGCTTGGCGATCTCGTCGTAAGTCATCTGCGCTGCCGCGCCATGGCCGTTACTTGTGCGATCGACGGTGTCGTCATGCAGCAGGAAGACGACGTTATCGGCCGAGAGCTTGGCATCGAACTCGACCATGCGCAGGCCGAGCGAGGCGCCCATCTCGAAGGCGGCCAGTGTGTTCTCCGGCGCCAGCTTGCCCCCACCGCGATGCGAGACGACACGCGGATAGGGCCAGTGGCGCCACAGATGGGCAGTTGTGGGCGTATCGCTCATGCTTCGACTCGCTTGCCGGACGCCGGATCGAACAGGTGCAACGACTTGGCCGAGATGGCCAGCGGCACCACCGTGCCCGCTGCCGGACGCATCTCGTGGGGCAGACGCACCGTGACGGGCTGCTCGCCCCAGCGGCCATGCACCAGATTGTCGGCACCCAGCAGTTCGAGCTGATCGACGAGAATGCTGGTCTGCGCCGCGAACGCGCCCAGGCCGCTCTGCTGTTCGACGGGCACCAGATGTTCGGGACGCACGCCAAGCACGAGTTCGCGATTGGCATGCGCCATGCTCGTGGGCGGCAGACGCAACGCCGGGCCACCGCCGTCCACCTCGAACGTACGGCCTTCCGGGTCGACCCGGCCCTTGAGCAGGTTCATCGCGGGCGAACCCATGAAGCTCGCGACGAAGAGCGACGCGGGGCGCTCGTACACGTCGGTCGGCGTACCGATCTGCTCGGCGTAGCCCTTGTTCATGACGACCACGCGATCGGCCAGTGTCATGGCCTCGACCTGATCGTGCGTGACATACAGGCTCGTCGTCTTCAGACGGGCATGCAGGCGCTGAATTTCCAGACGCATCTGCACGCGCAGCTTGGCGTCGAGGTTCGACAGCGGTTCGTCGAACAGGAACACCGCCGGCTCACGCACGATGGCACGGCCCATGGCCACGCGCTGACGCTGACCGCCCGAGAGCTCGCGCGGCTTGCGTGCGAGCAGCGGCTCAAGTTCCAGAATGCGCGCGGCGGCGAGCACGCGCTCGTCGATGGTCTTCTTGTCGAGGCCCCGGATCTTCAGTCCATACGACATGTTCTGGCGCACGTCCATATGCGGATAGAGCGCGTAGTTCTGGAACACCATCGCGATGTTGCGGTCCTTGGGCTCCAGTTGATTGACGACCTGCGAGCCGATCAGGATGCTGCCTTCGCTCACCGACTCGAGGCCGGCGACCATGCGAAGCAGTGTCGACTTGCCGCAGCCCGACGGGCCGACAATGACCACGAACTCGCCATCCTGGATGTCGATGTCGACACCGTGCAGGATGTAGTTGGTCCGGTCGTAGGTTTTCTTGACGCTATGGAGTTTGAGATTTGCCATGATTACTTTTCCGAATCCACCAGACCGCGCACGAACCAGCGCTGCATGAGCAGGACCACCGCGAGCGGCGGCAGCATGGCGAGCAGCGTGGCACTCATGACGAGTTGCCATTGGGTGGCGGTATCACCACTGCCGATCATGCTCTTGATGCCCACCACGGCCGTCGTCATCGACGGGGCGTTGGTCACCAGAATCGGCCACAGGTACTGATTCCAGCCATAGATGAAGGTGATGACGAACAGCGCGGCGATGTTCGTCTTCGACAGCGGCAGCACCACGTCGAAGAAGAATCGCATCGGGCCGGCGCCGTCGATGCGCGCGGCTTCGACGAGTTCGTCGGGCAGCGTCATGAAGAACTGCCGGAACAGGAACGTGGCCGTGGCCGATGCGATGAGCGGCACCGTCAGACCCACGTAGCTGTTGATGAGCCCGAGGTTTGAGATCACCTGCACCGTCGGGAAAATCCGCACTTCCACCGGCAGCATCAACGTGACGAAGATCAGCCAGAAGAACAGATTGCGCAACGGGAAGCGGAAGTACACGATGGCGAAGGCCGACAGAATCGACACCGAGATCTTGCCGATGGTGATGACCAGCGCCATGAACAGGCTGTTGCCGAGCATCAGCCCGAAGGGCATGGCCGTATCGCCCGTGCCCTGACCCCACACCGTGGCGAGGTTCTGGAACAGGTGCGTGCTCGGGATGAGCGACAGGGGAACGGAGAAGATTTCCTGCTCGTTCATGGTGGCGGCGACGAACGCCACATAGAGCGGGAAGACCACCAGCAACACGCCGATTATCAGCATGACGTGGCAGAAGATATCCAGGCCGCGACGGTTCTCGATCATGCGTATTGCACCTTGCGTTCGATGAATCGGAACTGCACGACCGTGAGCACGATGACGATTGCCATCAGCACCACCGACTGGGCAGCCGAACTGCCGAGGTCGAGCCCCTTGAAGCCTTCCGAGTAGATCTTGTAGATCAGCGTCATGGTCGACTGGCCCGGACCGCCGCCGGTCGCGGCATCGATCACCGGGAACGTATCGAAGAACGAGTACACGAGGTTGACCACCAGCAGGAAGAACGTCGTCGGCGAAATCAGCGGCAACACCAGCCCGAAGAAGCGCCGGACCGGTCCTGCGCCGTCAATCGCCGCGGCTTCCACGAGCGAGCGGGGAATGGCCTGCAGCCCGGCGTAGAAGAACAGGAAGTTGTAGCTGATCTGCTTCCAGATCGAGGCGAGCACGACGAGGAACATGGCCTGGCCGCCGTTGAGCGCGTGATTCCACTGGATGCCGACCTTCGCCAGCCCGTAGGTGACGAGACCGATACTCGGATTGAAGAGGAATGCCCACAACACGGCCGCAATGGCAGGCGCCACTGCATAGGGCCAGATGAGCAGCGTCTGGTACGCGCGCTTCGCACGTGTGACGCGATCGGCCATCGCGGCGAGCAGCAGCGAGATGACCAGCCCGCAGACCGTCACCAGCCCGCTGAAGATCATCGTGGTGCGAAACGATGCGAGATAGAGCGGGTCGCTCCACAACGCAGTGAAGTTGTCGAGTCCGACGAACTCGCTGGACAGCCCGAAGGCGTCTTGCGCCGAAGTCGATTGCCACAGGGCCTCGCCTGCGGGCCATAGGAAGAACACGACGGTGATGAAGAGCTGCGGCGCGACGAGCGCGTAGGGCAGCCAGCCAGTTCCGAAGCGGGGGCGTTCTCTGGAGTTGTGCGCCATAACGTAGTGACCAAAAAAAAACCAACCCGGCCCGCGTTGACGGCGGGCCGGGTGGTGTCATTGTAACGTCACGATTCGCACGGCGAACGCGGGCGGCTTGCCTGCATTGCGTGCGTCATCGCACGTTGGGGGCGTCTTAGCTGCCTTGCTTCTGGAAGCGGCGCAACAGATCGTCGCCCCGCGATACGGCCTTGTCCAGTGCCGCTTTGGGCGTTTGCTTGCCGCTCCACACGCCTTCCAGTTCCTCGTCGATCACCGTGCGGATCTGCGGCATGTTGCCCAGACGCAGGCCACGCGTGAACGGCAGCGGCGGCTTGTTGAGCATCTGTTTGATGGCCATGTCGGCGCCCGGATGCTTCGCGTAGAAGCCTTGCTTCTCGGTCAGTTCGTAGGCGGCCTTCGTGACCGGCAGGTAGCCGGTGTCCTGGTGCCACTTGGCGGCCACGGCCGGCGACGCGAGGTAGTTCAGGAACTTGGCCACGCCCTTGTACTCGGCCGACGACTTGCCGGCGAGCACCCACAGGCTGGCACCGCCGATGATGGCGTTCTGCGGCGCGCCCTTCACGTCGGCATCGTAGGGCATCATGCCTACGCCGTAGCTGAACTTGGCGTATTTGGCGATGTTGGCGAGTGCGCCCGAGGTGGTCATGGCGATACCGCAGTCGCCGCTGTAGAACTTCGAGGTCACTTCATCCTTGCGGCCCACGTACGTGAACGTGCCGTCCTTGGCCATGTCGGCCAGGAACTGGATGTGCTTGATCTGCTGCGGGCCGTTGAAGGTCAGCTTGGCGTCAAGACCGTCGAAGCCGTTGTTCTTCGTGGCGAACGGCAGGGCGTGCCAGGCGCTGTAGTTCTCGAGCTGCGTCCAGCTTTGCCAGCCCATGGTGAAGCCGCACGACAGGCCGGCGGCCTTGAGTTTCTGGGCGTCGGACTTCACGTCGGCCCAGGTCTTCGGCGGGGTGTTCGGATCGAGGCCTGCCTTCTTGAAGGCATCCTTGTTGTAGTACAGCACCGGGGTCGAGCTGTTGAACGGCATCGACACGAGGTGATTGGTCTTGCTGTCGGCGTAGTAGCTTGCCACGGTCGGCACGAAGGCCGACTCGTCGAACGGCTCGCCCGCGTCCTTCATGACTTGCCACACCGGCTTCACAGCCTTCTGGGCCTGCATCATCGTGGCCGTACCCACTTCGTACACCTGGAGAATCGCCGGCGCGTTGCCAGCGCGGAAGGCGGCGATACCGGCCGCCAGACCCTGCTCGTAGTTGCCCTTGTAGATCGGGACGATCTTGTAGTCGCTTTGCGAAGCGTTGAAATCGTTAGCGATCTGGTTGACACGCTCGCCGAGGGCCGATTCCATCGAATGCCAGAATTGGATCTCGGTGGCGGCCAGGGCCGACGTGCTCATGCCGAGCGCCATTGCAGCGCTAACGCCGGCCAGGGCGATACTGCGCAGGGAAGGTTGCTTCATGCCAATCTCCGGTGGTTCACGAGAAGTCTAGTTGTTCGCGGTGCGAACCGTGTAGCGGCGGGTAGACTATCACGTCGCCATGATTTTTCCACCCGCAGCGCACAATGCGTGTTGCACGGGGGCCTCTGGGGGGATTGACAGCTTTCGGAACGGACCACCCGGCAAGGCGCTGCGCGCCACTTGCCGCCGGATGCAACGGCGCATTGCGCTGCACAAAATGGTGTGACTTATGTCTGACTTATTTTCTCGTCAGGAGCGCTCGGACAGGCTCAGATGCGCTCAGACACGGTGATAGGGGTGATTGGCGTTGATGCTCCACGCGCGGTAGAGCTGCTCGGCGAGCAGCACACGTACCATGCCGTGGGGCATCGTGAGGCTGGATAGCCGGATGAGGGTGTCGGCGCGGGCCTTGAGGGCCGGGTCCAGCCCGTCGGCGCCGCCGATCACGAAGGCCACATCGCGCCCGTCCTGCTGCCATCCGGTGAGCGACTGGGCCAGGCGCATCGTGGTGAGGTCTTGCCCGCGCTCATCGAGGCACACCAGGCGGCAGCCACGCGGCAGGGCCGCGTCGATACGCTGCGCCTCGGCGGCCATCACCGTCTCGGCCGTGCGGGAGTTGGAGCGTTGCTCCGGTTTGATTTCCTTGAGTTCGATGCGCAGCTCGGGCGGCATGCGCTTGGCGTACTCGGCGAAGGCGGTCTCGATCCAGCCGGGCATCTTGTGCCCGACCGCGAGAATGAACAGACGCATGACGGCAGAATCCTGCGCTGCGCCTTACTTCGCCTTGCGGCGTGCGGGCGCCGGGGACTCGAGCGTGTCGTCCTCGTCCTCTTCGTCGTCTTGCGCGCTGGCCTTGGCACCGGCCTTGGTGCCGGCGGCCTTCAGGCGTACCGGCTTCTCACCCCAGATCTCTTCGAGGTTGTAGTACTGGCGCAGGGCCGGTTGCATGATGTGCACGATGGCATCACCCGTGTCGACCAGCACCCATTCGCCCACATCTTCGCCTTCCATGCTGACGATGTCGCCGCCGGCTTCCTTGACCTTGTCGCGCACGCTCGCGGCGAGCGCCTTGGTCTGGCGGTTGGACGTCCCGCTTGCGATGACCACACGGTCAAACAGGGCGGTGAGGTGCGAGGTGTTGAACACCTTGATGTCTTGGGCCTTGACGTCTTCGAGGGCGTCGACGATCAGGCGCTGCAGTTTACGAATATCCATAGTGCGTCTTTTTGGTGAAACAGGGAGTGCGAGGTAGCGGCCCGCAAGGGGACCGTCAAGCGCGATACAGGTGTTGCGCGCGGATGTACTGCCACACGGGTTCGGGCAGGTTCGCCGGGGGCGTGGCCGCGTCTCGCGCGTGCGCCAGAGTGGCGCGCAACTCGGTGGCGGATATGTCGACGGCGAGTGAGTCGTCGATCAGGATGCCGCCGCATGGCGTGGATTGTACCCCGAGCGCGGACTTTTCCCGTTCGGCGAAGACTTCACGCAGTTGCGGCGAGGCCGTGTCGCGGTTGAAACCGGGTCGCGCTGCCGCGCAGACATGCGCGTAATCGAACAACTCACGCCAGGCGTGCCACGTGTCGAGACGCACCAGTTGATCTGAGCCGATGAGCAGCGACAGCGACGCCTGCGCACCGATGTCGCGGCGAATCTCGCGCAGGGTGTCGACGGTGTAGCTCGGCCCCGCCCGCTCGATCTCGCGCGTGCTCACGATCAGTTGCGTGGAGGGTTGCGTGCGGGCCAGTTCGGCGGCGAGCAGTTCTGCAGCCAGACGCGTCATCGCCAGCCGGTGCCCGGGCGGGGTGCTGCCGTGCTTCTGCGGCTGCTGGCCCGCCGGCATCAGGATCAGCTCATCGAGGGCGAGGGTGCGGGCGAAAAGCGCGCCCAGCGCGAGATGGCCGGTGTGAATCGGATCGAATGTCCCGCCCAGCACGCCAATGCGACGGATCGAACCGTCGGGTGACGTACGGGGCGCGTGCGGTGCCGCAGAAGAAGAGAGGGTCATGCGTGGCTGGCCGTCACACCCACTCGCGGCGCACGAGGAAGTCGGTGTAGAGCTTCGCTTCCGGCGTGTCCGGTTCGGGCTTCCAGTCGTAATGCCATTTCACGATTGGCGGCATCGACATCAGGATCGATTCGGTGCGTCCGCCTGATTGCAGGCCGAAGTGCGTGCCGCGATCCCAGACCAGATTGAATTCGACGTAGCGGCCGCGACGGTGCGCCTGAAAATCGCGCTCGCGCTCGCCATACGGCATGCCGCGGCGGCGCTCGATGATCGGCACGTAGGCGTCGAGGAAGGCGTCGCCCACGCTTTTCATGACGGCGAAGCCGGTGTCGAAGCCGCCGCCGGAGAAGTCGTCGAAGAAGATACCGCCGATGCCACGCGGCTCCTGACGGTGCTTCAGATAGAAGTACTCGTCGCACCAGGTCTTGAAGCGCGGATACCACGCGGTGTCGAACGGATCGAGCGCGTCCTTGCAGGTCTGATGGAAGTGCCGGCAGTCCTCTTCGAACGGATAGTACGGCGTGAGATCCATGCCGCCGCCGAACCAGAATGCGGGCAGTTCGCCGGGGGCGGTGGCGATCAGGATACGCACATTGAAGTGAACGGTCGGGCAGTAAGGATTGCGCGGGTGTAATACCAGTGAGACGCCGAGGGCTTCGAAGCCGCGTCCGGCCAGCTCGGGACGCGACGCGCTGGCCGAGCCCGGCAGCTTGTCGCCGAGCACGTGAGAGAAGTTCACGCCGCCGCGCTCGAAGAAGTTGCCGTCGTCGAGCACGCGGGTGCGGCCGTCACCGCGCAGGGGGCCGTCGGCCGGGCGTTGCCAGTCGTCGGCAAAGAAGCGTTTGCCGTCGAGGCGCTCGAGCGTCTCGACAATGCGATCCTGAAGCCCGAGCAGATAAGTTCGCACCACGCCCGTATCCGGCGCCGGTGCGGCGTCTTGCGCTGTCATTCTGTGACGTCCCCATGCGTGGTAATAACCGCGATTGTACCGGCAGCCACGCGTTCGGGGCAGGCCGGGGCGGCAAACGGTCTCGCCGAATGCCGCCCGAATGACCTGTATCAAGCCATGGCGCTCAGGGCGTCGGGGCGTTGGGCAGAGGGCTGGCCGGTGCTGCGGCGCCTGCGCCGGACGGGACGGGCATGGCTTTGCCGGCGTCGCCCGGCGGCGGCATGAAGATCTGGCGCGGCGCCGGTACCGGCCAGCGGGCGGTGCCCCCGACCTCGGCAATGGCCTGATTGGTATCGAAATACACCTGCCAGTAATCGCGGTTGTGGCAGTACGGACGCACCGCCAGCACTGGCCCGGCCGGCGTGAATTCAAGAATCACGACGTCGACGGCCGGTGTGCTCATCACGTTCGGAATTTGCGCGATACGCGCCTTCAGACGTGCAATGGCGTCCGGCACGTCCACGGTATGCGCGAGCTGTGCCGTCAGGTCGACGCGGCGGAACGCGTTGGCGTCGTACACCGTGATGTTGTCGCCGAAGACCTTCGTGTTGCCGACGTATACGCGCAGATTGTCTGCGGTCGTGAGCGTGGTGACGAACAGGCCGATCTCGTCGACCACACCGGTGACACCGCCTGCGCTGATCATGTCGCCGGTCTTGAACGGACGCAGCACGATGAGGAAGATGCCCGAGGCGAAATTCGACAGCAGTCCGGACCATGCCGCACCGATGGCGATACCGGCGGCGGCGAGCAGTGCCGCGAACGATGTCGTCTCGATACCGCAAACGCTGAGGATGGAAATAATAAGCGCGATGCGCAAGGCGATGCGCAGCGTCGACTCGGTGTAGCGCACAAGGGTGGGATCGATGGCCCGGCGGGTCATGGCGGCGCGTACCAGCCGCGCAACCACATTGATGACGATGCCGCCGACAATCCAGATGACGATGGCCATCGCGATTTTCAGGCCGAACGGCACCAGATAATCGTTGACCAGTTTGTCGAGATCAAACATGTGAGTCTCCGTCGAGCGAGGGTCTGTCGGGAAAACTGCATGAATTCCGCCGGGGCTGGCCGGATGCGCGCGCTGCACGAGAGAGGCAGCCACGCGGTGCAAGCGTGCCCATTTGCCCCGTGCTTGTCAATCGCGGCAGTGCAGCATGACGTCGGCGCGCCAATCTTGTGGCTATCGGGGCCGCGCCCAAATGACAACGGCCCGGGGACTTGATGTTCCCCGGGCCGTGGCAGATCGGCATGGCGCGTCAAGGCAAGCCTTCACGCGCGGCCGCGCTTACTCCGGTTTGCGCGCCAGCGCGCGGTTGCCGATGTCGTGGCGATACTGCATCCCGTCGAAATTGATCTGGTTGACGGTCTGGTACGCCACGCTCTGCGCACCGCGCACGGTGTCGGACAGGCCGACCACGCACAGCACGCGCCCGCCGGTGACGGTGAGCACGTCGTTCTCGAGCTGGGTGCCCGCATGGAACGTCACGCAATCGGCCGTCTCGGCCGGCACCTCGGAGATCCGGTCGCCCTTGCGCGGGGTGTCCGGATAGCCGTGCGCTGCGAGCACCACGCCCAGTGCGTAACGGCGATCCCAGTCGAGTTCGATCTTGTCGAGCGTGCCGGCAATCGCGTGCTCGACCACCACCGAAAAGTCGCCCTTCAGACGCGCCATGATCGGCTGCGTCTCGGGGTCGCCCATGCGGCAGTTGAATTCGAGCGTCTTGATGTTGCCTTGTGCGTCGATCATCAGGCCCGCGTACAGGAAGCCCGTGAAGCGAATGCCGTCGGTTTCCATGCCGCGCACGGTCGGCAAAATGATTTCGCGCATCACGCGGGCGTGAATCTGCGGCGTGACGATCGGTGCGGGCGAATACGCGCCCATGCCGCCCGTGTTCGGGCCCTGATCGTTATCGAGCAGACGCTTGTGATCCTGCGAGGTGGCGAGCGGCAGCACGTTCTTGCCGTCGACCATCACGATGAAGCTGGCTTCCTCGCCTTGCAGGAACTCCTCGATCACGACGCGCGCACCCGCATCGCCGAGCTTGTTGTCGGCGAGCATCATGTCGACGGCGTTGTGCGCTTCTTCGAGCGACATCGCCACGACCACGCCCTTGCCTGCGGCAAGACCGTCGGCCTTGATGACGATCGGTGCGCCCTTGGCGTCGATATACGCGTGGGCGAGTGCGGCGTCCGAGAACGTTTCGTAATCGGCAGTGGGAATGCCGTGGCGCTTCATGAACGCCTTGGCGAAGTCCTTTGACGATTCGAGCTGTGCCGCTTCCTTCGTCGGGCCGAAGATCTTCAGACCGCGCGCGCGGAAGATATTGACGATGCCGGCGGCAAGCGGCGTTTCCGGGCCGACCACAGTGAGCGCGATGCCTTCGCGCACGGCGAATTCGGCGAGCACGTTCGGATCGCTGATCGGCACATTGCGCAGGCGCTCGTCGAGCGCCGTGCCGCCGTTACCCGGGGCGACATAGACCAGCTGAATGCGGGGTGATTGGGCAAGCTTCCACGCCAGCGCGTGTTCGCGGCCGCCCGATCCGACAACCAGAATTTTCATCTTATTCCTCGATGACGGCGTTGGTGAATACTTCCTGCACGTCGTCGAGGTTTTCGAGCGCGTCGAGCAGCTTTTGCATCTTCACGGCGTCTTCGCCGGTGAAGACCACATCCGTTTGCGGCTTCATCGTGACTTCCGCGACTTCGGCCTTTAGTCCAGCCGCTTCGAGCCTTTCCTTCACGGCCTGGAAGTCGTTCGGCGGGCAGACGACTTCGAAGCTGCCATCGTCATTGCTGATGACGTCGTCGGCGCCGGCGTCGAGCGCCACTTCCATCAGCTTGTCTTCCGGGGTTTCCGGCGAGAACAGGAACTGACCGCAGTGCGTGAAGAGGAAGGCGACCGAACCATCGGTGCCCATATTGCCGCCGAACTTGGAGAAGGCGTGACGCACTTCCGCGACCGTGCGCACGCGGTTGTCCGTCATGGTGTCGACGATCACGGCTGCACCGTTGATGCCGTAGCCTTCGTAGCGGATCTCTTCGTAGTTGGCGCCGTCCAGACCGCCAACGCCGCGATCGATCGCGCGCTTGACGTTGTCCTTGGGCATGTTGGCGTCGGCCGCCTTTTCCACGGCCAGCCGCAGGCGCGGGTTGCTGTCGGCGTCACCGCCGCCGAGACGGGCGGCCACCGTGATTTCCTTGATCAGGCGTGTCCAGACTTTACCGCGCTTGGCATCTGCCGCAGCTTTCTTGTGTTTGATGTTGGCCCATTTCGAATGACCCGCCATGAATTTCTCCGTCGTGCCGCGCTGTGCGGCGAAGTATGCTCTGCCGGCCCGCGCAGTCTGGCGCGGCCAACCGTTGAAACGGGAGCGCCCGCCACCACCGGGGTCGCGGGCGCCGATTGCCCAGTCGCCCCGTTGGCTCCCATGGATCGTGTCGATCCCATCGGTCTCATTTCGGGCCGGGGCAGTCCGAGCGGCAACCTGCCGCTATAATCGGAGGCAATTTTATCATGCCGCCGCACCGTGCCACGGGTGTTTGCTGCGCCGTGTCACGAGCCCCGCCGCGTCCACCGCCGAGGTCTCTCATGCCCCAGAAGCCCGTGCCGCCGCAAGCGTCGCCGTCTGCGACCCTCTCCTCCGTTCCCCCCGGCGCTGCGCGTCCCGCTCATGAACCCGGTGAGCAACTCGTCATCGCCCGCAACGACCAGCATGTCCTCGGCCTGCTGCCCGCCATGGGCAATCGCCACGGCCTGATCACCGGGGCCACGGGCACGGGCAAGACCGTCACGCTGCAAGTCATGGCGCAAGCCTTCTCCGACATCGGTGTGCCCGTGTTTCTGGCCGACGTAAAAGGTGACCTGACCGGCATCACACAGCCGGGTGTCGAGACGCCCAAGCTCAAGGAGCGCATCGCCAATCTCGGGTTCGATACCCCAGACTGGCACGGCAGCCCGGCCACGCTCTGGGACGTTTTCGGCGAACAGGGGCATCCGGTGCGCGCGACCGTTTCCGATCTCGGGCCGCTCTTGCTCGCTCGCCTGCTCGGCCTGAACGAGACGCAGACCGGCGTGCTCAACCTCGTCTTCAAGATTGCCGACGACAATGGCCTGCTGTTGCTCGACAGCAAGGACCTGCGCGCCATGCTTCAGCACGTGGGCGATAACGCATCGACCTTCACCACGCAGTATGGCAACATCTCGGCCGCCTCGGTCGGGGCAATCCAGCGCGGGTTGCTCACGCTCGAACAGCAGGGGGCGGACAAGTTCTTCGGTGAGCCGATGCTCAATATCGAAGACTTCATGCAGACGGACGCGCAAGGGCGCGGCATCGTCAACATTCTCGCGGCAGACAAACTGCTGGCCGCGCCGCGTATCTACGCGACCTTCTTGCTGTGGCTGCTTGCCGAGCTGTTCGAGCGGCTGCCGGAAGTGGGCGACCCCGACAAGCCCAAACTCGTCTTCTTCTTCGACGAAGCGCATTTGCTGTTCAATGAGGCGCCTAAACCGTTGCTCGAACGGATCGAGCAAATGGTGCGGCTGATTCGTTCGAAGGGCGTTGGCGTGTACTTCGTGACGCAGAACCCGGTCGACGTGCCGGACACCGTGCTGGGCCAGTTGGGTAATCGTGTCCAGCATGCCTTGCGGGCCTATTCGCCACGCGATCAGAAGGCCGTGAAGGTGGCGGCGCAGACGATGCGCGCCAATCCGGCGCTCGATATCGAAACGGTCATCGGCGAACTGGGCGTGGGCGAAGCGCTGGTGTCGATGCTTGACGAAAAGGGGCGTCCGGCGGTGACCGAGCGGGCGTACATCGCGCCGCCGGCCTCGCGCATCGGCCCGATCACGCCGCAGGAGCGCGCGGCGTTGATGGCCACATCGCTCGTGGCGGGCGTGTACGAAAACACGGTAGATCGCGAGTCGGCTTACGAAAAGCTCGTCGGGCGCACGCAGACACGCCAGCCGGATGCGCGGCCTGCCCCCGGCGGTGCGCCCGCGCCGAATGGCGGCGCGGCGTCTGGTGGCGGCTTGCTCGACGCCGTGAAGGACTCGCTCGGCGGCCTGCTGGGCGGTGCAGGTGGATCTCGCCGCAAGGACACGGCCGTCGAAGCCATGGTCAAGAGCACGGCGCGCACGATCGGCAGTCAGTTGGGCCGCGAGATCGTGCGCGGCGTGCTGGGCAGCATTCTTGGCGGAAACAAGCGTCGGTGAGCACGCTCTGTTCCCCCCCACGATAGAAAACAGGTTCTGCGCTCGGCACTCGACGGCGCGCGCTGCACTTCGTGTCGCCGGAACCGTCGCCCCTCAAGGATTCTCCGCTAGCCCATGTCGCTGAAATCTTCGCTGGACCCGGTGCGCACCGGTGTGGCTCACGACCCGCTGTGGTTGCGCGCCGCGCCGCTGATCTTTCTGTTCCTGTGGTCGGTCGGCTTTACCGTCGCCAAGATCGGTCTGGCGTATGCCGATCCGCTCACGTTCCTCGCGCTGCGCTACGGCCTGGTGCTCGTGCTGCTGGCACCGCTGGCGGTTGTCATGCGCCCCCCCTTGCCGAAGACGGCTGCCGCATGGGGACATCTCGTCGTCATCGGTCTGCTGATTCAGGCGCTGTATTTCAGCATGACGTATCTGGCGCTGCGTCTCGGCGTGTCGGCAGGGAGTGTGGCGTTGATTACCTCGTTGCAACCGATTCTCGTGGCGCTTGCCGTGCCGCATCTGGTGGGTGAGCGCGTGAGCGGTCTGAACTGGATCGGACTCGGGCTGGGGCTGGCAGGCGCGGCGCTCGTCATTGTGGCGCGCTCCGCGGTGGAGGCGACCTCCACGCTGGGACTGGCGCTGACGTTCGTGGCGCTCGGCGCGATCACCTGCGGCACGCTTTACGAAAAGCGTTTCGGTGTGGGCCAGCACCCGGTGACTTCCAATCTTGTGCAGTACGCCGTGGGCTTTGCCGCGACGCTGCCGCTCGCGTGGTGGCTCGAGCCGATGCACATCGAGTGGACCTGGCAGCTCGGCTTGTCGCTCGTCTATCTCGTGATCGGCAATTCGATCGTCGCGATCTCGTTGCTGTTGGCGATGATCCGGCGGGGTGAGGCGTCGCGCGTGTCGGCACTGTTCTTCCTCGTACCACCCTCGGCGGCGCTGGCCGCGTGGATCATGGTCGGGGAGCATATGCCGCCGCTGGCGTGGGGCGGAATGGTGCTGGCGGCGATCGGGGTGGCGATGGCCACGCGGCGCAAGCGTCAGTCTTGAGTTGAGGGATGTGCGGCCCCCCGGCAACGCCTGGGGGGCAATACCTGCTGTGCTGCTGCGCTGCCGAGCGTCAGTTCTTGGTGCCGAACAGCCGGTCGCCGGCGTCGCCCAGACCCGGAATGATGTAGGCGTGATCGTCCAGACGGTCGTCGAGCGAGGCGACGTACAGCTTCACGCCGGGATGCGCGTCGTGCAGCACCTTCACCCCTTCCGGCGCGGCCACGAGGGCGAGGAAGGCAATGTTCTCTTCGGCCACGCCGCGCTTGCGCAGCACATCCACGGCGTGCACGGCCGAGTAGCCGGTCGCCACCATCGGATCGCACAGAATGAAGCGGCGGTCGGCCACATCCGGCAGACGCACCAGGTATTCGACCGGACGATGCTGCTCGTCGCGGTACACGCCGATGTGACCGACGCGGGCCGACGGCACGAGATCGAGCAGGCCGTCGCTCATGCCCACACCGGCGCGCAGCACCGGCACGATGGCGAGCTTCTTGCCCGCGATGACGGGCGCGTCCATGGCAACCATGGGCGTATCGATACGCTCGGTCGTGAGCGGCAGGTCGCGGGTGATCTCGTAGCCCATGAGCAACGTGATCTCGCGCAGCAGACCGCGGAACGTGCGCGTCGACGTTTCCTTGTCGCGCATGTGCGAGAGTTTGTGCTGGATCAGCGGGTGATCGCAGATATAGAGATTCGGGAAGCGGGAGTCTTGTTTCATGGCGGCAATCTGAGGCAGGGCCGGTGTGGCCCGCATGGCCGCGATTTTAGCCGATGCAGCCGCTGCCGGTCCGGGTTTCGATGTCGATTGCCGTAAATTGCCCGGTCATGCGCGGGATATGAATGACAATGCGCAGTGACGAAGCGGCGTACGCACGATTCCCTTAGAATCGCTGCAAGACGGCTGTCCGGCCGCATCTGTCCAATTCTTCACATGTCTTGAAGGCTGATCATGGATCTGGGAATCAAAGGCCGTACCGCGTTGGTGTGCGGTGCGAGCAAGGGGCTGGGACGCGCATGCGCGCAGGCGCTGGCCGAAGCTGGCGCGAATGTCGTGATTGTGGCGCGTACCGCCGATGCACTTAATGCCGCTGCGGACGAAATCCGCGCCGCGACGGGGGTGAGCGTCACGCCGGTGGCCTGCGATATCACCACGCCGCAGGGGCGTGCTCAGGCGCTGGCGGCGTGTGCGCAGCCCGATATCCTCGTGACCAACGCGGGCGGGCCGCCGCCGGGCGACTTCCGCGACTGGCAGCGCGACGACTGGATTCGCGCGCTCGACGCCAACATGCTCACGCCCATCGAACTGATCAAGGCGACCGTAGACGGCATGATTGCGCGCGGCTTCGGACGCATCGTGAACATCACCTCCTCGGCAGTGAAGGCCCCCATCGACATCCTTGGACTGTCCAACGGTGCCCGTTCGGGGCTGACCGGCTTTGTCGCCGGGCTCTCGCGCACGACCGTCGCCCATAACGTCACCATCAACAATCTGCTGCCGGGCGCCTTCGATACCGATCGCCTTGCGGGCACCATGAAGGCGTGGGCCGACAAGAGCGGGCAGACGCTGGACGAGGCGCGCGCCAAGCGAGCCGCAACGATTCCGGCGCGCCGCTTCGGGCAGCCGGGTGAGTTCGGCGCTACGTGCGCGTTCCTGTGCAGCGCGCAGGCGGGTTACATCACTGGCCAGAACGTGCTGATCGACGGCGGCGCGTATCCGGGCACCTTCTAACGAATCAGGGATCGCTTCAATGACGGTATCAACAGTATCGGCGGTGCGCATCGCACTCATCGCGCACGACAAGAAGAAGGACGAAATTCTGGCGGTCGCGCGCGACTACGTCGACGTGTTGCGTCAGTGCCGGCTCGTGGCCACCGGCACGACGGGCGGGCGCATTGCCACCGAACTGGGCCTTGACGTGGAGCGCATGCTCTCGGGGCCGCATGGCGGCGACCTGCAGATCGGTGCGCAACTCGCTGAAGGGCGCGTCGACATGGTGCTGTTCTTGCGCGACCCGATGACACCGCAGCCTCACGAGCCCGACATCAACGCCCTCGTGCGCGCCTGCGACGTGCACAACGTGCCGTGCGCGACCAATAGCGCCACGGCGCGCCTGTTGCTCGAGCAGTTGATCGTGCGTCTGGCGGCGCAATCGGCTGTGTAACGCTGACAATCCACACATCACCCGAATGGAAGGAGCGAGGATGACCAATGCAATTCGCATCGAACAGAATGGCGGCCCGGAAGTGATGAAGTACGTTGACGTCGAAGTTGGCGAGCCCGGCCCGGGCGAGGCACGGGTGCGCCATAACGCCGTCGGACTGAACTATATCGACGTGTATTTCCGCACCGGTCTGTACCCGCAGCCGCTACCCGCCGGTCTGGGCATGGAGGCCGCCGGTGTGGTCGAGGCCGTGGGCGAAGGTGTGACGCACGTCAAGCCGGGCGACCGTGTGGCGTATGCGAGCCGACCGTGCGGCGCCTACGCGCAGGCCCGGGTGATGCCGGCCGCGCCGCTCGTGCGTCTGCCCGACGGCATCAGCGACGATCAGGCGGCGGCGATGATGCTGCAAGGCATGACGGCGCAATACCTGCTGCGCCGCACTTACCCGGTCAAGGCGGGCGATACGATCCTCATCCACGCGGCGGCCGGTGGCGTGGGCCTCATCGTGTGCCAGTGGGCCAAAGCGCTCGGAGCGACGGTGATCGGCACGGTCGGCTCCGACGAGAAGGCGGCGCTCGTTCGCAAGCACGGCTGCGACCATCCGATCGTGTACACGCGTGAGAATTTCGTCGAACGGGTCAAGGAGATTACCGGCGGCGAAGGCGTGCCGGTCGTATACGACTCCATCGGCAAGGACACTTTTCTCGGCTCGCTCGATTGCCTGCGCCCGCTTGGCATGATGGTGAACTTCGGCAGCGCGTCGGGCCCCGTCACGCAGATCAATACGGCTGACCTCGTGTCGCGCGGTTCGCTATTCTTCACGCGCCCGACGCTGTTCAATTACACGGCCAAGCGTGCCGATCTGGAAGCCACGGCCAACGAGCTGTTCGACGTCGTTGCCAAGGGCTCGGTCAAGATCGAGGTCAATCAGCGATACGCATTGGCCGATGTTGCCCAGGCGCACCGCGATCTCGAAGCGCGCAAGACCACGGGGTCGACATTGCTCATGCCCTGAGGTTCGAGCGCGGCATGAAAAAAGGGACGCCTCGGCGTCCCTTTTTTCATGTCTGACGATGTTCTCGCATGCCGCGAGCGATGGACTCAGGCGCGCTGGGTGAAGACGTGGGCGCGGGCATCTTCGCGCACGTCGGCCGGCAGGCGTTTGATGAGCCAATGCACGACCATGCCGATCACGATGACGTCGTCGAGCAGACCGAACACCGGAACGAAGTCCGGAATCAGGTCGAACGGGCTGATCAGATACACGACGAGCAGCGCCATGGCGGGCAGCAGCCAGCGCGGACGGCGCGGATCGCGGGCCGCATGCCACAAGACACGAAAATCGTGGCGGGCGACTTGCCACAGTCGGAGAAAACGCTTCACTTGCAGGCTCCTGGTACCGGTATGTCTGTCGAGTACGACAGAGATTTTCGCTCAATCGACGCGAACACCGCTTAATATTTCATGAATTTCGCGTAACGTGTTTTGATTATACGCGCCGATGACCGGCCGTGCCGGGTGCGCGCGCACACGCCTGATGCGTGACAATTATCTTCGACAGCGTCAAGGCGCGACGGTTTCATGGCGCGTCCGGAGGTGACGGTTGCCGGCGCGCAGCGCCCGGCTGACCGTCTGCTTTCCTGGTTGCGGCAGGATCGGGGCGGCGGGATAATTTGCCGGCCGCAGTGGTCAATCCTTTTTTCCCCCTTCGCGGACGCCTTCCAAACGCCATCATGACCGACGCTCAAGATCCGAAATCGCCGCAGCAGCCGAACAAGCCCGAGTCCGATACGAACAAGAGCGCAACGCCACCCGAGACGCCTCCGGCCGCCGAAGCCGGGTCTGCCGCGCCTTCTCAGGCGTCGTCCGACTATGTGGAAGCCGGCACGTTGGCCGCGCCACGCGCGACGGGCAAGCCCGTGGCGGGCACGGCCGAAGGATCGGGCGGCATGCCGCCGAATCCCGACACGCTCACGCGCCCGGCGCACGCGTCCGAAGCGGCTGAGGCCGCCGACGCCCGCGCTGAGCAGCCGCAGCCGGCGTCGGCAACGAAACCCGTTTCGCACGCGACGATAGCTCAGGTTGCATCCGACCAGAATCCGATTGGCGCACCTGCGCCGAAGTCGACCGAGGACGTCAAGGCGGCGGGTGTTGGCAGCGCTGGCGGCAACATTGGCGAGAGGAGCGGCGCCGGGGCGTCCGGAAGCGGCGTACCGGGTGGTGGCGCTGCGGGCGGCGCTGGTGGCGCAGGCGAGCCGCCGCATCAGCCGACGTTCGGTCCCGGTGCGGCGCGCCCGGGCAGTCCGTCGTCGATGGGCAGTCAGCCGTCGTACTTGCAGGCGGGCGATTCGCCGTGGTCGGTACTGCGCCGGATCATGTCGGCGCGTTTTCGCGCCTGGTACGACCGCGCGGGACAACGGATCACGCAGCGCACGCTGAAGATCGGCATTTCGGCGCGAATCTTCCATCCGGAGCCGGGATCGAAGGGCTTGCGCAGCAAGACGCTGCAATACCTCGAAGAGTCGATCGCGCACTGGGTGATGTCGCGCGACGTGCTGGTGTTCATGATCCCGACAGTCGACACTCAGGGCTTGCTGCATCCGAGCCATATTCGTTTGCACGATTACGCCAAGCACCTCGACGGACTCGTGTTGCAAGGCGGGGCGGACGTCTCGCCGCTGACCTATTCGGAAGTGGCGACGCGTCACGAATGGCAGGGCGACCGCATGCGCGACATGTACGAACTCGAGTTGCTGCATGAGTTCGTGGAGCAGGGCAAGCCGGTTCTCGGCGTTTGCCGGGGCTGCCAGCTCATCAATGTGGCGTTCGGCGGCACGCTGCATCAGGACATCGCGACGGATTTGACCGAAGCTATCCCGCACGTCACCGAGACATACGAACACAATCGCCACACGTTGACGTTCCCCGAAGGCTCATCGCTTGCGCAGATGTTGGGCCCCGTTGACATGCCGATCGTCAACTCGATCCATCACCAGTCGGTGAAAACGTTGGGGCGCGACATGAGTGTGGAGGCGGTGTGCGCGGAAGATGGCGTCGTGGAGGCTATTCGCTATCGCAAGGCGCCTTTCGTGATGGGCCTGCAATGGCACCCGGAGTTTCACCGTGCGGGCGGGCCCGAGTTTCTCGATTGCACGCCGGTACTCGACAACTTCCTGCGTGCGGCGCGCGAAACGCGCTTCTGATCTGCGCGTCGCGACAATAAAAAAGGGCAGCCGCGAGGCTGCCCTTTTCGTGTCAGGAGCACCGGAAAACTGCCCCGGTGCTCATGCCGCCTTGATTAGAAGCGGTGACGGATGCCCGTGCCCACAACGGTTTGCGAGCTGGTCGACGACATACCGCCGGCAGCGCCGACACCGGCTTGGAGGCCCGTGCCTTCGTTGTCGGAGATGTGCTGGTACGAACCCGTCAGGTACACATCGGTGCGCTTCGACAGACGGTAGTCAGCTTGCAGCGTAACGGTGTGGAACTTCGGCTTCTTGTCCGTCGAATCTTGCTTGGCCATCGTGTACGTGTACGCGGCCGACAGCGAGACTGCCGGGGTCAGCATGTAGCGACCGTTGACTTCGAAGTTGTCGAACTTCAGGCCGTCGTTGTTGAAGCTGGTCGACGTGCTGTTGTAGTACAGGCCAGCAAGACCTTGCAGTTGCGTGTGCGTGTACACGAAACCGACCGTAGCCGGGCCGAAGGCGTAATTACCACCTGCACCCCAGACGCGTTGCTTCGAAGCGTAGAACACGGCATCACCAGCGTTCGACGTCGTGTCGATGGCGCCGCTGTTGTTCGAACCGGTGCCGGTGCCCGATTGACGTTCCAAGTAAGCCGCAGCCAAGGTCAGCGGGCCGTTTGCGTAGTTCACGCCGGCGCTGAATGCGCGGTTGTTGGCGAAGTCGCCAGCCTTGTTCGAGAAGCCATACAGGCCGCCGAAGGTCAGGCCGTTGTAGTTGGCGCTCGAGTACTTGACCGAGTTGTTCACACGGAACGAGTTGTTCGTGTTGTCGTTATCGTATGGGTGCGAAGCGATCGTGCCGCCGAACGACGAACCGTTCAGGGTCAGCGGAGCCAGGTAATCAACCAGCGAGTCGTACTGACGGCCGATCGTCACTGCGCCGAACTTGTCGTTCTGCAGACCGACGAAAGCCTGACGGCCAAACATGCGACCGTTTTGGCCCGACTGACCGTTGTTGATCGAGAAACCGTTTTCCAGCACGAAGATGGCCTTGTTACCGCCACCCAGATCTTCCGAGCCCTTCAGGCCCCAACGGCTGCCGTTGACCAGACCGCTCGTTGCGCGGAAGTTCTTCGAACCCGAAGCACCTGCCGTGGTCGTCGAGTTGCTGGTGTAAGCGATGCCAGCATCGATCAAGCCGTACAGCGTGACGCTGCTTTGTGCATGCGCGGCGGTTGCCGAGAACGCGCCGACAACGGCTGCGGCAAGAAGAGTTTTTTTCATGGTTTAAGCTCCAGTAACGTGACACGAATCGCAGAATTCGCGTGAAAACAGAACACGGCGAAACAGAACATGTCGAGGTGACGGTTTGTCATTCGCGAACCCGATCAGGTATCGGCACTGCTCTGCTGACAGGGGGCAGTTTATGAGTCACCGCTACTCGCGCCTATTTCAGAATCCGCAAGAATCTATTTCAGATACGAAAAGAATCCATCGGGCGCGCCGGAAAGCTTTGTCGGATAAGGGATTGGCTGGTTTAAGACTAGGCGAGAAATGGCAATGCAAGCGGCGTGTGTTGCGCTTGGGACACAGTGTGGCGTGCATGCGAGAGCGCGTGGGAAGCATTGTCAGCCGTGGATTTGCGCGCGACACGCGTTAATGGATTTGGTTCCAGCGATGTGAAAACGTGTCGCGTAAATAGAGTGCGCAAGCGGCGCATCGAACGAAGTGGCGTCGTCGATGCCGGCGGGGCGATCTGATGAGCGATGCATCACGATGTGCGGTCGCTATATAGATACGCATTCATGCACGCGTCAGGTCGCTGCCATGTTCCTGTCATCGGGCTCACTTACACGCGCGTGATGCGAGAAATCCGAGATGTTGGCAAGCGAGAGAAATCGATGCGCTTCGAAAAGCCTTTTATTTACGGGGTTTTACGGACTATTGCGAGTCGCCGAATAATGCATTGCGTCGAATGATGACAATGATTTCGGGGGGGCAGACCTATACTACGTTCCGCGAGAAGTAGACTTTTGCGTTGAGTGAAAAGTCTCCAAACCTTGGCGCGGCCTCATTGGCCGCGCTTTTTTTTGCCTGCCTGATTTGCTACGCGTAGTGCCCTGCGCTGAGGGCTTCACCGCAATCGCGTACGTGCGGAATGCTCAACTGTTTGAGCTTACGGTACAAGGATGCGCGACAGAAGCCGAGCGTGCGTGCCGCGGCGGAGATGTTCCAGCGATGTTGTGCAAGCGCTTGCAGAATGCGTTCGCGCTCGCTGTCATGACGAGGCGTTGGCGCATGCGTCTCGACGGCTGCCACGCGCGGTGCCGATACGACAGCGTCGTTCATCTCGTGTGCGTGCCACTCCATGTGTGTTTCGTGGCTGGGCGCCGGCGCCGGCGAAGACGCGACGAGTTCCGGCGGCAGATCGCCCGCACACAGCAGGTGGCCACTCATCACCGCACTTGCGTAGCGTAGCGCTGCGCGCAACTGACGCAGATTCCCCGGCCAGGCATGCGTGAGCAGACACGACATCGCATCCGGCGACACACGAGCGAGCGCCTGATCGTGGCGCAGTCCGGGCCATTCGTCGCATAGCATGCGGGCGATCAGTTCGCGTTTGTCGCCACGCTCGCGCAGCGTGGGCAACGTGAGGACGCCGACAGCAATCCGATAGAAAAGATCTTCGCGGAACGTGCCTTTTGCCACCGCGCTCGCCAGATTCTGGTGGGTGGCGCAGATAAGCTGCACGTCGACGGGAACCGCATGACTTGCACCCAGCGGCGTGACTTCGCGTTCCGAGAGCACGCGCAACAGCCGGGTTTGCAACGCATGCGGCATGTCGCCGATTTCGTCGAGGAATAGCGTGCCGCCGTCGGCTTGCTGCAATTTCCCTTTCATGCCGCCGGGCAATGCGCCCGAAAACGCGCCGCGCTGATAGCCGAACAGTTCGCTTTCGACGAGATGCTCCGGCAGCGATGCCGTGTTGATGGCGACAAACGCTTGCGCGCGTCGCTCGCTGTATTCGTGCAATGCCCTGGCAAGAAACTCCTTGCCCGTTCCCGTCTCACCGAGAATCAACACAGGCAACCCGCGATCGACGAAGCGTTTGCCGCGCGCGAGCAGGTCGCGCATGCGAGCGTCGGTGCCGCACAGGTCGTCAATGGCGAGATAGTCGGGGCGCATTTGTCGCGCGGCGGCGAGGGGGGCGGCAGGCACGCGCGTGATGCGTTCGGCGAGGGCTGCGATGTTGCTGAATGCGGTATTGGCGCCGACCTTGCCGGTGGGGCTGGCATGGCCGACAGGTCGAGCGGGGGCAGGCGCTACAGCAAGGTGAGCGGGCATGACTTGTCTCCTTCTCGTATCGGTACGAAAGGTCGCCGTCGATGGCTTGTGGCCTGGCGTTTCCTGACGTCTCTTTATGTCGCAGCCAGCTCGGGTGGCCAACCGCCAATGCAGGATACGACCGCATAGTCATAACATCCAATACAATATTGATGCGCCATTAATACCTCTGAGGTATCAGATGATCGAGCTGCGTCATTTTCAGTACTTCGTGGTTCTCGCGGAGACCCTTCATTTCGGCCGTGCGGCCCAGCAGTTGCATATCTCACAGCCACCGCTGTCGCGTCAGATTGCGCTGATGGAGGCGGAACTGGGGGTGCTCCTTTTCGAGCGCACGCGCCGTAGCGTGCGGCTCACGCGTGCGGGCGCGCGCTTTTATCAGGACGCGGTGGAAATTCTCAACTCCGTCGACCGGGCGCGCCGCAATGTCGTGGCGGCGAGCCGGGGCGAGGATGGGGCGATCACGGTGGGCTTCATGATGTCCTCGGCGTACAACATCCTGCCTGCGCTCACACGCACCTATGCTGCCGCGTACTCGCGCGTCGACATGAAGCTGGCGGAGACGCTCCCCAACCTGTTGGCCGAGGCGGTGCGCGCGGGGCAAACCGACGTCGGCATCATGTACCGTCCGGAAGACCTTACCGGGCTCGATACGGCAACTGTGTTTCGCGAGGAGATGGTGGCGGTGCTGCCACGTACGCATGCCCTGGCGAAGGTGCGGGTGCTCGACGCCTCGGAACTTGCCGAAGAGTCGTTCGTGAGCATTCCGCGCGAGATTGCGCCGCTGGTCTACGATCTGGTCGTCGATCATTGCCGCCGCGCGGGGTTTTCGCCGCACATACGGCTCGAAACCAACTTGCAGCAGACGATTATCAACCTGGTGGGGGAGGGGCTCGGCGTGGCGATGGTGCCCATGTCGATGAGCAGCGCGAGTGCGTCGGGCAGCGCGGTCTTCAAGCCGCTGCGCAACGCGCCGGTGGCGGAAGTGGCGCTACTGTGGAGCCGCGACAATCACAATCCGTGTGTCGCCACGTTCGTGGAGAATGCGAGATCGGTGTGGCGCGAGATGCAGCGAGCGCCGGGAGCACGGCTGGTGCCCGACAGGCCGGACACCAGCGCGTGATTGCCGCAACGAGATCAGGCCATCAGAACGTGTGGCGAACGCCCATCATCACGCCCAACTGATTGCCGCCCATCGCCGGAGATGCCGGCACGACGGTGGCGCCGCTCACTGAGAAATTGCTCTGTGCGCCATTGGTCAGGAAGCCTGTCTGGACATACGCGGCCGTGCGTTTGGACAAACTGTAGGTCGCGCGCGCGACGTACATCACCGAGTGGACACTGGCATCCTTGCTGTTGTAGTAGACGACTTGTGCATCCACTTGCAGCGGTACACTGACTGCGTATGACGCGCCGAGATAGAACAGGTTTGACGATACGCTCGTCACGTCGGAACGAATCCATCGGCCGATCCAGCCGCCGCCGACTTTGACCGGTCCCAGCACGAAATAGCCGTTAGCGACCAATCGGCGGTCACGACTGCTCGCGCTGGTCATCGCGTAGTTCGCCGTTGGTGCGATCATCGCCTGGGCCGAGCCCGTACCTCCACGCTGTTCGTCGAACGCCATTGCAGCGCCCCATTTCGCGGCGTTGTACTTGAGCATCGCCGAGATCTCGCGGCAGGCAAGGAAGTTGCCGGCGGTCTGGCCGGCACAGCTCGTTGCGTCGCGACCGGTCGAATACTCCACGCCGACAGTCAAACCGTTGAACACGCCCTTGTACGCAAGGCTATTGTCGTTACGCGGGTTCGGGATGAAGCTGTCATACGAGCCCATGCTGTAGATTGCCGGGCCGATCACGTCGGAGTCGAGCAGCGACAGATAGGTCATGCCGTACTGGCGCCCGATCGTGATCGTGCCCCATTTCCCGCCGAGACCGACGAAGGACTGACGTCCGAACAGGCGGCCGCCCTGCGCCGACGTGCCGTTGTTCAGCGCGAAGCCGCTCTCCAGCGTCCAAAGCGCCTGCAACCCGTCACCGAGATCTTCCGTGCCGCGCATTCCCCAGCGCGACGGCAGCGTGGCGGTATTGGTCGGAACACGCACCACCGTTCCGCCCTGGGGCGTGGCGTGTGTCAGGTATTCCACGCCCGTATCGAGCAGGCCGTAAAGCTGAACATTCGACTGCGCGTGGGCACCGGTAACGGTTCCCACTACCGTGCTCGCCATGAGGATGGCAAGTATCAGACGTTTCATCAGTTGTCTCCAAACATTATTTATTAGTATTACTACTTATTTTTGCTGCGCCTCCTGCGGTTGATTTGTCTCCGGCGTCCTCCCCAGCTTGGTTGTTTATATGCTGTCGGTAGGGTGATGTCTCAGGCGATGGCCGTCGCCTTCTTCGCCAACCCCAGATACGTCTCGATAACCTTGGGATTGGTCGCCAGCTCCTGCGCGGGGCCTTCCAGCGC
>NZ_CABPST010000004.1 GCF_902459805.1 Pandoraea bronchicola | reverse complement strand
AAGCGCAGTAATGCGTTAAGCTAACTGATACTAATTGCCCGTAAGGCTTGATCCTATAACCAGTGTGTTTTCCTGGTATGAGTCGCATGTGCCCATATGGCGCTGATACGCTCGCAACCCAAACGACATGTTGTACTACGCTTCTTCTGAATTGGTTTTGTTGCACCCCTAGTGCAGCAGAACATACAAGTTATGCCTGATGACCATAGCGAGTTGGAACCACCCCTTCCCATCCCGAACAGGACCGTGAAACGACTCCACGCCGATGATAGTGCGGATACCCGTGTGAAAGTAGGTAATCGTCAGGCTCCCCTAAAAACCCCTTGCTACAACGCGTAGCAAGGGGTTTTTGCTTTGTGGCTCCCGTTTCTCCCGCAACCGGGGGTAATGCCGGCGCGCTGACTAAGACCGGCGTGGTGATGACGCTAGCCAACTCTATTTGGTATGGATCTCGACAGGAGTCTCATTAAGCGCACATGTCCAACGGGCGCGCGGATCATGGGGCCGTGAATCTCTAGACTCCAGTGGTACGAAAAAGTCCGTCAGGTCAGATGGACTTCATGCACGGCCCACTGACGGACGCAGCATCCGGCTGTTCAACGTGATAGACGACTTCAACCGCGAGGCACTCGGTATCGGGGTCGACTTCTCATTGCCGTCCGAACGCGTGATCCGTGCGCTGCGGCAGATCATCGGTTGGCGCGGCAGGCCAGAAGCGATTCGGTGCGATAACGGGCCCGAGTACCTGAGCGCAGCGATCATCGAATGGGCCCGACAGTACGGCATCAGGCTCGACCACATCCAGCCGCGTAAGCCGCAGAAAAATGCGTTTGTCGAACGATTGAACCGGACCGTGCGGTACGAATGGTTGTCGCAGTACCACTGGGAAGACTTGGACCACGTGCAGCACTTCGTGACCGATTGGATGTGGACTTGCATCATCACCGCCAGAGCATGATCCTGGGCGGATTCACGCCAAAGCAGCGGTTGGCCATGGCCGCTTAGTTTCTACTGATGACCCCCTGGAAAACGGGTGGATTATCCCGGGGACATGAATGCTTAGGTATCCTAACAATGCTGTCAATTCGGCACTTGGGACATGCAAGTGATTGAGGCGTATCCAAGTGCCTACGTTGGGTCAGAGGCTGGCGCCAGCGTCGCAAAATCTGTGAAATCTGTTGAATTGATTTTGAGATGTCGATGTTTCGGACGGATATTACGGAATGTCGCTTGCTTATATTGACTCAGTGAGGGTACCGTCTTGCGATCTGCTTCGCACATTTGTTGTGCGGGAGAGGCGCACGGGTGTAGCTCAATGGCAGTGCAGAAGCCTTCCAAGCTTATGACGAGGGTTCGATACCCTTCACCGCTCCAATAGGAGCGCGTGGCCGAGCGGCTTAAAGTACGGGTCTTGAGAGACGGTGATGGGCAACTATCCGTGCGTTGAATCTCGCCGCTTCCGCCACCCAAAGCTAATGAGGGACGTTAGCTCAGTGGATAGCGCGATAGCCTCCTAAGTTGTAGGTCGCAGGTTCAACTCCTGCATGTCTTACCAAATGGGCCTCTAGCTCATGCTTGGTTAGAGCAGCGAACTCATAATTCGTTGGTGCCGCGTTCGACTCGCGGGAGGCCCACCATCTGCCCGAGTGGTGAAATTGGTAGACACCGCAGACTTAAAATCTGCTGCGCTTAAACGGCGCGTGCCGGTTCGACTCCGGCCTCGGGTACCAAAACCATCATCGCACATTTCGCCTGTTGCCCTGTAACCAAGGGTTGATCTTAACGGCGTGCCAATATTGGCGGTGATCTTCATGCGGCGGGCTGTGATCTGTTGCAGCCGAGCGGCGTAAGCGGATGTTCTTCGTCCTTTACCAACCAAGGAAACGTTCAAAATGGCCTTCAAATGTGCTTTGCGAGTCATTCCTATCTCGTTGGCGCTGGTAAGCGCGATGCTCGCGGCCGTGCTTTCAGGGCCGGCGTCAGGCAAGAGTCTTGAAGCAGCGCTGCTTAACGATGTCCCGACGTGCGAACCACTTCCTGATATTCAGCGCTTCCTCGATGCTGCGAATAGTCGACCGAATCCGCTGGACAACTTGACGCCGGGATCCATTGTCAATTTGCGTGAGTCTCGTGACCGGGCGGCTCTTCATCCGTTGCGGGAGATCAAGCTCAAGAAAATCGAAGACGTGCAGGTGCCGTCAGAGGAGCGCCGCATCCCCGTACGCATTTATGTGCCGGAAGACGTACGTCTGGCGCGAGGCGGAAAGTTGCCCGTGGTCATGTTCATTCACGGCGGAGGATGGACGCTGGGTAGCGTGACGTCTTATGACAGCATTACACGCGAGCTGTCCCGGGCGATACCGGCGATTGTGGTATCTGTTGACTACCGCCTCGCACCTGAACATCCTTTTCCTGCCGGCTTCGACGATGCGTTTGCCGCACTTCAATGGATCGGTGGACACATTGGTGAGTTTGGAGGGGATGCGTCACGCGTTGCTATTACCGGAGATAGTGGGGGAGGCAATCTTAGTGTTGCTGTGGCAATGAGAGCGCGTCACGAAGGGAGCATTCGCGTCGCGCAGCAGATCCTTTTCTATCCCTCGACAAATATATCGAGTACTGAAACGCAGTCGTACAAGGATTTTGGCGAAGGGCATCTGTTGACCACGAGATCGGTTGAGTCATTTCGAGACTTCTACTTGCCGAATGTGCTGGACAGAGCGAATCCCTACGCTTCCCCGCTACTCGCGCAAGAACTGAAGGGCATGCCGAGGACATTGCTTGTTACTGCAGGTTGTGACCCGCTTCGTGATGAGGGTTATGCGTTCGCGGAAAGGTTGGAGAAGGCCGGGGTGCCCGTCGTATATCGGAATGCGCCAGGTCTGATTCATGCCTTTCTGAATTTCTTCAACCAGGATCGTGCTATCTCGCCCTATGCACAGGCGGTGCTGGATTACGCGGCTCACGTGATTCGACAGCGATTCGAATGAACGCATGAACCAGTCGCGCGTCTCGCTGCTCATTGGGATTGGTGTGGATCGAGTGCTTCGTCGCAAGGCTAGCAGAAGGTTTCGGTGGGGCGATGGACTCCGGGACTAGCCGTTCGTAGGTCTCGCGGGTTCAGCGTTTTGTTGAGAGGGAACTACGGGCGCGCTCCCCATAATTTCACGATATTGCAGAACAAAGGAGAATGTCTTGAGAGAAATTGCACTAATCGCCATTGCCGCGGCCACACTGCTGAACAGTCACTTCGCCCATGCGCAAGTCGCGAGTTTTGATTGCGGCAAGGCGCGCACTGCTGTTGAAAAGAGGGTCTGCCGGAATCCATCGCTTGGTGCGCTGGATATTCGCATGGCAACTTACTACCAGATCCTCAGCGATGCGCGCCCCGCAAGTGAGGGGATGGCATATCGTGAATTTCGTGATGGGTTACGTGCTGAACAAAATCGTTGGCAGCGGCAGGTGCGCGACGCTTGTGGTGAAAAGACCGCTTGTCTGCGTGACGCCTACCAAGAGCGAATTGACGCGCTTCGTTCGCTGACACGTCAGGTACTCACGCTGGTGCCGGGTGCTTCGGCCGTAACAAATGAGGTTTGGCTAGATCCTCGTAACACTACGTTCATTATCGAGGGCGAGAATATTGCCCTCTCAAATGGCAAGTCGGAGCACCCTGTCGCCGCGGGGTCAGCCGCAGTGCGTGTCTCACAGTTGGTCGGGCCGATGACTAGTGGGATGGTCAATGGGACTCGCGGAACCGCAGTGTTTTTGAGCGATGATCCGGGCGGCAGTGGCACGTTTTACTATGTCGCTGTTGCGCTGCCCGAAGGCCGTGGGACGAACGCTATTTTCCTCGGGGATCGCATCAAGCCACAGTCCATCGAGATTTCGCAGGGCAAGGTCACAGTGAGCTATTTGGATCGCCCACAACAGGCCACCATGGCGGAGAAGCCGTCGATTGAGAAGGTTCGTCACTTCACATTAATCGATGGACATCTGGCCGAGTCAAAGTAAGGCGAAGCAAAGAAGCTGAGCCTACGCTCACTAGGTGGCTACGTCTCGGAACGCCATCACAGAGACTCGAACGGCGGTTGCGAGAAGCGCTCTCTTCGTCATCCCGTGACCGCTTTCGATTTAGGCCCGCAGGCGCGCGGGCAGCGCGACAATAGCGATGGGCGTCAGGCGATTGGCTAGTATGGGGCCACCGCTCAAGAGTCGGTGTCACGTCTTTCGCCATTCACCCGGTCAATGCGCTGCGCGTCCAGTTGAAGCTTCACCGGCGCATCGGCATCGAGCTTCTTAGTCGGGATCACGAATTTCCATGTGCCCTGGCTGCCTGGATTGCGGAAGAATGCCACGACGGCCACGTACTTTGTGTCGTCCTCTATCGGCTGCGAAAGACTCAATGAAGCGCCTGGATTGAGAACGCCAGCCATGCTTGCTTGACGTTCTTCAGCTAAAACCTTGCGATCTTGCTTGAGCAAATCGTCGTATGAAGCTGCGTCAAACAGTTTGCGGTCCTTCAACTGATACACGCGCACCGCGACGGACGTTGCTCGGCCGGCATCGTCTGGATTGAGGGCGTCCCGCGCACTCACGTCCACGTCGACGGATTCCACATGTTTGTAGAACACCGCATGAAACGCGTTCGCTGTTCCGTTGGACAAGGTTTGCCACGCACCGCAGGCGGACAGGAGGAGTACGGGCAGAAACAGGGCAAGCGCCTTGCGGGTGAGGGGCGTGAAGTTCGGCATATGTCGGTGGTTCATGCGCTGGTAGCGCTCAGGCAGGGATTGGGTTCAGGTGTCGGAATGGCGCGATGGACACCCAGCGTGATGCGGATGTCGTGGCTCTCGTGGCTTGGCAGGACGCTTGTCCAGCCCAGGCGTGGTGCATGTGCCGCGTCGGCAACGCCGATGCGCGGTTTGGGCGCCATCGTAGAGGGCACGATCAAGCGCACGTAGACATCCGCCGTCGTGCCCATGTAGAGCGAGACCATCGCCATCAGGTCGGCATGCAACGTGGTTCCGGGCAAGAGGCTGCCGATCTGTGTCGGATCGGACGGACGCAGTAGTACCTGCGCCGCACCATAACGGTACGTTAGATGACGACCGAGTACATAGTCCGCACCCAGCCCGCGAGTGTTTTCGGTTGCGGCGGATGTGATCGGTCTCGGTGTCCCGGCGCGGATCCTCTTCGGGAAGAACGCTTCCACCTGAACGTCAACGCCGGGAGCCGTCACGGCAATCGCCCCGGCAAGCCCCTCGGCCGTGCGTGTGCGCTGGATCAACAACCCAAGGATCGCGAGCATGCGAACGCCCGGTAGCCCTGCACGCCGGGGCTTGTCGCCGTCGGCAAAGCCGGCCAGACAAAGCAGGCTGCGCGAGTGCTCGTCGTCCCCGGCAGCGCGAAAGCTCTCGGGGTAACGATACTTCTTCCACGCGCGGTAGAGCAGGGCGACGGCACGGTGGTTGAACTGATCGAGAAACGCGGCGACGGCCTCAAACCCTTCTTCGCGTAACGCAATGTCGTCGACCATGTGGGAGGGCACGCAGGCGTCAACGCCATACAACCCCATAAACGTCGTGCGAAGCGCGGGCGGGGCGTCGGGGAGGTCCTCGTCGCGCTCGACGGTCACCACTTCGGCGGACGGAAAACCCATGCGCGGCCAAGGACGAAACCGGACGGCCTCGTGAGCGGAGGAATTCTGAGTGCCCAGGCCCGGCACATCCGGTGCGCGCAGCTCCAGCAGGCGGCACAGTTGCATAAAGCTCATGCGCGGCGCACGCGAAAGCAGCTCCTGGACCAACGGTTCCAAGTCAGGGAAGTCGCGTGCGGTCACAGGGGAGCCCGGTACGTCTTGCTGCGTGGCCAATCGATACGCGTCTGCGACGGCAGGCTGATTATGCTCAGCCTGGTGAACAGGTTGATCTCGGCATACATTTCGAAGAACCGGTGCAGCAGCTCGCCGAAGAGCATCAGATCTCCCTCGCCGGCAAATGCATGGGAATCGAGCGTCACCTCGATGTGAGCTCCGCGCTCGACAGACCCGCCCGATACCTCTTCGACGAGCGACTGGGAAACCCAGCGAATGCCGTCCAGACGTCTGCGGTTCAGCTCGCTCTGGTCTGCGTCAGTCCAGTCATACAGCGAGAGGGCGCCACGAAGCACCTCCGCATTCATCAACGATAGGAAGTTCGGCGCCAGGTGCGAGAGCACACGCCACTGAAACCGATCGCCGGTCGGCGGATAGAGGGGGAGCGTCGGTGCAACAAGGTTCTGCACGCCGGCAACGTTCGGCGTGTTTGACACCAGTTCGCACAGATTTGCCGCGCGAAGGGACTTGCGCGGCAGCATGCCGTTCGTGCCGGTCAGGTGCAGCGACAGACTCTCTTCGGGTAGCGCATCCATCGTCTCCCACGCATGACCACCGAGCACGAGCCAGGTCTCCTGAAGGCCGGAGACGCCAGATTGTACCCGCGTGTGGAAATAGCGCTCCGGGGCCTCGTGACGCAGCATGCCGCCGCGATGCTTGAACGTCGAAAACGGCACGTAGCTGTAACGCTGTGCCGACGCCTGCTCGAACGCCTCGACCGCGTCTACCGAGTAAATCTCGGTGTGGTTGCCAAGGTGGCCGGCCGGGCGCACCCGGTACTCGGCATCGTGGTGATTGACCTCGATGGGCTCTGCGTCGAGCGAGAAAAGGTTGATGGCCGGCGTGCAGAACAGACGCACGTTCTGTGTATCGAACGGTTGGTCGCCGGGGTATGGGTGAGACAGCACGAACTCAAGCTCGAACTGATTTGCCGTCTCCGGCAGACTGGTGATATCGAAGCCGCAGACGTCGACGAACAGGAATTTTTCGCGAAACGAAAAATACTCGAGTAGCAACTGGTAGCCCGAAAAGGCATTCTCAGCTTTGGGCCAGAGTCGTTCGTCGGTCGCGAAGCCGGCCGGTGCAACCGAGATTCCGGAGAGGGGTACCGCTTCCCCGCCGCGCACCTCGGGAACGCGGCACAGCACCGCGTCGACTTGCCGGGTCAACGCGAGGTGCATCGAGAAGGCGATCGGCAAGTCGGCGCTCAGAAAGAGGCGCAAGCGGGACAGATCGGTCTCGTCGCGGCGCGCAGCGGCATCGATGGCGAATCCCAGACGGATGACCGAGCGCCCGTCCTGACGCACTGCGGGTTCTGCATGGATGATCCGGATCGGATGGAGGGCTACCGGCTGCGTCGTTCGATACTCGCATTGCACCTTCCTCGGTGCATCGCCCTCGTGCGTGCCCGGCACGACGATGGAGGAGGAGCGGACCACGACACTGGGATCGATCACTTCGGTACTTTGCACCTTGGCGGCTGCGGGCTGCAGCGCCACGATCGACAGCGACGGGATCATGCGCAGGTAGTGCGGCCACAGCAGGCTCACCAGCCCTTCGGTGAATTCGGGTAATTCGTCGTCGAGCTTCTGGCGCAGGCGGCCGGTCAGAAAGGCGAAACCTTCATAAAGCCGCTCGACGTAGGGGTCCAACGCGCCCACGCGGTCCATGTTGAGCATGCGTGCGCGGTCTGGGTGCGCGCGGGCAAATTCCTTGCCAGCCTCGCGCAGGTAACGCATCTCCGCTTCGTAATAGCGCAGGATAGGATCGTCGTTCGTCATCAGTTAGCGTGTTGAGAGTTGGCCAGCGCGCGTGCCGGATCGAGTACCGTCATCTCGGCCTGAAGATCGGCCATGCGACGGATGAGGGCGACGCGATCGACATCCTTGCGAGCCGCGACAGTTTTGAGACCTCGGGCCAGTTGTTGCTTGACTTCGAACGCAAGTGCGGGCTCCCACTGAGCCAGCGAGATGGCGCGAGCACTGGCGTCAAGTTCGGTAAGCAGGGCAATTGCCGTATCCGAGCGGCTGGCCTGTTCTGCTACGCGCGCCATCAGGAGGCGCTGGAGGAAACGGTGACGTTGGGATGTCATACCGGGCAGCGCCTCAAGCCAGGCGATGGCCGCTTCCAGTCCCTCAATGGCGACCTTCTCGCGCGCCTGGGCCTCGATCTCAGGCCAATCCCCCACGCCCTCGCAGTTGCCACCTGCGGTCACCGGCAGAGGCGCCGGACCCTCGCCCGCGGCAAGATTGCGCACGACGGCATGCGTGGCGAGCCAGTCGAGCGTCGCATCGTTCGCAAACGGGGTGCGATCGTTGAACGTCAGGCGTTCGATGTCGGGCAGTCGTTCGAGAAACAGGGCAACGTCGGTACGTAGTACGTCACGCCAGCCATCGTAGGGATGCCCCGCGCGCTCGAGCGCCATGTGTTGGAAATACTGGAGGTCGAGCCAGTAGTGATTGGCACCTTCCAGGTAGGCGTCTTCCACGCGCTCAAGGACCTCTATCCACTGTTTCTGCAGCACCAACCGTTTCAGGTGCTGACGAAGTTCCGCACGAGGTGGGGCCAGGCGAGTCTGGCCGGTGTTGTCTGCCGGGGGCAGCTCCTGCAGCGTGTCCCATCGAACGCTACGAACCATGCGAGCGGCACTGAGGTAGCCGCTGTCCTGATCCCGCAGCCAGTTAGCCATGACACGCGCCTGTTCGAGCATATCGCGCGACGAATGGATGGCGGTTGGTGTGGGTGCGGCTAGCGTGGTGGGTGGCGTCTCCTTGGCCGGGATAGCGATATTTCCCGCTGCGTCGGTCGTGTCCTTGCCTTCGAGCAACGTCACGAGTGCTTGTAGATTCGGCTGCACGTTGTCTGGCCACGAGCCGATATGGGCGAGCAGCACGTCGAGCGCTGCGAGTGCCCGTTCCCGATCCGCTGCGGCGAAGCCCTCATATGTCGAGAGGCATTCGAGTACGCGTGGCGTCACCAACATCTCCAGCGCACCTTTGCGGGCTTCGACACGTGCGGGCAGCACGCCGTCGCCAAATCGGTCGACGAGCGCGGCGGCCAACTCAAGCCCGTCGGCAAAGCCAGCGGTGCCGTCGCGGCGCAGCCTTGCGGCGGCGTAGTAGCCGGCCACGCGCAGATCTTTGCCGATGTCTGTGGTGAGCCGCTCGCAGTGGGTCATGATCAGGGCGTCATCGATGCCGCCGAGTTTGCCCGACTCGTCCTTGATGGCGAAGAATGCGTCTTCATAGCCAGGATCGCGCCCAGCCCCGGACTTGCCCGATAGGGGGTGTAGCCATTCGCTCCAGGCATCGAGCCGCGTTCGCGCAAACTGCTCGGCGTGCCGGATGGATGGGATCAGTCGATTCAGGAGACCGGCGAGCATCATTGGGCTCCTGTATGCGGTGCCCGCTCACTTGCTGCGCGCGTAGCCGTGGCAGGCTTCATCGATCCTGCGGTGAAGATCCGCGCCGGGAGGGCGAAATGCCGCAACTGCAGCACCTCGAGCGGGCCAGCGCCGGCCTCGCTTCGCATCTGCACGCGCAAGGGCGTACCGGCCGCTTGGTCGGGCGTCCACGTCAGCACATAACGTGCGCTGTCCTGCTGCTCGACCTGTGCGCGCTCGAGCAATCGGATCAGACCGAAGCGGCCTCGGGCGTCGAGGGCAGAGCGCAGGCCGCCTTGGGCCGTCTGCCATTCCACGTGCGTGACGTTCTCCAGCGTCTGACCGGGCCACTCGAATGGCATCCACTCTTCCTTCTGATTGAAGTAGTGGAAGTCTCGGTCGGAAAGCACGAACCGTACGTCGGTGATACCCGGCGTGGGCACGCCGCGCAGATCGAACCGCACGTGCGCGTCGCCAGAGGGGAACAGCACGTTCGCGGCCCACGTGAGACGATTCAGTCCGTTCACGAACTCGGGGTTCAGGGCCAGTCCACCCTGGTTCGGACCTTGCGCAGCCACCCAGCGATCGCCTTGGCGCTCGACGACGCCTGCGAGTTGCGTGGCGACAAACTGGGCGATGACACCGCTGTCAGGCCGCATGAAGCGCGCCATCTCCGGCAGCGATGCGTCATTGTCCGAATCGGCGAACGGATATCGGCCGCCGAACGCCTTGTTCCATTTCACGACTACCGCATCGCGCCAGATGTCGTTCAGGCTCGCCGCCGCAGGTTGCACCACCACCTGCCATGCCTGGTCCAGTGGGGCTTGCAGTACGGCACCGAAGCCGGCCCATTGGCCGCCGAGGCTCGCGGCCACGCGGCTGGCATAGTCGCGGCTGTCGGCGATCTCGGAGGTCTTGCCCTGCAGCACTGCCTGGGCGGCGACGCGGGACATCGCGTCAGGGTCGGGGGCCGAGACCATTTGCTGGAGCTTCAGGCGCATCGCCGTGACCCGCTCAAGGTAGCGCGACAGACTGAGATCACTCCCACCTGCCGCGTGTAGTGCGCTGGCGCCGTTGCCGGCGCCCACCAGATCGCTGCCGGTGAGTCGCAGAATTGGGCCAAACGCGCTGGCCAGTGGTACCACCGTAGTTTGCTCCCGCTTGGACGGGTCTTTGTCATGTCCGACCAACTGCTGGGCGCGGTCGAGCAGGCCCGCGGCGAGCGACTGCGACGTGACACCGGCGCTTGCCTGGTAGTTGATGGCATTCATGAGGGCCACCATCGGCGAGCGCTGCGGATCGCCCAGCAAGAGCAACTGGTCGACCGTGCCGGTCAAGGACGGGGCGGGTTGCCAGCGTAAGCTGTTGAGGAAGTTCTCCCACGCGCGTGCGTAATCGTCGAAGTAGCGCTGGCGCAGCTCTGCCTTGAGGGCCGACGCGTTTGCCTCATTCCCCTTGGTGTCGGACAGCACCCAGTCGCCCGTCACGTTTTGGCGTGCGCTGGCGTCGTCGATAGCCCGGGAAATACGCTCCTCAAATGCGGCGCGCGTGAACACGCCGGGAACTGTTTCCGAGGTGGTGAAAAGCCCGTGGCTGGTGGTGTCGCCTAACAAACTCGTGAGTGTGACGGGCGGGTACTTGGCCCGTGCGTCGTCGAGGATTTTCTCGTAGAGCGCATCGGTGGAGTTCTGGATGCCGCGCACGCTGACGATCGTCTGACGGGTGGACGCGACCAGACTTTGATCAACAGGTGCCGTCAGTGATACTCCGCCTCGACTCGTGCCCAAGTGCGCCGCCATGAAAGCGAGGGTTTGCGAACGCAGGTCAGCCCATGCGCCCGGTGACAGCTCGGAGTGATTTGGGCGCACAGGTTCCTCCGTATCCATGAGTTGATCCTTAAGGAATGCGGTTTTCGCGCGCGCCGGGTTGGCCAGCATCAGGTACGTCTCGAGCGTGTCGTGCGCGGCGTCGGCCTGGACGTTACCTTTGTCGGCGATCTCCGCGTCTGAGAGTGACGCGAGGTGCATCAATTTGGCTTCAAGCGCGTGTCGAACCGGTGTCATGAGAAACGCCTGAGCGGCACTGACGTAACCGGGCCACATGGCGTTGAGAATGGCACCGTCTCGATTCACGCCGAAGCGAGTCGACCAGGGGGCGCCTTGCTGCTCTCGTACTTCGAGGGTGTCTATCTCGCGCCCGAGATTGTTCAGAGCCAGCATCTGTTCGGTCCGGTCGGAAGCCTGACGGGATTGCTCGAGTGCGGCCTCGGCCGACCGGATCGTAGCGCGGTTGTGAAGACCGGACAGATTCATGCCCAGGATCCAGACAAACAGCGCGCCCGTGACGAGCCAGGCCGTAGCGCTCGACATGGAAAAGCCCACGCGCCGCCCATGCACTTTGCGGCAATGCGAGGCGACCAGTTGCCAGAGCTTGGCGTGCTGGGTGCGAACGGGAGCAACATGAGGCACCATTGCGGCTGCGTCGATTGGAGCAAAGAGCATCCCATGCACGGCGTGGCGCCAGAACTGTGAAGCGGCGGTTTGGCAGATCCGCGCGGATAGTGCGCCCTGCATGCGTACGATGTGCTGGGAGATCGCTGCGGCGCTGCGCTGGGCCGGATCGATGCCAAGACGGACGACGCCGGCATCGGCAAGATTCATGGCAAGTGCGCTAAGCGATGCCTTGATGCCATTCGTCTGAATACGCGTGCCGGCCCAAGTCAGTCCGATGGCTTCGTCTGGCGCAGGGGCGTCGCTCTCAAGCGGTGAGAGATCAAGGAGATATACGGGCGCTGCCCAGCGTAGTGCGCGCCCGATGCGGGTGAGTCGCTGCGCCAGGCTTTCCGGTGCGAGCAGCGTAGGGTCGGACTCGGTGTCGCTCGTTAGCGCGACGACAGAATCAATCGGGCGGCGACGACGCAGCCGGCGAATCTGCGAGAGCCAGTCTTTATCGGTAGCGCTGAGCTTGTCGGAGACATAGAGCAGAACGGCCTCGGTCGTCAGCGCGAAGCTGGTCGAGACGAGCGTGGGCGACAGGCAATTTACGAGTTGCTCGGTGCCGGTAATGAGGATCCAGCGCTCGCGATAGCGCCAACGCCAGCCGTGACGGTCGCGTAACGCGTCGCGTAGTGCTTCATGCCTGGAGATGGTCATTGCAGCGGTGGCTGCGGTGCCAGTGGCCGACGGGGCTTTGGATGCGTTCGCGTCGTAATGGCGGGTCTTCATCATGACGCCCAGCGAAGCCACCCACGTGATTACTAACTCCAGATACTTAATCAGCAGCATGCTCACGAGAAACCCGGACAGCACCGCCAGCTCGACGATGATACGTTGCTCCGCGGACCATCCCAAGTGCGGGCCTCGTATCCAAAGCATGATGGCAAACGCCAAAAAGATAATGGCCACGGCGAGCCCAATAAAGAGGCCTGCTGGTCGTGCTTTTCGTTCGTTCATACATGTTCTCTACAGACTGATGCGACGAGCTTGTCGTTGTCGGTGCACAGGACAAGTTGTGGTGGCGCACCTGCGCCCGTGCTCTCCATGGCCAAGGCGAGCGCAAGCCACGGCCCGGTTGCCGCGCTGTTACCGACTGAATCCTCCATCGAATGCCATTCGACGGGATTAGGAAAGCACTGCTGATTGATGACTGTCTTTTGACTTTGCGTGACACCGTGCGTCAAAACCGAAGCGGGTGTTTCCGGATCGCACGCCCCCCACCGGGCGGCAAGTGGAATGACGGTGGCCGCTTCCTGCAAAGTCCCTGCCGCAGGTCGATGAACAAGAAGCGCGGGGGCCCGCGGCTTGACTTGACCTGGGCCGAACAGAATCGCGACGCCTGCTTCGGCTGCGCCATCCGAGAGCGCTTGACTGATCGCATTGACCAGATGAAGACTGACGATGAGCTTTGCCGATGGCGAGGTGGCCTCGTCCAACCACGAGTCAATCTGAAAAAGTGGGATGCCCTCTCGAAAAGGCGTCACCGATAGCTCCAGGTCCGACCGAAGAGCGCGGATATGTTCTTCGAGCCTCTCAGTAGCCCATTCGAGTTTGACCGATGACGAGACGTGTGCGGCGACATCAAGGCGGCTATTCGCCGGCAGAGCGCGCAATGCGCCAACAATGCGCTCGAGAAGCTGCCCGTACAGCCATGCAATGAGCACCCTATGTCGGGCCAGCTCATTCCCCTCGTTACCTGCCCCGTAGGGGTGTCCAGGGATGTCGATCCACCGAGCATTGACCTCAAGATCGGCTTGCGCAGCACTCGGTCGAACTGCCGCCTTGACCGTGCCGTCGAATACGCTGGTACTCTGGTTCTCGGTCGGCTCAGAGGAGAAGCACCAGGCGTGGCCAAGAACGGCTAGAGGCACACTTGCGGCCGCATGGCACGCCAGTTCCACGTCATCGCAAGCACGATTGTGGGCAATGACACTGCTGCGCTTGACGTCGGCATATCCCAGCCGCGAACAGCAGGTGACAGCCCATGTCGCTACGGACAGCCCTAACGCACATGCCCAAAACGAGATAGCGTCTGTCGATGAGCCATCGGGCCACAGAGTCATCGTGAGACCTGCACCGATGCACAGCATCGCGACCAACAGGATGATGGCCGTTACTACGGATAGCGACGCCTGCTTCGGGACGGGCTTTCGTGCAGGCACGCGATTGAAGTCGACGGGCATGGCTTAGAGGACCTTCGCACCGCCCGCGGACGCGATGAGGTGCGCGCCGCATCGCGTTTGGTCTCCCTCGCGGGAGAGGGCGGTCGAGCCGAATTTCATGCGGCTGGTCCCCTCGACGATCTCGTTGTCGCCGTGGATTGGACACGAGACCTTGGCGCCGACGTGAGCGGCTCGACGACCATTAACTTTGATGCGATCCGTGCCGCACAGTACCTTTCCGCCGTGGCTGGTGGCATCGCCTTCGTATGCGAGACTCTTCATTCGAAATGCCCGACAGAGATGTTATGAAAAAAATACAATGAAAATCTAAAGCTGGTTGCCTTCTATAGTTCAGAAAATAAGCGCTAGCGCTTCTTGCTCCAGAACCTTCTGACGTCGGTTGCTGTCTTGTATGCGAAGGTACTCTCCTGCCCCATCTGGTACCCATCTATTCCTGACATATATTGATTTTCGCTCACAACGGAGTTCTCTGAGATAGTTCCATCTGGACCCTCTTGATACGCATGAACTTCGTAATATGTTCCATATGTTCCATCACCTCGGCTATTTATCTTCTACGAGACAATGGCAAAAGCGTTTTCACGTCCACGAACCTTTTGAAAGAAGATGCTCTCGACGTGCGGCGCGGAACCTTCTGTTTGGAATGTTGCAAACTCGACTTTCTTATCACCGAGTTTGCAGTTGGTATAGATGTTCAGTGACAGTGCATTCGAAGTGTCATTTGGCTCAATTGAAATTCTTGAGTCATCAATGAGTTGGTGGGAATCGAAGACGTTTGATTTGTTTATTTCTTGGCATGCGGCAACAGCCTCTCTCGGCAAAAATGAAAGAGCAATTGCCAATGGGAAAGTGGATGATGCAAGGATTGCACATGAGAATTTTTTTCTATTCATATTTTTTAAGTCCAAGAATATCAGCCAGCTTGTTGAACGCTGACTTTCGCTGCGCGTAACCGTTGAGGCCACCGTTCACTTTTTCAGTCACGTCACGAACGTTTCCGAAATCTGCAATGCTGTTAACGTCTCGGGTTACTGATCAATAAACGAAAGCGGACTCGATCCCATATTCTATGTTGCTTAGTACGAGATCGGGGTTCGCTACGAAGTCGCACGGTTCATTCGGAAATCGATGGTTGTGCTATTCGGTCAAAACTCTATAATTGCTCTTAAACGTAGTCTGAATTAACAATCGGCCACGATATTTGTACCCATCGCCGGAATCTTCATCGCCATTTTCATATCGACTCGCATATACATAATTTGCGAGATTCTCTGGGTTGTTTGAATATTTTTTGGGATTCCATCCATGGCTTCTATCGGAGTCTCCAGAAGGAGCAAACAGCATCTCCATCAACCTCCTTGTACTTTTTGGATCCTTTGGGTCCTGAGATACCGAAGCAATCGAGGTGTGATCGGCGACGGGACGTGCGACTGTGACAGCGAGGTCGATGCGTTCGATTGCGTCGTGCTAGGGGGCCGCTCATTAGCCAACTCGCACGTTCGACGTAGAGAAATCGGTTATCTAATCATCGATATTTGAGTCTGGCGCCACCGTTTCTAGGCCCCTAAAAATTCGTTGATTCAATTGTTGGTAAATTCCGACATCACACTGGTGATTGAAAATTAGTTTCCCATCGTGCTTCACGTACAAACCACTCGGAAAACCTTGGTAAATTTCGTAAGCGTACGAGTCGGATCGGAATTTTATATTTGTGAAATCAATGTGTCCGATGGTTATTTCACTAATTTCGATGCGTTTCTTGGGGGGGGGGGCTGGATTTTTGGGATGCTGAAATTCGATATTCTCGATTTTTCCGTATCGATATTGAACATAGCCTCTTTCGGGGGATAAATTGCCGCTGGCACATAGGGAGATGATGTTGTTGTTGATGTGACAACTAAAATATATCTCCTCGAAGGAGTGGCAGAGTGTGGTTTCCTCGGCAAAAGCTGGGCTACAGAAGACGAGCATGAAAACGGAGATCAGTGACCCTGAGATTAGTTTTGACGAAGATTTTATCATTTAAGCCACCCATTTTTCTGTATCGTTTCGAAGTTTTTGGTTCTTTCTTCGTAGCTGTCTGTGTGTTTGTTCACGACGGCTGTAATTGCGTTAACCTGCACCTCGGTTTCTCCTTGATCGGCGATTTCTGGTAACCGATTTGCGACCAAAAAATAGGCGGCGGATCGTGCTGCGTATTTCGGCTGTACGAGAAGTTCTGGGTTGGCCTCGAAATCGACTTCGCCATCAGTCACATTCCTGTCTTGGTCTCTTGGTTTGGCTCGTCAAACAAGAGAGCCTTGTTGGGAATGATTGAATTTCCTTAGTTGTGTTTATTATCAATAAAATTTTTTATTTTATTGATAATAATTTGCGCATCATGAATGTTCCCGATCGATTTAAATTCCGCGGCAATCTTCCCGTAAGATTCGATATTATTTTCGTCGGGAGGAGCGCAGGCCAATAGATTTTCAATTCCCAGGCTTTCGGAAACTAACGATTGGATAAAATTTCCCGCGACCTTATGGTCGGCAGACGAAAATTTCTTCCAGATGGAATTTGCATCCGAGAATTGATAGTGAAGCATGGATGCGCTTACATCCTCGGTCATCCCATGGATCATCCAACGATCCCCATGGTTGCTCCATGCCCCCCCACACACCTCTCCAGTTTGATTGCTTAGAATGCAACCTGTCGATGTCTCTAGGACTGGGCAATATTCTCTGCTTTGAGCCTCCGCTTGCCCGCTTGGCCCCGGGTCGACGACTCCAACTCTCTGAATGAGAAATGTTGCGTATTTGCCGGATGGCGACACTTCGGGCGGGTATGCATCATCAAATAGCACTCCTCCGATCGGGGTCAGTGCGTCCGATTTGAAAAGATCCCAGCTTTCACCATTTTTGTTTTTATAAGTTGCTATTTTCCACCCTGAGCCAAATGTATTTTTCTCATCATCTGTGGGAAATGAAGAAAATAGAAGTGAATTATTTCCTGGAAACGAGATCCGATTTCCCTTTGCCCAACAGATTGTTGAGCCAAGAATTATTGCTAAAAGAAAGAATTTGGTGACAAGGGGGCGCATGATGTTAAAGCTCCGGACAAAGTATTACGTGACACTGCCTTTTAGGGAAGCATACCTATCTCCAGCGACACTGATGCCTCGAACTTTCGCCATTTCCCTAGACGGGCCATATATTTCCAGAACTTCGGACTCAAACGCCGATCGATTTTCACCCCAGTCATTAGGATTCTTTGATATTGACGGATGATTCTCGAAAAATCTATCCAATGCCCTGCCGATATCGCGCCCAACATAAGCCGGGCGATTCACGCTTTGATCCAGGGCAGTCGCACGTCCCAGGTCGGAAAGGAAATAGGCGCTAACAGGGTGAGTGTAGCCGTTCGGGACAATTGGCAAGACGTCGATCCGCAATCTATCGATGAAGTCCATCAACTGACGTTTTTCATATGATTCACTGGAAATGGCGTGAACAATTGCTGAAAGTGGCGCATTCTCTATTTCTTTACCAAAATTATTTTCAGAACAATCTTTTCGAAGAATTTCCTTCAGGTCGATCCCAGTCTTCTTCATCCCATCTGTGAGTCTCGGATGGGAGTAATACATCATTGATGACCTCCCTGAGCCTTCGACGGACCAACCGCATTGCTCAAAAAATTTTCGATAGTCAGATTCGTCTGATGCTTTGAATTTTGCAACTTGAGTTGGGAATTCTCCGTATCCCATTGGGTTAATGGTTTTTTGCATTGCCCCGGCTGTCAAGATTTCGCTGTCGTATGACTGAACGGCGTCGAGTTTCCCCTCGTTTTTTGACATTGCCACAAGGATTCGACGTTCATTTTCCGATATGTCGCCTACGGCTAACATTGCGTTCAACGCTTCCGATTGCTCCATTGGCTTGGTTCCCCAATAGACGGGGCCGTAGTTGGGGAGCATTCGAGTGACTTTGAAGTTAGTACCGTGACAGCAGCCACATGCACAGGTATCTGACGCGCCCAAGAAGTTCGCTATCAATGCAATCGGATTGACGTGGAACACCGCATTTGCGGGAAACCCCGGAATCTTCTTGCTAACGTCTTCCCACCAAACCAATTTCTCAATGCGCTTCTTCTCTTCATTGTGCTTGGCCGACGGACCGGTTTGCGCTTCGAGCGCAGCGAACAGTTCCGCCCATTTCGATGGCGCTGCCCACTCGCTCTCGTGCTTGACGATAAGACGTGATGCCGCCTGCATACGCCACGGGTAGCCGTTGCCGCTCACGGTCGACATATCCCGCACTTGAATTGCGGCTTGTTCGCCATTGCCCTCGGTGAAAAGGAGATCGTAGACCTGTTGCATCAGCGGGCTTAGCTTGCCTCGTGAGGCAACGCCCGACGCGTCCGGTGCTTTCGCGAATTCGCCCCAACTTGCCGGGTCAGCAAAAATCGTGTGAGCGGGGTCGTGGTCGTCAGAAATGCACTTGAAGTCGACCCATTTCTGTGGGAATTCACGCGTCACCCGCCCAGGGGTATGGTTGAAGTCACGCACCCAGCCTTTGATCGGGTTGCCACGCAAATCTGCGCTTTCGACCCGCCACCAGGTGACCTTCCGGTCGGCACTTTGATCGACCTGGGGCTCGGTGTAGGTGCGATCGGTGTCGCGTGCGAGCGCAGCCATGGCGTATGACTGAACGACTCCCGTCTTGCCAACCTGCGGTTCCACGCCCCTGGGCATGCCGCTTCCGGGGCGTTCATAGAGCGTTGTGCCGGCCGCAATGCGCAGGATCGTCGGTTCGGACGGCAGCCCAAGGGGTGCCCAGTCTTCCTTGTGCGCACCATGTTGGGTAACCCAATCGCAGCATGTCTCGATGAATCCGTCGATATCGTCGCCGGTAAACGTCTCGAGATGGACCTGGCGATTGGGTCCTGAACCTGGTTCCAGCTTGTCGTAACGCCCGAGGTGCCCGACCAGATCTCCCATTTTTATCGGGATGGGCGTGCCGGGCACCTGCACCGTCTCGAAGACGTCGCCGGGCACGATCTCCTGAACGAGCGAGCCGCCGTGCTCATGGCCCACCGATATCCATCCATTGTTGATCGATGCCGAGTCGGCGTAACCGTCGGCGTGACCGGGAATGAGCGATTTGCCATTGAGGTCCAGCGTCTTGAGCTTGCCCCACCCATGCTTAATGGGATCCAGCGTGACGCGCGCGCCCTGGGGCAAAATGGCAAGAATGTGGCCATTGGCTTGGGTGCGCACCCGGAGGCCACGCTGCGATGCATCGGCGGTCTGCCCGAGGCGTCCCTTCGCGGGCACATCCCGCGCGTATTGCGTGACCTCCCACTGCTGCGGCCAATAGGCAGGCTTGGTCCAAGACGAATGTTCCGGCTTCTGGTAATCATCGTGGGACATCAAGTGCATGTAGAGGCTGAAGAACGTCAGCGTCTTTCCCTTCGGGAACTCCATCGTGTGCCGCACGAGCGCAAAGCCGGTACTGTATTCCGCTGCTGTCGTATCGGTCCCGCCGCTATCAGGCCGATCGCTTTTCAGGTTGCTATGGTTGATTCGGTATGCCACGACTTCGCCATCGGCGATGCAGCGCACACCGGCGGCGAGATCGATGTGACGACCAAAACCCGCCGCCGTGACGTGAACGCCCCCGTGCCACAAGCCGAGTCTGCCGACCAGGTACGCGCCTGCGGATTCGCTATTTGCCAGTCCTTGATAGATCTCGTGCTCGTCGGCGAACTGGCTCGAGGAGGCGTTTTGACCATTTCCCTTTTTCAGGAAGGGAAAACCAAACGACGGGCGTTTGACTTTCGTGTCTGTGGCCGGTGTGGGACTGGCTGGGTGCGGTGAGGAATTAGTGCTCATACGGGGACGTCATTCGGAAACACTGAAGTTGACATGGGCCTTTTGCAGCGAGAGTTGCGAATCAGCCCACGACGGGAACTTGAACGATCCGCCTTGCGGTGACAGGACGCTCAGATCCCCGTGTAGCTCGACTTCCCCAGCAGGACTTCCCAGCACCACTTTCCCGCCAGACAACTTGAGGTATGCGCCGGAGCCGTCGCCGATCGTCACGCCCTGCTTGCCTGTCACCGTGATCTGGCCGTCAGCCGAGCTGATCGACATGTCATGCATGGACAGCAGTTCCATGCCATCCGCCTGAGCTTCTATCTGAACTTTGCCCTTGGCCGCGAACAGGCGTATGCCGAGCTTTCCGGCCAGAAAGGACAGTGTCTCGCCGGCGGCCACGGTGATCCGCTTCATGACGCCGACGTCGAGCCCTTCGCCGGCAGTCACGAACATCTGCTTTTGCGCCGCGATCTGCATGTCCTGACCGCTGGCGATACCGATTCCTTCCGGTGCGGTCGCGACGATGGCTGGCCGCTGCAGCTTGTTCAAATGCTGTTCAATCAACACGCGCTGCGCATCGACGTCGGCCAGGACTGCCTTCGCGGCGGATGCCACGGTGTTTAGCGAACCGAGGATCTGTTGTGCCTGCCGAAGCGTTTGGTCGGCACTCGGCATCGCCAGATGTTGTCCTGTGCCTCCGGGTTGTACCTCCGCAGACAGCAGCAGCCCCTTGGCTCCACGCGCTGCGGCGTGCCCGTCCGTGCGAAGCTCGGCACCGGTGCCGCGAGCTTTGGCTTCGCGGTCGACCATATGCCCAAGATTCAACTCGCTGGCCTGATAGGGCGTTGCAAGGTGAACATGCTCCGAGCCTTGCAAATCCTCCATGCGTTGCACATTGCCGGCGGCGGTGACAATCAGGTTGCGGGTCTTGTTCTCGCTGGTGACAAGATCAGGCTGCTCGCTGTTGTGCATCGCCCCCACGATGACGGGGCGGTCAGGATTTCCGTTGGTGAAGATCAGCGCAACTTCGGTGCCGTCAATGAGCGGGAAGTGGTGTCCGTACTTGCCGCCGCTGTAGGGCTTAGCCATACGCACGGGGCGGCTGCTGCCGCCAGGGCTCCACTCGTCCAGATCGAAGGGGAGCTTCACCACATAGCGGCCATGCTCGTCGAGGTAGGCGTACTTGTAGTTGCTGGGGGAGATGACGCGCGCGGGCAATATCCCGTCGACGACCGGGCGCGAGATCGTGTCAAGGGGCGTGCGCCATATGCGGCTCGACGGAATCCCCTCGAATTCGATCCAGAACGCCTCGGTGCGACTGCCGCGCGAGGTGATCGAGGTCACAAAGATGCCGTGGGGGGCATCGCTGGGGGCTGGCTCGACGCCGAGCACCTCCCCCGCTTCGACCCAGAACGGATTGCCAGCGCCCGAGAGCGTCAGTTGCCGTGCAAGATGCGCTTCGTGTCGAATGCGAGCAATTCGCTCACCTTCTTCCGGCGTTTCGTAATGCTCGCCCCAGTGGTAGTCGACGGCATTGGTGGTGACATCATCACGTACCGCACTTTGCTCGACGAGTAGGGGCGTATCGGCGGCGCGATGGTTGTATTCATGCAGGCGAACCGCTTCCGGCACGCGGCGCGTACGCTTCTGCAGCGTTGTGACGGCTTCCGCGCCACTCGATTCCAAACCACCGTCGCGCCGGTAAGGCAGCATACGTTGCTTGCGCGCGTAGGCATCCACGTCGTCACCGAATACAACGGCGGCGCGATCTTTCTGCTGCTCGAAACGGAACCACACGCCTTCTTGTGCGCAAAGGCGCTGAATGAAAGCGATGGTCGTCTCGTGATACTGGGTGACGTATTCCCGTCGCTTGTAGTTCTGGTCACGCAGCTTGAAGATGAAGTCGACACCTGCGGCATACCCTTCGTGCCGCAGGATCGAGGTGATGATTTCTTCCAGCGTTTGCTTCTGGAATAGCCGGCTGGTCACCGCCCGGTTCAGGTCGGCGAGCTTGGGCTCCAGGACGACGCGATAGCGTGTCTGGTCTGCGCTTGTCTCAAACTCATCGAACTGCGTGATGATGCCGTGAACGGTGTACGCGGGGGACTGCCCGTTTGCCGTAGTCTGCGCGAGCGTTTTCCAGCGTTTGCTGGGCACGATCGGCTCGATACTGAAGCGTGCCGGCCGCCCCAGCACCGATTCCATTGAGATACCCGCCTGGGGGCTTGTGAATTCAATCTCGTAGCGGTAAAGCTGACTGACGCGGTCAGTTCCCGAGAACTTCAACACCGAGAACGGCGCTGGATGTGGCGCCAGTTTCAATTCATAAGCCTGGGAAGGCACAATCGTCGACACGTGTATTCCTTGCAAACGCAGGCACAGCAGCCCCTCGGCACGCCAGGCAGCGCGCCGAGGGGCCTATGCGATCAAACAGAGGTTAGCCCTTGGCTTTGGGCAGCTGCGACACGAGCGAGAGCCCGATGTCCATGCCTTCGACCTGGAAGTGCGGCACGATGAAGAGTTTGGTGCGGAAAAAGCCCGGGTTGTCGTCGATGTCTTCTACGATCACCTTTGCCTCACGCAGCGGGTGCGACGCCTGCAGCGCGTCGCTCGGGTCGTTCATCTCCGTGACCAGTCCCTTGATCCAGCTATTCATCTCCAGCTCGAGCACGCGGCGATCCTTGGTCATGCCGATGTTCTCGCGCTGAATCAGCTTGAGGTAGTGCGCGATGCGCGAGAGCAGGAAGATGTACGGCAGACGCGCATTGATGCGGCTGTTGGCCGTGGCTTCCTTCGTCTCATAGAGCGCCGGCTTTTGCGTGGAGCTTGCCGAGAAGAAGCACGCGAAGTCGTGGTTCTTGTAGAACGATAGCGGAATGAAGCCCAGATTGGCAAAGTCGAATTCGCGCGTCTCCGGAATCAGCACTTCGGTCGGGATCTTCGGCTGTACGCCGGTTCCGAGGTCATACAGGTGCACCGGCAGGTCATCCACACGACCGCCAGCCTGCGGACCACGGATCTGCACGCACCAGCCGTTGCTCATGAAGCTGCGCACCATATTGGCCGCAAACGCAAACGACGCGTTGACCCACAGGTACTTGTCATGATCCGGGCCTTTGACGGCTTCCTCGTAGTTGAACGCGCGAACCGGCGTGGTGTCCTTGCCATACGGCAGACGACCCAGCACGCGTGGCATCGTCAAACCGACGTACCGAGAGTCGTCCGTCTCACGGAAGCTCTTCCACTTGATGTACTCAGCGCGGTCGAGGTAATTACCGATGTCCTGAATGGCCGCAACCTCTTCCATCGACTGCTTGCCGAAGAACGCTGCCCCCACCGAACCGATGAACGGCATATGGGCTGCGGCCGCGACCTTCGAGATGTTGCGCAGCAGGGCCATGTCCATCGGCGAGTTTTCGAACTCGAAGTCGCTGATCATGGCACCGATCGGTTCGCCGCCCGGCGTATCGTATTCGTCAACGTACGTCTTGCGATACAGCCCGCTTTGGATCAACTCGGGGGCGTCGTCAAAGTCCTGCTGCAACGCGGCCTTCGAGACGTCGAGCACCTCGATCTTGACGTTCTTGCGAAAGTCCGTGCGCGAGACGAGCATCTTCAGGCCTCGCCAACGGCCCTCGAGCGCCTGGAATTCCTGCGAATGCATCACCGCGTCCAACTGGCGGCTAATCTGGCGATCCAACTGGCCGATGTGGAAGTCCAGCAGCGACTTGTCCAGTCGGTCGACCGCCTGACTCGACTTCGACACCAACTCGAGGAATGCGCCCATGCCACGTGCGATGCGCTCGTCGGCGGATGCTTCTGCCAACATGTCGTTATCGCGGAAGGCCTCGATCGGACGGGCTTCGGTCACGGGTTGGAGATTGATCTTGCTGCACAGCGATGCGTACACGCTGTCGATGGCTGCCTTCGACTTGTCTTTTGCGTCCAGCACTACGGCCTGAGCCGCGCCTTGTTGCGCTTCTTTCGACTTCATTTCGGTTTCCGCCTGGGTTCGTGGAGTGACTTGATTGTGGAATGCGGTGAAAGCCTGTTTGGGCTTCCCACGCTCAGGCATGGCCTTCGGCTTGCGTGGCGGCCGTGGCGATCTGTGCCAGTTCCCCGCGCAGCTTGTCCGACAAACGCTTGTCCTTGAGTACCTTCTCGAACTCGCGGCGGAAACCGGTGTTGTCCAATAGGTTCGATTTGAGGTCGCGCAACAGGTTGCGCATCGCGAGCAGCGCTTGCAGCTCGGGGATCTGGCGGGCGACTTGCTCCGGCTCAAAGTCTTTCATCGAGCGGAACTGCAAATTGACCGGCATATCCGAATCGTCACCTGCGAGCAGGTTGGGCGCGGCGAACTTGAGGTCAGGAGCGTAGTCGGCTAGCACCGCGTCGAAGTTGTTCTTGTCGACGTTGACTTTGGCACGTTCGGCGAGGGGGGCCTGCTCGCGCCCGGCGCTGAAGTCGCCCGCCACCAGCATCTTGAGCGGCAGCTCGACCTTTTTCTGGGCGCCACCAGTATGCAGGTCGAGTGTGATTGAAATGCGATTCTTCGGAATTTCTCTCTGGAAGCTGTCCAATTTGCTCACTTTCCCTTTCGGTTTTAAAGAAGACCGCCACTCAGCAGCGCATGCTGCGCGACTGAGAACGTGAAAGGGTGCCTATATAACACGCCTTTTTCGGCGCAGTCAAAATCCGAGGGCGTTAGTGGAAATAGCCTAAGTGATCACTATTTAAGAATCGTCTCATTGACGTGGAATTGTAAGTTGTGAATCAAAAATATAAGTTTTTCCCCGGGACTCCAGTAATGACGAAGGTTTTCGCGATATTCGTGGTGCACTTCTTTTTTTCATTTCATTATCAAAAGTGAATCGAAAAGAATATGGGGAATACCTCATTTTTGTATTTTTCATTTCCGTGATGCGAGGCATGGTGGATTGATTTAACGCAGGTATTTACCTGAAATGTGCGTGTAGAATCCGGCGCCTTGTGTGCTCGGTTTATGGCAACTCTTATGCGCATTGACAAACCGCTTTGGCAGGAAGGGCTGATTCTCTCTCCCCAGCATTTTCAGCAGCAGGATCGTTGGACCGGATTTTCTCTGCAACAGATCACCGGCAGTGTGCTGTCGAGTCCGTGGGGAACGCTCGATGTCGAAGTGGACGAGCAGGCGCTCGAGGCAGGGCGCCTCAAGCTCAGCCGTCTCAAGCTGCGATTTCCCGATGGCACACCGATCGACACGACACTCGTCGACGCATTGCCCGCCGCGCGTGATCTCACGCAAGGGTTGGCGCCCGATGTGCAGTCGCTCACGGTGCTTGCCGCCCTGGCGCTGCCTGACGCAAACGGCTCGAATTGCCGGCTTGATGCGACGCCCGCTTCACGTCCGCACCGGTCGTACCGTGATTACGTAAAAGTCATTGATCAGTACGGCACCGAATCGGTCGAGATTGCAGCCGAGCGGCACGCGGTGCGGCTGCTGTTCGACTTCGAGCCGCATGCCGATGACACCGTGTGCGTCATCGCTCGCCTGTCCCGTGCGGCCAACGGGCGCTTCCGCGTTGATCGCGAATTCGTGCCGCCCTGCCTGGCGCTCGCCGGCCACGCGCGTCACATCGAACGAATCGGTCGCATGGCGGACATTCTCCATGCGAAGAGTCTGGCCCTCGGTACGCGACGCAGCGAGCGGCTCGATCAGGCGGCACAGGTGACTGAGTATGGTGTGGCCGACGTGCAGCTCTTCTGGTTGCTGCATTGCATTCATCAGGCATGGCCACAGTTGCGGCACTTTGCGCGCTATCCGAATCGGCCGCCCGAGTTTCTGTACGTCACGCTGGCACAGTTGGCCAGCATGTTGATGACGTTCTCCACGCAAGCGCAGCTTGCCGATATCCCCGAGTATGACCACCAGAGAGCTGACGAGGTATTTGCTGCGCTTGAGTCCACCATTCGGGAACTGCTTGACGCAATCATTCCGTCCCGTGTCGTGCCGATCGGGCTGCAGCGAAAGTCTGCGACAACGTGGGCAGGGCAGATCCTCGACGAGCGGATTGTGGAGGGGGCCGTGGACTGGTACGTCTCGGTCAGCGCACCGGTGCCGGCCACGGAATTGGCTGTGCAGTTCCCGCGGCTGTGCAAGATCGGCGCCCCGGACGATGTGGAGCGCATCGTCAACTCGGCGTTGCTGGGCATCCCCGTGACGGCGGTGCAGCGTGTGCCATCGGCCATCCCGGTGCGCCTGGATAACCAATATTTCGCACTCGACGGCGCAAGCGACGCGCTCACGCGCATGCTGGCGGCGCGCGCTTGCCAAATCTACCTGCCGGTGTCGCTTGCCGATGCGTCGGTGGAACTCTACGCGGTGCTTCGCTCATGAATGCCGTTGCCATTGAAACTGCCGCATCGGCCACGACCGACACTATGGCACCGTCCACGAACGCTGCAGCATCGGTGACGCCCATTCGTCCTTTTATGCGCGATGTTGCCCTGCTCGTCGCAACGCTTGCGGGCGGGGGAACCGTTCCGGATTCTGCCGCGCTGCGAGCGCGCAGCCAGGAGTTGCTTGATGAGTTCGACGCTGCGCTAGCGCGGGGCGGCATCGGCGCAGAGGTCAAGGCAGATGCGAGTGTGGCACTGTGCGCCTTGCTTGACGAGACCGCATTACGTTATCTGAGCGACAACGACCGCGCGGGGTGGGAATTCGCCCCATTGCAGGTAGAACGATTTGGCGTTCATGACGCTGGGGAGCGAGTGTTTGCCCGACTGGACACCCACCTAGCCACGTCGGCCACGAGCGCGGACGTCCTTGAGTTCTACAGCGCCATACTGGGGTTGGGCTTCGTGGGCCGATACGCTTTGTTGGGTGACGCCAAACGGCGCGAGCTCATCGCGGATTTGGATAACCGGATCGCAGCACTTCGACCGCAAGTCGAGCCGCCGTTTGTCATCGAGCGGACAAACCGGCGACTGTCCGATTGGTTCTGCCGGCTGTCTCCGTGGGCCATGGCAGGACTTGCGTGCGTGATCGCCGCGCTGGTATGGGGCGTTTGGCATACGGCGCTCAGTGTCCAGCTCTCTCACATCGTTCCCGCCAAAAGCGTAGCTGCACCCCACGCCGCAGCGGCACGCCCGTGAAGGCCGGGTGCTCCGTGCAAACCTTCACCTATCCTCGCCGAACGATGGTCGCACTGGCCGCTGCGCTGGCGCTTGCCGTGCTCTGGCTGGTAAGCCCGGTGGCAACGGACGTGGCGATCTTGCTGACGATGGTCATCGCTGCGTTGGCGCTGCTTGCCGTTTGGCTGGGCGGCGGGCGGGCGGCCGTCCAGCCGAGTGAGGGCGTGGCGGCAATCTGTGCCGCAATGCACGCGACGCTGGGCGACATCCCGGCCGAGCAGCTCGCGCGCATGCCGGTGCTCTTGGCGGTGGGCGACGGCTTGCCGTCCATATTTGACCGCGCCGGGCACGACAGCCTTGTCCATCACAGAGCCGGTGCGATCTGGCTTCGAGTCGACAATCCCGCCGATCTGCCACAGCTCGCGTTCGCTGTAAAACAATGGCGCAATGGAATCCCGCCGGAGGGCGCGGTGATTACCGTGTCACCCGGTCTTCACGTACACGCCGATAGCCTGGAGCGGATGTTGCGCGGCGTGCGGCAAGCGTTGGCCGGCGTTGCCAGGTCGGTCGGCGAAAAGCTACCGGGGTACGTGGCCGTTTATCAGCGTCTCTCGCCCGGTGATTCCGCCAGCACTCCTGAGTGGTTCGGCGTGGCGTCTGAACGGGCTGCCATTGAATCCCGCCAGTTGGAGGGCGTCGTGACGTCTGCCGAACAGGCCGCGCAGCGCGCCGGCGGTGAGGTCACGGCGCTTGCTCGCGCAGCGGCGTTGGCGTCGATCGTGCCGTGGTCGGCGCGCATCCTGCTGGCCAGTCTCACCGATGCCGATCTGTCAGCATCCCCTGTGCGCGTACAGGGTGTGGCGTGGATCGATTGCGGCCCGGCAACGAATTGGCAACACTCGTGGGAGCGGGGCGTCGCCGTTCACACGCGCGTGCGGCCCGCCAGCGCTCAGGCTTCGACGCAGCCATGGCCGTTGCCGCATCCCTTCCTTGCCGCGATCCACCGTCGTCCGCATTTATCCGCGCTCTCGCGCACGGTCGTGCACGCGCTCACGCTCCTCGCCTGCGCCAGCACTTTCGCCTTTTGGGCGGCAGGCAAGAACAACGAGTCACTGCTTAGCCGGGTTCAGGGCCATCTCGCGCGATACGCGGCGGTGGAGCCGGGCCACGACGTCGCAAAGCGCGACGCGCTCCAGACGCTGGTGAGCGATCGCAACCAGTTGGACCGCTACGCGCGCCTGGGCGTGCCGCTGCGCCTCTCGTTCGGTATGTACCGCGGGGCGTACTTAATGGATCCTCTGGACAAGGCCATCGCCTCGTACGTTCCACCAGAAGCCCCGCCCTCGGTCATCACCCTCGACAGCATGTCGCTCTTCGACAGCGGTAAAGCAACGCTCAAGCCAGGTTCCACGAAGCTGATGGTCGATGCAGTGGAAATGATCAAGGCACATGCGGACAAGCGCGTGCTCGTCGCCGGTTACACCGATAACGTCGGTACCTCGGATTTCAACCTGAAGCTCTCAAAAGCGCGCGCCGAGGCGGTGCGGGACTGGCTCGCCGAAGCGTCTGGCATCGCTTCCACGCAGTTCGCGATTCAGGGCTACGGCGATACGCGGCCGATCGCGAGCAACGGCACCGATGCGGGGCGTGCCAAAAACCGCCGTGTCGAAATTACGTTGGTGCCTGACTTCGGGGCTTGACGTCCTCGCCTTATGTCCCCGGAACCGTGGGTTTCGGGATTCAACCGCCCGCGGGTACATCCTGCGGGCACTTGTTGCAGTAGTAATCTAGGAGCAACGCATGGCAATTCCTGGCTATATGTTTCTGTCTGACGACGCCGGCAAAAAAATCGACGGTTCGGTGACCGTCAAGGGTCGCGAGGGTAGCGTCGAACTCGTCGCTTATGACCACGACGTCTATATTCCGACCGACGGAAACACGGGCAAACTGACGGGCACGCGCGTGCACAAGCCGTACCTGCTCACCAAGGCCAAGGACCGTTCTACGCCTGAGTTGTACAAAGCGCTGACGTCGGGCAAGACGCTGCAGACGGTGACGATCCGCGAATACGCCATTGACAGTGCCGGCAAAGAGGAAGAGTACTTCACGACGGTGATGGAGAACGTGAAGGTTGTTCGCATCAAGGCCAAGATGCTGGACATCAAGGATCCCAGCTTCGAGAAGCACAACCACCTCGAAGAAGTGGAACTGCGCTACGAAACCATCCAGTGGAAGTATGCCGACGGCAACATCCAGCACAAGGATTCGTGGAACGAGCGCGGCGGTAAAGCCGCCTGACGCATTGCCACGATAACGACTTGCCGATAGCCGGTGTGCCGTGGCACCCGGCGTCGGCAGCGATCCCCGGCCTCTCGGAATTCCTTCCTGTCTGACATGACCTCTCGCGATACCACTTACCTGCTGCAACACCTCAATACTCACTGCGCGACGGCCCTCGAGGCCGCCGCGAGTCTTTGCAGGATGCGGCTCGCGGACGAAATCACCGTCGAGCACTGGCTGCTGAAGCTCCTTGAGGCCGGTGACGGCGATATCCCCGCCATTTTGTGCCATTACAGCATCGATGCGGATGCGGTTTGGGACGCTTTGATGTCCACCATCGACCGACTGCCGCGCAACCTGCGAGGAAAGCCCTCGTTATCCCCCCAGTTGGCTGCCGTGCTTTCGGATGCCTGGCCCCATGCCTGCGCGGAAGATGCCCAGTGGCCTATCCGTTCTGCCAACTTGCTCCAGGCTATCGTAGATGCACCGCACGTACTGCGCGCGCGCCACGCCTGGCCGTTGCTAAGCTTCGGCAGCGCCCAGATCGGTCGGCTTCTCTCGCGGCTTGGCCCTCGGACATGCGAAACGCAGCCAGCCCTCGACGCATCTTCGGCAGCGGTCCGAGGCCAAGCCGAAGCAACGTCCAGGGAGGCGCTCAAGCATGATGTTGCACTGAAAGCGCCATCGCACGCCGGAGTCGCGGCCAACGGCGCGGGGCTGGCGGCACAGTCAAACGCACTTGCCCGTTACGCGATTGATCTGACGGAAAAGGCACGAAACGGAGAAATTGATCCCGTCTTCGGGCGCGATCGCGAAATTCAGCAGATGGTCGACGTGTTGGCCAGACGCCGAAAGAACAATCCGATTTTGGTGGGAGAACCCGGGGTTGGCAAAACGGCGCTGGTCGAAGGGCTCGCGCTGCGCGTGGCGACCGGCGACGTGCCGAGCGTCATTCGCAACGTGCGAGTGCTCACGCTCGACCTTGGGTTACTGCAGGCCGGTGCCGGCGTGAAAGGCGAGTTTGAGCAACGTCTCAAGACGGTGATCGACGAGGTGCAGGCATCAAGCGTGCCGGTGTTGCTGTTCATCGACGAGGCGCATACGCTCATTGGCGCAGGTAATGCTGCGGGTGGAACTGATGCGGCCAATCTGCTCAAGCCTGCTCTGGCGCGCGGCGAGCTGCGTACGATCGCAGCGACGACATGGGCCGAGTATAAGGAGTTCTTCGAACGGGACGCAGCGCTTGAGCGGCGTTTCCAGATGATCAAAGTCGACGAGCCCGATGATGAGGCCGCTTGCCTGATGCTGCGCGGACTCAAGGAGTACTACGCAACGTTCCACCGTGTCCACATTCGGGACGAAGCGCTGGTCGCTGCAGTCAAGCTCTCGCGACGCTATATTCCGGCGCGGCAGTTGCCGGACAAGGCCGTCGACCTGATCGACACGGCAGCGGCGCGCGTACGCATGGGTTTGGAGTCCGCACCGGTGGCGCTTCAGGAGGCCGGGGCGCGTCAGGGGGCGCTGGAGATCGAGTTACTGACGCTCGAGTCCGATGTTGCACAGGGAATTGGCGGGGCGAAGGAGCGACTCATCGCCATTGCGTCGGAACTACGTGCGGCAAGGGCCGGGGCGGACGACCTGCGGCATCGCTATGAGCACGAACGCGAGCTGGTCACGGCGGTTCACACGCAACGCGAGAGCTGGTCGACAGACACAGGGAGCGAAGCACTCGCGCTGGCATGCGAAGCGTTGGCTGACGCACAAGGGTCGCAGCCCCTGATCTTTGCGGATGTGGACGCACAGGCGATTGCCCGTGTGGTGGCAGAGTGGACCGGCGTACCGGTGGGCAATCTGCTGGCCGACGAGTTACAGAACCTGTTGACGCTGGAAGCACAGCTTGGCGCCCGCGTGGTCGGCCAGACCGACGCCCTGCAGGGGCTCTCGCAGAGCCTCCGGACCGCCAAGGCCGGGCTGATGACAGAACATGCGCCGCTGGGCGTATTCCTGCTCGCGGGACCCTCGGGCGTGGGCAAGACCGAAACCGCGTTGGCGTTGGCGGACGTGTTGTTTGGTGGCGAAGCGGCCCTCACCACGATCAACATGTCCGAGTATCAGGAGGCGCACTCGGTCTCGCAGCTCAAGGGTTCCCCGCCGGGTTACGTGGGCTACGGGCGTGGCGGCGTGCTGACCGAAGCCGTACGTCGGCGCCCGTACAGCGTGGTGCTGCTCGATGAGGTGGAAAAAGCGCATCGTGACGTGCTTGACATGTTCTATCAAGTGTTCGACCGCGGGACGATGCGGGACGGCGAGGGGCGCGAGATCAACTTTCGCAATTGCGTGATCTTGATGACGTCCAATCTGGGCAGTTCGGCAATCGAACAGGCGACGACGGACAGTCCGGAGATTGACCACGGCGCGCTACTCGAGACCATTCACCCGGAACTGGTTCAGCACTTTCAACCCGCGTTGCTGGCACGCTTTCAGACGCTGGTGTACCGGCCGCTCGAAACAGACGCGTTGCGGTCGATCGTTGCCATGAAGATGGCCAAGGTCGCGCAACGTTTGAGAAGACAGCACGGCGTGACGCTAAACACGAGCGAAACGTTGGAAATGGCGCTGGCAACGCAATGCCAGGCGCGGGCGTCGGGAGCGCGCAGCATTGATGCAATGATTCACCAGCAGATCCTGCCGGCCATCGCGCGCGAACTGCTCGAACGGATGGCCACGGGGGGCACGCCAGCGGGTATCGAATTGACGCTATCGACGCAAGGGCAACTCGACATCGACTTTCTCGACCACATCGCTTCCCTCGAGCACGCGGAACCAGAGGTGCTAACGCCCCCAGTCGCACGATGACGGTCGGCCCATCGCTCTACGACATGCTGCTTGGGCACATCGACGGTGAGCCGATTGCGGCGAACGACGATCGCACGCTGGAGATCCTGAGCGTGCAACGAAACGTCCATCGGATCTTGAATACTCGCGCCGGCGCCGTAAAGCACTTGCCACAGTATGGACTGCCCGACCTGAGCCTTGTCTACCGTGCGCTCCCGGCGTCGGCAAGTCAGTTGCAGGCCCAGTTGGAGGCCACACTGCTTGCGTATGAGCCGCGGATAAGGGCGGTCGACGTCGAGGTGCTATCGAACGATGATCCCGGTGTTGTCATGAGTTTCGAGATGACGTGCCATCTCAAGAAAGCAGGGCTTGTGCGGTTTGGGACGTATTTTGAGTCGCGGGGGCGAGTGCGATTGCAGCGAAGATTTGCAAATCAACATTCTCGGTGAATCGTGCGCCCAGCCAGTTGCGCCGCCTCCAGACTTCGTGATCTCGTCGATCCGATAAGAGAAGCATAGACGTTAAAGCGGGAGACTCGGAACATTGACCTGCCCCCGAAAGACCGAGGCACCTGAAACTGGAGATTTCTGGCAAATTTGAAGCCCTGACGGGCGGGCGATTTGCATGAAGAAATCGAAGTCCACCGAAGAGCAAATAGGCCTCAACAACTCGAAGACCTCTAGGGCCGTTATAAAAATCAGGTTCCCTGTTCGCGGGATCGACCGGTGTGCCACTGTCAATCATCAATGCACCGTCGGTGGAGGTAAGGTTCCGCAGAACGGTAAGGCTGGCCTGAGGCGAGTATGGCCCAGATGTTACGAGCCATCTTGTTGGCCATTGCGACGATCGCACGATTTGCGCCACGCCGCTCTTGAACCGCCAAAGCCCAGGCATGCTTTCTATCCTGCTTGGTGGGGGCAGTTCGAAGTATCGCTCGTTCATATCCCTCCGTGACGGGGGCGCCAATTGAATCCGATAGTTCAGTTCGACGACAGTGATCAATTTCGAACCACGCATCCGTTCGGTCAACGCGGATATCGAAGTCCGCACCCATTGAGCCCGATAGGCTCATAGCGACAATCGTATCGGGGCAAGAATCAGGAGACGGTCGACCGTTGCCTGGCACTACACCGTGCCTTGCGTTAAATCGACTGAGCAGGGGAATGGGGGCGTGCGAGAGAGGGCGTACTGTGAGCCCCTCGATGCCGATCGAGGACCCAGGGGCTCACAGCGTAGATATAAAATCCAAAACACTAACCACTATCGAACTCGCTCGACTTGCGCGTTACCGCGTCGTAGCGAGAACGCGTCGAACCAGCACGACACAGATACCTGCGAACACAACCAGTGCCAGCCATTCGGATGTCGGGGCAAAACCACTCCCGACGATCGCCAGCGGCGAGTCGGAACCCGTGAAGCCGACCACCATCGCCATCGCCACACCGACAAGACTCTCACCGACGATCAAGCCCGACGCGAGCAACACGCCTCGACGTTCAGCCGCTTCGGCGAACGGACCAAAGTCCTTGCCCTGCGCCTTCGCGCGCGCTTTCAGCACGCGTTGCGCGATCCAGCCCAACAGCGCACCAATCACCAGCACCGAACCAATAGTCGGCGGCAGATAGATGCCGATGCCCACGGCAATCACCGGCAGTCGCGCGACACCGCCTCGCTTGGCCAGTACGGCGTCAACGGCGATCAGTGCGAGCCCAAGCAGCGCACCAATGCCAAGCATCGACCAATCGAGCTTGTGCGTGAAGATGCCTTTAGCGATCGCTGTCATCAAAATAGCCTGCGGTGCGGAAAGGGCCTGCGACGGATCCATGCCCGGACGCGGCAACGCATCGGTAAAGCCATAGGCGTTGTACAGCAGGTTCAGCACCGGGGGAATCACCGCGGCGCCGACCACGCAGCCGACGAGCAGCGCCACCTGCTGACGCCACGGCGTTGCACCTACGAGCCAACCCGTCTTCAGATCCTGCAGGTTGTCATTCGAAATCGTCGCAATGGCGATGACGGCCGACGTCGTGAACAAGGCCAGCGCAATCGCGAGCTTGCTGCCCTCACTCGTGTCGAGCAGCCCGCTCGCCTGGCTGACGCTGAGAATCAGCAGCGAGACGAGCACGACGGCAACGATCCCGATACCCGAAATCGGGCTGGCCGACGAGCCCACCAGTCCGGCCATATAGCCGCAGGCCGCCGCCACAAGAAAGCCGAAAACCACCGCAAACACCACACTGCAAGCCACCAGCGTCGCAATGCCGCCGAACGATAAGGGGGCCTGCGCAAGGAACACACCGAATGTCACGACCCACACGGCCACGCAAACGAGCGTGAGCCCAATCACCCAATACGGCGAGAGGTCTTGCTCGGTGCGTCCCGGTGCAGCGCTCTTGCCGCGTGTGCCGCGCGATTGTCCCAGCGCGGTGAACGACGTCTTCACGCCATCGACCATCGGCTTCGCGAGCGTGATGAGTGTCCAGATCGCAGACACGCCAATGACACCGGCACCCATGAATCGCACCTTGTGCTGCCAGAGTCCGTTGGCAAACGCGGCGATCGCCTGGCCGTCGGTGTTCGGCGTAATAGACGTCAGCACCGGCACGGCAATGCCCCAGCTAAAGACAATGCCAAGCAGAATCGCGATGCCCGACACCATCCCGATGAGATAACCCGCACCGATCAACGCGAGGGAGAAGCCGGTCGTCAGGCGGAACACGGCGGCGCCGGCCGGGATCCACACCGTAATGCTCTCACCCAACACCTTCAGGCCCGCCGTCGCCAAGGCGAACAGTGCCGAGATCGCACCACCGAACGCGATTTCGCGCACACCACTGGCTTCGTTGGCACCCGCGCGCGCCGGTGAGGCCTTTCCGTCGGCCGCCGTCACGTCGTCCCCCTCGCTGCCAACGCGAAGAATCTCTGCTGCCGCGACACCTTCGGGGTACGGAAGATCGCTGTCGACGACCATCGCACGCCGCAAAGGGATGGTGAACAGCACACCAAGAATGCCACCCGACGCGCATATCGCGAGCGTCAAGCCAAACGGGAAGCCTTGCCAGTGACCGATCATCAACAAGCCCGGCAACACGAAAATGATCGACGAGAGGGTGCCAGCCGCAGACGCCTGCGTCTGCACCATGTTGTTCTCGAGAATGTTCCCGCCACGCAGCGCACGCAACACGGCCATGGAAATGACAGCCGCCGGAATCGATGAGGAGAAGGTCAGCCCGACCTTCAGGCCAAGGTAGACGTTGGAAGCGGTGAACACCACAGTGATCAGGGCGCCGAGGATCATGCCGCGCACCGTCAATTCTGGGAGCGAGACGGTGTCGGGAATTCGGGTCGGAAGAGATGCCATGTATGAATCGGGGGGATTTTCGCCCAATGAGAATGTGGCGCAAATTGTATGCGCCCCCGTAGTGCGCCGCCAGTCTTGACGGCAGACATGGAACGACCGTTCGAATCGCATATTTCGGACGCGTGGAGCAGGCGCTCACTCACACAACCCCGTCTGACAACCGGTTTAGGCTAAAGCACCGAAAGCCTATCTATTTACTCGATGGAATCCAACTTTTCCCAATCGATTTATTGATGGATTATGCGGGTTTTCCCTATAAATAAAAGAGAACGCGCGGCTCCTCAGGGGAAAAGGGGGCTTGCGCCGTAAAAGGAGCTTTCCGATGTCCAGTCTGCCCACTTCATCGCATCCGGCAATCCAGTCGAGCGGCGCACGCCGTTGGTGGGTGCTTGCCGTCGTATCGGTGGCGCTGCTGCTCATCGTGATCGACATGACGGTGCTCTATACGGCACTGCCTCGTCTGACCCACGATCTTGCAGCGACGGCTTCCGCCAAGCTGTGGATCGTGAACGCCTACGCACTGGTGGTGTCGGGCCTGTTGCTCGGCATGGGCACGCTCGGCGATCGACTTGGCCACAAGCGTCTTTTCCTTGCCGGGCTGGTGGTCTTTGGCGTGGCGTCGCTCGCCGCGGCATTGGCGCCTAATGCCAACTTCCTGATCGGCGCGCGCGGGTTCCTCGGCGTCGGTGCGGCCATGATGATGCCCGCCACGTTGTCGCTGATCCGCCTGACCTTTGCCGACGCACATGAGCAAGCGCTCGCTATCGGTATCTGGGCATCGGTCGCTTCCGGCGGTGCGGCGTTTGGGCCCATTGTCGGCGGCGCGTTGCTCGAGCATTTCTGGTGGGGCTCGGTATTCCTGATCAACGTGCCCATCGTGCTGATCGCATTGCCACTCGCGTGGTGGCTGATTCCGAAGGGCGGTGCAACGTCGAAGCAACCTTGGGACTGGTTCGGATCGATGCTTTTCATGGTCGGCCTGATCGGTCTGACGTATGCGATCAAGAGCGCCGGCAAGCCTTCGCCGCACGGGGCGACGATCGTCGTCGCGCTGATCGTGGGTACCGTTTTCCTGTGGGCCTTCGTGCGCCGGCAGCTACGCAGCGAACATCCGTTGCTCGACTTCGCGCTGTTCCGCAATCCGGCATTCTCTGGCGCGGTGGCGGCGGCATTGGTGGCGGCCGCCGCGTTGATCGGCATGCAACTGGTGTTCAGCCAGCGTCTGCAACTGGTTCTCGGGTATTCCCCGCTGGAAGCTGGATTGGCGAACCTGCCGCTGTCACTGGCCGCTTTCGTGGCAGGCCCGATTGCCGGGCGCCTGCTGCCGCGCATGGGCGCACGGATGCTGCCGATTGCACTGCTGACGTCGGCGGCCGGTATGGCCGGCTACCTGGTGCTTCGCGATATGGGCCTCGTGTTGTCGGCGCTCTCGCTGGCGACGCTCGGCCTTGGCGTCGGCGCAACGATGACTGCCGCATCGAGCACCATCATGCAGAGTGCACCGCCTGAGCGCGCCGGCATGGCGGCGTCGGTCGAAGAGGTGTCCTACGAACTCGGCGGCGCGCTGGGGGTGACGTTCATGGGCAGCCTGCTGACGTTTGTCTACGGCCGCTCGATGGATGTGCCGCAGACAGCGACATTGCCCGGCACCGTGCGCGACAGTCTCGACGAAGCTCAGTGGGTCGCGGAGCACCTACCGCCGGCGCTTGCCGACGCACTTACGACCGTGGCGAATACCGCCTTCAATGACGGGTTCAACGCCGTGATCGGCGCGGGGGCGTTGCTGCTCTTCGCGACGGCCGTCTGGTGCTGCTGGCACGCGCGCACGCGCTGACCGGCAAGCCCAATGCGCGCTCGCTCTGCGCCGGGCGCGCGCTTCATTGCAGCGAACACGACAACCAATGCGCGATGCGCACGCCATCCAGGCGAGAGCCTTCAGGGGTGTCGCTGCCGAGCATCGTCACGATGACGGGACGACGCTTGTGCACCATCACGCGCATCACCATGTTGTGCCCCGATTCGTTGATGAATCCCGTCTTCTGCACACTCGCATTCACTTTCCCGTAGCGCACCAGGCGATTCGTATTGACGTACTGCAATTGCCCTTTGCCCGTGCGCACGCGTTGCTGATGATCGATCGAATAGCGGCGGATGAGCGCATAGCGGTTCGACGCACGCACCAGATGCGCCAGCTCGCGCGCCGTCGACACATTGCGCGGCGACAACCCGGTCGCGTTTTCGAAACGTGTGTTGGGCATGTTCAGGGCACGAGCCTTGGCGTTCATGGCGGAGATGAAGGCGGTGCGTCCGCCCGGATAGTCGCGGCTCAACGCCGCGGCCGCACGGTTCTCCGACGCCATCAAAGAGATGTGCAACATGTCGGCGCGCGAGAGTGTCGAGCCCACCGCGAGGCGCGAGCGCGTGAACTTGAGCGTATCGAGATCCGCGCTCGTTACGGCGAGCGGCGTGCGCATCGCCGGAGCGCTATCGAGCCAGACCATGGCCGTCATCAGCTTGGACAGCGACGCAATCGGCCGTACCTGATCCGCATTACGCGCAAAGAGTGGCGTGTTCGTTTTCTCATCGACGATATAGACGGCCCGCGAGAACAAATGCTTGCGTGAGGCCGGGGTGAAGCCGCAGCGTGCGAGCAACCGGGGTTTCGCGTCGGTACTGACCTTGGCGGGGGCCGCTTTGGCAATCTGGGTTGATGCAGCGGTGGCGGCTGCGGCCGCACGGGCAACCGCGGCGGAACCGCGCTTTGCTGCCACTGAGGAATGTTTCACCGCCGCTTTCGCCTGACGCGGTGGTTTCGCAGCCTTGTGGCCAGAGGGCGCTTTTGCCTGACGACTCGCCGCCCGTTTGCGCGATGGACTCGCTGCCGCCGCCTTTCGGTGCGTGGTCTTCGACGGCTTTTTTGCCGCCGCTTTCTTCTTCTTGACGGCTTCGTCACGGCGCTTGCCTGTGCTCGAGTGATGGGCCGTGGCGGCGAGCGCATCGCTGACAGGCAGTCCTGCGATAAGCAAGATCACGCCGAAGAGCACGAGACGCGCGAGCGCGATGGCGCGTGGCGGCAGACGATAGAGACGGGGCAGGCAGGGGCTGATCAGCGGATACCACAGGGCAGACATCTTCGCGCGATTCCGTAGTGAGAGGGTGACGGTCGACGCGTGCATGCAAAAGAACAGCCTCGCGCGGCGGCGGCCGCCACGCAGGACACAGGCGCAATACACGGGGAAACCTGTTGGACGGCACGTCAACGAGGAGTTCCTGAGTTTGGGCGCGGCGTATTACCAAAAGTTACCTATATCGAACCTTCGGCGTACGAATGCTCTGCGTCGCGTGCCGTATTTGCTTTGCGCGATTTGTTATTGGACGGCAACCGGGGCGGTTTCCTAGACTGTGCCTTCGCCTGAACCGGCCCCCTCCCGACCCAAATCAAAAGGAACCCTCCATGCAACGCCGCCAATTGTTTCGCCTGCTCGGCAGTCTCTCGCTCGCACTGGCCATCGGCTCGCTGGGGGCGATGGGCGCGCATGCTGCCGACAAGCCGCTCAAAGTTGGCGTGCGTGGCGGTGTCGACGAGGAGATATGGGAAGTCGTCACGAAGGTCGCGAAATCGCGTGGCCTGAACGTCGAACCGGTGGTGATCACCGGTACCGCGAGCCCGAACGAAGCGCTCAATAACGGCGATCTCGATGCGAACTCGTTCCAGCACATTCCGTTCCTGCGCGATCAGGTCAAGCAGCGCGGCTACAAGATCGTGGCGGTGGCCGACACGTTGATTTCGCCTATCGCCTTCTACTCGAAGAAGTACAAGTCGCTCGAAGCGTTGCCGACCGGCGCGAAGATCGGTCTGCCGAACGATCCGAGCAATCAGACCCGCGCACTCGTGATTTTGCGCGACCACGGTCTGATCAAACTGCGCGACGGCTTCGATCCGTTCACCGGCACGGCCACACTTGCCGACGTGACGGCCAATCCGCGCAAGCTCGACTTCATCGAGAGCGCCTCGGTCGTGCTGGCGCGCTCGCTGCCTGACGTCGATGCTTCGGCCATCGTCAACAGCTTCGCCTATCAGGTCGGCCTCATCGCTACGCGCGACGGCATCGCCGTGGAAAAGCGCGAGAACAATCCCTACGTGAACATCATTGCCGTGCGCGAGAAGGACAAGCACGCGGCGTGGGTCGCACCGCTGGTCAAGGCATATCAGTCTGACGAAGTGCGCAAGTTCATCGAGACGAAGTATCAGGGTTCGGTTGTCCCGGCGTTCTGAGGCGAGACGCGGCGCGACGTGCGTCGCCCGTCCGATACCCCCCGTCACCAGCGAGGAACATGCGATGGCTACCCGACACACTTCGACGGCCCCCGTCACCCGACTGCCCACAGCGGCAATGCGCGAGGTCGCGCACATCACCTTCGATGGGCTCGGCAAGATTTACCCGGGCGCATCGAGTGCCGCGCTGCAGGACATCTCGTTCGCGGTGCAACGTGGCGAGAGTTTCGGCATCATCGGCCGCAGCGGCGCAGGGAAATCCACGCTGCTGCGCACGATCAATGCGCTGGAGCTGCCCAGCACCGGGCATGTCAAGGTCGATGGCATCGATGTCGCGACACTCGGCGAAGATGCCCTTGTGGGCCTGCGCTGCCGCATCGGCATGATCTTCCAGCACTTCAATCTGCTCTCGGCGAAAACGGTCTTCGAGAACGTGGCGTTGCCATTGCGTGTGGCGGGCGTGCCCAAGACACAGATCGCCCCGCGCGTGAGTGAACTGCTCTCGCTCGTGGGGCTGGCGGGCAAAGCCGAGGCCTATCCCGCGATGCTCTCGGGTGGTCAGAAGCAACGTGTCGGCATTGCGCGGGCGCTGGTGCATCGCCCCGAGATTCTGCTGTGCGACGAGGCAACCTCGGCACTCGACCCCGAGACGACCGATGCGATCCTCACGCTGCTCGGCGACGTGCAGCGCGAGTTCGGGCTGACGGTCGTGCTCATCACCCACGACATGGGCGTGATTCATCAGGCTTGCGACCGCGTGCTGGTCCTCGATCAGGGACGTATTGCCGAGTTGGGTCCGGTCGACGACGTCTTCGCGAATCCACAGGCAGATGCGACACGTGCGTTGCTGCGTCCGCTCCAACACGCATGGCAAGGGCGTTTCGCGTCGTCGGCAACACTCCCCCAGGCGCAGGTTCACGCCCTCTGAATTTCCCGGAAACACCATGATCGATAAATATCTGCGCGCGCTTGGCGAAACCCTGCTGATGGTGACGAGCGCTTGCGCCATCGTCTTCGCGGTGGGGATGTTGCTGGCTGTGGTGCTGGTCGTGACCGCACCGGGCGGCCTGGCGCCGCGACCGCGTCTGAACCGTGCGCTGTCGGTCGTCGTGAACCTGTTTCGCGCCGTGCCGTTCATCATTCTTTTGGTGGCACTGCTGCCCGTCACGCGCTGGATCGTCGGCACGACGATGGGGACATGGGCTGCCGTGGTGCCGCTGGCGGTACACCTGATTCCCTTCTTTGCCCGTGTGACGCAGGTCGGCCTGCGCGAGATCGAGCCGGGGCTGATCGAGGCGGCGCGTGCGATGGGCTGCCGTCGCTGGCATATCGTGCGGCATGTGTTGCTGCCCGAGGCATTGCCCGCGATTCTCGGCGGCGCGACGGTGACGGTCATTGCGATGGTCGGTGCATCGGCGATGGCGGGCGCCGTCGGTGCGGGCGGTCTGGGCGACCTGGCTGTGCGCTACGGTTACGAGCGCTATGAGACGAGCGTCATGTTCAACGTGATCGCGATGCTTGTCGCACTCGTCACGCTCGTGCAGTTCACCGGTGAGCGGCTGGCACGCCACGTCGATCACCGTCGCTGACATCGCCGCAAAACAAATGGGGCCGCTTGCGCGGCCCCATCGGCTGACCGGTTCCGAACGGCGGTGAATACCGTCCGGATCCCGTGATCACGTCATGACCTCATGACCTCATAACCTCAATACCCGAGTGCGAGACCCGTGTTGCGGCGCGGATCGTTTGCACCGTAGTAACGGTTTTTGCCGATCGGCTTACCGCCGAGCGACGGCGCACCGACGAGAATGGCGGCGATGTGATTCGCCGGCTGCGGACCGGCAAACTTCTGGCCCCAGCTCTCGAGGATCTTCTGCGTGTCCGGGCTCAGCGCGAACGGCTCGATGTTGGTGGCTTCCGGCATCCACTGCTGGTGGAAGCGCGGTGCATCGACGGCTTCCTGCAGATTCATGCCGTAGTCGATGACGTTGAGCATCGTGAGCAGCGTCGCGGTGATGATGCGGCTACCGCCCGGCGTACCCACGACCATGACCGGCTTGCCATCCTTCGTGACGATGGTCGGGCTCATCGACGACAGCGGACGGCGGCCCGGGCCGATGGCGTTCGCTTCACCCTGGATCAGACCGTACAGGTTCGGCACGCCCACCTTGGCGGTGAAGTCGTCCATTTCGTCGTTGAGCAGCACGCCCGTGCCGTTGGCCATGACCTTCGCGCCGAACCAGTCGTTGAGCGTGTAGGTGACCGATACGGCGTTGCCGTCTTTGTCGATGATCGAGTAGTGCGTGGTGTTGCTGCCTTCATGCGGCGGCACGCCCGGCTTGATCTCTTGCGAGATACCGGCCTTCTGCGGGTTGATGGCGGCGCGAATCTTGGCGGCGTAGTTCTTGTCGAGCAACTGCGCGATCGGGTTCTTCACGAAGTCCGGGTCACCCAGATAGCTGTTGCGGTCGACGTACGCGTGACGCATTGCCTCGATGGTGTATTGCACGCTCTGTGCCGAGTGGTATCCCAGTTCCTTCATCGGGTAGCCCTCGAGGATGTTCATGATCTCGCAGATCACCACGCCGCCCGAGCTGGGAGGCGGGGCCGACACCACGTGATAGCCGCGATAGTCGCATTCCACCGGGGCCAGTTCGCGCGTCTTGTACTGGTCGAGGTCGGCGTGCGTGATGATGCCGCCGCCTGCCTTCATCGACGCCACGAGCTTGTCGGCGACTTCACCCTTGTAGAAGCCGTCGGTGCCTTTGGCGCTGATCAGCTTGAGCGTGCGCGCGAGATCTTTCTGCACCAGACGCTCGCCCGGCTGGAACGGCTTTCCCTTGTTCAGGAAGATGGCGCCGGAGTTGGCACGGTCCTTCTCGAAATCCTTGGTCGAGGTCCACAGCATGTCGACGTCGCCCTGATCGAGCACGAAGCCCTTGTCCGCCAGCGTGACGGCCGGGGCGAGCAGTTGCTGACGTGTCTTCGTGCCGTACTTCTCGCGGGCGTATTCCATGCCCGACACGGTGCCCGGCACGCCTACGGCCAGATAGCCGGTGGTCGAGGCCCCCTTGATGACGTTGCCGTCCTTGTCGAGATACATGTTGGCGGTGGCCGCCAGCGGGGCCTTCTCGCGGAAGTCGAGGAAGGTCTTGCGGCCATCGGCGAGCTGAATCGTCATGAAGCCGCCGCCGCCGATGTTGCCGGCTGCCGGATACACCACGGCGAGGGCATAACCCACGGCAACGGCGGCGTCGATGGCGTTACCGCCAGCCTTGAGCACGTCCACGCCGACTTTCGACGCAATGTGCTGGGCCGTGACGACCATGCCGTTCTCGGCACCGACCGGTGCCTGCGAGGCCGCGTGGACGTTGAATAGCGCACAGCTCAGTGCTGTCGCCAGAAGCGCTTTGGTGAAGGTTGGATTTTTCATCGTTTTTCTATGGTTCTTGTCTGAGCGAGATAGGTGGAACTTCAACGGCGCTGGCGACGGACGCACGACCGGCAACTCGCCCGCGCACAGTACCTGAGGCCGGTACTGCTCCGGGGCGACGTCTCCGCTGCCGTGTGAGTGACGTGCGTAAAAGTTCCGTCGACTAGCGAACGTTAACGCATAACGGGTAATTGGGGAAAGATGCGCCAAAAGTCCGGGTGGCGGGCCACGACGCCATATCGGGGGGGCGCTGGACATTTCCTGCATATGCGCTAACGCCTTCACCGGCAAGCGTTGAGCGATATTTAGGGCCAGATGGAAATCGGGGGATTGGCCGCCGAAACGGGGGAGATCGTGACCCGAAACGGCGCGAATCGATGCGATTCTCCGCTGAGGCTGTTGTGCTGTCACCACGCTGTCACGGGCTTCGCGTAGCGCCAGCGAGGCTGGCACTTTCGGAGCGAAGACGGAGCCAGAGTCAACGCGGTGTTGAGCGGCAACGTTGGATGCTGCCGCTCGTCAGGCGAATCAGACCAGCAGATCTTCGTAGAACGCGCCGAACGCACGCGTCGGATGTGCGATCTGGATCTCCAGAATCCACAGGCCGCCGTTGGGCGTATCGGTCAGGTCGGCCAGTTTGCCGGCCTTGTAGATAGCGTGAGGGAAGTCGCTGACGCGGTGGCCCTTCATGTCGAGGTTGAGCACCCAGCCCATCGTCTCGGCCTGCGCCTTTGCGAACGCGTACAGGGCCTGACCGCTCACCCCCTGCGTGCGCCAATGATCCTGCACGATGCCGAACAAGCGCTTCGCGTCGTCGGCGCAGCGCTGCATTTCTGGGTCGGCGCCGGTCGTGCGCGTGACGCCGCAGTCGCCCTCGTGCGCGTCGAACACCACGCCGATATCGATGAAGTAGATGTCGTCGTCGCCGAGTACCGGATCGTTGTCGCTGCGCTCACTGAAGGTGCGCAGCGTGTTCTCGCCGAAGCGAATCAGCACCGGATGCCAGATGCGATCCATGCCGAGCGTGCCGAGCAGTGTCTTGCTCGCGGTAATGGCTTCCGATTCCCGCATGCCTGGCTTGATGAGGGCGGCGATCTTCTCGGTCGCTTCCCACGTGAGGGCCTGCGCGCGTTGCATGGCGGCGGCGCTGAACTTTGCCCCGACCGCTTCTCTTTGAGCCAACTCCATCGAATCTCTCCGCTGATCTTCATGACTTGGGGGGATCACTTGCCGCGTTGCAATTAACGGAACAAGCGTCGTGGAGATAAGAATAAGGTCTAACTTGTATAATTCGAAGCGCCATTTGTCGTGCTATGGATTGGGCCACTTTGAGTTTGCGGCGCGACGCTGTCCACCTTTTCAGCCCTGCTTCCCTCCTACCGTTCACGGATCGCCATGCGCCGACGCCACCTCAGTCCATCGCTCGAATTGCCGCTGGCGGACCGTCACGAGAAGGAGACGCGTCAGGCGTGGGTGTACCGCTGCGTGCGCGAGCGCATCGTGGCGGGGGCGTTGCGGCGAGGCGACCGGTTGCCGTCCACGCGTACGCTGGCCGAACGATGGGGGGTGTCGCGGGGCATTGTCGAGCTGGCGTTCGAGCAACTGACGCTTGAGGGCTACGTGGCGAGCCGCGTCGGCGCGGGCACGGAGGTGGTGGCCGATCTGTGTGCACCGGTGGCGTCACCTCACGCCACGCCGGATGCCGGGATGCCTGCCGTACCATTGCCGGAAAACGCGGCGTCGATTGCGCTCAAGACCGGGCGTTCGGTCGACGCTGCCCTGTTTTCGCTGCCCGCCTGGCGCAGACACATGAATCGCGCGCTGCGCGCGGTCACCCCCGAGTTGCTGGCCGACACCGATCCCCGTGGCTATCTGCCGCTGCGCGAGAGCATCGCTCGCTACGTGCGCATGACCCGGGGTATTGCCTGCGATGCTGCCGAGATCGTCGTGACCACGGGCATCCGTCATGCCATCGATCTCGTCACCGATGTCCTTGCGAACGACAGCACCGAGTTCTATCTCGAAGATCCCGGCTACAAGAATCTGGCGTCGCTGCTGAAAGCACCGCCGCAGCGCTGCGTGAGTGTGCCGGTCGACGACGAGGGCTTTGTCGTTGAGGTGGCGGATCGCGCTGGGAAGGGGCGTCCGGGCATCGCTTACGTCACGCCCGCGCATCAGGCGCCGTTGGGCACCACGATGTCGATCAACCGTCGCGTGCAACTGCTGGAATGGGCGGCTGCGCGCGACGTGTGGATCGTCGAGGACGACTACGACAGTGAATTCAGCTACGGCAGTGCGCCATTGCCCGCGCTCAAGGCCATCGATACCCACGCTCGCGTGATTCACTGCAGCAGCTTCAACAAGTCGCTGTTTCCATCGCTGCGCATCGGTTATCTGCTAGCCCCTCCGGCGTTGCTGGTGCGCATTGCCGGACAGCGCTCGGCGTCGGGGCGGGCCAACAGTCTCATCGAGCAGATGGCATTGGCGAGCTATATCGATGCGGGCGATTTCGCGCGGCACTTGCGCGCGTCGCGCAGCGTCTATTTGCGCCGCCGCAATCTGTTGCTCGATGCGCTTCGCACCCGCATGCCCGTGCCTTGCCGTATTACCGGTGAGCACGCAGGTTTTCACCTCGTGCTTTGGCTGCCGCCGCATGTCGAAGAGGCGGCGCTCGTCGCGACGCTGCGTGCGCAGGGCGTATTCGTGGAGGGGCTGGAGGAGTTCACCCGGTCGCAGGCCATAGCCCCCGGGCTGGTACTCGGCTACGCCGCGCTCGACGACGCGCGGCTGCCAGAGATTGCGACGCGGATTGCCGACGCCATTGCAGCGGCGTGAATCCGCGTCGTCCTGCGTCTTACTCGGCGCGCTTGCGCATTTCGAGCCGGATGACGAACCAGCCGGCCACAGCTGACATGATGGCCAACGCGTACCACGTCAGCAGATAGCTCATGTGGTTGTTCGGGAACTGCACCACGGTGAGTCCACCCACGGGATAGTCGCGTGCCGGGGCGTTACCGGTCACGGCTTCGGCATCGCCTTTGACGGCATGGGTGCCGGCGTCTGCGCCCGGTTTGCCGTCAGCATCGATGAAATAGGGGGCCACGTCGGTTGCCGTCAGTCCGCGTGCAGCGGCAATGGCTGCGACGTCTCGCGAATACCAGAGGTTTTCCGCCGGTGCGTTCTTTCGCAGGAATCCGCCGCCCGGTTCGGGCATGCGCAGCAGACCGGTGACGGTGACGTCGCCAGCCGGCGCGGGCGGCACCGCTTCTTTCCAGCCGGGCGGCACAAAGCCTCGGTTGATCAACACCTCGCCGCCGTCTGCCGTGCGCAGCGGTGTAAGCACCCAGTAGCCGCCGCCCAGATCGGTGACGGCTTGCACGAGTGTGTCCTTGTCGAACTGATAGGTGCCGGTGAGTGAAACGTGACGATATTCGTCATCGGTGGCGTTGACGGCAGCCCACTGCGAGCGCACGGGCGCCGGGGCAGGTGGCGCGTGAACGCGGGAATTCACACGCTCGATCAGATCGAGCTTCCAGGCGCGACGCTGGAGCTGCCAGGTACCCAGGGACGCGAACACGGAGATTAGCACCAGCGTGATGACGCCGAGGATGACCAGCCGAAGCGAAGAGGGGCGGGAAGGCGCGCCGGAAGCGCGCGGGGGACGCTGTGCGTCCCCCGAGTCATGAAGTCGATTGCTGCTCAAGGGGAATGCCGTTCAAGGAAGGTTTTTCGTATCCTGCATCATACCCGGCATCATGTTCTGGTTCAGGTGATACATCACCCATAGCGAGCCTGAGAGCGTGATCACGACCAGCACGATCGTGAAGATCAGCGACAACAGGTTCCAGCCGCCCTCGGATTTCCCGTTCATGTGCAGGAAGTAGATCATGTGCACGACGATCTGAATCGCGCCCAGAAACAGAATCATGATCGCGGTGGTGCTCGATTTCTCGAACACGCCGCCCATGACGAACCAGAACGGAATGGCGGTGAGCACGACCGACAGGAGGAAGCCGGTCGCATAGCCGCGCAGGGTGCTGTGCGGTCCTTCGTCGCCATGATCTTGGTCGTGGTCGTGCCCGTCGGCATCGTGCATCGTCGAGTCGTGGGTGCTCACGGCAGCACTCCCATCAGATAGACAAACGTGAAGACGCCGATCCACACGACGTCGAGAAAGTGCCAGAACATCGACAGGCACATCAGGCGGCGGCGGTTGGGCGCGGTGAGGCCGTGCTTGCCGACCTGCACCATCAGGGTGATGAGCCAGATGATGCCGAACGTGACGTGCAGCCCGTGCGTGCTCACCAGCGTGAAGAACGAGGACAGGAACGCGCTGCGCCACGGACCGGCGCCCTCGTGAATCAGGGTTGCGAACTCATACAATTCCAGCGAGAGAAACGCGGCCCCCAGCACGCCGGTGACGGCCAGCCAGCCGAGCACGGCGCTCTGGCGGCGCTTCTGCATCTCGAGCATCGCAAAACCGTAGGTGATCGACGAGAGCAGGAGGAAGGTCGTATTCAGCGCTACGAGCGGCAGTTCGAACAACTCAGCACCGGTCGGCCCGCCCGCGTAGTTGCGCCCGAGCACGCCATACGCCGCAAACAGACAGGCGAAGACGAGACAGTCGCTCATCAGGTAGACCCAGAAGCCGAGCAACGTCCCGCCCGGCGGGTGGTAGTCGCTCGTCATCATGAACTTCAGCTCGCCGTCGCGCGGCGGGCTCGGGGTATGGGCCCCGAGCGGGGCGCCCCCAGGCGGGAAGGTTGCGGTCGTATCAGACATTCTGGGCGAGCAGTCGCGTGCGCGCTGCCTCCGTGTGTTCGACCTGATCGGCCGGGATGAAGTACTCGCGGTGATAGTTGAACGTGTGACCGATCGCAACCGCCAGCAGCGTGACGAACGCCACGATCACCACCAGCCACATGTGCCAGATGAGCCCGAAGCCGCACACCGTCGCAAGCCCCGCGAGGATGATGCCTGCGCCGGTGTTCTTCGGCATGTGAATCGGAATGAAGCCGTTCTCCGGCCGCTGGAAGCCGTGCTGCTTCATCTGCCACCAGGCGTCGTTGTCGTGAACGATCGGCGTGAACGCGAAGTTGTAGACCGGTGGCGGCGAGGACGTCGACCATTCCAGCGTGCGGCCATTCCACGGATCGCCCGTGTCGTCGCGCAGTTGCTCGCGGCGCATGTAGCTCACCACGAGCTGGATGATGAAGCACCCGATGCCGATGGCGATGAGCAGGGCGCCCACGGCGGCGACCTGAAACCAGATTTGCAGCGACATGTCGTCGAAGTGGCTCACGCGGCGCGTCACCCCCATCAGGCCGAGCAGATACAGCGGCATGAAGGCGACGTAGAAGCCGATGAACCAGAACCAGAACGAGCACTTGCCCCAGAACGGATCGAGACGATAGCCGAAGGCCTTGGGGAACCAGTAGGTGATCGCCGCCATGATCCCGAAGATCACGCCGCCGATGATCACGTTGTGGAAGTGAGCGATCAGGAACAGGCCGTTATGCAGCGAGAAGTCCGCCGGCGGCACGGCGAGCAGCACGCCGGTCATGCCGCCGATGACGAACGTCACCATGAAGCCGACCGTCCACAGCATTGGCACTTCGAAGTGGATTCGCCCGCGGTACATGGTGAACAGCCAGTTGAAGATCTTCGCCCCGGTCGGTATCGAGATGATCATCGTGGTGATACCGAAGAACGAGTTCACACTCGCGCCGGAGCCCATCGTGAAGAAGTGGTGCAGCCACACGAGATATGACAGCACGGTAATCACGACCGTTGCATAGACCATCGACGCATAGCCGAACAGCCGCTTGCCGGCGAAGGTGGCCACGACTTCGGAGAACACGCCGAACACCGGCAGCACGAGAATATAGACCTCGGGATGGCCCCAGATCCAGATCAGGTTCACGTACATCATGGCGTTGCCGCCGAGATCGTTCGTGAAGAAGTTGGTGCCTGCGTAACGGTCCAGCGCGAGCAGGGCGAGCACGGCGGTCAGCACCGGGAAGGCGGCCACGATCAGCACGTTCGTGCACAGCGAGGTGCAGGTGAAGACCGGCATGCGCATCATCGACATGCCCGGCGCGCGCATCTTCACGATGGTCACGAGCAAGTTGATTCCCGAGAGCAGGGTGCCTATCCCGGCGATCTGCAGTGCCCAGATGTAGTAGTCGACCCCTACGTCAGGACTTTGCAGCACCCCCGATAACGGGGGATACGCCAGCCAGCCGGTGCGGGCGAATTCGCCGACGAACAGCGACATCATCACGAGCACGGCGCCGCTCGTCGTCATCCAGAAGCTGAAGTTGTTGAGGAACGGGAACGCCACGTCGCGTGCGCCGATTTGCAGGGGCACCACGAAGTTCATGAGGCCGGTCACGAGCGGCATCGCCACGAAGAAGATCATGATCACGCCGTGCGCGGTGAAGATCTGATCGTAGTGATGCGGCGGCAGATACCCCATGTTGTCGCCGAACGAGATCGCCTGCTGCATGCGCATCATCGCCGCGTCGGCAAAGCCGCGAAGCAACATGATGATGCCGAGGATCACGTACATGATGCCGATCTTCTTGTGATCGATGCTCGTGAACCACTCTCGCCACAAGTAGCCCCACAACTTGAAGTACGTGATGGCCCCCAGTACGACGATGCCGCCGATCGCCACACCCGCAAACGTCGCGAGCAGGATCGGTTCGTGGTACGGGATCGCCTCGAGCGTGAGGCGGCCGAAGATCAGCTTGACGATGTCCATAAGCTCGAGCCTGGGATCATTCGCGCGCGAGGCGCATCATTGTCGAGGGTTGCGCGCGGTGTGCATCACTGCGTGAGCCCTTCACCGGGGGGGCGCTGCATGCCGGTTGCAAACTGCACGGTGTTCTTCGCCGTACACATTGCATCGGCAAGCAACGCGTCGGTCTTGCCTGCGCGCGCTCTGCCCGCGTGCTGGTGATTGGGCTGATCCATCATGTCCTTCAGGCAGGGCTGCCCGGGCTGCACGCAGCGGTTCAGAATCGCGTCGTAAAGATCGGGGGCCACATCGCCGTAGTAATGCACCGGCACCCATTCGCTGGGCTGCGCGAGCGCCGTGTACTTGTCGCGCGTGAGGTTTTCGCCCTTCGCCTTGACCTGCTTCACCCACGCGTCGAAATCGTCTGCCGAGAGGCCGTGGAACTTGAAGCGCATGCCCGAGAAGCCCGCGCCGCTGTAGTTCGCGGAGAAGCCGTCATAGATGCCGGGCTTGTTGATGACTGCGTGGAGCTTCGTTTCCATGCCCGGCATCGCGTAGATCTGGCCGGCCAGGGCGGGCACGAAGAACGAGTTCATCATCGTGGTCGACGTGATCTCGAAGCGGATCGGCCGATCCACCGGCGCTGCCAGTTCGTTGACGGTCGCAATCCCCTGGTCGGGATAGAAGAACAGCCACTTCCAGTCCATCGCGACCACTTGCACCGTGAGTGGGCGCGTGTCGGGCGGGAGCTCGCGTTTGGCGTCGATGCGCTCGAGTGGCCGGTACGGGTCGAGCTTGTGGGTGCTCACCCAGGTGAGCGCGCCCAGCGCGATGATGATCAGCAGCGGCGCGGCCCAGATGAGCAGTTCGAGCAGCGTCGAATGATCCCACTCGGGGGTGTAGACGGCGTTCTTGTTCGAGGCACGGTAGCGCCACGCAAAGAGCAATGTCAGCACGATCACCGGAACGATGATCAGCAACATCAAGACAGTGGAAACGATGATGATGTCCCGCTGCCTTACCGCGAGATCGCCGGAAGGCGACATCAATACGGTATTGCATCCGGACAGCAGCGCGGCGGCGGGGAGCAAAAGTACCCCGCGAAGGAACTTGGGGGAAGTCATGCTGCGATCGATGGAACCGTAGCCTCAGACCAGACCCATCATGGACTCCACTTCCGGATGCATCAATTTAGGGTAAACCCTATAGCGTGGATTCGCGATACCTGCGATGCTTTTCTGGCACGAGTGTCATGGTCATCCCGATCCGCAAGGGGGTCCGATAATGTCAAGCAGTGCTCATCAATCGCCGACGCCGCAGGGCGTTACCGTTGCGACGACGGCGCACGATCATGGGAGCAAGTCCCGCATTGCGCCAGAGGAAATCGCGGTCGGTGTGGTCGTCGGACGTACCTCCGAGTACTTCGACTTCTTTGTGTTCGGCATTGCCGCCGTCCTCGTCTTTCCCCACGTTTTCTTCCCCTTTGCCGACAGTCTGCACGGCCTGCTGTACGCGTTCACGATTTTCTCTTTCGCCTTTATCTCGCGACCGTTTGGCACCGCGCTGTTCATGAACGTGCAGCGCCGCTGGGGGCGCAGTGTGAAGCTCACGGCCGCGCTGTTCGTGCTTGGTACGGCGACCGCCGGCATGGCTTTCCTGCCGGGATACGGGGTGTTGGGTGAGCGCTCGATCTGGCTGCTGGCCTTCTTCCGTCTGGTGCAGGGGATCGGCTTCGGCGGCTCGTGGGACGGCTTGCCGTCGTTGCTCGCGATAAACGCCCCGCCGCAACGGCGCGGGTGGTATTCGATGATGGGACAGTTGGGCGCGCCGATCGGCTTCATCATCGCGGCGTCGCTGTTCCTGTTCCTGCACTGGAGCCTCGAGTCTGACGACTTCCTCTCGTGGGGCTGGCGCTACCCGTTCTACGTGGCATTCGCCGTGAACGTGGTCGCGCTGTTCGCACGGCTGCGTCTGGTGGTCACGCACGAATACACGGAGATGCTGGAGGAGGGCCAACTCGAGCCGATCAGTACGCGCGAGATGGTGCGCTCGCAGGGCTACAACATCTTCCTGGGCGCGTTTGCTGCGCTTGCCAGCTACGCGCTTTTCCACCTGGTGACGGTGTTTCCGTTGTCGTGGATTGCCCTGCAAAACACGCAGGATCTGGACAGTGTGTTGATCGTGCAACTGTGCGGTGCAGCGATTGCCATTGTGTGCACGGTCATTTCGGGGCGCATCGCCGATCGCATCGGCCGACGTACCACGCTGGGTCTTTTCGCCATCTTCATCGGGGTGTTCGCGCTGTTCGCGCCATTCCTGATGGGCGGCGGCTCGACACGGCAGGACATTTTCATTCTGGTGGGCTTTGCGCTGCTCGGGTTGTCGTACGGACAGGCGGCGGGAACGGTGACGTCGAACTTCGAGCAACGCTTCCGCTACACCGGTGCGGCGCTGACGACCGACTTCGCGTGGCTGTTCGGTGCGGCGTTCGCGCCGCTCGTGGCGCTGGGATTGTCGTCCGAGTTCGGGTTGGTCGCTGTGAGCGCCTATCTGCTCTCGGGCACGGTCTGCACGCTACTGGCATTGCGCATCAACAAAGCCTTCGAGACGCGCGACTGACGGAGCACATCACAGGGTGCCTTGAGAACGGCGCGACAGGTTCGCGCCGTTTTTTGCGTCTAAGGGGGAATTCACACGTCTTGCAGCATGCCGGCAATGGCGGCCGTGATGTTGTGCGTGCGCGAATCGTGTTCGCGATGAATCATGCCGACCGTGCGCAGCAACGGCGGCTGGGCGATCGGCACGATGCGCAGCAGCGGATCGGATTGCCAGTCGCCGCGATGCAACAGCGGCAGCACTGACACGCCGACGTTTTTGCGCACGAGCGCGACAATCGTCTCGATGGAGTTCAGCTCGAGATATTCGGTCACGCCGAGCTTCGCCGCGCGCAACGCCTGCTCGACCACCATCCCAGTACGAACGCGCCGGTCGAAGCGCAGAAATGCGTGCTGGTCGAGAATGCGCTGGGGCTCCGGCTCGGTGACGTCGCGATTTACGACCATGACCATCGGTTCGGTATAGAGGGGCGTCCACACCAGTCCGTCGGCACGGGCATCGTCGGCGCGTGCGACCACGGCGGCGATATCGACTTCGCCCTGTTCGACGAGCTCGGTGAGTTCGTCCGAACGTGCCGACGTGAGCCGCACGTCGAGTCGAGGGTGTGCCATCTTGAGCTCTGCGACCACGAGCGAGAGGGCGCCGATGACCGACACCACCGCGCCGATCGTGACGGGGCCTTGCATGGCATCGATAGGGGTAGCGGTCAGCTCGGCTGCGAGTGCCAGAATCTGTTCCACGCGGGGAAACAGGTCACGTCCCTGACGAGTGAGCGTGATCTGCCGGCCGCGTCGATCGAACAGCCGTTGGCCGACGGCGTCTTCCAGCCCGCGCATCTGCAGGCTGACGGCTGCCTGTGTGAGTGCCGCACGTTCGGCCGCCGCCGCAAACGAGCCGGTCTGTGCCACCAGCCGGAAGGTCTTCAACATCCGTAATGTCAGCATCTGGAAGTTAAGAATAATTTACGAATGAAAAAGAAATATTAATATTTCCTTTGATGGCGTGGGGGACATAATCGTGTCATGCACATCCCTCGTGACCGGCTCGCCGGAACGCAGGGCGAGAAGACCGACCCACATAACGCGCCCATGACCATGCCCGCAAACGCTGGGCCGGTGCTCGATGTCACCGGACTATCGCTGAAATTCTCCAAGGCGCCTGACGCACCGAACCTGATCGATGGTGTTTCATTTGCCGTGCATCCCGGCAAGACGTTGTGCATCGTCGGCGAATCGGGGTGTGGCAAGAGCGTGACGTCGCTCGCGCTCATGGGGTTGTTGCCGACGCCGCCAGCCAATGTCGTGGGGGGCCGGGCGATGTTCGAAGGCAGGGATCTGCTGTCGCTGGGTGAGCGCGAGTTCGCTGACCTGCGCGGCAATCGGCTCGCCATGATCTTTCAGGAGCCGATGACTTCGCTGAATCCGGCGTTCACCATCGGGCATCAGATCGAGGAAGGCATTCGCCGTCACCGGGGGCTGGACCGGCGCGCCGCGCGTGCCGAGGCGCTCGACATGCTCAAACGGGTGCGCATTCCCGCCCCCGAGACCCGGCTCGACAACTATCCGCACGAACTCTCCGGCGGCATGCGACAGCGCGTGATGATCGCGATGGCGCTCGCCAACCGGCCCGCGCTGCTGATCGCCGACGAGCCGACCACGGCGCTCGACGTGACGATTCAGGCGCAGGTGCTCACGCTCATTCAGACCTTGCAGCGTGAAACCGGTACCGCCGTTGTGCTCATTACGCACGACCTGGGTGTGGTGGCCGAGGTCGCCGACGACGTCGCCGTGATGTACGCGGGGCGCATCGTCGAATATGGAACGGTCGACGAGATCTTCGACGACCCGCAACACCCTTACACCATTGGCCTGATGGGGGCGATTCCCTCGATCGGCAAGCGCGAGGGCACGCTCGCCACCATTCGCGGGGCAGTGCCGTCGCCGGAACGTATGCCCGCCGGTTGCCGCTTTGCGCCGCGTTGCCCGTTCGCCGAAGCCCGTTGCACGCGCGAAGCGCCTGCCGAGCGCACGCTGTCCGGCGCGCATCGCGTCGCCTGCTGGCTGGCGCCGGTCGAAGCCCTGACTCCGCCTGCCATGCCATTGGAAGAGGCCGCCGTATGAATGTCCCTACGCCGTTGCTCGAAGCGCGCGATCTGACCAAGCACTTTGGCGGACACCGCGTCGGCTTTTCCCGTGCGCCCACGGTGTATGCCGTGAACGGCGTCTCGTTTGCCGTGCAGGCGGGCGAGACGTTCGCTATCGTGGGTGAGTCCGGCTGCGGTAAATCCACGTTGGGACGGCTGCTGCTTCGTCTGCTCGACGCCACGCGCGGCGAAGTACGCTATCAGGGCGAAGACATCATGACGCTGGGGGCCGGTGCGATGCGGCGTCTGCGGCGGGAACTGCAAATCATTTTTCAGGATCCGTTCGCCTCGCTCAATCCGAGCATGACCGTGGGCGGACTGATTGGCGAACCCATTGCACTGCATGGGCTCGCACACGGCCGCGCCCGCGACGAACGCGTCGCCGAACTGTTGCGCACCGTGGGGCTTCAACCCGACTACGCACAGCGCTTCCCACATGAGTTCTCGGGCGGCCAGCGTCAGCGCATCGGCATCGCACGCGCGTTGGCCGGGGAGCCGCGCGTGATCATCGGTGACGAACCGGTCTCGGCGCTCGACGTCTCCGTGCAGGCACAGGTCATCAATCTGCTGGAGCGGCTCAAGCACGACTTCGGCCTCACGCTCATCATGGTTGCCCACGATCTGGCGGTGATTCGTCACATGAGCGACCGTGTGGCCGTGATGTATCTCGGTGAGATCGTGGAATTGGCGAGTGCCGACGCGCTTTTCGATAACCCGCTGCACCCGTATACCCAGGCGCTCTTGCAAGCGATTCCGGCGAGCCGACCGCACCTGCGACGCGAGCGTGCGCCGCTTGGCGGTGAATTGCCGAGCCCGACGGCACCGCCGCCCGGCTGCCGTTTCCATCCCCGGTGTCCGCATGCGAAGGCTGCGTGCCGTGAGCAAAGGCCCATCGACGAGGTGCTGCCCGACGGGCGGCAGGTCGCCTGCCATTTCTGGCGAGAGATTCAGAACGCGGGTGCCAGCCCTGCGCGCGCGGCGGCCCCCAGCGAGAAGCTGGGAGCGCGTCTTGCGCTGTATCGCGCCCGGCAGGCCCAGGCCGACGCGGCGATCGCCGGATAAGCCGGATAAGCCGGATAAGCCGGATAACCAACCTTTCACCCCACCATCATCCACAAGGGATCTCACGCATGCGCAACGTTTTGCTCGATCTTGTTCTGGCGGCGTCTCTGACGACCGGCGCAGCTTCTGCGATGGCGCAATCGACCCTTCGCATCGGTTTGCAGGAGGACATCGGTTCGCTCGATCCGGCCCGCAGTTCGCAGGTCGTCGATCGCATGGTGCTGCGTTCGCTGTGCAGCTCGCTGGTCGATATCAGCCCCGATCTGAAGTTCGTGCCGATGCTGGCCACGTCGTGGAGCGTCAGCGCCGACGGGAAGACGTGGACGTTCAAGCTGCGTCAGGGGGTCAAGTTCCACGATGACGAGCCGTTCAACGCCCGTGCCGTGAAGGCCAATCTCGACCGAGCGCGCAGCCTGCCTGCCAGCAATCGCAAGAGCGAGCTGTCCTCCATCGATCATGTCGACGCCGTCGACGACACGACAGTGAACATCGTGCTCAAGGCGCCGGATTCCGCGCTGCTCGCCACACTGTCCGACCGCGCGGGCATGATGCTCGCGCCCAAGACGTTGACCGATGACGCTTCGGTGCAGGCCCGCCCCGTATGTTCCGGTCCGTACAAGTTCGTGCGGCGCGTACAGAACGATCGCGTGGTGCTGGAGAAATTCGCGGGGTTCTGGGACGCCGACAAGTATCCGATGCACAAGGTCATCTTCCTGCCGATTCCCGACACGACCGTGCGTTTGGCCAATGTGCGCTCGGGATCGCTCGACATGCTCGAGCGTCTCTCGCCGTCCGATGTGAAGTCGGTCAAGCGCGATGCCAACCTGAATTTCGTCTCCATCGACGGGCTGGGCTATTACGGCCTGACGTTCAACGTGGCGGCGAATGCACCCAAGGCGCTGCGCGACAAGCGCGTGCGTCAGGCGTTCGATCTGGCGATCGATCGCGACGCCATCAATCAGGTGATCGGCGGTGGCATCTTCACGCCGGCCAACCAGGCACTGCCGCGCTCGGGCCAGTACTACGACGCGTCGATCAAGACGACCCGGCGCGACGTCGCCAAGGCGAAGGCGTTGCTGAAATCTGCGGGCTTCGAGAAGGTCGACGTGACGCTGAGCTTCGGCAACAACACGGTGTCGAACCAGATGGCACAGATGCTGCAGGCGATGCTCGCCGAGGCGGGCATTACGCTGAAGCTGCGTCCGATGGACTACGCTGCCGCGCTCGACGCGGCCCATCGCGGCGACTTCGACGTGCTCTACAACGGCTGGTCGGGGCGCGTCGACCCGGACGGCAATCTGCATCAGTTCGTCACCTGCAAAGGCAACCTCAATTACGGTCAGTACTGCAATGCCGACGTCGACAAGTTGCTCAACGAGGCACGCGTGAAGTCCAGCGTGGCGGAGCGCAAGCCGCTGTATGACGCTGCCAACAAGATCCTGGCGGACGAGGATCCGATCCTTTATCTCTACGTGCAGCCGTGGCCGTACGTGCTCAGCAAGAAGGTGCAAGGGTTCGTCGCGTATCCCGACGGGCTGATTCGCCTGCGCGGCGTGAGCCTCAAGGGATAACCGGAAAAAGGAGAAGGAGCCGCCATGCTGCGCCTCGTCGTTCATCGTGCGCTGGTTGCGATCCCCACGCTCATCATCGTGTCGATGATGATCTTCGGGCTTCAGAAGATGTTGCCCGGCGATCCCGTGCTCGCGATGGCCGGCGAGGACCAGAACCCGCAGGTCATCGCCGCACTGCGCGAGAAGTATCACCTCGACAAGCCGTTGCCCACGCAGTACGCGCTCTGGATCGGCGATGTGCTGCACGGCAACCTCGGCACATCGCTGCGCACGGGGGAGCCGGTGACGACGCTCATTGCGCAGAAGCTGCCCGTGACGTTGCAACTGGCGATGTTCGGTCTGGTGATCGCCATCGGGATCGGTATTCCGCTGGGCATTCTGTCGGCCGCCAATCGCGGCAAGGCGGTCGATTACGGCGCGAACGTGCTGGCCCTGTCGGGCATGTCGATCCCCAACTTCTGGCTCGGCATTCTGCTGATCTTTCTCGTCTCGGTGCGTTGGCAGTTATTGCCCTCGTCGGGCTATGTGCCGCCGGGTGAAGATCTGTGGATGAGCTTCAAGACGATGATCATGCCCGCGTTCGTGCTTGGGGCGGCGCTGGGCGCGCAATTGATGCGCCATACGCGCAGCGCCATGCTCGGTGTGCTGCGTACCGACTATATCCGCACGGCACGCGCGAAGGGGTTGCTGCGTGGCACCGTCGTGCTCAAACACGCGCTGCGTAACGCCTTGATTCCCATCGTGACGGTGCTCGCGCTGCTCTTTGGCGAGTTGCTCGCCGGTGCCGTGCTCACCGAACAAGTCTTCACGATCCCGGGATTCGGCAAGCTGATCGTCGACGCCGTGTTCAATCGCGACTACGCGGTGGTGCAGGGCGTTGTACTGGTGACGGCGGCCGGCTTCATCGTGCTGAACCTGCTGGCCGACGTGCTCTACGTCCTGCTCAACCCGCGCCTGCGTCGCGCCTGAGACCTCTTCGAACATGGCCGCATTGCCAACGACATCTTCCGCATCACCGACTCCAGAAGGGGGGCGTCCCGTCACGGCCGTGGCCGGCGCCGAGCGCCTGCCGCGACGCCGTCATCGCGGGCTGTGCAAGTTCGCGCGTAACCGGGCGGCCGTCGCGGGGGCCGTCATCGTGGCGTTCGCCGTGATCGTCGCCATCTTCGCGCCGTGGCTGTCGCCGTACGACCCGATCGCCACGAGTTTCATGACGGTGCGTCAGGCCCCGAGCGCGCTGCACTGGTTTGGCACGGACGAGCTGGGTCGCGACGTGCTCGCTCGCATGATCTTCGGTGCACGTGCGTCGCTGGCGGCGGGCGTGGTGTCGGTCGGCATTGCGGTGATCGTCGGCGTGCCGCTGGGCTTGCTCGCAGGCTACTTCGGCCGCTGGATCGACGCCATCATCTCGCGTCTGGCCGACGCGCTGTTGTCCATCCCGTTTCTGATCCTCGCGATTGCCATGGCCGCGTTTCTCGGCGCGAGCCTCACGAACGCGATGATCGCCATCGGGGTATCCGCCATGCCGCGGTTCGTGCGACTCGCGCGCGCGCAGGCGCTCACCGTCAAGGCAGAAGAATATGTGGAAGGTGCGCGGGCCATCGGCCTGACCGATACGCGCATCATCGTGCGCTACATCCTGCCCAATGTGCTGCCGCCGATCATCGTGCAGGCGAGCCTGACGGTGGCGACCGCCATCATTGCCGAGGCGAGTCTATCGTTTCTGGGGCTGGGGCAATTGCCGCCGTTGCCGTCTTGGGGCTCGATGCTCAATACGGCCAAGGACTTTGTCGAGCAGGCGCCCTGGATGTCCATTTTCCCCGGTATCGCCATTTTCCTGACGGTACTCGGCTTCAATCTGCTGGGCGACGGCTTGCGCGACGCGCTCGATCCGCGAGAGCAATAGCGAGACGAGAGACGCGATAATCGTCCACATCGCCGCCCGGCAGATGCATTCCAACCCTTCGAGACAGAGGTCAAGAGCGAGTCCCATGACGCAATTCAATTGGCAGAATCCGTACCCGACGCCGCGCATGCCGGTGTTCGCCCGCAATATCGTGTCGACGTCGCACCCGCTTGCTGCGCAGGCCGGTCTGCGCATTCTGTGGCAGGGCGGCAATGCCGTCGACGCCGCCATTGCCGCCGCCGCATGCATGACCGTCGTTGAGCCGGTTTCCAACGGCCTTGGCGGCGACTGTTTCGCGCTGATCTGGGACGGCAAGGAACTGCACGGCCTGAACGCGTCGGGCGTCGCCCCGGCCGCGTGGAACGTCGACTATTTCCGCAAGAAGTACGGCGAGCAGCATGGCATCGCGAAACAACCGATGCGCGGTGTCGACACCACGACCGTGCCCGGGGTGATCGCGGGCTGGGAAGCGTTGCACGCGAAGTTCGGCAAGCTGCCGTTTGCGGATCTCATGGCCCCGGCGATCGAGATTGCCGAGCGCGGGCATGCCGTGGCGCATATCGTCGCGCGTAAATGGGCGGCGGCGGTGCCGGAGCTGAAGGACCTTCCGGGCTACGCGCAGACGTTTATGCCGAACGGCCGCGCGCCGACGACGAGCGAGATGATCCGCATGCCGGGCCATGCGCGCACGCTGCGCATGTTGGCGAAGGAAGGGCCGCGCGCCTACTACGAAGGCGAAATCGCGGCGCGCATTGCCGCATGGTCGGCGGAGCACGGCGGGGCGATGACCACCGACGATCTGCGCAACTACCGCGCAGACTGGGTCAAGCCCATCGAGAAGGACTATCGCGGCTACACCGTGCATGAAATCCCGCCGAACGGGCAGGGGATCGCGGCACTCATGGCGTTGGGCATTCTCGAAAAGTTCGACGTGTCGCGTCTGGCGGTCGACCGGGTGCATTCGCAGCATTTGCAGATCGAGGCGATGAAGCTCGCGTTCGCCGATCTTTACAAATACGTTGCCGATCCGCGTTCGATGGAAGTCACGCCTGAGCAGATGCTCGACGACGCTTACCTTACCGCGCGTGCGAAACTCATCAACCCCGAGCGCGCATCGCATTTCGACTTTGGCATGCCGAAGTCCGGCGGCACCATCTATCTGACGTCGGCCGACGAGCAGGGCATGATGGTGAGCTTCATCCAGTCGAACTACATGGGTTTCGGTTCCGGCGTCGTGGTGCCCGACCTGGGCATCGCGCTGCAAAACCGTGGCTGCGGTTTCTCGATGGATCCGAAGTCGGCCAACGTGGTCGAGGGCGGCAAGCGTCCGTTCCACACGATCATTCCGGCGTTCCTGACGCAGAAAGTGAACGGCAGGCACGAGGCGGTGATGAGCTTCGGCGTGATGGGAGGCGACATGCAGCCGCAAGGCCATCTGCAATCGGTCGTGCGGATGATCGACTACGGCCAGCAGCCGCAGGCGGCGTGCGACGCCCCGCGCTGGAAGGTCAATCGAGACTTCACTGTCGATATCGAATCGACGCTCGACCGCGAAACGGTCGCCGGACTGGTGGCGATGGGCCATCAGTTGAAGTCCATTGACGACCCGTACATGGACTTCGGCTCGGGCCAGTACATCTGGCGTCTGGATCGCAACGACCCGGATCGCGGCTACGTCGCCGCCAGCGATAGCCGTCGCGACGGTCTGGCCGCAGGCTTCTGAGCGAGCGGCTTTGCCGGCAGCGCCGGTGACGCGGTGTGTCTTGCACCGCGCCACCGGCGCTGTTGTCGTTTGTGGGGGACGTTGTGAGGACTTGAGCGAGGCGCGCTGCGGTGTTGGTATGCGCTCACTCGTCTCGGATTCCTACACGGCACTACCGGATCGAGGATACGTGAAGCTTCTGTTGATTCATCGAATCGTCACAGTTCACCCGCAATAATCACGTCGCACGAGGAATCTACAAACTAATTCGGCGGCCGATCTACTGCGTCAATTCGCGCGTGGCACCGGGCGCCGGTGCGACCCGGGGAAATGACGCAATGACAATCCGTCATCGAATAACGCTATTGGTGATCCTGACGTTTGTCGCGCTCTCGATCATTGGTGGCTACGCGGTCTATCAGACCCGCGCCAGCGCTCAGAAGGTGCGGCAAGTCACGGAAGGTGTGGTGCCAAGCGCGCTGGCTTCCGCCGATCTCGTCTCGCAGGTCAAGGCGGTCCAGATCGCCACCATGACGCTGGTCTACGCGCCGGACGACACCGTCGTCGAACAGGCGCTCGACAATCTCAAGAAACTGCACGGCGAAATCGACCAGTCGCTCGCCCGCCAGGCGCAAGGCGCTGCGAGCGATGCACAAAAGGGGCTGGTGACGCAGGCCCGCGAGAGTGTCGAGAACTACTTCAACGCCATTAACGACACCGCCAAGCTCAAGCAAGCCGGCAAGACCGAAATGGCGCAGGCCTTCCTGTTCGCGATGGTTGCGCAGTATCGCGACGAACTGGAAGGCGTGGTCAACACGCTGCGTGTCGAGAAGAATCGCCAGAAGGACTCGGCCATTGCCACGCTCAACGACACGCTCTCGACCACCACGACGGCCATCGCCCTTGTCACCGGGCTGGCGATCGTGCTGCTCACCGCCATCGGTGCGCTGCTGTATCGCCAGATCACGCGTCCGCTCTCGCGCATGCAGGCGATGATGAGCGAGATCGCGAACAGTCAGGACTTCACCCGTCGCGTGCCGGTCGGCCGCATGGACGAGATTGGGCATTCGATCGTGGCGTTCAACGGCATGATCGAGAAGATTCAGGAGCGCTCGGCACAGCTCAAGCAGAAGACGGCCGATATTCAGGCGATGTTGCAGAACATGCAGCAGGGCATTCTGACGGTCGTCGATGGCTCCAAGGTACACGGCGAATACTCGGCCTACCTCGAAGCGATCTTCGAGACGCAGGACATTGCCGGGCGTCCCGTCATGGAACTGGTCTTCGGCGACAGCGATCTGGGTTCGGATGCGCTCTCGCAGGTCGAAGCCGCCGTCGATGCCTGTATCGGGCAGGATGCCATCAACTTCGCCTTCAACGAACACCTGCTCGTCGGCGAGATCGGCAAGCGCATGCCCGACGGCCGCATCAAGCAACTGGATCTGACGTGGTCGGCGATCACCGACGAGAGCGACACGATCCTGCGCCTGATGCTGTGCGTGCGCGACGTGACGGAGTTGCGCGAACTCGCGGCCGAAGCCAACGAGCAAAAGCAGCGTCTGGAGATGATCGGCGAGATTCTGGCGGTGAGCCAGGAGAAGTTCCATCACTTCATCGAAAGCTCGACCGGCTTCATTCGCGAGAACGAACGCATTATCCGCAAGCACTCGCAAGCCGACAGCGCGGCGATTGCGGAGCTGTTCCGCAATATGCACACGATCAAGGGCAACGCGCGCACGTACAACCTGCAGTATCTGACGAATGTCGTACACGAGACCGAGCAGCGCTATCACGAGCTGCGCCAGCCCGACGTGGCCCGGCTGTGGGATCAGGATGGTCTGATGCGCGAACTCGAGCGCGTGCGGGAAGCGGTCGATACCTACGCGCACATCAACGAAATGAGCCTTGGCCGCAAGGGGCCGGGCAGAACCGCCGACGAACAGTCGATGGTCGTCGACCGTGCACACATCCGTGCCAGTCTGCGCATGCTGGAAGCGGCCGACCCCAACGATCCGCTGCAACTCGTTGCCATGCGCGACGCCGTTCACCAGACGCTGCGTCTGTTGGGCACCGAGGGCGTGGGCGAAGCGCTGGGCGGTGTGCTCGATTCGCTGCCGTCGCTTGCAAGCGAGCTGGGCAAGCCGGCCCCGGCCGTGCGTATCGACGACAACGGCTACCGCCTGCGCTCGCCGGCGGTGCGGATTCTGCGCGACGTCTTCATGCACTTGCTGCGCAATTCGATGGACCACGGGCTGGAGAGTGCAGAGGAGCGTCGTGCGAAGGGCAAGCCGGCGGCCGGCACCATCGACATTGAAGTCGGCCTCGATCACAACATGCTGCAAGTCACGCTCACCGACGATGGCCGCGGACTGGCGCTGCACCGCATCCGTAACATCGCCGTGCAGCGTGGCTGGATTACCGCCGAGACGTATGTGACGGACGAGCAGATTGCCCAGTTCATCTTCCGTCCGGGTTTCTCGACGGCAGCGCAAGTCACCGAGGTATCGGGGCGTGGCGTGGGCATGGATGCCGTGCAGGACTTCGTGCGCCGCGAACACGGCCGCATCGAACTTCGCTTCACTGACGAGCGCAAGGGCGCTGAATTCCGTCAGTTCCAGACAGTGGTGTGCCTGCCCGACAACCTCGTGGTCGATGGCTTCGACCTGAACAGTGTGGCGGCCGATGCCATCGACCTGCCCGCGATCGATGCAGGGGAGCGCGCAGCCTCGCGCGACGACCTCTCGCCCGCGGACAAGGTCTGAGGCGCAGCCAGATCGTTGACGCAGTGAGCACGATGGGCAAGGCGGCGCAGACCCTGCGGGGCTGCGGCCGCCACGCCGCTTTCGGAGACGAATGGAGTATGGACGCAGTGGAATGGCTGTTGGCAGGTGCGCTTGCCGGCGCGCTCGGCACAAGTGCTGTGGCGTTTTTCGCGCACCGCTGGCGCATGGCGCAGGCCACGGCGCACTGGCGCGCGCTGACCGGGACGCACGACGAAGCGCTGGAGCAGGCGCTCGAACGTGAGCGCCTGGCCGTCGCAAGCCAAGAGGACGCGGCGCAGGCATACGGCGAGGCACTTGCCGCGCAGCAGGCGAGCCTGGCGCAAGCCGAGCTGGACTTGCAGGCGGCACGCAAGTCGGAAGCGGCCGTGCTCGAGGCGAAGGGCCTCTGGCAAGCCGAGGCGGAGCGCATTGCCGGAGAAGCCGCGCGGCTGCGCGGACTGGCGGCGACGTTCGAGCGCTGGCACGAGCAGATGATCTCGCTCATGACGCAGAACCAGGACATGCACGCCAAGAACCACGAGCTGGCGTCGATTGTCCGGCACGTGCTGATCGTGTCGCTCAATGCGTCTATCGAAGCAGCGCGTGCAGGCACGGCCGGACGAGGCTTCGGCATCGTCGCCGGCGAAGTGCGTGCGCTCGCGACCCGCTCCGAAGAACTCTCGAAGAGCTATCGCGACAGCCTGCATCGCAACGATGTGACGACCACGGCGACGTTTCAGGACATTCAGGCGGGCGGCAAGATGATTGCGGCATCGCTCTCGAGCGTCGAGTCGTTGGCGCAGCAGTTGCATTCCCGTCTTCACTAAGCAGGCAGGTTTCGTTGTGATCAGCGCTCACGCACGCGACAGTTTCGAACGCATTCTGCACAAGGCGGTACGCACGCGGCTGGCGCGCACGCCAGGCGCCTCGTGCGACATCGTGCCGCTCAAGGTCCGCCAGACAGACTCGGCCGCATCCGATACCGATACCGATGCCGATGTCGATCTGGTGGCGCGTCACGCCAACGTGGTCGTGCTCACGATCTCATCCATCGGCTTTCGCATGCTGCTGGCGCTGCATTTCGACGAGGATGACGTCACCACGCGGTATTTCGCGGGTGACGATCAGGACAAGCCGTTTCGCGAAATCTTCCTCGAAATCAGCAATCTCTGCTGCGGGGCGATCAATCAGGAACTGCTCAGCGACTTCCCCGATCTGGGTATGTCGACCCCTTACGTACTGAGCGCGCGATGCGTGCCTCACCTCGTGCAGCTCAAGCCGAATCATCTGGCGTCATGGGACATCACGCTCGAAGGCTCGGTGCGCCTGGCTGCCACGCTGTGCATCTGCGCCCATGCGCCGCTCGACTTCACTGCCGAGGTCAGCGAAACGCAAGACAGCAGCGGCGAACTGGAACTGTTTTGAATCGGCGTACGCCATAGGAAATTACGACAATGAACCGAAGCACCCCCCGCGAGTCGGTCAGCCAGTTCCTGATCCTCGAAGACAGTGTCGAGCATGAATACCCTGAAGCGCTTGTGCGCGGCATGATCGATATCACCGATGGCGTGTTCCGTGGCCTGTTCGGTGAGATCGCCATGCGCTGCGAGCCGCCGAGCGTGGAGCGCGATCGCATCATTTTTGGCGAAGTCTTCAGCCTGATACCGCTCGAGAGTGCCTGGTGCCGGGGCTACATGATGATGCAGGCCGAACAGGTGCCGTTCATGCAACTGCTCGAGCACACCGGCCGTTGCGAAGGCCGTGCGGGCTTTCGCGAACTCAACGGCATGCTTGGCGAGTTGACGAATCTGATCTGGGGCGCGTTCAAGAACCGCTACATGGGCGATCCGTTGGCGGTCGACCGCGCGCAGGTGCAAGTACCGCTACTCATCAACCACAAGCAGAAGTACATCTCGTTCGGCACCGACAATCCGCAGTTGTGCTTCGTCTATCGACTTACCGATCCCGTCAACGGACAGATCGTGACGTTGCATCAGCATTTCGTTTTCAGTCTGAACTGGTCGCCCGAAGCATTTCGCGAAGCTGCGCAGGCGGTCACCGAGCCCGTCGAGACCGGGGCGCTGGAATTGTTCTGAGATCCCGGCTCGGCTACCTACTCTCTCTTACACACAAGGACAACACCATGTCGAAGATTCTCGTGGTCGATGACTCGAGCACCGTGCGCGACGAAGTCGCGGGCTTCCTGCGCAAGAACGGCCTGGATGTGGACACGGCCGTCGACGGCAAGGACGGCCTGGCCAAGATCAAGGCGAGCCCGGGCGTGAAGCTCGTCATCAGCGACGTGAACATGCCGAATATGGACGGCCTGACGATGGTCGAGAAGATTCGCGGCGAACTCGCCAACAAGACCGTCAACGTGGTGATGCTCACCACCGAAAGCAGCCCGGCCATGAAGGAGCGCGGCAAGGCAGCGGGCGTGAAGGGCTGGATCGTCAAGCCGTTCAAGGGCGACGCCGTGCTCGAGACGTTCCGCAAGCTCGCCAGCTAACATCACCTGCCGCACGCCCGGCCTTCTCGGTTGGGGAGGACGGGCGAGCCGGGCCGGCAGCGGCGCTCATCGTCGGGGTGAATCGCAGGCCGACCGTCGCCACCGCGCGACGGCGGCGTTACACTGCTGACTTTCCCGCACTACGCGAAAGTCTGCGCACACCTGTTGCGCTTCATCGCCTTCTCATCATGAGCGTCGTACCCCAGAAAAAGAAGTCCGCCGCAGCGGCCGTTTCCCGCGACCTCGTCGCGCCGGAAACCGGCAGCGAAGCGCTCGAGGAAGCGTCGGGCTCAGCCGATGCGCGCCCGCGCCGCTCCAAACTGCGACTCACGTATGTCATTGCCAGCCTTGACCGCTTGTTGCGCCGCCACATGTCGGAAGCGCTCGCGCCGCTCGGCCTCACGCTGGCACAGTTCACCGCGCTTTCGGTACTCGACGCACGGGGCAAGCTCTCCAACGCGCAGCTCGCGCAACGCTCGTTCATTACCCCGCAATCGGCCAACGAGGTCGTGAGCATCATGGCGCAACGCCAATGGATCACGCGCGAGCCCGACCCCAATCACGGCCGCATTGTATTGCTGCAACTGACCGACGAGGGCCGTCGCGTGCTTGCGCAGTGCGAGGCCGTGGCCAAGGAAATCGACACGCGCATGCGTGCCGACGTGAGCCGCGAAGACGCGGCAGCCGTGCAACGCCATCTCGAAATGTTCGTGCGAAATCTGCGCGACTGACTCCGGGTTTGTCCTGACCTGCCGATTGCTTGTATTGTCAGGTAGCTTGATATTAAATGGAGTCCGTCGACGCGAAGATACGCGCGACCGAATCCCAGTGACACGGTAAGACGACAGCGACGAGCCGCGCTCGCGGCATCGCCGTATCCGTCGCACCTGCGCCTTTAATATCAGGTTTCCTGATCAAATGGGCCGTGCTGACGTATGCCTGCGTGTGTTGTCGCCGGTGTCGACTGATTTCGTATCAGGCGCTGCCCCGCAGGGTGGTGACCGACGTCCATCAAGAAGATCACAGGAGACACCATGGAATCGAATCGGGACGGCGGCGCACGAGCGTTGCCTTTAGGCGCGGAGGGCACGGCGAGCGGCGCCAGTCCGGTCGTGCTGACGCTGGCGTTGTGCTTTGCCGTGGCGTTGCTCGAAGGTCTCGACCTTCAGTCCGTTGGCGTCGCGGCGCGTGGCATGGCGAAAGAGTTCGGTCTGAGCGTTGCGCAAATGGGGATTGCGTTCTCGGCGGGCACGTTCGGTCTGCTGCCCGGCGCAATGGTGGGCGGGCGGCTGGCCGACAGCATCGGCCGCAAGCGCGTGCTGATGCTCTCGGCGGCGCTGTTCGGCGTACTGTCGATCGCTACCGCCTTCGTGTCGGACTTCTGGATGCTCGTGATCGTGCGGGTGCTTACGGGTATCGGGCTGGGCGGGGCGATGCCGAACCTGATTGCGCTGTCGTCGGAAGCCGTGGCGCCGCGCTTGCGGGGCACGGCCGTGAGCATCATGTATTGCGGCATTCCGCTGGGGGGCGGTATCGCAGCCACGATCGGCATGCTGGCGGTGAGCGATGCGGACTGGCGGCACATCTTTTATGTGGGGGGCGTTGGGCCGCTGCTGCTGCTGCCGGTGCTGGCGTGGTGCCTGCCCGAGTCGCGCGCGTTTGCCGCTTCGACCGTGCAAGGCCAGCGCGCCACGCCGGCGCCGATGACGTCGGTGCTGTTCTCCGAGGGGCGCGGCGTCTCGACCGTCCAGCTCTGGCTGTCCTACTTCTGCACGCTCATCGTGCTGTACTTCCTGCTCAACTGGCTGCCTTCGCTCATGGGATCGCGTGGTCTGGCGCGCGGCGAAATCGGCTGGGTGCAGATTCTCTTCAACGTGGGAAGCGCCGTCGGCGTGCTTGCACTTGGCTATCTGATGGATCGCGCTCGCATGTCGCTGGTGATCGGCGGTATGTATCTGGGCATGATCGCGTCGCTCGTGGGCCTGGCCGCAGCGCAAGGCTTCGGCGTGCTGGCCACGGCGGCGTTCTTCGCGGGCATGTTCATCATCGGCGGCCAGTCGGTGCTCTATGCGCTCGCTGCCGCCTACTACCCGACCGCCATGCGTGGCACCGGTGTGGGCGCGGCCGTGGCCATCGGGCGTATCGGCTCGGTGGTCGGGCCGCTCGCCGCCGGCATGCTGCTGGCGGTGGGCAGCAGCGCAGCCGTGGTGATCGGCGCCAGCATTCCCGTGACGATCGTGGCCGCACTGGCCGCACTCACGCTCATCCGTCGTCCCCGCGCGGCTGACTGACCTGCATCAACCGGTTGGCCTCGCTTGCACGCGACGGACGGCATTCGGCTGCCCCGTCGCGTTTTTTCTTGCACGCGCTGCGCAATCTGCGCTCGTCGCGAGCACCCGCCGAAGCTAGCTTGCATACATAACGACATTAATATTCTGGAGACTCGCATGGCATTTCCCTCTCGCACTCGTGCGCTCGCAACCCTGGGTGCAGCCGCTGCGCTGGCTGCCCCCGGCATCGCTGGCGCGCAATCGAATATCACGCTGTACGGCATTGTCGACACCGGTATCGAGTACGTCTCTCATGCGAGCCCGAATGGCGCTGTCTTGCGCATGCCTGGGGTGACGGGCGAACTGCCGTCGCGCTGGGGGCTGCGCGGCACGGAAGATCTCGGCGGCGGCCTTGCGGCGATCTTTCAGTTGGAGAGCGGCTTCAACATTCGCGGCGGCGATCTCGGCCAGGGCGGGCGAATGTTCGGCCGTCAGGCTTTCGTGGGCGTAAAGGGGCCGTACGGTACGCTGGCGTTTGGCCGCCAATACACCATGACGTACTACGCGCTGCTGGGCTCCGACATACTCGGCCCGGACATCTACGGCATGGGCTCGTTCGATGCCTATATTCCCAACGCGCGCACCGACAACTCGATCACATATCAGGTCGGCTGGCAGGGGCTGAGCTTCGGCGCAGGCTATTCGTTCGGCCGCGATTCCGCCGGCACGGGCAACTCGCCGGGGCAGGGCACGTGCGCGGGGCAGGTGCCGGGCCAGTCGGTGCAGTGCCGCGACTGGTCGGTGATGCTCAAGTACGACGCGAGCAATTTCGGCGTAGCCGCGTCGTATGAAGAACAGCGCGGCGGCGCCAATGCGGCGGCCAACTTCTTCGACGGGCAGGCGACTTCGGCGTTCGCCAGCAGCGGCGACAAAGACACGCGCACGACCCTCGGCGCGTACTACAAATACGGTGCGTTAAAGGTCGGCGGTGGATGGCTCGGCCGTCGTGTCTCGACGTCTGCCGTCAACACGCACTCGAATCTGTTCTATCTCGGCGCCGCATACAACGTCACGCCTGCCTGGCTGGTAGACGCAGAGGTCTATCGCATCATCAACAGCGATCACGACACGCGTGGCACCATGACCACGCTGCGCGCCACGTATTCGCTTTCGGTGCGCACGGCTGTCTACGCGCAAGGGGCATACCTCTTCAACAGCGCCCGTGCCGCGTACTCGGTCAGTGGCGGCGGTGGCGGCACCACGCCGCCCGCAGGCGAAGGCCAGGCCGGCGTGATGCTTGGCATGCGTCATACGTTCTGACACCTCAGGTAAGGGTTTCCACTGAAAAAGCAATCCTTGCAATGTAAGGTTGCCTGATATTAAATGTGTGTGTTGGCAACACCGCGCGCCACTCCCGGCGCGCGGCGCAAGTTGCCCCGCACACTTGGGAATTACGCAAATGAATGCATACGAAGGACGCTGGAAAACGGTTGACGTGAAGGTCGAGGGCGGTATTGGCTGGGTCATCTTCAATCGCCCGGAGAAACGCAATGCGATGAGCCCGACGCTCAACACCGAAATGAATCAGGTGCTCGATGCCGTCGAACTCGACGGCGACATCAAGGTGGTCGTGCTGACGGGCGCGGGTTCGGCGTGGACGGCCGGCATGGATCTGAAGGAGTACTTCCGCGAGATCGACGGCGGACCGGAGATCGTTCAGGAGCGTGTGCGCCGCGACGCGTCGGACTGGCAGTGGCGCCGTCTGCGCATGTACTCGAAGCCGACGATTGCCATGGTCAACGGCTGGTGCTTCGGCGGCGGTTTTTCTCCGCTGGTGGCCTGCGATCTGGCGATTGCCGCCGATGAGGCCGTCTTCGGTCTGTCGGAAATCAACTGGGGCATTCCGCCGGGGAACCTGGTGAGCAAGGCGATGGCCGACACGGTCGGCCACCGTCGTGCACTGCACTACATTATGACCGGCGACACGTTCACTGGCGTGGAAGCGGCCGACATGGGGCTGGTCAACCAGAGCGTGCCGCTCGCCCAACTGCGCGACGCCACGCTGGCGCTCGCTGCCAAGCTGCTCGAAAAGAACCCGGTGGTGCTGCGTGCCGCGAAGCACGGCTTCAAGCGCGCGCGCGAACTTACGTGGGAGCAAAGCGAAGACTATCTGTACGCCAAGCTCGATCAGGCGCAACTGCGTGACCCGGAGCATGGCCGCGAGCAGGGTCTCAAGCAGTTCCTCGACGACAAGTCGATCAAGCCGGGTCTGCAAGCCTACAAGCGCTGAAGCGCGGCAATTCTCCGTGACCGAACAGACGAAAGAGGAATCGCGCAATGCATGAAGTGCAAATGCTGATCGGCGGCCAGTGGCGTGGCGCACAGGGCGGGGCGACATTCGAGCGAATCGACCCGGTGACGGGCGAGGTCGCCACGCGCGCACCGGCGGCCACGCTGGCGGATGCCGACGCGGCAGTCGACGCGGCGCAAGCGGCATTTCCCGCATGGGCGGCACTCTCGCCCACGGCGCGTCGCCAGCGTTTGCTCGCGGCTGCGGAACGTATGGACAGCCGCGCGGCCGAGTTCATTGCCATTGGCGCTGCCGAGACAGGGGCGATGGCCAACTGGTATGGCTTCAACGTCATGCTCGCGGCCAATATGCTGCGCGAAGCGGCGGCCATGACCACGCAGATCGACGGTAGCGTCATTCCCAGCGACGTCCCCGGCAGCCTCGCGCTGGCCGTGCGCTCGCCGGTGGGCGTGGTGCTGGGTATCGCGCCGTGGAATGCCCCGGTCATTCTGGCCACGCGTGCGCTGGCCATGCCGCTCGCGTGTGGCAACACGGTCGTGCTCAAGGCGTCGGAACAATGTCCGGGCGTGCATGCGCTGATCGGCGCCTGTCTGCACGAGGCCGGGCTTGGCGATGGGGTGGTCAACGTCGTCACGAATGCGCCGGAGGATGCCGGCGAGATCGTGGCGCGTCTGATAGCGCATCCGGCCGTGCGCCGTGTGAACTTCACCGGTTCGACTCATGTGGGCCGCATCATCGCGCGCCTTGCCGCGGAGCATCTCAAACCGGCGTTGCTGGAACTGGGCGGCAAGGCACCGGTACTCGTGCTCGACGATGCGGATCTGGACGCTGCGGTCGACGGCATTGCATTCGGCGCCTTCTTCAATCAGGGGCAAATCTGCATGTCGACGGAGCGGGTCATCGTCGACGCGCGCATTGCCGACACCTTTGTCGAGAAGCTCACCGCCAAGGCAGCCAAGCTGCACGCCGGGCCGCCAACGTCGCCCGGCAGCGTGCTCGGCGCGATGGTGAGTGCGCAGGCGGCGTCGCGCGTGGCGGCGCTCGTCGAGGATGCTCGCGAGCATGGCGCGCGTTTGCCGCTCGGCTGTCGCGTCGACGGCGCGATCATGCAGGCAGCAATTGTCGATGGCATTACGCCGGCGATGCGTCTGTATCGCGAAGAATCGTTCGGCCCGGTGGTGACGATCCAGCGCGTGCAGGGCGATGACGAAGCCGTGTCGGTGGCCAATGACAGCGAGTTTGGCCTGTCGGCGGCGATCTTCAGTCGCGACGTGTCGCGTGCCATGCAGTTGGCCAGACGCATCGAGTCGGGCATCTGCCACATCAATGGCCCCACGGTTCACGACGAAGCGCAGATGCCGTTCGGCGGCGTGAAGGCGAGCGGTTACGGTCGCTTCGGCAGCAAGGCGTCCATCGGCGAGTTCACGGAGCTTCGCTGGATCACGGTGCAAACGACCCCGCGTCACTACCCGATCTGACGGCCCCACGGGATGAGGATGCACCCGCACGCGAACGCGACCCAGAGCGCGCCTCGGCGGGATTGAAGCAGGAGACAGCGTTTTGAATCAAGGTAACAACACGATGCCGGCAGAGATGTCGGACATCGCGGCGCATCGCTACCGTGCGGTGACCATCGGCAATCCCGGCGTAGAGGTGCTGCGCGACGGCGAGTTTTGGTATTTGCGCTCACGTGAAGCGCTCGGCGACTTTCCCGAGCGGCTGACCGACAGGCTCGTGTCGGGCGCGGCCCGGCATCCGGACCGGTTGCTGATCGCGCGGCGCGGTCCCGACGGCGCGTGGGTCGGTATCACGTATGCGCAGATGCTGCTGCGTGCGCGCGCCATCGGCCAGGCCCTGCGTGATCGCGGACTGTCGGCAGATCGTCCGATTGCGATTCTGTCCGGCAACGATCTGGAGCACTTCCAACTGGCGCTCGGCGCGATGTACGCAGGCGTGCCGTTCGCGCCGATCTCGCCAGCCTACTCCATCGTGTCGACGGACTTCGGCAAGCTGCGCCACACGCTTGGCGTGCTGCGCCCGGGCCTTGTCTATGCGACCGACGTCAATGCCTACGGACGCGCCATGGATGCCGTGCTGGGCGATGACGTGATTCGCGTGACCGCCAGCGGCGATGGCGGCGCGCTGGCGTTCGACACGTTGCTCGACACTGTGCCGCGCGATATCGACGCGACGCATGCGCAGATCAACGGCGATACCATCGCCAAGATCCTGTTCACGTCCGGCTCGACACGCCAGCCGAAAGCCGTGCCGACTACGCAGCGCATGCTGTGCAGCAACCAGCAGATGCTGCTGCAAACGTTCCCGACCTTCGGCGAGGCGCCGCCGGTGCTGGTGGACTGGTTGCCGTGGAATCACACCTACGGCGGCAGCCACAACGTGGGCATCGCGTTGTACAACGGCGGCACGCTCTATATCGACGATGGCAAGCCGGTGGCCGGAAAGTTCGAGGAGACGCTGCGCAATCTGCGCGAGATTTCCCCGACGGTGTACTTCAACGTGCCGAAGGGATGGGAAGATCTCGCCATCGCGCTCGAGAACGACGCCGCGTTGCGCGAGCGCTTCTTCGCGCGCGTGAATCTCTATTTCTTCGGCGGTGCGGGGTTGTCGCAGGCGGCCTGGGACCGGCTTGAGCGCGTGACTGAGCAGCACTGCGGCGAGCGCATCCGGATCATGTCCGGACTCGGCATGACCGAGACGTCGCCGAGCTGCATGTTCACCACCGGGCCCATCATGCGAGCGGGCTACATCGGCCTGCCCGCGCCGGGCTGCGAGGTGAAGCTGGCCCCGGTGGGCGGCAAGCTGGAAGTCCGGTTTCGCGGCCCGAACGTCATGGCGGGATATTGGCGTCACGAGGCCAGTGATCCGGTGTTCGACGAAGAGGGTTATTACTGCACGGGCGACGCCGCGACGTTCGTCGACCCGCAACAGCCGGAGATCGGCCTTCAGTTCGACGGGCGCATCACCGAGGACTTCAAGCTGAGTTCGGGCACGTTCGTGAGCGTTGGGCCGTTGCGCGCCCGGGTGATTTCGGAAGGCGCACCGTATGTGCAAGACGCCGTGGTCACGGGCATCAATCGCGACGACATCGGGTTGATGGTTTTCCCGCGCGTCGAGGACTGCCGCCGTCTGAGCGGTCTGGCGAAGGACGCACCGCTGGCAGACGTGCTCGCCGCCGAGCCGGTGCGCGAAGCGTTCGCGGCATTGCTGAAGAAGCTCAATGCCTCGGCGGGCGGCAGCGCCACTTACGTCGCACGCCTCATGCTGCTCGATTCGCCACCCTCGCTCGACCGGGGCGAAGTGACCGACAAGGGGTCGATCAACCAGCGCGCCGTGCAGGACCATCGCGCGGTAACGGTCGATGCGTTGCACGCAGCGCAGACGGAAGGCCCCCACATCATTCTCGCTCCGGCAAGGTGCTGACATGGGCCATACGGAGTGGCAAAGTGCGGCAGACGATATCGCGTTCGTGTTGGACAAGCTCGGGGTCGGTGAGGCGCTGACGCGTCTCGCGCCGTTCCGCGAGTTCGATACGGCAACGCTGGTGCAGGTGGTCGACGAGGCGGCGCGCTTCTCGCGTGAAGTGCTCGCGCCGCTGAATGCTGTCGGCGACCGCGAAGGCTGCACATGGCGCGACGGCGAGGTCCGCACGCCCGCTGGATTTGCCGACGCCTATCGTCAGTATCGAGAGGCTGGCTGGCCGTCGCTGCCGTGCGATCCGTCGCTGGGTGGCCAGGGACTGCCGGTCGTCGCGCAAGTGGCGGTGCAGGAGCTGACGGCTGGTGCGAATCTGGCATGGACGATGTATCCCGGCATTCTGCACGGCGCGTATGAATGCGTGCATCGGTTCGGCAGCGACGCGTTGCGCGATGCCTGGCTAGGGCCGCTCGTGAGTGGCGATTGGCTTGCCACGATGGCGTTGACCGAGCCGGGCGCGGGCAGCGATCTGGGGCAGATTCGCACGCGCGCCGAGTGGGTCGATGGCACGAACGACACGGTCAGCGTGACCGGCGAGAAGATTTTCATCTCCGGCGGCGAGCAGGATCTGACACCGAACATCGTGCATCTCGTGCTCGCGCGCACGCCGGACGCACCTGCCGGAAGCGGCGGCTTGTCGCTGTTTCTCGTGCCGAAGCGACTTGCCAATGGCGAGCGCAATGCGGTGCGCTGCACCGGCATCGAGCACAAGATGGGAATTCGCGGCAGCGCCACATGTTCAATGGCGTTTGAGGGCGCGACGGGATATCTCATCGGTCAGCCGCATCGCGGACTCGAAGCCATGTTTGCGATGATGAACTCGGCGCGTCTGCACGTGGGGGCGTCCGCGGTCGGACTGGCACAGAACGCCTATGCGATGGCGGTAAGGCATGCCGGAGAGCGCGTTCAGTCGCGCGTGCCTGGCGCCGCTGCGGGGGCACCCATCGCGCAGCATCCGGCGGTGTGGCGTTTGCTCGAAGGGCAACGGGTCGCGGTCGAAGGTGCGCGGTTGTTGTTGTATCGCGCCGCGCTCGCCGTCGACGAGGCACATCACGCAGACACCCCCGATGCGCGCACGAAGGCCGATGCGCTGGCAGCACTGCTCACGCCGGTCGTCAAGGCGATGCTCACCGAGCAGGCATTCGAAGGCGCGAGCGCCGCGTTGCAGGTCTTCGGCGGCTACGGCTATGTCGAAGAGACCGGCATCTCGCAATATCTGCGTGACGCGCGAATCCCGATGATTTATGAGGGGACCAACGAGATTCAGTCCATCGATCTGATGTTGCGCAAGATTGTCCGCGACGACGGGGCGACGTTGCTGCAATGGCTCGCCTGGGTGCGCGTGCAAGTAAATGACGTGCGGGCTCATGCTTCGCTCAAGGCGTTCGATGCCGTGCTCACGACGCTCGATGCATGGGTTTCGTTGCTGCCGTCGGTCATTGCATTGGCGCAAGCGTCGCCGCGTGCGGCGCTGTGTGTGGCTGGGGAGGTGATGCGCGTGGTGCATGGGCTATCGATGGCCGGTCTGTGGGCACAGGCGGCGCAGGCCGAGCTTCGTGCGGCGACGACGAACGACGCCGTGCAAGATCACAAGCGCCGTGCCGCGCGCTACTGGCTGAAGTTCGAGCTGCCCCGGACGCGCTGCGCGATGGCGATCGTTGAGGCACAAATTCACGATCCGGAGACGGCTGAATGAATCTCGACCCCCTCGTCGCCATCGATACGCATGTACACGCCGAAGTGTCGTGCTGCCAGCCGCCGGATCTCTTCGGCAAAGCTTTCGACGATGCCGCCGACAAGTACTTCGGCACGGTCCTCAGGCAGAATCGCCGGCCGACGATCCCGGAGACCATCGAACACTACCGCGAGCGCAATATCGGCTTCGTGATGTTCACGGTCGATTGCGAGGCGAACATCGGCCGTCGCCGTATTCCGAACGAGGAGATTGCGGGCTTCGCACAGGAGAACGCGGACATCATGATCGCGTTCGCGAGCATCGATCCGCACAAAGGGCGCATGGGCGTGCGCGAGGCGCGGCGGCTCGTCGAGGAATTCGGCGTGCGCGGCTTCAAGTTCCATCCCACCATGCAGGGGTTCTTCGCCAACGACCGCATGGCGTATCCGATGTACGAACTGATTGCGGAGTACAAGCTCACGGCCGTGTTCCACAGCGGGCATTCGGGCATTGGCTCAGGGATGCCGGGGGGCGGCGGGCTGCGGCTCAAGTTCTCCGAGCCGATCCATCTGGACGACGTCGCGACCGATTTCCCGGACATGAACATCGTGATTGCCCATCCGTCGTGGCCGTGGCAATCGCAGGCCCTGTCGATCGCGCTGCACAAGCCGAATGTCTACATCGATCTTTCCGGCTGGTCGCCCAAGTATTTCTCGCCGGAGCTGATTCAGTACGCCAACTCGCTGTTGCGCGAGAAGATGCTGTTCGGATCGGACTTCCCGCTCATCGCGCCGGATCGGTGGCTGCGCGACTTCGAGACGGCGGGATTTCGGGATGACGTCAAACCGCTGGTGCTCAAGGACAATGCGGTGAGGATGCTTGGGCTCGCGCCCGCACAGACCCACGTTGTGTCCGGTGCGATAGCGGCACAGGCGTGACCCATGGCGTTCTCAGCGCAGACCCTGAGCGCCGTAGCGCACGCGTGCGGCTTCGCGCATCGCGCTGATGAGGGTCTGCTCCGGCGGGGTCGGCACCGTATCATTGCGCCACAAAATGCCGATGGATTCTTCGGTGCCTTTCGTCGCAAAGGGCAGCGCGCACAGCACGCCGTCGGCGAGATCGTCTTGCACGGTGATTTCCGAGGCGATCCAGACGACGTCGTCACGCAGGGTCATGGCGCGCGCGAGCGACATCGACAGCAGTTCCGAATAGTCGTCGAGCGTGCCTACGCCGTGCGCACGCAGGAAGCTGTCGGCCGTATGACGCAGGATCGTGCCGTGCGGCGGCAGGATCACATGATGCTCCGCCAGATCGGCCATCGACACGCTGCGCTGCTGCACCAGCGGGTGCTCCGGGCGCACGACCACGCAGAGCGGTGTCGCGCACAGATGCTCGAACGTGAGTCCAGCCATGCTCTCTGGGTCGGACATCCGGCCGAGTGCGAGCGTCATCTCGCCGGATTTCAACTGCGTGAGCAACTGCTGGTTCGCGCCGGTGTGGACCTGCACCACGATGCCCGGCCATTCCCGCCGGAAGGTTTCGAGCACGCCGGGCATCATGGCGGCGGCCAGCGTGGGGAGCACGGCGATCTCGATCACCCCGCCGGTCTGGCCGACGGCACGCGAGAGCACGTCGATGCCCTGACGCAGCGCGCTCACGCTTGCCCCCGCATGCCGCAAGAACAACTCGGCCTGCGCGGTCGGCCGCGCGCCATTGCGTCCGCGATCGAACAACCGCACCCCGAGCAGTCCTTCCAGTTCGGCAATCGTCTTGCTGACCGCCGGTTGCGTGATGGACAGCGCTTCGGCCGCGCGCTGAAGGCTGCCGTGCTGTGCCACGGCCAGCAGGCATTGCAGATGACGCAGCTTGATTCGCCCGTCGAGTCGGTGTCTTTCCATGCCGAAAAGTTATGAAAAACCTAATAAAATGTCAATAAATATATCCATTGATTATGGATATAGTGTCGAAAACAAGCTGGCGGCAAGCCAGATCCGTCAACACAAAATGGAGTGAGACCATGTCGGAAACGACCACCGTCCTGCGCCCCCGCGACTGGGATTCTCATCCCAAGCTCATCGACAGCGGGTATAAGTCCACGGCGCTGCGCGGCCCCAAACAATTGCTCGTACCGGTCAAGCAGAACCTCGCGAACCTGCGCTCGCCGGTCTACGGTCACGGCCTCATCGGTGAGCTCGACAGCGATCTCACGCGTAACGCGGTTCGCAACGGCGAGCCGCTGGGGGAGCGCATGATCGTGACGGGCCGTGTGCTCGACGAAGGCGGCCGTCCGGTGCCGAACACGCTCGTGGAGCTGTGGCAGGCCAACGCGTGTGGCCGCTATGTGCATAAGGTCGACCAGCACGATGCACCGCTCGACGCGAACTTCCTCGGGGCCGGCCGTGCCCTGACCGACGCACAGGGCCGCTACAAATTCCTGACCATCAAGCCCGGCGCCTATCCGTGGAAGAATCACCACAACGCTTGGCGTCCGCAGCATTTGCACTTTTCGGTGTTCGGTCAGTACTTCGCGACGCGGCTCGTCACGCAGATGTATTTCCCGGGCGATCCGCTGCTGGCTTACGATCCGATTTTCCAGGCCACACCGGCGCATGCCCGCGACCGTCTGATCGCGCGCTTCTCGATGGACATCACCGAGCCCGAGTACGCACTGGGTTATGAATTCGACATCGTGCTGCGCGGTGCCGACCAAACGCCGATGGAGTCCTGAGCCATGTCCGATTATCAGCAAACGCCGTCGCAGACCGTCGGTCCCTACTTCGCCTATGGCCTCTCGCCGGAGCAGTACCGTTACGACTTCAAGAGCGCTTTCACGCCTGTCGTGGCGCTCGATCGCGCCGAAGGTGAAGCCATCCGTCTGATCGGACAAGTGCTCGATGGCGCAGGCCATCCGATCAACGACGCCCTGATCGAGGTCGTGCAGGCCGACGCTCATGGCCGCTACGTGCAGAACGCCGACGAGATCGAGCGTACCGGCTTTGCCGGCGCAGGCCGTTGCGGCACCGGTACGGACGCCGAGAACCGCTTCGTCATCGAGACGATCAAGCCGGGCGCAACGTCGCCGGGTGAGGCGCCGCGCATCGATGTGATTCTGACGATGCGGGGCTTGCTCAATCATCTGTTTACGCGTATCTATTTCGACGACGAGGCAAAGGCCAATGCGCTCGACCCGGTGCTGCAACAAGTGCCGGCCGAGCGTCGCCACACGCTGATCGCACGCCGCGAAGTGAGCGGCGGCCGTGTGACGTACCGGTTCGACATCCGCATGCAGGGCGACGAGGAGACGGTTTTCCTCGATCTGTGAAGTCGGTCGTGCAAGGCTGAAACTGGCGCGGCTTCGGGCTGCTGGCATGAAAGTGCCGGCGGCCCGTGGCCGTATCTGCATTTTTGCAATGTACAAGGGTTTGACCACGCGTCTGGAACTTGCGTGAGCAGACCTTAACCACCATCGATTCTCCGATGACGGAACTGCTTGATTCCTTGCTGCGCGGCGCTGCCGTGACGGCGCGTTTCTCGCGCGAGGCCACGCTCCAGGGCATGCTCGACTTCGAAGTGGCGCTGGCTGCCGCCGAAGCCGAGGCCGGTGTGATTCCGGCCGCTGCTGTTGCCCCCATTACCGCGGCGGCCCGCGCCAACGACCTCGACTGGACCGCCCTGCGCGATGACGCGGCCTTTGCGGGCAACCTCGCCATTCCTCTGGTCAAGCAACTGACGGCTCGCGTGAAGGCGCTCGATGCCGACGCCGCCCGCTTCGTGCATTGGGGGGCTACCAGTCAGGATGCCATCGATACCGGTCTCGTCCTGCAAGTGCGCGGCGCCCTCGACGATATGGGGGCCGATCTCGACGGTCTCATCCACCAACTCGCCGCACAGGTGCGACAGCATCGCGCGACGGTCATGGTTGGCCGCACGTGGCTGCAACATGCGTTGCCGATCACATTCGGGCTCAAGCTCGCGGGCACGCTCGACGCCTTGCTGCGCGCGCGCGCCGATCTCGCGAGCGTGCGTGAGCAGGCGCTGTGTGTGCAGTTTGGCGGTGCTTCGGGCACGCTGGCATCGCTCGGCACAGAAGGGCCTGCGGTCGCAGCAGCGCTGGCCCGGCACCTTGGCTTGCCGGATGCGCCCATGCCGTGGCACGGCCAGCGCGATCGCATTGTGCGCGTCGGCGGCTGGGCGGCGTCGTTGACCGGCTCGCTCGGTAAATTCGCGCGCGACACGGCCATGCTGACGCAAACCGAAGTGGGCGAGATTGCCGAGGCTTCCGGCCCGGGGCGCGGCGGTTCATCCACCATGCCGCACAAACGCAACCCGGTCGGATGCGCCGCGATGCTGGCCGCCGCCGCCCGAACCCCGCAACTGGCCGCCACGCTGTTCGCTGCGATGCAGCAGGACCATGAGCGCGGTCTGGGCACCTGGCATGCCGAGTGGGAGACACTGCCTGAACTGCTCATGCTGTGCGGCGGCGCGCTGGCCACGGCGAGCACACTCGTCGACGACTGGACAGTCGATACGACGCGCATGCGAGCGAATCTCGAGATGACGCACGGGCTCATCATGGCCGAAGCTGTGACGATGGCGCTTGGCGAGGCGATGGGGCGTCTCGAAGCGCACCGGCGCGTCGAGTCCTGTTGCCGCGACGCGCTTGCTCAGCGGCGCCATCTGCGCGACGTGCTGCGTGACGACGACGAGATCGCACGTGTGCTGTCCGGCGATGCTCTTGAGCGCCTGATGGACCCGCAACACTATCTGGGTGCCGCCGAAACGTTCGTGAGCCGGGTTCTCGCGCTTGCCGACGCCGTAGTGCCCATCTCCCAACCTGGCAGGAAATCCAAATGAACGATCAGGAACGCTACGACAACGGTATGCAGGTGCGCCGCGCTGTCCTCGGCGACGCGCACGTGGATCGCACGCTCACGCGCCGCAACGAATTCAACGACGACTTTCAGAACTTCATCACGCGCTTTGCCTGGGGCGATGTGTGGACACGTCCGGGCCTCACGCGTCATATGCGCAGCATGATTACGCTGTCGCTGCTCATCGCGCTCAATCGCGGCGACGAGTTCCGCATGCACGTGCGCGCCGCGTTCAACAACGGCGTGACGCGTGACGAAATGAAGGAGTTGTTCATGCACGCCGCGCTTTATTGCGGTCTGCCCGCGGCCAATCAGGCGATCCACGACGCGGAGAAGGTCTTCGCGGAGATGGAAGCCGCCGAGCCCGGTTCGACTACTCGCGTGCGTGATGACGCCCAAGGCTGAGGAGACAGACTGAATGACGATGGAATGCCTTATCGACATCGGCGACGCCACGCTGCGTGTGGCGGTCGACGGCGACGACCGCGCCCCGGCACTCGTGCTGTCCAATTCGCTGGGCACGACGCTGGACATGTGGGCGCCACAGGTGAGCGCGCTCGCGCGTGAATTCCGCGTGATCCGTTACGACACACGTGGGCATGGCGGCTCGTCAGTGACACCGGGGCCGTACGTCATCGACCAACTGGGACGCGACGTGATCGCATTGCTCGACGCATTGCGTATCGAGCGCGCGAGTCTGGCCGGCGTCTCGATGGGCGGCATGACGGGCATGTGGCTGGGCATTCATGCGCCGCACCGGCTCGAGCGTCTTGCGATTGTCTGCTCGTCGGCACATATCGGTGGCGAGGATGGTTGGAATGCCCGCATTCGCACCGTGCAGGCCGATGGCATGAACGCTGTGGCCGACGCCGTGGTGTCGCGCTGGTTCACGCCCGAATTCGCGCAGCGCGAGCCTGCCGTTATCGAGCGCATGAAGACGATGTTCCGGTCGCTCTCGGCAGATGGCTACGCTGCGGCGTGTGCGGCCGTGCGCGATATGAACCAGCTTGACGAGATCGCCTCGATCACGGCGCCGACCCTGGTGATTACCGGCTCGGGGGATCTGGCAACGCCCCCAGCCATGTCGAGTGCGATGGTCGAGCGAATCCCGGGGGCGGCACAGGTCATCGTGCCGGGCGCACACCTGTCGAACATCGAGTGCGCACCGGCAGTTACCGAGGCGCTTCTGAGCTTCTTGCGAGGGAAGACACTGGCGAGTGCGTAAGCACTGCGTGTGGTGGCGGGGCGGGGGGGGGCTCGATGGCGCCACCTCGCCTGCCCGCCCGGCTGACGTCAGTCGTCGCCCAGATGCGTGTTTTGTGCCGTGCGCCGGAACGCCGATGGCGTGACGCCGACATGCCGCTTGAAGACGCGACAGAAATACGCAGGGTCTTGAAAGCCGAGTTCGTAGGCGACGTGCGAGACGGGCGCGGGAATATAGATGAGCTTGCGGCGCGCTTCGAGCATCAGCCGGTCCTGCACCAGATCGAACGCCGATTTGCCGGCGATGCGCCGGCATAGGCGATTGAGCTTGCTCTCGGTCACATGCAGCCGTTCGGCATACGCCGGCATGGCCCAGGCTTCGGTGTAGTGCGTCTCCACAAGCGCGCGAAAGCGGGCGAACAGGTCCAGTTCCGTGCGTGCGGAGCGTGTCGCGGAATCATGATGCGCATGCAGCCTCGCGAGCAGAAGCAGCACGCTGCGCGTGAGCCAGCCAACCATCTCCGCGTGCCCCAGTTGCGGGCGCGAAAACTCATCCATGATCAGGCCCAGCAGCGTGTAAAGGCGATCGCGTGTTTGCGGTGCATCGCCCAGCGCGAAGAGCCACGGCTTGCTCAGCAGCGATTCCATATCGGCGTCGGCGCCGATAGCCGCGTCGAAAGGCACGCTTTGCGCCATCGTGAGCACGAAGCCGTGTGCGCCGCGCGAGAAGCGAAAGTTGTGCACGGCGGACGGATGCACCGTGATGACAGCCGGGCCTTCGACTTCCCATGTTGCGTCGTCGACGTTTGCTTCGACCTTTCCCTCGAAAATCGCCAGCACCTGAAAGAGCCCCAGATGCCGATGGGTGTCGATATGCCAGTCGTAGAGGCGGCTGCGTGTCTCAATCCATTCGATGTGGACGAAATCGGCGCTGTCGGTTTCCGTCAATTCGCCGTATAGCGAAAATTCCGGAATCGTTTCGCGAGCCGCACGCAGCCGGGATGGCACGCCTGACATACTGGTTTTCCCTTGGGAGAAGTTGTCAAAAAAGTACAAGAAAGTCGTCGATTCATCCATTCAACGCGGCGCGCGCGCTCCATAAGATATGACGCATTCGCCCCTCGTGACAAGGCGTGAACGAATCTTTCGACATGCTCGTTTACGCGCAGTCCTAAGTTGGTGCAACGTGCGCAAGGCAACCAAGAAATGCAATCCGCACGTATGCCGTTTTCCTGTCGCGAAATGCCCCGGCCCTGACGTGCCGGACGAGGGCGGTGCCAATCTCAGGAGACAATTCATGCGTACCCATTACCCCGTCGTCATCGTTGGCGCTGGTCCTTCCGGCCTGCTGCTTTCCCATCTGCTGCACCTCAAAGGTATCGAGTCGATCGTGCTCGAATCGCGCTCGCGCGCCGCGGTGGAATCGACCATTCGCGCTGGCGTGCTGGAGCAGGGCACGATGGACATCCTCAACGAGACGGGCGTGGGCGAGCGTATGCGTCGTGAAGGGGCGGTGCATCACGGCGTTGAGCTGGCATTCGACGGACAGCGCCATCGCATCGCGCTCACCGAACTGACGGGCCGCGCCATTACCGTCTACGCGCAGCATGAGGTCATCAAGGATCTGATTGCGGCGCGCGAGGCGGTACACGGCGAAATTCTGTTCGACGTGTCGGACGTCGCGGTGCACGACGTGGATAGCACGCAGCCAAGTGTGCAGTTCACGGTGGACGGTCAGACGCGGCGTCTGACGTGCGACTTCGTCGCGGGCTGCGATGGTTTCCATGGGGTGTGCCGTCCGGCGATACCCGCGTCGGTGCGCAAGGAATATCAGCGCGTGTATCCGTTCGGCTGGTTCGGTGTGCTGGTCGAGGCGCCACCGTCGTCCGACGAACTGATTTACGCTGCGCACGAGCGTGGCTTCGCTCTGATCAGCACGCGCTCGCCCACCGTGCAGCGCATGTATTTCCAGTGCGATCCGAACGAGCGTGCCGAGGAATGGAGCGACGAGCGCGTCTGGCATGAGCTGCATACGCGCACCGAGAGCCATGATGGCTGGCGTCTCAAGGAGGGCCCGATCTTCCAGAAGAACGTGGTCGCCATGCGCAGCTTCGTCGCCACGCCGATGCAGTACGGCCGCCTGTTCCTCGCGGGCGACGCCGCGCACATCGTGCCACCGACAGGAGCCAAGGGTATGAATCTGGCCGTGGCCGACGTCTGGCGTCTTGCGCGTGCGCTCGACGACTTCTTTCATCGAGACACCGAGACAGGGCTTCAGGGCTACTCCGAAGCGGCGCTCAAGCGGATCTGGCGCGCCGAGCATTTCTCGTACTGGATGACGCGCATGCTGCATCGTCTCGACGACGCCTCGCCGTTCGAGCAGCAGATGCAGCGCTCGGAACTGGAATACGTCGTCAGTTCGCGCGCGGCGTCGCTCGTGCTGGCCGAGAACTACGTCGGGTTGCCGCTCGCCTGAGAAGCGCTGCGGCGAGACTTGGCCACCGGTGTGCTATAACCGCCAGCGGTGGCCGCGTGCATAACCGTTCGTTATGGATGCTCTGACGAAAGATCATTTTGGCGGGCAGTCGAAAGACGTAGAGTAGCGGCACAAATTGACGCCGCAGCATCGCTGCATCGGTGCTGCAATGCACTGACGGGCGCGACACCCCCAAGGGAAACGGGCGCGCGTGGATGGCGGTGACTTCAAAATAATAATGGGATGACAAACGGGGCGGCCACGCTCCGAGGAGACAGTTGCATGAATCAAATGCGCACGGTGGACGTGCCCGCCTATATCAACGCACAACGGTTTTCCCGCTATCAGTGGCTGGTGCTGATCCTGTGTTTCTTCGTGGTCGCCATCGATGGTTTCGATACGGCGGCCATCGGCTATATCGCACCGTCGCTCGTGCAGCAATGGCACATCGACCGGGGCTCCCTCGGCCCGGTGCTCTCGGCGGCGCTCTTCGGTCTGGCTGGCGGCGCGATCTTCGCCGGACCGCTCGCCGACAAGCTGGGACGCAAGACACTGCTGGTGCTCTCCGTCATCTTCTTCGGTGTGGCGAGTCTTGCCACCGCCTTCGCTCAGGATCTGGAGACGCTGACCGCACTGCGCTTTCTCACGGGACTGGGGCTGGGGGCCGCGATGCCCAACGCCGTGACGCTGATCTCCGAGTACGCGCCGGAGTCGCGTCGCGCAGTCATCGTCAACACCATGTTCTGCGGCTTCCCGCTCGGCGCGTCGGTCGGCGGTTTCGTCGCCTCGTGGCTGATTCCGCACTTCGGCTGGCATAGCGTGCTGGTCCTCGGCGGCGTGCTGCCGCTGGTGCTCTCGGTGCTGCTCATCCTGTGTCTGCCCGAGTCGGTGAAGTTTCTCGTGGTCCGGCAAAAGCCGGTGGAGCGCGTGCGCCGCATTCTGTCGCGCATCTCGGGCGAATCGCTCGGCGATGTCGGTACGTTCACCGTCAACGAGGCGGCGCCGAAGCGTGCCGGTTCGGCCATCAGCGTGGTGCTCTCGAAGCAGTACGGTTTCGGTTCGGTGATGCTGTGGCTCACGTACTTCATGGGCCTCGTGATTTTCTATCTGCTCACAAGCTGGATGCCGATCCTGTTCAAGGACGCGGGCTTCACCATCGAACGCGCCGCGCTCATCACGGCCCTGTTCCCGTTGGGCGGGGGCATCGGCACGATTCTGTCGGGCTGGCTGATGGACAAGTTCAACGCCCAGAAAGTGGTGGCCGTCGGGTACGCGCTCACCGCCGTACTGGTGTATGCGGTCGGGCAGGCGATGGGCAACATCGGCTTGCTGGTTGCGCTGATCTTCCTTGCGGGCACGGCAATGAACGGTGCGCAGTCGTCGATGCCGTCGCTTGCCGCCATGTTCTATCCGACGCATGGCCGCGCCACCGGCGTGGCATGGATGCTCGGCATCGGGCGCTTCGGCGGCATTGCCGGCGCTTTGCTCGGGGCCGAGCTGATGCGCCGTCATCTGGGCTTCTCGGCGACGTTCTCGCTGCTGGCCATCCCGGCGGTGATCGCCACCGTCGCACTACTCGCGAAGAACGCGTGGGAGCGAGCCACCGGTGATCGTCCGGCGTCTTCAAACGATGCACGTAACTCCGCCGCGATGCACTGACGTTCGCCGGGTCGATTGATCCGTAGCCACGGCAATACCGGACGCGGCGCCCTGGGCGCCGCTTTTTCATGCGGCGTCGCGGCCAGCAAGCTCAGGAAATGCTCGAAGTCCTCTGCGTCGAAGGCTTTCGTCGGCGCCCGAGATGAAGCATGCGCTCACGCACCTCTTCTTCGGAGCGCCAGTGCTCGGCCGGTTTGACCAGATCGCTTCGGCTGATGATGCCGATGAGCTTGCGCGACGTAGCGTCGCTCACGACCGGCAGACGTTCCAGTTGATGCGCGGCGAAGCGTGCCGATACGATCCGTCCCGTCTCCGAAGGCAGTGCGACGAGCGGCGGATTGGCACCATACAAGTCGCCGAGGGTCGGCAGTCCCTGCGCTTGGGCGCGCATCAGCGTTGGCCGGTCAACCATGCCGAGCAAGGTGTGCGACGCGTCGACCACGGGGTAGGCGCGATGACGCTGGCCCGCACCGAATGCTTCCTTCGCCGCATCGTCGATCGACATGACGTCGTTGAGTGCCACTGGCTCGCGCGTCATCAGTTCGCCAACGTGCAGGCGCTCCAGCGGGTCGACGCCATACTCCCGATGGATGTGACGGCCGCGTCGCGCGATCTTCTCCGTCATGATCGAGCGCGGCATGATCCAGAGGGTGACGCCATATGCCACACCGCAAGTGAGCAGCAGCGGCAGTAACGCATTCACATCGTGCGTGAGACCGAGGGCGAAGACGATCGCGGTCAGCGGTGCGCCGAGCACGCCCGCGAGCGTGGCGGCCATGCACACGAGCGCCCATAGCGAGACGTCGCCGCCGGGCAGCACCGGCGCGAGCAGCGTGCCGAGCCCTGCGCCGATCATGAGCAGCGGGGCGAGCACACCGCCCGACGTACACGAGCCCAGGGCAATCGCCCAGATGATCGCCTTGACGAGCAGCAGCGCCAGCGCGGCGTGCATCGTGAAATGCCCGGCGAGCAGGTCTGCGATGACGTCATAGCCGACGCCGAGTGCGCGCGGCTGGAAGTAGCCGCCAATGCCGACAGCCAGGCCGCCGATGGCGGGCCACCACATCCAGTGCACCGGCAGGTGATGGAAGCCGTCTTCGATGGCGTAGAGCGCGCGCGACATGCCTGCCGAAAGGATGCCCGCGCACCCCCCCGCGATCAGACACGAGAACAGCGCGATGGGGGCGACGCCGGGCGTCGTCATGGGAAACAGCGGGCCGGCGTCGAGCATCAGTGGCCGGGCAAATCCGGCGACGGCGCAGGCCACGATCACCGGCAGCAGGCTGCGCGGACGCCATTCGAAAAGCAGGAGCTCCACCGCGAGCAGGACCGCAGCGACCGGCGTGCCGAACACGGCCGTCATGCCGGCGGCCGCCCCCGCTACAAGCAATGCCTTGCGCTCGGCGGCGCTCAGGTGAAAGTACTGGGCGATGAGCGAGCCGATGGCGCCGCCCGTCATGATGATCGGACCCTCGGCGCCGAATGGGCCGCCGCTGCCAATCACAATGCCCGACGACAGCGGTTTGAGAACGGCAACACGCGGCGACATCTTGCTCTTGCCGAACAGAATCGCTTCGATGGCTTCCGGAATGCCGTGGCCGCGAATCTTGTCGCTGCCGAAGCGCGCCATCGCTCCGACAATCAGCCCGCCGATGACCGGCAGCACGATGACCCCGGCACCCAGCGTGTGATGGGCAGGCGAGCGGGGGGCAAACGAAAGCGTCTGATAGAAGAAGAGATTGGTGAAGCCCTGAATCAGGTGCAACAGCAGCCATGCCGCCGGAACACCGCAAAAGCCAATGACGGCGGCCAGTGCAATGAGTCGCGGCAGTCCTGGTGCGCGCGTGAAGTCGCGTGCATGCGCGGGGGCTGCCATGGGCGGATGCGGCGAAAAGGTATGCGGAACGGAAGCCATGACAGTGTCGTGATTACAGATGAACGCCACGAATGTGGAAGATGTCTGCGAAGGTGCTCAACTCGTTGCGGTGCTGGGCAGCGAGATTCGCGAGACACGCGTCGCCCGCCGCCGACAGATGCACTTCCACCACGCGACGGTCGCTCTCATTCTGACGGCGGGTGACGAGCCCGGCTTTCTCGCAACGAGCGACGAGCGCCACCGCACTGTGATGCACGGCTTGCAGGCGCTCGGCCAATTCACCGATGGACGCCCAGTCGCGCCCCGGTATACCTTTCACATGCAGCAGCAATAAATATTGCTGGGGCGTGATACCGCCCTCACGCGCAGCCGCCTCACTGAAATTGAGGAAGCGGCGCAGGCGATAGCGGAACTCCGAAAGCGCTTCAAAATCGCTCTTGGTCAGCGCATCGGCGGTGATCGGTGAACCGGGGGAGGTGGGCTCAGACATCAGTCGGGTGGGCGAGGGGCGCAGGAAGGTTCAAAAGCCGAAATATATATCACAACACGATATATCCGGCGGTCTTAGGGATACCCGGGATGACAAATGAGGCCCGCTGCGTGCAGAATCGCGAAAAAACGAGACTCAGCCGTTGACTGAAACTCGATCCCCGCCGAGATGCCGGCGTTTGGTTGCCGTAGGTTGGTGACGAGCGTCGTTCGAGCGGGCCGACCTCTGACAGGGAGGAGACATGGCTTCCACGGTCCGACGCCGCTGGCGTACGGGAACGTTGTTGTTGCTGTCGGTGGCACTCGGCTCCACAGTGGCCGCCTATCACTACGCCACCGGCTTCGAGCTGGGCGGCGGTGTCTTCGAACAGATTGGATTCGGACGTCAGGGCACGTCGTCCGGACAGGCCGCGCATGCGCGCGGCTCGCCGTCGGCTTGTCCGGGGGCCGATTGCCGCGAGGCGTCGACGTCCCAGGCGCACTGAGTCCGTTTCGATACCGCACCCCGTTGCAGGGTGCGGCACTCCCGCTTAGAACACGTGACGCAGACCGATCGTCATGGCGTTCTGGGTCGCATCGCGGCCCGGGGCGCCTCCGGTAATGCCGGGGTTATACATATTCCACGCCCGCAGGTTCGCGAAGTACGAGTAGATGTCGGTGCGCTTGGACAGGAAGTAATCCACGCCGACGTTGAACTGGAGCAGCCGCCCCGTCGCCGGTGCGCCGACGAACGAGTAGCGCGAATGCAGTACCGCACCGATCAGCTCAAGATTGGGCAGTACCCAATAGTTCACGCCCACGTCGAATACGTTCGTCGCGTTGTTGTTCGACCCCGCGGCGGCGAATGCACCGCTGCTCGCGGCGCTTGTGAACGTGGTGGCCAGCGGTGCGGCCGTGCCGCCGAAGCGCGCGAGCGGTTGCAGCGTGCGTGACCACGATGCGTAGACGCGTGCCTTGTCCCACTTGTAGCTCGTGCCGACCATCCACGTGCGGATGCACACGTCGCCTGCCTGCCCGAACGCCGGATCGCAACCTGCGCCCGAACTCGCGCCCACGTCGCTCGATGTGTTCGTGGCCGCCGTGCCGGTGCCCAGTCGCGATTGCCAGTAACCGAAGCCGACGCCGAACCCGCCGTATTTGTAGTTTGCGCCAAAGCCGAGTGACTGGCCCGTCGCCATCGAGCCGGCTGTGCTGCCGAACCCATACGTGACGTTGGCTGTCAGGCCGCGGTAGTCGGGCGAGTCGTAACGGATCGAGTTGTTGGCGCGGTTGCCACCGACGCGGTCGAGGTTGTTGTCGTGCACGCCATTGATGAAGACGCCGAAGTTATAGACGCTCGAATACCAGGTCGCGATTTCGTCGATGTAGTCCTTGCGGCGACCGATCTGCACTGTACCGTAGGGGCTCGAAAGGCCGACGACCGACGTGCGGCCCAAGGGCAGGCCACCCTGCCCGGCGGTGCCGTTGGCGACCGAGAAACCGCCTTCGAGGATGAACAGCGCTTTCATGCCGCCGCCGAGATCCTCCGTTCCCTTCATCCCCCAGCGCGATTGCTGAAGGTCGCCGCTATCGACGCTGAAGCGGTTGCCCGTGGTCGTGCTGCCCGGGACCGCCACCTTGCTCACGTACGTCACGCCGCTGTCGATCAGGCCGTAAAGCGTGACGTTCGATTGTGCGCGGACTGACGTGCTGAACACCGACAGCGCCGCGACCCCCATCCCCATTGCGGCCACGCGAGCACCTGGCCATACCTTCTGCTTCATATCCCCCCTCCGGGTGTGTTGAATGCTTTGTTGCTGATGTCTTAATGAATAAAACAACGTTTTGAAAATTATCGATTCAGGAGAATGGAGGCGTCAACGGTCGATAAAAAATCGTCGGCGTGAAAGTGATTGAGATGCGGGGTGCGACGGATTTTAATGATTGAAACAGCCGAAATTCTGCCTGTCTGGCAGGAATTTGAGAGAAGAGGGTGGCGGTGCTTGTTCGAATTACAGATTCCTCACTTGACCGCCTCAAATTTTTGAGGCTTAATTTTTAATACGTTGTTTTAATCAATAAGACATCGAGGATTCGGCGGCATGTAACGCCGCGATTTCGGCCTGTCGAATGGCCTCCGGTACGTTGGAAAAATTTTTGATGGTGACGCAAGAAAACAACACGACGGCTTTGCCTGGCGCGCCCATGGCGGGTGAGGCGATGCGCCGCGACATCTGCATGGTCATGCTGCCGTGCGAGCCGTCGCTGCCGATCGTGTTCGACTCGCCGCACAGCGGCTTCGACATGCCGGACGACTTCGACACGGTCGCGCCGCGCGAAGCGCTGCTCACAGGCTGGGACGCGTTCGTCGACGAACTCTGGGCAAGCGTGCCGCGTCATGGCGGCACGCTGCTCGCCGCGAACTTCCCGCGAGCCTATATCGACGCCAATCGCGCCGTGACGGACATCGACGCCGAGATGCTCGACGCGCCGTGGCCGGGCCCCATCGCGCCGGAAAAATACTCGGTGCGTGGCATGGGCCTGCTGCGTCGTTACGCGTTGCCGGGCATGCCGATGTACGACCGCAAGCTGACGGTGGCCGAGGTGCGCCATCGCATCGATGCCTACTATCTGCCGTATCGCCAGGCGTTGCGCGTGGCAGCCGACACCGCGTACGCCCGGCATGGGGCGCTGTGGCACGTCGACTGTCATTCGATGAAATCGCGCGGGAATGCCATGAATGTGGACGACGGCGAGTCGCGTCCGGACATGGTCGTGAGCGACCGGCTCGGGACCACCTCGGACCCGGCCTTCACCCAGTGGGCCGCCGACGCCTTGCGTGATCTGGGATACCGCGTCCAGGTCAACACGCCGTATCAGGGGGGCGATTTGCTGACTGCCGTGAGCGATCCGGGCCGTCGGCGCAACAGCTTGCAGATCGAAATCAATCGCGCGTTGTATATGGACGAGGCGCGCTTTGTGAAGCACGCAGGATTTGATACGCTCGGGCGCAACCTGGAAACGTTCACGGCCGCGCTCGCCCGTTGGGTGCGCGCGCAGTCAAGCCCGAAGGAAATCCCATGAATTACATCGTCGATTCCGTCGACAGCGCCCTGAAACTGCTCTCGCTGGTCGCGGAGCATCCGGGGCTCGGGGTGACGGAGCTGTCCAATCGTCTGGGCATCAACAAGTCGCGCACGTATCGCATGCTGTGCACGCTGGAACACAACCGCTTCGTGTTGCAGGACGAGCGCACCACCACGTATTCGCTGGGGCCGCAGGCGTTTGTCATCGGCGTAGCGGCGTCGCAGCAGAACATTCTCGTGCGCGCCGCGCAGAAGCACATGCTCGCGCTCAATCAGGCGATCAACGAGACGATCGTGCTGCGCGTGCGCGAAGGCCTGGAGACGGTGTGTGTGGCGCGCTGCGAAACCACACATCAGGTGCGCTCGGTGGGCTCGGTCGGCAATCGGCGGCCGCTCAGCTCGGGGGCGTCGGGCAAGTTGTTGCTCGCGTTCTCTCAGGACGCCATTCGCAATGAGTTCTTCGCGCGCATGAAGCACTTGCCGGTGGCCGCTGAGCCGATGGCATTTGCCGACGAACTGGCGGCCGTGGCGCGCAAGGGGTATGCCATGAGCGCGGGCGAAGTCACGAGCGGCGCCGTTGCCATTGCGGTGCCGGTGCGCGACGTGTCCGGCGACGTCGTGGCGGCGCTCTCCATTTCCGGTCCGGAAGCACGCATCAGCCGCATCGAGATTCCCGATTATCTTGAGCGTTTGCAGGCATGCAGCCGGCAGATTTCTGCCGAACTGGGGTATGCGGGCGCCGCTGGCGGGCACGCGCCGAACGAGGCGCAAGCCAACAAGGTGGCGTAGTCCGGTGTCATCCCCCGGCCCCGGCGAGCGAATGAGCGCATTGCATCGGCCGGCCGGGGCAGGGCGCAGCGCAACGTCATTTCACAAACACAAAAGAGACAACAGGCAGGACTGATATGACAGCGCTTGCGCCGACGCCCGTCGACGGGCATTCCCATTCCGAACTCGCGCGTGCCTCCGGCGGGCACGGCGATGGCGAGTCCGGCAAGACCGAAAAGCCGCACGGCAAGATGTTGCACCCCATCGTCATGATGCTCTGGGTGCTAATCGTGGCGGTAGCGATGACATGGTGGGTCGATGCCGGTCGCTTCGAGCGCGACGGCAAGCTCGTGGTGCCGGGCACCTATCAGGTGGTGCCGAAGACGCAAGACATCGGCATACTCGTTGCGCCGAAGGCCGCGCACAGCACGCCAGAACAGGCGCAACCGGCCAACGTCGTGTCGGCGTTTCTCGCGGTGCCCCAAGGGTTGGTGAAGAACGCCCCGCTCATCTTCATGGTGATGTTCGTCGGCGGCATGTTCGGGGTGATGCGCAAGACGGGCGCCATCGATGCCGGCATCGACCGGCTGCTGCAACTGACGTCCGGCAACATGTATGTGCTCGCGCCGCTGCTCATGGTGCTGATTGCACTGGGCAGCACGTTGCTCGGCTTCATTTCCGAGTATCTCGTCGTCATTCCCATGGTGATGGTGCTCACGCGCCGTCTGGGGTTGTCGAACCTGTTCGCGGTGGCGCTGGTCGCGATTGCAGCGAAGATCGGGTACATCGCATCGGTGACGAATCCGCTGGCGCTCGCGGTTGCACAACCGCTCGTCGGCCTGCCGCTATTCTCGGGCATCGGGCTTCGCATTGCGGTGTTCGTGGTGTTCCTTGCGCTGGGCATCGCTTACTTTCTGTGGCACGTCTATCGAAGCGACTACCGATTGGCCGATGCGCGGGCGCAGATGGCCATGGCGGCACATCTGCATGCACGCCTGTCGCGACGTCACAAGGCCACGCTGCTCGTGCTGGCGCTGGCAGCGGCCATGCTCGTCTACGGCACGCGGGAGCTGAAGTGGGGCAATCTGGAGCTATCGGCCTTCTACGTGTTGACGAGTCTGGTGACGGCCGTGGTCGGTCGCCTCGATTCGCGCACGGCAGCCGACGCGTTCGTGGAAGGGCTCAAGGGCATGATGCTGGCGGGATTGCTGATCGGGCTGGCGGCGTCGGTCGAGATCATTCTGCATGGGAGTTATGTGCTTGACACGCTCATCAACGACTTCACACGCGGGGTGCGCGGCCAGTCGGCGGTGGCCGTCGCCAATGGGCTGATGGGCGTGCAGATGGCGCTGGACGTTTTCATTCCATCCGTCTCTGGCAAGGCGGCGGTCAGCATGCCGATCATCGGGCCGATTGCGCAGCTCTCTGGCGTGAGCGCGCAGACCTCGGTGCTCGCGTTCCTGCTCGGTGGCGGGTTGACGAACATGATCACACCGACGTCCGGCATGTTGCTGGCGTATCTCGCGACGGCGCGCGTTGGCTTCGGTCAGTGGTTGAAGTTCATCCTTCCGTTGTTCGTCGTCTTGCTGGTGCTGTCGGGTGGCGCTCTGGCGTTCGCGGTGCTTAGCGGGTACTGACGCGTCGTGGCGTAACCTCCTCGCGCGCCCTCCCTGTAGCCCGCCTCAAGCAATGCCGTCTTTACGCTTCCTTCATAACGCACTCAGAATCGCAGTGCTGACGCGTGTCGAGGTAGTGCCGCCCTCACGCGGTAATATCGCGCGATGGACTCCCTCATTGCCGCTTCCGCTCGCGCATTGGCCGCTGGCGATCCGCTTGGTGCGCTGCGTCGTGTCGCGCTTCGCGACGATGCGCCGGCGCTCGCGCTGCGCGGTATCGCGATGGCGCAGCTTGGCGATTACCCGCGTGCACGCGAATTGCTAAAGCGCGCCGCGCGCGGCTTCGGTGCTCATGAAGCGCTTGCCCGCGCGCGATGCGTTGTCGCCGATGCCGAAGTCGCCCTCGCCATGCGCGATCTTGGCGGTACCTCACGCACGCTGCAAGACGCGGCGTCCGTTCTTGCTGCACGCGACGACTTCCCCAATGCCATGCTCGCGCGGCTGCTCATCGCTCGCCGCCTGCTGCTTCTCGGCAAACTCGATGCGGCCGCGCAGGCCCTGCACGACGTATCACTGCCAAACGTGCCGGCGCGTCACGTCGCCGTTCATGCCCTGATCGCGGCGGAGTTAGCCCTGCGCACACTTCGGATTGCCGATGCCCGCGACGCGCTCGGCCGCGCGCAGACCGCTGCGCTCGCTGCAGGTGTGCCCGCGCTCAGTGCCGAAATCGACAACCTGAACGAAGCGTTGGGACGTCCCGCCGCACGGCAATGGCGAGCGGACGGCGAATGCACACTGAGCCTCGACGAGGTGACGTCACTGCTTCGCTCGGACGCCCTGGTGATCGATGCCTGTCGTCGTGGCGTTAGCCTCGGCAATACGTGGCGTCCGCTGGCAAAGCGGCCAGTGCTCTTCACACTGGCGCTGCAATTGGCGCGCGCGTGGCCGGGCGACGTTGACAGGCAGACGCTGATTGCGGAAGCCTTCCGGCTACGGCATCCGGACGAGACGCATCGCGTGCGCCTGCGCGTTGAAGTGGGACGTCTGCGGGCCTTGCTCAAGGGCATCGCCGAGATCGACGCAACCCCGCGCGGCTTCGCGTTGCGAACGACGGCTGCCAACGCGCTCACCGTGTTGCTGCCGCCCATCGACGGCGACCGGGCATCGCTGATCGCATTGCTGGCAGACGGCGCAGCGTGGTCGACCTCGGCGCTGGCGCTTGCACTCGGCGCCAGCCAGCGCACGGTTCAGCGCGCCCTCGGCGAACTCGAATCGCAAGGCCGTGTACGGGCAATCGGTCGCGCCAGAGCGCAGCGCTGGACGGCACCTCCGCTCACCGAATTCACGACGATCTTGTTACTCCCTGCTGGATGGTCATTTGGCTAGAGTGGACTTGCACGCCGAACGCGGCGTAACAACCGGAGCCTGATATGACGAGCAAACCGCAACGAGACTTTCGCACGACCGCCGTGAGCGCAGCCGACATCACCTGCGAATACGGCCCCTTCCCGGGCACTGAGAGCATCCACGGCGTGACCTTCGATGGACAGCAGGTGTGGGCTGCCACGGGGGAAAAGCTGTTGGCCATCGATCCGGTCAGCGGTGAAGTCCGCCGAGCCATCGACGCCCCGAGCGACGCCGGCACCACCTTCGATGGCACCTATCTCTATCAGATCGGTGAAGACCGCATCGACAAGATCGAACCGTCGACCGGTCGCGTCGTGCATTCGATTCCTGCACCGGACAGCGGCAGCAATTCGGGACTGACATGGGCCGAAGGCAGCCTTTGGGTCGGGCAGTACCGCGGCCGCGGCATTCTGCAAGTGGACCCGGCAACGGGCAGGGTGCTGCGCCGCATCGAATCCGACCGGTTCGTGACGGGCGTCACGTGGGTGGGCGACGAGCTGTGGCACGGCACATGGGAAAACGACGAGAGCGAGTTGCGGCAAGTCGATCCCGCCGGCGGCGACGTGCTCAAACGTGTGCAGATGCCCGGCGGCATTGGCGTAAGCGGTCTGGAGTATGACGGCCAAGGCGTCTTTTATTGCGGTGGCGGCGCGAGCGGCAAGGTGCGCGCGGTTCGCTACCCCAAGGACTGACGGGGACTCTCACCGCGAGGGCGGCCAGCGCGCAGTCATCGCCATAGCGGGCAGGCTATCGGCCCCGATAGCCTGTCTTAATTGAATAGATTTTAATAATCAATTTAACTTGATCGATAGCGTTTGGCATACTGACAACACTTTCCACCCCGTCAGAGAGACAACGACATGCCGATCATCAACAGCCAGATCAAGCCGTTCAAAGCCAACGCCTACCAAAACGGCGATTTCATCACCGTGACCGACGAAACCCTGAAGGGCAAGTGGTCGGTGGTGGTGTTCTACCCGGCCGACTTCACCTTCGTGTGCCCGACCGAGCTGGGCGATCTGGCCGACCATTACGAAGCGTTCAAGAAGCTGGGCGTCGAAATCTACAGCGTCTCGACCGACACTCACTTCACGCACAAGGCCTGGCACGACACGTCGGACACGATCCGGAAGATCCAGTACCCGATGGTGGCCGACCCGACGCTCGCGATCTCGCGCAACTTCGACGTGCTGATCGAAGAGGAAGGTCTGGCACTGCGCGGCACGTTCGTGATCAACCCGGAAGGCGAGATCAAGCTGTGCGAAATCCACGACAACGGCATTGGCCGTGACGCCAAGGAACTGCTGCGCAAGGTGCAGGCAGCCCAGTACATCGCCGCACACCCGGGCGAGGTCTGCCCCGCGAAGTGGACGCCGGGTGCTGAAACGTTGAGCCCGTCGCTCGACCTGATCGGCAAGATCTAAGCGCCACGCGCTATCACCGCAGCAAGCGCCGCTCTTGTCACAGGGCGGCGTCCCGCCGGCGCGGCGGCCCCCCTAAACCTGCCGCGCTGGCACCCAATCCCGAATTCCCGACGCTTACCTGCGCCCGCCTCCGGCCGACGCGGTGGCCTCTGCTCGCCCTATCACCCTATCGAGACGGAAAAACGCCATGTTGGACGCGAACCTCAAAGCCCAGTTGCAAACGTACCTCCAGAAAGTCACGCGCCCGATCGAGATCGCCGTGTGGCTCGACGATAGCCCCAAGGCGGCCGAGATGAAGGCCTTGGTGGACGAGATTGCTCCGCTCTCGCCGCACATCGCAGTCGTGGCCCATCACGACGTCGATCAGGATGCCGGCGAGCGCCGTCCGTCGTTCGCCATCGGCACGCCGGGTGAGGCGCCGCGCATTCGTTTCGCCGGGCTGCCCATGGGCCACGAGTTCACGTCGCTGGTGCTTGCGCTGCTGCAAGTGGGCGGCCATCCGGTCAAGCTCGACGACGACACCATCGCGCAGATCCGTGCGCTCGACGGTGATTTCCGTTTCGAGACCTACATCTCGCTGTCGTGCCAGAACTGCCCGGAAGTCGTGCAGGCCCTGAACGTCATGGCGCTCATCAATCCGCGCATTCAGCAGGTCACCATCGACGGCGCGTTGTTCCAGAGCGAAGTCGAAGCACGTCAGGTGATGGCGGTGCCGACGGTGTTTCTCAACGGCGAGTCGTTCACGCAGGGCCGCACCAGCGTGAAGGAACTGCTCGCGAAGCTCGACACCGGTGCGAGCGCACGTGCTGCGAAGGCCCTCGAAAACAAGCCGGTCTACGACATGCTGATCGTGGGCGGCGGCCCAGCCGGTGCCGCGGCAGCGATCTACGCGGCTCGCAAGGGCATTGCAACGGGCGTGGTCGCCGAGCGTTTCGGCGGTCAGGTGCTCGACACGATGGCCATCGAGAATTTCGTCTCGGTGACACACACTGAAGGGCCGAAGTTCGCCACCGCGCTGGAACAGCACGTCAAGACATACGACGTCGACGTGATCGACACCCAACGCGCCGAAGCGCTGATTCCCGGCAAGATCCACGAAGTGCATCTGGCCAGTGGCGCCGTGCTCAAGGCGCGTGCAGTGGTGCTGGCCACCGGGGCTCGCTGGCGTGAAATCGGCGTGCCGGGCGAGCGCGAATACCGTAACCGTGGCGTGGCGTACTGCCCGCACTGCGACGGCCCGCTTTTCAAGGGCAAGCGTGTTGCGGTCGTGGGCGGCGGCAACTCGGGCGTGGAAGCCGCGATCGATCTGGCCGGCATCGTCAAGGAAGTCACGCTGATTGAATACGGTGCGCAATTGCGCGCGGACGAAGTCCTTCAGCGCAAGCTGCGCAGCCTGCCGAACGTGCGCGTGCTGATGAACGCACAAACGACAGAGATTCACGGCGACGGCCAGAAAGTGAACGGCCTCGCTTACCGCGACCGTGTTTCGGGCGAGACGGCCACGATGGCTCTCGAAGGGGTGTTCGTGCAGATCGGTCTGGTGCCCAACACCGAATGGCTCAAGGGCACGGTGGCACTCTCGCGTCACGGTGAGATCGAAGTCGATGCCAAGGGCACGACATCGGTGCCCGGCGTGTTCGCTGCGGGTGATGTCACGACCGTGCCGTTCAAGCAGATCGTGATCGCCGTCGGCGAAGGGGCGAAGGCCTCCCTGGGCGCGTTCGAGCACCTGATGCTCAGTTCGGTGGAAGACGAGGCGGCAACCCCCGAGAAGATCGCTGCCTGAGCTTCGCCGAAGCGGCTTCGCGCCGCAAACCCATGACGGCTAAACCCTCACGCGTATCGCGCGTGAGGGTTTTTTCTTTTTTGCGCCCAGCAATGACCGGATCGCTTGCGACGATTGGCTCGCCCGGCGTTGGCCCATGGGGGATCGACGCTCGCGTTAATGGGAAAACGCACCAAATTTCTCGCTGGGGTACAGCCGATGCCCAAAGACTACGCAGATTTTCGTTAATTGACGGATTCGTTGTCACTATGTGCTCCTTCAAATTGACACCCGACGCGTGAGTCTTATGCGTCACGCCTTAGACGAGCCACGGATATCGGATTGCGATCCGGTCGCTCAACCACGAGGCAAGTGAACCGACATATGGGAATCGACAATATCTTTCGTGCGCTGGGCAGCGCTGGTTCGCGATCGCGTGAGCGATGGCTGAAGTGGCGTGCCCAGCCATCGAGCTTTGCCGGACAACTGCGCAGCGCGTTGCCATTGGTCGTGGCTGCCGGTGCCATCACCGCAGCCACGCTCGCCTGGTATTCACACGACACCGGTTATGCGCCGCTTTTCGGGCAGAACCAGCGCATTCCGATCGCGCAAGCCACAGGTGTGCTCGAAGCGGAGCAGATCCCGTTCCGCATGCATCCGGACACCGGCGCGATCCTCGTGCCGCATGACCGGCTCGGACGTGCGCGCCTCGCGCTGGCTGCCAAGGGGGTCACGCCTGAGCTGCCGCCGGGACTGGAGCTGGTCGATCGGGACGAGCGTCTGGGCGTACGCCAGTTCGTACAGGACGTGCGTTTTCGCCGCGGGCTGGAAGGCGAGCTTGCGCGCACCATCATGTCGATCGATGCCGTGGACGCCGCTCGCGTCCACATCGCCCTTGCGCCGCAGACATCATTCGTCACGCACACCAAGGCGTCGGCCAGCGCGTCGGTGCTGATCTCCGTGCGCCCTGGGCAAAAGCTCGCGCCACAGCAGGTGAGCGCCATCGTCAAGCTCGTTGCCGGCAGCGTGAACGGGCTGGCAGCGCAGAGTGTTTCCGTCATCGACCAGCACGGCACGCCGCTGACCGCGAATCTTGATCTGGACGACGCGACATACGGCAATGCGGAAGCACGTATGCGCTCGCGCGACGAAGCGCTTCGTAACGTGCGGGGGCTGCTCGACGGCATTCTCGGTCCCGATCGCTATCGGGCGAGCGTCAGCATCGATCTGGACGAGGATCTGGTGTCCAACACCACCGAAGCGCTCGGCGCCGATCCTCGCGTGATGCAGGAAGCCGTGCGTGAAGCGCGTGACGACGATGCGGTCGTGGGTGGGGTGCCGGGGGCGATGGCGAATCGCCCGGTCGATGCGGCGCCGTTGCTCGGCGGCGAGGGCGGTGCGATGCGCACCACCTCGGCCACGCGTCAGTTCGCCTATGACCGCTCGATCACGCAGACGAAGCGCCACCGCCCGCGCGTGCGCCAAATGCACGTCGCGGTCATGGTCGACACGCAGGCGGCACCGGGCGGCAACGGCTGGACGGCCGAAACCATCGCCGAGCTGGAGCGCACGTTGCGCGCCAGCGCCGGAATTCAGATCGATCGCGGCGACACGCTTGTCGTGAGCACGATGCCTTTCGTGGCTGCCGACGGCGCTCTCACCTTCGACACGGCGGACACCCCCGCCGAGGGACCGACGCTTACCGCCGCGCAAAAGCAATACGCCGCCATTGCCGCTGCCGCAACGCTGTTGATCGCCCTTATTGCGTGGGCGGCACTGGCCCGGCGTGCGCGCCGGCGCAAGGCGGCCCGGGTTGCGGAGGCCGAAGCGCGTGAGCGCAGCCGCCGCGAAGCCGAGAGCGCTGCGCAGCAGGCCGCGTTGCCGGCATTCGCCAACGACATGCCGCCCAACGCGGACGCCTCGTTCGACACGAAGCTCGAACGCCTGACAACACTGGCCGACGGCGAGCCCGAGCGGGTCGCCCAGATCATCAAACAATGGATCGGTACGCATGCTTCTGCCCGCTGACACTTCCGCTCTGACCGAGATCAATGGCGTTGACCGCGCCGCCGTTCTGTTGCTTTGCATGGGGGAGAAGGCTGCCGCCGGTGTCATGGCGCAGCTCGCGCCCGCCGAACTGCTGCGCGTAGCGCACGCCATGTCGCGCGCCGGCAGCGTAAAAAAGCACGACGTGCATGCCATCGTCGATAAGTTCCTCGACGCCTGCACGCAGCATGGCGGAGCGAATGCCGCACCGCGCGCCTATCTGGAGCGCTCGCTCGCGGCCGCCCTTGGCGAGGGCATCGCCAGCAACGTGCTCGACGGCATCTATGGCGACCGGATTCGTCCGAAGCTGGCGCGTCTGCAGTGGGTGAGTGTGGCGCGGCTCGCCGACGTGCTCTCGCGCGAACATCACCGTATGCAGGCGCTGTTGCTTGCCTACCTGCCTGCCGACCTGGGAGGGCAATTGCTTCGCGCGTTGCCGGAATCGCAGCAGGAAGCGCTGCTGCTGGAGACGGCGCAACTCACGCGGGTCGACCGCGAACTGCTGGCCGATCTGGAGTTGATCGCGGACCGTTGCCTCGCGGGGCTGTCGGCCGAGAGCACCGATGTCCCGGGCACCCGGCTCGCGGCCCAGATCATCGGGCATGTGCCAGACGAGCAGAAGCGGCTCATGGACGCGTTGCGCGCGCATGATTCATCGCTCGCGGAGTCCGTTGAGGCAAGCATGTATGGCTTCGACATCCTGGCTTATCAGGCGCCGGAAGTCATCGATCTGGCCGTGGCCGAAGTGCCGACCGACATGTGGGCCGTCGCGCTCAAGGGCACTGACGCCCGTATGCGGCAAGTCGTGCGCGAGCGCATGTCTCGTCTTCAGGAAGACGCGCTCATGCAAGCGATGCAGCGTCTGGGGGCCATGTCGGCAGCACGCGTGGAAGCCGCGCGCAGCGAAATCATGGCGGTGTTGCGTGCACGGGCGCGTGAGGCCGATATGGTTCTGCGTCTCGCGGGCGGCGAGGTGCTCGAATGAAACCGCACCGGTTTGGCACGAAGTCCGACGCTGCGGCCCAGCGTGGCTGGCTGCCGGTCCAGCCGGATCTCGACACGTTGCGTGCTCAGGCCTATGCACAGGGGATGGCCGATGGCGCGGAAAACACGCGTCAGGCGGTGTGGCAGGAAGCGTTCGATGCCGGGTGTGTGCACGGCGAGCAAGCCGCCGAGGCGCGCTTGCAGACGTCGTATGCCGACCGGATGCGCGCCGAACTCGAGACCATGACGCTGCCGCTCGCAGCGCTTCAGACGGCCCGGGAGCAGGTGCATGCGCGGCTCGCGGCCGGTGCCATCGACGTATTGAGCGATGTGACGTCTCGCGCGGTGCGAGCCATCGTGCAACGTGAGTTGCACACCGCACCGGCCGACATTGCCGGCACCGTGCAGCGCTTTCTCGCGCAGTTGGGCGCCAGCGACGACGGCGTCACCGTCTATGTGAGTCCCGACGACGCTCAAGCGCTCTGCAAGCGTGTCGGCGACGTGCCGCCTCACGCCGAGGGGGCGCGCCCGGCGTGGCGCATCGTTGCCGATCCGTCGCTGATGCGCGGAGAGAGCCGTGTCGACGTCGACGGCCTTTGGTACGACGCGGGTTGCGAAGGCCGTGAGGCGGCGGCGCAGGCGATCGTGCGTCAACGTCTGAGCGAATGGGTGGACGCGTGCGCGCAAGCGCTGGCACCTGCCGCAATGCCGGAGACACCACGATGAACGGCGAGATCGCACTCGCGACACCGATGGCGTTCGTCACGCGGGCGACTGGGGCCGTGCTTGAGGCACGCGGCCAGCGTTTTTCGCTGGGGCAAATCTGTCGTGTCGAGACCGCTGCAGGACGATGGACCGAGGCCGAAGTGGTCGGATTCTCCGACGGCATGTTGCAGCTATTGACGTATGCGTCTGTGACCGACATCGTGCCCGGCGCTCGTGTGCTGCCCGGGACGTCGATGCCGGCGTTGCGCATCGGTCCGTCGTGGCTGGGGCGCGTGGTCGATGCCTTCGGACAGCCGCTCGATGGCAAGGGCGCGTTGCGTGGCGATGCGCTGCTCGATACGCGCTGTTCGCCGCCCGCACCGCTGGGTCGTCGCGCCATCACTGCGCCGTTGGCCGTTGGGGTGCGTGCGGTCGATGGTCTGCTGAGTCTTGGAAAGGGGCAGCGCGTAGGACTATTCGCCGGAAGCGGCGTCGGCAAAAGCGTGTTGCTGGGCATGATGACGCGGCATACCGATGCGCAGGTCGTCGTGATCGGCTTGATCGGCGAGCGCGGCCGCGAGGTGGGCGAGTTCATTTCCGAGACGCTTGGACAGGCCGGGCTGGCCAAGGCCATTGTCGTTGCCGCACCGGCCGATGCGCCGCCCGCGCAACGGATGAAGGCCACCGAGTTGTGCCACGCCATCGCCGCGCATTTTCGTGATGCGGGCCATGATGTGCTGCTGCTCGTCGATTCACTCACGCGTTACGCCATGGCGTGCCGCGAGGTGGCGCTTTCGCTCGGCGAAGCCCCGGCCGCGCGCGGCTACCCGGTATCGGTGTTTGCGCGGTTGCCCCGGCTGGTCGAGTGCGCAGGTAATGGCGAGGGAGCGGGCAGCCTCAGTGCGATCTACACGGTGCTGGCCGAGGGGGACGACTTGCAGGACCCGGTGGTCGACGCCGCCCGTGCGGTGCTCGACGGTCATATCGTGCTTTCGCGCGAACTGGCCGATGCCGGACATTACCCGGCCATCGACATCGGGGCATCGGTGAGCCGATGCATGACACACGCGGTGGGCGTGCGGCACGCCAACGCCGCGCGCGCGTTCAAAGCGCAGTGGCACGCCTATCAGCAGATTCGCGAGTTGATGCCGCTCGGTGCCTATGTGCCGGGCGCTCACGCCGAGACCGACCGCGCCGTATCGCGGCATCCGCTCATGCTCGATTTCCTGCGCCAGCATGAGGGCGACGTCAACAGGCCCCATGACCTGTGCGAACGGCTGGAGGCACTATGCCGATGACCCCTCGAACACCGCGTGCGCTGCAGGCGTTGCTGTCGATGCGTGACCGCGAACTCGAGACGGCACAGCGCGACGGCCGGCAACTTGCCGAGCAGCACATGCGGCTTGCGCGCAACGTCGACCAGCTCACGCGGCTGTATCGCGCTGTGGCGATTGGCGGTACGCGAGCGAATGCCTACAGCTTTCAGAACCGCGCCGATTACAAGTGCACGCTCGTCGGAATGATTGAGACGCAACAGGCCCCGATGGCGCAGTTGGCCCGGTGGCAGGCGGCAGCGGCGCAAGCCGTGCGCGACGCCCAGCGCCGGCGCGAGGGCGTGGCAGCGCTCGTTGCCCGCCACGAAGCGGCGGCGAAGCAGGCACAGCGCAAGCGCGAGGGGCAAGAGCAGGTGGCGCAGGCGTTGGCGGTTTGGCAGCGCAGCGCATCGGCGTGCGAGCGAAATGAGGAAATCGCCCCGGGCTGTCGCGTTGACAAAGCACGGACGGCGGTCGCTTTGGGTAGGAAAACGCGTCTCGCGTCTCGTACACCACCCGAATCAGGAGCTTCGCCATGCTGCAAGTGAAAAACCGTATCGACGATATGGCCGCCGAAATCGCCCAGAGGAAGATGGGGGCGGAGTTCGGTCGCCTGGGCAAGGATAAGGCGGGTACCGAAGCGCGTCAGAAAGGCGTGGCGACGCTCAGGGAAGCGCTCGGAAATTTCGAGAAGCAACTGCGTCGCGTGGGTGACAGCGCGGACTTGCATCAGCACAAAGCAACGCAATCGAGCGATCAGGCGTTCTCCGTCAAGTTGGAGAAGGGCTCGCAGCAGCTCGATTTCGACGTGCACGTCAAGCAGCTTGCCACCGTGCATCAGGTGCAGATCATGAACGTGGCGGCGCTGGCAAACGGCGGCGTGAAGGTTGCCGGGCGCAACGACGTGATCGCATTAGATACATCAGGGCTCGATCTGACGACGGCCGAGGGAGTCCGGGAGCTTGCCAGACGAATCAACGCGAATTCGGATTTGAAGGATGTCGTTCGGGCCGACCTGCGGCATGTGCCGGGGCAGCAGACCCCATATCTGCTGCTGACAGCGACGAAGTCCGGTGCCGAGGCGACGTTCGACTTGCAGACCTCGTCCGGCGCAAATTTCGTCGGGAGTCAGGATGCGGCCGTGCTCGCGCAAGGACAGGATGCCATCGTGCGGATCGGCAACCAAGGGGCGGAAGAGGCTTACTCGACCAACGAGGTCACGCTGTTTACCGGCGTGACGCTCTCGCTGAAGAAGGCCAACGCGGCCGCCGAGACCACGCGCGTTTCGGTCACCCCCGACATGGAAGGCACGGCCACGAATATGCGCGCCCTGGTGCAGGCCTACGACGCGGTGCGCAAGCAGTTATGCGATCTGATGGACCCGGGGACGCCGGGCGCGTCGATGTCGCCTGACAGCGAAGCGAAGGGCGACGTCAAACCGGCCGGGCCGTTCTATGCCGACGCCGGTGTGCGCGCTTTGCTGCGCGATCTCGAACGCAATTTCGAGAGGGCCGTGACGATCGACGGAAAAACGTTCGACCCCGCCCAGTTTGGCGTGAAGCGAAACGCCGACGGTTCGGTCACGTTCGATCAGAAGCGCTTCGAAGCGGCTTATGCCGGCGACAAGGCATTGCTGACCCAGTGGTTCGGCGAGAGCGCCGACGTGATGAAGCGCGACACCAGCGCCGATCTGGAGAAACAACCGGCGGGGATGCGTCTTGCCGTGCGGATCCGCGAGTGGACCGACGAAATCACGGGGGTACTCAAACACCGCACGGATACCGACGAAATCGCCACGCAGCGGCTCGCCGCCAAAGAAGACCAGCTCAAAGCCCGTTTTCTGGCGCTCGTAGCCCGCTACACCGACGAACTGGCTCGTGCCGAGCAGGTTCAGCAACAAATGAAAGAGACACGCGGCTTTGTCGACGCGCTTTTCCGTGGATCGCGCAAGTCCGACGAGTGATGCGCGTCATCATCCTTTAGGGAGTCCACCCGATCATGACTTACCAGCAATACCACGCCTCTGACCTCGATGCGCGCATCGCCGGCGCAACGCCCTTGCAGCTCATGCTGATTCTGCTCGATGGCCTGCTCGACGAACTGGCGCGCGTGCGCGGCCACATCGAACACGCACGGCATGACGCGCGCCTGCGCAGCGTGACCAAATGCCTGAATCTGATCAATGGATTGGCTTCGCATATCGATGTTGCCGATGGCCCGGGTGTCACACAGCCGCTGACCACCGTGTATGACTTTTGCATGCGTGGCGTCGCGCAGGCCAGTGTGGAACTCGATGTCGCCAAGCTCGACGAGGTCGTGGCGGTCATCCGGCAACTCACGCAGGGCTGGCGCGCGTTGGAGACGCGGCGTGGTTGATGCGGCGACCTTCCGGGAACTGGCGCGCGATCTGCGACGGCATTCCGCCGCACGCGAGTGGGGGTTGCTGCAAGCCACCGACGCCCTGCTTCGGCGGGCGTGGCGGCACGCACCTGCACCCGGCGCGCGCGATGCGTCTCTCGCACAGGCGATGGCAGATTCCCGTGTCGCGCACGATCAGGCTTACCTGCTGTGCCAGCGAGCGACATCGGAGGCGCGCCGGCATCTGGCCGGACTCGGTCATTGGCGTGACGGCGCGCTCGGCTATCTGAGGATGCATGATGATCGTTGAACCTGTTCGTCTCGCGACGCTCCCCGGTGCGGACGCGTCAGCGCCGATGGCCAATGACGTGTTGCCCATCGGACTCACGCAAGACGTAGCGTCGCTCGGTGCCGAAACGACGTCAGGGGATTTCGCCGCGACGCTCGGTCGCTCGACGGCGCAAGGGCTAGAACGGCTTCGACAAGAGGACGGCGACGATGCGGTGTGGCCAGCGTCAGAGGCTGCGGTGCTGGTGGATACATCGCAGCCCCCTGATGCGGCGCCGGTGGCCGGTCTGCCATGGGTGCCGGTGACGTCGGCTGTCGCGCAGCACGTCGGAGAGCCTCCGATGGCAGGCGATGACGTGTCGGCGACGCGAGATGTTTCCATCGCGCCCACGACCGTTGCCCCGCCCGCAGGTGACTCGACGCTTGTCGCGCTGGCCCCGATGCTGCGCGCAAACGAATCGCTGCGCGAGCCGGTATCGCCCCACATCGCGACGTTGCTCGCCGCGCACGAGCATCGGATGCGCGGCGCACTCGGGAGTCACGTAGCCGACGGGACTCGCGAAGGGACGGTCGATGCGCTGGCGCCATCGTTGGCGCCCGCTGTCAGCACTGCGGCACCGATGGCGGTGACTCCCGCCGTCGCGTCGCCCCTGAGATCGGCGAGTCCGTCGTTGGCGGCGCTGCCGGTGGCGGCAGATCCCGCAACGCCGGCCATGGCACCCATCGATAGTGGAGCCACACAAGCGCTTCGCGCGGCGTTGGCTCCGGTGACGTTCGGCAACGCCATCGTCAGTGAACCGGCCGCCGCTGCGGTGTCGGGAGGGGACTTGAGCGCAAGCCTGACCGCGGGCGAGGGGGCAGCCATCGCGCGCTCGCTGTCCGGGCGTGTGCACACCATGACGGAGAAGGGCGTCCACGAAGCCCGTCTTCGCCTGACGCCGGTTGAACTGGGAGATATCGGCATCGTGGTTCGTAAGTCGCCCATGCAGCTCAGCGTGAGCTTGCAGGTGGCGCGTCCCGAGGCGTTGAGTCTTGTCCAGGGCACGGCAGCGCTGCTGCGAGACATGCTCTCGCAGCGTCACGCCGGGGAGGTGCATGTGAGCGTCGCGAGCATGCCGTCGTTTAGCGGTGACGGCGCGTCGGGCAATGCGCGCGAGCGGCATTCGCGCGACGCTCGCTCCGATGACGCGGGCCCGGGCCTTGCCTTGGGCGAAGCGGCTCGTGAGCGCGAGGCGTTCCGGTTATGAACACGCTGATGTATGGCCCCGTTGTGCCGCGGCGAGGCGAAGGGCGCGGCAGCGCCAGCCCGGCAAGCGTTGCCGAAGGATCGGACGCGCTGACACGACGGCACGACGCCAGGCACCCCATACCTGCGAATGGGCCGTCATCTTCCGGATGGCAGGCGATGCCGGTGGCCGAGGAGCAGGCACACGTCCTGCGTTTGATGCCGGTGATCGCGCGCATTGTGCGCTCGCTGGCACCGCAGACAGGTGTCGCGATTGCGCAGGAAGACATGACGCAGATCGCGCTGATTGCCGCGCTCGATGCCGTTCGACGCTACGGACCGCCCGATGAGCGTTTCACCGCCTATGCGGCAACGCGCATTCGCGGGGCGGTGCTGGACGAACTCCGGCGGCTCGACTGGCGTCCGCGCACATTGCGGCAGGCGTCGCACCGGCGCCGTGACGCCGAGCGCGAACTGACGCGCAGCCTCGGCCGCGCACCGACTCGCGAGGAACTGAGCGCACATGCCGGCATGGACGACGCGACGCTGGAGGCCGCCGAGATGGCCGAGCACGCGGAGAGTATCGCGAGCTTCGATCAGTTACTGGCCGACGGGGGACTCGCGGCAAACGAGGCACTTGTCGAGCGGCGCAGTCCGGAATATCTGGTCTCCACACGACAGAGCCTGACGCGAGCGCTCGACGCGCTCGACGAGCGTGAGCAACGCGTCGTGCAGCTCTACTACGAGTTCGACATGAATCTCGAGGAGATCGGCGAAGTGCTGGGACTGACCCGGGCGCGAATTTGCCAGATCCACCAGGCGGCGCTCGGAAAGATGAAGGTCGCCATGCAGGACACAGGGCGAGGCGGCGCACGCGCCGCACGCACACCACAACCGAAATGTGAGACGAGGCAAGGGAAATGAAACTATTGATGCTTGGGGCTGCCGTGATCGCGGGCAGCGTGTTCGGCATGTTCTGGCTCAATGGCGGCCAGTTCGAGACCGTATTCCATCTGAACGAACTCGTGCTGGTGGTCGGCACGGCGCTGGGGGCGTTTCTCGTCGGCAACACGGCACGCGTGCTGGGCGATCTGCGCGCGGTCGTCGCGGCGGCGATACGGCGTCGCCGTCATGGCGAGGCGTTCGAGCAGGAGTTGCTCACCCTCACTTACTCGCTGCTACAGACCTCGTCGCGCGACGGCGTCCGCGCGCTCGACGTGCACCTCGACGAGCCGTCGCGCAGCCCCATCTTTCAGCGCAGCCGCCATGTGCTGGCCAACGCGAAGCTGATCGACTTCACGGTCGATGCGCTGCGCGTTGCCGCCCTGAGCAAAGGCTCGCGCGGCGAACTCGACAGCTTGCTTGCGATGGAGATCGAGAGCCGCGAGCGCCGCATGATGCAGCCAGTGCAGGCACTTCATAAGCTGGGCGAATCGATGCCGGGCTTCGGCATCATCGCGGCCGTGCTCGGTCTGGTGCTCGCGATGTACGACATCGGTGCGGGCGCGGCAACCGCCACGATTACGCGCCAGGTCGCCGTCGCGATGGTCGGCACGTTCTTCGGCGTGTTCGCCTGCTATGCCGTGATCAGTCCGCTGGCGAACCGCCTGTCGCAGTCCGTTGCCGTGGAAATGACCGGGTACGAGTGTGTGCATGCCGCACTGATCGCCTTCCTGAGCGGCAAGACGCCGCTACTCTCGGCCGATGCCGGCCGTCGCATGCTGCAATACGGCGCGTTGCCCAGCTTCAACGCGCTTGAAGGCTGGGTGCGCAACGTCGAGGACGGGCGATGAGCACGCGTCGATCGCGCTTCGCACAGGAGGAGCACAGCGGCGCCTGGAAGGTGGCGTTTGCCGATCTGTGTCTGGTGCTCATGTGCCTGTTCGTGGTGATGTGGATGCTCGAGCGGCGAGTCTTCGAGGAGCCGTCGCCGTCCGACACGCAGGCGGCCAGCACTCAGCAGCCCTCGTGGACGCCGTCTTCCGCCTCGATTGCCTCGCAAGCCGACGCCCGGCATCCGGCAGGCGAGACGGCCGACGAGTCCCCCCATGGTCAGTTCGAGTCGCCGGCAGACATGGCGCGGCTCGCCGCCGCCGTGCAGCAACTCAGCGAAATCGCCAAACTGTCGGATCACGTAAGCACGACCATCACGCCTGACGGGCTGCGCGTGAGGCTGGCCGATTCCGACGAACGCGGCATGTTCGAGCGCGGCAGCGCCATCCCTTCGCCCGGCGCACGCGCGCTCCTGACTCGCATAGGCGGGCTGCTGAAAGATGTCGAGAATTCGTTGATGATCGTTGGCCATACCGATGCGGTTCGATATCGCACGACGGCTGCCGATGGCTATACGAATTGGCATCTGTCGTCGGAGCGCGCGCTCGCGGCGCGCACGGCGCTTGTCGCGGGGGGACTGGAGCTCGATCGCGTGTTGATGGCGGTCGGCATGGCCGACCACGCGCCATTGCTGGCGGACGATCCCGTCGCTGCGGCCAACCGGCGCATCGAGTTCGTGGTGCTCACGAAGGCGAGAGCGACGCAACTGGCCCAGATGTTCGGTTCGCCGCAAGCCGGGGAGATGGTGCTGTCGGGCCAGAACGCCGAGGCGGATGCGGCCGAGATCGCCAAGCTCCCCGGGCGCTTAACAAACGATGGCGACCGGTCGCCTGATTCGAGTGAACCGTAATTTCCGAGGACACCTCTCATGCCCAAGATCGACTCGATTGCCAACGTCATGCCTATCGAAGCCGCGCGCCTGCGCCTGACGGCGGCGCAGCCCCAGGGGCAGACGAAGCCGTCGGCAGCCACTGGCGTCGTGCGTGCGGCATCGTCAAACGCCACCGAATGGCTTGCCAGCGCGCGCGCTGCCGTCGCGTCCACGCCCCAAATCGATACCGGCAAGGTCGCCCGAATCAAGGCGATGCTGGCAAGCGGTGAGTTGGCCTTCGACCGCGAACGTGTGGCGAACGGGATTCTCGCGCATCACGGGATGCTGCGTTGAGTCCCTCGAATACCCACACGAGCCACCGCCTGCGCAGCGAGTGCGTGACGCGCATTGTCGTCGATGTCGACGCCGATCTCGGGGACTATCGCAGGTTGATCGAGACGCTCGATGTGCTGCATGGCGCCCTCGTCAACGAGCAACTCGACACGCTTGCCCGCGCACATGACCGGGCAGCACAGTTGGTCAGCCGATTGCAGGTCCGCGCGCGGCGCCGGGTGCAGTGCCTGGAGCAAGCGTTCGGCGAGGCGTCGGCCAATACGATCGCTCCGGTGTTGCAGTGGCTGGATACGCCGGCGCGAGAGACATTTTCCGCGCGCTGGCAGGCACTTCAGGCAAGCGCTGCGCGCTGCAAGGCGAGCAACGCCCGCAATCTGCAGGACATCGGCACGCGCCTTCAGGTGCTCGATGCCGTGCTGTCTCCCGCCTCGGCCACCTACGCGCCGCCACGATAAATCGCCCGGTGTCGTGTGCAGCGACGAGCAACCTTGCGTAGCGCAACAACGAAGTCAATAGCAAGTCGGCTACGCAATCAGCGTCATTTGCCCAAAGGGGGGGAAGTCCTTTGGGAAACACGTCAATTTCAAGCGCATTCGAGCCGCTTTTCGATAGTTTTGCCGACAATGGGCGCAGTCGATATCAGTGACCCACGGAGGCGGAGTTTTGCAGACATTTTTTTCTCAGGCGCTAGGCGTACACGCCGCGGCTTTGCGCGCGAGAGAGGAACGCACGCGCGTGCTTGCGGCCAATCTTGCGAACGAGGCGACGCCCGGCTATCAGGCGCGTGACCTCGACTTCGGCGAGCGGGTGCAGCGTCATCTCGACGCTGGCATGGGGCTGGCGAGCGGCGCCGACGCGTTCCACGCGAGCGAGTCATCCGATGCCTTGCGCTATCGCGTGCCGATGCAGGCGCGTGCCGATGGCAACACCGTGGAGCTCGGTATCGAGCAGGCGATTTTTGCGCAGAACCTGTCCGACTGGCAGGCCAGCCTTACTTTTCTGAACCGGCGTCTTGCCGGATTGCAGAAGGTCATTGACGGAGGCCGTTGACGATGAGCTTCAGAGAAATTGCGGGAATCGCCGGCTCGGCGATGGCCGCACAGACGATTCGATTGAACACGGTGGCGAGCAATCTGGCGAACGCCAGCGCCGTGACGGGCGACGCCGAGACGGCGTATCGCGCGCGCAAGCCGGTGTTCGCCACCGTGCTCGGTGAGGCGCAAGGCGCACAGCACGTGCAGGTCATCGACATATACGAGAGCGAGGATTTGCCGCGCGTCGCACACGAACCGGGCAACCCGGTCGCCGACGCCGACGGCAACGTCTTCTACGCGAACGTGAATGCGATCGAGGAAATGACGGACATGCTCGATGCGTCGCGCGCATTTCAAACCAATCTGGAAGTGCTGGCCCGTGTGCGCACGGCACAACAGGAATTGCTACGACTCGGAGAACGCGGATGACGCTGCCCATTGGAAATCAATTGCTCGCGCACAGCGGCGCAGCGGATGCCGTCGCCGCGTCAGCGCCTGCGGCGGCAGCCGACGCTGGCGAAGACGTTCGAATGATGTTCACGAAGCTGCTGGTCGCGCAGATTCGCAACCAGGATCCGCTCAACCCGACCGATCCGGCGCAGTTCGTCGCGCAACTCACGCAACTCAGTCAGACCGAGACCATGCAGCAGGTCAGCCAACGGGTGCTTGCCCAGACCAACGTGCTTTCCGGATTACAGGGCTATGCGCTGGGCAGCCACGTCGGCCGCGAAGTGAGTGTGCAGACGTCAAGCATCGAGCGCGTGAGTGGACAAGCGGTCCACGGGACGGTTGATCTGCCGGCGCTGCGCGAGCCTGCCGAGATCGTGCTCACAAGCGCCGGCGGCAAAACGATTCGCAAGCCGTTGCCGGTCTCGTCGGGACGCACGGAATTCAGTCTTGACGACGCATGGTTCGCGGCGAACCAGTTCGGCGCGGGCAAGTTCGATATTCATGTACAGGCCGGAACGGCCAAGTTGCCGGTTCGTGTCTCGGGCCGTGTAGAGCGTGTGCATCTGGACGGCACCGGTGCGCAGATCGACGTGTCGGGCGTGGGTAAGCGCATCGACGCAGCAAACATCAGGGAATTGTCGGTCAATGCGCCTTCGGGCGCGGCCAGGAACGGGAGTGCAGCATGAGTTTCGATATCGCCCTGTCGGGCATCAACGCCATCAATCAATCGCTCGAGACGATCTCGCAGAACATCTCCAACGTTGAGACCAACGGCTACAAGTCGGGGCGTACCCAGTTCGCCTCGGCCATGGCCGAGGCGCAGGCGGCGGGGGTCAAGGTCGACGGCACCCGGTATTCGGTGGGCGCCAGCGGCAGTCTGCGTAACTCGGGCGATCGTCTGCATCAGGCGATTCAGGGCGGCGGCTTCTTCGTGCTCAAGGAGACGAACGGGCAGCGCGTCTATTCGCGTGTCGGCGATTTCGGCGTCGACAAAGACAGCAAGCTGGTCGACGGCAATGGCCGCAGCGTGCAGGGCTTTGCTCAGGGGCAGTCGAACGTGTCGGATGTGACGATCGATAAGCGTCCGGTGGCGGCGTTGCCCAGTACGGCGATCAACGTCGCAGGTCGTTTGCCCAGCACGTTGCCCACGGCGCCGGGACGTCTCGGCGAGACGTCTGTCACGTTTCGCGATGCCGCGGGTGAGATGGCAGTGAGGACGTTACGGTTTGACATGGCAGGGGCGCCGCTGACATTGGAAGTCTCCGAAGTCAATGGCGCCACTGTGACCGTGTTGGGAACGCTTGACCCCTCGACAATGGCCTTCACGTCTTCGAATACCGGTACGCTTGCGCCCCTCGACTTCAGCGGCATGACCCAGCAGCTTGGCGATTTCACCGCGAGCGCGACCGAGGTCGGCGGCCGTGAAGCGGGCGAGTTCGTGCGTGCCCGTATCGACAAGGATGGCTCGGTGGTCGCGGAGTACAGCAACGGCACGAGTCAGACGCAATACCAGCTTGCACTCGGCGAATTCGCCAACGCGGGCGGACTTGCCCCCGCAGACGGTACCGTCTGGCGCGAGACGGGCGAGTCGGGCTTTGCCCAACTGCGTCGTCCGGGCGAAGGGGCTGCGGGTGTGCTCGTGAGCGGTTCGCTCGAAGGGTCGAACGTCAACGTGACGGACGAACTGGTGAGCCTGATGTCCGCGCAGCGCAACTATCAGGCGAACACCAAAGTCATCTCCACGCAAAACGAGATGATGCGCAACCTGATGCAATCGATCTGACGCGATGGACGCTCTGATCTATACCGCCATGTCGGGCGCGCAGCGCGCACAGCATTCCCAGCAGGTGGTGGCGCACAACCTCGCCAACACCACGACCGCGGGCTTTCGCGCGTCGCTGGCCGTGGCGCAGGCCAACGCCATGCCCGGCACCGGCCTTGCTTCGCGCCACTACGCCGTGCAGGCGCCGGCCGGTCTCGACACCACGCCCGGCGTGCTTGAACCTACGGGGCGCTCGCTCGACGTCGCCATTGATGGCGACGGCTACCTGGTGCTCGCGGCGCGTCCGGAAGACGGCGTGGACGCCGTCTATTCGCGCGGCGGCTCCCTCACGCTCGATGGCAATGGCACCTTGCTGCTGCATGGCCGCCCGGTGCTGGGCGAGGGAGGGCCCATCGCGGTGCCGCCCCATCGCGATCTCGACATCGGCGCAGACGGCACGGTGGCCGTCGTGCTCGAGGGATCGACTGAGCCGGTGCCGGTAGGCCGTCTGCAACGCGTGCTCGCCATGCCCGGCGACATGCGCAGCATCGGCGGTGGCGTGCTCGTGAGCGACGCCGCCACGCTGCCCGGCGACGACGTCGCAGTGCGCGGCGCCCACCTCGAGGCGAGCAACGTCTCGGCCGTGGGGGCGATGGTGCAGAGCATGAACGCGAGCCGCGACTTCGAAATGCAGATGCGCGTGCTCAAGATCGCCGACGACATGGCAGAAGGCGGCAATCGCCTCGTGCGCGGCTAGGCCGCGTCAAATCCCCCAATTTCTATCGAGATGTCATGAATCCCGCACTTCTCATCGCCCGCACGGCGGTTCACGCGCAAGACGCGCAGTTAAAGTCCATTGCCAACAATCTGGCCAATGTGAATACCACGGGCTTCAAGCGCGACCGTCTCGCGTTCGAAGACACGTTCTATAGCGCCCTGCGTCCGGCGGGCGCACGCACGCAGGGTGATACCACCTTGCCGGGCGGCATGTACTTCGGTACTGGCGTGCGGCTCGCCGGCACCCAGAAGCAGTTCGTCAACGGCACCGAGCAAGAGACCCAGAACGAACTGGATGTCGCCATCACCGGGCGCGGTTTTCTGCAAGTCGAAATGCCCGACGGCGAGACCGCTTACACGCGAGCCGGCAATCTCAGGCTCGACGCAGAGGGACGTCTGGTGACGCAGGCCGGGCATGCGCTCGTGGGCGACATCGTCGTGCCGCCCGGTGCGCGCGACCTGACGATCAGTGCCGACGGCGACATCAGTGTTCTCGAGGCCGGCGACACGGCGCCGACGTCGCTCGGACGCCTGCAACTCGCCGACTTTGTGAACCCTTCGGGCCTGCGCCCCATGGGCAGCAACCTGTTTGCGGAGACTGCCTCGAGCGGGCCGGCCATCGAAGGCAATCCGGGGGAAGAGAATCTGGGTCTGTTGCGACAGAAGGCGCTCGAAGGCTCGAACGTCGTGGCGGTTGAAGAAATGGTGAACATGATTACGGCGCAGCGCGCGTATGAAATGAGCACCAAGGTGTTGTCGGCCGCCGACAACATGATGCAGAGCCTCGCGCAGGTCGCGCGATAACGGACGGGGATGATGATGACGGACGCGACCCGCTACCTGCCTTGCGATGCCCGGAGGGCTTATCGCCGCGTGCGCGCGGTGGTCGCGGTTGCGCTTGCCGCCGTGCTCACGGGCTGCGCAGGCTATCTGCCGCCGCAGCTCGAAGAGAGCGACGACCTGCCGAGCGTGACCGAGATGTCGTCGCAAGGGCAGGCAGGCGGCCTCTTTGCCGCCGGGCACGCGCTGTCGCTGACCTCGGACCAGCGCGCGTTTCGCGCGGGCGATGTGCTGACCATCGTGCTGCAGGAGCAGACGCAGGCGAGCAAGCGAGCGGGCACACGGCTCGACAAGCGTAGCGACATGTCGGTCGACGAGATCACGCTGATGGGCAATCCCGTTATCGGCGACTCCGCGCTTGGCGCACGACGTGGCTTTCGCGGCGATAGCTCGAGCACGGCGCAGAACACACTGCGCGGCGCGATCACGGTCGTTGTGCACCGGGTGCTGCCCAGCGGGCTGTTGCATGTGCGCGGTGAGAAGCGTCTGTTCCTGAATCAGGGCGAAGAGACCGTACGGGTGGCGGGTTATGTGCGCGCGGGCGATATCGACACGACCAATCGCGTGTCATCGCTGCGCGTGGCGAATGCACGCATTCAGTATTTCGGCACGGGCGCGCTTGCCGATAGCAACAATCCAGGCTGGCTCACGCGCTTCTTCAACAGCCAGTTCGCGCCGCTCTGAGGGGAAATCGTATGTTCGGAATGCCTGGCGCTCTCGCGCGTTTTCCCCGGTGGTTCAACGCCGTGTCCTTGTCGACGATGATCGCCGCGTTTGCCGGATTCTCGGCGCTGACCGTTGCGCCGGCGGGTCACGCGCAAACCGTGCGCAATTACGTCAACGTGGAAGGCGTGCGCGATAACCAGCTCGTCGGCTACGGTCTGGTCGTGGGGCTTGCCGGGACCGGCGACGGGCCGCGCTCGCGCCACTCCGGCCAGTCGCTCGCCAACCTGCTCAAGCAATTCGGCGTGAGCATGCCCGATAACGTGCAACTTCGTTCGCGCAATGTCGCTGCGGTCATGGTGAGCGCGACGTATCCGTCCGGCTTCCTGCGGGGGCAGACCATCGACGTCACCGTGTCGTCAATGGGCGACGCGCGAAGCCTGCGCGGCGGCACGCTGCTGCTCACCCAGCTTCGTGCGGTCGATGGGCAGACCTATGCGCTCGCGCAAGGCAATCTCGTCGTGAGCGCAATGCAGGCCGAGGGGCGCAGCGGGTCTCGCGTCCAGAAAAACACCCCGACGGCCGGACGCGTTCCCAACGGGGCGACGATCGAGCAGGAGATTCCCGTGCCGGTCGGTGAGGGCGGTGCCATGCGTCTGAGCCTGAAGCGCCCTGACTTCCAGTTGGCGGCGAATATCGCGGACGCCATCAACACGCGCTTTGGCGAGCGTACGGCGCAGGCGAGGAACGGCAGCACGGTCGAGGTGTCGGCACCTGACGACGCCGACGCACGCGTGCGCTTTCTCGCCGATATCCATTCGCTGCCCGTGCCGGGCGTGAGCCGGGTGCCGCGCGCGGTCATCAATGCCCGTTCGGGAACGGTGGTGATCTCGCAGGGCGTGACCGTGCGTCCGGTGGCGGTATCGCACGGCTCGTTGCGCGTGACGGTGACCGAGTCGCCTGTTATCGCCCAGCCAGCGCCCTTCTCGCGCGGCCGTACAGCGCAGGCACAACGCTCGCGCATCGATGTGCAGGAAGACGGTATGGACATTCAGGTCTGGCCGGACGGTGTGGATTTGCAGACCATCGTCGACAGCCTGCGCCGCTCGGGGGCGACCCCCGACGACGTGATCGCGATTCTGCAAGCCCTTGACGAAGCTGGCGCGCTTAACGGCGAGCTGCATGTGATTTGAGATCTCTGATGACGCCGATAACGCACAACCATTTGCTAATTTCCGCTGCCGGGTCGCCTATGCATGATGCGGGCGCGGCACCGTCAGTCCCGAGCGCGAATCTCGAGACCGCCGCCGAGCAGTTCGAAGCGATCTTTGTCGCGCGACTGCTCGGTGAAATGCGGCGGGCCACGCAGGCCTTGCGCGACGATGGCGACGATGCGGGCGGCCTGGGCAAGCGAGACCGTTCGACCGACGGCTTGCATGACTGGGCCGACACGCAGGTCGCACAGGCGCTTGCGTCGCGCCGCGCATTCGGCATTGCCGACACGATCATCCGGCAAATGGCGGGCCGCTGAGCAGGCGCCTCGCTAACCCCGACACGACAGGCACTCAATCATGAATATGCTGAACATCGCCACGCAAGGCGTGAAAACTGCGCAGTCGCTGCTCGATAACGAGTCGCTCAACATCTCGCAGATGAGCAATTCGGCGTACACGCGCCGCAACGTGCGCGTGACGTCGCGCGCCGACGGCACGGTGCAGGCGCAGGAAGTCGTGCGCGTGGCCGGGCTGGAACAGCGGCGTCAGTTGTGGCGTGCCGTGTCCGGCGCCAGCGAGCTTGAGGTGCAGAAGCCACATGCGCACGCGCTGCTCACGCAACTGGGCGGGACCGACGTGGCCAGCGATCCGCTCGGGCTGCGCGACTTCGTCAGGGCGCTCGACCACGAGGCGCAGACGGTCGGCGGCGATGTCCATGCGGACGAAGTCTTCGCCGCGTTGGGGCGTGTCGCCGAACGCGCGAATACGATGTTCGCTGCGTTGGAAGGCATGCGCGAGAACCTCAACCTGGTGCGCGCGGGGGACACCGAAAAGGTGAATCGCCTCACGGTCACGCTTGCCGACCTGAACCGTCTGCACCGGCTGGTGCCGGACGAAGCTGGCCGTCTCGCCATCGAGGATCAACGCGATCAGGCGCTGGGCGAGCTGGCGGCGTTTATCGATGTGGATGTACGAGAGGACACCAGCGGGGGGTATCACGTGCTGACGCGCAGCGGACACCCGCTGGTGCTGGGCAATCGCGCGGCGCAACTCGAAGCCCTGCCGGACGGCGGGTACGCACTCGTTGCGGGCGCATCGCGGGTGAACGTGCCGGTCGACTCGATGGGCGGCCGATTGGGCGGCCACGACAGGTTTCTCTCACGTGAACTGGATCAACGCATCGCGGACGTGACCGACGTCGCGCGCTCGCTGGCGGAACAACTGAACCGGGCGCATGCCGATGATCAGTCGTCGTCCTTCAGCGCAACGCCGCTACTGTCGCTGACCACGGGTCCAAGCGGCGCGCCGCGAATGGAACGCACGCTCGCGACGGCGCAAGGTCTCGACCTCAATGCCGATAGCGTCAACGGTAACGGCAAGACGTTGCAGCGGCTCAAAGGGGCGATCCATGCGTCGGTGTCGCTGCCGGGACGCGTGAGCGGCACCCTCGTCGAAGCCATGAGTGCGCTGGCGGCCGACACCGGCCGCCGCGCGAGTGAAATCGAGGCAAGTCACACGTCTGCCGGTGCGGTGCTGGTGTCCGCACGAACCCAGTTTCAAAAGCAGGCGGGTGTCGACGAGACCGAGGCGGGCGGTGCGCTCATGTCCTACATGAAGCTCTACCGTGCGAACGCCCGGGTGGCGTCCGTTGCCAACGAACTGTTCGACGCCACGCTGGCGATGGTCCGCTGATCTGAGCAACTGTCCGGGAGAGGAAACCACCATGCAAATCAATCATCACTTCAGTCGTTTCGAGCGCGAGCACGTGCTGCGCGACATGAACGAACGGCTGGAGCGCATGACCGACCATGCGCGTGAAGAGAAGCGGGTACTGCGCGCGTCGGACGATCCCGTCGATTTCGAGCGCATCGCTCGCATCGATCGCCAACAGCAGACCCTTGCGAATCGCACCAAGGTCATCGCCAGTCTCGAAGCCGATCTCAAGCAGGCGAGTGTGAGTCTCAAGAGTGCGTATGACCGTCTGCGTGCCTTCAAGAACGAAGTGTCGCTGAAAGCCGATTCGCTGCAGGCCGATGAAGCGCAGGCATCCGCAGGCAAACTTCGGGAACTGATGAACGGCCTTGTTGGCGCGATCAATACCCGTCGAGCCGACGGCAGCTATCTTTTTGCTGGCAGCGGTGCACCCATCAGTGAGACTGCCGGACCGGGCGCTGCGACGGCGAACTACGTGTTGAGCGCGTCCGCGCAAGCCCCGGCGGCTGTCGAGATCGGCGACGGGTTGCACCATACCAACACGTCGCAGGTGTGGCAGGGCATGCCGGATCTGCTCAATCGTCTGGCGGCAGCGGCCGAGTCGCTGACGCGGGCCGGTAACGCAAATCCGGGCACGGTCTCGATGACCGTGCTGCGCGATCTGGCCGAACCGATTGACGATCAGGCCAGACAGATTGCGGACGTCCAGTTCGTCAACGATCACAGCGCAAAGCGTCTTGACGCCGTGCGCAAGGATCATGTGTTGCAGGGCGAGGTGCTGGTGAAGGCCCGCGTCGCCATCGAGGGCAAGAGTGCCACCGAGGCGTTGCCGGAACTGTTGGCCATGTACCGCGCCATTTCCGCCGCGCGCACTGCGCATGCCGAAGTGGGCAAGTTGTCGTTCTTCGATGCTATCTAAGGCGCTCGCCGTGGACTCGTACCGTCTGAGCCAACAGGATGTCGTGCATGGTTGACATCATCCGTGAGATTCCCGGGAGTGCTGCGCTCGACGACGCACTGACTTCGGGGCGTCTGAATCCTCGCAAGGGCGACGCGCCGGAGACCGGCGCGTTGGCGCGTGCGCCCGCCGGCGTAGGCGCGGCGAATGCTGCGTCGGGCGCGACGGGCGGCGCGCGCGTTGGCGCATCGGCGTGGCCCTTGCCGCGGGGCGCAGAGGCTTTCGACAAGCAGCGCGTCGCGCAAGTGACCGAACTGATCTCGCAGCATGCCACGGCCAGCCGTGCGAGTGCCGCTGCGCAATGGTTATCGAAGCTGCACGCCTCGGCGACGGTCGCACTGACGTCGATCTCGCGGTGGCAGGATAGTGACCGGGTCTCGCAAGCACAGGCAAGCCGGGCGCTCGACGCCCTCGGTGCGCAATGGCAGAACCGGGAGCGCGAGAGCCTGGGGACGGTCGACGACCGATTGCATTTCGACGGAAAGGGAAACGTACCGAAACGGTTTACTGTCGATGGCGTTGCCCCTGGGCAATGGCGTGCGTCGAAGGTCGAGCAGATTACGCTTTTCCCCGCCGGGCCTCACAAGGCGGGCGTCGAGATCGATTTGGCGAACGCAGTGTCGCAAGCGGGATTGCGTCGCCGCACGACGCGCGCGTTAGCGGCCTACGGCATCACGCTTGAGCCACCCCCGCCCGAGCGCGGTTGGGTGATGAGCACGTCCGGTAAGGCGTGGCCGTCGCTGGTGTCGCGCTTCGCCATCGCGCAAACGAACGAGGGGGGCGTCGCCCACGCGCGACGCGCAACGCTTCGCGAGGCGCCCGATGCCCTCGCGCCGCAGGCATGGCGTCTCGACGGCGCCGACGCCGTCGCACAGACGCGCCGCGCATTAGCGTCGATGGTCAGAGCCATTCGGGTGTCTCATGCGCTGGCGCAGAAGACGGCGCGGACGTCGACGCAGGCCGTCGGCAAAGTGGCGTTGTCTGGTGAGCGCGCTGCCGCCGATGACGCGGCGTTCGATGTCGCGCTGGCATCGGCGAAGGCATGGACGTCGCGACTGGGCAAGCAGCCACCGTTCGTTGCGCTGACGCTCGCGATGCCTAAAGGTATCCCTGTCACGCGCGCCAATGTGCGTGCGCTGCTGGGTGACGTATAAGGGAGTGTTGCGGGGTTCGGCAGACGAGTTGTCGAACGGTGTGTGCAGATGGGAAAAATCTCCACAAGATTGTATTAACAAAATTCGCGAAGGGACGCCTTTACACGGTGAGGCAGGCAATCCGGTCTGCCAAACTGCTCATCAGAACAAGGAGCCCTAGCAATGTTGACTCTGCATACCAACGTGGCGCAAATGTCGTCGCTGAACTCGCAACGCACCACCGGCGGCAAGCTGAACGCCATCATGCGCGATCTGTCGACCGGCAAGAAGAACGACCTGTACAAGAACGACCCGGCCGCCGCCCGTATCTCGGCCATGCTGAACATGCACGCCAGCGGCACGAAGTCGGCCATTGGCAACATGAAGTATGCGCAGGCAAGCACGCGCGTCGCTCAAGGTGCGCTGGACAAGGCCAATGAACTGCTCGTGACCATGAAGGATCTGGCCACTCAGGCAGCGGATGGCCTGAAGGGCGATGCCGAGAAGGCGGCGCTGCAACAGCAATACACCAACAACTCGCAGGCGTTGAAGGCAATTTTCGACAACACCACCTTCGCCGGCAAGAACCTGCTGAAGATGGAATTCGGTGCCCGTGCCACCGGTTTGCTGGCTTCCGGCAGCATCGATCTTCAGGTGGGTGCAGGCGCAGGGGAAACGAAGAAGCTCGACATCAGCACTGAACTCGGTGGTCTGTTCTCGACCATCGGCGGCGTGACGGCGCAGTTTGGAACGGTGGCTGGACGCCCGTTCGCCGTGGGTGACACGCTGGCGAGCAAAATGGGCTTCGACGGTGCCGGCGCCGGCAACGATGCCGCCCGAGCATTGGTGAACGAGCTGCGCACGAAGCCTGGGATGGCTGCGATCTTGAGCACTACGCATTCCTCAGGAGAGACTTGGGAAGCCAAGCTGACCGCGGATTTGGAAACGATTGCGGAAACCAGTACCTACGCCACGGCGGGCGCTGTTGCAACGGCTTTTGAAGCCGCGATGAACAACTTGACCAACAGCAACACCACGTTGACGTCTGTTCAACAGGCGCAGGTCAGAGTGGCAATGGATGACTTGCTGCGCGCCAAGGCGGAGCCGGCCGCTACCCAGTTGGTTGACGGCAGTGCTGCCTCGAACGCCATTGGCGGTCTCGAGACGGCCATCGCTCAACTCGCCACTGTGCAGGCCAGCATCGGTGCAATGATGATGGATCTGGATGGCCGTGAGGAAGTGCAATCGGTGCTGCTGCAAAACACCAGCGAAGCGAACGCCCGCATGAAGGAAGTGGACTTCGCCGAGTCGGTGTCGGAGCTGACCAAGCTGCAAACGCAGATGAACGTGAACCTGCAAATGCTGCAAAAGGCCGGCGAAATGCCGGGCATGATCCAGATGCTGCTGCGTTAATGGCGCCGCACCGGCCGGTGATGTCTTCCGGCCGGATAGTCTGAATATGAGAGAGCCAACGGTTTCATGCCGTTGGCTCTTTTGTCGTTTGCGCAAGACGGTTCAGTCAAGGAAGCGTTCGAGAATGTCGTCGCCTGCTTCATCCCGTTCGCCAGTCGGCGACCAGCACCGCCCCGCTCTCGATTGACTCGCGCCAGCGTTCGACGGAGATTCCCAACGCCAATAAGTCGTCTGCCGAAAACGCGTTCTCGCGCGTGCGGCCGCGGATGTCGATACAGATGGCCGCGTCATCCGGATGTGCGGCCCGATAAGTCCGTTCTGTCATGAAACTACCTCATTTTCGTGAATGCCAAGATGCCCCGGCGAAGACGGCATGCGCGGCGCTTCAACGATATGCCGAATCCGATGCCAAAAAAAACGCCAACGACATCATGCCGTTGGCGCGTCTTCGCTGCGGACTCACCTGCGGGTCTTCAAACGCCCGTCACCCCAACGTTCCCGCCACCTCGATTTCCTTCGATTGCGGCACTTCGTTATACGAGAGCACATGCAGGCCGCTCGCAAACATGCGCGCGTACCGCGCGAGCAGCGGGCGGAGTTGCGGCATGACGAGCAGGACCGGCGCGCGTCCCGTTTGCTTCATGTTTTCGCGTGCCTGTGGCATGTGGGACTGCAACTGCTCGAGCAGTTGCGGATCGAGCGGGAAGGCATCGGAGGTCGTCTTGCCCGCCTGCTGTGCTGCCGTATAAGCGCCCAGCAGCAGGTTCTCGAGATCCGTCGTGAGCTGGTAGACATGCAGTGTCGGTTCATCGCCGATCAGCCCGTGTACCAGCCGTCGCTTGAGCGCACTGCGCGCCTCGGCGGCCAGCACCAGCGGGTCCTTGCTGATGGCCGACGCATTGACCAGCGCCGTCGCCAGCACGTCGATATCCTGCAACGAGACCGCTTCGGCGAGCAACAGACGAATGACCGCCAATTGCTGCTGATGCGTGAGCGCCTTGTCCAGGGCATCGGCCAGTGCCGGCGACAGTTCACGCAGCCGCTCGCTGAGCGACGTCACATCCTGATAAGTGAAGAGGTCGGCCAGATGCGTTTTCATCGCTTCCTGAACGTGCGTGGCGATCACGCCCGCAGGATCGACGATCTGATAACCCAGACCCAGCGCATGCGCGCGTTGCTCGGGCTCGATCCACACCACGGGCATGCCGAACGACGGATCGATGGCGGGCATGCCGTCGAGTTCGCCGTAGCAATCGGGCGCGGCAATCGCCATGAGCCGATCATGCGGCAGCGACGCGCTGGCAACGCGCACGCCGCCAACGTCGATGGCATATTCGCTGGCGCCGAGTCCGAGACCCGTATCGAGTCTGACCGCCGGCACGACGAAGCCCATCGCCTGCGACAGCGTCTGCCGCATGCCATAAAGACGCTGCACGAGCGGCGCGCCTTCGCGCTTGTCCACGAGCCCCACGATCTGGTAGCCGAGACTGACCGTCACCGCTGAGACGAACGGCAGTTGCTGCCACGTGAGTGCGGGCGGCTCGTGCGCCGTGAGTGCGGCTTCCAGGGCTTCGGTGTCGTCTGCTGCGTCGGGCGAACGCCGCTGACTCACGCGCCATGCGACAAACGCCATGACCGCCGCAAACGCGAGGAACGGCAGGGTCGGCATGCCGGGGATCAGCGCCAGAATGAACATCAGCACCGCCACGCTCGACAGCACGGCGGGCGACGCCAGCAACTGGTCGCCGACCTGCTTTTCGAAGTCGCCCGCATCGGACACGCGCGTGACGATGATGGCGGCGGCCGCCGAGAGCAGCAATGCGGGAATCTGCGCGACCAGACCGTCGCCGATGGTGAGCAGCGAGTACTGACGGAAGGCGTCGCCCGCGCTCATGTCGTGCATCGTCACGCCGATGGCGGCACCGCCGATCAGGTTGATGAGCAGGATCAGGATGCTGGCGATGGCATCTCCACGGACGAACTTCGATGCGCCGTCCATGGCGCCATAGAAGTCGGCTTCGGCGCTCACCTCGCGACGGCGCGACTGCGCGGCCTCCTGATTGATGAGGCCCGCGTTCAGGTCGGCATCGATCGCCATTTGCTTGCCGGGCAGCGCATCGAGCGTGAAGCGTGCCGAGACTTCCGAGATGCGCTCCGCCCCCTTGGTGACGACCACGAAGTTGATGATCATCAGGATCACGAACACCACCAAGCCCACGACGAAGTTGCCGCCGATGACCACGTTACCGAACGATTCGATCACGCTGCCCGCCGCGTGCGTGCCTTCGTTGCCGTTGAGCAGCACCACGCGCGTGGAGGCAACGTTCAACGTCAGACGCATGAGCGTGGTAGCGAGAATGACCGTCGGGAAGACAGAGAAATCGAGCGGACGCCGCACCGACAGGCTCACCAGAATCACAACCATCGACAGCACGATGTTGAACGTGAAGAGCGTGTCGAGCAGCAGCGGCGGCAGCGGCAGGATCACCATCGCGAGGATCGCGAAGACGAGGAGCGGCGTCAGAAATTTGTGACGCCGAAGATCGGTCAGAAGTCGGCTCATAAGTTCAGGGATTCAGTCGCGTAGAGGGTGGATCGGAGAGCGTTGCAGGCACGGCAGGCGTGTCCGGACGGTCGGGTTGTGTGGTGCGCTCGCCAAGGCGCCAGGCGCGCAGTTGCAGCACATAGGCCAGAATCACGGCGACCGCGTCGTAAAGCGCGGCGGGAATCTGCTGGTTGACCTGGCTGGTGTGGTACAGCGCTCGTGCAAGCGGCGGGGCGCTCACGACGTCGATCTTGTGATCGCGCGCGATCTGGCGCAGCACGCCGGCCATCTCGTCAAGGCCGCGCGCCACGACATACGGTGCCTGTGCCCGCTCGGTGTCGTACTTGAGCGCAATGGCGTAGTGGGTCGGGTTGACGATCACCACGTCGGCCGTGGGCACCACGCGGCGTAGGCTGCGCTCGGCCATGCGCCGCTGGATCTGGCGAATGCGCTGTTTGACTTCGGGGCGTCCCTCCGTCTGCTTGTGTTCGTTCTTTACCTCCTGCTTGCTCATGCGTTGGTCGCGCATGAACAGGAAGCGTTGTAACGGCAGATCGAGCAGCGCGAACGCGACGAAGGCGCCCCCCAGCAGGAGCACGGCGTCGCGCAGCAGCCATAAGCCCACGGTAATCGCCTCGCCCGGTGCGCTCGCCTGCAACGCGAGCAAGTCGTCCCAGCGCGCCCGAATGGCAAGAATCAGCACCGTCACGACCAGGGCGACCTTGAGGATGGCGGTGCCGACCTGCGCGTAGTGCTTCATCGAGACCAGCCGGCCGAGGTTCGCCTTGGGCGAGAGACGTTGCCATTTCGGCTTGAGCAGCGTCGTGCTGAAGACGTAACCGCCGGGCAGCATGGCCGCTACGCCGATGCACAGCGGAATGGCCGCCAGCGGCGCGATGAGTTTGACGAGCAGCCACATCGCGGCCGGCAGCAGGGCCGTCCACGCGTCGTCGAAGCCGATGCCCGCGAGGTCGGCGAACGCCGCAGCGTAGAGCGAGCGGAACTTGTCGAGTTGCGCGGGCGCGGTGACGGCAATCACCGCCACGCTGGCCATGATGCCCACCGCAGTGGCCGTATCGCGCGAGCGTGCCACTTGCCCTTGCTCACGCGCGCGGCGCAGCTTCTGGTGGGACGCGGCTTCGGACTTGTCGCCCGTGTCTTGGGTCGTCATGGGCTCAATCCGGTCGTGCGACGGCGCCCAGCGAGTCGAGAACGCGCTCGGTCAACGTCAGATAATGGGCCGGCAAGGCGGGTATCACGGCCGAGAGCACGACCAGCCCGACGAGCGTTGTGACAGCAAAGCCCAGGGAAAACAGATTCAAGGCTGGCGCGGCGCGATTGAGCAACCCGAGACCGAATTGCACGATGAAGGTCGTCAGCACGACGGGCAATGCCAGCGTGATGGCGGCAGCCAGCGTCCAGCCGAGTGCACGCAGCAGTCCCGTCAGGTGGGCGAGCGGCAGTCCGCCACCGATAGGCCAGATCTCGAAGCTGCGGCCGACGACGGACACGGCGATCAGATGGGCGTCGGCGATGAAAAACAGCAATGTGCCGAGGAAGACCATCAGCAGCGAAACCGGTTCGCTGGCCTCGCCGTTCATCGGATCGTTCATGGCCGCCATCGCCAATCCCATTTGCGACGCGCACAGATAGCCCACGAGCGTGAGCAGACTGCGCACGATGAAGAAGGCCAGCCCGAGGCACGCACCGATGATCGCCTGTTCCGCAGCGAGGGCAATGCCCGCGAGCGAGAACGGATCGGTCGGCGGCATGCCGCTTCGGGCGAACACGGGCCACAGCGCCAGGCTGAGCACCAGCGCCACCAGCACGCGCCAGCGCATCGGCACCACGCCCTCGCCAACGAGAGGCAGCATGCTCAGGGCCGCGACAAAGCGGCAGAATGGCCGCCACAGCATGACGAGCTGCGCGGGCCACTGGGCGAGCCAGCCTTCGAGGCCGGGCCATGCGGCAAAGGGAAGGGGAAACGGCATGATCGTTCGTCCGGCAGCGGGCGTCGGTGGCGCCAAGCGCTAACCGGCCAGTGAGGCCGCGCGGGCGAAGGTTTCGGCGGCGAAGTCGGTGAGCCTGCCCGCCAGCCATGGCGCAGCGAGCCCGAGCGTGATCAGGGTGACGATCAGGCGCGGCAGGAACGACAGCGTTTGTTCGTTGATCTGCGTGGCCGCCTGAAACAGCGCCACCACCAACCCCATGACGAGGCTCGGCACGATCAGTACGAGCACGATGACGATGACGAGCCGCAGCGCGTCCAGTCCGATGTCGATGGCAATATCGCTGGTGAGCATAACGTTCTCCTCAGACGGCCTGCACGCTGGTCACGAGCGTGCTGACGGTGAGTGTCCAGCCGTCGATGAGCACAAACAGCAAGAGCTTGAGCGGCAGCGAGACGACCAGTGGCGAGAGCATCATCATGCCCATGGCCATCAGCACCGAAGCCACCACCAGATCGATGACGAGAAACGGCACGAAGAGCATGGCGCCGACCTGAAACGCCGTTTTCAGCTCGCTCAGCAGGAAGGCCGAGGCCTTGACCAGAAAACTATGGGCTTGCGGCTGCGCAACGTCGGTCTCACCGGTCAGCCGGGCCATCAGGTCGAGCGACGTCTGACGCGTTTGCGCGAGCATGAAGCGCGAAAGCGGTGCTTCACCCGCATGGATTGCCTCGGTCAGCGTGATCCGGTTCTCGTCGTAGGGCACGACAGCTTGTGTCCAGATTGCCTCGCCGACGGGGCGCATGACGAGCAAGCTGAGCAGCAATGCCATGCCGGTAAGCACGCGCGCGGGCAGCCCCTGCTGAAGTCCGAGCGCCTGACGCAGCAGGGCAAGGATGATGGCAAAGCGCACGAACGTGGTCATCACCATCAGCAGCATGGGCAGCAGGCCCAGCAGCGTCATCAGGATGAGCAACTGGGTCTTGACGGTGAAGTCGGTGGTGCCGCCCTGCGAGCGCAGGCGCATCAGCTCGCCAGCCTCATCGGCCCGCGCGCCGGTGGCGAACAGGGCGAACCCGATCGCCAGAATCGCGAGCACGAAGGTCTCCGAGGCGCACAGCGGAAAGCCGCGCGCCTTGAGCGGACGCACCAACCGCCGATGCACGACCTGTAGGGCGGCTTTCATCGGGCGAGACGATCCAGCTCGAGTGCGTCGAGCGTGAGGATCTTCAGTCCGTATTGCGCGCCCGAGGCGACGACCTCAGCGAGGCCTACCGGCACGCCGTTGACCAACACGGCAAGCGGCGCGCCCGCGGCGCGGTCGAGACTCAGCACGTCGTCGGCGCGCAGGGCCGCAAGCTCACCCAGGGTGAGGCGTGTCGCCCCGACTTCGAGCGTGAGTTTCACGGGCACGCGGCGCAGCGTCTCGCGCATGGCCAGCGGGGCCGGCGCCGCACCGGTAGCTTGCGACAGCTGGGCCGGCGGCGTCGAATGCTCGCCCGCGCTGCCAAGCCAGTCGCCGGAAAGGTCGTCGGCGAGATCGTCCAGGGCAGGCAGATCGTCGATGAGCGCGTCCGGGCGCAGGTCGGCCGCATCGGCGGCGCCAAGCGCCTGGCCGGAAAGATCGTGAGGGAAGTTGTCAGACATGGGAACCTTACTCAAGAGTTTGGAAGTGCGTGAGGCACAGGTGCGCATCGCGCTCGATGATGTCGGCGCTCATCAGTGGGTCGTTGTCCACGCAAACGAGCGCGCGTTGCACGAAACGCACGGGCAACACATCGCCCGGTTGCGCGTCGAGCAGTGCGCCTAGCGACAGGTCGACATCGAGCCAATGCGCACTCAGACGCACCGGAATCGTGGCGATGTCGCACGCCGGCCGGGTGTGCGGTGCAGCGCGTTCGCTCGCATCGGGACCCAGCATCGTGAGCCAGCGGCGTGCGTCTTCTGCCGCAAGCCGGAAGGTGACGGTGCCCAACGGTGCGTCACCGCCGCGATCCGCAATGTGCGCGCCGATCCACAGGGATGCGGGTGTCATTCGCGGATCGGGGTCGATCGTCTCGACATCCGCCGGGACCGGCGCCATCTCGGACGAGACGGCCTGACGCAGCGCATCGAGCATTTGCCTCGCAAAGCGTGTGACGAAGCGCTCGTAAGTCGCCGCAGGCGGCGTGGCATGCAAGGCGGGCGGGCCGACGAAGTCGTCTGCGTCGTAGCGCAAACGGAATGCGTCGCGCAACAGGCCGGCGTCGAGCGCCACGTCGATGCAATGACCCTCGACACGAAACCGTTGCACGATGACGTCGGCGGTGTCAGGGGCGCTGGCGCTCACTGACATGGCAGCGACGCGCCACGCCATAGCATGACGATGACGCACGTGCTGCGGTAATTGGACATCGAGGCGCGAGCGCAGCCGCTCGGTCAGAGGATCGAGGAGCTGTGTCGGCTGTCCGAGCCGGCACGGATCGAGTGCCCGGATCGCGCCGGGCGGCGTAGGCGCGTGCATTGTGTTCATTTGATGGATAGACGGTTCGCAGCGCTTCTGCGCGCAGGGAAGTTCGCATCCTAAAGGCGTCACTCGTCCTTGTTGATGGGGAAAAACTCAACCGTGTCTGCTTTGGGGGATTGCCCAATCCCGGTGGGGGTGGGTGTGCGTAAAGTGCGGAGTCATGTCAGTGCCCCTGCGCCTCAGGCGAGGGCACACGTTCAAACGCATCACGGAGATCCGAATGCCTGTCTCGATGGAACAGTCGCTAATGACTGAAATGCGTCGCATGCAAGCGACACAGCACGAACTGAATATGGCCGCTGGCGTGCGTGAGGCGGCGCCTGAACTGGCAGGGGCCTCGGGCAAGCCCGACTTCGGCGCGATGTTGCGGGGGGTGGACGCCGCTCAACGCGACGCGGGCGATCGTATGAAGGCGGTCGATCTGGGACAGAGCGACGATCTGACCGGCGCGATGCTGGCGAGCGCTCAGGCCGACCTGTCGTTCTCCATGTTGATGCGAACGCGTGACAAAGTGGTGGGGGCGGTGGAAGAGCTGGTGCGCATGCCGTTCTGAGCCGCACGCGCTCTGCTGGCGTGAAGGCAGGGGCCGCGCCCGGCGCTCATGCCGGGTGCGGCCTGATGGCTTCAGCCGTTCGCGGGTTTGCCATTGAGCTTCGATGCCAGCGCGAGCAATGTGCCGCTCACCGTCATCGATACGACACCCATCGCCATGCCTTGACCGATGGAGCCTTGCTCGAACTGACGCCACACGAAGATCGAGACCGTCTGCACGCCGCTCGGGGCCAGCAGCAACGACGTCACCAACTCGCGCGATGCGATGGCGAATACGATCATCAGTGACGCACCGAGCGCAGGCATCACGAGCGGCAGCGTGATGCGGCGCAGCGCCACCCCTGCCGGCGCGCCGTGTACGCGTGCGGCCGCTTCGAGCGAGGCGGCCGTCTGACGTAAGGCGGCGCTCGTGTAACGCACCGGGTACGGCAGCAGCAGGCAGCTATACGACAGCAGCAGAATGCCCCACGTGTTGTACGGCGTGACTGGCCAGAACGGCAGGTTCCACGCGAGGATCAGGCCGACGCCGACGACGATGCCCGGCAATGCGTGGGGCAGCAATGAGAGTCCGTCGATCAGCACGCGAGCGCGCATCGTCGACTTCACGACGCACCACGCACACAGGAACCCCAGCACCCCGGTCACGAGCGATGTGCCCAGCGCGAGCGACAGACTCGTCGCCAATGCCTCGATGCCTTCCGCGCCCTGACCGAGCAGCGCAGCGAAGTGCGCGGTCGTCAGGTTGGCGAGCGACAGGCCGCCCGAGAGCGTGCCCGAGAACGCTGTGGCCAGAATCGAGAACAGCGGCGCCGCGGTGGCGAGTAATGCCACCAGGCCGAAGCCGCACAGTACCGGGACTTGCCAGCGCCCCAGCGCACGCGGCGGCGAGGCCATCGGCTTGCCCGTCTGCGTCTCGAAGTCCTTTCCCGCTGCGAGCCGGTGCTGCAACACGAAGGCGAGCAACGCGATCACTGCCAGCATGACCGACAGGATCGAGGCACCCGGCAGATCGATGGGCCAGTCGGCAAAGCGGCCTTCGATGGAGGTCACCAGCACCGAGAAGCCGGCCCGCGCGCCGAGTGCGGCGGGCGCACCGAATTCCTCGATGGCCATCGTGAACGCCAGCAGCAGACTGGCCGCAAACGCCGGCAGCGCGAGCGGCAACGTGACGCGGGCAAACGCCCGCCACGCAGATGCCCCATGCACGCGCGCGACGTCGGCCAGTCGCGACCCCGTGGTGGCCAGCGCACGCGAGACGGCGAAGTACACGACAGGGAAGATGTTGAGCGTCATCACGAAGACGAGGCCCGGCAGCGAGAACAGGAACTGCCCGGCGTCCAGCCCGGTGAGCTGCTGGGCGTAACCGCCCGTTTGCAGCAACAGCATCCAGCCGAGTGCCGCAAGATACGGCGGCACGAGAAACGGCAGCAGGAAGCACAGATCCCAGAGCCGGGCGCCCGGTACATGAAACAGGCCGCGTACCGCCCCCAGCGCTCCGCCGACGAGCGCCGTACCCAATGCGACCGAGAGTCCCAGCCACAATGTGTTGGTCACCAGCGGCAACGTGCTGTCGTGCGACAGCGTGGGCCAGACTGCGGAGAAGGGCTCGCGAAATGCGTCCAGCGAGCCCTGCGCGAGGTGCGGAAAGACAGCCTGCAACAAGACGAACGCGACCGGCAACGCCACCACGACGGCGAGGGCTGCCACCGTCGCCGCGGGGAGTAGTCGGAACGATTTCACCGTCAGTGCTGGCCGTTGAGTTTGGCAAACCGTGCCAGGACTTCGGCGCGCGAAGCGCTCGACGATTGTGCGTCACCCTGCGGCAACAGGCGCAAATCCTTGAACGATGCGCGCTTGATCGCGATGTCCTCGCGTGCCGGAATCAGCCATGCCTCGGCCACCATCTGCTGACCTTCTTCCGAGAGCACATAGTCGATGAACTGACGCGCTTCGTTCTGCTGCTTCGACGTGTTCAGGATCATCATCGGACGCGGTGCGATGACCGTGCCGCTCGTCGGGAAGACGACCTTCACGGCTTCGCCGTTTGCGGCCGCCGCGTAGGCGACGTAATCGACGGCGCCGAAGACGGCAGCCTTCGCGCCTTGCAGCACCGGGTTGAGCGCCTGTGCATTGGGGCCGGACACGACCATGCCGTTGTGCTTGAGGTCTTCGAAGAGCTTCCACGCTTCGCCGCCCAGACGGGCTTGCAGACCCAGCAACAGATCCGCCGACGCGCCCGATAGCGCCGGGTCCGGCATCGTCACGAGGTTGCGGTAGGCGGGCTTGGTCAGGTCGCGCCAGTCGTGCGGTTCAGGCGTGCCCGATTTGGCGTTCCACACGATGCCGAGGGCGGAGAGGCCCTGGGCGACATAGTGCGACGTCTTGAACGGGGCCGGCACGCGCGCGGCGTTGGTGCTCTGGAAGGGGGCGAGCCAGCCGCGCTTCTCAAGATCCTGCGCGGTGTCCCACGAGGCCGAAATGAGGACGTCGGCACGCGGGTTGGCTTGCTCGGCCTCGATGCGCGCCATCACCTTGCCGGTCGTGGCTTGAAATACATCGACTTTGATGCCGGTCTTCTTCTCGAAACCTGCAGCGAGCTTCTTGCTGAGGTTGCCGGGGCCGGCGGTATAGACGGTCAGCGCATGCGCATGTTGTACGCCGACGCTTGCAGCAAAGGCCATGGTGAGTGTCGCGATAATTTTGCGGTGAAACATTATGGGCTACCTCGTAATACGTTTGTCAACGCGCCCGTGGGCGAGGATCACGATCTGGTCGGCCAGCGCCTCGGCTTCGTCGCGGTCGTGTGTGACATAGACGGCAGTGGTGCCAAGACGCGAGAGCAGCGCGCCGATATCGGTACACAAACGTGTGCGCAGATCGCGGTCGAGGTTGGATAGCGGTTCGTCGAACAGCAGCAGCCGCGGGGCCGCGACGATGGCGCGCGCGAGCGCGACGCGCTGTTGCTGGCCGCCAGAGAGCGCCTGCGGCCGGCGTGAGCCGAGACCGGCCAGACCGACGAGCGAGAGTGCTTCTTCGACACGTGCGCTGCGCTCGACGCGTCCGATCCGACCCTTGTCACGCATCTCGAGCGGGAACGCCACGTTCGCGGCCACGCTCATGTGCGGCCACAGCGCGTAGTCCTGAAACACCATGCCGAGCGAGCGCCGCTCGGGCGCGTGGCAGACGGTGTCGCTGGCGACGACCGTGTCGTCGAAACGGATTTCGCCCCCAGTGGGGGCGAGCAAACCGGCGAGCAGTTTGAGCAGGGTGCTCTTGCCGCAGCCAGAGGGGCCGAGCAGGGCGGTGGTGGTGCCGGCCGGCACCTCGAGATCGATGCCGTCGAGTACGCGCGTTGCACCGAAAGTCTGGTGCAACGCGCGCAGCGACACCGACACGCCCGGCTGCGGCAGCGGTGTGCCGCCATGCGAAGCGCGAGTGTCGCCCATCATCAGAACGTGTGCTTGATGCCGGCCATCGTGCCGAACTGGTTCTTGCCGGCCACCACGTTGGTGCCGAAACCGTTCAGGCCGAGGTCGGACCCGTTGCGGTTCACGACATAGCCGAGGTTGACGTAGACGTCGGTACGCTTCGAGAAACTGTAGTCGGCGCTGACCTGGAACGAAAGCGGGTCGCGGTTCGTGCCGTAAAAGTCCTGGTACATGGCCGTGGCCGACAGGTCGAGTGCCGGCATGGCGTGCCACGTCGTGCCCAGCCAGTAGTAGCTCGAGGCCTCCACGGGGCTCTTGTTCAGGGCCGAGAGGTGGATCGCCTTGGCGTTGAGGTAGCGATAGCCCACGTACAGATCGACGCTTTGCAGCGAGTACTGCACAGCGGCCGCGATACGGCGATCAATGTTGCCTTCATAGCCACCGACCTTCGAGGTCAGGGCCGCGTTGGGCAGGGTCGAGCCGCCGTTCTTCTGGTCGTAGGCGATCACGAACGACAGCGGGCCGCTGGCGTAGCGAACACCGGCGTCGACGACTTGCGCACGGCGGTTGTCGCCCGGCGTGGCACTGCCGAAGTTCACGTCGTCATAGCCCTTCGAGTACTGGACCATGGCTTCGAACGCGCCGAGCTTGCCGGTGTAGCGAAGGCTGTTGTCCAGACGATCGGAGAAGGCCGTGTCCTGCATCTTGATAGCGTACACGGCGTTGTTGAGCGGGTTGAACTTGCTCACCCAGTCAAGGAACACACCGCCCTGGCGGCCGATCGTGAAGGTGCCGAACGATTGGTTCGACAGGCCGACGTAGGCCAGACGACCGAACTCGCGGCCGCCCTGCAGCGATTGACCATTGCCGAGGTTGAAGCCGTTCTCGAGCAGGAACAGGGCCTTGTTGCCACCGACGAGATCTTCGGTGCCCTTGATGCCCCAGCGCGAACCGGCAAGGTTGCCCGAGGTGAAGCGTGTCAGGTTGACGGTGTTGCCGGCGGCATTCTTGTCGGCGTTGGTGAGGAATTCGACGCCCGAGTCGATCAGCCCGTAGAGCTGAACGTTAGACTGGGCCAGAGCGGGCATGGGCAGGCTGCTGGCGAACGCCAGGCAGCACCCGGCCGCCGCAATGCGGAAGTTGGGTTTCACGACAAGGTCCTCTTTGGGATTAAATTGAGCCGCCAATGTAAGCGGCCAACATGTCGCGAACATGACAATCCATCGTTATCCAAAAAGAGACGCTGCAATGAAAACGGCCGGCGAATCGCTCGCCGGCCGTAGGGTTTTGCGTGGGCGTCTGACCGGGGCGCTGTCTTGCGTCAACCGGCGCAAATGCCGGGAAGCGTGATGATGAAGCGCGCGCCGCCGAGCGGTGACGTGTCGACGCCGACGCGCCCGCCATGCAGCAGCGCGATGCGTCGCACGATGGCGAGCCCCAGGCCGAAGCCGCCCGTCGCCCGGTTGCGGCTGCTGTCGAGCCGGTGGAAGGGCTCGAAGATGCGCACGCGCTCGGCCGCCGGCACGCCTTCGCCGTCGTCGTCGACGTAGATCATGACGCCGCCGTCTTCGCAGGTTTTCGCCCCGCAGACAATGCGCCGCGACGTGTGTCGCATGGCGTTGTTGAGCAGGTTCTGTACGGCACGTGCGAGCAGCTTGGGTTCGACCTCGACGCAATCTGCGCCCGGCTCGGCGGCAATGTCGAGCGCAATCGAGCGCGCGGCCAGCACTTCCGTGCAATTCGCCGCGAGGCTGTCGAACATCAGGCGTAGCGAGACGGCGTGGCGCGCGGGCGGTGCCGTGATCTGATCCAGACGCGCGAGCGAGAGCAGTTCGGTCACCAGTTCGTCGAGTTCGCGAATATCGCCCTTGAGTGCGTTGATTCGGTCGTCGGCGTCGGCTTCGTGACGGCGATGCTGAAGAATTTCCAGCCCGAAGTCGAGGCGCGCGATCGGCGTACGCAACTCGTGCGATACCGCGTTGATCATGTCCTTCTGGGCCTTGATGGAGCGCTCGATACGCTCGGCCATCGTGTTGAATACGTTCACGAGCGCCGTCAGGTTCGAGAAGCGTGAGACCTTCGCCCGTGAGTTGAAATCACCCTCTCCGAAGCGGCTCGCCGCACGATTGAGCGCCTGCAAGTCGTTCCAGTACCAGCGCACCCACGTCAGTACGGCAATGAGCATGAGCACCGCGAGCAAGGCGTAGGCGAGGTAGTTGATTTGCTTCACGCTCAGGTCGGTGCCGCTCACCGACGTCAGGACCCATTGGGAGTCGCGCAAACGCATGGCGTAGTGATCGCCGTCGGTGCCGTTCGCGATCGGCAGGCCCGCATCGAGGTCCTTTCGCGCATATTCTTTCGGCACCGGGAAATCCTTGAGCGGTTTGAGTTCGAACTTGTCTTTGCCTTTCGTTTCGAACTCGGCGATGAACTTGGGCCACTCGGACTCCGGCACGTTCGCGAGGGCATTGTTGATCAGCCAAGCGTAGCCGCCGAGCTGGCTTTGCGCCGAACGGTTCAGGATGTCGTAGAAGAGATGGCCGAACGTGTATGTGATCAACAGTATGGCCGCGACGACGGAGATGCCGACAAGGATATAAAGCTTCAGAAGAATGCGAAACATGGCTCAACTCTCCCAGGCCGACGGGCTGAACAGATAGCCGCGTCCCCAGACAGTTTTGATACGTTGCGGTTCACCGTCGGTGTCTTCGAAGCGTTTGCGCAACCGGTAAATGCCGACGTCGACCGTGCGGTCGATGCCGTCGAATTCGATGCCGCGCAATTGCTGCAGGATCTCGTCTCGGGTGACCACACGCCCGGCGCCGCGCGCCAGAATCAGCAGCAGGCTGAATTCGTTGGATTTCAACTCGACGGGGGCGCCGCGCCAGAACACCGTGCGGTCGCGTGGCACGATGCGCAACTGGCCGAACGCCAGCCCGTCGTCGTGGGGGACTTCGATCTCGCCCACGGGGACGGCGCGTCGCAACAGCGCGCGCAGGCGCGCGAGCAGCAGTCGCGGCTCGACCGGCTTGACCACGTAATCGTCGGCGCCCACTTCCAGGCCCGCGACCTGATCGTAGGTGTCTTCTCGCGCCGTGAGGATCAGGATCGGAGTGGTGCTCACGCCGCGCAACTGGCGGCAGATTTCCATGCCGTCCATGCCGGGAAGCATCAGATCGAGCACCACGATATCCGGTGCAAATGCGCGAAAGCGCTCCAAAGCGCGCGCGCCGTTGGCAACGACCATCACTTCGAAGCGATAGGCGTGCAGGTATTCCGTGACAAGCGCCGCCAGCCGCGCATCGTCTTCGACCAGCAAGACACGGTACATGGCCGTATTCCTTTCCTGTTGTGCTGTGCCGCACACGCTCGGCGGCACTCCCGTGAGGCGCATTCTACTGCCCCTGAGTCCCGCCGGGCGGGCGTTTCAAACCCGCGAACAAATGAAAACATTTGTTCACAACTCTCCTAAATCAGGTAACAGCCACGCGCTCGCTTCACGCCTACCATGCGTTCACTTTGCGATTCATCTGCAAACCGTAATTCCCTGACAACAGAAACGCATCGATCTTGTAGGAGTGCCATGAAAAGTCGCTACCCCCGTCACCGCCGTCGCAATCGCCATCTTCCCCGTCTTGCGGTATGCGCCGCAGGGCTGTTGCTGGCAGGGGCTGCCTCGCACGCCTTTGCGGTCGAGCCAGCCCGGTACAGCGGCATTCAGCCCGACCAGAGCCTGCCGTCGCAGGCACCGGAGAGCGGCTACGAATTCACGATTGGCGGCGGTATGGGCTACTCCCCGCGCTACATGGGCAGCAACGAGTATCGCGCCACGCCGGCACTCAACCTCGCGCTGCAAACGCCCTATGGCGTGTTCGTCGGTCTGGGCGGCATCGGCTATCGACTCTCGTTGCCGGCGGGCTTCTTCTTGTCGGCCGCGCTGTCATACGACGGCGGGCGCAAGGACAAGGCCAAGGGGCTCGACTCCGGCTCGGACAAGTTGCGCGGCATGGGGGACATCAAGGGCTCGGTCTTCACCACGTTGCAAGCCGGCTACGCCATTGGCGATCTGGCCGTCGTGAGCGTGGCGACGGATATCCCGCTGTCCAATCGCGAGCGCGGCAACGTCTACCGCTTCGCCGTGGACAGCGTGCTTTTCAAGTCGCCCACCGATTCGGTCGGCGTTGGCGCGACCGCGCACTTTGCCAGCGGCAAGTACGCGCAGACTTATTTCGGCGTGACGCAGAACCAGAGCCTGAATTCGGGCTATCGCCAGTACGCGGTGGGTGGCGGCCTTTACGGCGTGAGCCTGACGGCGAACTGGACGCACAAGTTCACCAAGCACTGGAGCACCACGGTGGCCGGCGGCGTCATGCGCTACACAGGCAATGCGTCGAAGAGTCCCATCGTATTCAACAAGACCAACTATCAGGTCGCCGCAACGCTCGACTACACGTTCTGACGAACGCGTCGCGGTTCTGTTTTTCAGCGAGGCCATTGCCATGCGAATTCTCGTCACCGGTGGTACCGGTTTTGTGGGAGGTGCCGTTCTCGCCCAGCTTCTCAAGGACGGATTCGGCCCGTCGTTGTTGCTTCTCGTGCGCGCGCGTACCACCAGTGACGGTCTGGCGCGCGTGCGTGCCGCGATGGATCGCTTCCGGGTCGCGCCGGTGTGCCGGCTCGCGCTCAGTGAAGCGAACATCGTGTGCGGCGACCTTGCGCAGCCGGTCTCGTTCGAAGACGACCCTCGCATGCGCAGCGTCACGCATGTCATCCACGCCGGGGCGATTGCGACCTTTTCTGCGCATCCGCAACTCGACGCCGTCAATGTGACCGGCACGCTGGCGCTCGCTCGTGCGGTCGCAGCGTCGCCGGTGCTCGAGCGCTTCGTGCACGTGGGCACGGCGATGGCGTGCGGCGATTCGCTCTCGGGCGTGGTTCGCGAGTCGCACGATCTTGCGCTGGCGGATCATCAAGTCGTGCCTTACACCGCATCGAAGGCCGATGCCGAGCGACGCCTGCGCAGCGAGTGGCCGGGCCTGCCGCTGGTCATTGCGCGGCCGTCCATCGTCGTGGGGCACACGCGCCTGGGGTGTGAGCCGTCCGGCAGCATCTTCTGGATGTTTCGCATGGTCCAGTTGCTCGGCGCGTTCACCTGCGGTCTCGAGGACAGGCTCGATGTGGTGCCCGTCGATTTCTGCGCCGACGCGCTGATCGATCTCGCGTTCCTGCCGCACTTGCGTCACGACCTGTATCACATCTCGGCCGGTGAGGGCAGTGCGCGCACGATTGGCCAGATCGAGGCGGCGTTGGCGAAAGCGCGCGGCGTGGCGCCGCTGGGCGAGCGTTTCCGGCATATCGGTGAAGCCGAGATCGCGCGCCTGACGCCCGCGCTGGCGCGTCAGTTGGGACACGGCAATAGTCGTCTGATGGCCAAGGCGCTGCGTCGATACGGTGCGTTTGCGGCGCTCGATTATGTGTTCGACAACCGTCGTCTGCTTTCGGAAGGGACACCGCCGCCGCCGCCCGTGACCGATTATCTCGAGGTGTGTGTGCGCTCTTCGGAAGCGACGTCAGTGGCCGAACAAATGGCTTGGGATTTCAAATAAGGCCGTAGGAGATCGGCCTGACGGGCCGGTCCGGTGGGCAATGCGACGAGTGCCGTGCAGCGTACGATGGGGTCGCTCGCACGTGTCACCGCAGCGCAGCCGGACCGGCGGCGTCCTGCGTAAAGCACTGGGCAAGAAAGCGCTCGGTGGGGCGCGACAGGGCGTCGGCGTGCGGCACGAGCGCCGTGAGCAAACGCTTGAGACCGTGTGGCGGATCGATGCGGACCGAGGCGAGTGCGGCATCTTCGTGGCGCATCGACATCGCCGAGACGAAGCCCACGCCCATGCCCGCCCTTACGGCCTCCTTGATACTCTCGACCCCGGCCAATTCCAGCGCCACGCGTGGCGTGAGCCCGGCCACCGAGAACGCGCGGGCCACCAGCGCCCGTACCCCTGACCCCGGTTCGCGCAGGATCAACGGGTATTCGGCAATGGCCTGCAACGATGCGCCTTCCGGATGTTGTGCAAGCGGGTGGTCGACACGTGCAATCGCGACGACCTCGTCGTCGCGCCAGGGACGCACCGCGATCTCCGGCGACAGGCCCGGCGGCACGGCGCCTTCGATGAACGCGACGTCGAGACGGTCGAGTTGCGCCACGATTTCGCTGGTGTTGCCGTCGACGATGTGCAGGCCTACCGCGGGGTAGCGTTGGTGGAATTCCGCGATGACATACGGCAGCAGATAACTGGCGGGCGTGGTGCTCGCACCGATGCGCAACGCGCCGGTTTCCATGCCGCGCAAGCTGTCGCGCAGCGCGAGCGCCTGGCGGTAGTCCTGCCGCAATTTGTTGGCGTACACCGCGACCTGCTCACCCACCGCAGTCAGCCGGATACCGCGCCCGTCGCGCCGGTACAGCGGCTCGCCAAACGACTCCTGCAACAACCGCAATTGTCCGGAGACTGCGGGCTGCGACAGATGCAGCGCCTGCGCCGCGTGGCTGATATTGCCCAGCTCGGCGACCGTCGCGAAGGTCAGCAATTGGTCCGGCGTCATGTTGAATTCATCGGCTATGGTGATGATTGATCCTCATCATAGCCATTATTCGAATGATTGACTTGACGTTCAATCGTAGGGGTGGGCGGCGATGAGCGCCTCCACGGCCTGCCAACCCGGTGCATGCGCCCCCGTGTGCGTGCAGGCGAGGGCTGCGGCGGCGGCCGCGCGGCGCAAGTGACCGGCGAGGGGCGCATCGGGGTCGCGCGACAGACTGGCCAGCCAGCCGCCAATGGCGGCGTCGCCTGCGCCGACCGTATCGGCCACATTGACGGGGTATGCCGGTTGGACGAGCGTCGAACCGTCGGGCAGCAGCAGTCGCATGCCGTGTTCGCCGTCTGTCAGTAATACCGACGCCTGGGGCGCGATACGGCGCAGGTCTGCCAGTGCATCGTCATCGGGACGGCCGGGGTAAAGTCCGCGCAGGTCTTCCATCGAGAGCTTGAGCCACGTCGAGAGCATTGCCATCTGCGTGAAGGTGTCGAGATAGCCGGGGCCCATCAGATTGCGCAGGTTCGGATCGAAGCTGATGGCCACACCGCGCGCATGCAATTGCGCTGCCAGCGAAAGAAGCGTGCCCGCCAACGGTTCTCGCACGAGGCTGATGCAGCCGAAGTGCGCGACGCGGGCGGCGTGTTGCCAGCCGGACGGCAGCGCGCCGGGATCGAAGGCGAGATCGGCGGCACCCTCGCCGAGAAAGAAGTACGCGGGCGGATTGTGCCGATGCACGATGGCCACGAGCGGCGGGGCATCGACCGGCTGCAAATACCGTTCGTCCAGACCGGCAGCACGGGAGAGGGCGAGTAATTCGGTGCCAAACGGCGCATGGGTGCTGATCGCGCCGCCGTAACCCGTTGCCACGCCCATCCCTGCGCATACCCGCGCGACATTCCAGCACGCGCCCCCCGCGCGACTCACCCACTGGCGGCCATCGCCGCCGGGTTGACGAATCAGATCGGTGAGGGCTTCGCCGAAGACGAGCAAGGCGGGCAGAGACATGAGATGAGGGCCGTGGGTGGTGGGGCGAGGCCGTCAGCATACCCGCTGCCAGCGCACTTCGGGCGCACGCCGGGGTGCCGTATCGCGTTATCGGCTGCGCAGCAGGAGCGCGATGCCCGCGGCCAGTACGACGAGATTGACTGCCTTCACGAACTGCTGGCGCGAGAGCCGCAGGGTGATGTGCTTGCCGAGCCACATACCGGCGATCATCGCCGGTATCAGCGACGCCGCCGTCACGAGCATCGACACGTTGGCGTAGACCCCGGCGAACAGAAAGAGCGTGGCCCGCGCCAGCGTACTGAAGCCGATGAGCGTGGCTTGCGTTACCCGCATGGCTTCGACGCGCTCGAGACGACTCGTCAGATAGATCGCGAAGATGAATCCGCCGCTGCCGAACATCGCCCCGAACATGCCGCCCAAGGCGCCGAACGGCACCGCCCATGCTTGCGACAGACGCGATTTCGCACGCGGCCCGATCAGCGAAAACACGGCATAGCCGCAGATGAACCACGCCAGCGCACGTAACAGAACCTCGGGCTGCAACCTCAGCAGCAGCACGGCGCCCGCAAGACTTCCGGCGACAATCGCGGGCACCAGGCGCCGCAGCTCACCGATGTCCGCAGCGCGGGCGTTGCGCACGACGTTGCCCGAGGCCGCGCCGAAGTCGAGCAACGCCAGCATGGGCACGATCTGGGCGACGGGCATCGCGTAGGCGAGCACGGGACTCGCGACGAGGGCAGTGCCGAAGCCCGCGATGCCGAAGATGACGTAGGCGACGACGAGCGCGGCACTCATGAGTAGCCATTGGCCCGGTGTGGGGAGTGCGGTGATAAGTGTGTCGAGCAGCGGCAGGGACAATGTCGAAAGCATGGTGGAAGACGGAGTGAGACGACCGCGGCGGGTCAGTGGAGCGCGCAGGGCATGCGCGGGATTTCCGTCAGCATAGGGGCACGTGCAAGACGCGCGCCAATATAGAATGTGGCGATATTCGATCTCGAAACGGCATGGTCATGGTGTCGCTGCGGCAGTTACGGTATTTCCTGGAAGTGGTCGACGCCGGTGGTTTCAGCGCGGCGGCCGAAAGGTTGTTCGTTGCGCAATCGGCGCTGAGCCGTCAGATTTCCGAACTCGAGCGCGAGTTGCAGGCGGTGTTGCTCGAGCGCTCGTCGAAAGGCGTGACGCTCACGCCCGCCGGTCGCACGTTTGTGAACGAGGCGCGGCGCGTTCTCACCGAACTCGAAGGTTCGGTGGCGCTCACGCGCAGTGTGGCGCGCGGGGAGCAGGGCACCGTACGGCTGGCGCATTCCAGCTCGGTGCCGTTCGCCGGGGCGCTGCCCGCTGCCTTGTACGCGCATCTACAGGCCCATCCGGGGGTGAGCGTCGATGTCTCGACCCTGTCCTCCGAACAGCAGCAGGATGAAATCGAGGCCGGCCGGATCGACGTGGGGTTGGTACGGCTGCCGGTGCTGCGTCCGGCGGCTTCCCTCGTGTGTGAAACGATCGCGTCGGAACGCCTGCTGCTGCTCGTGCCGCCGGGGCATGCGCTTGCGGGGGCGGCTTCGGTGAGTGTGGCGGCGCTGGCCGCCGAGCCCTTCGTCTCGCTGCCGCACCGTGAGCGTGGCGGGTTGAGCTACCGCGTTGCGCAGTTGTGCCAACAGCATGGCTTCTTTCCGAAGGCTGCCGTTGCGACGTCGCGCAAGGCGACGCTCGTCAATCTGGTGGCGGCGGGATTCGGCGTGGCCATCGTACCGCAAAGCCTTGCTGCGATGGCTGGGCCCGATGTGTGCCGGGTTGCGCTCGACGATGTGAAGGCCGATAGCGAAATCGCTTTGCTGCACCGCCGCGACGCTGGCGGGCTGGTCATTGCCGTGGGCAATGCGTTGCGCGCCGCGATGGGCGCTGCGGCGTCTGCCGAGTAGTAAGTCCCGCGTAAGCCGTGCGTGAGAGGGTGCCCCCATAAAGTCGGAAGTACGGGGGGCGACAAGCGAAGCCACCCTCAAGTCGGCCGTTTTTTCTCCCGTTATACTTTTCGACACATCAGCGTGCGGCGCGAACGTCTTCCCGGCGTTTTTTGCAGTTCCGGCGAATGTCGCGCCCTCGTCATAACAAGCAGATCAGCGATGCGAGGAGACTGACGATGGGGCTATTCACGCGCACAAGGGGAGCGGCGCAGACCGTCAATATCATGAATGAGGTGGCCGTCAACGCGGGCACCCTTGGCGTTGAATTGTGCGATATCGCCGGTAACGTCGACGAAATCGCCGTTCGAATCAAGCGTCAGGCCGAAGTGTTTCAGGCGCTTCGCCGGGCCGCCGCAGATACCAGTGAAGGCAACCAGCGTATTGCCAGCGCCGCACGCGAAGCGCGCGATGTGGCGGATCGCGCCAGCGCGGAAATTTCCGCCTCGCGCAACACGGCTGAGACTTCGCTTGCCTCCATCCACGGTCTGGTGGAAGGCGTATCCGGCATGGCCGGTGAAATCGCCGGGCTGCGCGACGCGCTCGATCACGTCGGGAAAGTGGCGGAGGGCATTTCGGTCATCGCCCGTCAAACCAACCTGCTGGCGCTCAATGCGGCGATCGAAGCCGCGCGTGCGGGCGTGGCCGGACGCAGCTTCGCGGTCGTTGCCACCGAAGTCAAATTGCTCGCCAGCAAGACGGCGGAGGCGACCCAGCAGATCGAACAGACGCTCGCCGCACTGGGAGAGCGCACCGAACGTCTGATGCGCGAGAGCAACGCCAACGTCGCACGTGCCAACGACGCTCGCGAAGGCACTCGCGCCATTGCGAGTGTGATCGAGACGGCCGGGACGGCGCTCGATACGTTCGATCGTCAGGCGGGGCAGATTGCCGAGGTCAGTGAAGCCATCGAAAACGAGTGCACGACACTCGCCGAACATGTCGACGAAATGGCCGATGGGGTATCGCATTCGGCCGAACACGTCGAAAGTGCGCGCGAGCGCATCAATGGACTGTTGTCCGTTTCGGAGCATCTGATCGGGCTGATTGCCGAGGCCGACGTCGAAACGGAGGACACGCCCTTCATTCGCGCAGTTCGCCGGGCGGCCAAGCAGGTCGGAGAGAGTTTCGAAGCGGCGCTGGCCAAGGGCAAGATCAGCGAACAGGAGCTGTTCGACCGCCGCTACGAGCCGATTCCCGGGTCGAACCCGCAGCAGTTGATGGCGCGCTTCACCCGCTTTACCGACGAGACGCTGCCTGCCATTCAGGAGCCATTGCTCGGACTTAACGAGCGCATTACCTTTTGCGCCGCGGTCGACGAGAACGGCTATCTGCCAACGCACAACCGCAAGTTCTCACAGTCACCGACCAACGATCCGGTGTGGAACGCCGCACACTGCCGCAATCGACGACTTTTCAACGACCGCACGGGGGCGGCGGCCGGACGCAACACCAAACCTTTGCTCCTGCAGACGTACCGGCGCGACATGGGAGGCGGGGAGTTCGTGGTGATGAAGGACGCATCGGCGCCCATCTATGTGAACGGACGCCACTGGGGCGGATTCCGGATTGCCTACCGGGTGGCGCGTTAGGGGTGGCGCGTTAGGGGTGGCGCGTTAGGGGGGGCGCGTTAAGGGTGGCGTGTGAATCGCTGGTAAGCAACGCGTCGCCGTTCGCTCCCCCTGAAAAGCAACGCGCCACCGACCTCGCAGTCGGCGGCGCGTTGCGCATTCGTCAGCCGGTCTTGCCGGCCGTCGATCAATAGCGATACCAGCGGCCGTGACGCCAGTAACCGTGGCCGTAACCGTGACCGTAGTACGGACGACCGTAATAGGCCGGCGGCGGGCCATAGTAGACCGGCGCGGGGGCAACATAGACGGGCGGCGGCGCAACATAGACGGGCGGAGGCGGCGCCACATACACCGGGGCGGGGGCGTAGACCGGGCCAGGGACGACCAGCGGTACACCAATACCGATACCGACCGAGACGTGAGCCTGCGCCGTCCCGATCGCACCCGCGGCGAGCGCGATCCCGGCGACGGCAAGGGCGGCAAACTTGGTTTTCATGACATTTCTCCTGCGGACTTGGCAGCGTGCTGATGACAGCGCCCGAGCGGCACCATGCCGTTCGACGCGCCTGGTGCCCGCCGGCACCCTGGTTCGTCAGATCTCTTGACTTAACTCTACTGAAGTTCCGAAACGCGAGCGCGGCGCAATTGTTGCAAAGTATGCGCATTGGCACGGCATAGGGAACGTTCGGGCGTGGAAAAGCGGCCGCCAAACGTGTGAATCAGGCCCCTATTTTATTCAGAATCAACGATTTGCGCTCGTTTCGGTTGACACGCCAGGGGGCGGCGTCCGCGCGTCGGCGGGCCGTCTCGAGCGACACTTGTTACATTCATTTACATGGAGACCGGCGGCGTGTGGCGCAAAAACAGCGGCGGACGCCGCTTTCGCGACATCCGCCTGCTGCCGGCGTCTCTCATACCCGCCAGACGCCGTCTCCTCCCTGCCAAACCTGATCGTTCTGCCGTTGATCTTGTTTTTGCGTCAATCGCCGCACTTATTGATTGAATCGCGCCTTGGCATCCGCTACGCAAGTGTCCTTGCTGTTGCCCGACAGGCTGTCGCAACGCTCGAGTGCGGCCTTGTACTGGGCCTTGTTGGCATCGGCGTTAGCGTCCTGGCGGGCGGCCATGGTGTCCTTCGACGATTCGCGGCTCGTGCGCATGACCTTGGCGTCGCCATAGGCCTTGGTCTTGGCGGCATCGGCGTCCTTCACGCAGACGTCCTTTTCATTGCCCTTCTTGTCGTCGCAACGCAGCTTGGCGACGCTGTAGTCGGCGTCTGCCTTGGCGAGCGCGGCATCGTAACGGGCTTTGGGCGTTTGCTTGTAGTCGGCTTCCGCGTTGGCTTTGGCAACCTTCTCGTTACCCTTGGCGTTCTCGACGCAGACCTTCTTCGCGTTGTCCTTGAGATCGTCGCAGCGCGCCGCCGATGCCTTGTAGTCGGCCTCGGCAGATTTCTGCGCGGCTTCGTAACGATCCTTCGCGGCGGCGTCGGCGGCGTTGGCTGCCGTTGTGCCCATCGTTGCGGCGGCACCCGCCGCAAGGCAGGCGCAGGTCAGGAAGTGCATGGCGATTCGATGTGACATCTCAAAGTCCTCCTTTGGGCTGGCAGTGGAACGCGCATGAGGCGCGATGCCGATGCATCGCGAGTGAGGCGTGGTGCGCTCGCGTCAAGCCGCGTTATTTATTGCGTTCGGCGGCGCCCTGAATGGCCTCGCCACCCTTTTCGACGTCCTTGCCAGCGCCCTGAATGGTGTTGCAACCGGCCAGACCCAGCGCGAAGCCGCAGAGCAGTGCAATGGCGATCAATCGTTTCATTTTGATTTCTCCTTTGAGAGATGATGTCGTCTGAGGCGCCGGACAAGCGCGAGGAAGAGGGGCGCCCGCCTCCCGGCGGGCACGGCGACACTGGCTTACCAGAGCTTGTGATGGTTGTTCCAGGTGTCGACTTCACGTTCGGCATCGGCCTTGGCCTTGCCGTAGCGTTCCTGAATCACGCCCACGAACTTGTCGCGGTTGCCTTCGATCTTCAGCAGATCATCGTCGGTCAGGTTGCCCCATTGCTTCTTGGCTTCCCCCTTGAGCTGGTTCCACTTGCCCTTGATCAGATCCGAGTTCATAGCAACTCCTTAATGTTGGGTTCAGGTGTTTCCGTGCTACAGCACGCACAGTGTCGCGCGTCGTTACCGCACCCTTGGGGCGGCACGTGATTCCATGGTAGGGAGTGCGAAGCGTTCGCGCTGTCAGCCGCGTTATCGTCGCGGTGTAGGCGGAGTCGGGTTGCGCTGTCAGTGCATTCCGACGGGCGGGCGGGGGGGCTGGGACGTTTGGGAAGATTCGCTGGCGTCGTTGCCGGCGTTTTCGCTGGCGGGCGTCTGTGATGCGGTGCTTTCGGTGACTTCGGTTGCAATGTTGAGGGCATCCGCCGGATTGCACAGCGGCAGCACGACCTGGATCTCGGTGCCCAGGCGTTGCGGCAGCGAGTGAATATCGATGCGCCCGCCTTTGGCCGAGACGCGCTGACGCATGCCGAACAGACCGTGCGTCTTGGGCTTGTTGAACTGATCGCGTGTGAGGCCGATGCCATTGTCGATGACTTCGAGACGCACGCGCTGATCGTCGCACGCCAGCGCGACGCGGACTGTCGTGGCACGGGCGTATTTGCCCGCGTTCGTGAGTGCTTCCTGGGCGACGCGGAAGAGCACAATGGCGGTTGACTCAGGCAGTGCAAAATCCTCTTCCGGCAGATCGAGGTCGAGCTGCCAGTGCTGTTGATCGGCGGTTTCCTCGGCAAGCGAGCGCAGCGCGGTGACAAGACCGAAGTTGATCAGCACCGTCGGGCGCAGATTCTCGATGATGCGACGCTTGATCTGAATGCCGGCGTCGAGATTGCGTTGTGCGCGAGCTAATTTCTCTGCGATCACCGTATCGGTATTGCGCAGCTTGTGGTGCGCCCATGTGACGTCCATCTTGCAGGCCGTGAGAATCGCGCCGAGTTCGTCGTGCAACTCGCGCGACAGACGCGTCTTTTCGTCTTCACTGACGTTTTGCAAGTGCGTCGCCAACTCGTCGAGCTGTTCGGTGCGTTCGCGCACGAGCCGGTCCAGATGCGTTTGCTGTTCGCGCAACTGGTCGCGCGCCATCTGCTCCTGTCGCATTTGCTTGCCCAGCGTGCGAAACAGCAGAATGAACAGCAAGATGGTGAGCACGGAGAGGGCGCCGGCACTCACGGCAGAGATCGCCTGATCGAAGCGCCCATCATCCTGCGCCGTGCGTGCGCGTGCCAGCTCGCGGTTGTATAGATCGGTGATGCCGATCTGAACGGGCTCCATGGTGCCCATGCCGAGATTGGCCGGCGAGAGCGCCTCGTCGAGATTCATTTCCCCTTGCCTGAGCGCCGCGCGTGCCGTTTCCATCGCGCTGATGCGCTGCGAGAACAACGTCATTACGTTGGCAAAGTCCCTCGTCGCCTGCGCATCGCCGACATCTTCGTAATGCTGGATGACGAGCGCCGCGAGATCGCGAATGCGGCGCACGGCCGACAGATACGGATCGAGATACATCGCATTGTTCGTGAGCAGGTAGCCGCGCTGGCTCGAGACCACGGTCGATGTGCGCGCCATGATCTCGTTGAGCTCGTTGGCGGCAGTCATGGCTTGCAGGGCCGTCTCGTAGGTGGAGGCGAGACGGCGGTGCGCCGACTCCAGCCCGATCAGGCTCCCGACCGTGATGATGATCGCGGCAATCATGGCGATGATCCAGCTTCGGCGGCGCAGCCAGGACGTGAGCAATCGGGGCATGGGGGGCTTGTCGAGTGGTCTTGAGGTGATCCTGCAAGGCGTATCGTGGACGAGACGCGCTTCGATCATAAGTCGAAATTCGCGTCATTCCAGGAATTGTCAGCGAATTCCTACGCAAAAACCAGCGCCGTCCGGGCAGTCTCGCCAGCGCGGTTTCCCTACCATACACTCAGCGCTCGATGATTTGCGCGGCGTTGTGTAACACGTTGTCACACTATCGGGTGCCAAGAATGTCTCCGGGAAAATGACGCATTAACCAAGGAGAGCGCTATGTTGAAGTGGGCTTTGTTATTTGCACTGATCTCGATTGTGGCCGGTCTTCTGGGCTTCACCGGGATCGCTGCGGGAGCTGCCGGGATTGCGAAGATTCTGTTTGTGCTGTTCCTGGTGCTGTTCGTGATCTTCCTGCTGCTGGGACTGACCGTCGCCAAGAAGATCGTCGATTAGAAGAGGGTGCGTTGCGGCGCGGGCCGTCGTCTTGTGCCGCAGCGAATCCGTGATGTGTCAGTCATGCCGCTCACGGACCGTTCCCATTCAAGGAGGTTGCGATGCTTCACTATGCCGTCGTGTTTTTCGTGATTGCGTTGATCGCTGCCGTTTTCGGCTTCACGGGAATTGCTGCCGGTGCGGCCGAGATCGCGAAGATTCTGTTCTTCATCTTCCTGGTGATCTTCCTGGTCACGCTGCTCTTCGGGGTGGTCCGGCGATAGACGCGTCCATCTCGCGCGGCACGCCCGGGCGGGCGAGGTGAGTTGATCCACCTCACAGTCCGCCCCGCGTGTTGGCCGCGACGCACGCGTCAAACGCCCCATCCTCGCACCCCCCCCCACAAAGGAGGACTCGCTCATGCAAACTGCCAAGCACGCCAAGCCCCATGCCAAGACGCCTCGCCAGCCCGCGGTGAAAGGCAATGGTCACAGCAAGCACACGGGTGAAGACTTCGAGATCGACGTTCGTGCGCTGCGCGAGCGTGCCCGTGAGCATCTCGACGAAGGCGCCGTCACGGAAGACTATCGCGCCGACCGCGACGCGGTCGTACACATGCTCAACAATGCACTGGCCACCGAACTGGTGTGCGTGCTGCGCTACAAGCGCCACCATTTCATGGCCACCGGCATTCATGCCGAGCCGGTCGCGGCCGAGTTCGCCGAACACGCCGCGCAGGAGCAGGATCACGCGGATCGCCTTGCGGCGCGGATTGTGCAACTGGGGGGCGAACCCGATTTCTCACCCGATGGGCTGTCGGCTCGCAGCCACGCGGAATACGTCACGGGGAAGAACCTGCGAGACATGATTCGCGAAAATCTCGTGGCAGAACGCATAGCAATTGAGAGTTACCGCGAGATGATTCATTATTTGGGCGACCGGGATACCACGACGCGGCGCATGCTCGAAGACATCCTGGCGGTCGAGGAGGAGCATGCCGACGACATGCGCGACCTGCTCGACCGGGAATAACGGGCAGCGACGGCGATGGCACGCACATCCCAAACACGTGGGCGCAGCCATCGGGCCGGTGGGGAAAGTCTCTGGAGCTTCGATGTCACTGACAATAAAAATCCTGATTGCCGACGACCACGCGATCGTTCGTACTGGCTTCAAGCAGTTCATCGCCGACGAATCGGACATGGAGGTGCTCGGCGAGGCGGCGAGCGGCGACGAAGTCATTCGTGCCGTTCGCGAGGCAGCATTCGATGTCGTGCTGCTGGATATCGCCATGCCTGACAAGAACGGTATCGACACGCTGCGCGTGATCAAGCAATTGCGTCCCGAGCAGGGGGTGCTGTTCCTGTCGACCTATCCGGAGGCGCAGTACGCGGTCAATTTGCTGCGCGCCGGGGCGAATGGTTATCTGATGAAGGATGCCCCGCCCGAGGAGATCATCCGGGCGATTCGCACGGTGGCGCGCGGCCATCGCTATGTGAGTGAGGGGACGGCAGATCTGCTCGCGCAGAAACTGGATCAGCCGGTCGACGAGCCCATGCACGAGCAACTCTCGGAGCGTGAGTTCCAGGTGTTCTGCAAGCTCGCGCAGGGACGCACGCCGACGGAGATCGCCGAGGAGTTGCATCTGTCGGTGAAGACGGTCAGCACGTATCGCGCACGTGTGCTGGAGAAAATGCATTTGAAGACCAATGCCGATCTGACGCTCTATGCGCTCAAGAACGGTCTGATCAGTTGATAGAAAAGAGAGGCTTGTGATGTCAACCGGGAACGCGGCAACGCATACGGGGTCCCGTTTGCCCCTCAAGGTGCTGTTGATCGAAGACTCGGCGGTGATACGCGAGAGCCTGTCCGAAGCGCTCGGCTCGACCGGGATGCTCCAGGTGGCGGGTGTGGCGGAGACTGCCGACGATGCGGTTCGCACGCTCAAGGAAGACTCGTTCGACGCCGTGATCGTCGACATTCAGTTGCGGCGCGGCTCGGGCATGGACGTGCTCTCGTATCTGCACGATGCCGGCATGTTGCCTCAGCTCATGGCCATTGTGCTGACCAACTACGCGTTGGCGACGTATCGCAAGCGTTGCCAGCAGTTGGGTGTGCAGTACTTCTTTGACAAATCGCTCGAATTCGACCGCGTTATCGAAGTGCTCGACGACTTTGCCTCCAGCCGGCAAGCCTGAAATTTCCCGATTTTCCGGTTCGGCCCGGCGCATTCGTTCCTTCAGCACCCATTCCCGCTAAATGGGAATTGAATTGCCGGTTAGTGAAATCACCTCACTTTTTCTCATTTGAGAGGGCAGGCGTCCCGTCGCGTGCCAGTTTTGTGTTGCATTGCGGCACGATGCGAGTGCCCCTCGTTTACCGATCGCGAGACAATGCGAACTTCAGTTGAAATCCGGTATAAAGAGATCAAATTTTATTATTTTCAACTATTTAGATGCATGGGCTAGAATGTCGCCTTTGCGTCATATACCGAGTCAAGGCGGCGGCACTGCGGGTAGTTTCGGTAGTGGGGCTGCCATTTTTTTGCATGATCGAACTCCAGAACATTACCCAGCGTTTCGCTGGACCCAAGGGGCCGATCGACGCGCTTTCCAACATCAGCCTGTCGATCGAGCGCGGCGAAGTTTTCGGCATCATTGGCCGAAGCGGCGCCGGCAAGAGCACGCTCGTGCGTGTGATCAACCTGCTCAATCGCCCAAGCGATGGAACCGTGCGCGTGGACGGACAGGACCTGACGTCGTTGTCGTCGGACGACCTGCGTCAGGCGCGCCGTCGCATCGGCATGATCTTCCAGCACTTCAACCTGCTCAGTTCGCGCACCGTCTACGAGAACGTGGCGTTGCCGCTGGAGCTGGCGGGCATGTCGAGCACCGAGATTCGTGCGAAGGTGCTGCCACTACTCGAACTTGTGGGGCTGACGGCGCAGAAGGATCGCTATCCGTCGCAGATTTCCGGTGGTCAGAAGCAGCGCGTGGGTATCGCCCGTGCGCTGGCGAGCGAGCCGCAGGTGCTGCTCTCGGATGAAGCGACGTCGGCACTCGATCCCGAGACGACGCGCTCGATTCTCGAACTGCTCAAGCGCATCAATCGGGAACTGGGCCTGACCGTCGTGCTGATTACCCACCAGATGGACGTGATCAAGCAAGTGTGCGACCGTGTCGCCGTGCTCGACGCCGGCCGTGTGGTCGAGCAGGGCCGCGTGATCGACGTGTTCCTGCGCCCGCACCACGAAGTCACGCGCGCGCTCATCGGCGACGTGATCGCGCAGGAATTGCCCGCAGGCGTTCGCGAGCGTGTCGCCTCGCGCATTGGTAACGGTCACGACCATCTGTATCGTCTGGCGTTTTCCGGGGCGGGGGTGGATCAGCCGTTGCTCTCCGAGGCGATTCGCCGCTACGAACTCGATTTCAATATCCTGCATGGCCAGATCGACGAGATCCAGGGGCAGGCGTTCGGATCGCTCGCCGTCATGGCGGGCGGCACACCGGCCCGTGTGGCCGAAGCCATGGCGTTCCTCGCCAGTCAGGGCGTTGTCGTAGAGGAGCTGAGCCATGTGGAGTGAAATGTTCGATCTGTTTGTCTCCTCGTTCTGGGAGACGCTCATCATGGTCGGGATTTCCGGCGTGATCGGCGCCGTCGTCGGCGTGCCGCTCGGCGTGCTGCTCTATCTGACGGATCGCAATGGCGTGCTGCAGAACCTGCCGACCAATCGCATCGTCGGCATCATCGTCAACGCCGTGCGCTCGACACCGTTCATCATCTTGCTCGTCGCCGTGATCCCGTTCACGCGACTCATCGTCGGTTCGTCGATTGGCACGATGGCTGCCGTGGTGCCGCTCACCATCGCCGCGGCGCCGTTCGTGGCCCGTTTGGTGGAGACGGCACTGCGCGAAGTGGATCGTGGCCTGATCGAGGCGGCGCAGTCGATGGGCGCGACGACCGGTCAGATCGTCATGAAGGTGCTGCTGCCCGAAGCACTGCCCGGCATCGTGGCGGGTCTGACGATTACGTTCGTCAGCCTGGTCGGTTACTCGGCAATGGCCGGCGCCATCGGCGGCGGCGGTCTGGGTGATCTCGGCATTCGCTACGGCTATCAGCGCTTCCTGCCGGAAGTCATGATCACGGTGGTGCTGATCCTGATCGTCTTCGTGCAACTGGTGCAGACCTTCGGCGACTGGCTGGTGCGCCGTCTGAGCCATAAGTAATACGTCTCATATAACAACGTCGCCGGCGAACCGGCACTTTATCCACACGCGAGGTTTTCTATGCAACGTCGTACGCTTTTCAAGCTGCTGGCAGGTGTCGGTGCCGCCACGGTCTTCGCCACGCAATTCGCTGCACCCGCTGCCGCAGCCGATGCCATCAATCTGAAGGTCGGTGTCACGGGCGGCCCGCACGCCCAGATCTTCGATGAAGTGAAGAAGGTCGCAGCGAAGGACGGCCTGAACATCAAGGTCATCGAGTTCAGCGATTACGTGCAGCCGAACGCCGCACTGTCGTCGGGCGATCTGGACGTGAACAGCTACCAGCATCAGCCGTACCTCGACGCGCAAGTCAAGGACCGTGGCTACAAGCTCGAGTCGATCGCCAAGACGGTGATCTTCCCGATGGGCATCTACTCGAAGAAGCTCAAGTCGCTGGCCGATCTGAAGTCGGGTGACAAGGTGTCGCTGCCGAACGACCCGACCAACGGCGGCCGTGCGCTGCTGTTGTTGCAAAAGCAAGGTCTGCTCAAGCTGCGTGCCGACGCGGGGCTGAAGGCGACGCCGCTCGACGTGGTCGAGAACCCGAAGAAGCTGAAGTTCGTGGAGCTGGACGCTGCCCAACTGCCGCGCTCGCTCGACGACGTGGCCGTGGCCGTCATCAACACCAACTTCGCGATGGAAGCCGGTTTGAATCCGAAGCGCGATTCGCTCGCTATCGAAGACGCCAATGGCCCGTACGCCAATGTGCTGGTCATTCGCACGGCCGACAAGAACAAGCCGTGGGTGGCCAAGCTGATCAAGGCTTACCACTCGCCGGAAGTGAAGGCCTTCATCGAACAGAAGTTCGGTGGCTCGGTCGTCACGGCCTGGTAAGCGCCGGGCGGCCGCTCCGGTTGACGGAGGCGTCCCCAGCAACGGCAGCGCTTTGCGGCGTTGCCGTTTTTTTTGTCCTCGCGCCGGCGAGCGTATCCTTCACACGCAGGCATTCTCGCCCGGCGAGGTGCCGAGGTTCGCACCGTTGTGCGTTGTGTGGCAATTCCGGCGCTGTCACGGTTCTGTCAAATAACGGCGATAGCCTGAGTATCAAGAAAAAGAGGGTGCCTGCGGGTGCCGTCACAAGACGCGGATATGGGCCACAGAGCAGCTACCGCACGCGAAGCACGGGGAACAGGTGAGACACTTCATCGGAGCGCACTTGCCTTCGGCGCGCATGATTGCGCCCGACACATGCCCGCACAACGCATTGCTGTTTGCATGATGGCGGCGCACCGCACCGACTTACGGAGTCTCAGTTGAACCCTCCCCCGCCTGTCGCGATACGTCCGTCGGAGCGCTTTGGTGCCTCCGGTGCATCGCGCGATGCGAAATCCCCCTCTGCCGGTCTTTCCACGCCTTATGCCGATCCCGACGAGGGTGTATTGCTCGCCGAGCTTTGCGAAGGCATCGGTCTGACCTGCGTGTTTCAGCCGATTCTCGACTTCCGGACGTCGGAAGTTGCCGGTTATGAGGGGCTGGTGCGCGGGCCTGCCGGAACGTCTATTCACTCGCCGATGGCGCTGTTCGCCGCTGCGCGACGTCACGGTCTGCTTGGGCCGCTCGAACTGGCTTGCCGTCGCACGGTGCTGCGAGGTTTCGTCGAGCAGGATCTGCCGGAACGCCTGTTCCTGAACATCGGTCCCGTCACCCGCGCCCAACCCGGCGGTGGCGTCAGCGAATCGCTGGGGCTCGACGAGACATTTGCCATGCTCCAGTCGTTTCGCCTCGCGCCCGAGCGCGTGGTGCTCGAACTCACGGAGCACGCGCCTTCGCTCGATCTGGCGAGCACGCGGGCATCGCTCGCGGCGTATCGTGCGCTGGGTTTCGAAGTGGCCCTCGACGACATGGGCGAAGGCTACGCCAGCTTGCGACTCTGGTCCGAGCTGCGGCCCGATTACGTCAAGATCGACCGGCATTTCGTGGATGGCATCGACACAGATACCGTCAAGCTCCAGTTCGTGCGATCGATGCGCCAGATCGCCGAGACGAGCGGCACGCGGGTGATTGCCGAAGGCATCGAGCACGCCGAAGAACTGCAGGTGGTGCGCGATCTCGGCATCTTCCTCGGGCAGGGATATTTCATCGCGCGCCCCGAAGCCCAGCCGCAACGGGCCATCACGGCCAATGTGCAGGAAGTCGTGAACGAGCGCCGGGCCTACGTGCATCAGCAGCCGAGTCAGCTGGGCTCGGGCAATGTGACGCTCGAGCGCATTGCCGCCTATGTCGAGCCGGTTTCGCCCGATACCCGCAGCGAGGACGTGGTGGCGCGTTTCGAGAGCGATCCGGCGCTCGAAGTGTTGCCGGTGGTCGAGCGAGAGCGTGCGGTGGGATTGATCGGACGCGCGTCGCTCATCGGCCGGTTCGCCCGGCCCTTCACACGCGAGCTTTACGGACGCAAGCCATGCTCGGCGGTGATGGAGCCGCGCCCGCTCACGTTCGACAAGAGTGCCCGCATGGAGGACCTGAGCCGCATGATTGCCGAAGGGGCGAGCCGGCAGATCGCGGCCGGCTTCATCGTGACGGATCAGGGACGCTATTTCGGCGTGGCGCAAGGGCATGCTCTCATGCGTCACATCACCGATATGCAGCTCGACGCGGCGCGTTACGCGAATCCGCTCACCCTGCTGCCGGGCAATGTGCCGATCGACGACTACATGGATCGCATGATCGGCGAGCGCCAGTCGTTCCACGCCTGCTATGTCGATCTCGACAACTTCAAACCGTTCAACGACGTATTCGGCTACCGTCGCGGCGACGACCTGATTCAACTGGTTGCGCGTGTGCTCATGGCGGTGCGTAATCCCGAGCGAGATTTCCTCGGGCACATCGGGGGCGACGACTTTCTGATTCTGTTCCGCAGCCCGGACTGGGAAGCGCGCTGCCGCGAAGCGCTCACGCGTTTCGGTGAGGCGGTGACGGAGTATTTCCATCCCGACCAGATCGCCGCGGGCGGATTCGAGGCGGAAGATCGTCGTGGCATGGTCATTTTTCACCCGATCACGAGCTTGTCGATTGGGGTCGTGGCCGTTACCCCCGAGAGTTTTCCGTCGCATGTGGAAGTCTCGGCTGCGGCTGCCGACGCCAAGAAAATGGCCAAGCGCGCACTCGGTAACAGCCTGTTCATCGAGCGCCGGCGCGCTCACCGGTGAGCCTATGGGGCGTCGCGTGCCACAAAAAAGCCCGCCAGATGGCGGGCTTTTCGTTGCGCGGTGGCGTGATGCCGGGCGCTCAGTGCGAGAGTGCGGGCATGCCTTCCATGCCGGCTGCGTCCTGCTCACGTTCCTCAGCGAGGTACGGGGTGCGCCAGCCTGCCTTCACGCCCCAGTGATAGAACGCGAGCGACAGTGCCGCCACGATCGCCATGTCCCAGCCGTAGGGCAGCAGGCCGATACCGCCGAATTCCTTGCTGCCGGCATACGAGCACAGCGCCATCATCGGCAGATAACCGATCAGCCACCACGACGCCTTGAGGTCGCGGCGGAAACCTTGCCACTTGTCCTTCGCCTGATAGTAGAAGTAGACCGGCAGCGCCACAACCACCAGCACGATGATCTGGCCGGTGAGCGGCCAGCGGGCCCAGTACAGAATCAGCGACGCGCACACGAAGGCGAACGGCGCAATCAGCGACAGGCCGGGCAGCCGCAGCGGACGATGCATGTCGGGGACCGAGTGGCGCAGCGCCATCACGCTGATCGGGCCGGTCAGGTATGAGATCACCGTGGCCACGGAAATCACGGCGGCCAGCGAGTCCCAGCCACGGAAGAAGAACATGAAGACGAACGAGATCGCCAGGTTGAACCACATTGCCGGGCGCGGCACGCCATACAGCGGATGCACGCGGCCGAAGATTTCGGGCAACGTGCGGTTGCGCTCCATCGCGTAGATCATGCGGCTCGTGGTGGCCATATAGGTGGTGCCGGTGCCGCTCGGGCTCAGGAACGCGTCGAAGTACAGCACGATGGCGAGCCAGTTCAGGCCGAGGGCAATGGCCAGTTCGGCAAACGGCGAGCTGAAGCTCACCATCTGCCAGCCGCCCGCCAGTTGCTCGGGCGAGAGCGCTCCGATGTAGGCGACTTGCAGCAGCAGGTAGATGACGGTCGCGAGCAGAATCGAGCCGACCACGGCAAACGGAATGCTGCGGCCCGGATCGCGCGCTTCGCCCGCGAGATTCACCGGACTTTGGAAGCCATTGAACGCGAACACGATGCCCGACGTCGCGACGGCAGTCAGCACGGCCGACATGCCGTTCGGTGCAAAACCGCCGTGCTCGGCCAGGTTGAAGTTGCCCGGATGGAAGCCCGCAATCATCAGACCTGCAATGGTCAGCGCCGGAATCGCGAACTTGAACAGCGTGATTGCCGTGTTGGCGCGTGCGAAGAGCTTCACGCCCCAGTAGTTCAACATGAAGTAGACGATCACGAGCAGCGCGGAGAGCATGAGGCCGCTGGCAGTGAGCGTGCCGTCGACGAACAGGTTGCGCGTCCAGTCGTACGGCCAGGTGCTCATGTACTGAATCGACGCTTCGGCTTCGATGGGAATCACCGACACGATGGCGATCCAGTTGGCCCATGCCGCGATAAAGCCGACCAGACTGCCGTGCGAATAGCGCGAATAGCGCACCATGCCGCCCGACTCGGGGAACATGGCACCCAGTTCGGCGTAGGTGAGCGCGATGGCCAGAATGACGACGGCGCCGATAAGCCAGGCGAAAAGGGCAGCGGGGCCGGCGATCTTGGCGGCTTTCCACGCGCCGAACAACCAGCCGGAGCCGATGATCGAGCCGAGACCGGTCAACATCAGGGCGAACGGCCCGATGTTGCGCTTGAGGGATTGATTGTTATCCATTCGATGTCTTCTCCACGCCCGGGGGGAGCAGGCGCCGGCCCCGATGAGGGCGGGGCGGTGCGCTGCGCGAGGGCGGACAAACTGCCGGCAGGCCGGTCACCGTCACAAGGAGCATGACGGCGCGGGGGCGGCGCTGACGGGCACGACTTTGTTGATCGGCTTCGCGAATGTCGGCCGTTCCAATGTCGCCGCGCACGGGGGAGCGTGCAGAAAGCGAATTGGGGTCGGAGTCGCTGTTCGCGAAAAAAGCGCGATTCTACCCGAGGCGACCCGCGTCTGTGGGACTTTGTAACACTTTCCCAATGGCATCCGATTCGACGACGTTACGGCAAAATGCGTACAAGCCAGTCAGGACGCGGTTCTTGGAGTGGGAAAGTGCCTATTACAAAATATTAAAGGGTCAGATGAATATCACATGCCGGCAAGGCAGAGGTATTTCATTTCAAGGTACTCGTCGATGCCGTATTTCGAGCCCTCTCGACCCAGACCGGACTGCTTGACGCCACCGAAAGGGGCCACTTCGTTCGAAATCAGGCCGGTGTTGATGCCGACCATCCCGGCTTCGATGCCTTCGGCGACGCGCCAGACCCGTCCGACGTCGCGGGCGAAGAAATAGGACGCAAGACCGAAGTCGGTGGCGTTGGCCAGACGAATGCCGTCCGCTTCGTCCTTGAAGCGGAAGACCGGCGCCAACGGGCCGAACGTTTCCTCGTGCGCGACGAGCATGTCGGCGCTGGCATCGGCCACTACGGTTGGCTCGAAAAAGCGGCCGTGCAACACTTTGCCGCCGACCGTCACGCGGCCGCCTTTGGCGAGGGCGTCTTCGACGTGGCGCTCAACCTTCGTTACGGCAGCGTCTTCGATGAGCGGGCCGATCGCGACCCCAGGCTCGAAGCCGTTGCCCACGCGCAGCTTGCGCACTGCGGCGGTGAGTTTCTCCACGAACGTGTCGTAGATGCCTTCCTGCGCATAAATGCGGTTCGCGCAGACGCACGTCTGCCCGGCATTGCGAAATTTGGAGGCAATGCAGCCTTCCACGGCGGCATCTATGTCGGCATCGTCGAACACGAGGAACGGCGCGAGGCCGCCCAGTTCGAGCGCGACTTTCTTGATCGTCGGCGCGCATTGCGCCATGAGCGTCGCGCCGACCGGTGTCGACCCGGTAAAGGAGAGATGGCGCACGCGCGGGCTCGACGTGAGCACGTTGCCCACGTCCGACGAGTTTTTCGACGTCACGACATTGAAGACGCCCTTGGGCAGCCCTGCACGGTTGGCGAGTTCGGCGAGCGCCAGCGCGCAGAGCGGGGTGAGGCGAGCCGGCTTGACGACGATGGTGCAGCCGGCGGCAATCGCGGGGGCGATCTTGCGGGTGATCATCGCGATTGGGAAGTTCCAGGGCGTGATCGAGGCGCACACGCCGATCGGCTGCTTGAGCACCAGCATGCGCTTGCCGGCTTCAGGCGAGCCGAGCACGTCGCCGTCGATGCGCTTGGCTTCCTCGGCGAACCACTCGATGAACGACGCGCCGTAGGCCACTTCGCCCTTGGCCTCGGCCAGAGGCTTGCCTTGCTCGGCAGTCATGATGGCACCGAGGTCGTCCTGAGCCTGCATGATGAGGTCGAACCAGTGGCGCATGATGCGGGCACGCGCTTTGCCCGGCATGCTTCGCCATTCGGGCAAGGCGGCTTCGGCGGCCACGAGGGCGCGCTCGGTCTCCTTGGCGCCCAGGTCCGCGACGTGAGCAATCTCCGCGTCGGTGGCCGGGTCGTTGACGGCGAAGGTGGCGCGGGAGTCGGCTGGCGTCCAGGCGCCGTCAATATAGGCGTCGGACTTGAGCAGTTCGGGATCTTTCAGACGGGCTAGCGCGGGATGGACGTTAGCCGGTGCGCGCGAAGGCGTGGATTGGCGGGGGGATGACACGATCAGCTCTCCTCTCGATGACCGCGCGGCGCCGTCGGGGGGACAGCGTGCCGTGCGGGGGACGGAAACGGATACGGCTTGTCGGTTTGTCGGGTGCCAGCTTACTCCAATGCCATGCGCCGTTCGTGACGCGTGATCGCCGCAGGGGGTGAAGCGGTGTCGAAGGGCGCTGAACGAGCGATACCGGCAGCCCGATGGCCGCCGGTGTATCGCAATCCGGCTTGCACGGCCGGTATTACAGGCCGAGATCCCTATATAGAGCAGCCATGCGAGCGTCGACGTCGGCGGTCATTTCAATGGGACGCCCCCACTCGCGCGAAGTTTCGCCCGGCCACTTGTTGGTCGCGTCAATGCCCATCTTGGAACCGAGTCCCGCTTTGGGCGAGGCGAAGTCGAGATAGTCGATGGGCGTCTGGTCGACGAGGGTGGTGTCGCGGGTCGGATCGACGCGCGTGGTGATCGCCCAGATGACTTCCTTCCAGTCGCGGATATCGACGTCCTCGTCCACCACGACGATGAACTTCGTATACATGAACTGGCGCAGGAAACTCCACACTCCGAACATCACGCGTTTGGCATGCCCCGGGTAGGCCTTCTTCATCTGCACGATGGCCATCCGATAGCTGCAACCTTCCGGCGGCAAGAAGAAATCGGTGATTTCCGGGAATTGCTTCTGCAGCAGCGGAACGAACACTTCGTTGAGCGCCACGCCGAGCACGGCGGGTTCATCGGGCGGTTTGCCCGTGTAAGTCGAGTGATAGACCGCGTTGCGACGCATCGTGATGCGCTCGATCGTGAACACCGGAAACCATTCCTGCTCGTTGTAATAGCCGGTGTGGTCGCCATAAGGGCCTTCGAGCGCGTGGTCGTAACCCGCTGTCGCACCGCGCGACGGGGGGGGCGGGGCGCCCTCGGGTACGTCTCGCGCTTGCTCGGAAGGATAAATGAAGCCCTCGAGCACAATCTCGGCGCGCGCGGGGACACGCAACGACTCCAGCCCCGGCGTCACGCACTTGGCCAACTCGGTGCGACTGCCGCGCAACAGGCCGGCAAATTGATACTCGGACAGCGTATCGGGCACGGGCGTCACGGCGCCCAGCATGGTCGCGGGATCGGCGCCAAGCGCGACGGCAATCGGGAACGGCTTGCCCGGGTTCGCCTGTGCGAACTCGCGAAAGTCGAGTGCCCCGCCCCGATGGGCGAGCCAACGCATGATGACCTGATTGCGGCTGATGACCTGCTGGCGATAGATGCCGAGGTTCTGACGCTTGCGATGCGGCCCCTTGGTAATGACGAGGCCCCACGTAATGAGCGGGGCCGCGTCACCGGGCCAACAAGTCTGAATCGGCAGGCGCGCGAGGTCGACGTCGTCGCCCTCCCAGACGATCTCCTGACACACGGGGCTGCTGACTTCTTTGGGGGCCATATCCCACACCGCTTTGGCCATGCCGAGCAGCTTGCCCGCATCCTTCAGTCCGCGAGGGGGCTCGGGTTCCTTGAGCGTAGAGAGAAGGCGGCCGATGTCACGCAGCGAACCCAGGGCGTTCTCGCCACTGTCGATGCCCATGCCGAGCGCCACTCGTTCAGGGGTGCCAAATAAGTTGGCAAGCACCGGCATGTCGTAGCCGGTCGGCCGCTCAAACCACAGCGCCGGACCTGCCGCTTTGAGGACACGGTCGGCGAGCGCCGTCATCTCCAGCACCGGCGAGACCGGCACGTCTACGCGACGAAGCTGGCCGGATCGCTCCAGTTGCGCGGTGAAGTCACGAAGATCGAGATATTTCATGAAACAAACCGTTACCAAAAATTTTTACGAAATTCATACGTCCGGTGAAAACGGCCGTTTGAATTCGAAGAATGTCGGGGTGGCACCCTTGTAAACGCGGGGTGAGGCAGGGCATTTTACCGGTCAAGGCATCTGAACGTCACGGCAAAACAGCCGTTACAAATTACTTTTGGTAATGATTTTGACTAATAATAGTATTGACTGTTTATATGTGGCTGCTACAATCCGCCCGTTGAATCCAGAAAGGCGGCTTCGATGACGGGTAGGCCGACCCGCTCAAGCTTAGCGACAACTACAACATCGACGTGGATTTTCAGTGGCTGGTTTTCCCACCGAGGTCGGGATGCCAGTGTTTTAGGAAGCAGCGCGAGCGATAGCTCGTCAGCGCCGGGGACCTGAACAGGTCGGCGCGCTGCGGCGGTAGCGGCATCGTCAATGACAAACGCGATGCACCGCCTCGTTCCATATGCCGTAAATGAGCACTTAACGGGATGCCTGGCGGGCATACCGGCTCGTTTCCTTACGCCCCGGGGCCACCCCGTGGTGACGGCGTAACCGGAGTACGTAGTATGAAGAAGTCTGGTTTATCACCCTGGCTACTGGCCGCTATCCGTGCGTTCGGCGCACGCGGTGCGGCAGCGGTAGCTGCGGCTCGCCGCGATTGGCGTCGCCTTGCATGGCATGGCGGTCGTGTTGGACTGTATACGTCCAGCGCGGTCGGTCTGGTGGCTGTGGTCGGCACGCTGGCGTTGTGGGCACGACCGACGTGGCGCGCCGATCTGGCGTCGCACGTGGGCCCGCTGCTCGAGGCAGCCACCGGTTCGGCCAATGCGGCCAGCCAGGGCGCCAACGGCGGCACGGTCGCACAGGTTTCCCCGTCCGACTCGTCGATGACGGCGCAAGCGGCACAACACGTGCCATCGGCCGCTGTTCTGGCCGCTTACATCCCGAACCAACGTGTGGCCGCCGATGCGCGTGCCACCAAGGTGCTGGACACGCGCGAGCAGATCGCCGTGGCCGACTATCTGGCACGCCGCTATCGCGTGGCCGGTGACGTGACAGGCAATCTCGTGCGCGCTGCGTACTCGACGGGCAAGGAAGTCGGACTCGATCCGCTGCTGTTGCTCGCGGTGATGGCCATTGAGTCGGGCTTCAACCCGTATGCCGAGAGCACTGTCGGCGCACAGGGCCTCATGCAGGTCATGTCGAAGGTGCATCAGGACAAGCTTGAATACTTCGGCGGTCCCGAGGCAGCACTGCATCCGCTCGCCAATATCAAGGTGGGGGCATTGATCCTGAAGGAATGCATCGCACGTGGCGGCTCGCTCGCCGGTGGTTTGCGCCTGTATGTGGGGTCGACCAGCGCGGGTGACGGCGGTTATGGCGCCAAGGTGCTCGCCGAGCGCGATCGTCTGCGTGGCGTCACCATGGGACGCAAGGTCTCGCCGAACGCGCCGCAGGCGCCGGTGATCGTCAGCTCGGCCAAGCCGTCGGCGAAACCGGTCTCGGCAGGCAAGTCGGACGAATCGACCGGATTGACCGGATCGAACGGTTCGGCGCCTGCGCCATCGGCGTCGACGTCGGCAGGCAAGGCCGCTGCGGCTGCCAAACCGCTCGAAGCGGACGACAGCACCGCCGCCTGATCGAACGATCGACCTCGGAAGATGCGCCACGGCCGGCGTGTCGCCTTCGGGCAAATCATCCTCGGCAATGCGCGATACCTATCTATATAGAGAGGCGACGCGCAGCCAACAAAAAACCCATCGAAGCGATTCGATGGGTTTTTTGTTTTGCGCAGGCACGACGGCGGGACGACAGCGCATCCCTCGGCGGAATCAGCCCGCCGCGAAGACCTTTCCGATCCGGTCCATCGCCTCGTGCAGCTGCGCGAGCGACGTGGCGTATGACAAACGGATGTATTGACGCGGTTCGGCAAAACCGAAGTCGAGTCCCGGTACGAGCACGACGTCTGCCTGCTGAAGCAGCGACTGCGTGAGACGGTCGCTGTCGGCGGCGTGCGGGTGCGATACGCCGGAGCAATCTGCGTAGACGTAAAATGCGCCGTCAGGCATCACGGGCACCTTGAAGCCGAGGCGTTCGAGCGCCGGCACGACGAAATCGCGGCGTTCGCGGAACGCTTCCTTGCGCGATTCGTAAATCGCCAGTGTTTCCGGGAGGAAGCAGGCCGTTGCGGCATGTTGCGCCACGGCGGACGGGCAGATGAACAGATTCTGCGCGAGCTTTTCGAACGTCGGCACCATCGACGGCGGCACGACCAGCCAGCCAAGGCGCCACCCCGTCATATTGAAATACTTCGAGAAGCTGCTCACCACCAGGACGTCGTCGCCGAAGGACAGTGCCGTGGTCGGCTTGCCATCGTAGGACAGGCCCTGATAAATCTCGTCGACCAGCGTGAAGCCGCCCCGTGCGCGCACGGTCTTGACGATGCGGGACAGCTCGTCCGTTTCGATGGACGTGCCCGTCGGGTTCGACGGGGAAGCGAGCAATACCCCCTTCGTTGCCGGACCCCAGTGGGATTCAATGCGCTCGGCCGTCAACTGGAAGCGCTCTGCGGGGCCTGAGGGGATCAAGACCGGTTTGCCGTCGAACGTCGAGACGAAATGACGATTGCACGGATAGCAGGGGTCCGGCATCAGCACTTCGTCTCCCACGCCCACGAGCGCCGCGCAGGCCAGCACGAGCGCAGCGGACGCGCCCGCCGTCACGACAATGCGTGCCGGGTCGACATCCACACCGTAATAGCTGCGGTAGTAGCTGGCGATGGCCTCGCGCAGGGCAGGGATGCCCATGGCACCGGTGTACTGCGTCCGCCCATCGCGCATGGCCTTCGCTGCCGCCTCGATCACCGCGTCGGGCGCCGTGAAATCCGGCTCGCCAATGCCCATGTGAATCACATGATGTCCCGCCTTTTCTCGCAGCGCCGCCTGCTTGGCTAGCTCCATCACGTGAAACGGGGCGATGTCGTCGACACGTTGCGCGAGTTTGAGCGTGGGGGGGGCGAGGTCAGGGGTGCGATCCATGATGTCGGGGGGAGACGGAACGAGTGGGTGAGGGGCGGGAGGGGCGGGAGGGGCTGGCGGGGCGGGTGCCCGGGGCTGGTGGCTACCCCGTTCGGCTTATCCGGCAGGCCTCGTCAGGCCCTAACGGACCTGAGATGCCTTGCCAAGCTTTGCCAAGCGTCAGGCGCTTTTGCCGCGACCGCCGTTGCGATTTGCGGCGACTTCATCCGGACGCACTTCCGCCGAGAACTTGTCGAGGACACCGTTCACGTAGCGGAAGCCCTCGACACCGCCAAAGGTCTTGGCGAGTTCGACGGCCTCGTTGATGACCACACGGTACGGAATGTCCAGGTGGTGAATCAGTTCGTAGGCACCGATGACGAGCACCGCATGCTCGACCGGCGACAACTCGGCGGCCGGGCGGTCCAGGTACGGCTGGAGTTGCTGCGACAAGGCGTCCGCTTCCCGGATGCTGCCGTGCAGCAGTGCATCCAGGTGGGCACGGTCAGCCTTGTCGTAGCCGGGGGTGGTGCGCAGGTGCGCATCGATCTCACCCGCGTGGTCGCGCGAGAGCAGCCATTGATACAACCCTTGCAACGCAAATTCGCGCGCGCGGCGGCGAGCACTCTTCATTACCGATCTTCCTCTTCTTCGTCGTCTTCATCCGATCCGTCGTCGTCGCCACTGAGCATGTCGATGGCTTCGAGCAGATTGGCCATTTCTACCGCCACACGGGCAGCATCGCGGCCCTTTTCAGCGGCGCGCCCTTCGGCCTGTTCGTCGTTTTCGGTCGTGAGCACCGCGTTGGCGATGGGGATACCGAAATCGAGACCGATGCGCGTAATACCGGCACCGCTTTCGTTCGAGACCAGCTCAAAGTGATATGTCTCGCCGCGGATGACCGCGCCGAGCGCGATGAGCGCGTCGAACTGGCCGCTTTCGGCCATTTTCTGCAATGCCAGCGGAATTTCCAGTGCGCCGGGCACCGTCACGAGCAGCACGTCTTCGCCGTCGACGCCAAGGCGGTCGAGTTCAGCCACAGCGGCAGTGCGCAGCGCCGTACAAACGGCGTCGTTGAATCGTGCTTGCACGATACCCACGCGCAGGCCTTCACCGTCGAGTTCCGGCTGGTATTGTCCGATGTCCATAATGGGCTTCCTCTAAAAAAGTACCGTCCAGGCGGTGCAGCCAACGTTGTGCCGACATGCCCGAGACAGGCAATGCTCGGCAAGATGATCCCTCGCCGCCGTTCGCCGGCAGGGGATCGATACAGAAATACTCAGGCGGTTTCGGCGCCGGGCATCGGTTGGAAACCGGTCACCTCGAGGCCATAACCTGCCATGTTGGGGATCTTGCGCGGGCTCGAGAGCACTCGCATTTTACCGACGCCCAGTTCGCGCAGGATTTGCGCGCCAACGCCGTGCGTACGGAAGTCTACCGGGCGGCGCTTGGCGCGTGCCGCCTTCTCGGATTCGTCGAGCGCTTCGAACTGGTTGAACAGATGCTCCGGCGTTTCCACGCAATTGAGCAGAACGACCACGCCTTTGCCCGCTTCGGCAATGGCTTGCATGGCGCCTGCGAGCGTCCAGGAGTGTGTCGATACGCCGGTCTCGAGCAGGTCCAGCACCGAAAGCGGTTCGTGCACGCGCACGAGTGTCTCGTCAGCCGGGGTCGGCGTGCCGCGTACCAATGCCAGATGTGGGTTGCCGCTCGGCTTGTCCCGGTACAGGGTTGCCTGGAAGGTGCCCCAAGCCGTCTGCATTTCGCGCGTTGCGACCGTCTCGATCATCGATTCGGTGCGGCTGCGGTAGTGAATCAGATCGACGATCGTGCCGATCTTGATGTTGTGTTGCTCCGCGAACTCCAGCAACTGCGGCAGGCGTGCCATCGTGCCGTCGTCGTTCATGATCTCGCAGATCACCGCTGCGGGCGTGAGACCGGCCATTGCCGTCAGATCGCAACCGGCTTCCGTGTGACCTGCGCGCACCAGCACGCCGCCGGGCTGCGCCATGATCGGGAACACGTGGCCCGGCTGCACGATATCTTCGGGACGTGCCTCGGGCGCGATGGCCGTTTGGACCGTGCGCGCGCGATCTGCCGCCGAGATGCCCGTGGTGACGCCCTCGGCCGCTTCGATCGACAGCGTAAATGCGGTGCCGTATTGCGTGCCGTTGCGGTAGGTCATCAGCGGCAGGTTGAGCTGCTTGCAGCGCGCCTGCGTGAGCGTGAGGCAAATCAGCCCGCGGCCATACTTGGCCATGAAGTTGATGGCTTCGGGCGTTGCGAACTCGGCCGCCATGACCAGATCGCCCTCGTTTTCACGATCTTCCTCGTCGACGAGGACAACCATGCGGCCGGCCTTCAGCTCGGCAATGATTTCTTCTGTAGTGGCCAACGGCATAGCGGACAACGCGGGGGCTGAATTTGGAAAGGCTCTATTCTACGCCAAGCCGGTGCGCGGCTGCGGCCGAATCTCGCGCTATGGCCCCCGGAAAATCGGCGGGTGCGGACAATTCCGGCGACGTACGCGTCGGATCTCGGAAGAATCGCCTCAAGGCATCGGTGCTCGCCTGACTGGCAGTCGACGAATCCCAAACACAAAGGCATTGACCTAAGTAATTGCGGCCACTATAGTTAGGCGTATGGCTAATCAATCCATCCCTCTCGACCGGATCTTTCAGGCGCTGTCCGACCCCACGCGACGCGCGGTCGTCGAGCGCCTGACGCTTGGCCCCGCCTCGGTGAGCGAACTGGCGCGTCCGTTTTCGATGGCGTTGCCGTCGTTCACGCAGCATTTGAGCGTGCTGGAGGAGAGCGGTCTGGTCATCTCGCGGAAAAGCGGGCGTGTGCGCACCTACGCATTGGAAACGCAGACGTTGGCCGGTGCGCAGGATTGGCTCCAATTGCAGCGCGACAAGTGGACGCGCCGCCTGGAGCAACTCGACAATTATCTGCTGCAGACGAGGGAGACTTGAACATGAGCCGTGCCATTCTTTTTTCGATCGACCCGACGCTGGATCTGGTGCTCGAGCGCTATGTCGACGTGCCGTGCGAGCGTGTGTGGGCGGCGTGGACGCAGCCCGAGCACATCAAGAAGTGGTTCACGCCCGCACCGTGGCAGACCGTGGAGTGCGAGATCGATCTGCGTCCGGGCGGACTGTTCCGCACTGTCATGCGCTCTCCCGAGGGGCAGCAGTTCCCCAATGACGGGTGCTATCTGGAAGTCGTCGAGAACTCGCGGCTGGTCTGGACGAATGCAGTGCTGCCGGGTTTTCGTCCGGCCCCTGCGCCCGTGGCAGAGCATGGCGGCTTTCATTTCACGGCGGCCGTGCTGATGGAGGCGCAAGGCAAAGGCACGCGCTATACCGCGATTGCCATTCACGGTGACGAAGCCGCGCGTGCGCAGCACGAGGCCATGGGCTTCCACGATGGCTGGGGCAAGGCGCTCGATCAGTTGGTCGAACTGATGAAGTGACACCCGGACGAGGCCCAGGGTTTCACGTTTTCGGCCAGGCGTGACAAAAAGGGGGACGTGCCCGAAGGCTCGCCCCCCTTTGTTTTCGACGTCGGCTCGCGGCGGCGTGCATTGCCGCCGTTCGCGACATTACGCGCCAAGATAAGCGCGCTTGATGTCGTCGTTCGCGAGCAAGTTGTCTGCCGAGTCGGCGAGCACGACGCGGCCAGTTTCCAGTACATAGCCACGATCGGCCACGTGCAGTGCCTTGTTCGCGTTTTGCTCCACCAGAAAGACCGTGACGCCTTCTTCGCGGATCGCCCGAATGATGTCGAAGATCTGCGCGATCACGAGCGGGGCCAGGCCGAGCGTCGGTTCGTCGAGCAGCAGCAGGCGCGGACGGCTCATCAATGCCCGCCCGATGGCCAGCATCTGCTGTTCACCGCCCGACATCGTGCCGGCGCGCTGCTTGCCGCGCTGGGCGAGTCTCGGGAACAACTTGAAGACGTGGTCCATGCCGGCCTCGATCTCGTCCCTGGACGCGAAGAAGCCGCCCATCTTCAGGTTTTCGATCACGGTCAGACTCGGAAACACGCGGCGCCCTTCCGGCGAAATCGCCAGCCCCATGCGCATGATTTCGTGCGTGGGGCGGGCGGTGATGTCGTTACCCTCGAACATCACGCGACCGCTCGATGCGCGAGGCGTGCCGCACACCGTCATCATCAACGTGGTTTTACCCGCGCCGTTACTGCCGATGAGCGTGACGATCTCGCCCTTGTTCACTTCGATCGACACGCCGGAGAGCGCCTCGACGGCCCCGTAGTGGGTATGGATCTGTTCGAGCTTCAGCATTATTCCTCCCCGAGGTAGGCCTTGATGACGCGCGGGTCGTTGCGCACCTCGTCGGGCTTGCCGATCATGATCGGCTTGCCGTGTTCCATCACGAGAATCCGGTCCGAAACGCCCATCACCAGACTCATGTCGTGCTCGATGAGCAGCACCGAGATACCGAATTCGTGACGCAGGTTGTCGACGAGCTGTTGCAACTCGACCTTCTCCTGCGGGTTCAGGCCGGCTGCCGGTTCGTCGAGCATGAGCAGACGCGGCTCGGTGATCATGCAGCGCGCGATTTCGAGGCGCCGCTGATGCCCATACGACAGCGTGCCCGCCTCGCGGTTGGCAACGGCCGTCAGGCCCAGGCGGTCGAGCCACATCTTGGCGCGCTCGAGCGCTGTGCGCTCGGCACGGCGGAACGCCCCGGTCGAGAAGAGCCCCTGCAGGAAGCCGCTGTGAACGCGCATGTGCTGCGCAACGAGCAGGTTCTCCACGACCGTCAACTGGCGGAAGAGGCGAATGTTCTGGAAGGTGCGCACGAGACCGCGCCGGGCCACCATGTGACTGGGCAGGCCGGTGATGTTATCGCCGTCGAGCACGATCGAGCCGCCCGTCGGGCGATAGAACCCACCTACGCAATTGAAGACGGTCGTCTTGCCTGCACCGTTCGGGCCGATGATTGCGAAGATTTCGTTTTTTCGGACGTCGAATTCGACGCCGTCGACGGCGAGCAGACCGCCGAAGCGCATCTGCAGGCCGGAGAGTTTCAACAGTTCTGCACTCATTGCGGCAACTCCACATGCGGGCGGGTGGCGGGCAACAGACCCTGCGGACGCCACATCATCATCAGCACCATCACCAGACCGAAAATCAGCATGCGGTATTCCGCAAAGTCGCGGGCGACTTCCGGCAGGATCGTGAGCAGAATGGCCGCGAGAATCACGCCGATCTGCGAGCCCATGCCGCCAAGCACCACCACGGCGAGGATGAGCGCCGACTCGATGAACGTGAATGATTCGGGCGTGACCAACCCCTGACGCGCAGCGAAGAACGCACCGGCAAGCCCGGCGAACGATGCCCCGAGCGTGAACGCCGAGAGCTTGATGCGCGTCGGGTTCAGACCGAGCGAGCGGCACGCGATTTCGTCTTCGCGCAGCGCTTCCCACGCACGGCCGATCGGCATGCGAATCAGACGGCTCGTGACGAACAGCGTGAAGCCCACCAGCGCAAACGCGAGCAGGTAGAGGAAGATCACCATGTGCGAACCGCTGTAAGGCAGGCCGATCAACTCATGGAATGTCTTTGCCCCTTCGACACTCGCCGAGCGCGCCATTTCGAAGCCGAACACGCTGGGTTTCGGAATGCCCGACACGCCATCCGGACCACCGGTGATGCTCGTCAGGTTGTTCAGCAGCAACCGGATGATTTCACCGAAGCCCAGCGTCACGATGGCGAGATAGTCGCCGCGCAGGCGCAACACCGGGAAGCCGAGCAGGAAGCCGAACGTGGCCGACATGAGCGCGGCGAGCGGCAGGCATTCCCAGAACGTCAGGCCGAAGTACTGGTTGAGCAGGGCATAGGTATAACCGCCGACCGCGTAGAAGCCGACGTAACCCAGATCGAGCAGACCGGCGAAGCCCACGACGATGTTCAGGCCGAGACCGAGTACGCAGTAGATGAGGGCGAGCGTGGCCACGTCCACCGCGCCGCGTGAGCCGATGAACGGCCACACGAGCCCGACGGCGAGCAGCACCCATATCGCGGTCAGTTGCTGACGACGGCCCATGACGGGCATGGCCGGCAGCTTCACCGCACGCTTGGAGCGCATCAGCAGCGGCTTGAGCAACTGGAACACGAAGACGATGGCTGCGGCGATCCAGACCGGACGCCAGTGCTGCTCGAGCACCACCTGATAGCCTTCGAGCTTCAGTTGCAGGCCCAGAATGGGGGCCGTGAGAACGATCGTCACGAGCGCGGCGATAACCGCGCCCTTGAGCGTGTCGCCTGCCGGCGCACGATTGGCGGCGCCGGACTTGAGCGTGAGTTGTTGTGTCATGGTCGACCTCAGACTTTCTCGACGTCGGGTTTGCCCAGCAGGCCGGTCGGGCGGAACAGCAGCACCAGCACCAGCAGGCAGAACGCCACGATGTCCTTGTACTCGGAGGGCATATAGCCCGAGGCGAGCGTCTCCGCCAGCCCCAACAGCACGCCGCCCAGCATGGCGCCGGGAATGCTGCCGATACCGCCGAGCACCGCCGCCGTGAAGGCTTTGATGCCGACGATGAAGCCGATATACGGATTGAGCTTGCCGATGGTCAGGCCGATCAACACGCCGCCGACGGCCGCAAGCATGGCGCCGAGTACGAACGTGAACGAGATCACGCGGTTCGTATCGATGCCGAGCAGGTTGGCCATGCGCATGTCCTCGGCGCAGGCACGGCAGGCACGGCCCATGCGCGAGTTAGCGATGAACAGGGTGAGCAGGATCATCAGCGCGACCGTCACGCCCACGATCAACATGCGAGCGTAGGGAATGGTGACGGTGAAGTCGCCCATCGGGATGTCGATGGCGCCCGAGATCAGCATTGGCACGGACACGTCACGCGCGCCCTGGCCAATCTGCACGTAGTTCTGCAGGAAGATGGACATACCGATGGCGGAGATCAGCGGTCCGAGACGAGGTCCGCCGCGCAGCGGGCGATACGCCACCCGCTCGATCGCGAAGCCGTACAGGCCCGTGATCAGCACCGACACCAGCAGCGCTGCGCCCAGCACGAGCGGCAAGGGGTAACCTGCCGCCGAACCGATTGCAGTCAGTGTGACAAGCCCGACATAGGCGCCGATCATGTAGATCTCGCCGTGGGCAAAGTTGATCATGCCGATGATGCCGTAGACCATTGTGTAGCCAATGGCAATCAACGCGTAGATCGCGCCCAGCGTCAGGCCATTGACCAGTTGCTGGGCTAGCTGTGGGAAAAATTCGTTCATGCGGGAAGCCTCGCGACGAGCGGGGGCCGAGCGCGAATGCGCGCCGCCCGCCGGGGTCGGCGGGCGGCAGGGGGTGATTCGCTGGCCAGTAAAGCGTCAGGGAATCAGTTGGCGGCGGTCTTGGTGGCGTCCTTGTGCCAGGTGTACACCACGAACTTGAACGACTTCAGATCGCCGGCTGCGTCATACGCAACCTTGCCGATCGGCGTGTCGAACGTGTTGGCGTGGAGGTACTTGGCCACCTTTTCCGGGTCGGTGCTCTTCGCGCCGGCAATGCTCTTGGCGATCAGTTGCACGCCCGTGTAGGCCGGCATCTGGAACGGACCGTTCGGATCGCGCTTGGCGTCGGCGAAAGCCTTCACCAGCTTGGCGTTGGCCGGATCGGCGGTGAAGTCGGCCGGCAGCGTCACGAGCATGCCTTCCGAGGCCGGGCCGGCGATCGCCGTCACGTCCTTGTTGCCCACGCCTTCCGGACCCATGAACGTGGCTTTCACGCCCTGTTCACGTGCCTGGCGCAGCAGCAGGCCCATTTCCGGGTGGTAGCCGCCAAAGTACACGAAGTCCACGCCTTGCGACTTGAGCTTGGTGATGACAGCCGAGTAGTCCGAGTCGCCGGCGTTGATACCTTCAAACAGCACGACCGGGATCTTGGCGGCGTCGAGGTCCTTCTTCACGGAGGAGGCAATGCCCTGGCCATACGACTGCTTGTCGTGCAGCACGGCAACCTTCTTCGGCTTGACCTTGTTGATGATGTACTGCGCAGCTGCCGGGCCTTGCTGATCGTCGCGGCCGATCGTGCGGAAGATGAAGTGGCGCTTCTTGCCTTCGGTCAGTTGCGGTGCCGTCGCCGACGGCGTAATCATCACCACGCCTTCGTTTTCATAGATGTCCGATGCCGGGATCGTCGAACCCGAGCACACGTGACCGATCACATACTTGATCTTCTGGCTGACGATCTTGTTGGCGACGGCGACGGCCTGCTTCGGCTCGCATGCATCGTCCATCATCACGGCTTCCAGCTTGTTGCCGTTCGCACCGCCTGCTGCGTTGATTTCTTCGATGGCGGTCAACGCGCCGGCCTTGACCATATCGCCGTATTGGGCAACCGAGCCACTGAACGGGCCGGCGATAGCGATCTTGACGGTCTCAGCGTTGGCGGCCGTTCCAATGAAGGCGAGAGCAGCGGCGACGAACAGGGATTTGTGACGGAACTGCATTGTGGACATCTCCTTGATTTGTATTTTTTGACTACCCGGGCGTGCGGTGGTCTTGATCGACTGCTGAACCTGTCGGTATTGGATCATTCAAGCCGCTGGCGGCACGAACGATGCGCCATAGTAGCGTAATACGCAGTTCAATTGGAACAGGTATCCGGAGCCCTCTTGAAACCCGCATGAATAAAGGATTTCAAAAGGGTCGGAAGAAAAAAATAAGAGTCGTCACAGCGATGATCCGTAGTACTACGCAGATGAGAAATGGCGTGAAATCGATTCAAATCGGCAAATCGGGGCCACGTTAAATCGGACGTGCAGATTGTCGAGCAGGACATTTTGGATACAATCTGCAATTCATTGGAATCCAATTGTGAAGTTTTGCATCCGATGCGGTATATGGCTGAGTATGCGAAGCCGCTACATCGTCAATGTGCGACGCTGATTGCGGGATTGCCGGATGAGCGTGAGGAAGGCCGCAAGAATGGGGGAGTCGTCATCGCGCCGGTACATGCAATTGAGCTCGATGGCGCGCAGACGCTGCGATTTCAACGGCCGGTACACCACGCCGGGCAAACGCAGGTTCGCCGCGGACTCCGTCGTCACGCAAACACCGAAGCGGCTCGCCACCAGCGCAATCGACGTGACCACGTCCTCCACCTCTTGTTCCACCCGCAGCGTCACGCCCTCGCTGCGGAACGCGGCGGCGACCTCTTCGGCGAGTCCCGGCACCGGGGCGTTGGGGTAGAGGATCATCCGCTCGTTATCGAGATCGGCCAACGTCAACGAGGCGCGCTTGCATAGCGGATGACCTTCGTAGAGCGCGACCAGAAACGGCTCTCGATGAATCCAGTCGACGACGAGGTCCGGTTCGTCCGGAATCAGCCGATTGAAGCCGATGGCGATACGCCGCTCGCGCAGCGCCGCGATCTGTTCCGTCTTCGACAGGTTGTGCAGACCGATCTTCACTTCGGGACGCTCGGTATGAAAGCTCGCCAGCAATCGCGGAATCACATTGAGAATGCCCGAGCTGAAGATGCCGACATCGAGGCGTCCGATATAGCCCTCGCCGGCCAGGCGCGTCTGTTCCTCTGCGCGACGCGCCAGCGACAGGATATTCGGCACCTCGGCAAGCAGCGTCTGCCCGGCGGCGGTCAGTGTGGCGCCTTTGGGCGTGCGTACGAATAGCGGTGTGCCCAACTGCGCTTCGAGCGCCTGGATATGCCGGGTGAGTGGCGGCTGCGCCATGCTCAGCCGCTGCGCCGCCCGCCCGAAATGCCCTTCCTGCGCGACGGCAAGAAAGTACCGCATTTGCTTGATGTCCATAGAGATCCCGTCCCGGTGCCATGACCGGTGTCATGACTCAATACCGAAATGGTATCGGAATCTGAAAAAATGGTATTGGACGGTATCTTGTCGATGCGCGCATCATTCGGTCAGAAGGCTATCTTTTCGGCATTTCAGGGGACAGCATCATGCCAATCGTACATATCAATCTGATCGAAGGCCGCGACGACGCCACCGTGAAGGCTTGCGTGAAAGCCGTGGCGCGCACCGTGCATGAAACGCTTGGGGCACCGCTCGAATCGATCCGCGTGTTTGCCACGCAGGTCCCGGCGGCGCACTGGGCGGTGGGTGAGCGCACCAAGGACGAGCCGGCCGCGCCGGCCAAGGCAGGCGCGTGATGACGGCGATCACACAGCGCGACGCGGCCACGCAGGCGCGTTTGCAACAGGCGGCCGATGCGCTCCTCGAAGCCGAGCGCTCCCACCGGTTCATCGCCCCGCTGCGCGATACTTACACGCCGTTGAGCATTGACGACGCCTACGCCATTCAGCGCATCAACACCGAGCGTCGCCTGGCCGCCGGGCGCCGCATCGTCGGTTGCAAGATCGGCCTGACGTCGGTTGCCGTGCAGAAGCAGCTTGGCGTTGACCAGCCCGATTTCGGCATGTTGTTCGACGACATGGGCTACGGTGATGGCGAACCGATCCCTGCATCGATCCTCACGCAACCGAAGATCGAAGCCGAGATCGCCTTCGTCATCGGGCGCGATCTGAACGTCGATCACCCGGGCCAGCTCGATGTCATCAACGCCATCGAATACGCCTTGCCCGCGCTGGAGATCGTTGGCAGCCGCGTGGCCGACTGGAATATCCGCATCACCGATACGATCGCCGATAACGCGTCGTCGTCGGCCTACGTGATCGGCAACACGCCGAAGCGGCTCTCCGAGTTCGACGTGCGCATGTGCGGCATGGTGATGGAGCGTCGCGGCGAGCCGGTGTCCGTGGGGGCCGGTGCGGCCTGTCTGGGCAGCCCGATCAACGCCGTGGTGTGGCTCGCCCGCACGATGGCGGCCGTGGGTACGCCGCTCAAGGCTGGCGATCTGGTGCTCTCCGGCGCCCTGGGCCCGATGGCCGCGGTCACGCCGGGCGACATTTTCGAAACCCGTATCAACGGCCTGGGCTCGGTCCGCGCCGTGTTCGAACCTGCCAGCGAGGCTGCGCGATGAGCCACATTCAAGACTACGCCAAGCGGCTCGACGACGCAGCGCACTTTGCGCACGAGGTCGAGCAGTTCGATACCGACAACCGTCTGTCGCTCGACGACGCCTACGCCATTCAGGCGGCATCGCTCGCCCGTCGCGCGCAGCGCGGTGAGACTCGCGTTGGCGTGAAGATGGGTTTCACCAGCCGCGCCAAGATGATTCAGATGGGGCTGTCCGACGTGATCTGGGGACGTCTGACGTCCGGCATGCAGGTCGAAGAGGGCACATCCATTGACTTCAAGCGCTATGTGCATCCGCGCGTCGAACCGGAGATCGCCTTCATTCTGAAGAAGCCGCTCGAGGGGAACGTCACGGGCCCGCAGGCGCTCGCGGCAGTCGAGGCGATTGCGCCGGCCATCGAGATCATCGATTCGCGCTACAAGGACTTCAAGTTCACGCTGCCGGAAGTGATCGCGGATAACGCGTCATCGAGCGGTTTCGTGATCGGCGCCTGGCACGACCCGCACGTCGACTTCTCGAATCTGGGGTTGGCAATGACGATCAACGGACGCACGGTGCAAGTGGGCTCGACGGCGGCGTTGCTGGGCCATCCGCTGCGCTCTCTGGTCGCGGCGGCACGTCTGTCGGCGGCGGCGGGCGAGCCGCTGCAGGCGGGTTGGATCGTGATGGCGGGCGGCGCTACGCCGGCCGAGTACATCCAGCCGGGCCAGTATGTGTCGGTCGAAATGGAGTCGCTGGGCCGCGTGGGCTTCCACGTCTGAGCGAGCCGGCCGTACGGCCGGGCCGGGGCTTCGGCCTGAACAGAAGAACGGGGCGCACCAGACGGTATGCCCCGTTTTTTTGGGGGGTGATGCGGACTCAGTCGCGTTTGAAGCGAGCCATCACGCGCAGATCGGTTTCGATCATGCGCACGTCCGTGAAGCTCAGGGCGAGCTTGTCATCGAGCGATGTGAGCGCGGGCAGATTGAACATGCCCTGCGCGTCGCCGACGATGCAAGGCGCGAGATACGTAAGCAACTCATCCACACAGCGCTCGCGCAGCAGGGAGCCGTTGAGCTTGTAGCCGGCTTCCACGTGGATTTCGTTGAGCTGGCGCTCACCCAGCGTGCGCAGGAGCGCAGACAGGTCGACCTTGCCGTTCGGATTGGGCAGATCGAGCACTTCCACGCCAAGATCGTGCAGGCGGGACGCACGGTCCGTAGCGCCGTTCGCACAGACCACGAGCGCGTTGCCGTTTGCGAGCACTCTGGCCGTCGGGGAAATATCCAGATGCGAATCGACAACGATGCGCAGCGGCTGGCGCGTGGTCTCGACCTCGCGCACCGTGAGTGCCGGATCGTCCTCCCGTACGGTGCCGATGCCGGTGAGAATCGCGCACGCCCGTGCGCGCCACGCATGTCCATCGGCGCGCGCTGCCGGGCCGGTGAGCCACTGGCTCACGCCGTTGTTCAGGGCAGTCTTGCCGTCGAGGCTGGCGGCAACCTTCAGACGCACCCACGGGGTGCCGCGCATCATGCGGGCGACGAAACCGATGTTCAATTCGCGCGCCTCTTGCTCCAGCAGTCCGCAGCGTACTTCGATGCCCGCGTCGCGCAGCATCGTCAGGCCGCGTCCCGCGACGAGCGGGTTCGGATCTTCCATCGCGGCGATCACGCGTTTCACACCCGCCTCGATCAGTCCCTTCGCACACGGCGGCGTGCGGCCGTAATGGCTGCACGGCTCGAGCGTGACGTAGGCCGTCGCACCGCGCACCGATTCGCCACGCGTGCGAGCGTCTTTCATGGCCTGCACTTCGGCGTGGTCCTGACCGGCAGGTTGCGTGAAGCCTTCGCCGATGACACGGCCGTCTTGCACGATCACGCAGCCCACGCGCGGATTCGGCGTAGTCGTGAACATCGCGCGCTCGGCGAGTGCCAGCGCGCGGCGCATGTAAGCAAAATCCTGTTCGGAAAACATGAGACGTCAGAGGATCAGCGGCCGGTCGGTCAAGGCATTGTCCGGCGCTGCGCCGGCATGGGCCGGCAGGGATTCGCGCGCAATGCCGCGCAGGGTGTTCAGCGCGTCGAGCACGCTCTGGACATAACGTTCGTCACGGAATCCGGCGCTCATTTGCGTAACGACGGTATCCCACGTGCGTGGGGACACCAGTGCATTGACGCCCTTGTCGGCGATCAGCTCGATATCGTGATCGGCGAGGTTGATATACAGAAGGATGCCGGTACGCTCGCCCGTATGGGCGATGCCGAGCTGGCGAAACAGGTGAACGGCGCGCTGGCGGCATGTGTGGCCTTGCCAAACTGCCGCAAGCGGCATCGCGGCTTCGATCACCAGACGGATCTCGCAGCGATGCTCGGTCTCCGACTCGCGGATTGCAGCTTCGAGCGTATCGAGCGCCTTGTCCGGGAAAATCCATCGGGCGTGCGCGCGCCAGGTGCCCAGGTGCCGCAACCAGCGCGAGACGTCGTGCGGCTTGTGTTGCGTCGTGATCGGTTCTTGTGTCATCGCCATCACCAGTTCCCCGACGAGCCGCCGCCGTCAAATCCGCCGCCCCCGCCACCGCCGAAACCACCCCCGCCTCCGCCGCCGAACCCGCCGCCGTCGTTACGTCCCCAGCCGCCCAGACCGCCTCCGAGCCCGGCGCCGAAGCCACCCGCGCCAATGCGTCCGCGTTGGCCGGTGAGCACGCGCGAGCGCGGGTCGGTGCCGTCTGCCCCCGTCAGCCCCGGACCGCGGAAGCGCCGGCGGCTCTCCATGATGACGACCATCGCAATGATGAAGACGATGAAGAGTAGCGGCAGGAAATCGGACAGATCCGAGTGCGGAGCGCGCGTCGAGGGCAGATTCGGCGCGGGCAGGGCCTCGTTGTTCATGGCGGCCTGCACTGCCGCAACGCCTGCCGCCAGTCCGCCGAAGAAGTCGCCGTTGCGGAAATACGGGGCCATCACGTCGCGCAGGATGCGCCCGGAGATGGCGTCGGTGAGCGAGCCTTGCACGCCGCGTCCGACCTCGATGCGCATCTTGCGCAGGTCGTTCGGATTGTTTTTCGCGATGAGTATGATGACGCCGTCGTCGACCCCCTTGCGGCCGGCCTTCCAGGCGTCGGCCACGCGAATGCTGTACTGGTCGATGGTCTCGGGCGATGTGCTCGGCACCATCAGAACGAAGATCTGACTGCCGCGCTGTTGCTCGTATTGTGCGAGTTGCGTCTCGAGTGCGTTGCGTTGCTCGGGGGTGAGGGTTCCCGTGAGATCGGTCACCCGCGCGGTGAGCGCGGGCACCGCGACCAGATCTTCCGCGCCGGCCGGCAATGCCAGCCAGCACAGGCAGGCCAGCACCAGCGCCCAAAGCACCCATAGCACGCGCGCCCGTGCGGTGTGCTGTCGGACGCCGGCGATGCTGCCGCTCGCGTCATACGTCGTCACCCGATGGCACGGCGGCAACGCGCAGCCGCCTGTCGTGACGAGAGGGACAGCAGAGACAGCAGAGGCAGCAGCCATGACGTGATCCTCAGAACTTGACGGCCGGCGCAGTCGAAATGGCCTTCTCGTCTTCGACCGTGAAGTTCGGTTTCGTCGAGTAGCCGAACATCTTCGCCGTCAGGTTGTTCGGGAACTGACGCACATACACGTTGTAGTCCTGCACCGCCTGAATGAACCGGTTGCGCGCCACCGTGATGCGGTTTTCCGTGCCTTCCAGTTGCGATTGCAGGTCACGGAACAGGCCGTCGGCTTTCAGGTTCGGGTAATTCTCCGAGACGGCCATCAGACGCGAAAGCGCCCCCGACAGCTCCCCCTGTGCTTGCTGAAAGCGCTTGAACGCCTCGGGGTCGTTGAGTGTCTCCGGCGTGACGGTGATGCTCGTGGCCTTGGCGCGGGCGTTGATCACTTCGGTGAGCGTCGATTGCTCGTGCGAGGCATAGCCCTTGACCGTGTTCACCAGATTCGGCACCAGATCAGCGCGGCGCTGGTATTGGTTGACGACCTCGCTCCAGGCCGCCTTGACCGCTTCGTCCTTGACCTGGATTTCGTTGTACCCGCAGGCGGACAGCAACGACGTGAGCAGTCCGAGTGCGATCCAGCGCACAAACGATTGACGCAGCTTGGTCGGCAGCAGCATTTGCATGGTGTTTCTCCCTGTTGGGGTCAGACGGGCTTACCCGTGACCTGAGCGAATTATTGTCGATGACAGGTGCGTGATGCGTGACGCGTCACGCTCAGGCGATCGCCCGGAACGCGTCGCGGGCAGCTTCGAGCGTGGTGTCGAGGATCGTGTCGTCGTGCGTTGCCGAGACGAAGCCCGCTTCAAAGGCGCTCGGCGCGAGATAGACGCCGCGATCGAGCATCGCATGGAAAAACTTGTTGAAGCGTGCAACGTCGGATGTCGTGACTTCGGCGAAGCTCTGCGGCACATTGGCGCGGAAGTACAAGCCGAACATGCCACCGACGCTGTCGCCGGAGAACGGCACACCGGCGGCCTGTGCCGCGTCAACGAGCCCGGTGACGAGCTTCGACGTGCGCTTGGCCAGATCCTCGTAGAAGCCCGGTGCCTGAATCAGCTTGAGCGTGGCGAGACCTGCGGCCACCGCCAGCGGGTTCCCCGACAGCGTGCCTGCCTGATAAACGCCGCCCAGCGGTGCGAGGTGCGACATGATGTCGCGTCGTCCGCCGAATGCCGCTGCGGGCATGCCGCCGCCGATGACCTTGCCCAGGCAGGTGAGGTCGGCAGTGATGCCGTAGAGCGCTTGCGCACCGCCCAGGCCGACGCGGAAGCCGCACATCACTTCGTCGAAGATCAGCACGGCGCCGTGTGCGGTGCACAGCTCGCGCAGCGTCTGCAGAAAGTGGCGCGAGCCGCGCACCAGATTCATGTTGCCGGCCACCGGCTCAACGATCACGGCGGCGATCTCGCCGCCTTGTCCGGCGAACAACTCGCGAAGTTGCTCGACGTTGTTGTACTCGAGCACGAGGGTGTCGCGCGTGACTTCGGGCGGTACACCGGCCGAGGACGGCGCGTTACGCGTGGAATCGGCGAACGTGAGCAAACCCGAGCCTGCCTTGACCAGCAGGCTGTCTGCGTGACCGTGATAGCAGCCTTCGAACTTGACGATCTTGTTGCGGCCGGTAAAGCCGCGCGCCAGACGCAGCGCGCTCATCGTGGCCTCGGTGCCCGAGGACACCAGACGCACCTGTTCGATGGACGGGACCAGGCGGCAGATTTCCTCCGCCATGACCACTTCGGCCTCGGTGGGCGCACCGAAGCTGAAGCCTTGTGACATGGCCGTTTGCACGGCGGCGACGACGTCCGGATGCAGGTGGCCGACGATCATCGGGCCCCATGAGCCGATGTAGTCGATATAGCGGGTGCCTTCGGCATCCCACATATAGGGACCTTGCGCACGGGCGATGAAGCGGGGAGTGCCGCCGACCGAGCGGAAGGCGCGCACCGGCGAATTGACGCCGCCGGGAATGGTTTGCTGGGCGCGCTCGAAGAGGGCGGCGTTCGTAGTAGTTTCGGACATGAATTCAGCTTTTCTGACGTCTTGATGCGTCGATTCTAGCGGATGGCGGTCAAGTCCGGGACTTCTCGCCGCGCGGGGCTTCTGTTAGATTGAAGGCCACTCTCTCAACGTCAAGGAAAAACAGGCCCGTCGACATGTCCACCGCACACTCGCAACGTCCCTCGATCACTGTCTCGACTCTCGACCTCGACCGCCTGGAAGCGCTCACCGCGCAGGCGCCGCGCGCGGCATTGCCGTATGTGGAGGCACTCGAAACAGAGCTCGCCCGGGCAAGCGTCGTCGAACCGGAGCAAATGCCGGCCGACGTCGCCACGATGAATTCGGTGTTGCGCTATCGTGATCTCGCTACGCAGCAGGAGCATCGTGTGACGCTCGTCTATCCGCAACACCTGGCGAGCACGGAAGGCGGTATTTCGGTACTGGCGCCCGTGGGCAGTGCGCTGCTCGGTCTGCGCGTCGGCCAGTCGATTCACTGGCAGGTGCCGGGCGGTCACCTGATCGAGCTGGAATTGCTCGGCATCGATTACCAGCCCGAAGCCGCTGGCGAATACCACCGCTGATTTCCCTCTGCGCAGCACCATTGGGAGATTCGGATCTCCCGAGTCTCCCAACGTTCCCCGCACTTCCGAAGTTCCTCGTCGTTCCTGCGCCAGTTCCTGCGCCAGTTCCCGCGGCAGTTCTCACGTATTCCACGTCCCGTTGTTTCAGCGACGCAGCCAGCCGCGCGCGATTGGCCATGCCATCAACCGGCGATAGATGCCTTCGAGGATTGCCGAGACGATACGGCTCGTTTCGCGCGCACTCGCCGTGCGCATGATGAGTGCCACCACAATCGACACCATCAGTCCGCCGAGCATGTCCACCGGCCAGTGAACGCCGAGATAGACGCGTGCCCAGCACACCGGCAGCGCGCAAATCAGCAGCAGCCGGCCGAGCAGGCGAGGCGTGCGCGCCACGGCGCTCATCAGGACGAATGCCGACGTGAACATGATCGACGCGTGGTTGCTGGGAAAGGCACTCGTGGGGGCATGGGCGAGCAGGTTGGTGCCCAGACCGGCGGCGAACGGCCGCGGTTCGAACCAGGCCAGCCCGATGACGAAGTTGACCATCAGCACGAGCCCCACACCGAGCAGGCCGTGCACGGCGCTCTCGCGGTCACGCCCGCCTGCGAGCCATAGCGTGGCCAGTCCTGCCGGCAGCAGGAGAATCAGATACTTGGCGAGGAAGATGGCGACGGCCAGTTCGCCTTCGCTCACATCGGGCGAGGCATTGATGGCCAGAAAGAGGGCGCGGTTGAACGAATCCATGAAGTCCGGGAGGCGAGAATGTGACCACCGGTCGTCCGGGGCGCTACCGGGCTACACGCAGTGCCGGTGCATCGACGGCCGCCGGCAGGCGGATTGTGACGAAAACATGACGAATTCTGACTGAGCCGCTTTCCGTTGGAAAGTTGCATTTGTCATCATTTTGTAACACGTTGAATTGTCACTTTTCTTTCGACGCACTCGGGGGTAAAATCGCGCCGTCATAGCTCTCAGGAGGTCCTTCCGTGGACAGTAGTTCTAGTGGTAGTTGCCGGTCGGCGCAGGTCGACACCATCACCGCGAGTTAGTCCCCGGGATCTTCCCTGCCGCTAACTCGCATAGCCGGGTTGGCGCGCACCTCTGATGTACGTCTCGATTGCCCTATCCCTTGGCCGGCGCGTCAACGGGTTTTATTGGGCTGTACCGATGGCGTCCATCTTTCGTAGCACGCTCCCTAATTAGTTGTACATCTGCCGTTCGGGCTGTCCTGCCGTGCGCGTGTGTTCGTTTTCGGGCCGTTTGCCGTTGAGCATCGGCCGGGAAGCACGAACCCATCGCTTGCGCCGGGCAGATTGCCGCGCGGCCGGGAGATTCATCGTGTTCCGTTACTCCATGACCCTTCGCGGAGGCAATCCGCAAGCCCTGATGCTGCCGAGCGAGTGCCTGCATCACTATCACGTCGATCCGCATCCGGACGCCACGGTATCGGTGCGTCCGGGCGCGGGGGCGCGTCTCGGGCAGTGGCTGCGGGCGTTCGTTCGCCGCGAAAAAGCGGCGGGTTGACGCCACCTCAAGACGTTCCCGGGGCACCGGCTATCCGCTGGTGCCTCTCAGCATTTTCAGGATGTATCCGATGCAACAAGCTCTCACGCTCAGCGAGCGGCTGATTACGGTGCTTGGCGCGCGCCTTGGCCTGCGCTTCTTCCGTCGCCGCGACATGCTCGAAACCCTCGATGCGCCCGCGCACGGCCACGAGGCACCGCCCGGTCTCGTCGACGCCGCCCGCGACGCCGGCCCGGATCTGCTCGCACGCCTGAGTACTACCCGCGACGGCCTGTCCGACGACGAAGCGGCCAACGTGCGCGCGCATGTCGGCGCTAACGAAGTCGAACACGAGAAGCCGTTGCCCTGGTGGCGGCACCTGTTCAACTGTTACCGCAATCCGTTCAATCTGCTGCTCTCGGCGCTGGCCGCTGTGTCTTATGCGACCGACGACACCGAGGGAACGATCATCATCGCGTCGATGGTGATCATTTCCACGGTGTTGCGATTTGTGCAGGAAGCGCGTTCGAACAAGGCGGCCGAGAAGCTCAAGGCGATGGTGAGCACGACGGCCACTGTGCTGCGTCGCGAAATTTCGGGCGATGGAGGCGCAGAGGCTGACAACGTGCGCCGTCTGGGGCGCGTGGGCCGTGAAATTCCGTTGGCCGAACTCGTGCCGGGCGACATTGTGCTGCTCGCGGCAGGCGACATGATTCCGGCGGACGTTCGCATGCTCGCGGCCAAGGACTTGTTCGTCTCGCAATCGGCGCTCACTGGCGAGGCGCTGCCCGTCGAGAAATTTGCGCACGCCTGCGAGTCGGGCGGGAGCAACCCGCTCGCTTACGACAACCTCGCGTTTATGGGGACGAACGTAGTCAGCGGCTCGGCCACGGCGGTGGTGGTGGCGACCGGGGCGCGCACTTTCTTTGGCTCGCTCGCGCAACGTGTCACGGCGTTGCAACCGACGGTGACGTCGTTCCAGCAAGGCGTGAACCGCGTGTCGTGGGTGCTGATTCGCTTCATGATGGTCATGACGCCCATCGTGCTGCTCATCAACGGTTTCACCAAACACGACTGGCTCGAAGCCTCGCTGTTCGCGCTGTCGGTGGCGGTGGGCCTGACGCCGGAAATGCTGCCGATGATCGTGACGGCCACGCTCGCCAAGGGCGCGGTCGTGCTCTCGCGCAAGAAGGTGATCGTCAAACGGCTCGATGCGATCCAGAACTTCGGCGCGATGGACGTGCTGTGTACGGACAAGACCGGCACGCTCACGCAAGACAAGATCTGCCTCGAGCGTCACACCGATGTCTGGGGGCACGCCTCCGAAGACGTGCTCGAGTATGCCTATCTGAACAGCTTCTACCAGACGGGTCTGAAGAACCTGCTCGACGTGGCTGTGCTCGATCACGCGGAGTTGCATCAGCGCCTGGATGTGGTCAACCGTTACCGCAAGATCGACGAGATTCCGTTCGACTTCCAGCGCCGTCGCATGTCGGTGGTCGTCAGTGAGAACGGTGCGCACCACGAGCTGATTTGCAAAGGGGCAGTGGAAGAGGTGATGGCAGTATGCGACCGCGTGCTGCATGGCGCGAATGTCGAGCCGCTCACGCCTGATGTGTTGGCTCGCTTGCGTCGCGTGACGGCCGATCTGAACGCCGAGGGGCTGCGCGTGGTGGCGGTGGCGACGCGCCACTTGCCGCCGGTGCGTGATAGTTACGGAATTGCGGACGAGAGCGACCTCGTGCTCGTCGGGTATATCGCGTTTCTCGATCCGCCCAAGGAGTCGACGGCGCCCGCATTGATGGCGCTCGCGGCGGCAGGCGTCGACGTCAAGGTGCTCACGGGCGACAACGATCTCGTGACGGCGAAGGTCTGCCGGGAAGTTGGCCTGAAGGTAAATGGCTGCGTGCTGGGCGACGATATCGAGGCAATGAGCGACGCCGAACTGTCGCAAACGGTCGAGCGTGCCAATGTGTTCGCCAAGCTCACGCCGGCGCACAAGGAGCGTCTGGTTCGAACGCTGCGTGCCAATGGTCACGTGGTCGGTTTCATGGGCGACGGCATCAACGATGCACCGGCCTTGCGTGCGGCCGACATCGGCATTTCGGTCGACACGGCGGTGGACATCGCCAAGGAAGCCGCCGATCTGATCTTGCTGGAGAAGAGCCTGATGGTGCTCGAGCAGGGCGTGATCGAAGGGCGGCGCACGTTCGCGAACATGCTCAAGTACATCAAGATGACGGCCAGTTCGAACTTCGGCAATGTCTTCTCGGTACTGATCGCGAGCGCCTTTTTACCGTTCCTGCCGATGTTGCCGCTGCAATTGCTCACGCAGAACCTGCTTTACGATTTGTCGCAGACAACGATTCCGTTCGACAACGTCGATGACGAGCAATTGACGCGGCCGCAGCGCTGGAACCCGGCGGATCTGTCGCGCTTCATGGTGTTCTTCGGCCCGATCAGCTCGATTTTCGACGTGCTGACGTTCGTGGCGATGTGGCATTTGTTCGGGGCGAACAGTGCCGAGCACCAGACACTCTTCCAATCGGGCTGGTTCGTTGAAGGGTTGCTGTCGCAGACGCTGATCGTTCACCTGATCCGCACGCGCCGCATTCCGTTCGTGCAGAGCCGCGCTGCGTGGCCGCTGTTGCTGATGACGGGCGCGGTCATGCTGATTGGCCTGATGCTGCCGATGTCGCCGTTCGCTGACACGTTCAAGATGCAGGCACTGCCGCTTGCGTACTTCCCGATGCTCGCCGCCATCCTGCTCGCCTACGCCGTGCTCACGCAGACGATGAAAGGCGTGTTCGCGCGACGGTTCGGGTGGCAGTGAGGTGGCTCGTTTCCGTGCGGTGCGCAAGACCAGCGGCGAAGAGGTCGCCGCTGGTACTCGCATTGCGCGGTGCCGCGACCCTCAATCATCAACCCAAGTCCCTGACGGGCGGTCAAAGTGCTGGCTGCGGGGCGCGAAGACGTCACGGGCGTCGTCCAGTTCGAGTGTCACGTCGAGCGCACCATCGTTGTCGCGTTTGGCGCTTCCCAACGGATCGTTGCAGCATAGCCACAGCGACACGTCCGAGGGCATCCCATCGACACGGAACGACTTGTGCTTGCCGATGAGGAACGGCTCGCCGTCCTTGCCGAATCGTCCAATCAACTGACCCATCAGCGCATCAGGGCCGTGATACGGATACCCTTCGTCGCCTGAAACCTTATGCAGATATGTCGCGCCGGAATTCGGCGTGCGCCCGTCGGCGTCGCGGCGTCCGAACTTGCGGTCGTCCGTGCGCGTACACCATTCGCCTTCGGCTCGCAGGATCACCTTCGGCGCAGGTTGTGCGCCAATCCTGTATCCCGTGTCCTGCCAGCCTTGCGTGGCGTATACCTTCATGCGCTTGTTGATGCGGTCTGTCGTCATGACACGCTCCATCGTTGACGGGGGGCCAAAAATGGATAGCCGGTAATCGGCTTCGATCTACGCCAATTGCGGTCAGTTAGAGTGTAGACGCGCCGCTTCATTGCCTGAAGCGTAAGTGCGGAGGCTTGCCTCCAAACGGCGTTTCGGCGAGACCACGATCCCCAGTTCCGCATACAACTCATCGAGCGCTTCGCGCGTGCCGACGAGCAGCGCCGTGGTCTGCCCGCTGATGTCCGTGACAACGCTCACGAGTGTCTTGCCCTGACATGTCTCCCGCGCGGCGACGAACCGCGTCATCGTCAGCGCGGCGAGGGTGGCGAAACGCTCGGCCTGCACGAGGCCGTTGATCTGAAACACCGGTTGTGCGGCGCCCGTGGCACGCGGGGCGAGTCGTACGTGAGTGCCGTCGCTGTAAGCACCCAGCGCCGTGAACAGCTTGTCGCGGCCCTGCGGCCCCAACGCGCAGTGGTCACCGTGCACCCAGCGCGAAATCGTGTTGCCTGTGATGCCGGTCGCATAAGCGAGCCGGGCTAACGTCGTGCCCGAGAGCTTGATGAGCAGACGGGCGACGCAGCGGTGGCGCTGTTCGATGTCATCCATAACGGGAGTCCTGTCGTAAGGGCTTTCGGGCAGACGTGCTAACGCGTTGTGACGAACGGCATGCGCATTCAGAACGCCATCGTCACTTCGAGTTGGGCGTCGATCTCTTTGTGAAGCGCGGGCGTGCAAGGCATGAGCGGACGGCGAACCGTCTGCGCACATAGCCCCAGCGAGGCGAGTGCGGCTTTGATCGCCACCGGATTCGGCTCGGCGAACAGCCGGCGAATGAGGGGCTTCATGCCGTTGAAGAGTGTCGTCGCGTGGGCCATGTCGCCGTCACGCACGTATCGGAGCAGCTTCAGATAGAGGTCGGGACGCACGTGAGCCGCCGCCGAGATGCATCCCGTCGCCCCGGCTTGCAGGGCAGGCAGCAACTGCATGTCGTCGCCGCACAGCACGCGCATGGAGACCTGCGACGGCAGATGCAGGAGCGGATGCGCGTCGCACTCCTTGATCGCCGCGAACGCATCGTGCGATGCCAACTCGCGGATCGTCTCTACGCTGAGCGTCACGCCCGTGCGCAGCGGCACGTTGTAGAGCACCAGCGGCTTGCGCGTGCCGCCCGCCAGCGTGCGGTAGTGCCAGAGAATGCCCTCCTGCGACGGACGCAGATAATACGGCGGGGGCACGAGATACCCGGCAAGCGACAGGTCTTCGAGGCTGCGTATCTGCCGCGCAGCATTGGCCGTGTCGGCGGCGCCGACACCGGCCACTACCGGGGCATGCCCACGTGCGAGATGGCAGGCCGTCTCGACAAGCCAGCGGCGCTCGTCGTCATCCAGCAGGGTGCCTTCCCCCGTAGTGCCGGCCACGACGAGGCCGTTCACTCCCGCAGCAAGGTAATAATCGACCAGGCGCGCGAACGCGTTGCGATCGATCTGAGCGCCATTAGCGCCGGTCATGGGCGTGACGAGTGGAATCCACACGCCTTCGAAGATGGCAGTGTTCATAACAGGGTGGAGCAGGGTTGTCTGGGGAATGCGAGAAGCATCGAGCAATCGTCAGGAGACCGAATGCTCAGGCAGCAGGGCGCAGACGCAGCGCGCCGAACTCCGCTTCCGGCAACGATTGCATGACGGCGTGCATCGCCCGCGAGGCTTCGATTCGCGGCAATGCGATCGACACCACAGCAGCCGTATCGCGCCGAATCGGGCGGATCGTCTCGACGCGCCACGGCAGCGGCAGACTCATCGCCAGGGTGATGGCGAGCGTCGAGACGGCGGCGCGGCTAAGCGTGATGTCGAGCGTCGCGTCGAGACGCACGCGAGGGGTGTGTCGATTGCGTTGCCGCGGTGCTGCGAAAACGTCGATCGGGGGAAAAGTTTGCGTGCTCGCCGGCGTAGCGCCGATGGCAGTGCCAGTCGCGGTAACCGAAGCGCGCGCCGCTTGGGCGGGCGTTGCACCGTAGGCATGGAAGGCGTCGGCCGAGGTGGTGTTTGCACCGGGAGGTTCAAGGCTGGCGCGCTGAGCAAGGGTAGGCATGGCAACGTGTCGATTGACGACAAGAGTGACAACGAGGCCAGTCTAGGGAGGCGCGGGTAAAAAAGGCGTCAAGATTTTGACGCCCTACGGGCAAGGTGGCGGCGCTGCGCGTCAGTGCGGCTTGGGATACTCTGCATCGTTGAACAGCACGCAGGCGCCGTGTGGTGCAGCGCCGACATTGTCGCGGAAGCGCCGGAACACGTTGCGCCACGGATCGAACGGCCGTTGCGGCACCGGCACCGGGGTGCGTGCAGCGAGCGTAGCGTCGTCGACTTCACAATGCAGCACGTTGCTTTCGCAGTCGATGACGAGGATGTCGCCGTCCTGCACGCGGGCGAGCATGCCGCCTTGCTCCGCTTCCGGTGACAGATGGATGGCCGCCGGTACCTTGCCCGACGCACCCGACATCCGTCCGTCGGTCACCAGCGCCACGTGGTGGCCTTCGTCTTGCAGCAGGCCGAGCATCGGCATGAGCTTGTGCAGCTCCGGCATGCCGTTCGCGCGCGGCCCTTGGAAGCGCACCACAACGATCACGTCGCGCGTCAATTCCCCCGCCTTGAACGCGGCCTGTGCGGACTCCTGATCGGAAAATACGCGAGCCGGGGCGCGCACCTTCTGGTGCTCCGGCTTGACGGCGGACGACTTGATGACCGCGCGGCCCAGATTGCCCTCCAGCATGCGCAAACCGCCTTCGCGTGCGAACGGCCTGGCGGCCGGCCGCACGATGTTCTCGTCGAGGCTGTCCTTGGGGGCGTCTTGCCAGGAAAGCACGTCGTCGCGCAGAAAGGCCTCCTGTGTATAGGCGCGCAGACCGTGGCCCATGACGGTCGTCACATCGTTATGCAGAAAACCGGCATCAAGCAATTCCCGGATGAGAAAGTTCAGGCCGCCTGCGGCGTGGAACTGATTCACGTCGGCCTTGCCGTTCGGATAGACATGAGCGAGCAGCGGCGTGACGTCCGACAGATCGGCGAAGTCCTGCCAGTCGAGCAGAATGCCGCCCGCGTGAGCCATGGCGACAAGATGCAGCGTATGGTTGGTCGATCCGCCCGTGGCGAGCAGGCCGACAACACCGTTGATGAACGCCCGCTCATCAAGAATGTGAGACGTATTGATGCCGGAATTCGCCAGCGCCACGGCGCGAGCGGTCGCGGCCTGCGTGAGCGCATGGCGCAGTGGCGTATGCGGGTTGATGAAGGACGCGCCCGGCAGATGCAGCCCCATGAACTCCATGAGCATTTGATTGCTGTTGGCCGTGCCGTAGAACGTGCAGGTGCCTTCCGTGTGATACGCGGCCAGTTCGGCGTCGAGCAGCGCCGCGCGCGTGATGCGGCCGGCGGCGTATTCCTGCCGGATGCGCGACTTCTCGTCGTTGGGCAACCCCGACGGCATCGGGCCGGCCGGAGAGAAAACGGCTGGCAGATGGCCGAACGCCTGTGCGGCGATCACCAGCCCCGGCACAATCTTGTCGCACACGCCGAGGAACATGGCGGCGTCAAACATCTGATGCGAGAGCGCGATGACCGAGGCCATCGCGATCACGTCGCGCGAGAACAGCGAGAGTTCCATCCCCGCATAGCCCTGCGTCACGCCATCACACATCGCGGGTACGCCGCCGGCCACTTGCGCGCTCGCGCCATGCGCCCGCGCGGCGGACTTGATGATGTCGGGGAACTCGGCGAACGGCGCGTGCGCCGAAAGCATGTCGTTATAGGCGGTGACGATGCCGATATTGGGCGTGCGCTCAGTGCGGATCTTGAGGCGGTCGTCGGCGGGCGCGGCGGCCAACGCGTGCGCGAGATTGGCGCACCCCAGCGTTTCGCGCCCCGGCTGCCCCTGCGTGGCGCGGCTGACGCCTTCCAGATAAGCCTGACGGGACGACCGGCTGCGCTCGATGAGGCGCTCGGTCACGCGTTGTACCACCGGATGCAGCGACACGTTGTGCGAAGGCTGGGTCATGGTGATTCCGGGACGTTGTGGGTCGCCCGATGCGGATGACGCGGGTGACGCGGGGTGACGCGTTCGACGCCGGCGACACCATTCGCATGCTGGCTTGACGTTATGCCCTGTCCTAGATCATCGGCAGATGATGTAGTCAAAGCACGAGATTTTGTTGATTCGAAGTGTAGTTAAACTACAATGCAGTGTCAAAGTTGCGCTTCTTCAGTGACATCCGGGCGCCTGCCAAGTTCGGCCGTCGTCGGGCAGTGTCAATGCGGAGTGCCCGGTTGTACGGAGTCCACGCTCTCTATGAACACGCCTTCACCCTATACCTTTGTGTTGTTCGGCGCCACCGGCGATTTGTCACTGCGCAAAGTCCTGCCAGCGCTGTTCCGGGCGTTCCGCACGGGCCAACTGGGTTCGGACGCCGCCGCCGATACCGGCCACATTCTGGCTATCTCCCGCAAACCGATGGATGCCGCTTCGTACCGCGCATGGTGCGAGGAACATGCGCGTGAACATATCAAGCCCGACGTCTGGGACGAGGACGCCTGGAAGCGCTTTCTCGCCACCATCGACTACATGCCGCTCGATCTTGGCCGGGAGGAGGAGTTCGGGGCGCTGGCCGAGCGTCTGATCGCGCGCCAGGGCGTGCGGATCTTCTATCTGGCGACGGGCCCCTCGCTGTTCATCCCCATCTGCGAAGGACTGCGCAGCGCCCAGCTCAACGAAAACAGCCGTATCGTGCTCGAGAAGCCGTTGGGGCATGACCTGGCCTCGTCGGTGGCGATCAACGATGCCGTGGGCGCGATCTTCCGTGAAGACCAGATCTATCGCATCGACCATTACCTCGGAAAAGAGGCGGTGCAGAACCTGCTGGCGCTGCGTTTCGGGAATGCGATTTTCGAGCCGTTGTGGCGGCGTGAACTGATCGAGAGTATTCAGATCACGATTGCCGAGGCCATCGGCGTTGAGGGACGTGGCGAGTTCTACGAACAGACCGGCGCGCTGCGCGACATGGTGCAGAACCATCTGCTGCAACTGCTGGCCATCGTCGCCATGGAGCCGCCGCTGTCGATGGACGCCGATGCCGTGCGCGACGAGAAGCTGCGCGTCTTGCGTTCGCTGCGCCCGCTCAACGACGAAACGGTCGCCCGCAACGTGGTGCGCGGCCAGTACGGCGCGGGCGCTATCGACAAGACGGCGGTGCCGGCCTATGACGACGAGCCGGGGGTGCCGGCCGACAGCCAGACGGAGACGTTCGTTGCGCTCAAGGTCGATATCGACAACTGGCGCTGGGCGGGCGTGCCGTTCTTCCTGCGCACCGGCAAGCGCCTGGGTGAGCGCGTGGCGGAGATCGTCGTCAACTATCGCGCGACTCCCTATCCGCTGCTAGGCGAGGCAACGGCGCACCCGGGCGCGAATCGTCTCGTCATCCGTCTGCAGCCGGACGAGTCCATGCGGCTGAACTGTCTGGCGAAGCAGCCGGGCGAAGGCATGACGCTGCAATCGGTCCACCTCGATCTGGCATTCGACCAGTTCTTCAAGGGGCACAGGATGGATGCGTACGAGCGTTTGTTGCTCGACGTCATCAATGGGCGTCTCGCACTCTTTGTCCGGCGAGATGAGCAGGAGCACGCTTGGCGTTGGGTCGCACCGATCCAGGCGCATTGGTCGCGTCAGCGCAAGGGCCCGAAGCGTTACGCCGCCGGGACATGGGGGCCGCCCGCCGCCAGCGCGCTGCTTGCGCAGTACGGCTCGAGCTGGGTCGAAGAAGACAACTGAGACGGATCGCCGGGCGAGGTGCAGTCATCGTCCGGCGCAGCCAGTCCGCAGCCAAGCAAACCGGAGGCAGACACGCATGATTCACTGGCGCACATTCCCCACGCGTGAGGCGCAGGCGCTGGCGCTCGCCAACGCGGTCGTGGCGAGGCTCGACGAAGCGCTGACCATTCGCCCGCGCGCGTTACTCGCGGTGTCGGGCGGCACGAGTCCCAAGGCATTTCTTTCCCAACTGGCCCGGTTGCCCGTGGCGTGGCGCGACATCGACATCACGCTCGTCGACGACCGTTGGCTGCCGCCGACGCATGCCGAGAGCAATGCTCGTCTGGTTGCCGAGACGCTGCTGCCCGGCGCCAAGGGCGCGCAATGGCTGCCGCTTGTCCACACAGAGACCGACGCCTCGCTGCAAGTGCAGACCCTCAACGACACCTGGACGCACGGCGTGCCGCAAGTGTGCGTGCTTGGCATGGGGGAGGACGGTCATACGGCGTCGCTCTTCGCCGACGCCCCGCAATGGCACGACGCCATCACCACTCGCCACAAATTCGTGCTCGTGCAGCCGCAGCGTGCGCCGTATCTGCGCGTGTCGTGGTCGCTTGCGGCGCTGGCGGCTTGCGAGCATCTCATTCTGCAGATTCAAGGCCCCGCCAAACGCGCAGTGCTCGAAGCGGCGCAAACCGAGGAACAGGACAACGCCATCTCCCGGCTGATCCACCGTGAAGGAGTGAAGATCGATGTCTTCTGGAGTGAGGAGTAATCCGCCGCACGTGAGTGGTCCGCGACTGCTGGCCGATATCGGCGGCACCAACGCCCGTTTCGCGCTGGAAATTTCGCCTGGCGATCTCGTCGAGATCCGGGACTATGCCTGCGACGATTATTCCGGTGTTCCCGAAGTCATTCGCGCCTATCTTGACGAGGCCGATCACGCCGAACCGGTGCAGCACGCCGCGATTGCCATCGCCAATCCAATCGAAGGCGACGAGATTCGCATGACGAATCGCGACTGGCACTTCTCGATTGAAGCGACGCGTCGCGCGCTAGGCTTCGAGACGCTGCTGGTCGTCAACGATTTCACTGCGCTCGCGATGGCGCTGCCTTACTTGTCCGATGCGCAGAAGCGGCAGGTGGGGGCAGGAGAGCCGCAGCCCAATGGCGTGATTGGTCTGCTTGGCCCGGGCACCGGCGTTGGCGTGTCCGGTCTCATTCCGGCGGGAGATCGCTGGATCGCGCTGGGTAGCGAGGGCGGCCATACCACCTTTGCACCGGCCGACGAGCGCGAAGTCGACGTGTTGCGCTATGCGTGGAAGCACTTCGCGCACGTGTCGTTCGAGCGGCTCGTTGCGGGCCCCGGCATGGCGCTCGTCTATCAGGCGCTGGCGGATCGGGCGGCGCGTGACGTGAAGCCGCTGGAGACGCCCGCCATTGTGAAGCTCGCCCAGGCAGGCGATGCGCTCGCGCGCGAGACGGTCGATTGCTTCTGCGCGATGCTTGGCACGCTCGCAGGCAATGTCGCGGTGTCGTTGGGCGCCGTCGGCGGGGTGTATCTGGGCGGCGGCGTGATTCCGAAGCTCGGCAAGCTGTTCGAGGACTCGCCGTTTCGTCAGCGCTTCGAGGCGAAGGGCCGTTTCGAAGGCTACCTGAAGAAGATTCCGACGTACGTGATCACGGCGGATCACCCGGCGTTTCTCGGCACGTCCGCCATTCTTGCCGAGCAACTTGGCACACATGCGGCAGGTGCGGGCGCCCTGATCGACCGTCTGCATCGCTTGCGCGACCGGTTGAGTCCGGCCGAGCAGCGAGTAGCGGAGCTCACGCTAAAGCAGCCGCGCGCATTGCTTGCGGAGCCGGTGTCGGAAATTGCCCGTCTCGCGCGGGTGAGCCAGCCCACGGTCATCCGCTTTTGCCGCAAGCTCGGCTGTCAGGGGTTGTCGGACTTCAAACTCAAACTTGCGAGCGCGCTGACGGGGACACTACCTGTGCGTCACGGTCAGGTGCACGTGGGAGACTCTGCGGCAGAGTTCAGTGCAAAGGTGCTCGACAACACCGTGTCGTCGATTCTTCAGATGCGCGAGCATCTCGACGCACGCACGGTCGAGGCGGCTGTCACGCTGCTAGATGGCGCGCACCGCATCGAGTTTTACGGTCTGGGCAATTCCGGGGTCATCGCGCAAGATGCCCACTACAAGTTCTTCCGCTTCGGTATGCCCACGATCGCCTATGGCGACCCGTACCTGTTGCAGGCGTCGGCGGGGTTATTGCGGGACGGCGACGTCGTGGTCGCGATTTCCGCATCGGGGCGCTCGGCGGACCTGAACCGTGCCGTCGACATTGCGGTGGCACGTGGCGCGAAAGTCATCGCACTCACGGCGCGCAACTCGCCGCTGGCGCGCAAGGCGACCCTCGTGTTGCCGAACGACCACGTCGAGACGATGGGCGCGCACGTGACCATGATCGCGCGGATTCTGCATCTCGCCGCTATCGACGTGCTGGCGGTCGGCGTTGCGATACGTCGTGCCGGGCCGGGGGCGGAGACGGCGGGCGAGGGCGCGCTCGACTGGCTGGGACACGGCAGCGGCCAGGATTCGGCCGTGTCGACGGCCGATTGAAATCCGTCCGGATTCCGGTCGATCGACAGGCGGAAAATCGAATGGCCACGGCGCACACCGTGGCCATTCCCACATCAGCAGGCTTCGAGGTGCTGTGCCGATACCCCGGTCGCTTGATATTAGTAAACATGTTAAGTATGATGCCGGATATGAAAGTGTCCGATTCCGGCCAACGTTTCGGCTTTCTCGTAGCAGACATCCAGCGTCTGTTCGGGCGCCGTTTCGAGCAGTTTGCGCAACGCGCGCTGCCGATGACACGTGCGCAATGCCGCCTGCTCGTCTTTCTCAACGCCAATCGTGGCGTGAGTCAAAGTGTGTTGGGCGATATTCTCGAAACCCCGCCGCATATTCTCGCCCGCGTGCTTGAGCGCATGGAGGAGGCGGGTTGGGTACGCCGTCGTCCCGACGCTCGCGATCCGCGTATCGAACGGCTGTTTGTCACCCGCTCGGCAGCCGAGCAGTTGCAGGTTGTTCGCATGCTGTCCGACGAGGTGCGCAATGAAGCGCTGCACGGGCTGACGGCCTTCGAGACGGTGCAACTCACGCAATTGCTGCAAAAGGTGCGCCGCAATCTGACGAACGTCGTGCCAACGCCGCTCGATACCGTGGTGCCGGCAACGTTGCGTCGCGCGCCCGCGGCGTGCGAAGGCGAGAGTTCTGCCTCCCATCCCATTGACGGTCCCGACGACACGTCGGAATGCCCCGACTTGCGCCCGCAGTAGCACACGCCTAGCATGGGAGGTCTCCAAACCAACCCCGGAGACTGTCATGACGAATCACGTGTACAAGCAGATCGAGCTGACCGGCTCGTCGGCCAAGTCCATCGACGATGCGGTCAAGTGCGCCATCGAGCGCGCGAGCAAGACGTTGCGCAATCTGAACTGGTTCGAGATCATCGAGACACGGGGTCACATCGAGGACGGCAAGGTCGCTCACTGGCAGGTCACGCTCAAGGTCGGCGTGCGACTGGAAGACTGACCCTGGCAGACCGTTGCCCGCGACGTTCGACGTCCCGCGCTGCCTGCGTCATCCAGGACCTCAGCCCCTGAAAAAACGCATGACGCAGGCACACCGCGGATGTCATCCAGTCGTGTCACAATAGGCGCATACTCGAGATCATGAAAAAGACAGAAGAGGTTTGCGCATGTCCGAACAAGAACCGGTCCATGCCACCCGATCGATCACCGATCCGGTGGAAGCCGTCGCCTACCTGAAGACGATTTACGACGCCAACACGGCATATCTTCGCGCTGCTTTCGAACGTTTTTCCACACAGAAAGATCAGGCGCGGCGTGTGAGCGCGCATTACCCGTTCATCCGCATCACGACCGAAGACATTACCCAACTGGACAAGCGCCTGTCATATGGCTTTGTGTCCGGTCCGGGCAGTTATCAGACGACGGTCACGCGACCGGATCTGTTCGAGAGCTACTACATCGAACAGCTTCGACGCCTGGCACACAATCACGGCGTGGCGTTTGAGGTCGGCGTCTCCGACGAGCCGATCCCCGTGCACTTCGCCTATCAGGACGGCGTGTACCTCGAGGGCGATCTCGATCAGACGCACCTGCGCGCCATGCGCACGGTCTTCGACGTGCCCGATCTGGCAACGATGGATGACAGTATCGTGAACGGCACGCGCGATCCGTTGCCTGACGAGATCCTGCCGCTCGCGCTGTTCACCGCGCCGCGCGTCGACTATTCGCTGCAACGTTTGCGTCATTACACGGCGACGTCCCCGGAGAACTTCCAGAACTACGTGCTCTTTACGAACTACCAGTTCTATATCGACGAGTTCGTCGAACTGGGGCGTGAGTTGATGAGTGCAACCGACGACCCGGCGATGCGCGAGTACCGCAGCCAGTACACGGCATTCGTGGAACCGGGCAACGTGACGCACTGGAACCAGAACCTGGGTGCGCGCGATGCGCAGGGCACGCCGCCACCGCGTTTGCCGCAGATGCCGGCGTATCACCTCGTGCGGCCGGACAACACCGGCATCACGATGGTGAACATCGGCGTGGGTCCGTCCAACGCGAAGACCATCACCGATCACATTGCCGTGCTGCGTCCGCATGCCTGGGTGATGCTGGGACACTGCGCCGGGCTGCGTAACTCGCAGCGTCTGGGCGACTACTGTCTGGCGCACGGCTACGTGCGTGAGGATCACGTGCTCGACGACGATCTGCCGCTTTGGGTGCCGGTGCCGCCGCTGGCGGAGGTGCAGGTTGCCCTTGAGCGTGCCGTGGCGGATGTCACGCAGCTCGACGATTTCGAACTCAAGCGCGTGATGCGCACGGGCACGGTCGTCACCGTCGACAACCGTAACTGGGAATTGCGCGATCACCGAGAGCCGGTGCAGCGCATGAGTCAGAGCCGTGCGATTGCGCTCGATATGGAGAGCGCCACCATCGCGGCGAACGGTTTCCGTTTCCGGGTGCCATACGGCACGTTGCTGTGCGTGAGCGACAAGCCGCTGCACGGCGAGCTGAAGCTGCCCGGCATGGCGGACCGGTTCTATCGCGAGCGTGTCGACCAGCATTTGAAGATCGGCGTGAAGGCGATGGAGCTGTTGCGCGATAACGGCCTGGATCGTCTGCATAGTCGCAAACTGCGCAGTTTCAACGAAGTCGCGTTCCAGTAACGCCGCCCCGGCGGCTGCGACGGTCACGTTTGCGCTGATCGCCGGACGGTATGAAAAAAGCGCGCGACCGAAAGGTCTGCGCGCTTTTTTTCATGATGCCCAGACAGTGCTGGCGCCCAATGGGAGAGGCTCAGGAAAACACGCGCTTCGCGTGAATGCCCAGCCCCAGCGCCACGCTGGCGAGCCGGTCGCCGAAGACCGGGGTGGCTTTCGGGAAGGCAGCGCACATCGCGCTGGACAGGCAGCGCAGGCCAGTGGAGCCGCCGGTGAAATAGAGCGCATCGACATCCTCCGCGCGCAGTCCTGCCAGCGCGGCCGTGTGGACCGCACCTGCCGTGATGCTTGCGATCTCGTCGCTGACCGCTTCGACCAGTCCCGCTTCCGAGAACGCCACCGTCAACTCGCGTTCGATCAGTGAGAGGTCGATGCTCGTCTCGCCCCCTGACGACACCTCGATCTTTGCGTCTTCCGCATGACCGACGAGCGCATGCCCCAGGCGTTGCTCGACGGTGCGCATGAGGCGCCGGTGATGCGCCGGATCGGCGTACAGGTGCGCGGTGAGCGCCAGTTCGCCAACGCGCTTAGGCGTGTAGACCGTATTGATCAGATGCCACGTGGCCAGATCGAAATAAATCCGGTTGGGCACTTCCTTGCCGTCCGGGCCGAGCGCTTTGTAGCCGAGTTCGCGCAGGATCGTGGCCAGTTCGATGCGCCGGTCGAAGTCGGTGCCGGCGATGTGTACGCCGTGGTGGGCGAGCACGTCGCCCTTGCGGTCGAGATGGCGAGCGCGCTCCGGCCCAACGCGTACCAGCGAGAAGTCCGACGTACCGCCGCCGATATCGACGACGAGTACCTGCTGCTCACGGTCGAGGCGCGACTCGTAATCGAAGGCGGCCGCAATCGGTTCGAACTGGAACTGAACGTCCTGGAAGCCCACATCGCGCGCGCTTTGTTCGAGCGAGCGTTGCGCGGCGGCGTCGGCGCGCGGGTCGTCGTCGACGAAGAACACGGGGCGGCCCATGACCACCTGACGCAGATCGCCGCCGTCGGCCTTGAGGGCGTGCGTGCGCAGGTGACGAAGGAAGGTGGCGATGATGTCGATGTAGCGCATCGCGGAGCCGTTGCCGAGATCGGTAGTGCTCTCGATCAGCGAGGAGCCGAGCAGGCTTTTGAGCGAGCGCATCAGGCGCCCGTCGTAACCATCGACGTAATCGGAGACGGCCTGGCGGCCGAACGAGGCGCGGCCGCCTTCGTCGGCGTTGAAAAATACGGCGGTCGGCAATGTGCCGTAGCCGGCTTCAAGTTCGACCAGACGCATGGCCGCGCCGTCTTGCACGGCGACGGCAGAATTCGAAGTGCCGAAATCGATGGCGCAAAAACTCATGGCGTTTGCGGCCCGCGCAGGCGAGCCGTAAAAGGTCGGCAGTGTAGCACGGCCGGGCGGGCGGCCGGGGGAACGCGTCGGGATCGCCGGTGCCCGCCTGTCATCCGCGCGCCGATTTCGCGCCTGGCTGCGCCGACGGTAACGTGCGCAGGCTGCTCACCACGGCGGCCACCGCCGCGAACGCGGCCGCGACATAAAGCGGCGCGCGCGTGCCGAAGCCTTCCGGCGCAACGCTGAAGACGAGGGCGACGAGCGCGGCGCCCGTCGTCTGCCCGGTCAGACGCGCGGTGCCGAGCATGCCGCTGGCGCCGCCGCTGCGATGTGCCGGCGCGGACATCAGCATCGCGTAATTGTTGGGCGACTGAAAGAGGCCGAAACCGAAGCCGCACAGTGCCATGCGCCAGACGATGTCGATCGAATGCGGGTGTGCCGGCAGCAGGCCGAGCGCGAGCAGGCCAAGGGCGAACGCGCTCAGACCGATCGCGCCCAGAAGGCCCGGCTTGTAGTACTCGAGCAGACGTCCGGCCAGGGGGGCGACGACCACGATGGTAAGCGGCCACGCCGTCATCAGCAAACCGGTCTGGACGTGATCGAAGCCGAGCGTGTCCTGAAGGAGGAAGGGCAGCGAGACGAACGCAAGCATTTGCGCGCAGAACGACGCCATCGAGGTGCAAATCGACAGCCCGAAAATCGGAATGCGTAGCAGGTCGACGGGCAGCAGCGGTACCGGCTGGGTGCGCTGGCGTCGCACGAAGATCGTGCCGATGACGATGGCGGCGACCATTTCGATGGCCACTAGCCAGGGCGCTTGCCCGTGCCCGAAAGAATCGATGCCGGAGATGAGCAAGCCGAAGGTGAGCGCGCTCAACAGGGCGCCGACCCAGTCGAACGGGTGCGAGGCGCGGGCGGTATCGGGCAGCGAGCGCACGGCGATCGCGAAGGCGACGATGCCGAGCGGTACATTGATGGCGAAGAGCCACGGCCAGTGCGCGATGGACAGTACCCCGGCGGCAATCGTCGGACCTGCGGCAGATGAGACTGCCACGATGAGCGAGTTGAGCGCGACGCCGCGTCCGAGCCAGCGAGACGGGTAGATGGCTTTCACGAGTGCGGTGTTCACGCTCATGATGCCGGCTGCGCCAAAGCCTTGCGCCACGCGTGCGAGGGTGAGCGTGACGAGTGAATCCGAGAGGGCGCAGGCCAGTGAGGCGACCGTAAAGAGCGCGAGACCAACGATATAGACGCGGCGGTAGCCCACGATCTCGCCCAGCGCCGCGAGCGGCAGCAGAGAGATGGTGATGGCGAGCTGATAGGCGTTGACGATCCAGATCGACGTGGCCGGACTTGCGTTCAGATCGCGTGCGATCGTGGGCAGCGCCACATTGGCGATGGCGCCATCGAGCACGGAGAGCGAGATGGCGAGCATGACGGTTGCAACGGCCCAGACCCGGGCGGGCATGGGCATGCCGTCAGTGTGTGTGTCGGACATGAGAGCAGCGGAAGACGAAACGGTCGCGCGCCCGAACGTGGTGACGCCCATGCGCGAAAGAATGCGTCATCCTGCCCGAAATCCTCGAACGGCGTTGTGGCGCCGCGCAAAGCCTTGTGTTTGCGGGGTTTTCGTATCGCACAGGCTGTTTTATCTGGCGGAATATTAATTTCATCAGATAAAACGATGGCGAATCACGCAAGCGCGGTGTATCAGGACATTGAGGTGTCCCCATGAAAACGCGCGATGCGCACGTTGCCGAGCGGGTGATAGGCGGTGCCGTTTGCTGTCGACATCAGATCGACATCGTTGTCGAGAATCGTCTGAACGCCGACGGCGGCAATCGTACTGGCGGGGGCGCGCCCCGGGCACGCGTGCGCACCGTGGCCGAAGGTCCATGCGGTGTCCTCGGGGGCGGCGCTGGCGGGGGCTGCGGCAAGCACAACGAGTATTGCATCGCCACGCGCCAACGTCCGCTCGCCGATGACGGCGGGCGCATGCAGGAAGCGCCGCGTGTTCTGCAAGGGCGGATCAAGGCGGATGACGTCGCCGACGGCCGCGATGGCGACGCCGAGGTTGGCGGGAAGCGTCATGCGGCCGGTGGTGTTCGGTGCTGGAGGGGGCGACGCGCGCCGCGCCAGTCTGCGCAAGCTGTTGGCCACGAGTCCGGCGCAGGCGTCATGCGTTTGCGTGAAGAGGCCGACGATGTTCGCGGTGAGTGCGCCGTAATCGATCGCGTCGTCACGTGCAGCGCTTCGTGCCGTGTCGCGCAACCAGGTGTCCGGGTCGGCTTCACGTTCGAGCCAGCGTATCGCGCGGCTGCGCATCGAGGTGGCGGCGCTGTGTCCACGCGCCAGCACGTCGGCGCGCGGCGAGGGCTTCGCGGCCTCCGCCATGGCGGCGACCAACTGCCGGACGTCGTCATAAACGTCTGTCCACTGTGAGGCAGGCACGCCGAGCCACGTTGCGAGGGCGTAAATCGGCTGACGGAAGACAAAATCGTCCAGGCGAGCGGTGATGGCGTCGCCACATGCGAGATAGGCATCCGCGCACGCCGCTTGGCTCGCATCGCGAAGTTTGGAGAGTACGGCGCCATTGGCCTGCAGTGCGGCGAGTCGCGTTTTGAGCCACGGCTTCATGGCGGCGTGCGCTACGCCGTCGTTCATTCGGACGAGCGCACCGAACCAGTCGCCAGCGGCGCCTTCGGCTAATGGGACGGGGACCGGTGCGCCGGCAGGGCGAACGCCACACGCGGCATGACGCAGCACTGCCGCCAACGCTTGCGGTCCGGCGGCGATCCACAGGCCGAGCGAGGCGTCGAAGTCGAACGGACGCCGTTCGGCAAGCGACGCGTAATACGGGTACGGATTCGGGTGAGTAACTGCGGCCAAAGCATTGGCCGGCGGCGGTACGGAATGGGAATCGACGTTGGCAGCGAGCATGGCAGGGCGTTCATGAAGTGGGTATCGACAATGCCAATTCTGCCGCACGGCCCGAATGGCATGCTTCATGACGTGCTGAAGTGTTGATCGCATTGCCGCGCCTATACTGCGACTCATATTCTTCAAGGGAGTCTATCTGTGGACATCGCAAGAGATCACGCCCCCAGTGTCAGCTCACTGGCGGCGCTGCTCGCGGACGCCGGCCGAATGACCATGCTCTGGGCCTTGATGGACGGTTCGGCGCGTCCGGCGGGGGAACTGGCGTTGGTTGCCGGGCTTTCCCCCTCTAGTGCCAGCGGGCATCTGGCGCGACTTGTCGACGGCGGCGTGCTTGCGCAGGAAGCGCGAGGACGCCATCGATATTTCCGCATTGCTACGCCTGAAACAGCCGCTGCCATCGAGGCACTGGCCAGCGCCGTGCTGGCGACGAGAGAACTGCGTCCGCGTCCGGTGCCGGTCAGTCGCGCCACACCTGTCCCGCTGCGTCATGCGCGCACTTGCTACGACCATCTCGCCGGGGAAATCGCCGTCGACATCTTCGAGCGGATGCGCGTCCAGCGCTGGCTTCGGATCGACGGTAGCGACGTCGCGCTGACCGACGCGGGTGTCGATGGACTGACGGGCCTCGGTGTCGATCTGACTTCCGCTCGTGCCCGCCGTCGGCGTTTCGCCTGCACCTGTCCTGACTGGAGCGAACGCAAGCCGCATCTCGGCGGCGCATTGGGGGCAGCGTTGCTCAGTACATGCCTTCATGCCAAATGGCTCGAACCCTCACGTGAGCCACGTGCATTGCGCGTCACGCCGCTGGGGGAGCGCAAGTTCTCCGCCATCGCGGTCTAAGCGCTTTCATCGTCCAAAAAGAAACACCCCGCCGATATAGGCGGGGTGTGGCGCATCCTGTTTGTGCGACCAGACGCGCAACTGCCCGCGTAGGTCGAATTCATCAGCAAAGCGCGTTACGAAATGCTGTCCACCGCTTTGGCGAGACGGTTCACTGCGCCTTCGACGTCATGCAGTTTGTCCAGACCGAACAACCCGATACGGAAGGTCTTGAAGTCGTCGGGCTCGTCGACGCGAAGCGGAACGCCTGCCGCGATCTGCAAGCCGGCGTCAACGAATTTCTTCCCGGTGCGTATGCCATCGTCATCCGTGTAGCAGACCACGACACCCGGCGCCTCGAAACCTTCCGCAGCCACGCTCTTGAACCCCTTGTTCGCCAAGAGCGAGCGAACGCGCTGCCCGAGTTCAAGCTGTTCGGCCCGCACCTTCTCGAAGCCGTAGGCCTCGGTCTCCTTCATCACGTCGCGCAATGTCGTGAGACTGTCCGTCGGCATCGTGGCGTGATACGCAAACCCGCCTTTCTCATAGGCCTCCATGATCTGCAGCCACTGGCGAAGATCGCAAGCGAAGCTGGTACTCGTGGTGGCTTCGATTCTCTCTCGTGCCAGCGTGCTGAGCATGACCATCGCGCAGCAGGGTGACGCACTCCACCCCTTTTGCGGTGCGCTGATCAGAACATCGACGCCGCAGGCCTGCATGTCGACCCAGACCGTACCGGAGGCGATGCAATCGAGAACAAACATGCCGCCAACCTCGTGAACCGCGTCGGCCACCGCACGCAGGTAGTTGTCGGGCAGCATCATTCCGGAGGCGGTTTCGACATGCGGGGCAAAGACCAGGTCCGGCTTGTGTTCCCGGATCGCGGCGACCACCTCTTCGATGGGAGCCGGCGCATAGGCAGCTTGCCTGCCTTGCTCGACCGGACGCGCCTTCAAGACGATCGATTCGGACGGAATGCTGCCCATGTCGAAAATCTGCGACCAGCGGAAGCTGAACCAGCCATTACGAATGACCAGACATTTCTTGTTCGTCGCGAACTGCCGGGCCACGGCTTCCATGCCGAAAGTCCCGCTGCCCGGCACGATGACTGCCGACTTCGCGTTGTAGACCTTTTTCAGAACACCGGAAATATCGCGCATGACGCCCTGAAAGCGCTGCGACATATGGTTGATCGATCGGTCGGTGTACACGACCGAATATTCGAGGAGCCCCTCGCGGTCGACATTGGGAAGTAGTCCGGGCACGTCTGCCTCCGATACGGGAAGAATGAAATATATAAACCGGATTCTACTCGGTGGGGAGTTCGGCTATAGATGCAACGCACCATTTTTGGCGATGGGGCGCATGGGGATTGCGGGGCGTATTCCGAGTGCGTTCAGAACTTGTACCCGACGCCTGCGAGGAAGATATCGCTGTCTCGGTCGTAGCCTGTCACGACACGATTCCATGACACGCGCGCCACCCAGTGATCTGCGAGTCGATAGGCGGCGCTCATCGTGAGCAGGCCCGCCACGACGTTCTGCGCGCCGTCCGCTTCACGATTCTGCTTGTACTTGTTCCATGTGACGTATGGCCCGAAACCCAAGCCAAGGCTGAAGCGGCTGTCGAAGAAGTCATTCTTGATCCACGCTTGCGCGGCAATCCCCTGACGGCTGCCGAGATTGCTGCGTCCTTCGTTGATGAGTGAGACTGTGCCGTCGAAGAAGCGGCCGAAGCCATGCCGGTATTCGATGGCTTCGGCAACGGCGTTCTGCGAGTCCAGACTATTGACGACGGACAGACCCGCCATCACGGAGAGCACGTCGCCCGTCGGCACGGCTTGTGAATTGCCCCCGGTGAGTGGTCCGGCCGACGCAGGCTTCTCGAGTTGATAGCCCACGCCCAGCAGATACGTCACCGTGTTGACGCTCGTTGGCGACTGAACGTAGTTAGCGCGTGCCTGCACGTACCAGCGGCTTTTGAAGTACCAAGTGGCTGCGACGGAGAACATCGCGCCCCAGCCATGATCGTCCTGATAGCGTTTGCCGCGATTGGCGGCGACGGTGTCGTAATAGCGATAGGGGCCTACGCCCAAGGCAAGATCGAAGCGCCGGTCGAAGAATGGCTGATGCGCCCAGAACTGCGCGGCAAAGCCGTCACGGTGATGGTCGGGCACGTGGCCCTCGTTCATCCACGTGAAACTGGTGGAGAAGTGTTCTGTGAGTGCCTGCTTGTATTCGAAACCCCAGGCATAGGTGTGGGCGTTGTTATCGTCGCGCGCGTTCATGCCGCCCGCGTAGACCGTGGCTTCTTGCGCCTGTGCAAAGACCGAGGCGCTGCACAATGCGCCGGCCGCCGCCGCGCGCCACCACCATGCATTGATCTTCATTCGAGCCGTCGCCGTGAGTGAACTGGGGCGATGCGGTAGACCGCACACATGCCTTCCGCCACGACGCATCGCAAAGACGCATCAGAGTGAGTTCCATCGTAGCAGTTGGTTTTGGGGTGCTCCGCAAGATAACGCGTATCGACGCATTACCGGAAATTACGGGCCGGGCGACGCCCGTCGTATGAGCGGCTGGAACACATCATGCATCGCGACACGGCGTGTGGCGCATCGAAACCCTCCAAATGGATGCACTTGCCGCAAACGTACCGGAGGGCGTACTTCGCCAGCGGGTGGCTGGCGTCATTGGCGCGTTACAGACGCCCGGCAGCCGCCAGGAACGCTGGTGCGTCTGCCAGTAATACGGCGAGATCGGCGGCGCCGGATTTCACCGCCGCAGCGGTACGCTCGCGCGTCACCGTGTCGGTGCCGACCAGTGAGCGCGGGCCGGCCACGCTGAGCGCGGCCAGTGGCCGGCCATGCGCGTCCAGCGCGGCGGCCGCGCAGGCGTCGATGCCCGCTTCGAAGCCGTCCTGACTCCAGGCGCATCCGGCGTCACGGTCGCGAGCCAACTGGGCGTCGAGTGCGGCATACGTGCGGGCGCTTTGCGCCGTGGCGGCCGCGAGCGGTTCCGGGCCGAGCAGCGCACGGCGTCGCTCAGGGCTCAGATGCGCCAGCAGCGACCGGCCGGGGGCCGTCAGATGCGCCGTGACGCGGCTTCCCGCACGAATGTTGCTGACGAGCGGCAACGCCGGGGTTTCACACAACAAGTAGCGAACCTGAGCGCCGTCGAGCACGGTCAGATAGCTCGACAGTCCCGTCTCGTTCGTCACGCGCGTGAGCACGCGCCGCGCCGTGGCGAGATGATCCTCGCCAGCGAGCGCGCTGGCCGCCAGCGTCAGAAACCCCAATCCGAGACGGTGCCCGCCCTGCGGCAACGGTTCAAGCACACCCTCGAATTGCAGCGTCTCGATCAGACGCATGACGGTCACGCGATTCACACCGATGCGGCGCCCAACTTCGCTCAGGTTGGCCGTCGACCCGCCGTCCGCCACGAAACGCAGTAGCTTGAGTGCTCGCATGACCGGCGTCACGAGGCCCGCTTGCGTGGCGTCGTGAGCGTCCGTCGTGGCGGCGTCAGTAGCGGCGTCAGTAGCGGTTGCAGCGATTTGCGAAGCTTTGGTCATGCGTTCGATTCCATTCATCGAAAGGGGGCGGCGAGCATGTCGTGCTGGCGCCGCCAGAGGTCACTCAGGCCGCGAGCGGAACTTGCCACGCGTCGTACTCGTAGACCCAATCGGCATTGCCGCCTTCCTTGAGCCATTGATTGCCGCGCGAGCCGATCTGCACGCGTGCCGTGCGCTCGCGCCGCGACGTTTCGTAGCGCGCGAGCGCAGCAGCGAGGGCGGCGGCGTCGGCGCTTGGACCCGCGGCAGCAAGGTGGCGAGACAGTACCACAGCATCCTCGATCGCCATGCCAGCTCCCTGCGCCATGAACGGCATCATCGGATGGCTTGCGTCGCCAAGCAGCGACACGCGATCGCGCGACCATTGCGGCAACGGGTCGCGCACGTAGAGCGCCGATTTCAGCACTCTGTCGCACGCGGCGAGAAGGGCGCGGGCCTCGGGGTGGTAGTCGGCATACATGGCGCGCAACTCATGCACGTCGCCCGGCGCGGTCCACGATTCAAGCGTCCAGCTATCCTGCGGCGTGGTGGCGAACACGAAGATGTCGCGGCCGAGATTGAGCGGGAACGTCACGATCTGACTCGACGGATTCGGCCCCCACCATTTCGTGAACGCGTCAAGATTCGGCACGCCGTCGAGCTTGTCCGCCGGCACGACCGCGCGGTACGCCACGACGCCAGTGAATTCTGGCGACTCCGGCCCGAACAAGCCAGTGCGCACCACGGAGTGAATACCGTCCGCACCGATTAGCACGTCGACGTCGTCATGTGTGCCATCCGCGAACGTCAGCCGAATGCGGCCGGCCTGTGACGCTTCCGGCGCTTCGAACGACACGAGCTTCTTGCCCAGCGCAATCGACTCGGCGGGCACCGCCTGCTCTAGCGCCTGCAACAGATCGGCGCGGTGCATCGTGAGCTGCGGAGCACCGTATTTCGATTGCGCTGTCTGTGCCATCTCCAGACGCGACGTCTCTTCGCCTGAATCCCACGTGCGGCTGATGCGATGGCTCGGTTGCGCCGCCGTCTTGCGCAGCGCATCGCCGACACCGAGGCCGTCGAGCGCGCGCACGGCATTGGGCGTCAGGTTGATGTCCGCGCCCACACGGGCGAACTGCGACGCCTGCTCGTACACACGCACACGAAAACCCGCACGGATCAGACCGATGGCGGTGGCCAGACCGCCGATGCCGGCACCGTTGATGCCGATGAGAGGAGCTTGCATGGGGACATCCTTTGACAAAAGAGACGATGAATCGGAAAAATAAAACGTTCAAATATGAACATGATGTTCAAATATTATTGTTTTTGATTCGATTGATCGCAAGGGGGCCCCGGGTAAATCCTGAGCGAACGACTTCGCGGAAAAGGGCGGGAGCCGTGGACTTCCTGCAACGTCAACGGGACGAGCGGTGTGCCCGATCGCGCATCATGCCGGCACATTGCCGCCGGACGTGCGCGCGTTATCACGCCAATTTCCTCTCATCAATTCGTGTATCTCCGCTGCGGGACTCGCCCCTCACGTGGCCTAAGCTCTGCACAGTTGGTTTCATAAGTAATCCAACGTTTCATAGGTGGAACGTCAATAATGCGAATGTGCGACGGGTGTGACCGGCTTGGGTCGCCGCGCGCCGTGTGCGGCGTCTTCACCGTTCTCGAATCATCGAACGACAGGAGTACACAGATGAAGCGGTTTCCGATGGGGCGGATCCCGGGCATGACGACGCTGGCGGCAGCAATGCTGCTGGCGGCTGGCGTGCCGGTCGCAGCGCAGGCGCAGAGCAACGTCACGATCTACGGCAGCATGGATGCGGGCGTGGCCTACGTGAACAACCAGAGCGGCAGCGCGAACTGGATCGCTCAGCAGGGCGGTACGCAGCCGGATCGCTGGGGCCTGCGCGGCGTGGAAGATCTGGGGGGCGGCAACCGCGCCATCTTCCTGCTGGAAAACGGGTTCTCGACGCTTACCGGCAGCACGCTCAAAGCCGGTTCCATGTTCAACCGGCAGTCGTGGCTGGGTCTGCAGTCGGACAAGATGGGGACGGTCACCATCGGTCACATGACCACGTTCAACTTCGACTGGCTGGGCCCGATGAGCACGGCCTATCTGGGCATGAACTGGTACATGTTCCACCCGGGCAATCTCGACGAACTCGCCAACACGTCTGTGGTGCAGGTCGACAACTCGGTGCGCTATGTCACGCCTGATTTCGCCGGGTTCAAGGCGGGTGCCATGATCTCGCTGGGCAACAACACGAACTTCGCCAACGGTCGCAAGTGGAGCGTGGCGGCGAACTACACGAACGGCGGCCTCAAGGCCTCTGCCGTGTACTCGAACGAGAACAACCGCACGCCGAACGTGGCCGTTCTCGGTGGCGCAACCTTCCAGGGGCAGCCGGTCGGCACTTATGCGGCCGCGAACGTCGAGAACATGGGCGCCGGCGTGTCGTATGGGTTCGGGCCGTGGCTGCTGCACGCCTTGTACACGCGCGTGAAACTCCAGTCGCCGGGCTTCAGCGATACCTACCAGTCGTACGATGGCGGCGCGAACTATGCGACGAGCGTGGCGAACACGATCACCTTCGGCGCGGCAACGACCACGATGTCCGGCAAGCGCTGGACGCAGGTCAGCCTTGGCGACGTCTACGCATTTTCGAAGCGCACGCAGGTGTACGTGAGCGGCGTCTATCAGCACGCGAGCGGCAATGGCGCGGTGACGGCGATCAACACGATTGGCGCATCGTCGACGGCAAGCCAGGTCGTCATCATGTCGGGCGTGCATCACGCCTTCTGACGCAACGTTCTTGATTCACCCAGTGGTCTCACTTCATACGCCGGCCGGCCTTTGCCCGCCGGCGTTTTTTTCGCGCAGACAACCGGGCTGCGCACTGAAAACGCAATGAACTCGGGTTTCCCCTAGGCAAAAAATAATTTTGACTGCGCGCATCACTCCCTATAATTGATCCATAAGTAAATCAACGTTTCATATGTGAAACGTAACCCGTAAGGGAAAGACAGGCTGGCAAGCCATGCAGGCGAAGTGATGCGGCAGGCTGCCCGAGGCAAGTTGAACATCCAGAAACACGGTGGTTTCCCATGCTCAGGTCGATTCAATTGAAGGACGCGAACGTAGCCGAGGCGTATGCCGACGCACGTCAGGCGCAGCCGGCGGCGGCACTCCTGCCGTTCGCCATCGAATACCGCGGCGTCACGCGTCGGTTCAAAAATCGCCAGGGCAAGGGCGAAATGACGGCTGTCTCGAACGTGTCCATCGGCATCAAGTCCGGTGAGTTCGTCTCGCTGATCGGCCCTAGCGGCTGCGGCAAGAGCACGCTGCTCAACATGGGCGCCGGTCTGTATGCGCCCAGCGAAGGCCAGGTGACGCTCGCGGGCAAGCCGGTGCGCGGCCCGTCGCAGCAAGTCGCGTTCATGCTGCAGAAAGACTTGCTCATGCCGTGGCGCTCGATTCAGAAGAACGTCGAGCTGGGCATGCAGATTCGCGGGCGCAGCAAGGCGGAGCGTGCGGAAGTGGCCAAGGCGCTGCTTGCGCGTTGCCATCTGAAGGGCTTCGAAAATCACTATCCGCACCAGCTCTCGGGCGGCATGCGTCAGCGCGCGGCGCTGGCTCGCACGCTGGCCGTCGAGCCGGATGTCCTGCTCATGGACGAGCCGTTCTCGGCGCTCGACGCCCAAACCAAGATGGTGCTCCAGCAAGACCTCGCGCAGATGCTTGCCGCCGAAGGCAAGACCGCGCTGATGATTACCCACGACCTCGCAGAAGCGATTGCGCTGTCGGATCGCGTGTTCGTGATGAGCGAGCGCCCCGGCACGATCATCGAAGAAATCACGATTGATCTGCCACATCGCGATAACCCCATCGAGCGCCGCAAGCAGGCGGGCATGAACGAATACGTGGCCCATCTCATGGAACTGCTCAAGGTCGGCCGTGACGACCACCTCGGTTGATCTCGGCTCCCGACACTGCAAGACACTGGAATCCTCGCTATGAAATCCCTTTCGAAAACGCAACTGAGCGCGGGCAGCTTCGTGTTGCTGCTGATCTTCGCGGCCGTGTGGCAATGGGGCCCGACGGCGTTCGGCGTGCCCGAGTTCGTGCTGCCCAAGCTGTCGTCGACGCTGGTCGAAGGCGTGCGCATGTTCGAAGTCGAGAACCTCTGGCTGCACATCGGCGTGACGGCGCTCGAAGTGATCGCGGGCTTCGTGATCGGCTCGGCACTGGGCGTGTTGATCGGCGTGATCCTCGGCTTGTCGCCGTCGACCGAAGCCATGCTCTCGCCGTACATCCTCGCACTGCAGATCGCGCCGAAAGTGGCGTTCGCGCCGCTGTTCGTGATGTGGATGGGCTACACGATCTACCCGAAGATTCTCGTAGCCGTGCTGATCGTCTTCTTCCCCGTGATGATCAACGTACTCGGCGCGGTGCGCTCCGTCGATCCCGACATGGTCAATCTGGTGCGCGCGCTGTGCGGCCGCCGCTGGCAAATCTTCCGCTTCGTTGAATTTCCCTCGGCCATGCAGGCGCTTTTCGCAGGCTTGCGCATTGCGTCGACGCTGGCCGTGATCGGCGTGACCGTCGGCGAACTGGTCGGCGGCGACCGTGGTCTGGGCTATCTGCTGGTGTACGGCGAAGGTCAGGGCAATACCGCGATGGTGTTCGTCGCGATCGCCGGGCTCACCGTCATCGGTATCGCGGCCTACGCCGCCGTGGTCTGGCTCGAACGCCGCGCACTGCACTACGTGCCGCGCGCGTCCATGAACATCGCCTGAGCGCCGAGGAATTCCATCGTGACCGAATTGCCCATCCTCCCGCTCGACACCGACTCGCTGGCACCGCTCAACGGCAAGAAGCTGCTCATCACGGGCGGTGCGCGGGGCCTCGGCGAGGGATTCGTGCGCGCCGCCGTGGCACGCGGTGCGCAAGTGACGATCGCCGATATCGCCGCACAGGCCGGGGAAGCGCTCGCGGCCGAGTTGCAAGACAGCGGATACGCCGTGTCGTTCGTGCGTCTTGACCTCTGCGATCCGGCCTCGGTAGAGGCCGCTGCGAAGGCGGCTGCCGAACAAATGGGCGGCATCGACGGACTGGTCAACAATGGTGCGATAACCCATTCGGGCGGCAAGCTGGCCACCGAGTTGAGCATCGAGACGTGGGACGCGGTCATGAACGTCAACGTGCGTGGCACGTGGCTCATGACGATCGCGGCGCTGCCGTTCCTGCGCGCGTCCGGGCAAGGGCGCGTCGTGAACATCGCGTCGGACACGGCGCTGTGGGGCGCACCGCGTCTGCTCGCCTACACCGCCAGCAAGGGCGCGGTGATGTCGATGACCCGCTCGCTCGCGCGCGAACTCGGCCCTTACGGCATCACCGTGAACGCCATCGCGCCGGGGCTCGTCGAGGTCGAGGCCACGGCATACGTGCCCGCAGAGCGCCATCGTCACTATCTGGAGGGGCGTGCGCTGCCGCGTGCTCAGGTGCCTGACGACGTGACCGGCCCGGTGCTGTTCCTGCTCTCCGATGCATCCCGTTTCGTGACCGGGCAGGTTCTGCCGGTCAACGGCGGCTTCGTCATGCCCTGACGAGCTGCCCCTCATTCGCAACGCCTTCAAGGAGTGACAACATGGCGCAAGCCGAAGCTACAAACACCGCGACGCCACAGGCCGTCGAAAGCTGGACACAGGCCGAAGGTCAGGCGTTCGGCGACTGGCTGGACACACGTGTGGCGCGTTTCTCGACGCGCAAGTACGACTGGGACGCGCTGAAGTTCCAGGCCGACTACGACCCGAAGTACCGCCGCGCGCAAATGCGTTATGTCGGCACGGGCGGCACGGGCGTGGCCAAGGACACCAACACGGTGCCTGCCGGTCATTTCACGTTCTCGACGATGGTGATCCCGGCCGGCAACATCGGCCCGAGCCACATCCATATGGACGTCGAGGAAATCTTCTTCGTGATGCGCGGAAAGATGAAGGTGATCTGCGAGCGCGACGGCGAGACGTGGGAAGCCATTCTCGGTGAGCGCGACCTCATCTCCGTGCCGCCGGGCGTGTATCGCACGGAAATCAACATCGGCGACGAAGACGCGCTCATGTGCGTGATGCTCGGCTCGCAAAAGCCGGTCACGCCGACGTATCCGCCGGATTCGCCGCTCGCCAAGATCAAACGCGAACAGAAGTAAGCCGCCCGGGGCGGTTGCTCCGGAAAGTCCGGTGAGGCGCTCGCCGCTGGCAGGCGCCACACCGGCAGGAATTCATTAAGCAAGACGTTCAGTCCAGACCATGCAAGCTGAAGCCCTATTGCCTGAAGTGCCCGAAGACGCCACCGTCGCACCGCTGCGCGAGCGACTGAACGCCTTCCCGTACCGCACCATCGCTACGCGCGCGGGCACCGTCGGCTATCGTTGCTCGGGCGTACCCGCCGAGCAGGGCATGCCGGTTGTGATGCTGCATGGCATCGGTTCCGGCGCCGCGTCGTGGCTGGCGCAGTTCGAAGCCACCGGGCTCGATGCCGCGCTTTACGCGTGGGACGCCCCCGGGTATGGACAGACGTCGAATGTCGCCGACGCCGAACCGCACGCCGACGCCTATGCCCACGCCCTCGAGGCGTGGCTCGATGCACTCGGGCTGGACAGCGTCGCCCTCGTCGGTCATTCGCTGGGCGCGATCATGGCGACGAAGTTTGCGAGCCGCGCGCCGCAGCGTGTGCGCGGACTCTTTCTCTGCTCGCCGGCCGGTGGCTATGGCAAGGCCGATGCGCAAGTGCGCCTGACCAAACGCGACAGCCGTCTGTCGATGCTCGACAAGCTCGGCCCGGCCGGCATGGCGCGCGAGCGCAGCGACAACCTCGTCGCCCCGAACGCCGCAGACCTGCCGCGGGCCTGGGTGAAGTGGAACATGGCACGCGTGCAGCCCGCCGGCTACCGGCAGGCGACGCACCTGCTCTCGAACGGCGATGTTGCGGGCGAATTGGCGCAATACGTGGCTGCACACGCCGGGCCCGTCGCCGTGGCGGTCGGCGCGCAGGATGCCATCACGACCCCTGCGGCCTGTCAGACGATTGCCGAAGTGGCAGGCGTACCGCTGCAGATCATCGAAGGCGCGGGACACGCGTCGTATATCGAAACCCCCGACGTTCTGAATGCCGCGCTTGCCGCATGGCTCGAACGCGTTGCGGCAGGAGAGCGTTGATATGGCACCGGCAACCCCGAAGCGCGCAATGACGACGGCCCACGCGCAGACCGAAGACGACGCACTGAGCGTTCAGGACGCGCAGACCGACGGCGACGACATCGCGCAAAGCGCGACGTCCGAGACGCGTTACCTCGTGCCGGGCCTCGAGCGCGGCTTGCGCATCCTCACGCAGTTCTCGCCGCGCGAAGCCGTGTTCAGCGCACCGGAGCTGTCGCAGCGGCTGGGTATTCCGCGTACGACCGTCTTTCGTCTGTTGCAAACGCTCGAAGCGATGGGTTTTCTGGAGCGCGCGGGCAGCGAGAAGAATTTCCGTCTGGGGGTGGCCGTGCTGCGTCTGGGCTTCGAATACCTCAGTTCGCTGGAGCTGACCGATCTGGGGATTCCGATCATCGAACGGCTGCGCGACGCGACCCAACTGACATCGCACATCGTGATTCGCGACGGACGCGACATCGTATTCGTGGCGAAGGCGCAGAGCGTGGCCGGTGTTTTCAATTCGATCAAGGTCAATGTTGGCACGCGTCTGCCGGCACATGCCACGGTGCATGGCCATGTGTTGATGGGCGACCTGACGCTGGCCGAACTTCGCGCGCTGTATCCGGAAAAGACGCTGGAGAAATACACGCCGCAGACGCCCGAGACGCTCGCAGAACTGTTCGAGCGCGTGCGCGAGGATGCCGAGCGCGGCTATGCGGTGTCGGCCTCGTCGTTCGAGCGAGGTATCAGTGTGGTGAGTGCGCCGGTGCGCAACGACGCGGGCCGCATTTGCGCCGCCATCACCGTCACCATTCCGCGCGCCAACATCGACTCGTCGATGCTCGACGCAGGGCTCATCGGCCAGGTGCGTGAGGCGGCCGATGCGCTCTCGCATCGCCTGAATTACCGGCCGGGCACCGACGGCCAAACCCCCCCCTACATGAAGTCATTGGGATTGAAATGATCAAGATCGACCTCACCCGGCGCGCGGCGCTGGTCACTGGCGGTACGTCCGGCATCGGCCTTGCCACTGCCGGGCGCCTGCTCGACGCGGGCGCCGCTGTCGCGATCTGCGGCCGTAACCCTGAGCGTCTTGCGCAAGCCGAGGCCCATTTGCGCGAACGTTACCCGCAGGCGCGCCTTATCGCTGCGCAATGCGATGTGCTCGATGCGAACGACGTTAGCGCACTGGCCGAGCGCATTCGCGGCGAGTTCGGTCGTCTCGACATGCTCGTCAACAACGCCGGACAGGGCCGTGTCTCGACGTTCGCCGACACCACCGATGAGGCTTGGCGCGAAGAGCTGGAGCTGAAGTACTTCAGCGTGATTCGCACCACGCGCGCTTGCTTGCCGATGCTGCGCGAGGCTGCACGCGAGACGGGAGACGCCGCCGTCGTTTGCGTCAACTCGCTGCTCGCGCTTCAGCCCGAGCCGCACATGGTGGCGACGTCGTCGGCGCGTGCGGGGGTTCAGAACCTCGTGCGCTCGATGGCGAGCGAGTTCGCGCCCGACGGTGTGCGCGTGAACTCCATCCTGATCGGACTGGTGGAGTCGGGCCAGTGGCGCCGGCGCTTTGCCGCGCAGGGCGAAGGCAAAACCTGGGAGGAATGGACCGGGGAGCTGGCGCGCAAGAAGCAAATCCAGTTGCAACGTCTGGGCAAGCCTGAAGAGGCGGCCGCAGCGATCTTTTTCCTGGCAAGCCCGCAATCGTCTTACACGACGGGTAGCCATATCGATGTTTCCGGAGGCTTGGCAAGACATGTCTAACAAAACCACCGTCGGCGAAGTCATCGCGGCGTTTCTCGAACAGTGCGGTGTGAAGACCGCGTTTGGCGTGATCTCGATTCATAACATGCCGATCCTCGACGCCATCGCGCGTCGTGAAAAGATTCGCTATGTCGGCGCACGCGGCGAAGCCGGTGCGCTGAATATGGCCGACGGCCTGGCACGCGTGTCGGGCGGTCTCGGCGTGGCATTCACGAGCACGGGTACCGCCGCCGGTAACGCGGCCGGCGCCATGGTCGAAGCACTGACGGCCGGCACGCCCGTACTGCACATTACCGGTCAGATCGAAACCGAATTCCTCGACCGCGATCTCGCTTACATTCACGAAGCGCCGGATCAGCTCAGCATGCTGAACTCGATCTCCAAAGCTGCCTATCGCGTACGTTGCGCCGACACGGCGCTCTCGACCGTGCGTGAAGCCGTGCGCGCTGCGCTTACGGCGCCGAGCGGACCGGTCAGCGTGGAGATTCCCATCGACATTCAGGCAGCGGAAATCGAATGGCCTGCCGATCTGGCGGCACCACATATTCCCGTGCCCACGCATGACGACGCCCGCGTGACCGAGCTGGCCGACAAGCTGGCGGGCGCGCATCGCCCGTTGCTGTGGCTGGGCGGCGGCGCTCGCGGTGCGGAGGCGGCCGTCAAGCGCCTGGTCGACATGGGCTTTGGCGTGGTGACTAGCGTGCAAGGTCGCGGCATCGTGCCGGAAGATCACGCGGCCACGCTGGGCGCGTTCAACATTCATCCGACAGTCGAGAAGTTCTACAAGACTTGCGACGCCGTGCTCGTGGTCGGCTCGCGTCTGCGCGGCAACGAAACGCTCAAGTACAAGCTGGCGCTGCCACGCCCGCTGTATCGGGTCGACGCCGATGGTCTGGCGGACAACCGAGGCTATCGCAACGACCTGTTCGTTCAGGGCGACGCGGGGCGCGTGCTCAATGCGCTGGCGGATCGTCTGCAAGGACGTCTCTCGGTCGATCCGGCGTTCCACGCCGATCTCGCGGCTGCACGCGACGCTGCCGTCAAGCAGGTGGCCGAGGGTCTCGGGCCTTACCGTCAATTGGTCGCTGCACTGCAAGGTGCGCTGGGCCGGGACTTCAACTGGGTGCGCGACGTCACGATCTCGAACAGCACGTGGGGCAACCGTCTGTTGAAGGTCTTCTCGCCGCGTGCGGGCGTTCACGCACTGGGCGGCGGTATCGGTCAGGGCATGCAGATGGGGATCGGCGCGGCGCTCGCGGGCAACGCGAAGAAGACCGTGGCACTGTGCGGCGACGGCGGCCTGATGGTCAACGTGGGCGAGCTCGCGACGGCCGTGCAGGAAAAGGCGCCGGTGGTGATTCTGCTGATGAACGACCAATGCTATGGCGTGATCCGCAACATTCAGGACGCGCAATACGGCGGCCGCCGCCACTACGTGCAACTCCATCAACCGGACTTCGCTGCGTTTTGCGCGAGCCTGCAACTCAAGCATGAGCGCATCACCGCGATCGATCAGGCAGAAGGGGCGGTTGCCCGCGCCGTTGCGCACGACGGCCCGGTGCTGCTCGAAGTCGACATGTTGTCGGTCGGCAATTTTGCCTCGCATTTTGCCGGCCCGCCGGTCCGGGAGCCCGCGAATGCATGAACTGAACCATCGTCGCGTTGATGTCGCGCTGATCGGTTTCGGCGCGATTGGCTCGAAGGTCTACGAGGCGTGCGCGAGCGATCCGTACCTTCGCGTGGGCCACGTGATCGTGCCGGAAGATGCCGCCGCACGTGTTCGCGAGTGCGTGCGTGCCGAGACCGAAGTGGTGTCGTCGGCGCAAGCGCTCTCCAGCCGTCCGGACTTCGTGCTCGAGTGCGCGGGTCATAGCGCGCTGTCGGGCCATGTCGTGCCTCTGCTCAAGTCGGGGGTGGACTGTGCGGTGGCGTCGATTGGTGCGCTGTCCGACACCGATCTGCTCGCCGCGCTTGAACAAGCCGCGAAGGATGGCGCGTCCACCGTCACGCTGCTCTCCGGCGCCATCGGTGGCATCGACGCCATTGCCGCGGCGCGTGAAGGCGGTCTGGACGAGGTGCTTTACACCGGACGCAAGCCGCCGTTGGGCTGGCAGGGCACGCCGGCCGAACAGGTCTGCGATCTGGCGACGCTCACCACCGCGACCGTGATCTTCGAAGGCAGCGCCCGCGATGCGGCGCGTCTGTACCCGAAGAACGCGAACGTGGCGGCGACCGTGGCCATCGCGGGTCTCGGCCTCGATGCCACGCGCGTGCGTTTGATTGCCGACCCCGCGACCACGCGCAACGTGCATCACATCGCCGCACGTGGCGCCTTCGGCGAGATGTCGCTGGAGATGTGCGGCAAGCCGTTGCCGGACAACCCCAAGACGTCTGCACTGACCGCCTATTCCGCCATTCGTGCGCTACGCAATCGCGTTGCGAACTGTGTGATCTAGCAGGAAGCGCATCATGAGCCATCAAGATTTGCTGCAAGGGTTTTCAAGCGACATTCTGGTCGGCGGCGAATGGCGCGCCGGCACCGGCAAGCGCTATCAGAGCCTGTACCCGGCCGATGAGAGTGTGAACGCCGAGATCGCGGCGGCAGGAGCCGAGGACGCCGTCGAAGCCGTGGAAGCGGCCGACGCCGCGTGGCGTCGCGCCGACTGGGCCGGTCTGAAGCCGCATCAGCGTGCTGCTGTGCTGCATCACGTGGCCGACGGCATCACGCAGCGTGCCGAAGCCCTTGCGCATCTGCAACGTCGCGACAACGGCAAACCCATCAGCGAGACACGCGCGCTCGTTGCGAGCGCGGCGGGCACGTTCCGCTACTTCGCCTCGTGCCTTGAGACGCTAGAGGAAACGCTGACGCCTTCGCGCGGCGATTACCTGACGATGAGCGTTCACGAACCGCTCGGTGTGGTGGCTGCCATCACGCCATGGAATTCGCCGATTGCCTCGGACGCGCAGAAACTTGCGCCTGCGCTCGCAGCCGGCAACGCCGTGGTGCTCAAGCCTGCGGAAGTCACGCCGCTCGCCTCGCTCGAACTGGGCCGCATCTGCGAAGCCGCCGGTGTGCCGCGGGGTGTGCTGTCGGTGCTGCCGGGCAAGGGCTCGGTCATCGGCGACATTCTCGTGCGCCATCCCAAGGTCAAGAAGGTCGCTTTCACGGGCGGCACCGAGGTGGGCCGGGGCATTGCGCGGCTGGCGGCCGACAAGCTCATGCCGGTCTCGCTCGAACTCGGCGGCAAGTCGCCGACCATCGTGTTCGAAGACGCCGATATCGATCACGCCGTGGCCGGTGTGCTCTACGGCATCTTCAGTTCGTCGGGCGAGTCGTGCATCGCCGGCTCGCGCCTGTTCGTACACAAGGCGATCTTCGACACGTTTGTCGAAAGGCTCGTTGCGGGCGCCAGACAGTTGCGCGTGGGCGATCCGCTGCGCGAAGACACGCAGATGGGGCCGCTCGTGACGTCTGCGCATCGTGAGTCCATCGAGCGTTATGTCGCCATCGGACTGGAAGAGGGCGGTCGTCTGTTGTGCGGCGGTGAGCGTCCGGCGGGCGACGGCCGCGAAAAGGGCTACTTCTATCAGCCGACCATCATCGCGGGGCTGACGAATCAGGCGCGCATGGTGCAGGAAGAAATCTTCGGGCCGGTGCTGGCGGTACTGCCGTTCGAGAACGAAGACGACCTGCTGGCCGAGGCTAACGACAGCGTCTACGGTCTGGCGGCAGGTATTTGGACGCGCGACTACAAGCGTGCGTGGCGCCTTGGCCGTGCGCTCGAGACCGGCACCGTCTGGATCAACACCTACAAGCAGTTCTCGATCTCGACGCCGTTCGGCGGATGGAAAGAGAGCGGCATGGGCCGCGAGAAGGGCCGTCTGGGCCTGCTGGAATACACGAACCAGAAGAGCCTCTATTGGGGCATGAACGAAAACCCGCTCGCGTGGGCGGGCCGGGTGTGAACGACAGGTAGTGCCAAAGCAAGCCGCGATGCACGGGGCATCGCGGTAACCCGATACTTGAGCGAGGCAGAGATATGTTGTCGATTTTCCGTGCATCGTTGGCGCGCCGCGCGCGTCAAGCCGCTGGCCTGTGCGCAGTGGCCGCACTCACGAGTCTGGCGGCGCCGGTCATGGCCCAGCCGGCCACCCAGCAGATTACCTATTTGCTCCCGGCACCGGCCAACCTGCCGGCCTTCGCGCCGCTGATGCTGGCCGAGAAGAAGGGGTATTACGCGGCCGAGGGGCTGTCGGTGCGCTGGTTGACGGTGCAAGGCGGCGCCGACGTCGGCAAGCAACTCGCCTCCGGTAATGGCGATCTGGGCGGGGGGCTGGGCGACACGCCGATCGTGCTGCGTCCGAACGGCATTCCCATCAAGGGCGTCGCATTGTTGGGCGGGCGCACGCTGCATCAGTTGGTTGTGCGCGACGACGCAAACATCAAGTCGCCCGCTGATCTGAAGGGCAAGACGATCACCGTGCTGGCCTATCAGGACACTGGTTTCTACGCCACGCTCGGCCTGCTCGCTTCTGCCGGTCTGACGCGCAACGACGCACGTATTCAGGGCGCCGGTCCGGCCGGTGTGTGGCAGCAGGTTGCCACGGGCAAGGCCGAAGCGATGGTGGGCACGCCGGAGTGGGCGCAGAACATCGAAGACGCCGGCGTGAAGATCACGATGACGTCGACGGACAAGTATTTCCCGGGCATGGCACAGGCGATTCTGGCGTCGGACAAGACCATCGCCGAGAAGCCGGAGATGATCCGGAAGTTCGTGCGCGCAACGATCAAGTCGGTGGCCGAGATCATGCGTGACCCGGCCGGCGCCGCCAAGGAGTACTGCGCGACGGTACCCGCCTACAAGGGCAAGGAAGCCGAGATCGAGAAGATCCTCACGTACTACGCCCGCAATGTCTATCCGGGTCAGCAGCGTCTGGGCGCGTTCGATCCGGCGCGCGTGACGAAGCTGCAGGACTTCTATGCGCAGGAAAAGGTCATTCGTGAGAAGTCGAACCCGGCTGACCTGTTCACCAACCAGTTCGTGCAGTAACGCGAGACGACCATGAGCGAAAACGCACCGGGCTTGTCGGACGCGACGTCCACCGCCCAGTCCGAAACGATGCTGCTGACGGTGTTCCTGCGTCACGATCAGTCGAACAATCTCGACGATTTTCAGGAGCGCCTGAAAGCGGCGCAATGGTGGGAGCGTTTTCCGCCCGCCGGTGTGAAGGTGGTGTCGTGGACGGTGGCGATGGGCTTTGGCCAGATCGTCACGCTCGAACTGCCGCCGCATCTGCTGCCGGTGGTCAACGTCGAACTGGAGCGTTCCGCCTGGGGTGTGTTTCGCACCGAATGCTATCCGACTTACGACTTCGTACCCGTGCACGCGCGCATTCGCGAACGGGTTCGCAATGGAGGGAAATAATGGACCGTTATCTCGAACCGCATCAAGCGCGTCGTCATGAGCCGACGCAATACGAAAGCCTGCTGGGCGACGCCATCGAGCGTGCCTATGCCGCCGGTACGCACGACCTGGCGGGGCTCGTGGCCTATCTGAACCGCACGGGCCCCGGCCCGCAGGAGGGCGACGTGTGGACCGAAGCGATCTACACCGCGCAGATCGCACGACTGGCAGAAGAGTAAAACATCACATAGCGCGATCGTTGCCTGCCGAACGCACGCAGCGACCGCGATGGAGGCATCCCCCATGACTACGCAACAGCCTATCCTCACCGCCGACGCCATTCTCGAGCGCGGCCTGAAGCAACTCTGGTATCCGATTTGCCCGTCGCACATGATCGGCCGCGAGCCGGTGTCGCTGCGCCGTCTTGGCAAGAAGCTGGTGTTCTGGCGCGATCAGGACAACAAGGTGCATGCGCTCGACGATCATTGCCCGCACCGTGGCGCACCGCTGTCGAAGGGCATCGTCATGGGAGACCGCATCGCGTGCGGCTATCACGGCGTGCAAGTGCGCTGCGACGGCACGGTCATGCGTGTGCCGGGCAGCCCAGGTTGTAAGCTCGAAGGCTCGCGCCCGACGCAGTCCTATCACATCGTCGAGCGTAACGACGCGATCTGGCTGTACAACGCCACCGAGAACATCGACACACCGCCGCCGCTCGTGTTGCCGGAAGAACTCGATGCCGACGGCGAATTTTCGTCGTTCCTGTGCTACACGGAGTGGAAGGGCGACTACCGCTATGTGCTCGATAACGTGATGGACCCGATGCACGGCACGTATCTGCACAAGCAGTCGCACTCGATGGCCGAGGGCGACAACTCGGCCGCTTTCCGCATTCGCGACACGGACCGAGGGTTCGTGTTCGAGAAGGAAGGCCAGCGCGACGTGAACTTCGACTGGACCGAGTGGGCCGATACCGGCACGCACTGGATGCGTCTGGAGATTCCGTACCCGAAGACGGGCGGACCCGGCGGCAACTTCGTGATCGTGGGCAGCTACACGCCGATCTCGCCGACGCTCGCCGCCGTGTTCCACTGGCGTTGCCGTAAGCTCGGCGGCTGGCAGCGCGACACGTGGCGCTTCCTGTATCGCAATCGCCTCGAGGCACGTCACTGGGCGGTGCTGGAGCAGGATCGCGTGATGCTCGAAGATATGGAGCCGGACGCCAATCAGAACGAGCACCTGTATCAACACGACATGGGCATCGTGCGTCTGCGCCGCCATCTGAAGAATCTGGCCAAGGCGGAACTCGAGCGCATGCAGCAGGGCAAGGCGTAAGCCGCGCGAGACGCTTTATGTCAATCGATCAACCTGTCAATGCCGAGCGCATCCGTGCACCCGCCGTACCCGATCAGGGCACGGCGACGTGGAGCAACGGCATTCGCTTCGGCAATGAAATCGTGATGTCGGGCATGACCGCTCACCCTGCCACGCGAGCGTCGCAGAGGCCGCTCGGCGCCTATGAGCAGACGCTCGTGGTGCTTGGCAAGATCCGCGCGCTGGTCGAGGCGGGCGGCGGCAGTCTGGCGAACATCTACAAGCTGGTGGTGTACGTGACCGATATTGCGGACAAGGACGACGTCGGCCGTGCGCGCCGCGAGGTCTTCGCGGACGTTGCGGCCAACGGTGGCGCGTATCCGTGCTCGACGCTCGTGCAGGTAAGCGGTCTGGTGTTCCCGGAACTGCGCGTAGAGATCGAGGCGTTTGCGCGGCTCGACATCGATTTGTCCGCCGCTGGCTGAAGCGGCGGACGTCATCAGAACAAGCAACATCAGAGAGCGGCGTTATGAGCAAGTCAAACCTGTCGGCGATGGTGCGCACGCTTCGCTATGAAGCGGCGGGCATCATGAGCATTGAACTCGTGCCTGCGCCGGGCCGCAGCACGCCGTTCCCCGCCTTCACGCCGGGTGCGCACATCGATCTGCATCTGCCGAGCGGACTGGTGCGCAGCTATTCGCTCGTGAACGCGCCGGGCGAGGCGAACCGCTATGTCCTCGGCATTCTTGCGGATCCGAAGAGCCTCGGCGGCTCGCGTTTCATTCACGACAATTTCCGCGTGGGGATGACGCTGGACATCTCCGAGCCGCGCAATCACTTCGCGCTCGACGAAACCGCCGAGCATACGGTGCTCGTCGCGGGCGGCATCGGCGTGACGCCAATCCTTTGCATGTACCGGCGTTTGCGCGCGCTGGGCCGCCACGTCAAGCTGATGTACTGCGCCCGCACGGCGCCGCAAGCGGCCTTCGTCGACGAACTGGAGGCACTGGGTGGCGACATCACTTATCACTTTGACGATCAGCACGACGGCAAGCCTGCCTCGCTCGCGGCATTTCTGTCGGGGCAGCCGGCGGGCACGCACGCGTATTGCTGCGGCCCCGGCGTGATGCTCGACGCTTTCGAGGCGGCGTGTGCCGACGCCGGCATCGCCAATGTGCATATCGAACGTTTTGCCGCGGCTCCCGATGCGCCGCCGCCCGCAACGTCCGAAGGCTATGTCGTCACGCTGGCGAAGTCGGGCAAGGAGATCGCTGTGCCAGCGGGCGCGACGCTGCTCGACACGCTGCTTGCCGCCGGTATCGACGCCGAGCATAGCTGCATGGAAGGGGTGTGCGGCGCATGCGAGACGCGCGTGCTCGACGGCTGCCCCGATCATCGCGACTCGGTACTGAGCGCGTCCGAGCGTGCCGGGAACAAGGTCATGATGATTTGTGTGTCCGGTTGCAAGGGCGGCCGTCTGACGCTGGATCTGTGACCTCTCCAACTCCGAACCCTTACCCGAGACTGCCATGACGATTCTGGGCATCGAACAAATTACTTACGGGGTCACCGACCTCGACACCTGCCGTCGTTTTCTGGGCGATTGGGGACTCACCGAAGTGTCCGCTGACGCCAATGGGGCACGCTTCGAAACGCTGAACGGGTGCCGTGTGCTGGCGGTGCGTCACGACGACCCCTCGCTGCCGCCCGCGATGGAAGACGGCCCGACCTTGCGCGAGGTCACGTGGGGGGTGACGACTGCCGATGAGGTGGCGGCGATCGCCGACCGGCTTGCAGACCAGCCTGGCTATTACTTCAAGGACGGCGCGACCGGCTGCATCGACCCGAACGGTCTGGCGATGCGGGTGGAAGTGACGGCCAAGCGTGCGGTCGATGTGCAGGGTGCACCGACCAACCCGTGGGGTATTCCGGCGCAGCGTGTCAATACGCCGAGCCCGGTGTACGAACGCGCACAGCCGATCGAAGTCGGCCATGTCGTGTTCTTCACCAATGCGCTGGCGGCCACGCAGGCGTTCTACGAAGACAAGCTCGGCTTCGAGCTGTCCGATCGCTATCCCGCGCGGGGTGCGTTCATGCGCTGTGCACCCCACGGCGGCCATCACGATCTGTTTCTGCTGGCGTTGCCCAACGGCAAACGGGGGCTGAACCACGTCGCGTTCACCGTGCGCGATATTCACGAGGTGTTCGGCGGCGGCATGCATATCGACCGTTGCGGGTGGGAAACGCAGTTGGGGCCGGGCCGTCACCCGATTTCGTCGGCGTACTTCTGGTACTTCAAGAATCCGTGCGGTGCACTCATCGAGTACTACGCCGACGAGGACATCCTCACGCCGGAGTGGCAGCCGCGTGACTTCGAGCCGGGGCCGACGGTGTTTGCGGAATGGGCGGTCGACGGGGGGCTGGATGGCAACACACGTCGCCAGAAGAAGGGCGGCGAAGCGCCGACCGGCAAGTTCATGACCGACACAGCCAAGCGCTGATCCGGGTCATGGCGGGCGCGCCGAACCGGGGGGATCGGCGTGTCCGGCTTCGCGAGTTGTCGCGAGAAGCGGAAACCGGCGCGTGACGTTGCACCATGAGGCCCGGGCGGCGACTTGCCCAGGTGGTGAGTGGTTGCCCGAGGGGCACGTTGCGCGCCGGCGACCGTCTTGCCGGCGCTGCGACACCGGGGAAGATGAGCCCCTTTGAGGCGGCTTACTTTGCCAGTTCGGCGTCGATGGCGGCAACGAGACGCGGATCGTCCGCCTTCACGTCCGGCGAGAACCGGGCCACGACCTGACCGTTGCGGCCAATCAGGAACTTCTCAAAGTTCCACAGCACATCGGCGGGGTTCTCCCGCTCGACGCCAAATCCTTTCAGACGCTCGCGGAACGGGCCTTCGCCGATGGCCTCGGGCTGTGCTTCGACAAGTGCCGTGTAGAGCGGGTGACGGTCGTCGCCGAGTGCCGAGAGCTTTGCGAACAGCGGAAACGTGACGTTGTATTGCGTGGTGCAGAATTCGAGGATTTCCGCGTCGGTGCCGGGTTCCTGACCCTTGAAGTTGTTTGCGGGAAAGGCCAGCACTTCGAGACCGGCGGCGCGCTTGTCTTCGTACAGACGCTCGAGCCCTTCGTACTGCGGCGTGAGGCCACACTTCGACGCAACGTTGACGACCAGACGCACTTTGCCGGCGTAATCGCCCAGCGTTGCAGCGGCGCCGTCGTTGCGATTGACGGCGATGGTTTCGATATTCGTGCTCATGGGAATTCCCTGTCTTTGATGGGTTCGCCGAGTGTAGCGCAAGCCTGTGAAGCGCGCTGGGCGTGGCGGTGTGTCATGAGCGTCGGATCTGGCCGAGATGTCGCTGGGTCTCACGCTGATGAAGGCGAACAATCTGAGCGCTTCGATTCGCTACGACCTGCAAGCTGGCTCGGGCTTCGTGTCGCACACGGGTATCGTGCGCGTGCAGCAGCGCTTCTGATCGGCTGACGCCATTCAGGCAGGGCCGGCGGTTGCAGTCATTGACATGGCTGCGACCGCCGTGAAAGTATCGCGCAGTGCCCACTGCTCCCCATTTCTTTCCGATGTCTTCCCCTTCTTCTTCCGCCGGGACGCTGACCTTCGCGCAGGCAATCGCGCTGGCCCAATCGCATTGGCAGGCGGGGCAAGCCCCGCAGGCGGAAGCGCTATGCCGTCGCGTGCTGGAAGTGTCTGCCGAACATCCCGATGCGCATTATCTGCTGGGCCTCATGGCGCATGCTTATGGCAAGCCGGACATGGCCATCGATCATCTTCGGGTTGCCTGCCGGTCACCGAATGCGCCCGCGTCGTGCTGGTCGGATCTGGCCGAGATGTGCCGGCAGTCCGGGCGTCTCGACGATGCGCTGGCGGCCGGCCGTCGGGCCGTTGAGCTGGACCCGGCGTTCGCCGCAGGATGGAACAATCTCGGGATTGTGTTGCAGGAGACTGGTCAGCTCGAGCAGAGCATGGCATGCCTCACACGCGTGAGCGAACTGCTGCCGGCGTCGGCTGATGCGCAGAACAATCTCGGCAATACGGCGCGTCTGCTGGGGCGTCTGGACGTCGCCGAGACGCACTACCGGCGCGCGCTCGAACGCGACCCCGAGCGCGCCGATGCCCACAGCAATCTGGCGTCGCTGCTGAGTGCGCAGCGGCGCTTTGCCGAGGCGGAGACGCTGGCGCGCCGCGCCATCGAGTTGGCCCCGCAGTTCGTCGACGCCTACCGCAACCTCGCCGACGTCGAACTCGCGCGCGGCAACGTGGCTTCTGCGCTGCAGATCGTCGAGGTGATGTCGGCGTTTGCGCCGAAGCATCCTTCCACGCTCGTAGCGCGTGCCCGGCTTCTGCGTCTTGTCGGGCGACTGGACGAAGCGCTGGCGAATGCCCGCGAAGCCGTCACGCTTCAGCCCGAAAGCGCCGATGCGCGGGCGGCACTTTCCGACGTCGAGGCGGATGTCGCAGCGCGCAACACAGCGGGCGCAGCCAAGGATGCCATCGAGCGCGCCGGGCCGGAGGGCGCGACCGCGACGGTGCCGACGGTGCCGACGGTGTCGCCGGATCTCGCTGCCATTCACGAAGCGGTCGTGGCTCGCATGCATTCACATGACTACGAGGGGGCAGAGGCGATGCTCCGTGAAGTCGTGGCAGCCGGCGCCGCGCCCGTGTCCATGTGGCGGTTGCTCGGGATCGTCTTGCGCGCGCAAGGCAAGGCCCGCGAGGGGCGAGACCTGCTCGATATGCTGGCGCGTCAGGTGCCGGGCGATCTGTCGAACCGCTTCGACCTTGCCGAGGCGTTGCTCTTGCTGGGTGACTTCGAGCGCGGCTGGCGCGAGTACCGGTATCGCTACAGCCTTGAACATACCCAGTCCATCGAACGCAAGGTGCAACGCCCGCGATGGGACGGTCAGCCGATTCCCGGCCAGACGCTTCTCATTCACGACGAGCAAGGCTTCGGTGACACGTTCCAGTTCATGCGAATGGCGCGCTGGGCACGTGAGCGCAGTCAGGCGCGCGTGATTTTCGAGGTGAATCACGAGACGTTGTCGATCGCGAAGCGCATGTGGGGCGACGACGATATCGTCGCTCGCGGGACGTTGCCCGTGACCTTCGATCAGCATTGCGAGTTGATGAGCCTGCCGATGGCAATGGGCCTGAAGCTCGCCGATTTGCCCGGCGACGTGGCGTATCTGACAGCCGATCCCGAACGCGTTGCCCATTGGCGCGAGAGACTGGCCGACGTTCCCAGGCCGTGGGTGGCCGTGGTGTGGGCCGGACGTCCGGAACACGTCAACGACAGCAATCGGTCCATGCCGCTTGAGCAACTCGCGCCGCTGGGCGCGAGCGGGGCGACGTTCCTGTCGATTCAGAAGGGGCCGGCTTCGGCGCAGGCGAAGACGCCGCCCGAGGGCATGTCGATGGTGTCGTTGAGCGATGAGATTCGCGATTTCGAGGACACCGCGGCGATTCTGCATCTCGCCGATTTGCTGATCTCCGTCGATTCATCGCCAGTGCATTTGGCGGGAGGCTTGGGGCGCGCGGTATGGGTGTTGCTGCCGTTCGTCCCCGACTGGCGCTGGCTGCTCGATCGGGACGATACCCCGTGGTATCCGGGAATGCGTCTTTTCCGTCAGGAGGCCCGCGCGCAATGGGCGCCTGTCGTCGAGCGCATGGCGCAGGCCCTCAAGCAGTTTGTGGCTGAGTGGCATGATGGCGCGGCCTGATCGCGCCGGTAACGAGGGCCGGGCAGGCCGGGCCGGATCCTTGCGCGGGCTGCTCTGCGTGAGCGTGCTGGGGTTCGCGTGGCTGGTTTCCGGCTGCGCCAGTCTGGATCGCGACGCGCACGCCGACTCGCTCGCCAAACCCGCCGGATTGCAACGGGAAGTGCTCGTCGCAGGCGACTTCCGCCTTACGGCGTTCTCGCGCATCACTCGCGCAGACAAGCCGTTGCGCATTTACATCGAAGGCGACGGTCTTGCGTGGGTCTCGCGTACGGAGCCGTCGCTCGATCCGACGCCAGTCGCCGCGACCGGTCTGGCGCTCGCCGCCGCGGATTCGTCCGCCAATGTTGCCTATCTGGCACGACCGTGCCAGTTCACACCGATGCCGGACAATCCTCGCTGTCAGGTCGCATACTGGACCGGCAAGCGCTTCGCTCCTGAGGTTGTGAATGCGATGGATGGCGCGGTCGGACAATTGGCGGCGCGCTTGCCCGGACAGCCCATCGAGCTTGTCGGGTACTCCGGTGGCGGAGCCATCGCCGTGTTGGTCGCGGCCCGTCGACATGACGTGGCGGCGCTGCGCACCGTGGCGGGCAATCTCGACGTCGAGTACGTCAATCAAATGCACCGGGTCTCGCCGATGCCTGCGTCGCGCAATCCCATCGACGTTGCGCGGCAGGTTGCCGGCATTGCTCAGATTCATTTCAGCGGTGCACAGGATACGGTCGTGCCGCCGGAGGTCGCACGCCGCTTTGCGTCGGCCGCGGGCGGGACGTGCGTGAAGACTCGCGTAGTGAACGGCGTGACCCACGACGGAGATTGGGCGCAGCGTTGGCGCGATCTGCTCGCGCAGACGCCGGTTTGCGACGGCCGTCCATGACGTGAACGGGACGACGCCTGCGAGTCCAGTCAGGTTTCCCGCACCAGCGCGGCGATCGCCTCAACGAGCGTGACTTCGCCTCGCAGCGTATGTTGGCCACCCTCGCGGAACCGGAAGCCATCGCTGTTGAAACCATCCAGCATCTGAATGCGCGGCAGCGGATTGCGCATGCCCTGCGCCCGGAACAGCGGGTCCCAGCCCGCGCGTGGCACAGCCTCGGCACGGACGTCGCGAACCAGCGCGCGGGCGAGCGCCGCAGCGATGTCGTCGGGCGAGTAGCGATCCGGGCCCTCGATTTCCCAGACGCGCTCGTCGGTGAAATGCGCCTGCATGGCGCGGGCAGCAAAATGACCAACGTCGCTCGTCGAGACCATCGGAATCGCCCGATCCACTGGTTGCAGGTAACTCGGAAGTTCGCCGCGCTCGCGTGCCGGCGCGATGTCCCATGCGAAGTTCTCCATCAGCCAGGCAGGACGCAGGAACGTCACCGGCAACGCGAGCGACACCATCGCCGTCTCGAACATGTGCAGCGCCGTGAGCAGGCTGGGAGATTCGCAATCTGCGCCGATGCTCGAGAGGCACACCACGCGCTTCGGCCTTGTCGCGGCCAGTGCTTGCCGGATGGCGTCGATCAGGTGCCGCGCGTGCGAGAAGTCCGGCTCGGGGTCGGCGTTCGGCGGCAGCATGACGAATACCGCCTCGCTGCCGCGAAACGCGTTCGTGAGTGCGTCGACGTCGCCGTTTTCCGCGACCGCGATGTCACCGCCGAGTGTCGCCCATCGACTGGATTTGACGGGGTCCTGAACAATGGCTCGCAACGGCAAGCCTGCCTTGAGCAGATCGTGCCCGATTACGCCGCCAACTCGCCCCGTGATGCCCATTACGGTGTACATGGTCACTCCTCGCGCGCAGTAACGTTGCCGTAAAAGTAACACGGGAGCGTTACCGTAAAAGTAACACGGGAGCGTTACGGTCTCATAAACGGACGGCGTCGGCGGCGGGTCGCGCGGGCGCGTGCGGCGGGGCGCGGCGGGCGTTGAGCAACGCAGCACCTGCGTCGGCCAGCCGCACGGCTTCGCGCGCTCGCTCGCACATCTCGCGTTCGTAGGCAGCGATGGTCTGGGCCAACGGGCGATGTCCTTGCGCTACGGCGTGCAGATGTTCGGCCAGTTGTGCTGCGTCGCGAAGTGCCGTGTTCGCGCCTAGCCCGCCAGCCGGACTCATGGTGTGGACGGCATCGCCCAGGCCGGTGACGCCGTCGACCTGCCAGGGGAGCGGGCTGGTGGTGCTGCGCACGGGCATCGTGCGGATGGTGTCGGGCGCTGCGTGCGCAAACAGTGAGTGCAGGTGTGGATGCCAGCCATCGGTGAGGGCTTCGATGCGGGCGAGCGGGGCCGGATCGGGCTGCTCGCCGTTCGCGTGAGCGGGGCCAAGCAGCGTTTGCGACGGGCCGATGAAGGCCCAGTAGAGGTAATCGGACACCGGCGAGAGCGGCATCCGGTCAGGCGCGACGGGGGTTGACGAGGGGACCTCGTTGCCGGGTTGCCGGCGAAACAACATGGCCTCGATCACGACGGCGAAGCCGTTAGCGAATACCACGGTGCTGCCTTCCATCATGGTAGCTTCACCGTGACGGTCCATAAGCACGAGCAGCGCGGTGGATAGCGGCGTCAGGCCGTAGCAGCAGACATTGCCGGTATCGCGTGGCGCCATGCCCGGCAGCACGTATTCGCGCACGCGGGAGTGACTTCCATCGGCCGCGACGACGAGTCCCGGCGCACTGCACGACCCATCTTCGAAGTGCGCGATGCGACGGCCGTCTTTCGTGGTTGTTGTGCGCGAGAAAGACTTTCCGAAGTGCACTCGATCGAGAATGCCGTCGAGCAGAATCTCGCGCAGCGTCTGCCGATGCAGGCTGAGGTCGCCGGGAATGCCGTCGGGTGGCGCCGTCCGGCGAGCGGCGGTTGACGGGGGGTGGCGACGGTGCCGGGCGATGGCGGCATCGGTGTGGGCATCGTGCCAGCTCGGCGGCAGGACAACGTCGGCGTCGTCGAGCTGCGGGGTGACGAAGCGTCCGCCGGTGCGCGCCACGGCGGCGCGCTGGCGTACCCGTTCGATCTGGCCCTCGGGCAGGCATTGGGTGAGGGCGTCGAGGCCATCGGCGTCGATACGCAGGCGATAACCCTGGAAGCGGGCGGCGGGCGAGTCGTCGCGCTCGTAGACATCGAACGGAATTCCCGCGCGGCGAAGCCCCTGAGCGAGGCACAGGCCACCCAGACCCGCGCCGATGATGGTGACATGCAAGGCAGACATGATTTCGATGAGCCGCCCGCAGGCGGCCGGCAGTGGCACTTCGGTCATTGTCTGCGCGCTGTTTGCTGACCTGATAACATCGTTTGGTCATAAAACAATGTAAATCGGACAAAGCGATGAGCGTCGATACGCCGGACTCCCAACCTGATGCCCATTTGATGTCACTCTCCGATTCGCCGTTCGCCAAGTACCGGCCGAATGACCGGCTCGACGGCCCGCCGGTGTGGGCGTTTGGCGGACGGGATCATGATCGCAGCCTGTTCCGGGTCGGCACGCGCGAGCTGGACTGGCATTCGCATTTGCGCGGTCAGTTGTTCTGCATCCACTCGGGGCTGGTGCACGTTCATACGCCGTTTGGCGCGTGGGTATTGCCGCCTTACCGGGCGGGGTGGATTCCGCCGGGCTTGACGCATTGTGTGTCGCTCACCGGTGTGGTCAGCGGATGGATGGTGCTCGTGGCACCGTGTGCCGCAACGGGGTTGCCGTCGGCGCCTTGCGTGGTCGGAGTGTCGGAGTTGTTGGCAGCGCTGGTCAAGCGGGCCGTATCGTGGGCGTCGCGTGACGCGCTGACGGAGGAAGAGATGCGCCTCTCGCAGGTGCTGGTCGACGAGATCCAGCGTGCACCGGCGGAGCCGCTCGGCCTGCCGATGCCGACCGATGCGCGCGTGCTGCGGGTGGCCCGCGCGGTGCTTGACGACCTGGGCGGACATGCGTCGCTGGAGGCGCTGGCCCAGCGCGCGGGCGTTTCGTCGCGCACGGCCAGACGGCTATTCGTTGCCGAGACCGGCATGGGCTTCACCCAGTGGCGGCAGCAGGCGCGACTGGTGAGTGCGCTTGAGCGGCTGGCCAATGGAGAGCCCGTCGGCACGATTGCCGATTCGCTCGGGTATTCGACTCCCAGCAATTTCATCGCCATGTTTCGTCGTGCGTTCGGCGAGTCGCCGGGGCGCTATTTTCGGCAGGTGGGGCCGCTCGCGCATCTGCATGAGGAGGAGATGCCATGAGTGGGCAGGACGCGGCATCGCTGCAAAGCGTCGACACGCTGGTCATCGGCGGCGGCCAATCGGCGCTGGCGACGGCGTATTTCCTGAGACGTTGGCAGGTGGACTATGTCGTTCTGGACGATCAGGCCACGGCCGGCGGCGCATGGCAGGCGGCGTGGCCGTCGCTGCAACTTTTTTCTCCCGCGCAATGGAGTTCGCTGCCGGGTTGGCCCATGCCGGGAGGCGAGCGGCACTTCCCGTCGCGCGACGATGTTGTGACGTATCTGCGTGCGTACGAGACGCGCTACGCGGTGCCGGTGCAGCGTCCCGTGAAGGTGACCGGCGTCGTCGAGCAGCGCGGCGGTCTGAGGGTGCAGACCGACTGCGGCGACTGGCTGGCGCGCACGGTGATCAGCGCGACGGGGTCGTGGCGTTCGCCGTATGTACCGGCATATGCGGGACAGACGTCGTTTCGGGGCCGCCAGATGCATTCGGCGGACTATCGCGGCGCGGACGATCTGCATGGGCAGCGAGTGCTGGTGGTTGGCGGCGGGAATTCGGGGGCTCAGATTTACGCCGAGGTATCGGGCGTGAGCGAGGCGACCTGGGTCACGCTGACGCCGCCGTCCTACTTGCCGGACGAGGTGGATGGCCGCGTACTCTTCGAGCGAGCCACAGCGCGCTGGCAGGCCGCCCAGCGCGGTTTGCCCGATCCGTATCCGGATAACGGACTCGGGCATATCGTGATGGTGCCGTCTTTGCGTGCGGCGCGTGAGCGCGGCGATTTGCATGCGGTGCGTCCGTTCGAGCGGTTCGTGGAAGACGGCGTGGTGTGGCGGGACGGCACGCATTCGCCGGTCGATCTCGTCATCTGGTGTACGGGTTTTCGGCCGGCGCTGGCCCATTTGCAGGGGCTGCGGATCATGGACGCCGACGGACGGATTCGCGTGTCAGGGACACGTGCTGTCGATGTGCCACGGCTATGGCTTGTCGGATATGGGGAGTGGACAGGATACGCGTCGGCGACGCTGATCGGTGTGACGCGCAGCGCCCGGGCGACAGCACAGGAGATCGTGGGATTCCTCGGCGAGCAAGTGCGTGAGCGTTCGTAGCGAAATGGGCGCGGTGCATCACGATCTTCATTTGATCGGCAACCGATTGCATCGCGAGCTGCAACGCTCACCTGGCGACTGATCGGAATGCGTTCGTGACGGTCAGTACAGCATGGATCGCCGCAACGTACCTTCTTTCCGGGATGGGATAGTCGCGTGCCGTTAAGGTCTCATGGTCAGTGCAACTGTCGCGTGGAGAGCGCTCCCGGCGTGGAAGTGAGGATCCGCCATCGGTGACGGATCCTCGGGCAGACTAGCCCATCAACGTCGGCCGTTTGCCCGGTCCGCGTGAATGAAGCACCCGGCAAGGGCTGATGTATTTGTCGCGGGCGACGGCCGCTTGCGCGAACGTCTCGAAGTAGATCGCATGATCGGCATTCGCGACATGGGCTCTTTCAATCTCCGCAGCCGATTCGTTCCACGCCAGTCCCAGATATTCGCCATGGTCGTAGAACCACACGACGTACCCTTTGCTTGATAGCGATTTCGGCATATTCGGTGTCTGGCCCGCCTCGCGTTGCTTCGTTGCGCCGGCACCCCGAGATCCCAAATTCACACCTTTCGAATCACTCATAGGTTGCTCCCTGAAGTTGCCCCTTCCGAATTGAGGGACGCTTCGATCATCGCAGTAGTGAAGTCACTTGAGTTTCAGCAACGTCCGAATTTCACGCTTCGGACGTTGCCACTCGAAAGGTTCGGCGTGTTTCCCAAATCGATGGAGGGATGCGGGTCGGATGGATGTCGGTGTGATATGGGCGAACCGTGTGGCCGGGACGGCGAGCAAGGGCTAGCCAGCGAACCGAGCGGAGTTTCCGGAGCTTGTCCGGGAAGATCGTAGTCGCCGGATGGGGGGGGGTAACGCCGTCGGGTGCCGCGCGCCGTCGAGCGAAATTCAGAATTGTGCTGTGAGTGAGAACTGACCTCCCTCCGAACAACCGTAGCATCCAAAACTGGAGATGTCTGGCGGTGCCGCAGTCCGAGGGGATCAAGCCACTACAGTTCAGCGTGCACTTCGTCAGCCGCCGTCGACAAACTCTCAGCCCGCATTCTCTTCGCCTGTTATACGTCACAAACGTTTTCGCCGCGCGTCGAAACGTTTCGAGTGTCGACGCATAGGCGGGGATATTCGGAAGTTACTGAAACTCAGGGGGCGACACTCCTGCGATGATGGATTTAGCCGTTAGGTCGGCTCAATCCACTCACATTTCAGGAGACTTGGATGAATGATTCAACCAAATGCGACGGAAAGGATGGAGGAAACGGCGGCCGGGCCGACGACGGGCTCGACCTCCCTAAGTCGTTGGCGCGTGAAGGGCATGTGGTCTGGTTCCACGAATACAAGAAATACCTCGGTTACGCTTGGGACGAGGCCGCGGGAGAAATCAGGCGAGCGCATGTGGCCGACCCCGAGCACGCGATTTACTTCGAGACGTTCGCGCAAGCGATGGTGGCGACGGATATGTTGATGGGGCCTCATGTCATTCTTCACGCGGCGAAGGGGGGTGAAAAACCGAGGCTGGTGCGGTAACCGCTGTTGCGGCCCATCCATTGCGGTGGGCCGTAATCCACTATCTGTGGATTCACCCTCGCGTTTCGCTACGCGGCCATCGGCTGGCCTTCCCCAGGCTCGTTTTCGCCAAGCACTTGCCTGCGCACGTCAAATTCGGATGGATAGCGTCTGACGTCAAACCGGATGAGACGCACGCCGATGGCCTTCATCACCGCATCCTTCTTCTCGTCGCGCGTTTTCTGTCGTTCTCGGTCATGAGAGGGATCACCAAGCTCGATAGCCGCAACAACGGAGAAATCACGGCGGCATCGAGCATAGACTTCTCCGGGTTGTGATTGTCGTGATTCGTCTTCGCGCGGACTTGCCAAGCGACATACTGCAACCTGCACGGAGGCAGTTATGGACTGTAGTCTGTGAAATGCACGCTCTGTTTGGGCTGCCAGATGTCGGAGGCAGACCACCTAGTCTTTGGCGACTGGATGAGAACCACCAATAAACGAGACGATGACGCCCGATGCTGAGGCGACCACTGCTACTGCCAAACGGTCTGGGGCTTGGGTAGCTTGATACAAACCGAACATGATGAAGCCGAAACCAATGAGCATCACGATCATTGTCAGCAAGTAAATTGATCTTGCTTGACTCGGACTTCTATCGAGATAGCTTTCTAGTTTTGCGCGTGCAAGATCCCACGCAAACTGCGGCTTCTCGGGGTGTTTCCGAAGCGTTTCCTCGGCATTCTGGATGGATTTTTCGCGCTGAATTTGATAGCCCGCCTCGTTAATCGATTTTGCAATTTGGGGGCCGAGTACATCCCAAATTGGATTCAGCGTCTCGATTCATCCGTCGTTTTAATTGTTCGCGAAAGGGACGCTCGCGCGGATTGTGGCTCTCGTGAATTACGGCGGCTTTTGCCCGCTGTAAAATTGCCACAGCATGGAGAGCACATATTGTAAGTCAGCGGTTTACGTTCCAGTTTTATGTGCTGAACTACCGTGCGTTTTCGAGATGCAATATGGCGGAGGATGTCGAAGCGGCCATAGTTCAGAGCACCCACTGCCGGGCTGCGCACGTCTACGCCAAAATTACGCCAAATCGCCGGGGAAGCCTTGCGGGATATAGAGCTTGTGGTGCCAGGGCCGGAATCGAACCGGCACGCCTTGCGGCGGGGGATTTTGAGTCCCCTTCGATTGGATGATGGCGGATTTTGCTGGACGTTGTTGTTGACGCAAACCAATGATTTATAAGAGATGATGGTCCGGTGTTGTCCGGTGGTGTCTAATGCCATCTTGACGTAGACTGTGTACGATTCTGTGTACATAGTTCGGGATGCATATGAAGAAGGTAGTGCCGCTACGCGACGCAATCGCCAAAATCAGACCTCGGCAATTCTTGAAGTTGGAGTCTGTTACGCCCTGCGGCACGCTTGTGCTCAGGAAGACGGGAAAAGGGGCGTTGGTGTTCTATTGGCGCGTAACTATTGGCGGCAAGTCGGCGGCGTACCAAATCGGGTTGTACGATTCGTCGGCTCCGCCGTTGAGTAAGGCGCCAACCACCAATGGTTATTCGCAGCGTGCTGCGCACGTCGCCGCTGAGGATATGGCTGAAACGCACTACGCGGCGCTTTCCCAGGGCGGGTATGAGGCCATAGTTGCTCAGCGCAAAGCGGATGAGGTGGTCAGACGAGAAGTTGCAGTGGCAGCAACTCTTACGCTGAATAAGCTCTTTGACCTTTACGTCGCTTCATTGGCATTGAGAAACGCGGAAACTGCAAAGCAGGCGCGAAATCTATTCGCAAAAAACGTCTTGAACGCATTTCCCCTCACGGCAAATATGCCGGCACGCGAAGTGACCTCCGAGCACGTCGCAACGATATTGCGGAACGTTCTCAAAGACGGCAAACGCACTACCGCTCGTAAGCTCAAGGCCTACCTGCGAGCGGCCTTCGCAATGGCGAGAGATGCAGCCAACAATCCGACCGTTTCAGAGGAATTCAAAGCATTCGGAGTCAAACAAAATCCTGTGGCTGACGTTGCGGGCATTCGGTCTGGCAGCGGCGTGGACAAAAATGCGCTCCAACCGGACGAAATGCGTGAGTACTGGCGATTGATTAGCGGCCCTGGGCCTCAGGCGGCATTCCTGCGGCTGCATTTGCTGCTTGGCGGGCAGCGTATTGAACAATTGGTGAAGTTGAGGCGAGCGGACGAAAAAGATGCGGTTTTGGAACTCCGCGATACGAAAGGGCGCACGGGGACCGCGCGTTCGATTGTGGTCCCACTTATTCCCGCTGCAAGCGCCGCACTTACTGAGTTGCAGCTCATGAGTGCGCCCGAGAGTGGGGAGTTTGCCATTTCAGTTACGCCGGCGAAGCCGCTCAGTACCACGACCGCCCGGGCGTGGGCGAAGAGTGTGGTTGATGGAAATCTCGATAATTTCGAGCTAAAACGCGTTCGCTCCGGCGTTACCACGTTACTAAGTAAATTGAAGGTAAACGCCGAGGTTAGGAATCACCTTCAGTCTCACAACTTGCACGGTGTGGAGATGCGGCACTACAACTCGTACGATTTCCTCGATGAGAAAACGGATGCGCTCACAAAAATGCACAATTATCTGACAGCGGGGGACTAAACCAATCCGCCGCCACTATGCCCGCTCACGCGGGCGGACCTCGCAGGTATCTTGACTCCGTCGAGCTGCTTTGTCCGGCGGCAGCTCACGGTTCGCGACACTACGCCGCCGTAGGTATCTCGGCACCGCGTTCGTCCATTAGCGCCATCATGGCATCGAAATGCTTCTTGTCATTGGTCTCGACAATCCTGAGCAAATCCGCGAGTACTGCAGGAGCTTCGGACAGGATGGAAATATCGTGTTCAGGGTCTGAGACCTGCTCCATGTGAGAGTGGGTATGCAGAAATCGGATAACTCTCGCCATCATTGCAGGCTCACCAACGAGTTCCTCCATCTGACGTTTGAGGTTGCCTGCATGACCGGGCACCCTAAACGACAAAAATGACTCGAGAAGCCGTCGGGCAACGTTCGGCAATCCGTACACCTCCGCGAGACTGGTCGGCGGCGCCATTGAGGCTCCATCTTTCACAAGCCTAAACATGTAGTGATACTCCGACTCGTACTCATGAAGGAGCGAGTCCAAAGTTCTCAAATACGCACTGCGTTGACCATCCTCCACACTCATGCCAAGCATGTAGAAGTGGGAAATCTTAGATGTCTCGGGCTTGTAGAGGCCCCCTTTCAGTTTCCCTGCGAAATTGAACCAGTTCTTCACCTGCCTGAAAAATCCGAAATTATGGGTTAGCACGAACAGCTGGCTTGCCTCCTTGGTGCGCTCTTTCATGTACCCAAAAGCGCAGAACAAGGAGTTCGCATCAAGGCTGGACACCGGGTCATCAATCACCACAACACCCGATTTCAATTTGAAATCGGAGTCCTCAAGCGTCTTAAGAAAGTACATGAAGGCGATTGCGGTGCGCTCCCCCTCGCTAAGGTGCATCGCTGGCACCTTACCGCGCATGACGGTGTAGCCGTTGTCCCTAGTCTCAAAGCGGAGTTCATCCCGACCAAGATATGCGGCTAACTCGCGAGTCAGTTCTTCGGCCGGTTGGCGATGTTGTCGAATCGAGCGCTGAAGTTCCGTAATCTGGCCCGCGAGCGGGCGGAGCCGCTCTACCACCTCTTTGAACTCCGTTTCCAGAGCACTCACGGCTCGCTGTCGGGTAGACCACTCATGGAATGCTTTTAGCCCTTCATCGAGCTCGAGCGCTTTGCGCGCGTCGGCCGCGGAATTTTCGAAGTTTTCCGAGTGTTCGTTGTGCTTCTTGACCAGTTCTGCAATGGACTCCATCGCCTGAAACCCGGAGCTAACACCTATGGCGCTGAGGCCGTTCATTAGTAATCGAACGAATGACCAGAACCCAGAGTCATTCTCGGAATGCCCTAAACCCAAGTAATCCGATAGCTTAATTTCGGTAAATGGTTGAGTTTTTTTGGCTTCGACGGCACGCGAGAGGCTATCGAGATATGTCTCGACATACACGGAGTGTTGGTCTAGCTTCTTCAGCGCCAGGTCGTACTCCTCAGTAAATTGGGGGTACAGCGCGGAGCGTTCAGGAATCTCGCGCGTACGTGCTACTTTGCGTAGTGAGTCAACTTCGGCTGAAAGCCTCGCCAATCGCGCTTGCTGAGCATTGAATTGGTCATTGAAGTGAGCAGATAGAGCCGCGAGTCGTTCTGGTTTCAGCTCGTGTTGACAGAAGTGGCACTGTGTCTGTCCGTCAGAGTGAAGGTGCAGGCCGCGCTCGACCCAGTTGGCGACTTGGGGGTTTTCAACCAACTCCTGGATAGTGCTAGCAACAACCGTTGTTGCTAGCTCCTTACTCAGCTTGTTGGTCAAACTAACAAGGTCCAGGTCTCCGAATGAAGGGACCCTCAGTTTTGGAAGAGGTCGTCCGGCGACGGCCTCTTCTGCTTCCATTCGTTGTTGAGTTTCGAGCAGTGCGGGCAGGGCAGTGGCCGAAGATAAGCGGCGCATCAACTCTTTGAATTTCGGAGCCTCGTAGTTGTTGTAGCGGCTGTCGCCAAGGAGGAGGTTTCGAATGCTCCGAGCTTGAGCCGTGCAGAATGCATTTAGCTCATCCGTCGCCGCCGCTTTCCTTGCAGAAACTTTTTTTTGGTCTATAGAAAGTTCGTCACTCTGGGCTTGTAGTGCAAGTATCCGTTGCTGTTTTTCCGAGCTATCTTCGCCAAGGTAGAACACCGGTGGTAATTCGTGCCCCGGGGTCTCGAAAACATTGCGGTCTACGAAATCACGATTGAATACGCGTATTGGGGGCAGTTTTTCCGAAGCGAAATCGGTGCCAGTGATTACTTTCCCGTCAACTACAATCTCAATCGCCCCCGACTCTGGAGACTGTCGCCTCTGCATGCTTCTGAACAATGTAGAAAGCGACGTCTTGCCCGCACCGTTCCAGCCATATATCAAGTTGTATCTGCCGAAGTCCGGAAGCCCATCCCATTCGAAATCGCGAAATATCCGGTAGGCTTGCAACTTTTGAATTCGTGTAATAGCCATTATCCCCGTCCCTGCTTCTGTCGGTACCTTTGTGATTTTTCATGGGCCGACACTTTGACCGTCGACACCAATTTCATATGCTCTGGTGTGCCGAACTTGTCGTCCGGTAGTGACCATAGGAATTCGGTAGCGCGAGTACTCGTTCCTGCCCCCATTTATGCGTTGACGTTTGAGGGTTTTTTGGGGACCGATAGCAGGCGAAGAAGCGATGAAAAATGGCAATTCGCTGTATGCAGCCCACAATGCTGTTCGCTTTTATTGTATGCACTGTAGATTCTTCTGTCGCCATAAATCCTGAAAGTCGCAGATGTAACTGTGAGGAATGCATGATGGTTTGCCATAGCCGATGCGGCGAAGCCGAGATGGGAGGGGCTGTTATCTGCTCCGTGGATGGCGAATACTCAAAAGGAATTCTGCTAGGCGACGTATTTCTCAATGCTTGGCACCTGCTTGACATCGGAAGGGCTGCGCTAACCGATATTTCGAGAGCTTAAGTTTTCCAGGAGGGGGGGGCTGTCTGTTTGTACAGTATTTCCCGATTCCGCCGTATCAGAGAAACTAAGCGTCTCATCGGGGGATGTGTATGAGTGAGCGAAAAAGGAATCCAGAAGTAGAAAAGCCAATCGATACCAATGCCGCGCCGACTATTGTGGCGTTTACGTTCCAGTTCGAACGTGCGTTGTATTCACTCTTTTCGGGGAATGCGAAACGGACGCTTGTTGGTATCGAGACGCTGGATGATGTTGCGGAGTTAACGCGAAATGACACTGGCTCAGTGAGCGCACGACTTGAGCAGGATGCAAATACGGTCCAGTCCTCAGGACAACCTTTCCAGGACAGTAGCTATAAGTTGTGGCACACGCTGCACGTTTGGCTGAGTCATGCCAACTCGCTGCGAACGCAGTATGCCGCCATCCAGTTTTGTTTGGTAACGAACGTCAAAGTCCCTGAGAGGGCATTGGCCTGCGTACTTTCAAACGCAACGTCGGAAGAGGAGGTGAGGGCGGCGGTACTAGCGCTACGTGAGCAGGCTCGGACTATTCTCGATAGGGGGGCGAGTGCTTCGACGGATACCACATCGACGCCTAAGAGCTCGACTAGGCGTTCTGCAGTGCAGGCAGAGGCAGAATCCGTTCTAAAGTATGACGACGATGACCTCAGATATCTCGTCCGTGGACTGAAATTATTGGACAACGGAGGTGCCGGCTCGGTCTCGCAACCACGTGAAGCCACCATTGAGCTTTTTCAGCTACCGTCGGCGCTCGCCGGGCAGGGAGAGGAGGTCTATCAATATTTGCTCGGGATTGCCGTCGACACATGTCGTAAAGCTTGGGCTACCGGAGAGGCGGTCTGGCTGTCTCCTCAGGAATTTCGAGACCATCTTCACAACGAGCGAGACCGCAGGTTTCTGTACAAGTACCTCGACCGCCCGATGATGCATGTTGATTTTAAGAACTTAGTTGCAAACAGCGAGCATGAGTTCTTATTTCTAAAGCAACTATCGCGGCTTGAAGTTCCGACGAAGGTCATGGACCGACACTTGGAAAAGTACTGGGCTTTTTACGTTGAACGGGTACGGCTTGAAAAGGAGGGGTTCAACCACGTTGACTGGGAAACGCGCGAAGAAAATCTCCACCAACGTTGGCAAGACTGCCGAGACAATGCGGAGATGGAATTGATGACGCAAGCGGACGTTACGCCAGAAGCAATTGGTCGGCGGACACTTACCAAAACGTTGGATGAGAACTTCAAGGCCCCACTCGGAAGGTACGAAACGGCCAACTCGTATTTTACCCACGGGCACTACCATCAGATGGCGAATGAGCAAGATGGACGGTTTTTTGTCTACTGGCATCCAGAATACGGTCCCCAGCAGGAAGTCGATGATGAAGGAGGTTCTTGATGTCGGGCTATATCGACCGTTCGCTCATCCACAACAGTGCGCTTGCGTGCTTCCTTCTTGCTAGTTTTACAAAGGAATACCAGCGGCGCACGGATAACAGCCGGTACCCGACGTTCGAGCAGCTCTTGCTCGTCTTGCCCCTTGTTTGGCATGGTCCTAGCCGCAGAGGTATTTGGAGTCGAAATTTCCAGACACCATTGCGTGTTGTCATAGCTGATGAGCCTCGCATCGTTGAGCGACTGGCCTATAGGGTCAGTGCTCATGCGGCTGTTTCTGCGCAGGGACTCAACATCGCATGCGCAACAGGGCTTCTCGTCAGGCGCTTCGATGCAGACCAAAGGGCGTTTGCCTTTGCTCCGTTACGGTGGCCACACGGAAGTAGTCCGACGAGCATCGACAGTGAATCGTCAGGAGCCGTACTGCGTCTCGCGAACTGGTTCAAGGATTTCTCCCCCGCAGAGCTCTTTGCTGCACTCGGCCTACACTGATATGCAATTCTTCATTTCGCAACTGATTCTTTGGCCCAAAAGTCAACGTTTCCAGATTCGCACGCTAGAGTTCGAAGAAGACAAAGTCAATGTTATTCACGGACGCAGTCGAACCGGAAAGTCGTCGATTCTTGCCATCATTGACTACTGCCTAGGTGCGAGGCGATGCACCATACCTGTTGGGGAAATTCGCCAAAAGACTGAGTGGTTCGGTCTAAAAATTAGGATTCGTGGTACCTGGATGTTGGTTGGACGTCGCACTCCCCCAAATAGCTTTGGTAGTGGCGAATTTTTTATAGTGATGCTCGATGGCGGCGACGCTCCTTTGCCAACACAAATCAAAGCAACACACACCCCGCCTCAATTTAGGGATGAGTTCAATCGCATCGCACGCGTTACCAACATGTCGCTGGTTGACGACGAAGATGCTGAAAATGCGGAAAATCCTCCCTCATATCGAGATTTGGCCGCGTTCAACTTCCTTCCTCAGCATATCGTCGCAAATCCAAATGTTCTCTTTTATAAGACTGATACTTATGAACATAAGGACAAGTTCAAGCGCGTATTGCCATACGCGCTTGGCATCGTCGACGCCGAGTACTTGCAGAAGACGCGGGAGCGCACGAGACTCGTGAAGCGTCTTGATGCCCTTCATAAGGAGCAGAGGAGTCGTGAGGTCGCCTTCTCGTCGTGGCAAATTGATGTCATGGCGCTCTGGAACGAATCAGTAGAATTGGGGCTGTCAAATAAGGGAGGTGACACGTCCCTTGATGGGTGCGTAACGTCTCTAAAGGCGCTTAATGCGGCGTACATTTCGGGGCATCTAGCACAACGACTGCGTGCAACGCAACGCGGCTTCTCAAATGAACTCTTCAATGAGGCGATTGAGCAGGAGGAGGCAGCCCAGAGAGAAGTGGACGACTTGGCACAGGAATTGCGCGACTATCGCGGACTATCAGAACGGGCCAAAAGGCTTACTGACGCGGTGAACGACGAAAGGATTCGTGTCATCAACCTCGATTGGCTTCAGCGTAGCTTGGTGAAAGACGAGTCATGTGTCGTGTGCGGCTCGGAGACCAATCACAACCACTATGTACTAAGTGGTCTTGAGGAGAAGCTTGATGGCCTGACACGAATGTCAACCGCTCTGCTTGAGGGACCGATTGTCGACCGTCAGATGGAAGCTCTGGGAAAGAACCTCACTAAGGCTGAGGATGTACTTCACAAGGCCCGCATGTACCGACTTAGTCTTGAGTCCAAAACCTCAATGCCAGCTGATTCTCTCGGTCGAGTGTACGTATTCCTCGGGAAATTGCAGAGTCTTCTGGGGGCACTGGAGACGTTGGCGGGCGACGATGACCTAGGAAAAAGCGTCGGGGACGCTGAGAGAAAACTGGCCCTGTTGGACGAGTATTTCCGAAATTCCGGTCGCGAGGCCCGTCAGAGAGAAGTTGCCACAGAACTAGGTGCGCTAATCAAAGGCTATGCGCGATGGTTCGACCTCAAGTCGACCGCAACCGTCGAACTTGACCAGAAAGAACTGACGTTGACGTTTTCACGAGTCACCGACCCCCATAGAGACTATCTTTGGGAAATTGGTAGTGGCGCGAACTGGATGGCGTATCACGTATCGACATTTCTAGCATTGCATGAGTTTTTCACCAAACCAGAACGTGTAAGCGGTCCCGTCTTCAGTTTTCTCGCCATTGACCAACCGAGCCAAGTTTTCTTTCCAAGCGCCCATTCGGGGGGCAACCTCCTTGATGAACACGACGACCAGGCCGAGGGCCTCCGCGGGTTCCGGGACGCAGATATTGACGATACCCGTTGCATATTCCAAGCCCTAACGCGCGGAATCGAACGTGCTAAGTTCAAATATCAGATTATCGTCGTTGAACATGCTGACATGTCCATCTGGGGAAGCGTGAAGCACATGAACCCGGTTGCCGCGTGGAAGAGTGAAGGCGACGGGCTAATCCCACAAGAGTGGTTCGACCGTTGAGGGAGGAGTAGTGGCCTCATGCCGCTCATGCAAAGTGCCCGGACAATGCCGGGCACTTTGGAGAATTCGCTATCTGCTTAGGACTCACATCCTGCTGAACTGTGCGTTGAGCAGTCGGGTCATCTGTTCGGTGCCATCATTGCTTGTCAATCCGTCGTAGTGTTTTTCAACGGTGGCTACACGGTCATTCAGCACTCGTGCGGCAGTCTTATGGGTTCCACCATCGGCTTTCAGGATGGACGTCGCGACAATGTGTCGAAACGCGTGGACACCAAAGCCTCCACTTTCCGGAATGTAGCGCGCCGTTAACGTGTGCACTTGCGCGCCAAGCTGTTCCCACGGGCGGTGCGAGGTCGCACCTCGCTCCACTCTGGTCAGAAAGACCAAATCTGATGGGAATTGCAGCAATACGGGACGGTGAACGAGAAGGTAGCTCTCGATGTCCCTCCATGCAGATTGCTGGACCCCGCAGTCGTAGACCGAGTCTCCGGCCGCACCGTTCCTGTTCTTGAACTTTGACTTTGGGATACGAATCCACCATGAACCATCCCCACGTTGATACAACTCGCCAGTGTTGTCCGCGCGCCAAGTCAAGTGGGCAACGTTCCGCTTTCGCAGAGGATTCGAGAGAAGCAGCTTGATGAGGGCCATGTCGCGTGACCAGAGCGCAGCGATTGACGGTGCGCCGCCGACGGGCCGATTAGCTCTCATGCGTGCAATCATGTCGACCATCGCTTCCATCGGCTGTGACAACTGTACGATGGACCGTATGGGTTCGAACGAATCTCGAGATACTTCAATTTCACCATGGTAAGCCGATGTTAGTTGCTCGGTTAGTTCCAGTTGGCGCTCACAGAGCGCTTGCCAAGTGTCGGACGAGTACGCCCCAGGTAGGGTGGTCAAGAGTTTCTCAGATTGCCAAAGATAGCCAAATTTCGGTCGAACAAGCGAGGCAATGAACGCGAGAAATTGAGTGGTCTTCTGATTCCGCACTCCAATTCGTTCTTTCATCCAATCCAAATAGGATTCGAGAAACTCAGGCGCAGTGAGCCAGGCGAGCGTTTGCAGTTGGTCCGCGGGGATGTTCTTTCCTCCACTTTCCTCGGGGAGTGCCAACCATCCTAGGTACGATGAAACACCAGCCCAAGCAATTCGTGCGCTAGCGACTTCCTTTCCGTCAAGGAAAGCCCACCAGTTGGCGTCGGTCTCCGGGTGCACCGGACATGGCGAAATGCGCCACTTTCCACGCTTGGTCCGTTTCAGCATAGGGACCGCAGATGTCTTGTATCTGACGTAGTCGTACCATTGTTTTCGAAGCGGTGAATTTTCGCTGGGTTTGGCACAGTACGGCTGCCGAGTCAAAGCGAACATCCTTCCGTTGTATTGATTCTCTGCGGGCCGAAGGTCAGATGCGGTCCGTTGACCCTTCTGCCGCACTCCGGCCAAGACGACCATACTCTCGTGTTCCAGGCCAAAGAACCGTTCGAACCGGAGGATGTATTGGGCGTTGCTTCCCCGAGGCTGCTTCCCAATCAGCCAACCTCGAAGCATGTCGGAGGGGATTCCCGCCTGCTTTGCGACTCGCCCGACAGGGAGGTCTCCGAGAACACCTTTCAGCGCCAGAACGAACGGCGTTCCTACGCGTTGCTCGACTGCCACTATGGTGTCGTGATGAATAACAGCATCTCGCCATGGCCGCAGTGCTGCTCGCGTGTTGGAGATGGCTCGAGGAGTTCGCCCTTCATCTTGTAGCGTCTTAATGAACCGCTCAATAGCATCCGGAAAGCGTTCACGCATTTCAGGACCCACCACGTCTTCAAATCCAACTTTATTTGCGCTCAGGAATTTCCGGAGAGCAGTGGCTCGATTGGCCGCGGTTTGCTCGTTCACCTTATGCAACTGCACTTGGCGTGCCTGTTCATCAGTCAGGTCTTTGTAAGTCAAAGGTGTCATGCGTCGCTTACGGGCTCGCACTTCCTTCCTTTTCGACGTCTGCGAGGCAGTTATAGACGACGGAGTGAAATACCTGCGGATTCCGTAACTATTTGATTCGTATTTGGAATTTTCTCGCATGGTCATCCTCCCTTGAAATTGGAAGGCGGCCGTGGTGCAGGTACTATTCAGGGGGATGAAATGCGGGTGAAGAGTTGCTCGCCCACCGTATAGTGCAAATGAGACGAGGAAGGGCGCAGTAGCGCTGGTTTCGCATCGATAATCGCTGCGTTCACGATTTCTCTCTCCGGTCGGGTACGTCTGTGGACGAGTATTACTAAAGAACGGCGGAACTCCGGGGTAAGGAAAGTGTTTGTGCTATTTGGCTAAACAATGGCCTTACGTAGAATTGCCAAATAAAAAAGTATTCGATGGGGGAAGTCGTGACACAGGTCGAAGCGATGCGTCCGCTCGAAGGGATGTGGAGACCGCTGGAAGTTCGCCAGGAACTGAGGCAGTCGTTCAAAAGATGGCTGTCGTGGTCGAACGAGCAACCTTCCATTATTGAGAGGGATGGATTAGTCGACGAGTTGAGTCTCCTCCGCCTCGCTCAGTATTACCGATTGGAATATTCTGGCGGCGCACTGGACCTCGCAAAGTCTTGGGACGAATCAGAGGAGCGCATCGCCGACGCTGCGCCCACATTCAAGGAGCTGAAGGACCTAGGTTGGGTGTTCTTCGACGGAGCGCGCTGGCTTATGCAAAGTGTGCCTATGGGCGCGGCTTCACGCGTTAGCTACCCAAGTCCGAGTACAAAGGCGTTCCTCTTAACGCTAAGTAAGCCGCGCCTTGTTGCAAAGCCTGTGGTCATACCACCCGACATGCAAGAGCTGGCAGCCAGAATATTGGCAGAAGGATGGCTTAAAACGCGTATTCCGACACGAAATCCCCATTGGCTCGCGAGCCGGCTATGGGAGTTGCGATGCCCTATGTCACAGCCAAGTGAGGCAGTTGCTATCAACGGTGCCGGGCAAGACCTCACTTGTGAGGACTGCGTAAGCCGTGATTTTTCGGAATTGCCAGTCGCTGACACTGATGCCGTCGATAGAGCATTCTTGGAGTGGTCTGCGTGGTGTTGCGTTCTCGGTGTTTGCCGATGGAACGTCCATTGGGGAGAAACTGCGATGCGACTTTGCAGAGAGGCGGCGCATCGAGTTTTGGAACGTCAATCATTGTGGCTAGATTGGGAAGAGGACACTCCACGCTTTGCCGACGTGCTCATACGGACATTTTCGATTCCGGCGGAGCAACTGTACCTTAGAGGTGTAGCTAAAGCGGCGCCATCCACACTAGTGTTCCGGCACGATTGGCTGTCGTTGCTCGACGTTGAGCATCTCATTATGGGGCGCGTTGGGTCCAGCACGGTTAGCTTTGCGTTTGATTTGCTTTGCTCCGAGCTGGAAGAGACCAACATCGGCCCAGGAGTTACGGACGCTCGCGCGAAGATTCTGTCATTTGCGGCCGATCATCCGATGGCGCTGCAAAACCTTTTGTTCCGCGTAAATGCCGCGCCAGAGCTCTTGGTAGATATGCTCATGCAGCCGCGCACGGCATGCTTGGCTGCAAAATTGACCATCGAAGGGAGGCCACCAGTCGGGCGGTATAGCGACCGCCATGTGAGTCGTGACGCGCAGGCTAAGGCGTTTGCCGTCCAAGACGCGCTCTCGCTCGTGGCTTACCATTTTGAGAAGGGGGTTCTTGCTCCCGAAGATTGTGCATCGCTGGTCACATGGTGTTATGCCGCTGGCACAGGTCGCGCGCACGCTGTTGCAGACTCAAGGAAACCCATTGGACGTCAGATTCTCGCGATGGTCGGAACGGCAAACCGGGAGCTTCAGGCCGAGATACTGCTGCATCTGATAGGACAAGCGGAGCATGAAGATAACGTGCCTAGGGCGCGCTTCATGGGCGTGCTCGTCGCCCTTGAATGCCTCTCAAGAGCTTCGGATGTCGATACTCTCCCTATAGTCACGCTGTATTCGCAGTTTGCGCGTAAGATGCAACTCGACTGGACTGACGCGCCGAGCCTGCCCCCGGAGCTCGCGGCGCGCTTAGTCACTTCTGCGTTCGCTCAGACCTTGGTCAACCGCGACGAACTGCTAATTCCGTTCGACAGTGCGAAGCTGCTGGCATCTGCCTCGAACGAGGATATTCCAGCTCTCCGCCATTCAATTGCTCGTACCTTGAGAGTGCACGTGCGGCTTCTCGCGCGTGCCGTCGCAGGCTGGCCAAACGAACGAGTGCCGACTGAGCTCATCGACGCTCTGCGAAAGCTCATCTTGCTCAGTGCCGTCGAGCATTCCGAGAAGGGGCGAGTCGCAGCGATTACGGACAGGTACAGCCCAAGTCGAAGCCTGACGCGAGAGGACGGTTCGCCTGCATTTGATTTGGCGGCTGCGTTGCGTCGGGTAAGCGACCATCATCGAGACACTTTGTTGCAAGCGCTGGCTGTATCTGACGACCCGGTCCTACTTGCCGAGTTGTGTAAACATCTCCCCGCTGCAGCGAAATCTGGCATCCAGGCAAGGTTGCGGCAGTTGACGCCGGGAGAGGCGTCAGAGTTCTGGACGTGGCCGGAACTTGAGCGTCGTATTGAGGCGCTTTTGGTTGCAGGCGAGTACGCACTTGCTCGGGAGCATCTAGGCGACATCCATGAAGACTTGAACCGTGCACCATCGGAATTTCGGCTTAGCCTGTTCAACCTCGAGCTTAGACTTCTTCTCAATGAGAAAGACTGGCCGTCACTCGATGCGGCTGTGGTCCCGTCAACTCTCGATGATGGCGCGAAGCGTCAAGCTCAGAACTACTTGGACTTCTATGGAGCCACGTCCCAGCTCCTTCGGCCAAATGGCGATTTAACAGGCGCGGGACATGTGCTGCGTCGTCTTGCAGCAAGTCCAGATGCTGCACCGGTGTATCAGGAGAATGTCTTCGCAGTTGCAATTCATCAGATTTTGGGGCCAACCTTAAATCCGTTGATAGGTGAGAGCAAGGTGGCAGGGGAAGGCTTGCTTGCAGAAATCAACGCATTCGTAGCTGCTGATGCGAGCGCTGCTCGCAGTAACTTGCTCGCCAATCGAGGGATGCTTTTGCTGGCGTTGTGCCGGCCGAATGAGGCGTTAGAAAGCGTCTCCGCCCATCGCCGCGAGGTGCGGAGTTCAAACGTCGAACTAGTTGCGATACTCGCAAAATCAGAAATGGGGTTGAGTGACGAGGCAATGGCGCTGCTAGATGCTGCAATTGCGGAATTCGGTGAAACCGAGCAATTTGGTGCCCTTAAGCGCGATTTTCAGGCCGGTAAAGCGGTGCCGAACGTCACCTCGGCGTCGGACACCATCGACTCGATTGTGCATATTCGGGCAGCGTTGCAGCAACTTAGTCAGTTGTCGCCTACTCAAGTTGGTGACGTTCTTGGTCCCGCCGGGGGCGGGTTTCGACGTTATCTCATGCGGCAGGTGTCGCGGGCTGTATCGACGCTTCAACAGATGGCCGCCATGCTTCGTGATAGAGGGAATCAGGCCGACGAGCGACGCTTTGAAAATGACCTCAACAGTGCCGTGCGGGCTGTGCTTCGAGCATCGCTCGAAGTGACGACTTGGGGCGTGAATGACCAGTCTCTCGGTGGAGCAACACCTAACGGCAATCCTGGGGAACGGGACGCGGTCGTTCTGGTATCTAACCACGAGCTAACCATTTATGAAGCACTTGTGTGCCACGGAGTCGACCGCAGCAACATCAAGTCGCACTTCGACAAGCTCCTGAACTACGGCGTCTGCGACATCTACTTTCATGTCACGTATTCGTACGCGAAGGAGCTTGGCCCAGTTCTCGACTGTGTCAGGGATGTGCTTGAGAATGACGTGCCATCTGGTCTCAAGTACAAGGACTGCGAGCCCTTGGGGCCACCAGATTTTGAGACAAGAGGGTATTTGGCCACCTACAGTGAGGGCCGTCGTGAGGTCGCAATCGTCTTCTTTGTCGCAGACCTCAAGGTAAGGGGAGCGGAGAAAGGCGGGCTAGGGCGAACTGAGGAGTGATTCTCCCGAAACGCGAGTTCTGTCCGACCGCTCGTGCCTCGACCAATCGTACTTTTGCCGCTACCTTCTCGCAGGCTAAGAGGGCCGCGGCCTCGGGGGCCAGCAGTCCGAGTTGTTACCCCTCACTAGGTGCGTGCGAGAGGCGATACGTGGAGAAAGGTCACACGTCCTGCCGAATGAGCCTCGGCGGCCACAACTATCGACGAAACATCGTTTCGCACGTACTAATGCGTTAAGACGCTAAGGTTTGCTACATTAAAGACCGGAAGTCGCCGTGGCACACACTGCCTTTCACAGCAGCGTACCCGTTTCAAAGTCAAACGGGCGAAGCTGTTGGCGCTAATCACTACTTGCATCCCACTCAGCTAGCACCATCAGTTGAACGCGTTGCACCGACAAGGTCTTGCATCCGTTTTCGCTCGGCTTTCGATGCGCGTCCCCACATGAGAACAATCTCGGCGAGACCGTCGTCTTCGCAATAAAAGTACGCTGTCGGGACACTAAGTGCTGCAGCAATTTTGACTGCGATGCTGAACGGCGGTTCGTGAACCCCGGTTTCGTAGCGACTAATTCGTGCGCTTGCAGTACCTTCATCAAGTCCGATGCGAACTCCGAGCAAATCCTGTGGAATGTCTTTCCGCCGTCGTGCTTCTCTGAGCCGACGTCCGAAGATGGTCGCGGGTTGCTGGGTAGTCATCCTACGATACTCGTAGAATTGCCTTGCTCAATCTCTACGTAATTCGTAGAATTTGCCGTAACTCACCGCCGCTTTTACCGAGCTGTTTGGACGTTCGCTCAACTGCGGACGTACTGCGACGACTGCTGATGCGTCCTGTGCAGCGACGAAATTGCCGCGCCGCAGCGCGAAAGCGTTCTGCGAGAGCGGAACGTCGCTGAATTTGAAGAGCTGACTTGGAGATGATGCTAATGAGATTGGTTGTCGCGGCGCTGGCCCCAGTATTGCTTCTGCAAGCATGTACGACTGTCTCGTCAGGCGAGCGACAGACAGCGACGCAAGCGCTAAGTGAGACGTTGCAGGTGTATCCGGATAACAGGGTGGCGTACGTCTACCGGAGTGATGGCAATTCTCCGACACGAGTATGGACAACGGAGAATCGGGTCGTCGCACTGAAATTTCGAAACCGACTCATCAATGCGAAGGATATTGCTTCGATAAACGTGTTTACGCCAACGAATGAGCGGATGTTCAGAGCAGCGACGGTTCAGCTCAGCTCTGGCGAAAAGTTGACTGAGGTCTACCGTACCAAGGATGCCTATGTAATGGCGGGACCCCAATGGGCGGCGTGTACGTTAGAAAGGGTATGTGAGGACCTTGTTCGCGTCGGTGGAACCGGGGTGCCGGAACGTTTCTCAGGAACGGCTGACTTTGTTGCACACGTGAATGAGGATTACCTAGAGGAGGCGGTGGCATACAGAGGGTCGAAAGATGTCGCGAGCATTGTGCGGGACATGGTGCGGCCTCGGGGATTGAGTGGGGCACTTGCCAACTTCACGGTAACGTACAGCATGAAATTCGGACAGGTTCAGGACATTTCAGATATCGAGCCACTGGTTCAGAAGGCATCAAAGTTACGTGTCGGCACACCAACGTCATCGGCCCGTTGGAATCAGGAGCGTGAGGCGCAGGAAGCGTATCTGAGAAGGGCGATGCTGCGAGATGCGACCAACAAGCTACGTCAATATCCCTCGGTCGGAACCAAGACAAACTGTGGCCCAATCTTCGAAGTCCGTTTGCCTCAGGTAGGGGTGACAACAATCGAAGGCCCGAAATTCGTTGCCCTCGCAGACCTGTATGCACCAGGTGTCGCCTGTTATCTCGTCAACGGAAAATATGACGGGGCTCGCGTGAGGAAAGAGGTGGAGAACCGATAGTCACCGTGGCGTTCCACATCTGAAATCAGGCTGAATGCGTAAGTCAGCCAGTGCGGGTGTTCCAACTTGGAACAGCGAATCGAAATCTCGGTACGTGGTTTGTCTCGAAGCCGCCGACCGGACAAATTCAATTGGGGAGTGCTATGGGACGCCTAGGAGACGCGGTAACGATTCTTATGAATGCGCATCCGTGCACGTGTGACCTCGCGCAGCCTGACCAGGAGGTGATTAAGGACGTTCTGGACGAGTTGCCCCTCCTGGAGTTGATACGTCAGCTTTCGGTGACAGGGCTGGAGCCGGCCATCATGGCGCGAGCCAAAGCTCTAGGTGCTTCGCTATTTGTTCGTGATGGGAATGCCATATGTCGGATAGGAAGCATTTGTGCCTCCGGCTCAACCTATGAAGATGCGGCACTTCGCGCGATGCTGAGAGTGCATCTGAGGACGACTGCAAGCGTGGATGGAGGGGGGAATGAGTAATGACGCGATTCCAGAAGACTTCCCTCGCGATTCAACGATTTCCACCATGCCCGGCTATCAACCCAAGATTGGCGTCCGCCGCGTTGAGGGCAAGTACGTCGCGGGGTATACAGAGGACGAACTCCGCGAGCGATATGATGAGTGCGTGCGCCTCTCTGGGCAATTGGCGTCCTTCTGCAGAAGGAAGATGGCTGAGAAAAAATGGGGGCTTGACGAGGCTATCAATCGCGTCGAGTCTTCGGTGCGAGCGAAAGTGAGCACGGGGGAGTGGGAGTTGAGCAACCAGGAGTGCGAGTGGATGCTTGAGAAAATGCGTAAGCGGCTCGCTGACGAATCCGCAACTGAATAAGGCTGGGCTTCGCTTGAGGAGGTACGTATGCCTCGTTCGAGTCATCGCTCGAAGAACCTTGTTGCACTTCTCTACAAACCGCCGCCTGGGCCGCGACAGGTGCTTGCGATGTCGAGAGCGGATGCTGAGCGGTTACCCGCCATCCCAACTGTCGCGGTAATTTCCATTACGGCGCCAGAGCGCCCGACAGCAAAGCTCAGCGACTTCAGGAACGTCTTGCGATTGAGTTTTTCCGATGTGGACCACCTCAACCCAGCCATATCAACCCGTGCACGAGAGAAGCTGGCGAGCGCGTTCACGCTTCGGCAGGCCGAAGAGATACGTGCCTTTGTGGAAAGTCTTCCGACTTCGATTGAATCCATTGTCGTGCATTGCGAGGGAGGCTATTCCCGCTCCTGTGCAGTAGCTCTTGGACTGCATCGCCTATATGGCTACCAAGTCGACATTGAAGCGATGACGCATGCGAACCCGTCGGTCGTGCGGCTCATAACAACGCTACATACCGGCATGTAACAGTCCCCCGGGCGGTCGGTAGTTCGGATGCCCCTCTGTCCTCTCTCCCCTAGCCGCCGCCCAGAAGAAACGAGCGTGATTTCCGTACACCTCGGAGGTCTGGTTGGCAATATCGAAGGCATTGGCTAGCACCAGCGAGAGCAGGTGCGTGACAATCGCGAGGGTGTCTTGATATAGCTCTTCGATTTGCTCGTCGGTGGCCTGCTTATGCTCAACTCTGGCTGGCTCGACCTGCCTGTGCGCGAGACGTTCGTGTCTGATAGACCTGAGGTCCGCCAGTACTGAGGCGCACTCGCCGTTCTGCATGTACTTTCGTGTAAGCGCCAGTACCTTATCCCGTTTGGGCGACAGCGCGTCGCGTATCAAGCCCTCGGGGTCAGGGCGAACTCGAACGTGTTCGGCGCGTTCACGCACGAGCGCGTCGAAGCATCGCTCGTCGCGCAGAATCTCCGAAATCGCGGTCAATCTCACAGCCTGCTTGTTTGTATCCCAAACACGTGGGACCGCTAGCAGGAGCTCGCGCCTTAGCGCCATGCGCACGATTTGGAACGTATGAGTCGCGCACGAGGTTCCCATTCGTGCCTGAAGGTCGATGTCGTAGGCCGTCGGTTTCCAACTCTCGTGAAGCATGACAGCGAGAACCGCCTCATCTTCTGCTGCTCGCACGAGCGCCTTCAATCTTTCAATGGCTGACGCCACATTCTCGTCTGTCATCATCAAGCATCCTCAGAGGATGAAGCCTCCCCAGCCGTCCCCGATGCAAATGGTGTGGAAGCAGTAGGGCTGTAATTGCAAGTACCAAACTGTCCAAGATTACTTTCAGCTCGGTCCTTGAAATTCAATAGCACGCCAAGGGTCACAAAGGCATTGCTCACCGATACGCATTAACGTGACAACTGCCACTGCAGTTGGCGTCTAGCTGTGGATATGACATCAATGAACGTTGCGACGGCCACATCCGGCTCCAAGTTCGTTGTCGGGAAATCGGGGCCGCGTTTTCCGCCCATAATGAGCACGTCAATTGGCTTGGTCAGCACCTTCGCGAGGTCGTGCCTGTAATCTGTACCCTGGTTGTAGTCGTCGCGGTTTAGTACGTGGGATGGGCGCTTGAATTCAATTAATAGGTATCTACCGGACATGTCCTCACTGAGAAGCAAGTCTGGCCGTCGGTTCGCTCTTTCTCCGGAAAACTTCCCTCCGATGAATTCTTCGATTTGCTTTTGTAGCGTCCGATTCGAACTGAACATCGAGTATTCCGGACCTAGCACCCAGAGGCTTCGCTCAATCGCTTTGTGCATTTGAGCTTCTTTTGTCTCTTGGGCATTTGAGAGCTGTTCCAGTTCGTCAAGAAAGGCCTCGCGTGCCCGTGCTTGGTCGACGAGGTACGCCAAATCCACTAGGGCGAATTCGTCCAGCGCGTCCGCAAGCGCAGAAACGTCTTTGGCTCGCGCGTCCGCAAGGTGTTGTACTACTGCGCCGTACTCTGTGCGCTCAAGCGCTTCAAGCAAAACGAAGATAAATGGTTCGACCTTGGATGGTGGCTCTTGGTAGTAGCGGTCAAGAACTCTCTTGATAGCGCGTTCTGCGAATTCACGCCGGTTTTCCGGTAGGGCAGCAACGCGCTGTCGAATCTCGCGCTTCAATTTGGCGTGAGCCGACTGCATTTCCTGCCCGTGTTTCTCCTTAAACGCGTCGTACAGTAGCGGACGAATCAACTCGGCCACGCGCTCAAGGAGGGTGCTGTTCTCTATGAGACTGTCCCAACCCGCTGTCACGTGGTCACGGAGTCCATCTGCGTCCACTTCTCCGTACAGACATTTGAGGAGTTTGGGGGGGAAGTCGTCCTGACCGTCTAGGCCAAAGAACGAAGGTTTCCCGATAGACTTACCGTCGACCCGAATAACAATACCGGGAGCGCGAACTCCGGACTTTTTGTCGGAAATCGCAAATCTAAGGTTCACCGCACCGACGTCGGGAACATCCAGTGTACGTTGTCGAAACAGGCCTTGGACATCGTCAACGCCAAGGTCCTTGCCGTTAATTTCGATACGGAACTCTTCTTCGCGACCATATTCTTGGAGAAGTACCTGCCTGAGTTTCTGTGGGGTTGGAAAGTAAAGAGTCTGATGCAATGCGCTCAACGTAATTCGGGTACCGTGAACGTTCTCATTACAGGGCTCGGTCTCGAGGACAATTGGTAACTGTTCGATGTCTTCAACGGTCGCTAAATCCTCTGTCCGGAGTAAGAAACTTGTCTTTACTCCGCGAGCGTACGTTTCGAGCCGCATTACAGAAGCAGCCATGAGGCCGGAGAACTTTCCGATGCCCTTGCGGCCCTTCACCAGTCTGTCCTTCCCTTTGGTTCTGTCCCCGCTTCGAACGCGCCGGTCTGCGGCGATACTCAAATAGTGAGCTTCGAGCTCCGCTGTTGTCATCCCAGTTCCGGTGTCGGAAATGATGATAGGGTCATCGCTCATTGGCTCAGGCAATGAGACAGAAACGCTCTCGGCATCCGCATCCCATGCGTTGTCAACGAGTTCTCTTAGCGCGTTCTCCGTGGATGAATACTCTTGCCCTAAAAGGCTGGCAATTCGCGAGTTCACCTGAAAGCGAGCGGAATTTCTCTTCATTTTCTTTTACCCGGATTATTGAGCGACAGTATGTTGGAGCGGTTACGATGAGTGGCCCTTGAGCTTGGCTAGTAGGTACGTGGAGACGGTGCCGGCTGTCTCAATGGCGGCCTTCGCCTCAGCGTCTGTTAGCGACGTAACCCATGGACGTCCATGGCCGGTGCCTTCCCGATTTCTTAGCTTATTTACGGCAACTGCTGACTGAAACAGGGCACGCTCTAGCGGCCGGGCCGCTGGCTCATCTTTCGAGAGCGGCGTTTCAGGAACTGCAAGATTGAGTGCGGCGAACGCTGAGCCCATCAAGATTTGGAAGTTGTCGCTCGTCGAGTAGTGACCGAATATCGTCTGAACAACGTGGGCGGCGACAGCTTCCAGCAAGTCTTTGCCTGTGCCCGTCACAAGAGCGGCATCCGCAGCCCCACGTTGGGCACGCTCCGCATAAATTTGGAGAGCCTTAGTTAGGTCCCGCCCCTTCAGGTTAGAAAGTACTAAAGGTAGGACCTGGCCGTCGCCAAGCAAACGAATACCGGACGATGCAAACGCGGCCTGAGCATTCGTTATCGCTTCGATGCCGACAAAATTGGGAGAGTCATGGCGAAACCCACCGCAGGCCCGAACCTTCGCCATCAGCAGGCCAATCAGCTTTGAGCCGTTGGCCGGGCATTCCTCTAATGCGGAGTGAAGGGTAGCTCGCACACGTTTAGCTTTGCCAACTGTTTGCCCCTGGGCCTTCGGGTCGAAATGGCTCAGGTTCGCCCGTGAAATATAGAAGTCAATCTCACTGTGCGATGGCTCCCTGCGCTCGCCGCCGCCTTTCGAATCATCAATCAATTGTGCGACTGCAGCGATAATCGAATCGTCAATCGGAAGGACTGGCTCCATAAGTACCCCGTATGGTCTTTAGATGCATTCCCTCGACGATTATGCCTCATGGTTTGTGGCTTGCTCGGCCGAGCGATTCGATGAATCAGTGACTGCTTCGCCATTTCGATTGTCGTTCATCGGTTGAAATGTACGTTAGGCACGGACCGATAGGTCGTCTAGGGATACTGAAAAATCGAAAATGCTCAACGTCGGTCTTGCTGCTACAATCCGGTCTATAAGCCGAGACGCCGGCTTGCCCGCCCACCTAGGCTAAATCGGAATCGATAGCGATTAGAAGTAGCAAAGTTAATCCAAGGCCTATCTCAAGGGCTACTGCGGATTTCTTGGGTGGGCGCATTGAAATCGGGTAGCCGCTAACGAGATTAGCCATGAAACCCACAATTTCTCTTGCTCAGCTCGAGCAACTCCGTCGCAACGCCAAACGGCTCGCTCGCGGCAAGTGCATCCCTTTACATGCGGCTCAGGCTCGAATTGCTGCTGATTGCGGCTATCGAAACTGGTCACAGCTCGTCCGTGGGGTCGACTCTGCTAAAGTCCCAACCAGAGTCCCTGCCGCGAGCCTGATAGACGCTCGTACGCGCCACTATCTGCACGGCGACCAAAGCGAGACGGATGCGGCGCAATATTTCTGTGTCATGTGTGACCAAATGGTCCCCGCCGAGCACTTCTTTGACGGGATGCATGACCGCGAGAAAAGCGTTGAGCGATACCTTCGTAGCGCCCTCAATTTCGAGACTTGGTCACCCGCCGAACTGCGTAATCTGCGTCGACCAGACAATCCGACGAATGTGCTGAGCGAAGACGTTGCGGCATACCATGAAGCACGAGTCGCGAAGGAAGCTTCGCGTAGTCCATTTAACAGATGGATTTTGCGCCAGATAAATCGTGATGAACCGATTGGTGATTTAGCGCGCGATGTTAAGTCCGATAGGGATTTTCCTGTCTCCGAGGCGTCTCTGGAGGAACTCATTGACTATCTGAGTTCGCAGGGAGCGGTGGACGGCGCTATTCGGGCTATGCGAGACGCTCATGCTGAGTTTCTCAAATGCGGGCCACAAGTGGGCTAAGTGAGTGATTCGGGGCTAGTGGCCGTCGCCCCAGCGCACGAAAAGCAGCAACTGATGCTGTGAAGTACGCGCTGGGGTAGGTATGACTGGAGTGAGTAACCACGCAACCGTTGTCGTATCCCTTTCTACCCCTATCCAGCTTTGATGGGCGTTGGTTTCGGTTCGCGCTCGTCGCTATCGTGCAATCGCATCCAGGAAGGAATCGCACATGGAGCCATGCACGGGGGCGGCAGCCATTACTCTTAGGTGGCGACAGTCGAGCGCCGAAACATCGTCGAAGACAAGGCGATTCTGCCCGTCGAACACGCCGTCAGCAGATGAGCCGTCGGAAAAATACGCCCGGCATCGCAGGCCAGCAACCGAGAACCCGTCGCGCGACTTGAACACAAGACGTCCGCGTTGGGTGGGAGCGGTCGGCGGTTGTCTGCGGCCGCTTGCGTCGTATCCTTGCTGCGTCAACTGCTCAACCGATAAGTCCAGGAACGTGTCTCGGCGCGACGCCAGCATTCTTGGAGGTGGTTCGCATTTGCAAACGCACAAGTCTCCCTCCAAGGCTTGCTGCTGACCTTTCTCGTTTGTCATGCTCAGCGTTGGCCCGGACCCAACAATTGCCCCTGTCGACTTGCATTCAGGGCAATAGACTTTTGCGCCGTGAAATGCCACGGGAATGCCGTCACACGTGAACGTCGGGTCTCCTTCTAGAACAGTGCCGCCGTTCGTAGATTGGTCCCCTTTAAGTAAGAAGTTACGGCGCATTCATATCTCCAGCTTGGCTCGAGTGACGTTCCTCGGCAACGGCCTTGGCCACGTCCTTCCAAATGGATGCAAACCATAGTCGGCACGCGAAATCGCCAATCAGGCAACGCATATGGAAGAACGGGCTCAAAGCACGACGCTGGATTCGCGCTGTCACATCTTCGATTACCCCATCTGAATCAAACTCGGTCCATACCAATGGCGCAGGGGAGAGCGTTTGAGGTCCGAGAACGGGCGCCACCTCGTAAAAGAATGCTCGCCGGATGTCCTCGTCGGTCATTGGCTGGCAATGCTTTACCAACTGAAACGCGACCCTTCGGACATCCACCACGTTGTCAACGAAAAGGTCTGAAAGCGTAATCCAGCAGTTTCTGCGTGCCGAGTCGGTCATTTGATTCTCCAACCTCGAAAATGCCGCAATTCTTCTTGGTAAAGGTCGTTGACCTTCTCCGCGACTGTTCCGCCCGCCATTCCACCCACGAGAATCAAAACGAACGCACAAATCGGAGCCCCTGGGCCGCAAACGGGGGACACGAGCGCACTACCCGCAACGCCCCCCATCAATGACCCTCCCAAAATTGAGCCTTGACGGTTAATTTCCTGAACTTTGTCTTTCGCATTGAAAATTTCCGTCAATACCAAAATAGTGGTCAGCGCGGTAAAGACTTTTCCCGCTGCGGCCAAACGTACTGCCCGAGTACTGAACTTGGCGCTGTCCTTTCCTGCCGCATCGATGATGGCGTAGTAGACCCGGCTGCGCTGTTCTTGTGTCAGTTGTTGGAAGACACTGGGCCGCTTGCCGTCTGCAATCGACTGCACGTAATCGTTCAACGCTTCTGGCGACATTCGCGCCTTAGCACCTGGGTCGGCAATCATGACACTGTACTTTTCAAGCAAGAATGATTTTGACCTGCCTTCCCGCTTGTACGTTTCGATGATGGCCTTTGTGCCAGCCGACGTCGCGGCACGCGTCTCCATCATTATTTGGTTGCGCATCGTCTGCGCAAAAACCACTCCCTCTGCCACGCCCACGCGGCCCGCCGCAACCTCAGCGCGCACTAATTTTGGAATCTCGCCAATTTGACGCATGTACTCTGCGCGAGCTTGTGCGTCTTGGATGAAGTCGATGGCAATCTTTTGAGCTGTCGCCACAAACTGCGAAAGCGCTGTGTCAAGGATGCCCGGAACCTCATGCTCCTTGTTCACTTCGAACGGGCCCGCGAAGGAAATGGCGCTGTCGTCCCGAGACGCTTGAGCTGCACTTGCTGTAGACATCCGATTATTCCTGGGAAGCTAAGGTTTGAATGAACGCGTCGCACAGAACGCTACTGGGGCCCGAATCTGGGAACCCAAATTCGATTTGTCGGCAGCTTGAACCGGCCGGATTCTCGATGTGAAGGCGGTTGTCTGCGTCAATCGTTCCAGTGCTTGTCAATCCATTGTTGAAATGTGCAATACACCGAAGCCCTGCTAGGGAATGGTCGTCGACCAACCGGAATGAGATGAACCTATCGCCGGATTCGGATACCGGTAAGGGGTTACCAAAATGGTCGTAGCCTAGAGCCGAGAGTTCCTTGGCATCAAAACTTATGCACGCCGCTCGCTGTGAGGCAATCAAACGAGGGGGCGGGTCGCATTCACAGCGACATAGGTCGCCATCCAGCGCTACAAGCTTGCCGAGGAATTGAGCTCGACGAGAAGGGCCGGCACCAACAATGAACCCGGTGGTTTTGCAGGCGGGGCAATAAACTTTGCTTCCGAGTGTCGAGAACGGAGTGGTCTGATTACGTGCCCGCGGCTCGCCCTCAATGACAACGCCATTGCGAGTTGTTTTGTCGCCGACCATGATGAAATAGCGTTTCATGTCGTCTCCGCCGGCAACAGCGCGGAGGCGGGGAGGAACATCCACTTCTCGTCAAAAGGGTTGAAGAACGCGACTTGATTGCTTTCAGTCTTTGGGGGCAGCAAACGGCGCATCGACCGAGCGGCGGCACGCACCGATTGCTCGAGTTGAAATGTGGACCACACGCGGAGCAAATCGAACGTTTCGCGATAACTCGGGAGACCTGAGGCCGAGAACAGCTTGGATACAACCAGGCTCGTCTCCTCGTCCATCGAGTACTCGATTCGAGGCGTTTCGCCAGGGCAAAAGTGTTGCACTTCTATCATCCCCATGCCGGCAGGACGCCCTTCCGCGTGAGAAATGATTTGGCCGTTCTTAGCTGCGTATCCCAACTGGATGTGCATCACCAAACGCCCGAAATCCGCAACGAACTCGGAGGGGTCAAAGCGGGAGGATGGCAGTACCTGATATTCAATATCCTGACTGCTTGACCACCAGGCACTAATTGCAGCGTCCACAGGCGTCAGGTACGCGTCGATGCACTTACCAAACGGTGCGGTTGAGCATCGCACTACGACTCGGTCCTGACATTCTTCCGTCGGCGTGTTGCAGACTGCGAGATAGAGCTCCGGGTCTTGCGAGAGGAAGCGTTTAGTATCTTTGACATCGAGAGCTTGTTGGCTTTCCATTGGACGCCGCCGGCAGGAATAAACCTTCGATTTTTTGCTTGCCCCTTCTCAAGGTCAACGAGATAAATCCCATTTTTTGTTGAGCCTGCTCCCAAACGTCGTCTGCTGGCCTTCGAAACATCGAAATGCCGAACCAAGGAGCCTTGTTATTTCAGCTACCTAGTAGCTTCGGTGGAGGAGAAACTTGGTAGGCGAAGGTTTGTCGGCAACTAGGCGGGACGACAGTAAATGCTGCGACGGTGCTGCGCTTCAAGTCGCGCCATGGTGACCTGCGGGCTCCGATTCTCTCTTGCGAGGGGAAGTGCGGGCCTCAGTGCCGCTCACCCTGGCTGCCGCGCCGCAGGCAAAATCCACGACGTCGACTATCTCGTGCCGTGCCGGAGTGGAGTTGTGCTTTGGTGAGCGAGATGCCGCGCAACTGTTCGGGCGTTGTTGCGCGGGGCTATTGATTAATAAAAAAACACATCAGATAAATAACCTTGACCGCATTCAGGCGCAGGGCCGCATCGTCGAAAACAGGTCTCAATTCACTGGGATTCTTGCCTGTGCCCAAAATCGAGGCGTTGCCAATTTGACGTGCGGCCGTTACCAATTTGACGCGACCCCCGTTACCAATTTGACGTACTGACCGAAGAGGTTTGCGGGCGGTCGGCTACGGAGCGGAGGGGGCGGCTGATGCAAAATTTTTCTTTCGATGTCTCAGTTACAGACCAGCCGATGCGTCGAAGTTCTCCGAGGGAATCGCGCACCGCCTTCCTGCGCTTTCGTAGTGTCGTGCCGGTTTGGGCATCCGGGTACGCATACAAAATGAGCGTGTCCAGTGTTACGTGGCGCGCAGTGCCTTGGTTTATCCAGTGGAGGCGGTTGTGGAGCAGGAGCGCAACCTCCTTCTTCAGCAGACGCACCTCACTCATGTTGATTCGCAAATACCCTCGCCTTGCGAGGACGGCCGCTGAGAGTAGCGGACTTAGCGACATGACGAGCTCGCCAGTGTGTTGGTCCAACACATAATTGCCGACCAGATGACACGAGCCCTGCTGGTTCTCGCGTTTCAGAACAACGGAGACATTTGACAGGCGTTGGAGTGAGGCTCGAATCTTTTGGTAAGCACTTCCGCCTTGGTCGAATCCTGACGAACGGGCCAGTGCCGCAAGGTTGAAGCGCGCACCAAGCACTCGCTCGGTCATTTGGGTGCCCGCTAGCATCAGCGACGCCTTATGGGTCCGGCCATCACGAAGAAGAGGGCGAACGCTCGCCAGTTCAGACGTGACAATCGAAACTACGCCCTGCAAGACTCGTAGGTCGACAGCGTCGAGGGGTTCAAAGCCGATGCACCTGACTGACACCTCGCCAAGTTGGTGTGAAACGTCGTGCTTGGTGGCGCGCCGCTCACCGGGCGCCAAACTTCGGAATAGCCCGGGAATGTGCACAATCGCATGCGCGAGCTTCGCGTACGTCGGAGCATGCTTGCTCATGCGGCATCTCCGCTGGCGAGGGATGCGAGCAGGCGGTCGATATCGCTACGGCGCCACGCAGCGATGCGGGGGCCGAGTTTCACTTGGGCCGGGAAGCGGCCAGACTTGATGCCTTCGTACCATGTCGCACGCGACACGGGGATGATGGCGAGTACTTCGGGCAGGCGAAGCAGCGAGTCTGCAGTGTTCATCACGCATTTCCATTTCCCCAAGGGAGCAAATCCGGAAATGTGTCCTCAATATCTCAATATGCCTCGTTCGACGAAGTGGGTGGCTCCATCGAGGTCCGGTGACGTACTTTTACGTCTGATGTCGTATAGCGAGATTGGAGGGGGATGATTGGGGGAATTTCGATGACATTTATCTATCGATTTATAGAATTCGATAGGGATTCGGCTTGAGCTTTTCACTCGCGTCGAAAATGCCAACTATCCTCTCAGCGATTTCAATCCCCGGCGATTCTGTGTACGGTTCTGTACACAGTAAAAATCTCGCGAGCTAATAGTCTTGAGCTGGAAATTACTTCGTGCTCCAGAACTACTTGAAAATGCTGAGGGAATTTCTTGTGGTGCCCAGGGCCGGAATCGAACCGGCACGCCTTGCGGCGGGGGATTTTGAGTCCCCTGCGTCTACCAATTTCACCACCTGGGCAGGTGTGCGTTCACCGAGCGGTGTCGCAGCGTGATTCGTTCGAGGAACCTGAGGGCTCACCGGACGAAGGCGAGATTATGACCGAAATTTCTCTCGGCCACAAGCCCGCCCCGCCAGGATTCAGTGAACTTGCTGTTGCCCCTCCAGAACGCGTAGCAACGACGAGGTATCGTCACGGCCCCAACCGTTCTCCATCAATGCGGACAACTGCCCCTTCACCAGCGTCAGCGCGGGCAGCGATAGCCCTGCGTCAGCCACGGCGTCCAGGATCATCGTGAAATCCTTGTCGTGCAGACGGGCTTCGATCCCGGCTGAAAAATCCCGATGTGCCATCTTGGGACCCATCATGTCGAGCATCCGGCTGCCCGCCAGACCGTTCGAAATCGCCTCGATGACCTTGTCCTGATCCACGCCATTGCGCGCCGCGAACAGCATCGCCTCGGCAATGCCCTGAATATTGATCACCTGAACGATCTGGTTGCAAGCCTTTGCCACCTGACCCGCCCCAACGTCACCCACATGCGTGATCGTCGTGCCCAGCACCGACAACAGCGGCTTGACCTTCTCGAAGACGTCGCGTGGCGCGCCGACCATGATCGACAGCGACGCATCGGCCGCACGTGACGGACCGCCGGACACGGGCGCATCCACGAGCTGAATCTCGTGGCGCGCCAGACGCGCCGCCATGCGCCGCGTCGCCTCCGCCGAAATCGTGCTGTGATCAATGCAGACGGTGCCCGGGCTCGCCCCATGAACCACGCCCTGCGCGCCGAGCAGCACCTCTTCCACATCCTGCGTGGTCGTGACGTTGGTCACGACGAAGTCAGCCTCCGCTGCCGCTTGCGCGGGCGTCTCGAACGCCTTCGCCCCCTGTTCGACGAACGGCGCGGCGGCCTCGGGCCGGCGCGCATACACGTGCAACCGATGCCCCGCCGCCATCAAATGACGAACCATCTGGCCGCCCATGGCGCCCAGCCCAATAAACGCTACGGTGTATGTCGTCATGCCGCGATCAGTCCGAAACGTAGACGAACTTGCCGTTCTTGATCTGGCCCATCACCCCCGCGCGCTGATCCAGCCCAACGTGATCCTGCGGGCTCAGATTCATGATGCCGTTCGGGATCGCGAGATTGTGTGTGGACTCAAGCGCGTCGCGAAGCGCTGTCCGGAATGCGGGCGTGCCCGGTGCCGCCACCTTTGCAGCGCGTGGCACGGCGTTGTTGAGCAGATCCCACACGCCATAGGCGTCGGCGGCGAACTGCGTGACAGTGTCGGCACCGTACTTGGCCTCGTACTTCTTCGTGAAGGCCAACGCGGCCGTGCGCGCAGGATGCCCGGCCGGCAATGTCTTGGCGACCACACCCGGCTGCGTCGGGAACAGCGTGCCTTCCACGTCCTTGCCGCCCACACGAACGAAGTCGTAGGTGGCAATGCCGTGCGTCTGATAGATCTTCCCGGTATAGCCACGCTCCTGCAGCGTGCGCTGCGGCAGCGCGGCAGGGGTGCCCGACCCGGCAACCAGAATGGCGTCCGGTTTGCTCGACATCAGCTTCAAGACCTGCCCCGTGACACTCGTGTCCGTCCGGTTGAAGCGCTCCTGCGCCACGATCTTCAGCTTGCGCAGTTCGGCAAACTTCGAGAACTCCTTCCACCAGCTCTCGCCGTACGCATCAGCGAAGCCGATAAAACCCACCGTCTTGATACCGTGGTTCGCCATGTAGCGCGTCATCACGTCGGCCATCGCCGAATCGTTTGCCGCCATCTTGAACGCCCAGCGGCGCTTGGCATCCTGCGGCTCCACGGCCACGGCCGAGCCGATCAACGTGATCATCGGCGTTTCCGCCTCGGAAATCGGATCGAGCATGGCCAACGCGCTCGGCGTGATGTTCGGGCCAACGATGACGTCAACCTTGTTCTCGCTGATGAGCTTGCGCGCGTTCTTCACGGCCGTGCCGGGGTCGGAGCCGTCGTCGAGAAAGACGTAATGCGCTTTCTGACCGCCGATCTGGTCAGGCCAAAGTTGCATGGCGTTCTTGCTGGCGATGCCGATGGCGGCCGCCGGGCCGGTCGACGACAGATCGATGCCGACAGTGATGTCGGCACGCGCCGCTGTCACTACGCCGGTCAGGGTCAGGGCAAGCAGCACGCCCGTCAGACGGATGCCACGAAGAGGTGAGCGCATGGGGTCTCCTTTTGGTCGAATCGCGTAAGCATACCGCACAGGTTGCGTTCGGCCAGCTAAGAAAAATAGTGCCCCGGCTCACGGCATCAGGGGGTTCGGCTCGAGCGGTGGGAGGAGGGGATTTCCCGATTCGGGCGTGGCAGTCTCCGGTCGGGAACACGTCGGCATTGGCCCCTGTCTTTGCCAGCGCACCACCGCAGAGCATGCGCGGTCAGCGGGCATCCCGCGACCGGGGCTCGCGGTCGCGCACCCCCCGTAAATCCGATGGAGTTTTTGAAGTATGACGTTCTTTTCCCGAATCCCTGTCTCATCCCAACTCGTGCGTTTGAGTGAGACCGTGGCAGCCCGCTGCAGCCAGGGCGCACGAAACGAACAAGGCCGAGTCACGATGGGTTCGTTCCGACACCTGTTCAAAGCCATCAGGAATCTCGATTTGCGCTCGTTCTCGGCATCCGATAACACGCCGGAAACGCAATTTCGATACGCCTATATATGTTCGACGCTCCATGACCTCAGGACGACACACCTTCACCATCCGCGAAAGCTCGCCAAGGTCGAGAAAGTCCAGCAGGCATTCAACGAGGTGATGTGTGGAGATCCGGGCAAGCGCCCCGCAAAACGGGCGGGGGCGCCGGTGACACACTATTTGAGAGGACTCAGGGAGGACGCGCGCATCAATTTCGCAGCGGAATTCGATGGCGTTCACGGTGGCATTCACGTTGGCGAAGGGGCTCGCCAGCCAAGGCGCGCCCGCTTCGGCGCGTCAGGACATCAAAGCTCGTAACTTTCGTGCTCGCCGCGCAACGCTTGCTCAACCAGCTTGCGAGTCAGAATTGGCGACAGTAGTTCGACCATCGTGAAGACGTATCCACGCAAATAGGCACCCTGCTTCAGCGCGACGCGAGTCACGTTCGTGCCGAACAGATGCCCCACGTGGATCGCCCGGAGATTGCGATCGCGCTCCGGGTCGAAGGCCACGCCCGCCAGAATCCCCACGCCCAGTCCCAGTTCCACGTACGTCTTGATGACGTCCGCGTCGATGGCCTCGAGCACGATGTCCGGCTGTACGTGACGCAGCGCGAACGCCTGATCGATCTTGGCGCGTCCGGCGAACTGCGGATCATAGGTAATTAGCGGGTACTTCGCCAGATCCTCGATGCCGACAGACGCCAATTGCAGCAGCGGGTGATCGGGCGGCACCACGGCCACGTGCTGCCACTGATAACAAGGCAGCGACACCAGATCCTTATAGCCAGCAATTGCCTCGGTCGCGATCGCCAGATCGGCCTGATCGTGCAACACCATCTCGGCAATCTGCGTCGGGCTGCCCTGCAGGATCGAGAGACGCACCTTCGGGAAGCGCTTCTTGAACTCGGCCACCGCGTGCGGGAGCGAATAGCGGGCCTGTGTGTGCGTGGTGGCAATCGTCAGGCTGCCCTGATCCTGCGCAGCGTAATCCTTGCCGATCCGCTTGAGGCTTTCCACCTCCAGCAGGATTCGCTCGACGGACTCGAAGATGATGCGCCCGGGCTCAGTCAGATTACGGATGCGCTTGCCGTGCCGGGCAAAGATGTCAACACCAAGCTCTTCTTCCAGCTCGATGATGGCCTTGGACACCCCCGGTTGGGAGGTAAATAGCGCCTTGGCGGCCTCCGTCAGGTTGAAATTCTGACGAACGGCCTCGCGCACAAAACGGAACTGGTGCAGGTTCATTTGTATAACTTTAGAAAATATACAAACAATTTTTAATTCGTTTGAAGTATATAGGGTTTTCATTACAGTGGGTGCCACTGTTTCGATAACGTTATTCCCGCCAGGCATTAAGGACCTAACAGGAACGTCATACATGTCGCTGTGGCTCGAACCCCTTTCCGGATTTGGCGTCGGCCTGCTGGTCGGCCTGACCGGTGTCGGTGGGGGCTCGTTGATGACGCCTCTGCTCACCCTGTTGCTTGGTTACGCTGCGCCGGTCGCCGTGGGCACGGATCTGGCGTTTGCCGCGATTACCAAGAGTTTTGGCACCGTCGCACACCGTTCGCACGGGCATGTGAAGTGGCACATCGTGCGCCGGCTCACGCTCGGCGCGCTGCCGGCGGCGCTGGTGACGATCCTGTTCCTGAAGCGTCTGGGCGGCATCGATGACGCGGCGCTTCACGTCATCAAGCTGACGATTGCCGCCTCGGTCCTGCTGACGGTGCTCTCATTGTTGTTCCGCGCAAAGCTGCTGGCGGCGCTGCACGCGCACCCGAACTGGCAGTTGACGGGCAACAGGCAGGCGGTCGCCACCGTCGTGGTCGGCGCATTGATCGGCGTGCTCGTGACGATTTCCTCGATTGGCGCCGGTGCCGTTGGCGCAACGCTGATCCTGATGTTGTACCCGCAGTTGGAACCTGCCGAAGTCGCCGGTACCGACATTGCTTATGCCGTGCCGCTCACGGCGATTGCCGCGCTGGGCCATATCTGGCTCGATACGGTGCACTGGGCACTGCTCGGCAGTCTGTTGATCGGCTCGCTGCCTGGAATATGGCTGGGCGCGAAGCTCACCCGTCACCTGCCCGAGCGCATTGTGCGCGGGGCGCTGGCGGCAACGCTCACGCTCGCGGCAGTGAAGCTGGTCGGCTGACACCCCACAGACAATAAGGAGTTCGCGATATGCGAAACGAATCCCGCTGGGAACCCACCCCGGCTGCCGTGCCGTCGAATGTGACCGATGCCGAGCATCAGGACATGGCGCTGCTCGACGACATGGAAGCCGTGCTGGCCGAGCGCCTCGCACGCATCGCGGGCTCGCATCGCAACGTGAAATTCGCCAGCAGCCTGGCCGCCGAAGACATGCTGATCACGCACGTGATTCTGCGTCAGCAACTGCCGATCACGGTCTTCACGCTCAATACCGGCCGTCTGCATGCCGAGACGCTGGGCATGATCGACCAGATCAAATCGCGTTATGGCTACGATGTCGTGCAGTACGTGCCGCAGGCCGCCGCCGTTGAGCATTACGTGGCCGAGCATGGCGCGAACGCGTTCTACGAGAGCGTGGACCTGCGCAAGGCCTGCTGCCAGATTCGCAAGGTCGAGCCGCTCGGCCGCGCGCTCGCCGATGCCGACGCCTGGCTCACCGGTCAGCGCCGCGAGCAGTCGGTCACACGCGGCGAACTGGCGTTCGCCGAGCAGGACGATGCCCGTGGCATCGCCAAGTACAACCCGCTCTTCGACTGGACCGAAGCGCAAGTGTGGGCTTATCTCACGGCACGCGACGTTCCGGTCAACCCGCTGCACGCGCGCGGCTACCCGAGCATCGGTTGCGAGCCGTGTACTCGCGCCATCCGCCCGGGTGAAGATAGCCGGGCAGGGCGCTGGTGGTGGGAGTCGCGTGACAGCAAAGAGTGCGGCCTGCACGCCGGCAACCTGAGCAAGATCCCCGTCTCGGTGCAGTCGAATTAAGGCATCGGGCAAGCAAGACATATGACGATGCGGCGCGACGAAATGGCGCCACATCGTGGTAAATCGAATCTCGGCAATCTCGGAATCGTCAAGGAAGGGAACACTATGGGTGCGATGCACGAAGTCGCGCAGGCCAATGGCTCGCGAATGGATCATCTGGACTGGCTCGAAGCCGAATCGATGTACATCCTGCGTGAGGTCGTGGCGGAGTGCCGCAAGCCAGCGCTGCTGTTCTCGGGCGGCAAGGACTCGGTTGTGGTGCTGCATCTGGCGCTCAAGGCCTTCGGCCTCGGCCCGAACCGCAAGACCGTATTGCCGTTCCCGCTCGTTCACATCGATACCGGCCATAACTATCCGGAAGTGATCGAATTCCGAGACCGTCACGCCAAGGCCCTGGGTGCCGAACTGGTCGTGGGGCATGTGGAGGACTCGATCCGCCGCGGCACGGTGCGTCTGCGCCGCGAGACCGACTCGCGCAACGCGGCGCAGGCCGTGACGCTGCTCGAAACGATTGCCGAACACGGCTTCGACGCCATGATCGGCGGTGCTCGCCGCGACGAAGAGAAGGCCCGTGCAAAGGAGCGCATCTTCTCGTTCCGCGACGAGTTCGGCCAGTGGGACCCGAAAGCACAGCGCCCGGAGCTGTGGCACTTGTTCAATGCGCGTCTGCACAGCGGTGAGCACCTGCGCGTGTTCCCGATTTCGAACTGGACCGAACTGGATGTGTGGCAGTACATCGCACGCGAGAACCTCGATCTGCCGTCGATCTACTACGCGCACGAGCGCGAAATCGTGCGCCGTAACGGCTTGCTCGTGCCGGTCACGCCGCTGACGCCGAAGCAGGACGGCGAGACGAGCGAGACCGCATCGGTGCGCTTTCGCACCGTGGGCGACATCAGTTGCACGTGCCCGGTGGCAAGCGTCGCCGGTAGCCCGGTGGAGATCATTGCCGAGACGGCGGTGACCGACATCACGGAGCGCGGCGCGACCCGCATGGACGATCAGACGTCCGAGGCGGCGATGGAGCAGCGCAAGAAGCAAGGGTATTTCTGAGGCGCCTCACGGCAGACCTCCTCCTACGTTCAGAGACACCGGCCCGCCGGGCGCGCAGATTCACCGCACCGGGGGCCACGCAATCGAGTTGAGAAGACCATGAGCCTCACCCCGCATCAGGAAGACCTCGGCGTGCTGCGTTTCATTACGGCAGGCAGCGTCGACGACGGCAAGAGCACGTTGATCGGCCGCCTGCTGTACGACAGCAAATCGGTGCTGACCGACCAGCTCTCAGCGCTTGCCCGCGCCAAGCACAAGCGCACCGCCGGCGAAGACATCGACTTCTCGTTGCTCACCGACGGCCTCGAAGCCGAACGCGAGCAGGGCATCACCATCGACGTCGCGTATCGCTACTTCACGACCGCACGGCGCAAGTTCATCATTGCCGACACGCCGGGTCACGAGCAGTACACCCGCAACATGGTCACCGGCGCGTCGACGGCGCACGCCGCGATCGTGCTGGTCGATGCCACGCGCGTGACCGAAGTCGACGGCCGCACCGAGTTGCTTGCTCAAACCAAGCGCCACAGCGCCATCGTCAAGCTGCTCGGCTTGCAGCACGTGATCGTCGCCATCAACAAGATGGATCTGGTGGACTACAGCGAGACGACGTTCGACTCGATTCGTGCCGCCTATCTGGCGCTGGCGCAGCGTCTGGGTCTGGAGGACGTGCGCTTCGTGCCGGTATCCGCGCTCAAGGGCGACAACATTGTCTACGCGAGCGAGCGCATGCCCTGGTATCAGGACGAGCCGCTGCTCGACCTGCTCGAAGCGCTCCCGGTTGCGCAATCGGGCGGCGAACTGCGCTTCCCGGTGCAACTGGTGGCGCGTCAGGACGGCTCGCATGCCGACGACTTCCGCGGCTACATGGGACGCGTGGAGTCGGGCTCGGTGCGCGTCGGCCAGGCGCTGCGCGTGCTGCCGGCAGGCCGCTCGGCGAGCGTCGCCGAGATCGTCGGGCCGCGCGGTCTTCTCGAAGAAGCCTTCGCCGGGCAATGCGTGACGATCCGTCTGACAGAAGACGTGGATGTGTCGCGCGGCGACACCTTCGTGAGCGCCGAGTCGGCGCTCGCCCCGTCGCGCAAACTGTCCGCCGACGTGTGCTGGTTCGACGAGGACGCGCTTGCGCCGCAGCGCAAGTATCTGCTCAAGCAAGCCACCAGCACCGTGTACGTGAAGGTCGGTAGCGTGGACACCGTGCTCGACGTCAGCACGCTCTCGCACGGCACAGACAAGACGACGCTCGCCATGAACGACATCGGCCGCGTGCAATTGAGCCTGCAAAAGCCCGTGGCTGCCGACACGTATGACGCGAACCCCGCGACGGGCGCGTTCGTACTGATCGACGAAGCCACGCACCACACGGTGGCCGCAGGGATGATTCGCGCACTCGCCGCGTAAATTGCCGGGCCAACCTGCGTTCTGCTATGTATTGAATGGCGCACCGCCCCCAGGAGGGGCCGGCGCCAAATCCCTCGAACCATGACGGCATCATCATGATGACTTCTTCGCAATCCGGTCAGTCGCCGGGCAAGGTCTATCTGGTCGGCGCAGGCCCCGGTGCGGCCGATCTGATTACGGTGCGTGGCGCGCGGCTGCTGGCGCGCGCCGACGTGGTGCTCCACGACGCGCTCGTCGAGCCGGAGATGCTCGCGCTGTGCCCGCAGGCCAAGCGGATTGCTGTCGGCAAGCGCTGCGGCAAGCAGTCGAGTGCGCAGCATTTCATCAACAAGCAGTTGATCGATCACGCCCGCACCCACGCGCTGGTTGTGCGTTTGAAGGGCGGCGATCCGATGCTGTTCGGCCGGGCGGACGAGGAGCTGCGCGCGCTGGAGGCGGCCGGTATTGCGGTGGAAGTCGTGCCCGGTATTACGGCGGCATTGGCCAGCGCTGCGGCGCTAGGCCGTTCGCTCACGTTGCGCGGCGTGGCCCGTAGCGTGGCCTTTGCGACGCAAAGCCGTGCGCCGGAGTCGGCAGAGATTGCGGCCCAAGTGTCGGCCGATTCGCTCGTCTATTACATGGGACGCGACAGCGCCCAGCGCATTGCGACGGCGTTGATCGAGGCCGGCAAACCGGCGTCAACGCCCGTAGCGATTGTGGAAGCCGCCACGACGCCGCGCGAGCGGCGCGTGCGTCTCACGCTTGACGACATCCGGCTAGGGTTGGCGGCGTCATGGTTCGACGCGGCACAGCCGAGTGTGCTGCTCATCGGTGAGGCGTTTGCGCACGCCGATGCCGCGTCGCTGCACGACTGGGCGGTGCAGGCCGCGATGGCTGCCTGACTGAGACCGGTCTCGGCCAGACGGCCAGACTTCCCGGGAATCAATGCAAAACGGCGTCACAGTCATCTGTGACGCCGTTTTGCTGTGTCCGGGAACTGCGCCGGCGGGCGATGGCGCGATCAGTTGCCGTCCATCGTCCTGCCGCAGTACTCGGCGAGGGCATCGAGCACCTTGTCGTCCTCCCCGATGGCCGCGCTCACATGCAGCTTCAGGCCGGGGTGTGCGGCGCGGCAGGCGTCGGCAAGCGCCGGCAGATCCCGTCGCACGTGACCACCCTGACCCAGAAAGACCGGCACCAGCGTGATCTCCGACGTGCCCTGCAACGTCATGTCGGCCACCGCTTCGGCAAGGTCAGGCGTCATCAACTCAAGAAAGGCAAGCCGGACGTCGGTGTCGGGACGCTGCGCGCTCAGCTTGTCGCGAAGCCGCTCGAACGGCTCGACCCAACGCGGATCGCGAGAGCCGTGAGCGAACAGGATGACACCGGGCTTGCCTTGCATGGTCGGCACCTCAGTGTTTGTCCACCCAGCGCAACGCCGCGATAGCGAGCACCAGATAGAGCAACGATGGCAACGCCGCCGTGAACCACGCCGGCCACGTGTTGAGCAGGCCCAGATGCGAGAACAGGTTGTTGAGCAACTGGAAGCTCATGCCGAGCATGATCCCGCCGAACACCTTCAGGCCGATGGCACCCGCCCGCGCGTGCAGATAGGCGAACGGCAGCGCCAGCGCCATCATCACGAAGACAGCAAACGGATACAGGAGCTTCTGCCAGAGCGCGAGGTTGTAGCGGTCGGTGTTCTGCTGGTTTTCCTTCAGGTGGCCGATATACCGGTACAGACTGCCGATGGCCATGTTGTCCGGCGAGACCATCAACACGGACAGAATCTGCGGCGTCAGCTCCGAGCGCATCTGCACCGTATCGATGTGCACCTGCTTGCTCTGGACCAGTGCGCGCAGCGGGTCGTTGCTGGCCGTGGCGTCGTCCGTGGCGCTGAAGACCGTCTCGGACACATCCGTCAGCTTCCAGAAATTCGGTGCGTCGAACTGCCCGAGCTTCGCCAGCCGTACGCTGTCGAGCCGCAGCGCGTCATCGAACTCGTAGATGCGGACGTTGGCGATGGTGTTATCGGGGTTGAGCGTACCCACGTTGATGAAGCGGGTGACGCGCGAGCCCTCCTGATCGACGGTGTCCTTGACCCAGACCCCGGAGCGAAAACCGGCCGAAACCGAACTGCCCAACGCCTCGAGACGAATCTTCTGCGCGAGCTGCTCGGCATTCGGCGCCACGTACTCCCCGATGACGAAGGTGATCATCACGATCGGGAAGCCGATTTTCAGCAGCGAGCGCAGCGCCTGTCCGGTCGAGAGTCCCGAGACGCGGAAGATGGTGAATTCCGAGTTACCCGCTAGTTGCGCACAGACATAGATGGCGGCGATGAGCGAGGCGACCGGAATGATTTCGTACATGCGCTGCGGGGCGAAAAGCAGCACATAGGCGAGGGCATGCTGGAAGCGGTAGCCGCCTCGGCCGACATCGCCCAGTTCGCTCACGAGATCGAAGAAGACGAACAGACCGACGAACGCGAGCAGCACGAACAGGAACGCCAGATAGATCTGACGCGCGAAATATTTCTCGTAGATGCGCATCAGCGGGCGCCTCCCGATGCACGCATCGCGCCGGACCCGGCGTTACGGCGGCGGCCGAACAGTCCGCGGAATCGCACGCGGCGCAGGTAGAGCAGCACGATCACGCCGATGGCCAGCGCGTGCAGCAGCCAGACGCCGATGGCCAGCGGTAAGCGCTCCTGCGCGACATACGCTTGCGACAGGCTCAACAGATTGGTGTACCCGAGGTAGATCAGCACGGCCATGACCAGATTGATGGTGCGTCCGTGGCGCGGGTTCTGATAGGCGAGCGGCACCGCGAGCAGCACGAGCGAGAGCGCGAGCAGCGGCAGGCCGATACGCCAGACGATCTCGCCACGGAAAATGGGATTCTGGATTTCTCGGAACAGTCGCGTGGTCGGTACCCCCTTGGTCGGGGTGTTGTCGGTGCTGACCGCTGTCGGATTGTCGATCTTCACGCCATAGCGCTCGAATTCCATCACCCGGTAATTGGGCTGGCCGGGCACCCCGTCGTAGCGGCGGCCCTTCTCGAGCACTATATAGCGGTTGCCGTCTTTGGCCGTCTCGATGTGACCGTCTTTCGAGACGATCACGTTGACCTTGCCGTTCTCGGTGCCGGAGACGAAGACGTTATGGACCTTGGTTGCGTCCGGCGAGACCGACTCGACGAAGAACACCCGGTGGCTCGCAGCACTCTCGCGGAACTGGCCCGGCGAGATCATCGAGACATCGTCGCGCTGGGCAAAGCGAGCTTCGAGGGCGGCGATCTGCTGATTCGCCCATGGCCAGGCGACCAGCGCGCAGAACGTGATGACGGCCAGATAGGGCGCGGCAAAGCGCAGCACCGGCTTGACGAAGTTGGTGATCGACAGGCCCGAGGCAAACCACACGACCATCTCGGAGTCGCGGTACCAGCGGGTGAGGACGAACAGGATCGAGACGAACAGCGTCACGATCAGAATGACGGCGAGGTAGCCGATCACGGCCAGGCCGATGAGCACGAGGACGTCGCGCGGATCGGCTTTCCCCGACGCGGCAAAGCCCAGGATGCGGATCATCATGGTGGTGAGCATGACGGTGATCAGCACCATGAAGACGGCCCCGGCGGTGTAGTTCAGCTCGCGCTGCAGGGAACGCTGAAAAATCATGAGATGACGATTGGGGTGCTCTCGCGGTTGGGCGAGCGCGGAAAAAAGCGGATAATTGCGGCTCGTACGAATTTTACCCGAGGAAAGCGCGATGGACTTTAGCACAAAAGCCTTCGATTCGACCAAGGCGGGCCAGGCCGACCTTGCCAACGCAAAGACGGAGTGTCTGGTAGTTGGCGTGTTCGAGCAGCAGCCGCTTGCCGGGCTGGCCAAGGCGCTCGACATCGCGAGCAAGGGCTTGCTCGCACGCATGGTCAAACGGGGCGAGCTCAACGGCAAACTCGGCAGCACGCTGATGCTGCACGAAGTCGCTGGATGGAGTCCGGCCCGTGTGCTGTTCGTCGGCCTGGGCCCTGAGGACCAGTTGACACAGAAGGGTTTCAACGAAGCCACCAGTGCCGCCGTGCGCACGGTGCTCGCCTCGCGCGCGGCCGACGCCATCTGGACGCTGCCGCAAGCCAAGGTCGCCAAGCAGGACATCGCCTGGGCCGTGCGCGCTTCGGTGCTCGCCCTGCGCGAGGCCACCTACCGCTTCACGCAGATGAAGAGCAAGGCCGAGCCGGCCACCATCGTGCTGCGCAAGGTCTGTTTCGCCGTCGCCCCGGAAGACCTGAAGGCCGCCAAGCTCGCGGCCAAGCGTGGCGAAGCCATTGCCAACGGCATGGCGCTTACCAAGGATCTCGGCAACCTGCCGGGTAACGTGTGCACCCCGACGTATCTGGCCGATGAGGCGCAGAAGCTCGCCCGCGAATTCAAGCTCAAGTCCGAAATCCTTGGGCCGAAGCAAATCGAAGCGCTCAAGATGGGATCGTTCCTGTCGGTCGCGCGTGGCTCGGTGCAACCGCCGCGATTCATCGTCCTCAAGTATGAGGGCGGTGGCGCCAAGCAGGCGCCGATCGTGCTGGTCGGCAAGGGCGTGACCTTCGACTCGGGCGGCATCTCGCTCAAGCCGGGCGAGGGCATGGACGAGATGAAGTACGACATGTGCGGCGCCGGTTCGGTGCTCGGCACGATCCGCGCGGTTGCCGAGATGGGCTTGAAGCTCAACGTCATCGCCATCGTGCCGGCGACGGAAAATATGCCGAACGGTCAGGCGACGAAGCCGGGTGACGTGGTCACCAGTATGTCCGGAAAGACCATCGAAGTGCTCAACACCGACGCCGAAGGCCGCCTGATTCTGTGCGACGCGCTTACCTACGCGGAACGCTTCAAGCCGGCTGCGGTGATCGACGTTGCCACGCTGACGGGTGCCTGCATCATTGCGCTCGGCCACGTGAACTCGGGCCTCTTCTCCAAGAGCGACACGCTTGCCGACGAGCTCCTCGCCGCAGGCCGGGCAACGGGCGACACGGCGTGGCGTCTGCCGGTCGAGGACGAGTATCAGGAGCAGCTCAAGTCGAACTTCGCCGATATGGCGAACATCGGCGGGCGTCCGGCGGGCAGTGTGACCGCCGCCTGCTTCCTGGCACGCTTCGCCGAGAAGTATGAATGGGCGCACCTCGACATCGCCGGTACGGCATGGAAGAGCGGTGCCGCCAAGGGCGCGACGGGCCGTCCGGTGCCGCTGCTCACACAGTTCCTGATCGATCGCGAAGCCCGGTGACCCGCGTCGACTTTCACACGCATGTGGCGAACCGGCTCGAATACGCTTGCCGGTTCGCGCGCAAGGTCTATGGGGCCGGGCAGACGCTCGTGGTCGTCGGCGAACCCGACGTGCTGCGTGCGTTCGATCAGGCGCTGTGGACGTTCTCGCCGCTGGAATTCGTGCCGCACTGCTTCACCCGCGACCCGCTCGCTGCACAGACTCCGGTTGTGCTGGCCGCCCCCGACGAGGAGGCCCAGCATCATCAGGTGCTGCTCAATCTGGCGGCGGGTGTGCCAACACACTTTGCCCGCTTCGAACGGGTGGTTGAGATCGTGGGCGATACGCCGGACGAGTTGTCCGGTGCCCGCGAGCGCTATCGCTTCTACCGCGATCGCGGCTACACCCTGAACAACTACGACCAGAGAGGCTGACCGTGACGAACGAGCCCGAGCGCACCGATCCCGGCATTCCCACGCTGACCGAAGTGCTCGCGCCCGGCGAGACCACGGCGCCGCTGCGTGCCAGCCCGGCTGCCTCAGCGGTTGAACAGGGAGTGCCGGCCGACGTCGCCGTCTTTGCGGAACGTGTGAGCGCCCGGCTCACGCTGCAACTGGCCGATGAAATCACAACGATGGTGGAGCGCCGCTGTCACGACGCGCTGATCGACCAGACCGCATGGCTGGTGCAACTGATCGGCAAACAGGTCGCCGACGCCTTGCAGGTGCAATTGCCGGACCGTATCCGGCAAGCCGTTATCGAAGAGGTCGCGAAACAGGTCCGCTCGCAAGGGTAGGGTGTTGGACGTGCCGTGACGCAACGGTCACGACCGCCGGCCATCGACTGAGAGGTTGGGTTAGCGCGCCATCCCGAGAATCCAGCGTGCCAGACGGGTTGCCTCTTCCGGGGCGACCTGAGGGCTGGCGGGCATTGGAATGCTCCCCCACTTGCCACGGCTGCCGTCAGCAATGGAACGCGCGATCTCGGCGGCCGCACCTGTCTGTCCTGCGTAGCGCTTGGCGATATCCCGGTAGGACGGAGCGAGCAGCGTACGGTCGGTGGCATGGCACGTCATGCAATTCCGCTCGCGCGCGAGCTTCTCCATTGCGCGCGCGTCCGACGCGTCGTGGGCGGCGGGTGCGTTCGTCTGCGCGACCGCACCGCTTGCCGCAAACATCAGCCACGCACCGATCATCGCACTGGCAGATATGCCCGCAAATTCCCTCATTGGACACCCGTATCCGAAGACTGGTTGGTGAAGTGTGGCAGCAATATAGCATTTGTCCGACGGCCGCCGGGACGTGACTGCCGACGGTCGCCGAACGAAGCCGGCGAGCTAGTCGATGGCCCCTGTGGCGAGTGCCAGCGAGGCCGCCGCAGATAGCGCATTGCTGTAGCTGTCCGCGTACGCGTTCTTCGCGATCAGCAATTGATTCTGGGCGAGCAGGGCATCGGTCACGGAGCCGACGCCGTGTCTGTAGGCGTCGAATGCCGCGTCGTAGGTCGTCTGCGCTGCGGTGAGCAATTCTTTCGCGGCTTCATGCGCTGTCAGACTGGTTTGAAGCATGTTCTGCGCCCCGACGATTTGCCGCACGGCCTCCTCACGACTGCGCTCGAGCCGGGTACTCGCGCTGTCCGCGTCATTTCGCGCTTGTGCGAGTGCTGCCGAGCGCAGGCCGCCATCATAGAGCGGGATCGAGATGCCGACAATGACGCTGCCGCCGTAGCGCCCGCCGCTCAGGTTGACGGTCGGCAATTGCTGGCCAATGGCGGGCACGGCCGACAGAGAGGAACTGCCGGTGTTGTAGACGCCGGACGCCGCCAGGAAAACCTTGGGCTTGAACTCCGACTCTGCCGCCTGAATCTTCGCGAGGTTTGCGCGTTGCGCTGCATAGGCGCTCAGAACATCCGGCCGTCGCGCAATCGCGGACGAAACGATCTGTTCGACCGGCTGGCGCAGCGCGGGCGAGAGCGCGCGCACCGGCATGTCGGCAATCTTCGGTTTCGACAACGGCGAGATGCCCATTGCGGAAATCAGCGTCAGATAGGTATTGCTTTGTGCGCCTTGCGCCTGAACCAGTGCCAGCTTCGCCTGAGCGTAGTTCTGGTTCGATTGCGCCACTTCGATCACGGTGCCGATGCCGCGGCGGTATCGCGACTTGGCGGCGTCCACCACGGCGCCCGCATTCTCAAGCCCTTGCTCGGCCGTCACGACACGCGCACGCACCGCCTGATACGTGTAAAAGGCGACACTGACGTCGTACACCACCTGCTGATGGGCCGCCGTGAACCCGATGTTCGCGATCACCGATGCCTGGGATGCCGCTTCCACGCGTGCGGCCCGTCCGCCGAAATCGAACAACAGCCATTGCAGCGCGACCACCGACGTGAGTCCGTGCGTGGAAGCACTGGCAGACGAATCGCCCAGCACGCTGGATGTCGAATCGTGGGCGGCGGCATACTGGCCCATCGCGCTTAACGACAGTTGCGGCAGGTAGGCGCTTTTCGCGACGCCTGCGACCAATGCGGCGTTACGCGCATCGTTCCAGGCGATCCGTGTGGCGGGGTTCGACGATTCCGCGAGGTCGATGAGCTCGGGCAATGTGTAGGCGTGGTCCTGCTCCAGTGGTGGCGGTGGCGACACGGCGGCAAGGGCAGGGTTGGCGGGCAGCCGGTAGTTGCCTCGATGTGTGCCGCGATCGGTGCCGCGATCGGTGCCGCGATAGGTGCTGGCCAGCACCGGTGCACCGGGCTGGATCGCGCCGGATGCATCCGTGCGAGGTTGCCAGGGACGATCCGGCTGCTCGGGTGCCATGTCGAGCGACGACGTTGCACATCCCGCCAGAGCGGACAACGTCAGCATTGCCGTGATCGTGAAGACGGCGGGCGGATCAAGCCGGCGCATGAGGAACACGCTCCTTCGCCACGTCATCGTCACGCGCGGCATGGTCGAGTTGGGTAAGGCGCGAGTCGCCAAGCATCAGCAACGACAGACGCTCCTGATCGGCGGGCGATGAGCCAGATGCTTCAACGAGGGCGGCAGGCGCGTGGCGTGTCGCCGGGCTGCCGAGTCCGCCGCCGTCGACGTCAAGTCGCCTTAACCAGGCGTCGATGCCGGTGTCGCCGGGATGCCGTTCGGCGAGCAAGACCATCGGTCCTTCGAGCGCCTGGAGTTCTGCCAGCGCCCGCTTGCGCGCCACCTTCCAGCGCGCCGCAGGACGCACCCAGGACGGTTCGTAGTGCGTCAGCGCAATGTCGTCTTGCAGCGCGCTGCGACGGGCCATTGCCCCTGCGGCTTGTGCGCGCCGGAGGCTGGCGGAGGAAATCGCCGTCAAGGTTGCCCAGCGTTGCCGCAACTCGGGAAGTCCGGCATCGACACGCGCGGCGACGCTCACGGGCCACACCCGGGTGAAGATCAGATAGACGACGACATTGCCCAGCAGGATACCGATGGTGCGATCACGTGCAATCGTCAGATCGAACGCAGGCGCGGGGCCTTGCACCACACACAGGAGGAAGGCGAACGCGATCTGGAAGCCAGCGTATCCGATGCGCGGCGAGCCAAACGCGATCCACGCCGACAGCCACGTGCCGATGGCGACAACACTGAGCAGACCGGTAATCGTGGTGAGCGTGGGCATCACGAACACGATCATCGCCGTGCCCGCCAGCGCGCCGGCGAGACATCCGGCGATGCGCAGCATCAGCTTTTCAACGGTTTCGGCGGTCGTGCCCAGCGACACGATATAGACGGTGATGAAACAGGTATGAATGCCGGGCCAGTCCAGCAGCGAGTACAGCAGGTAGCAGATCATGGCGGCTACCGTGGTTTTGAGCGCGTACCGGACGTGGTCCGGATTGGAGAATGCGTCGGGAAGGAAGAAACCGCCGTGCGCCTGCGGTTTGACCTCAGGGGCGGCCTCCTGCGTCACCACGGCGAAGCCTTTGATCGCGTTGCTCAGATCGCTGACGGCCACGCGCGCCAGTGGTGCGAGCCTATCGGATGGCGGTAGCGACAGTTCGATGTCGACCGGGTAGCCCCCAGCCTCGAGCATTTGCGCCATGCGCTCAATCGTACTCGCCAGCGGTTCGAGAAACGCGGCCGGCAGCCGGGCGCCACGCTCCCGGCCGATCAGATCGGCGGCCACCAGAACGGCGAACGTGGCCGACGCGGCCTGCCGCAACGCCGCAGCGTCAGCGCGTGCCGACGAGCCTTCGAGAACCGAGACTTTGAGCCACTTGCCGAGCGCTTCGTCACCCGCACTCAGGCAGGCGTCGAGCGCATCGCGGGGGGTATCCGGATCGCGCAGCATACGGGCTGCGAGTCGCAGGCGTTTCGCGAGTTCGTTGCCTGCGAGCTTGCGCGGCGAGGGGCCGACGGCAAGTTGCACGCAGACGGCGGCGCCAATCGGGATGGCGACCATCAGCCACGCATACAGCAGTGCGCGCGTGGCAACCTCTCCGAGCGGCACGCTGCCGAGCTTGTCGAGCGCGAATCCGACGATCATCGCGATAATCGCGCCGACCGGGCGCAGCTTGCTGGCGGACGTGATGAACAACAGCGCTGCCGATAGCCCCGCGATGGAAGCGACCCGCGCCATGGGGTCGTCCAGTACGAGCGTTGCTACCAACAGCACGAAGCCGATGATAATGCTCACCAGCACGAGCATCGCCGCGCTGGTAACGATGCTCGTGACACGGTCGGGACGGATCAGGAAAAAGACCACATAGGCCGAGAGCGCGGCCTCGGGCGTGCCGTATGCGGCGGTGACGAGCGTCGTCAGCGCGCAGATGAGTGCGACCCGGGTTGCCGTAGCGGCTCGTCCTGGAAATGGCGCGAGCCACTTCCGCAGATCGTCGAGCCCGGGACGCCGCAGATCACCGGCAGGCGGCGCCATGTCTGATCTCCACGACTGCGCTGGCGCCGACCCGCACTAGCCGCTCGGCTGGCTCATTGAGTTGAACGCGCACCGGGAAGCGCTGCGCAACGCGTACCCAATTCACCGACGACTGGACAATCGGCAGTGTGCGCGGCAGGTTGATGCGCCCGGCGTCGGAGATGCCTGCGCCGATGCCAACGACCTTGCCGGTGATCGCCTGACTTCGGTCGATCATCGAGTAGACGGTCGCACAATCGTCGACCTGGATATGCGACAGCGCACCTTCGCGGAAGTTGGCGACGGCAAACCATTCGTCCGCATGCACCAGCGTAAAGAGCGACTGGCTCGGTGCGACGGTTTCTCCGGCGAGTACAGAAAGGCCCGTCACGTAACCGTTCTGCGGGGCGCGCACAACCGTATCGTCGAGGTTGTGCTGCGCAAGTGCGACAGCGGCTTCGCGCGCACGGACGGTGGCCAGTGCGCCCGCTTCGTCGCCGACGCTCTGGGCGCTGGCCGCCTTCTGCGCCTTCGCCTGCTTCACCGAGAGTTCGGCGTCGCGCTGTGCGACTTGGGCCTGATCGAGTTGCTGTTGAGGCACGTAGCCTTTGGCGGCAAGCGGTGCCAGCCGCTCGACATTGCGGGTCGCGAGCGCGTAGTTATGCATCGCTTTGCCGGTCTGGTCGTCAGCAATCGAGGCGTTGGCCTGCTCGTTGTAGATGGTCTTCTGCCGTGTGTCGAGTGAGGCGCGTGCCAGCGCGAGATCGGCTTGCGCCTGCGCGAGCACGAGGCGATAGGGAACGGGGTCGATTTCGTACAGGATGTCGCCCTTGGCGACGCGCTGGTTCTCCTGCACCGCGAGCCTGACGATGCGCCCGCCAACGGGTGTCGCGACGTGGACGACGTCGGCATCGATGGCCGCGTCATCTGTCGAGGGGAACTGGGACGAGCGGTAGTACGCGTAGCCGGCGACGATGACGCCGACCAGAATGATCGCCAGCGCGATCGGGCGCCCTTTGAGCGGGGCTTTGCTTTTGCCGGCCATTTTCATAGCAACTGTCCTGTTCCCGCGAGCCAGACGAGTACCGCCACCGTGACACCGATCGACAAACAGACGCAGAGTTGGAGGGGCACGATTTGTGTCCATCGCATTGCAACGCCGATGCGATGCGCGAGCAACGCGGCGAACAGGCCGATGACGCCGCCCAGAAGCCAGAGAGGGAAGTACGCGCCGAAGATCTCGCGGGCGGGAGCGCCATGCAGCGTGCATCCCTGCAATGGGGGGCCCAGGGCCAAAGCCGCCCAGTATGTCGCGCGGAATTTGCTCGGCTTCGGGCGGGCCGGTGCGGTCGGCTTATGCGGCATAAGAACACTTCACGTCAGAGAAAATGCGCAAAGGTGCATGGAGGCGTGGAGGTGTTGAGGTGCCGTCCGGTGACGAGACCTGAGCCGACGGACCCCCGGCCCGAATGCGCGGATTGTAGCGCGTTCCGTGTCTGTGAGCCACGCATGAAAAACGGCACGTCTGCCCTTGCGGGCAGGACGTGCCGTCATACGCGGCGTGCTCGGAATCAGCCCGTTGCGCCGCCCTTGTTGGCCGGTTGGGCCAGCGCCGCGTACTTCGCCAGCACCCCTCGCGTGTATCGAGGTGCCGGGGCTTTCCACGCAGCGCGACGGCGCGCGAGTTCGTCATCCGGCACATTCAGTTGCAGCAGCAGCTTGTGTGCGTCGATGGTGATCGAGTCGCCTTCGTGCACGAGGGCAATGGTGCCGCCGACGAACGCTTCCGGTGCAACGTGTCCGACCACCATGCCCCATGTGCCGCCCGAGAACCGGCCGTCGGTGATGAAGCCGACCGTTTCGCCCAGTCCCTTGCCGATGATGGCCGAGGTCGGGGCGAGCATCTCCGGCATGCCTGGCCCCCCCTTCGGGCCGAGATAGCGCAGCACGAGGATGTCGCCCGATTGGATCTTGTCGGTGAGGATCGCGTCCATCGCGCTTTGCTCGTCGTCGAACACGCGCGCCGGGCCCGTGATGACCGGATTTTTCAGGCCGGTGATTTTCGCCACGGCGCCATCCTCGGCCAGATTGCCCTTGAGGATCGCGAGATGGCCTTCCTTGTAGAGTGCGCGGTCGATCGGGAAGATGACGTGTTGATCGGCGCGCGGCACCGACGGCACGTCCTTCAGTGCTTCGGCGATGGTGCTGCCGGTGATCGTCAGGCAGTCGCCGTGCAGCAGACCGGCATCGAGCAGAATCTTGAGCACTTGCGGAATGCCGCCTGCCTTGTGCAGATCCGTCGCCACATACTTGCCCGACGGCTTCAGGTCGCAGATGACCGGCACGCGCGCCCGAATGCGTTCGAAGTCCTCGATGCTCCATTCGACATCGGCGGCGTGCGCGATGGCGAGATAGTGCAGCACGGCGTTGGTGGAGCCGCCCGTGGCCATGATGAGTGCCACGGCGTTCTCGATGGACTTGCGCGTGATGATGTCACGCGGCTTGATGTCTTTTTTGACGGCCTCGATCAGTACACGTGCCGATTCGGCGGCAGAGTCGACCTTTTCCTGATCGGGATTGGCCATCGTCGACGAATACAGCAGCGACATGCCCAGCGCCTCGAACGACGAACTCATCGTGTTGGCCGTGTACATGCCGCCGCAGGAACCTGTCGACGGACAGGCGTTCTGCTCGATGCCCTTGAAATCGGCCTCGGTCATGCGGCCGGCCGTGAATTCGCCTACGGCCTCGAACGACGAGACGATGGTGAGATCCTTGCCTTTCCAGTGGCCGGGCTTGATGGTGCCGCCGTAGACGTAGATGCCCGGCACATTGATGCGGGCCAGTGCGATCATGCCGCCCGGCATGTTCTTGTCGCAGCCACCGATCACGACCACGCCATCCATCCACTGCCCCTGCACGGCAGTCTCGATACAGTCGGCGATGACTTCGCGCGAGACGAGCGAGTACTTCATGCCCTCCGTGCCCATCGACATGCCGTCGGAAATGGTGGGGGTGCCGAAGGTCTGCGGATTGGCCTGATGGGTCTTGATGGCGTCGACCGCAGCATCGGCGAGACGTTGCAGCCCCGCGTTGCACGGGGTGATCGTCGAGTGGCCGTTGGCCACGCCGATCATCGGATTGTCGAAGTCTTCTTCCTTGTAGCCCAGCGCGTAGTACATCGAGCGATTGGGCGAGCGCGCCACGCCTTGCGTGACATTTCGCGAACGACGGTTGAATGCCATGACGGTCTCCTGTGGGGATGTGCCACGCCACCGGCGACCGCAGCGTTGCGCACAAACGTTGTTGTATCACGCTGTCATGCTGGCGGCATGAGGGGAAATCCGACCACACCGCCGGGTGTCATTGCTGCTGGACTGCGACGTCACTGCATTGCGAATCTTGCGCGGGAGCGGCCGGTCATTCCATCCTGCGTGCCGCCGCTCCCGTTCAGACGTGGCGCTGCCAATCGAACGATCAGCCCGAACGATCAGCCCGAAGGATCAGCCCGAAGGATCAGCCGCGCTTGCCCAGCTTCAGTTGCGACAGGTCGCGCACGGCGCCGCGGTCGGCCGAGGTGGCCAGTGCCGCATAAGCCTGCAGCGCCTGCGAGACCACGCGCTGACGATCCACCGGCTGCCATGCCTTGTCGCCACGGGCTTCCATGGCGGCGCGGCGGCGAGCCAGTTCTTCGTCGGACACGGCCAGATGCATCTTGCGCTGGGTGATGTCGATCTCGATCACGTCGCCGTCTTCGACTAGGCCAATGGTGCCGCCTTCCGCCGCTTCCGGCGAGGCGTGGCCGATCACCAGACCCGACGAACCGCCCGAGAAGCGGCCATCCGTGAACAGGGCGCAGGTCTTGCCCAGCCCCTTCGACTTCAGGTACGACGTCGGGTACAGCATTTCCTGCATGCCCGGGCCGCCCTTCGGACCTTCGTAGCGGATCACGACCACGTCGCCCGGCTGCACCTTGTCACCCAGAATGCCTTCGACGGCGTCGTCCTGGCTCTCGAACACGCGGGCACGGCCGGTGAAGACCCATTGCGATTCGTCCACACCTGCCGTCTTCACGATGCAGCCCTTCTCGGCGAGGTTGCCGTACAGCACGGCCAGACCGCCGTCCTTCGTATAGGCATGTTCCTTGTCGCGGATGCAACCGGTTTCGCGGTTCAGGTCGAGCGCCGGGTAGGTCGACGACTGGCTGAACGCGATGGTCGTGGGCACGCCACCGGGGGCGGCGCTGTAGAACGTGTGTGCCTTGTCGCCCGCGTCGCCGGCCACGTCCCACTTGGCGATCGCCTCGCCGAGCGTGCCACTGTGTACGTTGCCGCAGGACGTGTCGAGCAGACCGCCGCGCGCGAGTTCACCCAGAATACCGATGATGCCGCCCGCGCGATGCACGTCCTCGATGTGGTACTTGTCGGTCGCCGGTGCGGCCTTGCACAGGCACGGCACCTTGCGCGAGATGCGATCGATGTCGGACATCGTGAAGTCGACACCCGCTTCCTGGGCGGCGGCAAGCAAGTGCAGCACCGTGTTGGTCGAGCCGCCCATGGCGACGTCGAGCGCCATGGCGTTCTCGAAGGCAGCCTTGGTGGCGACGTTGCGCGGCAGGACCGAGAGATCGTCTTCCTGATAGTAACGGCGGCACAGATCGACCACGAGGCGGCCGGCTTGTTCGAACAACCCGCGGCGCCAGGCGTGCGTGGCGACGATGGTGCCATTGCCCGGCAGGGCGAGACCGATGGCTTCGGTCAGGCAGTTCATCGAGTTGGCGGTGAACATGCCCGAGCACGAACCGCACGTCGGGCAGGCGCTGCGTTCGACTTCGGCAACTTCGGCGTCGCTCACCTTCGGATCGGCAGCCTTGATCATGGCATCGATCAGGTCGATCTTGGCGATCACCTGACCGTCGCCCGACTTGACCTTGCCCGCTTCCATCGGGCCACCCGAGACGAACACGACCGGAATGTTCAGGCGCATTGCGGCCATGAGCATGCCCGGGGTGATCTTGTCGCAGTTGGAGATGCAGACCATGGCGTCGGCGCAGTGCGCGTTGACCATGTATTCCACCGAGTCGGCGATCAGCTCACGCGACGGCAACGAGTACAGCATGCCGCCGTGACCCATGGCGATGCCGTCGTCCACGGCAATGGTGTTGAATTCCTTGGCCACGCCGCCGGCCGCCTCGATCTCCTTGGCCACGATGGCGCCCAGATCGCGCAGGTGAACGTGACCCGGTACGAACTGCGTGAAGGAGTTCACCACGGCGATGATCGGCTTGCCGAAGTCGTCGTCTTTCATGCCGGTGGCACGCCACAGGGCGCGGGCGCCGGCCATGTTGCGGCCGTGGGTCGAGGTGCGGGAACGGTATTGAGGCATGGTCGTCTCTGAAACGCTGTGCTTGTGGGATGAACGAAATTCGGGGCCGCCAGGCTTTATTCAGACTGGATTCGCGCGCTCGCGGGCAACGCCGCCAACGCCGCGCTCGCGCCAGTGTCGGCCGGACGTCAAGATTCGTCTTTCCTTGAATGCTTGTCAAATATATTATTTGACTCGGATTAAGTCGAAAAACATATCATGGATCTCCGTCAATTTCGGTACTTCGTCGCGGTGGCCGAAGAGCGTCATTTCGGACGCGCCGCCCAGCGTCTGTCGATGACGCAGCCGCCGCTTTCGCAGCAGATCCGGGCATTGGAGGCGTCGCTGGGCGCACCGTTGTTCGTGCGGACCAACCGGTCGGTCGAGCTCACGGCCGTCGGCCGGCAACTGCTGCCCGAGGTGCGGCGCATTCTGGCGGACGCTGACGCACTGCCCGCACTCGCCCAGGGCCTGGCGCACGGCGAGGTGGGAACGCTCTCGCTGGGTTTCGTCTCGACGGCGGACTACGGCATTCTGCCGCCGCTGCTGCGCGAGTTCGGCGAGCGCTACCCGCGGGTGCGCCTGCAACTGCTCGAAGCCACCAGCGACGTGCAGGTCGAAGCGCTGATGGACGGCCGCATCGACGCGGGTCTGTTCATTCCGCCTGTGCCCGCGCGTTACGCCAATGAACTCTCGTATCTGCCCATCATGCGAGAGCCGCTGATGCTGGCACTGCCCGCCGGTCGCGGGGGCGATCCCGACGGTCAGCACGATCGGTCGGGTGAGCCGGGTGAGCCAGGTGAGCCGGGGGAGCCAGTAAGTCTGGCCGACTTTGCCGACGAGCCGCTTGTCATCTTCCCGCGTCGTGTGGCGCCGGCGTTCTACGACATCATCATGGGATGCTATGCCGCGCTTGGCCTCACGCCACGCGTGGGGCAAGAGGCGATTCAGATGCAGACCATCGTGAGTCTGGTGTCTGCGGGCATGGGGGTAGCGCTGGTGCCGCAGTCGCTATGTCACCTGCGGCGCACCGGGGTGACCTATCGTGCGCTGCGCGAGACGAGCACGCTGATCGAGACGGGCTTGCTTTGGCGTACCGCGGAAGTCACGCCGGTGCTCGAAGGCTTTCTCGAGACGGCGCGGAGCGTGGCGCACACGCCGCCGGGGGCGACGCTGTCGACCTGACTGGCCGCATGGCAATGCCCGGCGTCCGCCTGCCGCACCGCCGGGCGCTCGTGGTATTGTGCTGCCCATCCCACGGCATGCCGGGCCGGTCTCCCATGAGCCGGCAATGACTGGTGTGTCACGTGATGGCGGCAAGGTTTTGCATTGACCGTGTTGCCATCGGGCTGACGGAACTTTTGTTCACGAATCGATTCTTTTGATCCATGCTGATTCATCCTCAATTCGACCCGGTCGCGATTCATCTCGGCCCGCTCGCCATCCGCTGGTACGGCCTGATGTACCTGGTCGGCTTCATCCTGTTCCTTCTCGTGGGGCGGCTGCGCGTGCGTCAGCCCTCCATTGCCGCGCAAGGCTGGAAGGCGCAGGATCTCGACGACATGTTGTTCTATGGCGTACTCGGCGTGATTCTCGGCGGACGTCTGGGCTATGTGATTTTCTACAAGCTGTCGTTCTATCTGGCGAACCCGCTCGACATTTTCAAGGTGTGGGAAGGCGGCATGTCGTTCCACGGCGGTTTCCTCGGCGTGCTCGTCGCCATGTGGCTGTTCACGCGCCGTCGCGGGCATTCGCTGCTCGAAGGCACCGACCTCATCGCGCCGATGATTCCGCTGGGGCTCGCCGCCGGCCGTCTGGGCAACTTCATCAACGGTGAGTTGTGGGGACGAGTGACGTCGCCCGACTCGCGTTTCGCGATGCTCTTCCCGCAAGCGGCGGTTGAGGATGCCCAATGGGCGATGGCGCATCCGCAAGCCATGGCCGATCAGGCGATGGCGATGGTGTTCGCGCAATTCCACGGACTGCCGCGTTATCCGTCGCAGTTGTTCGAGGTCGCACTCGAAGGCGTGGCCCTGTTCCTGCTGCTGTGGTGCTTCTCGCGGCGTGCGCGTCCGGTCGGTGCGGTGTCTGGCATGTTCCTGGTCGGTTACGGCGCGTTCCGTTTCCTCGCCGAATTCACACGCGAGCCCGACGCCTTCCTCGGTTTGCTCTCGTTCGGGCTGTCGATGGGCCAATGGCTGTCGCTGCCGATGGTCGTGGCGGGCGTGATCATGCTCGTGTGGTCGTATCGCCGCCGGCCGGTGACGTCTCACGTCTGAGGTGTCGGCAGGCGCCGTGTCACAGCCTGCAATGCAAAGGGCCGCCGGAGGTTGTGAACTGACCCCGTAAAGTTGGACGGGTAAGTTACGTCGGCAAGGGCTGAGTTCTGTACTGCACAGGGCTCAGCCCTTTTTGCTTGGGGGGCGGGGGACGAGGATCGCTCAGCTTGCCTTGCGCTCCAGCGCTCGTAATGACGCCATCAGATCGGCGAAGCGTGCTCCCTGCACCGTGACATGGCCGCGAAGGCGTTCCGATGCCGCATCGGCATCCCCCGCTTCGATGGCGCGAAACACGGCGTCATGCTCGGCGAACGACTGGTGCGGCCGATCGCGCACACGCAGTTGCAGACGGCGATAGACGCGCAGCCGGCGGTGCAGTTGCAGCGCCGTTTCCTGCAGGTAGGTGTTGTGACTGGCCTGATAGATCAGCGCATGAAAGCGCGCGTTGACTTCGTAATACGTGTCGATGTCTCGCGTCTCGGCGGCCGCCCGGCTCGCTTCGTGTGTCTCGCGCAGTTCAGCCAGTTCGTCTTCGGTGATGCGGCGTGCGGCCAGCCTTGCGCACATCGATTCCAGTTCGGCCATCACCTCGAACATTTCGCATAGCCGCTGGGGATCGATCTGCGCGACGACCGCGCCTCGCCGGGGGCGTATCTCGATCACGCCCGACGACGCCAACTGAATCAATGCCTCGCGCAGCGGCGTGCGCGACACGCCGAACGCGCTCGCCAGTTCCACTTCGTCGAGCCGCATGCCGGGCGGGTACTCGCCCACGGCAATCTTCTCTTCGATCGCCTGTCGCAGCGCTTCCGATCGCTTCGGTTTTACGGTCATGACGCTCTCGCTCGGTCGTGTGCCAACCCCGTCAAACGGGGCTGAAATGGGGGCCATCGTTGCCAAAGTACCGCGTGAACCCCGCGTTGAAGATCGGGGTAAACGCCAAAAATGTATTTTTTACGGGGCCGATTTGTATACACCGTGATGGATTGACTATACGATTTCAATCCGAGAGCGGCAACTCGCGCACTCGAAACACAAAAAATCAAAGCAGTCATCCGTACATGCAGTGCCGGCGAACCGGTGGTGCACCCGGGGCGTGTCTTGCGACGCGTGCCGGGCGATGTCAGGCACCGGGCTTCGCTGGTCCATCACTGACAGAAGTGACAGGAGACGCCATGGAGACAACCCTTTCCCCGCTGCGGCGGCAACTCATGCTGGGTGCCGCTTCGGCACTCGTCACCGGCGGTCTGGCCAGCCCTTGGGGCGGCGCATTTGCGCAGTCGGGCCCGCTCAAGATTTCCCATCAGTTCCCCGGCGGCACTCTCACCGAGGGCGATTTCCGCGACCGGCTATGCCGCAAGTTCGCGCAAGAGGTCGAGAAACGCACCGGGGGTGCGCTCAGGTTTCAGGTCTATCCGGGCAGCTCGCTCATGAAGACCAATGCGCAGTTCTCCGCGCTGCGCCGCGGGGCACTCGATCTTTCGCTTTATCCGCTGCCCTATGCGGGCGGGGAAGTCCGCGAACTCAATATCGGCCTGATGCCGGGGCTCGTGACGTCTTATGCGCAGGGCACCGCCTGGCGCAATGGCGAGATCGGCAAGGTACTCACGGACGTGCTCGCCGAGAAGAACATCGTGATGGTGAGCTGGGTCTGGCAGGCGGGCGGTGTCGCGAGCCGCGCCAAGCCGCTCGTTGCGCCGGAAGACGCCAAGGGCCTCAAGGTGCGCGGCGGCAGTCGCGAGATGGACATGATGCTCAAGGAGGCCGGCGCGGCCGTCATCTCGCTGCCGTCGAACGAACTCTATGCAGCCATGCAGACAGGGGCGATGGATGCGGCGATGACGTCGTCGACGAGTCTGATGTCGTTCCGTCTTGAAGAGGTGTCGAAGCATCTGACCACGGGACGCAACAAGTCGTACTGGTTCATGCTCGAACCGCTGCTCATGTCCAAGCAGATCTTCGACAAGCTGCCCAAGGATCAGCAGCAGGTGATTCTGCAAGTGGGGGCCGAGCTGGAGTCGTTCGGCACGGAAGCCGCCAAGGCCGACGATGCGCAGATCGCCAGCGTCTACACCAAGGCTGGCGCGAAGGTCTATGACCTCGACGAGGCGACGGTGATGAAGTGGCGTGACATTGCCCGGCGCACCGCGTGGAAGGACTACGCGAGCAAGTCGGACACGTGCGCGAAGCTGCTCGCGCTCGCCGAAAAGGTGCCTGCATGAGCGGGGCCGTCGTGAGCGCGGAGCCAGCGCAGGCGCGCACTCGCGTGTTGCGGCGGCTCGACGCCCTGTTGCAGGGCGTGAGCCGCCTGCTCATGATCGTGTGCATGCTGGCGTTGGTCGGCGCCGCATTGGTGCTGAGTTACAGCGTGTTCGCGCGGCACGTGCTCAAGCTCGCCACCGACTGGCAGGACGAAGCCGCCGTGTTTCTGCTGGTGGGGGCAACCTTTGTCTCTGCCGCTCACGTGCAGCACTTGCGCGGGCACATTGGCATCGAAGCCGTGACGACGTTGCTTTCGCCGCGCGTGAACCGGGTGCGGCGATGGCTCGTGGACATTGTCACGTTCGCGTTCTGCGGCTTCTTCGCCTGGAAATCGTGGACGCTGTTCTGGGAAGCCTATGTCGACGGCCAGACCAGCAGTTCGACATGGGGGCCGCCGCTGTCGATTCCCTACGGGTTGATGGCGTTCGGCATGACGTTGCTTACGGTGCAACTGCTGCTGCAAGTGGCGATCGGCGCTTGCGAGATGGGGAAAACGCCGGGCCGTGATACGCCGCTCGCATCGGATCGCACGGGAGAACACGCATGAGCGAACTCGGCATCGGATTGCTCTATGGCGGCGCTACGCTCGTCGCCATGTTCTCGGGCATGCCCATCGCATTCGCGCTTGGGGCCGTGGCGGTGGCGTTCATGTTCGGCTTCATGCCGGCGTCGTCGCTCGACACCATCACGCAAAACGTCTACGAGGAGATGGCCAGTATTACGCTGCTGTCGATCCCGCTCTTCATCCTGAAGGGCGCGGCCATCGGCAAGTCGCGCGCGGGGCAGGACCTGTATCTGGCGCTGCATGCCTGGATGCGACGGATTCCGGGGGGGCTCGGCATCGCCAACGTCTTCGCATGCGGGCTGTTCGCCGCGATGGCCGGCTCGAGCCCGGCAACGTGCTCTGCCATTGGCAGCGCCGGGATTCCGGAGATGCGCCAACGGGGCTATTCGCCGGGGTTCGCCGCCGGGATCATCGCCGCAGGCGGCACGCTCGGTATTTTGCTTCCACCGTCGATCACGATGATCCTCTATGCGGTGGCGGCGGAACAGTCGCTCGGGCGTCTGTTCCTCGCGGGGATCGTGCCCGCGTTGCTGCTGGTGGGGTTGTTCTCGTGCTATGCCGCATGGCGCTACCGGAAGGAGTACGGGCGCGCGCAATTAGCCCTCGCACGCGACGGCACGCCGTCGCCGTTCCCGAACGAGCCGCCGGCGACGATGCGCGAAAAGCTGGCGCTGTTGCCGCGCGTGCTGCCGTTCGTAACGCTGCTCATCGGTGTCATGGCGGCGCTCTATGGCGGGTATGCCACGCCGTCGGAGACGGCCGGCCTTGGCGGATTGCTGGCGCTCGCGCTCATCGCCGTGATCTACCGGATGTGGAAGCCGCGTCAGCTTGCCCCGATTCTGACCGGCACGTTGCGCGAATCGACCATGCTCATGTTCATCATCGGCATGTCGCTGCTCTATTCCTACGTGATGAGCTATCTGCACATCAGCCAGTCGGCCGCGCAGTGGATCGTGGGGCTGCATCTGTCGCGCTGGGTGCTGCTTGCCGCCATCTTGCTGATGGTCGTCGTGCTTGGCTTCTTTTTGCCGCCGGTGAGCATTATTCTGATGACGGCGCCGATCATTCTGCCGCCGCTGCGGGCCGCGGGTTTCGATCTGGTGTGGTTCGGCGTGGTCATGACGATTGTCATGGAACTGGGGTTGATTCATCCGCCGGTGGGTCTCAACATATTCGTTATCAAGAATACGGCGCCCGATATTGCGTTGCGCGACATCGTGTGGGGCGTAATGCCGTTCGTGGTGCTGATGGTGGTGGCCGTCGTTCTCATCTGTATGCTGCCCGGCTTGTCGCTGTGGCTGCCGGACCAACTGATGGGGTGAGCATGGCCGGTGACGTTCGGGCACCCTTCGTCTGGGCGTGGGGCGCACCATGCACGAGCTTCGTGAACTAAAGCCATGAGAGAGGAAGCCATGAAGGATGAGCCGATCATGTCAGCCATGTCCATTCCCGTTTCGCTGAGTCCGTCTGCATCGATGACGGCCGAATCGTCATCGTCGTCGTTGTCGGCGTCGTCCAGTTCGCCTGAACGAAGTGCGCCCGAGCGCGTTGCCGATGTCAGCGCACCCGTGCCGTCGCCGAAGCCGTCGTTGGGTGAGCGGCTGGGGCAGTGGTTCGGGCGTGGCGCAGGCAAGACGGGCGGGCAGGGCGGCGGCCCGAAGGATGGCAAAGGTGACAAGGGTGATAAGGGGGAGGGCAAGGGGGACGGCAAGGGGGCCCCGGCGAAACTGTCCTCGCGAACGGAAAGCGCGTTGCGGCGGCAGTTGACGCAATGCCTGGCGGCGCGTTTGACCGACTCTGCCGCTAACGAGGCCGCCCGCGACTTCATGACGCGGTACGTTGCGGCGTCGCCCGAAGCGCAATTGGCGCTGCTCACGGTCGTGGCCGATATCTGTGCGAACCACGGCAATGCGGGTGCCGAGGCGGGCAAGAATGGCGACGGCACCAGCGCCAAGCGTGCCGCCAGTGGACTGGCAGGTGCGCTCGGCAGTGAACGCGTGCGGTTTCTCAAGCGCTTCAACGCATTGCCCGACGGCCTGCCGTTCCTCGTGCGCTGGCGCTCGGACATGCTGCACCATCGGGCGGCGCTGCCCGGCCTCGCGGCGCTTGAAGACGATCTCGGCAGTCTCTTCTCGACGTGGTTCGACGTCGGCTTGCTGGAGCTGCATCCGATTACGTGGGATTCGCCCGCGTCGCTGCTCGAGAAACTCATGCGCTACGAGGCGGTGCACGAGATTTCGTCGTGGGCCGACTTGCGCAACCGGCTCGATTCCGACCGGCGGTGTTATGCGTTCTTCCACCCCCGGATGCCGCGCGAACCGTTGATCTTTGTCGAAGTGGCCTTCGTCCCCGACATGGCGGCCGACGTGCATTCGCTGCTCGACGAGCAGGCGCCGCTGGAGGATTTGCGCCGCGTGCGCTGGGCCATCTTCTATTCGATCTCGAACACGCAGCCGGGACTGCGCGGCGTGAGCTTCGGCAACTTCCTGCTCAAGCGCGTGATCGACGAACTGCAAGTCGATTTCCCGAAGCTGCGCAACTTCGCGACCCTCTCCCCCATCCCCGGCTTTAACGACTGGCTCAGGCAACTGTCTGCGCCAGCGCTCGCCGAGGCACTCGGCCCCAAGCGGCTGAAGCTGCTGGCGCAGGAGGCGTCGCTGCCTTCGCACGCCTCGGGAGCGCAGATGATGGTGTGGCTGCAGACATCGCCGGAGCGCAAAGGCGTGCAGGCGCTGCAGCGAAGTCTTGGCGAGGCACTGGCTGCCCGCTATCTGGCGCGCGAAACCGTGCGCGGACAGCCGCGAGATCCGGTCGCGCGATTCCACCTGGGCAATGGCGCGCGCGTGGAGCGCATCAACTGGCATGCGGACCTCTCGAAGAAAGGCGCGAAGCAGTCGTGCGGCATGATGGTCAACTATCTCTACGAGCCCGACGAGCTCGACGCCAACCTGCAACGCCTCATCGACGGCGAACCGGCGCTCGGACGCGCCGTATCGCGCTTGCTCTGAGCACCATGACGCACATGACGCACATGACGCCCGGTGCCGAAGCGGCCGCGAACGCCCATCATCATCATGGAGACAGGTGTGAGTGAAGTTCTGCGCGACGACAGTTCGCTTGACGAGGGGTGGGTCACACTGACGCTATCGAATCCCGCCAAGCTCAACGCCATTTCGGTGGCGATGTGGCGCGCGTTACGCGCGCATTTGCAGGCACTTGACGAAGACGCCCGTGTGCGAGCCATCGTCATTCGCGGGGCACAAGGCAACTTTGCCGCCGGCGCCGATATCGAGGAGTTTCCGGTCGAGCGCGGCAGCTACGATACGCTGCGCCGCTATCACGGCGAGGTGATCGGGCCGACGCTCGAGGCGTTGTCGCGTTGCCGGCATCCGAGCGTTGCGCTGATCGAAGGGGTCTGCGTGGGCGGCGGCCTGGAGATCGCCGCGCATTGCGATTTGCGTATCGCCGGGGAAGGCGCGAGGTTCGGCGTGCCGATCAACAAGCTCGGCTTTCCGATGGCGCCCGGCGAACTGCGCGGCGTGCTGGCGCTGGCGGGACGCGCTGCCACGCTTGAGATCCTGCTAGAAGGACGAGTCTTCGGCGCCGCGGAAGCCCGCGAGAAAGGCCTGCTCACGCGTGTGGTCGCCGACGAGGCGGTGGAAGAAGCGGGCTACACTTGTGCCCGGCGGCTGGCCGCCGGTGCACCGCTCGCCGCTCAACTGAACAAGTGGTTGATCACCCGGCTGGCGCCGGCCGTAGCGCCATTGTCCGAGGCCGAATGGCAGAAGGCTTTCTCGTACTGGGACTCGCATGATCACCGCGAGGGCGTAGCCGCGTTCCTTGAGAAGCGGCCGCCCGATTTCCGGGGGCGCTGAGTGCCGACGCTCCCTGGTGTTTCCGATTTCACTGACGCATCGACGTATCCACTGTTTCGAATCCGGTTCTGTTTATGACGCAAGACGCCAATCTCTACCGACTCTTTGCCGAACGTTTTCCCGCCGACAAGTCGGCGTGTGCCATCGAGACGCCCGAAGGGCTTTACTACAGCTGGGGCGACCTTGAGCACGCGAGCGCACGCATTGCCAACCTGCTCGCGAGCCTCGACCTGTCACCCGGTGCGCGCATTGCCGTGCAGGTCGAGAAGTCCCCCGAAGCGCTGCTGCTTTACCTCGCGACCCTGCGCGCGGGGTTCGTCTATCTGCCGCTCAACACGGCGTATCGCGACGCCGAAATCGCTTACTTCGTCGAGAACGCGGAGCCGGAAGTCGTTGTATGCAGCCCGGCGAACTTTGGCTGGGTCTCCAAGATTGCGTTCACCAACGGCGCGAAACACGTCTACACGCTGGGTGACGATCGCACCGGCTCGTTGCTGGAGCGCGCCGCGTGGTTCGGCGATGCCTTCGAGACCGTGCCGCGCTCGCCCGACGATCTTGCCGCGATTCTCTATACGTCGGGCACTACGGGCCGCAGCAAGGGGGCGATGCTCTCGCACGGCAACCTTGCGAGCAACACGCGTGTCCTGCACGCGTTCTGGGGCTGGGGCGAGCGCGAAGGGGGCGATGTGCTGTTGCACGCACTGCCGATTTTCCACGTGCACGGGTTGTTCGTCGCGAGCCATGCGGCGCTGTATTCGGGCAGCAAGATGATCTGGCTGACGAAGTTCGATGCGCGTGAAGTGCTGCATCAACTGACGCGCGCCACGGTGTTCATGGGCGTGCCGACGTATTACGTCAGGCTGCTGGCGGAGCCGGGGCTCACGCGTGAAGCGTGTCGCAACGTACGTCTATTCATTTCGGGCTCGGCGCCGCTGCTGCGCGAGACGTTCGAGGCGTTCCGCGAACGCACGGGTCACACGATTCTGGAGCGCTACGGCATGTCGGAGACGGTCATGCTTGTCTCCAATCCGTACCACGGCGATGCCGCCACCGTGCGCCGAGCGGGCACCGTCGGGGTGCCGCTGCCGGAGGTGACGGTTCGTGTGGTGGGGGATGACGGGCAGCCGAGCGTGCAAGGCGACATCGGCCACATTCAGGTCAAGGGGCCGAACGTGTTTGCCGGGTACTGGCGCATGCCGGAAAAGACGGCAGAGGAATTCACCGCTGACGGTTTCTTCAAGACAGGGGACGTCGGCAAGTTCGATGAGGATGGGTACGTCCATATCGTGGGCCGCTCGAAGGATCTCATCATCTCCGGCGGGTACAACGTCTACCCGAAGGAGATCGAGGGGTTCATTGATGAGATGGACGGTGTCGCCGAGTCGGCTGTCATCGGTGTGCCTCACCCGGACTTCGGTGAAGCCGTGGTGGCGGTGATCGTGCCGCGCGACGGTGTGCCGGCACCCGACGAGCGAACCGTCATCGACGCGCTCAAGCAACGCATCGCCAACTTCAAGGTGCCCAAGCGCGTGCATGTCGTCGCGGAATTGCCGCGCAATACGATGGGCAAGGTGCAGAAGAATCTGCTGCGCGATCGCTTCAAATAAGCGGCTTGCGTCACGTTGCCGCAGGTGGCGATACGGCAATGTGCCGCGCCTGCGCCGTGTCGTCGTGGAGATGAAAATGCCGCCCTCGCTGGGGCGGCATTTTCGTTTGTGCAATGGCCGGGTCGCCGAGTCGCAGGGGGAGCGGCCGGGCCGGCGGAGCTCACTTCATCTGCACGGTGCCTGAGACCGTCACGGTCACTTGCGTCTTGCCGCCTTCAAGTTGCATCGGCGGGGCGGCGTCGGCACCGGGTGCCATCGCCATGGCCTTCATCGCGTACGGACGCGGCATCATCGGTGCGTTCGAGCCGACCTGCACCTGACGGATCGTGTAGCTGCTGTAGCCGAAGGCCTTCGTGTTGTTCTGCGCCTGATCGCGGAACGCCTGAATCGCCTGATGGGTCAGCTCGGCCTGAGTCTTCTCCTGCGCTTCACGCGAGAGCGAGAACGACACGCCGTCCATCTGCATCTGGTTCGAGATCTGGCTCGCGAGACGCGACGCCGCGCCGAAATCCTTCGACGTCATTTGCAACTCGGTACGGCCGCGCCATGCCGTGATCTTGCCGTCGCGGTTGGTCGTCGGGTAGAGCGAGACGTTGCCGGTCTGAACCTGCACACCATTCTGCCCCTTGGCGATCGACATCGCGCTGTTGGCCTTTTGCGTGAGGTTGCGCGAGACGGTGGCGGCATCCGGGCCCTGTTCCTGCGCAGACATCGTGATGTGAACGGTGTCCTGTTCGACTTCCTTCGTGGCATTCGCCTCCAGACCCAACACGCCTGAGACCTGACGATTCGCATCGTCGCCCGATTGGGCGTAGGCGGCGTTGGTGGCAGTGGCGGCGGTGGCAATCAGAAGAGCGGCAGCGAGAGATTTGCGCATAGTTTTGACCTTTTTCGAAGGGTAGTTCGCGTCTGAACGGCGAACGTTTGACCGATCACCGGTACCGCCTTCGTGACATAACCCTCACTCGGATGAAAAGGCAAGTGGGTACGCACTATGCATGTTCCGGCAACGTTATACAGACGCTATCGCAATAATTTTGGTTCCCCGAGACCTCCTTCAGTCCTTCATTACTTAAGTAAGTGCTTGCTGATGAACTTCCAGTGCTCGGGAGAGACAGGGGTGATCGACAGCCGGTTGCCGCGTGCGAGTACAAGCATGCCGTCCAGTTCCGGGGTCTGGCGCAATTCGGTGAGCGGTACGAGCCGTGTCTTGCGATCGAGCTTCACGTCGACGAGCAGCCAACGAGGGGATTCCGGCGTCGACTTGGGATCGAAGTATGGACTCTTCGGGTCAAACTGGGTCGGATCGGGGTAGGGGGCCGAGGCGACTGTCGCGAGTCCGGCAATACCGGGCACGGCGCAGCTCGAGTGATAGAAGAGTACCCCGTCGCCCACGCGCATGTCATCGCGCATGAAGTTGCGCGCCTGATAGTTGCGCACCCCGGTCCATGGGAGGGTCTGGTGCTTTGCGCTGGCGAGATCGTCGATGCTCGCCTCCTCGGGTTCGGACTTCATCAACCAATAGCGTTGCGTCATGACGTTTCGGAGTTCAAGTGGGCGCAACGGTGACAAATATCGCTCAAATGGGCCCGAAGGCGACGCATCTGCGATCGATTGTTTGCCGCGCTGCGATATTTGGCCAATTCCTATACTATTAGTTAGTGACCTTCGTGTGACGTTTCAGGTGACGCATGGGCTCCGTTGCGCAGGGGCTTTAAAGTGCAGTGCACAACGCGTTCATCCGCCTACCCATTCGCACCGGTCGCAAGCACGTGCTTGAGCGATACATGTTCAATTCCCTATGCCGATAGGAGAGTGTGTCATGGCTGCAGAGCCGTCTGTCCGAACCAATGCGTTCATCTTCTATTCTCTTGCCACGGTGTCGTTCATCGAGACCAGTGTCCCCGAGTTCGTCTCTACGCTCAATCAGATGTATGGCGACGATGACGAGATGAGAACGTGGTTGAGCGATACCTGGCTGCCTGAAGAAGTCGAACACGGGCGTCTTGCCAAGGACTATATCGCACGTGTCTGGCCAGAGTTCGACTGGTCGAATGCTTATGACGCATTCCTCTCCCGTTACAAGCCGCGTTGCGACGTGCAGTACATGCGGCCGTCGCTGGCGCTGGAGGCGCTGTCACGGTGCGTCACCGAGACGCAGACGGCCATGATCTATCGCTGCCTCGAGTCCTACATGCCGGTCGAAGAACTCAAGCAGATGATGCATAAGCTGAGCAACGAAGAGGTCGGCCACTATCGCTATTTCCGCAAGACATTCGATAGGTATAACGCCGTCGAGCGGCACGGCATCATCAGCCGGCTGCGCACGATGGTGGCTCGCAGCGAGCTGGTGCGCGACGAGGACATCGCCTTCGCGTTCGAGCCGCTCAATCACTTCTGGCGCTCGCCGCCGCCATTCGAGGCGATGACCTGGGAGGCGTTCCTCGCCATGTCGGGCGACATCATGAAGCAGTACATGCCGGTGGAGGCGGCCACGCGCATGATGTTCAAACCGCTGGAGACCGGAACGTGGTGGCGTGACCGTCCGGTCAAGGCGCTGATGTCCTTCATGGTGAAGCGCCAGTATCCGCAGTTGGGCAGCGAGGCCTGACGACGCTCGTTGTCAGCGCTCGCCAGCGGCTTGCCTGACGACGGACGAAAAAAAACCCCGCCGAGGCGGGGTTTTTCGTAGTCGGCGAACCGTATTACTTGTTCGTGCCGACGACTTCGACTTCCACGCGACGATCCGGTGCCAGGCACTTGATCAGCTGACCGCGGTTCTTCTGGTTGCAACCAGTCGTAACCGGGTTACGCTTGCCCTTGCCTTCGGTGTACACGCGGTTGGCTTCGACGCCCTTGCTGACCAGGTAAGCCTTCACAGCTTGAGCGCGACGCAGCGACAGACGGTCGTTGTACTTGTCCGAACCGATGCGGTCGGTGTAGCCCGTGGCAACCACGACTTCGAGGTTCAGCGCCTGAACCTTGCCAGCCAGGTCGTCCAGCTTAGCCTTGCCTTCCGGCTTCAGGATGGCCTTGTCGAAATCGAACAGGGCGTCAGCCTGATAGGTCACCTTCTGCGAGACCGGAGCGACCGGAGCGACCGGGGTCGGTGCCGGTGCCGGTGCCTGAGCGATGATCGAGCCATCGCACTTGGCATTGGCCGTGGCCGGGGTCCAGTAGGCATCGCGCCAGCACAGTTCGTCCGAGCCGTTCTTCCAAACCCACTCGCCGCTGCCGTTCACCCAGTTGTCATTGACTGCTTGCTTCGAGGCCGCGATCGGGCCCGGAGCGGTCTGGACGTAGTTTTGGGCCATAGCCGAAGCAGCCATCACTGCGGTAGCTGCAACGATCGCGAGCTTAGCGAATTTATTCATATTTCTCCTCTCGAAATGAGATTACCGCAGGTTTACTGCGAGCCTAGACGACAGAACCAAAGTCTTACATCGCTCGAAGTATAACATCGGCAAGTGCGCGAAAGCATGACCCATGCACTTCGAATAATGTCTAACTTATGCCACGGCATTTTGCCATAGCGCTTCCGCCACCCGCGAGCAAAACCCCAAGTTTGCTGCCCGTCGTGGCGCAGTTGTGGTTTGAGCGCAACACCTTTTGAGGGACCTCGCCAACCGTTTCATTTCATATCGAGCTCTGACATTTTGGCGTGCCAGACATGTGTTGTGCATTGCACCACGCTCGTTTCGGATGCCAATGACGGGCATGTTAGAATCCTAAGATCATATCGCCGGCAGCCGCCTATCGCGATTAGGGTTTGATAGACACGAATAATGGATCAGTTCGCCAAAGAAACTCTCCCGATTTCGCTCGAAGAAGAAATGCGGCGGTCGTATCTCGATTACGCCATGAGCGTGATCGTCGGCCGCGCTTTGCCGGACGTGCGTGACGGGTTGAAGCCTGTCCACCGCCGTGCACTGTTTGCCATGCACGAGCTGAACAACGACTGGAACCGGGCGTACAAGAAATCGGCACGTATCGTCGGTGACGTCATCGGTAAGTACCACCCGCACGGTGACGCCTCCGTATACGACACCATCGTTCGTATGGCCCAGCCGTTCTCGCTGCGTTACATGCTGGTCGACGGCCAAGGTAACTTCGGATCGGTCGACGGCGACAATGCCGCTGCAATGCGATACACCGAAGTGCGCATGGCCAAGATCGGCCATGAGCTGCTTGCGGACATCGACAAGGAAACCGTCGACTTCGGTCCGAACTACGACGGCAGCGAAAAAGAGCCGCTCATCCTGCCTGCCCGCATCCCGAACCTGCTGCTCAACGGTTCGTCGGGTATTGCGGTTGGCATGGCCACGAACATTCCGCCTCACAACCTCAACGAAATCGTCGAAGGCTGTCTGCATCTGCTTCAGAATCCGGATGCCACCATCGACGAACTCATCGAGATCATTCCGGCACCGGACTTCCCGACCGCCGGCATCATCTACGGTATCTCGGGCGTGCGCGAAGGCTATCGCACCGGCCGTGGCCGTGTAGTGATGCGAGCAAAGACTCACTTCGAAGATATCGATCGCGGTCAGCGCGTGGCGATCATCGTCGACGAGCTGCCGTACCAGGTTAACAAGCGCTCACTGCTCGAGCGGATTGCGGAACTGGTCAACGAGAAGCGTCTTGAAGGTATTTCCGACATTCGCGACGAGTCCGACAAGAGCGGCATGCGCGTGGTGATCGAACTCAAGCGCGGCGAAGTGCCCGAGGTCGTTCTCAACAATCTCTATAAGCACACGCAGCTGCAGGACACGTTCGGCATGAACATGGTGGCGCTGGTCGACGGCCAGCCCAAGTTGCTGAACCTGCGCGAAATGCTGGTGCATTTCCTCGCGCATCGTCGCGAAGTGATTACTCGCCGTACGGTCTATGAGCTGCGTCGTGCCCGCGAGCGCGGCCATGTGCTCGAAGGTTTGGCGGTAGCGCTCGCTAACATCGACGACTTCATCGCGATCATCAAGGCAGCGCCGACGCCGCCGATCGCGAAGGCCGCGTTGATGGAGAAGGCGTGGGATTCGTCGGTGGTGCGCGACATGCTCGCGCGTGCCGAGACCGAGACGCAGGGTGGCCGCGATGCCTTCCGTCCGGAAGGTCTCGATGCCGCAGTGGGCATGCAGGCCGATGGTATGTACCGTCTGTCGGAGACGCAGGCGCAGGAAATCCTGCAAATGCGCCTGCAACGCCTGACCGGTCTGGAGCAGGACAAGATCGTTTCCGAGTACAAGGAAGTGATGGCGCAGATCGCCGACCTGCTTGATATTCTGGCGCGTCCGGCGCGTGTGACGGCAATCATCAGCGAAGAGCTGACGGCCGTGCGCGCCGAGTTCGGCGATGCCCGCCGTTCGACCATCGAACACAACGCGACCGAACTCGACACCGAAGATCTGATCACCCCGCAGGATATGGTGGTGACGCTGTCTCACTCGGGTTACATCAAGTCGATGCCGTTGTCCGAGTACCGCGCGCAGAAGCGTGGCGGACGCGGCAAGCAGGCCGCCGCTACGAAGGACGACGACTGGATCGACACGCTGTTCATTGCGAACACGCACGACACGATCCTCTGCTTCTCGAACCGCGGCCGCGTGTACTGGATCAAGGTTTATGAAGTGCCGCAGGGCTCGCGGAACTCGCGCGGGCGTCCGATCGTCAATATGTTCCCGTTGCAGGATGGCGAGAAGATCAACGTGGTGCTGCCGGTCAAGGAGTACACGGAAGATCGCTTCGTGTTCATGGCTACGAGCTTGGGCACGGTCAAGAAGACGCCGCTCGCGGCCTTCAGTCGTCCGCTCAAGAAGGGCATCATCGCTGTGAACCTCGATGACGGCGACGTGCTGATCGGCGCGGCCATCACCGATGGCGCGCATGACGTCATGTTGTTCTCGGACAGCGGCAAGGCGGTGCGTTTCGATGAGAACGATGTGCGTCCGATGGGTCGAGAGGCACGCGGCGTTCGCGGTATGCAGCTCGAAGAGGGCCAAACGGTCATTGCGTTGCTGGTCGCCGAGAACGAGCAGCAGTCGGTGCTGACGGCGACTGCGAACGGCTACGGCAAGCGGACTTCGATCACCGAATATACGCGCCATGGCCGTGGCACTAAGGGTATGATTGCGATCCAGACGAGCGAGCGCAACGGCCGGGTGGTCGCGGCGACGCTGGTTGAGCCGGATGACGAGATCATGCTGATCACGACTGGCGGGGTGCTGATCCGTACGCGTGTGTCGGAAATTCGCGAAATGGGCCGGGCCACGCAAGGGGTGACGCTGATCAGCCTGGACGAAGGCACGACGCTTTCAGGCCTGCAACGCATCGTCGAGTCCGACGCCGAAGTTGCCGAGAATGGCGACGCCCCGGGCGACGATGAGGCGCCGGAAGCGGATGTCACGGAGTAATACTGGCGTAACTCGATGTAATCTATGGGCGCATTGCCCCGAAAAGTCAGTAGAATCTGGCCCGATGCAGTGAAGTGCCCAGGCGAGGATGCATCTATTTATCGTCGTCGAAAGCCGACGAACTTTGGAGTGACTATTACTATGCAACACAACGTCAAGAAGTGGATGTGGCTGCTGCTCGCAGCACCGGCAATGGCAATGGCGCAGCAGAGCGCCCCGCTCGACGCCGACAAGAAGGCAGCCATCAAGGAGCTGCTCGACGCTATCGACTCGAACAAGCTCGTCTCCGCTATCGGTGACGGTGCGCAGCAGCAGGCCAAGCAACTCGCGCCGCAAGTGCTGGAGCGCCAACTGGTCGAGAACAAGACGTTGAGCGACGCACAGAAGCAGTCCATCGTGCCGACGCTGCAACAGAACTCCGTGCAAAAGCTTGTCGACGGCGCGGGCAAGGTCTTCGCTAGCGATGCCTTCAAGAACGACGCGGTGCAAGCGCAGTACAACGCCTATGGCAAGTACTACACCACCGAAGAGATCAAGGGTCTGACGGCGTTCTACAAGAGCCCGGTCGGCCAGAAGTACATCAAGGTGCAGGATCAGGTTGGCCAGGAAGTCGTTGGTGGCCTGATGCAGAAGTACATGCCGCAATCGATCGACGCGACCAGCAAGCAAGCTGACGCCGAGATCTCCGCGGCTGCCAAGTCGGCACCGAAGGCACCGGCCAAGAAGTAAATTTCGGCGGATCCCCCAGGGATTGACCGATAATGGCCGTTTGCGAGAGATCGCAAACGGCCATTTTGCATTGATGGGCCAAATCGGCAGGTTCTGCTCGGAATTCTCCGGAATTCGGCCGTCCCAAGCCGGAATTACGGGGAGTGCCCGCACGTGAGCGTCATCTGGCGGTATAGTTGACCTTTACCGCTGCTGCGCCACCGCATGATCGCCAGACGTGAAACGCAAGCCGCACGGATCAGTCTCCGCCGGCTTGCGTTTCACTTTTACTGCAGCAAAACGATGATGACGCGCGCTTTCAATTTTTCCGCCGGACCGGCGGCGCTGCCTGCCGAAGTGCTCACGCAGGCAGCCGAGGAAATGCTTGACTGGCATGGGGCCGGCATGGGCGTGATGGAGATGAGCCATCGCGGTCGTGAGTTCATGAGTATCCTGGCGCAGGCGCAGGCTGATCTGCGCGAGTTGCTGGCAGTGCCCGACAACTACCGGATCTTGTTCATGCAAGGGGGCGCGCTGGCGGAAAACGCCATCATCCCGATGAACTTGCTGGGCGGTGAGCGCGCGGGCGCGCGCAGTACGGCAGATTATGTCGTCACGGGTTCTTGGTCCGTGAAATCGCAAAAGGAAGCGCGCAAGTACTGCGACGTCAACATTGCTGCGAGTAGCGAAGCCGACAAGTTCACCCGGCTGCCGAAGATGGACGAATGGCGGTTGTCGAAGGATTCGGCTTACGTGCACATTTGCACGAACGAAACCATTCACGGTGTCGAATATTTCTGGACGCCCGATCTGGCGGCTGCCGGCCTGCCGGACGCGCCGCTCGTGGCCGATGTCTCGTCACACATTCTTTCGCGTCCGATGGACGTATCGAAGTTCGGCGTGATGTACGGTGGTGCGCAGAAAAACATCGGCCCGTCGGGTCTCACGCTCGTCATCGTGCGCGATGATCTGCTCGGTCGTGCACTGCCGGTCACGCCCAGCGCTTTCGACTGGAAGATCGTTGCCGAAAACGACTCGATGTACAACACGCCGCCGACTTACGCCATTTACATTGCCGGTCTCGTGTTCCAGTGGCTCAAACGGCAGGGCGGCCTGGCTGCCATGGACGCGCAGAACAAGGCGAAAGCCGAGTTGCTGTATGGCTACCTGGACGGCAGCGATTTTTACCGCACGTCGGTGGAGAAGGATTGCCGTTCACGCATGAATGTGCCGTTTTTCCTGCACGACGACGCATTGAACGATGCTTTCCTGGCCGGCGCTCGCGAGCGTGGTCTGCTGCAACTCAAGGGCCACAAGTCCGTGGGGGGCATGCGTGCCTCGATCTACAACGCGATGCCGCTTGCCGGTGTCGAGGCGCTGGTCGACTATCTGCGCGAATTCGAGCGCAGCCACGGCTGACGAGGACGAACGGCCGGCGCGACGGGAATCTACCGACGTCCTTCGAGACATCGCGCCGCGAGCCGCCTGACCATGTCCCATCGCAAGAAGACAATACGCTCCATGGATGATGATCTGAACGCATCGTTGCGCCCCTTGCGCGAGAAGATTGATGCTATCGACGCGCAGCTTCTGAAGCTGCTCAATCAACGTGCGGCCGTCGCCCTGGAAGTGGGTGAGGTCAAGAAGCGTTTCGGCGCGCCGGTGTTCCGGCCGGAACGCGAGTTGCAGGTGATTTCCCGACTGCAACAAGCCAATGACGGCCCGTTGTATGGCGACAATCTGGCGTCGATCTGGCGCGAAATCATGTCGGCCAGCCGTGCGCTCGAGAGGGTGATGACCGTCGCCTATCTCGGCCCGGCGGGGACCTACAGTGAACAGGCGGCATTCGCCTACTTCGGTCAGAGTGTGAAGGGCTTGCCGTGTCCGTCGCTCGACGAAGTGTTCCGTGCCGTTGAGGCAGGCAGCGCGGACTTCGGCGTCGTACCGGTCGAGAATTCGACCGAGGGTGTGGTGTCGCGCACCCTGGACCTGCTGCTGCAAAGTCCGCTGACGATCGGCGGTGAAGTGGCCTTGCCGATTCACCATAACCTGATGTCGTTATCTGGCACGCTCGACGGTGTGACGCGTATTTGTTCGCATGCCCAGTCGCTAGCGCAGTGCCAGCACTGGCTCACGGCGCACTTCCCGAAGTTGGAGCGTCAGGCGGTGTCGAGCAATGCCGAGGCGGCGCGCATGGCGTCGGCCGATCCGACGATTGCCGCGATTGCGGGCGAGTCGGCAGCCACCCAATACGGACTGCAAGTCGCGTTCTCGCACGTGCAGGACGATCCGCACAACCGCACGCGTTTCGTGGTGGTCGGCACGCAGGATGCGGCGCCGAGCGGCCATGATCAGACCTCGTTGATTCTCTCCGTGCCCAATCGCGCCGGTGCGGTAGTGGCATTGTTGGAGCCGCTCGCAAACAACGGCGTGTCGATGACGCGATTTGAATCGCGCCCGGCCAAGAGCGGTGCGTGGGAGTATTACTTCTACGTCGATTTCGAAGGGCATCGCGACGATCCGAATGTCGCCAAAGCGCTCGATGTACTGCGTCAGAACGCGGCCTACTGCAAGGTGCTCGGGTCGTACCCGCGCTCCGCGTAACGCGTGGCAGGCCATACACCATGAGTCTGAATAAACTCGTCATCTGCGGCGTCGGCCTGATTGGCGGCTCGCTCGCGCGGGCGCTCAAGGCAGCGGGGGCGGTGACGGAAGTCGTCGGCGTCGGACGAAGTGAGGCGTCGCTCGCGCGAGCTCGCGAGCTCGGCGTGATCGATCGTGCTGCCGTGTCGATGGCCGACGCTGTGGCCGGGGCCGATGTGGTTGTGCTCGCGGCGCCGGTGGCACAGACGCCTGCCTTGCTTGCGGCGATCCGTCCGTATCTTGGCGGCGATACGATTGTGACCGATGCAGGTAGTACCAAGACGGACGCCGTGGTAGCCGCCAGGCAGGCGTTGGGCGACGAGGTCTGGCGCTTTGTGCCGGGACATCCGATTGCCGGCGCGGAGTTGTCTGGCGTTGACGCAGCGAAAGTCGATTTGTATCGCGACCGACGCGTCGTGCTTTGTCCGCAACCGCGCAATCGCAGCGAGGACGTCGCGCGAGTGCGAGCCATGTGGGAGGCGACGGGCGCGCGTGTCTCGGAAATGTCCGAAACACAGCATGATCGCGTTTTCGCGTCGGTGAGTCACTTGCCGCATGTGTTGTCGTACGCACTTATTGCACAGATTCTCGAAGCCCCCGATGCCGCGTTGAAATTCGGTTTCGCGGGCGGCGGTTTTCGCGACTTCACGCGTATCGCTGCATCGAATCCCGAAATGTGGCGCGATATCTGTGTGGCCAATCGCGAGGCGCTGCTTGCCGAACTCGATGGCTACCTCGCCACGCTCGGTACGCTACGTGAATTGATTGATGCCGGTGATGGTGCCGGTCTCGAGGCCGTGTTCGCTCGCACCAGTCAGGCGCGAACGGACTGGGCCAAGCAACAGGAAAAGTAATGGAAACGCTCGATCTCGGCCCGTACGGCCACGCCGAAGGCACGCTGCGCCTGCCCGGCTCGAAAAGTATCTCGAACCGCGTGCTTCTGCTCGCCGCGCTCTCGCGCGGCACGACCCGCGTACGCGATCTGCTGGCATCGGACGACACGCAAGTCATGCTCGACGCATTGGCGGCGCTTGGCGTCAAATGCACGCAGGTCGGCGGCTCGCGCGATTTCGTCGTCGAGGGCTGCGGCGGCGTGTTTCCTGTAAAGACGGCCAAGTTGTTCATGGGCAATGCCGGCACTGCCATTCGTCCGTTGACCGCGGCATTGTCGTTGAGCCATGGCGACTACGAAGTCTCAGGCGTGGCACGTATGCACGAGCGCCCGATCGGTGATCTGGTCGATGGCTTGCGTCAACTGGGCGCGCAGATCGACTACCTCGGCAACGCCGGATACCCCCCGCTCCATATCAAGCCGGCCGACGTGGTGGCGCCCGCTACACCGATTCGTGTGCGAGGCGACGTGTCGAGTCAGTTCCTGACGGCGCTCCTGCTGACGCTGCCGTTGCTGCCTTCGGTGACGGGCGAGATTGTTGTCGAGGTTGAGGGGGAACTGATTTCCAAGCCGTATATCGACATCACGCTTCGACTGCTCCGGCGGTTCGGCATCGACGTTCGGCAGGATGGGTGGTCTCGATTCACCTTGCCGGCGGCGGATGCCGATGGCGCGAAATATCGGAGCCCTGGCGAAATTCGGGTCGAGGGCGACGCATCGTCGGCGTCTTATTTCCTCGCGGCTGGCGCGATTGGTGGCGGTCCGCTGCGAGTCGAAGGCGTTGGCCGCGACAGTATTCAGGGCGACGTGCGTTTTGTCGACGCACTTGCTGCGATGGGCGCACGCGTCACGCTGCACGACGATGCCATCGAGGTCCATGGCGTCGACACGCCGAGCGGCAAGCTGCGTGCGCTCGATATGGACTTCAATCACATTCCCGATGCCGCGATGACGATTGCCGTCGCCGCACTCTTCGCCGATGGTACGACCACGCTGCGCAATGTGGCGAGCTGGCGTGTGAAGGAAACAGATCGCCTGGCGGCGATGGCTATCGAGTTGCGCAAGGTTGGCGCGACGGTAGAGGAAGGCCCGGATTATCTTCGCGTCACACCGCCAGCGTCGCTGACGCCGAATGCAGCGATCGACACCTACGACGATCATCGTATGGCGATGTGCTTCTCGCTCGTGAGCCTGGGGGGCGTTCCTGTGACGATTAACGATCCGAAGTGCGTTGCCAAGACGTTCCCGACATATTTCAGCGAATTCGCGCGGGTCGCTTCGTAGTCCCTGCCGTGAATTCGGGGCCGACGTGCCGCTGCCGGTGCGTGAGACCCGACGATGCGTGGTCCTGTTGCCGGCTGGAGTGGCCGGGGCCGCATCGTTTGTGCTGGGCACATGCCGTTACCCCCGGCCGGTCAATGTCTGCCAAAGCAGAATGCCGTTCAGCGCAACGATGGCTCCGGCAATGAGCCAGGCGACGGCCAGCAGTGCGCCGCGCGCGCGCCATTCGCCCATCAGCTTCGCATCGCCGGCGAACCGCACCAGCGGAATCACCGCGAACGGCAATTGCAGGCTCAGCACGACCTGACTGACGATCAGGAGGTTGGTTGTCTGGGCTTCGCCGCCATGCCCCACGATCAGCAGCGCCGGAATGAGCGCCAGCGTGCGCGTGATGAGCGCACGTTGCCATGGCTTCATCCGAAGATTGAGAAAGCCCTCCATCGTGACCTGACCCGCGAGTGTGGCTGTTACCGTCGAATTCAGCCCGCAGGCGAGCAGCGCGACGGCAAACATCACGCCTGCCCATTGATTGCCGAGCAACTTGTGCGCGTCGCCAAGCGATTCCACAGACGTGTTTCCGCTCGCATGAAACACGCAGGCCGCCAGAATCAGGAGCGCAGCGTTGATCAGGAAGGCGAAGCCGAGAGACAGTGCGGTGTCCCAATGTGTGGCGCGGAGTGCGTGTCGCAATGTGGCCGGGGTACGTTCTGGCATGGCCTCGCCGCGCATGCGCAGCAAGGCTGAATGCAGATAAAGGTTGTGGGGCATGACCGTAGCGCCGAGAATGCCGGTCGCCAGCCAGAGCATGCCGGCTTGGGCGACGATTTCACTGCGAGGACGCAGTCCCGCTGCGGCGGCGCCCCAGTCGGGGTTCGCCAGCGCAAGTTGCGCCGCGAAGCAACCCGCCGTGAGCAGGATCAGTGCGGCGACGGCACCTTCGAGCCGACGTTGTCCGAAACCTTGCAGCCCTAGCAGGGCGAAAGCGAGAGCGCCCGCGAACAGCACGCCCACGGGCAGAGGCAGGCCGAACAGCAGTTGCAGTGCGAGCGCACTGCCGACGATCTCAGCAAGATCGCAGGCGATGATGGCGATCTCACACAAGACCCACAACGCCAGCGAAGTGCGACGGCTATACTGGCTACGTGAGAGTTGCGCGAGATCGCGTCCGGTCACCAGACCGACGCGTGCCGCCAGCCATTGCAGCAACAATGCCATCACGCTCGAGAGCAACACTACGCACAGCAGTGTGTACCCGTAACGGGCCCCTCCCGCGATCGCCGTGGCCCAGTTGCCCGGATCCATATACCCAACGGCGATAAGGGTGCCCGCGCCAGCGAACCCCATCCACCGCCGCGCACGGCGTGGCATGTTGGATTGCGGGTCGGGCGTCAGCCCCCATTCGGAACCGGCTAAGGGATAATCGCGGCTTTGCATGGCAGTCACAAAGGGTTGACAGCGCCGTTAGCGCCTACATCTAAATGATAATCATTATTATTTGGGTGAGGGGTTATTTTTTAATGTGTGAGATAGACAGAGACGAAGGGATGCCTGATTTGACGGTGGTGGACGACTCGATTCCAGTCATTACGGTGGATGGCCCGACGGCGTCCGGAAAGGGAACGGTGGCGCACCGTGTCGCTGATGCGCTGGGATTTCACTATCTGGATAGTGGGGCGCTGTATCGGCTGACGGCGCTCGCGAGTGCCCGTCACGGGATCGATCCCGACGACGTTGGCGCGCTGGCCGTACTTGCCGAAACACTCGATGTGCGCTTCAGATACGAGCGCATATGGCTCGCTGGCGAAGATGTCACCGACGCGATCCGGGCCGAGGCGATTGGCAACCGGGCATCGAGCATCGCCGTGCACAAAGCGGTGCGGCAAGCGCTGATGGCGCTCCAGCGGGGGTTCAAGACCGCACCAGGCCTCGTCGCAGACGGCCGTGACATGGGCACGGTGATCTTCCCGGAAGCCGAATTGAAGGTCTTTTTGACCGCCTCGCCACAGGCCCGTGCCGAGAGACGGTATAAGCAATTGATAGAAAAAGGTTTTTCTGCTAATATAGACAGTCTCATGCTGGATCTTGAGGCGCGCGATGCGCGGGATCGTACCCGGGCAGAAGCGCCACTAAGGCCGGCAGAGGGTGCGCGGGTACTCGACACATCGGGGCTCACGGTCGATCAGACGGTGGCTCAGGTGCTCGAATGGTTCGCGCAAGTGCAGTACCCGCAAGGCGCCTGACCGGATGTTTCATGCAGTCATCCGGCGTGGCTTTGTCTAACCTTTAACCCAACCGTTGTTCGTCATCGTCAGCCCCCCTCGGGAGACGGGCGTCAGCGGCGTAATCCACATTTATGTCCGACCTGCAAACCTCGACCAACGAATCTTTCGCGGCGCTTTTCGAAGAGTCGCTCTCCCGCCAAGACATGCGTGCTGGTGAAGTCATCAGCGCTGAAGTCGTGCGGGTTGACCACAACTTCGTGGTCGTCAACGCCGGGCTCAAGTCCGAAGCGTACATCCCCATCGAAGAATTCCTGAATGATCAGGGCGAGGTCGAAGTTCAGGCCGGCGACTTTGTTTCCGTGGCGATCGACGCCCTGGAAAACGGCTACGGCGACACCGTGCTGTCGCGCGACAAGGCCAAGCGTCTGGCCTCGTGGCTGCAACTGGAAAAGGCCCTCGAGTCGGGCGACCTCGTGACCGGTACGATCACCGGCAAGGTCAAGGGCGGCCTGACCGTGATGGTCAACGGCATCCGTGCATTCCTGCCGGGTTCGCTGGTTGACACGCGTCCGGTCAAGGACACGACCCCGTACGAAGGCAAGACCCTCGAATTCAAGGTTATCAAGCTCGACCGCAAGCGCAACAACGTTGTGCTGTCGCGCCGTGCCGTGATCGAAGCCACCCAGGGTGAAGAGCGCGCCAAGCTGCTCGAGACGCTCAAGGAAGGCGCGATCGTCAAGGGCGTGGTCAAGAACATCACCGATTACGGTGCGTTCGTCGACCTGGGCGGTATCGACGGCCTGCTGCACATCACCGACATCGCATGGCGTCGCGTGCGTCACCCGAGCGAAGTTCTGTCGGTTGGCCAGGAAGTCACCGCCAAGATCCTCAAGTTCGATCAAGAGAAGGGCCGCGTCTCGCTGGGCGTTAAGCAACTCGGCGAAGATCCGTGGGAAGGCATTGCTCGCCGTTACCCGCAAGGCACCCGCCTGTTCGGCAAGGTCACCAACATCACCGACTACGGCGCATTCGTCGAAGTGGAATCGGGCATCGAAGGCCTGGTTCACGTGTCGGAAATGGACTGGACCAACAAGAACGTTGCTCCGACCAAGGTTGTCCAACTGGGCGACGAAGTCGAAGTCATGGTCCTTGAGATCGACGAAGACCGTCGTCGTATCAGCCTCGGCATGAAGCAATGCAAGCCGAACCCGTGGGATGACTTCTCGCGCAACTTCAAGAAGGGCGACAAGATCAAGGGCGCAATCAAGTCGATCACCGACTTCGGCGTGTTCATTGGTCTGCCGGGCGGCATCGACGGCCTGGTCCACCTGTCGGACCTGTCGTGGAGCGAAGCTGGCGAAGAAGCCGTGCGCAAGTACAAGAAGGGCGACGAAGTCGAAGCCGTGGTTCTCGGCATCGACGTCGAGAAGGAACGCATCTCGCTGGGTATCAAGCAGCTCGAAGGCGATCCGTTCAACACCTTCGTGGCGATCCACGACAAGGGCTCGATCGTTGACGGCACCATCAAGGCTGTCGACCCGAAGGGTGCTGTCGTGTCGCTGGGCGATGATGTTGAAGGCTACCTGCGCGCTTCGGAAATCTCGCACGACCGTGTGGAAGATGCCCGCAACGTGCTCAAGGAAGGTGAAGCCGTCAATGCAATGATCGTCAACATCGATCGCAAGTCGCGCAACATCAACCTGTCGATCAAGGCCAAGGATTCGGCTGAACAGCAAGAAGCGATGAGCAAGCTGTCGTCGGATAGCTCGGCAGCGAGCGGCACCACGAACCTCGGTGCGCTGCTCAAAGCCAAGCTGGACAGCCAGAATCAGTAAGGTCCAAGGCCTATGACCAAGTCTGAATTGGTCAACCAGTTGGCGGCGCGGTTTCCCCAGTTGGTGCTCAAGGATGCCGATTTCGCGGTGAAGACAATTCTCGACGCGATGGCTGATGCGCTTGCGCGCGGTCATCGAATCGAGATCCGCGGTTTCGGTAGCTTTGGGCTCAACCGTCGGCCACCGCGCGTCGGCCGCAACCCCAAGTCGGGTGAGAAAGTGTTGGTGCCGGAGAAATTCGTGCCGCACTTCAAGCCCGGCAAGGAGTTGCGAGAGCGGGTTGATCACAAGGCGTCGGACCAATAAGGCCCTTTGGGATCTACTACGCAAAAAAAGCGCCTTCGGGCGCTTTTTTGCGTCCGGCGGAGGCAAGTGCGCACAATTGACGCAAATGTGAAGCGCGCTGCAGTAACGACGCCTCTTGGAGTACATCCGGTACAATACGCGCACGTGCGGGACTGGCGCGTGAACGGTGGTCGACACCGTATACGCGAGACCGCTCAAGTCGCAAAACATACGGCAAGCCTGCCGCAGGAGCCTTTCGGCATGAAGCTGATTGTTTGGATCGTTCGTCTCATCGTGTTCGTGGTGTTGCTATGTCTCGCGCTCGCCAACACGAGCGAGGTCACGTTGAACCTGTTCCTGGGGCATACGTGGACGGCACCGCTCATCATGATCGGTCTGGCGTTTTTTGTGGTCGGTGGTGTTATCGGTGTGCTTGCCACTTTACCGAGCCTGATGCGCCAACGCCTGGAGCTGCGTCGCACGCGACGCGATCTGGCGCGCGCGCAACGTGATCCCGAGGCAAGCGATCAACCGCCGATGTTGCCGCCGGTCTAAAACGACGGCCGCACAGCGCACGACTCTCGTCATCCTCATCGACTGTTTCAACGACAACACGCATTCATGGAATTCGAGGTCTGGTGGCTTCTAGCCATCCCCGTGATTTTCGGCTGCGGCTGGGTAGCCGCACGCCTGGACCTGCGCAGTCTGCTCTCGGAGAGCCGCAATCTGCCGGCATCCTATTTTCGCGGCCTGAACTTCCTGCTCAACGAGCAGCCCGACAAAGCGATCGATGCCTTCATCGAAGTCGCGAAGCTCGACCCCGAGACCACCGAACTGCACTTCGCATTGGGTAGCCTGTTCCGCCGTCGCGGCGAGACGGAGCGCGCCATTCGCGTGCATCAGAACCTGCTCTCGCGTGACGATCTGCCGCAAGCCGATCAGGAGCATGCGCTCTACGAGTTGGGCCACGACTTCCTGAAGGCAGGTCTGCTTGACCGTGCCGAAGAGGCATTCAGCCGTCTCAATACCGGGGCGTATGCCAAGGCCGCGCAACATGCGAAGCTCACCATCTATCAGATCGAGAAAGAGTGGCGCAAAGCGCTGACCGAGGCCGAGGCGTTGAGCGATCTTGATCCTGCCGTGTCGTACCGCAAGGAGATTGCGCAGTTCCATTGCGAATTGGCGCAAGAAGCGCTGCAACGCAAGGACATCGAGTCGGTGACGCAAGAACTGGATGCCGCGCTCGAGGTCAATCCCGCGAACGTGCGCGCGCCGCTGCTGCGCGGTGACATGCTGCTTGCCGCTGGCGATGCGCAAGGCGCATTGCGCGTGCTCAGCACCATCGAGCAACAGAATCCGGTGTACCTCGGCCTGGCCGCCAAGCGGCTAATGCGGGCGTACGAGGCCCTGGGCCGCGCGCCAGAGGGGCTCAACGTGCTGCGTGAGGCCCTGCGCAAGAACCCTTCAGACGACCTGCTGGAAATCGTCTACGAGAAGACGGTGGCCCTCGAGGGGACGGAAGCGGCGCTCAAGCTCATGCGAGAGCAGATGCATCGCGCACCGAGCGCTCTGGGCATGACGCGCCTGCTCGAAGCGCACGCCGCGACAGCCCCCGGAGACACACAGTCCGATCTGCAACTCATGGGCAAGCTCATTACGCAACGCACCAAGTCGTTGCCGCGCTACGTCTGCGATCAGTGCGGCTTCCGCGCGCGACTGTTCTATTGGCAGTGTCCTGGCTGTAATGGCTGGGAGACCTATACGCCGCGCCGTGCCGACGTGCCGGCGGCATCCTAATTTTCATAAACTCGCAAAATCATGAAGATCACCATCATCGGTTCCGGTTACGTCGGCCTAGTCACTGGCGCTTGTCTGGCGGACGTCGGCAATGACGTGTTTTGCCTCGACGTCGACCCGCGCAAGATCGAAATCCTGAATAGCGGCGGCGTGCCGATTCACGAACCGGGGCTTCAGGAAGTTATTGCACGTAACCGTCAGGCGGGCCGCCTGCAATTCTCGACGGATATCGAAGCATCTGTCGCGCACGGCGATGTGCAATTCATTGCGGTGGGTACGCCCCCGGACGAAGACGGATCGGCCGACCTGCAATACGTTGTCGCGGCTGCGCGCAATATCGGTCGTTACGCCAAGAGCTTCAAGGTGATCGTCGATAAATCGACGGTGCCCGTGGGCACGGCCGACAAAGTGCGTGCCGCCGTGGCAGAAGAACTTGCCAAGCGCGGTGAAGACGTGTCGTTCTCCGTCGTTTCGAATCCGGAATTCCTGAAGGAAGGCGCGGCCGTAGACGACTTCATGCGCCCGGATCGCATCGTGATCGGCGTGGACGACGACGCCGACGGTCAACAGGCGCGTGCCATGATGAAGCGCCTGTACTCGCCGTTCAACCGTAATCACGAGCGCACGCTGTACATGGACGTGCGCTCGGCAGAGTTCACCAAGTATGCGGCCAATGCCATGCTGGCCACGCGGATCTCGTTCATGAACGAGCTGGCCAATCTGGCCGATCGCGTTGGCGTGGATATCGAAGACGTGCGTCAGGGCATTGGGTCGGACCCGCGTATCGGTTATCACTTCCTTTATGCCGGTTGCGGCTACGGTGGCTCCTGCTTCCCGAAGGACGTGCAGGCGCTCGTGCGCACCGCTGAGGACTACGGCTTGCCGCTGCGGATTCTGAACGCGGTCGAAGCCGTCAATGAAACGCAGAAGACCGTGCTGATCGAGAAGATCGTCAAGCGCCTTGGCGACGATCTGTCGGACAAGACGTTCGCGCTGTGGGGGCTGGCGTTCAAACCGAATACGGATGACATGCGCGAGGCGCCTAGCCGTCGTGTCATCGAGGAGCTGGTGCGCCGTGGCGCTCGCGTGCGCGCCTACGACCCGGTGGCAATCGAAGAAGCGCGTCGCGTGATTGCGCTCGATTTCGCCGACGACGCCGAGGCGCATGCCCGAATCGAGTTTTGCGCCACGCAGAACGACACGTTGACGGGGGCCAACGCGCTCGTCATCGTGACCGAGTGGAAGGCTTTCCGCAGCCCGGACTTCGCCAAGGTGAAAAAGGCGTTGTCGCTGCCGTTGATTTTCGACGGTCGTAATTTGTACGATCCGGAGGCCATGCACGAACTCGGCATCGAGTACCACGCCATTGGCCGCGATCTGCACAAGCCGGTCTGAGCATCCAGGAGCGACGAATGACCTCGACGGCAACTTCGCTCACCCGCACGGTACAAGCGCCGGGCGTGCCCATCGTGCCTCGCGAGGCGTTCAGCCGCGCGCGCGTGCTGATCGTTGGCGACGTGATGCTCGATCGCTACTGGTTCGGCGACGTCAATCGCATTTCCCCGGAAGCGCCGGTGCCGGTCGTCCACGTCAAGCGCAATGAGGAGCGACTGGGCGGCGCCGCAAACGTAGCGCTCAACGCCACGTCGCTCGGCGCGCAGGCGGGGCTGCTTTGCGTGCTGGGCAACGATGAACCGGGCGATCGGATAGTCGACATGCTCGATGCAAGCGGCGTGACGGCTTACGTCACGCGCGACGCCAATCTGGCGACGACGATCAAGCTGCGCATTGTGTCGCGCCAGCAGCAATTGCTGCGCATCGACTTCGAAAACCAGCCGGCGCATGAGGTGCTGCTGGCGGTACTTGATCAGTATCGTCAACTGCTGGGCAGCTATGACGTCGTGCTGCTCTCGGATTATGCGAAGGGCGGTCTGACGCATGTGCAGCCGATGATCGACGCCGCGCGTGCCGCAGGCAAGGCGGTACTCGTTGACCCGAAGGGCAGCGATTACGAGCGCTACCGCGGCGCCACGATTCTGACCCCGAACCGCTCGGAGTTACAGCAGGTCGTGGGCGAATGGCGCTCGGAAGAGGATCTCACGGTGCGCGCGCAGAACCTGCGCGAGTCGCTGAACCTCGAGGCGCTGCTGCTCACGCGCTCGGAAGAGGGCATGACGCTCTTCACCGAAGGCGGCGCGCTGCACGTGCCCGCACAGGCGCGCGAAGTGTATGACGTGTCGGGTGCGGGCGACACCGTAATCGCCACGCTCGCGGCATCGCTGTCCGCCGGCCTGCCGCTCGCGCAGGCTGTTGTGCTCGCCAATCGCGCGGGTAGTATCGTCGTGGGCAAGCTGGGTACGGCGACCGTGGACTACAACGAACTCTTTTCTGACCTGACATGACCATCATCGTGACCGGCGCAGCCGGTTTCATCGGCGCGAACATCGTCAAAGCCCTCAATGATCGGGGAGAGACCGACATTGTGGCGGTCGACAACCTCACGCGCGCCGACAAATTCCGCAATCTGGTCGATTGCGAGATCAGCGACTACCTCGACAAGACCGACTTCGTCGCGCGCTTCCAGCGCCGTGAGTTCGGCCGCGTTCGTGCGATTTTCCACGAAGGCGCCTGCTCCGACACGATGGAGACAGACGGCCGCTACATGATGGAGAACAACTTCCGCTACACGCGTGCGTTGTTCGAAGCCTGTCAGGCGCAGGCCGTGCCGTTCCTTTACGCGTCGTCGGCGGCAACCTATGGCGCGTCGGAAACGTTCGTGGAGACACGTGAGTACGAGAAGCCGCTGAACGTCTATGGCTACTCGAAGTTCCTGTTCGACCAGATCGTGCGTCGCGCCATGCGCGAGGCGGGGGGCAAGCTGCCGAGTCAGGTGGCCGGTTTCCGCTACTTCAACGTGTATGGCTCACGCGAGGCGCATAAAGGGCGCATGGCGTCGGTCGCGTACCACAATTTCAACGAATTCCGTGCCAATGGCCGTGTGAAGCTCTTCGGCGAGTACAACGGCTACGCTGCCGGTACGCAAAGCCGCGACTTCGTCTCGGTGGAAGACGTGGTCAAGGTCAACCTGCACTTCTTCGATCATCCGGAGCGCAGCGGCATCTTCAACCTGGGCACGGGCCGTGCGCAGCCATTCAACGATATCGCGGTCGCCGTGATCAACACGCTTCGCGAGGAAGCGGGCGAGGCGCCGCTGACCCTCGACGAACTCGTCAAGCAAGGGCTGGTCGAGTACATCCCCTTCCCGGACGCCCTGCGTGGCAAGTACCAGTGCTTCACGCAGGCAAACATCGATCATCTGCGTCAGGCGGGCGGCTATCAGCAGCCCTTCTACACGGTGGGTGAAGGGGTGTCGCGTTACGTGCGCTGGCTGCTCGCGCAGTAAGCGCCAGGAGCCGCCACGACGCGCCGCCAGACAGACGGGGAGCCAGCCAGCTCCCCGTTTTGTTTTAAAACGTACCCGATGTCATCCGCAGACGCGCTTGGGCGTTAAGGAGATATCGGGGGTATCGAGGCTATCGAGGCTATTGACCCGAGTGATCTCATAAGGAAAACACCATGCTTCGCAAGCTCTTGCTGGCGGTTGTAGCCTTTTTCACCCTGTGCGGTCTGGCCATGGCCGCCGTCGACATCAATACCGCCGATCAGGCGCAGCTTGAATCGCTCAAGGGCATCGGACCGGTCAAATCCAAAGCCATCATCGACGAGCGCAACGCCCACGGCCCCTACAAGGACGCCGCTGACGTTGCCAAGCGCGTCAAGGGACTTGGCGCCAAGTCGGTCTCCACGCTCCAGTCCGAAGGCATGACGATCAACGGGCAGGGCGGTGCAGCGGCACCTGCGGCGCCGGCCGCATCGGCCAAATCGCCACCGGCCGCAGCGCCGGCCGCACAGACGCCTGCCGCGCCAGGCAAGCCAGCTCCGTCTGCCGCGCAGACGCCAGCAGCGCCAGCGGTCCCTGCCAAGCCCGCAACGGTAGCGCCGGCACCCGCCGCACCGGCCGCGCCTGTGCCGTCGACAGCCACGCAAAAGACGCCGACGCCCACCCCGGCCGCCGGCCCGACCATGAAGCCCGCGTCACCGGGCGCGACGGCCATGCCCGCCAAGCCCGGCACACCGGTCCCGGCGACGGCGTCTGCTGCTGGCGCATCGGACACGAAGGCCGCCAAGTCGAAGAAGTCGAAAGAGGCCAAGGCCGCCAAGGCGGATGCGGCACCGTCGGCCGCGTCTGCCCCGGCGGCCGGGGCAGCCGATGCGACTGCGGCCAAGCCGTCCAAATCGAAGAAGGCCAAGGCCCCGTCGCCGGCCAGCGCAGCCAAGTCCTGACGCCCTACGGGCGGCCGGATATCGCACAGCGCGATGTCCGGCCGAAGTCCTACCGTGAGCGCGGTCACGGCCGGTGGATTAGAATGTTTCGATTCCCGACCGAAAAAGCTTAGCGCAATGGCCTATAAGACTATCGAAGACACCATCGGCAACACGCCGCTGGTGCAACTGGTGCGTTTGCCCGACGACGAAATCCGCCGCCGCAACAACGTGATTCTCGGCAAGCTCGAGGGCAACAACCCGGCGGGTTCGGTGAAAGACCGTCCGGCGCTGTCGATGATCAAGCACGCGGAATTGCGCGGCCGCATCAAGCCGGGCGACACGCTCATCGAAGCTACGTCGGGCAATACCGGTATCGCGCTGGCGATGGCGGCTGCCATTCGCGGCTACAAGATGGTCCTGATCATGCCGGAAGACCTCTCCATCGAGCGTCGTCAGAGCATGGGTGCCTATGGCGCCGAGATCATCCTGACGCCGGTCAAGGGGGGGATGGAATACGCCCGTGACCTCGCCGAGCAGATGCAGCGCGACGGACGCGGCACGATCCTCGACCAGTTCGCCAACCCGGACAACCCGCGCGCGCACTACGAGACGACCGGCCCGGAAATCTGGCGCGATACCGAAGGACGCGTCACGCACTTCGTCTCGGCGATGGGCACGACCGGCACGATCATGGGCGTGTCGCAGTATCTGAAGGAGCAGAGCGAAGCGGTACAGATCGTCGGCGCCGAGCCGGCCGAAGGTTCGCGCATTCCGGGTATTCGCAAATGGCCGGAAGCGTATCTGCCGAAGATTTTCGACCGTGCGCGCGTGGATCGCACGATCTCGGTGACGCAGGCGGACTCGGAAATCATGGCGCGCCGTCTCGCGGCGGAAGAGGGCATCTTCTGCGGCATTTCGGCCGCCGGTGCCTGCCACATCGCGCTGAACCTGGCGCGTGAGGTCGAGAACGCCACCATCGTGTTCGTCGTGTGCGATCGCGGCGACCGCTATCTGTCGACAGGAGTGTTCCCCGCGTGATGCGTGGCGATGCCTGACACCGCTTCCTGCACGATGCACAACGAAAACGGGACCCGAGGGTCCCGTTTTTCATGGTGAGCGACGACGTGAATCAGGCGTTACGGCGCGCGTGCCGCCTTGATCGCATCGGCCAGGTCGTACACCGACATGGCATAGAAGAAGCTGCGGTTGTAGCGTGTGAGCACGTAGAAGTTATTCAGGCCCATGCGGTATTGCGTCGCTTGCCCTGGTGTTGGCAGATCGACGATGAGTACGGGGGTGTCGAGCGACGCCCCTACGTCGAGCCGCGGCTCGTTCATCAACATGCCGGCCTTGATGAAGTCGCCAAGCTTCCAGTGCGGCTCGGGCTGCCCGTCGGCACCGGCTTCCGCCAGCCCCTGACTGCCGCGATCGCCGGCGATGTTCCAGACGACAGGTTGTCCCGGCTGCCAACCATGCTGCCTGAGGAAGTTGGCGACGCTGCCGATGGCGTCCGCCACGTCAGTCGTCAGATTGATCTTTCCGTCGCCGGTGTAATCGACTGCGTAGTTGCGAATCGAGGACGGCATGAACTGCGGAATGCCGATGGCGCCCGCGTAGGAGCCGTAAATGCTGAACGGATCGACGCCGCGTTCGCGGGCGTAGAGCAGCAGGTTTTCCAGTTCGTTGCGAAAGAGGGCCATGCGCTCCGAACGGTTACGTGCGGGCGGATAGTCGAATGCGAGCGTGGTGAGCGCATCGATGGTGCGGAAGTTGCCCATGTTGCGCCCGTAGATCGTCTCTACGCCGATGATGGCGACGATGATCTCCTCAGGTACACCGTATTGCTTCGCGGCACGCGAGAGCGTTGCGGCGTTCTGATTCCAGAAACGCACGCCGCCATTGATGCGCGTGTTGTCGAGAAAGTTCTTCTCGTACTTCGTCCAGTTTTTCTGGCCGGGGGTTGCGGGCGGTGCGGCCAGACGTGCGGCCGTCTGCGAGAACACGACGCGCGAGAACACCCGCTGCAACTCGGCGCGCTCGAAACCGTCGCGCGCCACGATGTCGTTGATAAACGCATCGACTTCGGGGTTCGCCGCATAGCGTTGCGGCACAACCTCTTCCTCGAATTCGGCTTGCGCCACTTGCTTCGGACGCGTCTGCGCGTGAGCGCCAGTCGTCGTCAGCGCGAAGGCGCCAATGCATAGTGCAATGCCGAGCGCGCGAATGGGGCGCGAGAGTTGCAAAACGGGCTGCTTGCCGGCGTGCTGGCGGAGGGTGGCCGAAGGATGACGGCCAGTATCCGGTCGATGAGTGAGGCGCGAGAGCGCCAGCGGGAGCGAGTCGTACATCCGTACCGGTGATGTCATGCTGTCTGTCAGGCCTGTATGAAGTCCGAATGCGAGGCAGCCGCATGGGCTGCCGTCGCGTTAGTCGCGTCGATGCTTTTGTCGGCGCATGTCGAAGTGACTCGACACGCCGTTCAGACTAGAGCGTCAACTATTCATGCCAGTTCCTGCCGTCCCGAATTTCAGGAGAACGGCCCTTGCCGGCTGACACGGGTCTGCTGGGAGACTGCTCGGCAGTATAACCGAGTGCACCTGTGATACCTTAAGGCCTGTGCACTGTCTGTGACAGTGTTCAGGGGGATGCCGGCCATCGGCACGCGTGTGCCAGTGCGGTGCGGCACAGTGAGCCAGGCACCACGCCCGGCCGCTACCGGACGTGGAGACCATGGCGCGGCGGGCATCCCCCGCCCGTCCCAATATAACGATTCGAAGCGATAGGCGACACAACGAATGGCTACCGGGTTTTATACGCACCCCGATTGCATCCGTCACGAGATGGGAGAGTGGCATCCTGAATGCCCCGAGCGGCTGCGCGCCATCGAGGACCAGTTGATCGCCGGCCGCATCGATGGCCTGCTCGAGCGCCGCGAAGCGCCGGCGGCCGACGAGGCGAGCCTGCGGCTCGTGCACACGCAGGACCATATCGACTTTATTCGCGACAACATTCCCGAGTCGGGCTATTTTCCGATCGACCCGGATACGTTGCTCAATCCGTACTCTTGGCGTGCGGCCACGCGGGCGGCGGGGGCGGCAATTGCCGCGACCGATGCCGTCATTCGGGGCGAACTCGAGAACGCCTTTTGCAGCGTGCGTCCGCCGGGCCATCACGCCACGCCTACGCGCGCCATGGGCTTCTGCCTGTTCAATAACGTGGCGATTGCCGCCGCCCATGCGATGGAAGTGCACGGGCTCTCGCGTGTGGCGATCGTCGACTTCGACGTGCACCACGGCAACGGAACGGAAGCCGCATTCGCCAACGACGACCGCGTGCTGATGTGCGGCATTTTCCAGCATCCGTTCTATCCGTTTTCCGGCGCGGTCGATCCGGCGCCGAACATGCTCAACATTCCGATCGCGGCGCGCACGTCCGGCATGCAGGTGCGCGAGGCCATCGACTATGGATGGTTGGGACAGCTCGAAGCGTTTCGTCCGGAGATGATCTTCTTCTCGGCGGGCTTCGATGCTCACCGCGAAGACGATCTCGGCAATCTCGGGCTGACCGAAGCGGACTTCGCCTGGATCACCGAGCGTGTCAAAGCGGTTGCGGATCGTCATTCGAAGGGACGCATCGTGAGCTGCCTCGAAGGTGGCTACAACCTCTCGGCGCTTGGCCGCAGCGTCGTGGCGCATCTGAAGGTGCTCGCCGACGTTTGACGTTTCGCGTTTGACGAATGTGCGATGCCGCGCGCTCAGACGCGGCGCAGGAGACGACCATGACGGCATCTGAATCCACGGCCGCCACGCCTGAGCCGCTGGTGCTCGTCGCGCGCGGCGAAGGCGAGCTTGCGGGGGTAGTTACGCTCACGCTGAATCGCCCGCGTCATTTCAACGCCCTCTCCGAAGCGATGCTCGACGCGCTGCAACGCGCGCTCGACGACACCGCCCGCGACCCCGGTGCGCGCGTGGTGGTGCTTGCGGCCGCCGGTCCGGCGTTTTGCGCCGGACACGATCTCAAGGAGATGCGCGCCGAGCCGTCGCTCGACTACTACCGCACGTTGTTCAATCAATGCACGCGCGTGATGCTGACGATGCAGCGCATGCCGCAGCCGGTGATTGCGCGGGTGCATGGCATTGCGACGGCTGCCGGGTGTCAACTGGTGGCCATGTGCGATCTGGCGGTGGCGGAATCGGCGGCACGCTTCGCCGTGTCGGGCATCAATGTCGGCTTGTTCTGTGCGACGCCGGGCGTGGCGCTCTCGCGAAATCTCACGCGCAAGCAGGCGATGGAAATGTTGCTCACGGGCGATTTCATCGACGCACAGACGGCCCGCGAGCGCGGTCTCATCAACCGAGTGGTGGCGATAGAGCGATTAGACTCGGAGGTGGCGGCGCTGTGCCGTTCGATCCTGGCGAAGCCTGCGGCGGCAGTGGCCGCTGGCAAGGGGCTGTTCTACCGGCAGGCGGAGACGGGGATCGAAGCGGCCTATCAGATGGCCGGGCAGACGATGGCTTGCAACATGATGGACGAGTGTGCGCTCGAGGGTGTGCAGGCGTTCATCGAGAAACGCGCACCCGGCTGGGCGAAGCCATCTGTCTGAGGACGGGCGGCGTCTGCAACGGACGTGAGACGTCGGACGTTCCCCTCGCTACCACTGCTTTTCAAGCACGAGCGGCCCGGGCGTGGCGGTACGGCTCACGGCGTAGCCCTTGCCGGTGAACCATGCGCGTAGCTCCTTGACCATGTCCGGATTGCCGCACACCATGATGCGCGAGGTGGCCGGATCGAGCGTCGCGCCCATGGCCGTCTCCAATTCTCCCGATGCCAGCAGCGACGTGATGCGCCCGTAAAGCGCTTCCGGCGTTTGCTCTCGCGTCACGCACACCGTGAAGTGAAGTTTTTCGACAAGCGACGGATCGACGTCAGGGTGCGAGAAGTGCCGTAGTTCCTCGTAGTAGGCGAGATCACGCGCCCATCGCACGCTGTGCACGACGAAGATGCGATTGAAGCGCTGCCATACCGCCGGGTCGCGCAGGATCGACACGAATGGCGCAAGGCCGGTGCCGGTAGCGAGCAGCCAGAGGTCTTCGCCGCCGGTGAACCGGTCGAGCGTCAGGAAGCCGTATGCCGTGTGATCCACGAACAGCTCGTCGCCGACCTTGAGTCGCGACATGCGCGGCGTCAGTTGCCCCTCAGGAATCGTGATTACGTAGAACTCCAATGTATCTTCGGCCGGGGCGTTCACGAAGGAATACGCCCGCCAGATCAGTTCCCCGTCGTCGCCGGGAAGTCCCAGCCGCACGAACTGCCCCGCCGTGAATTGCAGGCCGGCGGGGCGCGTGGTTTTGATGCTGAAGATCGTCGGCGTCCAGAAATGCATGCCGGTGACCGTTTGCGGCGAGTATTTCGTCTGCGCTTGCATGCCGGAGGCTCCTCGCGAATCACACGGATTCAGTGTAACGCGCAGTGAGGTGTTACGCGGCGAGACCCTGCTCGCGTGCGGGGTTCCGTGTGCTCGTCTTGTCGACGGCGCCCACGCTCACGTGTTGTCGTGGGTGCCCAGGGCCGGCAGGGGTGCTTGTGCCGACGACGACGTTGGCGTATCGGGCAGGTGTTGCAGCAGCCACTGCGTCAGTTCGTCGATGACCTTCTCGCGGTCGAGGTCATTGAGTGTTTCGTGAAAGTGCCCGTGATAGAGACGGAGCGTCTTGTCATGCGAGGCGGCGTTGCCATAGAACTGTTCGCTCGCCCACGGCGCGGTGAGTCTGTCGGCGGTGCCGTGAAAGATGTAGAGCGGCAGGTGCAGGGCGTTGGCATTGGCGTGAATCCTTGCCATCGCGTCGAGCAGTTCGGCGGCGGTGCGCGCGGGTGTGCCGCGATAGGCGTTGAGCGGATCTTTTTTCGCCGCGGCCACGACGGCTTCGTCGCGCGCAATCATGGCGGGATCGATCTTGAAGACGGGGACTTTCGGCAGCCAGCGCGAGACCCAGCGTCCGGCCGTCATCATCCACGGCGCCACGGGTTCGCCGGGGGCGAGCGCCGGGCTGCTGAGCATCAGGCCGCGCACATTCGCCGGTGCTCGCGTGATGGTGAACAGCGCCGCGATGGCACCGCCCATGCTGTGTCCTAGCAGGAAGAGCGGCGTTGGGCCGAACGTGGTGCGCACGTGCGTGAGGAAGATTTCCGTGTCATCCAGGTACTCGTCGAAACGTTTGACGAAGACCCGTGCACCGCCGGAGCGGCCGTGTCCGCGCAAATCGTAGGTGACGGTCGCGATGCCGTGGGCGGCGAAGTGTTCGGCCAGCCGCGCGTAGCGTCCACCGTGCTCTCCCATCCCGTGAACGATGGCGACGACCGCGCGCGGCGGTTCGCCGCCGGTATCTGGCTGCCAGCGATGAACGTGCAGCGAAAGGCCGTCGCTGGCCTGCAGACGCGATGCCGAATAGGTGGTCATGTCTCCTCCTGGCGCGTTGGCCGGGTGGCCGTCATGCGTGCGACGGCACTGCGATTATCGAGTGCGCCATTCGATCATAGGCGCCCGGGCGGCGGGGTGATTTCTCTAGAGGAAATGCACCACGAGGATACTGGCTGTGCCTCACGATTTGCATAAAAATAGCACGATCGTTCGGGGCTGGGTGCGAAGACGTGTGCCTGCCAAGGAGGGGGGTGCCGCTATCGCGAGGATTGCGCATTCGTGGCAAATCGACAGGACGTCATCCATGTTTGCCACAAAACGCCTCAAATATGCAATAAATGCGTCATTTGCCGTGTGGTTATAATGGCAGCGGATTGACGTAAACGTAACTTTGGAGCGAGTTCATGAAGATCCTTGTACCGGTCAAACGGGTAGTGGATTACAACGTAAAAGTTCGCGTGAAGAGCGACGGGAGTGGTGTCGACATTGCGAACGTGAAGATGTCGATGAATCCGTTCGACGAAATCGCGGTGGAGGAAGCGGTGCGCCTGAAAGAAGCGGGTGTGGCGACGGAAGTGATCGCGGTGTCGGCGGGTGTCGCGCAATCGCAGGAGACGCTGCGCACGGCGCTGGCCATTGGCGCGGATCGCGCGATTCTGATCGAGTCGGACGAAGAGTTGCAGCCGCTGGCGGTGGCCAAGCTGCTCAAGGCGATCGTGGACAAGGAGCAGCCGCAACTGGTGATCCTGGGCAAGCAGGCGATCGACGACGACTCCAATCAGACGGGTCAGATGCTCGCGGCGCTGGCGAAGCTGCCGCAGGCGACGTTCGCCTCGAAGGTGACGGTGGCGGATAACCGCGCGCAGGTCACGCGTGAAGTGGATGGGGGTCTTGAGACCGTGTCGCTGTCGCTGCCGGCGGTGATCACGACGGACCTGCGTCTGAACGAGCCGCGTTATGTGACGCTGCCCAACATCATGAAGGCGAAGAAGAAGCCGCTGGAGAGCGTCAAGCCTGCGGATCTGGGGGTGGATGTGAGCCCGCGTCTGAAGACGCTGAAGGTGGCCGAGCCGCCCAAGCGCAGCGCGGGGGTGAAGGTGGCGGACGTGGCAGCGCTCGTCGAGAAGCTGAAGACCGAAGCGAAGGTCATCTAAGGGAGACGACGAGATGAGCATTCTGGTAATCGCAGAACACGACAATCAATCGATCAAGGCGGCGACGCTGAACACGGTGAGCGCAGCGCTGCAATGCGGTGAGGACGTGCACGTGCTGGTGGCGGGTTCGAACGCCAAGGCGGCTGCCGAAGCGGCGGCCCAGATCGCGGGCGTGAAGAAGGT
>NZ_CABPST010000003.1 GCF_902459805.1 Pandoraea bronchicola | reverse complement strand
GGCGTTAGCTCAGTTGGTAGAGCAGCGGACTCTTAATCCGTAGGTCGAGTGTTCGAGTCACTCACGCCCCACCAAACCCATACAGAAGAGGCTGCGTCGTACGCGGTCTTTTTGCTCCCGGTAGCACCGGGGCGTTAGCTCAGTTGGTAGAGCAGCGGACTCTTAATCCGTAGGTCGAGTGTTCGAGTCACTCACGCCCCACCAGATACACACAAGGGCCGCACATCGTGCGGCCCTTGTCGTTTCCGCCGCCCCGTCATTTGCCCTTGCACCTGTCATCCCATTCCTACAGTCGATTCAGTCGCGACCGATAGTGCGCGCAACGCCGACCATCTACGCTGAACTCGTATCGCTGCGCCGGGCGCAGCGCGCACATGCCACAGGAGACTCATCATGAAAACGGCGAAGTCGATTCTCGTTGTCATCACCGCGCTCGCTATGGGCTCGTCCATCTTGGGCTGCACCCTTGGCGGCGCTGCCGCCGGTGGCGTCATCGGCCACGAAGCCACCGGCGGCAGCACCGCCGGCACCATTGGCGGCGCCGTCGTCGGCGGTGTGATCGGTCACGAACTGGGCAAGTAATCCAGCCAGCGAATCATCGCTCTGCGTGCAGACGCGCTCAACGCCCCACGACATAGAGCGGGGTGTTGGCCGCGTAGCCGTACATGATCAGCACGTCGCCCGCCATCGCGTCGCCGGCGGCTCTGGCCTGCGCAACGCCGGCGTAGCGTTTTGCGTGTGCCGTACACGTCGCGTAATGCCGTCCGCCGCCCTTGAGCGCGCCATCATGGCGGCCGATGAACGCCGCCTGACGCACACTCCACACGAAGTAGCCCTCGCACTTCGCCACCTCCGGCGGACGCTTGAGCGTCGCATCCTCTTTCTGCGACACCTCGCCGGCCCGGTGTAATCGCAACTGACGCTTGATCGCCGCATCGGACCAACGTCCCATGCCAATGTCTTTCCCTTTGCCTTTTGCCATGGCTCCCTCCTCGAATTTACCTGCGGCACTGCGCTCGCGGGCACTCCGATAATGGTGAACAATAATGAGGTAAATGGGGTTGGGGAGTGTCCGATATACGATGCCACACCCTGCGACGACGCTTTGCGGGCCTCGACACTCACAGGTCGTCATGCAAAGGACACCAAATAGCGTCCGGCTTCATCACTCACGGCCGCAGCAAGCGTTATTTCCAGCGGAACATAGCGCAGCGATCGCACAACGGTGCTGCAATGCACACTGTGCGAACCATCCTCATTGTCTACACTGGAACTCTCGTTCTCAACGCATTGCGGATCCGTGTGTCGTGGCGGCATCCGCACGACCGGGGTATGGCGACCGTCACCTTTGCACCCGCAATCCAGCGCCACGTCAGCGTAGACGCACAATCCGTCAACGGCCTGACCGTCCATGACGTGCTCGCGCAATGCGTCGCTCGCACTCCCGGGTTACGTGGCTATCTGTTCAACGATCAGGGACGCTTGCGGGCGCACGTCGCTGTCTTCGTCGACGGATGGCTGATCCGCGACCGCCGCTCGCTGAGCGACCCGCTGAACGACGCCAGCCGCGTATATGTGGCACAGGCGCTCTCGGGCGGATGAACCGGCGGGCATCGGACAAGGCACGTCATTGCCAAGGAGGAAGACCGTGGAACATGTCACCGGAGCCACGCTGCTGGTCGCCACCCGCAAGGGATTGTTCACATGGCTGCGTGAGGGCACCGCCTGGCGATTAACGTCGAGCACCCCGGACTTTCCCGGCGAGCCCGTCAGCATGGTGCTGCACGACGCGCGTGACGGTACGGATTACGCGGCGCTCAATCTCGGACATTTCGGCGTCAAACTCTGGTGCCGCACACGCGACGCGAACGCGTGGACCGAGCTCACCCCGCCCGCCTTCGCCCGGCAAACGCAGCAGTCCGAACCACCGACCGAAGCGGCGCAGGCGCCGTCGGTGGACCTGATTTGGTCACTCGAAGCCGCAGGTCCGGACGCCCCAGGCGTGCTCTGGGCGGGCACGATTCCGGGCGGGCTGTTTCGCTCCGGCGATCATGGACAGCACTGGGACCTTGTGCAGAGCTTGTGGGATCGCCCCGAGCGCGCCGAGTGGATGGGAGGGGGCTACGATCACGCGGGCATTCATTCGATCTGCATCGATCCCCATGACAGCCGGCAGGTGACGGTCGCGGTGTCCACTGGCGGCGTCTGGCGCACACGTGACGACGGACATACCTGGGCGCTCGCGGCCAGCGGCATGGAGGCCGATTACATGCCGCCCGAGCGACGCCTCGACCCAAACGCGCAGGACGTTCACCGTCTCGTGCAATGCCACGACGCACCCAACGTCTTGTGGGCCCAGCATCACAACGGCATCTTCCGCACCCTCGACTACGGTGCATCGTGGCGAAGGATTCAGGCGGCGCCGTCGAGTTTCGGCTTTGCCGTCGCCGTCGATCCGCACGACCCCGATGTCGCGTGGTTCGTGCCGGCACAACGCGATGCATGCCGCATACCGGTCGACGCGCGTCTTGTCGTCACTCGCACGCGCGATGGCGGCGAATCGTTCACCACACTCTCGCACGGACTGCCGGAGACACCGTCCTACGACCTCATCTACCGCCACGGGCTGGATATCGACGCCACGGGGCGCATGCTCGCGATGGGCTCGACGACCGGCGCGCTATGGATCAGCAACAACGCCGGCGAGCAATGGGAATGCGTCTCGGCACATTTGCCCCCCATCTACGCCGTGCGCTTCATCTAGTTTTGTCGTCAGCATTCATTGCACTTTTCATCCCGTCGTTTACCCCCGCTTCGCTGTAGGACACCTTCAGTTGTCGTATTTAGCGTCGTATACGAAGGTAGACGGACTGGCTTCATCGAATCCCGCCGTCACGCGTCGCCGGACATGTCACACGTGTCGTTCCCGGCGCGTGAGCCAAGATCGCATCGTGCGTCACCCATCGCATCGACGCGTTCTGCGGCAGACCGGCGACGACTCCTCGAAACGCCGCACGTCACACGTCACCCGTGTTGTCCCGGCACCCAATCTCTGAATGGAGTCACTCCTATGCGAATCGCCGACCTGAAAATCCGAACCCGGCTGACCATCGGCTTCGGCACGTTGCTCGTCCTGCTACTCACCATGCTGATCGTCGCGCTGGTGCATTTCGTCGCCATCGAACGCGCCAATGAAGAGCTGCTCACCCGCGCGTGGGCCAAAGCCGACGCGGCACACGGCATCGACGCCATGGTGCGCGGCAATGCCCGCCGATTGATCGAGGTCGTCATCACCACGGACGCCGCGCAGCGCAACGCCCTGAACCAGCGTATCGACGGCAATCTCGTCCGGATCGCCAAGGCGCAGGAAGTGCTCGACAAGTACGTCACATCGGAACAGGGCAAGCGGTTGCTCGGCGCCATCCGGCAACACAACGATGCCTTTCTGAAAGCACGCGCCAGCGTGAACGCAGAGTTGACGGCCGACCAGCGCGACCCGGCGATGCGCATCGTGCAGCAAGACGCCCTGCCCGCACTCGACGCCATGCAGGCCGAGGCTGTCGAACTGGTCGCACTCCAGCAAAAGATTGTTGACGAGACCGGTGCCGCCACGAGCGCCGACATCGTCTTCGCCAAATGGCTGCTCGCCGCCCTGGGCGCTGCGGCAGCCGTCGCCGGCATCTTTGCCGCATGGTCGGTCACACGCAGCATCACGCGTCCGCTTGCTCGCGCGGTCGAAGTGGCCGAGCGCGTGGCGCAAGGCGATCTCTCGAGCCGCATCGACGTGACGAGTCGCGACGAGACCGGCCAACTGATGGCGGCCCTCAAACACATGAATGAAAGTCTCGATCAAATCGTTCGACGAGTCCGTAGCGGCACGGCAGCCATCGCGTCGGCGTCGGGGCAATTGCTCGCGGGCAACACCGATCTGTCGGCGCGCACCGAAGAGCAGGCCGCATCACTTGAAGAAACGGCCTCGTCGATGGAGCAACTGACGGCGACCGTGCGCCAGAATGCCGACAACGCCCGTCAAGCCAGTCAACTGGCGTCGAACGCATCGGAAATCGCAGGCGAAGGCGGACGCGTCGTCGAGCGCGCAGTGACATCGATGCAGGAAATTGCCGCCAGCTCGACGAAGATCAACGACATCATCGGTGTGATCGACGGCATCGCATTCCAGACGAACATTCTCGCGCTGAACGCTGCCGTCGAGGCCGCGCGTGCCGGCGAACAGGGACGCGGTTTCGCCGTCGTCGCCGGCGAAGTTCGCACGCTCGCGCAACGCAGCGCCGCCGCGGCCAAGGAGATCAAGGCCCTCATCGAGACATCCGTCGGCAAGGTGGAAGACGGTTCGTCACAAGTGCGCGACGCCGGTCGCACGATGATCGAAATCGTGCAGGCCGTGCAACGCGTGACCGACATCATGGGCGAGATCTCTGCGGCATCTAGCGAGCAATCGGGCGGCATCGAGCAGGTCAACACGGCCGTCATGCAGATGGATCAGGTCACGCAGCAAAATGCCGCACTCGTCGAAGAAGCCACCGCTGCGGCCGGGTCGCTGGAGGATCAGGCACGCCAACTGCGCGAAGCCGTCGCCGTGTTCCGGCTCGCCGGTGGCGATATCTATGCGTCGGGGCATGACGACGACGCTCACGTCGCCGCCAACGGTCCGCGCGGGGCCGTGCTCGCGTTCGCGCGTCAACGTCAGGTCGCATAACGCATGCCGTCCACTGCCCCGGCAAGGCTGCCGGGGCAGTGCGTCAGTCCGGCTGCGCGCCGCAGATTGCAGGGGGTTGCGAAGGGTAGCAAAGGGTGGCGAAGGACCGCGACAGGGGAATGGCAGCCCGCCGCAAATCCCCGTGCTTGCTGGCCTTGCGCGCCAGGTCTGCGCCAGCGCGGCATTGCAACATTGGAGTATGATGGCTGCTGCTATGCTTTTTCCCCACCGTCTGGAAAAGAGGTGTACCGTGGCCCGAAAGACCCCCATCGAGCGCTACCGAAACATCGGCATCAGTGCTCATATTGACGCTGGCAAAACGACGACGACCGAACGCATCCTGTTCTACACGGGCGTCAACCACAAGCTGGGCGAAGTCCATGAAGGCGCTGCCACGATGGACTGGATGGAGCAGGAACAAGAACGCGGCATCACGATCACGTCCGCCGCGACGACCTGCTTCTGGCGCGGCATGGCCGGCAACTATCCCGAACACCGCATCAACATCATCGACACGCCGGGCCACGTCGACTTCACCATCGAAGTCGAACGTTCGATGCGCGTGCTCGATGGCGCATGCATGGTCTACGACTCGGTCGGCGGCGTGCAGCCGCAATCCGAGACCGTCTGGCGTCAGGCCAACAAATACAAGGTGCCGCGCATCGCGTTCGTCAACAAGATGGACCGCGTGGGCGCCGACTTCTTCCGCGTCTACAAGCAGATTCACGAACGTCTGCGCGGCAATGCCGTGCCGATCCAGATCCCCATCGGCGCCGAGGACAACTTCCAGGGCGTGGTCGATCTCGTGAAGATGAAGGGCATCGTCTGGGACGAAGAATCGAAGGGTGTCAAATTCGATTACATCGACATTCCCGCCAACCTCAAGGACACGGCGCAGGAATGGCACGAGAAGATGATCGAAGCCGCCGCCGAGGCCGATGAGGCGCTGCTCGAGAAGTATCTCGGCGGCGAAACGCTGACCGAAGCAGAGATCCAGGCAGGGTTGCGCAAGCGCACCGTCGCGGGCGAGATCGTGCCGATGCTGTGCGGCACCGCCTTCAAAAACAAAGGCGTGCAGGCCATGCTCGACGCCGTGATCGATTACCTGCCCTCGCCCGTCGATGTGCCCGCCATCGCCGGTCACGACGAGGACGACAAGGAAATCGAGCGCCACCCGTCGGATGACGAACCGTTCGCCGCCCTCGCGTTCAAGATCATGACCGACCCGTTCGTCGGCCAGTTGATCTTCTTCCGTGTGTACTCCGGCGTGATCGAATCTGGCGGCACCGTACTCAACCCGCTCAAGGGCAAGAAGGAGCGTCTGGGCCGCATTCTGCAGATGCACGCGAACACGCGTCAGGAAATCAAGGAAGTGCGTGCGGGTGACATTGCCGCCGCCGTCGGCCTGAAGGAAGCGACGACCGGCGACACGCTGTGCGACCCGAACAACGTCATCATTCTGGAAAAGATGGAGTTCCCGGAGCCGGTGATTTCGCAGGCGGTCGAACCGAAGACGAAGGGCGATCAGGAAAAGATGGGCCTCGCGCTCAATCGTCTGGCGCAGGAAGATCCGTCGTTTCGCGTGCAGACCGATGAGGAATCGGGTCAGACGATCATCTCGGGCATGGGTGAGCTGCACCTCGAAATTCTGGTCGACCGCATGCGTCGCGAATTCGGCGTGGAAGCGACTGTCGGCAAGCCGCAAGTCGCCTATCGCGAAACGGTTCGCAAGAAAGTCGAAGACGTGCAGGGCAAATTCGTCAAGCAGTCGGGCGGACGCGGCCAGTATGGCGACGTGGTCATTTCGCTCGAGCCGGACAAGGAAAAGCCGTACGAATTCGTCGATGCCATCAAGGGCGGTGTGGTGCCGCGCGAGTACATCCCGGCCGTCGACAAGGGCATTCGCGAGACGCTCAACAGCGGCGTGGTGGCCGGCTATCCGGTCGTCAACGTGAAGGTCACACTCACGTTCGGCTCGTACCACGACGTGGACTCGAATGAAAACGCGTTCCGCATGGCCGGCTCGATGGCCTTCAAGGAAGCCATGCGCCGAGCCGAGCCGGTGCTGCTCGAGCCGATGATGGCCGTGGAAGTCGAGACCCCCGAAGAGTTCATGGGCAACGTGATGGGTGACCTCTCAGGGCGCCGCGGCATCATGCAGGGCATGGACGACATCGTGGGCGGCGGCAAGATCGTGCGTGCCGAAGTGCCATTGTCAGAAATGTTCGGCTACTCGACATCGTTGCGCTCGCTCACGCAAGGGCGCGCCACTTATACGATGGAATTCAAGCATTACGCCGAGGCGCCGAAGAACGTCGCCGACGCCATCGTTTCGTCCAAGAAGTAACGCAGCAGACGTCGGGCCGGTGCCGCAGCAGAGACTGCGCGCCGCACCGGCGATCAACGCCCGCGACCGGCACGCTTTCGTCTTGCGACGAGACCGTTCCCCTAGCGGGCGTTGTCCTTTTTGCCTCGGCGCATCACCAGAAAATGAAAAACATTCTCAGCATCCAGTCTCATGTCGTGTTCGGTCACGCCGGCAACAGCGCCGCCGAGTTCCCGATGCGACGTCTCGGGGTCAACGTCTGGCCGATCAACACGGTGCAGTTCTCGAATCACACGCAGTACGGCAAATGGACCGGGCAAGCGTTACCCAGCGAGGAAATCCTGCGGCTGGTCAACGGCATTGCCGACATTGGCGAACTGGGCAATTGCGACGCCGTGCTTTCCGGGTATCTCGGCGCCGCCGAGCAGGCGGATTTCGTGCTCGCGGCCGTGCAGCGCGTCAAACAGGCCAATCCTGCCGCGATCTACCTGTGCGACCCGGTCATGGGACATCCGGAGAAAGGGTGTCAGGTCAGGCCGGGCATCGAGCAATACCTCGTCGAACACATGCCCGCGGCGGCCGACATCATGGCCCCCAATCATCTCGAACTGGAGAAACTCTCGCAGCATCCGATCAACACGTTCGACGACGCGGTAGCGGCATGCCGTGCCCTGATCGCGCGCGGACCGAAAATGGTGCTCGTCAAGCATCTGGAATTTGCCGGCAAGCCGGCCGATCGATTCGACATGCTCGTCGTCACGAACGACGAGGCCTGGCATGGCCACCGCCCGCTTTACCCGTTCTCGCGTCACCCCGTGGGCGTGGGCGACCTGACCTCGGGCGTCTTCCTCGCGCGATGGCTCAAGGGCGACACGGTGCGTGCGGCGTTCGAACACACGCTGGCGGCAGTCGATGCTGTGCTGTGCGCTACGCATCTTGCTGGCCGCTATGAGCTGGAAATCGTTCGCGCGCAGGACGAGATCGTCACGCCGCCGCGCCGTTACGAAGCGCGGGCAGTCTGACAGGCAGGGAAATGCGGGGCCGGGCGGATCAGTACGCGCGCAGATGCTCGGCGTGATGCGACAGATGGTCCGCCATGAATGTCTGGATGAAGTAGTAGCCGTGATCGTAGCCGTTGTGACGTCGCAGCGTCAGCGGCTGGCCAGCGTCGCCACACGCGCGCTCGAAGATATCCGGATGCAACTGCGCTTCGAGAAACTGATCGCTCAGGCCCTGATCGATCAGGATGCCGCCCGGGAATACCATCTGCCCGGCGCTGGCGATCAGTTCGCTGGCGTCGTACTGTCGCCACGTCTCGCGATCCGTGCCCAGATACCCCGTGAACGCCTTCTCCCCCCACGGGCAATGCATCGGCGCCGCAATCGGCGCGAAGGCCGACACCGAGCGGAATTTATCAGGGTTGCGCAGTGCGAGTGTCAGCGCGCCATGTCCGCCCATCGAGTGGCCAAAGATGCCGATGCGTCCCGCGTCGATGGGCAGCGATTGCGTCACCAGCGCATAGAGTTCGTCGACGAGATAGCTGTACATACGATAATTCGCGGACCACGGTGCTTGCGTTGCATCGAGATAGAAACCCGCGCCGACACCAAAATCCCACGCGTCGGTCTCCCCCGCCACGCCCGCTCCGCGCGGGCTGGTATCGGGCGCAATCAGCGCGACCCCGTGCTCCGCAGCGAGCCACTGCGCGCCGCCCTTGATCATGAACGTCTCTTCCGTACAGGTCAGCCCCGCGAGATAGAACAGCGCGGGCACCGCACGTCCATCGCGCGCTTGCGGCGGCAGGAACACCGAGAAACGCATCGGCAGACCAATGGTGGTCGAGGCATGGCGATAGAAGCGCTGTGCGCCGCCGAAACAACGGTGTTCGGAAATGAGTTCGAGCATGACGAGATCCGGGAATGTTCGTGAAATCGGCAATGGCGCCGCGCAGCCTGCCGTCTGGCCACCACTGCGATGTACGGCCGCTATCTTACCTCGCGAGGCGACGCGTGACATGGCCAAGGGACTCGGGGCGTACAACGCAGGTCAGCGGGCACCGGGTGACGGCATCTATGTCGCGCTTGTCGCCTTGTGACAGGCGAACGCGCATCGCTAGGGTTGGCGTCCCTGACTCGTTACAAGGAGCGCCTCATGCCAATGTCACCGTTCGATCTCGACGAGGTCACCAATCTCGTACAGCGCAACGGCGTTTCCGCGCGGCTGTCGGAGCAGGAAAAGCGTTTGCTGATACTGCTCGCGGCCCGCGCAGGCACAGCGCTCGACAAACGCGCGCTCATGCAGGCGCTGTGGGGAACGCGGGCACAGTGGATGGAGGACGCAGCCCTCGTGCAACTCGTGTCACGGCTGCGGCGCTCGCTCGCCCCGCTCGGGTTGCAGCACGCCGTCGTGACCGTGGCGCGCGTGGGATACCGCTTCGATGTGCCTGCCTCTGTCGCACAGGTAACTGACGTTGCCCACGACATCGAACACCGTTCCCGTGAGCGCGGCCGCTCGGTTCAACACGCCGTACGCGAGTCGAGCGAGGCCTCACCGGTCGCAGGTCTGACGATCTGCGACGCGATCGGCACATCCTCACACGCCGCCCTGCTCCACCAGGGTGTAGCGCGCGATGGACATGGCGAAGTCCGCCGCCACGGCGTGACGGTGCGGATTCCGCAGATCGAGTACCGCCTGTTATGTGCCCTGCACTCGCGCGCGAATGTCGTGCATGACAAACGTACGTTGATCGCGCTGCTGTGGCCGGAACGTCCCGAACAGGACGACACGAATCTGATGCAGGTCGTCTCACGTCTTCGCCGCAAGCTGATTCCGCTCGATCTGCATCGCCATATCGTGACGGTGCCACGCATCGGTTATCGCTTCGAGCCCTGCGACACACCGGCCGCGCACAAGACAAACACGTCGCCTGCCCACCTCCCTCGCGCGCTTGCGTGGCTCACAGCGATGCTGCCGCGCACCCTCTCGGTCCTGACACGTCATTTGCGCTGGCGCGCACGCTGAGCGGACACGACGCTGATGACGCCGATGCCGTTGCGGCAAGCGCCGCCCGGCGACGGCATGTGTTCACTCAACTTCAGGAGCCACACCATGTCTCAAACCCCTTCACAACATCCGTCGACGGCGGCTTCCGCTTCCCGCGCAGCAGCGGTTACGCCAGCCACCTCAGGCTCGACGGCGTCGACACGGTCCGCAACGCCCGGCGCACAGAGCGAACTCGTCTACCCGAGCGATCCGCAGGACGGCGCCACCGAAACGACATACGCTCAGAACGGCTTCGACCCCGCCACCAGCACGACACAACTGTCGTACACATCGGCACGCGTCGCACGCCGCGTCTACAACCGCTACGCAAAGAACGCGTTCGAGGTCTCGGGCTACTACACCGACTGGTCGCAATACGACGGGCGGCTCGACGGCGACTTCAGTAACGATGCGGCCGGACGCGGCGTCGATCTCATGTGGCTCGATCCCTTCGCGTACGACCGGCTGATCATCGGCTTTGCCGGCATCGTCGGCGATCAGGGCGAGAAGGCGCAGACGGTTGCGCGCGCCGCCACCGACTTCGTGCGCGAGCCGGATCAGGCCACGTTCGTCGATAGCTGGGGCGACGTGCTGTCCTATCGCAATTGCGGGTTCGACGGCTGGGTCAGCAACGATGTCATACCGATGTTCCAGCAGTCGCGCGCACAGGGTGTGCTCGGCGGGCTGCGCCTGCTTCACGCGAAGAACCCCGCACTGAAACTGGCGCTCGCCATCGGCGGCTGGACGATGAGTGAGGCGTTCCACGGCATGGCGGCGAGCGCGGCGCGGCGCAAGACGTTCTGCGCAAGTGTCGTCGACCTGTTCAGGCGTTTTCCGATGTTCGTCGAGGTCAACATCGACTGGGAGTATCCCGGCTCGCCGGGAGACACCGGCAATACGTACGACGACACTGACGGCGCCAACTACGCGGCGCTCGTCGGCGATCTGAAGAAAGCGCTCGTGGCTGCCGGGCGCAAGGACGTCGAGATCTCGATTGCCGCTTCGGCCAACGTCGCCGACATGACCAAGGCCAATTTGCCCGGCCTCATCGCGGCGGGTGTGTCGCGACTCAATCTGATGACCTACGATTTTTTTGGCACGCCGTGGGCGCCAACGCTCGCGCACCACACCAATCTGCACGACACGGACCCGGGCGCAGCGAGCGGCTTCTCCGTCGATCGGGCGGTGAACTGGTTGCGTCAGGCGGGCGTACCGCTCGCGAAGGTGCACATCGGTTACGCGGCCTACTCCCGCAATGCCCTTCAGGCCGATATCTCGCAGGTGTCGGCACTCTCAGGCACCTACATGCCCGGTGACGGCATCACCACCGGCACATTCGAGTCGGGCACGACGGAGTACTACGATGTGTTGTTCAACTACCTCGATCTCGAGAACGGCACGGCGCGCAACGGCTTCGTCCTCTACACCGACCCGGTGGCCGATGCCGACTTCCTGTATCAGCCGTCGAGCGGAATGTTCATGTCACTTGATACCCCACGCACAGTACGCGCCAAAGGCGACTATGTGCGCCGCAACGGGCTGGGCGGGCTGTTCACCTGGACGATCGATCAGGACAACGGCGTGCTCGCCAACGCGGCGCATGAGGGACTGGGCCAGACGGCCACGGTCTCGAACTTCGACATGACGCCGCTCTACTTCAGCGGCAAGACTTCGCTCGACGACACGACGCCGGGGGGTGAATCATGAGCTTTCTCCTGTCACGACTGCTCGAGCCGTCTACCTGGGCGGGGCTGACCGGGCTTGCGGTGGCGCTCGGTACGGCGCCGGACGTGATGCACGAGCTCGCCCAGGCGGGCGCCGCGCTGGCGTCGCTGGCCGCCATGGCCTTGCCTGAGAACGGCACACGCCGGGCCGCTCAGGCCGGCGGGCAGCACAAAGACGTCTCGCATCAGCCGTAAGCACCTCATGGGGGAAACACGGGCCAAAACGTAGCGGAATGGCGTTTCGGCTCGTGTCAAAAAAAAGTGTCACGATTTCTAAACTTTTCGCCGCAGCCGTCGCTATACGTTAGAGAACGTGAGGCGAGGCGTTACGCCACGGCCCGCGAGATTGTCGCGCGGCCGGGAAAGTTGTCATAATCGCGGGCTATGATGCGTCGCGCAGCATGCGACGCCATCTCAGACCGCGTCAGACGCACCGAAGCCCCCTCCCGTCAGGCAGTCGCGGCAACGTAGTCCGTCAGCAGTGCACCACTGAAGCATCGCGCCACCATCGCCGGCACGGTCGCCCCTTCGAGGACCGGTCAGGACGAGGACGACGATGCATAACACCGACCAGATTCACCAGAGATTCACCCGGGGGCCGTATGAAGCTGATCTTGCTGGCGCTTGCCGCTTCGCTGTTTACGCTCGTCATGATGGTGCAGGCGCGCAGCGAAGCTAACGACGTTGCCGTCTCCTCCCCGAGCGTTCGGCCCTCGGGGATCAACGTCAGTGACCGCGTACGCACCCGCAAGGACATGGCGATGTGGAACGCACGCCGCAAAATGCACGCCGTGCGTCAGGAAGACTGACCCCGTCAAAGCGTCATTCTCCGCGCAGCAACATGCTGCGTCGCACCAAATTTGGGCATCCTCCGCCGCCGTCCTATAGTGGAAGCGCGATTCAGGTGAGGAGACAAGAAAGATGCCCACATTCCACTTCAACCTTTACGACCTGACGTTGTTCCTGCCAATGGCGGTGGCCGGTGCGCTGCTCGTTGGCGGCATCCCCGTCGCGACCCGTGGCACACGCTACAGTCTGCGTGCGGCGGGGGCGGTGGCCGGAGCGCTCGTTGCATTCCTTGTCGTGGAGGCGTTGCCCGTGCTCGTATAGCCGGCACACGCGCCCAAGCGCATCGAACGACGAAAGGCCCCAGGCGCGCGTTGCGCGCTGAGGTGGGCTTTTCCGGAAATTTCGCTGAGTTTCACGTCGCGATCCGGCTGCGGATCACGGCAAGCGATGGCCGCGTCGTCGAGACGACGGTCACGTCGTTGTCATCGCCGCAACCTATGCTGTTCTCTGGCAACTTCGGTTGCGCTGTCACCCTCTCTGTTGCGCCGCCGACCCGCTCGGCGGCTTTTTTTATGCCGCCGCCGACATGCGCCACCGGCAGCGCCGCCCGTCAGCGTTTTGTCCCGACACCTCCCCCGCCATCGCCTACAATCACCGGAAGTGCAACGCTGAGCGCGTGTCTCCGACGGTGAGCGTCCGGGACTTTGCGCGACGCCGTCAGAGGAGGTCTCCGCATGTCCGACGCGTTCTCCCGCGCCTTTGCCGTAGTCATCAACCAATACCGCTCACCGCGTCAGTACACCGTCTCGGTAGAACGGGCAAGCGAGATGATCGCCAAGAATATCGGCTTGTTTTCCGATGGCTTTGCCGCGGAACCGCATCTGATCGTCGGTCTGTTCGAGCACGAAGCCGACGCCTGGGTCCTCGCTCGCCGCCTGCAGCGCACTCGCACGACCGTGCAGGCACTCTTGCAAACGCCCGCCCGCGCAGCGTCCGTGTCACCGCCCGAACTGGACCCGAGCGAGTGACGTAAATCCCGCCCCGCCCCCTCACTTCCCCCTCACGACCGCCGTCGATGGAAAAAGGCACCCCGGCGTCCGCGCGACAGCGTAGAATTCGGAATTCCAGATATCACCGATACCGGCGAGCACCGGAACGCCATGTCCAACCCCGCAGCATTCGCCGACCCGACCACGGCGGACTTGCCCCTCACGCCGCTTGAGCCGCTGGCCAGCACCCCGGTGCTCATCGATCAGGTCTATTCGCGTTTGCGCGACGCCATCGCCGATCTCACATTGCCCCCGGGTGAGCGTATCCGGCAGGCCGAACTGGCCGATTCGCTGGGCGTGTCGCGTCAACCGGTCAGCCATGCGTTGCAGTTGCTCAAACGCGACGGATTGGTCTGCGACAGCGGACGTCAGGGGCTGGAAGTCGCCCCCATCGACGCCGATCACCTTCGACAGCTCTATCAGGTGCGCACGGCGCTCGACGGACTGGCGGCGCGGCTGGCCGCCACGCGTGCCGCGCAAGGAACGTTGAGCGAGCCCGAGTTACGCCGCCTGCAAGAGGCTGTCGCCGCCGGCATGGCGATGACGCGAGGCACGCCCGTGGCACGCCAGGTGCGCATCGAGGTGGCGTTCCACACGGCGCTGCACGATGCGTCGGGCAACCCGCTGATTGCACAGACGGTCGCGCCGCAATGGCCCCATATCATGCGGGCGATGGCGGCAACGCTCGGGGCAATGCCGATGCAGGAAGTCGTCTGGCACGAGCATGGGGAAATCGTCGCGCGCATCGCCGCGGGAGATGCCAGTGGGGCAGAAGCCGCCGCCCGCGAGCACACCGAGGCCGATGGCGGCAACGCGCGACGAGAGTGGCTCACCCGGCTGGCGGAGTCGCAGTGATCATGCAAGCGGTCATCTCTGCCGCCCTGCCCGTCTTCGGGCTGATTTTCGTCGGCTATCTGTGCGCACGCCGCGCCTGGCTCGGCAACGCCGCGCTCGACGCGCTCAATCGCTTCGTCGTCTATCTCGCGCTGCCTGCCGTGCTGTTCCAGTCGATGGCCCAGATCACGTGGGCTGAGTTGGTCAATCCCGGTTTTCTGGGCGCGTTCGGCGGCGGCATGGCCGCGACGTTCGCGCTGTCGTTCATGCTCGATCGCACCGTGCGCGGGCGCCTGACCGACGCCAGCATCGAAGGGATGGGAGCCGCATATCCGAACGCCGGGTTCATGGGATTGCCGCTGTGCCTCGTGGCCTTCGGTCCGGCCAGCGTGCCGGCGGTCGTTGTCGCGATGCTGCTCACGGCCACGGTGCTCTTCGCCATCTCCATCGCGATCATCGAGACGGATCTGCAGGCCACGCCGAACTGGCGCCGCACCGCAGGCTTCGTCGCGCGGGCGCTTGTGCGCAATCCGCTCGTCGTCTCGCCGTTCGTCGGCATGGCGTTTGCGGCCACCGGCATCGCACTGCCAGCCCCCGTGTTGCACTTCACCACATTGCTCGGCGGTGCCGCCAGTCCGTGCGCGCTGGTGGCGATCGGCATGTTCCTCGCGCAGAGTTCAGGGGCGGCCAGAGAGCCCCGAATTGCGCGCGCGGTGGGACGCCTCGTCGGGCTCAAGCTCGTCTTTCAACCGGCGGTCACGGCATTTCTGGCGTTCCGCGTCTTCGACCTCCCGGCGATCTGGGCGCACAGCGCATTGCTGCTCTCGGCCCTGCCCATCGGCACCGGTCCATTCATGCTGGCCCAACTTTATGGACGTGAAGCCGCCGTCGCCTCGCGCGCGATTCTGATCTCGACGGTGCTTTCGGTCGTCACGGTATCTCTGCTGATCGGCTGGTTCAGCGTGCGATAAGGTGCGACGAGGCGGGATGCGTTGCGATAGAGCACACTGAGGTGCGACAGGGCCGAGCAAGCCTGCGCGCCATACCGAGATAACCGGCAACCTGCCGGCAATGCGCTCAGCGCAGCGTCGCCGCAGAGGCCACGACGACGCGATCGCGACCGGAACGCTTCGCGGCGTACAACGCCGCATCGGCAGCGCCAAGCAGGCGCATCGGGAGCGTTTCAGGATCGGCGCTATCACGCGGGTCCACACTCGCCAGGCCGATGGAAATCGTGATCGGCACGAGCGCACCGTCGTCATCGGGCACCTCCAACCGTGCCACCGCGCGACGCACCCGCTCCGCCACGGTCCCCGCCCAATTCTGTTCCGTCTGCACAAGCAGCGCGGCGAACTCTTCCCCGCCATAGCGGGCAAGGGTGTCCGTCACCCGCAGTTGCGCACGCATGCACACGCTCGCCGCGCGCAACGCACGATCACCAGTGGCGTGACCGTGACTATCGTTGACACGCTTGAAATGGTCGATGTCGATCAGCAGGCACGCGAGCGGCGCGCCGTAACGCGCACCTCGCACCACCTCTTCACGCAAACGCTGATCGAAATAGCGGCGATTCGACAAGCCGGTCAGCGGATCGGTCAGACCGATGCGCTTGAGACGTTCGCGATTCCACATGTTCTCGAGACACACGGCAACGACCGCGCCGAAGCGTTCGAGAAAGTCGGTCGCCATCTCTGGCGAGAAGCGACGCGCGTCGCGACTGCCGAGTGCGATGACACCGAGATACCGGCCATGACGGGCGAGCGGCATAACGACGGCGCTCGCAGGCGGGCGCGGCCCGAAGAGCGGCGTATGGCGCTCACGCGGGGCGCCGATCCAGAGTTGGCCATCGCCGCATACCGCAGAGAATGTGCCTGCGTCCTGCGCAATGGACAGACCGCTGTCGAGTGCGCGGATGCCCTCGGCAGTGTCGATGAGATCGCGCAACGTATCGTCGACCTCGGCGAGCATAAGACGCACCCCCGACAGGTCGAAATCGTGGCGCAGGCGGTTGAGCACCACTTCCAGAAACTGACCGAAGTCAGGCGCCCCCATCAGCGCCAGCTCGATGTCCTGAAACCGTTTAAGCGAACGCTCATTGCGCTGGACGGTCGCCAGCAGCGATTGCAGGGAGTCGAGCGTCGGTGCCTGGTTGGTTGCCACGTAAGGTCTCGAGAGACACGCGGCACTTCGCGGCCGCCTAGCGTGCTTGCCCGGCATCTTGCCTTGGCGCTTCGGCGTCACGCCTGCACTGCGCGCCGAAGGACAAGTCCCGGGCCGCAAACGCATCGAACACGTTCGCCGGGCCCGTGGTGAGGCCGTCGTGATGACGCCTGCAACGAGACCGTCATGAGGCCGTTAACGGCACCTCGCGTTCAAATTGAAGGGTGGTGGAGATGAATTTTGCAGGCATGAAATCGACTCGTGGCGCGGTTTTTTGCGTTGCTAGGGAAAACACCTAGTCGATGCGCAGATCATGTGGCAGCGCACCAAAATCGTAGGCCAAGCGCCGGAACAGCATTCGGACGGTCGGCCGGCCATCTCGACAAGTCATTTTTGCAGCCCTACAATCCCGGCCGCTCGCGCGCACTGTCAGTGACAAATCAGTGGCGCGGTCCAGCCTGATCGGCCGGCGGCAACGCGGCGCACCCGCCGCACTCGCCAGCACTCAAACCTACGGAGACCCTGTTGTCCATGCTCTACCCGCGCACCCTGCGCAACGTCGGCGTCGCTCTCGCGCTGGCAACGTTTGCGATGTTCTCGGCCTCGGCATTCGCCGCTCCCGCCCTCCACACCCAGTCCGGCCATCACGCCAGTACGCATGCCTCGTCCTCGAAGCATCGCCACCACCACGCCGCAACGAAGTCTGCGATGAAGGTATCCGCGCACAAGAAGGCGCACGTCAACAAGACGCTGCACGGCAAGAAGAAGACCGTGAAGACACGTCACACAATGCCGCCCAAAACGACGCACCGGACTCGCCCGACGATGGCCAGCCAGCGGCATCCGCATTCGCACACGTGAGATCGTGTACCGCGCTATAGTGAACGCTGGATGACAACGCGCAGCAACGCAGTTCGTCCTTTCGTTCCCTTTCGCTCAAACCGCATAGCGCGGTGACATGTTCATGACATCCCGGCAAGCCAGCGTTCGCGTTGCGTCCACGCCACAAGACACACTTTCGGACCCCTTACCTAACGATATTTTTTCCCCCGTCATTTTTGACGGCTGCCGTTCTCATTTCGTCCGGCACACTTCCCGGTCGACGGGAACATTGGCATGACGGCGCCCCGTATCCTGCCAGCGACGATGCAGGACGTTGCGCGCATCGCCGACTTGCACGCACACAGCTGGCAAACGACGTATGCGCATATGCTTCCGGCGGAACATATGCGCGATCATCTCATACAGGAACACACTGCGTTGTGGCGCGAGCGGCTGACGCGCGTCGACGATACCGCAATGCGTATATGGAAAGCGTGCCCCGACGTGGCGAATGCACCGCTCGCTGGATTCGTGTGCGCGTTGTCGGGCGGCGATGGCATCCTGCTCGACAACCTTCACGTGGCTGCCGCATGGCAGGGCCAGGGCATTGGCCGGGCCTTGTTCTATCAGGTAAGGGACTGGGCGAGTGCCGTTGATCCCAAGGCTGCGCTTTATCTCTGGGTGCTTGCGCGCAATACACGTGCCCGGCACTTCTACGACCGGCTGGGAGGTCGCGCGGGCGCCGTTCATCCGATTGCGGTGTCGCCGGGCATTGAGCTGCCGGCACTGCGTTACGTCTGGCAGCCCGAAACGACAGGGTCGCGGGCGTGACATCGCAAGGCCTGTCCGACCGGCCGCCCGGCTATGCCGAATGCATGTCGCAATGCAACGAAAAATCGGTTGAAACTGGCGTGGATCAACAATCTAAAGTTTCCCTGCTTGACACCTTCCCACCTTTCCCGTAAAAAAACGGGTGCATGAACGTTGTATGGCGAGTCTTGTGTCATCTAATGTCGCCCTCTGCGTCAACTCGGTTGTACCTGATCAGCTTTAATGTCATGCGCTCGCTGAGCTTCTCGCTCGCTCATTTGAAAACTTTAAGGATTTAAGAAATGGCAACTGGTACCGTCAAGTGGTTTAACGACGCCAAGGGTTTTGGTTTTATTACGCCGGACGAAGGTGGTGAAGATCTCTTCGCTCACTTCTCGGAAATCCAATCGAAGGGTTTCAAGTCGTTGCAAGAAAACCAAAAGGTCAGCTTCGAAGTGAAGATGGGACCGAAGGGCCGTCAAGCCAGCAACATCCAGCCCATCTAAGGGACGGTTGTTTCGCTGCTGATCGCTAAGGCGATCGACGCGCCTCGGGCAGTGCCGCAAGGCCTGCCCGAACTGAAAACCCCGCTCATGCGGGGTTTTTCCGTTTTTGGCAGGTATTCAGGACTTCGATGCACCGCACAGCCGGGCGCAGAGAATTACCGTGCCGCGTGCCTGAGCACGCCGCAAATCATCCCGCAAGGAAACCACCGTCTGCGGCCAGAACGTGTCCCACGACATAACTGGACTCACTTGAACTCAGCCACACGACGGCGGCAGCCACCTCCTCCGGATGTCCCATCCGCCTGAGCGGCAGGCCCGCCGCAACGCTGCGCATATCTGCGATTCCCGAGGCGAGCATCATGGCGGTCACCACACGGCCTGGCGCGACTGCGTTGATGCGAATGCCATAAGACGCATACTCCATCGCGGCGGCGCGTGTAAGCGAATTGAGCGCAGCCTTGGAGGCACCATAGAGCGCGAGCCCCGCGTTAGGGTTTCGCACGCCGCTCACACTCGTGTTGTTGACAAGGGTGCCGCCACCGGACGCCAGCAGTGCCGGAATCTCATGACGCATGGCATGAAAGACGGCGCGGACATTGGTATCGAACACCTGCGAGTAGACGTCGTCGGTCTGATCGGCCAATCGCGCGCGCGGCTCCTGGAAGCCGGCGTTGTTGAACACCGCATCGAGCCGGCCGAATTGCGTCATCGTCTGCGATATCGTGCTGGTGATATCGGCCTCACGCGTCAGATCTGCGGTGACGAACAAGCTCTGCGCGCCTAGCCGTCTGATGTCATCGGCAAGCGCATCGCCGAGTGCCTTGCGCCGTCCGGTGACGATCACGGCACGCGCCCCCTCCTGAGCCATGCGCAAGGCCGTGGCGCGGCCGATACCACTGGTCCCGCCCATGACGAGACACACGCGACCATCAAGCCGTCTGGCTGGCACGCCGACGGGTGCCGGCCCGGCAAGCTCGGCAAGGTCGTCAGGTTCGGTAAGCGAGGGAGAATCGTTCATGGTCATGACCTCATCAGACGTTGTTCCAGGACTGCTGCGCCCGGGCAACGTTTCCGGGACTCCACCACGTGCCCATGCACGCAGGCGTCACCGTTGCACCAACGCAGCGGCATAAAGCCGCATCCCTTCCAGCACGATGCGATCCTGCCCGCGCTCGAGGCGTCCCAGCGCTTCGATGACCTGCGCGCGAGCAAACGCATGAATCCCCGCAACGCGCTTTTTTCCGGCTGGCGTCAGAAAGAGCCGCTTCACGCGCGCATCGTGTTCCGCGATCGCTTCGCCAATATCGCCGGATTGCACCAGCTTGCGCAGCATCCGGCTGACGCTCGACTTCTCGAGATGAAGTCGAGCCCCAAGGTCACGGGCCGTGACACCCCCGCGCTCGATCTCTATGAGCGCGTGGACAGCGGATGGTGAAAGATCGGTCCCGGCAAAATCGCCGCCCATGAAACCCAACTCCCGGACCATCTCGCGCGATACGGCGCGAATGGCTTCGACCAACGACGGATCGGGGCTCACTATGCAAACGCTCCCATTGGATTTCGCTGAAAATCACGACAATATAGTTGCACGATACAACTTAACAGTTGTGCTTCGCAATCACCGAAATAAAAAAACGGGCGTCGCGAGCCACAGCCCGCAACGCCCGTGTAGTGCGTCAGTGCGTCAGTGCGTCAGTGCGTCAGTGCGTCAGTGTGAAATGATCAGCCCAAGATCAGGCCACGCGCGGTTTCACACGACTGGCAGCTTCGAGGGCATTGCTGCGTGCGACGTCCAGATCGTTGTCGTACGCAAGCGCAACGCCCATGCGGCGCTTCACGAAGCTCTCCGGCTTGCCGAACAGACGGATGTCGGTTTGCGGCACCTGCAATGCGCGATCCACGTCGTCGAACACGATGCCCGTCGCATCCACGCCGCCGTAAATGACGGCACTCGCGCCCGGCGTCTTGAGCGTGGTGTTGACCGGCAGGCCAAGAATCGCGCGCGCGTGCAACTCGAACTCGTTCTGCCATTGGGTAATCATTGTGACCATGCCCGTGTCGTGCGGACGCGGACTGACTTCGCTGAACCACACGTCGTCGCCTTTCACGAACAGTTCCACACCAAAGATACCCTGCCCGCCGAGGTTGTTCGTGACATCGCGCGCGATCAGACGTGCACGTTCGAGCGCCACCGACGACATCGGATGCGGCTGCCAGCTCTCGACATAATCGCCGCTCACCTGCTTGTGACCGATAGGCGCACAGAAGTGCGTCTCAACCTGACCGTCGGCGCCACGCGCGCGCACGGTCAACAGCGTAATTTCGTAATCGAAATCGATGAAGCCCTCGACGATAATGCGTCCATGGCTGACGCGACCACCGGCCATCGCGTAATCCCATGCCGCCTTCACGTCGGCGGGGCCGTCGATCTTGCTCTGGCCCTTGCCCGAACTGCTCATCACAGGCTTGACGATGCACGGATAGCCGATCCCGCCATCGATGGCAGCCTGCAATTGCTCGAGCGAATCGCAGAACTCATACGGACTCGTCGGCAACCCCAGCGTCTCGGCAGCCAGACGGCGAATGCCTTCGCGATCCATCGTCAGACGCGCCGCGCGAGCCGTCGGGATCACGCGCACCACGCCGTCCGCTTCGAGCGCTTCGAGCACCGGCGTGGCGATGGCTTCGATCTCCGGCACGACGAGGTCCGGCTTTTCGGCTTCGATCAACGCCTTGAGTTGCTCGGGATCGGTCATCGCAATGGTGCGCGCGTGATGCGCGACCTGCTGCCCCGGCGCGTTCTCGTAGCGATCCACGGCAATCGTCTCGACACCGAGACGCTGCAACGCAATCAGCACTTCACGGCCGAGTTCGCCCGCACCCAACAGCATGACCTTCGTCGCGCTCGGCGACAGCGGTGTTCCGATAGTGGTCATTTTCGACCTTTGAGGAGTGAGAAATCAGAAGCGCCGGCGCGCGTTGGCGTCGTACGCGAAAGTCGTATTGTAGCGAGCATGACCGCCGCTGCGCCGACGGCGTCGTCAAACAAGCGCGCCTCGCAGCACGCGGCGGCAACTCGCCACCATGCATGCCTCGCTGTCCTGATAGCCCATCAGTACCCAGGCAGTGCCCGCGTTGGTCATGGCGCCCACCAACGCCAAGCCGACGATTCTCGCTTGCGCTTGCGCGTCCTCGCTGGCCGATGGCGGCACGTTGGCCATCCCCAGAATCAGCTTCGCGAATTCGGAGATATAGCGGTGATAGACCTGGTCCGTCTCCGGGCTCACGCCCATCACTTCGAGCAGCAAGACGCGCGCCGCATGCGGATTGCGCAGAAACGCGAAAAAGCTGTGCAGACCCGCGTCGAGTCGCGCGTCGAGCGTCGGTGCACTTGCGGCGATGGCCGCCTGCAACTCGCCGAGCAAGGTCTGCGCGTGATGCGCATACGTCGCTCGCAGCAAATGCTCCATGTTCTCGAACGCCGCGTAGAAGTAGCGGTCGTTGAGCTTGGCCAGACGGCACACCGAGCGCACTGTGGCGCGACGAAACCCCACCGTGCCGAACACTTCCGTCGCGGCGTCAATGAGCGCGGTGCGACGCGCCTGCTCCCGCTGTGCCGGCCCCACCCCGCCATAGCGCCGCCCGCCCGGCGCGGATGGCGGCGGCGCGTCGGGCCCGGCAGATGGCGATGCCGTCGATGCGGCATCTCTCGATTCGAGTCCTTGTTCCATTTCGCTATTTGACATCACCCGGACAGAAAACTAAAGTGGTGACACGTATCACCAAATTATAGGCAACGCGATCTCCGTCACCCAACGGGATATCGACGTGGCCCGCATCGGAGACAGCGCAATGCAGACGTTCACGGACAAAGTGGCGGCCATCACGGGTGCAGGGTCTGGCATGGGCCGCTCACTGGCGCTCGAGCTGGCACGGCGCGGCGCGCATCTCGCGCTATCGGACATCGACGAGAGCAGCGTGGCGAACACCGCCACCGCATGCCGTGCATTGGGCGTGCGCGTCACGGCCCAACGCCTCGACGTCGCCGATCGCGACGCGGTCTTCGCCTGGGCCCGCGAGACGGCCACGGCCCACGGCAAGGTCAATCTCGTCTTCAACAATGCGGGCGTCTCGCTGTCGGTGCCGGTTGCAACCCTGCGTGAGGACGATTTCACGTGGCTGATGAACATCAACTTCTGGGGCGTTGTCCACGGCACGCAGGCGTTTCTTCCCTACCTCATGACGTCTGGCGAAGGGCATATCGTCAATACGTCGAGCCTGTTCGGCATCATCGCCATGCCCACCCAATCCGCCTATAACGCCAGCAAGTTCGCCGTGCGCGGCTTCACCGAAGCCCTTCGAATGGAACTCGATCTGGCGCGTGCGCCCGTCTCGTGCACCTGCGTGCATCCGGGGGGCGTTGCGACGAATATCGTACAAACTTCGCGTATCGACGACAGCATCTCCACGCTCACCGGCGTGGACGCCCAAACGCACCGGCGGCGCGCCAACAAGCTCATCGACGTCACGAGTGCCGACGCCGCCGCACGACAGATCCTCGCGGGCGTCGAGCGCAACGCGCGGCGGGTACTCGTAGGCGCAGATGCACGTCGCGTCGACAAGCTGGCCCGCTTGCTTGGCGCAAGCTATCAGGCCATGGTGGTCTGGTTCTACCGGCGCAGCGCGATGGCGCGCAAGCCATCGTCGAACGAGCGCGACGCCGCGGCTCGCTCCACGGCAACCAAATAACCGACGGCCGGAGGACATCGCCATGACGGCAAACACGACAGCCACCGACATTGCCAGCGTCGCCACGGATCTCGACGTCATCATCGTGGGCGCCGGACTCTCCGGCATCGCTGCCGCGCATTATCTGCGCGAGCGCTGTCCGGGCACACGGTTCGCCATGCTCGAAGCGCGTCAGTCGCTGGGGGGCACGTGGGACCTCTTCCGCTATCCCGGCGTGCGCTCCGACTCCGACATGTTCACGCTCGGCTTCAGCTTCCGTCCGTGGGCCAGCGATCAGGCCATTGCCGATGGAGGCAAGATTCTCGACTATCTCAAAGACACGGCGCATGCCGAGGGGCTGGACGGCCGGATCCGCTACGGCCACAAAGTCCGAGAGGCCCGCTGGGATTCGAGCATCGCGCGCTGGACGCTGGACATCGAACGCACGCACGCCGACGGCCATCAGGACACGCAGTCGCTCACCTGCCGTTTCCTCTTTATGTGCAGCGGGTACTACGCGTACGACGCCGGACATGCGCCGACCTGGCCGGGCATGGATGCCTTCACCGGCACCGTCGTCCATCCGCAGCACTGGCCGCAGGATCTCGACTATCGCGATAAGCGCGTGGTCATCATCGGCAGCGGCGCCACGGCGGTGACACTGCTGCCGAGCATGGCGGCGACGGCAGCACACGTCACCATGCTGCAGCGCTCGCCGAGCTACATCCTGTCGATGCCGCAGCGCGACGGCGTCGCCGAACGATTGCGCGCGTGGCTGCCGGCGGGCGTGGCGCACCGCGTCGTGCGCATGAAGAATGTCCTCATCACGCTCGGCTTTTACAACGCGGCGCGCCGCTGGCCGCACGCGATCCGACGCGTGCTGATTCGTCGCGCGGCACGGCAGGCACAAGGTCATGTCGACGTCGAACGCGATCTCACGCCACGCTATAACCCGTGGGATCAACGGCTTTGCCTCGCGCCGAGCGGCGATATCTTCAAGGCGCTGCGCAGCGGCCAGGCAGCCATTGTGACCGACGAGATCGCCTCCTTCACCGCGAACGGGCTGGCTCTCAAGAGCGGCAAGACGCTCGACGCCGATATCGTCGTGACGGCGACCGGCCTGCGCGTGCAGTTGATGGGGGGTGCCCGTCTGTTGGTCGATGGCAAGCCTGTGGTGCTCTCCGACTCGGTCTCTTACAAGGGGATGATGTACAGCGATGTGCCCAACCTTGCATCGGTCTTCGGTTACACCAATGCATCATGGACGCTCAAAGCCGAGTTGATCGCGCAATACGTCTGCCGCCTGATCCATCATATGAATACGCATGGCGCAGACACGTGCGTGCCGCGTCTGCGCGAGGGCGAGCGTGGCGAGATACCGGCCATCGGCCTGTCGTCGGGCTATATTCAACGCGCCGCGGGTGTGCTGCCAAAGCAAGGTCGACGCAAGCCGTGGGTGTTCTATCAGAGTTACCTGCGCGACTTGCGGCTGATGCGTTGGGGCAGCGTCGACGACGGTGCGATGCACTTCGAGCGTCGCGCGACGCAATCGGTCGCGCCGGACACGCTCGCGCGGGCGTCGAATACGCCGGGTGGCGTGGCATCGGCGACACGTTAGCTCGCGCGTGCCAAGACGCGCAACGCGCTCCCGCCATGGCCAACTCGCGCCGCGTCTTGTTAGGATGCGGCCTGTCTGACATTACCTGCTGATCGACACGACATCATGCTCATCGCCTATTTGCTCGGTTGCCTCGTCATTGCGCTTGCCGCCGTTGTGGTCGTGCTGATGCGCTTCACGCGTCGCGTTGCGCGTCGCGCAGAAGCGGCCGTGCCGCCCGATGGCCAATATCTCGATATCGATGGCGAACGCCTGCACTACGTCGATTTCGGTCGTGGCCCGGCCGTCGTGTTCATTCACGGCCTGTGCGGTCAACTGCGCAACTTCGCCTATCTGCCGCTCGCGGCGCTGGCGCGCACACATCGCGTCGTGCTCGTCGACCGCCCCGGGTCCGGCTACTCGACGCGTGCCGCACAAGACAATGGTGCAATCGCCTCGCAGGCCAATGCCGTTGCCCGATTGATCGACGCACTGGCGCTCGAGCGTCCGCTTGTGGTGGGGCACTCGCTGGGCGGCGCGGTGTCGCTGGCGCTGGCCCTCGATCATCCGCAACGCGTAGGGGCACTAGCGCTGATCGCGCCGCTGACGCAACCGGTGTCCGAAGTGCCGGCCGCCTTTCGGGCGCTGGTCATTCGCAGCGCGTGGTGGCGCCGCTGGGTCGGGCGCACCCTCGCCGTGCCTATCGGCATGATGACGGGCCGCACGACACTCACGTATGTCTTCGGTCCGGAAGACGCCCCAAAGGACTTCCTCATTCGCGGGGGTGGCGTGTTGGGGTACCGTCCGGGCAATTTCGAATCGAGTAGCGTCGACATCCTCGCCGCGCAACGCGACATGCCCGGGCTCGCAGCACGTTACGCTGCGTTGCCGGTCCCCGTCGATATCCTCTACGGACGCGACGACCGCATTCTCGATTACCGTGCGCAAGGCGAGCGCATGCCGCTCGCCAGTGAGCGCGTTCGACTGACGCTCGTAGACGGCGGCCACATGTTGCCCGTCACGCAACCCGACGCGACGATGCAATGGCTGCAAGACGTTGCGGCGCGCATGCCGTCACCCCAATACGGCGGCGCCGAGCCTGCCATGACGGTGTCCGTGCATGCCGCCAATGACGCCGTGTAAATGGCACTTCACTAGCCGCGCCACGCACCGCACAGAACGCACACACCGCTCGCGCCGCACATCGGGGGTAGCCCCGCCTGCGGCGGGTGATTTCCAATGGCAAACTAGGCACTTCCCGTTTTAGCGCGGCTTGCGGCCGCACGCCTCATGTCCGATCGCCCCGAACCGCACCCGGTACCCCCCAGCCTGCGAATGGCCGCCAGTCTCGTCGTGCTGCGCGAGCGGGCAAGCGGCATGGAGGTCTTGCTATTACGGCGCGCCGTGCGAGCGACCGACTTCAGTTCCAATGCCTACGTGTTCCCCGGCGGCGTAGTGGATGCTGACGACCGGCTGGGCCACGTCGCGTGCGACGGACTCGACGACGCGACCGCCAGCCGGCGTCTGCAACTGCCGGGGGGCGGCCTCGATTACTACGTGGCCGCGATGCGGGAATGCTTCGAGGAAACGGGGGTGCTGTTTGCGGACGATGCATCGGGGGCGCCGGTTGACGAACGCCGCCTGAGCGCGATGCGCGGCGAGCGTGAGGCACTGCACGACGGGCGCGTAGACATTGCCTCGCTGTGCCGCTCGTTCGACGTGCGGCTCGCCCCGCAACGTCTGCACTATTTGAGTCACTGGGTTACGCCGCTGGGCTTGCCGAAGCGTTTCGATACGCGATTCTTTCTGGCGATGCTGCCCGAGGGCCAGCAGGTCGAGGTCGACCAGAACGAGACGGCGGCACATCGATGGATGCGCCCTCAGTACGCCCTTGCACATGCCGATCAACTACGCCTGCTGCCACCCACACGCAAGCTGCTGCAATGGCTGGACGCCATGGGGACGGCGGACCGGGCGATGGCCGCCGCGGGGGCGCTCGATGTTGTGCCGCGCATTCAACCGCGTCTTGCCAATGGCAAGCGCGGCCGCTGGCCGGTCGCCCCCGGCGAGCCGGCGTGGGGCGAACTGACACTGATCGATCCGCATGAACAAGGCACGGGCAGCTACGAGATCACGCCCGGGCAGGTGGTGACGCTGATGCCTGGCGTGCTGCGTCTCGCCGCGCCGAATCCGGGCATGATGACCGGCCCCGGCACGAACACCTATCTTTTGGGTGGTGGTCCTGATAACACGTGGGCTGTCATCGATCCGGGACCCGATGACCCGGCGCATATCGACGCGATCTTGCGTGCCGCCCCCGGGGACATCCGTCAGATTTTCGTCACGCACACGCACCGCGATCATTCACCCGGCGCGCGCCTGCTGAAAGAGAAGACGGGGGCGACGACGTTCGGCATGCGCGCGCGTCATGACGAAGGACAAGACACGGCGTTCGTGCCGGACGTCACGCTCACGGACGGCGACGCCGTAACGTTGCCGGACGGCCGCCTCCTGCGAGCGATTCATACGCCGGGGCATGCATCCAATCACCTGTGCTACGGGCTGGACATGGCGAAGATGGTCTTCACCGGCGACCACGTCATGCAAGGATCGACTGTCGTCATCAACCCGCCTGACGGGCATATGGCGACCTATCTGGCGTCGCTGGAGAAGCTGGCTGCATTTGCGCCCGAGTGGCTCGCTCCGGGACATGGCTTCGTGATGGACCAGCCGGCACAGCGAATTGCCCGGCTCATCGCTCATCGGTTAGCGCGCGAATCGCGCACGCTCGATGCGCTTGAACAACTGGGGCCGGCCACGATCGACGTGCTCATACCGGTGGTGTACGCGGACGTACCCGCGTCGCGCCACGCTGTCGCACGACGCTCCTTGCACGCGCATCTGGAGAAGCTGGCTGAGGATGGGCTCGCTTGCCTCTCGGCAGACGGTCACTGGCAACGTACCGGCGCAGCGCCGGAGAAGTGAGACCGGCCAACCCAAGCGAGCTTCGGTGGACGTCAGACGTACGTGTCGTCGCCGAGCAACTCATCGACAATGCGCTCCCCCGCTTTGCGCCCTGCCATTTCGGCGTCAACGCGATTATCGCGATGCCCGTCGGGTGAGCGCACCTCAGGCCCTTCCGGATGGCCGTGCCGAATGACCTGCACCAGATAGTCCCATGGTCCGGCGTACTCGTTCTGAAAAGCGCGGACGCGAATTTGATAACCCGCGCGGTATTCGTAGACCTGCTCATGTGATGTGTAGCTCATGACAGACTCCGGTTGGCGAGATACAGGAAACGTCGCGGCGAATGGAATTGCGAGTGTTCGGCGCGAAAAAGTTGGTTCGGCTAGTTCGGCTGGTTCTGTTGGCTTGGTTTGCACCGAACGGGCTCAGGGCACGTCGACGACGATGGGGTCGGTGCGCACACCGTTGGCGATGGCCCTCGCGGCAAGTTCGACGATCTCGTCCTCGGCGTCCATGAACTGATCAAAGAGTGCTTCACCGGTGGCGTCTGCTTTTGCGAGACGATTGAGCGCAGCCCGCCCGATCTGACAGTTGAAGACGCTGCCGTCGACGTTCACGTAAAAACGCACGAACTCGCCGTCATTGCCGAGTCCGAGGCCGCCGTGCAGGAAGTGACTCATTGCTGTCTCCGCTGTGTCCTGAAAGTCGAAAAACGCCGCACGTTTCGAAAAATCGTAGCACGTTCGAATTCAACGGGTGACATCGGGGCGTTACGCCAAATACGCGACGACGAAAGGAACAGACGAAAAAAGACCCACCAGACGGGTGGGTCCCGAAACCGGGTCGCATGGGGCACCATGACGATCCGGGAAGACAGGGTCATGAGAACATGACGAATCCATTATGAGCGCCCCCGCTCGCGCCGGCGGCGGGCGTCGAGCGCCGCATTAGACATAGATCAAACTTTGAGAAGGGACCACGCCGGATTCGAGCGCGCTGCGTAGCGGCTGCCTATCGCAAGTCACGCCGGATAGGAACAGGTGGGGAGTCACGCTTGAATTGAGCTGCGAAGAAAAACCCGTCGGCATCTCGCACTACACATGGGCAGACGGATGGCGCGCGACCGCCCTATCCGAACGATCCGCGCTGCGAGAAATACTTGCGCAACTGGGGCACAGTGAGGCGGAAAGACTTGAAATCTACCGGAAATTTCCCCCGAACGGGGATTGGCGTGATGCTGAAACGTGATGAACTACAAGGGAATTTTGGGGTGACCGATGGGGCTCGAACCCACGACGACTGGAATCACAATCCGGTTATCAAATAGCAATTCTTCTTTGTTTTCTAGGCGGTTAGGGTGTCCCGATTGTCAATTCTCATAGCTGGACATGCAACGGTGCGACAAGGCTTTCCGGCCGCCCGTTGACAAAAAAATCGACAGAGAGGGGCCAATGCTTGAAGCCGTATTTGCCAGTGTGTCCCAAAGACACCCTCCAATAGTCTGCGCAAAAATTCAGCACAAAAATTTGGGCCTCTGCGCGGAGATTACGAGCCGGTATTAGGCGCGGTTGGGTGAGTGATTGGCCGCGCGATCCTCCCCCTACGTGCCTCACCGGCATCGGCTCACGGAAACAGAACCGCGGCGTAGTTACGAGCGCTGTGGAGGATATGGACGACGTCAATTCGGTCGTCCGACTCGACCACACGATAGAAGATCTGGTAGTTGCCGTAGACGCGATGGCGGATACCGTAACGCTCATAACGCGGCACCACGGGGAACGCTAGCGGCATCTCAGCAAGACTCAAGCACTTGTCTCGCAGCTCCTGAATGAACGTCACGGCACGGCGCGGATTGTCCCGCGCGATGTAGTCACCAATTGATTCGAGGTCGACGATAGCTTCGGGCAGTAAGTGAACGATCATGCCTTGTCGTTCACCATTGCCTGATACTTCTTTTCGAGACGGTCGAACACGTCGGCGGCCGGTTGGCCCCGGCCTGCTTGCGCGTCGGCGATACCCTTCTCAACAACGGCATCGAGCGCAGCAAGCTGGGTCTCACGATCCTGAATGAGTCGCACGCCTTCGCGCAAAACCTCACTCTTCGAGCCGTAACGGCCCGTCACCACAAGCTCTGCAATGTAGCTCTCAAGTTGTCGCCCGAGTTCAGCGCTAATCATGATTTCCTCCGTTAGGGGGCGTGGCTGGAATGGGTGGAATTTTATCACTATTGATAATAGTTATCAAGTTGCATGCCCGGCCTGATGTCGGGAACGGGAGTTGTTTGTCGAGTCCCGACCGAGCACTCAGAATATTCGGAAGTTACTGAAACTCAGGGCACAGCACTCCTGCGATGATGATTTCAGCCGCTAACACGGCTAAATCCACTGGCATCTAAGGAGACTTTGATGAGCGATTCAAACGACAATGGCGGAAAGGATGGAGGAAACGGCGGGCTCGACCTCCCCAAGTCGTTGACGCGTGAAGGGCATGTTGTCTGGTTCCACGAATACAGGAAGTACCTCGGTTACGCATGGGACGAGGCAGCGGGAGAAATCAGGCGAGCGCATGTATCCGACCCCGAGCACGCGATTTACTTCGAGACGTTCGCGGAAGCAATGGTGGCGACAGATGGGTTAATGGGGCCCCACGTCATTCTTCACGCGGCGAAACGGGGTGGGAAACCGAGGTTGGTGCGGTAACCGCTGTTGCGGCCCATCCAATGCGGTGGGCCGCTCCACTGCGACATTGGCTGATGAATGTCGGTCGTACTTTTCGTGCTAGATACGACGTCGAAATTGTTTCGGGTCGTAGTACGTCTTCGCGCGATTCAAGCGCCCCAAGGCGTGTCCTCGCCGGCGTCTTTTCCGGGAGAGCGCCCGGAGCAGACGAGCAATTAGTGAGCGCCTCTTGAATTGAATTACGGGCATAAGTGAACTGAAAAAAGAGACCAAGCTCGGCGTCACACGAAAATTGAACGCCTGTGTCTGGCATTCGTTCGACTAAATTCCTTCGCCAATCGTCATTCCAACTTTGCGGAGGAGTTCACCGTGCTCAAAGATTCGAGATCTCTTCTATTATTTTTCTCACCTCCAACGAGCCTGGAGGGCGACGAACATCCCAACGGATCATCGGCACACCGACAGCTTGCATGAGTGCTTCCAACTTCGCAGCGCGGTGGCGATATTCAGGTGTATCGCGTGACGCGTCACCGAGTTCAATGGCAGCAATGATTGTGTTATCGGGTCGACAGATCAGAAAATCGACGGATAAATCAGCGATACGCTGATGATGAAAGTCTGAAGCCCACCACTTCGTCCGCACCATCTTTCCAACGGCGACGTGCGCGAACAAGGTTTGATGTGGCAAACATGTCTTCAAAAACTTGTGGAACGCCTGCTCTGATTTTGTAAGCGGCGCCACAGCGAAATATGCTTCCACATCGATCGTGCAAGGCTCGCGTCTAGACTGCGATATTTTGTCGCGCGCATGGCGCCATGCGACGACGACCGCGAGAGTGATGATGAGTACTGCCACTAATCCGAAAATGATCGGCCATACCATACGAAGTGCCTCGTTCTATCTTACGTTTGGGGGGCACTTTTTAAATTTGGCCAACAGCGAGACGCATGCAATTGATGCCGGTAAGCGCTATTGATCGGGGTCAGATTCTTTCTAAGCCCTCGTTTTGAAAGGGATAATTTCGGCTTTTGGCTTAGTCTTCGCCGGTCGTTCCATTGCGCCGCTTTCGGATGGCCGGTTTCGATAGAGCAAGTCCCATCCTCCGGATAACCGCTCGATCATCGGGGGTGCTGTGCCGGTAGTTGTCGAGCAGCGCCTGCTCCTCCCAAGTGAGCGACGCATCTACCGTTTTCGAGCGCGCACCTGTCAGTACGTACAACGCGTCCACCCCAGCGGCCGCAAGAGCGGCTAGAAACTCTGCGGTCGGTGACGTCTTTCCGCATTCCCAATCAATTTGCGAGCGCTTGGATGCTCCTCCAAGCGCGGCGAACTCCGTCTGCGAGTAGCCCAGTCGTAGTCGCTCTTCCCTTAGGCGAATTCCGATATCGGTGCGCATAATCTCACTGGTGCAGAAATCTGCACTATTATTCGGTGTGCATATGAACTTCGTTCGAGTCGTTTTAGACCAACCAACTCAGGAGTCTTTATGACCAGCAAGCAAAAGCTCACCATCCTCGAAGTCACCCGACGACAAGGCGTATCCATCAAAACCGGCCGTCCTTACGACATGCGCATAGCGGATTGCATCCTCTGGCAAACGACTAGCGAGGGAGACGACTCCGTTGTTGGTTTGATCACACTTCCCGACGTACTCAAAGATTCGCGCGAAGGCGAATACCTTGCGGAATTCGCTTTCGGACGATCATTTGAGGGCCAGCTTGTCCCGCGCATTGTCGCGCTGCAACCCTTCGGAGATGGTGCCAACCCTACCTCTCCAATCGAAAAGCAGAGGGTCAGCATCATCAACGTTGTACGACGCGAGGGCATATCCAGCAAAACCGGCCGTCCTTATGACATGCGTACTGCGCAATGCATCCTGTGGCCAAACTCAAGCGATGGCCCTCGGCGCATCGTTGGCACAATCACTCTGCCCGAGTTCGCCAAAGAAACCCCGAAGGGCGAGTACTTCGCCGAGTTCGCTATGACGCAGTCGATGGATTGTCACCTTGTCCCGCGCATTGTAGCGTTGCACCCCTACGTAAGTGACGCCCGCCCGACCGCGACTCCCAAGGCTACCGCCGCTGCGAAGGCTACCGCCTCTGCCGCCGCATAGCTTTGCCTAGCCTCACGTCGTCTATCTAAAAGACGACAACCTGTAGTCATATCCGGCCCCCCGCCAGATTCTTTGCACCGTCACCGCTAAGCGGCCGTGATGGAATTGGGGGTTGCGATGCTTCACCAACTGTCTCTCGACCTATTCGGCGGCCTCTGTCCCGCTCGACTCAAACAGCGGCGTGCGCCGCGCCCTCTCCCGATTACCTTCCGTCCGTGGCGTCAACTGCGCCTCAAGCTGCCTCTGCGTCGCCTCATCAAAGCCGGTAAGGGCTTCATCTGGACGCGTCCTGACGGCATTCAATTCGTGTGCAAAACCATGCGCGCGCTCGTCGCCCGAATCATGGATTACGACGGCCATCTGCTGCCCCCATGCATGCGCTCGGCCATGAGCCAGTCGCTCAAGCGTCAATGACAGCCGCAACCGTATAGGTCCCGATATGACAGCCCCCACTGACCTCATCAACCGCACCGTGACCGCCACTGACGGCACTTGCATGTGTATCGCCCGCATTGGCGGCATTCGCGCGGATGACACCGAACGCTTCGGCCGCATGCTCGAAGCAGCCGCGCTGCTTTACGAAACCGTGCAGGTTCTCGCGGGTGCGCTCGACCTCGCCTATGAAGCGCTCGAGTTACCGCAACCGGCCTGCTCCAAGTTCGCGTGGCAGATCCTGCGCAACATCAATCGAGGGGGATGACAGTGAGCGAACAAAGCGCACGCGTATTGGGCTGCAAACCCGTTCACCAGTCGATGGTGGTGACACCGACCGATCGTCAACTATGCCCGCCCGAAAACGGCCAGTACTTCGCCGTTGTGGCAGTCGTCCCAACATCATCAAACGCATCACCAACATCGGCTGACGTCGCACAAATGGCGGGGTTCTGGACATTGGCCTTCACGACGGTTGTAGGACTGTACGTCGTAAGTGCCCATGTAGGCGCAATTCTCGGCTTCATACGCCGGGGATAAGCCAGCGCACCGGACGCACTCCGGTATTTCTCAAGTAAGGAAATCGCATGAAAACGCAACTTGCACGACTCAAACGGCTGGGCACCCGCACTACCGCGGGTCTTGCCTTGGTCGCCGCTCCTGCTCTGGCATTCGCTGAAGGTGGCGGCGGCGGTGGGGCCATGAATTTCGATGTGTCGGCGATCACCGGTCAAATCAGCTTCGCGAGCGTGGCAACGGGGGTGATCGCTATCGCCGGCTTGCTGGCGGGCGTTTATGTCGCAATCAAAAGCGCCAAGGTGATTCTCGGCATGATTCGCGGCGCTTGAGCGTGATGTGACTCAGGGAAGCGATCCGGACGCTTCCCGTTCATGATCTCGCCCGCAGAGAGTTTCACGTTCATGACGACGATAGCGCAGGCGAGGGCAAGCGCCGCAGTTACTCCTGCCAGCCACCATTGGAATGGATCTGTTTGCAATGCGATCCAGCCACTTACCCCAGCCGCAATTGCAAGGGCCAAAGCGATAAAACCCAGTACAGCGTTCTGAACAATGGGGCCGTACTCACCAAATGCATTCATTGAGGTCTCCTATGGAACAAAAGATGTTTGAGCACTTGCAAATCCTAATGTCCTACTCCGCGGTGCTGTCATTCATTGGCGGATTCCTTGGGACGGTAATCGGCCAAGTCGTGATCGACGTTTTCGACTGGCTGCGCAGAAGGCATGGGGCGCAGCGAAACGCGGACGGAAGTCCCACTGCGTGCCAAGAGCCTGCTCCCGAAAACGTTGCGTAGTTGTCGATTCAACGCATCACTTTTCGAAATCCGCCCGTCCATCCGCTACCCCAAGGACTCCCAATGCCTTCACAAGAACTCTGGAATCTGACGTTTTTCGCGTGGGGTATCGCCTGCGGATGGGCGGTCGTTCAAGGCCTGCGGAGCATGTGATGAAGAAACTTCTAGTCGTGGCGCTGGGGGTCGCCTTCATCGCAAATAGCGCGTCAGACGTGGAGGCCAATCCACTCATGGGTGGCTTCGCGACATTCACACTGAATCAGGTCGTCGCCCTCGTCTCTCAGAAGGCGGCGGAACGGGATGGGATTCCTGAAAGTGATCCCCGTATCGAAGCAACCCATCGGGCGATGTCATTGGTTGCAACCGAACATACGGAATCCACGCTGGGCGAGCGGATGCTGATGGCGGCGGGTGCGCCAACCTGGTTCGGCTTGGCGACGACGCTGATAGGCGCTCAGTTGGGAGAGCTAGTCGCCGGAAAGATCGGCAAGACCGAAGTCAGCATTAGCGCTATGGGCGATGGGACGCTTGAGCTGACACGAAAAGTCGATATTCCCATTCCCCCCCATCTGAAACCATACGAACCGCCCGCATACAAGGCAACGCACATCAATGTGAAAAATGACCCTTGGGATGCCATGGCCGCAGCGGGGGCAAATGTGTACCGCGAATCAAGTTGCAAGGCTGGTGCACCGTGTGCGAAATATCCCCCGGAACCGGAACTGTCCGGGAATCTAGGCGGTTGGTATCGCATTTCTGGTGATGGCCTGAGGGCATTGGTACTCAACCGCGCCGACGTCGAGAAGTTCTTCTTGGTCTACTTCGAAACCAAGCTCAAGAACGACGGGGAGACGTTTAGAAACCTGCGTGTGCGAATTGTTGACGAGTACGACGCCGACGGGCAGTTGCATAACACTCACTCGTTCCGGTCGCACGAAACTGAGCAATGTAAAACGGTCTTCGGCTCAGAGTTGGATTTGACTGCACCAAATTGTCCAGAAGCCGCAAAAAGCGCCCCAGACCCATTCAAATGGCCCACTTGCACTCGGACAGTGACGACTGAAACGTGCGAATGGGTGCGAAGCCCCGAGAAAAACACGTTCTTCGATGACTTGAATGTTTCGCAGTGGCGCCCCGAACCCTTAGACCCAACGGAATATGGCCCGCAGGAGAGGCGAGAGACATTTAAGTCGCTGGATGAGTCTTTTGACAGCCTATCCAAGGACGTACTGGATCTTCCGCTCAATCCGAAATTCGTTGCCGATGTCGCCAACGCTCTCGCCGCTATCGCCAGTCAACGCAGCGATTACAAGGGGGTGCCGTATCGAATGACCGCCCCGATTACCCCACAAGAAGTGAAGGCGTGGATGGACGAAAAGAGCCGTGATGCCGTGCCTCGGCTCGTGGACGTCTTCTCACGCCCGACGCCCGACTATGAGCGCGTAGTGCCAATTCAGGTGCAAATCCGGCCGGATCGCGTGTGGCCGGACGGTCGGCGAGATCCCGACCCGCGAGTTCGCCCCGATGATCGCGGCAAGGACCGAGAACGCCCCGGTGACCCACTGTCGAGAGACGTTAATGTCGTCAACACTCCCGGCGTCAATGTGATCAATCCGGTACTGGTCGACGCAGGCCCTGCTCCCGATGTTGGGGCACCTGGCTTGGAGTCTCCGCCAACGCCGAACGCGATCCTCTCGCCAATTCTCGGCTTGCTGCCCGATTTCAAAAGTTGGCGAACTCCGTCGCACACCGCGACGTGCCCGCGCCCGGTGTTCGACGTTTTCCAGACGCGTATCAGGATGGACGCGATGTGCGATATCGCAGAGCGCCATCGAAAGACGATTCGCACAGTGATGCTCGCAGTCTTCGTTCTGATTGCCCTGACCATTCTCCTTGCCGCGTGAGGCCGCAATGAGCACCCTATTCGAAGCATTCACCTCGGCCTTCAACTCCGTCCTGCAATTCATCTTGCGGGGCGTGGTCGTGAAATTCGGCACGTTCTTCGCCCTGTGGTTTGTCACAACGGGATTCATTGAGGTGCTTAAAGGAGCTGGCATTCTGCCCAAGGCAGACACGCTATCGAACGCGTTTGTGAGCATTCCGCCGTCGGTCTGGTACTGGCTCGAACTCATGGCGTTCCCTGAAGGCATGCCGCTCGTCCTAGCTGCGATGGCAAACCGGTTCATGCTGCGCCGCATTCCGTTGATGGGGTGACACATGGCGATCAACGCATATACAGGCTTGATGGGGTCAGGTAAGAGTTATGAAGTGGTTAGCAGCGTCATCGTACCGGCCGTCATAGCAGGTCGTCGGGTAGTGACCAACATCGACGGTATCCAGCCGGACGCCATTCGGGACTACTGTATCGACGTCAAAAAGGCCGAACCGGACAGGTTGGGCACGATCATCTCTGTCACTAACGATGACGTGACACGTGAGGGATTCTTCCCCGACGAAACAAAGCCTGATGCGCCGTCTATCGTTTTGCCAGGCGATCTTGTCGCTATCGATGAAGCATGGAATTTCTGGTCGATAGGCAACAAGCTCGCGCCCGAACATATGCGCTTCTTCCGCATGCATCGCCACTATGTGCACCCTGAGACCGGTGTGGCGTGCGACGTGGCGCTCATGATCCAGTCGATAGGCGATCTTCACCGGCAATTGCGCTCGGTTGTCGAAATGACGTTTGTCACGAAGAAGCTCAAGGAATTGGGCCTGAACCAGAACTACCGCGTGGAGATGTACGAAGGCGGCAAGATCACGAAGTCCACCCGCGTCGACACATTCTCCAAGCGCTACAGCAAAGCAATTTTCCCGCTGTACCAGTCCTACGCGGGTGGCAAGGGAAAAGAGAAAGCCATCGACAAGTGTCAGAACAAGCTCGCGAACGTTCGGATCTGGTTCATCTTCGTATTGATGCTCTGCATTGTTGGCGTAAGTGCGTGGTACATCACTGGTTTCTTTCGCGGTGAGCATCTGCCAGGGGCAAACAAAACACCCACTGCTGCTGCATCGAACGAGCAAGGCGCCCTGCCTCGTTACGACCCCACGTTCAGCACTGACTGGCGCGTCGCCGGTCGATACACCATCGGTAGCGAGCGTCACGTCGTTGTCGCCGACAGCACGGGCCGTCTGCGCGTTGAATCTCCGTCCATGTTTCAGAACCACGGCATTGCCACCATTGGCACCATTGACGGCAGGCGCGTCACGGTCTGGTCAGGGAGCCGGACAAGCTCGAGCTTTATGGGGGACGCGCAATGAAGCGGCGATTATTCGCATCGGTTCTGTTGCTCGCGTGCGCGGTAGCTTTTGCCAACGATACTAAGATCGTGCCCGCGCCCATCGACTTCAATGGGTTCATGCCGCAAGACGAATACTCGCCGCTGGATTATTCCAGCCGGCCGATGCTAGAGGCAGAGTTACGACAAAAGCGAATGGAGCCCCCTCCCTTGGCGCGGCTGAAAAAGCCAAGCAATGGCGCGTTCGATTTCCAACTCGTAAACGTCTCACAACTCGTTACGCTGCTCTATGGCGAGGCTGTCAAAACGCCCTATGTCATCGCGCCGGAGGTTTTGCAAGATCAGCGCCTTGTGTCCTTCAGATACGACACCAAGCATGGCGACCTGAAGGCGTTCCTCGCATTGTTTCTGGAATCTCTTGGGTTCGCGGTCGAGACTCGTTCCGGCGTTGACTTCGTGTTTAAACGCCTGGACATCGAGGAACAGGCCGAACCTAACAGAGACGCGTTCGTCTACCGTCCCCACTATCGCGACACGGCGTACCTTGCGCGATTGGTCAGCCCGTTGTTCCGTGGTCAGTTCACCGTGAATCGGCCGGTGTCAGCCCCTGCAGAAGCTCGTGTGGGCGGCAATGCCCCGGAAGGCTCTGCGGCGTCCCTGATCGATCAGCGCGGCGACACACTGCTGTTTCATGGCACGCTGGATGAAATCGCCGTGCTCAAACGTCTGCTGCCCCAACTGGACACGCCAATGGGCGAGGTCAGCGTGCGGGCGGCGGCGTATGAGGTCGTCAACAGCAGCGAACGCGGCTCTGCCTTCCAACTCGCGCTAGATCTGCTCACGAAGGGGCTCGGTATTGAGGTCTCGGTAGATGGGGACAAGTTCGGCAACGCCATCCGCTTGAAAGCGGGCGACTTCTCCACGATCTTCTCGGCGCTGGCAAAAGACACCCGTTTCCAGGTCATCAACAGCCCGAATCTGCGCATACGCTCGGGAGCTAGGGGACGTCTCACTGTCGGCCAGAAGGTGCCTATCCTCAAGTCTGTGAGTTATCCGCGCGGCGGCGGTGAACCGGTGCAGTCGGTCGAATACCACTCGTCAGGTGTCATCTTCGAACTGGCCCCAACCGTCAAAGACCGAATCATCGATCTGCGAGTCACTCAGCAAATCAGTGACTTCGTGAAAACGACAACGGGCGTGAACAACTCGCCAACGCTCAACACCCGAGAAGTCAGCACTGAAATCAGTCTGCATGACGGTGACGTGATCCTCATGGGCGGGCTCACGACCAACAAGACCACCGACAACCGCACGGGCTTGGCTTTCCTGCCGCGCTTTCTGGACAGTCGTAGCGACGCCACCTCGAACACTGAAATCCTGTTGATGCTCCAGGTCGAGCGAGTGAGGGAATCTAGCGTCGGGAGTGTCGGCGCCGATGCCGAAGCCGAGAGTGCCCACGAGCCTCACAGCGAAGTCCGGGCCGATGACGCGCGACCCAGCGCGACCCGCGCGACCGAGCAGCGGGTGGTACCGCCAACGCCGGCCGAAGCCGCAACGTCAACCGCACATCCCCTCACTGAAAACCGCTTTGCCGTCGGCGCCGCGCGTGAAGTGGCACTGAGGTCAGAAAGAGCGCCGCGTCGGCCGCCCCCGCCGCCCGCAGGGTCGAGGACGGCGGGGGCGCGCGAAGCGCGCCCCTATATTTATATCAGTAACACTTAACGTACAAACACCCGGCAAGACCCGCCCGCAAAGGCAAGAACACTCCCCCCGAAAAAAGAGAAGGCCCCGACCGCAGGAACGGTTCGAGGCCTGTACATCAACACGACAATCAGGAGTTGCCATGCTAGAAACGAGTGTAAGTGATTATCCCTTCCGTCGCGAGTATCTCGTCGGTGGCCGGGACTTCGGAGAGGGAGTGCTCGAGATCGTCGTTACGCAGTTCGACCGCTATATGCGGGCGCAGCAGCTTCACACGATACCCAAGGCAAAGCGCGGCGAATCGGAGAAGAAGGAAGACAACCGGCTTGTGGCAGCCAAGCGGGCTAAACGGCGAGTCAGATTGCGCTGTAAGGCCATGCACGCGGATCGCATGATCACGCTGACATACCGGGAGAACATGCAAGACAAAGAGCGTCTCAAACGCGACTATGACAAGCTGCGGCGTCGTTTGGCGAAGCTCCTCGACTTCCAATATGTCGCAGTCCCCGAACGTCAGAAGCGCGGTGCATGGCATCTGCACATCGCCGTGAAGGGGCGCCAGAACTACCGCGTGCTGCGTGCGATCTGGATTTCAATCGTCGGGAACGACAACGGCTACGTCCGAGTTTCCAATCCGTTCCGCCAAAAGGGGCAGCACCACAAGCTGGCCGCGTATTTGAGCAAATACATCACGAAGGACTTCGCCGAACACACGATGAACGAGAAGCGCTATTGGACCAGCAAGGGAATCGAGGTCCCCGAGCGGCAACCCATCGCCCACATCCTCAACGACGAACCCGAAAAGGCCATCGTGACCGCTTTCGAAGCGGCGGAGGCATGGGGTGCGAGCTTGGATGACTGTCAGGTGTTCTGGGATGACTGGCAGGGGTGTTTGTGGCTGGCAACGAGGGAGAACTGAGTGATGAACAATTACCTCAGCGCACATGAACTGGCCGAGTTGATCGGATGCAAACCGAACCAGCGATCGATGATGATGAAATGGCTCGACAGCCACCGCTGGCGCTACGTGGTCGACAGCCACGGGCTGCCCAAAGTGGCGCGCGCATACCGCGACAAGAAGTTGGGAATCGCACACGAAATTGAAGATAGAAAGCATGATGAAACGCCGAATCTCCAAGCCTTCGCCACCGCGTAGGGAGCGGACGTCGGTTCCACGCCTCTATAAGCGAACCGGTGTGACGAAAGTGTCATTCATCTACCTGTATCCGGACGGGCGCGGCGAGACACTGGCGACTGCGCCGGTTGGTGACAGGGCTGCCATAGGTGTCGCAGAGTCTTCGGCAAAGCGTCGCGCACTGGACATTCAAGCCGGACAGATTGTGGCCGGCTCGGTGGGCGACATGATCGACCGCTTTCAGAAGGACTACGACCCGAAACATTACCGCGATCAAAGCAAGGACGGGATTGCCGTTCGCAAGTCGCGGTATGCCAACCTCACGAAGTTCTTCGGCCGTATGTCGCCGACGTCGCTCAAGATGTTGCACGGCTATCAATACCTGGACGCCCGCGCCGCCGCTGGTGCGCCGGCGAGCGCAAACAAGGACATGGCTGCCATGCAGACGATCTGCAACTATGCGGTTCGCTGGGGAGTGATCGACGTGAATCCTTTTGTCGGGCTTATGCTGAACGAGACGGATGTGGTTCGTCGCGACGTCACGGCCAGCCAAGTGACACGGTTTTACCTGTGGGCCATCCGGCAAGACCTCCCCTTCAAGACGATGGGGTGCGCGGCCATGTTCGCCTATCTCACCGGATTTCGTGCGGCTGAGGTTCGCCCGTTTCACCGTTCAGGAGTTCGGGACGACGGCGTGATCGTTGAAAGCGCCAAACGGAAACGCGGCGAGGAAAGGGTAATGAAGTTGCGAGCGTGGTCGCCTCGGCTGAGCACGGTCGTCAAACGCGCACAACAAGGGCGCCGCATTCCCGGCATGGCTCTGTTTGGAAATCGAACGGGGCAAGCCTACACGCGCAGCGGGTGGGGAAGCGTTTGGCAAGATGCGCAATTTGCATGGATTGCGACGTTCGACCCAGCGGTACGCGCGGAATGGGATGACCTGAAGAGGCGAGCGGCATATCTGATCTCTGGGCACTCGGCGTACTTCACGCTTAACGACGGCCGACCAGTCGCGATCACGGAAAAGCTCGAGCGCAGAGAGGCTGACGTGTTCGACTTTGCGGCACACGCAGACCCGGGCACGACGATGCGGCACTATGATCGCAGACGCGTGAGAAAAGCGTCACCGACGAAGTGAGCAAATTGACAAATCGGGGATTTCGTTGACAAACGAAGTGGTTACTACCGGGGAAAGCAAGGAATTTTGGGGTGACCGATGGGACTCGAACCCACGACGACTGGAATCACAATCCAGGACTCTACCAACTGAGCTACGGCCACCGCCGTGATCAGCAACTTGACTTGCTGAACAGAAACAAGATTATAGCGACGTTTTTATTGCGCTGCCAAGCACTTTTTTCACTGCTTCGAAATATTTCTTCTCTCTCGTGCACGATCGATGCGCGACATCGTCTTCTCACGCGGCGAACGCTCGCATGGCAACGTCATCCGTCACCGCAAAACGTCATGCTGTCGCAAGCGACTCCGCATCGTCTCGCTCGGAAGCCGCACCCGCACGCAGCTGCGCACGAGCCTCTTCGAATGCCCCGATGCCGGCCTTCAGACGTTTCGGATCTGACAGCACACGACGCCATCCGCGTGCGCCCGGCACGCCACGATACAGGCCCAGCGCATGACGCGTGATCGCACCGAGATACTGGCCCTTCTCCACTTGCGCCGCCGCGTATTCGATTAACGCGTCTTCCACTTCCTCGCGCGATTTCACCGGGGACGTGTCGCCATAGAAGCGGGCGTCGACTTGTGCCAGCACGTAAGGGTTGTGATACGCCTCGCGGCCCAACATCACGCCGTCGACATGCTGCAAATGAAGTGCAACTTCATCCAGCGTCTTCACACCACCGTTAATCAGAATCTCGAGTTGCGGGAAGACTTGCTTGAGACGATACGCATAGTCGTACTTGAGCGGCGGAATCTCGCGATTCTCTTTCGGGCTCAGCCCCTTCAGGATGGCATTGCGCGCGTGCACGATGAATGTCGTACAACCGGCCTCGGCAATCTTGCCGACGAAGTCCTCGACGAATGAGAACGACTCGACGTCGTCGATCCCAATGCGATGCTTGACCGTCACCGGCACCTGCACCACATCACGCATCGCCTTCACACAGTCGGCCACCAACGCCGGCTCGGCCATCAGACAGGCACCGAACGCGCCCCGCTGCACACGCTCAGACGGACAACCGCAGTTCAGGTTGATCTCGTCATACCCCCACTGCTCACCGAGCTTCGCCGCGCGCGCGAGATCCTGCGGCTCGCTGCCGCCAAGCTGCAAAGCGACGGGATGCTCCACCGCATCGAAGTCGAGATGACGCGCGACGTCGCCGTGCAACAGCGCTCCGGTCGTGACCATCTCGGTATACAGCCACGTGTGACGCGAAAGCTGACGATGAAAAACGCGACAGTTCGAATCCGTCCAATCCATCATCGGCGCGACGCTGACGCGGCGGGCAGGCAGGTTCATGCAAATTCCTCAGATACGGCAAACGCCACCCTGTCTGGCAAGACGACGTCTCTTGATCAACAAAACGCAAAGTATACGTCATGCCCTCAGGGTACGCCTGCCCCGCGCGAAGCCCCTCGGCCCGGCCCCGCGTGCCATCGGACGGTTTTTTCGAACGACACGTCGACGCCCCAAGAGTACACTTTCGCCTTCGCCCATGACACCAATGCCGCACAAGGAGACGCCAGCATGGCACCGAAGGATCTGTTGCAGGCACTTATCGTCGTACTCGCCTGGGGCGTGAACTTCGTCGTGATCAAGGTCGGCCTGCATGGCGTGCCCCCCATGCTGCTGGGCGCACTGCGCTTCCTGCTCGCCGCCTTCCCTGCGATCTTCTTTGTCAAACGTCCGCAAGTGCCGTGGCGCTGGCTGATCGCCTACGGCGCTTCGATCTCGTTCGGGCAATTCGCCCTCTTGTTTACTGCAATGTACGTCGGCATGCCCGCCGGCCTCGCGTCGCTCGTGCTACAGGCGCAAGCATTCTTCACGCTGGGACTCGCCGTGCTGTGCCTCGGCGAACGCTTTCGTGCGCAGAACGTCGCCGGCCTGCTAATCGCAGCAGCAGGCCTTGCCGTCATCGGCATGCAGGGCGGCAGTGCAATGACGCTGCTCGGCTTCGTACTTACGCTTTGTGCGTCGTTTAGCTGGGCGACGGGCAACATCGTCACGAAAAAGATCGGCAAGGTCGATCTCGTCGGCCTCGTTGTCTGGGCCAGCCTGATTCCGCCGATTCCTTTCGCCCTGCTCTCTTATTGGTTCGAGGGCCCGCAACAAATCGCGAACTCGCTCTCGCATATCTCTGCGGCGTCGATCTTCGCCATCGCTTACCTCGCTTTCGTCGCAACGCTCGTCGGCTACTCGCTATGGGGCCGACTGATGACGCGCTACCCCGCCAGTCAGGTCGCGCCGTTCTCGCTGCTCGTGCCGATCATCGGACTCGCCTCCGCCGCCCTGCTGCTCGACGAGCAACTCGCCGGACCGCAAATCGCGGGCGCGGCACTCGTCATGACCGGCCTCGCGGTGAACGTCTTCGGCGCGAAGATCAAGCAGCGCCTGTTGCCAGCTTCGCGTTAGCGAGTCGCATGTGCAGCAGCGGGAACGGACGGCCCTGCCCGTCGAGTTCCGATCGGCCAGTCACCTCGAACCCCTCGCGCCGATAGAACGCCAGCGCCTGCGGGTTCTGCTCATTGACGTCGACGCTCGTGCAATCGAGTTCTCGCACGGCATACGCCAGTAAAGCGGCACCAATGCCTTGTCTGCGGGCGTCAGGCGCGACGAACAACATCTCGACGTTGCCCTCTGCCACCCCCAGAAAACCGCGAAGGACGCCCCCATCGTCACGAAACACGCGCAGCGTGACAGCACCAAGGTAATTATTGCGGATGCGCGGACGCAGCCAGGCAATATCGGTGTCGCTCAGGAAATCGTGCGTCGCGCGCACGGACGCCTCCCAAAGCTCGGTGATGGCGTCGAATTCGTCTTCGTTCGTGGTGAAGATGCCTGACATGGAAAGCCGCGAGTGGATATCTTGAATAACGCGCACAGCGCATCGGACACGTACACCGATAGCAAGTCCGCGACAGAGGCAAAACGCAAAAAGCCTGATTTCTTGTGGAAATCAGGCTTTAAAATTTGGTTGCGGGGACAGGATTTGAACCTGTGACCTTCGGGTTATGAGCCCGACGAGCTGCCAGACTGCTCCACCCCGCGTCTGAAGAATTAGATTATATGGCATTTGCCATCGCAGTGCAACATGACTGGCGGAATATTTTTCTGACGTGAGCTTGCGTGCCTCCGAGAGGCCGCCGCACCCTCTCGCTGCATGGGTTGCCCCGGCACGCCGTTTGCGTCGCCGCACAGCGCGCGTTGCCGATGATACACTCGCAGCAACCATGAACCGACGTCCTCCCATCTTATTCTGTTCCGCCTGCGGCCATTCGGTCGAGTTGCGCATTCCGCCCGGCGACAATCGCGAGCGGCATGTCTGCATCGATTGCGGCACCATCCACTATCAGAACCCGCGCAACGTGCTCGGCACGGTGCCTGTGTGGGGCGATCAGGTGTTGCTGTGCAAACGCGCCATCGAGCCGCGCCTCGGTTACTGGACGCTGCCCGCGGGCTTCATGGAGATTGGCGAGACGACGTCGCAGGCCGCAGCACGCGAGACACTCGAAGAAGCCGGCGCCGTCGTCGAAGTCGGCGCCCTCTTCTCGTTGCTCAACGTGCCGCACGTGAATCAGGTTCATATCTTCTACCTGGCTCAGATGCGCGAACCGCAGTTTGCCGCCGGCGAAGAGAGCCTTGAAGTTGCCCTGTTCTCGGAAGCCGAGATTCCCTGGGACGAGATCGCCTTCCCGACCGTGGGAAAGACGCTGCGCTTCTTCTTCGAAGACCGTCGGGCGGGGGCGTTCGGCGTCCACATCGAAGCCTCGCAAGACGACGCCATGCCCGGTTCGCCGGTGCCGCCGCTGCCCGTCCATACGGCGCACACCGAGGACATCCTCACGCCGATGCTGCGTGTCTGAGCGCGCCGTCGTCGCACCCCGCCTGATGTCGCCCGAAGCTGCGGAGCGCTAACGTCACCATGGTCGTCTGGCTAGAAGCAAACGATCCCTTCCCGGCAGTGGACGAAGCGCTCGACGCATCGAGCGACGCGCCGGGATTGCTCGCGGCCGGGCTCGACCTCTCGCCGCAACGCCTGCTCGCCGCCTACCGGCACGGTATCTTCCCGTGGTACTCGCAGGGCCAGCCCGTTCTCTGGTGGAGCCCCGACCCGCGCATGGTGCTGCGGCCCGAGAACTTCGTCGTCAGCCATAACTTCCGCAAATTGCTGCGCCGCGTGCTGCGCGACGACGCCTGGGAGATCCGCCTCGACGCCGACTTTGCCGCCGTCATGCAGGCCTGCGCGCAAGCACCGCGACGCGGCCAGGACGGGACATGGATCACGCCCGCCATCGTCGCCGCCTACCGCGCGCTGCACGACGCGGGCCTCGCCCACAGCGTGGAAACGTTCTATGAAGGGGAGCGCGTGGGCGGCCTTTACGGCGTGGCGCTCGGACGCATGTTCTACGGCGAATCGATGTTCGCCAAGCGCACCGACGCGTCGAAAATTGCGCTCGCGGCACTCGTTGCGTTTGCACGCACACACGCAATAGAGATGATAGACTGCCAGCAAAGTACCGCCCATCTGGCATCGCTCGGCGGCGGCGAAATTCCCCGCGAGACATTTCTGACGCATGTGCATAAGGCGGTCATGGCCCCCGCGCCGGTCTGGCGTCTGGATAAGCAGATGCTCAGCGCACTGGCCTACGGGAACGCAGCAGATAAGGCTCACGAGGTTTCGCAGTGACCCATCCGAACGAACTGCCGCTCTCCCCGCTGTCTGCCCTTCAGTTCTACGCAACGGCGCCCTACCCCTGTAGCTATCTCGACAATCATACGGCGCGCTCGCAGGTCGCCACGCCCAGCCACCTGATCAATTCGGACGTGTACAGCGAACTCGTGCGCGCGGGCTTTCGTCGCAGCGGCGTCTTCACGTACCGCCCGTACTGTGACGGGTGCCGCGCGTGCGTTCCGGTGCGCGTGCCAATCGCCCGCTTCACGCCAAACCGAACACAACGCCGCATCTGGCGACGCCACGCCGGCCTCGCCGTCAACGTGTCGGGCCTGCACTACACCGAAGAGCATTACCAGCTCTACATGCGCTATCAGTCACGGCGTCATGCGGGCGGCGGCATGGACCACGACAGCCGCGAGCAGTACGAGCAGTTCCTGCTGCAAAGCCGCGTGAACTCCCGTCTGGTGGAATTCCGCGAGCCACCCGGCCATCAGGGAGCAGGCACGCTGCGCATGATCAGCATGGTGGACATCCTGAGCGACGGCTTGTCGTCGGTCTACACGTTCTTCGATCCCGACGTCGAAGGGGCGTCGTACGGCACATACAACATCCTGTGGCAGATCGAACAGGCGCGAGCCCTCGGCCTGCCTCACGTCTACCTCGGCTACTGGATTCAGGCGAGCCGCAAGATGGTCTACAAGGCCAACTTCCGGCCGTTGCAGGGCCTGCTCGATGGTCAGTGGCAAGACATGCCGGAAGCCATGCTCGACGCTGCTGGCCAGTAACGGCAGCAGTGCGCATCGCGTTCATCCCTTACCTGACACCACGCAAAACAAGAGTACGCAGAGCGTAGAAAAAGACGCGCTCTGCGACCCGGATACCGGTAAAATGGCGACTTTCCGATTCTGCCGAACCCGACATCGTGCTTGCGCCCCTCTATCCTCTGGCCCGTCGCGCCCTGTTCTGCCTTGATGCCGAACAAGCCCACCATCTGACGCTGGCCACGCTGCGCAGTGCCGCCTCGCTCGGGCTGGCCGGTCTCATCGGTCAGACGCTGCCCGAAGATCCGCGCACGGTCATGGGCATCCGCTTCCCGAACCCCGTCGGCCTCGCCGCGGGCCTCGACAAGGACGGCAGTTGCATCGACGGTCTCGCTGCCCTCGGCTTCGGCTTCGTAGAGGTGGGTACCGTGACCCCGCGCCCGCAGCCGGGCAATCCGAAGCCGCGCATTTTCCGTCTGCCGCAAGCCGAAGCGATCATCAATCGCATGGGCTTCAACAACGGTGGCGTCGAGCAGTTTCTTCAGAACGTGCAATCGGCGCGCTACAAAGGACCGCTGGGCCTGAACATCGGCAAGAACGCCGATACGCCGATCGAGCGCGCCGTCGACGACTACCTGATCTGCCTCGAGAAGGTTTATCCATACGCCACCTATGTGACGGTCAACATCTCGTCGCCCAACACCAAGAATCTGCGCCAGTTGCAAGGCGGCGATGAACTCGACGCCCTGCTGGGCAAGCTCAAGGACAAGCAACGCGAACTGTCCGATCGCCACGGCAAGTACGTGCCGATCGCACTCAAGATCGCGCCGGATCTCGACGACGAACAGATCAAGGTCATCGCCGGCACACTCACGCGTCACGGCTTCGACGGCGTGATCGCCACCAACACGACGCTCTCGCGCGAAGCGGTGGCGGGCCTGCCGCATGCCAACGAAACGGGCGGTCTGTCAGGGCGCCCGGTCTTCGGCGCCTCGAATCGCGTGATCCGCGCGCTCGCCACCGAGCTGGGCGGTGCGTTGCCGATCATCGGCGTTGGCGGCATTCTGTCGGGTGCCGACGCACAGGCCAAGCTCGACGCCGGGGCCAGCCTGGTTCAGGTCTACAGCGGCCTGATTTACCGCGGCCCCGAGCTGGTGCGAGAATGCGTGCAAGCGCTGCGCAAGGCCTGAGCGGCTGAACGCAGCACCCTTCATTTGCCTCAGGGAGACTTCATCATCATGAAAGCCTGGCTCAAGACGCTGTGCCTCGTACCGCTGACCGCAGCGGCGCTCATGGGCACCACGCCCGCCCGCGCCGCCGATCTGCTCGACACCGTGAAGTCCGCAGGCGTGCTGAAAATCGGCATCGAAGGCACCTACCCGCCGTTCAACTATCGCGGCACCGACGGTCAGCTCGACGGCTTCGATGTCGATGTCGCCAAGGCCGTCGCCGGGCGTCTCGGGGTCAAGCCCGTGTTCGTGACGACGGAGTGGAGCGGCATTATCGGTGGACTCGTGGCGGGCAAGTTCGACGTCATCGTCAATCAGGTCGCCATCACCGATGAGCGCCAGAAGTCGCTCGACTTCAGCCAGCCGTACACCTACTCTGCCGCCCAGCTCATTCAGCGCAAGGACGACAAGCGCGAATTCACTTCGCTCGACGCCCTCAAGGGCCACAAGCTCGGCGTGAGTCTCGGCAGTAACTACGACAAGCTCGCGAAAGCAGTGCCTGGCATCGACGTGCGCACCTACCCGGGCGCGCCCGAGTATCTGCGCGATCTCGCTGCCGGTCGCATCGATGCCGCGCTCAACGATCGCCTGATGCTGGCGTATCTCATCAAGACGTCGAACCTGCCGCTGCGTCCCGGGGCGGTGCTGCAAGGCGCCAACCAATCGGTCGGCATTCCGTTCCGCAAGGGCAATCCGAAGTTCGCGAAGGCCATCGACGATGCACTCTCGAGCATGAAGCAGGACGGCTCGCTCGCCAAGCTCGCGGAAAAGTGGTTTGGTGAGGACGTCTCCAAGCCGGCGAAGTAATACGCAAGCCGCGCAGCGACACGCCTCGGTCGCATCACGGCCGGCACTACGCAAATGACGCGAGTGCCGGCCGTCGTTTTTCCGGCCCACGATTTACCATCCGAAATCCCCCCATGAATCCATTCGAACTCGCTGCCCAATCCATGCCGGTGCTGTTGCAGGGCACGGTGCTCACGATCAAGTTCGCATTGATGTCGATGGTGTTCGGTCTGGCGATCGGCGTCATCGTGGCAATCATGGGCATCGGCAAAGTCCGCGTGCTTCGTGGTATCGCCCGCGCCTACGTCAGCATCATGCGCGGCACCCCGCTGCTCGTGCAGATCTTCGTGATCTATTACGGCCTGCCGGGCATCGGCATCTCCCTCGACCCGACACCGGCCGGTGTCCTCACGCTCAGTCTGAACGTCGGCGCCTACCTGTCGGAGAGCATGCGAGGCGCCCTTGAAGGCATGCCGCGTGGCCAATGGCTGGCGGCCTACAGTCTCGGCCTGTCTTACTGGCAGACGCTGCGCTACGTCATCGCGCCGCAAGCCCTGCGGATCGCCGTACCGAGCCTCGGCAACAGCCTCATCAGCCTGATCAAGGACACATCGCTGGTCTCGGTCATTACCGTGACGGAGTTGTTGCGCTCAGCGCAGGAGGTCATTGCGTCGACGTATCAGCCGCTGCCGCTCTATCTCGCGTGTGCCGCAATCTACTGGGTTCTGTCGACCGGATTGTCGGCACTGCAGCGGCGCATCGAAAAGCGTCTCGCGTTACCGGCCCGAAGCTGAACCTCGCGGGCACAAAAAAAGCCGGAGCCCCTGTTGTCTGCCCATGACATTCGGGGTCCGGCTTTTTGGCTTCGTCACCGGTGCATTGACGGCACCGGTGATTCAACATCACGGCTCGCTCATCGCGGCGCACGCCGCTCTCGATACATCGCGCGGAACGTTTTGCCGCTCGGGGCGGGCATTTCACGCGTGTCGGTCCAACCACCGCCGAACGGCAGCTTCGAGATGCTGCCGCGATCGCGCCCCATCCGCCTCAACGCCCACGACCCCAGACCCGAGAGCGCGGCATAGAGACGCGGACGACGCGCCGCAAATGCCCACGCAGCCAGCGCCGCGCGCTCCTGCCAGGGGCGCAGACCACGATCGACCTGACGCTCGCGCAGTTTGCGCAGCAGATCGGAAATCGGAATCCCCACCGGGCAGACGCGATTGCACTCGCCGCACAGCGTCGCCGCCTGCGGCAAATCCAGCGTCTTCTCGAGCCCGACATAACTCGGCGTGAGCACCGACCCCATCGGGCCCGGATACACCCAGCCGTATGCATGCCCGCCAATCTTCTGATAGACCGGGCAATGGTTCATGCAGGCGCCGCAGCGAATGCAACGCAACATCTCCTGGAACGCGCCACCGATCAGGCCCGTGCGCCCGCCATCGACCAGCACGAAGTACATGTGGTCGGGGCCGTCGACTTCGCCCTCGGCTCGCGTGCCGGTCAGCAGCGAGAAATAGTTCGACGTCCCCTGCCCGGTCGCCGAGCGCGGCAGCAGCCGCATCGCCGTCGCCAGATCCTCGAGCGTTGGCAACACCTTCTCGATGCCCGTCACCGCCACATGCACGCGGGGCATGATCGTACACATGCCTTCGTTGCCCTCATTGGTCACCACGGCCACGGAGCCCGTTTCCGCCACGAGGAAGTTGCCACCGGTCACTCCCATATCGGCCGACAGAAACTGCGGGCGCAGCATCTCGCGCGCTTCACGCGTCATTGCCGGAATATCGGTCAGACGCGGTTTGTGGTGAACGCGGGCGAACAGGTCAGCGACTTCGTCCTTATCCTTGTGCACGACCGGTGCGATGATGTGCGACGGCGGCTCGTTGTCGTTGATCTGAAGAATGTACTCGCCCAGATCTGTCTCGACCGACTGCACGCCCATATCAGCGAGCACCTTGTTGAGCTGCAACTCCTCAGTGACCATCGACTTCGACTTGATCACTTTCTTCACGTCATGCTTGCGGGCGATCTCGGCAATCAGGCGTGCGGCGTCTTGCGTCGACTCCGCGAACAGCACCGTCGCGCCGCGTCGCGTGGCTTCGCGCTCGAAGATTTCCAGCCAGACGTCGAGCGCCTCGATCCCGCGATTGCGACGCTCCTTGAGGGCCTCGCGCGTCGCTTCGAAGTCGATCTCTTCGATGGCGGTCGCCCGCGCTGTCACAAACTTGGTCGACAGCTTCTTGAGGTTGGCTTGCAGACGCTGGTCAGCGAGCTTCTGCCCGGCACGCGCCTTGAACTGCATCGATTGAACTTGCATCGCGACTCACGAGAAGTGATGGCTGCCGGCACGCGTCACCGCGCGCACGGGCGTGAATGTCGGAAGGACTGCGGCAAACTCAGGCATCGCCGGCGAGCACCTGGGCGATGTGCAATACGCGCGTCTTCGTGTCGCCGGTGCGGCGCAGTCGCCCTTCGATGTTGAGCATGCACCCGAGGTCGCCAAGCACGACAGCCGGCGCGCCGCTCGCGGCAATGTTGGCGCACTTCTCGTCGACGATGGCCGTCGAAATGTTGCCGTACTTGAGCGCAAAGGTGCCACCGAAGCCGCAGCAAGCCTGACAGTCTTTCATCTCGGTCATCTTGACGCCGGGCATTTTCGCGAGCAATGCGCGCGGTTGCGTCTTGACGCCAAGCTCACGCAGTCCTGAGCAGGCGTCGTGGTAAGTGACTTCGCCGTTGTAATCGCCGGGCACGGCATCGACGTGCAACACATTGACGAGAAAATCGGTCAGTTCGAACACGCGCGGACGCAGCCGCTCGTAGCGCCCCATCAGTTCGGGGTCGTCGGCGAAGAGATCGCCGTAATGCGCCTTGACCATGCCGCCACACGATCCCGACGGCACGACGACATAGTCGAACGATTCGAATTCATCGAGGAATTTCTGGGCGAGATCGCGGGCGATGGCCCGCTCGCCGGAGTTATAGCCGGGCTGGCCGCAGCAGGTCTGGGAATCGGGAATCACGACCTCGCAGCCGGCGGTCTCGAGCAGCTTGAGCGTCGAGAAACCGATCTCCGGACGCATCATGTCGATAAGACATGTGACAAAGAGTCCGACGCGCATTGGGGGAATCCTCTTTTCGGGAATAATGCGCCATTATAAGTCGCTGGGCCGGACCGGCCCAGCGTGGATTCCCGCATATCGCGCAGACGCTTACACTCTGCGGGCACTGCTGTGTGTGTAAGGGCTCCACGAGTTCGCCCGCTCGGGCATCGGCCGGTTGCTGCGCGCAGCCTGAGCAGGATATGTCGCCGGCATCGCCATCGCCAGTCGCGCCGACATGGCTTCCTGTACTCGCGACAAGCGCTGCAGATCACTTCTGAAATCATCGAGCTTGCTTTCAACGCCGCTGAAGCCTGTCGTCAGCGCCGTTTCCATACCGACTTCCATGGTTTCGAAACGCTGCTCCATTGCCCCGAACCGCTCCCCCACTGTCCCGAATCGCTCCTCCACTGCCCCGAACCGCTCCTCCACTGCCCCCAACCGCTCCTCCACTGCCCCGAATCGCTCCTCCACTGCCCCGAACCGCTCCTCCACTGCCCCCAACCGCTGCTCCACCGCTCCGAACCGCTGCTCCACTGCCCCGACCCGCTGCTCCACGGCCCCGAACCGCTGCTCCACCGCTCCGAACCGCTGCTCCACGGCTCCGAACCGCTGCTCCACGGCCCCGAACTGCTGCTCCACCGCTCCGAACCGCTGCTCCACGGCTCCAAACCGCTGCTCCATTGCATCGAACCGTTGCCCAACGTTGTCGCGCAGAGAGTCCATGCCGGAAACGACGCTACTCACTTGTTCCGCCATGGCGCTGACCCGCCCGTTAAGGCCCCGCGTCTGAGTCCTCAAGTCCGTTAGCAGATCCCACACCCTATCCTCACGCGCCAACGCGGCACGCCGGTCACTGATATCCAGGTACGTCTTCATCGTTGCCCCCTCCGTTTCAATGAGTTGCTTTGTACTCGCCAATAGACTCTCGATCGACTTCCACCCCCGCTCACGGTCAAAGCCGCGAATGCTCCCGAGGCTGACGACACGAATGACCATCGTGAGCACCACCCCAACGACGGCGAGCGTGCCGCTCGACGCAATCAGCCCCGCAATCGCAATGCCGCCCGCCATGCAATACAGCGCGGCCGAAATCGCAAAGCGCTTCCCGAAGTGCTTCTTCTCCGGCCACACTTCCTTGGCCCCCCGTCTGGTCGTCTCGCGCGCCGCGTCCAGGCACTGCTCGATTTCGGCCAGCACGTCCATACACGCGGCTCCGATCTGTGCGTACTCGGCCCTTTCCGCATCAATGTCCTCAAATGTCGCATTCCTAAGCGACGTCGACCGCGCGATCATCTCGCCGCACTTGCGCATGATCTCGTCTTCCTTTCGTAGCGCATCCGCCAAATGCCCCAGAATCATCGAAAACCGGCGGGCGGACGGCGTAAGACTTTCGATATCGCGATCACGCAACTGCTCGCCTACCAGAAAGTACAAGCCCTGACGGCTGGGGTTGGAGGCGTATCGGTAGAACCCATCCCAAAGCCCACCTCCCCAATACCCTGAGGTCGCTTTCTTGTACGTCGAAAAAAAGGCGCTCTCCAGTTTGGCGATCGACTCACTGCTTAATCCCAACTGCGCCTTTGTGTTTGCGATCTGCTGAAACTGCCGGACGATTTCCGCGTGCTTATCGGCAATCGACTTTCCGTTCGCGGCGGCCTTTTGCTTCAGTTCGCACTTCCGCTGCGGCCATGACGCCGCCGGCGCATAAACATACCCATACATTCCCAGCGCCTCCTTTATGGTGCTGGCCACATCTTCCGATCCGACCGGACACCGAATTAAATGGCAAGGGAATGATAGGCACGCGAGCGCAAGACCACTTTCGGTTTCGGTCGACGGTTACTGCGGCAACGACGCTCTCCCGTGACACGCCCGTCACGCCTCGCCGGACGCGCCGGACGCGCAATCCACGGGTCGCCGCCGCGTATTGGAAACCGCTTTTTCGCAGAAGTCCTCTACGGGAAGTCTGCGAATTTTTCACAATATGATATAGAATCAACCCTATACGAAACTCGGCCCTACCCCATGAAAGACGAAAGTAGTCAAGGCACGGAGTCGCGCACGTCCATTCAGGTGATCGAGCGCATGATGCGTCTGCTCGATGCACTTGCCGGCCATGCCGACCCAGTCAGTCTCAAGGAGCTGGCGCAGGCCACCGAACTTCATCCGTCGACCGCGCACCGCATCCTGAACGACATGGTGGCTTGCCGCTTTGTCGATCGTTGCGATCCGGGCACGTACCGTCTCGGCATGCGGCTGCTCGAACTCGGCAATCTGGTCAAAGCGCGTCTTTCGGTGCGCGATGCGGCTCTCACGCCAATGCGTGGCCTGCATCGCATCACCGGGCAGACGGTCAACCTGTCGGTACGTCAGGGCGACGAAATCGTCTACATCGAACGCGCCTACAGCGAGCGCTCGGGCATGCAGGTGGTGCGTGCCATCGGCGGTCATGCACCTTTGCATCTCACGTCGGTCGGCAAGCTCTTCCTCGCCGCCGACGAAGCGGCACGCGTACGCGCGTACGCGACGCGCACCGGTCTGTCGGGACACACGCGCAACAGCATCACCGATCTGCAAAAACTCGAGCGCGAACTGAGCCACGTGCGCAAGTCCGGCTATGCGCGCGATAACGAGGAACTCGAGCTGGGCGTGCGCTGCATTGCCGCAGGCATCTACGACGATAGCGGCAAGCTCGTTGCCGGGCTTTCACTGTCCGCGCCTGCCGACCGGTTGCAGGACGCGTGGCTCGCCAATCTGAACGAGACCGCGCTGCTCATTTCGGCGTCGCTCGGCTTTCACCCGCCGAACCCCGATGTGGGCGGCGGCCAGTCGCAGATCGCCACGGCCGAGTAAGCCGGAGCGCCCCGCTCCACGCATCCGAATCGAGCGCCACACTGGCGCTCGGCGCGCCGACGGTCTCGCGCATGGCTCGCACGTTCGCGTGAGGCGTCAACACGGCACAGGTATCGAACCTTGCGTATGCCGCAGCACAAAGCAAAAGGCGCTCCCGAGGGAGCGCCTTTTGCTTGGGTCGTTGGCCCGACAGGCGTCGCGCAACTTAACGTGACACGGCTTACAGTGCGTGTTCGCTGTTGGTTGCGACCTGAGCCGTGGGCGTCGTGCCCGCCGTGCGTTGCGGTGTAGCACCGCCGCCTTCGAGCAGCCACTTGCGAACGCGCGTAGCGTCGGCGAAGCGCGAATACTTGCCGGTCGAATCGAGCAGAATCATGATCACCGGACGGCCATCGACATTGGCTTGCATCACGAGACACTGACCGGCTTCGTTGATGTAGCCCGTCTTCTGCAGACCAATTTCCCAGCCCGGATGACCGATCAGGTGATTGGTGCTGACATAGTGCAATTCGCGACGACCGGTATTGACGTCGTAATTGGTATCCGTCGAGAAACGGCGGATCGCCGGGTACTGATAAGCGGCCTTGACCATCTTCACGAGGTCGCGAGCGCTCGACACGTTCTGGCTCGACAGCCCCGTCGGATCGTTGAAGTGCGTGTCGTTCATGCCGAGCTGCTTCGCCTTGCGGTTCATCGCCGCCAGGAATGCGGGGCGGCCACCCGGGAAATAACGCGACAGCGCAGCAGCCGCACGGTTTTCCGACGACATCAGCGCGATGTGCAGCATATCTTCGCGCGACAGGCGCGAGCCCACCGACAGGCGCGAGCCCGTGCCCTTCTCATAATCGCGATCTTCGTCCGTCACTTCCATGACGTCCGTCATCGGGATACCGGCGTCGAGCGCCACCATCGCGGTCATGAGCTTCGAGATCGAGGCAATCGGCAGCACCGCTTGCGAGTTCTTGTCGAACAGCGATTCGCCGGTGCGCTCATCAATCACATAAGCCACCGAGGAACGCAGTGCCAGCGCGTCGGGCGTTTCGTGCAGACCGAACGCACGGCCCGTCGACAGACGCTCAGGCGCTTGCGGCGCAAAGTTGACGGTGCGATAAGACGTCACGACACGGCGCTTGCCGTTCTTGTAGACGACACGTTTGACGGCGACACGTTTGGCTGCGGCGCCGTCGTCATCGACGGCGGCCAGCTTACGCGCCTTGCCGCCCGCTTTCACGCTCCTGGATTCGCGAGCAGCGGTCGTGGCAACGGCACGCTTGGCACCGGGTTGGGAAGCGGCGACGGATTTCGTCGCTTTGGGATTGGCACACGCGCGCTTCTGGGCAGCAGTCTTGGCCGTCTTGGGCGAGCATTCGCTCGTCTTACCAGCGGCGTAAGTGACTGCCGGGGCACCGGCGGCGAGCGAAATCGCCACGACGGCAGCACCCCAGAGGCGGGAGCGGCACAGACGCGCAAGAGTCGTGATCGCGTACATAAATTGGGGGTAGCGTGAGGTTGGCAGGCAACGAGGTTGGGAGAAGTTTAGTAACTTCCGAAAAAATAAGCAATATGAATGACTTAGCTGAAATACTTAAACCGGCATCTGGCAGTTTTGTGCAGCGCAACGCGAGAAATTGCACAACCGCCAAAATTTGCCAAATTACGCCAACCTCTTGATATACGTTAGTTCAAAAAATGCGCCCACTGATCCAGGGGCGCACGCTCCGTGACGAGCCGGTTTTCGACCGCCTCCGCGTCTGCATAACCCAGCGCCATGCCACACACGACCATCCGGGTCTCCGGCAATCGCAGCGCCTCGGCAATGACCCGATGGAACGTGGCAAACGCCGCCTGGGCACAGGTATCGAGCCCGCGTGCCCGCGCCGCGACCATCACGCTTTGCAGGAACATGCCGTAGTCCAGCCAACTCCCCTGCTCAAGATGTCGATCGATCGTAAAGATCAATCCCACCGGCGCATCGAAGAACGTGAAGTTGCGTGCGTGCTGCCCGTGCATGCGCTCCTTATCGGCGCGTCCGATGCCCAGCAGGCTGTAGAGATCCCAGCCCACCTTGCGACGCCGTGCCTGATAAGGCTCGCTCCACTCGCGCGGGTAGTACGCATACTCTTCCTGATGCATCAACCGCTGCGCCGGGTCGTTAAATGCGTCCAGCAGACGTGTCGTAAGCGACTTCAATGCCTCACCGGTCAGCACATAGGTCTGCCACGGCTGGATGTTGCTCCCCGACGGCGCACGCGACGCCACCGAGAGAATTTCGGCGACGGTAGCTTGCGGCACCGGCGTTGGCAGATAGGCCCGAATCGAGCGCCGGCTGCGAATCGCCTCGTCAACATATTCCACGCGCAGCCCGGCGTTATCGTTGACATCAGGACGATGGGTACTTTCCCCAGCCAAGGGCTGCACGGGCAGACCAGTTGCCGAGGGACTCTCGCTTTGCGATGGCTGTGCGGCTTGCGCACGCAGATATTCTTGTTTCATGGCTTTTGCTCGCGGCAAACAATGAACGGAATTGGGCGACCCGGTCTACGATGCGGGTGCGGCAGGCGCCGCCCGCCGCTCGATCACCAGCGCGACGCCAAGCGCCGCGACGACCATCCCCGCGGCACTCAGAGGAGACAGCGTCTCGCCGAACAACAGCCACGCCATGACGGCGGTGGTCGGAGGCGTGAGATACATGAGGCTGGAGACCTTGGTCGCCGCCCCATGCCGGATCAGGAGGAAGAGTAACGAAATAGCACCGATCGACAGTGCCAGCACCGACCACGCGAGCGCGCCGATCATTTCGGCGTTCCAGCGCACTTGCATGGTCTCGAGTGCCCACGCCGCAGGCAGCGTCACTAAGAAAGCCGCGCCGAACTGCACGACCGTACCGACGCGCAAATCGAAATGCGCGCAGAAGCGTTTTTGATAGAGCGTGCCGGCCGTGATCGCGAACAGGCTCAAGACCGACAACGTCACAGCCCCCGCACCGATGCCGCGAACACCGACCTTGTTGGCCACGACCAGCCCGACGCCGACGAATCCGCACAGCAACCCAAGCCATTGGCGTCGCGAGACGGGCTCACCGACCACACGTGCGAAAAGCGCTGTCAGCAATGGCTGAATGCCAACGATCAGCGCCGCCAGTCCTGCCGGCGCCCCTTGCTTGATCGCGGCCCATACGCCGCCGAGATACACCGCCTGAATCAGAATGCCGGAGACGGCGAGGTGCGTAATAAGCGTCCAGTCGATGCGCCCGGCCGCCCCCTCTGCCCCGGGACTCGCGCGCCGCACGGGCCAAGGTGTGCCCGTCAATACGGCGATGGGCAGCATGATCAGCAGTGTGGCGCCGAAGCGCAGCGCGAGAAAGGTCAGCGGTTCGGCATTCGGCATTCCATATTTGGCAACGATGAAGCCCGTGCTCCAGATCAGCACGAACCACCACGGCATGGTCGCGCTCCAGATGCCAAAGCGTGTGGCGCTCGCCGCGGCTTGCCCCGTGGCCGAACGGGTGGAATGTTGCGATGCCGTCTGACGCTCGTTCATACGAGAGCACCACCCGCCGGCGCACGATACAAACGGCGGCTCGCACGTTGAAACTGAGTAGCCAGACGGATTGTCCCGAAATGCGCGGCAACGGTCTGTTCGATGTCGCGGCCGTAGCCCCCGGCCATCGCGAGGGCCACCGGCAGCCCTCGCTCGGCGCACGCAGTCAGCACACGACGGTCGCGCGCGAGCAACCCATCGTGCGTGAGGGCAAGTCGGCCGAGCCGGTCGTTTTCCAGCGGATCGGCCCCGGCCAGATAAATCACAAGCGACGGTGTGAACTGCGCAAAAAGATCGGTCAGCGCGTGACCGAGTGCCACGAGATATTCCTCGTCGCCGCAACCATCCGGCAATGCCACATCGAGATCGCCGTTCGCCTTATGGAACGGATAGTTGTGTTCGCCGTGAAGCGACAGCGTGAAGACGCTCGGGTCGTGCTCGAAAATGGCCGCCGTGCCGTTGCCCTGATGCACGTCGAGATCGATGACCGCGACGCGCGTATCAGGGCCGAGTTCGGCTTGCATCGTTCGCGCTGCCACGGCGGCGTCGTTGAACACGCAGAACCCTTCCCCACGATCGGCATAGGCATGATGCGTCCCCCCGGCGAGATTCGCCGCCACGCCATCGCAGAGCGCTGCACGGCACGCAGCCACCGTCGCCCCGGCAGACCGGCGTGAACGCTCGACCATCTGCGGCGACCACGGAAACCCGATTTCGCGCTGCTCTTTCGGATTCAACTCGCCAGCGCTCACGCGCGCCACGTAGTCCAGCGAATGGGCGCGACCCAGCATCACGTCGTCTGCGGGAAACGCCTCGGCTAATGCGACTTCCGGCAACTCGCCAGCAACGCGCTCGCGCAGACGGGCGTACTTTTCCATGGGAAACCGATGTCCGGGCGGCAATGGCAGGACGAAATGGTCGCTGTAGAACGCTTGCATCGACACGAGTGGCCGGCGGGTGCGGCACGCAAAAAGGCGTTGAACGACGTCGACACCGGTGGAGGAAACGCTCGGGACACCCTCGAAAAGGTGTTGTTATCTCGCGCGCGTTACCGTTCCGCCAGTGCCGGAACCCGACGATAGTACCATCGCCGCGCATGGTGCGCCGGGGCGCCAAAACGGTGCGAAGCCGCACCAATCAAGGCTTTCCGGGCTGTCTAAAAAATTCGCCGCAATGCGGTGCCATGCTTTCGCCACGGGATCTCAAGCTTTTGATTTTGTAAGCTTTTGTTGAATTTGTGCGGCGCACAAAAAAGACTTGACACTCACCAAAATATCTCTACACTTGCAATTGTGCGATGCACAAAAGAAATCGCATCCATTTGAGAGGCCCCAACCGTGTTTTCACCGAAATAAGGTGAGAACCAACCAGCGAACACGGAGTGGGTCGATATGTTGTGTATGACACCATAGGAGAACGCCATGTCGTTTCTGACCCCCGAACAACTCGCTGCTGCCCACAAAGCCAACCTCGAAACCCTGTTTGGTCTGACCAACAAAGCTTTCGAAGGCGTTGAAAAGCTGGTCGAGCTGAATCTGCAAGCCGTTAAGGCATCGCTGGCCGAATCCGCTTCGACCGCGCAGAAGGCTTTCGCTGTGAAGGACGCGCAAGAGCTGCTCGCCCTGCAAGCCAACCTCGTCCAACCGGCTGCCGAAAAGGCACTCGCGTATGGCCGTCACCTGTATGAAATCGCTTCGTCGACGCAAGCCGAAGTGACCAAGGTGGCTGAAGCGCAACTGGCCGAAGGCTCGCACAATATGCAAGCGCTGTTCGACAACCTGGCCAAGAACGCACCGGCTGGTTCCGAATCGGCTGTTGCACTCGCCAAGTCGGCCCTGTCGGCTGCCAACAGCGCGTTCGACAGCGTGCAGAAGGCGACCAAGCAAGCGGTTGAAATCGCCGAGACAAACTTCGCTGCCGCGACCAACGTCGCATCGAAGGCTGCGGCTCAGGCTTCGCGTGCTGCCAGCGCCAAGAAGTAATCGATAGCGCTTTTATAGCGCTGTCACGAGGGACACTTGAAAATCTGACGCTGCGTCTCAAGCTGATGCAGCGACACCCAGTTGTCTCCTCGGTACCGAAGGTACCTTTCGAACCCGGCTGAACGCCGGGTTTTTCTTTTTTCAGCGCCCCCGCTTCCTCGCGGCGACCCTGTTGACCGAACGTCATGGGCGACTCGCGAGGCGAGCGCTCGGCGAAGCGTTTCGCCGACGCGATAAGCACAAAAAAGCCGCCATCCCGAATCGGAATGACGGCCTTCTTCCGGTCTGCGCAATGGCTTCTGACTGAGCGATTGCGAAGCTCCGGCATCGCATTGCCTCGACGCCTGCATCGCAAATGCTCGATGCCAGGCGTCGATGCCGACGCGGGTTACTTCTTGCGAGCCGGCGGGACGTCGGTACAAACCCCCTCGTAAATCTCCGCTGCCATGCCAATCGATTCGGCCAGCGTCGGGTGGGGGTGAATCGTCTTGCCGATGTCGACTGCGTCTGCGCCCATCTCAACAGCCAAACACAGTTCGCCAATCAGATCGCCCGCATGCGTGCCAACGATGGCTCCGCCAACGATGCGATGCGTCTCTTCGTCGAACAGCAGCTTGGTGAAGCCTTCGTCACGGCCGTTGGCAATAGCGCGGCCCGATGCCGCCCACGGGAACACGGCTTTGCCGTACTTCACGCCCTCGGCCTTCAGTTGATCTTCCGTCTTGCCGGCCCAAGCCACTTCCGGATCGGTATAAGCGACCGATGGAATCTGGATGGCGTCAAAGTAAGCTTTCTCGCCCGCAGCAGCTTCCGCGGCCACATGCGCTTCGTGCACGGCCTTGTGAGCAAGCATCGGCTGCCCCACGATGTCACCGATCGCAAAGATGTTCGGCACGTTGGTGCGCATCTGCTTGTCGACCGAGATAAACCCGCGATCCCCCACCGACACGCCCGCGTTCTCGGCACCGATCTTCTTGCCGTTCGGGCTGCGGCCCACAGCGACCAGCACGAGGTCGTAGCGCTGCGGCTCAGCCGGCGCAGCCTCGCCCTCGAACTTCACGTAGATGCCATCGGGCTTGGCTTCGGCACCCACGGTCTTGGTCTTGAGCATGACGCGGCCGAAGCGCTTCGCGTTCATCTTTTCCCAGACCTTGACGAGATCACGGTCAGCCCCTTGCATCAGGCCGTCGAGCATTTCCACGACGTCGATCTCGGTACCCAGTGCGCTGTAGACCGTCGCCATTTCCAGACCGATGATGCCGCCGCCGATGACCAACATCTTCTTCGGCAATTGACGCAGCTCGAGCGCGCCGGTCGAATCAACGATGCGCGGATCTTCCGGCAGGAACGGCAGCTTCACCGCTTGCGAACCCGCAGCGATGATGGCCTGCGCAAACTTCACCGTGCGCTTGCTGCCGTCTTCAGCCACGACTTCGATGTGGTTCGGGTCGAGGAACCTGCCCACGCCGCGCACGACTTCCACCTTACGCATCTTGGCCATGCCGGCCAGACCGCCCGTAAGCTTTCCGACAACGCTTTCCTTGTAGGCGCGCAGCTTGTCGAGATCGACTTCGGGCTTACCGAACGAGATACCGTGATGCCCCAGCGACTGCGCCTCTTCGAGGACGGCTGCTGTGTGGAGCAGCGCCTTCGACGGGATGCAACCCACATTCAGGCAGACGCCGCCAAGCGTTGCATAGCGCTCGACGAGCACCGTCTTGCGGCCCAGGTCAGCACTGCGGAACGCGGCCGAGTATCCCCCCGGACCGGCGCCCAGCACGAGCACGTCGCATTCGGTGTCAGCGCCGCCGCTATGCTTGGCAGCGACCGGCGCCGGCGCACTCGATTGCGCTGCGGGCGCGGCGGCTGCCGCGGGCGCAGCAGGCGTAGGCGTCGACGGTGCGGACGCCGCAGCCGGGGCAGCGGCCTTGGCAGCCCCTGCGTCGTCGGCTTCGATAAGCGCGATCAGCGTGCCTTGGCTAGCCTTGTCGCCTACCTTGATCTTCACTTCCTTGACCGTGCCCGACACTTCGGAAGGCACTTCCATGGAAGCCTTGTCGGATTCCAGCGTAATGAGCGATGCTTCCTTGGCGATCTTGTCGCCGGGCTTGATCATCACTTCGATGACATCCACGCCCTCTGCGCCGATGTCCGGCACCTTGACTTCGATGAGACTCATGCGGGGTCTCCCTGTCGCATTTATGACTTGATGGTGGTATCGATCGGAAACGCATGCACCTGAAACGGGCCGGCGGAACTCTTGTCGAACTCTGCCCCTGCCTTCACGCCCGCTTCGGCGATGGCGCTAGCGCTCAGATCCTGGTCGTAGAGGGCGTACATGGCACCGAGCGCGAAGTTGCGCCCCGAGCCGATCCCCCAGAACCGATCGAAAACAAACACTTCCCGGTAGGAATAAACCCCGTAGATGCCGGTCGGATTCGCGATCACGCTGGTGATCTGCGACGACTCGTACGGATCGTCTTCCTCTTCCTTCGTGTTGAGGAAATACTCTTCCTTAAGCTTCTGATGGACGCGGCAGAACGTGCGGAACACTTCGTCACGCGAGTGCAGACGGCATTCGTCTGCCATGCCGGAAAGAATGGCGCGCATGACCGGAAAGTGCGCGGTCGTGCCGGCAAGACCGACATAGGAATCGCCCACGAGAAAAACCTTGCGATTCTCCTCGTACGATTGTGAGAGTCTTGTGTCGCCGAACGTTACAAGCGAATCGGCAGCAATGGCGATCTCACCTGCCTTCTTGACGACTACCACGGTGGTCATGATGCCCCTCCCCGTCCAGATCCTGAAGCTGTCGCGCGAGCGCCGCCGGTTTGCACTTACGTGCAGCCGGCGGCGTCTGCCTGTTACAGCATTGCGCGACGGAAGTCCTGCAACAGTTGGCCCAGGTAAGCGTTGAAGCGCGCGGCTTCGGCGCCGTCGATCACGCGGTGATCGTAGGACAACGACAACGGCAGCGTCAGTTGCGGCAGGAACTGTTGCTTGCGCTCGTCCCACACCGGTTTCTGATACGAACGCGACAAGCCGAGAATGGCCACTTCCGGTGCGTTGATGATCGGCGTGAAGGTTGTGCCGCCGATACCGCCGAGCGACGAGATCGAGAAACAGCCCCCCTGCATCTGATCCGGCTTGAGCTTGCCTTCACGGGCGAGCTTGGCCAGTTCCGAGGTCTCACGCGCGATTTCGAACACACCCTTCTTGTCCGCATCGCGAACGACCGGCACAACGAGACCGTTGGGCGTATCCGCCGCGAAGCCGATATGGAAGTATTGCTTGAAGACGAGGTTGTCGCCGTCGAGACTCGCATTGAACGTCGGGAACTTCTTCAGGGCCAGGACACAGGCCTTGATCACGAAAGCGAGCATCGTCACCTTGACGCCGGCCTTTTCGTTTTCCTTGTTCAACTGCACGCGGAAGGCTTCGAGTTCGCCGATATCCGCTTCGTCGTTGTTCGTGACGTGCGGAATCATGACCCAGTTGCGATGCAGATTCGCGCCCGAGATCTTCTTGATACGCGAGAGCGCCTTCGGCTCGACCGGGCCGAACTTCGAGAAGTCGACCTTCGGCCACGGCAGCAGATTCAGTTCGCCGCCCCCTGCCGATGCTGCACCTGCGGCCGCCGGGCGGTTGCCCGCGAGCGCGCTCTTGATGAAGTTGCGCACGTCGTCGGCGACCACGCGGCCCTTCGGCCCGGTGCCCTTCACCTGCGTCACGTCCACGCCCAGTTCGCGGGCGAATTTACGCACCGACGGGCTAGCGTGGCTGATTGGCTGATGACCTGCTACGGGGGCGGGAGCCACCGGTGCGGCCGCAGGTGCCGCAGCCGCGGCAGGCGCCGGCGCTGCCGGGGCGATGCTCTGGGCCGGAGCCGGGGCTGCCGCAGGCGCTGCGGCCTTGGCCGGGGCAGCCGGTGCAGCGCCTTCGAGCACAACGATCAACGTGCCTTCAGACACCTTGTCGCCCACCTTGACCTTCAATTCCTTGACGACACCTGCCGCTGGGCTCGGCACGTCCATCGACGCCTTGTCGGATTCCAGCGTGACGAGCGATTGCTCAGCCGTGACGGTGTCGCCCACCTTCACGAGCACATCGATCACAGGGACATTGTCGTAACCGCCGATGTCCGGCACCTTTACGTCGATCTGGCTCGTCGCACCGCTGGCAGCGGGTGCGGCTGCCGGGGCTGCTGCGGGCGCCGCGGCGGGTGCGGCAGCTTGCGGGGCAGCCGCAGGTGCAGCCGCTCCACTGGCCTGTGCGCCCGAGCCGTTCGCCGTCTCGAGCGTCAGAATGAGGGAACCCTCGGATACTTCATCGCCGACCTTCAGACTCAGCGCCTTGATGGTACCGGCGGCCGGGCTTGGCACATCCATCGTGGCCTTGTCCGACTCCAGCGTGATCAGGGCCTGCTCGGCATCGATCTTGTCGCCCGCCTTGACCAGCACGTCGATGACGGGCAAGTCCTTGAAGTCACCGATATCCGGGACTTTCACTTCGATCACTTGACTCATTTTCCACAGTCTCCTCGGGGCTGCGCTTGACGTGCGGCGTGCGCCCGCCTGCCGCCAGGGGGCGGCTGACGGTCGCGCACGCCGCGCGAAGCGGCCTTTAGACGGTCATCGGGTTGGGTTTGTTCGGATCCAGGTTGTACTTGGCAATCGCTTCGGCGACCTTGCTCGCCGGCAGCGTGCCTTCATCGGCCAGCGCCTTGAGGGCAGCGACCGTGACCCAGTTACGATCCACCTCGAAGAAGTGACGCAGCTTCTCACGCGTATCCGAGCGGCCATAGCCGTCGGTGCCAAGCACCACGTAACGGCCACGCACGAACGGACGAATCTGGTCAGCGTACGTGCGGATGTAGTCGGTCGATGCGATGACCGGACCACGGGTGTCGTTCAGGCACTTTTCGACATGCGTCAGACGCGCCGTCTCGGTCGGGTGCAGCAGATTGTAGCGCGCGACGTCATTGCCTTCGCGGGCCAGCTCCGTGAAGCTCGGGCAGCTCCACAGATCCGATTCGACACCCCAATCGTTCTTGAGCATTTCGGCAGCGGCGATGACTTCGTTGAAGATCGTGCCCGAACCCAGCAGTTGCACGCGCGGTGCCTTGCTGTCATCCGCACCGCGACGGAATGCGTACATCCCCTTCAGGATGTCCTGCTCCACGCCTTCCGGCATGGCCGGATGCGCGTAGTTTTCGTTCATCACGGTCAGGTAGTAGTACACGTCTTCCTGATCCTGCACCATGCGGCGCAGACCATCCTGAACGATCACGGCGAGTTCGTACGCGAACGTCGGATCGTACGGCAGGCAGTTCGGGATCGACGACGCCCACAGCAGCGAGTGGCCGTCTTCGTGCTGGAGCCCTTCGCCGTTCAGGGTCGTACGACCGGCAGTGCCACCCACGAGGAAGCCGCGAGCGCGCATGTCGCCGGCTGCCCATGCCAGATCGCCAATGCGCTGGAAGCCGAACATCGAATAGAAGATGTAGAACGGGATCATCGTCTCGCCGTGCGTCGAATACGACGTCGCGGCAGCGATCCAGTCGCACATACCACCGGCTTCGTTGATGCCTTCCTGCAGAATCTGACCGCTCTCGGATTCGCGGTAGAACATCAGTTGATCCTGATCCTGCGGGATGTAACGCTGACCGACCTGGCTCCAGATACCGATCTGGCGGAACAGGCCTTCCATACCGAAGGTGCGCGACTCATCCGGCACGATCGGCACGATACGCTGACCCAGTGCCTTGTCCTTGAGCAGGACATTGAGAATACGCACGAACGCCATCGTCGTCGAGATCTCGCGGCCTTCGGCCGTCGCCTTGAGCAGCGCGTCGAATGCGGCCAGTGCGGGCACCGGCAGCGAAGCGGCCTTGGTGCGGCGCTGCGGCAGGTAGCCCCCCAGTTCCATGCGGCGAGCGCGCATGTATTCCAGTTCCTTCGAGCCTTCCTCGAATTTCAGGTACGGCACGTCGGCAATCTGATCGTCCGTGATTGGCAGCTTGAACTGGTCACGGAACTTCTTGAGCGACTCCACCGGCATCTTCTTTTGCTGGTGGGTGATGTTCATGGCCTGACCGGCTTCGCCCATGCCATAACCCTTGATGGTCTTGGCCAGGATGACGGTCGGCTGACCCTTGTGCTGCGTGGCGGACTGATAGGCCGCGTAGATCTTGTGCGGATCGTGGCCGCCGCGGTTCAGCGCCCAGATGTCTTCGTCGGACCAGTCGGCAACCATCGCCTTGAGTTCCGGCGTGTTGAAGAAGTTCTCGCGAACGTAGGCGCCATCCTTCGACTTGTACGTCTGGTACTCGCCGTCCACGCACTCCATCATGCGCTTCATCAACAGGCCCTTCTTGTCGCGTGCGAGCAGCGAATCCCAGCGGCTGCCCCAGATGACCTTGATGACATTCCAGCCGGCACCACGGAATTCCGACTCGAGTTCCTGGATGATCTTGCCGTTGCCGCGCACCGGGCCATCCAGGCGCTGCAAGTTACAGTTGATCACGAATACGAGGTTGTCGAGCTGCTCGCGACCAGCCATGCCGATGGCACCGAGCGATTCCGGCTCGTCCGTCTCGCCATCGCCAAGGAACGCCCAGACCTTGCGGCCGTCGGTCTTCACGATATTGCGCGACTCGAGATACTTCATGAAGCGGGCCTGGTAGATCGCCATGATCGGGCCCAGCCCCATCGACACCGTCGGGAACTGCCAGAAGTCCGGCATCAGCCACGGGTGCGGGTACGACGACAGACCGCCGCCGTCGACTTCCTGACGGAAGTTCTCGAGCTGCGTCATTTCCAGACGGCCCAGCAGGAATGCGCGGCTGTACACGCCCGGCGACGAGTGCCCCTGCACGAAGACCAGATCGCCCCCGTGTTTGTCGGACGGTGCGTGCCAGAAGTGGTTGAAACCGACGTCGTAAAGCGTGGCTGCCGAGGCGAACGAAGCGATGTGGCCACCGACGTTCGTGTCCTTACCGGCGCGCAGCACCATCGCGATCGCATTCCAGCGGGTGTACGAGCGGATCTTGTGCTCGATATCCTGATCGCCCGGAATACGGGCCTGCTGGTCGACGGGGATGGTGTTGATATAGGGGGTGTTAGCCGAGAACGGGAGATGTTCGCCATTAATGCGGGCGAACTCGATCAGCTTCTCGAGCAGATAGTGGGCACGTTCCGGGCCCTCCGCAGCCAGCACGCCTTCGAGCGAGGCCAGCCATTCTTGCGTTTCTTGGGGATCAGCGTCCGCAGGGGACACGATCTTCAGGGCTTCTTCAGGTACGGCGGACATGGTGTCTCCTTGTCTGTCGTTAGCGGGTTGGCGTAACGGTCGATACCCGCTTCATGGACGGGCCCACCGGCTTTTTTACCGGGGCATTGTACGAAGGTTATTCCTGCCTCCGCAAGCGAAATTTCAGATTACGATAGCAAATTTCACAATACGGAATTCTGCTGCAGTGCACATAAAATCAAGGGGTTGCTGGCACTATCACACCACGATTTAGAAGCGTACCGATCGGTCTCAGCAGCACTTTGCGCTGTCGTCTTACCAAAAACATCGGACACATCCGAAAAGCATTCGTATCAAGTTCGGGCAGCGGGAAACCGGCTGGCCTGCGCTACAATCTCGCCATGCTTTCGCCACGCCTTGCCAATTCCGCTCCGCCGTCCCGGTCCGCCACTACGCCTGCCCGCTCCAACCGGTGGTTGCAAGGGTTCGCGGAGTCGCATTACTACCTGCTGGTTCCGCTCGTCTCCATTGTGATCTTCCTCGTGGTGATGAGTTTGATCCTGTGGAGCCTGAATCGGCGAGAGACAGAGCAGCAGCAGGACACGCTGTATCGGAATGTGGCATGGGCGCAGCAGCAGATCCGCCTCAATATGCTGGCCATTCAAGACCAGATCAGCTCCCTCGCTCGCGATACGGCGGCAAAGCCGCAGGACGTCGCGCACTTTCAGAATACGGCGAGCGAGCTGATGCAGAATCATGCGGACATCGTCTTCATGAACTGGCTCGATGCATCCCAACGCCCGAAGTGGGCGGTGCCGGCCGACTCGCCATTCGCCTCGCGTTTGCAGGGGTCGGCTCAGCATCCGATGGAGGATGAGCTCCTGGTCGCGTTTCGCGCAGCGCGCGATTCGCGCCGTTCGGCCTACTCCACGCTGATCTACGACGCCTCAGGGGCAAGCTACATCGTCGTGCAGGTCCCCGTGCTGCGCGAGCGTGAATTCCTCGGCACGATCAGCGCCGTGTACTCCGTGGAGGGCCTGCTGATTCACGAGTTGCCGCAGGAGCTGGGCGACAAATTCAAGGTGTCGTTCATCGACACACACAACAACGAGCTGGCGACGACATCGACACGCCCGCCCCTGCCTCGCGACGTCTCGTACGAGTTGCTGCTCGATCCACCCGGCCACAGTCTTGCCGTGCGGATCTACTCGTATCCAGCGGTCGGCAACTTCGTCAACAACACACTCGTCTGGCTGATTGCCGGGTTGTCCTGCTTCGTCCTATGGAGTCTCTGGAGTCTCTGGCGGCATACACGCCAGCGGTTCGAGGCACAACAGGCGCTGTTCAACGAGACGTCGTTCAGGCGTGCGATGGAAAACTCCATCGTGATCGGCATGCGCGTGCTCGATCTTCAGGGCCACATCACCTATGTGAACCCCGCGTTCTGCCGGATGACGGGCTGGGACGAGGCCGATCTCATGAACCGGGCTCCGCCCTATCCTTACTGGCCCAAGGATGACATCCATGAGATGCAGCGCCGCATCGACATGACGCTGCGTGGCAAGGCTCCCTCGCACGGTTTCGAAATTCGTGTGCAGCGCAAGGACGGTACGATTTTCTACGCACGCATGTTCGTCTCGCCGCTCGTGGATGCGCATGGCCGTCAGACAGGCTGGATGTCGTCGCTGACCGACATCAGCGAGCCGAAGCGAGCGCGCGAGGAACTCGCCGCAGCCCACGAACGGTTTACCACCGTGCTCGAAAGCCTTGACGCGTCGGTGTCCGTGCTCGCCGTCGACAAGGCCGAGCTGCTATTCGCGAACCGCTACTACCGCCAGTTGTTCGGCACGCGCCCAGAAGGCCACCTGGAGTTGTCAGGCGGCGGCGAACTCTCCCCGGCCTCGCTCGACCACATCGACATGGTTGATGCATTTGCCGGTTTGCCTGCCGCCTCGCTCACCGACACTGCCGCGGAGACACAGGAAATCTATCTGCCTACGCACCAGAAATGGTTCGAAGTCCGACGCCAATATATTCAGTGGGTGGATGGCCATTTGGCGCAGTTGCAGGTGGCGACCGACATCACTGCGCGGCGCCATGCCGAAGAACTGGCCCGTCAAGAGGAAGAGCGCCTGCAGTTCACGGGACGTCTGACGACGATGGGTGAGATGGCCTCATCGCTCGCTCACGAACTGAATCAGCCGCTCGCCGCCATCAATAACTACTGCATGGGCACTGCGGCCCTCGTGCGCGCCGGCAGAACGTCGCCGGAAACGCTATTGCCCGCGCTGGAGAAAACGTCCCAGCAGGCGGTTCGTGCGGGCATGATCATCAAGCGGATTCGCGCATTCGTGAAACGCAGCGAACCCAAGCGCCAACCGTCATCGATTTATGAGATCGTGGCAGATGCCGTGGGCCTCGCCGAGATCGAGGCGCGCAAACGCCGCATCCGTATCGTCACCGAGTTGCCGGCAGGGCTGCCGCAGATCAACGTCGACCCGGTGCTCATCGAGCAGGTGATTGTCAACCTGCTCAAGAATGCCGCCGAGGCCATGCACGGCTACACGCCGCCGCCGGGCCAACGACGGGACTCTACGGTACGTCTGCACGTGGAACGTCGGGACAAATCGGTCGAATTCCAGGTCTCGGATCACGGACCCGGCGTCGACGAAGCGACCATCGAACGATTGTTTGAACCGTTTTTTAGCACGAAGTCGGACGGCATGGGCATGGGCCTGAATATCTGCCGTTCGATCATCGAATCGCACCACGGCCGTCTTTGGGTAGAAAACAATGAAATCGACGGCGTGCGGAATGGTTGTACATTTTGTATTCTGTTACCGTTAGAAGGCGATACGACATCCGGATCCGGGGGAGGACTATGACGACACCCAACAGCAATATTGACCAAGAAACCGTCTTCGTTGTCGATGACGACGAGGCCGTCCGCGACTCGCTTCGCTGGCTTCTCGAAGCCAATGGCTACCATGTGCGAGGCTTTGCAAGCGCAGAGGAATTTCTTTCGCACTACAACGGACATCAGGTCGGCTGCCTGATTCTCGACGTCCGCATGCCGGGCATGAGCGGGCTGGAGCTACAGGAAAAGCTGGTCGAAAACCGCTTCAACATTCCGATCATCTTCGTCACCGGCCACGGCGACGTGCCGATGGCGGTCGACACGATGAAGAAAGGCGCGATGGACTTCATCGAAAAGCCTTTCGACGAGGCGGAACTTCGCGCCCAAGTCGAGCGTATGCTGTCCAAGGCCCGGCAAGACGCCAGCAGTCAACGTGAGCAGCAAGCCGCCGAGGACCTGCTTTCCAAGCTCACAAGCCGCGAACATCAGGTGCTTGAGCGCATTATTGCCGGCCGCCTGAACAAGCAGATCGCCGACGATCTTGGCATCAGCATCAAAACGGTCGAGGCGCACCGCGCCAACATCATGGAGAAGCTCAACGTCAATACCGTCGCCGATTTGCTCCGCCTTGCACTCTCCAAGCGCTCAAGCGGATCACCTCGCCCTTAACCCTGACTACCCCCTGCGCAAGGCGCAGACCGCTGCAGGCATGGCACCTCGTCAATGCACCGACAGGTGTCGGATTACCGGCCGGAGGATCGCCGACCGGTCGGTCTGCGTATGGCGTTGCTCGCCAGCGACATCGAGCGACGCCGGTTTGACGAAGCACTTCGTCCCCAAGACCGTCGGGTAACGGCTGAAGGCAGATACCTGAATACCCGTTCCGGGCCGCTCCCCCTCTCCCGCCCGTTTCGGCGCGCCGTTATAATACGGTCTTTGCGTCCGTCACCCGCCTGACCGGCGCTGCCGTATCCGGCCCTTTGGGCCAGCCCCCATCCTTCACACGATACCCACGCATCATGACCGCCACCCTCATCGACGGCAACGCCCTCGCCAAACGCATTCGCGCTGAAGTTGCCACGCGCGCCGCCGCCCTCACCGCTCGCGGCCATCAGCCCGGTCTCGCCGTGGTTCTAGTCGGAGAGGACCCTGCCAGCCAGGTTTATGTGCGTAACAAGGTCAAGGCTTGCGGAGACAACGGCCTGTATTCGTCGCTCGACCGCTATCCGGCAGACCTGACGGAGAACGCCTTGCTTGCCCGTATCGACGAACTCAACCGCGATCCGAAGATCAACGGCATCCTCGTGCAACTGCCCCTGCCCAAACACATCGACAGCCACAAGGTGCTCGAGGCCATCGCCCCGGAAAAGGATGTCGACGGCTTCCACGTCTCGAACGCCGGCGCCCTGATGACCGGCGCGCCCCTGTTCCGTCCCTGCACGCCGTATGGCTGCATGAAAATGCTCGAATCGGTGGACTTCCCGCTGCGTGGGGCCGTGGCCGTGGTGATCGGTGCGTCCAACATCGTTGGTAAGCCGATGGCGATGATGCTGCTTCAGGCTGGTGCCACCGTCACGATCTGCAATAGCAAGACGCGCGATCTGGCCGCTCACACCCGCAATGCCGACGTAATCGTCGCCGCCGTGGGAAGGCGCAACATCGTCACGGCCGACATGGTCAAGCCGGGCGCAGCGGTGATCGACGTGGGTATGAATCGTGACGACGAAGGCAAGCTGTGCGGCGATGTCGATTTCAACGGCGTCAAGGATGTGGCCGGCTACATCACGCCGGTGCCGGGCGGCGTCGGCCCGATGACGATCACCATGCTTCTCGTGAACACCATCGAGGCGGCCGAACGCACACTGAGCGCCTGATCGCTACGCAGCACCGCACTGCCCATAGGGCGCAGCCGACCGACGGGCCGGATGCGCCCTTGTTGCTTTCGGGCCTCGCCTCAGGGGACTGGGCGAAAGCCCTGACGCCGCAGTCGGAATGTCCCGAAAAGCCCGCCCATACCGCGTGACAAGGCCGCTGCTGCCTCCCCTCTCACTCCCCCACAAATTCCGGCGAACGCAGGCCCGATATCGCCTTTCGATACGTTCCCCATCCGTAATCCCAATCGTGCCGGTTGAAAAAAACGACTGGAAAATTCGACGGGATGCCCCCACACTCTTCGTAAGCCCTCAAGTGGACAACGAACGCATGAATACGCCGCAAACCAATCCTCTGCTCGATATCGACGGCCTCCCCCGTTTCGCCGAGATCCGCCCCGAACACGTGACGCCCGCCGTTGACGTATTGCTGGAGCAGGCGCGTGTGGCGGTCGACCGGGCGGCAGACCCGGCTACGCCCGCGACGTGGGCCAGCATTCTCGACGCCGTGGAAGACGGCACCGAAGGCTTGGGCCGAGCCTGGGAAATCGTCGGACACCTGAACGCCGTCGCCGACACACCGGAACTGCGCGCGGCATACAGCGAAAACCTGCCGCGCGTCACCGAATTTTCGGCGAGCGTCGGCCAGAATCTGGCGCTATTCGAAAAGTACAAGGCCATTGCTGCGGGCCCGGAATTCGCTGGCCTGTCGCCAGCACGCAAGAAGATCCTCGACAACGAAATGCGCGGCTTCCGCCTGGGGGGTGCCGAACTCCCCGAAGATCAGAAACCGCGGTTTGCCGAAATTCAGGAAGCGCAGGCGCACCTGGCCAAGAATTTCTCGGATCACGTGCTCGACGCTACCAACAAGTTTTCACTTGTCGTGACCGATGAGCAGGAACTTGCCGGGGTGCCCGACGACGACAAGGCCGCTGCACGCGCCGCCGCGCAACGCGATGGGCTTGAAGGGTGGAAGTTCACGCTGCATTTCCCGTCGTACTTCCCGGTACTGCAATACGCCGACAACCGTGCGCTTCGCGAGAAGCTCTATCGCGCCAACGTCACGCGCGCGTCGGAGCTTGGCCCGCAATTTGGCAACGGTGAAGCCGACTGGGACAACACCGGAATCATTGTCGAACAACTCGCCCTGCGTCGCGAAGAAGCTCACATGCTCGGCTTTAAGAACTATGCCGAGGTGTCGCTCGAGCCCAAGATGGCCGAATCGCCCGCGCAAGTCCTCGAGTTTCTCGAAGACCTTGCTCGGCGCGCGCGTCCGTATGCCGAAAAGGACTGGGAAGAACTGCAAGCGTTCGCCGCGGCATCACTGGGCATCGACAAGCTGCAACCCTGGGACACTGCCTACGCGTCGGAGAAGCTGCGTCAACAACGCTATGCCTTCTCGGAAACGGAAGTCCGGCAGTATTTCCCGCTACCCAAGGTGCTCGACGGTCTGTTCCGCGTCGCGGGCACGCTATTCGGTGTGACGATTCGTCCGCAAGACGCCGAAACGTGGCATCCGGACGTGCGCTTCTTCCGTATCGAGCGCGACGGCGAACTGGTCGCGCAGTTCTACATGGATCTGTTCGCCCGTGAGGGCAAGCGCGGCGGTGCGTGGATGGACAGCGCCCGTACGCGCAAGCGTCTGCACAATGGCGAGTTGCAAACCCCGGTGGCCTACCTCGTGTGCAACTTCCCGGCCCCCGTGGGTGACAAGCCGGCCCTGCTGCCGCACGACGACGTCATTACGCTGTTCCATGAATTCGGTCACGGCCTGCACCACATGCTCACGCAAGTGGAAGATGCCGGGGTAGCGGGCATCAATGGCGTCGAGTGGGATGCCGTCGAGTTGCCGTCCCAGTTCATGGAGAACTTTTGCTGGGAATGGGACGTACTGGAACATATGACGGCACACGTCGAGACGGGCGCCCCGTTGCCACGCACCCTGTACGACAAGATGGTCGCCGCGCGCAACTTCCAGAGTGGCCTGATGATGCTGCGTCAGTTGGTCTTCTCCGACTTCGACATGCATCTGCACTACGACTTCGATCCACGTGGCGACGAATCGGTGCTGACACTTTCGAAACGCATCAACGATCGCCTGCACGTCACGCCTCAGGCAGAGTTCTCGCGTTGGCCGAATACCTTCAGCCACATCTTTGCGGGGGGTTACGCGGCGGGCTACTACAGCTACAAGTGGGCCGAAGTGCTGTCCGCCGACGCCTATGCGGCGTTTGAAGAAGCCGCGAAGGTGAGCGGTTCGGTTCTCGACACGACTACGGGTGCCCGCTATCGCGATGAAATTCTCGCGGTGGGCGGCAGCCGCGAGGCAATGGAGTCGTTTATCGCGTTCCGCGGTCGCGCACCGCAAGTTGACGCATTGCTGCGTCACAGTGGCATGTCGGCAAGCTGATCCTGCACAAGGTCAGCGAGATGAATATCGGGCGCCTACGGGCGCCCGATTTCGTTGATGCCAGGATTAGCAGAGCTAGCTGGCATTCAATGGGCGATCAGCCCTCGTCGTCGCAACCGTTCGGTCGCCACACGTAGCTGTTCGTCTCTCGATCCAAACAGCGTGCGGCTTGGAAGCGGACCGTACAGCCGTTCTCATAGGTCCGAACGCACTCACCGTTGATACATCGGGTCTGCATGCGTACGACCTGTCCAGTCGGTATCTTGCACTGCACTGGCACAGGTTGGGCCGCCTGAGGTGGCGGCAAGCGCTTCCCCGGACGCTGACCATTATCGAACCAGATGTGTGGGCTGTCGGCAGAGCATTCTCCACCGCGCTGGCAAACCACAAATGCGTCCTGAACGGCAGATGTCTGCGTGTCGCCGAGCGCCACCCCAACTTCGCCATTGCTTGCACGCACGACCGCCCAATAAGCCGGACCGTTTCCGGACATCAGCACCTCACACCGCCCTCCCCGGCTGCCTGACGCGAGTTGGGTTCTGCATCGATCCAACGCGGCAAGCTTGGCCTTGGCCATCGATGTCTGGTTAGTCACATACACGTATCGAAGCCCGTTCGCGGTGCGCACCCCCGCCACGGCCGACGCGGCAAGACTCGACGTGCTGGCCAGCGCCATCAGGCCAGCGAGCCACACGGAGAAAATCGCGGGGGATAGGCGAAACCCATTCATCGTGACGGAACTACGGACGAGGCATCCACAAAGGTCGTGACCGATATTGAATGAAATCACGTCATCCGAATCAACGAAGCCTCGAGCAGAGGGGATTTTGCCCGCCAAATGGCCTCGCCGAGCCATTACACGCCAAGGCGGTAACGGGAAGCCGGGGACATGCGCACAAAACAAAACAGGCAGTGCATCTTCCGATGTCACCGCCTGTTTGCCAGGGATTCCCTACCGGACAACGCCTCTCAACGCGTCCGCGTCTTACCAGGACCCCTCAGGTGCCGCGCTTGATCCACGCAGACAAATTGTGCGGGCGCAGCGTGTCGTACTCTTCGAACGGCTGGTGAATCCAAGGATTCGTCGCCAGAAAATCGACCGCGTAGTCCGGCGCCACCTTCGAACACGCCTTGTGCCACAGCACCGCGGAGCGCACGTCCGTCACCTTCGGGAACCGCTCCTTGAGGTGCTTGCCAACGCGCTCGAGCGTCACGCCCGAATCGACGAGATCGTCGACCAGCAGCACGCGGCCTTCTAGCTCGCCGCGCGTGATGGTGATGTACTGGGCGATGTCGAGATCGCCACGAATGGTGCCTTCGGCTTCACGATACGAACTGGTCGCCAGAATCGCGAGCGGCACGTCGTAGATGCGTGCGAGCTGATCGCCCACACGCAAGCCACCACGGGCCAGACACAGGATCTTGTCGAACTTCCAGTTGGACTCGTAGACCTTGAGCGCCAGGCGCTCGATCAGTCGGTGGTACTCTTCCCACGAGACCCAGAGGTTCTTATCGTCGTTTTGGGGCAGATTCATGGTGTGCCTTGCCAGTCCTACGGTATTTCAGTTCTTGAAGGGATGACGCAACAGAATGGTTTCGTCACGGTCCGGGCCAGTCGACACCATATCGATCGGGATACCGCTCACCTCTTCAATACGCTTCAGGTAGTTCTGAGCCTGAACCGGCAGTTGATCCCACGATGTCACACCAACCGTGCTCTGCGTCCAGCCGGGGAAGTCTTCGTACACCGGCTCGCAACGCGCCACGTCCACGGCGCCACGCGGCAGAATGTCGATCGTCTCGCCGCCGATCTTGTAGCCCACGCACAAACGCACCGTCTCGAGACCGTCAAGCACGTCCAGCTTCGTCATGCACAGACCCGTCACACCGTTGATCTGGATCGAACGCTTGAGTGCCGCAGCATCCATCCAGCCCGTGCGGCGCGGACGCCCCGTCACCGAACCGAATTCCTTGCCGACCGTCGCCAGTCGCAGGCCGATGGCTTCCTGACGTGCAGGGTTATCTGCATCATACAGCTCGCTCGGGAACGGACCTGCACCAACGCGCGTGCAATATGCCTTGGTGATGCCCAGCACGTAGTGCAGTTGCTGCGGACCGACGCCAGCACCGGCCGAAGCGGCGCCTGCAACGCAGTTGCTGCTCGTCACGAACGGATATGTGCCGTGATCGATGTCGAGCAATGTGCCCTGGGCACCTTCGAACAGCAGCTTCTGACCTTCACGGTTGGCGGCGTAGAGCATCTGCGACACGTCGGCAATCATCGGCTTCAGACGCGCCGCGTAGCTCAGCATCGTGTTCAGCGTTTCCTCGTAGTCGACAGCCTTCGCGCCCAGATACTGCGTCAGGACGAAGTTGTGATAGTCGAGGTTTTCGCGCAGACGCTCAGCGAACGTCTCCGGATCGAACAAATCTTGCACACGCAGGGCACGGCGGGCGACCTTGTCTTCGTACGCCGGGCCAATGCCGCGACCGGTCGTGCCTATCTTGCCGGCACCGCGTCGAACTTCGCGCGCCTGATCGATGGCAATGTGGTACGGGAGAATGAGCGTGCAGGCTTCGGAAATACGCAGACGGCCGCAGACGTTCAGACCAGCGCTTTCCAGCTCTTCAATTTCCTTGAACAGCGCTTCGGGCGAGAGCACGACACCGTTGCCGATGTAGCAGGTGACGTCCTTGTGCATGATGCCCGACGGGATCAGGCGCAGAATCGTCTTTTTGCCACCGATGATGAGTGTATGTCCGGCATTGTGGCCCCCTTGGAATCGCACCACGCCTTGCGCATGATCGGTCAGCCAGTCGACGACCTTACCCTTGCCTTCGTCGCCCCACTGGGTTCCGATAACGACGACGTTGCGTCCCTGATTCAAAGCATTGCCGGACATAACAATAGTTGGTTTGGTTAAAAACGTATTCTACCCGTGTTGACGGACGCTAGTGCCGCTTTTTTCAGCGAAGTTCACCGGGGTGTCACAACCCACTGGCCCGCTTTCTCGACAAGTACACGATCTCCCGTGAACTCCTCGAAATCCTGATCGTGGCCCGGCAGCATGCGGATGACGACCTCGCCCGCATCGCGCAGGCTGTCGATCTTGGCACGCAGTCCCGGCACGTCGTCCGCAGGCGCCAAAATCGCGTTACTACGGGCTTCCACCGGCGAAATTGCGGCCAACTCACGCAAATCGAGCGAAAAACCCGTTGCCGGACGGTCACGACCGAACGCCTGCCCCACTTTGTCGTAGCGGCCACCACGGGCAATCGCATTGGGAATGCCGTCGACATACGCCGCGAACATCACGCCGCTGTGGTACTGATAGCCACGCAGATCGGCCAGATCGATGGACAACACCGCCGGGCCATCCTTGCTTTGCGAGGCCGCCAGATAGGCCAAATCGTCGAGCGCAGCCTTCACACCGGGCAGATCCGGCAATACCTTTCGGGCACGGGCGAGCGTCTCGGACGGCTCACCATACAACGTGGTCAACGCCAGCAGCGCGTCGCGCAGGTGCGCCGGCAGATCGCGAGTCAACGCCTCGAGTTGCGGCACATCCTTGGTGGCCAGGGCCCCGAACAATTGGCTCTCGATAGCCTCAGCGGCCGGCACGCGCTCGATCAGCGCTTCCAGAACCCCTGCGTGGCACAAATCGATACGAATCTGCTTCAGACCGGCAAGTTGCAGGCAATAAAGCAGTAATTCCTGAATCTCGAGATCGGCTTCCAGCCCGCTGTGTCCGAAGATTTCAGCACCGATCTGGAACGGCTCGCGCGTGGCCAGCAGGTTGCGCGGGCGCGTGAACAGCACGCTGCCCGCATAGCACAGACGCGTCACGCCCTTGCGGTTGAGCAAATGGGCGTCGATACGGGCGATCTGCGGGGTGATGTCGGCGCGCAGGCCCATCGTGCGGCCCGAGAGCTGGTCGACGAGCTTGAACGTGCGCAAATCGAGGTCGTGGCCGGTGCCGGTCAGCAACGACTCGACGTACTCGAGCAGCGGCGGCATCACCAATTCGTACCCATAGGTGCGGAAACGATCGAGCATGAGTCGGCGCAGATCTTCGATCTTGCGCGCCTCGGACGGCAGCACGTCGGCGATATTTTCGGGAAGTAGCCAGTTCGGCATGGGTATTTCGGTATTCAGGCGGCGCGGGGAAGCGCCTTTTAGTGGTCGGCCAGCAGCATCAGGATCAGCCCCAGCGAGACGGCGGCCAAACCGAAGAAGCGAATCTGGCCGGACGGCATTTCCGTTATTTTACGAAAACTTTGCCGCCACCGGTCCGGGGCGACAAACGGAAACAATCCCTCGACGATCAGCATGAGGGCCAAAGCGAGAATTATCGTGCTGCTGGTCACAGGGGGGCTCGGCCAAAACGCCACCGCCCGCGTTTGACGCGGGCGGTGGCAGCTACTCGGATGTCAAAGGCATTATTTTCCCGCTTTTCCGCCCGACGCGCCAGCACCACCGGAACCGCGCATAAATCGGAAGAAATCGCTGTTCGGGTCGGCAATGATCACGTCCGCCTTGTCACGGAACGTCGCCTTGTACGCTTCGAGGCTCTGATAGAACTGAGCGAACTGCGGATCACGGCCAAACGCCTGCGCATAAATGCCTGCGGCAGTCGCATCACCCTCACCCTTGACCTGCTGGGCCTTGGCGTAGGCTTCCGCCACGACCACGTCACGCTGACGGTCGGCATCGGCACGAATCTGCTCGGCCTCGGCGGCACCGGTCGAACGCAGTTCGTTCGCCACGCGCTTGCGCTCGGCAGCCATCCGGCTATAGACGGAATCGCTGATGCCGGCCGCCAGATCGACGCGACGCATCCGCACATCGACAATTTCGATACCCACTTGCGCAGCATCTTCGCCGACCTTCTGCTTGACCCACTGCATCACCTGTTCGCGCTGCGACGACACCACTTCAGTCACCGTGCGCTTGGTAAACGCTTCCTGCAGTGCCGAGCGAATCTGCTGCGTCAGACGATCCTGAGCCAGACGGCTGTCGCCCTTGAAGCTCACGTAGAACTTGCGCGGGTCGACGATGCGCCACTTCACATACGAGTCGACGATCAGGTTCTTCTTCTCGGCCGTGATGAAGCGCTCGGGCTCCGGGTTATCGATGGTCATGATGCGCTTGTCCAGATACAGCACAGTCTGGAGCGGCGGCGGCAACTTGAATTTCAAGCCCGGTTGGCTATAGACATCGCGGATCTCGCCCAGCGAGAACACCACGGCAAAACGGCGCTGATCCACCACGAACATGGTCGAGGCAAGCACGATCAACAGAACGATCAGCGCAACAATTACGGTTCCAATACGGTTCATGCGCTTATCCCCTTAGCGTGAATCGCGGTCGCGGTTGCGCAATGCCGCACGCGATCGATCATGGTCGACATCACCGCTGTCATCGGCCGCAGGCGCACCCGCTGCCGCCCCCGTAGCCGCGCCGGAGGCCGGCGCCGGAGGTGACGCGTCGCCACGCGAGCGCTCCATGATCTTGTCCAACGGCAGGTACAACAGACTGTTGTTCTTCGAATCCACCATGATCTTCGTGGTACGCGAGTAGATCTGCTGCATCGTGTCCAGATACATCCGCTCGCGAATGACACCCGGCGCCTTGGCATAGGCTTCCTGCACCGCCTTGAAGCGATCGGCATCGCCCTGCGCTTGCGACACGACACGCGCCTTGTAGCCGGCCGCCTCTTCCGTCAGACGCGATGCCGTACCCTTGGCACGCGGAATCACGTTATTGGCGTAGGCCTGCGCTTCATTCTTCGCGCGCTCCAGATCCTGACCGGCCTTCACGGCGTCGTCGAAAGCGGCCTGCACCTGCTCGGGCGGCTGAACGCTTTGCATCGTTACGCTCGTGACCAGAATGCCGGTCTTGTAATCGTCGAGAATTCGCTGAATCGAGGTGACGAGTTCGTTGGCGATCTCTTCGCGACCGGCGTAGAGCACGAAGTCCATCTTGCTCTTGCCGACGATCTCGCGAACCGCCGTTTGTGCGGCCAGATTCACCGATGATTCGGCGTCCACGTTATTGAACAGGAACTCGGTCGCATCTTTGATGCGGTATTGCACGGCAAAGCGCACATCGATGATGTTTTCATCGCCCGTGAGCATCGACGAGTCTTTCAGATCCGTATCGCGAATCGTATTCGAGCGGCCGATTTCGACCGAACGGATCTGCGACATGTTGACGATCTCGACCGACTGGAACGGGTACGGCAGGCGCCATTGAATGCCCGAGGTTGTCGTGTACTTATATTTGCCGAATTGCGTGACGACACCGACCTGGCCTTCCTGAACGATGAAGACGCCCGTGGCGAGCCAGATCAGGAACGCGAGCGCGATGACAACGCCGACACCGATGCTCGATCCACGCGAGCCGCCGGCGAAATTACCCGAGCCGCCATTATTGCCGCCCCCGCCGCCCTTGCGGCCGAAGATACGGTTAAGACGCCGATTGAAATCGCGCCACAGTTCGTCGAGATCGGGCGGGCCATCCTGCTGCGGGCCTTGCGGTCCGCGCTGCGGCTCCTTCGGATCTTGCGAATTCGGATTGTTCGCGCGATCGGGGCGGTTCGGCTCCTGATTACCGGACGGCGTATCGCCGCCGCCGTCCCGCCCCCAGCGCGGGTCGTTCAGGGAGAAAATCAAGCCAACTCGTCGCATCAAAGCTCTTGGAAGCATAGGTAGAAGCGTGGTGACTGAAGCGGTCTTGGCGTTGCGACCGGCGCGCCTCACTTCGGAGCGCGCATGCTGCCGGTTCGCGCGTAGTTCCCGAATCTCTGGTGTGCCGATCGGCGACCTTGCCCGGCCTCCGTCTAGTCTCTTGCCAGTTCGTCACCCGCGTTGAGCTGCGCTGCCGGTATTCCCCGTGGCAACCCGCCCTTCACAGTGCGACGTCTCGTGTTATCTGTCTTCTGCGCGCGGCACATCGCCCCAACGGTCGATGAGCCGGACATCGGGCGCTTCGATCTGCGATTGTAACCCAGCAGTGCCGGCCACAACCGCCTCACTAATGGCCTCACGCAGCAGGTCGAGGCCCTGGCCGGTGCGCGCGCTCAGAAAGACGCGCGTAATGCGCCCGGCTTCATCCCGTTCGATTCTCGGCCCTTGTGCGGCCAGTTCCGGCACCGCGTCGATCTTGTTCCACACGAGAATCTGCGGGATGTTGGCCGCATCGATCTCCGCCAAAACGGCATTGACCTCGGCCATCTGCTCCTGACGCACCTGACTCGAGGCATCCACCACATGCAGCAGCATGTCAGCGTGTACCGTCTCCTCAAGCGTCGCCCGGAATGCCGCAACCAACTGGTGCGGCAGCTCGCGGATGAATCCGACAGTATCAGACAGCACGATGTTCCCGACATCGCCAAGATAAACACGACGGGACGTAGTATCGAGCGTGGCAAACAACTGATCCGCAGCGTAGGCGTTGGCCTTCGTCATCGCGTTGAACAGCGTGGATTTACCCGCGTTCGTATAGCCAACCAGCGAGATCGACATGGTGCCGCTGCGCGCACGCGCGCGACGTTGCGTGTCGTGCTGCCGCTTGAGCTTCTCGAGACGGCCGGTGAGCGACTTCACGCGATCGCCGAGCAGACGACGGTCGGTTTCCAACTGCGTCTCACCCGGGCCGCGCAGACCGATACCGCCCTTCTGACGTTCCAAGTGGGTCCAGGCGCGCACCAGGCGTGTGGACAGGTACTGCAACTGCGCAAGTTCGACCTGCAGCTTGCCCTCATGACTCTTGGCACGTTGGGCAAAGATATCGAGGATCAGGCTGGTGCGATCGACCACGCGACGCTGCAGCAGGTGTTCGAGGTTACGCTGCTGACCGGGTGTCAGGGCGTGATTGAAAATCACCAGTTCGACGTCGTACTCTTCGATCGCGACACGCAGTTCTTCGGCCTTACCGCTGCCGATGAAGAGCTTTGCATCAGGGCTATGACGGCGACCGGTAATGGTCACGACAGGCGTAGCGCCTGCGGATTGCGTCAGAAGGTCGAGTTCCTGGAGACTGGCTTCGAAATCGAGTTTGCCGAAATCGATGCCGACGAGCGCGGCGTTGATCGTCAAGCTACGCTGGGGATGGGTATTGGGGCTGTTGGACAAGAGCGGGCGATGGGGAAGAGAAATTCGCCCGGCCGGAGAGACTCCCGGTCGGGCGAGCCTGAATCAGGACTGCTCGGCTTCCGGATGGAAATTCACCGGACGCGCAGGCACGACCGTCGAAATGGCGTGCTTGTACACCATTTGGGTGACCGTGTTGCGCAGCAGGACGACATACTGGTCGAACGACTCGATGTTTCCCTGCAGCTTGATACCGTTGACCAGATAGATCGAGACGGGAACATGCTCCTTACGCAAGGCGTTCAGAAACGGGTCTTGTAGAAGTTGCCCTTTGTTGCTCATAAGTTACTCCATTGTATTTTTAGCAAATGACCGTAAGCCAAGGCGTGTGCGCGCTTCCCGCCCTGACTTCCACACTATAGCTGATTTTGCTAGCGTCGCCAGCAAAACCCCGCCCTGGACTGGCTTTCACTCGCCCTTGGCGTAAGGGTTCGCGCTGTTCCGGAACTCTATGCGTAATGGAGTGCCCTTCAACTTAAAAGTTTCGCGGAAACGGTTCTCAAGGTAACGCCGATAGGTATCGGTCACACCATCAAGACTATTCCCGTGAATGACGATGATCGGCGGGTTCGAGCCCCCTTGGTGTGCGTAGCGCAGCTTCGGGCGCGAGAACCCGGAACGACGTGGCTGCTGATGCTCCACCGCCTCGATGAGCGCTTTCGTGAGCTTCGGCGTGGGCAGTTTGCTCATCGCCGCCGCATAGGCCTCGTCCACCGAACGCATCAGCGGGCCAATGCCCGTGGCCTTCGCGGCCGAAACGAAGTGAAAGTTGGCAAAGGAGAGGAACTTGAGCTTTCGCTCCAGCTCCTGCTTGGTCTGCTCGCGGGTGTACTCGTCCAACCCGTCCCACTTGTTCACGCCAACGACCAGCGCACGCCCCGATTCGACGATGAAGCCGGCAATATGCGCATCCTGATCGGAAATGTCCTGACGGGCGTCCAGCATGAGGATCACGACGTTCGCATCGGCGATCGATTGCAGTGTTTTCACAACCGAGAACTTCTCGACTGCCTCGAATACCTTGCCGCGACGGCGCAGACCGGCCGTATCGATCAGCGTGTATTTGCGCCCCTGACGCTCGAACTCGATGTGGATCGAATCACGTGTGGTCCCCGGCATGTCGAATGCAATCACACGCTCTTCACCGAGGAGCGTATTGACCAGCGTCGATTTGCCCACGTTCGGGCGCCCGACGATGGCGATCTTGACTCGCCCATCGTTCTGCTTGTCCTCTTCGCTCTCGTCCTGATTCGCGTAAAACGGCGCGATGGCTTCGTCGATGACTTCCTTGACACCGTCGCCATGCGCGGCCGAGATCGCAAGCGGGTCGCCCAGACCGAGTTCGTAGAATTCGTTGGCAACCGCCGAATATTTCATGCCCTCGGCCTTGTTGACCACGAGCATGATCTTGCGCCCGGTCTTGCGCAGGTAGTCGGCAATGATCTGATCATGCGGCGTGAGACCCTGACGCCCGTCCACGATATAGATCACCACGTCGGCCTCGACCACGGCCTGGCGCGTCTGCTTGGCCATTTCGTGGAAGATACCCTCCTTGGCCACAGGTTCGAAGCCACCGGTGTCGATCAGCAGGTACGGATGCTCGCCAACGCGCCCCTCGCCATAGTGACGGTCGCGCGTGAGCCCTGGCATGTCGGCGACGAGCGCGTCGCGCGAGCGGGTCAAACGGTTGAATAGCGTCGATTTGCCGACGTTGGGGCGCCCTACGAGCGCGATCACGGGTTTCATGAATAAGCCCTAAAAACAAAGACGGCCGGCGCGCTGCCGGCCGTTCCCGGAAAATGCCCGGGTGCTGCCGGTAACCGGTTATTCCGGACGGAAGCCGTAGATGTTGCCGTCGCGCGTTTGCACAACCAGCGTCTGACCGGCAAGGATCGGTTGCGCACTAATCGCACCGCTCAGCTTGACGCGAGCCAGAAGCTCACCGTTGTCACGCGACAGGAAATGCAGATAGCCCTGCTTGTCGCCCACGACCACCACGCGGCCGAGCGCCAACGGCGCCGACAGGTCGCGATACTTGAGCTTGTCGTTCTGCCACAGTGTACTGCCATCGGCAGCGCTGAAGGCGTAGACAGCGCCGTCGGTGTTGACCGCAGCCACCACGCGCTCGTCCTGCGTCACGCCGTTAGGCGACGAGAAATCGCGAGCCCACAGGCCATTGCCGGTCTGCACATCGGCGCAGCCCACACGGCCCTGGAACGTCGCACCACACACCTGCCGGCCGAACACGACCGGCGAACCCGTCACGTCGTTGACACGCTCCACTTCCGTCACTCCCTTCGGGTACGACAGCGGCGTGATCCACAGCGGGTTGCCGGTATTCGCATCAAGCGCCACCATCTTGCCACCCGGGAAGCCCGTCACGACCGCACGGTCGCCAACGAACGTCATGCCCGTGCCGGTCCGCAGCGTGAGCGTCGACGACGGCTGCGAGTACGACCAACGCACCGACCCCGTGCCCGAATCAAATGCCGTCACGCGATTGTTGATCGCACGCACGACAACGATACCGCGCCCGACCAGCGGCGCCGTGAGGACTTCGCTGCCGGCGTTGGCCTTCCAGGACGCCTTGCCGTCGTGATCGAACGCGATCACGTCGCCCTTGTGCGTAGCGACGACGGTCGTCTCTCCATCGCTGCCCGGGCCAGCGGTAATGTTCGTATCCGCCTTGGCCGACCAGGTCGATGCTCCCGTATCCGCATCCACGCGCACGATGCCGCCGTTGGCGCCAGCGGCGAACACGGCGTTGCCCACCGCGACCGGTGCGAAGCTGTAAGCGCCGGCCTTGCCAACGCTTGCCGTCCAAATCTGCTTGACGGTCAACGCCTGCTTGATCTCGGTGAGCGGCGTCGGTTCATGCGCCGGCTTGCTGCCGAAGATTCCGCAACCACCCAGCGTACCCAGCACCGCCAGGGTCAGCACGGCGCTTCCCGCGCGCTTGAAAATGCCACGGCGCGTCGAGACGGCCGGCACGGACTGTGACATGGCCATCGTTTGCGGCATCGATCGACGGAAGTCGTTAAGGATCATCATGTACCCGGTTATGCGTTATGGGAGGGTAATACTTGCCAACGGAATGCCGACGCGCGTCAGGCCCCCAGCGCGTCGAGCTTGAACTGGACGAACTGGCGCATGCCCGAATCCTGCTTATCGAGCTTGTCGAGTGCGAGCTTGTACGCGGCGCGCGCATCGGCGACCTTGCTTTGCGCGATCAGCACATCACCCCGGCGATCGGCAAACAGGCCCGCATACGGTGCAGGCGGATTGTCGAGCAACTTGAGCGCTTCGTCGTAAGCCTTTTCGTCAAGCAGCACACCCGCCAGACGCAGCTTGGCAAGTTGCTTGTACTCGTCGTCCTTCGCGTTCGACACCGCCCACTGCAGTTGCGCCTTCGAACCCGCCGCATCGCCCGCATCCGCGAGCGACTTTGCCGCGAGCAGCGCCGTCATCTGCGCGTAAGGCGTGCCGCTGAACTTGCTTTCCATGTCCGACGCGATACGCGCAACCTTCGCCTTGTCCTTGGCGTCGATGGCATTTTCCAGCTCGCCATACAGCACGCCAGCCTCGACCGTCTGCTTACGCTCGTAGTAGCGCCAAAGGTTCCAGCCACCATAGGCCAGCATGATGACGACCAGCGTCCAGATAACGTAATTGCCATACTGCTTCCACCAGGCCTTTACGTTCTCGATCTGTTCCTGTTCCTCGTGATAGCTGCTCATTCGCCGGTGCTCTCCGTGTCTGGCGTCTTGAATTAATGAAGGGTTTCGTTACCCGCGCCGCCATCGGCCAGGCTTTCGCTCACGCTTTCGTCGGCGCTGGCGACGATGGCGTCGATCAGGTGCTCTGCGAGGCCCTCGAACGCCACGCTCGTCTGATTGTTGGCCTGATCGGCCGCACGCAGATGCTTGACCACGGCAGTGCCCGAAGCCACTTCGTTCTCACCGATAATCACCGCGAAGTTTGCACCGCTCGCATCCGCACGCTTCATTTGCGACTTGAAGCTGCTGCCCTTGCCATCCGGGCTGCAATGGAACACCACGTTCAACCCGGCATCCCGCATACGTTCGGCCGCAATCAGTGCAGGCGCCACCGCCGCCTCGCCCTGATGCACCACGTAGACGTCGGCACCTTCGGCTTGCGGCACGAGATCGTCTTCACGCAGCAACTCGAGAATGCGCTCAACGCCCATCGCCCAGCCGCACGCCGGCGTGGCATCGCCGCCCAGTTGCTCGACGAGCGGATCGTAACGACCGCCCCCCGCCACCGTGCCTTGTGCGCCCAGCTTGTCGGTCACCCACTCGAACACGGTCAGATTGTAGTAATCGAGCCCGCGTACCAGACGCGGATTGATCGTGAACGGAATGTTGTTCGCCTTGAGCAGCGACTGCACACCTTCGAAATGCTTGATCGACGCCTCACCGAGGTAGTCGATGAGCTTCGGTGCCCCTTCGACCATCTCCTGCATCGCCGGGTTCTTCGTATCGAGCACGCGCAGCGGATTCGTATAGAGACGGCGCTTGCCATCTTCGTCGAGCAAATCGACATGCTTCTCGAGATAGGCGATCAGATCGGCACGATGACGTGCGCGCTCCTCCCCCTGCCCCAGCGAGTTCAGTTGCAGATGAATGCCCGTCAACCCGAGATCATCCCACAGGCGCTGGCACATCAAAATGATCTCGACGTCCGCATCCGGGCCGGCCAGACCGAGCGCTTCGACACCCACCTGGTGGAACTGGCGATAGCGGCCGCGTTGCGGCTTTTCGTGACGGAACATCGGCCCGAAGTACCACAGGCGCTTCGGGCCGCTGTACAGCAGATTGTGCTCGAGCGTCGCACGAACGGCTGCTGCGGTGCCCTCGGGGCGCATCGTCAGTTGCTCGCCGTTGAGCGAATCGGTGAAGCTGTACATCTCCTTCTCGACGATATCGGTCACTTCGCCAATACCGCGCGTGAACAACTGCGTGTGCTCGAGGATCGGCGTGCGGATCTGTTGATAGCCATATGCACGCAACATGGCGCGCACCGATTCCTCGAAGAACTCCCACAGGGCTTCGTCCTGCGGAAGAATGTCGTTCATCCCTTTGACCCCTGCCAGTTTGGCGGGGCGCTTCTTCTTTACGTCAGTCATATTCTCTTTTGTGTCCTGCCTGCTTATGCGGCGACCGCCCCTTCGGCCTGACCGTAGCGGGTCTTCACGTACTCGTCGACGATCTGCTGGAAGTCTTCGGCGATATGATCGCCGCGCAGCGTACGCACCTTTTCACCATCGACGAAGACCGGCGCTGCCGGCGATTCGCCCGAACCCGGCAAGCTGATGCCGATGTTCGCGTGCTTCGATTCTCCCGGACCGTTCACGATGCAACCCATCACCGCGACGTTCATGTTCTCGACGCCAGGATATTGAGCCTTCCATATCGGCATTTGTTCACGCAGATACGTCTGAATATTCGAGGCCAGTTCCTGGAACACGGTGCTCGTCGTGCGGCCGCAACCCGGGCAGGCGATGACCATCGGCGCAAACGCGCGCAGGCCCATCGTCTGCAGGATTTCCTGCGCCACCACAACCTCACCGGTACGCGCACCGCCCGGCTCCGGCGTCAGCGAAATACGGATCGTGTCACCAATACCTTCCTGCAGCAGCACCGACAGCGCAGCCGTCGACGCCACGATACCCTTCGAGCCCATCCCGGCTTCGGTCAGCCCCAGATGCAGCGCATAGTCGCAACGCTTGGCCAGTTCGCGATACACGGCGATCAGGTCCTGCACCGCGCTCACCTTGCAGGAGAGCAGAATCTTGTCGGCCGACAAACCCACGCGCTGCGCCAGTTCGGCCGACTCCAGCGCCGACGTGATGAGGGCTTCGTACATCACGCTCTGCGCGTCCCAGGGCGTAGCGCGCGCCGCGTTTTCATCCATGATGCGCGCGAGCAGCGATTGATCCAGACTGCCCCAGTTCACGCCAATACGCACAGGCTTGTCGTACTTGATCGCCATTTCGATCATTTGTGCGAACTGCGTATCACGCTTGGCGCCCTGCCCGACGTTACCCGGATTGATACGGTACTTCGACAACGTTTCGGCGCAATCCGGATAGTCGGCAAGCAGCTTGTGGCCGTTGTAGTGAAAGTCGCCAACGAGCGGCACCGTCACGCCCATGCGGTCGAGCTGCTCGCGAATCGCCGGCACAGCGGCGGCGGCTTCCGGCGTATTCACGGTGATACGCACCAGTTCGGAGCCCGCTTGCGCCAGTTCCTTGACCTGAATGGCCGTGCCGATCACGTCTGCCGTGTCGGTGTTGGTCATCGATTGCACGCGAATCGGCGAGTCGCCACCGACCGTCACCAGTTGGCCACCCCAGCGGATCGCGACCTTGCGCGACTGACGGCGGGGTGCCGGACCGCCGATGATCGGCATGCATTCTACAGAAGCCATGATTACCCTCTTTCGGTCTTACTGGAGCGTCAGACGCGCCACGTTGCCCGCATTGCGGGACTTGATCTCGACCGGTTGACCGTTGAATTCCAGCGAATCGACGCCCGCGACGTTACCCACAACGACCTTGAGCGGCGCATCGCCCGTAATTTCCTGTTCGGCACCTGCGCGCATCAACTGGGAGAACAGCACCTTGCCGTCCTTCGAACGCACTTCGACCCAGCTATCCGCCTTCAGGCGCAATGCAATCTTGCCATTACCCGGCACACCCACGCTGGACGCCTTGCCATCTGCCGGGGACACCGACGTCGACGCCGCCGGCGCAGCTGCGGCGCTGGCGCCTGCCAGCCCGGCAACCACATGTGTCGGATCGGCGGCCGCAATCAGACCCGGACCCGCGGTGGCGGCACTGGCCGACGCGATAGCGGCCGTGCCTTCGGCATTGCCGTTGTTGACGCTATTCGTGCCATCGGCGCCCGGCGGCGTGCCGTTGGCATCGGCGACCACCGGCTGGCTCGCCGGCTCGGCAGCGTCCATCGCGCCCTGTGCCGGCACAGCACTGGCCAGTTCTGCCGGCTCGGTCGAACCACGACCCGGCTTGTGCGCGTTGCCAAAGTACCAGGCGGCGCCAGCGATCACGACGAGCGCAGCCAATGCCCAGGGCCACTTGGCCTGCGACGCCGCCACCGGGGAACGAAAACGCACCGGGCTCTTCGGGATACTCGGCTGCCCGGTCTGGGGCTGCGGAATGTCGATGGGCGCCGCGCGGCCAAAACGGCGCAGCGGCTCGATCATCGGCTCCGGATCGGCGCCGAGCATGCGCGCGTAACTGCGCACGACACCCTGAATGAACGGAATTTCCGGCAAGGCATTCCACTCACCGGATTCAAGACGCTTGAGCTTTTGCACCGAGACTTTCAGGCGCGCCGACACGTCTTCGATCGACATGCCGCGCTTCTCGCGCAATGCCGCCAGTTGCGCACCCACCTGCGCCCCCAGCTCAGCCCATCCGGCGGCCGCTCCCTGCGGCAATCCTTGGCTCTCAGCCCCGGCTTGCCCGCCTGCATCCGCCTGATTCTGGTTATCCATCGATACGCCCCCGTTCGTAAGCAGCCGCCCGCAGCGGCTGAGGATATGCTGGCGACAGTTCCGCCGCATCACTTTCCGTGCGCGCGGCATGAAGATCTGCGCGGCGCATCGGACGGTTCAGCGAGGAACTGACGGAATCGCGCGGGACACGATACGCGCCCCGCGCAAGGAATGCTGTAGTGCGAGACTGATCCGACGGGCGGCATGGCGCGTGCGGGGCCGACGGCCCTCGCCACGGTCCACGCCCGCCCATGCGCAACCTCATACGGTACGCACCTCGACCGCGATTTTCCCGAATTTGCCGCGCTGCGCAAGCCGCGTGCGATCCTGCACCTCACCGGCGAGCTGACCGCACGCGGCATCGATGTCGTCGCCGCGCGTCTTGCGCACGGTCGTCACGAGGCCTGCGTCGAGCAGAATTTGCGCGAAGCGCTTGATCTGCGGATCCTTCGAGCGCAGCAGGCCGGATTCGGGAAACGGATTGAAGGGGATCAGATTGAATTTGCACGGCACGTCGCGCGTCAGGGCGACAAGCTCGCGCGCATGCGCCTCGGTGTCGTTCACACCGTCGAGCATGCAGTACTCGAACGTAATGAAATCGCGCGGCGCCACCTCCAGGTAACGCTCGCATGCACCCATCAGTTCGCGTAACGGATATTTTTTGTTGAGCGGCACGAGCACGTCGCGCAGCGCATCGTTCGGCGCGTGCAGCGACACGGCCAGCGCCACGGGCAACTCTTGCCCCAGGCGGTCCATCATCGGCACGACACCCGAGGTCGACAACGTAACGCGGCGACGCGACAGCCCGTAGGCGTTGTCGTCGAGCATCAGGCGCATGGCCCCCACGACATTGTCGAAGTTGAGCAGCGGCTCGCCCATGCCCATCATCACCACGTTGGTGATGACACGCTCGTTCTTCCCCTCGCGCCCAAGGTCGCGGCGCAATGCGAATTCGGCCATCCACAGTTGACCGATGATTTCACCCAGCGACAGATTGCGCGAAAAACCTTGCTTGCCGGTCGAACAGAACCGGCAGTTGACGGCGCAGCCCGCCTGCGACGATACGCAAAGCGTGCCACGCGTCTCCTCAGGGATGTAGACGGTCTCGACGGCATTGCCGTTACCTACGTCCAGCAGCCATTTGCGCGTGCCATCGGTCGACACATGGTCGGTGATGGCCGCCGGTGCGGCGATGGTCGCACGGGTGTGCAACTTCTCGCGCAACGACTTGGCGAGATCCGTCATGCCGTCGAAATCGGCGGCACCCATCTGGTGGATCCAACGCTGGAGCTGGCGCGCACGGAACGGCTTCTCGCCGAGCGTGCCGCAATAGGCGGCCAGACCGTCCGGATCGTAGTCAAGCAGATTCGTAAGGTTGGTCATGGCCCTGGTCCGTCAACATCCCTTCGGTATCTTCCTGCGATTGAGCGGCTAAACGCGTATTAACGCGCGTAGACGTTCAGGCCGGCGAAGAAGAACGACACTTCGGCAGCAGCCGTTTCGGCGGCGTCCGAACCATGCACGGCGTTCGCGTCGATGCTGTCGGCGAAATCGGCGCGGATCGTGCCCTTCTCAGCCTTCTTCGGATCGGTAGCGCCCATCAGTTCGCGGTTCTTCGCGATGGCGTTCTCACCTTCCAGCACTTGAATCATCACCGGACCCGAGATCATGAAGTCGACCAGATCCTTGAAGAACGGGCGCTCCTTGTGCACGGCGTAGAACTGCTCGGCTTCGGCGCGCGACAGGTGCACCAGCTTGGCAGCGGCGATCTTCAGGCCTGCGCCTTCGAAACGGCTATAAATCTGGCCGATCACGTTCTTGGCAACGGCATCGGGCTTGATAATCGACAAAGTGCGTTCGACTGCCATGAAAAACTCCAAAAAATTAAGCAGTTATATAACCAACATGAACCCGTAATTGTAGCACGAAGGCTGTTATGATGGGGACGGAACCTACAGTGCGCGTACCGCTCAAACGCAGGACGGCCGGGACGATCCGGCTTTTCGTGAAGTTGACGTAAGGATGTGATTCCGGCACCTTACCTAAATGGGAAGGTTGGAAGGAGCACCGGCGGATTGAAATTGAGGCATTCGCCCCGAAATTTTGAGAATCGTCTGAGCGCTTTCCCGGGAGTCTTTCGCTATCCTTTGACTTCGACGACAGGCCAGACCAACGGCTGCGGGGGATTTGCCGGCGATGAGCCGGTCATCGTAAGCGTCAAGAGGCGCTTGCCGGCCCCGCCGGCGGGCACAACGACCACGGAGAACACAATATATGAACCAGGATTTCCAACGTTTCGGCTACGGCGGGACGCAAGGCGTCACGACCGTCCAAGTGCGCAACAAGGTACTGCGCAATACGTACTGGCTGCTTGCATTGTCGATGCTGCCGACGATTGCCGGGGCTTGGCTGGGCGTGAATTACGGCTTCTCGCTGTTCGCGGGCAGCCCGATGATCAGCGTGATCGCTTTCCTCGCGATCGCTTTCGGCTTCATGTTCGCCATCGAGCGCTTCAAGAACAGCGGCGTGGGCGTGGCATTGCTGCTGGGCTTCACGTTCTTCATGGGGTTGATGCTCACGCGCCTGCTGAGCTTCGTGCTGGGGTTCTCGAACGGTGCGTCGCTGATCATGTTGGCGTTCGGCGGGACCGCTGTGATTTTCGGCGTGATGGCAACGGTCGCCACGGTCAGCAAGCGTGACTTCAGCGGACTCGGCAAGTGGCTGTTCATGGGCGTACTGGTGATCCTGCTGGCCTCGGTCGCCAACATCTGGCTGCAGCTCCCTGCATTGATGCTGACGGTTTCGGTGCTCGCCATTGCCATCTTCTCGGCGTACATCCTGTTTGACGTGCAGCGCGTCGTGAACGGCGGCGAGACGAACTATGTCACCGCGACGCTGGCGATTTACCTCGACCTGTACAACATCTTCACGAACCTGCTCGCCATCCTCGGCGTGCTGGGCGGCAATCGCAACTGATGCCCCCGTCACGATGAAGCGGGCATGCCCGCTTCGTCGCCGGGCGCAAAAAAGCCAGTCCCCCGGGACTGGCTTTTTCTTTGTCGCAACGCGTTTGTCGGGCTGACCTCGCCGCCCGACTGACCGGGCACCTCAGCCAACCGGCCGTCCCTCGTCTTGCGAAATCAGCGGCCCATCACGACAAACGCTCAGGCGTCCTCGTGGATCACGCCATCACCGCCAGTGGCTCCGGCAATCGCCTCAACCCCTTCATCCGCCTGATCCTCATCAACGCCGGATTCCGACACCCGCACGCGCGGCACCCAGGGCTGGCCGATGCTCTCGTGCTCGAAAACCGCCATCGACTCGACATGCGACGTGTGAGGGAACATATTCACCACACCTGCCAGCGCTAACCGATATCCCGCCTCATGCACGAGCAGTCCGGCGTCTCGCGCAAGTGTTGCAGGGCTGCAGGAGACATAGACGATGCGCTTGGGCAGGCCTTCGTACCCCTGCTGCGCCAGTTCGGCCAACGCCTTCGACACGGCCAGCGCACCTTCGCGCGGCGGATCGATCAGGTACCGGTCGAAGGCGCCCAAGGCACGAATATCGTCCGGCGTAATGTCAAACAGGTTCCGGCATGCAAATTCGGTGCGGTCCGCCACGCCGTTGCGCTGCGCATTGGCGAGCGCGCGCTCCGTCAGGGCGGTACTGCCCTCGATCCCGACGACCGTCCCGGCGCGACGCGCGAGCGGCAAGGTGAAATTGCCCAGACCGCAGAACAGATCGAGCACTCGCTCATGCGACTCAGGCGCAAGCAATCGCAACGCGCGATGCACGAGAACACGGTTGATCTGATGATTGACCTGCGTGAAGTCGGTCGGCTTGAACGGCATCCGGATCTGATATTCCGGCAGCGTGTAATGCAACTCCGGCTCAAGCGGATAGAACGGCACGGCGGTGTCCGGCCCCTTCGTCTGCACCCAGAACTGCACGCGATTCGCGTCTGCAAATGCGCGCAGGATGTCTTCATCCGCAGGCGTCAGGGGTTCGAGAATACGCAACACGAGCGCGGTCACGTCCGCGCCGATGGCCAACTCGATCTGCGGCAAACGCTCGCGAATGGAAAGCGATTCGACCAGACGCCGCAGCGGCACCAGCATGTCCGAGACGTGACGCGGCAACACTTCGCACGAATCCATGTCGGCAACGTAGCTGCTTTTGCGCTCGTGGAATCCGATGAGGACGCCGCCCTTCTTCGGCACGTAGCGCACCGTGAGACGAGCACGGAATCGGTAGCCCCAGTCCGGCCCCTGAATCGGGCGCAGCATGGTTTCGGCCTTGACCTTGCCAAGACGCGCCAGATTATCTTCGAGTACACGCTGCTTGATGGCGATTTGGGCGCGCGGTTCGAGATGCTGCATCGAGCACCCGCCGCACTTGCCGAAATGCGGGCATTGCGGCTTGGCGCGCATCGGGCTTGCGCGAAGCACATTGATGACTTCGGCTTGCTCGAACTTGGGCTTGCGCCGATAGCTCAGATACGTGACTCGCTCGCCCGGCAGCGCGCCTTCGACGAAAATCACCTTACCGGGTTTGTAGTCCGGGGTACCGGGCTCGCCCTCGGGCGCGGTTCGGCCGACACCGCGCGCCTCCATGTCGAGCGATTCGATGTCGATAATGCCAGGCTCGGCGCTGGGCCGGTTACGCGAAGAGTTTCGGGAGGAGCGGGTCACGTCTTGGTTCTCATATGCGACAGCAAACCCGGCATTTTAATCGATTCGCCCGCCACTAACGCAGCGCTCCCGCGCACGCCGCCGCCTCACCCGTTGCAAAGCGACGGAATCACACCCAGGCGGCGAGATATTCCTTCCAGTGCGGCGCCTCTTCCTGCTCGAGCGAGCGCTTCACGAATTCGATTTCCTGGTCGTACTCCGCCTGACGCAACCCGCCCCGCATCAATTGATAACGGCAGTAGACAAGGTACGTGTTCACGACGTCCGTCTCGCAATAGTTGCGAATCTCTTCGAGCTTGCCGCCGCGATAGGCCTCCCAGACCTTACTGCCGTCCATCCCGAGCTTGCCCGGGAAACCGCACAGTTTGGCCAGATCGTCGAGTGGTGCATTCGCCCGCGCTTGATACATCGCCAACAGGTCCATCAAATCCAGATGGCGCTGGTGATAGCGGCTGATGTAGTTATTCCACTTGAACTCGCGATCGTCTTCGCCCATGTCCCAATAGCGCGGTGCGGCAATGCCGTGAATCATCGCGCGGTAATGCAACACAGGAAGATCGAAGCCCCCTCCGTTCCACGACACGATCTGCGGCGCGTACTTCTCGATGGTGCGATAGAAGCCGGAAACGAGCGGCCCCTCGCCATCGTCGAGTGTGCCGAGCGATTTCACGCGAAAACCGTCGCGGTCCCGGAACACGCATGAGATGGCCGCAACGCGATGCAGGTGCAAGGGCAGGAAATCGTGACCGACTTTTTCTCGGCGCGCGGCGAAGGCGGCTTCGGCAACGGCGTCGTCGGATAGCCCGGCATACGCCGGCTCGAGCTTGCGCAAGCCATCGACGTCGGGAATCGTTTCAATGTCGAAGACAAGTACGGGAGATGGCATGGTGAAAATCTGAAGAAAGAATCAGCGGGCGCCGTCATACCGCATCGGCGTGGTGCCGGCCCCAATCCAACGCCGCCACGCGGCGCAGACTGCCAACGCGAATCAGAGCACGGCGTCCTTGCGCACCCCGTTCGATGCGAAATAGCGCTTGAGTTTGACGAGCGCCTCCTGCTGGATCTGACGCACGCGCTCGCGCGTCAAGCCCATTTCGTCGGCCAGTTCCTCGAGCGTGGCAGGTTCCACGCGATTCAGGCCGAATCGGCGCTCAATAACATAGCGATGTTTGGTTGACAGTCGCGAAAGCCACAGGCGCATGAGGTCTTCAAGCTCGCGATGCTGCACCTCCTGCTCCGGCGCCTCGCTATGGTCGTCCGAAAGCAAGTCGAGCAAACTGCTGCCGGGATCGATTTCGAGCGGTGCATCCAGCGACGCCACGTGCTCGTTGAGCGCGAGGATGTCCGTAATCTCCTCGGGGGTCTTGCCGGTCAAATCGGCAATGTCCTCGATGCGCGCGTCGCGTTGCTCACCGCCGTCGACATAGGCGGCACTCTTTTCAAGATGACGCTTTGCGCGCAAAACCTGATTGAGTTCGCGAATCACATGGACCGGCAAGCGCACCGTGCGCGCCTGATTCATGATCGCGCGCTCGATGCTCTGGCGAATCCACCAGGTGGCATACGTCGAAAAACGGAAACCGCGCCCCGGGTCGAATTTCTCGATGGCGTGCATCAGGCCGAGATTGCCCTCCTCGATCAAATCGAGCAATGGCACACCGCGATTGAGATAGCCCTTGGCAATGCTCACGACGAGGCGCAGATTGCGCTCGATCATGACCTGGCGCGCGGCAAACTCGCCCGCTTGCGCACGCGTGGAATAGTCGAGTTCCTCTGCGGGCGTCAGCAGGGGTTTGACACTGATGCGGTTGAGATAGTGCTGAACGGTATCGGCCGTGAGTTCGGCCTGCAGTACGGTACCGAAATCGTCGCCGTCGGCGGACTTGCGCTTGCGGCCAGTGGTGGCAGTGGCCGCCCCCTCTTCGGCAGCGTCGGACGACGACGCGTCGTCGTCCTCCGCCTCGCGCTCGTCGAAAGCGTCGTCCACGTCCTCGTCCTGCCGGGATTGCCGATCATCAACCTCCTGATCGGGCTCCGGGGCAGCGAGGTCTTCCTCTTGCGAAGTGCGACGCTTTCTCTTGAGCATTCGGCCCTGCCTAGTTTATTGAGGCGGCAAATACTTCGTCGGATCCACCGGCTTGCCATCACGGCGCACCTCGAAGTGCAGCATGACACGATCTGCATCCGAGTTGCCCATTTCGGCGATTTTCTGACCCCGCGTCACGGAGTCGCCTTCCTTGACCAACAGTGTGCGGTTGTGCGCATACGCCGTCAAGAAGGTGGCATCGTGTTTGATGATGACAAGGTTGCCGTAACCACGCAGGCCGGCTCCCGAATACACCACTTTGCCCGCGCCAGCCGCATAAACCGGGTCGCCAGCGTTACCGGCAATGTTCAGGCCCTTGTTCTTCGAATCGTCGAAGCGGCCCACGACGCTCCCCTTGGCCGGCCATGAAAGCTGCAATTCGCCACTCGACACAGCGGACGGCGCAGCCGATGCGGAAGCACTCGCCGGCGGCGTGACCACAGCCGGTGGTACCGATGCCGGGTTGTGGTTCGTGGACGACGGCGTGCTGGCAACCGGCGCTGGCAACGGCGTGCCCGTATCGCCTGCTGGCGGCTTCACACGCAGCACCTGACCCACTTCAATCTGGTCCGGGTTCTGGATGTTGTTCCAGCGAGCAATGTCGCGATAGTTCTGACCGTTCTCCAGCGCGATGCGATAGAGGCGATCCCCCGGCTTCACGCGATAAAACCCGGCCGGTACCGGTGTGTTGTCAATGACAGGCGCGGTGCCCGGCACATTGCTGTCGGTCGTCGTACCGCCTACGGTACGGTCAACGACCGGCGCCCCGACTTGTCGCGATGCGCACGCTGCCAGCATGCTCAGCAACAGGACACTGGCGACGCGTTGTTGGAAACCCGCTCGCAAATTCACTCAAATCCTCCGCAGAATAGGCCCGACGGGCTTAGATGATGCCCGATTTTAAGGGGACGAATAACACCCTATCAAGCTGCGTCTCGCGCCATTGGCGCGCGCCGATGCGCTCGATGAGGGTCAAAATCTGTTGCTCACCGCCCACCGGGGCGACGAGGCGTGCGCCAACAGCGAGCTGATCGATCAGTGCATCCGGAATTTCCAGTCCGGCAGCCGCGATCACGATGCCGTCGAAAGGCGCGACGGCGGGCAGGCCCAGACGCCCGTCGCCGTAGTGCAGGCGAATATTGGGCACCCGCAAGGGCCGCAGGTTAGCCTTGGCCCGCTCATGCAGCGGACGAACGCGTTCGATCGAATAGACATCACGCGCCACGCATGACAGCACCGCCGCCTGATAGCCGCAACCGGTGCCGATTTCCAGCACCTTCTCAAGCGGACGGCCTCCGGCGAGCAGTAACTCGATCATGCGCCCAACGACCGACGGCTTCGAAATGGTCTGCCCATGGCCAATCGGCAACGCCGCGTCTTCATACGCCTGATTCGCCAGTGCGGCATCGACGAAACCATGACGCGGCACCGTCGCCAGCGCCGCCAGCACGCCCGCGTGTTTGACGCCCGACGCAGCCACGCGTTCAGCCATTCGCGCCCGCACCCGCTCCGACGTCAGTCCGATGCCATCGGGTGAATTGCCAAGCGTCGACGGGTTAGCCCGCGCCGTGCCGCCAGCCGAAACCTTCACGGGCGTTGCACTGCGCACCGTACTTTTTGCACCGACGACGCCGCCCTTCTGAGCAACACCCGCACCCGACGGCTTGGCGGCAGGTCGAGGGGCACTTTTCGGGGCATGCGGTGCTGGCTGAGCATGGGGGGCAGACGCCGGTCTTGCAAGTCCTTTCGGCACGACCGCGTGTGGCGTGTGAGCGCCGCCGGGCCGAGCCGAAGCCCCTGCCATCGGCGAAGACGCGGCTCGCAGGCCGTTATGCGTCGTAGCGGAAGGACTCCCGTTCGCCGGCGGTTTTCCGTTCCCCTGACTCGTCGGCGTCGTACCCCGCGTCATCGCGGCGGGCGGTGCACCCGCGGGACTGGCCCGCGACGCCTTGTCGAGCACCGGGGCCTTGCGCTGCCGGCGGGTCATCACTTCGGCCAGAGGAAGAGGAAAACGCTTCGGCGGTGTCGTCATCGTTGGGCTACCCCTGCGCTGGCCAGCCAATCATGCACGACGCCAAGTCGTGCGGTATGCGTGAGATCCAGTTGCAAGGGGGTGACCGAGACGTAGTCGTGCGCCACGGCATGGAAATCGGTGCCTTCGCTGCTATCGCGAGCGTTGCCGGCCGGACCGATCCAGTAAATCGTTTCGCCGCGCGGGCTTTCCTGACGGATCACCGGCTGCGACTGGTGTCGTTTCCCAAGACGCGTCGCCAGCGAGCCCTTCAGGTGGTCATACGGCAAATTGGGAATATTGACGTTCAAAAGGAAAGGCGCACCCAGCGGGCGCTCCATATAGCGCTCAACGATCTCGCGCGCCACGCGTGCCGAACTCTCGAGATGATCCCAGCCCTTGTTGACTTGCGAGAACGCGAACGAAGGAATGCCGAAGAGAAAGCCCTCAGTCGCTGCCGCCACGGTACCGGAGTACAGCGTGTCTTCGCCCATGTTCTGGCCGTTGTTGATGCCGGAGACGACGATATCGGGCCGCTCATCGAGCAGACCGGTCAGCGCCACGTGAACACAGTCGGTCGGTGTGCCGTTGATGAACGTGAAACCGTTGCCCGCCTTGAATACCGAGAGCGGTCGTTGCAGGGTCAGAGAATTGGACGCACCACTACAGTTCTGTTCGGGCGCCACCACGGTAACGTCGCCAAGCGGCGCCAGCGCTTCGTAGAGCGCGGCCAGGCCTGGCGCCTGATACCCATCGTCGTTGCTGAGCAGGATTCGCATGCGGCAATTGTAACCGAGGAAAGGTGCTCGGATATGACGCCATAGCGGCATCGATCGCGTCTTCGCCACGACACGGCGTCGACAGTTTTGCCATGGTCCTGCCACAAATTTGCCGCCAATCGGTCACGGCCGCCAGCGGCGAAACCACCGCCGCCGAACGGCCGACTGCCGTTACATCTTCTCGGTCTCTCCGGCCTGGGGCTGCCAGACAAGCAAGCGCCGCTCAACCACCCCCACGAATCCATCGAGCACGAGTGCAAACGCCGTGAGGATCAACACGCCGGCGATCACCGCGTTAATGTCGAAAGTCCCTTCGGCTTGCAGAATCAGGTAGCCCACACCGCGCGCCGAGCCGAGGTATTCCCCAACCACCGCCCCCACGAACGCGAGCCCGACGGAGTTGTGAAGACTGGAGAACACCCAACTGGTAGCGCTTGGCAGATACACGCGACGCAACAACTGGCGCTGATTCGCCCCCAGCATGCGTGCGTTCGCCAGCACGACCGGGCTCACTTCCTTCACGCCCTGATAGACGTTGAAAAACACGATGAAAAACACCAGCGTCACGCCCAGCGCCACTTTCGACCAGATGCCGAGCCCGAACCACACACCGAAGATCGGCGCGAGGATCACGCGAGGCATCGAGTTGGCCGCCTTGATGTACGGGTCGAGCAGCGCGCCCGCACTTGGCGAGAGGGCCAGCCACAACCCCACAGCCAGCCCGCACACGGTACCGATCGCGAAGGCGAGCACCGTCTCGAGCAACGTGACGCCGAGATGAAGATAGATCTCCCCGCTGACAAACCATTGCCAGATCTGGAGCAGCACCTTCTGCGGCTCGCCGAAGAAGAAAGCCGCCTTGTCGGGGCTGTCGAAATAGAACGCGGGCAGCAGCGTCGGGCTCGTGAGCACGTACCAGACGAGGAAACCCACCACCAACAGCAGCCACTGCCACAAACGCAAGTGCCGCATGATCGAACGATTACGCATGACGAACGAATTCCGGGATTATCAGACGAGCCATCAGGCGAGTCAGACGGGCCAATCGAACAAGCCAAAGCCGTCCGGCAAGTTGAACCACTCCATCCAGTCCAGCCAGCCGCACACGCCCATCAGAAAGCCTGAGATTTCACACATGACGATTCAGACTGCCTTCAATTGTTGCGCGTAACCCTTGAGCACTTCCTCGCGCAACACGTCCCAAATCTGAGCATGCAGTTCGGTAAAGCGCGGATGATTCCGAATCTCCGCCACGTCTCGCGGACGCGGCAGATCAATCCGGAATTCCCCGATAGGATGTGTGCCCGGCCCAGCAGCCAGCACCACGACACGGTCGGACAGCGCAATCGCTTCATCCAGATCGTGGGTGATGAAGAGCACCGCACGGCGTTTGGCAGCCCACAGCTCGAGCAACTCGTTTTCCATGAGCTGACGCGTCTGGATATCGAGCGCCGAGAAGGGCTCGTCCATCAAAATGATGTCCGGATCGAGAATCAGCGTCTGCGCCATGGCAACACGCTTGCGCATGCCGCCCGAGAGCTGGTGCGGATATCGGTCACCGAACCCGCCCAGCCCCACACGCTTGAGCCACTCGTTCCCACGCGCCGACGCCTCCTCGGGCGCCATTCCGCGAAACTCGAGACCTGCGGTGACGTTGTCGATGGCGTTGCGCCAGGGCATCAACGCTTCGGCCTGAAACATATAGCCGGCACGCGAATTGATACCGTTCAGCGGTTCGCCAAACACCTTGACGGTGCCGGACGACGGCGCCAGCAGGCCGGCAGCGACGTTGAGCAACGTCGACTTGCCGCACCCGGTCGGGCCGACGACCGAGACGAACTCCCCCGGGGCAATGTCGAGCGATGTCTCGGCCACCGCGGTGTAACGCTTCGAACGATCGTCTCGCGCGACGAACGTACACGAAATATTGTCAAAACTAAGCGCCGGCGCAGTCATCATTTGTACTTGGCGTCGGCCTTTTTCGTGAATTCGTTCGTGAACGTCTTGGACAGGTCGATCGACTTGCCCTTGACCGTCTCGTCAAACGCCTGCAACGTACGCAGCGCAGTGGCCGGGCCGTCGGCGGGAATCAGGCCGTCCGGCGAAATGGCTTCCTTCACACGGCTCCACGCATCGAGGTACAGCGCGCGGTCACCCAGCAGATAAGCATCAGGCACCGTCTTGATCAGGTCCGACGGACCCGCAGTCTGGAGCCAGCGAAGCGCACGCACCATGGCATTGGTAAGCGCCTGCGTCGTGTTCGGATTCTTCTGGATGAACGATTCGTTCGTGTACAGGCACCCCGCCGGCATGTTTCCGCCGAACACAGACACCGTCTCCTTGAGCGTGCGCGTGTCCGAGATCACGCGGATCTCCTTGTCGCGCTCCAACATGGTGATGACCGGATCGAGGTTGACGATGGCATCGATATTGCCCGATCGAATCGCGGCGAGCGCACCGGACGACGCACCGACACCCACGAACGCCACCTCATTGGGCTTGACGCCGCCCTTGGCAAGCACGAAGTTCGCCATGATATTCGTCGACGAACCAGGCGCCGTCACACCGATTTTCTTGCCGCGCAAGTCGGCCAGCGACTTGTAGTTCGGCATGGTTTTGTTCGACACGCCGAAGACGATCTGCGGTGCACGCCCTTGCAGGACAAACGCCCGGATGTACTGATTCTTCGCCTGCAACAGGATGGTGTGTTCGTAGGCGCCCGACACGACATCGGCACTGCCGCCCACGAGGGCTTGCAACGCTTTCGAACCACCGGCGAAGTCCGAGATCTCGACGTCGAGCCCTTCGTCCTTGAAGTAATTCAGACGTTCGGCAATCGTGAGCGGCAGGTAATAGAACAGATTCTTGCCGCCGACAGCAATCGCGACCTTGGTCTTCTCGAGCTTGCCCTGCGCGAAGCCGGGGCGAATGCTTGCGCCGATCAGGCCGGTGGCGGCCAGTGCCGTGACGAACTGACGTCTTTGCATGGTGTTTGTCTCCGTGGTTGCAGCGTTCTTTCTTTGTATGACGTGCTTATTATTCACGGATCGCAGCGAGTGCCGCGCCCCGTGTTACTGCGCAGAGGATCGAGTCAGTTCAAATGACGCCACCCTCGCGCAGTGCTTTGATTTGCCCGGCATCATAACCCAGTTGCCCAAGCACTTCGTCCGTGTGGGCGCCAAGTTCCGGGCCAAGCCATTGTGTCTGCCCAGGCGTGTCCGATAGCTTCGGCGTGACGTTGGGCAAGTCGATAGGCGTGCCATCCGCGAACGTGTGTCGCTGGATCATCTGGCGCGCGATGAACTGCGGATCCTTGAACATATCGGCAACGGTATAGATGCGGCTCGCAGGGACGTCTGCCCCCTGCAGCACGGCAAGCGCTTCGTCGATAGAGCGCTCGCTCGTCCAGTTGCCAATCGCCTCGTCGATTTCCTGCGTGCGCGGCACACGTCCGTCGTTGTGGGCCAGCGCGGGATCTTCCGCCAGATCGGACCGGCCGATGGCGTGCATCAGGCGCTTGAAGATCGGGTCGCTATTGCCGCCCACGACGATCATGCCGTCAGCGCAGGAATACGTATTGGACGGCACAATGCCGGGCAGCGACGCGCCTGTGCGCTCGCGCACCATACCCGCCACGCTGTACTCCGGCACCACGCTTTCCATCAGGTTGAAGACGGCCTCGTACAACGCGACGTCAACCACCTGCCCTCGCCCGCCATTCACATTGCGATGATGCAACGCCATCATCGCGCCAATGACACCGTGCAGCGCTGCAATGGAATCGCCAATGGAAATGCCGATGCGCGGCGGCGGCAAATCCGGATAGCCGGTGATATGGCGCAGTCCGCCCATCGACTCGGCAATCGCACCGAAGCCGGGCCGGTCACGATACGGCCCCGTCTGCCCGTACCCCGACAGACGCACCATCACGAGCCCCGGATTCTCGGCCGACAGTTGCTCATATCCCAACCCGAAACGCTCGAGCAGTCCGGGACGGAAATTCTCGACCACGATGTCGGCCTGTGCGGCGAGCTTGCGCACGATCTCCTGCCCCTCTGGGGACTTGAGATTGATCGTCACCGATTTTTTGTTGCGGGCCTGCACCGCCCACCAGAGCGACGTGCCGCCCGCATCGGGATGCATCTTGCGCCACTTGCGCAGCGGATCGCCATGCTGCGGATCTTCGATCTTGATGACTTCGGCACCGAACTCGCCCAACATGCGCGCGGCAAACGGACCGGCAATGAGCGTGCCGAGCTCAAGCACTTTCACCCCAGCGAGCGCACCGCGCGCCGGCAGGCCGGCGCCACCGGCAGCAGGTGAGGCGGGAGACTCGGCAGACGTATCGGCAGCGGGTGCCGTAGATGCTTCGGCGGGACCTTGCGGCAAGGCTGATTCGAACGGCTTGGACGACTTGGACAACGCGTAGACTCCTGTGCCTCGTCGATGGCGATGACCGTCGACTTCGAGACACCGCTCGCGGGCGGCGCCTGTACAAATGGGTGGCAAATGAAGTTCGTATAGTAATTCGACAGTCGGCTATCGGCCAACAACCTCGCAGCAGATCCCGGAAGATTCCGAGTCAGATCGCACCGAAGTCCGATCCATCGGCCCAGTGGCGACACCTCATGTCTCGAACAGATGGCGCGCGCCGCGCTGCGCTGCAATGTAGATCGCCTCGCCGCGATTGCGCGCACCGAGCCGCCGGTACAGCGCAGACACGTGCGTCTTGGCGGTTCCCTCGGAAATCACCAGTTGCTGACAGATTGTTTTGATAGATAAACCGCGCGAGAGCAGCGCGAGAATTTCGTACTGCCGCTGGGAGATGCCGAGCAGCGCCGATTCGGCCAGTTGTGTCGCCTTGTCGCCACCCAGCGGGAACACCGGCAGTCGCGAGAGCGGCAACGCCTCGCCCAGAGCCTCCTGCCGCCAGAGCACGAGCAACGCCGAAAGCGCTTCCTCCGGCACGAATCGTCCGCCCGAGAACGCCAGATCGAAGACCGAACGAATGCGCGCCACGGAACTTGGCCACGGCAGGCATGCGGCCGCCCCTGCCTGCAACCAGCGAATGATCTCATCGGGAAAACCCGCATCGCCGATCACAATGACGGGTACCGGCGGCACACATTCGGACGCTATCGCACACAAGGTGTCGACAGCCGGCGTACGGGCCACGGATTCTTCGAGTACGAGCGCGCGACGCGACGGCAATTCGCGCAACCAGAGCCAGTCCTGCATCGTGACGTCGTCAACGTGACGCAAGACCGGTGACGTCGCGTTCGCTTCGGTTTGCAACGCGACTTGCAGGCCGCTCAGCCAGGTGGCAGCCTCACCCACGACCAGCACACGCATGGTTTCCCCTGTCGTTCCGGTCGGCACGCTCGTGCCGCCGTCCCCCGCTTTTATTGGCACGCCCGCCGCTACGACGAAAACCGAAGAAATCCTCGAGCGTTCGTCATCATTTACGCATCAGGCGTCGCCTCGCTTTCGGGCCAGTTTACGCGCGAAGACCGCGTGACGGCACGTCCCGCGCTCGGGAACGCCGGTCATTGTTGCCTCTGCGCGACAAACCGCAATCTGCGTAAATTATTTACTCAATTTTCGGAAATTCCGCTATTACTTTTTTCCCTTTCCTTTCTCGAATCGCGCAATAGAATACAAGCAGTGCTAGAAAGGACAACACGCGGAGGCCGGGGGGCACGCCATGTTCAAGATCACCGTCAAGACGACGCGCAGTGCCATGTTCTGTCTGGCGGCTGCAGGCTTTGCCAGCACCGCGCAGGCCGACATTACCGGCGCGGCCGGTGTTCCGGTCGCGGTGAGCGACGCGCTCCTCGCCAGCACTCGCGCGGCAAACCTGCAGCAAAGTGTCGTCGCCAATCTATCTGGCGCAACACCCGCCGTGATCGCGCCCGTCCATGCGACAAACACTGCCTCAAACAGCGTTCGCCTGTGGGACGAAGTGATTCCGCCTGCGCCAGCCCCCAAGCCAACTCAGGCGTCGATGACTTCGCCCGGCCAACTACAACCGGCGTTCGCTGTGTCATCTTATTCTCCCTATTCGCCGGCTTCCCAATCGTCAGGGATGCAAACAACGAGCCTGAAAGTCAACGCCAGCATCGGCCGCGTACCCACTGGAATGCCGCGCTGACGGAGGCGCCGGTAACACCGGTAGCGCCGATAACACCGGTAGCGCCGGTAACGCCGCCCCACTAAATACACGTTCCCCCACGTTCTCCGGGATCGCTGCGCGTCTCCGATGGAGGTGACGCGCAGCGATCCCTTGTACTGCCCTTCTGCTCAACCACACACCGTACGCGTGATCAGAACGTGTACGGGAAGCGCAGACCGATCACGTAGTTCGGTGCATCCGGCGACATACCGGCGTTGACGTATCCGTTCACGGTCCAGTGCTTGTTGATCGCGTAGTTGATACCGAAGTTGAGCGATGCCGCGTTCGTCGTGCTGCCGGCCACCGTGGTCCAGGAGCTACCCGGTGTGGCCGTCTTCGTCGCGCGCGAAATCGCCGTCGAGTACGAGATCGACAATGCCGTCTTGTCGTTGAGCGCCAGCGCCATCCCGGCGCCAACCTGCACGATGTCGCCCAGCTTGACCTTCGCGGGCTGCGTCGTGCCTTCGATGGTCGAGATGTCGTCGAACGAGCGGGCAACGTTGTAGGTGTACGCCACGTTCGCAAACAACACGATCGGATCGTAAGTCCGCAGGAACGACAGACCTGCCGTGAACGCCCAGATGCCATTACCCGTCGGCAGGCGCGAAGGCGTCGTCAGGTTGTTGTTGGTCGGGTCGGGCGTACCGAGCTTGATGCCGAACGGCGAGGTACCCGTCGGTGCCGTCACGCGGAACGACGCCACGATATCGGGCCAGTTCGCGTTCTCCTTGACGATCTGGTAGTACAGCGACGCGTTCACGTCGCCGATGTTCGCCGAGTTCTTGCTGATGTCGCTGATCGACGACGCCGCACCGCCTACCCCGCCCGAAATGAAGTCCGAGTTGCGGTAGAGATACGGCACGTCGAACGCCACGCTCAGCCGGTCGTTGATCCCGTAGCGGGTGTTGACGTCGAACGTCCACACGTTGGCTTTCGTCTCGCCGAGGTTCAATTGGCCGAGGAAAATGGCATCGAGGGCGAGAAAGCCGCTCAACACGAGCTGGCGCCGGTCGTAGTAGCTGTAACTGATACCGGCGTCGATGGTGAGCTTACGATCGAACAGCGGCGCGTGCTGCGCCTGCACCACGGCCTCTTCGGCCGGAGTGCGCTGCGAGTCGCTCTCGCTCTTTTGCATCTGCTGCGTCTCGCCGATCGGTGTGGCCGCGGTCGGACCCGCCGCACCGGCGGCACCGCCGCCGGGTGTGCCTGCGGATCCGGCGGCCGAACCGTCGCCAGGCGAGACCTGCGCAATCTGCGCAGTGTCCCACGCAGTCAGACCGCGACCGCGTTGCGCCATCTCAATGTCAGTGAGACGCTGTTTCAGAGAAGAAATTTCCCGCTGCTGCCGGTCGACCATGTCCATCAACATTTGCAGACGGTCGTCCGGCGATGGGTTCGTATGCTCCTGAGCCTGGGCCGATAGCGTGAAAAGCAGTACCCCCAACGGAATAGCGGCAACGGGAAAAAAGCGGTGAGTGTTCATGATCCCCCCCGGGTAAAAGTGCGGACGGATGTCCGCGCGCAATCCAACAAACGCGTATTACCAACAACGTTGTCCTTGCTGCTCGACTGCGGGGTGATGCGTGCGAAACCCGTTGCCATCCACCTCGATACGTCACGCCCGGGCCCTGCCGCCATCACCTTCTTGTACGCCGCGAGTGCTGCTGCGGCGACGCCCCGTTTCTAGTTTTCATGGCGCCCGGCAGTAAGGCGGATTGCCGGGCACTGCTGTCAGCGTCGCGCCCCCCGTACACGGCAGCGCGACGCCGTCACTTCACTTGCCCTTCACTTCATCGACGCACGGCAACCATGTTCGCCATTGCGTTCTGAATACCGATCTGACGCAGTGCATTCGACGAGAGCGCGCTCGTCTGCAGGTTCAATTGCATCGTGTTCATGACCTGCTGAGCGTTACCCGCAACCTGCACGACCTGCATGATCTGGTTCATTGCCGCACCGGCACCGCCGCCCACGCTCTGACCGAGATTGCCGTTCGGCGTATTGAGCGAGATTTGCATGCCTGCCGAGGTGATCGCCACACTCGCGTTCAAATTGCCCAACGTGGTTTGAGAACTGTTCGCACCCTGCCCGCTGACCGGTACCAGCGTGGCAATCGATACCCCAGGGCCAAACTGGATTGTGGCCTTGTTCAACGCGTTGTTCGCATCCCCCGCAACCTGCGTAATCTGCGCGACGCCGTTCACGAGCACGCTTGCCGCGCCCGCCACCGCCTGCGTGATCGGCGTAGTCACGCTCACAACGCCGGGAATGATGCCGGTCGCAGCACCGGTCTGAATCTGATAGCTGGAGCCGCTTTGATTGACGCCGAGCACGCCGGTGGCCATCAGGCTTGCACCGGTCGGCATTTGCCATTGTGACTGCATAACGAGCTGGAAGCCCGTGATCATGTTTTGTTGAGCGTACTTGCCGGTCGCGTGCGAGAGCACTTCATCGCTCACAGGCGTCCAGGTCTCAGGCACCACGCTCGATGCAAATGCCGGCAGGGCGCTCGCGAACAGCGGGATTGCCAGCATCGGGACATATCGGTTCATGATGGTCTGGTCTCAAAACAGGTCCGCCCGGATGATGCCGAAATCCACCATCGGGGTCGGTGACGTCCCGGTCGCCAGCGCGCTGTCGCGCAGCTTGGCTGCCAGGGATTCGTTTCCTTTGAGCAGCGGTGAATCCTCCATAAACGGCTTGCCGATGACCGCCAGCACCAAGCCGTTCCACTGCTTGGCAAAATCGGCTTGCTCGATGATTCGATTGCCGAGCGCCGGGTCGGACACGAACACGCGTCCGTCCTTCGCTGCCTTGATGACCACAAAATGCTGATAGCCGTTGACGTCGATCAGCGCGATGACCGGGATCTTCAGGTCGTAAAGCGCGTTCACGTCAACTTTGAATCCTCGCCCCTCGAGTCCGAGCGTCTCGACGAATTTCTTCATGTCGAGCATCGAGAAGCCATTTTTGATGACCGTTTCCGGATTGGAAAACACCATCATTTTCTGGATCATTTCCGGCTCGGGAATATCGATCCCATAGCCATAACGCAGCAGTGTTGCCAAGGCTGCCGATCCACAACTGAAGTCGTATTCCTGCTGGACCAGATTCACGTAGTGCATCGATTTGAACGACCGCATCTTCTTGACCGCCGGTACACCAGTCGAAGACTCGAGGTTCACCGATGCGTACTGCGCGTGCCCGGCCACGCTTGCGCACGCCAGAGCGCAAACCGTAGCGATCCTGACTGCGGCACGACGCGTATCACTCATGACACACCTCATGAAAAAACCGGTCCGGGAATTCCCGGACCGGTTAGCGACATCACTTGATTGCCGAGATGGCGAGGCTGTTGGCCTGCACGTTGCCGATACCCGAAGCCACGTTCACACCCACGTTGCCGCTAGCCCAGGCGAGTGCGCCGTTGCCCAGCGAAGCGTTGGCGATGAAGTCACCCGAGGCCTTCATGCTTGCCGTTTGGTCGGTTTGAGCCGTCGAGTTGGCTGCACCGCCCTTGAACCAGCCACTTCCGCCTTGCGAGACTGCGGCGGCCAGACCGTTTTGCTGCACGTTGCCGACACCCGACGCCACGTTCACACCCACGTTCCCGGTCGCACCGGCGAGCGCGTTATCACCCACGCTGGCGTTGACATAGAACTGCGAGATGCTGGCCGAGCCCTTCGACGACTGATTCGCGAACACCTGAGCCGAGGCATACACCGGCTGAGCGTTGAGCGAAGCGATCGCGACGTTGTTGGCCTGCGCGTTGTCGGCACCTGCTGCCACGTTCACACCGATGTTGCCGTTGGCGTTAGCCAGCGCACCGGTGCCCAGCGTTGCGCCCATCGTCTGCAACGTCGAGGTGTTGACGTGAAGCGTGAGCGCGCCCTTTTCCCACGTGGTGGACTTCATGTACGTATCTTGGAAGCCCCACAGTGCGCCCGCAGCAATCGAATCGCTCTCGATCGATGCATTGCCGTGGTTCAGGACGGCATGGAACGCTGCATCGAAGCTCTTCTGCGTGTTCAGGAAGCCGCCTGCGAGGAAGCCAGCGGCCTGCTGCGATTGCTGCCCATAGGCATAACCGCCCCAGGCTGAGCCCTGACCCGCGCCGAAGTTGCCTGCGAGGTAACCACCATACAGTGCAAAGCCGCCCGGCAGCGGAAGAAAGCCGCCACCGATGATGCCTCCACCGCCGGCGATGTTCGAGTATTGATACCCGCCGCCTGCGATGAAGCCGCCCGAACCCGAGCTGGACTGCCCTGCCACATAACCGGCACCCGCCTGGAACGATTGGCTCGTGTTCAGGTGGCCATTCGCGCTGGCGTTCACCCACGACGTGGAATTGTCGAAGTGCGTGGTCGTCGAGCCGCCGATCAGGTAAGCACTGCCTTGGTTCGACACCGTGGTGGTCTTCGAATCAACGCCGTACGTCACCTTGCCAGTGGTGTAGGAACCGAGCAGCGGGCCCTTCAGATTCACGCCGTGTACATCGACGCTCTGATTGCTTTGCACGACAGCGTTGCCGGTGTTATCCACCGTGACGCAACCGCGAATGCCGACCAGACCGAAAATACCGACCAGGTTCAGAACGTTGGTCTCGTTGCCGATGAACGAGAAGCTGTATTGCTGGTGATTGGGCGACGCCATGGCGCTACCCGTTGCTACCAGCAGTGCAGCCGCTGCAATTGCTTTCGTTTTCATGACCATCTCCTTGACGAGAGAGTTACCCAGTTAAAAAGATGTGCCCGCCGGGGGACGGAGCACAAAAACATTTGCGGTTACATTGCCTATCCCAGCCGACTGGTTGACTTGCACCACACCGCTTGCACCGCGGAAGGCGTCACCGGAAATCGACGCCGTGCGGTACTGATCGTTGAGGTTGTTGCGCCCAGCCGGGCCACCCTTGGAGATCGCAGCGGATAGTGCCGTATCCGATACGCTCGCCACTCCAGACGCATCGCCAGTCACAATGACGGTCGCGTTGCGTTGAAGATTGCCGGCACCGCTCGCCTGGTTGACTTGCGTCAACCCCGAGGTGCCTGAAAATGCGTTGCCTTGAATCGCGGCGCTGGCGGCGCCGGTCGTCGACGTCACGAGTGCTTGCTGATTGGTGCTCGACGCGCCGGCCGTCAGCCCGCCGCCGTTCGCAATCACCGCGCTGTTGGCCTGAGCGTTGTTCACGCCCGCCGCCTGATTCACACCCAGCGCCCCGGTTACGCCCACGGCCACACCGTTCTCGATGGTGGCGTGCGTGCCGGCCAGTTCGCCGTTCACAATCCATATGTCCTGTGCTGCCGACGCGCCGGCGAACGTCGCCAGCAGAGCCGCTACCGTCAGGGGAAGGGTGCGCTGTGCGCCACGCAACCCGCGATGTGCGCTCATTTCGCTGCTCCTGCCGCACCGATGCTGGTGAGCGGCGCCAGTGCCGAGTTGATCACCGACGGCACGAGCGTGCCGATGCTGCCGATGCCACCGCCGCCCCCCGCCCCGGCGCCGAACCCGCCGCCGACGCCATTGGAGGTGTTGAGCGCGTTTCCGCCACGGGCATTGCCCACGAGCACGCCCATCACCGGGTTGATGCCCGATTGCACAGCTCCTGTCACGAGACCGGCGTTGCCGCGGCCCGTCAGCTCACCATCGGTGACCTGATTGACAGCCCCCATGGCGGCATTGAACGGCCCCGTCGGGAAGGCAGGCACCGAGACACCGATAGGGTTTTCGACGCGCGGCAGACCGCGGTACGCGATCTCGGGGCCGATGTTGCGCTCGACCACGATGTCGCCCGGCGTGGCCGGTTCGGCATGTGCGCGGCCGGGCAGCATCGCCGGAGTCAGCGCCACGATCATCGTGGCGAGCAGACTACTGGCATGCGTCATGGGGAATTGAGTCATCTTGTTCACCGCGTCGTGTAGGTCACACGCGTCACCTGAAGGTTGTTCACGCCATTCGACAGTTGTTGCGGGCGCGGCGTCGGCGTCACGGCGCCGGGCAGTTCGTCCCACAACGTAACGCCGTTGGCGAGTGCCATTCCGGGTGACTTGACCATCGCGCCGCCTTGCAGATTGCGGCCGCGTTGGCTCCCAAGTTGTTCATCATCGATACGGGCTGCAGCGAGCGGCATGCCGGAATCGCCAAGGCGCTTGCTGTCGGCGGCATTGCCCGAGTCGTCGCTGCTGGCAACGGCCGGTGCTTCGTCCGCCGGCGTCTGTGCTGCGACCGGCGTCACGATGACAGCATCGGCGTCGGAGATCGGCATGGCCGGCAGCGCCGTCGCACCAAACGATGTCGGCACCATCGAGCCAGTGAGCATCGCCAAGTGCATGAGCGGCGAACGCGAGACATCCTGTGCTTGCGCCGGAGCAGCACACAGCCCAAGCGTCACGACGATGGCAGCGCTCAGTGCGCTGGCGCTTTGTCGTACCCGGTACTGCATTTCGGTGGTGAGAATTCGCATCGCTAAGCCCTCCTTGCCCGGCTCAATAAAGCGACTTCCGTGCCACCTTCTTTAAGTGATTGAAAACATTGACGATAATTTTCTCGACCCGGCAGCCCCCGTGGGTATGTGTGCGAAAACGTTTCAGCATTGATACGTAGGCTGCGTCAGCCCACCGATGTCGGCCAATTCGCGCGATCGGCAAACATTCCGAACTGCGAACGATATCGGCGTGACCAGCGACGCGTGCCGAAGAGGCCCTGTTGGCAAGGGTTTCGCGTGACAGATTTGCGGCGAAATTGCGGGGTTACGGTAAAGCGACACGGCGTCGTCACATGGGATCGTGCGCGACCGGGCAGCGTGCGGCACCCGGGATGTTTCATCTTTGATGTGTTCGCGGGACAACCCTTGGTACTGATTTCACTGCACGGCGAGGGCACCAACATCACCTCGTGACGGCGTTGTGAAAGACGCCCCGGTGATTCATCGCGATCAGGTACGCGTGACGTCTCGGAACGCGTTTTCTCGAGTGCAAGACAACGCAATGCGTATGGGAAGGGATCGCTTGAGAAGCGGCGGAAATCGGCCGAATCGCGCGTCGTTATTGGCGATGGCAGAATTCGTGGAATACGAGGACAGGCGGAAAATGTCGACGATTCGAGGCATTTTCGGGCACATCGACATGGCGATGCTCAGTAGCCCAAAAAGAAACGACCGCCCTGCTATTCACAGGACGGCCGCCCTCTCTTCGCCAGAAGATATCAGGCCGGCACGCCCGATTCGTCACCACGCAGCCCGTACCGGCACATAAGCCGATAGAGGGTAATGCGTGAAATACCCAACTCTGCTGCCACGTCCGTGAGCCGGTGACAGTGGCGCAGCAATGCCTGCTCGATGGCCGTTCGTTCAGCCTCCGCGCGAATTTCCTCCAGCGTGCGTACCAACGTGGGTACCCACGGCAGCAAGTCGAGATCCTTGGCCGAGATGGTGCGGCTGTCGGCCATGACGATGGCACGGCGCACGCGGTTGATCAGTTCCCGCACATTGCCCGGCCAGTGATATTCGTACATCGCCTGTACAGCGCACTGCGTGAAGCCGCGAATCTTGCGATGGTTGTCGCCTTTGAAGCGTTGCAGCACATGGTGCGCCAGAATCTCAATGTCCTGCCCCCGCGCGCGAAGCGGCGGCTCTTCCACGCGCAGCACGCACAGACGGTGGTAGAGATCCATGCGGAAGCGGCCTTCCTTGACGGCGGCTTCCAGATCGACGTGCGTGGCAGAAATGATCCGCACGTTGACCGGGATGACCTCGTGACCGCCGAGACGCTCGATAGCGCCCTGCTGCAGAAAACGCAACAGACTCGCCTGGCTCTCGAACGGCAGATCGCCGATTTCGTCGAGCAACAGCGTGCCGCCGTTAGCCGCCTCGACCCGGCCGATCTTGCGTGCATTCGCGCCGGTGAACGCGCCGCGCTCGTAGCCGAATAGTTCGGACTGCATCAGGTGCGGCGGAATCGCCCCGCAATTGATCGCCACGAATGGCCCCTTCGCGCGCAACGAGCGCTCGTGGATTGCCACCGCAGTCAGTTCCTTGCCCGTGCCCGACTCGCCCGAGATGAACACGGGAGCGTCGGTATTGGCGACCTTGCGGATCGTGCGGAAGAGTTGCTGCATCGCCTCGCACGTCCCGACCATCTCCTGATCGCCGCCAACTTGCGGCGTGAAGGTCGGTATCTCCGAGAGCGACGCCATGCCCCACGCGTGACCGATCGAATGCGCAAGCTGATCGTTCGTGCACGGAACGTTGACGTAATCGAAGCAGTAATCGCGAATCAGACGACGAATCGCGGTTGTCGTGAGTTGCTCGGGATTCGTGGCTGCGACCCAGCCGACGGTGGCCGGTTGCATGCAGGACTCGAACGCGCCCATCTCGCGGTCGCTATAACCGCTCGCCAGATCGATGAGTGCTGCGCTGGTGACCCCCGGATTCAGAATGCGACCGACGTCGCTGGCGCTCTTGGCCGGCACGACTTGCCAGCCTTGCTCTCCCAGATACGAAAGCAAACCATCGTTATGCTTTCGGGAGGCGTAAATCAGGGTGCGCCCGGTATCGTTAGCCATACCTTAACTCCCTGCCTAAGCAGTGCCCGCGTGCAGTTATTTTGGTCATTGACCGGATCTGCACAACAGGTTAAACGGCCCCACGCCGCTCGAGAGTTATGGTGGTTCCCCTGCTGTTGGGTCCTCAAGTCGGCAGGTTTAGTCTAGAAGACAGGAATATGCCCAGAAATAGCGAAAAACAGCTAATCCGATTGGATGAGTGGTAGCAGTACCTACGCGCAAGTACGGACGGCGTCACGTCCGCGTCATGCTCAGAGCGTATGTCTGTCGAGGACTGCACGGGCGATGGTGCCGGCGTCCACGTACTCCAGTTCGCCACCGACCGGCACGCCTCGCGCCAGTCGGCTCACGCGCAAACCGCGAGCCTTGAGCATCTGTCCGAGGTAGTGGGCGGTGGCTTCGCCTTCGTTGGTGAAATTGGTGGCCAGCACCACTTCCTTGACCACGCCGTCAGTGGCGCGGCGAATCAACTGCTCGAAATGTATCTCGCCCGGCCCCACGCCGTCGAGCGGCGAAAGATGGCCCATGAGCACGAAATACAGTCCCTTGAAGGTCATCGTCTGCTCGAGCATGTTCTGGTCGGCAGGCGTTTCCACCACGCATAACAGGCTCGTATCGCGCTCGGGATCCAGGCACGTCTCGCAGATCTCGACTTCGGAAAACGTGTTGCAGCGCGCGCAGTGGCGAATCTGCTCGGAGGCATGCACCAGCGCCTCTCCCAGCCGCACCGCGCCTTTGCGGTCGCGTTGCAGCAGGTGGTAAGCGATGCGTTGTGCGGACTTCGGCCCGACGCCCGGCAACGCGCGCAAGGCATCGACGAGTTCCTGCAGGCTCGAGAGCTGGGGCATGCGTCGTCTTTCTATCGATACTGGCGAACGATGCTCAGAACGGCATCTTGAAGCCCGGCGGCAGCGGCAGACCGGCGGTCAGGCCACCCATCTTCTCCTGCGCGGTCGCTTCAGCCTTGCGCACGGCGTCGTTGAACGCAGCCGCCACCAGGTCTTCGAGCATATCCTTGTCGTCTGCCAGCAGGCTCGGATCGATGGTCACGCGACGCACGTCGTTCTTGCACGTCATCACCACCTTGACCAGACCGGCGCCCGACTGACCCTCGACTTCGATCTGGGCCAGCTGTTCCTGCGCCTTCTTCATGTTTTCCTGCATTTGCTGAGCCTGTTTCATCAGACCCGCGATGTTTCCTTTCAGCATCTTGACTCCTGAGTAAATCGTATGAGGGGCATGCAGCGTATGTAACGCGCGTTTGGGGGAAAAATTCGAAAGCCCGGCGCCGTTTCGCGACAGCGAATTTGGTTATTGTACCGGGCGAATGCTGCCTGGCAGGATCTGCGCGTCGAATTCGTCGATCAATTCGCGTACGAGCGGATCGTTGGCAATCGCCTGTTCCGCCGCCCGCTGACGCGCGGCCGCGGCTTCTGCCGCCAGCGAAGCGGCCGTGGTGCCCACTTGGCCCAGCTCCACCTGCAATTGCACGTCGGTGCCGAAGTGCTCCGTGAGTACCTGACGCAGCTTGTCGGTCGTCGCCGCATCGGCCAATTGACGCAGCGGCACCCGCAGATGCAACGCGCGACCTGCCACTTCCGTCAGTTCGCTCTGGAAAGCCAGTTGCTGGGCGAGGCCCCGTGCCGGAAGTTCAGCCGCCAATACCGGCCATTCGCCGGTAAAGACCGGCGCGACACCATCGGCCTCACGATAAACGCAGGCTCGCGGCGAAGCAGCAGGTGCAGGTGCAGGTGCGGACGCTGCCGATGCAGCAGGCTCAGGCTCCGGATCGGCACCGGCCGGTGCATCGTCAGACGCACGCGATGTACCACCGCGATTCCCATTGGCGGCACCGCCCCCCGTGCGCCCTGCTGTGCCCTTGCGTCCCGCGTTGAGCGCGGCGAGAGCGGCGCGGGCGGGCGACATCGGTGCGCCATCGGTCGGGGCACTACTGCGGGCCGCCGGGGCACGACGGGCTTCGGGCTGCGCCGCCGGCGCGACAGAGGCGGATGACGCGGATGGGCGAGCCGGGTCTGCCATCGGTGCACGCAACGGCGCAGCGGCAGGTGCGGCCGCGCGCGCGGCCCCGGCCGACTGCGGCGTGGGGGGCTCGGCGAGCGTGCCGCCCGCGAGCAGCGGTGTGAACGCCGCCATGCGCAGCAACGCCATCGAAAAACCGGTGTATTCGTCAGGCGCAAGACCGAGTTCGCCGCGCGCTCGCGTGGCGATCTGGTAATAGAGCTGGACGGCTTCGGGAGACAACGCCTCGGCCAGACGCCGCACATCGGCCGCTTCAGGCCAGTCGTCGGAGACCGCCTGCGGAGCGTATTGCGCCAGTGCAATTTTGTGCAGCAAGCTGCCGAGATCCTGCAATCCGGCGGCAAACGAGAAGCTGCGCTCGGCCATTTCGTCGGCAACGGCCAGCAGATCCGTGCGCGACTCGTCTTTAAGGGCATCGAGCAGACGCACCAATACGCTCTGATCGATCGCGCCGAGCATGCCGCGCACGGCCGTCTCGCTCAACGGCCCCGCCGCGTAGGCGATGGCCTGGTCGGTGAGCGACAACGCGTCGCGCATGCTGCCGCCCGCGGCCTTGGCGAGCAGACGCAGCGCCTGCGGTTCGCTCTCAATGCCCTCTTCGCCGAGGATGTTCGTGAGGTGCGACACGATGTGCCCGGCCGGCATCTGCTTCAGATTGAATTGCAGGCAGCGCGACAGCACGGTGACCGGAATCTTCTGCGGATCGGTCGTCGCCAGAATGAATTTGACGTGCGCGGGAGGCTCTTCCAGCGTCTTGAGCATCGCGTTGAATGCGTGGCCCGTCAGCATGTGCACCTCGTCGATCATGTAGACCTTGAAGCGCGCATCTGCCGGTGCATAGACGGCCTTTTCGAGCAGCGACGTCATTTCGTCGACGCCACGGTTCGATGCCGCGTCCATTTCGACGTAGTCGACGAAGCGCCCTTCATCGATGGCACGGCATGCCTTGCAGACTCCGCACGGCTGCGCCGTAATCCCCGTCTCGCAATTGAGCGCCTTGGCCAGAATGCGCGAGAGCGTGGTCTTGCCAACGCCGCGCGTGCCGGTGAACAGATAGGCGTGATGCAGACGCTGTTGCTCGAGCGCGTGCGTCAACGCACGCACGACATGCTCCTGGCCCACCAGGGTCGAGAAGCCTTTGGGGCGCCATTTGCGCGCGAGTACTTGATAGGTCATGCCAAATTGTAACAGTTCGGCGGTGGGCTTCAGCACCGAAGTCAACGCCCGATCAGGCGTCTGCCGCCCGCCAGATCCGGCAGGCTATCGGCGCGATAGAAAAAAATGTTGCGCGATTCTACCAAGCCCATCCGACCCACGCGACACGCGGTGAAACAGCGATCGTATCGAGCGCCAATGATCGTCCGCAGACAACGGCAGCGGCGTCATGTCCATTCAGAATGGCGGCGGCCTATGGCGAGTTCAAGCGGGAGGAAATGGTGCGCAGAACGCGCTGAGAACATCGATAAAACAAGGAGATAGGTGACGAGCCTGACCCTCGGCACTGGTAGAAAACGGCTGTGGCTGCTTCGTTCCCGACCTGACCAGATTGGCCGCGCCACCATGCGAGGAGGCCCGTCAGGAAAGAATTCTACCAGAGTCGACGCGTCAACAGAAGCTCAATTTCCGCGAAATGGCCACCGATGATCGCTCACCAGCGGCGTCGCGGCGCGTGAGGCGCCGCGCGCAAGCGTTTGCGATTTCCGCTAAGATGGGCACAAACTGCATTGGCGCACGCTATTGAAGCACGCGATTGCAGCCTCCATATGGAGAATGCACGCCCGGCAACGCTGGGTGACATCTCTGGCGTCGGTGAAATCGGATCGATTTCGCCAGACGTTTCCGAATAGTCAGACGAGGCAACAATACTCATGAGCGAACAAATCAAGCACATTTCCGACGCCAGCTTCGACGCGGACGTTTTGAATTCCGACAAGCCGGTCCTTCTCGACTTCTGGGCGGAATGGTGCGGTCCGTGCAAGATGATCGCCCCGATCCTGGAAGACGTGGCCAAGGAATACGGCGACAAGGTGCAGATCGCCAAGATGAACGTCGATGACAATCAGGCCACCCCGGCCAAGTTCGGCATTCGCGGCATCCCGACGCTGATCCTGTTCAAGAACGGCGCCGTCGCTGGCCAGAAGGTCGGCGCCCTGGCCAAGGGTCAACTGACTGCGTTCCTCGACCAGCATCTGTAATCCCGGGCCGATGGCAGCCGGGGCCTTTGTCGTCACTGTGCGACACCCCGGCGCCCGCCAAACGGGACAGCGCTTGCGCCGCGCGCTGCTTGCTATATAATCCGACGAAAAGCATCCCAAAGTTCTTCGAGCGTTCGCTCATCTTTTTTCCCTGATCCTTCACTTGTCGTCCAGTGGACGGCACCTCCGTATGCATTTATCCGAACTAAAGTCCCAGCACGTCTCCGAACTGCTTGAAATGGCGAACGGTCTCGAGATCGAGAACGCCAACCGCCTTCGCAAGCAGGAGCTGATGTTCGCCATTCTGAAGAAGCGCGCAAAGACCGGCGAAACCATCTATGGCGACGGTACGCTCGAGGTGCTGCCGGATGGCTTCGGTTTCCTGCGCTCGCCCGAGACGTCGTATCTGGCCAGCACGGACGATATCTATATCAGCCCGTCGCAGATCCGCCGTTTCAACCTGCATACCGGCGACACGATCGAAGGGGAAGTGCGTACGCCGAAGGACGGCGAGCGTTATTTCGCGCTGGTGAAGGTCGACAAGGTCAATGACCACCCGCCCGAGGCCTCGAAACATAAGATCATGTTCGAGAACCTCACGCCGCTGCACCCGAACAAGCCGCTGCTGCTCGAGCGCGACATTCGTGGTGAAGAGAACGTGACGGGCCGAATCATCGACATGATTGCCCCGATCGGCAAAGGCCAGCGCGGTCTGCTCGTGGCCTCGCCGAAGTCGGGCAAGACCGTGATGCTGCAACACATCGCTCACGCGATTGCCACCAACCACCCGGAAGCCAAGCTGTTCGTGCTGCTCATCGACGAGCGCCCGGAAGAAGTGACCGAAATGCAGCGTTCGGTGAAAGGCGAAGTGATCGCGTCGACGTTCGACGAACCGGCCACGCGTCACGTGCAGGTCGCTGAAATGGTGATCGAGAAGGCCAAGCGCCTGATCGAAATGAAGCAGGACGTGATCATTCTGCTCGACTCGATCACGCGTCTGGCACGCGCCTACAACACCGTGATCCCGGCCTCGGGCAAGGTGCTCACCGGCGGTGTGGACGCCAACGCACTGCAACGTCCGAAGCGTTTCTTCGGGGCTGCGCGTAACGTCGAAGAAGGTGGCTCGCTCACGATCATCGCCACGGCACTGATCGAGACCGGCAGCCGCATGGACGACGTGATCTACGAAGAGTTCAAGGGCACCGGCAACATGGAAGTGCACCTCGAGCGCCGTCTCGCGGAAAAGCGCGTCTATCCGGCGATCAACCTGAACAAATCGGGCACGCGTCGCGAAGAACTGCTCATCAAGCCGGAAATCCTGCAAAAGATCTGGGTGCTGCGCAAGCTCATCTACGATATGGACGAGGCCGAAGCGATGGAATTCCTGCTTGGCAAGATCAAGCAGACGAAGAACAACGCCGAGTTCTTCGACCTGATGCGCCGCGGCGGCTGATTCCGCGCCTGCGCATCAAGAGCAAAAGCCGCGACATCTGTCGCGGCTTTTTCATTGCGGCGCGTCGTCAGCATCGCTCGCCCCGCCCTGCTTCACGCCCCCCTTTTCAGCGTCACCGCGTGCCTGCGCCGCTGCGGTGCAGGCTGTCACGATGACTGTTATATGATGGGACCGTACCGCGCGCTGGCCGCCGGCACGCCTTCCCCCAAAGCCGTTCCCGAAGGAGAAATTGCAATGTCCGAGCAAGACGAATTGATGGCGGAAGCCTTTGCCCACCTCGAAGCCGGTGATCCCGAATCGGCGCTGGAGATCGGCAAACGGCTCGAGTCGATGCAGTACTCGGGCGCCTATGAGGTGCAGGCAATGGCCTACGCCGACATGGACGAAACGGAACAGGCGGTGGCCGTGCTCGAAGCCGGCGTCGCGCATGCACCGGGCGTCTGGCTGCTCTGGCAACTGCTCGGCAACTACCGATCCGACCTTGGACGCTTCCCCGCGGCCATCGAGGCCTACGAGGCAGCAAGCAACTGCGCGCCGGATGAAGACCTCGTGATCGTCGACTTCAATCACGCGAACGCCCTTGCCCGCCACGGCGACATCGCATCAGCGCAGACGCGTCTCGACCGCGTGCTCGAGAGCCCGCACCTGGCGCAGGCCGGCCGCGCCTTCATCGAAAACGCCATTGCCCTGCGCATGCATCTGTTCAACGCGCAAGGTGAGCCGAAAGCCGCCATCGCCACCTACGAGTCGCTGCACAAGCACGAGCCCGAGCCCGACGACGAAGGCAGCAACGTCTCGATGGCCGATGTCGTCGCCGAGCTGTCGCTCGCCTACAAGCAGTCGGGCGAGAACGACAAGGCGCTCGCCTCCGCCCTGGAGGCTGTGCAGCTATACAAGTGGAGCGACGCCGCCTTGTGGGCGCTGCGTGCCGCACGCGACGCACAGTCGGATACGGCCCACGCGATGCATCTGATCGTGGAAGGCCAGTGGTACGAGCCGCTGGAAGACGAAGATCCAGATGGTCCGGCGCCCGAGTTCGTCACCACTTACGATGTCGTGGCCGACGATGAAGCAGAGGCGCTGCGCCTGATTGCGGAATGCGAACCGCCCCAGGTGCGCGAATCGCTACGCGTCGCCGAGACGCATCCGATCGATCATGAGGACGAGTCGCCCACGCCTTACAAGGGTGTCTACGCTACGGGCGACTATCACATGTATCAACCGGGCGAAGAGGACGAGGCCGACTAAGCAGATGGGTCGGGTAGACGGCGAACGATAACGCCGTCGGCCACAGTAAACGCCAAAAGGGCACCGGAGCTTTCCCGGTGCCCTTTTGGTTGATAACGTGATGAACGCCAACGACGACAGGGCGAGTCCCCTGCAGCCGCCAATCCCTTTATTTGTAGCCGGCGCGATCGAGAATGCGCTGTGCTTCCGGCAGGCGCTTCGCGATGGTGCCAATAGGCACATCTTCCGCCTTGAAATCGCCGAGCGCGGCAAGCGCCGGGTTATCCACCTTGGTCGTCGGCACGGCCGGCCACTCGTTGTTGCCGTTCGCGAAGTACTGTTGCGCTTCGTCGCTCGCCAGATATTCGAGGAACTTCACGGCATTGGCACGGTTCGGCGCGTGCTTGGCAATGCCTGCCCCCGCGACGTTCACATGGGTGCCCTTACCCGCCTGATCCGGCCAGATGAAGCCGACCTTGGACATCAGCGCCTTGTCTTCCGGCTTTTCCGAGCGCGCCATGCGCACGTAGTAGTAAGAGTTCGCCAACGCCACACCGCACTCCCCGGTCGCCACAGCCTTGATCTGGTCGGTGTCGCCACCACGCGGCGCGCGAGCGAAGTTCGTCACCATGCCCTCCGCCCATTTCTGCGTCGCCTGAGCCCCTTCGCGGGCAATCAATGCGCCAACCAGCGAGAGCATGTACGGATGCGACCCCGAACGCGTACAGACTTGCCCCTTGTGCGACGGCTCGGCGAGCGATGCATACGTCTGCACTGTCTTCGGATCGACCTTGTCCTTGTTGTAGACGATCACGCGAGCACGCGTCGAAAAGCCGTACCAGTCGGTGCCCGCCTTGGTGCTCGCGGCGTGCAGCTTCGCGGGAATGCGCGCGTCGAGCGTGGCCGACTTGGTCGGCTGGAACAGCCCCGCTTCGTCAGCTTTCGCAAGGCGTGCCGCGTCGACCATCAGGATGACGTCCGCCGGGCTCTTTGCCCCCTCGCTCCTCAGGCGCTCCAGCAATGCCGCATCGTCCGCTTCGATCCGATTGATCTTGATGCCGGTCTGCTTGGTGAATGTGCCGAAAAGCTGTTCGTCGGTCTGATAGTGACGCGCCGAGTACAGGTTCAGCACGCCATTGGTGTCCGCTTGCGCGCCGAATGCCGCCGCCATCGTGGTGCCAAGCACCGTCAGTCGCGCCAGTTTGCCGATCGTCTTCGCCTTCATGGGCCATTCCCCGCAGTCGTAGTTTCGTAGAGAGGAACAGCATAATGAAAAATGCTCATCAACGCAAACGATTCCCATTCGCATTTATTGCGATATTCACTATCGAGCGCGGGGATTGTGATGGGGTACGGGATTTGCGGCGACGGGGCCGCGAGAGGAGGCGCCGTTCGGCGAGATGACACGGCGGGTGCCGCTGGGCGTTACGGCACCTATCGATGGGCAGGCACTACGCGTGTTGCGGCTGATAAGACGGGCCACGACGTGAAAGGTTCCATAACAGGTGGCCGCACATTGATGACCCTCTCGAAAAGTGAACTGATTTGCGCCTGCACCGCTCCAATCGCCGTAAAATTGCGCGTCGACGCACGCCGGTAGCCGTCCATCCCTACGATCAACGGCACCGCGAGCGTCAGTCCTGCCTTGCCGGAGTTTCTCTTGTTGTCGTTGATTCGAATTCTGCGCCGCGCCGTCTCGCCGACCGCCGACGGTGCCCCCGCCATGTCGCCTTCCCCTCTGCCTGCCGTTACTTCGGTGCGTCGCCGGTCTGGCGTCTCGCCGCGCACGGCCCTGAGCGCCGTTGCCATGGCCGCCGTGCTGGCCGGGTGCGCCAGTGCGCCGCCGGTCGACTCGCAGGGTAATGCGCCCGCCACACCGACCAACCCCACATCGCCGGTCGCTCAGACGCCGACGGCACCTGTCACGCCGATTGCGCCGCCCAAGGTTGTACGGCCCCTGAAGATCGGTCTGGCGCTGGGGGGTGGCGCAGCTCGCGGCTTCGCCCATGTGGGTGTGATCAAGGCGCTGGAAGCACGCGGCATCCATGCTGACATCGTGGTCGGCACCAGCGCCGGCAGCGTCGTCGGCGCGATGTACGCCTCCGGCCTGAACGGATTCCAGCTCAATCGGTTGGCGTCGACGATGGACGAAGCATCGATCAGCGACTGGACGATGCCTTTCCGCTCACGCGGCATGCTGCGCGGCGAAGCGCTTCAGTCATACGTCAACAAGATTCTCAAGGATCGCCCGATCGAACAGATGCCGCGTCAGTTGGGGATCGTGGCTACCGATCTGCAGAGCGGCGCGCCGATCTTGTTCCGTCGCGGCAATACCGGTCAGGCGGTGCGGGCATCGAGCAGCGTGCCGGGTGTGTTCGAACCCGTGCACATAGGCACGCGCGACTATGTCGACGGCGGACTGGTCGCCCCGGTGCCGGCCGAATATGCTCGCCAGATGGGCGCCGACTTCGTGATCGCGGTCGACATCTCGGCCAATCCGACGGCACAGGCAACGCAGGGCCAGTTCGACATCCTGATGCAGACATTCACCATCATGGGACAGTCGATCAAGCAGTACGAGCTGGAGAAGAACGCGGACATCGTGATTCGCCCGTCATTGGCAAAGATGGCTGCCTCCGACTTCCAGGGCCGCAACCGCGCCATTCTGGCGGGTGAGGAAGCGGTGGCGAAGCTGTGGCCGGAGATCCAGCGCAAGCTGGCCGAAGCCCAGACGGACGCGACTCGCGGCATGCCTCAGGCAGCACGCTGAGGGCCGCCAGCCGCCGCCAGCCCCCCCCTCACCCTCCCCCGGGGGGCCTGTCACACGCAACGGCCCCAGGCGGGACATCAGACCCCGCCTGCGAGCCCCCCCCACCGGATGCACCAAAAAGAAATGCCGCCCAATGGGCGGCATTTTATTTGGCGTCGATGCTCGCCGACTTAGCGGACACCGGGGCTTACATCGGATGGTCGTTCTTGAAGAGCTGCTCGACGCGCGTGAGTTCAGCACTGGCCTTGAGCGTTTCGACACGGCGGGCGCCGTTGTAACGGGCCGACCAGTACGACTCGCGAAGGTCTTCCACGCGGATCTTGCCGCCCGTGGCCGGCGCATGCACGAACTTGTCACCGCCAATATAGATACCGACGTGCGAGAAGCTGCGGCGCATGGTGTTGAAGAACACCAGATCGCCCGGCTTCAGGTCGGTCTTGGCAATGCGCTCGCCCACCTGGCTCATTTCTTCCGAACGGCGCGGCAGCATGAAATTGAGCGTGTCCTGGAACACATAACGCACGAAGCCGCTGCAATCCAGCCCGCTGTCAGGCGTGTTGCCGCCGTACTTGTAGCGCACGCCGATATAGTTCAAAGCACCGAGTACGACGTCCGATGCCTTGTCGGTCACGTTCGAGAGCAGCTTCTGCGCACGTTGCACGCGCGACTCTTCGACAGCCGCTTGCGGGGCATCGGCGACGCTGGTCGCCGTATTCTGGGAAGCGTTGCTGGCCTGAATGGCAGCGGCGGCTGCGCGGGCAGCGGCGCTCGGGCCATTGTTGTAATCGTCAGCCTTCGCCGTCAACGAGGCGGTGACGAGGCCTGCGGCAGTGAACGCGAGAAGGAGAGTCTTGCGGGTGCGCGAAGGTGTCGTCGTCTGCATTGGTCGCCGGGTTGAGTGTGTCGGATGGCCGATGAGTAGCTCGTCAGGTGCAACAGGATGCTGCCGTGTCGAACGTCATCGAGTTACGCCCGGCTAGACCCACCACCGGACTTGTCGTCTGAACTGACCTGTTAACTCGTTGAATATTCAACTTTATTGGTACGCGATAGTAATGTGAACGTCACATGATGTCAAAAGGTAATAGAAAAAAACAATCAGCACAATCAGAAAATTTTCATTAACAATCAAGACTTTGTGATTTAGCCGACGTTCCGCGACGTTATGTGACGTTTCACTGTCATGTCATGGGCCTATAACATGGCCGCCGCAACCAGTTCCCGGGTGTAATCGTTTTGCGGCTCAAAAAATACCGATTCCGTATCTCCCTGCTCCACCAGATGCCCGTCCTTGAACACCAGCACACGGTGTGCCATCGCCCGCATGACCGCAAGATCGTGACTGATGAAGAGGTAGCTCAGGTTGTATTTGATCTGCAACTGCGCGAGCAGATGGAGCACCTGCTGCTGGATCGAGACGTCGAGCGCACTGGTCGGTTCGTCGAGCACGAGAATTTGCGGATCGACGACGAGCGCACGCGCAATCGCAATGCGTTGCCGTTGACCGCCCGAAAACTCATGCGGATAGCGCGACATGGCGCGCGCATCGATCCCCACTTCGCGCAACACGCCTGCTACGCGCGCGCGCCGCTCCTGCGCCGTCTGCTGCGGACGATGCAGCGCAAGGCCCTCGCCGACAATCTCCTCGACGGTCATACGTGGCGACAGCGAGCCGAACGGGTCCTGGAACACGATCTGCATGCGTGAGCGCAACGTGCGCTGCGCGGCGCCGCGATAGGCCGAGAGCGGTTCGCCCTGAAACTCGATCTGCCCGGCGCTCGTGCGCTGAAGCCCGAGCAACGCCATCGCGAGTGTCGACTTGCCGGAACCTGACTCGCCCACCACGCCGAGCGTCTCGCCCTGACGCAACGCCAGATCGACCGGATGCACCGCCCGGAACCGACCGCGCCGGAACCAGCCGCGCACGCCGGGCTGCGCCGTCGAATAGTCCACCGCGACGCCACGCGCCTCAAGCAGCACTGGCGCAATCGGCAACACCGGATGGATCTCGCGCTGCGGACGACTCTCGATGAGCTTCCTTGTGTACGGGTGCTGCGGATTCGCAAAGAGCGTTTCGGTATCGGCGCACTCCACGAGCACGCCCTTCTCCATGACCGCGACGCGTTGCGCGAACCGCCGCACCAGATTCAGATCGTGCGTGATGAGCAGCACCGCCATGCCGCGCTTCTCGGCGGCGTCGCGCTGCAACTCGAGCAGCAGCTCGATGATCTGTGCACGAATCGTGACATCGAGCGCCGTGGTCGGCTCGTCCGCCAGCAGCAACTTGGGATGGCAAGCGAGCGCCATGGCGATCATGGCGCGCTGGCGTTGCCCGCCCGACAATTCATGCGGGAAGTGCGACACGCGGCGCTCCGGTTCGGGAATGCCGGTGCGGCGCAGCAGTTCCACCGCGCGTGCCTTGGCGTCTCTCGACGAAAGCCCCTCGTGCAGCTCGAGCGCCTCGGCAATCTGCTCACCAATCGGATACAGCGGATTGAGCGCGGTCATCGGCTCTTGAAAGATCATCGCGACGTCGTTACCGCGCACCCCGCGCATGGCGCGCTCGCTCAGGGACGCCAGATCCACACCATCGAGCACGATGCGCCCTTGCGTCTGCGCATCCTGCAACAGGCGCAGAATCGCCAGCGCCGTCACGCTCTTGCCCGAGCCCGACTCACCGACCAGCGCGACACGCTCGCCACGCCCGATGGCGAGGCTGATGTCCTTCACGGCATCGGTGTCGCCGAAGCGCACCGACAGGTTTTCGATACTGAGAAGCGGCGCGCTCACATCGCCCCCCCGGCCGCAGCCTGCTTGTCCGCGACACGCGTGTCGAGCGCATTGCGCAAGGCGTCTCCCATGAACGTGAGCAACAAAAGCGTCAGCACCAGCACAACGAAGGTCGCGAGCGAAATCCACCACGCGTCGAGATTTGCCTTGCCTTGATTGAGCAACTCGCCAAGGCTCGGCGTGGGCGGCGGCACGCCGAGCCCGAGGAAGTCGAGACTCGTGAGCGCGAGAATCGCCCCGCTCATGCGAAACGGCAGGAACGTGATGACGGGCGTCATGCTGTTGGGCAACACGTGACGCCGGATGATCTGCCAGTTCGACAGGCCCATCGCCCGTGCCGCGCGAACGTAATCGAGCTGACGATTGCGCAGAAACTCCGCACGCACATAGTCCGACAATCCGATCCAGCCGAACAGCGAGAGCAGCACGAAGAGCAGCCACAGATGCGGCTCGAAGATCGACGCAAAGATGATGAGCAGATACAGCTCGGGCAGCGATCCCCAGATTTCGATCAGGCGCTGCAACGTCAGGTCGATACGTCCGCCGTAGAAGCCCTGCACGGCACCTGCCAGCACGCCCAGCAATGTGCCCGAGACGGTCAGCGCCAGCGCGAAAATCACCGACAGCCGGAACCCGTAAAGCAGGCGCGAGAAGACATCGCGCCCGCGGTCGTCCGTGCCCAGCCAGTTCTCCGACGACGGCGGTGCCGGATTGGGCACCTTCGCAAAATAGTTGATGGTGTCGTAGCTGTAGCGCACCGGCGGATAGATCGCGAAGTTGTCGCCCGCGCGGATGCGGTCTTCGATGAACGGATCAAGGTAATCGGTCGGCGTCGGGAAGTCGCCCCCAAAGGTCGACTCGGGATACGTCTTCACGAGCGGGAAGTACCAGTGCCCCTCGTAGCGAACGACCCACGGTTTGTCATTGGCAATCACTTCGGCGAACAGGCTGACGCCGAACAGCACGACGAATGCGATGAGGCTCCAGTAGCCCATTCGATGGCTGCGAAAGCGCCGCCACACGCGCCACCGAGGGGAAGGCGATAGCGCGGGCGACGAGGCGAACGACGACGGGCGTGGCGATGGCGTGGCGGATCGGGTCACGTCAGTGCTCCAGTCGATCGAATTGAATGCGCGGGTCGACCAGCACATAGCACAGGTCGGAGATGAGCTTGGTCAGCAGGCCAATGAGCGTGAACAGATAGAGCGAGCCGAGCACGACCGGATAGTCGCGGCGCTGCACCGATTCGTACGACAGGCGGCCAAGGCCGTCGAGCGAGAACAGTGTCTCGATCAGCAGGCTTCCGGCAAAAAACGCGCCGATGAAGGCCGCTGGAAAGCCGGTAATCAGCGGGATCAATGCATTGCGGAAGACATGCTTGAAGAGGACCTTGCGCTCCGACAGCCCTTTGGCACGCGCGGTCAGCACATACTGCCGGCGAATTTCGTCGAGGAAGGCGTTCTTCGTCAGCATGGTGATCACCGCGAAACTGCCGACGACCGACGCCGTCACCGGCAGCGTGATGTGCCACAGATAATCGGTGATCTTTGCCGGCCACGACAACTCGCTCCAGTTATCGGAGACGAGTTCGCGCAACGGGAACAACTGCCAGAACGTGCCGCCGCCGAAGAGCACAAGCAACAACACGCCGAGCACGAAGCCGGGAATGGCATAGCCGACGAGCACGACCAGACTCGTGAGCGTGTCGAATCGGGACCCGTTGCGCACCGCCTTGGCGATACCCAGTGGCACCGATATCAGATAGGTGAGAAAAAACGTCCACAGCCCGAGAGAAATCGACACCGGCAACTTCGAAACGATCAGCGACCACACGCTCTGGTGCCGGAAGTAACTCTCGCCAAGGTCGAATTTCGCGAAGCGTTTGAGCATCAGCCAGTAGCGCTCTGCCGGTGTCTTGTCGAAGCCGTAGAGCGCCTTGATCTGCGCGAGTTGCTGCGCATCGATGCCGCGCCGCCCGCGATAGTCGCTCCCGCCTCCCCCGCCGCTCGCCTCACCGCCACTGCGGCCTTTGAGTTCGAGCATCACCTGCTCGACGGGGCCACCGGGCACGAACTGGATGACGACGAAAGTGAGCGTGATCACGCCGAGCAACGTCGGAATCATGATCAGCAGTCGTTTGAGTATGTAGGACCACATGGTTGGGGGACAGCTCCTGTCGGTACCTGACGCTCAGGAAGAATCTATCGGGACGCGGCAGACGCAGAGGATGCCGCAGACGCAGGCGCGTCAGGCGTTGCCGCCTTGCCCTGTGCCACACGGGAATCCCACCACGTCGACACGAGCCAGCCTTCCGCGGTGTAGTACTGCGGCAATTGGTCCGGGAAGTGCAGATAGTGCTTGTATGCCATGCGATGCGTCGACGAAAACCAGTGCGGCACGATGTAGTAGCCGTGCATCAGCACCCGGTCGAGCGCACGCGCGGCGGCCACGAGATCCTCATAGGTATGCGCACGCACGAGAGAAGCCATGAGCGCGTCGACGGCCGGGTCCTTCAGGCCGATGACGTTGTCCGAGCCTTCCACGTTGGCCGACTGACTGCCGAAGCGGTCGATCAATTCCGTGCCCGGGATCTGAGCATCGGGATAGCGCAGCGAAATCATGTCGAAGTCGAACGTCTCGATACGTTTCTGATACAGGGCGAAGTCGCTCGTGCGGAAGTTCAGCGTGATACCGAGCTTTGCGAGGTTGCGCGCGTAAGCCGAGGCGACCGGCCCCATCGAGCCGCCATCGTCGAGGAATTCGAACACGAACGGCTCCCCCTTCGCGTTACGCAACGCGCCATCGCGATAGGTCCAGCCTGCCTGCGCCAGCAGCGCGCGCGCCTCGCGCAGGTTCTCGCGCAGACTCGCGGGCGGGGTCGTCGTCGGCTGCACGACCATCGGCCCGAACACGGCCGGATCGAGCTTCTTGCGCAACGGCTCGAGCAGCTTCAACTCCGCCTCGCTCGGCATGTCACGTGCCTCGAGGTCGCTGTTGGTGAAGTAGCTGTAGATGCGCTGGTACTGGTTATAGAACAGTTGCCGATTGAGCCACTGGTAGTCGAGCGCCAGATCCAGAGCACGGCGCACCCGCACATCGCGGAACATGTCGCGCCGTGTATTCAGAATGAAGCCCTGCATGCCTGCTGCGTTGTGGTGCGCGAATTCGCGCTTGATCAGATCGCCGTCGCGAAAGCGCTTGCCCACGTAACTGCGCACCCAGCTTCGCGCGCGATACTCGGTGATCGCGTCGAACTCGCCCGCCTTGAAGCCTTCGAGCCGCACGATGTCGTCGGAGTACAGCTTGTAGACGATGCGCTCGAAGTTATACGTCCCGCGCCGCACCGGCAGATCGCGCCCCCAGTATTTCGGATCGCGCCGGAAGGTAATACGCCGGCCGCCGTCGTACGACTCGATCAGGTACGGACCGCTGGCCACGGGTGTCTCGAACGTCAGCGCATCGAACGCCTTGCGCTTGCCGTCTGCGCCTGCCCCCCACTTGGGCGAGAACACCGGCACCGTGGCCACGAGCAGCGGCAAGTCTGGGCTCACGCGACGAAAATCGAAGCGCACACGACGGTTGTCGAGCACGGTCACGCCCTTCACGTCGGCGAGCATTACCTTGAAGCCGGGTGCTGCCTGCGGACTCATCAACGTGTCGAACGAATACTTGACGTCCTGCGCCGTCACCGGATCGCCGTTGTTGAAGCGTGCCGCCGGATTGAGGTGGAATGTCACCGAGGCGCCATCGGCAGCCACAGCGATGTCGTCGGCGAGCAGGCCGTAGACGGTCGCCGGCTCGTCGGCACTGCCAATGCCCAGCGTCTCGAACATGAGACCGAGCACCCCCGGCGGCGACGTGCCGCGCAGCGTGAACGGATTGAACTTGTCGAAGCTGGTACGACGGTCCGGGTTCGCCAGCGTCAGCGTGCCGCCGCGGGGCGCATTGGGATTGACGTAGTCGAAGTGCGTAAACCCCTGCGGGTATTTCGGCTCACCGTATTGCGCGATGGCGTACTTGGCATGCGCCGGCGGCACCAGCCACAGGCCAGCCGCGAGCATGGGTACGACCGTCAGCCCCCGGAACAGAGACCGGCGAAATTCACCCGCACGGCCGGCACGCGCCAACGAATCAGCGAACGATGACGCAGTGGAACCAGCGCGCGACATCAGGGATGCCAGAGAAGACACGAAGCCACGGAGCGAGCCCCGGGTTGTGTATGGATGCCGTGTTGTGCGCGCTTTCATGCGTCTCCTGTATTGGTCGGCGCGAGCGCCAGCCCTGCCTGGGCCAGACGCATCCGGCCCCCTCCCCCTTCGCTGTGCCGCGACATCTGGTAACGTCTCGTAACCGCACCGTCACGCACGTTTCCCGCATGAGGCTTGGCGGCATGCCCGGACCGCGCGACAATTGTACCCAAAAGCCCGGCGTTCACCGCACTGAAAGACACATGCCCGCCGGCCCGGTTCCCTCATTTCCGCCCTGGAGGCCGACGTTGAGTGCTACACGATCGCCCGTGCAGAACCCCAACCGTACTCTTCCCCGCTGGCTTGCCAAATTTTTCTTTCAGTGTGTCGAAGCCGCGCAACGTCGCATTGCTCGCGGCTCGCTGGTCGGCGACAAGCCCATCTTCGATAACGCCCTGTTCCCCTGGGTCGAAGCGATCGAAGCGCAAGCACCGGCCATTGCCAAGGAACTCGAAGCCGTTCTCGCCAACCCCGGACGTCTTCCCGCGTTTCACGAGATCTCGCCCGACGTCGCCACCATCACGCAGGATCATCAGTGGCAGACCTTCGTCTTTCTCGGCTACGGCATGCGCGCCGAGCGCAATCTCGCGCGCTGTCCGGCAACGGCCGCAGCCCTTGAAGGCATTCCGGGGCTGCGCACAGCGTTCTTCTCCATCCTCTCGCCCGGCAAGCAGATCCCGATGCATCGCGGACCTTACAACGGCGTGCTGCGTCTGCACCTCGCATTGAAGGTGCCGCGCCAGCGCGAGCATTGCTGGATCGAAGTCAACGGCCAGCGATACGTCTGGCAGGCGAATCGCGCCGTGATCTTCGACGACGCGTATCCGCATCAGGTGCATAACGATACCGACGAGACCCGTGTAGTGTTGTTCGTCGACTTCGAGCGTCCGTGCAAGGCGCCCGTGTCGTGGCTTAACAAGTTGCTGCTCGCCTTCGCTCCGCTCACCCCGGAGTTGCAGCAGGCCAAGGCCAATCACGAGAAGTGGGAGCGCGACTACTACGCCGCGCCGCAAGCGTCGACGCAGCACCCCAATGACACGCCCGCGGCCAACGCGCCTGAGGCCAGCACGGCGGCCCACGCCAGGCACGCAGACCCGCATCGCGGGGAAGCCGTGACCGACGAACGCGCGCACGGCTAAGGCTTCACGCGTAAAAAAACGCCAGCGAAACTCCGCTGGCGTTTTTCATTTCAGACCCGGCTGAAGACTACCGGCCCGGCTGTGCGAGGACATCCTGCGCAGGCGGCGGCACGAAGTTCGCCGCAAGCACCGCGACGAGCGCCGCGGCGATCATGGCGCCGATGCCGAGCGCCGCATCCCCGAAGTGCAGATACGCCACCTTCATCGCCTCGATCACAGCGACCGCGACAACGATGGTGATCATGCTGAGCATGCCCGCCACCGTCGCGCGATTGGGGCTGTCGACGGCGAACAACGATTGGCGATACACAACGCCATAGCACATGCCCATGCCGAACGCGTGCAGCGACGTGCCGGCGAGCAACGCCGGATAGCCCGGGGCAAGAATCGCGGTACCGGCCAGCGACACTGCCGCACCGATCAACATGGCGGCCACGCCCGTCGCCAGCAACCGGCCATTGGACCAGCGGCCGACCTGACGCGCGAGCAGCACGTTGCCAAGAATCAACGCGGCGAACACCGGCACTTGCAGCACCGCGTACTGCATCTGCGACAAACCCGCGCGCTCGATCAGGAACACCGGGCCGAGTGCGATCCAGGTGAGGAGCGGCGTGATGGCGAGCCCCGTCAGCAGAGCACCGCGCCAGAAGCGCGCGCTCGACAGCGGCAGCTTGTAGCCCGCCCAGAGTTGCTTCGCGTTCAGTGCCGTCCGATCATGGCGCGACAGTTCGGGCATGGTGCGATACAGCCCGATGAACGAGACCACGGCCACGATGGCGATCAGCCAGAAGATGCTTCGCCAAGGCCAATACGACACCACCGCCGCCCCCGCCAGCGGCCCGAACAACGGCGAGAGCAGCGAGACGTTCGCCATGAGCGCCATGACGCGTACCGCCGTCTTTTCTTCGAACGCTTCATGCACGGTCGGGTACCCCACCGTCAGCACAAAACAGCAGCCCATGCCCTGCAGGAAGCGCAGCAGAATGAATTGCGGCATCGTCTGCACGTAGTGCATCGCCAGACAGGCCACCACGAACATCGCGAGACCGGAGAGCAGCACCCGACGGCGTCCGAAACGATCGGCCAGCGGTCCGAGCAGCCATTGCAGACTGGCGTTGCCGAGCATGGCGGCAGTGAGCGCCAGCGTGGTCATGTCCGCCGACGCGCCGAACTCACGCGTCACCAGCGGCATGCCGGGCATGATCATGTCGTTCGAGATGTAGACGGCAAACTCGAAGAGCACGAGCGAGAAGGGAAACCAGAATCTGGAAACCGATGTGGCTGAGTGAGACACCTCGTAAAGGCTCCTTTGTGCGGCCAGCGATCGTGATAACGGATGGCCCACGGAAAAGACAACACCCCCGGTGCCTGCGAGGCACCGGGGGTGTCTGTGGTATCGACGATGCCGTTTCGTTACGGCATTCGATCGTTCAGACGTCCAACAGTTCGACCTCGAAGACCAGCGTCGCGTTGGGCGGAATCACGCCGCCGGCGCCGCGTACGCCGTAACCCAGCTCGGCCGGAATAATCAGCTTGCGCTTGCCGCCGACCTTCATGCCGGCAACGCCTTCATCCCAACCCCGAATGACCATGCCGCCGCCGAGCACGAAGGCGAACGGATCGTTGCGGTCTTTGCTGGAATCGAATTTCTTGCCGTCGGTCAGCCAACCCGTGTAGTGAACGGTGACGGTCTTGCCCGGGGTGGCTTCGGCGCCATCGCCCACTTGCAGATCGTCGTATTGCAGGCCGGAATCGGTAGTGATGGTCGACATGATTGTCCTCGCTCGAAGCAGAGATGGTCTCGACGCGCGAGGTATCGCCAACGCGCGAACTCGTGAAAGAAAAAACCCCCGGCTCTCCGCGAAGAGCCGGGGGTGTTCCGCCAAGGCGACTTGGCGGAGACGGAGGGATTCGAACCCTCGATCCAGGTTTTGGCCCAGATGCTCCCTTAGCAGGGGAGTGCCTTCGACCTCTCGGCCACGTCTCCCAAACTTGTCGTCACATCAGGGAGGTGATGTAACGAAGGCGTGATATTACCTACTGTTCTCGATGCCGTCAAACATTATGCGCATCACAATCCAACTTTTTTTGCGCAGGTGTCATGCCCTCGACACGTTCGGGGAATTTTCCCCGCATCGCAGCGCGAAATTCGCGCTGCGCGCCGCATGCACTACGCATGCATACGACGCGTCGTTTTACACGGCCAATGGCGCCTTACGCCTGGTCGAGTTCAAACGCCTTATGCAGCGCACGCACGGCCAGCTCCATGTACTTCTCGTCGATCAGCACGGAGATCTTGATCTCCGAGGTCGAGATGAGCTGAATGTTGATGCCCTCTTCCGACAGCGTGCGGAAGGCCTTGCTGGCGATACCGACGTGCGAGCGCATGCCCACGCCGACGATCGACACCTTCGAGACCTTCGGGTCGCCCACGACTTCGGCCGCGCCGATGTGACCTTGCACATCGCTTTGCAGCAGCGTCATGGCGCGCTGGTAGTCGCCGCGCGGCACGGTGAACGTGAAGTCGGTCTTACCTTCGACGCTCAGGTTCTGGATGATCATGTCGACATCGATGTTCGCGTCGGCGATCGGGCCGAGGATCTGATAAGCGATGCCCGGACGATCCGGCACGCCGCGCACGGTGATCTTGGCCTCGTCGCGCTGGAATGCGATACCCGAAATGATGGCCTTTTCCATTTGTTCGTCTTCCTCAAAAGTAATCAGCGTGCCCGAGCGCGCTTCTTCGTCGAGCGCAATCATCGGATCGGTCAGGCTCGAGAGCACACGTGTCTTGACCTGGTACTTGCCGGCGAACTCCACCGAACGGATCTGCAACACCTTCGAGCCGAGGCTGGCCATTTCCAGCATCTCTTCGAAAGTGACCTTGTCGAGGCGGCGCGCTTCGTCGACCACGCGCGGGTCGGTTGTGTACACACCGTCGACGTCGGTATAGATGAGGCACTCATCGGCCTTGAGCGCGGCAGCCACCGCCACCGCCGACGTGTCCGAGCCTCCACGACCCAGCGTCGTCACGTTGCCGTTCGGATCGATCCCCTGAAAGCCGGTGATGACGACCACACGCCCAGCATTGAGATCGGCCATCACGCGCGTATCGTCGATTTCCGAAATACGCGCTTTGGTGAAAGCGCTATCGGTCTTGATCGGTACTTGCCAGCCGGCGTAGCTCACGGCATCGACGCCCGCTTCCTTGAGCGCCATCGCCAGCAGGCCGACGCTCACTTGCTCGCCCGTGGCGGCAATGGCGTCGAGTTCGCGCGGATCAGGGTGGGCCGAAATCTCTTTGGCCAGCCCCAGCAGACGATTGGTCTCGCCGGACATCGCCGACGGCACCACCACCATCTTGTGACCGGCCTTATGCCACTTGGCCACGCGCTTGGCGACATTCTTGATGCGCTCCACCGAGCCCATCGACGTGCCGCCGTATTTGTGTACGATCAGAGCCATAACATTGCTAACACATTGATTTGAAACCGTTTATGAATCCTGCGCAGATACCCGCCGATGGGTATCAGTGACGTTTCGATTCGCGGAACTTTTGATTATCGCACGAATGTATCGCGCCTGAGCCAGTTTGGCGCAGATTGCGCTGCCGTTGCCACGACACACCGCATTCGGCAGCAGATTATGCTGTTTCCCGGCGCTTACGCCTCGTCGCGCCACATCATTCGCCAGCGTGCAACGGCGCTCTCGCCACTTTGTGCCGCGCCATCAATTCCCAGACGCGGGACGAAGACGATCTCGCCCCTCTGCCAGACGATAGGCACATGTCGCAGCCACGCGGCGACCCCGCGACTCTGATACCAGTGTTTCAGCGAACGCGAATGACCGCCCGCACGCTCGCGCCACCGCTCACCGCCCGCACGCGACCTTGCCACCAGGGGATGGGCGCGCAGCACGCGCTCGTCGATCGTGTCGCCGACCGGCTCGCCCTCGGCGACCGGTGCGAACACGATGCTCCCCTGCCATTGCGGCAACGGCCATTCCCGCTCGCCCGACCATTGCAACACCACGTCGCACGCCACATCGTCCGGGTCGGCCGAGTCGTAGACTGCCGTCCATTGCAGCTCGTCGCGATACAACCGCAAGACGGCATCGCCATGCGGCAATTCCAGCGAAGCGTCCGCCTGCGCATCGCGAATCTGCCGCCCCCACTCCTCCAGCCGCGCTTCCGGCGGCATGGCCAATCCGCGACGCGCCGTCCAGTAGCGTAGAAGGTTCGCCAGCCGCGACGCGTCGAGCACCTGCAAACGGCTGCGCTGCAAACGCTCATCGCCATCGTTCGATGCCGAACGCGCCATCTCGAAATCGGCTTGAGCGAGTTGATCGAGCAGCGACTGCGCTTGTGCGGCATGGCGCGCAAACCGCGCCAGCGTCTCCCGATACGCAGGCACGTGGGCCGCGATCGCAGGCATGACATCGTGACGCAGCGCATTGCGCAGGTAGTGGCGATCGTCATTGGAGGGATCGTCGACCCACGACAGCGAACGCGCCTTCGCATACGCATGCATCGTCTCGCGCGAGATATCGAGCAGCGGGCGCAGCAAGCGCGCGCGACACGGCTCACCGGCAGCAACGGGCAACGCGCCCTCCACCGCCATCGCCGCTACGCCGGGCAGGCCTGCGCCGCGCAACATTTGCAGCAGCACCGTCTCGGCCTGATCGTTGGCGTGATGGGCGCTCAGAAGCCACGCCACGCCATGCGCGTTGCAGGACGCCGCGAGGGCCGCATAGCGTGCCGCACGTGCCGCCCCCTCGATACCCTGCCGGGCATCGCGCGGCACATTCACGCGCTTCGCCTCGAACGCAAAGCCGCGCAGACGCGCCTCGCGCTCGCACACGACGAGCCAGTCGTCGGCGTGTTCGGAGAGTCCGTGATGAATGTGAATGGCCAGCGGCTGTGCGACCGCCTCACCCGCCTCGCGACGCGTCTGAACCCAATGCGCCAGCGCATCGAGCAGCACCATCGAGTCGAGCCCGCCACTCAATGCGAGCGCCAGCGCGGGACGGGGTGCGGAGGCATCGTGAGGAATGACATGCGCCGCCAGCGCCAGGCGCAAAGCGACGTCCACATGTGCAACTGCCGCATCGCATCGGACGGATGCGAACGCGGCAGCAGAAGAATCGTGATGAGGCATCGGATTCGGCGTCATCGCCACGACGGGCGACGACGCGATGACGGACGCTTTACTTTGCGCCGGCTTCCTTGAATTTGCCATAACTCATCAGGCGCTCGAAGCGGCGCTCGAGCAGTTCCTTGTGGCTGATGCCCTGGAACTGGCGCAGCGAGTCGGCCAGCGCACGCTTGAGCATGCCGGCCATGCCGAGCGGATCGCGATGCGCACCACCCAGCGGTTCGTTGATGATCTTGTCGATCAGACCCAGCGCCTTCAGGCGGTGAGCCGTCAGGCCCAGCGCCTCGGCAGCCTCGGGCGCCTTGGCCGCGCTCTTCCACAGAATCGACGCACAACCTTCCGGCGAGATCACCGAGTACGTCGAGAACTGCAGCATCATGACCGTATCGGCCACGGCCACGGCCAGCGCGCCCCCCGAGCCGCCCTCACCGATGATGGTGGTGATAATCGGCGTCTTGAGTTCGGCCATCACAAACAGGTTGCGACCAATCGCTTCCGACTGACCGCGCTCTTCGGCATCGATCCCCGGATAAGCGCCCGGCGTGTCGACAAACGTGAAGATGGGCAGGCCGAATTTCTCAGCGAGCTTCATCAGGCGCATGGCCTTGCGGTAGCCCTCCGGGCGCGGCATCCCGAAGTTGCGCATGGCACGCTCCTTCGTGTCGCGGCCCTTCTGGTGACCGATGACCATGCAGGCCTGGCCATTGAAACGCGCCATGCCGCCCACGATGGCGTGATCGTCCGAGAAGGTGCGATCGCCATGCAATTCGTGGAAGTCGGTAAAGATGTCGCGGACATAGTCGAGCGTATACGGACGCTGCGGATGACGCGAGATTTGCGAAACCTGCCACGGGGACAGGTTCGTATAGATGTCCTTGGTGAGCTGCTGGCTCTTTTTCGAGAGGCGCTCGATCTCTTCGGAAATGTCGACGGCTGAATCGTCTTGCACGAAGCGCAGCTCTTCAATCTTCGCTTCGAGTTCGGCGATCGGCTGTTCAAAATCCAAAAAGGTGTTCTTCATCAGGTTTCCCCGGAAATGCGGCAGCGTATTGTACCGCCGGCAACGTCTACCCGGTCGAGATAGACAACTTTCATTGCCATTCGACCCGCAATAGACGTCAATAATTACTGGATGAGACGGAATGGACGCGGATTATACGTCCTCGGCGGAACAATCAGTATTCTACCGGCACCGGTTCGAGACTCCGCCACATGTACCAGGTGGCGACGGAGCACCACGGCTCCCAATTGGCGGCCACTTCCCGCGCTTCGCTGCGCGTGACCGGCTCCCCGCTGAAATAGTTGACGCTGATCGCGTTGATGAGCCCGACATCGTCGAGCGGCAGCACATCGGGGCGCATGAGGTTGAACATCAGGAACATTTCGGCAGTCCAGCGGCCGATGCCGCGAATGCCGGTCAACTCGGCGATGACGGCCTCGTCGTCCATGCTCGCCCAGGCGTCGACATGCAGCGCTCCCGATTTGAAGTGCGTGGCCAGATCGAGGATGTACTCGGCCTTGCGGCGCGACAGTCCGCAACCGGCGAGCGCCTCATGCCCGGCCTTGATGAACTGCGCCGGCGTGAGCTTGGGACAGATCGCCACGACCCGGTCCCACACGGCCTGCGCCGCTTTCACGGAGATCTGCTGGCCGACGATCGAGCGCGCAAGCGTGACGAATGGTTCGCCGCGTCCGGTCAGATGTGCCGGGCCGAACTGCGGAATCAGCTTCTTGAGAATGCGATCGCGCTTCATCAGATCGGCGCAGGCCTGATCCCAGAAGCCGGGACGTGTCGCCCCCGGCGCCACCGGCAGCGGCACGACACCGGTCACGGCCTGCTCGACGATCTCGTGATCGATGCGCTCGATTTCGGGCGTCACGATGCGCGTCTCGCCATCGCGCTTGGCGATGACACGACGCGAGGTCGCGGCAGTCGACGGCGCGGGCGGCGCGGACTTCGCAGGCGTCTTGCGCGCAACCTTCGCTCCGGCCTTCGGCACCGCCTTTTGCGCAACCTTCGATGCCGCCGGCTGGGCAGCCTTGCGGGCAGCACCGGCTTTTGCCGTCTTTTCGGCCGTCTTTTCGGCCGTCTTGCCAGCCGCTGTCTTGCTGCCGGACTTAACGGCAGCCGTCTTGGCAGCCGTCTTGGCCGCTGTTTTGGCCGCAGCGGTCTTGACCGGCGCGCGGCGCGCGCTGTCGCCGGACGGCGCCGACGGCTTGACGGCCTTCGCCTGCTTGGCCGCAGCGGTCTTGGTCACAACCTTAGCGGCCGCGGATTTACGAGTCACCATAAGATTTGCCTCGATGCGCCGCGCTCAGGCACGACGCCATTCGGTGGCGCCTCCGGGACGGTCTTCCAGCACGATGCCTTCGGCCAGCAGTTCCGCGCGAATGCGGTCGGCCTCGGCGAAGTTGCGTTCGCGTTTGGCCTGGGCGCGCGCTTCGATGCGCGCTTCGACGGAAACACGCAACGCGTCGCCATCGCCCGCCGCCTCGCCGCCGCTCGCCCCTTGCAGGAACGATTGCGGGTCACGGCCGAGCAGACCCAACGTACCGGCGAGCCCCTGCAACTGACGCACTCGCACAGGATCGGGCTGCTTGTTGATTTCTCCGGCAAGCTCGAACAGCACGGAGATTGCCACCGGCGTATTGAAATCGTCGTTCATCGCCGCGGCGAAGCGCTGCGCATACGGCTCGTTCCAGTCAAGCGCCGCGCCGTCCCCCGTCGCGTCCTTGAGCGCCGTGTACAGGCGTGTCAGACCGCCACGCGCGTCGTCCAGATGCGCATCGCTGTAATTGAGCGGGCTGCGGTACTGCGCGCGCAGAATGAAAAAGCGCACGACTTCTGCGTCGAACTTCGCGAGCACCTCGCGAATCGTGAAGAAATTGCCGAGCGACTTGGACATCTTCTCGTTGTCCACGCGCACGAAGCCGTTGTGCATCCAGTAATTCACGAACGTCTCGCCCGTGGCGCCTTCGCTCTGCGCGATCTCGTTCTCATGATGCGGGAACTGCAGATCGGCCCCGCCGCCATGAATGTCGAAATGATTGCCCAGCAGCTGGCAGCTCATCGCGGAGCATTCGATATGCCATCCCGGCCGGCCTGCGCCCCACGGCGAAGCCCACTTCGACTCATCGGGCTCGGTGTCTTTCGCACGCTTCCACAGCACGAAGTCGAGCGGGTCCTGCTTCGCGGTATTGGCGGCAACCCGCTCGCCGGCGCGCAGATCCTCGATGGACTTGCCCGAGAGCTGACCGTAGCTGGCGAACTTGCGAACGGCATAGTTCACGTCGCCGTCTGCGGCCTGATAGGCATAACCGTTGCGTTGCAGCGTGCCGATCATGTCGACCATCTGGGCAATGAAGTCGGTCGCGCGCGGCTCGTGATCGGGGCGCTGGACGCCGAGCGCATCGGCATCTTCATGCATTGCCGCGATGAAGCGCGTCGTCAGCTCACGCATCGTCTCGCCGTTCTCGACAGCACGCTTGATGATCTTGTCGTCGATGTCGGTGATGTTGCGCACGTAGGTCACCTGGTACCCCAGCGTACGCAGCCAGCGCTGCACCATGTCGAACACCACCATCACGCGCGCATGACCGATGTGACAGTAGTCATACACTGTCATCCCGCAGACATACATGCGGACTTCGCCGGAAACGAGGGGTACGAACGGCTGTTTGTCTCGCGCGAGCGAGTTGTAGACACGGAGTGAATCCATAGATAAGCGCTTGACCGGGCGGCAACAGCGCCGGACGCTGCGACGATGTTCTCAGGGCCGTCACGACGTTCGTGACGAGAGCGACATCGCGAGGCGGGCTGCGCGCCGTGCGGTAGAAAAAACGAACCTGCGAACGACATCCACCGCCACTCCGAGAAATGGCGCGGGCCAGGCGCAGGTGTTTTGTTAGAATGCGGCCGAGTATAGCATCTCTTGCGCACCTCTCAGGTATCCCAAGCACCCACTATGACGCAACGAAGCCGGTCACTTTTGCACCCCGCAACGCGCCTTCTCTCCCGACTCCGTCCGGTCACCGCTGCCGCACGCAGCGCCCGCGCGTTGACGCTGGCAGGCGCCACCCTCGGCCTCGCGGGCACGTTGTTCGCACTGCCCGCCGGTGCGCAGGCCATCATCGATCCGCCGCCGCCCGCGCCGCTGCAAACGCCGCAGCAAGCCAGCGAATCGGCCATCAACAAAATGGTCGACGCCGGCAAGTTCAAAGATGCGCTCGCGAAGATCGACGAACATCTCAAGCAGTATCCGCGTGATGCGCAGGTGCGCTTCACGCGCGGCCGCGTGCTCATGGAGATGGGACGTAACGCCGAAGCCATCGACGACTTCACCGCCCTCACGCAGGACTTCCCGGAACTGCCCGAACCGTTCAACAACCTCGCGGCGCTCTACGCGCAGGCCGGTGAGTACGACAAGGCGCGCGCGGCCCTCGAGAGTGCGATTCGCAACAATCCGGGTTTCGCCGTCGCCTATTCCAACCTCGGCGACATCTACGCCAAGCTGGCCCAGCAGGCCTATCAGAAAGCGCTGAAGCTCTCGCCGACCGCGCGCGTGTCGAACCGCGAGAAAATCCTCTCGGGCATGCTGGCCCCGCAGCGCGCCGCCCCCGTGAGCCAGGCGCCGGCACCGGCCAAGGCCAGCGACGATGCCGCGCTCAAGGGCGTCGGCAAATCGGGCAACTGAGACGCCCGCGTCTTGCCTTGAACCGAACTCTCATTGCATACGGAGACACGCATGTCCCTTCCGAATCGCCTGCGTCGCACGCTGCTCGGCAGCGTGATGGCTGCGGCCGCCCTGACCGGCACGAGCCTGTGCGCGGTCGCACAAACCGCCCAGCCGCAGGTGCAGTTCAAGACGTCGGCCGGCAACTTTGTGGTCGAACTCAATCCGAAGGCGGCCCCGAAGACGGTCGAGAACTTCCTTCAATACGTCAACAGTGGCTTCTATAACGGCACGATCTTCCACCGCGTCATCGGCAACTTCATGATTCAGGGCGGCGGTTTCACGCCCGAGATGAATGAAAAGTCAACGCGCGCGCCAATCCCGAGCGAATCGCAGAACGGCTTGAAGAACGTGACCGGCGCCATCGCCATGGCCCGGACGTCGAACCCGAATTCCGCGACCGCGCAATTCTTCATCAATGTGAAGGATAATGCGTCACTGGATTACCCCAGCCCGGATGGCTACGGCTATACGGTATTCGGTAAGGTGGTGTCCGGCATGGATACCGTCGAGAAGATCAAGCGTGTTGCCACGACCCGCAAGGGCATGTACCAAGACGTGCCGGCCACGCCGGTCGTGATCGAATCGGCCAGCGTCGTCAAGCGCTGAAATCCTCCGGCCCATCGGGACCATTTCATCAGAAGGAAAGCATCATGGTTGAACTGCACACCAATCACGGCGTCATTCGCATCGAACTCGACGCAGACAAGGCACCGAAGACGGTCGAGAACTTCCTGAACTACGTCAAGAACGGCTTCTACGACAACACCGTTTTCCACCGCGTGATCAACGGCTTCATGATCCAGGGCGGCGGCTTCGAGCCCGGCATGAAGCAAAAGCCGACCGAAGCACCGATCGAGAACGAGGCCAACAACGGCCTGAAGAACAACAAGTACACCCTGGCCATGGCTCGCACGAACGATCCGCACTCGGCCACGGCACAGTTCTTCATCAACGTCAGCGACAACGACTTCCTGAACCACAGCGCACCGACGCCGCAAGGCTGGGGCTACGCCGTGTTCGGCAAGGTCGTCGAAGGTCAGGACATCGTCGACCAGATCAAGGGCGTGAAGACCGGCTCCAAGGGCTTCCACCAGGACGTGCCGGTTGACGACGTCGTCATCGAGAAGGCCGTGATCGTCGCGTAAGCGCCGTCACCGCCAACTGCGACATTCGATGCCAGTATCGACTGCGCGGTGCCCGCAATGCCCCGTGACACCACGGGGCGACGGGCCCGCGCTTTTCATTTCCGATCTTCACCTTTCGCCGGCATTGCCGCGCACGGTGCAAGTCTTCGAGGACTTCCTGCGCGGCCCCGCGCGCGAAGCGTCCATCCTTTTCATCCTCGGCGATCTGTTCGAATACTGGATCGGCGACGACATGCTCGACGTCGACACGCCCGCCCGCACCAACCCTGCGAGCCGTGCTAACCGTACGAACGTCGATCCCGCCCCTCCCGCCTCTGCCGCCTCTCCCGCCACAGAGCCCCTCGGCGCGTTCGCCCGTCGCATGACGGCGGCCATGGCCGAACTGTCTGCGAGCGGTGTGCCCATCGCCGTGATGCGAGGCAATCGAGATTTCCTGCTCGGGGAGCGTTTCGCGCGGGCGGCCGGTGCCGTCATGCTCGACGACCCGTGCGTTTTCTCGTTTCTCGGGCAGGCGCTGGTGCTCAGTCACGGCGACCAGTTGTGTACCGACGATGTGGGCTATCAGCGCTTTCGCCGCGTCGCGCATTCACCGCTCGGCAAGGCGTTCTTCCTGACGCTTCCGCTGCGGCTGCGTATGGCCATCGCGAACCGCATTCGCCGTCGCAGTGCCGCCAAGGGTGCCCATCGCATGGCCTATGCGGATGCCAACGCCAATGCGATCGCCGCGCTGCTCGACGCCGCCGGTGAGCGCACTCTCGTGCACGGACACACGCATCGCCCGGCACGGCACGCCGATGGCCGGCGCGCACGCTGGGTACTACCCGACTGGGAGTTCGACATCGCGCCGCCGCGCGGCGGCTATCTGCAATGGGACGCCCACGGCCTGCGCGCCATTGACCTTGCGCCTTCCACGACGCAAAGCGCTTAGGCCCGCACAACAGCCCGCATCGCCTCGATGCCAAAACGGCCCGTATTGACGACGGGCCGCGTGCTGATGGCGAATGCCGCGCTGTCAGGCGTCACATATCCTGAATTTCCTTGCCGAGCTTGCGCAGTTCGGCGGTATCGATCTTGCTCGCACCGAGCGCTTCGAGATGAGCACCGAGTTGATTGAGTGCTGCCACCATCACATCGATCTTGTGCGACTGATCCGTGGCGTTTTCGATCAGACCGTGGATCGCGAGCGAGACGGGATCGTCGGCGTTCGGCGTGATGCCATACGCGGAGAACTCGGGCTTACGTCCACTGCTGGGCGACTTGGCTTCAGCCCCCTCGCGCGGCGTATCGGGACGAATGATGCGCGCGGGGTTGCCCACCGCCGTGCCACCGGCAGGCACGGCCTTCACCACCACCGCGTTCGAGCCGATCTTCGCCCCCTCACCCACCGTGAAGCCGCCGAGCACCTTGGCCCCCGCGCCGACGATCACCCCCGGCTCCAGCGTCGGGTGACGCTTCGCCCCCCGTGCCAGCGACGTGCCGCCAAGCGTGACGCCCTGATAGATCGTGCAGTCGTCGCCGATCACGGCCGTCTCGCCGATCACCACCCCCATGCCATGATCGATAAAGACCCGGCGGCCGAGGGTTGCGCCGGGATGAATTTCGATGCCCGTGAGAAAGCGCGCGTACTGCGACACAAAGCGGCCGAGCCACTTGAAGCCGGACTTCCAGCAGCCGTGCGCCACCCGATGCAGCATCACCGCATGCAGGCCGGGATAGCACGTGAAAACTTCCCAGTTGCTGCGAGCTGCGGGGTCCTTCTGCCGAATGGCAGCGATGTCTTCGCGAAGATGGGTAAACATGAGCCTGATTCGATCCTGTCGTGTGCGTCCGGCCGTCTTGGGGCGGATCGTTGCGTAATTACCGGAAAGCGAGCCGTCAGTGGCTGGCGGGCGAGGTGTCAGCGTGTCGCATCAACGCCGGATTTTGCGTTCGAGAATGTGTTTCGCAATGCCGCGCAGAATATTGACTTCCTCGCGCTCCAGGTGACTCTTGGCGAAAAGCCGGCGCAGCCGGGTCATCAGCTTCTTCGGATTATCGGGGTCGAGGAAGTCGAGATCGACGAGCGCGCGCTCCAGATGCGAAAGCATGCCTTCGACATCGTCACGGGTCGCGAGCGCCTCGAGGGCCTCGAGGCGCTCGCTCTGCGGCCCCGACGGCAGCGACGCCGCCGACGTCACATGGAACACCTCGCCGCGCTCACGTGCGAGACAGGCCATACGCACTTCGTAGGCAATCACCTGCACTGCCTGCGACAGATTGAGCGAGCTGTACACGGGGTTGGCCGGAATATGCACGAGCGCGTTGCAACGCTCTACATCCGCATTCGACAGGCCGGTACGCTCGCTGCCGAAGACGAACGCCACCGCCTCGCCCTGCCCCGCGTGCTGCACGGCCATCGCCGCACTCTCGCGCGGTTCGGCATTGGGCGGACCGTATTCACGCGAACGTGCCGAGAGGGCAACGGCCCAGCTCACGCCTTGCAACGCCGTATCCAGATCGGCTACGACCCGCGCGTTTGCCAGCACATCGTCGGCACCGCTCGCGAGCGCCACGGCCTCCGGATCACGCAGGACGTCGGCACCCGCACGCGGCGCGGCCAGCACCAACTGGCCAAAGCCCATCGTCTTGATCGCGCGCGCCGCTGAACCGACATTGCCCGGGTGGCTTGTCTCGTTAAGCACGAAACGCACTTGATCGAATAGAGGTGACGAAGGCGAGGCAGCAGCAGTTTGGGACATGAGACAGCGGTGATGAGACGAGAGGCAATAAACGGGAACGGCATCGAGAGAAACACCGGACGGAGGTCGGCACAGCAGCACAGCGGTGTGGCGGCAAAGCGCCAAACGTCGCTATTTTGCCCTGAATCGAGAGCGCTGCGTGTCGTCGTGCCGACCCGCATGCCCGAGGGCGCCCGGCCACAAAAAGGGTCAGAAGCATAAGACGACGCAGCGCAAGGGCTGTGTTTTTGCTAAAATACGCGTTTTCGTCCTCGCAAACGAGCCGCCACCCAGTGCGCGGCGCTTGCGGGGAATCGCTCTTGCTCAATTTGTTCGCTTTGTCTGCCACGCCTGCCGGCCGGCCCAGAAGGGGTCGCGCGTACCGTCGGCGATGGCCTTAACAGGAATCTGTCATGCAGCATCCCATGCTCAATATCGCGGTGAAGGCCGCGCGCCGCGCCGGCAACATCATCAGCCGCGCCTCTCTCGACATCGACACCGTCAAGGTCAGCAAGAAGCAGCACAACGACTTCGTGACGGAAGTGGACAAAGCGGCTGAGCAAGCGATCATCGATACCCTTCTGCAAGCCTATCCGGACCACGCCATCCTCGCCGAAGAATCGGGCGAAGAGCATGGCAAGTCGGGCTCGGAATACCAGTGGATCATCGATCCGCTCGACGGCACCACCAACTTCATTCACGGCCTGCCCTACTACTGCACCTCGATCGCCCTCGCGCACAAGGGTATCGTCTCGCAGGCCGTGATCTACGATCCGACCCGCAACGAACTCTTCACCGCCTCGCGTGGCCGTGGCGCGTTCCTCGACGGCAAGCGTATCCGTGTGTCGCGCCGCGATCGTCTGGCGGATGGCCTGATCGGCACCGGCTTCCCGTTCCGCGACCTGCAAGGCGTTGAAAACTACCTGAAGATGTTCGGCACGATGACCGAGCATTGCGCTGGCATCCGCCGTCCGGGCGCGGCCGCACTCGATCTGGCCAACGTCGCCGCCGGCCGCATGGACGGTTTCTTCGAGCAAGGCCTCAATCCGTGGGACATGGCGGCAGGCAGCCTGCTGATTACCGAAGCCGGCGGTCTGGTGGGCAACTACACCGGTGAGTCGGACTTCCTGTTCGAAGGCGAAATCCTCGCCGGCAACCCGAAGATCTACGCGCAAATGGTCAAGCTGCTCGAAGGCTACTCGCGCGCCAAGCGCCCGGCAACGCCGGCACGCGCCAGCACCGTTGCCGCGCAAGACAGCGCACAGTCGTAAGCGCATACGGGGACGTGGCGTCCTCGAAAAGAACCCCGGCGATGCTCGCGCATCCCGGGGTTTTTTGATTTCCGGCGCGGCCACGAGCCGCCCCGGAATGACTCACGCGTCAGGCGTCAGGCACCCAGACGCGCCAGCACCGCGTCGCGGCCGAGCAGTTCGAGCACGGCGTCGATAGCCGGCGTGTGCGTGGTGCCAACCACGAGCAGACGCACCGGCATCGCGAGTTGCGGCATCTTCATGCCATGCTGCGCGAGCGTGGCCTTGAACGCGGGCGAAATCGCTTCCTTCTTCCACTCGGGCAGTGCCGCGAGCGCCGCAGCGAGATCCTTCACCGCCGCGCGTGCCGCATCCGTCATGTGCTGGGTCATATCGGCTTCCGACGGCACCGGCTTGCGATAGAACATTGCGGCACTGTCCGCGACATCCTTGATCGTGTTGGCACGGTCCTTGAACAGCGCAACCACACCGGCGAGCGACGGACCGCCTTCGATCGACACGCCCGCCTTTTGCAGGAACGGCTCGGTCAGCCCGGCCAGACGCTCATTGTCGGCTTGCTTCAGATACTGGTTGTTCAGCCACAGCAGCTTTTCGGGGTTGTGCTGTGCCGGCGACTTGCCCAGATGCTCGAGATCGAACCACGCGACGAACTGCTCGCGCGTGAAGACTTCAGCATCGCCATGTGCCCAGCCCAGACGCGCCAGGTAGTTCACCACGGCTTCGGGCAGGAAGCCCTCCTCGCGATACTGCACCACGCTCATGGCGCCGTTGCGCTTGGACATCTTCTCGCCCTGATCGTTGAGCACCGTGGGCAAATGCGCGTAGACCGGCGGCTGCTTGCCGAGCGCTTCGAAGATGTTGATCTGACGCGGCGTGTTGTTCACGTGGTCGTCGCCGCGAATCACATGCGTGATGTCCATGTCGAGGTCGTCGACCACGACGCAGAAGTTATACGTGGGCGTGCCGTCCGGACGCGCGATCACGAGATCGTCGAGTTCTTCGTTCGAGATTTCGATGCGGCCCTTGACGGCGTCTTCCCACACCACGCTGCCGCTGAGCGGGTTCTTGAAGCGCAGCACCGGTTGCACGCCCGCGGGCGGCTCGGGCAACACCTTGCCCGGCTCCGGACGCCAGCGGCCGTCGTAGCGCGGCTTCTCGCCACGCGCACGCTGCTGCTCGCGCAACTCGTCGAGTTCTTCCACGCTCATGTAGCACGGATAAACGTGACCGGCGGTCTTCAGGTGCTCCAGCACTTCGCGGTAGCGATCCATGCGCTGCATCTGATAGAACGGGCCCTCGTCGTAATCGAGGCCGAGCCATTCCATGCCTTCGAGAATGACCTGCACGGCTTCCGGGGTCGAGCGCTCGAGATCGGTGTCTTCGATGCGCAGCACGAACGTGCCTTTGTTGTGACGCGCGAAGGCCCACGGATAGAGAGCGGAACGGATGTTGCCCAGATGGATGAAACCGGTCGGGCTAGGCGCAAAGCGGGTGCGGACAGTGGTCATGGTTTGGCTTCGGTGCATCGCGTTGGCAACAAACAAAAACGCCCGCGGCGGAGGGTCTCGCGCAGGCGGGTCGCCAACATTCGGAAGCCAGCATTATATCAGCCGAGTGCGTGCATTCGCGGCACCGTCCGAGAGCGGGATCGGAATTCGCCATTGCCCGCATCGGACGCCGCCCCCCGCGTGCGTCCGATGCGGCCCCGTCACCTCGGAAAATCGCCCGGCAAACGTCGCTTACGTCACCTTGCGGCACCTTATGTCACCTGACGTTGCATTACGCAGCGACGTACCCTACCCCGGCGTCAGAGCTTGGCGAGCGAGACCTCGGTGGCCTTGACGAGGGCCACGACTTCGGAGCCGATATCCAGACGCAGCTCGTCGATCGAGCGCGTCGTGATGACCGACGTCACGATACCGCTCGGCGTTTCGACATCCACTTCGGAGAGCACCGGGCCGCGCAGAATTTCGCGAATACGGCCCTTGAACTGGTTACGAACGTTGATGGCGGTGATACCCATGATGAACTCCTGTGTTCGGGAAAAAAATCGAAGAAACGAATGAACGAGTGCCGTCAGACGGCCCAGCGCACGGTCGCCGCCGGCCATAGCGGCTCGGGGGCGGGAATGTCGGTGCCGGCAGACGGTTCGGTCTGGAGCACGCGCGCGAGTACCTGAGCCTCGAGTCCGGCAAACTCGACGCTGCCGCGCGCACGCGGGCGCGCCAGCGACACCGATTGATCGAGGCCCAACTGCCCTTGTTCGATGAGCACCACGCGATCGGCCAGCGCCACCGCCTCCTGCACATCGTGCGTGACGAGCAGCGCCGTGAAGCCGTGAGCGCGCCAGAGGCGTTCGATCAGGGCATGCATTTCGATACGCGTGAGCGCATCAAGCGCACCGAGCGGCTCGTCGAGCAGCAGCAAATCGGGTTGATGCACCAGTGCGCGGGCCAGCGCCACACGTTGACGCTGACCGCCGGACAACTGGCTCGGCCAATCGTTGGCACGCTCGGCCAGACCGACCTCACCGAGCACGTCGAGTGCCTTGGCGTGCGACGATTTCGGCAGCCCGAGGGCGACGTTTTCCAGCACGGTGCGCCACGGCAGCAGACGAGCGTCCTGGAACATGATGCGTGTGGACACCGCGCCCGACGCGCCGCTCAGCGCATGCCCGTCGAGCGTGATGCGGCCTGTGTCGGGTGTCTCGAGGCCGGCGATCAGCCGCAGCAGCGTCGACTTGCCGCAGCCGCTACGGCCCACGATGGCGGCAAATCCGCCGCGCGGAATCGTCAGCGAGAAGTCCGACAGCACCGGGCGAACGCCATAGAGCTTGCCGACGGCATCAATTTGCAGACCAGCCGTCGATGCCGGGGCGTCCACGTCACTTGCCGGTCGCACCACTTTAAGATTCGTCCCTGACGCCGTACGCGGCGCAGCGTGTGCGGCAACGTTCGTCCCGAGCGGCCATTGCGTGCCGAACGGATCGGTTTGCGGATCGAGCGGTACGCGCCCTGCTGCGCGCTGCTCGGCTGTCCATTCGGCTTCGATGTCGGCGCCTGCGACCGGGGCCAATTGTTGTGCGCTCATGCAGCGGCTCCTCGTTGAAAGGCCGGATGCCAGCGCAACCAGCGAAATTCCAGTTCCTTGGCCAGCACATCGGCCAGCTTGCCGAGCAACGCGTACAGCAGAATCCCGACGAGCACGATGTCAGTCTGCAGAAACTCGCGAGCGTTCATCGTCAGATAGCCGATACCCGATTGCGCCGAGATGGTTTCCGCGACGATCAGCGTCACCCACATCAGGCCCAGCGAGAAGCGCACGCCCACCAGGATCGACGGCAGCGCGCCCGGCAGAATCACGTCGCGATACAGTGCCCAGCCGCGCAAACCATAGCTGCGCGCCATCTCGACAAGTGCCGGATCAACCGCACGAATGCCCGCGTAAGTATTCAGGTACATCGGGAAGAACACACCGATGGACACCAGGAACAGCTTGGCCTTTTCGTCGATGCCGAACCACAGAATCACGAGCGGAATGAGTGCCAGGTGCGGAATGTTGCGCAGCATCTGAAACGACGAATCGAGCGCCGTTTCCGCCACACGCGACAAGCCGGTCAGCATGCCCAGCAGCAGCCCGAGGCCGCCGCCGATCAGAAAGCCGATTACGGCACGGCCAGTCGATACGCCGATATCGCGCCAGATCTGACCGCTCAGGGCGAGTTGCCAGGCGGCGTCGACCACGGCCGACGGCGCGGGCAATACCCGTGTCGACAGCCAGCCTTCTTGCGCGGCCAGTTGCCAGAGCGCGACCAGTACGATGGGCACCGCCCACGGCGCGAGCCGTCTGGCCGCCGTGCGCTGCAAGCGTTGCAGCGTGGCGCCGCTGGCGGCGGGGACCGTTGCCTGCGCATCGGTCAAGGTGGTTTGCGTCATGCGAATTTCTCCCCGAGGCATTGCGGCCCCGTTTCTCTTCAGTTCATGGTGAGGCGGGTTCGATGTCGTGCAGCCCGCTCAGCTTTGCGACGCCTTCGGCACGATATTGTTGGCCATGACCTCGCCGACCGGACCGGCCAGCGAGACGTTGCCCAGCCGTTCGCGCAAGTCGCGCGGCAGATGCGGGAACACCAGCTCGGCGAAGCGGTAGGCCTCTTCGAGGTGCGGGTATCCCGACAGAATGAAGGTGTCGATGCCCAGATCGGCGTACTCACGAAGCCGCTGCGCCACGGTCGGGCCGTCGCCCACGAGTGCGGTGCCCGCACCGCCCCGCACGAGCCCCACACCGGCCCACAGATTGGGGGCAATCACGAGCTTGTCGCGACGTCCGCCATGCAGCGCCGCCATGCGTCGCTGGCCTTCCGAATCCATCTTCGCGAACTGCGTCTGCACACGCGCAATGGTCTCGTCGTCGAGCTTGCTGATGAGGGCGTCGGCCGCGCGCCAGGCGTCGTCTTCCGTCTCGCGAACGATCACATGCAGACGCAGACCGAAGCGCAAGGTTCGTCCGAGTTTGGCGGCGCGCGCACGCACGTCGGCAATCTTCTGCGCCACATCGGCGAGCGGCTCGCCCCACGTCAGATAGACGTCGAGTTGCTCGGCGGCAATCTGACGCGCCACCTCCGACGAGCCACCGAAATACAGCGGCGGATGCGGTGTTTGCACCGGCGGGAAAAACAGCTTCGCCCCCTTGGCGCGCAAATGCTTGCCTTCGAAATCGACGCTCTCACCGGTGTGCGATTTTTCGAACACCGAACGCCAGATGCGCAGGAACTCGTCGGTGACGGCGTAGCGCTCGGCATGGTCGGCGAAGAAGCCGTCGCCTTCGAGTTCGCCCGCGTCGCCGCCTGTGACGACGTTGATCAACAGCCTGCCCCCCGACAGGCGATCGAACGTCGAAGCCATGCGTGCCGTCAGCGCAGGCGACGCAATCCCCGGGCGCACTGCGACGAGAAACTTCAGATTGCGCGTGGCGCCGATGAGGCTCGACGCCGTCACCCAGGCGTCTTCGCAGGAGCGCCCGGTGGGCAGCAACACCCCTTCGTACCCCAGCGAATCTACCGCGCTGGCGATCTGCCGCGCGTAATCGAAATCGAACACCCGTCCGCCGTCGGACGTTCCCAGATAACGCGTATCACCGTGCGTCGGAATGAACCAGAAGACTTGCATGCGACCTCCGGCACTCAGGCAGCCAACGTTGCCCGGACGGCGGCCGAACGCGCAGCAGCGGCAGCGGTGGCCGGCCACTGACGAATCACTTCACGCTCATGCAGCCACTGCGAGAGCTGATCGACCGTGGTACCCAGACGCTCCGCAATCGTGGCGTCGAGCGTGGCGCCCTCTTCCCTCGGCACCTGCTGATCGACGGCAAATACGCCACGCAGAATGTGTTGCGCACCCAGCGCCGAAAGCACTGGCTTGAGTGCGTAGTCAAGCGCGAGCAGATGCGCGGGACTGCCCCCCGTGGCGAACGGCGCCACCAGTTTGTCGGCAAGACCGTCTTGCGGCAGCACATCGAGGAAGGCTTTGAGCAGGCCACTGTAGGCAGCCTTGTAGACAGGGGTTGCGACAACGACGGCCTGGGCACCGGCGACTTGCGCGAGCGCATGGCGAAGGTCGTCGTGCGACGTATCGGCGGCCAGCAGCGCCGCCGGCGAGAGCGCACGAACGTCTATGCGGCGCACCGCGATGCCGGCCGCGGCCAGCTCGGATTCAACGAAGCGCAGCAAGCGGGCGCTGCGCGAGGCGGCCGACGGGCTGCCCGAAATCGTGACGGCGTATGTCATACTTCCCTGCCAAAGACGGGCCGTACGCGTGCAGGCACGCTGGCCCTGAGGAATCGAAGCGCACCGGATGCGCGAACGGCTTTGCCGTCAGTTCACGCGGTGCTGACCGGATCGTCCCGGCCACTGGAGAACCAGTGTAGCGACCCGCGTCATGCGTCCGAACCAATCAATCCGGGATTGCTTTGCGCGTTTTTTCATAACCTGAAGTCATGCCCCTTCCGCGCTTTATTTCCCAGGACGGTGCTAACGGCTGATCCCACCGCATTCGCCGATTTTCACGTCACGCCCCTCATGTCCGCCCCGATCCTCGAACTGCGCGAGTACCGCCCGACCGACAGCACCGACACGCACGACTTCCATCAGGTCGTCATCGGGCTGTCGGGACGCATGTCGATTTCGCTCGACGGCGACACTACCCAGTTCGGTCGCGTAGGGGCGCGCAATGGCGTCGTGATCCCGGCGGGTGTGCGGCACGACTACCGGGGCGACGGACCCAACCGGCAGGTCGTGCTGGATGTACCTTCGCACCTTGCCGCGGCGACAGGCACTGAGCGCGCGTTCGCACACGAGGCATTTTTCGCGCTGGACACGAAGTTGCTGGCGCTGGTCCAGTGGGTGAGCGCCAGCGTGGATAGCGGACGCCCTCTGAGCGAGGACGATCCCGTCGTGCGCGACTGGCTCGCGGCCCTCACGGCAAGGCTGGCGCCGGCACGGCCCGCGCTGCGCACCGTCCGGCTGGATCTGGCACGCATCGATGCCCGGCTGCAAGCCGATCTGACGACGCCGCCCGATACCGCCACGCTGGCACAGGAAGCCGGCATGAGCGTGCGGCATTTTCACGACTGCTTTGTCGCGATGACCGGCGAGACGCCACACCGGCATCTGATGCGCCTTCGGCTCGCGCGCGCGGCGTCGCTGCTGGCCGCAAACGACGCCACGCTCGCCGACATCGCTCTCGACGTCGGCTTCAATGACCAGAGCGCCCTCACCCACGCCTTCCGTCAGCACTACGGTCAGACGCCTGCCGCGTGGCGGCGCGAGCACAGTGCCTGCGGCACCAGGGGCTGAACCGACCTCCGTCTGCCGAAATTTACAAGCCATGCCCGGCGGCGAGGCGTTACGCTCGCCGCTTCGTCATAGGTAGACACGGAAAAAAGGGGGCGGGACATGGCCGAGACCATCGAGTGGCAGGACTTCGAAAAGATCGATTTGCGCGTGGGCACGATTGTGGCCGCCCGCGTCAATGAGAAAGCAAAGAAGCCCGCCTATGTGCTGGAAGTCGATCTGGGGGAATTGGGCGTGAAAACGTCAAGCGCCCAGATCACCGTTCACTACACGCCGGCATCGCTCGTTGGCAAGCAAGTGCTGTGCGTGTGCAATTTCGCGCCCAAGCGCATCGCCGGGGTCGTCTCGGAAGTCCTGGTGACCGGCTTTGCCGACACCGGCGGCGCCATTGTCCTCGCGGGTGTGGAGCGGGCCGTGCCGAACGGCGCACGTCTGCACTGACTCGGGCCCGCCCGGCGCATCGCAGGCCGCCGGGCGAGTCGGTTGTAAGCGTACGAGTACCGTATGGCATTCGTCCGAAATTTTTCGGACGTGCGACACCAATCCCCCAATCTTCGGTCGAATTGCGACGTCGGCCGGCACCGGTCCGGCGGACAATCGACAGGCACGCAACGACGTGCGCGAAGTCATGGGGGGATACCATTTTGAAATCACTGCTTTACCGCCTCTGCCTCGGGTTGGGCGGACTCGCCCTGTTCTGGGCTTTCGGCATGCTAAGTGCCAGCGAATACGGCAAGAGCGCGGCGCTCATGACGACAGCCGTGCCCGGTCTCGTGGGCCTGTGCCTGTTGCTGCGCGCACGCCCGGCATGGCTGAGTGCCACCACGCTCGGCGTCATCGCCGTCTTCTTTTTCGACGCCGCGACCAAAGGGTTCCTGCGCGACTACTTCGGTCTGCGTCCGAATCATCTGCTGGTGTTGCAGGCGGTGTTCAACACCAACTCGTCCGAGGCTGGCGAGTTCTTCCGGCATAACTGGCGCGACATCGCCGAGGCGGGCACCGTCTTCGCGATCCTGATGTCGGCCGTCGCCGTACTGGAGCGCCGCCTGTCGCGGGCTGAGGCCCGCAGCGCCCCGCCTTCGCTGCGCCTCGGCAGCAAAATCGCCGTCGCCAGCCTGCTCGTGGGCTTTCTTGCGCTGCATCTGAATCCGACGATCGCCAAGGAGAACCCGTTGCTCTACTGGCCGATTCGCTATCTCGACTATCAGGGACAACTCGCCCACGCCGACAAGCTGCAGCGCGAGCTCGAGCGCCACATGGCGCAGCGTGGCGACTGGCGCGTGCGGTATTACGGCCCCGAGCGCAAGACCGTCGTGTGGGTGATTGGCGAGAGTCTGAACCGCAACAACATGTCGCTCTACGGCTACGCGCGCAACACCACGCCGATGCTCAACTCGCTGCGCAACGACCTTACCGTGTTCCGCGACGTGGTGTCGTCCGAGCCGGCAACGATGGCCTCGCTCATGAAGATGCTGACGCCGGCGAGCCTTAACGATCCCGAGGCCTGGATGCGCCAGCCCGATCTCGTCATGCTCGCCAAGGAAGCGGGGTATCGCACCTACTGGATCTCGAATCAGGTGCCCAACGATGGCTGGCTCGGCCTGGTCGCCAATCGCGCTGACGAGCGCGTCTTCATCAATAAGGGGTTCGGGCGCGGCGAGAACAATTTCGACGGCAATCTGCTGCCGGACTTCGAGGCCGCGCTCGCGAGCGACGCGCCTCGCAAGCTCATCATCGTGCATCTGCTGGGCGCGCACCCGACCTACGATATGCGCTATCCGGAGGAGTTCGCGCGCTTCGACAATACCGACGATGCCGTCATGGCCGGACTCGAAGCACAAGGACGCTCGCTGTGGGTGCGCCGTCTGCGCAACGAATACGACAACGCCATCGCCTATAACGATTACGTCGTCGCGAGTCTGATCCGCAAGACGATGACGGCGACGGCGTCATCCGACGCCAGCCTGCTCTTCAGTTCCGATCACGCGCAGGAAGTCGGTCATACGCGCAATCACACCGGTCAATCGGTCGCCGATGCGTCGGGCTATGAGATTCCGATGTTGGTGTGGACACGTGGCAAGACCGATTCGCAGACACATGCGGCGCTCGAATCCCGGCCGTATCAGACCGACCGGATCGAGCACACCATGCTCGGCATGCTCAATATCGACTCGGCTTACTACGATGCTTCGCACGACCTGCTGAGCGACACATTCCGGCCACAACCGCGCAGCATCAACGGGCGGGCATACTGAGGCGAACACGCGCTCGCGCGCAGGAAGCGGATCGTTTGCGTGCCCTCACCGGACTCGACGCCGCGCCGGCCGGTTAGCCGCCCATCCCCGGAAAGCAGCCATAAAAAAGCCGATGCGATCGCTCGCATCGGCTTGCTGCCCCGTCGTAGGCGCGCGTCAGACTTCCAGACGTGTCACGAACTTCGGCTGCAGGTACGCTTCGAGGGCTTCCGGGCCACCTTCCGAACCGTAGCCGCTGTCCTTCACGCCGCCAAATGGCACTTCCGGCAACGCCAGACCCGAATGGTTGATCGTCAGCATGCCGCTCTCGACGCGCGCCGCCAGACGGTGCGCGGTGCCTTGCGACGTCGTGTACGCATACGCCGCCAGACCATAAGGCAGACGGTTCGCCTCGGCAATGGCTTCCTCTTCCGTGTCGAACGGGTTGATGATGGCCACCGGACCGAACGGCTCTTCATGCATGATCTTCGCGCTCATCGGCACGTTGCACAGGACCGTCGGCGCGTAGAAATAGCCGCCTTCCGCCGCGCGCTTGCCGCCGGTCTTGAGCTGCGCACCGTTGGCGACGGCGTCGTCCACAATGGCGCTGATCGCCTCGAAACGCTTGCCGTTGACCAGCGGGCCCATCGTCGTTTCCGGGTCCAGACCGTTGCCCACACGCACCGATTCGGCGGCCTTCACGAAGGCGTCGACGAATTGATCGTACACGCCGCGCTGCACGAGAAAACGCGTCGGCGCAATACAGACCTGGCCGGCGTTGCGGAACTTGCCGCCGGCGAGATTTCGCACGGCGGCCGCGATATCGGCGTCGTTGAAAATCAGCGCCGGGGCATGGCCGCCGAGTTCCATCGTCACGCGCTTCATGTGCAGACCGGCCATCGCGGCCAGTTGCTTGCCCACCGGCGTGGAGCCCGTGAACGACACCTTGCGGATGGTCGGATGCGGAATCAGGTACGACGAAATCTCGGCCGGCACGCCGTACACGAGGTTAAGCACACCATCGGGCAGACCGGCGTCCGCGAAGGCGCGAATCAGAGCGGCCGGCGACGCGGGCGTCTCTTCCGGGGCCTTCACGATCACCGAGCAACCGGCAGCCAGTGCAGCCGACACCTTGCGCACGACCTGATTGACCGGGAAATTCCACGGCGTGAATGCCGCCACCGCGCCGACCGGCGACTGGATCACCATCTGGTAGACGTTCGGCACACGCGCCGGGACCAGACGGCCGTAGGCGCGCTTTCCCTCTTCCGCGAAGAACTCAATGATGTCGGCCGCCGAGAGCACTTCGCCCTTGGCTTCGCCGACAGGCTTGCCCTGCTCCATCGTCATCTGACGTGCGATATCACCGACGCGCTCGCGCAGCAGCGCGGCAGCCTTGCGCATGAGCTTCGCGCGCTCGAACGGAGCAATTTCGCGCCACTTGGCAAAGCCGGCTTCGGCGGCGGCCAGCGCAGCGTCCAGATCCGGCTGGGTGGCGCGCGCCACCGTACCGATGGTCTCGCCCGTGGCCGGGTTCTCGATCGGCAGCGTGAGGCCTTCTACGCCAGCCTTCCACTGCCCATTGATGAAAAGTTCTACGTTGTGCGACATGCTGAAGTCTCCGTTTGGCAACACGCCCAACAGCATAACGCAGGCAGCGGATTCCTGTTGCCTCGCCAAAATGGCTGGCCGACTCGGCATCGACAGATATTTCATCACATCCAATCGAAAGGGCCGACAGCCCTGGGAACATTTCACGTCCCAACGCTGCCGGCCCTCATGGGATCGGACGATCCTGCCTTGCCTTGCGCACCGCGACGCTCGGACGCTCAACCGCCCAAACGTCCCGACAACGCTTTTCATCCCGCCAGAATTTCCTTCAACGCCTCTGTGAAGGTCTGGCACTCGGCTTCCGTGCCCACCGTAATGCGCAGGAACTGCGCCACGCGCGCGTGCTTGAAGTGACGCACGATGATCGAGCGCTCACGCAGCGCGGCGGCCAGTTGCGCCGCATCGTGCGACGGGTGACGGGCGAACACGAAGTTCGCCGTCGAAGGCAGAACGTCAAAGCCAAGCACCGCCAGACGCGCTATCAGCCCCTCGCGGCTCGCGATCACGGCCTGACGCGTCTGGTCGAAATACGCTTCGTCCTCCATGGCTGCAACGCCAGCCGCCTGAGCGAGCCGATCGAGCGGGTACGAGTTGAAGCTGTTCTTCACGCGCTCGAGTGCTTCGATCAACGCCGGATGCCCGATGGCAAAGCCCAGACGCAACCCGGCCAGCGAGCGCGACTTCGACAGCGTCTGCACCACGAGCAGGTTCGGAGACTTCGCGATCAACCCCGCTGCACTTTCGCCGCCGAAGTCGATGTAGGCCTCGTCGATCACCACGACGGAATCGGGATTCCCCGCGAGCAGACGCTCGATCTCGCCGGATGCCAGCACGCGGCCCGTCGGCGCGTTCGGATTCGGGAAGATGATGCCGCCGTTCGGCTTGAGGTAATCGTCGACGCGAATCTCGAACGAGTCGGTCAACGGCACGTGCTCGAACGCCACGCCGTACAGCCCGCAATACACCGGGTAAAAGCTGTAGGTAATGTCCGGGAACAGAATCGGCTTGTCGTGCTTGAGCAATCCTTGAAACACGTTCGCCAGCACTTCGTCCGACCCATTGCCCACATGCACGTTGGCCTCTTCGAGACCGAAGCGTCTGGCGATGGTCTGCTTGAAGCGGCGCGCGTCGGGATCGGGGTACCGCTTGAGCGCATCGGCGTCGCTACCGAGCGCCTCGCGAATCGCCGCCAGCACCCGCGGCGACGGACCGTATGGGTTCTCGTTGGTATTGAGCTTGATGAGCCGCTGCATCTGCGGCTGTTCACCCGGCACGTAGGGCGTCAGATCGGCAACGCCCGCACTCCAGAATCGACTCATGAAGATGGCTCCGCTCAGTTCGCGAAACCGCGGGCCAGGTCGGCCTGAATGTCGGCCGGCGACTCCAACCCCACCGCCAGACGAATCAGACCTTCCGTGATACCCGCTGCGGCACGCGCTTCCGGCGTGATTCGACCGTGCGTGGTGCTCGCCGGATGCGTGATCGTCGTGCGCGTATCGCCCAGATTGCCAGTGATCGAGCACACGCGCGTGTTGTCGATCACGCGCCAGGCGTTCTCGCGCTGCTCGGCGGGCGTCGCGCCCTTGAGTTCGAACGCGACAATCGCCCCGCCCGCTTTCTGCTGGCGCTGTGCGAGTTCGTACTGCGGATGCGACGGCAGGCCCGGGTAGAACACGCGAGCGACTTGCGGCTGCTGTTCCAGCCATTGCGCAATGGCAAGGGCGTTAGCCGATTGCCGCTCGACACGCAGTGACAGCGTTTCCATACCCTTGAGCAACACCCAGGCGTTGAACGCCGAGAGGGTCGGGCCCGCGCTGCGCACGTACGTGAAGACCTTGCCCATGATGAAGTCTTTCTTGCCGACGATGGCGCCGCCCAGCACACGGCCCTGACCGTCGAGAAACTTGGTTGCCGAGTGCACAACGACATCCGCTCCGTATTCGATGGGACGCTGCAATGCCGGCGTACAGAAGCAGTTGTCGACGACGAACAGTGCGCCCGCCTCCTTCGCGATCTTGCCGATGGCGGCGATGTCGGCAATGTCCGTGAGCGGGTTGGACGGCGTTTCGAGGAAAAACATCTTCGTGTTCGGACGAATCGCGGCGCGCCAGGCGTCGAGGTCGGTCGGGTCGACGAAGGTCGTCTCGACACCGAAACGGCTGAAGATCGTGGAGAAGACGTTGAGCGTGGAGCCGAAAATGCTCTGCGAGCTGACGAGATGATCACCGGCCGAGAGCGCCGACATCACGACCGAGACAATGGCGCTCATGCCCGAGGCCGTCGCCATGCAGGCCTCGCCGCCTTCGAGCGCGGCCAGACGATCCTGAAACATCGACACGGTCGGGTTGGTGAAGCGCGAGTAGGTGAAGCCCTCCTCCGAATGTGCGAAGCGTTCGGCGGCCTCAGCCGCGCTCTTGAATACGAAGCTCGAGGTCAGGTAAAGCGCCTCGGAATGCTCACCAAACTCGGAGCGCTGCGTGCCCGCGCGCACCGCCAGGGTATCGAAGTCGAAGGAGTCCATCATGTATCTCGTCATTGGGTTGGCCCGGCCGCCGGCCAAAAAAAGAAAAGCCCGTTTCGCTGTTCAGCAAAACGGGCTCGAAATCCATCTGTCTAGGCCTCGCTTTAGCTGTTTCGGGGATGTTCCCCCACGTCCGCAAGCTGAAATCAAATCGACGTGTAAAGCAGTGTAGCACGTTGCCGGCGGGGAAGGAAAATCCCCCCTCGCCGGACGCTCGCCCCGCCGGGCCGCCCCGGGGTTCCGGGGCGTTCGGCCATGTCAGGCTTCAGGCGCCGCTCAGAGGCCAAGCTGAGCCCCGCGCGGCTCATTCTCGTCACCTTCGCCGGATTCCAGAACCGGTGCCTTCGGCGCCTTGCGTTGCTGCTCCAGACGGTTGAGGTACTCCATCGTCACATCGCCCGTGATGTACTTGCCGTCGAAACACGATGCATCGAAATCGGTCAACGCCGGGTTGATGTCGCGCACGGCAGCCTTCATGTCCTCGACGTCCTGATAGATCAGTTCGTCGGCACCGATGATGCGCGCCACTTCCTCGTCGCTGCGATCATGGGCGACCAGTTCGCTTCGCGTGGGCATGTCGATACCGTACACGTTCGGGAACTTCACCGGCGGCGCGGCCGACGCGAAGATCACCTTGCGCGCACCGGCGTCACGCGCCATCTGCACGATTTCCTGACTGGTGGTGCCGCGCACGATCGAGTCGTCGACGATCAGCACGTTCTTGTCCTTGAACTCGACGCGCATGGCGTTGAGCTTCTGACGCACCGACTTCTTGCGCATCGCCTGACCAGGCATGATGAACGTACGGCCGACGTAGCGGTTCTTGAAGAAGCCTTCGCGATAGTTCAGGCCCAGGCGCTTGGCGACCTGCATGGCCGCCGGACGGCTCGAGTCCGGAATCGGCATCACGACGTCGATGTCCTGATAGTCGATCTCGCGACGGATCTTCTCTGCAAGGTAATCGCCCATGCGCAGACGGGCGTCGTAGACCGCCACACCGTCGAGCACCGAATCCGGACGCGCCAGATACACAAGTTCGAAAATGCACGGATGCATCGACACCGACGCCGAGCACTGCTGCGACGTCAGTTCGCCATCGTTACTGATGAAGATCGCCTCGCCGGGCTTGACGTCGCGCTCGAACGCGAAGCCCATGCCTTCGAGCGCCACCGATTCCGACGCCACCATCCACTCCGTGCCGTTCGGGCCGTCGAAGCGGCCGATGCACAGCGGACGGATACCGTTCGGGTCACGGAACGCCAGCAGGCCGAAGCCGGAGATGATCGAGACGATGGCGTAGGAACCGCGCAGACGGCCGTGCACCTTGCCCACGGCTTCGAACAGCGACGCGACGCTCAGACCGTCGCGCGCGCTTTGCTGCAATTCGTGCGCAAGCACGTTGAGCAGCACTTCGGAATCGGACGTCGTGTTGATGTGGCGACGGTCGACGCGGAACATCTCATCCTTGAGCTGCTCCCAGTTCGTCAGGTTACCGTTGTGAGCGAGCACGATGCCGTACGGCGCATTCACGTAGAACGGCTGGGCCTGTGCCGCGCTCGACGACCCTGCCGTCGGGTAACGCACCTGACCGATACCGACCGTGCCCGGCAAGTCGCGCATGTTGCGCGTGCGGAACACGTCACGCACCATGCCGTTGCCCTTGTGCATGTAGAACGACTGGCCGTCCGTCGTGGCGATGCCGGCGGCGTCCTGCCCGCGATGCTGCAGCAGCAGCAGGCTATCGTAGATGAACTGGTTGACAGGGGATTTGGAGACTACACCGACGATGCCACACATGGCATGAATCCTTCAAAAAACATCGAAATCTGCGTCAAACGGACAGTATTATCCGTCATTCGGAAACCTTGTGCAGGCCGGTCGACGGCGCGGCCGATCCGCCGCTGCGCATGCCCCACCCCTGCTGTTGAGCGCCAGCGCCTTGCGTGCCGCCCAGACCATCGCCCGACAGGCCATTGCCGGTGTTCCCACCATGAAGCGTACCGCCACCCGTCAGGCTCGACACGCCGGGCATCGCACTGCCGCTCTGGCCCCCCGAATGGCCCGGCGAACCGTTGCCGCCCTGCCCGCCGGTATCCGGTGCTCCCCGATAGGGTTCCAATTGCGGCAAGGGAATCGGCGTCCCCAGCGGACTGACGCTCGGCATCGCCGCCTCGGGCTTGTGCAGATAGTGCTGCACAGGCTCCGGCAGGTAAGGCATGAGCCGCTCAAGCCCAGCTTCCACCCACGGGCGCACCAGCGAATGCTGCCAGACCGGTTGTTGCGGCAATGCCGTTAACTTGGCGGCGACCATCAGCAACATCAAGAGCAGAACGCCACGAACGATACCGAACACCATCCCCAGACCGCGATCGGCCGGTCGCAGACCGATCATGTCGGTCATACGTCCCACGAGAGCGCTCACGATACCTGCGCCGAACACCACTGCCACCAGCACCAGCAGGAAGCCAAGTGCGCCCTGCGTCATCTCGCCGCCGGGCAGATCGGCAGGCAGCCAGTGCGCCACCGCCGGGCCAAACGCCCGCGCCACGAAAAACGCGACCACCCAGCCCACCAGATTGAACAGCTCGCGCACCAATCCGCGCAGCATGCCCAGCAACATCGACCCGATTAGAATCGCGATGGCCGCGTAATCCACGACGGTCAACAGACCACTATGCACCGTATCGCCCAACTCAGCCCGCCTCGGCGACCTGCGCCGTCAGTCCGGCGTCACGAATCTTCTTGCCGGCCGCTTCGGCACTGCTGCGATCGGAGAATGGCCCCGCGCGCAGCAGATAAAGCTCACGGCCGTCCACCGTGCTCTTGACCATGTAGCTCGGCACATTCACGAGCTTCAGTTTGACAAGCCACGCCTGCGCACGATCCTGCGTCGAGAACGCGCCAATGCGCACCAGATACTTGCCGCCCGACGCTGCCGGTTTCTGCGCATTGTCGTGGCTATCGGCCGGTTTGGCGGGCTTGGCCGTCATGTTGTTCTGCGCGAACTGTGCAATCGGATCGGCCACGTTGTTGTTCGGCTGTGGCTTGGCCTGGGCCTTGGCCGTGTCGTGAGCGTCCGGCTTCGCAGCAGGCTTCGTCTCGGCATGCTGCTCGGGCTTCTTGACGTCAGGTTTCGCGTCCGGCTTGTGTTCCGGTTTTGCTTGCGCCACCTGCGGCTCCGGTACGGCGCTCGGCGCAGGGGCAGGCGCTATGGCCGCTGCCGGGGGCACCGCGGTCGGTGCAGGGGCCGGCGTCGGCGCGGGCTTGGCCGCGTTTGTCCCCGCCAGCGTGCTGCTGTCAAGCGCCTCTTCGCCCTTGTCGAGCGAAGCATCGGACGGCGGCACAGCCGTTGCCTGGGCCGCCTGCGGCTTCACACGCACGGGCGGCGAGTTGGCATCTTTCCCGGGGATCTGAATGGCGATGTCGTCGGCGGCCGGTTTCGGTTCGGGCGCGAGCACCATCGGCAAAATGATGACGGCCGCGAGCACCAACGCCAGCGCTCCCACCAGTCGGCGGCGCGCGCGTTGCTTTTCCGGCAGCAGCGGATCGAGTTGCTCGTGCTCGCTGTACTCGCCCCCTCCCGCAGTACGGGTGCCGGTTCGGCCGCTCCTGCGGCTACCGCGCTTCGGGGGAACGGCTTCGGCGTCTTTCTTGCGGAAGGAAAACAATCCCATAGGGCCTTGGCTCAGGTCGTAACTCGCGTCGTTGGACTGATCATCGCGCATGTGGTGCGTCACGCCCATGACATTTCTCGTAAGCAAATGTCACGACAAACACACCTTCACACGTCAGTGGCGCTGCAATTTGCGGTGCGACATCACGCCCGCCACCGTAAAGAACGATCCAAAAACCACAATTCTATCATTCTCGCCGCACTGCTCGAGCGCAGCGGCATAGGCTTTCTCCGGGGATTCGAAGGTTTCGACCGAATGATCGGCATCTTCCACGAACCCCACCGCCCGCAACTTCTCCTCGAGCACCTGCGCACTCGCGGCACGCTCGGTCGGCAGTGCACACAGGCGCCAGTGATCGACCTTGTCGACAAGATGCCGCAGTACGCCTTCGATGTCCTTGTCCGCCATCGCACCGAACACCGCATACGTGTACGGAAAGAAACCCATGCCGTCGAGATTGTGACCGAGTGCGGCAGCGGCGTGCGGGTTGTGTGCGACGTCGAGCACCACGGCCGGACGCCCCGGCAGCACCTGGAACCGCCCCGGCAACTCGACTGACGCCAGGCCCAGACGAATGTCCTGTGCCGAGACCGGCAACCGGTCACGCATCGACTCGAGCGCAGCGAGCGCCGCCGACGCGTTGAGCAACTGGTTCGCGCCGCGCAGGGCCGGATACGCCAGCGCCGGGCGGCGCATCTGACGCCCACCGTAGCTCCACTGCTGCTTGTCGCCCTGATAGTTGAAATCGCGCCCGAACAGCCACAGGTCTGCACCGATGCGCTCGGCCTCGGCAAGCAGCGTGGCCGGCGGCATGGGGTCACCGCAGATCGCCGGCTTCCCTTCTCGGAAAATACCCGCCTTCTCGATGGCAATCGCGTCACGCGTGTTGCCCAGATATTGCGCGTGATCGATGTCAATGCTGGTGATGACAGCGCAGTCGGCATCGACGATGTTCACGGCGTCGAGCCGCCCGCCCAGACCCACCTCGAGAATCACGGCATCAAGTCCGGCGGTAGCGAACATGTGCATGATCGCGAGCGTCGTGAACTCGAAGTACGTCAGCGAAACCGGCTCGTCGAAGCTCGTGCGTGCGGCTTCGACCGCCTCGAAATGCGGCAGCAGCGTCGCATCGTCAACGATCTCGCCGTTCAGGCGTGCGCGCTCATTGAAAGAGAGCAGATGCGGCGACGTATGGCAGCCAACCCGGTAGCCTGCCGAGAGCAGAATGGCCTCGATGATCGCGCAGGTCGATCCCTTGCCGTTGGTGCCGCCCACCGTGAAGACGGGACAGGGAAATTGCAGTCCGAGAGCGGCTTTCACGCGGCCAATGCGCGTGAGGCCCATATCAATGCCCACAGGGTGAGCGGTTTCGAGATGGGCGAGCCAGGCGTCGAGAGTGGAGTATGTCGGCATGAATGTGCGGGCAGAAAAACAAAAACGCGGACGTCACTCACGTCCGCGCTTCCCATCCTGCTAAGTGATGCGTTCAGGCGCCGCTTGCGCGGCACTGCGTGGCGTTGCGTAATTCTACGCCGTTGCACTCCCCTTTGGGGCACTGCAACGGCGAGCGCCGCACCATCGCACGCGTGATTTATCCGTGCTCAGGCGACGGCGTCGGCCGGCTGGCACTGCATCAGCGCGATCAGGCGAGCGATCTCTTCGCGCATCTTGCGACGGTCGACGATCATGTCGATCGCGCCCTTCTGCAACAGGAACTCCGAGCGCTGGAAACCTTCCGGCAACTTCTCGCGCACGGTCTGTTCGATCACGCGCGGGCCGGCGAAGCCGATCAGCGCCTTGGGCTCGGCCATCACCACGTCGCCGAGGAAGGCGAAGCTGGCAGACACACCGCCCATCGTCGGATCGGTCAGCACCGAGATGAACGGCAGCTTGGCGTTGGCCAGCTTGGTGAGCATGGCCGTGGTCTTGGCCATCTGCATGAGCGAGAGCAGGCTTTCCTGCATACGCGCACCGCCCGAAGCGGTCACGCAGATGAACGGCACGCCCTGCTCCAGCGCATTCTGCGCGCCGCGCACGAAGCGCTCGCCGACCACCGAGCCCATCGAGCCGCCCATGAACGAGAACTCGAAACAGGCAACCACGACCGGCAGCGTGTGGATGGCACCGCCCATCACGACCATCGCATCGGTCTCGCCGGTGTCGTCCATCGCTTCCTTGATGCGGTCCGGATACTTGCGGCTGTCCTTGAACTTCAGCGCGTCGACCGGCACGATTTCCTGGCCGAGTTCGTAACGGCCTTCCGGATCGAGCAGCGCATCGAGACGCGCCCGCGCGCCAATGCGCATGTGATGGTCACACTTCGGGCAAACGTGCAGATTCGCTTCCACGTCGTTGCGATACAGCACCGCCTCGCACGACGGGCACTTGATCCACAGCCCTTCCGGGATGCTCTTGTTGCGCTGCGTCGGATCGGTTTGCTTGATCTTCGGGGGCAGCAGCTTATCGAGCCAGCTCATAGTTTCTCCTTGGCAAACGCCCGCACCATCAGGGGCGGGCGTTTCGGGCGACCGCATGACACGGTCGTTTCAATTCAGCGTTTCACCGGGCGGTTCGACGAAATAACGCCGCGAATTTACGCCGATTTGGCGCCCTCGTCGAGCGCCTGGCGAATGCCGCCGATGAATTCAGCGAGCGATTTTACCGCGTTCTGGCCCTCCAGATCACGCGGCGTGTTTTCCAGTCGCTGGACGATGGCGCTGCCAATGACCACGGCGTCCGCCACACTGGCCACGGCGCGGGCCGTCTCGGCGTCTCGAATACCGAAGCCCACCCCCACCGGCAGGGCCGCAGCGGCCTTGATCTGGGGGATTTTCGCCGCAACGCTGTCCATATCCAGGCTGGCCGCCCCCGTCACGCCCTTGAGGGAGACGTAGTACAGATAGCCGCTTGCCTGACGTGCCACGGCAGCGATACGCGCATCGGTCGAGGTCGGCGCGAGCAGGAAGATCGGATCGATGCCATGGGCACGCACCGCGCCCGCGTAGGCCTCGGCCTCCTCGGGCGGGTAGTCGACGACCAGCACGCCGTCCACACCGGCCTTCGCCGCACGCTCGGCGAAGGTGTCGAGCCCCATGGCCTCGATCGGATTCGCGTAGCCCATGAGCACGACGGGCGTGCGGTCGTTGGTCTGACGGAAGACGGCCACATAGCCGAGCACTTCGGCCAGGCTCACGCCACGCGCCAGCGCGCGCTCGGAGGCACGCTGGATCACCGGGCCATCGGCCATCGGGTCGGAGAACGGCACACCGAGTTCGATGACGTCGGCACCATTGTCGGCCAACGCGTGCATCAGCTTGACCGTCCAGCCCGGCTCGGGATCGCCGGCGGTGATGAACGGAATGAGGCCTTTTTTACCCTGCGCTTGCAAGGCTTGGAACGTCGCTTGAATGCGGGACATGATCGGAAAGTCTCTGAAGTCTTTGATTGGCGAGCGCGTGGTAATGCGCGTTGAGCTCGTAGCCGACGAAACGCCGGCCATGCAGCGCGCAAGCCACGGCAGTCGTGCCGCTGCCCATGAACGGGTCGAGCACGAGACCGCCGGGCGGGCAACTGGCCAGCACCATGCGCTCGATGATATGCAGCGGTTTCTGCGTCGGATGATCGACGCGTTCGGGGTCTTGCCGGTGCAATCGCGAGATCGACCAAAGATCCTTGGGGTTGTAACCCAGTTCCAGCCACTTGCTGCCCTCGAAGATACGGCGCGATCGCGCCTTCTTCGTCGCCGCGTCATACGGCACGCGCACGGCATCGAGGTCGAAGTAGTAATCCTTCGAGACCGCGAAAAAGCCGATGTTGTCGTGGACCGACGAGAACCGCCGGGTGCTGCCGCCCATGCTGGGCACGCGGCGATCCCAGATGATCTCGTTGATCATCAGCATGCGCTGCTTCAGAAACACGAACAGCTCGGGGGCATACTGCCACGTGCAGAACAGGTAGAGCGAGCCGCGCGGCGCGAGCTTCGGAATCGCCGCTTCGAGCCAGCCATATGTCCAGCCGAGAAAGTCCTCGCCGGAGCGCTTGTCGGAGTCGTTGCCGTAGTCCTTGCCAAGCCCGTAAGGCGGATCGGCAAGAATCAGGTCGACGCTGCCGTCTTCCAATTCGTTCACGTGCTGCAGGAAGTCGGCATGACGCAATGTGATGTCGCCCGGCGCCCAACGCGCGCGCAGCTCCCCGGCCGCTTCCATGGCCTCGAGACGCGCGGCGGCGGCTTCGGTGGCGTCCACGGGACGCTCGGCCCCGAGGATGTCATTTTGTGCCTTGCGATCAGTCAGATCGGTCATGCTGGTTCTGGTTTCCTTATCGGATCTAGGGATCTAGGGAACTAGGAATCTTGGATCCAGGGATCCGTGGCGTCTCGCAGCGCCGCTTATGCGCCCTCAGGCGCCGGTTTGGCCAGCGCCATCACGGTGTGCATGTCCTTGTCCCCGCGCCCCGAGAGATTGACCAGCACGATCTGGTCGCGTGGCAACGTCGGCGCCAGCTTGCACGCATAAGCGAGCGCATGGCTCGACTCCAGCGCCGGGATGATGCCTTCGATCCGGCAGCAATCGTGGAACGCCCGAAGCGCCTCGGTATCGGTGACGCCCACGTACTCGGCGCGCTTGATATCGTGCAGCCACGCATGTTCAGGCCCCACCCCCGGATAGTCCAGACCCGCCGAGATCGAATGCGTCTCGGTGATCTGCCCGTTGGCGTCCTGCAGCAAATAGGTACGGTTGCCGTGGAGCACGCCGGGCGTGCCGCCAATGATCGACGCCGCATGACGGCCAGTCTCGATGCCGTCGCCGGCCGCTTCCACGCCCACGAGCTTTACGTCCGGCACATCAATGTACGGATAGAAAATGCCCATGGCGTTCGAGCCACCGCCCACGCAGGCGAGCACGTAGTCCGGCTGACGGCCGGCCAGTTCGGGCATCTGCACCTTGCACTCTTCGCCGATCACGCTCTGGAAATCGCGCACGAGCATCGGGTACGGATGGGGGCCCGCCACCGTGCCGATGATGTAGAACGTGCTTTCGACATTCGTCACCCAGTCGCGCATGGCTTCGTTGAGCGCGTCCTTGAGTGTTTTCGAGCCCGACTCCACAGGCACCACGGTCGCGCCGAGCAGTTGCATGCGATAGACGTTGGCCGCCTGACGCTTGACGTCTTCCGAGCCCATGTAGACCACGCACTCCATGCCGAAGCGCGCGGCGATGGTCGCCGTGGCCACACCATGCTGACCGGCACCGGTCTCTGCGATCACACGGCGCTTGCCCATGCGACGCGCAAGGAGTGCCTGCCCGATCACGTTGTTCACCTTATGCGCGCCCGTATGGTTAAGGTCTTCGCGCTTGAGGTACACCTGCGCACCGCCCAGTTCGCTGCTCCAGCGTTTGGCGTGATAAATCGGCGACGGACGGCCGACGTAGTGCTTCAGTTCGTAATGGAATTCTTCGAGGAAAGCCGGATCGTGCTGATACTTGGCATACGCCTCGCGCAATTCGTCGAGCGCGTGAATCAGCGTCTCAGCCACAAAGACACCGCCGTACGGGCCGAAATGGCCGCTGGCGTCAGGAAAATCGTACATGGTCGTCACTCTTCGCATTACCGGATTGCGGCCCTGGCGGGCCCCGGCGGGTTGCTCATTCGGCATCGGCAGCACGCACTGCCTGCACGAACGCCGTCATGCGGGCGTGATCTTTCACGCCCCGCGACGCCTCCACACCGCTCGACACGTCGACGGCGTAAGGCGTCACCCGGCCGATGGCTTCAGCAACGTTGTGTGCGTTCAAGCCACCACTCAAAACGGCCCGACGCGCGATGTCTTTTGGAATAAGTGACCAATCGAAAACCTTTCCTCCACCGCCATAGCCCTCAACCAGTGCATCGAGCAAGATGCCTTGCGCGGCGGTGTATGCGTTGGCGAATTGTAGCAAATCGCCGCTATCTTTCGTCTCCGGGCCGATACGCATAGCGCGCATGTAAGGACGGTTGCCCGCCGCCGCCGACAGCATGGCGCATTGCTCGGGGGTTTCGTCTCCATGGAACTGCAGCGTCGTGAGCGGCACCGCCTCGACGGTACGCGAGATCTCGTCGGCCGTCACGTTGACGAACAGGCCGACCAGGCTCACGTAAGGCGGCACCCGGCGGGCCAGCTCGGCCGCGCGTGCCAGATCCACGTAGCGCGGGCTCGGCGGATAGAAAACGAGGCCGATGGCGTCGACCCCCAGCGCCACCGCGTGATCGATATCGGCCGGCTGCGACAGGCCGCAAATCTTGATTCTGGTACGCGATTTCATGAACTTGCCCACGGCATCGGGAACGGCCACGCGGCCCAGTTGGGCTCGGGCACAGAGAAACGCTCAGGATACCCCACACGCGCCAGATACAGGCCATCCGGCATAAACGTCGGGGCGGCCTGACGGCGATCCAGACTCTCGAGCACCTGCGTCATCCAACTCTCGGGCTGACGTCCCCGGCCAATGGCCACCAGACACCCCATGATGTTGCGCACCATGTGATGCAGGAACGCGCTCGCCCGAAAACGGAATACGAAGAAATGTCCCTGCTGCTCGATGTCGATGGCGTACAGATGCTTCACCGGCGTCTTGGCCTGACACTCCGACGAGCGGAACGCCGAAAAGTCATGCTCGCCCACCAGCGCCAGACTCGCGGCGCGCATCGCGCCGAGATCGAGCGGCGTATGCAGCCAGCCACACCGGCCGTCGAGCAATGGCGAACGCACGGGATGCACGTAGAGCACGTAGAAATATGTGCGCTCGAACGCGGTGAAACGCGCATGGAAGTCGTCGGGCATCGGCTGCGCCCATTGCACGGCGACCGTCTTGGGCAGAAAGGCATTGACGCCCCGCACCCACGAGAACATCGCGCGATCGAGCTCGGTGTCGAAATGCACCACCTGACCGATGCCATGCACGCCGGTGTCGGTACGCCCCGCGACCGTCGTCGGCAGGGCTACGCCGCCGAACGCCCGCAAGGCGGTCTCGAGCGCCTGCTGCACGGTGTTGCCGTGCGGCTGCGATTGCCAGCCGGAGAACGCCGTGCCGTCGTAGTGGATGCCCAGTGCAATTCGCATATGAAAAAGAAAAACGGGCGCCCAACCTGCGAGCGCCCCAAACTACGGTCAATCAGTGGTGTGATCTTCGGCGTGCCGCGGCGTCACTTGCCAAGCTCGGCCAGCCGTGTGCGGGCGACGGACTGCTGTGCAGTGTCCCCTCCGGCGATCACTTCTTCAAGCAGTTCGCGCGCACCGTCGTCGTCGCCAATGGTCTGGTACGCGGCAGCCAGTTCGAGCTTCGTATGGAACTCGTCCGGCACCTCAGGCATGGCTGGCGCGGCAGACGATGCAGCGACGGTCGCTTGCGGCGTCGGCACAGCCACTTGCGGCGCCTGCGGAGCAGCGGGCGCGGCCGCGAAGGGCGTTTGCGGCGGTGTCGAGTCCAGTGTCTCGTGCTCGATCAACGCTTCCGTGCCGGTGTCGGCCGGCAGCGTCGGCGCGCTGACAAACGCCGGAGCGGCCTGCGCGTCGTCGCCCTTCAGATCGAGGCTGAAGTCCGACAGATCGAACGACAGCGGCTTGAGCGACGGCGCTTCGTGCGCGGCATCGGTATAGCTACGCGGCGCCTCAGGGGCGTTGTGCGCCTGCGCCAATGCCGCATCGAAGTCGGCATCGCTCAGTTCCGGATAGGGATCGTCGCCCTCGTCATCCGCACCGGTTTGCTCATGGAGCGGATCGTCCTTCGGCGCCATTTTGAACTGCACCGAACCCAACCCCTTGCTCAACGACGGCAACGCATCGCTCGAAATCGTGCCCACATGCGCCGGCTGCCCCGGGATCGCCAGATCCAGATCGCCCAACATACCTGCCACGCCGCCGTCAGGCGTCGCGTCGGCCGTCGGCGCGACAGTGGCGTCGTCCGGTGCGGCGTGCGTCGGCTCGAGGGGGGCCGCCAACGTGGCAGCAACACCGCCGATCGCTGACGCGGCGCCCAGCGCTTCGAGCGCCGACAAACTGGCCGCCGCCGAATCGTCGTGAGCGGCGGGCACTTCGCCAGCCTCCGCCGCCTGCTCGGCAAACGCGGCGTCCCAATCGATTTCCGGCTCGCTGGCGGCTTCAGACACCGTTTCCGGCACCTCGGTCGCGGCCTCGTCGACGAGCGGTTCCGCGGCCGTTTCCGCCAGCGTGGGGGCCACCAGCGATTCGCCCGCCCCCTCGACGTGCGCGGTCTCGGCCGGCACATCGGTCAAAGGCGACTCGGCCTCCCATTCGTCCGCGACGCGGGCTTCTGCCACCACGGGGTCCGGCTGGACCACTTCGGCAGCCGCCACACCATCTTCCGGCGCGGACCACGCGTCGTCAGCGGCCGGCCCCCGATGTTCGTCGGCTTCCGCCTGATTCGCCGCATACAGCGCCGCGGCGCCGACGGCACCGGCCGGCGCAACGGCGCCCTGCGGGCCATCATGCGGCAGATCCTGGCCTGCTGCGAGGGTGTCCTGCCCGTCGTCATACGGTCCGGGCTGCCCCACTGGCGTATTGGCACCAGCGGCACGACGGCGGCGCATCAGCCACCACAGGCCGAACAGCACTACCAGCGCGCCAGCGCCCGGCAACACGTAAGGATTCTGGGTCACGGCACGCCAATTCATGGCGGTATTCGGCGCAGGTTTCGATGCCGCCGCCGGTGCGCTGGCCGCGGATGCCACTGCGACATCGCTTGCCGGTGCGGCCGCTGCCGCCGTGGCCTCGGACGCCGCCGTCCCTGCCGAAACAGCGGATGCCGCATCGCTGGCAGCAGCCTCCGACGCGACGGCGGCCGTGGCAGCGCTCGCTGCCGGGCTGGCGTCCTTCGTGTCGACCGCGCCCTTGGCGTCGTTCGGCGCTGTGGCGGCAGCCACGGCTTGCGTGGTTGTCTTTGCGTCGGCGGATTTCGCCGTCTTGTCCTGTGCAGTCGCCCCGGAAGCGGTGGCGGCCTGCTGCTCCAGATTCGCGACGGCCTGATTCTTCATCGCCAACAGCTTCTGGAGATCTGCTACGTTCTTCTGCAACTCATTCACCCTGCCCTGAGCCTCGGCCTGCGCCTTGCCCTGGGCGATTTGCTCTTCCTCGCTGCCGCCGGAACGACCGGCTGTGCCGCCCGCTGCCCCCTTACCGGGTCGCGACAGCTTCAATTCATCGCGCGTGGCGGGAGCGGCAGCTTCCGGTGCCTTGCCCGCTTCGATCGCGCCCTGTGCACTGCGGCCACCGGCCGGTGCTGCCTGCTGCGCCGTCGATTCGGCCAGCCGCGCGCGATACGCGTCAAACTGTTCCCGCGCGGAAGACACGAACTTGCGTGCCTGCGCGGGAGGAATACCTTGCACCTGCGTATCGGCCGGGCGGGTCAGCGTCGCCCCCTGACGCAGCCGGTTCGGATCGTCGCCGATGAATGCCGAGCGGTTCGCTTCGAACAGCGCGGTCATCATCTGCGCCAGCGTCGTGCCGCCTTCGCCGCCCGTGAATTCGCGGGCAATGGACGAGAGCGAATCTCCACGACCCACCTTTCGCGCCCCCTCTGCGGCCGCTGCCGATGCGTTGCCCGGCTGAGCAGACGCAGCGGGCGCCGGAGCAGATGCCGCCGGTGCCGCGGGCGCGGACGCAGCGGCAGTCGCGTCATTCGCGCTCGCCGCAGGCACGACGGCCTGCGGTTGCGCAGCGCTGGCTTCGGGGATGGCGGACAGCGTGACTGCATTGGACTGCCGGCCGGTGCGCCATTCGAGCACCAGCAACAGATCCAGGAACGAGGTGCTGACCGGCTCGGCCGAATCGACATGCACGAGATACGTGCCGCTATACCCCGGCTCGCGCCCTCCCGTCGGCGTCACCGAAACCGAGAGCTTCTCGAGCGTGGGGTCGTAGCGCAGACCGGCCTGCTTGAAGGCCTCGCGCGGCGCGAGCTTCACCGACAAGCCATCGGCCTCAGCTTGCGACACGTTGCCCAGCACGATCACCGCACGCAACGGCTGGCCCGGACCCGAGCGCACCTGCTGCGGGCCGAACTCTGCGGCACCGGCATTGAGAAGCCCGAGGCTCCACAAGACGGCCGCCGCCGCGCTCAGGCGAAACGAGTTACGGGACGTGTTTGCGCGCTTGCCGATCGAGTATTTCCGCACTGTGTCTTGTCAAGCCTGTCAGTCGTTTGTCACTGGCCGCCCCAGCAAAATGGGGGGCCTCCCAAAGCGCGGACGGCGGCCTCGCGGGCCGCCGTTCTTCACGCCTTACCGATACGCTTCGACGCTCAAGCGTCGAGCAGGATGCGCAGCATGCGACGCAGCGGTTCCGCTGCGCCCCACAACAGTTGATCGCCCACCGTAAATGCCGACAGGTACTCCGGACCCATCGACATCTTGCGCAGACGCCCCACCGGAATGGTCATCGTGCCGGTCACGGCCGCAGGCGTCAAATCGGTCATCGACGCCTCACGCGTGTTCGGCACCACCTTCACCCAGTCATTGGCCTGGCCGATGATGTCGGTCAGTTCATCTAACGGCACATCCTTCGTAAGCTTGATGGTCAGCGCCTGGCTGTGGCAGCGCATTGCACCGATGCGCACGCACAGACCGTCCACCGGAATAGCACGCGTGCCCGGGAAACCGTCGCCCAGACCCAAAATCTTGTTGGTCTCGGCGCCGCCCTTCCACTCTTCCTTCGACTGACCGTTGCCCAGATCCTTGTCGATCCAGGGAATCAGGTTGCCGCCCAGCGGCACGCCGAATTGCTTGGTCTCGTCGGCGGTGAGCGCGTGCTGCTTGGCGAGCACCTTGCGGTCGATCTCGAGAATGGCCGAGTGCGGATCGTCGAGCAGCGCCTTGACTTCGGCATTGATACTGCCGAACTGCGTGAGCAACTCGCGCATGTGCTGTGCGCCACCGCCCGACGCCGCCTGATACGTCATCGACGTCAGCCAGTCGACCAGACCGTGCTGGAACAGACCGCCCAGGCCCATCAGCATGCAGCTCACGGTGCAATTGCCGCCGATGAAGTTCTTGGTGCCCTTCGTCAGCGAATTCTTGATCACGTCGAGGTTGACCGGATCCAGGACGATGATGGCATCGTCCGCCATACGCAGCGTCGAGGCCGCGTCGATCCAATAGCCGTTCCAGCCCGCAGCGCGCAGCTTCGGGAAGATCTCGGTTGTGTAGTCACCGCCCTGGCAGGTAATGATGATGTCGCATTTTTTCAGCTCATTGACATCATTGGCGTCTTTCAGCGAAGTCTCGTTCTTCGCCATCGACGGGGCTTTGCCGCCCGCGTTGCTGGTGCTGAAAAACACCGGCTCGATCAAGGCAAAGTCGTTCTCCTGCTGCATGCGCTGCATCAGCACAGAACCGACCATGCCCCGCCAACCTACCAGACCTACGGTTTTCATTTATCCACTCTCTTATCGTTGCAATTGCGCGCAGGGGCGTCTCCCGACGCCCCGTCAGCGTTATAGCGCGGCAACCACTGCCGCGCCCATTTCGCGCGTACCGACCTTGGTCGCGCCTTCCTGCCAGATGTCGGGCGTGCGCAAGCCTTGCGCCAGCACCTTCTTCACTGCGTTCTCCACGCGGTCGGCTTGTTCTGCGAGGCCGAACGTGTAACGCAGCATCATGGCAGCCGACAGGATCGTTGCCAACGGATTGGCCACGCCCTTGCCGGCGATATCGGGAGCCGAACCGTGCGACGGTTCGTACAGCCCCTTGTTATTGGCATCGAGCGACGCCGACGGCAGCATGCCGATCGACCCCGTCAGCATCGCGGCCTCATCCGAGAGAATATCGCCGAACATGTTGCCAGTCACCACCACGTCGAAGTTCTTCGGCGCCTTGACCAATTGCATTGCCGCGTTATCGACGTACATATGCGACAGCTCGACCTCCGGATACTGCTTGGCGACCTCGATCATCGTGTCGCGCCACAGCTGCGAAGTCTCGAGCACGTTGGCCTTGTCGACCGAGCACAAACGCTTGTCGCGTTTGGCTGCCGCCTGAAATGCGACGTGCGCGATACGCTCCACTTCAGGCACGCTATAGCGCATGGTATCAAAACCTTCGCGCGCGCCTTCGAAAGCGCCATCCGGCGACTGGCGGAAACCCTTCGGCTGACCGAAGTAGATGTCGCCGTTCAACTCACGAATGATCAGGATATCCAACCCTGCCACGATTTCCGGCTTCAGGCTCGACGCGTCGGCCAGTTCCTTGTACAGGATAGCCGGACGGAAGTTGGCGAACAGTTGAAGGTGCTTGCGCAGCCCCAGAATCGCCTGCTCGGGACGCAGCGCGCGCTCGAGCGAATCGTACTTCCAGTCACCCACGGCGCCGAACAGAATGGCGTCCGCTTCCTTAGCGAGCTTCAGCGTGGCTTCCGGCAGCGGGTGCCCCGACGCCGCATAGCCGGCGCCGCCGACCGGCGCCTCTTCCAGCTCGAACTTTTCGCCGAGCGCGTTCAGCACATCGACGGCTTCCTTCACGATTTCCGGACCAATGCCGTCACCCGGCAACACAGCAATTTTCATGCAATCTCCTTGGATGTGCCTTGAGTGCTCGGGGCTCAGCCCGGCAAACGCGTTGCGAGCCACGGCTGCTTGGCAAGCCGCTCGGCCTCGTAGGCGCGAATCTTGTCGGCGTGACGCAGCGTCAGGCCAATGTCGTCGAAACCGTTGAGCATGCAGTACTTGCGGAACGGCGCGATATCGAATTCATATGCGCGGCCATCGGACGTCACCACCACCTGCTTGTCCAAATCGATGGTCAACTGATAGCCGTTGAACGCGGCCGTCTCGTTGAACAGATGATCGACCTGCAGCTCGGACAGCGCGATCGGCAGCAGCCCGTTCTTGTAGCAGTTGTTGAAGAAGATGTCGGCAAAACTCGGCGCAATGACGGCACGGAAGCCGTATTGCTGCAATGCCCACGGTGCGTGCTCACGCGAGCTGCCGCAGCCGAAGTTCTTGCGGGCGAGCAGAATCGTCGCTCCCTGATATCGCGGCTGGTTCAGCACGAAGTTCGGGTTAAGCGGACGCGCGCTGCAATCCTGCCCCGGCTGGCCGACATCGAGATAACGCCACTCGTCGAACAGGTTCGGGCCGAAGCCCGTGCGCTTGATCGACTTCAGGAACTGCTTGGGGATGATCGCGTCGGTATCGACGTTTTCGCGATCCAGCGGTGCCACCAACCCCGTATGGACGGTAAATTTTTCCATCACGAACCACCTGATCAAAACAGATCGGCTACGGCCGGCCCCGCAAACCCGGAGCCGTCAAAGCCGGAAATTTCGTGGGTGCGTGCGCGAGGCGAATGCCCTCACGACACGCACCGTCGCATCACTTCTTCGCGGCGTTCTCGAGGGCCGAGCCAGCGGCTTGCGTATCCTTGCCGAGGCCCGCCATCGTGTTGCAACCCGCCACACCCAGCACCAGCACCGCACCGATCAGCATCCACAGTTTCTTCATGATTTTTTCTCTGTCAAAGACGATGTCAAACGACGGTTAAACCGATGCCAAAGCGTTCAGACGAGGCGCCGAACGTCGACGAAATGGCCTTCGATGGCAGCCGCTGCCGCCATCGCCGGGCTCACGAGGTGCGTACGCCCGCCCGCGCCCTGACGGCCTTCGAAGTTGCGATTCGAGGTCGACGCACAGCGCTCACCCGGCTCCAGACGGTCCGCGTTCATCGCCAGACACATCGAGCAGCCCGGCTCGCGCCATTCGAAGCCTGCGGCCTTGAAGACCTGATCCAGGCCTTCTTGTTCAGCCTGATGCTTCACGAGGCCCGAGCCCGGCACCACCATCGCCAGACGCACGTTCGACGCCACACGACGGCCGAGCTTCTTCACGACGTAAGCCGCGGCACGAATATCTTCGATACGCGAGTTGGTGCACGAGCCGATGAACACCTTGTCGACGTTGATGCTCGCCATCGGCGTGTCCGGCGTGAGCGCCATGTACTCGAGCGCGCGCTCCATGGCGCTGCGCTTGACCGGGTCCTTCTCCTTCTCGGGATCGGGCACGCGGTCTTCGATGCTCACGACCATCTCCGGCGACGTTCCCCAGCTCACCTGCGGACGCAGCGTATTCGCATCGATCTCGACCACATGGTCGAACTGGGCACCCGGATCCGTATGGAAGGTGCGCCAGTAGGCTTCGGCTTGCTGGAACTCCACCCCCGTCGGCGCGAACGGACGGCCCTTCACATAGTTGATCGTGGTGTCGTCCACGGCCACCAGACCGGCGCGCGCTCCGGCCTCAATGGCCATGTTGCAAACGGTCATGCGGCCTTCCATCGTGAGCGAGCGGATCGCCGAGCCGGCGAATTCGATGGTGTAACCCGTGCCACCCGCCGTGCCGATCCGGCCGATGACGGCCAGCACGATGTCCTTGGCGGAACAACCGCGCGGCAGCGTGCCTTCGACCTTCACGAGCATGTTCTTGCTCTTCTTCATGAGCAGCGTCTGCGTGGCGAGCGTGTGCTCGACTTCCGACGTGCCGATGCCGAACGCCAACGCGCCGAACGCGCCATGCGTGGAGGTATGCGAGTCGCCGCAGACCACCGTCATGCCGGGCAACGTGGCGCCCTGCTCCGGGCCGATCACGTGCACGATGCCCTGACGGAGGTCGTTCATCTTGAATTGGGTGATGCCGAAGTTGTCGCAGTTAGCGTCGAGCGTGTCGACCTGCAAGCGCGAAATCGGATCGGCAATGCCTTGCGTACGATCGGTCGTCGGCACGTTGTGATCCGACACCGCGAGGTTGGCGGAAAGACGCCAGACCGGACGCTGCGCGAGTTTTAGCCCCTCGAACGCCTGCGGACTGGTCACCTCGTGCAACAGATGACGGTCGATGTAGAGCAACGTAGTGCCATCGTCCTCGGTATGCACGACATGTGCATCCCACAATTTGTCATACAGCGTCTTGGCCATGATAAAAACGCGGGGCTAAATTATCGTTCTGAGAACAACAATCGTTCTGGGAACTTTTGATTATGCCATAGCGCTTTCGCGCCGGCGGAATACGAAATCCCCGGGAAACCGGGCGGTAAACGCACGATCAACCGGGGATTTGTGCGAATCACGGCAGCTTGTGCCGTGGCTTCGAATATAGCGCAACGAGGGCTCGTTGCGGGCCGCACCGCCTTGCCGTTTCGGCAAGGTTGCGGTGCCGGCACGGCAAGCGGGGGCCGTGCCGGACGCCTCGACAGGCTTAGCGCTTGTCGATCGACGCGACTTCGCGCGGCGTGTGGCCGATGAACAGCTGACGCGGACGGCCGATCTTCTGATCCGGCTCGCCGATCATTTCATTCCACTGCGCGATCCAGCCCACGGTACGTGCCAGCGCGAAGATGCAGGTAAACATCGACGTCGGGATGCCCAGCGCGCGCTGAACGATGCCCGAGTAGAAGTCGACGTTCGGGTACAGCTTGCGCGACACGAAGTATTCATCTTCCAGGGCGATCTTCTCGAGCTGCATGGCCAGCTTGAACAGCGGGTCGTCGTGCAGGCCGAGTTCGTTGAGCACTTCGTAGCACGTCTCGCGCATCAGCTTGGCGCGCGGGTCGTAGTTCTTGTACACGCGGTGACCGAAGCCCATGAGCTTCACGCCCGAGTTCTTGTCCTTCACCTGCTTGATGAATTCGGGGATCTTGTCCGGCGAACCGATCTGCTCGAGCATGTTCAGCGCGGCTTCGTTCGCACCACCGTGCGCCGGGCCCCACAGACACGCGATACCGGCGGCGATACAGGCGAACGGATTCGCACCCGACGAACCAGCCAGACGGACGGTCGACGTCGAAGCGTTCTGCTCGTGATCGGCGTGCAGGATCAGGATACGGTCGAGGGCGCGCACCAGCACGTCGTTGACTTCGTATTCTTCGCACGGGTTGGCGAACATCATGCGCATGAAGTTCGCGCTGTACGACAAATCGTTACGCGGGTACACGAACGGCTGGCCAATGCTGTACTTGTACGCCATGGCGACGAGCGTCGGCAGCTTGGCGATCAGGCGGATGGCCGAGACTTCGCGGTGCGTCGGATTGTTGATGTCCAGCGAGTCGTGGTAGAACGCCGACAGGGCACCGACCGAACCGGTCAGCACAGCCATCGGGTGAGCATCACGACGGAAACCACGGAAGAAGAAGTTCATCTGCTCGTGAACCATCGTGTGACGGGTCACGGTCTTGACGAACTCTTCCTTCTGTTGCGCGTTGGGCAGTTCGCCCTTGAGCAGCAGATACGAGGTCTCGAGGAAGTCGCAGTGGGTAGCCAACTGCTCGATCGGGTAACCGCGGTACAGCAGTTCGCCCTTGTCGCCATCGATGTAGGTGATGGCGGAATTGCACGACGCCGTCGACATAAAGCCCGGGTCGTACGTAAACTTGCCGGTCTGGCCGTACAGCTTGCGGATGTCGATTACATCCGGGCCCATGGTTCCCTGATAGATCGGCAGTTCGACGCTGGGCGAACCGTCAGAGAAAGATAGGGTGGCTTTAACATCAGACGGAGTCATATCGCTTCCTCAAAAAAATACTTAAACCCCTACACGGCACGCAATAGCGCCAGCAGGCGCTGCACGTCCGGCCCGTCCAGATCCGCCTCGGGCTCTTTACGCGCTAGCAGCAGATCCATCAAATCGTTGTCGCTCAAATCGAGCAGCTTTGTGAGGGCGCCCACATCCTCGTCGGTCATCGAGGCTTCGTACTTGGCGAAGAATCGTTCGAGGATGAGGTCGTTTTCCAGCAAACCGCGACGTGCCCGCCAGCGCAGGCGGGCACGTTTGACCGGATCGGACTGGTGATTGATATCCGGCATGATCGCTTGGTCAGACGGCGCGGCGCACCATCAGCTCCTTGATCTTGCCGATGGCCTTCGTCGGGTTCAGACCCTTCGGGCACACATCCACGCAGTTCATGATCGTGTGGCAACGGAACAGGCGGTACGGATCTTCCAGGTTGTCCAGACGTTCGTTGGTCGCCGTATCGCGGCTGTCCGCGATGAAGCGGTAAGCCTGCAGAAGACCGGCCGGCCCGACGAACTTGTCCGGGTTCCACCAGAAGCTCGGGCACGACGTGGAGCACGATGCGCACAGAATACACTCGTACAGACCGTCCAGCTCATCACGTTGCTCGGGCGACTGCAGACGCTCCTTCTCCGGTGCCGGCTCGGGATTGATCAGGTACGGCTTGATCGAGTGGTACTGGTTGAAGAAGTGCGTCATGTCGACGATCAGATCGCGAATGACGGGCAGACCCGGCAGCGGCTTCAGAACGATCTTGTTCGGCAGATCGTTCATGTTGGTCAGGCAGGCCAGACCATTCTTGCCGTTGATGTTCATCGCGTCCGAACCGCACACACCTTCGCGGCACGAGCGGCGGAAGGCAATGCCTTCATCGAGCTTCTTGAGCTTGACCAGGGCGTCGAGCAGCATGCGCTCGTGACCGTCGAGTTCGACCTCGTAGGTCTGCATGTACGGTGCGGCGTCCTTGTCCGGATCGTAGCGGTAGACTTCAAAAATGCGTTTCATGATCTTGCGAATCCCTTAGAACGTCCGCGCCTTGGGCGGAACCGAGTCGACGGTCAGCGGCTTCAACTGCACCGGCTTGTAATCCAGACGGTTGCCCTCGCTGAAGAACAGCGAGTGGCGCATCCAGTTGGCGTCGTCACGCTCCGGATAGTCGCTGTGCGCATGCGCCCCGCGGCTTTCCTTACGGGCTTCCGCAGCGATCATGGTGGCCTTGGCCACTTCGATCAGGTTGTCGACTTCCAGCGCTTCCATACGCGCCGTGTTGAACACCTTCGACTTGTCTTTCAGGTGCACGTGCGACACGCGCTCGGCCACTTGCTTGATCTCGTCCACGCCTTCCTTGAGCAGCTCCGAGGTGCGGAACACGCCGGCGTGCTTCTGCATCGTTGCACGGATGTCGTTAGCGATGTCCTGAGCGTATTCGCCCGAGCTGGAGGCTTCCAGACGGCCCAGACGCGCCAGTGCGTTCTCGCCGGCGTCGGCAGGCAGCGGCTTGTGGTCGCCGTGATTCTTCACGAAGTCGACGATGTGGTTACCAGCCGCGCGGCCGAACACCACCAGGTCGAGCAGCGAGTTCGTGCCCAGACGGTTCGCACCGTGGACCGACACGCACGAGCATTCGCCCACAGCATAGAAGCCGTTGACCGGGACCGACGAGCCATCCTTCTGCAGGACGACCTGACCGTTGTAGTTCGTCGGAATACCGCCCATCTGGTAGTGGATGGTCGGCACGACGGGGATCGGTTCCTTGATCGCGTCGACGTTGGCGAACTTCAGGGCGATTTCGCGAATCGACGGCAGACGCTTCATGATCGTCTCGGCACCGATGTGCGAGAGGTCGAGCAGCACGTAGTCGCCGTTCGGGCCGCAGCCACGGCCTTCCTTGATTTCCTGGTCCATCGAACGCGACACGAAGTCACGCGGCGCCAGATCCTTCAGCGTCGGGGCATAGCGCTCCATGAAGCGCTCGCCGTTCGAGTTACGCAGAATACCGCCTTCGCCACGCACACCTTCGGTGATCAGCACGCCCGCGCCGGCCACGCCGGTCGGGTGGAATTGCCAGAATTCCATGTCTTCGAGCGGAATGCCCGCACGCGCGGCCATGCCCAGACCGTCACCGGTGTTGATGAACGCGTTGGTCGAAGCAGCGTACACACGGCCGGCACCGCCGGTCGCGAACAACGTGCACTTGCCTTCGAGCAGGTAGACGTCGCCGGTTTCGAGCTCCAGCGCCGACACGCCGAGGACATCGCCCTCTTCGTTGCGGATCAGATCGAGCGCCATCCACTCCACGAAGAAGTGAGTCTTGGCGGCCACGTTCTGCTGGTACAGCGTGTGCAGCAGCGCGTGACCGGTACGGTCAGCCGCCGCGCAAGCGCGCTGGACAGGCTTCTCGCCGTAGTTGGCCGTGTGGCCGCCGAACGGACGCTGGTAAATCGTGCCGTCCGGGTTACGGTCGAACGGCATACCGAAGTGTTCCAGTTCATAGACAGCGTTCGGCGCCTGACGGCACATGAACTCGATCGCATCTTGGTCGCCGAGCCAGTCGGAGCCCTTGATCGTGTCGTAGAAGTGGTAATGCCAGTTGTCTTCGCTCATGTTGCCGAGCGAAGCACCAATGCCGCCCTGAGCCGCGACGGTATGCGAACGGGTGGGGAACACCTTGGACAGCACGGCCACCGACAGACCGGCCTTGGCCAGTTGCAGCGAAGCGCGCATGCCCGAACCACCTGCGCCCACGATGACTACGTCAAAGCGGCGGCGCGGCAGCGAATTTTTAATTGCAGCCATTCTTTACACTCTCCACAGAATCTGTGCGGCATAGCCGGCACAAGCCAGCAGCCAGACGATCGTCAGCGCGTACAGCGCCAGTCGCACACCGACGGGCTTGACGTAGTCCATCCAGATGTCGCGAATGCCGACCCACGCGTGATAGAACAACGCGAGCAGCGTGACGAACGTGGCCAACTTCATCCACTGATGCGCGAAGATGCCGGCCCAGCCTTCGTAGGAGAAATCCTTGGCGGTGAAGAACCACACCAGCAGGATCACGGTGTACACGGCCATGATGACCGCAGTCATACGTTGCGCAATCCAGTCGCGCAGGCCGTAGTGCGCGCCGACGACGAGGCGCTTCGAACCAATATTGTTCTGTGCCATCTTAGAACGCTCCGAACAGCTTGAGGGCGACAGCCAGCGTCAGCACCAGCGACACGGCCAGTACGACGACGGCCGAATTCTTACCGCCTTCCTTGCTCACTGCGTCGTGATTGAAGTCCATGCGCAGATGGCGCAAGCCGGCGCAGAAGTGGTGCAGGAAGCCCCACGACAATGCCAGGATGACAAGTTTGACAAACCAGTTGGAGGCGATGCTTCGCAGAACGTCGAAGCTGAGTTCCGACGTGAGGCTCTGTTCGAACAAATAAAGCGCGAACGGCAACAGAAGGAACAAGATCACACCGCTAATACGGTGCAGGATGGAAACGATACCAGCCGGCGGGAGACGGTACGTGACAATCTGTCCGATACCGATATTCCTGTAGACTGGCCGCTCTTTTTTTACCACTTCAGCCATGCTAGACCCCATGTAGTTACATCAGCCCCGGATTTTAGCGCCGATTCTAGTGCGTTGCACCATACCGGTTCCAATGCTCCGGAAATTCCTGCCAACGGCGCACGACACGCCGCCCCTCATGCCTAGACTTTCAGGCACGCGCCGGCCACGACACCGGCTCGCCCCTGGGAAGTCGCCCTACCCTCTCAACTCAATTCGTTCTGGTAATGATGTTCCGTGGTGACGTACCAGCCCCGGCGAACTTCCACCGGCTTGTCCCCATAAGTGTAGGAAACCCGTTCCACACTCAGCAGCGGGAACCCCTTCGGCACCTTGAGCAGATCCGCCGTCATGTCGTCAGCGGCCACAGCGCGGACTTTCTCCACAGCGCGGATCATGCGGGTACCGAATTCGTCCTCGAACAGGCCGTACATCGGCCCCTTGTATTCATTGAGCCTTTCCGCCGTCAACCCGCGGAACAGCGCGCCCGGCAGCCAGATTTCGTCGAGCACCGTCGGACGGTCCGAAAAATCCATCATCCGGCGAATGAGAATGACGCCATCGCCCGCACGCAGATCGAGCTGACGTGCGATTTCCGCCGGCGCACGCATGCGGCGGCACTCGATCAGGCGGCTGGGCGGGTGATGGGGTTCGCCCGAATCGGGCGCAAGACGCAGAAACCGGAATTGCACCCGGTCTTCATGATGGGTCGCGACGAACGTGCCACGCCCCTGACGGCGCACGAGCAGATTTTCGGCGGCCAGCTCGTCGATGGCTTTACGCACCGTTCCCTGACTCACCTTGTAGCGGGCGGCCAGATCGACTTCGCTGGGAATGATTTCACCGGGCTTCCACTCGCCGGCTTGCAGGCTCTGAGTAATGAGCCCCTTGATCTGCTGATACAGCGGACTGAAGGTTGGCGACGCTCCTGCGGCAGCCGCACCCTGCGGGGCCAGAGAGGCCGGTGCGGCGTCGCGCGTGCTGTCCTGTCGCTGCGGAGCATCGACAGGCGGCGTAGTGTTGGATGTGTCGCGAACATTCGCATTCATGGCGGCGATTTGACCACAAATCAAGGCCTTCGTCCATCGAATAACAGCAATAATCCTATGTCTTATATAAGACATAAGATAGAGTTGACATTCGCTGTGACGGCTCCTACACTGGCGCGGGCTAACAGGGGCCTGCAGCCGCAGCACGGCTATCATATAAGAGAGTCCGGTGCTTCGCACTTGTCGACGGCAGCACACCCCGCAGCCCGCAAGCTTCCGTAGGTCAAGGAATTTTAGAAGCTTCATGTGACGCGGCGCTGTCAGCCTGGCAAAAAAAGCCACCCGGACGGCGAGCTTACCTTGAGCTTCGCAGGAATTTGTACACGTCTGGAGAGATTCTCATGGCAAAACCCGCAATGCGTGTCGCCGTCACCGGCGCCGCTGGCCAAATCGGCTACTCCCTGCTGTTCCGCATCGCCAATGGCGACATGCTCGGCAAGGATCAGCCCGTCATCCTGCAACTGCTCGACCTCCCGCAAGCTCAAGCCGCCGTCAAGGGCGTCGTGATGGAGCTGGAAGACTGCGCGTTCCCGCTGCTCGCCGGCGTGGTCGTGACCGACGACCCGAAGGTCGCCTTCAAGGATGCCGACGTGGCCCTGCTGGTGGGTGCCCGTCCGCGCTCGAAGGGCATGGAGCGCAAGGATCTGCTCGAAGCCAACGGCGCAATCTTCACGGTGCAAGGCAAGGCCCTCGACGAAGTCGCCAAGCGCGACGTCAAGGTGCTGGTGGTCGGCAACCCGGCCAACACGAATGCCTACATCGCCATGAAGTCGGCCCCGAATCTGCCGAAGGAAAACTTCACCGCGATGCTGCGTCTGGATCACAACCGTGCCCTGTCGCAAATCGCCGCCAAGACCGGCAAGCCGGTCGCGAGCATCGAAAAGCTGGCCGTGTGGGGCAACCACTCGCCGACGATGTACGCCGACTACCGCTTCGCGACGATCGACGGCCAGAACGTGAAGTCGCTGATCAACGACGACGTGTGGAACAATGACGTGTTCCTGCCGACCGTTGGCAAGCGCGGCGCCGCCATCATCGAAGCTCGCGGTCTGTCGTCGGCCGCCTCGGCTGCCAACGCTGCCATCGACCACATCCATGACTGGGTGCTGGGCACGAACGGCAAGTGGGTGACGATGGGTATCCCGTCGGACGGCTCGTATGGCATTCCGGAAGACGTGATCTACGGCGTGCCGGTGACCTGCGAAAACGGCAAGTACAAGCGCGTGGAAGGCCTCGAGATCGACGCCTACTCGCGTGAAAAGATGAACATCACGCTCAACGAGCTCGAAGAAGAGCGCGCTGGCGTGGCACATCTGCTGGGCTAATCCCCCGGGGACTCGGCCCCGTGCGGCGCCAAAAGCGTCGTAAGGGGCCGGAACTGCGCCGGCGGCTTACCCCCAGTGCCGGCGCAACCACCCCAATCAAGGGAACGTTTCCTGCAGTCATCGTGTCGACCAGAGCCATCACCGAAGTGACGACATGCTGCGCAGAAGACCGCGCCGTCCATCGCGCAATGACCCTGGGACCACCCTACGCAACACCGAGCGACTCCTTGGCCAAGCGAATGCAACGCCTCACTGCCACACAGAGCGCACCCGACCGGATGACCGGCGTGTGCGTAATGCCTGCGGCGGCCGTGCGGCGCAACATTTCGCGTACACCCCAGCGTTTGCTTCGCCAAGCATTCCGCCCGCTGCGCGTCATGACCGTCCGCGACGACGGCAACTTGAGCCCGCGCAGTCCCCTCCGGCGTGATGCCGAATTCCGAACAGCAACACCCCCTTCAGCGACGCCGGTTCGTACCGCCGCCGCCCGCTGCGCTTGGCTGAAAGGAATTGAAAAAATTTGTATGGTGACGCCGAACGACGCAAACTTCGTACGATAATCTGCGCTTTTGTCAGCGCTCACCTATTGCCTGGAGACTCACCATGAAAAAACTTTGCCTGACCGCGTTGGTCGCCCTGTGTTCTGCAGCCATTGTGCCGGTCGCCTTCGCTGCTGAACCGGCTGCCCAGACCGCCAAGAAGCCTGCACCGAAGAAGAAAGCACCGGCCAAGAAGAAAGCAACGGTTGCCGCTGCACCGGTCCATCCGGATGAAGGCTCGGAACAATGGAGCTGCAAGGAAAACCAGAAGCTGTTCATCAAGGGCGACATGAAGCGCGACCAGGTCCTCACGATGTTCTGGGAAGGCCGTAACTACAAGCTGCCGCGTCAACAAACGACGACTGGCGCTGACCGTTTTTACGATGCCGCAAGCGGCATGGATCTGGTTGTGATCCCGGCCAAGGCCATGCTCTTTACGCATCGCGATGGCGGCAGCCGTCTGGCGGACGAATGCATGACGCAAGCGATGTCGGAGCAAAACAAGCTCGCCCCGACCCAATCGGTCGAACTGATCAAAGTGACTAACTGAGCCTTGCCGGGCGGACTGGGACGCCGATCGCATGACGCGCCAGCCGCCTTCCTGCCGCAAGCTCTGCATTACCAGCAGCACCCGGTACGCCGGACACCCGGCGCACTGGCGTCGCAGCGGGCACCCATGAGAGTGCACGCACGATGCCGCCCCCGCGAATCGCATCACCACCGCTTCGTTTTTCTGTATCACTCAAGGAAAGATCATGGCCCACAACCTCCACAAAACGCTTAAAGAGTTCAAACTCAGCGGCGACAAGAAAGGCAAGTTCTACTCGCTGCCCCAATTGGGTAAAGCCCTGGGTGTGAATGTCGAACGCCTGCCGGTGTCGATCCGTATCGTGCTCGAGTCGGTGCTGCGCAATTGCGACGGCAAGAAAGTGACGGAAGAGCACGTCAAGCAACTGGCTAACTGGAAGCCGAACGCCGAGCGTACCGACGAAATCCCGTTCGTCGTGGCGCGCGTCGTGCTGCAGGATTTCACCGGTGTGCCGCTGCTGGCCGACCTGGCCGCCATGCGAAACGTCGCCGAGCGTCAGGGCAAGAACCCGAAGCGCATCGAGCCGCTCGTGCCGGTGGATCTGGTAGTTGACCACTCGGTCCAGATCGACCATTTCCGCGAGAAGAAAGCGCTCGACCTGAACATGAAGCTGGAATTCCAGCGCAACAACGAGCGCTACCAGTTCATGAAGTGGGGGATGCAGGCGTTCGACACGTTCGGCGTCGTGCAACCGGGCTACGGCATCGTGCACCAGGTGAATCTGGAGTACCTGGCGCGTGGCGTGCACAAGAAGGACAACGTCTTCTACCCGGATACCCTCGTGGGTACCGACAGCCACACGACCATGATCAACGGTATCGGCGTGGTGGGCTGGGGCGTGGGTGGTATCGAAGCCGAAGCGGGCATGCTGGGTCAGCCCGTGTACTTCCTCACGCCTGACGTCGTCGGCGTGGAACTGACGGGCCGTCTGCGCGAAGGCGTGACCGCCACCGATCTGGTGCTGACGATCACGGAAATGCTGCGTCGCGAGAAGGTCGTCGGCAAGTTCGTCGAATTCTTCGGCGAAGGCACGGCCAGCCTGGCGCTGCCGGACCGCGCAACCATCGCGAACATGGCTCCGGAATACGGCGCGACGATGGGCTTCTTCCCGGTCGACGAAAAGACGATCGACTACTTCAAGGGCACGGGCCGCACGAAGAGCGAAATCGACGCCTTCGAATCGTACTTCAAGGCCCAGAAGCTGTTCGGCATTCCGAAGACGAACGACATCGACTATACGAAGACGCTCAAGCTGGATCTGGGCTCGGTCGCCCCGTCGCTGGCTGGCCCGAAGCGTCCGCAAGACCGCATCGAAATCGGCAATGTGAAGTCGACCTTCAAGGATCTGTTCACGAAGCCGGTGGCCGAGAACGGTTTCAACAAGACCGAAGAACAGCTCGAGACGACCTACAAGACCGACAGCGGCCTGGACGTGAAGAACGGCGATGTGCTGATTGCTGCGATCACGTCGTGCACGAACACGTCGAACCCGAGCGTGCTGCTTGCCGCCGGCCTGCTGGCCAAGAAGGCCGTGGAAGCCGGCCTGAAGGTCGCGCCGCACATCAAGACGTCGCTCGCCCCGGGAAGCCGTGTGGTGACCGAGTACCTTGAAGCCGCCGGCCTGCTGCCGTACCTCGAGAAGCTGGGCTTCGGCGTGACCGCCTACGGCTGCACGACCTGTATCGGTAACGCCGGTGACCTGACGGCCGAACTGAACGACACGATCGTGAAGAACGATCTGGTCGCCTCGGCTGTGCTGTCGGGCAACCGCAACTTCGAAGCCCGCATTCACCCGAACATCCGCGCCAACTTCCTGGCATCGCCCCCGCTGGTCGTGGCCTACGCCATTGCCGGCAACGTGACGCGCGACCTGATGACCGAGCCGGTTGGCAAGGGCAAGGGCGGGCGCGAAATCTTCCTGGGCGACATTTGGCCGACCAGCGAAGAAATTCACAAGCTGATGAAGTTCGCGATGAACGCGAAGGTCTTCAAGACGAACTACGATTCGGTCAAGGAACCGAGCCCGCTGTGGGCCAAGATCAAGGGTTCGAAGGGTCAGGTCTACGATTGGCCGACGTCGACGTACATCGCCGAGCCGCCGTTCTTCGACGGTTTCTCCATGGATCCGAAGACCGACATCGAGCCGATCCACGGCGCACGCGCCCTGGGCGTGTTTGGTGACTCGGTCACGACCGACCACATCAGCCCGGCCGGTTCGATCAAGGAAACGTCGCCGGCAGGCAAGTGGCTGCTTGAAAACGGCGTGCTCAAAGCCGACTTCAACAGCTACGGCTCGCGTCGCGGCAACCACGAAGTGATGATGCGCGGCACGTTCGCCAACGTGCGTATCAAGAACCTGATGATCCCGGCGAAGGAAGACGGTTCGCGCGTCGAAGGCGGCCTGACGATTCACCAGCCGAGCGGCGAACAACTGTCGATCTATGACGCCGCCATGAAGTACGTCGGCGAGAACACCCCCACGGTGGTGTTCGGCGGTGAAGAGTACGGCACGGGTTCGTCGCGTGACTGGGCCGCCAAGGGCACGCAATTGCTCGGCGTGAAGGCGGTCATCGCTCGTTCGTTCGAGCGCATCCACCGCTCGAACCTGGTCGGCATGGGCGTGCTGCCCCTGCAGTTCAAGGGTTCGGATAGCGCACAGTCGCTGGGCATCACGGGCGAAGAGACGTTCGACATCGAAGGTCTGACGGCCGACATCAAGCCGCAGCAGGATGTCACGCTGGTGATCCACCGCAAGAACGGCGAAACGCAAAAGGTGCAAGTCCTGCTGCGTATCGACACGCCGATCGAAGTGGATTACTACAAGCACGGCGGCATCCTGCCGTTCGTGCTGCGTCAACTGCTCGCCGCTGCCTGATTGGCGGTTCGGTAGTGACTCAGGCTGCCGGGTGACGATGCGTCGTCCGGCAGCATGCAAAACCCGGCCTCACGCCGGGTTTTGTCGTTTTGGACCCTGCTGCCGCATGCGGGCCTGTCATGTCCGAAAATGACTAGCACCGCCCTCGCCTCGCGCGTAGAGTGACGCCCATGTCCTCTGCCCCCGGCCTGCCGGCTGCCCGCCCATGACGCTCGATCCCGAAGTCTGTTACAAGGCTGTCTCCGCTCGCGACCGGCGTTTCGATGGCTGGTTCTTCGTCGGCGTGTCGTCCACCGGCATTTACTGCCGCCCGGTTTGTAACGTCCGTACCCCTCGCTACGAAAACTGCTCGTTCTACGGCAGCGCCGCCGCCGCCGAGAAGGCCGGGTTCCGTCCTTGCCTGAAATGCCGCCCCGAACTCGCACCCGGCGGCGCACGTTTCGACGCCACCCGAGAACTCGCCGATGCCGCCGCCACCATGATCGACGAGGGCTTCCTCAACCGTGCCGGGCTTCCCGCCCTGGCCGCTCGCATCGGCATCACCGAACGCCATCTGCGCCGCATCTTTGCCGACGAATTCGGTGTCTCCCCCGTCGAGTACGCGCAGACGCAACGGCTCCTGCTCGCCAAACGCCTGCTCACCGACACGGCGTTGCCTGTCACGGAGATCGCCCTCGCCTCCGGCTTCGGCAGCGTCCGACGCTTCAACGGTCTGTTCAAGACACGCTACGGTTTCGCACCCGGCCGGCTTCGCCAGCATGCACGCCATGCCGCCCTGCCCGACGGTGATCTCGTGTTCCAACTCGCCTACCGACCGCCGTTCGCCTGGCACGCCCTCCTCGACTTTCTCGGCGACCGGGCGATTGAAGGCGTGGAGGAACGTAAGGGAGACGTCTACACGCGCACGTTGAGCATCGAGCGGCAGGATGGGGAAACGGTCGCCGGATGGTGCCGCATCACGCCGCTGCCGGATCGCCACGCGTTGCAGGTGACGTTGCCGCCCGCGCTGGCCGGTAGCGTGCCGCAGGTGCTGGGCAAACTGCGTCATTTGTTCGATCTTGGCGCGCGTCCGGACGTGATCGACGCGCATCTCGGTCCGCTCGCCGCCACCACGCCCGGCCTGCGGGTGCCAGGGGCGGTCGACGGTTTCGAGATCGCCGTGCGCGCCATCGTCGGCCAGCAGATCACGGTCAAGGGCGCCCGGCGCCTGCTCGGACGGCTCGCGCAACGCTTCGGCACTCCCCTGCCTGTGCCAGCGCATGGCCTGACGCACACATTTCCCAGCGCGGCGCAATGGCTCGCCGTTCCCGCCGAATCACTGGGCGAAGCCGGTATCATCCGGCGTCGAATCGCCGCCATTCACGGGGTCGCGCAGGCGATGGTCGACGGCGGCCTGCGGCTCGACCCGCTGGCACCGCTCGAGGCCACCGTGGAGGCTCTGCTCGCGATCAAGGGCATTGGACCATGGACAGCGCAGTACATCGCCATGCGTGCGCTCGGCTCGCCCGACGCGATACCCGTCGACGATCTCGTGCTGCGTCAGGCCTTGGGCGTGGCCGATGGACGTGCCGTGGCCGCACGAGCGGTCCAATGGGCGCCCTGGCGCGCATACGCAGCGCTACATATCTGGCGGGCCGCCGCGCAAGTTCCGGCAGGTCAGCCGGTCGAGACTTTGCAGGAGGTGTGTGCATGATCCGCTACGAAACGTATTACGAAAGCCCGCTTGGCGAAATGCTGCTCGTCGCGAATGGCGACGCGCTCACCGGCGTGTATTTCTCGCATCAGAAGTACTTCCCGCAAGAAGGCGACGTGCGCCGCGATGGCGACGACATTGCCATCCTCAATGACGCGAAGCGCCAACTGGCCGAGTATTTCCACGAAGGACGACGCACGTTCGCGCTGGCATTGGCCCCCGAAGGCACGCCGTTTCAACAAAGCGTCTGGGCCGAACTGCGCCGCATCCCATTCGGCGAGACACGCAGCTATGGCGACCTTGCCCACGCGTTGGGCGACGCGAACAAGTCGCGCGCGGTGGGTGCCGCCAACGGGCGGAATCCGATAACGATTATCGTGCCGTGCCACCGCGTGATCGGCGCCGATGGCACCCTCACCGGCTACGCCAGCGGTGTCGAGCGCAAGCTCGCGCTGCTCTCGCTCGAGGGCGCAGCGCTGGCGCCGGTCACCGGCGCGGGTTCCGGGGCGACGCGTCGCACAAGACTGTCGGCGCCAGCCAATCTTGCGTTCGATTTCTGACGCGCTTCGCGTGCCGGCGTCGTGGCGCAAGGCGGGCTCGTGACGCCGGGTCGACGCAATTGGTGAGCGCGTCCCATCAATCGCGTTCACGCATGCCGTACAATCGTGAGTTCATGTATTCCTGCTTTGCACGACTATGCGCTCACGCACCGCCAAACGACTGACTCCCGACGCCGAAAAACTGGTCGGCCACGCGCTTGCGCTCGCCGCCTCCGGTAGCCGCATCGAAGACCGTTTCTGGGAAGCCCAGCTCGACACGTTGCTCACGCGCGTGCTGCGCACCGGCAACCAGCCGGCGATCGACGCGGCGCTCGATCATCTTCAGGCCAACCACAGCGAGGCTTATGGCGCGCTTGCAGACCTGATCGAATCGCAAAGCGAATCCGCCGAGCCGGAGGCCGAAGCCCAGGTGTGGGACGGTCTGCTCGTCGCCATTCCAATCCTTGCCTGGACACGGTACGCCATCCCCTCAGGGCCGGTGAAGGCCGACGCGCTCATGCCCGTTCGTGCGCATCTGCACGCCCACGTGCTGGCCGAATCGGCTCGTGTGGCGATCTCGCCGTACCTCTACAGCATCGATCAACTACCGCGCACGCATTGCGAATCTTGGAAAGTCACGCAACAGCTCGTGCGTGCCGCCGTCGATAATGCCGAAGTCAAGCACCCCGGCAATGATCTGCCGGAGACGGCGCCGATTCTTGCCGACCCGCGCTTCTTGCTGGCTGCCGTCACGGTCCCGAAGGGCGCGCCGATGTTCCGCTGGCAGGAAGACGGCGCACGTCATGCCGAGCGTGGCCAATGCCAGGAGGCATGGTCGGCTCAGGGCGGGCCGAATCTGAATGCACTGCTGCCGGGCTGTGAAATCGAGTGCCTGCTGCCCGACGCGTATTACGCGAGCTGCCGCGAAGCCGACGAGCGCATTCGTCCGCACACCATCCGCACAGCGCTGCGCTATCTCGAAGACGTGCTGACCTTGACCCCGCCCGAGTTGCGCGCCGTCGTGGCCGGCTTCGGCGAGCAGAACATCGACGAGTACCGCATCGGCTTCACGCAGCGTGGCAGCAACGACGTTATCTATGGTGTCGTGTGGCCGCTGTATGGCCGCGAGAACGGCGAAGTCGAAGGCGGCGCACTCGACGAAGTCACCGACTTGCTCAAGGCCTGTGGTGTAACCGAGATCCGCAAGCATCCGGGCCGCTTCGATCCGGAGTATTGCGACGATTGCGGCGTGCCGCTGTATCCGGACCCGATAGGCGAAGTCGTCCACGCGGAAATGCCGGAAGACGCCGAACCGAATCGTCCGCATTTCCACTGATCGCCATCGCGTCGCATTGACGTCGCATTGACGTCACATTGACGCGTTCCGGCGGTAAAAAAATGGCCGTGCGTTATCAACGCCCGGCCATTTTTGTTTGTGTGTGGCGCCAGGCCCCGCCAGCCTAACCCGATGACGCCAACGGCAGCGCAGCCGGTGGCAACGTCACGACGCACCGATGCAGTCCGTGCCCCGACGCCAGATACTTGCGCTCGAATGGCGTGATGGGCGCAACGCCCGCGTCTTCGGGCGACCATGCTTCCACCGCGGGGCGCACACCACTGAGCCACTCGACCGCCAGTGCGAATTCACCGATGTAGATATCCCAGTTGCTGCGGCATTCCAGCACGCCGCCGAGCGCCACCACCGTGGGAAAGACGGCATGAGCGTGCCAGCGTCGTGCGAGCTGACCGATCTTCGGCCACGGATTCGGATAGAGGATGTAGTGACGCGCCGGGCGGATACCGGCGTCAAACAGTTGCCGCCAGAAGTCGACGAGATCGGCGCGCACCCACACGAAATTTTCGGGCCACACACCATCCCACCAGTCTTTGCCGCGCACGATGCGGCTCTCCGATTGGTCGATACCGATGACGAAGTGATCGGGGAATTGGGTCGCCAGCCGCAACGTGCTTTCACCGACGCCGCATCCGGCATCGATGATCAGCGGTGCGGCGCCGGCGTCGCGCCACGCGGCGATGGCGGCCTCGAACGCTGCCGCGCTGTAGGCCGCCAGCGGCTTGCGAAACACTGCATCGCGATGACGGTTCACGAGTTCCGCCAGTTTGTCGTGCGGGCCGGTTTGAGCACTGCCTACAGTGCGCGAATTTGCGAACATGCGAAAAAGAGAAAAACGTGGGGTGCCCGAAGGCGATACCGCAATGCGACTCGTGCGAATGGCTTGAAAAACCCCGAAATGCGCTGCTATTCGAGCAATGGCGCTGCCGCAGCAGGTGACACAATGCGCCCCCTGCCATCGCCGGACAGTTGCCATTCCCGGGAAATGCGCGAAATGCGCGAGATCACCGCCGCTTCGGCGCGTCAGTCAGGCACGCATTGTAGCGTGCTGTAACTTTCGCAACGCGCAGTGTTACGTCTGAGCGCTTACCCCGCGGGCGTCGGCGACTTTTTTTCGGTTAAGATGGGAGTCGCTTTGCCGCCGCTTTTCAAAATGCGGCCAAGCCTCTTCGCGAGCGGCGCGTGCGAAAGACTTACACGATGAGTCATCGCACCCCCGCATTGCTCTGCAATGCTCAGGGTCTGTTCGCGTTAATTCCGGGCCACCCCAAGGGTATCCGCCCGAGATTATCGTGAGCAGCCCCTTACGCCCCCGAGAATACATCACAGAATGTCGAATCGATTTTTCCAACGCGCCGCAGGCGTCGTGTTGCGAGCCGTGCGCCAGGTCGCCGGCATCGCCGCCGTTGCCGCGCCGCTCTGCCTATCGGCCTTTACTGCCCCCCGTACAGGCCTTCACGCTCGAACAGCATCGCGCGCTGGTCGAGCAGTTGATCAACACGCGTCACGCCGATCCGCTCGTGGCCGATTGCGCTGCGCACGCCAGTTTCGTCGTCGCCACGCTGCCCGGCTACGAGAGTGTCGAGTATGGCGAGAACGCACTCGATCCGGAGCACGCCAAGGTCGCGCCCTGGTCCGGTCCGTTCGACGATCGCAAGCAACGTGTCGACGTCACGCAGATGGTCGAACTCGACGGCGTCGGCAAACGCACCAGCGGTCAGACGGACAACATCCACATCCGCTGCGGTTACGTCGACGGCCGCATGATGGGCTTCGACTACACGTCGCCGCTGCCGCAGGTCGAACAACCCGTGAAGCGGGCCGCACGCGGCAATACGCGCGGCAAGGCGTCTCACGCGAGCGCAAAGTCGGGTAAGCGCGGCACCACGGCCAAGTCGTCGGGAGGGAAGTCGTCGGCGAAAACGTCCTCAGCGAAGTCGAACAGCAGCAGCGCCAAGAAGAGCACGACGAAAAAGAAGTCGAACTGATCGCCTCAACGCGATCGGGTAGCTGGATGAAGCACGACGCATGGCGCGTCGTGCTTTGTTGCGTCCCTAAGCTGTCTCATGCGTTGTCTAAGCGTTGACTAAGCGTTATCCGCCTGCATCTGCGACCAGATCGCGGCAAGCATCGACGCACCCAGCGCCGCGCTTCGCGCACCACTCCAGCCGACTTGTGCGTCGGGACGGTTCGCGTTGTCCTTGAAAGGCATTTCCAGCGTGAGCGACAGGCAGCCGAAGCGATGGGCAATCCACTTCGACGCGAGTTTGAGCGACTCAGGACCATGCTTGCCCGGCGGATAGCCAAACTTGTCCTGGAAGTCGAGACTCGCGGCTTTCAGGCGTTCACCGAACGCTTTCTCACGCGCGAGGACGGCATCAGTTGCCCACTCGACGCCATCGTTCCCGGCGAGAAACACGTAAGGCAGCGCTTCGTCGCCGTGAATGTCGAAGAACATGTCGCAGCCCACTGACTCGATGGCCGCACGCACGTGATACACCTCGGGGCTGCGCAGCGGGTCCGGTTCGAGCCACTCGCGATTGAGGTTCGCGCCCGTTGCGTTCGTGCGCAGATTGCCACGCGCCGAACCATCGGGATTCATGTTCGGCACGATATGCAGCACCGCCTCGTCGAGCACGGCCGTGGCCAGCGGATCGCCCGCCCAATCCCCCGCGCCGAGCAGGCGGCGCAGCAACCCTTCCACGAACCACTCGGCCATCGTCTCGCCGGGATGCTGACGCGCGATCACCCAGATGTTGCGCTTGCCCGCACGCGGCTCGCCCACGGTAAGCAGCGTCATGTCTCGCCCGTCGACGGTCTGCCCCAGTGAGCGCGAACTCACTCGCGGCGAGTTCTGCGCCGTGCCGAGCAGCGCCAGATGACGCTCCTCCGGATACGGCTCGAAATACGCCAGATAGACGCTATCGTGCGCTGGCGTGAACGACACCGTCATGACCTCACCATCGTACGAAGTCGGCACACGGAACCAGGTCACGCGATCGTAAGAGGCGACTGCGCGGTAATTCTCCCAGCCACGCGGATAGGACGTCTGCCCCGCGTTATCAAACACGATCCGGCACAGCGTGCCGCCCACGCCCTGCACGCGAAAATGGAACCACTGCGCAAACTCGGCGGCGCCGTCCTGCGGAACACGAACGTGAATGTCGTCGGCACGCTCGGCACTCACCACATGGATGGCGCCGCTATCGAACTTGCTGCTGATGTGGACGGTCATGACTTGTCTCGCTGGCGGAAATGGAAAGCCCCGGGGACCTTCCCACGGGGCCGGAGGTCGGCTGGCGTCAGGCCACGCGACGGCGGAACACCCAGAGCGAATCGTTCGACACGCTGTCGTCGAATGCATAGCCCTCGCTATCGAACGCCTTGAGCTGCTGCACATCGGTCACGCCGCGCTCGATCGCATAACGCGCCATCAGACCGCGTGCCCGTTTGGCGTAGAAGCTGATGATCTTGTACTTGCCGCCTTTCCAGTCTTCGAACACCGGCGTAATCACCGGCGCGGCCACCAGACGGCGCTTGATGACCTTGAAGTACTCTTCGGACGCCAGATTCACAAGCACGCGACGCGTCTCGGCATGCTCCGCGAGCGACGCGTTGATCGTATGCGTCACGCGCTCCCCCCAGAACGCATACAGATCGCGCCCGCGCTTGTTGACGAAGCGCGTGCCCATCTCCAGTCGATACGGCTGCAGCAGATCGAGCGGACGCAGCACGCCATACAGGCCGGACAGGATTCGCAGGTGCTTCTGCGCGAAATCGAGCTGGGTGGCGCTCAGGGAGCGGGCGGCAAGCCCTTCGTACACGTCGCCATTGAAGGCGAGCACGGCCTGCTTGGCGTTGCTCGTATCGAAACGGGGTGTCCAGTCGGCATAACGGGTGGCGTTCAGCGCCGCCAGCTGATCGGAAATGCTCATCAGCGAGCCGACCTGAGCGGGGCTCAGTTCACGCAGGCCTTCGATCAGTTCGGCAGCGTCGTCGACGAACTGCGGCACGGTGTGCGTGCTCACGTGCGGCGGCGTTTCGTAGTCGAGCGATTTGGCCGGCGAGAGAACAATTATCATATCGGGTGCAGCGTTCCTGCGAAAACGAGAAACCGACATTCTATCCAATGCTTCAAAACGCTGTTGCCACGCCCGCCGAACGGGCCTTCGCCGAGCACATCGATACGCTTGCCACACCGCCGCGCGTAGTGCTCGATACCAATGTCTGGATCGATCTGCTGGTCTTCGACGATCCCGTTGCGCGGCCCGTGCGCGACGCCCTCGTCGAGCGCCGCCTCACCGCGCTCATGGCGCCGCGCTGCCGCGACGAACTCGCCGTAGTGCTCACCTACCCGCAATTCTCGTCACGCGCGATCGACAACGCCGCCGCCCTCGCCTGGGTCGATGCCCACACACACCGCATTGTGGTACCGGAAGACGCCCCACCCGCCGCCCAGCTACCGTTATGCCGCGACCGCGACGATCAGAAGTTCCTCGAAGCCGCACGTGACGGGCACGCACACTGGCTCGTCAGCAAGGACAAGGCCGTATTGAAGCTGCGCAGCCGCGTGGCCCGGCAGTTCGGTTTTCGTATCGTGACGGCGAGCGCGTTCACGTCGTTGCTGATGCCGAGCGCGTAGGCGCCAATGGCCCGATCGGAATGGCCGCAGAACGGGTTAAGGAATGTCCGAAATCGAAGGCCCGGCTACCGCGCATCGGCCGCATGCCAAGCGCAGCAGCGTTAGAATGACGGCCTGATCACTGCATCGTCCATCGTATAAATGAACGCGCCTCACACCGCTTCCACCGCACCCGCCGCATCCGCCGCATCCGCCGCATCCGCCGAGTCAACCCCTCAGGCGCTGACTGCCCCGCCGCTCGCCTCGCGTTTGCCGAACGTCGGCACCACCATCTTCACCGTGATGTCGGCGCTGGCTGCCGAGAAGCAGGCGGTGAACCTGGGGCAGGGCTTCCCCGACTTCGCTTGCGATCCGAAGATCGTCGACGCCGTCTCGCGCGCCATGCGCGAAGGCCACAACCAGTACCCGCCGATGGCTGGCGTACCGGCGTTGCGTCAGGCCATTGCGGACAAGATCGGCAACCTCTACGGTCAGCAATACGACTGGAACACGGAAATCACGGTCACGGCCGGCGCCACGCAGGCGCTGCTCACGGCGATTCTCGCGAGCGTGCATCCGGGCGACGAAGTGATCGTGTTCGAGCCGACGTATGACAGCTATGTCCCGTCGATCGAGCTGGCCGGGGGCAAGCCGGTGTTCATCACGCTCGAAGCGCCCGAGTTCCGCATTCCGTTCGACAAGCTGGCAGCCGCGATCACGCCGCGCACGCGTCTCATCCTGTTCAACACGCCGCACAACCCGAGCGGCACCGTGTGGCATGAGCAGGATCTGGCGAAGCTCGCCGAGATCGTGGCGGGCACCGACATTCTGTTGATCTCGGATGAGGTCTACGAACACATGGTGTACGACGGCAAGCGGCACGAAAGTGTGGCGCGCCATCCGGAACTCGCACGCCGCAGCTTCATTGTGTCGAGCTTTGGCAAAACGTATCACGTGACGGGCTGGAAGGTCGGCTTCGTGGCGGCACCGGCCGCTCTCTCGGCGGAATTCCGCAAGGTGCATCAGTTCAACGTGTTCACGGTCAACACGCCGATGCAAGTCGGGCTGGCGGACTACATGCGCGACCCCGCCCCTTATCTCGAACTCTCGGGCTTCTACCAGAAGAAGCGTGACCTGTTCCGTGAAGGTCTGGCGGGCACCCGCTTCAAGCTGTTGCCGTGCGAGGGCACGTACTTCCAGTGCGTGGATTACAGTGCGATCAGCGACATGAGCGAAGGCGACTTCGCGCTGTGGCTGACCGGTGAGATCGGTGTGGCCGCCATTCCGGTCTCGGCGTTCTATCATGAGCCGCACGAATCGGGTGTCGTGCGCTTCTGCTTCGCCAAGCAGGACGACACGCTGCGTGAAGCGCTGTCGCGACTGGCGAAGATCTGAGCGCTGACAACCGTCAGCGCACGGTAAAAAGGGCCGCAATCTAAAGCATTGCGGCCCTTTCGTTTTACGACGGCGAATCATGCGAGGCACGGGGGACTCCCCTTCTCGCCTGACCGATGGCGGACGGCTGACTTACCCCGCCTTCTTCGCCTGCTGTGCCTGTTGATAGGCCTTCTGATCGGCGCGCATACGCTGAAACGACTCGCGCTCGGCGAGTCGCTTGCTATACGCCTTCCAGTCGATGCCGGCCGCTTGCAGGAAGTCTTCGCCATAGACCGCTTGCGTGGCCATACCGAGGATCGGCAGATGTATACCGGCCGCGACGTCCGCCATCGAGAACGTGTCGCCCGCCACGTACGGCGCGAACTTCGCCAGCCGCTTGAACGCCACGATGTTCCGGCGCAGCAGCTTCTCCGTGCGATTGCGCGTGCCTTCCGACACCGTGCCGCCGAAGAATGCCTGCGTGTACACCTCGCGCACCACCAGTTCCAGATGCAACTCCGTCATCGTCAGCAGTTCGCGCTCCTTGGCCTGCTGCCACGGATCTTTCGAGAAGAGCGCGGGAGACGGATGCGCCGCCTCAAGGAAATCGCAAATCACTTGCGATTCGGTCAGAAAACCGTTCTCCGTCTCCAGATACGGCACCTTACCGAGTGGCGAGCATTGCAGCATCCACTCTTCCTGACAGGGGACCGACTCTAACGCTTCGAAGGGCAAGCCCTTCTCGTACAGCACAACCTTGACCTTGTTGTAGTAGTTACTGATTGGAAAGCCGTACAGCTTCAACATGATGTCTCCCATGCGGCATGACCAGCACCTCTGTTGTCGTTGAGGCGCCGTAGTCCGTGCGCAGTTTCATGATGCGTCCCTGGCGCGCCGCCCCAATGCGGTGGCGGCGTCTCGTTAGCAGCCGGTCGCGGCTCGCGCTTGCGGTATCGTCGCCGGACTACGCCATCACGGCGTAGTGTTGCCCGTCGCCACGGATGGCGATGGGTGCGGCGAGTACCATTGCGACTGGCGGCCACCCGCAGTGTAACGGCATCGCACGACCGTTCGCACGACTCACGCCCCGGAAGGCGTCCCGAAATCCGCCACCGAACCCGACGGCATGCGCCCGCCCGACGCCAGTCAACCGCCGACCGCCCAGCGGAACAAGCGCTGGCAGCCGCAGCGAGATCGGCGACAATAGCGGCAACGCGATAGGGCATCGGTTTGCATCACTGCGCAACTTGGCAGGAAATTCATTTCCCGACCGACCGGTCGGACGATAGAATATCGAGTCACGCCGTGCTGCCCCATGCAAGCCAACAGAACAACACCGATCGACGACCATCGACACCAACCTCGAGACACTCCGAATGACTGCATCCTCCTCCCCGGCCCCTGAGAACACCCCGGCCAAGGCTATCGATGTGCTGGGCATCGTCGGTGCCGGCGCCATGGGCCGTGGCATCGCCCAGATCGCCGCGCAAGCCGGTCTGCGCGTGAAGCTGTATGACACCAACGCCCAGGCCGTGCAAGCCGCGCTGCAAGCCCTGCGTGACACGCTGGACAAGCTCGCCGCGAAGGGCAAGATCGAGGCGTCCAGCGTCGAGGCGACGATGGGGCGCCTGCAGGCATGTCATGCGCTTGAGGACCTGGCCGATTGCCAGCTTGTCGTCGAAGCCATCATCGAGAAGCTCGAGATCAAGCGCGACCTGTTCCGCTCGCTCGAAGGCATTGTCGCGGCCGATGCGATCCTCGCGTCGAACACCTCGTCGCTGTCGATCACGGCGATTGCGGCAGCGTGCGAGCGTCCGGCGCGCGTGGCCGGGTACCACTTCTTCAACCCGGTGCCGCTCATGAAGGTGGTCGAAGTCATCGACGGCCTGCGCACCGCCCCCGAAGTCGGCGACGCGCTGCTCGCGCTGGGCCAGCGCATGGGACATACCGCCGTGCGCTGCAAGGACATGCCGGGCTTCATCGTCAATCACGCGGGACGCGGCATGAACACCGAAGGCCTGCGCGTGGCAAGCGAAGGTGTGGCGAGCTTCGCCGACATCGACCGCATCCTGCGCGAGCAAGCCGGCTTCCGTCTCGGCACGTTCGAGTTGCTCGACCTCACCGCACTCGACGTCTCGCACCCGGTGATGGAGTCGATCTACCACCAGTTCTACGAAGAGGCGCGCTTCCGTCCGTCGCCGATCACCGCCGTACGTTTCGCCGGCGGGCTGCTCGGCCGCAAAGTGGGCGAAGGCTTCTATCGCTACGTCGACGGCAAGCAACAAGTCCCCGCCGAAGCCCCCGCCCCCGACACCCTGCCGGCCAGCGTCTGGGTCAGCCGGGCCGATGCGCGCGGCTTCGCCGCCGTGGTCGAACTGCTGGGTGCGACCGGCGTGAGCATCGAAAGCGGCGACAAGCCGTCGGAGACGGCACTGATCGTTGTCACGCCGCTGGGGCTCGATGCCACGACCTGCGCCGTCGAACAAGGTCTCGACGCAACGCGCACCGTGGCCGTCGACACGCTGCTGCCGCTCGCCGGGGCGAAGCGCCACACGCTGATGACCACGCCAGTCACGACGCCCGACGCGCGCCGCGCCGCGCATGCGCTGTTTGCCCACGGCGGCACGCCAGTGACGGTGATCCGCGACTCGGCGGGTTTCGTCGCGCAACGCGTGATCGCCACCATCGTGAATATCGGCGCCGACATCGCGCAGCAACGCATTGCTACGCCGGGCGACATCGATCGCGCCGTCACGTTGGGTCTGGGCTACGCCAAGGGTCCGCTCGCACTGGGCGACGCTGTCGGCGCACGCCAGTTGCTCACCGTCCTGCGCAATCTGCAATCGTTCTACGGCGACCCGCGTTATCGCCCGTCGCCGTGGCTCTCGCGCCGCGCGCAGCTCGGCGTGTCGCTGCTCACCGAAGAACAGTGATCCGGAGACTCGCCCCATGAGCGCCGAACTGCTTGCCGAACGCGTCGACCAGACGCTGGTCCTGACGCTGTCCAACCCCGGGGCGCGCAATGCGCTGCATCCGGATATGTATGCTGCCGGCGTCGAAGCGCTGGCCACCGCCGAGCGCGATGCGTCCGTGCGGGCCGTGGTGCTCACCGGCGCCGATAACTTCTTCTGCGCAGGCGGCAACCTTAACCGGCTGCTGGAGAATCGGCAGAAAGATCCGTCGGTGCAGGCCGCCAGTATCGATGCACTGGCCGAATGGATTGAAGCGCTGCGTGCTTGTCCGAAGCCGATCATCGCGGCTGTCGAAGGGGCTGCCGCCGGCGCAGGCTTCTCGCTCGCACTAGCGTGCGATCTGCTCGTCGCGGCCGATAACGCCAAGTTCGTGATGGCCTACGTCAAGGTTGGCCTCACGCCCGACGGCGGTGGTTCGTGGTTTCTCTCGCAAGCGTTGCCCCGCCCGCTCGCCACCGAAATTCTGCTCGAGGGCAAGCCGGTGGCGGCGACGCGCCTGGCCGCCGCCGGACTTGTCAACCGCGTGGTCGCGCCCGGCCAGGCCCGCGCCGAAGCGCTGAACTGGGCGACCGATCTCGCCCAGCTCTCGCCGAACGCCGTCGGCCGCATCAAGACGCTCATCGAGAGCGGGGCCAGCCAGACGCTGTCATCGCAGTTGGGAGCGGAGCGCGACAGCTTCGTCGCCTCGCTCCACCACGCCGACGGTCTGGAAGGTATCAGCGCCTTCCTTGAGAAACGTCCGGCAAAATACGCCTGACCGTTTGACAGACGCACGGCGCACGCGAACCTTCGACGTGTGCCGTCTGTCAACGCTTTGCCGCAGTCGCCAATCGTCTGCCGGTCCGTTCAGGAGAATTTCCGCATGAGTTCACTCGGCCATCCGGGCCCCGATGCCGGTCCTTTGACATTCACGCCGCCGCAGCGCCGCCGCATCTATCTGATGCGCCATGGCGACGTTACGTACTTCGACGACAGCGGCAAGCCCATCGACGCCAACGCCGTCCCGCTCAACGAGCTTGGCCGCTCGCAAGCCAGTGCCGCCGGACGCGCCTTCGCGGCCGAGAATATCCGCTTCGACCGCGTGATCGTGAGCGGCCTGCCACGGACCCGCGAGACGGCCCAGCGCGTGCTGGCCGAGACCGGGCAACAGATCGATATCGAGACATGGTCGTGCTGGGAGGAGATTCGCGCGGGCAGCCTTTCCGACGTGCCGCCGGCCGAAATCGCGCAGGCGTTTCTCAGTGCGTTCGACGGTCTTGTGCCTGAAGAGACACGGTTCATGAACGGCGAGTCGGTCCGTGAACTGCTCGACCGCGTGGTGCCGCCGCTGGCGGAACTGCGGGCCGATAGGTCTTGGGATACCGTGCTGCTGGTGTTGCATGGCGGCGTGAATCGCGCGATTCTCTCGCATGCCATGCATCCGCTCGGACGCCTTTTTCTGGGCCAACTCGCCCAGACGCCCGCATGCATCAACGCGCTCGACGTGGGCGACAAGCCCGAGGACTGGGTGGTGCGCCTGATGAACTTCGCGCCGCCGCAGCCGCTGCATCGCGATAATCGGCTGACCGTCATGGAGAAGATCTTCGCGTCGTTCCTGCGCACCCGAAAGCGAGAATAACTTCGTTGCAGGATCAGGGTTTTCAGCGGCCGCACGATACGCGCGGCCGCTCAGCAAGGGCATCACGCCGTCGAATCGTCACGATCAACGTAGCACCGGAAATGCAGGAGACAGCATGGCCGAGGAGCTTCCACAGGACTTTTCCGCATTTGCAGGCGAACGCGCGCTGGGCGAGCGCGCGCCCTTCGATACCGCAGCGCTCGAGCGCTGGCTCACCGCTCACGTTGACGGCTTCGCCGGGCCGCTGACCCTCTCCCAATTCAACGGCGGTCAGTCCAATCCCACTTATCGCGTCACGACTGCCGGCGCCGCCTACGTGCTGCGCACCAAGCCCGCACCGGCGGCCAAACTCCTCCCGTCGGCCCACGCTATCGAGCGCGAATACCGCGTGATGGATGCCCTCGCAGGCACCGACGTCCCCGTCGCTCGCATGCGAGGGTTGTGCGAAGACGAAAGCGTGATCGGGCTGGCGTTCTATGTCATGGATTTTGTGCCGGGACGCGTGTTGTGGGACCCATCGCTGCCCGGCATGACTGTGGCCGAGCGCAGCGCCATCTACGACGAAATGAACCGCGTCATCTCGGCATTGCACCGGGTCGACTATCGCGCCATCGGGCTCGAATCCTACGGCAAGCCCGGTGACTACATCGCGCGGCAGATTGCCCGGTGGAGCAAACAGTACCGCGCTTCCGAGACGGAAACCATCGATGCGATGGACCGGCTCATCGAATGGCTGCCCGCGCACCTCCCCACGGACACCCCCGAGCGCACGACCATCGTGCATGGCGACTTTCGCCTCGACAACCTGATCTTCCATCCGACCGAACCCCGCGTGCTCGCCGTGCTCGACTGGGAGTTGTCGACGCTGGGCGACCCGCTCGCCGACTTCAGTTACCACTGCATGGCATGGCACGTGAGCCCCGGCGTGTTTCGCGGCATTGGCGGGCTCGACTGGCAAGCCCTCGGCATTCCCGATGAAGGTGCCTACGTCACCCGATACGGCGAGCGCACGGGCATCGCCCCGCCTGCGCAGTGGCATTTCTATCTCGCGTACAACATGTTCCGTATCGCCGCGATTCTGCAAGGAATCATGAAACGCGTCGCCGACGGCACTGCGGCCAGCCAGCAGGCCCTCGACGCGGGCAAACGCGCGCGTCCGATGGCCGAACTCGCCTGGGCATACGCACAGCGCAGCGCGGCCACCGGCCACGCTGGCAGTCACTGAACGGAGACCTCATGGATTTCAGCTACAGCCCGAAAGTCGAAGCCCTGCGTGCGCGCCTCACCGCCTTCTTCGACGAACACATCTTCCCGAACGAACGCCGCTACCTCGAAGAGATCGAGATCGCACGCCGTCATGGCGATGCCTGGCAGCCCTCGCACGTCATCGAACGCCTCAAGCCGCTTGCCCAGCAGGCGGGGCTGTGGAATCTCTTCCTGCCCGATTCCGGCCGCGGCGCGGGTCTGAGCAACCTCGAGTACGCGCCGCTGTGCGAGATCATGGGACAGGTGCCGTGGGCGCCCGAAGTCTTCAATTGCAACGCGCCCGACACCGGCAACATGGAAACGCTCGAGCGCTACGCGACCGACGCGCAAAAGGCGCAATGGCTCGAGCCGCTGCTGCGCGGCGAAATCCGTTCCGCGTTTCTGATGACGGAGCCTGACGTCGCCTCGTCCGACGCCACCAACGTGCAGTGCCGGATTCGCCGCGACGGTGACGACTATGTCGTCAGCGGCCGTAAATGGTGGTCGACGGGCGCAGGCGACCCGCGCTGTGCGCTGTATATCGTGATGGGCAAGACCGATCCGGAGGCCCCCAAGCACGCGCAGCAGTCGATGATTCTCGTGCCGTCCGATGCCAAAGGTATCTCGCGTGTGCGCCCGCTCACCGTATTTGGTTACGACGACGCCCCGCACGGCCACATGGAGATCGAACTCGACGAGGTTCGCGTGCCCGCGAGCAGCATCCTGCTTGGCGAGGGACGTGGTTTCGAGATCGCGCAAGGGCGTCTCGGACCGGGCCGCATCCATCACTGCATGCGGCTCATCGGTCTGGCCGAGCGCGCGCTTTCGCTGATGTGCCAGCGCACACTCTCGCGAGTGGCGTTCGGCAAACCGATTGCCGCGCAGGGTGTGACGCGCGAGCGCATCGCCGAAGCGCGCTGCCTGATCGAACAGGCGCGGCTGCTCACGCTCAAGGCGGCTTACATGATGGATACCGTGGGCAATAAGGCGGCGCGGGCGGAGATCGCCATGATCAAGGTCGTCGCCCCGAACATGGCGTGTCAGGTGCTCGACTGGGCGATGCAGGCGCACGGCGCGGCAGGGCTATCCGGTGACTTCCCTCTGGCCTATGCCTATGCCAGCGCCCGCACCTTGCGCTTCGCCGACGGCCCCGACGAGGTCCATCGCAATGCCATCGCCAAGCTGGAACTGGCGCGCTACCTGGGTGCAGAGTCTGACACCGGTACCACGCGCTGACCACGCGCTGACCCCGCGCCCGGCAGGGAAAAACGTTCTGTGGTGTAATTTCCGGGCAGTTTTTCCCGGGGGGGCGATGCCCGCGCCCCCGGCCCGTTTCGTCATCTGTGACATCACCGTGCCGGGCGCCTGACGCGATCGTCGCCGCGCTTGACGGGGAATGGCGTCGACCGACGCCCCAATGAGGAGCCGCAATTGATTCAGGTCTATTCCTGGGCTACGCCTAACGGCCACAAAGTCCACATCATGCTCGAAGAGTGCGGGTTACCCTACCACGCACATGCCGTCGATATCGGCGCGGGCGATCAGTTCAAGGAAGCCTTTCTCGCCATCTCGCCGAATAACAAGATCCCGGCCATCGTCGATGAAGACGGGCCGGACGGCAAACCGATTTCGCTGTTCGAGTCGGGCGCGATCTTGTTGTATCTGGCGGGGAAAACCGGGCGCTTCCTGCCGGAGGACGTGCGTGGCAAATACGAAACGCTCGAGTGGCTGATGTTCCAAATGGGCAGCGTGGGGCCAATGCTGGGTCAGGCGCACCATTTCCGCATCTACGCGCCCGAGAAGATCGACTACGCGATCAAGCGCTACACGAACGAGGCACGCCGTCTGTACGGCGTGCTCGACAAACGGCTGGGCAGCCATCCGTATGTCGCCGGCGATATGTACACCATCGCGGACATTGCGATCTGGCCGTGGCTGCGCTCGTGGAAGAACCAGGGCATAGAGCTGTCGGACTTCCCCAACGTGCAGAAATGGTTCGAGGCCATCGAGGCGCGTCCGGCGGTGCAGCGTGGCATCAAGGTGCTGGCCGACGCACGCAAGCCGTTGCAGGACGACAAGGCCCGCGAAATGCTGTTCGGCGCCACGCAGTACGCACGCCGCTGAGCCGCAGGTTGAACGCCGGCGCCCCAGGCCGGCCACCCCCGCCGTCTCCCGGCCCTGCCTTGCCGCGCCTTGCGCCCCCGGTTCGGCAGGGCATGGCGGGAAGTGGTTTACACTTCGAAACAAACTGCGGTATCGCCGGGACGCGGGCGGTGCTAATCTAAGCGCAGTCCGCTCATTGCGGAAGCCGTATCGAGCACGTATTTCGCGATGTTTTCAAGGTTTCTCCGACGCGGCTGGCCGCCGTCGTCTCTTGCAGTTCGCAGTCCCTCGCCGCTGGCTTTTGGAAGATCCGGGAGATCCACATATGTCAGGCAAGTTCGAACTCAAGCGTAGCCCTAACGGTGAATTCCACTTTCATCTGCTGGCCGACAGCGGGCACATCATCCTCTCCTCCGAGACTTACAAGGCGCGCGCCTCTGCGCAGAATGGCATCGAATCCGTTCGCAAGAACTCGGTTGAAGATCATCGATTCGAGCGCAAGACGTCGACGTCGGGCCGCCCTTATTTCGTGCTGAAGGCGCGCAATGGCGAGATCATCGGCCAGAGCCAGATGTTCTCGACCGCCGAGCAGATGGAAGACGGCATCACTCAGGTCAAACGCGACGCCCCGGCGGCGGCGGTGAGTGATTTGTCGCATTGAGTGCGACGCGGCGGGCGCTGCCGCCCGCCGGTCAGGCGGACTACCGTTTGCTTCAGGTGACGCGCTTCAGATAAAGCCCCGTCCCCCGGAACCGGCACACTTCCTCGCCATGCTGGTTCGTGGCTGTCCAGAGCTGTCGTACGATTCCGCGATCCGGACGGCTCTTCGAAGCGCGCACTTCCAGCGTGCTGCTCGTCACCGTAATCGTGTCCCCAGGACGCACCGGCTTGAGCCACTCGATCTGCTCGACGCCTGGCGAGCCCATGCTCGCCGAGCGGGAGAGCAGCTTGTCGACGTTCATACGCATCATGACGCTGCACGTGTGCCAGCCGCTGGCCACCAGTCCACCGAAATGGGACTCACGGCCAGCCAGTTCATCAACGTGAAACGGCTGAGGATCGAACTGCCGGGCAAAATGCACGATCTCGTCTGCCGTGAACGTGTATTCGCCCAGATCGAAGGTGTCGCCTACTGCGAAGTCTTCGAAGTAATACTCGAACGTTGCCATCGCGAACTCCTCCGTGCGGCGCACCGGCAGCCTGTGCCAGGCGCGCGAGAATGGACATGCGTGGAAATGGCGTAGCGATCGCCAGCACCGGCCAGTATGGCACTGGATGCTGACGGCGCCCTGCGCCGGATCGGGCCGGCGATGGGCTTACTGTAACGTATCCTTGAAGCCGTCGGGAATGGGTAGCGGCATCACGTCGATCCCCTCCTCCGCCAGCGCTTCGGACTCTTCCCGTGACACCGTCCCGCGGATATTACGTTCCGGGGCTTCCTGATAGTGGATCTTACGAGCTTCCTCGGCAAAGTTGCTGCCGACATCTTCGGTATTCGCCATGACGTGGCGCACGGCCTTCATCCAGAGCGTCTGCAATTCGCGTTTCGCTTCAATGACACCGCTCGAGGCAGCGGCTGGCCCCTGAATGGCCGCCGGCGCAGCATCGGCACGCGACGTCGCCCCCGACAGATTCAGGCGCGGCGCTGACGGCATGCGAACGACCGCCGTGTCGCCGCAGACAGGGCATGTCACCAGCCCCCGAGCCTGCTGCGAAAGGTAATCGTCCTCCGAGCCGAACCAGCCCTCGAAGGTGTGCTCGTGTGCACAACGCAAATCAAAAACCTTCATGACGCTATGGATGTATCCCGGCCCCGCCCGCGGCAGGGTTCGGGTTCAAAAAATGACGGTGGATCAGCGCAGCGGCGAACGCTCGTTCGGCTGCCACACTCCCGATAATATCTTTTCCAGCCAGAACGCGCCGATGATGGATTTCACGTCCGTGACACGCCCGTCGCGCACCCATTGCAGCAGCTCGGTCGCCGGCATCTTGAACACATCGAGAAACTCGCCTTCGTCGAGACGACGCTCGCCAAGCGTGAGGTCCCGGGCAAGCCAGATGTCGATGAATTCCGTCGAGTACGAAATTACCGGATGAATGCGCGTGAGGTAGTCCCAGCGCTTGGCGTGGTATCCGGTCTCTTCCAGCAGTTCGCGCTGACCGCATGCCAGACCGCCCTCGGCCTCATCGAGCTTGCCCGCCGGCAGTTCCGTCATCACGCGCTCGAGGGGGTAACGATACTGACGCTCCATGAGCACCTGACCATCTTCGAAAAGCGGAATCACCATCACTGCCCCCGGATGGGTGGTGTATTCCCGCACGGCCGTCTTGCCATCGGGCAGACGAACGCGATCGCGTTTGATGGTCAGGAACGCGCCGTCGTAGACCGTCTCACTCGTAACACATGTCTCAATCAGATGTTGATCGTCGGTTTGACGTTGGGTCATAAGCCCTCCACGGCTGAAAATTGGCGAACCCAAAACAAAACGCCGCCCAAAGGCGGCGTCTTGCAAAGCAGACATCTCAAGCGGCAGCCGCCGGTCGATGACGCCACAAATACCGGTAGACGAAGCCCGGAAACGCGAACACGACAAACAGACTCGCAGTCACGGCGTAGAACTCCCAGCCCTGCGAAAACACGTTGCCGATGCCCGACTCGATCAGGTAACCGAGCGCACCCACCACGAAGTAGGCCACCACCAGCTCGACCAGACGCAGCCACAGCGGCTTGACCGCCCGCTTGAGCGCGATGAGACCGAACAGGCGCTGGTTCACGAACGGCAGGTTCGCGCCCAGCACGGCCAGCAAAATCACAAGCGTACCGCCTGCTGACATGCCCATCGTTCTTGCCTCCGCCGGTTCATCTTTCGAGAGCCGGGCCGGCCATCCATGTCGGCCCGCCCTGCCCGCTTTTCCCGTCGACGTCGTGACCTTCGTCGACCTCGTCCTTCTGAACGCCTGACCGCTTAGCTGGCCAGCGTCAGTTTGATGGTGCGCAGGCACCAGTCCATCAGCGAGCCCGGCATCAGGCCCAGATACAGCAGTGCCAGACCGTTGAGCGACAGCACGAAGCGCATCGTACTGCTGCCTTCCAGCGCGTTGGTGTCTTCCGGCTTGTCGAAGTACATCAGCTTGACGACACGCAGGTAGTAGAACGCGCCGATCAGCGAGGCGATTACCGCCACGATGGCGAGCCACACCATACCGGCGTTGATCACGGCTTGCAGCACGGCCAGCTTGGCGTAGAAGCCTGCCAGCGGCGGAATGCCTGCCAGCGAGAACATCAGCATCAGCATGACGAAGGCGAACCACGGGCTACGCTGGTTCAGGCCCTTCAGATCCGAAAGGTTCTCGGCTTCGAAGCCCTTGCGCGAGAGCAGCAGCACGATACCGAACGTGCCCAGCGTCGTCAGCAGGTAGATCACGCTGTAGAACAGCGAAGAACCGTAGGCGTCGGCGATACCGTCGATCTTGCCGCCCACCACGCCCGAGAGCATGCCAAGCAGCACGAAGCCCATGTGCGAGATCGTCGAGTACGCCAGCAGACGCTTGACGTTGGTCTGCACGATGGCCGTCAGGTTACCGATCACCAGCGAGAGCACCGCCAGAATGATCAGCATCTGTTGCCAGTCGATCGCCAGCGGCAACATGCCTTCGACGAGCAAACGCAGCAGCAGTGCAAAGGCACCCAGCTTCGGTGCGCCACCGATGAGCAGCGTGACCGGGGTCGGTGCGCCTTGATAAACGTCCGGCACCCACATGTGGAACGGAGCGGCGCCCAGCTTGAACGCCAGACCGGCGACCACGAACACCACGCCGAACACCAGCACGATCTTGTTCACGGCACCCGAAGCGATGACTTCGAAGACCTTCGCCAGTTCCAGCGAACCCGTCGCGCCGTACATCATCGACATGCCGTACAGCAGGAAGCCCGAAGCGAGCGCACCCAGCACGTAGTACTTCATGGCCGATTCGGTCGCGTTCGTCGAATCGCGCCACACGGCAGCGAGGGCGTACAGCGACAGGGACATCAGTTCCAGACCCAGATACAAGGTCAGGAAGCTGTTGCCCGAGATCATCACCGACAGGCCCAGCAGCGAGAACAGGCTGAGCACATAGAAGTCGCCACGGGCGAGGCCGCGCGCTTCCAGGTACTTCTGGCCGTAAATAAACGTCACGAACGTTGCCAGACCACCGAAGGCCTTGAGCAGGTTCGACATCGGATCGGCGACGAACACGTTGCCGAACAGGTAGTGCGATGCCGGATCGGCGGCATTGCACGCCCACAGCACTGACACGGCCGCAGACGTGATGAGCGCCAGAACGTAGTTCAGCTTGCGCGTCTGGCCGAGGAACGCGTCGCACATCATGATCACGAGGATCATGAGCAGCAGGATGGCCTCCGGCAACGCAGGCAGCAGATTAATGTTTTGCATGATCTAGATGTCCTCCCCGATTACGGCAGCTTGGTCTGCGCCACGTGGGCGAGGAGGTTAACCACGGAGGTGTGCATCAGGTCCGTGAAAGGCTTCGGATAGATACCCATGAACAGCGTGAGTGCCGCCAGCACCGCCAGCATGAAAAACTCGCGCTTGTTGATATCGATCAGCTCACGCACGTGATCGTTGGCGATAGCACCGAAGATCACGCGCTTGTACATCCACAGCGAGTAAGCCGCACCGGTGATCAGCGAGGTGGCAGCGAGCAGACCCACCCAGAAGTTCAGCTTCACGGCGCCCAGAATCACCAGGAACTCACCCACGAAGCCCGACGTCGCCGGCAGACCGCTATTGGCCATCGTGAACAACATGAAGAACGCGGCAAACTTCGGCATCGTGTTCACCACACCGCCGTAATCGGCGATGTTGCGCGAGTGCATGCGGTCATACAGCACACCGATACACAGGAACATGGCGCCCGACACGAAGCCGTGCGAGATCATCTGAACCAGTGCACCCTGCATGCCGATTTCGCTGAACATGAAGAAGCCGAGAATCGCGAAGCCCATGTGAGCGATCGACGAGTACGCCACCAGTTTCTTCATGTCGGTCTGCACCAGCGCCACGAGGCCGATGTAGACGACGGCGATCAGCGCGAGCGCGATCATGAAGCCCGACAGGTAGTGGCTGGCGTCCGGTGCGATCGGCAGCGAGAAGCGCAGGAAACCGTACGCGCCGAGCTTGAGCATGATGGCGGCCAGCACAACCGAGCCCCCCGTCGGCGCTTCCACGTGGGCGTCCGGCAGCCAGGTATGCACCGGCCACATCGGCACCTTCACGGCGAAGGCCATGAAGAACGCCACGAACAGCAGTATCTGCACGTTCATCGGCAGCTTCGCCGCGTACCAGTCGGTCAGCGTGAACGAACCCGTCGCGTTGTACAGATAGATCAGCGCGACCAGCATCAGCAGCGAGCCGAGCAGCGTGTACAGGAAGAACTTGAACGCTGCGTACACACGGTTCGGACCGCCCCACACACCGATGATCAGGTACATCGGGATCAGCGTGGCTTCGAAGAACACGTAGAACAGCAGGCCGTCTTGCGCCGAGAACACGCCGATCATCAGGCCCGAGAGGATCAGGAACGCGGCCATGTACTGCGAGACACGCTCCGTGATCACTTCCCAGCCTGCGATCACCACGATCACCGTGATGAGCGCCGTCAGCACGACCAGCCACAGCGAGATGCCGCCGATGCCCAGGAAGTAGTTGATGTGGAAACGATCGATCCAGCTCGTCTTTTCGACGTACTGGAACGCCGACGTGTTGGCGTCGAAGTTCGAGATCAGCGGCAGCGTGACCAGGAAGCTCACCAGCGAACCGATGAGCGCCAGCACGCGTGCGCCCGTCGGGTTACGGTCATTTCCCACTGCGAGGACAACGATCCCCGACAGGATGGGCAGCCAAATGGCCAGACTCAGAAGCGGTAGCGATTGCATTATTGTTGGCTCCCCCTATTACTTGCCGTTCAACGTCACAAACAGCGTCAGGAGCCCGAGCATGCCGATGATCATGGCGAACGCGTAGTGGTAGATGTAACCGGATTGCACGAAGCGGATGACACCGGCGAACCAGCCCACCAGACGCGCACTGCCATTCACGACGGCGCCGTCGATGAGACCCTGATCGCCCGCCTTCCACAGGCCGCGGCCAATCTTGAGCGCGCCCTTGGCGAAGACCACTTCGTTGATCTTGTCCATGTAGTACTTGTTGTCGAGCAACTTGTAGATACCCGAGAACTTGTTCTTCAGTGCTTCCGGAATGTCCGGGCGCTTCAGGTAGAAGAAGGCCGCGAGCACGATGCCCAGCGCCGACAGTGCGATCGGCAGTGTGCCGAACGAATGCAGCGCCATCGCCACCCAGCCGTGGAACTCATGGCCCAGTTCTTCCATCGCCGGGTGGTTCTCGCCGATGAAGATCACGTCCTTGAACGCCACACCTTGCTTGAAGAAATTACCGAAGAGCATCGGGGCAATCGCAATGGCACCGATGATGACCGACGGAATCGCCAGCAGGATCAGCGGGATCGTCACGACAGCAGGCGACTCGTGCGGCTTCTGACCCGGGGCAAGACCGTGGTGCTCGCCGTGCGAATCCTCTTCTTCCTCGTGATGGGCGTCGTGATGGTCATGGTGTGCCTGACCGAAACGCTCCTTGCCGTGGAAGACCAGGAAGTACATACGGAACGAGTAGAACGCCGTGACGAACACGCTGGCGACCACAGCGAAGTAGGCGAAGCCCGAACCCGGCAGGTGCGAGGCGGCCACCGCTTCGATGATCGAGTCCTTCGAGTAGAAGCCCGAGAAGAACGGCGTGCCGATCAGTGCCAGCGAACCGAGCAGCGACGTGATCCACGTGATCGGCATGTACTTCCACAGGCCGCCCATGTTGCGCATGTCCTGATCGTGATGCATGCCGATGATGACCGAGCCCGCACCGAGGAACAGCAGCGCCTTGAAGAACGCGTGCGTCATCAGGTGGAAGATGGCGACCGGGTAGGCCGACACGCCGAGCGCGACCGTCATGTAACCGAGCTGCGAGAGCGTCGAGTAGGCCACGACACGCTTGATGTCGTTCTGGATCATGCCCAGGAAGCCCATGAACAGCGCCGTGATCGCACCGATGATCGTGATGAACGACAGCGCGGTGTCCGACAGTTCGAACAGCGGCGACATGCGGCTCACCATGAAGATACCCGCGGTCACCATCGTGGCCGCGTGAATCAGCGCCGAGATCGGGGTCGGGCCTTCCATCGAGTCCGGCAGCCAGACGTGCAGCGGGAACTGCGCCGACTTGCCCATCGCGCCGATGAACAGGCAGATACAGGCCACGGTGATCAGACGCCAGTCGGTGCCCGGGAACGACAGGGCGGCGACATCGTTGGCCTTGGCGAACACTTCGCCGTAGTTCAGCGTGCCGGTGAAGGCCAGCAGCAGGCCGATACCGAGCAGGAAGCCGAAGTCACCGACACGGTTGACCAGGAACGCCTTCATGTTGGCGTAGATCGCGGTCGGACGCGTGTACCAGAAACCGATCAGCAGGTAAGAGACCAGACCCACCGCTTCCCAGCCGAAGAACAGTTGCAGGAAGTTGTTGCTCATCACGAGCATCAACATCGAGAACGTGAACAGCGAGATGTACGAGAAGAAGCGCTGGTAGCCAGGATCTTCCGCCATGTAGCCGATGGTGTAGATGTGCACCATCAGCGAGACGGAAGTGACCACGCACATCATCGTGACGGTGAGCGTGTCGACGAGGAAGCCGATCTCGAGTTTGAGTTCGCCGATGCGAGCCCATTCATAGACGGTCGCGTTGAAGCTCGCGCCGTTCATGACGTCGATGAAGGTCATGACCGACAGGACAAACGCGACCAGCACGCCGAGGATCGTGACCGTGTGGGCGCCCGCGCGTCCGACTTGCTTGCCGAACAGACCGGCAATCAGGGAGCCGGCGAGCGGCGCCAGCGGGATCGCGAGCAGCAGGTTGGGATTCAATGTGGATGCCATAACAGCGTTCGCTTTTGTTAACCCTTAAGGCGGTCGAGATCTTCGACGTTGACCGTTTCGAGCTTACGGAACAGCGTGACCAGAATGGCCAGACCGATCGCGGCTTCCGCGGCGGCCACCGTAAGAATGAAGAACACGAATACCTGGCCGGCAATGTCGCCCAGGTAATGCGAGAACGCGACGAAGTTCAGATTGACCGCGAGCAACATCAGCTCGATGGCCATCAGCAGCACAATCACATTTCTGCGGTTGAGGAAGATACCGGTAATGCTGATCGCGAAGAGAATCGCGCCCAACACCAGGTAATGCGCTAGCGACAACGACATCATGCTGTCTCCTTATTCCGCCGCCGGCGTGTCAGTGCCGGTGGATTGCTGCCGGGCTTCGGCGGGCATCGACACCAGACGCACGCGGTCGCGCGCCTTCACGCGCACCTGCTTGCTCGGGTCGGTCTGTTTGTGGTCCTTACGGGTACGCATCGTGAGCGCAACGGCTGCCACGACGGCCACCAGCAGGATCAAACCTGCCACTTCGAAGGCAAAGATATAGTCGGTGTACAGCGCGATGCCGAGCGCCTTGGTGTTCGGCACGTCCGGGGCCGACACGGCCTTGACCGGTGCGCGCGTGGCGCCGTAGCCGCGCATCAGCACCAGCGATGCTTCGACGATCATGATCGCGCCGACGGTACTCGCCAGCGGAATGAACTTGCCGAAGCCGCGTCGCAGTTCGTCGAGATTGATGTCGATCATCATCACGACGAACAGGAACAGCACCATCACTGCGCCGACGTAGACGAGCACCAGCATGATGGCCAGGAACTCGGCCTCGAGCAGCATCCAGATCGCCGCGGCGTTGAAGAAGGCCAGCACCAGGAACAGTGCCGACTGTACGGGGTTGCGCGAGGTCACGACCTTCAGGCCGGAGACCACGAGGATCAGCGCAAACACGTAGAAAAGAAAGGTTGTGAATTCCATAATCACCGGGTGTCGCGAGAATTAGCCAACGTCAATTGCCGTACCGGGCGCGCCATCGATCCGCCGCGCCCTGCCCTGCTTAACGGTACGGCGCATCGGCCGCCTTGGCCGCCGCGATTTCGTTTTCGTAACGATCGCCCACCGCGAGCAACATTTCCTTGGTGAAGTACAGATCGCCACGCTTCTCGCCGTGATACTCGAGAATGTGTGTCTCGACGATCGAGTCCACCGGGCAGCTTTCTTCGCAGAAGCCGCAGAAAATGCATTTGGTCAGATCGATGTCGTAACGCGTGGTACGGCGGGTGCCGTCGTCACGCACATCCGACTCGATCGTGATGGCCATTGCCGGGCACACCGCTTCGCACAACTTGCACGCGATACAGCGCTCTTCACCGTTCGGATAACGGCGCAGCGCATGCAGACCGCGAAAACGCGGCGACAGCGGCGTCTTCTCTTCCGGAAACTGCACCGTCACCTTGCGAGCGAACGTGTAGCGCCCCGTGAGCGCCATGCCCTTGAGCAGCTCCAACAACAGGAAACTGCCAAAAAAGTCCTTGATTGCCCTTACCATGGGATTCCTCTACTCCGTTCGCCTCAGCCCCAGATGTTCCAGGGCGACATGATCCAGCCACCCACCACGATCACCCAAACGATCGTCAACGGCAGGAAAACCTTCCAGCCCAGACGCATGATCTGGTCGTAGCGGTAGCGCGGGAACGTCGCACGCACCCAGATGAACACCGACAGCAGCAGGAACACCTTGAACGCCAGCCAGAACACACCCGGGATGAACGACAGGAAGCCGAACGGCGCACTCCAGCCACCCAGGAACAGCACCGCAGCCAGCGCCGAGATGATGATCATGTTGATGTACTCGGCCAGGAAGAAGAGCGCGAAGCCCATGCCCGAGTACTCGATCATGTGACCGGCCACGATTTCCGATTCGCCTTCCACCACGTCGAACGGGTGGCGGTTCGTTTCCGCAATACCCGAGATGAAGTAGACGACGAACATCGGCAGCAGCGGCAGCCAGTTCCACGACAACAGGTTCAGGCCCATGCCGGCGAACATGCCGTGCTCCTGCGAGCGCACGATGTCCGACAGATTGAGCGAGCCGGCCGTCATCAGCACCGTCACCAGCGCGAAGCCCATGGCGATTTCGTACGAAATCATCTGGGCCGACGCGCGCATGGCGCCGAGGAAAGCGTATTTCGAGTTCGATGCCCAGCCGGCAAGAATCACGCCGTACACACCGATCGACGAGATCGCGATGGCGTAGAGCAGACCGGCGTTCACGTCGGCCAGCACCGCCCCCGGCTGGAACGGGATGACCGCCCAGATCGCGAAGGCCGGCAGCACCGCCATGACCGGAGCGATGGCGTAAATGCCCTTGCTCACTTGCGACGGCGTGATGACTTCCTTGAGCAGGAGTTTCAACACGTCGGCGATCGGCTGCAGCAGACCGGCGGGCCCCACGCGGTTCGGACCGAGACGCACGTGCATCCAGCCGATGAGCTTACGCTCCCACAGAATCAGGTACGCCACGCACAGCAGCAGGATCACGGCCACGACGAGAATGCGGACCAGCGCCCACACCGTCGGCCAGGCCACGCCCAGCAGTTGCGTGCCGTATTGATTGATGACTTCGTTCAGGCTCATTTACGCCTTCTCCACCGAAATTTCACCGAACATCGCGCCAAGCGCGGCGGACGCCGGCGTGGCTGCCGGAACGCGCACCACGTTGGCAGGCAGCGTTTCCGAGCGAGCGGCCGGCAGCGTAACCACGGCATCGCCCTGGCGCACGCGCACGGCGTCGCCGGCAGCGAGGCCCAGGCTGTCGAACAGCGCAGCCGGCAGCGTGGCACGCAGCGCAGCCTTGGCGTCGTTGGTCAGTTGCAGCGACGGCGCACGGCGCACCAGTGCGTCGGCAGCGTAGATCGGCACATCCGCCAGACGCTCCAGACCCTGGCCCGCAGCCTTCGGCACCGCCAGTGCTGCCTTGGCACGGTTGTCGAGCGCAGCCGCCGAGAAACCGGCGAGGGCTTCGTCGCGAACCTGTTCGGCCGTGTCCTGCTCGAAGCCTTGCAGCTTGAGGAGGTTGCCCAGCACGCGCAGTACCTTCCAGCCCGGACGCGTTTCGCCCAGCGCACGCACCACACCGTTGAAGTGTTGCGGCAGACCTTCGGCGTTGACGAACGTACCGGCGGTTTCCGTGAACGGGGCGATCGGCAGCAGCACGTCGGCGTACTCGAGACCGTGCTTGAACGGCGAGAGCGAGACAACCATCTTCGCGGCATTCAAAGCCGTGAGTGCTTGCTTCGCATCGGCCGAGTCGTACTCCGGCTCGGCGTTGAGCAGCAGGTAAGCCTGACGCGGTTGTGCAAACAGGGCGGCTGCGCCCTTCGCGTTCGTAGCCTTCACTGCGTAGCCGCCAACCGTGTTGGCGCCTTCCGTCAGGAAGCCCAGCGTTGCACCGGTGATGTCAGCGATCACTTGCGCGATGGCATGCAGTTGCGCGAACTGCGGATGTTGCACAGCGGCGTTGCCCAGCAGGATCGCGCGACGCTCGCCGTTCGCAAGAGACGCGGCGATGGCCTTGGCGGTATCACTAGCGCTCACTCCGGCCAGCTCTGCCGGGGCGGCAACGCCCTTGGCAGCGGCAGCGGCCACAGCGATACCGGCCAGCTCGCTCACCCAGGCACCCGGTGCGGCGATGATCTTGTTCGCGAGCTTGACCAGCAGGTCGTCGTCCGAGCCGTGCAGCACGTTGAGTTGGCCACCGGCCTTCACCGCAGCGCGCAGGCGCGAGGCGAACAGCGGGTGATCCTTGCGCAGGAACGAGCCGACGACCAGCGTGCTTTGCAGCTTGTCGAGTTCAGCGATCGGCAGGCCGAGCCACGGTGCACCCTGGGTGCCGCCCGACACATCCGTCTGACGCAGACGGAAGTCGACGTTATCGCTACCCAGTGCGCGCACGAACTTCTGCAGCAGGTGCAGCTCTTCGATCGTGGCATGCGGCGAGGCCAGTGCGGCAACGGCGTCGGCGCCGAAGTCGCGGATGATGTCCGTCAGACCATGACCGACGTACTCGAGCGCCGTCTGCCAGTCGACTTCGTGCCACTCACCGCCCTGCTTGAGCATCGGCTTGGTGAGGCGCTCGTCGCTGTTCAGACCTTCGTACGAGAAACGGTCCTTGTCCGAGATCCAGCATTCGTTGACCGCTTCGTTCTCGAGCGGCACAACGCGCATGACCTTGTTGTTCTTCACTTGCACCACGAGGTTCGCACCCACGCCATCGTGAGGGCTCACCGACTTGCGGCGCGACAGTTCCCAGGTACGGGCGCTGTAACGGAACGGCTTCGAGGTGAGCGCACCGACCGGGCACAGGTCGATCATGTTGCCCGAGAGTTCGGAGTCCACCGTCTTGCCGACGAACGACGTGATTTCCGAGTGCTCGCCACGCCCCAGCATGCCGAACTCCATGACGCCGGCCACTTCCTGACCGAAACGCACGCAGCGGGTGCAGTGGATGCAGCGCGACATCTCTTCCATCGAGATGAGCGGGCCCACATTCTTGTGGAACACGACGCGCTTCTCTTCCTGATAGCGCGACGCCGACTTGCCGTAACCGACTGCCAAGTCTTGCAGTTGGCACTCGCCGCCCTGATCGCAGATCGGGCAATCGAGCGGGTGATTGATCAGCAGGAATTCCATCACCGATTGCTGCGCCTTCACAGCCTTCTCGGAGTTGGTCCGCACGATCATGCCGTTAGCCACCGGCGTTGCACAGGCCGGCACGGCCTTCGGGGCCTTTTCGACCTCGACCAGGCACATGCGGCAGTTCGCAGCGATGGACAGCTTCTTGTGATAGCAGAAGTGGGGAATATAGGTGCCGTTCTTCTTGGCAGCCTGGATCACCATGCTGCCTTCGGGCACCTCGACCTTTTGGCCGTCAATTTCGATTTCAACCATAGCGGTTCAATGCCAAGCGTCAAAAGGGATTAGTGAGCGCCGACCAAGCAATGCTTGTGCTCGACGTGGTAGGCGAACTCGTCCCAGAAGTGTTTGAGCATGCCGCGCACCGGCATCGCTGCGGCGTCGCCCAGCGCGCAAATGGTACGGCCCATGATGTTCTCGGCCACCGAATTGAGCAGGTCCAGATCTTCCTTGCGGCCTTCACCATGCTCGATACGATTGACCACGCGCCACAGCCAGCCAGTGCCTTCGCGGCACGGCGTGCACTGACCGCACGATTCTTCGTAGTAGAAGTACGACAGACGCAGCAGCGAGCGCACCATGCAGCGCGTCTCGTCCATCACGATCACAGCGCCCGACCCCAACATCGATCCCGCCTTGGCGATGCTGTCGTAGTCCATCGTGGTTTCCATCATCAGCCCGGCCGGCACGACCGGTGCCGACGAGCCGCCCGGAATCACGGCCTTGAGCTTCTTGCCACCGCGCATGCCGCCGGCAAGTTCGAGCAGCTCGGGGAACGGCGTGCCCAGCGGCACTTCGTAGTTACCCGGCAGCTCGACGTCGCCCGACACCGAGAAAATCTTGGTGCCGCCGTTGTTCGGCTTGCCCATCTCCAGATACTGCTGCGGGCCGGTGGCCAGCAGGAACGGGACAGCAGCAAACGTCTCGGTGTTGTTGATGGTCGTGGGCTTGCCGTACAGACCAAAGCTCGCCGGGAACGGCGGCTTGAAACGCGGCTGGCCCTTCTTGCCTTCGAGCGACTCGAGCAATGCGGTTTCTTCGCCGCAGATGTACGCGCCATAGCCATGGTGAGCGTGCAGCTGGAACGAGAAGTCCGTGCCGAGAATGTTGTCGCCCAGATAGCCGGCAGCGCGTGCTTCCTCGAGGGCCTCTTCGAAGCGTTCGTACACTTCGTAGATTTCGCCGTGGATGTAGTTGTAACCGACGGTGATGCCCATGGCGAAACCGCCGATGGCCATGCCTTCGATCAGCGCGTGTGGGTTGTAGCGCAGAATGTCGCGATCCTTGAACGTACCGGGCTCGCCTTCGTCCGAATTGCAGACGAGGTACTTCTGCCCCGGGAACGCGCGCGGCATGAAGCTCCACTTCAGACCGGTCGGGAAGCCTGCGCCTCCGCGACCGCGCAAGCCAGACGCCTTGACGTCGGCAATCACCTGCTCCGGTGTGAGGCCTTCTTTCAGAATGCGTGCGAGCTGCTGGTAACCACCGCGCTTGACGTAATCTTCCAGATGCCAGTTCTCGCCATTGAGGTCGGCGAGAATCAGCGGTTTGATGTGACGGTTGTGCAGCGACGTCATGCTTTCTCTCCCGCAGCGCCCTTGGCCTTGAGCTCTTCGATGAGCGCGTCGACCTTTTCTTCATTCATGAAGCCGCACATGCGATGGTTATTCACCAGCATGACGGGAGCATCGCCACAAGCGCCCATGCACTCACCTTCCTTGACCGTGAAGAGACCATCCGGCGTGATGTCGTTGTACTCGACACCCAGCTTCTCCTTCAGGTACTTGGCCATCTCTTCGCCGCGCGTGAGCTGGCAAGGCAGGTTCGTGCACACGGTCAACTTGAACTTGCCCACGGGGCTCGTGTTGAACATGGTGTAGAAGGTTGCGACCTCTTGCACCGCGACTGCGGGCATCTCGAGGTAGTCCGCCACGAATTGCATCACTTCGGGCGACAACCAGCCTTTCTCGACCTGCGCTACGGCAAGTGCGTGCATTACCGCCGACTGCTTCTGCTCGGCAGGGTATTTGGCAACGGCACGGTCGATTTTCTTCAGGGCTTCGGGAGAAAGCATTTCCGATCCGACGGTTCTCTAAAACGTTATCCCCGCTCGTGCCAGCGCGGGCGAGTCGATCATCTCGACTGCCCGCAACTCACAGGCACGGCAACTGGAACGGCAATGGCATCGACCTGCGAAACCCTGCCGCATTAAAACTTGCGGGCGCCTGAGGCGCCCGCTGCGCATTTAGCGATCGATCTCGCCGAACACGATGTCCTGGGTACCGATGATTGCGACCGCATCTGCAATCATGTGACCCTTAGCCATCTCGTCGAGCGCAGAAAGGTGGGCGAAGCCCGGCGCGCGAATCTTCAGGCGGTACGGCTTGTTGGCACCGTCCGACACCAGATAGATGCCGAACTCGCCCTTCGGGTGCTCGACGGCGGCATATGTCTCGCCGGCGGGCACGTGGAAGCCTTCGGTGAAGAGCTTGAAGTGGTGAATCAGCTCTTCCATGTTCGACTTCATTTCGACACGCGAAGGAGGCGCTACCTTGTGATTGTCCGTAATCACCGGACCTTCGTTGGCACGCAGCCACTTCACGCACTGGCGGATCAGGCTGGCCGACTGGCGCATTTCTTCCACGCGCACCAGATAACGGTCGTAACAGTCGCCTTCCTTACCCACCGGAATATCGAACTCGAGGCGGTCGTACACTTCGTACGGCTGCTTCTTGCGCAGATCCCAGGCGATACCCGAGCCGCGCAGCATCGCGCCGGAAAAGCCCAGCTGCATCGCACGCTCGGGCGACACCACGCCGATACCCACCAGACGCTGCTTCCAGATACGGTTGTCGGTGAGCAGCGTTTCGTACTCGTCGACACACTTCGGGAAGCGGATCGCAAAATCTTCGATGAAGTCCAGCAGCGAGCCTTCGCGCGCTTCGTTCATCTTCTTGATCGCCCGCTCGTTGTGGAACTTCGACGCACGATACTTCGGCATCGAGTCCGGCAGATCGCGATATACACCGCCCGGACGGTAGTAAGCCGCGTGCATACGCGCACCCGAAACGGCTTCGTACACGTCGAACAGGTCTTCGCGCTCACGGAAGGCGTACAGGAACACCGCCATCGCGCCCACATCGAGTGCGTGGGAACCGATCCACATCAGGTGATTCAAAACCCGCGTGATTTCGTCGAACATCACGCGGATGTATTGTGCGCGAATCGGCACGTCAACGCCGAGCAGCTTTTCGATCGCCATGACGTATGCGTGCTCGTTGCACATCATCGACACATAATCGAGACGATCCATGTACGGCACGGATTGCAGGAACGTCTTCGATTCGGCGAGCTTTTCGGTCGCACGGTGCAGCAGGCCGATGTGCGGATCGGCGCGCTGGATCACTTCGCCGTCCAGCTCGAGCACCAGGCGCAGCACGCCGTGCGCTGCCGGGTGCTGCGGACCGAAGTTCAGGGTGTAGTTCTTGATGTCTGCCACAAGGCCACCTTAATGTTTCAGACCGGCGTAATGCTCTTCGCGGATGATGCGCGGCGTAATTTCGCGCGGCTCGATCGTCACCGGTTGGTAGATCACTCGCTTCTGTTCCGGGTCGTAACGCATCTCGACGTAACCGGACGTCGGGAAGTCCTTGCGGAACGGGTGACCGATGAAACCGTAGTCCGTCAGAATACGGCGCAGATCCGGGTGCCCTTCGAACACGACACCGACCAGATCGAAGGCTTCACGCTCGAACCAGTTGGCCGAACTCCACAGATCGATCAGCGACGCCACGACCGGCAGATCGTCGTCCGGTGCGAACACGCGCACACGCAGACGCCAGTTGTGGGTGAGCGAGAGCAGATGCGAGACGGCGGCGTAGCGCGGGCCGTCGTAGGCACCATCGCCATATGCCGAATAGTCCAGGCCGGCAACATCCATCAGTTGCTCGAACTTCAGCTCGGGATGGTCGCGCAGCGTGCGCGCCACTTCGAGATAGTCACTTGCCTTGACGGTCAACGTCAGCTCGTCGAGGGCTTCCACCAACTGCTCGGCACGGGTGCCGAGCACGTTTTGCAGGGTGGTCTTGAGTTGTTCTAATTTAGACATGGGCGGTAGCGGTTATTTACGCGCGATCGTCGCAGTCCGCTTAATCTTCGACTGCAACTGGATGATGCCGTAGACGAGCGCCTCGGCCGTCGGCGGACAGCCCGGCACGTAGACGTCGACTGGCACGATGCGATCGCAACCGCGCACCACCGAGTAGGAATAGTGATAGTAGCCGCCGCCGTTGGCACACGACCCCATCGAGATCACCCAACGCGGCTCGGCCATCTGGTCGTACACCTTGCGCAGCGCGGGCGCCATCTTGTTGCACAGCGTGCCGGCCACGATCATCACGTCCGACTGACGCGGGCTCGGGCGGAACACCACGCCAAACCGGTCCAGATCGTAACGCGCCGCGCCAGCGTGCATCATTTCAACGGCACAGCACGCGAGGCCGAACGTCATCGGCCAAAGCGAACCCGTGCGCGTCCAGTTGATGAGTTTGTCAGCCGTGGTGGTGACGAACCCTTCGCGCAAAACCCCTTCGATGCTCATATGCTTACCCTGAATCCTTCTGCAATGCTGCCAAATACGTTGACGGTCTTATTCCCAGTCAAGCGCACCGCGCTTCCACAGGAACACGAAACCGACGAGCAGTTCAAGCAGGAAACCCATCATGGAGATAAAGCCCACCCAGCCGATATCGCGCAGGGCCACGCCCCACGGAAACAGGAATGCCGTTTCGAGATCGAACAGGATGAAAAGGATGGCGACGAGATAGTAGCGCACATCGAACTTCATGCGCGCGTCTTCGAAAGCCTCGAAGCCGCACTCGTACGGAGAGAGTTTTTCGCTGTCGGGTTTGTTGGGGCCGAGGAATTTACCAACCCCAATCAGTACCGCCCCAAGACCGCCACCTACCAGAAGAAACAGCAGGACGGGATAATAGGTTCCGAGGTTCAACTCTACCCTCTTTCGGTTAGTTCAAAGAACCGCTCTCGTCGATGGCGTGGGGACCGGAAAGCGGATGAACGGTGAGCACAAAATAAAATGCCAGCCAAAGCATAAACGCAAGGCTGGCATCGTAGAACTGTGGTGCCGACGGCGAGACTCGAACTCGCACAGCTTTCGCCACTACCCCCTCAAGATAGCGTGTCTACCAATTTCACCACGTCGGCATTCATAGTCTGCAATCCGCTGTCACTTACGAATCGCTTCAAGACCGCTATAGTAGCGCTCTTCAGCATTTTGTTCAATGCACAAATCGATTTTTTTTCGATTTTCTTTACAGCTTATTACTTGTCACAAACGCCTTGCCAATTACTTGGGCACGTCCTGCGGATTAGCCGCCGAAGCCGCTGCCGGAACACTTGCCGCAGCAGGCGCCGACGCCGTGACCGGCGAAGTCGCGGCAGGCAAATTACCAAGGACACCGATGTTTGCCGCCGGCTTATACGAACCGAGATACGTGAGACCCAGCGTGGTCACAAAGAATACGGCCGCCAGGGCTGCCGTGGTACGCGACAGGAAGTTCGCGGAACCCGATGCACCGAAGAGACTGCCCGACGAACCACTACCGAATGCAGCGCCCATGTCGGCGCCCTTGCCATGCTGAAGCAACACCAGACCGATGATGCCCAGCGCGGAAAGCACCTGCACCACGATCAACAACGTTTTCAACAACCCCATCTCATCACCCGTATAGAAGAATCCGATTTGCAGTGCATTTTGGTGCACCGCATCATGACTATTTCATGCCATTAAAAAGAATGGCATTGGCTTCAGCGCGACAAACCTGCCTCGCAAATCGCCAGAAAATCGGCTGCCTTCAATGCCGCGCCGCCGATCAGACCACCATCGACGTCCGTCATCGAGAACAACTCGGCCGCGTTGTCCGGCTTCACACTGCCGCCGTACAACACCGCCACATCCGCTACCGCCTCACCCTTCGCCCGCAACAGCGAACGCAGATGGGCATGCACTTCCTGCGCCTCGGCTGATGTCGCCGTCTTGCCCGTGCCGATCGCCCAGACCGGCTCGTAAGCGACGACGATCTGCGCAGCCTGCTCCGCCGTCAGCGCCGCGAGCACCGCTTCGAGCTGACGCGTCACCACAGCCTTCGTCTCACCGGCTTCACGCTCTGCAAGCGTCTCGCCCACGCACACGATCGGCGTCATGCCCGCATCGAGCACGCGCAACGTCTTGGCGGCGACATTCGCATCGGTCTCGGCATGGTACGTGCGACGCTCCGAGTGCCCGACGATCACGAACTGCGCGCCAAACTCAGCGATCATCGGTGCGGCGACTTCGCCCGTAAAGGCGCCCGCGACCTGCGCGGAAACATCCTGCGCACCAAAGCCCAACACCTGCCCCGAGAGGCGGCTCTGGCATTGCGCGAGATAGGGGAACGGCACACATACGGCGGCGATCACGCCCGGCGCACTCAGCACCGGCGATGCCAGCAGGTCGCCCAGAAGCGCCTCGTTGCCGGCCAGACTGCCATGCAGTTTCCAATTGCCCACGACGAGCTTGCCAGCCTTACGGCTGATGGTGCGAGCCGAAGCTGCGGTACCAGTTGTCACGCCTTATCCCCCAATGCGTATGGACGAAAAACCTCTCATTCTAGTGCGTCCGGGGCATGGGGGTCAATTTCGACGGTCTTCTAACGTGCAAATCCGCATGAAATGCGCATTTCACGCGGATTCACACCGCCATTCGACGCAGGCGTGCTTACCAGGTCAGCACGATCTTGCCGACGTGCGTGCTGGTTTCCATCAAGGCATGGGCTTTGTCCGCTTGTTCGGCCGGGAACGTCTGATAAATCACCGGACGAATTTTGCCTGCTGCAAACAACGGCCAAACCTTTTCGTACAGGTTCTGGGCGATCGCCGCCTTGAAGGCAACCGAGCGCGGGCGCAGCGTCGAGCCAGTCACCGTCAGACGGCGGCGCAGGAGCGCCCCCATATCGAGCGTTGCCTTGCTTCCGCCGAGCAGCGCGATGATGGCGATGCGGCCATCGAAGGCCAGCGCCTGCACTTCACGCGGCAGATAATCGCCGCCCACCATATCGAGCACGACATCCACGCCGCGATCCTTGGTGAGTTCCTTGGCGATCGCCACGAAATCTTCCGTCTTGTAATTGATACCCCGCTCCGCGCCGAGCGCTTCGCACGCACGGGCCTTCTCGTCAGAGCCGGCGGTCGCGAACACGCGATGGCCGAGCGCCACGCCAAGCTGGATCGCCGTCACGCCGATGCCGCTCGTACCACCTTGCACCAGCAGCGTCTCCTTCTCGCCCGCCTCGGTCTCGCCAAGACGCGCCCGATCGAACACGTTGCTCCACACCGTGAAGAACGTTTCCGGCAGCGATGCCGCCTCCACGTCCGACAATCCTTGCGGCACCGGAAGCACCTGCCCGAGCGGTGCGGCGCAGTACTCGGCATAGCCACCGCCCTGCACCAGTGCGCACACCCGCGAGCCGACCTTCAGCCCCCAGCGATTGTCGGCACCATCGAGCGCGCCCTCGACGATTTCGCCGGCCACTTCGAGTCCGGGCAAATCGGACGCACCCGGCGGCACGGGGTACTGCCCGATGCGCTGAAGCACGTCCGGGCGGTTCACGCCCGACGCCGTCACCTTGATAAGCACCTCGCCCGGCTTGAGCTCGGGGCGCGGCCGCTCGGTGGGCTTGAGCACTTCCGGTGCGCCATACTGGGTGATCTCGATTGCCTTCATCGTGTCTGTCCTCGGGTCTCGGGGCGACGCCTTCGCATCAGTGCGGGCCGCCCGTCTCGTTAGGGTCGCGAGAGTGATGCCTGCGCCGCGCACCGATGCACACGCGCAATGGACACGCACCCTCAGTGAAAATTGTGTCGAGCCGGTACCTTATCATCGCCAGCGCAATCGTGTTGGCCGTCGACGCGGCCCCGGTCCGCTTTCGGGATCAATCAGGATTATTCGGGACGTTCGCGGTGCGCTGGCAAAGTGACCGCAGGTCGTTCGCGCGACAGGATTCAATTTCCCGCCGGCCAGTTGACAGGCGCGTCGCGGGCAATCGTGACAACCTTGCGCGACGCGCCGGATTAGCCCCAAAAGGAGGGAGCCGGCTGTTCGGGGCAAGCCTGCGACGCCCGCCCCGGGAGAACAGTCAGGCGATGCCCTCCCCCCCTTCGTCGATCAGCCCGTGACGAATCGCGTAGCCGATCAGCTCTGCACTATCGTCAAGCGCGAGTTTGTGCAGAATGTGTGTGACGTGTGCTGCAATCGTTCGCTCGCTCGAATGCAAGGCATGAGCGATTTCATTGACGGCCAGGCCGTCGACCAGCATGTGAAACACTTCGTTTTCGCGAACCGACAAACTCAGATGCCTCGGCCTGTCTTCGCGCTCACCGGTACCCTGCCGCAGACGCGGCTCCCGATGCGATGCCCGCGGTGGCTCACGGCGCGCGCCTGCTTCGCGCCACCCTGCGTCGGAAGCCGCCCGCGCTGTTGTCCGGCTTCGTCCGCCCTCAAGTTTCATGCCCGCCTCCTGTGTGAAGACTGCCCCGCGCCGTATCCGTCGACCGCACTGAGCCACCGACGAACGGCGTCGCTCATTGTGCGTCAGACAACTCACGCTCGTAACTTCACAGAAGCTCATCGCAACGGCGCGTCCGATTGCCGTTGCCTAATGCGCAGCGCCCCACACAAGTGCCGCGCTCATGACAAACGCCGACACCTGCCGCCCGACATCCGCCCGACATCCGCCCCACATCCGCCGGGCATCGCGCTGCTACGGTGAGCGCCCGCTTACCCTGAGCTGCCGGAGTCGCCGTCGCTGAGCACGAAGCGCCCGCGCCCGCCGTGTTTCGCGTTGTACAACGCACGGTCGGCGGCTTCGAACAACATGCCTGGCGTTTTGTCCTCTCCGCGCGCGACCATCGCCACGCCGACACAAGCGCCCACGACGACCTCGCCGGCAGAGAGCACCATTGGCCGCGACGCCAGATCGAGAATCGACATCGCCGTGCGCTCGACATCGACGACATCCTGAACGTCCGCCATGATGACGGCAAATTCGTCGCCGCCGAAACGGGCGATGGCATCGCTCTCGCGCACGCTCGCCACAAGCCGTTTGGCCAGTCGCCGCAACAGTTCGTCACCCAGCGCATGGCCCCAGGTGTCATTGACCGCCTTGAAGCGATCCAGATCGACGAACAACAGCGCCTGCGCGCCGGCCCCTTCGCGCGCACGCCGCACCGCGCCGGCCAGCGCCTGATCGAAACCTTTGCGATTGAGCAACCCGGTCAGATGATCAGTGTGCGATTCACGCCGCAGGCGCCGCTCGTTCGTGCGCTCGATCGTGATATCGCGCACGAAAAGATGAACGCCAGCGAGCACGTTTGGCGTTGCCCATTCCGGCTGATAATTCACCTCGAAGCATCGATACGCGGCGTCTTCACCAAAATCCCAGACAAAGGTGGCAGCCTCGCCCGCGAATGCCCGCGACAGGTAGGGGGAAAATTCACGATAAAGCGACGGGCCGAGCAACTCGCGCGCCGTCGCGCCGAGAATGCGATCACGCGAGTGGCGCAGTCGCAATTCGCATGCCCGGTTCACGAACGCAAAGCGCTGGTCGCCGTCGAGAAACGCCACCAGATACGGTACACGGTCTGCGATCTCCTGCATGCGGCGCACATTCGCGCGTGCCGCTTCGCGCGACATCTCCAGCGCTTCCGTGCGATCGCCCAGGCGCTCCATCATGCCGCGAAACGAGTTCGCGAGCGCCCCGATCTCGTCGGCACGCTGCACCGGCAACGATTGCACCGCACGCATATCGCCGGCGCTGCGCTCCACGAGGTCTCGCAGGGTGTCGAGCGGACGCAGCATGCGCCGCGCCATCCACCACATCGCAAATGCCGCAATGCCAATGGCGGCAATCGCGAGCATGATCATGCGGCGCCGCACCCGGGCGAGCGGATCGAAGGCCTCGGCGCCGGGCACGACCGCCACGACCGACCAACCGGTCGTCGCCATGGGAGCGCGCGCGACAAGCGGATGCATGTGAACGATGTCGTGCGAGTCGGGGTCGCGTATGCCACATAGCGTCTGCACCGGCCCCACGGGCGTGAGAATCTTGGTCACGTCCGCCTGAATCACATAGCGTGCCGGGTTCTCGTTGGTAATCAGGCAGTAACGTCCGGTCTCGCCAACGGTATTGCTCGCCAGATCGACGATGAAATTCTGGCGAAGCAGATTGACCGCCCCGCCGATCACGGCCGTCACCTTGCCCTTTGCATCGGTGATGGGCACGGCGAGTACGATGCCCGGCGAACTCGTGATCTTGCCCGCGATCACGTTGGAAACCGCCTGCGGGGCGCCTGCCAGCAACTGCCGGAAGTAATCGCGGTCGGCAATATTGAAGGGCGTGGCGGCGAACGTCGAGTCGTAGAGAATACGGCCGTCAGACGCGGCCACGAAAATCGTGTTGAACGTTTCCGGCATCGACACCGACATGCTGGAAAAAGCATCGAACTGCGCGGGCGTCATGGCATAGGGATCGCCGATATTGCGGGACATCCGATGCAATGCGACAAACTTCGTACGCAATTTGTCGTCGAGCTGATCGGCAACGAGGTTGACCTGCGTGTCGAGCTGCGCCTGCATCGAGCTTCGCAATTCCCCATAGACGAAAAACTCGATACCGACGGCCACACCGACGATCAATATCATCGAGACGAGCGCTGTCGCCAACGCGACTCGTCCCTTCAACGACTTCACCATGCTGGCCCGTACGAGAGTAGCTTGTGCTGCTTTTTTGGTAATTTTTGCGAGAGCTTACCACCCGAAACGGCACATTTTCGGGAAACTTGAGCAAAATTCGCTGCCTTCATGTGACATGCGCACCGGCACCCGAAGGCGACATCGCAGCACATCGCATGACGGCGCGTGTCAAACCCGTCGTAAAATTGCGCATCCAACGCGCCACGATGGTGCAAACCGGCATGCCGCATGCCGGCTCTCCGTGAGATCCTCCCGTCAGGCCTAGCCCGCCGGGGGCATCGTGACCCGACTCGCCCGACCCGAATTCATTCATGACGAGCACCCAAGCGACTCCCGCCCCTGTCTCCGCCGCACCGATGACGCCGATGATGCAGCAGTACACGCGCATCAAGGCCGAGCATCCGAACATGCTTGTCTTCTATCGCATGGGCGACTTCTACGAGCTGTTCCATGACGACGCGGCCAAGGCGGCACGCCTGCTCGACCTCACGCTCACCGCGCGTGGCCAGTCCGGCGGACAGCCGATCCGCATGGCCGGTGTTCCGCATCACGCCGTGGAGCAATATCTCGGCAAACTGGTCAAGCTCGGCGAATCGGTCGCCATCTGCGAGCAGATCGGCGACCCGGCCACGTCCAAGGGTCCGGTCGAGCGCAAGGTCGTGCGCATCGTCACCCCCGGCACACTCACCGACGCCGCCCTCCTCAGCGACAAGGTCGATCAGTATTTGCTTGCCGTGCAGATGCCCCCGGCGAGGCGCGCGAGTGAGCGCATGGCCGGCCTCGCCTGGCTGTCGCTCGCCAGCGGCGAACTGCGCCTCATGGAAGTGGCCGCCGACAAGCTGCCGCGCGAACTGGAGCGCATCCGCCCGGCCGAGACGCTCGTGCCGGACAGCGCACTCGAAGCGTTCGAGGGCTTTTCCCTCGGCACCACCACCCGCGTGCCCGACTGGCATTTCGACACGGCCGCCGGCACGCAGCGTCTGCGCGATCAACTGGGTGTTGCCAGCCTGACGGCCTTCGGCTGCGACGGTCTGAACCCGGCGCTAGGCGCGGCCGGCGCGCTGCTGCAGTACGCAGCCGCCACGCAGGGCCAGTCGCTGCGTCATGTGCAAAGTCTGAACGTGGAGCGGGAAGCCGCCTATATTGGCCTGGACGCCGCCACCCGGCGTAATCTCGAGCTCACCGAAACGCTGCGCGGCACCGAATCGCCGACGCTGCTCTCGCTGCTCGACACTTGCGGCACCACCATGGGCAGCCGCCTGATGCGCCACTGGCTCCATCACCCGATGCGTGATCAGCAAGTGCCGCAGTCGCGCCAACTGGCTATCGCTACGCTGCTCGAAGGCCCCGGCGCATGGCGCGCGCTGAACAGCGAATTGCGGCATGTCGCGGATGTCGAACGGATTACGGCACGTCTGGCACTACTCACGGCGCGTCCGCGCGATCTGTCGAGCCTGCGCGATGCGCTGCGCCGCCTGCCTGAACTGCACACGACGCTGCGCGCCGTCGAAGCGGGCTCGCCGCTGCTCGCGATCCTGCACGAAGACCTCGCGATTCCCGATGCCGCCCTCGCGCTGCTCACGAGCGCCATTGCCGAAGAACCGGCGGCAATGGTGCGAGACGGTGGCGTCATTGCACGGGGGTACGACGCCGACCTCGACGAATTGCGCGACATCTCGGAGAACTGCGGGCAGTTCCTCGTCGATCTGGAAACACGTGAGCGGGCACGCACCGGCATCAACAATTTGCGCGTCGAGTTCAACAAGGTTCACGGCTTCTATATCGAAGTCACGCGCGGCCAGACCGACAAGGTGCCCGACGACTATCGCCGCCGCCAGACCCTCAAGAATGCCGAGCGCTACATCACGCCCGAGCTGAAAACGTTCGAAGACAAGGCGCTGTCCGCGCAGGAGCGTTCGCTCGCTCGGGAAAAGCTACTTTACGACGCGCTGCTGCAAACACTGTTGCCGCACATCACCGAGTTCAAGCGCATTGCGCAGGCGCTCGCGCAGTTGGATGTTCTCGCCGCACTGGCCGAGCGTGCCGAGACGCTGGGCTGGGTGAAGCCCGAGTTGGTGGAAGATCGCGTGGTCGACATTCGTCAGGGCCGCCACCCGGTCGTCGAGCAACAGGTGGAGCGCTTCATCGCCAACGATTGTTCGCTGGGCGATGCCCGCCGCCTGCTGCTCATCACCGGCCCGAACATGGGCGGTAAGTCGACGTTCATGCGTCAGACCGCGCTGATCGCCCTGCTCGCTTACGTAGGCTGCTACGTGCCCGCCGAGGCCGTGCGCCTCGGGCCGCTCGACGCCATCTTCACGCGTATCGGCGCGTCGGATGACCTTGCGGGCGGGCGTTCGACGTTCATGGTCGAGATGACCGAATCGGCGGCCATTCTGCATACGGCGACCGACCAGAGTCTCGTGCTGATGGACGAGATCGGACGCGGCACATCGACGTTCGACGGCCTCGCGCTCGCCTGGGCGATTGCGCGGCATCTGCTCGGTCACAACCGCTGCTACACCTTGTTCGCGACACACTATTTCGAGCTGACCCAGCTTCCCGAAGAGTTCCCGCAATGCGCGAACGTGCACCTGTCGGCCGTGGAGCATGGCGAAGGCATCGTGTTCCTGCACGCGGTTCAGGACGGCCCCGCGAGCCAGAGCTACGGCTTGCAGGTCGCCCAACTCGCCGGGGTGCCGATGCCGGTCATACGCGCGGCGCGCAAGCATCTTGCGTTGCTCGAACAGCAGGCGCTCGATCCGGCCGCACCGCAGCTCGACCTGTTCGCGGCGCGAGCGCCGATCGAAGATGACCTCGAGGACGATCTCGATGACGCGTCAGATAGCGCAGTTGCACTTCAGGCGACACATGGCGCCGCCGCACTCGATCCAGCGGCCGAGGCCGCGCTGGCGCGTCTGGCGCAAATCGATCCGGACGATCTTCGCCCTCGCGAAGCCCTCGACCTGCTGTATGAACTGCGAGGCCTGATGCAAGGCCGCGCGAACGGCTGAGCACTCATGCCGACGCTGCGCCGCTTGCGCGCGCCTCGCCACACCGGCACCGGCTTGCTGGCCGCGTGCCTCGTGGCACTTGCGTTGGCGACGGGTTCGACATCGACGGCGGCGGCGCCAGGTAACGCGAAACCCGCGGCGAAGGCAGCCGCACAAAGCCCGCCGAAACCGCCGCCGTTCGAATTTGCCGTGCTCGGCAATATCCCGTTCGGCAATACCGAGGTGCCGGCGGTGCGCAGCGTGCTGGCCAACATCGGCGACACGCAGGCCGCATTCATCGTGCATGCGGGCAATCTCAAAGGCGTCACCGAGTCGTGTCGCGACGAACTCATCACGCAACGCCTGAGCCTTCTCGCCAGCGCTCCCAAGCCGCTCATTTACGTACCCGGTGCGAACGATTGGGCCGATTGCCAGCGCGCAACCGACGGGGGCTACAACCCCGTGGAGCGTCTCGACTTTCTCCGAGATCACGCGTTCGACGACGATGCGCTGCTAGGCCCGGGGCCTGTGGGTTATGCGCAGTTCGATCTGACCCGTCAAAGCGAAATGGCGCGCTTTCGCCAGTACCACGAGAACGTGCGATGGTTCTATCGCGGCGTAGTGTTCGTCGGCCTGAATCTTCCCGGCAACAACAATAACTACCGCACAGCCGGGGGACGCAACGGCGAATACGAAGACCGGGTCATTGCGACGCGTGTCTGGTTGCAGCATGCGGCCGTCTACGCACAGCAGAAGGATGCGATCGGCATGGTCATCGTTGCGCAGGCCGACCCGGAGTTCGAACCGGTGCGCAGCGGCGGTCTGAGCGGCATTTTCTCGGAACGGTCCGGACGGCGCGGCGTTGATGGCTACAAGGATTTCCGCACGCAACTGCAGAGACTCGCCAGCCGCTTCAAGGGGCCGATCCTGCTGATCGACAGCGGCAAGACGATGCGTCACACGCAACCGCTGCGTGACGCTCACGGCACGCCGGTCAAGTCGTTCACGCAGTTGAGCAGTTACGGCTCCCCGACAGCAAATCGTTGGGTACGCGTGCGCATCGATCCGCGTACTGCGCAACTGTTCCGTTTCGAGAGTGTGGCGCTCCCTGCCAATAGCGCGGCGGCGCCAAGAACTCAGCGCAGCGGCGGCGTGACGCCGGCGGCGGTCGTCCCGCCGAATCCTGAGCCGGGCCGAACATCTGGCACCACCGCACCCGCTCCGGGTGCCATGCCTCACGCTGCGCCCTACTCCGCCCTCTACCCGGCGTCCGGTCTTGCCTCCGGCGCCAGCTCGGTGAGCCCGGACCCCAATCAGGGGGTCACGCCCATCGGCCCCGCGCGCCAGCCAGGCGCAACCGCACACCCTGCGGCACACAGTCACTAAGCACGCCCCTCAAATGCAAACGCCGGGTACGGCGCATCGCATTATGCAATGCGCCGTACCCGGCGAATGTCACCATACCGCTCACATGTCGTGCGCCGCCTGCCTTGCCGTCAGGCGGCAGTGCGACTGCCGATAGCTTAGTGCAGCGTGGGCGCGTCGTCTTCGTCTTCGTCGACGACCTCGAGACCCGACGCGCCATGCGCGTGCTGGTGCTCGATTTCTTCTTCCGTCGCCTGACGCACGTCAGTCACCTTCAGCTCGAAACGCAATGCCATGCCGGCAAGCGGATGATTGCCGTCGAGCACGACCTTGTCATCGGCAACGTCCGTCACCGTGTAGATCAGCGTATCGGACTCTTCGTCGCCATCTTCCGGCGTGCCTTCGAACTGCATGCCAGCTTCGAGCGGCTCCGGGAAACGGCTACGCTCTTCGATCTTGACCAGCTCGGAATCGTAGTCGCCGAACGCGTCAGCCGGTTCCAGTTGCAGTTGGGTCTCATAGCCGACGTCCTGGCCATCGAGCGCTTCCTCGATCTTGGGGAACGTGCCATCATAGCCGCCGTGCAGATAGACCATCGGCTCGGCGCCGCTTTCTTCGATCAGGTTGCCCTGAGCGTCCGACAACTTGTAAGTCACCGAGACGACGGTATTCTTTTCGATCTTCATCAAACTCTCCGGAAAACAGCCCGCATTATACGCGCAGGCGTATGACAGCGATCCGGCAACGACCCGAGGCCTCACCGAGGCACGCCAATGAACGCACAGCGCGTTGGCATCGCACCGGTCCCGCACCTCGCGCCTGCGCGCAGGCGGCCATCGGATGACCGGAGACGCCATCACTCGCTGCCGTCACTTGCTGCCGACACTTTTAACGCTTCGATCAACGCATGACGACACTCCGCCCCACATCACCGCTGCTCGGCGGCCTCGCGCCCGACGCCTTCATGAAGCGCTACTGGCACAAGCGCCCGCTACTCATCCGGCAAGCGATTCCCGGTTTCACCGCGCCGCTCTCGCGCGAGGCGCTGTTCGCGCTCGCCGCGCAGGACGACGTCGAGTCGCGACTCATCAGCCATGCACGCAAGCGGTGGCAACTCGAGCATGGCCCATTCGATGCCGACGATCTGCCACCGCTGACGCGCAAGCAGTGGACACTTCTCGTGCAAGGCGTGAACCTGCACGCGCCGGCGGTTGACGCGCTCATGCAACAGTTTCGCTTCATTCCCGACGCTCGTCTTGACGACGTGATGATCAGCTACGCCACCGACGGCGGCGGCGTCGGCCCGCACCTCGACTCCTACGACGTCTTTCTGCTGCAAGCGCATGGCAAGCGACGCTGGCGCATCGGGCCGCAACGCGACACCACCTGGCTAGAGGGCGTGCCATTGCGCATCCTGAAGCACTTCGAAGCCGAAGAGGAATGGGTGCTGGAACCGGGCGACATGCTGTATCTGCCGCCGGGCTATGCGCATGACGGTGTCGCCGACGGCGAGTGCATGACGTACTCGATTGGTTTTCGCGCGCCGCTCGAGCAGGAGATGCTTCAGAACTTCCTGTACTACCTTGCAGAGAACGCCGCGGAATTGCCTTTCGCGCGCCATTTCGCTGGCCGATACGCCGATCCGTCGCAATCTGCCGTCAAGCATCCTGCCGCGTTGCCCGATGCCATGATCGACACCCTCGCGTCGCAACTCGAGAAAGTGCGATGGGGGCAAAAAGAGGTCGCAGACTTCCTTGGGCGCTGGTTGAGCGAACCGAAGTCGCATGTGTTTTTCGACCCGCCGGAAGCCCCGCTTTCGCAAGCTCGTTTCGTTCGGGAGGCGTCATTGCGGGGTATTGCGCTCTCGCCCAAGACGCAATTGTTGTATCGACGCAACCGATACTACGTCAATGGCGAGCCGCTCGAAGTCCCCGTCAGTGCGCGATCGACGTTACGGCGCATTGCCGATCAGCGCAGGCTGAATGCGGAAGAATGTGCGAATTTCGAGCAAAATGGCCAAGAAATCGTTGAAATTCTGTACGATTGGTATGCTTCGGGATGGCTGCAACTCGAACCCGACTCGAAGACCGTGCGAAAGTTGCGCGCTGTAAGGAAAAAAGCGGGGTAAATGCGCGAGATTGACGTGACGCGTTGGGGAAAACCCAATATAATTTCTCGCCAAGCAGCTTGCATGACCAAGGGTAATCCTCAATTGCCACAGGCTCGCAATCGGCTTTGCGCTGGCAAGAGCGTATTACCGTAACTAATATTCATTCGCTTGTCTTCTACCATAAAAGGACGTGATCATGAAGAAGTCTCTCCTCGTCGCTTCGTTGTTGGCTATCGCCCTGACCGCCTGCGGCAAGAAGGAAGAAGCCGCTGCTCCGGCTGCTGACGTTGCTGCTTCGGCCGCTGCTGCTGCTTCGGACGCTGCTTCGGCTGCTGGCGCTGCTGCTGATTCGGCTGCTTCGGCTGCCGGCGCTGCTGCTGACACGGTCGCTTCGGCTGCTGGTGCTGCTGCTGACGCCGTTGCTTCGGCTGCTGACGCTGCTGCCAGCAAGTAAGCTCTCGCTGCCGCAAGGCAGTTGAGCAAAAAAAGCCGGTCTTTCGACCGGCTTTTTTGTTGTTCCTGGGTTTCGCATCTTTCGCGCCCGCCTCCCCGCCTCGGGCACCCTACCCCCTCAGACCGCCCTCAGACCGCCGTCATGCGGCGCCGAAGCCACTAGCTAGCACGTCAGCCAATCAAAACCGCCGGCCTGCGTTGCCACCAGGATCTCCGTCGCCTCGGCACCGATAACAGCCGACATCGCCGCCATGGCCAGCTCGGGCGTGTTGTTTTGCTCGCTCAAATGCGCACAAATCACACGCTGCAACTTCGCCCTGTCGATCGCCCCCAGAATCTCCGCGGCCGCCTCGTTCGCCAGATGGCCATAGATGCCGCCAATCCGCGCTTTGAGTGACGGGGGATACTTGCTGTTGGCCAGCATCTCGCGGTCGTGATTGCATTCGAGCACCAAGGCATCGCAGCCACCGAGCGTGGCGATCAAATGCGCGGTCGGACATCCGGCATCCGTGAGCACCCCCAAGCGGCGTGCGCCGTCGGAAAACACAAACTGAAGCGGCTCGCGCGCGTCGTGAGGCACGGTGTACGGATGAAGCTCGATATCCCCCACTGCCAGCCGCTCGTCAGAGCGGCACCAGCGCACGAGCGCGTCGTCACCCGGCTTGAGCGTCGCGTGGACTTTGACGGCCTGCCCCGTTCCCCAACTCATGATGAGCGGGATCCGGTACTTGCGCGTGAGGGAAAGGGCACTGCCAATGTGGTCGGCGTGCTCATGCGTGATGACGATGGCGTCGAGCGACGCCACGTCGATCGAGCGCGCCGTCAGACGCCGCTCGACCTCACGCATCGAGAAACCGCAATCGAGGAGAATGCGTGTCGTGGAGACGCCTTCCGACGCCTCCACCAGCAGGGCATTACCTTCGCTGCCGCTGCCTAAACTGGCGAACCGCACGCCCCGCCTTAACGGAGCTGGTTGCTGATCACGCCGATGATCGTCTGTGCGATCTGCGAGTTGTCGACGTTACCCTTGTCGTCGAGCACTTGCACACGCGTCTGGCTGTCGCCGCGACCCTGTACGTTCACGCTGTACTTCTTGGCCTTCTTGGCGTCCTGCACTTCCTTCGCATGGAACAGGCTGTAGAAGAAGCCATTGTCCTTGGCGAGCGATGCCGGATCGACGTAGCTCACGAAGTACAACCCCTTGGCGCGGTCGCGATCGTCCACAGTGAAGTTACCGCGATCGAGCGCCACACCGACACGACGCCATGCGCGATCGAACGGCTCGTTGATGTCAAGATAGGCCGCATCCGCCGTCTTCACGACCTGGCTCGTCGGCACGCCGGACTTGGCACCCTCGACCTGCGCCTGAGCTTGCTCCGTCTGTGCGCCGAAGCGTTGCATGAGCTTGGTCAGGAAGATCGCCTCGAGACCCGGATCGTTCGGTGCCGGCTCCCACTTGGTCGTGTCCTTCTGCGCGTTCGTGAACACTTCCACCATGCGGCGGTGCGTAATGTACACGTCCGTGCCGCCGTTCGGGTCGCGTTCCACACGGGTACGGAAGCGGTCGCGTTCGCCGGTCGAGTACAGACCGTCCATAACCTTGCCAAGCAGATCGCGGATGATGTCCTGATTCAGCTTGGCGCGATTCTCCGCCCAGTCGGTTTCCATCACACCCGTGTCAGGCGAATCGATCGTCAGCACGAAGCCGTTCTCTTGCCAGAATTCACGCAGCGTCGGCCACAGATCGCCCGGCGCCTTCTGAATCACCAGCCAGCGCTCGTTGCCGTCGCGCACGACCTTCATGCCCGGCACGGCCGGCAAAACGGTGTCCGTCGGATTTGCTGCAACGACCTTCTGCTGCGTCTCGTAGGTCGACAGCGTTGCGGTGCCGGCCGGCGACACGTACTTGCGATCGGTGGCCTGAACGTTCGTCAGATCCGGCGGAACGTCGAGCGAGGGGCCGGTCTTCGAGCTTTTGTAGTCCACCTTATCGGAGGACAAGGCACTCGAGAGGGAACTGCATCCGGCGACGAGGGCCAACGAGGCAATAGCGGCCCATGCCAGCACGGGACGAGCTACGGAATTACTGACGATTCGTTTCATGAGTCGCAAAAAAAGGGTGGGCAATCGAACCCGGGTGCTTGAACGACAGCTTAGACAACGGCGATGTTGGCCGACTTGAGAGCACCCAGCACCGTGTCTTGATACGCCTGCGCAAGCGGCGTGAGCGGCAGGCGGATGCCCGACGCGATCATGCCCATCTGTTGCAGCGCCCACTTCACGGGGATCGGATTGGCTTCGACGAACATGGCACGGTGCAGTTCAAACAACTGGAATTGCAGTTCCCGTGCCTTGGCCACATTGCCGGCCAGCGCAGCGACGCACAGCTCGTGCATCGCACGCGGTGCCACGTTGGCAGTGACCGAGATATTACCCTGACCGCCCATGAGCATAAGCGCAACAGCCGTCAGGTCGTCACCGCTGTACACGGCGAAGCTCTTCGGGGCACGCCGGATCAGGTCGATGCCGCGATCCAGATTGCCCGTGGCGTCTTTCACGCCCACGATGCCAGGCACTTGCGCCAGACGCAGCAGCGTATCGTTGCTCGCGTCTGCCACGGTACGGCCGGGCACATTATAGAGGATGACCGGCAGCTCAACGGCTTCCGCAATGGCGCGGAAGTGCTGGTACTGACCCTCCTGCGTGGGCTTGTTGTAGTACGGCACGACCTGCAGCGACGCATCGGCGCCGACCTGCTTCGCATGCTTTGTCAGTTCGATGGCTTCCGCCGTCGAGTTGCCGCCCGTGCCGGCGATGACCGGGACCTTGCGACCTCGCGACTTGCCGGCTTCCGCCGTTTGCTGCACGGCGATCTCAATGAGTTCGCAATGCTCTTCGACGTTGACGGTCGGCGATTCGCCCGACGTACCGACGATCACGATACCGTCGGTGCCTTCGTCGACATGCCAGTTGATCAGGTTACGCAGTGCTTCTCGGTCAAGGCTGCCGTCTTCTGCCATCGGCGTGACAATCGCGACGATACTGCCTTGAATCGGAGTTTGGGTAGTCATGGTTGATCGAACAATTCAGCGATAAGGGTGGATTGTAGCGGATTACGCGGCCGGCTCGTACAGCGCGGCAATGCCGGGGTTTTCCCCGGGGGCAGCACGCATAGCGCACAAGCGCTGCACGCACGCCGCACGCGGCGCTGGCAACGTGACATCCTCGAAGGCCGTCACGCGCAGATCCGCCGTGCGCGCCGCGTCAAGCAATTCACCGGGTGCCAGCAGAAACAGCGGATTGGACGGCTTTCCGTACCTTTCGTTTCCCCGCGCGAAGGTTTCATAAATCAACACGCCGCCCGGTGCAACGCTGGCGGCGATGTGCGGGAACAGCGGCCGGTGCAGATAGTTCGTGACGATGACCGCATCGAACGTCGCGCCTTCGGCCAACGGCCACGGCGCGCCTTCAAGATCGGCGGCCAGTGTCGTGACGTTCTCCAGCATTGACATCGTGGCAAGCGCTGCCTCGTCGCGATCGACAGCGGTGACGTGCGCGCCGCGAGCCGCCAGCCAGCGGGTGTGACGCCCATGGCCGCACGCCAGATCGAGCACACGCGCGCCCGGCGCAATCAGATGCGCCCAACGCACCAGCCACGGCGACGGAGCGCCGACGCCGTGCGTCGTGCCCGGAACGGCAGCATCCGTCATGAATATTGCAGCCCCATGGCTTCGCGCACATCGCGCATGATCTCCTGCGCGGATTTTCGAGCCTTCTCACAGCCGTCCGCCGCGATGGCGCGCAGCAGCGACGGATCGTCCATGTACTTTTGCGCGCGCTCGAGCATCGGCTGCTGCTCACGCAGAATGCCCTCAATGACCGGCTGCTTGCACTCGAGGCAGCCGATACCGGCGCTGCGGCAGCCCTTCTGCACCCAGTCGCGGGTATCGTCGTCGCTATAGACCTGATGCAGTTGCCATACCGGGCACTTCTCGGGATCGCCCGCATCGGTGCGACGCACACGTGCCGGATCGGTCGGCATGGTGCGCACCTTCTTGGTGATCGATTCCGCGTCTTCACGCAGACCGATGGTGTTGTTATAGGACTTCGACATCTTCTGCCCGTCGAGTCCCGGCATGCGCGACGCCGGCGTGAGCAATGCCTGCGGTTCGACCAGAATCAGCTTGCGTGTGCCTTCGAGATAACCGAAGAGCCGCTCGCGGTCCCCCAGCGACAGCGACTGCGATTCGGAAAGCATCGCGCGTGCCTGCTCCAGCGCCTCGTCGTCCCCCTGCTCCTGATACGCCGTACGCAGCTCCAGATACAACTTCGAGCGCTTGCCGCCAAGCTTTCGTGCGGCAGCCAGCGCCTTCTCCTCGAAGCCGGCCTCGCGACCGTACAGATAGTTGAACCGGCGGGCAATCTCGCGCGTCATTTCCACGTGCGGCACCTGGTCCTCACCCACCGGCACGTGCAGCGCACGATAGAGCAGAATGTCGGCCGCCATCAGTACCGGGTACCCCAGGAAGCCGTACGTCGAGAGGTCCTTTTCCTTGAGCTTCTCGATCTGCTCCTTGTACGTCGGCACGCGCTCGAGCCAGCCCAGCGGCGTGCTCATGCCGATGAGCAGCGCCAGTTCGGCGTGCTCAGGCACCTTGCTCTGAATGAAGAGCGTGGCCTGATTCGGATCGATCCCTGCGGCCAGCCAATCGGTCAGCACGTCCCAGACGTTCTGTTCGATGACTTCCGGCGTTTCGTAGTGCGTGGTGAGCGCATGCCAGTCGACCACGCAGAAATAGCACGGGTACTCCGACTGAAGCTGAATCCAGTTCTTGAGCACGCCGTGATAGTGGCCGAGGTGCAGACGACCGGTCGGTCGCATGCCGGAAAAAACGCGTTCGGGGTACATGGTCTTGTTTTGCTCTGCAAAAACTTCAGGAAATCAGCGACAGCAGCGGCGTGAGCATCCAGACGATAAAGTCGCGCCCCCACTGGATGAGCGGCCATAACCACACCCGGCCGAGCACACCGCTGACCACCAGGGCCATCACGATGAAAAAGCCGTAGGGTTCCAAGCGCGAGAGCGTGTAGGCGGCGCGCGCCGGCAGCAGCGACACGAGCACGCGTCCGCCATCGAGCGGCGGCACCGGAAACAGGTTGAACATGCACATCACGAGATTCACCAGCAGACCGGCCTGCGCCATCATCATGAAGAACGGCTCGTGAACGCCGGCCACTTGCAGGCCCAGGCCGAACACTGCCCAAAGCATCGCCTGAACGAAGTTGCAGAGCGGACCGGCCAGCGCCACCCAGATCGTATCGACGCGCGGATTGCGCAGACTGCCGAACGCGACCGGCACCGGCTTCGCGTAACCGAACAGGAATGCCCCGTTCGTCATGAAGTAGAGCGCGAGCGGCACGAGCACCGTACCGATCGGGTCGATGTGCTTGAGAGGATTGAGCGTCACACGCCCCATCAGATAGGCCGTGGGGTCGCCGAAATATTTCGCGACGTAGCCGTGGGCGGCCTCGTGCAACGTAATCGCAAAGAGGACGGGGAGCGCGTAGACGGCAACGGTCTGGATCAGGTCTGCATTCATAGCCGGCTATTGTAACAAGCAGACCCGCGCGCCAGTATTACGGTGCATGGCGAAGCTCGCGGGACATGCCCCGTCACGACAGCCCGAACGGCGTCAGCGAGCCGCGCCCGCGACGCAACACCTCGGGCGGCGTCACCGTCAGATCGATCACCGTCGACGGCTCTTTCGGACAAGCGCCGCCGTCGATCACCAGATCCAGTTGCTTTTCCAGCCGCTCGCGAATCTCTTCAGGGTCGTTCAGCGGCTCGGTTTCGCCCGGCAGAATCAGCGTGGTGGCGAGCAGCGGCTGGCCCAGCTCCTCGAGCAGCGCGAGCGTGATGGCATGCTCCGGCACCCGCAGGCCGATGGTCTTTCGCGAGGGATGCGAGAGACGGCGAGGCACTTCCTTCGTCGCTTCGAGAATGAATACGTATGGCCCCGGCGTGGTCGCTTTGATCAACCGGTACTGCCGGTTGTCGACGATGGCGAACTCCGCCAGTTCCGACAAATCGCGCACCAGCAGCGACAGCATCTGCTTCTCGTCGAGGCCGCGGATGCGGCGCAGACGATCGACGGCCAGCTTGTCGTCGATGTGACACGCAATCGCGTAGCTCGAATCGGTCGGCAACGCCACAATACCGCCCTTGTCGATAATCTGGGCGGCCTGCTTGATGAGTCGTGACTGGGGATTTTCCGGATGGATCTGGAAGAATTGCGACATAGCGTCGAAAGGTTACTGCCAGCGGTTCCAGACCGGAGTGAGATCGTCGGGCAGCGCAGGCAGCTTGCCGAGGAGCGCGCGGCTCTCGGTCGGTCCATGGAAATCCGAGCCGCGCGACGCCAGAAAACCGTACTGGCGCGCGACATCGGCATACTCGCGGTACTGCTCCGGCGTGTGGCTGCCGGTAATCACTTCGATACCTTCGCCGCCCAACTCACGGAACTGATCAAACAGTACCCCGAATTCGAGCGGAGAGAATTTGTAGCGGCCCGGGTGCGCCACGACGGCGACGCCGCCCGCGCCACGAATCCATTTCACGGATTCCTCCAGCGTCGCCCAGCGGTGCGGCACATAGCCTGGGCGCCCTTCCGCCAAATACTTCGCGAAGACATCCGAGACCGAGGCGCATTTGCCGATCTCCACCAGATACCGTGCGAAGTGCGTGCGCGAAATCAGGTCGGGATTCCCAACGTAGCGCAGCGCACCTTCGTACGCGTTCGGGATGCCCGCCGCCGCCAGTTGCTCGCTCATCTGCTCGGCCCGCGCCGCCCGGCCGCCCCGCGTGGCCGCGAGGCCGTCGATCAGCGCAGGGTTGTCGGGGTCGACGTTCAGCCCGACGATATGCACCGTGCGATTGGCCCACGTGATGGAAATCTCCACGCCGCTCACATAACGCATGCCCAGCGCTTCGGCCGCCGCGCGCGCTTCGCGCTGGCCGCCGATCTCATCGTGATCGGTCAGCGCCCACAGGTCGACGCCGGCCTCGAAGGCGACCTGCGCCACTTCAGACGGTGTAAGCGTACCGTCCGATACCTTGGAATGACAATGAAGATCCGCGTTAAGCATGATGAGCCGCCAGGCTGTGACACGTCCGACCCGCCAGAGACGGGCGCGTGACGTTGTAATGACGGCTTCATTCTACCGCTCAAGTGCACGCGACGCGAGTCGCCTGCGCGCTCGCGCACTTACGCCCGGCAGAAGTCATCGATCAACCGGGCCACGGCTTCGGGTTGATCGTGATGCAGCATGTGGCCCGCATCGGTCACGAAGACTTCCGTCAAATTCGGAAAGACCTCGAAACGTTCGCGGAACACCTCCTTGCCCTGCGCCCCGACGAAGTGTTGCAACACTTCCGAATCCGTCGCCTCCACATGCAACACCGGCGCGCTCACGTTGCTCCATACCGCCATGGCCTCATCGAGCCGGTAAGGGTACGGATTGGCGATCTTATGCGCCGCATCGGCAAGCAAATGCCATTGCCCGTCGCGTTCCTGGCGCGCCCAGCGCTGGGCCAGCCACGCCGCCCGCTCCGGTGTGAGACGCGGATTCGTCTTGCGCAGCCGCGCTGCCACGTCGTCGAGCGTGGCGTACGGCCGCAGCGTGGGCACACTCTGCAAATCGTCGAGCCAACGGCCGAGTTGACGAATGGCCGCGATGGGCTGGGACGGCGGCAGACCGAACCCCTCGAGATTCACGAGACGTCGCACCCGCGCCGGCCGAACCCCGGCATACAGGCACGCGACGTTGCCGCCCATGCTGTGGCCGATCAGGTTGATGGCTTCGCCCGGCTCGGTGTAGACGTCGAGCAAGGCTTCAAGGTCGGCGAGATAGTCGGGAAACCAGTAGCTGCCGCTGCGGCCATCGGCAACCGGCCAGTCCGTGAGGCCATAGCCGCGCCAGTCGGGGGCGAGCAGATGCCAGCGTTGCGCCAGCGATTGCGCCACGAACTGGAACGACGCCGACACATCCATCCACCCGTGCAACAGGAACAGCTTCGGCGCGCCGGGCGTACCCCACTGCCGAACGTGGTGGCGCAGGCCGCGCACCGTCAGAAATTCGGATCGCGAATCGGTCATGTCGCTGGCAGATAGTGAAGATCGAAACGATTGAGGATCACCGAGTATATCGGCTTCAAAATTGACGCATCGGCCGCGATGTCACTCGCTCGCCTGAAGGGCCGCGAGTTCGTCATCGTCGAAGCCCGCCGCCCGGCGGGCCGCCAGATTGAACGGTCCACGCAGGCGCGGCGCACTGTATTGGACCGCCAGCCGCGCGTAAGTCTCGATGGGATCGCATCCGGCGCGCTCGCAGCCCCAGCGATACCACCGGTTGCCGATGGCGACATGCCCGATTTCGTCGCGCAGGATGATGTCGAGAATGGCCGCACCGGCAGCGTCGCCGGCGCTGGCCAACTTCGCCTTGATCGGCGGACTGGCATCGAGTCCGCGCGCTTCCAGCGTGCGCGGCACCAGTGCGAGACGTGCCAGCCAGTCGCCTGACGTGCGGCGCGCCATCTCCCACAGCCCATCGTGCGCAGGAAAACAGCCGTAGTCGTAAGCGTCGCCCAGTGTTTTCAGGTGCGTCGAGAGCAGCGAGAAGTGATGCGCCTCTTCCGCGGCGACCTGCAACCAATCGTCGTAATACTCGGCGGGCAGGCCCTCGAAGCGCCACAGGGCGTCGAGCGCAAGATTGATCGCATTGAATTCGATATGGGCAAGCGCATGCAACAGTGCGGCACGCCCTTCGACCGACGTCACGGCGCGGTGCTTGAGCTCACGCGGGGAAACCAGCCGGGGCAACGCCGGACGTCCCGGAATACCTGCGTCGCGCTCGTCCGCCGCCTTGGGCGCATTGGCCACATTGGACGGATCGGACGCCCCCGCCATTTCGGCCATTCCAACCCCACCGAAGCGCCGTTCGGGGTGCCAGCGCGCGATGCCATCGCGCACCGCGTCGCGAAGCGCCGCCACGCCGCGGGCTTTCTCATACGGGTCGCATAGACGCAGGAGCGCGAGCGCGCGCTCGCGGGCGCAACCCGTCATGACGAGCATGACAGGCGCGTCGCAGGGCCAGGAAGCATCGATGGAACTGCCGGAAACGGCGTTGTGGGCGGCACCGCCGCCGGGCACGGGAGTGAAATCGGCCATGACGTTACAATAGCAATTTCGTCGATTTTAACCGCGAACCGAAGCCGCTATGCCGATCTATAAACTTGGAGACAAGACCCCGCAGATCCACGAGAGTGCTTTCGTGGCCGACACTGCGACCATCATCGGAGAGGTGATCCTCGCCGAGAACAGCAGCGTTTGGCCCGGCGTGGCGATTCGCGGCGACAACGAGCCGATCAAGGTCGGCGCGGGCACCAACGTGCAGGAAGGCGCCGTCCTGCATGCCGACCCGGGATATCCGCTGACGCTGGCTAACGGCGTGAGCGTCGGCCATCAGGCGATGCTGCACGGCTGCACAGTGGGTGAGAATTCGCTGATCGGCATTCAGGCCGTGCTGCTCAATGGCGCGGTCATTGGCCGCGACAGCCTGGTGGGCGCCGGGGCGCTGGTCACCGAACGCAAGACGTTTCCCGATCGCTCCCTGATTCTGGGCGTGCCCGCCAAGGTCGTGCGCGAGCTGACCGACGAGGAAGTCGCCAACCTCAAGCGCAACGCGGATGTCTACGCGACGCGCCGCCAGGTTTTCAAGGAACAACTGGTGCGCATCGGCTAAGCAAACGACCGGCGGCGGCGCGCTGGCAGTCCGGCGCGCGAGCCTGCGCTGCCGGGCGGTTGAAAATGCGGCGCGCGCCCCCAAATATCGCAACATTGACGCGCCAATCACCGGCTTTTGTGCGAAATCTGGCCTGTTCGTGCGGTTTTTTCCCGCGCACCGTCGCCCGCCACACTGACCGCCGTTGCCGCATTTTTCAGGAATTCAACCGTGTCCGATCAACTTCAGAAATTCATGTTCGACGCCGCCCCGGTGCGCGGCGAGTACGTCAGCCTCGACGCCACCTGGCGCGCGGTGCTGGAACGTCACGACTACCCGTTGCCGGTGCGCCACCTGCTCGGCGAAATGATGGCCGCTGCGGCGCTGCTCACCGCCAACGTCAAATTCGACGGCGCCCTGATTCTGCAACTGCATGGCGACGGCCCCGTCACCATGATCGTGGTCGAATGCAACGCCGACCTGACGATGCGCGCAACCGCGAAGTACAACGGCGAGATTCCCGACGACGCCACGCTCAAGTCGCTTGTGAACGTCGATGGCCGCGCAAGTTTCGCCATCACGCTCGACCCGCGCGTCAAGCAACCGGGCCAGCAGCCTTACCAGGGCATCGTGCCGCTGTCGGACGAACATGGCCCCCTGCCCGACATGGCCTCGGTGCTCGAGCACTACATGCACCATTCCGAGCAGCTCGACACGCGTCTGTGGCTGGCGTCGGACGACGATCATGCGGTCGGCATCCTGCTGCAGAAGCTGCCTGGACATGGCGGCACCGCAGGCGCAGGCGCCGAGCGCGCCCCCGAACTGGACGAGGACACGTGGAATCGCGTCTGCCAACTGGGCAACACGCTCAAGCGCGACGAAATGCTGAGTACCGACCGGGAAACGCTGCTGCATCGCCTGTTCTGGGAAGAGGCCGTGCGTGTGTTCGAGCCGCAGGTCGCCGCGTTCCGCTGCACCTGCTCGCGTGAGCGGGTCGCCAACATGCTGCGCACGCTGGGCGAAGCGGAAGTCATGAGCGTGTTCGACGAGCGTCCGAACGTTGAAGTGGCGTGCGAGTTCTGTCGCCAGACCTATCACTTCGACAAGGTGGACGCGGCGCACCTCTTTGCCGAGCAGTCGCACGCCGCACCGTCAGGGCAGCATTGAAAAACGACGCAATGACGGACGCACGGAACGACCGGTGCGCCCGCGAATCTCACGTCAGACATAGCGAGGCATGCCGCCTCGCGTCCACGCTGCCAATCCACCGGGATTCGTTCATGTCGCGACTCGCTCCCCACTCACAAACAGCCGGCTTGCAGCGAATGCAGCGAATGCAGCGAATTCGTCCCGTCGCCGGCGCACTCAGCACACTGCTGCTGGCGCTCGTCGCGGGCTGTGCGCAGTTGCAACTGCCCGCCCCCGACGCGCCCTCCGCTCGTCTTGCGCAAACACAAGATGCTCCGGCAATGACGGAGGCTCAGAAGCAGGATCTGACACGCCTGAACAAGCGCATTTACGACGAACAGGAAACGACCATCGAGCGCGAACGGGCCCAGCGCGCGCTCGAGGACGCGCTGCGCAGTTACAGCAGCAACGCCTATTTCTACGGCGGCTGGGGAAGCCCGGGATGGTATGGGCCCGGCTGGTACGGATCGGGATGGTACGGCCCGGGCGGGTATGGCCCGCGCTCGTCGGTCGGCATTGGCATCGGCTTCTGACCGGCACGCCGCCGAGAGGCAATGAAAAAGGCGTTCCCGAGGGAACGCCTTTTCGTTTTACCGTCCGCGCGTGACGCCAGCGGCGATTAGTGATGCTGAGTCTTGTGCGCCGACTGCGCCTTGCCCTTCGTCTGAGACGACGGCGTAGCGGCCGGCGGCGCCGCAGCAACCGACTTGTGCGCGGGCTCGGTCGACGACACGAGCGGTGCGTCGGCACCGGAGGCTGCCTGCGGTCCACCGGTGCCGTCAGGTGCGACGAACTGCACGAACACTTCGCCGTCCTTGACCATGCCCAGCTCGAAACGAGCGCGCTCCTCGATCGCCGCCGTGCCTTCCTGCAGATCCTGCACTTCGCCGGCAAGGCGATCGTTACGTTCCTTCAACTGCTCGTTCTTCTGCTGTTCGGCGCTCAACTCGTCGCGCAGTTCGTGCACGTACAACCAACCACCGTGGCCGAACCAGAGCGGATACTGGATCACTACCAGAAGCAGCACCAGTACCAAGGTCACCATTCGCATGCTTTCGCCTGGCAAGAATTCCGGAAAGTGCGTCCTGACCGGAATCGGGACTCAACTTTCCGGGGAAACGGAATTAGCGCAGATTGTAGAACGTTTCCTTGCCCGGATACGATGCGATATCGCCGAGATCTTCCTCGATGCGAAGCAACTGGTTGTACTTGGCGATACGGTCGCTACGCGAGAGCGAACCGGTCTTGATCTGACCGGCGTTCGTGCCCACGGCGATGTCGGCGATCGTCGAGTCTTCGGTTTCGCCCGAACGGTGCGACACCACGGCCGTGTAGCCGGCGCGCTTGGCCATTTCGATAGCGGCGAAGGTCTCAGTGAGCGTACCGATCTGGTTGATCTTGATGAGGATCGAGTTGGCAACGCCCTGCTCGATGCCCTGCTTCAGGATCTTCGTGTTGGTCACGAACAGATCGTCACCGACCAGTTGCACCTTCTTGCCCAGCTTCTCGGTCAGGATCTTCCAGCCGGCCCAGTCGTCTTCCGACATGCCGTCTTCGATCGAAACGATCGGGAACTTGTCGCACAGGTTGGCGAGGTAGTCGGCAAACTCTTCCGAGGTCAGCGACAGGCCTTCGCCGGCCAGTTCGTACTTGCCGTTCTTGAAGAACTCGGTCGAGGCGCAGTCGAGCGCCAGCAGCACGTCGTCGCCCAGGCGATAACCCGCATTCTCGACAGCTTGCTGAATGGTCGTCAGGCACTCTTCGTTAGACGCGAAGTTCGGTGCGAAACCGCCTTCATCGCCCACGGCCGTGCTCATGCCCTTGTCCGAAATGATCTTCTTCAGCGCATGGAAGATTTCCGCGCCGCAACGCAGGGCTTCACGGAAGCTCGTCTGGCTGACGGGCATCACCATGAATTCCTGGATGTCCAGGCTGTTGTTGGCGTGCGCACCGCCGTTGACGATGTTCATCATCGGCACCGGCATTTGCATGGCGCCCGAACCACCGAAATAGCGGTACAGCGGCAGACCGGCTTCTTCCGCCGCGGCCTTGGCCACGGCCATCGACACGGCCAGCGTGGCGTTCGCACCGAGGCGCGACTTGTTGTCCGTGCCGTCGAGTTCGATCAGGGTCTTGTCCAGGAAGGCCTGCTCTGCCGCATCCAGGCCCATGATCGCTTCCGAAATCTCGGTGTTGATGTGCTCGACTGCCTTCTGCACACCCTTGCCAAGATAGCGATCCTTATCGCCGTCGCGCAGTTCGATCGCTTCGCGCGAGCCGGTCGATGCGCCCGACGGCACTGCCGCACGGCCCATCACGCCCGACTCCAGCAGCACGTCGCACTCGACCGTCGGATTGCCGCGCGAGTCCAGCACTTCGCGCCCGATGATATCTACGATTGCACTCATGTATTCCTCGGTAACTGAATGACAAAAACGCTAAAGGGAACCTGCATCGCGCCGCAGCCCGTCATATGCCGCGCGCACGTCGGGCGCACGCGCCGAATCCTGACGTGGGCACCGATGCCGCGATCTTGCGCGCACCGGCCGGACAATACATAGACGGGGGAACAACGGCGCCTCGAAATGAGGCACGGCGGCCTGTGGGACAACTTCGATGGACGGTGCGCTCGGCGTACGGCACACGGGCATCTCCTCGAGGGCTCGCCCTCGCGGCGGCCATTGACGGCCGCTGCGCGACAAGCTTAACGACTCGACGCCGTGCTGCCAAGGCGTCGAAGCGCTATACCCGTCCTGTGGGCGTACTGATATTGGCCCCAGGACGGCGTGTCTCATTTCAGTTGAAATTATTTTCCAGAAACTCACCCTGCTTCACCGCCGCGTCAATGGTCTTGAGCGTGGTGAGCAGTTCACGCATGCGCCCGAGCGGCACGGCGTTGGGGCCATCCGAGAGGGCACAGGCCGGGTCCGGATGTGTCTCCATGAACAGGCCCGACACGCCCACGGCCACAGCCGCGCGCGAAAGCACCGGCACGAACTCGCGCTGGCCGCCCGAGCTGGTGCCCTGGCCGCCCGGCAGTTGTACCGAGTGGGTTGCGTCGAACACGACTGGCGCGCCGGTCTCGCGCATGATCGCCAGCGAGCGCATGTCCGAGACCAGATTGTTGTAGCCGAACGAAACACCCCGCTCGCAAGCCATGAACACGTCATCGGGCAGACCGGCTTCGCGCGCAGCGTCACGGGCTTTGTCGATGACGTTGATCATGTCGTGCGGCGCGAGAAACTGTCCCTTCTTGATGTTCACCGGCTTGCCCGACTGGGCGCAGGCGCGGATGAAATCGGTCTGCCGGCACAGGAACGCAGGCGTCTGCAGCACGTCGACGATGGGCGCGGCCACGGCCACGTCCTCTTCGGTGTGCACATCGGTCAGCACGGGCACGCCGAGTTGACGGCGAACGGCTTCCAGGATCTTCAGGCCCGCCTCGCGCCCGGGGCCGCGAAACGATTTGCCCGAGCTGCGATTCGCCTTGTCGAACGACGACTTGTAGATGAACGGAATGCCAAGCGCGCTCGTCATTTCCTTGAGCTGCCCTGCGACGTCGATGGTCATTTGCTCCGACTCGACGACGCAGGTGCCTGCGATCAGGAAAAACGGCTTATCCAGGCCAACTTCGAAACCGCACAGTTTCATGGGAACTCCTTGTCTCTCGCTCGCGGCCACTCAGTCTCAGGCGGCCTTCTTGCGCGCCTGCTGACCTGCCAGCGCGGCTTCAACGTAAGCCTTGAAGAGCGGATGGCCGTCGCGCGGCGTCGAGGTGAATTCCGGGTGGAACTGAACGCCCACGAACCACGGGTGCACCTGCTGCGGCAATTCCATCATCTCCGGCAGGTTCTCGGTCGGCGTACGCGCCGAGATCACCATACCGGCGGCTTCGAGCTGCGGGACGTAGTGGTTGTTGACTTCGTAACGGTGGCGGTGACGCTCATTGACCGTGTCGCCATAGATGCGCGAGGCGAGCGTTTCGGTCTTGATCGGCACGCGTTGCGAGCCCAGGCGCATCGTGCCACCCAGATCCGAATCTTCGGTACGCTGCTCGATCTTGCCATCGCGATCCTGCCACTCGGTAATGAGGGCGACGACCGGGTGCGGCGTCGAGGGATCGAACTCCGTACTGTTCGCATCGGCCAGCTTGGCCACATCGCGCGCGAATTCGATCACGGCGAGCTGCATGCCAAGGCAGATGCCCAGATACGGCACGCGGTTCTCGCGAGCGTAGCGGATCGCCTTGATCTTGCCTTCGGTACCCCGGCGACCGAAACCGCCCGGCACGAGAATGGCGTCCAGATGCTTGAGGGCGTCCGTGCCGTCCTTCTCGATCTGTTCGGAATCGATGTACTCGATGTTCACGCGCGTTTCCGTGTGGATCGCGGCGTGACGCAGCGCTTCGATGAGTGACTTGTACGACTCGGTCAGATCGACGTACTTGCCAACCATGCCGATGGTGACATCGTGCTTGGGATTTTCGACGGCATGCACCAGACGTGTCCACATGGACAGGTCGGCCGGCTTGGCCTCGATCTTCAGCTCGTCGCAGATGATCTTGTCCATGCCCTGATCATGCAGCATCTGCGGGATCTTGTAGATCGTGTCGACGTCCCAGACCGAGATCACGGCGTCTTGCGGGATGTTCGCGAACAGCGAGATCTTGGCGCACTCGTCTTCCGGAATCTGACGGTCGGCACGGCATAGCAGCACGTCCGGCGAGATACCGATTTCGCGCAGCTTCTGCACGCTGTGTTGCGTCGGCTTGGTCTTGAGTTCGCCGGCCGTTGCAATGTACGGCACGAGCGTCAGGTGCACGAAGGCCACGCTGTTGCGGCCCAGGCGCAGATTCATCTGACGTGCGGCTTCGAGGAACGGCAGCGATTCGATATCGCCGACCGTACCGCCGATTTCGACGATGGCCACGTCCGGATGGCCGTCCCAGGTCGAACGCGCACCGCGCTCGACGAAGGCCTGAATTTCATTGGTGATGTGCGGAATGACCTGAACGGTCTTGCCGAGATACTCGCCACGGCGCTCCTTGCGGATCACCGATTCGTAGATCTGGCCCGTCGTGAAGTTGTTCGCACGACGCATCTTGGCGCTGATGAAGCGCTCATAGTGGCCCAGATCGAGGTCGGTTTCCGCACCATCCTCAGTGACAAACACCTCGCCGTGCTGAAACGGGCTCATCGTGCCCGGGTCGACGTTGATGTAGGGGTCAAGTTTGAGGAGAGTGACTTTGAGGCCACGCGATTCTAGAATCGCGGCCAGAGATGCGGCAGCAATTCCCTTACCAAGAGAGGAAACCACGCCGCCCGTGACAAAAACGAATTTGGTCATCGCAGTAATTGCTCGCGGGAAAGCCGGATTATACCCGAAAGCCGCCCCGCCCTCGACGTGCGGCGCGGCAAATTTTGGCCTTGACAGGCACCGCGCGCGCCGTCCTGTCACGACAAGCGCGCCCCGGCGCGAATCCACCCGGCCCCGCTCCCCCTGGACGCAAGCGGCCCGCGCAGGCCTTACGCCGCGAGCGGGCGGCGATGCTCGCCGCGCAGCTCCGCGAGCATGTCGCGCACCGCAGCGGCAGTCTCCAGCGGGCGCTCCATCGGGAAGAGATGAGTGCCGTGGACATAGCGCAAATGGGTGCCGACGATACGGCGCGTCGCCCCGATTCCCGCCTGGCGCAGCTCGCGCGACTCGGTACCCGCGAGAAACCCGACCGGCACAGGCACGCCGCGCATGGCCCGCACAGCAAGCAGCGGCGGCAGCGTCAGATAGATGCGATATTCGATTTCTCGAGCAAACGCCAGGCGCCGGGCCGCGCCTTCACCGGTCGGCGATGTGCCGCAGTCGATATAGTCGCGCAGCACGTCCGGGTCCCAACGGGCGAAGGCCGGCTTACCGACGAAATGCTGCCATGCGGCTTCCCAGTCGGGCCAACGATCGCGACGCCGCTTGGTCACGCCGGCAGGCGACAGCCGTTCGTAAAGCCCGGTGAGCAGACCCAGCCGGAGCATCTGCGTGCGCCAGCCCGGCGTGACGATAGGCGAATCGATCATCACGACACCACGCACGCACTGCGGCGCCTTGAGCGCGGCCATTAGGCTCAGGAACCCCCCGAGCGAATGCCCAACCAGCCAGACCGGCTCGCCGTGATACTGGCGCACGAGCGTGTCCACCAACTCGTTGCGCAAATAGCGCCAACCCGGCGTGACCGGATAGCGCGGATCGTGACCGATACGGTCGATGGCACGCACGTCGTACTCGTCGGCCAGCGCACCGAGCATCTTGCGATAGACGCCCGCTGGAAAGCCGTTGCCGTGCGAAAAATGGATGATGTCTCTTGTCATGGAATTCTGTATGTTGCCAAGCCGGCCTTGCGCGAATCTCGCTGGTGTCGGCCGGAGTGCCGCGACTGCCCTTTTGCGCTGCCCGCGCTGCCCGCGAAGCCCGCGAAGCCCGAATCGGATTCCGGGAGAATCCGCCGCCTGGCACTTGCCGAACCATTCTAGCGAACCGCCCGTGGAGTACCGGTAGAGGTTTCCGTCGAATCGCGAAATCCGCGAAATCCGCGAAATCCGCGAGGTCCGCGAGGTCCGCGAGGTCCGCGAGGTCCGCGAGGTCCGCGAAGTCCGCGAGGTCCGCGAGGTCCGCGAAGTCCGCGAAGTCCGCGAAGTCCGCGAAGTCCGCGAGGTCCGCGTTGGTCCGCCAACGCCTTCAACCGCCCGCTCGGCCCGGTCTCCGTGCGTCGATCTCCGAGATATCCGGCACTTCCGCGTGCCAGTACCGCCGGTATTGCTCTCGATACGATCGTGCCTCGATTTGGTCTCGGGTGATCGAAAACCGAACGCCTCCGTGCGATACGGTTTGCCAAATTCGAGTGCCTGCCGCCCGATAGCGCGCGATGATCGCCGGCCTCGGATGCCCAAAGCGGTTGCGATAGCCGGTTTGAAACACCCCGTGGGCCGGCGATACAGCCGCCACGAATGCCGGTGTCGATGAGGTCAAACTCCCGTGATGCGGCACAAGCAGGATGTCCGAGCGCAATCCCGCGCCAAATCGTGCCAGCATGGCACGCTCCTGAGGCGCTTCGGCGTCAGCTGCGAGTAGCGCGCTGTGTTTCCCATTCGATACGCTAAGCACGCAACTGACCCCGTTCGGCCCGACGCGTCCGCCCCATCCATCGCGCAAGGTCGCCTTATCCGGGTGCAGAAAGCGGAATGTCACGCCGTCCCACGTCCACTGTTGTCCCGCGAGGCAGGTTCGATGCGAGGCGGCAGCGCGACGCACCGGATGCGAAGCGGGCAACGACGAGAGCATCTGCGCGTCCGGATAGGCCCTAAGCACGCTCAACGCGCCGCCAAAGTGATCGTCGTGGGCGTGGCTGACGACGACGCGATCGAGCCGCTCAATCCCATGGGCTCGCAGATAGGGAACGATCACACGGCGCCCCGTATCGCTGCGCCTTCCCAGCGGCGGCCCGGCATCGAAGAGGAGCGTGCGCGTTGCCGTTTCGACCAGCACGGCATTGCCCTGCCCGATGTCGAGCATGGTGACGCGAAACTCCTCCGCGCCGGGCCGCGGCGACGAAGCGAGCCACGCCGGACCCATCAACGCGAAACCGGCAAGGCGAATGCCGACGAGCCAAGCCTTCGCCCTGCGTATGCCAACGGGCAGCGGTATCAGGCACAGGATCACGCCGCCGACAGCCGCAGCCTGAGCCCATGGCGGGGCAACGGCTGCACGCCATACGGCCCACGGCAATGCCGCCAGTGTTCCGAGCCAATCCGCCAGCCAGACGACCACGAGGTGTGCCAGCGCAAGCGCCCAATGTGCCAATGTCGCGGGCAATAACAGGCTGATCAACGCCAGCGGCGTCACGATCAGTGTCATCACCGGAATGGCGATGGCGTTCGCCAATGGCCCCAGCAACGGCACGGCGCCAAACCATGCCAGCGTCAACGGCACCATTCCTATCGTGACCGCATATTGCGCGCGCGCCGACCGCCAGAGGCCGGCGGCCACCGCCGCTCTCCAGCGGCAAAAAGCTCCCGTGAAGCTCGCCTGCTCCGACACGCCACGCACTTCCCGCGATCTTTCCAGCGCCCGAACCAGCCCCGTCCCACCGGGCCCCGACACACCCGACACATCGGAGACATCGGAGATATTTTGCGCATCGGACGCGCGCGGCACATCGCGCCGCCGCGCCGTCCGCCATGGTTCGCGACGTCTCGCGGCCATGACCAGCGCGGCAACCGCACCAAACGAAAGCCAAAGCCCAGGCGTCACCACGGCCCATGGATCGAGCGTGACGATCACCGCCAACGCCCACATCAGCGCGTAAGACGGCGCAGCGAATCGGCCATTGAGCAGCGCCACCACCAGAATCGCCACCATGCCGACAGCCCGACGCACCGGCACCCCCCATCCGGCCACCGCGCCATAAGCCACCGCCGCGAGCAAACCGGCCACAGCTGCGGCCTTCGGCGCCGGCCACCATAGCGGCAAGCTGAAGCGCCGGCCGCACGCTCGTCGCCACAACATCCCGATGAACGCAGCAAATGCCCCCGCAACCAGCGATACATGCAGCCCAGAGATCGCCAGCAGATGACTCACGCCGGTATCGGCAAACACTTGCCAGTCATCATCAGCCATATCGCCACGCTCTCCCAGCGCCAGTGCCATCAACACACCGCCGTATCGCGCCGACGGGCCCAGGGCGGTGCGAAATTTGTCGCGTAACCGGTCGCGCCACGCCACCAACCGGTATCCCGGCATCGGCCCGGGTTGCAGACGCCGTACCCCGTTCACCTTCGACGCTCTTCCCCCGGCATAGGAAGCCCGCACATACCCCGTCGCGCGAATGCCCCGAACGAGCGCCCTCAACTCGGCATCGAAACCGTGCCAGTTCGCAAAGCCTCGCGGGGCCTTCAATCGCACCGGCAATCGCCATCGCTCACCTGCCCGCAGATGCCCGGCCCCTGCGGCGCCTTCGTCCCCGGCCGGCAGCCACCGCGCTGGCCCGATGTCGTTGTCAGACGCGCCTCCTCGACGCCCGAGCGGCGCACGTCCGGCCCATACCAGTTCGATGTGCGTCGGGACATGCGCGGGTGGGCAAGACGTGTCGCCGGCGATCGCCCCCGGTTGGTCGCCACGCTTCCCGGGCATCGCCGGCGCGATCTCGGACGCCGGCACCACACATCCGCCGTCCATGAGATACGCGCTCTCCACGTCGAACGTGAATCGCAATCCATCGCCGGTCGCGACAGGCAGCCCGGCGACGATGCCGATGACCGTCAGATCCGCCCCTTCCAACGCGACGGAAAGGCGATCACTCAATCGCGCGTCGGCCCGAAGCGCCGCCCACGAATACCCGAGCACCGCAGCACAAATGGCGAGCACCATGACCATGCACCGCTGAGGCCACCCGCTATCGGGATGCGAAGCGCCACGGACAATGCCAGCGCCGCTGCGCCCCGCCAGCGCCTGCGCGCCATCGTGCCCGTTTCGCATCAACGCCCAGATCGCACACGCCGCACTCACGCCCCCGGCAACGCCAATCGCCACAGCGAAGCCCCTCCCGCCGGGCAAGGCCGACGCCTGTTGCAGCCACCAGACGCCCGCGACCCACGCAAGCAGCACAAGTCTCATGACGTCCCCGCGTCACGTATCGAAAACCGCGCGACGCCGCAGCGTCAGCGCGCCGGTTCGTCGGAGATGAGGGAAATGCTGGCGACAGGCCCGTCGCCGGGCGCCATGGCCATCGCCCCCGGCAGACGCGGCAGCACACGCCACGCGTTGGCGCACGTCGCCTGCGACAGCGTGTCGGACGACACCCCGCGCAGTTCCGCGAGCACCTGTGCGATGCGTGGCAGTTCCACCGGACTGTTGCGCTGCTTGTAGCGCCACGCCGGCGCGATGTCGGGCGCGTCGGTTTCCAGCACCAGCGCCGACAGGGGCAGATCCACCGCGAGACGGCGGATCTGCAAGGCACGGTCGAACGTCATCTGCCCGCCGAACCCCAGACAGAAGCCTCGCTCGACGAACAGGTCCGCCTGCTGGCGGCTGCCATTGAAGGCGTGAGCGATGCCGCCGCGCGGCGTGAAGATGCGCAGTTGCTTGAGCAAGGCATCCTGCGAGCGGCGTACATGAAGAATGACGGGCAAATCGAAGTCACGCGCGATCTTCAACTGCTCGACGTAGAAGAACTGCTGACGTTCCGGATCAAGTGTGCTGACGAAGAAATCCAGCCCGATCTCGCCGATGCCGACGAAACGCGGATCGCCCATCGCCCGCTCGACAGCGCGGCGCAATGTGGCAATGTCCTCATCGCGCGCCCTTGGCGTGTAAAGCGGATGAATGCCCAATGCGTAAGCGCCGCCAGGGATCGCGCCTGCGGCTGCACGCGCCGCGTCGAACGTCGCGCATTCGACGGCGGGCACCACCAGCCCCGCCACGCCCTGTGCCACGGCGTCAGCAATTACGGTCGCGCGGTCGGCGTCAAACTCGGCCGCATCGAGATGGCAATGGGTATCGATCCACATGGTCAGGTGTCCTTGAGCGTCAATTCTACGGGTCGATGACAAGGCTCGCACGGTGGCCTGTTCATGACCATCGGACAACACCGCGTTACGGTCTAGGACATCGCCGAAACTGACGTTGTCCCGCCCCCCCCCCCGAAAAACAAAACGCCGGGGAAAACCCCGGCGCTTCGTCAATGTCGCCCAGCGTCAGGCGCCAGCACTTTCGCCCGGCGTTCAGGCCGGTTCCAGCACGCCTTCGCGCAATCGCAACGCGCGGTCGCAGCGGCGGGCCAGATCGATATCGTGCGTCACGATCACAAAACTGGTCTTCAGCGTCTCGGACAACTCGAGCATCAGTTCGAACACCGTCTCGGCGGTATGCCCGTCGAGGTTGCCGGTCGGCTCGTCGGCCAGCACGCAAGCCGGCTGCGTGACCAGCGCTCGCGCCATCGCCACGCGCTGACGCTCGCCGCCCGACAACTCCGACGGACGATGCTTCATGCGCGGGCCGAGCCCCACCCGTTCGAGCATGGCCTGCGCCGTTTGACGTGCCTGTTCTGTCGGCATACGGCGAATGCGCAGCGGCATCGCCACGTTATCGAGCGCCGAGAATTCGGCCAGCAGATGGTGGAACTGGTACACGAAGCCGAGCGACTGATTGCGCTGCGTCGTCTTGTCGCGCTCTTTGAGCGACGAGAACGGCTTGCCCAGCAGCGACACCTCGCCACGCGACGGATCGTCGAGTCCGCCCAGCACATGCAGCAGTGTGCTCTTGCCAGACCCCGACGCGCCCACGATCGCCACCTTCTCGCCGGGCAACACATCGAGACTCGCGCCGTTGAGTACCGTCACATTCAGTTGGCCTTGCTTGAATGTCTTGTGCAGATCGCGCGCGCGCAGCACCGGGCCGTCGTAAGCCAGATTCGACACAGGGGCCATAGGTTTGTTGGCGTCACTCATAGCGCAGGGCCTCCGCCGGTTTGACGCGCGAGGCACGCCAGCTCGGGTAGATCGTCGCCAGTGCCGACAGGATGAAGGAAATCACCCCGATGCGGATCACGTCCGACGATTGCAGATCCGAAGGCAATTCGGAGATGAAATAAATGTCTTGCGGCAGGAAGTGGATGCCAAGCATGCGCTCGATGAATGGCACGATGGTGCCGATGTTGACCGAGATGAGACAGCCCAGCCCCACCCCGAGCAACGCCCCGGCGAAGCCGATCGTCACGCCCTGCACGATGAAGATCTTCATGATCGAGCCCGGCTGCGCACCGAGCGTTCGCAGAATCGCGATGTCCGCGTACTTGTCGGTCACCGTCATCACGAGCGAGGACACCAGGTTGAAAGCGGCCACGGCGATGATAAGCGTCAGGATGATGAACATCATGCGCTTTTCGGTCTGCACCGCGACGAACCAATTCTTGTTCTGCTGCGTCCAGTCACGCACCCACATGTTGCCGGACAGCGTCTTGGCAAGCTCGCGCGCCACCAGCGGCGCTTGCTCCATATCCTGAATTTTCAGACGCACGCCCGTCGGACCATCGAGACGGAACAGCGTCTCGGCATCGTGCAGATCGATCAGGGCCAGCGAACTGTCGTATTCATAGTGACCCGCCGTGAAAATGGCCACCACGGTGAATTGCTTCACGCGCGGCAGCACCCCGGCGGGGGTGATCGTCCCCTGCGGCGCCACCAGCGTGATCTTGTCGCCGATGGTCACACCCAGCGCCCGGGCCAGTTCGCGCCCGAGCACGATGCCGAAACCGCCCGGCGTCAGATTGGCGAGCGTGCCGTCCGTGATCTGCTTTCCGAGATCGGAAACCTTGGCTTCTTCGCTGGGAACGATACCGCGCAGCACCACGCCGCGCACGTTGTCATCGCGCGTGAGCATGGCCTGCTCGCCCACGTAGGGAGCGGCAGCAATCACGCTCTTGTTCTGAAGCGCTTCGGCGGCCGTGCGCTGCCAGTCGGGCAAATTGCCGTCGACCGCGAAGACCTCGATGTGCGCCAGCACGGAGAGCATGCGGTCCCGAACTTCCTTCTGAAAGCCGTTCATCACCGAGAGCACCACGATGAGCGCCGCCACGCCCAGCGCAATGCCGGCCATGGAGATGAAGGAAATGAAGGAAATGAAACCGTTGCCGGATGATCGCTTGCCGGTGCGCGTATAGCGCCAGCCGATCTGCCATTCGTATGGGAATTTCAAACGGATTCCTGATTCTTGATAAGGATCGATCGGAGCGTAGCGGCACCGGTCTGCACCGGCTCCCGCGCCCCCGCACCCGGCCCCGGCCCGGCGCGAAGGACGGTACGTTCCGTACCTGACGTCAGGGTCACCCAACTGCCAGCGCGAAGTTTGCCATACAATTCGCCTCGACATGGATACACCTGCCCTGCACTTTCTCTTGCCGTTCGCGCTGCCCGCGTCGGCCCATTTGCCCGCACTGCTGGCCGAATTGGAGTTGCCCGCGCTCGAAAAGTTGCTCGCGCGCGGCGTCCAGGCGGCGCAGGACGTGCCGGAAGACCCGTTTGTCCCCACGCTGCCGCATGAACGCTGGCTGACCGACGCCTTTGGCCTGCCCGGTGCGCCGTCGCGCGCGCCGCTTGCGCCGTTCATGCTGCTCGAAGACAGCGGCACGCTCGACACCCGTTTCTGGTACTGCGCACAGCCCGCGCACATCCATATCGCCACCGACCACCTGGTGCTGACGGATCCGGCCGAACTGGCGCTGAGCGCCGAGGAATCGGCCGCCCTCTTCGCCACCGCGCACGCGCTGTTTGCCGAAGAAGGGGCCGAGTTGATCGCACCGCGTGCTGACCGTTGGTACCTGAGCGCGCCGGCCTTGGGCGACCTCCTCACGGCGTCGCCCGCGCGCGCTGCGGGCCGTAACGTCGATATCTGGCTGCCGCAAGGCAACGCCGAGTTGACGTGGCGCAAGTGGCAGAACGAAGTGCAGATGGCCTGGTACGACCATCCGGCCAATCAGGCTCGCGAAGCGCGCCGCCTGCCGCCGGTCAACGCCATCTGGCTCTACGCAGGCGGCCAACGTATCGCCGCACCGCGTCTGAACCGGCCGTGCGTGACGATTCTGGCGGACGATCCCGCCACGCGCGGCCTGGCGACCCATCTGCAGATCGCCCTGCATGGCACAAACGCCGGCCTGGCTGCCGCCAACGGCCGAACCTTCGTGCAGATCGACACCCTGACACCGCATTTCCTGATGGAAGACTGGGCCCGTTGGCGCGATGCCCTGGTCGACATCGAGCGCACATGGCTCGCGCCTGCGCTGGAGCGCGTGAGCAAGGGGCAGGCGCGGGAAGTCTCGCTCACCCTGTGCGGCGACAGCCACAGCGTGACGATTCGCTCACGCAGCGGCGACCTGCGCAAGTTCTGGCGCCGTCAGGCGCTCGACGCCCGCATGGTGCAGTTCGCCCGGATTGGCGAGGAAGTCACATGACCGACATCGTCACCCGCCATGTCGACGACGCGACGGCCGACGCCCTCGCGCGCGACGGTGTCCACCCGGTACTCGCCCGCCTGTTCGCCTCGCGCGGCGTGGCCGGGAGCGCCGAGACGGAAACGGCGCTCGCTCGTCTGATTCCTCCCTCGCAGCTCAAGGGGGCGCAAGAAGCCGCCGTCTTCCTTGCCGACGCCATTGCCGCCGGCAAGCGCATGCTCGTGGTGGCCGACTACGATTGCGACGGCGCGACCGCATGTGCCGTGGCCGTGCGCGGTCTGCGCATGTTCGGCGCGAAGGTCGAATATCTCGTGCCGAACCGCTTCGAATACGGTTATGGCCTGACCCCCGAAATCGTGGCGTTGGCTGCGCAAGGCAAACAGGGGCCGCCCGATGTGCTGATCACGGTCGACAACGGCATTGCCAGCCTCGACGGGGTGGCCGCCGCACAGGCGCTCGGTATCGAAGTGGTGGTGACCGATCACCACTTGCCGGGCAGCGAATTGCCCAACGCGCGCTGCATCGTCAACCCGAACCAGCCCGGCTGCGAATTCCCGAGCAAGCATCTGGCCGGTGTCGGCGTGATGTTCTATGTCCTGCTCGCCCTTCGGGCCGAGTTGCGCTCACGCGGCGCGTTCGATGCCCGCGAGCAGCCCCGCCTCGACGCCCTGCTCGACCTGGTCGCACTGGGCACGGTCGCGGACGTCGTCAAACTCGATGCCAACAACCGCATTCTGGTGGCGCAGGGTCTCTCGCGCATGCGCGCGGGTCGCATGCACCCGGGCATCAACGCGCTCTTTCGCGCCGCCGCCCGCAACGCGCGTCAGGCGGGCAGCTTCGATCTGGGCTTCGGTCTCGGCCCGCGGCTGAACGCCGCCGGACGCCTCGCCGATATGTCGCTGGGTATCGAATGTCTTCTGACCGACGACGATGGGCGCGCCTGGACGCTCGCACAAGAGCTCGACGCGATGAATCGCGAGCGCCGCGAGATCGAAGCCGGCATGCAACAGGAGGCGCTGGCCGATCTGGCGCGCTTCGATCCGCGTGCCGCCACCACGCTGTGCGCTTTCAACGAAACCTGGCATCAGGGCGTGATCGGGATCGTGGCCGCCCGCCTCAAAGAGAAGTTCTATCGCCCGACCATCGTGTTCGCCCCGGGTGACGACGGCCAGATCAAGGGCTCCGGCCGCTCGATCCCCGGCTTTCACTTGCGCGACGCCCTCGATCTGGTCACCAAGCGCGAACCGGGCCTGATCGCCAAGTTCGGTGGCCACGCGATGGCCGCCGGCCTCACGATCGCCGCCGACGCCCTGCCGCGCTTTCAGGCGGCGTTCGAAGCGGTCGGACAGGCGTGGCTCGATGAGAAGACGCTGTCGCGCGTGATCGAAACCGATGGCGACATCGGCGACGAATGCTTCGTGCCGCCATTCGTCGCGTTGCTCGACGCGCAAGTGTGGGGACAAGGCTTCCCGCCGCCGGTGTTCTCGGGCGAGTTCGATGTGCTCTCGCAAGCCATCCTCAAGGACAAGCATCTGAAGCTGCAACTCGGTCGCGGACGCATGCGCTTCAATGCCATCTGGTTCAATCACGCCGACACCTTGCCGAGCCGTGCGCAGTTTGCGTATCGACTGGCAGCAGACACGTTCAACGGCGTGTCGCGCGTGCAGATGATTGTCGAACACGCTCAGGCGTGAAGCCACACGGCGACGGTGCCTGCGCCATGCCGGCACCGGCCGCACCGTCGCCTTCCCCAACATCGCCGTTTTCCGGCAAGCCCGACACCGGAATCACCCAAACGGTTGCGCCGCGCGACGCGTTCTCCCGGTCGGCGTGACGAAGGCCAGCACGGCAGGCACGAGCACCCGCACACGGTGCCAGCAGCGCGACGGCACCACCGCCAATCGTGGCCCCACGATCTCCAGTGTGCGCGCGACGCCCGCCAGATCCACGTAATCGACGGCCAGCGCACCCCGCGCGACTATCAGCAATTCATCGCCCGCCTCGTGGCACTCCCATACGTCAGCATGCACCGAGGCATCGTCCGGCGCGTCGAACATGCCGATCATGCGACGCGCGCCGCCACGGGCAGCGAGAGCCGCGAGGCTATCGTCGTCATAAAGACCGATAAGTGAATCGCGACCTTGCTCGCAGACCCACGGCAGATGCGCACCGAGCGCCCTTTCCCCGTCATCAACGTTCACGGCCGGCCTCCCCGGCAGCACCCGCCCCAGTCAGCACGAGCGCCGCCGATATATGACGTGGCCCCATCACACGCTGACCGGTCAGCACGATGGTGCGCATCGCCTCGGCCCAGCCATGCATCGACGCCAGATTCACTTCGGCATGAACTACGCTCGTGCCCGCCGAACTCGCCCGCTTCGGCGCCTTGCCGGCCGGCCACGCGCGCCGCAGTTCATCGTCGACCGGCGTGTCGTGAAAGCCGCCGCTCATCGTCATGTCGAGCGCAAGCGTGCCCTGCCCCTCGCCGGTGCAGTACGCCATGCCGACTACGCCGAACCGATGCTCGCCCTCCGACACCAACCCCGTCACCTGGAACAGACGAGACGACGCCCCCTCACGCGGCGCGAGCACCAGTTCGATGGGCAACGGCCCCTCGCCTTCCAACTGGTAAGTGCCTCGCAGTGTTGAAACCGTCGCCAGGGCCGTACAGACACTCGCCCCGCCAACCGGCGCTGTCGTCTGCGCATGTGCCGTCGGCACACCGGCCACCCCAGTCACCGCGGCGGCTACGGCCACGTGGCGGATTGCCCGCGTCAAGATCGTCACGTTGCTCATGAATTCGCTCCTTGTTCATTGAGAGACGAACGCGATCGGAACACCCGCGCGTTCGCCGAAGAGATCAGTAATCGGCGCGCAAGGTCATCATCACGCTGCGCGGCGTGCCGTAATGGTTGTTCCAGTTCGCATTCGACAGGCTCTGGTAGTAGCGGCGGTCGAACACATTGTTCACATTGAGCGACGCCGACACATGCTTGCTGTAGCGATAGCCCGTGCGCAGATTCACAGTTGCGTACCCGCCTTGCCGCAGCCGTATGCCGTTCGAAGTGGCCGACGTCTCGCTCTGCACATCGACACCGCCCCCCACGCTCCAGCGCCGCGCGTCGAACGGCAGGTCGTAGTTCGTCCACAGGCGCAGCAAGTGACGCGGCGCGAAATCCGAGAACGATTGCCCTTGCATCGCGGTGTCGCTCAGGTACTTCGTCGTATTGAAGGTGTACCCCGCAAACACGTTCCAGGCGTCGGTGATCTGACCATTGGCCTGCATCTCCACACCCTGGCTCTGCACTTCGCCCGACGCGATGTAGCGGCAAGTCGTGCCCACGCACGGCACGCTCGGATCGGTCTGCGCGCGGTTTTTCTGACGGATACGAAAGACGGCCAGCGAGACATCGAGTGCACCGTCGAACAGTTGCCCTTTCACCCCCGCTTCGTAGCTCGCCCCCGTAATCGGCTTGAGCAGGCGGTTGCTGGCATCGAGCACGGTCTGCGGCTGGAAGATGTCGGCGTAGCTCGCGTATAGCGACCATTGGTCGTTGAGATCGAACACCACGCCGCCATAGGGCGTGGCCTTCGCGCCGGTGCGGTAACTGCTCACCGGTGCGTGCTGGTCCCACCACGACACGCGCGCACCGAGCACCAGTGTCAGCGGTTGAGCAAGACGGATGCGGCCCATCGCGTACGCCCCGTTTTGCACAGTGCGTGTGGGCGTTACGTTCGAGAACGGCCCGGTGGCGGGCTCCGGCACGGAATTCGGGTCCCAGCGGAAGACGTTGACGGGTTTGCCGTTCACCGACGGGATCAATGCAGCGCTACGTTGCTGCGTCGTGGATTCGAGACGCTGCAAGCCGAAGAGCAGATGATGTTCACGACCGAACAGCTTTACCGGACCATCGACCTGCAAGTCCACGCCCGTTTGCGCGTTGTCGAAGCGGTACGCCGCGCCGGTCAATTGGCTGCCGGCACCGGTCGCGGGATTGATCGCCCCGAACGCCACGCCGTATTTCAGATCGCCGCCCCCATCGAGATAGTTCGCCGAGAGCTTGGCCGCCCAGCCGTTGCCGAGTTGCTGCTCCAGCGTGCCGAACACACGGGTCTCGGTCCAGTCGAAGGTGTCCCACGACGAGCCGAGGAAGATCGAGCGCGGCAGGTTCAAATCGCCGCCCGTAGTCGAGAATGGCACGCCTGCGAGGTTCGGTGTCGACGTCGTGCGTTGATGTTGAACGCCCACGCGAAACAGCGTCGACGACGTCAGGTCGGCTTCCGCCACGCCATAGACGGTGGTCGCGTGCTGGCGGCCAACGTCGTAGTCCATGCGCTGACGATCGTCCGACACCGCGACACGTGCGCGCAACGACCCGCTGTCGTTGAGCGGACCGCCAATGTCGGCCTCCTCTCGATAGCGATCCCAACGGCCCAATGTAAGGCTGGCCGACGCCGCGAAGGTCTTGCCCGGCCGCTTGTGCACGAGGTTGATGAGGCCGCCGGGGTTGCCGGTGCCATGAAACAGGCCGGTCGAGCCACGAATGATCTCGACGCGCTCGTAGGGCGTCATGTCCTGCGGGCCGGCGGCCGTGTTGGCCATCAGCACGGGGACACCGTCCTGCTCAAAGGCGTCGAGCTTGAAACCGCGCGAGTAGAACGCCGTCGTGAGCAACACATACGGCTGCACGGTAATGCCGGGCACGTTTTGCAGCACGTCCTCGACAGTGTGTGTGCCCTGCTGCTGCATGAGCTTCTCGTCGACAACGATGACAGTCTGCGGAATGTCACGCACCGACGGCGCAATTCTGCCCAGCAAGGAACCTTGCGTGGCGGCGTCGCGCTCGGCCGTGCCAATGACGTGCGTGACTGGCAGCGCAGCGGCTTGCGACGATGAATCCGGCGCGTCGGAAGCGGAAATTGAAGGGGAAGAAGCGAACGCCGCAGACGCGACTTGTGCAAACACTGGCGTCACGGCCCCGCCCGCGACGGCGGCAAACGCCGCGATGGCAACGGCGCGCCACACCCCGGGCACGACCGTCGAACACTGGGATTCGACGCGGTAACGACTTGTGGTTTTGAAAGACATCGGCAAGACACCAACGAGACTGAGAATCGATCTCGTCATCGTGACGGGTGCGCGTCGCCGCCACTCGCGCTTGCATCACCAAGGTTAGCGATGGCATCACAAATTGATGCGCCAGCGTGTCACTCGCTTCGACGCGTCAGCGCGCCAATCCCGCCTCACGCGTGAGCGTGTTGGGCAGTACACCGAAGCGTGCGCGGAAGACTTTCGTGAAATGCGAGTCGGTATAGCCGCATTGCCACGCAGCCTCGCTCACGCTGATTCGTCGCGCACTGAGAAGTTCGAACGCCGTCGCCAGACGCCGCTCGCGCACGTATCCGTGCACGGTCGTGCCGAATTGTTCGCGAAAGCCAGCACACAATTTATTGACGTTGATACCGACCTCGCGGGCCAGTGCGGGTAACGACGGCGGTGCCTGCAAGCGCTCGTCGAGCACGTCGCGGGCAGCCAGGACAGCACGGCGCATCACCCGCTCGCGAGGGGATTCCACGGTGATCTGCCGCTCTGCCCCACCGAGGGAGCGCGCAGGATAATCGTCCGGCATGTCGGTCGCGTCAGGGGGGTATGCCGCACATCGCGCCAACGCGTCGAACGTCTGACCGACGAGCGCGAGGCGCTGCCAGGACGCATCGCCATCGTCAGCCGCCGGCGACGTCATCGCACTTGCCCAACGCCACTCTTCGGCACTCATGCCGCGCGTGAGCACCGCACTGCTATCGCACCAGTCACCCCTCACGCGGCGCGAATCGCCTACCGCCTCGCGCCAGCGCCGTGTCAGCGAATGTGCGTCCAGACCGCACGTCGCGTGCAGATAACGCTCGGAGAGCCGTAGGCTGCAATAGCGCAACGTGTCCGACTCGACATAGACGTTGTCGATGTCGAGCGCAGTCGCGCCAAAGCAGATATTGACGCTGCCCGGCCCCGCGCTCAACAGCGATGCGCCACCGGCGCCCCACTGCAACGCTCCGTCGAGCAGAAACACGATCTTGATGTCGCCGCCGGCAAGCGCTTCGCGCACAGACTCGCCCGCCTGCGCCTGCTGTACGCCGCGCGCGAACGATAGCCCCTCGAAATCGATGACGTGCCGCCAAGGCTGAGCATTGGCCATCTCCGGATTATCCTCGACTCAAATGTTAATGAGACACATTATCATTTGATGATCCGCTTTATGCAATGCATCACCCGCGTTCCCGCCTGGCGGGAAGATTAAACGGGCTGCGCCTCGGCGACGTACTCGTGCATGACACGCAAGAAGGCTTCGCGCGCCGGATGCACGTCGACACCGCGATGCCGGACGAAGAAGTTCGGCACAGCGGCCAGATCTTCCATCGCGTGGCCGACAATGTTGGCCTCCTTCCGATACCGCAGATAGATACCGCGCGGCACGAGCGAGTAACCGACGCCAGCACCGACACAGGCCACGATCGTCGCGTAACTGCCATAGCTGAGAATGCGCCCCGGCGTGACGGCGTTCGCCGCCAGCCATTGCTCCATCGTGGCGCGATACGGACAGCCCGGCGGCCACATCAGTAGCGTGGCGCCCGACAGGTCCGACGCTTCGAGCACCCGCCCCGCCCGGGCTGGGGCCACCAGCACGATCGGCTCACGATAGACCTCATCGGACACGATAACGGCCTGCGCCTGAGCTTCGAGACAGGCGGTTCCCGCTATCAGCGCCGCGTCGACGCGGCCATGCTGGATCTCGTCGAGCAGGTTGAGCGACGTGTCAGTCACCAGATTCAGACGTACCTTCGGATACGCCGCGTGAAAGCGTGCGAGCACCGCTGGCAACCGCGACGTTGCCGACGACTCGATCGCCCCCAGCGAAAAGTCGCCGGACGGCTCGCTTGCCGGATTGAGCGCCGCGCTGGCCTCACGCGAGAGCGCCAGAATCCGGTCGGCATAGCCAAGCAGTGTGCGCCCGCTCGGCGTGAGTTGCAGACGTCGCCCCTGCCGATGGAAGAGCTTGACGCCTACCGTGTACTCGAGCGCCCGAATGCGGGCCGTGACGTTCGACTGCACGCAGTGCAGCGCTTCGGCAGCGCCAAGCACGCTGCCTTCGTCGACGATGGCCTTGAAGGTCTGAAGCTGGAGAAAATCCATGAATGTCTCCCGGGCCGGGTTGCGGATAGCGGATAGCGGATCGCAGGAAGGAAGGGGTTGAATCGGCAAATGTTAAGCGACGAGCGGCGACACTTCAATAATAGTGAACAAAAACGCCTCAATATTTCACTTTTTTAGCGCAACAGGAAGGCATAAGCTTCGGGTTATCCCTAGTGCGACGTCTGCCACGGCATCCCGCCCCGGTCAGTCCGCCGCCACTCCCGAAGGAAGTCACATCATGTTCCGCCCTCTGTCCGCCGCCGCCAATGTCAACACCTTCGCACCGGTGGTTGCTGCACCGGTCACGCCGCTCGGCCTGTTCTTCCGTGCCATGGATCAATGGCGCCTGCATTACGAGCAGACGCTGCAAGCGGAAGCCCTTGCCTCGTTCGACGACACGTCGCTCGCCGATGTCGGTTACGCCCGTGACGCCTTCGGTCTGCGCCACACCGCCCGCTGAGTTCCCCCTGAAATGTGAGGGGAATGGGGGCTTCGCTGCGCTATAATTGCGGTTTTCCCGAATTCGCAACCGTCATAGCTCATGGAAGCCGAACGCCTTAACGCCCTTGAATCCCTGCTCGCCGACCTGCGCACCCGCGTTGGCGAGCTCAGGGGGTATCTTTGACTTCGATGCCAAGCAAGCTCGCCTGATTGAAGTCAACAAAGAACTCGAAGATCCCAACATCTGGAACGATTCCAAGCGTGCGCAGGCACTCGGCAAGGAAAAGAAGGCGCTCGATAGCATCGTCACCAACCTGACCGAGCTCGACGCAGGCCTTTCCGATACGCAGGAACTGTTCGAGATGTCCCGCGACGAGGGCGATGAAGACTCGTTGCTCGCGCTCGAAAGCGACACGCAGGCGCTCGCCGCGCGCGTGGGTGAGATGGAATTCCGCCGGATGTTCAACAACCCGGCCGACCCGAACAACTGCTTCATCGACATCCAGGCCGGCGCCGGCGGCACCGAGGCCAACGACTGGGCCGGCATGTTGCTGCGCCAATACCTGCGCTACTGCGAACGCAAGGGCTTCAAGGCCGAAGTCCTTGAAGTGTCGGACGGCGACGTCGCCGGCATCAAGAGCGCCTCGCTGAAAGTCACGGGCGACTATGCCTACGGCTACCTGCGCACGGAAACCGGCGTGCATCGTTTGGTGCGCAAGTCGCCGTTCGACTCGTCGGGCGGTCGCCACACGTCGTTCGCCAGCCTGTTCGTGTACCCGGAAGTGGATGATTCGATCGAGATCGACATCAATCCGGCCGATGTTCGCACCGACACGTATCGCGCCTCCGGTGCGGGCGGTCAGCACATCAACAAGACCGACTCCGCCGTTCGTTTGACGCACATCCCGACCGGCATCGTCGTGGCCTGCCAGAACGACCGTTCACAGCACCGTAACCGCGCCGAAGCGTGGGACATGCTGCGCTCGCGCCTGTTCGAGCACGAGATGCGCAAGCGTCGCGCCGAGCAGGACAAGCTGGAGTCGAGCAAGACCGATGTGGGCTGGGGCCACCAGATTCGCTCGTACGTGCTCGACCAGTCGCGCGTCAAGGACCTGCGCACCAGCGTGGAAACCGGCAATACCGGCAAGGTACTCGACGGCGATCTGGACGACTTCATCTCCGCGAGTCTCAAGCAGGGAGTGTAAGGAATGGCGTTTGTCCGCACGCTAGCCGTGTGGGTGGTGAGCGCGCTGTGCATGCAGCGCGCCGCCGTTGCTGCCCCGGCCAGTACGCCGGGCGCACCCGGTGCAAATCCCGAGACGGGACCGTACCTGCATGAATTGCTCAAGCGTCCGGACTTCTCGGGCGCGTATGCACGCATCGTTGCGCCCCGTGGGGTTCCCGCGTGGGTACGTCAGGGGGGCACGTCGACGCCGTCGCAACGCGTGAGCGTGGCAGGCAGACCGTGGTTGCTGGTGCAAAGCTGCAAGCCTCACGACTGCCCTAGCGAGTACGTCCACATTTTGTATGAGCCGCGCTCGCAGGCGATCGCGGCGCTGTTCGTGCGAGACCCGAGTGCGGCGGCCAACGCCGGACCGCGTCAGGATCGCACCGAACTGATCTGGCTGGGCGCGCCCGACGGCTCGCTCAAGAATGCCCTGCTGCACACGCTGCGTTTTACCGAATAACCTCATCGTTCGCATCATGACCGATCAAAACACTCCGGCCCAATCGGCCACCCCGGCTGGCGACCTGCCGCAGGACGACAACAAGCTCATCGTGGAGCGTCGCGAGAAACTGCAGGCACTGCGTGCCAACGGCGTGGCGTTTCCGAACGACTTCCGCCCGGAGAATCACGCGGGCGATCTGCAAGCCCGTTTCCAGGACGTGGATAACGAAACGCTCGAAGCCGAGCCCGTCCCCGTGTCGGTGGCAGGGCGCATGATGCTCAAGCGTGTGATGGGCAAGGCCGCGTTCGCCACCGTGCAGGACAGCAGCGGCCAGATCCAGTTCTTCATCGGCCGCGACGACGTCGGCGCCGACTCGATGACCGCCTTCAAGGGCTGGGACATCGGCGACATCATCGCCGCGACCGGCACACTGTTCCGCACGCGCACCGGCGAGTTGTCGGTCAAGGTGAAGGAACTGCGCCTGCTCGCCAAGGCACTGCGTCCGCTGCCGGACAAGTTCCACGGACTGTCCGACCAAGAGACGAAGTACCGTCAGCGCTACGTCGACCTGATCACCTCGCCCGAGACGCGCAACACGTTCCGCGCTCGCGCCAAGGCCATCGCCTCGATTCGCAAGCACATGACAGACGCCGACTTCATGGAAGTCGAAACGCCGATGCTGCACCCGATCCCGGGTGGCGCTGCGGCCAAGCCGTTCATCACGCACCACAACGCGCTCGACATGCAGATGTATCTGCGTATCGCGCCGGAACTGTATCTGAAACGCCTGATCGTCGGCGGCTTCGAGCGTGTGTTCGAGATCAACCGTAACTTCCGTAATGAAGGCGTGTCGCCGCGCCACAATCCGGAATTCACGATGATGGAGTTTTACGCAGCCTATACGGACTACCGCTGGCTGATGGACTTCACCGAAGCGCTGATCCGAAACGCCGCCGTCGATGCCCGCGGCACCGCGACCATCGAGTATCAGGGCCGTGAACTGGACCTGTCCAAGCCGTTCCATCGTCTGACGATCGTCGAAGCGATCCGCAAGTACGCGCCTGAATTCACCGACGCGCAACTGGCCGACATCGACTTCGTGCGCGGGGCGCTGGGCAAGTATGGCGTGAAGGTCGATGCACCGCAGTTCAAGAACGCCGGTCTCGGCGCACTGCAACTCGCGCTGTTCGAAGAGACGGCCGAGAGCCAACTGTGGGAGCCGACCTTCATCGTCGACTATCCGGTGGAGGTCTCGCCGCTCGCGCGTGCGTCGGACACGCTGCCGGGCATCACGGAGCGCTTCGAGTTGTTCATCACGGGCCGCGAAATCGCGAACGGCTTCTCGGAGTTGAACGATCCGGAAGATCAGGCCGCACGCTTTCGCGCGCAGGTCGAGCAGAAGGACGCCGGCGACGAAGAAGCGATGTACTACGACGCCGACTACATTCGCGCGCTCGAGTACGGCATGCCCCCGACGGGCGGCTGCGGTATCGGCATCGACCGTCTGATCATGCTGCTCACCGACAGCCCGAACATTCGCGACGTGCTGCTCTTCCCGCACCTGCGCCGCGAAGACTGATCCAGAGGCGACGGGCTATTGCCCCTCGCCTCGCGCCCTACGGCAAGCATGAATCAGCCGCAGCCCTCGTCAGGGTGCTGCGGTTTTTTTTCGACTCGCGGCCGACGTTCAACGGCGCAAGCGATCTGTGAGACGCTCGACGGCGGATGCGTCTGTGGATTCGTCCGAAACGTCGGTATCGGTGTTGGCATCAATCTCGCAACGCGGTGTCACCAGGGCCACATCAGGTGATGCGGCAAACGGCATGAACGTGCCGCCCAGTATCGGCACTTCGACGGGAGCTTGCATCGGCAAGAAAGGCCGGCAAGTCGCCACCGCCCCTGGTTTGTCGCATCCGGCGCGCGACTCAAGCGAAATGGGGAAGTCCCTCCTAAAACGCCGGTTCACCGCGATAAGCGGACGGCCAGTCGCCATCAAGTCGCAGCCAGCTACGCGAGATGGGGAGAATCGCGCCGCTCGAGCCCTCCTCCACCAACTGGCGCAGTGCCAGCGAGGATAGTGTCTTTGTGTCGGTTGGAAACGCGAGAAGCAGTGTGCGATTCACGGCAACAGCAGCAAACTCCGGTACGTCGAAGTGTTCGACCATCGATTGATAGAGATTGCCCAGCACCAGTCCCCCGGCAGGTGCCATCCAGTTGCCGCGACAGCCGCCGACGAGGGTGCCGTCATCGAGCCGGGCGATGCCGAACTCGAAGTGACGCGCCGACCATGCCCGGGAAAGGTTCGATGCCGCTTGTGCAAATGCCGCCTCGAATGTCAGACCGGCCTCGCGTAGATCTCGCGACTGTAATCGGCGCAGCCCTGCCGGGCCATCGAGCACCAGCGTGACGAAAACGTCATCGGAAAATGGCTCGCTGACGTCACCCGCCGGATCGTGCATATCGACCCAGGTACGTTGCACCACATACGGATAGACGTGCGGATGGGCGGCTGCGTCGAGCGGCGTGTCCAGCGGAGGCAGGGTATCGATCATGACGTTGGGACAAGTCGACAGGAATGACGTTCACAGACAATACGTGCCATTATGCGCGCGCCACCACCGCAATGCGCGCGCCGCGATCAGTAACATCGTCAACGGTAACAGCCAGACGCCCCACTGCCCCATCGGCGTCCAGAGCACCGCAAGGTACGCTTGCAACGGTAGCAGCCAGACAGCGATTCGCAGCACGCCGGCGAATCGCGCGCCTCGAGGAGGTCGTACGGTCGTCCCGGCCAAGTCGCGCGAAGTCGTCAGGCACAACAACGGCACGATGAGCCACGCCAGCTCGTAGTACAGCAAATAGGGCTGCGCGAGCAGCGTCGCCATGATGGCGGCAGCCACACGCAATGGCAGTGGCGCGCGCGTGCTCCACAGCGATGCGGCGAGCCCAACCGACAGACCGGCCACGAGGGCATATAACGCGTACGCCACCGGTAACGTTGCACCGTGCAGGCGCGCTGCCGCAAACACCGTTGGCATTGCATGCCAGATGCCGCCTGCACCTTGCTGCACCACGTCCGCGTTGAACTGCGACACTGCGGTGAAGAACGCGTCCCACAGCGCCCAACCGGACCATGCCAACGAGAGGATGCAACAGACGCCACCGGTCACGATCATGACGCTCAGTGCCCGCCACTGCCGGGCGCATAGCCACCACAGCGGCAGCAACATCGCCAGTTGCGGCTTGATCACCAGCAGCCCGCCGCACAGCCCGGCAAGCAGCGGCCGAGTGCCGGAATAGGCGAGCGCCAGGCTCATCAACATCAGTGTGATGAGCGAGTTCTGACCGGCGAGCAATGCGATCCATAGGCCCGGAAATGCCATCGCGACGAGCCATGGCCAGCGCGAGCGCTGCCTCCATTCCCGCACCGCGATCGCGAAAGCCGCAACGCTGACGATCACGTACACCGCGTATGCCCACGGATAGGGCAGCAACGACAGCGGCTGGATGAGCCATTGAAAGGTCGGTGGATATAACCAGTACCCGGCCTCCGGGTAAGCGGGAAAGAACCGAAGTATGGCGGGAACGAACGTCGCGGGATCGAATGCGGCAAGCGCGTCGGCATGACGTGTGATCCATGACACGGTCCAGAAAACGCGCAAGTCGTGTCCCAGCGGTGGCATGCCTTGCGTTCCCCGGCCGTCGCTCGTCAGCCAGCTCACGGCCCACGCGCCCAATGCGAGCCACTGCGCGAACATTGCGACACCTGCGGCAATGAGCACGCCGCGCGGCATCGTATCGCGGCTCGAGCCCCTTCCTTCGGATGCCAACGGCAAATCGGATGACGCCGCCTGACGATTCACGTCCGTCCTCCTCCGCGACTTGTTTCATTTGTTAAGACACCCTCGCGCGCGGGGCACGAAGAATGACATCAAACACAGAAACTTTCTATATTTTTCATGCACTTACCGCGCCATCAATGTGCATTTTCACGGCGTCGCCGCGATGCACATCTTACATCGCGTTACAAAATGAAACGCATGCCGCGCTTGCCCTGACGGAAACTTTTCTTAAGCGAAACCCCCGTGCATGCCAGCACGCAAAAAGGGGGGCGCAACAACCGCACGATGGAGAAAACAATATGGATAACGATCTGCAACCGCGTCGCATGCATCCACTGGTCGCTGCCGCCGCCGGCAGCGTCGTCGTCGTCAGCCTGCTCGGCGTGGCCGCGATCACGGGCGTGCTGCCCGTGGCCAAGAGCACGGACGGCCCAGCGCCGGCCGGCAACCCTTCCCAATACGCATTGACCTCGACGCAAGAACCGTCGTCGTCTTCGCTGCAATCGCCGCAAGGAAAGCCGCAAGCGTCACAACAGGCCCAGCAAGTGCCGCAGCAAGCCACTCAGCAAGCCACTCAGCAATCCAGATACGCACCGCAGCAGGCCCCGGCACAACCTGCTCCTGCTCCGCAACCGTCGTATGCGCGAACCTCGGCAGCCGCCGCACAACAACAGGCGGGCGCCTGCTCGACATGCGGCACCGTGCAGTCGGTCGAGCCGATCCGTACGCAAGGCAGCGCATCGGGTCTGGGCGCTGTCGGCGGCGCCGTGGCCGGTGGCCTGCTGGGCAACCAGTTCGGCGCCGGTAACGGGCGCACCGCGATGACGGTGGTCGGCGCGCTGGGCGGTGGTCTGGCCGGCAATGAAGTCGAAAAGCGTGTGCGCTCCGAGACCGTCTATCGCGTGTACGTGCGTATGGATACCGGCAAGACTCGCTACTGGACGTATCAGTCGGCACCGGGCGTGCAGCCAGGCGATCGCGTGCGGCTCGAGAACAACGGACTGGTGCGCGCGGGATGATCGTCGCGCCCGGCGCGTCGTACTCGACGTGACGGACATCGCAGAAAAATGCAAAAGCCGCTCAAATGAGCGGCTTTTGTTTTGACCGAACCGTCGACCGAAACACCGACTACGCAGCGTAGCGTAGCGGGTCATCCCGCTCGGTCATCGTCCAACGCGATACGCTGTCGTCAGACTTCGTCGATCCACGCCATCTGAATGGCTTCCAGCACCTTTTCACCGGCACGGTCCGGCGAATCGTCGAAACCGTCAAGCGCCATCACCCACTTGTGCAGATCGGTAAAGCGAACGTATTGCGGATCGACATCGGGATGTGCCTCGGTAAGCGCAATCGCGATGTCCTGAATGTCGGTCCATTTCATGGGGCAGGCTCCTTTTCTCCTGACTTGTCACCACACGACGCCAGCGGCGTTGCTCAGTGATTTTCCTTGGCGTGATTGATCGTGTACTTGGGAATTTCGACGACCAGATCGGTGTCGGCGGGCATCAAGGTCTGGCACGACAGGCGCGACGTCGGCTCCAGGCCCCAGGCCTTGTCGAGCAGATCCTCCTCCTCGTCCTCGGCCGGCTCGAGCGACTCGAAGCCCTCGCGCACGATGACGTGGCAAGTGGTGCAGGCGCACGACAGCTCGCACGCATGCTCGATCTCGATGCCGTTGTCCAGCAACGCTCTGCACACGGAGGTGCCCGTCGGAACTTCCAGCACGGCGCCCTCGGGGCACAGCTCGACGTGGGGCAATACAACGATTTGAGGCATGGCTTTGGATTTCCGTGTGTGTCTTACAGTTTGTCGATGTCCGCCACGCGCCGGCCGGCCAGCGCTGCACGGATGCTCTTGTCCATGCGGCGTGCAGCAAACTCATCGGTCGCGTGCGAGAGCGTTTCGGTCGCCGCCTTGATCGCCGTCTGATCATCGCCGGAAGCCTTCTGGCGCAAGTCGGCCAGCAGGCTATCGATCTTTGCGCGCTCTGCGGCCTCGAGCAATTCCGGGTCGGCCTGCAGGGCACTGTCGATCGCCACCAGCAGACGCTCTGCTTCCACCTGCTGCTCGCGCAGCGCGCGGGCGCGCATATCCTGCTCGGCCGAGCCGAAGCTGTCCTGCAGCATGCGCGAAATGTCGTCGTCGGCCAGACCGTAAGACGGCTTCACCTCGATGGAGGCCGCAACGCCCGAGTGCATCTCTTGTGCCGAGACGGACAGCAGCCCGTCGGCGTCGACCTGATACGTCACGCGAATGCGCGCCGCACCGGCCGTCATCGGCGGAATGCCACGCAGCTCGAACCGGGCCAGCGACCGGCAATCCGACGCCAGTTCGCGTTCGCCTTGCAGCACGTGAATGGCCATCGCCGTCTGGCCGTCCTTGAACGTGGTGAATTCCTGCGCACGCGCCACCGGAATCGTCGCGTTGCGCGGAATGATTTTCTCGACGAGGCCCCCCATCGTCTCGACACCGAGCGAGAGCGGAATCACGTCGAGCAGCAACCAATCGTCACCTTCCGCCTGATTGCCGGCGAGCAGATTGGCTTGCACGGCAGCGCCGAGCGCCACTACCTGATCCGGGTCGAGATCGACCAGCGGCTCGCGACCGAAGAAAGCCGCGACGGCCGCGCGCACTTGCGGCATGCGCGTGGCGCCGCCCACGAGCACAACGCCCTTGACATCTTCCGGGCCCATCGCGGCGTCGCGCAGCGCCTTGCGCATCGGACCGATCGTGCGCTGCACGAGGGGTGCGCCAAGCGCGGTGAACTGCTCGCGGGTGAGCTGCAGCGCAACGTGGCGTCCGCCAGACAGCGCAAGCGCGATGGGCGCTTGCTCGGCGTCGGTCAGCGCTTCCTTTGCCGTGCGCGCCTGATCGAGCAGGCCACGCACATCCTCAGGCGTGAGCGAGGCCGCATCGAGACCCGCAGCTTGCACCGCCCAGCGGTAGATCACCTGATCGAAGTCGTCGCCGCCGAGCGCAGAATCACCGCCCGCTGCGAGCACTTCGAATACCCCCTTCGTCAGACGAAGGATCGAAATATCGAATGTGCCGCCGCCCAGATCGTAGACGGCGTAGAGGCCTTCCGCCCCGTTGTCGAGACCGTACGCGATCGCGGCGGCCGTCGGCTCATTGAGCAGGCGCAGCACATTCAGACCGGCCAGACGCGCGGCGTCCTTGGTGGCCTGACGCTGCGCGTCGTCGAAGTACGCGGGAACGGTAATCACCGCGCCCACCAGATCGTCGCCGAGCGTGTCTTCGGCGCGCTGACGCAGCGTCGCAAGAATTTCGGCAGACACTTCCACCGGGCTCTTCACGCCACCTGCGGTGGTCATCTGCACCATGCCGGGGGCGTCGACAAAATCGTACGGCGCGTTATCGGCGTGCGCGACATCGGCCAGACCCCGGCCCATGAAGCGTTTGACGGAGACGATGGTGTTACGCGGATCGGTCGCGGCGGCCGCCTTGGCGTCGTAACCGATCTGGGTACGATGACCGCCCAGATAACGCACGACGGACGGCAGCAGCACGCGGCCCTGATCGTCGGGGAGGACTTCGGCCACACCGCTGCGTACGGAGGCCACGAGCGAATGCGTCGTGCCCAGGTCGATGCCCACGGCGAGTCGCCGCTGGTGCGGCGCGGGGGACATGCCGGGTTCGGAAATTTGCAGAAGGGCCATGACTTTGCAATGCGGGCGACGCGCTCGCGCGTGCGCCCTGTTCTCAAGCAGTTCTCAATGACATGTGACGGCGCCGCACCGGGCCGTCACGCGTTTTCCAGCATTTCGATGCGCTGCGCGATGTCGTCTTCGGCGCGCGCAATGAACATCAGTTGCCGCACGGCTTCCGCCGCCGGCTGCCAGGCGCTGCTTTCGAGCCAGTCACCCAGCTTGGTCAGCCGCACACGACGATCGTCGCGCAGGGACCGGGCGAGCGCTTCGAGGGCATTGATATTGCGCGCGGCGACGGCGTCATCGATCGCTTCGCGCCACTCCATCTGCTGCATCAGGAAATCGGGGGCCATCGCGGTGTTGTTCTCCGCACCCACATCGATGCCCTGCAACGTGAGCAGATACGTCGCGCGTTGCAACGGGTCGCGCAACGTGCGATAGGCAGCGTTCGCCTGCGCAGCCCATTGCATGGCCACGCGCCGCTCGGCGTCGCTCGCACTCGCGAATCGATCCGGATGCACGCGCGATTGCACGGCACGGTAGGCCGCCTCGAGCGACTCGATGTCTAGCGCAAAGCGCTGCGGCAGATCGAACAGCGTGAAATAGTTGTCAGTCAACGCACTCATCGCGCACTCTTCATTCGTCACGGGCGTCGATGCGACATGCCGTCGCGTCACGCCACCCGCACTCGGCCCGCCTTCGGCCCGTAAAAAAAGCGGCTCGCGCCGCCTTGCTGCCTACGCTGTTGCTCACCGCCCGCCATGCTCACCACGGCGGCCCAGGCTTGCGGCATCCGCAGCAACCTCACTGCGCCGCTTGATGCGCTTCACGCATCGGACGGCTCGCCGCGCTCACACTTGCGGCAGGGCAGCGTCGTGCCGAGCATCGCTTCACGGCCTGCGGGACTTTGCGTCCATGTCCGGATCTGCCACGGGGGAAGATGCCGGACATGTTGCCCATGTCCGCACGCCAATCGCGCGACCCACTGGCCTTCGTCGTCTTGGCGAAAACCAACGATCTCGCGCAATGGCACGGTGTCAGACGCGGAACGACTCGCCGCAGCCGCACTCATCCTTGACGTTCGGATTGTTGAAGCGGAACCCTTCGTTCAAGCCTTCGCGCGCGAAATCCAGCTCGGTGCCATCGATATACGGCAGACTCTTCGGATCGACGAGTACCTTCACGCCGTGGCTCTCGAAGACCGTGTCTTCAGTCGCCACTTCGTCGGCGTATTCCAGCTTGTAGGCCAGGCCCGAGCAGCCGGTCGTCTTCACGCCCAGCCGCAGGCCCACGCCCTTGCCGCGCCGCGTCAGATAACGCGAAACGTGCTGCGCGGCCTTCTCGGTCAATGTAATGGCCATTTTTGCCTGATTCCTTTATCCGTCGTGCCGCTCAGGCGGCCTTTGCCGGCTCGGCCGTCTGGCCGTGCTTCTGCTTGTAGTCGGCTACGGCCGCCTTGATGGCGTCTTCGGCCAGAATCGAGCAGTGAATCTTCACCGGCGGCAACGCCAGTTCCTGCGCGATCTCGGTGTTCTTGATTTCGAGCGCCTGATCCAGCGTCTTGCCCTTGACCCACTCGGTCACGAGCGATGACGATGCAATCGCCGAACCGCAGCCGTAGGTCTTGAACTTGGCGTCTTCGATCACGCCGGCTTCGTTCACACGAATCTGCAGCTTCATCACGTCACCGCAAGCCGGGGCGCCGACCATACCGGTACCGACGGCGTCATCGCCCTTTTCGAACGAGCCAACGTTACGCGGGTTTTCGTAGTGATCCAGAACTTCCTTGCTGTACGACATGGCTAACTCCTTGAATGCTCAGTGTGCGGCCCACTGGATCGAATTCAGATCGACCCCGTCCTTGTACATTTCCCACAGCGGCGACAGATCGCGCAGCTTGCCGATCTTGCCCTTGAGCAGTTCGATGACGTAGTCGACTTCCTGCTCGGTCGTGAAACGACCCACCGTAAAGCGAATCGAGCTGTGCGCCAGTTCGTCGTTACGGCCCAGGGCACGCAATACGTACGAAGGCTCCAGCGAGGCCGACGTGCACGCCGAACCCGACGACACCGCGACATCCTTGATCGCCATGATCAGCGATTCGCCTTCGACAAAATTGAAGCTGATGTTCAGGTTGTGCGGCACACGTTGTTCCATGTCGCCGTTCACATACACCTCTTCCATTTCCGTCAGACCGCGCAGCAGGCGATCGCGCAGCATACGCACGCGCTCGTTCTCTGCCGCCATCTCTTCACGTGCGAGACGGAACGCCTCGCCCATGCCGACGATCTGGTGCGTGGCCAGCGTGCCCGACCGCATGCCGCGTTCGTGACCGCCGCCGTGAATCTGTGCCTCGATACGCACACGCGGCTTACGGCGCACGTACAGCGCGCCGATACCCTTCGGGCCATACGTCTTGTGCGCCGAGAACGACATCAGGTCGACCTTCAGCTTAGCCAGATCGATCGGCATCTTGCCGGTCGCCTGTGCCGCGTCGACATGGAAAATGATGCCCTTCTCGCGGCAGATCTCGCCGAGGGTTTCGATGTCCTGAATCACGCCGATCTCGTTGTTCACCGCCATGATCGACACGAGAATCGTGTCCGGACGCAGGGCCGCCTTGAAGACATCCAGATCGAGCAGACCGTCGTCCTTGACGTCCAGATACGTGACTTCGAAGCCTTCGCGCTCAAGTTCGCGCATCGTGTCGAGCACGGCCTTGTGCTCGGTCTTCACCGTGATGAGGTGCTTGCCCTTGCCCTGGTAGAAGTGTGCCGCGCCCTTGATGGCGAGGTTGTTCGACTCGGTGGCGCCCGACGTCCAGACGATCTCGCGCGGATCGGCGTTCACCAGCTTGGCCACTTCCTCGCGTGCCTCTTCCACCGCTTGCTCGGCGGCCCAGCCAAACGAGTGGCTGCGCGATGCCGGGTTGCCGAACTGCTCGCGCAGGTAGGGCAGCATCTTGTCCACCACGCGCGGGTCAATCGGCGTCGTGGCGCTGTAATCCATGTAGATGGGGAGGTTGAGGGTGTCGTTTTTCATGGGGTGCTCCAGGATCGTGCCGTGGCGCCTGTTATGAACGGGCCATATCGAAGACCGAATTGGGAATGCGCGTAGCGATGGTCTGACTCGTAGCGCCGGACTCGCGGGTGTCGCGCAGGACCGTCTGCTGGGCCTGCTTGCTACGCTGCTGCTCGACGAGGTCGCGCAGGGAAACGGAATCAAGATACTCGACCATCTTCTGGTTGAGTGTCGCCCACAACTCGTGCGTCATGCAGTGGCCGCGATGGCCGTCCTGGCCCTTTTCGCAGTTGCCCTTGCTACCGCACTGTGTGGCGTCAAGCGGTTCGTCGACCGCAATGATGATGTCGGCGACCGTCACCTCTTCCGCACGACGCGCAAGGCTGTAACCGCCGCCCGGCCCGCGCACGCTCTCCACGATCTCATGGCGGCGCAGCTTACCGAACAGCTGTTCCAGATAAGAGAGGGAAATTCGCTGACGCTGACTAATGCCCGCAAGCGTCACGGGACCCGCGTCCTGGCGCATGGCCAGGTCGATCATCGCCGTAACGGCGAAACGGCCTTTCGTGGTAAGTCTCATGATGATGCAGGGGATTAATCTCGACTATTTTCGTCAAGTATAAATTCCCTACGAATTTAGTCAAGTACTTCTGGCCCATTTTTTGCGGAAGTTCCCTCGCCCGCTTATGAGATTTCTTATTTTTCGGGACGAGCATCCCCCTGCGGCGAACGCAGCGGGAACAGCAGCACCAGAGGATTGCGCAGCACGGCTCGCCAGATGGCGCGGTGGATTTGCCGGCGGTCGCCCAGTCGCAGTGGACGCGATCGGAGCGCCATGTGAAATGCTAACGCAAAACTGACGCCGACGTTGAGCAGGGCCATCGACCCGACACCCGCGACTGCGAGCCAAAGGGCCGGATCGTGCAGCGCCGGCATGCCCAGCACACCGATCGACGTAGCGATAGCGCCGGTCGACAGGGTCACGTGACGGACTTCGAACGGCAACGCGAACGCCGTCAGCACGGCAGGCACCAGACCCAGCATGAAGCCGAGCGTCAAATTCCCGAGCACCGGAGCGATGTGGCGACGGCACGCGTCCGCCAGTCGAGCCGCCCCGCTGCGGCCGAAAACGAAACGCAGACGCCGGTTGTAGGTCAGCACATCGCCGATGCCATGCAGCGCAAACCAGTTGTCCGCCCAACCCGAAATCAGACTCGAGAACCACAGCAGCACCCCGGTCATAGCGGCAAAGAGCGGGGTTACGCCAAGAATCGAGAACGAATTGAGCGTCGCGTGCGCCTTTTCGGGCGGGATCGTATTCATGCCCAGCGCCGCCGAGACGACCCATTGCACCAGCAGGCAGAAGGGAAACACCATCGCCAGATTGCCGAAGATGGCCGCCGCCTGCGTGCGCACGAGCGCGATAACCTCGCCGACGAAGGCGTCCATGCCAGCCGGGGTGTCAACGTCGTCGAGCTTGCTGGCGATGGCGGGCGCTGTCATCGCGGGCTGCTTGGTGGCCAGTGTGAAGTGGCAAAAATGCATGAAAAGGAAGCAAAGCGCGTAGTTGGCCCCGGCCAGGAAGCCTTCGACGATGGCGGGCAAATGCGCACTGACGATCAGAAACTTCACATAGACGGTCACCACGGTCACGAGGCCGCCGCCGCAGGCCATCTTCAACATCGCGAAGTACTCGCTGCGATTGCGCGCGATGTAATGTTCGCCCGTCTCAGCGCTTCGCTCCACGACCTTGCGTGCCAGCAGTCCGAACGATGTACGCGCCAGTTCGCCCACGCTCTGGCTGGCCCGGTTAGCCCGCACCAGATCTGCGAACAACCGCACGCGCGCGGTGGCGCGGTCCTCGTCACCCTGGGTCAGCCACGCCTCGAGCAGGCGCTCGAGCCGGCGAATACGCGCCTTGGCCCGCTCCACCTGGAACACGATGTCAACGCTCACACCGTTCTCGTCGAGGTGCGCATAGACCTGACGCGCCGCGCGGGCGCAATCGTCGAGCAACGCGCGAAACACATTGATGCGCTGCACGAAGGACTGCGACGGCGGCGCGCCGTGTGCAAATTCCTGACCCGCTTCCTCGAGTTCCTGCATGGCGCGTCCGAGCCGGTAGAACGGCGATTCGGTAACGCGGGGATAGGTCAGACGTGAGCGCACCGCCTGTGACAGCCCGGTCGACGCAATCTGGTCGACGAGGTGATGCATGGCGGCGAGCAGGTCTTCGGCGAACGGATTCCAGTCGATGTCGTCATCCTCATCCTCGCCGAAGTGCAGCAGCGCGATGAGGTCGGCCAGCAGCTCAGACGGCATGACGGCAATCCAGTCGGCCGCCTCTGCGTCGGGAAACATGAGCGAGCATAGCGCGGAGAGATCGCGGCGCGTCGGCGGCGGCGGAATCAGCGCCTTCTCGATACGCTCGACCAGCGCGCCCCAGAACCCCGGTCGCACGGGCATGCCGGTATCGCATAGCAGCGAAATCGCATCGCTCTCGTTGATGATGCTACGTAGCGTGCGAGCGACAGGCAAACGCCACGCCGGATTGCGCTCCAGCATCTGGAGCAGATAACGCAAACGGGTATGCGGACGATAGCGCGCCGCCTCCCCCGCCTCGCGCACTTCGTTGACGAGCGCGCCACGCTTTTGCACCCAATGCGCCAGTTCGATCAGCCATTGATTGCGCACGGCCAGCGACGCCGTCGGATCGGCATGCGCGAGCAGTTCGTCGAGCTGATGGCCGGCATGACGCGAGGTGCGCCACTTGCGCCAGTACGAGGTGAGCGAATTAAGCATCGATTGGGAGCGGATGAAGACAGACAGCGAGACGAGGAAAGACGGGGGATACCGCCGAACCGGCGCAACTGCGCCGATGCTGGGGCGAATGATATCGCCATCGATGCGTGTCGCGGAAGATGCTCAGTCTTTCGCCACTCGCCCGTCATCCGTCGAACCGCGACGCTTCAGGCGTCTTCTGTCAGCCGCGCGAGCAGGCCGTCGAGGCCGTCCTCAATATAGTCGAGCACGGTTTCGAAGTCTTGCGCGCCACCGTAATACGGGTCGGGCACTTCAGCGGCGTCGTGGCGCGTCGCAAAGTCCATCAGACGCACGATCTTGTGACGATACTCAGCCGGACAACGTGCCGAGAGTTCGGCGGCGTTGGCGTTATCCATCGCGACGATCCACTCGAAGTTCTCGAAGTCGCCGGCTTCGACCCGACGCGCCCGCAACGCGCTCAGATCGTAGCCACGCCGCTGTGCCGCGGCTTGTGTGCGGGCATCGGGGGCATGGCCGATGTGATAGCTGTGCGTGCCCGCCGAGTCGACGGCGATCAGCTCAGTCAGTCCGGCCTCGGCCAGACGGTAACGGAAAATGCCGTCGGCGCTGGGTGAGCGGCAGATGTTGCCCATGCAGACAAACAGGACGGAGGTTTTTCTCATGAATAATCAACGTGATACACCGGAAATCCGCCCCATGAAACTGGCGCGAGAGCGTCTCACGGGGTCCGATACGTTCGAAGTGTTTCCGCACGGCCTCGAACACTCACGATTGTCTCATTAGTCCACATGCCAGCAGGTTGGCTGCCGGGCCATGCGCTCGGGCCTCGCCCGAACGTCTTGTGATGGCGTCGGGTCCGGCGGCCCCGGCAACCGGACTCGACGCCTGCGCCCCGCGCATCTTCGCCCAGCACCGGGGCTCCCATCCCGTGAATAAGGCGGGGCCGCTCACCCCAGCGAAGGCGGGGCCGCTTGCGCAACGTCGATACGCTTGGGCAAAAGATTGAGTTCAAGAAACGCGTCGGCGATCTGCTGCTGTTCGGCCAGGGTAGCGCGCGTGATGCGCTCGATACCGAACCGCTGACGCGACAGCGCCAACTCGACCGCATCGCGCGGCACACCCCACAACTGCGCGTATTCGGAAGCCGCCGCCGCACGATTGGCCTCGACCCATCGATCGACGGCGTTGAGTTCCTCGATCACCACGCGCAACACGTCCTCGTTGTGTTGCACGTACGTGCGCGAGGTAAAGAAATACAAACGATTGCCGACGAGGCCGGAGCCATCGGCCACGAGGCGCGCGCCGAGTGACTTTTGCGCAACTGCGAGGAACGGGTCCCACACCAGCCACGCGTCGACCGAGCCGCGCTCGAACGCGGCACGCGCATCGGCGGGTTGCAGGAAAACCGGTGTGATGTCCTGCGGCTTGAGGCCGGCCTGTTGCAGCAGGCGCACATACAGGTAGTGTGTATTCGAGCCCTTCGTGAACGCGACGCGCTTGCCCTTGAGCTGCGCAAACGACGTAATCGGCGACCCCTTCGGCACAAGCAGTCCTTCGCTCTTTGGCCGCTGAACGCTCTGCCCGTAGTAGACGAACGGCGCGCCGGCCGCGAGCGCGAACACCGGCGGTGCTTCACCGACGTCGCCAAAATCGATCGAACCGACATTGAGCGCTTCGAGCTGCGGGGGGCCTGACGGGAATTCGGTCCAGCTCACGTGGACACCCAGCGTTGCCAGCTGCTTTTCGAGCGTGCCGCGCCCCTTGAGCAGCGTCAGCAGCCCCTTCTGATGACCGATCCGCAGCACTCGCCCTCCGGTCGCGCCCGTCGCGCCAGACGTGCCAGACGTGCCAGACGTGCCAGACGTGCCCGATTGTGCGAATGCCGTTGAGGCGGCGACAGCAGCGGCCAGTGCAGCGGCACCGGTCGTCAGCAGTCGGCGCCGAGCGCCGGAGAAGTGTGCAGACATGGGACATCCATCGAAGTTGACAGTGCCGTCCAGACTAATCGGCCACTGCGGCGATGGGAACGAATTGCTTGTGGAATGCTTATCACGTCGCCGTGCGGCGCGCACGTGCGCAGAAGCCCTCCCCCTTCACCGGCCATCAGACCTTGGGCCCGAGCTCCGCCTCGCTCGCCCCATCGGTTCCGAACACCAGCGCCTTGACGTGCAATAGTTGGTCGCGCACCTTGGCAGCCTTCTCGAATTCCAGATTCCGAGCGTGTTCCTGCATCTGCTTCTCGAGCTTCTTGATCTCGCGAGCCAGTTGCTTTTCCGACATGTCCTGATAATGCGCCTGCTCTTTGGCCTCGGCCAGTTCCGCCTTGGCGTCCTGCGGATCGTAGACACCGTCGATGATGTCCTTGATGCGCTTCTTCACGCCCGTCGGCACGATGCCGTTGGCCTCGTTGTGCGCCATCTGCTTGGCACGGCGACGCTCCGTCTCGCTGATCGCCCGCTTCATCGAATCGGTCATCTTGTCGCCGTACAGAATGGCCGTTCCGTTGACGTTGCGCGCCGCACGGCCGATCGTCTGAATCAATGACCGCTCGGCGCGCAGGAAGCCTTCCTTGTCCGCGTCGAGAATTGCCACGAGCGACACCTCCGGAATATCCAGCCCCTCACGCAGCAAGTTGATCCCGACCAGCACGTCGAATGCGCCCAGGCGCAAATCACGGATGATCTCTACGCGTTCGACAGTATCGATGTCGCTGTGCAGATAGCGGACCTTCACGCCGTTATCGGACAGATACTCGGTGAGCTGCTCCGCCATGCGCTTCGTGAGCGTGGTGACCAGCACACGCTCCTCCACGGCGACGCGTTTGTTGATTTCCGTGAGGACGTCGTCGACCTGCGTACGCGCCGGGCGGACCATGATGATCGGGTCGATCAGTCCGGTCGGACGCACCACCTGCTCCACGACCTGCCCCGTGCGCTTGGCCTCGTAATCTGCGGGCGTGGCGGAGACGAAAATCGCCTGACGCATCTTGCGTTCGTACTCGGCAAACTTGAGCGGACGATTATCCAGCGCCGACGGCAAACGGAAGCCGTAGTTGACGAGGTTTTCCTTGCGCGCCCGGTCGCCGTTGTACATGCCGTTGAACTGCCCGATGAGGACGTGAGACTCGTCGAGGAACATCAACGCGTCTGGCGGCAGATAGTCGACAAGCGTCGGCGGCGGCTCACCCGGCGCGGCACCGGACAAATGCCGCGAATAGTTCTCGATGCCCTTGCAGAAGCCCAGTTCCTGCAACATCTCCAGATCGAACCGGGTGCGCTGCTCCAGACGCTGCGCCTCGACCAGCTTGCCTTCCTTGTAGAAGAAGTCGAGCCGCTCGCGCAGTTCGTCCTTGATCGTCTCGATGGCGCGCAGCACCGTGTCTCGCGGAGTCACATAGTGCGACGACGGATACACCGTGAATCGCGGCACCTTCTGCCGCACGCGCCCCGTGAGCGGATCGAAGAGTTGCAGCGTGTCGACTTCATCGTCGAACAACTCCACGCGCAACGCCAGTTCGGCGTGTTCCGCCGGGAAGACATCGATGGTGTCGCCTCGCACGCGGAACGTGCCCCGTCCGAAATCCGTTTCATTGCGCGTGTACTGCATTGCGATCAATCGCGCGATGATGTCGCGCTGGCCGATCTTGTCGCCCTGACGTACCGTCAGAATCATCTGGTGGTATTCGTTCGGATTTCCGATACCGTAGATGGCGGAGACGGTGGCCACGATCACCACGTCGCGGCGCTCGAGCAGGCTCTTCGTTGCCGAAAGGCGCATCTGCTCGATGTGTTCGTTGACAGACGAGTCCTTCTCGATGAAGAGATCGCGCTGCGGCACATACGCTTCCGGCTGGTAATAGTCGTAGTACGAGACGAAGTACTCCACCGCGTTGCGCGGGAAGAACTCGCGGAACTCCGAGTAAAGCTGGGCAGCAAGCGTCTTGTTGGGCGCGAATACGATGGCCGGGCGGCCAAGCCGCGCGATCACGTTCGCCATCGTGAAGGTCTTGCCCGACCCGGTGACACCGAGCAAGGTCTGGAACGCGAGCCCGTCTTGCACGCCCTCGGTCAACTGCGCGATGGCCGCAGGCTGATCGCCGGCGGCAGGGAATGGACAGTAGAGTTGGTAAGGCGAATCCGGGAACGTCAGGAACTTGCTTTCGTCGAGGTCGTGGTCAGCCGCAGGGGTCATGGCGGGGGCGCGAGCATGAGAGACGTAATCTGGCATTCTAGCGCGTCGGACGATTCCCTGAGTCCGATGGGTAACAGGGACCCCAGGGCGGCACGCGCCCCGGCCAGCACCGCCTTCGCGCCGCACGCTTCACTGCGATTTCGTCAAATTCTGGCAATACGTGGCAGTTTTCGTGTCGAAATAGCGCGAATTCGCGCAGCGCGAGCGGGTGTTTACCACAAGCGCGGGTAATCTTCGCTAAAATACCCCGTTGGGCCGATCCTGCGTAAGTTGCGGCCGACCCGCTGCATTTTCCTACTACCTGCCTCGAGCCGTCGAAATGACCCTCTTCTCCGCTGTCGAACTCGCCCCGCGCGACCCCATCCTTGGCCTGAACGAAGCCTACAACGCCGATCACCGTACCAATAAGGTGAATCTGGGCGTCGGCGTGTATTTCAATGCGGAAGGCAAACTGCCCCTGCTCAAGGCCGTGAAGGCAGCGGAAGAACAACGTGTGGCCGCCGGTCTGCCGCGCGGCTATCTGCCGATCGAAGGCATCGCCGCGTACGACAAGGCAGTGCAGGAAATGCTGTTCGGCAAGGAATCGCCCGTGCTGGCCGAAGGCCGCGTGATCACCGCTCAGGCGCTGGGCGGCACCGGCGCCCTCAAGATTGGCGCCGACTTCCTCAAGCAACTGAACCCGAACGCCACGGTCGCCATCAGCGACCCGAGCTGGGAAAACCACCGCGCCCTGTTCACGCAAGCCGGCTTCAACGTCGTCTCGTACCCGTACTACGACGCCGAATCGCACGGCGTGAACCTGACGGGCATGCTCGACATGCTCGGCAAGGAGCCGGAAGGCACCATCGTCGTGCTGCACGCCTGCTGCCACAACCCGACTGGCGTCGACCTGACGATGGACCAATGGGCCCAGGTCGTGGAACTCGTGAAGGCCCGCAAGCTGGTGCCGTTCCTCGACATCGCCTACCAAGGCTTTGGTGACGGCATCGATGCCGACGCCGCCGTGGTGCGCCTGTTCGCCGCCGCCGGCCTGAACTTCTTCGTGTCGAGCTCGTTCTCCAAGTCGTTCTCGCTGTATGGCGAGCGCGTCGGCGCCCTGTCCATCGTGACGGGCAACAAGGACGAATCGACCCGCGTGCTCTCGCAGCTCAAGCGCGTGATCCGCACCAACTATTCGAACCCGCCGACGCACGGTGGCTCGGTCGTCGCCGCCGTGCTGGGCAACGCCGAACTGCGCGCCCTGTGGGAGGAAGAGCTGGCCGAAATGCGTGAGCGCATCCGCGCCATGCGTCTGGCACTGGTCGAGAAGCTGCGCGCCCACGGCGTGGAACGCGATTTCTCGTTCGTGATCAAGCAACGCGGCATGTTCTCGTACTCGGGCCTCACGGCCGATCAGGTCGAACGTCTGCGCGAAGAGTTCGGCATCTATGCCGTGAGCACGGGCCGTATCTGCGTGGCCGCGCTCAACGACAAGAACATCGACAGCGTCGCGTCGGCCATCGCCCAAGTGCTGCGCTGATCGCCTCTGGCGTCATCGATGAAAAAGCCCGCCTGATCCGGCGGGTTTTTTTTTGCATTCGCATTGTTGCATTGCAACAACGATAGTTAATAACAATCATAGGAATAAGCTAAAACTATCGCCATGATGCGGGAATGCCATATATCAGGGTTATGCTGCGTTGCACAGCCGCGATAAACGGTTGCATAATTGCCTCCATCATCCGCCTCAGGGCACACAACATGCTGTATCAGATTCACGAATACAATCGTGCGTGGTTGAATCCCCTCACCACGTGGGCCAAGGCGGCGGCGACGACGTTCGTCAACCCGGGCAGCCTGCTCGCCATGATGCCGGGTGCGCCCCGCATCGCCGCCGGATATGAATTGCTCTACCGGCTCGGCAAGGACTACGAAAAACCCGAGTTCAATATCAAGGCCGTCGAAGTCGATGGCTACAACATTCCCGTCGTAGAAATGACGGCGATGGAGAAGCCGTTCTGCCGCCTGCTGCGATTCAAGCGGTACGCAGACGATGCTGGCGCCGTGGGGCAGCTCAAGGACGATCCGGTCGTGCTGGTCGTTGCACCGCTGTCGGGGCACCACGCCACGCTGTTGCGCGACACGGTCACCACGCTGCTCAAGGACCACAAGGTCTACATCACTGACTGGGTCGATGCGCGCATGGTGCCGCTGGAAGACGGCGAGTTTCATCTGGACGACTACGTCGCCTACATCCAGGACTTCATTCGCCACATCGGCGCTGAGAATCTGCACGTCATCTCGGTGTGCCAGCCGACCGTGCCGGTGCTCGGTGCGATCTCGCTCATGGCGTCGAACGGCGAAAAGACGCCCAAGACCATGACGATGATGGGTGGCCCGATCGATGCGCGCAAGAGTCCGACGTCTGTCAACTCGCTTGCGACGAACAAGTCGTACGAGTGGTTCGAGAATCACGTGATTCACCCGGTGCCGGCCAACTATCCGGGCTCGGGCCGGCTGGTCTATCCGGGCTTCCTGCAGCACGCAGGGTTCGTTGCGATGAATCCGGACCGTCACCTGAAGTCGCACTGGGACTTCTATCTCGATCTGATGCGCGGCGACAACGACGATGCCGACTCGCATCGCCGTTTCTACGACGAGTACAACGCCGTGCTCGACATGGCGGCCGAGTACTATCTCGACACGATCAAGACCGTGTTCCAGGATTTCAGCCTCGCGCGCGGCACGTGGGACGTGGCCGGTCAGCGAGTGCGTCCGCAGGACATCAAGACGACCGCGCTCTTCACCATCGAAGGCGAACTGGACGATATCTCGGGCAGCGGCCAGACGCAGGCCGCACACGAGCTGTGTACCGGCATCCCGGTCAAACGCCGGGCGCATTTCACGGCGCCGTCTTGCGGCCATTACGGGATTTTCTCCGGCAGCCGCTGGCGCAACGTGATCTATCCGCAGATCCGCGACTTCATCGCGAAGCACGCCTGAGCCGCATTCGGTGTTTCGCAGCGTCATAACAAAACCGCCGCGAGGGCTTCGGCCCACGCGGCGGTTTTGTTTTTGACGGGCAGTGCCGGCCGGCGCAGATCGCGGCCGCCCGGTTAGCGCGTACGTAGCGAATCCAGCAGCATTTGCGTATTGAAGGCCGAATACGTCTTGCGCGAATCGGCAGCCATCACGTCGCGGCCCATGACGATCGACAATGTGTGCCGGTTCGACATGACGTAATAGCCCATCGCCGAGATCGTCACGTACAGATCCACTGGATCGACGCCCAGACGGATTTCGCCGCTCGCTTGGCCGCGCTTGAGCGTCTGCGCGAGCAGCTCGACAATCGGCGAGACCTGCTGACGAATCTCCGTCGACTGTCGCATCGACTTCGCTTCGTGCAGATTCTCGTTATTGATGAGCTGAATCAGTTCCGGATGTTCGGCGTAGTAGTCCCACACGAAGTGAGCCAGTTCGGCCACGGCGTCGAGCGGGGCGAGTACGTCGAGCTTCAGCCCGTGTTCCGCTCGGTTGAATTCGCCGTAGACCTCTTCGAGCACGGCCAGATAGAGCTGATCCTTGTTGCCGAAGTAGTAATACAGCATGCGTTCATTGATATCGGCTCGGCGCGCAATGCTGTCCACGCGCGCACCGCTCGAACCACGTTCGGCAAACTCCTCGATCGCAGCGGCAAGAATGCGCTGTCGGGTGCGTTCGGGGTCCCGTTTGATCTTGGTTTCTGAGGTTGTCATGATCGGCCGGTCGTTCTCAACGGGCGGAATTATGGCACAACGGTTTCAGTGTTTCTGCAAAATGCAGGATAATTCGACTTTCCGCCGAATCCCCCACTAAAGACGTGTCCGAAGTCAGCGCGCTCGCGCAACGCATCGATGCCCTATTGCCCCAGACGCAGTGCACCAAGTGCGGTTACGCGGGTTGCCGCCCGTATGCCGACGCCATCGCCAGCGGGCAAGCCAGCTATAACCAGTGCCCGCCGGGCGGTGCCGAAGGCGTCGAACGTCTCGCCAAACTGCTCGACCGCCCCATTATTCCGCTCAATCCGGAGAATGGCGTCGCGCGCCCGCGCCCCCGCGCCATCATCGACGAATCGCTGTGCATCGGCTGTACGCTTTGCCTGCAGGCCTGCCCTGTCGATGCCATCGTAGGTGCTGCCAAGTTGATGCATACGGTCATCGAAGACCGCTGCACGGGTTGCGATCTGTGTGTGCCGCCCTGCCCCGTCGACTGTATCGACATGGTGCCGGTCACCGGCGAACGCACTGGCTGGGACGCCTGGTCGCAGACACAGGCCGACGCGGCCCGCTCGCATTTCGAAGCGCATCAGGTGCGTCTCGAGAAGGACAAGGCGCAGCGCGAAGCACGTCTGGCCGCTCGCGCGGCGCGCGTGGCACCCGGCGCCTCCACTGCACCGAGCGCAGCGCACGGCGCGCCGCAAACCACCGAGGCGCAAGCGGCGACATTGCCCGTTTTACCCAGCGGCACGGCAGCGTCGTCCCCTGTGGTCGACGAAGCTGCCGCCCGCAAGCAGGCCATCATTCAGGCGGCACTCGAACGCGCCCGCCAGAAGAAAGCCGCACTGGCTGCGGAAGGACTCGGGCCGAAAAATACGGAGAACGTGTCTGCCAACGTGCAGGCGCAGATCGACGAAGCCGAGGCACGGCGTAAGCGTATGGGTCTCTCACCCCCCCATGACGCCGCTCTCCCGGACACCAACGACACCCCGGGCAAGGCATAGGCACAGCGCAGCACGTTCCGTCCCCCGACAACAAGACAGACGCCACAACTCACGCGCCACCCGCCATGAACGACGCCAAACGCCGTGCCCTGTTCGAGACGCTGCAACAACTCAATCCTCATCCGACGACGGAGCTGGAGTACACGTCGCCGTTCGAATTGCTGATTGCCGTGCTGCTCTCGGCGCAGGCGACCGACGTTTCCGTGAACAAAGCCACCCGCAAGTTGTACGCCGTGGCGAACACCCCGGCGAAGATGCTCGCGCTCGGCGAGGCCGGCGTCTCGGATTACATCAAGACCATCGGCCTGTACCGCACGAAGGCCAAGAATGTCATCGCGACGTGTCAGTTGCTGCTCGACGTGCATGGAGGCGAAGTGCCGCGCTCGCGTGAGGCGCTCGAAGCACTGCCGGGCGTGGGTCGCAAGACGGCGAACGTGGTGCTCAACACCGCGTTTGGCGAAGATACGATTGCCGTGGACACGCACATCTTCCGCGTCGCGAACCGCACGGGCCTGGCGCCCGGCAAAGACCCGCTCGCCGTGGAACTGGCGCTGGAACGCGTCACGCCACGGGAGTTCAAGCACGACGCGCATCACTGGCTCATCCTGCACGGCCGCTATGTGTGCAAGGCACGCAAGCCGGAGTGCTGGCATTGCGCCATCGAACCGCTGTGCGACTTCCGCCCCAAGACGCCCGCACCGAAGACCTGATCCACGATCATCTTCAGTCAAACGCCGTAAACGGCAACGGGCGGCCCGCACATCGGGGCCGCCCGTTGGGTTTGGCGCGCCCTGAGAATGCCCTCAGGGTCTCGCGTGTCCGGCTTAGATGATGCGCGCCGCCTCGTCGAACGACAGACGCGGATTGCGCGGGAACAACTTGCCGTGATCGCCGTAACCGAGATTGCAGATGAAGTTGACGCGCCAGTCGGTACCCGCGAAGAACGTGTCGTTGACCTTCTGCGCATCGAAACCGGCCATCGGGCCGCAGTCGAGGCCCAGCGCGCGGGCAGCAAGAATGAAGTAACCGCCTTGCAGCGAGCTGTTCATGTGCGCCGCGCCGGCGGCCTTGGCAGCGTCGCCCGAGAACATCGGCACCATCTTCTCGGCCCCATTCGGGAACAGCTTGGGCAGGTGCTCGTAGAACTTCAGATCGAACGCGATGATGGCCGTTACCGGCGCGGTGCGGGTCTTGTCGACGTTGCCCGGCGCCATGCATTCGAGCAGCCTGGCCTTCTCCTGCGCGCTCTTCACAAAGACGATGCGCGCGGGCGTGGTGTTGGCCGAGGTCGGGCCCCACTTCACCAGGTCATACAGTTCGTGCAGCGTGTCGTCGCTGACCGGTTTGTCGAGCCACACATTATGCGTGCGGGCATCGGTGAACAGTTGGGCGATGGCTTCTTTGGCAATGGTGCTCATGTCGATTGACCTCGGCGGGATGAATAACGAACGATGGGCGATTGTACCGTCGCCGTGCGACGTGCGCTGACGCGGCAAAAATCCCCGTTCGATCAGGGGTTTGCCGACGCTCCGCGTGCCGATAGCCAGACCACGCCCGCCAGAATCAGTCCACCGCCGCCAAGCTGCGCTGCGGTGAGCGTTTCACCCAGCAGCATGGCCGCGAGCAGCACCGTGACCACCGGCTCCAGCGTTGAGAGCATCGAGGCGCGCCCCGCCCCGAGACGCTGCAATCCGGCGAAGAACGTCAGAATGGCGATGACCGTCGAGCACACCGCAATGGCGGTGAGCGCCACCCAGCCGCCCGCGCCTGCCGGCCATTGAAGGGGCAGTCCTTGCGACGCGCGCACCGCCGCCATCGCTCCGAAGGAAACCGTCGCCGCCAGGCAGACGAGCGTTGCAGTGGCGCGGGCATCCACCCCCTGGGTCAGTCGAGCGCCGACCACGATATAGCCCGAGTAGATCAACGCCGCCGCCACGGCCAACGCCATGCCCAGCGGCTGCCCGTGCCCGCCCCCGACGGTCAGCGCCGTCCCGAGCGAACAGAGCACGAGCGCGCCGAGCGTCACCGGCGTGAGGCGTTCGTGCAGAAAGATGGCCGCCAAGATCGTGACGAACACCGGATAGAGATAAAGCAGCAGTGCGACTAGCGACGCCTGTGCGTATTGCAGCGCCCCGAAAAAGCAAAGCGACTGGCCAACGTAGCCGATACCGCCCATCAGGGCAATGCCGAGCGCCCTGCGGCGCGCCGGGAAGCGCACCTGTTGCAACCGGCACCAGACCAGCAACAGGATGGCCGCCACGAAGAAGCGAAACAGCAGCATCGCGAAGATGTCGGCGCCTGACGCCGCAGCCGCCCGCGCAAAGATGGCCATGGCCCCAAACGCCGACGCCGAGACAGCAATCAGCGCGACGCCAGCCCAGGCCGAAGGCGGGGGCGCCGGGTGCATGACAGAGACGTCTCCGGCGGCGGCCGGCACGCGAGGGCTTTGCGACATGATTGAGAAAATTGAGCGACAATACGGCCAGTTTTCATGCGATTCCGGCGCACTCCGCCCACAACGGCACGCCCGGCGCACTGCGGCAATCGATCCGCCATTGTAGTCATGGCATGGCGCGCTGCAAGATGCCTTATCAGAACCCCACGGAGTCCCCATGTTCAATCCGAGCCGAGACGAAGTCCGGCAATTCTTCTGCACCACCTGGCAAAAGCAGCGCAGCGGCAGCATCCTGACGCCGCTCGAGACCATGGCCGCCGACTGGATCAATGAACATCCCGAGTATCACGACGCGCTGTCCGACACCGAAGACGCCAGCGCCCGCGATTACTCGCCCGAGGCCGGACAGACCAACCCGTTCCTGCATCTGTCGATGCATCTGGCAATCAGCGAGCAGGTCTCGATCGATCAGCCCCCGGGCATTCGTGCCGCCTACGAGAAGCTGACCCAGCGTCTCGACTCGCCGCATGACGCGCAGCATCGCATCATGGAATGTCTGGGACAAACGCTCTGGGAAGCGCAGCGCACCGGCCAGCCGCCAGACTCCGACGCCTACCTGCAACGCATCGAGCAGCAAGCCTCGCGCTGAGCGCAAGCCTGCGCGAGGCACGCCCGCGAGCGAAGACAAATGCAGACGACGGTTGCCATCGGAGCAACCGTCGTTTTTTTATGGTGACGCCAGAGCGCTTACTTCTTCGTGACGAGATCGCCGGGCAGCGATTCGATATAGGCCGAAATGTCCTTCAGCTCCTGCGAGGTGAACGGACGCGGCTTGCCGTCCGCACCGATCGTCGCGGGATTGGACATGACCTGCGTCTTCATGATGGCGTTGCTACGCCCGAACACGAGACTGGTTTCGTTCTGATAGGCACGCAGCGCGTTATAGACGTAGTCCGCATATTGCCCCGCCAGTTTCGGGTATTCCGGGGTGATCGGTGCGTTCAGATTGGCGCCGTGGCAGCTTGCGCACATGCCTTTGTCGACGAGCGCTTTGCCGTTGGCGATATTGCCGGCAGCGAACGCCGAACCGGTCCAACCCGCGAACATGGCGCCGAGCGCCAGGGATGCCGCAGCCGCGGCCTTTACCATCGAGTGCTTCATCGTGTTCTCCTCAGCCACGCACGTTTTACTTCTGGGGATTGACCGGCGTCGACGCCGATTGCGCCGCGTAGTACGCGGCAATGTCGACGATGTCCTGATCGGTCAACGTGGCTGCGATGCCATGCATCGTCTGGAACTTGCGGTCGCCCTTCGCGTACTCCTTCAGGGCGTTTTCGATGTACTTCGCATTCTGTCCGCCGATCCGGGGCACGTGATACACCTCGGGAAACGCGGTGCGATAGTCGGGAATGCCGTGGCAGCCGATACACATGGCTACCTTGTCCTTTGCCGCGTCCAGATTGGGCTTGAGTTCGGCCGCGTGAAGCGCACTGAGCGACATGAGCGACGTGCTGCCGAGCGCCAGCGCCATCATCGTGAGGAACTTTTTCATGGTCTTCTTGGGAACGTTTTTGGTTGGAATACCGGCCCGCAACACGCAGATCGCCGTCCCGACTCCAAGGCCGCCGACCTGTGAAAAAAGCAATCGATTGTAACCCACACCCTTGCCCCCGCAAACTCGGGGCTGACCCGCACAGTTCTCCGAAGTTTTTTCGCAAGCCCTTGATGCAAAGACAGATTTTGACTGTCCGAGCGAGGCTTATGCGCAATGTCTTATACTGAACTTTTTCCCTGCCCGGCCGGTTGGCCGGCTGTTTGCGGACGGCACAGACAATGCGCTTCGAAGGCTCTTCCCAGTACGTCGCCACCGACGACCTCAAGCTCGCCGTGAATGCGGCGGCCACGCTGCAACGCCCGCTGCTCATCAAAGGCGAGCCCGGCACCGGCAAGACCATGCTCGCGGAGGAAGTCGCCGCCGCACTCGATATGCCGCTGCTGCAATGGCACGTGAAGTCCACGACCAAAGCGCAGCAGGGTCTGTATGAGTACGACGCGGTTTCGCGTTTGCGCGATTCGCAGTTGGGCGACGAGCGGGTGCGCGACATCGCCAACTACATCGTCAGGGGCGTGCTCTGGCAGGCGTTCGAGGCCGACCATCCCGTCGTGCTGCTCATCGACGAAATCGACAAGGCCGACATTGAATTCCCCAACGACCTGCTGCGCGAACTCGACCGCATGGAATTCTATGTGTACGAGACACGCCAGCTCGTGAAGGCGCGCCACCGTCCGCTGGTCATCATCACGTCGAACAACGAAAAGGAGCTGCCCGACGCCTTCCTGCGCCGCTGCTTCTTCCACTACATCAAGTTCCCCGATCCGGCGACCATGCAGTCGATCATCGACGTGCATTTCCCGAACATTCGCCGCGAACTGGTCAACGCCGCGATGGCGACCTTCTTCGAAGTGCGCGAGATCCCCGGGCTCAAGAAGAAGCCGTCGACCTCGGAGCTGATCGACTGGCTCAAGCTGCTGATGGCCGAGGAAATCGGCCCCGAAGCGCTGCGCAGCGCCGACAACAAGCTGGCGATCCCGCCACTTGCCGGCGCGTTGCTCAAGAACGAACAGGACATGCATCTGTTCGAGCGCCTCGTCTTCATGAACCGCGCCAACCGGTAAGCTCGCCACCGTCATGCTGATCGACTTCTTCTACACCTTGCGCGCGGCGAAACTGCCGGTCTCGGTCAAGGAATACCTGACGCTGCTCGAAGCCTTGCAACGTCAGGTCATCGCGCCCTCGCTCGACGAGTTCTACTATCTGGCGCGCCTCTCGCTGATCAAGGACGAGAAGCACTACGACAAGTTCGATCAGGCGTTCGGCGCCTATTTCAAGGGGGTCCAGCAAGTCGTCGACGCGTCGGGCGAGGTGCCCCTCGAGTGGCTCAGGAAGCGCATGCAGCGCGAGCTTTCCCCTGAGGACAAGGCTCGCATTCAGGCGCTCGGCGGCATCGACAAGCTCATGGAGCGGCTCAAGCAACTGTTCGACGAACAGAAAGGCCGTCACGAAGGCGGCAGCAAATGGATCGGCACGGGCGGCACATCGCCGTTCGGCAACGGCGGCTTCAATCCCGAAGGGATCCGCATCGGCGGCGAGAGCAACGGCAACCGCACGGCAGTGAAAGTCTGGGACCAACGCACCTATCGCGACTACGACGACACCGTCGAGCTCGGCACGCGCAACATCAAGGTCGCGTTGCGGCGTCTGCGCAAGTTTGCCCGCGAAGGGGCAGCAGAAGAGCTGGATCTCGACGACACCATTCGCGCCACGGCTGCCAATGCCGGCTGGCTCGACCTGAAACTCGTGCCGGAGCGTCACAACAACGTGAAGGTGCTGATGCTGCTCGACGTGGGCGGCTCGATGGACGACCACATCGCGCGTACCGAAGAGCTGTTTTCTGCGGCGAAATCCGAATTCAAGCATCTCGAGTTCTACTACTTCCACAACTGCGTCTACGACTATCTGTGGCGGCAGAATCGACGTCGTCACAGCGAGCGCTTCGAGACGTGGGACGTGCTGCGCAAGTATCCGGCAGACTACAAGCTGATCTTTGTGGGCGACGCCACCATGAGTCCTTACGAGGTGCTGCAACCGGGCGGCTCGGTCGAATACAACAACAAGGAAGCCGGTGCCGTATGGCTGCGCCGCTTCATCGACCGCTTCCCGCATCACGCATGGCTCAATCCCGAGCCCGAGGCGATATGGCAATATCGTCAATCGATCTCGGTCATCCGCCAGCTCTTCGCAGGCCGCATGTATCCGATCACGCTGGCCGGGCTGGAATCGGCCATGCGCGGGCTAAGCAAATAAGGCTCGCCGCAGACCGAACGCCGGCCGGAGACTGCCGGCAGCGTGTCACGCGACCCGGCACCGCGTGACGTGGCACGCCATCACGATAACAACGTAACGAGAGACCCCCCTCCCACCATGACGTCCAGCACCACTCCCCTGCCACCGCTCCGGCCGCTGGCGGACACGTCGCCCTCGGCCATCGTCGCCGGCTTCGTGGCCATGATGACGGGCTACACCAGTTCGCTCGTTCTGATGTTTCAGGCCGGACAGGCCGCCCACCTCTCCGCGGCGCAAATCTCGTCGTGGATCTGGGCACTGTCCATCGGCATGGGCGTGACGACCATCGGACTATCACTGCGCTACCGCACCCCGGTGGTCATCGCCTGGTCGACACCGGGCGCCGCCCTGTTGATCACCTCGCTGCCCGGCGTGCCTTATGGCGAAGCCATCGGCGCGTTCATTGTCTGCAATGCCCTCATCGCCTTGTGTGGGCTCACGGGCGGTTTCGAGACCATCATGCGCCGCGTGCCGCCGGCATTGGCGTCGGCGCTGCTCGCAGGCATTCTGTTTCGCATCGGGCTCGAGATTTTCGTCGCGGCCCAGCATCAGACGGCGCTCGTGCTCTCCATGTTCTTCACGTATCTCGTCGTCAAGCGCTTGGCGTCGCGCTACGCGATTCTGCTCGCGCTGATCGTGGGCACGGCCGTGGCGGGCGGGCTCGGCCTGCTCGACTTCAGCCACTTCAACGTCTCGCTCGCGAAGCCCGTGTGGACCACGCCGTCGTTCTCGCTGTCGGCGACGATCAGCATCGCGATCCCGTTGTTCGTGGTGGCGATGGCGTCGCAGAACGTGCCCGGTCTGGCCGTGCTGCGCGCAGACGGCTACAACGTGCCGGCGTCGCCGCTGATTTCGACGACGGGCATCGCGTCGGTACTGCTCGCGCCGTTCGGCTCGCACGGCATTCATCTGGCGGCCATCACCGCCGCCATCTGCACCGGACGCGAAGCGCACGAAGACCCGGCCAAGCGCTACACCGCAGCGGTGTGGTCGGGTGTGTTCTATCTGGTCGCGGGCACGTTCGGCGCGACCATTGCCGCCTTGTTCGCCGCGTTTCCGAAGGCATTGGTGGTGTCGATTGCCGCCCTCGCCCTGTTCGGCTCGATCATGAACGGCCTTGCCAACGCCATGCACGACACGAGACAGCGCGAAGCCGCGCTCATCACTTTCATGGTGACGGCCTCGGGCCTGACGCTGCTGTCCATCGGCTCGGCGTTCTGGGGGCTGATTGCGGGCGTGCTGACGCTGACCATCTTGCAGTGGCGACGCGCATGACGGCGGCATGAAGCCTCGAGGGGCGAGGTGATACCATTCGGCCCGCACCGTTTTTCCGAATTCAACGTAACCGCAGGAGCAGCACAACCATGGCAGTGATCGAACCGACCCCGGTCTTCAAGGACAACCTCGCGCAGATGGCCGCCATCGGCAGCATCGAGGGTATCGCTCGCATCGAACTGCGCGACGGCAAGCACGCGGTCGTGGCGACCATCGAGAACGCCCCGGGCAAGCAGGGCTCGCTCGCCGTGTACCACTACCTCAAGCAGGCCTTCGGCACGCTCGACGCCAAGGCTGCCGAGCACGGTCTGGCTGTCTTCGGCGAGCACACGGCCGACGCACGTAACCGTCCGGGCGCGCACCCGAACGTCGATCGTCTGCTGGCCATCGTGGCGGGCGGCGAAGCGTTGAGCATCAACGAAATCGCGGCCTGAGACGGCAACCGCCGTCGTGCCAAGAGAAAAGCCAGCCTCACGGCTGGCTTTTTTTTGCGTCTCCCGCACACGCATGAGCGGCGCGGGATCGGCCGGGATGGCGAACCTGATGTCAGATCGTCAGCACAGGGCCACCGTCGCCGTTGGCCGAACGAAGCTGCTTGACCCAACGCTTGGCCGGCAGACCCGTGGCGGCTTCCACCACCTTTGCGCGTGCTTCCACGTCCTTCCACTCGACCGACAGCAGCGGGCCGTTGAAGGCCAGCACGATGACGTTGCCGTCATGCACTTCCGGGAATTCGATCACACGGTTGTCGAAGGCCTGACGCAAACGACGGATGTTCTTCGGATAGCTGTCGTGATCACCGAACAGATTCATCGTCAGCATGCCCGGCTCGCGCAGCGTGGCACGGCAGGCCTTGTAGAAGGCCGGCGTGTCGTGCACCGGGCCACGCGCGGTGGCGTCGTAGAGATCGACTTGCAGCACGTCGACCGACCCGTGGTTCGCGGTATCGGTAACGAAATCCCAGGCATCCGCTTCCAGCACCTTCAGGTGACGTGAGTCATCCGGCAGGCTGAACATCGTGCGAGCGGCAACGACCACGGCGGGGTTCAGCTCAACTGCCGTCACCTGCGTGCGCGGGAAATGCTGATGCGAGAATTTGGTGATCGAGCCGGTGCCGAGGCCCAGTTGCACCACGTGCTTCGGCGCGCGCATGAACAGCAACCACGCCATCATCTGCTGCGCATATTCCAGCTCAATACGGTCAGGCTTGGACAGACGCATTGCCCCTTGCACCCACTCCGTGCCGAAGTGCAGGTAACGCACGCCACCCTGTTCAGAGAATGTCACCGGCGCGAAGCGCGGCTGATAAGCGGGACGGGGAGCACGTGCGGCGCGCTCGTCGCCGACGAACGCTTCGGCTTCGATGGATTTGCGTTTGATGAGGGTCATGTGTCCTTCAGTGAAGCTCGGGAAATTCCGATGGGTTCGCATTGTACCGGGTTCGCGCGGGACAGCCGTCAGGCACGCCTCGTCGCCACCGGTCATGCCGGTGGATTCAGGCAGATGCCGTTGTCCCCAACCAGTCGCGCAATGCGAGCCACGCGTCGCGTTTTGTCGCATACGGAATCGTATAGGCCGGACTGCTCGACGGCAGCACCACCACTGGCATGGTCACGCCGCGCTGCGCCAACGCGCGTTGCCCGATACGGGCGGCCGTGCCGCCGTTGAACGCCACCGCACGCAGCGCTGGCAGCGTGTCGATCAAGCCCGCGAGATCGCTTCCCGCATGCAGGCGTATGTTGCTGTCGAGACTGCCTTTACGATGTGCCTCTGCCACGACATCCCAGAGTCCGACGCCGTGCGTGTGCAGCACTTCCAGCCGTGCGTCATACCGCAATGACGGCAACGGCACGCCGATCACCTCGCCCACGAGATGCCAGAAGCGATTCTGCGGATGCGCGTAGTACTGCTGGTGCGCAAGCGACACTTCGCCGGGCAGGCTGCCGAGGATCAAGACGCGCGTGTGCGCGTCCACCACCGGCGCAAAGTTGCGTTTGAGGTCGGGGGCTGTGCGTGTCGCCATCGCGCTCAGTCGCGAGCCGGCAAGCCGTGTGCGGCCTGCAAACGCCGCCAGAATCGCGGCAGGAACGCTTCGGTCACGAGCAGCGGCGCACCGTGCCGCAGAAATACCGAGCGGCGCGCCCACAACCGCGCACGCGGCGTTGCGCCGACGAGTGGATCGCGGGCATCGTGGCGCGCCCGGCCGTGCAGCAAATGGCGGGGTCCCAACGGGCTCGACACCAGCACGGAACGCGTGACCGTGGGATCGTGATAGAGCAGATCCGCCAGCGGTCGCGTACGCAGACGACGCATCGCCTGCCATATCGAGCGGCTATAGGTGAGCGGCGTGACGCTGTGCGCCACGACCACCGGCTCGTCGTCGACCATCAGGATGACATCGCGGGCCCACATCGGCGTGCGCAGCGGCACGCCGATGGCGCGGCACTGGTCAGCGTCGGCGGGCATCACCCGCTCGGCCACCACGCGCACGCTTACCCGGCCGAGTGCCGACAGATGGCGCGTGAGCGCGCCGCCCCGGGTCAGCCAGTCCTTATGACGACGCGAGAGCGCCGGTGCCGGGACAGCCTGCCAGCGCCGCCCGCCTACATCGAATCGGAAAGTCATGGCTCGGCATTATAAAGGCGCGACGCGACGGTGCGCCGTCCGCAACGCCCCCGCCCCAACTCGCCGGACATGTCCAGCGCCCCTGCCGGCAAGACGCTCGCCGGAAACGAAAAGCCCCCGCAGCCTTTCGGTGCGGGGGCTTCTTAACGACGCTACCTGCGATGCCGCGATCAGCGTGCGGCGAGCAACAGCGCGTTGGTACGCTTCACGAACGCTGCCGGGTCTTCGAGGTTGCCCCCTTCGGCAAGCAACGCCTGATCGAACAGGAGTTGCGCCCAGTCGGACAGATCGGCACTTTCGGCCGAGAGGCGCTGGATCAGCGCGTGCTCCGGGTTGATTTCGAGAATCGGACGGAATTCCGGCATCTTCTGCCCGGCCGCCTTCATCAGACGCTGGAGCGTGCCGCTCATATCGTTCTCGTCCGACACCAGGCACGACGGCGAATCGGTCAGACGGAACGTCACACGCACGTCCTTGGCCTTGTCGCCGAGCACTTCCTTCATCTTCTCGACGAGCGGCTTCAGTTCGTCGCTGGTTTTCTCCTGCGCCGCTTTCTCGCCCGCATCCTCCAGCGCGCCCAGATCCAGATCGCCACGCGCCACGCTCACGAGGGCCTTGCCGTCGAACTCATGCACGTAGGAGAGCATCCACTCGTCGACGCGATCCGTCAGCAGCAGCACTTCCACGCCCTTCTTGCGGAAGACTTCGAGATGCGGGCTGTGGCTTGCCGCCACCCAGCTCTCCGCCGTGACGTAGTAAATCTTGTCCTGGCCTTCCTTCATCCGGCTCACGTAGTCGGCGAGCGACACGCTCTGTTCAGCCGAGTCGTTGTGCGTGCTTGCAAAGCGCAGCAGCTTGGCAATGCGCTCACGGTTCGCATGATCTTCGCCGGTGCCTTCCTTGAGCACCTGGCCGAACGCGCCCCAGAACTGCGTGTATTTGTCTTTCTGGTTCTCGGCCAGATCCTCGAGCAGACCGAGTACGCGCTTTGCGCAGCCTTCGCGGATCGCCTTCACGTCGCGGCTTTCCTGCAGGATTTCACGCGACACGTTCAGCGGCAGATCGGCCGAGTCGACCACCCCGCGCACGAAGCGCAGGTAGTTCGGCAGCAGCTGGTCGGCGTCATCCATGATGAACACGCGCTTGACGTACAGCTTCAGCCCGCCCTGCGCGTTGCGATCCCAGAGATCGTAGGGGGCATGGCCGGGCACGTAGAGCAGTTGCGTGTATTCGCTGCGGCCTTCGACACGATTGTGCGTCCAGGCCAGCGGCGCCTGCATATCGTGCGCGATGTGCTGGTAGAACTGCGTGTACTGCTCGTCGGTGATTTCGCTCTTGCTGCGCGTCCACAGGGCGCTCGCCTGATTGACGGTCTCGTCGGTCTCGGCGGGGACCATCGCCTTCTTCTCTTCGTCCCACGTCTCGCCGCGCATCACGATCGGCAGCGAAATGTGGTCGGAGTACTTGCGAATGATCGACTGCAGCCGCCACGACGAAAGCAGTTCGTCTTCGCCTTCGCGCAGATGCAGTGTGATGGCCGTGCCGCGCGAAGCGCGCTCGATCGTCTCGACCGAGAAGTCGCCCTCGCCGGTCGACGACCAGCGCACGCCCTCTGCTGCCGGCAGACCGGCGCGGCGCGATTCGACCGTCATGCGATCGGCCACGATGAAGCCAGAGTAGAAGCCCACGCCGAACTGGCCGATGAGCGCGGCGTCCTTCTGCTGATCGCCCGACAGGCGCGAGAAGAACTCCTTGGTGCCGGACTTGGCGATCGTGCCGAGATGCGAGATGGCTTCCTCGCGGCTCATGCCGATGCCGTTGTCCTCGATGGTGACGGTGCGCGCGTTCTTGTCGAACGACACGCGAATCTTGAGTTCCGGATCCTGCTCGTACAGCGCGGCGTTGTTGATGGCTTCGAAGCGCAGCTTGTCGGCGGCATCTGAAGCGTTGGAGATCAGTTCGCGCAGGAAGATTTCCTTGTTGCTGTACAGCGAATGAATCATCAGTTGCAGAAGCTGTTTGACTTCTGCCTGAAAGCTCATGGTTTCTTGCGCCATGGTCGGGAACCCTCGTGAATCGGTGAGATGGATGGAATATCGACGCTGACCGCCGCCCGGCGCACTTGCGCGCGCGCTGCCTGAGCGGCGGTACAGATCGGAACATAGGGACAGGACGCCGGCATTTCAAGGCCGCCAGGAGGGTTATTTCGAGGCAAGTTGCGCGAAGATACGGAAAGTTGCATCGAGACCCGGCAAAACCGGGGGGCAGCGGCATGCTCTGCTGCCAACCGGAAGACCGCCTCCCGCGATGTCAGGCGGCCAGTTCGAGCTGCCGCGACAGAAACGTCAGCATGGCGGGATCGCTGGAGCATGCAATGTTCATGCGCATCCACGTACTCGGCACCTGACGCGGCGAAAACAACGCCCCCGGCGCAAACAGAAAGCCGGCCTCGTGGCCTGCGGCCGCGACGGCGCTCGTATCGACCCCCGTGTCGGCCCAAAGGAACATGCCCGACGTCGGATCGCCGAACATGCGCAGGCCGATCCGTTCCAGATGCCGTCGCGTGCTGTCGCGCACCTCATCGAGCCGCGAGCGCAAGCGCTCCACGTGACGCCGGTAGTGCCCCTCAGTGAGCGCCTTGTAGACGATGCGTTCGTTGATCTCCGGCGTGGTCGAACCCGAGAGCATCTTGTGGTCGACGAACGTCTTCGCCAACTCGGGCGAACACGCCACGAACGCCACGCGCAGATTCGCGGCGAGCGTCTTCGAGAAGCTCCCCATGTAAATCACGCGCTTGAGTTGATCGAGACTCGCCAGACGCGCCACTGGCTGGTGCGGCGGGCACAGGTCGCAGTAGATATCGTCCTCGAGCACCATGAAGTCATACTGTTCCGCCAGACGCAGGATCTGGAAAGCGCGCGCCGGAGTCAGCGACGTGCCCGTCGGGTTCTGCAGGATCGAGTTCACGATCAGCAACTTGGGTCGATGCTGCTGCACCAGACGCTCCAGCGCCTGCATATCGGGCCCGTCAGGCGTGTACGGCACGCCGACGGTGTTCGCGCCTTGCGATGCGATGCGTCCGAACATCACGAACCACGCCGGATCGCCTACGAGCACCGTATCGCCCGCCCGCACGTACAGGCGCAACAGAAAGTCCACCGCCTGCGTGATGCCCGAGGTCAGCACAATCTGCTCCGGGCGTGCGCCGATTTCAAGTTCGGCGAGTTGCGTCTGCAGCTGGACGCGCAGCGGCAGGAAGCCGTGCGGATGGCCGCTGTGCAGCAGATGAGCGCTCGACTGACGGCTCATGGAACGCATGGCTGACGTCATCATGTCGGCGTCTAGCCAACCCGGCGGCAGATAGCCCATGCCGGGACCGCGCTCGGGTGCGACCGTGTGCAGCATGCTGCGCACGAGCCAGGCCACGTCGATGGGGCCCTGCGCGAGCATCGGTGCCGCAGCGTTCTGCGAGGGCATCACGGGCCGCTCACGCACATAGAACCCCGAGCCGCGACGCGCCTCAAGATACCCCTTCGCCACCAGACGTTCATACGCCTCGACCACAGAAAAGCGCGACACACGTTTGTCTTCCGCCAGCGAGCGGATCGACGGCATACGCATGCCCGGCAGAAAAACACGCTCCTCGATGCGCAGGCTCGCCCAGTGGACGAGCTGATCGACGAGCGTCATGCGCGCCGTGTCGAGCGCGGCGTTGTCCGCCAGCACCAGCGGAGAAATACGGTTCGTTGTCGTCATCGTCTACCCATCTCTGCACGGTTGACAGGCACTTGACCGCCGAAGTGTCCGCCCATTGCCGCTCATGGGTCGCCACTCTACGCCGGCCAGATTCCCTGTCAATCCCGAACTGTACCGAAGATTACCTTGATATTTGTACCGGTACTGTACCGGAGTTAACCGATAAAGTGTCCCCTCAACTGGAGACCGCTATGCGTGAAATCCGACTCTTCGAACTGGACCAGGGACAGACCGTCTTCTGGCAGAGCCCGGCTGCCGAGTTGCCGCAATCGCTTCAGGTACTGCAGGGCGTACTGTGGCTGACCGTGGAAGGCGAGCCCGTCGACCATTGGCTGCATGCCGGCGAAAGTTTCGAGATTCGCCGCGGTCAGCGGGTATGGCTTGGCACGTGGCAGGAAGGCGTGCGCTTGCGCGTGAGCCATCCGGCAACGGCACGCTCGTCCCCGGACGGAAAGCCGGCCCGGCGCATTGGCTGGCGTCTCGTGTGGCGCGGCATTACCGCGCGTCTGCCCCGTCGAACGGTGACGCGGCTCTCGCGTGGATGAGTCGCTAACGGCACGAGGCAGAGTAAGCTATCGGTTTTGTCGCCTGCACCCACCATGTCTGCACCCCAAGCCCTGAAACTGGATCACCTCGTCGTTGCCGCACAAACGCTGGAGGCGGGCGAAGCCCATGTCATCGAGCAACTCGGCCTGACGGACGTTGTGCCGCAGCGCGGTGGCAAGCACGCGCGCATGGGCACGCATAACAGTTTGCTGGGACTGTGGGGCGGCGCGTATCTGGAGATCATCGCCATCGATCCGGACGCTCCCGTACCGAGCCGTCCGCGCTGGTTCGGGCTCGACGACGAGGCCGTGCAGGCGCGTCTGGCCCGGGGACCGTATCTTGCGCATTGGGTGGCACGGGTGGAGCGTCCGCGTTCGCTGTCGCGCTGGCAAGCGCAATATCCGCAGCGGCTGGCTCCGGTCGTCGAAATGCAACGCGGGGCGCTGACATGGCAAATCGGGGTGCCCGAGGATGGCAGCTTGCCGGCATGGCAAGGCGCGGGCCAGGGGGTGTTGCCGACGCTGATCCAATGGGATTCGCCGCAACACCCCGCCGATACGCTGCCGAGCGCCGATTGCGCCGTCTCGCTGTTGCGTGGCTTTCACCCGCAGGCCGCAGCGATCAACGAACAATTGCAGTGGCTTGGCGCAGATGCCCTCATCAACGTCGAAGCCACACTGGTCGAGCCGTCGCTCGCCGCAGAAATCGATACCCCCGACGGCCCGCGCACGTTGCGCTAGGGGCGAAGTGACACCGAGCGCCCGGCACAACGCATGGCGGGCGGTCCACACAAAACGAGTCATACAAGGCGACATCATGAATTCGCGCGAATCCCGGGGCATGCTGATCGGACTGATCGGCGTGCTGATCTTCAGTCTGACATTGCCGATGACACGCATCGTCGTTGCAGAAGTCAACCCGCTGCTCAACGGACTGGGACGCGCGCTGGTCGCCTCAATTTTCGCGGGTGCCCTGCTCTGGTGGCGCCGTGAGCCCTGGCCTACGCTGCCGCAGCTCAAAAGCCTTGCCATTACCTCGCTGGGCGTGATCGTCGCGTTCCCCGTGTTCTCTGCTTGGGCCATGAAGACGATCCCGGCGTCGCATGGCGCGGTCGTCAACGGTTTGCAGCCGTTTTTCGTTGCGATCTACGCCTATTGGCTCGGCGGCGAGCGTCCGTCGCGCGGCTTCTGGGTCTTTGCCCTCGCTGGCAGTGCGCTGGTGATCGCGTTCGCCCTGCGTGCCGGGGGCGGCAGCCTGCACGCCGCCGACGGCCTGATGCTGCTCGCCGTGGTGATCGGTGCCCTCGGGTATGCCGAAGGCGGCAAACTCGCGCGCGAGATGGGCGGCTGGCAGGTGATCTGCTGGGCGCTCGTGGTGTGCGCACCGGTGCTGGTGTTGCCGGTGGGCTGGCTCGCGTGGCAACAACCCTGGCCCGTGAGCGGCAAAGCCTGGGGCGCATTCGCCTACGTCACCCTCTTCTCGCAGTTCATTGGCTTTTTCGCGTGGTATGCCGGTCTCGCCATGGGCGGAATCGCACGCGTGGGCCAAGTACAATTGCTTCAAATTTTCTTCACGATTGCGCTGTCCGCCCTCTTCTTCGGTGAACAGGTCGACGCAGTGACGTGGCTCTTCGCCGCTGGCGTCGTACTCACTATCGCACTCGGCAAGAACATGAAGATCGGCGCCTCGCGACTCACGGGCAAACCGGTCTGAAGGCACGTCGCGGTGCATGCGATCCCTGCACCGTAACGCACCTGCCCCCCCGGCGTTGGCGCCTGCCTTTACACACGTGGCACCCGCAACGCCTGATACTCGCGGCCGCTCAGCAAGGCCGCACTCTCAAAGCGAGACCATCATGCATGATTGGCAATATTCCGAACGTGCCCGTAATCTGACCAGCTCGGCCATTCGCGAAATTCTGAAGGTCACGGAGCGCCCCGACGTCATTTCGTTCGCTGGCGGCCTGCCCTCACCCGCCACCTTCCCCGTCGCCCAGATGCGAGCCGCCGCCGAGCGCATACTGACCGAATCGCCCCAAGCGGCCCTGCAATACAGCGCCACCGAAGGCTTTGCACCGCTGCGCGAGTGGATCGCGAAGCGCTACTCGCGCGACGGCCTGACGCTCGTCCCCGAGAACGTGCTGATTACTACGGGCTCGCAACAGGGCCTCGACCTGATCGGCAAGATCTTTATCGACGAAGGCAGCCGCGTGCTGGTGGAAGCCCCGAGCTATCTGGGCGCGCTGCAATCGTTCTCGCTGTTCGCGCCGAAATACGTGCCGGTGCCAACCGACGACCACGGCTTGCTGCCCGAGGCGCTCACGCCGGACATCGTCAATGGCGCACGCTTTCTGTACGCCATGCCGAACTTCCAGAACCCGACCGGACGCCGCCTGCCGATGGCGCGCCGTGAGGCACTGGCGGCCGTTGCCAAGCGCGACGGACTGGCGATCATCGAAGACGATCCGTATGGCGAACTCGACTACGAAGGTCAGCGCTTGCCCAGTCTCATGTCGCTCGCACCGGAGCATGTGCTGTATATGGGTTCGTTCTCGAAGGTGCTCGCGCCGGGACTGCGGCTCGGCTTCGTCATCGGCCCGCAGGCAGTGATCGCCAAGCTCGTGCAGGCCAAACAGGCCGCCGACCTGCACACGCCGAGCCTCACGCAGCGCATCGTGTACGAAGTCGTGAAGGATGGCTTCCTCGACACGCACATCCCGTCGATCCGCACGCTCTATGCCGCGCAAGCCAAGGCGATGCTCGCCTCGCTGGCAAAGCACATGCCGGCCAATGCCACCTGGACCACGCCGGCCGGCGGCATGTTCATCTGGTTGACATTGCCCGCCGGCATCGACACCATGCATTTGCTGGAAAAAGCGATTGCGCAGAATGTGGCGTTCGTGCCCGGCGCGCCGTTCTATGTCGGCACGCCGCAATCGAATACGCTGCGGCTGTCATTTGTCACCGTGCCGCCCGAGAAGATCGAGGCGGGCGTTGCGCGCCTGGGCGCCCTCGTGGCCGACGCGCTCACGCGCCGCGCTGCCTGATCCGTCAGCCCCGTCTGTCTGCTGCACCTGTGGTATCTGCCGGCCTGAGACGGATTCGGGCCGGCCATTGAGGGCGCCTGACGCCAGTCGCCACACCGGCATCACACCGATCTATCAGACCGATCGATCGGTCCGATTCAACGCATTTGCAAGGAAGCTGCACATGTCCGTCTACGACAAACTGAAGCAACTGGGTATTGAACTGCCGAGCGCCGGCGCCCCCGCTGCCGCCTACGTGATGAGCGCACAAACCGGCAATACCGTGTTCCTTTCGGGCCATCTGCCGAAGAAAGACGGCAAGATCTGGACCGGCAAGCTCGGCAAGGACGTAAGCGTCGACGAGGGCAAGGCTGCCGCGCGTGCCGTCGCCATCGAATTGATCGCCACGCTGCACGCTCACACGGGCGACCTGAACAAGGTCAAACGCATCGTGAAGCTGATGAGCCTCGTCAACTCCACACAGGAATTCACCGACCAGCATCTGGTGACGAACGGCGCGTCGGAACTGATCGCAGAAGTGTTCGGCGACGCCGGCAAGCATGCGCGTTCGGCCTTTGGCGTCGCGCAAATTCCGCTGGGAGCGTGCGTCGAAATCGAGCTGATCGCCGAACTCGCGTAACGGCAACGTGGCATGAGGCAAGCCGCGTTGCGGTCTTCCTCCTGTACCAAACGACAACAGCCACCCTTGGGTGGCTGTTGTTTTACGGGCGCAAGGTGGGCGTCGGCCGCGTAAATCAGACGGGCTTTGCGCTGCCGTAAGCGCGGCGCATGGCAATCGCAACGGCAAGCGACAGCACGACCGCGACAGCGAGCAACGCCACGACACCGTGCCAGCCGTGCGATTTGAGCATCACGCCGGAGTAGCTGCCCAGCAGGCTGGAGCCCAGATAGTAGAAGAACAGATACAGCGCCGAGGCAATCGCGCGCCCTTGCGTCGCGCGGCGCCCTACCCAACTGCTGGCGACGGTATGCGCGCCGAAGAAGCCGAAGGTGAAAATCGCCAGACCGGCCACCACGCCCAGCACCTGCGAGCAGAGCATGGTGAGGAGGCCCACGAGGGACAATGCGACCAGCACCCACAGCAGACGGGGACGCCCCACGCGATCGGACAGCGGCCCGGCGATGAACGAGCCGACCACGCCGATCAGATACATCGCGAAGATCGCGCCAATCGCTGCGTGCGGCAGATGGAACGGCGGTGCGGACAGATGAAAACCCAGATAGTTGTAGACGCTCACGAAGCTGCCCATCATTAGCCCGGCGAACAGATAAAGCCCCAACAGCGCCGGATCGCCCAAATGGCGACGCGCATGGCCAAGCGCCTCGCTCACCGACATGTGACGCGGGGTAAAGCGGCGTGAATGCGGCAGGCTGCGAGCGAACTCCAGCCCCATCGCCAGACACACCAGCCCGATCACCGCGACCGACACGCGCCACGAGAACATGTCCGCCACGAACGCGGCAAGCACGCGTCCAGCCATGCCGCCCAGAATGTTGCCTCCGATGTACAGCCCCATCGACATGCCGAGCGAGCGCTGATCGATCTCCTCGCTCAGATACGCCATCGCGATAGCCGGCAATCCGGAGAGCGCCAGCCCCTTGAGTGCGCCGAGAATCACAACGGTCTCGAAGTTGGTCGAAAAGGCACTCGCGAGCGTGAGCACCGACGAACTGAGCAGCGCGATCGTCATCATGCGCTTGCGGCTCACACGATCTGCTGCGACGCAGGTCACCAGCAGCCCCAACGCCATCATCATCGTGGCCGCCGAAACCGACCAGCTCGCCTGCGCTGGTGTGATGCCGAACGTTGTCGTCAGCAGCGGCAACAGCGACTGCATGCAATACAACTGCGCAAACGTCGAAAATCCGCCAAAAAAGAGCGCCCGGCTGATAACCGCATACTCGGGTGTGCCGCGTGCGACACCCGACGGGAGCCTGGGCTCAGACGCACTTGCGGCCGGCAGGCCGTTAGGAACAGGAAGGGAGTTCGTTGATGCCATGATGCTGGCCCGCTTCGCGCGAACCCAGGGTGAAATGTGTAAAACGCATCATAGGTTTGCCCTTACCCCACGTCCAATATATATTTAAGCTGTTTTTCTATATATAAAACAGATAAATCCAGGGCCGACAAATGGAACTGCGTCATCTCCGTTACTTCGTCACTGTCGCTGAAGAGTTGCATTTCAGCCGTGCCGCGCAGAAGCTCAATATCGGGCAGCCTCCGCTCTCCATGCAGATCCGTGCGCTGGAGGAAGAGCTTGGCGTACCGCTTTTCGAGCGCTCGCAACGGCGTGTCTTTCTGACCACCGCCGGACGCGCATTCCTCGTGCGAGCGCGTCAGATCCTCGCCGATGCCGACGCGGCTCGTCAGGAGGTGCAGCAAATTGCGGGGCTCGATGCCGGGGAGTTGCGCATCGCGTTCACGACCTCCGCACCGATGACGAATCTGATGAAACGCGTGCTCACCGGCTATCGGCAGCGTTATCCGCGCGTGACGCTGACGCTGAGCGAATCCCCGTCGGAACGGCAGCGCGACGCACTCGCCGAGCGCACACTCGACATTGGTCTGTTGCGTCAGGCGGAAGATGCGCCGCCCGTGGCGGGGTTGAGTTTCGAGACGTTGATTGACGAAGCGCTGGTTGTGGTCCTGCACCAGGGTCACGCGCTGTCAGGACGCAGGAGCCTGTCCATTGCGGATCTGGCCGGCGAAGCGTTCATCATGCATCCGCACGACGTCGGCACGGCCGTCGACGGGAAAATCCGGCGAATGTGCGAGCGCGCGGGATTTACGCCGCGCGTCGTGCAGGAAGCGCGCGAGTCGACGACGATCGTCGCACTCGCGGCAAGCGGGCTGGGGGTTGCGGTACTCCCCGCCGCCGTGCAATGCATCCGGATCGAGGGGGCATGCTTCATGGATCTCAGCGAGCCCGATGCCCATACCCCCCTGCTGCTGGCCAAGCGTCACGACGACGCCAGCCCGCTGGTGCAAGCGTTCGTCGCGATGTGCCACGAAGTGGCGGGCAGTCTTCATGAGACGAACCAGCCAGCAGGCTGACGCGGGGTTAACCGCGTAGCGAAGCCGCGAGACCGATGACGACAATGCCCAACACGAGGTTGAGAATCACTAGCCTGCGGATGCGATTGACGGCCGCCGCACCGTCCGGCCACGACTGCGCCTGCACCGCGCGTTGCAGGCGCGGGAACAGTGCGAAGCGAATGTGACCGAAGACGAGCATCATCAACACACCGATCCCTGCCATCGCATGCACGGGCCAACGGGCGTGCAGACCGCCCATCCCGAGCATCATGTGACCGCCAGACAGCAAGATCACCACGATCGCGACGCCCACCCACGTGAAAAAGCGCGTGAGCGCCGCCTCCCATAACGGCAGGCGTTGCTGCGGCGAGAGTTCGGACGACGCAGGCCGCAGACAGGCCAGCGCAAAGAACATCCCCCCCATCCACAGGGCCACGCTCACCAGATGCAAAAACAGGCTAAAGGCGTAAACGCTCATGCGTGACTCCCGTCAGGATGCCGAAGGCGCGGCCGGCAACACCGGCGCGAGCGAACGCGGTTTGAATGTGGCGAACTTGACCGCGGGCGAGCGTCCCTTGCGCGCACGCTTGCCGATGTTCGGTGCCAGCGATGCGCCCGACAGCGTCTCGGACTGAACCTTGCCGCCGCGAACTTCACCGTACACCGTGACGCCAGCTTCGCTGATCGGCACGGCCGACACCAGCGTCTGCTTGTCGTCGAGCCCGATCAGCGTGACACCGCGTCCGCCGCCGGTGAGCGACTTCATTTCGTCCATGCCGAACACGAGCAGACGGCCGTCGCTCGACAGGCAGGCGACTGCGCTCGCGCCCTGCCAGATCGGGGTCGGAGCCAGCGGCTCGGCACCGTCGTCGATGGTCATGAACGACTTGCCGGCCTTCACCCGGCTAACCATATCGCCGAGCTTCGTGGTGAAGCCGAAGCCTGCCGAGGTGGCCAGCAACAACGGCTGCTCGCCCGATGCCGCGTAGTAGTGCAGCAAGCGCGAGCCCGACTCCAGTTCGATCAGCGATGTGAGCGGTACACCGTCGCCGCGGCCGCCCGGCAGTTGCGCCACCGCCACCGAATAGACGCGGCCATTGCTGCCCCAGGCGATCAGCGGATCGACGGTGCGGCATTCGAACGCGCCGTAAAGGGCGTCCCCCTGCTTGAACGAAAAGCCCTGTGCATCCAGACCGTGGCCCTTGAGGGCGCGCACCCAGCCCTTGGCAGACACCACCACTGTCACCGGCTCATCGACCACACGTGCTTCGGCGACCGCACGCTTTTCTTCCTGAATCAGCGTGCGGCGATCGTCGCCGAACTGCTTCGCGTCGGTTTCGATTTCCTTGATGATCAAACGCTTCATCGTGCTGTCGTTGGCGAGCAACTCTTCGAGCTTTGCCTTCTCGTCGCGCAACGAAGCCAGTTCCTGTTCGATCTTGATCGCTTCCAGACGCGCCAACTGACGCAGGCGGATTTCCAGAATGTCTTCCGCCTGACGCTCGCTCAACCGGAACGCGCTCATCAGCGCGGCCTTCGGTTCGTCTGACTCGCGAATGATGCGAATGACCTCGTCGATATTCAGGAAGACGATCATCCGGCCTTCGAGAATATGAATTCGGTCGTTGACCTTGCCCAGGCGATGGCGCGAGCGGCGCGTGACCGTCTCGAAGCGGAATCCGATCCACTCGGTGATGATGTCGCGCAACGACTTTTGCGCCGGGCGCCCATCGGCACCAACCATGACGAGATTGACCGATGCGCTCGACTCCAGGCTCGTGTGCGCGAGCAGCATCGTGATGAACTCTTGCTGGTCAACGCGGCTCGACTTCGGCTCGAACACCAGCCGCACGGGCGCGTCCTTGCCTGATTCGTCGCGAACCGTGTCGAGCATGCCAAGCACTGACTGCTTGAGGTTCTGCTGTTCCGGTGTGAGCGTTTTCTTGCCGAGCTTGACCTTAGGATTGGTGATTTCCTCGATTTCCTCGAGCACCTTCTGACCCGAGGTGTTCGGCGGCAGCTCGTACACCACCGCTTGCCACTGACCGCGCGCCATCTCTTCGATCTTCCAGCGCGCACGCACCTTGAGACTGCCGCGGCCGCTTTCGTAGGCGGCACGAATTTCGGACGCGCTCGAAATCAACTGGCCGCCGCCCGGGAAGTCAGGGCCCTGCACGTACGTCATCAACTCTGCGTCGTCGAGCTTCGGGTTGCGAATCAGGGCGACGGCCGCCGACGCGACTTCGCGCAGATTGTGCGACGGAATTTCCGTTGCCAGACCCACGGCAATGCCCGACGCCCCATTGAGCAGCACGAACGGCAGGCGGGCCGGCAACAGCCGCGGCTCTTCTGTCGAGCCATCGTAGTTCGGCACGAAGTCCACCGTGCCCGCATCGATCTCGTCGAGCAGCAGTTTCGCGATAGGCGTCAGACGCGCTTCGGTGTACCGCATGGCCGCCGCGCCGTCGCCGTCGCGCGAGCCAAAGTTGCCCTGACCGTCGATGAGCGGATAGCGCATCGAGAAATCCTGCGCGAGACGCACCAAAGCGTCATAGGCGGACTGGTCACCGTGCGGGTGAAACTTGCCAAGCACATCGCCGACCACGCGCGCCGACTTCACCGGCTTGGCATCGGCCGCGAGGCCCATTTCGTTCATCGCGAACAGAATACGGCGCTGCACCGGCTTCTGGCCGTCGCAGACATCTGGCAGTGCACGGCCTTTGACCACGCTAATCGCGTAGTCCAGATAAGCGCGCTCGGCATACGCGCCGAGCGTCAGCGTGTCGTCATCCGACGGTTGCGTAAAGAGATCTTCTGCTTGTTCCATAAAACCTGTGGGTTTGCTGCGAACGTTTGACGAGAGTTCGGGTGGACGTTGACCGCGAGATCATACCAAGCTCGTCGGCACATTTCGGCAAAAACACGTCCGATTGACAAAGCGAGACGTGATTTCGGCGGCAAGGAGACGGGAATCCGGAGGACTCTGCTTCTGTTTCGGATGAATCCGAGCGTCAGGACTGCGGGAATCGACATGCGACGGCGCCGCCACTGCACTTGCGACAACGGTCACGGCACTGACGAAACGGGGTCTCAGTCAGTCGACGGCGCGGAAGACAGTGCCCTTGGCGCCGAATCACGTGTCGACGCGTTCGGCATGGTAGCAGGCACGACGGGCAGGCCGGACGGCGCTCCCAGAATGACGTGAATACGGCCGTCGCGCGAACCGCTCACGCGGGCGCGGCCGACTTGTCCCGCATCACCGCTCGCCCGGATCAGACCACCGCCGGGCGCAGCGTCCAGTGCGCCGGGATGGAAGCGGCGATAGAGCTCGAGCACGGCAGCCACGTAGTCACGGGTCTCCGCATATGGCGGGATCTGGTCGGCATGACGTGCCACGGCGCCCTCACCGGCGTTGTAGGACGCCAGGACAAGCTCGAGACGATCGGGATAACGTGCTTGCAGATCACGCAAATAGCGCGCCCCGGTCAGAACGTTGATACGCGGATCGGTGAGCTTGTCAGCGACCGTGCGCCTCGCGTCGGCACGCACGCCGTAGCGCTCGCCGGTGGCCGGCAACACCTGCATCAGGCCGACGGCCCCCTTGGGCGACACCGCCGCGCTGTCGAATCCCGACTCTGCCGCGATGACTGCCTTGAGCAACGCCGCATCCACCTGAAAACGCTGCGCCGCCTGTGCAATCACAGGTGCCAGTTTTTTCAGATTGGGATGACGTGCGAGGGCGTCGTACAGACGCGAGCGATCTGCACCGCTGACGACACCGCTCTGCGGTGCGCGCAGACCGGCATTGCCACCCGCCCCGACGACCAGACGGTAACGCGCGTCGAGCTTGCGCGCCGCCAGATGGGCGACGCCGTTCTCGTCGACGTAACCGTAGAGTTCGGCGTGCGCAAACGGCGTCGCGAAAAGCAGCGCGACCGCCAGCGCAGACCCTGCAAAATTGCGCAGAGAGAACGCTCGGCGCAGCGCTCGAATGCGATCCGCCGTCGAAACTTCGTTATTGCTGACCTTTGACATGCACCTTGATCGTCTGGCTCATGGCCGGACCGTACGACTGGTGCGCACCGTTGGCGAACTGCATCGTCAACGTGTGATCACCCGGTGTCAGATTGACGGTCGTCTCGGTCTGGCCTTTGCCAAAATGCAGGTGCGCGTCGTCGGTGGGTACGACCTGACCTGCCGGAATGGTATCGCCGTCGATGATGAGGTGGTGGTGACCGGTGTTCGGCGTCATATCGCCCGCCGGCTTGATCTCCATTCCCTCGACGCCGAACTTGACCACTACCGGGTTCGAAACCGTTGCACCGTTAGCGGGGGCAACGAAGAAGACGCGCGGCTGAGCCGACTGTGCCAAAGCGGTAAGGCTTGCGCCTGCAAGCAGCAACGGCACGAAAATGCAACGCATGGAACGCAACATAACGCGACTCCCGGTAGGGTGGAGGTTGGATTATCCCACTATGAGAGCGCTCACGCTGGCCTGCCCATGCGCGAGGCTCCCGCCATTGGAACGACGCCTGCTCAGTCGCTCAGATGTCGGCTTCCACTTCATTGCCCTTGGCCTCGAGCCAGCTGCGCCGCTGCGCCGCTTCGCCCTTGCCCATGAGCATGTTCATCCGCGCCACGGTCGCGTCGAAATCGAGGCCGCCGAGCGCCACGGGGCTCAACCGGCGAGTGTCGGGATTCATGGTGGTTTCCCACAACTGTGCCGCGCTCATTTCTCCCAGCCCCTTGAAGCGGCTGATCGACCATGCGGATTCTCGCACGCCATCCTTGCGCAGCTTGTCGAGAATCGCCTCGAGTTCGCCTTCGTCAAGCGCGTAGAGCTTCTGCGCGGGCTTCTTGCCACGTGCCGGTGCGTCCACGCGATAGAGCGGCGGACGTGCCACGTACACATGCCCCTTCGCGATCAACTGCGGGAAATGCCGGAAGAACAGCGTGAGCAGCAACACCTGAATGTGCGAACCATCAACGTCGGCATCCGAGAGGATACAGATCTTGCCGTAACGCAGATTCGACAGATCCGGCGTATCGTTCGCGCCGTGCGGATCAACACCGATGGCCACGGCAATATCGTGCACTTCGTTGTTCGCGAAGAGCCTGTCGCGCTCGGTTTCCCAGGTGTTGAGGACCTTGCCGCGCAGCGGCAGAATCGCCTGGAATTCCTTGTCGCGGCCCATCTTCGCTGAGCCGCCCGCCGAGTCACCCTCGACCAGGAACAGTTCGTTACGCGTGATGTCTTCGGTCTCGCAATCGGTCAGCTTGCCCGGCAACACGGCCACACCCGAGCTCTTCTTCTTCTCGATCTTCTGGCCGGCGCGCGTACGCGCCTGCGCCTGGCGAATCACCAGTTCAGCGAGCTTCTTGCCATGCTCGACGTGATGGTTGAGCCACAGTTCGAGCGCAGGACGCGTGAACGACGACACGAGACGCACCGCGTCGCGGCTGTTCAAACGTTCCTTGATCTGTCCCTGGAATTGCGGATCGAGCACCTTCGCAGACAGCACGAACGACACCCGTGAGAAGACATCCTCGGGCAGCAGCTTCACGCCCTTAGGCTGGAGATTATGCAGTTCGATGAAACCACGCACGGCCTGAAACAGCCCTTCGCGCAACCCCGATTCGTGGGTGCCGCCAGCCGGCGTCGGGATCAGGTTGACGTACGACTCACGCACCGGCGCGCCATCTTCGGTCCATGCCACGACCCACGCCGCGCCCTCGCCTTCGGCGAAACTGTCTTCGTTGCCATCGGCAAAACGCTCACCTTCGAACAGCGGAATGAGCGGTTCGGCACCGCCCAGCGATTCGACCAGATAGCCGCGCAGACCGTGTTCATAGAACCACGTCTGCTCTTCGCCGTTCTTCTCCTGCCGCAACGTGACACGCACGCCCGGCAACAGCACGGCCTTCGATCGCAGCAGACGTTGCAGCTCACCCAGCGGCAGTGCGGGGCTGTCGAAGTACTTCGTGTCCGGCCAGACAGTGACACGCGTGCCGCTCTTCTTCTCGCCGCGCTGTGTCGCGCGCGAATGCAGCGCCACATCGACGTTACCGCCATCGGCGAATTCGAGTTCGGAGACCTGGCCATCGCGCCAGACCGTCACGGCAAGCCGGGTCGCCAGTGCGTTCGTCACCGACACGCCAACGCCGTGCAAACCGCCGGAGAAGGTGTAGGCGCCGCCGGCAGCCTTGTCGAACTTGCCGCCTGCATGCAGACGCGTAAACACGATTTCGACGACCGGTACGCCCTCTTCCGGATGGATACCGACGGGAATGCCCCGGCCGTCATCCTCGACACTCACCGAACCATCCTTGTTCAGCGTGACGAGAATCTGCTTGCCGAAACCGCCAAGCGCTTCGTCGGACGCGTTGTCGATGACTTCCTGAATGATGTGCAGCGGATTTTCGGTGCGGGTGTACATGCCCGGGCGTTGCTTGACCGGCTCAAGGCCCTTCAGGACCTTGATGGACGCTTCGCTGTATTGGGCAGGCGTATTTTTTTTCGACATAGCGTGACTGAATTGGGGTACGACGCCCTGCAATTATCCACATATCCTGTGGACAACCACGGGGAAAACCCATTAACACATGACAAAAGTGACGCCGGATCAACGACTTGAGTTGCGGCGCCCACATAATGGGCACTCTGAGCGCGCCCAATGCCCGGCATGGGTGGTCCGGGGGTGAGCCGCGCCTGATGAATTGCGGCCTATTGTACTGTCACTCGCGACGCGATCGAATGACAGCCCCCGCCGGCCCCAACAATGCGGCCGGACATCAAGCCGCGCGCCGTTGCGCCGGCACTTACGCGCTCTCGCCGCGCTGCTTGGCCTCGAGGACTTCCCAGCGTTCGAGCGCTTCGAGCAACTCCAGTTCAATGGCCTCGAAACGTTCGGACAACGCCGCCCCGGCGGCCGGATCTTTCACAAAGATCGAACCATCTTCGATCTTCGCTGCGGCGTCCTTTTGTTCCGTTTCCAATGCGGCGATGCGCTCCGGCAGGCCATCGAGTTCTCGCTGCTCCTTGTAGCTCAGCTTGACGGTGCGATTAGCGCTGCGCTTCGGTGCGCTGGGCGCTTCCTTTGCTGCGTCGTCGGCCGGTGCGCGCTGCGCGGCAAGCGCAGCAGAGCGGTCGCTCTGCACCTGCCAGTCGGTGAACCCGCCGACATACTCGCGCCAGTTGCCGTCGCCTTCTGCGGCGATGACCGAGGTCACCACGTTATCCAGGAACGTGCGGTCGTGACTCACGAGGAAGACCGTGCCGCTGTATTCCTCGAGCAGTTCTTCGAGCAGTTCGAGGGTCGGAATGTCCAGATCGTTGGTCGGTTCGTCGAGCACCAGCACGTTGGCCGGACGCGCGAACAATCGGGCCAGCAGCAAACGGTTTCGCTCGCCGCCCGACAGCGACTTCACCGGTGAACGGGCGCGCTCCGGCGAGAACAGAAAGTCACCGAGATAGCTCATGACGTGCTTGCGCACGCCGCTGATTTCGATCCAGTCGCTGCCCGGGCTGATCGTGTCGAGCAGACTCTTCTCGGGATCGAGTTGCGCGCGCATCTGATCGAAATACGCTACCTGAAGATTGGTGCCGACGCGAATCTGTCCGCTATCCGGCGTGATCTCGCCGAGGATGAGCTTGAGCATCGTCGTCTTGCCGACGCCGTTCGGGCCGACGAGACCGACCTTGTCGCCGCGCATGAGGGTCGCCGTGAAGTCACGCACGATGACTCGGCCGCCGTACGACTTCGTGACATGGGTCAGTTCCGCCACGATCTTGCCGGACTTCTCGGCCTGCGCCACATCCATGCGCACGTTGCCTTGAATTTCACGACGCTCGGCGCGCTCGTTACGCATCGTCTTCAAGCGCTCGATACGAGACACGCTGCGCGTGCGGCGCGCTTCGACGCCCTTACGAATCCACACCTCTTCCTGCGCGAGCAGCTTGTCGAACTTCTCGTTTTCCACCCGCTCGACTTCGAGCTGTGCGGCTTTGCGTTCCTGGTACTGCGTGAAATTACCGGGGTACGAGAGCAAACGTCCGCGATCGAGTTCGACGATGCGTGTGGCGACACGGTCGAGGAAGCTGCGATCGTGGGTGATGAACAGCAGCGCGCCGCGATAGCCGATGAGCAGATCTTCGAGCCAGCGGATCGCGTCGAAATCGAGGTGGTTGGTCGGCTCGTCGAGCAGCAGCACGTCGGGTTTGGCCACCCACGCCTGCGCAAGCGAGACGCGTTTTTGCATCCCGCCGGAAAGCGCGCCGACGCGGGCGTGTCCGTCGAGCCCAAGCTGCGCGATGGTCGTCTCGACACGAGTCTTGACCTGCCAGGCGTCAGCGGCGTCGAGCGACGACTGCAACGTATTGAGACGCGCGAGCAGTGCATCGTGCTCGGCGCCATCGGGGGCGTCGGCAAGCGCTTCAGCCGTGCGATCGTAATCGGAGAGCAGCACATGCAAATCACCCAGGCCGAGCGCGACGGCGTCGAAAACCGTCTGATCGGCATCGAATTCGGGTTCCTGCGGCACGTAGACCGTATTGAGTCCGGCCTGACGGGCAACCAGCCCGTCGTCAGGCACCGTTAACCCCGCCACGATCTTGAGCAGCGACGACTTACCTGCGCCATTGCGCCCGATAAGCCCGACGCGCTCACCGGCTTCGAGCGAAAAATCGGCATTGTCGAGCAATGCCACGTGACCGAACGCCAGTTGGGCGCCCGTGATGGAATACAAGGCCATGAGTCGGGAAACGGGAGAACTGCGATGGGAGGTATTGTAGTGCCGGGCACGAAAGCCCGGCCGATATTGCACTGCTATGGCACTGTCATTGCGCTGCGGGCGCTCGCAGCATTTCGATATGCAAGATGCCGTCTTCGTCATACGGCTCGCTGGCCTTAACGAACCCGAACGCGCCATAAAACGCTTCGAGATGCGCTTGAGCCCCGATGCGCAGTGCAGCCGACGGCCATTGCACCTCGGCAATGGCAACCGCCCGGGCCAGCAACTCGCGCCCGAGTCCGGTACCGCGATGCGACGACGCCGTAATCACACGGCCAATCGACGCTTCGTCGTAGGCAAGTCCCGGCGGCAGCAGGCGCAAATACGCAGCAATCTGTGGCTGATCCGACGCATCGCGCACTTGCGCGACGAGATGCAGGCTATGGGGATCGCGTCCGTCGATGTCCTGATAGGGGCACTGTTGCTCGACCACGAACACGGCATTTCGCGCCGCCAGAATACGGTAAAGCAGAGGGCTGCCCAACGCATCGAACGACTTGCACATCCATTCCATTCCCGACTCTCCAGCCTCGCGTTGCGAAAGGCGGGACTATAGCACCGTCGCAACGCGACGATGCCAGCATCGCGCACAGGGAATGAACTGGGGGAATCAGACTTACTGGTAGTAGACGATGCCCTGCTCGATGTCGGCACGGGCATTGCGCTCGGCGTCATCCAGGGCATAGCCTTGCGTAGCAAAGCCGTAGGCGCTCTGAACCTGGTAGGCACCCACTTTTTCCATCCCTTGGTTGGTCGGGCGATGAATCTCGTAGAACGCGTCCCAACGGGCGTTGTCACGCTCCACTGCACGAACGCTGTACTGGAATTCCTGGTATTGCGATGTTTTCATTTTGTATCCTTCTTACTGCATAAAATTTGACTAATAACTATCCCTCTCGAATCGGCTTACGGTGATGAGAGTGCAGATTTGCACAAATGTTTCCGTGAAGTGCACGCAGCCTATCTGTCCAATGTGACAAACACGCGACATTCGCGTGACTGACACGAGACAGACGACACTGCTGAACGCTGCATGCGGCGCAAGACCTCATGCACACCGTCAATGCGCAACGTAAGGCGCAATGGGGGCGTTCTGTGTACGACTTCCTGTTTCGGGGAACGATGCACTGCCGCCCGGTCGGGGGCGGCGGCAAGAACGTTGGTCACGTGGAATCGCGCCAATCATTCAGGGTGACATGCGATAGCACGGTTGCGCGGCACATGTGTAGTGATAATCGTGCCACACGCTGGCTATCTCCGGACGGGGTCTGAACCTGCCCGGCAATTCATGCCACGGATGACTGCACCCTATTGATTCCGAAAATGACGGAAAAACGAGTGCAGTTGGCGAATGATAACAGAAAAATGCTGCACATGCACCAAAGCAGCCCCGCCGAAAACGATGGCTAGGACGTCGCCGTACGCTCGTCAATTTGGGCCAGCACCCAGTACATATAGCCCGCGAACGCGCCGAAGATCACGTGCCCGGCCAGCATCGTCCAGCCACGCGACTCGATGAACCACGGGAACAACTGTGTCATCACGTAGAAATTGACGGCGTATACGACCAGTCCGAAGACCGCGCCCGCGACCGACACCGTGACCACGTCAGAGTCAAGCCGGAAGGGCGCGATGATGGCGCCGAGCACCACGCCCAGCACGACGCCGATGGCCGCATGGACCATGAGTGCCATGGCAACGATGGAAAGGTCGAACGTGGCAGGCTGCGACACAATGCCCGGCCCCAGCACGATGGCAGCGACCATCCGGGGTGGCACCCACGGGCTCTGGCCTGAGACCAGCAGCACCATGAGCATTTCCACCGCAGAGAAGAACGCGCAGGCGACAAAGCCGGCGACGGCGGCGGCCACCCAGTCGGGCGAGCGGTGCGTGTAGCGATGCGAGTGGAGGTGCAGTTCCATGATGTCCTCCCTTGAGGGTTACTCACAGGCCGCCGGCAGCACCGGCAGTCTTTTCAGGATAGAACAATCCGGGCGCTGCGACGGCGGGCCGGCACTATATACTTGGCGTCACGGCCCGCCGCCGGCGGGACTTTCGGGAGATATCGTATGTCCAGTCTTATTGGCTTGCTCGTCGCTATCGTGCTCGTTGGGGTTCCCGTCTGGCGCATTCTGACCCGGCTCGGCCTGTCGCCATGGTTCACGATACTGGCCTTTATCCCGGTCGTGAACATCATTTCTCTGTGGCTGCTCTCCTATGCCAACTGGCCGGGACAACGCTCCGCGGTCCAGGTACCGAACATGTAAACGCCACGCGCCGGTGTTGCGCGTCCGCGAGGCACCGGCCGCCCCCTCTGCGCCCCAGACCGCTCCCGTCCGGTCGCGCCAGCCCCACGTCCCGACCCAAACCTCTTGGCGATTCCTGCCTCGCCGCAGCCCCCAGACGCCGGGTTGCCGCGCGAACGCTCGCCCGTGGTGCAATGCGGTACGGTAGAATATTCGCCAAACTCCGAACACTGGACAGGCATGAGCACAGAGCTGAACGCGGCATCCAACTTCATCCGCAACATCATTGACGAAGACAATCGCTCGGGCAAATGGGGCCAGCGCGTCGAAACGCGCTTCCCGCCGGAGCCGAACGGCTATCTGCACGTCGGTCACGCGAAGGCCATCTGCGTGAACTTCGGCATAGCGCGCGACTACGATGGCGTGTGCCATCTGCGCTTCGACGACACCAACCCCGAGAAGGAAGACACCGAATACGTCGACTCGATCATTGAAATGGTCAAGTGGCTCGGTTTCAGCTACGAGACACCGCAGAAGGAACACCTCTACTTCGCGAGCGACTACTTCGAACAGCTCTATCAGGGCGCCGAGATCCTGATCCAGCGCGGCAAGGCGTACGTCGACAGCCAAAGCGCCGACGACATGCGCGCGAACCGTGGCACGCTCACCGAGCCGGGCAAGGATTCGCCGTTCCGGAACCGCTCGGTCGACGAGAACCTCGATCTGTTCCGTCGCATGCGCGCGGGCGAGTTCGCCGACGGCACGCACGTGCTGCGCGCCAAGATCGACATGTCCTCGCCGAACATCAACCTGCGCGACCCGGCCATCTACCGTATCCGTCACGCACATCACCATCGTACGGGTGACGCCTGGTGCCTCTACCCGATGTACACCTACGCGCACCCGCTCGAAGACGCTATCGAGAACATCACGCACAGCCTGTGCACGCTGGAGTTCGAAGATCAGCGTCCGTTCTACGACTGGGTGCTGGGCGAGCTGGCCGATGCGGGCATGTTCACGCGTCCGATGCCGCAACAGATTGAGTTTGCGCGTCTGCAACTGACTTACGCCATCACCAGCAAGCGCAAGCTGCGCCAGTTGATCGACGAAAAGCATGTCGACGGATGGGACGATCCGCGCATGCCCACGCTCGTCGGTTTGCGCCGCCGGGGCTTCTCGCCGGAAAGCCTGCAATTGTTCTGCGATCGCATCGGTGTCGCGAAGTCGGCGTCGTGGATCGACATGAGCATTCTCGAGCAAGCCCTGCGCGACGATCTCGACCCGAAGGCGCCCCGCGCGACGGCAGTGCTCGATCCGCTCAAGCTCATCATCGACAACTACCCGGAAGGCAAGCAAGAAGACTGTCAGGCCCCCGTGCATCCGCACTTCCCCGAGCGTGGCATGCGCACGTTCCCGATCTCGCGTGAGCTGTGGATCGAGCGCGAAGATTTCCAGGCCGAGCCGGTGAAGGGCTTCTTCCGTCTGTTCCCGGGCAACAAGGTGCGTCTGCGCTATGGTTACGTGGTGGAGTGCACGGGCTTCGATACCGATGCCGAAGGCAACGTCACTGCCGTGCATTGCAACTACTTCGAAGACAGCCGTTCGGGCACGCCGGGCGCGGACAATTACAAGGTCAAGGGCAATATCCACTGGGTGAGTGCGCTGCATGCCATCGCCGCCGAGGTGCGCATCTACGACCGCCTGTTCCTCGATCCGAATCCGGACGCCGGCGACAAGAACTTCCTCGACGCCATCAATCCGAATGCCAAGCGTGTCACGCAAGCCTTTGTCGAACCGGGTCTGATGAACATCGCACCGGAAGAACGCGTGCAGTTCGAGCGTCATGGCTACTTCGTCGCCGATCGCTACGATTCGACACCGGGCAAGCCGGTGTTCAACCGCAGCGTGTCGCTCAAGGATAGCTGGGCAGTCAAGCCGGCCAAGGGCGGCGGCAAGTAATCGTCCCATCGCCATCATCGCCGAACAGAACCCGCGCCTTCGTGCGCGGGTTTTGCTTTTCCAGACCCGCCGGAAGCGACGGCTTCAGACCAAATACCGACTATAACGAGCCGAGCCGCCCGGACACGCCGGTTCGGCGTAAGCTCGCGCCCATCGCTCCCGTGCCGTATGGGCTGTTCAGGTCCATTGAGGCACCCTCACGTCGCGAATCCACTGCCAAATTCACCCGAGTCGCTGCTGTCTGTCCATGCCAATGCCTCGTTCCTCGCCCCTGCCGGCATCAATCGCGGTACCCGCATCACAGGCTCCGCAGCACGCTTCGAATGCGCGCAGCCGGGTGATCGACGAGCTTCACGGCGCAGCCGCAAACTTCGCACAGATCTACTTCATCCCGTCGGCAGGCATCGGCGTGCTGCTGCTCGCCGTGCTAGCCCTCGCCGACTTGCCTGCGGCGATTTTGGGGCTGGCCGCCAGCGTGGCGGCGTCTTGTCTGTCGATCGTGCTGCGGCTGCCGCGCGACCAACGGCGCAGCGGGTTATCAGGGTATAACGCCGCGTTGACCGGCCTTGCGTTCGGTGCCCTGTGGCAACCCGATATCGCACTCCTCGCGTGGCTGGCGGTGGGTGTCTGCCTGACCGTCTTCGCGACGGCCATACTCACGCGCTACAGGCTCCCGGCCCTGACAGGCCCGTTCGTGGGTGTCATGGCGCTCACCTTGGCCGCGCAGCCCTGGCTCACGTTGTCACCGCGCGCCGGGGCGCTCGCATGCGACGCGGGCACACCCGGTTTCGTCTTCTGCTCGGTGGGGCAAGTCATCTTCGTGACCCCACTGGTACTGGGCCTGCTCACCTGGTACGTGCTCGCGCTCTGGAATGCGCGCGCCACGTTGTGGGCACTGGCAGCAGGTATCGCGGTATGGTTGTGCCTCACCGCCCTGGCGACGGTATGGCCTGCGATGGCAGGGCAAGCCGGCGGTATTGGCGTCAATGCATTTCTTGCAGCATTGGGATTGGGCGTATTCGCGCGCCGCCCTGCCCTGTGCTTCGCCGGTGCCGTTCTGGCCAGCGTCATCTGCATCGCCCTCGGTCAAGCGCTCGGTTCGCTGGGCTGGCCGTACTTCACGCTGCCGTTCAATCTGGCGGTCTGGGTCGTACTAGGCGCAACCGCTCAAGGCCGGCAGCACGATTCCCCATAAAAAAATGCCCGGAACGCTGACGCTCCGGGCACTCGCTCATCGCTAACCCCGTGTGGTGAAGCTGCCGTCTGTGCGGCCAAGGATTTTTCAGCTTCTCCGTGTGGTTTTGGCCTGCCCTCGCTCGTTGCCGAGCACTTCTCGTTCTTGTACTGCTTCCTCCCTGACGCCCGCTAACGCCCCCCGACGTTGCGAACCGCTACCGAAGCCCAGGCCCTCTGGTGTGCCTTACCCGTATCAACGGTCAAACGTGAAAAAAGTTGACCGGGGTATACACCGATCTTTCATCCGGCAGCGTTCCCGTCTTCGCCACGCTGACCGGAGACGGCCGGCGTCTTCACGACGGCGTATCGCGCGAGCGTCTCGTTACGTGCCACATCGTGGGCAACTAGCGGCTGCGGATAGTCGTGTCCCAGCGTCACTTTGGCGTCGAGCAGCACCTGAGCATCGGCTCGCCAAGGCGCGTGCAGGGCCTTATCGGGTAAATTGGCCAGCTCCGGCACATACTTCCGGATGAAGCGCCCCTGCGGGTCGAACTTCTCCGACTGCGTCACCGGATTGAAAATACGGAAATACGGCTGCGCATCGCACCCGGTGGACGCGGCCCATTGCCAGCCACCGTTGTTCGCCGCCAGATCGAAATCGTTGAGGGCCCGCGCAAAGTACGCCTCTCCCCGTCGCCAATCAATGCCCAGATCCTTGACGAGAAAGCTCGCCGTGACCATGCGAAGACGGTTGTGCATGTAGCCCGTCTGGTTGATCTGCCGCATGGCCGCATCGACCAACGGATACCCCGTACGCCCCTCGCACCAGGCTTGAAAATTCGCGTCGGCGTCTTTGCCCGAGGCCCATTCGATGGCGTCGTACGCCGGCTTGAATGCCTTGCCGACCACGGCCGGATGATGATGCAGGATCATGAAATAGAACTCGCGCCAGATCAGTTCGCTGAGCCACGTCTGGGCGCCGCTGCCGGCGTCGCCGCCCCGCAGCATGGCCGCGTGAGCTTCGCGGGCCAGCGTGCGGATCGAGATCGTGCCGAAACGCAGATGCACCGACAGATAGCTTGGCCCGCGCACCGCAGGGTAGTCGCGTCGCTCGTGGTAATGCGCCATTCGCGGCAAAAAATCGTCCAGCAATTGGCGAGCACCGGACTCTCCGGCCGAGATCGCAATCCGGCGGGCTTCCGGCACGTCGAAACCCAATGAGGCGAGCGAGGGAAATGCCCCAGTGCCATTCGGTGGCGCGGCCAGATGTTGCAGGTCACGCTCACGCCCGTGAGGCGCCAGATCGACGGGCCGCACCTGCTTCAACCATGCCCGCTGGTAGGGCGTGAACACGCTGTAAGGCTCGCCCTGCGCCGTGAGAATCTCGCTGGCCTCGAAGATCACCTGATCCTTGACGGTCTCGAATACGATGTCGAGCTCGTTAAGCGAGCGCGCCACCGAGCGATCACGCGCTACGGCAGCAGGCTCGTAGTCTCGCCCGGCAAAGACGGCCTGAACGCCAAGCGACTTCGCCAGCGAAGGAATCTCTGCGGCGGGATCCCCGTGAAGCACGATCAGTGCGCCCCCGGCCTCCTCGAGGGTGCTCGCCAACGCCGCAACACTGTCGTGAATGAAAGCGACACGGCGATCGTCGGGCGGCAAATCCCCGAGAATCGTCGTATCGAAAACGAACGCGACATACACCTCGCGGCACGTGGTAAGCGCCTGCGTCAGCGTTGCGTTGTCCGTGCAGCGCAGATCGCGCCGCAGCCATACCAGCCCTTTTTGGAATTCGCTCATGTCAGATTGGCGCGACACCTGCGCGCCGCTATCGGTTGATTCGGGACGAATGCGTCAAATCCCGTACCATAGCGACATCGCAGACTTTATGCCATCGGCGTCGATTACCTCATGACTCGGAAGTTTCTGAATTTGACCCGCGGCCGCACTGCGGTACCGGCCCTGTTCTGCGTCGCGGCCACCCTGCTTGTCACTGGCTGCGCCACCCCGTCGAAACCGACCGCCGCGCCTGCGGCGACGCGTCCTGCCGCCCCCGACGCCGCCACCTTGCGTGAGCGACATCTGGCAGCCGCAGACGCTGCCGCCGACCAGTACCGTACGTGCCTTTACGGCCACGTCGCGCGCTATATCAATCTCGTGCCCGATCCCGTCCGTCTGGCGGACGAAGCGGCCACCGAGTGCGCGCCGATCACCGAGCGGTTCCACCGTGAACGGCAGGCTGCGATTGTGACGTACACCTCAGCAACCGACGCCGCGCAGCAAGCCGATGCCGCCACGCTCGCGCTTCAGACCGACGGCCTGCGGGTCGCGCGTGCGCGCGCCACGGAACTGCGCGCCATACGCTGAGTGTCCGCCTGATCGCGCGGCAGGTCTACGTAGTCCCCCTGACGTGCTTTCCCTAATCGGGCAAGCCCCGATTGGCGCGCGACACGTCGCTGACCAAAATGAAATCGCCCTCTTACGTCCTTTTGGGGGTACTGCGACAACGTCATTTGCCCGCTTCGGCGGGCATTTTTCTTCGGTATCCGCAGGGTTATTCCCGTGACTTCCAGGACGAGGAGGCGGCGATGTGCATCTTCTGCAGACGCTGGATGGACGTTACTTGCCGTCGCGCTCACGCGGCCCCGGCGCGTCCCCGTCAGACGAAGGCGCCGGCGGCTCGTCGTGCCCCAGCCAGCGGTGTGCGAGCGCTTCGATGCGCCCGCCGAGCGCCAGCACGATAAGCATCAGCACCATCGCCACGAGTGCGATATGCCAGCGGCCCAAACCGCAAATAATGCCGACCCCTGTCGTACTCCATAACGCTGCCGCCGTGGTGAACCCATGCACCGACGCGCCGTGACTCGGACGGATGATGCAACCCGCACCGAGAAAGCCGATGCCGGCAACGATGCCCTGTATCACTCGGCTGACCGACGATTCGTCATAGGTCAGCGACGACCCGTGAAACGGCACGACCGCCAGCACGAACAACGCCGAGCCGAACGACACGATCGCCAGCGTTCGCAAGCCGACCGACTTGTGATGCAGATTTCGATTGAGCCCGACCAGGCCGCCAAGAATCAACGCCGCTGTGAGACGCAATGTGACTTCGATGCTCTCCGCCATCCTTCAACCCGCTCGCCTGTGCGATCTATGTCTGTGATGCCGCATTATCGCCCGGCGGCGGCGCGGTCGGCGAGGTGCCGTCACCCCAGTCGTCGAACAGCCGTAACTGACGTGCAGCCTGGGCTTCCAGCAACCGGACGCCGACGCCCATCAGGCGAACCGGCCGGCGTTTGCGGCCAACCGCCTCGGCCAGCAACTGCCGGCATTGCCCGGGGTCGACCCCCAGTGCACCGGCTTCGGCCGTCGTGCGGGAGAAATCGGCAAAGCGGATCTTGACGAAGATTTTGGCGACGGCCAGCGGTTCGCTGCGACGTGCCCGTTCGATGCGCTCGAATAACTGGCGAAGCAGCGGTTCAAGCGCCGTCTCGCATTCGGCGAGCGTGCGCAGGTCACGCGTGTAGGTCGTCTCGACACTGATCGATTTCCGCTCGCGGTCCGGGCTCACTTCACGCGTGTCGATGCCACGGCAACGCTCGAACAGGCGCTGACCGAACACGCCGAAGCGCTCGGTGAGATCGGCTATCGAGTGACTTCGCAAATCGCCGCACGAATCCACGCCGAGCGCGCGGAGCTTCTCCGCCGTCACCTTTCCCACGCCAAACAGACGCTCGACCGGCAGGACAGCCACGAAGGCATCCACTTCGGCAGGCTTCACGACGAACATGCCGTCGGGCTTGCGCCAATCGCTGGCGATCTTGGCGATGAACTTGTTGGGGGCGACCCCCGCCGAGACGGTCAACCCGACCTCGGCAGCAACACGTGCGCGAATCTCGCGCGCGATCAACGTCGCCGAGCCATCGCAATGCTCGCTGTCTGTGACATCCAGATACGCTTCGTCCAGCGAGAGCGGTTCAACCAGATCCGTATAATCGCGATAGATCGCCATGATGCGTCGCGACGCTTCCTGATACCGGCTCATCGTGGGGGGAATGATGCGCAACTCGGGACACAGCTTGATCGCCTGAGCCGACGGCATCGCGGAGCGCACGCCAAAGGCGCGTGCCTCGTAATTGCACGTGGCTACCACGCCTCGCTGATCGGGCTGGCCGCCGACGGCCAGCGGAATTCCTCGCAGCGACGGATCATCACGCATCTCGACAGACGCGTAGAAGCAGTCGGCATCGCAGTGAATGATCTTGCGCGTTGAGGATGACATGGCGGGCGGCGAAAACACTGTGCAAATATACAGCATTTGCACAACATTTGCGCCCCATCAGTGACATCACGTCATCGCACGGGCAGGAACTGGAGAAACTGCGCGCCAAGCAGATTCTGGACGTAGCCGATGCCGGCACGGCGGTATTTTTCGTCGAGCATCTCGGCCAGCAGATCGAGCCTGCCAATGATTTTGCCGAACTCCCGTTCGAAGCTCACGTTGCGTACGTCGGCAATTTCGTTTGCCAGCAGTAACGGCTTGCCCACTGGGTCACGACGGCTCGCGAGCAGCCACGCGGCGATTTCGACGTTGCGCGCCGCGTTGTAGATCCGCTGTGCGTCGAGGCCATCGCTGAGATAAAACACGGTCGCCCCCCCATGCGCGGCGATGATCGTGTCCGACAGGCTGAAGACGAACGCGGCCACGCGATCGCCGCTGAACGCCGGGTCGAGCGAGAGCGACAGGGCTTTCACGTCGCGAAGGTCCTTCAACTCAGGCAGGCTGCGTCTGCCCTCGACAGCCGCACGCAATTGCGCTATCGCCTGCGCCTGCGTCGTCGCCCCGGACTTGCGCCATTCGCGAGGGTTGCGCTTGTAGAGTTTGTCGGCCAGTACGTACAAGCTCTCGAGATTGGCGCGCATGCCCAGCGTCGCCATGCGATTGATGTCCGTCTGTGCGAGATCCGCCGTCGTCATCGCCGTCGAGCGAACCTTCCCGTGATCCACCGGGGTGTCCTGATAGGACACACATCCAGTCATCGCGGTGCCGGCCGCCGCGCTAACGACTGCAACAGCCAATCGTCCTCGCGCGGCATGGATGAAACCGTTTCGATGTCGGAGCAAGGCAAGCCGTCGAGTCATGGGCATATCGGTGTCGGTAAGCGACGACTCTACGCGATGGAAGGCCACACTTCGCGTCTCACCTCCTCGAAAAATTGTGACATTCGGTAACGTGCCCTCGCCCCGGCGTCACGGACTCAGTGCCTCACGTGCACGAGCAAACAACGGGTGCGTTACGGCTTCTTCCAGTCGCAGCACCGGTGTGACGCAGCAATCCGCATGGGCGAAACGCAACGTCCAGTCCGACAGTGACGCACTCGCAAACACCGCTGCCAGTTCGCCCTGAAGCGAGCGTGCGTCCTCGCCGCCAATCACTTGCCCCAGCGACCAATGCCGCGTCTTCCAGTCGCTGCGTCCAAGCACGTCACACAAGGTCTGCCAGAACTTGAGTTCGAGTGCCCCTACGGCCATGTAGCGTCCGTCCTGGGTGCGATAGACCTGGTAGCAAGGCACACCGCCGTTGAGCAAATCCTTGCCCGCTCGCGACACATGCCCCTGCCGGTGCATCGCCACTGCGGGGATGAGATTCGCGCGAAACACCTCATGCGTCATCGAGATGTCCAGCCACCGGCCGCGCCCGGTGCGCTGCGCCGCGACGAGCGCCGCCAACACGGCTTGCACCGTCGCTTGCCCGCCGCCGTACAAGTCGCCGATCTGGAAGTTCGGGACGATGGGCGCGTCCGCCGCATCCCCCAACTGATCGAGCACCCCGGCATAACCGATGTAGTTGATGTCGTGCCCGGCCGCCTGCGCCATCGGTCCATGCTGTCCATAGCCGGTGATCGATGCCACCACCAGCGAGGGCCTCAGGCGCGCAAGCGTCTCGTAATCGAAGCCCAGCCGTGCCATCACGCCGGGGCGAAACCCCTCAAGCAACACATCGGCACGAGACACCCAGTCTCGAAACGTCGCACGATCAGCGTCGTTCTTGAGGTCGAGCCGCTCGACCGACTTGCCACGATTGAGCAAACGCCAGAAGGCGCTCGGTGGCGGCTCATCATCCCCAAGCATCATCTCGCGGGCGTAATCGCCAGCGCCCTTGTCCTCGATCTTGATGACGTGCGCTCCGAGTTCGGCGAGACGAAGCCCGGCGAGCGGTCCGGGCAAGAGGCGCGTGAGATCGAGCACGGTGATGCCGGCCAGCGGCGCGTCGGAAGATGCCGACGGTGCCGACGATTCATATGCCTGGGATGGGTCGAGCGATTCGGTCATGGCGGGGCGAGGAAAAAGTGACGGTCGATGCCCACACCGTACCGCGCCGTGCCGTCTGCCCGCAAGCAGACAGCACGCACTTCTCGCTCGGATCACTCCGAATTTAGCCCGGACTGGCGCCGTCTTCCCACAAAACGGGACCGGTGTGATCGTTGGCACCGGAGGCATCGTCCGGCAAGGTGTCGTGCACCGGTCCCGCTACCACCCCCTCGGTCAACAGACGAGTGATCTGGCTGTCGAGATACCCCAGATCGCGCAGAATCTCGTTCGTGTGCTCACCCACCACCGGTAACGGCCGGCGCGCAGGCAAGCGCTGCCCCGCCATCGTGATGGGCAGCAGCGGCACCTGTGTGTGCTCGCCGTCCTCCGTCACCAGATCGCCCAATCCGCCACTGGCGCGCAGATGGGGATCGTCGAACAGCGCCTGCGGTGCAACGATCGGCGCGAACGGCAGACCGTGACGCTCGAATGCGGCCGCCAGATAGCTGGCGTCAAACCCCCGCATCATCTCGCGCAGCAAGGGCAGCAGCCAGTCGCGCGCCTGCACCCGGTCGTTGTTCGTGGCGAGCCGAACATCGTCGGCCAGATCGTGACGGCCGAACACATCGCAGAATGTCCGCCACTGGCTATCGCTCACGACGGCGAGGAATATCTGCACGCCGTCGCGCGCCGTGAATACATCGTAGATGCCCCACGCCGACACACGCGCAGGCATCGGGGCGGGCGCCACCCCCGTTACCGCGTATTGCTGCATGTGCTGCGCGGCGAGCAGCACGCAGTTCTCGAAGAGCGCACCCTGCACTTCCTGCCCGCGCCCGGTCGTCTTGCGTTCATAAAGCGCCGCCAGCGCGGCGAGCGCGCCAAACACACCGCCCATGATGTCGTTGACCGACGCCCCTGCGCGCAGCGGTTGCCCGGGTGGTCCGGTCATATAGGCCAACCCGGCCATCATCTGCACCACTTCGTCGAGCGCGGTGCGCCCGGCGTAAGGGCCCGGTAAAAAACCTTTGAGCGAGACATAGACAAGCGCCGGATTCAAACGCGACAGCGTCGCGTAGTCCAACCCGATCTGACGCATTCGCCCGGGCTTGAAGTTCTCGGTCAACACGTCGGCCGTGCTCACCAGACGCAGAATCAGCTCTCGTCCTTCGGGCCGGGTGACGTCCACGGCGAGACTGCGCTTGTTGCGATTGAACGAGCGGAAGAAGCCCGCCCCCGTACCGAGCAGACGCCGCGTCGCGTCGCCGCCCACGGGTTCCACCTTGATGACGTCGGCACCGAGGTCGCCAAGCACCATGCCGCACGTGGGCCCCATGACCATGTGGGAAAACTCCACGACGCGAATGCCTTGCAACGGCGTTGGTGCCACAGGGGACACATCCGGCATTTGCTACCCTCCCGAACCCGCTTGCGACACTTCGCCACACGGCCGGCCCGGCGTGCTCACGGCATGCGAGACGAATCCGTCGCGTCGTAGTTGATCGAAGCCGACGATGTACCCCGCCAAGGCACTTGCCGCCACGGTGGCCGGACTGCCCAGCCACATCTGTCCCGGTCCGGAACGGCCGGGGAAATTCCGGTTCTGCGCACTGATCACCACTTCACCGGGCGCACGAGACACGCCCGGACCGGCGTTCACACACGCGCCACATCCCGGCGAGAGCATCGTCACCCCTGCCGCCTTGAACACTTCGGTGTAGCCCTGTGCCTCGCACCACGTCCGCACGTCTTCACTGCCGTATTGCAGATAGAAGCGCACGCCATCGGCCACGCGATGCCCTTGCGAAAGCCCCCACGCCAGCACGTCATGACACGCCCGCAGGTCGTCACGCTTGCTGCCCGTACACGACCCGCCGTACGCAATATCGACGGGCACCACCGCCGTCAGATCGGTCAGTGCCACACCGTTGCCCGGATCGCCCGGACTCGCCACCATCGCCCCGAGACGCGCACAATCGATCTCGATGACATGGGCATACGACGCCTGCGTATCGCTGGTCATCCATGGCGCCAGGGTGAAGTCGATGCCGCGCCGCTCGCGCAGGTACCGGACCGTCTCGGCATCGGGCACGACCAGCCCCGTCAGCCCGCCGATCTCCGCGACCATATTGGTCAGCGTGGCTCGCTCGTCAGTCGACAGGTGAGCCACGGCTTCACCGGCGAATTCAATAATCTGCCCGATGGCGCGACCGTCGCGGATATACGGCAGATGCAGCAGATGCAGCGCCAGATCCTTCGCCCCCACGCCCTCAGGCAAACGCGAGCGCAGATGCACAAGGCAGGTGCCGGGCACCGCCAGACGTGCGTCTCCGGTCAGCCAGGCGTTCGCCATCTCCGTTGCCCCTACGCCGAACGCAAATGCGCCGACAGCACCGCAATGCGGTGTGTGCGAATCGGTACCGACGATCACCTGCCCCGGCAGCGCATAACGTTCGAGCATCAGGGCGTGGCAGATGCCTTCCGAGCCGCCACCAGCCACTCGCCCGTGCAGACGCAGATCGTGCTGCACACAAAATTCGCGCTGTACTGCCCCCAGACGCCTCGCCGCATCCACCAACGGCGGCGGCCGGCTGCCGTCGGCAGACACGGCATCGAGATGCGTGAGGTGGTCCTCGAAGCACATCATCGACGCCGGATCGTGCAACGCGGGCACCGCATCGCCGAAGGCGTGACGCAGGAAGCTCACGGCCATCGGCGTCACATACTCATGGGAGAAACGCCAGTCGGCAGGGACAAACACGGCGTCTCCCGCACGCACGCGAGCCACGCCCAGCGCCTTCGCGATGAGCTTCTCGCCGTAGGTCATCGCACCCGGCGCATGGGCTGGGCGCGGCGCAACGGTGTCCCCCGCCAGGCGGCGTCGCGTATAGCCGAACAGGCCCCCGCTGCGCACGATGGCCTCGCCCAGTGGATCGCAGTCCTCGAGAAAGGCTTCGATCGGCACGGCTTCACCGGCCTGCAAGCGCTCGGCCAGCGCGAGGTCGGTCGACATCAGCAGTCCGAGGTTCTGACAGTTCTGCGCGTAGATGCGCTCGAAACTCTCCGCGATCACCACGCGAATCCCCGCACACCACTCAGCAAACGGACTGGCCTCGCGCGACGATCCCTTGCCCCGGCGCAGCCCCGCGACCGACACCGCGAAACCGCCTTCGCGCACCGCCTTCGGCCGGACGGGAAACACGCCGGCAGGATCCATCGCATCTTCACTGCAGCGCAACCCGACATAGACGTAGTCGCCCAGCGTTTCGTCGAACGCCAGACACGCCCATGCGGGCGTCATCTCGTCAGTGGAAATCTGGTCGCGCAGGGGGCCGGCTTCGGCCCGGGTCAATGACTCGCCTGCCAGTTGCCGGGTCATGGCGTCGGCACGGTCGCTCAACCACAGCACGCGTCCATTCAGTTGTACGGTGGCTTGCATGAGATCGCTCCTCGAATGTTCCCGCATGGGTTCACCCGATTCGGTCGCAAGTTCCGTGCCGAACTGTCGCGCGGCCACGTGGAGAAAGTGAAGTCATGACGTCCAAACGCGCGTTCGTCAGCAGACGCTCAGGGGTACTGCCGATTCGCCTGTATTGCGAAAGCGTTAGTCCACGTGTCGCCAAGCCGGATCTGCGACGGCTTGACCTCAGGTGTGAACGAAGCGAGTGCCTTCAATGCCGTGGCAGGACCGTCGGCGGGCATCATGCCATCCGGCGAAAATGCCTCGCGGCAGTTGGCGAAGGCTTTCAGATAAAGCGTCTTGTCCCCCAGTAGATAGGGCTCTGGCACCGTCTTCAGGAGATCGGCGGCAGAGGCGCGCTGGAGCCATTTGTCGGCCCGCACGATAGCGTTGGCCAGGGCCTGCACCGTCCTCGGGTTCTTCTGAATGAAGCTCTGCGGCGCATACATCACGGCCGCCGGCATCGGCCCGCCGAACATGGCTCGGGTGCCCGCCTGCGTACGCGTATCGACGAGCACCTTGAGGTCGCCCGACTCCTGCAGCAACGTCATCATCGGATCAACGTTGGAGACCGCATCGACCTGTCCGCCGCGCGCGGCGGCGACCACCGTCGCATTGCTTCCGACGCCGACAATGGACACGTCGCTCGGCTTGAGCCCCACTTTCGCAAGGGCCACGTTCACCAGCATGTGCGTGCTCGACCCCGGCGCACTCACGCCGATGCGCATACCCTTCAGATCCTTGACCGACTTGACCTCGCCGGCCTTGGCCTTCACCACACCGAGCACCAGTTGCGGTGCGGCGCCCAGCACCGCAAACGACTGATAGGTCAGCCCTTTGGTCTGCATCAGCAGCGTGTGCTCGAATGCGCCGGTGCCCACATCCGCGCTTCCGCCGACAACCGCCTGCAGCGCCTTCGAGCCACCAGCGAAGTCGTCGATGGTGACATCAAGGCCTTCGTCCTTGAAGTAGCCCAGTTGCTCGGCGATGGTCAGCGGCAGGTAATAGAGGCCCGGCTTCCCGCCCACGGCAATCGTGATCTTTGGCTTTTCAAGCGGCTGCGCGGGCGCGGCAGACGCCCCGGCGCTCAGGCTCAATGCCACGAGACCCAGCGCAATCAACGTGAGAACGAGGACCAGACGTCCCACGGCATCGCGCACACGGCGCGCTTCAGCATGTGTCATCGCGTGTCTCCTCCCGCACTGTGCGGGACACAGGCGCGCTCCGGCTCGCCGGCCGGAATCGCTATCGGCCCCCAAAGCATCCGCTGCCCCCGGTGCCGCGACAAGTTGTGTTTCGGCATGCCAGACATCGCCGATCACGATGCTTCCTGCCTCACAACGCATCATGCGTTACCCCCTGTTACGTTACGTGCGCACAAATGGTCGACCAGCATGCGCGACGCCACAGGCAAGGCGTCGTAGCGGCGCACGCATACAATCAGACGCCGCTGTGCCCACGGATCGGTGAGCGGCACGATGCGCAGCGCCTCCCCGTCCGTCACCTGCGAATAGATGCCGACAGCCTCGCGTGGCGCCACCGCCAGCCCGAGATTGGCCCGCACCATGCGGCATACGGCTTCGAACGTCGAGACATGGATGCGGAATTTGACAGTCTTGCCCTGCTCGGCGGCCAGCCGCCGCAGCACGGTGTACATGGCGCTGTCCGGATGCACACCGACATGATCGAAATCGAGTGTTTCGACGAACCCGAGCTGCTCTGCGCAGGCAAGCGGGTGTTCACGGTGAAGCACGGCCACAATCTGGTCGTTGCGGTAGGGAAAGACTTCGACGTCACGGGTGTCGACGGCATCCCAGCAGATGCCGATGTCCGTGGCGCCATCCGCCACACCGCGCACAACCTGCGCGCTGGTGTGCTCTTCGAGGTCGACCTTCACTCCGTCATGGCGACGCAGGAAAGCCCCGAGTTCATCGGGCAGTGTTTCGACGATGGAGGAAACGTTGGCGAAGATGCGGATGTGGCCGCGTACGCCACTGGTGTACTCGGACAGGTCGCCCTGCATCTTTTCGAGACTGCGCAGCACATTGCGCGCGTGATGCAGTAAGGCTTCGCCTGCCGGGGTAGCCCGCACCCCCCACTTGTGCCGCTGCAGGAGTGCCGAACCGACGAGTGACTCGAGGTCGTTGATACGCTTGCTGACGGCCGACGGCGCGATGAATTCGCGCTCGGCCGCGCGGGCAATACTGCTCTCTTCGCAAACGGCGACGAATAGTCGCAACGAGACAAGATCGATCCGCCATAGCGCCATGCCCATCTCCCGAAGGCACTGCATTGACAGCGATTTTGCGGTGCACGTGGCAAAAATGCCACTCGCGACCGCCCCTCACGACACAGGAAAACAACACCGAACCGACAAACAAACGCTCGCAAAGCATCATGAAAGCGCGGCGGCGAGTGCGAAATCGGGGAAAACGGTAGTTCGACGACTCAGGGGGGAGAACGCATCAGGCGTCGAACGACACGAAACCGACTTCAAGCCGACAGGTTGCACGCTGCCATCGGACACCGGGCGTCCGTCTTCACTGCCTGCGCCGGCCCCTCCCAGGACAACTGCTAGCGCATCGCTCCCGCTAACAGAACGGCACTCCAGCCGCCGTCTGCCGCGTCGAACGATACGTCAGGCGGGGGTGCCGACGCCAAGGCCATGAACAGCCAACATTTGCAAATGACGATCGCAATCATTTTGTTGACGCTCAATCATCCCGGTTTCGTTGCCGGGTCTGATTTGACTATAGTGCGGCGCTATCGGGGCGGCAACCACCAAACATTTCAAGAGATAACGCGGCCGGCGGTCTGTCGTGCGCGTTCAGGCGCGCCGCGCAATGGCCCGAGCAAGCACCAGCACCGGAAGCAGGCCCACGAGCACGAGCGTCAGGGCGGGCACGGCGGCCTCGGCGAGGCGCTCGTCGGCCGCAAGATGACTGGTGACGACCGCCAGCGTGTCCATGTTGAACGGCCGCAGCGCGAGCGTGGCGGGGAGTTCCTTCATGACGTCAACGAACACTAGCAATGCCGCCGTCAGCACACTGCCGCGCAGTAGCGGCAGATGCACCCGGCGCAACATCGACCAGCCGCCCACGCCGAGGCTGCGGGCGCTGGCGTCAAGATTGGGGGCGATGCGGGCGAAACCGGCGTCCACACTTTGCAGTGCCGCCGGCAGAAACCGTACGACATAGGCATAGATCAGCACGCCGCTGGTACCCGCCAGCACCAGCCCATCGGCCCCGAATGCGTTGCCCAGCCAGGTGTCCAGATGCAGCACGGGCGTGAGAATACCCAAGGCAATGACCGCCCCCGGGATCGCGTAGCCCACGCCCACGAGGCGCACGGCGACGCGGGTCACGCGTCCCGGCGCCAGTCGCTGGGCATAACCGAGCACAACGGCCGCGGCGCTCGCTACAAGCGCCGCCGCGGCCGCCAGGCGCACGGTGTTGTAGACCCATTCGCCATAACGGGGCCAAGGCACCTGATCCAGTTCGGAGACCGCCAGCCGCAGCATGATGAGTGCCGGCAGCACGAAGCCGATGATGAGCGGCACCGTACAGGCGAGCGTCGCCAGCACCGCGTGTGCGCCTTGCAGACGGGTCCGTCGTGATGTCGTCGGTGCCCGTCCCGGTGCCCCGTAATAGCGCAGTCGCGCCCGGCTACGGGCTTCCGCAATCAACAAGACGAGCACAGCCAACAGCAGACACGCAGAGAGTTGCGCCGCCGCCACCCGGTCGCCCATCGACAGCCAGGCACGGTAGATGCCAGTCGTAAACGTGGGCACCCCGAAGTAGGCGACCGCCCCGTAGTCGGCGAGGGTCTCCATAAGCACGAGCGCCACGCCCGCGACCAAGGCGGGTCGCGCCAGCGGTAACGCCACGCGCACAAACGCTTGCATGGGCGTACACCCGAGCGTGCGCGCCGCTTCGAAAAAGCGCTGACTGTGCTCCAGAAATGCCGTGCGCGCGAGCAAATAGACGTAGGGGTAGAACGCCCCGGTGAAGACCCACGCCGCCCCGTACCACGAGCGCATTTCGGGAAACCACGCGACGCGCTCGACCGCGAGCAGCGTGCGCAAGGCACTCTGCACGGGGCCGGCGAACTGGAGGAAGTCGGTGTACGCGTAGGCGGTGACGTATGCAGGCATCGCAAGCGGCAGGATCAGCGCCCACTCGAGCAGGCGCCGTCCGGGAAACGCGTAGTGCACCACCAGCCAGGCACTCGCCACGCCCATGGCGAGCACGCCGGCACTCACCGCCAGCGAGATACGCAGCGAATTGAGTACGTACTCGGGCAGCACCGTATCGAGCATGTGGACGAGGATAGCGCGCGTGTGTGCGTCTCCCGCGCCCAGCGCCGCCACGATGCCGAACATCGGCACGAGAACGATCAGGGCGGGAACCCACGCCACCAGCCGCCACGCCCACACGCCGGAGCGCCGGCCGGCTTGCCCGCGGCGGGCGACGTAAGGCCCACGGCCGGGTGATGGTGCCGGTGCCGTCCCAGCCAGCGCAGCGGACGTGACCCGGCCGCCGATCGGATCGTTCGGCCCGGTCGAAGCATCGACGGAAAAAGAATCAGTGGCGGCGCGTGACGGAGGCGTCGATGACATCGGCAAACCGTGAGGGGTATCGGTGAATGGGTGGACGATCAGGTGCGGCGGGCAAGCACGCCAGCGACGGCCCGTCGCCGTGCGCCTCGCTTCGCCGCAGGGAACCGGCAGACATTCACCGGTCTAAAACGTTGTAAATTATACGCATTCGCGATTGGGACTCTGACGCGGCCGGCACCAGAAAGTGCCCGGCCGCCGGGCAAAGCCCCCGACTCGCCTTCGTTGCTCTCTCCGTTGACGCGCTTGCGTCGACACACGCTACTGCACGCCGATGCCCCTGCCTTATCTGCTGCTCGACCATATCTCCGTGAATTACGACGCGGCCGGCCAAGTCCACACGGCCGTTCGTGACCTGTCGTTATCGCTCGCACGCGGCGAGATCGGCTGCCTGCTCGGCCCGTCCGGCTGCGGCAAGACGACGGTGCTGCGCGCCGTGTGCGGCTTCGAGCCGCTGGCAGGCGGGCGTATCGTGCTCGACGGTCATGAGGTCGCCAACGCGCAGTTAAGCGAGCCGCCCGAGCGCCGTCACGTGGGCGTGGTGTTTCAGGATTACGCGCTGTTTCCGCATCTGGATGTCGCCCGGAACATCGGTTTTGGCCTCGGGCGCATGACGCGAGCCGAGCGTCGGGACCGGGTGGAGAGGCTCGCCGAACGAGTCGGTCTGGCGGGGGCGTTGCGAAAGTACCCGCACGAACTCTCGGGGGGCCAGCAGCAACGCGTGGCACTCGCGCGCGCGCTGGCCCCCTCACCGGCCCTGCTGCTGCTCGACGAGCCCTTTTCGAACCTCGATCTCGAACTGCGTGAGCGTCTGGCCGTGGAGGTGCGCGAGATCATCCGGGCGAGCGGCGCGACAGCGATTCTCGTCACGCACGATCAGCACGAAGCCTTTGCGATGGCCGATCGCATCGGGGTCATGCACGCGGGTGCGATTGCCCAGTGGTCGCCCGCGCGAGAGTTGTGGCGCACGCCAGCCAATCGTGCGGTGGCGGATTTCATCGGGCGCGGCACGCTGATTCCGGGCACGTTCCGGGGCAATGCCGATGGCGGCGGCATCTCGCTCGAACTCGGGGAAATTTCCGTCTCGCCAGCACTGGCTGACAAGTTGCTGCGCGCCGCCGTGAAAGACGCCTATCCGGTGAACGTCGACGTTCTGCTGCGAGCGGATGACATTGCGCACGACCCCGCCAGTCCGTTCGAAGCCACGCTCGTGAGGCGTGCGTTCCGTGGTGCTGATCAGCTCTACACGCTGCGTCTGGCCTCGGGCCGTGAGGTGATTGCCCGCGTGGACGGCGAGTTGACCCACGAAGCCGGTGAGCGCGTGGGGCTGCGCCTGACGGTGGGACATCCGGTGGCGTTCGCGGCCAGCGCCAGCGCGGTCTGACGCGCCGGCAGCGCACCGTCACTCAGAGGCTGGTAAAATCCGCCAAAACGGATGGGCCTATGAAACAGTACCTCGACTTCATGCGCCATGTACTTGAACATGGCACAGACAAGACCGACCGCACGGGCACGGGCACGCGCTCGGTGTTCGGCTATCAGATGCGCTTCGACCTGCAGGAAGGATTCCCGCTCGTCACGACCAAGAAGGTGCACATCAAGTCCATCGTGCACGAACTCCTCTGGTTTCTGCAGGGCAGCACGAACGTGCGCTATTTGCAGGAAAACGGCGTATCCATCTGGAACGAATGGGCCAATGCCGACGGTGAACTCGGCCCGGTCTACGGCGCGCAATGGCGCTCGTGGCCGACGCCCGACGGCGGTCACATCGACCAGATCACGCAACTCGTTGACCAAATCCGCACGACGCCCGATTCGCGCCGCCTGATCGTATCCGCATGGAATGTCGGCGAGATTCCCCGCATGGCGCTGCCGCCGTGTCACGCGTTCTTCCAGTTCTACGTGGCCGACGGCAAGCTGTCGTGCCAGCTCTACCAGCGCAGTGCGGACATCTTCCTCGGTGTGCCTTTCAATATCGCGAGCTACGCACTGCTCACGCACATGATGGCGCAACAAACCGGGCTGGATGTCGGTGATTTCGTGTGGACAGGCGGCGACTGCCATCTGTACAACAACCATTTGGAGCAGGTCGCCACGCAGCTCGAGCGTGAGCCGTTCCCGCTGCCGAAGCTCGAGATCGCGCGCAAGCCCGATTCGATTTTCGATTACCGGTTCGAAGACTTCCAGATCGTCGGGTACGAAGCGCATCCGCACATCAAAGCGCCGGTGGCCGTATGACGATTCTGACGCTGGTCGTCGCCCGCGCCGAAAACGGCGTGATCGGGCGCGACAATCAATTGCCCTGGCGTTTGCCGGAAGATCTCGCCCACTTCAAGCGCACGACGCTAGGCAAGCCGGTCGTCATGGGGCGCAAAACCTATGATTCGATCGGCCGTCCGCTGCCGGGACGCCGCAATATCGTGGTGTCGCGCAACCCCGATCTGAAGATCGATGGCTGCGAAGTGGCCAACTCGCTCGTTGACGCAATGCGGCTGTGCGCAGGTGTCGAAGAAATCTGCCTGATCGGCGGCGCGCAGTTGTACGCGGAATCGCTGGCGAGCGCAGACAAGGTGATCGTCACGGAGATTGCCAAGGCCTTCGAAGGCGATGCACGCTTCCCCGATCTGCCCAATACCCAATGGCAAGAGACGGCACGCGAGACGCACCACTCCCCCGCGCCGAACGACTTCGACTATGCGTTCGTGACCTACGAACGGATTTGATTTGCGGCGCGCACGCGCGCGCCGCGCTTCCACCGATCCTCCGGGTCAGGCGCTCAGGTCGCCGCGCCACGCACCCCTTCATCCGCCAGCGCAATGCCCTCGGACACATGCACGCGGTCGCGGCCAAGACGCTTGGCGGTGTACAACGCCTCATCGGCCAGTGCAATCAGGCGCGCAGGCGTATCGCTAACAGCGCCATGCCGGGGCACGTGTGTCGCACACCCAACACTCACGGTCACGACCCCTCGCGGACCCGGAGCGGGTTTCGCCAGCGCCCGGACGCTCTCCGTCACGCGTGTCGCGACGAAGTACGCACCATTCTCATCCGTTTCCGGCAGAACGATCACGAACTCTTCTCCACCGTAACGCGCCACCAGATCCGCCGGACGATGCGTCGCCCGCATAATGGCCAGCGCCACCTGCTCAAGACACTGATCACCCATAGGGTGCCCGTACTCGTCGTTGTAGCGCTTGAAGTGATCGACGTCGATCATCAACAGCGATAACGGTTGCCCCGAGCGGCGAGCCTGCTCGAAGTCGCGCGGAAACCGGTCGTTGAAGTATCGACGATTGAAGATGCCCGTGAGCGCATCGCGGTTGCTGTATTCAATCAGTCGCAGATGCGCCCGGGTCAGGTCGCGATACAACCGCGTAACCTCCCACACAAGCACGCAGACGAGCAGTCCCGGTGCCGACATGCTGAACAATCTGGCAAGGTACCAGCCCAGCGAGAATCGCACAGTGCTCAACAAACTAAGCACGGTGTCCGTCACGCACGCGAGGACCGCCAGCGCCATCCAGAGATCCAACACCGTCCGCAGACGGCCGATCGCCAGTACTGCGCCCAGCGCACCAAAATTCACCACGAGCAACACCACACCCGCACCGCGCACGGAGAAGTCGCCCGGTGCCGTCGCCGGCGACAACGCGGGCGGCAACGGCACAGCCAATACCGTCACACAAAGCAACACCCCCACGACCAACGGCAAACCGACGAATAACCACAACGCACGCCCCGCCGGCGGCAATTGCGTCACGGACCGCGGCGCGAAAAGTCGCCGCGAAACCATGGCGATGAGCACAAGCGCAGGGAACCCACCGTGCCAAATCGCCCAGATCCAGCCGGATGTCGTCGGGAATGCGCCAAATAACCCCTGCGGCGAGAACAGACCGGGGAACGTCAATAACTGCATCGCGACCGTCAACGCCGTGAAGGCATACGCCCCCGCAAGCAGCCCAAACACCGGCAATCGACTCACCTGAAACTGCGCCGCCAACAGAAACGACGCAATCGTCGCCGTCGTGAACACCGTCAAACCACACATCGGCAAAAATGGCACAACAGCAGGCAACACCGCCGTCGCCCGCGGCGCCGCCAATATCAAGGCGGCAACGATCGATATCGCCAGGCAGCCAGCAAATACCCGCTGCCCCCGCGACGCCCGCTCCATTAGAAAGCCGTCCATGTCATCCCTTTTTTTTCGTTCGAAGTCCCTTTCAAACTTCACAACTTACCAACCCCGAGATGCCATCCTTCCGACTGCCGTTTAGTCGCAGCATGCACCAATTCATGCCCTGTGCCAATGCGCCTTTTGTCTGCCCGTTTGCCTCTTTGATATCTCATTGATACGCGCTTAACGCGTCTTTTCTTCCCCCCTCAACACCTCCCTCCAGACGGATCGGGGCCCCTTTCCGCCTCTCAGACATAAACCCAACTCGCTGCAGAAAGGGGCCCCGATCCGTCTCCTCCCTCTCCCCTGACCTTCTCCCTGGCCCTCGCCCTCGGGATTCTTCAGCATTTTCTTTACCCGCCACACAAAAAAAAGCGCCGACCAGCTATCGTCAGATAACCCGTCGACGCCGCACGATTTACGTCGCCTGCTTGTTCTTTTCCGCCCCTTGTATTCAGGGGGGATTGCTCTTCTCTCTTTTCTTGCCGTCAGCCGCCCAGGTACGCCTCCAATACACGCGGATTGCCCAGCAGGTTACGGCCCGTATCTTCCAACACCACTTTGCCGGTTTCCAGTACGTAGCCATGTTGCGCGATCTTCAACGCCTGACGCACGTTCTGCTCCACCAGAAAGATCGTCAAACCATCCGCATTGATCTCTTTCAACGTGCTAAAGATCCCCTGCACGATGATCGGCGCCAACCCCATCGACGGCTCGTCCAGCAAAAGCAAACGCGGACGCGCCATCAACGCACGACCAATCGCCAACATCTGCTGCTCACCACCCGACAGATTGCCCGCCATCTGGTCGATTCGCTCCGCCAATCGCGGAAAACGCTGCAACACCTTGTCCAGATCCGGCTTCACGTTTTGCTTGTCCCGACGCGTGTACGCACCAAGCTCAAGGTTCTCGCGCACCGACATCGTCGTGAGCGTGGCCCGACCCTCAGCCACCTGCACCAAACCGCGCTGCACGATCTTGTTGGGCGGCAGGCCACCAATCTCTTCACCCTCGAAAAGGATCGAACCAGACTGCTTTTTGATGAGACCAGATAAAGCTAACAGCGTCGTCGACTTGCCCGCACCATTAGCCCCCACGAGTGAGGTAATCTCGTGCTCGCGCAACGAGAAATCGACGCCCTTCACAGCTTCGATATGCCCATAGGCCACCTTCAGGCCCTTCACTTCAAGCAGCGCGCTCATGCCTTGTCCTCCGCGCCAGCCGCAAGCGCAGCCGCATCGTCGTCGTCATCACGACCAAGATAAGCTTCAATGACCTGCGGGTTGTGCTTGATCTCGTCAGGCTTACCTTCGGCAATGATGCGGCCGAAGTTCAGCACCGCGATACGTTCGCACAGGCCCATCACGAAACGCATGTCGTGCTCGATCATGAAGATCGTGTAACCACGCGCCTTGATGTTTTCGATCTCACTCATGAGATCCACCTTCTCGCCCGTGTTCATGCCCGCCACCGGCTCGTCAAGCAGCAATAACTTGGGCTCCGTCGCAAGTGCCCGCGCCAGCTCAAGCTTGCGCTGGTCGCCGTACGAGAGGTTGTCCGCAATGTCGTACGCCTTGTGATCGAGCTTCACCCACGAAAGCAATTCATGGGCGCGCTCGCGCGAACGCTTCTCCATCTCCCGGAAACCCGGCAGCGAGAGCAACAAGCCGGCCGGGCCATAGGAAAGATGGCGGTGCATGCCAACGACCACGTTCTCGATCAGCGTCATCTCCTTGAAGATGCGGATGTTCTGGAACGTGCGGGCAATGCCCCGCTGCGTGATCTTGTGCGGCTTCTGCCCCACAAGACTCTCACCGCCAAACGTGATGCTGCCGCCAGTCGGCTGCAACAGGCCGGTAATCAGGTTGAATACCGTCGTCTTACCCGCACCGTTCGGGCCAATCAGGCCGAAGATGGTGCCTTGCGGCACCTCAATGTTCACGTCCTGCAGAACGTGCAATCCACCGAATCGTTTGGAAATATTGGAAAGCTTTAGCATGTCGTGTCCCCCGTCCGCTTACGTGGAAGAGGCCGAACGCGCCTTGTCGGCACGGAACCAACGGCGAAATCGCATCGGATCCCAGATACCCTTGGGCAAGAACAGCACGATCAACACCAGGATCAGGCCGTTGACCACAAGGCGGAAGTCATTGAACGCGCGCAGCAACTCAGGCAACAACGTGAGAATCGTGCTGCCCAGTACCGGGCCCACCAGACCGTTGATACCGCCAAGAATTGCCATGGTCAGAATCTCGACGCCACGGTCGAAACCAAACTCGTTAGGCCCGATGAAGAACGTCAGATGCGCATTGAGCGCCCCTGCCAACCCGGCAAGCACCGCCCCCAGCACAAACGCCAGCATCTTGTAACCCGTGACGTTGATGCCCATGAGGCCCGCGGCGGTCTCGTCTTCCTTGATGGCCTCGAAGGCTCGGCCAACCTTGGAGCGGCGCAGTCGCCACAGCACGGCAAGAACGATCACGACTGCCCCCGCCACGTGCCACCACTGCGTGAGCTGAGGAATGCCGTTCAGGCCAAGCGCCCCCCCCGTCAAGTCTTCGGTATTGAGAATCAGCACACGCACGACTTCGCCGAAGCCAAGCGTCGCCATCGCCAGATACACGCCCGACAGACGCAGCGTCGGCTTGCCGATGATGAACGCGACAAGCGCCGGCGCAGCCATGCCACCCGCGAGCGACACCGCAAACGGCGTGTCGTAGTTCATCGTGAGCAACGCGGCGGTATACGCACCAATGCCCATGAACGCCGCGTTGGCCATGGCCAGCATGCCGCACGAGAGCGTGAGGTAAATCGACAGGGCCAGCAGCGCATTGGTGCCAAGAGTCAGCACCAGATTGCTGTAAACCGCCCAGAAATTATTGAACCAGTCCATTGCGCCCCCGTGATTACGCTTTGCGTTCGAGCACTTTGCCGAACAACCCCTGCGGACGCACCAGCAGGATCAGGAACAGCAGGCCGAACGCCACAGCGTCGCGCATGTTCGAACCGATGTACGCGACCGACATGACCTCGGCAAAGCCCAGGAACAAGCCTCCGATCATCGCGCCACGAATGTCGCCCATACCGCCCAGAATGATCACCGCAATACCCTTGTGCAGCATCGGTTGCCCCATCAGCGGGAATACCGCGTTGGAGTACAGCCCGATCAGCACACCCGCCATACCGCCCAGGCCGGCCGCTGCGAACGACGTCGCCAGGAACAGGCCCTCGACGTTGATCCCGAGCAGGTAAGCCGCCTTCGGCGATTCGGCAATGGCTCGCAGCGCGCGACCCAGTTGCGTCTTCTTGATCGTGGTGATGAGCACGGCCATGAGCGCAAACGAGATGAAGATGATCGCGAGTTCGAGTACGGTCATGTGAACGCCAGCGACCGTAAGGGTCTCTTGCGACACGACGTCGTACGGGAAACGCAGATTCTCCGCACCGAAGATGCCCTGCACACCGTTGTTGAGCAAAATGCCCACGCCAATGGTGGCGATCATCGGGATCAGGTGAGGCGCGCCGCGTTTGCGCAACGGCTTGAGCACCAGCACGTCGATGAGCAAGCCAAGCAGACCGGCAACGATCACCGCCGTCAGGATGGCCGCCCACAGCGGCAGATGAAGGCGCACGACGGCTTGCAGCGCCGCATAGGCGCCGACCATGAAGACCGCGCCGTGCGAAAGATTGATAACGCCAAGAATGCCGAACACGAGTGTGAACCCGAGCGCGAACAAGGCGTACACGCACCCTAGGGAGAGCGCGTTGACGAGTTGCTGTTCCAGCATGGTGTGTATTCCAGCCTGAGGGACGGAGGCACGCGCCGTAAGGGGGTACGCCGTGCGCCAGAAACGCCGATGGGCGTAGCGCCTTTCGGCCCTACGCCCATGCGGACTTCTTCAAGTACTGCCGGGCTGCTTACTTCTCGATGACGTACTTGCCACCCTTCGTCACACTGACGATCGGTGCCTGTTGTGCATCGTAGCCGGCCGGCTTGCCGTTCTTGCCCATGGCCTGACGGAACGCAAACTTGCCCGTAGCACCTTCGTGCGTAACCTTCGGCAGCGCGTCGCGCAGTGCCTTGCGGTCAGCTTCCAGGTTGCCCGAGATCTTCACGTTCTTGATCGCACCCGCCGCGATATACATCGCGTCATATGCCTGCGCTGCGAACTGATCCGGAGCCACGTTGTACTTCGCCTTGTAGGCACCGATGAACTTGGTGTTGGCCGGCGTGTTGTTCTCGATCGACCACGGGCTACCCACCCACAGGCCGTCCGAGCTGCCCTTGGCCAGATCGAACACCTTCACCGAGTTCATACCGTTGCCGCCAATGAACGGCACGTTGATGCCCAGTTGACGCGCCTGCACCATGATCGGCGCGCCCTCGGCGATCAGCGCCGACAGCACGATCGCGTCCGGGTTGCTCGCCTTGATCTTCGTGAGCTGCGCCTTGAAGTCCACGTCGCCCTTGGCGAACGTCTCGGTCGTCGTGACCGGAATCTTCAGATCCTCGAGCGCCTTCTTGAAGTTGTCATAGCCGCTCTTGGTGAACACGTCGTCGTTGCCGTACAGCACCGCGACCTTCTTGATGCCCGTGTGCTTGGCCGCGACCTTGATGGTCTCCGGCAGCACGTCGGCTTCCGTCACCGAATTGCGGAAGATGAAGTCGCCGATCGACGTAATGCCGTCGGCCGTATTCGACGTACCGAACGCCACCGTCTTACCGGCTTGCGCGATCGGATCGGCAGCCTGTGCCGAGTTCGACAGCGTCGGGCCGAACACCATGAGCACCTTGTCCTGGAAGATCAGCTTCTTGAAGACGTTGATCGCCTCTTCCTTCTTGCCCTGCTCATCTTCGACCTGCAGTACGAGCTTGTTGCCATTGATGCCGCCAGCGGCGTTGATTTCGTCAGCAGCAAGCTGGAAACCATTCTTGATGGCTGCGCCATACTGCGCAGCACCGCCCGACAGTGCTTCGGCCACGCCAATCTTCAGATCGGCTGCGTGGGCCGCAGCCACCATCCCCGTAGCGACAAGCGCGCTCAGCAACTTGGTCATGGTGCTTTTCATGAGTCCTCTTCCTCCAATACCTAGTCTCTAGTTATGAGAAGGCGCGCCTTATGAGCGCGCCCATTAACCCTAACTACCGTGTCCGTTCTTAAGCCACGGCTTAAGAAAACTCCTAAGCATAACGCAAACTGCCTGCGCCGGACATGGCAAATGGGTTTTTGCCCCGTTATGGCGCATAAATGCAACGCGTTTATCGCGCCATAACGCCTTTTTGCAGCATCAATGACCGGCGACGGTCATTTGCTCAATCAGGATTGATCCGACTTCCTTGGTGCCGCGCACGAGCGTGTCGGCCCCGATGGCAACGATCTGGCGGAACATGTCATTCAGGTTGCCCGCCAGCGTGATCTCCTCGACCGGGTACTGAATCTCACCGTTCTCGACCCAGAAGCCCGACGCGCCCCGCGAATAGTCACCCGTCACGTAGTTCACGCCCTGCCCCATCAGTTCGGTGACGAGCAGGCCCGTGCCCAGCTTGCGCAACATCGCCCGGAAATCGTCGGTCGGTGCCGTGAGCTTGCTGTACATGCGCAGGTTATGCGAGCCGCCAGCGTTGCCAGTCGTCTGCATACCGAGCTTGCGGGCCGAGTACGTCGAAAGGAAGTACCCCTGCACCACGCCGTCGCTCACGACATCGCGGGCACGCGTCTTCACGCCTTCCTCGTCGTACGGGGCGCTGCCCATGGCGCGCGGCACATGCGGATCTTCATGAATACCCACGTGGTCGGCAAACACCGGCTTGCCCAGCGTGTCGACAAGGAATGTGGCCTTACGGTACAGCGCGCCACCGCTCACGCCCTGCACGAACGCCCCCAACAGACCGGCGGCGAGCGGTGCCTCGAACAGCACCGCGCATTTGCGTGTGGAGAGCTTGCGGGCATGCAGGCGAGCCAGCGCACGTTCGGCGGCATAGCGGCCAACCGCTTCGGGCGACGCCAGATCCCCGGCGGCACGCTTGGACGAATACCAATCGTCACGCTGCATATGGCTGCCCGAACCGGCGATGGGCGAGACCGACAGGTAATGGCGCGAATACGGATAGCCCGAGAGGAAACCACGCGTTGTCCCCAGCATGAACTGCGAATGCTGGGCCGACACGCTGGCGCCCTCGGAATTCCGGATGACCGGACTCACATCGAGCGCCGCCTTCTCGGCAAGACGCGCCAGCTCAACCGCTTCGTCGGCAGTGATACGCCACGGGTGAAACAGCGACAGGTCCTGCGGATGCATTTCCAGCAGCTCGGACTCGGCGAGCCCGGCACAATCGTCCTCCGCAGTGAAACGCGCAATGTTGAAGGCGGCATCGACCGTGTCGTGCAATGCCTTGCGGGAGAAGTCGGACGTGCTGGCGTTGCCGCGGCGCTGGCCGATGAAGACCGTGACACCCACGAGCTTGTCGCGGTTGCGCTCGATGGTCTCGACCTTGCCGCGCCGCACCGAGACCGACAGACCGTCGCCCTCGGAGATCTCGGCCGCCGCATCGGTTGCGCCGAGCGAACGGGCGTACTGCAATACGTCGCTGACGATTTCCTTGAGTTGATCCTGGGTATGCGTGAAGTGCTGGGTCGCTTGGGACATCTGCGCGATTCGGTCAGTGGCTGAATAGGAACCGCCATCTTAGCGCGACTTGCGCACCGTCGTGCGTGGGCCCAGCAACTATTTGGACGGCGCGCGCCGCGTTACAATAGCGCCCATGACGCACATTCAACGCTTTAACCGTATCGCCCACAGCGAGCTCGCCGACGAAGTCCCGAGCAAATCCCAGCGCAAGCGCGAGTCGCATGCCCTGCAGGATCTGGGTGAAGAACTGGTCAACCTTGGCAAGGACGCGCTCGCCCGCGTCCCCATGCCCGAAAACCTCGAACGCGCCGTCCGGGACTGCCGCAAGATTACCGCGCATGAAGGCCGCCGCCGCCAAATGCAGTACGTCGGCAAACAAATGCGCACCCTGGACGAGTCGGAAGTCGAGGCGATTCGCCGCGCCCTGGACATCATCAACGGCGTCTCGAAGGCAGAAACGGCCAAACTGCACGCCCTCGAACGCTGGCGCGAACGCCTGCTGGCCAAGGACGAGGCCCTCACCGAACTGCTCTCCCAGCACCCGGAAGCCGACGCCCAGCAACTGCGCACGCTGGTGCGCAACGCACGTCGCGAGCAGGCCGCGCAAAAGCCGCCCAAGGCCTTCCGCGAACTGTTTCAGGCCCTCAAGGATCTGCTGGGCACGGGATCGTCCAGCACTGCCGAATCTTCGGAAGATGCCGATAACGATCTGCCGGAATTCCCGACCCGCGAGGAAGACTGATGGTCGCCCGCTCACATCCGGACGAACTCCGCGTAGGTCTCGTCTCGATCAGCGACCGGGCGAGCCAGGGCACCTATGAGGATCTGGGCATCCCGGCACTTCAGGAATGGCTTGGCGGCGCCCTCGTCTCGCCATGGGTGGCCGAAACCCGCCTGATTCCTGACGACGCCGATGGCATCACCGCCACGCTGATCGACCTTGTCGACACCCTGGCGTGCGATCTGGTGCTCACGACCGGCGGCACCGGGCCGGCGCGGCGCGATGTCACGCCGGAAGCCACGCTGCGGGCAGGCACAAAGGAAATGCCCGGATTCGGCGAACAGATGCGCCAGATCAGTCTGCGCTTTGTGCCGACGGCGATCCTGTCGCGTCAGGTGGCCGTGATTCGCGAGACGGCAAACCACGCTGCCCTCATCATCAATCTGCCCGGACAACCCAAGTCGATCAGGGAAACGCTCGAAGGACTGCGCGACGCAGACGGCAAATCCGTCGTACCTGGTATTTTCGCCGCCGTGCCGTACTGCATCGACCTGATTGGCGGCCCCTACATCGAGACCAACGAAGGCATCTGCAAGGCGTTCCGCCCCAAGAGCGCGATTCGCGCACCGAAATCGGTGTGACAGTCCGCCAGCCTGAATTTCCGGGCCATCCGATTCCGTGACCCAAAACAAAACGCCAGCGGTTTCGCTGGCGTTTTTTTCATACTTCAGACATCAAACCTGGGCCGATGTCGTGGCGTCTGATGCGCCGGGCACGGCCGTCTTCAGGAAATGCTCGCGGTAGTACACCAATTCATCGATCGACTCGTGAATGTCGGCCAACGCCGTGTGGGCCGCGCGCTTGGTAAAGCCCTTGTAGATCGTCGGCTCCCAGCGGCGGCACAACTCCTTGAGCGTGCTGACGTCCAGATTCCGGTAGTGGAAGAACGCCTCGAGCTTGGGCATGTAACGTGCCATGAAGCGGCGATCCTGACAGATCGAGTTGCCGCACATTGGTGACTTGTTCGGCGGTACATATTGGGACAGGAACTCGATCAACTGGGCTTCGGCCGACGCTTCGTCGACGGTCGAAGCCTTCACGCGGTCGATCAGGCCCGAACGCCCGTGCGTCGACTTGTTCCAGTCGTCCATGCCATCGAGCGTGGCGTCCGACTGATGGATCGCGAAGACCGGCCCCTCGATGCGACGCGTCAGCGCAGAATCCGTGACGACGACCGCCACCTCGATGATCCGGTCGCTATCGGGCTGCAAACCCGTCATTTCCATGTCGAGCCAGACCAAATTGAACTCGGCGCGTGCGAGCGTCGTCTCGGCAGCGGCAGACGTGGGATTTTGGGACGGAATGACAGACATGATCGGAAGACTCTGGAAAACACACCGATGGGCGACCGGCACGGCGCCTGGCCGGTCGAAAGAACTTATAATTCTCGCATACTTCAGATTCTCCTAAAGCGCATGTTCACTTATCTCTTCGTGATCTTCCTGCTGGCGATGGTCATGACCAAGCTCTGGCTGGCCGCCCGTCAGGTTCGCCATGTGGTCGCCCACCGAGCCGCCGTCCCCGAGCGATTCGCCGACACGATCACGCTGACCGATCACCAGCGCGCCGCCGATTACACGGTCGCCCGGACGCGTCTGGGCATGGCGGAGATCTTCGCTCAGGCGGTGCTGCTCGTCGCATTCACGCTGCTCGGCGGACTGAACCTGCTGCATATCGGCATTTCGGAATGGCTCGGTGAAGGCTATGTGGGCCAGATCGCGCTGATTGCCGCCGTCTTGCTGATTTCCGGCCTCGTCGACCTGCCCTTCACTTACGTCCGGCAATTTGTGATCGAACAGCGTTTCGGCTTCAACCGCATGTCGCTCGGGCTGTTCATCGTCGACATGATCAAGGGCACAGCCGTCGGCGTCGTGCTCGGGCTGCCGCTGCTCTTCGTCGTGCTGTGGCTGATGGAACGCGCTGGGCCGCTGTGGTGGCTGTACGCGTGGATCGTCTGGGTCGCCTTCAATTTGTTCGTACAGTTCATCTTCCCGCACGTCATCGCACCGATGTTCAACAAGTTCGAGCCACTCTCGGACACATCGCTGGCACAGCGCATCGAAGGACTGATGCAGCGCTGCGGTTTCGCGGCCCGCGGACTCTTTGTGATGGACGGCTCGAAACGCTCGGCGCACGGCAATGCCTACTTCAGCGGCTTCGGCCGCGCCAAGCGGATCGTGTTCTTCGACACGCTGATCGAGCGCCTCTCGCCCGCAGAAATCGAAGCCGTGTTGGCGCACGAGCTGGGACACTTCAAGCGTCGCCACATCACAAAGCGTCTGATCGTCGCCTTCGCGTTGTCGCTGGCGTTCCTCGCCCTGCTAGGGTGGCTGGCCGGACGCACTTGGTTCTACACCGAACTCGGGGTGATGCCGTCGATGACCGGCAGCAACAATGCGCTGGCACTGGTGCTGTTCTTCCTTGTGCTGCCGGTGTTCGGCTTCTTCGCGAGCCCGCTGAGTAGCCTGACGTCTCGCAAACATGAGTTTGAGGCCGACGCCTTTGCCGCCAGCCAGACGCAAGCCAGCGATCTGGTCAACGCCCTCGTGAAGCTGTACCAGGACAACGCGTCGACGCTGACGCCCGACCCCGTCTATACCGCGTTCTATTACTCGCATCCGCCTGCATCCCAGCGTATCGACCGTCTGCTGGGGCACGCATGAAGCGAAGCAGCAAGGGGGGAGCCACGCCGGTCGAGACGACCGCACAGGAACGACGCCACGGCCGCGTGGCTGCAGCCCACGGCCGTCACTACGTGGTGGAAGCTGACGATGGCGAGACGGTGCTGTGCTTTCCGCGCGGCAAGAAGAGCGAAATAGCGGTAGGCGACGAAGTTGCCTGGGCGCGCACCGGCGATCAGGGGGTCATCGAAGAGATTCTGCCGCGACGCAATTTGCTCTATCGTTCGGACCAGTTCAAAAGCAAGCTCTTCGCGGCCAACATCGACCAGTTGGTCATCATGCTGGCGACCGAGCCGTACTTCAGCGAAGATCTGCTGGGCCGCGCGCTCGTTGCGGCAGAAGCCAATGCGTTGCGGCCGCTGATCGTCCTCAACAAGACCGATGTGACCGACGCCCTGCCCACGGCACGTGAGCGTCTGGCGCCGTATCGCGCGCTGGGTTATGAGGTGCTGGAGCTGTCCGTGCGCGCCGATCCGGAAACGGCGAAGGCGTTGCTGCTGCCGCGTCTCGCACATCAGGCATCGCTGCTGCTTGGACAGTCCGGCATGGGCAAGTCCAGCCTCGTGAACCTCGTTGTACCCGATGCCGATGCCGCGACCCGTGAAATCTCCACGGTGTTGAACTCCGGTAAGCACACGACCACCTTCACGCGCATCTTCCATCTGCCCGAAGGCGGCCTGCTCATTGATTCGCCGGGCTTTCAGGAGTTCGGTCTGCATCACCTCAAAGAGGGGGCGTTGGAGCGCGCATTCCCCGAGTTTCGTCCACTGCTTACTGGGTGCCGGTTCTACAACTGCCATCACCTGAAAGAGCCGGGTTGCGCCATTCTCGAAGCCGTCGCCGACGGACAAATCTCGCAGCAGCGGCACGCGCTGTATGCGCAGCTCGTTCACGAGTCGGAGCAACAGATTCCTTACTGACGCTTCTCCCTACCCCGACCCGCAACAAAAAACCCCGCTTCAGCGGGGTTTTTTTATGAGCGGCAGTTGCTTGAACGTCAGCCCAGCCAGACGGCGAGGGTCAGCAGCAACAGCAGCAGCATCCACAGCAGGACGGCCCGCCACACCAGACCCACCGCCGCCTGAAGCGTGCGAGGCGTGCACTCGCTGCCGACCGGCAGAACCGCGTCGTCGCCTTGATTGAGTGCGTCGACGCTGGAGACCTCCGCCAGCGGCCCGGTGAGTCGCGCGCCGAGCGCACCGCTACCGGCCGCCAGCAGAATGCCTTCGTTTTCGTTCGGCCACTGCTTTGCGTAGTGACGCCATGCGTAGATCGCGTCTTCAAAGTTACCGACGATCGCGAATCCGATGGCCGTCAATCGCGCCGGTACCCAGTCGATCACATAGAACGCCTTACGTGCGAATGCACCGAATGCCGGGCTGCGATCCGGCACGTTTTCCGTCCAGCGGCGCGACAGATATTCCGCGAGGCGGTATAGCACCGCCCCCGCCGGACCGACCGGCATCAGGAACCAGAAGAACACGCCGAATACGTGGCGATGCGAAGCAATGACCGCATGCAGCAGCGTATGCCGCACGATCTCGTCCACCGGCATGTCGACCGTGTCGATACCGATCCACTGACGCAGAATCTCACGCGCTTCGTTCACGTTGTCGTTGTTCAACGCAACGTGAATGTCGGTGAAATAATGACTGAACTGCCGGAAGCCCATCGTCAGATACACGATGAACACATTCCACGCGAAGCCCAGGAAAATGTTGACCCGCATGAGCAGGTAGTAGATAACGCCGACCGCCAGTACAAATGGCAACACCACGACCAGCCAAGCCAGCACGCCATGACGCGGCTGCCCCGCATCAAAGGTCTGCGACGTGTGGGTCGCGTGGGAGCGAATCAGGTTGTAGATCGGGTTTTGCGTGGAGAGCGCACGCACCTGCTCGAGGATCAGCGCGAGGAGTACCGAAAAGAATGTCATGCGTGCGTTCAGATCACCAGACGGAATGGTGTAACGATAGCACAGCTTCTCGCGAATGCCCGCCCCTAGCGCCTTTGCGACGCACTCACTTCACCATTCGAGCAGACAATTCGCGAAAACGATTCGCCTTTCGCGTCAGGCCCGCAGAAGTTGATAGAAGTTACGCAGCATGCCGGCCGTCGCCCCCCAGATGAAATACTCACCACCCGTCGGCTTCGGATAAGGCATCGCATAAAAACGGCGCTCGCCCACTTGATAGTTGAAGACACGAATCTGATGATGCGCGGGGTTCATCAGGAAATCGAGCGGGACCTCGAAAATCTCGTCCACCTCGCCCGCGTCGGCCACGAGATCAAACGGAGGCTTGACCAGGCCCACGACCGGAGCAACGCGAAAGCCCGTCCCGGTGACGTAGTCAGGCAAGCTGCCGATCACTTCCACCGCCCCCGAATCCAGCCCGATCTCCTCTCGCGACTCGCGCAAGGCGGTGGCAATCGGCGTGGGGTCATCGGGCTCGCGACTGCCGCCGGGGAAACTCACCTGTCCCGCGTGTGTGCTGAGATGCTGCGTTCGCCGGGTCAGCAATACCGTGGTGCCATGCGGACGCATGACCAGCGGCACTAGCACGGCAGCGGCACGTGGCGTGAACAGCGACGGGGAGACAAGTTCGACAGCGCCCGATTCCGGCGTCCAGATCGGCGGGCTGGCAAGGCGGTCTCGTAACGCTTCGGGGGTCAACCGCTGCGCCGGCACCGCGGGCTCCCCTTCGCCCGTCGAGACGATGGGTAACGCTTCAGGATGCAGGATAAGAGGTGGCGCCACGTAGACCTTTGAACGAGGAAGAACTTCGCTATTTTAGCGAGGAAGCTAAAAATGCGTACACACGAAGAAAATGCCAACCCCATGGCAATTCCCAGCCATCGATAGCGATGACGCGCCGCCGCATTCGAATCGGTGCGGTGCGGCACAATGAAAAAAGCACCCCGAAGGGTGCTTTTTCCATGCGGCTTTGGCTGCGCCCGGCCACGAGGTGGTCAGGCGTAGCGGCGTCCGACTTACTCGGCAGCAGCCGTGGTCTTGCTCTTGAACGAGAGCTTTTCCTTGATACGTGCCGACTTGCCCGAACGCTCGCGCAGGTAGTACAGCTTGGCGCGGCGAACATCACCACGACGCTTGACTTCGATGCTGGCGATCAGCGGCGAGTACGTCTGGAACGTACGCTCAACGCCTTCACCCGACGAAATCTTGCGAACGATGAACGCCGAGTTCAGGCCGCGGTTACGCTTGGCGATCACGACGCCTTCGTAAGCCTGCACACGCTTGCGCGTGCCTTCCACAACGTTCACGTTGACGATCACGGTGTCGCCCGGGGCGAAGTCGGGGATCGTCTTGTTCGCGGTCAGACGCGCGATTTCTTCCTGCTCGATCTTGGCGATCAGATTCATTTACCACTCCTTGTGCCATCGTATCGGCGTTATATACCGGCATGGCCGGCCCCGACAGAGGATGGGTTCAAACCGAATGCCGTCCCCATGACGACACCCGTTGCCTACTTGGCCGACGTATCGACCCGCAGGCTTGCCAGCCATGCCTCATCGGCACGACTGAGCAATCCGTTGGCACGCGCGCTCTCGATCAGATCGGGACGCTTGCGCCAGGTATTGGTCAACGCCTCGCGGCGCCGCCATTTTTCAATCTCAGCGTGGTGCCCGCCCAGCAGCACGTCGGGCACGCGCACACCTTCGTACTCTTCCGGTCGCGTGTAATGCGGGCAATCGAGCAGTCCATTCACGAAACTGTCCTGCTCGGCCGACTGCGCGTCATTGAGCGCGCCCGGCAACAACCGGATCAGCGAGTCCATCAATGCCATGGCGGGCAACTCCCCCCCTGACAAAACGAAATCGCCAACACTGACCTCTTCGTCCACCACCCGATCAATCAACCGTTGATCGATCGCTTCGTAGCGGCCACAGAGCAGAATCAGTCCCTGCTCCTGTTCGCGCAACTCGACAACCCGACGATGCGTGAGCGGCTTGCCCTGCGGCGACATCAACAACACGCGACCACGCGGCACACCGGCTTCCGCCTGCGCGGCTTTCGCTGCACTGATCGCATCGTCAAGCGGCTTGGCAAGCATGACCATGCCGGGGCCGCCGCCATATGGCCGATCGTCGATCGTGCGGTAGTTGTTGTGCGTAAAATCACGCGGATTCCAAAACCGCAGACCGTAGCGCGACTGCTTGAGCGCCCGGCTGGTGACGCCCCAGTCGGTCAGTGCCCGAAACATCTCGGGAAAGAGCGTGACGACGTCAAACTGCATCAAACCGGTTCCGTCCAGAGGTGCCCGGACGCAACAACGACCGGGCGATCAATCGGTATCTCAGTAATCGAGACCCCAGTCGGCCACAATGCGCCCACCCTCGATATCGACGGTCTGCACATATTGGCCCACGAACGGGATCAACCGCTCGGCGGTCTTCGCCGGCTTATCGTCGACGGCGGGTACGTCGTAGACGACACGCAACACAGTGTGCACGCCGTTATCGAGCAAACCGACGACCTTACCCAGCGATTCGTCCTGCAAATTCGTTACCTGGGCACCGATCAGGTCCACCCAGTAGAACTCGTCTTCGCCAGCCGCCGGAAACGCACTGCGTGACACCCAGACCTGAAGGCCTTTGAGCGCCTCGGCGGCAGTCCGGCTGTCGCTGCCGCGCAACTGCGCGACGACCGTGCCGGAATGCCCCCGACTGTGGAGCACGTTGGCCTGGGTGTAGGCGGACTCGCCGGGACGACGGAAATACCAGCATTCTGCGGCCAAGAGCCCTTCGCCCTTGCCCGTGTGCGGCTGCACCTTGATCCAGCCGCGAATGCCGTAGGCGTCGCCGATATAACCCAGCTCGACGAGATCGTCGGGCACTTCGGTCACCGGAGCGAGCACCTGCTCTGCACGCATGCCAGCGGCACGCCGTGCCTCAGCACCGATTTTCAGCGGTACCCGCTCACGGGCGGGTCGAGCGGAACGAACCATGCCAATCCAACGTTGTGACGAACACACGGCGGCGCCTGCTCCTGATCACTCAGGAACAGGCACCGCCGTTCAATTCTCATGCCGCCGGCAAACCGACAGCAATGCGTACAGCTCGACTAGCTGAAGCGCGCTTAGGCAGCAGCCTTGGCGCCTTGCTTGATCAGACGAGCCACGGTCGGCGACAGTTGTGCGCCAACGCCTTGCCAGTAGGTCAGACGGTCTTGAGCAATACGCAGACCTTCCGTGCCTTCGGCAGCGACCGGGTTGTAGAAGCCAATACGCTCGATGAAGCGGCCATCGCGACGGTTACGCGAGTCGGTTGCAACGATGTTGTAGAACGGGCGCTTCTTCGCGCCGCCGCGAGCCAGGCGGATAACGACCATAATAAATCCTTGTGAATCCAGAAGTGTTCGGACAGAAAACGCGTGATTATAGCGCAAAACCCTCGTCAAAACAAACACTTCCCCCGGCACCGGCTAGATCCCGGCGAGTCGCTTCCTGATTAGGCTGGCGATACGGGGGGCATCGGCCCCCACTGGCACTGGTCTACAATGCACCCATCCTGTGAGCGGAGCGAGTCCGGCATGCGACGATTTCTCGATGGATGGCAACACCCTCTCCGGCCGCAAAGGCCAATACGCATCAGCGTACGAGTCAGTCGCCTCGCTCAATATGCGCGTCAGGTCGGCCGCTTTATCGGCACAGCAATAGCGCTCGCGCCCCAACTCGCGACCGCACGCGACGCCCTTCCCATCGAACGCCTTACCCTTCCCCCAGGCTTTTACGTGGAAGTCCTCTCGGATCAGGTGCCCGGCGCCCGGGGGATGGTACTGGGCCCGAAAGGCACGCTGTTCGTCGGCAGCCGGGCGCAAGGCGACGTTTATGCCATCACGCTTGACCCGTCTCGCGCCTACGCCGCAAAAGTCAGAACCGTGGCCTCCGGGTTGAACATGCCCGTGGGGGTGGCCATGCGCAACGGCGCACTCTATATCTCTGCGGTGTCGGACATTGTCAAACTCGACGACATCGAGAACCGCCTGGACAATCCCGGCAAACCGGCCGTCGTCTATGACAAGCTGCCGAGCGAGAGTCATCACGGCTGGCGGTACATCGCATTCGGCCCCGATCAACGTCTCTATGTGGGCGTCGGGGCGCCCTGCAATGTTTGCAAGCGCGACGAGAACCGCTACGCGATGATCGGCAGCATGAAGCCGGACGGCACGGACTGGCGCGTCGTCGCTCGCGGCGTGCGCAACACCGTGGGGTTCGACTGGCAACCCGGGACCCACACCCTTTGGTTCACGGATAACGGCCGAGACCTGCTCGGGGATGACGTTCCCGACGACGAACTCAACCGGCTCACGCGGGTTGGAGAACACTTCGGTTTCCCCTACTGCCATGCCGGCGACGTCGCCGACCCGGAATTCGGACGGGAGAAGCGCTGCTCGGCCTTCACACCGCCAATGGCAAAGCTCGGCGCTCACGTTGCTGCGCTTGGCATGAAGTTCTATACCGGCAAGCAGTTCCCGGAGGACTATCGTGGCAGCATCTTTATCGCCGAGCATGGCTCCTGGAACCGAAGCCGCAAAGTTGGCTACCGGGTAGTACGCGTCGTGCTAGATACCAAGGGCAATGTCGTGAAGCAGGAGATATTCGCGCAAGGCTGGTTGGGTGACGACGAATCGGTCTGGGGCCGTCCGGTCGATCTCCTCACCTTGCCAGACGGCTCTCTGCTCATCAGTGACGACCATGCAGGTGCCATTTATCGCATCACCTACCGGAAACCGTGAGGCATCCTGATGACCCGCCCGGGCACCGTTTCAGTCATCCGGCAGCAAAGACTACGCAAGGAACTGTCCCGCTCCCTGTCCGGTCAATCTTTCACGGCACTCACGGCGCCGTTCGGACATCTCCGCCCTCGTCCGTCGCGACTTTTCCGCCGTCCCTGCCACCTTCGCAACTACGTCGACACAAGATCATGACCCAACGCCTACTCTCGTTCCTGCCGTCCTCCTTTGCTTCATATATGGCGACCCTGCTGGTACCGGCTGCGATGCTGGCCGGCTGTGCCGCCCCCTCGGGAGGCGGCGCCACGCCGCCATCGGAGACGTCCGGCGCCACTGCCGCGGCAACGACGCCGGCCGATATTCTCGGCACTTGGCAACTGGTGAAATGGGAAGGCGCGAGCGACGTTCCTAGCCTGCCGGAGGGCCGCACGATCAACCTGACATTTAACGACAAGGGTGCGTTCTCGGGCACGGGCGGATGCAACCGGATCTTCGGTCAATATACGGTTGGCCCGGCCAATGGAAGCGTCAGCCTCAAGGCCCCGGCCGCCACTCGGATGGCCTGCCCCGACTCCATGGCGTTCGAAGACCGCTATCTGAAGACACTTCCCCTTGTCACTCGCTTCGAACGCCGCGACACGCAGTTGATTCTGAGCGCATCGAACGGTGAAACGCTGACCTACGCGTCGCAAACGTTGCTCAATCGTCCGGTCGCAAGCACCGGCGCCGCCGTCAAGACGGAAGACCGCGTCATCGATGTCGATTCGCAAATGGCGGATTGCGTGGGCGTCGCGCCGCGCAAGTGTCTGCGCGTGCGCAATGCCGACGATTCCGGCAAATCGCAGTGGGAACTCTGGTATGCCCACATCGATGGATTCGAGTGGAAGCCCGGCGTAGAATACCGCGTGAAAATTCACGGCGAACCTGTCGCCAATCCGCCCGCCGACGCTTCGAGCATGCGCTGGACGCTCGTCGAAGTCATTCGCGAAACGCCTGCCCGATAACCATTCCAGATGAACGCAGTCGCCTACAAATCCAAGACCCTGACCGCCGGCCTGGCCATGCTGTTCGGCACGCTCGGCTTGCATCGCTTCTATCTGTACGGTTTGCGAGACCGCTTCGGCTGGGCCCATATCGTGGGATCGGCATGCGGCGTGGCAGGCTGGGCGCTTTTGGTGACAAGCGAACTGCGTTCGCCTGCGGGGTGGATTCTCACGATTCTCGGCGCCATCTCGCTCTTCTCGGCGTTCCTCGCAGCCATCGTCTACGGACTTCGTCCCGACGAGCGCTGGGATGCCCAGTTCAACAGCCGCGCTGGGCATAAATCGCATTCGGGCTGGATCGCCGTCATTATTGTCAGCGTGTCGCTGTTCGTCGGTGCGATGTCGATGATGGTCGGCCTCGCCGTTGCGTTTCAGACCTATTTCGAAACGCACGACACGCCCAACCGGCTGTCGCAGTAACACGCCGCCGTGACAACGCCTGCTGCCACCCCCCACCGGCCGACACTGGGTTTCATCGGTGCCGGCCGCGTCGCTCGCGCCCTTGCGAGCGCCGCCGACCGTGCTGGTTATCGCGTGACAGCAGTCGCCAGCCGGCGCGTCGAGGCCGCGCAGCGCATCGCGTCTGCGCTGCCGGGTTGCGAGGCATTGCCGATTCACCGGGCGCAAGACATGAATACGGTCTTCTCGCACGCCGATCTGGTTTTCCTGACGGTTCCCGACGATGCCATCGCCACGTGTGCCGCGCATCTCACCCCGCAGACCGGTCAGGCGCTGGTGCATTGCAGCGGCGCGTCCGAGGTCGAGTTGCTCGCCCCTGCGGCGCAGCATGGTGCGCAGATCGGCGGCTTCCATCCGCTGTTTCTCTTCGCGGGACTTGACGACGACGCGGCGCGCATGTCCGGCAGTGCAGTCACCATTGAAGCTGACGCACCACTGAACGGTGCATTGCATGGCCTTGCCGGCGCCATCGGCTGCCGTGCCCTGTCGATCCCGCCCGGTCAGCGAATGCGCTATCACGCAGGCGCCAACTATGCCGCCAGTTTTCTGCTTTGCCTGCTCGACGAAGCCACCCAGTTGTGGAAAGCGATCGGCATGCCCGAAAACGACGCGCAGGAAGCGATGTGGCCGCTCGTCATGGGTACCCTCAACGCAGCTCGCGAGCGCGGGCTCTCCGGCGCACTTGCCGGCCCGGTATCGCGCGGCGATGCCGGGATCGTCGCGCGTCACACGGAAGCGCTTGCTTCTTTGGGCGGCAATCACGCCACGCTGTACTCGCTCCTCACGCTTCGCGCCATTCACCTCGCTCGTCAACGGCCGAATGCGGACAACGCCGCGCTCGACGCCATCGCACACGCCATCGCCCCCTATTTGCCTCCCTTTCCGCCGGAAAGCGGCGCTTAAGCGCACATAGCGTCTCCAGCACGTCCAGCAGGCCGAGGCCACGCGCCAGGACCAATCCGTCGCATATTCCAGTCCGATTGCAAGCATGCTTGTCTCCCGCTCGAATACTGTATAAAAACACAGTATAATGACCCGCATCCCTCGCGGATGCCCCGCATTCGTGCCCCCGACAGCCACCAAGGAGACGAGCCATGGCTTCCTCATTCGCGCCGCCCCCGTCGCGCAAAGGCCGGGGCGCCACCGCCAATCTCGAATCCCGCTATTCCGAGTTCCGCCGCGAAAGCGACGAAACGCGCCATGAATCAGACGCGGCCCAAGAATGTGAGGTCAAGTTCGTGACGCAAGTCGCGCTGGAGAACGCTCGGACGATCATCTCGCGCAACCAATCGCCAGACATCCCGTTCGATCGTTCGATCAACCCGTACCGAGGCTGCGAACACGGTTGCACCTATTGCTTCGCACGCCCCACGCACGCCTACCTCGGGCTGTCCCCGGGACTCGACTTCGAAACACGCCTCTATGCGAAGCACAATGCCGCCGAGCGTCTCGACGCCGAACTACGCAAACGCGGCTATCAACCCGCCCTGCTCGCACTCGGCGCAAACACCGACCCGTATCAACCCATCGAGCGCGAGTACCGCATCACGCGAAGCGTGCTCGAAGTGCTGGAGCGCTTCGGCCATCCGGTCGGTATCACGACGAAATCGGCGTTGGTCACACGGGACATCGATATCCTGTCGCGCATGGCGCAACGTGGGCTGGCCCGCGTTTTCATTTCAGTGGGCACGCTCGATGCCGACATCGCCCGCAAAATGGAACCGCGCGCCAATACGCCTTCGCGCCGCATCGAAGCCATACGCAAGCTGACTGAGGCAGGCATACCGACCGGGGTTATCGTGGCGCCGATCGTGCCGGCATTGACCGATTTCGACATCGAACGGGTATTGACGACCGCGGCGGAGGCCGGCGCAACGTACGCGGCCTATGTGATGTTGAGACTGCCGCGTGAGGTTCACGACGTTTTTGTCGACTGGCTGGAAGTCCATTACCCGATGCGGGCACGCCACGTCATGAGCCTGATCGAGCAGGTGCGCGACGGCAAACACAACAGTTCCGAATTCGGCACACGTATGCGAGGCGCGGGTTTGCACGCCGAGTTGATCCGTCAGCGTTTCCATCTCGCAGCCCGCAAATTGGGACTCAATCAGGCCAGACCGCCATTGCGCAACGATCAGTTCAAAGTCCCGGAGCCTGCGGCATCCACCGTTGACGGCGGACGAAGCGCAATGAATTCACGTCGGCAGCCGGCACCTGCCGGTCAACGACAAGGGCAGACCGACGCTGCCGGTAATGTTGACCCGCAAATGCCACTCTTCTAATCCGGTCGCCCAGGCGCATACCCGAACGTCGCGACAACGCACGCGGCGAAGCCGCAATTGCCAACAGACCGGCGTATCGCACAGCCGTCGCCGCCTGTCGCACCGCTCCGCTCACTCCTCGACGTGAATGGTGAGCGTCTCCTTGATCTCCTCCATCACGACGTAGCTCTTCGACTGCACAGCACCCGGCAACTGCAGCAGGATGTCGCCGAGCAGCTTGCGGTACTCGGACATCTCCCGGATGCGTGCCTTGATCAGGTAGTCAAAGTCCCCGGAGATCAGGTGGCACTCCATCACCTCCGGGATTCGCAGAACCTCCCGGCGGAACTGATCGAACATGTTGCCCGACTTGTGGTCCAGCGTGATCTCGACGAATACCAGCAAGGACGCCCCAAGCGCTGCCGGATTCACCCGGGCGAAGTAGCCCATGATCACGCCGTCGCGCTCCATGCGCTTCACACGCTCGATGCACGGCGTGATCGACAGACCGACCTGCTCCGAGAGATCTTTCATCGACATCCGGCCGTCCTGCTGAAGCAACGTCAGGATGCGCCGGTCGAGGCGATCCAGCGTACGGATCGATTGCTGCTGAACTCGCATGATTTATTCCTGAATTCCGCTCATATACATTAACTAAACCTAGCAATCCGAGAATAGCATGCGAATTATTACTGGATAACTATAGTTTTACAGGAGTCAACGCAATGAAGGTCATCGTTCTCGGCAGCGGCGTCATTGGCGTAACCAGCGCCTATTACCTGGCGAAGGCCGGGCACGACGTCACGGTGCTCGATCGCCAGGCCGGTCCGGCACTCGAGACCAGCTTCGGTAACGCTGGCCAGATCTCACCGGGCTACGCCTCCCCGTGGGCAGCACCGGGCATTCCGACGAAGGCCATCAAGTGGCTGTTCCAGAAGCACGCCCCGCTCGCCATCCGGCCGGACGGTACGCTCACGCAGCTCAAGTGGCTCTATCAGATGCTGCGCAATTGCACCCCCGAGCGCTACGCCGTCAACAAGGAACGCATGGTGCGGATCGCCGAGTACAGCCGCGATTGCTTCCGTTCACTGCGCGCCGAGACCGGCATTCCCTATGAGGGCCGTCAGGCGGGAACGCTGCAACTGTTCCGCACCGAGGAGCAACTGGCGAACGCCGCGCGCGATATTGCCGTGCTCGAAGAGGCGGGAGTGCCGTTCGAACTCCTCGACAGCGCGGCACTTGCCAGCGCAGAACCCGCGTTGGCGGCTGTGTCGCACAAGCTCACTGGCGGACTGCGTTTGCCGAACGACGAGACGGGCGACTGCCAGTTGTTCACCACGCGTCTCGCGGCAATGGCCGAGGCCCTCGGCGTGAAATTCCGCTACGACATGCCGATCGACGGTTTGCAAGTCGCCGGCGACAAGATCGAAGGCGTTGTCTGCGCGGGCATGATGCAGCGCGCTGACGCCTACGTCGTCGCGCTCGGCTCATACTCCACGCCGTTCCTGCGCGGCATCGTCGACATTCCCGTGTACCCGCTCAAGGGCTATTCGATCACCGTGCCGATCGTGGACGCATCCCGCGCCCCGGTGTCGACGGTGCTCGACGAAACGTACAAGATCGCCGTCACCCGTTTCGACGACCGTATCCGCGTTGGCGGCATGGCCGAAGTGGTCGGTTACGACAAGACACTCAATCCGGCACGCCGCGCCACGCTGGAAATGGTGGTGAACGATCTGTATCCGGGGGCTGGCAACACGGCCGAAGCGTCGTTCTGGACCGGGCTGCGCCCGATGACCCCGGACGGCACGCCGATTGTCGGCGCCACTGCCCAGCGCAATCTGTTCCTGAATACAGGGCACGGCACACTGGGCTGGACAATGTCCTGCGGTTCGGGCCAGTTGCTGGCCGATCTGATGTCAGGGCGCAGGCCGGCGATTCTGGCCGACGATCTATCGGTGGCGCGCTACAGCGGCGCGTCCGAGGCGCAGGCCCAACCAGCCTTTGCCTGACCCTGGAAACGGCACCTTCGGGTGCCGTTTTTTGTTTGGGCCGCCGACATGTTTGCGGTTTGCATGAGAAGCACTCGTTTTTTGCTGCCCCATCACAACAAAGGAGACGCATCATGAAAATCGGTGTACCGAAGGAGATCAAGAACCACGAATACCGCGTAGGCATGACGCCCGCAGCCGTACGCGAAGTGGTGGCACGCGGGCACGAAGTGTGGATCGAAACTCAGGCCGGTGCAGGCATTGGCATGGATGACAAGGTCTACGTTGGCGCCGGAGCGCGCATTGCCGCCAATGCTGTCGACGTATTCGACCGCGCCGAGCTAATCGTCAAGGTCAAGGAACCTCAGGCGGTCGAGCGCGCCCGGTTACGTCCCCATCACACGCTCTTCACATATCTTCACCTGGCTCCCGATCCCGACCAGACCCGTGACCTGATCAAGAGCGGCGCTACCTGCATCGCCTATGAAACGGTGACGTCTGCGAACGGCGGTCTGCCACTGCTCGCCCCCATGTCCGAGGTGGCGGGCCGCATGTCGATCCAGGCCGGCGCCACTGCCCTCGAGAAGACGCATGGCGGACTGGGGCTTTTGCTCTCCGGCGTGCCGGGCGTGGAAGCAGGCAAGGTCGTGATTCTGGGCGGCGGCGTCGTCGGCACCAATGCGGCAACGGTCGCGGTGGGCATCGGGGCGCAGGTCACGGTCGTCGACAAATCGGTCGATGCGTTGCGCCGCATCAGCGCGCAGTTCGGTGGCCGCGTGCAGACGGTCTACTCAACGCAGCACGCCATCGAAACCCATCTGCGTGAAGCCGATCTCGTGATCGGCGGCGTGCTCATTCCGGGTGCGGCAGCGCCGAAGCTCGTCACCCGCAAGATGCTCGGCCTGATGCGCAAGGGCTCGGTGATTGTCGATGTGGCGATCGACCAGGGCGGTTGCTGCGAGACATCGCACGCCACGACGCATGCCGATCCGGTGTACGTGGTGGACGGCGTTGTCCACTATTGCGTGGCCAATATGCCGGGCGGTGTGCCGCGTACCTCGACGTTCGCCCTGAACAACGTGACGTTGCCGTTCATCCTGCAACTGGCCGATCACGGACCGGTCGCCGCCATGCTTGCCGACCCGCATCTGCTCGCCGGGCTTAACGTGGCGCGCGGCATGGTGACCAACCGAGGCGTTGCCGACGCGCTGGGTCTGGTCTATCACGACCCGCATGCCGTGCTGGCGAGCGTGCCGGCCGCAGCGTAACCTCGCCGGACGTTGGCGCGGCGCCGAACGACTTCATCCCCGGCGCCGCTCCCGCTTCACTCCGGCGTTCGCGTGTCCTGCTGCACTCGACGCGCCTTGCGCTCGCGGAACCAGAGACTCGCCCGGTCGAGATAAAGGTAGATGACAGGCGTTGTAAACAGCGTAAGCGCTTGCGACAGTAGCAACCCACCGACCATCGCGTACCCTAGCGGACGTCGCAACTCAGACCCCGCCCCCGTGCCGAGCATCAGCGGCAGTCCCGCGAGCAATGCGCACATCGTCGTCATCATGATCGGACGGAAACGCAGCAGGCATGCCTGATAGATCGACTCCTGCGGCGAAAGCCCATGATCGCGTTCGGCCGTCAGCGCGAAGTCCACCATCATGATCCCGTTCTTTTTCACGATCCCGATCAGCAAGATGATGCCGATCAGGGCGATCACGCTCAGATCGTGGCCGCCGAGCATCAGGATCAGCAGCGCACCGACCCCGGCCGAAGGCAGTGTCGAGAGAATCGTAAGCGGATGAATATAACTCTCGTAGAGCAGGCCCAGCACGATATACACGGCGACCAGCGCCGCCAGAATCAGGTATGGCTGGGTCGACAGCGAGTCGCGGAACGCCTGCGCCGTTCCTTGAAAGCTGCTGTTGAGCGAGAGTGGGAGATTCATCTGCGCCTGTGTACGGCGAATGGCATCGACGGCTTCGCCAAGCGACACGCCCGGCGCGAGATTGAACGACAGCGTCACCGCCGGAAACTGGCTCTGGTGGCTGATGAGCAGGTAATTGGTTTTGCTACGGTCGATGCGTACGAACGTGGAGAGCGGCACCCGATTGCCCGTCGTCGGCGACATCAGATAGAGCTTGTCGAGCAGCGCCGGATCGGCCTGCAAGGCCGGCGTGACCTCCATGACCACGTGATAGCTGTTGATCTGTGTGAAGTACTGCGCGATCTGTCGCTGCCCGATGGCGTCATATAGCGTGGCCTCGATGAGCGCAGGCGAGATGCCGAAGCTCGACGCCCGGTCGCGGTCGATGGTCAGCGTCGCGGTGGCCGCGTTGCTCTGTTGGTCGGTCGCAAGGTCCGTGAGTTGCGGCAACCGGCGCAGCCGTTCGAGCAGCAGGGGCGCCCAGTGGTTGAGTTCGTTAATATCCGCGTCGGTCAGCGTGTACTGGTATTGGGTGCGCGCAAGGCGCCCGCCGACGTTGATATCCTGCCCCGCCTGCAAGAACAGATTGATACCTTCCAGTTGCGCGAGCTTGGGTCGCAATCGCGCAATGACTTGATCGGCAGACAGCGTACGCCCTGCCGCCTTGGGCTTGAGATTGATAAAGAAGTTGGCGGTATTGGCGGTGTTGTTACCGGTGTTGGCGACAAAGCTCAACACATCGGGGTCCTGACGCACGACATCCGCGACACGAACCACGCGCTCACTCATCAACGTGAACGACGTATCTTGGGCAGACTCCGCGAAACCGAATACGAACCCCGTGTCTTGCTGCGGGAAGAACCCCTTGGGAATCACGATGTAGAGCACGGCCGTCAACGCGAGCGTCGCGAGGAACACCAGCAGCGTCGCGAACTGATGCGCCAGCACCACCTGCAAGCCGCGCCGATACCCGTTCTGCATATGCCCGAAGCCAGCCTCGAACCATCGATACAGGCGGCCGTGCCGCTCTGCAGGCGTATGCCGCAAGAACCGTGAGCACAGCATCGGTGTCAGGGTCAGGGAAACGATTACCGAGATGGCGATGGTCAGCGTCACGGTAATGGCGAACTCCCGGAAGAGCCGGCCGACGATCCCGCCCATCAGCAACAGGGGGATGAAAACGGCCACGAGCGAGACCGAAATCGACACGATGGTGAAGCCGATTTCGGCTGCCCCGCGGTATGCCGCCTCCATCGGGGGCATTCCGTCTTCCACGTGACGGTAGATGTTCTCCAGCATCACGATGGCGTCGTCAACGACGAAGCCCACCGAGATCGTGAGCGCCATGAGCGACAGATTGTCGAGGCTGAATCCAATCAAGTACATCACGGCCGCCGTTCCCATCATGGCGAGCGGCACCGTCACCGCCGGGATCAGCGTAGCGGGCAAATTGCGCAGGAACAGGAAGATCACCAGCACCACCAGCACCCCGGTCAGCACCAGCGTGAACTCCACGTCCTCCACCGACGCCCGGATCGTCTGCGTTCTGTCGGTCAGGATATTCACCTCGACGGCGGGGGGAATCGATGCCTGCAAACGCGGCAGCGCCGCCTTGATGCGCTCGACCGTGGCAATGACGTTGGCGCCCGGCTGCTTTGTCACCGCCAGAAATACCGAGCGCCCGCTTTTGAGCGTCTCACCCTCCGGCATGGCAGCCCCGCGAAATGCCCAGCCCGCAAACCGCGCGTTTTCCGGCCCGGCCACCGCCTGTCCCAGATCGCGTACGCGCACAGGCGCCCCGCCGCGATAGGCGACGATCACGTCGTTCCAAAGCGCGGGATCGAGCAGTTGACCGTTGTCGTAGACCGTCACGCTCTGCCGCGGCCCATCGAAACTTCCCTTGGGCGCATTGACCGTCGCATTGACCAGCGCGCCTCGCGTGCTCTCCAGATCGAGTCCTAGCGCGGCCACCTTGTCCGGATCCAGTTGAATGCGGATGGAAGGCTTCTGCACGCCCCCAATGTTCACCAACCCCACGCCGTCGATCTGCGAGATTTGCTGCGCAAGCACGTTGTCCGCGTAGTCATTGACGACGGTGAGCGGCAACGTGTCCGACTTGACCGACATGATCAGAATTGGCGAATCGGCCGGATTGATCTTGCGGTATGTCGGTGGACTTGGCAGGTTGCTCGGCAACTGTCCGCCCGCCGCATTGATGGCGGCCTGTACGTCGACAGCGGCCGCATCGATGCTGCGATTCAAGTCGAACTGCAACGTAATCGACGTGGTACCGAGCGCACTTGCCGACGTCATCTGCGTAAGACCCGCAATCAGCGAGAACTGCCGCTCGAGCGGCGTGGCGACATTCGACGCCATCGTTGACGGATCGGCGCCGGGCAGCGTGACGGACACCTGAATCGTGGGGAAATCGACCTGCGGCAACGGCGCGACCGGCAGCAGTGGCCACGCGGCCACACCGATCAGAAACAGCGCGGCAGCGAGTAGCGATGTGCCGATGGGCCGTTTGATGAACGTGGCGGAGATGGACATGGGTGAGTGCGCTGGGTCTGCGAGCGGGCTACCGGCCTGCACGACCCGACGCGCCGAACGGACTGCCCGCCGACGAGGCAGGTGGCGGCATCGCCCCGCCGTCACGAGTCATTGCCGGAGGCCCTCCCGAGCTTCTCCCGGAAGCGTTGCGCGCCTCCGTGACCGGCGTCCCCGGACGCAGTTTGAGTTGCCCGTCGACGACCACACGCGTGCCTGCCGTCAGGCCGCTTTCGATGATGGCCTGCGTGCCCTGCGTAACCCCGACCTTGACGGGTTGAACCGCCGCTTTGCCTTGCTCGTTCACCACGTAGACGAAGGTCCCGCCAGGACCGTTCTGCACCACCGACGCGTCGAGCGCGACGGCCCGCGGCATCACCCCAAGCGTTAGCCGTGCATTGACATACTGGCCCGGCCACAGTCGATGGCTGGCGTTGGCGAAGGTCGCCTTGAGTTGCACGGTACCGCTCGCGTTGTCGATCTGGTTATTGATGAGCGTGAGCTTGCCTGACGCCAACCGCTCACCGCCGTTTCGCGCAAAGGCATCGACCGCCAACCCGGCATTGCCCGCCGCCTGCATCGCGGCATTCACGGCCCCGACAGTGTCTTCCGGCAAGGTAAACAGCACCGTAATCGGATCGATCTGATTGACGATGACAATGCCGCTCGCGTCGGCTGCATGCACGATGTTGCCGACATCGACCAGCCGCACCCCGGTGCGTCCGTCGATGGGCGACCGGATCGTCGTGTAATCGAGTTGCACCGCCGCGTAGTCGATTTGCGCCTGATCGGTCAGCACCGCAGCTTCAAGCTGTTTGACGAGCGCCGCCTGCGTATCCGCTTGTTGTTGGGGCGATGCGCCCTGTGCCGCGAGAGTCTGATAGCGCCGTAGATCGAGACGCGCGTTGACAAGCTGCGCGACGTCGCGCGCCTTCGTGGCACGCGCCTGCTCGAGCTGTGCGCGGTACGGCCTCGCGTCGATCTGCACCAGCAGATCACCCGCCTTCACGTCTCGCCCCTCGGCGAACGCCACCCTTTCGATCTGGCCGTCCACACGCGCGCGCACGGTGACCGACGTTGTCGCCTGCACGGTGCCAATTCCCATGACGTAACGCGGCAAGTCCGCAGACGTGACAACTGTCGAGACGACGGCGACGGGTGGAGGCGGGAGCACGGGCGGTGGCGCGCGATGTGCGGCCCACCGCCAGATCAGCAGCGCAACGATGATCAATGCGGCGAGCGTGAGCCAGCGCCTGCGACGCCACGGGCCAGGCCGGCGTAAGTCGTCGGGCGCGGGGCCGGAATTGTCTTGCGCCGTGGGTTGCGTCATGACGCCTCCCTGGGGAGTCCGATCCGGAATGGCCTGGGCCCTGTCGCAGCGGCGGCCGGCGCCGTCTGGCGCCGCGACAGACACGATATCGTTCCGGCCCGATGGCGGGATTTGCCCCCGAGTGTGTCGCATCTGCGCGGGGCTCGCAGTCGGCATTTTCCCTGCCCAAACAAGGCTTTGCCATGTGACTGACAGCGGGCTGCCATGCTCGCGCCATGCCTGCACGAGGGGTATTTCCGTGGATTCCAAACGTCTGTTTTACCGGCGCAGCATGTGCGACGAATTGGCTGCGGGCCCGCGCCACGCCTCGCGCTTTGGACATGGGCGCACTCACTTCGTTATACTTGCCCCATCTCGACGGCACCCACCGGTCAACCCCGGTACACGGGCGCGCGCTGCCGCGCAGCATCCTGCCTGCCCCGAGCCGTCAATGTCCATGAGCAAGTGATGAACGCCGATCCGCAAGAACTCAATAAATTCAGTGAACTGGCCCACCGTTGGTGGGATCCGCACAGCGAATTCAAGCCGCTGCACGAGATCAACCCGCTGCGCCTCGACTGGATCGAGCAACACGTGCCGCTGCAAGGCAAGCGCGTGCTGGATATTGGCTGCGGTGGCGGCATCCTCTCCGAATCGATGGCCCGCCAGGGTGCGCGCGTCAAGGGGATCGACCTGTCGAAGAAAGCACTCGGCGTGGCAGATCTGCACAGCCTCGAAGCTGGCCTCTCCATCGATTACGAGGAAATCTCCGCCGAGGCGCTCGCCGCCCGCGATGCGGGCACGTACGACGTGGTGACTTGCATGGAAATGCTCGAACATGTGCCGTCGCCAGCATCGATCGTGGCCGCCTGTGCAACGCTCGTCAAACCGGGTGGTCACATATTCTTCTCGACGCTCAACCGCAACCCGAAGGCCTGGCTGCTGGCTGTGGTCGGTGCCGAATACGTGCTGCGCATGCTGCCGCGCGGCACGCACGATTACGCCAAGTTCATCCGCCCGTCGGAACTCGCGTCGTTTGCCCGCGCAAGCGGCCTGACGGTACGCGATCTGCGCGGCATGACCTACAACCCGCTGAGCAAGCGTTACGCGATCAATCGCGACACGGATGTCAACTACATGATCGCGTGCACACGCGATGCCTGATATGTTCGAGTCCCCCGCCCGAGTGCCCTCCTCCCTTGGCAGCGCGCCGCATCTGCTCAACGGCAACGTGCGTGCTGTCCTGTTCGATCTGGACGGCACGCTGGCCGACACGGCACCGGATCTCGTCGCCGCAGTCAACAAGGTGCGTACCGACCGCGGCCTGCCGCCGGGTCCTTACGAGACACTGCGCCTGCAGGCCTCGCACGGCGCTCGCGGCTTGATCGGCAGTGCGTTCGGCGTTGGTCCTGACGATGCGGCATTCCCCTCGCTGCGCGACGCGTTTCTCGCCAACTACGAAGCTGCCTTGTGTGTGCAGAGTCAACTGTTCGACGGGATTCCCGCGCTGCTTGCGGCCCTGGTCGAACGCGGCATGCCGTGGGGCATCGTCACGAACAAGGCGGCACGCCTGACCAATCCGCTCGTCAGTTTGCTCGGGCTCGCCGACGGTGCCGCATGCGTGGTATCCGGCGACACAACGCCTCATAGCAAGCCGCACCCGGCGCCTTTGTTATACGCAGCCGAGCGCATCGGGGTCGCACCTGCGGAGATCGTCTATGTCGGCGACGACCTGCGCGACATTCTGGCGGGCAAAGCGGCGGGAATGGCAACCGTCGCAGCGGCTTACGGTTATTGCGGCGACGCGCTGGCCCCTGCCCAATGGCAAGCCGATGCGGTCGTCGAACGCGCGGGTGCGATCGCCCCGCTGGTGATGTCGTCGGCCTGAACAGTCGCCCCATTGCCTGCCGGGACAGGGCCGCCGCCGTAGCGGCCGGTCCCGGGTCTGTCCCGCCGCGCAATAGAGGCGCGGCGCATGCTTCACTGGCGACTTACGGGAGACCGCATGGCCGAGCAAGCGAACGATCGCAAACCAACTTCTGAATCTCCCTCAGGCGACTCCCGCCTGCAGCAGGGCCTCGCCCGCGCACAGCGGCTCGGACGCGACCCCGAGGTACGCCGTCGCGCGCGCAAAACCAGTCTGTGGGCCGTTGGCGTCATCGCCGTGTTCGGTGTCGTCGGCTATTTCACGGTGCCGGCCGTCCTCAAGCATTACGCCGTCGACAAGCTCTCGGCCTATCTGGAACGGCCGGTGAGCGTGGGCGACGTCAGCTTCAACCCCTACACGCTGCGCCTCGATCTGCATCAGGTGCACATCGGCGACAAGACTCCGGGACAGCCGTTCGTGGATGTCGGCATGTTGCGCGTGAACGCTTCATGGGGTTCGCTGTTCCGCTTCGCACCGGTCGTCGACGAGCTTTACGTCGACACGCCCGTCGTCAATATCGTGCGCACCGCGCCGCAACGCTTCAACTTCTCGGACATCATCGATCGCGCGACGTCCGGACCGCCCTCGCCCGAGCCATCCAAGCCCGCGCGCTTTGCGTTGAACAACGTGCAGATCAAGAACGGCACGATTCGCTTCGACGATGAAGTGCAGAACGAAAAGCACGTCATCGACAATCTGCAAGTCGGTGTGCCGTTCATCGCGAACCTGCCAGCCGACACCGACATCTTCGTGCAGCCGCTGCTGCAGGCGTCCATCGACGGTTCACCGCTGCATATTTCGGGTCAGACGAAGCCGTTCGCCGATTCACTGGAATCGACGGTCGACATCAAGCTCGACCGCTTCGACGTGCCCAAGTACCTCGATTATTCGCCGGTCACGGTACCCGCGCAGATCAAGAGCGCCAGCGTCAGCACCGATCTCAAGCTGCACTTCACGCGCGACAAGGATGGCAATCACGTACTGCTCACCGGCACGGCGGCTCTCTCCGATGCCAAGGTCGTCGAGCCGGACGGCACACCGCTCGTCGCCGTCAAACAGGTCGACGTGAAGCTGGGCAAGGTGGAGCCGCTCAACAACGTCTATCACATCGACAGTGTTCGGATCGACGGTCTCGACCAGCAGGTCACGCTGGAAAAAGGCGGCGCGATCAACGTCGAGAAGGCGCTGCTGCCGCAACGTACGGTCATCAAGGCGGTAGGCAAGGCGGTCGACCAGGCCGCCGCGTCACCGAAGGGCAGCGAGGCTGCAAAGGGAGCACCGCAGGTCCCGGCCCAGCAGACCGCGCAACCTGCGTCCCCTGCTTCGGCAGCAGAGGCCGCACAAGCGAAAGCCCAGGCTGCGGCCCAGCCCGCACCGCTCGACTTGCTGATTGGCGACATCTCGCTCGTCGACAGCAAGGTGCGCTTCACCGACGAACGTGGGGCGAAACCGGCAAGCGTGTCGCTGGAAAATATCCAGATCGGCGTGAAGCAGTTCTCGACGCTGGGCAAGGACCCCGCGACGTATGACGCGTCGCTCGGCATCCAGAGCGGCGGTTCGCTCAAGGCGCATGGCCAGTTCAGCCTGAACGCGTACAACGCGAGCGGCGAACTCGATGCTCAGTCGATCGCCCTCGCGCCGCTGCTGCCTTTCGCGCAAGGCGCACTCGCGGGCAATCTGAAGAGCGGTACGGTTGGCGCGCAGGCCAAGTTCAATGCGGCCTTTGCCCCCGACAAGCAGCCGAACGTGCAGATCGCGCCGGCCACGGCCACGCTTGAGAAGATCGAGTGGCTCACCGGGCAAAAAGGGGACGCACCGCTCAAGCTCGCCAAGGCCGAGGCCAAACTCTCCCGCTTCGATCTGGGCGCGCGGCAAGCCGTCGTCGACGAGGTCATCGTCAGCGGACTCGATGTGTCGGCACGACGCGACAAGGACGGCAAGATCAACCTGCTCGCCCTGACCGGGGACGGTCAGCCCAAGGCCGCCGCACGCCATGGCCAAGACGCTAACCCTCGTGCCGGCACGGAACGGGGTCGCCGGACTTCCGCCAAGGCATCGGCTTCAGCGTCGCAACCGAGCGCTGGTGGCTGGCAATGGAAGGTCGGCAAGGTGGCGCTCGAGAATGCAAGCATCGGATTCGAAGACCGCGACGTCAAAGGCCGTCCGATCAATGCGAAGTTCGCACCGCTGAACGTGAAGGTGCAAGGCGCGTCACAGGACATGAGCAAACCGTTGCAGCTCGACGTCAATGGCACGCTCAACAAGAAGGGTTCGCTCAACGTGGCCGGCAACGTCACGCCGCAACCGCTCGCAGCCGACCTTCAGATCAAGACGCAGCAGCTCGATCTGGCAGCGTTCGACTCCTACATGAGCGATCAACTGAACGCGAGTATTGCGAGTGCCCTGCTCTCCAGCAACGGACGTGCCACGTTTGCCATGAAGGGTGAAACCCCGCAGGCGACGTATCGTGGCGATGCAACGCTGGGCAATGTCCGTTTGCTCGACAAGGTGACGACGGACGACTTCATGCGCTGGAACGCGCTATCGGTGCAGCAGATCAATCTGGCGGTGGGCAGCGGCAAGCCGAACGTGCAGTTGGGCAGCATTGCGTTGTCGCGTTTCTACGCACGTTTGATCATCAATGCCAACGGGCGTCTGAATCTGGCCGATGTGGTCGGTAACAAGGAAGCCGCACCCCGGTCGCTGACGCGCGCCAACGAAGGCGTGCCGCTCGGTGGCACCGCGGCCAAGCCGCCGCTCGATGCGGCCGCCTCGGCGGTCGAAGCCGGGCAGCCGACGGAAGTGGAGAAGAAGGAGCAGAAGCCGGGTGAGACTACGGTGCAGCGCGGCCCGGGCTACGGTGCCGGCAAGGCGTTGCCTGCGGACGTGCACATTGGACGTATCACGCTGCAAGGCGGGAATATCAACTTCACCGACAACTTCGTCAAGCCGAACTACACGGCCAATCTGACGGATATTGGCGGGCGCATTGGTGCGTTCGGAACGGCGACGACCGAGCCGGCCGACGTGGCGCTGCAAGGCAAAGTCAACCGCAATGCGCCGATCGACATCAACGGCAAGATCAATCCGCTCGCGCCGATGGCGTTCGTGGATCTGGGGGCCAAGGCCGACGGCATCGAACTGACCAATCTCACGCCCTACTCCACGAAGTACGCGGGCTATCCCATCGAAAAGGGCAAGCTCACGGTCGACGTGCACTACTTGCTCGATCAGGCGAAGCTCACGGCGAACAATCACATCTTCATCGATCAGTTGACGTTCGGTGACCGGGTGGAAAGTCCGACGGCCACGAATCTGCCGGTACGGCTCGCGGTGTCGCTGCTGAAGAATTCGCGGGGCGAGATCGATGTCGACATTCCGATTTCCGGTTCCCTTGACGATCCGCAGTTCAGTTTGGGTGGCGTGATTTTCCGCGCGTTCGTGAATCTGATCGTCAAGGCGGTAACGGCGCCGTTCAGCTTGCTGGCGTCGGCGTTCGGCGGCGGCGATCAGGAGTTGGGCTACGTGGAGTTCGCACCGGGCAGCGCGCGTCTGACGCCCGAGAGCGAGAAACGGCTTGAGACGCTGGTGAAGGCGTTGACCGATCGCACGGCGCTGAAGCTGGATATCGAGGGCCGCGTCGATCCGGCGAAGGACACCGATGGTCTGCGCAATGTGGCCGTGGAGCGCGCGATCAAGGCGCAGAAGGTCAAATCGATGGTCGGCAAGGGTGAGAGTGTCGACGTGGACAGCGTGACGGTGAGTCCGGAAGAGCGCAGCAAGTATCTGACGGCGGCTTACAAGGCGGCCGACTTTGCCAAACCGCGCAACATGATCGGGTTTGCCAAATCGCTGCCGGACGACGAAATGGAAAAGCTGCTGGCGACCAACGTCAAGGTGAGCGACGACGATCTGCGGGCGTTGGCGGAGCGACGGGCACAACGCGTGCGGTCGTGGCTGGACGGCAAGATTGCGTCTGACCGGCTGTTCGTGGTGGCGCCGAAGGTCAACGCAGACGGCATCAAGGACAAGGGGGCGACCACGCGAGTGGACTTCGCGCTGAAGTGATCCATTTGTGTCATAATTGTGATTCCACTGGGGCCGACATGGTTTCGACGTGGGTAGCGAAGCGGCGCAGGGCATACCGAGGACCCGTCACCTCGTTAATCAATGGGAAATTAGTAACTGCTAACGATAACTCGTACGCACTGGCTGCCTAAGGGCGCCTTCCTCGCACTGGCTCGCTGACGGGCCAGGGTAGCAATACCTCGCGAGGTCATTTACGTCAGATAATCTCCGGTGGTGCCATGGCGCCGGGGCCGAAAATTAAATGGATCGCTGTTGCGTAGCGTGTTCGTCCGCGACAAAACGGTTAAATTAAATGACTGAACTAAGTATGTAGAACTGGTCGTAGAGTGCTTGCGGACGCGGGTTCGATCCCCGCCGGCTCCACCAATATGCCGACTGTCAACGACAACGAACGACAGTCAAAACCCTTGTAGAGACGGGCCTTCGGGCCCGTTTTTCATTTATAACGAACTGTCGTTGCTTGTCGTTGGTTGTCGCAAAAATGGCACGTAAACGGCACGCAACTTCGGGTACGTTCACCTCGAATGAAGGGCGTTTCGGTACGCCACTCCTAACGCAACCAGCGCAAATGACACTCGCGGGAACGTGAAAATTCTAGAAAAAACGACCGCGCTGGCGGCGGTCGTTTCTCATTTAGCGGGCGATCTGACGAAACTTTATACTTGTCAGGCCTCGCTAGCTGGGGCGATGCGGTTGAGCTTCGTTACTCGGAACGCCGCTCGATACGTTCGGAACCGGCAACAATTTCCTTCAGCAACCGCGCTGGAAGTTTGTCCTTATAGATGTCCATTATCAATTCTGGTGGCATGCCATCCTTAGCGTGTTGTCGGGCTTGCATAAAAACACCTTCACTTTCAATCATTCTTCCACGCTCCACATCGTGTTCTAGCCGGCGTATTCTGCTGTTGAGCACCCTCGTGTTCTCGAGGATCTCACCAAGCACGTCCTCCTTGTTGCGAGGCTTGCTCGGTGGCTGGTCTTTGGTCGTCTGAAGAATTTCAGCGAATCGAGTTTCGAATTGCGGCCAATACGTCTCAAAAACCTGCTCTAGGATTCGGACGTCCAAACCGTTCGCTCCGAGTGTAGCGTTGAGCGTTTTAACGAGCCCAGAGACGCTTTCTTTAGTTGGGTTCGTATGATTGAACTGGGCGAGGGGATCTTCAATGTCTTTCGGCTCAAGATCGACCAACAACGTGCAAACGCGTGAAGTTGTCAGCCCCTTGGCTAACGCTCCGGCCTCGAAGAGAATCCAAGGGCGTGTTTTGTTCTCTTGCGTTAGACAGATAATGCCGACGGTCGTGTCCTTCAGTTGATCATTGATTTCCCCAAACCAAAGTGAGCCACGATCAAGATCGCGTGTTGAAATCCACGGCCTTGATGCCTGTATGACACAACAAAGCCAATCGCTTAGCAAGTTTGCAACATCTTTGCTACGCTGCCCCGACCAACTGAGAAATACTTTCACGATTTCGACTTCCTTTTTATCTTGTTATGACGTTCAACACAGGAGTGAGTCCTGGACGACTAACATCTGTGCCCCTCTAGTTTTAAAGAAAAAAGCACTCGCTAACGATTTGGAAAGCGTAAGTTACTGCTCTCCTTGGACTTTTCTAGTCTGGGGGCAAGTCGATCGCAATCCATCGATGTGCTCATTTAAGTTCGCAGGTATTCGCTGCCACATAGGGTCGAGAACAAAGTCGATTCCCTCCCGACGCGCCTGCTTCGCCGCAGGCACAAAATCTGCGTCGCCAGCGATCAACACGATTTGATCTACCTGCCTCTTGAAAGCCAACGAGGACACATCAACGCCAATACGCATGTCGACGCCTTTCTGACGAACATCAACAGTGACATCATCTTCCGTCAGTTGGTCCATCGTAATCTTGCGCGCCAGTAGCTCGGCAACCTTGTTTGGTTTGATAGCCCATTGCGTGTATGCGGACAAGTGCCCCAATCTCAACGCGACCTTCCGCATACCACGAAGATGCTCGTGAAGCTCGACACGAAATTGAGCTTCCTTAGATTTAGCGAAATCTACTGCCTTCCCGCTGATGGGGTTATGCATCTTCTTTTCGAGCGGCGGACAGTCGTAAAAGAAAATCCGGTAAAGATCGCGTCTTTGTCCTCGCTGCCGTTGGCGAACAGGGCGCAGATCATCACCCGCCCCATTTCGGCGCGGCAACGGCGGAGTCAAATGCGCACATGCCCACCGATGGGCGCATTCCGCCGCTCTGCGTGGGTCATAAGCATTCTTTGGTTCAATCGCCCGGAAGCGTTTGATGAAGAAAGCCCCGTCAATTAGGATCGCAGTTGCCATCACCTAACTCTTGTAATTTTTCTGCCCGGAAATGAAAAAAGCCCAAGGGCTCGGCACGCTGCTGGATGATTTGCAACGGCTTACTGCCATGGGCTTGATTGGAAAATCATACCAGTTGGATATAACGTAGTGCAAGGCTAAATTACAACGGAATCGCAAAACGATTCGAAAATCCGATACATACGACCGAAACAAGCGCTCCGCATCGCCAACTCCGAATCCTCACTGCATGAGCTTGGCGCATAAAAGTGCACACGTTCTGTGGCCCCTGAAATGCCCTACCGCGCCTGTACTGACGGGTCTCGACGGTCGGCGCAAAGGTGTATAAAAAGTGTTGTATCAAGCGCGCAGGCGTGGCGGGGTCATGACCGCGCGCGCTGGGGTCTAGGTCAGGGGGTCGGCGCCTCCAAAATCCCGGCGACAACGTACCTGCCAGCCCTCACGGCCGGCCGCCCGCGATCTCCCGAGACGCTGGCCCTACCCCGACAATCAGCCTGTTGTAGCGCCTCTCATGCGGTTTCGGAAATAGTTTAGAATACTGTGCATGCATACAGTATTTATGATCATGCGACGACGGAACCCGACCGCGCCCGAACGCCGGGCACTAACCCCCTCCGACCTACGCGCGATCTGGGCGCGCACACCGACACCAGAGGTGCGTGAGTTGCTGTGGGAGATTCACCGGCTACATGTGACGCTTGTCGCATGCCGGGTGGACGTGGACATCATCCGGGGGGAATGGAAGCAAGAAGTGGAGGGATGGTTGGTAGCGATCGAGTCGCTGCGCGCTCGCCTGTTGGACGAGCCTTGCGTGGCAGGAGCCAGGGTCAATAGCATGCGCTCGGCACGCGAGCAAGGTGAGCGTGACGCAGCCGAGCATGCCCGGCCGCGCCAATCGAGCGGAAAAGGTAGTTGCGCGGCTCTATGCTGCCTTGGTGTCCTCGGCCAACGCATATGGATTCCAGCACCTTTTTGCCTGGCGTATTCAATGAGCGCGTCCCACGTCCGAAACAGCACCTCACGCAGAAACCCGACGAATTGGCACGTCAGGTCGTCCGGCTCGTTCCTCCCGGTTCAACGATGCTCGACCCGTTCGCGGGTAGTGGCACTTTCCTGAAAGCGGCAAGCGATGCAGGGCATTTTTGGATTGGCTGCGAGCTGGAACCGGCCTACGCGGACATTACCGAGACTCGGCTTCGTTTACTGGGTTTGGCTGCGTAAGTGAGATTTGCGATCTGCCTATACTCTTCGGGAGAGCAATGGTGCGCTCCCGAACTCTGGAACAATCGCATGGAACTTGCGCTCAAAGACCTCGCAATCTGGCACGCCGCACAGGTTGGCTGGATTCTCGCCGCCATCGCCGAAGCGTCGGCTGACGAGTGGCTTCTCGGCTTCGGCTGTCTGCTCGTGGCGTTCGCGGCTTTCCTCGTCGGATGGCTGCGCAATCCCGCTGAAAGCAACGAAATCTAACGCGAAATAGCAAGGGGTGTCGTGTTGTGTTGTGCCTGGAGACAGCACAACACCCTACGCGTGTGTCTCGCGCGAGCGCGAGTGATCCTACCGGCAGGCTTTCCAACACCTCCGGAGGATCTGAAATGCCCACTGATTACCACCACGGAGTATGCGTGCTCGAGCTGAACGACGGCACGCCGTAAGCGTTTTTGCTGCGTGTCGAAACGTTTCGAGTGTCGACGCATAGGCGGGGATATTCGGAAGTTACTGAAACGCGAGGCTCGGCACTCCTGCGATGATGAATTCAGCCGCCAACACGGCGAAATCCACCTGCATCTAAGGAGACTTTGATGAGCAATTCAAATGACAACGGCGGAAAGAATGGAGGAAACGACGCTCAAGGCGGACTCGACCTCCCCGAGTCGTTGGCGCGTGAAGGGCATGTGGTCTGGTTCCACGAGTACAGGAAGTACCTTGGTTACGCTTGGGACGAGGCGGCTGGAGAAATCAGGCGAGCGCACGTGTCCGACCCTGAGCACGCGATTTACTTCGATACGTTTGCGGAAGCGATGGTGGCGACGGACATGTTGATGGGCCCCCGGGTCATTATTCACGCGTCGAAGCGGGGCGAAAGACCACGACTGGTGAGATAGCTTTGATTGCGGCCCATCCAATGGCGGTGGGCTCCGCCAACAACACCTCCGAAGACTGTCTCAGTCTTCCGTAAAACCCCGATAGAGCAAGCCTCTTCGGGGTTTTTCTTTGTCAATTCCCCTTGCCGGCATTTATCCCGAGAAACGGAAACGGCGGCGCCACTTTGAAAGCGGCTGACACTTCGCCGTTGAACGTATTGCGCTGATCCTTACCGAGATCGAGCCGCTTCACCGGCGCCCCCGACGTGAAATCCACCTTGTTCAGATCCACCCAGAAGGTGTTGGGCGTGAGGGCCGATTCGAAGAAATACAGCATGCGCTTATGATCGACCACCGTACGCCAGCGCGTCGACGAGATATTCGGCTCGTCCGGCGTGGTGATCCCGTATGGCACGGACGCATTGCGGATCACGCTGAACACACTCGCCAGCGCCTCGACCGAGTCTTCATTTTTCGGAATCGCGTTGATGTAGAACGACGCCCGTGCAAAGCGATCCGCCGAGCGATTCGTCCCCGGCAGGAACGTCGTGCCCCCGATCTGCTTCCAGTACGTATTCAAGGCGAGTTGCTCGTCGAATGTCGGCGAATTCGTCATCACCTGATACTGACGGCCGTGGTGAATCACCTGCCGGCCATTGATGTACTCGACGATCGCACTGTCGCCCGACTTGTCCGACATCGACAGATGCAACGTCGCGAGCCGGTTCTCGCCCGGCACGTTGTCCGTCACGATCGTAAACGGCTCCTTCTCCAGCGCCGACACGGCTTCGGCGACCGTCGCAAAGTTGTCCAGCACGTATTGCGCCCACGCCGCAATCGTCAGCCCCGGCTTCGAGCCCTTGTCCATCTTCGGATACTGCGATTCCACCAGCCACAGCAACTGCGCCGACAGCCCCTTCTCGTTGACGCCATCGGTCGTCGAGACGTCATAGCCCGTGGCCACCACGCTGCCGTACTTCGCCGTCCACCGCATGGAGTTCGGGCCGGCTTCGCCCGAGCGCGCGATACCGCGCGGCAGCACATAAAGATTGGTGGAGACGTCAACCCTCCAGTCCATCGAGCGCGCCGTGATGACGTCGTCGTTGGCACCGAGATACACCACGCGGGTGCACGCCACTGACGACAGCGGGGAAAATGCAAGTGTTGCCGCAGCAACGAGACAAGGCAGGGTCTTGAAGCGGAATCGGGCCATGTCAACACCTCACGTTGGGGGAAGGATTCGCAAGAACCGTCAGTATAACGATGGAATCTGTTCACCCCCGTCAGTTGCTTGCCCCTGCGCGTGCCAAACGCCACCGGGCCTCACTCGACCAAAATCGGATAAAGCGACGCCACCAGCAATGCGGCAGCAAAACCGTTGAAGATCCGGACCGAGCGCGCATCGGTGAGCACCCGTCGCATCGCGACGCCAAACCCCGCCCACAGACCGATGCACGGGGCCCCCAACACGCCGTAGATCAGCGCGAGCACCATCACGTCGGGCAGATGCGATGCGTTGGGCAGGTACGTGCTGATCGCGCCCACGGCCATCACCCACGCCTTCGGATTGACCCACTGGAACGCCGCCGCGCCCCAAAACCCCATCGGACGCTCCCGTCCGCGACGTTCGTCGTCCATCGGACCCGACCGGGCAAGATGCCACGCAAGCCACAACAGGTAAGCCGCCCCGGCGTACTTCAATACCGTGTGAATCACCGGGAAGCGAACGAAGACCGAGTGCAGCCCCGCGCCCGTCAAGAACACCATCAAGGCGAAGCCAACGGCAATGCCAGCCAGATGCGGCAACGTGCGCTTGAATCCGTAGTTCAGGCCCGAAGCCAGGATCATCATGTTGTTCGGCCCCGGTGTCACCAGCGTGATGACAGCGAAAGCACAGAAAGCCAGCAATTGTTCGGTCGTCATATTCGAAAGTCTGAAACGCCCCCCAGCGCTGCGTTCTGCAATCGCCTGGGACTCGCGGGGTCACAGCATAAGCATGCGCACCGCCCGAATCCCGGTACAGTTCATCAAATGCGGACAGGCCTGTACCGGCTGCCGACCATCACAGTTGCGAGGCGCGAGCGTCAGCGAGCCCTGGTTGCGCGGCGCGACTCGCATCCCTCTGCCGCACAACGCCCGGCGTCATGCGAGAATCGACGCCATCCGAACGACGCCTTCGATACCGGCGCGCTTGCGCCCCGCTCACCGACCGCTCGACACCTCACCCGATGCCACCCCGCCTGCCACCACTGTCCGCTCTGCGCCTGTTCGAAGCCGCCGGGCGGCACCAGAGCTTCAAACGCGCCGCCGCTGAACTGCACCTCACGCCGAGCGCCGTCAGCCATGGCATTGTCGGGCTGGAGCAGACACTGGGCGTCGCCCTGTTCACCCGCTCGCCGCAAGGCCTCTCGCTCACACCGGAAGGCGTCGACTATCTCGCCTACGTGACCGAAGCGTTCTCACTGCTGCTCACCGGCACGCGACGCCTGCCCACGCCCGACGCCTCGCGCGCCATCGCCGTCACTTGCGCGCCAACCCTCGCCTCGCGCTGGCTCCTGCCGCGTCTCGGCACATTTTTGCAGCGCGTTCCGGGCGTCGATATCACGGTCGACACGTCGCGCCGGCAGGTAGGCTTCCCTACCGACGGCTTCGACTTCGCGATCCGCCTGTCACGTGCGCCGGTCGCGAGCGGCACCTGGCACCGGCTCTTCGGAGAACGATTTGTCCCCGTCTGCAGTCCGGCATATCATGCGAGCCACGCTGGCGCCAACGGCAAGATCGATCTGCGCGCCGTCACACGAATTCACGTCAGCAGCGCCAGCGAAGATTGGCAAAGCTGGATCGAAGGCGCGGGGATCGATGACTTCGACGCCCAGGGCGGAATCAGTGTCGACAGCATTCAGATGGCCTTCGAAGCGGCGATGACCGGCCTTGGCGTCGTCATCGGACGCCGCCCGCTGGTCGACGACTATCTCGCGAGCGGCGCCCTCGTGCCCGCGCATGACATCACGACACCCGCGCAAGGCGCCTACTGGCTGATCTGCGCAGACGACATCGAGCCGCACCCCGAATGCCTGGTGTTCCGTGATTGGGTAATTGAACAAGCCGACACCCCCTCAGGTGAATAAAATTCACCTCGCCCAATGCACAACTCCTTTGCTACAAGGGAATTTCATTGCGAGACTACGGTGAGGAGGACTCATCACCATGCAAAAACCTATCGCATCCGCATCACCCTTGCTGCAAAACCGCGTCACGCTGATCATCATTGCTGGTGCACTCGTGTTGAGTGCCGCGATGGGCACCCGCCAGACGTTCGGTCTGTTCATCAATCCGTTCTCGTACGACCGCGGCGTGCCCGTCACCCTTGTGGCCTTCGCCATCGCATTGCATAACCTGGTGTGGGGATTCGCCCAGCCGTTTGCCGGGGCGATGGCCGACCGCCATGGTCCGGCCCCCGTGGTCGCATTCGGCGCATTTGCGTTCGCTGCGGGACTGGCAATGGCGGCCCTGGCGCCGTCGGGCCTATGGCTCGTCATTGGACTCGGTGTGCTGGTCGGACTCGGCATCAGTTGCACCACGTTCGGCGTGGTGCTGCCCGCCGTGAGCCGCGCCGTCACGCCGGAGAAACGCACGATGGCGATGGGCCTCGTAAGCGCCGGCGGCTCGCTCGGACAGGTTGCACTCGTGCCCATCGCCCAAGGTCTGCGGCAGACCTACGGCGTGTCGACGTCGCTCTTCGTCCTCGCGGTGATCTTGTGCTGCGCCGCCCCGCTTGGCCTGTTCATGACGTTGAACCGGCGCAGCAAGGCGGCTGCACCGGCGGATGCCGACACAACGGCCGCACCGGCCGCGAGCAACGACGGCGAACACGTCTCGCTACGCGACGTCCTCCAGCAGGCGCGCACCCATCGCGGCTTCCAGTTGCTGACGCTGGGTTTCTTCACCTGCGGCTTCCAATTGGCCTTCATCGCCACACACCTGCCCGGCTATCTGCTGATGTGTCACATGCCCGTCGGTCTCGGGGCTACCGCGCTCGCGCTGATCGGGCTGTTCAATATGGCGGGCAGTTGGGCCTGCGGCTGGCTCGGCGGACGGTATCGTCAACATCACGTACTCGGCTGGCTGTACCTGATTCGCGGGGCGGCCATCGCGCTCTTCTTCCTCCTGCCGAAATCCGATGCGAGCGTGGTGATCTTCGCCGCGGTCATGGGGCTGACGTGGCTCGGTACCGTGCCGCTCACCAGCGGTCTGGTGGCAAAGGTGTTCGGCACGCAACACTTGGGCACGCTCTTCGGCCTGTGCTTCATGAGCCATCAGGTCGGCTCGTTCCTCGGTGCGTGGCTCGGCGGCTACGTACTGGACGTCACCGGCTCCTACAACCTTATCTGGGCCGCGACAGCGATCCTGGGCGTTGTGGCGGCGGCCCTGCATTTCCCGATCAACGACGAAAGCGTGCTGCCGCCGGTCCGGCAGCCGATGCCCGTCGGCGCCTGAGCCCTCACGTTACAGCCGGTGCGCATTCGTCAGCCGGAAGATCTTCGTCCAGCGTTGCGCCAGCGAGCGGGCGGGCATCGGCACGCGCCAATTCGCCTGCTTGCTGTGGGCGAGTTCGAGCACGAGCCACCAACGTCCGCCCTCGCTGACCGCATGCGCCGACAGGACATCCGAAAACACGAACCGGGCCTGGCGACCGTCCACGCGAATCGTCCCCATCTTGCGATCGGCGTCGAGCGTAAGTTCGCCCCACTCGCCTGAGACGCTCACAAGGCGCTTGCCGTCGCGCCGCACGCCATGCACGGCGCGATAACGGCGCACCGCATCCCCCACGAGCCACACGACGAGCAGCACACACACGGCAATCGTCGCCACGGCGGCCGGCGTGCCGAACCGAAGCGCTACGGCCGCGTATAGCCGCACCGCTCCGTACACAATGCCCGCCAGCACAACGAGCGCCAGAAGAATGAATGGCACAGCTTTCTCCCTGCATCATCACCGTTCGCGACCATCCATCGCGAACATCAAAAAAGCCCCGCCAGCGGAACTGCCCGGCGGGGCTTCATTTCACCACAGGCGAGGCACTCGCGCCGGCATGCACCGGTCGCGAACGCAACGCCTCTTGCGCTTAGCGCTGCGGCTGCGGCGCCGCGCCAACGTCCTTGCGCACCTTGGCCACCTGCGCGGCCGTCACTGCTGGCGCCTTGTTGCCCCAACTCGAGCGCACGAACGTCAGCACATCGGCCACATCCTGATCGGTCAGACGATCGTCGAAGCCCGGCATCGCGTAATGCGTCGGCGCTGTATTGGTCGACGGCATTTCCGCGCCGCGCAACACGATATGGACAAGCGAGGTCGGGTCTGCCGAGTTCACCGTCGAGCTGAGCGCAAGCGTCGGGAACGTCTGCGTATAGCCCTTGCCCGTGCTGCGGTGACATGCCGCACAGTTGTCGATGAACGTGAGCGCACCGTTGCTCTTGTCGGAACCCGCGCGCAATGCCTTGGCTACGGTTTCGTCGTAAGCGAGCGCCTTGGCGTTCGGGTCGACCGGCTTCAGCGTCTTCAGGTACTTGGCGACGGCGCTCAGATCGTCGTCGTTCATGTGCTGAGTGCTGTGCTGCACCACGTCCGACATGCCGCCGAAGGCGGCGGAATGATCGTTACGCCCGCCCTTCAGAAACGCCGTGATATCGCCTTCGCTCCAGTTGCCCAGACCGTCGGTGACATCGCCACGCAGGTTCTTCGCGAGGAAGTTCTCGACGACTCCGCCCGAGAGGAACGCCGTGCTGTCGTCGGTCAGTGCCTTCTCCTGCAAGGCAATGCCGCGCGGCGTGTGGCAGGCGCTGCAATGGCCCAGACCTTCGACGAGATAGCGTCCGCGCGAGATCGGATCGTTATCGGTCGACGCCGCATCGGCCACGACCGCCGGCGCGAACATCTTGCGCCAGATCGAGAGCGGCCAGCGCATCGACATCGGCCACGGAATGTCGGTCGCTTTGTTCGCTTGCGCGACGGGCTGCACACCGCTCATGAAGTAGGCATACAACGCCTTCACGTCAGCCGGACGCACCTTCGCGTACGACGTGTACGGCATGGCCGGGTACAGCGTCGAACCATTCTTCGCGATACCGTGACGCACCGCCTTGTCGAAGTCCTCAAGACTGTAGCTGCCGATACCGGTGTCCTTGTCCGGCGTGATGTTCGTCGAGTAAATCGTGCCGATCGGTGAGGCAATCGGCAGGCCACCCGCGAACGGCTTGCCCTTGGGCGCCGTGTGACACGCGGCGCAATCGGCAGCACGCGCGAGGTATTCGCCCTGCTTCACGAGTCGCGCTTGCGGATCGTTCGCGGCGGGTGTCTGGGTGCCAGCCTCCACCGTCACAGCGGGCACGGAGGGTGTCGGCACCGGCGAAACGGCCGCCCCGGAAGGCGCCGTCGCCGTCTGCGCCCACACGGCGGCGACTGCAAGCGCCAAGGCACCGGCCGTCAGTGCGCCAACAGAGCGTTTCATCATCGTTTTGCGGATCATGGTTCGCTCCTCAGGCTTGCACCAGCGGGCCGGCGTTCTTGAGGTACTGTTCGCGAATCGCCTTCGCAGACCAGTACGCCAGCGCCGCCACCACGCCCGTGGGGTTGTAACCCATGTTCTGCGGAAACGCCGATGCCCCCATCACGAACACGTTCGACACGTCCCAGCTCTGCAGATACTTGTTGACCACGCTGTTCGACGGATTCGTGCCCATGATGGCGCCCCCGGTCGTATGCGTGCTCTGATAGATCCGCGTGTCGTAGCGGGTGCCCTTCTTGCGAATCGCACGGAACACCTTCTCCGGGTTCATCGCACGGCCGACCTCTTCCATCCGATCGCCCATATAGCCCAGCATGGCGTATTCGTTGTCATGCCAGTCGAACGTCATGCGAAGCAGCGGCACGCCATAGGCATCCTTGTAGGTCGGATCAAGATCGAGACACGCGTCGCGATACGACATGACCGAGCCGGAAATGCCGATGGTCATGTAACGCTGATACGCATCTGCAATGCCCGCCTTCCACTTGCTGCCCCACGAAGGCGTGCCCGGCACGGTCGGAGTCATCTTGATCGGACGTCCGCCATAGCGAATGTGACGAATGCTCGCGCCGCCGATAAAGCCCAGCGGTCCGTGGTCGAACTGGTCGCCGTTCAGGTCGTCCATCGACACGCCGCCGGCGCCCGTGCCGATGAACGGGTTCAACTGCGTGCCCTTGGGCAGCAGCACGTTCACGGCGCCGTTCATCTGATAAGCGTAGTTCTTGCCGACAACGCCTTCGCCCGTCTTCGGATCGTACGGTTTGCCAATACCCGAGAGCAGCAGCAAGCGCACGTTGTGCATCTGGTACGCGGCCATGATGACGAGATCGGCAGGTTGCTCGACTTCACGACCTTGTGCGTCGATGTAAGTCACACCGGTGGCCTTCTTGCCATCGCTGTCGAGATTGACCTTGACGACATATGCGTTCGTGCGCAGCTCGAAATTGGTCTTCTTGAGCAATACCGGCAGGATGGTCGTCTGCGGCGACGCCTTCGAATACATGTAGCAGCCGTAGTTCTCGCAGAAGCCGCAGAAGTTGCACGGCCCGAGACGCACGCCGTACGGATTCGTATAAGGCTCGGAGGTGTTCGCGGCAGGTGCCGGATACGGATTGAAGCCAACTTCGCGGGCGGCCTTCTCGAACAGCGTCGCACCGTAGGTGTTCTGCAGCGGCGGCGTGGGGAATTCGCTCGAGCGTGCGCCCTCGCGCGGATTGCCACCCGGCACGATCTTGCCGTTCAGGTTCCCGGCCTTACCCGACGTGCCGAACACTTTCTCGGCGAAATCGAAATGCGGCTCCAGCTCTTCGTAGCTCACACCGAAGTCCTGAATCGTCATGCCGTCGGGGATGAACTTCTTGCCGTAGCGCTCTTCATAATGGCTACGCAGCTTCAGTTCTTCCGGCAGGATGCGGTAATGCATGCCGTTCCAGTGAAACCCCGCGCCGCCCACGCCGTTGCCGAGCAGGAACGAGCCGTTCTGGCGGTAGGGCACGGCGAGATCGTCCGGCGTGTGACGAATTGTGACGGTCTCGCGCGCCAGTTCCTGAAAGAGCTTGCCGCGCACCGAGTATTCGAGTTCGTCGATGACCTTGGGATACTGCGCATCGGTGGGCGTGTCGCGCATGCCGCCGCGCTCGAGCGCCACCACGTTGAGTCCTGCGTCGGTGAGTTCCTGACCGAGAATGGCCCCGGTCCAGCCGAAGCCCACGATGACGGCGTCGACCTTATCTTTTTTGATTGCCATAGCTTCGCCCCCTTAGCCCCGCTTTCCAGAAATCGACACGGGCCCGTACGGGTACTTGACGTTGGGCTGATCCACCCAGTCCATGAAGTCAGCGCGAGCGCCAGGGAAGCCGACCAGCTTCCAGCCGACCATGTCCTTGTTACCGCCGTGGATAGGATCCGAGAGAAACCCTTCCTTCGTGTTGGCCAGCAGATAAGAGAAGAACGTGCGCGCCGGCACGCTATCGAACTCGACCTTCGCGTGCTCCAGATCGCCAAGCACGGTTTCCTGCGTAGCGTGATCGAGGTCGGCAAACGCCTTGTTGTACTGCTTCTTGCAGTAGGCATCGCAAGCCGCAATGCCGTGGCGATAGATGTCACGCGGCACGAGGCTCAACTGGTAGCCCATCTCGGGCGGCTGATCGGGATGGAACGGCCCCTGCATGTACCAGAGCTTGCCGTGCCCGAAGGGCGTTTCCATCTGGCGGTCGATGAACTGCGGCACGTCGGCTTGCAGCGCACCCGGCCCGAGATCGTCGGCGGGAATCAAACGGTCCACGGCAGCATTCACGAAACGCCATTCGTCGGCAGTGAAGTACTTGGGCTCGTAGGGAGTGGTCGAAGCGGCGGGGGCAGCAGGCTTGTCGCTGCTACAGGCAGACTGCGTAAGCGTCGCACCGGTGGCAAGCGTCGTGGCAGGCACGATCGCCAGCACCTGGCGCAGAAAGCGCCGGCGCGGTTCCTTGTCCTGTGACATGGAGTTCTCCGTTTTTGTGGGGGACGGGACGAATCACGCATGACAGTCAAGCGGTGGCTCGCCGTGCGTGAAGAAAACCTGACAGGCTATTCACCTCGCGTAGCGCATTTAACGCGGCCATTCTACTGACAAGTTCCCTACATGGCAAAGCAAGAGATTGTTGCGTAAATCGCGCAACATATTGATTAGAAAGGCTTGCGAATAATTAAAATATTTACTATTACGCGCGCATGAAGCGTTTCGGCCGGCGAAATTTCAGCCTTGCGTTTTGGTTACGGGATGAGAGATGCGTCATGGCCGAAGTGTTCTGAAGCACGAAAAAGGCCGCTCCCTATTCCGGTCGCGGCCTGTTCTGCTTAACTCGGCGATTGCAGTGAATTACTCAAGGATGGGCGGCAGTGACGACGGTAATGCCGGCAGGGCTGGCGGCGGGGAAGCCGGCAGCGGCGGCATCCGCGGCGGCACCGGGGGCGGCAACACCTCCGACGCTTGCCGCTCAAGCGAGCGAGCCGCGCCGAGCGCCTCCGCAAAATGTACCCTTCCAGACGCTTGCGACCTCCCGGCGACGTTCGACGATGTTTTGACGTGCGTAACGAGTGCGTACTCCGCGCCATCCGGACCGAAGAGATGCGGCACGGCGTCGTGTTCCTCGTCGAGCATGGTGTCGTCGTGTGCAGGCACCGGTGCGTCGCCAAGCCTGCGGCGCTCGTGGGTGCGCATGACGTCATCCAGTACCGTGCTGCCTTCGCGCTTCCAAACGTCGATGTCCAACGCTCTGGCCGCGAGCCACGAACACGTGGACCCCTGCCCCAGGGCCCGGGCATCGTTGAGCACCGACGAATACTCGTGTGCCCCGAACCCCCGCTCCCGAATCGTCTTGAGCGTGATGCGCTGGTCTGCCGGATAACCAAGAAGCAACGCGAGCCGCGCCGCATCGTTGGCCGCACGCGTCTTGTTCTTGGCGAACCAGGATGTCGACGCGGCCGGCTTGAGCACCCAGTTACCATCGCGCACGCAGAGTCGCAATGGCACATTGGCGCCGCCATTGCGCATCTCTCGTTCCGCTTCGCGCGCCATGTCGTTGAGCGCGATCAGCACGCTGATTTCCACCTTGAGTTCGTCGCGCTTGCGTTCATGCGCCCCCAGCGTCAGATCCAGCATGGCATCCCGGAGTGAAGCGAGATCAGCGAGACTTCCCTGTGCGATCCGCTTCCCTTCCCCATCCGGCAACGATTGCACCGTCGCCCGCAACTTACGAATCTCATCGTTTAGCGGCGCGATCTCCTCGAGCTGGGCCCGCACTGGCGCGACATCGAATGTTCGAACAAACGGCTCGACGCCGAGTTGAATACCATTGCGCACCAATTGCATGGACGTCGAGCGATCGCGCTCGAAGCTCACGTCCTTGGCAATGGCGTCGAGGTACGTGGCGCGCCAGCGCTCGAGTGTTTCGCCAACAAGCTTGGGCATCAGCGGGTGCGCTTGCAGGCGGTTCGCACGAAGCACATCCCGATCGCGCTCGCCGCACCAACTGCCGAGCGGAATGCCGCTGTTCTCCAAATCGCTTCTCTGACGTGCAGGATATGTCTGCCAAGCCTTGCCGAGCGGCGCGAGCGCAGAGGTTGCGACCGATCCCAGCCGCTGAAAGTCTGAGCCGAAGCTATTCCCGTCCCCAGGCGGCTTCGACCAGCTAGTGGAAATGACTTGCACCGGCGAATGGCTCGATGCCGCGGAAATTGTTCCCATAATCGTCTCCAGGTAAACAGACCGGATGGTCTTCAGGCGCGAGGAGACTAAAGGGAATCGCCGTGAGGCGATTTCGATAATGTCGAATGGCTTCGCTTTGTGGCACCAGCGCATCCGTTTGCGCCAGCGATCAGAATCGTGCGAGCAATTGTCCCAATAGGGCGGCGCCTTCCTTGCCCTTGGCCGAATCGGCCCACAGACGGTCGATCATGGCGCGATACATGCCCACACCGTCAGGCGATGTGGTGATGGTCGCGATACCGGTACGCAAGTTCGGTAACTCGCCCAGACGGAACGGCGAGACAGCGACATAGGCTTCGCCCTGCGCTTCGAAGATCTGGAAGGTCTCGTTGGGCATGTTGTCGCTCACAATGCCGATCTGCACGCCCGCCGTGTCGGCTTCGAGAAACTCGACAATGCGCGCGACCTCGCGACGGGCCGCCATCTTCCGCTCGAGCTGAACACCCGGCGGCAGTCCCAGCCGGCCAACGAGTCCGTGATGCAGGAACTGCTCGATCTGACGCAGCCCGATCAGGCTGGTCACTGCCAGCCGCTGACGCGAGAAGCTCGACTTGCGCTCCTGCAGAATGCCCAGCACCCGATCGATCGTGTTCGCCCAATGGCGGTCGGCGAGCGTGGGCGGAATGCTCTCGTCGAGCATGTGACGCAGCCACACGTCGTAGTCGTCTGACGTGAGCAGAAAGGAAATCGGATCGAAGTGCGCGACGATACGCTCGGAGCGGCTCTCCAACTGACGCATCCGCTCGAAATAGCTCACCGCCGAGTCGTGATATTCGACCTCCACGCCCAGCAGATTGGCCAGCGACACGCCCAGCAGCGCCGCAAGCCGCTCAAGCGTGTCAATCTTGACGATCTCGCCGCGCTCGAGCTTATAGATGGCCGCGCGTGAGATGTCGAGCTGCTCGGCCACATCCTCACTACGCAACTCCGCCGCCAGCCGGTAGGCGCGCAAACGTTCGCCGATGGCTCGAAAATTGAAACGCGCGCCTCTCGGCGCCCGGGATGTCGTCACAGCTCGATTCAAATCGCCCCCTGTCGGATGCCAATGCCTGGCCCGGCCAGTCAAGCCTCGCCCACATTGCAGTGCCGGGATTATACCGGTCACCCGCAAGTCCTGACGCCACGCCCGTGCGACCACGACTCGGCACTGAGCGCGTGCCTCTGTGTCGCAAACACCCCACATCGGCACGCAGAATATTTTTCCGATTGTCTATTTTTTTAGATTTCCGCACGATGCCGCATACGGATACCCCACGGCGTGGGAAAGCCGTGCACCGAGGGCAAGCCCGACGCAGTTTGGGGGATGACCCCACGCGCTGGCAGTGATAGCCTGCGCGCCGTCCAGAAATTTATACAAACAAAGAGGGAATGATGAAAACCTGGCACAAGGTGGCTGGCGCCGCCGCGTTGAGCGCCGCAACGCTCGCAACCACGGCTCACGCGCAATCGAGTGTGAGCTTCTACGGCCTGGCAGACGCCTACGTCGGTTCGGTGAAGAACCCCGGCGGCAACGCTGCGGTCGTGCAGCAAGGCGGCGGCATGACCACGTCGTATTGGGGCATGGCTGGCACCGAAGATCTGGGCGGTGGCAACAGCGCGCTGTTCGTGCTGGAAAGCTACTTCCAGCCGAACAACGGAACGTACGGCCGCTTCGCCGGCGACAGCTTCTTCTCGCGCAACGCCTACGTCGGCCTGTCCAACGCCATGGGCACCTTGCGCCTCGGACGCATCACCACCCCGCTTTATCTCGCCACGATCCAGTTCAACCCGTTCAACAACTCGTACACCTTCTCGCCGATGATCTTCCACACCTACAAGGGTCTGGGGACGCAGGGTGTGGTGGGCGACTCGGCCTGGAACAACGCGGTGGCGTACACGTCGCCGAACTACGCCGGGGTCGCGGGCACGCTGCTCTATGCCACCGGCAACAGCCCGACCGACCACAGCGCGAAGAAATGGGCAGCCGCAATCACCTACGCCAACGGCCCGTTCGCCGCTGCCGTGAACTATCAGTACGTGAATTTCAGCGCGACACCGGGAGACTTTGGCACGCAACTGCCCGGCGTCACTGGCCTGACCAACCAGAACACGGCACAGCTCGGCCTCTCGTACGACTTCGCCGTGGTGAAGGTCTTCGCCCAGTACATGCTCATCGCAAGTCAGGCCGCGAGCGGCAATTTTCACGCCAATACGGGACAGTTGGGCGCTTCGGTGCCGCTCGGCCGTGGCAGCGTGCTCGCATCGGTCGCCTACACCGGATCGAACGGCTCCGGCGACAACCAGCGTCGCACCACCTGGGCACTCGGTTACGACTATCCGCTGTCCAAGCGCACCGACATCTACGCCGCGTACAAGTACGACCACATGAGCGACCTGTCGACCGGCCAGACATACGGCGCCGGCCTGCGCATGAAGTTCTGAGCGAGCGCCGGCGATAGCGCCAGCGCTCCCGAGGCATGCGGCGGCACGCGATTCTCCTCGTTTATGGCTGCCGTCGCACTGCATCGACATCAGGGTTTGACCCGATTATTTTCGCCTTGCCTGCCCCGCCGGGTTCGTTTAGTCTAAATATTTAGACAAATGGAGAGCATGATGGATCTGCAGCTTGCATGCGTCTGGTTGCAACGCGACACGGTCGGTCTGTCCGACATCGAGGATTTTGCTGCGCGTTGTCTGAATGCGTCGCGCACGGCTACGCGGGAATCAGCTGCGTTGCTGCTGTTGGCACAGGCCGCACAAACGTTCGTGGAACGTCAGTCTGGCATTGCCGCCAATGGCGAGACGTTTCAGGCATTCCTCGCCCGCAGCAAAGCCTATGCCACGATGTTGCGTGATGCAGCGGCCACGTCCGATGCCAGCTTCCTCGCCACGCTGAACGGCTTTGCCGCGCAGTTGACGACCGAAGTCTATGTGTGAGTCCGCAAGTATCGGCGCGCCCCCACCGGCGGTATTTTTTTGACCCGATCGTCTATAAATTTAGACAAATCGACGAAAACCGCGCGGCGTTTATCGCTGCGCCGATTCGCTGCCCCCAACAGGAACCGATCATGGAAGCCAACCTGAACACACCGAGTGCGCAACGCGCGGGTGCCACGTCCGACGAAGTCGTCACGCCATACGCATGGAAAGCGCTCGCGGGCTCTGCCATCGGCTATGCGATGGACGGTTTCGACCTGCTCATTCTCGGCTTCATGCTGCCGGCGATTACGGCCGGGCTGCAACTCTCGCCCGGCCAGGCCGGCGCACTCGTGACGTGGACACTGATCGGTGCCGTCGCGGGCGGCATTCTTTTCGGTGCGCTCTCGGATCGCTACGGCCGCGTGCGCATGCTCACGTGGACAATCCTGCTGTTCGCCATCTTCACCGGGCTGTGCGCATTCGCGCAGGGCTTCTGGGACTTGCTCGTGTATCGCACGATTGCGGGCATCGGTCTCGGCGGCGAGTTCGGTATCGGCATGGCGCTGGCCGCCGAGGCCTGGCCGGCGGCCAAACGCGCACGCGTTTCGTCGTACGTCGCGCTCGGGTGGCAGACAGGTGTTCTCGCGGCAGCGCTGCTCACACCGCTGCTGCTGATGCACATCGGCTGGCGCGGCATGTTCCTCGTGGGCGTGCTGCCCGCGCTCGTTGCCTGGGTGTTGCGCAACAAGCTGCACGAACCGGAAGTCTTCGTGCGGCGCACTGACAGGACCGCGAAGCCGGGTCAGGGCAGCAACGCCTTCCGCCTGCTCGTGAAGGATGCCCGCACGACCCGTGTGAGTCTGGGTATCGTGATTCTTTGCTCGGTTCAGAACTTCGGCTACTACGGCATCATGATCTGGCTGCCGACGTTCCTCTCGCAAAAGCTCGGCTTCTCGCTCACGAAATCCGGCCTTTGGACCGCGGCCACCGTGATCGGCATGATGATCGGCGTCTGGGTCTTCGGGCAGTTGGCGGACCGCATCGGACGCCGCCCCACGTTCCTGCTGTATCAGGCAGGGGCCGTGGTGATGGTGATCGTCTACGCTCAGTTGACCGACCCGACAGTCATGCTCTTCGCCGGCGCACTGATGGGCATGTTCGTCAACGGCATGGTCGGGGGCTACGGCACGCTCATGTCGGAGGCCTACCCTACCGCCGCACGCGCCACCGCGCAGAACGTGCTGTGGAACATCGGACGCGCCATCGGCGGACTGGGGCCTGTCGTCGTCGGGGCGCTCGCGGCCCGCTACTCGTTCCAGATTGCCATCGCGCTGCTCGCGGGCCTGTATGTGCTCGACATGCTCGCGACGCGTTTCCTGATCCCCGAACTCAAAGGCGTTGAACTCGAATAACGACATACGTGACGTCTGCGACGCGCGCAACGTTACGACGTCGCCGCGTCGCGATGCAGCGCCAGCCCCCCACTATTCGGAGTCCTCATGTCAGTTGCTACTCTGACGTGTACCGGCGTCCCCCGCCCATTGGGGCGGGTACACCCGCACACCTGCGACGCGCACCGTGCCACGTGCGCCACGCCCACGGTCGCGACGCATCGCTGCCGCGTGCTCGCACATCACGCTGTCAATGCCCGTTATCGCTATCTGCGTCTGCAGGCGAATGCCCCCATCGCCCTCACGACACATCCCGGCCAGTTCTACCAACTGAAGTGCCCGGTGACAGACAGCGACGCCCCCTTCCTGCTGCGTCCGATGAGCGTGTACGGCACCGGCCCCGAGCCGGACACCATCGAGTTTCTCTACAACGTGACGGGAGTCGGCACGCGCGCGCTCGCTACGCTGCCCGAAGGCGCGACGCTCGACATCGTCGGCCCGCTCGGCAACACCTTCACGCTCGATACGCAGTGGCAGCGCGTGATGCTGGTGGCGCGCGGCGTGGGTCTGGCGACGATGGCGCCGCTCGTGCAGCGAGCGGCAGCCGCCGGGCTGAAGCTGACGGTCGTCATGTCGGCCCGCAGCGAAGCCGATCTGATGCGTGAGGAATTCCTGCGCTCACCTGAGGCCCTCGCATTGGCCGACGTGCATTGCGTATTCGACACCGACGGCTCGTCGGCCGTCGAGGCACTGGAGCCGCGAATTCGCGCCCTGCTCGACGCGACACCGCACGACGCCGTCTACACCTGCGGCTCGCACCGCCTGTTGATGCTGCTCCAGCGCGTGCTGCGCGCTCACCCGCAAATCACGGCCGAGGTCGCGATGGAGCAACGTATGGCGTGCGGCATGGGTGTTTGCCTGTCGTGCGTGCGCCTGTTCGATCGCGATGGCGACAAGCAATTTCTGCGCGTGTGCCGCGAAGGCCCCGTATTTCCGATTCGCGACGTCGTCGGGGAGGTGGACTTTGGCTGATCTTTCCGTACGCATCGGCTCGCTCACCTTGCGCAATCCGGTCATGCCGGCCTCCGGCTGCTTCGCGGTCGAATATGCCGAAGCGCTGGACCTGACGCGACTCGGCGCGCTCGTCGTCAAAAGCGTCTCACCTGCCACGCGTGCGGGCAATCCGACGCCGCGCGTGGCAGAAACGGCCAGCGGCATGCTCAACTCCATCGGCATTCCGAGCAAGGGGCTCGACGCCTATCGGCGCGATGTCCTGCCCGCGTATACGCGTTTCGATACGCCTGTCGTGGTATCCGTGTCGGCCGACACGGCAGAGTCTTTCGGACAAGCCTGCGAGACGCTGTCGCTGCCGGAGGTCGCGGCAATCGAAGCGAACATCTCCTGCCCCAACCTCGAAGCGGACGGCATGGCCTTCGCCATGCAGCCCGAGAGCACCTACAAGGCCGTGAGCGCCATTCGGCGGCGCACCTCGCATCCGCTGTGGGTGAAGCTCACGCCCAACGCAGGCCAGATCGCGCTGATTGCCAGAGCAGCAGAAGATGCGGGCGCCGACGCCATCGTCATGGGCAACACCGTGCTCGGCATGGCCATCGACGTGCGCACGCGCAAGCCCAAGCTGGGCAACGTAATGGGCGGACTGTCGGGGCCGGCAATCAGACCGCTCGCGGTGCGGCTCGTGCATCAGTGTCATCGTGCGGTGCGCATCCCGATCATTGGCTGCGGCGGCATCGAAACGGCTGACGACGCTGTCGAGTTCATGCTCGCGGGCGCCTCGGCTGTGCAGGTCGGCACGGCGTCGTTCCGCGATCCGGCCGTGATGGGACACATCATCGACGGGCTGGCCGCGTACTGCGATACGCAGGCCGTCGATCGCATCGCGACGCTCACCGGTGCCGTCGCCCTCGACGCCCAACTGACCGACCGTTGGCTGCGCTTCGCGCAGCAGTCCGGCTGAGCGCCGTCACACGTTATACGCAACCCTCGCGAAGCATCGCGCGAAAAGAAGCACACTCATGGAACTGAACGCGCTGGCCCCGCTGGCCGAACAACTCTTCACCGACCTGCGCCATCTTGGCGACGATGGCGTCGGCATTACCCGCGACAGCTACGGCGAAGGCGAAAATGCCGCAGCCTCGTATCTGACGGAATGGGCCGGCCATCAGGGCCTGAGCGTCACCCGCGACGGCGCCGCCAACCTGATCTTCACCCTGCCCGACGATACCGGCGACGCCCCCGCCACGTGGATCGGCTCGCATCTCGACTCCGTGCCGCAAGGCGGGAATTACGACGGTCTCGCCGGCATCGTGGCCGGTCTGCTGTGTCTCGTCGAACAACGGCGCACTCAGCACCATACCGCCACGCCGGTGCGCGTACTCGCGCTGCGCGGAGAGGAAAGCGCTTGGTTCGGCAAGGCCTATATGGGATCGAGCGCGCTGTTCGGCAAACTCAACGAGGCCGATCTCGCCATGCCCCACCGCACGCATGGCCGCACACTCGCGGTATGCATGGCGCAGGCCGGCGCCGATATCGACGCGATTCGCGGCGGCGCCACGCTGTTCGACGCCTCGCGAGCCAAGGCGTGGCTGGAGCTGCACATCGAGCAGGGCCCGGTGATGATCGCACGCAACATGCCCGTGGCCGTCGTGCCCGGCATTCGTGGCAATGTGCGGCACAACCGAGTGTCGTGCGTGGGCGAAGCGGGTCACTCGGGCGCGGTGCCGCGCTGGCTGCGTCACGACGCCATGTTCGCGGTGGCCGATCTCATCACGCGTCTCGACGAACATTGGCGCGCCCTGCTCGAGCGTGGCATCGACATGGTGGTGACGACCGGCATCGTCGGCACCGATCCCGCCGAGCACGCCATCTCGCGCATTCCGGGCAAGGTGGATTTCAGTCTGGAAGTCCGCAGCCAGAGTGCCGATACGCTCGACGTATTCTATGAGCTGATGCGAACGGAATGCCGCGCCATCGAACGCGATCGCGGCGTGCGGTTTGTGTTCGACCGGCGTCTGGCGTCGCCTCCGGCGATCATGGACACGCACGTGTCGTCGCTGCTGCTCGATGCCTGCCGCATGCTCGATCTTCCGCAAGAACGGGTGCCGAGCGGCGCCGGTCACGACGCCGCAATCTTCGCCAACGCAGGCATTCCGAGCGGCATGGTGTTCGTGCGCAATGCCAACGGCTCGCACAATCCGCTCGAAAGCATGGACCTCGATGACTTCATGCGCGGCGTACAGGTCATCGACGCCGCCACGCGTCGCCTCTGAACCCACCCCCATCCCTCGCTGCCGAAAACAAATCGGGCCGCACTCAGGCGGCCCGACGGGTCGTTTATCGCGGCGGCACTGACCGCCTTGGCGAACTTAGTGTGCTCACGGCGCCAAGGCGATCACCTCGGCCACCGCAGCGGTCAGCTTCTTCGCATAGGGCACGTGCAGGAACTCGTTCGGGCCGTGTGCGTTCGACTTCGGTCCGAGGACGCCGCACACCATGAACTGCGCCGTCGGGAAACCCGCTTGCAGCGTATTCATCAGGGGAATCGTGCCGCCCTGCCCGATGTACGCTACGTCCTCCCCGTAATGCCGTTGCGATGCCGTGTTCAGCGCCGACGTGAGCCACGGCGCGACGTCAGGGGCATTCCATCCGGAGGCCGCACCGGCGTCGGACTTGAACGTCACCTTCGCGTTGTACGGCGGGTCGAGTTCGAGCAGTGACTTGAGTTCGGCCACGGCCTTGGCCGCGTCGACGAGCGGCGGCAGGCGCAGCGAGAGCTTGAACGCCGTACGCGGACGCAACACATTCCCGGCATCGGCCAGTGCAGGCAGACCGGCGGCCCCCGTCACCGACAGCGACGGACGCCACGTCGAATTGAGCAGCGCTTCCTTCGGATCGGTCGTGGTCGGCAACACCGACAGGCCGTCCTGACCGCACGCCCACGGCATCTTCTTCCAGACATCGTCGCCCAGAATGTGCGCGGTGGCTTCCGCCTCTTTCAGACGCTGCAACGGAATCGGGGTATGAAAGCCCTGCGGCAGCACGTTACCGGTGCCGGCGTCTTCGAGCCGCTCGAACAACTGGCGCATGATGCGAAAGCTCGACGGCGCAATGCCGCCGTAGCCACCCGAGTGAATGCCTTCGTCGAGCACCTGCACTTCGAGGCTGCCCGAGATCAGGCCACGCAGCGATGTCGTCAGCCACAGTTGGTCATAGTTGCCGGCCCCCGAATCGAGGCAAACAACCAGACCGACGCGGCCCAGGCGCTCGCGCAGCGCATCGACATACGGCAGCAGATCGTAGCTGCCCGACTCTTCACACGTCTCGATGAGCCCCACGCAACGCGGGCGCTCCACGCCTTGCGCATCGAGGGCGGCGAGCGCCGTCACACTCGAGTAGATGGCGTAGCCATCGTCTGCGCCGCCGCGGCCATAGAGTTTGCCGTCTTCGAACTTGGGGGTCCACGGGCCAAGGTCCTTGCGCCATCCGTCGAACTCGGGCTGCTTGTCGAGGTGACCGTAGAGCACGATCGTCTCGGTACTGCCCGAGCGGGTGGCCGGGGCTTCGAAGAAGATCACCGGCGTGCGGCCTTCCAGACGAATCACTTCGAGCGTCAGCCCCTTCACGGGCTGACGTTCTGCCCACTGGGCAGCGTCGCGCACCACGCGATCGATATACCCGTTGCGCGCCCAATCGGCATCGAAGCCCGGGCTTTTGGCGGGTACGGCAATGTAGTCGGTCAGCGCATGCAGGATTTCGTCATTCCATTTGCGTTCGACGAATTCACGCAATGCTGCCGAATCGAGCGACGGCTGAGTCAAGGTGACAGGGTCGGTCATGGGGAAGTCCTTGGGGGTGTCTTGGTTGACGTGACGGATCCGGTCGCAGGGGGCGCGACGCCGTCCCGGGCACTCGCTGGGGGTTCCGGCGGGCCATATGGCGTCATGATAGCCATTCCCGGCCGCGGTGGCGACCGGCCGGCCAGCGGTGGCGTGCGCCCCCGGCATCCTCAGCCGGTCAGGGCGCGGCGCAGGTCATGCGGGGTGAAAATGGGGTGAATCGAGGGCGCCGAAGCGACGCTTAGTTGCCCGTGCCCGGCGGGTCGAAGCGAAACACGATTTCCCCGGCCGCCGCCGTCGCCTTGACGCATGTGGCGGCCTGCGTCGCCTTGCCCGGGACTTCGAGCGAATGCTCGATGTCGCTGGCGCTGCAACGCCAGAAGAACGTGACCGGACGTTCGCACCGGTTCATCACCTCGTAGCGATACTGCGTGACATCGGCAGGCAGCGCTCGCAGCGCCCCGCACGGCTTTCCGGCCGCATCGAGCGGCTCTGTCGGCATGGCCGGCGTCTGAGCGCGAACCGGCACGCTCGCCGCGAAGGCGAGCAGCACCCACATTGCCTTGATTCCCGAGCAGCGCTTTGCCGTGATGAACATCAGACCCAGCGCCATGCGATGGCAATGGCCCCGATGGCGACACCAATGGAGATCACCACGCCAAACCATGCCAACTGCGCGCGCCGTGCCCGGCGGCGGCTCGATTCCGAAGTGTCGTAGAAACGACCCAATCCGCCCGAGTACAACTTTTCCCAGCGAATTTCCATGGCGCACCTCACAAATCAATCAAACCAGCCCGCACTACTGTTCTTTTCTTATTTATCGAAAGTTTTGAAGCGCAAGACAATTCGGATAAATCCGGGCAAATTCCGAATGAGAATTAGCCAAAATTCCGACACCGCGCTTTGGCTTCAAGATCGCACTATTCTTTCGTAAACGCAATAGCGTGAACTTGCAGAATGCGGCCGCAGCACCACGAGAGACCACGTCATCGACGATGGATATCAACGCATATTGCGCGCTTTATCGTATGTCGCGACAGATCTTTAACAGAGAATTGCAGAAAATTGCCGGAAATTGGCCACGCCAGCCTTTTTGAAACCCCCTATCTTTGTAACAAGACGTTTCAAAACAGCACGGACGTTCGTTCAAAGCGGGTGATTGAATCGGCGTGACGAACGAACCACAGCCTCCTGCACCATCGAGGCGGGAGCGGATTATCCGAGTGAAAAGCAGGGAGTGCGGGAGATACGTCAGCCGAAGCAACGCTGCGCGGCAATCCGCCGAAGGCGGTGCCGCGCACGAAAAGGAAGATCGGGAAGATCGGTGACTTTAGCGCCCCAGAAAGGCCGCACCTACGGACAAGAGCACGAAACCGCCGACGCTACAGGCGATCGCGATTGCCAACAGGCGTTGAAAGAGTTGCTCGCGCTCAGCAGCGCTGCGATGGGAACGGGGTGCATCGTGATGAATCGTTCCCCAACCACTCGAATACACTTTTTTCCAACGGATGTGCATAAGTTACCTCGCGTTGTTTAGTGTTCGTAGCCTTGCCGGTCATCGATTCACACTATCGGAATCGACGAGACGCAGGGCTAGTATGCGCTTTGTCTGGGAACCGTAAACCCCTTATCCGTGCTGCGTCGCCGCAAGCAAAACGCTTGATTCGGATGGTTTTCGAGACGGGAAAATACACCGATGAATACCGTCACGGTGACGTGATTCGGGATTTGTGACGGAGCGTGTCAATGCGACAGAATGTCGCAGGTGCGACAAGTTGTCGCGCAACCCGCATGAACCGTGGAATTGGGGAATTTTCGGGGTGCGGCAGCGGGTGTCATGCCGCAGGTGCGACAACCGCGGTAAACCGGGCGACCGGGAAGGATAGGGCGTGCGCGGAGCGGAGCACCAGTGGCGTCGTGCGGTGCAACATCGATTCTTCGAATAAGCCACAAAGCTGGGGTAAATCCGGGGGTGCGGCGCCCCCTTCCCTTCACCGTTACGATTCGAACGGATTCCTCACCTGTCGTGCGGTGGTGCCGCCCGACGCTTCCACATGGGCTGGCAGATCGGCGCTGGCGAGCGACGCCACCACGGCGTCGAGCACCGTCTTGAGCGCCTGCGCCTGGCGTAGCCCTTCGGCATCGCGACGAAGCTCGAGGTTGCCAAAGATGGCAACGTGGTCCGTGTGATTTTCGACGTTAAGTTCGCCAAGTGTGAGCGCATCGGCGTCGTTGGCAAACGGGGCGAATTTGGCGTCGGCTGGAGACGAAGCGGACATCTGAGGCTCCTGAGTCAAGAGAGAAATCAGTCGGTGGAGACCGGTCAACGAGCGCGGCAAGCCCGTCGACCCGGCAACGCCCGAAACCATGCGGCAAGAGCGTTGCCGCTGTGCTTAACGGATGATCGTACGCAAGAAGTCGAGCACCGTCTGCACCTCGCGATACGACGGCACGTCCGGATCTCGCTTGCGCTTGCCGCCCGCCGCCTTAGGCGCGGGCAGACGCATCGCCGTACGCTTCACGTCTGCGGGCATACCGGGGAAGAAGTCGATGCCGGCCAGCGTCTCGAGTTCTGCCACGCTCACGACCGAATAGTCACCTGTCGCTTCGTTGGCGACAAGGTAGGCGCCCGCCTGCTTGCGCTTGGGATCGTAGATCACCTTGTAGAGCTGCGTCGGCACCATCACGCGATTGCCGACCTGCGTGATCGACTTGCCCTTGAAAAGCGGTCCGGTAAGCACGAACAATTCGCCACGATCCTGCGCGAGCTTGCGCACGCTCGACTCGATGCCCGCCCACAGATAACGATTGTTCTCGCTGTTCTGGGGCACCATATTCGCCAGCGAAAAGCTCTCCGACTGCGCCTGCGCGTCCGGCATATCGGCCGAGGGCGCCATGTGCCCCCTGTCATACCCTGAGCGCACATAGTCGCGCAGTTCCGCCCGTTCCCCGGGGGGAAGTTGCGACTCGGCATGGAATTTGTCGACGCGAGAGACCTGACGTGCATCGCTCAGACCGGCTCGCGTGAGACGCTCCGCCGACCACAGCGGCGTGCGTGTCACGCCCGAGTGCATCACACCGAACGCGCTGAAGCACACCTCGCGCGCGTTGCGCGTCATCGCGGTGTTGGTAATATCGGGCGCCGTTCCGGCCCAGTAGTGATCGCCGCACGCCGAGGCGGCTGCGAACGCATCGCCCGGAAATGCCGTGATGGCAACTGCGGAAGAAAGGGAAATCAGAGAGGCAAAGGACACTGCCAACTGCCCGGCCATCGCGCGCAAGCCGTTCGCGCGCACTGCGGTGACCGTCCATCGAGACTGCTTCATCGCACTGCTTAGGGTAAGACCTCAGGGGGTGCGATTGTAGCGGATGAACGGCTATTCGGGGACGACATTCCCCGCGCCGTAGGCCGCGCATTGCAGCGTCTGAGCGGGGCCCAGGTTGCCGCACTCGTCCGCTTGCGCAGCCGGCAACCATGCCTGTTCGAGAAAGAGCAGACAAAGCACCATCGCGAGCATGAGGAGCAGCGTTTTCATTGCGGCATCCGAGTTGGGTTGCCGCATTGTATGCGGGGACACCGCCAGACAGCCTGTCCCCACCCCACTGAATTGTTTCGATTCGTTACGTCGACGACTTCCGCTGGTTACACCGGTCCTGCCGGTCCTGTCGATCATGCCGATCACATCGATTACGCTGATCGCGCCGGCTTGCGACCGCCGCGCCGTACCTGCTCAAGCCGCTCAGGCCTCAGGCACCTCGCCTCGCTGGGCGACGAGCGCGGCCAGTGGCTCGTTCATCGGCCCGTCGGCACGCAGCCCTTGCACCACACCGACCCGATCGGGCATCGCGCGATTCTGCGACATCTTGAATTTGCCCTCGATGCGACGAATCGGAATCTCCACACCCACGATAGCGCGCAGCGTGCTATCGATGAAGTCGGCCGGGGCATCCTCCACCGCCCACGGGGCGGAGCGGCCCCGCTCCTGCGATTGTGTGAGATCGCCCACGAGGCGTCGCACCCATGCCGCATCGTCAATGACGCGCGGTTTGCCCCACACATGCACGGCCGCGTAGTTCCAGGTCGGCACGACTTTGCCGTGTTCGGCCTTGGCGGCGTACCACGATGGCGTGATATACCCCTGCGGTCCCGTGAATGCAATCAGACACTCCTCGACCTCGCGCAGCGCCGGACCATGCGGATTGGCGCGGGCCAGATGCGCGCGCAATGTGCCGAACTCGCCTTCGCCGGGATACACAAGAAACGGAATCGAATCGGCAATCAACCCCTGCGAACCGGCGCTCACGAGCAGACCGAGGGGATGGGCGCGAATCAGCTCGTGCAGAACGTCGGGACGAGTCTCGGTGAAGGCGGCGGGCTGATACATCGATGGCTCCGGACAAAATCGGCGGGGGTGGCACAACGCGTAGCGTACGTCCGCGCGTGGCCCTTAGCAAAGACCCAGCGCTCGTAATTTTCTTGGTGCCATCGAGGTACCTGGCGGCACCTTGCTCCAGTCGTTTTCGGGTGACGGATGCAGCCCGAAAACGACGCCAAGGGCCGTGTCAGAGGAAGGATTTGGCCTGATCGAGAATCTTGTCGCAGACCTGACGCGTCAATTGCTCCTTGAGCCCGCCGCCATTCAGATCGACTGTCTTGCCGTCCGGGGAAGACAGCAGACCTTTGGCCCCATCGAGATAGCCGGGGCTGGCGGCCGGCGACCCCGATTGGGTACCGATCTTGCCGAGCAGTTTGTCTTTGACATCGGTCGCCGAACTCAGATTCGCGCCGCTGAGATAGTTGTTCTTGATACAGAACTGCAACACGCCGGTTGCATTGCCCACACTGCCGGAGGTCAGCGAGCCGGCCGAGCCAAGCCCCCCAAGACTGCCAGCGAGTCCGCCGGCGTTGCCGCCGCCAGAGTTTCCGCCAACGGCGTTCTTGAGCAGATCGAGTTGCGCATGCGCAAGCATCGGTGCGCCGATGGTCAGCGCCAGTGCAAGGCTTGCCCCCACCACTCCGGTTTTGGTTCTCGTCCAACCGGCATCAGCCAAACGTTCCGTGCGTCGCGACATACGATCCTCCGTGATGCAAATGACGTGGGTCAGGTCGGCTCACTATAGCAGGACGTCTGCGCGGGGACGATGAATGCCGCCAGCGCGAAAACGTCAGAACAACGCCGCGGCGGTATCGAGCGCTTCCGGCACTGCGACGCTGGCATCCACGCCCGCGTTCTCTTTGAGGAGGAAGACCAGATGATGCCCGGCGAGCAACTCGATGCGGCGATCGCGTGCAAACTCCTCGACGCCGTCGTCGAACTCCCCCGTGGTGATCAGCATGCCTCGCGCCGCCCCAATCTGCTGCATCTCCGCGAGCATGGCGCGGGCGGCATTCATCCCGAGACGCGCGCAAGGGACCAACTCCCGGTAGATGTGCACGACCACATCACCACCGAAAATCGGATGCGGGTCCCACGCGCGGCACGTCAGCAAGCCCGGCGTCTCGCCCGGCAGCAGCGGGGGGCCTTCGAAGCCGTGCGAGCGCAGCAAGTGGAACATGACCTGCGTGAAATCCTTGTCGGTGAGCGTCATCAGATTGAAACGGCGGTCGACGGCCACGTCGGCGTCCGTGACGACCTGCGTCATGTCGACACCCGCCACGGGCACAACCGCTTCCAGCGCCTCGGGACGCGCGGAGATGCGAGCCCCCAGCGCCGCCAGATGCGTCACCGGATCGCCCTCCGCAAGCGCGAGCGCCGCGAAGTCGGCACGCGCCACGTGCGCGCTCGCCAGACACACGCGTGCGTCGCCATCGGCGGCGTAGACGTTGAACACGATAGCGTTCACATGTCGCAGCGGGTCCGCCGAGAACAGCTCGTGCAACGAGCGCAGCACGATCTGGCGCAGCGCGTTGGCGTAGACCTGCGCGCGCATCGCCTCGCCGGCAGGCACCCCCTGCACGAGATTTTCCGCAGCGTTGTAGTGGTACTCGAGCGCGACGGGCACGGTGGCGTCGAGCGTCGGCACGTCGTAGCCGATGGCCAGCAGCTTGTGGTTTTCGACGTAATGCGCCGCGAGCGTCTGCAAGAACGCTTCCGGATACGGGCTGCGGCTGAGCACGATGCGCGCATAGCCGGTGACGGCCGCCGCTTCACCGCGCAACAGCGCCCCCTCGAACTCGGCCACGGCCGCGTTATGACGCGCGCTATCGGCACGCGCGGCTTCCGTGGCCTTCTGCTGCGCGATCTGGAGAATCATCGAGCCTTGTGTGCGACGGATCTTCGACGCCTCGTACTCCCGCTCGGCATGGACGAATTCGCTGCGCGCCTTGGCGACGGCCTGCTCGTAACGCCCCGATGCGCCCGGCATGGCCAAGGCGAGCCTACCCGGTTTTTCGGGCGCGAAAGACTCCCATTCGGGTTTGGCCAGAATCTTTGGGAGATGCCGGGTATCGAGCACCGGCGGCGTGTTGCGCGCGCGCAGGTCGGCCGGCGGGATGCGCAGATCGCGCGTGAGGCCGTCGGCGAGCAAACGCTCGAGCCGCGCGACTTCCAGCTTCGCCCTCGCCCCCTGCGCCGCCGCCTCTGCCTGACGCCACGCGAGCAGCAGACGTTCGCGAACGGCCGCGTCCGCGGCTGGCGCCTCTTGCGCGGCACGCTGCGCCTGATCCACGGCGCGGACTTCCGCCAGCGAGCGTGCCTGCATTTGGGCGTGTTGCTGCTCGCGCGTGTGTGCGGCGCGCCAGAACTCACGCGCCAGACGATCGATGATGCTCTCGAATCCCCGGTTCACTACTGCCCCCGCATGCGATATTGATTTTGTTTTGCCAAGCGAACTACCACATCCAAGACTGCTGTGACTTTGTTCGATGTCTGTGTGAACGCATATCCCCGCTGCCAACTCAACGGCCCGGCTGCCAGTTCTCGAAGCGCGGCACCTCGTGCGACGCCCAGATACGGAGTTGGGCCCGGAGACCCGGATCGTCGTCGAGCGATGCGACCGGCATTGCACGACACGCCATTGCACGACATTTACGTAGGGGACGATTGTAGGACGTTGCCCCCTCAACCCGCAAAGAAATCTTTCTTTTCCTTGCGGCCCAAGCATGTCATAGGCGCAACGCCCGCACCGTGACCGTCATCAAATCGCCATGACGGCAGCGCAGCGTCGAACGTTCTGCCGTACCGGGGACGTCGGGCGAGCAGCGATATATGCGTTGTCGTGCCTATCCGTCGTCATGCGTAGTCATGCCGGGGAGGCGCTCAACGGGGCATGCACATCGGGAATGTGGAATTCGACGCGACGCCGTCCCCCAAGGGCGACTACCATGTCGCGGTTCCATCGCACGTCGACACCCTCTCTTGGCCGAATCCACGTCATGAACCCACTGGCTCCGAACTCGCGACCGGCGGCATCACCGGCCGCCGACACCTCCCTTGCCTCGCGGCCCTGTCTTCGCACGGCGTGGCTCAGCGCGGCGGCCTGCCTGTTGATGGCGCTGGTTGCGATTGCGTGGGTCGACCGGCCGGTGGTGGACTTCGCGCACGTCCACACGCAGGGCACACGCTGGATTCAGCAGATCGCAGAGTTGCCCTCGCCGCTGTTCGTCCTCGCCTGGCCGACGTTCGCGATCATTGGCGCGGTGCTGATCTGGCGCCGCGAGTTGCCGGCATGGGCCATCACCCTCTGGCTCGCGGCGGGCGCGACAGGCGTGGGGCGTGAGCTCAAACAAGGCCTGAAGCTCGCGTTCGGACGCACGTGGCCAGCCACGTGGATTCATGAGAATCCGTCGTACCTGCGCGACGGCGTTTTCGAATTCCGGTTCTTCGGCGGCGACGGCGCGGCCTACGCGTCATTTCCGTCCGGGCACCTCACCGTCATGCTCGCGTTCGCGACGGTGCTCTCGCTGCGACATCGCGCGCTGCGCTGGCCATGTGCCGTCGCCATTGCACTCACGAGCTTCGGCCAGATCGCCGCCGCCTATCACTGGACGAGCGACGCGCTTGCGGGCGCAGCACTGGGCATCGCAGTCGGCACGGCATTCGTGGCCGCCTGGCAGCGCTGGCGTATCCGCGCGGGTGCGTGACGCCCCCCCCGGCGAGGCAGCCATTTCGTGAGTCGGCGAGGTGTGGCCTGATCGGGGTGCCGGTCGGTGTATGCGCGCTTCGCTATCTCGAGCATGGCGTCATCACGGCGCAGATGCTGCACGTGTTCGCGATTGCCAAACCTGAATTGCTCGGCGTTGCATCGGCAAACGCGCGGATTGGCGCAAACGGGCGTGAGGACCCGGCGTTAGGATGACGGAACCGATGCCTCTACCGGGTTCGCTCCCCGCCCTCGCCCCATGCCCGCCGTTGCCTCGTTTCCCGATCGTGCCGCCGCAGGCCATGCGCTGGCCGAAATGCTCGCGTCCCATGCATTGATCACGCGCTGTGCGCCGCCGCTGGTGCTGGCCATTCCTCGCGGCGGCGTGCCGGTGGCACTGCCCATCGCCCGCCAACTGAACGGCACGCTCGACGTGCTGCTCGCTCACAAGCTGCGCGCCCCGCATCAGTCGGAACTGGCCGTGGGCGCCGTCGACGAGTTCGGCGGCATCTTCCTCGACGACCACGCGCTGTCCCTTGGTGCGACGGGCACTTATCTCTCGCATGAAACCGCGCGTCAGCGCGCGCTCATCCAGCAGCGGCGTCAGGCGTATACACCGGGGCGTGGGGCGCCGCATGTGCAGGGCCGGCCGGTCGTAGTGGTCGACGACGGCATCGCGACCGGCTCGACGATGATCGCCGCACTGCGAGCGATGCGGCGTCTCGGGGCGACACCGCTCATCGCCTGTGCGCCGGTCGGCGCGCCCGACGCCATTGCACGGCTGGCGACGTTGGCCGACGCTGTCGTCTGCCTCGAGACGCCACAGCCGTTCTACGCAGTTAGCGTGGCGTATAACGAGTTTGCGCAAACCGACGACGCCACCGTGATCGCGCTGCTCGCCATGGCAGCCGATCGCCCATAGACGGTTGCCGAAAATCCACGTTGCACGGAAGGCTCGCCGTAGCGGGGCACCCCGCGATTGCACTACACTTAAGCCTGCCGCGCGCGACGGCGCCTGCCGAAAAGCAAGCGCGCGGCCTGCGCCGCCTCTTGCCTCTCAGTTTCGACGGAGCCTGTGATGACGACGTCCCTGATTCTCAACGTGATCGGCCCGGATCGCCCGGGCCTGGTCAATGCAATCGCCGATCGCGCGACGGCCTCCGGCGCCAACTGGCTGGAGAGCCGCCTCGCCAATCTTGCCGGCCAGTTCGCCGGCATCATTCATCTTCAAGTCCCCGACGAGCACGCCGACGCGCTCACGCAAGCCCTGCACGCGCTGGAAACGCACGGCCTGCAAATCTCGGTCACGCGTGCCCAGAGCGCGGCCACCGATCCCGCCGCCCGTACACTACAGCTCGATCTGGTCGGGCAGGATCATCCGGGCATCGTCAAGGAAATCTCGCACGTCCTCTTCTCGCGCGGCATCAGCATCGATGAACTCGCCACGGAATGCGTCGAGGGGTCGATGTCGGGCGGCACGCTGTTCCGCGCCACAGCCCGCCTTCACGTGCCTGCGAGCGTCAGTACGGAATCGTTGCGCGAGACGCTGGAAAGCCTTGCCGATGACCTGATGGTCGATGTCGAACTCGATTCGCCTGGCGGTGCGTGAGCGCGCACCGATGAAGCGAGCCTTCCTGTTCGTCCTCGGGGCGGTGGCGATCACCGCCCTGCTCTCGCTGCTCCCCCTGCCGTTCGAGCGCCAGACGCACGTGGTGAGCACGGTCACGCTGCGCGCGCCACCGCAGATCGTCTACGACTACGCGACCACGCCTGACAACTGGCCAAAGTGGCATCCGGCTTCGCTCACCGTGCAAGGGGCGACCGACCATCCGCTCAAAGTGGGCGAGGAAGTCGCCGAAGAATTCCGGCTCGCGGGTCGTCACGGCATCGTTCACTGGAGAGTCGTCGACGCGAATCCGCCGCTCGAATGGCGCGTCGAAGGCGAGGTCAACCGGCGTGCGTCGGGCGAGGTGCGCTACAAACTCACGCCGGACGGCACCGGCACCCGCTTCGAGCGCGACTTCATCTATCGCACACCGAATCTGCTCTTCCTGATCCTCGATCCGATCTTCATCGGGCCGCGCATGCGCGCAGAATCGGCACAAGGCGCGAAGCAGCTCGAACAGGTCTTCGCGGCGCTGGCCCCCGCGCCCTCTGCCCCCGCGTCAATACCGGCCGCCGCCGCGAGCGCCGCTGCCGCTGCGGCCCAGTGACGGTGTAGAGAACGGACGTGAGGTCGCGCGCCTTACTCGTTGAACGTCGCCGCCATCGTCTCGGCCGCCGCCTCGAGCTCGGGCAAAAACGTCATGAGCTTGTCGAGCGTGCAATGCTGCGCGCTCGCCTGCACGGCAATAGCGGCGCACGCACGATTGCGGTCGAGCATCACCGGCACGGCCACCGCGATCATGCCCGGCACGTGCTCTTCGTTGTTGGTCCCCACCCGGCGCTTGCGTGTCTCGGTCAGTTCCTCGCGCAGGTCTTCGAGATCGGTGATGGTGTTCTCCGCACGCGGCCGCAGCGGCAGATGCGCGATCAGCTTCTCGCGACGCGCCCGCGGCAGGAACGCCAGCAACAGCTTGCCGCTCGCCGTGCAGTGCAGCGGCACACGCGAGCCGGGCGAGAGCTTGAGCTGACGTGACCACTCGGTCTCCACACGGTCGAGATAGACAAGGTCGTCGCCCGAGAGCATTGACAGATTGCAAGTCTCGCCTAGTTTGTCGACCAGTTGCTGGAGGATGGCATGACGCGCTGCCGCCGGGCCCACGTGCATCAGCGCGTTGACGGCCATCGCGCGCACCCGCGACGACGGCTCGTAATGCCGGCTGCCGGCCTCACGCGTGACCAGCCAGGCGGCTTCGAGTTGTTTGAGAATACGATGCACGGTCTGCTTCGGCAGACCGATGACGGCGACAATCTCCGCCAGCGTCATAGGCGTGCCTGAGGCACTGAGAATTTCGAGAATGCGAAATGCGCGGACGGCCGCGGCGTTCGACTGATTGCTCATGTCGGTATCTGGATCTCGGGTTCGAGTTGTGTTCTAGATCGTTATCGCTCGCGGCGGTCTCCCTGCTGCCCAACGTCGGCACGCCACCGCTTCAGCCCGCTCCCAAGCCGCCACGCCGCGTACCGTCGCGCCGCGACGTCCCGTTTTCCGCATTCTAGTGCCAATCGGCACCTGCTGACGATTGGAGACAAACCCGGAGATATTTCGAATACCTAATACCTGATGCCTGACCGCGACGCACGGCGGTGAGATACCCGGCTCGTTGCCGGGCGTCTCACCGCCGCCGGGACGGCTGTCTCGCCTGAGTGGCTCAGGCCTTGCCGGATAACACCCGCAAGCGATGAATCAGGCTGGACGTATCCCAGCGCGAACCGCCGAGCGCCTGCACATCCCCATAGAACTGATCGACGAGCGCCGTGACCGGCAGCGATACCCCATTGCGCTGTCCCTCGGACAGACACAGCCCGAGGTCTTTGCGCATCCAGTCCACCGCGAAACCGAAGTCGAACTTGCCGTCGATCATCGTCTGGCCGCGATTGTCCATTTGCCAGCTTGCCGCTGCGCCCTTGTTGATGACGTCGAGCACGAGCGGCATATCCAGACCGGCGCGCTGACCGAAGTTGATCGCCTCGGACAAGCCCTGCACCAGTCCCGCGATGCAGATCTGATTGACCATCTTGGCGAGTTGGCCCGCGCCGGCCTCGCCGATCCGGGTGACGGCACGGCCATAAGCGCCGAGCGTGGGCGCGACCCGGTCGAACGCCGGGGCGTCGCCGCCGCACATGATCGTGAGCACACCGTTCTTGGCGCCGGCTTCGCCGCCCGACACAGGGGCGTCGACGAAGTGCAGCCCCTTCTCACGGGCCGCTGCGTAAAGTTCGCGCGCCACATCGGCCGATGCGGTCGTGTGATCGACGAACACAGCGTCAGCCTTCATGCCGGCGAAGGCACCGTGCTCGCCGAGTACGATGCTGCGCAAATCGTCGTCGTTGCCCACGCAGGCAGCGACGATATCGGCGTCGCGCACCGCTTCGGCCGGGGTGGCGGCGGATGCCCCGCCATACTCCTTCGCCCATTGCTGCGCTTTGGCCGCCGTGCGGTTATAAACCGTGACCTGATGGCCCGCACGTTGCAGATGGCCGGCCATGGGATAACCCATCACGCCCAGACCGAGAAATGCGACGCGAAGGGAAGATGCTTGCGATGAGGGGGAAGTCAATTCGAGGGCCTCGCAGGTTGATTCGCTAAGAAGGGGCTCACGGGCACGCGATGCCGGCATGCGCACACAATGGTCCTGTCTGAAATTCAGGGGGCTTGCGAGCCATCATTATAGAGACGGGCTGCCCCCGTGCGCCAGCGCAATCCCCCGCCACACGGGGCATTCACGCCTTTTCGCCCCAGATTGGTGCGTCGCAGCGGTTCTCATAATCATCTGTAAACAGAACCCCGCAGTGCCGGTTTGAAAAATTCTGTTTCCGTGACTGGCGTTGCTGCCCGGTTCCGATACAATGCGCGGCATGGCTGATTTTGATACCAGTTGGTCAATTCGCGTTTACTACGAGGACACGGACGCCGGAGGCGTCGTCTTCTACGCCAACTACTTAAAATTCTTTGAACGGGCCCGCACCGAGTGGCTCCGTTCGCTCGGTATCGAGCAACTCGAGCTGGCCCGCAGTACCGGGATGATTTTCATCGTGCGCTCAACCGCCGTCGACTATCTGAGCCCCGCCCGGCTAGACGATCTCCTCACCATCAAAAGCCGTATCGAGCGCATTGGCGGGGCCTCCGTCGATTTTGAACAGGAAGCCTGGCGCGACACGCCCGACGGGCGCAGCGAACTGTTGGCGCGCGGAACCATCAAAATCGGCTGCGTGGCGGCAGACACCCTGCGCCCGGGCAAAATCCCAGCGCCAGTGCGCTTCGTCATGCAATCGGCCGCCAAGTCGGCCAACGCCGCAGCGGGTGAGTCTGCCCGTCCGGCAGCCGCCTGAAGCCCAAGACAAGAATTCCGGTCAGTCAACAACCACACCATGCCCGATCAAGATCTTTCTATTATTTCGCTGGTCATGCATGCCAGCGTGCTCGCCCAGGCAGTCATGGGCCTGCTGCTGCTGCTCTCGCTGCTCTCGTGGACGCACATCTTCCGCAAAATTTTCGCGATTCGCCGTGCCCGCTCCCAGACCGAGCGCTTCGAGCGCGATTTCTGGTCGGGCGGCGATCTTCAGGCGCTCTACCAGAGCGCCCTGAACAACCGCCATCAGACGGGCTCGCTCGAGCGAATCTTCGAATCGGGCATGCGCGAATACATCAAGGCGAGCGAAAAAGGTCTGAACGATCCGCATGCCATTCTGGACGGCGCGCGCCGTGCCATGCGCGCTTGCTATCAGCGTGAAATGGACTCGCTCGAAGCCAATCTGCCGTTTCTCGCGTCGGTCGGTTCCGTGAGCCCGTACATCGGCCTGTTCGGTACGGTGTGGGGTATCATGAACGCATTCCGCGGCCTGTCGAACGTGCAACAAGCCACGCTCGCCAATGTGGCGCCGGGTATCGCGGAAGCTCTGGTGGCTACGGCCATCGGTTTGTTCGCCGCTATCCCTGCCGTGGTTGCCTATAACCGCTTCGCCACCGACATCGACCGGCTGTCGATCCGCTTCGAGAGTTTCATCGAAGAGTTCTCCAACATCCTGCAACGGCAGATTCACTAAGCATTCCGGGAGCGCCGAGACATGGCAGGTTCTATGCGCAACGCTCGCCGCGGCCGTCGCGCCATGGCGGACATCAACGTCGTGCCGTACATCGACGTGATGCTGGTGCTGCTCGTCATCTTCATGGTGGCCGCACCGCTGGTCGCGCCGTCAATCGTCAATTTGCCGAGCGTCGCTAACGCGAGTCCGCAGCAGCAGACGCCGCCGGTAGTCGTCAATATCGAAGCCGATAACCGCATGCTGGTGCGCTACAAGGATGGGGAGAACACCATCGAGCAGCGCATGAGCGGCGGCGATCTGACCGGTTTTCTGCAAGGCCGTCAGGCCGCGAATCCGGATCAGCCGGTCGTCATTGCCGCCGACAAGTCGGTGCGCTATGAAATCGTCATGAATGTGATGTCCGATCTCAAGGCCCAGGGCGTGAAGCGCGTGGGCCTGCTCGTCAAGCAGAAATGAGCCGCACCGTAGCCCGTTCCGACCGTCCTAATCGCCCTATCGGCCCGCGCAACGACGAGCGCGGCACGGGGCGGGCATTTCTCCTCGCGCTGTTCATGCACGCGCTGCTGTTCGCGCTGCTCTTCTATGGCATGCGCTGGCAGAACAGCTCCCCTGCCGGTTCCGAAGCCGAACTGTGGACGCCCTCCGAGGTCGCCGAGCCGACGCCACCGGTGGTGACGCCCGCGCCGACACCGGCACCGCCCGCCATCGCCGCACCGACGCCGCCGGCCGAAGACGCCGACATCGCCCTCCAGCAGAAAAAGCGCAAGCAGGAGCAGCAAGCTGCCGAACAGGCGCGTCTGCTCGAGGCCCAGCAGGAAAAGGCGCGTCAGGACACGCTCAAGCGCAAGCAACTCGCCGAGCAGCAGGCAGCGGCCGAACTCGCCCGCAAGAAAGCGGCCGCCGAGGACGCGGCACGTCAGCAGAAACTGGCCGATCAGAAGAAGGCTGACGAGTTGAAGCGTCAGAAGGAAGAAGACGCCAAGAAGGCCGAACAATTGAAGCAGCAGCAACTGGCCGATGCCCAGAAGAAGGCGGACGCCGAGAAGAAGGCTGCGGAAGACAAGGCCGCCAAGGCCAAGGCCGCGAAGGAAGCTGCCGCGCAGAAGGCGGCTGACGCGGCACGCGCCGAGCGTCTGGCGTCGTTGCGCGGCATGGCGAACGGCACGCCGGGCGCCAACGGCAACGGTCTGGGCACACAGGCTGGCGGCACGGGCGCTGGCGGCGGCGGCACGGGCGCGGCGGGCTATGCCGAACGCGTGCGCGCCAAGGTCATGCCGAATATTGCCTATGCCGGCGATACGACGGGCAACCCGCAGGCTATCGTCGCCGTGCGCATTGCGCCGGACGGCAGCATCCTGTCGATGCAGTTGACGAAGTCGAGCGGCAATCCGGCGTGGGACGCCGCCGCCATGGCCGCCATCAAGAAATCAGACCCCTTGCCGCGCGGTGCCGACGGCAAGGCTCCGCCCCCGACGCTCGACATTCGCCTCCGGCCCAAGGGCTGAGGAATGTTGTCAAACGGGAACGAAAACCGAGCGATGCGAGTCCATTTTCATCTGGATGTGGTAAAAATGGCCCTTGCACCGCGTAACTGACGAATCGAACGCATGCGAATTTCCAGTCAATATGCATGGCGTGCGCTGGTAGCCACCTGGCTTACTGCGGCTTGCACGATCGCCCATGCGCAAACCCCGCTTACCGTCGAGATCAATGGCGTCGGTACCAACCGTTACCCGATCGCCGTGTCGAACTTCAAGGGCGTCGCGCCGACGGACATCGTGTCCGTCGTCAAGGCTGACCTGAGCAACAGCGGCCGTTTTAATCAGATCGATACGGGCGGCGCCACCGTCGGCGTGGACGATTCGGTCGATCTCGGCACGTGGCGCGCCAAGGGAGCGAACGCGTTCGTCTCCGGCACGATCGCCCCGGCAGGCAACGGCAACTTCCAGGTCAGCTTCCGTCTGTACGACGCCGTGAATGGTCAGCCGCTCGGCGGCCTGGCCCTCACCTCGTCGGCCGCCAATCTGCGGCTGACCGCGCACAAGATCGCCGACTACATCTATCAGAAGCTGCTGGGCGATCGCGGTGTGTTCGCCACGCGCCTGTCTTACGTTTTGCATAGCGGCAGCAACTACCAGTTGCAGATTTCGGATTCGGACGGTCAGGACGCACGCGTCGCGCTCAACAGCCGCGAGCCGATCATCTCGCCGGCGTGGTCGCCGGACGGCACCAAGGTCGCTTACGTGTCGTTCGAGAAGCGCAAGCCGGTCGTGTACATCCACGATCTGCCGTCGGGCCGCCGTGCGGTGCTGGCCAACGAGAAGGGCAACAATTCCGCGCCGTCGTGGGCGCCGGACGGCAGCAAGCTCGCCGTGGCCCTTTCGCGTGATGGCAATACGCAGATCTATCAGGTCAACGCCAATGGCGGTGGCCTCAAGCGTCTGTCGCGCAGCGGCGCGATCGACACCGAACCGCAGTATTCCCCGGACGGCAAATGGATCTACTTCACGAGCGATCGTGGCGGTGGTCCGCAGATCTACAAGATGCCGGCCGGTGGCGAAGGTGAAGGCGGAGCGCAGCGCGTCACCTTCAAGGGGAGTTACAACGTCAGCCCGCGAATCAGCCCCGACGGCAAGTTGCTCGCGTTCATCGCGCGTCAGGGTGGCGGATTCAAGCTGTGCGTGCAGGATATGAGTACTGGCGATGTTACGGCTCTGACCGACACCAGCCACGACGAGTCACCGAGTTTCGCCGCAAACGGCAAGTACATTCTTTATGCAACGCAGTCGGGAGGCCGCAAGGTTCTCGCGGCAGTCTCGGTGGACGGGCAAACCCGGCAGATTCTTCAGGTCCGGGGAGGGGAAGTTCGCGAACCCTCCTGGGGCCCTTTCATGCAATAACATCAACAGCAACATCAATCGGAGGCTCATATGAGTTCCCTGCTTCGTAACATCCTCGCCATCTCTTCGCTGGCCGCTCTGGCCGCTTGCTCGTCGGGCGTGAAGCTCGACGACCAGGCTAACGCCAACAAGGGTCAGACCACGACCGACGCCCGCGCTGTCGCCCCCGTCGACGCATCGGCTGACGAACTGAACAACCCGAACGGCCCGCTCGCCAAGCGCAGCGTGTACTTCGGCTTCGACCAGTACAGCGTCGACGCTCAGTACACCCCGATGCTCCAGGCGCACGCCAGCTTCCTGAACAAGTACTCGCAACGTCACGTGCTGGTTCAGGGCAACACCGACCCGCGCGGCACGAGCGAGTACAACCTGGCCCTGGGTCAGAAGCGTGCTGAAGCCGTGGTGAAGGCGATGTCCGCACTGGGCGCCAACACCAGCCAGATGGAAGCCGTTTCGCTGGGCAAGGAAAAGGCCACGGGTACCGACGAAGCGGGTTGGGCCCAGGACCGTCGCGCCGATCTGGCTTATTGATTGAATCGTCATGACGTCTCGTTTGCTTAAAAACATGATCTGCGCGGCGACGCTCGGCACTGCGGTGCTGAGTCCGCTGGCGCATGCCGGATTGTTCGACGACGACGAGGCGCGCAAAGCGATCCTCGATATCCGCAGCCGTCTGGATTCGGACAAGCAGCGGATCGAGGGGCTCACGCGCAACGTGCTGGATTTGAACAACCAGATCCAGCAGTTGCAACGTGATCTGGCCGACCAGCGCGGTCAGAACGAAGATCTGAAGAATCAGCTTGCGAACCTGCAGCAGAGCCAAAAGGATTTCTACACCGACCTCGATGGCCGTCTGAAGAAATTCGAACCGCAGCAGATGACCGTCGGCGGCGTGACAGGCACCGTCCAACCGGGCGAGAAAGATGTCTTTGACGCCGCGCTGACGAAATTCCGCAACGGTGACTACAAGGGTGCGCAGACCGATTTCCGGACCTTCTCGGCCAAGTATCCCGGCAGTCCGTATCAACCCGAAGCACAGTTCTGGCTTGGCAATGCGCAGTATGCCAACAAGGATCTGAAGGGTTCGACTGCGACGCTGCAGGGGATCGTGACGAAGTACCCGACGAGCCCGAAGGCTGCCGAGGCCATGCTGGCAATTGCCAGCAACCAGGCAGAATCGGGGCAGATTGCAGCAGCGAAAAAAACGTTGCAGGATTTGGTGGCCAAGTACCCGGACAGCGAATCGGCAGCGGAGGCCAAGAAGCGTGTGGCCAAGCTGAAGTAATACGCCCCTCGGGAGGTTGCGCGAACCAGCCTTCCGCGTGAGGACTCTCGTCAAACGCACGACGCCGCCTTTGGGCGGCGTTGTCGTTTCCGGGGTTTGCGAGAACAGGCGGCGACCTCAAGTAGAATACGGTCTTTCCAAGCGCTCGAGGCGCGGCGTCTCAGGGGATGTGTGCCGGCCGATAGAATGGCCCGGCATCACACGACGACCGCACCCGCGATGTGTTTGCGCACGACATGCGCGGCATATCTGATAACAACAAAGCCGGCCACACCCCGTGGCTCGCGACAATGTATCGAACGGCCGTGCCCGGCCGCTATCGTCTTCTCGCCTCATGACCGACGTCGACCTCACCGCCCTCTCCCACACTGTCGTGTGGCTCACCTTTGGTCTGGCCTTCGTGTTTGGTGCCGTGCTCCAACGCACGCATTTCTGCACGATGGGCGCCCTCTCCGACATCGTGAACATCGGTGACTGGAATCGCATGCGCATGTGGTGGCTTGCCATCGGCGTGGCGACCATCGGCACCGGCATCCTCGCTTCACAGGGCATCATCGACCCGGTCAAGGCGATCTACACGACGCCGCGCTTTACGTGGCTGTCGTATATCGTGGGCGGTTGGCTGTTCGGCTTCGGCATGGTGCTGGCATCCGGTTGCGGCAGCAAGACGCTGGTTCGCATCGGCGGCGGTAATCTGAAGTCGCTGCTCGTGTTCATGATGATCGGCTTGTCGGCCTACATGACGCTCAAGGGTGTGTTCGCGGTACTACGCGTGACGGCCATCGACAGCGTGCAGACGACGTTGGCGACATCACAGGATTTGCCGACATTGCTGGGCGGCATGTTCGGTGGCGACGTGCATCGTGCGCAGCTCATTCTTGGGCTGTTGATCGGTGGCGCATTCGTCATTGCGGCGCTCGCACGGCGCGAATTCTGGACGTTCGACAATCTGCTGGGCGGCCTTGTCGTGGGCGCGATCATCGTGGCGCTGTGGTACGTCTCGGGCAAGGTCGGTTACGTTGCCGAGAATCCGAACACGCTGGAGGAGAGCTTTGTTGCGACGAACTCCGGGAAGATGGAAGCCCTGTCGTTCGTCTCGCCGCTGGCGTACACGTTGTACTGGCTGATGATGTGGAGCGACACGAGCAACGTCATCACGTTGGGCATTGCGAGCGTTCTGGGCGTGATTGCCGGTTCGTTCGTCTACGCGCTCGCGTCGCGTAATTTCCGCTGGGAAGGATTTCAGGGCACGGAAGACACGGCGAACCACATGGTGGGTGGTGTGCTGATGGGCTTCGGTGGTGTGACGGCATTGGGCTGCACGGTCGGCCAGGGGTTGTCGGGCGTGTCGACACTGGCGCTGGGATCGTTCCTTGCGATCGTGGCGATTCTCGCGGGCGGCGTCTGCGCATTCAAGTATCAGATGTGGCGCATTGAGCGCAGCGTTTGACGGTAATTCGCGCGCGTATGCGGGAAATGCTCGCGAATCGGACATATCCGCGTCACACGGGTATTGACACTATAACGACCGCGACGCTATAATCTTTTTCTTCGTTGGGTCGTTAGCTCAGCTGGTAGAGCAGCGGACTTTTAATCCGTTGGTCGCAGGTTCGAATCCCGCACGGCCTACCAAACGAATTCGAGGGCTTGCAGAGATGCAGGCCCTTTTCTTTTCCGCAAAGCGGACGCACAAATTCGCCTTTGCCGGAAAAATGCCGGAATTGCACCATCCGATCCAGACCATATTTTTGTCTGGAGATATCGATGGCATACATCGCGCAACGCGGCCAATTCTGGCGGGCGGAAGTCCGCCGCCGAGGTTACAAACCCGTCTACCGAACATTCGACACTCGTCTGCAGGCTCAGCAATGGTCCAGGTTGATCGAGTCAGAAATGGATCGTGGCATTTTCACTGATCGCACTGACGCTGAGCGCACCACCCTCCGAGAGGCGCTCGAACGATATAAGAACGACGTCGCAGCCCTGAAGCGATATCCGAACCAAGAGTACCAACGCGTGGACCGCTGGCTACGGCACGACTTGGCCTATCGGACCTTGGGAAGCTTGCGCGGCGCAGACTTCGCCCGATATCGCGACGAACGGCGTGACGCCGGTCGTGCCGAAAACACCATTCGGCTCGAACTCCAACTGATCAGTCATCTTTTTGAGACTGCACGGAAGGAATGGGGGATGGAGAGTCTTTCGAATCCGCTTAAGAACATCAAGAAGCCGAGCGGAAGCCGGGCGCGCGAACGCCGGCTCAGGGCCGGCGAGTACGAGCTAATCCGAAGCCGCCTCGAACAGTCGGGGAATCGCTTTGCCAGGGCCGCATTTGATCTCGCGATCGAAACTAGCTTGCGACAAGGTGCCCTATTCCGCTTGCAGTGGGAGTGGGTCGATCTGGAGGCACGGATGGTTCGCATTCCACTCGAGCAGCGCGGTGCCGAGAACAAGGGGGTGCCGGCTGTCCTTCCCCTTTCGACACGAGCGGTGGCTGCCCTACGCGAAATTCATCCCCAAACACCAGATGGCCAGTTACAAGACAACCCTGCGGGTACCGTCTTGGACACTAGCGCAAACGCAATTCGTTGCGTTTGGAAACGATCACTGGCCGATCTCGAAATTGCAGATCTGAGATGGCACGACCTTCGCCACGAAGCCACGAGCCGTCTTTTCGAACGGGGACTGGCCACCATGGAGGTCGCGGCCATTACCGGCCATCAGACGCTTATCATGCTCAAGCGGTACACGCACCTTCGTGTTGAGAACTTGCTCGAGAAGCTCGGGTAAGACGATAAGCAGTTAGAAGCGATCCGACCTGCTGCGCCAACAACAGGTCGGATCTAACCAAGCATCACCTACCGCGAGGTGAACGAGTGGCTAGTCAAAATGTAACATTCTCCGTAGCGCCAAGTGTGATAACAAACATCGCCATCTCGCTCGACGACGTGGTTCTGATGCTCACACATGATGTATTTGATCTGTTTCGGTGGGCGCAAGACGATACTGTACGCCAAAGGATCGTGGATCTTGCACGCGTACTTCCGGCGAAGACATGTCCGCCCATTGTCCAATAGTTCGTCGACAGGTCACCTTGGGGCACGTTGGTGCAACGTATCACAATGGTCTCAAACACCTTCTCACACGTCGTGCCACGTTCAACTTTCAACTTGCCGCGCCGGCGCGCCTCATGCCATGTACACCAGAATCCTCGTCGTCGATTTGGAAGCCACGTGCGACGAAGTCATGACCAACTGGGATATGGAGGTGATTGAGATCGGGGCCTGCTGGCTCGAGCCGGACGCGTCCACTCCGCATAGATTCCAGACGTTCGTTCGGCCCGTCATCAACCCCCACCTCACGGAATTTTGTTCAGATCTGACCGGCATCCACCAATCCGACGTTGATGCCGCCCCGTCATTTGCCTTTGCGGCAAGTTTGCTTCGCGAATTCGTAACCGCATACCAACAGCCCAACTCCCTCTGGATCAGTTGGGGTGCCTGGGATAAACGCCAACTTGCACACGATTGCGAGTTTCACGGCTTAGAGGATCCGATCGCCCTCCCCCACGTCAACGCAAAAAGATGGTTCTCAAAGGCTCGCGGTGGAATCAAAGACGTAGGACTGAGAAAGGCATGTGAATTGGCCGGCGTGGAATTTGAGGGAGCGCACCACCGCGCGCTGGACGATGCGTTAAATGCAGCAAATCTCCTCTCCCTCTTGATCTCCTCCGCCTCAGACTTGCTAAGCGACTGACAGACTGGTGGCAACGAGCCCACGGCCTCTTTTGTTCGGGAGACTGAACGATCTCGCAAGGCGTGGCACAACAGCAAGTTAATGTGCCAGCCGGTCCGAAGCGTCCGCGATCTGCTTTATTATCGCGTCTATAGCGCGAAAGAAACTCAGAGGTGAGGCAACTCAAATAGATTTCCTAGCGCCGATCCCGATCGATGCCGAAGACATTCGCGTCGTGTTTGAATGCGATGAAGTGAAACAGGACACCATGGGGGAACCAATGAAGCAATATGAACTTGATGAAGTCCGCGCTATGTCTTTCGAGCGGTTGGGTGCAATTGAAGATCCGGTGGACCTCATGGCTACCGGATCCATCGCGCCGATCCTTGTTCGCTATGCTGTGCGTACCGGGCAGCTAGAGCGCCGGTATCCCGGAGTTGCGCTGTCGGCACTGCTGGACGCGATCATGAAGTCGGCAACCATGATCAACTGGCCTCTGGACACCGTTGCACAGAAGGCGCCCCAGGCGAAACAGGATGCGGACGTGGACACTTACCTCGACGAACTTCAGCCGCATCTTGAACGCGCGCTGAAGCCACATTGAATAAGGCTGTTCGGCTATGGCAGAGCGAGCATCACCAAAGCGCCCGCTAACTGCCTCGAGGAGGCCGTTACATGAGCGTCAGAAAAGGCCAAATCACGCTCCTAGCTCGCCCGTCAGGTTCCCAAGTAATGCAGCCGTTCCAACGGCGGGCTTCCCGGCCCATTGAACGGACGGAAATGGCGGGTAACGGCCCGCTGTCGGCTGACCGTTTCCGACCCAACTCGGCCGTTCTGCATACCTCATTCCAGTCGGCCGCCTCCGAAAGCATATCGGTCGCCAGTGTGACAGCGCTCCAGCTACTACTGGCCATAGCCGCGATTAGTCACTCGACGGAATACGATGCTGCTGCCGCACAATTTCGCGGTTCTACGCGAACAGATTTGCTTCGGAAGGCTTTTGGCGACGAGTAAAAGCGTCGCGTCCGATCCCGGATGCAAGTAATTACGTTCTCCGCTACCGATGGATTGCGGCCTTCACTGCGTTGGCGAGCCCGGACAAGGGATCCTCGGTAGCAGGGGGATAGAGGGCCTGCTTGCCAATCTGCGGAAAAGATCCGCTCTTCTTCCAGAACGTCTCAGGCGTGAAGCGAAATTTGGCAACCAACTTTCGACCGAAATCCATTTCGGCGTGTTCGTACAAAAGCTTCTGCTCGGCGCTGGCAAACTCTGGGTATTCACCAAGCAGATAGCCTTCTTGAATATGGGGGCGGACGGCCGCGGGAGGACACACGCTAGCGAGGCGAACGATCTGGATTCCAGCTTCAGCACTCGCTGTGATCGCGCCGCTGATGTGGGGGATGCCGAGAACGAAAATAAAGGCCTCGCCGTTTGCGTGGTGAGTGGCGAAGGAAGCCGCGATGCGAAGCGATTGCGTGACATCGAGAAGTGGCGTGTCGCAGATCTCATAATGCTGCAGAATCGCCCAACGCAAAATACGCTGCCGTTTCAGTCGATCGCGTCCGATATATTTTCGCGCCTCGTACTCAGTCACAAGAGCTTTCTCTGCCTCAACGAGTTTGTCAAAGCGCGCGCTGATCGTGCTGTCCTTCGGGACCTTGCCTGGAACACCGGCACGCAGTAGTGATGGTTTCAGCGAGGTATACCCGGATTTGTTCTTGTAATCCCCAGCTTGGCCGCGAAACATAAGAACGAAATCGCGGTTCAGGAACTGCAGTTCGGCGACTTTCGTCGCTAGTTCCATATACGTGCGGACAAAAAAAGCGGGCTCCTTACGAATAGCGCCACAGGTCAACGGTTTGATGCCTCCTGAGGCGGCCGAGAACGTCCAGATCTTTTGGTTGCCGATGATCTCCACTACGTCTTTCCTCTTCGCGTCTTAGTGTTGTCGAAGTGCTTCTGTACGCCGAGAACCCGAATTCCGATTTTCGCCATAGCGGCGCCTCAGGTTTCGTCTATTCTATCGTCTCGTCAGTACCTGAAAACGTCTGGTAGGGCCACCGTCAGCTTTGGGGCTACCCCTCTATCTTGCGACCTCGAACACGCCAGTGGACGGCGGCTACCAGCAAGCCCGCAACGGCCAAGGGACAATCTGTGCACCAACGAGCCCAAGTGAGACGATGACCGATCAACAAACCCGGAACAACCACTACGTCCCGCAGTGGTACCAGCGCGGCTTCCTCGCTCCCGGTCAGTCCCGCCTCTTTCATCTCAACCTGGCCCCGGATCGCAAGACACTGCCCGATGGCCGGCAGGTGCCGCGTACGGCGCTTCACGAATGGGGCACGAAGAACTGCTTCGTCGAGTACGACCTGTACACCACGCATTTCGGTCCGATCATCAACGACGACGTGGAAAGGTATCTGTTTGGCGTGATCGACGACCAGGGGGCAAAAGCAGTCCGCGCCTTCTCGCTCGGCAACCACGCTGACGTGCATGAGTCGTTCCAAGACTTCTTCGAGCACATGGCAGCGCAGAAACTACGCACGCCCAAGGGCCTCGACTGGATCCGCTCGTGCTACGGCGCGCTGGGCCAAGTCGACCTGATGGTTGAAATGCAGGCTCTGCGCCTGATGCACTGCACCATGTGGGTCGAGGGCGTGCGGGAGATCGTCTCGGCGCAGGACTCGGACGTGAAGTTCATCCTGACGGACCACCCGGTAACGATCTACAACGCGGCGGTGGATCCCACGTCCGAGCAGTGTGCCTACCCGCAGGATCCGCTTGTAGCAGCATTGGGCTCTCAGACTGTGTTCGCGCTTGACGCCAATACCTGCCTGATCCTCACTCACCTGGAATATGCCAAGGAGCCGGATCAACTAGGCTTGACGCGTCTGCGCACGAACGCGCGGCATCTGGGTGTGGGCATGACGCGCACCGACAACTTCATCCGAGACCGGCGACTGAGCCGGGACGAGGTGATCGCGATCAACCACCTGCTCAAGTCGCGGGCGAAGCGCTACATCGCAGGTGCCGACAAGACCTGGCTCTACCCGGAGCGGGAATTCAACGGGTCATGGGCGCAAATCGCCAACGTGCTGCGGCCTAAGACCGATCTATGGCGCTTCGGCGGAGAGACCTACGTCGGCTACAAGGACGGCAGCTCTGGCTATTGGGACGAGTATGGCCGTACGTCCAAGGCCCACGAGTTCCTTACCCGCAAGTCTCCCCGCAAGAATATCGGGGCCAATGACTTCTGCGGCTGCGGCAGCGCTTACGCGTTCAGGGACTGCTGCCAGCGGCTGCCCGCCGCAGAGCGTCCGTCGTGGGATGTCTACGGCCTGCGCGAGCGCAACCTGATGTTCTGCAATGCCGTTCGAGGCATCCTGGGCCTCTCTGACGGTGTGTCCTGGGAGGACGTGCGCCGCAACCTGAGCGATGAGCACGTCAAGCGCATCCATAGCGCGTTTGCGAGCCTCTGGCCCGAAGACACCGATCTGGCCTCCCTGCTACCGCGGCCCAACCCGAAAGTCCTGCGCTCGGTCTACATGGGCTTCAGCGATCCGCGCACCGTCGAGGCGGCGGTGCTGGGCTGGCTGCCGTTTGTCGATGAGATCGTGCTCGTGAACCCATTCTTCCTAGGCACGCGCATAAAGCCCGAGTTCAGCCCCATCGAGTCGCCTACCGGCCACAAGATGCAGACGCTCAAGAATGTCATGCTGCTCCTGGTGCTGGAGCCATTTATTCGCACCGGCCTGGTGCATTTGGTGCCCGATCCTGGCGAGGTCAGTGCCCCGCTCGGCCATCATGTCCGAGAAGTGCTCACGCGGCGCACCTTGCGATGGACGCCCCCCAAGGGCGGCGGCCTGCACCGGTTCCTGAAACTCGAGGAAGAGGAAACCCGTCGCGTCATCTGGATGCTCCCAGAAGCGTCCCAGCGGCGCTTCATTGCCGAGCGCATGCCACACGCAGACGCGGTGATGACGGATCGGGTCATCGCGTATTTCAAGCGTTTGGCCGAAGCTGATCCCTACACGCTGCTGCAACCGCTTCCGGTAGGCAAGGACGCTGCGCAGTACCAGATCCTCAAGGGGCTAAGCCTAGAAGCGGCGCTGTATGTGGCGTCGCTGACTGGCTCGATCGTCCACGTCGACACGGAGGCGCAATGGGCGCAGCTTTTAGAGCACGCTCAGCCTGCTGGTGCGCCGTCGCAGTGCACGTGGGAGCCGGTGCGACAGGCCTTGCACGAGATATCGTTCCCAGTGGAACTCAATTCGCAGCAGGTGGCGGAACGCATCGCTAGTGGCAACCGTCCGCCGATCGGGTCGCTGCTGCGGTGGCTGGCCAAATCGGTCTCTGCCCCGGAAATCGGGCCCGCTCCCGCCGAGCTGGCAAAGCGTATGCGTCAAGCGCGCGCTAGGGTCGAACGGGCTGGAAAACGTGCGGGCGACAGTGTTCCGCTTCCCGCACGCCTGGAGCTGCATGTGCCGCCGGCGGGATTCGCCCGTCATGAGGTGCAGCGGCTACTCGTGATGTTTGCCGGCGTGACCCGGCCCCGGTCCATTCCGTACGCGCTGCGGTTGGTGTTCGACGAACCGGAGGATAGTAGCGGAGATATTTCGGATCAGGACGATGCAGTTGGCGGAATCAGTGGTTCACGCGCCGCGTCGCGTCGCTAAAGTCCGTGCCGCACCGGTAGACAACAAGACAGGGAGCGCCCAACCTTTTGACTGGTTGCCTGTATGACCGAATTTAGGCGACACGGCCGAGCAATCGGGCTTCCGCTCAGGGGCGAGAGTGTGAGTTCGCCGATGAAGGAAGCTGTCGTTCGGCTGGTCCGCGCCTCCATCGTCAGCAATCTGCCACATTGCCAGCGTACAACCCAACACGCCTCAATGTCAGCAAAGGCCGACAACTACGCATTGAGCATCGGGCGGATTTCGGAGTGGACCAGTCGTTCGGGCGACCATCGCATGGTTCAAGTGAGGGACAGAACGTGGCCGGTTGCTGACGGGCGCGATGGACGGTTTGCGACCCTGAGCAGCCTGCCGCCTTGATCTAAAGCGGTCGTTTGAGGTTGTTTGGTCGGCCCCACAGGCATTGGCAGGTTGCAAGCGCCTGCTCACCGACTATGTCCACCGCCGCCCATTGATGTTTGAGAGTTACTGAGCACGCGCGGTTGCGAGGTAGTCCTAACACGCAAATCTCGGTGCGGGCGGTGAGCGGCACGCCCCTCATTAGGCGCCTTTCTTGTCGACGGATGGCGCGTTGGAGCTGTCAATGAGGTCAAACGAGTCGGGATCCAACCCGTAGAATTGGACGAATTGGCGCTTTGCACTTCTCACCAGCTCAGGGTTATCGGACTCCCCAGTAAGCCACGAAAAATCATATCGAAAGGGACCGGGGGCCACCGCCCACTGCAAAGTCATGTCGAAGAGAAGCATGGAGCTGTAGAATCCATTGACCAGCCTTGTAAGGTTGCCTGGAGTCTTTCCTGGCATAGCGCGCGGGAAAATCTTGCTGGTGTCCCCCCGGTCCTGAAACAGCGACAGATGGGCGAGGAACAGTGATTGATGCTCGGCGGTAGCCTTGCTCGCGGCCATCCAGATCCCAGGCCAGCAGAAGAACTCTGGCCGCTTTCTCTTGTCGCGGCAGAACGCAATGTAGTGGGAGACCATCACTCGTATTGGCATGTTGGTGAGCCCATACGCGAAGGTTCGATATTCCTCCATCAGCGCGTCTACGGGGCCCTTATCACCAAGCAGAGCAACGACGGCATCGAGCGCTTTGCGGGGATCATCGTAGCCGCAACGCTCGGCAAGACGCATGGCGACGAACTCGTACTCAATTGCATTGAACTTCTGAATGGCAGAGGCAAGTTCCGGCTGGTCGGCCGCTGCTAGGCAAAGTATTGTGAATCGTGCCCCGGGGTCGACGTCGCGGATGAAGTCCTCGAAGTATTCGATATCGAGTGGGAATCCCCGCGTTGGGTTGATCGCGAGATCACAGATCAACAGAAAGAGGCCGACGAGTGGACTATCGAAACGTTCCGGCCATTCCCGACCGGTAAGCCGTAGGAACTCTTCGAATGCATCGCCGTACGGAGAAGCGAAGTAACCATCCTCCCGATATGTCTGAAGCAGTGCTGGCCCCCCGGACGAGGCTAGAAATTGAATCTGCGAGAAGCGAGCTTGGCCTTCGAAGATGGCAAACAGTCCTACCTTGGCGAGGGGAGGAATTGAACCGTGGACGAAGCCATCGCATCTTTCCTCCCTGAGCCGATACCACTCCGGTTCCCAGCGTGTAGGGTCCGGAAACTCATCGTTGGGGAAGTCGCATGACCCGGTGATGGCCCCAAGGACGTCCCCATAAGCCTTCAAATAGCTATGTCCGACGCTCTCGAAGTAGGGAGTGGAGCGCGCCAGTTCCTTGGTGCGCCGTGGATTGGACGCGATCTGCTTGTAGTAGCTGATGTCGAGTGTGTTGTTGACCACGATGTTCGCAGCCTGAAGCGCTGGATCTTCGTGGGTCTTCCCATCAAGCTCTGCGCGCAGAGCCCATGCCATCATCGGCTTCACGGCGCCTACTATCTGTCCGAACGACCGAGCAAACTCCATGCTGCCAAGAACCTGGGCCGGGTAGGCCAAGCTGAGGATTAAGCCCGCAGAGGAGCCGACATGCTGCCACCAGTGCAATGTCTCATGCAAATACGTGGAGTAGGCTTGCACAATCTCGGCCGGATCCAAGCCGTCCGTCTCTCCCTGCAGGACGGCATCCATCAGCTCGTGAACGCGCGGGCTCAGCCGAAGCACGAAGTTCTCCGTGCTGTAAAGCCCGTGTGCATTCAATGTGGCGCGGAATACGAGGGGATCGCCAGCCGGGTTAAGGAGTTCAGGATTTAGGTCAGAGAAGTGCGGCATGGTGCGATTGGTAGATGGTCAGTCGGAAACGTAGTTTTCCCGAGCTCGACGCACGTTACTCGAATTTACTGGCTATTCATTCGTTAGCATAGTTGCGCATTTTTTCGGGTGGGCGCCGTCATGTCAATCGCGGGATTGTGTGCAATCGAGGCGCGCGCCTTGACCGGTTGAATCCGCAGCCGCAAGCTGTCGTTGTCACTCCCACTCAGAGGAAAAATGGCAGATACGGCCTATTTCGATGCATAATAGCCGCCAAACATGAGGCCCCCTAAGCCGATGGGAGGGGCCGCCCACCTGAAAGGGTCTAGCCAAGTCTAGGTAAGAGGAATCGGACGCAGTTTCATTGCCCTAGATGAACGCTTCGCTATTGGCCCTCGCATCGAGCAGGGCATGGTGCTCTCCCCCATTACGCTGAAAATACGCAGCGCGGCGAGCCGGGTCTACCCGATTTCGGATATTCTCTTGCCGCCAGAACGGCGGCAAGGGCCCACACAATAGCTCCAGCAGTAGCACGCGATCACCCTCATAGTCGAAACTTAGAATTGGTCGTCTCGGCTTCGCAGGAACACTTGAGATCCAGGCAAACAGTTCGGCCCGCAATTGAGCTCGTGTCATGGCTCGCCCGGGAAAGAGGCCCAATTGAGGCACGACCGTCTGTCTCACGAAGTCACTCAGCCGGCCCGCATCGAAGTCATTCACTTCCCCATAGAATTCACGACCGTCCTCAGCAACGATCGCGATACTGATAAGCTGGCGGTCCGTCTCGACGAAGCTAGAGAACTCCGCGTCGAGGAAGAACCTAAGCTTCCACGGACTTCTAGGGCGATGTGCGGAGGGGGCCTTGTCGATGGAAGAATTCGAAATATTTGAATTCATTTGCGTCGGATCGTTTTACCGGTAAAACGCCTTCGAGAAGTACCGTTCGCTAGCAAATCTTGTAGTAGTCTAAGCGAAATTCGGCATGCTTAAAGGTTACGCGTATGTCTACACGAGAAGATTGGGAGAGGCTTGGCGAGTCGTCGGCAGCATTTGTACGAGCATTGGAATCTCGCTGGGACGAGCGTGCGCGAACTAGGGCGGAGGAGGCTGCACGTTTCCTTCCAGGCGCTGCAGGCTGGGAGGGATGGGATGCCGCTGCAGAGCAGTCGGCCATCAGGGATGCTCTGCTTGTTGAGTTGCGGCGCCTAGATCCTACAAATCCCTTGCTGCAGGAAGACGTTCGGCGCAGCGTAGCAGAGCGCGGGTTGGCCGCGTTCATTCACGGCGGCCGCGAGGATCTCGCCGACGCTGGGGTAGTGAGCAAATCACTCATGCCCCCAGCTTGAGACTAAAACTCCTTTTTAGCCTGTTTGGATTTGCTACCTCCGGGAGGGGTGCCCTCCTTCTGTCGCTTGCCAACGCTTGATGCAACACCTCCTTGAAGGTTCCCTCCGGCTTTAATGAATAATCCGTTCACGCGCTGTTCCAGCTCGCGACCGAGCGTTGCCGACACGTTGCCGCCCAACCAGCCGATTACTTGGTCTGGGATCACATGGACGACATTGAACATCATCTGAACGACAAGGATGTTTAGCCCTGCAAAGATGATCAGCAGGCCCACAATCGTCGCGAGTCCTGTGACTGAATTCCCCTGCGCGTTGGCAACAGCACTACTGAACAGAAAGTAGAGGATTGTCCCTCCGATGCGCGTGCCAGCACTGGCCACGAAGAAAGCAATCACCATCAAAGGCGCCCGCAATAGCATGTTGGCCAGGAACAAGTAGCCGTGCTGCGAGCGCCGGCCCATGCCCTCGCCTTCACCTTCGAGGTGAACCATCGACCACAGCGGCGACGCGATCAGAGACTCGATAAACGCCGCGAACCAGGTAAGAACGCCGCTGAACCACGCTATAAATGGGACCAGTGGTAAGTACACGGCCAGCCCAAGTCCCACGACAAACAGCGGCATCATGAAGAAGTAGATGATCTTGATCGCGACCTTGCCTACCGCCTTCAAAGCGCCAATCGCGATATCGCTGAGGCCCCCGGAGAAGAACCCCACTGTCTTTCCAGCAACCGTATACTTCGCCGCATCTGCCGCAGACATGGCAACCTCGATGCCTCCGGCCACGACCAGCAACGTCTCAGCACCGGTCATCAAATAGTCACCAAAATTCTTGCTCGCGATGATCGGGTCGACGAGACCATTGCCTTCCGAGTTTTGATAGACCGCCGACATGCCCGCGCCAACGAAGCACTGCCCGATCGACACGTTACCCGTCTCGTTCTCGCAAAAGGCTCGTTTGATCAACCTTGTCGCAAGCGAACCGGCACTCATTTCCGCATCGGTAGCGCCCGCGACTTGCCCGGTTGCCGCCAGCTGCGTCATGGACTTTCGGAACGCAGTGAGCGCCTCTACAAACTCGGAGTCCGTCGATGTCGGGGGCGAAAAGTGGAACTCCACCTTCGTCGCATCTGCCATTGCGGCATTGACTTCGGCAAAGGTGGAGTACCAGGCACCAATACCAATCCAGCCAGTCGACTTCATGTTCTTGATGGCCTGATCCGTCAGCGCCTTGGTCTGATTCTGACTTAACAAATCGTGCAGAGATTGCCGAACCGCCTCGTTGTACGTGATTCGCACCGCCTCAAGCACGTTGCTTCCCAGCTCAGCGATCGGCTGGCCAGACGTCTTCGCTGCCTGATACTTGCCGTACCACGACTGGGCATTCAGGGCGAGGTCGTTGCTCATCTTCACTAGCGCTGTTTGGTGCGCCTGCCCGATGTTTTGCGAGACCGCATTCGCAATGCCCTGATAGTTGACGCTATTGACGCTGAAGCCAAGCGTGTTTGTCGAGCGGAAGCTCGTGGCCGGCGTCACCGTAACCCGACCGCACAAAGTGGGCTCTGCGGCGGAGCCAATCTGTATGCCTCCGGTGATTACCTTCAACTGAACCTGACTGTTCGGTGCAACGTCGGTGCGCGAGGAGAGAACCTGCTGGCACAACCACATCTGGTACAGGTTGTCGGCCATCTCCGCTGTTGCCGCGCTGGTCGCCGGACTGATCGCGGGTGCCTGAACCATCTCGGTAAACTTCGCTGTCTGCTCGATCGCAGTGTTGGTTAGCAAATTGGCTGCGCCGACCGAGGCCAAACCAGAGTACATGTAGATGCACTGCCCAAGACCGAATCCGCCGAAGATCGGGATCAGCGTTGCGGCGCCCCAGATCATCCGGACCGGATACCAAACGGTGGAGAACCGCTGGCCGAGAAACTGCCCCTCATTGGCCGTTTGAACAATGCTCGCGCCAATCGTGTAGGCAGACCAGAAGCCAGCCACGAGGAACACGAAGACGTTAAGGTTATAGAAAAGCTGCCCGATCAGACTGTCACCTATTCCTCCGAAAGACCCGAATGGATTGTCGGCGAACGAGCCGAATACATACCGGAGCATCTGAATGCTCTGATCAGAGGCTGGCGTAGCGCTCATCAACCCGTCTAGGGATGCGCCGGAGTCTTGTGCAGACGCAACGCATGTAAACACATACAAGCCAATCGAAACAAGCGCCTGGCGACATACGTGCTTCATTTTCATGGTCGGACCTCTGTTGTGTTCTTTGCTCACTCAACAAAAGTACCAACTGTGCTTGGGCACGCGCATCAAATTTCTGCAGGCTTTTGTGTAATCTTCGAATCGAGTCCGAGATCTCGCGCGAGCTCAGGATTTAGAGCCTCAATCTCTTTCAGCAAGTCACCACGTACGCGCTCGATTTCTTTCAGGTTCCGCGCGGCTACATCTAAGCTCTCCTGCAACTGGGATAACCGATTTGCCCGTGCATTGAACTCGGTTCGCTGGCTGGCTAAGAGTGTCTCTGCCCGCTCCGTCTGTTTGCGCGCAGCCTCCGGGTCTGGAGAGCGTCGACTCGCGCGCCCGTGTGTGGCGAGTGCGAGGCGCGCCAACCTTTCTATTTCAGATTGGCGGCGGCGGTTTGACGCTAATGCGTCGTCACGACGTTTCAACGCGGCGTTACGGGCGGTTCGTTGTTCGGACGTCGCCCAGAACGGTAGCTCTTTGGGGATTTCTGGAACAGCCATTCTCGCCGGGAGCGCTTCCGCGCTTCCTGCTGCCTGAATTGCGCCGTAGAACTGACGAATGGAAGTGTGCTTGGCCTTTGATCCACGCACACCTCGCCTGAGTCCGTGAGAGGCACCGACAATCTCTGCGAACGAGTCCTGGTGGGCCTGAAGGTGCTGCCTGTTGCCGACGAGCTGTTTCGCGTTCAATCGTCCATTGAGAAGAGGGACTGTCAGCACCTGCAGGTGCGCCGATGTCTCGTCTCGATGCACAACCGCGCTAACGATGTTCTCCATGCCGCCGAAGCGCCAGCCAACCCAAGCTAGAGCCCGTTCGAAATACGCCCGTTGTTGCTCCTTACTCATGGCCGCAACGGCTTCGGGGCTGGCGCCGATGAAGAACTCGAGACAGGTTACGGCGTCGCGCCTACGTTTTGGAGGAAGCTTGTGCCGGAGCGCGACCATTACCGATTCGACCGTCCCGGCGCCAATCAATATTTCGTTAAGCCCGCGCTTCGAAGGGTCTGCGTTGTGTACGTTCTCTTGCCGGAGTGCGTGCCGTGCCATCGCGGCCGCTTCCCCGGTGCGCCTCTTCTTTACGCGCATGATGCAGTAGTTCGCCATCCCCTTCGGCTCCAACTCAAAATTGAATCGTCGCCGTTCAGAATCGCAGGCCAGAGAGAGCACGCGCAAGGGATATTTTGCTCAGGAGTTTGCTTTTGCGCGCAGCGCACAGTCGCGTTGCGACTGGCGACGACCTCGCAGTATTGCGAGGTCTAACCCACTAGACTTTGCTTCCGCAAAGTCATGGGCCAAGGGGGAACCCCCTTTGGAATCCCCTGCAGGGCTCCGCCCCGCACCCCGCCCTCGCCGGGAGGCAGCCGGGGCAGGGATACAACTCCTGCCCCGTTTGCGCGAGCGTCGCGCCCTCCAGGCCCGTCAAGGGTTCGCTTCGCCCAGTCCTCGCCCGATCCCTCCCTCCCGGTCGGGCATGCGGCCTGCGGGCTGGCCCTTGACTGACCTTCCCGGCTATTTGTCGAACTCTGGACGGTCGCGCTAACCAAGAACGCCATGCCAGTTAGAATGAATCGATGATGAAACCGGACAGAAATGACGTGCTGGCATTGATGGAAGACTTCGCCGACGACGTTGAGCGAATGGAAATCAGTGCCCGCGATTCGGGGATAGACTACGAGCGCGAAAAGCTCGCTTGGGCATGGGCCATATATTCCGCCAGCATATGTGCCAGTTGGCTTCGATTGCCCCAGTCCGACAATGAACTCGTCGAAATCTTGAAGACCCATGCGATGTTAGCCAGTTTGAGTGCAGCTAGGAGACTGGCGGAACGTTCCGGGGCAAAACAATGCGATTTTTTGTAGACACCGAATTCACCGACTTCATCGACTGCGACCTTATCAGCGTGGCTGTGGTGGCTGAAGACGGTCGTGAATTCTACGGCGAGCGCTCCGACTTCGACCGGGCGGCCTGTAGCGAGTTTGTACGGGCGGCTGTGTTGCCCCAGCTTGGCCAGCCTCCTGGCCGCTCGTTCACACGCGACGCGCTACGCATTGCATTGCTAGCCTGGCTCGAACAGTTCGCCGGGACGCCTTACCGAGCGCTGTGTTTCGACTATGCAGGCGATTGGGAGCTACTGCTTGACCTGGTGCACGAACTGCCACCCGGCTGGCAGGCCCTGCAGGTCAATGCCCAGATCGATCCGACCCGCATTGAGGACTATTACCGCACGCACGGAGGCCGCCATCATGCGCTGAACGACGCCCGTGCCAACTGCTACGCAATGAAAGGCTGAGCGTTCGGAAAAGCAGGAGTCGCTCGATCTTTGTCAAAGTGGCCACGCAAATTCCGGCCCTTGTAGCCCCTGGCCCCGCGAGCCGCCCCCGAGCCATTCCCCGACGATAACCAACGGCACTACGGGGCCATGTTCAAGCCGCAATGGGCGAAGTCCTGCCACCTCGCCTTTTCTCTGCAAAACCATTCCCACATTTCCTAACCGGGACGTTTTCACCAAGCCATGTAGGGAAGCGGCGAAGCCGCCGAGCCGGTAGGGGCCGGTCCGGCAGGACTCGCCCGAAGGGCGACCCCGTAGCCCGGCGAGCCGATGGCGCAACTAGAGGCTCTCGGCATCCTTCCCCCGTTGCGCAACCCTTTTCGAATGCAAATTGCGTTGCCCCTTCGCTATAGCGTCCAGACCTTGGCGAATGCAGGCGCGCGATAGCTCGGTATTTCGCAAAGCGGATTCGCGCTCCTCGGATAGCCGATTGGCTTCAGCGAGCTGTTCAGCCCTGGTAGCCTTGATCGCCTTCCCAAGCTCTGGTTTGAAGTCGCCCTTTCTGAGCTTCTTTACCATTGACTTGACCCACCGATAAACGCTGCCGATCGGCGGCCGCTCCCCCAAGTTCGCCTTACGCATCGCGCCTGCCAGCTCATCCGCGATGTCCTGAGCATGCTCCAGCGGCAAATTGCCGAGCAGTTCGGCGAGATCATCGCGATGCGCCGCTATGTACCGATCAAGCATTAGCTCTTCAGTTTTCCAACGTCTATTTTCAGAAGCAACACCACTTACCATCGCCCTTGTAGTGGTAGTTTCGTGTTGTGTAAACCCTTCTTGTGAAGACCCTTGTTGTGTATATGTGCCGGGTGTGCCGCTATCGGCCGAACCACCGGCGGGTTCACCGCTGTCGGCTGAGCCGACAGCGGCTGATCCCCCATCAGGGTCCTCGTCTGGAAATCCAATTACGCAAAATGACCATTCGCTTACGAACCTTCCGTTGGTCCCGTGACTGACGGTAAGCCGCATGTATCCTGCAGATTCCAGCTCGTTTGAAACCCGCCTCCACCAGTCGCGCCCTCGAGTCTTTCCCGGCCTCTTTGAGAAGGTTTTCCTAATGTCTTCTGGACGAAATCGGTAATCGTTCCATCGAGATGCCAAGAACAAACCCACCGCCACGGCAGCCTCACTCAGCCGAAGATCCTCAGCGAATTCATTTGGAATCTGAGCAAACCCGGTATCCGGCCGTATAACTTTGACGACGCTCATTGGGCCAACCTCACAAGCGTTCGACCTGGGCCCTCGGACGCCCGGTAGGACGCCTTCTCAATTCGCTCACATTGCATCGCTGTCCAACCCCATCGACGACATCGTTGCTAGCCTCTGGGGCATCTGCGTTGGGTAACAGCCAATTGCGTACCACGGCCACATTCCATCGGTTGATCTTCCGAGCCGGGAATGCGGTGGGCGGAAGCTGCCCCCTAGTCTTCATGACCAGAATATTCCGATAGGTCGTGCATAGGAGGATAGCCAGCTCCTCCCCGTTTATCAGCGCGGCGGGATCCATCTTCGCGAACGCCACTCGAAAGTCCATGTAACCTCCCGTATCACATAGCAGTAGATGGCGTATAGTTGCTGACGACAAACTACGCGTCTAAGGCAAATTTGTGTTTAGGGAGGTCTAGGTGAAGTCGAATCTGACCGAGGCGCGCCGCACGGCTGCTCAAGCGCTTGCAGAAGAAGCCGTCGCTTCGGGACAGCAACGCGGCCTGTCTCGCAGCGAGGTGGAAGAAATGCTCGGTTTGGCAGGAAATCCAATCGGCCAGGTACTCAGCGAGTATCTGCGGGGAGAAACCGCCCCAAGCCTTGCTGGACTTCTGCGGCTGGAGTCTCGAGTGGCTTATCTGTCACAACGCCGGGCCAGAAGGCTACAAGTCATCGAAATTGACCCTGCTTCTTGCAGATTCGTCGAGAGTAGCTGGGACGAGTCTCGAGGCGCAAATGTCTTTTTCGTGTCCCCATCCGCACCACCCCATCATTTCACCGTCTTAGGTGACTTGTCTGCCGGCTTGAAGTCGCGTGATCTATTACGGCGCGCTTGTGAGCCAGAAATGGCTCTCTTTGCAATTTCAGCGGACGGCGAATGGCTTGTCCCCAAATATGACCCGCCCGGTGCGCGACGCCCCTCATCCGGCAGATCTGCCGCCGGAAAAGTGCCGGAAATCGACCGTAGTGGCATGTGACACCGAGACACACCTAGACACAAAAGCGCTTGAATTCCCCTGCGTCTCCGGGTAATCTCCTGTCACCTAGATCGGATGCGTATCGGCTTTTAATCCGTTGGTCGCAGGTTCGAATCCCGCACGGCCTACCAAACGAATTCGAGGGGTTGCGAGTCATCGCAACCCCTTTTTGTTTTCGCAAAACACCATGAAGCCCATCCACTGCTTCTGCTACCAAATGCCCGGCGAGAAGCGCTGGTATAAGACTCGTCACCACATGGACCTAGCGAGAGCGCGGGAGTAGTTTGCGTAGTTCAAGCCGGGGCCATATAAGAGCCGCTCGAGCGCGGCGCCGTCGGGATTGAAGCGCCGGGCCAGTTCAGACCGAACAATCACGGCGGGTATGAGCCGAAGCGTTGACCCGCCTGGCACGGCCGTCGAGTAGTGCTACCATCCTCGAAGCGTTTCAAACACCTTCCGATGAACCGCTATCACGAACCCTTCCGATCACTTACAAAATAAGAATCCGCGCAAATGGATTGGTTACGTATCGCATCACCGCTAGATGTCTTATATTCTCTGGCGTTCGGGGTGAGACGCAAGCTTCAGACTATTTAAGAGAAACGGGAACCCATATGTCTTGCACTGAGGAGTACTTGCTGGTCGACAGCCTATTCGACGAACTCTTTCCGCTGCTGCGGTCGATAACCGGTCCGGGAATCGAGGAAAGCTATAGAATCATTGGGCGTCACATGCCGCTCGAAACGTTCGGCGTTCCGACTGGGCGGCAGGTCTTCGACTGGATCACTCCTCCCGAATGGCATTGCAGGTCCGCGATATTGATTGGACCTGACGGGAAAGTCGTATGCGACATGGCGCAATCCAATCTGCATGTCGTGAACTATTCGGAAGCTGTCGACAAGAAGCTCACACTCGCCGAACTTCAGCCGCATATCCATAGTCTGAAGCATCTTCCAAATGCTATCCCGTACGTCACGAGCTACTACAAGCGCACGTGGGGATTTTGCTTGTCCCAGCAACAGCGGGATGCACTCAAGGACGGCATCTACCACGCGAAGATCGACGCCGATTTCATTGGTGGCCGAGTGCCGCTTGCACACACCACGCTGCCGGGCAAGAGCGATCGCGAAATTGTGATCTCAAGCTACCTTTGTCACCCGTCGCTCGCAAACAATGAACTGAGCGGACCGCTGGCATTACTCGGCCTCTATCGGCGTATTGCAGCGTGGCCTGAGCGTCAGCACACCTTCCGCTTCGTCCTGAATCCCGAAACGATCGGCAGCCTCTGCTACCTGCACACGCACGGCGAGCATCTCAAGGAAAAAATGGACGCAGGGCTGGTGTTGACCTGCCTAGGCGGCCCGGGGCGACTGTCTTATAAGCAGACACGCCGCGAGAATGCCAAGATCGACCGTCTGGCGCAGCATTGGGTGGGGCGTGGCGAGCCAATCGAGGTTCGCGCGTTCACACCGACAGGCGGATCAGACGAGCGTCAGTACTGCTCGCCTGGATTCAACCTGCCAATGGGACAGTTCGCCCGCACGGTCTACGGGGAGTATGACGGCTACCACAACTCGTTAGACACCAAAGAGTCGATGGGTATTGACGCGCTGATAGACAGCATTCACAGCATCGAAGGTTTCGCCCGCGAACTCGACAACGTCGGTGGCTGGATGAATCTCGTGCCCTACGGCGAACCGCAGCTTGGCCGACGTGGCCTCTACCCGAACCTGAACTCAGCCAACACGTGGGGCTCGTCGAGCGATGGCGAATTTGATGGCCGCGTGCTGCTCGAACGCATTCTAAACGTGCTGAGCTATAGTGACGGGCAAAACGATCTGATTGACATCTCGCGTCGCTGCGGCTGCACAGTCCGCGATCTGTTGCCGGTCGCTAACCGCCTTCATAAGGAAGGCATTTTGAGCTTCCAGGGAGGCGCGCAGTGAAAGTTGTATTTCTTACTGGATCACACCCGCGACACGCTCACGTGGCGCGCGCGATCGCAAACGCGGGCGTTCTCGCGGGCCTAGTCATCGAGCAGCGAGAAGCATTTATCCCGGCCCCGCCTGAGGACATCCCCGCTTCGACGCGGCAATTATTCATCGAGCATTTCGAGGGACGTGACGAGGCTGAAGCCAAGTTCTTCGGGGACGCGACGGTACCTGACGTGCCCACACGCCCGGTCAAAATGCAAGAACTCAACACTCAGGCGACCGTCGATTTCATCAACGCTCTGGCACCGGATTTGGTTTTGTCGTACGGCGTACACAAGCTCACGCCGGAAACGCTTGATGCAATCCGCGCACCTCTGAAGTGGAACATTCACGGTGGTCTTTCGCCGTGGTATCGCGGGGTTATCACGCACTTCTGGCCGAGCTTCCTTCTTGAGCCGCAGATGACAGGCATGACCGTCCACGAGTTGACGAAGGACATCGACGGCGGTGACGTGATCCACCAGAGCCTGGCTGAGATGGTGCGAGGCGACGGCGTTCATGACACTGCGTGTCGTGCCGTCACGTCCCTGTGCAACGACATGGAGCAGTTGATGGCGATTGTGGCGGCCGACAATATAAAGGGACCGTTTAAGCAAACCACGACAGGTCGCATTTGGCGATCGGTCGACTGGCGTCCCGCGCACCTCCACACCGTGTATGAGTTGTATGGCAACCGCGTCGTCGATCGATACCTCGATGGCGAACTGCAGCAAAGCCAGCCCAAGATATCACGTCAGTTCTGACAGCAGGCACGGCGGCTGCCAGACCGTTGGCAACTGCCGTGCTCTCGCCTCCACGTCTCGTCATCGGCGTCGCCAGTCCCTCAACGCAATGCGCCGTACCCCCCTTCATACATCAGCCACGCGCGCCGCGCCAGTACACCAGACGCGATCGATGCCTCTTTTAGCACAGCGTCAGCAGTCGCCCTAACCTGACGGACTTTTTCGTACCGCTGGTGTCTAGAGATTCACGGCCCCAGTGGTTGAACTACGTTCGCCGAACCGTCGAAATTCTGCCGGGGTTAGGTATTGCAAACTCGAATGCAGGCGCACTTCGTTGTAGTGTGTTCGCCAGACTTCGATCACGATCTTCGCTTCGATTCGGCTCCGAAACCACTCCATCGCAAAACACTCATCACGGAATTTCCCGTTGAAGCTTTCGTTGGTGCCGTTCTGCCAGAGCTTGCCTGGATCAATCAGCGCCGTCTCGATCTGCTCCTGGAGCGCCCATTTCAAAAGCGCCGTACTGACAAATTCCGGCCAGTAGTACATGCAAAACGTCAGCCATCAGGGCAACAGGCATTCTTCGTTTTTTCCGGTCGCTACCGGAGGAAACCAAGATGGCTGACTTGCTCGATGACACGATGCCCCTGAAAATCTCATCGCAATTGATTTCGCGCGCTATTCGAACGCCGTATTGATTGAATCATAGGACGGCAAGCGGCAACGCTTTCGAATGACGAACAGCGCGGCCGACTTTGATCGGCTATTGAGTTATCTTCACGCGCAACCGGGAAACTGCCGGGTGGCGCTCGAGCCTACTGCCGACCATCATCCCCCCCTTAGCGAATCGACCGTTGCGGGCCGGACATGAAGTCGCCAGTATCAACTCGGAGGCACAGGTGCGTTACCGCGAAGCCGTGCGCAATTCGTGGGACAAGAACGATCCGAAAGATGCGCAGGTCATCCGAGAGATGCTCAGGCCCGGAGCCTATCGACAACACTTGGATTCACAGCTCGCCGGCCACCACGACTTGCTGGAATTGGCCAAAACCTATTACCAGGTGTCGAGGGCTCGCACCAAGGTTCAGCACTCGCGTATCAATCACTGCCTTCCCTTGTACTCCCTGAAATGCACCGCTGCTGGTGCACCACGCGTAACGAATGGTTCGTGGGCTTTCTGTTGGAGTTCGCGACGCCTGCACACGTTCGCCGCACCGGCCTGTCGCGGGGACCAGCGAAATAAGGCTTTGAGCGTTCGCTGTGACACGTTTGTATCAAACCAGGCAAGCAGTCCTACGTCTTCGACGCCGCAGCACCAATCAACTCCGTTGCATCCGGCAGCATGATAAAAGACCTTGCCTCATCCATCGATCGAGCGCCAAAGCAGTCGTCGTAGTCGGCGGGCTTGATGATGATGACCGAACGCTTCTCGCTCCCCGGCTGATGGAGACGTTTCGTCAGCGGGCGATAACAACCGGCTCGCCGCAGGCCATGCCGATTGCCCAGCGTACCGCCTTCCCCATCGCGTTATCCGGCTCGAAGAGAACCTGCGTCGCGATCAGACGTTGCTGCTATTCCCAGGCGCTGCTGAATCCCTGCTTCTCCCCGGCGCGCTACGGCTTCTCGAGCGAAAAGGGTGTTTAGTTGTGCGTGACAACGCCCCAAGCGCGATCGCCGCCGCCTGGATCCACGGTCATGTTTTCTGAGACGTGATGCGGGGTGAGCGTTCTTTTGTTCGTGGAAGATCGGGCTTTTTTCCCTGATCTTCTACGATGTCAGCCCTCTTCCTTTCTCGCCGAAGCGCTTCACCGCGCCTGTCCCTCGTCGCACTGTCGGTCGGTACGTTGTTTTCCCCGGCAGCCTTCGCCGCCGATGCGGTGATCGCGGACGCCCCCATTCTTTTCTCACTGCCTCAGGCCAACTCGACGAATTCCGTGGCCATGAGCGCCGACGGGTCCACCGTGATCGGCACCCTGACAATGGCCAATGGCACGCCAGCCTTTCGATGGACGAGCGCCACGGGTATTGAGCAGCTCGGGGCCTTGGGCGGAAACAACGCTTCGCCTACCGCCGTGAATGCCGATGGCAGCGTCATCGTCGGGAATACCGGCGGTGGCGCCTTTCGCTGGACAAGCGCGACTGGCATGCAGAGCCTCGGCACGCTTGGCGGCAACGCCTCCACAGCGACCTCTGTCAGTGCCGATGGTGCAGTGATCGCGGGCGTTAGCGACTTGAGCGGCTCGATCGATCGACACGCGTTTCGCTGGACGACGACCTCCGGCATGGTGGACCTGGGGACGTTGGGCGGCACCAGCTCCATCGCGAATGCCGTCAACGCCGATGGCAGCGTCGTGGTCGGTTCGGCCACGACGGGCACTGAGACACGCGCCTTCCGATGGACATCGGCCACGGCCATGCAAAATCTCGGCTCGCTCGGCGGCAGTCTTTCCGATGCCCGGGCCGTCAGCGCCGACGGCTCCGCTGTCGCCGGCATCGCGAACACCGCGACCAGCGCCACACGCGCATTCCGTTGGACAAGCGCCACTGGCATGCAGGATCTCGGCACGTTAGGCGGGACTGACGCCTATTTCGGCGCCATGAGTTCCGATGGTTCAACCGTCGTTGGTAGCGCGCTCACGCAGGGTAGCCCCTACATGCATGCGTTTCGCTGGACGAACGCGACAGGGATGGTCGACCTCGGAACGCTGGGCGGGCCGTTGTCCGGCGCGGTGGCGGTCAACGCCAACGGGGCCGTCGTTGCGGGACTGTCGTACAACGATCAAGGCAACATGCGCGTCTTTCGCTGGACGAGTGCAACAGGCATGCAAGATCTGGTAACGCTGCTAACGAACGCCGGCGTGAACATGCGAGGCATCATCCTGAGCTCCGTAACCGGCATATCCGCGAACGGGCAATACATCGCGGGAGATGGCGGCACACCGGCATCAAGCGGCGTTGGCCAGGTCTACCTCGTTCGCTACATCGATGCGACGGTCTCGCCCAAGCCGAACCCAGACCCTGACCCGGCCGGCACGCCGGGAAGCGGGTCACCCCCCACGACACCTTCAACGCCTTCTGCATCCTCCCCGCCGACAAACCCCGTGATTGCCGGTGTCACCACGCCGTCATCGGTTCAGGCCTCTGCCAATCAGGTGGGTAAAGCCCGGCAGGGCGTCATGGGACAAATGCACGGATTTGCCGACCAGATGCTGGGGGAAGGGAAAATCTCCGATTCACCAAGCGGCGTGGCGGCCTTTGGCTCAGTCGGCTCTTTGGCAGCGGGCATCACGGGGCATTTGAATCTGGCGCCGTTCGAACTCATCGCGGGTGTCGGATATGCCTCCGAGCGCTATGCGGATACGGAGATGAAAGGCGCTTTCACAGCGGCGGCCAAACTGCGTTACACGCATATGTTCGACGAGCGCTTCGGATGGTTCGGTGAGCTCGGGGGCTTCTTCTCGCCGGATAGCAACTACCGCTTTTCCCGCAACTATGCCAACGGCGCCGGCACGGCGACGGGGAGCGCCAGCGCGTCCGGGCGGCAAGCCTATGGATTCGGGCGCCTCGGCATGCTCATCAACGTGACGGCCAACGATCAGTTGACGCAATCGATTGAACTCGGGCGTCAGGTCTTGCGCACGTCGTCTTACAGTGAAGTGCTCTCACCGGGCAACCCGTTCGAAGCGAGTATGGGGGCCTCGTCATCCACGATGAACTTGCTGAAAATCAGGCAGAAATGGGTACACGCGTTCACGTCGACCATCGACGCCGCGGTCTGGGGGGCGTGGGCGCATGGCTTTAGCTACCGTGACGGCTCGCAACTGACTGTGAGCGGCGCCGGCAGCCTCACACCGCAGGTGTCGAGCCAACTCAATTGGTTCGAGTACGGTGCCCGGGTGGGCTACAAGATGAGCCGGCGGGCGAAGGTGTCGGCATTCGTCAATGGTGTCGCTGGCGGCGATGTCGGCTCGCGCACGCACGTCGGCGTGAATTTCGAAATGTTTTTCTGAGCCCATTCGAAGCGGGCGGACCTCCGCCCGCGCGCAGCTTGGCGCCGAATCCGACCTGCACGCGATCGCTGCCCTACGGACTACCCGGCACGAAGTACACCGGGCCGCTGCCGGCAATGTCGGCATAGGCAAGTCCAGCGACACGCTGTCCGTTAACGTCGTGCTGCAACTCCACCCGGATATACGGCGAGAGGGTGCCGATTCGCGTGTCCTTTACAAAGCCCGGTTTGTGATTTGTCGACTCGTTTGCGCTTACGTTGACCTGACGGCCGGAGGCCGTCACCGGCACGGCCTGCACAGTGACCGTCACAGCGATCGGAGCCGACGTGCCAGCGGCATTGGTAATGCGCATACGCGAACGTGATGGCACCGCAGCACTGCCGACGCTATTTTTGTGAACGTCGCTTCGGTGATTCCTGATGAAACCCAGAGACCGATACCTCTCAAAATCAGCGGGACCTCGAAGCGATCCCCCTAAAGTTTTCCGCCGACATGCCGAAGAAGCGTTCTGTCTCCCGGTAACGTAAAACGACGCGTCGCATTGCACGCAGCGGGGGACAAGTAACGCTTCAATCCATCGACGTCGGGGAAGAGAACTACATGTTTGTGAAAACCGTTCTGGGGGCGCTGGCCGGTGCTGCGCTGATCAATGCCGCATGGGCAGAAGACGGAGGAGACTGGGTCACCATCGCCGAAACGCAGAAATCCCTCTGGCAGGGCAAGAAAGGCAGCGGCGCGCTGTCCAACGTCGACGGCAAGAAGAACAGCGGCTACAAGTATCTCTATCAAGTCAGGAACAAGTCGAAGAACACCTTCGACTATGCGCAGGCCGTTGTGCTGCTCGATGCGTGCAGGAAGGGCTTCGGGTACGTCTACTACAACGGCATGGAAGGCCAGTTCCTCGGCAAAGACCAATTCGTGCGCTTCGGCCCCACCGTCGCTGACAATCTCGGCAGTACCGCCTGCCAGAGTTGGGACAACGACACAGGCAAAGTCTCACTCGCAGAAAAGGGCGATTCATGGGAGTTTGCCGCACAGGTGGAGAAGTCCGGCAATAAGGTATTCCTGAAACGCGACACGCTTCGCAAGCGCGCCTTCAAGGGCAAGCCGTCCGTGTCGATTCTGTCGCGCTTTGACAATCTTCGCGAGAAGACATACGAGTACAGCGAATTCGTGATTGCCTCGGCGGATTGCGAACGTGGCTACGGAACGCTCTACGAGCTGAATTTCGACGGCGGCATTTCCGACAAGTGGGATATCGCGCTGAACGGCGACTCCGTGGCGTCGGTTGTCGGCGGTGTTGTCTGCAACAAGCGCTGATCGCCCCTGACCGGGGAACCGTCGCGCCCCGCTCTGCCGACATAAAAAAACGGGCGCTTCATTGCGCCCGTTTTTTCTGAATCACGTCTCGCCGGTCAGGCTCGATCAAGCGGCAGGCCGTGTGCTCTTCACCGTCGCCGCCGCATGCCCAGCGGCATCGCCATGCCGACGCCCGGCCATCTCGCGACTGCCCGGATCGCCCGCCGGCAGGCGATGGTTCTCGATGTCCTGCACCATCTGGATCGCCGTAGCATCGATGCCGTCTGTGAGCGGCTTGGGGTCGAGGCCGATGCCGAGCGCCATCACCGCCATCGCACCGAGCAGCGCAAACTCACGACGGCTCACATCCGTGAGCGATGCCACGCGCGCATGACGTACGCGCCCGAAGATCACGCGCTTGACCATCCACAGCGTATACGCCGCACTCAGCACCAGCGTGAGCGACGCCAGGGCGCCGATCCAGAAGTTTGCCTTGATCGCCCCCATCAACACAAGAAACTCGCCCACGAAGCCGGACGTTCCCGGCATGCCGACATTCGCCATCGAGAACAGCATCGCGAACGCGGCGAAGCGCGGCATCGTCGCCGCCACACCGCCATAACTATCGATCGATGCGCTGCCGGTTCGGTCATACAGCATGCCCGTGCACAGCAGCATCGCGCCAGAGACGATGCCGTACGAGATCATCTGCATCACCGCCCCGTCGGTGCCCATCTCCGAGAAGAGAAACAGCCCGAGCGTCACCAGCCCCATGTGCGCCACGGCCGAATAGGCGAGCAGCTTGCGCAGATCCGTTTGCACCAGCGCCACCAGACTCGCGTAAATCACGGCGATCAGCGACAGCACGACCATGAGCGGCGCGAGGAAATGGCTCGCATCCGGCAACAACGGCAGATTGAATCGGAGCAGCCCATAGCCACCGAGCTTGAGCATGCCGAGCATGACGGCAGCCCCCGTCGGGCCATCGAGATGCACCTCGGGCAGCCACGTGTGTACGGGCCACATCGGCACCTTGACCGAGAACGCGCCGAGAAAGCCGATGAACAGCATCACCTGCACGGCAAGCGGCAGATGCAGTGTCTGCCAGCGCGCGATGTCGAAGCTCTGCGTCTGCATGTACAGATAGAGCATCGAGACCAGCATCATCAGCGAGCCGGTGAGCGAAAAGAAGAAGAACTTCACGGCTGCATGCGTGCGATTGGCGCGTCCGTACACGCCGATCAGCAGGTACAGGGGCAGCAGCGTTGCTTCGAAGAACACGAAGAACAGCATGCCGTCCTGCGCGGTAAACACGCCCTGCATCAGCCCCGAGAGCACCAGAAAGCTGCCGAAGTACGAGCTCATGCGCGTCGTCACGGCGCGCCACGACGCCAGCACGACGATGATGGTCGTCACCCCGGTCAACGCCACGAGCCACAGCGATATGCCGTCGATGCCGACGTGCCACGATGCATCGAACGAATCGATCCAGCGGAAACGCTCAACGAACTGAAGGTTCGCAACGCTGGTTCGAAAACCCTGCACGAGCGGCACGATGGGCAATGCCGATATCACGGCGGCGGCAAGCGACGCCCACCGAACGGTATTGGGATAACGATCCTGGCCCAGCAGCATGACGAGCGCGCCAGCAACGATAGGAAGCCAGATGAGAAGGGACAGGATGGGGAACATTGGGGGGGTCCTGATGTGCTGCAACAAAAATTCAGCGCAAACGCACCATTTCAACGTGGCCAGGGACGAACCAACCCAGCACGCATCGCGGGTTGCGATGCGCACAAATCACGGCAAATCAATGCCTACGGGAGGGGACGCCAGGCGCGAGGGCGTCAACGAAGGTCGCAAGCATACGCGCCTCGAAAACATTTTGCATCGCAGCAAATTTTACGAATGATTGCGAGCACTTCGTCCGACCGGACGGTCGGCGATAGCGTCTGCGTTGTCATGCCCACGCGGTCAAGCACGGCCAGATGCGTCGACGCGGATGTGACGAAGTCAATCGACGCTTGCATCGAATTCGTCAATAACGCATTGCAGAATTTGAAGGCATTGCGGGCGTCGCGACTTGCGACACCCGAAAGAGAGACGCGAAGGTGCGCCGCGAAAAAAGGCGCGAGCCCTCGGGAAGACGAGATGACGATAATGACCGCTCAGCCCTTCGGACGACGCAGATCGAACATCGGCCCGATCTCGGCATAGTCACCGAGATAACCCGCACGCATCACCGGATGCGCCTTCGCCGTATCGAAGCGTCCGTCTTCGCGCAAATACTCGCGGCGAATGTGAACCCCCACCACTTGCCCGAGGGCCAGCCAGTTGTTCATCGGCTTGCCGTCGAGATCTTGCAGGCGCACGATCTGCAGCAATTTGCACTCGAGCGACGCAGGAGACTCCGCCACGTGAGGGACATCGACGTTCACGCCAGGTGCCTTCGTCAATCCCGCCAGTTCGAACTCGTCGACGTCATGCGGTACGGGGGCCGATGTCTGGTTCATCTGCTCGACCAGCGAACGACTCGTCAGATTCCAGACGAATTCGCGGGTAGCCTCGACGTTGGCGATGGAGTCCTTGAAGCCCTCGCTGCAAAAACCGATGATCGGCGGGAATGTCGCAAAGGCGCCGAAGAAGCTGTAGGGGGCGAGATTGGTTCGCCCCTCGGCGTCGCGGCTGGAGATCCAGCCGATCACACGCGGCGCGACGATGGCCTTGAACGGATCGTGGGACAGACCATGGCCCTTGGCCGGGTCGTAGAAATGGACGTCGTTGGACATGAGACAGCGAAGACGAGGTTGAGAGGTTGAGAAGTTGAGAAGTTGCAGCTGATGCTAACGCACTCCGTGATCGTGCGTTGCACGGCGAGTGTCGTTTCGATCAGGCTGACGGTCTCCGCCCGAAGCGCTCAATCAGCGCTCGGTGTGCCGGCCACTGCGCCGCAAGCGCCGCCGGGTCGGCCAACTCGAAGTCCTCGAACGCGAAACCGGGGGCGACGGTACATCCGACCAGCGAGTAGCGCGTTGACGGCGCAGGCTGTGCGGCAAACCAGTGCCCTGCGCGAACCACGTGCTGAAGGTGCTCACCGCCAGCGACATCGCTACCCAGCCATGTCGTCGTCAACTTACCGGCCGGGTCGATCTCATGAATCCAGAGCGTGCCGCCGAGATGAAAATGCCAGATCTCGTCGCTGCGAATCCGATGAAACGCGGAAAAATCATCGGCTTCGAGCAAATAGAGAATCGCCGTGGAAATGTTGCGCGGCCCTGAAAAGCCTTCAGGCAGCGCCTCTTCGGCGATCGTGCCAGACGCACGGTATGTCTCGCGATAGTGCCCGCCTTCCGGATGCGGCTCAAGCGCGAGAGCGGTGACGAGATCGGCGGCAGACACCATGACGGACTCCTGAATAGGGAAAGGGGCAATCAAAACGAGCACACTGCACGCTATCGTATTGCGGCCATCATCTGCCACCCAGCGCCCAATGACTCACCAGACGAAACATCGATTCCATCTGTCAAAACACATAGCCCCAACGCTCTCCTCTCGCTCACGCCCTGAGGACGGCATGAATCAAGGCTAGCGGCCCCATCTTGCCGGGGACCGGCGAGAATTGTCGAATTATGCGACGATTGCGTCGTTGCGTCGCGCAAGGCGACGCGTTTTTCATTGCACGCGCCGCTACGGCGCCGTCAGACCATGCCCGCCACACTCAAGATTGACTTTGTCTCCGATGTCGCCTGCCCCTGGTGCGCCATCGGCCTTGCCTCGCTGAAGACAGCCCTCGGCCGTTTGGGCAACGAGGTCGATGCCGACCTGCACTTCAGCCCTTTCGAACTCAATCCCGACATGCCGGCAGAAGGTGTCCCGCTCGCCGATTACATGTCGCACAAGTACGGGCTCTCGCCGGAACAATTGGCACAGAATCAGGCGAACATCAGCGCGCGCGCAGCGGCAGAAGGGTTCCCGATGCGCATGGATCTGCGCACGCACGCCTACAACACGTTCGATGCGCATCGTCTGCTGCATTGGGCGCAGACGGTCGGTCACGACAAGCAGTTGGCACTCAAGGAAGCGCTGTTCCGCGCCTACTTCGCCGACGGCAAGCGCACCAGCGATCCGGAAGTTCTGGTCGACGCCGTGCAGCAAGCCGGCCTCGATCCGGTGCGCGCCCGCGAGATCCTCGCGACCGACGAATACACCGAGCAAGTTCGCGCGCTCGAGCGTCATTACCAGAACCTCGGCATCCGTTCGGTGCCCGCCATCATCTTCAATAACCGCCATCTCATCAGCGGCGGCCAACCGCCGGAAGTCTTCGAGCAGGCCATCCGCCAGATTCTCGCCGAGGGCTGATCCGTCATGTCGTCGCTGCCCCCGACTGCCGATACTCCGGCGGCTGGCGCCCCTGCCGGAGCGCAATCGCACGAACCGCCCGCCACAGGACGCGGCCTCGCCATGACGGCGATCCTGCTCGCCGTCTCGCTCGCCAGTCTCGACACCGCTATCGCCAACACTGCCCTGCCGCAGATGGCGCTCGATCTGAACACGACGCCGTCGGCGTCGGTCTGGATCGTGAACGCTTACCAACTGGCGATGGTCGCGACGCTGCTTCCCTTTGCTTCGCTGGGCGAGCGCGTCGGTCACAAACGCGTGTTCATGTGGGGGGTGGCGGTGTTCCTCGTGGCGTCGCTGCTGTGCGCGCTGTCGCCCACGCTCGGATTTCTCGCCGGCGCTCGCGTGTTGCAAGGCGTGGGGGCCGCGGCGGTGATGAGCGTGAACATCGCGCTCATTCGCTTCCTGTACCCGGCGAATCAGCTTGGACGCGGCGTCGGGCTGAACGCACTCATCGTCGGCATTTCCTTCGCCATCGGGCCGACGATCGCGTCTCTCGTGCTTGCGTTCGCCAGTTGGCCGTGGCTGTTCCTGATCAACGTGCCGACAGCGCTGCTGGCGCTGGCGTTCTCGCGCCGCAACCTGCCGGACACACCGCGCAGTGAGCATAAGCCGGACATGATCGCCGCGTTGCTCAACGTGTTGACATTTTCACTGCTGATCTTCGCGTTGAGTCAAAGCGCGCAACAGGCGGACTGGCATCTGACGCTGGGCTGCTTCGTCGGGGCGCTGGTGTCCGGCTGGGCGCTGATTCGCCGCGAACGCGGCCATCGTGCGCCGATGCTGCCGGTCGATCTGCTGCGCTTGCCTGCCTTCGCGCTCTCGACGATCACGGCGATCTGCGCGTTTGCGACGCAGGGACTGGGGCTTGTGTCGTTGCCGTTCTATTTCGAGAACGTGCTGCATCGCAGCCCTATCGAGACAGGCTTTCTGATGACGCCGTGGCCGTTCTTCGTGGCTGCGATTGCACCGGTGGCGGGACGCCTGTCGGACCGTTACCCGCCCGGTGCGCTGGGTGCGATTGGTCTGGCGATGCTGAGCGCGGGCATGGCGTTGCTCGCGATCATGCCCGAGCATGCCGCGTTATGGGACATCGGCTGGCGCATGGCGCTGTGCGGTTTGGGCTTCGGCTTCTTCCAGTCGCCGAATCTGAAAGCCTTCATGCACAGCGCGCCGCCCGAACGCAGCGGTGGTGCAAGCGGCATGGTGGGCACATCACGACTGTTGGGACAGGCGACGGGCGCGGCACTCGTCGCCCTCGCCCTCGGTCTTGCGGGCACACACGGTTCGACGTGGGCGCTGGCCTGGGGTGCCGTATTCTCGGCAGCCGGTTGCCTTGCCAGCGGCTTACGGTTGGTGTCACGCCGCACCTGAAAACCCGCCAAGGTTCGTTGTACAAAAAAGCCCCGCCTTGCCCGGGGCTTTTTTTTGGGGTGCCCTTGCATCCACCACTTGCATATTGGCAATGTTTGGGTACACTTGGCACTGTACAAAAACACAGTATTTTTACCCCCCCCTATTAAGGAGTCCGAAAATGAACCCATCAGCCAAAGGGCGCTTTGACATTCAACTCGAGCCACAGCCACTGAGCCCTGTTGCCGACGGCACCGGACTCGGCCGTCTATCGCTGAACAAAACGTTTCATGGTGATCTTGAGGCGAGCAGCCAAGGGGAAATGCTGTCGTTCCGCAGCAGCACCCAGGGTTCTGCGGGCTATGTGGCGATGGAAACGGTGCGCGGGACGCTGCATGGCCGCAACGGCACTTTCGTGCTTCAGCACAGCTCGACCATGACGCGCGGGGTGCCCGCGCAGTCCATCATCGTGGTGCCCGATTCCGGTACCGACGCGCTGTCGGGAATCACCGGGAGTTTGGTCATCACCATCGCCGACGGCCAGCATTCCTACGTGTTCGACTACGCGCTGCCCGAGGGGCATGGCGGCGCACACCACTGAACGACCCATCGGGAGACTGTGATGAGCACGCGAGGCATTGACCGCCAGATCGACAATATCGAGTTCAACGTGAGCGATATCGCTCGCAGCAAGGCCTTCTACGGCAGTGTGTTTGGCTGGACGTTCACCGACTACGGCCCGACCTACACCGAATTCAGCGATGGCCGGCTCACCGGCGGTTTCACCACTGGCGAAGCCAGGCCGGGGGGACCGTTGATCATTCTGTATGCCGACGACCTCGCGGCAACCCAACGCCGCATCGAAGCCGCAGGCGCCGCCATCACGCTCCCGGTGTTCTCATTTCCGGGCGGCCGCCGCTTTCACTTCACCGACCCGGATGGCTACGAACTCGCCGTCTGGTCAGCGGCGGAGTGAGATGCTCGCGCTGGCGGCACATGCGACGCACGCTGCCATTGGCTCTCATGCGCAGACACGACAATACCCCAACCCCTCGGCCTATGCCTGAACTAAGAGTCTCGCGAGAAACTTAACCTATTCACCATTCACGCTAGCGCAAAACAAGCGCGAGCGTCTGCACAATAGGTTGAGACATGAACGCAGATTTGCAGAAAACTTTAGGCAAGGTTCCTGAAGTCACGCTTATGTTCTGGGTGGTCAAGATTGCGGCGACGACCCTGGGCGAAACGGGCGGCGATGCAGTTTCCATGTCGATGAATCTTGGATACCTCGTCGCCACGGCGATCTTTGCGCTGGTCTTCGCCGTCGCCGTCACGGCACAGATTCGCGCGAAATCGTTTCATCCAGCGTTGTACTGGGGGACGATCATTGCCACGACGACCGTTGGTACGACACTGGCCGACTTTGCCGACCGTTCGCTGGGCATCGGGTACGCTGGTGGAACGTCGATCCTGCTGGCATTGCTGCTCGGTTCGCTGTGGGTCTGGCACCGCGCGATGGGCTCGGTGGCTGTCGATACGGTCAACTCGCCAAAGGCGGAGGCGTTTTATTGGGTCACGATCATGTTCTCCCAGACGCTGGGGACGGCGTTGGGGGATTGGACGGCCGATACGGCCGGGCTCGGCTACACCGGTGCAGCGGTCGTCTTCGGTGGGCTTCTGCTGGTTCTCGTGGGCGCGTATTTCTGGACGAGAACGTCACGCGTTTTTCTGTTCTGGGCCGCATTCATCCTCACCCGTCCGCTAGGCGCGGTCGTCGGCGATTTTCTGGATAAGCCCATCAGCGCCGGCGGGCTGGCGTTAAGCCGATACTCAGCCTCGCTGGCCTTACTAGCGTTTATTCTGACGAGCTTGCTGCTGGTACGGCAACGCGCCTCGGCGAAGGCGCATTAGCCTCGTACGGAGATGCCATGACGGCGATCAATGCGCGCCGGCCAGCCTTTCATATCCCCTACTCCACCGTCACCGATTTCGCCAGGTTTCTCGGCTTGTCCACATCGGTCCCTCTCGCAACGGCAGCGTGATAGGCCAGCAGTTGCATCGGGATCGTGTGGAGAATGGGGGACAGCAGTCCGTAGTGTTCATTCAGCCGGATGACGTCGATATCTGCGCCGGGCGACAGGCCGCAATCGCTGTCGGCGAAAACATAGAGCTTGCCGTTTCGCGCACTGACCTCGTGCATGTTCGATTTCAGCTTCTCCAGCAGACGGTCGTTCGGCGCCACCGCCACCACAGGCATTTCATCGCTCACCAAAGCAAGCGGCCCATGCTTGAGTTCACCCGCCGGATACGCTTCCGCGTGGATGTACGAAATCTCCTTCATCTTCAGCGCCCCTTCCATAGCAACCGGATAGTGCAGCCCCCGGCCCAGAAAGAGGATGTCCTGCCGCCGCGTCAATTGCTCGGCCCAGGCGATGATCTGTGGCTCAAGCGCCAGCACCTTCGCGATGGCGTCCGGCAGATGGCGCAGTGCGCGCAAATGCTGTTGCTCGTCGTCATCCGACAGATGCTCGCGGCTTTGCGCCAGCGTCAGCGCCAGAAGAAACAAGGCGACGAGCTGCGTCGTGAACGCCTTCGTCGACGCCACCCCAATCTCCACCCCGGCCCGCGTGAAGAACGTCAATGCACACTCCCGCGCCAACGCACTCGTCGCTACGTTGCAGATGGCCAGTGTGTGACACATCCCTCGCTGCTTCGCCACGTGCACGGCACCAAGCACGTCGGCTGTCTCGCCACTTTGCGAGACGGCGACGACCAATGTCTTCGGATTGGCCACACTGTCGCGATAGCGATACTCGCTTGCGATTTCCACACTCACCGGCAGTCGCGCAAGACTCTCGATCCAGTACTTCGCCGTCAACGCTGCGTGATAACTGCCGCCGCAAGCGAGCAACAGCACCGAGTCCACCGCATTGAACACCCGCCACGCGTTGTCGCCGAATAGCTCCGGCATGATCGACGTCACATCCTGCAACGTGTCCGCCACCGCGCGCGGCTGCTCAAAGATCTCCTTCTGCATGTAGTAGCGGTACGGTCCGAGATCGGCCGCCCCGCTGTGGGCGGCGACCCGATTGACTGCGCGTTCGACCCGCTGCCCCCGTGCATCCACGACCCAGTAGCGGTGGAGCTGAACGTCCGCCACGTCGCCGTTCTCCAGATACACGATCTGGTCAGTGACGTTCGCGAGCGCAATCGCGTCCGACGCAATGAAGTTTTCCCCCTCCCCCACACCGACGATCAACGGCATGCCGTCGCGCGCCCCGACCAGGCGATGCGGCTCGTCGCGGCAAATCACCGCAATGGCATAGCTACCGCGCAATTGCGCCACTGCCGCCGTCACCGCTTCGAACAAATCCCCATCGTAGAGGTGGTCGATCAGATGCGCGATGACTTCGCTGTCCGTCTGGCTCGAAAAGTCATAGCCATGCGCCTCCAACGTTGCGCGCAACGCCTCGTGATTCTCGATGATGCCGTTATGCGACAGCGCGATGCGCGGCGCCTCAGCACTCGGCGAGAAGTGCGGATGGGCGTTATCGGTGATCGGTTTGCCGTGCGTCGCCCAGCGCGTGTGAGCGATGCCGGTGTAACCCGTCAGCGCCATTCGGCCGATTTCTTCTTGAAGATTCGCCACGCGCTCGACGCTGCGCGCCCGGACCAACCCACGATCGCGATAAAGCGCAACCCCGCACGAGTCGTACCCCCGATACTCCAAACGCTTCAGACCGTCGACAAGATTGGGGACGATATTCCGTTGCGCGACCGCGCCGATGATTCCACACATAACACCTCTCCGAAATGATTCGATGCCAGCCAGTGAAGCGATGGTAGAGTCGATGAATTGAAATTAATGATCGATATTTCTTGATATGTGAAATATAAATTCACAATAATCTTGATGTGAAATTTAATTTCAAATCAACCCATAGGAGATCTCATGGCGGGTATCACGCTGGACGATCTGGACTTGCGTATCTTGAACGTGCTGCAAGCCGATTCCTCCCTCTCGAATCTTGAATTATCGCGACGCGTCCACGCGTCTGCCCCGACCTGCCTGCGCCGGGTGCGGGCACTGCGCGAAGCGGGCGTAATCGCGCGCCAGATCGCCATCATCGATCCGTCGACGCTTGGGCCGACATTGCGCGCCGTCGTCGAAGTGAGTCTCGACCGGCAAACCGCGGAGGACTACGACGCCTTCGAGTCATACATTTGCGCAGAGCCTGCCGTGACCCAGTGCTACCGTGTGTCGCCGGGGCCTGACTTCGTGATCATTGCCGAAGTCCGCGACATGGCGGAATACGACGAACTCGCGCGACGGCTGTTCAAAAGCTCGGCGAATATTCGCAACGTGCGCACGTTCTTCTCAACGCGATGCGCAAAATTCGAGGCCAACGCGCGCATTCGTCCGAACGTTTCCCGCTGACTGAAAATGTTCATTTGAACATTCAGCATCGTCATTTGAATGTCACGCTCGGCTGTCAAAGTGACGCCCATTCCAGAACGAATGTGCGCGACACGACCGCCAGATGGACCTTTCCGAACGCCAGACTCGCATCGTTGCCCTGTTTCGCCAGCATGGTGAAATGAGTGTCGATGCGCTTGCCGATCACTTCGGCGTGGCCACGCAGACGATTCGCCGCGACGTCAATACGCTGTGCGACGCCAACGTTTTGCGTCGCTATCACGGTGGCGCGCGTCTGCTCACGCCGGGTCCGAACCAGCCGTACGAAGTGCGTCGCGTGCGCAACCTCGAAGGCAAACTGCGCATCGGTCACGCGGCGGCCGAGCGTATCCCCGATGGCGCCACCGTGCTGCTTGGCATTGGCACAACGCCCGAACAAGTTGCCGTTGCCCTCGTGCATCGCAAGCGCCTTTGCGTCATCACCAACAACTTGCGTGCTGCGCTCGCACTGGCAAGCAATCCCGAGCACCGCGTGATTGTCCCCGGCGGCGAACTGCGTTCGCCCAACCCGGAGATTCTTGGGGACGAAGCCGACCGGCTGTTCCGCGCCTATCGCGCCGATGTCGGCGTGTACAGCGTTGGCGGTATCGATGACGACGGCACGCTGCTCGATTACGACCGTCAGGAAGCCGCTTCGCGTGAAGCCCTGCGCGACGCCAGCCGCTATCGCATTCTCGTGGCCGACACCTACAAGTTCTCCCGCAAGCCCAGCGTGCGAGGCGGTCAGATCGACGAACAGGATCTCGTCGTCACCGACGGCGCGCTGCCCGAGCCGTTGCGCGAGCACTTGCGGGCGTCGCCGTCATCATTTGCCTCGCCCGAAATTCTCACCGTCTGACCCGATACCGAACGCATCCCCTTCGCCCCCGAGACCGCCCGTCATGTCATCCGCTTTGCTTCGCTCCCACCGCTTCCTCGCCGTGTCGGCCACGCCCGCGTGGACACGCCTTGCCGCCGCAAGCATCGCCGCCCTCGCCTGCGCATCCGGTGCGCTGACGCCGGTCGCCGCCAGCGCCGCCCCGCTGATCGTCGCGCATCGAGGCGGCACCGGCGACACCCCCGAGAACACGGTGCAGGCCTTCACCAACGCGTTGCAGAACGGCGCGCAGGCGCTGTGGATGACCGTGCAGGTCACGCGCGACGGCGTTCCGGTGATGTACCGTCCGGCCGATCTTTCCGCGCTGACTGACGGACGCGGCAAGCTCTCCGACGTCGATTACACCGACGTGCACAAGCTCAATGCGGGCTATGCGTTTTCCCGCAAGGGCGCCGACGGTCAGACCGCCTATCCGTACCGCGACCATCCGTTGCCCATTCCCACCTTGCGCGAAGCCCTCGCCGCCGTGCCCGCCAACGTGCCCGTGCTGCTCGACATGAAGCAAACGCCCGCCGCGCCGTTGGTCGAAGCCGTCATCAAGGTGCTCGACGAGACCAACGCCTGGTCGCGCGTGCGCCTCTATTCGACCGAAGCCGAAGCGACCGACCGCATGCGCGCTCGCCGTCCTCAGGCACAACTGTTCGAATCGCGCGACGCCACCCGCAACCGCCTCGTTGCCGCCGCCCTCGCAGGCCAATGCGCCACGCCGCCCGCGCCCGGCACGTGGGCCGGCATCGAATTCCATCGACAGGTCGAAGTGGTGGAGCGCTTTACGCTCGGTGAAGGTATCTCGAAAGTCGTCGCGAACTGGTGGACACCCGCCGCCGTGCAGTGCTTCAAATCACGCGGCGACGTGCATCTCGTCGCCTTCGGTATCGAAACGCCGCAGGACTTCGAAGCGGCGTCGCAGCTTGGTTTCGATGCCGTGATGACCGACTCCCCCGCCCGCTTGCGCGCGGCGCTGGCCCATCAGGGACAGGGGGTAGCGAAGTAATCCGTCTTTCCACGAGGCCCTCTGCGGCCGCGCGCTGAACGAACCTCGCGCGGCATGATTTTCCGCTGAAGTCAGGTGATGTCTTCTCGGAGCGTCCATCGCTTATTTTTTAGGATTCCTAATTCAAATCGCCATGCGACAACACGGATCGTCACGCCGGGAAATGCATCGCACCTCACCACTACGCACAGGAAACACACCATGAAGTCTCTTGCTCGCTCTCCTCTCGCCCGTGCAGCCGCACTGGTTATCGGCTGCGGCGCCGCCACGCTTGCGCACGCCCAGTCCAACATCACACTGTACGGCATCGTCGATGGCGGCATCGGCTATGCCAGCAATGTCGCCTCCGTCACGCGTGCAGGTGCTGCCGGCCGCCCGGCGCTCATGAGCGGCGCATCGAACTACGCGTTCCAGAGTGGCACTTGGCAAGGCAGCCGCTGGGGCATGCAGGGAACGGAAGACCTCGGCAATGGCCTCAAGGCGCTGTTCCGCCTTGAGAATGGCTTCAACATTGGCAACGGCACCGCGAGTCAGGGCGGCGCGGAGTTTGGCCGTCACGCGTACGTCGGCCTGCAAGACAAGGCTTACGGCACCGTTACGCTGGGCCGCCAGTACGACCCGCTGATCGATCTGGTCGGCTCGGTCGGCGGCACGGCGCTGCTCTCGGGCGTTGCAGCACACCCGGGCGACGTCGATAACCTCGATCACAGCTCGCGCGTGAACAACAGCGTGAAATACCGCTCGCCGACATGGGGCGGTTTCACGTTCGGCGCCATGTACGGCTTCGGTGGCCAGCCGGGCACCATGGGACGCCAGAACACATGGGGCCTCGCCGGGCAGTACGCGAACGGCCCGATCACCTGGGGCGTCGGCTACTCGCATGCCAACAACGACAAGGCGAGCGCTACGGACACGACGATCGGAAGCTGGGCGGGTTCGTCCGAATCGGCATTCGCGTCGTCGATCAACGCCGGTTATGCGAGCGCCAAGGCACGCGACATCATTGCCACCTCGATGACCTATCAGATTGGCGACACCACGCTGGGTGCGAACTACAGCCACACCGAGTACTCGGCAGGCAGCTACTCGCGCTTTACCCGCACGGCCAAGTTCGACTCGGTCGGCGTGCTGGCGATGTATCGCTTCACCAATGCGTTCCGGTTGGGCGGCGGCTATAGCTTCACCAACGTGAATGCGCCGGCAGCGAACGCGTCGGGTGCGAAGTACCACCAGTTCAATCTCGCGGCGTTCTATAACCTTTCCAAGCGCACGGAGCTGTACGCACTGGCCGGCTATCAGAAGGCCTCCGGCAGCACGCTCGACGCTTTCGGCAACGTGATCGACGCGACGGCCTCGGTAGGCGATGCCGCGAATGGCATGTCGTCGGCAACCAATTCGCAGACCGTCGTGCGCCTGGGGGTCAGCCACGTTTTCTAAGTCTGACAAGCTAACCGGCCGATGACGTTGCGCGTTGACGCACGTGCCGGCCGGTCTTGTGACACATGACTTGCGCCCGGCTTCGCCGGGCGTTTTTCGATGCCCCCGCTTAAGGCGCGTAAGACGTTAAGCCGCCTGCGCCGGTAGCGCCGGAACGAGTGTCACGCGCGGCGGCGGCAGCGTTGTCACAGCATGCATCTGGGCGCGCAACCAATCACGCGGGCTGCTGCCCGTCTTGCGGCGGAAGGCGCGAGCGAGCGCCGATGCACTTTCGTACCCCACCTCATCGGCCACGCGTGCTATCGGCTGACCGTCGCGCAGACGCTTCTGTGCGAGGCCGATACGCCAGTCCAGCAGATAATCCGCCGGAGATTGCCCGACGACCTCGCGAAACTGCGCTGCAAAGTTTGCGCGCGACATATTGGCTGTCCCGGCCAGCGACTCCACCGTCCACGCTTCCCCCGGCTGATGGTGAATCACATGAAGCGCTCGCGCGAGCCGCGGATCGGCCAGCCCGGCCAGCATGCCACGACTCACCATGCGCTTTTCCAGCACATGACGCAGCAACTGGATGACCAGCAATTCAAACAACCGGTCCATCACGGCAAGGCGCCCGCACTGAGCGCCGAACGCTTCCGTGAAGAGCCAGTTCAACGTCAGTTCGAGCGTGGAAAGCGATTTCGTCGGAAGGACGAGATATTCCGGCAGCGCCGCCACGAGCGGATTGTGATGGCCGCCGTCGAACGACAACGATCCACACACGAGTTCAGTTCGCGAATCTTCGCCCGAGAGCAACTGGTGATGATTGCGGCGTGGAAAGAAAATCAACGATGGCTCGACGATATCCTGCCGCGAGCCGTCTTCGAGCACCAGCGAGACTTCGCCCGCGCGCAGCAAATGCAAGTGTCCGCCATCGTGTGCATCGACACCATAGCTGGCAATGCCACACAGGCCGCCGCTATGAAAAACACCGGCGCGAACGCCGAAATTTGAAATCAGAGTGGAGAGCCGATCCATAGCGCACTCAACTTATATAACCCGGTGCGCCGATTATGGAGGATTTGGCCAACGCTTGCTTGGACCGGCCGCTCCCCGTTCGACGACTGCCAATCGATGGCAACGCCTCAGGCGCGGTTGTCGCTCGCAGTCGTGCCTGAACCGATTTCCGCGCGCACTTCTGCACGCGAGCGACCGGCCGAGGAGCGTTGTTGCAACAGCGACGGATAGGTCTCGAGCGACTGGTCGAGCTGGCCCGACGCCCGTGCCTGGCGCAATGCCTCGCGCACCTGTGCGCGGGTGACCCCTTGCGTGGTGGCCGCCTGACCCGCATCGGCGATCTGGGTTTCGGCGAAAGCAGAAGCGGAAGCCAGCGTGGCGGTGGCCATCAGGGCGGCGGCGAAAATACGAGCGTTCATGGTGAGACTCCTTTCGTTCGGCAATGCGTGCCGGTTGTCGGTTTCCTCGGAGCGCCTTCTCAAGCCTTGAACCACTCGGCTGGCGCTATCGGGTACGACTCAAGATTACGAAAGGGCGGCGCAAATTTCGCGGCTGCGCGTCCGCAAGATGCAACCAATCGTCCAGATCTCGCGATAGCCATTGACACGCGCTATGGCGCCGATAGCCAACGTCGATGAGTCCGTCGAAAAAAGGGTGTGCAGAAAGCACGGGGAAAAATGCCGGTGAAGGCTGTCCGTCATCGATTCGGAATTACGATTCGGCGATGCGCCGTTTGACCTTGATGTCCGCGACCGGAATGGCGGCGGCCACCGCATCCCCGAGCAGGCGCCGCAACACGGCAGGCTTGCCGACCAGATCGGCCAGCGTATAGCGGTCGAGCACGGCAAAGTAGGCGCGCAGCGCCTCGCCCAGCACGCCGCGCAAATTGCACGCCGACGTAATGACGCAAGCGTTCTCGCCCTCATGGAAGCACTCGACCAGCGCGAAGTCAGGCTCCATCGCCCTTACGACTTCGCCGAGTCTGATGCGCTCCGGCGCGCGTCCCAGGCGAATCCCGCCCGAACGCCCTCGCACGGTGTGCAAGAAGCCCAGTTGACCGAGCTTCTGCACGATCTTCACAAGATGGTTCTTGGGAATGTCGAACGCTTCCGCCACGGATTGCACGTGCACCAGCTCGTCGGGATGAACCGCGACGTAGATGAGCGTGCGCAAACTGTAGTCGGTATGGTCGGTGAGTCGCATTCAGCGGGGGACACGGCGGGAACAAACGAGGCGGCACGGTGTGCCGCCCGATAATCTCGCGAGGCAGTTTAACATGGCCGCGACAGGCATCTTATAGCCCGCCGGGACCTGACGCCATCCCGAATGCCCCCATCCTCCGGCCGCCTACCCTTTGAGCGCGCCGACCAATGCCGCCCGGCCCATCGCGCTGCTTCGGCGCGCCATCCAGCGTTGCCGCCAGACGAGCCATTCACCCACGATGCCACGGCGGAACAACAGCACGCAAAGCACGAAGATCACCCCTGTGACCACGCTCACCATCGAGCCAAGTCCGGTAAAGGCTTGCCAGCCAGTGGCCTGCGCCAGCCAGTTGCCGATATCGCCCAGCTTGGTTTCCAGCGAGACGATGAGCAATGCTCCCACGACCGGCCCGAAACGCGTGCCCATGCCGCCGACCAGCGTCATCAGAATGACCGACCCCGAGAGCGACCAATGCACGTCGGAGAGCGTGGCGAAGCCGAGCACCAGCGTTTTTAGCGCCCCGGCGAGGCCCGCCACCGCAGCAGAGAGCACGAACGCCAGCAGCTTGAAACGCTCGGCCTCGTAGCCCAGCGAGATCGCACGCGGCTCGTTTTCCTTGATGGCGGCCAGCACTCGGCCGAAGGGCGACGCCGTAACCCGCGACATCAGCGCGAACGTTGCCGCCACCACGACGAGCACCACGAAGTACAGCGTGAGATCACTGTCCAGCGACAGGCCGAAAAGCGTTTGACGGGGCACGCCTTGCAGGCCGTCCTCACCGCCGGTGAAAGGCGCTTGCAGGCAGAAAAAATAGAACATCTGTGCGAAGGCGAGCGTAATCATTGCGAAGTAGATGCCCTGACGCCGGATCGCAAACAACCCGAAAACCAACCCGAACACGGCCCCGGTCGCAACGCCGGTCAACACACCGGCCAACGGCGACCACGCCAGATCGCGCATCACGTACCCCGCGAAGTACGCCGCGCCGCCGAAGAACGCGGCATGGCCAAACGACAACAGTCCTGTGTAACCGAGCACCAGATTGAGCGAGCAGGCGAACAGCGCGAAACACAGCACCTTCATTGCGAAGACGGGATAGACCCCGAGGGCCGGCAGTGCGGCCAGCAGCACGAGCAGCACAAGATCGAAACGGTATTGACGCATCATCGACGACTCACTTGTAGGCATAACCACCGAACAGACCATGCGGGCGCACGAGCAGCACCAACGCCATGATCACGAACACGACCGTGGCCGAAGCCTCCGGGTACCAAATCTTGGTCAGTCCCTCCAGCACGCCGAGCGCAAGGCCCGTCACAACCGAACCGGCAATCGATCCCATACCGCCGATCACCACGATGGCAAAGACGGTCACGATCATCGGCTGCCCCATGATGGGGGAGACCTGCATGATGGGCGCCGCCAGCACACCCGCAAACGCTGCCAGCGCGGCACCAAACGCATAGGTGAGCGTGACCATGAGCGGCACGTTCACCCCGAACGTCTCGACGAGCCGTGCATTCTCGGTACCGGCCCGGAGCAACGCCCCGATACGTGTGCGCTCAATGACGAACCACGTGAGCGCACAGGCGCCGAGCGACGCGACCACGACCCAAGCGCGATAGTTCGGCAACACCATGAATGGCAGACGCGTGGCACCGACGAGCAACGACGGCGCGTCGAACGACATGCCCGAGACGCCATACGCCGACCGGCCCAGCCCTTCGATGATCAGGGTGAGCCCGAGCGTAAGCAGCAGTCCATACAGATGATCGAGCTTGTAAATGCGCGAGAGCAGCCCGCGCTCGATGGCCGCGCCGAGCAATCCGGCCGCGAGCGGCGCGATCACCAGCATCGCCCAGTAGTTCAGGCCGAGATATTGGCCGCCCATCCACGCGACGAGCGCCCCGATCATGAAGAGCGCCCCGTGCGCGAAGTTGATGACATTGAGCAAGCCGAAGATGACCGACAGGCCCAGACTCAGCACGGCGTAGAAGCATCCGTTGACCAGCCCGAGCATTAGTTGACTGAGCAACGCCGGAAGAGGAATATCGAAAGGATTCACGGCAATGACCTTCTGAGCGGTTACACGTTGAGCAGGGTTTGCAGTGCTTGCGTGTGCGCGGGCAACTGGGCGGCGTCGAACTGCAGCGCGATGCGGCCGTGCTCCATTACGTAGAAGCGCTCGGCAAGCGGTGCGGCGAAGTGGAAGTTCTGTTCGACAAGGACGATGGTGTAGCCGCGTGATTTGAGCGTCTCGATCATGCGGGCGAGCGTGCGCACGATGGCGGGGGCAAGCCCTTCGGAGATTTCGTCCAGCAGCAACAGCCGGACGCCCGTGCGCAGAATGCGCGCGATCGCCAGCATCTGCTGCTCCCCGCCCGATAGCCGTGTGCCCGGACTGTGCCGGCGCTCCGCCAGATTCGGGAACATCGCGTAGATCTCGTCGAGCGACATGCCGGCCTGTCCGGTCGCTGAACCGCCCGGCACCAGCACGGGCGGCAGCAACAGGTTTTCCTCGCAAGACAGACTGGCGAAGATGCCCCGCTCCTCCGGACAGAAGCCCACGCCGCATCGCGCGATCTTGCGCGTCGGCAGGCCGATGGTCTCGCGTCCGAAGACACGCACCGAGCCATCGCGCGTATCCGTGAGCCCGAGAATGGCGCGCAATGTCGTGCTGCGGCCTGCGCCGTTTCGTCCCAGCAGACTCACGACCTCCCCCTGCCCCGCCACCAGATCGACGCCGTGCAAGATGTGCGATTCGCCATACCACGCTTGCAGGCCGGTCACGGCCAGCGCCGGAACGCTGGCCGCAACGAGCGACGATTCATGCGCCTTCATGCGTGCGCTCCTTCCAGTGAGGCGTGCGCCGACCCCATGTAGGCTTCGCGCACGCGGGCGTCCGCCGTGACCTGGGCGTAGTCGCCTTCGGCCAGCACCTCGCCACGCTGCAATACGGTGATCGTGTCGGCAATGCCCGACACCACTTTCATGTTGTGCTCGACCATCAGCACTGTGCGGCCGGCCGCGACTTGCCGGATGAGCGCAGCCACCCGGTCGACATCCTCATGTCCCATGCCTTGCGTGGGTTCGTCGAGCAGCATGACATCGGGTTCCATGGCGAGTGTGGTGGCAATTTCCAGCGCACGCCTGCGTCCATAGGGCAGCGAAACGGTCAACTCGTCCGCATAGGCCGCAATGTCCACTTCATCGAGCAACGCCATCGCACGCGAATCCAGATCGCCCAGGCCGCGCGTGCTGCGCCAGAAGTGATAGGACTGGCCGGTGGCGCGCTGCAAAGCCACCCGCACGTTTTCGATGACCGACAGATGCCCGAACACTGCCGATATCTGGAACGAGCGGATCATGCCGCGCCGCGCGACCGCCGCTGGCGCGAGACGCGTAATGTCCTCGCCACGATAGAAAATCTGGCCCGAGGTCGGCGTCAGGAACTTGGTCAGCAGATTGAAGCACGTTGTCTTACCCGCCCCGTTCGGGCCGATCAGGGCGTGAATCGCACCGCGTCTGACCTTCAGGTCGACGCCGCCCACAGCGGTAAAGCCGCGAAACGCCTTCGTAAGCCGGCGGGTCTCGAGAATGATGTCGTCGTGATGCATGCGCTTACCCCGCCACCGGCAGCGGGGTAATGCCGTACCCGTGTTGCAAACGACGCGCGAGCACGGGATCTTCCAGCTCGAAATCGAAACGCTCGGCCGACCGAATCCCGCCGATGGCCGCCAGCGTTCCGCACAACATGGCAGTGCCGTCTTCAAAGCGTCCGCCGGCCTCGGCGAAGCGCGCAAGCAGGTCTTGCGGCGAGCGCATTGCCGTGACCGGCCCCTGTTGGTACAGCACCTTTTCGCCGCCGATATTGGCGTAACTGCGCAGCATGAGCCGGTCCCAATGCGGCTCCACGTCAGCCAGCCGCCAGAGCACCGCTGCGCAAGGCTTCTCGCACATCTGCTTCGAGACCGTAATGCCGTATGTCTCCACCTCGCGGTCGGTGTGATCCGACGCCACGCCGACATACGTCTCGCCCCCGCTGCGCACGAGCAGGAACTCGACCTCTCCACTGCTTGCGCGGCCGCTCGCCTCGATATGCGCCTGCGTCGTGAGCCGATCGCTCGACACCCGGTAGAACATCGGCGTGGCGGCCGGGCGCTTCACGCCCAACACCTCGAGCTCGCGGATGTGATGTTCCATCGCGTCGACGTCTCGCCCTGTCCAGCCCGCAATCACGAGCTGCTTGATGGCGATGTCGCGATCGACGACACCGTCTGCCGTTTGCACAACGAAATGCATGAGATTCATCTTCCCAACTCCGGTCATGGCCTGACTTCCTGAGATCACTTCTTGACGAGCGCGCACTGGCTCTGGGCGAGCGGACGGAACGCCTCATTGGCGGGAATCGTCTGCAGCACCTTGTAGTAGTCCCAGGGCTTCTTCGACGCCTTGGGTGACTTCACTTCGACGAGGTACATGTCGTGCACCATCAGGCCGTCAGGTCGAATCTGTCCGCCGTTGGCGAAAAAGTCGTTGATGGGCGTTTGCTTCATCGACGCCATGACCGTGTCGGCCTCGTCGGTGCCAGTGCGCTGCACGGCCTGCAGGTAATGCATGACGGACGAGTAGGTTCCCGCGTGGACGAGCGTCGGCATCTTGCCGGTCTTCGCGAAGAAGCGTTGGGCCCAGGTGCGTGAGGCGTCGTCGCGATCCCAGTAGAAGGCGGTGGTCAACGTCATTCCCTGCGCCGCTTCAAGCCCGAGACTGTGAATGTCGCTGATAAACATGTGCAGCCCCGCGATCTTCTGCTTTCCAGGGCCGGTGATGCCGAACTCGCGTGCCGTCTTGATAGCGTTCACGGTGTCAGCACCCGCGTTCGCCAGCGCAATCACCTTGGCGCGCGAGGCCTGCGCCTGCAGCAGGTATGACGACAGGTCCGCCGAATTGAGCGGATGCTTCGCGCGGCCCGCGACCTGGCCGTTCACGTGTTGCAGCGCCTGCGTGGCGTCCTTCTCGAGAGACGCACCGAGCGCGTAATCGACCGTCAGGAAGTACCAACTGTTGTCGCCGCTGCGCGTCATCGCCTTGACCGTGTTCGACGCGAACGAATAGGTGTCGTATGAGTACTGCACCGTGTAGGGCGAGCAGTCTTCGTTCACGAGCCGTGTGGTGCCCGCGCCCGTCACGATGGCGATACGACGCTTGGCCTTGGCGACATTGGCCACCGCCAGTGCCACGGAGGACGGCAGCAAGTCCTCGACCACGTCGACCTGCTGGTTGTCGAACCAGTCTCGGGCGATGGTCGCCGCCACGTCGGTCTTGTTCTGGTGGTCGGCCGAAATCACTTTGACCGGCACGCCGTTGACCTTCCCGCCAAAGTCGTCGACGGCCATTTGCGCGGCGATCACCGAGCCCTTGCCGCCGATGTCGGAGAAGATCGACGACATGTCGGTGAGCACGCCGATCTTCACGACACCGTCGCTCATCCTGGCCGGCTGGGCCCGTGCGGCGAACGGCGTGGCGAAGGCGGCGGCGAGCACCAGTGCGGCCATTGACGTGATACGACTTGCGCGAAACGTAGACATGATGTTTTCCCGATAGCCTGTAGAGGTGTGGTGTAGGTGAAACGGTCTCCCGACGGCGCGGCAACGCCCTCACGTTCGCCGCGCCCGACGCCCTGCCTTGAACGTGTCAGGCCGGGTCGTAGTAGTGAATTTCGAGAAGCAGACAGCCGCCGTTCGACTTGAACGGGCCGTGGAACGCGCCGGGCGGACGGCATGCATACGTGTTCGGCGCAAAGGCTTCGCCGCCCTCACCCTGAGCGTCGTTGCCGACGGTCAAATCGCCCGAGACGAGATAGACCTCTTCCCAATACGTATGCACGAACGGCGCTTTGGTGTAGATACCCGGCGCGAAACGCAGCAAGCGCGTGCGGCTGCCCGCGCGGTTCGGCTCGTCGAGCGAACCCGCGAGGATCTTCTGTTCGATGCCCGGGGGATAGCCCGGCGGCACCTCCCATCCTTCTTTCATGTCGATGGAGTGAAACTCGTCGTGCAACTTGTTGATCGCCATGGGAACTCCTTGTCTGTGGCGGGGACGGTCGGGGTAATGCGGATGTCGTCTGAGTGACGTGCGGATCAGGCCGCGACGGGCTGCCGGACGATCTCGTCCGAGAGCGCATAGGTGCCGAGCAGGGTGTCGACCAGACGCGTGGCCTTCTGCCAGTCGTACGTGCGATAGGCGTGGCCCTTGGTCACGAACGTGGCCCCGGCGTAAAACATCTCGTACTGGTTATGGCGAGACGCGAATTCGGAGCCGACGGCGTCCCAGGCAAGCTTGAAGAACTTGACGCGCGCTTCGGCGTCGACCACCGGCGATTTCTGCGTCTTCTCGATGATGCTGGCGAGCATCGGGTTCTCGAAGTCGTGGATGCTCGACGGCAGCATGATCATTCCGCCACCCGCCAGTTCGCGAAGCGTGCTGAGCACCTTCGTATAGAGCTGCTGCGTGAGTACCTGCGAGCCATACAGCAAGCTGCGATCCGGCACGTAGTAGCCCTTCTCCATATGGCCCTTCGCTTCCATGCCGTGCACCCACGCTTCGACCATGGCCGCCTCGGCCGCGAGTTGTCCGAGCGTCTCGCGCACTTGCGGGAAGGCGTTCGTGCCGTTCACCTCCGTAATGCGCAGGGCGATGCCCACGAGGAAGCGCAGCTTGACCATCAAGCGCACCTGGCATTGGTAGTTCTGGTAGCTGTGGGCGGGCGTGGCATGGAACTGCTTCGCACACATGGCCGTATCGCCTGCGACGAAGATGCGCTCCCAAGGCACTTTCACATCGTCGAAATACAGCACGGCGTCGTTCTCGTCGAAGCGCGAGGCGAGCGGATTGTCGAACACGGATGTAGCGCTGCCCTCGTAAGACTTGCGCGACAGCACGCGCAAGCCTTTGGTATTCATGGGGATGGCAAACGACAACGCGTACATTTCGTCGCCCGCCTTGAGCGGTTGAATGCAACTGCAGAAGACCTCGTTGGCCATGATGCCGCTGGTGGCGAGCATCTTGGCGCCACGCACCGTAATGCCTTCATGGTCCTGATCCACGATGCCGACTGCGAGGTATTTGTCCTCCTGCTCGTGCGCGGCCTTCGACTGATTGGCCTGCGGGTTGACGATCACATATGTCAGGAACAGGTCGTTGTCGCGAGCATATTTGTAGTAGTCACGCAGCGCACCGGCGCGCCTGGTGTCGTATTGCTCGAAGACGTCAATGCCCATCACCATGCCGGAAATGCACGATGCCACGTGATCCGGCGAGCGTCCCATGAAGCCGTAATGCAATTCGCTCCACGCCTCGAGCATCTCCCGGCGCTGCACCAGCGCGTCATAGCTCGTGGGCAATTGCCAAATGCGCGAGACCCGATCGCCCGTGTCCGGCGACGCGAAGGTCATCGCTTCGAGATTCTCGGGGCGCGCCTGAAAGTCGTACAGGCTTGCGTAGCTGCGAATGGAGTTGCGGAACGCGGGATGGGTGGTCACGTCGCCGACGGCTTTGCCGTCGATATACACTTCGCGTCCGTCACGCAGCTGGCCGATATGTTGACTACCGTTCTTTACCATGACTCTCTCCTGAAACCCTGGGGGAACTCACGCCGCAACCGGCGCGGTATCGAGCGAGCGGTACTGCCCGCCGAAGAATATGAGCGGCCGGCCACCATGCCGCGCCGCGTGCCGCACGACGCGGCCAATGAAAATCACGTGATCGCCGCCATCGTGCTGTGCGTAAGGCTCGCATTCGAAAGCGGCCAGCGCCCCGGGCAGCCGGCCAATGCCCTCGCCCTCGAAGCTCACCCCGTCCCACTTGTTGCCGCGGGCAGTCGCGAATCGGTTTGAGGTCTCGCGCTGGCTCTCGTCGAGCACGTTCACCGTGTAGCGCCCTGCCGAGCACAGATCGGCGAGACTAAGACAGCGCCGGTCGACCGAGAACAACACCAGCGGCGGCGCGAGCGAGACGGAATTGAACGAGGCCACGGTGATGCCAATGGGCGGTCCGTCATTACGCGGCGCTGTAATCACGGCCACCCCCGTGGCAAACATGGCGAGCGTGCGACGAAACTGTCGCGCCTCGTCTTCCAAAACCTGCACTGCGGTCGATGCATCGTTCACGATTACCTCCTTCTCAAACCAGTCCGACGAGCGAAACGACATCGTCCGCGCCGTTCCCCCAGACAAACCGCCTTGTTCATTTAGCTTTGTTTGTTAGCAATTATTTAACGTTAACAAAAATAGCTAAACAAGCAAGGTAAACCCTGAGCGCAATGAAAGTGCACGTGCATTTCTCTGGTGCATCGCCGCACCACAAACCGGCAGATCCCTTGCTGGCATTGGGGTTATGCGATTCACGCGATGCACAAGACACAACCGTATTGCGCACAATTCGTCTCGTTTACCCGAGGCGATCGGCACCCAAAATGGGCGGCATGAAACCCTTTTTTCAATGTGGGAGAGTGCAATGCGTGAGAAATGCGGTGCTACACTCGGCCGCAATTCAAGATGTCCACCGGACGATTCGGAGTCCCCTATGCCGTCTACTACGCCGTCGCTTTTCGAAGCCCCCATCTACATGGACTACAGCGCAACGACCCCGGTCGATCCGCGCGTGGTCGAGAAAATGGTTCCTTACCTGAACGTCAGTTTCGGCAATCCCGCCTCACGCAGTCACAGCTACGGCTGGGCCGCCGAAGAGGCTGTGGAGACAGCCCGCGAACACGTCGCGGCGCTCCTGGGTGCGGACCCGCGTGAGATCGTCTGGACTTCGGGCGCCACCGAAGGCAACAACCTCGCCATCAAAGGCGCGGCGAATTTCTACAGTGGCAAGGGCAAGCACCTCATCACCGTGAAGACCGAGCACAAGGCCGTGCTCGACACCATGCGTGATCTGGAGCGGCAAGGGTTTGAGGTCACCTATCTCGACGTGCAGGAGGACGGTCTGATCACCGTTGATACCGTGCGCAACGCGCTGCGGCCAGACACCATTCTGGTGTCGGTGATGATGGTGAACAACGAAATTGGCGTTATTCAGCCGATCGCAGAGATCGGCGACCTGTGCCGCGAACGCGGCATCGTATTTCACTGCGACGCCGTGCAGGCCGCCGGCAAGATTCCGATCGATCTGCAAACGCTCAAGGTCGATCTGATGACGGTCACGGCCCACAAGCTGTACGGGCCGAAGGGCATCGGCGCCCTTTACGTGCGGCGCAAACCTCGCATTCGTATCGAAGCGCAGATTCACGGCGGCGGCCACGAACGCGGGATGCGCTCGGGCACGTTGCCGACCCATCAAATCGTGGGAATGGGGGAAGCGTTCCGGTTGGCGAAGCTCGAACTGGCGTCGGAAGCCGAACGGGTTGGTGCGCTGCGCGACCGCCTGCTGGCAGGGCTTCAGGCGATGGACGAGGTGTACATCAACGGCGACATGACGCACCGTGTACCGCACAACCTGAACGTGAGCTTCAACTTCGTGGAAGGCGAGTCGCTCATCATGGGGATCAGAGGCGTGGCGGTGTCGTCAGGCTCGGCCTGCACGTCGGCGTCGCTCGAGCCGTCGTTCGTGCTACGCGCGCTCGGGCGAAGCGACGAACTCGCGCATAGCTCCATCCGCTTCACGCTGGGACGCTTCTCGACCGAGGCCGAAGTCGACAGCGTGATCGAGCAGGTACTTGGCGCCGTCGGCAAGCTGCGCGAGATGAGCCCGCTATGGGACATGTATCAGGACGGCGTCGATCTGAACACGATTCAGTGGGCCGCTCACTGAGCGAACAGCGAACGCCGGTACCGCGCCCGGGGGATCAGCGCTTATCGCGGATCGCCAGCAGGTGGCTCAGATCCAGCGTGGCGCGGTCGCCGTTGGCGACGAGTCTGTCGACGACGGCACACAGCACTTTGAATTCGGTACGCGTCACGCCTTCGAACAGCACATCGTTGATACGCTGCTGCGAAGGCGTCAGTTCGTGGAGCAACTTGGCACCGGCTGGCGTGACCGTCAGGCTCATCTTGCGGCGATCCTCCGGATTCTGTCGTTTGTCGATCAGCTTGAGCGCCTTGAGCTTGTTCGTCTCGATGGTCACAAACGCACCCGACAGGTGCAAATGCTCCGCCAGTTGATTGACCGTGACATCCCCCAGCGATGAGAGATGCACTACCGACTGGAGTAGCGAATATTGGATACCGGTCAGACCAATCAGACTGCCAAAGCCGTCACGCACCGACAGTAAGCGTGCGGCGAACGGCAGCAAGCCGTTGATCAGATGACGGAATTCGGCGTCGGAGCCGTCGATGAGACAGGCCGGGTTGGTAACGGTCAGGGCCTTCTGGGCCGACGATTTGGGCATGGGAATGATCGGTAAGCGGCGCGGCGCGTCGGAAAAATGACTTTGAAAAAAAATTATACTGCAAAGTTATCTTTATCCCGGCGAGCGAGGTCTTGCTGCACCCCGCTCTGCCGCGCCCCGGCCTTCTTCTGACCGGTTGACGTGCTTACCAGCGCACGGTCATGCCGCCCATCCACGAGTAGTCGTAAGTCTGCGGATTGAGGCCGCGTCGATAGCCGACGTCAAGATCCAGCCACGGCTTCGGGCTGTAGATCGCCCCGACGATCATGAACGCCGGATGGGTCCGCTGGGCGAAGTCGGGGTTCTGCGACGTGCCAACGTCCAGGATCAGTTGCGTAGTCGGCAACACACGGTAGAGCACGGCGGCTGAGGCCTTCCACACAGACTGCCGCTGTCCCTGACGATTCGCCTGATACACGGCACCGGCGTTGGCCAGGAATGTCCAGTCATCGATGACGTACTGCGTGAGCAACGTCGCACCGGCGTTCACCCGGCCAGTGCCGAGGCCTCGCCGATCGTTGCCCGAGGGAAACGTCAGGTAGGGCTTGAGGCCAATGCTGAACGCCCCGTCGTCGTACATGCGCCACTTGGCGCCGGTCTCCACGTCGCCAATCCCGCTGCCCGCCGTATCGGCGCGGTTCTGGAGGTTCGTATAGGGAACGTTGACATAGAGGTCGAGCGCCTCGCCGACTCCGCGTGTCAATGTGCTGTTCCAGAGAGTCTGGCGCCCGATGTCCTGCTGTTTCGACGTGAACTCGCCATTCGTTTCGAATTGCCAGTTGCCATCGCCTTGCGTGCCGGTGTCGTCGGTCACCAGGGGGTGGGCAGCGAAGGCGCCCAGCGGACAGAACAGCGCCAGATACATCAATTGCTTCTTCATGAGTCGTTCTCTTTTTTGTGTGTTACGCCCCGTTCATAGTCCCGGAGCGTACGTGTAGGGCGCCATCCCCGCCCTGCCGGGCGGGAGCGTCGCCTCAGGTCAATGTGTGTTTGGTACCGCTCGGGGCTCCGTCAGAACCAGCGGCCAAAGCGGCGGATGTAGATCGTCTTGACCACCTGGGCCAGCGCGATGTATCCGAGCATGGTCGCCACGAGCCAGTAGAAGTACGAACCCGGCAGCGCGACAAAGCCCAGCGCCTCGGCGAACGGCGAGTACGGCAGCCAGCAGGCAAGCGCAATCGCCACCGACGTGGACAGCATGATCGGCAGCGCCGGCGTGCTTTGCAGGAACGGGATCTTCTGCGTGCGCAGCAGGTGCACCACGAGCGTTTGCGACACCAACCCTTCGACAAACCAACCCGAGTTCATGATGACCTGCCCGGCATCTCCGCCATGCGCGTGATACAGCGCTCCCGCACCGAAGACGGTCCACATCAGAGCGTAGGTCGTGATGTCGAACACCGACGAGGTAGGTCCAAGCCACAACATGAAGCGCCGGATGTTGCCAGCATCCCACTTGCGCGGCTTCTTGAGGAATTCCGGGTCCATGCGATCCCACGGCAAGAACATTTGCGAAATGTCGTACACGAGGTTCTGCACGAGCAGTTGCATCGCGAGCATCGGCTGCCACGGCAGGAACGCGCTCGCCACCAGCACCGAGAACACGTTGCCGAAGTTCGAGCTGGCCGTCATGTTCAGGTACTTGAGGATGTTGCCGAACGTCTCGCGGCCCTTGATGACGCCCTCTTCCAGCACCATCAGGCTCTTTTCGAGCAGGATGATATCGGCGGTCTCCTTGGCGATATCGGCGCCGGTGTCCACCGAAATGCCAACGTCGGCATCGCGCAATGCGGGGGCGTCGTTGATACCGTCCCCCAGGAAACCCACCGTGTGGCCATTCGCCTGCAATGCCTTGACCACGCGCGCCTTGTGCAGCGGCGCCAGTTTTGCGAACACCGTCGTGCGGCCGACCACCTCGCGCAGCCGGGTGTCGTCCATCGGCTCAATGTCCGAACCCAACAAGGGCGTGCCCGGCTCAATGCCCACCTGACGGCACACATTCATCGTGACGATGGGGTTATCGCCCGTCAGCACCTTCACCGTCACGCCATGCTCGCGCAGCGCGGCAATGGCGGGTGCGGCCGAATCCTTGGGCGGATCGAGGAACGTCAGGAAGCCGCAGACCATCAGGCCCGCCTCATCAGATGTCTTGTATTGCGTCTTCGTCTCACCCGCCGGAATGTCACGGGTGGCGACAACGAGCACACGGAAGCCATCTTCGTTGTAGGCTTCGGCGCGCGCCAGCAACATGGCGCGGGCGGTGTCGTCGAGCGCTCGCACGCCCTGCGGGGTCTTCACATGCGTGGAGACGGACAGCATTTCTTCGACAGCGCCCTTGGTCACCATCAGGTGCTCGCCGCGCTCGTTGGCCACCACGACCGACAAACGCCGGCGCACGAAGTCGAACGGCAGTTCGTCGATCTTGGCGAACGTGCGCGGTTGCACGGCGTCGCCGATCTCGTTGGCGCGGCGGATGATCGCGACATCGATCAGATTGCGTTGACCGCTTTGGTGGTAGCTGTTGAGCCAGCCAAGCCGAAGCACATCCTCCTGCACGTCGCCCGTCACGTCGAGATGCTGCTCGAGGATGATGCGGTCTTGCGTGAGCGTGCCGGTCTTGTCGGTGCAGAGCACGTCCATGGCGCCGAAGTTCTGGACGGAGTTCAGCCGCTTGACCACCACCTTGCGGCGCGCCATCGCCAGTGCGCCGCGCGCCAGATTGGCGCTCACGATCATGGGCAGCATTTCCGGCGTCAGACCAACGGCGACGGCCAGTGCGAACGTCAATGCGCTCAGCCAGTCGCCCTTGGTCAGGCCGTTAATCATGAAGACGACCGGCACCATCACCAGCATGAAGCGGATAAGCAGCCAGCTCACGCTGTTCACACCCCGGTCGAAGCTCGTCTCGACACGCTTATGGCTCACCACGTTCTTCGCCAGCGCGCCGAAATAGGTGTCCCCTCCCGTCGCGACAACCACGCCGGTGGCCGTACCGCTCACCACATTGGTCCCCATGAAGCAGGCGTTCGACAGCTCGAGCAGGTTCGCTTTGCCCTGCCCGGCGGCAATCTCCGCCGACTTCTGCGCGACAGCCCCCAGCGTGTCGTACTTCTCGACGGGCAGCGCCTCGCCGGTCAGCACTGCCTGACTGATGAACAGGTCACGAGATTCGATCAGACGCAGGTCGGCCGGAATCATATCGCCCGCCTGCAACGTCACGATGTCACCCACGACCAACTCGCGCATGGCGACTTCGTGACGTTCCGACTCCCCGGAGACTGTCACACGGCGGCGTACGGTGGCCGTCGTGCGCACCATCGCCTTGAGCTTCTCGGCCGCGCGCAGCGAGCGGAACTCCGAGAAGAAGCGCAGCAGGCCGCTGATTGTCACCATCGTCAACAGGATGATGATGCCCTTGTAGTCTTTGTCGTCCGGGTCAGCGAAGTAGACGTCGGTGAAGAAGCTGACCGTGGCAAGTGCCAGCAGCACCATCACGAACGGGTTCTTGAAGGCGAAGAACAGTTGCACCGTCCAGTGGGGCGGCTTGTCGTGCGCAATTTCGTTGGGGCCATAGCGCGTCTGTCGCTGGCCGACATCGGCGAGCGTGAGGCCACTCACGTCGGTCCCGAGGGTGTGGAGAACGTCCTGCAGCGGCTCGGTCGCGAGCCGGGCAACGGCGTCGGGGCCCGAGAGCGGCAGGTCGGATGTTGTCGAATGTTCGACGAAGCCGCGCTGTTTATGGCGCGAGCGAAGGTTTTTAGTCATGACGATTTCCTGGCACGGCTTACGCTGGCATGGCGGCCGGCCGGTCTCGTCAAGCGCTACCGGATCTCATGTCTCCGGAAAAAAGCGCGAACGCACCCAGCCGCGCCGCGCGGCGCGCGGTCGGTAATAACGAAAATTCTTGGGTCTGGCATCGGATCGCCCGCCGGAAGTCCGCGCGCTGCGCGCGCGGTTCCGACGGGCCTCATTCGGCTACTTCCATCTTCCATATCGGACTCCTGGGTTTTCACTATTCGGTACACCGGCAGACGCTATTGCGCTGCGCGGCAAGGAAATGGCGTATCAATCAGAAACCCGTGCACTACGCGTGCGCGGGCATCGTGCCGGCGGGCGCACGACGTGCACCATCGTCGGACCAGAACACACGGCGAACGCTATGCTCGCCGGACAGCCGCATGACGAGCGACGTGAGCGACGCGCGCGAAGCGAGCGGGCAGTCGAGTGTGACGGTAGCGGCAGCTTCGTCGCGATCGCTCCAGCGCGTAATGCTGACGTGTGTGGCGCGAAGCCCGAGTGCCGTGAGATCGATGAACATCTGCTTGCGCAGTGCCCCTAGGGCATCGGCCAGGCAGACGATGGTCAGACGCGACACCGGGGCGGTGCGTGTCGGTTGGCTTTGAAAAACCTGAAACGTTTGAAAAACTCGCATGACTTCCTCGCATGGCTGCGAATCGTCCTTACCGTACGCGGCATGAACGGTCGGCTCGTGCGCGCGCCGTCTCGATGCTAAACGCATGCGCAAGACGACAACGCCCATCACGGGCACAACGGTGGAATTTCTGCGGGAACTGCGCCGGAGACGTAACGCTCAGGAAGAGCGTTTGTTGGCGCGAGACACCGCATCCTGCATGAGGACGCGGCACAGGGAAGGCTGTGGATCCTCAGGCAATCAGTCGATCAACGGTCGACTACTACTGGCATCGGAATTCACGGACAACCCCTTAAATTGAAGACAGGGCGGATGGTAACTGAGGCCAAATTGCAGCGTCAAGCACAAATTGTTGCACCGCAACTCAGTTGAGAATTTGCCCAGCGATTAAGGCCCTCATCGCCGGTCACGGCCACGGGACGGGCTTGAGCGCGCCCCCGGCCCTACGCCCTCGACGATATATCGGCGTCCTCGCAAATCACTTGGCATTGATAAGGATATTTCCCATTCGATATTAATAATGATTATCATTACCAAATTATTGGCACTCGTCTCAACGACGGCATGACCGTTACCAGGGCTCGCGCTGGTCCAGCGCGTCGTGAGTGGGTCGGACATCAGACTTAGGATCATGCAAACACCGGGCACCCTCCCCTCCACTGTCGAACTGCTGTATAGCCATCACCACTCCTGGCTGAAGGGCTGGCTGCATCGGCGTCTGGGAAGTGCCGAGCAGGCCGCCGACATCGCACACGACACCTTCGTGCGCTTGCTGGGCAGCGATCGGGTTCCGGCCATATTCGACGAGCCTCGCGCGTATCTCACGACGGTCGCGCAGAATCTCGTCTCCAATCACTGGCGCCGTCAGAAGCTGGAACGCGCCTATCTCGAAGCGCTCGCTCACGTGCCGCGCGATGTCGAATGGTCGCCCGAAACACGGGCAATGGTGTTGGAAACGCTGCTGGAACTCGATCGTCTGCTCGATGGCCTGCCGGACATCGTCCGGCGAGCATTTCTGCACTCACAGCTTGACGGTCAGACACATGCGCAAGTCGCGCAGACACTCGGCGTCTCGATCCCGACGGTCAAGCGATACCTCGCCAAGGCATTGCAGCGATGCTACTTCGCCGACCTGTCGTTCCTCGGCTGACGCTGAAGTGACCGCGAGAGACGACCCGATGCCCACCATTCGTTCGACCTGGTACGACGCCACCGCCGACGCCGCCACCGTGCCGGCCGAAGTCGCCGAGCGCGCCGTCGAGTGGCTCATCGAATGGCAAAGCGACGGCATCTCGCCGCAGCGCATCGCCGAGTGGCAGCAGTGGCGCGAAGCGCATCCCGATCACGAACGGGCCTGGCAGCGCATTGAGTCCGTCAAAGGCAAGTTGGCGCCGCTCGCCGCCCCCGTGGAAGCGGGTATCGCACAGGCGGCGTTGGCGCCGCCCGCATCAAAGCAGCGCCGACGCGCGGTAAAGGCGCTCGCCCTGCTTCTCTTTGCGGGCAGCGGTACGTGGGGCTTGTGGCATTCGTCGGCGGGGCAACGCTGGTCAGCAGACGTTCGCACGGCCGTCGGCGAACGGCGCTCGCTGCAACTCACCGACGGCACGCAACTCGTGCTCAACACCGACAGCGCAGTCGACATCGCTTATCGAGAGAACGAGCGTCGCGTCAGACTGATTACCGGTGAGGTGCTGATTACCACGGCGCCGGACACCCATGTGCCCCCGCGCCCCTTTCTCGTCGAGACATCGCAAGGCACTGCACATGCTCTCGGCACCCGCTACACGGTGAGGCAATTTGAAGACGGCACGCATGTGAGTGTCTATCAGGACGCGGTCGAAATTCGTCCGCGAGCCAAGCCCGCGCAGTCCCTTATCTTGCGTTCCGGCATGCATGCCAGCTACACGGCAGACAGTATTTCGGAACCGAGCGACGCTCTGGCAGGCGACGCCGCATGGGCCGAAGGCTTCATCGTGGCACGCAGCATGCGGCTCGCGGATTTCATTGCCGAGCTGGCGCGTTACAGCAACGCGTCGCTCTCGTGCGATGCCAGTGTCGCGAACTTGCGCGTGTCGGGCACTTTTCCGCTCGACGACGTCGGCAAGGTGCTCGACACGCTCGGCACCACGCTCGCGGTGCGAACCGAGTCGGTCACACGATTCTGGGGCGCCCGTGAAATCCGCCTGATGCCGGCGTAATTCGCCGTCAATCGGCACAACCGAAAATTTCTTTGAAAAAGGTGATCCGTTTCGATTTTTCGCGGGTCATGGAGGACGAGCACTACCACTCTTCTTCCACACGAAAGGTCAGATCATGGGTCACGTCCGGGGGCTGCAACACCAGCCACGCCAACCACATCGGGTACACCGCCGCACGCGGCTGGCCTGCGCATTGGGTCGCATTGCCCTGGGTGCGGCCGTCGCCGTCCCTATCGGCGCGGCATCGTTCACACCGCTCACCGCCCACGCGCAAAGCGCCACCACATCTGGCGCCCGTGCTTTCGACATCCCGGCCGGCTCGCTCGAAGACGTCCTGAGCCGCTTCGGACGCGATGCGGGCATCATGCTGTCCTTCAAGCCCGAAGTCACTGCGGGACGTCATAGCAGCGGCCTCAAAGGCACGTACACGCCGCGCAACGGGCTCGAAACGCTCGTGGCCGGCACGGGGGTCGACGTGGTGCCGCAATCGAACGGCAGCTATCTGATTCAGCCCGCCGCCCACGGCACCGCGGCGGACAGCGCCATCATGCTGCCCGCCGTCAACGTCACTGCCGCCGCTTACGACAACGGCCTGCAACCCGCGTACGCGGGCGGCCAGATCGCCCGCGGCGGCGGCCTTGGCATATTGGGCTCGGCCGATGCGATGGACGTGCCGTTCAGCACGATGAACTACACCGAGCAAATGATGCGTGACCAGCAGGCACGCACGCTCGCCGATGTCGTCATCAACGAATCGTCGGTGCGCATGCTGACCTCGAGCGGCGGTTTCGGCGAGGACTTTCAGATTCGCGGCTACACGGTGTCGAGCAGCGATGTGGGCCTAAACGGCCTGTACGGCATGGCCTCTGCAAGCCGGGTGCCCGCCGCCATCGTCGAGCGTGTGGAAGTGCTCAAGGGGCCGGGCACGCTGATGAACGGCATCGGCCCGAGTGGCAGCATCGGCGGGGCGATCAACGTGGTGACCAAGCGCGCCGCGAGCGAACCGCTCACGCGTCTGACGACCACCTTCCAGAGCAAGTCGCAACTGGGTGTGGAAGCCGACGTCGGCCGTCGCTTCGGCGAGAACCAAGAGTGGGGCGTGCGCGTGAACGGCGTTTATCGCAACGGGAATACCACGCTCGATAACGGCAAGCAAAGCATCGGCTTCGGCGCCGTCGGACTCGACTACACCGGCCGGCGCTTGCGCTGGACGCTCGACGCCTACACACAACACGAAGGCGACGACAACTTCCGTCCGCAAATCGGCTTCCAGTCGTCGGTCACGCGCATTCCGGAGGCGCCCTCGGGCTACCGCAACTTCTATCCGGGCAGCGAACTGCACCTACACGATTCGGCCGTGACGACGCGTCTCGAATACGACGTGCTGCACAACGTGACGGTCTGGGGCGCCGTGGGCTACCACTATGCCACCGCATACCAGACCTTCCCGAGCGGCCCCGCCGACGCCCTCGGCAACTTCACCGTGATGAACTCGTACTACGACTCGTACACACGTTCACGTACGGCGGACGCGGGCGCGCGTGCGGCGTTCAGAACGTTCGACATTAGCCACACGCTCACAGTGCAGGCCTCGCGGCTCGAGCAGGATGCCGGAAACGCCTACGTGCCGGGCTCGGCGTTGGTGCCCTCAAATATCTATAACCCGTCGCCGCTGCCGGTCGTGAACGCCCCTCGCACCGATCCGACGAAGGCCTCCGAATCGGCGTTGACGAGTATCGCCGTCACCGACACGCTGTCGTTCTTCAACGATCGCTTGCTGCTCACCGGGGGTCTGCGTCATCAACGCGTCGCACTCGATAACTTCAACACCGCCAACGGTGCACTGACGTCGAGCTACGACCAGAGCGCCGTATCGCCGCTCGCCGGCATCGTCGTCAAGCCGCGGCAGAACATCTCGGTGTACGCGAACTTCACGTCGGGCCTGTCGCGCGGCGGCATCGCCCCGGCTACCGCCCGCAACGCCGGTCAGGCATTCCCGCCGTACAAGTCCAAGCAGTACGAAGCGGGCGTGAAGGCCGACTGGGGACGGGTGACGACGATGGTCTCGATCTTCCAGGTGCAACGTCCGAACGCGATCACCGATCCGGCCACCAACATCTACAGCTTCGACGGCGAACAACGCAACCGTGGCCTCGAAGTGTCGGCCTATGGCGAAGTCATCCAGGGGCTGCGTCTGATGGCCAGCGCCACCTTCTACGACGCCAAACTCACCAAGACGGCGGGCGGCGCGAACGACGGCAACGATGCCAACGGCGTGCCCAAGCGGGCCTTCAACGCTGGGGTCGACTGGGATACGCCCTGGGTGCCGGGGCTCTCGTTGAATGGCCGCATCATCAACACGTCGCGCATGGCCTTCAACGCGTCGAACACGCTCGCGTTGCCCGCGTGGACCCGTTACGACATCGGTGCACGTTATCGCGCGCGTGTCGCGGGCAAGTCTGTCGTGTACCGCGCCAACATTGAGAACCTGTTCAATGCCAACTACTGGCTCATGAGCGGCACCTACGCCACCGTGGCCGCGCCGCGCACGTTCCTGCTGTCCGCGCAGATCGACTTCTGAGGAAGACCGATATGTCGCCCTCATGTTTCGCCCTGCTTTTTACCGTGCTTTTTACCCTGCTCTTTACCCCGTTAGCCACTTCAGCAAGGAAACCGCTATGAAGAAGACTGCCTCCCGCCGACTGACGTTACTGACATTCGCGGCACTCGCCGCCATGGCCGGCACCGCACAGGCGCATCAGATCTGGATCGAGCAGAGCGCCGGCCAGAACGCCGTGATCCGCTTCGGCGAGTTCGGTGAAAACCTGCGCGAAACCTCGCCGGGCCTGCTCGACAAGTTCGTTGCGCCTACCGGCACGCTGACCTCCGCACAGGGCGAGAAGACGGCCGAAGCCTCGAAAACGGCGAACGGCTTCGCCCTGCCGTTCAAGGCCGGCGCCGGTGAAGCCCTCGTGGCGGAAGACACCCATTACCCGCTCTTCACCTTCAAGCGCGACGGTCAGGAAGTCACAAACTGGTACCGCCCGTCGGCGCGTCTGGCCACGGACTTCTCGAAGCAAAAGCCGCAACTGGCGCTCGATCTGGTGCCGGCCGGCAAACCGGGTGAATTCCAGTTGTTCTTCCAGGGCAAGCCGCTGCCCAAGGCGAAGGTGTCGTTCGTCACCCAGTCTGGCTGGGCCAAGGAAGCCCATACCGATGGTCATGGCATCGTCACCTTCGACATGCCGTGGAAGGGCATGTATGTTGCCGAAGTCAGCCACACGGACAAGACGCCGGGCGAGCGCACGGGTGCCAAGGGAGCCGAGCGTTACCAGGGCGTGAGCTACGTGACGACCACGACCGTCATGCAAGCGGACGGCATCGAACCGCTCCCGGCCGGTCCGGCCGCCACGCCCAACAAATAGGCGACTCGCATCATGGCTCAGGTTCGTCGCGCGGCGTTTGCCAACATTGGCGCGCTCGTCTCCCGCATCGTTGCGGCCATCGGCGGCGGCTACATCGCCGCCGCCCTGGCGAGCGTTGCCGTTCTCGCGTTGCCAATGGACAAATCTCAGGCGGTCATCACCGGCATGCTGGTGAGCTTCGCCATCTATGCCGGCGCGGTCGTCTGGGTGTTCGCCGTGCGTAGCGCATGGCGCGCCTGGGCCGGTCTGCTCGCCGTTGCCGCACCGCTCGCGCTCGCCGCGTGGGCGGTGTCGTCGGGGCTGATCGGCGGAGGTGCCGCATGACAGCGGCCAATACAGCGAAAAACGAACCGCAGGGCCGTGGCATCCGGCAGACGATGTCCGATCTGCACACATGGGCCGGCTTGCTCGTCGGCTGGCTGCTGTACGCCATGTTCCTCACGGGCACGGTAAGTTACTTCAAAGACGAGCTATCTCAATGGATGCGCCCCGAAATGCCTCACCAGCAGGCGCTCCCCGATTCGGCCTCGGTCGCGCAAGCGGTCAGCAACCAGTTGACGACGCGCGCCGCGGGCAGCCCGCAATGGAGCATCTACCTTCCGACCGAACGCAACCCGGTCGCCAGTGTGTTCTGGCGCAACGCGCCCGCGGTTGGCAAGGAAGGCAGCGGTCGCACGTTTGAAGAGGCGACGTTCGATCCGGTGACGGGACAAACGCTCAAGGCACGTGCAACGCTCGGGGGCGACTTCTTCTATCGCTTTCACTTCCAATTCCATCCGCTTCCGGTGATGTGGGGACGCTGGCTTGCAGGCTTGTGCGCCATGTTCATGTTGGTGGCAATCATCAGTGGCGTGATTACGCACAAGAAAATCTTCATCGACTTCTTCACCTTCCGGTGGGGCAAGGGGCAGCGCTCGTGGCTCGACGCCCACAATGCGCTTTCGGTCTTCGGCCTGCCCTTCCACCTGATGATCACGTACACCGGCCTCGTCACCCTCATGGCGATGTACATGCCGTGGGGCGGTCAGGTCGCCCTCAAGACGCCAGTCGAACGCGCACAGATGAGTGCGCAGTTGAGTGCGTTTGCGCCACTGGGTCACGCTGTCGGCGAGCCTCGGCCGCTCGCCCCCATTGACGCGATGGTGCGACAGGCCCAGGCCCGCTGGGGCACGCACGACGTAGGACGCGTCATCGTTACGACCCCCGGCGACGCCGCTGCACGTGTCGCCGTCACACGCGGCGAAGCTACGCGCGTGTCGATGAGTCCGCAGTACCTGCTTTTCAACGGCACGACCGGCGAGCTGATCGACGTGAAGGACAACGTCGGTGCGGCAGCCGAGACACGCGGCGTCATGTATGCGCTGCACCTCGGACGCTTCAGCGACCTTCATCTGCGCTGGTTGTACTTCCTCGTCAGTCTGGGCGGTACGGCGATGGTCGGCACCGGACTGGTGATGTGGACCGTGAAACGTCGCAACAAACGGCAGGACTCGGCGCGGCCGCACTTCGGTTTTCATGTAGTCGAGCGGCTGAACATCACGGCGATTGCAGGGCTTTCGGTCGCGATGACCGCGTTCCTGTGGGGAAATCGTCTGATTCCCGCAGACGCCGCAGGACGCAGCGCTTCGGAAGTCGACGTGTTCTTTGGGGTGTGGGCTGCCGCGCTGCTTTACGCGCTGGTGCGTCCGGCCAGGCGCGCGTGGATCGAACTGTTGTGGGTCGCTGCCGCGTTGCTGGCATTACTGCCAGTGCTCAACGCCGTCACTACGTCGCGCGGCCTCCGGCACAGTCTGGCGGCAGGCGATTGGGTCTATGCAGGCGTGGACCTGATGATGTTGGCGCTGGCCGCACTGCACGCATGGCTCGCGCTGCGCACCGCCTGGCACACGCCGAAAACGAGGCCGGCGCGGGCGGCAAAGACAGCACAGGCCCCCAAGGCGACGGTCAATACTATGTTGAACGAGGACCGCGCATGACGCATCTCTGCACGTTTGCGATCTGTGTGGCCGGGTTCGCCGCACTGGCACTGGCGAGCGGACGTCAGCAGGAGACGCTGTTCAACGGCGTCTCGCGCGTGCGCACGCGTCAATACCGCCGCATTGGATGGACAGCGTTGGTCGTGTCGCTCGGCGTGAGCGTCACCAATCAGGGATGGGGGTTCGGGCTGGTGAACTTCAGCGGCCAGACCAGCATGGCGGCCGGTCTGGTGTATCTCGCACTGATCGTGGCAGCGCGCCGCAGGCCGCGCTGACCCGCGGCATTTGACGTCGGGAAGTGCCGGCCGGTGCGGTCGGCACGCCCTTACTCGTTCTCTTCGAAGTAGTGCCCGAACTTCGCTTGCTTGGTGCGGATATAGCGCTCGTTTTCTTCGCGCATCGGAATGTCGAGCGTCACGCGCTCGCACACGGGGATGCCGTGCTTCGCGAGCGTATCGAATTTCTTCGGATTGTTGCTCATGAGACGCACCGAACGCACGCCGAGAATGCGCAGGATGGCGGCAGCCGAGTCGTATTCGCGAGCGTCGTCCGGCAGGCCCAGATCGAGGTTCGCTTCGACGGTATCGCGGCCCTGCTCTTGCAGCAGGTACGCGCGAATCTTGTTGCTCAAGCCGATGCCGCGCCCTTCATGACCACGCAGATACAGCATAACGCCGCGTCCTTCTTCGGCGATCTTGCGCATGCCCGAGTCGAGTTGTTCCCCGCAATCGCAGCGATAGGACCCGAATACGTCCCCCGTCAGGCATTCCGAATGCAGACGCACCAGCGTCGGCGCGTCGGTCGACACATCGCCCATGACCAGCGCGAGATGCTCGTTGTTGCTGCCTTTGACGCGAAACGCGTGGGACGTGAAAGTGCCATAGCGGGTCGGCAGGGTCGCGGTGGCGACAAGCTCGACGCATTCGCCAGCGTCGCACGCGGGCGTGGCAGAGGCATTACCAGGGGACTTCATGATGACGTTCAAACGGGCCGAAATTGGAGAGTCGCGTGCCACCGCACAGCGGAGGCGTGTGCTCGGAGTGTACCGCCATTTCCAATTTTCAGCCGGCAGCGGCGTGCAACACACTGTTGCACGCCGCTGCCGAATCGGCTAACGCAGCCCCGGCGCGCCTCGTCAGATGCGCTCAAAGTCCGCCAAGGGGCGCGGCGCTCGCCGCGAATGCGTCGCGTATGGAGGCAACGGCCGCGATGGTTTCTTCGATGTCGTCGTCACCGATGTGACGGTGCGTGACCAGCCGCAGCGTGGCAGTGCCGCTCGCGCGCGCCAGAACACCGTGTTTCGCCAGCGCCGCCTCCCACGCTTTGGGATTGCGCTCCCGCTGCTCCGCCACGCGCAACCGCACGATATTGCTGTTGGACGGCACAGCATCCACTAATTGAGGATCGATCGCTGCGAGCCCCGTCCACAGGCGCTGCGCACGCCGGTTGTCCTCGGCCAGACGCGTGACCATCGTCTCCAGCGCCACCTTGCCCGCTGCGGCCATGATGCCTGCCTGCCGCAAACCGCCCCCGGTCATGCGCCGGAACGTGCGCGCCTGTTCGATCATCGCGTGTGAGCCGGCGAGCATCGCGCCCATTGGCGCCGAGAGTCCCTTCGACAGGCAGAACGTCAGGCTTTCGCAATGGGCGGCAATTTGCGCGACGTCGACACTCAGCGCGGCGGCCGCGTTGAATATGCGTGCCCCATCCATATGCACCGGCACACTTGCACGCAACGCCAACGCGTGCACATCGGCTAGATACGCCAGCGAAGGCACGTAGCCGCCCGAGTGGTTATGCGTCGACTCGACACCCACCATCGCCGTGGGCTGCCCGTAACGCGAAAAGCCGGGACGCAACGCCCCGGCCAGTTGATCGAGATCCATCTCGCCGCGCACGGACGGAATCAGCACCGGAAACAGATGGGCGAGCCGCGACATGCCGCCCGCCTCCGATTTCGCCATGTGCGCCTGCGCGTCGATCACGGCTTCGCCGCCGCGCGTGGCATGACACAGCGACGCGATCAGATTGCCCATCGTGCCGGAGACGACGAACATCGCCTCCTCCTTCCCGGTCATGACCGCCGCGAGATGTTCGAGGGCGCGTACCGTGGGGTCGCCCTCGAGCGTGTCGTCACCCAGCGAAGCGGTCTGCATCGCCTCCCACATCCATGCCGTGGGACGGGTGACGGTATCGCTTCGCAAATCGATGAAGCGTTCGGTATTCCCTGATGTCATGCGAACTCCTGACCGTGGGCATGGCTGCCTGCGTTCGCGCTCGCCGACTCGGCGGCGAGCGCCGCCTGCACGGCCTCGGGCGACTCGTACGGAATGCCGGCGAGCTTCATGACGAGCTTGATGGCCACGGTATTGCTGAATACGTTGATGGCAGTACGGCCCATGTCGAGAAAGGCATCGACACCTGCAATGATCGCGAGCGCTTCGATCGGCACGCCGATGGTCGTGAGCACCATGGCGATGGCCACCAGCCCGCCCGAAGGCACGTTCGCGCTGCCTTTGCTCGCGAGCGTGGTGACGAGCACGATGGAGAGCAGCGTCGGCATGTCGAGCGGCACGTGATAGGCATCGGCCAGAAAGCCGACGGCCAGTGCGAAGTACATGATCGAGCCGTCGCGGTTGAACGCATAACCGAGCGGCAGCACGACCGAGGCAATCGCCTTGGGCACGCCCATGCCGATGAGCTTCTCCATGTGCAGCGGCAGCGTGGCTTCCGACGAGCGCGTGGCGAATGCGAGAATCACCGGCTCACCGATGGCGCGCGTCGTCTCAAGCGGCTTTTCGCCAATGGCCTTGAGCAGAATCCAGAACAGTACCAGCAGCACCCCGAGGCCGAGATACATCGTGCCCACGAGCTTGACGAGCGCGAGGATCGTGCCGACGCCCTGCGTTGCGAACAGCCACGAAATGATCGCGAAGATCGCGAGCGGCGAGAGCGAAATGATCCAGTCCGTCAGCTTGAACACGGCCCCCATGAGGGCGTCGAGCACGCCCACGAGCGGCTTGGCGCGCTCGCCGATAGCGGAGAGCGCCAGCCCGAGCAGCACGGCGAAGACAAGCACCGGCAACAGATTGCTGCCGCTCATCGCCGCAAAGATATTCGACGGAATCATGTCCAGGAAGAACTTGGTCCAGTCGACCGAGGCGGCGATCGGTTTGGCCGACGCATGTGCCGCCGCGAGGTTCGCCCCGAGCCCGGGGCGGAAGATCGCGTTGAGGCCGAGCCCAATCACGATCGAGACCAGCGTTGCGATGAAGAAGTAGATGAGACTGATAGCCGAGACACGTCCGAGTGCGCGGGCGTTGTGTCCCATCTGATAAATGCCGAGTGTGATCGCCGTGAAAACGAGCGGCACGACGATCATCTTGACGGCCTGCACGAACGCGGTGCCCACAGGCATGAGCTTGGTGGCGAGCGCCGGGGCGACCATGCCGCAGCCGATGCCGAGCGCCAGACCGATCAGCATCTGGACGGGCAACGGGATGAGGCGCTTCTTGCTGGCAGAACGTGACGACATGACGACTATCTCCGGAAATTGCGTGGCGACGCAGCGCGCTTGTCAGAGGGGGCTCAACGCCCGGTGCCGGGCGGTGCGGCGGGAGGAACGAGCGCCTGCAAGCGAGCTTGCATGGCGTGCGTGAGGTGGTCCCAGACATGACGCTGGGCGTCCTCGGGACGCCCGGCGGCAATGGCATCGAAGATCGCGAGGTGTTCGCGAACTGCGGCGCGCGTGCGCTCGGCGTCGTAATGCGGAATGCGTTGCAGCGCCAGACCGTTCTGGGTTCGCAACGCGTGATAGGTCTCGGTGAGCCGCCCGTTGTCGGCCGCGGCAAACATCGCCTCGTGGAATTGCCAACCCACGCGCTGCGTGATGTCGACGTCGAGCGGCAAGCCCTGCTCGCCTTGTGCATCGAGGGCACGCAGACGCACGGCGACCGCTTCGAGCGCGGGCGTCACGCCCTTTTGGGCGGCCAGCCACGCCGCCATGCCTTCGAGGGCGAGCCGGACTTCGTGAATCTCGCTCAGATCCCGTACCGATAGCTGCCGCACGAAGGTGCCGCGCATCGGCACGATCTCGAGCAGGCCATCGTTGGCAAGCGTGCGAATCGCCTCGCGCACCGGCGTGCGGCTGATGCCGAAACGCTCCGACAGGGCGCGCTCCGATAGCGCTTCGCCCGCGCGAATTTCGCCGGAAACGATCAGGGCGCGAATGGCCTCGTATGCCGAATCGCTCAGGGCAGGGGTGCGTTGGGTCTGGTTCATGACTGGTATACCAGCAAAAAACAATTTACCGGTCAATGAGAAAACCTGTCCGGCAAAGCAAATTGCGGGTAAACGATGATGACTCCGCAGGGTGCCTCGACGGTTGGCGATGACTTGGATTCGGCAACGGAGAATCGACGGCGCCCAGTGGCGGTCCGGTAGTTTGCCGGGGTCGATCGTGACCGGTATGTCGTCGGCTGGCTGGCGACCTGTGCGCATCGATGCGACGTCATCGCCTGCGCGAGCCCCGTTGCACCGGCGGTACGCTGCCGTCGTAACACTTCGGAATCCGATGTTGCTTCTGGCATAATCCGCCGCGGCACACATCCTTCAGATGTGAAACTTCAAAACGACGCCGATCAGGGAAAGCCAAATCATGTCTTCCATCCTCCGCACGTTGTTGCTTGCTCTCGCGCTGAACGCATCCGGCGCCTTCGCACAGACCCCGGCGCCCGCGCCTGTTGCGGCGGCGACGCCGGAAGCCCGGGAAGCCGAAGCGCGGGCCGCCTTCAAGGCGGCCAACGAGGCGCTGATCGAAGGCCCGAAGAACATCGATATCCGCGATCAGGCGAAGTTCTCGCTGCCGAGCGGCATGGGCTGGATTCCGGGCGCCACCGCCGCGCGCCTGCTGCGCGCGCTGGGCAACACCATTGACGAGACGACGCTGGCCGGCCTCGTCGTGCCTACGGACGGCAAAGGGGAGTGGCTCGACGTCATCGCCTATGTCAACGACGGCTACGTTCGCGACGATGACGCGCGTGACTGGAAGGCGGATGACATTCTCGAATCCTTGCGCAAGAGCACGGAAAGCGCGAACGCCACACGACGCGAGCATGGCGTGCCCGAATTGGAAGTCACCGGCTGGGCACAATTGCCGCAATACGACAGCAGCACGCACCGGCTGGTGTGGGCGGCCCGCGTGGGGCACAAGCAGACCGGAATTCGGGTCGACGACGATCCTTCGGTGAACTACCGCACCACGGCGCTTGGCCGCGACGGTTATCTGGCGACCACGCTGGTCACCAGCGAATCGCTGTTGGCGGCAGACAAGCCCGTGGCCGACAAGATTCTCGCGGGCCTGACCTTCGTCGACGGCAAGCGCTATGCCGATTTCAACGAGAAGACCGACCGCGTCGCGGAATACGGCCTTGCCGCCCTGGTCGCGGGGGTTGCTGCGAAGAAGCTCGGCCTGTTTGCGCTGATCGCCGCGTTCGTCGCGAAATTCGCCAAGGTCGGCCTGCTGGCCCTGCTCGGCGCGGGTGCCGCGTTCGGCAAGCTGTTCAAGCGCAAACCGAAGCCGCTGCCCGTGCCGCCTCAAGCCACCCCGTCCGCAGGCGTCGGCACTCCCGAAACCGCTGTTGTGCCCGTCCCTGACGTTCACGCGGCAACTGCGGTCGTCAGCCAATCGGCCGGCGCATCCACGCCCCACGACGGCAACGCACCGCGCGTCTGACAGACACGATGACCAAACTTCTGTTGCTGGTGTTTGGCGGACTCAAGCTCGGCAAGGTGTTGACGACAGGCGGCACGATGCTGCTGTCCATCGTCGTCTATGCCTTCGTGTATGGCTGGAAGTTCGCGCTCGGTTTCGTGATCCTGCTGTTGGCACATGAAGCCGGTCACTACGTGGCTGCACGCCGGCGCGGGCTGGACGTAGGGCTGCCCACGTTCATCCCGTTCGTCGGCGCATGGATCGAACTCAAGGAAACGCCGCTCAACGCCGAAACAGAAGCCTACGTGGGACTGGGCGGGCCGTTCGTCGGCACGCTCGCGTCGATGGCCTGCTATTTCGCTGCGCGCGAGCAGGACAGCAATCTGTTGCTCGCGCTCGCCTATGCGGGATGTTTCCTAAACCTGTTCAACCTGATCCCGCTCTCGCCGTTCGATGGCGGACGCATCACCGCCGTGTTGTCGCCGCGCATCTGGTTTGCGGGCGTGCCGGTACTCGTCGCGCTGTTCCTCTGGCATCCGAGCCCGATCCTGATTCTGGTCGCCCTCCTCGCGCTCCCGCAGTTGGCCAAGGCCTGGCGCTACGACCCGCAAGCGCCGGAGAACGTGCGCTACTACGGGGTGACGACGGAGACTAAGGTGACGTATGGGGCCTATTACCTCGGCCTGCTCGCTTTCCTCTCGCTCATGACGTACAACCTGCATGACATGCTGGCGGCGGTGCGTCACGCGGCGCACTGAACACTGTCACGCCGTTGCGCCATCGCGCCGGACAATGCTCGCAACACGGCAGTTCTCCGGCGCGATGTTACGATGCGGCGACACGCAGCGACGCCCCCATCGCCGGTCGTTTCGTCACGCTATTTCCGCAGAGACTTCCGTCATGATCGATCTTGCCCTTTTGCCCTTCTTCCTGGCCGCAGTCGCAGTGCTCGTCGCGATTCCCGGGCCGACCACCCTATACATCTCGACGACCAGCGCCAGTCAGGGATTTCGCTTCGGCCTCGCATCGTGCTTCGGTGTGATGCTCGCTACGATCGTCCACGTGAGCTTCGCTGCGGCCGGACTCACCGCCCTGCTGCTCGCGTCGCCGCTGATGTTCGCGGTGATCAAATACCTCGGTGCGGGTTATCTGATTTTCATCGGCATCAAGGTCATTCGCAGCCGCGCCGCGCCCGCGAGCGCCGAAGCACAGCCGCCCGCACGTGCGTTGGGCGCTTCGATGAAGAAGGGATTTCTCGTCAATCTGCTCAACCCGAAGACGGGGCTGTTCATCGCCGCGTTCCTGCCGCAGTTCGTGAATCCGGCGATGGGTCATGTGCCGCTGCAGATTGTCACGCTGGGTCTGCTGCTTGTGCTGGTCGGCGGCATGAGCGACGTCACTTACGCAGCACTCGCCCGAGCCATTGGCCGTGCCCTCGCCAACCGCAGCCGTCGGCCGGGTGTCGGGAAATATGTGGCCGGCCTGCTTTATATGGGCCTCGGCGTGGCCGCGTTGGCGACGTCGAACGGCGCAACGAAGTGACCGCCCCCTGATGAGAACCTCTCCAAGGTTGATCGCCTTCGCCGGACTGCCCGGCACCGGCAAGACAACCGTGGCGCAAGCGCTCGCTCGCGAAATCGCCGCAGTCTATCTGCGCATCGACACGTTGGAGCAGGCATTTATCTCGTCGGGAAGCTGTGGCGCCGAGGTGGGACCTGCCGGTTATCTCGCCGGTTATGCTGTGGCGAAGGACAATTTGCGCCTTGGGCTGAGCGTCGTCGCAGACTCGGTCAATGCCTTGCAGGTGACGCGAAACGCCTGGCGACAGGTGGCACGCGACGCCGGTGTGCCGATCGCCGAGGTTGCGCTGATTTGCTCCGATTCAGCCATGCACCGTGCGAGGGTCGAGCGACGACAAGCCGATATTCCCGGCCACAAGCTGCCGACATGGCAAAGCGTGCTCGAACGGCAATACGACGCATGGGATACCGAGCCTCTCGTCATCGACACCGCTCGCGTGTCGGTGGCGCAGGCCGTCGCCACGATCGTTCGTCACCTGCCGACGTAACCTCCGAATCCGAAGACTCGGACGCTTTCGCACTCGCGACAAGTCCGCTGCCTGTCCCCGACTGCGTCGGCAGTTCCCCCTTCGTTGCCTGTCCCGACGGGCAGGAACCGTTTCCCGGGCCGCAGCGCCCGCCATGGGGGTCCTCTTCAGCGACATGTTCGAAGCCCGGCCGTCTTTTGATAACGATTAATGGCTTACGTAGTTTCGCGTCCCGCGAGCGGTTGGAAACTTGTTGATTTGGGACGCGTTGTTGATAGAGTCGCCTCATAGTTGCGGAACGAATTTCTATGCCTTTGGTGCATGAGCAGCTACCGGTATTGCCGAGTTTGGAGGCGTCACAAAATGGAACGGCGTCGCCCCGAGCGTTGTTGGCAAGCCGCCGCCCGACACCTGATCGTTGATCATGAGGCTCAGTCGTCATTACGCTCTCCGAAGGAGTGAGGCTCTCCTGATGCAAAACGGTATCATGTGATCCATGCGGCGGAAACGTCAGTGCCGTTCCTGTTCGTGACTCCCCACTCGTCTGCCAAGCTTGGAGAAACTTTATGTCGGCTACTCAAACCCTTCAAGGAAAAGTCGCTTTCGTGCAAGGTGGTTCACGCGGTATCGGCGCGGCAATCGCCAAGCGTCTGGCGCGTGAAGGAGCCGCTGTTGCACTGACCTATATGGCATCCGCAGACAGGGCTGACGCGGTAGTCGCCGACATCAAAGCGGAAAATGGCAAAGCCCTCGCCATCCGCGCCGACAGTGCCGATGCCGCAGCGTTGCATCGTGCCGTGCGTCAGGCCGCAGAGCACTTTGGCAAGTTGGATATTCTTGTCAACAATGCCGGGGTACTGGCGTGGGGCACAACCGAGGACCTCACTCTGGAAGATCTCGACCGCACCCTGGCGATCAACGTCCGGAGCGTGTTTGTCGCCAGCCAAGAGGCGGCACGCCATATGCGTGATGGTGGCCGCATCATCAACATCGGCAGTACCAATGCTGACCGTATTCCCATGGCGGGTGGCGCGGTTTACGCGATGAGCAAATCGGCACTGGTTGGGTTAGCCAAAGGCATGGCTCGCGACCTCGGCCCGCGCCGTATTACGGTCAACAACGTGCAGCCCGGTCCTGTGGACACTGAAATGAATCCGGCCGATGGAGAGTCAGCCGAGCAGTTGAAAGCACTGATGGCGCTGCATCGCTATGGTAAGGCCGAAGAGATTGCTGGCTTTGTCGCCTATCTGGCGGGCCCGGAAGCAGGCTATATCACCGGGGCCAGCCTGAGTATTGATGGTGGATTTTCGGCCTGACCTACCGGAAGACAAAAAAGCCCCGCAAGGGGCTTTTGAAAGTGAAGGCGGGAACATACGAGAATCGCTGGGAGCCTTTAATGGCGGAAAGCAGCCGGAGTCGAACCGACCTGGGAGCGACTGACGCCCCCAACCGGGTTTGAAGCCCGGCCGTATCACCGGATACGGATGCCTTCCTCAAGACGAAGCCATGTCAATTGCTTGATGCTGACGTAAGCGCTCTGCCTTGCGCGAACCGCCTACGCCGCCTTCTGAGAACGCCGCGACCGCCTTACGCCGCGCCCCACTCCACATCGGGACGCCGCACATGCAAATCGCCAACGCGGCGAGTATATCCCGCACGATCGAAGAACTCCAGAATCTGAATCGCGCGCTTGCGTCCGAGTCCCGTCGCATCGCGAAACGCGCCCGCCTCGACCTTGCCGTTCGCGCCGGCGATTATGCCTGCCAGCGTCTGGACGCAAGCGTCGTCGTAAAAGAGATCCTTGACGATCTGATGCACTCGCCCCTGCCGCGCGAGCTTACGCAGCACCGACCGCACCCGCTCTTCCGGCACGCTCAACTCGCGGCCCATGTCCCGCACCCAAGGCGGGTCGAAGCGCCCCTGCGCCACGCGTGGCAACAACGCCTCGGCCAGCGCACTCTCCTCGTCCGTCATCTCAACGCGGTGCGCCGGCAGATGCCACCACGCCCCCGTGCGCGCCATCACGCCCTCTTGCAACATCGCACGCACCACCATGCGCCAGCGCGAGGCGTCTAGCGACGGCCACGTCATGCGGCCCAGACGCGCAGCATCGAGACCCGGCTCGTCGGGCAAGCGAGCGTGATAGTCGCGCAACGCGTCGAGCACCCTTGCCCGAAGGGTGTCCCATGCTTGCGGGGCAAACGCCACAGACTCATCTTCCGCCCCCGCGAGCACCACGGCGTTCGCCGGCCACTGCCATTGCCCGGCGGGCAACCCCGTCAGCGCCACCACCTGCGTCCCCGTCAGCCCCGACGCCGACTGTGCGAGAAGCGCATCCAGTCCGTCACCGTCGAGATACTGCGCCACAGCGTCGAGCCACGCCAAGCGCGCCGCCGAACGACGCTTTCGCTCCGGCGCTGCCGGATCGAGCACCCGCCCCCCGCCAACGGTTGCCGTCGCCTGCGGATTGCGCGCGATGAAGCGATCGCCCGGCATCGTGCAAACCGGCGTATCGAAGACCAACTGCACGCGCATCGTGCCGCCGGGTGCCAACGTATCGCCCCCCAGAAGCACCGTGTGGGCCTGCACATGCGTCGTGCCCAAATGCACATGCAGGGGAAACCATTGCGTGAGGGGTGCGCTGCCCGCCAACCAATGCAGCTCGACGTCCACATGCGTCGACGGCCCGGACAATCCCGTGGCGGCGATCCAGTCGCCCCGCCCAAGCTGGTCGCGCTCGACACCCGCCAGATTCAACGCGCAGCGCTCCCCGGCCCTGCCCGCTTCCACTGGCCGGTTCTGCGCATGAATGCTGCGCACCCGCACCGGCAGTCCCTGCGGCATCACGGTGAGGGTGTCGCCCACACGCACGGTGCCGGCGAACGCCGTGCCGGTCACAACCGTGCCGTGGCCCGCCAGCGTGAAGACGCGATCCACCGCCAGCCGGAACAAGGCGTCGTCGCGACGCGTCGCGTTGCCTGACGCGCTCAGGGCCTGCGCCGCTCGCGTCAACAACGCTCGCAGCCTCGTCACGCCCGCGTCGCCCGGCGTCGTCGCAGACACCGGGACAACCTCAGCCTGCGCCAGCGGCGTGTGCGCGAGCCACTGCAAAATCTCCTGCGTCACCGCAGCCAGACGCGCCGCATCGACGCGATCCGCCTTCGACAACGCCACCACACCACGCCGCACGCCCAGCATCGTCAGAATGGCGAGATGCTCGCGCGTCTGCGGCATGATGCCGTCGTCCGCTGCGATCACCAGCAACGCGAAATCGATGCCAACGGCACCGGCCGCCATGGTGTGAATCAACTTCTCATGACCGGGCACGTCGATGAACCCCAACACCTCGCCATCGGGCAACGGTGTGTAGGCGTACCCCAATTCAATGGAAATGCCGCGTGCCTTTTCTTCCTTGAGCCGGTCGGTGTCGACACCGGTCAACGCGCGAACGAGACTCGTCTTGCCGTGGTCAATGTGACCGGCGGTGCCCACGATCATGCGCGCAGCTCCGCAAATTGCAGCGCGAGCCGTGCTTCTTCCTCAGCTTCAAGGCAACGCAGATCGAGCCATAGCGTCTGATCCGCAATCCGGCCGATCACCGGATACGGCAACGCGCGCAACGCCGCCTCGAGTTTGGCGAGCGCACGGCCGCTACCGCGCTTGCCACCGCCGGCGGGCGCAATGGCGAGTCCATAACTCGGCAGTTGCTCGACCGGCAATGCGCCGCTGCCGATCTGACTCACCATCGGTGCCGCGGCGACGGTATAGGCGTCGCCCAACGACTGCGCGAGCACTGGTGCGAGACGCCCGGCCTGCGTGGCCATGTCGGCACGCGTGCGTGTGAGCAGCCGCAACGTGGTAAGCCGCTCCGCCAAATGATCGGGATCTCGATACAGCCGAAGTACCGGCTCCAGCGCGGCGAGCGTCAGTTTGCCCACACGCAGCGCTCGCTTGAGCGGATGCTTCTTGATCTTTGCGATGAGGTCCTTGCGGCCGACGATCATGCCCGCCTGCGGTCCACCCAGCAGTTTGTCTCCGGAGAAGGTGACGAGATCGGCGCCGGCCGCAATCGTCTCCTGCACCGTGGTTTCGTGGGGCAGGCCCCAACGCTCGAGCGGCGCGAGCGTGCCGCTGCCGAGGTCCACCGCCACCGGCACACCGTGCGGCTTCGCGATTTTCACCACCTCGGCGACATCGACACTCTTGGTGAAGCCGGAGACTTCGTAATTGCTGCAATGCACCTTCATCAGCAACGCCGTCCTGTCGCCAATGGCATTGTGATAATCGGCCGCGTGCGTGCGATTGGTCGTGCCCACTTCGACGAGCTTCGCCCCTGCGTGCGTCATGATGTCGGGGATGCGAAACGCGCCGCCGATCTCGACGAGCTCGCCGCGCGACACCACCACCTCACGCCGCTTCGCAAGCGTTGCCAGCATCAGTAGCACCGCCGCCGCGTTGTTGTTCACGACGGTTGCCGCCTCCCCCCCGGTCAGCTCGCAAAGTAAGGGAGCCACGAGATCGTCGCGGTCGCCACGTCCGCCCGTCGCAAGATCGAACTCAAGGTTGGCCGGGGCGGTAAGCGCTTGCATGACTGCCTCGACGGCAGCCTCCGGCAGCAACGCCCGGCCGAGGTTCGTGTGCAGCACCGTACCGGTGAGATTGAAGACCGGACGCAACGTGCCCCGGTTACGCTCGGACAGCGCGTGGGTCACGCGCATGCCGAAGGCGGCCGGCGTCAGCGTGTCGTGCGTGAGTCTGCCCGCCAGCGCCGCCGCGCGGCATTCGTCGAGGTCACGGCGCAAGGCGGCCGTGACTTGTGTGCGCCCGAAATCCGCCAACGCCGCCTGAAACTCCGACATTCCCAGCAGCCGGTCGAGCGACGGCAGATCCGCCGCTCCCGCCAGCCCACGATCGTGCTCGGCCATCCCCATCCCCATCCCCTTAGGCGTCTTCGGCGTTCTGCCAGAGCAACGGATTGCCGTTGGCGCGCGCGTATCCTGCTTCGCCCATCAACACGTCGAGGGCGAGGCTCGCGAGGTCATCGGCGACCGGCTCAACGAACGGGTCTTTGTCCTGATAGAAGATCTTGCGATAACCGTGGCAATCGTCGCACGACTCTGCCCGGATGGCCGACGACGCGACACGCTTGGCCGCTTCGTCAAGCGTCGGACGGCCGTCGGCGCGCTTGGCGTCGTCACCTTCGGCAACCGCCGCCGCCAGTGTCTGCGCAGCCGATGCCGCCACATCGCCGGACTTGTCGACGACGTGATACGCCACATGCTCGCTCGCCTCGCAATGCGTGCATTTCACGCGCACCATGTGCCACTCGGTCGAACACAGTCCACAGGCAAGATAGCGATAGCCTTCGTGCGCCCCGCCGATGCGAACGACGCTCGCCACCGGCAGCGTGCCGCACACCGGGCAGACATTGGGCACGTCGAGCATCGGCACGTCGCCAGCGTCGAACGTACTGGCCACGCCCGTCCAGAGCACCTGTAGCGCCGCCATCAGAAACGGCGCGCTCGCCGCGTCGACACCCTTGCCATGCCCGGCGAGCAGCGATTGCGCACCCGCTTCGAGCGCCGCCGGATCGGCCGCACGAACGCGGTCGAGCACACTGCGTACCGGCGCGGGCAAGTCCGGCTGTGCCGCCACGGCATCGAGCAGTGGCGTGAGCAACGGCTGCCAGCGACCGGCATCGTATCCCCCCGTGGCGGGCACGAGCGGCATGCAATGTTGCTGCGCCTGCTCGATCGATTCGGTCGAGGGACGTTCTGCCTGGAAGTTGTCGAGCACGTGTTGCTGCGCGTCGACAAGTGCGGCCATTAGCCGCAGGTAATCGCCGAGCGGATGGCCGTCGGCAAGTTGACGCAAACGCGCCGCGCGCGCCGAGAAGACCTCGGCACGTTGCGGCATGCGTAGACGGGGAATGGAGGTGCGATCGAGCGACTCGATCTGTCCGGGTTCAAGAATGCGTTGCAAGGTGGCCGGCCTCGTAAGAGCGTCCGGCCACCTGGGCCGGACTCATTTGTTGAGTTGCTTGTACCAGGCGCGATGGTGTTTCCACGCCCAGCCGCGGGTGACGGTACCGCGCGTCATGGCGCGCACGGAACCCTTGATCCAGATCGCCGCGTAGATGTGCGTAATGATGCCGCAAATCAACACGAATGCACACACCGCGTGCACATCGGATGCCAGACGAATCACCCAGATCGGGAAGTAGAACGCAAAGTAGGCGCGCCAGATCACGATGCCCGAGAGCAACAGTCCGATCATGCACAACACCATCACGTAGAAAAGCAGCTTCTGTCCGGCGTTGTAGCGCCCGACTTCCGGCAGATTCTCTTCGCGATTGTTGAGCACGTCACCGATCTTCTTCATCCACTCCGTATCGCGCGACTCGAACTTGTTGTAGCGGGCAAGCCGCAGCGCGAGCCACACGAAGGCGACGAACATCACCAGCCCGACGAACGGATGCAGGACCCGTGTCCACGGCCCGCCACCGAACAGATGGGTGAGCCAGAACATCGACGGATGGAACAGCGCCAGCCCGGAGAGCGCGAGCAGGACGAACGTGCCCGCGACAATCCAGTGGTTGATGCGCTCCGCCGCGTTGTAACGCTCGATCAGATCATCCTTGCGATCGCTTTGTTCGTGCGACATGGTCAGACCTCCTCGTGCGTGGCAACGCCTTTCTGGCCATCGGGACCGCCGCCCTTACGGGAGGCATCGTACCGGCGGGCGTCCTCTTCATCCTCCTCGGCCGTCTCGTTCGGACCGGTCTTGATGTAGTGGAAGAAGCCGGCAATCGCAGTCAACGCCATGGCGGCCACGCCCAACGGCTTGGCGATACCCTTCCAGAACGTCACCATCGGGCTGATGCGCGGGTTATCCGGCAGGCCGTGGTACAGCGACGGCTTGTCCGCATGATGCAGCACATACATCACGTGCGTGCCGCCCACCCCCGCCGGATCGTACAGCCCCGCATTATCGAAGCCCCGCGACTTCAGGTCTTCGATGCGCTCGGCCGCCTGATCTTGCATGGCTTCTTTGGTGCCGAACATGATGGCGCCGGTCGGGCACGTCTTCACGCACGCCGGCTCCAGCCCGACAGACACGCGGTCGGAACACAGCGTGCACTTGTACGCCTTGTGGTCCTTCTGCGAGATGCGCGGGACGTTGAACGGGCACCCGGTAATGCAGTACCCGCAGCCGATGCAGTTCTCTTCCTGAAAATCGACGATGCCGTTGGCGTACTGCACGATCGCGCCCGGCGACGGGCAAGCCTTCAGGCAGCCCGGGTCCTCGCAATGCATGCAGCCATCCTTGCGGATGAGCCACTCGAGGTCGCCCTTCGGGTTCTCGTACTCGGTGAAACGCATGAGCGTCCACGAGTCCGCCGACAGGTCGCGCGGGTTGTCGTACACGCCAACGTTCTCGCCGACCTCGTCACGCAGGTCGTTCCACTCCATGCACGCGGTCTGGCAAGCCTTGCAGCCGATGCACTTCGAGACGTCGATGAGTTTGGCGACGTCGCCCGTGTGCGCCTCGCGCACCGAGGGCGACGGCAGTGTCGTTGCCGAGCGCCGTTTGATATCAAGTGATTGCAATGCCATGGCGCCTCCCTATGCCTTCTCGACCTTCACCAGGAACGACTTGAACTCGGGGGTCTGCGAATTGCCATCGCCGACGATCGGCGTGAGCGTGTTCGCAAGGAACCCGGGTTTAGCCACCCCCTTGAAGCCCCAGTGAATCGGAATGCCCACGTGGTGAATCGTCTTGCCGTCCACCTTGAGCGCACGAATGCGTTTGGTGACAACCGCCTTGGCCTTGATGAAGCCCCGGTTGGACGACACCTTGACCGTGTCGCCCGCTACGATGCCGATCTCCTTCGCAAGCGCTTCGCCGATCTCGACGAACTGCTCAGGCTGGATGATCGAATTGAGCAACGCGTGCTTGGTCCAGTAGTGGAAGTGCTCGGTCAGACGATAGGTTGTCGCCACGTAAGGGAATTTATCCACCGTCCCCATCATCGCCAGATCGTCCGGGAACACGCGTGCGCCCGGATTGCTGGTGGCCTTGGGTTGCTTCGGATGCAGCGGGTTGTAGCCCAACGGCGTCTCGAACGGCTCGTAGTGCTCCGGGAACGGCCCTTCGGCCATGCCCGCCTTCGCGAAGAAGCGCGCTACGCCTTCGGGGTTCATGATGAACGGGCCCATGCCACCGGCCGGATCTTCATCCACCTTGAAGTCGGGCACATCGGCACCCACCCACGCCTTGCCGTTCCACGAAACGAGCTTGTGCTTCGGGTTGAACGGCTTGCCGGCCACGTCCGCCGACGCGCGGTTGTACAGAATGCGACGGTTTGCCGGCCACGCCCACGCCCAGTTCAATGTCTGACCGATACCGGTCGGATCGCTGTTGTCGCGGCGCGCCATCTGGTTGCCCGCCTGCGTCCAGGCACCGGCGAAAATCCAGCAGCCGGACGAGGTACTGCCGTCATCCTTGAGTTCCGAGAAGCCGGCCAATTGCTCGCCTGCCTTGCGCGTGACCTTGGTCGGATCTTTCGGATCGACGATGTCCTTGAGCGCACGGCCGTTGTACTCCTTGGCGATTTCTTCGGGCGACGGGCTCTCCGGCTGGGCATACGGCCACGACAGATTCACGATCGGGTCGGGGAACTTGCCGCCCTGCGTCTTGTACATCTCGCGCAGGCGCAGGAACAGTCCCGTCATGATCTCGATGTCGGTGCGCGCTTCACCCGGCGGCTCGGCCCCCTTCCAGTGCCATTGCAGCCAGCGTCCCGAGTTGACCAGCGCCCCGTCTTCTTCGGCAAAGCAGGTCGTGGGCAGGCGGAACACCTCCGTCTGAATCTTGCTGGAGTCGACGTTGTTGTGCTCGCCGAAGTTCTTCCAGAACTCCGACGTCTCGGTTGCCAGCGGATCCATGACGACCAGGAACTTGAGCTTGGCAAGCGCCTGATCCCATTTGAACTTGCCCGGCGCGGCCGCGATCGGGTTGAAGCCCTGCGCGATGTAGCCGGACATCTTCCCCTGGTTCATCAACTCGAGCACCTGCAGCAGGTCGTATGGCTTGTCGAGCTTGGGCAGATAGTCGTACGCCCAATTGTTCTCGGCGGTCGCCGCATCGCCCCACCACGCCTTCATCAGGCTCACGTAGAACTTCGGGTAGTTCTGCCAGTAGCTGAGCTGGTTCGGACGCAATGGCTTCTGCGTGCGCGCCGTCAGGTACTGCTCGACGCTCTGCTCGGCCTGCTTCGGCAACGACATGTATCCCGGCAGCAAGTCGGTCATCAAGCCGAGGTCGGTCAGCCCCTGGATGTTCGAGTGACCGCGCAGCGCGTTCATGCCACCGCCCGCCACCCCGATGTTGCCCAGCAACAGCTGCACCATCGCGCCGGTGCGGATCATCTGCGAGCCAATGGAGTGCTGCGTCCAGCCCAGCGCGTACATGATGGTCATGGTGCGCGTCGGCGTGGAACATTCGGCAATCTGCTTGAAGATGTGCTCGACCTTGTCAGCCGGCGTGCCGCACACCCGCTCCACCATCTCGATGGTGTAGCGCGAGTAGTGCTGCTTCATCAACTGGAAGACCGTACGCGGATGTTGCAGCGTGGGATCGGTGAGCACGTAACCGTCCGCGCCCTTCTGGTAGTCCCAGGAGCTGCGGTCGTAGGTGCGCTTCTCCGCGTTGTAGCCCGAGTAAATGCCGTCTTCGAACGTGAACTCGTCTTTCACCAGGAAGGTGAAATCGGTGTAGTTCTTGACGTATTCGTGCTGAATCTTGTCGTTCGTGAGCAGGTAGTTGATCAACCCGCCGAGGAAGACGATATCCGTGCCGGTACGAATCGGGGCGTAATAGTCCGCGACCGATGCCGAACGGTTAAAGCGCGGGTCAACGACGATCAGGCGCGCCTTGTTGTGCGCCTTCGCCTCGGTCACCCATTTGAAACCGCACGGGTGTGCCTCGGCTGCGTTGCCGCCCATGATGAGAACCAGATCCGCGTTCTTGATGTCGACCCAATGGTTCGTCATCGCTCCACGGCCAAACGTCGGGGCAAGACCTGCCACCGTCGGACCATGTCAGACACGCGCCTGATTATCGAATCCCAGCATCCCGGTACTGCGGATGACTTTGTGCGTGATGTAACCGACTTCGTTGCTCGACGCCGATGCGGCGAGCATGCCCGTCGTCAGCCAGCGATTGACCGTCATGCCGTCATCCGTCTTCTCGACGAAATTGGCGTCGCGGTCGGCCTTCATCAGCTTGGCGATGCGATCGAGCGCGTCATCCCAGGAGATGCGCTCCCACTTGTCAGAGCCCGGCTTGCGGTACTCGGGGTACTTCAGGCGGTTCGGGCTGTGAATGAAATCGATCAGGCTGGCGCCCTTCGGGCACAGCGTGCCGCGATTGACCGGGTGATCCGGGTCGCCCTCGATGTGGAAAACGCTCTTCTTCGCGTTCTTGGCACCGTCGCCGTAGCTGTACATGAGAATGCCGCAAGCGACAGAACAGTACGGACAGGTATTACGGGTCTCGGTCGCTCGCGCCAGCTTGAACTGGCGGACTTCCGCCAGCGCCGCGTCGGGCGCGAACCCGAGCATTGCCAGGCTGGACCCTGCCAGCGTTGCGCCACTCACTTTGAGGAACTGGCGCCTGGACATATTTAGCATGGGGGAATTCTCCTCAAATTTTGAGAAACTTTGCTGGAGTTCGTTGAGTATAGAGCAAAGGCGTAATGTTTTCCGTGACTTAGCACAAATCGTGCCGCATCATGCGTTGTGCCTGACTCCATGGGAACTTCCTTGTCAATTTGGTATTCTGAGCGTCACTTTGGTCACGGTCCCCGGTAATGGACACATTGCCCCCACAAGATGACGTGACGAACCTGATCGCATGTCCGAACTGCGACACGCTGCACCGTCGCCTGGACCTGCCGCTGGGCAAGACCGCCCGCTGCGTGCGCTGTCACTCGGTTCTTTACCGCGCTCTCGATTTACGCCTGTCGCGCGTGCTCGCGCTCACCCTGACTTGCCTGATCGTGTTCGCCATCGCAAACGCGTTCCCCATTGTCGAGATCGAGGTACAGGGTATCTATACGGCGACGACCCTCGTGGGCGCCGCCTGGGCGCTCTATCGCGAAGGCATGTGGCTCGTCGCGCTGCTGGTCTTCGCCACGACAGTGCTGATTCCCCTGTCGCAACTGCTTGCCCTGGTGCATATGATCGCCCCGCTTTCGGTGGGCCGGCGGCCGTATGCCGTCTTCCATGTGATGCGGGCCATCGAATTCTGCCGCCCGTGGGGCATGATCGAAGTCTTCATGCTGGGGGTACTGGTTTCGCTGGTCAAACTCTCGGCCATGGCAAGCGTGCTGCCCGGCATCGCCTTGTGGGCGTTCGGGGCACTCACCGTGTTGCTGGCGCTGGTGCTGTCGTACGATGTGCGCAATCTCTGGATCATCATCGATCGCACACCAGACCCGAACGGGGACCGCGCCGCACAATCGCGGGCGTCGCAGCGATGAAATACCTATCCGCCAAAGACGCTGGTCTGGTGGCATGCGATGCGTGCGGACGGCTCTCGCGCGACGTCAAAACGGTCGAAAAGGCGCGCTGTCCGCGTTGCGGGGCCGTGCTGCACCAACGCAAGGTCGACAGTCTTGCCCGCACCTGGGCCTTGCTGATCGCCGCCGCGATCCTGTACATTCCCGCCAACGTCCTGCCCATGATGCAGACGCGCTCGCTGCTCGGAAACTCCAGCGACACCATCATGAGCGGGGTGATCTATTTCTGGACCAGCGGTGAGTACGACCTGGCCATCGTCGTCTTCACGGCGAGCATTCTCGTCCCGATGCTCAAGCTCATTGCGCTGTCGCTGCTGTGCTTTACCGCGCAGCGTGGCACCGGCTGGAAACCGCATCAAAGCACCAAGCTGTATCACATGATCGAGTTCATCGGCCGCTGGTCGATGCTCGATGTCTTCGTCGTCGCGCTGATGGTGGCGCTCGTGAATATTCAGTCGCTGGCTGTCATTCAGGCTGGTCCGGGCATCGTGGCGTTCGGCTCGGTGGTCGTACTCACGATGCTGGCCTCCATGCAGTTCGACCCTCGCCTGATCTGGGATCAGATCCGAGACGACGATACCGAACAGGACGATCATGACTGACCCGAAAGATCCGCAAGACCCGAAGGCCGCGCCGCCGCCCGGCGCCAACGACCTGCCCACGCCGACGATCGAACCGCGCAAACGCTGGGCGCCGTCGCTCGTCTGGCTGATTCCGCTGGTGGCCGCCTTGATTGGCGTGTCGCTCGTCGTCAAGGTGCTCATCGAGCGCGGGCCAAGTGTCGTCATCGACTTCAAGTCGGCAGAAGGCCTCGAAGCCGGCAAGACGAAGGTCAAGTACAAGGAAGTCGACATCGGCACGGTCAAGAGCATCGAGTTGTCCGACGATCTGTCGCATGTGCGCGTGACCGTCGACCTCACGCAAAACGCCAAGAAATTCGCCGTCAAGGACTCGCGCTGGTGGATCGTGCGCCCGCGCGTGGCCGGGGGCAGCGTCTCAGGCCTCTCGACGCTGCTCTCGGGCGCCTACATTGGCGCCGACGCAGGCAAGTCGAGGGATACCGCGAGCCATTTCATCGGACTCGAAGTGCCGCCGGTCGTCTCCACCGGCCAGCCTGGCAAGCCGTTCATCCTGCATGCGGCAGACGTCGGCTCGCTCGATATTGGCTCGCCCATCTACTACCGCCGGATTCAGGTCGGTCAGGTGGAAGCCTACTCGCTCGATCCGGATGGCAAAGGCGTGACGCTGCGCGTATTCGTGCAAGCCCCCTACGACCAGTACGTTGGTTCCAACACCCGCTTCTGGCACGCCAGCGGCATCGATCTGCGGCTCGACTCGAACGGCTTCCAGGTCAACACGCAGTCGCTGGCGTCGGTGGTCATTGGCGGCATTGCGTTCCAGGCGCCGGGCGACTCAGGTGCCGGCGTGATGGCCAAGCCGGGGCAGGAATTCAGTCTGGCGCCGGATGAGACCACCGCAATGAAGGCACCGGACACGCATCCGGTCACAGTAGTGTTCCGCTTCCAGCAGTCGTTGCGCGGCCTGGCCGTGGGCGCACCGGTGGACTTCCGCGGTATCGCGCTGGGCGAAGTGACGTCGATTGGGGTGGAATTCGATCAGGCGACCAAGCAGATCAGCATGCCGGTGACGGTGCAGCTCTATCCGGACCGCCTGCGCCGCCGCGATCCGAAGAAGAACTTGCCGCCCACGCAGCTCGCCAGCCATCAGATTCTGAATGCGCTCGTGGCGCGTGGTCTGCGCGGCCAGTTGCGTACCGGCAACCTGCTGACCGGCCAGTTGTACGTCGCGCTCGACTTCTTCCCCAACGTGAAGCCCGCCAAGGCCGAAGAAGTCGACAACATCCTGATCATGCCGACCGTGCCCAACACGCTCGACCAGTTGCAGCTTCAGATCGCCGATATCGCGAGCAAACTCGACAAAATTCCGTTCGACAGCATCGGGCAGAGCCTTGATTCGTCGCTGCGCAAGCTCGACAAGACACTCGACAGCGCACAGGGCCTGTTCCGCCAGCTCGACGGCGAGATCGCGCCCGAGGCGAAGGCCACGCTGGGCGAGGCGAAGAAGAGCTTCGGCGCCGCCGAGCGCACGCTCTCGGAAGACGCTCCGGTGCAGCAGGACGTTCGCCAGGCCATGCAGGAACTCACGAAGACCCTGCGTTCGCTCAACACGCTCGCCGACTATCTGCAGCAGCATCCCGAGGCGCTGCTGCGTGGCAAACCGAAGGACCCGCAACCATGACAAGGCCAACCGAGATGATCCGTCGCCCGCGCCGTCGTGCAACGCCGATGGCCGGCACCGCCCTGGCCGCCCTCACGTTGATACTCGCCGGTTGCGCATCGCCGCCGTCGAGCTTCTACACGCTGACCGATGCCCTCGGCACCGCCAGCTCAGGCGGCGTTGCTGCGACCGGCGCCAACGCGCCAGCAACGCCTTATGCCATCGAAGTCTCACCGGTGGCCGTGCCCGAGCAGGTCGACCGGCCACAGATCGTCGTGACGCGTGGCGGCGGTCGCGTCGACATTCTGGAGGAATCACGCTGGGCCGCCCCGCTGAAGAACGAGCTGACGTCGACGATCTCACGTGAGCTCACGCAGCGTCTCGGTGCGATGGACGTCTACGGGCTGCCCCGCGCCGACGGCCTCAGCGTGTACCGTGTGTCGACGTCGGTCCAACGTTTCGAGTCCGTCCCCGGCGAGCAAGCCTCGCTCACCGCCGTCTGGAGTGTTCGCCGAGTGCCGGGCGATATTGTGCTGACCTGCCGTTTCGCGGGGACGGAGCCCGCCTCGGGCGGCATTGCCGAGGTCGTTGCCGCGCAACGCAAGCTCGCCGATCGTCTGGCAAACGGCATCGCCAACGCCATCGCCACCAACGCACAAGGCACTACGCCGCGCTGCCAGGGCTGAGCGCACCGAGGGTGCCCGGCACCGCCGACACATGCGCCTTGACGGACTTCTCGGTCATGCCCAGCCGCGCAGCGGTCTGGCCATTGCGCAATCCGTATCAGGAAAACGGTCGGCATTCGAGAGGCGACGCGCAAACGCGTGCAAGGGATCGTGTGCTGGCGATGCGTCCGATTATGTCGCATTGCTGACTGAAAATCGTGATTTCCGATCCCGTTCGCACGTCCCGTTCTCGCGGCTTGCCAAAGCCGCGCGTCGAAGCGGCACATACGCCGTCTCGCACAAACGCGAAAGGTCAGGAAAATCCTGATGCACCTCACGGTCATTACGGATTGCGCAATCGATTACGAAATGTTTAAGATGTTTGAGACCCGGCGGCACCAGCCATCCGAAAGAGATAGCGGCCGACGGGGCGCCATCACTCGAATATTGGAGACAAGACATGCCCAGCCTCACCGGCCATCTGCGCCGTACGATTGCCATCGCTGCTTCCTTCGCCCTCACCGCACTTGGCGCCGCCACGACGACCGCTCATGCCGCACCGGCGAGCGGCATCTCCGATGGTGTCGTGAAGATTGGTGTGCTGACCGACCTGTCCGGCGTGTCGAGCGACAACGCGGGCAAAGGCAGCGTGCTTGCCGCCACCATGGCGATCGACGACTTCTCACGCGATCACAAGGTGCTGGGCGCACCGATCGAACTGATCTCCGCCGATTCGCAAGGCAAGACCGACACCGGCGCCACCATCGCACGGGAGTGGTACGACCGGGGCAAGGTCGACATGATTACCGACCTCACGTTCTCGAACGTGGCCCTCGCGGTCGATCGCATCGCCGACGAAAAGAAGAAGATCGCGCTCGTGACTGGTGCGGGTTCTTCCGCCATCAGCAACGAGCAATGCACGGCGCACAGCGTGCAATGGATGTACGACACCTATGCGCTCGCGAACTCGACGTCACAGGCGCTGCTGCGTCGCGGCCTCAAGTCGTGGTACTTCATCACCGCCGACTACGCGTTCGGTCAGGCGCTGGAGAAGGACGCCAGCGAGATTCTCACGCGTCAGGGCGGCAAGGTCGTGGGCTCGGTAAAGCACCCGGTGAACTCGCCCGATCTGTCGTCATATCTGTTGCGTGCGCAGACGTCCGGCGCGCAGGTCATTGCGCTGGCGAACTCGGGCACGGACACGCTCAACACCGTCAAGCAGGCCTCGCAGTTCAACATCATCCAGGGCGGCAAGCAGGTCTTCACCCCGCTGTTGTCGTTGATCACGGAAGTCCACGGCATGGGCCTGAAGAACGCTCAGGGCATGATGCTGACCAACGGCTTCTATTGGGATCAGGACGACCGCTCGCGGGCGTTCGCCCAGCGCTTCTACGCGCAGCACAAGAAGATGCCGACGATGATGCAGGCCGCCGTCTATTCGGCAGTCCTCAACTATCTGAAGGCAGTACAGGCGGCCGGCACGGACGAGGCCGACGCCGTCATGGCCAAGCTCAAGTCGATGAAAATCGACGATCCGGTGATCCGCAACGGCCAGATTCGCGCCGACGGCAAGCTGGTGCACGACATGCTGCTGGTGCAGGTCAAGACGCCGGCCGAGTCGAAGTCGGAATGGGATCTTTACAAGATCGTGGAGACGATTCCGGGCGACAAGGCATTCGCCCCGTTGGCCGATTCGAAGTGTGCGCTGGTAAAGAAGTAAGCTGCGCGCTTAGCGCTTGAGATCGGTGGCAGACGCGGATGGCGTCTCGCCACCGGCGCGGGCCTTGCCCGCCGCCGGGTCTTCCACGCGACGGAACACGAGCGCCGAGGCAAGCGTAATCAGGCCGACGCACACGAACGTCATGCGAAAGCCCGCCACGGTGCTGCCCAGGCCCACATCCCCCGCGACCCCCGCCACCCCCGCCTCACCCGCTTGCCCGGCCAGATGACCGAACAGCGCCAGCAACTGGCCGCCGATGGTCACGCCCAATCCCAGCGCAAGCATCTGCGCCATCGAAAACAGCCCATTGCCCGAGCTCGCACGACGCGTGCCGAGGTCTTTTAACGTGACGCTGTTCATCGCGGCGAACTGCATCGAGTTCGCACCGCCGAACACCGCCAACTGCACCAGCCCCAGCCACATCGGCCAGCCCGGACCGAACAGCGCGAAGCTCGCGATCGATCCACCGACAACGGCCGTGTTGACCATCAGAAAGCGCGTGTAGCCGTGGCGCTGCACCAGCGGCGTGACCATGCGCTTGACGACCACGCCCGCGAGGGCGACCGGCAGCATCATCAGGCCCGACGCGAGCGGGCTGTAGCCCATGGCGACTTGCAGCAGCAGCGGCAACAGGAACGGCACCGCACTGCTGCCAATCCGAGCGACGAGATTGCCCAGCAGGCCAAGGCTGAAACTGCGCGTCTCGAAGAGTTCAAGCGGGAACAGTGGCGCGGCGCGGCGCCGGGCATACGGGTAGTACGCCAACGTCGTGACGACGCAAAGCAACGCCAGCCCCACCGACACGCCCCATCCCGTATCGGAGAACGGATGATCGAGTGCGAGCGTGAACGTCACCATCGCGACCGAAAGCAACGCGAAGCCGCCCCAGTCGAAACCAGTGTCGATGACATCGTCCCGGGAGGGCCGCGGCAGGTAGTGCCGCACGGCCAGACTGCCGATGACGCCGATCGGCACGTTGATGAGAAATATCCAGTGCCACGAAGCGACTTGCACGAGCCAGCCGCCCAGCACCGGGCCGATCATCGGACCGACCTGTCCGGCAATCGACACGAAGGCAAGCGCCGCCAGATATTCGCCAGCCGGGAAAGTGCGCAGCACCGCCAGACGGCCGATCGGCAGCAGCATCGAGCCCCCCGCCCCCTGCAAGACACGCGCGAGCACCAGTTGCGGCAGCGTATGCGCCATCGCACAGCAGATCGAGCCGAGGACGAACAGCAGAATGGCGACAAAGTAGACACGGCGCGTGCCGAAGCGGTCCGCCAGCCACCCCGATGCGGGGGTCAGCATGGCCATCGTCAGCGAGTAAGACACCACCACCGGCTGCATGCGCAGCGGATTCTCGCCAAGGCTTGCCGCCATGGCGGGCAACGCCGTGTTGACGATGGTCGTGTCGAGCGCCTGCATGAAAAAGCCCGCCGCGACGATCCATAGCAGGGCGGTGAGTGTCTTGTCTTGCTTCATGCGGCACGTTGACGAGGCATGGCGGCTGGCCGTGGCTCTGTGAAGAATTAAGCGAAAGCAGAATTCTAGCGCGCCTGGCCTGACCGACTGATGCGAATCTTGCATCAGCGGCGATGCCGGCCAGACTCAGGCTGTCGTATCGACGTGCGTGCCGCTCGTCTTTGTCGGATCCATCAGCGCCAAGATCTGCGCCTGAATCGACATCGCTTGCGCGGAAAGGGCCGTCGTCTGCTGGAGCTTGTCTTCCGGCGGCAGCCGATCATTGTTGCGCACAGCGTCGAGCTGCGCCATGACCTTCGCAAGCATCGCTTTGAGCTTTCGGATCGTCTCGGCAACGATGGGGTCGCCCGCACCGCCAGCGTCTGAAGCAGCGCTCACCGCCTTGCCGGTCTGCTTCGCGCCATCGCGCGCGCCGCGCACCATATCGACCATATTGGTGTCGATCCGGCGGGAGTTCGATCCGTTGTTCGAGCCGGCGTCGCTGGTGTCGCTGCTCTCGGTTGCGTGGGTGCCGGCGGCGTTGGCCGCATTGGCAGCGCTTACCGCGTCCGGTGCGTTGGGTGCGTTGGGTGCCGGGCTGGGCTGGGCCGCACTCCCGGACGTCCCGCCGGACGTGCTGCTGGACACATTGGCCGCCGCCTGCGCCTTTTCAGTCTGTTGCTGCTGGATATGCGATTGCCAGACCTCCAGCAGGCCGGACGTCGCACTTCCCTTGTTCGGAATGATGATAGTCATGAAAACGGGGGCTCGGCAGGAAGAGATAGTAAGGATTGGTAAGGATTCAAAAGTATTTACGGCAACCCACCGAGTTCCTTGAGCCGCAGCAGCGGCGCCGGTCCACTCGCCCCCGTCGCCCCCGTCGCCCCCGTCGCCGCTTCGGCGCTTCGGCGCTTACCCGCCGCAGCCCCCCCCTGCGCCTCAGACCCTCACCGCCCGATAGCCCACATGCTCGAACCGCGCTTCGTCATCGGCTTCGCGCGCTTCTGCCGCGTCGTCTGCATGATCGTCGGCGGCGAACGCCTCGAGACGGATCGCCGCGTGCACGAGTGCGATGTGGGAGAACGCTTGCGGAAAGTTGCCGACCTGGCGCCTGTGATGCGTGTCGTACTCCTCGGCCAGCAGGCCGACATCGTTGCGCAACGACAGCAATCGCTCGAACAGCTCCCGGGCGTCAGCCTGACGGCCGATCATCACCAGACAATCGACCATCCAGAAGCTGCACGCAAGGAACGCGCCCTCGCCCGCCGGCAAACCATCGGCGACACGGCTCGTGCGATAGCGCTGCACCAGCCCGTCATGCATGAGTTCGCGCTCCACCGCCTCGATAGTGCCGATCACGCGCGGATCGTGCGCCGGCAGAAAACCCACAAGCGGAATCATCAGCGCGCTCGCGTCCATCTCCGACGAACCGTAGGCCTGCATGAACGCATTGCGCCCCTTGTCGAAGCCATGCGTACATACATCCGCGTGAATCTCCTTGCACAAGCGCCGCCATTGATCGACCGGCCCCGGCAGGCCAAAGCGCTCGGCCGACTTGATCGCGCGATCGAACGCGACCCAGGCCATCACCTTCGAGTAGGTGAAGTGCTGACGCCCGCCGCGCACCTCCCAGATGCCCTCGTCCGGCTTGCGCCAGACGGTTTCCAGATGGGCCACCAGCTTGGTTTGCACCTCCCACGTGGCGTCGTCCGGTCGCAGGCCGCCCAGACGGGCCTGATGCAAGGCATCCATCACCTCGCCATAAACGTCTAGCTGCAACTGCCCTACGGCACCGTTGCCCACGCGCACAGGTCTCGCGCCTTCGTAGCCGGGCAGCCATTCGACTTCCCACTCGGGAAGGCGCCGCTCGCCCGACAGACCGTACATGATCTGCACCTGCGACGGTGCCCCTGCGACGGCGCGCACCAGCCAATGGCTCCAGTCGTTCGCCTCGGCGTAATAGCCGCCGAGCATGAGGGCCTGCAAGGTGAGCGTGGCGTCCCTCAGCCAGCAATAGCGATAGTCCCAGTTGCGTTCGCCGCCGAGTTGCTCGGGCAGCGACGTCGTCGGTGCAGCGACCACACCGCCCGTCGGCACGAACGTGAGCGCCTTGAGTACGATGAGCGAGCGACGAATCGCATCGGTCCAGCGGCCGTCGAGCTGACAGCGATTGGCCCATGTGCGCCAGTAGCGCTCGGTATCGGTCAGCGCCGCGAGCGGATCGATCTCGCGCGGATCGGCGTGATGCGACGGCACGCGCGAGAGCACGAACGGCACTGTGTCGCCCGCCTTCACGTCGAATCGCGCACGCAGACTGCCCGGCACATCCTGAATCTCGACCGGGGTGCGCATCACCACTTTGTCGGGCCCGGCGATGAGCCGCATGCCCGGCCCGGTCGGATCGTCGCTCTCGAGCGGACGCGACCACGGCACCGACGCGCCGTAGTCGAAACGCAGGATCAGCTCCATCGACATCGACACCGTGCCATGTATGCCCTTGACCAGCCGCACCAGATCGGCGGCACCATCGCGCAACGGCATGAAATCGATCACGGCGACGCAACCTTCCACGGTCTCGAAGCGGGTCTCGAGAATCAGCGTGTCGTCGTGATAACGCCGCGTGCAGGTGGCATGGGGGTCGTCGGGAGCGAGCTTCCATCGGCCGTGCTCGGGACCGCCGAGAAGCGCAGCGAAGCAGGCGGGGGAATCGAAATATGGCCAGCAGAGCCAGTCGATGGAGCCGTCGCGGGCGACAAGCGCGGCGCTGCGGCAGTCGCCAATCATTGCGTAATCTTCAATACGTGCCGGCATGCTCACCTCGCGAACAGGGGAGGAACGGTGCCCCCCGGCTGCGGCCGGGGAACGCGAGCGCGTGAAGCCCTATGGTACGCGCGTCGCCGGCACGCGGCCATCGGGCAAATGGTGGGACGGGGTTGCTGCCGGAGATTGTGTCAAGCGTCATGCTCTCCCTCCTTACGACGTTGCCGTCGGGTCAGATTGGTCGGAGGCCTGTCAGGCCCCCGTCCAAAAACCGACCGGCCACCGGGAGGGAAGTTCTATGCAATTTGCGAAGACGCGGAGAATCCGCATCGCAAACGCGGCACATACGTCATGCGCTCGCAGGCGCCGCCGCTTCCAGTCCATGCACCGCTCCCTGCGCCAACAGGTCATGGACCTGCTGCGCATCGAAACCATACTCGGCCAACACTTCGCGAGTGTGTTCGCCAAGCCGCGGCGCAGGACCGCCGGTGCACTTCGGCGTTTCTGAGAAGCGAATCGGCAAACCGATGCTGCGCGTCGGGCCGTCAAGCGGATGCACGGTCTCCACCACCATCTCGCGCGCTACGATCTGCGGGTGCGACACCGCCTCGGAGATCGGCAGCACCGGGCCGACGGGCAAGCCCACCGCGTCGAGACGTTCGACCCAGTGCTGCGTGGTGTCGCGCTTCAGATAATCCGTGAGCCGTTCGACGAGTTCGGCGCGATGCGTGGTGCGCCCGGCATTGGTGGCGAAGCGCGGATCGCTGGCGATCTCGGGGGCGTCGAGCACCTGAAGGAGACGCTCGTAGTTCGCCTGATTGGCCGCGCCGATGTTGATCCAGCCGTCGCGCGTGCGGAAGGCCTGATAGGGGGTGCTCGTCGGGTTCGCAGAGCCGAGTTTCGGCGGATTCTCGCCGCTCGCGAAGAAGTTGGCGGCGGCCCAGTACATCTGCTGAAAACCCGCCTCGAGCAACGACGTGTCGACAATCTGCCCTTGCCCCGTGCGCAGTCGATGGGCATAGGCCGCCGAAATGCCGAGTGCCGCCAGAATGCCCGCGTTGATGTCGGCAATCGGTGAGCCCGCCTTGATAGGCGCTTGCCCTGGCTCGCCGGTCACGCTCATCAGGCCCGAGAGGCCTTGCGCGATCAGATCGAAGCCACCTTTGTCCGCATACGGGCCAGTGCGGCCATAGCCGGAAATGGCGCAATAGATGAGGCCGGGGTTGGCCTCGCGCAGCGTTTCGTAGCCGAGGCCGAGCTTTTCCATCGTCCCCTTGCGGTAGTTTTCAGTGACGACGTCGGCACTCGCCAACATCTTGCGCAGCACCGCCTTGCCGCCCTCCGTCTTGAGATTGAGTGCAATGCCGCGCTTGTTGCGATTGAGCATCATGAACGAGGCCGATTCGCCGTGCGGGAGGATCGGTGCGAATCGACGCGCATCGTCGCCCTCCAGCTTCTCGACCTTGATGACATCGGCCCCCATGTCCGCGAGCATCATGCCGCACACCGGACCGGACATGATGTGCGACAGCTCGATCACTTTGACGCCGTGCAACGGCCCGCTGGCCTTCTTCTCCGGACGGGTCATGTCAGCGCCCCTCGAACACGGGCGCGGTCTTCGCGAGGAAGGCCCGATAGCCCGTCTGGAAATCGGCCGTGCCGAAGCACGCGAACCCCTCATCGATCTGCGCGGGCGTGAGCGGCTGGCCGCTCGCCAGTTCGCGCACGAAGCGCTTGTGCCAGCGCGCAACCAGCGGCGCCCCGGCGGCAATGCGTTGCGCACTCGCGAGCGCTTCGCGCGTGACGTCGGCGTCGGCTACGGCGCGAGTGACGAGGCCGATGCGCAACGCCTCCTGCGCATCGAAAATCCGCCCCTCGAGCAGAATCTCCAGCGCCCGGGCGGGCCCGAGCAGCCGCACAAGCCCCGACAGCTCGGCGTGCGCCATCACCAGACCCAGTTTGTTGATCGGCGCACCGAAGCGGCTCGATTCACCGCAAATACGCACGTCGCAGGCCGCCGCGATTTCCATGCCACCCCCCACGCAAATGCCATGAATCATCGCGACGAGCGGCACTGGGCAATGGGCCAGCGCATCGAGCGTGCGGTGCATGAGAGCGCCATACGTGCGCGCCTGCTCCACGTTGGCCCGATCCGTCTCGAACTCGGCAATGTCGTTGCCCGGCGCAAACGACTTCTCTCCCGCGCCGCGCAGCACGATGCAGCGCACACCGGGCGTCTCGGACAACGCGAGGATCGCGTCACCCAAGGCTTGCCACATCGGCCGGGTCAACGCATTGAGCTTCTCTGGGCGATTGAGCGTGACCAGCGCAACTGCGCCGTGTCGCTCGGTCAGAACGTTCGATGTCACATTGCCTCCTTCAAATGCCAGCACGCACCCGATGTCAGCCGGCTTCCTTTTTGGTATACCAATTTTTGGTAAACGATAAATTCATCGTCAGGCTGTTGGCAAGCAGCAATCTCGAAAATTAGGGTTAACGTGCAAAAACATAGGATTTTCGATTGACGGCCTCGCCTGTTACCACCAAAATTGGTATTCCATTTTTTTCAATCCTTGCACATGAGCACGTCCGCCTCGCTGAATGCTGCCGCTTACGAAGCCCTCAAGGCGCGCATTGTGCGCGGTGACTTGCGCCCTGGCGCGCCGCTCTCGGAACGCACCCTCTGCGACGAACTGGCGGTCTCGCGCACGCCGCTACGCGAAGCGCTCAAGCGGCTGGCGAACGAGGGACTGGTGGAGATTTCGGAAACCCGCCGGGCACGCGTGGCGCGTGTGAGTGTCGATGAGGTCGTGAACCTGCTCGCCGTGATGGCGGTGCTCGAAGGACTCTCTGGGGAGCAGGCGTGCGAGAAAGCGTCGGACGCCGATCTGGACGACCTGGCGCAACGACAGCGCGAAATGGAATCGGCTTATGAACGCTGCGATCATGCTGCCTACTTCGCGCTGAATCAGCAGATCCACCTGAGCATTTTGCGCATGGCGGACAATGGCCCGCTGGCGGAGTACTTTCACAATCTCAATGCCCGCTTGCGGCACGTGCGCGAGCGCCTCACGCCCACGCCCGAGCGCTGGCGTCAGGCCGTTGACGAACACGCTGAAATGCTCGCGCTGCTGCGTCGCCGCGATGGCAAGCGATTGCGCGCGCTGATGGAGGCGCACCTGCGCAGCAAGACCGACGCCTACGTGGCGGCCATGCTCAACGACGGGTTGGTGAGTATGAGTCGCGCGGCATGAGTGCAGGCGCGTGGGAGTGTGCGCCGCGCCTGAGCGTCACGCGGCGGCGCGCATGCTGGCGAGTACGGTCGCGCATTTGACCATCAGGTGTCCCCGCAGCAGTCGTCCCAATGCGGCACCGTCGCGCTGATGCAAGGCACGCAGCATCGCCGAGTGCTCGTCAATGGCTTGCTCCCATTTGCCCGCGTGCAGATTGGATCGGAATCGAAGCGCTTGCAAGCGCCGATTGACCGATTGATACATCTGCGTGAGTGCGGGGTTGCGGGCTGCAGCGTTGATGCAATCGTGAATCCGTTGATTGAAATCGAAATAGCCGGACAGATCGCCGTTCGCGTGACACGCGTCCATGGCGGACTGCAATGCCTGAATCTCGTCGATTTCCGCTTGAGTCATGCGCTCGCAGGCCAATTCACCCGCCAGCGCTTCGAGACCGCTGAGCAGTTCGAACGCGTCGGCAATATCGCTGGCCGAGAGCGTCACCACGCGCGCACCCCGATTCGGCAGCAGTTCGATCAGCCGCTCGACGGCAAGCATCTTGAGCGCCTCGCGCAGCGGCGTGCGCGACACGCCAAGCTGTTCGCACAAGGCCCGCTCATTCAGATGCGCCCCCGGCAACAGGGCCCCCTCGGTAATCATCTTGCGCAGACGATCCATCACGGCATGATGCAGCGCCTGACGGCTGATCGGCTGCGCCGCACCGTTGTCCGGCGGATGGATGAGCGTGTCACGTACGGCGTTCAGGGTCACAGAGTGCATAGGCTTGGCCGGGTCGTTCGCTTTGAGAAGAAGGTCATCGACTGCACGCACTGCACTTTCGCGCGCGACGGCGTTCACCTCCGCTGCCACACCGCACGAAATATTACGAATTATTACGAAGTCCGATTCTCGCAGATCAAGGCGAATTTGACTACGTTAGGTGGTGTTTTCACTGAGTAAGCATCACGTTCGTTGCACTGCGCAATGGCACATGAATTTTGTATACGATGTGGGCAATGGGCAGCCGGCAAATGCCTGGCGCATCGCCCTTCCCTCAGGAGACCTGCAAGATGTTCGAGAATCAAGCCGCTGTCGACGCGCTGGCGCAACTGCTGGCCGACACCCGCCGCGGCGACACGCCGATCGACTCCCCCGCACCTGCGCTGCTGCCCGCTGACGCCAGCACCGCCTATGCCGTGCAGTTGCGCACACTCGACCTGCTCGGCGAGACGATTGCGGCGTGGAAAGTGGGCGCCAAGGCGCCGTCGGATCTGCCGAATTGCGCGCCGATTCCCGCGTCCGTCGTGAGCGATGCCGGCGGCACCCTGAGCCTCGACGACTTCTTCCGCCCGGGTCTGGAACTGGAAATCGCGTTCCGTCTGGCACGCGACATCAAACCGGGCAGCTACGACGAGCGTGAGGCCATGATGTTCGTCGGCGAAACGCTGACCACGATCGAGGTCACCGACAGCCGCTTCGCGTCGAAAGGTCTCGACAGCCGATTCACGCTCGCCGATTTGCAGAACAATGGCGCGCTCGTGATCGGCAGCGGCCGTGACTACGATGCTTCGCTGAACTACCTGACGCCGAAGCTCACCTTCTCGCTCGACGGCAACAACATCGCGCCGGCGCACACCGGCAACACCGGTGGCGATCCGCGCGCCCTGCTCACCTGGCTCGTCAACCACAACGGCAAGCGCGGCATCACCATGCGCGCAGGCGCCATCATCACCTGCGGCTCCTACGTCGGCATGATCCCCGCCAGTGCGAAAGGCTTGCTGCGTGGCACCATCGATGGCATCGGTGAAGTGTCCGTGACGCTGAAGTGAACGCGTCCGGCGCACACGCGGCTTTTCAGCGCTGCGTGGCGCGCCCGTCGGCGCCTGCCAGCATCTTCGGCGCGAGTAACGCAATCGGCACAATGCAAAGCAGCCCCGCGCCCAACGCCACCGGCAAGCTGATGCCGTGGGCAATCGCGCCGATCAGCACCGGACCGGTAAGCAGTCCCAGATAGGCCAGCCGCGCCATCACCGCGATGGCTTCGGCACTCGCCATGCCAGCGCCGCGCGCGACCTCGCCCGACGCGGCGAACATCACGGGCATCACATTCGACAGTCCGAGTCCCGCGAGCGCGAAGCCCACGACGGCTGCCGCAGGCACACGCCAGAACAACGCCAGCAGAACACCGCCGACACATAGCAGACCACTCACGCGCAGCAGTCGCGCACCGCCCGTGCGGGCACGTACCGGGTCGCCACCGAAGCGCCCGCCGGCCATGCCCAGCGAGAAGGCGGCATACCCGGCGCCCACCCATGCCCCTTGCGCGGCAATCACTTCGCGCATGTACACCGCCGTCCAGTCGTACATCGCGCCTTCGACTACCAGCCCCAGAAACGCGAGAACGCCGAAGCCCGTGAGCTTGCGATGCAGTTTGCGACGCGCGGCGTCGTCCAGCGCGGGTGGCGGCGTATGCTGGCGGGCCGCCCCCTTGCCGTCGCTTTCGTTCGCGACTGGCGCTTCGCCGGGCATCATGTCGGACTGCATGAAACGGGCGCCAACAACGATCACCACCGCGCACATGAGCGCAGCGAGGCCGATGTGCCATTGCGGCGAGCCGTGATGGGCGAGCCATGCGCCACCGACGAGCGCCCCCGCCATGCCACCCAGACTGAAGCAGCCATGCAGCGACGCCATGATCGGCCGGCGATAGCGGGCTTCGAGCGTGGCGGCCTGCGCATTCACGGCGACGTCGTACGTCGCGTTCGCCGCGCCGTAAAGGGCAAGCCAGCCCACGAGCCCCCAATAGCTCGGCATCGACAGGATAAAGGCGCTCGTGAGCGCCAACGCGATGCCCGAGTGCAGGCTCGCGCGCCGGCTGCCCGCGCGGCCGACCCAGCGCGCCATACGCGACATCGTGACGATCGCGCCGCCCGCCACGGCGAACATGGCCACGGAAAGGCTGGCGTCGTTCAGGTCGAACATCGCCTTGACGGTGGGCACATGAACACCCCACGTCGCATACAGGAATCCGCTGCAAAACAGCAATGCCATCGTCGCCGCGCGTGCAGGCCAAAAGCCCGTACGTGGCTTCGTCATTTCGGAAGTCATGGGAATCGCAGGAGAAGCGGGAATGACGCGGCAGAGACAACTGCGTTGTCGTTTGAAGAGAAGACCGGCGAAGCCCCGGCAGGATGCGGGGCTGCCCGGTCCCGGAATTCTAACGCACTCCGTGTGACGGTGCTGTGCACCCATCGCGCGATTGCCGTTGGGCGGCGAATCCATGTGGCGTTGAAAAAGACGGGGCACCGCCTCTCGGCCGCGTGCGCGTCATCGGGCGTCGAGCTTTGCCAGCAGGGTGCGAAGCGCCCAGATCGCGTCGTCCGGATCGTCGCGCGCATTGACCTCGGCGAATGCCGTGACATGGCTGACCCCGGTGCCGCCCGGCATGTTGAAGTGCACTCCCCTGCCCTTCAGCATGACGAGCAACTGTTCGAACTCAGGCCACTGCGCCATGCCACCGCCCTAAAACGACGCGATGACGGACAGGATCAGCGTGCGCCCCAGCCCCGCGCCGTCACGGCCGCAAACACTCGGATCGGCGCCGAGACGGCACAGCGAACGCACGACTGCGGCCGTCGCGTCGCGCAGCCCTATGTCGGCACGATCCTCGGGCCTGAGCGTCGTCACCGTGTCGTAGCCATACAGTAGCGGTGCCCCCGCCTTCGCATACAGCATGGGCGAATAGCCGCGTGCATCGCGCGCGTTGAGATCGGCACCATGACTCGCAAGCAGCCCGATCAGCTCGAGATCGCCGTGAAGGGCTGCGTAATGCAACGGCGTGGCCCCCGGCAGAATCGGCACTGGATCTCCTGCGGGCGCACGTCCCTCTGGCGACGAGACATTGGCATCGAATCCGAGCGACAACATCTTCTCGACGGCTGCCGCCGGGAATCCGGTGCGCATCGAGAACAGCAGGATCGGTTCGCCGGTAAACGCCACCATGAGACGCTGCGAATGCAGATTTCGCGGCAGCAAATCGAGCAACGCGACCCCCAAGTGAGGATCTGGCGGCACCCCGGAATTAGCGTCGCCTCGCAATGCCTGCCCCGCGAGCGTCACCGCGCCGCGCCAGACATGTTCGGCAAACGGCCACTGACGGTGGCCGGCCAGTTGCAGCAGGCGAAGCGCTCGCCGTGCATCGCGCGACACGCTGTCGCCGCTGGGTGCCGGCGCGTGATTCCACCAGTGCGCGAGCGGTGACGGTGCCGTCAGGAGCGACGCCAGTGTGGTCATGACAGCATCTTCGGGCGCGTTGCGCAGCAGCTCGCACAGGTCGTGCGCCGCGTCTTCCGGCAGACCTGCGCGCAGCAGCAGGTCCAGGCCGACGTCCGCAGCAGGCAGGAAAGCAATGCATCGCAACGTCGCCAGCTCCTGCGCGTTCAACAGGAAGCCGCCCCTGACATCGCGAGGCAGTAATGGCTCGAGAAATACCGCCACACTGCCGGAGGCACTCGTCGCCATCGAGAACAGGCTCTCGCGAAGCGGGCTGTCTCGTGGCGCCCGCAGGTACCGCTGGCGCAGATCCGCGACATCGGACTGGCAATGACTGCGACACGGCCGATGCTCGAACGACGGCACCGGGACTTCGGAACGATACGGGGCGAGGCCGCCGCTTGGCGAAGGGAACATCGAGCAACTCCTGATCTAAGGGATGAGGGCTTGCCAGCCCGCCCGCGAAGGATCAGGTCGATGCCCGAGCCGCGAGTGCGCAGGCACCAGCCGTTGGGCATCCTATGCACCCGCGCGCCGGGGCATCTTGGCAATCCGACACTAACCTGTCGGGAGTCGACGTCACGAGACAGCCGCCGAGCCGGGAGTTATCCACCGTTTTTGTTCACAAGGCTGTGGACAACGAGCACGGGAGAATCGCCAAGCGATTGATCGGTATGGCGTTTTTGGGGAAATAGATCAGAAGGAGGCACTCGCAGGCAAATGCGCCGCATGCCCCTCTGATTTATCCACAGATTTTGTGTTCAAGTCTGTGGAAAAGTCCTTGACGACGGGACTCAAGTAATTGATTCGAATCGAAGATTCAGTTCTCCGAAGCCGTTGCGGCAGCGACATGGTGTTCCGCCCCCATCGCGAATCCCTTGTTGCGCTCTCGAACGACGCGGTGAATCAACTCCCACACCGTATGGGCCACCGGCGAGAGCGAGCGGTTCTTGCGGCGCACGAGCACGATGTTGCGCTCGAAGGCTGGCAATAGCGGACGCACGGCCAGCGTCGAGTTCTCCGGCAACGGCAACGCCAGCGGCGGCAGCACACTCACCCCCAACCCTTCCTGCACCATGCGGAAGATGGTGCTCACGTGCCCCAGTTCCTGCGTGATCGTGCCCTGCACCTTCTGGGTAGTCAGCGCGCGATCGATCAACGGACGGCTGCCCGAACTCTGATTGAGCAGCACCAGGTTTTCGCCCGAGAGCTCCGACCAGTGCACTGCCGCCTGCGTCGCAAGCGGATGATCGCTGCGACACACAAGACAAAATGGCTCGCTCATCAGGTGCTCGGTCGTGAGATCGTCTGCGCCTTGCGGGGCGACCACGATACCGAAGTCCACGTCTCCTGCACGCACACTGTCGAGCACGGCGCGCTGCATCTGGTCGACGAGCGCGAGCGCAATGTCGGGATACGTCGCCTGCGACGCCAGCAACACGCGCGGCAACAGCGTCGCAGAGATCGTCGGCGCGGCACCGATACGAACGCGGCCGGTCGTGCGCGCTTCAGCGCCGTGCGTTTGCAGCAGGGCGATCTCGAGTTCGTCGAGCACACGGTCGAGATTGCTGGCGAGCGTGACACCCGCGTCGGTCAGCGCGACCTCGCGCGTGGTGCGGTCGACCAGGCGCAGGCCAAGTTGTCCCTCCAGTTCGTTGATGCAACGGCTGATGGCCGGTTGTGTCAGGCCGATCTCGGCGCCCGCGCGGCTGAAGTTCTTGCTGCGCGCCACGACCATGAAGACCTTGAGCTGTCTCAGCGATACGTTCATGTGCTTGTGCCCTGCCAGAAAGTGAGCAAACGAGCCATCGAAATGGCTCTGGCGCGCCGCATCCGGCGGCGCGCCCCGTGATACCCCGATCAAGCCGATCGATCGGATCAAGCCGCCGCTTTGACCATTTCCTCCACCACCTTCTTCGCGTCGCCGAAGACCATCATGGTCTTGTCGAGATAGAACAGGTCGTTGTCCAGCCCGGCATAGCCCGCCGCCATCGAACGCTTGTTGACGATGATCGTCTTGGCCTTGTAGGCCTCGAGAATCGGCATGCCGGCAATCGGCGATTG
>NZ_CABPST010000002.1 GCF_902459805.1 Pandoraea bronchicola | reverse complement strand
CGTTTTGCAATTCCTGCATGGTTTCTCTCCTCGTGTATATGGCGCGGCTCTCGGAAGAAAGCCGCCTCATGTACAGCGTTTGGACGCAGCGCCCCGGACTACTCCCGAACTGAGTCGGCTCCCGGCGGCGCTGCATCTCTTCAATCCAATCGTCGTTCTATAGCCACGTGAGCAGCCAGGCGTCGCTTGAATAGCCTCCGGTCTTTGATCAGGGGTAGAGGGTTCCGCCCTGCGCCTAGCCGCGCCCGCGCAGTGCGGACGCCATCGGCGTGTTCTATCGGTAACTGAGTTTTTAAGGAGCGCCCCAACCAGCGGGCGGGCAGCGATGTGTGCTGCGTTGGAATGAATAATCACATACGTGATTTATGCATGTCAACACATTTGTGATTTTATGGTTTTTTGGGAGGCAACTTCGGGCCGGCTGCACCGAATCTGGCCCTGATGCGGCGCTGTAGCAGATATTGCTTCCAAGCAGCGACCACTCGGCCAGAAGAGAAGTGAGCGTTTCTGCGGACTACTACACGTACGGCCGATGGGAGCGAATTTTGATTGAAATCTTCGACGTGCTGAGGCTAAACTACTGTTCAAATATACAGTGGTTTAAACAAGAACACTAAGAGGGCCTAGCTGTGACGAATCGTGGGTCGTCCCGACTGCGCTGCAAGCCAGGGGACTTGGCGCGGATAAAGAAGGCGTGGAACGAACTGCTCGAAGGGAGGTTGGTATTCATCCGTCGCGCGTACTCCGAGACGGAGTGGCTTGTCTATTTGTTAGACGGCCCAGCGTTTTCTATGAGCGAGGATAGGTGCCATATGGTGGTCGCGCGGGCAATGATTGCTGACGACTGGGCGCTTGAACCGATTGGAGGGGCGCGAGACGAGGAGGCAGATGATGTTACGGATTCAGACGACCAATCGGTTCGTCATCCACAGGAAGCATCCGAAGCATCAGATTGAAGGTGTGTGCTGGCTCACCCGCTTGGTCGGCGCGAAGAATCGCTTCGATCAGCTCGCGCGCGGCGTCACTAGCGCCGCTTAACGCCGCATCTAAGTTTCCTACCCCTTTCCCGCTCGCCGTCTGTGGCCCCTTTCCTTCGGCGAGCCAGAGAGCATTAACCCCAAGGACCTCTGCAATTTGAGGCAGCCGCCTCGCGGTGCTTCGCGTACCTGATTCGAGATTCCCAATCGTGGATTGAGTAACGCCGGCCTTGCTCCCCAGTTGTTCCTGGGAGAGGCCGGCTTTCGTTCGTGCCCATCTGAGGCGTTCGGCTAGGGAGTACATATCACAATCGTAATGGAGTGAGCCATTTCATTTGTGTTGACTTGAATAAACACAAACGTGATAATGGCGCGCATGGACATTCAAAAAGCTGTTTCTGACCTTCTCGGGACGGGCCTAACGCAATCACAGCTTGCGGCGGAGGTTCCGTGCTCGCAATCGCAAATCTCGTCGCTGCTGTCAGGCGCACGCGGCGCTCGAGTGTCCTACGCGATCGCGGCCCGCATTGCCGAGCTTCACGCCGTCAAGGTACTGCGCGAAACCGCTGGCGGCGCTACTGGAGAGAGCAAATGACCGGAGCGCGTGGCGTTGGTCAATTGCCTTTGTCTTCCCAGACATCTGACCACGACCTGATGGCGTCCAAGTTCATATGGATTTCCCGCAGTACGCCCTCTGCTCCCCGTGGGTGTGTCTGATGCCTACGCGCGCTGTAGAAGGTCTTGCCGAGCGTTGCGATTTTTCCGGCTTTCTCGGCGCAGTAGTGGCAGTGGGCTCGCATGAGTCCGTACTGAAATTCGAGCTTTCCAATCGCGGCTTGGTCCGCGATCGCAAGGTCATGGTCCTGAATGATCTTCTCGATGGCGTCAGCAATTTGCCGAATTTTCTCAGAGGTCTTCATGGCCGATGGAGTGAAGGAATGAAACGACTGTACGCACGGCTGTTGCTGTGGCTGATCCGGCCCGCGCTGAATCGTGACACCGAAATCAAGTCGGCAAAGATCAGCGCGAGCTTGTCTGAGATGTTGCCGGAGATCAAGCGGCGGGTGACGTCTGCGATCCGCGACCGGCAAGGATGAACGGCTCGAATGCTGCTTCGATGGCGTCCCGTTCTGCCTGTGTTGGGAAGTTGGATTTTGTCGTGTCTCGAACGTTCTCGAGAATTTCCGTGATCGCCGATTTTTCGGGATGGGTTCCCAGCAGCAATTGAACGACGGCGCCGAGCGCCGTCACCTGAAGTTCGAGTTCCGTAATCCTGTCCATGAAACCCCGATGGATGTTGTGTTGTACGAAGTGATGAGCGCACAGCTTAGCACCGTCGGGGGACTCGCCAGATTTAGCAGTTTTCATGAGGCCATCGTAGCGGCCTGAGAAGCAAATAAAAACGTTCGAGGAACACGCACATGAACATCACCGACGCGGCACACGCACTGGTTCACGACTATCCCGGCGGCAGTGAGTCACTCGCGCCGCGTTTGGGCATGTCGGCGGCCGTCCTGCGCAACAAGGTCAATCCGAACAACGACACGCATCACCTGACGCTGAACGAAGCGGTGAAGGCGACGGATGTGACGGACGACGACCGCATTCTCCAAGCATGGGCCGAGCAGCGTGGTTACGCCCTGGTGAAGATCCCGCAGCTTGCCGAGTGCTGTGACTCCGCGATTGTCGAGCTGATGGCGAAGGCATGGTCGACGCATGGCCTGGTGGGCAACGAGATCGTCAAGACGCTCGACGACGGCCGCGTCGAGCAATCGGAGGTCGCTCGTGTGAAAGGGCGGATCTTCAACCACGCGCAAGTCCTGTTCAGCATCACTGCACGTCTGGAGGGCATGGCCGAATGAGTTCACATCGAGTCAATCAAGCGTGGGGCGTTGAGCTTCGCCACACCGAGAAGATCGTGTTGCTGGCGCTGAGCCACCACGCCGTCATGTCGACGGGCGAGTCGTCACCGAAGGTCAGCCGCCTGGCGCGTGACTGCGGCATGTCGGAATCTGCGGTGCGGGAGTCGATCAAGGCGCTGGAAGCAGCAGGGCACGTCGAGTCGACACCGATTCGCCGCGGTGTGACTCGCTTCCGCGTTTGCGTCGGGGGTTGAGCATGAGTCTTCGTGCGACTCTGATGGGGCACAATGCCTTTTTCCCCCTTTGGAGAGATCATGTTAAGTCAGGAGCAGTTATTGGAAGCTATTGGCACGCTCAGGCGTGTCGGCGCGGAGTTGCATTTCAATTGCCCCCATCCGTCCGGATGGAACACCATGATCGTTTCGGACGAGGATCTCGTGGCGTATGCACTCGGGCAATTGCATCTACCGAGCAAACTAACCGGTCTCACGCCGACCGAATTTGCTTCCTGGATGGAGTCCGGGGGGTATGTTCAGTGTTGCGCGACGACCCGCCATGGGCGTCGTTGCCGCAAGTTCGTCACGCACAATCGCTTCGATGCACCGCTCGCGTGGAAGGCGCTTGCCGACACGCACCCTTACTGCGCCACTCACGGCGGCTGACCAGCGTCGGATCCCCTTCGATTGAACGGAGGGGATCATGAGCGCCAGAGTAATGGGCATGGTGTTTGAGCGCTACCCCACCGGGGGAGGCGAGATGCTCCTGGCGCTCAAACTTGCCGACAACGCGCACGACGACGGCACCCACATCTTCCCTAGCGTGGCCACAATGGCTTCGCGTACCCGCCAATCTGAAAGAGCAGTCCAGTACCAGCTTCGGCGCATGCAGAAGTCCGGCTGGCTGGTACTCGTGCGTCCCGCAGTCGGTGGACGTGGCCAGTCCGGAATGCCCGCTGAGTACCGGATCAACCCCGCATGGATTAACGGTGCAGAACTTGCACCCATTTCAGACGACGATACAGACGAGCAAAAGGGCGCAGATTCTGCACCGAATAATTCCGTAGAAAGGGTGCAATCCGAAGCTGAAAAGGGTGCAACTGGCGACGGAAAGGGTGCAAACCACGACGTAAAAGGGTGCAAAGCTTTTGCACCCGAACCATCAGTAGAACCATCAGTTAACCGTAAGGGAACCGTCAGTGGTGCGCGCGGCACGCGCTTACCCGACGACTGGGTCCTGACCAAGGCTCTCGGCGACTGGGCTCTGAAGGAGCAACCGACGTGGAATGCCGACCATGTTCGCCGTGTGGCCGATAAGTTCAAGGACTACTGGGGTGCCAAGGCGGGCGAGAAGGGGCGCAAGACGGACTGGGACGCGACTTGGCGCAACTGGGTCCGCAACGAAAGCGCTCTCACTACCGGTGCTGCTAACGGCGCGTCCAGCGAGGGCTTTGGAAAGCGCAGCTACGGTACGGGAGGCAAGCTTTGAACTTCCACGCACAACCTCTTCGCTCATCCGCCAATTGCCCGAAGCACGGCGACTTCGAGCGGCTGTGCTACTTCGGAGACTCGTGGACGGCCTGCCCGAGGTGCGCCGATGAGGAAGCGGCCCGCGTGGCGAATGAGCGCTCGGCAATCATCCGTGCCGGCGAGCGTGAGGCGTGGCAGCGCCGTCTGGGGGATACCGGAATTCCTGAGCGCTTCATGGATCGCCGTCTGCGTAACTACGTCGCGACCACGCCAGGGCAACGGTACGCACTTGACTTCGCTCTCGATTTCGCTGAGCACTTCGGCGAGTCCGACCGCCGTGGTCAGTGCGCAATCTTCCTCGGCCAGCCGGGAACAGGAAAGACGCACCTCGCGATTGGCATCGGTCACGAAATCATGGCGCGAGGATCTCGCACAGTGCTGTTCACGACGGTCATGCGTGCGGTGCGCCGAGTCAAGGATACGTGGGTACGCGGCAGCGCTGAGTCGGAATCGGCCGCCGTTGCCGCGCTGGCCTACCCGGATCTGCTAATCCTCGACGAGATCGGCGTCCAGTTCGGATCGGAAACCGAAAAGCTGATCCTGTTCGATGTACTGAACGAACGGTATGAGAAGCGCCGTCAGACCATCCTCCTTTCGAATCTGGCTGTCGACGACGACGTGGTCGACGGGCGCCGCGTGCCGGGCATTCGATCGTTCCTCGGTGAGCGTGTGTTCGACCGCCTTCGCGAGGACGGAGGCGAGGCTGTCGTTTTCGATTGGGAAAGCCATCGGGGCAAGGTTGCTGCGTGAAGCAGGCCGAGTGCTGGCGGCGCTTCGAGGAAGCGGCGAGGGCGGCGCTGGACGGCCATGGCGATCTGGCTCGCGCGCTCATCGCAGCGGTGCGGCGGCGCTTAGGCGACAAGGTGGCAGAGCGGCAGGAGAAGGAATTGCGGGCATACATCGAGCATTTGCGGAGGAAGGGCAAGTGAGTCTTAAGCGAGAAAGTCAGTTGGAAAAGTTGTTCGCCTTTCATTGCCGTGCGCAGAAGGTTGCTGAACCCGTACGCGAACACCGGTTCGCACCGCCGCGCATGTGGCGCTTCGATTTCGCTTGGCCTGACAGGATGGTTGCGGCGGAAGTTGAGGGTGGAATCTGGTCGAACGGCCGGCACACGCGCGGCAGTGGGTTCCAAGCGGACGCCGAGAAGTACAACACAGCCGCATTGGCGGGTTGGAGAGTCTTTCGGTTCACAGGGGCGATGGTGTCGAATGGCACGGCCATCCTAACGATTCAACGGGCATTGGAGTCGGCATGAAGAACGCGATTCTGGAATGCATGGCCCGAGGTGAGTGGTACTCCCGCCCTGCCATCTCCGACCTGAGCGACGTCTCGAAACGACAGGTAATCAAGCTGGTCGACCTACTCGTCGCCGATGGTTCGCTGGTGAAGCGGTGCGCAGTCCATGGTGAAGAGTTCAGCCTTGCTGTGACTGAATCGAAAAATCCGCTTCGGCCTCTGACGATGCGCGTCCCGGATCCGCCAGCCGCATACGAGTCCGAGCCAACCGTGGCCGGTGCAGCATATCGCCCGAAGTGGAAGCGTCTCAAGTCGTACGGGGCGTATGCGCTGTCGCATCAACGACTCTGCGAGGAAATGCGATGAGCTTGGCGAGGAAGAAGCCGCTGAGAAGCACAGTGCCGCTCGCGCGTGCGCCGTTCAAACGCAAAACTCGCAAACGCGCAAAGAAGGCAGAGCGCGAGCACATGGGAGTTGTTGCCGGCCTGTGTTGCATCGTTTGCCGGAACCTTGGGTATGGGGAGAGTCCGGTCGAGGTTCACCATGTGCGATTCCTTGCCGGCGGCGGCCAGCGCGCGGGCCACCGCGACACGATTCCGCTGTGTCCGCTGCACCATCGCGAAGGTGGATACGGCATTGCGTTTCACGCTGGCCCTGCCGAGTTCCAGCGTCGGTACGGCACTGAGGCCGAGTTGCTTGAGCAAACGCGGCGCGAAACTGCGCACCGAATTTTCGCGAGTGTCGCGCCGGAGGTGGCCTGATGGCAGTTCTCCCCGCGCATTTCTATCAGGACCCGGCAAAAGTTATTGAAATTGAGGAGGGCAAAACATGCAAGGGCTGCTTACACAAGCTGACGCTATGGGGGTTGGAGTATTGCGCCAAGGAGCAGACCAAGCCGGGCGCGAAGAACATGCGCCGCTGCAAGCTGTACGAGGAAAAGTGATGCCCACGAAACGCGACCTCAACACACTTTGTGAGGACTGGGCGGCCTGGCACCGCACGCGTCGAATCTTCGTGCCGCCCATGCCGAGTGGCTTGCTCGCCGGCATGCAGCCCCGAAAGGTCGGCCCTGAGCCGGACGCGATTTGCTCGTCGATGCTGAGCTTCTTCAACCTAGCCGTGCTGTCGCTGCCCGAGAGCCCAGAGAAGGAAGCGCTGTACCTGTTTTACATCCACCGCGTTTCTCACATCAAGCGCGTTGCTTCGGCGCTCGGGATCTCGCGCGATGCGTTTTACAAGCGCGTCGAAAGTGGTCGTTCGCAAGCCTATCGGGCATATTGCCGAATGGTCGAAAGTGTATAGCGCCACGCTATACATCTTCGAGCTATACAAATTCGGCAAAAAACGTATCATTTCGGAAAGGCTGAATTACTGCGTCTGAAGCCCGCCACGGTCCAACCGAGCGGGCTTTTTTGTTGCCATTTCATCCAAGCGGAAGACTGCCGGCGAGATTGGCTGAGCGGATCTGCGCGATCACGGGTTGTCCGCGTGAATGAAATGCGTGATCTCCTCCTCGACGCGAGTCGTTCGCCCGCACCGCTCACGCGGTCGCGGGCACTTTTCTTCTATGCCATCCAGACCACTCCGACCGTGCAAGCACCGAGGTTGCGGCGCGCTGGTGTCTGGTGGCAACACGTACTGCGAACAGCACGCTCACGAGCAAGTGAAGTGGAAGCCTGACGCGGTGCGAGGCAACAGGCATGCGCGCGGATATGGCGCCGCATGGGTCCGTCGCCGCGCTCACATCCTGTTGCGTGACTGTGGGCTTTGCCAAGTGTGTCGCAGGGCCGGTCGCGTGACGATCGCCACTGAGGTGGATCACATCGTTCCCAAGTCACAGGGCGGCACCGATGACGACGACAACCTGCAGGCGATCTGCTCCCCCTGTCACAAGACCAAGACGGGCAGCGAGCGTCGGTGACAGGTGTCGCCTGTCCTTAACGTTATATCTGCACCTTAACCTTATATAAACGTTCGCTCGAAGCATGGCGGGTGGTCGCTTGCTTAAAATTTGTGCAGATTTCGGCGCATCTGTCGATTTGCCTAAATTTTGTGCAAATCGTGGCGGCGATTGAGCCTATGGGGTGGGGTAGGTCGAAAGTCTAGGGCTATTCCGGTCCGGACCGACCGTTCCGTCGAATTTTTATGCCCGCGAAAAATGAAATTTAAAGGTGCCGCATGCCAGGTGTTGCAGGGCGCTCAGGCCGGAAGCCGAAACCGACTGCCAAAAAGGAGTTGGCGGGCAATCCGGGCAAGCGGGCGCTGAACAAGGACGAACCCGAATTCGGGATCGTAACGAACATTTTTGCGCCCGATTGGATTGATGGACATGCGCGTGATCTATGGGAGCACCTTTCGCCGCTGTTGTGCAAGCAGCGTGTTCTACAGGTCACCGACATCCAGAACCTCGAAGTCTATTGCTCGGCTTACGGCCAGTTCCGCCGTGCCGAAGAAGATATCGCCAAGCATGGTCTCGTTGTCGCCGGAGCGCAGGGCGGCCCCACGAAAAATCCGGCAGTGACCGCGAAAAACGAAGCAGTGAAGCAGATGGCCACGTATGGGGCGATGCTCGGGCTGGACCCAGCAAGCCGCCAGCGCCTCGTCGGACCAAAACGGAAAGGTGAGGGCAACCCGTTCGCTGCACTCTTGGGTTGACGTGTGGCGAAAGAGTCATATCCGCTCGTTGCGAAAGGCAACAAGTTTGCACGTGACGTCGTGCGCGGTCAGATCCCGGCGTGCCGGTGGGTCAAGGCTGCATGCCAGAGGCATATCGACGATCTCGTGGCAAGTAAGTCAGCGGCCTTCAAATACCGGTTCGACGCTGCCAAGGCGGAAAAGAAGCTTCGACTCATAGAGCTGCTTCCGCACACAAAGGGCGAATGGGCATTTAAAAGGCAGCTCGTCACGCTTGAGCCGTGGCAGGTGTTCGGGCTGGCATGCACGTTCGGGTGGGTCAGCAAGAAATCCGGTTTTCGCCGCTTCCGCGAGTCTTACTGGGAAGTTCCGCGCAAAAACGGAAAGAGCGTGATTGCAGCCGGCGTCGGCATCGCCATGTTCACGGCGGACGATGAGTTTGGGGCCGAAGTCTACTGCGGCGCGACGACTGAGCGCCAAGCGTGGGAGGTGTTTCGACCTGCGCGTCTCATGGTGAAGCGCTCGCCGATGCTCGTCGAGCACCTTGGGATCGAAGTCAACGCTCAAAACCTGAGCCGGCCCGAGGACGGGAGTCGCTTTGAGCCGATTATTGGGAACCCCGGCGACGGTGCGTCGCCATCCTGCGCGATCGAGGACGAATACCACGAGCACGATACCAACGCTCAGTACGAAACAATGCTGACTGGTATGGGCGCGCGGCGGCAGCCACTGATGTTTGTCATCACGACCGCTGGCGCAGACATCGAAGGGCCGTGCTACGACAAACGGCGCCAAGTCATCGAAATGCTCGAGGGCACAGTGCCCGACGACGAGCTATTCGGTTGGATCTGGACCATTGACGAAGACGACGACTGGACCGATCCGAGGACGCTAGCGAAGGCTAACCCGAACATTGGCATATCGGTCTATCAGGAGTATTTGGAGAGCCAGCAGCAGCGGGCCATAAAGTCTGCGCGATTCACGAACACGTTCAAAACGAAGCACCTGAACGTGTGGACGTCGGCAAAAACCGGGTATTTCAACCTCGAAGACTGGCGAGCGTGTGAGGACACCACGCTGACGCTGGAGCAATTCGAGGGCCTTGATTGCATGCTCGCGCTGGACCTTGCCCGAAAGCTGGATTTGAACAGCATGGCGCGCCTCTTTTGGAGGGTTATCGACGGCCGACGGCACTACTACAGTGTCGCGCCGCGCTTTTGGGTGCCAGAAGACACCGTTCGAGACACTGACAATCGTCGGATGGCGGAGCGCTATCAGAAGTGGGTAAACACCGGCCACCTTCTTGAGACGCAAGGCGCTGAAATCGATTACCGCGACATCCTCGAAGAAGCCAAGGAAGCGAATCGAGCGTGTCCGGTGCTGCAAACGCCAATCGACCCGCACGGCGCGACCAACCTCTCGCATCAGCTCGATGACGAAGGGCTGACGCCGGTCACGATCGTGCAGAACTACACGAACATGTCCGACCCGATGAAAGAGCTTGAAGCCGCGATTACATCGAGGCGATTCCACCACGACGGTAACCCGATCATGACGTGGTGCGTGAGCAACGTTGTCGGCAAGAACCTGCCTGGCAACGACGATGTTGTGCGTCCCATCAAGCAGGGGAACGACAACAAAATCGACGGCGCGGTCGCGCTCATTATGGCCATTGGCCGAGCAATGCTCGAAGGTCAATCAGGCTCCATCAGCGATTTTCTTTCGAGTCCGATCATCGTATGAAACAAAGCAAGCAAAAGTCGCCAGGACGCATCAAGGCGAGCGTCCTGAAGTGGCTTGGCGTGCCTATTTCACTGACGGACGGGAGCTTCTGGTCCACATGGGGCGGCGTGGCGTCTTCGAGTGGCGAGACGGTTACCGTCGATTCGGCGCTTCAACTGTCGGCTGCGTGGGCGTGTGTGCGCCTCATCGCTGAGACCATCGCGACGTTGCCGCTGAATTTGTACTCGAAGCAGGCCGACGGCGCTCGGACGCTTGCGACAACGCACGCGCTTTACGACGTTCTGCACAACCAACCCAACGCCGACAATACAGCGGTGGAATTTTGGGAGGTGATCGTCACGTCAATGTTGCTGCGAGGTAATGGTTATGCACGCAAGTTATGCGCAGCGGGCCGAATCATAGGCCTTGAACTGCTGCTGCCAGCCCGAATGAACGTGAAGCGCCTGCAAACCGGCCAGCTGCAATACACGTACTCGGAACTTGACGGCTCTTCCTCAGTGATGACCGAGGACGACGTTCTCCATTTTCGAGGGTTCAGCCTTAACGGCTGGATGGGGGTGTCGGTGATTGAGTACGCCCGCGAGGTGTTCGGCAACGCTACTGCGGCGAACAAAACGAGCAGTAGTGTCTTCCGAAATGGGCTTCGTCCGTCCGGCGTGCTGTCAACGGACCAGATTTTGCCGAAGGAAAAGCGCTCGGAAATCCGCACGGACCTCACGGACCAGTTCGGCGGCGCGATGCAGGCCGGGAAGACGATGGTGCTTGAGGCCGGCATGAAGTATCAGGCGATCACCATGAATCCCGGGGACGTGCAGCTGCTTGAAACGAAGGCGTTCAACGTCGAGGAAATCTGTCGGTGGTTCCGCGTACCTCCGTTCATGGTGGGCCATAACGAGAAGTCGACGAGTTGGGGAAGCGGTATCGAGCAACAAATGATTGGCTTCCTGACGTTCACGCTTCGTCCGTGGTTGACGCGTATTGAACAAACCATCAAAAAGGGCGGCCTTAGCCCGGTTGAGCGTCTCACCTACTACGCTGAGTTTTCCGTGGAAGGGCTTTTGCGCGCTGATAGCGCAGGCCGTGCGGATTTCTATTCGAAGATGGTCAATAACGGCATATACAGCCGCGATGACTGTCGCCTTAAGGAAAACCTACCGCCAATGGGCGGCAACGCGGCGGTACTTACAGTGCAGTCAGCGATGTTGCCGATAGACAAGCTCGGCGAAAAGTCTGATGCGGCTACCGCACAGGACGCTTTGAAGAACTGGCTGAATCAGGAGTCGAAATGAACCGAAAAAGTAGCAGGGGTGGTTACAAGGTCCGTGCGTTTGACCTCAACGTCAAATCGGTCAACGACGAAGGCCATTTTTCCGGTTATGGGTCCGTGTTCGGCAACGTTGACAGCTACGGCGAGATTGTCGCGCCTGGGGCTTTTGAGAAAAGCCTGGCGGCGCTCAAAGAAAGCGGTCGAGCGCTCCCTATTCTCTGGCAGCACAACTCGAACACGCCCATCGGCTCGTGGTCTGGTTTGAAGGAGGACAGTTTTGGTTTGTTCGGTGAGGGCGAGCTGTGGCTCGACGATGCCCCGAACGCCAAGATCGCTTATCGCGGCATGAAGTCGAAGGCGATTACCGGTTTATCGATCGGCTACTACGTCATCAGCTCCAGCTACAACGAGAAAACCGGCGAACGGACGCTTAACGAACTGGATCTCGTTGAAATCAGCATTGTCACCAATCCGGCTAACACCGAGGCGCGCATCGAAGCCGTGAAATCGGTTATAGCGCACGGTGGTGTGCCATCACTTTCCGATTTCGAGCGGTTCCTGCGCGAGGCAGGCTTTTCGAAGTCGCAGGCCGCGGTAATCGCTAATCGTGGCCTGAAACATCTGCTCCGGAGTGAGTCCGGGGACGACAGCGAAAACCCTGTGCCCGGCGCGTTGCTCGATGGCTACAAGGGAATCGAATTGCCCTCATTCAACTAAGGAGCATCCATGCAAAAGATCCATTATCCGAGCGACTACGGTCGCAAGAACGCCGGCGGCGCCGATGACAAGCTCGAACTGAAGTCGCTCCTGGACAAGCTGTCTGAGCGCGATTCCGAAATCAAGCAGTGGTGTGAGAAAGCCACGGCCGAGATCAAGGATACCGGCAAGATCGCGAGCGAGACGAAGTCCGCGCTCGAGAAGTTGAGCGAGGAGGGCATTAAGTCCAACGCTCGTATCCTCGAGCTCGAGCAGAAACTTGCGCGTCGAGGCGGCGGCGATGAGCACGTGGTCAAGTCCATCGGTGAGTTGATGACCGACTGCGAAGACTTCAAGGCACTCTCGCAGAAGGGCCGTGGTACCGCGCGTCTGAACCTGAAGGCCGTCGCAAATATCACGAGCGCTACGAGCGGCCAAGGCGGTGTGGGTGTCGCAATTCAGCCCGACCGGCTGCCGGGCATTCAAATGCCGGCACAACGTCAGTTCGTGGTCCGCGACCTGATCATGCCCGGTCGCACCGCGTCGAACGCGATCGAGTACGTACAGGAAAGCGGATTCACGAATTCGGCGGCGCCGGTGGCGGAAGGTGCTCAAAAGCCGCAATCGGACATCTCGTTCGAACTGAAGACGACGACGGTCAAGACGATCGCGCACTGGTTCCGCGCGTCGAAGCAAGTCCTCGCAGACGTGCCGTTGCTCCAGAGCTATATCAACGGCCGTGCGACGTATGGCCTGAAGTACAAGGAAGAAGAGCAACTGATCGCCGGCGATGGTACCGGCCAGAACCTGCTCGGACTCGTGCCGCAAGCAACGGTCTTTGACGACGCTCGTCGCAAGGCCAACGACACTCCGATCGACACTCTGCGCCACGCGATCCTGCAAGTGCGTCTCGCAGAGTATCGCGCGACCGGCATCGTGCTGAACCCGGTGGACTGGGAAAGCATCGAACTCCAGAAGGACTCGACCGGCCAGTACATCTGGGTGAACGTTCAGGACGGCGGCCAACAGCGTATGTGGAAGCTGCCGGTTGTCGATACGACGGCGATCGCCGAAGGTGAGTTCCTGGTGGGCGCATTTGACTTGGCAGCACAGGTCTTCGATCGCGAAGACGCCGCCGTTGAAGTGTCGACCGAGGACGCGGACAACTTCACCAAGAACATGGTGACCATCCGTGCCGAAGAGCGCCTGGGGATGGCGGTCTTCCGTCCGGAATCGTTCGTGCACGGAACGTTCAAGAAGGCCGCGTAACACGGGCTGTCGCCGGGTCGACGCTCGTCGGCTCGGTGAGCATAGGAGACACCATGAAAGTCACAGCAATCAAAGCGTTTCGAGGGATCGAAGGCTACGTTCCGCGCGGAACGGAGATCGATGTCACGGACCTCCGCGCGGCGGAATTGAAGCGTGTCGGCCTCGTGGCCGAAGGCGACGCGAAGGCAGCACCGCCGACGCCGAACAAGAAAGCCCCCGAACCGCAGAACAAGGCACGGGCGAAGTAAATGGCCGAATCGACGCCCATCGTTTCGCTGCAGTTGGCGCTGACGCATCTGCGGGAAGACGGCGGTGTCGCCGACGATCTCATCAAACTCTACATCGGCGCCGCGACCCAGGCTGCTGTCGACTTTCTCGATCGCCAACTGTACGCCGATGACGGAGAGATGCAGGACGCGATATCTAATGGCACCGCCGGCTTTAACCCACTGGTGGCGAACGACGCGGTTCGTGCCGCGATTCTGCTCACGGTCGGCAAACTGTACGCCTATCGTGAAGACGTCGTCGCGGGCACGTCGACGAGCGTGATGGAACTGCCGGGCGGCGCGAAAGCGCTGCTGTTTCCGTACCGCACCGGGCTGGGCGTCTGATGCGCGCGGGCACTCTTAACCGCCGCGTGCGCATCGAGCGTCGTGAGCAGGGGTACGACGATCTTGGTCAGCCGGTCGATAGCTGGATTCCGATCGCCCCCCCTCTGTGTTGCAACGTGTTGATGCAAACCGGCAAAGAGGCGATTGCCTCTGACTCCGAAGTCGGTGTGGCGTCGGCAAGCATCCGCATTCGCTTTCGAACCGATATCGACGAGGGAATGCGAGCTGTCCTGCTTAAGTATGTCGATGGTCGACCGGTCGACGAAGTTGTTTTCAACATTGGGAAGCCGCTGCCTGACTTCGGCGGCCGTGATTACACCGATCTTCCCTGTACCACGGGGGCAAACAATGGCTAGTGCCGAAGCCGTCGTGTTTGCAGCGATAAAAGCGCTGGCCAGCGGTCGCGTGTACCCGGATGTTGCGCCAGCAAATGTCGCGAAGCCATACATCGTCTACCAGGCGGTTGGTGGTGCCGACGAAACGACGCTCGACGGTGTAGACACCCTTCAAAACAGCCGGATGCAAGTGTCTGTGTGGTCGGAGTCCCGCGCCGTCACCTCGGCACTAATTCAGCAGGTTCGCGCCGCCCTGGCTGGAGAGCCTGTTCGTAGTATGCCGATCGGCGCACCCGTGAGCGTCTACGAGGACGACACGAAGCTATACGGCAGTCAGCAAGATTTTTCCATCTGGTATCAGGAGTAAACCATGACCAGCACCGCAATTAGCGCGCAGGGCAGCAAGTTCTTCATCAACACCGCCGCCGACGGCGCGGCGCAGCCCACCTGGACCAAGGTGAAGAACGTCAAGTCATACAGCGGCTTCGACGGCAGCGCGACCGAAATCGACGTCACCGATCTCGATTCCGAGGCGAAAGAGAAGCGCCTCGGCCTGATGGATAACGGTTCGTTCTCGATCGAAGTGAACGTCAACATGGCCGATCCTGGGCAGGCGGCGATGAAGGCGGCACAGAGGGCATCGAGCCTCAAGTCGTTCAAGCTCGAATACCCGGACGGCAGCGCCGATACGTTTGATGCCTCGGTGAAGTCTTTCCCGATCTCCGGTTCGACCGACGCAGTCATCACGTCGACCATCTCGCTCACTATCTCGGGCGCAGTCACAACTGTTCCGGCCGGAGGTAACTAATGCTCACTCGCGAACAGATCCTTCAGGCCCGTGACCTTGGTTCGGAAACTGTCTCGGTGCCAGAGTGGGGCGGGGATGTCGTGCTCGGGGTAATGAGCGGGAAGGCGCGAGACTCGCTGATGGAGGCGATGGCCGAACCGCAGAAGACTTCGCGGTTTCAAGCGTTGATGTTGGCAAGCACGATCGTCGACGATAACGGCGCCCAGGTATTCACGGCAGAGGACGTCGAGCAGTTGCAGGGTAAGAATCCGGACGTTTTGGCGCGTCTCGTTGCGGTGGCGATGCGGATCAACAACTTCGGCTCCCAGTCGACGGCGGCTGCCGAAAAAAACTCCGAGGCCGCCCCGAGCGGCTCTTCTGGTTCCGACTTGCCCGTGAACTAGGCATGTCGGTCGCACGCTGCCAGGCGGAAGTTAGCGGCGCGGAGTTTGGCGAGTGGCTCGCCTACTATCAGATCGAGCCATTCGGAACCCGGGTTGACGACTTGCGCGCTGGTGTGATCGCAGCAGCGACGTACAACGTGAACCGGGACCGTAAGAGGCAACCAGAGCCATTCGGGCCTTCGGACGTCATCCCTTGGCTTGTTGATGATTCCGGCCGTAACGACGAGCCGATTCTACTCGACGATCCGGCTGCGCAGACGGCGCTGATCCGAGCCTCGCTTTTCGGGAGTTCAGCTAGTGGCAAAGCGGACGACCATCGAGAACCCCAAGGCGCTCAGCGACTACCTCGACCGCATGGAGACGGTAGGCAGTGAATCGACGCTGCGTCAGGCGGCTGTGGCTGGCGCCCGAGTGGTGCACAAGGAGGTTCGTCTGCGTGCGCCAGTTGGTGCCAAGGCGTACGAGCGTAAGGGGACCAAGCATACGCCGGGCACGCTCAAGCGCTCAATCCTGATCGCATACGACCGCGAGAACTCGATCGAAGGAAAGCTGGCCACGTATCTCGTTACCTGGTCGAAAGACGCGTTCTATGGCTATTTCGTTGAGCACGGCACGTCCAAGGCTGCGGCGCATCCGTTCTTGCGTCCCGGCTACGACGCTAAGAAACAAGAGGCGGTGAAGGCAATGATCGGTGTGATTCAGGAAAAGGCGAAGGAGGCTGCGCGTGGCTAACGAAACGACAGTCCGGCTGGCGGCCGATTCGTCCGGGTACGTCGCTGAGATCGGAAAGGCCCGCAAGGCAAGCAACGATTTCATGACGTCGCAGGCCGACATGGCGCGGCGGACCGAACTCGCCCAGAACGCGATCGCGGACGCCGCCAAGAACGGTTCGACGGCAAGCAGTCGGGCGATCAAGGCGTTCACCGACAGCCTCGACAAGGCATCGGCCACCGCTGGCAAGACGCGTGCACAGATCCTGGAGATGCGCGCCGCAAATCTCGGCTTGGGCGATTCGGTCAAGCCACTGATCGACCAGATCGCAAAGGCATCGCAGAACACTCATGAATTTGGCCTGCACACCGCTGGCGCAAAGCGTGAGCTTCTCGTGCTCGCGCATGAGGCATCGCAAGACCAGTGGAAAAACTTCGGCGGATCGCTGCTGGTGATGGGCGAGCGCATGAATGCGATGGAAATCATCCTAAGCCCGCTGGGTCTCGGGCTTGGTGCGCTCGCGGCGGCAACATTCGTCGTCGGCAGCGCAATTCACTCGCTCAATGAGGAGTCAAAGGAACTCAATCGGACGATGGTCCTGACGAGTAACTACGCAAACCTGTCGCAGGGCGCATTGCTCGTCTATTCCGATGTGATTTCCCACGACCTCGGCGTTTCGACGGCCGATGCACGCGATTCGTTGAAAGCGATGGCGGCAACGGGTTTTGTTGCAGGCGCCGATCTGAAGGACGTTGCCGAGTCGATTTCGGCCTATGCCAAGTTCACCGGCGAGTCGGTTGCTGACGTCGCGAAGCAGTTCGCGGCGTCTTATGGGAGTGCGGGAAAGGCGGCCGAGCATTGGGCAGAGACGCACCATGACCTGTCGAATGCCCAAGTCGAGTACATCAAGACGCTCGAGCAATCGGGCGACAAGGCGGGCGCGTGGCGTCAGTACGTGCTCGACGCAAGTTCGAAAGCGCGGTCTGCCGTGGTTGCAGACAATCATGCGATGGCGATCAGCTATGAGTCGCTCGGCGACGCGTGGCGACGGTTTTGGCGAACCGTCGGCGGAGCAACCGGTAAGGGAAATGATGAGCTTACGCAGATCACCGACCGTATTTCGGCCTTGCGCGCGCAGCAGCTTTCGCCGGACAACATCGGCGGCGGTGCGAATCCAGCAATCGACGCCGAGATCAAACAACTTGAAACGCGCCGCACCTCGATTCTCGACGGGAAGCGTGCGGTCGACGAGCACACGAAGTCGGTTGCGCTATTCGATGACCTGACGCGCCAGCACACCGAGGACATGAAGAAGGCGTGGGGCTGGCAAGAGAAGCTCAACGACGCCAACAAGACTGCGAAGGACCGAACGGATGCCCTGATCAAGTCTGCGCAGGCCGCCGGCACGCTTACCCCTTCGCTGCAGGCGAAGTTGCAGGGGGATCTGCAAAAGCAGATTGCGTTCAACGCAGAGCAGTTTAAGGCACCCAAGGACCACACCAGGGCTTACACGGACGACGCGGCAACGCGATTCATTCAGCAGGCAAAGGAAACACAGGCGGCTTTGCAGGCCCAACTTGACACCACCACGAAGATGGGGCCGGAGGCAGAAAAGCTGGTCAAGTTCGAGCGGCAGATCGCAGACATCAAGGAAAAGAAGACGCTGACGGCCGACCAAAAGTCGCTGCTTGCTGCTTCTGATCAGATCGAAGCCATCCTGAAGCAAAACGCGGGCCTTGAGCGTCAGAACAAGCTGAAGGAAGAGCAAGCGAAGCTCAGCCAGCGCATTGCCTCGATCGATGCACAGGTCGCCAACTTCCAATCGTCACAGCGCGAACAATACCAGCGTCAATTAGACGCTGTGGGTATGGGGCAGGAGGCCCAGAAGCGCGCGGAGGCCGTGAAGTCGATCTACCGCGAGTACGAGCGGATGCAAGCGAAGCTCGAAGAAGGAACGCCGGTGGAGCTGCGCGGTGGAGAGCAGTATCGCGACGAGCAAGCCAAGCTCCGGGCTGCTCTGGACGAGTCGCTTAAAGACTACGACGATTACTACGGTCAGTTGAAGAAGATGCAGGGCGACTGGACGAATGGCGTGTCGCAGGGCTTCGCCAACTACATGGACACGGCGTCTAACACGATGAAGCAGGTCGAATCGCTGTTCGGGACCGTGACAAGTGGGATGGAGGATGCGTGGACCACGTTCACGCAGACCGGGAAACTCAGTTTCACTTCGCTCGCCAACTCGATCATCGCCGACTTGAGCCGGATGGCTGCGAAAGCGGCGATGAGTGGCTTGTTCGGCAATTTGGCCTCGCTCGGAGGGTCTTTGCTTGGGGCCTACTTCGGGGGTAACACCGGTGCGGCAGCTACCACAGCGAATGCACTGCCAGGTGACTCGCTAGACAACTTCCTTAGCCTGACTGACAACTTTGCGGCGAAGGCGGACGGTGGGTTGATCTCCGGCCCCGGCTCGGGCACCAGCGACAGCATTCCAGCATGGCTGTCAAATGGCGAGTTCGTCATGAAGGCGAGTGCGGTCAGCCGGCTCGGCCTACCGCTGCTCAACCAATTGAACAACGGGGCGAACGTCAATCGCATGTCTCGGTTCGCCGAGGGCGGCTACGTCGGGCGCACGATCGCTGATTCTGGCCGTGGCGGCAGCACGCAAGTGAGCGTCAACGTCGACGCCAGCCGCGGTGGCGGCGGTTTTGATAAGCAGGACGCCGCCTGGCTACAGAGGGCAGTGCAGTCCTTGGTTGATCAGCGAATGGATAAGAAGATGCGCGGCCAAGGCGGCTATGCGTTCCAGATGAAATATGGGCAAATCGGATGACAGACACGTTTATCTGGTCGCCGCGCGCAGACGCAAGTGGTGACACCACGTTTGCTGTCCGAAAGGCTCAGTTTGGTGATGGCTACGAGCAGCGTGTTGCCGACGGACTGAACAACCAGCGATCTAGCTATCAACTGACTTTCGTGGGCGACGCTGCAAAGATATCGGCAATTCTGGCGTTCTTGGATGCCCACGCGGGGGCGAAGTCATTCTTCTGGACGCCCTCTCTTCGCCCGCAGGCGCTGTTCGTTTGCGAGAAGTACTCCGATCCGGTGAAGGACGGCAGCATCTACACCATCACAGCGACATTCGACCAGACGTTCGCTCCTTGACATGACGAAACAGACCATCAATATTGGCTCCCCCCCAGGCGGGACCGACGGCGATACCGCCCGCTCTGGATTCACGAAGGTTAATTTGAACTTCGATGAGTTGTACACGAGGGCTCAAGCCAAGCTGTCTAAGGATGTGAGCGGTGCCGAGGGAACGGTCGCGCTGTCGATCGATGAGGCATTGAATGGGATCATCGACTTGACCGGCGTCCTGACCGGTCCGCGCATCGTTACGGTGCCAGCATCGCCGCCGCAACCATACACCGTCCGGAATAGGGCTACAGGTGCGGCGCTGACGTTTCAAACGTCGAGCGGAACTGGAATTGTCATACCGACTGGGCAAACGGCGGTACTTTATTCCGATGGACTCAACATTGTGGATCCCATTGGACCTGCTATAGCGGCCGCTGTATCAGGCCTTTCTTTCCCGGGCCGACTCTTGGGGTTTCAAGTTTTTACGTCAAGTGGGACCTACACGCCGTCAACTGGAACAGCGTCTATTGTTGTTGAAATTCAGGGCGCCGGAGGTGCCGGGGGAGGTGCCCCCACATCACCGGGGGGCACGCAAGTGTCGGGCGGTGGGTCGGGCGGGGCGGGCGGGTACGTCAAACACAGAATGACATCGGGCTTCAGTGGTGCAGCCGTCGTCGTTGGAGCCGCTGGTGGGGCAGGTACCGGCGCAACCGGGGGGACTGGTGGAGCCAGCTCGTTCGCCGGAATTGTAGCGGCCGGCGGTGGCGGAGGGGTGGCGTATGGACCGGCGTCCGTCATTGCTGTGAGTGGAGGCGCGGGAGGCGCTGCGACCGGGGGGAATATCGTGAATGCCCCGGGTCAACCGGGGCTGCCCGCCAATGGAGTTGGCGCTATCGGAGTCTTCATCTCCGCCCCTGGCGCCATGAGCATGATGGGCGGCGGCGGATTGCAGGGACGCGGGACATCTCCCGGAGCCGCTGCACGGGGATTTGGAAGCGGCGGTGGGGGGACAATCCTCGACATAGGTTCTGGTGTTTCTGGAGGTGCGGGCGCACCAGGGGTGGTGATCGTTTGGGAGTATCGTTGATGACGCGCTATGCGATTGTCGAGAGTGGCAATGTGGTCAATGTTGTGATTTGGGATGGCGAATCTGAATGTAAGCCACTCGAAGGCGCAATTGAGTTGCCGGTCGACTCGCCGGTTAGCGTCGGTTACACATACAGGGCCGGAGAGTATTTTCCCCCGCCGATAGAGGTGCCGGCTGAGGGAAGCATATGAGTGTCTTTGCAGACATCCAGACACTTGAGCCTGGAAATCTGGTCGAGCTCTTCGCGTTGGATGCGACGGCTCAGGGCGGCGACATCCTTCGGTTTCACGGACACACGCAAGTTGGCTCGATCTGGTGGCAGGGGAGTGAGTTCTCTCCGTGGCCAATAGAGGTAGAAGGATTCGCGCGCAGCGGCGACACGCAGCAGCCGACGCCCACGCTGTCGGTCGGCAACGTCGACGGTTCGATCACGGCGTTGTGCCTATACCTCAACGATATGGTCGGCGCGAAGCTCACTCGCGTGCGGACCCTCGGCCAATATCTGGACGCCCGCAACTTCACCGATGGCAATCCGACAGCCGACCCCGAAGAGCAGCTTCCTCCTGAGCTTTGGTACATCAACCAAAAAACGGAAGAGACGAACGAGTCGGTCACGTTCGAGCTTGCCAGTGCTCTCGACTTCAACGGTGAGCAGCTTCCGCGCCGGCAGATAATCGCGAACGTCTGTGTATGGCTGACCATCGGAGGGTACCGTGGCCCGTACTGCGGTTACACGGGCTCGGCGCACTTCGACAAGAACGACAGCCCTGTGGCCGACCCTTCGCTGGATAAATGCGGAGGTCGCGTCTCATCCTGCAAGTGTCGCTTCGGCGAGAACAACGAACTCCCGTATGGCGGCTTTCCTGCCGCCGACTTGGTACGCACAAGCTGATGATCAAGAGAACATTGGAAGCGATCCGCGCTCATGCAGCGGAGGACTATCCGCGCGAAGCGTGTGGGCTCGTGATCGTCGCCAAAGGTCGGGAGCGTTATATGCGGTGCCGGAACCTCGCGCAGGGCACCGAGCACTTCGTGATGGACCCGCAGGACTACGCTGCTGCAGAGGATGCGGGAGATGTTATCGCGGTGGTGCATTCGCACCCCGACGGCCCGGCAACGCCCAGCGAGGCCGATCTGGTGAGCTGCGAGGCGACCGGTTTGCCGTGGCACATCTTGTCATGGCCGGCGGACGACTTTCGGACGATCGAGCCGCGTGGTTATCAGGCGCCGCTTGTTGGCCGCACGTTCGCGCATGGAGTGCTCGACTGCTGGTCGCTCGTTCGCGATTTCTACGCCCGAGAACTCAATATCGAGCTTCCCGACTTCCCGCGCCGCGACGACTGGTGGGCGAAGGGCGAGAACCTCTACATGGAGGGGTATCCGAAAGCTGGTTTCGAACACCTGAATCAGGACGAGCCGAGTAAGGCTGGCGATGTGATCCTGATGCAGCGCCGGGCCGAAGTGCCGAATCACGCTGGTGTTTATCTCGGTGACGGCCTGATGCTTCACCATATGCACGGCCGTCTCTCAACGCGCGAGGTGTACGGCGGGTACTGGCGGGAGATCACGCGTTGCGTTCTGAGGCACAAGAGCCTGATGGGGTAACATCGCCCTCGAATGGACTGTCAATCGGGGTGCTTATGAAATTCAATCGATATTTCGCTCTTGTGCTTGTCGCGCTGGCGGCATGTACGACCGTGTCCGATCTTCGCTCGAATACTCCGGAAGTGAGGGGGAACACGAGCATGAAACCTGAGCAGTTTGCGGCGTGCGTCTCTAGTCGCTGGAAGGCGTCGGACGTGGATTTTTCTTACGCGCCGACGGAAACGGGTGTGGAGATGGTGGTTGGTGATTCCGGGTACTACCACGCGCTTCTTGAGGCAAAGCGCTCTGGTGGTGGGTCCGATGTTGCACTTCATGTGCGCTTACCGTATGGAAATTCCGCCGTTATTGCCGGAGTGTCCGATTGCCTAAAGAGGTGACGAATGAGTGAGAAGCTTCGCGATATCAGACTTTACGGTGCGCTCGGCGCGAAATTCGGTAGATCGTTCCGGCTCGCCGTTGATAGCCCTGCCGAGGCGATACGAGCGCTATGCGTCATCGTCCCTGGTTTCAAGGCGGAGCTTCTCGCGAGTAAGAGTAAAGGTGTCGGATACTCCGTTTTCACCGGCAAGCGAAATCTCGGAGCTGATGAGCTGGATCTTCCGCCGGGGAGTGAATCGATGCGAATCGCGCCGTTCATCCTCGGCGCGAAACGTGGCGGATTATTCAACGTACTTCTGGGGGCGGCGCTTATAACGGCCGCCTTTTTTGTTCCGCAGGCAGGCCTGTTTGGAGTCAAAGCGCTCAGTGCTGGCGCGGTCGGACTCATGGGGGCATCGATGGCGCTCGGCGGCATTGTCCAGCTCTTGTCTCCCCAGCAGGTCGGCCTCTCCGTGAAAGACAGTCCCGACAACGGGGCGAACTATAACTTCAACGGCCCTGTGAACACCCAGGCGCAGGGAAACCCGGTGCCGTTGTTGTATGGGCGAATGATTATCGGCGGCGCTGTTATCTCCGCCGGCATATACGCAGAAGACCAAGCATAAGCAGCATCGAAACCACTGAAACCCCGCCTAGTGCGGGGTTTTTGATTTTCTGGGACGCATGAAATACATCATCGGTTATGGCGGCGGGGGCGGGAAGGACGGTGGCGAGAGTCGTACCTCGACCGAAAGTCCCGATAGCCTGCACTCGATCGCATACGCGAAGGTGCTTGATGCGGCGTCCGAGGGTGACGTTGTGGGGTTGGTCAATGGCATGCAGAGCGTATTCCTCGATAGCACGCCACTAGTCAATCCTGATGGCACCGCGAACTTTCAAAACGTCAGCGTGGACGTGCGCACCGGCACGCAAGACCAGACATACATCGCCGGGTTTCCGGCGGTCGAGAGTGAAACGTCTGTCGGCGTTACTCTAACGTCCACTACGCCCTGGGTTAGGGCCATCAGCAACCCGCAACTTTCAGCCGTCCGCATCACGATGGCGGTGCCTGCGCTGTCACAGGCGAACACAAGCAACGGTGATATCACCGGCTATCGGGTCGAGTATGCGATCGATCTGTCTACCGCCGGCGGTGCGTTCCAGGAAGTTCTGGCGTCAGCATTCGACGGAAAGACGACATCCACTTACGAGCGCAGCCATCGTATCAATCTGCCAGCGTCAGCATCGGGCTGGACGGTACGTGTGCGCCGCATCACGCCGAACGCAAACAGCAGCACCATCGCTGACACGACAAACATTGAAAGCATCGCGGAGATCATAGACGCAAAGCTTCGCTACCCGAATACCGCGCTGGTCGGGATCCAGGTAGACGCACAGCAGTTCAAGAGCATTCCGACCCGTTCATTCGACATGAAGGGGCGCATCATACGCGTGCCGTCGAACTATGACCCGGAAACGCGGGCTTACGTTGGATCGTGGGATGGCACCTTCAAGACAGCTTGGACGGACAATCCGGCATGGGTGTTTTACGACCTGGTGCTGCACCCGCGATATGGCCTTGGCCACCGCGTGAATGCTGCGCAGGTCGACAAGTGGTCTCTCTATCAGATCGCGCAGTATTGCGACGAACTGGTTGACAATGGCGACGGGGGGCAAGAGCCTCGCTTTACCTGCAACTGCTACTTGCAGGCGCGCTCCGACGCCTACAAGGTCTTGCAGGATCTCGCGACGGTATTTCGCGGCATGGCGTATTGGGCTAACGGTAACGTCGTGGCCGTAGCGGACATGCCAGGCGATCCCGTCTACAGCTTCACGAACGCCAACGTCATCAACGGGAAGTTCACCTACACAGGTACGAGCTGGAAGGCCCGTAAGACAGTGGCTCTCGTCACATGGAACGATCCGTCCGACTTCTACAAGGCGAAGGTAGAGTACGTCGAAGATCAGGACGGCATTGCTCGTTATGGTGTTCAGCAGACCGAGACGACGGCGTTCGGCTGCACCAGCCAAGGGCAAGCGCAGCGTGTTGGGCACTGGACGTTGAAGAGCAGCATTCTAGAGACCGAATCAGTTTCGTTCTCCATCGGGCTCGAAGAGGCAATGGTGTCGCCGGGCAGCGTCATTAGCGTCGCAGACGGCTCGCGCGCAGGGCGGCGCATTGGCGGACGAGTCAAATCGGCGGCTGGAACAACGGTCGTTCTAGACAAGGTCGAGCAGATTGCTCAAGGCGACGGGCTGACGATCATCCTGCCGAGCGGAACGCGGCAGACGCGCACCGTGCAGTCGGTGGTAGGCAACACAGTCACGGTCACAGCCAACTGGACGGAAGCCGTGCAGCCGCAGGCGGTTTGGGTCGTTGAGAGCGCCCAGTTGAAGACGCAATTGTTCCGCGTTCTTAGCATCTCGCAGGGCGATGGCCTGCAATGGGACGTGAATGCGATTCAGCACAATCCCGACAAGTACGCGGCCATCGACAGCGGAACGCGTTTGCAGCAAAGGCCGATCAGCGTCATCCCGCCGTCCGTGCAGCCGCCGGCCAAGGATGTCGTCTGGGATTCGTATTCGGTCATCGCGCAGGGCATTGCGTCGACAACTGGTGTCATCAAATGGACCCCAGCGGATAAGGCGGTCGCATACGAGGTTGAGTGGCGCCGAGACAATGGCGAGTGGGTTAAGGCAGGGCGTACCGGCTCGCAGAGTCTTGAGGTGCCGAATCTCTACGCTGGTAAGTACGTGGCCCGTGTGACGGCGCTGAATGCCCTCGACGTCCCTTCCATTCCTGCCTATTCGGTTGAAACCACGCTCAACGGGAAGACGTCTCCGCCTCCCGCGGTCACGAGCCTCATTGCTACTGGCATCGTCTTCGGCATCCAGATCAACTGGGGCTTTCCGACGGGCCCGCTCGATGTCGAGCGCACGGAAGTTTGGTACAGCCAGACCAATGACCTGTTCACGGCGATCAAGCTGGCTGACTTCGCATTCCCACAGAACACGCACACGATGATGGGCCTCGCGGCCGGCGCGACGTTCTATTTCTGGGCACGACTGATTGATAAGTCCGGCAACATCGGTGCGTGGTATCCGGCCGGTGGTGGCGTGCGGGGCCAATCCAGCGCAGACGCAACCGAGATCCTCGACTACCTGAATGGAAAGATCGGCGAGACGCAGCTGTCGCAGGACTTGCTGGAGACCATAGCAACGATCCAGCCGCCGTTTGCCGGCAGCACCGAGGATTACGCAGGGTCGATCAACATCTATGCCGGCCTGCTTTCGGTGCAGTCGCTGATTCAGGACGGCGATCGAGCGGTTGCGCAACAAGTGACTACGTTGCAGGCGACGATCGGCGAAAACACGGCACTCGTGCAGACGACCGCTCAGGCGATGGCGACGCTCGACGGGAAGGTCTCGGCCTCATATCAGATCAAGGTAGGAGCCACGGTCGACGGCGTGTATTACGGCGCTGGCATGGGCATCGGGGTCAGCAACGAGACTGGACCGACGCAGTCGCAAATCCTCTTCCTCGCTGACCGGTTCGCTTTCCTGAATCTGATCAACGGCCAGACCAGCACGCCTTTCGTGATTCAAGGCGGTCAGACGTTCATCAACCAGGCATTCATCGGCACTGGCTGGATCACGAACGCCATGATCGGCGATTACATTCAGTCGAACAACTACAGCGCTGGTCTGTTGGGATGGCGTTTGGACAAGTCCGGAAGCTACGAGAACAACGGCGTAGGCGGGAGTGGTAGACGGGTTGAAACCAACAACAGTTCGAAGTGGTACGACTCTAACGGAACGCTACGCATCCGCATGCAGGTTTGAATGCCGGTATTTGAACTCTATAACCCCGACGGCTCGTTGCAGCTCGATCTTTCGAAACGATTGTCGAGAAAGATCGGCCAGGTTGCCGTGACCGGCAGCGGGTCGTTCTCCGTACCAGTCTCAAACGCCAACTGCCGTGTGTGGGCCTTCTCAAATGTCAGCGGTAGCGCGGTCGGAACTGTAGTGTCTTTGCGCAGCAGCGGAAACGTCGTGAGCTATGCGGTATACAGCCCAAGTGGGGCGACTGTAACGGTGTATTACGGGGAGTATTGATGGCGCTTATCGAGGTAATCAATGACTCCGGTTCAGTGCTGATCGATGACAATTTCGCAAGCTACGCCATTGTCACGAAAGGCACTGCGAGCACCTCGTTTCTGGGAGCAAATAACCAGTTCGATCACTACAGCGGGGGTATGACGCAAGGCTGCGGTGTGGTGGTGAGTTGCCCCGACCCCGGATCGGGCGAGTGCTTTATGGCATTTCGTTCAGCCGGCAACGTCGCTATGAAGTATCAGTGGCGATCTGGCGGGACGATGTACTTCTTCTTGTCGTCCAACACACCTGTCTCCGTCTCGTACTACATCTTCGCTCCGGCGAGCCTCGTTGGTGGAAACGGAATTCTCCAGCTGTTCAATGCCGCTGGTCAAAAGACGTTTGATAGCGATCTGCAATATTCGCGCGTGACGGACTTCGTGCAGGTTTATTCGCCAGATCCATCGGTGCTGCCGCCTCCGTATATGGACAATACCGGATGGCCTATGCCGTGGGCAACTTCGCGAACGTATGACTCTTCGAGGACCTATGCCGTCGCTCAAATTGAGCAGCAGGATTTCTGGGATAGAGATGGCCGTGGTTCAGCTCAAGCGATGATTTCGAATCGCGTGGTTGGCTGCCGAATGTCAGGGGCGACAGCGATATTTGACTATTCCGTGGGCAGACTCGGGGCTGATTCTAGCTTGGGGGACTATGACGCCGCTGGGTCATTGGGAGCAACTTTTATGGTTATAGACGTGACCGGCTACTGAGCAGGAATTTCGCAGCGTAGAGAACGCCGCGACAACGCCAATTGGAGCGACCGCGATAGCTACGCCGAGACATGCTAAGAAGTCGAAGTTCATGTAGCACCTCCGGTCATTGATCGAGAACGTAAGCCGCCTATCTGGGCGGCTTTTTTATTTCCTGAGCGGGGCGCGGGGTCGCCCAAAGGACAAGCCAATGGCAGAACCCACATCAAGCGCAGCGGCGGCCGCATTGGCTGTGGTGGTGAAGGTGTTACCCGGCGCCATCGGATCGCTGATTGCGCTCCGATTCATCGGCGAAGGGCTGACGAAGAAACAAAAAGCGATGTCGTTCGCGGCCGGCGCGGCGATGTCCTACTACCTCAGTCCGTTGGTCGTGATGTATTTCGCGATCACGGATGCCGGCGCTCAGCAGGCGTTCGGGTTCTTGATGGGGCTGTTCGGCCTGGCGCTTGCAAAGGAAGTGTTCAAGGAAATCAACGATGCCGACCTGATCGGGGCTCTCAAGCGGCGACTCTCCGGAGGGCTCGAAAAATGATCTGGGTATCGGTGTTCTTTGCCGCTAACGTCGTCGTTCTCGGCGCATGCATTTGGGTGACGCTGAGTGATGCGATCGCGACGGGCTTTTGGGGAACGACGGGCTTCGTCGCCATCGGTCTGGCTTCCGCCGGCAACCTGTTCAAACCGTTCTGGATGCGCCACGCGATCGACGGCCCCGAAGTCCTGATGCTCGTCGGGATGGCGATTGTCGGCGTGTGGCTGATGGCCCGGAAGGCGTACTGGGCAAACAAGGAGCGACAACATGGCTCGAATTGATCCGGCAACGGCCGGTGGATTGAACGTGTGTGCGTTTCTCGACATGCTCGCGTGGTCTGAATTCACGTCTCGCATTTCGGGATCGGACGACGGATACAACGTGATCGTGGGCGGAGGCCTGTTCGCAAGCTATGCCGACCATCCCCGCAAGTCCGTGTGGATCAAGCGCTTCAACGTGTGGTCAACGGCCGCCGGGCGCTACCAACTTCTGTCGCGCTACTTCGATGTCTACAAGCAGCAACTCGGGCTTACGGACTTCTCTCCTGTCAGCCAGGACAAGATCGCGATCCAGCAGATCCGCGAGCGCGGCGCGCTGGCCGACATCAAGGCAGGGAATATCGCGTCCGCCATCTCGAAGTGCCGGAACATCTGGGCCAGTCTCCCCGGTGCCGGGTATGGGCAGGTCGAGCATGCGCTCGAGCCGTTGCTTGCTCAGTACGTGAAGGCGGAAGGTGCGATGTGAGTTGGATCGATCCGCGCGTATGGGGCGCATTCCTTCTCGCCGTTGTGCTCTCGGCCGGCGGCGGCTACTGGAAGGGGCATCACGACGCTGACCAGTCGGCAACAGTATCCGACCAGGCGAAGCAAATCCGAGATCTGACGGCCGACCGAGACACCTACCGCCAACGTGTGGAAACCCAAGCAGGAGTCATCAAAGATGCAAAAAAAGCTGCTGACAAGGCAACGGCTGATGCTCTTGCCAATGCTGCTGATTCTGCCGGGCTGCGCAAGCAACTTGCCGGCTATATCGTTGCCGCCAGAAATTCCACCGCTGCCAGCGCCAGCGCGCCAGCCGGTGACCCCATCGGAGTGCTTGCCGACGTGCTCAGCCGCGCTGATGAACGAGCGGGGAAGCTGGCGCAATTCGCTGACGCTGCCCACATCGCAGGACTTGCCTGCGAGCGCAGTTATGACTCGTTGATGCAAAAATAAGCGAACTAGTCAGTGCCGTCAAAGCGGACAACCTTTGCATTGGCGTGGCCGGTCGCGCGAACTAAGTGCGACAGATCGGGCCGACTGTCCCTCCTATTTCAAATTTGACACGTTTTGTGCTCCTCATTTTCTCCCGGGGGGGCGAGAGGGCTTCGGGGGCCTCGCTAGGCTGGCATTGGCACGAAGCCTGCTTCATAGATGGGCCGGAGTATCGGAGGTCACTATGGAATATCCAGGTTGGTTGATGCGCGCCGCAGCGCTTGGAGCACTGGCATTACCACTCCAGGGTGGATACGCACAGGGCAACGATGCCGAGCAGATGGTTGATCTCGTCTATTTGATTGAGGCGAGCAAGCCGAATTGCTCTGGGATGGGCCTTTATTGGGAGGGCATCCTAGGTAGGTACCGGTCCGTAATTCGTTTCAGCGACGTGACGTTCGACGGAATCGATTACTACCCGGACAAGCGAACGAGTTCATGGGGCACGCCTACTGCAGTAGTTCTCGTTTCCTGTCGCGACGGTTCGGATTGTATCCCTGTGTTCCAGGGCAAAAAAGACACAGAGTACCACCGCCGGTTTGAGCTTCCCGTTGCCTATCGCGATGCCGACGAGCTACTGGCCGTACTCAAGCGATACCAGCGGGCTTGCGGCTATTAGGCTCCAGATGTTTCAGTTCCGAAACGTTTCTCACGCAATAAACCCCGCAGCACCTTCGTCGATATGAGGTGAGATCATGAGCAGGATTCTGTCCGCAGCCCCGCTGGTCATCGTATTAAGTGCATTCTCCGCTTCGGCAGCAACTGACGCCGAGCGTGCGCTTCGGCAACGTCAGTGCGGGAGCTTGGATCAGATCAGTAAAGACAAATACTCCACCCGTTACAGTCTGAAGAACCGGTGCGACTTCAAGATCTATTTAAACTACTTCTGTGAAGGCGACCCTCAGCGAAAGCGCTGGACCGTCGAGCCTAATTCGACCACTGAGATGTCGTGCAACCACGTGACGTCCAATGGGCGCATCCGCTACGACTGGGATTACTGATAGGCCCGTCATGCTGGACGCAACAGTTCGACCGCTTTAGATTGCGCGCCGCACAATCGTTTCATGTTGAGTGCGCACGTGATTGCTATCTCTGTTGCAGGCAGCTACTGTCCCTCGGCTTCTCCCACCACTCATCCCAATCCGCACCATAGCGAATGTCGCTCATCTTCGGTGCCCGCTTGAGCAAAGCGGGGCCGTCCATTCTCGGGTCACTGCAGATAGCGGTTCGTGGCCGACGGCGCGTACTCCTAGCGGGGCGGTGCGCCGGGAATTCGCGGGGATTCCCCCTTGGCTGTTCTGTGTTCGCCAAGCAGCGCCTTGAGGCATTCGAGCGCAATCAAGGTGTCGCCGACCTCTTCCTTCCACGCCTGGTGGATGATCGCATACAGTTTTTCGACCTCGAAGAGCACCTTTTGCTTGCGCTGGGCTTCAAGCCGCCGAAATGCGACTTCCTCGATTACGCGCCGAAGAACGGGGTCCTTGTGATTGAGCCATAGGCTGCGCAATTGGTCGATCGTCAGATCGGAGGGGCGGGGGTTGAGAGGCATAACGACACCTCGCTACGCCGCGGCGTACTCGTCGAGCGCGGGGATTCGCCCGTGCTGAAACAACACCTTCGGCGATTCCATCGCGCCAGTCTCGGGATCGAGCAGCACTTCATAAGCTGCAACGCCGGCGTGCTGCTCGCGCATTGAGTGGGCGACGCGAACGGCGCCGACGCTGGTGCTGGCCGGCCGCACCTCAACAGGCAGCAGGTCGCCGCCAGACCCTTTGCGGAACGGGACGACGATAAATCTGGTGGTGTGTGGATCTCGCATGGCGACCTCTCTCGGGTAACTTCGAGGGAGGTAAACTAACACGAAATACTGTACAAAAACACAGTATATTAAGGGCGGCAGTGACGGCCTATGACATGCCAAGTCGAATAAACGGGATCACGCCCAACAAGAATCCTCCGGCAGACAGCCAGCCGAACAGTTCGGCAAAGATAAAGGCTAGTTTTCCGCGTCGCAGCGGGGATAGCAAATCTAGAGGGTTGCTGGGAGGTGACTTCAATTTGTCCCATTTATCGATGCGCTTGGTAATTTCGTTCGCGCGTCTCAGGTGCCCCATCGCGTTTGCGTACATGTCGATAACGGCGGAGGCTAGACCAAAGGCAAAGTACATGATGGCTGGTACGCAAAACAACTTTACCGGAAGAGCTTCGTGTCCTGATGAAGTCGAGTATGCGAATGCGCCAGCCAATCCAGCAGCATTAATGAACGCAAGATGCTTGACTGTTTCGGTCGTCCAAGTTTCAAATTTTTGAAGCTGTTGCGCACGCCAATCTGTGGCCGCACTTCGGATCGCTCGAATGTACTCAATCCGATATTGCACGGTGTTGTCTTGCTGATCTTCCATCGCGCCCCCGAGACTCAATGATTACCCCACATGGTAGAGCTAATGGTGGGGGATTCTGGTGGGCATTTTTTTGCCCTTCAACGCAGTTTACGTGTCAAACCTGTTCAATTTGCGCAGTTATAACATGTTGATTTTCAATGAAAGTTAATCGCCATGGCTGTGTAAATGTACAGTTTAAACTAACTCATAATCCCTTGGTCGCTGGTTCGAACCCAGCACGGCCTACCAAGAATAGGGCCAGTAGACGATACGTCTGCTGGCCCTTTTTTGTTGCCCGGCGTCAGGCCACCCGGTTTCTGCTTCGTAGATAGTGTCCGCGCGTCCGCAGTCAAAGAAAAAGGGCCGGTGGACGATGGTCCGCCAGCCCTGCTTTGTTATCCGAACGACTTGTCAGTCGCTCATTCCGCCCGGTTCAATCAAGCGGACACCGTTTCGCCTTCGCGTCGCCCCACCTTCGGGCCGACGCCGGGCTTTACCTGCAGCATCGCAAACACGCCCACTGCCGTTGCGACTGCTGTCGCGACAAACATCGACGAGTAGCCGTACTTGGCCGACAGAATCCCGGCGAGCGTCGGTGCGAGCACCGCCGCGATGTTCGCGATGAAGTGCATCAAACCACTGAACGTGCCCACGCGTGTCGGCGCCGTGTCGATCACCACCGCCCAATACACGGAGTTCGGCAGGGCGTTAAGCGCATTACCCAGCGTCATCAATGCGATCACCGCCCACACGCTCTGCGCCTGCGAGACCATCAGGAAGCACAACGTGGTACATGTCAGCGCGGCAGCCGCGAACCAACTGCGCGCAATGACCAGCTTGCCCGTCTTGCGATACAGCCAGTCGGAAATGCGTCCGCCGAGCAGCACCGTCACGCACGCGCCCGTCCACGGAATCATGCCGATGTACCAGAGCGAGGACAGCGTGAAATGGAACTCGTCGGCGAGATACTTCGGTGTCCAGGTCAGCAGCATGAAGTTCACGTAGATGAACGCGAAATAGCCGATCGAGTTGAACACCAGCGTCCTGCTCTTGAAGAAGCTCCACCACGGCATATCGCTCGCTGCGGCGGCGGCCGACGGATGCTGCGCCGGGCGTCCCGCCTGAATCAGCGCCACCTCAGCCGCATTCACGCGCGGATTGTCTTCCGGACGGTTGGTATAGACGCGCGCAAACAGCGCAATCAATACGAAGCCTGCGATACCGAGCACGATGTACATCGTGCGCCAGCTATCGGTGAGCAGCAGCAGACCCACCGCGACCGGCGCCGTGAGCAACGCACCGAGCGGCGTGCTCAGCAGCCCGATGGACACGGCAAAGCCGCGCTCCGACGGCGACGCCCAGGCCGCCATCGTCTTGTTGATGATCGAGTAGGCCGGACCTTCGGCGAAGCCGAACAGCACGCGGATCGTGGCGAAGCCGGTCAGCGCCGAACCGCCGAGCACGGCGATCCCGAGGTCGCCCGCCCAGATCATGGCGATGGCAAACGCCGACCATGCCACACCGGCAATCACCCATACCTTCTTGGCGCCCACGCGGTCGGCCAGTGCGCCGCCGAACAATGCGCCAAACATATACCCGTAACCGAAGTAGCCGAGGACTGCGCCCCAGCCGGCCCGGTCGAAACCATATTCCGACGTGATCTGCGCCGCCGAGTACGAAATCGCGCCCCGGTCGATGTAGTTCACGAGGGCGATCACCACGATCAGCGCGAATACCGCGAACCGGTACCGCGTCGCCCCGGCGGCCGGATGGCCCACAGTGGTTGGTTGCATGACGTCTCCTAAAGTGTTGGGTTCTCTGCGAAGCACCCGATGCCCTTCGCAAACGATTGTCGATTATATATAATGCACAATGCATATCAACTGAAATCAAAAAACTGTCCACCATGCCCAATTCGCTTCCCGTGGTTGCCGTCGCCTCGCTTGGCGGCACGATCAGCATGACCCCGTCAGACGCTGCCGGCGGCGTTGTCCCGACGCTCGACGCCACGCAGTTGGCGCGCTCTGTCCCCGGCTTGTCCGACGTCGCAACCATCAAGACGGCATCGCTTCGCCAATTGCCCAGCGCCTCACTGCGTTACGACGACCTGATGGACGCGCTCACCTGGGCCGAGCAGCAGATCGCCGACGGTGCGAGCGGCGTTGTGCTCACGCAGGGCACCGATTCGCTGGAGGAAACCGCCTTTTTGCTGGATCTGTTCTGGAAATTGCCTGCGCCGCTGATCATCACGGGGGCAATGCGCGCTCCTCAGGCCGCAGGGGCAGACGGTCCCGCGAATCTGCTGGCCGCAGTGCGCACGGCCGTGCATCCCGGCAGCGTTGGTCGCGGCGTGCTCGTGGTGATGAACGACACGGCACACTACGCGCGCTGGGTCAGCAAGGGCGATGCGCTGGCAGTGCAGGCCTTCGTGTCGCTCGACGGCGGTGTTGCGGCGCGCCTCGTCGAGGGGCGCCCGACGTTTTTCCATGCCCGGCCGGCACGCCCGCAACCATTGGCACGGCCCGTGCGCGATTGGCCGAAGGTTGCACTGGTGACGGCCGTACTGAGTGACGACGGCGAACTGGCCGAGATGGCCATCAAGGGCGGCTACGAGGCCGTTGTGATTGCGGCGCAGGGCGCCGGCCACGTTTCGTTCGGATTTGCCGAGCGCATCGGTTCGCTGGCGGCGAAGGCGCCTGTCGTGATCGCCAGTCGTGCGGCTGGCGGGTCCACGGCATCGCAGACCTATGGCTACGTCGGCGCTGAAATCGATCTCGCCCGGCGCGGCGCGCACCTGTCCGGCTGGCTGTCTGCGCTCAAGGCGCGCTTGCTGGTGACGGCGCTGCTGGCCTCAGGGGTCGCGCCCGGTTCGGTTGGGGAGGCGCTGGCAAACTGGAGTAAACTCACGCCTCAATAATCTACAAACGGCATCCCTTTGAAAAGCACGTCCTCCGCATCTGCCAGCGTGTCCGGCACGTCCGGCCGCCGCCGGCTCACGGCATATCAATATGCCATCGAGACACTGCGTACCGAGATTCTGCAAGGCAAGTTGAAGGCGGGAGACCGGCTTCGGCAGGACGATCTCGCGCGCCGTCTCGAAATGTCGACGACGCCCGTGCGCGAAGCGCTGCGCACGCTGGTCTCCGAGGGGCTGGTGTTTTTCGACGTCCACCGCGGTGCCGTGGTGCGTGGTCTCACGATCGACGACGTCAACGAGCTATACCGCCTGCGTAAAACCCTTGAACCGATGATGGCCGAGCAAGCGATGGCCACGATTCGGGAGGAGGACATTGCGCACGCGCAGGCGTTGCACGCCGAAATGCTCGCGACGTCGGACGTCGTCAAATGGACCGAGCTGAATCAGGCGTTTCATGCCGCGCTATGGGCGTCGCAGGACCATTCGCGGCTGGCGCACCTCATCAAGACCTTGCGCGATGCCTCGGGCCCCTACATCGCGCTATCGCTCTACATGCGTCCCGTGCATGTGGACGTGAGCAACCAAGAGCATCAGAAGATGCTCGACGAATACCGGGCGCGCGATGTGGCGGCCACCCGGCGCCACACGGAAGACCACCTGGACGCCACGTTGCGCATCATCGTCAAGGCCATCGAACAGACCGAGGCCGAGGCAGCCGCCAACGACTGACGCCGCTACGCGCATCAGGCCCCCGTCATCACGCGCTGCCCGCGCTTTCTGCGCTTTCTGCGCAGTACCCTTCGCACCCCTGATGTTTCGCCATCCATAGCGACTGCCAAGTGCGATTGCGCCTGGCTGCCATGCCATTGGGTGTCGGAATTCCGGGTTAACACTTAAAGTTCTCTCGACGTCTGCCGTAAATCCCTAGGTGGAACCCCCACCTAGTGGAGCCGGTGGCCTGGGCGCCGGCTTCTGTCTTTTGACCCCCCTAGCCGCAGGCCTGCCTCTCCAGACAGCATGACAGTATCTTCGCTTAGAACACGCATCATCCTGATCGCGTGTGCCACCGTTATTGGTGCACTGATCCTCTCCGGCATTACCACGTACGTCATCGTGCGCAGTAGCATGATGTCGACCATCGCCAACACGCTCGACGCCGTTGCGCGCGGCAATACGCTTGCCGTGGAACGCTGGGCGGCAGCCAAGGGCCAATCGGTCGTGGGCACAGCCGCCGCCGTCGAAAAGGGCGAGCAGGGCGTCGCGCTCACCAAACTGCTTGGCGCTACGAACGGTTTCCCCATCTCCAGCATTGGCTGGAGCGACAAGTCGTACTTCTCCAGCGGCCCCACGCCGCCCGATTACGATCCGACCGCGCGTCCCTGGTACAAGGGGGCGACCGGTGCCGGCAAGCTGACCGTCGTGAAGCCGTATGCCGATATCGCTTCGGGCAAGCTCTACGTGTCGTTCGCCGCGCCGATTCTGCGCGACGGCCAGACGCTCGGTGCCGTGAGCGGCGCTGTGCCGCTCGACGCCGTTCAGGAAGTCGTCAAGGCCGTGCATCCCACACCGTCGAGCCTCGCGTTTGTGGTTTCGCGCGACGGTCTCGTGATCGCGCATCCCGATGAGCAGCTCATGCTCAAGCAGTGGAGCGATCTCGCGCAATCGCTCACGCCCGAGGTGCTTGCCAGCATGGAACGTGCGACCGAGCCGATGGAAGTCGATCTCAGCGGTGCTGCCAAGCTGTTGAAGGTACAGCCGGTGCCGGGCACCGACTGGCTCTTCGTCGTTGCTCTCGACAAGGCGGAGGCGACGGCCGGCCTGTCGCGCGTGCTGAGCGCCACGATCATCACGCTGATCATTCTGACGCTGTGCGCTATCGGTATCGCGAGCTTCTTCACGTCGCAGGCCTTCCGTCGCTTGTCGCAAGTGCGCGACGCGATGGATACCATCGGTTCGGGCGGCGGGGACCTGACACGCCGTCTCGATGTCGTCGGTCATGACGAAGTGGCGCAGATTTCCCGCTCGTTCAATGCGTTCGTGGACAAGATCAGCACCGTCATGATCGACGTGCGTGCCGGTGTGCATGGCATGACCTCGGCGACGAGCGAGATCGAGATGGGGAACCGCGACTTGTCGCAGCGCACGGAAGCGTCGGCGGGTACGTTGCAGGAGACGTCGGCGGCGCTGACCGAGCTGACGGCCAGCGTCAAGCAGACGGCCGAAGCGGCCGAGCACGCCACGCGTCTGGCCAACGACGCGAGCGAAGCGGCCGGGCGTGGCGGCGACGTCGTCACGGGGGCCGTGACGACGATGAGCGAGATCGCGCAGTCGTCGGAGCGCATTACCGAGATCATCGGCGTGATCGACGGCATCGCCTTCCAGACGAACATTCTCGCGCTGAACGCAGCCGTCGAAGCCGCGCGAGCGGGTGAGCAAGGCAGGGGCTTCGCCGTGGTGGCAGGCGAAGTGCGCACACTGGCGCAACGCAGCGCAGCCGCCGCACAGGAGATCAAGACGCTCATCGAGGCGTCGGTGCAGAACGTCAAGAGTGGCACGCAACGTGTGCAGGCCGCAGGCAACACGATGGGGGAAATCGTCGACGGCATCTCGCGCGTGCGCCGTCTGGTCGGTGAGATCCACAGTGCCATGACGGAGCAGAGCGCCGGCATCAGTCAGATCGACCGCAGCGTGGCAGAGATGGATCAGTCGACGCAGCAAAATGCGGCGCTGGTCGAGGAGTCGGCGGCAGCATCGGCGATGCTCAGCGAGCAGGCGCGCAATCTTGCCGAGACGGTCGCGCTGTTTCAACTGCGCGAACACGGCCGCCATGGCGTTACCGTGGTTCGTAGTCACGCCAACGGCTCGCGCGATTCACGTCGCGACGAACCGGCGCTGGCTGCCTGAGCGAGCGCCTCGCGCCCGCGCTTCCATTCCTCCTGCACGAAGCCGGCGCAACTGCCGCCGGCTGTCACACCTGCCCGCCGGATTCTGTCGCAAAATAGTCCCAAGATCCGGCGGGCGTCTTCTCGCAGATTTCGCGCATTCGATGCCCTCCGGCCAAGTCCTCGACATAATCAGGAGATACGGTATGGCGAATCAGCAATATTCAGGCGGATGCCATTGCGGTAAATTGCGATTCACCGCAAATATTGATTTGTCCAAAACAATTGCGTGCAATTGTTAAATCTGTAAAAAGCGTGGATTGATTCTCGCCTTTTCGCCGATATCGGAGTTTTCGCAAACGGCGGGCGTGGGAATGGCGGAGGAATATCTTTTCAATAAGCACGTCATTCGTCACCAGTTCTGCCCGACATGCGGTGTCGAAGCGTTTGCCTTTGGTGACATGCCGGACGGAGCGGAAATGGCTGCGGTCAATGTTCGCTGTATCGACGGCATTGATCTGGATACGGTGCATCCGGCGCCTTTTGATGGCGCCAGCAAATAGACTGCGACGACCGCGCCGGATTCTCCTCTGCCGATGTCGCCGCGTCGAAGGACGCGGTGATCCCGAACACCATTGCGTGGAAATATTCACATCGATAGATGAATCAATATATTTCCATGGATATTTCTGGTTTTCAAAAATTTCTGGTTCGCTTTGTGAAACGAACGTCGAAATTCAATGAATAAACGCTTCGTCTGCGTGGCTTTGTAATTATTTGAAAGCCATTGCGTGAGAATCAGGGGTTTATTGGCTCAAGATTCTTGAATGGTCGCCCGTTATCTCATGCGATTGTTGTCGTTTTATCGCACATGGAGCGGGCATGAAGTTCTTGGGTAGTCTCAAAATCGGCACACGATTGACCATCGGGTTTGCCATCACGCTGGTCCTGCTGTGTATTGTGGGTGGCATGGCTGTGTTCCAGGCGTCGCGCATTTATGGCGGCACCCGCGATCTGGCCGACAATTGGTTGCCCAGCGTGCAGGTACTCGGCACCGCGCAGGTTGCCGCCAATGCCGCGCGCCGGGCCACACTTGCCTCGCTGCTCACGACGGACGAGAGCACGCGGGTGGACGAAACGAACAAGCGTCAGGCGTCCATCGATCTGATGAACAAGACGCTTGAGAGCTACAAAAGTCTGATTGCCTCGAGCGAAGACCAGCGTGCGTATGACGCCGTGCGTGAAGCGTGGGCGAGCTACCTGGCGGTCGATAATCGCGCCGCCGAGCTTGCAAAGGGCGACGACGCGGCCAAAGAGCAGGCGCGCACGCTCGTCATGACCGACGAGGTCAAGCGGTTCTCCGTACTCAGCGACAAGCTCACCGAGCACGTGGCCGTGAATCGCGCAGGGGCGCAGGCGGCGAGCGAGACTGCCGCAAGTGACTACCACACAGCGTTCGTCGCAGCCATCGTGCTGATCCTGCTGTCGCTGGGTGTCAATATCGTCATCGCACTGGCCATCACCCGCTCGATTACGGTGCCAATCGGCCGTTGTGTGGATATCGCGCAGACGGTCGCTCGCGGCGATCTCAGTTCGCGCATCGAAGTGCATGGCAAGGACGAACTCGCCCAACTGCTGGGATCGTTGCGGGACATGAACACGAAGTTGGCGCAGGTCGTGGGGCAGGTGCGTAACACCAGTGAGAGCATCGCGACAGGCTCGGCGCAGATCGCCGCCGGTAATACCGATCTGTCGTCGCGCACTGAACAGCAGGCGGCGTCGCTGGAGGAAACGGCGGCGAGCATGGAAGAGCTGACCACCACGGTCAAACAGAACGCCGACAACGCGGAACAGGGTAACGTGCTTGCGACGAACGCTTCGCATATCGCCCTGCGCGGCGGCGAAGTGGTGCGTCAGGTGGTCGCGACAATGCGCGAAATCTCCGAGGGTTCGGCACGCGTGTCGGACATCACGAGCGTGATCGAAGGCATTGCCTTCCAGACGAACATCCTGGCGCTCAACGCCGCGGTTGAAGCGGCGCGCGCCGGTGAACAGGGCCGCGGCTTCGCCGTGGTGGCGGGAGAAGTGCGCACGCTCGCGCAGCGCAGCGCCAATGCCGCGAAGGAGATCAAGGAGTTGATCGATGCCTCGACGCGTCAGGTCAGCGAGGGCACGAAGCTTGTCTCAGAGGCGGGCAGCACGATGGACGAGGTCGTGCATGCCGTCAAACGCGTGACCGATCTCATGGCGGAAATTGCCGCAGCGTCCACCGAACAGCGCACGGGCATCGAGCAGGTCAATCAGGCGGTCATGCAGATGGATACCGTCACGCAGCAGAACGCCGCGCTGGTCGAAGAAGCCTCGGCTGCCGCGCAGTCGATGGCGGCGCAATCGGGTGGCTTGCGCGAACTGGTGTCGATCTTCACGCTCGACGGCGCTGCTAATCAAGCGCATCGCACACAGCGGCTGCCCGCCTGAGCGGCATTCACCAGGCAATAAAAAGCGGCTCGCCAACGATCGCTGGCGAGCCGCGAATGCCTGAACGCTCTCACCAGCGTTCGGCCCACAGGACCGCATGCGCCCCATGTTCTTCTCGGCATCGACGTTTGCCGTCGATGCCGGTCAATCGGCGTCCGGCCGCCCGCCCCCCGGCGTCGGCGACCGGCGCCGATGTCATTTCCCTGCCAGCATCGAGCCGCGCTCGCGCAAGTTGACGTGCATGTCGAACGCGTGCTCCAGCGCGTGCGGCGTCTGTCCGCCGTAGCGCAACGCGTCGCGATAGTAGTCGCGCAGAACTTCCCGGTAGCTCGGGTGGGCGCAGTGATCGATCACCAGATTCACGCGCTCGCGCGGGGCGAGGGTGCGCAGATCGGCGAGACCCTGTTCCGTGACGATGATGTCCACATCGTGCTCGTTGTGGTCGACGTGCGGCACCATCGGGACGATGCTCGAGATCTTGCCGTCCTTGGCAATCGACTTGGTAGCGAAGATCGCCATGCGTGCGTTGCGCGCAAAATCGCCTGACCCGCCAATGCCGTTCATCATGTGCGTGCCGCCGACATGCGTGGAATTCACGTTGCCGTAAATATCCGCTTCGAGCGCGGTATTCAACGCAATCAGCCCCAGCCGGCGGATGACTTCCGGATGATTGCTGACCTCTTGCGGGCGCAACACGAGCTTGTCGCGATAACGCTCAAGATGCTTGAACACGCGATCCTGCACCGCCTGCGACACCGTGATCGACGAGCCCGATGCGAACACCATCTTGCCCGCGTCCATCAGCTCGAACGTCGAGTCCTGAAGCACCTCCGAGTACATCGTGAGGTCTTCGAACGGCGAGTCGATGAAGCCCGTGAGCACCGCATTGGCGATGGTGCCGATCCCCGACTGAATCGCAGGCAGCGTGCGCGGCAGACGGCCACGTGAGACTTCGTGCTGGAAGAATTCGATGAGATGCCCGGCAATGCGCTGCGTGTCGGCATCGGCCGGCAGGGCATTGGAAGCGCTGTCCGGGGTATCGGTAATGACGATGGCGGCGATTTTCTCCGGCGCGATCTTCACCACGTTCGTGCCGACACGATCACGCACGTCGACGATGGGCAGCGGCGTGCGATGCGGGCGCTGACCCGGAATCCAGATGTCGTGCATGCCTTCAAAGGCGAGCGGCTGCGCGAGGTTGATCTCGACGATGACCTTTTCCGCGAGAATCGCGAAGCTCGCCGAATTGCCGACCGACGAACTCGGCACGAGCCCGCCGTCTTCCGTGATGGCGACCGCCTCGATCACCGCCACGTCGAGCTTGCCGAACTGGCCGGTGCGCAGGAATTCGACCGTCTCCGACAAATGCTGGTCGACGAACATCACCTCGCCGCGATTGATCGCGCTGCGCAGGGTCGTGTCGACCTGGAACGGCAAACGCTTGGCGAGTACGCCGGCTTCGGTGAGTGTCTTGTCGGAATCGTGCCCCAGCGATGCCCCGGTGATCAGCGTGATCTTCATCGGGTGGGCCTTCGCCCGCTTGGCCAGCGCAATCGGCATGTCCTTGGCGTCGCCGGCGCGGGTGAACCCGCTCATGCCGACCACCATGCCGTCGCCAACCAGCTTTGCAGCATCGTCGGCGCTCATCACCCGGTCGCGTAGCGACGCCAGGCGGATGCGGTCTTCAAACATCGTGAGGCTCCTCGTCTCTCTTATTCGAATCTCTTGATCTATTGGCGCAACAGCCAGTGGTGAGGCCGTTTGCGCTTGACTCGAAGTGTATTGACCCATCGGGTACATTTCCAATATATTGAACACGTTGTTTTCATATTTTTTATGTATTGCCGGTGCGAACCCCGGCGGGGCAGGGCTGACAGGGGAGTTGTCATGGAATTGCGGCATTTGCAATATTTCATTGCCGTCGCTGAAGAGCGTCATTTCACGCGAGCCGCTGCGCGTGTCGGGATTCAGCAACCGCCCTTGAGCTTGCAGATCCGGCAACTCGAGGCGGAATTGGGCGGCCCGCTATTCGTGCGCTTGCCGCGCGATGTCGTGCTGACCGAGTTGGGAGAGGCGTTCTTGCCGGAGGCGCGGCAGATTCTGGAGCGGGTGGAGCGCGTCAAGCGCCGCATGCAGCAGATTTCGCGCGGCGAGGCGGGGCAGATTCGTATTGGATTCGCGGGCGCGACGTACTTCGAGCCGCGCATTCCGGCGTGGATTCGCGACTTTCGTGCGCGCTACCCAGACGTACAACTGCATCCGCAGCAGAGCAATACCGCGAGTTTGCTGACGGCGCTGGTGGACGAAGCCATCGACGCTGCGTTCGTGCGCACGCCTTTCGAAGTACCGCCCGGCATTGTCAGCTTGCCTGTGGTGGACGAGCCTATGGTGCTGGTGCTGCCGCTAGGGCATGCCATGTGCGCACGTGAGCGCGTGCCGCTTGCTGCGCTCGCGCGGGACGAGTTCATTCTGCTGCCGCGCGAGATCAGTCCTGCGCTGTACGACCGCACGATCGCGGCCTGCGAGTCGGCGGGTTTCCGCCCGAAGCTCGGGCAGGAGGCGCCGCAGATCACTTCCATCGTGCCGATGGTGGCGGCGGGGTTCGGTGTCTCGCTGGTGCCGGCGTCGGTGAGTCAGATTCGCACGCCCGGGATGGGCTTCTGGCCGATTGACGGCGATGTGCCGCACGCGCCCATCAGCCTTGCCTATCGCGCGGATCACGGCTCGGCGGCGCTCGACAGGTTTATTGCGATGTTGCCGGCAGATTCGCCAGACAGTGCCGGCAGCGCACCGCCTGACGCTTGATGGTCTCGGCGCAGAGCGGGCATGGCCTTTCATCACCGGCCAGCGACGCGTGTTCGCTGGCTGCGGAGCTGTTGGTCGGGATGAGCGCACCACGCTCAGGGGGCGTGGCAAGCGTCGGCAGCACGGGAGCGAGGGCTAGGCCTGCGCTCGCGTTGCGGGTGCTCGGGGCATCGTCGTATGCGTCATAGCCGCGCTGGCTTGCGCTGGGCACGACATCGTCGCGCGTGGGCAGCCAACCATTGGCGCGCAGCTTGCCGATGAGCAGCGGGTGGATCATCAGCGAATAGAGCAGGCAGGTGACGGGCAGCGAGATCGCCAGCGCCGATTCCTTCCAGATCAGGGCAGGGCCGATGGCGAGCGCCGTCCAGACGAGCGCATGCCACGCGAAGCCATAAGCCAGCAGGTAGAGCGGGCCGAGGAAAAATGCCGCAACGCATGACAGGCGCGTGATCTCGACGACATCGCCGTTCGCCGGATTACGAAATTTGAGCGTCATGACGGGGCCGTGAGGAGAGGCAGAGGGGGAAACGGTACGCCAGCGCCGACCCCCTATCGTCCCACTCCTGAATCCCTGTGCGGCGGCGCTTGCCGGGACGCCGGGCGACGGGGCGCGCAAGACCGCCCGCATCGAATGCGCCGGGCGTCACCTTGTCCGAAGATCGTGTGGCAATCCGATGCATTCGATGCATCCGATACGCGGTGCGCTACACTGGCGGCCATGCCCCGCAAGCGATCCGGGGCGTCACGCGGACGCCACTCGCCATGCACACGCTTAGAAGACTGACCCGATGGTTGCCGGTGCTGACGGGCGCCATTGCGGGTATGTTGGTCATGCTGCTGGTGGGTCAGATCGTGCAGACCCGCATCGACGACTTTCGCCTGCGCGCCTATGTGCAGGAAATCATGGGTTTCATGAGCGACGCGTCGGCGTCCAGCCGCAACGCGTTGCTTAGCGCGATGTACAGCGGCGCCGTGCCCTGTACCGATGCCGATATTCTTGCGCTGCGCCGTGTGGCGATGCGCAGCCCCTATCTCCATGACATCGGACGGGTTCAAGGTGCCCGGGTGTTGTGCTCCGCCCTCGCGGGACGGCTCGACCCGGAGCCGGAACTGCCGCCGCCAAGTCATGAAACGCGTAATGGCATGAAGCTCTGGCCGACGCTGACTGGCGTTGTGACACCAGGCGTGCAGGTCAATGCCACCGGCATGGGCGACGTGCTGGTCTTCAGTCCCCCTGTCTTGCCTGAGCGACTTGCGATGCCGCCGAGCGGCTTTGCTTCGGTCGCGTCGACGAGCGACATGGGGTTTCAGTTCTGGCGCGCGGGCCTGTTCGAAGACCAGCAACGCATTACGCTGGGCGTCACCTCGCGATGGCTCGATATCGGGCCGCTGCGTCGCTATTCGATGTGTTCGGGCCAGGTGGACGTTTGCGCATCGGCGGTCTACGTATCGTCGCGGATCCTGACCAATCCGACGGGCCTGATGCTGGTCCTGACCATCGGCGCGGCGGCGGGAGCATCGATGGGGATGTCGTGGCGTTCGCGCAGACGCTACCGGATGTCGATCGACTGGATGACGCAACAAGCCGCCGAAACCGGCGGCATTCATGTCGTGTATCAACCGCTGGTGCGGCTGCGCGATCGAAAAATGGTCGGCGTGGAGGCGCTGGCGCGGCTGAACGACAGCGCCGGCGCACCGATTTCGCCGGACATGTTCATTCCGATTGCCGAGCGGCAGGGCGTGATCGGGCTGATTACGCGGCAGGTCGTGCGCCGCGCGCTGATCGATATGCACGGCCGCGCGCTGGCCGATCCGGCGTTTCACATCAGCATCAATCTGGCGGCGACGGACATCGTCGACAGCACATTCCACACGTATCTGAATCACACATCGGCGTCGCTGCGGGTGCCGCGCGCACAGATTGCGCTCGAGATCACCGAGCGTTCGACAGACAGCATGACGCGGCTCCGAGAGGCCCTGGACCGTCTGCGTGCGGACGGTTATCAGATTCATATCGACGATTTCGGCACGGGGTTCTCGAATCTTGCCTACCTGTCGACGCTGAACGTCGATGCGCTGAAGATCGACCGCATGTTCACGCAGTCCATTGGTACCGATGCCGTGGGCAGCGCCATCGTCGATCAGATCTGCAAGATGGCGGCGCTGCTCAAGGTCGAGGTCATCGTTGAGGGGCTGGAAACCGAGGGGCAGGCGCACTACATGCTCACGCGGTATCCGGACGTGGTCGGGCAGGGATGGTTGTTTGGAAAAGCGGTCCCGGCGGGTGATCTGCCATCGGGCGGAGATGATGGCTGAGGGGCGTCAATGTGCCACAGGCTTAGTCAAAACCCGCGGATTTTCAGCAGACGAAAAGTGCGTCGGAGGGTCGGCAGTCAGCAAAAATTTCTTTGCGCATCAGGCAAATTACCGAGAATAACGACAACGATTCGGGACTACAGTGGAATCACCGTGGTCCTGATGTGCCCCCGACCTCCACGGACTATCCGGCTCGCCCCCAAGGCGGGCCGCTTTTTTTTCCCGTCGTTTGTCGAGATTCTTGTACATGTTACGATTCCCCAAAAAACAGCATTGGCAGACAGTTCCATAGCTGTCGCACTATCGAGGGGGACATGTGACTGATTCGTATCATTTTTCCTGGCATTACGTCAGCAACACGCCGCCTGGGCGCCCGTTCGAACTGGCCGGGGCGATCACGCCGCGCGCCGACGAGCGCTTCGACGGGGCCGTCGATGCCTATTGCGATGGGCACTACATTGGCCGCTGCGAGTTCTCCAGTATCGACGCACACGATGCGTCCGAGGCCGCGCAGCAAATCCGAAAGCGTATCGAGCTTCGCATCGAGGATCGCGTGGCGCGAGAGCATGCAACTTCGCACTGAAGGGCTGCACTGACGGCCACACTGACGGCCACGTTAAGCGCAGCGCTTAGCGCGAGGCTACCTGCTTATCAAACGCCAGACCGTTCCACGGAAGGCGGCCGTTCAGCGCCAGCGATGGCAGCAGCGCCCGCCCCATCCCCCCCAGCCGCGTCCCCATGAAAACGAAAACGACACGTTGCTGAGCCAAGGCGACGGGCCGAAGGCCGGGTAAAACGGTGCGTAGGCCGGATATGCCGAATATGCCGGATACGTGGGATATGTCGGATAGGCCGCGTAGGCGGGATAGGCCGAATACGCCGGATAGGCGGGATAGCCGGGATAGGTCGAATAGGTCGCGTAGCCCGGGTCCGGCGCGTACGCAACGGTGCCCGACGGCACGCGCGAGGTCGGCGGCGGCACATAATCCGGAGGCACGGGCGAGCCGTTGGGATAGACGGGCGTGCGCGGCGTTTGCTGGGTCGACGGCCGGTAATCCGGTGGCACGGGCGAACCATTCGGATAGCTCTGACGTGCAGCCGTGCCCGCAGGCGGCGGCGGTGCGGGCGACGATCTCACTGGCGCGGCGACGACACTCGGCGTTGGCACCGGCGCCGTCGAGACATCTGCCGCACCCGGGGCGCCTGGTGCGGCGCGCATCGCTTGCGGTGCGACAGGGCTGGGGGAGAGCGTGAGCGCGCCTCCCGGATACTGCACGACATAGCAGCCGGCGAGCGGCAAAGCACAAAGCAGGGTAGCGAGCGGCGCGAGTTTCATGGCAACGAGTGTAGCGCAGGAAGGCGTACGGTCAGCGAGGTCGGCGCCGCACGTGCATTACGGTCTATTGCCGATGCGGTGAGGACGCGCGGGATCGACAGCCAAAAAAAACGGCCAGCAATTTGCTGGCCGTGAAATCCACCAGGAGGAGGTGGAGGAGACAGGTGCAACTATATCAGGGAAATCCCTAGAAGGGTTAACCTTTGCTGAAAAAATCTGTAGAAAAACCACAAGTGCGACAATTCGTCGCTTTTTTGTGCGTCAGCCACCCAATTCCCCGCCCCGCATAGCCCTTTGGTGCATCTCCCGGGCGTGGTCTCCCTCTCCGGATGGAGAAAAACAACACATCCGACTGCGATAGCGCACAGCCGGGGCCATCCGCCCGCCGTTGGCTCGCTGCGCCCATCGTGTCATGCATTCCCCGGGAATCTAAGTGTTAACACCAAGCATTGATTTACGTTCGGCGATATAAACTTCCGCAAAGCGTAATTTTATGCGCGAGAGGATGTGGCAAATCCATCCTCCGGCCCGATGCATGAAATGCCCTGCATGCCCGACCGGGGCAGCAGAGTGCCTGGTGCGAGGCAACGACTGGAGAAGCCGGCGCCTCGACCGGGTACGCAATGACACGAAGTTGCGAGAACGTTTGGAGACAGGATGAAAGCAGCAGAAGTGAATGTGGGCACGCTGATCGACGAGAGTCGTCTGGGCGCCTATCAGTGGTGGGTGATTGCGTTGTGCGCGATGTGCCTGGTGGTGGACGGATTCGACGTCCAGGCAATGGGCTACGTCGCCCCGGTAGTGATCCGCGAGTGGGGCATTGCCAAGGAAACGCTTTCGCCGGTGTTCGGTGCTGGGCTGTTCGGCATGCTGGTCGGGTCGCTCACGTTTTCGGCGCTGGCCGACAAGTTGGGTCGCCGTCCGGTGCTCATCGGTGCGACGCTGTTTTTCGCGGTGTGCATGATCTTCACCGGCTTCGCGAACACGATCACGGAGCTGGTCGTCTGGCGCTTTGTGGCCGGATTGGGTCTGGGTTGCATCATGCCGAACGCCATGGCGCTCGCCGGTGAGTACAGCCCGCGCCGCATCCGCGTGTCGCTCATGATGATGGTGTCTTGCGGCTTTACGCTGGGGGGCGTGGTCGGCGGGCTCATCACGGCGGCGATCATTCCGAGTCTGGGTTGGCGCGCAGTGTTCTACATCGGCGGGGCGATCCCGTTGGTGCTCGGCGTGCTGATGTGGATTTCGCTGCCCGAATCGATTCAGTTCCTGATGTTCAAGAAGAGCGACGCCGCACGTATTCGCAAGCAGTTGTTGCGCGTCGCTCCCAAGGCCAGCGTTCCGGTCGACGCCCGTTTTGTGCTCGACGAGCAGAAGGCGAAGGGCGTGCCGTTCATTGAACTGTTCAAGGACGGTCGCGCCCGCGTGACGCTACTGCTCTGGGTCATCAACTTCGCCAACCTGCTCGATATGTACTTCCTGTCGAACTGGCTGCCGACGGTGATTCGCGATGCCGGCTACTCGACGCAGGTTGCCGTGATGGCGGGGACCGCATTGTGGGCGGGCGGCGTGATCGGCACGCTGCTGCTCGGCCGCGTCATTGACCGGGTGGGCTTCACGAGCGTGCTGGCCGTGACCTTCCTGATTGCGATTGCGGCAACGGCGGCGATCGGCAATCCGGTCGTGATGGTGTCGATGGTCGCGGTGTTCGTCGCCATCTTCTTCGCGGGCTTCTCGATCATCGGCGGACAACCGGCGCTCAACGCGCTGGCCGCAACGTACTATCCGACGTCACTGCGCTCGACCGGTATCGGCTGGAGCCTGGGTATCGGCCGGATCGGCTCGGTACTCGGCCCGGTGCTGGGCGGTGCGCTGATGCATCTGCAATGGTCGTCATCGTCGCTGTTCCTCGCGGCGGCGGTGCCGGCGTGCGTGTCGCTGATCGGTGTGCTGGCGATTGCTCGCACACAGCGCAGCAACGGCGCCAACCTGCGCACGGCAGCGGCCAACTGATGGCGATGCGTCGAACCCGCGGGCGGTGCCATAAGCAGCGGTTAAGGGTCCGATAACCATCGAGTATGAAAGCGCGACGCCCGCCAGCGTTATCATGGCGGGCGTCGTTGTTTTCGCGACGTTCTCTACGGCGCGACAGGCGTCGTGCCGAATCATCATAACGATAATGACCTCGACGTCCGAACTCTCTTCTGCGTTGCCTTCCGAGCGTGTGCTGCTGGGCATTCTCGGCCTGTTCATGATGATCGCGCCGGCGTCCACGGATATGTATCTGCCGGGACTCGTGACGATGCGCCACGAGTTGGGCGCGAGTGCTGCGGCCACGCAACTCACGCTGTCATACTTCTTCCTCGGTTTCGCGTTCGGACAACTCGTGTGGGGCCCGCTTGCGGACCGCTTCGGGCGCCGCCGGCCGATGGCGGCGGGCATCGCGCTTTACATTTTCGGCAGCATTGGTTGTGCGTTCGCCGACAGCATGGACCACATGATGATGTGGCGCTTCGTGCAGGCTCTCGGCGGATGCGCCATGCCGGTGATTGCCCAGGCCATCGTGCGCGACGTCTATGGGCCGCGCAACAGTGCACGCGCCTTTTCGATCATGTTGCTGGTGATGAGCGTCGCGCCAATCGTGGCGCCGCTCGTCGGCGGGCAGATGCTGCGCTTCACCACATGGCGCGTGATCTTCGGCATTCTTGCGGTGTTCGGCGTGGTGGCAATGTTCGCGCTGTGGCGTCTGCCTGAAACCGGGGCGGTGCATGCGCGGCAGTCGGGCGGCCCGCGTGCTGTCGTGGCGTCGTACTGGCAACTGTTGCGCGACCCCCATTTCGTTGGCTACATGGTGGCGGGCGGGGCGGTCTTCGGCGCGTCGTTCACCTACATTACCGGCACGCCGCTGGTGTACATGGAGTATTTCCATGTGTCGCCACAGTTCTTCGGGGTGCTGTTCGGCATCAATATCGTCGGGATGGCATCGATGACGATGTTCAACTCGCGTCGTGTGGGGCAGGTAGGGCCATACCGTCTGATGCGCATCGGCATCATCGGGTGCGCCATCGTGACGTCGGTGTTGTGCGCGACGGTGTGGCTGGGCTTTGCGTGGCTGCCGCTGATGGTCGCGCTCCTGTTCTTGTTCATGTCGCTGCGTGGCATCATCACCGCGAATTCGGTGGCAGGCGCGCTGGCCAATCACCCGACGCGCGCCGGTGCCGCGGCGGCGCTCGTCGGCAGCGTGCAGTATGGCTTCGGCTTCGCCGCAGGCGGCCTGCTGGGGGTGCTCAACGACGGTTCGCCTCGTCCCCTCGCAACCGTCATGTGCGGATTCGCGGTGCTGGCGCTCATCGCGCTGGTGACGATGCTGCACAAGCCACAGCACGGATGAAGATCCAAAGCGGTGGATCGATACCCGGGGCGCCGCAGCGCCCCGTCGTCCTTCCGGCGGACACCGCGGCTTAGAGCGCCAGCACCAGCTTCTTACCGCAAGCGCGCGAGCAGCAGGACATCATCTTCGTGTTCGCGTCGCGCTCGGCACGCGTGAGCACCACGTCGCGGTGATCCACTTCGCCCTCCAGCACCTGCACTTCGCACGAGCCGCACAGACCTTCCTCGCAGTCGCTCTGCACGTCGATGTTCGCCGCGCGCAATGCCGTGAGCAACGTTTGATCCGCCGGCACTGTCACCGTAATGCCCGAATCCTTCAGCGTGACTTCGAACGCATGCTCCTTTTCGGGGTCCAGCGTGCCCAGTTGCGACTGGAAATGTTCGACGCGCAACGTGTCGTCCGGCCAGTGCGCACAGCATTGCGCCAGACCACCGAGCATGCGCACGGGGCCACAGGCATACACTTGCGTGCCGTCTTGCGGTGTCGCGAGCAGGGTGGCGTAGTCGGCGCGCTGGCCTTCGTCCTTCACCCACAGATGCAGGCGCTCGCCATGCAGGGCCTGGAGCTCGTCGATCAGTGCCATCGTGCGGCGGCTGCGGCCGCTGTAATGAATTTCGTAGTCGATGCCCAGCGTCTTTGCGCGCCGTGCCATGGCGGCGATCGGTGTGACCCCAATGCCCCCCGCCACGAAGATCGCGCGTGACGTCGTTTCATCGAGCCGGAAGTGATTGCGCGGACCGCGAATGCGCAGCCGGTCACCGGTCTTCACCTGCGTGTGAATCCAGTTCGAACCGCCACGGCCTTCCGGTTCATGCAGTACGGCGATCTCGAACGCCCCCGCGTGCGCAGGATCGCCGCACAGCGAATACTGACGCGAGAGCCCGGTGTCGCCGCATTCGATATCGATGTGCGAGCCCGGTGCCCAGCGCGGCATGGCGCGGCCGTCCGGGGCGACAAGACGCAGCTTGACGATGCCTTCGGCGGCCGGTGTGACGGACTCGACCACGACCGGACGCGTCACGCTGTGACCCGAAGGTTCACCGATACGCACGGGCGACTGGCGTGTCAGCACGGCCGGATCGCGGCGCTCAGGGTTCTGCGCCGGGTCCCACTCGACCCACACATGCTCCGGGCCCCGGAACGACGTGTTCGGCACATACGTGAACGCCTGCTCGGCGAGCTTCATGTGCGGCAGACGGCGAGTGAACTCCTCGAGAAAGATCTGCATTTCCATGCGGGCGAGGTTCTTGCCCATGCACTGGTGCGAGCCGTAACCGAACGTGAGCTGGTCGCTGGCATTTTCGCGGCGAATGTCGAACAGATCGGCGTCGGCGAAGTGCGCTTCATCGTGGTTGGCGGACGACGTCACGATCAGCAGCTTCGAGCCCGCAGCGATGTCGATGCCGCCGATGTTCACATCCTTCGTGACCAGGCGGCGCCACGCAGCGACCGACCCGTTGTGACGCAGACACTCTTCCACTGCGTTCGGAATCAGCGACGGGTCTTCGCAGATCTCGCGCCAGACGTCCGGGTGCTGCAGCAACAGCTTCATCGCGTTCGCGGTGGCGTTGGCTGTCGTCTCGTGAGCGGCCACGATGCCCGCCATCATCATCGAATGCAGATACGAATCGGTGACGACCTCGGGGTAATCTTTCTGCTTGCGAATGCCGTACTGCATCCAGCCGGGACCGTCCGGATTCTGGCGCATCTTGTCGAGAATCTTGCCCGCGAGTTGCCAGAAGTTGCCCACGGCGTGCGCCACAGCTACCTGCTCCTCAGGCTTCGGACGTCCCCACGTGTTGACCGTGTGGGCGATGGAGTACTCGCGCAGCTTGTCCATGTCCTCTTCCGGCACGCCGAGGAAGTGCAGCGCCACGGTGAGCGGGACTTCCCACAGCATCTGGTCAACGAGATCGGCGCGGCCGTCGTTGACGAAGCGGTCGACGTACTCGCGCGCGAGCTGGCGCACCAGCGGCTCGTGATGCTTGAGATGCTCAGGCGTGAACGGCTCCATCAGCACACGCCGGCGCGGCATGTGCGCCGGTTCGTCTTCGTTGACGAGCGTGCGATTGAGTGCAAATCCATAGGACGCCAGCACGGCATTCGCTTCCGGCCCCGTCGGCGTGATCTTCTCCAGCGCAATCGACGGGCTGAAGGTAATGTTGTCGCGGAAGATCGCCTTGATGTCGTCGTAGCGCGTCACCACCCAATAGCCGAGCTTCGGGCTGTAGAACACCGGCTCCTGTTCGCGCGCCCAGCGCACGTATTCCGGCGGGTCTTGCTGATAGCCGTCTTCGAACGGATCGAAGTCCGCAGCGCGCGCACTCACCGGGCAGCCATTGGGCGCCTTGGCCTCGGATGTCTGATGAAACGGGCAGCCGCCAGTGCTCGCGGCGGCGGTGTCGGGGGTGGGGGAAATCGTTTGGCTCATCCGTTCACGCTCTCTGGGGGCGGGTGCGGCGACGGCCATGCCGGGCTCGCGACGACACACGCAATGGAACAAGTGTAGAGGAGCGGCTCGCGATCGGGCAGCGTGTGCGTGAGCGCACTGACGGCCGACTTTGGCGGGGACGTCTCCTCATCCCGATGTGATTGGCTCCGGTTGGCCGACAACTCTGCGTCAGGGAGCATTCACATTCTCCGAATCTGTTAAGCGTAAATATAATACGCATTGCGTAAATAGGTGGACTGGGGTTAACCTCTAGGCCCAGCGATGTCGGACTATGGCGATTTGCGTCATAAAATCTCGCCGATGACCACAAGCAAACGACCCACAGCAGGCCGACCGCGCAGCGCGGTGGTGCCTTCCGGCGTGACGGATGGCCTCCCGGCCTCCGGCACCGATGCGATCGACGCGCCTCGCGAGCGCGGCCGCCGTCAACGGGTGCAGTCTGCCGAAACCGGCATGGCGGTGCTTAAGGGCCTGGCCCGGCTGGGCGGTCGCGCGAGCCTCACCGCGCTCGCTCTGCACGTGCAGCAAAGCCCCGCCAAGGTTCACCGGTACCTGATGAGTCTCGTGGAAGAGGGACTCGTCGCGCAGGATACCGACTCGCAGCACTACCATCTCGGGCTTGAAGCGATGCTCATCGGCGTGGCGGCCATGCGGCAGGCCGATCCGGTGCGGGCGGCTGAACCGGCGCTGGTGCGTCTGCGTGAGGCATTCGACGTCACCTGCTTTATTGCCGTCATGGGCAACAAGGGGCCGACCATCGTGCGTTTCGAAGAGCCGGGCCTGCCGGTGACGATCAACGTGCGAATCGGTTCGGTGATGTCCGTGCTCTGGTCGGCGGCCGGTCGCGTTTTCCTTGGCTTGCTCGACGATCCGCAAGTGCTCGCGATGGCCGAAGGCGAGCTGGCGCACGCCACGCCGGAGCATCGGGCGCAGCTCGATGCAACCGACCCCATCGGCGCACTCCGGGCGTCTGTGCGCGCTGCCCAGGGCGCGAGCGTGCGCGATACCAATCTGACCGGTATCAGCGCGCTGGCCGCACCGGTCTTCAACTACGACGGTCGCCTCGTCGGCGTGATCACGGCGCTCGGCGCTACCGGCGGATTCGACGCCCGCATGGACGGCCCGATCGGCGAAGCTGTGCGCCGCGAAGCGTTGGCCGCCAGTCACTCGCTGGGCTATCGGCCGCCGCTGCCTGCGAGCGCCTGACGCGTCAGCGTTTCCGAGCCACGGTCTCGATGGGGCACCGCTACACGCGCGGCCGCTCCATCGCCAAGCCCCGCACCCCACGCCACTTTCGATCCGGATCTCATCCGTTCTTATGCGGACCCTTGTGCTATTATTTGATAATGATTCTCATTATCAAATGAATGGCCGCCGATGGCTTTAGGCATACACAAGACTGACTTGTCATCGGAGACCTCGCCTGTGGAGGTCGAAATTGCAGATGTTGAAGCGAACGGTTGATTCGACGCCGCGCGTGTCATCGATTCCAACGCCTTCGATGACCTACGTGCCGCTAGGGCAGTTCGGTCAGGGCGAGCGCAAGCTGACGGGCGGCGCGCAGCATCGTGCGCTGACCGGCAGCGGCATGGAGGCCGCAGACAACCTCGATGCCCATCGGCCGTCCGTGGCGCGGCCCTTTCCCCAGTGTGGTGGTGACGAACTCTGGCTGTGGCGCTTTCTGCTGGCCGGGCGTCCGTTCGGGGCGACGGGGGCAGCGGCGGGCGGTCCCGACGACGGTGCGACATGGTTGTCGGCCGCCGAACACTCGCTCGCCCGCCGGCTGCCGCGTCAGCAGATGCGCCATCGATTCCTGTCGGAGCGCATCGCATTGCGCTGGATTTTCGGCCGCTGGTTTCGCTGTGCGCCCGCGCACGCGCCTGTCCCGGCGGCAACGCCCGGTGTGTCGTCGCTCGAGTGCGACGGACCGCACGGCAAGGTGTGGGTCGATATGGCGCATGCGGGATTGTGGTTATTCGTTGCGCTGGGGCAGGGCCCGGTGGCGCTGGCAGCGCACGCGCCGGCGCCCGTCGGGACGGATGACTCCGCGAAGGTGAGCGCTCGGCCGTGCGATCCGTTCGCCGTTGCGCGCGACACCGCGCATCGCCTGTGTCTTGCGCGTCTGGCAGGCGAGGGGGGCGCACTGGCGTCGGGCGCTGAGGTTCCGTTGCTGGCTCACCCTTACGTGAGCGTGCCGTACGCGGGCCGCACACGCTATCTATACGACATGTCCGTCAGTTCCCGGCTGACGGTGGCGGTGGCGCGCGACAGCATCGTCCATCGGATACGGGCCTTCGGTTGGCAAAACTGACATTCAGCTTCAGGATTCGTGAGCGCAGAGATAAGCATATGCGGCGGTGCAAGGGCAGTTGTCCTGAATTTGCGCTATTCTGGCCCGCTGTTTGCCAACCGTCATCGACTTCCTGGAGAAGAAGCTCATGCACCGTCGCTCGCGTCGTACACTCGCTGCCGTTCTGACTGTCCTATCCCTGCCGTTGGTGCCTCTCGCAGCGCATGCCAAGGCCCTTACCGTATGCACCGAAGCCAGCCCTGAAGGCTTCGACGTCGTGCGCTACAACTCGCTCACCACGACCAACGCTTCCGCCGATCCGGTGTTCAACCGGCTGGTCGAATTCGATGCCGCGCAGGCGAAAGTCGTGCCGAGTCTGGCGACCAAGTGGGAAGTCAGTCCCGACGGCTTGACCTATACGTTCACGCTGCGTCCGAATGTGAACTTCCATAGCAACGACCTCTTCAAGCCGACGCGCGCCTTCAATGCCGACGACGTCGTCTTTACGTTCGATCGCATGCTCAACGACAACGCGCCGTGGCACAAGCTCACGCCGTCGGGCTTCCCGCATGCGCAATCGCTCTCGCTGGGCAAGCTGATCAAGTCGGTGCAGAAGGTCGACGACAACACCGTTCGTTTTACGCTATCCGAGCCGGACGCCGTGTTTCTGTCGATGCTGTCGATGGGCTTCGCGTCGATTTATTCGGCCGAGTACGCCGACAAGCTCATCGCCACCAACAAGACGGATGAACTGAATGCGCGTCCGATCGGCACGGGCCCGTTCGTCTTCCGCAGCTATCAGAAGGACAGTGTCGTGCGCTTCGATGCCAACGCATCGTACTTCGGTGGCAAGCCGGCCTCGGAACGCCTGATCTATACGATCGTGCCCGACGCCGCCGTGCGCGCGCAGAAGGTGAAGGTCGGCGAGTGCCAGATCGCACTGTCGCCGAAGCCGCTCGACGTGCAGGCCGCGCGCGGTGACAAGGCGCTCAAGGTGGTGGAGACGCCCGCCTTCATGACGGCGTTCGTCGCCATCAACACGCAGCACAAGCCGCTGAACGACGTGCGTGTGCGTCAGGCGCTGAATCTGGCGTTCGACAAGCCGAACTACGTCAAGCAGGTGTTCGAGGGCACGGCGACGCCGGCCGTCAATGTATATCCACCGAACACGTGGAGCTACGCCAAGAACGTGGCGGACTATCCGCACAGCATCGAGAAAGCGAAGAAGCTGCTTGCGGACGCCGGTTTCCCGCAAGGTTTCGAGACGACGATCTGGACGCGTCCGGCAGGCAGTTTGCTCAATCCGAACCCGCGCGTGGGGGCCGAGATGCTGCAGAGCGATCTGGCGAAGATCGGCGTGAAGGCGCAGATCAAGACCGTGGAGTGGGGCGAACTGATTCGCCGGGGCAAGGCGGGCGAACATGACCTGCTGTTCATGGGCTGGTCGGGCGATAACGGCGATCCCGACAACTTCCTGACGCCGCAGTTCAGTTGCGCTGCCGTGACCTCGGGGACGAACTTTGCGCGCTTCTGCGATACGAATCTCGACAAGCTGATTGCCGACGGCAAGCGCACACCCGATGTCGCGACGCGTACGGCCAAGTATCAGGCCGCGCAGAAGACGATCAAGGACGATGCGTTGTGGATTCCGCTGGCGCATCCGATAGCCGCGGTGATTACGCGCTCGGACGTGTCGGGATATCAGGTGAGCCCGTTCGGCCGCCAGAACTTCGCGACCGTGCAAGTCAAGTAAGTCATCGGTGATGGCTGGCCATGCCCCGCAGCGGGCATGGCGACTTCAAAACGCCATCACGCGTTCGGTGAACTCTCTGCTTCGCCGATCCGGAATATCTGAGACAGATCCCAATCCGCCATACCGCGTTGCGCGGCGTCCTTCAGCAAACGGCGCACCTCGGGCAGCACGCGTTGCACCGTAGCGCTCGTGTGGGCCAGTTCCGCAATCGCATCGAGATCCTTGAGCATCACGCGAACCGTGCCGGTGGCATGTGCCGGCGGGGTCACCATGCGCGGCCACAGCGTTTGCAGCAGAACGGAATCGGCCCAGCCGCCTTGCAGCGCCGACGGCACGGCTGACGTATCGATGCCGCTGCGTTTGGCCAGCAGGAAGGCTTCGGCCAGTCCCGCGAGCGTGGTGGCAACGATGGCCTGATTGGCGAGCTTCGTGGTCTGGCCTGCACCGGTGTCGCCCATGCGCGTGACGCGCGACGAGAACGCGCGCAGCACCGGCGTGATCGTTTCGATGGCCTCTGCCGGCCCGCCCGCCATGATCGCCAGTGTGCCTGCTGCGGCGCCAGCTGTGCCGCCGGACACGGGCGCGTCGATCCACACACTGCCGGTCGCTTCGTGCCAGCGCTTCGCGAGGGTGCGGGTCAACGCAGGCGAGAGGGTCGAGTGGTCGACGAGAATGCGCGGCGGCGTGGCGGCATGCACGAGCCCGTGCTCACCGAACACCACATCCTCCACGGCCCTACCGTCGCCAAGGCAGAGCAGGGCGATGTCGACGCATTCGCCGAGTGCCTGCGGGGTGACGCAGGCCATGGCACCAGCGTCGGTCAGGGCTGCGAGCTTGGCGACCGAACGGTTCCAGATAGCGACCTCGTGTCCGGCAGCGAGCAGCCGCTGCGTCATGGGTTCGCCCATGCGGCCGATGCCGCAAAAGCCTACGCGTGGGGTAGTCATCGATTCGTGTCCTCGTGGGTTGGCGTCTCCCCGAGCAAGGCTTCATAGGGCCATTCCACGGCCCCCGAATGCGTGACGGCACCGAGCTTGGCGGGCCGCACGAGCGCTTCGTACTTTTCCAGTACGCCGCCCAGACGTCCGCGCACGAACGGCTTGGCCTCAGCGGCGCGCGCAGCGAGTGCCTCGTCGGAGAGTTCGACGTCGAGCTTACCCTTGATGGCATCGATGTGGATGCGGTCGCCGTCGCGCAGCAAACGGATCGGCCCGCCTGCCGCCGCTTCGGGGCCAACGTAGCCGATGCACATGCCGCGCGTCGCCCCGGAAAAGCGGCCGTCGGTGAGCAGTGCGACCTTCTCGCCCATGCCCTGGCCGTAGATCGCTGCCGTCACACTCAGCATTTCGCGCATGCCGGGGCCACCCTTGGGCCCTTCGTTGCGAATCACGAGCACATCGCCCTCACGGTACGTGCCAGCCGATACCACAGCCATGCAGTCCTCCTCGGTTTCGAACACGCGCGCGGTGCCTGAGAACACCAGTTGCTTCAGGCCGGCCGTCTTGAGTGCGGCGCCGTCCGGAGCGAGGTTGCCGCGCAGTACGACCAGTCCCGCGTTCGGCGAGAGCGGCTCCGTGTGCGGCTTGACGACGCGGCCGTCGGGACCGGGAAACGCGCGCAACGCGACGTCGAGTGTTTCTCCGCTCTGCGTGAGCGTATCGCCGTGAATGTGGCCGCCCGCAAGCAGCGCGTTGAGCACCGCAGGCACCCCGCCGACATGATGCAGATCGACGGCCAGGTAGCGGCCCCCGGGCTGCATGTCACCGATGAGCGGCGTACGGGCGAGCACTTCGGAGACGTCGTCGAGCGTGAATCGGATGCCGGCCTCGTGCGCAATCGCGGGGATATGCAACATGGCGTTAGTCGATCCCCCCGTGGCCGCCACTGCCGCGCAGGCGTTTTCGAGACTCTTGCGCGTGACCAGATCGCGCGGCAGCGGTCCGCCGTTGCGCAGGGCGCGCATCACGTTCTCCCCGGCGCGCCGGGCAATGGCAATGCGTTCGCTGTAGACGGCCGGGACCATGGCGGAGCCCAGCGGCGCGAGGCCGAGCACTTCCGCCACCATCGCCATCGTGTTTGCCGTGAATTGACCCGGGCACGATCCAGCGGTCGGCGTGCAGCGCTTTTCGATGCCGCTCAGTGTCTCGGCCGTCATGTCGCCGCGCTGCGCCGCACCTACGGCTTCGATGGCGGTGAGGATCGTGGCCTGCGAGCCGTCGGGGGCCACGCCCGGCAGCATCGCGCCACCAAACAGGAACACGCCGGGGACGTTCACGCGCACCATGCCCATCAGAATGCCGGGAAGCGTCTTGTCGCAACCGGCCACGCCGACGAGGGCGTCGTAACAATGCGCGCGCACGAATAGCTCCACGCTGTCGGCAATCGTCTCGCGTGACACCAGCGAGAAGCGCATGCCGGAATGATTCATCGAGGTGCCATCCGACACGGAGATCGCCGAACCGCGGATCGGCACGCCGCCACCCGCCGCCACGCCAAGCCGGACATTATCCGAAATCTGATTCAGCGACATGGAGCAGGGCGTGTTCTCGCCAAACGTATCGACGATGGCGACGAACGGCTTTTCGATGGCGGCGTCGTCGAGGCCGGTGGCGCGCAGAAAGGCGCGGTGCGGCGTGCGCGTCACACCTTCGGTAACGGTGCGGGAGCGGTGTTTGTGCAGATCTGTCATGGGGACTTCCTTATATTGTGTCGCGCGCGTTGACGTCGCTCAGTCAGGCCGTTCAGGTGTTCAGCAGCAAGCCGTTCTCGATGGCGAGCACCTGACCGGTCATCGCGGGCGCGTGGGCCGCGAGGAACCAGGCGAGGTCGGCGATTTCCGATGGCTGCGAGACGCGCTTGAGCGGCGCGTTCTCGCGCATGCCGTCGACCACGCGGGCGTAGGCCTCGTCGCCGAGCACGCGTCGCAGCAGGCCGTCGTCGACCATGCCCGGCGCAATGGCGTTCACGCGCACGTATGGCGCGAGATTGCGAGCGAGCGAGAGCGTCAGCGCATTGACCGCGCCCTTGGACGCCGCATAGGCAATTGACGACCCCGTACCGTTGAGCGACGCGAGCGACGAAATGTTGATGACGGCGCCCGACGGTGCGCCTGCCGGCCGCTCGCGCAGCAAGGGTGCTGCGGCGCGCGTCATCTGGAACATGCCGATCAGGTTGACGCGGTAGATGCGTTCGAACTCGACGTCGTCGATGGCGTCGAGGTCGCCGTGCGGGATCACGCGCGTCGTGCCCGCGCTGTTCACGAGGGCGTCGAGCCGTCCCCATTGCGCGCCGACAGTGTCGGCCATGCGGCGGCACGCGGCATCGTCGCCCACGTCGGCATCGATGACGAGCGTCTGCGCACCCGCGTCGCGGCATTGCGCCGCTACCGATTCCGCGGCGGCGCGAGTGCTGTCGTCGAAGTTGTTGATGGCCACGGCCCAGCCGTCGCGAGCGAAGCGCAGGGCAGTGGCGGCGCCGATGCCGGTGGCGGCGCCGGTGACGAGGCAGACGGAAACACTCATGCGTGACTCCGTTGCGGGCGCAGCGACAGCACAATGCAGGCACCGCCGACCAGCGCGCACGCCAGCACGATCATGCCCGGCAGCAACTGCCCGGTGCTGTCCTTAAGAAAGCCGATGACATACGGGCTGACGAAGCCCGCGAGGTTGCCGGTCGAGTTGATCAGCGCAATGGCAGCGGCCGCACCGGCGCCGCCCATCATCGCCGTGGGAATGCCCCAGAAGACCGGTGCAATCGAGTTGATGCCGATAGCGGCCACGATGAGGGCGGCCATCGACCACCACAGATGCTGGGCAAGCAACACCGAGGCGAGCATGCCGGCGGCACCGAGCAGACAGCACACCGCGACATGCACGCGGCGCTCGTTGTGGCGATCCGCGTGGCGTGCGACCAGAATCATCGCGACGGCGCTGATGAGCGACGGCACCGCAGAGAGCAGCCCGATGTTGCCGAGGTTGGCAACGCCCGCGGCGCGGATCATCGTCGGCAGCCAGAACACGAGGCCGTAATTGCCCATCGCGATGCAGAAATACAGCAAGCCGAGCAACCAGACCTTGCCGTTACCGAATACCTCTCGCACGCTCTGGTGGGCGCGGGTGCTGTCGTCGGCGGCGAGATCCTGCGCGAGCAGACGCTTTTCATCCGCGCTGAGCCACTTCACGGTTTCGATCCGGTCCTGCAATACGAAGAACGCAGCGATGCCCACGAACAGCGAGGCGACGCCTTCGATCAGGAACAGCCATTGCCAGCCGGCGAGGTCGTGCAGACCGCCGAACCGCTGCATGATCCAGCCGGACAGCGGGCCGCCAATGGCACCCGACACCGGAATCGCCACCATGAACAGCGCGATGATCTGCGAGCGTTTGTTCGAGGGGAACCATGTCGACAGATACAGCACGATGCCGGGGAAGAAGCCGGCCTCGGCCACGCCGAGCAGAAAGCGCAGGACGTAGAAAGACACCGGGCCCTGCGTGAACATCGTCAGGCAGGAAATGATCGACCACGTGACCATGATGCGCGCGATCCACATGCGCGCTCCCACGCGGTGCAGGATCAGATTGCTCGGCACTTCGAAAATGAAATAGCCGAGGAAAAACACGCCTGCACCGGCGCCGTAGACAGTTTCGGACAACGACAGGTCAGAGAGCATCTCCAGTTTCGCGAAGCTCACGTTCACACGGTCGATGTACGCAACGATGAAAGCGAGAAAGAGGAACGGGATGATGTGCCAGGTCAGCTTGCGATACAGCGCGTCGCGCTGTGTCGGGTCCAGGGCGGCATTCGCGCCGGCATGCGGCCGCGCGCCGCCGGAAAGGGACGTGCTCATGGGTGTTGTCTCCGTGGATGCGTGCCATTCGGCACGTCGAGTTATTGGGCAGCGTGCCGCGCGTTCGGTTATGCGGTGGCGTCTCGATGGGAAACGGCATTAGGCCGTTTCTGAGTCACCGAGGCATTATGGGACTCCCCGCGCGACAGTGCTGCTCGATCGAAGGGTAAGGGGTGGGCAGGTGCAACGGCAAATCACACTTTGGGCTCGTGGTATTACCGTTTGGTTATGATGTTGGCGTTTCACCTTCGTGCCACACGATGGACTTTCCGATTCCCGCCATGTCAACGACCGATAACTCGATAGAGCGCTTCTTCCGCAGTGGCCTGAAGCTGGGACATCTGCGCATTCTGGTGACGTTGGGTGAATTGCGGCAGGTCACGCGTGTGGCGGCGGCGTTTCACGTCACGCAGCCGGCCATCTCCAAGCAGATTGCGGAGATCGAGGAGGCGCTGGGCGCGCCTGTCGTGCGCCGTGTGGGCAATGCGGTGGAGCTGACCGGCATCGGGCGCGTGCTCGTCGAGCGAGGTCGCGAGATTCTCCGGCAGATCGAACTGGCGCGGCGTGACGTCAGTGCGTTGACCGCCGGCACGGCGGGCCATGTGCGTTTCGGCGCCGTGGTGACGATACCGCAGCCGTTGATCGCGCATGCGGTCGAGCTATTCACGCGGCGCGCACCGAATGCTTCGTTCTCCTTCGTGGAAGCCACCCTCGACCGTCTGCTCAAGATGATGGACGAGGGCAATCTCGATCTGGCGCTCGGCCGCAATCGCGTGACTGGCCACTTGCCCGTCATGCGTCACGAATCGTTGCATCACGAGCCGTTCGTTTTCGTGGTCGGTACGCGGCATCCGCTGGGCAGTCATGACGCTGCCGAACGCCCCGTCACCTGGGACGATCTGCAGGATGTGCGATGGATCACGCCGATGCGCGGCTCGCCAGCGTTCGCGACGATGGTCGAGATCCTCGCCGAACACGGTGTTGTGTTGCAGCGTCCGGCCATCGAATCGAGTTCGCTGGCGTTGAATCTCTCGTTGCTGCGAGGCGGGGACTTTGTCTCGATCCTGCCATTGTCACTCGCACGCCGTTACGTGCGGCGTGGCTCGATGCGGGTGCTGCCGCTGCCGCCGCTCGGCCCTTTGGGCGAAGCGATTCTCTACTGGCGTGAAGACACGACGACACCTGCCGCGCAACTCTTCGCCGCGTGTCTGCGCGAGTCGTCGGCAGAGCTGATCGAGGCGAATTGAGGCGGTTGGCATACGACGACGCGTTGCATTCTCCGATGCCGCCCCGCCAACCGGTTTGATGACGGTGTTTCGCCTTCCCCGCCGGGCGCGAACGTGGCGAACCACGTTGTAAGCGTTTCAAGAACGATACGTTTTCGGCAGGTGGCCCTTCGGTGTCTCGCAAGTTGAGGTATTAATTCTTTTTAAATCAATGGGTTGAGTCGTCTGGCACGGAATTCGCGTATATGAATCGTGTATGGCGAAGCGCCAACCCGGGATTCCGCAGGCAGTTGGCAAGGTGTCCCCGTGCATCGACGCATGGGACGGCCGCCTATTGCCCGCGTTTTTCGCTGATGCGCTCACGCCGTAACGCAGAACCTTCTGGCGGGGTTCTGTGTGTTCCGAAGTGAGTGCACGTGCGCGGGGAGGGGACCATGAACAGGTTCAAGGCGACTTTGGTGGGAGCGGCGGCGATAGCCATGCTGTGTGGCATTTCGATCGATGCGTCTTACGCAGCCGGTGGCGGCGGTGGTGGACGCGGTGGGGGCGGCGGCATCGGTTTTGGCGGCGCTGGCGGATTCGGCGGACTGGGCGCGTTCGGTGGTCCCGGAGGCACAGGCTCTGGCGTGGGCGTTGGTATCGGTGGTGCGGGCGGCTGCGGTTGCGGCAGCCACGGTGGCGGTCCTGGCGGCGGTGGTGGTCCCGGTGGTGGCGGTGGCCCCGGTGGCGGTGGTGGCCCCGGTGGCGGCGGCGGCCCCGGCGGCGGTGGCGGTCCCGGTGGCGGCGGCGGTCCCGGTGGCGGTGGCGGTCCCGGTGGTGGTGGCGGTCCCGGTGGTGGCGGTGGCCCCGGTGGTGGCGGCGGTCCCGGCGGCGTTGGTTCAGGCGGTGGTGGCACAGGCGGCGGCGTTGGTGCTGGCGGCGGCGGTGGCGGCGCTTCCGGTCCCGGTGGTCTTGGCATTGGTGGGTCCGCCGGCGGCAATGGACTTGCCGCATTCGGAGGCCCCAGCGGTTTTGGTGGTGGAGGGGGTTGTTCAATGAACGGCCAGAACGGCGAGGAGCCGTGTCCCTGAGCCAATCTTGAGGCAGCCTGCACGCGCTCGGCACAGCGCGTGCAGGGTCTTGCCCCGCAATTCAGCCGTATAGCGTTCAGCCGTATAGCGAGTCTTGCAGGTTAATCGTCGGTTCCTGATGCGACCGGCTGGCGGCGTTGCCGTCGGCCGTGCCACCCCCCCCGGCCCGTGATCAGGCTGTTCTCCCGGCGATGCGCCCCTTCGGTGATCCGAGGGGGCGTTTTTTTTGATTTGCGCTGCCTATCGGAACGGGCGGGGGATATCGAAATGCCGATTATGTATTTCGCGTAAACCCGCGTCTATGGCAGCATCCGGGGTCTGGGTCGCGCGCGGATACTGGCCAAGCGCGGCCGCTGCGGGCTCATCAGGCCCGCTTGATACCGAACAGGCGCTCAACCGGCGTCAAATAAGCGAAAGGAGAAATCGCACATGCTGTCCCGTCAACTGATTAACGCGTTCCTCGGCGCCACGTTTGCGCTGGCATCCCTCGGCGCCACGGCCCAGACGGCCGACAAGCCCCTGAAGGTCGGCACCATGGCGGGCTCGGACGCGCAGATCTTCGAAGTCGTGAAGAAGGTTGCCCATCAGCGCGGCCTCGAAATCAAGATCGTCGAGTTCAGTGACTACGCACAGCCGAACGCCGCGCTCGACGCGGGCGATCTGGACGCCAACGGCTTCCAGCACAAGCCGTTCCTCGACAGCCAGATCAAGGACCGTGGTTACAAGATCGTGAGCGCCGGTCTCACGTACGTCTCGCCGCTGGGCTTCTACTCGAAGAAGTTCAAGTCGCTGAAGGATCTGCCGAACGGCGCGAAGGTCGGTATCCAGAACGATCCGTCGAATGGCAACCGTGCGTTGTTGCTGCTGCAAAAAGAAGGCCTGATCAAGCTGCGCGCGGGGTTGGAAGGCAAGAACGCCACGCCGCTGGATATCGTCGAGAACCCGAAGAAGCTGAAGATCGTGGAACTCGAAGCCGCGCAACTGCCGCGCGCACTGCCGGATCTGGACGCCGCTTCGATCAACACCAACTTTGCTGCGCAAGCCGGTCTGGTGCCGAAACGTGACGCCATCGCTATCGAAGACCTGAAGGGGCCGTACGCCAACCTGATCGTCGTGCGCGCGCAGGATGCGAATAAGCCGTGGGTCAAACAACTGGTCGACGCCTATCACTCGGATGAAGTGAAGAAGTTCATCGAGACGCAGTTCAAGGGGGCGTTGATTGCGACGTGGTAAGCATTGAGGCCGCTTTCGATGCGCATTGTGCGCATCGGCCGAGGTCAATGAAAAACCGGGGTTTCGACCCCGGTTTTTTTATGCCTTCGCCGCCGGAAGATCGGGACACCGGTATGAAAATGCTTGACTAGAATGGAAGCGGGATTTCGACCGTCAGGAGGCCGCCATGTCCATGCTCAACGTTTCGATGATGCTCGTGGCGCTGCTCGTCGGCTTCGCCATCGGCATGGTCGTCGATCATTTCTGGGTGACGCATCACGATGAGCCGTTCGAGCACAAGCGTCTGAACTGGCACGAGATGTGGGATCGTATCCGCCACCAGCATTGACGAGAGGCGCTCGGGCGCAACGAGACTCAGCCGCTTGCGGCGTCGCGAAGTTTGCGCCAGAGCGTCGAGCGACTGATACCTAGTGCTTCGCAGGCGGCGCTGCGGTCACCGCCGCAGGCTGCTAGCGCGGCGTGTATGCGCGCGAGTTCTTCCGCTGCGCGGCGGGCACGGCCCGAGAGGGGGGGCGCAGGGTCGACGCCTGTTCCGGCAGGATCCGTGCCGTGATTGTCCAGAACGCCGATTTTCCGTCCGTTGTTCGCTTTTGAAACATCCGGCGGTGCCATCCCCAGTTCCGGGGCAATCTCGATCAATCGCGCGTGGCCGATCTCGCGGGCGTCGACAACGTCCGCGCACACGACTGCGATGCGCTCCAGCAGGTTTTCCAATTCCCGCACATTCCCCGGCCAGCGATAGGTCGCGAGCAGTGGCAGCAACGATGCTTGCAGCGCATCGACACTCATGCGCGCTCCTGCGCGAGCAAGTGCACGTTCGAGAAAGAGGGGGGTGAGGCGTGGCAGGTCGTCCATGCGCTCGCGTAGCGGCGGCAGGACCATGCGCAAGATGTTGAGCCGGTAGTAAAGGTCTTCGCGAAACAGCCCGGCAGCCACTTGCTGACGAAGATCGCGGTGCGTGGCGGCAATCACGCGCACGTCGCAGGGCACGGGCTCGGTTGCGCCCAGGCGAAGCACTTCGCGCTCCTGCAATACCCGTAACAGACGCGTTTGCAGCGGCATCGGCATCTCGCCGATTTCGTCCAGAAAAATGGTGCCGTTGTGCGCCGTCTCGAACAGTCCCGCCTTGCCGCCGCGCCGGGCGCCGGAAAATGCGCCGTCTTCGTAGCCGAACAGTTCGCTCTCGAGCAGCGTCTCGGGAAACGCGGCGCAGTTGATGGCGACGAACGGATAGTCGCGCCGCCGGCTGGCGTTGTGAATGCCTTGTGCGAGCAGTTCCTTGCCAGTGCCGCTTTCGCCGTGGACGAGTACCGTCGAATCGGTCTGCGCGTAACGGCGTGCCAGCGCGCGCACGTGTGTCATGGCGGCGGAGTCGCCGATCAGATCGTCGAGGCGGTAGCGCGCTACCAGATGCCGGGGACGATGGCGAGAGCGCAGCGAACGATCCACCCGCGCGAACGACTGCGAGTCCTGGCATGTGAGCAACGCGCCCGTGAGCGTGCCCTGATCGAGCAGCGGAATGCGGTTGATGACCCACGTCTTGCCCGCCATCGAGACGATGGCCTCGAGTTCGGCGCTCGCACTCTCCAGCGTGCGTGAGATCTCAAGCGGCGGTGCGATGGCGTCCAGCACCCGGCCGACGGCGTCGGCAACGGTCACGCCAAGCATGCTCGCCATCGACGCGTTGATGGCTTCGATGCGTCCGTTCAGATCGACGGCCGCCACGCCTTCGTGCAAATGCCGCAGCACGGTATCGAGCCGCTCACGCCGCTGCGCTTCGATTCGACCGAAACGCGCGACTTCGAGGGCGGTGTCGAACGCGGCACGCACTGAATCCTGCGAGTAGAGAAAGACGCCCGTCAGCCCGGCTCGCTCGGCCAATTCGGTCACAAGGCCGGGGCCGACGATGACTTCCGTGCCCTCGTCGTGCAACCGATGCACGAGATCTTCGGCATCGTGCGCATCGAAATAGGCGTGTTGCGAGACGTCGAGATGGAAGGCGCTCTTGAAGCGCTCGAACTCGGGGGCGGGCCGCGCATATGACACCAATGCAATACGTGAGGCGGGCGAGGAGGGCGGCAAGGCGCGACGCGCTCTTGCCAGCGCATGCATGACATCGAAACCGGTCACTTTCACGAGCACCACGGGCAGCGCAACGCGCTCGCGCAGAAATGCACCGTTCGATCCGGCCGCGACGATGCCGTCGACGCTGCCGGCGGGCAACCGCGCCAATGCGTCGATAACGGCTTCGTAGCCCTTGTCGATGATCTGCACATCGGCTTGTGCGGCGTAGTCGGGCACGATATCGCGGTATAGCTCGCCGAGCTTGCTGATGCCCACGGCCCAGATGACCGGCTTGCGCGTGGCGGTGATGGGGTGCGCGAGCGCCGCGCGGGCGACGCTCGTGGCGGAGGCGGGTAGACGATGCGGCAAATCGGCGGCGCTGGACATGAGGTGACTCATCGGCAAACGTGCGGCGATGGAATGGCGAAGCCGCGGGGAAACCATGGCGCATCGTAGCATAATGCGACGCGAAGTTTCAGATTGCGTTTCAATATGAAACATTATGCGACATGTTTGAGAGGGAGCACGCGACAATCGATTTGACGTAAACGTCACATCTGCGAAGAATTTCTGCTATTAAATGAACGTCTTAGGGACTCAGTGCCGATAGCGGTGTGCACGGTGATGTCTCGCTGGCACGTCCATTGCTAATGAAGTAACCGCAACTCAACCTACGTGCGATTCGGCGACATCAGACCGCCCATCGCGCACGACACGACCGAGGGATTCAAGTGACGCAAACCATTCGTTCGGCCGGCGCCGCCTTCCGCGAGGCCGTCAAGACCGAGCAACCGTTGCAGGTTGTCGGTGCCATCAATGCCAACCACGCCTTGCTTGCCAAGGCGGCTGGTTTCAAGGCGATCTATCTGTCCGGCGGCGGTGTGGCGGCGGGCTCGCTCGGCCTGCCCGATCTGGGCATCTCCACGCTCGACGACGTGCTCACTGACGTGCGCCGCATCACCGACGTATGCGATCTGCCGTTGCTGGTCGACGTCGATACCGGCTTCGGTCCGTCGGCATTCAACATCGCACGCACGGTGCAGTCGCTGATCAAGTTCGGCGCAGGCGCCATGCACATCGAAGATCAGGTCGGTGCGAAGCGTTGCGGCCATCGTCCCGGCAAGGCCATCGTGAGCCAGCAGGAGATGGTCGATCGCATCAAGGCGGCAGTCGATGCCCGCACGGACGAGAACTTCGTCATCATGGCGCGCACCGACGCGCTGGCGGTTGAAGGGCTTCAGGCCGCCATCGACCGTGCCTGTGCGTGTGTCGAGGCGGGTGCCGACATGGTTTTCCCGGAAGCGATGACCGAGTTGCCGATGTACCGCCAGTTCTCCGACGCGGTGAAAGTGCCGGTGCTCGCGAACATCACCGAGTTCGGCTCGACGCCGCTGTTCACCGTGGAAGAGTTGAAGGGTGCGCAGGTCGGTCTGGTGCTGTACCCGCTCTCGGCGTTCCGCGCCATGAACAAGGCAGCCGAGAACGTCTATCACACGATTCGTCGCGACGGCACGCAAAAGGCCGTACTCGACACCATGCAAACGCGCGCCGAACTCTATGAGAGCATCGGCTACCACGCTTACGAACAGAAGCTCGACGCGCTGTTCGCCCAACAGAAATAACCGAATCCCTGATCCTGGAGGAATGAGCATGAGCGAGACGACTGCCACTGGCTTCAAGCCGAAGAAATCCGTCGCCCTGTCGGGTGTGACCGCCGGCAACACCGCCCTGTGTACGGTGGGCCGTTCGGGCAACGATCTGCACTATCGTGGCTACGACATTCTGGATCTGGCCCAGACCTCGGAATTCGAGGAAATCGCGTATCTGCTCGTCTACGGCAAGCTGCCGACGGTGGCGGAACTGCGCGGTTACAAGGCCAAGCTGAAGTCGCTGCGTGGCTTGCCGGCGGCTGTTAAGGACGCCCTCGAAACCATCCCCGCCGCCGCCCATCCGATGGACGTGATGCGCACGGGCGTCTCGGTGCTCGGCACCGTACTGCCGGAGAAGGATGACCACAACGTACCGGGCGCGCGCGACATCGCCGACCGGCTGATGGCCAGCCTCGGTTCGATGCTGCTGTATTGGTTCCACTACAGCCAGAACGGTGTGCGCATCGACGTCGAGACGGACGACGACAGCATCGGCGGCCATTTCCTGCATCTGCTGCATGGCGAAAAGCCGTCGGATTTGTGGGTGCGTGCGATGCACACCTCGCTGATTCTGTATGCGGAGCACGAGTTCAACGCGTCGACCTTCACGGCACGCGTGATCGCGGGCACGGGTTCCGACATTCACTCGGCAATCACCGGCGCTATTGGCGCACTGCGTGGTCCGAAACACGGCGGTGCGAACGAAGTGGCGTTCGAAATTCAGAAGCGCTACGACTCGCCTGACGAAGCCGAGGCCGATATCCGCGCCCGCGTCGAGAACAAGGAAGTGATCATCGGCTTCGGCCACCCGGTCTACACCGTGAGCGATCCGCGCAACAAGGTCATCAAGGAAGTCGCGCACGAACTGTCGAAGGACCAGCACAACACGAAGATGTATGACATTGCCGAGCGTCTGGAATCGGTGATGTGGGACGTGAAGAAAATGTTCCCGAATCTGGACTGGTTCAGTGCCGTGAGCTACCACATGATGGGCGTGCCGACAGCGATGTTCACGCCGTTGTTCGTGATTGCCCGCACGTCGGGCTGGAGCGCACACATCATCGAGCAGCGTATCGACAACAAGATCATTCGTCCGAGCGCCAATTACACCGGTCCTGAAGATCAGCAGTTCGTGCCGATCGAAAAGCGCTGAAACCGTCTGAATCAGGCGTGCCTTGCGTGCATGGGCCGGGGCGGCGGTCGCAGGATCTCCGCCGCCGCCCGGTGCGTAAGTTCGCAACGCAGGCACGCCGTTTGAACACCGCCACAGGCCCGGCCGACACTTTCCTCACATGATGAACACCGAATACCGCAAAACGCTGCCCGGGACGTCGCTCGATTACTTCGACGCCCGTGCCGCTGTCGAAGCCATTGCGCCGGGCGCTTACGACACGCTGCCCTATACGTCGCGCGTGCTCGCCGAAAACCTCGTGCGCCGTTGCGATCCCGCAGCGCTGACCGATTCGCTCAAGCAACTGATCGAGCGACGCCGAGATCTCGATTTCCCCTGGTTCCCCGCCCGTGTGGTGTGTCACGACATTCTCGGCCAGACCGCGCTTGTCGATCTCGCCGGTCTGCGCGACGCGATTGCTGCGCAAGGCGGTGATCCGGCACTGGTCAATCCGGTCGTGCCGACACAACTCGTCGTCGATCACTCGCTTGCCGTCGAATGTGGCGGCTTCGATCCGGACGCGTTCGCGAAGAACCGCGCCATCGAAGATCGCCGCAACGAGGACCGCTTCGACTTCATCAACTGGACGAAGCGCGCGTTTCGCAACGTCGACGTGATTCCCCCCGGCAACGGCATCCTTCACCAGATCAATCTGGAGCGCATGAGCCCGGTGATTCAGGTGACGGACGGCGTGGCGTATCCCGACACACTCGTGGGCACCGACTCGCATACGCCGATGGTCGATGCGCTGGGCGTGATCGCCATCGGTGTGGGCGGTCTGGAGGCGGAGAGCGTGATGCTTGGCCGCGCGTCGTGGATGCGTCTGCCGGATATCGTCGGCGTGGAACTGACCGGCAAGCCGCAGCCGGGCATCACGGCAACCGATATCGTGCTGGCGCTCACCGAATTCCTGCGCAAGGAAAAGGTGGTGTCCGCCTACCTCGAGTTTTACGGCGAGGGTGCCGCGAACCTGACGCTGGGCGACCGCGCCACAATCTCGAACATGGCGCCTGAGTTTGGCGCCACCGCGGCGATGTTCTACATCGATGCGCAGACGATCAAATATCTGAAGCTCACCGGCCGCGACGACGCCCTCGTCGCACTGGTCGAGACCTATGCAAAACAGACCGGTCTGTGGGCCGACAGTCTGACGAAGGCGCAGTACGAGCGCGTGCTCACGTTCGATCTGTCGAGCGTCGTGCGCAATATTGCCGGTCCGTCGAACCCGCACAAGCGTGTGCCGACGAGCGAGCTGGCCGCCCGTGGCATCAGCGGCAAAGTCGAGAACGAACCGGGCCTGATGCCCGATGGCGCGGTCATCATCGCGGCAATCACGAGCTGCACCAACACGAACAACCCGCGCAACATGATTGCCGCCGGTCTGTTCGCGCGCAATGCCAACCGCGCGGGCCTCGCCCGCAAGCCCTGGGTGAAGAGTTCGCTGGCGCCCGGCTCGAAGGCCGTCACGCTGTATCTGGAAGCGGCCGGGCTGCTGCCGGAACTCGAGGCGCTCGGCTTCGGCGTCGTCGCCTATGCCTGCACGTCGTGCAACGGCATGTCGGGCGCGCTCGATCCGGTCATTCAGCAGGAAATCATCGAGCGCGATCTGTATGCCACGGCCGTGCTCTCGGGGAACCGCAACTTCGACGGGCGGATTCATCCGTATGCGAAGCAGGCGTTCCTCGCGTCGCCGCCGCTGGTGGTGGCCTACGCCATCGCCGGCACGATCCGCTTCGACATCGAAAAGGACGTGCTGGGTGTCGATGCCAACGGCCAGCCCGTGAAGCTTGCGGATCTGTGGCCGGCTGACGAGGAGATCGACGCGATCATCGCCAGCAGCGTCAAGCCGGAGCAATTCCGCCGCGTATACGAGCCGATGTTCGCCGCGTCCGTCGAGCACGGCGAGCCGGCCGCGCCGCTGTACGACTGGCGCGAGATGAGCACCTACATCCGTCGTCCGCCGTATTGGGAGGGCGCGCTTGCCGGTGAGCGCACGCTGCGCGGCATGCGGGCGCTGGCGGTACTGGGCGACAACATCACGACCGATCACCTCTCGCCGTCGAACGCGATCATGGCCGACAGCGCAGCGGGCGAATACCTCGCGAAGATGGGGCTGCCGGAAGAGGACTTCAATTCGTACGCCACGCATCGTGGCGATCACCTGACGGCGCAACGCGCCACGTTCGCCAACCCGACCCTCAGGAACGAGATGGTCGTGGTCGATGGGCAGGTCAAGGCGGGGTCGCTCGCGCGCATCGAGCCGGAGGGCAAGATCACGCGCATGTGGGAAGCGATCGAGACCTACATGGCGCGCAAGCAGCCGCTTATCGTGATTGCCGGGGCCGATTACGGTCAGGGGTCGTCGCGCGACTGGGCGGCCAAGGGCGTGCGTCTGGCAGGCACCGAGGCGATTGTTGCCGAAGGCTTCGAGCGCATTCACCGCACCAATCTGGTCGGCATGGGCGTGTTGCCGCTCGAATTCAAGCCGGGCACGAACCGCAAGACGCTCGGCATCGACGGCAGCGAAACCTTCGACGTGATCGGTGAGCGCACGCCGCGCGCGGAGCTCACCCTGGTCATTCACCGCCATAAGAAGGACGGAAGCCGCGAGCGTGTGGAGGTGCCGGTGACCTGCCGTCTGGATACGGCCGAAGAAGTGTCGATCTACGAGGCAGGCGGGGTGCTGCAGCGCTTCGCGCAGGACTTTCTGGAATCGTCGCAGGCGGCTGCCTGAGGAGAGATGTGATGGCGCATCAGCCACAAATTCGCATTCCCGCCACCTATATGCGTGGCGGCACCAGCAAGGGCGTGTTCTTTCGTCTGCAGGATCTGCCCGCCGCCGCCCAGGTGCCGGGCGCGGCGCGCGACGCGCTGCTCATGCGCGTGATCGGCAGTCCGGACCCGTATGGCAAGCAGATCGACGGCATGGGCGGCGCCACGTCGAGCACGAGCAAGACGGTCATCATCGCGAAGAGCGAGCGCCCGGGGCACGATGTGGACTATCTTTTCGGTCAGGTGTCCATCGACCAGCAGTTCGTCGACTGGAGCGGCAACTGCGGCAACTTGTCGGCGGCCGTCGGCCCATTCGCGATCAGCGGCGCACTGATGGACCCGGCGCGAGTGCCACGCGATGGCGTGGCCGTTGTGCGTATCTGGCAGGCCAACATCGGCAAGACGATCATTGCGCACGTGCCGATGACAAACGGTGCTGTGCAGGAGACGGGGGATTTCGAACTCGACGGCGTGACGTTCCCGGCCGCCGAAGTCCAACTCGAATTCCTCGATCCGGCCGCCGAGGAAGACGGTGAGGGCGGGGCCATGTTCCCGACCGGCAATCTCGTCGACGATCTCGAAGTGCCCGGCGTGGGCACCTTCAAGGCGACGATGATCAACGCCGGCATTCCGACGATCTTCCTCAATGCGGAGGACATCGGGTACCGGGGCACGGAGTTGCAAGACGCGATCAACAGCGATCCGAAGGCGCTCGCGATGTTCGAGACGATTCGCGCGCACGGCGCGATCCGCATGGGGTTGATCAAGGACGTGTCGGAAGCGGCGACACGTCAGCACACCCCGAAGGTCGCGTTTGTGGCGAAGCCGGCCGCTTACACGGCGTCGAGCGGTAAGGCCGTGAACCCGGGTGACATCGATTTGCTGGTGCGTGCGTTGTCGATGGGCAAGCTGCATCATGCAATGATGGGCACGGCGGCGGTATGCATCGGCGCGGCGGCGTCGATCCCGGGCACCCTGGTCAATCTGGCCGCCGGTGGCGGGGCGCGCAATGCGGTACGCTTCGGGCATCCGTCGGGCACGTTGCGCGTGGGTGCCGAAGCGAAACAGGAAGGCGGCGAGTGGACGGTCACCAAGGCCATCATGAGCCGCAGCGCCCGCGTGCTGATGGAAGGTTGGGTGCGTATTCCCGGAGACGCGTTTTGACAACGTGATCACAGGAGGTAGTCGATGTCTGCAGGTTTCTCGAACGTGCGTCCTTCGCCCGACAAGGTTCTCGCGGACATTGTCGACTACGTCCTGACCTATGAGATCCGCAGCGATCTTGCCTTCGACACCGCTCGCAATTGCCTGATCGATACGCTCGGGTGCGGTTTCGAAGCGTTGTCCTACCCGGCTTGCACCAAGCTGTTGGGTCCCATCGTGCCGGGAACGATCGTGCCGAACGGGGCGAAAGTCCCCGGCACGCCGTATCAACTCGATCCGGTGCAGGCGGCGTTCAGCCTGGGGGCGATGATCCGCTGGCTCGACTTCAACGACACCTGGCTGGCGGCCGAATGGGGGCATCCGTCAGATAATCTCGGCGGCATTCTGATGACGGCCGATTGGCTCTCGCGCACGGCCGTGGCGCAGGGCCAGTCGCCGCTGACGATGCGACACGTGCTTGCTGCCATGATCAAGGCGCACGAGATTCAGGGCTGTCTGGCGCTGGAGAACTCGTTCAATCAGGTCGGCCTCGATCACGTAGTGCTGGTGAAAGTCGCTTCGACGGCGGTTGTCGGCGAAATGCTGGGGCTGTCTCGCGACGAACTGATCAACGCACTCTCGCTCGCGTTCGTTGACGGACAGAGTCTGCGCACCTACCGGCACGCACCGAACACCGGGAGCCGCAAGTCGTGGGCAGCGGGCGATGCGACGAGCCGCGCCGTGCGGCTTGCGCTAATGGCGCGCACCGGCGAGATGGGCTACCCGTCGGTTCTCACCGCCAAGACGTGGGGCTTCTACGATGTGTTGTTCAAGGGCAAGCCGTTCGCGTTTCAGCGTCCCTACGGTTCGTATGTGATGGAGAACGTGCTGTTCAAGATTTCCTTTCCTGCGGAGTTTCACGCGCAGACCGCCGCAGAGGCCGCGATGACGCTGCATCGTCAATTGCAGGCCATGGGGCGCAGCGAGCAGGACATTCGCTCGGTCAGAATTCGCACGCATGCCGCGGCGATCCGCATCATCGACAAGCAGGGGCCGCTCGCCAATCCGGCAGACCGCGATCACTGCATTCAGTACATGGTGGCGGTGCCGTTGTTGTTCGGGCGCCTGACGGCGGCCGATTACGAAGATGCCGTCGCCGCCGATCCCCGTATCGATGCATTGCGCGCGAACATCGTCTGCGAGGAAGACCCGCAGTTCACCCGCGATTATCACGATCCCGACAAGCGTTCGATCGCCAACGGGCTGACCGTCACCTTGACCGACGGCACGACGCTGGACGAAGTGCTTGTCGAGTATCCGATCGGCCACAAGCGTCGCCGTGCCGAGGGGATTCCGCTGCTTGTGGAGAAGTTCAAGACCAATCTGGCGCGCCGCTTTGCTGCGCGCGCCCAGGCGCGCATTCTTGATGTCGCGCTGGATCAGCAGCGGCTGGAAGCGATGCCGGTGAATCAGTTCGTGGATCTGATGGTGTGACGGGTTGGGCCGGCGCCCGGCGCCATTGCGCGTCAATGTCATGGCGTGGCGGCGCGGCATCACTCGCGGAACTGGCCCAGACGGGATGTGACGATGGCGCGGCGGGCGGCCGCCGCGCTTGGCATCGTCGAGTGACGCAATGAGGCGATGTCGCTTCAGGCTCAGCGCTTGTGCGAATAGCGCAGGCGCGTCATCTGCTCCGCGCTGTCGGCCAGCAGACCAGCCGCATCGGCAATGGCTTTTTCCAGCGTGGTCGGGCCGAACGTCAGCGAGAAGCATCCCGAGAACACGCGCGAGAGGCTATCCAGCGCGCTGCGATCGATCGCACCCGAGAGCAGCGATGCCGTCGCCCCTGCCTTGATCGCCACCTGAGCCGCAATCATCGGGGTCTTGCCCGAGAGCGTCTGCCCGTCGCTGCGACCTTCGCCGGTGATGAGCCAGTCCGCGCCTTCCACCGCCTGCGGCAGTCCGACACGTTCGGCCACCACTTCAGCACCGGAGCGGAATTGCGCGCCCAGCAAATGCAACGCAAAGCCAAGCCCGCCCGCCGCACCTGCGCCGGCACGGCTTGCTGCCTCGTTGGCACTGAATGCCCGATGGGCGTGTCCGGCGAACTGCGCGATGGCGCGGTCGAGCGGTTCGACTTGCGCTTCGCTCACGCCCTTTTGCGGACCGAAGATGGCCGTCGCGCCTTGTGGACCATTCAGCGGGTTGTTCACGTCGGACATGGCGATCAGTTCGCAGTCCTTCAGACGCGCATCGAGCCCGTTCAGATCGATCGATGCGACACGATGCAGCGCCGCAGGCACCGGTTGCACGGCTTCACCCGACTCGTCGAGCAAACGCGCGCCGAGGCCGACGAGCAGGCCCGCACCGCCATCGTTCGTGCTGCTGCCACCCAGGCCGATCAGCACACGTCGCGCGCCGGTATCGAGCAGTGCGCGCAGCAGTTCACCGAGGCCAACCGTCGAGCGCTCGGCCACCGGCGTCTGCATGCCAATGGGGTCGGTAATGCTCACCACGTTAGCGCTTTCCAGTACGCCCGTACCGTCGGGCATGATGCCGTACTCGGCGCGCACCGACGCCTGACCTGCACCGCGCACGGACAGCGGCACACGGCGTCCGCCGGCGGAGAGCAGGGCGTCGAGCGTGCCTTCGCCGCCGTCGGCCATCGGGCGCAGGCGCAGATCGGCCTGCGGCAGCACGCGGGCGATGCCGGACGCGATGGCGCGCGCCACTTCCGGGGCACTCAGCGAACCTTTGAACGAATCGGGAGCGATGACGATGATCGGGGCTTGCGCATTGCTGGACATGGAAATCGGGACAGTCGCAAAAATGGTTATGGGTTGGCTGGGCTCACTGGCGCCAGGTGCGTGTCTACCGGCCCGCTTGTTGTTATCGCTTATGGCGTACCGGCCGGACGGTTTATCCAGTGCCCGGTGGACGGGATTGCACGTCGGCTCGCTGCAGGGTTGGGCGCGAGGCGGTGCGACGCAGTGTGACAGCAACCTGCAATATACGCGATTCGGGCCAGCGCGCATTGCGCGAATTGCCATGCTGTGAATAACACGAGTAAGATGAGCGCCAACTGGCGGCGCGTTGCCCGATAGGCCGCACGGCCCGCGAAGCAAAGCGCGGGGCGTGCGCGAGTGGCGTGCCGGCATGACCAGAGCAGAACGAACGAATCGGCGCGAGCTGCGGCCTGACACGGATGCAAGAAGACATCGCGTGGCCAGCAGCGATCCGGCGCCTGGACCAGATACCAAGTTGTCGCCACGACGATGCCCGGCCTGCTGCGTGAGCCGGAAGACATGCGCGTGCGACCGTCATTTGCAAGCGTGGAGCGGGGCATGAACCGGGGCAAAGACAAGAATTCCGGCACGACGCGTGTGACGCGGCGCGGTGCCGCGGGGGCGGTTGCCGCAGCGGGCGTGGCGCTCGTTGTGTTGCTGGGCGCGTGCGCGCAGACGGCGCCCGTGGCGTCGCAAGACGATCCGCCTGTAGGCAGCGTCGCCGACGTTGCACCGGAAAATGTAAAAGTCGAGACGTTGCCCCCCTATCGCGACACGGTCGACGATGCACGCAGCAACGGCGCGGTGTGGCAAGGCGCTTCGAAAAAAGCGTTTGCGCGTGTGAGTGCCTGCACGGCCCGTCTCTGGAAGAAGCAACTGCCCTATGCGCGTCTGCAACGGCAAAAGGCCGGCGCAGGTCAGACGCTCCAGCTCTCCTCACAAGACGACGGCATTCTCGCCATTCTTGATCTCACTCCGCGCAAGCCGGGCAGTGAAGGTTCGCTCTACCTCGGGTCGACCGGCCCGCAGTCGCTTGCCGACGCCGTGCGTCAGTGCCTCTGACGGGGCCGCAGCGCCGGTAAAAGGCAGGGCGTCATGCTGCTGTCACGGCGGCGTCATCCAACAGCGGGGTATCATGACGGCGAACGTGCCGCCGGCCGGGTGGCACGAAGGCTTTTATTGCGTGCGCGCCGATGTCCCATACCGAATCCGCCGAATCCGTCGATGTCTCCGAGGCGCTTTGCGCCGCCGTTGATGCCGGGCAGACCTCGCTGAACCCGCGCCAGCAGGCGCTCTTCGACGCGGTCCGCCGCGACGGTTTCCTCACGGTCGACGAACTGGCTGCACGCTTCGACGTCACGCCGCAGACCATCCGGCGCGACATCAACTATCTGGCCGAACGCAAATGGGTGCGCCGCTACCACGGCGGCGTCGGCCTGCCAGGCGGGGCGGAGAACGATGCCTACGACGCCCGTCAGACGCAACTGGCCGATGAGAAGCGCCGCATCGCCGTACGCCTGGCGGAGCAAATCCCTGATCATGCGTCGATCTTCATCAATCTGGGCACCACCACGGAAGCCGTGGCCCGGGCGCTGTCACGTCATCGTGGCTTGCGCGTCATCACCAACAATCTGCATGTGGCGGCCATGATGAGCGGCTATGCCGATGCCGAGGTCATCATCGCCGGTGGCGTCGTGCGCGCTCGCGATCAGGGCGTGACGGGCGAGGCTACGCTCGACTTCATTCGTCAGTTCAAGGTCGATTTCGGCATCGTCGGCATCTCCGCCATCGACGCCGACGGCACGCTGCGAGACTTCGACTATCGCGAGGTACGGGTCGCCGAAGCCATCATCGCGCACTCCCGCACCGTATTTCTTGCCGCCGATCACAGCAAGTTCGGACGTCCGGCGCTGGTCCGGCTGGGACACCTCTCTCAGATCGACGCCTTGTTCACCGATCGCCCGGTGCCCGAAAGCATGGCGCAGGTGATCGCCGAGGCGGGCACGCGCGTACACGTCGCGGACTGACACGAGTCGCAAGTCAGTCGGGCGCGAATTCGCACATCGAGACAGTGAAATGTGCGAATTCGAAACTTTCAAAGCGCTATCTGTTAGAATTCGAATGTTAATGTTCGTAAACGAACATATTCGAACTTTCTTTGATTTGACGCCCATCACCCGGGAGTGACGACGTGCAGACATCCGCCCAATCGCCATCGGACAACCTACTTGCGCCCTACGACCTGCTGGTTGTGGGCGGCGGGATCAATGGGACGGGCATTGCGCGCGACGCCACCGGTCGCGGTCTGCGGGTGTTGCTCGTCGAGCAGGACGATCTCGCGTCTCACACCTCGTCGGCGAGTACCAAGCTGATTCACGGCGGTTTGCGCTATCTCGAGTATTACGAGTTCGGTCTGGTACGCAAGGCGTTGCAGGAGCGCGAAGTGCTGCTGCGCGCCGCGCCGCACATCATGTGGCCGTTGCGCTTCGTGATGCCGCACATGCCGAGCCTGCGTCCGGCGTGGCTGATTCGCGCGGGACTGTTTCTCTACGATCACCTTGCCCGGCGCGAAATTTTGCCCGGCTCGCGCGGCATCGATCTGCGCCAGCATCCGGCGGGTGTGCCGCTGCGCCGTGACCTGACGCGCGGTTTCGTCTATTCGGACGGCTGGGTGCAGGACGCGCGTCTGGTGGTGCTCAACGCACAGGATGCGGCAGAGCGCGGCGCCACGATCCTCACACGGACCCGGCTCATCGGTGCGGATCGCGGCGAACACATGTGGACCGCTCAGCTCGAGACTGCCGACGGGTCGCACCAGACTGTGCGCGCGCGCGCCATCGTCAATGCGGCCGGTCCATGGGTGGGGCAACTGCTTGGCGACGTGTTGCGCCAAAAAGCGACGCATCGCGTGCGCATGGTCAAGGGCAGTCACATCGTGACGCGCAAGCTGTTCGATCACGATCACGCCTACATCTTCCAGAATCCGGACAAGCGCATCATCTTCGCTATTCCGTACGAACGCGATTTCACGCTGATCGGCACGACCGATATCGAGTACCACGGCGACCCGGCGCACGTCGCCATCAACGACGACGAGATCGCTTATCTCTGCAAGTCGGCCAGCGAGTACTTCACGCAACCCATCGTGCCTGGCGATGTCGTCTGGACTTACGCGGGGGTGCGGCCGTTGATGGAAGAGGAGGTCTCGAACCCGTCGGCCGTCACACGCGATTACAAACTCGAGCTGGACGCGCCCGGTTCGCGCGCGCCGCTGCTGTCGGTGTTCGGCGGCAAGATCACGACGTACCGTCGACTCGCAGAAGAGGCGATGTCGCATCTGCATGGCCCGCTGGGCTTCACGCACGGAGACTGGACGGCGGGCGCGCCGTTGCCGGGCGGTGACATGGCCGAGCCGGACGCCGGTTCGTTCGAGACGTCGCTGCGTGCCCAACTGCCGTGGCTGCCACAGGCGCTGGCACATCGCTACGCGCGCACCTACGGCACGCGCGCCCATGTGCTGGTGGGCGATGCAAATTCGCTCGATGGTCTGGGCCAACGCATTTGCGGCGATCTTTACGAAGCCGAGCTGCGCTATCTTGTGCAACACGAATGGGCGCGCACGGCACAGGACGTGCTGTGGCGCCGGACCAAACTCGGTTTGCATGTCGGAAAGGACGGCGAGGCCAGCGTGCACCAGTGGTTTGCACAGCACATGGAAATGGCCGCCTGACGTCCGCAGAAAAACAGGAGACAAGTGCAATGGCAGGAGGATCGTACATCCTCGCGTTCGATCAGGGCACGACCAGTTCGCGAGCGTTGCTGTTCGATCGCGACGGCCATGTCGTGGCGAGCGCGCAGAAGGAATTTCGTCAGATCTATCCGCATCCCGGCTGGGTTGAGCACGATCCGCGCGAGATCTGGTCGACACAAGCCGGTGTTGCCGCAGAAGCCTTGACGCACGCCGGAGTCGGCGGGAGCGACATGGCTGCCATCGGCATCACGAACCAGCGCGAGACGACTATCGTATGGGATCGTCGTACGGGCGAGCCGGTGTACAACGCCATCGTCTGGCAGGATCGCCGCACGGCAGATTTCTGCGACCAATTGCGCGCGAACGGCAAGGAAGATCTTGTTGCGAGCCGCACCGGGCTTCGTGTCGACTCCTATTTCTCCGGCACCAAGATTCGCTGGATTCTCGATAACGTCGACGGCGCGCGCGACGCTGCCGAAGCGGGGCACCTGGCATTCGGCACGGTCGATAGCTGGCTCGTATGGCATCTGACGGGGGGCAAGTTGCATGTGACGGACGTATCGAACGCGTCGCGCACCATGCTCTTCAATATCCACACGCTCGAGTGGGACGATGAACTCCTCGCGCTGCTCGGGGTGCCGCGCAGCATGTTGCCGGAGGTGCGCTCGTCGAGCGAGGTGTTCGGACACACGGCCACGTCGCTGTTCTCCGTGCCGGTGCCGATTGCTGGCATCGCGGGCGATCAGCAGGCGGCGCTTTTCGGGCAGATGTGTCTCTCGCCGGGCATGGTGAAGAACACGTATGGCACGGGTTGCTTCATGGTGATGAACACCGGCAGCCAGCCGCAGGCGTCCAGTCATAACCTGCTCACGACGGTGGCGTGGAAGATCGGTAATCGGGTGGATTACGCGCTCGAGGGCAGCATCTTCATCGGGGGGGCGGTCGTGCAGTGGTTGCGCGACGGGTTGGGCATCATTCGCCACTCGCGCGACATCGAAGCGCTCGCGACCAGCGTGCCCGATGCCGATGGTGTCGTCCTCGTTCCGGCGTTTGCCGGACTCGGCGCACCCCATTGGCAGCCCCGCGCACGCGGCACGCTGTTCGGTGCGACACGCGGCACAACCGCCGCTCACGTCGCGCGCGCCGCACTCGACAGCATCGCGTTCCAGACGCTCGACGTCTTGCGCGCCATGGAAGCCGACGCAGGGCTGCATGTGGCGGAATTGCGTGTCGACGGTGGTGCTGCGGCCAACGATCTTCTGATGCAATGGCAGGCAGATTTGCTGGGCGCAGACGTGGTGCGTCCCAAGGTGATCGAGACGACGGCTGCCGGTGCCGCTTATCTCGCGGGGCTCGCCGTGGGTTTTTGGCCCGATATCGACACGTTGCAACGCCAATGGCAATTACAGCGACGCTTTTCCCGGAAGCTCTCCGAGAGCGATGTCAGCCGCGCTGTGAGTGGTTGGCAACGCGCGGTGCGCGCTGCCAAGGTCTGGGCGGAAGAGGGCTGAAGCCACCTGACGAGGGCTGGCTTCAGCGCAAGGCTCTTCCGGGCGCCACATGGCGGCGGTCTCCGGCAGCATCATGCCGCCGGTGCCGCCAGCTCGCACACCGCTCACGCGGATGACGGCGGGCTGATTTGGCCGGACTCGCAGGCGCGAGCGACCTGACGCAGGGACTTAGGGCGCAAGGCCCGGTGCGGCGCATTTGCATGATCCCCTCCCTGAACATTACCCATCGTCTGACGTGAATCGGTCACTGGTGCAGTCCGTCCGCCTCCGGGGCGCTCCCGGCGAGGGATAGCGTCGGGCGTGCCGGGGCCATGTGGCGTGCATGGCGTGATTCCCGAGGCGGTCGACCCAGGCGAAGAGACTTCCCCGGAGGCAGACGGCTTGCACACATAGCAATGCGAGAAGCGTGCCAGTGGTTGCAACCCTTTGAATCGACAGGGAAGTTCATCAATCGAAACGGGGTGTTTGCTGTCTTTCCGAAGAAAACGTTTCAGGAATGAAAGGCGAGGCGGGTGTTGCGCGCGGGATGGTACTGCATGCGATGCGGCACCCGTTCGAGCGACCGGATGCCGCCCCGGTGACGGCTAATTAGGCAATGCACTTGACACGTAATGCCGGCGGGCGTTTGCGCCGCCGGCTGCGTACTTATGCAAAGGGTTATCAACAGTTGCTGTGGATATCCTTGCCGAGCGGACGTCGACTCGTCAGGCGGCCGGTTTTTCGCCGACGGTGAAGGCGATCTCACCCACACCGGCCACACCGGCGCTGACCTTGTCGCCCGGCTCGAGCGGCCCGACGCCAGCCGGCGTGCCGGTGAAGATCAGGTCGCCTGCAGCGAGCTTCACGCTGCGCGAGATCTCGGCGATCAGGTCGGGCACGGACCAGATCAACTCATTGAGATCGCCGGTCTGACGGTTCTCACCGTTCACGTCCAACCACACGCGTCCTTCCTTCGGATGACCAACCTCTGCCACGGCGTGAAGCGGCCCGCATGGTGCCGAGGCGTCGAATGCCTTGCCCCAATCCCACGGACGGCGCGTGTCCTTGGCCTGCTGTTGCAGGTCGCGACGTGTGAGATCGACGCCGACACCGTAACCCCACACCAGCGAAAGTGCCTGACTGGCGTCGACATTCTCGCCGTCGGCGCCGATGGCGACCACCAGTTCGATCTCGTGATGCAGCTCGCTCGTGAGCGGGGGATAGGGCAGAGTACCTTTGGCGGCAACGACGGCGTCAGCCGGTTTCATGAAGAAGAACGGCGGCTCGCGATCCGGATTGCTGCCCATCTCGCGCGCGTGCGCAGCGTAGTTACGGCCGACGCAGAACACGCGGCGCACAGGGAAACGGGCGTCGCTGCCTGCGACGGCGACCGACGCCTGAGGCGGGGCCGAAATAACGAATTGGCTCATGAGAAGACTCTCGGCTGAAACGAAACAATAACCAACAAAATACAGGCGCCGACACATGACGGTGCCTCGAATACCCTCGCGCCTATCGGCACGAACGACAACAGGGCGGCATTACTTGGCGAAGACCTGCGACAGGTCGGCAAACGCCTTGAACTCCAGCGCGTTGCCGGCCGGGTCGTAGAAGAACAGCGTCGCCTGCTCACCCACTTGCCCGGCAAAGCGAATATGCGGCTCGATCACGAAACGGGTGCCGGCGGCGCGCAGGCGCTCGGCCAGTGCATGCCATGCGGGCATGTCAAGGATAACGCCGAAATGCGGGACAGGAACCTCGTCGCCGTCGACCGGATTCGTGATGCGCTTGCCAGCCTCGTCCGGCGAGAGATGTGCGACCAGTTGGTGGCCGAAGAAATCGAAGTCGATCCAGTGATCCGAACTGCGGCCTTCGGCACACCCCATCACGCCGCCATAGAACCGGCGGGCTGCTTCGAGGTCGTCGACAGGGAACGCGAGGTGAAAGAGGGGTGTTGCCATAGGGGTCTCCGGTGCAATGTGGGGTTGAGCGAGGTTCGTGTGCCGCAAGGTCCCTCGGACGTCGTTTTCCTCGGTCCTCGGCGAGTTGAACCGCCTTGGCGATTTGCTGTAAATTCTATCCATCGATAAAAATAATCAGAAACGAATAATTCGACCACTCAGTCACAAAATTTTCGATCTGTGATCCGTTACCTGAAAACCTTTGTCACGGCAGCCGAAACCGCTTCGTTCTCGGCGGCAGGCGCGCGACTCGGATTGACGCAGTCGGCTGTGAGCGCGCAGATGCAGCGTCTCGAGGACGATCTCGGCGTGCAGCTCTTCGAGCGCACCGGACGCGCCGTGTCGCTCTCGGACGATGGCCGCCGTTTGCTCACGCAGGCGCAGGGGGTGATCGCGGGGTATCAGGCCATGCGTGGCGAGGCCGGGGCACACGACGGGCAGGCGGCGCTCGCGCCTATTCACGTCGGTGCGATCCTTACGGTGCAGCTTGGCCTGCTGCCGGGGGCGGTGCAACGCTGGACCGCGCTCGGTGCGATGCCGCATCTGAACATCGTGCCGGGCATGTCGGTGCAATTGCTCGGGCAGCTCGACGCGAAAGAACTCGATCTGGCGGTGATGATCCGGCCCCGCATCGGGGTGCCGGCCGATATGAAATGGCTCACGCTCATGCAAGAGCCGTATGTCGCCATCGCGCCGAAGGGAACACGGGGAGCGGTGGCCGATTGGGCGGCGCAGATGCCCTTTGTGCGCTACAACCGGCGTTCGTACGGCGGCGACCTGGTCGAGCGATACTTGCGGCGGCACCGGCTTTGGGTGCGCGAAGGCGTGGAACTGGACGAGCCCGAAGTCATTCTCCGCCTGGTACGCGCGAGACTGGGATGGTCGATCGTGCCCGCGACGCTCATCGGCCTGCCCGTCGACGGTCATACGGCTGGCAAGGCTGGCAAGGCTGACCGGGCAGGCAAAGGGGGCGGGACGGCCGCTCACGGCGTTCAGGTGCTGCCGCTCTCCGGGGCACCGCTGACGCGCGAGCTCGGCGTGCTCGTGCGTCAATCGGCGCTCAAACGAGCACCGGTGGCCACGTTGATGAAGTGTCTCGCCGACGAGGCTCAGTCGCGGGGATAGGGTGGCATCTGAGGGGGGGACGGTTCGTCCATCGCGCCACCCAACGCCTGCCACAGCGCAGCCGTGTCCGTCAGACGAACCCCTTGCGCGTCGAGCCGGGCGCGGGTGGCGTCGAGTGCCTGTCGTTGTGCGTCGAGCCACGAGAGATGACTGATGCCACCCACCCGGTATCGCTCGCCCGCAATCCGTAAGGCGGCTTCTGCCCGGCGTGCTGCATCGTCCCGGGCGGCGAGTGTGCTGGCGTCGGCTTCCAGCGCGCGCATGGCGTCGGCCACCTGAGCGAGGCCGAGCAGCACGGTGTCCTGATACGACGCCAGTGCGGCGTCATAGGCGGCGACGGCCGAGCGCCGTTGCGCGCGCAACTCGCCACCGCGAAACAGCGGCTGCAGCAGGTTCATGCCGATATTCCAGATGTTGATGCCGTTGCCCAGATCGGCTGTTCGCATGCGCTGGGTACCAAAGCTGCCGGACAGTGTGAATTGCGGGTAGAGGTTTGCACTCGCCACGCCGACGTCGGCGCTCGCCTTGTGCAGCAACGCCTCCGAGGCGCGAATATCCGGACGTCGCTGTGCCAGTGTCGATGGCAGGGAAACGGGAACCGTCTGCGGCAGTTGCAGGCTGTCCAGATCGATGACGGGAGACGTGAAAGCGCCCGGCGGCTGACCGGTCCAGCGGGCCAGTTGGTGATCGTATTGGGCGATCTGCAAGCGTAGCGCCGGCAACTGCGCTTCGGTCTGCGCAACGAGTGCGGCCTGATTCTCGACGTCCAGCGTTGCCACGCCGCCGGCGCGCTGACGCGAGCGCGTGATGTCGAGTTGTGCGCGTTGCGCGCTCGCCATGCCTTCGAGCGCCGAGAGCTGGGCCCGCGCACTGGCTTGCCGCAGGGCCGCCGTCACGACGTTGCCCGCGAGCGAGAGCCGGGCGGCTTGCGCTTCGAAGCGTTGGTAATCGATCTGTGCTGCCAGACCTTCCAGCGCGCGCCGATTCGCACCGAACACGTCGAGTGTGTAAGAAATGTCGACGCTCGCGTTGTACAGCGTGAACGGCCCGGGATTCGGCACGCTGGAGATGCCGAAAGACGCGAGGTCGACCTGCTCGCGCGTTCCCGCGAGTTTCAGATCTGCAGACGGCAGCAATCGCGCTCCCGCCTGCGCGCGGTAGTCTTCCTGCGCCTGGCGCAGCTTCGCCTCGGCTTGCCGCAGCGTTGGGCTATCTGCCAGGGCCTGAGCGACGAGCGCGTCGAGCGCGGTTGATCCGAAGCGTGTCCACCAGCGGGACGGCACATCGTCCCCTGCGACCAGCGTTTGCGCGTCACCTTGCGCCCCGGTGGTCCCGGCCGTCGTCGAGGGCTCTACGCCGGTGGTGTATTGGGCAATGTTGGCCGGCTCGGGGGTATGGAAGTCCGGCCCGACCGTGCAGGCGGTGAGCGTTGCACTCAGCCCGAGCACCCACCACAGCGAGACGCTGCGCTCAGGGCGTTGACGATGGGCACCTCGGTCAACTCGCATGATGGCCTCAGTCGAGCGTTCGTTTGTAGAGCTTCACAGCCATCGTCATGAGCACGGTGGAGAACACCAGCAGCGGCCACAGGTCGTGCCAGGCGTCGCCCCAGCCATTGCCCTTGAGCAGAATGCCGCGAATGAGCCGGTTGAAATAGGTTAGCGGCAATACGTTCCCGATGGCTTGCGCCCACCCGGGCATGCCGCTGAACGGGAACATGAAACCGGAGAGCAGCATGTTCGGCAGAAAGTAGAACACGGTGAGTTGCATGGCCTGCAACTGGTTCTGTGCGAACGACGACAGCGTGATGCCTACGGTCAGGTTGGCCGCGATGAAGACGAGCGCAGCGAGATAGATTGCGATCACGCTGCCCTCGAATGGCACGTGAAAGACGAAACGGGCAGCGATCAGAATGATGCTCGCCTGAATCAGCCCGATGGCGATATACGGCACGATCTTGCCCGTCATGACTTCGATGGGCAGCACCGGCGTGGCGAGCAGGTTTTCCATCGTTCCGCGTTCGCGCTCGCGCACGATGGCGAGCCCCGTCATCATGGCGAGCGTCATCGACAGAATCACCCCCATCAGGCCGGGAATGATGTTGTATTGCGTGATGCCTTCCGCGTTGTAGAGGCGGTGCACCTGCACGTCGAACGCACTCTGTCCCCCGGCCAATGGTGCGAGCGGGCCGGTCAGATCCTTCTGGGCGACGGACTGCGAGATGGCGGGTAACGCGCCGAGTGCGGACGCCATCGCCATCGGGTCCGTCGCATCGGCCTCGATGAGCACGGCGGGGCGCTCGCCGCGCAGCAGCCGGCGCGTGAAGTCGGCAGGAATGTTCAGCACGAACAGAACGCGTCCCTGCGCCAGCGCGGCACGTCCCGCTTCCTCGCTCGTGAGGGTCTGCGTGAAGCGAAAGTACTGCGAGTGCTCCATCGCTGCCACGATGCTGCGCGTGAATTCGCTGTCGTCCGCAATGATTGCCGCCGTCGGCATGTGTTTGGGGTCGGTGTTGATGGCGAAGCCGAAGAGCGTCAGTTGCACGAGCGGCACGCCCACGATCATCGCAAAGGTCACGCGGTCGCGGCGCAGTTGCAGGAATTCCTTGCACACGATGCTCCACCAACGCGCGACGGAGAACCCCAGTGGCGTGCTCATGCGTCCTCGCCGAAGTTGTCTTTCGCTTGACTCATCAGGTAGATGAACACGTCTTCCAGACTGGTGTCGATAGGCGTGACGCGCAGCCCGTGACTGCCGGCCAGTTCGTGGAGGAGCTTGGCCAACGCGCCGGCGTCCTGGCCGCTCACGTGCAGGGCGCCGCCGAAGGCGACGGTCTGCGCCACGGCGGGTTGTCCATGCAGTTCGCGCGCCAGACCGACGAGGTCTTCTCCCTGCACCGTCCACGTCGACAGATGCTGGCTGCCGATGATCTCGGTCGCGGTGCCCTCCGCCAGCAGTTCGCCATACGAAATGTAGGCGAGCTTGTGGCAGCGCTCCGCTTCGTCCATGTAATGCGTGCTCACCAGCACGGAGATGCCCCGCGAGGCCAACTCGTGCAACTCCTCCCAGAAGTCGCGCCGGGCCATCGGGTCGACGCCGGCGGTGGGCTCGTCGAGCAGCAGCACCTGCGGCTCATGCAACATGCATGCGGCGAGCGCGAGACGCTGTTTCCAGCCGCCGGACAGCGATCCCGTCAATTGCTTGGCGCGGCCCTTCAGGCCGAGCCCTTCGATGGCGCGCTCGACCGCTTCACGCCGGTTCGGCATGCCGTACACGCGCGCCACGAAATCCAGATTCTCGCGAATCGTCAGATCTTCCCAGTACGAGAACCGTTGCGTCATGTACCCGACCTGACGCTTGATCTGCGCGCTCTCGCGCACGATGTCGAAGCCGAGGCAAGTGCCGCTGCCCGAGTCGGGGGTGAGCAACCCGCACATCATGCGGATGCAGGTCGTCTTGCCGCTGCCGTTCGGGCCGAGAAAGCCGAGGATCTCGCCGCGCCGCACCTGCAATGACACATTCTTGACGACGTGCTTGTCGCCGAAGTGCTTGTTCAGTCCTTTCACGTCGATCGCGAGGTCGCCACTTCCGTCGTTGTTGCCGTGGGCAGCCGCAGTGCCGGGCGGCGGGATGTCGCGGCCGCTCATTGGCGCGTCACCTGAACCGGCTGGCCGGGATTGAGTTTGATGGCGTCGGCCGGGGCGGGATGGGCTTCGATCATGTAGACGAGCTTGTCACGCGTGTCGTTGCTGTAGATGACGGGGGGCGTGTACTCCGCCTGATTGGCGACATAGGTAATGCGGGCCTCGACGCCCGCGCCGCAACCATCGCAGCCGATGTGCACCGTCTGGCCGGCGCTCAGGCTGCCCAGCACCGCCTCGGGTACGAAGAAGCGGACCTTGATGTTGCCGGGCGGCAGCAGCCGCACGACAGGGCTGCCCGCCGCAACCCATTCGCCAACGCGATACATCGTGTCGTACACGAGGCCGGCAGCGCTCGCGCCCGGATGCTTTTGCGCAAGCTGCCAGTCGGCCTGCGCGAGCGAGGCACGCGCCACGTCGACTTGTGCGGCCTGTGCCTGCCGCTGGGCTTCGCGCCCCGGCAGTCTCGCCACGGCCAGACTGCTTTGCAATTCCTGCACGCGCGCCGTGCTGCTGCGCGCGTCGGCACGGCTGGCGTCGAGCTGTTCGCGGGAGATGCCCCCTGCGGCGTATTGCGCCTGATCGCGGTCGAACTGCGCAACCGATTTGTCGCGAACGGCGATGGCTTGCTTGAGTTGGGCGGCAGACACGGCAATTTCATCGGGACGCTTGCCGGTATCGAGATCGCGCAACTGCGCTTCGGCGCTGGCAAGGGTCTCGCGCGCGTGGGCCTGCGCGGCAAGCTCGAACGTGGATTCGAGATCGAAGAGGGCGTCGCCTGCCTTGACCTGCTGGCCGCGCTTGACCGACAGCGTCTGGAGCGTTCCGGCCTGCGAGGAGGCGACGTAGACGAACTCGCCTTCCACATAGCCCTGCCACGGCGCCGGGCCGTGATTGCCACAGCCGGCCAGTGTGGCCGTGACGGCAAGAGTCATCGCGTTAGTGCACATGCGAATGGATGCCTGCATGACACGCCTCGTGCGTTGCGGTTGTCCGCTGCCACCTTAGCGCAAAAGCGCCGGCATGGGCAATTCGGGGCGATCGGGGCGAGCGCCATGCGCGCGGAGGGACTCTCTGCTATTGTGCGCACATGTCCGGCGGCGCACGGGGCGCGCGAGCCGTAGCGGCGCAGCGCACCGGACCTCATGCAAGGAGCTTGATTGATATGTCTCACGACACGTTCGACGAAAACGACTGGAAGCGATTCCTGAAACACATCGGCGAAGACCCGGACCGCCCCGGTCTGCACGAAACGCCGTCACGCGTGCAGAAAGCATGGCGTCAATGGACGGCCGGTTATGGTCAGGACCCAGCCGAAGTGCTCAAGGTCTTCGAAGACGGGGCAGAGCAATACAACGAATTGATCGTCGTGCGCGGCATTCCCGTCTACAGTCATTGCGAGCACCATCTCGCGCCGTTCTTCGGCAAGGCGACGATTGGCTATCTGCCCAACGGCAAGATCGTCGGATTGTCGAAACTCACGCGTCTGGTCGACTGCTTCGCACGCCGCCTGCAAGTGCAGGAGCGTCTGACGACGCAGGTCGCCGAAGCGCTGATGACGCATCTGCAGCCGAAGGCCGTTGGCGTGGTGGTGTCGTGCCGTCACATGTGCATGGAAAGCCGCGGCATTCGCACGGCGGGTGAAGAGACCGTGACGTCTTCGATGCTCGGCGAGTTGCAGCCCAATCTCGCGCTGCGCACCGAGTTCCTTGCGCTCGCTCGCGACAAGTAAGCGAGCAACAGACGGGAAGCGAAAAAACGAAAAGCGCCGGCGGGGTGTGTCCCGCCGGCGCTTTTTCTATGGTGTCGCTACGTTTTACCGGCCGTAACGCGCCACGATGGTCGAGCCATTCAGCGTGTGACCGGCGAGTGCGGCGGACAGACCGTTGGCGTCGAGGCCGGCCGGCAATCGGCCCGGCTCGATATCGGTTGCCGTCACCGTGATGATGTAGTGATGCGGCGTATCGCCGACCGGCGGGCAGGCGCCGCGGTACGCCATCGCACCGCTGACGTTTTTGCCGACGGTGACCTGCTGGCTCGTTTCGTTGCCCGCACCGGCGGCGAGCGAGGAGACCGTGGCCGGAATGTTGTAAGCGACCCAATGCACGACCCCGCCGCCTTTCGCACCGTCCGGGTCCTTCATCGTGACGACCACGCTGCGCGTGGCTTGCGGCAGATTTTTCCACTCGATGGGCGGGCTGACATTCTTCCCGCCGCACTCACCCAGCCCGGCGTGGACGGCGGGCAGCAGGCCGCTGTCTGCGAACGCGCTCGACGAGACGCTCATGCCTTCGGCACGCGCCGTACCTGTGGCGAGTGTCATGGCGACGGCCGCCACGCCTGCCACGCACATCGCACTCGGGAATGAAAGCCGTTTCATGAGCCTGTCTCCTATTTGGCAGATGCAATGATGAGTTTGAATGGTAGTGCAAGCAATGCCGTGCCCGCTACACCGGCGCACCACAGCGCGACAAACCAACCCCAACGAATCAGCGCCTGCTGCCACGAACTGCGGGCGACGGCCCGCACGCGTTGCCTGCGCCCTGCCGGGCGTACGAGATCAGTGATAGTGCGCATCGTGAGTCACCTTGCCGCGAAATACCCAGTAGGCCAGCATCGTGTAAGCGATGATCACGGGAATGATGAAGGCCGCACCCCATAGCGTGAACGACAGACTCGAATGCGGTGCCGCGGCATCCCAGAGCGTGACGCCGGGCAGAATCGCGTAGGGATAGGCGCTGATGAGCAGGCCGCTGTAGCCGAGAAACACGAGTCCGATGGCGAGCCAGAACGGCGTGGCGTCGTGCGCACGGCGCAGCACGCGACGCATGACGAGCGTGGCGCCAGCGACGATGAACGGCACCGGCAGGCATCGCCAGAACCACTGGTCGTCGAACCAGCGCTCGGCCACGAGCGGCAGCCGCAAGGGTGTCCACAGCGAGACGATCGCCATGGCGGCCACGAGCGCCAGCGTCAGCGGCCAGGCGAGCACCCGCAGGCGGCGCTGCAAATCGCCCTCGGTCTTGCCGATCAGCCAGCACGCGCCGAGTAGCGCATACGTCACGAGCAGCCCCAGCCCGGTGAACAGATTGAAGGCCGTGACCCAGGCGAATGCGTCGCCCGCGAACTGCCCATTCTCGACGGGAATGCCTGACAGGTAAGCACCGAGTGCGACACCCTGAAAGAATGTGGCGCCAGCCGAGCCGCCGATGAACGCCAGATCCCACCACTGCCGGGTACGGCGTGACTTCCCGCGAATCTCGAACGCCACGCCGCGAAAGATCAGGCACACCAGCATGAACACGAGTGGCAGATACAGCGCCGAGAGCAATACCGAATACACCATCGGAAACGCGGCGAGCAAGCCGGCGCCGCCGAGCACAAGCCACGTCTCGTTGCCGTCCCACACCGGGGCGACGGAGTTCATCATGGTGTCGCGCTCGCCCGCGTCAGGAAAGAACGGGAAGAGAATACCGATGCCGAGGTCGAAACCGTCGAGCACCACGTAGAGAAACAGGCCGAGCGCGATGATGGCGGCCCAGGCTAAGGTCAGATCCATAAGAATTCTCGCTAAGGTCGATGTCGTGTCGGGCGGCGATCAGGTCGCGTGTGCGCGGTCGGTGTCCATTCGGCCGGACAGGCCCGACATAGCGGGGGCCGCTTGCGGCACGAGGTGGCCGTCATGCGGCGTATGGCCATTGCCGGGTGCCCTCGACGATTCGCCGGACAGTCCCGGGCCGCCGCGAAGAATCTTCAGCAGGTAGTACACGCCGGTGCCGAACACCAGGAAGTAGGCCAGCACGAGAATCAGCAGCGAGACCTGCACCTGCTGTGCGCTGACCGGCGACATGGCGTGCGCGGTGCGCATGACCCCGTAGACGACCCACGGCTGGCGTCCGGCTTCGGTCGTGACCCAGCCGGCGAGCAGGGCGACGAAGCCCGTCGGCGAGAGCGCGAGCATGACGCGGGCGAAGTTGCGCGATGTGAAGAGCGTGCCGCGACGGCGCAGCCAGACTGCGGCGATGGCGGCGGCGATCATCGCCACGCCAAGGCCGACCATGATGCGGAAGCTCCAGAACACCAACGGCACGTTGGGGCGTTCGTCTTTCGGAAACTCCTTCAGGCCACGAATCTCGCCGTCCCAGCTATGCGTGAGGATGAGACTGCCCAGATGCGGTATTTCGAGTGCGTAGCGCGTGGTCTCGGCTTCCATGTCGGGCCAGCCGAACAGGTTGAGCGGCGTGCCGCCGGTCTTCGTCTCCCAGAGACCTTCCATGGCGGCGAGCTTGGCGGGTTGGTGTTCCCGCGTGTTCAGCCCGTGAAGGTCGCCAACGAAGGCCTGCAACGGCGCGAAGATCAGCAGCAGCCACATGGCCATCGAGAACATGGTCTTGACGGCCGGGTCGCGGCGCCCGCGCAGCAGGTGCCAGGCGCCGGTGCCAGCCACGACCAGCGCAGCCACGACGAACGCGGCAATGCTCATGTGCGCGAGGCGATAGGGGAAGGACGGGTTGAATATCACGTCCCACCAGGACAGCACGACCACGCGGCCGTCGACGATTTCAAAGCCCTGCGGCGTTTGCATCCAGCTATTCGACGCGAGAATCCAGAACGTCGAAATCAGTGTGCCGATGGCCACACACAAGGTCGCGGCGAAGTGCGCTCGCGCGCTCACGCGATTCCAGCCGAACAGCATGATGCCGAGAAAGCCGGCTTCGAGGAAGAAGGCCGTCATGACCTCGTAGGTGAGCAGCGGGCCGGTGACCGCCCCCGCGAAACTCGAAAAGCCCGACCAGTTGGTGCCGAACTGATAGGCCATTACCACGCCGGAGACCACGCCCATGCCGAAGCATACGGCGAAGGCCTTCGACCAGAAGCGGCACAGATCGAGGTAGTGCGGCTTACCTGTTTTGAGCCAGAGACCTTCGAGAACGGCAATGAAACTCGCCAGACCGATGGAGACAGCGGGGAAAACGATGTGAAACGAGACCGTGAACGCGAATTGCAGGCGTGCGAGGTCCAAGGCTTCCGGAACGGCAGTCATGTTGCGCTCTATGTATGCAAATTAACCCTGTCTTGTATGGCGTCGATACGCTCTGAGCGCCATTTGTTTGCATGCATATTAGGCGGTGCTGCATCGCAGCACGCGTGACAAGTCGTCACATGTGGCGCATTGACGCGGCGCACGGCAGCCTGCCGGCGGGCGCTATTTGTATGTTTTTCAAGGGATTTATATCGGCACCCCGTGCGACGACATGTCACACGGGGGCGAGCTGCCGCGAGTGCAGCGTCTAGCTGAGCAGCCCGGCGCCGATATTGATCGACAGGCCAAGCACGGCCAGATTGAAGAAGAACGAGAGGATGGCCTGTGCGAGCGTGGCGCGTCGCATGCGGCGCGACTTCAGCGCCACGTCGGCGGTTTGCGACGCGACGGCGATGGTGAACGAGAAGTACAGGAAGTCCCAGTAATCCGGATCGCAGTCGCGGTCTGGCCAGGCCAATGCAAAAGGCGATTCTGTGTCCGTGAAATACAGGCGTGCGTAATGCAGCGTGTAGATCGTCGGCACGAGAAACCACCCGGCGATGAGTGTGGCCGCGGCGAACAGCACGTGTTCGGACGCGTGGTGCGGCGCGCCGGATTTAGCGCTGGCAAGAATGTGGATGATGGCGGCCACACTGGCGATAGCCGACAGGCTGACCACCGAGAGTACGACGGCCGCGCTCTGATCTTCCTGCTCGGCAAAGCGTTCGATGCTGCGCTTGGGCGCGGTGACCATCATGAACCAGATCATCGCGAGATAAGACCAGGCGCCTGCATTCCAGCCGATCAGTGTGCGCGTGACGGTGCTGAACTCACCCTTGACGGCGAGCTGAACGAACAGGCCAGCGAGCACGCCGATCACAATCGCGATAAGCAGTCGGGGGTGGAAACGAAGCAGATGAGGGAAGAGCTTGGCATTCATAGGCAATATCCGAATGGTGACGGCGAGCGGGTCGATTATCCACTAACGCCGTCACTGGTTCGGTCAATGGGCCAGCACCAGCACGACGAAAATCGCATTGATCACGCCGTGCAGCAAGATGGATGCGGCGAGGCCGCGCGTCTGCTTCGCCAGCCAACCGGCGGTAAGTCCGACCAACAGGTAGAACAGGAAACGCCTGGCGTCGACGTGAACGGCAGCAAAGATCACGGCTTGCCACAGGTTCGATGCGAAGAAGCTCATGTGCCGCGTCAGGCCCCCCAGCAGACAGCCGCGGAAAACGAACTCTTCGACAATCGGCACCGCGACGGCAAGCAGCAACAGGGCGAACCCCGGGCCACCCAGTTGTGCCGCACCGCGTGCGATCACCTCGGCCGACTGCGGCACCTGCACGCCTGTCGGAAGGTGGCGTGCGGACACCCAGCCACTGAGCGCAATGAGAGCGACGAGGATGACGGGCCAGATGAACCATCTCACCTTCCACTTGCCGCTGCCGAGCCATTGGCGCCAGCCGAAGCGCCATACCGTCACGCACAGGGCGAGCATGATGACGCACAGGGTCACGACGTGCGCAATGGCGATTCTGGGTTCCAGGAGCGGCATGTTGTTGCCGACCCTCAGTGTGAATTGTCCCGCCATGAGGACGGGAATGATGCCTATGGCTACGCAGAGCACTGCCAGGCCATACCACGCGTGGCGCAGACCGATGCCGTCAAACAGGGGAACGGTCGGGCGTCCCTTGCGCGCACGTACGGTGCCGATATAGTGCGCGGGGAACATCAGCACGCCCGGAGACACGGCGACAAGGAGCACGCTGAAAACAAGCGTGGCCAGCAGTCCGATGAAGGCCGGGCGAAACGCTGCGGCGGGATCGATCGTCAGCAGCACGCCGTACGATTGGGCGAGGGGCCAGAGATTGCCCCTTTCGTGTTCGAGCGATGCGAGAAGCGCAGCTTCCGTTGCTTTGGCATCTCCGGCGGCAAGGCCGACCCGCAGACGTAGCGCGCGATTTTGAGGGGTTTCGGTGGCGGCCTGCGGCGCGGTTTCCGCCAGAGCACGTTGCGCCCCGGCGGCATCTCCCGCCTGAAGCAGGGCACGCGCGCTTGCGTACGGATCGACCTTCAGCCCCGCCTTCTGCATACGCTGCAACACCTCGCGTGCCGTCGTGCCGGGCAACAAGTCGTGAGCGGTATTGATGAATGAATTCGCTACCCAAGGCGTCTTCGGCACAGGGGCGTTCATCAGCAGACGCTTTGCCTCGTCCTTCTGGCCTGTCGTTGCGAGATAACGAACGGCGGTCAGTAGCACGGGGGTATCGGGCGCCAGTCTGGCCGCTTTCACAGCCTGCAAGCCGGCATTGCGCGTGTCCTGCGTTGCCTGATAGGCGCTTGAGAGGGCGGCATGCAGACCCGCGCGATCCTTCTCGGGCCAATGCCCGGCCTTGGGCAGAAGGGCCGTGCCTTGCGCGACGGCGGCTTTGCCATAGACACTTTGCAGCAGGTAAAGCGCGATCTCCGGTTCATCGCCGAACCTGGCTTTCAGATCCTGCTGACACGTTTCCAGGTCCTTCTGGGCTTGCTCTGCCCATCGCAACTCGTCCGACCAGGAGAAGTTCTGCATGAACCGGCAGCGTGCCATCGCGAGCGCGGCGTCGCCGGGCCGGGTGCGCACGGCCGCGCTGTAGTCCGCAGCGATCTGACGATATTTGGCGAGAGAGGCGGCGTCGACCTGTCGGGAGGCCTCGTCGAGGTTCAGCAGGGCCTGAGGCGGCGGTGGAGCAGCTTGCGCGGCGTTAAGCCGCGCAAGTGGCGAGATGCCGAGCGCCGCGACCACCAGACAGAGAAGGATGCGGTACACGCGAGAGTTCCGGGAATGTGGTTGTCGCCGAACGCTGGAAACGCGGCCAGCCTGCTTGGGAATAACGACCGAAAGCGGCCGAACTGTAGCGCAGCCCCCCGTCATGGTGGGAGGCAAAGGGCACAGATATGGTGCGCCGCCGCATCGCGATGCGGCATCGTGCCCGTTGTGATGTCACCGCGCACGGCTCGCGCGGGCCATGCATCACCGGGCACCTGGCATCTTCATTCGTCACTCACTGCCCGCAAACCGCCGTGGCGTGGGCGTCTGCGGTGACATCCGCTTTGCCGAATGCCTGCTTGGCACGCCATTTGCTAACCCTTGCGTAAGGCCAACGGCGGCCGAGTGAAGACAAGCGAATTTTCTGCACCGCATGCATGCCCCCGCGTGAGCGGGGACTTCGGGGCAACGGCGTCCCGAAGCCATAGGCCTGTTCACAGGCGTACGGCTTCGGGACGCTTTTTTTTCGTCATACGAACACGAGGGTATCCATGAGCACGCTCACGCAATCGTTGAAAAGTGGCAACTGGCGCGCGCTGGTTGCGTGTTTTCTATACTTCGACACCGGTTTCACCGTCTGGGTGATGCTCGGCCCCCTGGCCCCGTTCATCGGCAAAGACATCGCGATGACGCCCGCGCAAACCGGCTTTCTCGTGGCCGTGCCGGTGCTGGGCGCTGCCATTCTGCGCGTCACGCTGGGCAATCTGTATCAGGCCTTCGACGGTCGCAAGATCGCCCTGATGGGTCTTACGCTGTCGGCCATTCCGTCAGTGGTATTGCTGCTCATGCCGGGCACACCGTCGTATACGCTGCTGCTGGTGCTCGGCGTGTTCCTCGGTATTGGCGGGGCGAGCTTCGCCGTAGCCTTGCCGATGGCCGGCAGCAACTATCCCCCGAAAGTGCAGGGGCTGGTGCTCGGACTCGCTGCGGCGGGCAATGTTGGCGCCGTGCTCGACGGCTTCATGTTTCCGGGGCTGGCCGAGCACTATGGCTGGGCACGTGCCGCCGGTGCCGCGCTGCCGCTGCTCGCGCTTGCCGCGTTGGCGCTGGTGTTCTGGGCCAAGGATCAGGGCGTGAAATCAGGCAGCGCGCCGCGCGCGTTCACGAGCTTCTTCATCACCGTGTTCGGTCTCATCGCACTCGTGCTATGCGTGCATGCGGGCGCCTTCGGGGAAGGCAAGGCAGGGGTGCTGTTGCTGCCGGTGCTGGGAGCCTTGCTCGCGATTGCCGTGTTGCCGCGTCACTATCGCGGCGTGCTGGCCGAGCGCGACACATGGGTCATCATGCTGGTCTACAGCATCACGTTCGGTGGTTTCGTCGGCATGTCGTCGTATGTCACGACGCTGCTCATCTCGCTTTACGGCATGCCCCGTATAGAAGCGGGGCTTTTCATGTCGCTGCTCGCGTTCCTTGGCGCGCTGGTGCGGCCCATTGGCGGTCTGGTCGCCGACCGGATCTCCGGCGTGCGGGCGCTGGTGCTGCTGCTCGCGGCGATTTCGATCATCGACCTGGTTTTCGCCGCATGGATGCCCCCGCAAGGTGCCGGTATCGCACTGCTTGTGCTGGTCTATCTGTGCTTCGGCCTTGGCAATGGCGCAACGTTCCAACTCGTGCCGCAACGCTGGCAGGGCAAGACGGGGCTGATGTCGGGCATCATCGGCGCGGCCGGCGGCATCGGCGGCTTCTATCTGCCGGTGATCATGGGCATTGCGAAGGAATCGACGGGCAGCTATCAGATGGGCTTTGCCACGTTCGGCGCATTGGCAGCGCTCGCGTTCGTGCTGGTCGTCGCGCTGCGCACGCACTGGATGTCGTGGGCGCTGCCGAAGGAAGTGGCGGGCGGCGCCGTCCTCGCGGCAGGCGTGGCGCACGTCGAGTAAGCGCAGCGCTTCGCTTGTCCCTCGCGGCGCGTCGTTGCTCCGGCACGGCGGGCCGCTTTGTTTCCCGGAGACGCTTCGCATAGACTGTCGGGCAAGATCGTATTCCCGCAGGAGCCACCATGCGTCTGGGCGTTCCCAGCCTCTCGGCGTTGCAGGCCTTCGAGGCCAGCGCCCGTCATCAGAATTTCGTGCAGGCCGCACAAGAACTCGCACTCACACATGGTGCTGTCTGCAAACGTGTTGGCGAACTGGAGAAGCATCTCGGCGTGGCGTTGTTCGAGCGCGTGAAGCAACGGCTCGTACTGACGCCGGCCGGTGCGGAATATGCCAAACGCATTCGCGTGCATCTCGACCAGATTCGACGCGACACGCTGGACGTCGTACAGCAGGGGCGGGAGACGGCGCTGGAAATCGCCGTCGGCGTGACGTTCGCCGCCCAATGGTTGATTCCGCGACTGGACGATTTCTATGCCAACACGCGCGATGTTCGTCTTCACCTTCTCGGGCGTGACCAACCGGTGTTCTTCGACGACTCGGCGTTCGACGCGACGATCTACTTCAGCACGCGGCTGTGGCCCGGCATGCCCGGCGCCGCGCTCATCACCGACGATACGCTCCTGCTCGTCGCGGCACCCCGCCTGCTGGAGGGGCGGACGTCGCTCTCACTCGAGCAGATCTCCGGATTGTCATGGATCTGCCCGCGAGATTTGCCGCGCGTCTGGGATGACTGGCTCGCGTCGGTGGGGGCGCTGCAGACGTCGGCTCTCGGGCAGGACGTCACGCCCAAGCGCAGTGCGCAGCGCTACGACATGTTCATCATGGCCATCAACGCGGCGGTCGCCGGGCTTGGCGTGGCCTTGCTGCCGCGCGTGCTGATCGAGCGAGAACTGGCGAGCGGCGCGCTTGTGCAGGCGCATCCGCATACGCTCGCCAATCCGCAAACCATCTACTTTTCCTATCCGGCACAGCGCCGTGACTGGGCGCCGTTGCGTCAGTTCGACGCCTGGTTGCGCCAGGCGGTCGACGCCTATCGGGCCGACAGATCGGGGCTTTCGCGCAGTACTTGTTCGTAAAGACCTTGATAGCCCAGCCACGCCACGTAGTCCGAACCGAGCAGTCGATGCACCTCGCGGGCCTCGCTGTCGGAGAGCACATCGAGCGGGCCTGAGGCTTCGGCGAGCAATTGCACTTGCGCGCATCGCTCCATCGCGAGAAAGCGATAGGCGGCTGCGTCGACCGACGAACCCACCGTCAGCAGCCCGTGATTGAGCAGCACGGCGGCGCGTTTATGCCCCATCGTCTGCGCGATACGACGGCCTTCGTCGGCACCGAGTACGAGCACGTCGCCGCGAAACAGCACATGGTCGTCATAGAAGAGGCACGCTTCCTGATTGATCGGGGCCAGTGGGCGCTTGCGTGCGGAGAAGGCGCGTCCGTGTGTCGTGTGCGTGTGCGCGGCGGCCGTCACATGGGGCAGGGTGGCGTGAATGCCGGCGTGTATCGCCATGGCGGCGGCATTGACCGGGCCTTCGCCGTGATGCAGACCACCGGCTTCGTCGACGAGAATCAAGTCGTCCGGATGAATCGATGAGAAGTGCTGCGCGTAGCGATTGACCCAGAAGCGATCGTGAAACTCGGGGTCGCGCACGGTGATGTGGCCGGCGATGCCCTCTGCGAGACCAAAGCGCGCGAAGATCCGGAACGCCACGGCCAGACGCAGTTTCCGATCGGCGCGCTCGTCTTCGACATTGCTGAAGACGCGCGGCTTGGGCAATGGGGCGCCAAGCGGCGTGGGAATGGCAAAAGCTTCGTGCGGCAGATTCATAGGGGCGCTCCGTCTGATGGGGACGCCGTGCGTGCCGCATTCGGAACACAGTCTGACGCGGCGCATCGGCTGACAGCGAATTGTCCCGGGACGTTGGCAGCACGTCCATCGACGAAAAGTCACTGGTCATCTACCTGCCGAGCCGATTGCGGTATTGCGTCGCGCAGGGACAAGCCGGGGGGGGGGATCACTCGCGCGGCTGGAACAGCCCGTTGAGCGTTGCGCCGCTGGCGGCGCCGTCAAAGCCGTCGAAGCGGCCCTCGGCCAGTGCCGTTGCTGCGCGGATAAAGCCGCCCCATGCGGCGCGGGCCAGCGCGCCGCCGACGCTCACGCGCCGCACCCCGAAATCGGCAAGGTCTTGCAGGGTGAGGGCAGACGTGGCCCCAATCAGCACGTTCACCGGCTTGGGCGCGACGGCTGCGACGACCCGCCGGATTTGTTCGGCCGACTGAATGCCCGGCGCGTAGAGGCAATCGGCACCGGCTTCGGCGTAGGCTTGCAGGCGCGCAATGGCGTCGTCGAGGTCAGGTACACCCGCGAAGAAGTTCTCGGCGCGGCCAATGAGGAGCGTGTCGCCCCCGGTCTCGTCGATGGCGCGGCGGGCCGCTTTCATGCGCGCGACCGCTTCATCGAGCGGGAATAGCGGCGCGTGAGCGTCACCGGTCGAGTCTTCGATGGACAACCCGGCGACGCCGGTCGCCACGGCCATCTTGACGCTTTGCGCGACTTCCCCGGGCGTTTTGCCGAAGCCGCTCTCGAAGTCGGCGTTGACCGGCAGAGCGGTGGCATCGACAAGGGTTCGCAAATGCGCGAGTACGGTGTCGCGCGTTACACCATTGTCGGGATGCCCGGTCGACCACGCGAAGCCTGAACTGGTCGAGGCGACGGCCTTGAAGCCGGCGTGTTCGAGATACCGTGCACTGCCCGCATCCCACGGATTCGGGATCACAAAACAACCGGCTAGATGGAGTTCGCGAAAGGCGGCGCGTTTTTCGGCGGTGCTGCGTGGCATGGATTGTCTCCTTGAAGGGGCGCAGTTCCGCTGTTCTTTATACGCTGCGCACAGAATGCCCGATCATCGCGGTTTTGTGCCGGGCTCGCAAGGCAGACCCGGCGCACGGGACGGAATCTGCCCAAGGCTGGCCATCTTCGTCTTATGGCGGCGTCACCCGTGAGTTCAACGTTGCTTCATGTGAAATTACGTTTCCTGAATTTCACTGTTTGGACATCTGGGACATGTCGACGAACATCACCTCCCAAATATGGCCATCGGGGTCTTCGAAGCTGCGGCCGTACATGAAACCGAGATCCTGCTTGGCATTGATGTCGGCCTTGCCACCGTGCGCAGCGGCAGTTTCAGTCATCTTGTCGACACTCTCGCGATCTTCCGCGCTCAGCGCCAGCATTACCTCGCTTTCTCGCCGCGAGTCCGCGATGGGCTTCTTCGTGAAATATGCCCATTTTTCATGCGTCATGAGCATGACGAAGATGGTGTCTGAAAACACCATGCAGGCACTCGTGTCGTCACTGAACTGGGGATTTCTGCTGGCACCGATGGCGGTATAGAAGGCTGTCGCCGTTGACAGGTCTCGCACCGGCAGGTTGATGAAGATTTGCCTGGACATAGTTTTCTCCGCTTAGTTGGGTTTGAGACAAAAAAATCAATGCTTCCCCTGCGCCCGTGCGTCATGCTCAGACGAGGCGCAAACCACCATCGCGCTCCATGATAGTGGCGGTGGTGTAGCCGCTTCCGATAAGAAAGGCGATGGCCTGCGCGACATCATCGGGCTGACCGACGCGCCCCACTGGCAATTCGCTTGCGTGCCGTTCGAAGCATGCCTGCCGGGCTTCATCGGCCATAGCGTTCCACCACGGCGTCTGCACAACGCCGCAAGCGCAGCCCAGTACCACCACCTTGCCAATGTCGCGGTTTTTCGCATCCTCCTGTGTTCACGCTGCCGCTGTTGCAGCGGGCGGGGATAGCATGCATCCTAGGTGGACTATCACTCCAATCGTTTGTCATGATCACATCCATCATTGAGAATGATCTTCGTCGATTCGATCTCAACCTGCTCCTTGTCTTCCATGCGCTCATGCAGGAGCGCCACGTCACACGTGCGGCGGCGCGGTTGTTTCTTGGTCAGCCCGCAGTGAGCGGAGCCCTGAAACGACTTCGCGCAGCCTTTGATGACGAATTGTTCGTGCGTGGTCGCTCAGGAATGGAACCCACACCTCGTGCGCTGGAGCTTTCCCAGCAGATCGATACGCTGCTCATTGGTCTTCACGAGACCATGCGGGTTGGCCGTCCGTTCGATGCTCGAAACGCCAATCGGACGTTCCGAGTGGGGGTTTCCGAGGCGATCGCAGTGACGCTGTTTCCATCCTTGTTTAAAGCGCTGGCTTCCGAGGCGCCGGGCGTGAAGATTATCTCCGTGGATACGGACTGCCACCGTGTCTCCAGCATGTTTGAACGCAATGAGATCGAGATCGCGCTGGGCGTGTTTAACGAGTGCGCTCGATGGCAACAGCAGTGCGCGTTGTTGGATTGGCGCTTTGTCTGCCTCTACAACCCGATGCTGATACGGCCGCAGGGAGACGCGTTAAGCTTGAGCGAGTTTCTGGCGCATCCGCATGCGCTCACCTCGTTCACAGGCGAGCTTCGAGGATTTATCGACGAGCGGCTGGAGGCGATGGGCAAGCAGCGGCGCGTGATATTTTCGAATCCGCACTTTGCCACTCAGCCTTTCATTGCACGTGACAATCCCGTGCTGGTGACGGTGCCCGACTACATTGCCCGCACATGGAGCCGCAGTCTTGGTCTGCGCATCAGCCCGTTGCCGTTCGATACACCGACGCATCAGATCAGTGCATTGTGGAAGACCTCGCATCAAGGAGATAGCGGCCTGCGCTGGCTCATCGGACTGACCGAGCAAGCCGCCCGCACGAGCTGAGCCCTCGCGCGCACGTGCACATAACCGGTGTTGTCCCCGCCATGAGCGGTGCCGGCGCATGCGCTGTTATCCGCCGTAACAATTTTTTGCAACAACGCGGGAATAAGCGCGATTGAACCCGCGTTATGCCATCATCTCCTCTGCGTTTTCAGGATGTCCGACGTGAACTCTCAGCCCCCTTCGGTTTCTTCCGCGTCTGCACGCAAGCCCGGCGTGGCCTTGTACGAAGACGCCAAGTACACCCGTGTCGCCATGCTGCTCCACTGGGCAGTAGCATTGTCGATGCTCGGCAACGTCGCTATCGGCCAGACGATCGCGTTGCTGTCAGACGCCACCCTTGAGAAGATCGACGTGCGTTTCTGGATCGATCTGCACAAGTCCATCGGCATCACCGTGCTGGGCCTCGCGATCCTGCGCATTCTGTGGCGCGCGACGCATCGTCCTCCTGCACTCTCGCAAGTCTTTGCTTCGTGGGAGCGCACGGCGGCCCATCTCGTGCATTGGTTGCTGTATGTCGTGATCTTCGCGCTGCCGCTCTCGGGCTGGGCACACGATTCGGCCTGGGTCGCCGCATCGACGCACCCGCTGGTGCTGTTTGGCAGCGTACCGTTTCCTCGCATGGGGTTCCTGATGACGATGAACGATGCGAGCAAGGATTACTGGCACGACGTGCTGGGTAACGTCCATGCGTATTGCGCCTACAGCTTGTACGTGCTGCTGGCATTGCACATCGGCGGCGCGCTCAAGCATCAGTGGGTCGATCGTCACCCGGTTCTCGGCCGGATGCTGCCATGAGCGCCGACATGACGACGAAGGCGTCGCAGCTCGAAGCCGCCCGCGAGGCGAACTCGCCGCGCTTCACGCTGCCGCCGACGCCGTTGGCGAGCTGGCTCGTCCATACTGGCGTGGCCGTGCTGTGGTGTCTGTTGTTCGCACAGGCGTTCTTCCTCAAGGGGGTGTTCGCGTGGGGGACCGGTGTGGCCTATGTCGTGTATGACACGGTGCTGCTCGCGTTCGTGTTCTGGCAGGCGTGGCGTCTGATGCGCCCCGATCCCGAAGAGACCGCCGCGCTTGCGGGCAACGACGCTGTCAACGTTCGGCTGACGCTCGGCGTCGTCGTTGCGGCACATAACGAGGCGGCGGCCCTGCCGGTCACGTTGCGCGCGCTCATGACAGGACGCAGGGTGCCGGACGCCATCGTCATCGCCGACGACGGCTCGCAGGATGGCACCGTGGCACTGCTCACCGGCGAATACGGCCTTTCGGACCCCGGCGTAGGAGGGCTCAGTGCGCCGAGCACCCGCTACCCGAATCTGCGATGGCTGCGCGTGCCGCATGGCGGCAAGGCGCGCGCGCTCAACGCCGCGCTGCTGGGCATGGATACGGGTATCGTGATGACGGTCGATGCTGACACACTGCTAGATGCCGAAGCGTGCGCCGCGATGCACGACGCGTTTGTGCGTCGCCCCCGACTGGTGGCCGCGACCGGTGTGCTGACGCCGGTGTGCGGCAACACGGCAAGCGGGCGAGTGCTGCAATTTTTCCAGACCTACGAGTACATCCGCAACTTCATCTCGCGCTTTGCATGGATGCGGGCAGACGGCTTGCTGCTGATTTCGGGCGCATTCGCCTGTTTCCGTCGCGAGGCGGTGCTCGACGTGGGTGGGTTTGACCCCGCGTGTCTGGTCGAAGACTATGAGCTGATCCATCGGCTGCGCCGCTACTCGGTCACGCATGGGCTGGGATGGGAAGTCCGCGTAGTGGGCGGTGCACAAGCGCTCACCGATGCGCCGGACACGCTGACGAGCTTTCTGCGCCAACGTCGCCGCTGGTTTGCGGGTTTTCTTCAGACGCAATACTGGTATCGCGATATGGTCGGCAACGGCCGTTACGGCAATCTGGGGCGTTGGATGTTGCCCGTGAAGGCGTTCGACACGCTTCAGCCGATCTTCGGGCTCACCGCTTTCGCGCTGCTCGTGACGTTCGTCTGCGAGGGGCATTACGGCGTGGTCCTGCCGGTCTCGGGCATCATCCTTGGCAAGATCGCCATCGATCTCGGCTTTCATCTCTGGTCGGTGCATGCCTACCGGCGCTGGACCGGGCACCGCACGGGCACGAGTCTGGGAATGGCGTTTGCCGCGGCCGTCCTGGAGCCGTTTTCGTTCCAGTTGATGCGGCACACGGGGGCGGCGCTGGGGTGGGGCCACTTCCTGACCGGACGCCAACGTTGGGGCGTTCAGGTGCGACGAGGTATTCTGTCGGGCGAGCGCGGGACGCAGGTGTCCCGCGACAGGTGACTTTCCGGCAGTGTCCTTTTTCTGATGAACCGATCTTTGACGTGTTTGGTCCTGGTCTGCGCGCTTGGCGGCGTGCTGAGTGTGGCCGGGTGCAGTGCGCCCGAGCGCAAGCCGTCCGGTCCCGACTATGCTGCGCTCGGTGGCGCGGCGGAAGTGCGTGGCGACTGGGATAGCGCGCGCCGCGCCTTTGGACAGGCCGTGCTTGTGGCTGACCAGTCGGGCTGGCCGGCGTCGCAGCGCGCGGCCATACACTTCGACTATGGCCGGGCGCTGGGCGTGACCTGCTACTACACCGAGGCCGAACGAGAGCTTGGCCTCGCCTACGATCTCGATATTCTGACGGCGCGTTACCGCTATCCGGCGCTGATCGAGCTGGCGCGACTGTCGCTCGCGCAGCGGCAATTTGCGCAATCTGCGAAGTACTTCGGCCGGGCGCTGGGTTCGCTCGATCGCATGGAGGCAGCGCGCAAGGTCCCGTTCGCCTATGCCGAGCTGCTCGATGACTACGCGCTGGCGTTAGGCGGCGCGGGCGACGCCGAGGCGGCCAACCGCATCATCGAGCGCGCCGCGAAGGTGCGCGCGGATCTTGGCGACGTGCTCCCCGGGCAGGCGACATCGCGCACACCTTACGGCACGCACTGCGGGCAATTGGCGGCGGGGGCACGATGAACCTTCAGCGCGTTGGTCTGGACAGTGCCGGCGACTTCGACGACATCATCGACGTTCGCACACCGCTCGAGTTTGCAGACGACCACATCCCCGGCGCCATCAACGTGCCGGTGCTCAGCAACGAAGAGCGCGTCATCGTCGGCACGATGTACAAGCAGGAGTCCCCGTTCGACGCCTCGCGCGTGGGCGCGGCCATGGTCGCGCGCAACATCGCGGCGCATCTCGACACGACGTTTGCCGACCGGCCGCGCAATTGGCGCCCGCTCATCTATTGCTGGCGAGGCGGTATGCGCTCCGCGTCGATGACCGTCATGATGAACATGATCGGCTGGCGAGCGCGGCAGCTCGAGGGCGGCTACAAGACCTACCGGCGTGAGGTCGTGACTGCGCTCGAGGCGCTGCCGCCGACGCTCGAGTACATCGTGCTGACGGGGCACACGGGTAGCGGCAAGACCCGCCTGCTGCACGCACTGGCCGGCGCCGGTGCTCAGGCGCTCGATCTCGAAGCGCTCGCCAGGCATCGCGGTTCTTTGCTCGGGGCGATGCCAGACGTTCCACAGCCGTCGCAAAAATCGTTCGATACGTCGTTGGTCGGGACATTGCGTGCTTTCGATCCGAAGCGGCCGGTGTTCGTCGAAGCGGAGAGCCGTCGTATCGGGCTCATTACGCTGCCCGAGTCGCTGATGTCGTCGCTGCGTGGCACGACGACATGTGTCGAGGTCAACGTCTCTCTTGAAGAGCGTGTCGACCTGTTAATGCAGGAGTACGGTCATTTGCTGATGGCGCCTGAGCACTTCCGCACGCAACTGCTTCGGTTGGTGCCGCTTCACGGACGCGCAGTCGTCGATCAATGGTTGACGCTGCTCGATGCCGGGCAGCAGCGCGAACTGTCGGAAGCGCTCATCACCCGGCATTACGATCCCGCGTATTCGCGAAGCTCGCGCAAGATGCTGCACGGGTTGGCGAAGGCCATCCCGTTCGAGTTTCATCCGGGGGCGCAAGACCTGCACACGCAAGCGCAGGCCTTGCTCGCGCTCACTTCACCGGCAGGCAGATCCGGGTGCGCAACTGCGCCGCAGGCGTCGAGCGGGGATCGTTGAGATACTGCTCGAACATCGGGAAGTCGGCTGGCTCCAGGCCGCTGTTGGGCAGCCACGCCGAAAAGAGCCACTGATATGGCTGGCTCATTTCGTTATACGGCCCGGTATAAGTCAAGACGGCACAACGCCCGGCCGGAATCTCGAAGCGCTCCAGATCGTTGCCGAGATCGGCATCGGCGGGCACCGATACGCCCGCCAGCGAACGCAATTGCTCGGCGGGGACCTGTTCAGGGTCGTCGAAATACACACCGAAGCCTGTGGCGTCCGGTTGTGCCAGCCCGTGGGCCGCGGCGAGCATGAACGCGCGCACGAACACGGGGCCGATTTCCTGATAGCTGCCGCTGTGCCTGAGCACGGCGAGGGTAGTGGCGGGGAACGACTCGACGGTAATCGGATACATGGTGAGCTCCTGGGGATCGATAGGTCCGGAGCGAGCGTCGCGGTAGCGTCCCGGCGGCATGCCGAAGAACGCACCGAAGGCCCGGTTGAAGGCCGCATCCGACGCATAGCCGGCTCGCGACGCCACAACACGCATCGAATCCTCAGACCCGGCCAACGCCACCGCCGCACGGTGCATGCGAATGCGCTGCACCGTGCCGTTCACCGTCTCACCGAGCAAGGCGCGGTAGATGCGGTGAAAGTGATACGGCGACAGGCATGCCAACTCCGCGAGGTGATACAGATCCGGTGTGCTGTCCGGATGGCTGGCAAGCCATGCCAGCACGGGCTCCATGCGTTGGGCATAACGAAGGCGGGTCTCGGGTTTCATCTGCGCTCCTTGGACACCAATGTATCGACAGACGATTTGCCGATTTTGCTGTTTTACCGCACCAGTGGACTCGTTTCGAATGGCCGTCGCGTCGGCGGCCTGAGCATCGCTGCGCTTCGCGCCGACGCGGTTGACACACCGTCGCCTACTGTCCGATATGCAATGGCGCTTCCGGATCGTATACGGCGTACAGCTTCGTGTAGCCGCTCGATTCGAACACCCCCGTCCAGCCCTTCGGCAAGGTGACGGCGTCCCCCGGGCCGGCGTCGACGACATTGCCGTCGCTTGAGGTGAACTTCGCCCCGCCGCTCAGAAAAACCAGCAATTCCGTGTACGGATACCCGGGCGCTGAACGGATCTCTTCCCGCACCGGGCCGGACTTGAACACCCCGGTCTGAAAGGCTTTGTCGCCCGAAGTGTACGTGTTGACGTCGACCGTTTCGTTGCCGTCCTCATTCTCATGCACGGCGTCGTCGCGATCGAATACCGGACCGGCCAGCGCGTGCCTGGACGTCTTGATGGGATGAAGCGTCTCGGCACCGGCACCCGGGGCGCATGGGGGCGTCCGGTCGCTGGCCGGCCGAGAGCTTATCAACCGCGTGCTGCGTCAGGCAAGGCCTGTGCGCGAGTCGGCCACAGGGGGCGGAGCCGTGGCGGCTCAGTCGCCGAACTGCGCGATCATGCGCTGCTTCGTATAGTCGACGAAGGCCTTTGCGAGTTGCGAGGGCGGGTGCTGCGTCGAGGTGACGAGCGAGAAGCCCGACAGGACTGCCGGCTCGAATGGCTTGACGATGACACGACCCGCCGCATAGCGGGCTGTGATCTGATCGATGATTGCCACGCCCGCACCGTGCTGCACCAACACGCAAATCGCTGCGGACAGTTGCGATTCTGCGCTCATCACCCGGTCGATCTGCCGCTCGGCGAAAATGCGGTCGATATACATCCGCCCGTCGAATTCCTTCGGATACGACACGAACGACTCGTCGCGCAAGTCTTCGGGATGGATCACATCGCGCTCTGCCAGACGATGGCCGAGGGGCAGGATACAGCGCATGGGCGCACGGTGCAGTGTCTCGACGTTGACCCCCGCATGCGTGAGTGGGTGAGCGATGAAACCCACGTCGCAACGGCGCCCGACCACCATATCCACCACGATGCTCGACGCGTGAATCAGCAACGTGGTGCTGATGCCCGGATGTTCGCGCATGAAGCCGGTCAGGGTCGTCGGCAGGAATTCCAGCGCGAGGGCGGGCGCACCGGCGATATGCAGCGAGCCGCGCCGCAGCGACTTGATCTGCTCGGCCGTTTGCGCGATACGGTCGATGCCCGCAAACGAGCGCTCCACCTCCTCGAACAGCACCATTGCTTCGGGCGTCGGGTTCAACCGGCCATTGATCCGGTCGAATAAGGAAAACCCTACGTCGGCCTCCAGATCGTTGATCAGGCGAGTGACCGCCGGTTGGGAGATGTGAAGCATGTCGGCTGCACGCGTGACCGTCTGGCGCAGGATCAGCGCGCGAAATGCCTCCAACTGCCGGATCTTCATCGAAGCCTCGTCTGACCCATTCCATAACATTTACGTATGGTCGGGCTAAAAAATGTGATTTGACGGTGGGTGTGTCGAAAATGACTCTACGAAAACCACGCAATAGTTTGATTTTTTTCGTAATGCCGGGCCATAACATCACATAACACTGCATCACGCAAGGAGCCTCTCGATGAAGACTGTCGTTCCCCAAACGCTTCGCACGCTTGGCCGCGCCGCCGCCGTATCCGTCGGTGTTGCCGGATGGGTATTCGGTGCCACGGCCGCTTATGCCGACACGACCCTGTATGTCGGCGCCTATGGCGGCTCGTTTGAGCAGATGCTCAAGAAGGACGTCATTCCCGGATTCGAACGGGCGAACCCCGGCACCAAGGTGGTGATCGTGCCTGGCGATTCGACGACAACCCTTGCCAAGCTGCAGGCGCAAAAGGGTAAAGCCGGCATGGACGTCGTCTTCCTCGACGATGGTCCGATGTATCAGGCCATTCAGATGGGCTTCTGCGGCAAACTCGCCGACGCACCGGTCTATCAGGATCTGTACGACATCGCGAAGTTCAAGAGCGGCAATGCCGTTGCCGCCGGGCTGATCGCTACGGGGATCGCTTACAACACGCGTCTGTTCCAGTCGAAGGGCTGGCCCGCGCCGACGTCGTGGAAAGAACTCTCCGATCCGAAGTACAAGGGCAAGCTCGTGATGCCGAGCATCAAGAACACCTATGGCCTGCATGCCCTGCTTGTCGAGTCGAAGCTCAATGGCGGCAGCGACACCAACATCGATCCGGGTTTCCGCGAAATGGAGAAGATCGCACCGAACGTACTGTCGTTCGATCCGTCGCCGGGCAAGATCGCCGAGCTGTTCCAGGCGGATGAAGTCGGTATCGCCGTATGGGGCAATGGCCGTGTGCAGGCGCTGCGTCAGCAGGGCATTCCCGTCGAGTTCGTGTATCCGAAGGAAGGTGCGGTAGCCCTCGGCATGGGCATGTGCGCGGTGGACAAGTCGGCCAACGACGCGCTCGCGCAGAAATTCATTCAGACGATTCTCTCGCCGCAGACGCAAGCTGTCCTCGCCGAAAGCCAGGGGGTTGCGCCGTCCAACAAGAAGACGCAATTGTCGATGTCCGTCGCGGCACGTGTGCCATCGCCTGCGCAGATCGACAAGCTCGTGCGTGTCGATTGGGACGTCGTCAACGCCAAGCGCGCTGAGTGGACGCAGCGCTGGAACCGTCAGATCGAGCGTTAAGGCGCACGGAGATCACAAGCGTCATGAGCACCCCATACTTGCGTCTCGAGCAACTCGGCAAACGCTTTGGTGACACCGTTGCGGTCGAGGGCGTCGATCTGTCGATTGCACAGGGCGAATTCATCTCCCTGCTGGGCCCGTCAGGCTGCGGCAAGACCACGACCTTGCAGATGATCGCCGGGTTCGTCGTGCCGAGCGCCGGCCGCATTTTGCTTGAGGGCCGCGACCTCACGCCGGTGCCGCCGGAGAAGCGCGGGCTCGGTATCGTGTTCCAGAGCTATGCGCTGTTCCCGCACATGACCGTGGCGCAGAATGTCGCTTTCGGTCTGGATATGCGCCGTGTGGACCCCGGGCAGAAGCAGCGCCGCGTGCAGGACGCGCTGGAACTCGTGCACCTCGGCCAGCATGCGCAGCGCTATCCGCGCGAACTCTCGGGCGGTCAGCGTCAGCGGGTGGCGCTTGCCCGCGCGCTGGTGATCGCCCCCCCGGTGCTGTTACTCGACGAGCCACTGTCGAACCTCGACGCGAAGCTGCGCGAACAGATGCAAGATGAGTTGCGCGCCATTCAGCGCAAGGTCGGCACGACCACTATCATGGTCACGCACGACCAGGCCGAGGCGCTGGCCATCAGCGACCGTGTGGTGTTGCTCAACGCCGGACGTGTGGTGCGCATCGATGCGCCGCACGAGGTGTACGAAGACCCGCGTGCCACGTTTGCCGCGCACTTCATCGGCCAGACCAATCTCATCACGGGTCAGCTTGACGTGCGCGGCGGCGTGGCGGTGCTCGACGCGCAAGGGCACCGGCTCGCCGTGTCGCCCGCGCACGCCGGCGCGGTGCCGGCCGGCGTTGCGATGGGTGCGAGTGGGCCGGTCACGTTCAGCCTGCGGCCCGAGCGCATTCGCCTGACACCGGCGAGCGCGGGACGGCTCGCCGGCCGCGTGGGCCAGCGCAGCTTCCACGGCAGCCATTGGGTGCTCACGGTGTCCACGGCGCTGGGTGAACTGCGTGTGCTGGTATCGAATGACGGCGTCGTTGCGGCGAACGATGGCGAAGCGGTCGGGCTTGATTGGGCCGACGATGCACTGCGTCTCGTGCAGGAGGGCACATGAACGCCGCGACGTCTACGCCATCGGGAGCCAGCAACATGCCCGAGATGAAGGCGACTGCGGCGGTCTCACCCGAGATGGCCAGCCAGCGTCGCGCGGCCTGGACGCTGGTGATGCCAGCGACGATCTACTTCCTCGTGCTGCTGGCGGTGCCACTTGTGCTGACGTTCGTGTTGAGCCTGCATGGCTTCGACCCGAATCTTGGCGGGATCCTGCCGACGATCTCACTGCAGCATTACGTCGACATTCTCACGGACAGCTATTTCTACGAGATATTCCTGCGCACGCTGCTGCTCTCCGTCGGCGTGACGGTGCTGTGTGTACTGGTCGGCGTGCCGGAGGCTTACTTCCTGTTCCGCATGCGCGATCCGTGGCGATCGCTTTGTCTGGTGCTGGTGCTCGGGCCGCTGCTGATCTCGGTCGTCGTGCGCACGCTGGGCTGGTCGATTTTGCTGGGCCGCGAGGGACTGGTAAACACGGTGCTCGTGAAGTTGGGGCTGATCGATCATCCGTTGCAGATGCTTTTCACGATGGGCGCGGTCACGGTGGCGCTGGTCCATGTGCTCGTGCCGCTTATGGTGCTTTCGGTGTGGACTTCGCTCACCCGGCTCGACCCGGCCGTGGCGCACGCTGCGCGCTCGCTCGGTGCGGGACGCGCGACCGTGATGTGGCGCGTGGTGCTGCCTCAGATCACGCCGGGAATTCTCTCGGGCAGCCTGATCGTGTTCGCGCTCACGGCAAGTGCCTTCGCTACGCCGGCGCTGATTGGCGGGCGTCGCCTGAAGGTGGTGGCGACCACGGCTTACGACGAGTTTCTCGGCACGCTGAACTGGCCGCTGGGTGCTGCTATTGCCATCGTGCTGCTGATCGTCAACGTCGTCATCATCAGTGGATATAACCGCGCACTCGAGAAGCGCTTCACGCGCCGTCTCGGTTGAGGAGGGGATATGAATCGACAAGATCCTCAATTCGATCGTAACGGTGCAGCGGCGCTCGCGTTTCACGTGCTGTTTCTCGTCTTCATTCTCGCGCCGCTGGTGGTGGTGTGTCTGGTGGCGTTCACGCCGGACAACTTTCTGTCGATCCCGACGCAGCACTTTTCGCTGCGCTGGTTTTCGTCACTGATGGGCGATGAGGACTTCCAGTCGGCGCTGCGCACGAGTCTGTGGCTGGGCGTGACGTCGGCCAGCGTGTCGACGGTGTTGGCGGTTCCAGCCGCGATGGGACTGGCGCGCTACCGTTTCCCGGGACGCGATGCGATCAATTCGTTTTTGCTCTCGCCGCTAATGATTCCGCCGGTGGTACTGGGCATTGCGTTCCTGCGGTTGTTCACGCTGCTCGACGTGGGCGGATCGTTCGTGAGCCTCGTTGCCTGCCACGCGCTGCTGATCTTCCCGTACGCGCTGCGTCTGATCATGTCGGCGCTGGTGGGGCAGGCCGACGAAGCCGAACGTGCGGCGCGCTCGCTCGGTGCGGGACGCTGGACAACGTTCCGCCGCATCACGTTGCCGGCGATTCTGCCGGGCGTGGCGGGTGGCTGGGTGCTGGCGTTCATCAACAGCTTCGACGAGCTGACAGCCACGATCTTCGTCACGTCGCCCACGACGATCACGCTGCCGGTGCGCATTTACATGAACATGAGCGAGACGGTCGATCCGAGTGTGGCGGCGATTTCGACGCTGCTCATCGGGCTGACGCTGGCAGTGATGCTGCTGCTCGATCGCCTCTATGGGCTGAACAAGGTTCTGGTTGGGAATCACTAAAACATGCAAAAGACATACGATATCGCCGTCATCGGCGGCGGCCTGGTCGGCATGGCGATCGCCTACGGGCTCGCCAAGCGCGGACAACGCGTCGTCGTTTGCGATGGCGAAGACAATTCGCTGCGTGCTGCCCGTGGCAACTTCGGATTGGTCTGGGTGCAGGGCAAAGGAGGCACCTGCACGGACTATGCGCGCTGGTCGCTGCACTCGGCCAATACCTGGCAAGGCTTTGCCGACGAGTTGTTCGCACGCACCGGTGTGTCCGTGGGCTTTCAGCGGCCCGGCGGCTTCAACATTGCGCAAACGCCGGAGGAACTGGCGATCAAGGTCGAGAGCATGCGCAAGTTGCAGGAGGCCGAGCCTGCACTCGTGTACGAGGTGCTCGATCACGACGCGCTGGCCGAGCGTCTGCCGGCCATCGGCCCCGATGTGGCAGGTGGCATCTACTCCCCGAACGATGGGCACGTGAGCCCGCTGTACACGTTGCGAGCGCTCTTCGCCGCGTTCGAGCAGGCGGGCGGCGAGTACGCGCCGAATGGACGTGTGACCGGTATTCGTCAGGTCGGCAGCGCATTCCGTGTGAGCATGGGCGATACGTCCTTCGACGCCGGGCGCGTGGTGCTTGCTGCCGGCCTTGGCAATCGCGATCTCGCGCCGATGGTGGGACTGAACGCGCCTGTCAAGCCGCTGCGCGGCCAGATTCTCGTGACCGAACGCGTCAAGCCGTTTCTCTCGTATCCGACGATCTATGTGCGGCAAACCGTTGAGGGTTCGGTCATGCTCGGCGACTCGGCCGAAGACGTGGGCTTCAACGATGGCGTGACCCCGGACGTGCTGGCCGACATCGCGCGTCGCGGCATTGCGCCGTTCCCTTTGCTCAAGAACGTGCGCGTGGTGCGCGCCTGGGGGGCGTTGCGTGTCATGACGGCCGACGGTCTGCCGATTTACGAGGCCTCTGAGGCTTGCCCGGGCGCATTTCTGGCGACCTGCCACAGCGGCGTGACGCTTGCCGCCGCACATTGTGAAACCATCGCGCCGTGGATTCTCGGCGCGCCGCGTCCCGCGCTTCTGGATCATTTCTATGCCAAACGTTTCGCTGCTTAAGTCGCTGGCGCGCAAGGATGGCGCGACAGTGCGGATGTTTATCGAAGGCACGCCAGCCGACGTGCCGGCCGACATGAACGTGGCCGCCGCCTTGCTCTTCGCGGGCGTGACAGCGTGCCGGACCACCCCTGTGACGGGCAGCGAGCGCGCACCGTTTTGCATGATGGGCGTGTGCTTCGACTGTCTCGTGGAGATCGACGGTGTGCCGAACCGGCAAGGGTGCATGACGCCCGTGCGTGAAGGCATGCAAGTGCGTCGAATGGATGGTGCGAGGAGTGTGGCATGAGCACGAAGATCGTGGATTTGTTGGTGATAGGCGCCGGGCCTGCGGGGTTGGCGGCGGCATTGGAGGCAAAGCGTCACGGGCTCGCACCGCTGGTCGTCGATGAAAACGCGCTGCCCGGCGGACAGATCTATCGCAGCGTGAGCCGCTCGCCGCTGGCCGACCCGGGGGTGCTCGGGCCGGACTATCTGCGTGGACGTGCGCTCGTCGACGCGTTCACGGACGCAGGCATCGCCTATTGGCCGCAAACGCTCGCCTGGCAGATCGGCGCGGACAGACGCGTGTCCGTCACGCGGCAGGGCGCAGGCGGCGGAACGCTGCAAGTCGAAGCGGGCGCCATCGTGCTGGCGAGCGGCGCGCAGGAGCGGCCGTTCCCGATTCCCGGCTGGACGCTGCCGGGGGTCATGGGCGTGGGCGCGGCGCAAACGCTGCTCAAAGCGTCGGCGCTGGTGCCGGACTCGCCTGCGGTGCTGGCCGGTTGCGGCCCATTGCTCTACCTGTTTGCGTGGCAACTCATCAATGCCGGCGTGCCGGTGCGCGCCATTCTCGACACGGCCGAGGCGAGCGGGCGTCGCGACGCCTTGCGTCACGCCGGCGGGGCCTTGCGGGCGCCGTCCTATCTGATGAAAGGCTTCAAGCTGCTGCGTGCGATTCGTGCGGCAGGCGTGCAACACGTCAAGCATGTGGAAGCCTTGCGCGTGCTCGGGGCCACGCGGGCCGAGGGCATCGAGTATGTTGTAGGCGGGCAGACGGCGCGCATCGACGCGGCGCTGGTGTTGCTGCATCAGGGCGTGGTGCCGAACACGCAGGTCACGCGCTCGATTGGCTGTGAGCACGAGTGGGACGAGGCGCAGTTGTGCTGGCGTCCGAAGCTCGACGCCTGGGGGGAGACGAGTCTTCCGGGCATCTTCGTCGCCGGTGACGGCGCGGGGATCGCCGGCGCGCTGGCCGCCGAGCCGTCGGGGCGGCTCGCGGCTGCCCAGGCCGCGGTGACACTCGGCAAGCTCGACGATGCGAAGCGCGACTCTCGCGCGCTTTCGCTGCGCCGCGAGTTGGCGGCACACACGGCGATTCGTCCATTCCTTGATGCGCTGTACCGGCCGGCGCAAGCGTTTCGCGCACCGGCCGACGACAGCACCATCGTGTGCCGTTGCGAAGAGGTGACGGCCGGAGACATACGTCGCATGGCGGGGCTGGGCTGTGTCGGCCCGAACCAGACGAAGAGTTTTTCGCGTTGCGGCATGGGGCCGTGTCAGGGCCGGTTCTGCGGACTGACGGTCGCGGAGCTGCTGGCGCAAGCCCAGGGCTGTGCGGTGCCGGAAGTCGGGTACTACCGGATCCGTCCGCCGATCAAGCCGGTCACACTGGGCGAGTTGGCTGCCGCAGTCGAGGCCCCTGAATTCCTGAGCGAGCGCGCAGGCTTCCCCAAGTAGGTGAGGTGGGCTCGCGCCTCTCACCCGCTTCTTTTTTCCTTTTGGAGACGTGGTTAATGAGCGACATTCAACGCCATCACACGAATGCACGGATGAGCCGTGTTGTGGTGCATAACGGAACGGTCTACATCGGAGGCCAGACGGCAGACGACCGAAGCCAGGACATCACCGGACAGACGCAGCAAGTGCTCGCGAAGATCGACGGTTATCTGAAAGACGCCGGTATCGACAAGTCGCGTCTGCTCTCGGCGCAGGTCTGGCTCAAGGACATCGAGTCCGATTTTGCGGGCATGAACGCGGTGTGGGACGCATGGACGAGCCCGGGCAACACACCCACGCGCGCCACCGTCGAGTCGCGTCTCGCGGCCGCAGATCTGCTCGTCGAGATTGCCGTGATCGCTGCTGCGAAGTAAGCGGCACAACCGCACGTCATCTGCATTTCAGGCCCGCGATTGTCTGCGGGCCTTTTTCATGGGGGCATGCGCCGGGGGCGATCGGATGATCCGGTAAATGCACTGATGAAATAAATGTGTCAGTTGTTTGGCGCTCCCATATGGTCGGAAAGAAAGGGGCGCAGGCATAATGCGCAGGCCGCCAGGCGAAGTGACTTTCCCAAACCGATGACGCCTTAGACGTTGGCGAGATGACGGATCAATCGACAGACCAGATCACACCCCCAAAATCACAAAGGGCGAGAGACTTCTCGCGTCGCGTGCTGGGCCTGCGCAGTCTCGGCTGTGCGCTGAGTGCTATCGCCGTTTTCACGGTGTTTCAGCATACGGGGGCGTCGCACTTCGCCTACGGTGTTTGGGCGCTCAACGCGTTCCTCTGGCCGGCCTGCGCCCATGCCATCGCAATGTCGGCGACGGATCAGGTCGCGGCGGAGCGTCGCAATCTCTTGTGCGATTCCGCATTCGGTGGTGGCTGGGTGGTGGCGATGCACTTCAGCGGGGCACCGTCGGCCGTCTTGATCTCGGTGTTGCTGATGCACAATGCGTCGGCAGGCGGCGGCCGGCTGCTGCGCGACGGCATTCTGGCCATGATCGCCGGCGGCATGCTCGCCGGCGCGGCCGTCGGCTTCGTAGTCAAGACCGAGATCGAACTCTCTGAATTGCTCGCGAGCCTGCCGCTGCTGCTGATCTATCCGACGCTCGTCGGGCTGACGAGCTTCCGGCTGGCGAAACGACTCTCGAAGAGCGAGCGCGCCTTGCGCCGCATCAGCGATCAGGACGATCTCACGTCGCTGCTCAACCGCCGCTCATGGATGCGCGCATTGACGAATTGCCATGCCGACAAGCGAACCGGCCGCTCAGGGACGGCGAGCATCGCGCTGCTCGATATCGATGGGTTCAAGGAAATTAACGACGTCCATGGCCATCTCCAGGGCGATTCGCTGATTCGGATACTCTCTGACGTACTCTCGAGCGAACTGGGCGGCCGCGACGTGATCGGCCGATACGGCGGTGACGAATTCTGCGTCCTGTTCGACGGGCAAGCGGCCGAGAAGGCACGCAAGAAGCTGGAGAAAGTGTGTGCGGCGTTCGCCGAGGCCACCCGGGGTCTCGATGCGTCGGGCAGCGTCACCCTGAGTGTTGGCGTGGCCAATTTCGACGGAGATCTCGTCTCGCCGACCGCATGGCTGGCACTGGCCGACGGGGCACTGTACTCGGCCAAGCGCTCGGGCAAGGATCGCATCGTGATTGCGCCTGCCAAGCGCGATTTCGAAGGCGCAGTGTTGCGGTAGCGATGCGGTGTTATCCGGCGGCCGGCCCGCGCGCCAGCTTGCCTTCCAGCGCGGCCTTTACCGTCGGCCACTCGTCGTCGATGATGCTGAAGCGCACCGAGTTGCGCTTGCGCCCGTCGGGCATGATGCGTTCGTGGCGGACGATACCTTCCTGCCTGGCGCCAATCCGCAAGATGGCGGCTCGGGACTTCTCGTTCAATTCGTCGGTCGTGAACTGCACCCTCACGCACCGCATCGTCTCGAACGCGAACGTGAGCAGCAGGTACTTGGCTTCGGTGTTGATGCTCGAGCGTTGAGCCGTCGCGCTTAACCACGTGTGCCCGATCTCCAGCTTCCGGTTCGCACGGTCGATTTTCCAGAATCGCGTGCTGCCGACAATCTGCCCGGTCGCTTTCGACACGATGACGAACGGCATGACGGTGCCGTCTTCGCGACCCTGCAAGGCCTTGTCGACGTAGCCGCCGACAGTCTCCGGGCCGGGCACGACGGTCACTTTCAGATTCCACAATTCCCCGTCTGCCGCGGCGGCGAGGAGCGCCTGCGCATGACCAGCTTCAAGGGGGTGGAGTTCGACGCTGTTGCCAACCAGCGTGGGGCGCATTTCGTCGGCCTGGAAATCGGTCGGGGACATGGGGAGGGGGTCTCGTAACGGGACTGCCTGCAAAAGACCGATTTTGCCCTGAGCGCTCTGCGTCGACAAGGCAATGGCAGCGAGGCGATGACAAGGCGCCGCCGCCCCTACATCCCGAATTCGCGCAACCCTTCCAGGTCGAGAATCGTCAGCACGCCATAGTCCACCTTCACCAACCCGGCTTGCTCGAGTACCTTGAGCGCGAGATTGACGCGCTGACGCGAAACCCCGGCGAGATAACTCAGCTCTTCCTGCGAAATCTGCACAGTGTTGTCGTCGGACGGGTACAGGTTCGGATTGAACATCGACGAGAGCGAACGAGCGACGCGGGCATCGGTGTCGAGCAGGCGCTCGTGTTCGACGGCCGCAATGAACTGACCAAGGCGCTCGTTGAGTTGAAGCGTCAGAAAGCGGTTGAACGGGATGCTGGTATCGAGCAACCAGTCGAACGTGGCAATCGGCATGTGAGCAACGACCGAGTCGCGCAGCGCCATCACATCGTATTTCCGGATCTCGCGCTTGAGAACCGATCCTTCGCCGAACCATGCCCCCGCCGGCACACCGGTGAATGTCACTGACTTCCCGCTTGCCGATGCCGTGGCAATTTTCACCAACCCTTCGATGACACCGAACCACGCATGGGTGGGATCGCCCTTACGACACACATAGCCACCATTCTCGACAGGGCGCACCTGAATCTCCGCCGCCACGCGTTCGCGTTGTTCTGGCGTCAGTCCTTGCGCCCACACGCTGCGCTGCAACAGGGTTTCGAGCGACATATAGGGATTTTCCCTTGATTGTCATCCGGGTGACAAATCCGTCGTGAGCCATGAGGTATCTTCGCCTTGCCTGGCAGCGCCGAGACAAGCATTCATGGCGGTTCGTACACGACGCCGAAGCACAAGTATAGAAGCTGCCGACTGCCGGGCATAGCCGTCATCGCTTCGTATTGCAGACTTTCGCAGACTAACGCAGGGCATCTAACAAAAGCGTCGTTCGAAGACGCGACCAGCACGAGAGCACTAGAGAGCGTGCCACACGCACGCGCGCCGACCGAGCCACGCCACTCCCCCTCGACAGACGTCGAATCGTGGCGAGACACAGGAGACAGGCATGCAGGAGCGGACCACATTCCCGCGTTTGTTGCTGGCCCATGCCGCGACGCGCGGCGCCCGCACAGCGTATCGGGAAAAAGATCTGGGAATCTGGCAAAGCTGGAGCTGGCAGGAAGCCGCGCACGAAGTTCGGATGCTGGCTTGCGCGCTGGCCGCCGCCGGATTCAAGCGGGGCGATAACCTCGCTATCGTTGGCAACAATCGCGTACGCCTGTATTGGGCGATGACGGCTGCCCAAGCGTTGGGTGGCGTGGCCGTGCCGTTATACCAAGACGCCGTCGCGGCGGAAATGATCCACGTCCTCGAAGATGCCGAGATCGATTTCGCCATCGTCGAAGACCAGGAGCAAGTCGACAAGCTGCTCGAGTTGCGCGAGCGCGTGCCGCGTCTGTCGAACATCATCTACGAAGACCCGCGAGGGCTGCGCAATTACGACGCTGCCGGTTTGCTGTCATACGCCGATGCCGTCGAGCAAGGGCGCGACTTCAACGCCAGACATCCGCGCTACTTCGACGAAGCCGTGGCGAGCGTCGATCCCGACGACACGGCGACGATCCTCTACACGTCGGGCACGACCGGGAAGCCGAAGGGGGTCTGCCATTCGCACGCTGGTCTGATCGGCGCAGCGTTTCACGGCAGCGCATTCGACAGGCTCGCCCCCGGCGACGAAGTGCTGTCGTACTTGCCGATGGCGTGGGTCGGCGATCATCTGTTTTCTTACGCCCAGGCATTGGTCGCGGGCTTCACCGTGAATTGCCCCGAGTCGCCCGACACGATCGCCACGGATATGCGCGAGATCGGCCCGACCTATTACTTTGCGCCGCCGCGTGTGTATGAAAACGTGCTGACGCAAGTGATGATCCGGATGGAGGACGCGAATCGTTTCAAACGAAAGATGTTCGCGCATTTCATGGACGTGGCGAACCGGTGCGGTGCGGCGGTGCTCGACCGGCGTCCGGTGCCGCTGCTCGACAGGCTGCAGTATGCGCTCGGCAATCTCTGTGTCTATGGTCCGCTGCGCAACACGCTCGGCATGAGCCGGATTCGCACGGCGTATACCGCCGGGGAAGCCATTGGTCCTGATCTGTTCCGCTTCTATCGGGCGATTGGCGTCAACCTGAAGCAGTTCTACGGGCAGACGGAGACGTGTGCCTATGTCTGTCTGCAACCGGATCGTCAGGTGCGATTCGACAGCGTGGGGCCCGTGGCGCCGGGAATGGAAATCAAGATCGGCGACAGCGGGGAAGTGCTGGTGCGCGGCGTGGGATTGCTCAAGGAGTACTACAAGCGGCCAGACGCCACGCGCGAAGCCCTCGACGAGGCCGGGTATTTCCGCACGGGCGATGCTGGCATCATCGACGCGGACGGTCATCTGCGCATCATCGATCGTGCCAAGGACGTGGGCAAACTCGCCTGTGGTTCGCTGTTTGCGCCGAAGTACATCGAGAACAAGCTCAAGTTCTTCTCCTATATCAAGGAAGCGGTGGCGTTTGGCGACGGGCGCGACGGGGTGTGTGCGTTCATCAACATCGACATGGATGCCGTGGGCAATTGGGCGGAGCGGCAAAGCCTCGCCTATGCCGGGTATGTCGACCTTGCCAGCAATCCACGTGTTGCCGAATTGATTCTGGGCTGTGTCGACACGGTGAATGCGGATCTTGCCAAGGAGCCGGCGTTCTCGGCAGCGCAGATTCAGCGCTTCGTCATCCTGCACAAGGAACTGGATCCGGACGACGACGAACTTACGCGCACGCGCAAGGTGCGTCGCGCGTTTATCGCGCAGAAGTATGACGTGCTTGTCGACGCGTTCTATTCGGGCAAGTCAACGCAGTTCATCGAGACGCGGGTGAAGTTCGAGGACGGACGCGAGGGCAGCGTAAGCGCCACGCTCACGATACATCCCGCTCGCGTGATCGGTGCCCGTGCGCACGTCGACGACCCTGCGCCTGAGAAGTTGCGCTGCGCCGCCTGATACTCGCAACGCCCCCCTCGTGGGAATTCAGCCAGGCATTTTGCAGGAGAAGGCATGAACGACAATCGCAAAAGCGGCGATATCTTGCTCGATTTGCAGCACATCAGTCTGTCGTTTGGTGGCGTGAAGGCGTTGACGGACATCTCGTTCAACGTTCGCGAGCACGAGGTTCGCGCGATCATCGGGCCGAACGGCGCGGGCAAGAGTTCGATGCTCAACGTCATCAATGGCGTCTACCACCCGCAGCAGGGCACGATCGTTTTCCGGGGGCAGGTCAGACAGCGCATGCACCCGACATCGGCCGCACGTCAGGGGGTGGCACGCACATTCCAGAACATCGCCTTGTTCAAGGGCATGACGGTGCTCGACAACATCATGACGGGGCGCAATACCCGGATGCGCGCCGGGTTGCTTGCGAGCGCGCTCTGGTGGGGGCGTGCGCGTCAGGAGGAAATGGCCAATCGCGCCAAGGTCGAGGAGATCATCGATTTCCTCGAAATTCAGCACATTCGGAAAACGCCGGTCGGACGGCTGCCTTATGGCCTGCAAAAGCGTGTCGAGCTGGCACGTGCGCTGGCTGCCGAGCCGGAGTTGCTGCTGCTCGACGAGCCGATGGCGGGGATGAATCTCGAAGAAAAGCGCGACATGTGCCGATTCATTCTCGAAGTGAATGAGGAGTTCGGCACGACGATCGTGCTGATCGAGCATGACATGGGCGTGGTGATGGATATCTCCGACCGTGTCGTGGTGCTCGACTACGGCAAGAAGATCGGCGACGGCACGCCCGCCGAGGTCCGGGAAGATCCAGAAGTCATTCGTGCCTATCTGGGCGCCGCTCAGGGCATGCCCGCCGCGGCGTGACAGGGGGAAGGGCAGGAACGTAACCGGCGGTTGGCGACGCATTGGCAATTTGGAGACATCGATGCAGTTCTTTCTGGAAATCCTGATCGGCGGATTGCTCTCGGGTGTGATGTATTCGCTCGTTGCGCTCGGTTTTGTGTTGATCTTCAAGGCCTCCGGCGTATTCAACTTCGCACAGGGCGCCATGGTGTATTTCGCGGCGTTGTCCGTGGTTGGCCTGATGGAGCGGGGCTTGCCGCTGTGGCTGGCCGCCATCGGCGCGTTCGGCGTCATGGTGCTGGTGGGCGCCGCCACGGAGCGCTTCGTGCTGCGAAAGCTGGTGAACCAGTCGCCCATCACGTTGTTCATGGCGACCATCGGCTTGTCATTCTTCCTCGAGGGACTGGCGCCGCTGCTGTGGGGCAACGAGGTGCGTCCGCTGTCGCTGGGCATTGTCGACGAACCTATCGCGTCGATCATGGATTCGACGGGCGTGCTGGTCAGCAGCTTCGATCTGGCGGCGGCGGGCATTGCCGCCGTGTTGGTGGCGCTGCTCGCGCTGTTCTTCAAGGCAACGAGTATCGGCCGAGCGCTACGCGCGGTGGCCGACGATCATCAAGCGGCGCTCTCGCTGGGTATTCCGCTGCAGCGGATCTGGGTGGTGGTGTGGAGTGTCTCGGGGTTCGTCGCGCTCGTGGCAGGCATGCTCTGGGGCTCGCGCAACGGTGTTCAGTTTGCGTTGACGATGACTGCGCTCAAGGCGCTGCCCGTGTTGATCCTGGGCGGTTTTACGTCGATCCCGGGGGCCATTGTCGGCGGGCTGATCATCGGTGCGGCGGAAAAGCTCGCGGAGATCTACGTGCCGCAGTTTCTCCAAGGCCAGTTCGGCGGGAATTTCGGGGGCATCGAGGGCTGGTTCCCGTACGTCTTCGCACTGCTGTTCCTGTTGGTTCGCCCGGAAGGGTTGTTCGGCGAGCGGCATATCGATCGGGTCTGAACCGGCGGTATTCAACTCAGGACGTACGCGCACGCATTCATCGCAGAGGCCATACATGTTCTATCGCGAAGCTGGGCAGTTCAAGACATCTTACGAAGCCGACAGCCAGATTTTCCCGATCCGGCAGGATCGAATTGCCGTATGCACCGTGCTGGCCGTTGCGTTCGGCGTGCTGCCGTGGATCGCCACCGAATACTGGCTGACCGCGATTCTTGTGCCGTTTCTCGTGTTTTCGCTCGCCGCGCTGGGCCTTAACCTCCTGACGGGCTACGCCGGGCAACTGTCGCTTGGGACGGCGGCGTTCATGGCGGTTGGCGCGTATGCGTCTTACAACTTCCAGTTGCGCATCGAAGGCATGCCGATTCTCGCGTCGTTTGCCCTGGGGGGCGTTTGCGCGGCACTCGTCGGCATTGCGTTCGGCTTGCCGTCGCTGCGCATCAAGGGCTTCTATCTGGCGGTCGCCACGCTCGCGGCGCAGTTCTTCGTGCTGTGGGTGCTGACGAAGTTTCCGTGGCTCTCGAACAATAGTTCGTCGGGCGTGATTACCGCGCAGAAGATCTCCATTCTCGGGGTGGACGTCGACACGCCGGTGCGCAAATACCTGTTTGTGCTTGGCGTCGTGACGGTCATGGCGCTCGTCGCGAAGAATCTGGTGCGCTCGCACATTGGCCGGGCCTGGATGGCGGTGCGCGACATGGATGTCGCCGCCGAGGTCATTGGCATTCCGCTGATGCGCGTCAAACTGCTGGCTTTCGCCGTGAGTTCCTTCTATTGCGGCGTGGCGGGGGCGCTTTACGCCTACTGCTACCTCGGTTCGGTCGAGCCGGATGGTTTCTCGCTGGATCTGTCCTTCCGCATTCTGTTCATGATCATCATCGGCGGCGTGGGCAGCATTCTCGGCAGCTTTCTGGGGGCGGCCTTCATTCTGCTGCTGCCGATTCTGCTCGACAGCACCCTGCCCACCATCGCTTCGTTCCTGCATTTGCCGTTCACTAACGCTACCGTCTCGCATATTCAGTTGATGGTGTTTGGCGGTCTCATCATCTTTTTCCTGATTGTCGAACCGCATGGGCTGGCGCGGCTCTGGCAGATTGCCAAGGAGAAGCTGCGCATCTGGCCCTTCCCGCATTGAGCTTCGACTGGTTTGCGCATCGGGATGTCGTGCGTTGCCAGACACGTTTTGCCACGAATAAAACCACAGATGGAGACACAGCATGATGACGAAAAACTTGGCGGTCTCGTTGGGTACGGCGCTTGTGCTAGGCATGGGGAGCATGAGCACATCGTTCGCGCAATCGAACGATCAGTTCATTGCGCTCGCTGACTATCGGGTCGGGCCCTATGGCGCGAACGGGCAGTCCTTCTACGGCGGGTTCATCGACTATCTGCAGTACGTGAATCTCAAGAACGGCGGCGTCAACGGCGTCAAGCTGACGTGGGAGGAATGCGAGACCGAGTACAACAACGCCAAGGGCGTGGAGTGTTACGAGCGTCTCAAGGGGAAGAATCCGGTCACCAAGGGCACGGCGTATCACGTGATGGCGACGGGTATTTCCTACGCGCTGATCGACAAGACGGCGACGGATCAGGTGCCGCTGGTGATGATGGGGTATGGCCGCACCGATGCCGTGGATGGCACGGTGTTCCCGTGGGCGTTCCCGCTGGTGACGACGTATCAGATGCAGGCGTCGGCCATCATCAAGTTCCTGGCCGACAAGAATGGCGGATCGCTCAACGGCAAGAAGATCGTCTTCCTCTATCACGACTCGGCATATGGCAAGGAGCCGATCGTCGCCATGCAGGCCGAGTCGAAGATCAACAAGTTCAACCTGATCGAGATTCCGGTCGCCCATCCGGGTAACGAACAAGGCGCGCAGTGGCTGCGCATTCGTCAGGAGAACCCCGACTACGTGGTGTTCTGGGGCTGGGGCGTGATGAACCAGACGGCGCTCAAGGCGGCACAGAAGGTCGGTTATCCGCGCGAGAAGATCGTCGGTAGCTGGTGGGCCGGCTCGGAAGAGGACACGATTCCGGCAGGCCCGGCGGCCAAGGGCTACATGAGCGCCACCTGGAACGTGGCGGGCAAGCAAGTTCCGCTGATCGCCGACATCGAGAAGGTGGTCTACGGTGCGGGCAAGGGCAATATGCAAGACCCGTCGAAGGTCGGCTCCGTGCTCTACAACCGTGGCGTTTCGGCGGCAGTGGCTACCGTCGAGGCGCTCAACACGGCGCAGAACAAGTTCGGCAAGGGCAAGGTCATGACGCCGGTGCAGGTGCGCTGGGCGCTCGAGAACCTGAATATCGACGCCGCCCGGCTGAAGGCCCTTGGCGCGACCGGTCTGCTGCCCGACATCAAAACGAGCTGCGAGGATCACGAGGGGTCGGGCAAGGTGCGCATCCAGCAATGGGACGGCGCGAAGTGGGTACTCGTGTCTGACTGGATCGAAGGCAACCGGCGCTTGATTCACCCGCTGTTCGAGGCGTCGGCCAAGCAGTACGCCAAAGAGAAGGGAATCACGCCTGCCTGCTACAAGATGTAATCGACGCCTTCGCCCGCATGGCATAGCGCGATGCGGGCGAGGGCTGACGAACTACGGCCGGTGCGTGAACCCGGCAGCATCGATTCCGGAGTCCTGCATGGAAGCGAGTTTGCGCGTCAACAATATCGAAGTCATTTATGACCACGTCATTCTTGTGCTCAAAGGCGTATCGCTCGTCGTGCCCGAAGGCAAGATCGTGGCATTGCTCGGGGCCAACGGCGCGGGCAAGAGTACGACGCTCAAGGCCATTTCGAATCTGCTTCACGCCGAGCGCGGCGAGGTGACGAAAGGCACGATCGACTATCGCGGCGAGCGCGTGGAGAGACTTACGCCGAACGGTCTGGTCAAGCGCGGTGTGATTCAGGTGATGGAAGGGCGTCACTGCTTCGGGCATCTGACCATTGAAGAGAATTTGCTCACGGGCGGTTATGTGCGTCATGCGTCGCGCAGTGCCCAGCAGCATGCGCTGGAACGAATCTATGCCTACTTCCCGCGTCTGAAGACGCGACGCAAATCGCAAGCGGGTTACACGTCGGGCGGCGAACAGCAGATGTGCGCGATCGGGCGCGCCATGATGGCGCAACCGTCGATGATCTTGCTCGACGAGCCGTCGATGGGCCTCGCGCCGCAGATCGTGGAAGAGATCTTTGACATCGTGCGCGACCTGAACCAGCGCGAGCGCGTCAGCTTCCTGTTGGCCGAACAGAACACGATGGCGGCGCTTCGATATGCGGACTATGGCTACATCCTCGAAAACGGCCGGGTGGTGATGGATGGCGATGCCGTGTCGCTGCGCGATAACGAAGACGTGAAGGAGTTCTACCTGGGGATCGCCAAGGACGGCGCCAGCAGTGCGGGGAGCTTCCGTAACGTCAAGAGCTATCGGCGGCGCAAGCGCTGGATTGCTTGAGCGTTGGAGCGCTTGCGTGCCCGGGTGAGTGGCTGACCGTTAATTCTCAACGTATTTCCGTCTATATGAACGATTACTTCGACACGCTGGAAACTCGTGCGCCGGAGGTTCGCGAGAAGGCCTTGCTGGCGGCGCTGCCGACGCACGTGTCGCATGCGCAGACGCGTGCGCCGTATTTTGCGCAGGTGCTGGGAGGTGTGGACGCGAAGGACATCGGCTCGCGTGACGCGCTGGCAGGCTTGCCGGTGACGCGCAAGTCGGATCTGTCGACGTATCAGTTGCGCCATCCTCCGTTGGGTGGCATGAACGCGACGCCGCTTGGCGGTCTGGCGCACGTGTATCAGTCGCCGGGGCCAATCTACGAACCGGACGGACGCGGCAGCGATTGGTGGCGCTTTGCGCGCGCCATGTTTGCGGCGGGCCTGCGGGCGGGGGATTTGGTCTACAACACCTACTCGTATCACTTCACGCCAGCCGGGATGATGATCGAGACGGGCGCTGCCCGGCTTGGCTGTTGCGTGTTCCCGGCGGGGGTAGGGAACACGGAGTTGCAGCTCGAGGCGATTCGCCACCTGCAACCGGTCGCGTATGCGGGAACGCCGTCGTTTTTGAAGATATTGATCGAGAAGGGCGAGGCGGCGGGGGCCGACATCAGCAGCATCCGGCGGGCGACGCTGTCGGGTGAGGCACTCCCGCCGTCGCTGCGCGACTGGTTCAAGACGCGAGGCATCACGGCGCGGCAGTTATATGGAACGGCCGATCTGGGGTTGATCGCGTTCGAGAGCGACGCCCAGGCGGGATTGATCGTCGACGAGAACGTGTTGGTGGAACTGGTGGAGCCGGGCGGCACGAAGCCGGTGCCGGACGGCGAAATCGGTGAGGTCGTGGTAACGAACTTCAATCCGGACTATCCGCTGATTCGTTTTGCGACAGGCGATTTGTCTGCGGTGGAAGCGGGCATTAGTCCGTGCGGGCGCACCAATGTGCGGCTAAAAGGCTGGCTCGGACGCGCCGATCAGACGGTCAAGGTGCGCGGCATGTTCGTCCATCCCGGACAGATCGGCGAGATCAGCAAGCGGTATCCCGAGTTGGTCCGCTTGCGTTTGCGCGTGGAGGGGCGAGTCGGCGATGATCGGATGCGGCTGCTTTGCGAGACGAACGCGTCGCCGCCTGAAGGGCTGGCTGCCCGTGTACAGGAAACGTTGCGTGACGTGACGAGGCTGCGCGGAGAAGTCGCTTTTGTTGCGGCCGGAAGCCTGCCGGCAGACGGGAAATTGGTGGAGGATGCGCGGGCTTACGACTGACGCTTTGGCTGCGCTCGCGAGGTGCTCAGTCAGATACGCCGTCCGGCATCTGGCGGCTGGCCTGACGGTAGCGTTGATAATCCACCGCTACCGCAGGCCGCTTTGACTTCTTCGTACGCCTCACTCGCGCCGACGCCAGTTCGCACTGACTGCACCCTTCGTTCCCGATGCCGGCCCGAGGGGCGACGCTTACTTTTCTGTCGTCGCGGAAATTCCGGTCAGGACTGTCGGCGCTACAAAGGCGACGTAGTCCTGCCCACGGTGCTGACCAATCTGCTCAAGGAAGCCCCGGAACTGCGACGACTTATCGCTGGTTTTCTTCCCCAAATCGGAATCGATCTCAAAGCCGAAATACGTCGGAATGACTTCCGTGTCCTTGACGGCCCACTGAATCACTTCCGTGACTGATTTCACACCGTCATATTTCTTGTGAAGATTGGCGATGTCGTCGGCGTAACGCTGTTGATAGCTTTGCCGCGATCCTTCCAGCGATGCGGTGTTCGCGCCGGCATTGGCCTTGTCCAGTTCTGCCTGGTAGCGTTCAAGTTCTGACGCCGCGTAAGCCCTGGAGGCATCCCACACTTGTTTGGCCTTCAACGCCGAGGGGCCGTCCATGCCGGCCATTTGCGCCTCGCGCTTCTCGTCGATCTCGTGCAATTCCGCCTTCTTCTCTTCGACGAGCTTCGCATAACGAGCCGCGTCGCCCGCCGCGCCCTCAATGGCCTTTCCGAGGTTGTCGTTGCTCGCCTTGAGGTAGCCGTTGATCGCTTCAATCTGCGCGTCGCGGACCTTGTTCAGCTCGGCGACAGCGTCGTTCAATTCGCAGCGATATTCGACCGACGTTCGATTGCTGCTGTCCTTGAACGTCTTCCAACTGATGTTCTTGCAGGCTGCGCGCTCGGACAACGCCGAGCCGTAGGTGTGCGTTTGATCGACGGGGTCATGGGCGGCTTTCACCTGACCGATTTCGGAGTCCCCGCAACCCGCCAGAAGGGCGCAGAGGAGTGCCGTGGCGACGCAATATCGTAATCTCAGATTCATTTCTTCTGCTTCTTGTAATGACGACGGCCCCTTATCTCTTGCTGCGGCGTGCCGAGATTCCGGTGGCGCTCGATCGGGGGACTGTGACGGTGTAGCCGTTGACGCTGAACCGCCAGAGAGATAACGGCACTTTTCTGCGGATGTTTAATACGCCTGATGATCTGTGCGGCATGCAACAGGGGGGGCTCGCAGCGATTGCACCCATAAAAAAATGGCGCCGCGAGCTGAATGCTCGCAGCGCCATTTCGCGGTATTCCCGCAGGATTACGGCACACGCAACGCGCCGTAACCCGGCTTCAGATTTACATCTTCACCGTGTCGGCGACTTCCTTGAAGTCTTCGATCTGGTCGAAGTTCATGTACTTGTAGATCTTGTCGCCGTTGGTGGTGAGCACGCCCATGTCGGCCATGTACTCTTCCTTGCTCGGGATCTTGCCCAGACGCGAGCAAATGGCCGCCAGTTCCGCCGAGCCGAGGTACACGTTCGTGTTCTTGCCCAAACGGTTCGGGAAGTTGCGGGTCGACGTCGACATGACCGTCGCGCCTTCGCGCACTTGTGCCTGGTTACCCATGCACAGCGAGCAGCCCGGCATTTCCGTGCGGGCACCGGCAGTCCCGAAGACGCCGTAGTGACCTTCTTCGGTCAACTGCTTCTGGTCCATCTTGGTCGGCGGGGCCACCCACAGCTTGACCGGAATGTCGCGCTTGCCTTCGAGCAGCTTGGATGCTGCGCGGAAGTGACCGATGTTGGTCATGCACGAGCCAATGAACACTTCGTCGATCTTCGCGCCAGCCACATCAGACAGGGTCTTCACGTCGTCCGGATCGTTCGGGCAGGCCACGATCGGCTCGTGGATGTCGGCCAGATCGATTTCGATGACCGCAGCGTATTCGGCGTCGGCATCCGGCGAGAGCAGCTTCGGATCGGCCAGCCACTGCTCCATTGCCGTAATACGGCGTTGCAGGCTGCGCGGGTCCTGATAGCCTTGGGCGATCATCCACTTCAGCAGCGTCACGTTGCTGTTGAGGTACTCGATGATCGGTTCCTTGTTCAGATGCACCGTGCAACCGGCGGCCGAGCGCTCGGCGGACGCATCCGACAGTTCGAACGCTTGCTCGACCTTCAGGTCGGGCAGGCCCTCGATTTCAAGGATACGGCCCGAGAAGATGTTCTTCTTGCCTTGCTTGGCAACGGTCAGCATGCCTTGCTTGATGGCGTACAGCGGGATCGCGTTGACGAGATCGCGCAGCGTGACGCCCGGCTGCATCTTGCCCTTGAAGCGCACCAGCACCGATTCCGGCATGTCCAGCGGCATCGTGCCGGTGGCAGCCGCGAAGGCGACCAGACCCGAGCCTGCCGGGAAGCTGATGCCGATCGGGAAACGGGTGTGCGAGTCGCCGCCCGTGCCGACGGTATCGGGCAGCAGCATACGGTTCAGCCACGAGTGGATCACACCGTCGCCCGGGCGCAGTGCGATACCGCCACGGGTGCTGATGAAGTTCGGCAGGGTCTGGTGAGTCTTCACGTCCACCGGCTTCGGATAGGCGGCGGTGTGGCAGAACGACTGCATGACGAGGTCGGCCGAAAAGCCGAGGCAGGCCAGATCTTTGAGTTCGTCGCGGGTCATCGGGCCAGTCGTGTCTTGCGAGCCGACCGAGGTCATCTTCGGTTCGCAGTACGTGCCCGGACGCACGCCTTGACCTTCAGGCAGACCACAGGCGCGGCCGACCATCTTCTGTGCCAGCGAGAAGCCGCGGCCGCTGTCGGCCGGCTGCTGCGCCAGGCGGAACAAGGTCGATGCGGGCAGACCGAGAGCTTCGCGTGCCTTGGCGGTCAGGCCACGGCCAATGATCAGGGGAATACGGCCACCGGCGCGCACTTCGTCGAACAGCACGTCGGATTTGACCTGGAATTCGGCGATGACTTCACCGTTCTTCAGGGCTTTGCCTTCGTACGGACGCAATTCGATCACGTCGCCCATTTCCATCTTCGACACGTCGAGTTCGATCGGCAGAGCGCCGGCGTCTTCCATCGTGTTGTAGAAGATCGGGGCGATCTTGCTGCCGAGGCAAACGCCGCCGAAGCGCTTGTTCGGAATGAAGGGGATGTCTTCACCCGTGAACCACAGCACCGAGTTGGTGGCCGACTTGCGCGAAGAGCCGGTACCGACCACGTCGCCCACATAGGCGACCAGATGGCCCTTTTCCTTCAGCGATTCGATGAACTTGATCGGACCGCGCTTGCCGTCTTCTTCCGGGGTGATGCCGGGACGTGCGTTCTTGAGCATCGCCAGCGCGTGCATCGGAATGTCCGGGCGCGTGGTGGCGTCCGGGGCCGGCGACAGGTCGTCGGTGTTGGTCTCGCCCGTCACCTTGAACACGGTGATGGTCAGGCTTTGCGGCACTTCCGGACGGCTGGTGAACCATTCGGCGTCGGCCCAGCTTTGCAGCACGGCGCGCGCATTGACGTTGCCCTTGTCGGCCAGTTCCTTGACGTCGTGGAACTGATCGAACATCAGCAGGGTTTTCTTAAGGGCGTCGGCGGCGACGGTGCCGACTTCGGCGTCCGACAGCAACTCGATGAGCGGCTGGATGTTGTAGCCGCCGAGCATGGTGCCGAGCAGTTCGGTGGCGCGGGCGCGCGAGATCAGCGCGCAGGCGGTCTCACCCTTGGCGACGGCGGCCAGGAAGCCAGCCTTCACACGAGCGGCTTCGTCCACGCCGGCGGGCACGCGGTGGGTGATCAGGTCGATCAGGGTTTGCGCTTCGCCAGCCGGCGGGTTCGTCAGCAGTTCGACCAGTTCGGCAGTCTGCTGTGCCGTCAGCGGCAGGGGGGGAATACCAAGCGCGGCGCGTGCGGCCACGTGAGCACGATAGTTTTCAAGCATGGGGAGACCTGCTGTGTTGCGTTTCGGGGGAAGGCTTTTCAGGCCTCCAAGGCGATACCGGGGGCTACTTTGCTCGTGATTTTAGTCCCGGCGCTTCGTCTCGTCAAATGTCTTATATCTTATATAAGAGTTGAGTGGCGTAATGGAAACACCGTCGCGGCCTGGCCCCGGATGCTGTCGAAGGGAACTTCAATGCGGTGGGTTGCCAGACGAGGGGGCGCGGCTCGCGATGCGTTCATTTTCCAGTGGGGGATGGCGGAACGGCTGCATCGGGTGCGCCGTCGTGCGATATGAGAATTGCCAACCACCGGGAGCTTTGAAACTGCGCGGCTATCACCATCACGAGGACGGTCAGCGGGGTCGAGAGAATGGCACCCGGCACGCCCCATACCAGTGTCCAGATTCCCAGTGCGAACAGCCCGACGAGAGGGTCTGTGTTCGTGCTTTTCGCCTGGAGTTTGGGTTGCACGAGATTGTGTGCAATCTGGAAGATGGACAGGGTGACGGCAAACACAGCGAGCGGCACGGTCATTGAATCGCTGTGAAGCGCCGCAAACAGTGCGGGCACGACGCTCGCAACGAACGGCCCCACGACGGGCATGAATGCGAGAAGAAACACCATCACCGCCCAGAACGCCGTATTGGGCAGTTCGGCGACGCGAAATACCAGGGCGGAGATCACGGCAATCGCAAGATTGATGGCCGTCTGGGAAATCAGGTACGCCTGTACGCCATGCACGATTTTGTTGAGAACCATGCGCTGGGAATTTGCTCGGGCCTCACTGGTCGTGATCCGCAGAATTTTGGGCTCAGTGTTTGTCATTGACCCAAGCAGCATAAACACGAGAAACATCAAGGTGAGAAATGCCGTCGACACGGCATTTCCCAACCTGGAGGCAAGGCTGTGTTCAAGTTGGGGCAGGTCGATCAATGCCAGAACCGTTGCCAGGTCGAATTTTCGCCCGAAGCCCACGCTGGCTGACCGTATGAGGCGGTCGAGTTGAGCGGGGAGGGCGGCGGACTGCTGGATGAGATCGCTGATTCCCTGGAGCGTGACGATGAAGATGCTGTAGGCACTAAAGCCCACAATTGCTGCGGTCGCCGCCAGGACCAGCCATTTCGGTGCTCGTGGAAGCAGGCGAACGACCACCGAAACGATGCCCGAGATGAGAATTCGCAGGAGCATGGCGAGAAAAAAAGGAATGAGTACCGGACGAAGAAAATACAGGATCGCCAGACCTGCGGCGACGCCCGTGGTGGTCTGTGCAACAGACCCAGGTGTTGATCTCATGATGGATTTTCGTAACGGTAAAGGCAGAAAGTGCGTCTCTGATGGCGCGCCTTTCGTCCGCAAGAATATCAGGCCAATGGGTGTCGGGGGATATGGCGTCAACGCCGCGGTGTGGCCCGAGCGCGGGCGGGCGCGACCGACCATCGATCTAGAAAAAATGCCCCGTAAGTCTTCCGACCTACGGGGCATTCTCGCTACAAGCCGTGCGGCTCCACGCCTCGGCTAATGACTGATCATCCAGGGCCGCCCGGCGGGCCGTTTGAGGCCACCTGACACTTCCCGGCTAGCCCCTGCCAACGTCACCTTCCCGCCCGCACAGCAACTGCACCCGGCCCGATGGTTCCGCGCCGGCCCATCGCCGGACTGACGTGGCGCATTCGCGGCCCTCTCGTTCGTTGCATGCGCGGTGCGACCGGTACTCCCCATCAACGCCAACGACGGTGCGGTAATCATCCGCGTCCCTTCGCTTCCGCAGTCCGGACAATGACACGGCGCATCGCGATCCGCGATCCGTCTCATCACCACAAACGGCCCGCAACTCGCGCATTCGAAGTCGTATATCGGCATGTCTTCCTCCGTTTGACGCGGCGCGTCAAGACTTCACAAGATCGGGCGAACACGGCATATCCACGCCGCTCTTCACATGCTGCACCGGACCATCCGCGTTCGGTCGGATGTCGAAATCGAAGATCTGCGTTGGCAGCCACAGCGTCGCGCAGGCATTCGGAATATCCACCACCCCGCTGATATGCCCCTGCACCGGTGCGCAGCCGAGGATCGAATACGCCTGCGACCCCGAGTAGCCGAACTTTTTCAAGTATTCGATGGCGTTCAGACATGCCTGACGATAAGCCACCGTCACGTCGAGATAGTGCTGTCCGCCTTGTTCGTCCACCGAGATCCCTTCGAAGATCAGATAGTCGTTGTACGCGGGCGTGATCGGACTCGGCTGGAATACCGGATTGCGAATTCCGTACTTTGCCATCCCGCCCTTGATGACGTTGACTCGCATGTGAACCCAACCAGCCATTTCGATAGCGCCGCAGAATGTGATTTCGCCGTCGCCCTGACTGAAGTGGAGATCCCCCACCGAAAGTCCCGCACCGTCTACGTACACTGGGAAGAACACCTTCGAGCCACGCGACAAGTCCTTGATGTCGCAATTGCCGCCATGCTCACGCGGCGGCACTGTCCGTGCGCCGGTCGCCGCTGCTTTATCGCGCGCGGCGCCGGACAACTTCCCCATATGCGCCGTCGCGGCAAACGGCGGATTCGCCAGCGGCGGCACGCGCTCGGGCGCCGTCGCGATCAGTCCGGTCTCACGCGCGTTCCATGTCTCCAGTAATTTCGGATCCGGCAGACAGCCGATCAGCCCCGGGTGAATCAATCCGGCAAAATTGACGCCCGGAATGTGGCGCGAACTCGTGTACAGACCGTGAAAATCCCAGATTGATTTTTGCGCATGTGGGAAGTGATCGGTCAGGAAACCGCCGCCGTTCGTCTTTGAGAAGAAGCCGTTGAAGCCCCACTGACTGTCCGCCTTTGCGCCAATATCCAGCAGATCCACCACGAGTAGATCGCCTGGCTCTGCGCCGCGCACGCCCACTGGGCCCGAAAGAAAGTGCACGATCGACAGGTCGATGTCGCGAACATCATCCGCACTGTCGTCGTTCTTGATGAAGCCGCCGGTCCAGTCGTACGTCTCCAGGATGAAATCGTCGCCGGGTTTTACCCAGCACGCCATCGGAATGTCCGGGTGCCACCGGTTATGCACCTGCTCGTTCTCGTACGCGGACTGCTTCAGGTCGACCTTGATGAGAGTTTCTGCCATTGCGCTCGCTCCTGGTTTCAAATGCCGGCGTTGTGACACCAGCGTTCTATTGGACGCCATCCGGCGCCGGTCTTACACAGAGAGGTATTCGCGGACGTACTGACACATCAACAGCACAAATGCTTCGCACTACATCGAATCAAAGCATAAACTACCGTAATCTCGCCTAGGAGATTTTCTTTTTTCCATTATCCGGGGTCTGTTTATATTTGCTGAGATGGGTTCACCCCTTGTCTTTTGCGCGAGCCGGTCGGCAAGATTCGCATGTCATTGAACGGTGAGGCGTGGGCACGAATCGAATCGGCGTTGCCGGGTGAGTCGGCCGCGCAGAAAATTGTGGAAGTCGCTGATGCCTCAATATCAATAAATGACCATCAAGAAATCGCGTCCTATGCGTTTGACCTTCCCTGCCACTACCGAATCCGACGCGGATGCCTTGGTTGACATTCGTATTGCTGCGATGCGCGAAAGTCTGGAGGGCATCGGCCGCTTTGATCCACGGCGTGCTCGCGAGCGCTTCCTGGCGTCATTTGATCCCGATCTGTGCAGATTCATTGAAGCCGACGGTATTCAGACAGGTTTTATCCTGATCCGCCCTTTGGAAGATCATTGGCTCCTCGACCATCTTTATATCCTGCCCGAACACCAGGGCAGAGGCATTGGCGCAGCCGTCTTGGCGGATATATTCAAAAGAGCCGACGCCCAGCGCATGCCTATCCGCTTGGGCGCCCTGCGCGGCAGTGATTCGAACCGCTTTTATCAGCGGCATGGCTTCGTACAGACTGGCGAAGCGGAGTGGGACATCTACTACGTGCGTCATCCGAGTTGAGTGACCGCTTTCGGAAACTCGGTAGTTAATGTCGGGGGAAACAAGGAAATCTGGCGGAGGCGGTGAGATTCGACGCCGAGGATTGAAACGTATTAGAAATCGAATGGTTAAGTTTTTCTTGATGAGCGGCTTTGTACCAGCGTGTTCGCATCAAATTTTGTGCCTGGATGGTTCGCCATTTCGTGTGAAAAAAATCGCAGCGAATTTTGCCAGCGTCTCTGGTTCCGGCGTAGTTCGCCCGGCCGCACGACGCAAAGCAGCAGTTTTGACTTCGGACTTCAGTTGTCGCTCGGACTACACCTCGTTGCCGCGACGTTGCTCATTGCAAGCGGCAGGAGGGCTCGCCGCGGGCGGTGGGTGATCGGAATGGGGGGCACAGGTGCACGCAAACAGCCTGACGGTGGGGCAAGCCGCGCTACCACTGATGCCACGCGCGCTGGGCGGACGTGAGATCGTAACGCAAGCGCTGCGCAGTCAGGTCGTCATTCTCACTTTCTCGGCAACCCGGTGCGAACAATGGCCGCGAGCCTGAGCTTTCCGTTGGGGTTTCCGGGCAGTGCGTACGCCCGGTGGGGACGGGCGAATCACGCGTATTCCGGTGAACTTCGCTATTGATCGTGCGCGCTGGTTGGCGCACAACGGGTGGGACAATCCGGCACCGCCCGCGTGGACCGCCGAACGTCTCGAGATGTTCGTCATGCCGCTATTGCGGGCTTCGCAATAGCGGCGGGTGGTGTGGTAGACGGGGAGGGGGGGAAGTCGTACTATGCCTTCACCTCTGCCGAACTGTCCTTTGCGCAGCGACTCAACCGTCAGAACGAAAATGCGGCGGTAACCGTCACCGTTCTCGGCAGCGCTGGAATGACCTGGCCGCCGAGGAAGTAGTTGGAGGGCACGAAGTACTTCTTGTTCGTCAGATTGAAGATGTTCAGCCCGTAGCGCGCCTTTCCGATGGTGTAGGACGCTTGCGCGTCCCATACCGTGGTTGCCGGTGTAAAGAACGTGTTAGTCGAGTTGCCCGGGAGCTCCGAGTTGAACGTCATGCCGAGACCCAGCCCGAGTCCGGCGAGCACCCCGGTGCGAAAATCGTAACGCGTGGCCAGTCGAAGCGTTTGCTTCGGCACGTTAAACAACTGTTTGCCGACCAATGCGGCGTTGCCATCGTCCTCGATTTCGGCGGTCTGCTGAGCGTAGGCAGCAATCCAGGTCCACGATGGCGTAGCCTGCCACCGCACATCGATATCAATGCCTCGCGAGCGCTGCTTGCCCGCCTGAATGTAATAACCCGCGTTGGCCGGATCGGCCACGGCAACGTTTTTGCGGTTCAGGTCGAAGAGGGCCACGGTCGCGGTGATCCCGGCAAGATCCTTGAGACGAAGCCCAATTTCCTTCTGGCTGTACTCCTCCGGCTTGGGGGGCGACGCGAACAGATAGAACGCTGGCACTCTGATGTCTTCGCCGTAACCTGCAAACGCCGATATCTTCGACGTGATTTCGTAGACGGCGCCAACGCGCGGTGAGACCTTCGAATTGCTGCTGACGTTGTAGATGCCGTAAGCGTAGTTGTTGTCGGTAATTCTGATGTCGGAATAACGGACGCTACCCAGGAAGTGCCAGCGGCCTACGTCGATCTGATCTTGCAAATAGGCAACCGTCGAGATGTAACGGTTCTGCTGATCCGGCGTTGACGGGGCAACGGGCTCCGACCAGGCCGGATACACTGGATTAGTCAGATTCACGTTGTCATACGAGACAGGCCCGAGCATGTTCGAATAGGCCATGAATTCGTCGTCACGCGTGTACTCGTAATCCACCCCGAGATTCAACGTGTGCTTCAACGCACCTGTCGTGAACTTGCCAGTGAGGCTTGGCGAGAGTGTGGTGGTCTTCAGACGTGCCCACATTCGCACGCCGCACATGGTGTTGTTGTACGGTGTAGCACTTCCGAAGTCACCACAGCCCATCGGGCTTTCCGAATCCACAAGCCAGGTCCCTCGCTGATCGAGCCGCACTTCGTTGTAAGCGCTCAACAGCGAGAAGCTCCAGCCGTCCGTCAGTCGCTGGGTCCATTGCAAATTGAGTCCCTTCGACGTGTTGGTCGTATTCGGCAGCCCAACGGCCGCAATATTGGTCTGCCTTGGCAGCGTGAAGATCGACGTATTCAGCGTGCCGCTCACCGGCAGACCGCTGTAGTCGAGCGTAGTGGTATCGAGATAGCGTGCCCTGAGCACGACTTTGGTATCGGCGTTCGGGGTCCAAGACAGACTCGGAAACAGCGCCCGCTTTCTAAAGAAGACGCGATCCGTTTCACTGTCGCTGTTCGACGCCTCTCCTGTAACCCGGAACGCCCATGCGGAATTCAAGGGCTGGTTGATATCGAAGTCAATGCCCCTTTCGCCGTAGGAACCGGCTTTAAAGCCAATCTTCCGCACGGTCTCCAATGTTGTCGGCTCCAGTGTGGTGATGGCGATAGTGCCCCCGGCCGTGTCGTAGGCACCCACGCCCTGAGAGCCAAAAAGCGCCCCCGCCGGGCCTTTGATGACATCGATGCGGTCTACGTTGACAAGGCTCTCTTGATCCGTAAAGTTGCCTTTCATTGCGACGCCGTCGACCACTGTGCCGGAGTGAAATCCACGAATATTGAACACCGTGTTGTTGGCGTCGCGCGAATCGATGGCATTCACATTGCTGACGTTGCGCAACGCATCCGAGACCGTCTTGGATCCCTGATCGTCGATCATCGCTCGCGGCACTGTGATGATCGATTGCGGGATGTTCTCGATAGGGGTATCGGTTCGCGTCGCCGCGCTACTCGATTCCACGACGTAGCCGTTGTCGCGCGCTGCACTGACTTCGGTCGGCGCGAGTTGTACCGCCTCGTCAGCCATCGCCATACCGATGCAGCCCGCAGCTAGCGAGCACGCCACCGTCGATTGCACGGCAATCAGCGCTGCCGAAGCATGTGTTCTGGACTTTTCCACTCAATCCTCGGGGACCTTTTTATTGAGCCCCTGAGGCTACTAGGAGTGAGATCTGTCACAAAGGCGACAATTTGTCGCACACTTATGCACATTCTCTTCGCAGTGATTACCTTATTTTCTTTGGAAAATCTCCGTAAGCGAAAGCGGGTACGGACAAAGCCGCAGACGTTGGTGACATACGCACCGCACGCAAGCCACTCGCTCATATAGGCGTCACGACTACCGAGTGCTGCATGCGGAACCATCGGGGCGCCAAGGCAGCGCCAACGCAATGATTCTTGACCGTATGACATGCATCCATATTGGCAATCGGCCAGCATCGGCCATTCAGATATTGCCGGACGAATAGCCGAAGTCTCGTCGAACCTCATATGCATGAATTGCGTTGCCGGGGCGTGTCAAGGCAGCCCGGGAGAGCGCCGTTGGTGAGGGAGAGCGACAGCACTCAAGACCCGAGAAGCCCGCTTGCCAAGCGCTGTCTTCTAGCGGGGTGAATTTTGCAACCGGGCGATGACAAGTCTCATCGCCGTATTTCGGCCTAGGGCTAAGGCGCCGCCTCAGGCGAAGTACTGGCCTGGCGTGCGTCCCAGGGATTTACGGAACATTTCGATGAAGCCTGTCGTGCTTTCGTATCCCAGTTCGTTGGCAACTGCGGAGACGGCCCTGCCTTCGGCGAGGCGGTAGAGCGCCTCTTGCAGGCGCACATGGCGCCGCCATTCGTCGAAGGTGAGATTCAGTTCGCGGGTGAAGAGCCGCGACAGGGTGCGAGCACTGGCCCCCACGTGCTCGCCCCATTCCTGCAGCGTCCGGTTGTCGGAGGGTTCGCGCAAGAACTCGGTACACAGACGCGCGAGGCGTCGCTCACGTGGGATTTCGAGCGAAAGCGGCATCTCATCGCTGAATTCGAACTCGTCGAGAATGATCTCGAAGAATTTGTCGACATGGCGCTTGCGCTGCAGCGGCGCCTCGGTGCTTGCCGCACGCAGAATGAGTTCGCGCATGAGATTGGAGACGACGAGCGGCTCGCAGGTCTTGGGCAGGTCTGCCACGGCGTGCGGCGAAATCAGCAAGTTGTGCATGCCGAACGAGGCGCGCAGTCGCACCGCGTGCAGTGTCATCGGCGGAATCCAGACAGCGCGCTGTGGAGGCACGACCCAAGTGCCGCGCGGCGTGTCGACGCACATGATGCCTTCGCCGCCGAACAGCACCTGCCCGTAGGGATGGACGTGCGGTTCGACACCGCCGCCCGACGGAAACGCGAAAGCCAGCCCGACCATGGGGGCGGGCGAGATTCGCGACTCGAAAAATTCCACATCCTGTGCGGTGATGATTCGGGTTTGCATGACGTGCCCCCTGGCGCTAAGGGAAAGAAATGCCCGTTCCATTCTTTCCTCAACCTCAAATGCACGACATGGGGGTTAACTCGGGTGGGGAAGCGGGGCAAGCCGCCCCGCGATGGCCAGAGGGCGGCGTTCGGAGCGATTTCCCATGCCACGCCGCGGCACCAGGTTCTCATGCGAGCGCCTTATTCCAGCGCACGACCACGCGTTTCCGGCATCCAGATGACGGCGAGAACGGTTAACAGATTCAGCGCAATCAGATAGGCGGCGAACCACCCCAAATGCCCGTGATCGGCCAGCCAGTTCTGTAAATAGGGGGCAGTGCCGCCGAAAATCGCCACGGTCAGCGAGTAGGGAATGGCCACGCCACTGGCGCGGATGCGCGTGGGGAACAACTCCGCGTAGACCGCCGGCGCGATGGCAGTCCAGGCCGCAAGGACCGCGAGACCGGCACAGATCGCCAGCGTCAGCCGCACGAAGGACGCATCGATAAGCATGAGTAACGGCACGATGACCAGCGCCGATCCGCCCGCTCCCATCAGCAGGTTGGGCTTGCGGCCGATGCGGTCCGAGAGCGCGCCCCAGACCGGCTGTACCGCCATGTACACCAGACAGCCGATGCATAGCGCCAGAAGCCCGTCTCGCGCATCGACGCCTTTGAAATGCGTGGCGAACGTGATCGCGCCGGACATCCACGTATTGAACGTCAACGTCGGCCCTGCCGTGAGCGCGATGATCCTCAGTACAGAGGCGCGGTGTTCCCAGATCGCCTGCGCTATCGGTTGTGGGGCAGCATCGGTGCACGCTTCGTTTTGTCCCCGTTCGAATGCCGGCGTTTCTTTGAGGCTGCTGCGCAGAAACAGCGCGTATACCCCAAGGGCGGTGCCGAAGAAGAACGGGATACGCCAGCCGTAACGCGTCATCTCGTCGGTCGAGAACACTTGTGTCAATACCAATCCGACAGCGGTGGCGAGCAGCGAGCCGCCGGTAATGGCGATGAACATGCTGCTCGACCACAGGCCACGGCGGTGGACGGGGGCGCTCTCCACGAGGAAGGTAAACGATGCGCCGATCTCACCGCCGAGACCGAAGCCCTGCAACAAGCGTCCGAACACGAGCAGCACCGGAGCCATCAACCCGATTGACGCATACGTGGGCGAGACCGCAATGACGAGGCAACCCGCCGCTGTGAGGGCCATCGAGGTCACCATCGCACTACGGCGGCCGCGGCGATCGGAAAGCCAGCCGAAATAGATCCCGCCGATAGGGCGCAACAAAAAACCGACGGCAAAGACGGCAAGCGTCGACAGAAAGGCGGCGGTCGGATCTTCGGTGTGGAAGAACTGTGTCGAGAAGTAGCGGGAAAAGAGTGCGAACGAGGCAAAGTCGTACCACTCCAGCGCGTTGCCGATGCCCGCGCCCAAGATGACCGACTTTGCGGGTGAACCGCGCTCGTTGCGGGCGACGGTTTGCAGGGTCGCATCCATGGTATGTCTCCTGATGGCTGATGATCGTTTTTTTGTCTGACGGCCCAAGTCACCTTAGCGCCTCTCTCGCCCTGCGCACACCGCGCACGGGACAACACATATCGCAAAGCGGACAAAATTTCACTCGGATGGCACGTGCCGCTTCCGATCCATTCGCCTGTCTTTCCCGCTTGCCCGGTTTGACCGCGCAGCCCGTCGGCCACTTTGGCTGATTTGCTGGATGGCGTGTCCCGATGGCTGCATCGGAGCCCGGTGCGCTGCCCACAATGAACCCATGGCATTCAACCGTCTCACAGACCCACAACCCGCCCGAGGAGGGCACTGCTGCGATGAAGGTAATCCATTGTGATGTCGTGGTCGTTGGTGGAGGCGGTGCGGGCACCTACGCCGCCTTGCGTCTGCACGATCTGGGCCTGAAGCCCATGTTGATCTCCAAGGGACTGGTCGGCAAGAGCGGCGCATCGATCATGGCGGGTGCCGTGATCGTCGGCTCGAAGATGCTCGGAGGCACCGAGCAGAATGCCTCGAGTTCCCTGGAATTCTTCGCCAAGTACTACAGCCATTTCCTGGTGGATCAGTCGTATCTGGCAGCGGCTGGTCGCTGGATCGAGAACGTTTTCTATCCGGAGATGGAATCGCTGGGATTGCTTTTCACGCGCGACGCCGACGGCGGCATCGCGATGAGCCATTCTCCCGTGCGCTGGGCGGTCGCTCCCATGCAAGGGCAGACCGGCATTCTTCTGATGGATATCCGGCGCAAGCAACTGCAAGCCAGAGGCATTCCGATGCACGAGGAGTGTGTCGTGACGGCGCTCTTGCGCAGCGCAAACGGTGACGTCTGCGGCCTGACCGCGATGGACTATGTGCACGGCGAGATGTTTGCGGTGTACGCAAAGGCGGTTGTCATGGCGACGGGGCACGCCGACCGGTTGGTGCGTCGCTCCACGGGCACGCGTGAGCAAACTGGTGACGGCATTGCGCTAGCCCTGCGCGCTGGCGCGGAGATGACCAATCTGGAAATGCAGTTCTGGCACATCAGCGACTTTGCGAATCCGCCCACATGGCAGCGTCTGCATATCTATCCGAATCCGCTGGTGGGGACCGACCAGAGCTCACGCATGTACAACGCGCAGGGCGAATGCTTCTTCGAGCAGTCGCGCGACGCACCTGCCGCACTGGCGCCGTATTCGCTCCAGGTCAAGCGGCTCACGCAACAAGTGCTTGCGGGAAAGGCTCGCTTCAGCGGCAACTACTACACGTCATACAGCCATGTCGACGCGCAGGTGCTGCGTCGCTACCAGTACGCCGGTTCGGCGTTCGAGAAGCTGGGACTCGACATCACTCGGGACAAGGTCGAAGCGCGCACCACGATGCATTACCGGCAGGGCGGCATAGAGTCGGACCCGCACTCGATGCGCACCAGTGTGGCCGGCTTGTGGGTGGCTGGCGGTGTCGGGGCTCATGTGACGGGAAGTCTGGCGGTCGCGATTTATGACGGGGGGCTCGCGGCGGAGTCAATTGCGGGGAGTCTGTCCGAGCGCCATCGTCACGACGATCACACGGCGCAGCAGATTCGGGAGGAGGCGCTGCGGGTGGAGGCGCTTCGTGTAGGGGCGGGGGCAGACAGTGGTGACGGTCGGCAGTGTCCGTCGCCCATGTACATCAAGACATGCATTTGGGATGTGATGGACGAGGCCTACGGAATTATCAAGCACGGGGCAGCGATGCGCGAGGGTCTGACGCGGCTTGCTGGATTGCGCGCGCGGGACCTGCCGCGTATGAAGCCACCGAGTGCATCGCGGCGCTTCAACACCGCATGGATCGACGCCCTCGACGTTCATAACCTGATCGATGTGTGCGAAGCCACATTGCAAAGCGCGTTGCGGCGTGAGGAGAGCCGGGGCAGCTTCTATCGCACTGATTTTCCCTACGTTGACAACACCGTATGGCAGTGCAAGAACATCATCGCTCGCGACGGCAGCGACTACCGGTTCAGGCAGGAGCGATATCCAGAGGGGGCTATCGCGCCGGGATTCGATCGGCAAGCCTATTTCAGTGTGCCGTGGTGACCCGCGGGAAATTTCGACGCTAAAGATTCGTCGTCAATAAAACATTTGCGCGGAGGGGACACATGCATTCGGACGTCAGGCAATTTCGGGGAGATGCCGCCAGTGAGTTAGCGGCGGTGACCTTGCACATCTCGCGTTTCGATCCGGAAACGGATGCAGCGCCATATGTGGAGACCTACGTGGTGCCGCACGTGCCGCACATGCGCATCATCGATGCGCTGAACTACGTGCAGGAAACGCTCGCGGTTGACATCGGTTACCGGTGGTATTGCGGCACGAAAAAATGTGGGACCTGCGCCGCACGGGTCAATGGGCGGGAGGTGCTGATGTGTTGGGAGGCGGCCGAAGCGGAGATGCATCTCGAGCCGCTTCGCCATCTGCCTCGCATCCGCGATCTCGCGGTCGACCGCTCGCCTGCCGAAGCGAAGCTGGTGTCGCTGCAAACCTGGCTTCAGCGTTCACGTCCTTACGCCGGGTTCCCGGAAGCGATCGACGCAGCAAACGCCGCGACGTTACGCGCGACGATGGACTGTCTGAGTTGTCTCGCCTGCTATTCGGCGTGTCCTGTGCTCGATTTTCCCGACGATATCGCGTTCGCGGGGCCTGCGCCGCTCGTGCATCTGGCCCGTGTCGCCCTGGACGCGCGCGACGAGGGCCCGCGTCTGCAAGCCATTCTGGACGAGGCGCAAGTTCACCATTGCGTGTCTTGTTATCAGTGCGAAGCTGTCTGTCCGGCGGCCATTCCGATCGTGAGTGCCGCCATCGAACCGCTCAAGCAGCTCGCTTACGAGCGGGCGCGCGAGGCGTCACCGCATGCGCGCACGTTCATGGACATCGTGGCGCGTCGGGGGCGGATCGAGCCCATGCTGCTCGTTCTGGGCACGCGTGGATGGCGCGCGGTGCTGCAACGGCCCGGGCGCACGCTCAAGCTGATGCTGCGGGGCAAGGTCAATCCGTTGGCCGCGTTGTTGCGTCGGCCGGTGCCCGGCATCAAGACGATCCGGCGCATTTTTTTCCGATAGATTTCTTTCGACGAGGCATGACCATGCGAATTGCTTTCTACCCCGGTTGCAGCGCACGCACTACCTGTAGTGAGTTGTTGGTGGCAACGCACGCCGTGGCTGAACGACTGGGTGTCGAACTGGAAACGCTAAGTTCGGCGACTTGCACCGGGAGTCGCGAGATTCGTGCGGCCGATGCAGCGCGCTTCGTTGCGCTGAACGTTCGCATCATTGCACTGGCTGAGGTGAAAGGCCTCGATCTCATGACGATCTGCAATACCTGTACGTTGAACCTGATCGAAGCCAAGCAACGTGTGGACAATGATTCAGACTTGCGCGCTCGCGTGAATAGCCAGCTTGCCGAGGAAGGCCTTGTTTACTCCGGGACGGCACGCGTGATGCATCTTTTGTGGTATCTGCTTGAGGAGGTCGGGCAGGCGCGCTTGCGTTCGCTCGTGAAGGTGCCGCTGTCGTCGCACCGGATCGCAGCGTTCTATGGCTGTCACATCGTTCGGCCACCGTCCGTCGTCGGGGGCATGGAGGCGCAGAGCGTCAGGTCAATCGAGACGCTGGCGCAGATCCTGGGCTGCACGACCGTCGAATATTCCGGCAGGACGTCGTGCTGCGGTTTCCATTGTTCCGCGCAAAGCGATGTCATTCCCATCAAACTCAGTGGTCGACACGTCGCGTCGGCGAAAGCGGCCGGTGCGCACGCCATGGTGACGCCGTGCCCTTTGTGCCATACGGTGCTCGACACCTATCAGGACGACATGGCGCGCGATCTGGGTACCACGCTGGACCTCCCCGTGCTGCATTTGCCGCAACTTGTCGGCCTGGCGCTGGGCATCGACGCGGCGGCGCTCGGTCTCGCACGGCATGTCGTGTCGGCGCAGGCCGTCAGCCGGGGGGCGTGAGGCACCTGATGCCGGATGCTGGATCGACACGCGCCGTCTGGCGAGTGCGATGCAGGCGCGCCGTCGCTCGGTGGCCGGGACGGAATGGTCGTTGGGCCTGAGGTACCCAACCGTCAAGCCGAGCGCGACCTTCCCCATTTTCGCCGTATTACTTTTCCAGTGGCGTCCCGGTGAACGGAGATTTCATCGGGGAAACAATGTAAGTAATTGATTTTTATTGAAGTTGTTGGCGTGCTTCCGCTCGGTGAAATGACGTCCCGCGACGAATTTTTAGCGACTTATATTGGCCCTGTCGGGTGCCTGGGTCGCAATCAAAGTGCGCTCGAAAACCGTCAAATTCACCACACACGGTACATCGCTATGTTCAATACACAAAATGAAGTGCGTTCCTGTAAAAGCATCGCCCGACGTTTGAGGCAGGCGTTCGTCCTGGGGCTTGCCGGGATGGCCGTGGTTTCCGCTTCGGCGTTTGCTGCAGAGAAGGCTGCGATTCTGTTGCCCGGCAGCATCAACGACCAGAGCTGGAACGCACAGGGTTACGCGGGGGTGAAGCAACTCAAGGCCATGGGTTGGGACGTCGCTTACTCGGAGAACGTCCAGCCTGCGGACATGGCACAGGCCATGCGCGACTACGCACGTCAGGGCTATCGCCTGGTCATCGGTCATACCGGGCGCTTTCAGTCGGCGGCGCAAGCCGTCGGCCCGCGCTTTCCAAAGACGTTGTTCGTCGTGGGCTCCGGCTCGGCCGGGTCTGGCAAGAACGTGGCTTCGGTCGACTTCGACAACACACAGTTCGGCTATCTGGAAGGAGTGCTGGCGGCACGAATGAGCAAGACCGGCAAGATCGGGTCGGTGAACGGCCTTGAGGGCCTGCCTAATGTGGTCGCTCAGGTCGGTGCATTCCGTAAAGGGGCAAAGAGCGTGCGGCCGGACATTCAGGTCAAGGTGATCTATATCCAGGATATGGAGGACGCCGGCGCGGCCAAGGAAGCTGCACTGTCGCTGATCGCGTGGGGAGCCGACTTTGTCACTGGCAAGTTGAATGCGGGTCAGTCCGGGATCATTGCCGCGGCGAAGGAGAAAAATGTCTACGCCGCCGGCCGTTCGGTGGCTGACACGGCGCTCGCACCGAAGAATGTGCTGACGAATATCGTCGAGCAATGGGGCGATATGTACGCCGCCGTTGCCGATTCGGCAGCGCACGGCCCGAAGGGCGGGGAATATCGCTTGTACGGCCTGAATAGTCAAGGAAGCACGGGCGCGCAACTCGCCTACCAACCGGGGCAGCAGTTCAACCCCGTGGTACCGGTCGCTATCTCGCAGGAGCTGGACGACGTCGAGAAAAAGTTCGCTTCCGGCAATCTGAAGGTCACCGTGACACCGCAAGACGCGCGCGGCGGACTGTAACGATGACGAGCGTGCAGAGCACGGCGGGCAACCCGCCGTTGCGGCCCATTCTCGAGCTGCAGAAGATATGTAAGCGGTTTGGCGCTGTCGTGGCCAATGACAGCGTCGATCTGGTGGTGCCCCGCGGGCGCATCGTTGCACTGCTTGGCGAAAATGGGTCGGGAAAGAGCACCCTGATGAAGCTGGTGTTTGGCATCACCCGTCCTGACAGCGGGGTGATTCTATTCAAAGGGCGAGAGCTCGCGGGGCATGACCCGCGCGATGCGATTGCCGTGGGCATCGGCATGATTCATCAGCATTTCATGCTCGTCGAGTCGATGGCCGTCGTGGACAACGTCATGCTCGGATGGCCCGCATCCGGACGCTGGCTACGCCGCGCAAAGATGGCGGAATTGGTCAGGAAGGCCAGTGCCCGCTACGGTCTGGAACTGGACCCCGAGAGTCTCGTCTCGGACCTCTCTTTTGGCCAGCGTCAGCGCGTCGAGATCGTCAAGGCGATCCTGCGCGGCGCGGATCTGCTTATCCTCGACGAACCTACCTCCAACCTGAGCGCACCTGAGGTGAAGAGCCTCATCAAGATCATGCACGTGCTCAAGGAGGAGGGGCGGTCGGTCATTTTCATCACCCACAAACTCGGGGAAGTGATGGAAGCCTGCGACGAGGGCATTGTCTTGCGCTCAGGCCGGGTGGCGAGCCGGTTTGACGTAGCCCACACTCATCGATCCGAGCTTGCCCGTCTTATGGTCGATCGCGATATCGAGGAGCCGACGCGTCGCGCCGAATTTGGCAATCGCGAAACCGTGCTTCAGGTTCGCGGACTCACCGTCGCGGACAAGCTCGGCCAACCGCGGATCAACGACGTGAGTTTCGAGTTGCGCCGCGGCGAGATTCTGGCGATTGCCGGCATCGATGGAAACGGTCAGACGGAACTCGCCGAGGCGCTCGCCGGACTGCGCCGGCGGCGCAGCGGTTCGATCACGCTCGACGGCGTCGACATCTCCGATATGGGCGCACGCGGCCGCCTCGCGGCAGGCATGGCTTATGTGCCGGTCGATCGTGCTCACACGAGCCTGATTCCCGCAATGACGGTCGAAGACAACCTCGCGATTCGAGATTTCTCCCGAAAGCCATTCAGCAACGGGGCAACGCTCAATCGCAAGGCGTTTCGACGTCGTGCACAAGAACAGATCGCGGCGTTCCGGATTGCCTGCCCGGGCCCTGAGGGCATTGCCGGTGCGTTGTCCGGCGGCAATCAGCAGAAGATCGTGCTGGCCCGAGAGATAGGGCGAGGGCCACGTGTACTGATCGCGATGCAGCCGACATGGGGCCTCGATCCCGGGGCGACGAGGTTCGTCGTGGACCAGATTCTGGCGCTTCGCGATGCCGGCGCGGCCGTCATCTACATTTCGGCTGAGTTGGAAGAGGTGCTGATGCTGGGAGATCGCATCGGTGTATTGAGTGCAGGGCAATTGAAGGGCGTCGTCGCTCGCGAGCAGGTTGATCTGACGCAGATCGGCATGCTGATGTCCGGGGCGGACGAGATGCCGGAGCGTTCGACAGCGATGGAGGGGTCGTTGACGTGATGAGCACTGACGACTCTACGATGGCAATCACCCGGCCAGAACCGCTGATCGACCGTATCTTGCAGCGCCTCACGCTGGCTCGCGCGCTTAGAGACGCGAGCCTCGCCGTTCTCCTCGCGTTCGGCCTGACGGCTATCTTCATCATGATGTCGGGGCACAACCCGGCGGTCGCATTCGGGCATATGGCGATCGGCGCATTTGGATCGGCCGATGCAGTGGCTTTCGCATTGAACAAGAGTGCGCCATACATCCTCGCGGCTGCCGGCGTCGCCTTGTGTTTCCGCGCCCGCATCATCAGCATCGGTGCAGAAGGACAGATTGCCGTCGGCGGGATCTGCGCGACATGGGCGGCGTTGCATACCGGCGATCTGTCCGGCCCGTTACCGCTTCTGATGTCACTGCTGAGTGCGGCCATCGGGGGAGCCCTCTGGGCTTTCCTTGCGGCAGCGCTACGGATTTGGCGGGGCGTCAATGAGGTCATCTCGACACTGATGCTCAATTTCGTGGGCCTTCTGCTCGTGGGCGAGATGCTCAACGGCCCGATGGGCGAGCCGGGGGCCGGGTTTCCCCAATCCCCGGTGGTTCCGGAGAGTACGTTCTTGCCGCTGCTGATTTCGAATACCGATCTGACGATTGGCATTCTGCTGGCGATCTTCGCCTGCATGGCCGTAGCCTTCCTGCTGTGGCGAACTCCCTTCGGATTCAGCACTCGCATGCTCGGTGCGAGTCCGTCTGCCGCTCGCTACTCGGGTGTGTCGCAGACACATGTTGTCATCGTCGCGATGTTGATCGCCGGTGGATTGGCCGGTGTCGCGGGGGCGATCGAAGTGCTCGGCGTGCAATCTCGCCTGATTGAAGGGTTTTCCGTCGGCTTCGGTTTCAAGGGGGTCGCTGTGGCGCTGCTGGCCGGACTGGACCCGCTGGCGGTCATTCCGGCGGGGCTGTTCTTTGGCTTCGTCGAGGCTGGCGCCCTCGCAATGCAGCGAGACATTGGCGTGCCGTCGTCACTTGTTTATGTGCTTCAAGGACTGACGATGGTGTTTGTGCTTTGCGCACGCGGGCTGGACCGGAGGCATAAGCGCGTATGAACCTCTTTCTCGACACGAACGTTGCGGCCGGACTGATCGCCTCCACGGTTCGCATTGCCACGCCGCTGATGTTCGCCGCGCTTGGCGCGACACTTTGCGAGGCCGCCGGAACCTTCGGCGTCTGTGTGGAAGGCATGATGCTGATGGGTGCGTTCTCGGGCGCGGTTGTCGAATACCTCAGCGGAAACTACATGGCCGGCCTTCTGTTCAGCGCTTTGGGGGGCGCAAGCATTGGATTGATCATGTCCGTCGTCACGGGCAGGTTCCGAACCGATCACATGGTTACGGGGCTATCGGTCAATATCCTGGTCGCCGGTGTGACGAGCTTTGCGCTTCGCGCCCTCTTTGGTGGACGTGCGCCGAATCTGCAACTTCCTACGCCTGGCCCGGTGTTGATTCCCGGCTTATCGAAGCTGCCCGTCATCGGCCCAGGTTTGTTCCATCAGACATTGCTGACCTATGTCGCCTTTGCCTGTCCCTTCCTGCTTCACCTTCTGATGCGACGCACACAAACCGGGTTGTTGGTTCGTGCCACGGGCGAAAACCCATCGGCGGTTTTCGCTGCCGGCTCCAGTCCGGCCGCCGTGCGGGCGTGGGCGCTCATCGCCGCCGGGGCATTTGCCGGTGTGGGCGGCGCCGCATTGGCGCTGGATCAACTGGGCACCTTCACCGACGAGATGACCAACGGTCGGGGATTCATCGCGCTCGCCGCCGTGTTGATCGGCCGCTGGCGGCCTGTGCCCGTCATGCTCGCCTGTCTGCTGTTCGGCGCGAGCAATGCCGTCGGTCTCAACATGCAAGGTTGGGGGCTAGCGACGAGTTCGTATGTGATCCAGATGGCCCCGTATCTGATGGCGCTCGCCGTCCTGTGTTTCTTTGGCCGTGCAACGCGCATGCCGGCTGCGTTGGGCACGGCGATTGTCCGTCATTGATCGTCCATCATCAGATAGGGATAGGCCGCCCGTCTTCGCCGTTGATGCCTTGATGTCGCATTGGGAGAGGTTGGGGCGGCATATCCGACGTATTCCGTATTCCGTAACCCGATGAAATTCATATCGATCTTTTAGGAACCGCTAATGAAGATCCATCTGCATAAAATCCCCATGATGTCGCCGAGCGATACGTCGGCGTTGGAACGACTGATCGATAGCGGCGATATTGATCCGTCCACGATTGTTGCCGTCATTGGTAAAACCGAAGGCAATGGCGGCGCTAACGATTTCACACGAGGGTTTGCCACGCAATCGTTTCAACTGTTGATTGCGACCAAAATGGGCGTTTCGCGCGACGCGATCGCGAGCCGGATTTGCTTTGTGTGGTCAGGAGGCACGGAAGGGGTGCTATCGCCGCACGCAACCATTTTCACGCGAATCGACGACGGTGGCGCTACGAGTTCCAACGGCGCGGCACGACTCGTCTTGGGTGTCGCCGTAACCCGAGATCTTCTGCCCGAGGAAGTCGGCACGCTCAGGCAAGTCGAGCTGGTTGCGGAAGCGGTACGTGGCGCGATGCTTCAGGCCGGCATTTCGGATTCCAGGGACGTCCATTACGTGCAGGTCAAAGGACCGTTGTTGACACCGGCCCTCATCGCCGATGCAGACAAGCGCGGCCAGCCAATCGTCACCCGTGACGCGAATGCATCGAAGCCGTATGCGCGGGGTGCAACCGCGCTGGGGGTTGCTGTCGCGCTCGACGAAGTGGATGCCTCCGGCGTGTCGAACGAAGCGATTGCGAAACGGCTAGAGCTGTACTCGTCGGTCGCGTCGACATCGGCGGGCGGGGAGTTGAGAAATTGCGAGGTCCTCCTTTTCGGCAATTCACCACAGTCGACGAGCGATTTCTCGATTCGTCATGGTGTGTTGACGGACATCATCGATGCGAACACGGTCCGGGATCTGATTGGCGATGCGCCGCGCGGCGCCGTTGCCGCGATCTTCGCAAAGGCCGACGCGAGTCCGGACGGCCGGATACGCGGATGGAGAACCACGATGCTGACCGACGCCGATATCAACTATGAGCGCCACGCGCGTGCCGCGTTAGGGGCAGTGATCGGATCGGTCACGAGCGACCCGGCGATCTTCGTTTCGGGCGGGACGGAGCATCAATGCGCGCCGGGAAAAATGCCGATTGCCGCCATCATTCGTCACTAAGTCGGGGATCCCTTTGCCGAAAGACGATCAGTTGTGGACATATTCCGCCAGCGAACTCGCGACGGGATTCGGGCGAGGCGACTACACGCCGATCGACGTTCTGGAGAGTGTCATCGCTCGCATGGAGGACATCAATCCACGCATCAACGCGGTGGTTACAACGGATCTTGATACCGCGCGTGTCGCCGCGAAGGCGAGCGCGCAGCGATGGCGCAATGGCTGTCCGTCAGGCGCGCTGGATGGGGTTCCGATGACCGTCAAAGACAATGTCCCCGTGGCGGGAATGCGTGCGACGTGGGGGAGCGAACTCTTCAGCACCTACGTTCCGAGCGAGGATGAGTTGTGCGTGGCGCGTTTGCGTGCGGCGGGAGCCGTTATTGTGGGGAAGACGAATTGCCCCGAACTCACCGTGCAGGGATATACGGACAATGCGATTTTCGGGCTCACCCGGAACCCCTTCGACCTGGATCTGACGCCGGGTGGCTCGAGCGGCGGGGCCGTGGCTGCGGTCGCCGCAGGCATCTGCCCTATTGCGATCGCGACGGATGGCGGAGGATCGATTCGCCGGCCTGCGTCGTATACGGGACTTATCGGTATGAAACCCTCGCGGGGCCGGGTGGCCCGTGCGGATGGCTTTGCCGCCATTCTTCACGACTGCGAGGTGGTCGGCCCCATTGCTCGCACCGTAGCGGACGTCCGCCGGGTGATGGAAATCATCGGCCGCCCCCATTTCCGCGATCCGATGTCTGTGCTCCTCGCCGATGAGGCTTACGAAGCGGGCCGCCCGAAGCCATGTCGAATTCTCTACTTGCCGGAATTCGGTTCATCGCCGGTCGACCGTCAGATTGCCGATAGCGTGGCACGGGCCGCAGATCTGTTGTCGTCGCTGGGACATCGCGTCGAAGCCGGGGCGGTGCCATTCGACATCGACGCGCTCGGAATGGCATGGACGACCATCAGCCAGACCGGTCTGACGTGGTTGCTGAAGCGTCATTTCAGCGCGGGAAGTCGCGTGGGCACCGACATTCAGGCGATGTACGAGGCGGGTAGCCGCTTACGGGCCGAGCAGTACTACGAGGCACTGGCAATGCTGGCGGAACTCAAATCCACACTCGCGCAGCTTTACGAAGCCTATGACATGATCATGACTCCCTCTGCTGCCGCGATGCCATGGCCTGCCGGCGAAGCGTTCCCAAACATCATCGACGATCAGCCGGTGGGACCGCGCGGGCACGCGATCTTTACGGGGTTCGTCAACATGGCAGGTTGCGCGGCGATCAATTTGCCCTCGGTACCCAATGCGCGAGGCATGCCGATCGGCTTTCAGCTCGTCGGGCCGGTGGGTGCCGACAAGCTGCTTTGCGACATTGGCGAGCAATACGAAAGTGCATTTCGTCCACCACGTATTTGGCCTTTGCGCTAAGTCAGCTTGCCGTTATCGGGTGTCGGTGTCTGGGGCAGGGCCGTCAACCGCATGTGACCGTCGACATGCGGGTGGAAATGATGGCCCTGACCTCCACAGGCAGACGGCCACCGATGGCGGCCGTAACTTCGGCGGCAGCTACCATCACCGATTTGCTCAAACCGTCCAGGCGTTCGAGCGTGACGCGAAGCGTCGGGCCGACTACGGAGATCGCGGCGATGGGCAGCGAGAACTCGTTGAAGACTGGTGCCGCAATGCATCTCAACCCGATAGCCACCTCTTCGTTGTCGACGGCATATCCGGCCTGGCGAATTTCCCGCAACGCTGAGTGAAGCGCGGTGCCACGATTAATCGATTGCGGTGTCAGGCGCGGGAGGCCTTGCTGGACCAATTGCGTGACGCGCTCTGGGGGCAACCACGCAAGAATCGACTTTCCCATGGCGGTGTTCGCGAGCGGTGAGCGCTGCCCCGGACGACAGATGGCGCGCATCGTCTGCTTGCTCTCGATCTGATGCAACAGCAGGATTTCGTCCTGATCGAGTCCTCCGACATTCACCGTCTCTCCGACGATATCGCGCAGACGCCGCAGCATAGGCGTTGCGATGGCGACCATGTCGCGGCGCTGCATGAACGCCGACCCGACGGCAAAGCACTGCGGGCCGATTCTCCACAGATTCTTTTCCGATTCGAACGCCACGAAGCGTCGCTGCTGAAGCGTTGTGAGCAGTCGATGAATCGTCGGGGCAGGCAGGCCGCTGCGCTCGGCAAGATCGACGAGCCGGTAGCCGTCGTCATCTTCCGAAAGGATTTCCAGCACGGTGAGCGCTCTCGATAGCGCCTGAACGGAGGACTTATCTTCGCGCAGGATGGGTTCCACCTTGCGTGATGCGTCGTTGCGAGACTTTCCGGGGAGCAGTGCCATACGCGTTATACCGAAAGTTGCCGCGCGCGATTCCGAAGCGCAGGCGATGCCGCGTACGGTCGGTGAGGGGGCGACGGGGTTTGACAGCTATCGGGGAATAGCAAGCAAACAACGTGCCTTCGTATTTCCGTGAGAAAGCTGTCGATTTGCACCACGGCAGTGGCGTGTGCGTTGTCATTGACCCGTTATAGGGAACGGGCTGCACCACAAGCGCACATGGTGTCGGGCGGCACGTGGCGTCCAACGCATTTTTTCTCTAACTATATGAAGTGGCGAGGTTTTTTCGGCGGGCTTCCATCCTGCGAAATGTCGAATGCGTCGTGATTCTGGCTCGTTAATTTACAGCGGGTCCTTTGGCAGTCGAACTGCTGACAGAGGGGTCAACAATCACACAGGGCAGACCAACTCAATCATGAATGTCACATCGGAAGCCACGCTTCGCCGCATCATGTTTCCTTGGCTCGCAACGGCATTGATCGTCGCGCCGACGCTCGCGTCGGCGCAGGTGCTGGAAACATGGCAGCCGCCGGAAGCCAGCAGTCTTGCGGGACTCTTCACGGAAGGCCATGTCTCGGGGGATGTACGCGCGTTCTACTACGGCGCGCACAATGCGTTCTATAACAAGGGACTCAACCAGAACACGATCAATTACGGCGGTGGCTTGACGTTGCAATCGGCGTCGCTCTACGGCATTTCCTTTGGCGTGAGCGCATACGCTTCGCGTCCCCTGCTTCACCCGTCAGACCCGTCTCGCGTAGATGGCAGTCTTGGGCCGTCATTCACGACACTCGGCGAGGCCTATGTCCAGTACCGGAAGTCGCTATTTACGGCGACGGCGGGGAATCAGTCGTTTGACGTGCCGTTCATCTCACCGTACGACTACCGCATTGCGCCGCAACTGTTTCAGGGGGTCTCGGGCAGATACGGCACGAAGGACAATTACATCGAGGCCTTCCGGATGTTCCGTTGGAAGTCGTGGACCAGCGACTCGTTCACCGACAGAACGGCTTACAACTCGGACTTCGATGGCGGCTCGACGATCGGCATGAAGGGCACGCCAGGCTTTTACGGTGCCGGCGGAGCCGGCAAGCACTCGTTTGGCGCTTACGGCGTGGACGGCCAGGCGTGGTACGTGAACTACATGAACTATGCGCGGATGTTCTATGCGGACGGCCACGTGTCGCTGAACGAGGGCGTGCTTCAACCGTATGCGGGCGTTCAGGTCGCGTATGAGAACGGCGGTGACAGCAATCTTCTGGGACGAATTCGCAGTCAGGTCTACGGCTTTCAAGTCGGCGTGAAACACAATTCGTTGAATGTCTCGCTGGGCTACGACTATACAAGGCCGGATGCCAACGCTTATCAGAATGGCTCGCTGGTGACGCCCTATGCCCACAACATGTCATCGGGACCGTTCTTTGCCCAGCCGTTCATCACCAGCACGCAGGATTTGGGCGCTGGCAGGGCTTATGGGCTGTCGATCAGCGGCAAGCCTGTGGACAACCTGACGCTCGGCACCCAGTACTCGTTCATGGATCTCGTGAGCACCCCTGGGGCACCGAGTCTGAATCAATCCGAGTACCTGGTGTACGTCATGTACAACTTTCAGGGAAAGCTGAAGGGCTTCAGTATCGTCGACTTCTTCGCCTATCAGTCGTCGCCGGCCAAGCCCGCAAAGTTCTTCCAGAATCGATTGCAGCTTCAGTATGCATGGGGCCAATAATGAGTTCGCCCGGCGGACGATAGTCTGCCGGGCGTTAATGGCCCGATGCGCCGGGACTTAGGCGGGGGCGTGAGGCCGGAAGGTGCCTCGATGCCGGCGGCTGTCCAGACCGGGAAGTCTGGGCGGCTCAGTCATCAAACACCGCATTTGCTCATCATCCCCGCGACTTCCCTTGTAAGCTGCGCCTCCCAGCGTTGCAGGATATAGACGCACACGGCCGACGAGTGGATGCCTTCGCATGGCCAATTCAGTGGCAGCGTGTCCGTCTTTGCCTTCTGGATGCTGTTGCCGCCACCGTCGGTCTGGTTGGCCGTCTGAGCGGCCTGATTGGCGGCTTCGTCGAGTTCCGCAATGCGTTGGTTGACGATCGCCATCGTGACACCTTTGCGACGCATGTCCGCCATCGTCTCCGGTACGGACGTTGTGAGAATCGCCTGCCGCGCCTGTGCCAGATCGCTATTTGTGTAGGCCCGCAGGTCCGGTGCCATATAGCTGAAGTCGCCGCGACATTCCGCAGATGCGCTCCCGCCCCTGGCCGCGCCGGATGCCGCAGCACTCGTCTTGAGCATCACGCCAGGCGTTGTCGCCGCGGCACCTGCCTGCACCGCCCGCCGAGCGGGCAATTTGCTCTGAGGCACCTGCACCAGGCTGCCATCTTGCAACGTAATCGACGCGTTACGAAGTTCGAGAAAGTCCTCGTCGACGACGTTCAACTGGCCCTTGACGCTCAGCGACGTCATGCCGTCCAGTCGTCGCGCCTGCGCGCTGGGCATTGGCACACCGATCGGCACACCCTGATAGGTGCCGGAGAAATAGCTACCGTCCGCGTTGTAGTCGCGTACGGCAACTTCCATCTCGAAGGGCTGCGCGAGTTTCGCGACGCGATTGCGGTACTCGGCCGTCGTTTCGTATTTGTCTTTCCGGAGCGCCTTCAGGTACGCGGCGTACGCATCGCCTTTGCCGTTTGCGCTCGATTGCACGATGCGCGTGATCCGGATCGGTTTGACCTTGTTCCATTCACCTGCCTCGGCCAGCGTGTAGGCCACCGATGATCCGCGCAGGCGTCCAGCCGGCTGTTGCACCAATTGGCCAGTCTTGCTATCGAACACCTGCGCAAAATCGTCACTGCGATCATCGCCGTAAGCCGGGTTGCCAACGATCACATACTGGCTGCCCGGGGCTGTGGCTCGTGCGCTTATGTAGTCGCCGCGTACCTGCGTCGTCACGGTCTTGCGGACTTGCAGCGTATCGGCGTCGAGCAGCGTCAGTTGCCCCGACTTGCCGTCCATTACCGCCGCGAAATCGCCATCGCGAAAGAACCGGCCCGGAATATTGAGTGCCTGCAACCGGCAGTTGGGCACGTCGACACTTGCCGGCGGCGTGCTGATGCTGACACGCCCTTGTTTGTCGGCGCCGAGCCAGCCGTCGTTGCGTGGCAACTCGCACAGCAACTTGTTGGCGCGCACATCCCAGACCCTGAACGGCATCGTCTTTTCAGGCTCGCCGCCGCTTAGCCAGGAGACCGCGTAGCGCCCGTCTTCGACGACGACGTACACCGTTGAGGCGTATTCGCTGCCCTTGCGGCCGTCGCCCGAAAACGACGCTGTCTGCTGGCCGTTGACGTAAATCGAGACTTCATTGCCACGCTGTACGATGACCTGGAACTTGCCGTCTTTCGTCAGGCGAGAGTCGCAGCGATTGGCCGACTGTCCGCTGAGATCCATCTGGGCGATCGGCTTGCCGCTGGTGTCGTAGAGTGCGACCTGATGACAGACGTGCGGCGAGAAAGTCTGGTGACTGCCGTAAATGCGGTCTTCATACGCATATACCGACCATCCTTTCGGCCACGACATCAGCACACGCCCCTGGAAATCGACCAGTTCGACGCCGATGGTCATGCCGGAGATGCCATTGATGAGAAGGGCTTGATTCCCTGCGAATGAGAGTATGACGGACGAATCCGGTTTGGGCAGCGTGTAGACGACGCGCTCCGGGCCACCTGCGAATGGCCGCACGACGACCTGATTCGATGTGTTGACGTACGCCAGAAGGCTACTGTCCTGTGAAACGGCCGGTGACATACGGGACATGATGTCCACCTCGCCGCCGCTCGAAGCCGGGTTCCGCTCGAGTAGCTTGCGATTGATGACCAGATGGTTTGCCCATTCCGGCGGCGGCGCGAGCGCGGCGAGTTCCTGGGACGAGGCTTGCGCACGCGCTGCCGCAGCGCGCTGACGCTGATCATCCTCTTGCCGCTTTTTCTGGGCATCGGCAGCGTCGCGCCGGGCTTGCTCGGCTGCGGCCTGTGCCCGGCGGTTCGCATTGTCGCGATCATTCTGGTCAAGCACCGTCTGCAATTGCTGCAAACTGCGCATGACCGCGCCGACATCGGCTGCCAGGGCGGCCGATGAGCCGAGTGCGAACACGGCGGCGAGGCCAACGACATTGGCCGCGATTCCCTTTGTTTTCATTAATATTCTCCTGTCGCGTACGCTGCACGATCAGCTTGGCAGCGGACGTCTACGCTAAGCGATTATCTCGTCGCGCGGCGCCCGCCGTATTCATCCATTTGGAGGATGCGTTGACGAAAAAAAACGCCGTGATGCGACGCGTAACGCGTCAAGCACTTCATCCTTGGTGGCGTCCCAACTGCAGTGGCTAAAGCGTCGCGACACCTGCGGCGCCGATATAGCGTACCTCAGCGCACGTTATAACGAACGTTTAGCCGCACTCGCCGGTAACCCCGATACAGCAGTCAATCGCTGGACCCAGACGTGGCATCTGGATAGCAATTACCCCGGCGTGGGCGGGACCCTGACCTTCACAGGTCAGCTCCCGCGTCTGCATTTTGAAATCGCCGGCTACAACGGTGGGCACGCCGGGGGGGATGACGGGGATGTTGTTGTCCAGGGAGAGGGCGCGAGCTACCGGGCGAATGGGTGTGGCCTTAACTTCAAGCGCTCGGGCGATCACGTCATAGTCACGCAGGATGGTGATCCCATGGCTTGCGGGCAAGCCATGGGCGTTGACTACAGCGGGACGTATATCACCACTTCGCGGCTCGCTGACAAGCCGGAAGCGGATTTATTGTCCCTTAAGGTGTTGGATAACTCTCGCCAGAACGTCGCAGCACACGCGCTATTGCGGAGCGACTATCAAGCGCTTGTCGACACCATCAACATGAGCGAGGGAGAGAGTCCCGACCTGGACCATCTCGGCGCAAAGGTGAGTAGCTTCTTCGTACGTGGACTGGCACCAACCAACGCCTCCATTGTCATGAGTCGAGGTGAAGAACTGTGGATCGGCCTGCTCGCCTTCGATGCGAATGGCAGGACGCGCATGCGCTATTACACCAATGTCGCGGCGTGGAAGACGATGGTGCCCAAGACGATTGAGCGGTGGCACGACGATATCGATACGGCTATACCCGTTGACCGGATGCCATGAGGGCGTCGCCTGGCAGCACCTTGGGCGTGTCTGCAGTGGCAATTCGTCTGAGAAAAGCCTTAAGCTGATGGATCGCGAGAAGCATGGCTTCAGCGAGACGGAAATCATCCTTGCCTATGATGCTTGTTCATTCAACAGCAAGCTGGGGCAGTCCGAACTCGCGGTCAAGTCAACACTTACACATTGAGCGGGTGGTCGAATCCATAGTCGAAAGCCGCCATGAATTGCACCAAAGCGCCCTCGTCATCGCCTTGTCCAAGCGACGCGTCACCCCGGCGCAAGTTCCTGCATTTGCGGAGCACCGCCCGCAAAAGTCGGTAGCGGCTACCGGGGTAAGCAAGAATCACTGGCGGAGGCGGTGGCTGACGATTGTTCGCTGGCAATCCAGGTGCGCCATCGGACCTCACGCCCCACGTCTTACATTTCGTCAAATATCACGCGCACTTTGAATGCATGTGGCGTGCCTGCCAGACTCGGAGGCGCAGGGGGCATCGCGGCCCGTTGCACTGCGGCAATGGCGGCTTCATCCAACGTAGCAACACGCCCACGGCGAGTGACGTGTACGTTCGATACTCTCCCATCCATATAGACGAACTCGACATCTATGCTTGCCGCCAGCCCCATGCCCCGTAACGCCGCCGGATAGACGACAGCCGCCTGCACGGCCGCGCGCAACTTGGCAACGAACCGCTCGTCGGGACCGGAACTGGTGGCTACTGGCGGTGCGGGGGGCAAGGTCGGGGGAGCTGCGGACGGCGCTGGTGGGGCGTCCGCACCGCTCACCGTCTCGATCGGTGGCGCTTCGGCAGTTGCCGTCGCGCGGGGCACCTGTGCCGGCTTGCGGACGTGCGACGTGTCCGGTTTCGGTACGACTTCGCGCTTGAGGGGCGGAGAAGGCAACTTGGCAGGCTCGGCGGGTTTGACAGCCGGCGTGGGCGTCGCTTCCGGTTCAGGCACAAGCATCGATAACATCACCGGGGCGTCGGCGCTAACCGCTTTCGGCGTTGGCGTGCTACTGGCGAGCCATCCTGTCGTCAACCCCAACAGGATCACCTCCACCGCTAACGCTCCCGCCATCGCCCGCCAAGGCCAGCGCCCGGAGTGCGGCGTCGTCGGGAACGTTGCATTTCGCGAGGGGAGGGCGTCGGCCACGTCGATCGTCATCATGAGGCCTCTTTCGTCGCGATCCCGATCTGCGTTACACCCGCCGTTCGGCAGGCGTCCATCAAACGGGTCAACTGCTGGACGTTGGCGGCCTTTTCACTGGCGATGGTGACCACCGTGTGTTCAGGGTCGTGCGCACGGAGGCTGGCGGTCAGGGCGTCAAGCGTGACGGGTTGGTGATCGGCTTCGACGCTACCGTCCGCGTGCAACGCAACGAGCACTTTGGGGTGTGGCAGGTCTTGCGCGGTCGAGCTTCCCGGCAGCTTGGCCGACATGCCCACCGACGGCATCATTTTGAGCGTGATCATGATGAAGAACACCAACAGGAAGAACATGATGTCGATCATCGGCACGACTTCGATGCGGGTTTTTTTCGTTTCGAAATATCGCATCGCAGACTCTCACGCGGAAGCACGTTCGTGACGCAGTACCACGCCCGTCGGCTCCTGGGCCTGTTTTGCGACGTAATGCCGGTTGAGCAGCAGACGCTTGAGCGTATCCATTTGATGGACCGTCTGACGCACGGTGTCCTGCATGCCGTTGAAGAACCACAGATGGCTCATGGCGATGGCCAGACCGCATGCGGTCGCGATCAGCGCTTCTGCCACCCCCGAGGTCACGCGCGTGGGATCACCGCCGGAAGCGCCGAGCACGTCGAACGCGTGGAACATGCCGATGATCGTGCCGAACAGGCCCAGCAGCGGCGCCACGGTGATGACCGTGTCAAGCACCCACAGTCCGCGATCGATACCCGGCACTTCCAGGTAGATCGCTTCATCGATGGCGGATTCCATATCGCCATCGTGCGAGCGTTTGAGATTGTGCGCGTACGTGTCGAGCAGATGGCCGTGCGGCAAGCCTGCGGCAGCCGCGCGCAATTCGTCGGCGTCGTGCACGTCGACGACGGGCAATGCGCTCACGGCCGCGACAATGCGCTCGCCGCGGCGGAACGTCCGGCGCAGGCGCAAACCGCGATCCACGATCACGGTGATGCCGACGAACGCCAGCAGCGCCATGAGATAGAGCGTGCCGCCCGAGGACATCGCCAGTTGATTGAATTGAGTCAGATTCATGAAAAATTCCTTCCCGCAGAAATGAACGCCGGCCGCATGATCGTGCGGCCGGTGATTGGGGCGCCGATCAGATCTCGGCGCGCAGGTTGACGTAGACGCTGCGGCCCGGCACGAAGTAGTAGAGGAACTGGTTCGCGTCGGTCCCCTTGCTGGTGTCGGTCGCGGCTGGTCCGAGGTTGTCGGTAATGCGGTGCGTGTCAAACAGGTTGTCGATCCCGAACGACACGCGAACCTTCTTGAGTACCGAGCTGAGGTTGGTAAAGTCGCGCGCGATCATCATGCTTGTGACGTTATACGGGCCGACCTTGTAGATCGAGCCGTCAGCCGCCCCGTTGCTGCCTTGATACATCGAGCCGACGAACTTGGTGTTGATGCCCGCGTGCCACGGCCCCTGATCGAAATTGAGCGCGATGGCCGCCGTGTACTGCGGGACAAACGAAATTCGCTGACCCGATTTCCAGATCTGCGAGCCCGTGCCGTCCTGCGTGTACGTGGCGTTGTTAAGCGATCCGTTCGCGTAGAACGAGAAGCCGCTGCCGAGCAACACGTTGCCTTCGGCTTCGACGCCCGTGTAGCGCACGCCACCGGCGTTGAAGTAAGTGGCGTTCGCCCCCGAACCATTCTTCGTGATGTAGTTGCTGAACTCGATCAGGTAGGCATCCGCATTGAACGTAAAGCGATCCGCCTTGAATACCGTGCCGATCTGGTACGCCATCGACGTTTGCGGATTGACGTTGTTGTTGCCCGCCGGATTGGCGGAGTACAACGTGTTCAGGTTCGGCCCGAGCGCGCCGCGCGAGACCTGTGCATAGCCCGACCACAGCGACGTGAAGCGATAGTTGACGTCCAGGCTTGGCAGCACGCTGTTCCACGACTTGCTGGCCGACGTCCCGGGCAGGTTGTTCTGCAACACGCTGGCCGACAGCGAGCGCTCGAAGTGTTGGTAGCGGATGCCCGGTGTGACGGTCAGTGCATCTGTCGCTTTCCATGCGTACTGCGAGAACGCCTGAGCGGTGTTCACCTCATCGACCATGTCGTAGTAGGTGTTGCCGTAGGTGGCGTTCTGTTTGACCGACTGGCCGGTCGTGGCGTCGTACGCGAAGCGATTGCGCGGATTGCGCGTGTGCTCGACCCAGAAGCCGCCCGTGAATGTGCCGTAGGTGCCGGTGTGCGTCGCACTCAGCGTGTCCCCGTACGTTCGGTACTCGTTGAGCTTCAGCGCGCCGGCAATGTCGGAACCCGATTGTCCCGCAGAGAAGGGCTTGGCAGCACTCAATGCCGAGAGTGGCGACGACGTGTTGTCGCCGTTCAGTTCGTGGCTCAGGTTGTAGTAGTAGTACGTGTAGAGCTTGTTGTTCAGGCTCCACCCGTTGTCGAAGTCGTGTTTGACATCGAGGTAGGCGAACTCGGTGTTCTTGTCCTGATAGTTGTAGCCCCAGTAGTTCGGGCTCTTCGGGTCGCCGTTCAGGCCGTAGTTGTAGCCGTTCTGGGCCACTTGGTTGAGCGTGGCGCCGCCCGGGTTATTGAAGTGAATCTTGTCGTACGCGTAGACCCACGTCACGAGCGTGCTGCTGCCGATCGGCGTCACGCCTTTGAGGAAGATGTTCGTGTTGCGTAAGCCGCTGTTGCTCAACGCGCCGTTCGAGTCGGTGCGCTGGACGTTCAGGAAGATGTTCGAGTCGAGCAGGCCGGGCATGATGCCCGTCGTCACGCCGAGGTTCTCCTGCCACGTTGCGTGCGAGCCGATGGTTTGCGAGTACTCGATCTTGCGTGTCGGGCTGAGCGTGGGCGAGAACAGGTTGACCGAGCCGCCAAAGGTTGCATAACCGAGTGTCGTGGCGTTGCCCGGGCTGCGATCGATGGTGACGCCGCCGATGGTCGCTGCCGGGAAATACGAGGTCGTGTGGTGCGAGAAGTCGTTGGTGTCGCCAAACGGAATGCCGTCATACGTTACGTTGAACTGCCCGTCCGGAAAACCGCGCAGTGTCTGGTTCTTCGCTTCCGAGAGGCCGAGGCCGTTCGGCGACGAGCTGCTGTAGCTCGGCGCGATGCGCAGAATAGTGCCGTAGTCGGCCTGCGGGTTGATCTGATTGGCGATGTAGTCGCTACTGATCTGCGTTTGCGGCGAAGTCGCTTCGAGTGGCGCTTGCGTGAGCGCTTTTGCGGCGGCCTCTGTGGGTGCCTTACGTGACTTGCTGGCCGTGACGTTGACGGGCGCGCCGACATCGGAGGCGGAGACATCGCCAATGTCGGTGATTGAGGCGGTGCTCTGGGCATGAGCTGTGCTTGCCAGCACCGCTAGCGCGATGGCGGTGAGCGTCAGATGCGGCGCGCTACGGGTGAAGGCAAGACGGGCGGGACGAGCAGGATGCGCGTGACGAGGGTTACGCAACGTCTGAAGTTTCATGGCTTGGGTGCGTTCTCTTTGGAAGTTGTGCCGGCCAAAGATGGCCGGCGGCCCTGATACATCGTGTTAAGTCGTGTTGAGTCGTGGTGAGTCGTGATAAGCCGGTGTCGGGACGCGACGGCGCCTCAGTCGGCAGATGTGCGGAAAACGATGCCGGGCAGCGGGGCGGTGCCTTCGCGGCGCACGGCGTCGAGCGCGCCGGGCTTGAGCGCCAGCGCTTGAAGCAGCGTCGGGGCGACCTGACGCGTCGAGACCGGAACATCAACCTCCTGTGCTGCAATGTCCGGACGGGAGATCAGCAGCGCCACGTGGCGGTCGTCGGCATGAAAGCCGCCGTGCTCGGCGACCTTCGTGCCGTGCGTGTAAATGACGCCGTACGTCGTCTCGATGGCGATATCCGGCACACGGCTGTCCCGACCGACGCGCCTCCAGCCTTCCGGCATGTCATTGCCTGCATACACATGTTCGATGCCCAGCGCCTTTGCATTGGCTCGCAGCGCCTTGACGATGGTCTGCGTCGCGCGAGGCGCTTTGAGCCACAGCAAGCCGACGTCGTCGAGTGTGGCTTTGGCCAGGGCATTCGGGGCGCTTTGCGCGATGACGTCGAGCACGCGCTTGCCGTCGATTCGACGAAGTTGTCCTGGTGTGATGGGGGATTGACCGTGCTTGGCGGCAATCACGACAAGCGTGGAATTCTCGAGATGACGAGCGGCCAGCGCGCTGAGCAGGCGTTGCAGCGAGCCGTCGATCTGGTCAAGTGCGTGGCCGATGGCGTCTCCCGGCATGGCGTGCGCGTCGCGATAGCCGTCGCCTGACTTCTGCGCCACGCTCAACTGCTGAAAATTCATGCCGAACAGACGCGGCACGCCCGGCGACCCGCTGTCACGGCTGTCGCGGCCCTCGATCTGCTTGAGCAACGCGTCGACCTTCAAGTTGTCGTAGGCCGGGAAGGCGGCGAGTTTCTCGCCGACAGCGGCGATCTCCGGCGTATAGAGATCGTCGACCCCTTGTCCGCTCGGACCGTGCACGAAGTCGTAGGCGAGATGTTTGTCTGCCCAGGCGGTGCGACCACCGGCGGCACGCACAACTTCGAATACGGTGTTCGTACGCATATAGTCATGCGGATAGACCGGTGCACAGTGGCGAGCGGGGTCGCGCGGCAAACGGGTGGCTTCGATGGCGCCGCCACCGTCGATGCGGCTCGGATCGCGATCGATCGAATCGTCGTAGACGACTTCGGCGCCGGGGCCGCGAGCCGTCGTGCAGAATTCGCCGGCCGGTAAGAGCTTGCGGTCGAAGCTGTCGTCGTAGTACACCCCGGACGTGGCGGGGCTGGCGCCGCTTACGAGCGCGACCATCCCCGGGAACGAATCGGACGGCACGGGCGTCAGTGCATTTCGGTACGTCACGCCGTGACGGGCGAGGGAGGCCAGTGCAGACCCTGGATGCGACGCTACGTAGCGCGCCAGATCCTGGTCGTGCATGCCGTCGATGCTGATCAGCAGGACGCGTTCAGCTGGTGCAATGGGGGTGGGCTGGCCGGCATACGCCGCCGCCGAAGCCAGCATGGCGCAAGCGAGCGCTAAAGTCGGGGTAATGCGAAAAGTCGTCGGCATCATGGGGATCGGTTGAATGGATCGGTGTACTCGCCGGTAGTCAGCGAGGCGAACTGTAGGGGACACCCGTGATGCGCAGATGAAGCAAAAGTTGCCAACATGAACACCGGATTCGGTTGCCGTATCGCCAGGCATTTTGAAATCGATAAAGAGGCATTAACGATGGGCGTCCCAGCGAGGCAGACCGTGTGCGTCAGTCCTTGCGGCGCTTTGTGAACCTTTCCGGGTGGAAAGGTTTGCGCCTTTGCCGAGTCACAGACGGCTCGTAGCCTGCTTGCGTTCATGAACCGATCGACCTCACTGCGTTGATCGCGATGACTGACCCGACAATTCGATCCTCGAAGGAATGAACCGATGTTTTCTGTCTTAACTCACAATAGACGCGCCTTCGCATCCGCAGCACTGCTCCTTTGTGCGCTGCACGCGGTGCATGCGGGCGCAACGACACTTGTCGCACCTGAGGGAAATGCCGCAACTGGGGCCGATGTCGCTAACGTCGGCTATCTGGCTGCGGCGGCCCCGGATCTGACAGTGCTTGTCGCGCCACCCCCTGCGCCCGGCAGCGTCGCGCAGGCAGACGATCTGCGTCAGTTGCTTGTGCTGCAACGTTCACGCACTGCTGAGCAACTTGCGCTTGCCGACGGCGACACGCACAAGAGCGTGTTCCGCTTTGCCGATGTTGTCGGTGCGGGCTTCCGCGCGGACCGGTTGCCGTTCACGGAGATGTTTTTCAAGCGTCTGGCGAAGGAGGGCGCTGCACCGCTCAAGGTGGCGAAGGATTACTGGAAGCGTCCGCGTCCGTACAACGTCAGCGCCGAGGTGCGCCCTGGCATCGTCACCGAGGGCACGTCTCCGAGCTACCCGAGTGGACACGCGACGTTCGCCTATCTGACTGCCGTGGTGCTCGCCGAGATCGTTCCGGAGAAGCGCGCGGAGATTTTCTCCCGCGCCGACGCCTACGCGCAGGGTCGGGCGTTGGGCGGCGTGCACTACGTAAGCGATGTCGAGGCCGGTAAGGTCAGCGGCACCGTGATTGCCTCTGCCATGCTCGCCAATCAGGCGTTTCGGGACGATCTTGTCAAGGCGGCGCACGAGACGCGCGAAGCATTGGGGTTGCCGCCGTTGCGATAAGGAGGTCAGGCGCTCGCCGTGCCGGTCGGGTGGGGCTCGCAGGGGGGCGCGGGCGAGGCATCGGATGTTGAGTGGGTGGCTGGTGCGGCCGGGAAACGCAACGCGACGCGGCAGCCGGGCTGGGCGTCGTCGATTCGCATTACGGCGTTATGAATGCGGGCTGTCGCCGCGACGACGCTCAGCCCTAATCCGTGGCCCGGCGTTGGCATGCCGCTCACGCCTGCGCCGCGATAGAACGGCCGCAGCACGGCGTCGCGCTCGATGCTGGCAATGCCCGGGCCGGTGTCACTGACCTCCACCATGGCGTGCTGCGGCGTCGCCATCATACGCAAGCATACGGTGCCACCTGACGGGGTGAATTTCAACGCGTTGTCGAGCAGGTTCTGAATCGCGCCGAAGATCAGATCGCTGTCGCCAAGTACGGGAGCGCTGCGCTGCGCTTGCACGGTCAATGTCACCATGCGCTCTTCGGCAAGCGGTTCATAGAGATCCACGACGTCTTCGACAATGCGGGCGAGGTCGACCAGACGGAAGTTCTCGCGGCGAGCGTGAGCGTCGATTTCAGCGATACGAAGCAGGGCCGAGAAGCGATCGAGTACGTGGTCGGTCTGCTCCAGGGCACGCTCGACTGCCGTATCGTAATCACCGGCGGAGGTTGCGCTACGGCGCGCGCGCTCCAGCCCTGCGCGAAGGCTCGTCATCGGTGTTCGCAGATCGTGGGCAATCCATGCGCACACGCCGCGTAGTTCGGATACGAGGCGCTCGATGTCGTCGAGCATTGTGTTGACGAAGCCCACCAGCAGGTCGATGTCGTCGCGACGGCCGCGTGTCGGAAGACGGCGCGTAAAGTGGCTGGAGATGATGTCCTGACACGACTCCCGCAACTGACGAACGCGCTGGTTTGCGGCGCGATGCAGTGCGTATCCACACAGGGCGCCAAGCAGAATCGTCGCGAGCAGACCGCCGATGGCGACGCGCACCAGCATGTGATCAAAGCGGTCGATATCGTCGACGGCCTGCCCGACGATTACCCGGTTGGCGTCGGGCATCGTGGCGATCATGGCGCGGTAGGGGCGTGCCCACGCTTGGCCTTCCTTGTCGACAACAGTCTGCGTGTATCGATAGGCTTTCCAGTCGGGCACATCCTTTGGCAGCGTATCGATATTCCCGGCCAGTCGCTGACCGCTGGCGGTGAACAGGCCGTAGGGACGCACATTGGCGGCTTCGCGACGGCTGCGCTCCGAGATGTTGATCCGTGCGTCGGCAGCCGTGCGCCGGATAAGCTGGGTGCTTTCGCGGTGCAGGCGGGCGTCGACAAGATCTGTTAGGTAGCCCATCGTGAGCCAGTAGACCACTGCGAACAGCGAGACGACCGACACGATGAAGATCGCGAAGATGGGGCCTGCACCCCAAAGACTGCGCAGAAAGCTGCGCTCAGTCGTCGGCATGGAGGACGTAGCCGGTGCCGCGAACGGTGTCGATCATGGCCGAGCATTCGCCATCGAGTGAAATCTTCTTGCGCAAGCGCGCGATATGGACGTCGATGACGTTGCTCTGCACGTCGTGCTGATATTTCCATACCGACTCGAACAACAGTGCACGCGTGACGACCTGATTGGCGTTGCGCATCAAATACTCGAGCAGGCGCATCTCGCGAGGCTTCAATGAGACGGGCACGCCAGCGCGCGTCACGGTGCCGTTGTCTCGATCGAGGTGCAGGTCACCCACACGCAGGTTGGCGCCGGTGTCCGTATCGCTATGCCGACGGAGCAGCACATCGATGCGAGCCGTCAGTTCGTCGAAGCTGAAGGGCTTTGTGAGGTAGTCGTCGGCGCCGTTGCGCAGGCCGCGCACACGTTCATCGGCGGCGCTCAGTGCGGAGAGCACCAGGACAGGTGTCTTGATACCGACGTTGCGGGCCGTAGCGAGGATCGACATACCGTCAATTTCAGGCAGTAGACGATCGAGAACCACGCAGTCGTACTGACCGTGCAGCAGGCGTTGCAACCCCTCTCCGCCAGCACGTGCAAGTTCGACCGCGAATCCGTGCTCCCCGAGCGCGGAAACAAGTTCGTGGGCGACCTTGGCTTCGTCCTCAACGACGAGAATGCGATGGGCGGAAGCGGCCGAGCGGACAGCATGGGTTTTGTCAGCGTTCGCGGCGATTGCGTCCATAGCTCGGGTTCAGGTCGAAGAGTGACGCATGACTATATGGCATTTGCGTGAACAAACCGTGACGGCTTTGAGCTATAGGCGCGATGGGCGCACTGGCGGGTGTCGACGCAGCATGTCGTCGACGAACCGAGTGCGCTCAAACGGTCGTAGCGAAACAGATGTGTCTATGCCTGTTAGCGATGCTATTTGAATTGGTTCAGTGTCGGGTGTATCGCCTCGTGCCAATTGCGGAACAACCGGCATCATTTTGCTGAGCACTCCCCACAAAAGTCGGTCGCGACCGTCGGGTGAAGATCGGGAAAGGCGAAGAAATCTGGCGGAGGCGGTGAGATTCGAACTCACGGAAGGGTTACCCCTTCGCTGGTTTTCAAGACCAGTCCATTAAACCACTCTGGCACGCCTCCGGGGCGTTGCGCACGACGCGATGTCGCGGCTTGGGATGCCGTCTGAGACGACGGCTTGGGATGCGTGCGGTCCGGGGGAATCGGCGTCGGCACTCCGGCGCAGACCGGTACCGCACGGCAGCCGGCATTATACCCGCTCCTCCCGTCATGTGAAGCCCTCATTCCACCCAAATCGCTTCACACCCCGCTCAAATCCTTGCGTTTCCCCCATCCCCCTTGTTTTGTCACCGTCCGGCATGCATCATGCTTCAAGACGTGCGGTGAACGCCCCCCGCGTTACCGTGCGAGGCCAGACATGACCCGGAGACACCGCATGGATGCCGACACCTCCCGCGATTCCGCCCAAGAGACGTCAAATGACGCCAGCGGCGAGCGCGTGACCGACGCCCCGACTGCCAATGCTTTCACCTGGCAGATTCCAACCCTTTACAACATCGGCGTCGACGTCTGCGACAAATGGGCCGACGGCACCAACCGTCTCGCCCTCATTCACGAAAGCGCAGACGGCTCGCACGTGCGTCTGACGTTCGACGTCCTCAAACAACTCTCGAACCAACTCGCCAACGAATGGCGCGCCAATGGCGTCAAGGCCGGCGACCGCATCGGCATCTTCTTGCCGCAATCACCCGCTACGCTCGTCGCTCACGTCGCCGCCTACAAGCTCGGCGCCATCGCCGTTCCCCTCTTCACACTCTTCGGCCCCGAAGCGCTCGCCTATCGTTTGCAAAACTCCGGCGCCGCCGTACTCGTCACCGACCTCGCGAGCATCGCGAAGATCGACGACATCCGTGCCGAAATCCCGGATCTGCGCCTCGTGTATGTCGTCCACGACGACCTCCCCGAAGCCCATCATCACGTCGCCGATGATCAGGACTGGGGCGTCGCCGAAGACGGTCTGCTCGCACTCTGGCCTGCCATCGCGTCGCGCGATGCGCACTTCGAACCCGTCCAGACCCGGGCCGATGCCCCCGCACTCATCATCTACACCTCCGGCACGACCGGCAAACCCAAGGGCGCCCTGCACGCGCATCGGGTGCTGCTCGGCCATCTGCCAGGCGTGGAGACGTCGCACAACGGTTTCCCGCAGGAGGGCGACCTGATCTGGACGCCAGCCGACTGGGCCTGGATCGGCGGGTTGCTCGACGTCCTGCTGCCCGCCCTGCATCACGGCGTCCCCGTACTCTCAAGACGCTTCGAAAAGTTCGATCCGGTCGCCGCATTCGATCTCATGGCCCGCCACGGCGTGCGCAACACCTTCCTGCCACCCACCGCGCTCAAGATGCTGCGTACCGTCCCGTCGCCACGCGAGCACTGGCCGCTGCAACTTCGCTCGGTCGCCAGCGGCGGAGAGTCGCTCGGCCCCGAACTACTGACATGGGGACGCGAGCACCTCGGCGTCGACATCAACGAGTTCTACGGGCAGACGGAATGCAATATGGTCGTCTCGTCATGCGCCGCAGAATTTCCCGCATTGCCCGGCGCCATCGGACGCGCCGTGCGCGGTCACGCCGTCACCATCGTCGATGACGACGGCACACCGCTTCCCCAGGGCTCGGTCGGCAACATCGCGATCGCCCGGCCCAACCCGGTCATGTTCCTCGGCTACTGGCACAACCCGGACGCCACGATGGAAAAGTATCGCGGCGACTTCCTGCTGACCGGCGACTCGGGATTCGTGGACGAACACGGGTACATCACGTTCACAGGCCGCTCGGATGATGTCATCACCAGCGCAGGCTATCGCATTGGTCCCGGACCCATCGAAGACTGCCTCATCCGGCATCCGTCCGTGCAGTTCGCGGCCGTGATCGGTGAGCCCGACGACCTCCGCACCGAGATCGTGAAGGCGTTCGTGGTGCTGCGCGAAGGGCACACGCCGTCCGACGCGCTGGCGAAGGAGATTCAGGATTTCGTGAAAAACCGCCTGGCGGCACATGAGTATCCGCGCAAGGTGGTCTTCCTGCCGGAGTTGCCGATGACCGTGACTGGAAAGATCATCCGCAAGGCGTTGCGGGAGATGGGCGCCGCGTCAAAGTGATGCCGGCGCGAGCAGGGCGGGGCAAGGGGAGGGCAGGGTTAATGCGCAGGTAATGCGCAGGCGGAAGTGCGCAGAGGGAAGAGCGCCGGGCGCCGGCGCATGTCTCTGAAGAACGCTTCGCCGCCCGGCGCGAATGCTACGTCAGACGATTACTTTCCGTCGCGCTCCAGAAACATCGCCTGCAGGTCGTTCAGGAACCGCTGGCCCAGCTCGGTCGGCGCAATGCGCTGCGGGTCGTCGACGAGCAATCCCTTTTCCACGCCTGCGCTCAACGCCTTGGCAATCCTCGCCATCGGCAAGCCTGTACGGTCCGCAAAAAGTTCGCTCTTCACGCCGTCGGTCAGCCGCAACGCGTTGAGCATGAACTCAAACGGCAACTCGCGCACGTCGACCTCGCGCTCTTCCTGAACCGCATTGCCAGCCGCCGCCGCTTCCATGAAACGCTGCGGATGTTTGTGACGGATCTGCCGCAGCACCCGATGCGGGAAGGAAATCTTGCTGTGCGCGCCCGCGCCAATGCCAAGATAGTCGCCGAACTCCCAGTAGTTCAGGTTGTGCTTCGCGCGACGATGCGGCTGCGCATACGCCGACACCTCGTAATGCCCATACCCTGCCGATGCCGTACGCTCGGCTATCCAGTCCTGCATGTCCGCAGCCGTGTCGTCGTCGGGCACGGTGGGCGGATACTTGTGGAACTGCGTGTTCGGCTCGAGCGTGAGGTGATACAGCGACAAATGCGGCGGTGCGAACGACAACGCCGTCTCCACATCCTGCTGACACTGCGCCAACGTTTGATTCGGTAGCGCGAACATCAGATCGAGGTTGAAGTTCTCGAAGTTCGCCTGCGCGATCTCGATCGCACGACGCGCTTCGTCGCCATCATGAATGCGTCCGAGCGCCTTCAGATGCTCGCTGTTGAAGCTCTGAATACCGATGGATAGCCGGTTGATGCCGCTCGCCCGGAAACTGCGGAACTTGTCAGCTTCGAACGTGCCCGGATTGGCCTCCATCGTGATTTCTGCGTCGGCATCGAGCGGCAGCAACGCGCGCAGATCCGAGAGCAGACGGTCCAGGCCGGCCGCCGATAACAGGCTCGGCGTGCCGCCGCCAATGAAGACGGTGTGCACCGGACGCCCCCACACCAGCGGCAACGCCTGCTCCAGATCCTGACGCAAGGCGTCGAGATAGGCTTGCTCCGGGAATGCCTGTGCACCGCCGTCGCCACGCCACTCGTGCGAGTTGAAGTCGCAATACGGGCACTTGCGCACACACCACGGAAAGTGCACGTATAGCGACATCGGCGGCAATGCCGGCAAGCTGATCTTGCCGGGCCGCAGGAAGTTCTGCACGGGCAGCACGGACTGACTCATACCGCTCACGCCTCCCGGCCCAGTTTTTCCAGCAGCACGCGCAACGCACGTGAACGGTGGCTATGGGCGTTCTTGACCGCAGGATCGAGTTCGGCCGCCGTCTGATTCAGCGAGCGGATGAGGAAGTGCGGATCGTAGCCGAAGCCATGCGCACCGCGCGGCGTGTCGATGATCTCGCCATCCCAACGGCCTTCGGCAATGATCGGCTGCGGATCGGCCTCATGACGCATCAGCACCAGCGCCGCGAAGTAATAAGCATTGCGATAGCCGGGCGTGTCGGCGTGCGGTGCGAGCTGTTCGATCAAGTGGCGGTTGTTCGCAGCATCCGATTTCTCATGCCCGGCGCGCGCCGCATAACGTGCGGAATACACGCCCGGCGCCCCGCCGAGAATCGGCACGCATAGTCCCGAGTCGTCTGCCAGCGCGGGCAGGCCGGTCGCGGACGCGGCATGCCGCGCCTTCGCCAGCGCGTTCTCGATGAAGGTGACATGAGGCTCGTCGGCTTCGGAGACGCCGAGCATGCCCTGCGGCACCAGCTCGATGCCAAGCGGCTCGAACAGCGACGCGAATTCGCGCAGCTTGCCCGGGTTGTTCGACGCCAGCACGATCTTCTGCATGGTCATCGTCAGACTCCCAATGCACGCTTCTGGGCGTCGATCAACTGACGGATGCCGGCGTCGGCCAGATCGAGCAACGTGTTGCTCTGCGCGCGCGTGAACGGCGCACCTTCGGCCGTGCCCTGAATTTCCACAAAACCGCCTTCGCTCGTCATGATGACGTTCATGTCGGTATCGCAGGCGGAATCTTCGGCGTAATTCAGATCAAGCACCGGGTTGCCCTGATACAGCCCGACGGAGACGGCGGCGACGTGCGCCCGAATGGGCGACGACTCGAGTTTGCCGTCGGCGATGAGCTTCGAGACAGCGTCGTGCGCCGCGACGAACGCACCGGTGATCGAGGCGCAACGCGTGCCGCCGTCCGCCTGAATGACGTCGCAGTCGATCTGGATCGTGCGCGGGCCAAATTTCTCGAGATCGAACACGGCGCGCAGCGAACGGCCGATGAGGCGCTGAATCTCCTGTGTGCGTCCGCTCTGCTTGCCGCGGGCCGCCTCACGATCGCCGCGCGTGTGCGTCGCGCGCGGCAGCATGCCGTATTCGGCCGTGAGCCAGCCCTGGCCGGAATCGCGCAGGAAACCCGGCACTTTCTCTTCGACGCTGGCGGTACAGATGACCTTGGTCTCGCCGCATTCGATCAGCACCGAACCTTCGGCGTAGCGGGTGTATTGGCGGGTGATGCGCACGGGGCGCAGCGCGTCTTGCGCACGGCCGTCCGGGCGGGTGATTTGCGTCATGAGTGAATGTCCTGCGAGGTGAGTTTATGCGGCAATACCCGAATGGTATCGCTAAACGCGGCAAGCTTGGCGGCGCTGCCCCGGTGCCGCGCGTCGATTCCGGAGCCTCGGGCCGGAAAATGCGATAATCGCGTTTCGTCCATGCATGCGAATCCGATTGCTGCATCGCCTCGCTGAAGAACTGTCATGAGGCTGTGGTACCGGACACCCCGATGAAAGACAACAACATCTACAGTATGACCGGCTACGCCAGCGTCACGCGCGACATTGCGCATGCCGATGGAGCCGCAGGCGCGAGCGTGTCGGTCGAATTGCGCACGGTCAATTCGCGCTTCCTCGATCTGGCATTCCGTATGCCCGAAGAAGCGCGTGCCTGCGAACCGGTGCTGCGCGAAGCGCTCACCGCCAAACTCTCGCGCGGTAAGGTCGACATCCGCATCAACGTGCAACGTCCGGAGAGTGGCACGAACGGTGCCCTCAATCTCGATGCCGTCAAGCAACTCTCCGATCTCGAGCAACAAGTCCTCGCGATCTTCCCGGACGCAGAACGCATGCGCACCGGCGAAATCCTGCGCTGGCCGGGCGTGCTCGGTGAAGAGTCGGTGACGGCCGACGCGCTGCGCGATGCCGTGATCGACGCCGGGCGCACCGCCATTGGCGACCTCGTCGATGTGCGCAAGCGCGAAGGCGCGCAGCTCAAGACCAGCCTTATCGAACGCATCGAGAACATGGAGAGGATTCTCACGGGCCTGCAGCCGCTGGTGCCGGAGCTGATCTCGCGCCAACAGCAGAAGATCGTCGATCGTTTGCAGGAAGCGCTGGGTATCGTGGTGCCGGAAGGCTCGACCGCGCCCGGCAAGGACGAAATCGCCGAGCGCATTCGTCAGGAAGTGACGATTTACGGCGTGCGTATCGACGTTGCAGAAGAACTCACGCGTCTCGATGCTCACCTGAAGGAAACCCGCCACATCCTCGACAAGGGAGGATTGGTCGGCAAACGGCTCGACTTCATGATGCAGGAGCTCAATCGCGAAGCGAATACGCTCGGCTCGAAGGCCGCCTCGAAGGAACTCGCCGACGCGTCGATGGAGCTCAAGCTCTACATCGAGCAGATGCGAGAGCAAGTGCAGAATCTGGAGTAAGTCGCATGACCCCGCAATCGCAAGTCCCGCAACCGCCCCTGCACGCCGAGTATCCCGGCAATCTGTTCATGGTGGTCGCCCCCTCGGGCGCGGGCAAATCGACGCTCGTCAACGCACTGCTCGCGCAGGACAGCGAGGTCCGTCTGTCGATCTCGTGCACCACGCGCGCACCGCGTCCGAATGAAGAAGAGGGCGTGCATTACAACTTCATTTCGGTCGAGCAGTTTCTGGAGCGCCGCAAGCGCGGCGAGTTTCTGGAAAGCGCCGAAGTGCACGGCAATTATTACGGTACGTCACGCGTCTGGATCGAAGATCAGATGCGCGAGGGGCGCGACGTGCTGCTGGAGATCGACTGGCAGGGCGCGCAGCAGGTGCGAAAGCGCTTTTCGAATGCCGTCGGTATCTTCATCCTGCCGCCGTCCATCGAGGCACTCGAAGAGCGGCTGAAGAAGCGCGGCACGGACGAGCCGAAGGTGATCGCACGACGTCTGCTGGCGGCCGGTGGCGAAATCGCCCACGCGCCGGAAGCGGATTTCATCATCATCAACGACGAATTCCAGCGTGCGCTCGATCAACTGCAATCGGTCTTTACTGCGGTACGCCTGCGCTTCGCATCGCAGTACGCCCGGCACAAGACGTTGTTCACCGACCTGGACATTCACGCACCGAGCGAGCACCAGTAACACCCTTGCGTTCGCCGGTGGCGCTTGCGTTTTGCGCGAGTCTGCGCCGGCTGCGATAGAATACGCCTGATATCAAGAAGGAACCTCCTTATGGCCCGTATTACCGTTGAAGACTGCCTGAAACGAATCCCGAATCGCTTCGAGTTGGCACTCGCCGCGACCTACCGCGCCCGCCAACTGGCGCAAGGTCACACCCCGAAGCTCGAGAACAACAAAGACAAGCCGACCGTTGTCGCGCTGCGCGAAATCGCAGCGGGGCAGGTGGGCATCGAGATGCTCAAGAAAGTGCCGCTCTGATCAGGAGACAGCACTGATGCGATGTGACGTTCCGGGCCGCTCGACGATGCAGGTACACGTATGAGTCACGCGAAATCACCGGCCGCGTCCATCGCTGCGGATGAACCCAAAGCGGGGGAGCCCAAGCCCGAGCGCAAGAAAAAGAAGAGCGAGAGCGCCACGCGGCAGTACATCGACGCGCTGCTAGAGCAGTCGTACCGGCATCTGTTCGGTCCGACGGCAACGCCTGAGCAGCCGCGCAAGCATGAGGTCGTTTCGATTGCCCGTCTGAAGGGCATGCTTGGGGAGTACCTCAAGGACAACGACCTCGCGCAAATCAAAGAGGCATTCCAGTTCAGCGACGAGGCCCATCTGGGCCAATATCGCCAGAGCGGACAACCCTACATCACCCATCCCGTCGCCGTTGCCGAGATCTGTGCCGAGTGGAAGCTCGATGCGCAATCGATCATGGCCGCCCTGTTGCACGACGTGATGGAAGACCAGGGCGTGACCAAGGCCGAACTCGCCGAGCGATTCGGCCCGAAGGTCGCGGAACTGGTCGACGGCCTCTCGAAACTCGACAAGATGGAGTTTCGCAGCCGTGAGGAAGCGCAGGCCGAGAGCTTCCGCAAGATGCTGCTGGCGATGGCGCGCGACGTTCGCGTCATTCTCGTCAAGCTCGCGGACCGCCTGCACAACATGCGCACGCTGGGCGTCACGTCGACGGAAAAGCAGCGCCGCGTGGCGCGCGAGACGCTCGACATCTACGCGCCCATCGCGCACCGGCTGGGCCTGAACAATACCTATCGCGAGCTGCAGGATCTGAGCTTCGCGAATTATCATCCGCGCCGTTACGCCGTGCTCGATAAGGCCGTGAAGGCCGCGCGCGGCAACCGGCGCGAGGTGGTCGGCAAAATCCTCGACGCCGTCGAGAAGGCGCTCACCGAAGGGGGCGTGAGCGCCGATGTCTTCGGTCGCGAGAAGACGCTCTTCAGCATCTACAACAAGATGAAGGAGAAGCAACTGTCGTTCTCGCAGGTGCTCGACGTTTATGGCTTCCGTGTCGTAGTGGAGTCGAATGCGCAGTGTTACCTGGCGCTTGGCGTATTGCACGCGCTCTACAAGCCGGTGCCGGGCAAGTTCAAGGACTACATTGCCATCCCGAAGGTCAACGGCTATCAGTCGTTGCATACGACGCTCGTCGGCCCCTTCGGCACGCCCATCGAATTCCAGATTCGCACGCGCCGCATGCATGAGATTGCGGAAGCGGGCGTTGCCGCGCACTGGCTGTACAAGAACGGCGGCGCAGACATGAACGATGTGCAAAAGCACGCACATCAATGGTTGCAGTCGCTGCTGGACATTCAGAGCGAAACCGGTGATTCGACTGAATTCCTCGAACACGTCAAGATCGACCTGTTCCCCGACGCCGTCTACGTCTTCACGCCGAAGGCGCGCATCATGGCGCTGCCGCGCGGCGCGACGGCCCTCGACTTCGCCTACTCTGTGCACAGCGATCTGGGCAACCAGTGTGTCGCCGTCAAGATCAACAACGAGTTGCTGCCGCTTCGCACCGAGTTGAAGAACGGCGATATCGTGGAAGTCATCACCGCGCCGTATTCGAAGCCGAACCCGGTCTGGCTTGGGTTCGTGCGCACAGGCAAGGCGCGCTCGGCCATCCGCCATTACCTCAAGACGATGCGTTTTGCCGAGTCGGTACAGCTTGGCGAACGTCTGGTGGAGCAGGCGCTCAAGGGCTACGGCCTGACGATGAACGAGATTTCGCCGCAGATCTGGGACAAGCTCGCGCAGTGGACCGGCAACAAGGATCGGCAGGACATCTTCGCCGATATCGGCTTGGGACGCCGCGTGGCGGCCGTCATGGCCAAGCGCCTCGCCGTGCTCCTGTCGGGCAAGGAAAGCGAGAACGATACCGACAGCCCGGACGATCCGGAATCACCGCGTACCGGCGACGAGAATGTCGGGCCGCCGGTGCTCATCACGGGCACGGAAGGCATGTCGGTGCAGTTCTCGGCCTGCTGCCGCCCGATTCCGGGCGACGCGATCATGGGCTACATCGGTATTGGCATGGGCATGGCGATCCACACGACCGATTGCCCGGTCGCACGCCGTATCCATCGCAAGGATCCGACCCGCTGGATCGACGTCGCGTGGGCGCCGCAGCCGGGGCGTCTGTTCGACGTGGCTATCAAGGTGCTCGTGCGTCACAATCGCGGCGTATTCTCGCGGGTGGCGGCCGACATTACTGCGTCGGACGCGAACATCGTACACATTGGCATGGATGAAGTCGTGCCGGACGAATCGGCAACGCTGCGCTTCCTCATTCAGGTGAGCGACCGCGTGCATCTGGCTAACGTGATGCGTCGTATCCGCGTGAATCCGGACGTGATGCGGGTAGCGCGCGAGCGTTCGAGCGAACGCCATCATGAAGAACTGCACGCCATGCGCGTGGCGCGCGAACGCGGCAATTTCTGACGGGACGGCCGGCGCACGTCGTCAACGGCGGCGCGTCGGCATAGCCTGCCTCTGTGTTTTCAGACGCCGAAAGCCCTTGTGCGCGCCGTGATTACTCCGACGGCGGGTAGCGCACGTCCAGAATCTCAATCTGCTCGAGTCCAGCCGGGGTGCGCAGCGGCACCGTGTCGCCGATTTTCGCCTTGGTGATCGCGCGGGCGATGGGGGAAATCCAGCTCACGTGACCCCGGTCGAGATCGACCTCGTCGATGCCGACGATCATGATCGTGTGCTCGTCGCCCTTGGTGTCGGCATAGGTCACTTCCGCGCCGAAAAACACCTGATCGACGTTCTCCTGACGGCGCGTGTCCACCACCTCGGCATTATCGAGACGACGCGTGAGAAAGCGGATGCGACGGTCGATTTCGCGCAGACGCCGCTTGCCGTAGATGTAATCCCCGTTCTCCGACCGGTCGCCATTGGACGCCGCCCACGACACGACTTTCACGACTTCCGGGCGTTGATTGTCGATGAGGTCGAGCAATTCATCCTTCAGGCGGCGATAGCCGGTCGGCGTGATGTAGTTCTTGGTGCCAGCGGGAATTTCCGGGGCGCCGGCGTCGAGATCGTCATCGTCGTCGCCACTGTCTTCCTTGACGAAGGCTTTGTTCATAGGTCCACGCACGCCACGAGGGCGTGCAGAAATGCGTTTCGGGATTCCTGCATTATAGATTCGATGCGCATCGAGCATGCGTTCAGTCACGATTCGTCGCCCAGCCATCATGCTCAGGTGTCATGGAGTGTCCCGGAAATGTCCTCTACAATCGGTTCACATCGCCCCATCTGACCGCAGGAGAACAGCGCATGACCGATTCCACGAGTCCCTTTCTCGCCGTGCTCAAGCCGCATCTGAGCGACATCGGCGCTTTTACCGTGCAGCGTAGTTTGCCCAGTCTGCCGTTCAAGACGGTCGGGCCGTTCATCTTCTTCGATCATATGGGCCCGGCCACGCTGGCGCCGGGACAGGGCATGGACGTTCGTCCCCATCCGCATATCGGGCTGGCAACCGTGACCTATCTGTTCGATGGCGAGATCTGGCATCGCGACAGCCTTGGCAGCGACCAGCGCATCACGCCGGGGGCCGTGAACTGGATGACGGCCGGACGCGGCATCGTGCATTCGGAGCGCACACCGCAGGACGTTCGTGAACGAGGCGGCGACGTGCACGGCATTCAGACGTGGGTCGCGCTGCCGCAGGCCGACGAAGAGACCGAGCCGACGTTTGCGCATCACGAAGCGTCGTCGCTGCCGGACATCTTCCTGCCGGGCGTGCATATGCGTCTGATTCTGGGGGAAGCGTTCGGTGAGAAGGCGCCGGTGAAGGTGTTTTCGCCCATTTTCTATCTGGCCGTCGACATGGCGCCTTGCGCAGCATTCGTGTTGCCGCCCGAGTATGCCGAGCGCGCGCTCTACACCGTGCAGGGCGAGGTGACGGTCAACGATGAGGTGTTGCCGGAACAGCGCATGGGCGTACTCGCACCAGACACCGATGTGCGCATCGTGGCCGGCGACAAGCCGGCACGGCTGATGCTGCTTGGCGGTGCGCCGCTTGACGGCGATCGCTTTATCTTCTGGAACTTCGTGTCGTCGAGCCGTGAGCGAATCGAGCAGGCCAAGGCGGCCTGGACGGCGCAGCAGATGGGCACCGTGCCCGGCGAGACGGAGTGGATTCCGCTGCCCGAGCGCAAGCCGGCCGCAAACTGAGCGCCGCTCGTATGCGCAACGCCTGCTGCCGAAGCGATCGGCCGCAGGCTTTTTTATGCGAATGCGGATGTTGGCGCGCGACACATCACGCACTCAGCACGACGACCGAACAGCGGCGCTCTTCCAGCAGCCGGTGAGAGATGGCGCCGAAGTTCAGACGGTCGCCGAAGCGCGGTTGCACGCCGAGTACGAGCAAATTGTGTTTGCCGTGATGGATCTGATGCAGCACGGCCTCGTCGACCTTGCCGCCCGCGAGCAGGCGTGTGTTCAGCTTCACGCCGTTACGCTTCGCGAGCGCCCGCAGATTCTCCATCATCGCGGCTTCGGCAGCGTCAGGGCGCAAGACGCGCGGGCGCCAGCGCCGGTGCAACATGCCCGGCGCGACTCGCGCGCAGACGTGCAGGGCCGTGACGGGCGCGTTGGCAGCCCGTGCAAGGGTGATGGCGAGTTCGGCCGCATGCCTTGAATAGTCGGTGCCCGAGACCGGCACGAGGATGTTCAGCGGTGCGTCGGGCTCGCGCGCATGGTCGCCGTGCGCCAGCACGATGCCGATGGCACCGTCGAACGCTTTGGTGAGCGGCAGCACGCCCGTGGGCAACGGCAGTGGCGGGACGTCGGAATCCGACTCTTGGCCGGGCACATCGAAACCGGCGATCACGAAACCGTACCCCTTGGCGATTTCGTCGGAAATCCGGGTGGCTTCGTGGCTGCTGTCAGGGTGCGACGCCTGCTGTTCACGCGCAGTGTCCGACGGGTCGCTCGCGCCGAAATCGCCTTCCTCGGTCGCTTCGCTGACGCGTTTATCGTCGTAGGCGTCTCCCACAGGTTCGTGCCTCGGGGTACCGGTATGCGCAGACGGATCGGACGCCTCGGCGATATCGCGTTTGTCAGGATGACGCTCGTCGCCTTTGTTTCTGCTTTCCTTGACAGGGCCGTGCGGCAGTTCGGGGTTCTTCTGTAGAGATTTGCCGGTTCGCTCGCGCAGCACCAATCGTGCAGCCTCGCGCGCGTGGTTCTGGCTCGCATCGTCCTCGACGCCCGGCGTGCCCGGCGCGCGGGCCACGGCAAGCGTCGCCGCAGCGAGGGCGATATCGTAGGCGTCGCGTCCCGCGTCTTCGACGCCGTTGTCCGCTTGACCTTTGTCCGGTCTGCGCGTCGCGGTGGCGGTGTCAGACCGTTGCGCATTCTCCGGCGCGTTGTTCTCCTCGCGTGCCGTCTTCCCGCCATCGGTGCCGGCAGGCGAGGGGGCCAGTACGGTCGTGAGCGTGCCGCGCACCCCGGCCGTCAACCCGGCGATCCAGGCGGCGAAGCGGCCGTTGGCACTGCCGTCCACGGCGGCCAGAATACGTTCGACGTTCGGCAGGAAGTCCTTCTCTTCGGCGGCCTCTTTCTCGAGTCGTGCCTTCTCTTGCGCCGAGAGTGGAATGCGCACAAGCGCACGTCGCAGCACCGGGGGCATGATGAGCGTGGTCATCAGCGCCATGATGACGATCATCGTGAACAGATCCTTGCTGAGCACGCCCAGCGACAGCCCGATGCTCGCCACGATGATCTCGGTGGAGCCGCGCGCGTTCATGCCGGTCGCGAGCGCCAGCGCTTCGGCCGAGGACATGCCGCCGAGGCGTCCGCCGATGAAGCAGCCGGAGAATTTGCCGATGCTGGCGATCAGGATCAGTCCGGCCACCAGCCCGAGCATGCGCCAGTCGAACAGGATCGTCAGGTCGACCGACAGGCCCGCCACGCCGAAGAACACGGGCGCGAAGAGGGCAACGATCAGCCCGCGCAACTGTGCCTCGATCTGTTCGGTAAGAATGGGCGACTGCCCGATCATGACGCCCGCCATGAACGCGCCCAGCGCGGTATGCACGCCGAGCTTGTCGGTGGCGAGCGCCAGCACGAAGGTGATGACGAGAATCACGCTGAGCACGGGCATTTCGCTGGTGAAGCGATCATTCGTCCAGCGGATCGCCACGGCGACGGCGCGTTTGCCCACGGTGAAGCACAGCACGATGAACAGCAGCGTGCCGCCGAGGCTGAACGACAGATGGCCGAGATCGATCGAGCCGCTCGCGCCAAGCCCTGCGATGGCGGCGATGATGATCCAGCCGGTAGTGTCGTCGAGAATGGCGGCCGCGAGAATGATCTGCCCGATGTTGCGGCGCAGATAGTCGACCTCGCGAATGACCATCGCCACGACTTTGACCGACGAGATGGACAATGCAGTGCCTAAGAACAGCGAGGTGACAAGTCTTGCCTCGGGGTGCGGCAGCAGATTGTCGGGCAGATGCCAGCCAAGCGCGAAGCCGCAGGCGAACGGGATCACCATGCCGCCCGCCGACGCGAAGATCGCCATTCGCTTCATGCGGCGAACAAGGCCGAGATCGGTTTCCAGCCCGGTGGAGAGCAGAAGCAGCAGTACCCCCAGCTCGGAGACTGCATCGAGCATCTTTTTCTGGGCTTCCGAGTCGGGAAAGACGGCATGTTGCCAGGCAGGCAACAGCGCGCCGAAGACGGACGGGCCGAGCAGGACACCGGCCAGCAACTGGCCCATGACGGCTGGCTGGCGCAGGCGTTGCATCACCTCGCCCAGCAGACGGCCGACGAGGACCAGCAGAAGGAGTTGCGTGAAGAAGATTGCCGTGCCTTGGCCTGCGTGCATGTGTCTCCCTGTCTGTCGTGGGACGGCGCGCGGCCGGGGCGGGAACCCGGGGCGCTAAAGCGCGTCCGTACCGATTTGCCCAGTTTTGCGATTACCATGCTTCAAGCTGGCGGCTGTATTCGATGAGTGACGGCCGCTGTTAACGCAATTTATCATGCTCAATAAGAACCTATGATCGATACCAACCTCGCCAGTTTCGACGCCGACGTGCTGGCCGTCTCGCATCAGGTGCCTGTGCTGGTCGACTTCTGGGCGCCTTGGTGCGGCCCGTGCAACGTGCTTGGGCCCCTGCTGGAAAAGCTGGAGGCGGAAGCGCAAGGGCGTATTCGTCTGGTGAAGATCAATGCCGACGAGAACGCGCAGCTTTGCGCGGAATACGGCGTTCGCAGTCTGCCGACGGTGGTCGCGTTCGTCGATGGCGAACCTGCCGACCAGTTTGTGGGCGCGCTGCCCGAGGGGCAGTTGCGCGCGTTTATCGACCGTGTCGTGCCGAATCCGGCGCAGATGGCGCGTCGCGTGGCGCGTCAGGCGTTGCAGGAAGGGAAGCCGGAGGTCGCGCGCGACGCATTGCAGGCCGCCCTCGCGCTCGATCCTGCGCATGACGACGTGCGTCTCGATCTGGTCGATGTGTTGTTGGGCATGGGCGACGTCGAGAGCGCGCGCACGGAACTGACGCTGCTCTCGCCGCGCACGGCGGCCAGCGGCGACGCCCGCATCGCGGCCCTGACCACGCGCATCGCGGCGGCCGAGCAAGCGAGCCACTTGCCACCTGCGCGGGAGCTGCTGGCGCGCGTGCAAACGCAGCCCGACAACCTGCAGGCGCGGCTCGATCTCGCGAATCGTTATCTGGCTGATCGTGCCTACGAGCCGGCATTGCAGGCGCTGCTAGACATCGTGCAGCGCGACCGCACGTTCGGCGACGATGTCGGCCGTAATTCGATGCTGGCCATTTTCGAAGCCTTGTCGGAGATCGACCCGGCCACAGTGGCGGCCTGGCGACGCAAGCTGAGTGCCGCGCTCAACTGAGGCAACCCCTTTTCACTACGGACTGCACGCCGATGACTGTTCCTTCTCTGATTACCTTTGCCCCCGATCAGGCGGGCGAAGCCATCTTCGACCATCCTGCTGAAGCCCGCCGCGTGAGCGGCAATCCGCAACGCGTGACGCGCCCGTTCTATACCGACGCTCTGGGCGAGTTCGATTGTGGCGAATGGACGTGTGAGCCCGGCGCGTGGCGCATCGCCTTCGGCGCACATCGCCAGGAGTTTTTCTCGGTGATCGAGGGACGCATTCGCATCAGCGATCTCGACGGCAACGCATCGGAGTTCGGACCGGGCGATGCCTGCGTCATCCCGGCGGGCTTCGAAGGGGTGTTCGAAGTGGTGGAGCCGGTGCGTAAGCACTTCGTGATGTTCGAGCGCAAGGCGCAATCATGACGCGCCTCGTGTTCTTTTGCGGCCACGCAGGGGCGGGCAAAACGACGCTCGCCAAACGGCTCATCCGTCCGCTGATCGCGCGCAGCGGCGAGGCGTTCTGTCTGCTCGACAAGGACACGCTTTACGGTGGCTACAGCGCGTCGGTGATGGGTGCGCTGACGGGCAATCCGAACGACCGCGACAGTCCGCTGTATTTGCAGACGCTGCGCGACCCGGAGTACGCCGGACTGTTGGAAACGGCGCGCGAGAATCTGCGCCTCGGCGTGAATGTTCTGGTGGTCGGGCCGCTTTCACGCGAGTTGCGCGAAGGGTTGCTGTTCGACCGCGCGTGGCTGGGTGTCGACGACGATGTGGGCGTTCATGTCGTCTGGGTCGATCTCGATGAGGCGCATGCGAAGGCGCGTATCGAGAGTCGTGGCAATCCGAACGACGCTTACAAGCTCGCGCATTGGGACGAATACCGCATGCGTCGTTTCTTGCCCCCCGCTGCGGCGTTCCCCGGACTGATCCGTTTCGATAACACCGCACCGACGCCGGAAGATGACGAGCGGCTGCTGCAAACGCTGCTGGCGCAGACGCGCTGATTGTCGAAATTTGTTCCACGGGAAAAGTCTTAAAAGGCTTATGGCGCGGGAAGCGCGGGGCGGCGCGGTTGCTAAGGTATGGGCACTTTCCTCCCTGTCCCCGTGCCGACCATGTTCCTGCCTCTTTGCCCGTTGTCTTCGCCTGCGGCCAGTGTCGCGGGCTTCATACGCCAATGCCTTCTTTGCTTCCTGACGGCGGCTGCCGGGGCGGCGGTCGTCACGCCGGTCACGGCGCTCGCGGGGGAGCCGCCGGTGCCGGGGTTGCCACGGGTCAACACGATGGCGATCCCGCTGCCGCTATCTGACGGGGATTCACCACCATCCGGTGATAGCGCTATTGGCCAAACCCCGACGCCTGACCTGGCGCCCACGATGGCACGCATCCGCGAGCGTGGACGCATCGTGCTCGGCTATCGGCAAACGGCCGTCCCGTTTTCGTATGTCAACGCGAAGGACCAACCCATGGGGCTGGCGTGGGCACTTTGCCAGCGCATCGTGCCCGCGCTGCAACGCGAACTGGCAATGCCGGATCTGCGCATCACGCCCGTGAGAGTTATTGAGCAGATGCGCGGGCCGTTGATCAAGGGCGACGCCGTCGACATCGATTGCGCACCGTCGACGGTCACGCAGGCGCGCGAGCGACAAGTGGCATTTAGTCTCCCGTACTACGCTGCCAACGTTCGCCTCATGGTCCGGCACGGCGCAGGTATCGATTCCATCGACGACTTGCGTGGGCTGCGCCTCGCCGTTGTGCAAGGCACCACCGCCGAGCGGCTCGTGCGCGCACAGCATGTTCGTACCGGCTTCCAACTGCTCATGGCTCGCGACTACGCCGACGCGTTTCGCATGCTGCGCGAACACCGCGCTCAAGCCCTCGCCCTCGATGACGTGCTGCTCGAAGGTCTGCGCGCCACGAGCAAGTCTCCGAATGTGTTTCAGATCGTCGGGCCGCCGCTTTCCGACCAACCCGAACACTACGCGCTCGTTCTGCCCAAGGACGACCCCGTGTTCAAGGAACGCGTCAATGCCGCGCTCGCCGAACTGTTCCGCAGTGGAGAGGTGGCCAAGCTCCAGCGAGACTGGTTTCAAACCGCCGTGCCACCCTTCGGTCATCGTCTGAATCTCAAACCGTCTGCCGAGGTGCTCGCCGTCTGGGAATCCGGTGCGCACTACGGAAACGCCTCCACTGACCGTCCAAGCCTTTCATCCAACGCAGCGGAACACGGCGCCCCCAACCCCCCTCAACCCCCCGGGCGCTAGTCACTCACCCCTTGCCCCCCCCACGCGACACGTCGTCGCGCCCCAACGACGGACCGGAGCCCCTTTCCGCCTCTCAGACATAAACCCAACTCGCTGCAGAAAGGGGCCCCGATCCGTCTCTCCCAATCCCTCCGCTCCTTTCCCTCCTTTCTTTCTTTTCTCCCGGGTTTTCTTCGCTTCTGCATAAGCTAATGACTAAGGTTTCTTTGCCCTCTTTGCCCCATGTCTGTAAATTCCTATCGTGCTGTTAATCCGATAGGAATTTGCTGTGAACGGTTTCAAGGAAGTCAACTGGAAAGTCGCCGCCAAACGCGTCGCACTCGGTCTCACCGTTTGGTTCGCCGCCCAAGGTGCCGCCTCTACGGCAGTCGCCTCACCCGTCAAAGCCGACGCCGCAGTTGTCCCGCTGCCCGTCGTCAGCGGCGATCTGACCGGCACCCTCAAGAAAATCCACGATACGGGCCTCATTACGCTCGGCTACCGCGAAGCCGCGATTCCGTTCGCCTATGTCAACGACAAGGGCAAGCCCGTCGGCTATACGATGGACCTCTGCTATGCCGTTGTCGACGCAGTGAAGACGGCACTCAATATGCCGAATCTGCGCGTGCGTGAAATGTCCATTACGCCCCAGAACCGCATCCCGCTGGTGAAAAACGGTACGGTGGACCTGGACTGCGCGCCGAATACCATCACGCCGGAACGCGCCGAACAGGTCGGGTTCAGCAATCCGTATTACGTCTCGGAAGTTCGCCTGCTGGTGAACAAGAAGGACAATATTCACGGGTTGGATGACCTCAAGGGACAGAATCTGGTAGCGTCGGCTGGCTCCACCGGTGAGCGTCTGGCCCGTCTTCAGGCCGACAAGGGCGGGTTCCGTGTCATCCCCGCCCGTGATCACGGCGAATCGATGATGACGCTCGAAACCGGACGCGCCAAAGCCTTTGCACTGGATGACGTGCTGCTCGCCGGTCTTCGCGCTAACGCACGTGAGCCGGGTGACTTCGCCATTGTCGGGGCGCCGCTCGAGACGGAACTCAACGCCCTCATGCTGCGTCGCGACGATCCGCAATTCAAACGCTTCGTCGACACGACGCTCGCCCACGTGTTCAGCTCGGGCGAGATCCGTCGCATTCAGCGCAAGTGGTTCCAGCAACCGATTCCGCCACGTAACGTCAATCTGAACCTCGAACCGAGCAAGGAAGTGATCGAGGTCTGGCATAAAGGGTCGCAAGTGACCGAATAACCCCGCGCCCGAGGCGCGGGCCGCGGGAGATACTGCTGCGGCCATGAAAGCAGGTGTTAAGCTCGTCGATAGCGATATCGGCGAGCTTTTTTGTTTAGGCGTGCTCGTTTACGCGTTGTTTACACCCTCTTTATCCCTTTTGTCCCCGTCTTTACGCGCCGATCCGTATCTTTCAGTGCACGGCTGGCATGCGCATGCGAGGGCGCGTCGCGTCCGTGGCGTGCCGGCCGCCACACGATAGGGAGTTGTCATGGACTGGTTATATCTCGGCGTGATCGCGGTGTTCGTTGCCACGACCGTCGGCTTTGTCGCGTTTTGCGCGTCGGTAGGGGGGCAGCAATGACAGCCATGTATTGGCTGAGCGGCGGACTCACGCTCGCGCTGCTCGCTTATCTCGTCTACGCGCTGTTCAAGCCGGAGGACCTAGCATGACGCTCAATGCCTGGATCCAGCTCGGCGTCTTCCTCGTCGTGCTGCTGGTGCTGGCGCGCCCGCTCGGCCGTTTCATGGCCGACGTGCTCGCCGGTGAATCTCGCGTGAATCGCTGGTTCGCGCCCCTGGAGCGCGGGCTCTATCGCCTGTGCGGTATCGATGCTGAAAAGGAAATGCACTGGCGCGCCTACGCGTTCGCACTGATCGGCTTCAATGCCCTCGGTGCCTTGGCCGTCTACGGGCTGCAACGCTGGCAAGTCTGGCTGCCGTTCAACCCGCAAGGTTTCGGAGCCGTCACGCCAGACTCGTCGATGAACACTGCGGTGAGCTTCATCTCGAACACGAACTGGCAAGGCTACGCCGGCGAATCGACCATGAGCTATCTGACGCAGATGCTCGGTCTGGCCGTACAGAACTTCTTGTCGGCTGCCACGGGGATTGCCGTGGTGATCGCGCTCATTCGCGGCTTCGCCCGTCACACGGCGCAGACGATCGGCAACTTCTGGGTCGATATGACCCGCATCACGCTCTACATTCTGGTGCCGCTGTCGGTGGTGTTCGCCGCCGCTTTCATGAGCCAGGGCGTGATCCAGAACTTCGACGCCTATAAGGACGTGACCACGCTGCAGGCCACGCACTACGACAATCCGGTGCTTAACCCGGATGGCCAGCCGAAGGTCGACGCCGCTGGCAAGCCGGTGACGACGCCCGCCGTGACGCAGACGCAAACGCTGCCGATGGGGCCGGTCGCCTCGCAGGAAGCCATCAAGATGCTCGGCACGAACGGTGGCGGCTTCTTCAATGCGAACTCGGCTCACCCCTACGAGAACCCGACTCCGCTGTCGAATTTCCTGCAGATCCTCGCGATCTTCCTGATCCCGGCGGCGCTGTGCCACGCGTTCGGACGCATGGTCGGTGACCGTCGTCAGGGACTGGCGATTCTCGCAGCGATGACGATTGCGTTCTCGATCGCGGCGGTCGCCACGGTGTCGGCCGAGCAGGCAGGCAATCCGGTTCTGACGTCGCTGGGTGTCGACCAGCAAGTCAGTGCCACGCAAGCCGGCGGCAGCATGGAAGGCAAGGAAACGCGCTTCGGTATCGTGGCGTCGGGCATTTTCGCGACGGTGACGACGGCGGCGTCGTGCGGTGCAGTCAACGCCATGCACGATTCGCTCACGCCGCTGGGCGGCATGGTGCCGATGCTGTTGATGCAGTTGGGTGAAGTGGTCTTCGGTGGTGTGGGCTCGGGGTTGTACGGCATGCTCGTCTTCGCGATGCTCGCGGTGTTCGTGGCAGGTCTGATGATCGGCCGCACGCCGGAATATCTCGGCAAGAAGATCGAAGCCTTCGAGATGAAGATGGTCGCGGTGGCGGTACTCATGACCCCGCTGCTCGTGCTGTGCGGTACCGCGCTCGCGGTGCTCGTCGCGGCAGGGCAAGCGGGCGTTGCAAACCCCGGCACACACGGCTTCTCTGAAATTCTCTACGCCTACAGCTCGGCGGCGAACAACAACGGCAGCGCTTTTGCCGGTCTGTCGGCCAACACGCCGTTCTACAACAGCACGCTGGCGATCGCGATGTGGTTCGGCCGCTTCTGGGTCATCGTGCCGGTGTTGGCAATTGCCGGTGCACTCGCACGCAAGAAGCGCATTGCCGCCACTGCGGGCACGTTGCCCACGCATGGCCCGCTGTTCGTCGTACTGCTGCTCGGCACGGTGCTGCTGGTGGGTGCGCTCACCTACATACCCGCGCTTGCACTCGGTCCCGTCGCCGAACATCTGGCGATGATCGGTGCGCATTGAATAATGAAATGAGGCATTCGAGGCACTCATGAATCAAACCTCAGGAAATACTGTCACCCGGCCGGTCGGCGAAGGGCATACATCGGCCACACGGTCGATGTTCGACCCCGCGATTGTGAAGCCGGCCATCGTCGACTCGTTCCGCAAGCTGCACCCGCTCACGCAGGCCAAAAACCCGGTGATGTTCGTGGTGTACGTCGGCAGTCTGCTCACGACCGTGCTCTTCGGCATGGCCGTAGCAGGCCACGCCGAAGCAAGCGCGCCGTTCATCCTCGCGATCACGCTCTGGCTGTGGTTCACGGTCTTGTTTGCGAACTTCGCCGAAGCACTGGCGGAAGGCCGCAGCAAGGCGCAGGCGGCATCGCTGCGTCAGGCAAAGAAGAATGTGCCGGCCAAGCAACTGCGCGCCGCCCGGCGCGATGCTGAGTGTCTGGTGATCGATAGCGCCAGCCTGCGTCGCGGTGACTTCGTGCTCGTGGAAGCCGGCGATGTGGTTCCCGCCGACGGCGAGGTGGTGGAAGGTGTGGCGTCGGTCGATGAATCGGCCATCACGGGCGAATCTGCCCCGGTGATCCGCGAGTCGGGCGGTGACTTCTCTGCCGTGACCGGTGGCACGCGGGTGCTCTCGGACTGGGTCGTCATGAAGGTGACGGTCAATCCGGGCGAAGCGTTCCTCGACCGCATGATCGCGATGGTGGAAGGCGCGAAGCGTCAGAAGACGCCGAACGAAATCGCCCTCACGATTCTGCTCGTCGCGCTCACTCTGGTGCTGCTGCTTGCCACCGCCACGCTGCTGCCCTATTCGATCTATAGCGTGCTCGTCACGCAAGCCGGTCAGCCGGTTACGATCACGGTGCTCGTCGCACTGCTGGTGTGTCTGATTCCGACGACCATCGGCGGGCTGCTCTCCGCCATCGGTGTGGCAGGCATGAGCCGCATGATGCAAGCGAACGTGATCGCCACGTCGGGCCGGGCCGTGGAAGCGGCAGGTGACGTCGACGTGCTGCTGCTCGACAAGACCGGCACGATCACGCTGGGTAACCGTCAGGCGTCGCAGTTCGTGCCCGCACCGGGCGTGGATGAGCGCGCGCTGGCCGACGCCGCACAACTCGCGTCGCTGGCCGATGAAACGCCGGAAGGCCGCAGCATCGCCGTGCTCGCCAAGCAACGCTTCAATCTGCGTGAGCGTGAAATGAGCGGTCTGCATGCCGTGTTCATCCCGTTCACGGCGCAAACGCGCATGAGCGGTGTGGATCTTGCCGACAAGCAGATCCGCAAGGGCGCGGCCGACGCAGTCAAGCGTTATGTGGAATCGGCCGGTGGCCTGTGGCCGGCTGCGCTGGCCAGTTCGGTGGATGAGATCGCACGCCGCGGCAGCACGCCGCTGGTGGTCGCCGAGCAGGACGCGCAAGGCACTCGCGCGTTGGGCGTGATCGAGCTGAAGGACGTGGTCAAGGGCGGCATCAAGGAGCGTTTCGCCGAACTGCGCCAGATGGGCATCACGACGCTCATGGTCACGGGCGATAACCGCCTCACGGCTGCGGCCATTGCGGCGGAAGCCGGCGTCGACGACTTCCTGGCGGAAGCCACGCCGGAAGCCAAGCTCGCGACGATTCGCAAGTATCAGGCAGAAGGCAAGCTGGTGGCGATGACCGGCGACGGCACAAACGACGCCCCGGCGCTCGCCCAGGCCGACGTGGCCGTGGCGATGAACTCGGGCACGCAGGCTGCGAAGGAAGCCGGCAACATGGTCGATCTGGATTCGAACCCGACCAAGTTGATCGAGATCGTCGAGATCGGCAAGCAGATGCTGATGACGCGCGGCAGCCTCACCACGTTCTCGATTGCGAACGACGTGGCGAAGTACTTCGCGATCATTCCGGCGGCATTCGCCACCACGTATCCGCAACTCGATGCGCTTAACGTGATGCATCTGGCGAGCCCCTCGTCGGCCATTCTGTCGGCGGTGATTTTCAACGCGCTGATCATCGTGGTGCTGATTCCGCTGGCGCTCAAGGGCGTGAAGTATCGCCCGCTCGGGGCCGCGACGCTGCTGCGCCGTAACCTGGTGATTTATGGTCTGGGCGGGATTCTGGTGCCGTTCGTGGGTATCAAGGTCATCGACATGATCATCGCCGCGATGGGCTGGGCCTGATCGCGGGGCTTCCGGACGCGATGGCCGATAGTGGCCGGGCGTCCGGGCCACATTGCTGAAACTCTAAGGAATAGACGTCATGAAAACCCTCTTGCGCCCGATGCTGAGCCTGTTCGTCGTGCTCTCGGTCATCACGGGTCTGGTGTATCCGCTGGTCGTGACCGGCATCGGCCGGGCGGCGTTCTCGCGCGAAGCCGCCGGTAGCCTGATCTACAAGGATGGCAAGGCAGTCGGCTCGTCGCTGATCGGCCAGAACTTCGACGAACCGAAATACTTCTGGGGCCGTCTGTCGGCCACGGCGCCTATGCCGGATAACGGCATGGCTTCGGGCGGCTCGAACTTCGGCCCGCTGAACCCGGCGCTCGCCGACGCTGTGAAGGGCCGCATCGCCGCCCTGCGTGAAGCCGACCCGAGCGCCGCGCTGCCGGTGCCCGCCGATCTGGTGACGGCGTCTGCCAGCGGTCTCGACCCGGAAATCAGTCCGGCCGCCGCAGACTATCAGGTCGCCCGCGTCGCCAAGGCACGCGGCCTCACGCCCGACGCCGTGCGCTCGCTGGTGGCGCGCAGCACGGAAGGCCGCCAATGGGGCATTTTCGGAGAGCCTCGGGTGAATGTTCTGAAGCTCAACCTGGCGCTCGACGCACTGACAGCCGGCGGCGTCTGAAAATCGCGTCCGCTGGCGGGGTGGGCTGGCGAATCACTGGCCTTGCCCGGCGGCCTGCGGTAGATTGGCGGCACGCCCCGGCGCGTGCCGCTTTTTTGCATCACCGGGCGACCGGTGATTTGATGATTGCCACGCCATACGGCGTGGCTTGCGTTTTCATAGTGGACTCATCCGATGGCTGGCATGGAACGCCCCGATCCCGACGAATTGCTCGACAAACTGCAACGCGACGAAGCGCGTGATCGGCGTGGCCGATTGAAGATTTTCTTCGGCGCTTCTGCTGGCGTCGGTAAGACGTTTGCAATGTTGCAGGCCGCGCGCAAGTTGAGCGAGGAGGGCACCGACGTCGTCGTCGGTGTGCTGGAGACGCATGGCCGCGAAGAAACGGCGCGCATGCTCGAAGGCCTGGAAATCCTGCCGCAGAAGTCGGTCGAGTACCGTGGGCGCGTGCTGCGGGAATTCGATCTCGACGGCATGCTCGCGCGCAAACCGGCCGTGGCGCTGGTCGACGAACTGGCCCATGCGAACGTGCCGGGCGAGCGCCACATGAAGCGCTGGCAGGACGTGCAGGAATTGCTCGATGCCGGCATTGACGTGTACACCACGCTCAACGTGCAGCATCTCGAGCGGCTCAACGATGTGGTTGGACAAATTACCGGCATCCGCGTGTGGGAGACGGTGCCCGACCGCATTTTCGATCTCGCTGACGAGGTGAAGCTGGTCGACCTGCCACCCGACGAATTGCTCGAACGCATGCGTGAGGGCAAGGTGTACATGGCCGCGCAGGCCGAACGCGCTGTACGCAACTTCTTTCGCAAGGGCAACCTGATTGCATTGCGCGAACTGGCGTTGCGCCGCACCGCCGATCGGGTCGACGCGCAGATGCGCGAATACCGCGCCGATCAGTCGATCAGTCAGGTCTGGCAGGCGCGTGAGCGTCTTCTCGTTGCCGTCGGGCCAGGGCCGGAGGGGGTGGCGCTGGTACGTGCGGCTGCGCGGCTTGCGGCAAGTCTGCGTGCCGACTGGCTGGCCGTACACGTGGAAACGCCCGCAATTCTGCGGCAATCGCCGGCGCGTCGCGAAGGCACGTATGCAACGCTCAAACTCGCGCAGGAACTCGGCGCGGAAACGCTCACGCTCGACGGTGCGGAGGCCGCGACCACGCTGCTTGCCTATGCGCAGATGCGCAACGTCTCGAAGCTCGTGGTCGGCGCGAGCGGCGCGCGACGCTGGTGGACGGCCCACACCCCGTTGCATGAGCAACTGCTGCGCCACGCGCGCGGGGTGGACGTCGTATTGATCGGGCCGGCCGCCGGCGATGCGGCGGCGGACAGACGTGTGGTGCGAGGGGACTGGCGCGATTGGTTTGATACGGCGCCCGAGTTGGGGCTCGTCGGCGGCCCGTGGCGCGCGTATGCGTGGGCGGTCGGGATTTGCGGCGCCGTGTCGCTTGCCGCAGCGGAACTCACGTCGTTCCTCGATCTGGCCAATATCGCGATGCTGTATCTGCTCGGCGTGATCATCGCCGCCATGCGGCTCGGACGCGGGCCGGGCGTACTCGCGTCGTTTCTGTCCGTGGTGGCGTTCGACTTCTTCTTCGTGCCACCCAAGATGTCGTTGTCGGTGTCGGATACCCAGTATTTGCTGACGTTCGCCGTCATGCTGACGGTTGCGCTGGTGATCAGCCATCTGACAACCAGCCTGCGATTCCAGGCACGGCTGGCCACCTGGCGCGAGCGCCGCACGGGGGCGGTGTATGCCATGGCCCGCGAACTGGCGGCAGCGCTTACCACGCCTCAGATCGTGGAAATCGGCTCGCGCCATGTGCGCGAAGTGTTTCAGGCGCGCGTGGCGCTGTTGCTGCCGGATAGCCAGGGCAGCGTGCGTCAACCCGTGGAGAACGCGCGGGCGGAGACCATGCCCGCACACATCGATACCGATGTTGCACAGTGGGTCTACGACCGTCAGCAGGCCGCAGGGCAGGGCACGAACACGCTGCCGGGATCGGACGCATACTATCTGCCGCTGCGCGCGCCCATGCGCACGCGCGGCGTGCTGGTGGTCGCACCTGAGCCGGAGGCCGGCGGTGCCATGGACACGCCGGAACAGCAGCGTCTGCTCGATACATTCGCCGCACAAATCGCGCTGGCGCTCGAGCGCGTGCACTACGTAGAAATTGCTCAGGACGCGCTGGTGACGATGGAGTCCGAGCGGCTGCGCAATTCGTTGCTCTCGGCGATCTCGCATGATCTGCGCACACCGCTGACGTCCATCGTCGGTTTCGCGAGCATGCTCAGTCGCAATGCCGAAACGCCCGGACCGCTGCGGACTGAACTTGTCGATGCCATTCACGAGGAAGCGCAGCGCATGACCGGCCTCGTGACCAATCTTCTCGACATGGCGAAGTTGCAGGCGGGCGGCGTGCAACTCAACTGTCAGTGGCAGATGCTCGAAGAAGTCGTGGGGACGTCGTTGCGTGCCAGCCGCCGCGTGCTTGCCGGGCATGAGGTCACGACCCGGCTGCCAGCCGACCTGCCGCTGCTGCGCTTCGACGCGGTGCTGCTCGAGCGGCTGTTCACCAATCTGTTGGAGAATGCTGCAAAGTATTCGCCTGCGGGGTCCCACATCGAAATCGCCGCGCGTGTGCAGGGCAACGAGGTCGAAGTCAGTGTGAGCGATGACGGTCCTGGCCTGCCCGCGGGCATGGAAGGTCGTATCTTCGAGAAGTTCATGCGAGGGGAGAAGGAGTCAGCCAAGCCAGGCATCGGGCTCGGGCTGGCGATCTGTCGCGCCATTGTCGAGGCGCACGGCGGTAAAATTCACGCCACCAACGTGCCCGACGGCCACGGCGCCCGCTTCGTCTTCACATTGCCCGTGGAGACGCCGCCGGTGGCCCCGGACACACCCGAAGGCGTCGAAGAGGACGAGCCGAATATGACGGACATGAACGACCAGAGGGACACGACGGGTGCGAAGAACGAAGACCCGCGCTCCCCCCGCTCCCCTGACGCAAACTTTACATAACAACATGAGTGAACCCACCATCACCATCGTGGTGATCGAAGACGAACGGCAGATTCGACGGTTTCTGCGTACCTCGCTGGAAGCCGAAGGCATGGTTGTGCACGAGGCAGAAGCCGGGCGGCAGGGCATGGTCGAGGCGGCCACGCGCAAGCCAGACCTGCTCATTGTCGATCTGGGACTGCCCGATATCGACGGCGTGGAGGTCATTCGGGAGGTGAGAAGCTGGACCGATATGCCGATCATCGTGCTGTCCGCGCGCAACGAGGAAGCCGAGAAGGTCGTGGCGCTTGACGTCGGCGCCGACGATTACCTGACCAAGCCGTTCGGGGTGTCGGAGCTGCTCGCGCGGATTCGGGCGCAATTGCGACGTCATCATCGTGGCGGCAACTCGGAGACGCTCGACGAAGCGTTCTCGTTCGGCGACATTAACATCGATCTGGCGCGACGCAAGGTCACGCGTGCCGGCGAACCCGTTCACCTCACGCCTATCGAATACCGGCTGCTGGTCACGCTGGTGCGGCATGCGGGGCGCGTGCTGACGCACCGGCAATTGCTCAAGGAAGTGTGGGGGCCCTCGCACGTCGAGAGCAATCACTACCTGCGCATCTATATGGGACATCTGCGCCAGAAGCTGGAGGCCGATCCGGCACAGCCTCAGCACATTCTGACCGAGACGGGCGTTGGCTACCGGCTGGAGGTGGAGGCGACCGGTTGATCCGGTTAGGGCTTGCCCACGCGGCCATGACAGCACCGCAGCACGACGTCCGATGACCCTGTCGTGGATGGGGCATACGACGGCAACGCGCCAGCTTTGCTAAAATCGCGCTGTTCCGTCCGGTATGTCCGGCGATCTCCTTGGCGCTGAGACGCCAAGCTGCGATATCGCCACATCGGCGCCACATCGGCGCCACATTGGCGCTCCGCCATTTCCTTCGACATCCGATGGAACCCATTGTCAGGACGGCCTGGCAATCGGCTCGATTCTTTCCGGGGACGACCCCGACTTTTTCATCGGAGTCAGTCATGGCCTGGATGCTTCTTGTTTTTGCCGGTTTGCTCGAAGTGGCGTGGGCCGTCGGCCTAAAGTACACGCAAGGTTTTTCGCGTCTTGTGCCATCGGTCTTCACGATCGCGGCCATGGTCGGCAGCGTCTGGCTGCTGGCGCTCGCCGTACGCTCACTCCCATTGGGCACCGCGTATGCCATCTGGACGGGGATCGGCGCTGTCGGCGCTTTTGTGCTGGGCATTGTGCTGTTTGGAGAGTCGGCGTCTGCCGCCCGTATCGCCAGCGTGACGCTGATTCTGGCCGGTCTGGTAGGACTGAAGCTCACGGCGGCCTGAGGGCGCTCGCGGCCCGCGGCAATCCGGGCCGTGTCCCCAGTTTCGGGCACCGGTGGTGCGTTGCCGCAACGCGCGGCATAATGTCGCCGTAGCGGTCGAGTTACCTTTCGGTGACAGTCCGGTGGCAAGGTTTGGCGGCCGGTCTTCATCAGTCACTTCCGTCCGGATGGCGTGGCGGCAATGCGTCCTGCCGGTTGGCCGTTATCGCGCTGGCGGTCTGAGGCGCGTGATCGTGCGACGCCGCCATGCCGGCGGCAGCGAGGTCACCATGCTTGAATCGATTGCGCTGGGCGCAGGGCTGTCTTGGGGCAGTGGCCTGCGGTTGTACCTGACGGTGTTCTGCGCAGGACTGGCGGCGCGTCTGGGATGGTTACATCTGCCGCCGTCGCTGATGGTATTGACGTCGACGTGGGTGATTGCCACGGCCGGTGTGCTGGCCGTCATCGAGTTCTTTGCCGATAAAATCCCTTTCGTCGACAGTGCCTGGGACGCGGTGCATACCTTCATCCGTATTCCCGCGGGGATTGTATTGGGCGCGGCGGCGCTGGGGCAGATGGATCCGACGGTCACGGTGCTGGCCGGTCTGGCAGGCGGTGCGCTGGCGGGAACGGCGCATCTGGCCAAAGCGGGCAGCCGTGCGCTGATCAACACGTCACCGGAACCTTTCTCCAATGTTGCGGCCTCAGCCGGCGAAGATGTCTCTACGGTAGGCGGGCTGGCGCTTGCGTTCTTCCTGCCCGCCGTTTTTCTCGTGATGCTGCTGGTCTTCGTCGTGCTGGCGTGGTGGTGGCTGCCCCGCGTTTGGCGCGGGTGGCGCTCGCTGCTGGCGCGGGTCAAAGGATAGAGGAACGATGGGGTTCACTGACGTTGCCCGCCAGGCGTGGCGGATGTTCCTGCGCGACTGGCGCGCAGGCGAGTTGCATCTGCTTCTCGTGGCGTTGTTGCTGGCGGTCGGCGCACTGTCCAGCGTAGGTTTTCTCTCGGATCGGATGCAGGGCGGGCTCGAGCGCGACGCGCGGCAGATGCTTGCCGCCGATCTCGTCGTTCGCAGCGACGCCCCTTTATCGCCCGAATTCACCCGTCAGGCGCAGGCCGACGGACTGGCGACGGCAATCGTCGCCAATTTTCCCAGTATGGCCAGCGCCATCGGCGAGGGGGGACGAGCCGGCGCAAGCCGTCTGTCGTCGCTCAAGGCCGTGAGTGACGGTTATCCCTTGCGCGGACGTGTGCGCACCGCGCCGGACGCGGGCACCGGCACGCCGGATGCCCCAGCCGCCGGTATCCCGGCGCCGGGCACGGTATGGGTCGATGCCGCATTGCTCAACGCGCTGCACGTCAAACCCGGCGATTCGATTCACGTGGGCAACCGCTCGATGCGTATTGCTGCCGTCATCACGCGAGAGATGGATCGCGGCTACGGCTTTGGATCGCTGGCGCCGCGCGTCATGATGCGCTTCGACGAATTGCCGTCGACGGGGCTCGTGCAGTTCGGCAGCCGCATTACTTATCGTCTGCTGTTGGCGGGCACGGACGCTCAGATCGGCAAGTTCGCGGCGTGGGCGCGTCCGGCAGCCGAGCAGGCGCGCGGCGTACATCTCGAATCGCTGGAAGAAGGGCAGCCGCAGGTGCGCCAGACGCTCGATCGCGCCGAACGTTTCTTGTCGCTGGTCGCGCTGCTCGCCGCCGTGCTGGCGGCGGTGGCAGTGGGCATTGCCTCGCGTCGTTACAGCGAGCGCCATCTCGACGCGTGTGCTGTGATGCGTTGTCTGGGGCTGTCGCGCCGGGCATTGCGCGCAATGGTGACGCTCGAATTTATCGGACTGGGTCTGATCGGCGGCATGTTGGGCGTAGCGCTCGGCTACGCGGCGCATTGGGTGCTGCTCGCCCAGTTGGGCGACGTGATTCCGGCGGGGCTGCCAGCACCGACATGGCGTCCGGCGGTGTTCGGCCTGACGAGCGCGCTGGTGATGCTGCTGGGGTTCGCTTTGCCGCCGTTGCTCCCGCTCTCGGAGGTCGCACCGCTGCATGTGCTGCGTCGCGACGTGGTGGGCGGCGCGCGCCGGCAAGGGTGGCTGGCGTACGGTGCGAGCGCGCTCGCATTCGCTGCGTTGCTGCTGTTCGCCGCGCGCGACCTGCGTCTTGGGGCGATGGTGGCCGGGGGCTTCGCCGCCGGCGCGGTGGTGTTCGGCGTGCTCGCATGGCTGGCCATTCGGGGGCTGGCTGCCTGGGCGCGCCGCCCCAGTGCCGTTGGCGGGGCGATGGGAGGCATAGGATGGCGCTATGCGCTCGCCGGCCTGCGCCGTCGTGGCCTCGGCAGTGCCTTGCAGATTGTGGCGCTTGGGCTTGGATTGATGGCGCTGCTGCTGCTTGCCGTCACTCGCAACGATTTGGTCGCTGGCTGGCGTCAGTCGAGTCCGCCCGATGCCCCGAACCGCTTCGTCATCGATATTCAGCCGGGGCAGGACGCCCCAGTGCTGTCGCAGTTGCATGCGGCGGGGCTGCCCGATGTGCAACTCTCCCCGATGATTCGCGCCCGTTTGACCGCCATCAACGGCAACCCGGTGACGGGCGAGCGTTACACCGAGGAGCGGGCGCGGCGTCTGGCCGAGCGTGAGTTCAATCTGTCGTACACGGCGGGGCTGCCCGACGGCAATCGCGTGACGGCAGGGCAGTGGTACGGAGACGCGACCACACCGCAGATTTCCATGGAGGAGGGCATCGCGAAGACGCTGGGTCTGAAGCTCGGCGATACGCTTCGCTTCGAAGTCACGGGGCAGACCATTGACGCCCCGATCACGAGTCTGCGTAAGCTGGACTGGGGGTCGATGCGCGTGAATTTCTTTGTCGTGATGCCGCCCGCCGCGCTGCGCGATTTCCCAATGACCTGGATCACGTCGTTCCATCTCGAGCCTAAGCAGCAAAGCGTGGCGGATGCGTTGGTGCGTCAGTTCCCCAATGTGACGGTGATCGACACCGGCGCGTTGCTCGCGCAGATTCAGCAGATTCTGTCGCAGGTGATCGACGCCGTGCAGGCGCTCTTCCTCTTCACGCTGGCTGCGGGCGTGCTGGTGCTGTATGCCGCGCTTGCCGGCACGCGCGACGAGCGGATGCGCGAGAGCGGTATTCTGCGCGCGCTGGGGGCATCGTCGCGGCAACTGCGCGACGTGCATCTGGCGGAACTGATGACGGTCGGGGCGCTGGCCGGCCTGTTGGCGGCGCTGGGGGCCGGTGCGCTCGGCTGGGCGCTGGCGCGTTACGTCTTCGAGTTCGCGTTGAGCTTCAATCCGTGGCTGCCGGTGCTGGGTGTTGGCGCTGGCGTGTTATGTGCGCTGGTCGGCGGATGGAGTGGCCTGCGCGCGGTGCTGCGTCAGTCGGCGGTGCGCACCTTGCGCGAGGTCTGACGCACCCCCAGAGGCGCGGCATCTTGCCGCGTCCGGGGGAACGGCAAACGATGGCAGACGTTGTAGGCCTCGGGCACAATAGCGGCCATGACGACTGAAAACACTCCTCAAACTGCTTCGGCGGACGACGTGCAGGACACGCCTGCGCAACCGACCGCCTTTTCCTTGCTCGGTGGTGAAGATCGGGTGCGCGAACTCGTGGACCGTTTCTACGACTTGATGGACCTGGAGTCGGAGTTCGCGGGCATTCGCAGTCTGCATCCAGAGTCGCTCGGCGGGTCGCGCGACAAGCTCTTCTGGTTCCTGTGCGGATGGCTGGGCGGCCCGAACCACTACATCGAACGATTCGGCCATCCCATGCTGCGCGCTCGCCATCTGCCGTTCCCGATTGCAACGAGCGAGCGTGACCAATGGCTGCGCTGCATGGCGTGGGCCATGCAAGACATTGGCGTGGAATCGGCGCTGCAGGAGCGGCTCATGCAGGCGTTTCACGGTACCGCCGATTGGATGCGCAACCGGGCGGGCTGACCCATTCGCCAACGCGGCCGGTGGCTAGCCGAGACTATTGGAGCGTGCCGGAAGGGCGGCGTTGCCCCCCCGGCGCCGCCCGCGAGCCTGCCGGCATCGCATTGCGGATTGCGTAAGCGCGAGCCTGTGCTGCGGCGCTTACGCGCGCGGACTCACTTCTGGCGCAAGGGTGTCCAGCGCATCATGAAAATCCTCATCCGACGTCTCCGAGACGAGCGTTCGCGTATCAGGTTCGGCATCGAAGAATTCTTCGTCATCGCCGCCCGCCAAAGACGCTGTGTCTGCGATATCTGCGATATCTGCGATATCGGCGTTATTGGATAGTGCTGACGGTTGTGCCGGATGCCCGCCGGGCACTCTCGGGATGACCGTGACGCCTTCGAGCTCATAACTCACTGCCGGGCGGGGCGCCATATGCACGTAATCGTTATCGCCTTCCAGCACGACAAAGTTCACGCTGGTCTCCGCGGCGACGACCCTGTCCATTGACGCTCGCCTTTCGCGGCCGTCGATGATCGTTCCCAGCACGCGGTTTTGCACGAAGTCGGTGGCCGTTGCGACACCGTCGGCGATCGCGCTGCTCGAATCGGCATTCGCCGCATCCTTCAGCCACGCGGGAACCGGTATGCCTAACGCTTCGAGCAGTGGCGCGGCACCGTTGTGCAGGGCGCCGAACACCAACGGACCGTTTGTCGCTGCCATATTCAACACCCCGCCGTACTGTTGGAGTGAGTCGATGCAGGTCCACTGTCCTACCGCCTGAAAGAGATTCGTGTCACGAATTTCTGCGCCCGGAATGTCGGCGGGACCATTTCTGAACTTGCTGACAGCGAGGAGCAGGTTGGCAATTTGTACGGTGGCTGCGATGGTATGAAGCGGAATATCGGCGTAGCCTTTCCAGTCCTGGTTCATCGTCGCGATGGCAACGCCCAGCGCCGTGGTTTTGGCGATGACGTTGACGACGTGACCGATGAGGGCGGCATTGCGCGCGCCGCGATGCGTTTGAACGGTGCTCTGAAATTCTTCCCAACGTCCTGCCGTCAGGTCCTTGGGCGCTTCCGGCATGGTGATTTGCACCTGAGCGCCCGCGTTCGCATTCGCGGTGAAGGAGACCTGAGGGACGTTCGTGGACTGGGCGGAGGACGAAGCAATACCTATCGTCATGAGAAACTCCCGGAGATGAGTTGGCGTTAAATCGTGGCGAGAAAACGTTCGGCGTCGGCGCCGACTTGGGCGTAGTCCGCGTTTTCCCGGGAGGTCTCGAGAGCATGCATGGCAAGGTCGCGTGCAAGCGCACCGTCGCCCAGCTTCGCCACACACTGGGCGCAAATCAGCGCGGGTTGCGGGTCATCAGGCGTGAACATCGACACGGTGCCGAGCGGCGCGACGGCGAGTGCGTATTCCTCTCGCGCGAAGTGTGCATAGCCCACCAGTTTGTTCACGCTGATGTCCAGAGGGCGTTCCTTGAGAAGCGGGTAGAGCAGATGGAGGGCCGCTTCGTAATCGGCGGCGTTGTAGGCGTCGCGAGCTTCCTGATAACGCAGGGCGGCAGCGTCGACAGGCGCTGAATGTGCATGCCCGGTGACGTCGTTGCTGCGGGGGGGGCGGGGGGGGTATCGCGTAGGGTGCATGAGAAGTGCTTTCCGGTTTGCATCGTTTCGGATTGACGAGCACCACTCACGTGGTGCTCGGACGAATGCTACGGTCGACGCCATCACCGTCTCTTTCGATTTGCGGACAACAATGTCGTGCGCTCTCTATGCGTGAACGCATTGGGAAAAGTGGGGTGTCACGCGCTCCGCGTATGCCCAATTTGACGGTGTTGGGCCGATGCCGTGAAACCTTTGCCCGGTGGCGGCGTCAGCGGTGTCCGCTGTACTGGAGACATATGCGTCAGCACGCAATGACCGTACTGGTGCTCTGGTGCCGGATTGTCCCTTGTCACGTATGCGTAGTTCGCGCGACTATGTAACGCTAAATTTGGAGACGCCCCATGAATACCGAAGCCCTCTTCCGCCAAGACGCCTATCTGCGCCAGTGCGACGCGCGCATCACGCATATCGACGAGACCGGCGTCATGCTCGACCGCACGGTTTTCTATCCGCTGGGTGGCGGGCAGGCGGGCGACGCAGGGGGGCTGATCCTTGCAGACGGCACAAGACTGACCATTGCCGATACGCGCAAGTCGAAGCAGGAAGGCGCGACGCCCGATGACGCGGTGCATGTGCCTGCCGAGGGGCAGGCGGACGTGCTGGCGCGGTTGGCCGTTGGCGACACCGTGCGCGCTGAAATCGACTGGGAACGCCGTTTTCGACATATGCGCTTTCATACGGCGTCGCATCTGATGTGCGCCGTGTTGCCGCATCCCGTGGACGGCTGCAGCATTACTACGGAGTACGCGCGACTCGACTTCGTGACGAACGAGCCGATTGAACGCGAGACGGTCGAAGCCGGGTTGGCGGCGCTGGTGGCGGCGGCACGGCCGGTGGCTATCGACAGCATCAGCGACGAGGAAATGGCGGCGCGTCCCGAACTGGTGCGCACGATGAGCGTGAAGCCGCCGGTGGGATTGGGGCGTGTGCGTCTGGTGCGCATCGAAGGGATCGATCTGCAACCGTGTGGCGGCACGCACGTGGCCAACACAGCGGAGATCGGTGCGTTGCGCGTGGCCAAGATCGAGAAGAAGACGTCACGCACGCGCCGGGTGGTGTTGGCATTTGCCTGAGTCTGGCATCATGCAAGCCATCCCCTAATGGTCGCCTCAGCATCAGGACTATCGATGGCAACTCCGGCAACAGAGATTTCCCCGCAAGCGCAGCCCTGGCAAGCCGTACTCGATTTTTGGTTCGGTACCCCGGATTCCCCGGAATACGGGCTGTCGCGCCCCGAGTGGTTTCGTAAGTCGGATGCCTTCGATGAAGAGATTCGGGCTCGCTTTGGTGCGCTGCACGCGCAGGCGCTCGCCGGGGCGTGGGAGGAGTGGACGCAGACCGCCCTCGGCGCCTGCGCGCTGATCGTGGTACTCGATCAGTTCTCACGCAATCTGTTCCGCCATCAGGCCAAGGCGTTCGCGGGCGATGCGCGGGCGCTGGCCGTGGCGCGTCGTCTGGTAGAGGCCGGGGGGGATCAGCACCTGCCGAGCGCGCAGCATCGCGTGTTCGTCTACCTGCCGTTCGAACACGACGAATCGCTGGAGAGTCAGCACCTCTCACTGGCGTTGTACGAGCAACTGGCGAAGGCGTCAGGGCTGGTCGATAACCTGGATTACGCGCGCAGGCATGCGGTCATCATTGAGCGTTTTGGGCGTTATCCGCATCGCAATGCGGCCTTGGGGCGCGTGTCGACGCCCGAGGAAATCGCCTTTCTGAAGGAGCCGGGGTCGTCGTTCTGACGAGGGCCGGCAGCGCGCTCAGGTGCGGCGGCGCTGGCGCCATTGGATTGTGACGTATCCGATGACATAAGCGAGAATGCCGCCGACAGCGGCACAGGCGGCAAGGCCGGCTGCCAGATGCAGCGTGGCAGTGCCGAAGTCGAAATGGGTCAATTGGGACCAGAAGCTCTCACCGGCCCGCGCGGCGGCAGCCACCGTTGCCTCGATCTCGGCCTGCGGCGACCAATCGAACATCCAACGACCCAGACGGTGGGCACCGAGATAGACGAAGGGTACCGTCAGCGGGTTGGTCACCAGCGTGCCGACAGCGGCAAGGAAGAGATTCCCGCGCAGAAAAGCCGCCGCGAGAATGGCCACGAGCATCTGGCCAAACGGAATCAGAATCCCGAAGAAAACACCACACGCCAGCCCGATGGCCACACCGCGCGGCGTGGCTTGCCACAAGCTGCGCCGCAGCAGCAGGCCGGCGTGCGGACGCAGCCAGCGTGAGCGCAACAGCCGCATCGGGCGAAGCATCTTTAACATCATGGGTAGGTTGCTCGTCGAGGAAGGGATGGACCCAGGCGGGCATGGGGCGGATGCACACGTCATTACCCGCATGCAACGGATGTCTGAGTGCCGGGTGCCGCAGGAGTTCAATGACGAGGCGGGCGTGCGCTGTGCGAAACGTCCCGGTCTGGCGGATCACGACGGCGCTGGGGAGGGCTTGGGCGCTGCGCAGCGCAGGTGTGCCGCGCAGCGATCATGCAGACGCGCTTAGATCTGCGTGCGTTGATTCGCCCAGCGATCGACTTGCGACGGCTTGAAGTGTCGCATCGTCTCCAGCAGCGTCTCGGGAGACGCGGCGATTTGCAACTGGTCGAGTTGCGCGCCTTTGAGAAACTGTTCCGTCACCATCGATTGGAGGAACACCATCAGCGGGTCGTAATACTGCTCGACGTTGAGCAGGCCGATCGGCTTCGCGTGGTAGCCGATTTGCAGCCACGTAAAGACTTCGAACAGCTCCTCGCACGTGCCAATGCCACCCGGCATGGCAATGAAGGCATCCGACAGATCGGCCATCATTTGCTTACGCTGGTGCATGTTCTCGACGACATGCAATTCCGTCAGCCCGGTGTGGCCGACTTCCTTGTCCATCAGCGCTTGCGGGATGATGCCGACGACCTGACCGCCGTGGGCCAGCACCGCATCGGCAATGATGCCCATCAACCCGACCTTGCCACCGCCGTACACCAGGCGGATGCCCGCTTCGGCCATACGACGGCCCAACTCACGCGCAGCCTCGGCATACGCGGGACGCACGCCCGTGGCGGCGCCGCAATAAATACAAATGGATTTGACTTCCGACGACATGCTTTACTGCGCTCCCTTGATTGCGGCTTTGGCGGCGGCCGCCTTCTGCGCCATCTGGTCGTAGAGTTGGCGAGCGTTGCCCTTAAGAAAAGGCGCCATTTGCGAAACGATGTGATAGCTGGCTTGGTGCAGACCCGCTCCAATCTCTGCCGGATCGTTGTACTTGCGCGGATTCATTACGAACTGATAAGACAGCCAATACGTGGAAAGGACCACCATGTTAGTGGTCACCACGTCGATTTCCTCGGGTGAAATTTCCATTTCGCCATCGGCCACGAGCAGGTCGCACATTTCACGTGCAAAACGTTTCTTGTGGCCAACGATCTGCTTGAAGTGCATCTCAAGCGTGCGATTGCGCGAAAGCAGATCGTTCAGGTCGCGATAGAGAAAACGGAAACGCCACAGAAATTCGGACATGTACTCCAAGTATGTCCCGACTTCTTCAAGGTCCGGTTTGTGATCGTCAGGCAGTCGCAATCGGCGTTCGATTTCCTCCTCGAACTGCGCGAAGATGCTGTTGATGATGTCGTCTTTGTTGCGGAAGTGATAGTAGAGATTGCCGGGGCTGATTTTCATCTCCTCGGCAATCGTGGTGGTCGTTACGTTCGGTTCGCCGATTTCGTTGAAGAGTCGTAGCGACACCTCAAGAATTCGTTCGCGGGTACGGCGTGGCGGCTTTGCTTCCATGTCTGTCGGCCCCGGTTAGCGGCAAGCTCGGCGAAGGAGGTTCTCCGCTTGCTTCTGTCAGTTGAATGTCAGGTATACGGCGAACGATTATACCCGGCAGCCGCGTACTGCCAAACATGGGAACGGGGGCTCAGACCGATATCAGAAAAGGGCTGTACGCACCAGATCGACAATGACGGGGCCCGCGAGCGAGGCCCAGGTGAGCAGGCAAAGGCCGAGCGCGACGAGGACCGCCGCGCTCCCGAAATCCTTCGCACGCTTGGAGAGTTCGTGCCGCTCGAGCGAAATGCGGTCGATGGCGGCTTCAATGCTGGAGTTGACCAGCTCGATGATCAGCACGAGCAGGACCGAACCGATGAGCAGCACGCGCTCGACGGCCGTGACAGGCAGGAAGATGGCCGCCGGCAGGAGGATGGCGGCGAGCGCCAGTTCCTGCCGGAATGCGCTCTCTTCGAACACGGCAAACTTGAAGCCGGACAGGGAGTACTTCAGGGCGCGCCAGGCGCGCATGACACCCCGGTTGCCCTTGTACGGATTCGGTTGTTTGTCGCGTGGCGGCGGGTGATCGATGAACAAGCGTCAGGTTCCTCGCCGCAACGGGCTCTGGAGGTAGATCAGATCGCGGGCGCGAGCGACGGCTCGGGCTTGCGCGGATGCAGATGCGAGACAAACTCTTCCGAGGCTGCCTGCCACGAGAACCGCTCGGCCCAGGCCCGCGCACTCGCCCGCGAGACTTTGAGCGCATCGAGGCAGGCCTCGCGCAAATCCTCTCGCAGGGCGCCCGCATCGCCTTCGGCACAGCCGTCGAGCACATCGATCGGACCGGTCACCGGGTAGGCCGCTACCGGCAGGCCGCAGGCCATCGCTTCGAGCAGCACCAGCCCAAACGTATCGGTGCGGCTCGGGAAGACGAACACGTCAGCCGATGCGTAGACTTTCGCGAGCTCAGGCTGGGAGAGCATGCCAAGATAATTCACGTCGGGGTAGCGCGAGCGGAGTTCGGCCAGTTGCGGGCCTTCACCTGCGACCCACTTCGAGCCCGGCAGATCCAGTTTCAGGAACGCTTCGATGTTCTTCTCCACGGCAACGCGCCCCACGTAGAGGAAAATCGGATGTGCTGAATTTAGCACATGTGCGTCCTGCACACGGAAGATGTCGAGGTCGACCCCGCGGGTCCACAGCACCACGTTCCCGAAGCCGTTCGCTTCGAGATCGCGCTTGACCACGGGCGTGGGTGCCATCACGGCGCGCGACGGCTTGTGGAACCAGCGCAGGAAGCGATAGGTCGTGGCGAGCGGAAAGCCGAAGCGCGCCTGCACATACTCGGGGAAGCGCGTGTGGTACGCCGTCGTGAACGGGAAGTCGTTACGTATCGCCCATTTGCGCGCAGCCATGCCGAGCGGGCCTTCGGTGGCGATGTGAACGGCGTCCGGTCCGAATTCCTCGATGCGGCGCGACACGCGGCCGCTGGCGAAGAACGCAAGGCGGATTTCCGGATAGGTCGGGCACGGTATCGTGCGGAATTCCTGCGGCGTGAGCAGCTCGACACGATGGCCGGCAGCTTCCAACTGAGCGCGCGTGTTCTTCAACGTGCGGACCACGCCGTTGATTTGCGGATCCCAGGCGTCGGTGATGATCATGATTTTCATCGGGCGCTCCATCGCGCACAGGGTGCGCATCGGTGACACGCGCAACTGCGCGTGAGGGGGGCGCACGTGCGGCAGTGCTCTGCCGTGCGTGCGCGCAGGGTTATCGAACCGGTTTCGCGTGAATGGCGGCGATCACGGGGTCTGGGAGGGCAGGCATCGCCCGGGGCTGATCAAGCGCTGACCGGCATGGTCTTCACGCTGGCCCGCGCACTGCGCTTTTGTGTCCAGTAAATGATGCGCAACTCGCCTTCGGTCGTCTCGACGAGCGCCGAAAGACTCTCGACCCAGTCGCCGTCGTTGCAGTAGAGCAGACCGTCGATCTCGCGAATCTCGGGCTTGTGAATGTGACCGCACACGACACCGTCGCAACCGCGGCGGCGCGCTTCATCCGCCATGACATTTTCGAAGGCGGAAATGAAGTTCACCGCGTTCTTCACCTGATGCTTCAGGTACTGCGACAACGACCAGTAAGGAAAGCCAAAGCGGGTGCGCACACGGTTGAACCAACGATTGAGCAGCAAGGTGAGCGTGTAGAGCGAATCGCCCAGATACGCGAGCCACTTGGCGTGCTGAATCACGCCGTCGAACAGATCGCCGTGTGTGATCCACAGGCGTTTGCCGGAGAGCGTGGTGTGAAACGCCTCGTCGCGCACCGCAATGTCGCCAAACGCCAGCCCGCAGAATTGACGGGCCGCTTCGTCGTGGTTGCCAGGGACGTAGATCACCTGCGTGCCCTTGCGCGCGCGGCGCAGCATCTTCTGCACGACGTCGTTGTGCGCCTGCGGCCAGTGCCAGCCTTTGCGCAGGTGCCAGCCGTCGATGATGTCGCCGACCAGATACAGGTAGTCCGATTCGTGGTGCCGCAGGAAGTCGAGCAGGTATTCCGCCTGGCAGCCTTGTGTGCCGAGGTGGATGTCCGAGAGCCAGATGGTGCGGTAGCGGGTGATGCCTTCGGGGGGCGGGTCGAGCGGATCGGACGGCAGATCGATCGTGGAGGGTGGGGCGGCGGGAGGGCTGGGGGGCGGGGCGGCGGGGCGTCCCGGCGGGGTATCTGCGAAGTGACCGGTGCGAGCCGCTGGCGTTGAGATCGGCAACTCGAAGGTGGGTGTTGTCGTCATAGCGGCTCGCACATCGCGTTGAACATGCGTGCATTGCGCCACGGCTTCATGAAGGGACGATGACAGTCATTCGCGTGTCGCGAAAGTGTCTTGAGACGTCGCGGCGATACGACACCGCCGGACGCGCTCGCGCGCCGGCGACGTTCGCGTCAGACGTTGGGCCGCAAGCCTTGCGCTACGCGCTCGAGCGTTTCGAGCACCAGCGCACGTGCGCGCGGGTGCGTGCCGAGCGACACGTGACCGAGCCGGTCCAATGCGATGTTGTGGGCGCCGGGCAGCACCGAAGTGCTCACCGGATAGACGACGTTGTCGTGGAATGAATAAATCGACGTGATGCGAGCGCGTTCGGTGTCCGTCTCACGTCGCGCGAGCTCGGCGAGCCACTCACTGCCGATGCTCATCTGGCGTACGTTCTGGCCGATGCCGTGGCGCGCATGCAAAGTGCCGGAATGCGGCGAGCCGAGCGTGATGGTGTGGGCGACAGGCAGGGTCGGATAGCGTTGCAGGCAGGCGCGCGCGGCGAGTCCGCCCATACTGTGACCCACGATGACGACGGGGAGCCGCGTGCGTTCAGCAAGGGCTCGTGCGGCGTTTGCGATGTGGCTGGCATAGCCGTCGATGTCACCGAAGAGCGGACCGAGGTTGATGGCGTCGCAAGGGTAGCCGGCATCCGCCAGATGGTGTGAAAAACGCAGCCAGAAGGCGCGGTTGCAACCATAGCCATGCAGCAGAAGCACCGCAACGGGACGTGCCGGGCCGCTGGGGGCGGGCAACGGGGCGGCGCTACGCCAGGGCTGATAGAGGTCGAGCAACAGAATCGATGCCGCACATTCGTACGCCCAGACAGCGACATTTGTGCCCGCAGGGGTGCGCCGCTCGGGTGTCGGGTCGCCGTGCGCGGCCATGATGAAGCCGGCGGCCAGGCCGATCGCGTGAGATACGGGCAGCCACAGCAGTGTCCAGAGCACGGTCGTCCATGGACTGTGCCAAGCGGCCCAAGTGGCGCTGGCGACGACAATCGACAGCGCGACTTCGACGCCGCCGTAGATCAGATGCGGTCGTGAGGCTCGCGGCACTGGACGATCGATCGGTGGTGGCGTGGTCATTTGCCGAGCACGCTGACGAGCCGCGTGCCGGCGAGCCGATCGTGAACGAACTGGTGATCCGGCATCACGCGCATGGCCAGCGCCCAGAGTACAACCCAACTGGCGAGCAACGCGACACTGTTCCAGCCCGTGAGGCCGAGTGCCCAGTCGAGCGCCATAGCGGGGAGCACCCACAGCCAGGCGAGCGCATATCGCAGGACGGCACGGCCAGCACGCACCGGCTGGCCCTGCGCATCGACCAGGCGAATCTTCCAGGTCTTCATCGCCAATGTCTGGCCGCCATGGGTCCAGAACCAGACGAAATACGCGCCAAGCACGAGGAACAGCCAGGTTTGCATCGCGTGGCGATACATCAGACCGCTGCGCTGCTGGGTCAGGGCACTGAAAAGGTACCCAGCGAGAAACAGCACGCCGAAGAGCAGCAGCGATTCGTAGACCATTGAGAGCAGGCGGCGTCGCAGCGTTGGCACGGCGTAGCCGCCCGGCTCTGCGACGCAGGGCGTGCGCGGCGATGCGGCGGAATCGGTCGAGCGAGGCGGCGTGGCGGGCTGGGCGGCAGAGTCGGTCATCGCGGCGTGGTCTGGGATCGCTTTTTGTCTGAGGCCCGGCGCCGCGCTAACGCGTCAATGCGGGGCATTTCGCGGCGGCGCACATCGAGCCATGTGCCGCTCATTATGCGCAAGAATGGGCCGAGGGGCCAGCCAACGCCTGCTGGTCCGCCGGACGCGGGAATGCAAACGGCCGCCCGAGGGCGGCCGTGACGGTGTGACGTCGACTGACGGGGAGCGTCAGTTGTGGTGATAGATCTCGGCGTTGAAGACCGCGTCGCCGTTCTTGTCGCTGTTCGCCGCACCCGCGCCCGCCGTGCCCGTGCTGGCGCCGGCAGGCGCCGAGGCAGCCGTCGACGGTGCCGAGGAGGCCGGCATCGGCTGTGCAGCCGCCGGGGTAGACGCAGGCGAGGTTGCCGGGGCCGGCAATGCGCCGTTCTTGGTCGTTGTGCCGGTGTCCTTGCGATGCACGGCGGCATACGGGTTCTTCACGCCAGGGCGGCCCGACGGCGGTGCGCTGACCACGTTGGGACGGTTGGCTTGCTTCTTATCATCGGCAGCGAGGCGCTTCTTCTGCTCTTCGGTGAGCTGCTGGTACTGCTGCCACACTTGCGCTTTACGCTCGGGCGGCAGCGTCTTGGCGTTCTGGTAGCTCTCGCGCGCCAACCGGCGCTGTTCGGGCGTCAGGCCGACCCAGTCCGCCATACGGTCGTGCAGACGCTTGCGCCCTTCGGGCGACAGCGTGTGAAAGCGCTTGGCGATTTCGATCCACTTCTCGCGCTGACGGTCGCTCATGCGATTCCAGTTCTGCGCGAGCGGGGAGAGGGCGTCCTGCTGGCTCGGCGTGAGCTTGGCCCAGAGTCCGCCCGGTGATGCAACGGCGGCCGCCGGCGCGCTGCTCGCTGTCGCGGCATCGGTCGTCGCACTGCCCACCGGTGCACTGGCCGTGCCGGCGCCAGCGCTGCCGGAGATGAGCGGCGGCGCGTCGGACACCGGTTCCGGCGCTTGCGAGCGGCGCAGCGCTGCCGTGCCGGCAAGCGCGGCCACGATTAGCGCGGCGACCAGAAGAAGTACGTTGCGTCGCGTCACTGGGGGGGCTTGAGTGGGGGAACTACTGGGCACGCTTCAGATACGCGTTGAAACCGTGGTCGGCATAGGCCGACAGCGGCAGTTCGTCGCTCAATACGGCAGCATCGATATCTGCCAGGTCCTGAATGTGCTGCTGATGTTCCCAGTACGCGATACCCGCCAGGCCGATCACCAGCGCGGCGAGCGGCCACAACAGGCCCAGACGGCCCAACTTGTCGAATGCGCGCCGCGGCCCGCCGATGTCCGGCGTTTGCACGGCTCCCACACCCGCGAGCACCAGCGCCGGTTGCACAACGGCGACCGGTTCCGGCTTTTTACGGGCGAGCGCCTCCCGGCGAGCGGCGGCCAGCCGGGCCGCGATATTCGGCGACGGTGTGTCGGACGCTTCGTCCAACGCACGCCGCACGCGATTTGCGAAGCGGATTTCCCTCGTTTCCAGATCGTGACTCATAACCTGATCCCTTTTGCCTTCAACGCCTGCGCCAACGCGTGTGTAGCACGCGAACAGTGCGTCTTGACGCTGCCTTCCGAACACCCCATCGTTGCGGCGGTCTCGGCAACGTCCATGTCTTCCCAGTAACGCATGAGGAAGGCTTCTCGTTGACGTGTCGGTAGTTTCTGTATTTCCGTCTCGATGATGGAGAGGATTTCGGCACGCGAAACAGAGTCTTCGCTGCTCTCGGTCTGCACAGACCCGTCCTCGCCCAGTAAGGTTTCCAACGGGTCGAAGTCGTCGCGTTCGTCGTCGCCGGGGCCGGCGAGATTCGAGAATAGCGTGACCCAGGTGTTGCGCACCTTTTGCCGACGGAAATAGTCGTGAATCGTGTTCTGGAGGATGCGCGTGAACAGCAGCGGCAGGTCGGCCGGCGGCTTGTCGCCGTATTTCTCGGCCAGGCGGATCATCGCATCCTGAACGATATCGAGGGCGGCCTCGTCGTCGCGAACGGCATAGACGGCCTGCTTGAAGGCGCGCCGTTCAATGCTCGCGAGAAAATCCGCCAGTTCCTTGTCAGATGCCATCCGGTGGGGTACACGCAGCGTCTACCGCTGCGCCTGTGAAATGCCGTGTAAGCGTAAAGATTACGTAAAAATCGCGTAGTCGGAGCGGATGCTACCAAAAACGCGCTTCGCTGTAACCGCTTTTGCTCCCGGTTGTGTTGCCCGGCGACGGTATTGGACCCGCCAGGTTCCTATCGTGTGAAGATTGTGCACCAGCGTAGGGCGGTGTAGTGGGCGATATGCGAATGGTGTGAGCCTCACTTCGCAATCATGCTGCAAATGCATAAACTCGCTTGACCATTTTGCTGCGAACCGGTAAGGTTGCCAGTTCGCAATATCTGTGATTGTCTCAATATCGGCACGCCTATCCGGGGTGTCCATCATTCAGACGCGCAGCTTGAGCCCGAACCAAAAGTTCGCGGGGAGAGCACCCGATCAAAATTTTTGCCGAAACTTTGAAAGGTCGACGATGAACATGCCAAGCGCGGAATTCTCCGAGGCGGAAGCTACACGCCACCAAAACACTTCCGAAGACATGATTGGCGCCGAGATTCTCGTGCGCTCGCTTCAGGAAGAAGGGGTCGAACATCTGTGGGGTTATCCCGGCGGTTCGGTTCTCTACATCTACGACGAACTCTACAAGCAGGACAAGATCCAGCACATTCTGGTGCGCCATGAGCAGGCAGCCGTACACGCGGCCGACGCTTATTCGCGTTCCACCGACAAAGTCGGCGTGTGCCTTGTGACGTCTGGCCCCGGCGTGACCAATGCGGTCACCGGTATTGCCACGGCGTACATGGATTCGATCCCGCTCGTCATCATCACCGGGCAGGTGCCTACGGCCGCGATCGGCCAGGACGCCTTCCAGGAGTGCGACACGGTCGGTATCACGCGTCCGTGCGTCAAGCACAACTTCCTCGTGAAGGACGTGCGCGATCTCGCCGCTACCATCAAGAAAGCCTTCTATATCGCGAAGACGGGCCGTCCGGGTCCGGTGCTGGTCGATATTCCGAAGGACGTGTCCAAGGCGCGCTGCCGTTTCGAGTATCCGAAGTCGGTGTCGCTGCGCTCGTATAATCCGGTCACGAAGGGCCACTCGGGCCAGATCCGCAAGGCGATGAGCCTGCTGCTCTCGGCCAAGCGTCCGTATATCTACACCGGCGGCGGCATCATTCTGGCCGATGCATCGAAGGAACTGAATCAGTTCTGCGACTTGCTCGGCTATCCGGTGACCAACACGCTCATGGGCCTGGGCGGGTATCGCGCGAGCGATCCCAAGTTCCTCGGCATGCTCGGCATGCACGGCACGTACGAAGCCAACATGGCCATGCAGCACTGCGACGTGCTCATCGCCATCGGCGCGCGCTTTGACGACCGCGTGATCGGTAATCCGGAACACTTCTCCTCGACTGCGCGCAAGATCATCCACGTCGACATCGACCCATCGTCGATTTCGAAGCGGGTGAAGGTCGACATTCCGATCGTCGGCGATGTGAAGGAAGTGCTGCGCGAGATGATCGACAATCTGCAGACGGCCGAGCATGGCCCGGACACCGCGGCGCTGGCCGACTGGTGGAAGCAGATCGAGGCGTGGCGTTCGCGCGATTGCCTCGCCTTCGATCGCAAGAGCGAGATCATCAAGCCGCAACATGTGGTCGAGACTTACTGGAAGCTCACGGACGGCGAAGCCTTCGTGTGCTCGGACGTCGGTCAGCACCAGATGTGGGCTGCGCAATACTATCGCTTCAACAAGCCGCGCCGCTGGATCAACTCGGGCGGTCTGGGCACGATGGGCTTCGGCCTGCCGGCGGCCATGGGCGTGAAGATGGCGCACCCGGATGCCGAAGTGGCGTGCATCACCGGCGAAGGCTCGATTCAGATGTGCATTCAGGAACTCTCGACGTGTCTGCAATACCGCACGCCGATCAAGATTCTGTCGCTCAACAATCGCTATCTGGGTATGGTTCGCCAGTGGCAGCAGATCGAATACAGCAAGCGTTACTCCAGTTCGTACATGGACGCGCTGCCGGACTTCGTGAAGCTCGCCGAGGCCTACGGTCACGTGGGCATGCGCATCGAGAAGTCGTCGGACGTCGAGCCGGCACTGCGCGAGGCGTTGCGCCTGAAAGATCGTACGGTATTCATGGATTTCCAAACGGATCCCACCGAAAACGTCTGGCCGATGGTCCAGGCGGGCAAGGGCATCAGCGAGATGCTGCTCGGTTCGGAAGATCTGTAAACAGAGGCGCGCGCGCCCTCAGCCGCCGCCAGTCAGGCCGGCCCGGGCGCGACGTCCCACACTAGGACAATCCGGGATACACCATGAGGCACATTATTTCTGTTTTGATCGAGAACGAGCCGGGTGCGCTGTCGCGCGTGGTCGGCCTTTTCTCGGCGCGTGGCTACAATATCGAGACGCTCACCGTTGCGCCGACCGAAGACCGGTCGCTCTCACGCATGACGGTGGTCACGACAGGCTCCGACGACATCATCGAACAGATCACCAAGCACCTGAACCGGCTTATCGAAGTGGTGAAGGTGGTAGATCTGACCGAAGGGGCGCACATCGAGCGTGAGCTGATGCTCATCAAGGTTCGCGCCGTGGGCAAGGAGCGGGAAGAGATGAAGCGGATGTCGGATATTTTCCGCGGCCGCATCATTGACGTTACTGAAAAGACCTATACGATCGAGCTCACCGGAAATTCGTCGAAACTCGACGCATTTATCGAAGGGCTGGATCGTACGGCGATTCTCGAGACGGTTCGTACCGGTGGCTCGGGCATCGGGCGCGGTGAGCGCATCCTGAAGGTCTGACCGGCAACGGCAACGCGGTAAGCGGATTTCGATCCATTCTGATTTCAGTTATTTTTTTGGCATTACGGGACAATTCCAAATGAAAGTTTTCTACGACAAAGACGCCGACCTCTCCCTCATCAAGGGCAAGCAAGTCACGATCATCGGTTACGGCTCGCAAGGCCACGCCCACGCGCAAAACCTGAAGGACAGCGGCGTGAACGTGACGGTCGGTCTGCGCAAGAACGGCGCTTCGTGGAACAAGGCGGTCAACGCCGGCCTGAACACCAAGGAAGTGGCAGAAGCCGTGAAGTCGGCCGACATCGTCATGATGCTGCTGCCGGACGAGCAGATCGGCGACGTGTACAAGAACGACGTGCACGCCAACATCAAGGAAGGCGCTGCACTGGCCTTCGCGCACGGCTTCAACGTGCACTACGGTTGCGTGATCCCGCGTGCTGACCTCGACGTCATCATGATCGCCCCGAAGGCCCCGGGCCACACGGTGCGCTCGACGTACTCGCAAGGCGGCGGCGTGCCCCACCTGATCGCCGTGGCACAAGACAAGTCGGGCGCGGCTCGCGACATCGCGCTGTCGTACGCTGCGGCTAACGGCGGCGGCCGTGCGGGCATCATCGAAACGAACTTCCGCGAAGAGACCGAAACCGACCTGTTCGGCGAACAAGCCGTGCTGTGCGGCGGTACCGTCGAGCTGATCAAGGCCGGTTTCGAAACGCTGGTCGAAGCCGGTTATGCACCGGAAATGGCCTACTTCGAGTGCCTGCACGAACTCAAGCTGATCGTCGACCTGATCTACGAAGGCGGCATCGCCAATATGAACTACTCGATCTCGAACAACGCCGAGTATGGTGAGTACGTCACCGGCCCGCGCGTCGTGACGGAAGAGACGAAGAAGGCGATGAAGCAGTGCCTGACCGACATCCAGACGGGTGAGTACGCCAAGTCGTTCATCCTGGAAAACAAGGCTGGCGCTCCGACCCTGATCTCGCGCCGTCGTATCACGGCCGAGCACCAGATCGAGCAAGTCGGCGGCAAGCTGCGCGCGATGATGCCTTGGATCGCCAAGAACAAGCTCGTCGACCAGTCGAAGAACTAAGTACGACGCGCCGCACTTTGCGTACGCCCAAGCGTTTCCGGGCGCGCGCATCGTCGGCGGACGGCATCGCGGCGTGAGCGCATGACGCGCATCATGGCGTGAGCTGTTGCTTCGGGCCGTCCGTTTTGCCGTAGCCGTGGCTATGGCAAGGCGGACGGCCCTTTTCGTGTTGGTGCCGAATCCCCGGCCTTCCCGGGTGGTTGCGGTGTGCCGGCTTCGGCTTTGCCTTTGTGACGCAAACGTGTCGATTGGGGAAAAAGTGTCGCCGCGCCGCGCGCATTGCTACAATGCCGCCACGCCACGGTTTGGTCCAAAACAGGCCGACCCGCTCACTCAACCGTTTTACCAAGGACGCGAGTTCAATCGCATGAATTATCCTCACCCGATCATTGCCCGCGAGGGCTGGCCCTTCCTGGGTATCGCCGTCGCCGTCGCGCTCGTCGTGCATTTCATGGCTGGCGTGTTTTGGGCCGCGCCGTTCTGGGTGATCGCCCTGTTTGTTCTGCAGTTCTTCCGTGACCCGCCGCGTCAGGTGCCGCAGCAGGCCGGCGCCGTGCTCTCGCCGGCCGATGGTCGCATCGTGGCCATCGAAACCACGCAGGACCCCTACGCAGGTCGTGAAGCGCTGAAGATCAGCGTGTTCATGAACGTCTTCAATGTTCACTCGAATCGTGCCCCGGTTGACGGCACGGTGACCAAGGTGGAATATTTCCCGGGGCGCTTTTTTAACGCCGATCTCGACAAGGCATCGCTCGAGAACGAGCGTAACGCGCTGGTGATCGATGTGGGTGGCCAGATCGTGACGAGCGTACAGGTCGCCGGGCTCATCGCACGCCGCATCCTGTGCTATGTGAAGCCGGGCGACACGCTCTCGCGTGGTCAGCGTTACGGCTTCATCCGATTCGGCTCGCGTGTCGACGTGTACCTGCCGCTGGGCTCGCGCCCGCGTGTGGCGATCGGCGACAAGGTGTCGGCCACCTCGACGATCCTCGCCGAGCTGTAAGCCAACCCCGTACCCCGAACTCCGGCCGCGAGCGGCGGCGCGACGTCAAGTCTTACGTCGCTGCGTCGCGGTTTGCAACTGCTTTCGCTTCTCGCGTTCCAATAGCGGTGATCCGTCGCGGGTTCGCCCGCAGTCTCAGCATCGTTAAGGAGGTACAGATGCCGGAAAACCATCGCGGCCGCTTGCGCAACAATGTCAGGCATCTCTCGCCATTCGGCCGTCACAAAAATCCATCAGCAGAGCCATCGATGAACGAAGACCACGACCAGGGTGTGGAGGACGATCTGCCGGTGCGCCCGCGCAACCGCGGTATCTATCTGCTGCCGAACGCATTTACGACGGCCGCGCTGTTCTGCGGCTTCTTTGCGATCGTGCAGGCGATGAACGACCGCTTCGAGCAGGCCGCTATCGCGATTTTCTTTGCCATGGTGCTCGATGGCATGGACGGGCGCGTGGCGCGCATGACCAACACGCAGAGCGCGTTCGGTGAGCAATACGATTCGCTCTCGGACATGACCTCATTCGGCGTCGCGCCGGCGCTGGTGATGTACGAATGGATTCTCCACGAGATCGGCAAGTGGGGCTGGCTCGCGGCGTTCGTCTACGTGGCGGGCGCGGCCTTGCGGCTCGCGCGCTTCAATACGAACATCGGCGTGGTCGACAAGCGCTTCTTCCAGGGGCTGGCGAGCCCGGCGGCGGCGGCGCTCATTGCCGGTTTCGTGTGGATTACGATCGACAACAAGTTGCCGGTGAACGTCTTCTGGATGCCTTGGGTGGCATTCGGTCTGACGATCTACGCCGGTATGTCGATGGTCTCGAATGCGCCGTTCTACAGCGGCAAGGCGCTTGACGTGCGCCAGCGTGTGTCGTTTGGTGTGGTGCTTCTGTTCATGGTCGGCTTCATTCTGGTGTCGTCCGATCCGCCGCTGGTGCTCTTCGGGCTGTTCTGCCTGTACAGCATTTCCGGCTATGTGCTCTGGGGCTTCCGCTTCCTCAAGGGCCGCCGGCAGCGCATTTTCGGCGAAGTCGACGAGTAAGTGAGTTGGCACAAGGGGCGTCTCGGTACGCCCCTTGTCACATCTGTCTGTCAGTGTTCTCAGGCGAGTCTGCACGGCGATGTTGTAGTCTTGCGAATGCAGGCTCAGAAGTACCCCCTGGCGCCGGGCATGTCGTGGTAAATCCGGCCGGTTCCGGCGCCGTTTCCGTTGTTCTACGTGACGAAGGAGAAATCATGGGCATTCTGGACTTCGTGAAAGAAGCAGGCGAAGCGCTTTTGGGCAACAAGGCGCAGGCCAGCGAGGCCCCTGCACCGGGCCCCGATGCGGACGAAGCCAATCGCGGCGCAGCCGATGCGATCGAGAACTACATCAAAACGCAGAATCTGGACGCGACCGGTCTGACCGTGACGTTCGACGGCGCTTCGCGCACCGTGACGGTGTTCGGCGTGGCCGCCGATCAGGCGACCAAGGAGAAGATCCTGCTTTGTTGTGGCAACGTGAAGGGCGTCGAGAAGGTGGACGACAAGATGTCGGTGTCGACGGCTTCGGCTGAGGCGACTTATCACACGGTGGAGAAGGGCGACACGCTGTCGGCCATCTCGAAAAAGGTCTACGGTGACGCCAACAAGTACAACACGATCTTCGAGGCCAACAAGCCAATGCTCTCCAGCCCCGACAAGATCTATCCGGGACAGGTGCTGCGCATTCCGCCACTCTGATTCTGCGCTCGTCTCGGGAACCTCGGCCCGGCCCTGCGCCGGGCTGTTTCGTTTGTGCAGCGCGCGCGGCGCCCGTGCCTGCACACGCCCGTCGGCATGCGCCTTGCGGCCCGCACCGCGCGTTGCGAAATCACCCGATTGCGACTATATTGGCGCTCATGATTTAAGGCGTCACCCCGGCTTCGGACCTTCCTCTCGCACCGCCAACGCTATGCCGCTCTGCAGCTTTCCCGCTTGCAGGCCGGCATGCCCGCAAGCGCGTCGCGCGCTGATTTCCTCCCGGTAGTTGCCCGCCCGTACGACGATCCTCGGCCTGTGCGGCGTGCGCCATGATGGAAGGCCTCTGGTGCAAAGGTGTCCTTCGGCACGCGGATGCGCCGCCTCAACACATCAAGAACAAACCGAACCCTACGAGATCCCCACAGGAGAAAGTCATGGCCGATAAGCTGATCATTTTCGATACGACCCTGCGCGACGGCGAACAGTCGCCGGGCGCGTCGATGACGCGCGATGAGAAGATTCGTATTGCCCGCCAACTCGAGCGTCTGCGTGTGGACGTCATCGAAGCGGGCTTCGCCGCCAGCTCGAATGGCGACTTCGAGGCCATCAAGGCCATCGCCGGCATCGTCAAGGACAGCACCGTCTGCTCGCTCGCGCGCGCCAACGATCGTGATATCGCCCGTGCCGCCGAGGCCCTAAAGGGGGCGAACTCGTCGCGTATTCACACGTTCATCGCCACGTCGCCGCTTCATATGGAGAAGAAGCTGCGCATGAGCCCGGATCAGGTGTTCGAACAGGCGAAGCTCGCGGTGCGGTATGCACGTCAGTTCACGGACAACATCGAATTCTCGCCGGAAGACGGTAGCCGATCGGACCTGGATTTCCTGTGCCGCGTGCTCGAAGCCGTTATCAGTGAAGGCGCGACGACCATCAACGTGGCCGATACCGTCGGCTACGGCGTGCCGGAACTCTACGGTCAGCTCGTGCGCACGCTGCGCGAGCGTGTGCCGAACTCGGACAAGGCCGTCTGGTCGGTTCACTGCCACAACGACCTCGGCATGGCGGTGGCGAACTCGCTCGCGGGGGTGAAATTGGGCGGTGCGCGTCAGATCGAGTGCACGATCAACGGTCTGGGCGAGCGCGCCGGCAATACGTCGCTCGAAGAAGTGGTGATGGCGCTCAAGACCCGCAAGGATTACTTCGGTCTGGAGCTGGGCATCGATACGACGCAGATCGTTCCGGCCTCGAAGCTCGTCTCGCAGATCACCGGTTTCAGCGTGCAGCCGAACAAGGCGGTGGTGGGGGCGAACGCGTTTGCCCACGCCTCGGGCATCCATCAGGACGGCGTGCTCAAGGCGCGCGACACCTACGAGATCATGCGTGCGGAAGATGTGGGCTGGACCGCCAACAAGATCGTGCTCGGCAAGCTCTCGGGCCGCAACGCGTTCAAGCAGCGTCTGCAGGAACTGGGCATCGAGATGGAGTCGGAGCAGGACGTTAATGCCGCGTTCACCCGCTTCAAGGAGCTGGCCGACCAGAAGTCCGAGATCTTCGATGAGGACATTCTGGCCATCGTCTCGAACGAAGCGCAGGCCGAAGGCGGCGAGCATTTCTATCTCGTGTCGATGGCGCAGCATTCCGAGACGGGCGAGCGTCCGAGTGCTCGTGTGGTGTTCACTGCGCAGGGTAAGGAGTTGGTCGGCGAAGCCGAAGGCAACGGCCCGGTTGACGCCGTGCTCAACGCCATCGAGTCGCAGGTGCAAAGCGGCGCCGAGCAACTGCTGTACTCGGTCAACGCGATCACGACCGGCACTCAATCGCAAGGTGAGGTGACGGTGCGTCTGTCGAAGGCCGGGCGCATTGTGAACGGCGTGGGCACGGACCCGGATATCGTGGCGGCATCGGCCAAAGCGTATCTGTCGGCGCTCAACAAGCTGTATTCGAAGGCTGAGAAGCTCAACCCGCAACTCACGCCGTAATGGACGCTGCGGCGATCGCATTGATAGCCGCGGTATCTGACGAAACGCCCGCATCCGGAAGTCCGGCGTGCGGGCGTTTTATTTCGGGCGGCGCCTGATGCGACGTCAGAACATGTTGTTGTCGCGCTTCTCGTGAAGCGGATCGGGGCTGACCTGCGTCGTTTTGACGATACCGTCAGGGTCGAAATAGAAGTTCATCATCGAGAACCAGACGTCGTCCTGCTTGAAGCGGTAGGTCCAGACTTCACGCTTCATGCGGGGAAAGTACGACGTCTCGACTGGCTCACCGAAGTGATGCAGCACGTCGGTTTTCGTCCACTTGTCGATTTCGACCTTGTTGAACTCCGGCGTCGAGAGCACTTGCGTGGTACCCAGCAGGCGGCCTTGGGCGTCGAAGTCAGCAGCGATGGTCTCTTCGCCGAACGGCTTGGTCGGGTACAGCCAGCGAGTGACGCCCGGGGCGAGCGGGTAGACCTCTTTGGGCTTGCCGAGTCGGGCCTGTACGTCGGCCTGCGACGCGCTCGGCGGCAATTGCTGCCACGGGGGCGTGAAACAGGCGCTCAGCGACAGGGCGAGTGCGCCGGCCGCGAACCAGCGCAGTGCCGCGACGGGGCGTATTGTCCCGGATGCGGTGGAAGTTTTCGGGATAGCGATGCCCGCGCGTGCCCGGGTCGAATGCTTCATGGATGGCCTCGCGTCAGTGAGAAATGGCGGAAACGGCCGCAGAGCGGCATGCCCATAGCATACTGCTGTGTGCCTCATCGCGGGGCGTCTCGGCTTGCCGCGTGGGGACCGGGACGTTATGATTCGCGCCGAAACAGTCAATGGGGCCTCGATGAAAGTTCAAGTCTTGCTGGCGCGCTCGTGCGCGGTGTTATGCGCTGTCGGCCTGTTGGCAGCGGCCGGTCTTGCGCAAGCGGCGCCGCCGATCCGCCTCGCCCTCATTGAGGGGATGAGCGGTCCTTTCGGCAATGCCGGCGCCATGGTCGAGCGTAATTTGCGCTTCGCCATCGACCGCGTGAACGCGCGCGGCGGGGTGAAGTTGCGCGATGGCGCCCATCCGCTCGAGTTGACGGTGTTCGACAGCAAAGGGAGTGTCGAAGATAGTCTGGTGCAGCTCAAGGCCGCCGGCGATCTCGGTATTCCCTTCGTCTTGCAGGGCAATAGCTCGGCCGTCGCGTCGGCGCTGATCGATGCCGTGAACAAACGCAACGCCCGCGAACCGGGACAGCGCATGCTGTTCTTCAATTACTCGGCCGTCGACACGGCGCTTACCAACGAGCAGTGCAGCTTCTGGCATTTTGCGTTCGACGCCAACGCTGCCATGCGTATGCAGGCGCTGACCGAAGCCATCAGGGACGACGCGAGCATCCAGAAGGTCTACCTGCTGAACCAGGATTACAGCTTCGGCCGGCAGGTCGCAGGGCTGGCCCGTCAGATGATCGGTGCGAAGCGTCCGGACATCCAGATCGTGGGCGAGCAGTTCAGCCCGGTCGGGCGCGTCAAGGATTTCACGCCTTATCTCGCGCGTATTCGCGCAGCGGGTGCCGATACGGTCGTGACGGGGAGTTGGGGCAACGATCTGACGCTACTCGTCAAGGCGGCTCGTGAGCAGGGGATGGAGCTCAAGTTCTACACGTTCTACGGCAATGCGCTCGGCGCGCCGGCGGCATTGGGCGAGGCGGGCGTGGGACGGGTGTATGCCGTGGCCGAGTGGCATCCGAACGTGGGTGGCGAGGCGTCGGACGCGTTCTACAAGGCGTTTCGTGCACGGTATCCCGAGGCGCGCGACGACTATCCGCTGCTGCGCATGAGCGTGATGATCGACATGATTGCCGCCGCGCTTGAGCAGGCTGGCACGATCGACGTGACGACAGTGGCGCGTGCGCTCGAGAATCGCCGGGTTCGTGAGGCCCCGGCAGATGCCTGGATGCGCCCGAACGATCATCAGATGATCGAGCCCTTGTATGTCTCCGTCATGCGCCGCGCGGGGGAGCCGGGTGTGAAGTTCGACAACGAAGGCTCGGGCTTCGGATTCAAGACGGTGATGGAATTGCCCGCGAGCAAGGTGTCGCTGCCCAGTACCTGCCGGATGGCTCGCCAGCGCTGACAAGGCGGGGCGGAGGAGGGCGCTGGATGGGCTGGACGTCAATTTGTCGTATTTTTCCGAATAATCGGTCGAAACGCTTCCGATTGTTTCGAAAATTTCCTGGTTTTCGATGCCAGAATCTGGCGGTCAGCCCCACCCGAGGCGGCGAAGCGTGGAAAAATGTGGCGCCTGGATACTAACTCCCGTATAATCGCGCACTTGCAGTTTTGTTTATGTGCGGCAACGCCGCGCGTGTTTTTGTAAGTTCACGGCACGGCCTTTCTTCCGTGACCGCGTGTATCCAAAGGAAATCAAATGACTGTCGCAAACACCAAGAAGTCGGACGTCGTGGCGCAATTCGCCCGCGCCGCCAACGATACCGGATCCCCCGAAGTGCAAGTTGCGTTGCTGACCACGCGCATCAACGAACTGACGCCGCACTTCAAGGCACACATGAAGGATCACCACAGCCGCCGCGGTCTGCTGCGCATGGTGAGCCGCCGCCGCAAGCTGCTCGATTACCTCAAGGGCAAGGATGCGGACCGCTACCGTGCCCTGATCGAGAAGCTGGGTCTGCGTAAGTAAGCGATTACGATTGCGACGAGATGCCTGTATCAGCGTGCTGATGCAGGCATTTTGTTTTTGGGCGCTGCCTGAAGAATGTCATGAGGACGTCTTTCAGGCCGTCAACCTGGCCGTTGTGCCGGGTTCCCGGAGTACGGGGCCTCGTCGGCAAGCAGGGCTTGTGTCATTCCAGGGTCGCCTCTGACACGCACGGCAACGCGCCGAGCAACGCTGGAATGGCATAACACTCCCCCCTGTAAGGCGTCGGGATCACCCCGGCAGCGATATCGCGCCGCTGCTGCATTCGCGCGATTCGATATAGGAGTGCAAATGTTCAATAAAGTCGTGAAGTCTTTCCAATGGGGACAAAACACGGTTCGCATGGAGACCGGTGAGATTGCCCGTCAGGCATCCGGTGCTGTGCTCGTCGACATGGACGATACCGTCGTGCTGGCCACGGTGGTTGGCGCCAAGAAGGCCAAAGCGGGTCAGGATTTCTTTCCGCTGACCGTCGACTATCTGGAAAAGACTTACGCCGCCGGCAAGATCCCGGGTGGCTTCTTCAAGCGTGAAGGCCGTCCGTCGGAAAACGAAACGCTGACGTCGCGTCTGATCGATCGTCCGATCCGTCCGCTGTTCCCGGAAGGCTTCTACAACGAAGTCCAGGTCGTGGTGCAGGTCGTCTCGCTGAACCCGGAAGTGCCGGCCGATATCCCGGCCCTGATTGGCGCTTCGGCCGCACTGGCGATCTCGGGTCTGCCGTTCAACGGCCCGGTCGGCGCTGCGCGCGTGGCCTATGTCGACAGCCAGTACGTGCTCAACCCGTCGCGCGAGCAGATCGCCAAGTCGAAGCTCGACCTGGTCGTCGCCGGTACGGAACAAGCCGTGCTGATGGTCGAATCGGAAGCACAGGAACTGCCGGAAGACGTGATGCTGGGCGCGGTGGTGTTCGGTCACGAGCAAATGCAAACGGCGATCAACGCCATTCACGACCTCGTGCGTGACGGCGGCAAGGCCGAGTGGGAATGGGCGCCGGCTGCCAAGAACGATGCGCTGATCGCACAAGTGACCGAGCTGGCCGAAGGCCCGCTGCGCGCCGCTTACCAGACGCGTGAAAAGCAAGCGCGTACGCAACAACTGCGTGCCGTGAACAGCGACGTCATCGCCAAGCTGGCTGAAGCTGCGAGCGCCAAGGGCGAAGCCGCGCCGGACGACATCGAAGTCGGCAATATCCTGTTCGATCTGGAAGCCAAGATCGTGCGTAGCCAGATTCTGGCTGGCGAGCCGCGTATCGACGGCCGCGACACGCGCACAGTGCGTCCGATCTCGATCCGCACCGGTGTTCTGCCGCGTGCTCACGGTTCGGCACTGTTCACGCGCGGCGAAACGCAGGCGCTCGTGGTGGCCACGCTGGGCACCAAGAGCGATGAGCAGATCATCGACGCGCTGCAAGGCGAGTATCGCGATCGCTTCATGCTGCACTACAACTTCCCGCCGTTCTCGACGGGGGAAACGGGCCGCGTGGGTTCGCCCAAGCGTCGCGAAATCGGTCACGGCCGTCTGGCCAAGCGCGCACTCGTCGCGTGCCTGCCGGGTGCCGATGATTTCGGCTACACCGTGCGTGTGGTGTCGGAAATCACCGAGTCGAACGGTTCGTCGTCGATGGCATCGGTGTGCGGCGGCAGCCTCGCCATGATGGACGCGGGGGTGCCGCTGACCTCGCCGGTCGCCGGTATCGCGATGGGCCTGATTCTCGATGGCAACAAGTTTGCCGTGCTGACCGACATCCTCGGCGACGAAGATCACCTGGGCGACATGGACTTCAAGGTGGCCGGTACGTCGAATGGCGTGACCGCACTGCAGATGGACATCAAGATCCAGGGCATCACGAAGGAAATCATGCAGGTCGCCCTGGCACAAGCCAAGGAAGGCCGTCTGCATATCCTCGACAAGATGACGCAAGCCCAGTCGGGCGTGCGTACGGAGCTGTCGGAATTCGCGCCGCGCATGGTCACCATCAAGATCAACCCGGAAAAGATCCGTGACGTGATCGGCAAGGGTGGTTCGGTGATCCGCGCACTGACGGAAGAAACCGGCACGAGCATCGATATCTCGGATGACGGCGTGGTGACGATCGCCAGCCCGAGCGCTGAGGGTATCGCCGAAGCGAAGCGTCGCATCGAGTTGATCACCGTGGAAGTCGAAGTCGGTCAGGTGTACGACGGCACCGTGCTGAAGCTGCTCGAGTTTGGCGCGATTGTCTCGGTGCTGCCGGGCAAGGATGGTTTGCTGCACATCTCCGAAATCGCCAACGAGCGTATCAAGGACATCAACGAGTACCTGAAGGAAGGTCAGCCGGTACGCGTGAAGGTGATCCAGCAGGACGACAAGGGCCGTCTGCGCCTGTCGCACAAGGCGCTCACCGACGAAGAGAAGCAGGGTGGCCCGGCGCTGGTCAAGCGCGAAGGCGACGCCCAGTAATTCCGGTGTCGGCATGACGCCTGGCGGTGTGCCTTGGGTGCGCCGCCAAGCCGAGGAAAAACGGCGGCTCTTCGGAGTCGCCGTTTTTTTATCCATCGCACGGATCGGCAAAATAATGCGGAAAAAATGCGAGAAGGGTATTTACAGGAAATGGGTTTGTCATTAGAATTTCATTTCTCTGTTCGGGGGGTATAGCTCAGCTGGGAGAGCGCTTGCATGGCATGCAAGAGGTCAGCGGTTCGATCCCGCTTACCTCCACCACGGATTCAGAGGCTTGGTTTTCAGGCTGTGTCGGACGAGCAAGATTCTTGCAAAAACGATGCAAAAAACTTGAAAATAAAGCTTCACAAGCGAAGAAATGTTGTTTAGAATGGCGTTCTTCGCGAAATGCAGTAAAGCGAAACAGACAAAGTTTTGACGATTTTGTCCCCTTCGTCTAGAGGCCTAGGACATCACCCTTTCACGGTGAGTACAGGGGTTCGAATCCCCTAGGGGACGCCAGAATTGGTGCCGGTAGCGAGTCGGTATCAGTTTGAAAATGCCAAGCAGTTGGTGGCGTAAAGCCCGCTGAAAGTTAGGCGGGTTTTTTTGTCGGTTTTGGAGCGGTAGTTCAGTTGGTTAGAATACCGGCCTGTCACGCCGGGGGTCGCGGGTTCGAGCCCCGTCCGCTCCGCCAAAACCTACGAAGTTCGGTAATATGCGCGTGAAAACGCGGCAATGCCGGACAACTAGCAGGAAAGCAAAGTGAGTCACATCACAATGCTGCAGCAAGTTTGGAGCGGTAGTTCAGTTGGTTAGAATACCGGCCTGTCACGCCGGGGGTCGCGGGTTCGAGCCCCGTCCGCTCCGCCAAACGAAGAAAGCCCAGGCTGATGCCTGGGCTTTTTTTATCTCTCGACGCTCGTCTTTCGAGGCCTTGCAATGGGGCTTTCAGAGCGCTCCGATACGGTTGTCATTCCTATTGATGTCGCTTCAACAATGCGTGCGGAATTTTCGCGCTATTTTTGAGGAATTCGCAATTCATATGCATTGTGATCTTGCGATAGCAGGGCGAGGCAGATGTTTCAGCCGCAACGCCCTGAATCTGCCAGGTCAGCGCACGAGGCAAGGTCGCTTCGGATCGAATTTCCAGTCTGGAGTCAGGTATTGCATGGCGACGCTGTCGTCGCGCGCACCGAGGCCGTGTTCGAGGTATAGGGCGTGAGCGGCTTCTACCGCCTCCATGTCGAGCGTGACACCGAGGCCCGGCAGGGTTGGCACCTGAACGTTGCCGCCCACGATTTGCAACGGATTCCTGGTGAGGTATTGGCCGTCTTGCCAGATCCAGTGCGTGTCGATGGCGGTGATCCTGCCGGGGGCTGCTGCCGCCACGTGGGTGAACATCGCGAGCGAGACGTCAAAGTGATTGTTCGAGTGTGAGCCCCATGTCAGCCCCCAGTCGTGACACATTTGCGCGACGCGTACGGAGCCCTGCATCGTCCAGAAGTGCGGATCGGCCAAGGGGATGTCGACCGACTGCAATTGAATCGCGTGGCCCATCTGACGCCAGTCCGTCGCAATCATGTTGGTCGCCGTTGGCAGGCCTGTGGCGCGTCGAAACTCGGCCATGACTTCACGGCCGGAATAGCCATTCTCCGCGCCGCAGGGGTCTTCGGCATAGGCGAGCACGTCGTGCTTGTCGCGGCATAGTCGCACCGCCTCGGCAAGCGACCATGCGCCATTCGGGTCGAGCGTCACGCGTGCCTGCGGGAAACGCTTGGCGAGCGCCGTAACTGCTTCGATTTCGGCATCGCCATCGAGCACGCCGCCTTTGAGTTTGAAGTCCTGGAAGCCGTAGCGAGCGTGGGCGGCCTCAGCGAGACGCACAACGGCATCGGGCGTCATGGCGGCTTCCGTGCGCACGCTTTCCCATTCGTCGCGCGCGGTGTGATTGTCTGCGTACGGCAGGTCGGTGGCGCGGCGATCGCCGATGAAGAACAGGTAGCCGAGCATGGCGACTTCGCTGCGCTGCTGTCCTTCGCCCAACAATGCCGCCACCGGCACCTCAAGATGCTGGCCCAGTAAGTCGAGCAATGCCGCTTCGAGTGCCGTCACTGCGTGAATGGTCGTGCGCAGATCGAACGTCTGCAGCCCGCGCCCACCTGAATCGCGATCAGCGAAAACGCGTCGTATCTTCCCGAGAATTGCCTGAATGTTCGCGACCGACTGGCCCGCCACGTAGGGACGTGCGTCTTCAAGTGTCTTGCGAATGGCTTCGCCGCCGGGCACCTCGCCTACGCCCGTGTGACCGGCGCTGTCCCGAAGGATGATCAGGTTGCGCGTAAAGAAGGGGCCGTGCGCGCCGCTCAGGTTCAGCAGCATGCTGTCGCGGCCAGCGACGGGAACAACGCGCAGATCGGTAACGATGGGGGTTCGGTTCATGGCAGGTGGGCGTAGATCAGACCAAAGGAAAGGCGTCTCGTGACATGCAATTTGTTGTATGTCGTCAGACAACATTCTATGGAAAGTTCTTGCGAATGCCTTTGCGGGTTTACCCGTTTTCGTGATGGCGGCTGAATTTTATCGAGTTGGGCGACCGCTGCCGGTGAGGGGCACATTCGCAATAGTTGACCATATGTTGTCGTACAACACGTGATCTGCGGGACCCGGATCGTTCAAGTTCAGGCCCGATAGCCTGAAACCGCGTGCCACCGATGGAGGCGCTCTTGCGTCACGCGGGGATCTGCGGGCGGTCTTGTGGATCGACGCAGTGCTGAAGCCAATCTATGAACGTTGCGAGGCGCGGCGTCTTGTCCGTCTCCCGGCATAGCGTGTGATACGGCGGGCCCTCGAGGGTGACTTTGTCGTCGAACAGTGTGACGAGTTGTCCGCTTTCCAGTTCGTGGCGTACGACCCCGCGCGGCGCGAGACAGACACCGAGACCGCTCACGGCGGCGCGCAGCGACAGCAGGAATTCGTCGAAGAACGTGCCGCGCAAGGTTTCGCTGACGTTGACCTCGGCGCAGTGAAACCAGTACTGCCACGCTTGCGGCATCCCTGCGTAATGCAGCAACGGTGCGCCGAGCAGGTCGGCCGGCGCATGCAGCGTTGCCCGCATCGGATGCGCGGGTGCACACACCGCCACGGCTTCGTTGCGCATCAAGGGGTGGCTGGTGAAGCCGCGCCGGCGCAACTCCGGCGTGTAGCGTCGGATAACGATATCGCTCGTGTCGTCCAGATGAACGACGTTGTGATCCGGTGTCGCGACAATCTCGACCGGGATGTCCGGATGCGTCTCGCGAAAGCGTGGGAGTCGCGGAAGCAGCCAGGTGTGCAGAAAGGACGTCGACGCATTCACGCGCAATGGCATGTCTGCGGTTGGGTTCAGCATCTGCTCGGTCGCCTCGGTGAGCCGACCCAGGCAGGCGGAAACATCGGTCCAGTAGTGACGTCCGCGAACCGTGAGGCGAATTGTCCGGCCGTCGCGCTCGAAGAGCTTTTGCCCCAGGAAATCTTCGAGTACCCGGATCTGTTGAGCGACGGCGCTTTGTGTCACGTTAAGCGCTTCGGCTGCCAGCGTCAGGCTGTTCAGGCGACCGGCGGCTTCGAAGCTGCGCAGGGCATTGAGCGGTGGCAATCGGCGCATGGTGGAACCTTGAAGAACGGCTAATACGTTGGCAAAAATTACTCGTTTGTCGCTGACGACGCGGGTTCCTATTATAGGAGCGCACTTTATCTCTCTGACCTTGCTTGCGCCTTCGTCGTCTTGTCTTATGCGTCTTCACATTGCTTTCATTGCCCTTTTGCCGCCTGCCCCTTTGCCGCCTGCCCCTTTGTCAGTTCTGATTGCGGCGCTGGGGGTTGTGATGGCGCTTGGCGCATGTGCTGGCCCGCCGGCGAATGAACGGGAAACCGGCAGCGCGGGGCAACTGTTTCGCTACAGTTCACGGCAGGTGAGCGTTGATCTTACCGATGCCCAGCGTGAAACGCTCAGGTCGCTGCGTGACCGCCGGTTCGCGGAATCGACCTCCGCGCAGATGCTCGACGCCATTGCGGCCACCCTGTCGAAACAAGGCTTCGCTCCCGTGACGGTCGATCGGGACACTGAGGTTGTCGAAGCGGAACGCCATACGGTGTTGGTGCCGAAGTGGCGGGAGATATTGCGCGGTGCGTTGAAGTCGCGTATCGGCGGCCTGCCGGCCAAGCCCGATCATGAGCGCCTCGCTGCCATCGTCGCGGTGCGTCCTGCGGGGGAGGTGAGGGGGCTGCTGGTGCGTGTACGCTTCGACCGCACGGTCTGGGACAGCAACGGCGACGCCCGCACGGAGACGGTGCTGGAGCGCGATGTTTACGACGGCTTCTTTGCCGGCATCGACACATCACTCAAGGGTGGCGCAAACCCCTCGCAATAGTCTGACGAATGGCGTTGCTGCCTGGATGACCCGCGGCGTCATTGCACCTTGACCCGCACCACCCAGCGCAGATAGAGCAGCAAACCGACGGCGGCGATGGCGATGCTCGCGGTGTTGGCGAACCAGAAGCCTGCTGCGCCATACAACCACGCGGGTGTCAGACCCCCGACGTCGAAGCCCAGTACATACCCGCCTCCCAGGCCGACGCCCCAAAGCGATACCGCATAGATGATGGTCGGTACGATCGCCACCTTCCATGCGCGCAGCACGAAAACGGCATTCACTTGCAGGGCGTCGAACACATGGTAGAACGCGACGATGGCCAGCAAGGGCGTGGCGACCATGGCGACCTGCGGATCGGAGGTGTAAGCCGCAAGAATCAACGGGCGGCAGAACCACATGAGGGCGGCCAGTGCCAGGCCCAGCGTGCCGGCAAACTCGACTCCCCGGCGTCCGATCAGACGTGCCAGCGGGAAGTCTCGCGAACCGATGGCCTGCGCGGTGAGGGTTGCCGTGGCAATGGCAATCGACATCGGCAGCATGTACATGAGGGCGCCGAGGTTTGCGGCGATCTGATGGCCGGCGAGCGTTACATCGCCCAGGCGAGCGATGAAAATTGCCATGAACGAGTAAGCCGTCACCTCAATCAGATAGCTCAGCCCCATCGGCACACCCAGCTTGAGCAGCGCGCGAATGGCCCGCCAGTGCGGCCAGCAGAATCGGGTAAAGATGCCGAACTCGCGCAGCGTCGCATGACGTGCCATCAGCATGAGTCCCAGCGCGCACGACACCCAGTTGATGGCGGTCGTTGCGATGGCGCAGCCTGTACTGCCCAGCGCCGGAATCCCCAACCGCTCGACGCCGTAAATCAGCGCAAGATTCAGCGGCACTTTCAGCGCAAGCCCTGTCACCTGAATGATCATGACGATGCGAGGCTGGGCCACGGCCGTCGACAGCGACGAGTACACGCGAAAGAGCAGGGCGGCGGGCAGACCGAACGCCAGAATTTCCAGATAGGCACTCGCGCGGGCTTCGAGTTCGGGTGTCGCTTCGGAGAGTTGCAGAATGAACTGCGGATGCGACAGGAGGAGAAAGCCCGGCAAGGCCAGGAACAAGGCGAGCCAGAACGCCTGACGAACTTCTTCGCCAATGGCTTGACGCTCGCCCGCGCCAAAGCGCTGCGCCACAATCGGGGAGAGCGCGACGAGAATACCCATCAGGCCGACATACACGGTGATGTAGATCGACCCGCCGAGCGCGAGCGACGCGAGATCGAACGCCGATGCGCGGCCGACCATCGCCGTGTCCATCACCCCGAAGGCGATGACGGCCAACTGGCCGATCAGAACCGGCCAGGCCAGCCCGGCAATGCGTTTGATGTCATGCCACATGGCGCGAGGCGATTAGCGCGGACGTGCGGCGCGACGCCACGGACGCTCTTGCAATACATAGAGGCGGAAGCGCTCGTCGCGGTCAGCCGCACGTCGGCCTTCCCAAAGCTGGCGCCATTCATACGGTGCGAGCGACAGCGGCTCACTGTAATCCTGCGAGTCCTGACGCAGCAGCACGTCGCAATCGTCGTTGGCCGAGCCGAAGCGCATCTTGCCGAAGTAGGCGAACGATGCGAGCTGAGCGTCACCCACCCGTGCTGTGCGAATGCAGGTGTAATCCGCCGGCAGATGCGAGGCAATCTGTGCGGCCACGTCGCGGTACGTTCTGCCGTAGTTGACGACCGGTAACCAGAGCGTCATGAGCAGCACCCACATGAGGGTGGTGCCGCCGGACGATAACACCACACTGCGCCACAGCACCTTCGGGCTGCGCGATACGCGCCACGCCACCAGCGCGACCCAGGCGCCCGTCACGAGCAGGGCGCTGAATAGCGTGATCCAACTGAATTCGGGTTCGAAGCCGGGGACAAGGCGCCGGAGGTTGCGCGCCGTCGACGCCGGAAAACCGGTAATGCCCGCCAGCCAGACGATCCAGACGAAGCCGGCCAGCACGGTAAACGACAGCACGGCAAACCAGTCGATGGCGTTGACCGTGCCGCGCTTGAGTGTGGGCAGGCCGAAGGCGGCAATGATGGACAGCGCGGGCAACGCGAGCATGAAGAGCTGGTTGCCCTGATGTGCCTGCAGCACGATCAGGACAAGAATCGCGATGGTAAATGCCAGGGCGATCGCGATGTGCGGTGCCCGCCGCATGCCGCGCCACGAGTACAGCGACCACGCGGCGAGCGGCCATGCGGGCCAGGCGAACAGGGCAAGGTTCTTGGCAATATAGCTGAGCGAGTTCAGCGTTGGGCCGCTGAATGCGTCTACGCCAATATCTGCCCATTCGCCGAGCCAGCGTCGCGCGCCGTCCGCAAATTTGAGGGCAGCGAGTGGCCACGTGCAGGCGATGAGCAGCGTGATCGGCGTGGAGATCAGCAGCAACATGCGCAAGGGCAGGGCCCGGCACACCACGGCGGTCGCGATGCCGGCGATCCAGAGCGAGAGTGTCATCAGCGGCGACGACGCGAGCGCCATGCCACCTAGCGCGAGCCCGAACCACACGGCGCCTTGGCGCGGCTTGTCGAGGCTGCGCACGAGACCGTAGATGGCCATCGAGATGAGCGTGAGCTGTCCGACGGCCGATGTCGTTTCATGGCCGCGTTCCGCCAGTCCGAAGCAGGCGAGCAGAATCAGCAGCGCGCCGTCGGCGAGCGTGCGGCCATAGTCGCGCGGCTCGGGTTCGCCGCCGAACGCATATTTGAACGGTTGCACTTCCGGGCGGCGGCCAAGCAGGTAGGTGCCGTACCAGAGGAACGTGCAGGTGATGTAGAAGCAAAGGCCGGTGACGATGCGCGCGGCGTCGGGCGCGTCGAGCCACGAGAACGCGCGAATGGCGAGCGCACCGAGCCACGAGACGAGCGGGCCGCTGTCGTAGATGGGTTTTCCGGCGATGTTCGGCAGCAACCAGTCGGACAACTGGCCGTGCGCCATCGTCCACATGACGCCGAAGCCGGCAGCATCTTCGTTCTTCCACGGGTCGCGACCGAACAACCCCGCCAGCACATAGATGACACAAATGGCGATCAGCAGCGAACGCGGTAGCGCGCTGGTGGCGGAGGCGGTGATGCGAACTCGTTTCATAGGCCGGACGACAGGACCGGCACGGCGGCCGGATCGGGAAGACTCAGGGAGTGAGCCGGGACTGGCTCTGGGGTGAAGCCTGGGGCGAAACTCTGGGCAACGCTACGGGAAAACGCAGGGAAACCGGAAAAGCCGACAGTATGACAGTAACCGGTGTGGTGGCGCAGGCCAGACCCAACAAAAAAGGGCAGCCTGAGCTGCCCCTTTCCGATGCTTTCTGCAACGCTGGGGTGTTGACCCTGATGCGCTGGCCCGCCAGTGTCTGCCGGGCCCCGCATTGCGTTGTTTGGCGCGTCGCCTGAAAAACTTAGGCGACCTTGCCGCCGGCGCGGTTGCCGAACTTCTGGCGGAACTTGTCGACGCGGCCAGCCGTGTCCATGATGCGCTGTTCGCCGGTGTAGAAGTTGTGCGAAGCCGACGACGTTTCGATCTTCACGAGCGGGTAGGTCTTGCCATCCTTCTCGGCGGTTTCCTTGGTGTGGATCGTCGAGCGGGTGATGAATTCGAAGTCGACGCCGGGCGTCATGTCACGGAACAGGACTTCGCGGTAATCCGGGTGGATGCCTTCTTTCATGATGTACCTTGGGTTAAGTCGGTAGCCAGTCTGCGCGGGAGGACGTTCGCCTGGGTTGATTGCCCCAGAAGGCGCCCCGTTGGCCCGCTAACGCCGTCACTGTCATGCGACTGGGAAGGCGTCAACCACTTTCCGGGTGAGTAAAACGCGCATTATGCCATGAAAACAATGACTTTCGCAAAGTTTTCATGGGGTTGTGGCGGGCGCGGGAGGCGCGCCGGTCCTGGGCCTGCCGCCAGTGCCGGGCGCCGCTGCCGGATCTTGCAGGAAATATCGGGAAAACAGCGTGTAAAGGGCCGGATACTCGTCGCGGAAAGCCTCCGGGGCGACAAAAAATGCCTCGGCACACACCGCGAAGAATTCCGACTCGTGCTCGCTGGCGTAGGGGTCGAGGAGCGATGTCGAGGCGAAGGCATCCCAGTGGGCATCGGGGACATTCGCCACGTGGTGGCAGAACTCTTCGTACGCAGGGTCGAAGACATCGCACCAGGCTTGCGGCGTCAAATCGCCATGCAGGCGCCGCAGCATCGGCGGCACGCCGTCTGCGTCGCCGCCTTCCATGTCCAGCTTGTGGACGAACTCGTGGATCACGACGTTGTACGCCAGCACATCGCTTGCCTGCACGTCCTGCCATGACAGGACCACCGGACCGCCTTCCCAGGCTTCGCCGCTCGCTTCCTGCGCGACGTCGTGGACCACGCCAGCCTCGTCCTGCACGGTCTTGCGGATCAGGAACTCGCCCGGATACAGCACGATGCCCGTCCATCCGCGATACAACGCGCTCGGCAGGTTGAGAATCGGCAGGCAGGCCTGCGCGGCCACCGACACGCACATCGCTTCGGTCAGCGGCAGATCGTGTGCGGTCGAGAAGTGCTTGCGGGACAGAAAATCGTTTGCGAGTCCGCGGAGCTTGTCCAGCTCGGCCGGGCTGCGGCGCGCGAGGAATGGCAGCGCGTTCACGACCTCATACCAGAGGGCGTCGCCGATGGCCGGGCGCGGGGGCGAAAGCCGGAGGCGGGCAAGCAGGGTCTTGAGCATGACGAACGTAGACGGAAATTAGACGCCGCGGCGACGGATCGCGCGGCGCATTCGTGCACTAGTAGCGCATCGATTCTAATTTAGCTGCTTTTGAATTGCCGCAAAGATCGCACCACACAGCGCGACGATGGCAATGAAGTGAAAGTCGTCGATGAACGACAGGAAGGCTGCCTGCCGCTGAATCATCTGGGCGATTTGGGCGAGTGCGGCGCCGTGTGCCTGCGAGGCCGCAACGCCGGCATGCGTAAGTGCATTGGCGAGGGTGTCGAGCGTCTGCGTGAAGATCGGATTGAACGGATTGGCCGCTTCCGTCAGGCGAGTGCGGTGCAGCGCTTCGCGATGCTGATCGAACGCCACGATGGTTGACACGGCGAACGAGCCGGACAACTGGCGCAGGATGTTCTTCAGCCGGTAGCCATGCACGAAGCTCTCGTGATCGAAGGTGCGAAATGTCAGGTTGGCGACCGGCAGCACGGTAAAGATGCCGAACACGGCCTTGAGGGCGAGAACGCCATAGAGCTGCGATTGACCGGCATTGGGCGGCATGGCCCCGAGCCACAGGCTGGTGGCGATGGTCATCGCGAAACCGCTTACGATCAACAGCTTCTTGTGCGTAATGAACCTGGCGACGCGAAAGTAAGCCAGCAGCAGCAAGACGGTGAGCAGCGCGGAATAGCCGAGCAATTGGCCGGTGCGCTCGACCGTGAAGCCAAGCCCTTGCTCGAGCATGCGCGGCATCAGATAGCTTTGTGTGTTCGCCAGATAGTAGTAAGCGGCGTACAGCACCAGTCCGACCTGAAACTCCCGTCGGCGTAGCGATTGCAGGCGGATGAACGGAGTCGGATGTTGCCACTGGTGATAGCCGAACCACACAAGGGCGCCCACGCCCGCAACCGTCAGCAGCGGCAACCACGGCGTTTGCAGCCACAGCGAGTAGCGCATCTCCTGAAGCACGACCTGAAATGCGCCCATCGCCAGCGCAAATGCCATGAACGGCGCGAATGGGTAGCTGCCACCGGTGACGCGATCGCGCAGACGACCCACGTCGGGGACAGAGAACCAGGCCAGACCCGCGAGCAGCACGGCGGGCGGTGCGGTGCACAGGAACAGCGTGCGCCAGGTGTATTCGGAGACGAGCAGTCCGCCGATGAGCGGGGCGGCGGCCGAGCCGGTGAACAGTAGCAGGGCAAACGTCTGCACGGTCTTGCCGCGACGCTCTGGCGGTACGCTCACTTGCGCGAGGATGCGGCACGAGCTCATCCAGCTTCCCGCACAAAAGCCCTGGCAGGCCCGGGCGATCACCAGCTGTGCCACGCTTTCACTCGTCCCCGCGAGGATGGCCCCGCAGGCGTAAAGCAGCAGTGACGCCGTCAGATACCGCCGATACCCGATGCGTTCGACGAACCATTGCTGCTTGAGAATGGCGAGGACTGACGCAATGCCGTAGGCGGTCGTCATCCACACGAATTCTTTGGGGGATGCGTCCACGCCGCCCGAGACGTAGACGGCGAAGTAGACAAGCAGCGCGTTCTCGAAGAACTCGAGCCCCGGGATCAGGCCGAGCGCGTAGCGGTACGCCTCGATACGCATCGGCCGCAGCGGGTCGGATGGGGGCGATGCGGCGGAACCGGTCGGCGGAGCGGCGGAGGTCATGACGAGCGACGGGAGGGCGAAGTTCGTTGGCTGGCGTGGCGTCAGGAGGGCGCGTGCTTGCGGATTCTTGCGGCGCGCTCGGCCAGCAGTTCGTCTGCCGGCACGCCGCGAAGGCGCTGTTCGATGTATTGCAGGTCGTGCTGAATTTGCGTTTCGAGCTTTTCCGCCTCACGCAATTCGCGACGCACTTGCGCGGTTCGCTCGCGCAACGTGCCGAGCTGCGAGTCAAGGGCGTCGCGAACGACCTGCAGATCTTCCTCGTTCATGCGCGATTTGCCGGATTCGACCAGGCGCATCGGGCGCTTGAGCATCTCCGTGATCGCGGCGATCGAGAAGCCGAGTGAGCGCATGCGCAGAATGCGCCCGAACGTTGCGACATCCGCCTCGGTGTACATGCGATAACGTCCGCCGCTGCGTGCCGGCACGACGAGATTCAGTTCCTCGTAATACTTCAGCGTGCGTGCCGTCACGCCAAGCGCTGCGGCGGCCTGACCGACGGTCAGCAGGTGAGTGCCACCGGGCGGCGTTTGCGTGGCTGAAGAGGCGGCGGGATCTGTGGGCATGGACGTGCCTCCGATCGGAAGATGAACCGAATGCTAGCACAACATGTACGTGAACGTATAGGTTTGGGTGCATCGCGAGGTCGATACTCGCGCATTGTGGAGACGGAAAAAAACATCGGCCCTGCCGGCGCTGACGAGGGAGCGTCTGTGCCGGCAGGGCCGAAGGCCGTTGCGGTTTGGCGGCGTCTCGGCGTGCCGTCAGCGCGCGGCCAGATTCGGGGCTGTCTCCCAGCGAATGGCGCGGACCCCCGGCGTATCGCCGAGCGTCGAGACAAGGTGGACGAGCACCGCGCGACGGCTGCGTTCACAACGCAGCACATAGTCGAGTTCGAGCAGGTAGCCCCCCGAGCGTTCGAGGCGGGTGGCCGTCTCTGGCATGAGCTTCTGGGAACGCAGGGCGTGGCGCACCTTGGCGTCGATGGCGTCCGCCTTCGAGGCAAGCGTGAGCACGACGAGCCGGTATTGCGGCGATGCGAGTCGATCGGCCGGCGTGGTGACGGGGTTCGACGCACTCGACGCGGGCGTCAGCCGGGCGCGGGCGCGATCGAACAGCGTAGGGATGAGCATGTGCAGCGTCATGGTGTCCTCCTGAATCAAGGGCCTGGGACGGCGGATGCCGGGGGCTTGGCGACGCACAGCGATGGGCTTCGCGCAGACTTCATGGTCGGTAAGGACGCACGAAGCGCGCACGACGCGCAAGACGATGCATGAATTCGACGCAAGCGTCGGCAGGCTTTGCACGCTGTGCGCTGCCGACGAATCGACGCAGCGTCAAACAGATGTGCCAAACGTGCCATGTTCCGGATGTGTGAACACATCCTTCAATCGCTGAACTGCGGTCAGGGGTGCGGAAAAACGGGATCGCCTCGTGAGCTCGCTGACGGCGCGAGGCCTTCAGGAATCGATGCGATCAATGCACTACCGCTGCGGCATGAAGACCGGCAGCGGCAGTCGGTGACGACTGCGGGTTACCGGGCCAACGCCTCGCCGGACATTGCCGACGCTTGCGTGCTACTAGAGCAACTGCCCACGGAAAACTCCGTCGTAATTGGAAAGACGTCAGTTTAGGGATTTGAGGCGCATTTGTAAAGAAAATGCCGGGATTTTGCGGCGTTTTGTCGCGAAATTGACGACATTTCTTCTGATTTTGATGTGTTTTTGTGATTTTTCGTCGGCTTTCCCCGGCCGCGGTCCGAATCGATGGCAACCGACGGTACTCAATCCGGCAGCACCTTGCCCGGATTCATCAGTCCGAGCGGGTCGAAGGCGGTTTTCAGCGTACGCATCAGTTTCAGTTCGACGGGAGACTTGTACTGTGCCGAGGCATCGCGCTTGAGTTGCCCGAGGCCGTGTTCCGCGCTGATGGTGCCGTGATGCGCATGCACGCTGTCGTGCACGGCGGCGGTCACACTCGTCTGATACTGACCGAGGAACGCGGCGGGATCGACGCCTTCGGGGGCCATGACGTTGTAGTGCAGATTCCCGTCGCCCAGATGACCGAATGTCACCATGCGTGCGCCGGGCGCAATGCGCTGAACGATCGGGTCGGTGGCCTCGATAAATGCGGGCACTTGTGATACCGGCACGGCGATGTCGTGTTTGATGTTGAGCCCCGTCGCCGACTGGGCGAGCGGGATGCTCTCGCGCAGATGCCAGAGCGCGTTCGATTGGGCGAGGCTGTTCGCGACGATGGCGTCGCGAACGATGCCGTGTTCGACGGCGGCGCTCAGCAGTCGCTCCAGCAGATCGCGGGCATGGGCCTCGCTCTCGTTGTCTGAGAGTTCAAGCAGCACGGCTTGTGCGCAGGGCTGGGCAAACGGGTAGCGCAGCTGCGGAAAAACCTGCGCCACGAGTTGGAGGCAAAAGGCCGACATCAACTCGAAGCCTGTCAGCAGCGGACCTGCCATGCGTTGCGCCAGATTCAGCAGCGCGAGGGCTTGTGCCGGGCTGTCGAGCGCGGCGAGCGCCGTCATGCGGGCGGCGGGTTGCGCGAAGAGTTTGAGCGTTGCGGCGGTAATCAGCCCGAGTGTGCCTTCCGCGCCGATGAACAAATCGCGCAGGTCGTAACCCGTGTTGTCCTTGCGCAGCCCGCGCAGTCCATCCCAAAGCTCGCCTTGCGGGGTGACCACTTCGAGTCCGAGGCATAGCTCCCGCGCGTTACCGTACCGCAAGACGGCGGTGCCGCCCGCATTCGTCGCAAGATTGCCGCCGATGGTGCAACTGCCTTCTGCCGCCAGGCTCAGCGGGAACAGCCGCTGCGCCGCTGCCGCCGCCGCCTGCACATTGGCCAGGAGGCAGCCGGCTTCGGCGGTCAATGTCATGTTCTCGGCGTCGACTTGCCGGATGCGGTCGAGACGACGCAGACTGATGACGACCTGATGCCCGCTCGTATCGGGGGTTGCGCCGCCAGCGAGGCCCGTGTTGCCGCCTTGCGGCACCATCGGCACGGCATGCGCGACACACAGACGCACGAGTGCGGCGACCTGCGCAGCGTCGGCAGGACGCAGCACAGCCAAGGCGTGCCCCGTGTAGCGCTTGCGCTGGTCGATGAGGTAGGCGTCGGTATCGGCGCTCTCGAGCAGAACGTGGTCGCGGCCCAGCAGGTCGCGACACGCAGTGAGAAAAGGAGCGTTGTTCATGGCAGAGGGGCTTCGCGCCGTTTGTGCAGTTTGCGATATCGCAACGTGGGGCGCCGATGAGGCACTGGGCTATCGTGCTGCTGCGGTATGGGCTTTCGCTGCCCGCTTGAATGGCCGCAGATAAAAGATCGTCGAGAGGAAAAACACAAGCGACAGTGCCGTCTCGATCCATGCGAGCGAGGCCGACGGGCCGGTATCCGACATGCCACGAACCACGCCTTCTGCAAGAAACAGCAGGATGAACATGCTCGACCACTGCAGCGTATAAAGATTGCCGCGCAACACGCCGCGTAACGGCAGCAGCAGGAGCAACGCCTTGAGTACCAGCCACGAGCCGCCGGGGCGCAGCGGTGCGAGCCACAATTCCCACGCAACCGACAGCGCAATCAACGCCAGCAGGCTGGCAATGCTCACCCGGCGCAGCGCCTGCGCGCCGTGCGGCGAGGCGGGCGTTCGGGGCGGCGTGTGCGCGTTGCGGGCATCGGCGCCTTGGGGCAGGTCGGGCGGTGTGGCAGTCATGGGCTTGTCTCGTAGGCCGGAACTACTGCGCAGGGGCGTGCTTCACGTGAATGGGGGGCGCAGATCCTTATTCTGCCAGCTTGGCGGCCGCGCGTGCGAGCCGTGCGCCGAGGGCTGACGCCAACTGACGTTCGTCAGCGGAGAGCGGGTTGCCGTCATGGGCGAAATGCGTGGCGCCGTAAGGCGAGCCGCCGGTGCGTGTGCTCGAGAGGGCGGGCTCCGTGTAGGGCAGGCCCATGAGCAACATGCCGTGGTGCAGCAACGGAATCATCATCGACAACAATGTGCTCTCCTGGCCGCCATGCAGGCTCGCGCTGGACGTAAACACGCAGGCCGGTTTCCCGGCAAGGGCTCCCGAGAGCCATTGCGGCGTCGTGCCGTCGAGAAAGTACTTCAGTGCGGCCGCCATGTTGCCGAAGCGCGTGGGTGACCCGAGCGCGAGTCCGGCGCACTCTTCGAGATCGCGCAGTTCGACGTATGGCGGACCGCTGTCCGGAATGTCCGGCGCGCTGGCTTCGCACACGGTCGAGACGGCGGGAACGGTGCGCACTCGTGCCTGCGCGCCGGGCACGCTGTCGATACCGGCTGCGATGCATTGGGCGAGCTGTGCGGTGGTGCCGTGACGGCTGTAGTACAGGACGAGAATTTCAGTCATGAAGTCGAATCGGCTGAGGCAAGGCGATAAACCCGCAGCAGCCTTGGGGCTTGGGTGAAAAGCGAGCGAAAAGTGCGGGTATTATAGGGCGTTCCTATTGGCGTAACGGCTTGGGCGAGCGCCTGCCGTGCCAGCGTACTGACTCAGGAGCCCGATTTGCTCAATCTGTCCCGCATCAACTGGAACAACGTTCGCCAACTGCTGAGATACGCGCTTGCGCGGGCTCAAGACGACCGGATTCCGCAAGTGGCGGGTAGTCTGACGTTCACCTCGATCCTGTCGATCGTGCCGCTCTTTGCCGTGACGTTCGCGCTGTTCACGGCCTTCCCGATTTTCAATTCGTTTCGCGACGCTTTGCAGGGGTTCCTGCTTGAGCATCTGATGCCCGAGAGCGTCAATGCGCAGATCTTCAACTACCTGAACCAGTTCGCGTCGAAGGCGAAAAGCCTGACGGCGTACGGTCTGATCGGCTTGCTGGTGACGGCCGTGCTCACGTTAATGACGATCGAATCGGCGTTCAATGTGATCTGGCGTGTGCCGCGTCCGCGGCCGCTTGCGCAGCGTCTGCTCATTTACTGGAGTCTGTTGACGCTCGGGCCGCTGCTGTTCGGCGTGAGCCTGTCGATCAGCTCGTATGTCTTCACGCAATCGATGTCGCTGGTGAGCACGCTGCCGCCTGCCGTGGCATCGCTGCTCAGCCTGATTCCGCTTGCGCTGACCAGCCTGACCTTCATGCTCATGTATCTCTACATGCCGAATTGCAAGGTGGATTGGCGTGACGCACTGGCCGGCGGCGTTGTGGCGGCGCTGGCTTTCGATTTGACCAAGCGCGGTTTCGGCATGTACATCCGCCAGTTCCCGACTTATACGGCGGTGTACGGTGCATTTGCGGCGGTGCCGATCTTCCTGCTCTGGATTTACCTGTCGTGGCTGGTAGCGCTGGTCGGCGCGACGATTACGTCTGCGCTGCCTGCGTTGCGCCTCGGCCATTTTCAATATCCCCGGTTTCCGGGAAGCGACCTGCTCGATGGTCTGACGCTCATCCATCTACTCAATCAGGATAGGGAGCAAGGTGGCAACGGACGCACGATGGCGCAATTGGCGAGCGAGATGCGCACAAGCCTCGATCATGCCGGCGACTTGCTCACACGGCTCGAGCGTATGGGCTGGGTCGGTCGGCTGACGATGCAGCCGCCGGCCGAACGTTGGTTGCTGCTTGCAAACCTGCATACGACGACACTGGCGCCACTGGTTGCGCAACTTGCGCTCAACGTCAACGAACTGGCACGGCAAATGGAGCGCCAGGCGCTCGATGGCGCACATGTCGCCGAGATGCTGCGCGAAGGCAGATGGGACGCGCCCCTCGCCGATGCATTACCGCGCGACGTCACCTCCGATGAAGACAGTGCCGGCGCGCCGGGCGAGGCTGAGGCAGGGCGCCGCGACGATCATGAGAGGCACGAAGGGCCTGGGGGCCGCCAGAACGCTAGAGCTTGATGCGCCCCAGGCAAATGTCCCGAAACATGACCCAGTCGCCCATCAAGCTGTAGAGCGGGTGGCGAAACGTGGCGGGCCGGTTCTTCTCAAAGAAGAAATGGCCCACCCACGCGAATGCATAGCCACAGACGACGCCGGCGAGCAACCACCACGGGTTGCCTGTCACGGCAAACGTCACCACCAAGGCGATCACGCCCCACGAGCCGACGAAATGCAGACGGCGGCAGACGGGGTTGCGGTGCTCACCGAGATAGAACGGGTAAAAGTCCGCAAACCGGTGAAACGTAGGTGCGGCATCGTGCGTCTCTCGCATGGCAAGCCTCCTCGTTGGCGAAGGTGACGGGCTCAGTGTCGCATGAATTTCACGAGGGCATCGAGCAGGGCGTCCGGCTGCTCCGTCATGATCGCGTGGCCCGCATTCACGAGCTCCACAGTGACTGGCGCGCCGGCCTCGCGCAGGGCGTCGAGCAGCGCTTGCGCTGCGCGGGGCGGCGTCATCTGATCGCGCTGTCCCAAGACTGCAAGCACCGGGCATCTGACGCGCGCGGCCGCCTCGCTCCCTTGATCGTAGCGATTGCATGCCTCGAAGTCGGTGAGAAACACCTTGGCGGGATTGCGCTGCGACACCCGTTCCATCAACCGTTGATTGCCGCCCCACGTCCAGAAACCCGGGCCGGGGGCGGAGGGTTTGGCAGCGAGCGTGCTGTGCGACCAGGCGTTGACAAGGGCGATGGCCTCGGGCTCACGCTCGGCAGCGGCGTTAAGCAGGACGTCCGAGACTTTCATGGGGTATGAGGTGCCCACGAGGGCAATGCGCGACACGCGCTCGGGATGACGGGCAGCGGCGTCGAGCGCAATCAGCGACCCCATGCTGTGTCCAACCCATGTGGCGTTGCCCACGCCGGCGGCGTCAAGCACGGCAACCACGCAGTCGGCCATTTCGCCAATCGTCTTCAGGGGCGCGCCCGTGCTGCGATGATGGCCCGGCAGATCAAGCGCGAGTACGTTCATACCGTGATGTGCAAGATATCGGCTCTGCAACCCCCACACACTGTGATCGTGCTGCGCGCCATGCAGAAAGACGACCGTTGGCTGCCCGGGATCGATCGACTTGCCGGCCGTGTACGCGTAGACGTTATTGCCTGCGATGTCGAAGTTCATCGGGCTGGCCCCTTGGATGACGATTTGACTGCAGCCTTCAGGCCGCGCTTGAGATCCTGAATCAGGTCGTCGGCATCTTCCAGGCCGATCGACAGGCGTACGGTGCCTTCCCCGATGCCGGCGGCTGCGAGTGCTGCGGCGTCCATACGGAAATGTGTCGTGGAGGCGGGATGAATGACGAGCGAGCGTGCATCTCCGACGTTGGCCAAATGGGAGAAGAGTTGCAACGACTCGATGAAGCGACGGCCTGCGGCACGGTCTGCGTTGAGGTTGAAGCTGAACACCGCGCCCGCGCCACGCGGCAGCAGACGTTTGGCCAATGCGTAATCGGGATGCGAAGGCAGCTCGGGATAGGCCACGCTCGCAACGGCCTCATGGCCCGCGAGAAACGCCACTACCCGGCGAGCATTGTCCACATGCCGGGCCATGCGCAGCGGCAGCGTTTCGATGCCTTGCAGCAGTTGCCACGCCGCCTGCGGATGCAGACAGGCGCCGAAGTCTCGCAGGCCTTCGCGCCGCGCGCGCAGCAGGAACGGCGCGACGGAATTCTCTTCCGAGAACACCATGCCGTGGAATCCGTCATACGGCTCGGTCAACTCGGGGAATTTGCCGCTTCTCTCAAAATCGAAGGTGCCGCCGTCGACCAGAACGCCGCCGATGGTCGTGCCGTGACCGCCGAGGAACTTGGTGGCGGAGTGATACACGAAATCGGCGCCATGATCGAAGGGTCGGATGAGCCAGGGCGTGGTGAACGTGCTATCGACCAGCAGGGGCACACCCGCGTCATGAGCGATTTGCGCGACTTGGGGAATGTCGAGAACGTCGAGCCCCGGGTTGCCGAGCGTCTCGCCAAAGAACAGCCGGGTTTCGGGACGCACAGCCGCGCGCCAGCCATCCAGATCGCCGGGGCGGACGAACGTGGTCTCGATGCCGAAACGGCGCAGCGTGTAATGCAGCAGATTGTGCGAGCCACCGTACAACGCGCCCGATGCCACAATGTGCGAGCCCGCACCCATCAGCGTGGCAATGGCCAGATGCAGCGCGGCTTGACCGCTCGCCGTCGCGATAGCGCCAGCGCCATTTTCCAATGCCGCCACGCGCTCTTCGAAGACGGCGTTGGTCGGGTTGGAAATGCGCGAGTAGACGTGCCCCGCGCGTTCCATGTTGAAGAGGGCAGCCGCCTGGTCGGCATCGGAGAAGACGAACGACGTGGTCTGATAGATCGGGGTGGCGCGCGCCCCGGTGGCCGGGTCGGGAGCCGCCCCGGCGTGCAGGGCGAGTGTGTCGAAGTGCGGTAGTGACATGTCGGAGAGGACCTCGCAGTTGGCTTGACGTTGACTGGCACTGACTTGTGATGCGGACTTTACGTATACGGCAATCCTAGCACCACCTTCGTGCGCGCCGACAGGCGTTGCAACCCGCATGAGGGAAATCGCGGTGCTGTCCGATGCGGGAGGTAAGGCAATGTCCGATCGCCGGTAAGGAATCGGCCGAAAACCCGCGTCATACGGACGTGTGCGCGTCTTGTGCCTTTCCTTTTCAGGCGCTTTCCGATAGCATCCGTCGAACATGTTCTAATAACTATTTACGCGGAGACAACGGCGCGCGCGCCAGTGTTCCGTCTCGCAAGCCGAAGTCTGGCAATACGTCCGGCGGCAGCGTTCCGCCACGGTTGCCCGAGCAACACAAAGAGGAGTGTGTGCCATGCGTGTGTCTGACATCCTGAAAGTAAAGGGCAACACCCTTTTCACCGTGACCCCGGAGACGTCGCTGGCCGATGCCGTCGACACGATGGCGGCGCACGACATCGGTTCGCTCGTCGTAATGGAGTACGGCGATCTCGTGGGCATGCTCACGTTCCGCGAAATCATCAATACGATCAGCAAGAACGGCGGCACCGTTGGCGGCTCCACGATTCGCAAGGTCATGGACGATCATCCGCTCACATGCACGCCAGAGACCGATGTGAACGAAGTACGGCGCATGATGCTCGAGCGTCATGCGCGTTATCTGCCGGTCATGGATAACCGCACGCTCATGGGTGTGATTTCCTTCTACGATGTGGCGCGCGCGGTCGTCGAGGAGCAATCCTTCGAAAACCGCATGCTCAAGGCCTACATTCGTGACTGGCCGGCCGAGGAAGCGGAAAACGCGAAGTGAGTGAGGCCAGCCAGCGCGGGGCACGCGGCGAGGGCCACCAATCACGTCTGCTGAAGGAACGGCGCTTCGCGCCGTTCTTTTGGACGCAGTTTCTGGGCGCGATGAACGACAACGTGTTCAAGATTGCGTTCACGTCGCTTGTCACCTACCACGCATCGCTTTTTCAGAACGTCGACGGTAAAACGGCGGCGTTCCTGATTTCGGCCATCTTCATTGCGCCGTTTCTCCTGTTTTCTGCGACCAGCGGCCAGATTGCCGACAAGTGGGACAAGGCGCGCCTGATCCGCTTCGTCAAGTCGCTGGAGATCGCCATCATGGCCGTAGGCGCGGCCGGCTTCGTCTGGGCTAGCGCGCCACTGCTGTTCGTGTGCACGTTTCTGATGGGGCTGCACTCCACGCTCTTCGGGCCGGTGAAGTATGCCTATCTGCCGCAGCATCTCGCGAATCACGAGTTGGTCGGCGGCAACGGCCTCGTTGAGATGGGCACGTTCGTAGCGATTCTGATCGGCACGATCATCGGGGGCGAGATTGCTGGCGCGGGGGCGGGGTCGCTGCCTTGGCTCGGCGGGGTTTGCCTTGGGCTCGCGTTGCTGGGCCGGCTGGTGTCGACGTGGGTGCCGCAAACGCCTGCGGCTCAGCCGGATCTGCGCATCAACTGGAATCCGTTCACCGAGACGTGGAGAAATCTGCGCATCGCGCGCGCGGACCGTGCGGTGTTCCAGAGTCTGCTTGGGATCTCCTGGCTTTGGTTCCTCGGCGCGACTTTTCTCGCATCGTTTTTCAACTTCGCGCATGACGTGTTGGGTGCCGACCCGGATGTCGTCACGCTGTTGCTCGCCATGTTTTCCATCGGTATCGGCATCGGATCGCTGCTGTGCGAGCGGCTCTCGGCCGGTAAGGTGGAAATCGGACTGGTGCCGTTCGGCTCGATCGGCATGACCGTGTTTGCCGTCGATCTGTATTTTGCCAGCCGGGGAGGTGCCAGCGGCGCCGCACTCCAGAGCGTCGGGCAATTCATTTCGCAACCGGCCCATTGGCGAATTCTGGCAGATCTGTTCCTGCTGGCGATGTTCGGTGGTTTCTATAGCGTACCGTTGTATGCGCTGATCCAGAGTCGCAGCAAGCCATCGCATCGCGCGCGCATCATCGCCGCGAACAATATTCTCAACGCATTGTTCATGGTCGTGTCCGCCCTCATGGCGATGGTGCTTACGAGAGCCGGGTTCAGCATAGACCAGTTGTATCTCGTCACCGGCATTCTCAATGCGCTGGTCGCGGTCTATCTCTACACGCTGCTCCCGGAATTCCTGATTCGTTTCGTGATGTGGATGCTGCTGCACACCGTCTATCGTATCGAGGTCAAAGGGGCAGACCAGATCCCGGACGAAGGGCCTTGCGTGCTGGTCTGCAATCACGTGAGCTTCGCCGACGCTGTGGTCATTGGTGCGTCGATCCGGCGGCCGGTTCGCTTCGTGATGGACCATCGGATTTTCCGCATTCCTGTGCTGTCGTGGTTCTTCCGAACGGTGAGAGCGATCCCGATTGCCCCCGCGCACGAGGACGCCGAGGGGCTCAACAAGGCTTACGAGCAAATCGCACAGGCGCTTGAGGCGGGGGAGGTCGTGTGTATCTTCCCTGAAGGGAAACTTACGGCGTCGGGTGACGTGCAGGCGTTTCGTCAGGGCGTACAGCGCATTATCGAGCGCAGCCCGGTGCCGGTCGTGCCGATGGCGCTGCGCGGGTTGTGGGGAAGCTTCTTCTCGCGGCATGGCGGCGCGGCGATGACGCGGCCATTCAAGCGCGGCATCCTGAACAGACTGGAGCTCGTCATTGGGGAGCCGGTCGCGCCGGCTCAGGCCACGCCGGAGGCGCTGCGCGACAAGGTGGTCAAGCTGCGTGGCCCATGGCCGGTCTGAATGCGGTCTGCGAAGAAGCACCGGCGCGGTCGGACTTCTCCGAGACGGCGTCCGAATGGCGCCTAAAATGCCGTCATTCGAACGTTTGACGTCATAGTGTGCCGCACAGGGCAGGGCGGTGCGGCGGGATCGCTGGCATAATAGGGCTTTCCCGTCTCACCCGAACCTGATCCCCGTATGGCTGGCAATACGCTTGGAACCCTGTTTACCGTCACCACTTTCGGCGAATCGCATGGCCCGGCCATTGGCTGCGTCATTGATGGTTGTCCACCGGGAATGGCGCTCACGGAAGCCGACATTCAAATGGAGTTGGATCGCCGCCGTCCCGGTACGTCGCGTCATGTCACGCAACGTAATGAACCGGACGCCGTCGAGATCCTCTCAGGGGTGTTCGAAGGTGTGACGACGGGCACGCCGATTGCGCTGCTCATCCGCAATACCGATCAGCGCAGCAAAGACTACGGCAACATTGTCCGGACGTTCCGTCCCGGACATGCCGACTACACCTATTTGCAAAAGTACGGCGTTCGCGATTATCGCGGCGGTGGCCGCTCGTCGGCACGGCTGACGGCGCCGGTCGTGGCGGCGGGCGCTGTCGCCAAGAAGTGGCTGGCCGAACGACACGGCGTGCAAGTGCGCGGTTGCATGACGCAGCTCGGTGACGTCGAGATTCCGCAAACCGACTGGTCGCAGGTGTCGCAGAATCCGTTCTTCGCGGCTAACGCGGAAGTCGTGGCGCAGCTCGAAACCTATATGGACGATCTTCGCAAGGCCGGGGACTCCGTCGGGGCGAAGCTGCGTGTTGTGGCGACCGGTGTTCCGGTTGGGCTGGGCGAGCCGCTGTTCGACCGCCTGGACGCGGATATTGCCCACGCGATGATGGGGCTGAATGCCGTTAAGGGCGTGGAGATCGGGGCCGGTTTCCGTAGCGTCACGCAAAAAGGAACGGAGCACGGCGACGAACTGACCCCGGAAGGCTTCGTCGGAAACAACGCCGGCGGCGTTCTGGGCGGCATTTCCACAGGGCAGGACATTGACGTCTCGATCGCGATCAAACCCACGTCGAGCATTCGCACGCCGCGTCGTTCGATCGATGTCGCGGGGCAGCCGTCGACGGTAGAGACTTTCGGTCGTCATGACCCCTGCGTGGGTATCCGCGCAACGCCGATTGCCGAAGCGTTGCTTGCGCTTGTACTGATCGATCATGTGCTGCGCCACCGTGCCCAGTGCGGCGACGTGCAGGTGAATACACCCGTCATCGCGGCGCGCGCACCCGAATGAAGATGCTGGACTGACGATTCGAGCGGCATCCGCCCGGGGCTATCAGTCAAGGCAAGGGCAAAACAAAAACGCCAGACCGATCGTCTGGCGTTTTTTTATGTCCTATTCCCGGCACTGGGTGATGGGGCGTTCGTCTCTGGCGGTGTAGAGCGTGCCTTGCGGCCCCTTGCTCCACCAGGCAAGTGTGGGGCCGACATGCTTTTCCCCACTTGCCGCTCGCGCTGGCTTGAGAATCTCGCGCTTGCCCATCCAGTACAGGGTGACATTGCCTTCGAGGTTGTGATCGTCATAGACGACCAGCGCGACATGCGTGTTGTCACATAGGTAGGACACCGACTTCGCTTGCACCGCACCGCACGTCAACACAACGGCGCTCGCCAGCGCGACACCCGACAGCCATACGGAAGTTCTCGACATCATGCCTCCTTGCCAATGGTGTTGATTCGAAGTCGCTATGACCGCGATCCGGTCAGCGGGTTGCGCGACCGCGTGTCGCGGACTGCCTGCAAATGAAAACCGCCGGACGAGCCGGCGGCAGTGCGACATTACATGTTCGGGTAGTTCGGCCCGCCACCGCCTTCCGGCGTGACCCACACGATGTTCTGCGTCGGGTCCTTGATGTCGCACGTCTTGCAGTGCACGCAGTTCTGCGCGTTGATTTGCAGACGTTCGGAGTCGTCGTCGTTCTTCACGAACTCGTACACCCCCGCCGGGCAATAACGCTGCTCCGGCCCCGCGTATTCGGCCAGATTGATGCCGACCGGCACGCTGGGATCCTTGAGCGTCAAGTGTGCCGGCTGGTTCTCTTCGTGGTTGGTGTTCGAGATGAAGACCGACGACAGACGGTCGAACGTGAGCTTGCCGTCCGGCTTCGGATAGACGATCGGCTGGCATTGCGCAGCCGGAAGCAGGCTTTCGTGATCGGCCTTCTTGCGGTGGATCGTCCAGGGCATCTTGCCGCCCAGCAGCTTTTGCTCGATGCCGGTCATGAGCGTGGCCACGGTCAGCCCCTTCTTGAACCACTGCTTGAAGTTGCGGGCCTTGTTCAGCTCTTCGTGCAGCCACGATTGTTCGAACGCTGCGGGATAGGCGACGAGTTCATCACGCTGACGCTCAGCGGCCAGTGCGTCGAAGGCGGCATCGGCGGCCATCATGCCGCTCTTGATGGCGGCGTGACTGCCCTTGATACGGCTCACGTTGAGGAAACCCGCCTCACAGCCGACCAGCGCGCCGCCCTTGAAGACGAGCTTCGGCAGCGCCAGCAGCCCGCCCGCCGTAATGGCGCGCGCGCCGTATGAGAGGCGCTTGCCACCTTCAAGGAAGTGACGGATCGACGGGTGCGTCTTGTAGCGCTGGAATTCCTCGAACGGCGACAGATACGGATTGCTGTAGTCGAGACCGACGATGAAACCCACGGCGACCTGATGGTTGGGCAAGTGATACAGGAACGAACCGCCGTAGGTCTGCGAATTGAGCGGCCAGCCGGCCGTGTGGATCACGAGGCCTTCCTTGTGCTTGGCCGGATCAATCTCCCACAATTCCTTGATGCCCAGACCATAAGCCTGCGGATCGCGACCTTCATCGAGGTTGAACTTGCGCATCAACTGGCGGCCAAGGCTGCCACGGGCACCTTCCGAGAAGATTGTGTACTTGGCATGCAGCTCCATGCCGAGCTGGAAGTTCTCGGTCGGTTCGCCGTCCTTGCCAACGCCCATGTTGCCGGTCGCCACGCCCATGACCGCGCCATTTTCGTCGTACAGGATCTCGGCGGCGGGGAAGCCCGGGAAGATCTCGACGCCCAGCGCTTCGGCTTGCTGGCCGAGCCAGCGCACGACGTTACCCAGGCTGATCACGTAATTTCCGTGATTCTGGAAGCAGGCCGGCAGCAGCCACGACGGGGTGGGGGTAGCGCCCGTCTCGTTCAGAAACAGGAAGCGATCCTCGACGACGGGGGTGTCGAGCGGTGCGCCGAGTTCCTTCCAGTTGGGAATGAGTTCGGTCAGTGCTCGCGGATCCATGACCGCACCCGACAGGATGTGGGCACCGATTTCCGAGCCTTTTTCCAGCACGCAAACGGAAATTTCCTTGCCTGCTTCCTGTGCACGTTGCTTCAAACGGATAGCCGTGGACAGGCCGGCCGGACCGCCGCCAACGACGACGACGTCATACTCCATCGACTCCCTCGGGCCGTACTGCTCAAGCAGCTTGGGATCCATTGATGCTCCTGTTATAAACGTTAGAATTCGTGGGTGCGGCCATTTTCCGGGAATGGAGAACACCTCGCAACCGCATATTAATAGCACGATCGTTCGGTTTGGTAGGTGAGAAGCTCTAGCGGCGCGCCTCGCGGTGGTGCCGTTTTTCAATGGGTGTCCGGGCTCGAGGGAGAAAACGATGGGGCGTTCGCTGAATCTGGAAGGCAAAGTGGCGATGGTGACGGGGGCATCGAGCGGACTCGGCATGCAGTTTGCCAAGGTGCTCGCTCAAGCCGGGGCCAAGGTGGTGCTTGCCAGCCGTCGGGTGGAGCGGCTCAAGGAGCTGCGTGCGGAGATCGAGTCGCAAGGCGGTGCGGCACACGTCGTTCCGCTGGACGTGACCGACTACGACAGCATTCGCGCTGGCGTGGCGCATGCCGAGACCGAGGCCGGCGCTATCGACATTCTGATCAACAACTCGGGGGTTTCGGCCCAGCAGCGGCTGGTCGATGTCACGCCTCAGGAATACGACTATGTCCTCGGCACCAACACGCGGGGCGCCTTCTTTGTGGCGCAGGAAGTCGCCAAGCGCATGATCCGGCGCGCCAAGGGCGATCCGCAGCGTCAGCACCGAATCATCAACGTGGCGTCGGTGGCAGGACAGCGCGCGATTCCCATGCTCGGCGTGTACTGCATCAGCAAAGCGGCGGTCATCCAGATGACGCGCGCAATGGCATTGGAATGGGGGCGCTTCAATATCAATGTCAACGCGCTGTGCCCGGGCTATATCGACACCGAGATCAATCATGAGCACTGGCAGACCGAGGCCGGTCGCAAGCTGATTCAGATGCTGCCGCGTCAGCGTGTGGGGGAGCCCAGCGATCTTGATGGGGTGATTCTCCTTCTGGCATCGGACGATTCCAGATTTATCAACGGCTCGATCATGACCATCGACGATGGTTTGGCGATTGCTTAAGCCTTGTCAGCGTGCTTTTCGTGATGATTCAGGCGATTGCGCAGGCCGGGCGCCGCGCGGCAATCGGGGATTGTCCGAGGCAGTCAGCATCGTGATGACGGGCGCATAATTTGCCGATGCTCACGGGGTCGTGAAGGGCGTTGTGCTGACGTCGGATCCCGAATCATCTTGAGGACACCATGCGTAATCAAGGCTGGCGGGGGCTCGTCGGAGTCGCGCTTGCCCTCGCCGTCATCGCGCTGCCTGTGGCCGCGCAACCCTATAAGGCCGAATATTCGCTGTCGATCGTGCCCGATGCCGGTACGCCGTGGGGCAAAGGCACACAGCTCTGGGCGGACATGGTGCGCGAGCGTACGCGCGGACGCATCAACATACGGTTGCACCCAGGCGCCGCGCTCGTCGGCGGCGATCAGACACGCGAATTCTCGGCGTTGCGCCAGGGCGTGATCGACATGGCGGTCGGCTCGACGATCAACTGGTCTTCGGCCATCCCCGAATTCAACGTTTTCTCGCTGCCGTTCTTGCTGCGCGGCTACCGCTCGCTCGATGCCCTCACACAGGGTGACGTGGGGCGTGAGTTGTTCCGCCGTGTGGAAGAGCAGGGCGTCGTGCCGCTGGCTTGGGGCGAGAATGGTTTTCGGCAACTGAGCAATTCGCGCCGTCCGATTCGCTTGCCGGAGGACATGCGGGGCCTGCGTTTCCGTGTCGTCGGGTCGTTGCTGTTCAATGACATCTTCACGGCGCTGGGTGCCGTACCCACCCAGATGACATGGAACGAAGCCATTCGCGCGATACGTACACGCAAGATCGATGGTCAGGAAAATCCGATCACGATCTACAACAACGTACGACTTGATACGCTGGGGCAGCGTTACATCACGGTGTGGGATTACGTGGCCGATCCCATCCTGTTCGTGGTCAACCGGCAGGTCTGGGACAGTTGGTCGCCGCAGGATCGCGACATCGTTCGCGAAGCGGCGATGGAAGCGGCACGCTTTGAAGTCACGCTGGCGCGAGAAGACCTTCTGAGCACCGGACGCGGCACGTGGGAAGACCTCGAGGCGCGCGGCGTGAAGGTCACGCGACTCACGCCGGATCAACGTCAGCGCTTCGTCGATGCGACGCGCCCCGTCTATACGAAATGGAAGGCGCTTGTCGGGCGTGATCTGGTCGAGAAGGCGGAAGCGGCGGTGAGGGACGATGCCGCCGGCAATAGGCCAAGCGACATCAGCGTGCGCAGGTAGTGATGTGTCGCCGCTTCGGAAATGTCCGAAGGCAGACTCTCATGTCATTCTGAAAGGGTAGCCAGTCCCGTTAAATCGCCGCGTCGTGCCACACGCCGATCCATCTGAAGCGCTACACTTTATCCCCATGACGCCCTGTCATCGTACGACGGGGCGTTGATTTTCAACATGGGGAATTTGCAGTGTCGGCAGAATATAAAGAAGTCTTTCGTATGAGCATGCCCATTCGCTGGGGCGATATGGACGCTTTCGGGCATGTCAACAACACCGTGTACTTCCGATACATGGAGCAGGTGCGTATCTCGTGGCTGGAATCCCTGAATATCGCGTCGGAAGAGAGTTCGACGGGCGAGGGGCCGGTCATCATCAATGCGAATATGACGTTCCTGCGTCAATTGCGCTACCCGGGCGACATCGATTGCCGCATGTTTGTCGGCGCACCGGGGCGAAGCAGCGTCGACACGCGTTTTGAGTTGCGCCGCGCCGATACGCCGGACGTGGTGGTCGCTGAGGGAGGCGCGAAGATCGTCTGGGTGAACTACAAGGAGGAGAAATCGGTGCCGCTGCCGGAAGCCGTGCGGGCACTGCTGGCTTGAGATGACTGACTGGGGCGCGATGAGACGTGGTGTGCGGCAACGCTCGCGCCCTCGTTCAGGTCAGTTTCCGAGCAAGCGTTGAACGAGTTCGGTGGCCGTGCCTGCGCCGTACTTCTGCATGAGGCGCGCACGGTAGATGTCGACGGTGCGCGGACTGATGTCGAGAATCTTGCCGATCTGTTTGCTGGTTTTGCCTTGCACGAGTTGTGCCGCGATTTCGCGCTCCCGGGCCGTCAGCGCCACGGCGACGCGGCGCGTGGCGGACATGTCTTCGAAGGTCCAGAGCCCGGCGGCGTGCGGATCTTGTACGTCGAGCGATCGGCCCGTCACGTGGCACCAGAACAGTTCACCGTTGGCGCGGCGCATGATGCGCTCATCGGCGTAGACGCCTTGCGCACTCATGATCGGCGGAATGCGCTCGCCAATGCGCTCGAACTCCTTAGGTGATGGATAGAGCACCTGGAACGATTGACCGATAAGGGTTTCGTACTCGTAGCCGAAGATCTTGCCGAGTTGACGATTGCAGTCCTCGATGATGCGCTGGCGAGAAATGACCAAGCCGACTGGCGCGATGTGAAAAGCTGTCTGGTAGTCGAACGTCGGCATGGGGGAAGTGCAGGTCCGGTCGGTCCGCGTGTCGGTGCAACACGTCGCTGGCTGCGGCCCGGTGCGCGGGAAGATATGTAATTTCACGTATTGTGCCCCATTTGCACGCCACCGTAAGCTCTATGATTGCATGAGGTGCGTTGCCGTGAAGGTTTTCGAGGTGGCGCAAGCCTCGCAACGCGCGAGAGCGCGACATAATTTCAATTCTCAACCGAGGGAAAGGGACAAACGATGAACAAGGTATACGCCAGCGCCAAGGAGGCGCTCGCCGGTGTCGTCGCAGACGGGCAAACGCTCGCCGTCGGTGGCTTCGGCCTGTGTGGCATTCCTGAGGCCCTGATCGCTGCGCTGCGTGACTCGGGCGTCAAGGGGCTCACCTGCATCAGCAACAACGCCGGGGTGGATGGCTTTGGTTTGGGCCTGCTGCTCGAGACGCGCCAGATCAAGAAAATGATCTCCTCTTACGTCGGTGAGAACAAGGAATTCGAGCGCCAGTATCTGGCCGGTGAACTCGAACTCGAATTCACGCCGCAGGGCACGCTGGCGGAAAAGCTGCGCGCAGGCGGTGCGGGTATTCCGGCGTTCTTCACGAAGACGGGCGTGGGTACGGTGGTTGCCGAGGGCAAGGAAACGCGCGAATTCGACGGCGAGACGTACGTCATGGAGCGCTCGCTGCGCGCCGATGTCGCGCTCGTAAAGGCTGCCAAGGCCGATCGTGCCGGCAACCTCGTGTTCAATCGCACCGCCCGTAACTTCAACCCGATGGCCGCCATGGCCGGCAAGATCACGATTGTCGAAGTCGAAGAGCTGGTCGACACCGGTTCGATCGACCCGGACGACGTGCATCTGCCCGGTATCTTCGTTCAGCGCATCGTGCTGAACGCACATCCGGAAAAACGCATCGAACAGCGCACGGTACGTGCCAAGTAAGCGCCGAGATCAAGGAGATAACCATGGCATGGAATCGTGATGAAATGGCTGCGCGCGCGGCGCGCGAGCTGCAAGACGGCTTTTACGTGAACCTCGGTATCGGTTTGCCCACGCTGGTGGCTAACCATGTGCCCGAAGGCATGGAAGTCTGGCTGCAATCGGAGAACGGCCTGCTTGGTATCGGCCCGTTCCCGACGGAAGAGGAAGTCGACGCCGACATGATCAACGCCGGAAAGCAGACGGTCACGACGCTGCCGGGCTCGTCGATTTTCTCGTCGGCGGACTCGTTCGCGATGATCCGCGGCGGCCACATCAATCTGGCGATCCTCGGCGCAATGCAGGTCAGTGAGAAGGGCGATCTCGCGAACTGGATGATTCCGGGCAAGATGATCAAGGGCATGGGCGGCGCGATGGATCTCGTCGCCGGTGTCGGTCGCGTGGTCGTGCTCATGGAGCACGTGGCCAAGGGCGACGCCCACAAGATCCTCAAGGCATGCGATCTGCCGCTTACCGGCGTTGGGGTGGTGAATCGCATCATCACCGACCTCGGGGTGATCGACGTGACGCCGGATGGGCTGAAAGTTGTCGAGCTGGCGTCGGGCGTGACGAAGGAAGAAATTTCGCAGAAGACCGGGGCGCCGCTCGATACGAGCGCTGTCTGAGGCTTCGGCGATGTGCCGGTCGCGTTCTCGCCTCATTCGGGCGGGGACCGCTGACACACAGCCTTGCTGAGGGTTGCCGTGGCCGTTGAACCCGGTGATCGGTGGAAGGCAAAACGGGCGGGGAGTTTCCCCGCCCGTTTTGTTTTTGGGTGACGCTCGCGTGCATTGCGCAGGGCCTGCGCCTGGGCCTTTCGCCGCAAGTCGCAGGCGTTTGCCGCGCTTACTGTGCGACCCAGCCGCCATCCATGTTCCATGCCACGCCGCGCACCTGCGAGCCGGCATCGCTGCACAGAAAGACAGCCAGCGCGCCAAGCTGTTCGGGCGTCACGAAATCGCCCGAAGGTTGTTTTTCGCCCAATAGCGAGCGCTTGGCTTCGTCGCCGGAGAGATGCTCGCGTGCCGCGCGGTCGTCAATTTGCTTCTGTACGAGTGGGGTGAGCACGAAGCCTGGGCAAATGGCATTGGCCGTCACGCCAGACTGCGCGTTTTCCAGCGCGGTAACTTTCGTTAGGCCGACGATGCCGTGCTTGGCCGCGACGTATGCCGATTTGCCTGCCGAACCCACGAGTCCGTGCACCGAGGCGATGTTGATGATCCGACCCCAGTTGCGCTGACGCATGCCAGGAAGAGCAAGTCGCGTGGTGTGAAATGCCGACGTCAGATTGATCGCGATGATTGCGTCCCATTTGTCCGTCGGAAAATCCTGAATCTCGGCAACGTGTTGAATGCCCGCGTTGTTGACCAGAATGTCGACGCCGCCGAACGCCGATTCGGCATATTGCATCATCGCCTCGATCTCGCTGGCCCGGCTCATGTCAGCGCCGTGATACCCGATCTGCGTGCCGCTGTGGCCCGCCTTCGCCGCAGCGCTGGCAATGGCTTTGCGCGCTGCATCGGCGTCGCCGAAACCGTTCGTAATGAGGTTGGCGCCTTGTGCCGCGAGTGCCTGTGCCATGCCCAGACCGATGCCACTGGTCGAGCCGGTTACGAGGGCGATCTTTCCTTTCAGCATTGCTTCGTCTCCGTGCGGGTGGAGGGGGAGGAGTTGCCAGATGTCGATGGGCGCAGCCGCGAACTGCGGTTCGATGCGGCTCATGAGTCGCCTCATTCTAGCTTACGGTTCCAGGCAAGCGCGGTAGAATTCGGATCTGGAAACCGATCCGATGAGTCTGCCATGTCGAGCCACGTGCCGCGTTTGTCGAACGTTCAGTGTCTGAGTCCGTCTGGTTTGCATCGCATGGCGTACGTGGAGTGGGGTGACCCCGAGAATCCGCGCGTGCTGGTGTGCGTCCATGGGCTCACGCGATGCGGGCGTGATTTTGATGGGCTGGCAAAGGCCTTCGCGAACGACTACCGTGTCGTATGTCCCGACGTGGTCGGGCGCGGGCAGTCGTCTTGGCTGGTGAATCCCGCGGGGTACGTTGTGCCGCAGTACGTCGCTGACATGGTGACGTTGATCGCACGGCTCGGTGTGTCTTCGGTAGATTGGTTCGGCACGTCAATGGGCGGTTTGATCGGCATGGGGCTCGCAGGCCTGCCGGATACGCCGATTCGCAACCTGTTATTGAACGATGTGGGGCCGCATATCGACGCCTCCGCGCTCGCCCGCATCGGTCAGTATGTCGGCATTCCGAAGCGATTTTCGTCGGTGGACGAGGGCGCGGATTACCTCTGGTCGATCTCTTCGGCGTTCGGGCCGCATACGCGCGAGGAATGGCTGGCGTTGTGCGAGCCGCTGCTCAAGGCTGAGGGGGATGGCTACGTATTGCGCTACGATCCGTCCATTGGGGCTGCGTTTTCGGCGGTTGCGCCGGAGGCCATTGCGGCAGGCGAAGCTGTGCTCTGGGCGTCGCTCGCGGCGTTTTCCGGACGCACGCTGGTGGTGCGCGGCGAGCAATCGGATCTGCTTTCGCGCACAACGCTTGAACAGATGCTGGCGCACGCGCAACACGCGCGCGCCGTGGAAATCGCCGGCGTGGGACATGCGCCGACGTTTGTGCATGCAGATCAGATCGAGATCGCACGCCGATTTTTTGACGGATACGCCGACTGACGCCCATCTGGTGGCGCGGGGTGGTCCGAAGTTAGAAGAACACGAGGAGTCTTACATCATGGCAGTACAACGTTTCTACGTCGAAAAGCGCTGGTCGGACATGGCCGTGCACAACGGCACCGTTTACCTGGCCGGCCAGACACCTGATGACCGCTCGCAGGACATGGCGGGGCAAACGCGTCAGGTGCTTGCACATATCGACCGTTTGCTGGCTGAAGCCAACAGCGACAAATCGCTGATTCTCTCCTGTCAGATATTCATTTCGGACATGAAGTATTTTGGGGAAATGAACCAGGTGTGGGATGAGTGGGTGCCCGCTGGCAATGCGCCCCCGCGTGCCACGGTGCAGGCGTTGCTTGCGGACCCTGCCATGCTCGTTGAAATCGTGGTTGTGGCGGCACAGCGCGAAAGCTGAGTGCCCGACCCGCATCATCAGGGGTGCTCGTCACCCCGTGTTCCGACATGAACCAACATCAAGCACCGACATCCGCAGGCACTCATTCGACAACGACGCCCGGTGCTACTAACTCGGCAGCGGGTGGGGGCGAGGCGAATTTGCCTGCCACACTTGACGATGCGCTCGCGTTTGCCGAGAAGCTGTGTGCAGCGCATGTGCTCTCGTCAGGCGAGCCGATCATGGCGCATGCGCGCGGCATGCTCGCCATTCTCGACACCCTGCGCGTGGACGAGGCGACACATCAGGCGGCGGCGCTTTTCTCGGCAGCCGAGTTTTTGCCGGATGCGCAAGCCACGCTGACCCAGACCTTCGGTGCGGAAGTGGCTGCGCTCGTCATCGACGTGCGCAAGCTGCAGCGGCTATCGGGCGCGGGCTCACGCGCTGCGCAGGCCATGCCTTCCGACGGGCGTGATCGCGACGCCTCCGCCGAGCGTAAGTCGCAGGTCGAAGGGTTGCGCAAGATGCTGCTTGCGTTCGCGCAGGACATCCGTGTCGTGATGATCCGGCTGGCGTCGCGTTTGCAGTCGCTGCGCTGGTATGCGGCGCAGAAGAAGGCGCCGCCCGAGGATATGCCGCATGAGGTGCTCGAGATCTATGCGCCGCTCGCGAACCGTCTTGGCATCTGGCAACTGAAGTGGGAACTCGAAGATCTCGCGTTCCGCTTCCTTGAGCCAGTCACGTACAAGCAAATCGCCAAGCTGCTCGAAGAGAAGCGAGTTGAGCGTCAGACGTTCATTGAAGGAGCGATTCAGCGTCTTCAGGACGAATTGGCGCGCGCAGGGGTGAAGGCCGAAGTCTCCGGCCGGCCGAAGCATATCTACAGCATCTGGAAGAAGATGCGCGGCAAAGCCGTCGATTTCGCCGAGCTATACGACGTAAGAGCGTTTCGCGTGATCGTCGAGGACATCAAGGATTGCTACACGGTGCTGGGCATCGTCCATAACCTGTGGCAGCCGATTCCGAGGGAGTTCGACGACTACATTTCGCGTCCGAAACCCAATGGTTACAAGTCGCTGCATACCGTGGTGATCGGCGACGACGGGCGCGCATTCGAAGTGCAGATCCGTACGCACGAAATGCACCACTTCGCCGAGTACGGCATTGCCGCGCACTGGCGTTACAAGGAAGCCGGACAGCGTGGTTACGGCGGTGCGTTTTCAGCGAACGAGGCTTACGACGAAAAGATCGCGTGGCTGCGTCAGTTGCTGGCGTGGAAGGACGATGTCGCCGACACGGTGGGCGCGGAAGGCGCCGTGCAGCCGTGGGAGCAACTCAAGCGCGCGACGATCGACGATCACATCTACGTGCTGACGCCGCAGGCGCGTGTGATCTCGTTGCCGCAAGGTTCTACGCCGGTCGATTTCGCCTATCACCTGCACTCGGAGCTGGGGCACCGTTGCCGTGGCGCGCGCGTCGACGGTGCGATGGTGCCGCTCAATACGCCGCTGCAGAACGGGCAGACGGTCGAAATCGTGACGGTCAAGCAGGGTGGTCCGTCACGCGACTGGCTCAATTCGCAATTGGGGTATTTGCAGAGTCATCGGGCGCGCCAGAAGGTGCGCCAGTGGTTCAATGCGATCGACCTTGAGGAGACGATTGCCCACGGCCGAACGCTCATCGACAAGACGTTGCAGCGCGAAGGCAAGACGTCGGTCAATCTGGAGGAGCTGGCCGCTCGGCTGGGGTTCCGCACGCCTGACGATCTCTACGCGTCCATCGCCAAGGATGAATTCAGCTTGCGGCACGTCGAGCAGGCGCTGTCCGGCAATTTGCCAGGGCCTGAGCCTCGTGATGAGGACACGCTTGTCGCGAAGAAGAGTCTCGACACGAGTGTCGCTCAAGGTGCCAAGAGCGGGGTGCTGGTGGTTGGCGTCGGTGCGTTGCTCACGCAGTTGGCGAAGTGCTGCCGGCCGGCGCCACCAGACCCGATCGTGGGGTTCGTCACGCGAGGCAAGGGCGTGTCGATCCATCGCCAGGATTGCGCGAGTTTTCAGTCTATGAAGGCGCGTTCGCCGGAGCGGGTGATTCAGACCGCCTGGTCGGCCGACGTGCTCGAAGGGCGTGGCGTGGCAGCGTATCCGGTGAACATCCAGATCGAGGCGACGGACCGTCAGGGGCTTTTGCGCGACATCTCCGAGGTGTTCTCTCGGGAGAAGCTCAACGTCACCGGTGTCAGTACGCAGTCGCGAGGGGCGCAGGCGTTCATGCAGTTCACCGTGGAGGTGCGCGATGGCGGGCAGTTGCAGCGAGCGCTCGCGCAACTCTCCGGGGTGGCGGGCGTGGTGTCGTCGCGTCGGCGATAAGCGGTCTTTAGCAGGATCGGCGGCTGGCCGAGGTTGAGCCGGCTCACCGAATACGGGGGCGGAGGAGCAATTGATTGCGCGATGGAATCCGCACAAAAACCCTGTCTGATGCGGTTTTTCGCCGGCAGGCACAATAATCGCTTGGCGACCTGTCGAAACCTTGCTAGAATCTCGTTCTCTTGCAGTAGGCTCGTAGCTCAGCTGGTTAGAGCACCACCTTGACATGGTGGGGGTCGTTGGTTCGAGTCCAATCGAGCCTACCAACGAATTAGATGCATTACAGTCCGCGAAACCCCGCAGACACAGGCGCTGGAAAAAACACTCATGTTCATGATCGCCCGAACTTTCACAGTGGTGAAGGTGCGACGTTAAGTCGAGGGTGTTTTTCGTCTGGGTGTAAGGAATGAAGAGACGGCCTCGACGACAGTCGAGGCCGTTTTTTTTCGTGGTTTTGCCGCGTGGCGTTGGCCGCGCGTGACGTTTTTGCGCATGGGAGTGCGACATGATTTCGGTACGTTTGCCTGACGGTTCGCAACGCCAGTACGAAGCCCCATTGACGGTGGCGCAAGTCGCTGGTTCGATCGGCACGGGTCTGGCCAAGGCTGCCCTGGCGGGCCGCGTTGACGGCAAGCTCGTCGATACGTCTTATCTGATCGATCGCGACGTGAGTCTGGCCATCGTGACGGACAAGGACGCCGATGGCCTGGACATCATCCGCCACTCGACGGCTCACTTGCTGGCGTACGCCGTCAAGGAGCTGTTCCCCGAGGCGCAGGTCACGATCGGCCCGGTGATCGATAACGGTTTTTACTACGACTTCGCCTTCCACCGTGCTTTCACGCCGGAAGATCTCGACGCCATCGAGAAGAAGATGCACGAACTGGCCAAGAAGGACGAGCCGGTGACGCGTGAAGTGCTTTCGCGTGACGACGCCGTGCGTTTGTTCATGTCGATGGGCGAAAAGTACAAGGCCGAGATCATCGAATCGATTCCGGCAACGGACGAGATCGGTCTCTATCGCGAAGGCAAGTTCGTCGACCTTTGCCGTGGTCCGCACGTGCCGTCGACGGGCAAGCTCAAGGTCTTCAAGCTGATGAAGGTTGCTGGTGCCTATTGGCGCGGAGATGCCAAGAACGAGCAGCTTCAGCGAATCTACGGCACGGCCTGGACGAAGAAGGAAGATCAGGACGCGTATCTGCACATGCTCGAAGAGGCGGAAAAGCGCGATCACCGCAAGCTCGGCCGCGCACTGGACTTCTTCCATATGCAGGAAGAGGCGCCGGGCCTCATCTTCTGGCACCCGAAGGGCTGGACGCTCTGGCAGCAGGTCGAGCAGTACATGCGCCGCGTCTATCGCAACAACGGCTATCAGGAAGTGAAGGGGCCGCAGATCCTCGACCGCTCGCTCTGGGAGAAGTCGGGGCACTGGCAGAACTACAAGGACAACATGTTCACGACGGAATCGGAGAACCGCGCCTACGCGCTCAAGCCGATGAACTGTCCCGGACATGTCCTGATTTTCAACTCGGCGCTGCATAGCTACCGCGATCTGCCGCTTCGCTACGGCGAGTTCGGTCAATGTCACCGCAACGAGCCGTCGGGCGGTTTGCATGGCCTGATGCGCGTGCGCGGCTTTACGCAGGACGACGGTCACATTTTCTGTACGGAAGACCAGATTCTCGACGAGTGCGTGAACTACACGGCGCTGCTGCACGCTGTGTACAAGGATTTCGGCTTCACGGACATGATTTATAAGGTCGCAACGCGTCCTGAGCATCGAGTCGGGTCCGACGAGAATTGGGACAAGGCCGAATTTGCACTGATGGAATCGCTGCGCCGTTCGAACTGCGAATTCGTGATCGCCGAGGGCGACGGGGCGTTCTACGGTCCGAAGATCGAATACACGCTGAAGGACGCGCTCGGCCGACAGTGGCAGTGCGGCACGATGCAGGTCGACTTCTCGATGCCTGAGCGTCTGGACGCCGAGTATGTGGCCGAAGATAACAGCCGCAAGCGCCCGGTCATGCTTCACCGCGCAATCCTGGGTTCGCTCGAGCGTTTCATCGGTATTCTGATCGAGCACCATGCTGGTGCAATGCCGGTCTGGCTCGCGCCGGAGCAGGTGATTGTGATGAATGTGTCCGAAAAAACGGCCGATTACGCTCAAGAAGTGACGAAAAAGTTGAAAGAACAAGGGCTTAGGGCTCGTAGCGATTTGCGCAACGAGAAAATTAGCTATAAAATACGCGAGCACTCCTTGCAGAAGGTTCCCTATCTCGTTGTAGTGGGGGACAAGGAGCAGGAGGCGAATACGGTAGCCGTGCGTGCCCGTGGCGGCGTGGATCTGGGCGTGATGCCCATTGACACGCTCATCGAACGCCTTGCGCAGGATTGCGCAACGTTCCAATAACGCCTGTCGGACAGCGCGGCTAAATTTTTGACTTTTTTCGAGGATAAGCAACATCGCTACCGATAAGTCGCATCGCATTAACGGCGAAATTACTGCGCCTGAAGTGCGTCTAAATGGCGTCGACAATGAGCCACTCGGCATTGTGAAACTGGCAGAGGCTTTTCGTCTGTCCGAAGAGGCTGATGTCGATCTGGTGGAAATTGCACCGACCGCGAATCCGCCGGTTTGCCGTTTGATGGATTACGGCAAATTCAAGTACTCGGAACAGAAGAAAGCGCACGAGAACAAGCTGAAGCAGAAGGTTGTTCAGATCAAGGAAGTCAAATTCCGGCCTGGCACCGACGATGGCGACTACAACGTCAAGTTGCGCAATCTGAAGCGGTTCCTCGAAGAGGGTGACAAGACCAAGATCACGCTGCGTTTCCGCGGTCGTGAGATGGCCCACCAGGAAATCGGCGCTCGTATGCTGGAACGTCTGAAGTCCGATCTCGAAGAGTTCGGTCAGCCGGAACAGATGCCGAAGATGGAAGGCCGTCAGATGATCATGGTCATCGCGCCGAAGAAGAAGTAATGCCGTGGCGGTGTCGAGTGACACCGCTGGGCTGCAAGGAATTGCCGCCATCGCCCGCAAGGGTGTGGCAGCGATGCAGGGTGCAGTCTGACCCTGAACACAAGTGATCCCGGGTTCTACAAGGGGCGCGATTTTGGCGTCACACCTGTGATCATGTTAAAAACTCGGAGTTTTTCATGCCTAAGATGAAAACCAAGAGCGGTGCCAAGAAGCGCTTTCGCGTGCGTCCTGGCGGTACCGTCAAGCGTGGTCAGGCCTTCAAGCGTCACATTCTGACGAAGAAGACCACCAAGAATAAGCGTCACCTGCGCGGTGCCGTCGGCGTTCATGAGTCTGATCTGAACTCCGTACGCGCAATGCTGCCCTTCGCTTAAACCCCGACTTAGATAGGAGAGAAACATGCCTCGAGTCAAACGTGGGGTCACCGCACGGGCCCGCCATAAGAAAGTCATCGCTGCTGCCAAGGGTTTCCGCGGCCGCCGCAATAACGTCTTCCGCATCGCCAAGCAAGCGGTTATGCGCGCTGGGCAATACGCCTATCGCGATCGCCGTAACAAGAAGCGTGTGTTCCGCGCTTTGTGGATTGCGCGTATCAATGCAGGTGTGCGTCAGCACGGTATGACCTACAGCGTGTTCATCGCTGGTCTGAAGAAGGCCTCGATCGAACTCGACCGCAAGGTGCTGTCCGACATGGCCATCAACGACAAGCCGGCGTTTGCCGCGATTGTCGCCCAGGTGAAAGCCGCCGTCGCAGCCTAAGCTGTAAATAGCGTATAGCGCGTTTTACCGCGCGCCATTCGCCAAGAGGGGGCTCTCATCGGAGCCCCCTTTTGTTTTTCGCCTGCCTTTTCGCGTGCTTTTTTTGCTTGAACATGCGGCCATTCCGACCGCCTAACTTGAGTCTGTAGCATATGGATCTGGAACTTATCGTCAGCGAAGCGCAGCGTGCGTTCGCCGCCGCTCCCGACGCCGCCGCGCTGGAAAACGAGAAAGCCCGCTTTCTCGGCAAGACCGGCCAACTGACCGAGTTGCTCAAGGGCCTCGGCAAGCTTGATCCAGAAGCGCGCAAGAGCGAAGGCGCCCGGATCAATGCGGCCAAGCAACAGATCGAAGGCGCCCTGCAGGCGCGCCGCCAGGCCATGGCCGACGCGCTGCTCGACGCGCGCTTGTCCGCCGAGGCCATCGATGTCACGCTGCCCGGCCGAGGCCTGGGCGCTGGCAGCCTGCACCCCGTGCTCAACACTTGGGAGCGCGTTGAACAGATTTTCCGTTCCATCGGTTTCGACGTGGCTGACGGCCCCGAAATCGAAACCGATTGGTTCAACTTCACTGCACTGAACAGCCCCGAGAACCATCCGGCGCGCTCGATGCAGGACACCTTCTACATCGAAGGTAACGACGATGCCGGCAAGCCGTTGCTGCTGCGCACGCACACGAGTCCGATGCAGGTGCGCTATGCGCGCATGAACAAGCCGCCCATCAAGGTGATCGCGCCGGGCCGTACGTATCGCGTCGACTCCGACGCCACGCACTCGCCGATGTTCCATCAGGTCGAGGGTCTGTGGATTGCCGAAGACATCAGCTTCGCCGACCTGAAGGGCGTGTACACCGATTTCCTGCGCAAGTTCTTCGAACGCGACGACATTCAGGTGCGTTTCCGCCCCTCGTATTTCCCGTTCACGGAGCCGTCCGCCGAAATCGACATGCAGTTCGAAACCGGCAAGAACGCCGGCAAGTGGCTGGAAATCTCCGGCTCGGGGCAGGTGCATCCGTCGGTGGTGCGCAATATGGGTCTCGATCCGGAGCGCTACATCGGCTTTGCCTTCGGCTCCGGACTTGAGCGTCTGACGATGTTGCGCTACGGCGTTCAGGATCTGCGCTTGTTCTACGAAAATGACCTGCGCTTCCTGCGCCAATTCATGTAATCGATGCCGATGGCCCCGGGCTGGCGCGCGAAGCCGCTGCCACCGGGCTCTCGGAAGTGAAGACTTAACTGCGAGCGAACTGATCCATGCAATTCTCTGAATCGTGGCTGCGTACCCTGGTCGACCCGGATTTGTCGACGGACGCGTTGGCGCATGCCCTGACGATGTCCGGGCTCGAAGTCGAGGAAACCGACCCCGTCGCCCCGCCGTTCGCCGGTGTGGTCGTGGCGAAGGTGCTCGAAGTCGCCCGTCATCCCGACGCTGATCGTCTGAATGTCTGTCAGGTCGACGCCGGCACTGGCGAGACGCTCACCATTGTGTGCGGTGCGCCGAACGTGGCACCGGGTATCAAGGTGCCGTGCGCAACCGTGGGCGCCGTGTTGCCCCCGGCCGAGGCCGGCGCTGCACCGTTCCAGATCAAGGTCGGCAAGCTGCGCGGCGTGCAGAGTTTCGGCATGCTGTGCTCGGCACGTGAGCTGAAGCTCTCGGAAGATCATGGCGGCCTGATGATCCTGCCGGAAGATGCCCCGGTCGGCATGAACATCCGCGAGTATCTCGATCTTGACGACACGGTGTTCGTTGTCAAACTCACTCCGAACAAGGCCGATTGCCTGTCGTTGCTAGGTATCGCCCGCGAAGTTGCCGCGATTACGGGCGCACCGCTCAAGGATCTGCCGGGGCAGGGCGCTCAGGCGGCAACGATCGCCGACACGCTGCCAGTTCGTATCAGTTCGCCGGAAGGCTGCGGACGCTTTGGTGGCCGTATCATCCGTCACGTGAATGCTGCCGCTGCATCGCCGCGCTGGATGGTGGAGCGCCTCGAGCGCGCCGGTCAACGCAGCATTTCCGCCCTGGTCGACATCACCAACTACGTGATGCTCGAGCTGGGCCAGCCGCTGCACGTCTACGATCTGAACCGTCTGCAAGGCGGAATCGACGTGCGCTTCGGACGCACGGGCGAGACGCTCAAGTTGCTGAACGAACAGACCGTGACGCTCGACGAGAGCGTGCTCGCCATTACCGATGCCAGTGGCCCGATCGGCCTGGCAGGCATCATGGGCGGGGACTCGACCAAGGCGGGTCTGGAAACGCAGAACATCTTCCTCGAAGGCGCATTCTTCTTCCCTCAGGCGATTCAGGGCCGCGCACGCAAGTACAACTTCACTAGCGATGCGTCGCACCGCTTCGAGCGTGGGGTCGATTTCGCGGGTAACGTGCGCGCGCTGGAGCGTGCCACGCAACTGGTGCTTGAGATCTGCGGCGGCCAGGCTGGCCCGCTCCAAGATCAGGTCGCGAAGTTGCCCGAGCGTAAGCCGGTGACGATGCGCGTTGCACGTGCCATCAAGATTTTGGGTGTGCCGGTCTCCGAGCAGGAGATGGGTGCCATCTTCACGCGTCTCGGCCTGCCGTTCACCTTGCAAGACGGCGTGTTCGAAGTCACGCCGCCGTCCTATCGCTTCGACATCGAGATTGAAGAAGATCTGATCGAAGAGGTTGCGCGTATTTACGGTTTCGATCGCATTCCGGCCAATCCGCCGGTCGCCGCGAGCGCCATGCGCCCGACGCAGGAAGGCCGTCGTTCGCAACATGCTGTGCGTCATGCCGTGGCGGCGCGCGATTACCACGAGACGGTCGGCTTCAGCTTCGTCGATGTCGAGTGGGAAGTGGACTTCGCCGGTAACGACAACCCCATCAAGTTGCTCAATCCGATCGCCAGCCACCTTGCGGTGATGCGCTCGACGCTCATCGGTAGCCTGATCGCGACCACCCGCTACAACCTGAACCGCAAGGCGTCGCGTGTTCGTGTGTTTGAAATCGGCCGTACCTACCATCGCGACAACACGGTGGCTTCGGGCGAACTGAGCGTTGGCGGTTACCGTCAGCCGCTCACCCTGGCGGCCCTCGCTTACGGTCCGGTGTTCGAAGAGCAGTGGGGCGTGGCGGAGCGTCAAGTCGACTTCTTCGACGTGAAGGGCGATCTGGAGGCACTGTTGTCCCCGCGCGCCGCACGCTTCGTCAAGGCCGAGCACCCGGCCTTGCATCCGGGGCGCAGTGCCGCAGTTGAAGTCGACGGCAAGCGTGTCGGCTTCATTGGAGAGCTGCATCCGCGTTGGCAGCAGAAGTACGATCTGCCGCATGCGCCGGTGTTGTTCGAGATCGAGGCCGAGGCACTCTTCGAGCGCGACGTCCCGAGCTACGAGGACATCTCGAAGTTCCCGCCGGTCACGCGCGATATCGCACTCGTGGTCGATCAGGCGCAGCCGGTGCAAGGGTTGCTCGACGCCATGCTGGCCGCACGTCACGACGATCCGGCATGCAGCGTGGTGCAGTCGGTACGGTTGTTCGACGAGTTCCGGCCGAAGGCTGGCGCCACCTCGGGCTCGCTTGGCGCGCAGGACAAAAGCGTGGCGTTTCGTGTTACTCTGCAAGACCCCTCGGGTACGTTGCAGGACGAGACGGTCCAGGGCGCCATTAACGCACTGGTACAACGGGTAGAAGGGTTCGGCGCAAGGTTGCGCGCCTGAAACTCAGTAAAAGATCCGGCTGCGAGTAGGTCATCGCACTGTCATCGCCATCGCGTGGGACGTATGAACGAAATGAATCCTGGTGAATTTGAAGCCATGCTTGCGGCGCAGCGAATCGCGCTGGGACGCAGTGAAGTGAACGAGGTCTCGACCGAAGCGCCGACGCTGACCAAGGCCGAACTGGCCGAGTTGTTGTTCGAGCATGTCGGTCTGAACAAGCGCGAAGCGAAGGATATGGTCGAGGCGTTCTTCGAGTCGATCCGCGACGCGCTTGAGTCGGGTGACAGTGTCAAGCTGTCCGGCTTCGGTAACTTCCAGCTGCGCGACAAGCCGCAACGGCCAGGTCGAAATCCGAAGACCGGTGAGGCTATTCCGATTGCCGCTCGTCGCGTCGTCACCTTCCACGCCAGCCAGAAGTTCAAGTCGATCGTCGAGTCTGGCGCAGTGAGCAAGTAAATCCCGGCCGCCGCACTCTGTGGCGGCCGTTGATTTTTCGTCCGCAATCTAACCGTCGTCCGATTCCGCCAACGCCGCGATGGATCACGTTGCCTTGCCGCCGATTCCCGCCAAGCGTTACTTCACGATCGGTGAAGTGAGCGAGCTGTGTGGCGTCAAGCCGCACGTACTGCGCTATTGGGAGCAGGAGTTCACGCAACTGCGCCCGGTCAAGCGGCGCGGAAACCGGCGGTACTACCAACACCATGAAGTCCTGCTGATCCGGCGTATCCGGGAGTTGCTCTATGAGCAGGGCTTTACGATCAATGGCGCACGTAACCGCCTCGAAGCCGACACACCGCGCGGCGGCCGCCCGTCCGGCGGTGCTGCCGCAGAAGGCGGCGCGCAGCCGGCGGGCGAGGCGGACACCGCACTCGACGTCGGCGACCTGCGCCGCCGTCTCGAATCCCTGCTCGATCTGCTCAAGTCCTGAGTGCGCGATCGCGTCGTGAGCTGGTACGTTTCCTTGATTTGCGCAGATTCTCCTGCCATTCCGGCTTTGCATCGAGGGGCGGCGGGCCCTCGCATCGGGCAGGCCCGCCACACCTCGGGATTCTCCTAATGCGGTGGTGGCCGAATTTTCCGTAATCCGAGATATGGCCCGCAGTCCGGCAGGGTGGCGTTCGTCTGGCATGATGAACGTATTAGATCCCCCGACTGAGGGGACGTCGAACGACTTCCGGGGGCGCTGCGATTGCCTTACACTTGCCGAAACGACGGCGTGCGTCGATGACGCCCCTGGATCCTATTGACGACCGGGCCAACACCGACCTTCATGCGCGGGGGCGCGAAGGCTGAAAGGATCTCGATCTATGGCCGAACCGAGCACGACGGGAACGCGACGCTGGCTTTGGGCAACGTCCGATCGCTCCATCGTCGCGATTCTGATTTTCGGTTTCCTGATTCTGGTCCTCGTCTGGACCGCCGTGCTTTGGCGCGTTTCCATCGAGCACAAGGCCATTCTGCGAGACACGGCGTCATCGGCATCGACCGTGGCGAGCGCACTCGAGCAGCAAACGCTGCGCGCCATCCGTCAGGTCGATCAGATCACCCGTTTCGTGAAGTACGAGTACGAGCGACGTCGCGGAAACTTCGACTTGACGCGAACGCTTGCTGAAGGGATCGTCACGGATCGTTTCATGGTGCTGGTGAGTCTGGCAGATGTGCACGGCAACGTCACCGCCGCGACAATGCCCGGCGCTGCCGGGGTGAACATTGCCGATCGGGAGCACTTCCGGGTGCATCTGGACAATGCGAGCGACGGCCTGTTCATCAGTCATCCGGTCTTCGGACGCGTTTCCCACAAGTGGGTACTCCAGTTCAGCCGGCGACTGAACAATCCCGATGGCAGCTTCGCGGGCGTGGTGGTCGTATCGCAGGAGCCGAGTTACTTCACCTCCGATTTCTACACGAACGCCATGCTCGGCCAATACGGGCAGATCGCCGTGATCGCCGACGACGGGGCGTTGCTCGCGCGCAGCACCGGTGCGAGCGTGGCAATCACCAGCACGGGGGAGTTGCCGCCGTTCGCAGCAGAGCAGCGCAATTCCGGCATCCAGCGCGACCCCATCGATGGCGTCGAGCGCATCGTGGCCTATCGTCATCTGCGCGACTACCCGCTCGCGGTGCAAGTCGGTTTGTCGATGGACGAGGAACTGGCCGAGTACCGGCACGTAGAGCGCGTGTATCTGACGATGGCGACCTTCGTGTCGGTCGCGCTCGTCGTGTTCTTTGCACTGATTGCCTACCTGATGCAGCGCCTCATCGGGCGCGACCAGCAGCTTACCCATTTGATTTCGTATGACGCGCTTACCGGACTTCCCAACCGCTACGCTTTGATGGAGTCGCTGCGACGCGCATTGGCCGATCCCGATCGGGTCGGCAAGGTCGCGTTGTTGCACATCGATCTCGACAACTTCAAGAGCGTGAACGATACCTTGGGCCATGCACAGGGCGACGAGATCATCCGCCAGGTGGCCGGGCGCTTCGCACCGCGAATGCCGCAGGGGGCCATGCTCGCGCGTTTTGCTGGCGACGAGTTCATGGTGCTTCTGGAGGGGGATGATGCGCAGGCGCAGGCCGAACCGCTAGGTGAGACGCTGCTTGCCGCGCTCAAGGCACCCATGGTGGCAGATGGCACGTCGTTCGCGCTGCACGCCAGTATCGGCGTGACCTTCTGGTCGAGGGCGGACGAGACCGAGGCGGATCTCATCAAGAAGGCGGATCTCGCCATGTACTCCGCGAAGGAGGCCGGCAAGAGCGTGGTGCGTGTCTTTACGCAGCAGATGACGTATCAGGCGCATCAGCTTGTCGTGTGGGAGCGCCAGATGGAGCAGGCGTTGGCCAACGGCGAATTTTTCCTCGCCTACCAGCCCATCGTGGCGCTCGAGTCCGACTGTGTGCGCGGCGTGGAGGCGCTGATTCGCTGGCGTCACCCGGAGCGCGGCGTGCTGAGTGCAGGCGAGTTCATCCCGCTGGCCGAGACGACCGGGCAGATCGTGGCGATCGGTGAGTTCGCGCTGACACAGGCATGCCGTCAGCTGAAGGCTTGGCGGGGAACCGCAATGGCGTCGCTTCGCATTGCCGTGAATGTCTCGTCGGTGCAATTCTGGCGCGGCGACATTGGCGAGCTCGTGGAACGTCTCATGCAGGAATACGAGATTGAGCCGAATCGCCTTGAGCTCGAAATCACCGAGTCGGTGATGGTCAAGAACCCCGCGCTCGTGGAAATGAAGATCGAGCAATTCAAGCGCGCGGGCGTGCGCATCGCGCTTGACGACTTCGGCACCGGCTACTCGTCGTTATCCTATCTGACGCGCTTTCCTGTCGATACGCTCAAGGTCGATCGTTCATTCGTGGAGTCGATTCCCGATTCGTCGCGGTCGTGTCTCATGATTTCGAATATCGTCAATATTGCGCGATCGTTGGGAATCGAATTGATTGTCGAAGGCGTGGAAAACGATCGGCAACTGGATTGGCTGCGCCATTTTGTGCCGGTGTCCGCACAGGGCTATTTGTTTTCCCGGCCGGTAGAAATCGAACGGCTCGATTCGGTGATCGACCGTTTCGGTATTTGCCGGTAAAGCGGGCGCAATTGAAAAGGAAGTATCCGGCTAATTAATAAATTAAATAGGTATTCGTAATATATCGATCGTCAGACGTTTTTCGTGCGGATTCATCGTCGGAGTGCTATAGAATTATCTGGCTTTCGCGACGATCTCGAACGATATCTGCGAATGGCTGCGAGCCGCCGCCAGCGATGTGCGAAGGCGAGGGCGGCAGGTTGTCAACGGCTTGCAATTGTCGGGGTGAACAATGCAAGGTGGTCAGGATCCGAAGGCGCGGGGCGCGACAAGCTGAGGATCTGGAACGAGGAAACGAGTTTGACGCGCAGACCAGAATTGGCGGGAATTCGCCGGCACCATAGATGCCGGTCGCGACCAGAGCTTCTGTCCGGGGAAAAGACAGAAACGCGACTCGAATGAGGCGGAGACTTTGCCAACGTAAGAAGTAAAAAATATTAGAACGAGCGTTTGATTTTCGGATGAGGATAAGGCATTGGCTTTATGCCGCCTGCGTCTCGGTCGGCGTGCTGGTCGCCTGCTGGGTTGCCGCGGACAGGACTGCCACGTCGCTGGTCGGCGACAAGCTCGCACAGAGTGTCGACGCCGGGCAAACGGTCGCCGAGCGGGTTGCCGACGGCATGATTCACGCGATCAATACGGATCTCGCGATGGTGAGGGCTATTCCCTCCACGCTCGCCGAGGTGGATCTGCTGCGTGACGTTCTGCGCCCGGCGACCGACGGGGCCGCAGCGGCCGAGGTCGTGGATCGTGCCAACGAATTTCTTCGCGGGGCTCAGGGATACTTCGGCGTCGACCGGGTGTGGGTGATTAACGCGCGCGGTGTGTGCGTGGCGGCAAGCAATTTCCGCGACTCGCCATCACCCATCGGCCAGTCCGTGGCCCGCATGCCCTATGTCACCAATGCGCTGTTGGGCACCCGTTTCGAGAGCTATGCCGCTGGCTGGGAGCATCAGGCGCCCGGCCTTTATTTCAGTGCGCCTGTGTACCGCGACGGCGTGCTGATCGGCGTCGTGATGACCAAGATCGGACTCACGCGCCTGCGCCATTGGGTGGGCAGTGGCGAGTCGTTCGTCACCGACGGCAACGGTGTGGTCATCATGGCCAACGACCCTCGCTTCGAGAACCGTTTCATGCTGGACGGCAAGGTCGGGTCGCTGTCCGACGCCGAACGTATGGCGCTATACCAGCGCGACGACTTCGCGCGTATGCCGATCTCGCAGTTCAAGCGCGCGCCTGGCCGGTCGAATGCGTGGGTGCCACAGGACCTGCTCGACCAGATGTCGGAGTTCGACGATTTGCGCAAGCCCTTCGTCATCACGTCGCGCCCAAGTTCGAGTAATGATCTGATCGTCTACGCCGTGGAGCAGGTCGACGCCTGGGACGCCCTTACGCGCCAGCACGCCAAAGACCTCGCGTTGTGTTTCCTGCTGTATTTGGGCGGTGTTGTGATCGTAGCGCTTGCCGGTTGGACTTACTGGCGGGAGCGCGCGAAGCATCGTGAGACGCGCCAGTCGAACGAGGAACTGCGTGCCGCGAATAATCAACTGGCGTTCGAAGCCAGCTACGACGAGTTGACGGGCAGCCTGACGCGCCGTTACTTCTTCCATCGCTTCGATCAGTTGCTGGAGGCGGCGCAGCGCAAGAATGAGCCGATGAGCCTCATCGTGGCCGACCTGGATCACTTCAAGTCGATCAACGACACCTACGGGCATGCCATCGGCGATCAGGTGCTGTGCCGCTTTGTGCTCGTGTGTTCGTCGACGTTGCGAGGCGACGACCTGATCGGCCGTATCGGCGGTGAGGAGTTTGCGATTCTGCTGCCGGGGGCAAGCGAACGCGATGCGCTGCGCGTGGCGGACCGCATTCGCGAGCGTTGTAAGCGCGAATCGCTCGAGGGTAGCGAGCCGCCGCTGCGCTTCTCGGCGAGCTTCGGCATCACGGAGTGGCAGGATGAAGATTCGCCGATGAACATGGTCGAGCGTGCCGACATGGCGTTGTATCGCGCCAAACGCGCCGGCCGCGACCGCTGCTGGGTGTTCTGACCCGAGGCCCGGGCGACCCGTGGCCGCACGCGATATTCCATCGGCGTTACCAATGTCACGTTTGGTAACGAAAGAAGGGACCCGCTATCGCGCATTTCACGGGAACTCGTATGTCTAACGAGTCAAGCACGCGCGGTGACGATCGACGAAATGCCGGGAGACCGGCGCCGCTCTCTTCGCGCGAGACTCGAACAGCTCATGCGGGAGGTTTCATCGTGAAACGCTTACTCATGCTGGCAGGCGGCGCTGCTGTCGCCGTGATGATGGCCGGTTGCGTTGCCGTACCGTACGGCTCGCCCGTGTATGGCGGCGCGTACTACGATGGCTACGGCTATACGCCGGGCTATGACGCGGGATATGCGGGATACGCTGGTTACGCGCCCGGCTACGCGGTCGTGCCTGCGCCGACGGTCACCTTCGGCGTGTCAGGCGGCTACTACGGCGGCGGATATTACCGGGGATGGCACGGCCGAGGCCGTGGGTGGGGCTGGCATCACTGATGTTGTCATGGCAGTCTGATCCACGGCGTTGGCGTCAAACGCTTCGCGGCTGCCTGACTCAGAACTCCGACAGCACGAAGTCTTCCTTGGAGACGTCGCATTCCGGGCAGCGCCAATCGGCGGGCACATCGGCCCATCGGGTGCCGGGGGCCAGGCCGTCGTTCGGCGCGCCTTCGGCTTCGTTATACATCCAGCCGCAGATCAGGCAGATCCAGCTCTTGAATTCGGTCGGGGTGTCCAGCGTGGTGGTCATGGTGTCGGGTCAACAGGGAAAACTTGCGCGACCCGCATTGTAAGGCACGCACGGCACAACGTCCCCCTCACGGGCGACTGTCCGAGAACAAAGTTAATCCAGATCAATTCGCGGGAAAGCCGACGGCGGGGGAAGGGCACTGCCTGAGGAAAATACGGCGCGAGGCCGTGCGGCGTGTGCGCCGGTGGCGACCGGCGCGACAGCCATTACCAGTGAATCTGATTAAGAAAGATCGGCGCCATCTGCGCGAGCGAATTGAGCAGCGACATGGCGGTGTCGCGGTGCGACACTTCCCTCCACAGCCGGCTTTCCTTGACCACGCGCTCGCGATCTTCCGGCGTTTTCACCTCGGGCGAACGCAGATCGTTGATCAGGTCGATGACGGATGCGCGATCGACGGTTTCCGTGACCGAGTGATGCGCAAGCAGATCGTCCAAATGGACGCGTTCCGCGTCGGTCGGCGGGGCGTCGGCCGGTGAGGATGAGGTAGCGGACGGTTTGTCGGATTGAGTCATACGAGAGGTTCTCCCGAAGTCACTGAAAAGCGAGACAGCCGCTGAACGGCAGATCCTGCGAGGATCCCAAGTCATGCATGGTGAGGTATCGCATGGTTCCATCATAGGCCGATTCGCTTGCGCTGCGAACCCTTCCCTACGCACAGCACCTCACGTTTTCACGCGAATCGACGAGTCATTTCCCGCTCGTTTGCGTCATGTCAAAGCGGTGACATGTTGGCACAGAAGCCGGGAAAAACGTCAAGCTTAAAAAATTTATCCAAGGCTGATGCCGAAACGGGCAATCCTCTTGACAGCGTGTAATGACGGGCTTCTCGAGGGGGTGTTGTGAGGTTATCCAGTGGGTTATCCACAGAAGCTGTGGGTAACTCATCGATGCCGCACTCTGCGGCGCGACGGTGTCACCGGAATAAGGGGCGCAGCATGAGCAGCGCGAAGAACAGCGCAACGCCAACGGGCAATAGCCCGGTGAAGAACGCGGGCCATGGGGCGCGAGCGCGGCGGCGCGCACCGAACGACGAAATCAGGCCTGCGCAAAGGCACAACACGCCGACGCCCCACGTAGGATGCGGACTCTTGAGCACCCATGCGGCAGCAGCCACTAAGCCGATCCAGGCGAGCGGCATGGCGCCGGGAGGTGGCGGTGCGACAACGGCAGGTACCGGTTTGGCGTTGCGCGACTTGTCGGAAGCGTTGGGGGTGTCAGGCGTATTGGCGGGCATTGAGGTTCCGGAAAATCGGGACGTGCGACGGCGTTGTCACGCGAAAGACGCAGCATAACAAACGTCGTCCGCCACCGCTCAGGACGCGAGGCCGTGCAAGGCGCTGGCGCCGACGCGCCGTGACGTGGCGAGCCTGGCGCCAGCGGGCGCATCCACATACCAGACGGACGTCGAGTCGATGTCACGTGTGGGTGCGAAGGCGGGCGGTGTCGCACAGCGATTATCGAGGTCGACGTATTGCTTGCGCACGATCCGGTTCGTCGATGGCATCGTCGCGGCAGCACCGGGTTGGGAGACATGGGGGGGACCGTCCATTTCCGGTGAAGCGCGCACATCGACGCACGGCTGATGAAATGGGTCGGCGGGGGTTGCGACGGCTGGCGGCATCGATTGCGCCTGAACGCGAGCCGCACCGGTTACCGTGAGCAGGCAGAGCGCCATGAGGGCGAACCGCCGTGACGCGGCAGCACGGATGGCGGACAAGGTCTGGGGCGTAATGTGTCTCGGCGGCATGGCTGGCTCCGTCGGGGCGATCATGGGGGCGTCGGCCGCGTGAGCATCGCAAGGGGCGGCACGACGTTTCCCGGACCTTGAAGCCAATATCGTGCCGGAATTCGTAAGCGATTGATTTTTCTATGGATTGTTGACGCCTGGCTGGGTGCGTAAGCGGTCTGCCCTTATCAAGTGTTGCAGTTCCGAAACGTGCGCCTGAGAATCGAGCCATGTGCAGACTGCGGTCCGACGCGATTTTCAGAGTTCTCGAATGCTGTATATAATTACAGTATTCCATTCCACGGCGAGACAGAACCTCTCATGAAAGCCAATTACTCCATCGCCGAAATCGAACGGGCGATCAACTACTGGACGGGCCGTCAGGCCGCCGATAGCCATTGGTCGCTGTGCCAGTCAGCCCGCGTGCTGGCGAATGTCTATGGTGAGATGATCTATCGCCGCGAGACGAGTATTGCGGCCGAAGCGCTCAACGCCGAACAGAGTCAGGCCATCGAGACGGCGCTGCACCAGATGGAATTGGGCCTCGCGCCGTGATTCAGGATTGGACGGGGTTCCGTGCGCGTCGCCGTGCCGACCACTGTTCCAGCCAGCGCTCAAGGTCGCCAGCCGACAGCGCGGGGGAGAACAGGTACCCTTGCGCCACGCGGTAGCCCTGTGCGACGAGCAGATTGCGCTGGGCTTCGTCTTCCACGCCTTCCGCCACGACCGTGAGATGCAGATTGCGGCCGATGCTGATGATCGCGTTGGTCAGGGCGCGTACCGTTTCGTCGCGGGTGATGTCGTGTACGAAGCTGCGATCGAGCTTCAGTTCCGAGACGGGCAACCGGCGCAGATAGCCCAGGCTTGAATAACCGGTGCCGAAGTCGTCCATCGACAGGCGCACGCCCATGCTGTGGACTTCATCTATGATGCGCAGCGTGCTCGGATTGTGATCCATCAGCACGCTCTCCGTGATCTCGATTGCCAGGCATGACGGCGGCAATTCGTGATCGGCGAGTGCCTCGGCAATCATGCGCGGCAGGTCGTGATCGTGGAAGTTGGTCGGCGAGAGGTTGACCGACACATTCTCGATGCCCGCGCCACGCTGCCGCCATTCCGCCAGCTGACGGCATGATTCGCGCAGCGTCCACATGCCCAGTTCCCCGATCAGACCGCATTCCTCTGCCAGCGCTATGAAGCGCGACGGCGATACCTCGCCGTGCTGCGGATGCGTCCAGCGGCTCAGCGCTTCGACCCCGTACACCGATTCGTCGAGCAAATTGATCTGCGGCTGGTAGAAGAGCCGGAGCGTGTTGCGGCGCAAGGCGTCGCGCATGGCGGTCTCCAGTTCGAGCCGCTCCTGCGCGTGGATGTTCATGTCTTCGCTGTAGACGCGCACGCTGCCCGGGCTGGTCATCTTCGCCTGATACATCGCCATGTCCGCACGCTGGAGCAGCAGGTCGAACTCCTTGCCGTGATTCGGATACAGGCTGATGCCGAAGCTGCCCGACGGCGCGAGCGTCACGCCATCGACCTGACACGATGCGGTCAGTGCGCCGCGCATGCGTTCGATGGCGATATCGAGCCGTTCGGGGTCGCACTCGGTGAGCACGGCCACGAACTCGTCACCCGACAGACGCGCGACGATATCCGCGCCGCGCAGCGAGCGCCGCAGACGTTGGGCGATCGTGCGCAGCAGCACGTCACCCGCCTGATGGCCCAGCGAATCGTTGACCTGCTTGAAGCGATCGAGGTCGATGAAGATGACGGCCATGCGCGTGTTCAGCTCGCCTGCGCTGGCGATGGCCTGGGCTGCGAGCACGCCGAGCATGCTGCGATTGGGCAGGCCGGTGAGACTGTCCGAGAACGCCAACTGACGGATGCGCGTGCGCGATTCATCGCGCTCGAAGGCCAGCTTGCACAGGTGCACGCAGACATCGACGAGCCGCTCATGCAGGGCATCCGGGCCACGCACGGTACGGTAGTAGAACGCGAGCACGCCGAGCACACGTCCATCGTTCGCGATGATCGGCATGGACCACGATGCCGCCAGCCCGAATTCGGCCGCCATGTCGCGGAAATTGGCCCAGCGCGGGTCATTCGCGATGTCGGTCACGATCACCGGCCGTGCCTGAAAGGCCGCCGTGCCACAGGTGCCCACGTTCGGGCCGATGGCCAGCCCGTCGACCATCTTGTGGTATTGGGCGGGCAGGCTGGGCCCCGCCTGCGGTCGCAGCCGGCCCTCGGCGTCGACCCGCACGACCGAGGCCATGACCTCCGGGGCAATCTGCTCCAGTTCCCGGCAGACGAGCGTGAGCACTTCCACGAGCGGGGCGTCGCGCACCATCGCGGCAAGGGCCTTGTGTTGCAGCACTTCCTGAATCTTCGACTGCGTGATGTCGGTGAACAGCACCACGGCGTTGAGCAGCTTGCCGCTCGCGTCGAGAATCGGGTTCGTCACCACGGAGACCCACAGCGGTTGACGCTGCGCGGTGCGCACGAGCACTTCGCAATGGCAGCTCCGGCCGTCGCGGGCCGAGACGAGACAGCCTGCGAGCGCCTGTTTGACGTCGACGACGGCCGACGCGCCATCGGCGAGTTCACCTTCAGGTGGCTCCCCAAACGGGACGTACACCGACTGGCCGACGACTTCGCTTGCGGCGTAGCCGAGCATGCGCGTGAATCCGGCGTTGACATAGCAGACGATGCCTTGTGCATCGGTGATGAGCACGGCGTTGTCGGTCTCGTCGACACCGAGCGAGAGCAGATGGAGGCGGGCGTCGTCGGCCGCCTGACGTTCCACGCGTGCGGTGACGTCCACCGCGAGCTTGATCACGAAGGCGAGCTTGCCGGTGTCGTCGAATACCGGGTTGTAGGTCGCTTCGAGCCAGACCGCGGTACCGTCTTGACGATGGCGGCGCACTTGTCCGGTGTGCGAGCGTTGAGTGCTCAGGACTTGGGCGAGGGCGTCGCCGCAGGTGATATCGCCTGGTTCGCACAGTATGGCGTGCGGCTTGCCGATCAGGTCGGTGCGCGCGTAGCCGAACATGCCGAGCAGCTTGTCGTTGACGTCGACGATGATGCCGTCCGGCGTGAGCGTGAGCATGCCCAGTGAGTGGTCGAGCGCCGCCAGCAGCGCCTCGCGCCCGGGGGCCGGTGAGGTGCCGGCGGCGGACGGTGAACCGGGCACGACCATCGCAGGGGCCTCCTCGGACGTCTTTCTGACATTGTCGGGTGTGACGGGAGCTGACACGCCAAAACGCTTTCAAGTATAGCGACCTGCGGCGGCAGGCTCACATGGGATAAACCGGGAGAGCGTCAGACGGTGACGCGGTTCCGGGCAGGCAACAAAAGGGGGGGCTGGCGTGTGGCGTGGGCCCTGGGGCGGTGTGTTGGATTCAGGCAGCCTTGACGCGGATTCGCACGCCGTCGACCGAAACGGTCTGACCAGCGCGGATCTTGCAGGTCTTGCGGGTCTCGATCTGACCGTCGACGCTGACTGCGCCGCCCGCCACCATGACTTTGCCCGCGCCACCGGAGTCCACAACGCCGGTGAGCTTGAGCAAGTCGTTCAGGGCGACGAATTCGCCCGTGAGTTCAAAAGTTACGTTTTGCATGATGGAGCGAATACTACGTAAAAACCCGATGCTCGTCGACTGTCGCGGCGCATCACTCGAAACGTGCTGCGCCGTCTCACGTCTTGATCACATGTTCGATCCGGCGATCGGGAATCAGCCATACGGCGGCGACCAGCGCGTACAGCGCGAGCGAGACGACCGGCGCCACGAACGCCAGTCCGATGGCCAGTGCATAGGCCACCACCGACAACTTCCCCTTGGCGTCGCGGCCCAGGGCGGCGGCGAGTTTCGCGTTACCGCCTTCCTCATGTACGCCAAGCAGGGCTCGCGTGAGGATGTAATACGCCACGGCCGCCATGAACAGCACGATGCCGTAGAGCGCCGTCGGCCACGCGGTGAAATGGTTTTCTCCCAGCCAGTGTGTGACGAACGGGATCAGCGATAGCCAGAAAAGCAGATGCAGGTTTGCCCAGAGCACGCCGCCCGAGACCCGCTGGACGACATGGAAAAGATGGTGATGATTGTTCCAGTACAGGCCGACGTAGACGTAGCTCAGGATGTAGGTGAGGAACGTCGGCGCGACCGGCAGGAGATCGGCCAGTTCGCTGCCGTGCGGTGCTTTCATCTCCAGCACCATGATCGTGATGATGATGGCGATCACGCCGTCGCTGAAGGCTTCCAGTCGGGTTTTGCCCATCGTGTTCGTCGTTGTTGTCAGTCGTGGGTGGAGTTCACAGCACCGCCACGCGGTTGCGGCCGGCCTGCTTGGCGGCATACAACGCCCGGTCGGCACGTTGGAGCAGGGGGCTGAAATCGGCGTCGTCCGGGGCGAGGCTGCCTACGCCGATACTGGCGGAAAAGCGCACCGGACCCTTGGGGCCGGGCACGCTCGCACTGCCGATGGCGGTGAGCAGGCGTTCGGACGCCTGCAAGGCGCGTTGAGCATCGGTCTCGGGCAGCAGTACCGCGAACTCCTCGCCGCCGAGACGGCCGATCACCGTCCCCTTGCGCAGCGTTGCCCGCAAGACCAGCGTCAGTTCCACGATGACGCGGTCGCCAATCGCATGACCCCACGTATCGTTGACCATCTTGAAGTGATCGATGTCGAGCATCAGCACGGAAAGGCGCCGCTGCTGTGTGCGGGCGGCGGCAAACAGGCGGTCGGCTTGCAAGAGAAAGGCACGGCGGTTGAGCGCGCCGGTCAGGCCGTCGCGCATGGCCATGTCGCCGAGCACCTGATTGACGCGACGTAGTTCGAGTTCGTCCACGACGAGCGCCGACAGATCGGCGAGCAGTGCGCACTTCTCTGGGTCGAGCGTACGGGGCTTGCGGTCGAGCACACACAGCGTGCCCAGGCGATGCCCTTCCGGCGTGCGCAGGGGCGCACCGGCGTAGAAGCGGATGTTCGGCTCCCCCGTGACCAGCGGGTTGTCGGCGAAGCGCCGGTCGGCGCGGGCATCGGGCACGACGAGCACGTCATCGCCGAGAATCGCATGCGCGCAGAAGGCCATCGAGCGAGGCGTCTGTGTGGTCTCGAGGCCTTGACGCGCCTTGAACCACTGACGGGTTTCGTCAATGAGCGAGACAAGTGAGATCGGCGCGCCAAGGACATACGACGCCAGCCTTGCAATCCGATCGAATGCCGCCTCGGGCGGGGTATCGAGGATCTCGTAACGTCGCAGCGCCGCGAGACGTTCTGCCTCGTTAAGGTTTGTCTCCCCGGTCGGGGCGAGCCACGGGGCATGCGAGGGCATAGGCGGTTCGAATGAGTCGGTTCCGGATGCGGTCATGTCGTGACGTGACGGCGAGGTCCAGCGGTTGGACGACAGCAGCGCCGGGGACAAGGATTCTGACCGCGAACTCGGCGACTGCACGAAAAGGGGTGCTGACTTCGCAGACTGCTCAGGTAACGCGGGCGGTCGGGGCGGTGCCAAAGGCGACTCTGGCCCCCGCTCGCTGAGCACACCGATGGCATGGATAGCGTCGATAGCGCCGTCAATTCTGCCGCGCCTGCCGTCACTTGGCAAATGCGATGGCCTCGCGCCGCTCAAGCCGTGCTGGCCGTTCGTGCGCCAGAGGGCGCGAGCGGCTTGCGTGGCGTCGTAAGCGCTGTCGTGCGTGGGGTCGGTGTGGCCCGGCGCGGGCAGAGCGTGGTTCATGATTTGACTTCGAATGCTTCGCCGGTTTCGAAGAAGTTGCCGCCGGCAATGTAATGAAGACTGCGCGACACGCCGGGCTCGAACTGCCAGTGCCCGTCGCGAAACGCGCGCGCGTCGGCCCAGGCCGCCACGACCTCACCGAGAAACAGATCGTACCGATCCTGATTGTGCGGCTCCGGTATCACGCGGCATTCGAGCCATGCGAGGCATCCGCCGATGAGCGGCGCGGCGACGTGCGAGCCTTCAAAGGCCTGTACACCGGTGCCGTCAGCGAACTTGTCGGTATCGCGTCCCGAGATCGAACCGACGGCCAGCGTCTCGCGGGCGATGGCACGCGTGGGCACGTTCAGCGAGAACTCACCGGAGGCTTCGACCAACTCGCGGGTGAGCGTATTGCGGTCGATGACGACGGCCACTTTCGGCGGTGAGAAATCCAACGGCATCGACCAGGCGGCGGCCATGACGTTGCGGCGTCCGTTGTGGGCGCTTCCGACAAGAACGGTCGGGCCGTGGTTGAGCAGGCGGTACGCTTTGGGAAGTTCGACAGGCAGGCGTTCGGTCATGGCGGGCACTCGGCAGGCGTAGTGATATGTCAGGCGGCCCATGATAGCGCGGCCGGGGAAAAAGCCGATGAAGCCGATGGTGCTCATGACGAGGGCTGACATCCGAAAAAGGCGGCCCGCAGGGTGAGCTGCGGGCCGTACAAACGGCACGGTGCGGGGAGCGCGTGCCGGATCAGATGTGCTCGCAGTATTTCATGCGTTCGTCCTAGTCCAGTCCCCATGCGATGCGCGATAGCGCCTCCTATACTGAGTCGAAGCACGCGGCGTCATCCCGACGCTTACCGCACGAGAGCATTCCGTATGAGTCCATTGCGATCGTCAATCACGGGGCAGGTCGATGCGCTCACCAGCGGCGTGGCCGACATCCCGGCAGGACCGGTGAGTCCGGTGGCTGGCGTCGGGAATGTGTATGTCGGCACGGCATCCTGGACCGACAAGTCGCTCATCGCCTGCAAACGTTTCTATCCGCCGGGGCATACGTCGGCCGAGGCGCGTTTGCGCTACTACGCGAGCCGGTTTCCGATGGTCGAGGTCGACAGCAGTTACTACGCCATGCCGTCGGGGTCGAACGCGCAGCTTTGGGTCGAACGCACGCCCGACGGTTTCGTCTTCAACATCAAGGCGTTCCGGCTGCTCACCGGCCATCAGACCCCCCGTGTTGCGCTGCCCAGGGACCTGCAATCCGAACTGCCGGCCGGGCCGCGTGCGAACGTCTACTACAAGGACCTTCCCGACTCGCTCATCGACGAGATCTGGCGGCGCTATCTCGAAGCGCTGTCGCCGTTGCGGCTGGCAGGAAAACTGGGGCTGGTGCATTTTCAGTTCCCGCCGTGGCTCAGGGGAGATCGCGCGAGCCGTGCTCACGTTGAGGTGTGTGCGCAGCGCATGGCGGGCTATGGTGTCGCAGCCGAGTTTCGGCATCGCGGCTGGTTCGAGGGCGCACAACGCGAGGCAACGCTGGCGTGGCTGCGCGAGCTGGGTTGGGTCAACACCACCGTCGACGAGCCTCAGGGCTTCGCAAACAGTATTCCCCAAGTGTGGGAGACGACCACGCCGCTCGCGGCAGTGGTGCGCTTGCATGGACGCAATCAGCAGACATGGAACGTGCGCGAGAGTACCGCCGCGTCGGATCGCTTCAATTACGACTACCGCGACGCGGAACTGGCGGCGCTGGTCGATCCGATTCGCGTCATTGCGAAGCAAGTCGCCCGCGTCTATGTGGTGTTCAACAACAATTACGAGGATCAGGGGCAGCGTAATGCGCTCGTGCTCATGCGGTTACTGGGCGACGCGGCGCTTGAAGCCGTCCCCGCGGCTGCGCAGCGCCATCTGCCCGCGACCGGCGCGATGAAGTAACATTTTTCAGTGACGTGACGGCGGCGATCTGCGCATTTGCCGGACGAGTCAAGGCTGCCCGCACATGACTGACGATGGACTGGAGACACGACATGACGACCGATCGGCGCATTACGTTCTTTCACGCCCCCAACACACGCTCCTCAGGTGTGCTCGTGCTGCTCGACGAACTGCAGGCGGAGCATGATCTTCATCTGTTGCGCTTCGCGACCGGCGAGCAGCGCGGCTCGGAGTTTCTGGACCTCAATCCGATGGGGAAGGTGCCTGCTATCCGGCATGGCGAGGCGATCATCACCGAACAGGCGGCCGTCTACATGTATCTCGCCGAGCTATATCCGGAGAAGGGGCTCGCCCCGATGCCGGGCGATCCGCGTCGCGGACCCTATTTGCGCTGGATGGTGTTCTACGGTTCGTGCGTCGAGCCGGCGGTGGTCGACAAGTCGCTCGGGCGCGAAGGCGCCGAACGTTCGCGCTCGCCGTATGGCGACTACGACTCGGTCATGTGGACGCTGGAGCGGCACCTGGCGCGTGACGCCGGTCCGTGGTGGCTGGGCGAGTCGTTCACGGCGGCCGATGCGCTGTGGGGCAACGCCATGCATTTCCTCACGCATTTCAAGCTCGTGCCGCTGACACCTGCCGTCAAGGCATACGTGGAGCGCTTCCGCGCCCGCGAGTCGTTTGCACGGGCGCAGCAGCGCGATGCGGCACTGGCGAAGCAACTCGCGGCATGATTGGATCGGCTTATTCTGCGCTAGCCCGCCTCAGTCCGCCTCAGTCCGCCTCAGCCCGCATCAGTCCGCCTCAGTTCGCCTTAGGCCGGCAGAACATCGATGCGAGGCTCGCAGTCGATGGGGAAGTTGACCGAGTTGGCGACGTAGCACCTGGCGTGCGCCTCATGATGCAGCTCGGCGGCCAGCGCGGCGTTGCTGCCCGCGCGGATCGTGACGTGCGGGCGCAGCAGGATGCGCGTGAAGCGGCCCTCCTGCGCAGTGTCGATCATGGTGCCGAGGGCGTCGTCGGTGTATTGGTCGACGATCACCCCGGCTTCGGCGCAAAGGTGCAGATACCAGAGCTTGTGGCAGGCGCTCGCGGCTGCGACCAGCAGATCTTCGGGATTCCAGCGCGCCGCGTCGCCGCGAAAGGCGGGATCCGAGGACCCGGGGATCGTCGGCTTGCCTTCGGCGCGAATTTCGTGATTGCGTCCATACTCGCGATAGCCCGACGTGCCGCTGCCCTGATTGCCGGTCCACTCGACGCCGATCCGGTACTGGTGTTCGCCTGATGCCATGTCATGTCTCCGCAGAAGGGCGGCAGCCGATGAAGTTGGGGGATTGCTGGGGAAGGGAGGCGCTGCCGGACCCGCCCGTGATTCTCGCAGTTGCGTGCGTCCACGGCTGGCCATTTTCGGCCATCATTAGGCCCGATTCGGTCTTGCGACTCGCGCGGCGTGCATGCGCGCGGCGACGTCAGGCCAGCGGTTCGGTCGTCAGCGCACGCGTGAGGCCGTGCATCGGGCGACGCATCGCGACGTCGAACGGGTTGGTTTGCGGGCCGATCAACTCGGCCTGACGTCGCAGCAATTCCACCACCATCGGCAGACGATCCTGCGACAACCGCGCGGCCAGCGTGCCTACGCTCAGCGCTGCGACGGCGTGTCCGGTGCGATCGAACACGGGCACCGCCACCCCCGCCATTCCATCGAGCACGCCGCTGTTGCTGCCCGCGTAGCCCAACTGACGCACGCGTTCGATCTCGGTGCGCAGATAGACCTCATCGAGCACGCCATACCCGCGCAGTCGCGGCACGTTAAAGCGAATGATCTCTTCGCGCTCGGCTTCCGGCAGGAAGGCGAGAATCGCCAGACTCCCCTGGCCGACGCCCAGCGCCACGCGTCCGCCGATATCGCCGGTGAACGAGCGGATGGGGAAGGGGCCTTCGCACATGTCGAGACAGACGGCATCGAAGCTGCTGCGCACCAGCAGGAAGATGGTGTCGCCAAGGCTCGCACAAAGTCGCAGCAGCGACGGGCGGCACAGCGTGCGCATGCCGCTCGGATTGCCGGCCTGCGCGGCCATCGCGAAGAAGTCGATGCTCAGCCGGTAGAGCTTGGACGTCTCGTCCTGCTCCACGACCTGCTCGGCAATGAGCGCGTGCAGAATCCGATGCACCGTCGCCTGACTGAGACCGACGGCCTTGGCAATGTGGGTGACGCGTTCGCCTTCGGGCTTGGCGTCGCCCAGCGCGCGAATGACGGCAAAGGTGCGTTGCAGAATGCCCGCGCCAGCGGTTTCCGGCGGCAGCGATTTCGGCGCGTGGGGCGAATCGGAGGTGATCATCAGAGTCTCAAATATTCCGTCAAACGGAATACTAGCGTAAGGCGATGTCGCTTGAAAACTGGCTTGGTTCATCAGAAATGGAAAAATAGCCAATATTCCCCGCGCGTTAGGGATTATCCCGAGACGTTAATGCGAAATGAAACCTCGCGCTCATTCGCAATCTATTCCGCCAAACGAAATAATCATGAAATTTATATCGTTTCACGGAATCGTTATCTTGCGGCAAGCAATTTGGCTCGCTACTGTTCGATGCAATTGCATTTCTTGCGGCGTGCCTGCGCCCGAAGGTAGTGACCATGTCTTTCCTGACTTTGACGGATGTTTCCAAGACGTTTGGCGAGTTGAACGCCGTCTCGAACGTCAATCTTTCGGTGGAAAAGGGCGAGTTCGTCTCGCTGCTCGGCCCGTCGGGCTGCGGCAAGACCACCACGCTGCAAATGATCGCGGGCTTTGTCGAAACCACGACCGGGCGCATTACGCTCGACGGGCGCGACATTACGCATATGCGTCCGAACAAGCGCGGCCTGGGCATCGTCTTTCAGAGCTACGCGTTGTTCCCGCACATGACGGTGGCGGATAACGTGGGCTTCGGTCTCGAAATGAGAGGGGTCGACAAGGCCGAGCGTCAGGCGCGTATTCGCGAGGCCCTTGCCCTGGTACGCCTTGACACCCTCGGTCATCGTTTCCCGCGCGAGCTCTCCGGCGGTCAGCGTCAGCGCGTGGCAATTGCCCGTGCCGTCGTGATCGCGCCGCCGGTGCTGCTGCTCGACGAACCCATGTCCAACCTCGACGCCAAGCTGCGCGAAGACATGCAGTTCGAGTTGCGCTCGATTCAGCGCAAGATCGGCACGACCACGATCATGGTCACGCACGACCAGTCCGAAGCGCTGTCGATCAGCGATCGCGTGGTGGTGATGGAGGCCGGGCGCATTACGCAGGTCGACACGCCTTACCGTGCGTATGAACGCCCGGAGACACCGTTCGTCTCGCAGTTCATCGGCAAGGCGAACATGCTGGCCGGCCGTGTAGCGTCGCGCGACGCCGAACATCTGCATGTCGAGCTGGGCGCGCAACTGACCCAGCGTGCGTTGCTCTCCGAACTTTCGCCGCGCGAGCGCGGCATGGCGGTGGGCGATGCCATCACGCTGTGCCTGCGCCCGGAGAAGGTCCGTCTGTGCGCGCCGGCGGCAGGCCGCGTGTCGGCAACGGTGACGAGCCGCTTCTTCCTTGGCAGCCAATGGCTGTATCGCGTGGACAGCCCGCTTGGCGAAGTGCTTGTGTGCTGCCAGAACGAGGGCGGCGAGCCGCTTCACGAAGGCGCGCCGGTCGGCCTCGACTGGCAGGCCGAGGCGGTGCGTTTCATCACGCCGAACGCGGGAGAGCGTGCTCATGGCTGAGACGTTGCAAGTGGCGCGTGCCAACGCTGCGCCGGCCGCGCGTGCCCCCTGGCATGCGTATCTGCCGATGTGGGTCATGAGCGCCCCGGCCATGCTGCTGTTCGTGGCGTTGGTGCTCATCCCGCTGCTCATGACGCTGGCGCTCACGTTCTATCAATTCGATCCGGCGAGCGGTCCGATCGCGGCGTTCCAGCTCGAGAACTACAAGGAAGTCCTGTTCGACTCGTACTTCCATACGATCTTCCTGCGCACCTTCGGCATTTCGCTCACCGTCACCGCCGTGTGCGCGGTCGTCGGCACGTTCGAAGCCTATGTTCTGTCGCGCATGGGCGATCCGTGGCGCTCGCTGTTTCTGCTGGTGATTCTCTCGCCGCTGCTGGTATCCATTGTGGTGCGCGCATTCGGCTGGAGCATGCTGCTCAGTTCCGGCGGTCTGATCAATCAGGCGTTCGGTCTGCTCGGCGTTGGCCCCTTCAAGATGGAGTACACCCACTTCGCGATCATTGTCGCGCTCGTGCACGTGATGCTGCCGTTCATGGTCATTCCGGTGTGGACATCGCTGCAACGGCTCGATCCGCAGACGGAGAACGCCGCGCTGTCGCTGATGGCCTCGCCCGCGACCACGCTGCGCCGCATTGTGCTGCCACAACTGGTGCCGGGCATTTTGTCGGGCAGCCTGATGGTGTTCGGTCTGTCCGCCAGCGCGTTTGCGATCCCGAGCCTGTTGGGCGGACGCCGCCTCAAGGTTGCCGCCACCGCCGTGTACGACCAGTTCCTGAGTTCGCTGAACTGGCCGCTGGGCGCGACCATCGCCGTGCTGCTGCTCGCGGCGAACCTGATCGTGATGCTGACGTACTACCGCCTGCTCGAGCGCCGCTATTCGCGCAGCATGGGTTAAGGCCTGGGCACGTCTTCCACAGAACAGCACCTATTCGCCATCATGCGTAAAAACAGCCCTCTGGCGCTTGCGTTCCATGCGCTCGTCATCCTCTTCGTCCTCGCGCCGATGATCGTCGTCGTGCTGGTCGCGTTCACGCCGGAACAAACGCTCTCGCTGCCTACGCGCGGCGTGTCGCTGCGCTGGTTCCGCGCGATTCTCGACTATCCCGATTTCATCGCCTCGTTCTTCACCAGCCTCAAGCTGGCGTTCCTGTCAGCCACGCTGTCGCTGGCGATCGCGTTGCCCGCAGCGCTTGCCATCGGCCGCTCGCGCTTTCCGGGGCGTAACTTCCTCAATGGTCTGTTGCTCTCGCCGTTGGTGATTCCGGGCCTCGTGCTCGGTATCGCGCTGCTGCGCTTTTTCGCCATGCTGGGGGTGACCGGCTCGTTCGCGGCGCTGACCTTCGCGCACATGATCGTCGTGACGCCCTTCATCATGCGCCTCGTGCTGGCGTCGATCAGCGGGCTCGATCGCAGCGTCGAACACGCGGCGGCGTCGCTTGGCGCAGGTTCGTGGACGACCTTCCGGCGCGTGACCATGCCGATGATCCTGCCGGGCATTACCGGCGGCTGGCTGCTCGCGTTCATCAACAGCTTCGACGAACTGACGATGTCGGTTTTCCTCACGGCGCCGCAAACGGTCACGCTGCCCGTGCGCATGTACATGTACGCGACCGAGTCGATCGACCCGATGATGGCCTCCGTCTCGGCGTTGGTCATCGCCGTGACACTCGGCGCCATGCTGCTGCTCGACCGCATCTACGGCCTGAACCGCATCCTGATCGGCCAGCACTGAACGCGCGCCCCAAGACGATTCTCATGTCCCGCTCTTCTCATTCTTCGCAAGACTCGCGCGCGCCGGGTCATCCGCAATTGGTGCGTCTCGCAGAGGCGTCGCGCTCGCCCGTCACGTTCTACCTCGACGGGCAGCCGGTCCGGGCGCTTGCGGGCGACACGCTGCTCACGGCGATCCTCACCCATCAGCGTCACGTGCGCTTCAGCGAATTCAGCGGCACCCCGCGCGCAGGCTTTTGCCTGATCGGCGCGTGTCAGGACTGTTGGGTGCGTTGCGAATCCTCACCTGCCGCCGCAGGGGACGCACAGCTTTCGCGTCTGCGCGCCTGCTCGACACCTGTGCAAGACGGCATGCGTATTCTGACCGGCGCGGTCGGGGCCGGTGAGGCGCACGGAGGCTCGCATGACTGAGCGTTCCGAGATCGTCATTGTGGGCGCTGGCCCTGCCGGTATCCGTGCGGCGCAGACGCTCGTGACGGCAGGCTTGCATCCGGTCGTGCTCGACGAAAACCCTCGCTGGGGCGGGCAGATCTACCGTCAACCGCCGGCGGGCGCCGGGTTCACGCGAACCAGGCAGACGCTGTATGGCTTCGAAGCCGCCAAGGCCGGTGCCATCCACAACACGATGGCGGCGCTATTGCCGCAGGTCGACTATCGGCCCGAGACGCTGGTGTGGGCTTGCGATCCGAAGCAGCTTCACACGATGCATGGCGGCCGTGAAACGCCGGTGCCGTTCTCGCATTTGATCATCGCCAGCGGTGCGACCGATCGTGTGCTGCCGCTGCCGGGCTGGACGTTACCGGGCGTGTATACGCTGGGCGGCGCGCAGGTGGCGCTCAAGGCGCAGGGCTGCGCGATTGGCGAGCGCGTGGTGTTCGCGGGCACCGGGCCGCTGCTGTATCTCGTGGCGTACCAATACGCGAAAGCCGGGGCGAATGTGTCTGCCGTACTCGACACGAGTGCATTCTCGAGCCAGGCCAAGGCCACGCCGCGTCTGCTGAATCAGCCGGCCACGTTCGCCAAGGGCCTCTATTACGTGGGATGGCTGCGGGCGCATGGTGTGCGCATCGAGCATGGCGTGACGCTCGAAGGTGTTGACGGCGCAGCGGGGGTAGAGGCGATTCGCTGGCAGCGCGACGGCCGCGTACACACGCTCGCATGCAGCGCCGTCGGTCTGGGCTTCGGCCTGCGTCCCGAGACACAACTGGCCGATCTGGCGGGTTGCCGTTTCGCCTTCGATGAACTCAACCGTTGCTGGCTGCCCGAGCGCGACGCCGCTGGCCGTAGCTCGCAGCCCGGCATCTATCTGGCGGGCGATGGCGCGGGCATTGCCGGGGCAGACGCCGCCGAACTCGCGGGCCGCCGCGCAGCCTTGGCGTTGCTCGAAGATATCGGAATTGCGGCGCCCGAGATGCCCGGCGTCACAGGCGCTGCCGCCATCGAACGCAAGCTCGCGAGTATCCGTCGCTTTCGCGAGGGGATCGAGCAGGCGTTTGCGTTACCGGAAGATCCGTCGGCATGCTGGCCTGACGACATGCTCGTGTGTCGTTGCGAAGAGGTCGATGCACGTACGTTGCGCGATTGCGTGCGTCATGACGGCGTGACCGAAATCAATCGGCTCAAGGCACTCACGCGGGTAGGCATGGGGCGTTGTCAGGGCCGCATGTGCGGCGAAGCGGCATGCCATCTGCTGGCGCAGGCGAGCGGGCAGACGCTTGCGCAAGTGGGGCGTCTGCGCGCGCAGGCCCCGATCAAACCGATTCCGATCGCACCGATGCTGTTCGACGAGAACGTCGTTGCCATTCCCGAGGAGGCGCGCGATGAGTAAGACCCTGCATTACGACGTCGTCGTCGCGGGGGGCGGCTTGGTGGGCGCATCGGCCGCGCGGGCGCTGGCCGAGCGCGGCTTGCGAGTCGCGCTGTTCGAGCGGCGTCATTGCGGCGCGCAGGCCAGCGGTGTGAACTACGGCGGCGTTCGTTGTCAGGGCCGCCCGGAAGAACAACTGCCGCTCGCCATGCGTGCGCGCAAGATTTGGGATCGCTTGCCCGAGCTGATCGGCATCGATGGCGAATTCGTGCGCTCGGGGCATCTGCGTCTTGCCCGTCGCGAGAGCGATCTGGCGCCGCTCGACGCATGGTCGGAGATGGCAAGCCGCTATGGCCTGGCCACCACCGTACTGCGTGGCAGCGAGTTTCGCGCGCGTTTTCCGTGGCTGGGCGACGGTGCCGTCGGCGGCTCGCTATGCCTGAGCGATGGGCATGCGAATCCGCGTCTGGTGTCGCCCGCCTTCGCGCGAGCGGCCCGTACGCTGGGCGCCGACGTGCGTGAGCGCACCCCGATCACCTCGGTGGTTCACGACGGCGTGCGCTTCCAACTGACGGCGCAACCTGCGCAGGGCGAGGCGTTGCATGTGAGCGCCGATTGGCTGCTCAACACCTCCGGCGCGTGGGCGAATCACATCGCGGGCACGTTCGGCGAGCGCGTGCCGATGCATGCGATCTACCCGAACATGTGGGTCACCGAGCCGCTGCCGGCGTTCATCGGCCATAACCTGGGCGTGTATGGCGGTGGCGTATATGCGCGGCAGGTCGAACGCGGCAACTGCGTGATCGGCGGCGGACGCGGCACCGGTGACGGCGAGTACGCCCAGCCGTCGGCCGACACCACGCGCGCCGTGATGCGCGAGGCGTGTGCGTTGCTGCCGGCACTGCGCAACGCGCTACTGATTCGCACATGGAGCGGCGTGGAGGGCGAGACGCCCGACAACAACCCGATCATCGGCATGAGCCGCACGACACCGCGTCTGGTACACGCCTTCGGCTTCTCGGGTGGCGGCTTCCTGCTGGCTCCCGGCGTTGGCGACGTGCTGGCGGATCTGGTCGCCGACGGTGAGACGGTGACACCGATCGAGGCGTTTGCCGTCGACCGGTTCGCACCGGTCACAACCGAGGTCTGACAGGCCAACGAATCCCGTATTTTCGAAGTCGGTCCCGAAACGACATTCCTTACCCCTGAAAACGCAAGGAGAACCACGATGAAGCTATCCCGAACGGTCGTCATGTGCGCTGCGGCGCTGGCATTGGGCGCGAGCAGCGCGGCCTGGTCGCAGTCCAAAACGCTCTACATCGGCATGAATGGCGGCCCGATGGAAAAGGCTTACACGAGCCAGGTCTTCCCGGAGTTCGAGAAGGCCAACAACGTGAAGGTCGTGGTCGTGCCGGGCACGTCGTCCGACGTGCTGGCCAAGCTGCTTGCCAACCGTAACAGCCCGCAGATGCATGTGGTGTTTCTGGACGACGGCGTGATGGCGCGTGCCATCAGCATGGGCGTGTGCCAGAAGCTGGACGATTCGCCCGTGCTCAAGGAACTCATGCCGTCTGCACGCGTGAAGGACGACATGGGTGCCGGTGTGCAACTGGGGATGACCGGTATCGGCTACAACACCAAGCTCTTCAAGGAGAAAGGCTGGGCCGCCCCGACATCGTGGAGCGACTTCGCCGATCCGAAGTACAAGGGCAAGGTCGTGTTCCAGTCGGCCTCGAGCAGCACGTTCGGTCTGCATGGCTTTCTCGCGCTGAACCGCATCTGGGGCGGCAGCGAGACAAATGTCGAGCCCGGTTTCACCAAGTGGGCCTCCACCGTGGGGCCGAACGTTGTCGAGTACATCCCGAATTCCGCCAAGCTCTCGGAGATGATCCAGACCGGCGAAGCCGCCATCTTCCCGCTGACCCCGACGGCCGTGAGCGATTTGCAGGACAAGGGCATCCAGGTGGGTTACGTCGCCCCGAAGGAAGGCGCGGTGCAGTTGCTCGTCGACCTGTGTGTCGTGAAGAACAGCCCGGACAACGCCATGGCGCAGAAGCTCGCGCAGTACCTGCTGTCGGCCAAGGGCCAGTCACTCGCGGCCGCTGCCGGGGCCTATATCCCGACCAACCCGCAAGCGAGCGTGCCGCCCGCGATGCAGAAGCGTCTGGGCAAGATGGACGATCTGGTCAAGAACCTCAGGACCGTGGATTGGGACGCTATCAATCAGCGCCGCGCCCAGTGGGATCAACGCTGGAATCGTCAGATCGAGCAGTAATCTCGACGCCGTTGCCTCACGCGTGCATGTCATGCGCGGCGTGAGCTTGAACGCACAACGCCGGGCGCCTCAGGGTGGCCCGGCGTTGCTTTTTCAAGCGGATCGTATGCGCGAGAGGTTACATCGCGTCGGACTGGGCAGCGAGTGCGGCGAAGACGCCCACGAGTTCGGCATGATCGGCGGGCATCACGAAGGCGTGCAGCGAGTGGGCGGGCTCGTCGAGCATCAGATAGCCCAGGCTCCACGTGGAGAAAGCCCCGGGGGTGTTTGGCGTGCCATCGAGCAATACCTGAATGCCGGCGTGGTTACGCGATGCCTCGATGCGCTGGCGGGCGTCGGCGAGCGGCTCGCTGGGGCCTTCGATGTACTGATAGAACATCGCGCCATCGAATAGCAGCACACCGGTGATGCCGTGAGCGGCATTGAATCCGCGCGAGTTGACGATGATCTTCGAGAGTTCCCGCAGATCGAGATCGGGCACAGCTCGGCTCAGGTAGGCGTAACACTCGATCATCCGTTTCGTCTCCCCTCATGTAGGCCACGCTCAGGCGTGCGATATTGGCGTCGCCGCCGCGTCAACGCGCATTAGAATACCCTAACTGCGAAGTCCGAGACTCACATGCCATGCCGATCAACTATCTACGAGGATTCACCAAGCCCGCGCGCACGGACGCTGCGAACCGGCGTCTGGGGTGCTCGCTCGCGTTCGTGGCGGGGGCTGCCAATGCGGGCGGTTTTCTCGCTGTCGGGCAGTACACGTCACATATGTCGGGTATTGTGGCGTCGCTCTCCGACAACCTCGCGCTTGGGCAACTCGTGCTGGTGCTTGCCGGCTTCAGCGCCTTGCTGGCGTTCCTGCTGGGTGCTGCGACGTCAGCCGTTCTGATTCATTGGGGACGGCGTCACCGTACGCATAGCGAATATGCCGCACCGCTGATGTTCGAAGCGCTGCTCCTTCTCGCTTTCGGTGAGATGGGCGCGAATCTCGAAGGTCATCGCGTGCTGTATGTGCCGGCTACCGTCGGCTTGCTGTGCTATGTCATGGGTTTGCAGAACGCCATCATTACCAAGATTTCTCGGGCCGAGATTCGAACGACGCACGTGACGGGGCTGGTAACCGACATCGGCATCGAACTGGGCAAGATGGGCTACTGGAACCGGCCCGGTGTGGCGGGCGAGCTGCCACGTGTAACGGGGGACCGGCAAAAGCTGCGTCTGCTCTGCTCGTTGCTGGGCATGTTTTTTCTGGGCGGCTTGACCGGTGCGCTCGGTTTCAAGCACCTGGGTTTCTCGGCGACGATTCCACTCGCGGTGGTGCTCATCATGCTGGCCATCGTGCCGTTGCTTGACGATATCGCACGACATCCTCACTGATCTCGGCACTGACAGCCTTTTCGGCTACGGACTATGACCAAACGCCAGGGAGTACCGCGTCTGCGGACGTGGGCGGGAAGGCGGCTACACGCCTTATTCGATAAGTTCGACGACTATCCGTCGGCGATCGGTATTGTGGGGACAGCCATCGCGCTGGCGATTCTGGTTGGGGTGGCGATGCTCCTGCGCGTGGACAGGCAGGCTCGCTACGACCACGCGCTCGGGCGTGCCGAAAGTGTGGCCTCGGTCGTGGCGGCGAACCTCGGCGGCAATATCGCGCTCTACGACGCACTTCTCAAAGAGATGGTTCGTGAGGCCGAGCGCGCCAATACGTTGCTCTTGCCCGAGCGGGTACGTGACCGTTTGCGTTTCGGGCAAGCGTTGAGCCGTGATTTTCTCGATGACGCCTACCTCGTAGACAAGGCGGGACAGATTGTTGCGCCGCTCGATCCAGCCGGCTACAAACCGGTAAACGTGGCTGATCGCGACTATTTCCGCTCGCACGAGACCAATCCTTCGCTGGGGCTTTACGTCTCGCAGCCTTACGCTTCGCGAACGCACGGTGGTGTGCTGTCGGTGGCGCTCACTCGACGCATCGCCGCCGACGATCATTCGTTCGCCGGCGTGGCGGTCATCGCGTTGCGGCTCGACCGTCTGGGCGCCCAGGTGAGCGACGTCGATTTCGAAGACCTGAAGACCATCAGCGTCGTGGAAGAGAAGGGGACGGTGCTGGCGTGCCACCCGTGCGCCGGGGTTCGGCCCGGAACGCTCGTCAAGCTGCCGGGCAATGCGACGCGAGACAGTAATCTGACGACAGCGTTATCGTATCCGGCGGGGGCTCGCGCGATGGACTATCGGTCGGTACGCGTGCCGGGCGTGTCGATGTACGTGGTGGTGACGCCCTCGACGCAAACGCTCACCCGTGACTGGGAGCGTGACGTGGTGTTGCACGGCACGATTGCAGCGACTTGCGCAGCAACGCTGATCGCGGGCTCATGGCTGCTGGTGGCGGCGATCCGCACGCGTGCCAGCAAGGCAGCGCGGCTGGTCAACCTGTCCGTGACCGACGGCCTGACGGGGTTGAGCAACCGGCGCGCACTCGACGCCAAGCTCGCGAGCGAATGGCGGCGGGCGAAGCGCTCCGGCAGCCCGCTCTCGATCCTGTTCGTGGACATCGATCATTTCAAGCACTTCAATGACGAGTACGGCCATTCGATTGGCGACGACGTATTGCGGGCCGTTGCGAAGAATATTGGCGCGCATACACGACGCGATGCCGATATGGCTGCGCGATACGGCGGTGAAGAGTTTGCGGTGGTCTTGCCTGATACCGACGCTGCGGGCGCGGCCGCCATGGCCGAGCAGGTTCGCCGTGACGTCGAGCGTCTGCGCATCGCTCACGAGGGCAGCGCCATGGGCCTGGTGACGGTGAGCGTTGGCGCGGCAACGGGGGTTGCTGGCGAATGCGACGGCGCGCAGGCCATTTTGAAGGCGGCCGACGAGCAGCTTTACGTCGCGAAGCAACGCGGCCGCAATCGGACCAGCACCATCGTGCTGCGCAAGCCGGACGCTTCCAATCAGGAGGCGCACGAGACACGCGATGCAGGTGACGTGTCGTAGAGACTTGCCGCAGCAAGCGCTGCCCCGGCGACTACGGTGCCAGCATGGCGGCGAGCCGCAGCAATTCGCCCTGGCGATGGCAGCCCGTCTTGCGCAGAATGGCCGATAGCTGGGTGCGCAGCGTGCTCGTGCCGAGGCCGAGTACTTCACTGCATTCGCCGATGGTCAGCCCCGCAACGAGATGGTGGAAGAGGCGGGCTTCGGCCTGCGTCAGCGAAAAATGCTGGCGCAGGGCGGTTTCGCTCGGGACATTGAAAATGCTGCGCCGTTCGATGCGTACGCCGACCGCCGCGCGCAATCCGTGGTTCATCTGGTTGCCCAGCGCACGCAACGTCACCCGGTAGGCGTGTCCCCACGAATCGGGCAGGACCAGCGACACCGGTTCTCGATTGACGCTCACCTGTCGGAGGGCGTTCGTCAACCGGGTCTGCCATTCGGGCTGGCGATGTACCAGCCGGCGCTGCTTGAGCAGGAGCTGGCTGTCATTGCTGCCCAGCAGCAAGCCGAGCCCTTCCGCAAATTCGAGCACCCATCCGTCGGGCGACGCAATGAGAAAGCCCTCTCGGGACGGGTCGAGCATCTGGCTGAGGGCCTCGAGGCTGGCCCGGGCAGCGGTACGCCGGGCTGCGAAGGCGGCGGCGAGCAGGCGTTCGTATTCGGCGATTCTTGCTGCGTGGGCGAAGGTCGGCTCAACGACATGCATGCGCTGGATGCTCAGGGCGGTGAGGGCGTCGTCGTCATTGCTGATCACGACTCCGACCAACTGCTGGAGCTGATGTGGCCGCATGAACTCGTTCCAGAACAAACGGTCGTTTTGCGATTCGTGTTTGAGCGCGACGGACGAGTTGTACCAGGTGCCTGCCGGGGCGTTCCAGAAGCGGCGGGTCGAATCGTCGTACTGGTAGTAGCACTGCGCATACGCTTCGATCAACCGGGCCTCGTGCCCCGCTTGCTCGACGAAGCGAACCGACCGGCTTTGCTTGTCGTGGCATAGGAACGTGGCGGCGTCTGCGCCGAGAAATTCGCGCGCCGTCTGCACGACATCGAGCCAGTCTGCATCGCCGGCGCCGACCGCCCGAACCGCATCCGATGCCCGTCGAAAACTGACGTCGTCCGACATGGGATTCCCCCTTCCCGTAATCACTCGACTTCTGTTGAGCCTGAGGCTCGATTTTCGCGAAGTGTAGCAGAACGAGCTGTCGGAACTGATAGGGGCGTCAACTGTGATTTATGCAGGCGACAAGGTCTCCCTGCGCTGCGACAATGCAGCCATGTCGGGAAAGCAGCAAGCGATCGGGAAGCATCGCCGCAAGCGCATCCCCGATCACATCAAATTCGTCTAACGGGGGTCACCATGCGTCATTGCCAATTCATCGCAGCCTGCCTATGCCTGACGGGCGCCATGACGTTCGGTCACGCGAATGCACAGTCGTACCTGGGGGCGGGCGATCTCGGCAGTATTCGTCAGTCGAACCAGTCTCCGGCGCTCAGTCCGGCGGTGTCGGCGCTCGGGGGGCGGGGGGAAAGCGTGACCGATGCCCGGAGCGCCAGCGCCACTATCAATCGCACGGCCAGCGAGCGCAACGGGCCCGCTTCGGGCCCGAGTCAGCAGGAACTGGCGGCGACAGGCCGCGCGCTCGACACGAGAAATCTGGAGCATCCGCGTCAGACCCGGACGTTCGACAGTCTGCCCCGGCCGTCGCGGCCCGAGTAATCCGTGTGGCAGGGGGGGCTTACTCCGCCATTGCGGGAATGGCGCCTTCCTGGAACAGAATGCGCGGCGCGTCCATCGTGCCATCCTCTTCGTCGACCAGCACTTCATAAGCGGCGATACCGGCGAACCCGGACGCCATCGATTGTGCAATGCGTACCGCACCGAACTCTGTGCTCGCCTGACGCAACTCGCCGGGTTGCAACACGCCGTCCTTATTCTTGCGGTAGGGCACGACGATGAATTTGGTGGATTTGGCGTCGCTCATGGTGTCACTCACGATGAAATGGGATGTCGGGAAATGTAGCATGACTACTGTATAAAAATACAGGTATTTTTGCAACAGGCGCCGCGCCGTGAATTCGCATCGATACGGCGTTTTTGCGCGGGCGAAGCATTTCGCCTTCGTCGGCCGAGATGACGGCAGGGCGCCGTCTGGCGGGGCTGCCGGGCCCAAACAACATCGCGTTATGCCTTCATAACTACTAAATGGTCGTGTATTCGCGCGCCTCTTGATAGCCTGCCGGTCGACTCGCGACTTGCGACCAAAACGAATAGCATTGAGAGCGTGGAATGAATGCAGGCAATCTGATTTCGGCAAACCGGCTGCACGACGGCTTGGTCGTGTGGCTGGACAAGCAACACAACTGGGTGGACGACCTGACGCAGGCGCACGTATTCGACGCGCAGGAGCTCGACCAGGCCCAGGCGGCCGCGGCGCTGGCTCAGTCGGCCAATCTGATCGTCGATCCGGTGCCGCGTCCCGCGCAAGTGAGCGATGCCGGCCCCGTTCCGGTGGATTTTCGTGAGCAACTGCGCTCGCGCGGGCCGTCGGTTCGCGAAGACCTTGGCAAGCAGGCAGCGGAAGACACGGTGCAAGCGGCACTGGCGCACGCACCCGCATTGACCGTGGCGCCTGAGCATGCGGGTATCTACCGTTACGACCCGTCCGAGCGTGAGTTCCTCAAGGATCGCGCCAAGGAATTCGGCCAGCAGGTGGCCCGGCGTCTGAGCGGCGAACTCAGCGAAGACGCGTTCAAGGTCTACCGCCTGATGAACGGTCTGTACCTGCAACTGCACGGCTATATGCTGCGCGTCGCCATTCCGTACGGAACGTTGAGCGCTATCCAGTTGCGTCAGCTTGCTTACGTCGCGAACCGTTTCGACAAAGGTTACGGCCACTTCACGACACGACAGAACCTTCAGTTCAATTGGCCGACGCTGACGGATTCGCCCGAGATCCTGTCGAAGCTCGCCGATGTCGACCTGCATGCCATTCAGACGAGCGGCAACTGCATCCGCAACGTGACGACCGATCAATTCGCCGGTGCGGCGAAAGACGAAGTCGTCGATCCGCGCGTGTATGCCGAGATCCTGCGTCAGTGGTCGACGGATCATCCCGAATTCACCTATCTGCCGCGCAAGTTCAAGATCGCGATCACCGGCGGTCAGACCGACCGTGCTGCCGTGCGTTTTCACGACATCGGCATTCTCGCGCGGACGAACGACCGTGGCGAAGTGGGTTTCCAGATTTACGCAGGCGGTGGCCTGGGACGTACGCCGATCGTGGGCACGCTCGTGCGCGAGTGGTTGCCCGAGGCTGATCTGCTGCGCTTCGTCGAGGCCATCCTGCGCGTGTACAACGCGTTGGGCCGTCGCGACAATATCTACAAGGCTCGCATCAAGATCCTCATCAAGGAGATGCAGCCGGCGAAGTTCATCGAGATGATCGAGGAAGAATTCGCGCGCATCGCGCTCACGCACCGTCCCCTTGGCGACGACGTCGTCGCCGCGATTCGCGATCGATTCATCGTGCCCGAGTTCGAAACGCTGCCGGAGACGTCGAGCGAGTTCGACCAGGCCTACGAGCGCGACATCGAATTCCGTCGCTGGGTCGACACCTGCACGCACGAGCACAAGGTGCCGGGCTATATCAGTGCGGTTGTCTCGCTCAAGCCCGCGAACGGCATCCCGGGCGACGCCAGTTCAAAGGAAATGCTGCTGCTCGCAGAACTGGCTGAACGCTATTCGTTCAACGAGCTGCGGGTCACGCACGAGCAGAATCTGGTGCTGCCGCACGTCAAGCGCGACGAACTGCATGCGCTGTGGACTCGCCTGAAAGCGGGGGGGCTGGCAACGGCCAACATTGGTCTGATTTCGGACGCCATTGCTTGCCCGGGGTTGGACTATTGCGCGCTTGCCAACGCGCGCTCGGTGCCGGTGGCGCAACGTATCGCGTTGCGCTTCACGGAAGAGCAGCAACGCGATATCGGGCCGGTGACGCTTAACGTGTCCGGCTGCATCAATGCTTGCGCGCATCACCACGTCGCCCATATCGGCATTCTCGGCGTCGACAAAGCGGGCAAGGAAAACTATCAGATCACGCTGGGCGGATCGGCCGACGAGAACGCTGCCGTCGGCAAGATTCTCGGCCCGGGCGTCACGTATGAGGCCGTGCCGCAGGTCATCGAGAACATTCTCGGACGCTATCTCTCGTTGCGCCACGAAGGTGAGCGCTTCATCGATACGCTCGGCCGCGTTGGGGCAGAAGAATTCAAGGGAGCTTTGCATGTTGATTGATCGAAACGGACTGCCTGCCGCAGACATCTGGACTTATCGCGGCGCGCACGAGCCGGTCACAACGCAAGCGCACAGCAAGGATGTGTTGCCGCTCGACGCATGGCTTGCCGCGAACGAACAGGGCGCGGCCCCGGCCGGTATTCGCGTGCAGGGCCATGACGATCCGGCGCGCATCGCGGCGCTCTTGCCGCAACTTGAGCTCATCGTGATCGAGTTTCCGAAGTCGCGCGACGGACGAGGTTTCACGCTGGCGAAATTCCTGCGTGAGAAGTGGCATTTCGAGGGGGGGATTCGCGCAGCGGGGCCGTTGCTGCCGGATCAACTGGCGATGTTGTGGGCGTGTGGTTTCGACAGCCTGCTCTCGCCTTCGGACGTGCCCACGGCACGCTGGCACGAGGCGGCGGTGGCTGCGGCCGGGCGCGCTGCGCGTCCGCGCACGTTGCTCGAGCGGCTGACGGCCTGAGCATCCTCCTCCGATAGCGCTGTGGCCGAAGCCCGCCGGCCACAGCGCGCTTACGCTGGGCGCTTCGCGTGCAGAGTCAGAACCGCTGACGTAACCTCGGCGTGCCCCTTTGGCTCGCGTTGAGGATCTCTGCAAAGGCGCACGGGCAAGTCGTGACGAAGCCCGTTTCAACTTTCAATCGCGTCCGTTTGGCCGGTGGGGAATATTCTCCCCGCATGCGTCTTGACGCGGCGCCAACCTCTCCCTGGTCTTTTGCCATGCTGGTCCATCTCTGGTTGCGCTTGATCAACCACGGCCCAGGCGTGTGCTTGGCGCTCATGCTTTCACCCCCATATCGCGGATCACAGCGGCGCGCTTCAGGTCGAGTGCGGTGATGTCGGACACGGAGAAGTCAGGAGTCACCGCAGCTTCAGCGATGCGCAGGCACTCATGTTCGGCTTGCTCGTGCCACTCACGGCGCAGGGTGCGGGTCAGCACCGCTCCGAGTGCATTGGGATATCCAGAGCGAAACGCCGCGCAGATCACGGTCACGTCTTCCGGCTGAGCGAGGCCGCGGAGAACGTCCGCACTATCTTCGGGAAGCACCGCGCGCTCGATCAGCGACGATCCCGAATATTCCATCTGAGCAAGCCAATGAAGAAGCTTCTCGCGATTCTCTTCGCCGCGTTGTCGGGCGCCGGGAGTGCTCAGGGAATTAGCTGCGACTGCCAGCAGATCGTGGGCAACTGCTCGGCATCCATCAATGTCATCCCAACCGATTCGACGAAAGGTAGCTACGGAGCTGACCTCAAGTTCACGTCTAGTGCTCCCCTCTGGCTGCGATGAAGGCCGGTGGCGGCTGCCGTACGTGACTGGCTGTACACGATGACGCCGGTGCCGCGCACCAAAGCCGATAGGATTCTGCGCGAGGCGTTTGGCGTCACTTGCGTGCCGGCTTGGTGCCGTTGGCTTATGTATTGGGGAGTCCGCATGTTTGGCGGGGGCGCATTGGGGCCGAAGCGGATCACGGTGCTTGGCAGTAGGAATGCCGCGATGGCCCAGGATCTATTGGCGCGTCATTGTTGCAGTGACTGTGCCAGTTCCGCTAGCTTCATAGCGAAGTTCGTTCTGCCCCGTGAGCGTGGCCGATGCGGTGATGCCCCGGCTCAGCCTGATCGAAATTACGTCTCCGTGGATTTCGCCTGTGCCAGGAATCACTTCGCCGCCTATTTCCAGTTGAACATTTGCCGAGTTTGGGCCGGTCACGTCTATGTGGAGTACACGTTTTTTCGATAAAAAGAAGCTGTTGGTACCTGTGCCAGCCCAAGTGCCTTGAAAGCGGGTTGCCGGCGATTGCGGCGATTGAGACGGTTGCGGTGTTTGGGGCGCCTTTTCCGATGAGGCACACACGGAGCAGCGAATGTAGGAAACGTCATTTTCTTGGATGCGATTTGTTCCAAATATGCTCTCAGGCTCGGCGTTTCGATTGACGAGTACGGTTTGATATGGAGTGCTGTTGACGTAGTATTCGACCTTCGAGCACCGGCGTTCCGAACTGTGAACAATCAGCTCGGCGCCAAAGCTCGGCTTCGAGCCGTAGCTGCGTATGAATTCAACGGCACCCTGGCAAGAACCGATCACCTTTTGGCAGTCGCATTGCTGTCCTTGCGATATGTCGGCCCATGCCATCAAAGTGACGCATGCGGTTGCAAGCCACGTTGCTCTTTTCATCGCATCCTCCTTCCTTCATATGGTGGAGTCGCAGTCTCGTCGGGACATGCTATAGCGAGTATAGGGTTCTACAGATAAACCGTGCCATCCCACAAATGGGGGATATGCCACTTGTGCTGCGAGGGAGCAATACTTCTGGATATTGGCCGGCAGCGTTGGGTGAAATCCAATGACCAGGGGGTCGTGTTCGCCAAGTCGTCCACATCGCAGGACTTGCCTGCGAGCGCAGCTACGACGCATTAAACCAGATAGCTAATGATAGTTGGCAAGATCAATTATAAAGATAATTATATTTTGCTCTTTTGAGGCTAATTTACCCTTCTAGATGCTCGTCGGCATTAAGCGCCGCATTATCCGAATGAAGGATGTCCGACTGAACTTCGTTTCGATATACTCCTTCGCAATCAGAAATCAAAGAACCAAATGGCTAACGCCAAAACTAGGGAGATGGTGCGACGTGGAGCATTCAAGAACTGAGCGGCACGCGCTGTACGTTTTTCGGCACTTGGGCGTTCAGCTATTAGCGAGCGTAACGGTCGCGAGTTTTATCTTGAGTGCTTGCGCAACGGCGCCCTCCGCTCAAGTTGTTCAGGTTGACCGTGTTACGACTGAGGGCTGCAAGTTTATTGAGCTCACCCAGGGACCTTCGGATCCTGCGAAGCAGGCTGAGCTAAACGCGATGATAGCCAAGGACTACGCATGGTCATGGAACGGCTCGTGTTCGAATGGATACATTAGTGGCCTCGGAACCCTGACACTCAGGTGGGGGGGCGTGGTGATGAGCGAAACTTGGCAAAATGTCGAACCAGGCAAACGACCGGGCGTCATGTTCGTGTACTCGCAAGATGCATATCGACCAAGCGCTTACTCTTACTATCGCTCCCCAACTTCGCTTTTACCGGAAAGGATTTCACCGGCAGAGTGCATGGCGATTCCTGAGTGCAATGCTCTGCATGCGGATCGCATGGCGCTCGTCGGAGCCGCCAAGACTTCTGAGGAAGATGCTGCTGTAATCGCCGGACTTAAATACTACGACGAGCGTAAGGCGCGTAGTGCCCAGGCGTTGGAAGAGCGGAAGAAGACAGAGGATTTTCTAAAACAGGCTGACTTGCGTAAACAACAGAACGAACGAGATGCAGAGCGTCGAGCGGCCGCGGAAAAAGCCGCGCGCACGGCTTCGTCGTCCGAGGGGGTGTTGGGAGCACTAGGAGGGGCGATCGCACAGATTGCAGGCGCTGCCGGCGGCAAGAACGCTGCGCAGCTTCAGGCTCTCGGTGGCGCGATGCAGGGGGCAGAAGGCGGCCTGTCGAACGTCGCTGCGCACGGGATCAATAGTGCAGGCGCGCTGCAAGTGGCCTCGGCCGCATCGAGCGCGTCCGAATTCCCGGGAGTCGACTTGGGCAAGAACGTCAAATTTGGAAAGTCGGCGGGCAACTGTGTAAAGGTCATACGAATGCCTAAAGAATCGACATACGACGTCGAAACCCCCGGCTTGCAAAACACATGTGGCGTCGAAATCTCCGTGGTGTATTGCTACGAGGGGGGTTCTTTTGCCGGCATGAGTAGGGGTAGCACGTGCGCCCAGCAAAATTTGGGCCGCACAAAACTTACCCCGAACGAAAAGAGGAAGATCATGGAAGTGGACAGTGTGAAAGCGCTCTATGTCCAAGCGTGCGAGAAGCCGTTCGTTTCCGTGGTGCCAACCTGGAACGGCAACACGCCGAAGGGCGCGTGCATCACCAGTTCGAAATATGGCTGGGGAGTCGGGTACATGGGTGGGGATATGCGCGACTAGTGCTTTTAGCGTTGTCAGCGCTAATACGTCCAGCGTAGTTGCTCATAAAATCCCGGCTTGGCCGGCTGACCGCGCGCGGAGCGGCGCCTTGGGGGGCAATCCTGATGATTTTATAAATAAGTTTTATGCGGCCTGCAAAGTCGCTTTGAGGCATCCCCCGAACGGAGGATGCCGAGCCAATATGCGATGCGGATTGTTATACCCGATGCGCAAAAAATCAAATATCCGGGGGTGCGTAACACTATTGGTGAAGCTGCGTCACGCTGCAAGCAGCAAGGCGGCTCTCCAAGCCAACGGTCGTATGACGACGTATCGGTGTCGCTGATGTATGGCGGCGCCAAAGACTGCGTAGCAATCCTACTCATCTGCAAAAATATTAGAAAATTTCTAATAATCCCACCGACGTGCACAAAATTTCAGCGCAACGAAAAAACCCGCACAGCCAATGACTGTGCGGGTTTTTCTATTCTGGTCGGGGCGAGAGGATTTGAACCTCCGACCACCTGCACCCCATGCAGGTACGCTACCAGGCTGCGCTACGCCCCGTGAGAAATGCGTCGTTTAGATGCATTGCTCGAAAGCAGGCGATTATAGCAGAGCTTTTTGCGAGAAAGGAAGGGGCTATGCGCATCGGCCGCATATTTTTTTGCATTCTGCGCAGGCGGCACGGCGTATGGGGCCTGCATCACCCCCATGATGGTTATTCCTGATGTCGCATTCGGGGGGGCTCACGATAATGGAATTCTGCCTAAATCCTGCCCACTGGGGCTCGGAGACAAGCGATGCCGCAAATCCTGGGGTTCGAAGACGCGCGTGATTTGCTTCTCGCGCAGCGCGCCCACTACGATGTGGCGTACCGTGATTTTCGCTGGCCGGTTCTCTCTCACTTCAACTGGGCGCTGGATTTTTTCGACCCCCAAGCCCAAGGCAACGATCGCACCGCCCTCTGGGTTGTCGAAGAGGACGGCCGAGAGACGCGCCTGTCCTTTGCCGAAATGTCCGTACGCTCCAATCGCGTCGCCAACTACTTGCGCGCGCAAGACGTGACGCGTGGCGACCGCGTGCTGCTCATGCTGCCCAATCAGGTCGAACTCTGGGATCTCATGCTCGCTTGCATGAAGCTCGGCGCCGTCATGATTCCTGCGACGACCCTGCTAGCCGCAGGCGACCTCACCGACCGGCTCGAGCGCGGCCGCGTGCGCCACGTCGTCACCACCGCGCGCGACGCCCTCAAGTTCGCCAATCTGCCCGGTGACTACGGACGCCTCTGCGTCGGCGACAACCCACCTGAAGGATGGACGTCACTCGCGCCCGCCTACGAAGCCTCAGACCATTTCACGCCCGACGGCACCACGCTCGCGACCGATCCGTTATTGCTGTACTTCACCTCCGGCACCACGTCGCGTCCGAAACTCGTACTGCATACGCATCAGAGCTACCCCGTCGGCCATCTCGCCACGATGTATTGGCTCGGCCTGCAACCGGGCGACATTCACTGGAACATCAGCTCGCCAGGATGGGCGAAGCACGCGTGGAGCTGCTTCTTCGCGCCGTGGAACGCCGGCGCGACCATCTTCATCTACAACTTCTCGCGCTTCGACGCACGTGCTGCGCTGGAAACGGCTGCGCGCTGCGCGGTCACCACGCTGTGCGCGCCACCCACGGTCTGGCGCATGATGATTCAAGAGGATCTGACGCGCCACGCTGTGACGTTCCGGGAACTGATCGGTGCAGGCGAGCCGCTCAACCCCGAGGTGATCGATCAGGTCAAACGCGCCTGGAACATCACGATTCGCGACGGCTACGGCCAGACCGAAACCTGCTGCCAGATCGGCAACTCGCCAGGGCAACCGGTGAAGGCTGGGGCAATGGGACGTCCAATGCCGGGCTATCGCGTCGTGCTGCTCGATCACAATGGCGAAGAGGCCGACGAAGGAGAAATTGCACTGGTCTTGTCGTCGCGTCCGACCGGTTTGATGCAGGGGTATGAAGACGACAGCGAGAAGACCGCCGAGGTCATGCGCGACGGCTACTACCACACGGGTGACGTTGCCATGCGCGACGAGCGCGGCTACTTCACCTATGTCGGCCGGGCCGATGATGTCTTCAAGGCCTCCGACTATCGCATCAGTCCGTTCGAGCTCGAAAGCGAACTGATCAAGCACCCAGCCGTAGCCGAGGCCGGGGTGGTGCCTAGCCCGGATCCCGTGCGGCTGGCGGTGCCCAAGGCGTTCATCACCCTGCGTGCGGGCTTTCACGCCGACGATGTCCTCGCGCTCGACATCCTGCGCTTCTGCCGCGATCACCTGGCGCCCTACAAACGCATCCGCCGCATTGAATTCTGCGACCTGCCGAAGACGATCTCCGGCAAGATTCGTCGCGTTGAGTTACGCCGCACGGAAGAGGGGCGGGATCTGCAAAGCCGCCGTGAGATGGAGTTCTGGGACGTCGATTTCGCCGACCTCAAATGATGCCGGTGCGCCGGCGAGCCGCGGCGGCCAGCACCGTGTCCCGCCGCCGCACCGTCGCACCGCCGCACTGTCGCACCGTCACACTCAGCGCATGTGTTGGATCACCAGCTCTGCCCCGAGCATCGCGAGCCCCACGAAGAAGCAGCGGCGAAACACCGGGGAACTCACACGGCCTCGCACCCACTGTCCGAAGAACATTCCGCCCAGCGCCGGTGCGAGCGCCAGCAGGGAAACGCCGATCGCGTGGCCGTGGAAGATCCCGTCGCGCGCGAGACCGGCGGCCAGCGCAATCGTGGATACCGTGAATGACAGACCGAGCGCCTGCACCAGATCGTCCTTCTCGAGGTCGAGCGCTTGCAGGAACGGTACCGCGGGAATGACGAACACGCCGGTCGCCGCCGTGACCAGCCCGGTAACGACGCCTATCACGCCGCCGAGCGCGCTCACGCTTGCGCGGGACCAGTTTTTCGGCACATGCAGGCGCACCGCCGCAAGTCCCAGCGCGGCGTAGGCGAGCAACGCCACACCCAGCGCCATCCCGGCGAAATCGCCGCCGTTGGCGAGCCATCCGCCACCCGCCCATGTGCCGATGCCAATGCCGAGCAACATCGGCCACAGACGCTTCGCCAGGGCGGCAAAGCGCGGGCCCGCCAGTAATTGCCAAACGTTCGTCACGAGCGATGGCACGATCAGCAGTGCCGCGGCTTCGGCTGTCGGCATGGCCAAGCCAAGCAGCCCGACGGCCACGGTCGGCAGGCCCAGCCCGATCACGCCTTTGACGAAGCCGGCGAGCACAAAGGTCGCGAGCCCCAGCATCAGCAGGGGAATGAGGTCGGTCAAGTGTTGGGTATTCATCATGACGTGAGTATCGACGTCCCGCCCCGGTCCGCCAATGCGGCTTTCGCGCAGGCGGACTCAGGCAGACGCTGAGGCTGCGCCAGTCGTGGTGGTCCGACGCAATGTCCCGTCCGGCGCCAGCCCTTCGGCGGGTAAGGTCAATGCGCAGGATGATCGCCATTCATCCTGCATTCAGGCCCTTTCATCGCTTAACTCGCGCCAGTCACCCGGCACGGTGGGGCCGGCATGCCGGATTGAGGTGGCGTCCGACGCGCTTTGGCGTTTTCAGTTATGCTCAGGCCAAATTCGCGCCGTGCCGCGCATCGAGCGTGTCCCCCGGAGTTCCGGCTCCGGCGGTCGTGCTGCTGCCGTCGGCACCCCGTAGACCCCCGTACGCCGCCGAACTCGCACCGGTCATGGCCCTGCGCCGTGAAGGGTATCGGCGACGAAAGCCATGCCAAAGCATTGCGCCAGTCCAGAGGGATGGAAGTTGGAAAACCAGAATCGTCAACACGAACAAACCGCTCACACGGGAAAGCATGCCGCTCACGCGCTGCTTGACCGGCGCCTGGCACTCATCATGCAACCCGCTCACCGTGCACTGCTCGGTGAGGGCCTGTCCGGCATCGAAAGAGAAACGCTGCGCGTCGAAGGCAATGGTGCGCTTGCCCTGACGCCGCATCCGCGCGCGCTGGGTTCCGCATTGACCAACGAAGAAATCACGACCGATTACTCCGAGGCGCTGCTCGAGTTCATCACCCCGCCCCAGCACGACGCCGCCGAAGTCATTGCCCGTCTCGACGAAATCCACCAGTTCGCCTATCGCAAGCTCGGCACGGAGTTGCTATGGAGCGATTCGATGCCGCCGGCACTGCCACCGGAAGAGGTGATTCCCATCGCCGACTACGGCACGTCGCACATCGGCATGCTCAAGCACGTTTATCGCCGTGGCCTGGCCCTGCGCTATGGCAAACCGATGCAGTGCATTGCCGGCATTCACTACAACTTCTCGCTGGCCGAGCCGGTGTGGGAGCTGTTGCGTGAAAGCGAAGGTGCCAAGGAGTCTGCTCGCGACTATCAATCGGCCCGCTATGTCGCGCTCATCCGTAATTTCCGGCGCTATAGCTGGCTGCTGATGTACCTGTTCGGTGCCTCGCCGGTGCTGCACGCGGAATTCCTGCGCGGGCGCGAGCATGGACTCGATTCGTTCGACGAAGGCACGCTTGGCCTGCCATATGCGACCAGCCTGCGCATGAGCGATCTGGGCTATCAGAACAGTGCGCAGTCCGAAGTCTCGCCGTGCTATGACTGTCTGCCCAGCTATATCGACGCGCTCACGCAAGCCGTAAGCCAGCCGCATCCGGCCTACGAGGCGCTCGGCACCAAGCGCGATGGCGAGTGGATTCAGCTCTCGACCAACCTTCTGCAAATCGAGAACGAGTTTTACGCCACCATTCGTCCCAAGCGGGTGACGTATAGCGGCGAGCGTCCGGTGCAGGCGCTCGCGCGCCGCGGGGTCCAGTACGTTGAAGTTCGCTGCATCGATATCGATCCCTTCCAGCCGACGGGCATCGATGTCGACACGGCACGCTTCATCGACGCTTTCCTGCTGTTCTGTGCGCTCGAAGAGAGTCCGTCGTGCTCGAGCGCCGAGAACTTGGAGAATCGCGACAACTTCGCTCACGTCGTCAAGGAAGGCCGTAAGCCGGGTCTCGTGCTGCATCGTGGCGGCGAAGCGATCACGCTCTTCGACTGGGCCGAGACGTTGCTCGATCGCATCGACCGTACGGCGGCCGCCTTCGACGCGCAGCGCGGCGGGGCGCACTACGCCCATACGATGTCGCTCCAACGCGCCAAGGTGCACGACGTGTCGCTCACGCCGTCCGCTCGCGTGATGGCCTCGCTCGAGCCGCTGCGCGGCGCAAAGGGCGGCGCATTTCAGGCGTTTGCGCTCGAGCAGAGCAAGCGTCATGCGCAGACGTTGCGCGACAGGCCGCTCGATGCCGGCGTTGTCGAGCACTTCGAGACGCTGGCCCGCAAGTCGCTCGATACACAAGCCGAACTTGAGCGCACGCAAGTCGGTGATTTCGACGCGTTCGTCGCCGCGTATCGTGCCGGTACGCTCGGCACGGTCTCCGTCTGACGCGCGGTCAGCCGCCCCATAAAAAAAGCGCCTCTCGAGGCGCTTTTTTCTTGTGCGTGCGGCGGGCGGTGTGAGATTCGATGGTCACCCGGCTGTCATCCCAATACGCCCAATTGCCATATGAAGAAGACGGCGAGTCCTGCGCCGATGGTGAGCAACTGATGACGCGTGGCCGCACACACCGCAATCGCGACGAGTGCCGCCACGAGTTGGGGATTGCGCCACGTCAGTTCGAGACCGTCGCCATGGGGCGCGAGCGTCATCGGCACGATGATCGCCGTGAGCACCGTCACGGGCACGAACGACAGCGCTTCGCGCAACCATTCGGGAAAGCGCACACGGTCGCCCAGCAAGAAAATGCCTGCCTTGACGGCAAACGTCACCGTCGCCATGCCGAGAATCGCCAGCACGTAGTTCATCGCGTACTCCCTGCGGAGGTTTTCTGCGAGCGCAGGCCGGCGCGGTCATCCGGTGAGCTGGTGCCAAGGCCATCGTCTCGTCTGCGCGCGGGCGACGCGCGTCCGCCTCCACGGCGCTTCGCATGCAGCGCCAGCATGCCGGCAGCGATGCCAAGCGTCACCGCGACGAGCAAGCCGAGTTTGTATGGCAAGCCGTGACACAAATAGGCGCTTGCGCCCGCGACGACCGTCGCGATGGCCCACGGCATGCGGGCCATCTGCGGCACGATGATGGCGATGAACGTGGCGACCATCGCGAAGTCGAGACCGAGTGTCTGCAAGCGCGGGAAGGCGGCGCCGAACATGAGGCCGGCAAGCGTCCAGACCTGCCAGTTGATGTACATCGACAGCGCCGAGCCGAGGAAGTACCAGTGGCCCATGGGGTCGTCGGGGTGCCGGTGGAAATGGCTGCTGGTCACTGCGAACGTCTCGTCCGTCAGCAGGAAGCCCAGCAAGGCCCGCCAGCGAAAATTCAGATGCCGCACATGGGGCAGCAGATTCGCCGCATACAGCATGTGACGAAGATTGACGATCAACGTCGTTGCCCACAGAACGACATAGCCTACGCCGGTCGCGAAAAGACCGGCGGCAATGAACTGACTCGATCCGGCGAAAACGGTGAGCGACATGAGCTGACCGTGCCACGTCGACAGCGGCGTAGTCGCGACCAGCGCGCCGAAGATCAGACCAAACGGGGCTGCGCCGACAATCATCGGCAGGGTGTCGCGGGCACCTGCGACAAAGCTGGTCGCACGAGACGGAACCGGCATGGTTGGGGATTTCCTGAGGGCGAAAGTCGGGAGACGAATATGTCGAGGATAGCGCCTGCGCCGGGCCGCGCGCTTGTACGTTCTTGCGCTCGCCGCGGGGTGGTCGTGCAGTGCGGCGGCGGGCAGCAAAAAAGCGGCCACCCGTCGGGTAGCCGCGCGTGCGTTGTGCCGGGATTCGGCGAACGCCTGTCAGCTTGCGCCTGCAGACGTCACACCGGGGGTCACGGGTGTTTGAACATATCGAGAATGCGTGCCTTTTCGCTGCTGTCGACACCCGGCGATGGGGGCTGTCCAGCCGTGGGTGGCGGGGCGGCGGGCGACGGCGAATTGCTGCCGAAGAACGGTAGCGAGAAGCCGCCGCTGCTGTCGTCGATGCCGATGCTCGCCACAAAGCCATTGCCAGGCAACTTGTCAGTCTCGTAAAGCTCGCCGTTCACGACGCTGACCCCTTCAGGCATCGCCATCTGCTGTTGCGGCACGCCATTGAGCGCCACGCCCATGTACTTGGTCCATACGGGCAACGCCAGTTGCGCACCGAACTCACGGCTGCCCAGTGTCTTGGGCTGGTCGAAACCAAGCCATGCGACCGCAACGAGCGAATGCTGATAGCCCGCGAACCAGCCGTCGAGCGCGTCGTTGGTCGTGCCGGTCTTGCCCGCCAGATCGGTGCGTTTAAGAACGTTCGTGCCCGAGCCCGTTCCGCGTTGCGCGACCGTTTGCAGCAGGCTGTTCATGATGAATGCGTTCGGCGCGGAAATGGCGCGCGCGGCGTTCACCCCGGCGATCACCGGCGTGGCCTTGTTGAGCACATTGCCGCGTGCGTCGCGGATCTCGCTGATCAGGTACGGCGCGACACGATAGCCGCCGTTCGCGAACACGGCGTAGGCGCCGGCCAATTGCAGCGGCGTGGTCTGTCCGGCGCCAAGGGCCATCGGCAGGTACGGTGGCACTTTGTCGGCGTCGAAGCCGAAGCGCGTGGCATATTCCTGCGTGTACTGCGTGCCGGCAAATTGCAACAGCCGAATCGCCACGAGGTTCTTCGAGCGTTGCAGACCTTCGCGCACGGTCATCGGTCCGCTGAAGGCGTCGTCGTCATGCGGGTCCCATGCCTGACCGCCGGTCTGAGCGGGCGGCAGGTTGAGCGGGGCGTCCAGCACCATCGTCGCCGGGCTCACGCCTTTCTCGATAGCCGCCGAGTACACCACCGGCTTGAAGGTCGAACCCGGTTGACGCCACGCCTGTGTCGCACGGTTGAACTTGCTCTGGTTGAAGTCGAAGCCGCCGACCAGCGCACGGATGGCGCCGTCGTCCGGGGAGAGCGAGACGAGCGAGCCTTGCACTTCCGGCAACTGCGCAATGCGCCACTTGCCGCGCGCGTCCTTCATCACACGGATGATCGCGCCCGGACGGATGCGCACCTTTTCGCTGGCCTTGGCCGAGAGGGCAGACGCCGCAAAGCCGATGCCATCGCCGTTGACTGTGACGGCGTCGCCCGACAGCGGGATCGCCGTGACCTGCGACGCGCTGGCGGACACGACCACTGCCGCGATCAGATCGCCATTGTCAGGATGCTCGAGCAGCGTGTCCTCGATCAGTTGCTGACGATCGGGCATCGCCGCGGGCAACTCCACGAAACCCTCCGGACCGCGATAGGCATGACGGCGTTCGTAATCGAGCACGCCCATGCGCACGGCGTCGTACGCGGCCTGCTGTTTCTTCGAGTCGAGCGTCGTGATGACGGTCAGGCCGCGCGTGTAGGTGTCGTCCTTGTACTGGTCGTACACGGCCTGACGCACCATCTCGGCGACGTACTCCGCATGCACGTTGTACTCGTTGCCGGACGTGCGCGTGCGGATCGGCTCGTGCAGGGCGTCTTCGTATTGATTGCGCGAAATGTAGCCCAGATCGAGCATGCGCTTGAGGATGTATTCCTGCCGGATCTTCGCGCGCTTCGGGTTGACGATCGGGTTATAGGCGGAAGGCGCCTTGGGCAGTCCGGCGAGCATCGCCGCTTCGCCGAGCGTGATGTCCTTCAGATCTTTGCCGAAGTAAATGCGTGCCGCGCTGGCGAAGCCATACGCGCGTTGACCCAGATAGATCTGGTTCATGTACAGCTCGAGAATCTTGTCCTTGGACAGGGCCGACTCGATTTTGTAGGCGAGCAGCATTTCGTAGATCTTGCGCGTGGCCGTCTTCTCTCGCGAGAGGAAGAAGTTGCGCGCGACCTGCATCGTGATCGTACTGGCGCCCTGAGCTGCACCGCCGTGCAATACGTCAGACACACCGGCGCGCAGAATGCCGATGAAATCGACGCCGCCATGGTCGTAGAAGCGATAGTCCTCGATCGCGAGCACGGCCTTCTTCATGACGTCCGGAATCTGGTCGATGGTGACCAGGCTGCGACGCTCTTCACCGAATTCGCCAATCAGCACGTTATCCGACGTGTAGATGCGCAGCGGCACCTTCGGCCGGTAGTCGGTGATGACATCCAGTGGCGGCAGGTTCGGGCGCATGACGATCAGCGCGTAGCCGACGATCAGGGCACCGACGATGGCCAGCCCCGCCAAGGTGGCAAGGATGACGGCAAAAGTGCCAAAACCACGTTGTCTACCGGGAGCGGATGACAAGGCAACGTGGGCGGACGGTGCCTGGGGCGTCATGACAGGGGACTTGCGGTGCGCCGGATTAGACGGTGCACGAGGCGGCAAACAATGCTTCAAGGACATACCCAACGAAAATTGCAGGATGGGAACAGGCCGGCCGGCCTAGCGCTGCGTGGATCCCCGCCGCGCGGCGAAATCGGAGCAGTATGCCACGCCCGGCGCACCACCCTCCAAAAAAATGGGGGGTAACAGCTTGGCAAACCGCGAGAGGTTGGCGCGGCGAGGGTACCGGAATGTTTCCCGGCGTACCCGTGGCGACGAAGTCAAAAAAACGGGACATGCGCAGACAGTACCGGTCACTCGCTCAGCGACGTGCTTCCGTCGCCATGCGCAGGGCCAGCGCCCCAAGCACGCCGCCCATCAGCCAGCGCTGGATGCGCAGCCATGCCGGGCGTTGCCCAAGGAACCGGGCGATGCTGCCGGCGCACAGGGCGACGGAAGCATTCACCGCCACGCTGGCAACGATCTGCGTGGCGCCCAGCACCAATGACTGCGTCAGCACACTGCCGTGCTCAGGGTGGACGAACTGCGGCAGCAACGCGAGATACAGCATCGCGATCTTTGGATTGAGTACCGAGGTGAACAGCCCCATCAGGAACAGGCGGCGATTGCTGTCGCGCGCAAGCGCTCGCACCTCGAATGGCGATCGGCCACCCGGTTTGAGCGCCTGCCAGGCCAGCCAGAACAGATAGACGGCACCGCCGAAGCGCAGCACGTCGTAAGCGAACGGCACTGCGAAGAGCAGGGCGGTGATACCGAAGGCGGCACACATCATGTAGAACACGAAACCCAGCGCCACGCCGCCCAACGAGACGAGACCGGCGGCCGGCCCCTGACACAGCGAGCGCGACACCAGATACATCATGTTCGGTCCCGGCGTGAGGGCCATGCCGATGGCGACCAGCGCGAAGGCCAGCCAGGTCGAGGTTGCAGGCATTTGGATGGCATCTCAAAAAGGCAAGCTGCACGATATCACGCTCACGGCGTACATGCCGGTTGCGTGAAATCAGGCGCCGCAGGGGGCGAATTCAGCCCAGCCGCTTGAGAAAGACGGTCATTTCTTTCTCGGCTTGCCGGTCGCCGTGCGCCTGCGCGGCGGCAATGCCGCGCGTCCACGCGTCGCGGGCGCCGTCGACGTCGCCGGCCCCTTGCCGTGCCTTGCCCAGCAACTTCCAGGCCGCGGTGTATGCCGGGTCGAATGCCACGCAATGGCGCAAATGTTCTGCCGCCACGGCGAAGTTCTGGGCGTCCAGATAGGCCTTGCCGAGTCCGAAACGCAACAGCGCGTTGTCTTTGCCGGCAGCCAGCAGCTTCTCAAGTCCTTCGATCATGTTCCGAATATATCGTATGAATATATAAGAAATGGCATAAGATCATGCCCTCTTTCCCCAATCGCCAGCAGGGACCTGTCGTGGCTGCTCAACCTCTGCGGTTTTGTTCTGCAAGACAGGAGGCGTGTGGCATGCCCGTGCGCGGGCGACTTGATTTGCATCAACAGGACGTCGACCAATGGCTTGGCGCGTGGGCACGTAAACCCGCACGATGCTCAAGTCTGGCGTGTGACAAGCCGATGTGACAAGTATTACCGGTCCAAAAGAGGCCGGGCCGGGGCGAGGAACCCACCACATATGACGGAGACAACAGCATGTTGCGTAGCTTTTCGATCAAGGCACGTCTGGGTATCACGATGGCGCTGTTGGCCGCGCTATTGATTCTATTGGGCGCGCTGGGCATTGCCGGTATGACGCGTACCGGAGACGCCCTTCGCGAGACGTACGCTACCCACCTTGCCGCCACCGTGGCGCTAGGCAAGGACAATGCCACGCTGGCGCGGACTCGCGCCATTCTCGATCGCATCGTGCTGCATCCCGAATCGCCCGATGCGGACAAGGTCGCTGCGCGCGCGCGCAGCATGATCAAGGACGCGAATGCCGCTTGGGCGGCCTATCAGGCGTTGCCACACAGCGCTGAAGAAAAGCGGCTGGCCGATGACGTCGCGGCCCGCCGTGCAACGTTCTTCGAGCAGGGGATGGACCCGATGCTCGCTGCCATCGACGCACGTGACCGTACGGCGATGGACGATCTGACGATGAACGTGCTGCCCAAGTACTACGCCGCGCTGACCACGGCCAGCGATGCGTTGGCCGCCTATAAGTTGAAGCTCGGGCAAGACACGTACGAAGCGTCCATGGAGGAGCTGGCGGCGTTTCGCTGGTTGAGCATCGGGGCGACGGTGCTCGGCGTGCTCATGGCCATCGTCTGTTACTTCTCGCTGCGCGGCGCGATCATGCGGCCGCTCGGCGAAGCCCTGACGGCGTTCGAGAACATCGCGGCGGGCCAACTCGACAACACGGTGCAGGTGCGTGGCAAGGACGAGATGTCGATGCTCATGCGCGGACTCGACACGATGCAGTCGCGTCTTGCTGGCACGATTCGCGGTGTGCGTCGCAGTTGCGACGCCATGGCGACGGCCACAGCGGAAATCTCGGCGGGCAATACCGATCTGTCGGCACGTACCGAGCAGCAGGCCGCTTCGCTGGAAGAGACGGCGTCGTCGATGGAGCAACTGACCGCGACCGTCAAACAGAACGCCGACAACGCGCGCCAGGCGAGCCAGCTCGCCGTCAATGCCTCGGACATCGCGGCGCGTGGTGGTCAGGTCGTGGCTCGTGTGGTCGACACGATGCAGGGGATCTCGACGAGTTCGTCGCAAGTTGTGGACATCATCAGCGTGATCGACGGCATTGCATTCCAGACCAACATCCTCGCACTCAACGCGGCAGTGGAGGCCGCCCGCGCCGGTGAGCAGGGACGCGGCTTTGCCGTGGTGGCGGGTGAGGTGCGCACGCTGGCGCAGCGCAGTGCCACGGCCGCACGCGAGATCAAGACGCTCATCGAAGCGTCGGCACAGAAGGTAGCCGATGGCTCGACGCTCGTGGCGGAAGCCGGCCGCACGATGGACGACATTGTCCAGGCCGTACAACGCGTGACCGACATCATGGGTGAGATTTCCGCAGCGTCCGACGAGCAGAGCGGCGGTATTGAGCAGGTGAATCAGGCCGTCACGCAAATGGACACTGTGACCCAGCAGAACGCGGCGCTCGTGGAACAGGCCGCCGCCGCCGCCGCGTCGCTCGAAGATCAGACGAGTGCGCTGCGCGAGGAGATGGCGCGATTCCGGTTGGGTGACGAAGGTCTGACGGCCGGCGGTGCGCGACGCCCGGCCTTGCATGCCGTAGGCGCCTCGCCGCTTTCGCTGGCGGCGTGACGCGTTGGGGGGGCGGGGCACGATGAATGGGCCGGGCAAGGCCATGAGGGGGGCGCGTTCATGGCGGTGACGCGCCGAACCGGGTACCATTGCCCATCTTTTGCTCAGTTAAGGGTGTCGAAGTATGAAGCGAGTGGCGCTAATGGTGACGGTTCTGGCCGGCGTAATGGCTGGGCTGGCTGGATTGGCAGGATGTGGCCCGATCAACCAGATGAGCCGGCCCGATCCGGCGCAGGGGCGGCTGCTCGATCAGGGGACAAGTGCCGATCGTTTCATGGTGCTCAACTGCATCTACCACGGCTGGAGCCAGCTGTCGCAGAACGTCGATTCGACGTCGTATGCGCGTCAGGGCGCCGACCGCGTGCGTGTGTATCGCGGCCAGAACGCCGAGGGCAAGGCCATCTACAACCCTTACGTCGACATCATGCAAGGCGGCTTCGGTGCGCGCTTGCAGTACTTTGAGACGCCCGGCAGCAACCTGCCGCGTGACTTCGAACAGACGGTCAAGCGATGCATGGTGCCGTACGCGGGCAGCAACGACTGAGTCGCCTGATGCTTGGCGGCAAAAAAAACGCCACGGCAGACCGTGGCGTTTTTTGTTGATGACGGTGATGAAGCGAACAGCGGCGATGGTGCGACTCAGCCGTGAAAGTCCTCCCGGGCTTCAACGACTTCCTTCACTACGCCGTGACGCACGAGGAAATCGCCGAATTTCTCGCCTGCGTCGCGCGCTTGGGCATAACGCTGAAAGAGCGGCGTGAGTTCCGCGACGATCTGGTCTTCGCTCAAAGACTCCTTGTACAACTTGTTCAGCCGCTGGCCGTGGAAGCCCGCCCCAAGATACAGGTTGTACTTGCCCGCCGATTTGCCGACCAGTCCGATTTCCGCGATGTAGGGGCGCGCGCATCCGTTCGGGCAGCCCGTCGTGCGGATGGTGATCGGCTCGCCGGCGAGCCCCGCGTCGTCGAGCACTTTCTCCAGTCGCGTGACGAGGCCGGGCAGGGCGCGCTCGCTCTCCGCCAGGGCCAGGCCGCAGGTTGGGAAGCCGACGCATGCCATCGAGTTGATTCGCAACGCGCTCTGATGCTTGCCGTCGAGCAGGCCGAATGCCTTGACGAGCGCTTCGATCTGCGGCTTCTTCTCGTCGCTTACGCGGGCGACGATCAGGTTCTGATTGCCCGTGATGCGAATGTCGCCGTCATGCACCCTCGCGATCTCGCGCAGACCGGTCATCAGCCGATAGTCCTCCCAATCCTTCACCCGTCCGTTCTGGATGAAGAGCGTGAGATGCCACAAGTCGTCAGCGCCCTTGAGCCAGCCGTACTGATCGCCGTTGGTCGTGAACCGGAACGAACGGGCCGGCGCGAGTGACCAGCCAAGATAGTGGTTGAGTGTTTCCTTGAACCACGCCACACCGCGATCGTCGATCGTGTATTTCAGACGCGCGTGCTTGCGGTTCGTGCGGTCGCCGAAGTCGCGCTGCACGAGCAGCACCTTCTCCGACACCTCGACAATGCGATCTGCCGGGATATAGCCGATGACGGTTGCCGTGCGCGGGTATGTCGCGGCGTCACCGTGCGTCATGCCCATGCCGCCACCGACGCTCACATTGAAGCCTTCGAGCATGCCGTCGTCGCCGACGATGGCAATGAAGCCCAGATCGTTAGCATAGAGATCGACGTCGTTGTTCGGCGGAATGGCGATGGCAATCTTGAATTTGCGCGGCAGATAATGTTTGCCGTAAATCGGCTCGTGATCTTCCTTGCCCTCGCCCAGGCGTTTGTCGCCAAGCCAGATCTCGCGATACGCGGTGGTCTGCGGCAGCAGATGCCGATCGATCTTCAGGCACCAGTCGAGCGCCTCGGCGTGAGCCGGGGAGAGGTGCGGGTTGTTGGAGACGAGCGTGTTGCGATTGACGTCGCCGCACGCGGCGATGCTCGTCATCGCCACTTCGTCAATGCCCCTGATGAGGGGGCGCAACTGGTGCTTCAGCACGTTGTGATACTGCACCGTCTGGCGTGTCGTCAGGCGAATCGTATGGCCGCCATATTTCTGCGCCAGTTCGTCGAGCTTGAGCCATTGCGCCGGGGTGCACACGCCGCCCGGCATGCGCAGGCGGATCATGAACTGGTACGCCGGTTCGAGTTTTTGCTTCTGACGTTCGCCGCGCAGGTCACGGTCGTCTTGCATGTAGGAGCCGTGAAACTTGAGCAGTTGGGCGTCTTTCTCGAAGATGGCCCCCGTGAGCGGATCGGCCAGACCCTCGGCAATCGTGCCGCGCAGGTAATGGCTGGCGTCCTTGATCTTCTCGACCTCGGAGCGCGCCGCCGAAGGGGCGGCGCTGGCTTGCGTAGTTTGCTTCATGTGGGCTGCTGTGTCGGTGAGCGCGGGCTTGCCGTGCGTGGGGTGCCGGTCGCGCGGGGCGTGTTGAGCGTGGGCTTCGATCAATAGACGTCGCGCTGATAACGCTTCTCGCGTTGCAACGTCTTCACATACTCGGCAGCGGCGTCTTGCGCCAGTCCGCCGTGTTCCGCGACGATGTCGATGAGCGCAGTGTTCACGTCGCGTGCCATCTGATCGGCGTCGCCACAGACATACAGGTGGGCGCCTTCCTGCAACCAGGCGTACAGCGTTTTGCCCTGCTCGCGCATGCGGTGCTGCACATAGATCTTGTCTTCCGTGTCGCGCGAGAACGCGAGGTCGATCCTGGTGAGCACGCCGTCTTTCACGTAGCGCTGCCATTCGCGTTGATAGAGGAAGTCGGTGCGAAAGTTGCGGTCACCGAAGAAGAGCCAGTGCTTGCCCGGCGCGTCGAGTGCCTGACGTTCCTCGACAAACGCCCGGAAGGGGGCGATGCCGGTGCCTGGCCCAATCATGATGACCGGCGCATGGGTATCCGACGGCAGCTTGAAGTTGCGGTTGGATTCTATGTATACGGGCACCGTCTCGCCTTCGCGGGCAATGTCGGCGAGGTAGGTCGACGCCACACCGCGACGCGAACGGCCGTGGCTCTCATAGCGCACGGCGCCGACGGTGATGTGGACGGCATCCGGATTGACCGCCAGACTCGACGCAATCGAGTAAAGGCGCGGCTGAAGCGTGCGCAGGGTGCCGACAAACTCGGCGGCCTTCACTTTGCGGGCCGGGAACTGACGCACGACGTCGAGGACGTCACGTCCATAGAGATAGTCGCGCAGCGCCGCTTCGTTGCCGGCGGCAAGCAGTGCCTTGAGTTCGGTGGACTCGGTGAGCGACGCGTATTTCTCCAGGAAGGCGCGCGAGAGCGTTGTGATGTCGTAAGCCCGCAGGAACGCGTCGCGCAGGGACAGCGTGCTGTCCTGTGTGGTCGTGGTGGCCTGCGGGTCGAGGGCGAGTGTGTCGATGAGTTCGTCGACCAGCCCCGCGTCGTTCGTCACGACAACTCCCAGCGCGTCGCCCGGCTCGTAGGTGAGGCCCGAGCCCTCGAGCGAGAGTTCGACGTGATGCACTTCCTTCGACGACCCGCGGCCGGAGAGCGTGACGTTCTCGATCACGCTGGCGTCAAACGGGCGCTTGCGGCTGTATTGACTCGATGCGGCGGCCGCAGCGGTACCGCTGGCGAGGGCGGCGAGGGTAACGCTCTCGGCCGAGCCAATGCGCTTGACGGAAGACGGCGCGCCGGGTGACGCCACGCGCTTGAGCGCTTCGACGGCGTCCTCGATCCAGCGCTCGGCCGGTGCGTCATAGTCGACGTCGCTATCGACACGAGCGACGAGCCGTTGCGCGCCCAGTGCGGCCAGCCTGGCGTCGAAGTCCTTACCGGCCTGGCAGAACTTCTCATAGCTCGAATCGCCCAGACCGAGCACCGCGAAACGCGTGCCTTCTAGCTTGGGCGCCTTCGCACCGTGCAGGAAATCGTAGAAGTCGCGGGCGTCGTCCGGGGGCTCGCCTTCGCCTTGGGTCGACACGGCAACGAGCAACAACTTGTCGGTCTTCAGACGCGACGCCTTGTAGTCGCCCATGGCAAACAGGTCGACCTTGAAGCCTGCATCGAGCGCGCGCGCCTTGGCGTGCTCCGCGACTTCCTGCGCATGACCCGTTTGCGATCCATAAAGAATGGTCAGGTGCGCAGCGGCGGCGCTGGCGGATGCGGTCGCCGGCGTCGGGGCACCGGCATGCCGCACCGAGTGATTGATGCCGGCGAGAAACCCTCGCACCCAGGCGAGCTGCTCCGTGGATAGGCCGTCAACCAGTTGGCTGAGCAACTGGGCCTGCTGGGCGTTAAGCGGCGTCGTCTCTTGCATGTCGATCTTGACTCCATGGGCCGGACCAGCGCGGCAGCCCCGGCGGGTCGAACCCGTCAAGCCACCCCCAGTTGGACCGGCAAGGGGATACTCAACACCATATCGGCTGCTCCTTAGAAATTAAAATAATAAAAATTAATTTTTATATATCCAATTTCCATATGGGAATAAGGCGGGCGGGGCACGGTGGCCCTTGGGGGCGTAATGGGCGTCCGCGTGATGACGGCATGTTCGCGGTTGTTTCGAGGGCAGGTGATGAGAAATCGGGGTCGGATGTGTGCACGATCACGGAGCGGCGAACGTGCGTTCGGCAACGCGAAGCGCCTGGACTGCGACGCATGCGGCGGGCACGCCGCAAGTCCCCGTGTGACGGCTTTCCGGCTCGGTGGGCGCCAGGAAAACGTGCTATGCTCCTCGCCGTGATTGATCAGGTCCTTCCAAGCACCACTTGATTCTCGCAATCCGCTAATCGGTCAGGCCGTGTCGCGGAAGGTTTCGTAACCCGCTATTTCTCGAGACACTCGTAGAAAAGGTGAGCGCAAAATGAGTTTGATGGAACAATTCCAAGCGAACTCGTACCTCTTCGGTGGCAATGCCCCCTACGTCGAAGAGCTGTACGAATCGTATCTTGATAATCCGGCTTCGGTGCCGGACAACTGGCGCCAGTATTTCGACGCGCTGCAAAACGTTCCCGCTGTTGATGGTTCCAACGCCAACGACGTGGCTCACGCCCCGATCGTGGAGTCGTTCGCCCAGCGCGCCAAGGCTAACGCCTTCGTGTCGCGTGCGGGGGCTTCCGACCTGGCGGTGGCCCGCAAGCAGGTTCACGTGCAGTCGCTCGTCGCCGCCTATCGTTTCCTCGGTGCACGCTGGGCCAATCTGGACCCGCTCAAGCGTCAGGAACGTCCGGCGATTCCGGAACTGGAACCCGCGTTCTACGACTTGACCGAAGCCGACATGGACAGCGTGTACTCGGCCGAGAACACGTACTTCGGTTTCGAACAGGCCAGCCTGCGCGAGTTGCTCAAAGCGCTTCGCGACACGTACTGCGGCTCGATCGGCGCCGAGTACATGTACATCAGCGACCCGGTGCAAAAGCGCTGGTGGCAAGAGCGTCTGGAGAAGGTGCGTGCAACGCCCAACTTCACTGCTGAAAAGAAGAAGCACATTCTCGAACGCCTGACGGCCGCTGAAGGCCTCGAGCGTTACCTGCATACCAAGTTCGTCGGCCAGAAGCGTTTCTCGCTCGAAGGCGGCGAATCCTTCATCGTGGCGATGGACGAACTCGTCCACCACGCCGGTGCGAAGGGCGTGCAGGAAATCGTGATCGGCATGGCCCACCGCGGCCGTCTGAACGTGCTGGTCAACACCCTCGGCAAAATGCCGTCGGACTTGTTCGCCGAATTCGAAGGCAAGCACGTCGACGACCTGCCGGCCGGTGACGTGAAGTACCACAAGGGCTTCTCGAGCGATGTCTCGACGAGCGGTGGTCCGGTTCACCTGTCGCTGGCGTTCAACCCGTCGCACCTTGAAATCGTGAACCCGGTGGTCGAAGGCTCGGCCAAGGCCCGTATGGATCGCCGCGGCGAAGCCGACGCAGCCAGCGTGCTGCCGGTGCAAGTTCACGGTGACGCCGCATTCGCGGGTCAGGGCGTCGTGATGGAAACGCTGAACCTCGCGCAAACGCGTGGTTACGGCACGCACGGCACGGTGCATATCGTCATCAACAACCAGATCGGCTTCACCACGTCGGATCCGCGTGACGCCCGTTCGACGACGTACTGCTCGGACGTGGTCAAGATGATCGAAGCGCCGGTGCTGCACGTGAACGGCGACGATCCGGAAGCGGTCGTGCTGGCCATGCAACTGGCCCTGGAATTCCGTCAGGAATTCAAGAAGGACGCCGTCGTGGATATCGTTTGCTACCGCAAGCTGGGCCACAACGAGCAAGACACCCCGGCGGTCACGCAGCCGCTGATGTACAAGAAGATTGCCCAACACCCGGGCACGCGCGCGCTGTATGTCGAGAAGCTGGTCACGCAAGGCGTGATCACTGCCGAAGAAGGCAATGGCTTCGTCGCTGCCTACCGCAAGGCCATGGACGACGGCCACCACACCATCGACCCGGTGCTCTCGAACTACAAGAGCAAGTACGCGGTTGACTGGGTGCCGTTCCTGAACAAGAAGTGGACCGATGCGGGCGACACGGCCGTGCCGCTGAACGAACTCAAGCGTCTGGCCGAGCGCATCACCACGATCCCGGCGAACTTCAAGGTTCACCCGCTCGTCGAGAAGGTCATCAACGACCGCCGCAAGATGGGCGAGGGCGAGCAGCCGCTCGACTGGGGTATGGGTGAGCATCTGGCGTTCGCATCGCTGGTCTCGTCGGGCTTCGCTGTGCGCCTGACCGGTCAGGATTCGGGCCGTGGCACGTTCACGCACCGCCACTCGGTGCTGCACGACCAGAACCGTGAGCGTTGGAACGACGGCACGTACGTGCCGCTGCAACACGTGGCCGACGGTCAAGCCAACTTCACGGTGATCGATTCGGTGCTGTCCGAAGAAGCCGTGCTGGGCTTCGAATACGGTTACTCGACCGCCGAGCCGAACACGATGGTGTTGTGGGAAGGCCAGTTCGGCGACTTCGCCAACGGTGCTCAGGTCGTGATCGACCAGTTCATCTCGAGCGGTGAAGTGAAGTGGGGCCGCGTGTCGGGCCTGACGATGTTGCTGCCGCATGGCTACGAAGGCCAGGGTCCGGAACACTCGTCGGCACGTATCGAACGCTATCTGCAACTGTGCGCCGACACGAACATGCAAGTGGTCCAGCCGACCACGCCGGCTCAGATCTTCCACCTGCTGCGTCGTCAGATGATCCGCCAGCTGCGCAAGCCGCTGATCGTGTTCACGCCGAAGTCGCTGCTGCGCCACAAGGAAGCTGTGAGCGATCTGTCGGAACTCGCCAAGGGCGGCTTCCAGACGATCATCGGCGAAACCGATGCCTCGATCGACGCCAAGAAGGTCAAGCGCGTCGTCGCCTGCTCGGGCCGCCTGTACTACGACCTGATCGCTCGCCGTCGCGAAGAGAAGTTGACCGACGTCGCGATCGTCCGTGTGGAACAGCTCTATCCGTTCCCGCACAAGGCGTTCGAGAACGAGCTGAAGAAGTACGAAAACCTCGCCGAAGTGGTGTGGGCCCAGGACGAGCCGCAAAACCAGGGTCCGTGGTTCTACATCGAACACCACCTGATCGAAAGCATGAGCGCCGGTCAGAAGCTGGCTTACGCGGGTCGCGCGGCCTCGGCCTCGCCTGCCGTGGGCTACTACGCCAAGCACTACGAACAGCTCAAGCAGTTGCTCGATACGGCTTTCGGTCGCCTCAAGGGCGCGACCGTGGTGCAGTAACCGGTTAGGTCTTACAGCGGTCGTCCTCCCCCAAGGACGGCCGCTGCCGTATTTCCGAATTGAACGTTTATCGAATCCAGGATCCAGAAATGGCCATTGTTGAAGTCAAAGTCCCCCAGTTTTCCGAGTCGGTTTCCGAAGGCACGCTGCTCGACTGGAAGAAGAAAGTCGGCGAAGCCATCGCCCAAGATGAAACCGTGATCGAAGTCGAGACCGATAAGGTCGTGCTCGAAGTGCCGGCCCCCGCCGCTGGCGTGATCGTCGAAGTGACTGCCGGTGCCGGCGACACGGTGACGTCGGAACAGATCATTGCCAAGATCGACACCGAAGCCAAGGCAGGCGCTGCTGCTCCGGTTGCTGCCAAGCCGGCGGAAGCCGCTGCGCCGGCCGCTGCTGCTGCCCCGGCCGCTGCCCCCGCAGCCGGTGGTGCGTCGGGTGGCATCGCCAGCCCGGCCGCTGCCAAGGTGCTGGCCGAGAAGAACCTGTCGGCGACGGACGTCGCTGGCTCGGGCCGTGACGGTCGCGTGACCAAGGGCGACGCCCTGGCGGCTGGCGCCAAGCCCGCCGCTGCTGCATCGTCGATTCCCGCACCGGCACAACGTGCCGCGCTGCCGTCGGTCGCCGCTTCGGTGGGCCGCGACACGTCGCTGGAAGGTCGTCCGGAACAGCGCGTGCCGATGTCGCGTCTGCGCGCCCGTATCGCCGAGCGCCTGCTGCAATCGCAACAGACCAACGCCATTCTGACCACGTTCAACGAGGTCAACATGAAGCCGGTGATGGATCTGCGCAACAAGTACAAGGACAAGTTCGAGAAGGAACATGGCGTGAAGCTGGGCTTCATGTCGTTCTTCGTGAAGGCCGCTGTCCATGCGCTCAAGAAGTACCCGGCCGTGAACGCCTCGATCGACGGTAACGACATCGTCTACCACGGCTACTTCGACATCGGTATCGCTGTCGGCTCGCCGCGTGGTCTGGTGGTGCCGATTCTGCGTAACGCCGACCAGATGAGCCTGGCCGACATCGAGAAGAAGATCGCCGAGTACGGCAAGAAGGCGGCCGACGGCAAGCTGTCGATCGAAGAAATGACCGGCGGCACGTTCTCGATCTCGAACGGTGGTGTGTTCGGCTCGATGTTGTCGACCCCGATCATCAACCCGCCGCAATCGGCCATTCTGGGCGTTCACGCCACGAAGGACCGCGCTGTGGTGGAGAACGGCGAGATCGTCATCCGCCCGATGAACTACCTGGCCATGAGCTACGACCACCGTATCATCGACGGCCGCGAAGCCGTGCTGAGCCTCGTCGCCATGAAGGAAGCGCTGGAAGATCCGGCTCGCCTGCTGCTCGACCTGTAAGCGTTAGCGCGCACTGCGCGGTGTTGCCGGGCCATGCGCGATATGCGCGACGTGCCCGGCGCACCGCGCCTCCCCCTGCCGTCAACCTTCACTGAGTCTCAAAATGGCAAATAAAGAATTTGATGTCGTCGTTATCGGCGCCGGCCCCGGTGGTTATATCGCCGCCATCCGCGCCGCACAACTCGGTTTCTCCGTCGCTTGCGTCGAAAAGTGGACCAACCCGGCCGGCAAGATGGTGCTCGGCGGTACCTGCCTGAACGTCGGTTGCATTCCGTCGAAGGCGCTGCTGGCCTCGTCGGAAGAGTTCGAAAAGGTCGGCCATCACCTGGCCGAGCACGGTATCACCACGTCGGATGTCAAGATCGACATCGAGAAGATGCTCACGCGCAAGCAAGGCATCGTCGACAAGATGACGGGCGGTATCGAGTATCTGTTCAAGAAGAACAAGATCACGTGGCTCAAGGGCCACGGCAAGATCGTCGCCAAGAACGATGGCGGCTATCAGATCGATGTGTCGGGCGCCGAGGCCGAGTCGGTCACTGCCAAGAACATCATCATCGCCACGGGTTCGAAGGCGCGTCACCTGCCGGGCATGCCGGTCGACAACAAGCTCATCTCGGATAACGAAGGTGCGCTCTCGTTCGACACCGTGCCGAAGAAGCTCGGCGTGATCGGCGCTGGCGTGATCGGTCTGGAACTGGGTTCGGTGTGGCGCCGTCTGGGTGCCGAAGTCACCGTGCTCGAAGCCATGCCGGACTTCCTGGCCGCCGCCGATGCGGGCGTTGCCAAGGAAGCCGCCAAGCAGTTCAAGAAGCAGGGTCTGGACATCAACGTCGGCGTGAAGGTCAGCGACGTCAAGACCGGCAAGGACAACGTCACTGTCAACTACACGGACAAGGACGGCAACGCCAAGACGCTGGAAGTGGACCGTCTGATCGTGTCGGTCGGCCGCGTGCCGAACACGGACGCGCTGGGCCTGGAAAACATCGGTCTGGCGACCGACGAGCGCGGCTTCATTCCGGTGGATGACCACTGCCGTACCAAGCTGCCGAACGTGTTCGCGATCGGTGACGTGGTGCGTGGCCCGATGCTCGCGCACAAGGCCGAAGACGAAGGCGTGCTGGTTGCCGAAGTCATCGCCGGTCAGAAGCCGCACATCGACTACAACTGCATTCCGTGGGTGATCTACACGTCGCCGGAAATTGCCTGGGTCGGCAAGACCGAGCAGCAGTTGAAGGCCGAAGGCCGTGAGTTCAAGCCGGGCCAGTTCCCGTTCGCGGCCAATGGCCGTGCGCTGGGCATGGGCTCGTCGGACGGTTTCGTGAAGGTGCTGGCTGATGCCAAGACCGACGAAATTCTCGGCGTTCACGTGATCGGCCTGAACGCGTCTGACCTGATCGCCGAAGCCGTTGTGGCGATGGAGTTCAAGGCGGCGTCGGAAGACATCGGCCGTATCTGCCATCCGCACCCGTCGCTGTCGGAAGTGATGCGTGAAGCCGCCCTCGATGTCGAGAAGCGCGCGCTGAACAAGTAAGTCGCTTTACGCTGACGTGTATGAACAAAGGCGAGGCAACTCGCCTTTGTTTTTTCCTGATTCCCTCTGCCCCCCGGCCCGTCGCCGCACCGCATGAACGTTCGCGAATACTACCAACAAGAATTGGCCGCGCGCGGCTACCAGCCCGATGAGGCGCAGGAGCGCGCTGTCGAGCGTTTGCAACAGTGTTACGACGAATGGGCGGCTTATAAGGCCAAGCGCTCGAACACCGTCAAGAAGTGGCTCGTGCGCCCCGACCTGCCAAAGGGCGTCTACCTCTGGGGTGGGGTGGGGCGCGGCAAGAGCTTTTTGATGGACAGCTTCTACTCGGTGGTGCCGCTGCAGCGCAAAACACGTCTGCACTTCCACGAGTTCATGCGCGAGGTGCACCATCAGTTGCAGGCGCTCAAGGGGCTGCCCGATCCGCTGGACGAACTGGCCAAGCGCATTGCCAAGCGATATCGCCTGATCTGTTTCGATGAGTTTCACGTCTCGGATGTGGCCGACGCCATGATCCTGCACCGCCTGCTCGCCGAGCTGTTCAAGAACGGCGTGCAGTTCGTGATGACGTCGAACTACCGTCCCGACACGCTCTACCCGGACGGTTTGCATCGTGACCGCGTGCTGCCCGCAATCCGCCTGCTCGAAGAGAAGCTCGACGTGCTCAATGTCGACGCGGGTGTCGACTACCGCCGCCGCACGTTGGCGCAGGTGCAGGTGTACCACTATCCTCTCGGGAACGAGGCAAACCGCGCACTGCGTGCGGCGTTTGCCGAGATCGCCGGGGTGCCCGACGAGAGCCCGCTGCTGCACATTGAGCAGCGTGAACTGAAAGCCCTGCGCCGCGCTGGCGGTGTGGTGTGGTTCGACTTCCATACGCTGTGTGGAGGCCCGCGTTCGCAGAACGACTATCTCGAACTGGCCAATCGCTTCCACACCGTCGTGTTGTCGGACGTGCCGAAGATGACGCCGCGCATGGCCTCCGAAGCCCGTCGCTTCACGTGGCTTGTCGACGTGTTCTACGACCACAAGGTCAAGCTGCTGATGTCGGCAGAAGTGACGCCCGAAGCGCTATACACCGAAGGTACGCTGGCCAACGAATTTACGCGCACGGTGTCGCGTCTCGTGGAGATGCAGTCGCTGGAGTATCTCGAAACGCCGCGTCGGGTGGTCGATACGTCGCTCACCTGAGCGCGCGACGCGAGACGCCCGGCGCCGTTATTGATGTGCGTGATGTGCGTGATGTGCGTGATGTCCGTGATGTGCGTGGCCACTCAGCGGCCATTGCGATCACGCTGACGTTGCCGCGGATCGGAAGCGGGCGGCGGCGGTTGCCGTTGCTCGCGGAGATGGTTGTAGATATCACCGCGCAAGTCGCCCTGCGGCCGTATTGGCTGCTGCTGTGGCCGTGACGGTCCGGGCCGCGCGCCCCCCCGGCTATCGCGATTGTCGCGGTTATCACGGTTATCACGGTTATCGCCGCGCCCGGCCGGACGGTCGTCGGCTTGCGTGAACCAGCCTTGGAAAAAGCGGCTGTCCGACGAACGGGCCGTTGCGCCAGCCGTGGCGCCGGCCAGCAAAGCGAAGCACACCATCCGGACAAGTCGGGTGTGACGCACGATGCCACCTCCTTGTCGGTTGAACTGCCGCGTGCCGCACACCTATCTCGCCCGCCGGATTGGCGCATGCCGGCAGGTGTCACGGTCTTGCGGCTACACTTTCAGAGTAAGAGCGCGCAAGACGTCGTGCTGTAATGATTTGTAAAGCAATGTAAGCCAGCGGGTGGGGGGGCAGCGGGTCGCCTACCATGCGTTGTTTGATCGACGGAGTTTTGTAATGCGTAAGCTGTCAATTGCCGGCATTTCCATTGGAGCGCTGGTCGTTGTGCTGGGGTTGCTCTTCGGCACGCCGTATTACACGTTGTGGCGCGCGCGCGACGCCGCCAATGCCCGCGACGCGACGGCGCTGTCGTCGTATGTGGACTATCCGGCCGTTCGAGAGAGTCTGAAAACGAGTTTGCATGACGAACTCGCACGCCAGATGGACAAGCAGCGCGGCAACGCCTTCGGTGCGCTGGCACTCGCGTTCGGCGGTTGGGTGTCGGATCGTGTGGTCGAAGCCTTGCTGACGCCGGAAGCCGTAGCGGCCATGCTGCGCGGTGACAGCACCGGGCTGCCGCCTGCGCCTGGCGCACCGGCGCCGCGCGATGCGGCACCGCAGCCACCTCAATCACCGCAAGCCGAGAGCAGCGCACCGCAATCGGCCCCGGCGGTGCCGGCAGCCCCCCTGAGTGGCAGCGAGTCGTCAACATCGGGTAGCGAACCGCCGCGCACCATGACGCGGACCGAGTTTCAGGACTTCAGTCACTTCCTCGTGCATGTCTCGCGCAGTGACCGTCCGGAACGTGTCGTGACGTTCACGCTCACGCGCCGCAATCTCATTCAGTGGCGGCTGACCGCGATTGCCTTGCCGCCGTTGTAATCGTCAATGTCATTCTGGTATCGAATCCGTAGGTCATCTTGAAAGCGATTTCGAATGCGGCGTCGTGGCGACGTCTGTGCGTAGTGGCGGCCTTGTTGGGCAACGCGCTCTTCGCGATAGCCGCCGAGGGTATGTCGACGCCCGTTGGGGTATGGCGAATCGTCGACGAAACCGGCGATCCGAAGGCGCTCATCACGATCACCGAGAATGACGGTGAATACGTCGGCGCGCTGACCAGGAGCCTGGGCAGGAGCGACGCGCTCGAGCGCCGTTGCAACGATTGCACCGATTGGCGCAGGGGGAAGAAGCTCCAGGGCTTGCAAATCATCCGCGGCCTGCACAAGGACCCGGAGAGCGACGAATACACGGGCGGGAGAATTCTTGATCCGGACAGCGGCAGCGAATACGGCTGCAAAATGCGCGTTGTCGACGGCGGCAGAAAGCTCGAAGTGCGAGGCTATTTCGGTGTTACGTTGCTGGGTCGCACGCAGACCTGGATACGAGAGCAGTAGCGCTGTTTCCCGGCGGAATTGTCGGTATCGGCCAGAGGAACGGGACGCTTTTCGGCTAGAGGACTTCCTCAGCACGGCGTCACGCCTTTGGCGTAATCTTCAAAGCGACTCGTGCGGCCATGCGGCAATGGTGGCAATCGCGAGTCCTACGACAATCAATTCCGTATCCGGGAGGATGACAACCATGAAGCAGATTTCTAACGCGACGTCGTGGCGACGTCTGGGTGCTCACGCGCTCGTCGCAGTGGCGCTGTTGGGCGGTATGGCCAAAGCGGCAATGGCGGCCGACGACACGTCGCCAATCGGTGTCTGGAAGACCATTGACGACAATACCGGCAAGCCGAAGGCACTCGTGACGATCTCCGAGAAGGACGGCGAATACGTCGGCATCATCACCAAGGGGCTCGGCGAAAACGACGATCCGGAGCGTGTCTGCACGGCCTGCACGGACACCCGCAAGGGGCAGAAGATGCTCGGTATGCAGATCATTCGTGGCGTGCGCAAGGATGGCGACGTCTACGGCGGCGGCAAGATTCTCGATCCGGAGAACGGCAAGGAGTACAGCTGCAAGATGACGGTGATCGACGGTGGCAAGAAGCTCGACGTTCGTGGCTTCATCGGCATTTCGTTGATCGGCCGCACGCAGACCTGGGTTCGCGAGCAATAAGCCGGACATCCCTTGCATCGGCGCGAGACGCGTCTGCGCGAGCGCCAAAAACAAAAAACCGGACGAAACGTCGTCCGGGTTTTTTTGACTTTCGCCTGCCTGCACGTCACGGCGCATGGCACAGGTGACGGATACGACAAAGCCCGGGCAGTGTCGCTTCACTGTCCGGGTTTGCCGTCGTCATTGGGCCTGCACCCCGCCGACGTTCCCCTCTCGCGATCTTTCCGCGTCTCGACGCGTCGCTTTATTTGCCGAGTCCGCCGAGTCCACCCAGCAGCCCGGTCACGGGAGCGAGCAGGCCACCTGCGCCACCGGCACCACTGGCGCCGGTACTGGCCAGCGTCGTCAACGGTGCGGTGACGGTGCTCAGCAGCGTGGTGACGGGCGACAGCGCGTTACCTGCGCCGCTGCTTCCGCCTGTGGTGCTGGTCACGCCGCCGAGTAACCCTGTCACGGCGCCGAGCGGATTGCTACCTGAGGCGCCGGCGCCACCCGTGAGTCCGCCAAGTAAGCCGGTAACAGCACCCAAAGGATTGCTGCCGCTCGCCGTCGTGGGCGTCACGGTGGTGTTGCCGATACTGGCGAGCACATTGCCAAGCGCATTCGGATTCGCGGTGCTTGTGCTGCCGGAGAGTAGGCCGCCAGCACTTGCGACGGTGTTGCCGAGTGCTGAGAGCGGATTGCCAAGGCTAGCGACGGCCGCGTTAGGTGCTACCCCCTTGACCTGCGCACCCGCCGAATTCAATGCACCGCCCAGTGTGCCCAGCAGACCGGCGACAGGCGTCCCCAGACCGGTCGTGTTACCGACCGTCTGCGTTGTCGTGACCACCATATTCGTAATGGGCGAGATCGCCGACGATAGCGCCGAGGTCGCTTGCACGACGGGGGCACTCGTGAGCGCCTGGTTGAGGGCTGTGCCGCCTTGCACCCCAGCCTGACCGACGGTGGAGACGACCGTGCCCAGTGCACCTGTGAGCGTATTGACCGGCGTGTTGGCGAGCGGGCCGCTCTTGCCGATTCCGGCAATGCCGCTGCCGAGCGATATCCCGGCGTTGCCGAGATCGGCAACGACCCCCCCCGTGCTTGCGAGCGTGGCGCCGACCGGGTTCGTGCCGGACTTGCCGAGCTGACCGAGCCCGTTGCCGACACCGGTACCGAGATCCGTGACGGCGTTGCCGGTTTGCGTGAGTGCGCCTCCGAAACCCTGTGTGGCTTGCGGCGATACCCCCGGAATCGTCGTGCCGGAGACCTGATTGCCGACGGCACTCACCACGGAGCCGACCGAGCTGACCACACCATTGCTGGTCGTGGTGGGATTCGTCGGATTGGTCGGATTGGTCGGCGAGTTCGGATTCGTGGGATTCGTGGGGTTGGTCGGCGTGTTGGCGGTAGCCCCGCTGCCGCCGCCGGAACTGGAGCAGCCGGTAACACCGACGATGCCCGCGATCGTCACGGCAAGCAGCGTAGGGCGCAGAATCTTCGACATGACGTTTCTCCTCGTGAGGGCAGTCGCCGCGCGCTCAGACCTTGGTCGATGCGCCGCGGCTGTTCGAGACCAGACCGGCGATGTCCTGATCGGCCTCGAAACGAAGACGGAAGGTTTCGCTCTTCAGGGTGCGAATGCTCTGCACCAGGAAATCGTGAATCGCGGCGAGCTCGCTGTGGTCGTACGCGGCGCTGACCGCTGTAAGTTCACGCGAGACGGACGAGAGGAACTGCTCGATCTGTGCACAGCGTTCTTCGATGGGGTGAATCATCACCATGCGGCGGTCGTGCGGGTTCTTCTCGCGCTCCACGAAGCCCGCGCGCTCGAGCCGGTCGATGACCGTGGTGATGCCACCAGAGCTGACACCCATGAGTTCGGCAAGTTGGCCTGCGGTGATCGATTCCAGTTCGAGAATCAGATCGAGCGCGTTCAGGTCGGTGACGTTTAGGCCGAGCTGCTCGGCGAGCGCCGCGTGATAAAGCGCGGTGTACACGGCGAGCCGACGGCCGAGAGAGCGGACGATGCCGGTGACGAGTTCGTTACGGTTCGTGTGTCGGTCGCTCATGGTGCCCTGCGTTCCGTTGAGCTGTGAGGCAGTCGACGTCGCCCCGGAGGCGGCACCCGAATCGGTGCCGTACGTGTTATGGCCGTGGCGATTCGCGAAACCGTTGCCGGTTTCGCGCATTGCCAAGGGGTCGGAAACTTGCGGGGCGGATTCGCCACGACCGCGCATCAGAACGCTGGTGTCGGAAATGAAGCGAGCCATGGCATCTCCTTATCGATGAATCATGTGATGCATACGCGCAATGTGCGATGCAACGTTTGTGGGGCGATTACTTGCCGACGCTGGCCACACTGCCGAGCAGACCGGTCACCGGGGCGAGCAGCGTGCCCAGACCGCCGGCCGCGCTACCCGAGCTGCCGCCAGCAGCGCTCGTCACCCCCGAGAGCAGGTTCGTGACGGGCGCAAGCGGGCTGCTGCTGCCCGACGAGCTGCCACCCGTCAGACCGCCGAGCAGACCCGTGACGGGCGCGAGCGGGCTGCTGCCACCCGAACCGCCGAGTCCACCAAGCAGACCCGTGACCGAACCGAGCGGGTTCGATGCGCCGCCGCCCCCGGCTGTGGTCGTACCGAGATTGCCGAGCAGTGAGCCGAACGGATTCGACGAGCCGCTGGACGTCTGACCGTTCACGAAACCGCCGAGGCCCGAGACCGTGTTGCCGGTGGCGATCACCGTGTTGCCCAGGGCGCCCACGACCGGGTTCGGCGACGTGCCCTTGAGCGTCGTGCCGACGGTGCCGACCGCGCCGCCCAACGTGGTCAACAGGTTCTGCACCGGGCCGCCGAGACCCGTGGTGTTACCCACGGTGCGAGTGGTGTCCGACAAGACATTGGTGATCGGGTTGACGGCGGCCGAGAGTGTGGAAGTGACCTGCGTCACCGGGCCGCCCGAGAAGGCTTGTTTCAGGATTGCCCCGCCGGCAATACCGCCTTGGCCGACCGTGGCGACCACATTGCCGAGTGCGCTGGTCAGCGTATCGACGGGGGTGCCGGCGAGCGGGCCGCTCTTGCCGATTCCTGCGACACCGCTACCCAGCGAGACCCCTGCCTGACCGAGATCGGTCACCACGTTGCCGGTGCTGGCGAGCGTGGTGCCCACCGAGTCTGCCGAAGTGCCGGTCTGGCCGAGACCGCTGCTCACGCCGTTGCCAAGGTCGGTCACGGCTTTGCCGGTATTGGAGAGCGCGCCGCCGAAGCCTTGCGACGCCTGCGTCGATACGAGCGGCAGTTGAGTGCTGGCGACCTGATCGCCCAGGGCGCTGACGACGTTACCTGCGGAACTCACGACACCGCCTGCGCCACTGGCCGTCGTGCCGACCGCGTTCGGGGTACCCGTGGTGCCAGCCGAGGTGGCGCCGCTGCCGCCACCGCCGCTGGAGCAGCCGGTGAGGGCGATGGCGCCGATGGCGGCCGAGGCCAGAAGGGTGCGTTGAAGTGCGTTGGACATGATGTCTATCTCCCTTGATCGTTCTGAATGTTTGCCGGCGATGGGTCGCGCGGCGATGTCGTTACTTCCACTTGAGGAACCGGGGCCGCTCGCTGTGCTGCCGATGTGTGCGGGCGGCGTGTGGGGTGCGCCGGATCCGGACTCCCCTGGCTCGATGCGTGGGCATCGGGGCCAGGGCCGGATCGCGGCGGTCACAGGCGGGCGGAGGAATCGCGCGAGTCATGGTCGATCTGCCGCTGGCTGAGGTTGTCGAGTCTTTGGCGCTGGCTTACTTCTTCGCGCCGAGCAGGCCGCCCAGCAGGCCAGTCACCGGAGCGAGCGGGCCGCTATTGCTGCTGCCCGACCCCGTTGCCCCGCCGACTGCCCCCGTCACGGCACCGAGCAGCGAGGTGACCGGGGCGAGCACACCGCCCGAGGCCGAGCCGCCTGAGCCAGCCGAGGCACCGCCTGAGCCGCCGAGGCCGCCCGTCAGTCCGGAGACGAGGTTCGTGACCGGTGCGAGCGGGTTGCTGCCCGAAGCACCGCCGGTGGCGCCGCCGAGCGCGCCCGTCAGGCCAGAGACGAGGTTCGTGACCGGTGCGAGCGGGTTGCTGCCCGAAGCACCGCCGGTGGCGCCGCCGAGTGCGCCCGTCAGTCCGGAGACGAGGTTCGTGACCGGCGCGAGCGGGTTGCTGCCCGAAGCACCGCCGGTGGCGCCGCCGAGTGCGCCCGTCAGACCGGAAACGAGATTCGTGACCGGTGCCAGCGGGTTGCTGCCCGAGGTGCCGCCCGTGGCACCGCCGAGCGTGCCCGTCAGACCCGACAAAAGATTGGTGACCGGGGCGAGGGGCCCCGAGCCCGTGCCCGTGCTGCCACCGAGGCCACCCGTCAGGCCACCGAGTGCCGAGGTGAGCGGGGAGAGCGGGTTGGTGCTCGTCGGCGTGCCGTGAACGGCACCGCCAAGGCTGGCCACCGTGTTGCCGACACCTGCGACGAGGCCGCCAACGTCAGCCGCGATCGGGTTGTTGAGCTGACCGCCGATCTTGGCGCCAACGCCGGCCAGGCCACCGCCTACCTGCGCCAGCAGACCGGCGACCGGTGCGCCAAGTCCCGTGGCGTTGCCGACCGTTTGCGTGGTATTCGTCACGACGCTCGTGATCGGCGTGATGGCCGACGAGAGCGACGACGTCAGTTGTTGCACCGGGCCGCTCGTGATGGTTTGCGTCAGACCGCCGCCAAGGGCTTCGCCTGCCTTGCCGACCGAGGTCACGACGCCGCCGAGCAGCGTGGTGACGCCATTGACCGGTGTATTGCCCAGCGGCCCGATCTGCCCGAGGCCCGCGACGGCGCTACCCAGTTGCGTACCGGCCGTACCCAGGTTCGAGACTACGCCGCCCACGCTGGCGAGCGTCGGATTGAGCGGGTCCTTCACTGACCCGAGCTTGCCCAGTCCATTGGACAGGCCGTTGCCGAGCGTCTGAACGGCGTTGCCGGTGGAGACAACTGCGCCGGCCAGACCGCTTTGCGTTTGCGAGCTGAGCAGCGGCAATTGGGTACCAGCCAGCGTCGTGCCGACGTCGCTGACCGTCTTGCCGACTTGCGTCACGACGCCCGTGCTGGCCGTGCTGGCTACCGTGCCGATCGGGTTGGTGGCGGCACCCGGGCTGCTGTTGCCATTCCCGTTACCGTTGCCATTTCCATTCCCGTTGCCGTTGCCGTTGCCATTTCCGTTGCCACCTGTGCCGGAGCCGTCCGGGACCGTGCCGGTGCCCGTGCCCCCTCCGCCGCCGGTGCCAGCGGTGGTGCCGCTACCGCCACCGCCATCGCCAAGCGAGCCGCTGGTGCCACCCGAGCCGGAGCTGGCGCAACCGGTCATCGTGATGACGGCGAGAAGGCAGGCGGAAGCGAGGAGGTTGCGTTGGATGTTTTTCATGATGGTGTCCTCTATCTAGTCTGTTTGGTATTCAGGCGAGCGCTTCTTGCGCGGCCAGTCGTGCGTTCATGCGTTGCGCGATGAGTGCGAACAGGAGCGCGTTGACAACCGCGCTATCGGGGCCCGTCATCGCCTGGGCCGAATTCGTGTTGCCGGTGCTGTGAGCGTTGGCCGCTTCGGTCGGTGTGGCGGTGGCGCGTACGCCACCGCCTTCTGCACCGCCCCTCCCTGGGCTTGCGCCTCTACGATCGTCTTCGGCAGCAGCGCTGCGCTGCATTGCCGCGATGCGTTGCCGCTCGGCTGCGACGGCTACGACGGATTGCATCGTTTGCTTGGTATTGCCAATGATCATGGTGTCCCCCGGTGATCCTTAGCGTTGCGATGCAGGGGTATCCGCAAGAGCTGTGCCAATCTCTAAATCCGGGTTTGAATAACTCTTCTAGTTTTTCCGGTGACAGCCTGAAAAGCCTGTATTTATTTGCGTTTCGGAAAACAAGAATCTTTCGGATCGAGAGATCGAAGCGGGTTCGCGGCAGAGAGAATTAGGGTTAACGCCATCGGGAAATGGCGAATTTCAGGCGAATTGCCGTTCCCGTTACGGGGGTTGTTACGGGTAACGTTACGTAACGCAGCCGAAAGAATTGACTTCAGGCGTCAGTAGATATGCACAGGCGTAAGCGATTCGGGTAGCCCCCGATCGGGGAAGATGATGTGCACGCCGTAATTATTAGTAATGTTGTGTGGCGTCAGCCAGCAATAGACGATGAAATCGTATTGAAATACGAATGAAGCCGCCGGGCGGGCGTACAGGTGCGGGATGGGTAATGGAATGAAAGCGTCGGCGGCCACGGCCAGCAGTGCTGGCGAGCCACGATCAACGGATGAGCCAAGTGCGGCGGGGAACTGTGGTGAATGGCGGGGCGCGAGCAGGGAGAAATACGCCTGGCATTGATGCCCGGATCGGGCGCGAAATTAATCGGCCGTTATTTAAATGAGTGCTGCACGTATTGACAGGTATTCCATCGGAGTGTGTGGTGCTGCAACAATCATGGTTTTCCCTCGCGAGGGTTGCATTGCCTGGTTTTGGAGTATTGTTTGTTCAATCCGGGTAACGTTTTCTTACATTCGCCCGGGTGATTGGTAGTAAGACTCTAGTTTTTGTGATTTAGATTAAATTAGCATCAGAAAAAAATAGTACGCCGCAGCAAAGGTCGTACCAACAAGCAGAGAAATATTGGCGTACAATGTCAAAGAGGTTTGTAAGCCTTACGGCGCAACGAACCCGAGGCCGAAGTCACGAGTTGATAAGCAATCTGGCGGGAAAGCGTCACACGCCTTAAAGGCTGGTGACCTTTCGCTGTGTGTGTCAGCGGGCGCCTGGCGCCTATTTGAGGGAGGATGATATGAAACTCAGCAATCGTTTTCGACTGTTCGCGCGCGACGAGCGAGGCGTGACGGCATTGGAGTACGGCATCCTCGCCGCAATCGTAGCGGTGGTGATTGGCGGGACGGTCTACAGCAGTCTGGGTACGACGTTTAGTCAGGTCTTCTCGAAGATTTCGTCGGCGGTGACTGCAGCCGGTAGCTGACGCTCTCGCATGACACGCCGTATGAAGCCAGTCAGCAACGATGAATGTCAGCACGTGACTCGCGCCTAAGGTTGGATGAGGGCGAATTGGTGCTGGCGATAAGGGGAAAGACACCGTTCGGTTGACGGTGTCATTCGGGGCGATGGAGTGCTGTGTTCGCTAGGGTGCGGATCATGCAAGTGAGGCAAGCGGGCAAGGCCGGTCGGCAGCGCAGACTGTCACGGCAAAAAGGTGTCACGGCGCTTGAGTACGGCATTTTGGCCGCCATCGTGGCTGTAGTGATCGGCGCAACGGTGTTCACGAATCTGAGCGATGTGTTGTCGAGCGCCTTCAGCAACGTCACGTCGGCAGCAACCTCGGCTGCCACACACTGATGCGAGACGCCCGGTGCTGACGTTGTTGTGGCTGTTATGCGTGCCGATCGTGATCACGGACCTCATTGCACGTCGCATCCCGAATGCCTGGTTGCTGTGCGTGGGTACGCTGGCACTGGTCTGGATTGCGTGGCAGGCCTGGCGAGGGGAACCGCGGGTGGTGTGGGTTCACGGGCTGGGAGCGCTTCTCGGATTGATCGTACTGCTACCTTTCTGGTGGCGGGGTGTGATGGGGGCTGGCGACGTCAAGCTCTTTGCGCTGATCGGTCTGGTAGCGGGGTATCCGGCGCTGCTGCCAGTCTGGTGTCTGGCAAGCGTGGCTGCCGGCGTGCATGCGCTGGTGCTGTTGGCCGGGCGGTTGAAGTGGCTGGCACGCTGGTGCGACGGATTGACCGCCACGCGTGTCTGGCAACGGATTTTGCAGTGGAGGGCCGGACGGATCGGATTGCCTTACGGAGCGTATCTGGCGGCGGCGGCACTGGTGGTGAGGTGAGTGCGGGCGGTGGGGAGTACAAGAGGGTGCCAACCGTGCGCAGCACGTTGTGAAGAGGTGACGAGTGTTGCTTCAGGCAGCACCAAAAAAATCGGGAGGCGCGGGCGACGCCGCGCAAATGGGTTGGACCAATGCGTCGCCAAACACGGCCACTGAGCGCCGTGAGCGACGGGGAGTATCGTCATGAAACGGTCTGGGGCACAGGCAAGGGCAGGGCTGCGATGCGCGGACTCGCGCGGCGTCGCGGCATTGGAATTCATGCTTATCCTGATGATCCTGCTGCCCGCGTTTTATGTCGCCGTCGCCTTCTCCATCAATATTCTTGCCCGGCAAATGCTCACGCAGGCCGCCTCCGAGGCCGGCCGCGCGATGCTGCGCGCTGGCACGATGTCGCAGCGTCAGGGGTACGCCACACAGGCGATCAATACCACACTCACCTGGCCGTCCGCCTCCGCCGTGAGCGCCAGCTTTCCGGCTGACGCGACCTACCCGTGCCCGGCGTCGGCCACCAGCACCAGTTCGCAGTGCATTGTCCACGTCACGTTGACGTTGACACAGCCGATGATCGTCAACTGGCCGGGACTGGGCGCCCTCGTGCCTCAGAACATTGTCGGTACCGCCGCCATCACGCTGGACACGTCTACGCTGGGCGGGAGTTGACGCCCCGTGGAATCGAAGTCGAATTCGTAGCGCAAGCAACAAAGGGATGTGGAGTTTTGCCAGTTGTCATGCCGCCGGTCAGCCGGCGTCCCGCAAGTTGTGACTGAACGGCCGACAGGCCCCAAGCCATGAACAAAGCCACCAAGATTCTCGCTGCTGTGCTGGTTGTCGCCGGAGTGCTGCTCGCCCTCTTCGCGTTGCGTCTCGGGACGACTAACGCGCCGGCGCCCGCCACGACGCCGTCACCGGTGACACAGACGCTCACGCAGCGCTACCCGGCCGTGGTGGCGGCCAAGGCGCTCTCGCCGGGCCAACCCATCGGCGCAGACGGCGTGAAACTCGAACAGTTCGATAGCCAGACGGTGGGCGGTTTCGCGAACCCGGCCGATGTTGTGGGGCGGGTGCCGCTCGTCGCGCTCGCTGCCGGCGTGCCTGTCACGCAAAACACGCTGGCGCGCGGCCTGGCGTTGCAGCTCGCGCCGGGCGAACGTGCCGTCGCGATTCCCGTGACGGAAACCGTTGGCGTGAGCAACCGCATTCGTCCCGGCGACTATGTGGACGTTTTTTTCACGATGAAGACGGCGCAGCCGGCGGGCGCGGCCGGTGGTCTGATGGACGACACGCAGTCGCGTCTGCTGGCGTCTCGCGTGCGGGTGCTGAGCTACGGCATTGCGTCGCTCGACGACGTGACGCCACCGCCTGCAACGCCAGGCGTGGCGTCTACCGTGCAAGCCGTGACGACCACGCCGGCGCCGCCGCAACCTGCCCCGGCCGTCAACACCCAGCCGCCCATGCCGGCGACTTCTGCGGTCGTGGCCGTGCCGGTGGCCGACGTCAACCGTGTGGTGCTGGGAACGCAGCAGGGCAAGATCACGCTGGCGCTGCGTAACCCGGGGGACGATGCCACGCCCGACACGTCGCTGTTCCCGTCACCACCACCGGTACTCGCCGGCAAGTCGGGTCTGAAGGGCGACGACAAGACGGCGCTCGAGGCGCCGGAGAACCGGGCCTATGCCGGGATTGCCACGACCGGTCTCGCGGGGGAACCGGTGCGCCGTGCGGCGGCCGCGCCTCGCTCGCCGGGTGGGGGCGGCGGGGGCAGCACGATCGAGGTTGTGCGCGGCGCGGAACGCACCACCGCTTCCTACTGAAACAACTGAAACGACTGAAACGACTGAACTTGTTGATGCCGCAGATGTAATGACGTTCGACCGGAAACGCTACGCCACTTAACCGACACAGTGACCGATACAGCCACGCCATGATCAGAAGCCAGGTTCGCACTGCCAGACGAGAGACCACGCGGGTTAAGGGAATGCTGTTGTGCTTCGCGGTGCTGATCGCGTGCGGCGCCACGGTAGCGGTGCGTCTGGCCGACGCGGCAGACCCCGCCTCGAGCGCCGGGGCGCGCTCGCTGACGCTGGGCGTTCACGAGCAACGCGAACTGCAGGTACCGGGATCGCTCGAGCGCGTGGCCGTGGCAGATCCGGCCGTGGCCGACATCGTCGTGCTCAAGGGCGCGGGCGGACGGCGCGGCTCGGTGCTGGTCGTGGGCAAGAAGGCGGGCACCACGCAGGTCGCTGCGTGGCCGCGCGGCGGCGACCCGGTGCGCTGGGAGGTCCATGTGACCGGCGACCTTCAGAGTGCATTGGGCGACACCGGCACCGCCACGGTCGACGCACGCGGCAACGCGGCGCTCATCAAGGGCCATGCGAATAGCGTCATCGAACATAGCGGATTGCAATCGGCGGCAGTCGATGCCACGGGCAAAGGCGGTGTCGTCGTCGATCGCTCGACGGTCGGAGATACCGGCGTGGTGCAGGTCGACGTGAAGATCGTCGAAATCAACCGCAACATCCTCAACCAGATCGGGGCGAGTTTCAGTGCGTCGAAGAAGACGGCGTCGGGCAGCTTTGGTGTTGGCTCGACGCTCAACTCTGCCTTCGGCGGTGGCGGGGGCGCGAGCACCGTGCCGAATTTCGGCTCGTTCTTCGGCTCGATCACTCGCGGCGCGTTCAGCATGTCGGCAGAGATCGACCTGCTGCAATCGAACGGCCTTGGCCGGGTGCTCGCCGCGCCAACGCTGGTGGCACTCTCGGGGCAGAGCGCGAGCTTTCTCGCGGGCGGCGAGATTCCCGTGCCGCAGTCGGGAGGGCTTGGCACGACCACGATCGTCTACAAGCCCTTCGGCGTGGGCCTGACGGTGACACCGACGATTCTTTCGCCGAATCGCATTGCGTTGAAAGTGGCGCCTGAGGCGTCGGACATTGATTACACGAACGCCATCGTGACCGAGTCGACACAGATTCCCGCGATCACCACACGTCGCGCGGACACGACCGTCGAGCTGGGCGATGGAGAGAGCTTCATCATCGGCGGTTTGATTTCGCGCACGACGACCGCCGCTGTCGACAAGGTGCCGCTGCTCGGCGATCTGCCGCTCATCGGCGCGTTTTTCCGCAACCTGAAGTACAACAGCGCCGAAAAGGAGCTGGTCATCGTCGTCACACCGCATTTGGTCAAGCCGGTGGCCCGTGGGGCGAACATACCGCTGCCGGGCGATACGCGTGAGCGCCGTCCGGGCCCGGTCTGGGGGGATTACCTCATGGGTGTGGCGAGCGACAGCGAATTGCCGGGATTCTCGAAGTAGCGCCGATATCGGCAGGAAGGCGGCATCGAGCGGGCAACAGCGAGAGCCGGGACAGGGCAGTAAGGAGTGCATACATGAACGCACCGACGCGAATACTGGACACCATGACAGAGTTGCATCGCTTCCTTTTTTGCAGCGCGCATGCCGGCCACGGTCAGTGGCTCTCGGCTGCGCTGCGTGAAGAGGGGGTCGTGCTCCAGGAAGCTGGCCGTCCGGCGCAATTGCAGCAGCGCATTGGCGATCTCGATCCGCAGGTCGTGCTGCTCGATTTCTCAGGTGAGCCGACCGGTCACGCCGACGACGGCGAGGACGGCGGCATTGCCGCTGCGATCGAACTCGCACACATGCTCAAACGCGTGGCGCCCAAAATGCCGCTGGTGGCCGTAGGCTCAATGGTGCGAGCCGATGGGATGAAGGCGGCCATTCGTGCCGGGGTACACGATTTCATCGACATGCACTCCACGCACGAGGAGGCGCTCGAGGTCATTCGCCGGGTGGTGGATCAGACACCAACGGTCCATGCCGCATCACCTCAACGTCACGGCCGGTTCGTGGTGCTGCTGGGGGCGCGCATCGGTGTCGGATGCAGCACGCTCGCCGCCCATCTCTCGCAACTCGGGCAGGAACTGTCCGTGGGTGCCGGTGCCCATCCGGACAAGACGGCCAAGGCCCCCAAGGCGGCATCTGGCAAGGACGACAAGTTCGACGCCTCGCTGCTCGGTCATGTTGCGCTGCTCGATCTTGGTTTGCCCTCGGGCGACGGCATGCTGTATCTCAACACGCAGAGCCAATTCAGCTTCGCCGAAGCGGTGCAGAACCTGCGGCGATTTGATGAAACGCTCGTGCATACGGCGGTGTCACACGCGCCCAGCGGCCTCGCTGTGCTGCCGCTGCCGCTCGATCTGAGCGACATGCGCAGCGTGGCGGCCGCCGATGCGCTGGCACTGACCGATCGCTTGCGCGCGTTCTTCGATCTGATCGTGGCCGATCTCGGCGGCTTCTCGAATCCGGCTTTCGTTGCGAGCCTCGTGCGCGCGGCCGATGAGGTCTGGCTCGTGGTCGACCAGAGTGTGGGCGCGATTGTCTCGCTTGCCTCGCTGCTGCGCGATCTCGACGAAAAGAGCGTGGAGCGCACTCACCTGCATCTCGTGCTCAACCGCTACGATCCGCGTTACGGCATGGCGGCAGACCAGATCGCCAAGCGGTTCGACGTGCCGCTGCTCGCCACGCTGCCCGACCGGCCGCTGGCCATGCTCTCGGCGACCAATCAGGGTAAGTTGATTCTCGATACGGCGCGCAGCGACCCGTACGTGCGCGCGCTGCAACCGCTTGTGGAACGGCTGCTCAGCGCGCAACACGCCGGGGCCGCGGCACATCGTCAGTCTTCGGGCTGGCTGGGCCGATTCATGGGAAAGCATTGATATGACCGACTCCATCGAATTTGCCGACGACAAGCGCGCGTTTGCCAATTCGCAGCAGTTTCAGGACATCAAGACCGCTGCGCACGAACATCTGCTCGCCCGGATCGAGGAACTCGGCGCCGAGTTCGGGCGCTGGAGCCGCAGCGCGATTCAGCAGTTTGTCGATCTGGAGATGGACGGCTTCGTGCGCCTGCGTCGCATTCCGATCAACGAATCGGAATTGCGCCAGATCTCCGACGCGCTCACCAAAGAACTCGCCGGTTTCGGCCCCATCGAAGATCTGCTCGCAGACGCAGCGGTGGAAGACATTCTGATCAACGGCTACAACGACGTCTACGTTTCGCGCCATGGCGTGCTGGCCCGCGAAGCGTTGCGATTCTCGGACAATCAGCATCTGCTGCGCATCGTGCGCCGCATTCTCGCCCCCATTGGCCGCCGCCTCGACGAGTCGAATCCGATGGTCGACGCGCGTCTACCCGACGGCGGACGCCTTAACGTGGTGATCGAGCCGTTGGCGGTGGACGGCCCCGTCGTCTCGATTCGCAAGTTCCGCAAGGACCCGCTCAAGCCGTCGGACCTGCTCGCGCTCGGCAGCTTCAACGAGGAGATTTACGGGCTGCTCGAAGCGGCGGTGCGCTCGCGTTGCAACATTCTCGTCTCCGGCGGGACCAGTTCGGGCAAGACGTCGCTGCTCAACGCGCTGGCCAGTTTCATTCCGGCGACCGAGCGCGTAGTGACGGTCGAAGACACGGCCGAGCTTTCGCTCAACCACCCGCACGTGGTACGGCTCGAATCGCGTCAGGGCGGCTTCGATGGATCGGGCGAGGTGACGATCCGCGATCTGATTCGCAACAGTTTGCGGATGCGTCCGGACCGGATCATCGTGGGCGAAGTGCGCGGCTCTGAAGTGCTGGAAATGATGCAGGCAATGAACACCGGCCATGAAGGATCGATGGCGACGATTCACGCCAACTCGCCGCGCGAATGTCTCTATCGTCTCGAGATGCTCGCCGGTTTTGCCGGGTTTCAGGGCAGCGAAAGCAGTTTGCGGCGCCAGATCACCAGCGCGCTCGATTTCATCGTCCAGATCGGCCGTCTGTCGAGCGGGCGCCGGCGCATTCTGTCCATCACCGAAGTTACCGGCGTGTCGGACACGGTCATCTCCACGCAAGAGCTGTACCGTCACGAATCGGTGGTCGGGCCCGATGGCGAAGAGAAAGATCGCTGGGTCTCGCTCGGTATTCAGCCGCACTCGCCGAAGTTGCAGCGGTACAAGGAGCAAACGCGCAATGCGGCAGCGGCCGCGCAGGCACAGGCCAATCCGCCGCCTGACTCCGGTGGTGGTGGCGGCTTCTTCGGGCGCCGGCGATGAACGCCGTCTTGCTGTGGGTCATCTGTATCGCGCTGCTGCTGATCGCGGCTGGGCTGGAGCTGTGGCGCCGCACGCAAAACCGCGTGAGAGATCAGGCGACGAGCGCGTTTCTCGAGCGCCAGCTCGCGAATAGTGCGCCACGGTTTGCGGCCAATGAAAGCGCCGTTTCCCGTGCACCTCGCCGCAAGGCGTTGCCGTGGGAGTTCTTCTTCGAGCGCGCGGGTGTCAAGCCCGATCCGATGTTCTACTCGTTGCTCATCGCGCCGGGTGGGCTGCTGGCATTCGTGTTCTGGGTCTGGCACGGGCCACTCTCGGCCATCGTCATTCTGGCCTTGTACGTCGTTGGGAACGTGCTGCGCTACTGGTTCAAGGCGGCGCGCCGGCATCGCAACATCGTGCGTCAGTTGCCAGTGTTTCTCGACGGCATGGTGCGCATGCTGACGGTCGGCAACAGTTTGCCCGCAGCATTCCAGACGGCCTCGACCAATGCCGACATGCCGCTGCGCGAGTTGCTCGAGCGGGTTGTGCGGCAGGTGCAGGCCGGTGTGGAGCTGGACGTGGCGCTCAAGCAAATCGCTCGCGTGTATCAGGTTGAAGAGATTTATCTGTTCGCGTCGGTAGTCGACCTGTCTACCCGTTTCGGGGGGCGCGCCGATCAGATTCTGTCCCGTATGGCGGGCTTCATGCGCGATAGAGAGCAAGCACAAGCCGAGCTGTATGCGTTGTCTTCCGAGACGCGTCTGTCGGCATGGGTGCTGGCCGCGCTGCCGATCATCGTCAGCGCCGTGCTGATGTTGCTGAACCCGAAATTCTTCGAGCCGATGTTCCAGGAGCCCGCCGGTATGAAGCTGCTGGGGATCGGTCTGGGCCTGGAAGTGTTCGGTGGCTTCGTGCTGTACCGGCTGGCCAAGTCGCTGTGAGCGCGAGGGACCTAACGATATGAACCTTTCGTCGCTGTCGTCTGATTCGCATCTGTGGATGATGCTGGGCCTGTTGATGGTCGCGGCGGGACTGCTGCTGGGGGCGTCGGCCATTCTGTTGCGCGCGGTGCGTCAGAGCCGTAGCGAGCGAATGATCGATCAGGTGCTCGCCAACCGGCAGCAACAGGCGCTGGCAGCGCTGCGTGCCGCGAGCGCGCCGGGCGGGCTGCGAGGCAAGGGCGGCAAGGGCGGCGAGGATGGCGAGGAAGGGAGCGTGACGGGCGAGGGCGGACATCGAGGCTGGCGGTCCTTGATCGATCGCGCCTCGGCCCTTGGCAAGCAATGGTCGGAGACGCGTCTCGGGCAACATCTGATCGCCGCCGAAGACCGTTTGCTTCTCGCCCAGTGCGGCTACGACAGTGTGCGAGCCAAGTCGCTCTTCCTGTTTGCGCGGGTAGCGCTCGCCGTGATGCTGCCGCTACTCGTCTGGTTGTGGTTTCCGGGCGGCGGCGGGCTCGGCACGATCCTGCGTCTGATCGGGGCGGCCGGGGCCGGGTTGCTCGCGCCTAAGTTCTATGTGCAGCGCAAGGCGGGTCAGCGCCGGCGCGATCTGATCGAAGAGTTGCCATTGCTGATCGATCTGCTGCGCTTGCTGCAAGGCGTGGGGTTGTCGATGGATCAAAGCCTGTACGTGGTGGTGTCCGACTTCCGCGAGGTGTTGCCGATTCTCTCCAAGGAGTTTGAGAACGCCAATCGCCAGCACGCCTCCGGGCGAGGGCGAGAGGCGTCGATGGGCCGGCTGCGTGAGGTATATGACAACGACGATCTGCGCGCGCTCGTGCGCCTTATCGTGCAGGTCGAGCAGCACGGCGGTGCGGTGCAGGAGCCGTTGCAGCAGTTCAGCGATCGTCTGCGGGAACAACGCCGCCAGACGATGAAAGAGCGCATCGGCAAGCTCACCGTAAAGATGACGCTGGCGATGATGCTGACCCTCCTGCCTGCGCTGATGCTGGTGGTCGCGGGGCCGGCCATCCTGTCGCTGACCAAATCGATGGAGGCCATGCAGTGACCATGCCAATCTCGACCTTTCCCCTTTCGGGCGCCGCTACGGCGACCGGTGCTCACCGCGAACGTCAGGCCGGGCGCGTGATGGCGGGCTCGCTGATGGCTGTGCTGTGTGCGGCGACGCTGGCCGGATGCGGCGGGCCGCGCATTGGCGGTTATGGCGCGCCGTCGGCCGCTGCGCTGATGCAGGCACAGCAGAACGACGAAGAGAAGGCCAAGGCCGCCAAACCGGACACGCGTGAGCTGTATCTGTCCATGATTCGTCAGATGCAGGAGCAGGGCTCGTACTTTGCGTCGCTTGCCCACATCGACCAGTTCCGCATTCAGTACGGCGCGTCGCCGGACATCGACATTCTCCGGGCCGACGCCTTGCGCGAGACCGGTCAGCCCGACGCCGCCGAGCAGGCTTATCGCACGTTATTGAGCGGGAACGAAGCGGCGGCGGCATGGCACGGCATCGGACTGGTCGCGGCGCAACGCAAGGATTACGCGGCTGCCGCGCAGGCACTGCGCGAAGCGGTATCGCGCGCGCCCACGGAGGCGTTCTATCTGAGCGACCTGGGTTTTGCACTGCTGAACAATGGCGATGCCGGGGCGGCGCGCGTTCCGCTGGCGCAGGCTGCCGAATTGCGGCCCGACAGCCGCAAGGTGCTCAGTAATCTGGCGGTGTACCTCGTGGTGACGGGCGAGCGCTCGCGCGCCGACGACATGATGACGCGCGCGAAAATGCCGCAGGCCACGCGCGAGGCCATCGACAAGCTCGCCGCCGACATCAGTTCGCAGGTGAAAGCCCGCCGTGCCGCAGCGAGTGCCGCCGCCGCGCGCGCTGCGGCACAGGCCGCGGCGACGATCGCGCCGCAGGCGGTGCCGGCGGTGCCGGCGGTGGCGACGGCGCAAGCCGGCACGGACAGTCGCCGTGTGACGGTTGGCGATGGCGGGCCGGTAGTCGTGCGTCTCACGTCGGGGGGAGAGCCGGGTAACGGGCCAGCCAGCACGCCGATCAGGGCGGCGTCGGCGTCGGCCGCAACAGCGGACGCCAAGCTGGCGCGTGCCGGCGATGTGACCCGCAGCGACATGCCGACATCGTTGCTCGATCGCTTCGGCCATTCACAGTGATGCAGTGATGCAGTGTTTTCGTCATTCATGCACGGCGCGGGACATTAGCGGCGTGTCACGCAATATCAGGGAGACGCGATGATGGCAGTCCAGAAACCACAAGGAAGTTCGGGCTCCCGGCCGCGGCTCGCGGCGCGGCTTGCCGTAGCCGTGCTCGCGCTTTGGGCCGGGGTGGCCGTAGCGCAGAGCAATGCGCCGATCACCGGATCGATGGGAAGTGCCGACGCCCGCAACGTGGCCGCACCGGCACAGGCTGCGCCGGTGGTGCAGCAAATGCCGGCCGCGGGAGATGGCGGGCAGGGGCAGGCTGCCCAAGCGGCCGCAGTCCCTGCAACGGAAGCGACTCGTGTGCCGCGAAACGTCGTTCGCCGCGAGACGCCGTTGCGCGTGGGCGAGCACGCCCGCGACGGCATGCTTGGTGAGGAAACCGAAGCGTTGCTGGCGCTGCAAGCGAGCAATCTGGCCGCCGGGCCGGGCTTGCCGATGCTGGGCTCGACCGCTTCGCGCGCTTACAAACGCTATCTCGATAGCTTCACGTACCCGATTCCCCAGTTCTATCCGACGATGGTCCAGAGCGACAGCGGGGGCGCGGGCGGTGGGAGCGGCGGCGGTGCCGCGCCCGCAGCCACGGGGGCTGGCGCGAGCCAGTGATGCGTCATGACTTCGCGTGCGCGTGTGCGCCAAACGGCTCGTGTGACGGCTCCCGGCGGACGTCAGCGCGGCTCTGTGCCGATTCTGGCCTTCAGCTTTCTGATCGTGGTGCTGATTCTCGCGTTCGCGCTCGACGCGGGTAACGTGTTCATGCAGCGCCGTAACTTGCAGCGAGCTGCGGATATGGCGGCGCTCGCGGGTGCGCAAACCCTTCCGGGGTGCGCCAACACGACCTCCTATGCGAGCGTCGCGCAGGCAAACGTTACGTCCAACATGGGCAGCAACGTCTCCGGGCTGCAGGTGAAGTCGGCATGCGGCATCTGGACGTCGCCCGCCGCGAACGCCTCCGGGCCCGGCACGTTCGTTGCCACTAACGCAGGCAATGCCGCGAGCGGCAACGCCGTGTCGGTCACGCTGTCGATGTCCGTGCCGTCGTTCTTCCAACTCGTCGGCACACGCACGATCACGGCCACCGCCATTGCACGCAAGTCGCCCGCCGTGGTGACGTTCACGGTCGATTCGGGGTTGCTCGCGCTCAACGCCAACAATTCCGTGCTGGCGCCGCTGCTGACAGCGGTGGGCATCTCGCCGCAGTTGTACGTCGGCGCGGCTCAGCAACTTGTCGGTGTGAACATCACGCCCCAGGGGCTGTTGCAGGCGCTCGGGGTGGGTATCACAGGGGACGTCTCGGTGGCCTCGCTCACGGGGGTGGCGGCCGTGAAAAATCTGACGGTGGGGGCGTTGCTGAGCGCGACGAATACGGCGCTTGCCACGCAAAATGGCGCACTCTCGGCATCTGTCTCGGCAATGAACAATCTCATCAACGTGTTCGCCGGCAGCCCGGTGCTGAACCTGCCGATCAACTTGCTCGGGACCGCGACGACGCCGGGCATCATCGCCAATATCGATGCGGCGGGGGTGAGCGCGGCGAATGCACTCACCGCCAATATCGGTGTCGCCGATCTGATTACCGCAGCGATCGTCGGTGCCAATAGCAACAACGCGGTGGCGATTCCATCACTGTCGATTCTGGGCGGCACGGTGTCGGTCGTGGCACGGGTCATTTCGCCGCCACAGGTTGGCGTGGGCGGTGTGGGGGCGACGGCGACGACGGCGCAGGTGCGTCTGTTCCTGACGGTCAACTCGTCGGCTGGCATGCTTGGCGGACTGCTCAATGGTCTGGGCACGGTACTGAAACTGCCACTCGTGCTTGAGGTAGCGCAGTCGACGGCCAAGGTCACGGCACTGCAATGCGGTGCTACACCCTCGGCAACGCTGCAGGTCACTTCGGGACTGGTGAACGTGTGTGTGGGCGACACAGCCAGCGGGGTGGATGTCACGACCAACCCGGCGAGCTGTACCACGCTCATGACGCAACGAACGAAAATCGCGACGTTGCTCAATCTGATCGACGTCGGCGGCAACGTCAACTTGTCGCTCGTGACCAATTCGCCTGCGCCGATGACGTTTGCCGGCCCTTTCCCGCAGGCAATCGGCCCGGTCGGTTCCAGTGTGAACCTGACTCAGATCGTCACCGCGCTGCTTGCGGGACTGTCACTGGACGTGAGCGCGTCGGGAACATCGACGTCGGGCACGATCGGCTCCGGCCTGGTCGGCAACGTGCCGGCGGCGGCGGCCGGTGTCACCGTCTCGACGGTCAATGCGTTCCTCAGTTCTGCCGCCTCGGGACTCAAGGCAACGACCAATGCGCTGGGTACCACGCTCGGTGGCGTGCTGACACTCAACCTTCCACAAGTTTTGGGCGGCGTGGGGGGGCTTGTCTCCGGGCTGCTCAATACACTAGGCGGGATCGTGAGTGGCCTATTGGGCGGGGTATCGGACTTGGTGTGCAATCTGATGGGAAGCGGGGCGAATCAGTGCCGCATCGACAGCGTCTCGGGGTCGATAGGCACCTCGGACATTTCCTCGGTGTTAGGCAGCATTCTCTACACCTTGCTCAACCCGATGCTCACGCCGCTGAGCAATCTGCTCAATACGTTGCTGTCGTCGCTGGGCATCACGCTCGGCATGACGACCGTCACCGTTGACAGCATCAACTGCCAGAACGGACTCGTCCAACTGGTGTATTAGCGGGGCCCCGCACGACGGGGCCTCAGCCGGAGCGCAAACGAAGCAAGACCGAAACACTGAACTTCACCATGACAAACGCCGAGGGCGTGCGTCGACCAGCGGAAAAGCATGAAAAGCAAGCCAGTACGTGAAGATCTCGACGTCTATGTGTGGGAAGGCAAGTCGGATATTGCCGACCGTGTCGCGCATTGCCTCGCGAGCTTCGACATGGAAGTCATTCGCGCCGACGGCGTGGATCTGTCGCGCGAGCGCACCAAGGCGCGTCCGTCCATCGCTGTGGTCAGCGTGTCGGTGATCGAAGGTGCTTCGACCAACGCACAGGAATGGCAGTTGGGCCATGGCATGCCCGTGATCTGGGTCGCGACCACGCCGCGCGAGAACGATCCGAGCGTTTATCCGCCCGAGTACAGCAATATCCTCACGCTCGACTTCACCGGTGCGGAACTGCGTACGCTCATTTTCAAACTCTCGGGCGCCATCGCCGAAGCCGACCGCACGCCGGTACCTGCCGACCCGCTCGTCGCTCAGTCGAGCGCGATGCTCGGGCTGCTCGCCGAGGTGGACGCCTTTGCCGACTGCGATTCGAATGTCCTCATCCACGGCGAGACCGGGGTGGGCAAGGAGCGCATCGCCCGCTTGCTGCACGACAAGCAGAGCCACTACGGCCAGGGGCCGTTCGTCGCCGTGAACTGCGGCGCGATTCCCGACGGCCTGTTCGAGTCGCATTTCTTCGGTCACGCCAAAGGCGCCTTCACCGGCGCACTCTATTCCCACAAGGGTTATTTCGAACAAGCCAACGACGGTACGCTCTTCCTCGACGAAATCGGCGATCTGCCGCTGTACCAGCAGGTCAAGCTGCTGCGGGTGCTGGAGGACAGCGCGGTGACACGCCTGGGGTCGGCGCAGCCGGTAAAGCTCGACTTCCGGCTCGTGGCGGCCACCAACAAGAACCTCAAGACGATGGTGCGCGACGAACTGTTTCGCGCCGACCTGTTTTACCGGCTCGCCGTGATCGAACTGCATATCCCGAGCCTGGAAGAGCGCGGGCCTGTCGATAAGCTCGCTGTCTTCACGGCCTACCTCGGCAAGGTAGTGGGCAATAGCGAGGTCGGTGCGCAGGTGCCGCCATGGCTGCGCGAGCTGGTCGAGGGCGGGGTGTTTCCCGGCAACGTACGCGAAATGCGCAATATCGCCGAGCGCGTCGGCATCATCTACCGCCAACTGGGCGGTTGGGACGAACGGCGTATCCGCCCGATCTTCGACGCGCTTTCCATCGGCACGGCCGTGCGTGGCGACGATGTATCGCGCGGCGGGGCGCTGACAGAGCGCGCCCGCTGGGACGCCACCGAGCGGGCACGCATCGTCACGGCGCTCGACGCCAATGGCTGGCGGCGTCAGGACACTGCCAACGCCTTGGGCATCAGCCGCAAGGTGCTGTGGGAAAAAATGCGCAAATATCAGATCCTCGGCAACGACTCGGAACTGGCGAACGAGTACGAAGCGTGAACCTGCGCCCGCCGCTTGCGTGGGCAACGGCTCGATTTTCGTTCCAATGACGGGATTTGTCTGACAAGGGAGTTCCGCTTGCAGGAACTCGCGCAGGCCCCGTAGTTGCGCGGTATCAACAGATGAAATCGCGCACGAACAATAACGCATTCCCCGCTTGGAAGAGCGCGCCTCAATGGATAGAATTGTCGGCTATTACGGGCATGCGGTTATCATTCCACAAATACGCAGGTCTCAGATCCTCGGGACGGAGTCCGGGGTGGCGATTGAATGCGACGAATAAGGGTCGTGGAACGATCCGGTCGATAACAGGAAAACAGATCAGATGAAAATCAGTGATTGCCGGGGGCGGTTTTGGTTGGGCGTGGGGGTGGCATGCCTGACAGCCTGGGGAACGTCAGCAGGTGCTGCAGACGCGGTCAGGGATGTGACCGGCGCAACGCCCGCTCAGCTCGCGGCTCCGGCAGTGCCTGCGCAATCGGCCACGGCGCCGGCAGCCGCGTCGGGGGCGATTCAGGAACTGCGCGATCGCATCCAGAGCAAGGAAGTCACCGAACTTCGTACCACGTACAACGGCCGCTACGGGGCAAGCCTGTTGTTCTATCCGCAGACGATGGGGTATTACGTTGCCCTGTTCCATGAAGGCCAGTTCTGGCGCGTCGTGAAGGTGAGCAATGAGAAGAAGGCCGAAGCGTTGTACAGCGACTTCGTCCGCCAGACACAGGTGCTTGCCGATGTGGAAATCCGTCGCATCAAGCTCGAAGCCCAAAAGGCGTTGATGGAACGCCAGCTTGCCGACAGCGAAGCGCGCCTGAATGCAGTGCAGAACGACCTCGCGATCCAGCGTCAGCAGGAACAGGCGCTGGCCCAGAACCAGCAGGCCGTGCGTGAGCAAGCCTCGGCACTGGAAACCGAACGTGCCGCTGCGCGTATTCGCCTGACAGACCTGCAAGGCCAGATCCGTTCGCTGGAAGCCGAGCAGAACAGCGCCGATTCGGAACTCGTGCGCTCGGTCAAGGGCACCGGCAACCGCAAAACGACGCGTCGTCATTAAGCGCTGTTGCGCGCCGGCCGGTTTCCGGTTGGCGTCTCAAGATATGGGAAAGCCGCCTTCTGGCGGCTTTTTTCATGGGCGAGCGTGTCGTGGCCGGGCCGCAGATGCCCGTCTGGCGGGCGATGCCGCGTTGTGCGCACGGCCACTACACGTAATTGACGAGGCTGTCGACATGCGAATCGCGCATGTTTGGCGGATGTCTCTCATTTGCAACTCGAAATGCGGTGCCCTGTGCGCTATGCCGCGACCGGCGGGGGAGGCTAAACCCTTGCTGTGCCGCACTGGTCACGGGGCGCAGCTCGAATTATCCTAGCGGAGCATGTCATGTAAGACGTCTGGCACTTAGCACCTGTCCGGACTGGCGAGGGAACCGGCGCCCAGTTAGAATAGCGGCCATTTTGTGCAGCGCAATAAAGCGATTACCCAAACCTTATGACGCAAAACATACGACACGGGCAGCGCCCTCAGGCCATGCCCGCGCTCATGGTGGCGGCCATCGGCGTGGTCTTCGGCGATATCGGCACCAGCCCGCTCTATGCGCTCAAGGAATGTTTCGATCCGCAACATGGCATTCCGTTTACCCCGCAAGCTGTATTCGGCATCATCTCGCTGATCTTCTGGGCGCTGGTGATCGTTGTTTCCCTCAAGTACGTGTTGTTCGTGATGCGTGCGGACAATCGTGGCGAGGGCGGCGTACTTGCGCTCATGGCGCTCAGCCTGCGCAGCGTGCGTGCCGGTAGCAAATGGGCATCGGTGCTGATGATGCTCGGCATGTTCGGCGCCTGCATGTTCTACGGCGATGCGGTCATCACCCCGGCCATCTCCGTGATGTCGGCAGTCGAGGGCTTGGAAATCGCCGCGCCCTCCCTCTCGCGCTTCGTGTTGCCGATCACCATCGTCATTCTCATCATTCTGTTCTCGATGCAGAAGTCCGGCACAGCCAAGGTCGGACGCCTCTTCGGCCCGGTGATGGTGACGTGGTTCGTGATTCTCGGCGTGCTCGGCGTGTACAACATCGGCGCCGCACCCGAGATCGTCAAGGCCATCAACCCGTACTACGGCATCCACTTCATTCGCACGCACGCGCTGCAAGCCTACATCGTGCTCGGCTCAGTCTTCCTGGTGTTGACCGGGGCCGAGGCGCTGTATGCCGATATGGGGCACTTCGGGATTCGTCCGATCCGCTTTGCGTGGACGGTCCTGGTGTTCCCCGCGCTGGCGCTGAACTACTTCGGGCAGGGCGCGCTGCTGCTCACGAACCCGAAGGCCATCGAGAATCCGTTCTTCCTGCTCGCACCCGAGTGGGCGCTGCTGCCGCTGGTGATCGTGGCGACGGCGGCCACCGTGATCGCCTCGCAGGCCGTGATCTCGGGGGCGTTCTCGCTGACCAGTCAGGCCATTCAGCTCGGCTACGTGCCGCGCATGAAGATCATGCACACGTCGGATCGCGAGATCGGACAGATCTACATGCCGGTGATCAACTGGGCTTTGCTGCTGGTCATCGTCTGGATCGTGCTGGCGTTCAAGTCGTCGAGCAATCTGGCGGCCGCGTACGGTATTGCCGTGACGACGACGATGGTCATCACGACGATTCTCGCCTGCGTGGTCATGGTCAAGGTCTGGAACTGGAACAAGTTCCTGGTGGCGCTGATCATTGCCGGCTTCCTCGTGGTCGACTTCGCGTTCTTTGGCGCGAACCTGATCAAGGTCGAAGAGGGCGGCTGGTTGCCGCTGGCGCTGGGCGCATTCCTGTTCTTCATGCTGATGACCTGGCATAAGGGCCGTCAATTGCTGCGCGAGCGTACGGCGGCCGACGGTATTCCGCTCGGACCGTTCCTGCAGGGCCTGCTCGCGCATCCGCCGCATCGCGTGGCGGGCACCGCGATTTACCTGACGGGGGGCAACACGCAGGTGCCGGTGAGCTTGCTGCACAACCTCAAGCACAACCGCATCCTGCACGAGCGCACCATCTTCCTGACCTTCCGGACGGTCGATGTGCCGTATGTCGAAGATGCCAACCGCATCGAGGCCAAAGATCACACCGGTGGCCTGTACAGCGTGGTCGCCACGTTCGGTTTCAACGAGACGCCCGACGTGAAGGAAGTGCTGAATTTGCTTGAGCAGAAGACGGATATGCACTTCGAGCTGATGGATACGTCGTTCTTCCTCGCGCGCGAGACCGTGGTGCCGACGAAGCTGCCGGGCATGTCGATCTGGCGCGAGCGGCTGTTCGCATGGATGCATCAGAACGCCGCCAAGCCGACCGACTTCTTCAGCATTCCCGCGAACCGCGTGGTCGAGCTGGGCACGAAGATCGAGATTTGACGGCGGTTCTGCGTCTTCGCGATGCGGGCGTAGCACGCGGTACAAAAAAGCCGGTGGAGCGAAATCTCCACCGGCTTTTTTCATCTCGTCGGCAAAAGAAAAGGCCCGCGATCCGAAGATGGCGGGCCTGTCGCAGCGCGTGAGTGACGCGCGGCTTAGCGCTTGAGCTTGGCGAAAGCCGCGGCCATGGCGCTCACCGTCTCCGGCTCGCGTTGACGGCCGCCGCCACCGCCACGATGGCCGCCGCCGCTACCATTGCTACCACCGCGTGCACCGCCGCCGCTGCTCGGGCGATCGGTCGCGCCGGCCACCGGCAGATCATCGTTCAGTCGCATGGTGAGCGAGATACGCTGACGGCGCGGATCGACTTCGAGCACCTTGACCTTCACGATGTCGCCGGCCTTCACGACTTCGTGCGGGTCCTTGATGAACTTCGTCGACATGGCAGAGACGTGCACCAGACCGTCCTGATGCACACCGATATCGATGAACGCTCCGAAGGCGGCCACGTTCGTCACCACGCCTTCGAGTTGCATGCCCGGTTTCAGATCGGTGAGCTTCTCGACGCCTTCCTGGAATGTCGCGGTCTTGAACTCAGGGCGGGGATCACGGCCCGGCTTCTCAAGTTCGGTCAGGATGTCCTTGACGGTCGGCAGGCCGAAACGTTCGTCGACGAATTCGCTCGCCGAGACGCTGCGTACGACCGAGCCGTTGCCCATGACGTCGCCGATAGTCTTCTTGATCTTGGCCAGAATGCGCTCCACGACCGGATACGCTTCCGGGTGGACCGACGAGCGATCGAGCGGATTGTCGCCGCCATTCACGCGCAGGAAGCCGGCCGCCTGCTCGAACGTCTTGTCGCCCAGACGCGGCACCTTCTTGAGGGACTCGCGATTCGGGAACGGACCGTTGCTGTCGCGGAAGTCGACGATGTTCTTCGCGAGCGTGCTGTTCAGGCCCGAAACACGGGCGAGCAGCGGTGCCGACGCAGTGTTGACGTCCACGCCCACGGCGTTCACGCAATCCTCAACCACGGCGTCGAGCATGCGTGCCAACTCGCGTTGATTCACGTCGTGCTGATACTGGCCCACGCCGATAGCCTTCGGCTCGATCTTGACGAGTTCGGCCAGTGGGTCTTGCAGGCGGCGAGCGATGGAAACGGCGCCACGCAGCGACACGTCGAGGTCAGGGAATTCCTTCGCGGCGAATTCGGAGGCCGAATATACCGAGGCGCCCGCTTCGGACACGACGATCTTTTGAAGTTTGAGTTCGGGGTGGCGTTTGATCAGCTCGAGCGCGAGCTTGTCGGTTTCGCGCGAGGCCGTGCCGTTACCGATGCTCACGAGTTCCGCGCCGGTCGCGGCGGCGATCTTCGAGAGTCGTGCGAGCGAGCCGTCCCAGTCGCGGCGCGGCTCGTGCGGGTAGATGGTGTCGGTGCCCAACAGCTTGCCCGTGGGGTCGACCACGGCCACCTTCACACCGGTGCGCAAGCCCGGGTCCAGACCGATCACGCCCTTCGGACCGGCAGGCGCGGCGAGCAGCAGTGCCTTGAGGTTGCGCGCGAACACGCGAATCGCCTCGTTCTCGGCGCTTTCACGCATCTGCGTGAGCAGTTCCGATTCCAGATGCGGCTGCACCTTCACGCGCCAGCACCAGCGGCAAACGTCCGCCAGCCACTTGTCGGCGGCGCGGTTCTGCTGGCGAATGCCGAAATGACCCGCGATCACACCTTCACACGGATGCGGGATCTGGGCGTCGAGTTCTTCGCCGAGGCCCAGCTTGACCATCAGAATGCCGAGGTTGCGGCCACGGAAGAGGGCGAGCGCGCGGTGCGACGGCACCGCAGCGATCGGCTCGGCGTAGTCGTAGTAATCGCGGAATTTCTCACCTTCCTCGCTTTCCTTGCCTTCGACGACCTTCGACGACACGACGCCCTGATTCCACAGGTAGTCGCGCAGCTTGCCGAGCAATTCGGCCGTCTCGCCGAACTGTTCCGACAGGATGTCGCGGGCGCCATCGAGTGCAGCCTTGATGTCGGCCACGCCCTTTTCAGCGTCGACAAACCTGGCGGCTTCGGTTTGCGGGTCGAGCGTCGGGTCGGCGAGCAACGCCTGTGCGAGCGGGTCGAGACCGGCTTCGCGGGCAATTTGCGCGCGGGTGCGGCGCTTCGGCTTGTAGGGGAGATAAAGATCTTCGAGCGTCTGCTTCGTGTCGGCCGCCTCGATGGCGGTGCGCAGTTCGTCGGTCAGCTTGCCTTGCTCGTCGATACTTGCCAGGATCGCCGCACGGCGCTCTTCCAGCTCGCGAAGATAAAGCAGGCGCTCTTCCAGCGTACGCAACTGCGTATCGTCGAGGTTATCGGTCACTTCCTTGCGGTAGCGAGCGATGAAGGGCACAGTGGCGCCTTCGTCCAGTAATTGCACGGCGGCGGCGACCTGACGCGGCTGCACGCTGAGTTCGTCGGCGATGCGTTGAACGATCTTAAGGGCTACGTTTTGCGTCATGAGTGTTGCGAGTTACCCAAGTGCCAGGAGCGGGGCATTTTGCCATAAACCGCGGGCGCGTCCGGGCAGGCAATGCTAAAATTTGGCATCACTCTGCTCAACTTCATGATTTCCTTCGAAAAATTGTTTTCGCGCCTGTATTCGCGCCATCACGTGCGTGTGTCGTTGAGCGCGGTTGGGGCGTTCGGCATCATGACGGCAGCTGGCGTCGTGCCCGGCGCAGCGCTCGCTCAGGGGCTTTCGGCCGTTGAGGCCGCGGGCCGTACGACCGAACAGCTCCGTGTGCCGCATGTCCCGTTCGATGCCACGGCCGATCGCACGCCGTCACCGGCCAGCAAGGCGAGTGCCGCCGCGGCTGCCGCTGAGGACGATAAGCCCGTTGCCTACGATGACCAGCTCGATCTGCACCCTGCCGACGACGACTTCGCCGGCCGCCGCGCCGTGCTCGATCGTCAGCGCGCATGGATCGACTATCGTTTCGAGGAAGCGAAGTACGAGTGCGCGTCGAAGTTCTTCGTGAACTATTGCATCGAAAGCGCTCGGGACAAGCAGCGCGACGAGCTGAAAGCCGTTCGCAGCCAGCGGCTGGTGCTCGAAGATCAGGAGCGCCGGGCACGTGCGCAGGAACGTGACGAGCGTCTTGCCGAAAAGCGCGCACAAACGGCGGCTGAAGCGCCGCAGCGTGCCGCAGAACGGGCGCAGAACGTCTCCGATTACCAGGCCAAGCAAGCCGAATATCAACAGCGTGTGACCGAGCGTACGGGCAAGGCCCCGGAGCGCGCAGCTAACGCTGAACAGTACAATGCCAAGCAGGCCGGGCAGCAACAGAAGCTCGACGACGCGAAGGCAACGGCGGCGCAGAAGGCGGCCGAGCGCGAAGAGAACGTGCGCAAGTACAACCAGAAGCAGCAGGAAGCCATCGAGCGCCAGAAGAAGTCCGACGAGCGCCGCAACGATTCGCAATCGGGCAGTTCGCCGGCACAAAAGGCGTTGCAATGACCGCCGCGATAGGCTGGCCGGCGGCGCCCTGCGCTGCACGGCCTGCCGTAGCACCGTTTGTACTCGCACACCTTCCACAGGAACCGGAATCATTTGAGAGTCGCAGGAGAGTTGCCACGATGCAGCAGGATCTTCACTCCATTGGGCGCCGCATCATCGAGTTGCAGATCGAACACCGGGATCTGGACTTCCTGATCGACAAATTGTTGACCGAGCCTACGTACGACGAACTTCAGGTCACCCGGCTCAAGAAGCGCCGTCTGAAAATCAAGGACACGATCACCCTGCTGCAAGTGCAGCAAATGCCGGACCAACCTGCCTGAGCGGGTGTCCCGCGCGACGTTCGCGAGATTGGCCTGAGCGTTCGCGTCGTTTCTTTCCATTGCCGGCGTCGTGAATCCAGTTGGTGAGATTCGCGGCGCCTTTGAGTTTTCTTGCCGTTTTGACCGATTCCGCCGCATCCAGCGATTCCCCCGACATCTCCCAAAGCGCCGACGCCCCCACTTTCCACGGACTCAAGCCGCTTGCCGCGAAACGCGAGCGCGAGTTGCAGGAAATCTTCAGCGACGGCGGAATGCTCGCGCGCGCGATCGATGGCTATCGCTCACGTGAGCCGCAGACCGAGATGGCGCGCGCTGTGGCGGCTGCCATGGACACGCACGACACGTTGATCGCCGAGGCGGGGACCGGGACGGGCAAGACCTACGCCTATCTCGTACCCGCCATGCTGTGGGGTGGCAAGACGATCATCTCGACCGGCACCAAGCACTTGCAGGACCAGATCTTCGCGCGCGACATTCCCACGGTGCGCAAGGCGCTCGCCGTACCGGTGACGGTGGCCATGCTCAAAGGCCGCGCGAACTATCTCTGTCATTACTATCTGGAGCGCGCCCAGCAGGAGGGACGCTTCGCGTCGCGGCATGAAGCGGCGCAATTGCGCGAGATCGTGACGTTTGCGCAAATCACGCACAGCGGCGACAAGGCAGAGTTGGCGTCTGTGCCCGAGAACGCCCCGATCTGGGCTCAGGTGACGTCCACCCGTGATAACTGCCTTGGTCAGGAGTGTCCGCGTTACAAAGATTGCTTCGTGATGCAGGCGCGTAAGGAGGCGCAGCAGGCGGACCTCGTCGTGGTCAATCATCACCTGTTCTTTGCCGACGTGATGCTGCGCGATACCGGCATGGCCGAACTGCTGCCGAGCGCGAATACGGTGATCTTCGACGAAGCGCACCAGTTGCCCGAGACGGCGACGCTCTTCTTCGGCGAGACCGTGTCGACCGGGCAGATGCTCGAGCTGGCGCGCGACTGCGTGGCGGAAGGGCTGATTCATGCACGTGATGCGGCCGATTGGGTCAAGCTCGGTGCGAACCTCGAGCGGGCGGCGCGCGATGTGCGCCTGACGTTCGGTCAGGACAACACGCGTATGTCCGTGGCCCAACTGGCGGACGATCACGAGCTGTTCGGCGCGCTCGACGGCGTGGACGTCGCGTTGCTCGACATGATCGAGACGCTCCAGCACCAGTCCGAGCGGGCTGAGGCGCTGGGTACCTGCTTGCGTCGCGCGCTGGAGCTGCATCAGCAATTGGAGCGTTGGCAGACGGGGGCGACGCCGCCCGCACCCGGCGAACAGCCGTTGCCGTTGCTGGATCCGGACGCGCCACGTGTCACCGACGGCAAGCGCGAAAAGGCCGCCAAGGCCCGCGAGGCGGAAGCCGCGCGACTGGCGGCCGAGGCAACGTCGGCTGAGGACAAGTCGGCGCGTGAGGGCGGGGCGGAAAAGACCTACACGCCGCCGGAGACGGTGCGCTGGATTGAGGTGTTCTCGCAGGCAGTGCAGTTGCATCAGACCCCGCTTTCGATTGCGCCGATCTTCGCAAAACAGCGCGCCGGCGCACCGCGAGCCTGGATCTTCACGTCGGCCACGTTGTCGGTGAAGGGCAATTTCATGCACTACGCGGCGCAATTGGGCCTCGATGCAGGCAAGTCGCTCACGCTCGCCAGTCCGTTCGATTACCCGAACCAGAGCCTGCTGTACGTGCCGCGCGGGTTGCCGCAGCCGTCATCGCCCGGATTCACCGACGCGGTGCTCGACGCCGCTTTGCCGGTGCTGGAAGTGAGCGGCGGACGGGCCTTTGTCCTGTGTACGACATTGCGTGCGGTGAACCGGGCGGCCGAGCGTTTGCGCGAGGAATTCGACCGCCGTGGCTGGCCCTATCCGCTGCTGGTGCAAGGCGAGGCGAGCCGTACGGAATTGCTCGATCGTTTCCGCGCGCTTGGCAATGCCGTGCTCATTGGCAGTCAGAGTTTTTGGGAAGGGGTGGACGTGCGCGGCGAGGCGCTGTCGCTCGTCATCATCGACAAATTGCCGTTCGCACCACCCGACGATCCCGTATTGGCCGCGCGGCTCGATGCGCTCACGAAGAAGGGCCTCAGCCCGTTCGCCGTGCATCAGTTGCCGCAGGCGGTCATTACGCTCAAGCAGGGCGCGGGGCGGTTGATTCGCTCGGAGGGCGATCGCGGCGTGCTGATGATCTGCGATCCGCGCCTGGTCGACAAGCCTTATGGGCGACGGATCTGGCAAAGCCTGCCGCCGTTCAAGCGTACCCGTGAGTTGCCCATCGTGCGTGGCTTCTTCGATGAGATTGCGGCCAACACCGGTGGTTGATTCTCTGACATGCAATGGGATTGGCCAGACAGTGACGTCTGGCTTTCACCACTCGCCGATGTCAGTTTGACATCGCGTCCAGCCAGCGGCCGATGACCGCTGGCGCAACTTCCGACAATCGAGCGTGGTGTTCCTGTGCCTGAGCGCGCAATGCCACCGGATCGATCTTCGCGGCACCCAATTCGCAAGCATGTCCCACCAACCAGGATTCGATGCGTGCCGCGTCGGCTTCCAGGTGGAATTGCAGCCCCAGTGCGTGGGGGCCTGACGCGAAAGCCTGATTCTCTCCCGTCGCCGTTCGCGCCAGATGCTCGGCGCCGGGAGGGATGTCGAACTGGTCGCCATGCCAATGAAGAACGCTGGCGTCGCCCAGCGCAGCCAGCGGGGACGTTTGCCCGGCATCGGTGAGCGTCAATGGCATGTAACCGATTTCCTTTGTGCCGAGCGGGTACACCCTGGCGCCCAGTGCGCGTGCCATCAGTTGCGCGCCGAGGCAGATGCCGAGAATCGGCGCGCGCGCATCCAGACGTGCCTTCACCAATGCCACCTCATCTGCGACAAAAGGGTATATCGCGTCGTCGAACGCACCGATGGGTCCGCCCAGCACGACCAGCAGGTCGGGGGCGAGGGCATCTATCGAACGAAGGTCGACGAGCGGTGCGTCCACGTATTCAATCGTGTAGCCGCGTTCGGTGAAGTACGGGCCGAGCGTGCCGAGATCTTCGAAATGCACGTGGCGCAGGGCAAGCAGCGTCTTGCGAGAGGCGGGGGAAGCAGTCACGAAACCATCTCCAGATGGGAAGCCGTCGTGCGTTTTTCATGACGGCTTCGCCGGTAACGGAACAGGGAATGGAAACAAAAAACCCCCGCAAGTGCGAGGGCTTTCCGATGATGCAGTTGAACAGGAGGCAAGCGCTTAACGCCAGATCTGCCACCAGGACTTCTTGTCGCTGCCGTCGCCGTCGATGCGGCGACCAACCGTCAGATAGCCGCTCTTCGGGTAGGTTTTTTCCATCACACGGCGGGCGTCATCACGCAGCTCGGTCATGCCGAGTTTGTCGTACGACTTGATCATGATACCGAGTGCATCTTCGAGCGCCGGTGCCTGATCGTAGTCCTGCAGCGCGGTTTGTGCACGATTCACGGCTGCGAGGTAAGCGCCACGACGGTAGTAATACTCGGCAGCGTGCACCTCGTGAGCGGCCATGGCGTTGACGGCGTAGCGCATGCGCAGGGCGGCGTCGTTCGCATACTTGCTTTGCGGATAGTGCTCGACCAGATACTTGAAGCTGTCGTAGGCCGCGCGCAGTGCCTTCGGATCGCGTTCGCTGAGATCCTGGCCCGAGAATCGGCCGAACAGGCCCAGGTCGTCGTTGAAGTTGATCAGGCCCTTGAGGTAATAGGCGTAATCGATCGACGGGCTGTCCGGATGCAACCGGATGAAGCGATCCACGGCGGTGAGGGCCTGCGCCGGCTCGTTATCCTTGTAATAGGCGTAGGCCGTATTGATCTGCGCTTGCTGCGCGTGCGGGCCGAACGGGTCGCGCCCTTCGAGCAACTCGTAATACTTGGCGGCCTTGGTGTAGTCGCCGCTATCGAAGCTGTCCTTGGCTTCCGAGTATAATTTGTTCGTCGACCAGCTGGCCGTTTCGTCGACTTTCTCCGGCAGAATGCCGCAGGCGGCCACGCCGCCGACCACGAATGCGGCCAGCGTCAGATGTTTGACAAGTTTCAGGGCTTGCATGCTCGTTAGCTTCACTTCTCGATGACCCGTTCAATTCTGCCGGATTATAGCGTAACCGCCTCATTTGCCACGGAAAATGCAGAGGATTCGTCTGACGACGACCTCGATTCGCTTCCGCAGGCTTTCCCGAGTGCTGCCGATGGCCCGCTTTCCAAGGCGTCCTCGCCGCGCTCAGCCTTGTCGGACGGGGCTGGCGCCAGTGCGCCGCTCAGTGCGACCCTTCCCGATGCCCTTGCCGGAGAGCGCCTCGACAAAGCGCTCGCACAATGTTTTCCTGAATATTCCCGTAGTCGTTTGCAGGCGTGGGTCGAAGACGGCCGTGTCACCCTCGATGGCGAAACGGCCAAAGTCCGTCAGAAAGTGGCGGGCGGTGAGGCGGTCCTCATCACACCGGCAGCGCTACCCGAGCAACTTGCGTTCGCGCCGGAGCCGGTGCCGCTCGACGCCATTTATGAGGACGCGACGCTTGCCGTCTTCAACAAACCTGCGGGTCTGGTCGTTCACCCGGCTGCGGGCAACTGGTCTGGGACATTGCTCAACGGCCTGCTGCATCGCTACGGACAAGCGGCTGCCGATTTGCCGCGAGCGGGCATCGTCCATCGACTGGACAAGGAGACGTCGGGCCTCATGGTCGTGGCGCGTACGCTGATTGCGCAGACCGATCTGGTGCGCCAGTTGCAGGCACGCACAGTCAAGCGTCACTACGCTGCACTGGTGTGGGGACGCCCGCCGCAACGCACCGTCGTGGATGCGCCCATCGGTCGTGACCCGCGCGAGCGCACGCGCATGGCGGTCGTGCCGGGGCAAGGCGGCAAACCGGCGCGCACTCGTGTTGTGACGCTCGCCAGTGCAGAATGGGGCGGTTCCCCTGTGTCTCTCGTGCTTTGTTCGCTGGATACCGGGCGAACGCATCAGATTCGCGTCCATCTCTCGCATCTCGGTCATTCGTTGCTGGGGGATCCGCTATACAAACCCCGTCACAAACGTCCTGCGTTGCCGGGAGACTTCGCGCGTCAGGCGCTGCACGCCTGGCGATTGGGGTTGATCCATCCCGAAGACGGTCGTTCCATGCACTGGCAAGCGCCACTGCCCGAAGACATGCGTGAGCTCATGACCGCGCTCGGCCTCGTATTCGATTTCTCAACGCTTCCCGACTCGCTCGATGACTTCTTCCCTGCCTGAGCAAGACCTGATGCCCGCGGACTGGATCGTCCCCGACTGGCCCGCCCCTGCAAATGTTCGCGCCGTATTCACGACGCGCGCGGGCGGCGTGAGTCAAGGGCCGCAAGCCACGTTCAATCTCGGTGCCAAGGCAGACGACGATCCTGTCGCAGTCCGCACCAATCGTGCGTTGCTCGCGGCGCGCACGGGCGTGCCTTCGGCGTGGGTGGCGCAGGTTCACGGTCCCCGCGTAGTCGATGCGCAAGACGCGCACCAGGCGGCGGATGCTGGTGAGCCTTTACAGGCCGACGCCAGCGTCACGAATGCGGTGGCGCTGGCAAGCACGGTCATGGTGGCGGACTGCCTGCCGGTCTTACTATGCGACTCGCAAGGGCGCGCGGTGGGGGCTGCACATGCCGGCTGGCGCGGACTCTGTGCGGGGGTGATCGAGCAGACCGTGCAGGCGCTGCGCGCGCGTTTGCCGCAAGGCGGCGCCGACGCACCGGTCATGGCATGGCTTGGCCCTTGCATTGGCCCGCAAGCGTTCGAAGTCGGTCCGGAAGTGCGCGAGGCGTTTCTCGCTGCGGCAACGCCGGAAGAGCGAGACGCGACGAAAGCCGCATTTGTCCCGCATGGGGATCCGGACGCTGGAAAGTCGTTGGCGGATTTGTGTGCGCTCGCCAGATTGCGACTTTCCCGGGAAGGGGTGACAAGCGTCTCGGGGGGGCTGTGGTGTACGGTCAGCGACGCGGCGCGTTTCTATTCCTACCGGCGCGATCGCACGACGGGGCGCATGGCAGCGCTTGTCTGGCGCACCGCGTGACGCTGCTCATGCCGTCTTGAGTTTCTCTCACTCAAGGCGACTGCGTGGGCGGCGCCGGTTCTCGATCTGGTGATGATGAAGTTTGTGCCGCTGCGTCATCGGGTCGCATCGTGCGGGCGCGTCGTAGGCGGCTTCCCGCGATGTACAGCCAGAGCAACGCCGGGGCCAGACCGCCCGCGAGAAAGATGACGATCCCCAGCCAGACGGACGGCGCCGTGATGGCGACCATCGCGATGACATAGAGCCAGCCGAGAATGACGATAAACATCGGGACAAACGCGCATTCAAAAAAAGGTGGGGCGACGGGACAATGCACTCAGGACGTTCGCCGCAAGCATTGACACACCTGCGCGCGCACGCAAGAATGCTTCACAGGCGGGGCGCATCGCGCATCAAGCGAAGCACGCCGCCGCGTTTCGGGCGCCGGCCCGTGAACGCAACGGACGTGACACTCAGGCTATCATGAATCGCGCCAGTGCCAACTTCGATCCGGCCTCGTTTGCCGCCTCGTTTGCCCAGCAGTTTCCCTCCGCTTCGCTCTCCGCTCAGGACATGTCGCAGTGGTTCAAAGCCGCCCAGCAAATGTTCGGGGCTTTGCCGGGAGCTGCCGGCCCGTCATTTTCTGCTGCCAATGGGGCAGCGAGTGCCGCGAATCCTTTCGCGGGACTTTTCGAGCTTTTCGGCAAGGCAGGCAGCCTGCCGCAACCGACGCCGCTGCACGTCGATCCGACGCGTCTGAATGCACTTCAGACGGAGTACGCGCGTGAATTTTCCGAACTTGTCGCCAGCTTCAATCAGCCCGGTCTGGACACGGCGCCTGCCTTGGGCGACCGGCGTTTCGCGGGGGAGGGCTGGCGTAATCCGTTTTACGCGTTGCCTGCGGCGTTGTATTTGCTCAATGGGCGTTTCCTGATGCGCATGGCCGATCTGGTCGATGCCGATGCCAAGACGCGCGAACGGATTCGTTTTGCGGTCGAGCAATGGGTCGCGGCCAGTTCGCCGGCCAACTTCATTGCAACCAATCCGGACGCACAGCACCGGCTGGTGCAAACGCATGGCGACAGCCTGCTTGCCGGCATGCAGCACATGCTCGTCGATATGGGCAAGGGCAAGGTGTCGCAGACCGACGAGGCGGCATTCGAAGTCGGTCGCAACGTGGCGACGACCGAAGGCGCCGTGGTCTTCGAGAACGACCTGATCCAGCTCATTCAGTACAAGCCGCTCACGCCGACGGTGCATCAGCGTCCGCTGCTGGTCGTGCCGCCGTGCATCAACAAGTACTACATCCTTGATCTGCAACCCGAGAACTCGCTGATTCGCTATGCCGTGGAGCAGGGGCATACGGTGTTCGTCGTGTCGTGGCGCAATCCCGACGCGTCGCTCGCCCACAAGACGTGGGACGACTACGTGGGTGAAGGTCCGATCGCCGCGATCGACGTGGTTCGCGACATCAGCGGACAGCCGCAGATCAACGCGCTCGGGTTCTGCGTCGGCGGGACGTTGCTCGCTGCCGCGCTCGCCGTGTTGGTGGCGAAGGGGCAAAAGGGCAGTAAGTCGCCGGTCGCCAGCGTGACATTGCTGACCACGCTGCTGGATTTTTCCGATACTGGTGTGCTCGACGTCTTCGTTGACGAGCCGCACGTGAAGTACCGCGAGCAGACGATCGGCGGGGGACTGGGTCAGCCGCCGGGCCTCATGCGTGGCGTGGAGTTGGCGAACACGTTCTCGTTCCTGCGGCCAAACGATCTGGTCTGGAATTATGTGGTCGACAGCTACCTGAAGGGCAATGCGCCCCAGCCGTTCGACCTGCTGTACTGGAACGGCGACGGCACCAATCTGCCGGGTCCGATGTTCTGCTGGTATCTGCGTCATCTTTATTTGCAGAACGAACTGAAGCAGCCGGGAGTGGTGCAGACGTGTGGCGTACCTGTGGACCTGGGGGCCATCGATGCGCCGGCCTACGTGTTCGGGTCTCGCGAAGACCATATCGTGCCGTGGACCTCGGCATTCCGGTCGCTGGCGCTGTTGGGCGGTGAACGCCGCTTCGTGCTGGGCGCGTCCGGCCACATTGCAGGCGTGGTCAATCCGCCGGCGAAGAAGAAGCGCAGCTACTGGCGCAACGACGATGTCGGTGTCGAGTCGAGCGACTGGCTCGCAGGCGCGACAGAGCACCCGGGTAGCTGGTGGAGCGACTGGAGCGAGTGGCTGGCGGGCCACGCGGGAAAACGCGTCAAACCGCCAAAAGCGTATGGTAATGTTGCTTATGCACCCATCGAACCAGCGCCCGGCCGCTATGTGAAGGCCAAGGCCTGAGCGAGCGGTATTGCAAGGGCATCCCCCCTGGTTCGACTCATTTGAAAACGAGGAAAGAGACATGACGGATATCGTGATTGTGTCGGCTGCGCGCACCGCAGTCGGTAAATTTGGGGGCTCGATTGCCAAGGTGGCAGCGCCGGATCTGGGGGCTATCGTGATCGATGAAGTCCTCAAGCGCGCGAAGCTCAAGGGCGAGGACATCAGCGAAGTCATCATGGGGCAGGTGTTGACGGCAGGTTCGGGTCAGAACGTGGCGCGTCAGGCATCGATCAAGGCGGGGTTGCCTGCCATGGTGCCGGCCATGACCATCAACAAGGTGTGTGGCTCGGGCCTGAAAGCGGTGATGCTTGCCGCGAACGCGATCACCGCAGGCGATGCCGACATCGTCGTGGCCGGTGGTCAGGAGAACATGAGCGCCTCGCCGCACGTGCTGCCGGGATCGCGCGATGGCTTCCGCATGGGCGATGCCAAGCTGATCGACACGATGATCGTCGATGGCCTGTGGGACGTGTACAACCAGTACCACATGGGCATCACGGCCGAGAACGTCGCCAAGGAATACGGCATCACCCGCGAAATGCAGGATGCGTTTGCCGCTGCATCGCAGAACAAGGCGGAAGCCGCGCAGAAGGCCGGGCGTTTCGACGCTGAAATCGTGCCGGTCACGATTCCGCAGCGCAAGGGCGACCCGGTTGTCTTCAAGACCGACGAATTTGTGCGTCACGGCGTGACGGCCGAATCGCTCGCGGGTCTGAAGCCTGCGTTTGCGAAGGACGGTACGGTGACGGCGGCCAATGCCTCGGGCATCAACGATGGCGCTGCTGCCGTGGTGGTCATGTCGGCCAAGCGCGCGGAACAACTGGGCCTCACGCCGCTTGCTCGCATCGTGGCGTATGCGAACGCGGGCGTTGATCCGTCGGTGATGGGTATCGGCCCGGTGCCGGCGTCGCAGCGTTGTCTGGCGCGGGCAGGCTGGAAGGCGAGCGATCTGGATCTGATGGAAATCAACGAAGCGTTTGCGGCGCAGGCGCTGGCGGTGAACAAGCAGATGGGCTGGGACACCTCGAAGATCAACGTGAACGGTGGCGCGATTGCCATCGGTCACCCGATCGGGGCGTCCGGCTGCCGTATTCTGGTGACGCTGCTGCATGAAATGGCACGTCGCGATGCCCGTCGCGGTCTGGCCTCGCTGTGCATCGGCGGTGGCATGGGCGTGGCGCTGGCGGTCGAGCGCGTCTGACGCGTATCCGGGCTGCGGTCGAAAAAGAATCGAATCGGCATCGCCCGTGCGTGCAACGCGCACGGGTTCGTGCCGGGGTAGTCAGGAGACGAAAGGCACGCGCGGGAACGCGCGGCCTGCGCGTCGGTCAATTGGCAGTCGCAACAGGCGGCAGACTTGCCGTTATTTAGGGGGAAGCGTTCCATGACTCAACGCATTGCATATGTGACAGGCGGGATGGGCGGTATTGGTACGTCCATTTGCCAGCGGCTGTACAAAGATGGCTTCAGGGTCGTGGCCGGATGCGGTCCGAATTCGCCGCGCCGGGTGAAGTGGCTGGAAGATCAAAAGGCGCTGGGGTTCGATTTCGTCGCATCCGAAGGTAACGTTGGCGACTGGGAGTCGACCAAGGCCGCGTTCGACAAGGTGAAAGCCGAAGTCGGCGAGGTCGACGTGCTGGTCAACAACGCGGGCATTACGCGCGATATCGTCTTCCGCAAGATGACGCGTGAAGATTGGGATGCCGTCATCGATACCAATCTGACGAGCCTGTTCAACGTTACCAAGCAAGTGATCGAGGGCATGTGCGAGCGCGGCTGGGGCCGCATCATCAACATTTCGTCGGTCAACGGGCAAAAGGGGCAGTTCGGTCAGACGAACTACTCGACGGCCAAGGCCGGTATTCATGGCTTCACGATGGCGCTGGCGCAGGAAGTGGCGACCAAGGGCGTGACGGTCAATACTGTGTCGCCGGGTTATATCGGCACGGACATGGTGCGCTCGATTCGTCAGGACGTGCTCGACAAGATCATTGCGACGATTCCGGTCAAGCGTCTGGGTGAGCCGGGCGAGATCGGTTCCATCGTGGCGTGGCTGGCGTCGGAAGACTCCGGCTTCTCGACGGGCGCGGACTTCTCGCTCAACGGTGGCCTGCACATGGGCTAAGCGGTAATGGGGCGGGCGCTGGTGCGGGCCGAAGTGCAAGACGCGTTGGTCGCCCCGTTGCGGGTTAGGGCTTTGCCGCATAGCAGCAAACGTCCTAGAATCGATAATATGTGACTAACCCCGACCGTCGGTCGGGGAAGTCCTTCATAAAAGCAGGAAACCCACCGCATGACCGCGAGCAAGAAGACTGACGAACGCCTGATCAAAAAGTATCCGAACCGGCGTCTGTACGATACCCAAACCAGTACGTACATCACCCTTGCCGATGTGAAGCAATTGGTGCTCGAGACCGAGGAGTTCAAGGTTGTCGACGCCAAGACGGGCGAGGACCTGACCCGCAGCATTCTGCTGCAGATCATTCTGGAAGAAGAGACCGGTGGCGTGCCGATGTTCTCGAGCGCCATGCTTTCCCAGATCATCCGCTTCTACGGCCATGCGCTGCAGGGGATGATGGGTACGTATCTCGAGAAGAATATCCAGACTTTCATCGAAATTCAGAACAAGCTGGCCGATCAGTCGAAGGGCATCTACGAAGGTGCGGCCTTCAACCCGGACGTCTGGGCGCAATTCATGAACATGCAGGCGCCGATGATGCAGGGCATGATGACCAACTACATCGAGCAGTCGAAGAACCTGTTCGTGCAGATGCAGGAGCAGATGCAGAGCCAGGCGAAGAACATGTTCAGCACGTTCCCATTCCCGGGGACGCCGGGCACGCCGGGCGCCCCCGGAGCGCCGGGTAAGGACCCGAACAAGAAGCCCTGAACGTGTTGCCAACGTTGCGATGTGGCACGGGGCGCTCATCGCAACGATAGTTGGAACGTACTGCGGGCGAACAAAGTGAAAAAAGGCGGTTCGTCGCTCGCGGCAATGCACCCGGTCATCGCAACGCCTTACGCTGTCTCACGTTAGACAGCGGGTGCGTCGAACTGCTCAGCCGTCACGCATGGTGCAACTCGCCACTGCGCCGCGCCCGCCGGTGTCTGTCGCGCTCCGCCAGCAGCAGTGGCATCAGTTCCTCGATGTATTTCCTGGCGTGACCGCGCGTGGCCACCTGTTGGAAGCGCTGATGTGCCTTATCGTGCCCAACTAGCGTGACATGGGCTTTTCTCAGCACATATAGGTAGGCCATCAAACTGGTGCCGTCGCGCAAAGGTTCGTTGTCGCGCGGATACGGGGAAGGGGCTTGGGTCATGTTCAGATCCTTTGAGGGCAGTCCGCGCGGCAGGTCGTTGTGATCAGCGATAGCAGATCCTTGGCGTTCCGGTCGCGGTCGGTCAGCGGCGAGAGGCCGAACAGACGCTCGACGGTCGCGAGTACCGAGGTGTGGTCGTACACCGTATGGTCCACCTGGCCTTGCGCCACCCAGGGCGACACCACGATCGCGGGGACGCGCACGCCGTAAACATCGAATAGGAATCCATTCTTGTTCAGGGCCGGGGCCGCGCCGTCGTTCGGCGGGGGCGCGGCCCCGGGTGTGGCTGAGTCGTAAAAGCCCCCGTGCTCGTCATACAGGATCACTAGCAGGCTGTTCTCCCACAGCGGCGAGTTGCGAATCGCGTTGTAGACGCGGGCCGCGAGCTGGTCGCCGCCGGCCAGACCGTCCATCGGATGCTGCGAGCTTCCGTTCTCGTACGTACCAAGCACGATATCACCATAGTTCGGCTCGATGAATGTATAGCAGGCGGTATAGCCTGTCGCGAGATCGGCCTCGAAGTGCGATAAGTCGTCGACATCGAAGAAGCTAATGCCCTTGATGGAAGAGACTTGCGGCACGCGCCCCAACGGTGAGCCCGAGTCATCCTGGTAGAGACGGTACGTGTCGTGGGCTAGCGCGTCGAAGATCGAACCTTTCGGGTAGACGAAGCCGTGCAAGGCCTCCCATTCCCTCATTTCGGCAGAGGTCGGCGAATGGTCGAGGCCTCCCGAGGACGCGCCATGCAAGAAGAACCGGTTTGGCCAAGTTGGGCCGGGCATGGACGAGCGCCAGCCGTCACACAGCATGAACTGCGTCGCCAACTTGTACAGCGCTGGCGATTGGCTGGCGGTGTTGATACCCAGCATAATTTTGCCCACGTCGGCAGTCAGGGGCGGATTGCCTTCGGTCCGGGTCGTCGCGTAGTTCGAAGCGAAGCCAGCGTTATTGACCGGCGGGTAGGCTTGTCCGTACGGGAACTGGACGCCCGCGCCGCAAAGCTGTTCGACCACATCCGTGAACTCATGTCCGGGATCGGTGGGCATCTGGCCGGGCGCGTCTGCGCCGAAGGGATAGTCAGTGCCGCCGTAGGCGTTGGCATTGGCGGGCGTGGCCGCGACGATGCCGGGTATGCCCGACAGTCCAAACAGGTGATCGAACGATCGATTCTCCAGCATCAGCACGAACATATGCTGGATGGGCGTACGGACCGGCGCGGATGCGGTCGGCGCGTTTGCATTCATGAATGCCTCCTCCTGTCGTTTGTCGGCCCTCGACTAAGGATTGCAGCTCATCAAAGCGCATATTTGCATAGAGCACGGTGTGGATCGCGGGCCTTGGCGAGCGCACCCTCAGGCTGTTGCACGCAGGCCTTCAAAATCCCCGTCTCACATACCGTTCGTAGTCCGTTGAGTTCATTTTTATAAAAGCATACGGCGAACGCTATTTCAAGAAGCGAAGGGGGCGGCGGGCGCACGATTCACCTGGAAGACGATCGCCCGGCACAGCGGGGGCGAAACGCCTGCGACTGCCCACGCGGCGCACATCGCGACGATAGTTGAAACGCACAGCGGGCGAACAAGGTAAAATACGCGGTTCTTCGCCGCAGGCCAGGTCTTGCGGCGGTTTCGGCGGCAAGCGGATTCTGCGCTTTCGGGCATTGCGGTGGCATTGCCGGTCATGCAGACGGAATGGCTGAAGCCTTTCCGGTGCTTCGCCGCTCGATCGTCACACGTATTTACTAGATCAGGATTTCGCCCCATGTCCCGCCCATCGCCCGCCGGCACCCCCAAGGTCGGCTTCGTTTCGCTCGGCTGCCCCAAGGCTTTGGTCGACTCCGAGCAGATCCTGACCCAACTGCGCGCCGAAGGTTACGCCATCTCCGGTACCTATGACGGTGCCGACCTCGTCGTGGTCAACACTTGCGGCTTCATCGACGACGCCGTGCAGGAAAGCCTCGACGCCATCGGCGAGGCGCTGGCTGAGAACGGCAAGGTGATCGTCACCGGTTGCCTGGGCGCCAAGAAGGACGCCGCCGGTCAGGACATCGTGAGCGCCGTCCACCCGAAGGTGTTGGCCGTCACCGGCCCTCACGCGGTGGGCGAGGTGATGAGTGCGGTGCATTTGCACTTGCCCAAGCCGCATGACCCGTTTTCTGATCTCGTACCGCCGGCTGGCATCAAGCTCACGCCGCGTCACTACGCCTATCTGAAAATCTCCGAAGGCTGCAATCATCGCTGCACGTTCTGCATCATTCCGTCGATGCGCGGCGATCTTGATTCGCGCCCGGTTGCCGAGGTCATGCTCGAGGCCGAAAACCTCTTCAAGGCGGGCGTGAAGGAGTTGCTGGTGATCTCGCAGGACACCAGCGCGTACGGCGTCGATGTGAAGTACCGCACCGGTTTCTGGGCGGGCCGTCCGCTCAAGACCCGCATGACCGAACTGGTCACGGCGCTGGGCGAACTGGCCAAGCAGTACGGCGCGTGGGTGCGTTTGCACTACGTGTATCCGTATCCGCACGTCGATGAGATCATTCCCCTGATGGCGCAAGGTCACATCCTTCCGTATCTCGACGTGCCGCTGCAACACGCCCATCCCGACGTGCTCAAGCGCATGAAGCGTCCGGCCTCGGGTGAGAAAAATCTCGAGCGCATTCAGGCGTGGCGCAAGTTGTGCCCGGATCTGACGATTCGCAGCACGTTCATCGCGGGTTTCCCGGGCGAGACCGAAGCCGAATTCGAGTACCTGCTGGACTTCCTGCGCGAGGCCGAACTGGACCGCGTGGGTTGCTTTGCCTATTCACCGGTCGAAGGTGCGAAGGCCAACGAATTGCCCGGTGCATTGCCCGACGAAGTGCGTGAAGCGCGCCGTGCGCGATTCATGGAAGTGGCTGAAGAAATCTCGGCTGAGCGCCAGCAGCGCAAGGTCGGCACCACGATTCAGGTCATCGTCGACGAGATCAATCAGGATGGCGGCATTGCCCGCTCGGCGGCCGACGCCCCGGAGATCGACGGCCTCGTGTATATCGAACCCACGCCGAAGGCGGTCAAGCGCCTGAAGGTCGGCGAGTTCGTGAGTGTGACGGTGACGGGCGCCGATGGTCACGACCTGTGGGGTGAGGTCGTCTGATGACGCAAGCGCATTCACCTAATCCGCAGGTGCTCGCCATGGGGGAAGCCATGGTCGAGTTCAACCAGTCGCCCGACGATGCCCGTCAGTACTTGCAGGGCTTCGGCGGCGATACGTCCAACTTCGTCATCGCGGCACGTCGTCAGGGCGTGAGCACCGGGTTCGTGAGCGCGGTTGGCGATGACCTTTTCGGCCGGATGCTGCTCGACCTGTGGCGTGAGGAGGCGGTCGACACACGTTACGTTCGTGTCGACGCGCAGGCGCCGACCGGCGTCTATTTCGTGTCGCACGACGAGAACGGGCACCATTTCGATTATCTGCGCGCGGGTTCCGCTGCGAGCCGCTATCGGGCGCAGGACCTGCCGCGCGAGGCGCTGGCGGGGGCGTCGTTCCTGCACCTGTCCGGGATCAGTCTGGCAATCAGTGCGAACGCCTGCGACGCCGCCTTCGATGCCATGTCGAAGATCCGCGCGGCGGGCGGCAAGGTGTCGTTCGATACCAATCTGCGTCTGAAGCTGTGGCCGTTGGCGCGTGCCCGCGCCACGATGCGCGAAGCGTTCCGCCTGACCGATGTGTGCTTGCCGAGCTGGGACGATGTGACGGCTGTCACCGGGCTGGAAGATCGCGACGCCATTCTCGACGAACTTCTCTCCCACGGGGTGAAGGTCGTCGCGCTCAAGCTGGGCCGCGAGGGTTGCTACGTTGCCACGCCACAGGAGCGGCGCATCGTCGCACCGTACCCGGTGCAGGCGATTGACGCCACCGGGGCGGGCGACTGTTTCGGCGGGGCGTTCGTGGCCCGTCTGGCACTGGGTGACGATCCGTTCGCGGCGGCGCGCTACGCGAACGTATGCGCCGCGTTGTCGACGACCGGATACGGTGCAGTGGCTCCCGTGCCGCGCGCAGCGCAGGTGCTCCGGCAATTGGCGGGCTGAACCCCCTGATTCCCGTCCACGCATGACATCACGGGGCACATCGTGGCCCCGCTTTCCCCTCGCAGTCTTGGCAAGCTACGGCAGACGGCACCCGACCGTGCCGTCGCCCGTGCCACGCCTCTCATCGAAGTTTCCCTCCACCGAGCTTGCCATCGCAGTCACCCCTGCGGCGCTATACTCGTTGCAAACCGATATCCACCTGGAGAAGAGACATGCAACGAGAAGTCGTAATCGTCAGCGGTGTGCGCACCGCCATTGGTGATTTTGGCGGCAGCCTGAAGGATTTCGCGCCGACGCAGCTTGGCGCTATCGTCGCCCGCGAGGCCATGGCCCGCGCGAGCGTCGGCGGTGAAGACGTCGGGCAGGTCGTGTTCGGCAACGTCATCCACACGGAACCGAAGGACATGTACCTGGCGCGCGTGGCGTCCATCGAGGCAGGGGTCAGCCAGCATGCCCCTGCGATGACCGTGAACCGCTTGTGCGGATCGGGTTTGCAGGCGGTGGTTTCCGCTGCGCAGTCGATTCTGCTGGGCGACACCGATGTGGCGATGGCGGGCGGTGCCGAGAGCATGAGCCGCGCGCCCTACGTGATGCCGGGCGCCCGCTGGGGCACGCGTATGGGCGAGTCGCGTCTGGTCGACATGATGCTCGGTGCGTTGCACGACCCGTTTGCCAACATCCACATGGGCGTGACGGCGGAGAACATTGCGAAGAAGTGGGGCATCACACGCGAAGATCAGGACCGTCTGGCGGTCGAGTCGCACCGGCGGGCGGCGCACGCGATGGCGGCGGGCTACTTCAACGACCAGATCGTACCCATCACGATCAAGTCGAAGAAGGGCGATGTCGCGTTCACGACCGACGAGCACGTGCGCGCGGGCCTGAGCATGGAAGACATGGCGAAGCTGCGCCCCGTGTTCGAGAAGGACGGCACGGTGACCGCTGGCAATGCTTCCGGTCTGAACGATGCTGCTGCGGCGCTTATCCTGATGGAGCGTGCAGAAGCCGAGCGTCGCGGTGCCAAGCCGCTGGCACGGCTGGTGAGCTATGCGCATGCCGGTGTCGATCCGAACTACATGGGGATCGGCCCGGTGCCGGCGTCGCGCAAGGCGCTGGAGCGTGCCGGTCTCAAGGTCGAGGACATCGATGTGGTGGAAGCCAACGAAGCGTTCGCGGCACAGGCATGTGCCGTCACACGGGATCTCGGCTTCGATCCGGCCAAGGTGAATCCGAACGGTTCCGGCATTTCGCTGGGGCATCCGATCGGTGCTACCGGTGCGCTCATCACCGTCAAGGCGCTGCATGAGTTACAGCGTATCGGCGGCCGCTACGCGCTGGTCACCATGTGTATTGGCGGCGGGCAGGGCATTGCAGCCGTGTTCGAGCGCGTGTAAGTTACTCCCCGGGGGCCGGCGGTGTTGCCGGCCCGAGTATTTCCGGAGCCGTGATGACGCAAGACAACCGCAAGCCCCTCGATACGCCGGAAGCCAACGGCTGGCACTGGCAGACCAATATTCTGCACACCGACACGCAATTGCCTGCGGGTTTTGCCGCCATGCCGGTGCCTGTCGCTCGCGCGTCGACGGTGATCTTCCCCGATCTGGCCGCCATGCGTTCGCTCGACTGGAAGAACGACAGTCAGTGGCGCTACGGTCTGCATGCGACGCCGACGTCGATGGAGCTGATGCGACGCCTGGCGGCGCTCGAAGGCGGTAAGCATTGTCTGCTGTTCCCCTCGGGTCTCGCGGCCATTTCCAATGTGTACTTCGGTCTCGTCAAGAGCGGCGACGATGTCCTCATTCCTGACAATGCCTACGGCCCGAACCGCGAGCACGGCGATTGGCTCGCCGAATCGTTCGGCATCACGGTGCGCTACTACGATCCGATGATCGGCGATGGCATTGGGGCCCTGATTCAGCCCAGCACGAAGCTGATCTGGCTCGAAGCACCAGGCTCGGTGACGATGGAAGTGCCGGACGTGCCGGCCATCGCACGCGTCGCGCGCGAGCGCGGTGTGCTCACTGCCATCGACAACACTTACTCGGCCGGCCTCGCGTTCCGCCCGTTCGATCACGGCGTGGACATCTCGGTGCAGGCGCTGACCAAATACCAGTCGGGCGGCAGCGATGTGCTGATGGGCGCCGTCGTGACCGTCGACGACAACGTGCATCATCGTCTGAAGCAGGCGCGCATGCGCATGGGGGTAGGGGTGTCGGCCGACGATTGCAGCCTGTTGCTGCGCAGCCTGCCGAACATGCAACTACGCTTCGAAGCCCATGATCGCGCTGCGATGACACTGGCCACGTGGCTGGGCACGCGTCACGAAATTGCGGCGGTGCTGCATCCCGCGTTCGAAGATTGCCCGGGCTATCAGCATTTCCGTCGCGACTTCACGGGCGCGGGGGGGCTGTTCTCCGTAGTGTTCGACGAGCGCTACTCGCAGGCGCAGATCGATGCGTTCATCGAAGCGCTGCGCTTGTTCAAGATCGGTTTCAGTTGGGGTGGCGCGCACAGCCTTGTCGTGCCGTACCGTGTGCCGTCAATGCGCACGTCAACGCCGTGGCCACACAAGGGTGCGCTCGTGCGTTTCTACGTCGGTCTTGAAGACGTACGCGATTTGCAAGCGGATATCGACGCAAGCCTGAAGGCGCATCTCGGCGCGTGATCGTGTGATCCAGAGCGAGGGACGGCAAGCGGACTCCGCAGGCCGTGCCCGCCTGGCGTTCAGTCCTTGCGAAAGAGCGAGAGCAGTGCGTCCAGCCCAGCGTAGTTGAAGGCGACAGAGGCCTTTTCGCGCACCACGGGTTTGGCGCGGAACGCGACGGACAATCCGGCAATCGCCATCATCTGCAGGTCGTTCGAGCCATCGCCCATGACGATCGCCTGATCGGGACGGGCGCCAAACTGCGCAGCCACTTCGGCCACGGTGCGCGCCTTGACTTCGGCGTTGACGATTTCTCCGAGCACACGGCCAGTGAGCTTGCCGTCGACGATCTCCAGCGTGTTCGCGCGGGCGACATCCAGATTCAGACGCGTCTTCAGACGCTCCGTGAAGAACGTGAAGCCACCGGACACCAGCAGCGTACGAATGCCGAGCGACTGCACGCCGCGCAGCATGGTCTGCGCACCGGGCGAGAGTTGCAGGCGCTCCTCGAACACCTTCTCCAACGCACTGGCGTCGAGCCCCTTGAGCAACGCCACGCGTCGCGTGAGGCTCTCGTTGAAGTCCTTGATCTCGCCACGCATGGCGGCCTCGGTGATGGCCGAGACTTCCGCCTTCAATCCACAGTAATCGGCAATTTCGTCGATGCACTCGATGGTGATGAGTGTCGAGTCCATGTCCATGGCCACCAGCTTGAAATCCGTGAGACGGCGCCGGTTGTCCACGAGCACCGCATCGACCTCGTGCTGCTGGGCAAACGTGCTCATCGCTGCACGCAGCGCCGGGCTGTCGGTGACATCGGCAATGCGCGCCGCGCCTGGCGTGAACGTGACGCTTGCGCCGGGCACGAGTGTGCCGATGGCGCCTTGCAAGTGCGAAGGAAGTGCCGTAGCGGAGGCTGCGGGCGTGGAGGACGAAGCGCTGCCCAGAATGACGAGGTCGTTGGCCATCTTGAAGTCGAAAGTCGTGCGTTTTACGTGCGACCAACATTCTACCGGGTTGCGGCAGGCGCGCGCCGGTTTCCCGGACAGGGGCGAGGTTTCGAGCGTTGATCTGCCGCCAGAGGGGGCGCTTCAGCCGTCGTGTGCCACGCGGCGGGCGCGGCTTGGCGGAAGCGCCTCGAACTTGTGCCAGACCCGCCGGAGATGACGGCTCGAGCCGAAGCCGGTACGTTCTGCAATGCGCTCCAGATCGAGGCGGCTGTTCCCGAGCATCTCGCGTGCGAGCGCGATGCGCAGACGATGCAGATAGTCGATGGGGGCGACGCCCGCGTGTTCGCGAAAGAGCCGCGTCACATGCCGCTCGCTAGCACAGGCGATTGCCGCCATGGTGGCGAGTGTCCAGTCTTGGGCGGGATCGGCGGCGATGGCATCCTGTACCCGATGCAACGCCGGGTGCAGGTGATTGCGGCCTTCGAGCCAGGGAGACAATTGCGGGTCGGCCCCCGCACGCCGGGCGTAGACGACCATCTGACGCGCCACTGCGGCGGCGCACAGCGGCCCGGCCGCGTCGGCGATGAGCGTGAGCATCAGGTCCAGCCCGGTGGTGACCCCTGCGCTCGTCCACACATTACCGTCATGCACGTAGAGCCGGTTGTCGGCCACGCGTGCGCTAGGGGCCAAGGCGCGCAGCGCATCACAACTCCCATGATGTGTGGTGCAAGCGCGCGAGTCGAGCAGTCCTGCGCGAGCGGCCAGCAGCGCGCCTGTGCAGATGCACGCGAGTTGGTGTGTGGGGCGTACTACGTGCCGAAGCCACGCGACGGCGCGTGCTTCGGCATCTTCCGCAGGCGCGTCCCGCAAGTCCGGCGCCGTGCGATCGGCGACTTCTTGCACCGGCAGCGGCTTCTCGACCGTCCCGCTGACGAGCAGCCAGGCGTCGTCCGGGACATCGTCGGGCAACACGTCGAGCGGCGAGAGTTGCAGGCCGATCGACGTGGCCACCGAGGGCTGCGTGCCGACGTAACGCAGCACGAAGCGCACGTCGTCCTGCTGATGATTGGCGATGCGCAAGGCTTCGGCCGGCGCTGCCACATCGAGCAACAGCGTATTCGGCATGACCAGCAGATAGACGGGTTGAAGTCGTGGCATCGCAGCAGGCATTCAGGACAAATTCGGACAGCGCCGGGTCGATTGCGACATTACACCGCCGCGAGCGCTTCCTCAACCGTCACGATACGGGCGAAACGGTCGACGAGCACGGTTTCCGTGCGCTCCTTGAGTTCGGCCACCGACAGCTCGCGCCCGGTGCGCGGGTGCTGCATCGGGAACGTGAGGGTGGCTTCCGTGACGAAATCGACTTCGTAACCGGCGTCGGACGCCGCGCGGGTTGTCGTCTCGCAGCACTGCTCGGTGCGGATGCCGGACACGATCAGGCGCGTAATGCCGTGCTCGACAAGCCATGCGCCAAGTGTGGAGCCGGCCAGCGCGCTGTGCTTCACCTTGTCCACCGTAAATGCCGGGTCGATGCGCAATTCTTCGAGCGTACGCACAAAGCCCGAAGCGCGCGAGAACACCCCTGAGTCGATATGGAACACCTGCACGACAGGCACGCCACGCGCCACGGCGCCGTCGACGAGGGCTTGCTGACGGTTGAAGTACGTGGCGAGATCGTCTTCGCGCCAGTACGGGCGCTGACGGAACGATTCCTGAGCGTCGATGACGAGCAGGGCGGTGCGGGACGTTTGGTTTTGCGACATGAGCGACTCCGTAAGGTCGGGTAACGATGAGGTGATCTTACGGGGTGCCCGGGTGCCACGACAGACCGTCGGTGGACCGGAATCGGACGGATCCGGACATCGCGTCGGCTCGCTTCCCGATCCCATCGAATGTCCGGGCCATCGGGCTGTCGGGCGTTCAGATCGCGACGCGAGTGCCAATGCCGGCGGCTTGTGCCCGCTGATATAACGCCGCGGCGAGCGCGACATCCTGCGCCCCCATGCCGAGCGACTTGAACAGGGTGACGGCTTCGGCGTCGGAACGCCCGGCGTGCGTGCGGATGACCAATTGACCGAGTTCTGCGAGCAGATCCTCCGGCCCGATGCGGCCTTCGGCAGCCGCCGCGAGATAGTCGCCGGACTCGTTGATCGTCGATTCGCGGCGGTCGACGAACAATTGCGCCCGCGCCATCAATGTCGTATCGGCTTCGCGGTGACGTGGCGTGCTGCTGCCCACCAGATTGACGTGTGTGCCCGGCGCGATCCAGCCGGCTTGCAGCACCGGGTCCGTGGCATTGGTCACCGTCACCACGATATCGGCGTCGCGCACCGCCGATTCGACGCTCTCGACGGCTTCGAGGCGAAAACCGTAGTTCGGCTGTTCCTTGTCGACGAAAGCCTGTGCCGTGGCGAGCGATCGGCTTGCCACAGACACGTGATGCAGCGGGCGTGCTGCCGCAAGCGCTGCGAGATGCCAGTGCGCCTGATGGCCTGCGCCGATCAGGGCGAGGCGGGTGGCATCGTGGCGGGCGAGCAGACGCGTCGCCAGTCCGGTCACGGCGGCGGTGCGAATGCCGGTGATCTGCGCGGCGTTCATGACGGCGAGGAGTTCGCCCGTCTCACCGCTCATCAACAGGACGCAACCCTGGTGCGGGTCTTTGCCGTGCGCGCTGTTGCCCGGAAAGAAGGTGCCGACCTTCGCGCCGTAGACCGGCGTGCCGGACGCCGCGCTGCCGAGGAACGCGGGCATCATGCCGAGCATGCCTTGCGCGCCGAGCGCTTCGGGCGGGCGGACGATCTGGCGCAACGGCAGGTGAATCTGCTCACGGGCGAGCGCGCCGAACATATCGGACATGACGGGGATCGCGTCGGCCACGGGCATGAGGGCTGCGATTTGCGTGGCGTCGAGCAGCAGGACGGGCGGCGTTGGGACGGTGGCGGACATGCGAGATCCTTGTGAGCGTGCGGGCGGAGGCACGGATACCAAGCGAAGACGCGACCATCAGGTCGCGTCCGGGACTTCGTCGGAGGTGCGCGATGGCGCTCAGCCGTTGGCTTCCGCCGCAAGTGCGGCTTCGATATGACGATTGAATGTTGCCGTGTCGGTATTGGTGCCGCACAGCAGCACGCCTACGCGCTTGCCCATGAGCTTGTCTCGCAGCGGTCCCATCAGCGCGGCGGTCGCCGCCGCGCAGGCCGGTTCCACCGCCAGCTTCAACTGACGGAACAGCGTGAGCATGCCCGCGCGCATCTGGTCGTCCGTCACCGTGACCAACTCGTCGATATGACGGCGGCAAAGCGTGTAACTGTACAACTCGGTGTGCGGCGCCATCAGGCTGTCGGCAATGCCGCTCATCGGCCCCATCTTGACCGGGGCGCCTGTGGCGAAGCTCTGCGCCATCGCATCGGCACCGGCAGGCTCAACGCCATACACCTTGACGTGCGGTGCGAACAGTTTGAACGCCGTGGCCACACCGGCAATCAGACCGCCACCGCCGATCGGCACGATCACGGCGTCGAGGTCGGGGGCTTGCTGCGCCCACTCATAGCCGAGCGTGGCCGTGCCGAGGACCGTGCGGTAGCCGTTGAACGGATGAACAAAGTAACGGCCTTCCTCCTTCTCCACACGCTTGACCACTTCGAACGCTTCATGGACGTTCTCTGCGAGTACCAGATCCGCGCCATATTCGCGGCACAGCGAGGAACGTGCGGGGCTGGCGGTCTTGAGCATCACCGTCTTGGCGCCGATGCCCGTGGCTTGCGCCGCGTAGGCGACGGCCACGGCATGGTTGCCGGCGGATACGCACGTCACGCCTGCCTTGCGCTGCGCTTCTTCGAGCGAGAGCAGGTTCGAGAACGCGCCGCGTGCTTTGAACGTGCCCGCAGCCTGCAACAGCTCGTATTTGAACGTCACCTGGGTATTGCCGAGCGTCGGAAAGTCTCCACGGGTGAACACCGGCGTCGTTCGCACATACGGAAGCAACGTCTTGTGCAGGGCGGCGATGGCGTCTTTCGTCGGAACGGGTTGCCCGTCGATGGTCTCGGCGTGCAGGGCAGGGGTCGGTTGCGTCACTTGGACTTTGTCTCCGTAGTCGTGAAATGCCGGGAAGGGCGCACACCGGTGAGCGGGTGTGCGCCGCGGCGCTGTGGCCGCTTGGCGTTCGCCGGGCTCAGCGCAGGCCGAGCTTGCGGGTGCGCAGCAGCGCGGTAATGCTGATGACGGCGGCGAAAATCAGATAGAAGCTCGGCGCGAGCTTGTTGCCCGTCGCACCAATCAGCCAGGTGATGATAAACGGTGCGAAGCCGCCGAACACGGTCGCTGCAATGTTATAGCCGAGCGAGAGACCCGTGGTGCGCACCTGCGTCGGGAACAATTCGGTCAGCAGTGCGGGCAGGGCGCCAAAGTACGTCGTCATCAGCAGGCCGAGCACGATCTGGAACACCATCAGCGAGCTGAACGTCGGGTTCGCGTCAAGGAAACGGAACATCGGATAGACCAGCACCAGCAATGCCACGGCAGCGGCGAGCATCGGCTTGATCCGGCCATGCGTATCCGACCAGTGGCCCACGATGGGGGCGACGATCAGTTGCACAATACCCGTGAGCAGCACGGCCGAGAACGCGGCCGAGGACGGCAGTCCCAGTTGCTTGACGGCGTACGTCGGCATGTAGAGCACCAGATAGGTCGCCACGGTGGCCATCACGACCACGCCGATGGCGAGCAGCAGGCGTTCCTTCTGGCTCGCAAACGTGTCGCGCAGCGGGCTTTGCGTGGGCTCGATGTCGAGAAATTCGGGCGTCTCGTCCAGACGGCGGCGAATGTAGTACGCCACCGGGCCGATCAGCAGGCCGAAGAAGAACGGGACACGCCAGCCCCACGACGCCATCGCTTCCGGCGACAGATTGCCGGTTAGCAGTGCGCCGAAGCCTGCGGCGAGCAGTGTGGTGAGACCTTGCGAGGCGACTTGCCAGCTCGAGAAGAAGCCGCGACGTTGCGGTGCGTGTTCCGCGAGGAACGCCGTGGCGCTGCCGAATTCGCCGCCAGCCGAAAAGCCCTGCACCATGCGCGCGATGACGATACCCACCGGTGCCAGCACGCCGATGGCGGCATACGTCGGCATGAGCGCGATGAGCAGCGTGCCGACCATCATCAGCAGAATCGACAGGGTGAGCGCGGCTTTGCGGCCGGCGCGGTCGGCGTAGGCGCCGATCACGATGGCGCCGAGCGGACGCATGAAAAACGACACGCCGAACGTGCCGAGCGTGAGCAGTAGCGATACCGTGTCGTTGCCGGTCGGGAAGAACAGTTTCGCGATGGTCACGGCGAAGAAGCCGTAGACCACGAGATCGAACCACTCAAGGGCGTTGCCGATGGATGCCGATACGATCACACGCCAGGCGTGCGGGGTGGTGCGGGCGGACGCGGCCGTCGCGTTGGGGGCTGTGCTTGCGCTCATGGGCGAGATCTCCAATACCTGTCTGGCGTATGTGCTTTGTTATCTTGCGGAGGGATGTCCTGTGCGCCCTTCCGATAGGCGTCTGTGACTGCGCGCAACCTGTTGCGTTAAGACCTTGGCCGATGCCGCATCGGCAGCGCCAAGGCAACGGGCCGCACCCCGCCAAGGGAATACGGCCCGGTAAGACGAAAGTCGATGCGCTTTGCCTGAATCGCTTCAGGCGACAGCTCAGGCGTCGACGGTGTTGCTGCGAATCAGCTTGTGCAGGAACGACTCGCACTGTGCGATCTGTTCGAGCGACACGAACTCGTTGGGCTTGTGCGCTTGCTCGATGTTGCCCGGGCCGCACACGATCGACGGCACGCCCGCCAGTTGGAACTGACCGGCTTCGGTGCCATAGGCAACCTTGCGCTTGTCGGTGTCTTTGGTCAGGGCGCGCACGAGTTGCGTGATGGCGTCCTGCTCCGAGGCGTCCAGCGCCGGCGCCGCCGCAATCTTCTTGAATTCGATACCGGCGTTCGGATGCTCCTTCTGCATCTTCGGCACCAGTTCGTCCAGCGCGTATTGCTGAATGCGCTGGAAGATGCCTTCGGCGTCCACGCCCGGCAGGTTGCGATATTCGAAGACGAACTCGCACAGTGCCGGAATCGTGTTCAGGGCGATGCCGCCCGAGATCGTGCCGGTCTGCGCCGTGGTAAACGGCACGTCGAACAGCTCGTCGAACGGACCGTTCTGTTTGAAGTGATCGGCCAGATCGCGGATGTAGCAGATCAGACGCGCAGCGTATTCAATGGCGTTCGAGCCCTTCGGCGTGAGCGACGAGTGTGCCGCGTGACCGCGCACGCAGCACTGGTAGGCGTTAATGCCCTTGTGCGCGACGATCACGCGCATGCTCGTCGGCTCGCCGACGATGCAGCCGTCCGGACGAATGCCGCGCTCGCGCAATTCCGCCAGCATGACCGGCGCGCCCACGCAACCGATTTCCTCGTCGTAGGAGAACGCGAAATGGAACGGCGTTTTGAGCTTGGCGTCGCGCATTTCCGGCAACATCGTCATGACCGAGCCGATGAAGCCCTTCATGTCGCACGTTCCGCGGCCGTACAGGTTGCCGTCGCGCACCACGGGCTTGAACGGATCGGTATCCCACGGCTGGCCGTCAACCGGCACGACGTCGGTGTGGCCCGAGAGCACGATACCGCCCTGGGTGTTGCCATCGGCGGCGGGCAGCGTCACAAACAGATTGGCTTTGCGTTTGGTGGCGTCATACGAGAGCCACGGCTCGACGCCCGACTGTTTGAGGCTGTCGCGCACCGTCTCGATCAGGCCGAGGTTCGATTCACGGCTGGTGGTGTCGATGCTGACCAGCTTCGTGATCCAGTCGAGCGATGCTGGCTGGGGGGCCTCGCTGGCAGCTTGCGGCGCGATGGCTTGAGGGGAAGCGCTTGTCATTCGAATCTCCGGGAATCTTCCAGTCATACGTACCGGGAAATGGTACTCAAAAATAATTTAGAGGTAAAAGGTTGTGTGGACAACCATTCCTGCCTCGCGAGAATTTGTGCGCCGGGCTGGGGTTTGCCCGGACGCGCTCATATGACGAATGGCCAAAATTGTTGCGGTGCACACCAGTTTCGCGGCGCAGTTGAGCGCGCCGGTGTGCTTGTCGCATGTTGGGGGCGCTCGTCAGGCCGCTTTCGCCACCGGTGAGCCGAGGGCCCGCAGCGTCTCCTTGATCGCGCGTACGCGATCGGTCAGCTCCGCGTGTTTGACTTCGATGCGCAGCTTGTCCTGTCCGGCGAGCTTGATGTGACGATGCTTCTGCACCAGCTCGATGATGCGCATCGGGTCAACGGCGGGTGTCGGCTCGAATTGCAGCGCGATGGCCTCTTCGCTGGCGTCGATCTTGACGATGCCCAGCGGCTTGGCCAGCAGCCGCAAACGGTGTGTCTCGATCAGGGCCTGTGCCTGCTGCGGCAACTTGCCGAAGCGATCGACAAGTTCTTCCTGCGTCGTGTCGATGGCGTCGGGATTCGTGCCGTTGGCCAGTCGCTTGTAGAGCGAGAGGCGCTCCTGCACGTCGCCGCAGTAATCGCTTGGCAGAATGGCCGGGACGTGCAGATTGATCTCGGTGGTCGCCGCGAGCGGTGCCGTGAGATCGGGCTCGCGACCGGCTTTCAGCGCGTTCACGGCGTCGGCGAGCATGTCGGTGTAGAGCTGGAATCCGATCTCGTGGATTTCACCGGACTGCTTGTCGCCCAGCACTTCGCCCGCACCGCGAATTTCCAGGTCGTGCATGGCGAGATAGAAGCCCGCACCGAGTTCTTCCATCTGCTGAATTGCTTCGAGACGGCGTTGCGCCTGCTTGGTCAGCGCCTTCGGGTCGTGTACCAGCAGATAGGCGTATGCCTGATGGTGCGAGCGTCCCACGCGGCCACGCAACTGGTGTAACTGCGCAAGACCGAACTTGTCGGCGCGATGCATCAGGATGGTGTTGGCGGTCGGCACGTCGATGCCGGTCTCGATGATGGTCGTACACAGCAGCACGTTGGCGCGTTGCGTCACGAAGTCGCGCATTACGCGCTCGAGATCGCGTTCGTGCATTTGCCCGTGGGCGACAACGATGCGAGCCTCCGGCACTAGCGCTTCCAACTGCGCCTTGCGGTTCTCGATGGTCTCGACTTCGTTATGCAGGAAGTACACCTGTCCGCCGCGTTTGAGTTCGCGCAACATGGCTTCGCGAATCACGCCATCTTCCTCGCGGCGCACGAAGGTCTTGATTGCCAGGCGCTTCTGCGGCGCGGTGGCGATGACCGAGAAGTCGCGCAACCCTTCGAGCGCCATGCCCAGCGTACGGGGAATCGGGGTGGCGGTGAGCGTGAGCACGTCCACCTCGGCACGCAGCGCCTTGAGGGCTTCCTTCTGACGCACGCCGAAGCGGTGTTCTTCGTCAATGATGACGAGGCCCAGGCGCTGGAACTGAATGTCGTTCGAGAGCAGCTTGTGCGTGCCGATCACGATATCGACCTGTCCCTCATTGATCGCTTTCACGCTCGCGTTCACTTCCTTCGTGGTCTTGAAGCGGGACAGTTCGGCAATGCGCACCGGCCAGTCGGCAAAGCGATCGGAGAAGGTCTGTGCGTGCTGTTCGGCGAGCAGCGTGGTGGGTGCCAGCAGGGCAACCTGCTTGCCATCGAGCACGGCGATGAACGCGGCGCGCAGAGCCACTTCGGTTTTGCCGAAGCCTACGTCGCCGCAGACCAGACGGTCCATCGGGCGTCCGCTCGTCATGTCGCTCATGACGGCGGCGATGGCGGCCGCCTGATCGGGGGTTTCCTCGAAGCCGAAGCTGTCGGCGAACTTCTCGTAGTCGCGCGGTGACAGTTCGAAGGCGTAGCCCGAGCGCGCGGCGCGGCGGGCGTACAGGTTGAGCAGTTCGGCCGCGGTGTCGCGGATCTGCTGCGCGGCCTTGCGTTTGGCCTTCTCCCATTGGCCCGAGCCCAGCGAGTGCAGCGGCGCGGTGTCGGGATCGGCGCCGCTGTAGCGCGAGATCAGATGCAACTGCGAGACCGGCACGTACAGCTTGCTCTCGCCCGAGTATTCGAGATGCAGGAATTCGGTCTCGCCTTCACCGAGATCCATGCTGACAAGACCGTGATAGCGGCCGATGCCATGCTGACTGTGAACCACCGGGTCGCCGACCTTGAGTTCGGCAAGATCGCGCACCATCGAGTCGACGGACGTTGCCTGTTCCTGGCGGCGCTTGCCCGCGCGGCGCGCGAGTCCTTCGTAAAGCTCGTTTTCGGTGATGAACGCGAGGTCTTCCGCCGGCAGCAGGAAGCCGGCAGCCAGCGGGGCGACGCCGATAGCGAAGCGCGTGTCGGCCGTCAGGAAGTCTTCCAGCGACTCGACCGTGGACGGGCGCAGATCGTTGTCGTGCAACAGTTGCAGCAGCGTCTCGCGGCGGCCGGCCGAGTCGGCACACAGCAGCACGCGCGCTGGCGAGCGGGCCAGATAGGCGCGCAGTGCGGCGAGCGGGTCGTCCGCGCGGCGGTTGATCGCAAGCGGCGGTAACGGAATGGCCCAACTGCCGTCGCCCGGCGTGGGCAGCGTCAGTCGTGCGAACGGCTTGGCGAGCGTGAAGAAGTCCTGATCGAGCAGGAACAATTGCTCGGGCGGCAGCACCGGACGCTCGCGATCGTGCGACAGGAAGTTGTAGCGCTGGCGAGTGTCGTTCCAGAAGCGGTGGATCGCCGCGTCGAGGTCGCCCACGAACACCAGTTGGGCATCGGCCGGCAGATAGTGGAACAGCGTAGCCGTCTCTTCGAAGAACAGCGGCAGGTAATACTCGATGCCTGCCGACGGCACGCCACTGCCGATGTCCTTGTAGATCGGGCTGCGGCTCGGGTCGCCTTCGAACACTTCGCGCCAGCGGCCGCGAAAGGCCGTGCGGGCGGGGTCGTCGAACGGGAATTCACGCCCCGGCAGCAGGCGCACTTCCTTGACCGGATACAGGCTGCGCTGGGTATCGGGATCGAACGCGCGAATGCTGTCGACAGTGTCGTCGAACAGATCGAGACGATAGGGCAGGGCCGAGCCCATCGGGTAGAGATCGATCAGGCCGCCGCGCACGCAATACTCGCCGGGACGCATCACCTGACTGACATGCTCGTAGCCCGCGAGCGTGAGTTGCGACTTCAGCCGCGCCTCGTCGAGACGCTCACCTTGCGTGAAGAAGAACGTATAAGCCGCCATGAAGCTCGCCGGCGCCATGCGATAGAGCGCAGTGGTGGCGGGCACCAGCACGATGTCGCAGCGCTTCTCGCCGAGATCGTGCAGTGTCGCAAGCCGTTCGGAGACGAGGTCCTGGTGCGGCGAGAACGTGTCGTAAGGCAGCGTCTCCCAGTCGGGCAATAGCCGCACGCGCGCCTCGGGCGCACACCACTTCAGTTCCTGCTGCAGACGCAGGGCATCGGTGGCCTGCGCGCACACGACCGCGAGCAGCGGCAGACGCTCGCGGTTCGCTTCGAAATAGCGGGCGATCAGCAGGGCGTCGCTGGACGCGTGCGAGCCGGCAAAAGCGTAACGCTGTCCCGCTTTCACGAGCGGCACAGGCACGGTACTACGGGATAGGGCGTTGGCGGAGGACATAGGAAAACGTTGCAGAAATGGCAAAGCACGAGGCTCCATTTGCATGGGGCCCCGTGACAGTCAGCGTCTATTATAAAATCCCTCCTTTACCCTTACCTGCGTTTTATCGTGAGCGACCGACTTTTTGCCGTCATCCCGTGTGCCGGGGCCGGTGTACGCGCCGGGGCCGACGTGCCCAAGCAATACCGAAGCGTCGGCGGACGTGCCATGCTGCACTATGCGCTCGCCGCGTTCGACGCCTGTTCCGAGTTCGCTCAGACCTTGCTGGTGCTGGCCCCCGACGATGATCACTTCGACGGACGCCGCTTTGGCACGCTGCGATTTGCGGTGCGCCGCTGTGGCGGACCGTCGCGCCATGCGTCGGTGCTGGGCGGCTTGCAGGCGCTCACCGAGTTCGGGGCGCAGGACACCGATTGGGTGCTCGTGCACGACGCTGCGCGTCCCGGCATCACCCCCGCACTGATTCGCGCCCTCGTCGAGGCACTGCGTGACGATCCGGTCGGTGGCATTCTCGCGTTGCCCGTGGCCGATACGCTCAAGCGCGAACAGGCGCCGGCCGAGAAGGACGGCTTGGTGGCCGTGCAGGCGACCGAGTCGCGTGACGGGCTGTGGCAGGCACAGACGCCCCAGATGTTCCGCCTGGGCATGCTGCGTCAGGCGCTGGAAGACGCGCTCGCGTCCGGGGCAGAGGTCACTGACGAGGCCAGCGCCATCGAACGAATCGGTCATGCGCCGAAGCTCGTTCGCGGCAGCCTGCGCAATTTCAAGGTGACGTATCCCGAAGACTTCGCACTCGCCGAGGCATTTCTCGGTGCGGCCAAGTCCGCCTGAAAGCCCGGCGAGCCCTGGCCGCACTCATCTGACGTACTGATTTTTCGCATTTGGCGATTCTCCATGACTGAACAAGCTGTTTCCAATTCCTCGCTCGCCATGATGTCCAAGCTCCGCATCGGTCAGGGTTACGACGTGCATGCCCTCGTCCCGGGCCGTCCGCTCGTGATGGGGGGCGTGACGATTCCGTTCGAGCGCGGCCTGCTGGGCCATTCGGATGCCGACGTGCTGCTGCACGCGATCACCGATGCCGTCCTCGGCGCGGCGGCGCTCGGCGACATCGGTCGTCATTTCCCTGACACCGACCCCACGTTCAAGGGGGCGAATAGCGTTGTGCTGCTCAAAGAGGCGATGCGTCGCGTGCGCGAACATGGCTACGAGATCGTCAACGTCGACTGTACGGTGATTGCGCAGGCGCCGAAGCTCGCACCGCATATCGCTGCGATGACGCAATCGATTGCCGATGCGCTGGGCATCACGACGGGTCAGGTGAACGTGAAGGCGAAAACGAACGAGAAGCTGGGCTATCTTGGCCGCCAGGAAGGAATTGAAGCGCAGGCGGCGGCATTGCTCGTCGCACGTTGAGCACAGGTTGGCCCCAAAGCAAAAACGGCGCTACCGGACGAACCCGGTAGCGCCGTTTTGCTTTTGACGCCGCGCTCAGACACGGCGTTAAAGCTGAGGCTTAAGCCGCTTCGGCGGCGAGAACCTGCGCCGCGGCGTTGATGACAGCGGCGATACGGCCGACGTCACGCAGTTGCGCGGTGCTCATCCCATGCTCGGCGGCGAGCAGGTGGTAGTGCGACTTCACGCAGAAGTGGCACTTGCCGACGATGGACGCCGCCAGCGCGTACATTTCGAAGCGGCGCTGATCGACCCCCCCGCGCGTGGCGTAACCGTTCATGCGGAGCTGGGCCTTCTCGTTCTTGAGTTCGGCGCTGTCCGCCATCTCGAGATACGGATACCAGGTGTTGTTCATGCCCATGAGCGCGGCGGCGGTCAACGCGCCTTCAAGCTCTTCCGGGGACAGTACGCCGGCTTCGCGAATCGCCTTGATGAGCGGCTGGCTCTTGGCCGCGAAGGCGGCCGCGAGGGCCACACCGACGGCGTCGTTGCCTTCCAGCGAGGAGCGGGCGATCGTGCCGTCGAGATTCAGACGAATGTCCTTGGCGTAGTCAGGGATCTGCGCCTTAATCGCGGTGATGAATTCCATAAATTTCTCCTATTGCTTTGGGCTGAAAAAGCCCGCTTGCGCGGGCTTCGAGACGACGCTTACAGCGTTGCACCGCCGACCGCGCGGTTGCACGGGCAGAGTTCGTCGGTTTGCAGGCCGTCCAGAATACGCAGGACTTCTTCCGGGTTGCGGCCGACGTTCAGGTTATTCACCGAAACGTGCTGGATGACGTTGTCCGGGTCAACGATGAACGTTGCACGCAGGGCCACGCCGGCGGCCTTGTCGCGCACGCCGAGTTGGTCGATCAGGGCACCCGTGGTGTCGCCGAACGAGTAGTGGTTCAGCTTGTTCAGGTCCTTATGCTCACGGCGCCATGCCAGCTTCACGAATTCGTTGTCGCCCGAACCGCCCAGCAGGACAGCGTCACGATCTGCGAAGTCGTTGGCCAGCTTGCCGAACTCAACGATTTCGGTCGGGCACACGAAGGTGAAATCCTTCGGGTAGAAGTAAATGATCTTCCACTTGCCCGGGAACGAGGCTTCGGTGATCGTTTCGAAAGCCGACACGCCGTTTTCTTCGTGGTTGTTGAAACCAGGCTTGGCAGCTTCTACCGAGAACGCTTCGAGTTTGTCGCCGACAGTCTTCATCGATTTACTCCTAAATTAGTGCGGTTTATGTCGAGATGTCACAGGGACATCGCAACCAGCAACTGACCGGGATCACGCGATCCCGGTCAACCAAAGCAGTATACGCTATCAAATAATTGATAGCAATAGTTAATTTTTATGCCGGGGATAGTTAAATCAAATCCCGTCGATAGGATTTTGCGTGATACCGCTCGGGCGAGCCTTGAGCATAGCCAAATTTCCGCGCCATCACACCTATTTAGCAAGCGGAAATGACACGATGATTTCAAGGCCGGTGCCGGGGCGAACATTGCGCAGCGAGGCGATGCCTTTATAGCGCGTGGCGATGCGTTGGACGATCGCCATGCCCAGGCCGGTGCCCTCCGCCTTCGTGCGGGCGGTATCCACCCGATAGAAGGGGCGGAAGACGAGGGCCAACTGTTCCTCGGGGATGCCCGGTCCCGTGTCGCGCACGCGCATCTCGACGCGCTCGCCGAGCACGCGCGTCGCAATGTGAACATTGGCGATGTTGGTCTCGGCGTCGCGGCCGTACTTGCGTGCGTTCTCGATCAGGTTGGTGAGCAGGCGTTTGAGGTCGGTGCGCTCGGCGAGCACCGGGGCGGTTTCGGCGAGTTCGATGCTCACGTTAAGGTCGTCGCGGCCGTCGAACGACGCGGTGGTTTCCCGGACGATGTCCGAGAGGTCCAGCGCCTGCATCGTGCGCGAGGCCGGGCGGGCGTAATCGAGGAAGCGGCCGATGATCTCGTCCATCTGTTCGATGTCGCTGATCATGTCGCGTTTGACGGATTCGTCGGACGGACTCATCTCGGTCTCGAGCCGAAGCCGCGCGAGCGGGGTGCGCAGGTCGTGCGAGATACCAGCGAGCATCAGTGCCCGGTCGGCTTCGAGGCGGTCGAGCTCGTCCACCATTTGGTTGAAGCTGCGGTTGGCCTCGGCGGCCTCGCCCATGCCGCGCTCGGGCAGCGGCTCGGGGCGTTGCCCTTCACCGATGGCGCGAGCGGCGTGGGCAAGTCGGGCGAACGGCCGGTTCACGAGCGCGGTGATGAAGGCCGCGCCAATGAGCGACAGTGCCAATGCGAAGGTCCCCCAACTGAAGAGCTGAAGGCCGGTGGCCGTGTCGATCCGGTCCTGTTCGATGGCGACCCAGTAGTCGTCTTCATCGATCTTGAAGCTGATCCACATCGCCGGGATCTCGTTGACCGAGGCGGCGATGACCGTGTCGGTGCCAAGACGCCGCTGCACGTCGCGCACGATCAGGTCCTGCACCACGCCACCGGGTTGCTTCTCGATGTTGTCGGCCGGCTCGCGCGGGTACACGCGAATGCCTTCGTTGCTCTCCAGATCCTGAAGCAAGGCGCGGCGCAGATCGGGTTCGGAATAGAGCAGGGCGGTACGCGTGAGCTTGACGATCGACACGAGTTGCTGCGCGACGCGTTGTGCGCGCGGCTCACGTTCGATGACTCGAAAGCTCTGATACCAGGCGGCCAGGCTGACGCCGATGAGCAGTGCGATGAGAAAAAAGGTACGCCAGAACAGACCGCCGAACAGCCCGCGTACCATCCGGATCGGATGCATGGGGTTGCTCCGTCTAAAGCGTGATGTGTGCGTGTCCGCAGGTCCGGGGTGCCGGCTGGCAGGTGCCTGGACGAGGTGCGATGTACGGCATCGGACGCAACGTGAACCAAGACACGACGCCGGTGCGCGAGCTTGTCGCGACCGGCGTCGTTGTGCGGCGTGAGGCGCGAAGGCGGCAGATCACGCGCCGCCGTCCGGGATGAACACGTAGCCGAGGCCCCAGACGGTCTGAATGAAGCGGGGGCTGCCCGGATCCGGCTCGATGAGTTTGCGCAGACGCGAGATCTGTACGTCGAGGCTGCGATCGAACACTTCGTATTCGCGACCGCGTGCGAGCTCCATCAGCTTTTCGCGTGACAGCGGCTGGCGCGGATGGCGAGCGAACACCTTGAGCACCGAGAACTCGCCCGTCGTGAGCGCGATCTCCTGGCCGTTCTTGGTGAGCGTGCGCGTGGCGAGGTTCAGGGCAAAGTCGCCGAACTCGAACGTCTCCATGGTTTCGCTGGGTGCGCCGGGAAGTTCGGGCGGTGCCTGACGGCGCAGAACTGCATGAATCCGGGCGACGAGTTCCCGCGGATTGAAGGGCTTCGGCAGATAATCGTCTGCGCCCATTTCGAGGCCGACGATACGGTCGACATCCTCGCCTTTGGCCGTTAACATGATGATCGGCGTGCGGTCATTGGCGCCACGCAGACGGCGGCAAATAGAGAGACCGTCTTCACCGGGGAGCATCAGGTCCAGCACGAGCAGATCGAAGCGCTCGCGCACCCAGAGCTTGTTCATGGCCGTGGCATTTTCGGCCACAAAGACATTGAAACCCTGTTCCCCGAGGTAACGACGCAGCAGGTCACGCAGGCGCGGATCGTCGTCGACAACCAGAATTTTGGGAGAGTTTTTGTTTTCCATGCCACGTATCTTAGCCCGAAATGTTGCGAACTGAGGAGGCCGCCAAAGCGGGTTACAAAGGGTTACACAATTTACCCTACCGCTTGAGCGCTGACCATAGGCTGTGGGTACACTTGCACCCCTGCCAGGGCGAAAACCTGCTGCCTGGCATGAAGGACATACGCATAAGATGAGATGGGCTGCTGAGTTGACGCTACTGTTCGGGGGAATCATGCTCTGGGGACACCTGGGCGTGACGTATGCCCGTCCCGTGCCCCATTTCAGCGCGCAATCTCACGGGGCGAGCCCTTCCGGGCAGCAGCGCGCGGCGCAAGCGCCGTCGCCTCGTAATTCGTCGAAGAACGCACCTCCTCAGGGAGATGCTGGCGCCGAGCGCCGCAACGACGATCTGCCGGGTACGCCGCCGGCCCGCCGTCCGAATGGACATATGTCGCCGGAAGACCGGCGCCTGCTTCGTCAACATATTCAAGACGCCGTGCGCGAGTTGTACAGTCACTAACATGGCGCGCACTACGTCACTGCTGGATCCGTTTCGGAAACGTCGCCAAACGCTTCTCCCAACACGCCACTGATGTCACTTTGACGCGAGCGTCTCATGAAGCCGAACCCAACACCGCCAGCCTCTGTCGACGCTGGCTTTTTTTGCGCCCGCGGCAAGCGAAATGAGGCGACGAGGGCCGGGATAGCGACGGCGGGCTCACCCGGCCGGCCGAAGTCGCGGGTCGGTCAGCGGCTCATGCCCGGCTTGCTGGCCGCCTTGTGGCTGACATCGCCATTGGCGGCCCACGCTGTGGGCGCGAAGCATGCGGGTGCGGCGCATCCGACTCGTTCGACGTCGTCACGTGCGGCGACGACCGCCGTCGATGCCTCGACGCGCCCGCTCACGGTCGACGACGCCCGCTACCTTCTCACCCGCACGGGTTACTCGCCCGACGCCCGCGAGCTTGCGCCGTTCGTCGGGATGACGCGTGCGCAAGCGGTCGATCGTCTGCTGGAGGAAACGCGTCGTACTGCGGTGACGCCGCCGCCCGCCTGGGCTGCCAATCCGCCGCTCTACGGGGTGCCCGTCAAGAATATGACCGACGAGCAGCGGCGCGAGCTGAACCAGCGACGTGCTCGCATGGCGGCGTCGCTGGCTGCCTGGTGGGCGCAGGAGATGGCGAGTACGCCGTCGCCGCTCACCGAGCGCATGACGATGTTCTGGCACAACCACTTCGTGTCGAGCGACGACAAGGTGCGCGAGCCCGTTGTGCTTTACCGGCAGAACGTGTTGCTGCGCGCGAATGCGCTGGGTAATTTCGGCGTGTTGCTGCATGAGGTGTCGAAGGACCCGGCCATGCTCATCTATCTCGATGGAGCGGGCAGTCGGAAGGGGCGTCCCAATGAGAACTTTGCGCGTGAAGTCATGGAGTTGTTCACGCTGGGCGAGGGGCATTACACCGAACAGGATGTGCGCGAGGCGGCACGCGCCTACACCGGCTGGAGCATCGATCGGCCGACGATGCGCTACGTCTGGCGCGCCAATGTTCATGACACGGGCACGAAGACCGTATTGAGTCAGACAGGCGACTTCGATGGCGATCAGATGCTCGACATTCTGCTCGCGCGCCCGGAGACGGCGACGTTCATCACCGGCAAGCTCTGGCGCGAATTTGTGTCGCCGACACCAGAGCCGTCGCAGGTCCAGCGTGTTGCCGACGCCTTCCGTACGAGTGGCTACGACATTCGTGTGGCATTGCGTGCGCTATTGCTGACGCCTGCTTTCTGGGATGCGCGAACCCGTGGAACATTGGTCAAGTCACCGTCTGAGTTCGTGACGGACACCGTGCGCGAGTTCGACATCGGCTACGACGATCCGCAGATGCTGGCGCAGCAGATGCGTGTGCTTGGGCAGGACTTGTTCCGTCCGCCCAATGTGAAGGGTTGGCCGGGCGGCGACGCCTGGATCGACAGCACGACGTTGCTCGCGCGTAAGCAGTTCGTCGAGCGCATGTTCCGAGCGACGGAGAACGCGAATGCGGGTGGTCCGTCGATGATGTCGCCATCGCCATCGCCATCGCCATCGCTGTCGTCGTCGGCACGCCCTGGCGTGCAGCGCACGGCACTTCGCGCGGCGGCAGCGATGCCCAGAACGGTTGCGGGCGTACGTTTCGATCTGTCGCGATGGCTGCAACCGTACGCGCTGGGGCCGATCGATGTTCCGGACGCGGCGTCGCGCGAGGCGCTGCAACGGGCGGTGCTGCCGTTCGCGCCTGCGGCGCCGCAAACCGCCGGCGTGAACAGTGCGGCCTATTTGCAGGCGTTATTGATGGATCCCGCGTATCAGTTGAAATGATGACGTGCCGGCGGGCAGCACGGGGGTGGGTGTCATTGGGCGAAGTCTGCGTTATCAATGGATGCGGGGCGGGCCGTGAGAGGTGAGAGATGCGTCGACGTGATTTTCTGAGTTTCGCCGGTGGCCTTGGGGCGGCGTGGCTGGCGCCGATGCCGGTGTTTGCGGCTGCGCGTGATCTGTCCGGGCTATTGCCGGGAGCGGGCGGCAACTACGGCAATCTGCTGATTCTGATCGAGCTGAAAGGCGGCAATGACGGGCTGAACACGGTCATTCCCTATGCAGACCCGGTGTACGCGAGCCTGCGCCCGAATATTGGCATCAAGCGGGAGCAGGTCGTGCAACTGGACGAGCACAGTGGTTTGCATCCGGAGATGCGCGCGCTGTTGCCGATGTGGCAGGCGAAGGAGTTGGCGATCGTTCAGGGCGTGGGGTATCCGCAGCCGAATCTGTCGCACTTCCGGTCTATCGAGATATGGAACACGGCGTCGCGTTCGGACGAGTATTTGCGCGACGGTTGGTTATCGCGCGCGTTTGCGGAGCGGGCGGTCCCGCCGGGTTTCGACGCTGACGGTGTGATTGTGGGCAGTGCGGAGTTGGGGCCGTTGGGCGGCGGTGCCCGGGCGGTGACATTGACCAATCCCGCGCAGTTTTTGCGAGATGCGAATCTGGCGTCGGCCAATGCGACGCAGGTGAGCAACCCGGCGCTCGCGCATGTGCTGCGTGTGGAGAACGACATCGTGAAGGCGGCGGACGGGTTGCGGCCGCGTCAGGGGCAGTATGTGCTGCGTACGCCGATGCCATCGGGGGCGTTCGGCAATGTGGTGAAGACTGCGCTGCAGGTGGTTGCGGCGGCGGATTCTCCGGCGGGCGTGCCGCAGCCGGGGCGAGGCGTTGCGGTATTGCGCCTGACGCTCAACGGGTTTGATACGCACCAGAATCAGCCGGGGCAGCAGGCGAATCTGTTGCGTCAGTTGTCGCAAGGGATGATGGCGTTGCGGGCGGGGTTGACCGAGCTGAATCGCTGGCAGTCGACGATGATCGTCACGTATGCGGAGTTTGGCCGTCGGCCGCGTGAGAATCAGAGTAACGGGACGGATCACGGCACGGTGGCGCCGCATTTTATTGCGGGCGGGCGTGTTCGCGGAGGACTCTATGGAGAGGTGCCGCGACTGGATCGGCTTGATGGCAACGGCAATCTGCCATTTGTCGTCGATTTCCGCGATGTGTATGCGACGGTGTTACAGGGCTGGTGGGGGCTGAATCCGCAGCCGGTGTTGGGGGGTGGGTTCAAGCCGTTGAATGTTTTGCGGGTTTGAAGGGTTGGTGTGGCGGACTTGGTGCGGTGTGGATGCGCGTGATGGTGGTCCGCTTGCGGGATCCGCGAATCGTCGGTCGATGTCGCGGATCTGTGAGCGATCGGGGAGTGAGTTGAGGCGTGTTCAGCGAGCGCGCCAGGCACGCCAGAATTTGCGCAGCGGCGTGAGATCGATGCGTTGATGCAGCACTTGATAGTCGCTGGCGGCGACTTCGTCCATCAGTGCCAATTGCAGCGCGGCGAGGGCGAGTAGTGGCTTTTGCTTGCGGCGGTCTTGTTTGGGGATGGCCGCTGCTGCCGTGGCGATGGCTTGACGCGCGCGGGCGTGTTGGAACTTCATGAGCTCCACGAAGGCGGGGGAATACTTGCCGTTTTGCAGATCGGCAGCGGTGACGCCGAAGCGTTGCAACTCGTCGATGGGGAAGTAGACGTATCCGGCGCGCGCGTCGACACCGGCGTCGGAGACGCGACGGCCGAGGGTGATGGCTTGGCCGAGGCTGCGGGCGAGGGTGGGGGTCTGTGGGGCGTCGAACCCGTAGATGTGCGAGACGAGTTCGGCGGGTGCGCCGCCGGCGGCGTCGCAGTAGTGAGTGAGCCCGGCGAAGTCGAGATAGCGCATCTGGGAGAGATCCATCTCGGCGCCATGCAAGACGGCTTCGAACGCGGCGCGAGTGATGCCGCTGTTTTTGACGACGGGGGCCAGTGCGCGGGTGACGGGGTGTGCCGGGGTGCCGGTGAAGAGTCGCGCGAGTTCCTGACGCCACCAGTCGAGCTTTGCGTGGGCGACGCCGGGGTCATGAACGGCGGCGTGAATGTCGGCGACTTCCTGACAGAAGGCGTGGGCGGCATAGGCGGCGTCGCGCTTGGACGGCGGCAGTTGGAGCAGCGCGTAATAGAGTGCGGAGCCGGGAGGGCCTGCTTTCTGGCGGCAATAGTCGTTGACTTGCGCGGGGCTGACGTGGGTGCCGGGGGAATCGTCGGCGGTCTCGTGGGGTTGCATGCGAATGGGGTATCGGTTTGGTCAGGTGCCCGGAGGTGGGTGCGCGGGCGCGCAACCGGGGGCAAATGCCATGAATTGGTGCGAATTCTAGCATTGCGGGCTTGAGGGGCGGGAGAGAGGGGATGGGCGTTGTATGAGATTGCCGGTCAGATTCCCTTCGTGTAGAATGCTCGCCTGCTTTGACGCATGCAGCGGGGGCGACGAGTCGCCCCTTTTCATGTCCGACAGGACCGCATGCCGTCGACCCGATGCCGGGATGCCGTTGCCTCACAAAGGTGACGACGCCCACGGGCTGCGAGGATGGCGAAATTGGTAGACGCACCAGGTTTAGGTCCTGACGCCCGCAAGGGTGTAGGGGTTCGAGTCCCCTTCCTCGCACCAACTCCCCGTTTTGGCATCGGTTACGTAGGTCTCACTTCTTCCCGCAATATCTCGCAAACGACCTGCCTGTAAGGCTTGGCGGGGTTCTTTGCGTGAATTCCGATTGTTCGTCCGAGGCGCAAAATCTCACCTCTTCAAACCTAAAATCGATGGGTCGGCCCCATTGGGGCCCCAACTCGGCCCCAAAAAATGGCATCGATTACGAAGACTTCGAAAGGTTGGCGAGCACAGGTAAAGCAGAACGGTGTGCGTGACAGTCGCACGTTCGACACGAAGGCTGCTGCGGCGGCGTGGAGCGCGAAGCGAGAGACCGAACTGCGGTCCATCGCCGATGGTTTTGGTAGTAAGACGCTTACCGTTGGCGACGTGCTGCGGGAGTATGAACTCAAGGTGAGCCCGACGAAACGCGGGGCAAGGTGGGAAAAGCTTCGTCTTCCGTTGATCGGAAGCAAAGAGATAGGTGGGCGGAAGTTCGCGGAGATCAAGCTGGCGGAACTACGACCCAGTCATATTGCCGCGTGGCGCGACGCTCGGATGCGTGAAGTCTCCGGATCATCGACCTCGCGAGAAATGTCGCTTATGTCGCATGCATTTCTTGTGGCTCGGAAAGAATGGGGATGGCTCGTAACGAATCCCATGGCCGAAGTAAAACGTCCTGCGGAACCGCCGGGCCGCGAGCGATTGATATCCGAAGAGGAAATCGAGGCACTACTCACCAGCATGGGATACGAAGAGGGACTGCCTGTCGAGACGCCAATGCAACGCGTAGCTGTGGCGTTCCTCTTTGCGATAGAAACAGCCATGCGTTCAAGCGAAATCCTGACACTTACGGCTTCGTCGGTGAACTACAAGGGCAAATTTGCACGCCTGCCGATGACCAAGAATGGTACGGCGCGAAATGTACCGTTGTCCTCCCGGGCAATCGAGCTCCTGAAGATGCTTCCGGCTGTGGAAAAGGGCGAAGCACTGTTCGCTCTGTCTACGTCCAGCCGTGACGCACTCTTCCGAAAGGCACGCGACAGGGCGCAGATCCCAGACGTAACGTTTCACGATACCCGCCACGAAGCGATCACGCGCCTAGCGAAAAAATTGCAGCCACTTGATTTGGCCAGAATGACTGGCCATAGGAACATTTCTGAACTTATGACCTATTACAACGCGACGGCAACAGATATCGCGGGACGCCTGGGTTAATAGCCGAAGACATATCGGCGCTGCCGCCACTCCGCCAGTCTGAATTTCGTCAAATTTTGATTGGTAGGAGCGCAAGTTGATCATCCGTAGGGAGGGAGGCTATGGGGGGCGTTGCTCTCGGGCTTCGGGTAGTCCGCTTTCGACCCATTGTGGTCGTTCGAAGTGTCCGACGCCGGACGGCCACGCTCATCTTCGGAACAGCCGTTCAGATGTCCATCGGCCACAATGCGTCTGCGCATGCGAACAGCACCAAATAAATATCACCACGCACAGGGTATCCGTGCGAAGACCAGCCGGCTGGGCGCTAGCGCCTACTAGAGACGCCCATGACGCGAGCGCCACCTCGCCGCCGTTGGACTAGACGATCGACTAATGCGGTGTTGATGGAGCTAGCGGTCGATCTGCAGGATTCATGGCTTTTTGCGAACGCTCCTGCTCGCGCTTTGCAGCACGGTTTCTCGCTCGTTATTGAATGCAGCCAGTGCTGCGGGCATAAACTCACTTGCGCCTGTTGCGCCTAACGCAGCTAGTTCACTGAGCTCCTGCTCTCTCAAATAGTTTAGGAATATCTGCGTTTTTTCGAGTCGCTTCTTTACTCGCTCAAGGCGCTTATTAAGATTAAACAGTCGATATTCATCGGCTGTAATTGTTGCAATCTCAGAAGCCGTGCGCCGATCGAATACTGCGCAATCTCCGCATACAAGCTCGATATATGTAAATCTTTTATATAGATCCTTCAGAACAAAAGCGCCAAATTCTGTAATGCGAATGGAATCAAGATTATCCGAATATTCGTCCAGCCGATTGTTTGCCTCAATCATCCCCATTTTTAGAAATTTGTCGACGCACCGCACAAAATCGTCGCGCATTTTGAAGATATCAACAAATTCCTCCTGAACGAAGGCGATCGGAAGAAAAGGGAGGTTCGTTGGATCTTGATTCTCAGTTAGTTTATTAAGAATTCGAAGCCCGGTAAAATGAGAGCCGCGCGTTTTTGATCGAACCTGAAAAATGTTAATGATGTGACTTACATCCTCTTCGTAAAAGAATCGCTGCGGAATCATTAGTGGGCGCAATACCTGATGAACTTGGAATTTCCAAAGATTGGATGTCGATGTAATTTCCCTAACGTTTGTGTACCCAGATAGGATAAACCCTCTAAACAAATCTAGAGCGAGCCGAATATTCCCATGAGCGCATGCAATTAAGATTGACGCCAAGTGCGAATTAGGAGCTTCAAATTCGGCGCGCAGGACATCCAATAGGCTAACGATACCTTTGATTCGCTCGTCGCCGTCGGGAATGAAGATTTTGAGTCGCTCACGCTCCTCTCGACTCGCGGAGAGCAAACCTCTCACATAAGTTATGCGCCGCAAGAATACATCACGCGGCGAAGGCGCAGTGATGTGAAACCCAGAGTTTTGGTAAGCATCGAGCAAACCATGGAGCGAAGACTGATAGAACCGTTCTTCTCGCATTGAAATCACGACGAGGCATTCGAGCTTCTTCGCGACATCCTGCGCAAGGGAAAAACAAAACTCTTGCTGCTCGTAAGAGAACTGATCCGTGTTGTCGATAATGATAACGGGAACACGGTTCTGAGCACGATTATGCTTGGCAAGCTGGGTGGCACAGAGAGGTCCGTTCTGCCGCCACTCTCTAACAAGCGGATTGAGCGCAGCATGGAAAGCTTCAGTGTTGGGGCGCAGCCCGTATAGATCAGTCTTCAACGCGGAGTCATACAACTCGTTGAATATTGTCGACAGGCATGTCGCGTTGCTATCTAGCAAATGGTCGTGGTCTAATTCAGTTACAATCTTCTCCCACACCGTCTTTGCTATTTCTGAGGTGTCTTGAAGCGTGCTCAACAGATCAACAATACAGATGATTGCATTGTTTTTTACCAGATCTGGCTGCCCGTAGTTCACCAGACGCTTCAGAAATGTCGACTTTCCAACTCCTTTGCTGCCGAAAAGAATGACGACATCCGTTCCTTTCGTTTTTATAATGTTTTTCTCAAGTCGTTCGCCAAACTCCCCGCCATTGCCGTTGTCCGAAAAATCGGTCACTCCGAATTGGTGAAGATACGGAGTTATGGAATCGACTATTTTTTCCCTGGTTGCTTCAAAGACAGCATCGTAAGCTCTCTCCGAAACATAACAATGATCCATGAAGTCGCTATCATCTGCATCAATGACACCAAAATAGCGATCAGTGATGGGTCGGAGGAGTCGGGCATACTCGTTTGTATCCACGAGGGTTTTATACACACCAACGTCTTCCTTTGGGAAATAGCGTGGCTTATTGGATTCTCGATCGGTGGACAATAGCTTGTTGATCGAATCGGTTGAGACGATTGAGTCGTATGCCAACCAACGTAGCGCATCCGCGAACTCTTGCTCGAAGTAATCAATCGACCGTATTACGAATGCGTTCAGAGTGCGCCAGTCCTGGCGAAGTTTGAATGTGCGAAAAATTACCCAAACATGACCGTTGGTAACTGCTGCGAACTCACAACCTTTATTCACACAGTACTGCTGAACCTGATGCATCGCTTCGTTGATTTCAGGAACGGTCAACAGCGTTTTTATTGAGACATGTGATGATTGACGGCCTTTGGCATAGATGACTTGTGGAAGCTCAAAATAGGCACCTTCTTTCTTGGCCTCTACGAAAAAAATAGGAACCTCATTTGCCCCGACCAAGACGTAGTCGGCAAATCCTTCTTTTATATACATCTCGCATTTTGTACGCGTCCGAGGCCAACTGAGGACTTCGTGCAGGATGCGGTCGATTATCTGGTGCCGGGTATCCGCTTCGTTCAAGTCTCTCGTTTTACAAGTTGCGGCCAAGTTCGTGGCGGCGTCGTGAGGGGTCATCTCAAGGTCCCGTTGTTCGTGCGTTGTAGTGTTTTTGAGCGTCTATTAGACTGCAGATAGTGCGAGATTATATCTGCGCCGTAGGTTAGTGCGATCGCCTGTCCATTGAGTCAATGGGCCCGAAGTTGATCAAGATGGGTTGCAACGTCGACGGCAGGCCCTATCTGCGCGACCATTTCTTCGACAAATTTGCGATGTTGCTGAAAGGCAATTTAGTAGGTGACGACCTTGCTGTCATCGGACGGTGGAAAGACCGCGGATCGATGCTTAGCCGTCGCTCAAACGACCGCTAACGGCGATCACGAAGGGCCGCTCATGGCCGACTACCGACGCCGAGCGATTTCGAGATGACGGATCCATTTTTGCGCCGCGGCGCCGACGATGGGTACGCAATTGAAAAAGCGCAGAGAGCGCGGGTGTAAAAAAGCCCGCTCGGGGCGGGCTTTGGAAGACCAAGCGGGGCGGTTTGGGCGTTTTTGTTTCGCAACGGGCGGTCGAGTTTCTCCGAAGAGGTCATGCCGCTACATCAGGCGCAAAGAAATGAGTTGCATGCGTTACGAAGGTTGCAGCGCCCTGGTTGGCCCGCACCAGACGCGCCATATAAACTGCCATCGGTCCATCGACTGGAAATCGAAATGGCGATACGCGCTGCATTCGGCAGCCTCAATACTGGCTGCACCCATTCCGTGCTTATGGCGCTGGGACTCTCTGCTGCACTATGGGCACTTCCTGCGGCGGCTGCATCTGCAAGCGAATACTGCTTTCCGCAAATCGATCTCGCGATTGCAAACGTGCACTACCGGGACGGAAGAGCTGCTGTCGAGCGGGCCATTGGGAAACCTCACCGGGTACGCATTTTCTCGGTTCCGGGAAGTGCCGGGCCATACCGAGTGGAACAACAAACCTATCGAGGTTTATCGATTAATCTGAAGCTCGCATCTCAGGAAGTCGAAATGATTGTGGCAACGGGGTCGGGCGCGGTCATGCCCAACGGCGTGAAGGTCGGCGCCACGATTGCCGACGTGTCTCAGAGATTACGATATAACGTTGAGCAGGCACTATCGGATGATCTCGTATGGACCCCGTCGTTGTGCGAACGGGGTCCGTACGATTGGATTTTTGTGGGCCCGCAGTTCATTTTCGCGAAAAAAAATGGGGCCATCCGCCTGCAGTCGATCGAGATCAAGCGAATGTGAGTGACCAAATGGACGCTTCCGGTCGATGTCAGGCCGAGCCGTAATATAACGGTGTGCACAAAAAAGCCCGCGGGAGCGGGCTATATGGGGGGCGGGGAGTGCGGCGGGACGTATTGAGCGGGTTGGATGTCCGCTTTCGACCCGATGCGGACATCTGTAGTCGGGAAGCTCGGCAGTCAAGTCGACCTATCTCTCACGAGGGAATTTGCCCTAGGCATCATTGATCGCATAGTCGATCACTCTCTGGACGATTGCTGGAAGAGTCGGCTTCTCACGCAATGGAGTGATCCAATCCTCCAAGAACTGTTGCACGATATGCACTTCTAGAAAATACGTCATCCCTGCTTCCACAACCAATTCCGGAACACCTTCAGTTCCGGGGTGACGGACCAACGCGACTTCCGAGTCCGGCCCCCACGGCTCAACTGCATAAACAGTGGCCTCGTCATCCAATTCAAAAACATTGATGATCGCATCGCTCAGCTTCATTACGTGCCCCATTTGAAATACCCGCCCTTATCCTGACCTGACAGTGATGTGCCGAAGCCTGGTCGACCAGAATTGAGGCATCTATCCGGTTGGGTCAGGCAGACTGCCTTCTTTGGGCATGTGCACGTCAATGGCACAACCACCGCTTTATGCCGTTCAGGAATGAGTGTTATCGACGGTGCCCGCCTTCTTCGAAAACGCGTCGACCTTCATCATTTGCTCATCGTCAACCCACAGGAGCAAAACGATGAGCAACTTCCAAACCTACACGATCGATAACGCACCGGCCGCCTCGAAGGCCAGCCTCGAAGCCACGAAGCGCGCCTTCGGCTTCGTTCCCAACCTGCAGGCGCACATGGCGGAGTCGCCCGCACTGCTGGCCGGCTACTCGGCCCTGTGGGATCTGTTCTCGAAAAGCACACTGACACCGCACGAACAGCAGGTCGTCTACCTCACGTCGAACTTCGAGAACAACTGCCACTATTGCATGGCCGGACACAGTGCGTTGGCAAAGATGATCAAGATGGATACAGGTGTGATCGCCGCACTGCGTGCCGGCACACCGCTGCCTGATGCAAAGCTCGAAGCGCTGCATCGCTTCACATCGCTTGTCGTTCGCGAGCGGGGATTCGCCCCGGACGCCGAAGTCGACGCGTTTCTCGCTGCTGGCTACACGCGTCAGAACGTCCTCGAAGTGATTCTGGGCGTAGCGACCAAGGTGATGAGCAACTACACCAACCACATCGTTCACACCGAACTCGACGGCTTCATGGCCGGCAACGAGTGGACCAAACCGGTCGCTGCCTAAGCCGTCTCGCGGAGCCCCTCGCGGCTCCCGTCCAGCCCCATACCCAAGTTCGCCGAGGAATTGCCATGTCCGCGTTCGACCGTTATCAAAACGCTTACCCCAATGCCAAGCTGACCCGTACGCCGGAGGGCGTGCTCGAAGTCCGTTTTCATACCGACGGCGCGAAGCTCGTCTTCAATGGCCACACGCATGAGCAGTTCACCGACATGTTCCACCAGATCGGCGAAGACCCGGATAACCGGGTGGTCATCCTGACGGGTAGCGGCGACGCATTCATGGATGCGATCTCGCCGGAAGGTTTCGACTTCTTTACGCCGCGCGGCTACGACAAGATCTTCCGTGAAGGCCGCAAGATCCTGATGAACATCCTGGACATCGAAATCCCGATGATTGCCGCGCTGAACGGCCCGGTTCTGCTGCATTCGGAATACGTCCTGCTGTGCGACATCGTGGTGGCGACGCCCGAGACGGTGTTCCAGGACATGCCGCACGCCGCATTCGGCATCGCTCCCAACGATGGCATCCATCTGCTGTGGCCGGAAATGATCGGCAGCATTCGCGGCCGGTACTTCGTTCTCACGCAGCAAAAGCTCGATGCCAGGGAGGCGAAGTCGCTGGGCGTGGTCAACGAGATCGTGCCTGCGGGTCAACTGCTGGAACGTGCGCACGCCATCGCTGCGAAGCTCGCAGAGCAGCCGCCGCTCACCACAAAATACACCCGCATCGGACTTACCCAACGCCTGCGTCGTGTGATCGACGAAGGCATCGGATACGGTCTGGCGCTCGAGGGCATCACTGCGGCCGAAGTGGCGCGCATGGCAGCAGCGCAGAACGCAGCCTGAATCCACTAGCTCGTGGGTTCCACAATTCACCTATTCCTCTCGACGGAGAACTCTTATGTCACTGCAAGACAAACTCGACGCATTCCGGGCCGACTTCAAGGCGGGCAAACCGCCGTTCAACGCACCGTCGGAGATTCATCCGGTGATGGAACGTGCCACGGCGGCACTGATTGCGAGCGGGCAGGCTGGCCGTGCGATCAAGGCCGGCGACCGCGCGCCGCATTTCAACCTCAAAGATCAGGACGGCAACGACGTGTCTTCCGCTGCGTTGCTGGCGAAAGGCCCGTTGGTGCTGACCTTCTATCGCGGCGTGTGGTGCCCGTACTGCAACATCGAATTGCAGGCCATCAACGAAGTGCTTGCGGAGATTCAGGCCTTTGGCGCGAACGTGGTGGCGATTTCACCGCAGACGCCAGTCAATAGCCGCAAATCGGTGCGCACCAACAAACTGGGCTTCCCTGTGCTGAGCGACGCGAACGGTCAAACGGGCGCCGACTTCGGACTGCGTTTCGTGTTGCCCGACTATCTGATCGATCTGTACAAGAACCTGAAGAACGATCTGCCGGCGTTCAATAACGACCCGAGCTGGACTCTGCCGATGCCCGCGCGCTACGTTATCGGACAGGATGGGATCGTGCTGTATTCGGAAGTCAACCCGGATTACACGCGTCGTCCGGACCCTTCGGACATATTCCCGGTTCTGGAAAAGGCGACGGCCAACGCCTGAGCCTTACCGCTTAACAGTCGACGCTCAACAGGCAAGATGCCACGTCGGGGATAACCCAGACCGGCTGTTCGACTCCTTACCGTTTGTAGAGGATATTTCATGACTCAGCGCACATTTCTCGTAACCGGCGCGACCAAGGGCATTGGCCTCGCGTTGACAGAACGGCTGATTGCCGATGGTCACCACGTGGTGGGCCTCGCCCGCGAAGCAAGCGACTTTCCGGGCGAGCTGGTGCGCGTCGATCTCGCCGACCGTGGTGCGACCGACGCGGTTCTCCAGGATCTCGTGCGTCGATACTCCATTGATGGAGTGGTGAACAATGTCGGGTTGGTCAGACCCCAGCGTCTGGATGACGTTGCGCTTGACGATCTTGACGACGTTCTCGCGCTCAATCTCCATCCCGCCGTGCAGACCGTGCAGGCGCTGCTTCCCAGTATGCGTGCACGCGGCTGGGGCCGAATCGTCAACATTTCCAGCCTGACCATTCTCGGAATCACACAGCGCACGGCTTATGCAGCGGCGAAAGCTGCGTTGGTGAGTTTTGCCCGATCGTGGGCGCTGGAACTGGCTGGGACGGGAATTACGGTGAACGCCGTCGCGCCGGGGCCGACGGAGACGGAACTGTTTCGCGCCAACAATCCCCCGGGCAGTGAGGGGGAGAAACGGTATCTCTCCGCAGTGCCCATGGGCCGCTTCGGCCGGCCAGAAGAGATTGCCGCGACAATTCAATTCCTGCTTTCTGACGGATCCGCTTTTATGACCGGTCAGACCCTATATGTCGACGGCGGATCGTCAATCGGCAAGCTCGCCTTCTGATGGCGTAACGCTGTTGCTGCCAGCGGCAGCGAGTATCTCTTCGACAAAGGCGACGAACGCTCGGGCCTTCTCACTCACCAGGCGCCCGGCGGGGAAGACTGCCCACAGGTCGATTGGGGGCAGCTCCCAGTCGGGCAACACCGCCTGAACGGTGCCGTCAGCGAGCTCCGGGGAGAACATCCATTCCGATGCGATCGCGAGACCCATGCCGCCCAGCACCGTCGTCCGGACGCCCTCGGCTGCGCTAACACTCATGCGACCCGAAACGACCACAGCCACTTCCTTTCCGTTCTGGCTAAACGACCAGGATTCGCCTCCCCCCCGCAACGAATAAACCACGGCCTGGTGCTGGCTCAAATCTGCGGGAGATCTGGGCACACCGGCTTTCGCGAAGTAGCCGGGTGTTCCCACGACGAGCCTCCGGCTCCGCGCAATGCGCCGCGCGGTCATGGCCGAATCGTCAAGCGAACCCATGCGCAACGCAACGTCCACACCTCTTTCAAGCAAATCGATGGTACGGTCGTCAAGCACGACATCCATTTGCAGATTCGGGTGACGGTCCATAAAGACCTTGAGCGCGGGCAGGACATGCAGGCGTGCAAAGGTCACTGCTGCGCTGACGCGTAAAACGCCCGATAGCCCGGTAGACATGTCGCGCACCATCTGTTCAGCCAGATCCGCTTCCTCGATTGCACGCCTCGCGTGCTCGTAGAAACGCTGACCGGCATCGGTGGGGGTTAGGCCGCGCGTCGAGCGCAAAAGAAGTCGCACTCCGAGCCGCGCTTCGAGCTGTGCGACTGACTTTGAGACGGCCGGCTGTCCGAGCTTGAGCCGTTTTGCGGCCGCCGAGAACGAACCCGCCTCGACGACACTGACGTACGTTTCCATTGCCGCCATCCGGTCCATGCTGCAGCCTCTCCTTGGCGAACCGCGAAGTCCGTACGTAGGTGCTTAGAGAATTTCAGCCGAAAGTATATCGCGCCACAAACCCGTTAGACGAATGGCGAGCGAGTCGCGATATGGGGCAACGCGGGCCGTGGGAATCGCATAGCCCCGCCGCAGTCGACGTGGTGGCGGGGTTGGTCACAAAGCTCGCGTCCAGTTCAGATCACCGGCGCCGCGCTATGAAAGGAGTCATCGGTGTAGCCGTGTGCATCCACGCCATAGAAGGTTGAACGGTCGTAGGGGCAGTCGCGCTCTGACCTTCCCCCGAAAAACCGTAGCACCCGAAACTGGGGATTTCTGGCAAGTTTGAAGCCCTGTCGGGCAGTGGTGGCGGCTGCAGAGCCGCCTTGTTGAGTCGCTCAGTCTTGAACCGCGAGCGGCAGATATTGGTCCGGCTGAGTGGGGCGACGTTATGGTCGCGTTGTCGGGCCTTTCAGTGGACGCTTGCCGTCGATGATGGCTTTTGCTTCGTCAATGGCGGCGTCCAACGCCCAGTCTTCGCGACGATAGCCTTCTTCTTCAAGGCATTGAATCGGGATCTGCGTAGCAGGCTGGGCATCGGTGTCATTTGGGATAAACACGAACCCGCGGAACCCGAATATCTGCAAATGCTCGCTCCCGACACCGTGTTTCATGAGTGTTTGAACCGAGTATCCATATCCGTTGTGCGTATTCTCAGCGCGAGCCATGTTCGTCTCCAACCAGATGGTCTCTGGATCCTAGCATGAACGAATCGCGTGCAGGGCCAGTCGCCCGACGCGCCACGCCCAAGCTAGCAGTGTCGCTCGAGTGTGTCATCTGATTATCTGATGAGGTTGATGCTGCTGGCTCAGGATGTCGCTAACTGCGGGTCGACGCAAACACGAGAGCGAGGATTCGAAGGGTGCTTGCTATCGAGCATCTGGTCGTGCATCCGAACGCCGTCTTCACACGTATTTGTCAGTGCTTCCATCTTGAGAAGCCTCACAAATTGGGTGTGAACATGAAAATGCATCAATCGGTTAAGTTTCTCGCGACGGCCGTGTGCATCGGGATTTCCTCTGGGCTGGCGGTCACTTCCGCATTGGCGGCGATGGACGGCGGCGAGAAGACGGTGATGGTGGGCGGCGCGGCGATGTATCCGTCCAAAACCATTGTTCAGAACGCAGTGAACTCAAAGGATCACACGACGCTCGTCGCAGCCGTCAAAGCTGGCGGGCTCGTTGATACGCTGAACAGCCCGGGGCCATTCACCGTCTTCGCGCCGACCAACGAAGCGTTCGCCGCGCTGCCATCGGGCACGGTTGACACGTTACTCAAGCCGGAGAGCAAGGGAACGCTGGTGAAGGTGCTCACCTATCACGTGGTCCCGGGCCGGTTGACCGCGCAGGATCTCATGAAGGCCGTCAATGACGGCGGTGGGAAGGCAGTTCTGAAGACGGTGGAAGGCGATTCGCTCACCGTTATGCAGCAAGGCAATCACCTGACCGTCACGGACGACAAGGGAAGCGTCGCCCGCGTGACGATCGGAGACGTCATGCAGTCAAACGGCGTTATCCACGTCGTGGACAAGGTGTTGCTGCCGTAACGGCGGCCGGGGCGTCGGTGATCCGATGCCCTGCCTTCAAGCGCGAGATCAGCGTTTGCCGTTGATGCCCTTTACCACGATGGCCGCACCGCGTAGGCGTTGCGGCAATACGACCGGCCGAACTGTGTCGGCTCGAAGTGCTTTCCGACGCGGTGGATCAGTTCGCGGGCGAGAAGGGCATTGATGACCGCATCCGAGGGCTGCTTGGCGCTCTTTTCTGCGATGCGCTGGAGTGCGACGGTGATGGCCTGTGTCGAGAGGGTGAGCATGACATGCTCCTGTAAGAGTTCTGTGGGCCCTTAGGGCCTTCTTTGGCAAGCGTGCTTCTCAATTGGGCGACTTGTATTCGCCGTTACCGGGCAGGCAAAACCATCTGGCGATCCGGCGGTGCTGGGCCAGTTTGGTCGCAAGGCTTCTGCGGCTCAACCCAATGGCATAAGCAACAGCAGCGACAGTAAAGAGTCTGGTGCCGTCCGGCGGCAGGTACCCGGCATAAAGAAACCAGTTCGGGGCGATGACCATAGCGATCTCAGGACTCGACGAGACCGTCGCGGACGATGTCGTCAATCAGCGACTGTGCATAGCTATTCCCCGCACGTCGCGCCTCTCCAATGGAGTCGAACGGCAGGCTCTCGAGGCGAAATACTTTGGGGTCGGTTGACGACGCGGGATCTTCCAGCGTGGTTCGGGAGATGCGAACGGATACCCCGAAAGTCCGGTCGTGCGTGCGCGCGGCCGACTCGGCGTCTTGATGACGGAAAACGAACGTCTCTAGGCGGAAGCCCCTGTAAAACGGGATTACGTAGGCCATACTGCCTCCGGCTGTGCAAGTCCCTTCATGCCACAACGCACGAAGTGGCTGTGACATGAGGGAACCGCAAAGGGGACTGATTAGGTCGGCTTGATGTTCGAAGCCTGCAAGCCCTTCGGGCCGCGCGTGACGTCAAATGAAACGTGCTGATTTTCTTGAAGGCTTCGGAATTCAGTGCGCCCTTGCGGCTGAATTTCCGAGAAGTGCGCGAACAGATCGTCGCCACCATCATCCGGCTTGATGAAACCAAAGCCTTTGCCATCGTTGAACCACTTAACAATTCCGGTACTCATGCGAACTCCTGGTTTTCCCGGCGTGCGACCATCGCGGAATGCGGCGGGCGGCGCCAGTGGCGGACAAACAAGAAATTCAGAGATCGGAAGTGTCTCGCAAAGATCGGTGAGATCGACGCTGGATCGATAAAAGTCAGACTTGATGTTCGATCAACCACTTATACGCGGCTTTGACGGACAAAACAACAGTTTTCGGCGCGTGTGGCGAATGCCCCATGTGCGCAATAACCTGCCATCACGGCGTAACAACAGCGCCGATCCACGGCGAGTCGTGACCGTGGGGCCGCATAAGCGGCTTGCCCTTGCCAGTCGAGTGAGCTTACCAATCTTCCTATGCCCAGCCGTCGCTGCCGCACTAACCCGGCCCGGCAGCGACGACGTGCCCTGGCTTCGCGGGCACAGCAATCAGAAGCGATAACTCATCACCAGCTCAGCCCGCCGGTCGTTGCCAAGTAGCCATTGCGTGTTGTTGTAATAGGCAGTCTGCACGTAGTGGCGATTGAACACGTTGTAGACGCGCCCGGTCAGCGTGAGATCGCGGCGCGGCTTCCACGCGAGCGCCAGATCGACCGTCGTGTAAGACGGCAGCGTCAACGTATTGGCCGTGTCGGCGTACCGTTTGCCAACGTACTTCAGTCCGCCGCTGGCGGTCCACGATTGAGCCAGGCGCCAACTCATCCAGAGGTTTGCCATCTGCTGCGGCACGTTCACCGGAACGTTCCCGGCGCGAGACACCGGGACCCCGCCCACACTCTCGTCGAACTCGTCATACTTCGCACGCAGCCACGTACCATTCGCGTCGACCCGGACGTCACGGGTCAGTTGCGCCCCCAGCGTCAGCTCGACACCGCGCGACGATTGCTGCCCCACCTGCAAGCTTTGCGACGGATTGAGCGGATCGACCGACAGCAGATTGTTCTTGACGATGCGGTACAGGGATAGCGTGCCGTCGACGCGTCCGTCGAGCCAATCCTGTTTGATACCCAGCTCGATCTGCTTGCCAGTGGCCAGATCGAACTTCGCTTTACTGGCCGTGAGCATCAGTAATGAACTGATCGGATCAGCAGCGACGGAATACTGTCCGTATACGCTCGTATGGGCCGTGACGTCATAAACGGTGCCCACACGCCAGCCCGTATAGCCGAGATCTTTCGAGAACGCCGCACCGGTGACGAGATCGTCGCGGTTGATGCTGGCGTGGTCGTAACGCACGCCACCGACCACGGACCAGCGAGACGTCACCTTCAATCGATCTTCCGCAAAGAATGCGTATTGATTCGCTTGCGACCGGTACTTGGGATAGGTGCCCGTCACGTTGATGAAGCCACCCGGGGCCGGGTTGTAGAGATCCACGAGCGACGTGCCCGAGTAGGGCGAGTTGTTCGTGTGCTGGAACGTGGTGTGGTTGAATTCGAAGCCCGTCGAGACGGTGTTTTCCATGCCGAACACTTGCCCCTTGAGGGTCGCGCTCGTCACGTTTCCGATCTGCTCCTGATCGTGCAGGATTTCGGTATAACTGCTGCGCTGAACGAGTCCGGAAGAAGGTATGTACGTGTAGTACTCGGCGTCCTTCCAATGCCGCTTGCTCTTCATGCGATACAGCGTGCTGGAAATGGTGAGGTTATCCGCCGGCCGCCAGGAGGCAGCCAGCGTTGCCCAACTGTCCCGGTAAGTGATCAGCGCATCGTCGACGTTGTAGTTCTTTTTGTAGGTTGCCGGGTCGAGATTGCCGCCGACCGTCGGCACGCCGAAGTACTGCATCGGATGCTGATTGCCTTCGGCGAGCGACGCCGTGACCGACAAGCGCGGCGTGAAATCATATTTGATGGCCGCCGAGAACGACGCGTTGCGCGAATCGCCCCGGTCCACCCAATTGTCGGAGCGATTGGCGCTGGCGTCGAAACGGTAGGAGAGCTTGTCGTTGATCGCGCCGCCGCTGCCAAACGCGGCACGTCCGGTCTTCTCGGTGCCGATGCCGAGTTGAATCTCGTTTTCGATGGGCGTCTGCTCGGCCTTCTTGGGCACGATGTTGACCACGCCGCCAATGGCGCCTTCGCCGTAGATGACCGAGGCCGGACCGCGTAACACTTCGATCCGCTCGACCGACCAGGTGTCGAACGGGAACGTGACGCCGATGGCGCCGTACGGCCGCACACCGTCGTAGAGTTGCGTGACCGACGCGTTGCCGACAAAGCCCCGCGCCCCCAGTTCTGACCCGCCATTGCCCGGATGGGGTGACGCATTGATGCCTGTCGCACGGCTCACCGCATCGATGATGCTCGCGTCGCCGCGCTCCACAAGTTGCTGGCGGTCGATGATCTCGACGCTGGCGGGCGTTTCCTTGATCGATAGGCCTAGCCGGCTGCCGGCCTGCACCGGTTCGTCCAGTGGTGTGACGTTGGTTGCCTGCACCTGCGTGGCAGGCAGCTCGATAGGCCGCGAAGCGATAATGTCGGTCTCAGCGGCTTGCGCGAGGGCGCATAGCGTGCCGATAGCGCCCGCCACGGCGGTGCGCATAGGAAATGACGTTTTCATGACGCTGTCTTGTAGTGTTGTTGTCGGCACGCGCGCTTACGTCACGCCCGTTGGCGTGACAGCAGGCAAACGCATGCAAGCCGTCGTCCTTCACGGGCAACGGCGTGTCTTCAGGTCGGTCGGGATGGCCGAGGTGCAGCGCCATCGACGTCGGCAGGCGACGCACGACGAACGTGCAACGCACGGCTAGCGGCGCTCAGGCAAGTGGCGGCGCGCGGGAGGGCGGGGTGAGGCGGCGCGGTGCGCCTGTGACGGTAAGCGCCGATGACGGCGCGGGGCGCACATTGCCGAGATGAATGCCTGCCAGCGTCAGCGGGAAGGGTGGCAGCGGTGGCGTGTGGGCGAGCAGCGAGCAATACCCGCAGGCGGCGCTTGCGCCGGTGCCATGGGATACCGGCGTGTGCCTTCCTTGCGCTGCTGTTTCGTCCAGACCGGTGCAGAACGCACTTGACAGCGCGTCGTCGATCGATGACGGATGAGCGCGCAGATATTGGCTGATCAGCGGCGCGCAAAGCAGCATCCACATGGCGGCGAGGCCGACCCATGCGATGCGTTTGCTGCGTGACCATACCGGCATGTTCATGGTGCGCGGCATCGTGCCGCGTGCGTGACGACGAGCTCGGATGCTATCACGCGGTTCGGCATATCACTTCGTCATGCCAAGAAAATTCCAGATGGATGCGACGCCTTGCGGCAATTTGTCGCGATCGTCACGATAAACATGGCGGGCAGTACGAGGACTCCCGGCTGCAACACGGCGGGGAAGTATGACGGCAGCAGCGAGAGCAGCGGTAGACACCAGGCGAGGCAGACGATGAATCGGTCGAGGTTCGTCCACGCGCGTCGGGTCGCGCGGTCGTGGCACAGGCAGACGATCGGCAACAACAGCCACGCCAAGTCGTAATGAAGGATGTACGGCTGAATTATCAGTGTCGCGATGACGGCGGCGGCTGCTTTAATTTCGAAGCGAGCCGTGCGAGTCCAGAGCCAGAGTGTCGCGAGTACAACCGGAATCGCAACGGCCGCATGTACGGCGTACGCCACCGGCACGCTCCCTCCGAGGCGCCGGACGGTGGCGAAGACCGATGGCATCGCCCGCATAACACCGCCTGAAACATTGTCGGTGACGGTCGAGTTGAACCACAACGCCGCCTCGAAGAATTTGATCCACAGCGGAATGCCGAAGACCCAACCACTGATGGCGACGAAGAGCGTTGCGGTCATCGTCATCGCAGCCAGCGCTCGAAAATATCGTCCGCAGAGGAACAGCAGTGGAAAGAGCACGGCGAACTGAGGCTTGAACAAGAGCATGCCGGCGCAAACACCGGCCAGCCAGGGGCGGCGCTCCAGCAGACCTAACGCACCCGCGGCCAGCGCGGCGGTGAGCAGCGAATTCTGGCCATGCGCCGTTGCGATCCAGATGCCCGGGAATGCCACAACAGTGATCCACGGCAACGATCCGCGCCGGGACGTCGGCCGGAATGCCCACAGAACGCAAGCGATGCCCGCGGCGCAAAAGCTCACATATGACAGGGCGTAGGGAAGGAGGGCGAGCGGGTAGACCAGCAACTGGAATGTCGGGGGATAGACCCACGGCGCATAACGACCGGGGAACATGCTGTCCTCGACGTCGGCAATCTTGAGCAAGTCGAACGCGGCCTGCGGGCTGTCGTGCAACGACAGATACGACGCGCTCCAGAACACCCGGAAATCCACCCCCATAGGGGGGACGCCGGGCTCGTGCAGCATCCAGCGCACTGCCCAAATGCCGAGTGCGAGCCATTGGCACAAGAGCACCGCGGCGCTATAAACCACCACGCGCTCGCGGGTGAGCCAGCTCGGCTTGTGCTGCGCAATACCTTTGGCAATCTCACTGTCTGCGATTTGCATAGGCACATCGGCGGATGTTGGACGAGGTTTGACGCGGCTGTCGACTCTCGCTGCTGCGCATCATGATAGTCGAACGGTATCGGACGAAAGCTGGACCGTCGCCAAACGCGCAGCGATAACGAACATCATGATCGCGACGAAGCCGAGCACGAGCACGGTGTCCCCCTCTGCCAATGGTGATGGTGGCGACGAGACGTCGGGAGGGACATAACGAAAGTGAGCGAAAGTGAATGAAAGAGCGGGGAGTCAGAGGAGACAATTTCGCGCAAGCCTGATAATATACGTTTCGTAGTCATTTCGTATATATAAGGTCCGCAACATGGGTATCGTCAAAATCTCGGAGCAAATGCATGAGGCGCTGCGCAATACCAGCGGCGCGCTCAGCCGCTCGATCAATGCGCAAGCCGAGCATTGGCTGCGTGTCGGCATGCTCGCCGAACTGAATCCCTCGCTGAGCTACGGCGACATTTGCCGCAAGCTCATCGAATTCGATAGTGCGCCAGCCGGTGAGGCCGGTGCCATCGATCCCTCTGCAACCGGTGCGCCTGTCACCGCATTCAACAAGGTGGCCTAATGGTGCGCGAACGCGTTGTTATTCGCTCGAAAGAAGAAATTGCTCTGTCGCGTCGCGCAGGTGAAATGGCCGCACAGGTCCTGGCGATGATCGGCGAGTACGTCAAGCCGGGCGTCACGACCGATGAACTCGACCGCATTTGTCACGACTTCATCGTGAACGAACTGAAGGCGATCCCCGCGAACATCGGTTATCACGGCTATCCGAAGACGGTGTGCGCCTCGGTGAACCACGTCGTGTGCCACGGCATTCCCGGCGAGAAGAAGCTGCATGACGGCGATATCGTGAACATCGACGTCGCCCTCATCAAAGACGGCTGGTTCGGCGACACGAGCCGCATGTACTACGCAGGCAAACCGAGCATTCTCGCCAAACGTCTGGTCGACACGACTTACGAAGCAATGCTCGCAGGCATTCGCGCCGTGCGTCCCGGTGCAACGCTGGGGGATGTCGGTCATGCGATCCAGACCGTGGCGCACCGTGAGGGCTTCAGCATCGTGCGCGACTATTGCGGTCATGGCATCGGCACCACGTATCACGACGATCCGCAAGTGCTGCACTACGGACGTCAGGGCACGGGGCTTACGCTGCGGCCGGGCATGATCTTCACCATCGAGCCGATGGTCAATGTCGGCAAGCCGGACACGAAGCAACTGGCGGACGGCTGGACTGTCGTGACGCGCGACCGCTCGCTGTCGGCGCAGTGGGAGCACATGGTGGCCGTGACCGAAACGGGCTTCGAGGTTCTCACGCAATGGCCGGACGGCCTGGGCGAATACGCCCGTTTTGGCACGCTCGAGGGCAGCGCAGCCACAGCCAACGCTGCCTGATCCGAGGGTCTGAGGCGCGGCGAGTGCGCCTCAGACGTCATCCGGCGCATCGTCGAGCGTCAGCAAACGGTCGGCGAAGCGGTGGTAGAGCCAGCCGGAGACGCCGGTGGCGACGGCGATCCACGCAATGGACAGCACCGTTTGCAGAATCAGCGTGCCAAGCACGACGGTCGTGGCGGTCGGGATGTAATGCAGAACCACGCCGAACAGAATCGTCATGATCACGCCAGCGGCGATCAACGGCAGGATTGTGACAAACGTGGTACCGAACATCGCCCAGAAGTGACCGCGGGAGTCTTGCCACGCTGCGCGCCAGCGCTTGCTGCGTCCCGCGCCAATCTGCGGAAAGATCAGCGATACGCGAATCACCACGAAGAGCAACGCGCACATCAACAGAACGAAAAACGTACCCAGTGCTGCGTAGGAATTGCCGTGTCCCGCCGCGCGCAAGGCAAGTGCGACACAGAAAGCCGCGATGAACCACACGACGGCGATGCTCACGCAGACCTGGATCGATGTCCAGAGATAACGCCAGAGATCGCGTCGGTACCAATGACCTTGCCGGGCAGCAGCGGGGCCGAGAATCGTGTACCGCATGACATGAATGGCAAGTACCGAGAACGCCACGATGTTCACTGACACCACACCGAAAGACATGAGCGCGAGGCGCAGCCGGAAAACGGCCGGTTCGCCGCTTTGCGACGCGGTGAGGGCGAGCTGCTTGAGTGAGACGCTAAGCGCCGACGTGACAAGTAAGACGACGGCAATCGTCAGGCATAGCAAGGGACGATTGCGTAATGCGTTGAAGCCGTCGCGCCATGCTCCTTTGAAACACTGCTTGAACGTAATCGGTTCCATGTTTCCCCTTGAGCGAATATCGCTTCGTTGATCGAAGCTGTCAGGCGCCGATGCGTCACGACGCCGCCATTCTTGCAGATCGGCTCAGGAGTGACAATTGCGTAGCTTGCGTTGGCGCGGGTGCGCCGATGTCGGCAGAGAGACATGAAGCGAGGGGGGACGCGGCCGAAGGGCGAGGGTTGACGCCCGCGACGCTCGATGCGCGTCGCGGGCAGGTGGCGCTTCAGGCGGCCATGACCTTGCGCAGGACTTCGGCATGCGTCACGACGCCCACCAGCCGGGCGGCTTCGTCCAGCACGGGCAGTGTGCCGTGCCGTTGCGTCATGAGAAGCGGCACCAATTCCGAGAGCGGCATGCCGGCCGTGGCGGCCTTCACGTTCCCCTGCATGAGATCGCGCACTGCCGGGCGTTGACCCGCACCAATTGAGACGCCGAAACGTGGCCAATGCTGACGTCGTGCGCGACGCGTATGAAGGTCGTGACGCGTCACCAGTCCGATCACCCGGGCGTCGCCGTCAACGACCGGAAGCGCTTCGAGCCCGTGGCGTTGCAACAGACGCCAGGCAGCCGGTGCTTCGTCGTCCGCCTGCACCTTCGCCAGCGGCGCAGACATGACGTCGGCACAGGTCAGCTCGCGGGCGCGTCGCGCGTAGGCCTCGCGTTGGGTATCGCGCAGCAGGCTGGCCAGGTCGTCAGCGGAGATGTCGAGCAGTTCGCTGCGACGGGCGAGCGCCTTTTCGGCGTCGGCAGTCGTGACCGGAATGGCCGCCGCATTGACGGGACGGGCAGGGGCCTGAGCGCGAACGGCATGCGGATAGCGATGACCCGTGAGCGCGTGATACCCGATCGCGGCGCCAAGCAGCAGTGCCGATTGCAACGCGATCGGTTCCAGCACAAAGCCGTAGCCGAGCGAGTGAACGGCCGGGCCGCCGAGCACGGCCGTCAGCGCAACGGCGCCCGATGGCGGATGCACGCAGCGCAACGTGAACATCAACGCAATCGAGACACCGACCGCAGTGGCGGCGGCCACAACCGGCGACGGGATGAACGTCGCGCACGTTACGCCCACGACGGCCGACACCAGGTTCCCGCCGAGGATCGACCAGGGCTGGGCGAGGGGACTGGCCGGCACGCCGAAGAGCAGCACGGCCGACGCACCCATCGGGGCGACCAGCCAAGGGACGTAGGTGGCGGAGCCAAGCATCCAGAGCGTCAGGCCACCGGTCAGCCCGATCCCGCACAGCGCGCCGATGCCCGCACGAAGTCGTTCTCGCCAGTGCACCGCCACCACGGCAGGCAGAAAACCTGCCAGCCAATCCCTCAAGTCACGTCGAGTCATTGCCATATCGTCCCTCTCCATCGGCCGCACCGATTTAGGGCGACGTTTTGATATTTTGTGCATGATATATCGTATATCGATGGATTGGGGGAAGAGGAGGCCGTGATTTTAATGTTGCGGCGCAGCGAAGTCGTCGATGCCCCTCACCTGGCGGCGAAATGGTGCACCAAATCCAGGAAAACGAGACGTCAAAGGCGCGAGCCTTGCTGAGGCAAACGCTAGGGGGCGGACGCAGGCGGGGGGGCAGGAGAAGCACCGGAAAGGCGTGCGGCAGGGGGGCGGGCCCTGCCGCAAGACTGGCGAGTCAGTCGGATTTCGCCCGTCTTAAGGGACAGACGGTGGGAATCAGCGTCCGCCGCCGATCACAATCTGCGCGATTAACCCGGTGCCGATGGCCACGAGCAGGAAGTCGCCGCCCACGCCAACCCAGTGATAACCGCGTGGGGGCGGGTTCAGGCGGTACTGGTGATAGTCCTCGACGACGTATTGACGGTCGCGATACTGCTGCGGCACGCGATCACCCTTGCGCCAGTCGGGATGTTGCCAGGTGTCTTCTGCGGGACCACGCGGCGGCGGTCCACCGTGTTGCCCCCTCGGTCCACCGTGCTGCGGGCCGTGTCCCGGCGGAGCGCCGTGAGGCCCACCCGGCCGTTGTTCCGGCGGGCCGCCCCGATCATCCGGGCCACCGCGCTGCGGTGGTCCGCCCTGAGCGAGGGCCAGAGAGGAGGAAACCGCCATGGCGGCGGCGAGGCAAAGCGACAGCGTCTTGCGCATCTTCATTATTCGCACTCCTTGTCGTCAGGTCCAGGGACCGAACGCGGGGGAAGCATTCGAGATGACTTGCCAGTGACGGTCGTCAAATTCGCCCGCCTCGCGCAGGGTGCAAGGTCTGGCGAAAGCAAAACCGTGAGGCCATCCTACCATCGCCGAGCAAAAAAAAGCCCGGCCATGCCGATTCAGGCATGCGCCGGGTAAGCAGGGACGCAGGGAAGAAACCTTTCCAAAACTAACTGACGGGCGACCGGGTGCATCGAAACCGGCGGCGTGCTTGGCGCGCGTCGGGGGCGGGTCGGCGTGCCACTCGTCTTGGGGGACACGAGCGCAGCCGCCGGTTCGATGCGTCCGATGGCGGAGACGGTCCGATACACAGGGCCGTCTCGCCTGTCTTGCTGACGTTCTATCGCCTTACGTCGACTTCATTTAGCGAGCGGCCACGGTGGCGTTGCCGCCAGGCGCCGGTGCCGCTGCCGGTGCTGCCGGTGTGGCGGGTGCGTTGGCCGCCGGCACATCACCCCAGCCGCCGCCGAGGGCACGGATCAGGTTGACGGTCGATACGGCCTGCGCGCCGGCGAGCTGGACAGCGCTGCGTTGCGATTGCAGCACGGTGCGCTCGGCGTCGATCACGTCGAGATATGCGATCGAGCCTTCCTGATACTGCGTGCGCGAGAGTTGCGCGGCACGGTTCGACGATTTCACGGCGTCGTCCTGCGCACGGGTTTGTGCCGCAAGCAGGCGCAGGTTCGACAGGTTGTCTTCGACCTCCTGGAACGCCACGAGTACCTGTTGACGATAGTTGGCCACGTCCTCTTCGTACTGCGCACGGGCCCGCGACAGATTGCCGCTGCGCGCACCGCCATCGAAGATCGGCATCGACAGCAGGCCGCCCACCACCGGGCCGAGCAGGAATGTGCGGCTCGACCAGTTGAACAAGTCACCCAGCGTGGCGGCTTCGAACCCGCCCGAACCGGTCAGCGAGAGCGACGGGAAAAACGCCGCTTTCGCGACTCCGATGCGCGCGTTCGCTGCCGCCATCGCACGCTCGGCCGCTGCAATATCCGGGCGCCGTTCGAGCAGGGCAGACGGCAGGCCCGCCGGAATGCGGACCGTGACCGGCACGAGCGGCGAGGGCGTGAACGTGAATTCCGCCGGCGTCTTGCCGAGCAGAATCGCCAGGCTGTGCTCGGACGCCGCACGCAGGCGTGCGACGGCCAGCGCGTCGGATTGCGCCGTGGCCAGTTCGGCCTTGGCGCGCGCGACGTCCAGCTCGCCGATATCGCCCTCGGTAAAGCGTCGCTGCACCAGCTTGAGGGCCTCTTCGCGCAGCGTCACCGTTTGCGTGTACAGGGCCTGTTCGGCGTCGAGTTCGCGCAGATTGAAGTAGTTCTGCGCAACATCCGCTTGCAGCGCGAGCTGCACCGAGTGGTACAGCGCTTCACTTTGCTCGGCGTCTGCACGGGCGGCTGCGACGTTATCCGACACACGGCCGAACAAATCGACTTCATAGCCGACGCTCGCCTGTGCACGCCACAGTGTGTAAGGCGCGATGTTCGTGCCGTCCGGCTGCAGTTGCGAGGCGGGCGAGATCTTCTGACGCGTCGGGCCGAACCCGGCGTCGAGCGTTGGGAACAGTGCCGCACGGGCCTGACGCTGCACGCCGCGCGCTTCTTGCACGCGGGCGGCGGCGGCCTTCAGGTTCTGGTTGGCGGACAGCGCGTCTTCCTCGAGCTTGTCGAGCGTGGCGTCGCCGAACACCTTCCACCATTCGCCGCGCGCCACGGCCTCGGCGGGCTCGGCGGTCTTCCACGTCCCGGCCTCGCCGGCCGGGAGTGCGGCTTCCTTGAATGCCGTCGGCGTGCCCTTGTCGGTGACCTGCGGCACTTCGTAGGTGGGGGCCATCGAGCAGCCCGCCACCACCAGCAGCGTGGCGAGCAGAGTCGAGACACCCAGACTGCGTTTAATCCATTGCGATTGCATGATTGGCATCCTTCAGACTTCGGCCTTGACGTTGGCGGGCATGGTCGACGCGTGCGCACTGTGCAGCGGCTTCTTGCCAGCCAGCGTACGGAGCAGCACGTAGAACACCGGCGTCAGGATCAGACCGAAACCGGTCACACCGATCATGCCGAAGAACACGGCCACGCCCATGGCATGACGCATTTCCGAACCCGCACCGCTCGACGTCACCAGCGGCACCACACCCATGATGAACGCGATGGACGTCATCAGAATCGGGCGCAGACGCAGCCGGCTTGCCTCGATAGCGGCAGCGACCGCGCTACGGCCTTGCATTTCCAGTTCCCGGGCGAATTCCACGATCAGAATGGCGTTCTTCGCCGACAACCCCACCAGCACCATCAAACCGATCTGCGTGAAGATGTTGTTATCCCCCCGCGTGAGCCATACCCCGAACAGCGCGGACATGATGCTCATCGGAACGATCATGATCACGGCCAGCGGCAGCGTCAGGCTTTCATACTGCGCAGCCAGCACCAGGAACACCAGCAGCACGGAGATCGGGAACACCCACAGTGCCGAATCGCCCGCGAGAATCTGCTGATACGTCAGGTCGGTCCATTCGAACTTCACACCACGCGGCAGCGTTTCTGCGGCAATGCGTTCCACCGCGGCCTGCGCCTGACCCGACGAGTAACCCGGCGCCGGGCCGCCGTTGATATCGGCAGCGGTGTAGCCGTTGTAGCGCACCACCATTTCCGGGCCGTACGTCGGCGTGACCTTCACCAGCGACGAGAGCGGCACCATGTCGCCATTGCTGTTGCGGGTCTTGAGCAGGCCGATGTCGTCGGCGTGTGCACGATACGGCGCGTCGGCTTGCACGCGAACCTGATACACGCGACCGAACTTGTTGAAGTCGTTCACATACAGCGAGCCGAGGTAGATCTGCATGGTGTCGAACACGTCGGTGATCGGCACACCCAACTGCTTGGCCTTCACGCGGTCGAGATCCACGTTCAGTTGCGGCACGTTGATCTGGTACGACGAGAACGTCGGGCCCAGTTCTTTCGTCTGCGACGCCTTCTTGATGAATGCCTGCGTGGCGTCGTTCAGCGCTTCGTAGCCGAGGGCGCCGCGGTCTTCGACTTGCAGCTTGAAGCCGCCGAGCGTACCCAGACCCAGCACTGGCGGGGGCGGGAACACGGCAATGAACGAATCCTTGTTCTTCGCGTATTCGGCGTTGAGTTTCGCGGCGATGGCGGCTGCCGACATCGACTTGTCCTTACGCTGATCGAACGGCTTGAGCGTAACGAACACGATGCCTGCCGACGACGAGTTGGTGAAGCCGTTGACCGACATCCCCGGGAACGACACGGCGCTCTTCACGCCAGGGGTTTTCAGGGCAATGGCGGACATGTCGCGGATCACCTTGTCGGTGCGGTCGAGCGACGCGCCGTTGGGCAACTGAGCGAAGGCGATGAGGTACTCCTTGTCCTGCGCCGGCACGAAACCCCCCGGGACCACTTTGCCCAGCAAAATCGTGATGCCGAGCAGCACCGCGAAGATCGCCATCATGATGGCCTTGCGACCGATCACGCGTGTCACGCCTTGACCGTACTTTTCCGAACCGCGATGGAACACGCGATTGAACGCACCGAAGAACCCACCCAGATAACGGTTCATCTGACGCGTGAGCCAGTCCGGCTTGGCGTGATGGTCCTTGAGCAGCAGGGCGGCCATGGCCGGCGAGAGCGTCAGCGAATTGAAGGCCGAGATCACCGTCGAGATGGCGATGGTCATGGCGAACTGCTTGTAGAACTGTCCCGTCAGGCCCGACATGAAGGCCAGCGGCACGAACACGGCCACCAGCGTGAGCGCAATCGCGATAATCGGACCGCTCACTTCCCGCATCGCCTGATAGGTCGCTTCCTTCGGCGAGAGTCCGGCCGCGATATTCCGTTCCACGTTTTCGACGACCACGATGGCGTCGTCGACCACGATACCGATGGCCAGCACCATCCCGAATAGCGACAACGCGTTGATCGAGTAGCCGAAGCCGAGCAGCAGGGCGAACGTGCCCACGATCGACACCGGCACGGCGAGCAGCGGGATGATCGACGCACGCCACGTTTGCAGGAATACGATCACCACCAGCACCACCAGGGCGATGGCTTCGAGCAGCGTATGCACCACGGCGTTGATCGACGAGCGCACGAACTGCGTCGGGTCGTACTCGATGCGGTACTCCACGCCCGGCGGCATATCCTTTTGCAGGTCGGCCATCGCTGCACGGACATCGTCCGAGATTTGCAGCGAGTTCGCGCCCGGCGACTGGTTGATACCGAGGCCCACGGCCGGCTTGTTGTCGAGCAACGAGCGCAAGCTGTAGGACGCGGCATCGAGTTGCACGCGGGCCACGTCGCCCAGATGAGTGACAGCGCCGTCAGGCGAGGTCTTCAGAATGATGTCGCGGAACTCTTCTTCCGTGTTAAGACGGCCGCGCGCATTCACGTTCAGTTGCAGCGGCGTATTCGGGCCGGCCGGCGTCGCGCCGATCACACCGGCGGCGACCTGCACGTTCTGCTCGCGAATGGCTTTCACCACGTCCGACGCGGTCAGGCCACGCTGGGCGACCTTGGCCGGATCGAGCCAGACACGCATCGAGTAGTCACCTGCCCCCCACAACTGCACTTCGCCCACGCCCTTGATACGCGAGAGGCGATCTTTGACGTTGATGAGCGCGTAGTTGCGCAGGTAGGTCATGTCGTAGCGATCGTTCGGCGAGATCAAGTGCACCACCATCGTGAGCGTGGGCGAGGACTTGATGGTCGTCACGCCAAGGCGCTGCACGTCGTCCGGCAGGCGCGGCAGCGCTTGCGAGACACGGTTCTGCACGAGTTGCTGCGCCTTGTCCGGGTCGGTGCCCAGACGGAAGGTCACGGTCGTGGTGAGGTTGCCGTCGCTGTTGGCTTGCGACTGCATGTACAGCATGTTTTCCACGCCGTTGATCTGCTCTTCGAGCGGCGAGGCCACCGTCTCGGCGATCACCTTCGGGTTGGCGCCGGGGTACTGGGCATGCACGACAACCGACGGCGGGACCACTTCCGGGTACTCCGAGATCGGCAGCTGGAACACGGCAATCAAGCCGGCCAGCAGCGTGATGACCGAAAGAACCCCTGCAAAGATGGGTCGGTCGATAAAGAATTTTGAGATGTTCATGACGAAACTCTGGGGTGTCGTTCAGCGTGCAACTGAGACGTGTGCCTGCACGCGGCTTACGAGCGGTATGAACGGTGCGGTCGTGATCAACGCGACGCCGTCTTCGTCACCGCACCCGTTGAGGTCGCGGCCGAATGCGTTGCGGCACCGTCCTTGCTGCTGTTCTGCGATGTCTTCTGTGCGGCGTCGGTATTGTTCGTGACCGGTGCGGTGGTTTTGTCCGCGGTGGTAGCTGCACCGTTGGCCGCGACAGCGGTGGCGGCCACATCGTGAGCGTCGCCGGTATCGCCCGCCATCTTCACGGTCTTCGGCGACACGGCATCCCCCGGACGCACGCGTTGCAGACCGTTCACGATGATGCGTTCGCCGTCCTTCAGACCGCCGGCGATTTCCACGAGACCGCCGTGGCGCTCACCCAACTGGACTTCGCGGTACTGCACCTTGTTTTGCGGGTCGACCACCATCACGAACTTCTTGCTCTGGTCGGTGCCGACAGCGGCTTCGTCCACGAGCAGGGCCGGATGCGGCTCGCCGCCACCGACACGAATGCGGGCGTACAGGCCCGGCACAAGCGTGCCGTCGGCATTGTCGAAGCGCGCCCGCACGCGGATCGTGCCCGACGTGGTGTCGAAGCGGTTATCCACGGAATACACGGTGCCCTTGCGCGAGTAGCCCGACTCGTTGGCCAGCCCCAGATCGACGGGCACGCCGCTGGGCTTGGCCGTATCGCGCGACAGATAACGCAGATAGGTCTGCTCGTCGACGTCGAACGCCGCGTAGATCGGCGAGACCGACACCACAGTGGTCAGCGCAGGCGACTGTGCGCCAGCCGATACGGTGTTGCCGACGGTGATCTCTGCGCGCGAGACGCGACCGGCCACCGGTGCCACGATCTGCGTGTAGCCAAGGTTGATGCGGGCCGTTTCCAGCGCGGCCTGCGCGGCTTTCACGTTGGCAACGGCTTCGCGCGCAGCGTTTTCCTTCTGGTCGAAGTCTTTCTTCGCGATGGCGTTATCCGCGATCAGGCGTTGCGCGCGCGCGAGGTCGGTGCTCGTGAATACGTCGCGGGCCTGCGCCGACGCGAGTTGCGCCGCCGCGCGGTCCACTTCCGCCGCATACGGACGCGGATCGATTGTGAAGAGGGCATCCCCCTTCTTCACGAGTTGACCGTCCTTGAAATGCACGGCGGTAATGGTGCCTGACACGAGAGGCTTGATATCGACGCGATCCACCGCGTCGAGCCGGCCGGAATAGCTCTGCCAGTCAGTCACGGTGCGCGAGATTACGTCGGCCACATCCACTTCCACAGTCGGCATGACTTGAGCGGCGGGCGTGCTGGCGTCGACGCGCACGACGGTGAGCGTGCCGATGGCCAGGAGCGCCACCGTAGCGGCGGCGGCAATGAGTACAGGTTTGCGAGCGAGGGTGGTCATTTTTGAAAATCTCCGGGATCGGATGGACTCACTGGGTAGAGCCGGTGGCGGGGGGCGCCAGCCGGCGTGTCAGGAACGCGGCCACTTCCCGCAACGCGGCGGGCAGAGCGGCCAGGCCGTGATGGGAAGCGCTGCGATGGCGCGTGACCTGTGTCGGCACGCCGGCCGCGATGAGCTCGGCGGCGTATTTCTCGGCTTCGACGTGCAGCAGGTCGTGTTCGGCAGACGCGATCAGCGTGGGCGGCAAGCCCGCGAGACGGCGCGATTCGAGCGGCGCGGCATAAGGATGCAGACGCTGCGTGGCGTGCGGCAGATAGGCGCGATAGCACCGGGCGCACTCGCTCGCTTCGATATCGCTGGGCGTGCGGCCGTCGGCCAAACGCGTCATGCTCGGATCGAGCAGCGGGGCGAGCAGCACCTGCGCGGAGACGGCCACTTCGCCGCGATCGCGCGAAATCATCGTGAGCGCCGCGGCGATATTGCCCCCGGCGTCGTGACCGACCACCGCCAGCCGGCGCGGGCTGGCGCCATGGCGCCGGGCGTGGCGCTGCAGCCAGAGCGCCGCGCACCAGGCGTCTTCCGGCGCGGCGGGAAACGGATGTTCCGGTGCGAGCGAATAGCCGACAGAGACAACCAGTGCCGGGATGTGTGAGGCCAGATAACGCGCGGCCGCGTCGCCGTCGTCGAGCGAGCCCTTGCAGAAACCGCCACCGTGGAAGTACAGCACGCTCGGCAGGTGCGCCTCGAGGGGCACGACCACACCGGGCTCACCGGCCTGGTCGCGGGAGGCACCGGCGGCGGCGGGGGCGACGGGCTTGTAGAGGCGCAGCGTCACCGGACCGACATGGCCGGCGATGCTCACCTCTTCGATGCGCAGTCCGTCCTCGGTGCGGTGCGTTTGCTCCGATCGTCCCGATTGCGGCTTGGCGTTGGCTGACATATGGCTTCGGGTTCGCGCGAGCGATACCCCTCTCATGACATTCGATGGAGCGAAGTCTAGAGGCCACGGACATTAGGATAAACGCCTATAATTTGGCAACACTGTTCGGCCAACTCGACTAATCGGTGTGGGCCTGATGGGCATTGGCTTATGCCTTCGACCAATATGCATATGCAAAGGAGAGCGAGGGCGCAAATGGCCGGATCGGCTAGTGCAACAGTGCTTTTGAATGGGGAAATATCATGGATCGCTTACAAGCGATGCAGGTCTTCACGCGAGTGGTCGAGGCGAACAGTTTTTCGCGCGCGGCCGACAATCTCGGGTTGCCGCGCACCTCGGTGACCACGATTATTCAAAACCTTGAGGCGCATCTGGGCACGCGGCTGTTGCAGCGCACGACCCGGCGGCTCAACCTGACGCCGGACGGCGCGGCATACTACGAGCGCTGCCTGCGGATCCTCGCCGATATCGAGGAGACGGAATCGTCGTTCCGCGAGAGCAGCCAACGCGTGCGCGGGAAACTGCGCATCGACATGCCGGGCTCGCTCGGCAAGCTCGTGGTGCTGCCGTCGTTATGCGAGTTTCACGACCGCTACCCGGAAATCGAGCTCATGGTCGGCATGGGCGATAAGCCGGTCGATCTGATTCAGGAGGGTGTCGATTGCGTGTTGCGCGTTGGCACGCTTCAGGATTCGAGTCTTGTCGCGCGGCGCGTCGGTCTGTTCCAAAGCCTGACGTGCGCCTCGCCAGCCTATCTTGAGCGCATGGGGATGCCGCATACGCTCGACGACCTGCAGCGGCACACGGCAGTGCATTACTTTTCGAGCCGCACAGGGCGTGTTCTCGAAGAGCAGTTCCTCGTGGACGGCAAGGAAGTCGAGATCAACATGCAGGGCTCGGTCGCCGTCAACGACGCGGAGGCCTATCTGCAACTGGGGCTGGCGGGTTTCGGCACGGTGCAACTGGCTCGCTTCATGGCGTTGCCGTATCTGCAATCGGGGCAACTGGTGGAGGTGCTGCATCAGTGGAAACCGCCGCCCATGCCGATTTCGGCTGTGTATCCCCATAATCGTCATTTGTCGCCCAAAGTCCGCGTATTTGTTGACTTCATCGCTGAACTTTTTGAGCGTTGCCCGTTGCTGCAAGGGCTCGACGAAACTGCTGGGCAGTGCAAACCGACCGTGGCGGCGATGGATGCCGATGGGCGCTGGGCCTCGTACGGTACCGAAATGGCACCGCAGGAGGTTGTGGTTTGACGAGACTGCCGGTGGCGCGAGTTCGCCTCGCAACGCCAGACGATGCGCCTGCACTGCCGCCGGTTGACCGGAGTGCGGGCGAATTGTTTCGCACACTGCCGGAACTGGCTTGGCTGGCGGACGGCGAGGGGATGTCCGTGGCCCGGCACCGTGAACTGATCGCGCACGGCGCGTCGTGGGTCGCCGCCGATCAAGATGACGCGCCTGTCGCGTTTCTCGAAGGCGAAGTTTTTGGGAACGAATTGCACGTGTGGGAATTGTCCGTGCATCGCGACTGGCAGTTGCGCGGACTGGGGCGGGCGTTGCTGGCGGCGGCAGCCGGGCATGCGGCGCGCACAGGGCTGGTGGCGCTCACGCTGACGACGTTTCGTGACGTGCCTTGGAATGGGCCGTTCTACGCCCGGCTGGGGTTCGTGCCGATCGCCGTGCCAGATCTGAGCGAACGGCTCAGGCAGGTGTTGGCGCACGAGGCCGCCGCCGGACTGCCGGCGGCGCGGCGTTGGGCAATGCGTCAGACTCCCAATGGCCGGTTTCCGTCTTTCATGAGCGGCCGATGACAACGCATTCCGGCCATCGCGGGCTGGGACCAATGGCCGGTAGCCGCTATCACAGGTCGAGATCACCGACCTTTTGAAATCACGCCACTCATGTATTGATGTATATCCCGCAGATCCTGAATACTCCAGGCGTGCGGGGGCAGCTTCACGCCGTTCTCCCGCAACGTTCTTGGAATCAAGTCTCCATTTGGGCGAAGGATGATCGATGACACGATAACCCCCGGATAATCATTCAGCCGTTTTTTGAATGCGGAAGTTGTCAGGTCAGGGGTAGGAGGATTGCTTTTGTTGGCCAACGGTCCTGTTCCTTTGAGATCGACGCCGTGGCACATGGCACATCTCTGCACAAATAGATTCTTGCCATTGAACGTATCCGCGAAAGACGGTGATGTTTGCATCAGTGCTGGAATGACGAGCGAAGCGATGATGGTTTTTTTCATTTTCTATGGCGTTGCTGAATTCCCCTGGAAAAGCACCGCTTTCGCCAAAGAGGCTCGGCGATAGCGGCACAATCACGTGAGGCTTCTCTTGAACTAGGGCGTCAGGATCGATAAGTCGCACATCCGCACATTTCGTCGGCGATGTCGAACGACCGATCTTGGCCGATAGCGATCCATGACGATCGCGGCGACTTGTGAAATCGGGCGCTATGTCTGTTTTCGTCAGTCCTTCTTACCCATTTCAGACGCAAGCGACTGCACGCATTTATCGACGCTCAACTCCCACAGTGCGCTACGCGGCAGAGTCCCGTCGGACGCTCGCTCAAGCACGGCCAGCGCACGCGGCTTGAGCCGCACCAGGAGCAGCCGCTGTCCACGGGACGTCAATTCGGCAGAGAAGATGCGCAGTGCTTCGATAACCGAACTATCGACATCGGGCGTTTCTTCGAGACTCAGCATCACCGTCTGCACCGGCGTTGACTGCCCCCGAAGCATTAAGCGCACCTTACTGAGCACGCGTTCGGCATTGGCAAAGAAGAGGGGTACCTCTGGCCGCACGATCGTGATGCCGGGGATAGGTGTCGCATCCGCGTGGGCGGAGACGTCGACGAAATCGTGGGTATCTCTCAGGCGGCCGAGCACCGAGACCGCTGGCTCCGACAAGTTACGCAGCGTGAGAAGAAGGCTCACCCCGATGGCGACCAGCAAGCCGTGGAGAACGCCAAACACGAGCACGGCAAGCAGCGCCGCTATCACGACCAGTCTGTCACGTTTCCATGTCCAGTACGGCTTGAACACGTCCGGGTGCAGTGAGTGACTGACTGCATAAATGACAATCGCAGCGAGTACCGGTTCAGGCGTGCGGGACAACTGCGGTAGCAGCATCAGCACGATCAGCGCAATGACCGCCGCGGCACATAACCCGGCGAGTCGGGTCTGCGCACCGGCGGCTTCGTTGGCTGACGTCGCCGAGTAGCCGGCACCCACGGGCATCCCATGCAGTAATCCGGAGACAAGATTTGCGCAGCCAAGCGCCACGAGGTCCCGGTTTGCCGACACGATATCGCCATGCTTTAACGCGAAGCTGCGGATCGACCCGTACGATTCCGCATACAGAATCAGCATCAGCGCAAACCCGAATTCTGCGGTTTGCAGCCACTGCGAGCGGTCGAACATGGGCAGGCCGAAAGTCATATTGTCGAGATTGATCACGCCAACGGTGCCAATGCCATGTCCGTGCCAGTCGATCCTGTACCCCAATGCAATGCCGAGCACAATGACAGCCAGCGTCGCCGGCATGCGGGCGCTTCGGCCCAGCCCGAAAAGGATGGCCAGTGCAGCCACACCGAGTGCCACGCTATAGAAATTCCAACTGGGCGCCTGGTGAGCAAGATCGAAGGCTATTCGTAGCGTATCGGTGTAATGCGATTGCACGCCGAGAATCGTCGGCAGTTGCTTTATGGCAATCGTCAGCGCCAGGCCGAAGGCAAAACCGCGCAAGACCGGCTTCGAGATAAAGTCCGACATGGCTCCCAAACGCGCCGCGCCGGCCAGCAGGAAAAGAATGCCCGTCGCCGCAACGAGGGCGGCGGCGTATGCGACTTGCGCACCGATGCCCCCGGCACTTGCCCCCACAGTGGCGGCAAGCACGGCGGCTGACGAGGAGGTTCCCGACACGATCGCGAATCGGCTGCTGCCGGTGAACGCATAGACGACAAGCCCCGTGAGCAGTGCAATCAGGCCCGCCTGCGGTGGCAGTCCGGCGATATTCGCGTAGGCAATGGCCTCGGGCAGCAAGAGTCCTGCTATCGAAACGCCTGCCAGTGCGTCACGCGCAATACGAACCCTTCGCGGTGGAGGCGGCTCGGCCGAACGCGTATAACTTGATGGCTTCTGAAGCTGTTCCGCGGCGGCATGGCCGGTATCGATAGTCATATCGAGGGGCGTTATCGAATATACGGCGGTTGATAACAGTCAAGGCGTCACAAGCTGACGCGCCATTATCTCCGGATTTGTTCGGGACGAAGTTCCTCGAGCGCGTTACGGCACTCGTGAATCTGGTCTTGCCGGCTGCATATGTCTGCTGTCTGGGCGAACCCGACGCGTCAATGCGGGTATCGGCGAGCTTGCGACCGCCGCTTCGACAGAGCGCCGGCTCAACTTCCGCTGAGCGCCTTCGGCACCGGGTACCGCTCGCCGTTGTATTCAATGGTGACGTTGGGCCGCCGGGAAGTGCTTTCCTTGCTCGCGCAGTCATTGCGTGACGGCTTGTTCGTTGTCGTCACGGTTTTCTCGCTGACAACAAGCTTTGCATAGCCATCTTTGCCGGCTGCGCCGACAGAGATGGCGCGAGATGTGTCGGAAAAGCTGCCCGCACAATTCCCATCCCATTCTCCGCCTCCGGTCTGTGTCGCCAGATTGTCGACGACCTTGCGCAGCTTGGTGCCGTCGATCACGTACAGGCTCAACGCGGTTTGGGAGAAGGGATTCACGCGTGACGACCCTTCGAAGTCGGTTCGGACCCCAAAGGCGAGCACCTGTGGTGTGAGGCGCCACGGGGCTGTGTCGAGCGAAATGCTGCGCAGTCTGACGGCGTCGGACACCAGCGCCGACGTCTCAAAGCGATGGGCGATGACTTTCCCGGTCTGGCTGTCAGTCACCAGCACCTCCATGTCATACACCTTGTCGTCGTCGGTGCTGCCTTTCTGCGGCAAGGGCAACGCGACCAGCGTGAGCGCCGGATTGGCAGGCCACACTTTGCAACTGGCGAGATCGGCGTCAAGCGTGCGCCCGGGGTGCAGGGTTTTCGTCCAGCCTTCAAGGCGATCGCGGCAATCCGCTTGGGCCACCAACGGCAGGCAGAGCACGGCGCACGCGGCGAGGATTTTCATTGGGTCGTTCTCCACATTCGAATCGGCAATCGCGCGATTCTACGATGGCTGGCACAAACGTTGTGGCGTTGGATCGAGACACGTTTTATTTCGACCAGCGGCGCTCGATAGCCCGCTGCGCTTTGTCGTACTTGCCGTGTCGAGAGGAAGCGCACAACCCTCGCGCGCGGTGCGATTGACGTATGAGGGCGATGTGCGGGGGAGAGGCAAGACGGGCACCGAGCGCGCACCCAAGTGCGGTCAGTGCCGGATCGGAGGGCAGGGGCGCAGGAACGCTGCTGCGCCCCTGCTGCCATTCAGCGGGCGCTAGCCTCTGCCACGCGCTGCGAGATATGCGCGAGGGCTTCGTCCACCTGATCGATGAGAATCAGGCACAAGTCGCCCGGTTGCAGTCGTGCGAGTGCGGTGTCGATGGCCACGAACTCGCCGTGAATCTCGTCGACATGGCTCGCGCGACGCGCATCGATCAGACCTTCGCGCAGCAGCCGCAGCACTTCGCCGTCTTCGCGGCCACGTTGGCACTGATCCTGATAAAGCAGCACGTCGTCGAATGCATCGCCGAGGATCTGCGTCTGACGGCGGATGTCTTCGTCACGACGGTCGCCCGCCCCCGAAATCACCACCGAGCGGCGACGTGCGGGCATCGTTTCCACGGCCTGCGTGAGCGCGGCAATGGCGTCCGGATTGTGACCGTAGTCGGCAATCACGGTGGCGCCTTTGTAATCGAACACGTTGAAGCGGCCTGGCGCGGTGCCCGCGTCGTTCACGAACGTGGCCAGCCCGGCTCGGATCGTCACCGGATCGATGTTCAGTGCCCAGGCCGCACCGACGGCGGCCATCGCGTTCTCGACCTGGAAGCCGATAGCCCCGGCGCGCGTGAGCGGAATCGCTGCGAGCGCGTAGCGGGTCTCTTCGCTGCCGCGCGACGTCACGATGCTGCCGCCGTCGACATAGACCACGCGCTTGCCCTTGGCGCGATGCGTGGCGAGCACCGGGTGCGTGGCGTCCAGTGCGAAGTACGTCACGTCGCCGGGGCAGGCGTCGGCCATGCGCGCGACCATCGGGTCGGCGGCATTGAGCACGGCCATGCCGCGCGGCGCCACGTTGCGCACGATCACACTCTTGAGCACCGCGAGATCTTCTACGGTGTTGATGTACGACAGGCCGAGATGGTCGCCCATGCCGATGTTCGTCACCACGGCGACATCGCAGCGGTCATAGGCCAGACCTTCGCGCAGCAAGCCGCCACGCGCGGTTTCGAACACGGCGGCATCCACGTCCGGGTGCATCAGCACGTTGCGCGCGCTGCGCGGGCCGCTGCAATCGCCCGTGTCGATACGCTCGCCACTGATGTAGATGCCGTCGGTGCCGGTCATGCCCACGCGCAGCCCTTGCTGGGCGATGAGGTGAGCAATCAGGCGAACCGTAGTCGTCTTGCCGTTCGTACCCGAGACGGCCACGACCGGGATGCGCCCGTCGTCACCGTCTTCGAACATCGTCGAGACGATGGCTTCGCCGACCGCGCGGCCCTTGCCGTACGACGGTTGAAGGTGCATGCGCAGGCCCGGTGCGGCGTTGACTTCCACAATGCCGCCCGCCTGATCTTCGAACGGCTTGACGACGGTCTCGCACACGGCGTCGACACCGGCAATGTCCAGACCCACCTGCTGGGCGGCTGCGACGGCGCGCGCAGCGATTTCCGGATGGACGTCGTCGGTCACATCGGTGGCCGTGCCGCCGGTCGACAGGTTGGCATTGTTGCGCAACACGACACGCGCACCGGCTTCCGGCACGGAGTCGGCGTTCAACCCTTGCTTGGCGAGCGTAGCGAGTGCGATGTCGTCGAAACGAATCTTGGTGAGCGACGTAGCGTGTCCTTCGCCACGGCGCGGGTCGGCATTCACCGTCTCGACCAGTTGACGAACGGTGTGCACGCCGTCGCCGGTCACTTGCGGCGGGTCGCGACGTGCCGCCGCTACCAGCTTGTTGCCGACCACGAGCAGACGGAAGTCGTGGCCCGGAATGTAGCGCTCGATGATGACGTCGCGGCAGATGTCCTGCGCGGCCTCGAACGCTTTCTCGATTTCTTCGCGCGTGCGCAGACGCACGGCCACGCCCTTGCCCTGATTGCCGTCGCGCGGCTTGACCACCACGGGGGCGTCGATTTCCTGCACCAGCTTCCACGCGTCTTCGACATCGCGCACCGTGCCGCCGAGCGGCACCGGTACGCCGGCAGCATGCAGCAGTGTCTTGGTCAGATCCTTGTCCTGTGCAATCGACTCCGCCACGGCCGACGTGCGGTCGGTCTCGGCAGCCTGTATGCGGCGCTGTTTGCTGCCCCAGCCGAATTGCACCATCGAACCTTCGGTCAGACGGCGGTACGGAATGCCGCGCGCGACGGCGGCGTACACGATCGAACCGGTCGACGGGCCCAGACGCACATCTTCGTCCAGATCGCGAAGGCGGTAGAGGGCATCGGCCAGATCGAACGGGCGATCTTCGAGCGCGGCGTTGATCAGTTGCTGCGCCAGTTCGAAGGCGAGACGGCCAACCGGCTCTTCGCTGTATTGCACCACGACCTGGAACGTGCCCGGCTCGATGGTCTGCGTCGTTTGACTGAACGTCACCGGGCAGCCGGCCGCTGCCTGCAGTTGCAGCGCAGTGGTGGCAAGCGCATCGGCCAGCGACACCGGACGCTCTTCGGCGTCGGGCGTGAGCGCGTGCAGCTCAGGAAAGCGAGCGCGCAGACGAGCCTCGAAACCGGCCAGATTGCCGATCGAGTATTCCAGATCGGTGCACGTCACGATGGCCTCGATGGCGGTGTGACGGCTCCAGAGATTCGGCCCGCGCAATGCGCGGATGCGGGAGACTTCCATAAATTGCAATCCCTGTCTGTCCACTTCGCGTCCCTATATAGCGGATGGTTGGCGACAAAAACGACTGTGGCTTGGGTATTCGGTATCTATCTATAGGGAGCGCGGGCGGCGGCAGAGGCTTCTGCACGCCGCCACTCGCGGCTCACTCGACTCAGGCGGCCAGCGCGCGCATCGGCTGGCCCATCCACAGGTGCACGAGGTCGAGCATGGCGGTGGCGCCGCCTTCGTCGGCCTGCAACACGAGCAGATCGCCGCTCACGAGCTGCGCCAGCGCGGCTTCGGCGGCGGCACGACGCTCGGCGCCATCCGTGACCTGCACCTTGCGGCCAGCCGCATCGATACCCGTGCGCAACTGCGCACGCGATTCGGCCAGCGGACGTTTGCGCTCGACACTCAGGTCATCGCACAACACGACACGGTCGAACATTTGCGCCAGCAGCTTGCCTTCGGCCTGCAAGTCTTCGTCCATGCGGTCGAGCCCCGGGCCGTACACCGCAATGCGGCGCTCGGCAGGCAGCTTGGCCAGGGCTGCCGCGAGGGCAGACAGGGCCGGCGCGTTATGGGCGTCGTCGACGATGACCGTCGCACCTTGCTTTTCGAACAGCGTGAAGCGGCCCGGGGCATCGATCTGACCGACGTCGAACGTCGTCACGCCCGTGCGCAGCACGTCGAGCGCCACGCCCATCGACCAGGCGGCAGCCACGGCGGCGAGTATGTTCTCGATCTGGAAGTCAACCCGGCCAGCGTAGGTCAGCGGCATGTTGGCCGTGGCGCCGACGCCGGTTTCTTCCGAGCCGGTGGCCAGCACGACCTGAGCGTTGCGCATGAATACCACACGCTTGCCTGCAGCGCGGTGCGCCACGATGGCTGGCAGGTGTTCGTCGAGCCCGAAGAAGATCACGTCGCCGTCGCACAGCTCCGCCATTTCCACGACGAGCGGATCGCGGGCATTGAGCACGGCCACGCCGTCGGGCAGGACCACGTCGACTTGCGTACGCAGCACGCTGAACATGCGGTCGACGTCTTCGACGAAATACTGGCCCAGATGGTCCGGCCGATCGATGTTCGTCACGATACCGACCTGGCAGCGGTCGTAGGCGAGGCCTTCGGAGAGGATGGCGGTGTTGTCGTTCTCGAAGACGGCGGCCGTCACGCTGGCGTTCATGAGCACACGGTGCGCGGCATCCCAATTGGCGCAGTCGCCGCTTTGCACCAGGCGCTTGTCGAGGAACAGGCCGTCGCTGCACGCGAGGCCGGTGTGTTCGCCTGCCAGTTGCAACAGATGGGTGAGCAGGCGCGCGGTGACGGTCTTGCCGTTGGTGCCGGTAATGCCGACGATCGGAATGCGGCCGGCGTCGCCCTCGGGAAACAGATGGTCGACGATGGCGCGGCCGACGGGGCGCGGTGCGCCATCGGCCGGCTTCAGGTGCATGAGCAGGCCCGGGCCGGCATTGACTTCAACGATGGCGCCGCGTTGCTCCGCCAGCGGACGGGAAATGTCCTCCGCAACCAGATCGACACCGGCGATGTCCAGACCCACGATGCGGGCGGCCAGCGACGCGTGGGCAGCTACGCTCGGGTGCACGCGGTCGGTCACGTCGAAGGCGACGTTGCCGTTACGCTGGATCAGAACGTTCTTGCCTTCGGGCGGCACAGAATCGGCATCGAAGCCTTGACGCTTGAGCTCCAGCCGCGCCGACGAATCGATGCGCACGCGGTTCAGCGGCTGATCTTCAGCGCTGCCGCGACGCGGATCGCTGTTGATCTGCAGCTCGATCAGTTCCGAGACGGTGTGTTTGCCGTCGCCAACCACCGAGGCCATTTCGCCCATGGCGGCAGCCACGACACGCCCGCCCACGACCAGCAGGCGGTGTTCCAGCCCCGACACGAAGCGCTCGACGATCACGCCGTTGCCTTCCTCGAGCGCCACCTCGAATGCCGTGATGACTTCGTCTCGCGTGGTGAGATTGATGAACACGCCACGTCCGTGGTTGCCGTCGTACGGTTTGACGACGACCGGCAGACCGATGTCTTCGGCGGCTTCCCATGCGTCGTCGGCGTTCTCGACCAGACGGCCTTCCGGCACGGGCACGCCGCACGACTCGAGCAGTTGCTTCGTCAGGTCCTTGTCGCGCGAGATGCTCTCGGCGATGGCCGGGGTGCGGTCGGTCTCGGCAGTCCAGATGCGGCGGGCAGCAGCGCCGTAACCCAGTTGCACCAGATTGCCGTCGGACAGGCGGATATGAGGAATGTCGCGGTCGTCGGCAGCGTCGACGATGCACGCCGTGCTCGGGCCGAGACAATGTTTGTCGACCAGGCTGCGCAGGTGTTCCACGGCGGCTTCGACGTTGTAGGGGCGGTCTTCGATGGCCGCCATGACCAGATCGCGGGCGGCGAACAGCGCCGCGCGGGTCACGTCGTCGTGCCAGGCACGCACGATCACCTTATAGACGCCGGAGATCGGGGTTTCACGTGCCTTGCCGAAACCGCCGGGCATGCCGGCGAGGTTTTGCAGCTCGAGCGTGACGTGCTCGAGAATGTGGCCGGGCCACGTGCCTTCACGCAGGCGCTGGAGGAAGCCGCCGCGCTCGCCGATGCTGCAGCGGTGCTCGATGAGGGAGGGCAGCCACTCGGACAGCCGCTCGGGGAACCCCGGGATCTTGTTGGACGGGAACTCCTCGAGTTCGCCGATATCGACCCATGCCTCAAGCACCGGCCGATATGTCCACATATTCGGGCCGCGCAGCGACAGGACATCGAAAATCTCAATGTCTTTCTTTTTCATCTAAGGCTATTTCACGCGTCAGGGCTGGGTTCGGAGAGGCCGGCAAGGCCGATTTCAGGCGGCACAGCCGGTCGCGCTCTTACAGTTAACTGGTTACTTAACGTAAAAATCCGTAAACGGTTGACCGTCGCAACAATATTTCCATGCTGCACCGTGTCATCGGGGAACTCCGCGCCGCAAAAGGCATCGCTGTGGTTATACTTGCGGCAATTTCGCGGACTAACAGGGAAAGTCCGCCCCGATTTTTCTTCGTTTGTCTCGATGTCCGCCCCTTGAGGACACGTCTGCCGCAGCAATGACCGACACCTCCGCTCCCGCGGCATCTTCCGCCGCCACCCCGACAACATCGTCCGAGAGCAGCCCTTCGGGCGCCTCCGGCGGCGCTGCTTCTGCGTTATCTGTTTCTGCCCGAAATGCCGCTGCCGAGTCCTGGTATCCGGACGTCGCCGCACAACTGGCCGACGACGAGGCCGTACTGACCTGGCTGACGGTCGATCTGGATGCTCAACTGCACTTCGCGCACGGCGTGGTCGTCGCCACCGACCGCCGGCTGATGGCGTCTGAGGTGCGTCGCGACGCACAAGGCCGCGGTGCGCAGTGGCGATCGTGGCCGTATCGCGCCGACCTGTCGCTCACGCACAGCGATCACGCGGGGGTTGGCTCGCTGGAGTTGTGCGATGCCCGTGAGAAGCTCGCCAATTGGCGCTACACGCTTGGCCACAACCCGGCAGCACTGACGCTGATGGACACGGTCGCGCGCCAGCGCGACGCACGGGTGGCGGGGCATGCCGCCGGTCATGAGGCGGATGAGGCGGGCACGTGCCCGATCTGTCAGGCCGAACTGCCGCCCGGCGCCGAAGCGTGCCCGCAATGCAACCCGGAGGTGGAAGCCCCATCGTCGACATGGGCATTGCTGCGCTTGTGGCGCTTCGCCCGTCCGTATCGTTTCCAGTTGCTGGCGGGTTTCCTGCTGACGCTGTGCGCCACGGGCGCCACGTTGATCCCGCCGTATCTGACGATGCCGCTCATGGACAACGTGCTGATTCCGTTCCAGAACGGTCAGCCTATCGATTACCACCTGGTGGGAATGTACTTGTCGGGTCTGCTGGGCGCGGGGCTCGTGGCCTGGGTGCTGGGCTGGGCGCGGACGTATCTGCTCGCGAAAGTGTCGGAGCGTATCGGTGCAGACCTGCGCACCGCAACGTACTCGCATCTGCTGAGGCTCTCGCTCGAGTACTTTGGCGGCAAGCGTACGGGCGACCTGATGGCGCGCATCGGCTCGGAGAGCGACCGCATTTGCGTGTTCCTCTCGCTGCACTTGCTCGACTTTGCTACCGACGTGCTGATGATCATCATGACGGCGGTCATTCTCGTCTCGATCAACCCGTGGCTGGCCGTGGTCACGCTCGTGCCCCTGCCGTTCATTGCCTGGTTGATTCATCTGGTGCGTGACCGCTTGCGTCACGGCTTCGAGAAGGTCGACCGGATCTGGGCGGAAATCACCAACGTGCTCGCCGATACGATCCCGGGCATTCGCGTGGTGAAGGCGTTCGCGCAGGAGAACCGCGAAGTCGCGCGCTTCAAGGAAGCCAACCGTCACAACCTCGTGGTCAACGACCGCGTGAACAAGGTGTGGTCGCTGTTCTCGCCGACCGTGACGTTCCTGACCGAAGTCGGCCTGCTGGTGGTCTGGATGTTCGGCATCTGGCAGATCTCCAAGCACGAAATCACGGTCGGTGTGCTTGCGGCATTCCTGACCTACATCAGCCGCTTCTATACGCGTCTGGATTCGATGAGCCGCATCGTGTCGGTCACGCAGAAGGCCGCCGCCGGTGCGAAGCGCATCTTCGACGTGCTCGATCACGTCTCGAATGTGCCCGAACCGGTCAACCCGGTGCATCTGAAGGAAGTGAAGGGCGCCATCGACCTGCGCGAGGTTGGTTTCCGTTACGGCAGCCGCTCGGTGATTCGGGGCATGGACCTGCGCATTGCGCCGGGCGAGATGATCGGCCTGGTCGGGCACAGCGGGTCGGGCAAGAGCACGCTGGTCAACCTGATCTGCCGTTTCTACGATGTGTCCGAAGGCCCAATCCAGATCGACGGCGTGGACATTCGTGCGTTGCCGGTTTCCGACTTCCGCCGCAACGTTGGTCTGGTGTTGCAGGAGCCGTTCCTGTTCTTCGGCACGATTGCCGACAACATCGCGTACGGCAAGCCGGAGGCGACGCGCGCCGAGATCGTGGCGGCAGCCCGCGCGGCGCACGCCCACGAATTTATTCTGCGACTGCCGCACGGCTACGATTCGCTCGTCGGCGAGCGCGGACAGGCGCTCTCGGGCGGTGAGCGTCAACGCATTTCCATTGCCCGTGCGCTGCTGATCGACCCGCGTATCCTGATTCTCGACGAGGCGACGTCTTCAGTCGACACGGCCACCGAGAAGGAAATTCAGAAGGCGCTCGACAACCTCGTCAAGGGCCGCACGACCATCGCCATCGCGCACCGCTTGTCGACGCTGCGCAAGGCCGACCGGCTCGTGGTGCTCGATCGCGGAAAGATCGTCGAGGTCGGTAATCACGACGAACTGATCGCCCGGGAAGGCGCGTACTACAAGCTCTATCAGGCGCAGCAGCGCAATGTCGATACGGATATCGACGCCGTGGTCGAGTCGGCCGAAGTGGGCGCCACTGTCGCCGCGCTGATCGCTGCCCCGGCCCAGCCGCTATCCGTCAACTGAACGCTCGCGAAGACACTCATGCAGATCGATTTCACTTTGTCGCGCAACGCCTTCGGACGTCTGGTGTTGACGGATGCGGCCGGCATCGCCCACGAAGGGGTGGTGCCCGTGCGCGCGTTTCCGATTGCCGCGCCGGACGAGGGCCTCGCGCTCGTGAGCACGGACGGGCGCGAGCTGGTTTGGCTCGATTCGCTCGACGTGCTGCCCGCCGCCATGCACACCCTGTTGCGTGAAGAACTCGCCGCACGTGAATTCATGCCCGAGGTGCAGCGCATCTTGGGCGTGTCGACGTACGCCACGCCGAGCACCTGGACCGTCGAGACGAACCGGGGCGAGGCGTCGTTCGTCCTGCGCGGTGAGGAAGACATCCGGCGTCTTGGCGGCCAGACGCTGCTCATCACCGACAGTCATGGCATTCACTTCCTGATTCGCGACACGGGCAAGCTCGACAAGCCCAGCCGGAAGATTCTCGATCGCTTCCTCTGACATGATTCGTGTCATCTAGCTTCGCCGGACCTCGCGGCACTGGTAAAATCACGGTTTTGCTTTTTGCGGTGATGCCGATGTGGTTCAAGAATCTTCAGTTGCACCGAATTCCTGCCGGTTGGTCCATGAGCGTCGCGCAAATGGAAGAGGCGCTCGAGAAGCACGCCTTCCGCGAGGGCGGCAGCCTCGAAATGCAGGTGCAAGGCTGGGCGCCGCCGCGTGATGGCGGCGAACTCGTGCACAGCATCAATCGGCAGTTCCTGCTGGCCTATCGCGCCGAGAAGAAGCTGTTGCCGTCGACGGTCGTGAATCAGGTCACGCGTGCCAAGGCGGTCGAGCTGGAAGAGCAGCAAGGCTTCAAGCCCGGCCGCAAGCAGATGAAGGAACTCAAGGAGCAAGTGACCGACGAGCTGCTGCCGCGTGCCTTCGGCATCCGCCGCGACACGCGTGTGTGGATCGACCCGGTCAATCGCTGGCTGGTGATCGATGCTGCGTCGCCGGCCAAGGCCGATGAAGTGCGCAGCCTGCTCCTCAAGACGCTCGACATCACGCTCGAGAACGTGGAACTCAACGAGGCCCCGGTTTCGGTGATGACGTCGTGGCTCGCCGGCAACGAGGCGCCGGGCGGCTTCACCGTCGATCAGGACGTGGAACTGCGCTCGAACACCGACGAGAAGGCGGCCGTGCGCTACGTGCGTCACCCGCTCGACGGCGCGGATGTGCGTCAGCATATCGAAGCGGGCAAGCGCTGCACCAAGCTCGCGATGACCTGGAACGATCGCATCTCGTTCGTGCTGACCGACGCTTTCGTCATCAAACGCGTGACACCGCTCGACATCATCAAGGACGCCGCCGACCCGACGGCCGAAGGTGAGGCCGAGAAGTTCGACGCCGACGTCGCACTCATGACCGGCGAACTCGCCCGCATGCTCGACGACCTGATCGAAGCCGTCGGCGGTGAGCGTCAGATGGACAAGGCCGCCTGACGCGACGCGCGTTCGTCAGTCACCATCGCGCCAGTCACGCCAGTCACGCCGGACACGCCGGACAAACGCCGCGAGGCCCCAAGGGGTGTCGCGGCGTTGTCGCATTTGGCATGCCGTTGGCTCACGACGGCGTGCGCGCCGCCGGGTCCAGCAGATAGACGCCGTGCGACAGGGCTTGCTTGACCTGACGCGTGCCTTCGTCCACAGACACTTCCGCTTCGCCGGCTTCGATGGCGTCGTAGGCCTGGCGCACCACATCGGACGGCGCGGTCTTCTCCACGTCGAAGCTCCGCGTGAGGTCGGTATCGATATAACCCGCATGCAGGCCGACCACCTGTGTGTGCTGCTCGCGCAGTTCCTGACGCAGCCCATTCGTCAGCGACCACGCAGCCGACTTGGTAATCGCGTACTCGGAAATCACGCTCGAACTGATCCAGCTCACAATCGACAGCACATTGAGCAAGGCGCCGCCGCCATTGCGTCCCAGGGGGCCGGCGAACGCCTGAGACATGGCGAGCACGCCGAACAGGTTCGTCTCCAGCGTCTCGCGCAACAATTCGGCCGAGCCGGGGCGGGTCAGACCTTCGGTAGGGCGTGCAATGCCGGCGTTGTTGATGAGCAGCGTGACGTCTGCGGCCAGCGCTGCCGCGGCCGCCACGTCTGCCGGGTTGGTGACATCCAGCTTGACCGGAATGACGCCCGGCAACGTCACCTTGGACGGATCGCGCGAGCCCGCGTACACCTTCTTCGCGCCACGTTCGAGCGCCTGTTTCGCAAACTCCAGTCCCAGGCCACGGTTGGCACCGGTGACAAACACGACGGCATCCTTGATCTTCATTTCTGCACTCCAGCAGGATTGGGAACCGCGCCAGTCATAGGGCTGGCATCCGGTTTGGGCTATACTGCATGACAATTGTGATCACCATTGTCATGGGGTGATGCATTGTGGCCAGCCGGGTGCTGATTTGTCAATGGTGATCGACATTGTCTTTTTCGATGACGGCGATAGGCGCGATGGCGCAAGTGGACGGAAGGAGCAGGAGATGGGCATTTCCAGAGAGCAGGCTGCGGAAAACCGCGAGGCGATTGTCGGGGCGGCCGAGCGGTTGTTTCGCGAGCATGGCGTGGATGCGGTGGGACTGACGGCGCTGATGAAGGCGGCTGGCTTTACGCAGGGCGGCTTCTACAATCACTTCAAGTCGAAGGACGCGCTCGTCGCGGCCGTGATGGCGCGCGCGGTGGCGGCTGGCGAAAAGGCGATGGCTGGCGGCGATGCTATACGGGAGGCGGCGCTGTCACCCGAGGCGAGCGTCGAAAAGTATCTGTCATCGGCCCATCGGGACGATGTCGCCTGCGGGTGCCCGGTGGCGGGATTTGCAGGCGATGCGCCTCGGATTGGCGACGAAGCGCAAGCGTGCTACGCGAAAGGGCTGTCGGATGTGATTGGACGAATGACGGCGGCGGGTGTCGAGCAGGGCGTGAGTCCGGCGCAGGCGACGCAGGCCGCGATGGCACGCTTCGCGCAGATGGTCGGCACGCTCGTATTGGCGCGCGCCGTCGCGAGCGCCGACCCGGCGCTGTCTGAAGCGTTGTTGGCCGCCGGGCGTCAGGCACTCAACGGCGATCATCACTGCGATTGAACGTCTGACGGGGCGGCGCCGTTAGCGTTGCGGCCAGCGCCACGTGGCGCGCAACTGATCACGCAGAAAGTCAACGAACGCGCGCGTGCGCGGCGCGAGGTGCCGGCTATGCGGGTACACGGCGTGCAGCGGCGATGCCGGGATTTGCAGCGACGGCAACACGCGCACGAGGCGGCCCGCCTGGATATCGTCCCCAACATCCCAGATGGACTTCTGCGTGATACCTGCGCCGTGGAGCGCCAGTTCGTGCGCGGTGTCGCCGTCGTCGACGACATAGGTGTCGCGCACCTGAATTCGTAACGTTTCGGATTGCCATACAAAACGCCAGTCACCGTGCGGCGCGTGGCCGAACAGAATGCAGTCGTGCTGTTGCAGATCACCCGCATCTTGCGGTGTTCCGCGCCGCGCCAGATAGTCTGCGGACGCGACCAGCACACGGTAGTTTGGCGCCAGTTCCTGCGCGACGAGGGTGGAGTCGCGCAGGGTGCCCACGCGGATGGCGACGTCGATGCCGTGGGCGACCAGATCGACCCATAGATCGCTCAGTTCGAGGTGGACTTTCAGATCCGGATGCCGCTCGCGAAACGCGACGAGCAGCGCAGCGAGGTGGCGGCGTCCGAAGGCGCGCGGAGCGCTGATCCGAAGTACGCCGCCAACGGTGCCTGCCTGACGCGTCATCAACCGTTCTGTTTCCCTGATCTCGGCCAGAATGCGCTGACAGCACGCGTGAAATACCTGTCCTTCTTCCGTCAGCGCCTGTTTGCGCGTGGTGCGATTGAGCAGGCGCACGCCCAGTCGTTGCTCGAGCAGGCCAAGCCGCTTGCTCACGACGGCAAGCGACAGCCCGAGCTCGCGCGCGGCAGCCGACATGCTGCCTGTGGCAACGACCCGGTCGAAGAGGGTGAGATCCAGTGTCTGATCGATCATCGCAGTGCAATTCTCAACGATTTGAAGAGAGTCATTCAGTTTTTTCAGGGATTATCGTGTCTTGCGAAGAGGATCACAATAGCCACATGACATCGCGACGGATGCTAATGCCCTCCATAGGCGGCGGTGCGCAGGTGTCGGATCTCCTTCATCGTCCCGATCACTTTCTGGAGTCTCATCATGTTCAATTTCGAAGGTCAGCGCGTGTTGGTCATTGGCGGCAGTTCCGGCATTGGCCGTGCCGCAGCACAGGCATTCGCCAAGGCCGGTGCGTCGGTGACGATTGCCTCGCGCAACCAGGCCAAGCTCGACGACGCACTCGCCACCATCGGCACGACCGCTCGCGCCGTCGTGCTCGACACCGGTGACGCTGCTGCCGTCGAACGATTCTTTGCCGATCACGCACCTTGGCAGCACGTGGTCGTCTCGGCCGCGCAAACGCCGACCGGGCAAGTCCGCAAGCTCCCGTTGGAAGACGCGCACGCCGCTTTCGACAGCAAGTTCTGGGGCACGTACCACGTAGCGCGCTACGCCCGGATCGAAGACGGTGGCTCGCTCACACTGACGTCGGGCTTTCTGAGCGTGCGGCCGAGCCTCTCGTCGGTCGTGCAGGGCGCCATCAATGCGGCGGTCGAAGCACTGGGCCGAGGGTTGGCCCTTGAACTGTCGCCGGTGCGCGTGAATACCGTGTCGCCGGGCCTGACGGTCACGCCGTTGTGGAATAAGCTGGCCGAGGCCGATCGCGAAGCGATGTATCGCAATGCGGCCGAACGCTTGCCGGCGCGTCGTGTGGTGGCTGCCGAGGACGTCGCCAACACGATGCTTTATCTGGCGGGTACGCCGAGTGCGACTGGCTCGACTGTCCTGATCGACGCGGGCGGCGCGATTGCCTGACGTCCATCGTTCTGGAGACTGACTTATGCATATCGATCTGAACGAAAAGGTGGCGCTGGTCACGGCGTCAACGGCGGGTATCGGTTTCGCCATCGCCCACGGCCTGGCGGCGGCGGGGGCCACGACCCTGATCAACGGCCGTTCGCAACAAGGGGTGGACGCCGCCGTCGCGAAACTGCGGGACGCGCTGCCCGACGCTCAGGTGCGAGGCGTCGCTGCAGATCTGTCCACGGCAGAAGGTTGCGATGCGCTCGTGTCCGTCGTGCCCGATGTCGACATTCTGGTGAACAACGCAGGCATCTTTGGCCCGCAGGACTTTTTCGACGTTCCGGACGAGGTGTGGCAACGCTTTTACGAGGTCAATGTCTTGTCGGGGGTACGGCTCTCTCGTGCTTATTTGCCCGGCATGGCGGAGCGTAGCTGGGGACGTGTGATCTTCATTTCTTCGGAATCCGCACTGAATATTCCGGAGGACATGATTCACTACGGCATGACGAAGACAGCGCAACTGGCCGTATCGCGCGGTCTGGCCAAGCGCATGCGTGGCACCGGTGTCACGGTCAACGCGGTGTTGCCCGGCCCGACGCTCTCCGATGGCATGGTCGAGATGCTGCACCAGTCGGGCGTGCCCGCAGACGCCGATATGACGCAGGCGGCGGCAGAATTCGTGCGCGAGCACCGTCCCAGCTCGATTATTGGGCGTGCGGCCACGACGACCGAGGTGGCGAATATGGTGGTCTATGTTGCGTCGCAGCAGGCGTCGGCCACAACCGGGGCTGCCCTGCGTGTCGACGGCGGTGTTGTCGACTCGCTTTGAGCGAGTGTACAAATGGCCGGCCACCCGACCAGCGTCAGGTGGCCACCATTGCGGTGTCAGGTCGTAAATGGTGCGCAGCACAAGCACTCCGGCAGCGGCAATGCAGATCCCTTGATGCAAGGCAAACACCGTATACCCGAATCACTTTCGGGTACCTATTTCGATAGGGATTGCCTAGAATGAAAACGTGCCATCCCGCCGTGTCGAAGTTAGGAGGGCGCTATGCTTACAGGGAGCTTGATTGCAATGTTGGTGATTGTGCTGGTCGTCGGCGCTGCCGTCGCCTGGCTGGTGGATCGTAATTGGTGCCGGGAGCACCCGACAGCGCGGCACTCATGGCGGCGCCAACGTCGTGATGTTCGGCACAGTTGAATCTCGCTGGACCGATCGGGGAACGCCTCCCCACAAATGAAAAGCCCGCCTTCCGGCGGGCTTTTTGTTGCTTCTGACACCTCAACAGCAGGCTGGACACTCAGGCAACGGCCTGAAGGACATACTTGCCCTGAACAGTCAGGCGCGGGGACTTCTCACCCGACGCCAACTCTTCCCACTCGATCAGTTTGCTCTCAAGCAACGATTCGAGGTCCGGGCGATTATGCTCCACTTGCTCAGGAGCGTCCTTGACCAGCATCAGGGTGGCAAATTCATGATGACTCAGCATCTTCGTCTCCCGGTTTGCGGTTCCACAGGGGGGGTCCCTCGTCAGGGACTTTAAGGATAGGTCACGAATATGGCACTTGCGCGACAAAATTCGCACTTTCGATGCTGCTTTGCAGCACTTCTGGTGTTGGACTTTCCCACCGCCAGCATAAGCTTTCGCGATGACATTGGCATGTCAATCGACGCGCATCCGCCTACGTCGAAAGCGTATGCAAAATGCGAAATATGCTGCAGTGCAGCATGGATGATATTTGTGCAAATTGCCACTTCCTCCCGCTTATTTGCGGTTTGCCCGCACGCAAGGGGCGGTAGAATGCCCAATTTGCCAGCAATTCGCGCACAACAACCTGACATGCCGCAAAAGAAAACGCCGTACTTCGAGTTACGCAGTGGTGCTGTAGATACCCTGCATTTCGTTGTCAAGACGCCGCAACTGGACACTCTGCGCACAGAATTGGCGCAACGTTTCGAAGCGACCCCGGAGTTTTTTGCAGGTGACACCGTCGCCATCGACGTAAGGCGTCTGGCCGGCGACGAGCGGGTCGCCGTGCCTGCGTTGGCCGAAATGCTGGCCGAATTCCGCATGAAGCCGATCGGCGTGGTCGCCAACGCCGAGCAAACCGATTGGGCGGTCGTGGACGGTCTGCCTCGGCTGGACAGCCATGAACGCCGTGTATCGCGCGCGTCGCGAGAGAGTGAGGCGGCGCTCGAGACCGTGGCGCAGTCTGCCGAAGCGGCACCGGTGCAGGCGGCTCCTGAAGCCTGCGCCGTTCCCTCGACCATCATCGACAAGCCGCTGCGTTCGGGCCAGCAGGTCTATGCGAAGGGCGATCTGATCATCCTCGATTTGGTCAGTTACGGGGCCGAGGTGATCGCGGAAGGTAATATTCACATTTACGCGCCGCTGCGGGGGCGGGCACTGGCAGGGGTGAAGGGCAAGCTCGACGCGCGCATCTTCTGTACCTGTCTGGAGCCTGAGCTGATTTCCATCGCCGGTATTTACCGGACTGGCGAGCATGCGCTGCCGCCCGATGTTCAAGGGCGTTCGGTGCAGGTGCGGCTGGTAGACGACAAACTGATTTTCGAGCCCCTCGGGCTCAAATGATTCGTAGCTAATTTCATCCTCAAGTTTGGGAAGGCATCGACAGATGGCAAAAGTGATTGTGGTGACCTCTGGCAAGGGTGGTGTCGGTAAGACGACAACCAGCGCCAGCTTTTCCGCCGGCCTCGCCTTGCAGGGGCACAAGACGGCAGTCATCGATTTTGACGTCGGGCTGCGAAATCTCGATCTCATCATGGGTTGCGAGCGCCGCGTCGTGTATGACCTGATCAACGTGATTCAGGGCGAAGCGAACCTCAATCAGGCGCTCATCAAGGACAAGTCCTGCGAGAACCTGTTCATCCTGCCCGCGTCGCAGACGCGTGACAAAGACGCACTCACGCAGGCTGGCGTCGAGACGGTCATCAAGAGCCTGGCCGACATGGGCTTCGAGTACATTGTGTGCGACTCGCCCGCCGGTATCGAGTCGGGCGCGTTGCTCGCAATGCACTTCGCCGACGAAGCGCTCGTGGTGACGAACCCCGAAGTGTCGTCGGTGCGTGACTCGGATCGCATTCTGGGCATTCTCTCGTCGAAGACGAAACGTGCCATCGAAGGCGGCGAGCCGATCAAGGAGCACTTGCTCATCACCCGTTACAACCCGAAGCGTGTCAACGACGGCCAGATGCTGTCGCTCGAGGACATCCAGGAAATCCTGCGAATCAAGCTCATTGGCGTGATTCCGGAGTCGGAGTCGGTGTTGCATGCCTCTAACCAGGGCACGCCGGCGATTCATCTCGACGGTACCGATGTGGCCGACGCCTATCGCGACGTGGTGAGCCGATTCAAGGGCGAAGACAAGCCTATGCGCTTTACCGACTATCAAAAGCCGGGGCTGTTGCAGCGCATTTTCGGCTCGAAGTAAGGAGCGCCCATGTCCTTCCTGTCATTCCTCCTGGGGGAGAAGAAAAAGACCGCCGCCGTTGCCAAAGAGCGCCTGCAGATCATTCTGGCGCACGAACGCACGGGCTCGTCGCCGCCGGCCGATTATCTGCCGGCACTGCAACGTGAGTTGGTGGCCGTCATCTCCAAGTACGTCAAAATCGCACAAGACGACATCAAGGTCAGCGTCGAGCATCAGGACAACCTGGAAGTGCTCGAAGTCAAGATCGAACTGCCGCAGACCTGAACGGTCCAGGCAGGCTGGCACCAGCAGTCCATTGCAGGTGCCGGCAGGTGATGTTCGGATAAGCGAACGCCCGCCACCCTCGATTCAGGGTGGCGGGCTTTCGTCGTGCCCACGCCGGCTGTCTGCGCGGGTCGCCAGCGCACGTCGGGTCAGAATTTGTAATCGGGGTTCTTGGGGTCGAACGTTGCGTCGGTCCATTGCGCTTTGCGCACTTTCTCAAAGCGCATTTCCTCGACTTTCTGTCCCGACGCGTCCCACGCTTCGATGCCGCGAGGCCATCCCGTCTTCAGGTCGATCAGCACGCGCGACTTGTTTGCGTAATGTTGCGGCGGCCCGGACGGCGCATCCCACTCCAGCGCCAGCATGCGCATGCCATTCGATTCGGATACCGAAATTCTTGCGGGTTTCTCGGGCAGCCCGGCGGCGCGGAAGCTGCGGCCGTCATGGGCAATCTGTTCGGCAATGAACGCGAAGCCGAGATCACGCACTGTGTGATTCGATTGCGAGCGCGCGAGCGTGCCGTCAATACTGCTCCAGATCGAGGTGAAGCCAAGAATGCCGCCGAGATGGCCGTACATCTCCTTCGGGTTTTTCGTCTCGTCGTAAATGATCTCCTGGCCTGTGTGGGCGCCGTCGGGCAGCCACTTCGCGTAGATCTGCAACGGCTTTTCGCGAATCTTCACGAGCATGCGATCGGGCGTGGTCTGCCATTGATTGTTGAGGCGTTCGTGGCGCGTGAGCTCGTATTGGTATTCGGGCAACGCGGCCGATTCGGCTTTCAGATACCGGACGAGAGCTTCGGCTTGAATCGCCTGCATGCGGACCACGATCTGATCGTCGCTCAACTTCGCCAATTCGCCGCTCCTGATCGCGCGAGACAGCCATTGCGTTTGCGCGGCAACGGGCAGGGCGGCCAGCTTGGACGCTTCGGCGTCGGCGCTCGTCGTAGCGCTGCCTGCCGCATTCGCGTCGGGGGCTGTGGGTGCGGGCGTGCCCGAGACTGCGCCGGTCTGGGCGAAGGCGTCAGGCACGCTCAATACGCCCGCCAGGAGCGCTAAGGGCAGCAACGCCAGCGCCAGCGCGACGCGCCTCGCTGTCGAGATAGGCGGGGACCGGCGAAGATCGCGCGAACGACGGCAGACGACGCTGGCAACCTTGGGGGCAGGGTGCAGGAACATGTTATTTGCCTCCCAGCGTCGTTGCCGCCGGCGCGCGCAATTCGCGCCGCAGGATCTTGCCAACAGCCGTCTTGGGCAGTTCGCCCTCGCGGAATTCGACGATGCGCGGCACCTTGTAGGCAGTCAGGTGCTGGCGGCAGTGGGCCAGCATGGCGTCGGCGTTCAACTGGGGATCTTTCGCCACGACCACGAGCTTCACGCGCTCGCCTGCGACAGGATCGGGCACGCCGACCACCGCTGCCTCGCGCACGCCCGGGTGCAGCATCACAACGTCCTCGATTTCATTCGGGTAGACGTTGAAGCCCGACACGAGAATCATGTCCTTCTTGCGGTCGATGAGCCGCACGTAGCCGCGCTCGTCCATCACGCCAATGTCGCCCGTCATCAGCCAGCCGTCGGCGTCGAACGTCTTGGCCGTATCGTCTGGCCGCTGCCAGTACCCGCGCATGACCTGCGGGCCGCGCACGCACAACTCGCCCGGCTCGCCGAGATCGGCCCAAGTGCCATCTTCACGCTTGAAGCGCACGTCGGTCGACGGGGCTGGCAGGCCAATGGAACCGGTGAAATCGACGTCGTCCATATGCGCGATGTCCACCGGGTTCATCGTGACGATGGGCGAGCATTCCGTCAGACCGTAGCCTTCGATGATCGGTTTGCCCGTCACTTGTTTCCATCGATCCGCGATCGCGCGTTGCGTCGCCATACCGCCTGCCAGCGACAGTTTCAGTCTGGAAAAGTCGCGGGCGCAGAAGTCTGCATTGTCGAGCAGGCCGTTGAATAAGGTGTTCACGCCGGTGACGCCGGTAAACGTCTCGTTGCGAATGATGTAGACGACCTTCTTAACGTCGCGCGGATTGGCAATCAGGATGTTGCGTCCGCCCAGGCTCATGAACACCAGACAATTCACCGTGAGCGAGAGGATGTGATACATCGGCAGCAGCGAGAGATTCACCTCGATGTCGCCATCGAGCTGATCGGCCGCCCATGCCTCGGTCTGCAACAGATTGGCCAGCACGTTGCCGTGCGTGAGCATGGCGCCTTTTGCGACGCCCGTGGTCCCGCCCGTGTACTGAAGAAAAGCGAGGTCGTCGCGCGTGAGGGCCGCTGGCGTGGCCTTACGCTTCGCCCCTTCGGCAAGCGCCTGACGCAGCCGTATCGCGTGCGGCAGATCGTACGCTGGCACTTGCTTTGCCACCCGCCGCATGAGGAGATTGACCACGCGGCCCTTGAGGTTCGCGCCCGATCCGAGCAAGTCGCCGATCTGTGTGAGGAGCACGTTGCGCACGCTGGTGCCGGGAATGGCGTCCTGCGCCGTTTTGGCAAAGTTCTCGAACACGACGAGCGTGCATGCGCCGCTGTCCTGCAATTGGTGTTTCAGTTCGCGAACGGTGTACAGCGGATTGACGTTGACGACCACGGCGCCCGCGATGAGCGTGCCGAAAAGGCAGATCGGATATTGGAAGCAGTTGGGCATCATCAGCGCGACGCGCTCTCCCTTCTGCACGCCCTGCGCCTGCAGCCACGCGGCGAACGCGTAGGCCTGACGGGCGACCTCCGCATAGGTGATCTCGCTGCCGAGACTCACGAATGCGATGCGTTCACGGTACTTGTCGATCCATTCGTCGAAGGACTGTACGAGCGACGCGTAGCGTGTCACGTCGATGTCGGCCGGGACGCCGGGAGGGTAGGCGTTGAGCCAAACGCGTTCCTGCTGGACAGCTTGATCCATCGTTGTCTCCATTCTTGTGCACGGGTACCCGCAGCCGATGGGTCGCTCTGTTGGCAACTCGCATCCGCGCGCAGGGCCGTGTTTCCGGCTGCCCCTGAATCACTGGCTTCGCTTTCGCCGCTTGCGGCGTTATCGCTCCAACATCGCGACCACACCTTGTCCGCCGGCCGCGCAAATCGAGATGAGGCCCCGCCCGCCGCCACGTTCGGCCAGCAGCTTGGCGAGCGTGGCGAGAATGCGGGCACCCGTCGCTGCGAACGGGTGCCCGCAGGCGAGCGAACTGCCGTTGACGTTCAACCGCTGCCGGTCGATGCTGCCTAGCGGCGCGGCGAGTCCGAGCTTGTCACGGCAGTACTGCGGGTCTTCCCACGCTTTCAACGTGCAAAGCACCTGCGCGGCGAACGCCTCGTGAATTTCGTAGAAGTCGAAGTCCTGCAATGTGAGTCCGGCCTGCGCCAGCATGCGCGGCACTGCATACGCAGGCGCCATGAGCAGGCCTTCGCGCTGCGTCTCGTCAGGGTTGAAGAAGTCGACGGCAGCCGTTTGCGAATACGTCAGATAGGCGAGTACCGGGACATTGTGTGCTCGCGCCCAGTCCTCGCTTGCGAGCAACACGCTCGAGGCGCCGTCGGTGAGCGGTGTCGAGTTGCCTGCGGTGAGCGTGCCCGTGGCGCTGCGGTCGAACACCGGCTTCAGGCTGGCCAGCTTGTCGAGCGAGACGTCGGGCCGCAGGTTGTTGTCGCGTTGCAAGCCGCGAAATGGCGTCATCAGGTCGAGGAAGAACCCACGCTCATACGCAGCCGCCAGATGTCGATGGCTCGCTAGCGTGAGTTCATCCTGCGCGGCGCGTTCGATTTGCCAGCGCTTGGCCATCCATTCGCAATGCTCGCCCATCGACAAGCCCGTGCGCGGCTCGCCATTGCGCGGCAGAGCAGGGCTGAACAACATGCCGGGACGCACCTTCGCGAGCGCGCCGAGCTTGCCGCCGGTGCTGCGTTGCCGATTCGCTTCGAGCAGAATTTTGCGGAGCCTTTCGTTCACTCCGATGGGGGCGTCCGACGCCGTGTCGACGCCACCCGCGATGGCCACGTCAATCTGGCCGAGCGCGATCTTGTTGCCGGTGAGAATCGCCGTCTCGAGGCCCGTGCCGCACGCTTGTTGAACGTCGTAGGCTGGGGTCTGCGGGGCGAGCGTGGTCGAGAGAACGGACTCGCGCGTCAGATTGAAGTCGCGGGCGTGTTTGAGGACGGCGCCGGCAGCGACCTCGCCCAAAATCTGGCCATGCAGCTCGAAGCGGTCGACGAGACCTTGAATCGCTGCGGTCAACATCTCCTGATTCGACGCCGTGGCATAGGCCGTGTTTGAACGCGCGAACGGGATGCGGTTGCCGCCCAGGATGGCAACGCGGCGAAGCGCGGGGGCAGGCGCAGTAGGTTTGAAGGCGCTCATGAACGGTCCGTAGCGAACGTGTTGATGGAGGGTGACGCGCTCGGCGCGGCTTGCCACCGTCCGCGAAGATGGGGCACGGCGCCTGCGGCGTCGCGTAATTCGAAGGCGCGGCTGTGCGAATCGCACCAGAACGTGGCTTCTCCCGGCAGCAGCAGGGGTGTTTTGAATTCCACCAGAAGGTCGAGGTGCCGCGCGTCGGCGGGCAGCACTGCGGCGAGCGCACGGGCGAAGCTCCACATGCCGTGAATGATCGGTCGCGGAAAACCGAACAGCCTGGCGGTGACCGGCCAGAGGTGAATCGGGTTGTAATCGCCGGAGACGCGCGCGTACTGTCGGCCGAGATCGCCCGGCACTTGCCACGTGGCGGTTTGCACGAGGGAGGAGTTGGTGCGCAGTTCGGCACGATAGGGGGCGCCAAGTGCGTCGTGCACGCCGGTGCGCAGGTACAGGCTCTCGCCCGACCACACAACGTCGCCATCGCGGCGGGCGGTCGTGAGCACGGCGAAAACCTGTCCCTTGTCATGCGCGTACAGCGTGCCGCACCGCACGTCGAAGTCAAGCCGATCTCCGGCAGCGAGTGGTGCGTGCAGACGGATGCGATTCGCCAGATGCACCATGCCGAGCATGGCGAACGGAAACGCACGGTCTGTCATCAACAGCATATGCAACGGGAAGGCGAGCAAATGCGGCCACGTTGGCGGTACGCCGTGGCTGTCGGCAAAGCCGCACAAGCGCGCATAACGAGCGATGTCGTTCGCATCGAGCAGGACATTACGGCGCTCGAAAGCCAGCGATGGCAGCGGTTGTGCTCTCGCAGGTTTGCGCGCCGACAGTAATGCGCGCAGCAACAGACGCAGCGGCGAGGGAAGATGCGTGACGTTGATGGCCGGTTGCGCGCTCGCCGGAGGGGGCGAGACGGTGTCCGGCGGATCGAGAGGACGGTCGTTGGCCATGGTCACGCTCCCAGCAGGCTTTGACCGCATACACGCACGACCTGCCCGGTCAGCGCGCCGGAAGCCGGATGTGCAAGCCACGCGATGGTCTCGGCGACGTCGACTGGCTGACCGCCCTGGCCGAGCGAGTTCATGCGGCGTCCGGCCTCGCGAATGGCGAACGGCACCGCGGCAGTCATCTGCGTCTCAATGAACCCGGGGGCGACGGCGTTGATGCTGATGTGGCGCTCGGCGAGCACCGGCGACCACGCCTCGACCATGCCGATCACGGCCGCCTTGGACGCCGCGTAGTTCGTCTGCCCGCGATTCCCCGCAATGCCGCTGATCGACGCCACACCGACGATCCGGCTGTTGGCGCGCAGCACGCCAGCGTCGAGCAGCGCGGCGTTAAGCCGTTGTGGCGCACCGACATTGATGTCGAGCACGCTTTGCCATTGCGCTTCGCTCATGCGCGCGAGGGTCTTGTCGCGCGTGATGCCGGCGTTGTGTACGAGGATGTCGAGCCCGCGTGGTGCATGCGTCGCCAGATGGGCTAGCAGCGTGACGCCAGCCTCCGGTGCGGTGATGTCGCATGCGAGGGCGCTGCCTTCCAGGCGCGCCGCGACAGCATCGAGCGGGGTCTGTGCGGCCGGGACATCGACGCACACGACGTGTGCCCCGTCGCGTGCCAACACGGTGGCGATGGCTTCGCCAATACCGCGCGCCGCGCCTGTCACAACCGCGACTTGCCCGGCAAGCGGACGCTGATCGCGCATCGGCGGTGTTTCGAACACGGGGTCCTGCAAAGTGACGGCCTGCCCGCTCACGTAAGCGGCGCGCGGCGAGAGGAAGAAGCGCAACGTGGAGTGCAGGGCTTCGCGGGCATGCGGTGCGATGTAAAGCAATTGCGCGGTGGCCCCGCGCTTGAGTTCCTTCGCGAGCGAGCGCACGAAACCCTCCAGCGCACGCTGCGCAATGCTGGCCTGCGGCGTCGACGCCAGCGACGGTGGCAAGCCCAGCACGAGCACCCGGGCGCATCGGTCGAGTGTGGCGAGGGTGTCGTGGAAGAACGTATAGAGCGCGCTCAGTTCGCCCGTATTGGCGATGGCGCTGGCGTCGAACAACAGCGCTTTGGGGCGCACGCCTTCAACCGGGTTGAAGCGCCCGCTCATCGTACCCGCCTTGTTGGCGTACGAAATCCAGTCGAGTCGCGCTACATGGGCAAGGCTGGGAACGCCGAGCCAATGCAATTCGCGGGCGAGGCCCGGCAGCAGCGGCGCGTCCCCTGCGCCGCCCACGACGGCGAGCGGGGGCGCAATGATGTGCGTTTCGGTGTCGCCGTAGGGCGGCATGCGCTCAAGCGGTACGGGGCGGGGCAATCCCAGCGCATTGGCCAGACGGCTGCCCACGGCGGAGTTGGCGAAGGCAAGGTATCGGTCGGACGTCGTCACGGCGCAGAAATCCTCAGAGTGATGGGGCAGCGGCAGATCGGCCGGCTCACGGGGTGAGCGCTTCGTCGGCGGCTTCTTGTTGTTGGGCGTGCTGCACGTCGGCAAGGCGTCCGAAGTCGGCCGGGAAGTCGTCGACGGCCACCGCGCGCGCCGCATAGTCAGCGTACTGGACCAGCACCCGCTGCTCCTCGTCGCTTACGAGCTGCAGCGTCGCCGCGTGGTTCACCCATTCGGTGAATTCGGGCAGGCTTTGCGGCATCGTCGGCAGACGGCCTTCCTTGACCGCCGTGCGCAGACGCTGCTCGATGGCGGTGACCTGTGGCGTCATCTGGAAGACGATCTCGCCATAGGCGAGCCCGTCGATCTCGACGCGCGGCGAGTAGCTCCCGGCGATGAGGCGCTCGCGCGTGGCGCCCGGCGTTTGCATCAATTCGGCCACCCGCGCGGCGAGCGCGTCGGACGGCTTGGCGTACGGCAGGCCGAGCGGCGTGAGCTTCCAGTGCATCCACCAGGCGGCAACGCGCGACGGATAGTTGGCGAGCACGCCTTCGAAGGCTTCGCGCGCCTGCCAGAGGGCGTCTTGTGCGGCCCAATGCACTAGCGGCAGATCGGCTTCGGGGCGGCCCTCGTCTTCGAAGCGCTTGAGCGTTGCCGTGAGCAGGAACAGTTGCGAGAGGATGTCCCCCAGACGGCCCGAGATGCTCTCGCGACGCTTGAGCGAGCCGCCGAGCACCGCCATCGAGACGTCGGCAGCGATGGCGAGAAGCGTCGACATGCGATTCGCGGCGCGGTAGTAGGCATGCAGTTCGGGTGCGGCATTCGACGGTACGGACGAGAATCGCGCATGCGTGATGCCCTGCAACGCGCCCCGCACGATGTTGCTCGTGACGAAGGTCAGATGGCCGAAGAGGGCGTCGTCGAACGCGCGTACGGCTGCCGTGCGATCCGCCGTTTGCGCGGCGGCGAGTTCTTTGAGCACGTAGGGATGGCATCGGATCGCACCCTGGCCGAAGATCATCAGACAGCGCGTCATGATGTTGGCGCCCTCGACCGTGATCGACACCGGGATCTGCTGATAGGCGCGGGCGAGGAAGTTGTTCGGGCCCATGCAGATGCCCTTGCCCGCCACGACATCCATGCCGTCGTTCACCACTTTGCGGGCGCGCTCGGTCACGTGGTACTTCGCGATGGCGGAGATTACCGAAGGCTTTTCGCCCAGATCGACGGCAAGCGCTGCCATGCGTCGTGCCGCGTCCATCGCGTACAAATTGCCGGCCATGCGCGCGAGCGCTTCCTGTACCCCTTCGAATTTACCGATCGGTGTGCGGAATTGACGGCGCACGGCAGCGTATGCGCCGGTGGCACGCACCGCGATCTTCGAATAGCCGACGTTCGACGACGGCAGCGAGATCGCACGGCCAGCGGCAAGACACTCCATCAGCATCCGCCAGCCCTTGCCAACCTGCGCCTGACCGCCAATGACCCAGTCGAGCGGAATGAAGACGTCTTTGCCGGCGTTGGGGCCGTTCTGAAACACGGCGTTCAGCGGCCAGTGGCGACGTCCGATCACCACGCCCGGATGGTTCGTCGGAATCAATGCGCAGGTGATGCCCGGCTCGTCGTCGTTGCCCAGCAGATGGTCGGGGTCGAGGGCGCGGAAGGCGAGACCCAGCACCGTCGCGATCGGACCGAGCGTGATGTAGCGCTTGCTCCATGTGACACGGAAGCCCAGCGTTTCGCGGCCGTCGTGTACGCCGCGGCACACGACGCCAATGTCTGGAATGGCGGCGGCGTCGGAGCCCGCGTAGGGGCTCGTAAGCGCGAAGCAGGGAATCTCTTCCCCTTTTGCCAGACGCGGCAGGTAATAGTTCTTTTGCGCCTCGGTGCCATAGTGCAACAGGAGTTCGGCCGGGCCGAGCGAGTTCGGCACCATGACCGAGACGGCGGCGGCGGAGCACCGCGAAGCCAGCTTCATGACCACTTGCGAGTGCGCATAGGCAGAGAATTCAAGACCCCCGTAGCGCTTGGGGATGATCATTCCGAGAAAGCCGGCGTCCTTCGCGTATTGCCATGCTTTCGGCGGCAGATCTTGCCAGACCTGCGTGCTTTCCCAGTCGTTGGACAGGTCGCACAGGTGCTCGACTTCGTGCTCCATGAAGGCCTGTTCTTCGGCAGACAAGGCGGGCGCGGGCAGCGCCATGAATTTCTGCCAGTCCGGGCGGCCGGAGAACAGATCGGCATCCCACCAGACGGTGCCGGCTTCGATGGCGTCTTTCTCCGTCTCCGACATTTCCGGCATGATCGTGCGGAACTTCGTGAGTATTGGCGCGGTGATCCACGCGCGGCGCAACGGGCCGATACTCAGAAGCAGCGCAGGCAAGATGAAGACGACGGCGAGTACGACCGTCGCGACGGTCCCCGTCAGTCCTGCCGTGGCCCCTGCGCCGACCCATAGCGCCGTGGCGATGAGCCACTGCCAGGCATGCGCACGATAGAAAAGCAGGGCAGACACGCCCACGACAAACGCGAGAATCCATACGGTCACCATTTTCTCCTCCCTTCGGTTCAGCTTCGCCGCAAGTGCCGTGCGCGATTCCCTTGATGGCATATTCGCTATGCCCGGCAAGCATGGGGGCTGTCGTCTTCCTGCCATCTGCCAATGGTTCGCTGACATTGCGCGCAGGGCAAACTGGCGATGGCGTTCTTGTTGGATCGTTCGGCGACCCGCCGGTGCGCCGGGAATTCGAGTGATGCGTTGGCAATCCGATCGCTATTCGCGAACAATTCTGACGCTGCCGCAGCGCCATTGGCGCACGCTGCGGTGATCTTCGGGAATGCCTTCAGGCGCTTGCGAACGCGCGGTCGTTGTCGCTGGACGCTGGGCCGTCCCTGCCGTCTTGTGAGGCGGGACGGGCGTGATCTGCGTCATGCCAGGCTTCCCGAGGAGGTGTGACGTCGGCGTCTTTCGCAAGCGCGAAGACCGCAGCGAAGCTCGCCAGTTGTTCCTCGCCCGGCATTGGCGCCTTGAGCGCTGCCACCATGAGCGCGGTGAGCCGTGCGACGACCTGCAGGTCGCCCATCGGCTGGCCTTGCGCGAAGGTGTCGATCAATCGCGAGGTGTCGCTGCTCGCCAGCACGCCGGATAGGGCTTGCAGGGCGAAGTGCAGCCGCCAGCCCAGTTCCTGGCGCGGCAACTCGGGCAACGCACGGGCGAAGGCTTCGAAGAAGCGCTCGAACACCGGGGCGTAATGTTGCTGCAAATAGTCGCGAATGAACGGGGACGGATCGGCATAGACACGCCCGAGCAGGCGCAGGAACGCCGGTCCGCCGATATCGCGATGATGGGAAATTGCCAGGGCAGGGATGAACATCGCCCCGAGCACATGTTCGCAGGTCAGCTGTGTCGCTGGCCAGGCGGCTTCGGCGCGCGTGAGCAGCGCCAGGCGCTCCTCATTGAGCCGGTCGAGCCGGCGCGAGAGCATGGCCTGAAGCAGCGTTTCCTTGCTGCCGAAGTGATAGTTGACGGCAGCCAGATTGACCTCGGCGCGTGACGTAATCTGGCGCAAGGACATGGCTTCGTAGCCGTAGTCGATGAAAAGATCTTCTGCCGCATCCAGGATGCGCAGTTTGGTATCGCCAGCTTGTCGGCCGGCCGAGAGGCGTGGGCTCACGACGAACCTCCGGTAAGACGCAGCAAGATGCCGCGTTATCTCAATGCGTTATGCTCAACGCGTTATGAACCTATGTTTCATTCAAACGTTCGATTGAATCCTAGAGCGTCAATGTGCGTCTCCCAAGATCTTTTTGTGGATGTCCCCCTCTAAAGTGTCGTTCCGGTCAATGCTGGCGCGCTTGACGCGGCAAGTGACGCGGGGAAGGTGTGTGAAGGCTAAATGGCCTGATTTCCCTGATTTACGGCCGGAAAGTCTGGAGGCGGGGCAATAGTTTGCTAAAATGTCCCGCTTTGTGTGCAAGACCGTTTTGGGGCCACCCCGATTTGTCGGGGGCGGAGGGAAGCTGGCGTCGCATCGCCGGTTCCGGCCCAAGGTTGATTAACTGACTGGGTCCGCTTGCGGCATTCCCTCGCCGCAACACAGAACGACCCTCTGGATGGACGAATATCCTCATGACTATCGCTGTTGAAAACCTCGGCAAGCTCGAGCGTCGCTTTACCATCGCCCTGCCCAAGCAGGAAGTCGAAAAAGAAGTCGCGGCACGCATTCAGAAGTTGTCGAAGACGGTTCGCATGCCGGGCTTCCGTCCGGGCAAGGTGCCCCTGAAGATGGTCACCCAACAATACGGTGGTCAGGTCGAAGCCGAAGTCGTGAGCGACAAGGTTGGCCAACAGTTCTTCGAAATCAGCAAGGAACAGGATCTGCGCGTGGCGGGTCAACCGCGTTTCGCACCGAAGGCCGACGCTGCCGACACCGAATACGCGTTCGACGCCACGTTCGAGATCTACCCGGAAGTCAAGATCGGTGATCTGGCTGCGGCCGAAGTCAGCCGCACCACGACCGATGTCTCGGAAGCCGAGATCGATCGCACCATCGACATTCTGCGCAAGCAGCGCGTGCATTACCACGTGCGCGGCGAAGCCGGTGCCCACGGCGACGGCGGCTCGGTCGAAGCCAAGGACGGCGACCGCGTGACGGTTGACTTCGTCGGCAAGATTGATGGCGAAGTGTTTGCTGGCGGTAGCGCCGAAGACTTCGTCTTCGTGCTGGGCGAAGGCCGCATGCTGCCGGAATTCGAGAAGGCCACGCTGGGCCTGAAGGTTGGCGAGTCGAAGGCGTTCGAACTCAAGTTCCCGGACGAGTACCACGGCAAGGAAGTGGCCGGTAAGACTGCCACGTTCACCGTCACGCTGAAGAAGGTCGAGTGGGCGCACCTGCCGGAAGTCGACGCCGAGTTCGCCAAGTCGCTTGGCATCGCCGACGGCAGCATCGAAAAGATGCGCGCTGACATCAAGGAAAACCTGTCGCGCGAAGTGAAGCGCCGTACGCAGGCCCTGCTGAAGGATCAAGTGATGAACGCACTGATCTCCGTGGCAGAGCTGGACGTGCCCAACGCGCTGATTGCTCAGGATCAGGAGCGTCTGGTGGCGATGGCTCGTCAGGACCTCACGCAGCGCGGCGTGCCTAATGCTGGCAACGTGCCGATCCCGGCTGAAATGTTCAAGGAACAAGCCGAGCGTCGCGTGAAGCTGGGTCTGATTCTGGCTGAGCTGGTCAAGCAGAACGACCTGCAAGCCAAGCCGGAGCAGATCAAGGCCGAAGTCGAAGAGTTCGCGAAGAGCTACGAAGACCCGCAAGAAGTCGTCCGCTGGTACTATGGCGATCAGCAGCGCATGGCGGAAATGGAAGGTTTCGTCGTCGAGAACAACGTTGTCGAGTTCGTCCTGGGTAAGGCCAAGGTGACCGACAAGCAAGTCAGCTTCGAAGAACTGGCTGGCAACACGCAGTCCTGATCGAACGCGACACGACCGATTGAACCGCTGCGGCCGCAAGGCCGTGGCGGTTCTTTTCCAAATGGCCTCCGGGCCTCCTCCCTGCGGCGCGCAAAACCATCTCGATAGAAGGGTCGAACCGATATGATTACCCGTTCCGAATTGCTCGCCCAACTCGCCTCCCCGACACACAACTCCGCCCTCGAGACGCAAGGCCTTGGCCTCGTGCCGATGGTCGTCGAGCAAAGTGGTCGTGGCGAGCGCGCTTACGACATCTATTCGCGACTCCTCAAGGAGCGCATCATTTTCCTGGTGGGCGAGGTCAACGACCAGAGCGCCAACCTCGTCGTCGCCCAGTTGCTGTTCCTCGAGAGCGAAAATCCGGACAAGGAAATCTCGATGTACATCAACTCGCCGGGCGGTTCCGTCTCGGCGGGCCTGGCGATTTACGACACGATGAAATTCGTCAAGCCGCCGGTCTCGACGCTATGCCTGGGGATGGCCGCGAGCATGGGCGCATTCCTGCTGGCCGCCGGTGAAAAGGGCAAGCGTTTCGCGCTGCCCAACGCGCGCATCATGATTCACCAACCGCTGGGCGGTGCCCGCGGTCAGGCGTCGGACATCGAGATCCACGCCCGGGAAATCCTCTTGCTCAAGGACCGGCTGAATCGCCTGCTTGCCGATAACACCGGCCAGTCGCTCGAGGTCATTGCGCGCGACACCGATCGCGATAACTTCAAGTCGGCGGCCGATGCCGTCGAATATGGTTTGATCGATCGCGTGCTGGAAAAGCGTCCCTGATTCGGTTCCAAATTCGGGCCGTCTGACGGCAAAAGGCGTGGCGCGACATCGGGTGTTTTCGTCTCGAAAGACCGGATGATCGCGCCAAGTCTTTGTCGTAAAAGGGAATTTAAAGCTGTCGCGGGTGGGCCACACGCTCGCGCGGCATGGCGTTACAATGGGATTCACGTATGCCGCGTTTGCCGCCCCCGGCGGGGGACGACCGGGGCGCAAATTGCTAGCAGGCTGACACAGATATGGTGGATAAAAAAAGCACTTCCAACGGCGAAAAGCTGCTCTACTGCTCCTTCTGCGGAAAGAGTCAGCACGAGGTCAAGAAGCTCATCGCAGGTCCGTCCGTGTTTATCTGCGACGAGTGCATTGATCTGTGCAATGAGATTATTCGCGACGAGGCCGCAGCGGCCGAAGACGAGAGCGGCAGTGGTGGCAAGTCCGATTTGCCATCGCCGCAGGAAATCCGCGAGAGCCTCGATCAATACGTGATCGGTCAGGACCGCGCCAAGAAGATTCTGGCGGTTGCGGTCTATAACCATTACAAACGATTGAAGCACCTCGGCGACAAACGCGACGAGGTCGAACTTTCCAAGAGCAATATCCTGCTGATCGGGCCGACCGGCTCGGGCAAGACGCTGCTCGCGCAGACGCTTGCGCGTCTGCTCAACGTACCCTTCGTGATCGCCGACGCCACCACGCTGACCGAAGCCGGTTACGTGGGCGAGGACGTCGAAAACATCATCCAGAAGCTGCTGCAGAACTGCAATTACGAGATCGAGCAGGCGCAGAAGGGCATCGTCTACATTGACGAAATCGACAAGATCAGTCGCAAGTCGGACAATCCGTCGATTACGCGTGACGTGTCGGGCGAAGGTGTGCAGCAGGCGCTGCTCAAGCTGGTGGAAGGCACGATGGCGTCGGTGCCGCCGCAAGGTGGCCGCAAGCATCCGAACCAGGACTTCATTCAGGTCGACACGACGAACATCCTGTTCATCTGCGGCGGCGCGTTCGATGGTCTTGAGAAGATCATCATGAACCGCACCGAGAAGACGGGTATTGGCTTCGGTGCGACGGTCAAGACGGGCGAAGAGCGTGACGCCGGCGAACTGCTGCGTGACGTCGAGCCGGAAGATCTGATCAAGTTCGGCCTGATTCCGGAACTGATCGGTCGTCTGCCGGTGGTTGCCACGTTGGGTAAGCTTGATGAAGACGTGCTGGTCACCATTCTCATCGAGCCGAAGAACGCACTTGTCAAGCAGTACCAGCGACTGTTCCTGATGGAAGGTGTGGAGCTGGAAATCCGTCCGGCGGCCCTGCATGCGGTGGCACGCAAAGCCATCAAGCGCAAGACCGGCGCGCGCGGGCTGCGTTCGATCATCGAACAGGCGCTGCTCGAAGTGATGTACGAACTGCCGTCGCTCAAGGGCGTGACCAAAGTGATTCTGGACGAAAACGCGATCAGCGGCGACGGAAAGCCGCTTTTGATCTACCAGGAGTCGCCGAAGGTTGCCGGCTCCAATTGAACGGTCAACTCAGCGCCACCCGAAGCCGTTCATGGAAACATGGACGGCTTTTTTTCCTTCATACTAGTGCCACGGGCAATGAAACCCCGAGTGGTGCAACTTGTCGGCGAAAGAGCGTTTCCTCCCTCTTGTAATTCTCGCCGGCGGCCTCAATTAGCTGGAACACAACGGTATCGTTATATATGGGGAACGAGATGTCAGGCACCCAAATCCTCCCGCCCGAAGCGATTCAACTGCCCCTGTTGCCTTTGCGCGACGTGGTCGTGTTTCCGCACATGGTGATTCCCCTTTTCGTGGGGCGTCCGAAATCGATTAAAGCGCTTGAAACCGCCATGGAAGGCGGCAAGCACATCATGCTGGTCGCGCAGAAAGCTGCGGCCAAGGATGAGCCCACGTCCAAGGATCTCTACGAGATCGGCTGCGTGGCCAACATCCTGCAAATGCTCAAACTGCCCGATGGCACCGTCAAGGTGCTGGTCGAAGGGATTCAGCGCGCCCGTACCCTGAGCGTGGACGAAGAAGAAACGCAGTTCACGTCGGAAGTCATGCCGCTCGAACCGGATGACGGCAACTCGCCCGAATCCGAAGCCCTGCGTCGTGCGATCGTGGCGCAGTTCGATCAGTACGTGAAGCTCAACAAGAAGATTCCGCCCGAGATCCTGACGTCGCTGTCGGGCATCGATGAGGCGGGTCGTCTGGCGGACACCATTGCCGCCCACCTGCCGCTCAAGCTCGAGCAAAAGCAGAAAATTCTGGAGATGTTCCCGGTCATCGAACGCCTGGAGCATTTGCTCGCGCAGCTCGAGAGCGAAATCGACATTCTCCAGGTGGAAAAGCGCATCCGTGGCCGCGTGAAGCGCCAGATGGAGAAGAGCCAGCGCGAGTACTACCTGAACGAACAGGTCAAGGCGATCCAGAAGGAGCTGGGCGAAGGCGAAGAAGGTGCGGATCTTGAGGAACTCGAGAAGCGCATCAAGGCCGCGCATCTGCCGAAGGAGGCCAAGAAGAAGGCCGACGCTGAACTCAAGAAGCTCAAGCTGATGTCGCCGATGTCGGCCGAAGCCACCGTCGTGCGCAACTACATCGACACGCTGGTCGGTCTGCCGTGGCGCAAGAAGAGCAAGGTGAACAACGATCTGTCGAACGCCGAGAAGGTACTCGACGAGGACCACTTCGGTCTCGAGAAGGTCAAGGAACGCATCCTTGAGTATCTTGCCGTGCAACAGCGCGTGGACAAGGTCAAGGCGCCGATCCTGTGCTTGGTCGGGCCCCCCGGTGTGGGTAAGACGTCGCTCGGTCAGTCGATCGCGCGTGCGACGAACCGCAAGTTCGTGCGCATGGCCTTGGGTGGCGTGCGTGACGAGGCCGAGATTCGTGGTCACCGTCGCACCTACATCGGGTCGATGCCGGGCAAGATCCTTCAGAGCCTCTCGAAGGTCGCTGTGCGCAACCCGCTGTTCCTGCTCGACGAAGTGGACAAGATGGGCATGGACTTCCGGGGCGATCCGAGTTCGGCGCTGCTCGAAGTGCTTGATCCGGAGCAGAACCACACGTTCTCGGATCACTACGTCGAAGTCGACTTCGATCTGTCGGACGTGATGTTCGTGGCCACCTCGAACTCGCTGAATATTCCGGCGCCGCTGCTCGACCGTATGGAAGTGATTCGCCTGTCGGGCTATACGGAAGACGAGAAGGTCAACATCGCCCAGCGTTATCTGCTGCCGAAGCAGAAGAAGAACAACGGGTTGAAGGAAGGCGAGATCGATCTGACGGAAGCCGCGATTCGCGACATCATTCGCTACTACACGCGCGAAGCCGGTGTGCGTTCGCTCGAGCGAGAGATCTCGAAGATCTGCCGCAAGGTCGTGAAGATGCTGTTGCTCAAGAAGGTCGAAGGCTCGTCGATCAAGGTCGATGCGAGCAATCTCGACAACTTCCTGGGGGTACGCAAGTTCGACTTCGGTCTGGCCATGAAGGAAAACCAGATCGGTCAGGTCACGGGTCTGGCGTGGACGGAAGTGGGCGGCGATCTGCTGACCATCGAAGCTGCGCTGATGCCGGGTAAGGGCAACATCATTCGCACGGGTTCGCTCGGCGATGTGATGAAGGAGTCGGTCGAGGCGGCGCGTTCGGTTGTGCGTTCGCGTGCCCGTCGCCTGGGGGTGACGGATGAGCAGTTCGAGAAGAAGGACATTCACATCCACGTGCCGGAAGGTGCGACACCGAAGGACGGCCCGTCTGCTGGTATCGCAATGACGACGGCGCTCGTCTCGGTGCTCACCGGTATTCCGGTGCGTGCGGATGTGGCGATGACCGGTGAGATCACGCTGCGCGGCGAAGTGCTGCCGATCGGTGGTCTCAAGGAGAAGTTGCTCGCGGCTCACCGTGGCGGCATCAAGCTCGTGTTGATTCCGGAAGAGAACGTGAAGGATCTCGCAGAGATTCCCGACACGGTCAAGAACGCGCTGGAGATCGTGCCGGTGCGCTGGATCGACAAGGTGCTCGAACTGGCGTTGGAGCATGCGCCGGTGCCGCTGCCGGAAGACGAAGCCAAGGCTGCACCGGTTACGCCGAATACGGACGCAAGCGGCAAGCAGGAAGTCATCAAGCACTGACGGTCGTTTTTTATCTGGCGCGACGACTTTGGCGGTCGTCGTTCGTCAGATCGAAAATGGACAAAAAGCTCGGGGTTTTCCCCGGGCTTTTTTTATTCACGCATAGTGCTCGAAAGTGGCGACCGGAATGCGCAGATTCAGGAGTGCTTCCTATGCAGTCAAAAGGGCGCAAAACGGCTTGACATCAGGGTTTGCGGCTTGTCTAATGGCAAAGCCAGCGGACCTCGCAGATCGATGTCAAGGCGCGCAAAGAGCGCCTCCGCGGCTCAATCGCCTACTATCCTTGCAAGGGGGTTACAGTGAACAAGACGGAACTGATCGATCATATCGCGAGTGAGGCAGATGTCTCGAAGGCTGCTGCCGGTCGAGCACTTGATGCATTGTTGGGGGCAGTAAAGAAATCCCTGAAGAAGGGCGAGTCGGTTACGCTGGTCGGTTTTGGCACGTTCCACGTCGCGAAGCGAGCGCCGCGCACGGGGCGTAATCCGCGCACGGGTGACGCGATCAAGATCAAGGCAGCGAAGGTTCCGAAATTTCGCCCTGGCAAAGGTTTGAAAGATACGTTAAACTAACGAGCTTTCCTGCTTCGGCAGGGAACAGCAGTAGCAAGAACAACACTTGAATCGGGAACGGGTGCTTAGCTCAGCTGGTAGAGCGGCGCCCTTACAAGGCGTAGGTCGGGGGTTCGAGCCCCTCAGCACCCACCAGTTCCAGATATCTTGGGGAGCGGTAGTTCAGTTGGTTAGAATACCGGCCTGTCACGCCGGGGGTCGCGGGTTCGAGCCCCGTCCGCTCCGCCAAATTGTGAAAAGGCGAACTTCGGTTCGCCTTTTTTGCCATATGACGTCCTAAGACGCTCTAGACGACTTTTCCGATTTCGTATGTTCGACTTCATCCGCCGTCATCAACGCTTGGTCCTCATCTTCCTGACGGTGCTGATCGTCCCGTCGTTCGTGGTGTTCGGCGTTCATGGCTTGCAAGAGTACGCCGCGGATGCCAGCACGATTGCCAAGGTCGGCGATCAGACCGTGACACGTCAGGAATACGACAGCGTGCTGCGCGCGCAGACCGAGCGCATGCAGCAAATGTTTGGTGGCGCAGTCGATGCGAGCCAGATCAACACGCCTGAAATGCGCGGTGCTGTGCTCGATAACCTGATCCAGCAAAAGCTGCTTACGCAGGAAACGCTCAAGAAGCAGCTGTCGGTGCCTGACGCTCAAGTGCGCGAAGCGCTGCTCGCCATCCCGGCGATTGCGCAACTGCGTCGTCCGGACGGCTCGATCGATCAGGCGAAGTACGAGCAAATGCTGGCCGCGCAGAACCTCACGCCGCAGCGACTCGAAGCGCAAATTCGTTTCGAGCTGGCGTCGAACCAACTGCCGGCTAGTGTGCAGGCGAGCGCCATGCTGCCCAAGGCGGTGCTTGATCGCTTCGCGCAACTGCGTGCTCAGCAGCGCGAGGTTTCGGTGCTGAATTTCCCGGTTTCGGATTTCGCAGGCAAGGTCGTGCCGACGCCGCAGCAGGTTCAGGCGTATTACGATGCGCACAAGGCCGCGTTCCAGACGCCGGAATCAGCCGAAATCCAATACGTGGTACTCGATCCGAAGGCCATGCCGGCATCGGCGCAAACACCTGCGAGCGACGACGTGCTGCGCAAGCTGTACAACGACAATCTGAAGCAATACACGACGCAGGAAGAGCGTCGCGCGTCGCACATCCTGATCGCGTCGCCGGCTGATGCATCGCCCGCCGATCACGCCAAGGCCAAGGCCAAAGCCGAGGCATTGCTCGCGCAGATCAAGCAGAACCCGAACGACTTCGCCAAGCTCGCCGGCGAGAACTCGGACGATCCGGGCTCGAAGGCGAACGGAGGCGACCTTGGCTTCTTCGCGCGCGACGCGATGGTCAAGCCGTTCGCCGATGCCACGTTCGCCCTCAAGGGCAACGGTGACGTGAGCGATGTCGTGAAGAGCGATTTCGGCTATCACATCATCAAGCTGACCGGTATCAAGCCGGCGCAAACGAAGTCGTTCGATGAAGTGAAGGGCCAACTGGCCGATCAGTATCGCCAGCAGGAGTCGGCGAAGGCATATGCCAAGCTGGCCGATCAATTCACCAATGCCGTGTACGAGCAACCCGACAGCCTGCAGCCGGTGGCCGACAAGCTGAACCTGAAGGTGATGTCGGCAAAGGTCACGCGTACGCCGGACCCGTCGCAGGCGCAGAGCCCGTTGGGTAATGAGAAGTTGCTCAAGGCGGTGTTCGGTGATGAATCGCTCAAGAACAAGCGCAACACCGAGGCCGTGGATGTCGGTCAGGGCGTGCTCGTATCGGCGCATGTGGTGAACTACCATCCGGCCGCAACGCCGCCGCTCGCGCAGATCGAGGCGCAAGTCAAAGAGAAGGCGATTGCCGATCTGGCGGATCAGGAAGCCAAGAAGGCCGGCGAAGCCAAGCTCGATGCCCTGAAGAAGGGGGGCGATGCAACCTTCGGTGCCGCACAGACCATTTCGCGTGACAACCCGGGCAAGCTGCCGGCGACGGCGCTGACCGCAATCTTCGGTGCCGACACGGCCAAGCTGCCGGCGTATGTCGGCGTGGCGCTGGGCGAAGGTCAGGGCTACGCGGTGTATCGCATCAGCAAGGTGACGCAACCGGCCGAGCAGGATGCCCAGCGTCTTGCCGCTGAAGCACAGCAACTCAACCAACTGGCAGCCCAGGCTGAATGGAATGCATGGCTGGGTGACCTGCGTGCACGCTCGAAGGTCAAGGTGGTCAACGATGTCACGAAGGCAGGTGCTTGATCGGTTCGCCGAGGCATGAATGGAAAGAAAAACGCGGCCAATCGGCCGCGTTTTTTTATGCGCCGGACTTTGGGGTCCGCGAATCCGCCGCTTTGGCGGGAGCTTTGCCGGCGGGTTTGAGCAACGGCTTCACCGTCGGCCAGACGTTCTGCAGAATTTGCGGATGTGCCTTCGCCAGGGGATGAATCTGGTCTTGCTGGAACCAGTCGGGGTGTTCGATCACACCAGCGAGCAGGAAAGGCACGTAGCCCGTCTTTTCCTGTTTGGCGACGGCGGAGAACATATTAAAAAACTGCTCGCTGTAGTCGGGGCCGTAGTTGGGCGGAATGCGCATGCCGACGACGATGACCCGGCTGCCTGCCTTGCGCGCTGCGGCGATCATCTCGCGCAGGTTGGTGCGCGTGAGATCCAGCGGAATGCCGCGCAGCGCATCGTTGCCTCCCAGTTCCAGGATCGTGACGGCGGGGTGATAGCGCTCGAGCAGCGGTGCCAGACGGGCGCGTCCGCCGCTCGTTGTGTCACCGCTGATACTCGCGTTGACGACGTTATAATCGAAGCCGCTTTGCGTGATCGTCTGTTGCATCAAATTGACCCAGCCGGCGCCGCGCGCGATGCCATATTCCGCAGACAGGCTGTCGCCTACGACCAAAATCGTCGGCGCCCCCGAACTTGCCGCGCTCGCCGCGGTCCCTGACAGCATGCACCAGCCTACGAGGGCTGAGGCGGCCAATTTCAAGAACTCTCTTCTTGCCATGTCGTTTTCCGAAAACGTTATTGAGGTGCGGGGCCTGGGCAAACGGTTGCGCGACGCCACCGGTGAGCTAGTCATTTTGCAGGATATCGATTTCTCCGTCGCGAAAGGCCAGAGCGTGGCTATCGTCGGCGCATCGGGGTCCGGGAAGTCGACGCTGCTGGGTTTGATGGCCGGACTCGACACCGCGACCGATGGCGGCATTACGCTGCTGGGCAAGTCGCTCGGTGATCTCGACGAAGAGGGCCGGGCTGCGCTGCGACGTGGTGCCGTCGGTTTCGTCTTCCAATCGTTCCAACTGATGCCGCATCTGACGGCACTCGAGAACGTGATGCTGCCGCTCGAATTGTTGGGTGAGACACGTGAGGTGCGCAATCGTGCCGTCAAATTGCTTGAGCAGGTGGGATTGGGGGCGCGACTGACGCATTATCCCAAGCAGCTCTCCGGCGGCGAACAGCAGCGGGTAGCGCTCGCGCGCGCCTTTGTCACTGAGCCGGCCGTGCTGTTTGCCGACGAGCCCACGGGCAGTCTGGATACGGCGACGGGCGAGCGGGTCATCGATCTGATGTTCTCGCTCAACGAGGCGAGTGGGGCGACGCTGGTGCTCGTCACGCACGATCTGGCGATTGCACAACGTTGCGATGCGACGGTGCAGCTCGCCGGAGGGCGGTTGGTCAACGGCGCTTCTGGTTGACTGGCCGGAGTGGGCGCCCCATGTTGCCGCGGCCACCTGTCTGATGGCTGCGCAAACGGGGCTTTACGAGTGCTAGCGCTTGGCTCTCAGGGCTTCGCCTGCCATGCGAATCAGCGAGTTCGTTGAGGCGTCGTGCGCGTCTGGCCTAAGGGAGTCGGGGTCGACGAGCTCCGGCTCGATCGCACGGCAAAGCGTCTTGCCGAGTTCGACACCCCACTGGTCGAACGGATTAATGTTCCAGACGGCGGCCTGCACGAACACCTTGTGTTCGTAGAGCGCAATCAGGGCGCCCAGACGTTCCGGTGACAACTTGTCGATCACGAGCGTATTGCTCGGCCGGTTGCCGTCGAAACGGCGCTGCGCACCCAACGGACCGCCCGCCTGTTCGGCTGTCGCCATCGAGCCGCCTTGCAGCAATGCTTCACTTTGCGCAAAGCAATTGGCGAGCAGCTTACGGTGATGGTCGAGATAGATCGGCGCGTTGTATTGCGGTTCAAGTACTGCGACGAAGTCCACCGGCACAAGGGTAGTGCCCTGGTGCAGCATCTGGAAGTAGGCGTGTTGGCCGTTCGTGCCCGGCTCGCCCCAGATGATCGGCGCGGTTTGCCATGCGACGGGCACCCCGTCGATCTGTGCCGACTTGCCGTTGCTTTCCATGTCCAACTGCTGGAGATATGGAGGCAGCTTCTGGAGTGCGTCGGTGTAGGGCGCGATGGAAAGCGTTTGTGCATCGAAGAAATTCCGATACCAGATGCCGATCAAGCCTAGCAGTGCAGGCATATTGGCTTCGAGCGGGGCACTGCGGAAGTGTTCGTCCATCGCATGCGCACCGGCGAGCAGTGCATCGAAATGCTGCGCGCCCAGATACAGCATGATGATGAGCCCGATCGACGACCAGAGCGAATAGCGACCGCCGACCCATTCGCCGAACTCGAATACGTTCTCACGGCGAATACCGAAGCCCATGGCCTCGTCGACGTTCGTCGATACCGCAACAAAATGCTTGCCGAGCTCGCTCTCCGGAATGCCGTTCGCAAGGAACCATGCGCGAATCGTGTGCGCGTTAGTCATGGTCTCGAGCGTGGTGAACGTTTTTGAGCAGACGACGACGAGCGTGGTTTCCGGGTCGAGCGAAGGCAGCGTGCGCGCCAGTTCGGTCGGATCGACGTTGGCGATGAAATGCGCGCTCAGATCCCGGCGGCCATAGACGGCCAAGGCATCGCACACTAGGCGTGGGCCCAGATCCGAGCCGCCGATGCCGACATTGATCAGATGCCTGATGCGCTTTCCGGTCGCTCCGACCCAGTGTCCCTCGCGCACGCTTTCGCTGAAAGCGCGCATGCGCGCGAGCGTTTCGAACACGCCGCCGCTAACGTCTCCTGTGGTATCGCGAAAGACCGTGCCCTTCGGCGCACGCAACGCAACGTGCAACGCTGCACGGTTTTCCGTGACGTTCACATGTTCGCCGGCCCACATGGCATCGCGCTTGGCAGGCAGGTCGCACTCACGTGCCAGATGCGTGAGCAGCGTGCGTGTTTTTTCGGTAATGCGGTTCTTCGAGTAATCGAGATACAGGCCGGCCGCATGCAATGAGAACTGTTCGACGCGCGCGTTGGCGCCGGCGCCGGAGAACCAGTCACGCATGTGCTGGGCGGCGATTTCGTCACGATGCGTGAGCAGGGCACGCCAGGCGGGGAGTTGGTCCAGACGAGCGGAAGGCGCGGATGGCTTGTACGGCATGTGCGATATGGGCATTTCGATAAAGCGAAGTATAACGGCAGTCGTGGCGCAATCGTGCCGAAATGAGGCTGCAGGTGGGCTTTACGCGCGCAAAGCGCCACCAATCAGGGCATTTCGGTCATTTCGGTCCGCATCGGCCACGCGTCCCATGAGCTACTGAACGAATGGCGTCGCATGCGTCGCTTTGTTCAGCAGGTCAGTCAGTTCGGCGCGCATCGCCGGCAGAAGCTCGGAGGCCGTCAATCCTGCTGGCCCGGCCCCCGCGCACACGCAGCGTTCGGCGGCCCGGCCGTGCAGCCAGACGGCGGTGAGTGCCGCCTGCGTCGCGGGCATGCCTTGCGCAAGCAGCGCGCCGATGGCGCCGGTAAGCACATCGCCGGTGCCCGCCGTGGCCAGCCCGGCATTTCCCGTCGTATTGATCCACGCGCGTGTCCCGTCGTCGATCACGCTCCCGGACCCCTTGAGCACGATCGTTGCGCCGAAATGCTGCGCGAGCGCACGGGCGGAAGCCAGCCGATCCGACTGAATGCGGGCGACGTCGCAGCCTGCCAGGCGTGCGGCTTCGAGCGGATGCGGCGTCAGTACGGTGGGCCCCGCGCGACGGCGCACGCGCTCGGCAAGCGACGGCTCGGCTGCGAGCAGATTGAGTGCGTCGGCATCGATGACCAGCGGCGTGTGCTCGAGTGCGAGCGCACGCGACAGGCACGCCGCAGACGCCGCAGACGTTCCGAGCCCGGGGCCGATGGACACCGCCTGCATCGTCGAGAGGTCGAGATTTTCGGCGTGACGCAGCATCAATTCGGGGTGCACTGGGTCCCACGCGGGCGCATCGTGTGCGACGAACCCCACATAGACGCGCCCAGCCCCCGTCATCAACCCGGTACGCGCGGAGAGCAGCGGCGCCCCGATCATGCCTTCATGACCGCCGAGCAGGGCCAGCGCCCCGTAACTCCCTTTGTGAGACGCGTGATGTCGTTGCGGCAAATGCGCGACGAACGCATCGGGTGCGGTCGTCGCGATGATCCGGTCGGCGGGGAGGGCTGCTCGTGCCGCTATCAGCGCCTCTTCTGCCCCCAAAGTGGCAACGAAGACCTCTCCCGCGACGTCACGGCCCACACCGGTAAATAGCCCGGGGGAGGCGCCAAGCATGGCCATCGTGACGTCTGCGCAAATGGTGGGGCCCGCCGCGACGCCGGTGGCCGCGGCCAGCCCGCTGGGAATGTCGATGGCAAGCACGGGCGTGCCCTGCGCATGCGCGTCGACGATATGGTCGACGAGCGTGGCGGCAGCCCCTTCCAGCGGGCGCGACAAGCCGATGCCGAACAGCCCGTCAACGATCCACGCGTAAGCCGACGGCTGCGGCCAGATGGCGGGGGCAGGCCGTACCGGCACGCCTGCCGCCAGAGCGTCAGCGAGTGCCCAGCGGGCGTCGTCGGCCGTCGGCGGGGCGAGTTGCCAGACATCGACAAGCACACCGCGTCGATGCAGTTCACGGGCGGCAACGTAGGCGTCGCCGCCGTTGTTGCCGGGGCCGGCAAGCAGCAACACCGGTTGACGACCCGCGCTCGCAAGCGCAGGCAGGCGTCCATAAAGCCATTCGGCGACGGCTGCCCCGGCACGGGCCATTAACGTATGCGCAGGCAGCGGGGCGGCAGCCGCCCGTTCGACGTCGCGTAATGTGTCGGGAAGATACAAGTCGAGCGTAACGGCCGGGCAAGCCGCCCCAAGGGGCGCGCAGGACGGGAGAGACTCCACGGGGCGTGCCAGCGGACTTGAGCTGGCAGCGGCAGGAACGTTGGCGCTCAGAGGATCGGACATGACAGGCAAAGCTCCCGGTAGCAAGTGCAGCGTGCGCAGCACAACACACGCATGCCGGGACGTTGGCCTGGCGTAGCGTGCGATGCATGCTTGTCTGGAGATTATGCCGCCATCGCACCGATTTGCCTGCCGGTGTGAATCCCGATGCCGTGTCGGTCTTCTCCCGCAAGATGGCCGGCGCCGCGCGGCCGGCCGGCAAAGCACGGGCGGGCATCGGTGCGAGGGCCGGGGAGGGCGGCCCTCGTGGTTGGGGAGGCCGACTAGTGCGGCTAGTGCGCGTAACGCGCGAGCGTCAGCCCGTTCAGGTCGATTTCCGGCGTTTGTCCAGAGATGACGTCGGCCAGCACGCGACCCGAACCACAGGCCATCGCCCAGCCGGTCGAGCCGTGACCAACGTTCAGGAAGATGCCGGGCAGATGCGTCGCGCCGAGCAGCGGCGGGCCATCCGGAAGCATGGGACGTGCGCCGACCCAGGCGCGCGCCTCGCGGTACTTGCCCGCGCCGGGGAACCAGTCGGTCGCCACCTTATAGAGCGTGGCGATGGCGCGTTCGCGCAACACGAGTTCGGTATCCCCCAGTTCGGCGGTTCCGGCAATGCGCAGACGGTTGCCTTGCGGCGTGATGGCGGTCTTGTACGACTCGTCCATCACGGCAATGCGCGGGCTGAACAGCTCGGTCTTGACCGGTACCGTGATCGAGTACCCCTTGATCGGCCAGAGCGGCAGATCGATGCCGAGCGGACGCAGCAGCGCCGTACTGGTCACCCCCGCCGCGATGACCACGGCATCGGCCTCGAGCGTTGCGTGCTGGGCTGGCTGCACGGTGCTGGCCGTCTCGACGGTGACACCGGCGCGGCCCACATTCGGGCGCACCGACAGCACGGTCGTCTCGGTGGCGAGTGTCACGCCCATCTCGCGGGCGATCTGGGCGAGGCGCTTCGTGAAGAGCGGGCAATTGCCGGTCTCGTCGCGCGGCAGATGCAGGCCGCCCGCCAACTGGGCATCGGTCGAAATGGCAGGTTCGAGCTTGCGGCACTCTTCGGCGGTGAGCAGTCGGTGCGGCACCTCGTTCTCGGTGAGCATCGCGCGTGCCGGCTCGTTCATCTTGATTTCGCGCTCGGTACGGAACAGCTGCAAGTAGCCCTGCGTTTGTTCGTACTCGAAGACGTGGGTCTCGCGCAGCTCATGCAGGCAGCGTTGGCTGTAGAAGGCGATGCGCTGCATTCGCTCGCGATTGGCGCGGTACCGGTCAAGTTTGCATTCGCGCAGCCAGCGAGCTGCCCAGCGCCAAGTCCCGGCCGACAGACCCGGCCGGAAGATGAGCGGACTGGCCGAGCTGAACATGTAGCCCAGCAGCTTGCGCGGCATGCCGGGCGCCGCCCAGGGCGTGACGTACCCCGGCGCGATGACGCCCGCATTGCCGAAGCTGCTCTCCTGCGCAACCGTGCTGTTGCGCTCGACGAGCGTGACCGTGTGCCCCGCGGTGGCCAGATAGTAGGCAGTACATGTGCCGATAACCCCGCCGCCGATAACGATGACCTTCATTCCCAACCGTCTGGTGTGTGGCGAACGCCCGTTCGTTCGCTTGTTAGTGTCGTTTTTCGCCGTGCCGCCACCGGATAGCCGGTTTCGCAGCCCGTGTGGTTACGGGGCGCATAGGTTACCAGAGAGACGCCCTCCCAGGGCGGCAGGCTACCTGCAATGCGTGTCGCGCACTCGGGTATAACCCGGGGTAAGCAGGGTATAATCCCGGTTTGTCGTTCCCCCGCGTTTTGAACGCCTCGCCTTCCGTCCTTCCATGACTCACATTGCCTGCTTCGCCGGCGCCTTGGCGCTTTCCGAATTCCGCCAGCAACGTCTTCTGCAGACCCTGCAAGCCATCGACAGTTCGATCGTACGTGTCGACGCCCGCTACGTTCATCTCGTAGCCAGCGCCGAACCGCTCTCGGGCGAAGACGTGGCTCGCGTCGCCGGTTTGCTCACTTACGGTGAGCCGGTGGGCGAAGAACCGGCGGGCGACCAGCTGCTGGTGATCCCGCGTCTGGGCACGATTTCGCCCTGGGCGAGCAAGGCGACGGACATCGCCCGCAATTGCGGCATTGATCACGTGCGCCGTATCGAGCGCGCCGTCGAATACACGATCGGAGTGAAGTCAGGCCTGCTCGGCGGCAAGAAATCGCTGCCCGCCGATGTGCTCGCTCGCGTCGCCGGTGTGTTGCACGACCGCATGACCGAGACAGTCGTGGCCACGCGCCGTGATGCCGAGGCACTTTTCATCGAACTCCCGGCCAAGCCCTTGCAGACGATCGACGTGATCGGCGCCGGCCGCAGCGCGCTCGAAGCGGCCAACCGGGACCTCGGTCTGGCGCTGGCGGACGACGAAATCGAGTACCTGATCGACGCCTTCACGAGCCTGAAGCGCAACCCGACCGATGTGGAATTGATGATGTTCGCGCAGGCGAACAGCGAACATTGCCGTCACAAGATTTTCAATGCGCAGTGGACCATCGATGGTCAGGCGCAGGACAAGTCGCTGTTCCAGATGATCAAGAACACGCACCAACTGCACCCGCAGGGCACGGTGGTGGCGTATTCGGACAACGCTTCGGTGATGGAAGGCGCCGAAGTGGAGCGCTGGTATCCGCGGGGCGCGGATGGCAAGTACGGCCGCAGCGTCGAACTCACGCACACGCTGATGAAGGTCGAGACGCACAATCACCCGACGGCGATTTCGCCGTTCCCGGGAGCGTCGACGGGCGCAGGTGGCGAAATTCGCGACGAAGGCGCAACGGGCCGTGGTTCCACGCCGAAGTCCGGTCTGACCGGTTTCACCGTGTCGAATCTGGCACTGCCGGACGCGCGCGAGTCGTGGGAGAACGACCGCGATGTGGCCGTGCCGCCGTCGCTGCGCAAGCCCGACGATACCGGCACCGATTACGGTCGTCCGGAGCGCATTGCGTCGCCGTTGCAGATCATGATCGAAGGCCCGCTGGGCGGCGCCGCGTTCAACAACGAATTCGGCCGTCCGAACCTTGGCGGCTACTTCCGTACCTACGAACAGAATGTGGGCGGTCGTGTGCGCGGCTATCACAAGCCGATCATGATCGCCGGCGGCCTGGGCAACATCGCCGCGCAGCACACACACAAGCACGACTTGCCTGCCGGCACGCTGCTCATCCAGATCGGCGGCCCGGGCATGCGCATCGGCATGGGCGGCGGCGCTGCCAGCTCGATGGCGACCGGCACGAACACGGCTGAACTCGACTTTGATTCGGTGCAACGCGGCAACCCGGAAATCGAGCGTCGCGCCCAGGAAGTCATCAACTGGTGCTGGCGCCAGGGCGATGCCAACCCGATCCTGTCGATTCACGACGTCGGCGCAGGGGGTATTTCGAATGCCTTCCCGGAGCTGGTCGATGGCGCAGGCAAGGGCGCACGTTTCGATCTGCGTCAGGTTCAGTTGGAAGAGTCGGGTATGTCGCCGGCCGAAATCTGGAGTAATGAAGCACAGGAGCGCTATGTACTGGCCATCGCGCCGGACAGCTTCCCGGCCTTCCAGGCGGTTTGCCAACGTGAGCGTTGCCCGGTCGCCGTAGTCGGTATCTCGACGGACGAGCGTCAACTGAAGCTGGTCGACCCGATGCATCCGGAGTCGCCGGACCCGGTCGACATGCCGATGGACGTGCTGCTCGGCAAGCCGCCGCGCATGCATCGCGACGTCACGCGTGTGAAGGCGGAGCTGCCGCCGGTGGACGTGACGGGCTTGTCGCTCGACGAGGTGGCACGCGCCGTGCTGCGTCACCCGACGGTGGCCAGCAAGTCGTTCCTGATCACCATTGGCGACCGTACCGTGGGCGGCCTGACGGCACGCGACCAGATGGTTGGCCCGTGGCAGGTGCCGGTGGCCGACTGCGCCATCTCGCTGATGGACTACGCCGGTTATCGTGGCGAAGCCATGACGATGGGCGAGCGCACGCCGCTGGCCGTGATCGACGCGCCGGCTTCGGGCCGGATGGCCGTTGGCGAAGCCATCACCAATATTGCGGCGGCGCCGATTGCGTCGCTCGACCAGATCAAACTGTCGGCCAACTGGATGGCCGCGTGCGGCACCGAGGGGGAAGACGCGGCGTTGTTCGACACGGTCAAGGCCGTCGGCATGGAGTTGTGTCCGGCGCTGGGCCTGTCGATTCCTGTCGGCAAGGATTCGCTGTCGATGCGCACCAAATGGGAAGACGCCGGCCGCAGCAAGGACGTGGTCGCGCCGGTCTCGCTGATCGTGTCGGCTTTTGCCCCGGTGGAAGACGTGCGCGGCCATCTCACGCCGCAACTGCGCTCGGCCGCCGAAGCGGGTGAGACGGTGCTCATCGCTATCGATCTGGGTCATAACAAGAACCGTCTGGGCGGCAGTATCCTCGCGCAGGTCACGCAGCAGATCGGCGACGTCACACCGGATCTCGACGATCCGGCAGACCTCCAGCGTTTCTTCGACGCCATCCAGAAACTCAATCGCGACGGCAAGCTCCTCGCGTATCACGATCGTTCGGACGGCGGTCTGTTCGCCACCGTGGCGGAAATGGCCTTTGCTGGCCACGTCGGTGTGTCGCTCAACGTCGACATGCTCACGCTCGACGAAGGCTTCGAATCCGATTACGGCGACGCCAAGGATTGGGCCAAGCAGACGGTCGGCCGCCGTGAGGACAAGACGCTGCGCGCGCTCTTCTCCGAAGAGCTGGGCGGTGTGATCCAGGTGCGTGCATCCGATCGCGATGCGGTGCTGCAGGCGCTGCGTGAAGCGGGTCTGTCGAGCTGCACGAACGTGATTGGCAAGCCGAACACGAGCGACGTCATCGAGATCTATCGCGATGCCAAGAAGGTGTTTGGCGCGCCGCGCGCGGAATTGCAACGTGTGTGGTCGGAAGTGAGCTGGCGCATTGCGCGCCTGCGCGACAACCCGGCTGCGGCGGATGCCGAATACGAAGCCCTGAACGACACGAGCGATCCGGGCCTTTCGCCGAAGGTGACGTTTGACGCCAGCGAAGACATCGCCGCGCCGTTCATTGCGACGGGCGCACGTCCGAAGATCGCCGTGCTGCGCGAGCAGGGCGTGAACTCGCATCTGGAGATGGCCTACGTGTTGGACAAGGCGGGCTTCGAGGCTTACGACGTTCACATGAGCGACCTGCTCGCAGGCCGTCATACGCTGGAATCGTTCAAGGGCTTCATTGCCTGCGGCGGCTTCTCGTATGGCGATACGCTGGGCGCGGGGGAAGGCTGGGCGAAGACGATCCTGTTCAATCCGGCGCTTGCCGAGCAATTCGCCGGCTTCTTCAACCGTGCCGATACGTTCGCGTTGGGCGTATGCAACGGTTGCCAGATGATGAGCAATCTCTCGAACCTGATCCCGGGCGCCGCCGCGTGGCCGAAGTTCACGTATAACCAGTCAAAGTACGAAGCGCGTCTTACGCAAGTGGAAGTGCTCGACTCGCCGTCGTTGTTCTTCAAGGACATGGCAGGCTCGCAACTGCCGATCGTGATCGCGCACGGTGAGGGTTTCGCCAACTTTGGTCAGCAAGGCAACATCGATCAGGCCATCGCCGCGATGCGTTTTGTGGACCATCGTGGCCAACCGACCGAGCAGTATCCGTTCAACCCGAACGGCTCGCCGCGCGGTCTGACCGCAGTGACGACGGGTGACGGGCGCTTCACGGTGATGATGCCGCACCCGGAGCGTGTGTTCCGCACGGTGCAGATGAGCTGGGCGCCGGCGCAATGGGGCGAAGATAGCCCGTGGATGCGCATGTTCCGTAACGCTCGCCGCTGGGTGGCTTGACGGTGTAACGGTAATATTCCGCACGATATCTCGCGCGGAATATCCCGCCGGAAATAAAAAAATCCCGCCGAAAGGCGGGATTTTTTATTGCAGTGCGGTGCAGATGACGCTTACTGAATCTTGGCTTTCTTTTCGAGGCCGTCGATGAAGCCTTGCAGCTTCTCTTCCTGCATTTGCTGCACGAGCTGCGGCTTGACATCGGACAACGGCGGAATCTGCGCGTCGCGCGTGTCGTCGAGTTCGATCACGTGGTAGCCGAACTGCGTCTTGACCGGCGTCTGCGAATACTGGCCCTTCTGGAGCTTTTGCAGGGCGTCGGCAAACTCGGGCACGTAGGCGTTGGCCGGCGACCAGTCGAGGTCACCGCCGTTCTGTGCCGAGCCCGGGTCCTTCGAGTATTGCTTGGCGAGGTCGGCGAACTTCGCGCCGCCCTTGAGCTTCGCGATGATCTCCTTGGCCGTATCTTCGCTCGGCACCAGGATGTGACGCGCGTGATACTCCTTGTCGCCGAACTGTTTCTTCAGTTGGTCGTAACGTGCCTGAACTTCAGCGTCGGTCACGGGCGAGGTCTTCTGGAAGTCGGCGATGAGGGCGCGGATCAGCACGCCTTGTTCGGCCAGCTTGAGCTGGGCCTTGACGTCCGGCTGAGTGGCAATCCCCTTGCTGACGGCTGCCTGCGCGAGGACTTCGCGCTTGACCAGCTCTTCGCGCACTTGCTGTTGCAGTTGCGGCGAATTCGGCTGACCCTGACGGACCATTTCGCGCACCATGGCGTCGGCACGTGCCACAGGCACCGGTGTGCCATTCACGACGGCGACGTTCTGGGCGAGGGCGGGGAGAGAGACGGCTGTCAGCGACACGGCGGCGCCGAGCGCCAGTGCCGTGCGGGCGAGTTTCAATGCCATGCTGTTTTTCCTAACGAATGACGAAGGCAAGGTTAATCGACGGGGGACGCGTCGCATGCGAGTTACGCTTCCCCGGGGGCGAGCGCAACAATGGCGAGGGCGTGAATGCCGTTTTGCATCAAATCGGCTAGCGCATCATACACCAGGCGGTGACGCGCCACGCGGTTACGGCCGGTAAATGCCGCGGATACGATCCTGAGGTTGTAATGACCGCCCGACGCGGCGCCGGCGTGACCGGCGTGACGGGCGCTGTCGTTCTCGAGCGCAAATTCCAGGGGGGAGAGCGCAGCCGTCAGCCGCGCTTCGATTTGTTGTTCCATGGTCATGGCAGTGCCTTCCTGACGGACGTTATTCGTCCTGCTTGATGTACTTCGCGAGCCACAGGCTCTGCACGACGATGAACACGACCATGAGGCCCATACCGCCGAAGAGCTTGAAGTTGACCCAGGTGTCGGTCGAGAAATGGTAGGCGATGACCAGATTGAGCCCGCCCATGGCAAGGAAGAACAGCGCCCAACTGAAATTCACCGCGCGCCACAGGGTTTCGGGCAGCGCCATCTGCTTTTCCATCATGGCGCGAATCAGGTTCTTGTCGAAGACCAGTTCGGCGACGAACAGCGTAATTGCGAAGAGCCAGTAAAGCGCCGTGGGTTTCCATTTGATGAAAGTCTCGTCGTGCAGCAGCATGGTTGCGCCGCCAAACACTACGATGATCGCCAGGCTCACCCACTGCATGGGCTCGACCTTGCGGTGACGCAGCCACATCCAGATGACTTGCACAATCGTCGTCGCGATCGCGATGCCGGTGGCGACATAGATGCCTGCGAACTTGAAGGCGACAAAAAACAGGATGACCGGTAACAGGTCGAAAAGGAATTTCATGAAGTCTCGACTTGGGGGCTTCGGGGCACGCACCCCCGTGCATCGGGCGCCGGGGGAGCAAACGCTCATTATATTTCAAAGGTCCGTCGAGGGACGCGGCGAATGTCCGAAGGCGCGGCGTGGGCTGCCGCGCCGCTGGCCCGGCACGCGGGCACTTGGCGTTACTGAAGGATCTCGATGCGCTTCACGTCGATATCGTTCGCGCGAAAGCGATGGCGGTCGACTTCGCCAGTGATGCGCACACGCGTCTTGTCGTTGATCTGCCGGCCAGGCGGCAGGTACTTGTCGTCGAGGTCGATTTCGATGGTCTTGCCGGCGTCGTCGCGGAAGGTGTAGTGCTCGTGCTTGAGCCGGTTGACGATAAAGCCCTCGATCACGGCCACCGCATCGTCGGGGGCGGCCAATGCCTGTTCTACGGTGGAGACATTTGCCGTCACCGACGGCACGGCAATGCTTCCAGTCGTTGCCGCAGCGGCCGACGGCCCGGTGTACTGCGCAATAGCAGGCGCAGTGCTTAGTACGCCGAAAAATGCCGCCGCCGCGCAGAGAAGCGGCTTGACGCGGGTAATTTTGCTGGGCATGAGCGACGTTTCCTGTTTGTGGTTAAGGAGATGTCAGCTTAGCAGACGTACGATCGGTGTCCGAACCCTCGCACAGCGGGAAATTTCCAAAAGTGCTCGTGACACACCGTCAACATGGATCGGACCACACCGGCGAAACGCCGGTGTGGTCGAGTGTTTAGCCGTCGACCGGCTTGTCGGACTGGCCTTCCTTGTCCTCGAAGTTGAGCGAGGCCGAATTGATGCAATAACGCAGTCCGGACGGCTGCGGGCCGTCTTCGAACACGTGTCCGAGGTGGGCGTCGCAGTTGTGGCAGCGCACTTCCACGCGCACCATGCCATGGCTGTAATCCATGACCTCGTCGATGCCGGACTTGTCGATCGGCGCCGAGTAGCTCGGCCAGCCGCAGCCCGCGTCGAACTTCTCGGTCGATTCGAACAGTGGTGCGCCGCAGCAGATACAACGGTAGGTGCCGTCTTTCCAGTGATCCCAGTAACGGCCGGTGAAGGCGCGTTCAGTGGCCGCCTGGCGCGTGACCTGATATTCGACGTCGTCGAGTTGGGCACGCCAGTCGGCGTCGTTCTTTTCCACTTTGCTCATGAGAGTCTCCAGAAGGGCGGCGGCCCCGGAGATGCCGCCGCGCGTCGTATATCGTCAGACCTGGCTCAGATGGGGGCGGCGGCCTGTTTTGCAATGCGGGGCAATGCTTCGCCGTCCACCGGCGCCACGCCGTCGATCAAGAGGAGCAACTGACTTCGAGCTGGCCGGCCCAGTCGGGGGGCAGTTCGGCGTAGCGCTCGAATTCGGGCTGTTCATCGTAGGGCCGTGTCAGCACGCGAAGCAGCGTGTCGACTTCCGAAAAATCCTTTTCACTGGCACGCCGGATGGCAATTTCGGCCAGATGATTGCGCAGGATGTACTTCGGGTTGACGAGTCGCATTGCGACCGCGCGCTTCGCATCGGTGCTTGCCTCGTGGCGCAGCCGCGCACGGTAATCCACGGCCCAGGCGTCGAACCCCGGGCGGTCGATGAACATGTCGCGCAGCGGGCCGTCGGCGGCGGGGTTCTCGAGCTCGAGCTTGGCGAGCGTGCGAAACAGGTGCGTGAAGTCGACGCGTCCCTCGTGCATCAGCTTGAACAGGCGGTTGATGAGCGTTTCGTCGTCGGCGTGCGACTCGCGCAAGCCGAGTTTGGCGCGCATGCGAAGATCGATTTCCTCTGCGAACCGGGTCTTGAACACGGCGAGCACCGACTGCGCCTGTTCGATGGCGGCTTCGCCCTCGCCGAACAACGGCAGCAACGCCTGCGCGAGGCAGAACAGGTTCCAGTACGCGACGTTCGGTTGCGCCTGATAGGCGTACCGTCCCTGCGTGTCGGAGTGGTTGCAGATGTGATGCGCGTTGAACCCGTCGAGAAAGCCGAACGGCCCGTAATCGATCGTCAGCCCGAGAATCGACATGTTGTCCGTGTTCATCACGCCATGGCAGAAGCCGACAGCCTGCCAATGCGCGACCATTTCGGCGGTCGCATCGCAGACGGCGCTCAGCAGCGCGAGGTAGGGATTGGCTTCGCCACGGCAGTGCGGGTAGTGATGGTCGATGGTGAAGTCTGCGAGTTGACGCAGCGCTTCGTACTGATCGGCCGCCCAGAAGTGCTCGAAATGTCCAAAACGGATGAAGCTCGGCGACAGGCGGGTGACGACGGCCGCCGTCTCGATGGTTTCCCGGCGCACGGGCGCGTCTGAGCCGATGACGCACAGCGCACGGGTTGTCGGCACGCCGAGATGAAACATGGCTTCCGATCCGAGGAATTCGCGAATCGAGGAACGCAGCACGGCGCGTCCGTCGCCCATGCGTGAATAGGGCGTAAGCCCGCCGCCCTTGAGCTGAATTTCCCAGCGCCCGCCGGGACCATCCGACTCGCCGAGCAACAACGCCCGCCCGTCGCCCAATTGTCCGGCCCATACGCCGAACTGATGGCCCGAATAGACACTGGCGAGCGGGTCGCCTCCGGGCAGCGGCGTGTTGCCGGCGAAGGTGGCGAGAAACTCCGGATCGCGTGCCGCCTCGGGCGACCAGCCGAGCAGGCGGGCGGCGTCTGCCGAAAAACCCACCAGATAGGGCGCTGGCAACGGTTGTGGCGCGAGGCGCGTGTAGAAGCCGGCGCCAAGCGACGCAAACCGGTTCGCCAAAGGCAGCGGTCCATAGGGCTTGAGCGAAGCGGAGACGGAGGCGGGACGGTCGGTTGCCGACATTGGGGACGTTCCTGATGGTGAACAAACATTCTACTTGAGGTGTCCGTCGCGCGCTGCCAGGTTGCGCACACGGGCGTGGCGCCCATCTGTTGCGCCGCACAAGCGATGGGCGTTGACCCGGCGCGTGCGCGCGTCAAGAATGAATCTCTGCGGTGCCTGTGAATGCATGCATCAACCGTGCCGGCACCCGAACCTCGCATTCTCGAACGCTGTCCCGACGTATCCCCCGTAATTCCGGTTTTCCCGACTTTTCTGGAGATTCGACGCATGGCAACACCGCTCCTCGGCCAGATGATGGCCGCGCCGCTCCTGATTTCCTCGCTGCTCACGCATGCCGCGCGTCACCATGGCGACACCGAGATCGTGTCGCGTCGCGTCGAAGGCGACATTCACCGCTATACGTGGCGCGACGCCGAGCAGCGCTCCCGCCAACTCGCGCAGGCACTGCGCAGGCTGGGCGTGGGCGATGGCGAGCGCGTGGGCACGCTGGCATGGAACGGCTATCGGCATCTCGAGCTGTACTACGCCGTCTCGGGCATGGGTAGCGTGGTTCATACGGTCAATCCACGCCTTTTTCCAGAGCAGATCGCTTACATCGTCAATCACGCCGAGGATCGCTTTGTCGCATTCGACATCAATTTCCTGCCGCTGATCGAGGCGATCGCGCCGCTGTGTCCGGGCGTTCAAGGCTGGATCGCGATGACGGAGCGCGCGCATTTGCCTGCATCGAGTCTGCCGTTGCTGTGCTACGAGGACCTGATCGCCGCAGAGGACGGCAAATTCGTGTGGCCTTCCATGGACGAGTCCACGGCGTCCGGCCTTTGCTATACCTCGGGCACGACGGGCAATCCGAAGGGGGTGCTCTACAGCCATCGCTCGACGGTGCTGCATGCCTTCGCTGCTGCGCTGCCGGACTCGATGGATATGTCGGCGGGCGACGCCGTGCTGCCCGTGGTGCCGATGTTCCACGTGAACGCGTGGGGCCTGCCATATTCCAGTGCGCTCGTGGGCGCGAAGCTCGTCTTCCCGGGCAAGGATCTCGACGGCAAGTCGCTGTACGAACTCTTCGAGGCCGAGGGCGTGACGTTCTCGGCGGGGGTGCCCACTGTCTGGCTGGGGTTGCTGGCGCACGTGAAATCCATCGGCGCACGTTTCTCGACACTGGAGCGCACAGTTATCGGCGGATCGGCCTGCCCGCCCGCCATGCTTCAGACCTTCGAGAAAGAGTACGGCGTGCGTGTCATCCACGCGTGGGGCATGAGCGAAATGTCGCCGCTGGGCACGTTGTGCCATTTGCGCAAGCATCATCGCGACCTGCCGGCCGACGCGCAGCAGCACATTCTGGAGAAACAGGGGACGGCGGTCTATGGCGTCGACCTGAAAATCGTGGGACCCGATGGCGAGGAGCTGCCTTGGGACGGCAAGGCGTTCGGCGATTTGTACGCGCGTGGGCCGTGGGTGCTCGAGCGCTATTTCCGCTCAGATGCGTCGCCGTTGATCGACGGCTGGTTTCCGACCGGTGACGTGGCTACGATCGACGCGGAAGGCTATGTACAGATCACCGATCGCAGCAAGGACGTCATCAAATCGGGCGGCGAGTGGATCAGCTCCATCGATGTGGAGAACATTGCGATGGCGCATCCTGAGATCCACGAGGCTGCCTGCATCGCCGTTCGTCACCCGAAATGGGAGGAGCGCCCATTGCTGGTGGTCGTTCGCAAGCCCGGCTCGACGCTGACTCGCGAGGACGTGCTGGCGTTCTACGAGGGGCGCGTCGTGAAATGGTGGATACCCGACGACGTGGTGTTCGTCGACGAGATTCCCCATACGGCGACCGGAAAGATGCTCAAGCTCAAACTTCGCGAGAAATTCCGCGACTATCGGCCGGCGTCGTAGATCGTTGGTCATGGCGCCCGGCAGGGCTGCGGCATCCACCCGGACCTCGTTCGGAAGTCTCTGATCGAGCGTACGGATGTCGCCTGAAACCCAGCGGTGACGCCGTTTTTCTGGTGATCACCGGGGAGTTCGATTGCACGTCCCCCCTATAATGTCAGCCTGAATTTCCCTCGATGCGGCAGTCTCTGCCGCGTCTTTCGTTGCCTTTCCGAAGGAGACTGCGTGCATTTGCTGAGTGCTAATGCGGGCCTCGTGCTGGTCAATGGTGTGAGCTATGGGTTGCTGCTGTTCATGCTATCGAGCGGTCTTACGCTGATCTTCAGCATGCTCGGCGTGCTGAACTTTGCGCACGCCAGCTTCTACATGCTGGGGGCGTATTTCGCCTATGCGTTGTCGGCCGCAGTGGGTTTCTGGCCAGCGCTGGTCGCGGCGCCGCTGATCGTTGGCGTGATCGGGGCCGTCTTCGAGCGGGGCGTATTGCGGCGCTTGCGCACGCGCGGTGCGCTTGCGGAACTGCTTGCGACGTTCGGGTTGGCCTACATCGTCGTGGAACTGGTGCAGCTCGCCTGGGGGCGCGGCCCGGTCGATTACGGCGTGCCCGCGGCCCTCGAAGGTGTGCTGGTTCACGTGGCGGGCATCGCCGTGCCTGGGTACCGTTTGTTTCTGATGGGGCTGGCGTGTGCGGTTGCCTTGTTGGTGTGGGTGGCATTTCGCGCGACGCGGGCTGGCCTGATCTTGCAGGCGGCGCTGTCGCAACCGGCGATGACGCAGGCACTTGGCTACGACGTGCCTGCGCTCTACACGGGGGTGTTCGCCTGCGGTGCGGCGATGGCGGCGCTCGCCGGGGCGGCGGGCGGCAATGTGTTGGTGACGGAACCGGGCATGGCGGCAACGGTGGGCAGCGTGGTGTTCGTTGTGGTCGTTGTCGGTGGACTCGGTTCGCTGGGCGGTGCATTCGTCGCCTCGCTGCTGATTGGACTCTTGCAGACATGGGCCGTGACGAGCGATGCCAGCCTTGCCCAGTGGTGGCCTCAAAGCGGGGCGGGTGCCGAAGGGGCATTGATTGGCGTGGGCGCGCTCGGTGCCGCCGTCGCACCGATCTCGCATCTGACCGTAGCGCAGCTCGCGCCTGCGGTGCCTTATCTGTTGATGGTGGCGGTGCTGCTTTGGCGTCCGCGCGGACTCTTCGGCTCTCGGGAGGGGTAATGGACGACGTCTTCGCCAGTTCGCGAGTTGCCGCGCCGGGTTCATGGCGCCGCCGGGCGGGCGTGTGGCTGGCCTTTGCCGCCATTCTCGGCCTGGCTCCGTGGGGCTTTCCCTCCGACACCGCGCTCACCCTGATGACCCAGATGGGGACTGCGGCCATTCTCGCGTTGTCATTCAATCTTCTGCTCGGCTCGACGGGATTGCTGAGTTTTTGTCATGCGACGTATGCGGGCATCGGCGCTTACGCGGGCGTGTGGTGCATGAATCGCATCGGGGCCCAGGGGTTGCCCGTGTCGATGGCCCTCGTACCCTTTGCCGGCGCGTTCGCCGGCGGTGTGGCCGGTGCCACGCTGGGGTACGTCACCACGCGCCGTGCCGGCATGACGTTCGCCATGATTACGCTAGGGGTGGCGGAGCTAGTCTGGGTGATGGCGGCAATGCTGCCTGAATGGTTCGGCGGTGAGCGGGGCATTCCGACCGATCGGACACTGGGGGCCGCGTGGTTTGGCGCAACATTTGCGACGCAGCGTGAAGTGTACGGACTGGTGGCGGTGTGGCTGTTCTTTTGCACTGCCTTGATGTACGGCGTGACGCGCACGCCGTTGGGGTTTCTCTCGCGCGCGGTACGCGATAACGCTGTGCGCGTTGCCTTCCTCGGCCAATCGCCAGCGGCGGTGCGTTATCGCATGCAGATCATTGCTGCGGCATTCGCCGGGGTGGCTGGCGCGCTGGGTGCGTTGAATTTCGAGCTGGTCAGTGCCGACACGTTCAGTCTGGAACGCTCCGGTGTCGTGCTCGTCTTCACCGTGCTTGGCGGTACGGCGTATTTCGCCGGGCCGATGCTGGGTGCGATCGTCGGCGTGTTCGCGACGGTGGTACTGGCAACACTGACGCGGGCGTGGCAGCTCTATCTCGGATTGGGGTTTCTGGCCGTCGTGGTCTTCGCACCGGGCGGTATTGCCGGGTTGATCGCGGCCCATGTGCGCGCGTGGCGTGCTGGCATGGTGCGCGTGCTGTGGAAGTCCTACTCGGCCGTCTGTATCGGCCTGACGATGTTCGTTGGCGGGCTGATCGTCATCGTCGAGATGATCTATGGCGCGCGGCTTGCGAGCGACGCGGGGCTGGCTGTGACGCAGGATCAGAGCGCACATTCCGGCATAGGCGCGTGGGGGGCAGCGGTTGCGCTTGCGATCGCCGGGCTCGCCATCCTGATGCTCGCCGGACGTCGTTTGCGGCGTGAAGCGGCTAACGCGGGACTCACTGCGGGAGACCGGCGATGAGTGACGCGCAGAAGTTTGCTCGCTCGTCTGGCCAGGTGCTCAGCGTGCGAGGGGTGCGCAAATCGTTCGGCCGTACGCAAGTGCTGTGCGGCGTCGATTTGACATTGGCACCGGGTGAACGGCTTGCGATCATCGGGCCCAACGGTGCGGGCAAAAGTACATTGTTCGACGTCATCACGGGCCGGACGCGGCCCGACAATGGGCGCGTCCTGATGAACGCACGCGATGTCACCGGTCGCGCGCCGCATGTTATCAGCCGGCTTGGCCTGTCGCGCAGTTTCCAGACGTCGCAGTTGTTCGGGCAGATGAGTGTCATTGACCATCTGCGTTGTGCCGGGCTTTGGCCGGGCGGACATCGGTATACGTTCTGGCGCCGAATGCGGGGGTTGCGCGACGTGACCCGGCGTAGTGAGTTTTGGCTGGCCCGTCTTGGTCTGGAGGCGCGGCGCGATGTTCCGGCGGGTGCCCTGAGTTATGCGGAACAGCGCGTGCTCGAAATCGGTTTGTGCGCGGCGTCGGCGGGCAGCGTCATGTTGCTCGACGAACCTACGGCAGGCATGAGTCAGTCCGAATCTGCCCGCATGGTGGCGCTCATCGCGGAACTCAGCCGGGGACGCTCGCTGCTGATGATTGAGCACGACATGCAGGTGGTATTTTCGCTGGCCGACCGAATTGCCGTGCTGGCGCGTGGTGCGGTCATCGCCTGTGACACGCCCGCGCGAATTCGCGAGCATCCCGATGTGCGAACGGCCTATCTGGGGGATTACGCAGACGCCTTCGGCGGCGCATTCCCCGGGGAGACGCGCGATGCTTGAGCTGATCGACGTCCGGGCCGGGTATGGCGGTAGCCGTGTGCTGCATGGCGTGACGATGTGTGTCGCGCCTGGCGAGATTGTGGCTGTGCTTGGGCGCAACGGTGCGGGGCGCTCCACACTGGCTCGCGCCATCATGGGGCAGTTGCCGCGCGAGGGGGAAATTCGCTGGCACGGACAATCGCTGGCTTCGCTTGCCCCGCATCAGATTGCGCGTTTGGGTGTTGGCTACGTGCCGGAAACGCGAGACGTCTTCGGGCCGCTGACGGTCACGCAGAATCTGCTGCTGGGCCAGCGCCGTCGCAACTCGAAGGCGCTGCCGAGAGCGTCGGGTATCGACCGCACACTCTCGCTCGCCGAGGCTTTCGAGCGTTTTGAGGAACTGGCGCCACGCCGTGACGCGCCTGCGGCATCGCTATCCGGTGGCGAGCAACAGTTGCTTGCGCTGTGCAGGGCAATGATGGCGGGGCCAGACTTGTTGATCGTCGATGAACCGACCGAAGGACTTGCGCCGCGAGTGGTGGCCCGCATCGGCCGCATTCTGACCGACTTGCGGGCGACGGGCGTGGCGATTTTGCTCATCGAGCAGAAGCTGTCGCTCGCGCTCGGTTGTGCGCAGCGCGTGGCAGTGATGGGGCGGGGCACACTCGTCTTCGAGGGCCCGCCCGACGCGCTGGCAGCCGCGCCCGCGATTCGCCGTGAATGGCTTGAGGTGTAGCGCTGCGCTAGAATCGAGCGATCGTCTTGCCGCAGCCAGTTGCGCCCGCGGCACCCCCAATGACGCACACAATATTAGGAAAGAGACAACGATGAGCACGGCTTATGAGGTTCGTGACGGCGTGGCCGTCATCACGCTGGAAAATCCCCCGGTGAATGGCTTGGGACACGCCACGCGGGCGGGGATCGCCGAGGGCATCGCGAAAGCCCAGGCTGACGCGCAGGTGCGTGCCGTCGTGTTGATCGGCGGGGGGAAAGCCTTTTCCGGCGGGGCCGATATTCGTGAGTTCAACACGCCGAAGGCGACGCAAAGTCCGTTGCTGGTCGACGTGATTGCCGCGCTGGACGCCTGCACAAAGCCTGTTGTCGCAGCAGTTCATGCGGTGGCAATGGGCGGCGGTCTCGAATTGGCGCTCGCCTGCCACTACCGTGTGGCATTGCCCGGTGCGCAGATTGCCTTGCCCGAGGTCAAGTTGGGATTGCTACCCGGCGCGGGTGGCACACAGCGCCTGCCGCGCGCTATCGGCGTGGCGCGCGCGCTCGATATGGTGGTTTCCGGGCGTGTCGTGAAGTCCGAAACGCTCGTTGGCACGCTCTTCTCGAAGCTGATCGAGGGGAGTCATGACGATCTCCTTGCCGGGGCCATCGCATTCGCCAACGACGTTGCCTTGCAAGGTGGCACGTTGCCGCGATTGCGCGACGTCGCCATCGAGGATGCCGATGGCGCGGGCCAGGCCGCCATTGACGCCGCACGAGACAAGGTGCAACGCGAGCAGCCGCATTTTCCTGCGCCGCACCAATGTGTGGCGGCAGTCGAGGCTGCGCTGCGGCGTGCGTTCGATGACGGCGTCAAGTTCGAGCGCGAGTGTTTTGTGTCGCTGGTCAGCTCGCCTGAGTCGAAGGCGCTGCGTCACGCGTTCCTTGGCGAGCGTGCGGCGGCCAAGATTGCCGATGTGCCCGACGATACGCCCGTGCGCAACATCGAGCGAGTGGCCGTTATCGGTGCCGGCACGATGGGCAGTGGCATTGCGATGACCTTTGCCAATGCCGGGATTCCGGTAACCCTGGTCGACACGACCGAGGCGGCGCTGGCGCGCGGCGTCGAGTCGATGCGAGGCAATTACGCTCGTGCTGTCACCCGAGGCAAGCTGGCTGCCGATGAGGCCGAAAAGCGGCTGGCGCGCATTCACGGCAGTACCGATTTCACGTCGGTCGCCGATGCCGATCTGATTGTCGAAGCGGTGTTCGAAGATATGGGCATCAAGCAGGTCGTGTTCCGCGAGCTCGATAAGGTGGCCAAGCGCGGTGCGATTCTGGCGTCGAACACGTCGACGCTCGATCTCGATGCGCTGGCCGAAACCACGTCACGGGCGCAGGATGTCATCGGCATGCATTTCTTCAGCCCGGCCAACGTGATGCGTTTGCTCGAAGTCGTGCGTGGCGCCCACACGGGCAAGGATGTGCTGGCGACGGTCATGAAGCTGGCCAAGCGAATTGGCAAACTGGCTGTCGTCGCTCGCGTGTGCGACGGTTTCATCGGCAATCGCATGCTCGAGCCGTATTTCAAGCAGTCTCAGTGGATGGTCGAGCAGGGTGCGACGCCCGCGCAGGTCGACGCCGCCATCGAGCATTTCGGTTTCGCAATGGGCCCGTTCCGCACGAGCGATCTGGCCGGCAACGATGTCAGTTGGGCGATCCGCAAGCGTCGTCATGCCGAAAATCCCGGCATCGTATATCCCAAGATCGCCGACGTGCTGTGTGAAGCCGGGCGCTATGGCCAGAAGACGCACGCCGGCTGGTACGACTATGCCGAGGGCGACCGTACGCCTCGCGAATCGGCCAAAGTCGCGCAGATGCTCGACGACTATCGCAAGACGAACGGCATCACGCCGCGCCCGTTCTCGGACGACGAGATCGTCGATCGCCTCGTCTATGCGCTGGTGAACGAGGGGGCGAAGGTGTTGGCCGACGGAACGGCAGCGCGCGCCTCCGACATCGATATGGTGTATCTGAACGGTTACGGCTTCCCGCTCTGGCGCGGCGGCCCGATGCTCTATGCCGACATGGTCGGACTCGACAAGGTGCTCGCGCGAGTGCGTGAGTTCGCGCGGGGTGAGCACGGTGAGGACTGGACCCCGGCCGCGCGGCTTGTCGAACTGGCGGAAGCTGGCAAGCGCTTGAACGGGTGAGCTGTCCAAATGCGCTATTTCGTGATGGCCGGAACATTGCGGCCATCGCGAAATGTGCTGACCTTATCGCTGAAATAGTTCAGGGGCGATGAAATGAAACCGATGGACGAAGTGCTGCTCGTGATCGATGTGCAGAACGATTTCATGCCCGGTGGGGCGTTGGCGGTGCCCCGCGGTGACGAGGTAGTGCCTGCGATCAACGCGTTGGCCGGGAAATTTGCCCAGGTGGTGTTGACGCAGGATTGGCATCCGGCGGGGCATGTGTCGTTTGCCGAGCATCACGCCGGGCGTCAGCCCTTCGAGACGATTGCCCTGCCTTACGGCGAACAGGTCTTGTGGCCGACGCATTGCGTGCAGGAGACGCCCGGTGCCGCGTTGCACGCGGATCTGTCTATTCCGCATGCGCAGGCGGTGGTGCGCAAGGGGTATCACGCGGATGTCGACAGTTATTCGGCGTTTCTCGAGGCGGATCGCAAGACGCCGACCGGGCTGGCCGGGTATTTGCGAGACAGGGGCGTGAGACGCGTGCACTGTGTAGGACTGGCCACGGATTTCTGCGTGGCGTGGAGCGCGCTCGACGCCAAGGCGGCGGGCTTCGATGTTTGCGTGATCGAGCATGCATGCCGTGCCATCGATCTGAACGGTTCGCTCGCCAGGGCGTGGGCATCGCTCGCTGCGGCGGGCGTGTCGCGGGAGTAAGTGGCGAGTGCCTCCGATTGAATATCAGACGCAGCGCATGGCGCGATGCGTCGCTAGTTGAAGAAATGACGATGGATGAGCTTACCTTGAATGGCCAATGCGGCTGGAGTTCCCGATGAACGCGCTCTCGATCCGTTCGGGTTTCATCGATCACCTTGGCATCGAGCTGTTGCGTGCCGAAGCGGGCGAGTCGGAGCTGCGCCTCGCGCTGGCGTCTGAGCATCTCAATAGCTGGGAGGTGATGCACGGAGGGGTGACGATGGCGATGCTGGATGTTGCGCTGAGTACCGCTTGCCGGAGCGTGGCGCCGGAAGGTTCGGGCGTGGTGACCATCGAGATGAAGACGAGCTTCATGCAGCCGGGAACCGGCGAGATGCGCGCATTTGGCCGCCTGTTGCATCGCTCGACGACGATGGCCTACTGCGAGGGCGAAGTGCGTGACGCCAATGGCAAGCTTGTGGCCAAGGCGATGGGCACGTTCAAGTATTTGCGCCGTCTTGCGGTCGGACGCGATGTCCGCGAACAGCGACGTCCTGACGACCCGCGCGGCGACTGACGACGCCCAAGCGGCGTGCTGCCGTCGGTGATGCCGCTGCGGGGCAATGCGGGTGCAATGGGTGGCGATTGCAGCTACCGCAGCTAATGCAGCTAATGCAGCTAATGCAGCTAATGCAGCTAATGCAGCTAATGCAGCTAATGCAGCTAATGCAGCTAATGTGGAGGGAATGTCATGACGATCAATCGCCAGATTCTGCTGGTCTCGCGCCCCAAGGGCGAAGCCACGCTGGACAACTTTCACCTGGCCGCACCTGAGTTGCCGGAGCTCGGCGAAGGGCAGGTGTTGGTGCGTAATTTCTATCTTTCACTCGACCCGTACATGCGCGGCCGGATGAACGACACCAAATCATACGCCCCGCCACAGCCGCTCGACACGGTGATGATCGGGGCGACGGTCGGCGAGGTGATCGAATCGCGTCACCCCGACTGGCAGCCGGGCGATGCCGTCACCGCCATGTTCGGCTGGCAGGAGTATGGCATTTCGGATGGCAGCAACCTGCGCCGTCTCCACGACGCGCGCGTGCCGATGAGCGCGTATCTGGGCGTGGCGGGCATGCCGGGCGTCACGGCGTGGTACGGCCTGAACCGGATTATTGCGCCCAAGGCCGGGGAGACTATCGCAGTCAGCGCGGCTTCCGGCGCGGTGGGCAGTGTGGTCGGTCAACTGGCCAAACAAGCCGGATGCCGGGTGATCGGCATTGCGGGCGGCGAGCAGAAGTGCGCCTATGTGGTGGAGGCGTTGGGCTTCGATGCGTGCGTCGATTACAAAGCGGGCAATCTGAACGAAGCGTTGCGTGCAGCGGCACCGGATGGCATCGACGGGTACTTCGAGAACGTCGGTGGTGATGTCCTCGATGCGGTCATGCGCAATCTCAATGCGCACTCGCGCATCGCAATGTGCGGCATGATTTCCGGCTACAACGGTGAGCCAATTCCGATGAAGTACCCGGCACTACTGCTGACGAACCGGGTGCGGCTGGAAGGCTTCATCGTGACCGAGCACATGGATGTCTGGCCGCAGGCGCTCAAGGCGCTGACCGATGCGATCGCCGCCGGTGAGTTGCGCTATCGCGAGTCGATGGCGCAAGGCATCGAGAACGCGCCTGCCGCATTCCTTGGCTTGCTCAAAGGAGAGAACTTCGGGAAGCAGATCGTGCGGTTGGTGTGAGGTCGAGTCCACCCCGGGCCCGGGGTGGACTCGTCAATCTCAGGCGCGGGCGGCCTCGAAACGATACCGTCGCAGATCGCGTAGTTCGTTGGCCGGCTGCCCCGGCGAGACCGTCGATTCGATGAGGTCGACCGTGCCGTTGCGGTGATACCTCAGCAACGTAGTGCATCGCGTTCCGTAGGCCGGGGATGCGATGAAGGCCGCCGATAGCGCCTTCTCCCAAGCCGGTGCGACCCCTGTTTCGGGCAGCGCTTCGTCGGCTGCCTCTACGGTGTTGCGCATCAGCGCGAGCAACGTCAAGTCGTCGGCCGCCTCGTCGATGGCCGCACGAAGTGCATCGCGTCGACTCACCAGTTTTGGCCACGGCGTGTCCAGAAGCGCGTTCGACAGCCCGTGCGTGCCGGGGCGGATGGCGTGGGCAAGCGGCAGTCGCACTGGCGCCCGGAACGGGAGCGACGACGCGTTCGCGCGCCCGACCGTTTCGATTTGTCTGGGAGCGTCGATATCGGTGTCACCACGCGTGTCGCGATTCCCCAGCCAGAACAACTTGCCTGCGGGCAAGTCTCCTGCGAGCAAGTTAAATCCTGCGTACTCGTGTGCATGTTGCTCGATACGCGACAGATCGTCGTCGAACGCCGTAGCGTCGAGCATGGCAGAGACCAGCAGGCCGCGCGACGGCGTGTCCTTCGGTGCCATCGGGGCACGTCCATCGCGGAAGTTGGTCAGTGCGGCAAAGCGTCCTGCGCGATTGACGCCCATCCATGTCCCGCCACCCCGCAAGTCGCGGCCTGCGAGCACGTCCGGCCGGTCATGCCACCAGTGCATCGGTTCGGCGGGGCGCTCGAAGAATTCGTCGCGATTGGCGAGCAGCACCAGTGGCGTGTCGGCATCAGGTTGCCACGAAAAGACGATCAGGCACATGGCGTTTGCGCGTCGACGAAGCATTCGGCATGGCGCCCGCCTTCGGTCAGGTCAGTCAGGCCCGACTCGGCCGCGAGCTGCGGCAGCGCTGCGACGAACGCGGGACTCACACCGTCGTAACGCTCCATCCAGGTCGTGGTGCCTGCGGCCGTGTCGTTAGCGGAGGCGTCGGCGCGCCATTGCAAACGCCCTGCGACGCCGAAGCGCGCCGCCGTCAGCGCGAAGAGTTGCGCGACGGCCTGACGTGCCGCGGCGGCGTTGGGCGACGAGACGCGGTAGTAGACGTAACAGTCCATGGGCAGTCGCTGGGCGGCCGGATCAGGAGGCCGTCGCAGACGACGCGGGCGTTTCCGTCGGATCGATGATCTCGTATGGCAATTCGGTGAAGGCGAGGGCGGGGCCGTCGGCGCTGCCGAGGCGAACGTCGTCGGTTTCGCGTGCGGCCAGCTTCACTTCCGCGAGTACATCGTAGCCGCCGTTCGGGGCCGGTGCAGCTTGCACGACCATGCCGCACGGCTGATCGGGGTCGCTCGTCTCGACCAGCGCCTGACCCGGTGCCGGCTGCGCGCCATCCACGTGCGCGAGATGCAGGCGACGCTTGATGGTGCCGCGATATTGGCTGCGTGCGACAACCTCCTGTCCCGGGTAGCAACCTTTGCGGAAGTTCACACCACCCACGACCTCCCAGTTCACCATTTGCGGGACGAACTGCTCCTGCGTTGCGGTCGTGACACGCGCCACGCCGCTGTGCACGTCGAGCCAGGCCGCGAGGGCGGGGGCGACGACGGTGAGGCCGGGCGCCTGCGTCAGCGCTGTCCACGCCTGCGCCGCATGCGCCACCGGCACGCTCCACAGGAAGCGTGAGAGCGAGCGCGCTGTGCCGGCGTCCGGCAGACGGATCAGGCTGGTGGGTGCATCGTCGAGGCTCGCATGCACGGCCGCGAGGGCGGTGGCCGGCAACGACGGGAACGTGCGGGCCAAAACGGCCTCGGCGGCGGGGCCGCCGACTTGCAGCAGCACATGCGTTGCGGTGCCGTCCGTCAGTTTTGCCTTCGCGCGCAGGACGAACATCGAGAGACGCTTCTGCACGGCCGCCTGCACCTCGGCGTCGCACGCCAGATAGATCGTGGCGTCGGCCGACGCGTCGCGCCACATCAGGAACGTGGCGAGCAACCGGCCCTTGGCCGAGCAGTAACCGGCAAGACGCGCCTGAGCGGCAGAAAGACGCTCGACGTCATTGGTCAATTGGCCATGCAGAAAGGTCGCGGCATCCGCACCGTTCACGGCGATGAGGCCGGTGTCGGCGGCGAGCGAGACGAAACTGCCGTTTCGCAAAGCCTCGAACTGTGCGGTGCGCGCGAGCGCATCGGGCGAAACATCGAAAGAAGAAGCGGCTGCCGCTTGCGGCAGAAGATCACGCCATTGGGAGGTCATAAACGGGAGAGCCTGTCAATCTGTGAGGGTTCGGCAAGTCAAAGTATTATATTGGGTCTTCCGCCAGGACGTGCGAGCCCGGTTCGACGCGCAAAACGCGCCTCTCGGCACCGTCGTTGTCGTGCAAGTCCGGCTGACCGAGTCCCCCGAACCCGCTGCTGTCGTCATACGGCTTACCCTGCAATTCATGTCTTTCATCAAACGCCTGTTGGTCTTGCTGATTGTCGCCTCGCTGGCGGCGGGCGGCGCTTTCTACTATTGGGCGCAGGCCCCCCTGCAACTGGGCAAGCCGACACTCGACGTCACGATCAAGCCATACAGCTCGGTGCGCAGCGTGGCCACGCAATTGCGCAACGGCGGTGTGCCGGTGCACCCGCTGCTGTTCAATCTGCTTGCCCGCATCATGGACGTGGGTACGAAGCTCAAGTCGGGCAACTACGAGTTCGCAACGGGTATCACACCCATCGAGGTGATGGAAAAGCTCGCGCGCGGCGACGTCAACCAGTACGTGGTGACGATCATCGAAGGCTGGAGCTTCAAGAAAATGCGCTCGGAGATCGACGCCAATCCGGCATTGCGCCACGATACCGCCGGATTGCCCGACGCCGACATCATGCAACTGGTGGGCGCCGACCGCGCCGAAGCCGAGGGCATGTTCTTCCCCGACACCTACCTTTTTCCGAAAGGCACGAGCGACGTCGATATTTACAAGCGGGCCTATCGTCTGATGCAGAAGCGTCTGGACGAAGCGTGGGCCGCCCGGGCACCGGGACTGCCATACACGACGCCCTACGAGGCGCTTATCATGGCATCGCTCGTCGAGAAAGAGACGGGGCAGGCGGTGGAGCGCGGCCAGGTCGCGGCCGTGTTCATCAATCGATTGCGCAAGCGTATGCTGCTGCAGACCGATCCGACGGTGATCTACGGGATGGGCGATCTGTACACCGGGCGCCTGCGAAAGCGCGACTTGCAAACGGATACCCCGTACAACACCTATACGCGCGCCGGCTTGCCGCCCACGCCTATCGCGCTGCCGGGCGTGGCGTCGCTGACGGCGGCGCTGAACCCCGCGCCGAGCGATGCGCTGTACTTTGTGGCGCGCGGCGACGGCACCAGCCATTTCTCGACGAATCTCCTGGAGCACAATCGCGCCGTGGACAAGTATCAACGAGGTGAACAATGACGCAATCCCCCGTGGCATCGGCAGTGGCGCCGGGCAAGTTCGTGACCTTCGAGGGCATCGACGGTGCGGGCAAGAGCACGCACGTCAACGCCTTCGTCAGCGCGCTGCGGCAGGGCCTCGCCAGCGTAGGGCGTAACGTCGTCGCCACGCGTGAGCCCGGTGGCACGCCATTGGGCGAGGCGCTGCGCAAACTCGTGCTCGACGAGCCGATGGATATCGAAACCGAAGCACTGCTGATGTTCGCAGGACGCCGGGAGCACCTGGTGAAAGTGATTGAACCGGCACTCGCACGCGGCGACTGGGTCGTCTCCGACCGATTCACCGATGCGACGTTTGCGTATCAGGGCGGCGGGCGCGGTCTGTCGATCGATAAGCTCACGACGCTTGAGCGTTGGGTACAGGGCACACGTCAACCCGATCTGACGATCCTGTTCGACCTCGACCCGGCGATTGCCGCTGCACGGCTGGCGGGCGCCCGCGCACCGGACAAGTTCGAGCGTGAATCCGAGGCGTTCTTCACGCGGGTCCGCGAAGAATATTTGCGTCGCGCCGAGGCATCGGGCGGCCGGTTCATCGTGATTGACGCTGCACAGAGTATCGAAGCGATTGCCGGGCAACTCGCGGGCGTGTTCGCCCGACTGGGCGTGCCCGGGCACTGAGCCCGCGCACGCGCGATAATCCGCTTGTTTCATCGATAACGGGACACCCACGGGACATTGAACATTGGCAGGACGCACTGGGCAAATGCCGCCCCCTTCGTCTGACCGCTGCCTTGTTCCGCCCAAGACGCATCTTCCGGCCAAGGAGCCCACATGCTGTATCCGTGGCAGTCGCAGGATTGGACACGCCTTAACGACCTGCGCGCCCAGATGCCGCACGCGCTGCTGTTGCAGGCCGTGCCGGGCATCGGCGAGATCGAGCTTGCCCGTACGTTCGCACAGGCGCTGCTGTGCGAATCGCCGCGCGACGACCATTTGCCGTGCGGGACGTGCGCTGCGTGCCAGTGGTTCGCCAGCGGCAATCACCCGGACTTTCGTGCCGTCTGCCCGGAGGCATTGGCGGACAGCCTGCCGGGGGCCGAGGCCCGCGCCGAGGCCGACGGCGACAAGAAGACCAAGACGCCGAGCAAGGAAATCAAGATCGAGCAGGTACGCGAGGTGATCGACTTTGCAAGCGTCGGCTCGCATCGCCAGGGGCTGCGTGTGGTGCTGCTGTATCCGGCAGAGGCGCTGAACGTGCATGCAGCCAACGCATTGCTCAAGACGCTCGAGGAGCCGCCAGAAGGGGTCATCTTCCTGCTGGTGACGACCCAGCCCGACCGCCTTTTGCCGACCATTCTCTCGCGCTGCCGTCGCTTGGTACTCACGCGTCCGGACGGCGCTCAGGCCTCGCAATGGCTGATGGCCGAAGCGGGTCTCGATGCGGCCAAGGCCGCCGCCGTGCTGGCCGAAGCCGGCGGCGCGCCGCTCGCGGCGCGTGCGCTGGCCGAGCCGGAAGAGCGCGGCTGGCGCGACTGGCTGCTCGGTCAGCTGGCGCAGGGCGCGGCGATCGACGCCTTCGCGTGCGCCGAGCAACTGCACAAGGGCAGCTTGCCGGGCATTCTGGAGACGTTGCAGCGCTGGTGCTTCGATGTCCTGGCCGAGCGCATGGCCGGCACCGTCCGCTTTTTCCCCGGTCACGCGCAGGCATTGCGCCGTTGTGGCGACACGACGGACGATGTCCACCTGCTGGGTTTCCTGCGTGAACTCGCCCAGCAGCGTCAGGTGCAGAACCACCCGCTCAATACCCGCGTGCTGCTTGAGGCCCTTTTCCTGCAATACAAACAGTTGTTCGGCGGACCGGCATCGCTTTGATGCAGACCACCGGCAACCGATCGCACATCATGTTCATCGATTCGCACTGTCATATCAATTTCCCGGAACTGGCCGAGCAGATGCCCGAGCTGCTCGCACGCATGCGTGAGAACAAGGTGAGCCACGCGTTGTGCGTCTCGGTCGATCTGCCCACGCTGCCTCAAGTACTCGAGATCGCGGCACAGCACGAGAACGTGTACGCCTCGGTCGGTGTCCATCCCGATTATGAAGACACCCCGGAGCCCAGCGTCGACGATCTCGTTCGTCTTGCCGCCACGCCGAAGGTGGTGGCAATCGGCGAGACCGGGCTCGACTATTACCGCCTGGACGGCCGCAGCATCGAGGATATGGAGTGGCAGCGCGAGCGCTTTCGCACGCATATTCGCGCGGCGCGCGTCACGGGCAAACCGCTCATCATTCACACGCGCTCGGCCGCCGACGACACGCTGCGCATCATGCGTGAAGAGCAGGCAGGCGAGCCCGCGGGGGTGATGCACTGCTTCACCGAAAGCTGGGATGTCGCGCAAGGCGCGCTCGATCAGAACTTCTACATCTCGTTTTCGGGCATCGTTACGTTCAAGAGCGCGCGCGATCTGCAGGACGTGGCGCGACGTGTGCCGCTCGAGCGCATGCTGATCGAGACGGATTCGCCGTATCTCGCCCCTGTGCCTTATCGTGGCAAGCTCAATCAACCCGGCTACGTGCGTCATGTGGCCGAGTTCATCGCCGACCTGCGCGGCGAGCCCTTGCAGAAGATCGCCGACGTGACGACGGAGAACTTCTTCCGGTTGTTCGCGACGGCCAAGCCCTGACCCCTATCAACCGATTGACCCGATTGACCCGATTGTCTCTACGTTATTCACCGGACTACCGACAGGAGCCCCCGATGCGCAAATTTTCGATGATCCGAGCCTGGATGTTGCTCAGTGTGCTTTGGCTGACGGCGTGCGCCACCGCGGCCACCTCCAACACAGCACTGGTCAAGGCCGTCGTCTTCAACGACACGAAGGCCGTCGCCCAGGCGCTGAAGGCGGGTGTCGATCCGAACTCGACCGACGAGAAGGGCAACCCGCTGCTGGTGATCGCCATGCGCGAGAAGTCGGTCGACGTTGCACGTCTGCTGATTGACGACAAGCGCACGGATCTCGATGCGACCAATGCTGCAGGCGAGAACGCGATGATGATTGCGTCGCTGCAAGGCCTCGCGCCGATGGTCAAGCTGTTGATCGACAAGGATGCAGAGGTCAACAAGAAGGGCTGGGCACCGCTGCACTACGCGGCGACCAACGGGCACGACGATATCGTGCAGATCCTGCTGGACGCCTCGGCTTACGTCGATGCCGAGTCGCCCAACGGCACCACGCCGCTCATGATGGCGGCGCGCGGCGGGCATATCACCACATGCAAGGTGCTGCTCGACGGCGGGGCGGATGTGCGCCTGAAGAACCAGATCGGTTTGTCGGCCATCGACTTCGCCACGCAGGCGAATCAGAAAGAAATCGCCGACGGGCTGCGTAAGCGCCTCGAACAGGTGCAGCAGTCGCGTCCGGCGGGCAAGTAAGGCAGTCGTCGAGCGTCGCCGCAGCGGCACGGCCGGTCACGGCTTGTCGCGCGGCGCCCCGTGACGGCCCGCGCCGCCAAGAAATTCGCGGGCACCGGCGATCCCCTCGGAGAACACCACCGCATGTCCGGCCGCGCCTTCCTGGCGCAGCGCGGCTTCGAGCGACATATCCCATTGCGCGTAGGCCGCCCGGCGGTCGGCGCGCAGGGCGCCTTGCGGCAGTGCGGCGAGTTGTTGTGCCAGTGCGACCGCCCCCTGGCGTGCCATACCCTCCGGCACCAGCCGGTTGACCAGTCCGATTTCGTAGGCTTCCTGCGCACCGACGGCGCGTCCCGTGAGGATCATGTCGAGCGCACGGCTCATACCGATCAGCCGCGGCAGACGCACTGTGCCGCCATCGATGAGTGGCACGCCGAAGCGCCGGCAGAAAACGCCGAACGTTGCCGAATCGTCCGCCACGCGCAGGTCGCACCATAACGCCAACTCCAGTCCGCCCGCTACGGCATGCCCGCTGACGGCCGCGATCACGGGCTTGTCCAGATGGCGGCGTGTGAGTCCCATCGGGCCGTCGCCGCTGCCATCGGGCGTGACCTCGTTGCGGCGTTCGGGATCGTCGAAAGCCGAGAGGTCTGCGCCCGAACAGAACGACGCGCCTTTGCCGCACAACACCGCCACACTGGCGTTGTCGTCCCCCTCGAATGCCAGCAAGGCGTCACGCAAGGCGGCAGCCATGTGGCGATCCACCGCGTTGCGCCGCGCGGCGCGTGCGAGTGTGACGATGGTCACGGCCCCGTCGGTCTCGACTTCGACGCAGGGGGCCGCAGAGGGATCACGTTGGCTCATGGCATGACTCCTGGCGGTGCCGGCGTCTTGCTCGTCAGGCGGCGGCCGGTTGAGGGCAGCGCATCAGGGCCGGTCTGGCCGCGCCTTTCGGTGCGCGAAGATCGGCAATGAAGCGATCGCGCCACGTCGACAGATTGTGCTCGCGCAATGTCAGCATCATGGTGGTGTGGCGCGCCTGACGCTCCGACAGCGACATGTTCAGCGCGGTGCGCAGCGCCTCGGCCATGCCGTCGATGTCGTACGGATTCACGATCAGCGCCCCGTCCAGTTCCTGGGCAGCGCCCGCGAAGCAGGACAGCACCAGCACGCCGGGGTCCGCCGGGTCTTGCGAGGCCACATACTCCTTCGCGACGAGATTCATGCCATCGCGCAGCGGCGTGACGTAGCCCACTTGCGACGCGCGGAAGAACGACATCAGCACCTCGTGATCGTAGCGTTTGTTGATATAGCGAAGCGGTGTCCAGGCGAGATCCGAGAAGCGGCCGTTGATATGGCCCGCCTCGGCTTCCAATTGGCGGCGGATCTCGCCATATCCCGCGACGTCCGAGCGGCTTGGCGGGGCGACCTGCACGAAGCTCACCGTTCCTTGCTGGTTCGGCCACAGTTCGAGCAGACGTTCGAAAGCGCGGAATCGCTCCAGCATCCCCTTCGAGTAATCCAGACGGTCCACGCTCATGATCAGCTTGCGCTCCTGCAACCCCTGCTTCAGATCGAGAATGTGCTTGACCGTGGCGCGGGCTGTCGCTTGCTGCTGAATCTCGTCTGGATAGACGCCAATCGGGTACACACCTGTGCGCAGCGTGCGGTCATAGGCGGTCACGGTGCCGTCGTCGTGCAGCGTGGCCCCGGCGTGTCGCACCAGATAGTCGGTGAAGGCCGTGCGGTCGGTTTCGGTCTGAAAGCCGACGAGATCGTATTCGCACATGGCGCGCACCAGGGCTTCATGGGGCGGCACGGTCATGAGCACTTGCGGCGACGGAAACGGAATATGCAGGAAGAAGCCAAGTCGCTGCTTCAACCCGATCTGGCGGCAGGCCTGCGCAAATGGCAGCAGATGGTAGTCGTGGACCCAGATCAGATCGTCGTGCTCGAGCAGTGGCGAGAGCAGCGCGGCGAAGCGCGCGTTGACGTGCCGGTAGCCGTTGTAGTCGTCGCGCTGGTAGCGCGTGAGGTCGTCGCGATAGTGAAACGTTGGCCACAGGGTCGCATTCGAAAAGCCGCGGTAGTACGTGTTGTAGTCGCGGCGCGTGAGCGGCACGGTGGCAAAGGTGACGTTGTTGCGATGGGCGATCTCGGGCGCGCTCGCCGGCTCGGCGTTGATTTCTCCGTTCCAGCCGAACCACATGCCTCCGGTGTCTTTGAGCGCGTCGAACACGCCGATCGCCAGACCGCCGGCCGTAGGTTTGCCTTCGGTGATCGGGGCAACCCGGTTCGAGACGATGACTAAGCGGCTCATGCTCCATTCTCCTGTGAAGGTTGGCGTGGGGAGGTGTGACGCAACGTCAGCAGCCAGGCCGTCAGCGCTTCCGGCGACGGCAACCGGTGACGGGCACAAGTCTCACCTTCGCCGATCTTGATCGTGATGCCGCCCAGCGCATTCACGTCGGCAAATCCGGCCTCGTCGGTCAGGTCGTCGCCGGCAAACAGTGGCGTTCTGCCGGCGAACGGGGCCTCCTTCAGTAGCGTGGCGATGGCGCGGCCCTTGCTGACGTGGCGCGGCCGCAACTCGAAGACGAACTTGCCGGGTTGCAACACGAAGCGCTCGGCATGCACATCGGCCAGGGTGCGCATCGTGTCGCGTGCGACACCCGCCAACTCGGGCGCATTGCGGTAGTGCAGCGCGAGGGCGCTGCCCTTGTTTTCCAGCAAAAGGCCGGCGTGCTGGGCGACGAGCGCTTGCAATGGGGCGACCATCGACGCGACCCGGGCCGCGTCGACGGCATGGCCCTCGGCCCGGATCAGATCTCCGTCGGCATGACGAATTTCGGCGCCGTGCAGGCCAGCGGCGGGCACACGTAACGGGGCGAGCAGGCCGTCGATGTCGTCGATGGCGCGCCCGGAGACGACCGCGATAGCGCCCTGCGTACGCTCGAACAGTCGGGCCAGCACACTGGCGGTATCACGCGGCAGCCTGACCGCATCGGGACGTGGCGCCAGCGGTGCCAGCGTGCCGTCGAGGTCAAAGAAGAATGCCACCGTGGCAACGTCGACATCGCAAGTGTCGGCTGGTGTCGTCGCCGGTGGGGCACAAGGGGAAGACGCTAAGGGTTGCATGGCACTCCGTCGCTGTCGTGCCGCAGGTCGAAAGGTCGTATCCGGGGCCGAGCGGCGGGCGCAGGGGGAAGGGGGACGAGATGTGACTTGCGGCGATTCGGTGGGCGGGAGCGCGGACATCCGCGCCGATAAATTCATCCTAACCGTTCAAAAAGCGACGGGGGGTCGTCCTTTCTATGAAATTCCTGTCGGATGGGGCCTACAAGGTGGGGAAAGTTAAATGGGTATTGAATATGAGAATCGTTTGCAATACCATTCGACAATTGCCGCAAAGTGCTCCATCGGGGATTGCGGTTCGGCACACCTGCCACGCACGCGCCACCATCGGCGCACGGACGTGCGTTGGACGACAACAATGATGAAAAGACTGTGGTTTCAGTTGCACTGGTGCTTCGGCATTACGGCCGGGCTGGTGCTGGCAGTGGTCGGACTCACTGGCGCGCTGCTTTCCTATTACGAAGAACTCACCCGCGCCTTCAGCCCGGGCGTGATGACCGTGGCCGTGCGCGATACGGCGCCGTTACCGATTCCCGAGCTGATTGCGCGGGTCCATGAAGCGGTGCCCGACCGGCGCATTCTGCTCATGACCGTGACGCGCGCGCCGGAAGACGCCGTCGGCGTGCGGCTGTCGATCGGTGACGGAACGCGCGGCGAGACGTACTTCGTCGACCCTTATACGGGGCAGATGCTCGGCCGTTCGCAGGCCGATGTCGTCTTCCGCTTCATCATGGATATTCACCGCTTCCTCACGGTGGATGGCATCGGCAAGCAGATCACGGCGGCCGCCACGCTATTGCTGTTCCTGCTGGCGTTGAGCGGCCTGTATCTGCGATGGCCTCGCCGCATCGGCAACTGGCGCGCGTGGTTCCATATCGACTTCAAGAAGCGTGGCCGGCCGTTCCTCTGGAATCTGCACGCGGTGATCGGCACGGTAGTGTTGGTGCCTTATCTGCTGTCGGCCACGACGGGCCTCTATTGGTCGTACGACTGGTGGCGCGGCATGCTGTTCTCGATGGCCGGTGTGCCCCAGCCGGTGCGAAATAAGCCGGCTGCGCCACCGAAGATGGCCGGGAAAGGTGAGGGCAAGAAGGCGGCGTTGCCGGATCTGACCTCGACACCGGCAGACGACATGAGCCGGGTGTGGAGCCGTTTCACGGCCCATGTGCCTGACTACACGAAGGTTTATCTGCGCCCGGCACAGAAGCCCGGCGGACCGTTGCAGGTGACGTGGCTCGACAAGTCGGTGCCGCATGAGCGGGCGTTCAGCCGCATGGATGTCGAGGCGGCGTCTGGCGAGATTCGCAACGAGGATCGATACGCCGAGAAGACGACCGGCGCACAGTTGCTGACGAGCATCTACGCGTTGCATCGCGGCAGCTTCTTCGGGCAGGCGGGCATCATCGTCATGATGTTCTCGAGCCTGATGATGCCGGTGTTCTTCGTCACGGGGTGGATGCTCTATCTCGACCGTCGCAAGAAGAAGCGCGCGTTGGCGGCATCGCGCCCGGTCGTGGAGAAACATGGCGCTGAGGCACCAGTGGCGGGCACGTCACTGGCGGAAGAGGGCGTGCTGATCGGCTACGCGAGCCAGAGCGGCGTAGCCGAAGGCCTCGCATGGCAGACGGCCGGCATGTTGCAGGGGGCGGGAGTTCCGGCGCAGATCCAGCCGCTGGCCCGCATCGGTCAGGCACAACTGGGCACGGCCAAGCGGGCGCTGTTTATCGTCAGCACGTTCGGTGATGGCGAGCCGCCCGATAGCGCGCGCCGGTTTGCGCAGCAGTTGATGAATCAGGCGATGGCGCTGCCGACGTTGCGTTTCGCGATGCTCTCTTTGGGCGACAGCCATTACGACCGATTCTGCGGATTCGGCCGCAAACTCGATGGCTGGCTGCGCGCGCAGGGCGGTGTGGCGGCATTTGAACCCATCGAAGTCGACCGGGGCGATCCTGGCGCATGGGCCCGTTGGCAGGAGCGGCTTGGCGAATGGCTGGGCCGCCCGCTCGTGTCTTCGAAGGCCGACGATAGCCCTCGCTTCCAGTCGTGGCCGCTGGCCGAGCGCCATGTGCTCAATCCCGGCAGTACCGGGTTGCCGGCCTATCACCTGGCCTTCACGCCGCCACCGGGGGCCCAATGGGTCGCGGGCGATCTGGTCGAGGTGCTGCCACGCCATACGGCCGCACGCGTTGAAACCTTCCTTGCCGGCAGCGTCTGGGCGTCCGACGTGAGGGTGAGCGTTGCCGGACGCGAGACGACGTTGGGCGACGCACTGCGCGAGCGCGTATTGCCCGATGCCGCGCCGCCGGCGGGTATCGATCTGCCGGCGTGGCTGGCGCGTCTGGCGCCGCTGCCTGAGCGCGAGTATTCGATTGCATCCACACCGGATGAGGGCCAACTGATGTTGCTGGTGCGTCAGGCACGCAATCCCGACGGCTCGCTGGGGCTCGGTTCCGGCTGGCTCACCGACGGCGTGGCGTTGGGCGAAAGCGTAACGATGCGCGTACGTCCGAACCCCGGCTTCCACGGTCCGGCGCACGCCTGCGGCATGATCCTGATCGGCAATGGCACCGGCCTGGCGGGACTGCGCTCGCACCTCGCCGAACGAATCGCGCAGGGGCATGTGCGCAACTGGTTGATCTTCGGTGAGCGTAAGGCGGCACACGATCGTTTCTACGACGCGACGTTGCGCGCGTGGCAGGCGCAGGGCGGCATCGCACGTCTCGACCCTGTGTATTCGCGCGATCAGGCGCGGCGCATCTACGTACAAGACCGGGTGCGGGCGTTGGCCGAGGACATTGCGGCCTGGGTGGCGGACGGTGCGTCGATCTATGTGTGTGGCAGCCTCGCTGGCATGGCCCCTGCGGTGGATGCTGCGCTGGCCGACGCGATCGGCGTGGATGCCTTGCTCGATTTGTCGGCGCAAGGGCGGTATCGCCGCGACGTCTATTAGGCGTGTACCGGCGTGTGCTAACGTAGTGAAAGGGCTCGACGTTGATCGAGCCCTTTTTCATCGTCTCGGACATCCATCGATTGCAGCAGGAGGGGCAATGACGGCAACGTGGCAGATCGTAGTTCGCGGGCGAGTTCAGGGCGTCGGCTATCGCGCCGCATGCGTGGTCGAGGCGCGCAGGATCGGGCTCAGCGGGTGGGTGCGCAACCGTCGCGATGGTGCGGTCGAAGTCATTGCACAGGGCGAAGCCGCTCAGTTGCTGGCGATGTGCGAGTGGATGCGTCAGGGGCCGCCGGGGGCGCAGGTGTCGTCCTGCGACATCGATAAAGCGTGGGTGGCGCAGGCGCCGCTCAAGGGCTTCGAGCAACGCGTGAGTCTTTGAAGTGACGCCGCAACGCTTGCGTTGCACGGCATCTTGGGGAGGCTTTCCGGCATCCTGAGACGCGCCCGTCATGTCGACGAGGCGGCGTCAGAGGATGCCCGAGGTCACGACGTACGGGGCGGCCGGTGATAGGGGTGCGGCATTCAGGCGGCGAGCGCCAGTTTGCCCGGCGTTACGTTGAGCGTGACGTCGCCGGTGCTGCCCCTGGACGAATGCGCTGAGTCGTGGGCCGACAGACGGAACAGCGCTACCGATTCGCGCAGACGCGCCGCCTGTGCCTCGAGCGCTGCCGCCGCGGCAGACGCTTCTTCCACGAGCGCGGCGTTCTGTTGCGTCATCTCGTCCATTTGTGTCACGGCGCGATTGACCTGTTCGATGCCGCTCGACTGCTCGACGCTGGCGGCCGAGATCTCGCCCATGATGTCGGTTACGCGTTTGACCGACTGCACCACTTCCACCATCGTGGCGCCAGCGCGCTCGACCAGACGGGTGCCGGTCTCGACGCGGTCGCCCGATGCCTCGATCAATCCCTTGATCTCCTTGGCTGCCGACGCGCTGCGCTGGGCGAGCGTGCGGACTTCGCCCGCGACGACGGCAAAGCCGCGCCCCTGTTCGCCGGCACGTGCGGCTTCGACGGCGGCGTTGAGCGCCAGAATGTTCGTCTGGAACGCGATGCCATCGATGACCGTGAGGATGTCGGTGACCTTCTGCGACGCTTCGGCGATATCGCGCATCGTCGTCACGACCTCTTGCACGACGTCGCCCCCCCGCGAAGCGGTATCCGATGCCGTAACGGCCAACTGGCTGGCGGCACGCGCATTCTCGGCGTTCTGCTTGACGACGGCCGTCAGCTCTTCCATGCTCGCCGCCGTTTGCTCCAGCGACGACGCCTGAGATTCCGTGCGTTGCGACAGATCGGCGTTGCCGTCGGCAATCTCGCGGGCGCTCGCGTGAATGGCTTCTGTACTCTCGCGCACGGTGCCGACCGTGGCGGCAAGACCATCGCGCATCCGGCCAAGCGCGCCGAAGAGCTGCCCCATCTCATTGCGCGTGCGCTGTTCGACTCGCTGGCTCAGGTCGCCCGCAGCCATGCGCTCGAAATGCGAGATGACTTCGCGGATCGGACGCAACACGGCGCGTGCGAGCATCGCACGGCCCCACAGTGCGAGCAGCAGGGCAACGGCCAACGTCACCCCCATCGCAATACGCATGATGTTGTAGCGCTGCTGGGCGGCTTCGAAGCGAGTCTTCTGCCGCGCGACCTGAATGTCCTGCAACTCGCGCAGGGCGGAATCGAGGGCGCTATAGGCGGGCGGCGCGACGCGTGCCTGAATCTGGTGGAACCCGGCCACGTCGCCTTGCTTGAGGGCGTTGAGCGCTGGCGTCACCACTTTGTCGAAAAAGGCACGGCGCTTCTCGTCGGTTGCCTTGGCCAACTCCGCTTCGTGCGCATCTTCTTTGGGACGTTTCAGATAATCCTTCCAGAGTGCGTCCGAGGCGGCGATGTACTGTGTGCCCCGATTCAGCACTTTTTCGGACTCTTCCGGATTCGCGCCGAGGCTGACGTAAGAGGCGTAGGTCGCCATCGACAGACGGGTCCGCAGAATCTGCTCGCCAGTGCCCTTGAGTTCGGCCAGGGCGGGCGTGTCTTCCGTGGCCATCTTGCTCAGGGATTCATTGCTGGAACTGAGCGCCTGAAGGCCCAGAACGCTGGCGAGGACGAGTAGTGCACCAAGCAAACCTAGGACCAGTGTCAGGCTGGTCCGAATCGTAATGTTCTTATACATATGGATCGATGGATTGAATGCCCAGGTCGCGGAGCGCGTGCGTGCGGCCTCCCCGCCAGTCGGAAAGTGGAAGACGGGGCATAGGGATTATCGGCAGATGAGAGGCGGAACTTGAGTCATTCGGCTCGGACGATTCCGAAAGTGCGGGCGTCCACAAAATAAGATCGGAATTTGCGCAGTCGCAACGGTCTTGCAAAAGGCCAGACTTGAAGGCTCCTGCAGTTCTTCAGTACGCCGAAGCGCGTGAATCGTGATGAGGCGTCAACGACGCGATGAATCTCGACAAATTCAATTTCCGGTGTGGCGGCGCCGATGCCGGGCGGTATGAATCGGATGGGCGGCAAGCGGCGGCAGCGCCCGGTCCGCAAGGGTATGGAAGGGACGGCCGTGAGGACGTCAGCATTTTTCGGATGGCGCTGGTGCACGAGCTACGGGCCCCGTTGCAAGTGCTGCAAGGGCATCTGGACGCACTATGCGGCGATGTTGCCGGCGACGGCGGCATGCGTGCCGGCGCCGGGGGGATTGCGCCTCGCGAGCGGCTTGGCGCCATGCGCAGCATGCTCGGCGTGGTGGCTGGCGCGGTGGACGACGTGCTGCAACTGGGCCAAGGCGAGGTCATGCATCTGCCGTTGCGGGAAACCGTCTTCGAGGTGCGCGTGTGCCTCGACGAGGAGGTTGACTCGTTTGCGGGCACGGCCCATGCGAAAGGGCTCATTCTGGGGTGCCACATCGCCGACGACGTGCCCGTCATGATGCGGGGAGACGCCGGTCGCTTGCGCCAGATGCTGCGAACGCTGCTCGACAACGCGTTGAAGTACACCGTTTGCGGTGGTGTTGCGGTCAGGGCGTCTTGGGGCGCTGGTCCGGCGCAAGACGCTCACCGGCGCGTGTCGGCCGAGCCCGGGCGGCGAGGTGGTGTGGGGGCGGGGCAACTGACGATTCACGTCAGCGACACCGGGCCGGGAATCCCTGCGGGCATGGAAAACGCGGTGTTTGCGGCGTTCGCCCGCGCGGATCGCTCAGTGCCCGGCACAGGGTTGGGACTGTGGATCGCCCAGCAATGGGCGCAGCGCATGGGCGGCTCGCTGTGCGTGGAGCCGTCGACATCGGGAGCGCAGTTTCGCCTATCGGTGCCCTTCGGCATGCCTTGCGCGAAACCTGCTGGCCCGCAAGACAGGGCCGTGTCGTCGCCGTTGGCCGCAGAGGTGCCCGTTGCCCGCGTCGATGTGCGTTCCGGGCTGCACGCGTTGGTGGTCGACGACCACGTCATGAATCGCGCCATCCTCGCCGATCAATTGACGTCGCTTGGGTGCATCGTCGAGCGTGCGGAAGATCTGACCGAGGCGTTGTTGCAATGGATTTTGCATGATGTCGACGTCGTGCTCACCGATATACAGCTCGGCGGCGCGTGCGGTCTGACGCTGGCGAAGACGTTTCGTGCGCTGGCGCCGGCCCTTGGCCGCCGGGCGCCCATTGTGTTCGCGGTGACAGGGTCGGTGGTGGGGGCGCGTGCGGCCCGGGAGGCCGGTATCGACGATGTGCTGACGAAGCCGGTGTCACGACTGCGGCTGGCCCAGACGCTCGCAGTGCGGTGGCCATGTTCCGGTGTCGTGGGGGATGAGGCGGTGGGGTCGGAGGTTGGGCCGGACGCCACCGGTCAGCTCCCGAAAGCTGCGAGGCCGTCGCTGCTGGATGACCCCTACGCGCGGCGCATGATGCGTGAGGAAATGGCGAAGGATCTTGCGCGTTTTCGCCGGTTGATCGCAACGCGTCGCCCGGCAGATCTGGATGCCGCACAGGCGTTGCTGCACCGCATGCGCGGTGCGTGCAGGATGTTCGGGGACCCGGCGTTGACGGCGCGATGCGACCGGCTATCCGAAAAGCTGGCGGATTGCCGGATCACACCGGACGATCAGAGATAGCGGCAGACGGCGAGATAGTGGCAGGCGGTGCCGCCAATGGCGAACAGATGCCACACGAGATGCCCGAACTTGATATGCCCGTCGAGCGAATAGAAGACAGCGCCGACGGTGTAGGCGATACCGCCTGCATAGAGCCATCCCGCACCGGGGCCAGGAATGGCGGCGAGTACCGGTCCGGCCACTAAAACGGCCATCCATCCCAGACCGATGTAAAGCAGGGTGGAGATGAGCGGCCGATCGAGCAGGCCGAGTGTCTTCGCGATCAGCCCGGCAATGGCCATCGCCCATACGCCGGTGAGCAGCGGCCAGCCCCACGGGTCGTGGAGGATCTTGATGGTGAAGGGGGTGTAGGTTCCGGCAATGAAAAGAAAGATTGCGCAGTGATCGACGCGCATGAACAGCTGTTTCGCGCGACCGTCGGGTAGTCCGTGGTATAGCGCGGAGGCCAGATACACGACCACCATCGTGACGGCGAATACGCCGATCCCGATTTGCTGCACCTGACTCGGCAAAGGAGGGCGGACGGCCGTGAAAAGGAAGGGAATCGCAGCGAGGGCCGCCAGGCAGGCAATGCCATGACTGACGCTATTGGCGAGTTCCTCGCTTCGAGTTTGTGCGCGTGCTATGGCTTTCATGCCGCATCGTCCCGTAAATTCGCCGTGCTCAAGCAGGATGCGCAGCGCGCCACTTGCGGACGGCTTCCATGGTGTTGGCGACGTGTTTGTCCGGATCGAGGCTCACGTAGCTGTAGATCACCTTGCCGTCCGGGGCGATGACGTACGAGACGCGATTGGCGTAATCGGGCTTGAGCGAGAGCACGGCGTCATAGGCGCGCATGATGTGCTGGTCGGTATCGGCCGCCACGGCAAACTTGCTGCGGCACTCGGACACGGAGAACTTGTTGAGCGTATCGATGTTGTCGTGCGAGACGCCGATGACCGTCGCGCCCAACGCCTTGAACGCGTCAGTTGCCTCGGCAAAGTCGTGGGCTTCGATCGTGCACCCTTGGGTAAATGCCGCAGGATAGAAGTACAGCACGACAGGGCCGTTCTTGAGCGCGTCGGCAAGCGAGAAGGTGAACACTTTGCCGCCGAGCGATGCCTGCGCAGAGAAGTCCGGCGCGGGCGCACCGTTTTTCAGGGCGGCATGCGCGGGGATGAAGCACCATGCCGTCACGCCGATGATGGCGGCTGCGGCAGTCAGTCCGAACCAACGTTTCATGCAAGGCTCCCATAGTGGATGCTTAAGGATAGAGGCTTGCGGGGGCGCTGTCCAACGTGTGCCGACGTTTTCAGCGACGCCTGTAGTGGCCGCTTCGATATGCGTCAGGGCGACCCGCAGACTACCGCCCGCTGCGCGACATGATGCTGTCAGCGCAATGTCATGCCGTGCCGGAGGCAGATCCCGCAGGCCCCCCGAGATGCGCCACGCCCTGCCCAATGGGCAGTACGGTCGTCGACTTGATCTGCGAGAGGGCGATCATCGAGTTGACCTCCTGCACCATCGGCAACTGGGAAAGCCGCTCGAAGAAGAAACGCTCATAAGCGTCGACGTCGCGCGTCACGATGCGCAGCAGAAAGTCGACATTGCCCATGAGCACATGGCATTCGAGGACTTCGGGGAATGCCTGGATCGCCTTCGAAAACTCCGGCAGCGCGTTGCGGTTGTGACCGGCCAGCTTCACATGGGCGAAGAGCATCACGTTCAACCCAACCTTCTTGCGGTCGACCAGCGCGACGCGCCGCTCGATGACACCTTCGGCATCAAGCCGGTCGATGCGGCGCCAACATTGCGATTGCGACAGACCGATGCGCTCGCCGATTTGGGCGGCCGAAAGCGAAGCATCCACCTGAAGGAGTGCGAGAATTTTCTCGTCGAATTCATCGATTTGCATGATTAATTCCTTTGAAGTATGAAATTTGAATGAATCATGTGAAATCAATGGAAATTTGTCAACGATACGCGAAGCATTTACTGGCTGATGGCCGTATGCTTGAGGCTCATTAGGCATATTTGCCGCAACAATCCGCCCCAGTTCGATTGAATCTGCAGGAAATTACGTACCCATGAAACTCGACCTGACTTTGCCTGCTACCGAGACCGCGACAGGTGCCGTCGCCCAGCCTGTTGCCCCACTGTCTGCCAAAGGCGCAGACCTCATTGCGCGCACGCTGGTCGAAATTGGCGTCGACACGGTGTTCTGCTATCCGGGCGGAGCCAATCTCGAGATGCTCGACGCGCTCTCGCGCGTGGCCATCACGCTGGTACGAACCGAGCATGAGCAGGGCTCGGTTTTCGGTGCGCAAGGTTATGCGCGTGCCACTGGCAAGCTCGGTGTCTGTCTGGCGACGTCTGGCCCCGGCGCGACAAATCTGGTCACGGGCATTGCCGATGCCGCAAGCGATTCCGTGCCGGTGCTCGCCATCACCGGTAACGTTGCAACGCATTGGCTCGGCAAGAACGCGTTTCAGGAAGTCGACATCGTCGCCATCACCAAGCCCGTGACGAAGCTCGCCCGGCAAGTGCGCGAGCCGCGCGACATTCCCGCAGCGGTTCGAGAGGCGGCCGCCTGCGCGCTCGCGGGCCGGCCCGGTCCGGTTCTGCTCGATTTCCCGAAAGACATTCAGCAAGCACGCCCCGATCAGCCGACGGACAAACGTTTCACGGCGCCGGTGCCGGCCGGGATGAGCGACGAAACCGCCCAGCGTATCGCGGCATTGCTGGCGAAAAGCGAGCGCCCGGTGATCTACGCCGGGGGCGGTGTGGTTGCCTCGGGCACCGGCGCGCGGCTTGTGGCGCTGGCCGAAGCGCTCGACTGCCCGGTGGCGCTCACGATGATGGGTCTCGGCGCGATGCCGGACGACCATCGGCTGCTGCTCGGGCCACTCGGCATGCACGGGGCGTATGTGGCCAACGTTGCGGTCAACGAAGCCGACCTCGTGCTGGCGCTTGGCGTGCGCTTTGACGACCGGGTGATCGGCGATCCGTCGTCGTTTGCCCGGCACGCGAAGATCGTCCATGTCGATGTCGACGCCGCCGAAATCGGCAAGAACAAGCCCGTAACGCTCGGCGTGCATGCGGATCTGCGTGACGCGTTCGCCGGTCTGCTAACCCACGCGAAGCGCCGCGACGTGCCGGACTGGCATGCCTACCTGCGCGAGCGCCGCGAGACGCATCCGCTGCGCGCACCCCAGCCGGTCGCCGTTGGCGAAGCGGGGGGGCTGACGGGCGTCGACGTCATCACGGCGCTGGCGGCGCTGCTGCCCCCGGAGGCTGTCGTGACCACCGGCGTTGGACAACATCAGATGTGGGCGATGCAACACCTGCGGCTTCGCCAGCCGCGCACTTTCCTGTCCAGCGCGGGATTCGGCACGATGGGCTTCGGCCTGCCTGCGGCCATTGGCGCCAAGGTGGCACTGCCTGACGCGCCGGTGGTCGACATCGACGGCGACGGCAGCCTCAATATGTCTGTGAACGAACTGTCGACGTGCCGCCGGTACGGGTTGGGCGTCAAGGTGCTGGTTATCAACAACCAGTGGCTGGGCATGGTCCGGCAATGGCAGGACATGATCTACGCGCGCAATCGCGTAGCGTCGTCGCTGGTCGACCCGAACGTGCCCGAGGGCGCCGACGACGGTCGGCCGTATCCGGACTTCGTCACCATTGCCGCCGGTTACGGTGTGGCAGGCGCGCGCGTCACTCGCCCCGAGGAATTGCCCGCCGCGCTCGCCCGCATGCTCGAAGACCCGAGCGAGCCGTATCTGCTGGATGTTCTCGTCGCCCGTGAAGACGACGTCTATCCGATGATTCCCGCCGGCAAAACCTATCGCGACGTGGTCTTTGGTCCCGGGCAGGCCGCCGGGCCCATCGCGGCAGGCGCGTTCTGAGGTGTCGCCAACCGGGCCGGACAAGGGCGGGAACTGGCATTGCCCGCGTCCGGCTTGCATTATCGCCGCATGAGAATTGCGCGGCACGTCGCGAGATCGCAACGACAGCCCCCGCTTCGGCGGGTTTTTTTCGTTTCGGAGGCGTCGAGGAGTATCATTGCGCTCTTTCAAGAATTCTCGCCAAGGAAATCAACATGTTGACGAAGCGCCTCGTGCTGGCTGCCGCCTGTTTTCTGACGACATTCGCTGCGGTGCCGGCCGCGCAGGCCGCCGATCCCACCTACACCGTGGGTGCCGGCGGCACGTATCGTCCGTTCGAGTTCGAAACGCCGCAAAAGGAACTGGTCGGTTTCGATATCGACGTGATCAAGGCGATCGGCAAGGCAGGCGGATTCAACGTGAAGCTGGTCAGCACGCCGTGGGAAGGCATCTTCGCCACGCTGGATCAGGGCGATCGCGACATCATCATTTCCGGCATCACCATTACCGACAAGCGTCGTGAGATGGTCGACTTCTCGGCCCCGTACTTTCCGGCCGATCAGGTCATCATCACCTCGCCGGGCGCCAAGGTTGCCGGTCTGGCCGATCTGAAGAAGCTGCAAGTGGGCGTGGTCAATTCGAGCACGGGCGACATCGCCGTCTCGGACGAACTGGGCAAGGCGAGCACGGCGATCCGCCGCTTCGATAACACGCCGCTGATGCTCGAAGAGCTGTATCGCGGTGGTGTGGACGCTGCCGTGGGCGATGTCGGCGTGATCAAGTTCTACATCAAGAGCCACCCGGAAAAGCCGTTCAAGCTGGTCTACGACAACAAATTCAAGCGCCAGTACTTCGGCATTGCCGTGAAGAAGGGCAACAAGGTGGCGCTCGACAAGATCAACACCGGCCTGAAGAAGATCGTGGCTGACGGCACCTACGCCAAGATCTACAAGCAGTGGTTCGATGCCGACGTGCCGACGCTGCCGCAACAGTAAGCAACGCGTGTAAGATTCGCGCCACGCGCGCCAGACATCTGGCCACTCGCGGCCCGTGAGCTGATCGTCGATGACCGACGTCAACCCCCGGGCCGCGAGCGTTTTTCTGCCGGGCAGCCGGTTCGTTTCATTTTGTGAGAAAGGTGCTTCATGGGTGGGTTCCAGTGGAACATCATCAGCGAATACATGCCCCTGTTCGTCGAGGGTACGCTGATGACGCTCAAGTGCACGGTGATCTGTGTGATCGCCGGCACGTTACTTGGGCTCGTGCTTGGCGTCGGCCGTCTGGCCGAGGCGCGCCACGGCTTCTACAAGTATTTCCTGCGCTACGCGGTGCAATACCCGGTACGCTTCTACGTCAGCTTCTTCCGCGGCACGCCGCTGTTCGTACAGATCCTGCTGATCCACTTCGCGCTGATGCCGTTGTTGATCAACCCGTCGGGTGGTTGGTTCGTGAGCGGCGACCTGGCGCGCGAAATCCGTTCGCAATACGGCGCGTTCATGTCGGCGGTGCTGGCGATCTCGCTGAACGCCGGGGCGTACGTTTCCGAAATTTTCCGCGCGGGCATTCAGTCGATCGATCGTGGTCAGGCCGAAGCCGCCCGCTCGCTGGGCATGACCTACATGCAGACGCTGCGCCGCGTCGTGCTGCCGCAAGCGTTCCGCCGCATGCTGCCGCCGCTGGGCAACAATGCCATCGCGATCGTGAAAGACTCGTCGCTGGCGTCGGCCATCGGTCTGGCGGAGCTGGCCTACGCTGCCCGCACCGTGTCCGGTGCGTATGCCCGCTACTGGGAGCCGTATCTGACGATTTCGCTCATCTACTGGGTGATCACGCTGGTGCTGTCGGCATTTGTTCAACATCTGGAAACGAGGTACGGCAAAGGTGATCGTCGTCAATAACCTGCAGAAGCAGTACGGCGAGGCGCACGTGCTGCGCGGCATTTCGTGCCGCATCGAAGAAAGCGAAGTCGTTTGTGTGATCGGGCCGTCGGGCTCGGGCAAGAGCACGTTCCTGCGCTGCCTGAATGGTCTGGAAGACGTGAGCGGCGGTGAAGTGCTCGTCAACGGCTTTCACGTGGAAGATCCCAAGACGGACATGAATGCCATGCGCGCGAGCGTGGGCATGGTGTTTCAGCGCTTTAACCTGTTCCCCCATATGTCGGTGCTCGAGAACCTGATTCTCGCGCCGATGCAGGTGAACGGCATCAAGCGTAGCGAGGCCGTGACCATTGCCGAGCAACTGCTGCGCAAGGTCGGCCTGATCGACAAGATCGACGCGTTCCCGAACCAGCTCTCCGGCGGTCAGCAACAGCGTGTGGCCATCGCACGAGCCCTTGCCATGCAGCCCAAGGTCATGCTCTTCGATGAGCCGACCTCGGCGCTCGATCCGGAACTCGTGGGGGAAGTGCTCGAAGTCATGAAGTCGCTGGCCGATGAAGGCATGACGATGGTCGTCGTGACGCACGAGATGGGCTTTGCACGCGAAGTCTCCGACCGCGTCTTCTTCATCGATCAGGGTGTGATCATGGAAGAAGGCAAGCCGGAACAGATCTTCTCGGCCCCCAAGCACGAGCGCACGCGCGAATTCTTGCGCAAAGTCCTGTAATTCTCACGATTGCGACGCGCGCAGAGGTATATCCGCGCGTCGCATCTGATTACAATGCGGGGGTACGCGCGCCGAGTGCCGTTCGCAGGCTGGTTCGTCAGCGGCGCGTCGCAGGCACCCTGAGCCCCAGCCAGGTTTTTTCACAGGGCAGTGACCGTTGTCCGGGCCTGCCCCGCAATCGAAGATTGCACTCCGATTTCTCGAGGTAGTCATGAGCCAGCCAATCGCTGTGACCCGCCAGACGTTCGACGACGTGATGGTGCCCAATTACGCTCCCGCCCAGATGGTGCCCGTGCGCGGCGAAGGCTCGCGCATGTGGGACCAGGAGGGGCGCGAGTATGTCGATTTCACCGGCGGGATCGCGGTCAACGCGCTCGGCCATGCCAATCCGGAACTGGTAAAGGTCATCGAAGCGCAGGCGCGCAAGGTCTGGCACATCGGCAACGGCTACACCAACGAGCCGGTGCTGCGTCTGGCCAAGGCACTCACCGAGGCGACGTTTGCCGACAAGGCGTTCTTCTGCAATTCGGGCCTCGAAGCCAACGAAGCCGCGCTCAAGCTGGCGCGCCGCTACGCCTACGATCACGCCGCCGAGCGCGGCGGCAAGGAAAAGAGCGAGATCATTTCGTTCTACAACTCGTTCCATGGCCGCTCGCTGTTCACCGTCAGTGTGGGTGGTCAGGCGAAGTACACCGAAGGCTTCGGCCCGATTCCGGCCGGCATCATGCATCTGCCGTACAACGATCTGAAGACCGTCGAGGCAACGATTTCCGACGCCACGGCGGCCGTCATCGTCGAGCCGGTGCAAGGTGAGGGCGGTGTGTTGCCTGCCGATCCGGCGTTCCTGCGGGGTCTGCGCACGCTGTGCGACAAGCATGGCGCGCTGCTGATTTTCGACGAAGTGCAGACGGGGGTTGGCCGCACCGGCACGCTCTACGCGTACGAGCAATACGGTGTGACGCCGGACATCCTGACCACCGCCAAGGCGTTGGGCAACGGCTATCCGATTGGCGGCATGCTCACCACGAGCAAGATCGCGGCGAGCTTCTCGCCGGGCACGCATGGCTGCACGTACGGCGGCAACCCGCTCGCCACGGCGATCGCCGGACGCGTGCTCGAGCTGATCAACACCGCCGAGACACTGAACGGTGTGAAGGCGCGCCATGATTATTTCGTCAAGGGTATCGAAGCGATCAATGCGCGTCACGGCGTGTTCGAGCGGGTGCGCGGCATGGGCCTGCTGATCGGTGCGGTGCTCAAGCCTGAGTTCGCAGGCCGCGCGAAGGACATCGTGGTGGAAGCCGAAAAGCATGGTCTGATGCTGCTGGTGGCCGGGGGCGACGTGGTGCGTTTTGCGCCGTCGTTGAACATCCCGTTTGCCGACATCGACGCCGGCCTCGCGTCGCTGGAAAAGGCGGTGGCGACGGTTGCCGCGACGGCGAAGGCAGCCTGACGGCATCTCGCCTCACTACGATCTGAGCCGCAGCGCGCAGAACTTCGGGCCGGACCGGCGGATGACGTCGCTCCGGCCCTTGTTTCACCCACTTCGCCGGATGTGCCCATGACCCGTCAAACGAAAATGGCGATTCCCCCTCACGTGGCAGCGCCGGCGACGCCGGTCGCATTGACGGACTTCCCAGGCGATGACGCGGCGACGTCGCTGCGAGTGGTTCGTCTGGCGCGTCCGGGCGATCTTGCCGCGTTGCTGAAGCTCGCGGCGCTGGCTGGCCCGGGCATGACGTCGTTCAAGCCAGATCAGGCGGCGCTCGAGGCGCGTCTGGCGCGTGTTGCGGCCACCGTGGAGGGGCACGCGCCCACGGGCGAGCAGGGCTACCTGTTCGTGATGGAAGACGTTCGGACCGGCGAGATTGCGGGCGTGTGCGGACTGGAAGCCGCCGTCGGGCTGGAGCAGCCGTTCTACACGTATCGCAAGGATACGATCGTGCATGCGAGCCGCGAGCTGAATGTCTGGTCGCGGATGTTGACGCTCTCGCTCTCGAACGACCTGACTGGCTACAGCGAACTCTGCTCATTGCTGCTCGATCCGGCGTGGCGCGGGTCCGGCAACGGGGCGTTACTGTCGAAGGCGCGCTTCCTGTTCATGGCGCAGTTCCCCGAACGTTTCGGTCCGCAGGTATGCGCCGAGTTGCGCGGTTATTTCGACGACGAGGGGCGGAGCCCGTTCTGGCAGTCGCTAGGCCAGCATTTCTTCAAGATCGATTTCGATCAGGCGGACTATCTCACGTCGATCGGCAAGAAGTCGTTCGTCGCCGAGTTGATGCCGAAGTACCCGATCTACGTGGACTTTCTCTCCCCGCAGGCGCAAGCCGCCATCGGCGTGACGCATCGCGACACGCTCCCGGCGCGGCGTTTGCTGGAGCAGGAGGGCTTGCGCTGCGGCGCACATGTCGACATTTTCGACAGCGGCCCCGTGCTCGAAGCCCGTGTCGCGGACTTGCGCGCCGCCCGCGACAGCCGTTATCTCAGCGTGAACGTCGCATCGAGTTCCGCAGAAGATGGCGGTCCGGCACAGGCGGTGCCGCACACCGAACCGTATCTCGTCGCCTGTCTCGCACTGGACGGCTTTCGGGCCACGCTGGTCACGGGACGCCCTGAGCGACGTGCGTTCACCCTCAGCCCCCTCGCGGCGCAGGCGCTTGGCGTCAGACAAGGCGACCGCATTCAGGTGCTGCCCCTCAAACCGCCGCGCGCCGAAGCGGTATAAGCCGGCGCGCCCCTGCGGCCCAACGCCGTCAGAACTGAATCGTCGCTGTCACCGTGTCCGTGTAGACGCCAGGGGCTGGCGTCGATTGCGACGGCACGCGCGCGTAGATCGGGATGAATTGCACGAGCCCGGTGCCTATACCGGCCAGTTGCGACGTACCCGAGGTGCCATCGCCCCAGATCGTGGCGTACCCGCTGTCCAGATAGAGCTGATAGCCGACACTGGCGCCTGTCAGGCCGCTCATGCTGCGCGACGTGACGGTGCCCAGTAACCCGCCGGACAGGCTGACGCGATACGCGTCGTTATTCGTGCATTGCACCATGAGCTGACCGGCGCCGGTGACAGGGTTGGCGAGCGCCGATTGCGTCGCGAAAGTGATGTTCGTGGCAGCGATGGTGCAGTTGTTGATGACCGTGACGTTCGCGCTGAATGGTGTGCCCGGCACCGCTGTCATGGCGCTTCCGCAGGCGGGGGCTGGTGACAACGCCGCGTAGGACGCGTATTGCAGACTCATATCTCCCGAGGCGAAGGCTCGCGTATAGACGGTGTTGCTGCTGCCGGACGTCGGTATGGTCGTCTGCGCTGCGGCAATGCGTCCGTAAATACTGACGTTCTGCGTCAGCGTGCCGCCAAGGATCGGGCGAGCCATCGTCAGGGCGATGACGTTGCTCGTGGCGCTCCCCCATGTGTTGGAGAACGCTGGGTCTGTGAAGAGTCCGAAGTTGATGGCGTTGCTTGCGTTGGTGAGCGTGAGCGGCTGACGCGCGTTCAGCGAGAGACAAAGTTGGACGTTGGGGTTGCCACCGAGTAGAGGCCATGTGCATGAGACGGGGATCGTGCCGGTCGCCGAAAGGGCGGCGCCAGAGATCGGACTGAACGCGGCGAAGGCGAGCGATGGCGTGCCAAGCGAACAGGTTTGGGCCTGCGCACCGGCACTCAGAAGTATGAGTCCGGCAGCGGCTGCGCAACGTTGCCAGAGCCGCGACGTCCACGTCGCACATGTCATGAGTGATCCTCCTGCACCGAAGGTGGGGGGGAAGAGGGCTCGGCCGGCGGGGATGGGGCGGGGCGCTCTTCGGCGAGGGTTCCGAAGACTATGCACTCCAGCGGCCCCACGCGAGCCATCTGGCCCTCGGGTGGCATGGTCCAGTCGAACGAGACCCGGCACCGCTGCCGTCCATCGCGTGATTCAAGGGTGTTGCGCGGCTCGAGCGCATCGATAAAGACTTCGCCGTCGTAGCCGACCACCGTGATGGCACCGCTTTGCACATGCCGCACCGAGGTACCCGGGCGCAACGGTTGGCCTGACGCATTCACCAGCGTGACGAGCGCCGCGCGGTAGCGCCGCACCGGAAAGCGCACGAGCACGCCGCTGCCCGCTTGAGGCGCGATGCGTCGCTCGGTCGTCACGACTTCCAGATCGGCGCTCAGATGCATGGGATCGATGTCGATGCGCGCTGCTTCGAAGCCATTCAGATCCGGCACGAGGAAGTATCCGCGCGAATCCGTGTGCCCGATGGGCACCGATTCGCGCAGTACCGGTATGTCGGGCTGACCATCGGTACTCACAAGGGCGAAAGCGTCGTAAGTGCGCCGCGTGGCATGCACGCCCTTGTCCATGACAACCAGTGCACCGGTCATGCCGAGCGATGCGGCTGTCTGGTGTCCCACCTGTTGCGCGAGGGCGGAGAACTGGCCGTGCCGTCCGAGATATTGCAACTCGCCCTGCACGGTGCGTTGCGAGAACGCGTGTCCGCCGAGGACTTGCCAACCCCAGCCGCCGCCGTAATCCGGGGGGCGGCTGGCCCCCACCCACGCTTGCGTTTGACCATCTTGCTGATTGAACGACGTGCTCCCCAGCGCGCTGCCGCCCAGCAAGACACTGAGCATCGCGAACACCCCATGGGCGCGGCGGCGGGCGAAGTCGCGAAAGCCGCCGACGGAGAGCATGCCGCGTGTGCCTGCAGGCAGTGACAGGCTGGCCGATAGCACGCGGGTTGCCGGCTGGCGCGGCACGCGCTGTGCGAACCAGGAGAGCGAAGCGGTGCTGGCGCGTGCGAACGGCACGGAAACACTCACGCGGTCGCTGGCGCGGGGCGCAGGCACATCGTCGAGCGATGCGATGTCCCGATAATGTCCTGTAGTCCGAATCACCTGTGCATCGATACTGAGGCGTCGCGACAGATATTGATAGCCGGCGCTCCACTGACTGCCCGTGCCCCGGCCGCCAGACACAGCGGCTGACGCGCTGACGACGCCCGCGCTTCCGAGCGTCATCAACGCGCCCGCACCGCCCAGGGCGAGACGCTGTCCGGCTTGCGCCTGGGCTTCGACCGTCACGCTGTCGGTCGCGCCGCAGCGCGCCGCCAGCGAGGCGACAGGGCGACGTCGATAGGAAAACGAGCGCACGCCGTAATCGTCGCGCGGCAGGCCCGCTTCCACGGAGAAGCTCGACAGGCCGCGCGCGAGCAGCCGAGGGTCGATATAGAGCGGCACCGTGGTGATCTGCTCGCGCCCGAGCGCGTCGCGCGTCACAACGCTCGCCTGCAAGTCGCCGGTGAGCCCCGGCGCCTCCTGAATCACGAATGGCCCCGGCGGCACGCGGCCGCCCATGCGCCGTACACCGTCGAGGTACAGATCGACCGACGACGGAACAACGGCGCTGCCACGCAACGCCGGAATCGGGAACGTGACCAGATCCGGGCGCAGGCTGAAATTGCGCCGCCATTGCAGACCGGCGATGCGCAGGGAGCGCGTCCAGGAGAGGGAGCCAGTGATGAGATCGCCCGCCGTCCAGCTAGTCAAACGGGCCGGATCGTCGTGTTGCCACCAGGTGTCGTAGCGACGATAGCCGCGCCGCCACGGAGAATGCTCGACGATCCCCGTCTGGCGCACCGTTCCGCCTGACCAGAAGCCTCGGACTTCGCTCCAGACAGAGGCGCGCGTGAACCGGTCACGCTGCACGTACCCGTCGTAGTTGATGAGTACCCCTGTGCCGGATGTCGCGCTCACGACGACCGGCGCCGGACTGCCGAGCCGGTACGGTGCGAGCCACGCGTCGCTCACTTGCAGTGCGAGCGTCTGACGGGCGGCGTCATACGTCGAACGCACGCCGTCGAGCGAATCGAGTGCGATTTCGGTGCCGTCGGTCGTTGGCAGGCGGTCTGAGGTCAACCCGATGGCGCGCAGATCGCCGGCGCGCACGAACCACCGCCCCTGACGACGGACGGCGGGCGCAAGTTGGCCCGTCGGCTCGCCGTTCACGATCACTTCGAGCACATAGCGCCCGTCAAGCCGGGAGACGTTGCCGGCGCGCGGGGAGGGGGCCGCGGCCGAGGCAGTGAGCGCGATGTCGTCGAATGACGTCGTGCCTGAGATGTCTGGCGTCTTGCGGCGGCCGTCGCCCGTCACGACTGCGGGAGGCGCAGCGTGCACGTCGCCCGTGGTGCCGAACGTGGTGATGCCGAGTGTCATCGTGGTGGCGACCACCGTGGCTGCGGCATCCGACGCAGCCTTCGCCCACTGCGGCAGGGCAATGGATCGGGGGCGGCGGGAGGGAGCGACGGCGGGGGCGCGGCGTACGCGGACACGGCTAGCGCTCGCCATCCGACGCCGGATCTGCGGCAAAGCGCATCGGTACCGCGTCGATGCGCGACTCCACCGTGAAGGGGGCGATGGGCGGGGCGCCGGCGGGCCAGCGTACCGGGAAGCGACGGGTTTGCCCGGCGAGGACATAGCCAAGCAAGCCGCGCGTCAGTTGGACGCTGCGGCCTGAAGCGTCCAGCACACGTGTCGCGCCGAGCTGCGCATGCCGCTCGCCATCGTTTCTTACCTCCACCTCGCCTTGCGCCATGCGCACATCGAAGTGCAACGACGGTGCCTGTGCGTCGCTCGCCTGCACGAAGACCGGCAGCGAGTACCGCAGCCGGATCGAAACGCCTTCGGCGGCGGTGGCCTGGGCGGATGGCAGTTCGTCGACCAGCAGCCGATAGCTTTGCTCGTTGCGCTCGGGCTTGCGCGCCACATGCACGAGGCGGACGATCTGTCGTTCACCGGGCTCAATGCGCACGATCGGCGGGCTGGCGATGAGTGCCTCGGTCGGCGTCAAGATGTTGTCGCCATTGCGCTGAGTCCACGCGTACAGCCGCAACTGGCCGTGAATCGGCAAATCGCCGGAGTTGCCCAGTGTGATCGTAGTGGCAGGCTGCGTGGGCAGGATATTGACGATGACCGGCGAGACTTGCAGCGTCGCACCGTTACCGTCGGTCACGCAGAGCGTGAGCAGGGCGACGAACGCGCCGCCGCAGGCGTAGGCCGTGGGTCGGCGAACGACAGGTCTCGAAGCGTTCATGATCGATTCCACGTCTCAAAAGTACACGGTTGCCGTGACGGTCGACGAATAGACGTCAGGCGCAGGCATCGTGGCCGACAGTGTGGCCTGTCCGTAGACGGTGTACGTTTTCACCACCCCCGTGCCCAAATCGCTCAGGGTATTCGTGCCCTGGGTGTTGCCCCACGGCGTGGCGTAGCCGGAGTCCTGATAGAGACCGAACGGAATCGTAGTGGTATTGCCGGTGAGCGTGCCGGCGAGCAGGCGATTGGTCTCCGTGGAGCTGGGTACCGTGCCGGCATTCAGGCCGATGTTGTAACCCGTCGATGCCGTGCAAATCACGGCAAGCGACGACGTGCTCGCGACCGGGCCGGTCGCCGACCCCTGAACCGCATTGAACGTCATCGGCGTGGCGGCAATTGTGCAACCGGGAAGGATCGTCAACTGCACTCGCATTTGCGCCGTCGCCGATCCATTGGTGTAGACGGCGGCGTTTGCAGGCGAGCTCTGGCCGAGCAGGCAGACAATTCCGGAAAAAGCCAGACACAGCAGCGATCGGTTCATCGTCATTCTCCTTTGGAGTCCTACTTGAAGTTACGTTGATGTGACGTTCGAGCTACGTAAGTGACGGCGATACTCGCGCCATTAGAAGACGCTTTTTACGTAGTTTATGAAGGCATTTGTCGGAAATGGGTGTGCGCGAAGGACTTTCAGAATTGTCCTATTGATTTGACGGGATACCGCACGTTGGGTGTCTCAGGCATACGCGCAAAGCGCATGTTTTTCGGCGACGCAGTGCGCATGGCGTTGTGGTTGAGGCGCGCAGCATCAGACGACGCATCATGCCTGTGGGGAAGTGCTACGGGGCCGGGTGGGCAAACTGCCGCGGATTCGGATGAAAACGGGGGCGAGAATCGCGGAGAGGCATGATTTCGATCAAAGCGCGCGCCAATGGCACAAGCAATCGCACATATTTCACTTGATCTCGCAACAATGCAGTCTCTAGAATGACTTCTTGACGCGCACCGGGCGCTATTCACGCCATACGTGTGATAGGACGGTCGTTGCGCGTGTTCGCTACCTGCGATATTTCACGAGAGGGATGCCATGCTCAGACTTCTGTCGAAATACTGGTGGTTGCTTGTGTTGCGCGGTGTGCTGGCCGTGATTTTCGGCGTCGCGGCGTTTGCGTTGCCCGGCGTGACGATTGCGGTGCTGGTGCTGTGTTTCGGCGCGTTTTCATTCGTCGACGGAATCTTCTCGCTCGGCGGCGCGTGGAGTGCTCGCAAGGAGCACGCTGACTGGTGGCTGCCGCTGCTGCAAGGCATTGCGGGCATTGTTATCGGCGTCCTGACCTATCTCAACCCGGCGTTGACCGCCGTTGCGTTGCTTATCTATATCGTGGCCTGGAGTTTTGTCACCGGCGTGTTGCAGGTGGCCGCCGGAATCGCGTTGCGTCGCGAGGTCAAGGGCGAACTGTGGATCATTCTCTCCGGTGCGTTCAGCATTCTGTTTGCCATCTTCATCATGTGGCAACCGGGCGCGGGTGCGCTTGCGCTCATCTGGGCCATCGGGTCGTGGGCCATCATCTGGGGCGTATTGCTCGTAATGGCCGGTTTCAAGTTGCGGGGCGTCGCGCATGGCGTGCCGCAGGCGAGTTCGGGGCATCTGCGATCGTAGTCTTGCCGGAGTGCCGAGTCTTGCACGTTTCCCTTCGTCCGCGCGGGCGGTGTGTCACGCTCGCTGCCGACGGCTTTCCCCGGCAGCCTGCGGGCTGCCAGACGTCAGGAGTGTCAAATGGCTCTGAATCACACGCGTAACACCCTCGGTGAAAAGATTCGCATCGGGTCGGTTAACCAGCTCAATCGCGGACTGTTCAACGGCATCGACGTTCAGCGTCAGGCCAAGCAGGCACACTGGAACGTGCATGGCCCGAACTTCATCGCATTGCACCTCTTGTTCGACGAGGTCTACGACGCGGCCGTCGAATGGTCCGATCTGTGTGCGGAACGTATTGTGGCGCTGGGCGGCGTGGCCGATGGCCGCGTTCAGACCGTCGCGAAAAAGACCGAGCTGCCGCCGTACAAGAGCGAGTTCAAGCGAGGCCTCGATCACGCGGCCGAGCTGGCCCAGGCGCTTGCGGCTTATGGCGAGATCATTCGAGGCCTGATCACCGAGTCGGCGGAAAACCTCGACGCCACGACATCGGATCTCTTCACGGAAATCTCGCGAAGCGTTGACGCCCATCTGTGGAAGGTCGAGGCCCACCTGCGGGGCGATTGATTGCGATGTCGCCGGGGCACCCGTCCGGGTGCCCGCTCGCCTTGCCGCCAGAACGACTGCCCGCCTAGTGACAATGAACGCGCGCGCCGGCCATGTCCGGTGCGCGCGTTTGCATGCTTTCCTCCCGATCCCCCGGAGTCGCCATGACCACCCGTAATCTGAGTCAGATGTTCCAGCCGAAATCGGTCGCCGTGATCGGCGCGTCCAATCGCGAGCGGCGCGTGGGGACGACCGTGCTGCAAAACGTCATCGACGGGGGCTTCAAGGGGGATATCTACCCGGTCAATCCGAAGTACGCGACGCTCGCGAATCGAAGGTGCTATCGCGACGTCGCGGAACTGCCGCAAGCCCCCGATCTTGCCGTGATCTGCACGCCGCCCGCGACGGTGCCCGATCTCATTCGAGACCTCGGCGAGCGTGGTACGCGCGCCGTGGTGGTGCTCACCTCGGGGCTTGCCCGCGAGCGCGATCGTCAGGGCGTGACGTTGCAGGAGCGCATGCTCAAGAATGCAAAGCCATACTTGCTGCGCATTCTCGGCCCGAATTGCATCGGACTGCTGAGTCCTGGCATTGGGCTTAACGCGAGCTTCGCGCATATGGGCGCGCGAGCGGGCAAGCTGGCGTTCGTGTCGCAATCGGGCGCGCTCACGACGGCCGTGCTCGACTGGGCCGAGGCCCGCGAAATCGGCTTCTCGCACTTCGTCTCGCTGGGCGACAGCGCGGATGTGGACTTCGGCGATATGCTCGACTATCTCGCGAGCGATCCCGGCACCGACGCCATTCTGATGTACATGGAATCGATTCGCGACGCGCGCAAATTCATGTCCGCCGCACGCTCGGCGGCGCGCAACAAGCCCGTGGTCGTCATCAAGTCGGGGCGAGTGCCGGAAGGCGCTCAGGCGGCAGCCTCTCACACGGGGGCTTTGGCGGGATCGGACGATGTCTACGACGCGGCGATCCGTCGGGCCGGCATGTTGCGGGTCGATACGACCGACGAGCTGTTCGCCGCTGTCGAGACGCTCGCGCGGCTGCGCCCGTTCTACGGCGACAAGCTGTCGATCATGACCAACGGCGGCGGTGCCGGGGTGATGGCGACCGACGCGCTGGTGCTCGCTGGCGGCAAGCTCGCCCATCTGAGCGACAAGACGCGTGAAGCCCTCGACGCTGCGCTGCCGAAGACCCTCGGCAGGGTCAACCCGGTGGACATCGGCGGGGATGCCGATCTCGCTCGCTATACGGCCACGCTTGCGGCGCTGTGCGAAGACCCCGAGACCGCAGCCGTGCTGTTCATTCAGGCCCCCACCGCCGTCATGCCGAGTCTTGACGTGGCAAATGCCCTTGCCGCGTTGCCCAAGCCGTCGAAGAACGTCTTTACCTGCTGGCTGGGCGGGGAGGCGGCCGAGCGTGCACGTCGTATCTGCCGAGAGGCCGGATTACCGACATACGACACGCCGGAGAATGCCGCGCGGGCGTTTCTCGAAGCCGTCAACTACCGCCGCAATCAGTCGCTGCTGATGGAAACGCCCCCGTCGATTCCGCCCGGCTTTGCGCCTGACGTGGCGCGTGTGCGCGCCATCGTCGACGGTGCAATGCGCGAGGGGCGGGCCTTGCTCTCGGAGCCAGAGGCGAAGGGTGTGCTGGCGGCATATGGCATTCCGGTCGTGGAGACGCTCGTCGCCGAAACGCCGGAGCAGGCGGCCGAGTTGGCACAAGGCATTGGCTTCCCGGTTGCCGTCAAACTGATTTCACCGGAAATCACGCACAAGTCGGATGTGGGCGGTGTGGTGCTCAATATCGAGACGGCCGAGCAGGCGCGCGAGGCGGCTTGCCAGATTCGCAAACGTGCGCTGGCGGCGAAGCCGGATGCGCGTGTGACGGGCTATTCGGTGCAGCGCATGGCCAATGGCGCCGAAGCGTTCGAATTGATCGTCGGCGTGGCGACGGATAGCGTGTTCGGGCCTGTGTTGTTGTTCGGTCAGGGCGGGACGGCCGTCGAGGTGATCGCCGATCGCACGATCGGCCTGCCACCACTGAACCTGAACCTCGCGCGCGACATGGTGGCGCGCGCGCGCGTATCGAAGCTGCTCGCGGGCTATCGCAACCGCCCTCCCGCCGATCACGAGGCGATCTACCTCACGCTCGTCAAACTCTCGCAGCTCGTGTGCGACGTGCCCGAGATCGCCGAACTCGACATCAACCCGTTGTTCGCCGACGCGCACGGTGTGCTCGCGCTCGACGCCCGCATCGTGGCGCGCGCGCCCGCCTTGCCGGGGCATGGACGCCTGGCGATTCGTCCCTATCCGCAGGAACTCGAGAGCACGGTCGACGCCGGCGGCAAGCCGGTGCGCGTGCGTCCGATCCGGCCCGAGGACGAGCCTGCCTACAAGGCGTTTTTCCACACGCTCACGCCGCAGGACGTGCAGTTCCGATACTTCGGACTGATCAAGGAACTGTCGCATTCGCAGATGGCGCGCGTCACGCAGATCGACTACGACCGCGCCATGACGTTCGTTGCCACGGAAAAGGACGAAGCGGGTAATACGCGCTTGCTGGGCGTGGTGCAGGCGCTGGCTGATCCCGACAACACGGTGGCCGAGTTTTCGGTAACGGTCAGCCCGGCGGCGCAGGGACGTGGCCTCGGGCGGGCGCTCATGGAGCGGATCATCGACTACAGCCGCAAGCGCGGCACCGGGGAACTCATCGGCTATGTGCTTACGGCAAATACGCGTATGCTGACACTCGCTCGTCATCTCGGATTTGTCGAAGACAAGGAAATGGAGGCGGGCATTTTTCATATCCGGCTGTCGCTGCAACCGACGGCGCAGGCGCAGGAGACACGCAGGGGGTGACGGTCGCGGCCGCCACGTCCGAAGTCCCTGGTGCTCGCGCCGGGGCAGGGTGGCCGCCTCGAACAGGAAGACGAATGCTAGTGAATTGCGTGGCCTATGAGGATGGCCGCAAGATTGCCGACCTGAACCCCGACGAAATCTCGGACTATCTCGAGCGCCCCCATTGCTTCGTCTGGGTCGCGCTCAAGGACCCCGGCCCGGGAGAGCTCTCGCTCATGCAGCATGAGTTTGGCCTGCACGACCTTGCGGTCGAAGACGCGCAGCACGGTCACCAGCGTCCAAAAATCGAGCAGTACGGCGATTCGCTCTTCGCGGTGCTGCACGTCATGAATCAGGACGCCGAAGGCGATTTCTCGATTGGTGAAGTGGCGATCTTCGTCGGACACAACTACGTGTTGTCGGTGCGCTCGAACGCCACGCAAGGGCTTGGCGCAGTGCGGGCACGCGCGGAAAAGGAACCGGTATTGTTGCGTCAGGGCTCGATCTTCGTGCTCTATGCGCTGATGGATGCCATCGTCGATAGCTACTTCCCGGTGATCAACGACCTGGAAGCCGAACTCGAAGCGATCGAAGAGCAAATCTTCACGCCAAACGAACCTGCGAAGGGGCGGGCGATCATCGAAGATCTGTATCAGCTCAAGCGCCGGCTCATCACGCTGCAACACGCATGTGTGCCGCTGATGGAGGCCGTCAGCAAGTTGTTCGGGGCGATGGCGCCCAAGCTATGCGGTGGCATGCAGGAGTACTTCCGTGACGTTTTCGACCATCTTCAGCGCATTACAAAGAACATCGATTTGCTGCGCGAAATGGTCACAACGGCGCTGTCGGTCAACCTGGGCATGATCTCGCTTTCGGAGAACGAGACGACCAAGCGCCTGGGGTCGTTTGCAGCACTCTTTGCGGTGCCCACGATGATCGCCGGGATCTACGGCATGAACTTCGCCGATATCCCCGAGCTGAAATTCCAGTACGGCTACCCGATGTGCATTGTCGTGATGATGGTCATCGACCTGGTGCTGTTCTTAAAATTCCGCAAGGCCGGCTGGCTATGACGGCGAGGGCGTTGCGCCGCCCTGAAGCTCGTACGGTTTCTATGTCAGAAGCGTGTACTGGCGCGCACTTTGGCCAGTCCTGTTGCCCAGTGGCAACGAGGGCGTCGACCCGCTATTTTCCGCAGTGACCGGCGTCGAGCAATTGCTCTAGAATGCCTCAACGCCGCGCCAGACGGTTGCCAAGGGTTGAAGAATTACAACAAATGCCAGGCAAATAGGGGTCAGATATTGAACGCACCACTCTCGGGGATCCGTGTCATCGAGTTCTGTCATGGCGCGGCGGGTGCCTACTGCGGCTTGCTTCTGGCCGACATGGGCGCGGACGTCATTCTGGTCGACGACCCAGTCGACGATATCACCAACGATAGCCAGACCGAATCGTCAGAGCCGGCGCAGCTAGGCCTGCGGCGTAACAAGCGCTCGGTTGCCCTCGATTTGCTCACGCTCGAAGGCCGAAGCCTGGCTCACAACTTAGTGCGTGGTGCGGACGTCGTCATCGAGTGTCTGCCGCCGGGCGTGCTCGCGCGCGCAGGGTTGGGTTACGACGCGCTCGCGGCCGTGCAGCCGCATCTGGTCTACGTATCGATCTCTGCGTTCGGTCAGGACGGGCCGCGCTCGGCGGCGCAACCCGGTGTGCCGGCACTTGAAGCGCTGCGAGGCATGCTGGGCGCTGCGCCGAGCGGCCTCGAACCGCCGCGCGACTTGCCGGTGGCCGATCTGGCCGCCGGACTTTACGCGGCGTTTTCCGTATCTGCCGCACTCGTCGCGGCCAAGCAGCAAGGGCGCGGTGTGCATATCGACGTGCCGATGCTTGGCACAACGCTCGCCATCGCCGCGTTGCGCGCCGGGGACGAAGGGGCGGAGGCCGCGCACCGCGCCGGTCTGGTGCCTGCCGCAGGGCTGGTAACCGATGACGCGGCAGCCAGGATTTCCGGCGCAGGCGGCCGCCTCGACGGGAGCGGACGCCACCGGCCAGGGCAGGCGGAGGTCGCGGGGCACGGCAAAGCGTCGCCGCTCGCAGGGGACGACGACGCGGCGCGCTTTGGCGGTCCGGCCGCACCGTGGCCGACGTTCCGTGCCAGAGACGGCTATTTCGGCATGGATCTGGACGGGCAGGCCCATTGGCAGGCCATCTGTGCGCTGGTGCATCGCGTCGATCTGCTTGATGACCCGCGATTCACCAACGCTCGCGAGCGGGCGCGCCATCAAGCCGCGTTGCGTGACGTGCTTGAAACGGTGTTCGTGCTCGAGGACCGCAGCGTGTGGCTCGCCCGGCTAGTCGCCGTCGGCGTGCCCTGCACGGCGATCAGCACGTATTCCCGTGTGCTTGCCGATCCGCAGGTAGCGCATATGGGGTGGGTGCGTCCGATGGTGCTTCCCAGCGGGCAGACGACGCACACGATCGTCTCCCCCGTTCGGCTTAACGGGCAAAGCCCGGTCACGCATGTCGACCCGCCAGCACCCGGGGCGCATACGGGCGATATTCTCGCGGAACTCGATGCCAGCGGCGCGCCGGCGGTTCAGGCCACAGCATCGCCCAAAAGTCGGTAACGCCTTTCATTTCCTGATATTCCTGCGCACGGCGACGCTGTTCCGGCGTCGTCGTCCTTTGTTGCGTGCCTCCGGCAACGGTTACACCCGCGTTGCTGGCGTCGTTGCGCCCGTGTCGCTCACCTGGGTTCGCCGTTGCGCCCCATAGCCCCGCCGGGTGGGGCTTCTCTGCTGTTGGCAATTTCTATATAATCCAGCGTCATAAGCATATGACTAATAGTGATTTGAATGACAAATCACGTTCTGCCGGATTCCGTTCATGCTCCCCGAACTCTCGAGTGCTTCGCCGTTGGCTGCCTTGCTGGGCGCTGCGGTCGGTCTCGTGTTGGGATTGACCGGCGCGGGCGGCGGCATATTCGCCGTTCCCGCGCTGGTTTTCGGGCTTGGGTGGGGGGTGCCGCAGGCGGGGCCAGTTGCCTTGCTCGCGGTGGGCGCAAGCGCTGCTGTCGGCAGTGCACAGGGATTGCGCGCCGGGCTCGTGCGCTATCGTGCCGCGATGCTCATGGCCGGCATCGGTGTGTGTGTGGCGCCGCTCGGCACCTGGATGGCGCAACGATTGCCGGAGCGCTGGCTCGTCGGACTCTTCGCTATCGCCATGCTGATCGTGGCGGCGCGTATGTATCGCGCTTCGCGCAGGACTGCCGGTGGCGCCGGTAAGGTGCCGGGAAACGGGGCATCGGCTAACTGTCCGCCGCTGCCGCCGTGTCGTCTGGATCCAGCGACCGGGAGACTGCACTGGACGTGGCGAGTCGCCGGCACGCTTGGCACCATCGGTGCGGTATCGGGTTTCGCGTCGGGACTGCTGGGGGTGGGCGGCGGATTCGTCATCGTCCCCGCGTTGCGGCGCTTCACCGATATCACGGTGCACGGTGTCGTGGCCACCTCGCTTTTCGTCATCGCCCTGATTTCGGCGGGGACTGTTGCCAACGCATGGTGGCACGGCATGCACCCGGGCGCTCAGGGGTGGATGTTTGTCGCTGGCGCCATTGCCGGCATGCTGCTCGGACGTGCGCTCGCACCGCGACTTGCCGCATCGAAGCTGCAGCAAATTTTCTCGATGCTGATGGCCGCTGTCGCGCTCGGCATGGTGGTAAAAGCCTTAAGCGCCTGACGTCCCGCGGCAGCGAAGTGCCATCCTGCGGCACCCGCGCGATGCTTCAGAGATTTGCCACGTCATTCGAGTGACGCTCTGTCTCCCATGAATTTACGCACCTTGCCGTGTCCCCGGCGTGGTTGACATGTGCGCGACGCGTGGAATGAATCTTTTGGTCATCTGTTTGTCCATTTGAACGTGGCATATGCGCGAGCGGTACGTGATTCGAGTTGTTCCCGCATAGAACCACCGCATCTTGCGGGTGCCGCGTGAGTTTCGTCTAGTAATCCGCCTAATTTGGTCTAGGATATTTCCTATAAGCAGACGCAAAACGGCTGGATTTTGTAGATTTATCCTATATTCCTGCTGGTCGCAAAACGACGCGTAACGTCGATGTGTCACGCGGCGAGGCGATTGGCTTTGCATCGATGACCACGACACACGTTGATTCTCTCCCGTCTCCTTTCTCCCGTTGCCCGGGCTTCAGGCAAGTCACGGGCCGGCGTGCCATTGTCACGTTGGCCAACCTGAGCGGTGCCGTTGCAATCGCCTTGCTTACGGGGTGCAGCGAATATCAGGCGTCGACGGCTGCTGTGCCCGCTGCGACGTACGAATCGGAAAGTACGGGTGCGTCGCTGTCGGAGGCTGCGCGAACGGTGACAACACCGCGCGAAGTCGAAGCCCGTATGCGACCGGTGGCGGCGGCTGTCGCGATGAGCGGCACGCCGCAAGTCGGCAGTGTCGTGAGAGGGACGTATCGATGGATGGCGGATTGGCCTGAGACCGATTCGGTGCATCTGTGGGAAGCGGCGGCCGGACCGACACGCATTCGTGTTGTCGGACGAGCGCGCGAAATGATGCCGTCGGCGGGGTTGCGCGGCGTGCGCATCCGTTACTGCGTCAAGCCGGTCATCGGCGAGGGCAACTCACGACTCACCGGGCACAAGACCTGTTCTGCGTGGACGACGGTAGATAACCCAAGGGCGGCCCAGGTCGCCGGGTAACGATTGAGGCCGGTGGATCGGCCCCGGAGCGCGTGTGATGGAGATGGCGATGCCGCCGGACTGTCATGTCCCGCAAAGGTCGCACAGTAACAAACGAGGTCACGATGTCGTGACCAACGTGTGTGTCGACTCGACGCACATTCCTCTTTTGGGAAGCCATGACGCGTAGACACGGCGAAGGATCGCGCGCGCCCACGGCTGACTTCTTTTAAAAGGATTCTGCAAAATGATGGTAAAAATTCTGATCGCGGATGATCATCCGATCATCGCTTCCACGCTGCGTGAGATGCTCTCGCCGGATCCGGGCTTTCATGTGTTGCCCCCCGTCACCAACTCGACGGAACTCTTCAAGGCATTGGAGACGAATTCGGTCGACGTGCTGATCACCGACTATTGCATGCCCGGTGGCACTTTTGGCGATGGCCTGGTGATGATCAACCGCGTGCGCCGCAAATATCCGGATGTGAAGATCATCGTGTTCACGTCGATCGAACAGCCGGCCATTATCCACGCGCTCGACAGTTGCGGCGTGCTGGGTGTCATGACCAAGTCTGACGACCTGCGCGAAATCACGGTATGCGTGGAGCGCTGCCGACGCGGCATGAGCTATCGTGGCGGGCGAGCCGAGCAGATTCTCGAAGAGCAGATGCGCCGCAAGCCGACCGCGCGCCGGCCGTTGTCTCCCAAGGAAATGGAAGTACTGCGCATGTATCTTGACGGCCTGAACGTGTCGCAGATTGCTGACGCGCTCAAGCGTTCCGCCAAGACAATCAACAATCAGAAGCGTATGGCGATGAGCAAGCTCGGCTGCCGTACCGATATGGAACTGTTCAAGCTCCACGTATCGAGCCCGGTTCAGTTTTCGCGCGACGGCGAAGTCGAAGCGCCGAATGCTGCCTGAGTTTATCTCGATACCAGACGTTGGAGTCTATGTCGGACAGAACGATGACGCGTGACATCGCGATTGCCGGCCGCCTGCTTCGTGGCGGTGGCCTGCTGGCATTGCTGTTCGGCTTGTCTGTCTGGGCTGCGGCGGTTTCCTATGGGTTGTTCGGCATGGTCTGGCAAGGCGCCCAGAAGACGGCGACCTTTTTTGCCACCGTCGGGCACGAGGTCCGAGACGTCGAAATTTTCAATGAGCAGGCCAGCACCATGGCGCGAGCCACGCTGGCGAGTTCCGTTCGCCCCGGCGGGGTCACGCAATCGCTCACCGATCGAATTCTGACGCCGTTGCTCGCGATGCCTGTCGGCTCCGCGAAGCGCGTTGCCGGCGCCGGGTGGGACGATGAGTTCCAGATCGTGAAACTGGCGGACCTGCCGCCTGAGCGTGCCGAGGTATTGGCACGCCTCACGCTTCGCCTCATGAATCTGGACGCCAACTTCTGGAGCGCACTCGGTGGACAGGACGAGACCTTCATCATCTCGGCGGACGGGGCGTTTGCGGCGCGCCGCACGGCGTTCGACATGTCGTCCGTCAGTGCTGACGATCTCGCAAAAGACGCACAGTCGATGCTCTCGGAAATCAACAAGGTGGCGCGTTACGCGGCCCATGTGCGCGCGGGCAACGAGGGTCCGTTCTGGACCTACAACTACGAAAATTCCATCACGCACGAGACGGTCGTGTCGAGCTTCGTTCCGATCCGTGACCTTGATGGGCATCTCATGCTCTATGTCGGCACCAGCATGGCGCCCGGCAAAATTATCCCGCCTCGCCTGCGAACGTTGGAGCACACGGGCGAAGCACTCCAGTTGGTGTCGCCGGACGGGTTCGTCGTCGCGAGCGCCGGTGCGCCGGCGTCACCATTGGGACCTCTGCGCAACCTCGTCACATTGCCGATGTTTGGCGATGCGCAAATGGTCTTGCGCTATGACGGTGAGCGCGTCGTTTTCGAGCGCCATCTCGCTTCCTCGCCCTGGTTCGTACGCTATGCTGTGCGGCCGGTGGACTTGCTGCAGCAAAGCGCCACGCTATTGACCGGCGCTACGTTGCTGCTGTTTCTCTATGCCGCTGCCGTCTACGCGGGGATGCGCTACATGCGTCAGCGCATTATCGAGCCCGCCCGTCAACGGACGACGGCGCTTCTCGAGCGGGACGCCTTCACGCAAACGCTGATCGAGACGGCCCCCGTCGGCATGGCGATCATCGATCCGTTCGAGCCCGCCGTGGTCATGAGCAATCCGGCATATGCCGGGACTGTCGATCTCCTGCGGCATTTGGGCGATGGCGAGTTGACGCGCATGTACCGGCAACTGCATAGCGGGGTGGTGGCGCGTCCCGTGCGGCGATTGCTGAGTGCGCTGGATGACGCCGGCGAGCGCCACTATGCGGTGAGCTTTGTCGATACGGTGTTTCGCGAACAACCGGTGCTGATCGGCACACTGTCCGACGTCACGGAGCAGCGCCGCTTTGAGCTTGAGCAACGCAAGGCACGTCTCGCTGCCGAAAGCGCCAACCGTGCAAAAGACGTCTTCCTGACAACCGTAAGCCACGAGATGCGCACGCCGCTGTATGGCACGCTGGCATCGATCGAATTATTGAGCGCGCAGAATCTTGGCGACGATCATCGCTATTACGTCGACGTGATGGAAAGCTCGACGCGCAATCTGCTCGATCTCATCAACGATCTGCTCGACTATTCGCGGATTCAGGTCGGCCGTTTCGAATTGAATTCCCGTGACTGCTCGCTGCTCAAGGAACTCGAGGCGGTCGGATTGTCCTTCACTGGGCGTGCGCGATTGCAAGGGCTTACGCTCGACTGGATGATCGATCCCCAACTCGCGCGCGCGGTGCACACCGACGCCTTGCGACTGGGGCAGGTCGTGACGAATCTCGTCGGCAACGCCATCAAGTTCACCGAGAAAGGACACGTCGCCTTCAGTGCAATGGTCACGCACACCAGCACGCAGGGCTGTGACGTGGCCTTCTCGGTGAGCGACAGCGGTGTCGGCATTGCGGCGGCCGATCTGGCCGACCTGTTCCGGCCTTTCGGCAAGAGCACCAATGAAGCTGGCATGCAGCATGGCACCGGGCTGGGGCTGGCGATTTCGCATCAGTTTGTCGGCATGCTCGGCGGCGTATTGCAGGTCGACAGTCAGGAAGGGGCGGGCACAACGATGCGCTTCACGCTCCACCTGCCGTGGGCGCCTGAAAGCGAGGCGGCATTGGCTCCCGCCACCGGAGAGACGTTCGCCTATGTCAGCGCGCTCGTTCGCCGCCATTGGTATCTCGATGCGCTGATCCGGCGGGCTGGTTACGAGCCGCTCAGGTACGACGACGCTGTGGCGTGGTCCTCCGGCAGCGGCCGCTTGCAGGATGCGGGCCTGCTCATGTTTGCCGACGAGTGGCCGGTGCGCGGTATGGCCGGAGCGGAGGTCTATTTGCTGCGTGCGAGCCCCGTCGATCGTCTCGCGGGCAGCGCGCCCGCGTGGCCGCGCGATGTGGCACTGTTCCAGCAGGCCGAGCTTTGGGATGCACTGGGTGCCGTGTCGTCGCCGGGGCATACCGAGAGCGAACTGCCCGCCTCGACGAGTGCGCGCGCGCGTGTCAGACCGCTGGCCGGTTGGTACGTGCTCGTTGCCGACGATCATCCGATCAGCGGCATGTTGCTATCGCGGCAACTGGAAGGACTGGGGGCGATGGTCGATTGCTACCACGATCCGCGCGAGGCACTGGATGCATTCGACGCGGAATCGCACATGCTGGTGATCACCGACGCCAACATGCCGCACCTCTCCGGGCACGCACTCGCGACGCAGATCAAGGCACGTGCACCCCATGTGCCCGTGGTCGTCGCGACGGCCGATGTCACGCTGCGTCACGACCGCGAGGCGAACTCGCCGTTTGATGCCGTCGTCTACAAGCCGGTCGATGCTCGTTCGTTGCTGCGCGTCATCGAACGGGTCCGGACTCGCTATCCGTCGCTTTGCGTCGAAATTGCGCCGCTGCCCGCGTCGGCACATCTGATCGAAAGTGGGCCCAAGGTGGTTCCCGAAATGGCTTCGTCGAAGGAGTGGCGTTTGCCGCTGCCGGAAATGCTCGACACCTTCGTCAAGATTGCGGATCAGGACATCGCGAATTGCCGGGCGGCGCTTGCCGATCAGTCGCGCGAAACGTTGCGCCACTCGGCACATCGTTTGCGCGGGGGGTTCATGGCGTTTGGTCTGAGTTCACTCGCATCGCTCGCGGCACAGGTGGAGCATCTGGCGCCCCAGGCATCCGCGGGACAGATGGAAGCCGCGTTCGAGGCCCTGGATGCCGCTTGGAACGACTGGCTGCGTGCTCAAGGGCAGGCGATCGCCAGCGGCGCCTGAGCGCAGCGTCAGGCGTTTTCTTTCGCTACTCGACGAAGTGTTCTGAAATCAACTGGCGCAGCCATTGATTGCCGGCGTCCTGATGATAGCGACGGTGCCAGAACACATTCGTTTGAAGCGCGGGAAGGCGAAGCGGCGGCTTGACGAACCGCAGGCCAAACGGCGCGGCGGCGCGTTCGGCAAACTTCTGCGGCACGGTGACGACCAGGTCGTTGGCGCTCACGATATACGGCACGGCGATGAAGTGGGGGACCCAGAAATTGGCGTCGGCGCCGAAGCCCGCTTGCGCGAGGAGTTGATTGACGCGCGCATACGGATTGTCGCCCGTAGCCACGAACAGATGGCGTGCCGCCTGGAACTCCGCCAGCCCTGCATGGGGCGTGTCGAGCGCGTGTCCGATGCGGAACATGCTCACGTATTGTTGACTGAACAGCCGGCGCTGAAAGAACGGTCCGGTTAGGTCGTCGAAGGCCCCTACGGCAAGATCGATGCGTCCTGCCGCCATGGCTTCCTTCAGATCGGGCAACGCGGTGCGCACCGTACTGACCCGTACACCGGGCGCGAGCCGCGTACACAGATCGACGAGCGCCGGCATGAAGTAAACCTCCCCGACATCCGTCATCGCCAACGTAAATTCCCGCTGACTGCTCGCAGGGTCGAACGCCTCGCGGTGATTGATTGCGCGGGAGATTCCGGCAAGGGCCGCAGAGACAGGCTCGGCAAGTGCCTCGGCGAATGGCGTGGGTTGCATTCCCGTGCCGGTTCGCGTGAAGAGTTCGTCTTCGAACGTCTGCCGCAGGCGAGCCAGCCCGTTGCTCACGGCAGGTTGGGACAGCCCCAACTCGCGCGCCGCCTGGGAAATGCTCCGATGCGTGAGCACCGCATGAAAGACGACCAGCAGGTTCAAATCAACGTCGCGTAAGGAAATCATGAGGCAGTCGTATTATTCGTTTCGTGAATATAGTGGATTCATCTATTTATATCGCAAAATGTGGTCGCTTGTCGGACAATCATTCCATTCGAAATCAGGAGACGAGGCCATTCATGCGCCAAGCAGACCAAATTCAGGGGGAACTGGGCTATCTGTCCGGTTTTGCCAACGAGTTCGCGACCGAGGCATTGCCCGGCGCGCTGCCTATCGGGCAGAACTCGCCGCAACGTGCGCCTTACGGCCTCTACGCGGAACAACTCTCGGGAACGGCGTTCACGGCACCGCGCGGTCATAACCGTCGCTCGTGGGTATATCGCATTCGTCCCGCCGCAATGCACAAGCCTTTCACCGCCCTGGAGCCGTCGCGCTGGCTGAGTCGTTTCGACGACGTTCCCACGCCGCCGAATCAGATGCGTTGGGACCCGCTGCCGATGCCGGATGCGCCGACAGATTTCGTCGACGGCATGGTGACGATGGCGGGCAACGGCAGCCCGGAGGCTGCCCATGGTTGCGGCATTCATCTATATGCGGCCAACAAATCGATGGACGGCCGCTTCTTCTACAACGCCGACGGCGAACTGCTGATCGTGCCGCAGGAAGGGCGTTTGCGCATCGCGACGGAGTTTGGCGTACTCGACGTCGAGCCCTATGAAATCGTCGTGCTGCCGCGTGGCGTGCGTTTTCGCGTGACGTTGCTCGATGGCAGTGCGCGCGGCTACGTGTGCGAGAACTATGGCGCGCTGTTCCGTCTGCCGGATCTGGGCCCAATCGGCTCGAACGGCCTCGCGAATCCGCGCGACTTCCTCACGCCGGTTGCCGCTTATGAGGACATCGAAGGCGACTTCGAACTGGTGGCGAAATTCGCTGGCGGGATGTGGCGCGCCGATATCGGCCACTCGCCCCTCGACATCGTTGCCTGGCATGGCAACTATGCGCCGTACAAGTACGATCTGCGCCGCTTCAACACGATCGGGTCGATCAGCTATGACCACCCGGATCCTTCGATCTTCCTGGTGTTGCAATCGCAAAGCAATGCGCCGGGTGTAGACGATATCGACTTCGTGATTTTCCCGCCGCGTTGGCTGGCGATGGAAAACTCGTTCCGTCCGCCCTGGTTCCACCGCAATATCGCCAGCGAATTCATGGGGCTCATCCATGGGGTGTACGACGCCAAGGCCGAGGGGTTCGTGCCGGGCGGCGCGAGCCTGCACAATTGCATGTCCGGTCACGGCCCCGATGCGGATACCTTCGAGAAGGCCTCGGCCGCCGATACGAGCAAGCCGCACAAGGTCGACGCGACGATGGCGTTCATGTTCGAGACGCCTGCGGTCATTCGTCCGACGCGCTTCGCGCTGGAGACCAAGCAACTGCAGGACAACTACTACACCTGCTGGCAAGGTCTGAAGAAGCATTTCAATCCGAACCAGAAATAAACGGCATCGCGCCACGACTTCGCCAATCCATGAAACGGCCGGCCTCGCGCACCTGATGCGCAGGGCTGGCCGCTGCGCTACCTAGAACAAGGAATTCCAAATGTCTGCACTCCCGCAAAGCTGGGTCGCGTCCGCCAACACCGGCGTGACGGACTTCCCGCTGCAAAATTTGCCGTATGGCGTGTTCAGCACCGCTTCGCAACCGACGCCGCGCGTTGGCGTGGCCATCGGCGATCAGGTGCTCGATCTGGCTGCCCTCGAAGCCGCAGGGGTACTTAAGGCCGCCGATACCGCAGTCTTTGCTCAGCCCTCCCTCAACGCGTTCGTGTCGCTGGGCAGCGCCGCATGGCGTGCCACTCGCGCTCGACTGACGTCGCTGCTCGCCGCCGACGGCGACGCGGCGCTGCGCGATAACGCCACGCTGCGTGCGCAAGCGCTCGTGCCGCTTGCGGATGCCACGCTGCACTTGCCTGTGCAGGTGCCGGGCTACACCGACTTCTACTCGTCGAAAGAGCACGCGACAAATGTGGGCTCGATGTTCCGCGATCCGGCCAACGCGCTTCTGCCGAACTGGCTGGAAATCCCCATCGGCTATAACGGCCGCGCCAGCTCGGTGGTCGTGAGCGGTACGCCGATTCATCGCCCGAATGGGCAGATCAAGCTGCCTGACCAGCCGCGTCCGATTTTCGACGGCTGCCGCAAGCTCGACTTCGAACTCGAAACCGGCTTCATCGTCGGTCGCGACACGTCCCTGGGCGAATCGCTGAGCGTGGATGCCGCCGAAGCGGCCATCTTCGGGATGGTGGTGCTCAACGACTGGTCGGCGCGCGATCTGCAGCAGTGGGAATACGTGCCGCTCGGCCCGTTCAACGCGAAGACGTTCGGCACGTCCATCTCGCCGTGGGTGGTGACGATGGAAGCGCTCGAGCCGTTCCGCGTTGCCGGTCCGGCGCAAGACCCGCAACCGTTGTCGTACCTGCAACAGCAGGGCAAGCACGCCTTCAACATCGAGTTGGAAGTCCTCCTGCAAGCCGACGGCGACGCGCAGCCGACCTCCATCTGCCGCACCAATTTCCGCCACATGTACTGGAGCATGGCCCAGCAGCTTGCTCACCACACTGTCTCGGGCTGCAACGTGCGCGTTGGCGACCTGATGGGTTCGGGCACGATCAGCGGCCCGACCCCGGATTCGTTTGGCAGCCTGCTCGAACTGACGTGGAACGGCAAGAACCCGATCACGCTCTCCAGCGGCGCGAAACGCACTTTCATCGAAGACGGCGACACCGTCGTGATGGCGGGCTGGTGTCAGGGTGACGGCTACCGTGTCGGCTTTGGCCAAGTCTCGGGCAAGATCCTGCCTGCGAAGGCGCAATAAGCCCTGTCTGTGCCGTGCCCAGGGGGACCCCGGGCACGCCGACTCAAGCACGCACAACGCGTCGTGCCGGCTGACCGGCCGGCGCGTTTGTCATTTGCGGGTCCGCTGATACCTCCTGCCTGCCAGGGTCTGCTGGCCATGCCGGTGACAAGCGCTGCCACCAGGGATCGATGCGGCTGACGATTAGGCTCGCGGTAACACGGCAGCGTGTTGGCGTGTAGGCGAGTTCGTTGCCGACCCGGCGCAACAGGGGCGGATCGCCCAGGCGGGCGCGACGCGGCACGCGCAGCGAGCGCCGCGCGGGTGCCGGGGTGGAATGGGTGGGTGTGACGTGTGGCATTTGATATGTCCCGGAATCTCGTGAATACGGGAGATATTTAGCCATGCGGCGGCGGGGAGCGACAGGTGAAGCTGTCTGAAAAATGTGACCGGTTTGCGTGACAGGTCGATGTCGCACGCCGCGGCGATCAGGTGCGTTTGTCGCCAGGCGTTGCCGGCGCCTTCGCCGGGGCATCGACTGGCGATGTCGCCTCCGACGCGGGCGACGTCGCCGGGGGCGAACCGCTCGGTGCCATCGGCGGACGGTTCAGTCCTTCGTTGATCCAGGCTGTCAGCAACGTATAGGTCACCGCAAGAATCACAGGGCCGACGAACAGGCCGACGATGCCGAACGTGAGCATTCCGCCGAGCACACCCGCGAGAATCAATGTCATCGGCAGATCTGCGCCGCGACGGATGAGCATCGGACGCATCACGTTATCCAGCATCCCGATGAATACCGAGAGCACCAGCAGCAGCGTGGCGAGTGTCGGGCTGTCCTGCCAATAAAGCCATGCAACGCTCGAGAGCAGCACGGGGAACGGACCGATTTGTGCAATACACAGCACCAGCATCAGGGCCGTCAGGAAGCCCGATAGCGGCACACCCGTCAGCCAGAGTCCCAGGCCACCGAGCAGCGACTGCGTCACTGCCGTGACCACGATCCCGAGCGCCACCGCACGAATCGACATGCCCGCGAGCCGTACCGACTCTTCGCCGCGATCGCCGCCGAGACGTCTTGCGATGCGAATCAGCGCTCGCGCCGCGCGCTCGCCTTGCATGAAGAGAATGCCGGAGATGATCAGCGTGAGTCCGAGGTGAACCACGAGCAGACCGACTGAGCCCAGCTTCGAGAACCCCCAGGAAGCGGCCTTGACGGCATAGGGCTGAATCCTGGCGACGAGACCGCCGGGACCGGCAGCCGCGAGTGCCTGCCACTCGTCGCTGGCGCGCTGACCGATCATCGGAATGCGGGTGAGCCAGTCGGGCGGCATCGGAAGGCTGCGTTGTCCGAAGGAATGCACTTTGTCGCTAATGTCGGACGCATGTCCGATCAGCGTGCCGATCGCGGCAGACAACGGTGCGACAACGATCACCAGCATGCCGACGATCATGACCGTGGTGGCAAGCCATCGTTTGCCCCACAAACGCCGTTGCAGGCCGATAAGCAGCGGCCAGGTGGAAGCGACGATCGTCACCGCCCAGATGAATGCCGGCAGAAAGGGGAGCAGCACCCATAGCGTACCGATCATCAGCGCACTGAGAACGAGGATGATCAGCAGGTTACGGGCAAGTTCGCTCGGGGTCGTGGAAAGCATGGGCGCTCCGGCAGGGGGACAGGCACGTGTCAACACGCGTGCGGCTGCACATATCGCACACGGTGTGTGCGTGGGAAACACGATGCCATGCCGAGCCGGACACGGCAAGTGCGCCGAGCCGGAACTTTACAGCGGTGTCGAATGCTGAACGTCGTCGTCCGCGTCGGCGCGGGGGCTACGCCACCAGGGGAGGTCCCTGGGGTGGCACAGTGCACTTGGCACCGTCGCGGTGCCATGCCGCCGGGCGCTGGCCGGTCGAGGCCCCGGTTGCGGCGGATCGTCGTGCCTGAGACTGGAGGCCACCGGTGCCGAGACGTCCGGCGTTTGCGGTTCAGGAAAGGTGAATGACGTACCTATCGGCGTGTTGTTGTTCACCTCGCGGGTGCCCGTGCTGTTCGGGCTGTCGAGTTGCATCGGGGACGAACTTCCCGACGACACGCCCGAGTCGGCAACCGTGACGACTGTGCTCGTACTGATCTTCGCTTGTGGCGAGCGCCGTTCGTGCGCAGTGCGAATGTCTTCGCGTTGTGCGGCGGTGTGGCTTATCGAGAATATGAGGCCGAGAACGCCGTACAGGATGTCAAGTACCGCGAAGACATGCGCTTCGTCGGCCGCACTCGGGGCGTGCGGGGTGGCAGACGGCAGCGTCACGTTGCGAGCATACGGCTCATCGTCCAAGCGCGTGTCGTCGGCGGCACCGTGGGCGTGCGCCGCGTAATCGCCCATCCACGCGAGATAGTAGAACGTTATCGTGAGGGCAAACCAGACGAGCCTGGGCGGGGTGGAGCGGAGCATGGCGGAGACATCGCGGAAGAATGCGCCGGCGCATGCCTGCCGATCTGCCGGAGCGCGAGATCCGCAAGGGCGCGTCGGACGCGGTGAAGTCTTATGTCGAAGCCCAGGGCGGGCGCTTTCCGACAGAAGTTGGCAGCGCAGTGGCTGACGTGGCGCGGCGTGGCAGTACGCCGTTGGTGGTCGCCCATAAGCCCGGCGCGCACGGCAGCGTGGGAGGAGAGCCCGCAAGTGTGCTCGGCGTCATCGAGCTGAAAGATATCGTCAAGGGGGGCATCAAAGAGCGCTTTTCGGAACTGCGAAAGATGGGAATACGCACGGTCATGATTACTGGCGATAACCGTCTCACAGCGGCGACCATCGCAGCGGAGGCCGGCGTGGACGACTTTCTTGCCGAAGCGACGCCGGAAGCCAAGCTAACGATGATCAGGAAGCATCAGGCGTCCGGGCTACTGGTTGCGATGACTGGGGACGGCACCAACGATGCGCCGGCGCTCGCACAGGCCGACGTTGCCGTGGCCATGAACTCCGGCACCCAGGCGGCAAAAGAGGCCGGCAACATGGTCGATCTCGACTCGAATCCGACGAAGCTCATCGAGATCGTCGAAATCGGCAAGCAGATGCTGATGACGCGAGGCTCGCTCACCACGTTTTCCATCGCGAACGATGTCGCCAAGTACTTTGCGATCATTCCGGCGGCGTTTGCCACGACGTACCCGCAGTTGCGCGTGCTCGACGTGATGCATCTCACGTCGCCATCGTCGGCCATCCTGTCGGCGGTGATCTTCAATGCGCTGATCATCGTTGCGCTGATTCCGCTCGCCCTCAAAGGCGTTCGCTATCGGGCGCTGGGTGCTGCGGCCTTACTGCGCCGCAATCTGCTGATCTACGGACTTGGAGGGATATTGCTGCCATTTCCGTTCATCAAGTTGATCGACATGGTCATCACTGCTTTTGGATGGGCCTGAACCATGAAGCACTCAATGCGTCCCGCGCTGGTCTTGTTGGTCCTGCTGACGCTCATCACCGGTGGTCTTTATCCACTCGCGGTGACTGTGGTCTCTCAGGTGGCGTTCCCGTATCAGGCCAACGGCAGTCTTATCGTGAACGGCGACAAGCCGGTCGGATCCGAACGGATCGGGCAGCAGTTCGATGCGCCGTTCTATTTCTGGGGCCGTCTGTCGGCAACGACACCGAATCCTTATAACGCGCAGAACTCCGGCGGATCGAATCTGGGGCCGACGAATCCCGCGCTTGCCGATGAGGTGAAAGGGCGCATCGCGGCACTTCGGGAGGCTGATCCGTCCAACACCTCGCCGATACCCGTCGATCTCGTTACCTCGTCAGGCAGCGGACTGGACCCGGACATCAGCCCGGCCGCCGCCGCGTATCAGGCGGCGCGCGTGGCAAAGGCTCGGGGACTACCGCTTGAGCAGGTTGAGGGACTTATCGCAAGCAACACGTCCGGGCGGCAACTTGGCCTGTTCGGCGAGCCTCGTGTCAACGTGCTGAGGCTCAATCTGGCGTTGGACCAGGTCAAGCCCGTTCGCTGAGAAAGACGGCTCGGGCGGATATGGGCGTGAGCGACAAGGCAACGAGATGATTCAGCCGGGATTTACCTGATGTCATGAATGCGCCAACCATCACCGTAGTCCTGATCGAAGATGACAGGCAGATTCGCCGATACGTTCGCGTGTCGCTGGAAGGTGAGGCGATGCGAGTCCTCGAGGCGGAAAACGGTGAGAAAGGGCTTGCGGTCGCGGCAAGCGCAGTACCCGATGTTGTCATTGTCGATCTGGGCTTGCCGGATATTGACGGCCTGGAAGTGATCCATCAATTGCGCCACTGGTCGTCTGTGCCCATCATCGTGCTGACAGCGCGCGCGGGCGAAGAAGACAAGGTGAGGGCGCTCGACGCTGGTGCGGATGACTATCTGACCAAGCCGTTCGGCATCAACGAACTGCTGGCAAGGATCCGGGCTCAATTGCGCAGGCAAGACCGATCCTTGACACTGAATACCGCCCAGGTTTCCTTCGGCGCCGTGACCGTTGATTTGGCGGCGAGATCGGTATGGCGAGACGACAAGCCGATTCACCTGACCGCGATCGAGTACCGTTTGCTCGCGGCGCTATTGCGTCATGCGGGCCGCTTGAGGACACACCGTCAGCTCTTGCAGGAAGTCTGGGGGCCCGAGCACATCGAGAACTCGAACTATCTTCGGATCTACATAGGCACGTTGAGACACAAGCTCGAGGTTGATCCGGCGCAACCCGAGCACCTCCTGACGGAAGCTGGCGTGGGGTACCGTCTGACCGGTGTCAAATGAGCGAAAAGCACGATAGGCGGGGCGTTTGATGCGCGTTTTCAGAGGAATTGACGTCATGGCAAATCCCTGCCGCCGCAAATTTTGACGCGTTTTATACGCGGCGCTCCCGTGCATTTACATCATCCTTGCAATGTCCGTGCTTGAATGAAACCAATAAAGGAAGCGGCGTGCACCCGGAGGCCCACTATGCTGAAACTGCTCATTCCTGTACTTGGTGCCCAGGGCGCAGCCCAAGCGGCACGTCACGGCGCATTCATGTTTGCCGAACGATGCGTCTCCGAAGTCGAGATTGTCGAAGTGCTTGACGATGCGGCTGCAAGTCGCGCCGTTGCCTTCCACTCATTGAGTGCGTTGCGTAGACGGGAAAAGCAGGCGGCACGCGATGCGCTCGCGCAGACACGAGCGGTTCTTGAAGATGCCGGAGTTCCATACACGTGGAAGCGCGTGTACGGGCCAGCCGAACGAACCATCGCGCAATGCGCTGCACAAAGCCACGCGGACATCGTGATCCTTGACGCAAGCCACCTCGGCTTCTTTCACCGATGGGCCGTCCTCGCCCGGCTATGGCACTTCAGTTCCACGCCGGTGACGATGCTCCACTGAACAAGCGTTGGAAACTCGCTCAAATCGGCCGCCAGATCAGCGCCACCGGTGCCGCTTTACGGCCAGACGAGCAACTTTATGCCAAAGGCGTTGGCAGAACATTGTTCTTTTTTCACCGGCAGTCCAGCGAAAATGGTAGCGTCAACCGATATCACGCGACTCATGAATACCCCGACGAATCCATGGTCATGGCAGTCCTGTCGGGAGGTTTCTCGCGCCGAAGTCGTCGTATCAACGCTCATGCAGCGCGTTGTCTTCATTTGCTTCCGGAAAATTTGAGAAGTACACAGACAATGCGCGGGAAACTCCGCATGGCGGTCTATCAGGGAAATATGCTCGACTAACATCAGCATGGCTCGTGCCGCCCGGAAGACCCCATCATGGATCGGCGTCTGACTCAAGTACCGCTTCGCGTTCCTGCCACTACATCTTCTGTGCGGTGGATCAAGTGGCTGCTGCTCGCCGGTTTTTTGATCGTGCTTGCGATCGCGGCGCAACTGCTTCGGGTCGAAATCGAAACCTCGCGGCTGCAGGCACGCTACCTGTCCGAACTGGGGCGTGACATCCACTTCGCCCTTGCCGACGGCCCAAGCGACACCACCCGATTCCCGGTGGCCGGCGGCCCGTACGACGTGCGTCTCGGCTACGCGTCGTTACCCACCTTCGAGCGACGCCTGGCCGACCGCGGTTTCTCCATCACAGCGCAGGCGCGCGAATCACCCGTAATGACGTCAGTGGCAGACCATGGGCTGTTTCTGCCTTACGAGGAAAAGGATCAGGCTGGACTGCAACTGTTCGATTCAACGGGAATACCTCTCTATACCGCACGCTACCCAGCGCGGATCTACAGCCGCTTCGAGGCGATCCCGCCACTGATCGTCAACGCGTTGTTATTCATCGAGGATCGTAGTTTGCTTGATGCCGATCAGCCGAGCCGCAACCCGGCAATCGACTGGGGCCGTTTCAGTCGTGCGTTGTACGACCAGGGCGTGCGCATTTTCATCAAGAGCCAGCCAAGCCCGGGCGGTAGCACTCTCGCTACCCAGATCGAAAAATTCCGTCATTCGCCCGGAGGCCGCACCGCGACGCCGCCCGAAAAATTGCGGCAAATCGCGTCTGCGTCCGTGCGCGCCTATCTCGGCGGCCCGATGACGCTACCGGCGCGCAGGCAGATCGTCGTCAGCTACCTGAACACTGTGCCGCTTGCGGCGCAGCCCGGCATTGGCGAAATCTCGGGCCTCGGCGACGGCCTCGCGATCTGGTATGGACGCGACTTCGACGACGTGAACCGCCTGCTGTCGGCACCTCCGAGCGCCGAAACACTCGATGCGCAGGCGGTCGCGTTCAAACAGGCGCTGTCGCTGATCATTGCGCAGCGCGCGCCGTCATATTTCCTGCGCCGCAACGACGCCGCGCTCGAACAACTGACGAACAGCTATGTGCGGTTACTGGCGACCAACGGGATCATCTCGGCGCCACTGCGCGATGCCGCACTCATGGTCCATCTCGAGCTGAAGCACGCGAGCCCGATTCGCCCGGAGGCATCGTTTGTCACGCGCAAGGCAGTGACTGCACTGCGCGCGGATTTGCTCAATACGCTCGGCGTGGCGAGCTTCTACGATCTTGACCGCCTCGACCTGTCCGTACACGCGACACTTGACGACCCGGTGCAGCGGGCGGTTAGCGAAAGGCTCGCGCTTGCCACCACCCCCGAAGGCGCGAAGGCGGCAGGCCTATACGGCTTCGAGATGCTGCGCCCGCAGGACGATCCGTCGCGAATCGCCTTCAGCTTCACGCTGTTCGAGCGGAGCGACGGCGCGAACCTCGTGCGCGTGCAGACCGACAGCGTGAACCAGCCGTTCGACGTGAACCAGGGCGCACGCCTGAATCTCGGTTCGACGGCCAAGCTACGCACGCTGATCACGTATCTGCAAATCGTTTCGGAACTGCACGCGCGCTACGCGCCGATGAGTATGGATGATCTGCGCCACGTCAGACCCGACAGGCAGGATGTGCTGACACGCTGGGCGCTCGATTATCTGTTGCGCACACCGGATCGTTCGCTGCGCGCAATGCTCAATGCCGCCGTTGAACGCAAGTATTCCGCAAGCACGGGCGAGACATTCTATACGGGCGGCGGTGCGCAGACGTTCACCAATTTCGAAGCGACGGACAACGGCAGCATTCTCACCGTGCATCGAGCGTTCCAGCATTCGGTGAATCTGGTGTTTGTGCGCCTGATGCGCGATATCGTGCGCTACGAGATGATCCAGACGGCGGGGCCGTCGTCGCATTGGCTCGATGACCCGGTCGTGCGCGAGAAGTATCTTATGCGGTTTGCCGATCAGGAAAGCCGCGTCTACGAACATCGCTTCTATGCGAAATACCACGGCCTGACGCCCGACGAGGCACTGGCCACGCTGCTGCACGACGTGCGCAAGTCGCCGCCGAAGATTGCGACGGTCTTGCGCAGCGTCGCGCCCGACGCACCCGAGACATGGTTCGACGCGCAGATGCGTGCCACGCTGAAAGGCACGCCAACGGCGTTGCTGACAACCGAGGCCCTCGCGAAGCTCTACGCGAAGTACGGTATCGACAGATTCAACCTGAACGATCGAGGTTATATCGCAAGCGTGCATCCGCTCGAACTGTGGACGGTCAACTACTTGCGCGATCATCCGGATGCGACGGAAGCTGACGTGCAAACCGCCAGCCGCGAAGCACGCGTCGCTGCGTATTCGTGGCTCTTCAAAACGCGCTATCACGCGACGCAGGATCGCCGTATCAGGCACATGGTGGAGTTGCGGGCGTATGAGGAAATCGGCACATCGTGGCGCGCGCTCGGTTATCCGTTTGCGGCCATCACGCCGTCGTATGCCGCAGCGATTGGCGCGTCGGGTGACCGGCCCGCCGCACTCGCACAACTGATCGGGGTCGTCGCGAGCGACGGCATGGCGGTACCAGCCCGGAACCTCACCGCGCTCGACTTCGCCCAGAACACGCCCTACGAGACGCATTTCGCGCCCGCGCCCAGTGGCGGGCAGACGGCACTGTTGCCCGAGATCGTCGAGGTGGTGCACGGATTGTTGCGCGACGTCGTCCTTGGCGGCACGGCGAAGCGGTTGGCGGACGGCATGCCGGTCTCGAACGGACGCGTGCTGGATGTCTACGGAAAGACAGGGACTGGCGATCAGCGCTTCAACGTATTCTCGCGGGGGCGTCGACTCATCGAATCGCGTAAGGTTAATCGGACGGCAACCTTCGTCTTCGCGATCGGCAATCGGTTTTTCGGCGCACTCACCGCTTATGTGCACGAGCCGTATGCGGCACGCTACGACTTTACGAGTGCGATGGCGGTGCAGTTGTTGAAGTCGCTGGCGCCGGTGCTTCAGCCATTGCTTGACGCGGATGCGGCTCAGGTTTCGAACCGATCTCTCGATAGGTCCACGGGGGAGGGGGCCGCGGTAGTGGCGGGCACGAGGTCAGCGCGGCAGTAGCGGTATGCAATCGCAGCAATGCGGCCGCGATGTCCATGGCCGGAGTCAGCGTCGTCACGGTGTTGATGCGTGTCGTGGTCGATCCTGCCTTGCCTGGATGAGTCAGTACATTGCTATATTGCCGGGGCCTTAGGCGCCGCCCCCTCCGCGGCAGCCACGCGGCGCTTGACCGCGATGAAGCTATCGGGACTCACCGAAATGGAATCGATGCCGCATCCCACAAGGAAGTCGGCAAACTCAGGGTGGTCGCTCGGCGCCTGTCCGCACAAACCGACGCCAGCGCCGGCGTTGTGCGCCTGCGTGATGACGCTCTGGATCATCCATTTGACGGCGTCGTCCTGCTCATCGAACAGTTCCGCCAGGTCCGCCGAGTCGCGATCAACGCCCAGCGTCAGTTGCGTGAGGTCGTTACTGCCAATCGAGAAGCCGTCAAAGCGTTGCGCGAAGGCCTTCGCCAGAATCACGTTCGACGGAATCTCGCACATCACGTAGATCTCAAGTCCGGCTTCGCCGCGCCGGATGCCGTTTTCGGCCATGACCTCGAGCACGCGGTCCGCCTCCTTTGTTGAACGGCAGAATGGGATCATGACGATGACATTCCTGAAGCCCATCTCATTGCGCAGGCGGCAAATGGCCCGGCATTCGAGCGCGAAACCCTCACGGTAGCGGGGAGAGTAGTACCGTGAAGCCCCCCGGAATCCGAGCATGGGATTCTCCTCCTTCGGCTCGAATTCCGCCCCGCCGATCAGGTGCGCGTACTCGTTGGTCTTGAAGTCGCTCATGCGAACGACAACGGGATGGGGGTACTGCACCGCAGCAATCCGTCCCAATCCACGTGCGAGACGATCGACGAAGTACGCCGTCGGGTCTTCGTATCCCGCCGTCAACGCGGCGATGGTCTGCTTTGCCGCTTCGTCCTTGAGCGTGTCGTAGCGCACAAGCGCCATCGGATGGATCTTTATCGCGTTGCTCACTACAAATTCCATTCGTGCGAGCCCGACGCCATCTGCAGGAATCCGCCACCAGCGAAACGCTGCCGCCGGATTGGCGAGGTTTAGCATGACCTTGGTGCGTGTCGACGGAATACTGCCAAAATCGATGTCCTCCACCTCAAAGTCGGCGGTACCCTCGTAGACGAATCCTTCGCGGCCTTCCGCGCAAGACACCGTCACTATCTGCTCGTCGTGCAGCAGATGGGTCGCATTGCCCGCACCGACGATGGCCGGAAGCCCCAGTTCGCGACTGACAATCGCGGCGTGTGATGTGCGGCCGCCCTGGTCGGTAATGATGGCCGCAGCACGCCGCATCACAGGCACCCAGTCTGGGTCCGTGGTCCGGGTAACGAGGATGGCGCCGTCGACGAAGCGTCCCATGTCGCGAGGGCTTTCGATGACGCAGACTTTGCCGGCCGCAATGGCTTCGCCGATGCTGATACCGGTGATAAGCCTGCGACCTGCTTCCTTGATGCGCCAGGTTTTCACTGCGCTGGCTTCGCGACGTGACTCGACCGTCTCCGGCCGGGCCTGCACGATGAACAGCTCCTTGGTATGGCCGTCTTTTGCCCATTCGATATCCATCGGCTGGCCGTAGTGCTGCTCGATCACACAGGCCCATCGCGACAAGGCCAGGATCTCCTGATCACTCAAAACGAAGGCCGCGCGCTCGGCTTTCGACGTCGGGACGTTCTTTGTCGGGCGTTCACTCTCGCTCGTGTAGATCATCTTGAGAACTTTGTCGCCCGGCTTCTTCCCGACGATAGGCGCCAATGATGGCTCTGACAGAAGCGGTTTGAAGACTTCATACTCGTCGGGATCGACCGCCCCCTGAACCACGTTCTCGCCGAGCCCCCAGGCCGCATTGATCAGGACGAACTTGTCAAATCCAGTCTCCGTGTCGATGGAGAACATGACACCGGCGCCACCCAGATCGGATCGCACCATACGTTGCACACCAACCGACAGCGCGACCTTCATATGATCGAAGCCCTTCGCCTGACGGTAGCTGATCGCCCGGTCTGTGAAAAGCGACGCGTAGCAACGCCGGCAGGCATCGAGCAACGCACGCTCGCCGCGGATGTTGAGATAGGTTTCCTGCTGCCCGGCAAAGCTCGCATCCGGCAGATCCTCGGCGGTCGCGCTCGATCGCACGGCGACGTCCATGTTGGCCTGTCCCGTGCGGTGGTTCAACTCGTCGTAAGCGAGCCGGATAGCCTCGGCGGTCTCCTTTGGCCATTCGCCCCGAAGCATGGCCCGGCGGATGGTTTGTCCTGCCTCGGCCAGGGAAAGCTTGCCGTCACCCAATTCGCCGAGCACCGAGGCGATTATCTGTTGCAGGCCATTCGCGTCGATGAAGCGCCAGTAAGCATCGGCTGTGAGTGCAAAGCCCGGTGGGACATTAACGCCACGGCTCGTGAGGTTTGCGATCATCTCGCCGAGCGACGCGTTCTTGCCGCCGACGCGCGGAACGTCGGTTCGTCGCAGTGCCTCGAACCAGACCACCTGTGATTTGTCATCGGCCATGTACTGCTCCTTCGCGGCGGGGATAGTGACATTTCCCCAGAGTCGTCATTTCGGCTCAAACATGTGACGCCACCATGGGGACGGCGAAACGTCGCCATTCCGGCGCTGTGCTTGCAGGACTGGAAACGAGTCAAGAGGGAATTGAACAGATCGGCCGTCGGACGGGTACAAAAAGTACCTGCTGTCGAAATGCACGTTATCCGCTGCGACGTGCATGAATATCCCGTGCACGCTGACGAGTCTTCAGAGTAGGTGATGGCGCAGACGCTTTCAAGCAGAGAGGCCCCGGCGCTGCGTGGTTATGGTGACGGGCTGTGCCGCGAGGCAGATACCAAGAATATCCACGCCCGCTGAATCGTGGGCAATGCGAAGATGGCGGGTGAATCTCGATGTGCGAATGCGTATGCGGTGCTATCGGAGGCTGAGAATTCCGCGTGGTTGTACGAGGCTCGCACGTATCGGAACTACGCGCACCGATCATACGTAGAGGCCCAGCAGATTGTCGTTCAACGGGATAGCAGCGCATTCACTCAATTGTTGCCATCGAGAAAAGGGCAGAACGAGAACGGAATGACGTTGATCGAACCGCAGCTCAGAGAATACCTTTCCGCGATGGACCAGGTAGGCAAGAAACTTGGCGCAATTAAGGTGGCGCTAACCCAGGCTCCGCTTTAAGTCTCGTTCGTGGTGCCCGCATAGGAAAAATATGCCTGTTGGAATCCAAATCGATGGGATCTCATTTAGCGAACTTGCATTGGTCGATCGTCCCGAACGTGATTTAACATAATGTACATTATGCGAATCACGGGTGTAGCGGCTAAGTTGTAATGTCCGGTTCTAACCAAGTTCAAATGTCCGAGTTCGAGCAGCTCGTATGGTATTCAGATGCCCCGATCATGAATGCGAGGCAACGAATTGATGGCGCGATATATCGGCAGCACGAGCCGGCGGACCTGGTTTCCCGTCGATACGGTTGCCCGAGCAACAATCCCTCGCCAAAGAGACCGCACGCAAGCTGATGATCGTTGCCGTCAACGGTTGCCGAGCCCTTCGCAAACGCGTCCGTCCGTCTGGCAAAAAGTCACAGCGATCGCTTGGGCAAGACGACATACTAGAGGCTTTGTAGCGGTGCCACTTGACGGAACGTGTCAAATATCCTTTCCGCGTTTGCTAGCGCTAAGCCGCCCCCCTCCACTGGAGTATCCGGGGAAGAACCAATGCTGCGAGGTGTCGTGTGTCGTCTGCTGCACCGGAGTAATCGAACGACAGAGAGACCGTTACGAGTGCAGCGCGCTCGATTAGTGTTCGCATTTCGGTCAACCAACCCTCAACTTTGGCGTCGGGCCAGAGATCGCCTTCGCCAAATAGCGTCGTTTCTTCGTCGTTGAACAGGTCGAGGCACAAATCAAAGATAACTGGCTTGGGGAGATCGGCACTCAGGAGAGATTCGGTTGTTTCGTGAATGCATTGGCGTACGTTGGCGGACGCCAACAACTCATCGTCAAGCCCACGATCCGAGTCGTTCTGCTTGCAGAAGAAATGCACATCGTTGATGAACCCACGGATCAAGGCCGGGGCAATGAACGAGTCGTAGGCAATCCCTTCCCTCTTGAGCACCATTTCGTAGAGCTGTGGCAGGTCGGCATTCTCCAATCGTCGCCGTGCTTGTTCATCTTCAAAAAAATCGTTCGTGGCGTCCCAGTGGTAGTCGGCATGCACGAGAGAGAAAGCTCTGATCTGCTCCTCAATGGAAAACCGCTGCCACACGTAAAACGCCCACCGATGGTCATCCATCAGCCAAATATCGGCCCCCAACGGCTCGAGCATCTGGTCATCGGCTTGCAAACGGTCAATCTCGGCGCTATTCATAGGCAGATATCCGGAAAGGCTTTCCACTGAATCGACTCTACCAGAACGGACATTTCAACATAGCCGGGAAGCGGACATCTGAACATAGCCTTGACAATAGGTACCAATTTGAAGGGTAGCATTCGCGCTGGTTTCTACCAGGAGCAACGCTCCTACCCCCGAATGCAGTGCCGCGCACACTTGCCACGTGTCGAATAACCATTGAGGGTGCCTGACAAAACACGATTGAAACACTGCTTTATTGCAAATGCGTCGCATTTGCAATAAAGTGCGAGGCAACACAAGTTGTAGCGGCGGGATTGCCTCCTATTTCAGCGGTGCCGTCCATCCAGGCCCCGCACGTCCCGCTCTCGATTGGTCCCTACTCAAGTCCTTGCGTCGCAGGTCGAGCCATCGCTTGTCTGCACGCTTATGTCCTCGTAGGAGCCATCGTGCAACATCAAGCTGCTTCCACCACCCCGGCAACGCCGGTTGCCACAACCGACACGCTGTTCCACAAGACCATCCCCGAGCTTGCTCAGGCCGGCGTTCGTGCCGCGCACTGGCGTGACGCTCAGCAAATGGCGCGCCAGCGTGTATTGTCGCGCCTGCTACAAGCCTTGTTTCGAGAAGCGCTGCTTTGCCCCGACCAGTTGATCGCCGATACCGGTGCCGACGTTACCCTCTTGCCAATCCAGCAGCGGCGCGTACAGCTGTGTTTCACCGGCCCTCGCTCAGGGGCGCTTGGGAGTTGGGCCTTGGCCGGTGACATATTCGCCCTCACACATAATGAACCGCCCCAGCCTGTCGAGCGGGCTTCCGTTTTACTTCACTACCTCGGACCGTTGTTAGACACGCAGAATGCCGGAGCGGAGCGATTAGCCGCCATCACCCGGCTCTCGGTCGAGCTCGACAACAGCCAAGACAACGACACGCTGTGCCAGGCCTACCGGCTGGCTTGGGGCGCTCGCCTTGCGGCCGAACGCGTGGCCGCCGGGGCGCGAGACGCCATCGACCTGCTCACGGCTAACGGCAGCCCGCGAGCCCTTGCGCGTACAGAGCAATGGGGCACCGGTGGCCACCCTTGGCACCCGGCGTACAAGACCCGACTGGGGCTCACGCCCAGGCAGGTGATCGCGCTGTCTCCTGAGTTCGAAGCGCAGGTGCGGGTTGGCCTGGCCGCAGTGGCGGCGCATCGCGTGAGTGTGACGACAATGGACGGTACCCAGCCGTACGTCACATGGTTCGCCGCCACCTTTCCCGACGCAATGGCCGAATTTCGGCGCGCGTTGGTACTACGCCACCTTGTCCCCGAGGCGTGGCTGCCGTTGCCCGTGCATCCATGGCAGCGCGATGCAACGCTACGGGAGACTTTTGCCCGAGAACTGGCCGCCGGCGAATTGATATTCCTGCCTGAGATAGCCATCGCGACACATCCCACTATGTCGTTTCGCACCGTGGCGGCTGTCAATGCGCCGGGAAGCCCAATGCTCAAGCTGCCCATCAGCATGCGACTGACCAGTGTGGAACGCACAGTGTCTCCCAAGTCGGCCGTGATGGGGCCGCGTGTCAGCGCACTGCTTGAGCGCATTCTGGCCACCGATGCGGCGTTGGCCCGCGTGCTGTCGATCGTTCCCGAACGCCATGGCTTGCATCTGATCGACGCCGACGACAACCGCGCACGCCACTTGTCAATGATCGTACGTGACAATCCGACAACGCGCATTGCCGTCAACGAGCGTCTGCTACCAGTCGGGGCGTTGTTCACGCCGGACTTCACAGCTGACATGACAGGCGTCGCGGCCCCTCTGCTGCTCGACACAGTGCTCGCACGCCAGGCGGATGGCCACCGTGCCGAACGAGCCGCACGTTTCTTCGACGCCTATTTGCGCGTGGCGATGCCAGCCGTCGTCGGGCTCTATCTGCGCTACGGCATCGCGCTCGAAGCACACCAGCAAAACACCTTCGTCGTGATAGATGCGGCAGGCATGCCGCAACGATTGGTTGTGCGCGACTTCGGCGATATCAAGATTGCCCTGCCCGCGCTGCAGGCGCAGGGCTTTTCCATCTCGCCATTCCGGGACGGCCATACCACCTACCCTGACCGCACCATCCCGCGCAAGAAGTTGATTCACGCTTTCCTGTTGTGCCACGTGGGCGAACTCGCGCTTGCTTTGTTCCCTGAGGATGGCAGCGCACAAGGCATGCGCCAGTGGTACGACGCTATGCATGAAGTGTTCGCACAGCACAGGGCCACCGTGGATACCAATACCTGGGCACAAGAGTATCGTGCGCTGCTGCAAGCGCCATGGACCTTCAAGACCTTTGTTCGCATGCGCTTGCGTGACCAGTCGGACGACATGCACGCCACACTGCCCAATCCGCTGGCCGCCTTCGCTGCGCCAATGCCGGCATGAGTCCGTCAACGCATGTCGGCACCCTCCGGTGGCTGCTGATCATCCAGATGCTGTCGATGGGCGCGATGGAGATGACGGGCCCGTTCTGGCCACTGTTCCTGCGAGAACTCACCCCTGTGCCGCACGTACCGTTCGCGTGGGTCGCCAGCGCAGTGTACTTCGCCCCGATGGCCGCCACGCTCGTGACCGCGCCATGGTGGGGACGCCTGGCCGACCGGGTCGGCCCCAAGCCGATGATTCTGCGAGCGCTGATCGCGCTGGGCGCGTCGCAACTGTGGTCGGTGTATGCCGATTCCGCAGCCACCGTGCTGCTGGCGCGTACGCTTCAGGGCGCGTTGGCCGGCTTTCTGGCAGCCGCGCAAGTCTACGCGTTACGCGTGGCACCACCCGAAGTGCACCGCCGTGTCTTTGCTGACCTTCAGACCGTCACCGCCTGTGCCAGCTTCATGGCGCCGCCGGTCGGTGCATGGATGGTAGCCTGGGTCGGCTTCCGGCAAGCCAACATGACGGGGGCCATCATCATTCTGGCTTGCATTCCGTTAGCGATGCTGTGCCTGCCTTCGGTCAATCCCAGACCCTGCCATCACGTGGCTAACATTGCCGCCGCAACGCCCTCCTCGGCATCCACACGGTTGGGCGCTCTGGCGATCGGCCTGCTGCTGGGCACCGTGGCCGTGCAGGCCGCACGCATCATGCCGCAGAGTTTTCTCGTGCCGTACATCACTGAGACGCTGCACGGGTCTGTGATGCTAGCCGGCATTGCCTACAGCGCCACGGCGGCTACGCTTGCACTATCGGCTCGCTGGTGGGCAAAGCGCTTTGTTCACCTGCCGATTCACCTCACACTAAGCCGCGTCTGCGCGCTGACCGCAGTCTGTGCGGCAACGGCGCTATGGCAGGGCCATACACAGAGTGAGGCTGGTTTCATCGCGGCACGCCTGGCTTGGGGGCTATGCCTTGGCGGCCTGTTGCCAGTACTTAACAGCTTGGTAGCCGAAGCCAGCCCGGCAAACCGCCAGGGCCTTGCGTTGGGGCTGTGCAGCAGCGCGGCCAAGGCCGGCGCACTGATCGGCCTTGGTGTGGCGGCCGCCGCGACGGGGCTGTTCGGCTGGCAAGCGGGCTTTGTCGCCATGGCGGGCGTGTACGGCGTGGCGCTGATAGCGCTGCTGGTCGTGCGGTGGGTGGCGGTTCGGGCAGTCACGGGGCAGGTGCGCCTGACGACGCCAAGCACTTGAGCGTCGCAATCGCCCCCGATGGGTTGCCAATCCGTGTCAAGTCTGCCTGATGGCGATCATTCATGACGCTCACGACGACGCTTTGCTTGTGGTATGTGGCATAGCGGATGCGCACGCACCCCCCTCTTGCCCGCGTCATCGAACAAGTCATTTTTTCTCTTTCGAGTACCGTCATGTCGCCGAACCGGCTAGCATCGATGATGTGTTTCGCACGAAGGCCATTTCCGGCGCAACATTTCGCGTGTTTTTGGGTGCCCGACAGGAATGACACGAAAAAATAAGCAATATGCGCGCTCGGCCGAATACACGTTCCGGACCGAACCGAATGCCCCCACCTAATGAACTGCGTCCAGAGTATGCCTGGCCGGCGCGTTCAGACGAGTTGCTGCGCGCTGCCGGGTATGACCCGGACGCCATTCGGCGACGTAACGAGGCCGGCACCCCGTGGAAAATGCGCCCGAGGCATATGCTTGCAGTACTCATTGCATCGGCCTTAGTCCCTGCGCTTTCCTTGATCACACTGGCCATGATCACCCGGATTGCGGCCGCACTGCTCTAGCGAAATCGTCAGACAGCGCGTTGTTGGCGAAATGCGCTTCTCGCCAAGGGTTTGCGGCTTCAGTCACGTGGCGGACGTGTTCATCGGTTATCTCAGCAGCTTCGACTGGACTGCGGCGAAAGCATGATGCAATTCGCCATACGCGGCTTTCTCCGAGTCCCGATGGCTGCCTCAGCGCATTCTATTTAGCACGCCTGAGCGGAAGCATCCGTTCCATCACGCCGTCTTTAAGAATCCAATGGTGATACAAGGCCGCGAGCACATGGAGTCCGACAACGCCAATCAGGACGTACGACGCATAAACGTGAATATCCCCCATCGAGTGACCGAGTGCCGAACCCGTCGCTGACAGCGGAGGTAGCGTAGCGGCGCCGAACAGGTGGACCTCGTAACCGCGAGATGAAGCGTTGATCCACCCCATGACGGGAACGGCTAACAGCAAGATATAGATCGCGGCATGCCCGGCTCCCGCCAAGGCGTTCAGGAGCCGCGAGCCTTCGGGCGGCTGGACCGGATGGGTTACGCGCCACAACAGCCGCGCCAGCACCAGCGCCAACAGCGCTGTGCCGATTGACAGATGCCACCCGACCAAGCCGACCGGAAGTGTGCCCCGCCCAATATGCGGCATCGTCCACGCTACCGTGTATTGCACGACGAGCAGCAAGGCCATGCCCCAGTGAAATGCCTGGGCAATAACACCGAATGAAGTTCGTTGGTTCACTAATGCACCTGAGAATTTACTTGATGGCGAATTGTGCGCCCATTCGCATTAGGAGAGAATTAGCCTCTTAAAAAAATTCAGGTGATGAGATTAGTTATTGAAACGATTCTCAATAATAAAATTTCCGCAACATCAAACACTTGCAAAAACACAGTCTTTAAAATATTGTTCGCCTCGCCGGGAGCACAGCCACCTGTTCAGCCAACCCCGCGCGAAGGATAATCATGGATCGTCATACCGCAGCAAAACACAGCACGCTGATCAGTGTTTGGGTGAATTTATTCCTGTCCATTGCTCAAGTGGCAATCGGACTGCTCGCCAGATCGCAGGCATTGGTGGCTGACGGCATCCATTCACTTTCCGACCTCGTATCGGACTTCGTTGTGATTGCCGCAAACCGTCAGAGCCGCCTCGCCCCTGACGCTAATCACCCCTACGGTCACTATCGATTTGAAACGGCAGCATCGCTGCTGCTCGGCCTGCTCATGCTCGGCGTTGCCGCCGGGATCGGGTGGACCGCAGTGACTCGCCTGCTCGATCCGGTGTCGATTCCGGTGGTTCATGCGTCGGCCATGTGGGCAGCGGCACTCGCACTGCTCGCGAAGGAGTTGCTGTTCCGCTACATGCTCCGCGTCGGTAAGCGAGTCGATTCCAAAATGCTGATTGCGAATGCGTGGCACGCGAGATCGGACGCCGCTTCATCACTCGTGGTTTTAGTCGGCATTGTTGCGAATCTCCTTGGCTTTCCCATGGGAGATCCGATCGCTTCGCTGATTGTCGCGGCAATGGTCGCGCGAATGGGCGGACAGATCGGTTGGTCCGCCATGAGCGATCTGATGGATCATGCGGCGGCCGACGAGGAAATTTCAGCCATAGAACATGCTGTGGCCAGCGTCAGCGGTGTGCGCGGATTCCACGATCTCCGCACACGTACCGTCGGCGACTTCGTCCTCGTCGACGTGCATATCGAAGTGGATGAGTCCCTGACGGTCAGGGACGGGCATCAGATTGCAGAGTCTGTGCAACGTCGAATCAAAACGATCCCCAAGGTCCTCGATGTCATGACGCACGTGGACCCGGTGTCAGTCGGAAGGCATTGAACCGCCCATGACGCGTTGAGCGACATGTTCGGTGCCTATCTGCAATTGCTCGATACGAAGTAAGTGAGACGCCAATGCGCGGTGCCGTTCGCCTGATGAACGCCGAAGATAACGGTGCTGCCGGTGAGTTTCGGGCCAGGTCCGGCCCTTTTCGGTAAACTGCCGGTATTCCGGGACACATCACCTCCCGCCGCTTACTTAGCCTCACATGTCGAATACCCACGAAATCCGCCCTGGCCAGTCCGTCGAGCTGCTCAAGGAGCTGCATATCCTGACGCGCGACGCAAAGATGAACCAGGACAGTCGCCGCAAGCTCAAGCAGGTCTATCACCTGTTCCAGTTCATCGAGCCCCTGCTGCAGGAAGTCAAAACCGAAAGCGGCCGCGTCACGCTGGCTGACCACGGTGCAGGAAAGTCGTACCTTGGCTTCATCCTCTACGATCTGTTCTTCAAGGCGCTGGAGGACGACTCGCATATCTTCGGCATCGAAACCCGCGAGGAACTGGTCAAGTCCTCTCAAGCGCTGGCCGCGCGGCTGGGCTTCCCCGGCATGTCGTTCCTGAACCTGTCCGTGGCAGACTCGATCACGTCGCCAGCCCTTCCCGCCACGATCGACGTCGTTACCGCGTTGCACGCCTGCAACACGGCCACCGATGACGCCATCCGCTTCGCACTGGCCAAGCAGGCCCGTCATATCGTGCTCGTGCCTTGCTGCCAGGCCGAAGTGGCCGGCGTCCTGCGCAAGCACAAAGGCAAACTGCTGGCGGGTAACCCGCTCACGGAAATCTGGCGCCATCCGCTGCACACCCGCGAGTTCGGCAGCCAGGTCACCAACGTGCTGCGCTGCTTGCAGTTGGAAGCCCACGGTTACCATGTCACCGTCACCGAACTGGTGGGCTGGGAACACTCGATGAAAAACGAGCTGATCATCGCGCAGTACAAGAACCTGCCTCGCCGCCGCCCCGCCGAACGGCTCGAAACTGTGCTGGAATCACTCGGACTGGAAGAGCTGCGCGAGCGCTTTTCCACCGCGCTCGTGCCCCAGGCATAAGGCCGCGCGATCTCCCACATCTCATCACGAGGTCCACGAAGCCGCCCTTTCAGGCGGCTTTTTTTACTTCAAAGATCCCGGCAGATTGCCCGGCACGAGATCGCGTCTGGCAAGCGAGTCGAATCGTTCTCGTGCCGAATGAAGCATGTGCAACGTAATCTGCTTGACCTCGGCCTGACTCTGCTTGATATGCGCCTCGATTCTTGCCTGGGCCAGACCCGCGTCCCTGGACTGAATCGCATCGAGAATCGCCGCGTGCTCTTCGTATGTCGCCAGCACCCGAGGTGCCTTGGTAAAGTCCAGCCGCCGGATGATTCGGATTCGCTCGGTCACATCGAAGTGCATTCTGACCATCTCCAGATTCCCGGTCGCCGCAATCAAGCCGGCGTGAAACGCTTCGTCCAATGCCGCGACCCTCGCCGGCTCAGGTTCGCGCTTGCCCGGCGCCACGCACCATATCTCGCGTAGCGGCATCAACGCCGCGATGGAATCCTCCCTGACCAGACGGGCGATGGCCGCCGACTCCATCATGATGCGGATCTCATACAGGTCTTCGAAATACTTGAAGTCGAAGTCGCGCACCTGCCACCCGCTCTTGAAGTGGACTTCGACATAGCCTTCGCGTTGCAGCCAGAACAACGCCTGCCGCACGGGCGTGCGGCTGACCTGCATGCGGGCAGCCACGTCACCTTCGCTGAACCGGTCTCCCGGCAACAGACGAAAGTCAAAGATGTCAGCCTTGAGTCTGGCGTATATCTGGGCAGCCAGCGAACCGGCGCTGCCCGCAGGACCAAGCTCCGGCGAATGCACGTCGGCCGGCTCTACGATGTCGATGGCGGCTGTCTTCATACCAGCGACACCAGCGGATCGCCCGCGCTGATCATCATTCCCGGACGGCAATGAAACGATCCGACCACGCCGTCGTGCGGCGCCGCAATTTGAAACTCCATCTTCATCGCCTCCAGAATTAACAACGGATCCCCCGCGCTGACCCTCTCGCCCTGTTGCGCAAGCAACTTCCACACATTCCCCGTGATATCCGCCGCAACGACGGTGCCCTGAATCTCGATTGACGCGGCCGCTTCGCGGCCCTCAAGTACGCGCTCGCCGCCCGATGCGCCGGCAACCCAGCGCTTAACCTCGGCGTCGAAGGCCCGGGTCTGTGCGGATTTGAACGACGCCATCTCGGGGGCAATGCGATCGAGAAACACGTTGTACTCGCCCAGATCGAAGACTTCCTCCTCGATGCGCACCCTCTGTCGACCTTCCCTGAAGTCTCGTCTTAGCGTGTCGAGTTCCGCCTCCGTCACCGGATAGAACCGCACCTGATCGAAGAAGCGCAGCAGCCATGGCTTGCCGTCCACGAACACTTCGTTCTTGAGGAACTGATTCCAGATGGGTAACGTCCGGCCCACCAACTGATAGCCACCGGGCGAGTCCATGCCGTAAATGCACATGTACACGCCGCCGATCCCCACCGTCCCTTCCGCCGTATAGGTGCGCGCAGGGTTGTACTTCGACGTGAGCAAGCGGTGACGCGGGTCGACCGGTACTGCACACGGCGCTCCGAGGTACACGTCGCCGAGGCCCAGCACCATATAACTTGCAGCGAAGACGGTGTCTTGCACCGCTTGAGCAGACGCCAGCCCGTTAATTCGCCGAATGAACTCCGTATTGCTCGGCAGCCACGGGGCCGTATCGCGGACCGACTGGCGATACCGGGCAACCGCGTCGAGCGTGGCCGAGTCCTCATAGGCCATCGGCAGATAGACAACCCGGCTCGACACCCGCATTGTGCGAACGTCGCGCAATCCGTCGTCCGCAGCCGCAATGCACTCGACCAGTGCGCGCTGCGAAATGACGCGGCTGTCAAAATGCACCTGCAACGAACGCACACCTGGCGAGAGTTCCAGAACACCGTTGACCGCCTGCGCGCGCATCGCTTCCATCAGGGCGTGAATGCGGAAACGCAGATTCAGATCCAGTACGTTCTCGCCATACTCGACGAGCACATGTTTGTCGCCCGCCTGCCGCACCACCGTCTTCGGTCGCTCACCTTGTGCGTGCACCTGATGAAGCAGCGGCGTGGCGTCATGCTGCATCCGGTATGGATGGTCCACAGGGTTCGGCATTGGCTTGCACGGCACAGCATCCCAGGTCTCGAGGAAGGCATCCTGAGCGCGTTCGAGCGTGAGGGCATCGTCAAACGACATCGGCCGGAAGCGGATCCGGTCACCGGGCTTGACCTGCCCGACCTTCCACAGCTCCGCCTTTGCAATCGTAACCGGGCAGACGAACCCGCCGAGGCTAGGGCCATCGCGCGTCAGAATCACCGGCATATCGCCCGTGAAGTTGATGCTGCCGAGCGCGTATTCGCAATCGTGGATATTCGACGGATGCAGCCCGGCCTCGCCGCCATCCATGCGGGTCCACTCGGGCTTGGGCCCGTTCAGTCGAATCCCAAGACGGTTCGAGTTGTAATGCACCTCCCACTCGGCCGCAAAAAACGTGTCGATGGAGGCTTGCGTAAAGAAGTCCGGTGCGCCGTGCGGCCCATACAGCACGCCGATGTCCCATGTCCTGCCGTATTTCGGGACCAGCATATCGGGCAGTGCCTCGGGAACATGCACCGGCGCGAGATCCTGCGTCGCGGGCAATGCCACGTCGGCAATGGGGAGGACGTCATACGCGCGCAACGTGCGGCCAGCATGACCACCGAATTGACCCAGCGCGAACGTGGCACGGCTGCCCAGATAAACGGGGACGTCGAACCCGTTGCGCACCGCGAGATAGGTTCGGCAGCCTTCTTTTGCCTTGCCCATGCGAAGCGTCTGCCCGGCCTTGACGTGAACCGGCGCCCAGAACGGCACCGGCGCGGCGTCGAGTTCCGCGTCTGCGGGTGCGCCCGTCAGCGCAATCGTTGCGTCCGCCCAGAAGCGCAACGTCGGCCCCATGACGGTGGCTTCGATACCTGCCGCATGCGATGCGTTGCCGACAATGCGATTGGCCACACGAAATGCCCAATCGTCCATCGGGCCTGAGGGTGGCACGCCGATGTCCCAGTAACCCACGCGACCGGGATAATCCTGAATCGTCGTGTAGGTGCCGGGTTCGAGCACTTCGACGGCGGCCGGTGCATACGGGAACGTATCCAGCGCACGCGTCGAAACCTCGCCCGCAGCGAACCCCTCGGAGCCGACAATGGCGCGCAAGTAATCCAGATTGGTCGAGATACCGCCAAGTCTGGCGTGTGCCAGCGCACGCCGAAGTCTGGCGATGGCTTCCGTCCGGTCTTTGCCGAAGACAATGATCTTGGCAATCATCGGGTCGTAATGTGCCGACACCTCGGTGCCCGTTTCCACCCATGTGTCGACGCGCACGTCTGCCGGGAACTCGACCTGTGTGAGTACGCCCGGGCTGGGCGCGAAGTTGCGCAGCGGATTCTCGGCATAGACGCGAACTTCAATGCTGGCGCCCTGCCCGCTCACGTCCTCCTGGAGTACTGGCGGCTCGCCGGCTGCCGTGCGAATCATCCACTCGACGAGATCCACACCTGTCACGGCCTCGGTGATCGCGTGCTCCACTTGCAAACGCGTATTGACTTCGAGGAAGTGGAACGCTTGCTCGGCGGCGTCGTAAATGAATTCCACCGTTCCCGCCGAGCGGTAGTTGACCGACTGCCCGAGCCGCCGGGCAGCTGCGAGCAATTGCTCGCGCACTTGCGCTGGCAGGTTCGGTGCAGGCGTCTCCTCCACCACCTTCTGATTGCGACGTTGCAGCGAGCAATCGCGTTCGCCCAAGGTAACGACATTGCCCTGCCCGTCGCCAAAAATCTGGACTTCGACGTGCCGCGCGCGGTCTACAAAGCGCTCGACAAAAACGCCCGCGTTCGCGAAAAACGATTTGCCCAGCCTCTGTACGGACTCGAAAGCCGCGATGAGTTCGGCTTCGTCGTTACACCGCGTCAGACCGATGCCTCCGCCACCCGCGGTGCTCTTGAGCATGACCGGATACCCGATGGCCGCGGCAGCGCTACGTGCCGCTTCGGCATCGGCGAGCAATCCCGAACCAGGCGTAAGTGGCACCCCGGCGCGTTTGGCAAGCTCACGTGCCGCGTGTTTGAGCCCGAACTGTTCCATCTGTTCGGGCGTCGGGCCGACGAAAACGATCCCCTGCGCTTCGCATTGCGCTGCAAATCCGGCATTTTCCGAGAGGAACCCGTATCCGGGGATGATGGCCTGCGCGCCAGTCGCCTTTGCGGCAGCCAGGATGAGGTCCGTGCGTAAATAGCTTTCGGCAGCCGCATTGCCACCCAGCGACACGGCCACATCGGCTGCGCCAACATGCAGGCTGTTGCGGTCGGCGTCTGAATAAACGGCAACGCTGCGGATGTTCATGCGACGCAACGTGCGTGCAATACGACAGGCGATCTCGCCGCGATTGGCGATCAGAACGGTATCGAACATGGATGGGGCGGCTCCGGCGTTAACGGGGGGTTGCGCGCAGCGATTGCTGATAGGCGGCCCAACCGCCGAATTCGGTGACATCCATGGCGTCGCGAATGGCGAACGGCTCGCAGATGAAGCCCTTCACGCACCGGCCATCCGCCAGTTCGAGCGTGCCAATGCCGAGCGGTGCAGGTACGCCAGCCACAAACGTGCCAAAAGCGTGAGCGGGAACATCCCACAACTCCACTTGAATGGCAGCGCCCTCGTCACCGCGCACGAGCCCCGGCTTGGCAGGCACGGTGTTCGACAGCGCGTAGAGCCGGTATGCCGGGCATGTGGTCGTTGCCTCGACGAACCTGGCATTGCGCGAGGTCAGTTCGTGATTCAGCGGCATGCCACGCAGATGCGCACCAACGACCGCCACGCGGATGACGTCGTCCTCGGGAGCCGGCAGAGGTGCGTCGACCCGTGTGCGCTCGGGCAGCGGCAAGCCTGTCGCCCCACGCGGCAGCCCGGTGGCCTCGTGCCACCGCGCGGCGTAGGCGGACAGCGCCCGCTCACGCCAGGCATCGCCAATCAGGGTGATGCCGAAAGGCAGACCGTCGCTTCTCAGGCTGGCCGGCACGGCCACCGCGCTCCAGTCGAGCAGGTTCACGAAGTTGGTGTATTTGCCCTGATGACTGTTGAGGCGCACGGGGTCGTTCAACAACTCGTCGATCCGGTAATGCGTGGGGGCCGTCGGCACGAGCAATGCATCGAACCCGGCGAGAAGCGCGTCCGCCTGGCGCTTGAGATCGGCGAGCCGATAGATGCCGTCGAATGCATCTGCGGCCGAGAACTGCTTTGCCTTGAAGACGATGTCGCGCACCACCGGGTGAATGTCCGCCTCATTCGTCTGCGCGAAGTCGCGAATGGCGGCGTAACGCTCAGCCACCCACGCACCGTCGTAGAGCAATGCCGTCACTTCGTCGAACAATGAGAAGTCGACAGGCACACAGGTGGCGCCAAGCGCCGCGATCCTTGCGACGGCATCCGCAAAGGCCTGCTCGGCAAGTTTGTCGCCATAAAACTCGGGCGCGGCGGGAATCGCCAGACGGGGCGCCTCGGGCATTCGCCATGCCAACGCGCACGCGGGGGCTTCGCGCGACAGTCCATCCTTCAGGTCTAGCGCAGCAGCCACGTCATAGACGCGAGTTGCGTCAGGCACCGTGGTCGCGAAGACGCAGACACAGTCGAGCGTGCGGCACGCGGGCACCACGCCGGCATTGCTGAATGCGCCGCGCGTAGGTTTGATGCCGACGATATTGTTCAGACCGGCAGGCACGCGCCCCGACCCGGCCGTATCGGTGCCAAGCGAGAACGGCACGAGACCCCGCGCGACGACAGACGCGGAGCCCGAACTCGAGCCGCCGCTGATATATGCCGGATCGAACGCATTCGTAGGAATGCCGTACGGCGAGCGTACGCCGACAAGCCCCGTGGCGAACTGATCCAGGTTGGTCTTGCCCACGACGATAGCGCCCGCCGCAACGAGCCGCGCCACGACCGTCGCGCTCTTGTCTGGCGCATAGGCAAATGCGGGGCAGCCCGCCGTCGTCGCAAAGCCCGCGACATCGATGTTGTCCTTCACCGCGAACGGCACGCCATACAGCGGGAACAGACTCAGCTCGTGCCCGGCAATGGTCAGGCGCTCGGCCAGCGCAGCGAGTTGTGCCGCCAGAACCTCTTCGGAGACGACCGAGATCCAGGCAGCATCCGGTTCGTCGAGCATCTGACGCCATTCAGTAAGCAGCGAGCGCGGCGTCGCGCCGTCTCGGTAGGCGGTCAGCCAGTCGGCGATGGTCCATCCACGCATTTGGTACTCCTTCTTGTGTACAAGTCTGCGTGAACCTAATCAAGTTTCGTGCCAACGCCCGTGGCAAATGGAGCGCCCCGGGATTGCGCCGAAAGCGTGCACGATTGCTCGTCAAACACGCCATCCCGGTGGGGCACGTTTCGCACCAATGCAAGGCAGGCGCACCATTCCCAGGCGCACCTCACACACCGAATGGTTCTCTTGGCGCGGACACCCTGCGTGCGGGTCATTTGGCCCGCGGTGCACATGCCGGCGGGCGTGTGTGGCGATCGGGCCACGCAACAATTGCATTGACAGCGCATATCGACGCGTTGCATCCGAAGGCCTGCGTCATCCGTATTTCCCGGCATGATCTCCGTCCAACGTCGCGCCATGCCCAACCCCAGTCACCTGACACCCGACTCGACGCCCTTTGCCGCGATGAAGGTGCTATATTCCCCGGATCGTCCACGCTACGGCCCACGCGACGGCCGCGTCCGCATGAATGACTTGCCCGAAAGCACCGACCGAACCGGTTCGCCAAGCGCTCAGCGCGCTGGCGACAGGAGTGCCGATGCCGCATGGCGCGACGCCTTGAATCGAACGCTATCGGCCGTCGGGCAGGAAGATCGCGACGCGTTTGCCGAGCTATACCGAATGACCTCCGCGCGCGTGTTCGGCGTCATTCTGCGCATGGTTCGCGACCGCGCCGAGGCGGAAGATCTGCTTCAGGACGTTTTCGTCAGTGTCTGGCGACGGGCGAGCGCTTTCGACCCTGCCCGGGGCAGCGCGATGACCTGGCTTATCACGCTGGCCCGCAACCGAACCATCGACCGTTTGCGGGAGCATCGTGAGACGGCCCTCGATGAGCCTGACGCCCTTGCCATTCCCTCGGAAGACCCCACACCCGCCGCCCTGGCCGAAGCGTCACAGGAGCGGCAGCGTCTTGAAGAGTGCATGCGGCGCCTTGAGCCGCAACAGCGCGGCGTCGTAAGAGAGGCGTTTTTTAGCGGCGCGTCCTACAGCGAACTGGCCGGTCGTCTGAGCGTGCCGCTCGGGACGATGAAAAGCTGGATTCGCCGCAGTCTGATGCAATTGAAAGTGTGCCTTGAGCAATGAATACATCCGCCAACCAAGACGACGAACTGCGCTGCGCCGAATATGCCCTCGGGGTGTTGAGCGCGGACGAACGGCGTGAGCTCGAGCGCGAGGCCGGCGAGAACCCGCTCATCCAGACTCGCCTGCATCAGTGGCAAACCCGCATCGCGCTGTTGGCCGAAGATGTCGCACCGGTCGAGCCGCCGCCTCGCGTCTGGCAACGGATTCAGCGCGATCTTGGTGTCCCTTTTGGCGTCCGGCCCGTCCTGCAGACGACAGCACCGTCCACCTGGTGGGACAATTTGCGCCTCTGGCGTTGGTTGGGGCTTGGGGCAAGCGTGGCCACGCTTGTCTTGCTTGCCGTCAATTTCGGCTCGCTGATACAAACCGGCCCGTCCACCACCGTGGCCAGCCCGTATATGGTGGCAACCATCGCCCGGCAGGACGGCGTTGCGCACTGGACCGCAACCGTTGACACCCGCCGCGCCGCCATGGTCGTCGTGCCAGCCGACAAGACCGTCATCGCTGCCGGACGCGCCACTGAACTGTGGCTGATCCCGCCCAATGCGAAGCCCATTGCGCTGGGCGTATTCCCCTCAGATCAGCCAGCGTCAATGGCGCTCTCGCCGGAAATCCTCGCGCAGATGGGCAACAACGCCATGCTGGCGGTATCCATCGAACCACCCGGTGGCTCGCCGACCGGCCAGCCGACCGGTCCGGTGGTTGCGACTGGCGCGGTCCGCCCGGCCTGAGCGCTCGCAAGGCGTCGACGCCCCCCTCGTCCGGACCTGGCGGGCGGCGATATCTCCAATCTTGCGAGGCCTGGTTCGCTGAACAGTCTATCGATGTGAGGCATTTCGTCGTGACTCACGGGCAGTAAAGCGCTTTGCCGAAATCCCCTCCCGTCAGAAGCGGCTTGCGCGCAACCTGAATATTCCATATTATTGGAAATATAAAAACCATCGCCAGTTGCCGCCGTGGATTCCGTCTCCTCGCCTCCCACCCTTCCTGCCGTGCGGTCCCGGTATCTGGACGTCTCTATTGCGTCCCGGCTCGGCATGGCCGCCGCAGCACCGGCGCGCATCTTGCTGCTATACGGTTCGCTGCGCGAGCGCTCATATTCCCGGCTGTTGACCGAGGAAGCCGCCCGGCTGCTGGAGTGCATGGGCGCTGAGGTTTGCATCTTCGACCCTCGCGGCTTACCGATGCCCGACGAAGTCGACTGCGACACCCATCCCAAGGTCAAGGCGCTGCGTGAGTTGTCGCTGTGGTCGGAAGGACAGGTCTGGTGCAGTCCCGAACGGCACGGAACGATCTCTGCCGTCATGAAAACGCAGATCGATCACCTCCCACTCTCGATGGGCGGTATCCGGCCGACGCAAGGCCGCACCCTTGCCGTCATGCAAGTCAGCGGCGGCTCTCAGTCCTTCAATTCAGTCAATCAGTTACGACAGCTTGGCCGGTGGATGCGGATGTTCACGATCCCGAATCAGTCGTCAGTCGCCAAGGCATTTCAAGAGTTCGACGAGGTTGGCCGGATGAAGCCGTCCGCCTATTACGACCGGGTCGTGGATGTGATGGAAGAGCTGATCAAGTTCACGTTGCTGCTACGCGGAAAAAGCGATTATCTCGTCGAGCGCTACAGCGAGCGCGCCGAAGCCGATACGCCGCTCGACACTATGGCCGACTTGTCCGCCATTGCGATCGGCGCAGCGGCAAACGCCGAATAACCCCGGGAGAACCCACCAGTTCAGCACTTCCGTGACGACGCCGGTTCGCACAGCCCCGGCACGCCCTGGCAGCAGTTTTCGGTGAGAAAGCCGACCAGTGCGTTCATCTTGTCGATGGACGCCGCGTAGTAGATGTACCGCCCTTCCTGTCTGGACGAGATCAAGCCCGCATTGGCCAGCTCTTTCAGATGGAAAGACAGCGTGGCGTTGGCAAGCCCGAGCGTCTCGGCGATGTTACCGACGCTAAGGCCTTCAGGCCCTGCGACGACCAACAGCCGGAACACGGCGAGGCGATTGCCTTGCGCCAGTGCGGCAAGCGCTTTGACAGCGTCGGTATCGTTCAAGGTAGTTTGCATGGCGTCGATTGGTCCGTGTTCGACACGGAATTTATATTTCGATATTTCCGGAATTTTTGCATCATGATACAAGCAGATACCACCAAGCGTCATGTGCTGTTCCTCTGCACGCACAACTCGGCGCGCTCAATTCTCGCCGAGGCGATTCTCAATGACCTCGGCGGGAACCGGTTTGTGGCATTCAGCGCCGGCAGCCAGCCGTCCGGTCATCCCAACCCTTACGCGCTCGAGTTGCTGGCGTCGCGCGGGACGGACACGTCGGCACTGCGCAGCAAGTCGTGGGACGAGTTCGCGCAGCCCGGAGCGCCGCGCATTGATTTCATCGTCACCGTCTGCGACAACGCGGCCGGCGAGACCTGCCCCCTCTGGCCCGGTCATCCCGCGAAAGCGCATTGGGGGGTTCCCGACCCGTCACAAACGCCGGGAACGCCCGACGCCGTTCGCAAAGCGTTTCTCCAGACCTATCTGCAACTTCGCGCACGCATTGAGTTGCTTCTGGACCTTCCGTTGGAGAAGCTCGACCCGGTGGCGGCGCAGCAGCAGGTCCAGGAGATCGGCAACCGGCTTCGCGCCAAGGAGGCGTGATGTCCGACTCGCGTGCCAGCACCGACCCATCGACGGCAACCTCAGGGAAGGCAGCGGTCATGGGCAACTTCGAGCGATACCTTACGCTTTGGGTATTGCTTTGCATGGCCGCCGGGATACTCATCGGACACGTCGCGCCAGCGTACGTCGGGCTTGTCTCGCAGCTCGAAATCGCTCACGTCAATATCGTCGTCGCCGTCTTGATATGGGCCATGATCGTCCCGATGCTCCTGAAGATCGACTTCGGCGCACTTGGCCGTGTCGCCGAGCATTGGCGCGGCGTTGGCGTCACCGTTGCGGTGAATTGGCTGCTCAAACCATTTTCGATGGCATTGCTGGCATGGCTGTTCGTGCGTCATTGGTTTGCTGCGTGGCTGCCTGCGGATCAGTTGGACAGCTACATTGCGGGGCTGATTTTGCTGGCCGCTGCGCCATGTACGGCGATGGTGTTCGTGTGGTCTCAGCTATGCAAGGGCGACGCCTATTTCACGCTCTCGCAGGTCGCGCTGAACGACGCCATCATGGTTGTTGCCTTCGCCCCTATTGTGGCGCTGCTGCTCGGCGTTTCGGCCATCAGCGTGCCGTGGGAAACATTGCTTGTCTCGGTCCTCGTCTACATCCTGATACCGGTCGCGATGGCACAAGGCCTGCGCCACGCATTACTTCGGCACCGCCAGGAAGCGCTTCAAAACGCGGCCGCCGCCGCCGCCCCCTATTCCATGAGCGCATTGCTCGCCACGCTGGTATTGCTCTTCGCATTCCAGGGAGACGTGATTATCGAACAGCCTGTCGTCATTGGGCTGCTTGCTGTTCCCATTGTGGTTCAAGTGATGCTCAACGCCGGACTCGCATACATGCTGAATCGAAAACTCGGCGTCGCCCATTGTGTGGCAGGGCCGTCGAGTCTGATTGCGGCGAGCAACTTCTTCGAACTGGCGGTCGCTACGGCCATCAGTGTCTTCGGCCTGCGCTCGGGCGCCGCACTGGCCACCGTCGTGGGCGTGCTGGTCGAAGTCCCGCTGATGCTTGTTGTGGTGCGTATCGTGAATCGAACGAAGCCGTGGTACGAGAGGAGGAACGGCTCGTGATGACAAAATCCGCCAGTTCAGCCAGAATTTCCCCGGCTCACCCCGGTGTCGCCCGAAGGTTTGGCGTGCCAACTCCTGATTGCACCGTCCAACTCAGTTGAAGGCTCAAGCTATGTCACATCCTGTCTTTCTGGAGAGTCCGCCTTGGCCACGCATGCCGGAGGGCCGTAAAGGCGAATTGAAGTCGTACTTTTCTGCCGCGGGCCCGTCGTTGGAAGCGAACGCCCATCTCCCGATCTTCTGGCGCGCACTATTTGCTTCAGACGACATTCATTTCGCCTACGTCATCGACGATTTCGATCCCGACGACGCCGCCCTCGAACTGGAAGCGTTTCTGGAGAGCGCCTCACAAGCGGAAAAGGACGCGAAATATCCTTATCTGGTGACAACGAAAGCGCTCGCGCTAGAACGTGCCACCCGACGGCGCGATCCTTTGATCGAACGCCTTGGCGAACGTTTTCGGCCGATCTACGATGCGTTCGTCGACTACATGTCCACGGCCTACGGCCCCTTCGTCCTCGTTCGGACCAGCGGGCTGCCCGATGTCACCGACGCCACCGAGTGGCTGGTAACGGAACTCGAGCAGATCACGGCGCTGGATCACGGCACACATGTTCATGCCGATCTGGCGCAGGAGATCGAGGCGCTCAAGCGCGTGGCCGATACCGATGCCGTCTGGCGCACAACCGGCGCGGGCAACCCCCGCGCCGAGGTCAATCCGTGGCCAAGCAAAACCCTGGTGGAAGCGTTTCCCGCCTGCGCGCCTCTTGCGCGATACGCTGCGCTCAAGTCGTCTGACTCGCAAGTCACCGCCGAAAAACATCGCTATCGCGATCCCAACAAGCTCGACAAAGTGCTCGAATGGGTCGCGATTTTTGTGTTTGCGGGCGCATTCGTCGGAACCTGGGCCGCCACACGCTCCGTCTGGCAGTCGATTCTCGTGACGGCCGTCGCAACGGCGGTGATGGCGTGGCTGCTGGTGCGCGTGCGACGCCTCGACTGAGCGCCTGAAACGGCGCCGGACACCGTAATACCGGTCAGTCGGCGCCGATCAACGCCTCAAGATGGACAAGCTGCTGTAAGCGCGCAAGGGCTTCATTGCGGGCCTGCATGGCCACGCAGGCGCGTCCCTGCCATGTTCCGGACGGCGGACAGATAGCGGCGGCAAGCCCCTGTTCGGACAACACGAACCCTCGCCATTTATCGGCGGATATGCGCATGAGCCCGCGCGAAGCCGCTGGCAACCGTCGTTCGATGCGCTTCACTTCGTCGTCAATGTCCTTGCCATAGCGCTGTGCCGCAGTGCTCGCGCAACGCGCTATGGCGGCCGCATCGGTCAGGCGCTGGCACTGTTTGCGCTCAAATTCCAGACCTCGCTGCGGCACGGCGCCGCCGCCGTCCTCCTCGGGCACCGTCGCAGGCGTCAGACGGCCTTCCAGACGGAATGCTCCTGCCGACGCGCTCTCCAGATCCGCGCGGTAATACGTCAATGCCTGAGCCCGTCGTTGGGTCAGCATCATCACGTCGTTCGCATTCATAGGCGCGTACATCGTGCCTCGCGTCGTGGCGTACACTGCGCCGACCAGTTTCAGGTCGGCATCACGGCTCGCCAGCCACGCCCGCTGCGCCTCAAGCAACGCAGCCCGCGCCGCTTCCGGCAGATCACTGCGCAGCGCCTGATAACTGGCATTCAGCCGCGCGTCCCACGCATGGGTGGCGTTGACGATGCACTCGTCCTGATCGCCGGTTGACTGTTTGCCCGGATCGTCCAGGCACCGATCCAGACGCGAATCAATGTCACCGGCGCGGACTGACGACGGCCCGTCCCCCGCCATCGCTGCGAAGGACAGGCATAACGCCAGCATTGCCAAGGATTTCATCATCGTGCCAATCACGCTATCCGCCCTGAGCCCAAGGAATACCGGATTCAAACGCGTGCGGAACGGAAAATCAAGCGGCTGGCGACATTCCGGTGCCCAAGGTGTTCCGATCAGACGCCAATCGCCTCGCCGGGGTTGCCCGGCGGACCGGCACAGCGTCAGAGCGTCATGACTTTCCGAATGGCATCGGCAAACGCCTTCGGCGCTTCCTGCGGCAGGTTGTGCCCGTTGGCCTTACGCATAACAACCGATATGGTTATCGGAAATCCGTCATCTTCACCGCCGGGCCGCGTGATAGCATTCCGGCTTCCCCCGCGCGCCAACCGCTCACGACGCATGTCTTTCACCGCACGCAAACGCTTATTCGCATGGCTCGGCCTCGCCGCCATGTGGCTCGCGATTTGCATGCCGGCCGTCAGTCAGGGACTGGCCTCGCATCGCGCTGCGCAGGCGCGAATGCTGGAGGTCGCGTTCTGTACGATCGACGGCTTGGCGCCTGCGATGGCACCAGCCCCCTCGGCTCGTGCGTCTGACAGCGACGGCATGCATGGCGCGTCCATGTCCCACACGTCGCACGACGCTCAGGGCGACGTCTGCGGATACTGTTCGCTGCTCGCCAATCACCCGCCGCTCGTCATGCCCGTGCTCACCGGTGCAGTGTCGTTCGCATGGATTGGCCGCGCCGGACCGCTCGCCGATATCCGGCCGTCCCACACTCAACTCGCCTTCACGCCGCCTGCGCGCGCGCCCCCCGCCGTTTCCTGATCTCGCGTTCAGTCCGATGCCTCGCCGCTGCCGGTGACGGCGTCGTTCATTACTCGCGCCTCCTGCTTGCCTAACGTTCACGATGGCGGCAGGCGCGCGCCGCTGCCGCCATCCATCGCGCGCCGCAGCAGCAAAACGAGACGGAATCGTTGCCCTATGCAGATCCCCTATTCCCAGACGCGCGAAGCGCAACCGGCCACCACCGCCGGGCAATACCGAACTCTCTGGCGCTGGCATTTTTACGCCGGGCTGTTCGTCATGCCATGGCTCATGGTGCTCGCGATCACCGGAACGCTCTATGTCTTCCAGCCGCAAATCGAACCGTGGCTGTATCACGACCGGATGGTTGTCGCGGCTTCCACCTCCCCCCGGCAGAGCGAGCAAGCGTTGATGGAACGCGCGGCCGCAGCGCTGCCCGCCGGATCGCAAATCAGTTCCGTCGAAGTCAATCGTGACCCAGAACGCAGTGCCGAATTCATCTTTCGCCTGCCCAGCGGCGAGCGGGAAAGCGTCTACGTGAATCCCTATACGGGCACGGTGCTTGGCACCCTGAGCGTTGAGCATCGGTTGATGAAGCAGGCCCGGGCGCTCCACCGCTCGCTCATGCTGGGCAAGCCGGGTGAACTGCTCATGGAGTTGGCGGGTTGCTGGACGCTCGTCATGCTCGCGACAGGACTCGCGTTGTGGTGGCCGCGCGCCGGCGCGACATGGGCCGCCGCGTTACGCCCGCGTCTGCAATTGCGCGGACGTGCGCTGTTGCGCAATTTGCATGGCGTCGCGGGCCTGTGGCTGGCTGCCGGCGGACTGGCGTTCGTGCTGACGGGACTCCCGTGGTCCGGCTCGTGGGGCTCGCAGTTCAAGGCACTCGCGACGAAGGCCGGCATGGGCTCCCCAGCCGACGTCTGGGGCGCAGCGCCGGTGCGCTCGCAGATACCCGCCAAGCCAACGAAGATGGACGACCTGCCCATCGCGCAAATTCCCTGGGCCGTCGGGAACACGACGGTCCCTGTCTCGACATCGCCAATGTCGATGCCGGGGATGACGCATGGCGGCACCAGCGAGCACACCGCGCATGAAGGTCACGAGGGCATGGGTAGCACAGGGATATCGCCCGCGCGCTTGCGCGCCGAAGGTGCGCTGCCGATCGACGAGGTCATGGCGATTGCAGCGCGTCGTGGCGTTCAGAGCGGCTATAGCCTGGTCGTGCCGTCACGCCCGGACGGCGTCTACACCGTGTCGTACTTCCCGGCAGACCCGCGCGACGAGCGCACGCTGCACATCGACCAATACAGCGGCAAGGTCTTGCGCGACATCGACTACAACGCCTACGGCGCTGTAGCGCAGGCGATCTCGTACGGAACCTCGCTGCACATGGGCAAGTACTTCGGCACCGCCAATCAGTGGCTGTGCGCGCTGATTTCCATGGGACTGTTCACGATGGCCGTCACCGGTGCCGCAATGTGGTGGATACGCCGTCCGGCGCGCTCGCTCGGCGCGCCGTCCCGCCCGCAAGCGCGACCGCCGATGCGCGAATGGACGATCGGCATGTTCGCGCTTGGCTGCCTCTTTCCGCTGATGGGGGCGACGATGGCACTCGTCTGGGCCGCAGACCGTCTCATCTTTGCGCGGCCCGCGCGTGGATAACCTCGGCACGTCTCCGGGGGCTCACACCGGCGGTAATGCCGCCGGCCGCTCGCCGACATACGCCGCACGCGGGCGAATCAGTTGCGTGCTCTCGCGCTGCTCCATCGCGTGCGCGATCCAGCCGATGGTGCGGCCGAGCGCAAACAGGCCAAACGCCGCACCCACGGGCAGGTTGAGGTGACGGCGTACCGCCACGAGCGCAAAGTCGAGCGACGGACGTTGCCCGATGAGCCCATCGGCGGCGTCGATGATCGTCTGCCATGCCGGATGCGCGGGCAATACGCGGTCAAGCATCGCGCTCGCACGCACATCCCCCGCCGGATACAAGTGATGCCCGAAGCCCGGCAGCTTTTCGCCGCGAGCGAGCCGCTCTCGCATTCGCACAGCCACATCGATTTCACCGACTTCGTCCCACATGGCTTCATTGCGGGCGGTGGTGCCGCCGTGGCGGCCACCGGTCAGAGCCGACAGCCCCGCGATGACCGCTGCACGCAGGCTCGCACCGGTCGACGCGACGCAGCGTGCCGTGAAGCTCGAAGCGTTCAACTCATGGTCGGCGCATAGCACCAGCGCCATGCGGATGAGATCGGCGCCATCGGCATCTTGCACGCCCCACGCTTGCGCACACTGCTCGTGGATAGGCGCGTCGGCGGGCAACGTGCCCAGCAAACACGCCGTCATCAGCCGCAACAAGGCAGCGCTTCCCTGTGCGACGCGAACCGGGTCGTGCTGCCAGATCGCCGTCGATGCGTCGTCGCTCGCCACGGTAAACGCGGGCAACAGCGCCTCTTCCGCCCGCCGGCCGCGATAGCGCTCGAGTAATAGCACCGGCCAGTCGGCCAGTTGACGCTTGCGCTCGCCGGCTGCCACGAAGGCCGACGCCTCATCGCATTGCCAGAGCCAAGCGGCAGTCGCCTCAACCGACACGGTCCCGGCCATCGTCAGCGCATCACGTCCCCGGTAGTAGCAGCGGCCATCTTCGATCAGCGTGATTGACGACTCCAGTACCGGCATCCCCCAATCCAGCGCTGCCTTGGCCACCTCTTTCGGTTTGCGCCCTCGCGTACGCTGTGCGGCCAGACGCTCGACGTCCGCCACCCGATAACGGCGCTCGCGATGGGTTTTCCCCGGCTCCGCATGCAGCAATCCGCGGCTCACATAGGCGTAGAGGGTTTGCAGCGATACGCCGAGACGCTCGGCGGCCTGCGTGGCAGTGTAGTAATTCATCGTTTTCGCGGCGCGTGTCGAAGGGAAATGAGCCAACAGATTGATTAAGTTAATCAATATTGACAATAAAATCCATCGGCATAAGCTTCAAGGCGCCGGCAGTTTCGCATCGCGACTCATTGCGATGCCACGTATCGAATCGCTCAAGGACTTCCTATGCATTCCGCTGTTTCAGGGCGTGTAGTGCCGCTCGCCGAGGCGTCTCATTGCGTCGCGTCTTACCTGCACGAGATGCGTCTGGCGATCGCCGGGCACAACACCTCGCCCCTCAACGCCCCTATCAACCTGACGATCAGCGGCAATGGCGCATTACCGTGCGCCTTTCCGTACACCGATTTCGCCACGGCGTCCATTGCCAGTGCGACGCTCGCCATCGCCGGGCTCGCGGCCGGCCCGGCGGGAGAATATGGATTGGCGGATAACGCGGCAATACCGGCCGTGAATGTCGACCGCCGACTGGCGTCGTTCTGGTTTCAAACGTCGCTGCGGGCACAGGGATGGGCGTCACCGCCAATGTGGGATCCGATTGCGGGCGATTACCGGGCGGCCGATGGCTGGATTCGTCTGCACACCAATGCCCCGCATCATCGCGCCGCCGCCCTGTCGGTTCTGGGCGTGGACGCCGATCGCGACGCCGTGGCACGGGTCGTCGCCACCTGGCAGGCAGATGCACTGGAGACAGCCGTGGTGGCTCAGGGGGGATGTGCCGCAGCCATGCGTACGCTCGCGCAGTGGGACGCTCATCCGCAGGGCGAAGCCGTAGCCCGCGAGCCCTTGTTGCACTGGGAAACGTTCGACATCGGACCGGCTGCGGGCGCGAACCGCGATATCGCCAGTTGGAAGCCGATGCGCGAACGTCCGCTCAGCGGCATTCGCGTACTCGATCTCACACGCATTCTCGCGGGGCCAACGGCGACACGCTTTCTGGCGGGGTTCGGCGCACAGGTGTTGCGTATCGATCCCCCCGGCTGGGACGAACCCGGCACGGTGCCGGAAGTCGTTCTCGGCAAGCGTTGCGCGCGCCTCGACCTGAAGCAGGCTGATGGCCGCGCGACACTCGAAACGCTGCTGCGTGAGGCAGACATCGTCATTCATGGGTATCGCCCCGATGCGCTTGAGCATCTCGGTCTTGGTGCGGCGCGGCGTCGCGAACTCAATCCCATGCTGATCGACGTATCGCTCGATGCCTACGGTTGGCAAGGCCCCTGGCAGGCAAGGCGCGGTTTCGACAGTCTGGTGCAGATGAGTGCCGGAATTGCCGATGCAGGCATGCGGGCGGCGGGCGCACAACGGCCTGTGCCATTGCCGGGGCAAGGCATCGACTATGCAACGGGGTATCTGATGGCGGCAGCGGCCGTTCGCGCGCTTGCCCTTCGCCAGTCACAGCGCGTCGGCAGCACCGTGCGCGCCTCGCTGGCCCGGACCGCCCGCCTGCTTGTGATGCATCGCACGCCCGAACCTGCGCCGTCGCTGCTCGCGGCAGAGACGCCGGAAGATCTGTCTCCCCGGATCGAGGATACGTCGTGGGGACCGGTGCGGCGGGTGGCCGCGCCAATGTCGGTTGCAGGCGCGCCCGTCGACTGGGCCTTGCCGGCGATGGCGCTGGGCACGGCGACCCCACGGTGGCCTTGACGTCTGATTACTCCATGACGTGACGCCGCGCCTGCCGCGAGGCGTGGAGTTGGCGCTCCGCCTGACTCAGGAGTGCCGAGATGTTAGCCGGCTCACCGGCCGTCAGGCCGTTCGCGTCGAACGTCACCGCGTTGTCGACGGCAATACCGAAGCTCGCCGTCAGGGGCAGGACTTTGCCGTGCGGCAACGTCAGCGCCGTGGCTTCGATACGCCCGCGCAGCAGTTCCGCGAATTGCTGCGCGCGCGATCCGTCGAGCACGCGGGCGAGAATCACGAAGGCGTCCGCGCCCAGCCGCGCCACCACATCGCCGGGCTGAGAGGTATTCAGGCAGACAGTACCGACGCGGCGCAACACATCGTCCCCCACGGCATGCCCCCAGGTCGCATTGATCTGCGAGAAATTGTCGATGTCGAACTTGATCAATGCCACACGCCCCGGCGACGGCATCGCACAAAGTGCGCGCGCCTGCCGCTCGAACGCCCGCCAGTTCATCAGGCGCGTCAGCGGATCGGTATCCGTGCTCATCTCCAGTTCGCTTGCGAGGCGCGTACGTTCGCGACGCAACTGCACCAACTCGATGGCATTCTGTTTCAAAACGCGCAACGCCTCGAACAAGGCACGCACCTGCCCTCGGCGCATCGGTGTGCCTTCGTCAGGCAAGGGAGCCTCGAGATTGCCTTGAGCGAGCGCGTCGACAAAACGCGTTGCCGCCTCGAGCGGCTGCACCACGCTGCGACGGAAATTGCGCAGCACGAAGACGATCAGCAGCACCAGCGCCACCTCGGTCAACGCAATGAAAATCACCACTTTGAGCGCGCTCGAGCGTTTTGCGTCGACCTGATGCCTCGCCAGCGAGAACATGTCGTCGCGAAAATCGGTGATCGCCCGCATCGTCGGCACGTAGTTATGCGCAAACTCCGCCGTCGTAAGCGAGGTTGGCCGGGGCTGACTCGCCAGCGTGCGCACGGTCGCGACGTAATTCAGCCCGGCAGCAAAATACTGCCGGTTCAGGGCGTTGAGCATCTCGGGCCCAAGTTCCGGGGGCGCGTTCATCCGGGAGCCGATCATCTCGCGCAGTTGATCGATACGACCGAGCGTTCTCTCGATGGTGCGCTGATCCGCGTCGCTGAGGGTCTTGCCGGTGGTAAGTGTCGCGGTGAAGTTTGAGCCGAGTTGGCCTGCGTACTCACGCAAATCCGCCGCCAGACGGGCCAGGATGATGTAGTGCAGCGCGTCGGGCACCCCGCGCGAAATCACGTCGATACGCGACGACGCCACCGGGGCGAAATCAGCGATGACACGGACCATGCGATCGACAGCGTCGCGCACCGCCGCGTCACTGCGCATTTCGCGCGGGCGTTGCACCAGCAGATCGACGTTGGCACTGGCGGCGGCGAGATCGAGACGCGCGCGCTCGACCGCGCGCAAACTACTGCCACATGGATCGCATGCGTCGTCCGAGAGCGCGGAGAGCAATTCCTGCAATCGTGCATTCGTCGCCTCGCGTGCATTGCGCAGCGCGATGACGGACTCGTTCGGCAGCGGGAGATCGGCGCCCAGCACCGCGTTGGCCGGTCCGCGCTCGGCAGACGCCTTCTCCATCGCCAGCAAGGTGGCACGCAGGGCGTCGAGCGCGACAGACGCATCATTGGCGCGCTGGTAACTTTCCCAGGCCCAGATGAGCAGGCTGCTGCAAAGGATGACGACAACGGAGACGACGGCAAGGTTCTGCAACCGCAGACGGCCGTTGAGCGAAAGGGCCGAAAGTAACTTGTGCTTCATTGACGATCACACCGTCGGCCACACGGTACAGGCTCCAATGGCAGCCGCAGCGGGACTGCCGCAACGGCAGCAATCGGCAGCGCACTACGGAAACGTTGTGCCCGGCACAAGGCACGCACGCTTTGGCTTCGCTTCGGCACCGGCAGGCCACCCGCGCCGAAGCGGTGCCATTGTCTCACACCGTTTCACCCTTCCGGAGCGCGCACCGCTCTCACAGATCGATCGCCAGCTCCGTGCCCTGCTTGATCGCGCGCTTGGCATCGAGTTCGGCCGCCACATCCGCCCCGCCGATCACGTGTACGCGTGCGCCCGCCGCCTGAAGCCCCTCGGCCAATTCCCGCAACGGCTCCTGTCCGGTGCACAAGACAACGTTGTCGACAGGCAACACGTGCGGCATGTCGTCGATCGTGACGTGCAGGCCGTCGTCATCGATCCGGCGATAGGTCACGCCGGGAATCATTTCCACGCCGCGATGCTTGAGCGACGTGCGATGAATCCATCCGGTAGTCTTGCCCAGTCCGTCGCCCACCTTGGAGGTCTTGCGCTGCATCAGGTACACCTTGCGCGGCGATGCCTCCGGCACCGGCGGGCACAGGCCGCCCGCATGCGCGTAAGCCGGATCGATGCCCCATTCGGCGTAGAACTTCGCAGGCACCAGCGTGGCGCTTTCGCCTGCCTGCGTGAGGTATTCGGCCACGTCGAAGCCGATCCCGCCCGCCCCGATCACGGCCACGGTCTTGCCCACCGTCGCGCCGCCGCGCAGCACGTCGATATAGCTGAGCACCTTGGGGTGATCGATGCCCTCGATGGCCGGTGTGCGCGGCACCACGCCAGTGGCCAGCACGATGTCGTCATACCCGCCGCCGACCAGCGATGCGACTGAGGCACGTGTACCCAGTTGCACCTTGACGCCCGTCGCGTCCAGTTCATGACGGAAGTAACGCAAGGTCTCGAAGAATTCTTCCTTGCCGGGAATGCGCTTGGCCATATTGAACTGGCCGCCGATCTCGGTATCGGCCTCGATGAGCGTGACGTCGTGCCCCCTGCGTGCCGCCACGGTTGCCGCCGCCAGACCGGCCGGCCCGGCACCGACAACCGCCACGCGGCGCACACGGCCCGCGGGCTCGACGCGCAGTTCCGTCTCATGACACGCGCGCGGATTGACCAGACAGGACGTGATCTTGCCGCTGAACGTGTGATCGAGACACGCCTGGTTGCAGCCAATACATGTGTTGATGGCGTCGGCGCGCCCGGCGGCGGCCTTGTTCACGAAATCGGGATCGGCCAGCAACGGCCGGGCCATCGACACCATGTCGGCCTCGCCGTCGGCAAGAATCCGTTCGGCCACGTCCGGCATGTTGATACGGTTGGTCGTAATGAGCGGAATGCCGACATGCCCCTTGAGTTTGCCGGTGACCCACGCGAATGCAGCGCGCGGCACGCTGGTGGCAATCGTCGGAATACGGGCTTCGTGCCAGCCGATACCGGTATTGATGAGCGTTGCGCCGGCAGCCTCGATGGCTCGGGCCAATTGCACCACCTCGTCAAAGGTGGAGCCGCCTTCGACCAGATCGAGCATCGACAGCCGGTAGATGATGATGAAGTCGCGGCCCACGCGCTGACGCACGCGCCGCACGATCTCCGCCGGGAAACGCATGCGGTTCTCGTAACTGCCGCCCCACGCGTCGGTGCGATGGTTCGTCCGGGACGCAATGAACTCATTGATCAGATAGCCCTCGGAGCCCATGATCTCGACGCCGTCGTAACCGGCGCGCTGCGCCAGCGCGGCACAGTTCACGAAGTCGTCAATGGTCGCCTCGACCTCGTCGCTCGTCAGCTCGCGAGGCCTGGCAGGCGTAATCGGCGCCTGCAGTGCACTAGGGGCCACCAGATCGGGGTGGTACGCGTAGCGGCCGAAGTGAAGGATCTGCATGGCGATCTTGCCGCCGGCGGCATGCACCGCCTGCGTCACCACGCGGTGCTTGTCGGCTTCCTCCTCGGTACTGAGCTTTGCCCCACCGGCATAAGGCCGGCCGGCGTCGTTAGGCGCGATCCCCCCCGTCACCATCAGCGCCACGCCACCGCGCGCGCGCTCCGCGTAGAACTCCGCCATGCGGGAAAAACCATTGCGCGCCTCTTCGAGCCCGACGTGCATCGAGCCCATCAGCACACGGTTGCGCAACGTTGTGAAGCCCAGATCCAGGGGCTGCATCAGGTGGGGATAGCCGCTCATCGTTGTCTCTCTCATCTTTCGGTGCAAGCCTTGGGGTTTCGGGGGACTTTCCGGAAAGCATAGGACACGTCGCTCGCGTGTCTTTTATTTATGCAACCCGTTGCATAGTTTGTGGCGATTCTATTCGGGCCCAACGAACTATGCAACGGGTTGCATAGTGGAATTAGAGTCCCTACACTGCCGGTCATGCCGCTCGCCCATGCTCTGATGACCTCGCTGCTGGAGAAATCCTCTTCGGGGTACGACCTCGCCCGCCGTTTCGACAAATCGATCGGCTTCTTCTGGCACGCCACCCATCAACAGATCTACCGCGAGTTGGCGCGCATGGAGGCGGCCGGCTGGATCGACTCCATGGCGGCCCCTGACGGGGGGCGCACGCGCAAACGTGTCTACCGTGTGCTCGACGCCGGTCGCGACGAACTGCTCGCCTGGGCAGCCACCCCCACGGCTCCCTCCGACCTTCGCGACGATCTCATGGTCCGGCTGCGCGCCGACGCCGCCATCGGTCCTCTCGGACTGCAACCCGAACTGCGGCGCCGGGCCGCGCTTCACGCGCAGAAGCTCGCAGCCTATCGGGCCATCGAAGCCCGCGACTTTCCGGCGGGCGAACCGCCGACGCGCGAGGCCGCACTGCAACGGCACATTCTCTTGCTGGGCGTGCGTTATGAACAGGGGTGGCTAGACTGGACGCAGGACGCGCTAGCCCTGCTGGAACATTGGGATGGCGTAGCTGCCGGAGGCGGCGAGCAGGTCTGAAACGCTCGCTTACCATTACGCGGCAGCCGTATCGGCATAATGGCCAATTCGTCCCATTTTCCTGTCAACGGACGGGGTACATGGCGCGTTTAACCAAAGAATCGACGTACGGCTTACCGGCCATGCGTCGCCGTTTTTCGCCCCACCCTAGGCACTCATGGTGTTTTCTTCCAAGCTCTCCCGGCTTTCCTGGCTGACCGGCCGCGTTCGCACCCTTGCGACGATGTCCGCTCTGGTCGCCACGGCTCTCCCGCTCACCTCAGCCCATGCCGGCACGGTCATCGTGCTCGACTCCGGCGCCGCTCAGCTTTCGCTCATCGATCAGGCAACGCATAAGGTCGTTGGCACCATGCCGACGGGCAAGGAGCCGCATCACCTGATGATTACGCCCGACAAGCGTTCGCTAATCGTGGCGAACTCGGTGTCGAACAGCCTGATGTTCCTCGATCCGAACACCGGCAAGCTGCAACGCCAGGTCGCGGACATCGACGATCCGTATCAGCTCGGCTTCTCGCCCGATCGCAAGTGGTTTGTGACGGCGGCGCTGCGTCTGGACCGGGTCGACGTCTATCGTTACGACGGTGAGAACGTTGCGGTCGCCAAGCGCATTCCGCTGGCCAAAACGCCTAGCCACATGACCTTTTCCTCCGACAGCAAGACGGTATTCGTCACGCTGCAGGATTCGGGCGAACTGGCGGCCATCGACCTCGCCACGCAGACCGTCAAATGGCGCATGCCGGTCGGCAAAACGCCTGCGGGCCTGTGGATGACACCGGGCGACAAGTACTTGCTGGTCGGCATGACCGGCGAAGACGACGTCGCCGTGGTCGACTGGCGCGCCCAGAAAGTCATCAAGCGCATCCAGACGGGGCGCGGGGCGCACAACTTCCGTTCGTTGTCCGACGGCCGTCATATCGCGGTGAGCAATCGCGTGGAGAGCACGATCAGCATTCTGGATTACGAGTCGCTGACCAAGGTCGCCGACATCACCGGCCTGATGCCCGGGCCGGACGATATGGAATTGTCCGCCGACAAGCGCTATCTTTGGGTGACGTTCCGGTTTGCACGCCATGTCGGCGTGATCGACCTGACGACGCGACAACTGGTCGACCGCATTGCCGTCAACCGGTCGCCGCACGGCATCTTCTTTGCCGACCGTGCCCCCGTACTCTCGCCGAATCCGGATTGACAAGGCCACCAGATGATTCAGGAAGCCCTCAACTTCGTCGACAGCGGTATCTCTGCCGTACAGACACTCATCTACGTGGATGTGGTGCAGCCCCTGCTGTTCCATTTCAACCTGATGGGCTACGACGACGACATCTATGACGCCCTGTATTGGGTGCTCATCGGTGTCTTGCAGATTGGTGTGACGTACGCGCTGCTGCGCCCGCTCGAGGCGTTGCGCCCGGTCGAGCAGTGGCAGGACCGCCGTCAGGTTCGCGCAGATGTGATCTACACGTGGATCGCCAAGCTCGGCATTCTGAATCTGCTGTTTTTCGTGGTACTGCAACCGGTTTTCAACGAGTTGCAGAGTCAGATGGTAATTCACGGGCTGCCAAGCATCGATCTCGATGGCCTCTACCCGGGCGTGACGGATCAGCCGCTGGTGTCGTTCCTGATGTACCTGATCGTGCTCGACTTCGCCGGGTATTGGTATCACCGCTGGCAGCATCGTTTCGGCGTGTGGTGGGAGTTGCACGCGGTGCATCACAGCCAACAGCAGATGTCACTGTGGTCCGACGATCGCAACCACTTCCTCGACGACATCATGCAAGCCGGGTTCTTCGCCGCGATTGCGCTATTCATCGGCGTGCAGCCGGCGCAGTATGTCGTGCTTGTGGCCGTGGGCAACTTCCTGCAAAGCGTGCAGCACGTCAACGCCCGCCTGCCGTTCGGTCCGGTGCTCGAACGCCTGATCGTGAGTCCGATCTTTCACCGCCGCCATCACGCCATCGGCTACGGACACGAAGGCACGCGCTACGGGTGCAACTTCGGCGTACTGTTCCCGTGGTGGGACATGCTGTTCCGCACGGCGTCGTGGGACCGTGCGGTAGAGCCGACCGGCATTCGCGACCAGCTCCCGGCACCGCAAGGCCGTTCGCGCCGGTATGGTCTGGGGGTGATCGCGCAACAGGTGCGCGCATTCGGGCGCATCGCGCGGCGTCTCGCACCTCGCCGTCCGGCAATTTGACCCCCGCCCAGGCGTGCGGGGGCTCCCCGCCCGGACCGAACCGCGCACGCTTGGGTAACACGATGTAACAGGGGGACGGCCCTCGTCCCCCTGCCCGCCAAGCCCCTGCCCGCCAGTACCTGCGCCCTCGGTTTTCCTCGTCGCGACAGGCATTTACGCTACCCAATACCGCGCCGGCACGGCTGAAGACCGGTAACACGCCGTAACTTCCCGGGCCTGTTCAGCGCGCCAAAACCGGCACCCTCGTCGCTAGACTGCTAATCGTGGCATCCCGGGCCGTTCCGGGAGGCATTCCCCGCGCCTCGGCTCGGGATGTGTGCGGCGCAAGGCGTCGCGCAGGAGGCAGCTATGGACGACACACCGGGCACCGCGTCACCGCCGCCGCAGACGAACAGGCAGCCGAAGCGGCGTCGCACCGCGCTTTGGGTCGGCCTCTTCGTGCTTCTTGCGCTGGTGGCGTGGGTGACGTGGCATCTCATGCACCGGCCTGCGGCGCAGCGCGGCGCCCAACCGCAAATCGTTTCGGTCGCGCGAGCCGTCTATGGCGATATGCCGGTGACGATCACGTCGCTCGGCACGGTAACGCCCGAGGCGACCGTTACCGTTCTGCCCCAGTTGAGCGGCTATCTCACGCAGGTCGGCTATCAAGAGGGGCAGGACGTCAAGCAGGGCCAGTTCCTCGCCCAGATCGACCCGCGCCAGTACGAAATCAGCAAGGAACAGGCGCAGGCCCAACTGGCCAAGGACCGCGCGGCACTCGCGCAGGCCAGAGCCGATCTGGCGCGCTATACACAACTGCACGAGCAGAAGTCCATTGCCGAGCAAACCTTCGTCGACCAGCAATTCACTGTCGCGCAGGACGAAGCGGCCGTGCAGGCCGATCAGGCCAATATCAAACAGTTTGAACTGGACCTCACGTACTGCCGCATCACCGCGCCGGTATCGGGACGCGTCGGGTTGCGCCTCGTCGACCCCGGCAATTATGTGACGGCAACGAGCACGACCGGCATCGCGGTCATCACCAGCATCAAACCGACCACGGTCGAATTCACCGTGGCGCAGAACGCCCTGCCCGATGTCATGAAGCGCTTCCGTACCGGCACGCCGCTGACTGTGACGGCGTACTCCAGCGACAACAAGGAGCCACTCGCCACCGGCGCGCTCTACGCTGTAAGCAACCAAATGGCGACGGCCACTGGCACCGTGACATTACGCGCGCGCTTTGCCAACGACGACGAAGTGCTGTTCCCGCAAGAGTTCGTCAACGTGAAGCTGCTCGTGGACACGCTCCGGCACGTGGTACTCGCGCCAACGCCTGCCGTGCAAAGCGGTGCTCCCGGAGAATTCGTCTATGTCGTTACCCCGCAGAAGACCGCCGCACTGCGCAAAGTCACCATCGGCCCCAGCGACGGCAAGCACACCGTCATCACGGCGGGATTGAACGCAGGCGAGACGGTCGTCACCGACGGGATGGACCGATTGAGCGACGGGGCCCACATCGCGTTGCCGATGGCTGCCAGTGCGGCCGCCGCGCCGGGCCAGCCACCGGACACCCCAGCGGCCTCGCGGCACGGCGGGCATCGCGGTGCGGGCGCGTCTGCCCCCGCAGCCCAATGACTCGAGCCCCGGCGCCCGAGAGCCCGTCGCCCGGCCACCGCCCATGAACTTTTCCCGCATCTTCATCCTGCGCCCGGTGGCGACGTGGCTGCTGATGATCGCCCTCGTGCTCATCGGCCTGGTCGCCGTGCGCGTGCTGCCGGTCTCGTCGCTGCCGAGCGTCGACTATCCGACCATTCAGGTGCAGACGTTCTACCCGGGCGCAAGCCCGTCGGTCATGGCCACGACCGTCACGGCACCGCTCGAAGTGCAGCTCGGCCAGATCCCCGGCTTGCAGCAGATGATTTCGTACAGCGCTGAAGGGTCGTCGGTCATCACGCTGCAATTCGATCTCGCGCTCAATCTGGACGTCGCGCAGCAAAACGTGCAGCAGGCCATCAACGCAGCGACCAGTTTGCTGCCGAGCGGCTTGCCCGCGCCGCCGACCTACGCCAAGGTCAATCCGGCCGACCAGCCGATCATGACGCTGGCCGTCACGTCGAATTCGCTCTCGCTCACGCAGTTGCAAGACGCCGCCAACAACCGGCTGGCCGCGAAGATATCGCAGGTCGCGGGCGTGGGTGTGGTAACGCTCGCGGGCGGCAATGTCCCGGCGGTGCGAGTCGAGGCCGATCCACAGAAGCTCGCGGCATACGGGCTCAATCTCGACGATCTGCGCACGTTGCTCGCCAACGTGAACGTCAGCCAGCCCAAAGGCAACTTCGACGGGCCGGAGCTCGACTACACGCTCGATGCCAACGATCAGATCACCGATCCGCAGGACTATCTCGACACGATCATTGCCTACCAGAACGGCAACCCGGTGTTTCTGCGCGATGTCGCTCGCGTGTCCAAGGCCGCGCAGGATATCGAGCGCGGCGCGTGGCTGGGCAAGACGCCGGCCATCGTCCTGAACGTGCAGCGTCAGCCCGGCGCCAACGTCATTGCCACGGTCGACCAGATCAAGCGCACGCTGCCGCAGCTCGAAGCCACCCTGCCCGCCGGCATGCAGGTCAGCGTGGTGTCCGACAGCACGGGGGTGATCCGGTCTTCCGTGAGTGACGCCGCCTTCGAACTCGTCCTTGCCGTGGTGCTCGTGGTCGCCGTGATTTTCGTGTTCCTGCGCAACGTGCCCGCAACGATCATCCCGAGCATTTCAGTGCCGGTGTCGCTGATTGCCACGCTGGCCGTGATGTACGAGCTGGGCTACTCGATCGACAACCTCTCGCTCATGGCGCTTATCATCGCCACCGGCTTCGTGGTGGACGATTCCATCGTGATGATCGAGAACGTGGTGCGCTATCTCGAAGCGGGCATGCCTCCGCTCGAAGCCGCACTGGCCGGTGCCGGACAGATCGGCTTTACGATCATGTCGCTCACGATCTCGCTCATTGCCGTGCTGATCCCGCTGCTCTTCATGGGTGGCGTGATCGGACGGCTGTTCGGCGAGTTTGCCGTCACGCTCGCGGTCACCATCGTGATCTCTGCCATCGTTTCACTCACGGTGGTGCCCATGATGTGCGCGCGCATTCTCCGCGCGCAGGGCGACCGGCACCCCAGCCGCTTCGAGCGGATCAGCGAACGGGTGTTCGACAAGACGCTCGCCGCTTACGAACGTGGGCTCAGATGGGTGCTCGACCACCAGTTCCTGACGCTGATGGTCGCGTTGGCGACCGTGGCGCTGACCATCGTGCTGTATGTCGTGATCCCGAAGGGGCTTTTCCCGGTGCAGGACGTCGGTGTGCTGCAAGGGATCACCGTCGCGGACAATTCCGTGTCCTACGCTGCGATGGTCAAACGGCAGGCCGCGCTGGCGGACATCGTGCTGAAAGATCCAGACGTGACCTCGGTCACCTCGTACGTCGGCATCGACGGTATCAACACCACGCTCAACAACGGACGCCTCCTCATCAACCTGAAGGCACGCGACGACCGCTCGGAGACCGCCGTCGACATCGGCCGCCGCATCCAGCAGGCGAGCGAGACGGTGCCGGGCATCAAACTCTACGTGCAGCCCGCGCAGGATCTGACGCTCGACACCACGGTCTCGCCGAACCAGTACAAATTCGTGTTGCGTGGTCCCGATCAGGCGACGTTGGCACAATACGTGCCACCGCTGATCGCGCGGATGAAACAGATATCCTCGATCACGGACGTGGCGAGCGATCTCGACACCAGCGGCCTGTCGATTCAGGTGGAAGTCAACCGGCAGTTGGCGGCCCGCTACGGCATCACCCCTGCGACCATCGATAACGCGCTTTACGACGCACTCGGTCAGCGCATCGTATCGACAATCTTCCAACAGTCGAACCAGTACCGTGTGATCCTCGTCGCCCAGCCCGGGTCGCTCACAACGATCCAGTCGCTGGGATCGATCTACCTGCCCAGCCAGACGAGCGCCAGCGGTCAAGTGCCGCTCTCGGCCATCGCGTCGCTCAAGGTGGTCCGCACGCCGCTCGCGATCAGCCATTTGCAACAGTTCCCGGCCGTGACGGTGTCGTTCAATCTGGCGCCGGGGGCATCGCTGTCCAGCGCCGTGAAGGACATCCACGGTGCCGAACAGGCCGTGCATCTGCCTGCTTCGATCGCCTCGTCATTCCAGGGCGCGGCTCAGGCGTTCGAAGACTCGCTCTCGAGCGAGGTCTACCTGCTGATCGCGGCGCTGGTGGCCGTCTATATCGTGCTGGGCGTGCTGTACGAGAGCTTCATCCACCCGGTCACCATTCTCTCCACGCTCCCCTCGGCAGGCATTGGCGCATTGCTGGCGTTGATGTTGACCGGCAGCGATCTCGACGTCATCGGCATCATCGGGATCGTGTTGCTCATCGGGATCGTCAAGAAAAACGCCATCATGATGGTGGACTTCGCGCTCGACGCCGAACGCGTGCAGCACAAGCCACCGCGCGAGGCAATCTTCGAAGCGTCGCTACTGCGCTTCCGGCCGATTCTGATGACCACGCTCGCCGCCATGCTCGGCGCATTGCCCATGCTGCTCGGTTCAGGCACGGGCTCGGAGCTGCGGCGTCCGCTGGGGCTGGCCATCATCGGCGGCCTGACGCTCAGCCAGTTGCTCACCCTGTTCACCACCCCGGTGATCTATCTGTACTTCGACCGCCTGGCAGCACGTGCGCGCGAGCGGCGCGATGCACGGCGGGCCCGCCGCGCCCCTCCTGCCCCTGCTGCCCCGGACAACCCGGCGGATAAGCCACCGGACGGAGACGCGCCGTGAACCTCTCGGCGCTCTTCATCAAGCGCCCGGTCGCCACCACGTTGCTGGCGATCGCGGTGCTGATCTCCGGCCTGCTCGCCTACATGCGGCTGCCGGTCGCGCCGTTGCCCAACGTGGCATTCCCGGTCATTGCCGTGCAAGCCAGCATGGCGGGCGCCAGCCCGGAGATCATGGCCGCCACGGTGGCCGAGCCGCTGGAGCGCCGTCTCGGGGTGATTGCCGACGTGACCGAACTCACGTCCACCAGCACTGTCGGCTCGGTATCGATCCCGGTCGTCTTCGGTCTCAAGCGGGACATTGAAGGCGCGGCACGCGACGTCGAAGCCGCCATTCAGGCTTCGCGCGCCGATCTGCCGAGCACGCTTCGCAGCAATCCGAGCTATCGGAAATTCAACCCGGCCGACACGCCGGTGATGGTGATCGCCCTGACCTCGGCCACGCTCACCACCGCACAGCTCTACGATTCGGCCAGCTCGATCATCCTCCAGCAGCTCTCTCAGGTTGACGGCGTCGGCCAGATCACGGTCGGCGGCGGCGCACTGCCATCAGTGCGCGTCGAACTGGAACCGGGCAAGCTCAATAGCTACGGCATCGGCCTGGAAGACGTACGTGCGGCGCTGTCAGCGGCCAATGCCAACAGCGCGAAAGGTCATCTGGACCAGGGCGATCAGCGCTTCGAAGTCACATCCAACGACCAGATCAGCAAGGCGGACGGGTACAAAGACCTGGTCGTCGCCTATCGCAACGATTCGGCCGTCCTGCTGCATGATGTCGCCCTCGTGCGCGACAGCAACGAGAACATTCGCAACGCGGGCCTGTTCAACAACAAGCCCTCCGTGCTGGTGATCGTGTACCCGTCGCCAGGCAGCAACGTGGTCAAGACCGTGACGCAGATCCGCAAGATTCTGCCGCTCGTGGAAGCCACACTCCCCCACAACATCAAGGTCAACGTGGCGCTCGACCGCTCGGTGTCGGTGGAGGCGTCGCTGCAGGATACCGAACGCACGCTTATCCTTGCCGTCCTGCTCGTCATCGGCGTGGTATTCATCTTCCTGCGCTCCGGCCGCTCGACGCTCATTCCGGGCGTGGTGCTGCCGCTGTCGATCGTCGGCACCTTCGGGCCGATGTATCTGCTCGGCTACAGTCTCGACAACCTCTCCCTCATGGCGCTGACCATCGGCACCGGCTTCGTGGTCGACGATGCCGTCGTCGTCATGGAAAACATCGTGCGCCATCTGGAACTGGGCGTGCCGCCCAAGGAGGCGGCCCTGATCGGCGCGGGTGAAGTGGGCTTCACCGTGCTGTCGATGAGTCTGTCGCTCATTGCCGTGTTCCTGCCGATTCTGCTCATGCCGGGGATCGTGGGCCTGCTGTTTCACGAGTTCGCCGTCACGCTCTCCATCGCGATCCTGATCTCGATGGTGATTTCGCTGACGGTCACGCCGACACTGTGCGCCTACGTGCTCACCCGCGAGTCGGCCACCTCCAGCGCGCGTTGGTCGCAGTGGATCGGCCGTCAGTTCGACCGCTTCCGCGACGCCTACTCGCGCTCGCTCACCGCAGTGCTCGATCACGCCGGACTGGTCGGTCTGGTGATGCTGGCGCTGCTTGTCGGCAATCTGTTTCTGTTCCGCCTGCTGCCCGCGACCTTCTTCCCCGAGCAGGACACCGGCATTCTGATCGGGCAGATCATTGCCGATCAGAGCATTTCGTTCCCGGCAATGCGGCAGAAGCTCGAACAGTTGCAGACCATCGTGCAGACCGACCCCGCCGTAGCTTCGGTGGCAGGCTTTACTGGCGGACGGTCGCTGAACTCCGCAACGGTCTTCGTCCAATTGAAGCCGCTGGCGCAGCGGCACCTGTCGGCCGATGCCGTCGTCAACCGGCTCAGACCCAAGCTCAACGCCGTGGCGGGGGCACGGCTGTTCCTGCAGGCGCAACAGGATCTGCGCATCGGCGGAAGGCAGTCTGCCGCCGAATATCAGTACACGCTGACCAGCGACGACGCTCAAGCGCTTTACAAATGGGTGCCGAAGCTCGTTGCCGAATTGGGCAAGCACCGGCAAACCGTGCTCGACGTCAACACCGATCTCCAGCAGAACGGCTTGCAGATGTACATCGACATGCATCGCTCGACGGCCGCTCGCTTCAATTTGCAGCCGAATCAGATCGACAACGTGCTCTACGATGCGTTCGGGCAACGCACGGTATCGACGATCTACAACCCGATCAATCAGTACTTCGTGGTGATGGAAGTCGCGCCGCAGTATTGGCAGTACCCGAACTCGCTCGATCAGATCTATCTGAGCACGGCGGCCGGCAACGCCAACGGCACCGCGCAAACGCAGATGTCGGGCAAGACGGTCAGCGGCCTGAACTCGAAGACGAAGACGTCCGGCACCAATCCGCAGAACGCAGATGCCGTTGCCAACCAGCAGAACAACGCGATTGCCAACAGCCGCGGCGGCAATTCGAGCGGCAGCGCCGACAGCACGGCCGCCGAGACGATGGTGCCGCTCACAGCGCTCGCCAGCTTCTCGGCGCGTCATACCGCCACGCAGGTCAACCATCAGGGCGGCATGGTCGCGGCCACCGTCTCGTTCAACCTGCCCGCCGGCGGCTCGCTCAGTCAGGCACAGGCCGCCATCGATGAAGCGTCTCAGGCCATCGGCATGCCCGCGTCGGTTCACGGTGCCTTTGCCGGCGCAGCGCAGGCCTTTTCGCAATCGATGGGTACGGTGCCGCTGCTGATCCTTGCCGCGCTGGGTGTCGTGTACATCGTGCTCGGCGTGCTTTACGAAAACACCATTCATCCGCTCACGATCCTCTCCACGCTGCCGTCGGCAGGTATTGGCGCGACGCTTGCGCTGCTCATCTTTGGCACACCGTTCTCCGTCATTGCCATGATCGGGATCATCCTGCTCATCGGCATCGTCAAGAAGAACGGGATCATGATGGTGGACGTGGCAATTCAGTTGCAGCGCCATGAAGGCATGCCGGCCAAACAGGCGATCCATGAAGCGGCGGTTGTCCGTTTGCGTCCGATCATGATGACGACGTTCGCCGCAGTCCTTGGCGCCGTACCGCTCGCCATCGGGATAGGTCAAGGCGCCTCGCTGCGTCAGCCCCTGGGGGTCACGGTCATGGGGGGCTTGCTGCTCAGTCAGGTCTTCACGCTCTATACGACCCCGGTAATCTATCTGTACCTCGACCGGCTGCGCGCACGTGTCGCGCGCTGGTCCGCACGCCTGCCATGGAATCGCGCCGCAGGCACGGAGGTTTGACCATGAAACCACCCAGAATGTCATCCCGCCCCCACGTGTCGTCCATCGCGCCGTTGCGCCACTCATGCCGTTCGCGCCTGGCGCTCGCCTGCGTTGCCAGTCTGGTGCTGCTCGGCGCATGCGCCGTCGGCCCGGACTATCAACGCCCGGCCGTCGATATGCCCACGCACTTCACCGAACTCGAAGGCTGGACACAGGCCAGACCCGATGCCGAAGGGCCCAAGGGCGAGTGGTGGAAGGCGTTCCACGACCCGTTGCTCGACGAGCTCGAGCCGCAGGTGCAGGTCTCGAACCAGACGGTTCGTCAGAACTACGCCAACTACCAGCAGGCGCTGGCTGAAGTGCGTCAGGCGCGCGCAGGTCTTTTCCCGACGCTGGGGGTCGACGGCTCGGCCAACCGCTCGCGCGGCAGCAGCGGCGGTGCAAGTACGTCCGCAGCGCTCGCTTCGCACAGCGGTGCGAGCATCGTCAACTCGGCTTCCGCCGAAGGCACGGCGAGTTGGGCGCCCGATATCTGGGGCCAGGTACGGCGCAGCATCGAGCAAAGCAGCGCCACGGCGCAGGCCAGTGAGGCCACTTTGGCGAACGCCACGCTCTCCGAGCAGATCGCTCTGGCCAACGCGGTCATCGACCTGCGTATCACGGACGCCAACATCGACCTGCTCACCCAGACGGTCAGTGCCTATACGGAATATCTGCGCGTGGTGGCCGATCAGGATCGCGCGGGCACCGTGCCGCCATCGAATGTGATCACCGCTCGCACCCAGTTGGAGAACGCCAAAGCCAGCCTCATTGCACTGGGCGTGTCGCGCGCTCAGTACGCCCATGCGATTGCCGTGCTGGTCGGCCGCAGTCCCGAATCGCTCACCATCGCGCACAGCACGTCGGTGCCGGTGCAGCCCGACGTGCCCATCGGCCTGCCGTCAACGCTGTTGCAACGCCGGCCAGACATCGCGGTGGCCGAGCGACAGATGGCGGCACAAAACGCGGCCATCGGCGTGGCGGTCGCCGCGTATTACCCGAACATCACCTTGTCGCTCTCGGATGGCTTCTCGGCCGCACCGGTGGCAGGCCTGTTCAAGATTGCCAACTATGTCTGGGCGCTGGGCGCGAGTGCCAGTGAAACACTCTTCGACGGTGGCGCCCGCAGCGCCAAGGTCGACGCCGCCCGGGCGGCCTTCGATGGCGCCGTCGCCAACTACCGGGGCACGGTGCTGAGCGCGTTGCAGGGGGTGGAGAACGATCTGGCGTCGCTGCGCATCCTCGAACAGCAGGCACAGGCGCTGGACGCCGCCGTGCGCGACGCCACCGACGGCGCGCGCATCGCGATGAACGAGTATCAGGCGGGGACCGTGGACTACACCACAGTCGTCACCGCACAGACGACGCAACTCAACACCCAGCAAAACGCGCTGAACGTGCAGGAGTCACGGCTGCTTGCCGCAACGTCGCTCATCGGCGATCTGGGCGGGGGGTGGTCCGATACCCAGCTCTCGCAGGCCACGCCGGCCGCTCCGGACACGCCATCCGGCAAGTGATGGCGCGGCACGCCCGCCAACGCGTGACACCGAACCGACTGCGTGACGGCACGGCCCCACGGAGGCGACCCAAGCGGTTGGCGGACGTTGTGCGGCCTCGCCTGCCTTGTCTCGGATACCTAAACTTGCGCTATGCTGCCCGGGCAGGGGATGTGCGCCCCCCCGTGCATGCCGGTCAGTGGTACGGAAACGGTCTGCTGGTATGCTCTCGCGCTGAACTTGAATAATGGGTCGTACACCGCATCGGCTGGGCCGCGCGGCTGACAATCATGGTGCAACTGCAATCGCATGCCGGCGACGCGCTCGCTGGCCCTCACATTGCGTGGTACGTCTATGTACTGCGTTCGTTTCTTGCCCTCGGGGTACTGGGCGCATGCGCCTGGGGAACCATGGCCCTCGCCTATCGCTGCCCCGGCGCGCCGGCGGTCAGGTATTTCGTCATCGCCTGGTGGATCGCGCTCGGGATCGCGGCCATCGTCGCGTTGCTGCGCGTGCGCGCGAGCGTCCCGCTCAAGGGCTGGCCGCTCGGGTTCCTGATCGCGATGGTCCTGCTGCTCGGCTGGTGGCACACGATCAAGCCCGCCAACGACCGTAACTGGGCTGCCGATGTTGCCCAGTTGCTCGACCCGCAGCAGGATGGCTCACGCATCACGCTGCACAACGTGCGCAACTTCGAATGGCGCACCGAGACCGACTTCACGCCCCGCTGGGAAACCCGTGAGTACGACCTCGACAAGCTCGTGAGTGCCGATCTCGTGCTGTCGTACTGGATGGGCCCGGCCATCGCCCACACGCTGGTGTCGTTCGCCTTTTCCGATGGCCAGCGGGTCGTGTTCTCCATCGAGATTCGCAAGAAGCAAGGCCAGAAGTTCTCGGCGGTCGGCGGCTTCTTCAAGGACTTCGAAGCGACACTGGTCGCCGCCGACGAGCGCGACATTCTGCGGGTGCGCAGCAACGTGCGTGGTGAAACGGTCTACTTGTATCGCCTGAATATCCCGCCCAAGGCATTGCGCGAGGTGTTCCTCGGCTATCTGGAACGGGCGCGCGAGCTGCGACGCACCCCGGCCTGGTACAACACGCTCACCAGTAATTGCACGACCATCGTGTTCGAACTGGCCCGCATCATTGCGCCGGGGTTGCCTCTCGACTATCGCCTGTTGCTGTCCGGCTATTTCGCCGAGTACGCCTACGATCAGGGCGGGCTCACACCGGGCTTCACCTATGCGCAACTCTATGATCGCGGCAATTTCGTCTCCCGCGCGCTCGCCGCAGGCGACTCGCCCGATTTCTCGACGTTGATCCGTCAAGGGGTGCCCGGCGACGATCCGAAGGTGACGCCATGACGTCGCCGGCGATTCGCCCGCCCGCGCAAACCTTCTGGCGGCGCCGACTCCACCGGGCGGCAATGCTCGCTGCCGCCGTATGGCTGACGGGCCTGTCGGGCTGCGCGATGGTCGAAGTCCGGTCGCTCGGCCCGGACCAGTACATCGCCATGAAACGCGGCGACATCCTGTCCACAGGCAAGCTCAGTGCTTCGACCGACGATGTCATTCGCGTCGCAGGGCTCGATGAAACGATCTGTGCCAAGCCGTCACTCGACTGTATCGACGCGCTGGGCCGTGCCAAGGAAATCGATATCGACCGGCGTCTGGCTGCGATGGCCGAGATGTCGATGCAGCTCGCCATTGCGCAAACGCCGGCGGGCGAGACGCAGTGGAACGACGCACAGTTCGATCTCTGGCTGCGCTCGGCACGTTATGCGTACGCCTACCTCTTCCATGGAGACCGGCGCTCGAGCGAGCGGGCGTTCGAAGACCGTCAGACGCAGGTGCGCGACTACTACAACTACGCGGTGCAGACCTTCTCCGTCGCCCTCTTTCGCCGCGTGCAACAAACGGGCAAGGTCCAGATTGCCGGATGGACACTGCCGATCGACGCCAGCAGCGTGCGCTTTGCCAACGACCGAATCCTGCCGCGCGAGGTGTTGCCCGCGTCCACTCTGTCGTTTGCGGGACTGCGCAGTCCGTATCGACGTGACGGCTTCGGCGCAGAACTGGTCGCCGTACTCGACGAAAAATCGGCCGCCGACGCCTTGACCTCGGGCAGTGGCAGCCCGGCACCACGCGGCGATGCAGCGACTGGCCTCGACAACCGCCAGGTATCTTCCGAACAAAACGAGGAAAGCGGCGGGGCCCGCAACCCTCGCGAGAGCCGCGCATCACGTGATTTCCGGCGTGCCACCGATCCCGAGGCGGGCCCGGTGTTCAGCGAAATGCCTTCGCCTTCGCTCACGTTGCTGCTGCGCTTCGACGGCACATCGCTCGCGCAAGTGCTGACGACCCGCGTCGCGACGCTGGTCGTCTACGACCCGTACCGGCAGTCGTCGGTCGAACTGAATGGCCAGACGGTGCCGCTCGCGGGCAACTTCACCGCTGGCTATGGCCTGTGGCTGGCGCGTTCCGGCTTTGCCCAGCAATCGTTACGCACCTTGTTCGGCCGTGACCGGGGGATCGTGCGTCCGCACATCTACCTGATGCAGCCGTTCGATCCGGGCCGCCATGTCATTCTGATGCTGCATGGACTGGCAAGCAGTCCGGAGGCGTGGGTGAATCTGGCCAACGAGATTCAGGGCGACGCTACGCTGCGCGAGCATTTTCAGATCTGGCAGGTGTATTACCCGACGAACGCGCCGATCCTCGTGAATGCAATGGCGATTCGCAATGCCTTCGAGGCCACGCTGAAGCATTTCGATCCGGACGGCCTGTCCGCTGCGTCGCACGGCGCCGTGGTTATCGGCCACAGTATGGGCGGCGTGATCGCCCGGCTGATGGTCTCTAGCGCAGACGACGAACTGTGGTCCGTGTTCCAGGACGACTACCACCTCGACGACCATCAGGTCGACCGCGCTCGCGGCAGGCTCAATCCGCTGTTTCAGTTCAAGCCGGTGCCGCAATTCGAGCGCGCCATCTTCATTGCCGCGCCGCATCGAGGCACGCCCTTCGCGCGCAACCGGCTGGGACGCTGGGTCTCCAACCTCATCAAGCTGCCTGTCACGCTGCTCTCGGGGATCGACGACGTGTTGCACTTCGCGACCGGCACCGAGGACAGTCCGTCGGACGGCAAGACAGGCTACGTGCCTAACAGCGTCGATCAGCTACGGGACAACGATCCGTATGTGGTCGCGACCGCCGGTCTGAAGATATCGCCATCCGTGCAATATCACTCGATCATTGCGCGACGTGACCCCAAAGGGCCGCTGGAGGAGTCCAGCGACGGCGTGGTGCCCTACAAGAGCGCCCATCTCGCCGGTGCGCAGTCGGAGCGCGTGATCGTCTCGGGTCACAGCGTGCAGGAAACGCCGCAAGCGATTCTCGAGATCCGCCGTATCCTGCATGAGGATGTCGACGAACTCGATCCGATCAGGCGCCCCGGCCGGCCCGGACCGTTTCAAGCCATCAATCCACCGCCGCTCGCCACGCCGGCGAAAGCAGGAACACAGCCGAATTCCACTGCCGGACGCCCGACGTCGCGCTGAAAATCCGCCGGTTCAGGAAACGGCGTTGACCTGAATGTGATAAACGCCCCACGGGCAAAGGCTGAACCGCTCCTTGAGCGGTTTGCCCGCCAGCAATGGAATCTGCGCCGGATCATAGACCGCCCACAGCGGCCCCAGGCCGCCGAGCGGAAGCGGTTTGTCGCCAAGATGCGTCGCGAGCAGGAACCCGTAATCGCGAACCTGCTCAAGGGTGGTGGAGACGATGTACCCGTCGATGGCGCGCAGCAGCACCTGCGTGAGCGGATTACCGGGCACGCCCGCCTGAGTCAGCACGTCGATCAGACGCGGGCCGCGCAGCGTGTGCGGCCGTGCGTCGTATTCCAGTGTTGGGCGAATCGTCTGCACAGGCATGCGCGTGAGCATGCCGAAATCGAACGCATAAGCGGCGTCGAAGCGCACGAGTTGCTTATGGAATAGCTGATCGAGCGCCGGGTCGACGGGCCCCCGGTTGTGCTGCCGGATGGCGCCGCTGATCGTGACGAGCGGCGTCGTGGCGGACACCCCCATGGCACTTTCCGTTTTGGCCAACACCGGCACCGACACACCAAGGGCTGCCGCACTCGCGAGGAATTCTCTTTTCTTCATGGATATTGACCAAGGCGATTGGGCCTGGGGACAGGTGCGCCCAAGCGTTGCCCGAGCGTATCACGAAGGTTGCGTCGCATATCACCCGCGCGCCGGACACGCACCAACATGAATTAAATTAACGCGAATCACAAATAAGACCATTTTCATTCATGCATCGAAATCTCTATGATCGTTGTCACGGTTTCATTCATCTGGCGGCAAGCGTCAATAGAGAACATGGCAAAGACACATAACCTCGGATTCCCGCGCGTCGGCGCGAAGCGTGAGCTGAAGTTCGCTCAGGAAGCGTACTGGAAAGGCCAATCGTCGCGCGACGAGTTGAAAGCACTCGGCGCCTCGCTGCGCCTGCGCCACTGGCAGGATCAGGCGGCACTGGACCTGGCCCCGGTCGGCGATTTCGCGTTCTACGATCAAGTCCTCGACATGAGCTTCACGCTGGGCAACCTGCCCGAGCGCGTGCAGGGTTTCCATGGCGACGCGCTCGACAACTACTTCCGCGTGGCCCGTGGCCGCTCGGCACAAAGCGCCGAAGCGCACGCAGGCTGCTGCGGCGGTGTGGCGGCCGGTGAAATGACCAAGTGGTTCGACACCAACTACCATTACATCGTCCCGGAATTCTCGGCCGCAACGACCTTTACGCTCGACGCCTCGCGTCTGGTCGAGCAACTCAACGAAGCCCGCACCGCCGGCGTGAAGGCCAAGCCGGTCGTCATCGGTCCGCTCACGTATCTGTGGCTCGGCAAGGCCAAGGACGACAGCGACAAGCTGGCCCTCCTGCCGCGTTTGCTGCCGGTCTACGTAAAGCTGCTCGAAACGCTTGCCGCGCAGGGGGTGGAATGGGTGCAGATCGACGAGCCGATTCTCGCCACCGAACTGAGCGCCGAATGGCAAAAGGCTTTCGAGACGGCTTACGCCGCCCTCGCCGCCGCGCCGGTCAAGCGTTTGCTCACCACGTACTTTGGCGAACTGCAAGACAACCTGCCGCTGGCCTGCCGTTTGCCAGTCGACGGCCTGCATCTGGACGCCGTGAACGCCCAGAACGAAGTCGCCAAGGCCATCGCCGCACTGCCAGCCGACAAGGTCCTGTCGCTTGGCGTGGTCAACGGCCGCAACATCTGGAAAGCGGATCTGAGCGCTGTCCTCGACTGGCTTGAGCCGATCGCCAGGACGCTGGGCGAGCGCCTGTGGGTTGCGCCGTCGTGCTCGTTGCTGCACGTGCCGGTCGATCTGGATAGCGAGCAGAAGCTCGACGCCGAAATCAAGTCGTGGCTGGCCTTTGCCAAGCAAAAGCTGGCCGAAGTGAATGTGGTGGCGCGCGCCATCAACGAAGGGCGTGAAGCTGTCGGTGCCGAACTGGCTGCCAACGCGGCGGCCATCGCCAGCCGGCGTGCGTCGCCACGCGTACACAATCCGTCCGTCAAGGCGGCCGTGGTGAAGATCGAAGCGTCGCTGGGGCGTCGTCAGAACCCATACGCTACCCGTGCCGAGAAGCAGGCCGCCACGTTGAACCTGCCGCGCTATCCGACCACCACGATCGGCTCGTTCCCGCAAACGGCTGAAATCCGCACCGCGCGCAGCCAGTTCAAGGCGGGCGAATTGGATCAGGCCGGCTATGTCGCCGCCATGCAGGCCGAGATCGCGCGCAGTGTGCGGGAACAGGAAGCCCTGGGGCTGGACGTGCTAGTACACGGCGAAGCCGAACGCAACGACATGGTCGAGTACTTTGGCGAACAGCTCGAAGGCTACGCTTTCAGTCAGTTTGGCTGGGTGCAGTCGTACGGCTCGCGTTGCGTGAAGCCACCCATCATGTTCGGCGACATCAGCCGCCCGAAGGCCATGACCGTCGAATGGATCAAGTACGCGCAGTCGCTGACCAGCAAGCCAATGAAGGGCATGCTGACCGGCCCGGTCACGATCCTGAACTGGTCGTTCGTGCGCGACGATCAACCCCGCTCGGTGTCGTGCTTCCAACTGGCATTGGCGATTCGTGAAGAAGTGCTGGATCTGGAACGTGCCGGCGTGCGTGTGATTCAGATCGACGAAGCCGCGCTGCGCGAAGGCCTGCCGCTGCGCCGCGCTCAATGGCAGACATATCTGGATTGGGCCGTCGAGTCGTTCCGCATCACCGCTAATGGCGTGCAGGACGACACGCAGATCCATACGCACATGTGCTATTCGGAGTTCAACGACATCATCGCGGCCATCGCCGGCATGGATGCCGACGTGATCACCATCGAGACCTCGCGCTCGGATATGGAACTGCTCGATGCGTTCGACTCGTTCCAGTACCCGAACGAGATCGGACCGGGCGTGTACGACATTCATTCGCCGAATATCCCGACGCAAGCGCACATCGTGTCGCTCATGCAAAAGGCCGCCGAGCGCATTCCGGCAAAGCGTCTGTGGGTCAACCCGGACTGCGGCCTGAAGACGCGCCAGTGGGCCGAAGTCATTCCGGCGCTGCAGAACATGGTCGCCGCCGCGAAGACGCTGCGCGCCCAGTAAATCACTGCACGGTGCGCAGACTCGACAGGCCCGCCACCGTGTGAGCGTTTCTGGCAAAACGGGCCGGCAATTGCCGGCCCTTTTGCCTTCTGTTACCGCTTCCCTGAGCCCCAACACCGCCGTCAAGCCACCGCCATTCCCGTCGGCTTCCGCCCAAAGCGCCTCCGGTATCGTCCCACTATCGCGGTATCACACGAAATAACTTTGCTAACTCATTGATTCACAGTGGCTTTGCGTGGCATAGTCGCGCGGGCGGGCACCGACGCAAACTAAGTTTCTCCTAAGTTTCGCGCGCTATCGTGCGCCCGTGCCATCCTCTGTGACTGGCAGGGTATTGGGCGTGCGCCTTTGCGGCCGCGCCGGGAAGCGTTTGGAACCATGCGGATATTGCTCGTAGAAGACGACACCATGATCGGTGAGGCCATGATGCAGGCGCTCAAGGATGCCTCGTATGCGGCCGATTGGTGCCGCGACGGCGACGCCGCACTCGCGGCTTTGGCCGCTCACGCTTACGACCTCATGCTGCTCGACCTCGGCTTGCCCGGACGCGACGGCTGGGAGGTACTTCGTGCCCATCGTGGCGCGGGCGGGCGCACGCCGATCATTGTCGTGACGGCCCGTGACGGCGCAGAGGACATCATTCAGGGCCTCGATCTGGGCGCCGACGACTTCGTCGTGAAGCCATTCGAAGTGGGTGAACTGCTTGCGCGCATGCGGGCGGTGATCCGCCGTCAGGCGGGCGTGGCGGTGCCCGTGTTGAGCAACGGCGCGCTTGCGCTAGATCCCGCGACGCATCAGGCGACCTATGGCGAGAACAGTTGCGTGCTCTCGGCGCGCGAATACGCGCTGCTGCACGCGCTAATGCTACGCCCGGGCACGATTCTTTCTCGCGACGCGCTGGAGCATCGTCTGTACGGCTGGGGGGAAGAGATCGAGAGCAATATGATCGACTTCCTGATCCATTCCATTCGCAAGAAGCTCGGCGCCGACGTCATCCGCAATATCCGTGGCGCCGGCTGGCTGGTGCCCAAGGCATGATGCGCTCCCTGCAATCCCGGCTAGTGGTTACGCTCTCGGCCTGTGCGCTGGGATTGGCCATCGTCGCGGGCTTTGTGTCGTACTGGGCGGCCTTTCGCGAGGCCTACCGTTTTCAGGACGATCAACTGCTGCAACTCGCGGCACTCGTGGATACGCGTAATCTGGCCGCCGCCGACAGCGCCATGCACGGTCTGCCGATTCAGGATCACGACTACCGCCTTACGGTGCAGCGCCTTGGCGGCACGTTCCCCGTCACACTGGCCGATGGCTTTCACACGGTGAACACCGGCGACCACACGTGGCGCGCGTTCGTGCGCACCATCGCCCCGGAATTGCGCATCGTCGTCGCCCAACCGACGGAGGGCCGCAACGAAATCGCCCGAAACAGCGGTCTTCGCACCGCACTGCCCTTCGTCGGCTTCGTGCCGCTGCTGATCGGCGCCATCGTAGTGACCGTGCGCCGCGCGTGGCGACCGGTACAGCGGCTCGCCGACGAGGTCGACACCCGGCGCGATACCGACCTGCGTGCCCTCGACACCCGGGGAGCGCCCACGGAAATCGAGCCGTTCATCGTATCGATCAACCGCCTGCTGGCCCGGCTGGCCAAGGCGCTCGACGAGCAGCGCCGGTTCGTTGCCGACGCAGCCCATGAGTTGCGCTCGCCGGTCACGGCACTGGTGATCCAGTCCGAAAATCTCGACCGGGCGCTCGCCCCTGCGGGCCTCGATACCGAAACGCGCACCCGTCTCACCAAGCTCAAGAGCGGGTTGCAACGCACGCGAACATTGATCGAACAATTGCTGACCCTTGCCAGAGCGCAGAGCGCACCGGCGGTCGCAGCCACACCGCTCGTGCTGCTGCCCGCCGTGCATGAAGCGCTGGAAGACGTCTTCGTCCTGGCGGACCGCAAACAGATCGTGCTCGACCTGGTCGATGCGTCGTCGAGCGTGCCCGGCCGCTCCACGTTGCGTGTCACAGGGTCGAAACGCGATATTGTCACGCTGCTGAGCAATCTTGTCGGCAACGCCGTACGTTATACGCCAGCGGGCGGCAACGTCTCTGTCCGCCTCTCGGCCACGGGCGCCGACGTGGCCATCGACGTGATCGACTCGGGCCCGGGGGTCGATGCCGACAAGCGGGAGCGTGTGTTCGACGCGTTCTACCGGGCAAGCGAGCAACGCGATTCCCGTGAGCATGGCGGCGAAGGCACCGGGCTGGGCCTCGCCATCGTTCGTGCGATCGTTGACCGCCTCGGCGGCCAGGTGAACCTGAAGGACGCCAGCCTGACACCGCCGCGCGGCCTTCACGTGCGCGTCACGCTGCCCAACCCCGACGTCTCGCCGGGTACCGGCACCTGACGGTCATTTGCCCTTCATCCCATTTCCCCTCATTCATCAAGACTGGAAGCCTCGCATTCATGTCCACACGTCCTCAACGTGACGCCGGGTTGGAACCCTGGCCGATCTCTCCCGCCGCCCTGCTGTGGCTGCTCACCGTGTTCGCACTGGTCTGGTTTGGGGTATTGAACCTGCGCCATCTGATTCCGAGCGACGAAGGCCGCTACGCCGAGATGGCGCGCGAAATGCTGGCCACGGGCGACTGGGTCACGCCGCGCTATAACGGCTATCTGTACTTCGAAAAACCGCCCCTCCAGACCTGGATGAACGCGCTGACGTTCATGATCTTCGGTCTCGGCGACTGGCAGGCACGCCTGTGGACGGCGCTGACCGGTTTCGGCGGCGTGCTGCTCGTGGGCTACACCGGGCGCCGGGTGTTCGGCGCGCGCGCGGGCTTCTTCGCTGCGCTGACGCTGGCAAGCGCCCCGCTGTGGAGCCTGCTCGGTCACTTCAATGTGCTCGACATGGGCCTGTCGTTCATGATGGCGCTGGTGCTGTGCTCGCTGCTGCTGGCCCAACGTCCCGGCCTGACCGACACGCAGACCCGTAACTGGATGTGGCTGTGCTGGGCGGCGATGGGGCTGTCGATCCTGAGCAAGGGACTGATCGGCGTGGTGCTGCCGGGTGCCGTGCTCGTGATCTACACGCTGATTTCGCGCGACTGGGCGTTATGGAAACGCCTGCACATCGTGAGCGGGCTGATCGTGCTGCTCGCCGTGACGGTGCCGTGGTTCGCCGCCGTGATGGCACGCAACCCGTCGTTCTTCGACTTCTTCTTCATCAACGAGCACTTCAACCGCTTCCTGAAGCCGGATCACCATCGCCCCGGTGCGCTTTGGTACTTCGTGCCGGTGCTGATCGTCGGCTTCCTGCCCTGGCTGTCGATGATCCCGCGCGTCTTCAAGGCGTCGCGCGCTGTCCCCCGTCAGGCCAACGGCTTCCGGCCGGTGCTGATGACGACGGTCTGGGCCGTCTTCATCTTCTGCTTCTTCTCCCTGTCGCACTCGAAGCTCATTTCGTACGTGCTGCCGGTCGTGCCGGCCATCGCGCTGCTCATCGGGCTGGGCATTGCGGACATCTCGCGTGAGTCGCTGCGCAAGCATCTCATCGTGTCCGCCGTGCTGTTCGTCGCGACGATCGTGACGTGTCTGGTCTTCCTGTCGCATCACTCGGATAGCCGCAATCCGGTGGAAGCCTACCGCGCGTTCTCGAATTACCTGTACGCAGCGAGTGTTGTCGGGTTGATCGGCATCGGCATCACCCGCTGGCTGAGCACGCGCAGCACGAAGCAGGCGCTCGTCGCCTTTGCAGGAACGTGGCTGGCCTTTACGATGATCGGCGGCACGGGCCACGAAGCCTTTGGACGTGCGAGCTCGGGAATCGATCTGGTGCCGGCGGTGCGCGCGGAAATGGATCGTCTCGGACCGGACACGCCGTTCTACTCGGTCGGCACGCTCGATCACACCATGCCTTATTACCTGCGTCAGCCCATGATCATGGTGGCCGTTCAGGACGAACTGGAGTTCGGCATCTCGCAAGCGCCCGATAGCTGGATTCCGACGCTCGACAAGTTCGCGCAAGTCTGGATCGCCGCGCCCAAGGCACTCGCGTTGGTCGATCCGGATAAGTTCACGGTGCTCGAGACGCTCGGCCTGCCGATGAAGGTCATCGCCCGCGACGATCGTCGCGTCATCATCGAAAAGCCGACGACCGGGCAGTCTCCCGCTGCCAACTGATCGCGGCAACATCCATAAAAAAACGGCTGGGGCGATGTCTTGCCCCAGCCGTTTTTCTTTTCCCGTCAGGGACTTGAACGCGTTACTTCGACTTCTTCTTGCTGTCGACAGGTTTGGCCGCACCGACCGAGACACCGGCCTCGGCGGTCAGCATCAGAAACGTGAAGGTCTCTTCAAGGTACAACCGGACCGTGGTCGCCGTGTGGTCGAGGTAGCCGATCGAGACGTCCTGACCGATGTGCATCTCGTAGTCGCCGCCGCGCGTCGAGAGGACGCAGCCGCCATCGATGGCCGGCGCCCAGATGATCTCGCCGCTCACGATATGTCCGATGTGCTCGAGAATCGGATAGCCCTGATCGTTCGCCTCGGTCACGGCGGTGTAGGCATCGGCGCCAAGCAGCACGCTGTACGGACCGTCCACGCCTTCCAGACGCAGTTGCTCCAGCGCCTTGGCGATCACGGCCGGATAGTCGGCGATGCTCGCTGGCAGCGGCAACACCGGATTCGAGGTGCCCTCGCGCACCCCCGTAATGTGGGCTGCCTTGTAGCCATCAAAAATCGCGCGATCTTCCGCATAGGCCAGCTTGATGGCCGCGTCTTTGGCGGGTTGCCAGTCGGAATCGTTCGCGCCGCGCTCGACATCGTCGATGGCTTCGCGCGAGAGTTCGAACGGCACGCGCAGCGCCACGAGCGGCATCACTTCGCGCTGACGCGCGCCCACGCCGTCGAGCGGCGCGTCGATGGCTTTCTGATGACCAGTGCCGACGCCCGCGAGCGCCAGACCGCCCGGTCCCTTGACGTCGACCACACGACGGCCGGCGACCGTGCGCTTGAACGTGCGGGCCACCTCTTCTTCGATTTGCGCCCAGGCGGCGTTCGAAATGGGGGCCAATTCGCGATGCAGGTTATTCATGCCTGAGAAACTCCTTTGAGCGATCCGATTTGCAACGAGCCCGCCGCCGGGGCGGCGCTCGATGGGGTGAGAGACGATACCGTGACATCGACAACCGGCGTGGCCGTCGAGGTCACATCGATCAGGGTCTTGATCGCCGTCGATTCGGCGGCGGCCGCCGACGGGGCCTCGCGTTCGGCGAGCGCTTCGAGCAGCGGTGCCGAAGGCACGAAGAACAGCCCGCCGGTCACGGCGTTGCTGAAGTCGAGCAGACGATCGTAATTGCCGGGCGGACGCCCCACGAACATGTTCTCGAGCATCTGCTCGATAGGCGCCGGGGAACGGGCGTACCCGATGAAGTAGGTGCCGAACTCGGCCGAACCGGGGCGGCCGAACGGCATGTTGTCACGCAGGATCTTGATTTCCTTGCCGTCTTCCTCGAGCGTGGTCAGCGCGCTGTGCGACCAGCTAGGCTTCACGCCTTCGTCGAGCTCGACGTCGGAGAGCTTGGTGCGGCCGATGATGCGCTCCTGCGCCTCGACCGGCAGCGCGTTCCAGCCCGTCATGTCGTGCAGGTACTTCTGCACGAGCACGTAGCTGCCGCCTTCGAACTCGGGGTCTTCGTCGCCCATCACCGTGAACTCGAGCGCTTCCTCGCCCTCGGGGTTCTCGGTGCCATCGACAAAGCCGACCATGCTGCGCATGTCGAAATAGCGGAAGCCGTGGACTTCATCGACGACGCTCACGGCATCGCCCAGCTTGCCCAGCATGAGCGTCGCGAGATCGAAGCACAGATCCATCTGTTCGGCGCGGATGTGCAACAGCAGATCGCCGGGCGTGGCCGGGGCATGACGCTTGCCCGAGCCGAATTCACGGAACGGATGCAGCTCGGCCGGACGCGGGTCGCCGAACAGGCGATCCCAGGCGTTGTCGCCGAAGCCAACCACACACGACAAATTGCCGGACGGCACGCGCTTGCCGACCGAGCGGACATAGGCGGCAGCATCGGCACACCAGCCCCGCACGCGCGCGTGGGCCGCTTCGTCATCACGCACGGTGGCAACGAGAAAGATGGCGCTGCGGGTAACGGTGCCGGAGACGGGCTGAGGTTCTGGAGGAGACGTCGGACGTTCGGTCATTGCTTTCCTGCGTGGGACTGGGGTTCTCGGCGCCGTTGACCTCAGCCTCGGCGGGAACGGCAGGCCATCGGCTATCGGGCAGCGACTTTTGGTGTGCCAACTTTATAACGCAACACACCGTAATATGCCACTCCCATCGTCGTTCGGGCGAGCAAAGCCTTATGCGACAAGGCTTTGCAGCGAGCCCGGAAGTTTATGGCAGTTTTGCCATTTTGGCGCCATTTTGGCGTTGGGGGTGCGCCCCTACCATGGCGGCGTTCCTTCCGGTACCGGTACGGCGCGGCTGCGCGCGTGCCGGACGGTCCTTGTGCATACGCTTGCGACTGCGCCTGAGCGCGTCTGAACCATGTGGATTGTTAACGTTGCGCTCAAACGGCCATACACGTTCATTGTGATGGCTATTCTGATTCTGCTCGCCACGCCGCTCGCGCTCATGCGCACCCCGGTCGACGTGCTGCCGGAAATCAACATCCCGGTCATCAGCATCATCTGGACCTATAACGGCCTGTCGGCACAGGACATCGCCGACCGGATGATCTCCGGCAACGAACGCGGGCTGACGACAACCGTCAACAACATCGAGCATATCGAGTCGCAATCGTTGCCGGGTATCGGCATCATCAAGATCTTCCTCCAGCCCACAGCCAACATCCAGACGGCCATCGCTCAGGTCGTCGCGGTCGAGCAGGCGCAGGTCAAGCAGATGCCGCCGGGGGCCACACCGCCGCTCGTCATCAGCTACTCGGCCTCGTCGATCCCGGTCATGCAGCTCGGCCTGTCGAGCCCCAGCCTGTCGGAGCCGGCGCTCAACGATACGGCGCTCAACTTCCTGCGCCCGCAACTGGTCACGATTCCCGGTGCCGCCGTGCCCTATCCGTACGGCGGCAAGACACGGCTCATTTCGGTGGACATCGACACGCGCGCGTTGCTGGCCAAGGGACTGACGGCGCAGGACGTGGTCGCCGCCGTCAACGCCCAGAACCTCATTCTGCCGACCGGTACGGCGAAGATCGGCCCGCGTGAGTACACCGTCGACATGAACGGTTCGCCGCCGACGGTCGAAGGGTTGAACAACATTCCGGTGCGCACGGTCGGCGGCGCCACCACGTACTTGCGTGAAGTCGCCCATGTGCGCACGGGCTTCTCGCCGCAGACGAACATCGTGCGTCAGAACGGCCAGCGCGGCGTGCTGATGTCCATCATGAAGACGGGCGACGCGTCCACCCTGTCCGTGGTCGACTCGCTCAAAGCCCTGCTGCCCGAGGCGCGTGCCGCGCTGCCGCCGGATCTGCATATCTCGGCGCTGTTCGACCAGTCGGTCTTCGTGAAGGCTGCCGTGCAGGGCGTGATTCGCGAGGCGCTGATTGCGGCCGCACTCACGGCGGCCATGATCCTGCTGTTCCTCGGCAACTGGCGCAGCACTTGCATCATCGCCATCTCGATTCCGCTCTCGATTCTCTCGTCGCTGCTCGCCCTGCATGCGCTGGGCCAGACGATCAACATCATGACGCTGGGCGGGCTGGCGCTCGCTGTGGGGATTCTGGTCGACGATGCGACCGTGACTATCGAGAATATCGAGCGTCATCTGCACATGGGCACCCCGCTGCACCAGGCGATTCTCGACGGCGCCGGCGAAATTGCCGTGCCCGCGCTCGTCTCGACGCTGTGTATCTGTATCGTGTTCGTCCCGATGTTCTTCCTGACGGGCGTGGCGCGTTACCTGTTTGTGCCCCTCGCCGAAGCCGTGGTGTTCGCGATGCTGGCGTCGTACGTCCTGTCGCGCACGCTGGTCCCCACGCTCGCCATGCTGCTCATGGGGCACGCCCATCCGGTCGATCCGAATGCGAAGCCCGGGGCGTTCCGCCGTATCTACCTGCGCTTCGACGCGGGCTTCGAGCGCATGCGCGCCGCGTACATCGTCGTGCTCTCGATGCTGCTCGTGCGCCGGCGGGTCTTCGCCACGGGCTTCCTGGCGTTCTGCGTGCTGTCGATGGGACTGGTGTTCGCGCTGGGTGCGGACTTCTTCCCGACGGTGGACGCCGGCGATATTCGCATGCACATGCGCGCACCTACCGGTACCCGCATCGAGGAAACGGCGCGTCTGGCCGATGAAGTCGAGAAGGTGGTGCGCGAGGTCGTGCCCGCCAACGAGCTCGAGACGATTCTCGACAACCTGGGCTTGCCCTACAGCGGCATCAACCTGTCGTATAGCAACGCCGGCACCATCGGCACGCTCGACGGCGAGATCCAGATCGCGCTAACCCCGGATCATCGGCCGAGCGCGAACTACATCGACAAGCTGCGCGCCGTGCTGCCGCAGCGCTTCCCCGGCGTGGAGTTCTTCTTCCAGCCAGCCGACATCGTCACGCAGATTCTCAATTTCGGCTTGCCTGCCGCCATCGACATTCAGATCAGCGGCAACCAGCAACTGGCGAATTTCGACGTCGCCGCGAAGCTGCTCAAACAGGTGCGTCAGGTGCCGGGCACGGTCGACACGCACATCCAGCAACGCGTAAACGCCCCGACGCTGCACCTGAACATGGACCGCACGCGCCTGCAGCAACTGAATCTGAACGCCAACGCCGTCGCCCAGAACGTACTGATCTCGCTCTCGGGCAGTTCGCAAACGTCGCCGGGCTTCTGGTTCAACAACCAGAACGGCGTGGAGTACAGCTTGTCGGTGCAATCGCCGCAGTACCGCATCAGTTCCATCGACGACCTGTTGCGCCTGCCGGTGGCGGGCACCGCCAATAACGGTCAGCCCCAGTTGCTCGCCAACTTCGTGAAGGTCGAGCCGAAGCAACAGTTCGCCGTGGTAAGCCACTACAACATTCGCCCGGTGACCGACATCTTCGTCAGCGTGGAGGGCCGGGATCTGGGCAGCGTGGCGGGCGATATCGACAAGCTCGTCGCGCAAGCCCGCAAGGACCTGCCGCGCGGCAGCCAGATCACCGTGCGCGGTCAGGTCAGCACGATGCAAAGCTCGTACCTCGGGCTGGGCGTGGGCGTGGCAATGGCCATCGTGCTCGTCTACTTGCTGATCGTGGTGAACTTCCAGTCGTGGGTCGACCCGCTCATTATCGTGAGCGCCCTGCCGGCCGCACTCGCGGGCATTGTCTGGATGCTTTTCCTCTCCGGTACACGACTGTCGGTGCCGGCACTCACGGGGGCCATCATGACGATGGGGGTTGCCACGGCCAACAGTATTCTCGTGGTGGCATTTGCGCGGCAGCGCATGGAAGCGGGTATGGCGCCGCTCAGGGCCGCCCTCGAAGCCGGTGCGAGCCGCATTCGGCCGGTGCTGATGACGGCGCTCGCGATGATTATCGGCATGGTGCCGATGGCGCTGGGACTGGGGGAAGGGGCCGAGCAGAACGCGCCGCTGGGCCGTGCAGTGATCGGTGGACTCCTGTTCGCCACGGTCTCGACGCTGTTCTTCGTGCCGCTGGTCTTTGCCGGCATCCACACGCGGCTCGTGCAAAGCAAGGCACAGCGGCCGGCTTCCCCCCTACCAGATACGAAGATTTGACGGGTTGAACGACATGACCGAGAAACATCACGCCGAACTGGCCATTCCCGAGCACGATCCTGCCGATGGCCGGCAATTGCCCCCGCGTCGCGGCGAATTCCGGCGCGCCAAGATTGTGTTGATCGTGGTCGCCGTGCTGTTGGCGGCAGGCGCGGCGCGCACCACCATTTCCAACGCGCTGCAACGCCGCGAAGTTGCCAGCGTGACGGCAGAGAACGCCAGGCAGTACGTGAGCGTCGTGACGCCGCAAGCGACCGAGGCGAGCGAAACGCTGCTGCCCGCCACGTTGCGCGGCGCTGTCGAATCACCCATTTATGCGCGCGCGACCGGCTATCTGCTGCACCGATACGTGGACATCGGCGCCCGCGTGAAGCAAGGCCAGTTGCTGGCCGATCTCGATACGCCGGAAATCGATCAGGAACTCGCACAAGCCGTTGCCCAGCGCAACCAGATCAGCGCCAGTCTCGGACTTGCGAAATCGTCGTTGGCGCGCTGGCAACAACTCCGTCAGCGCGATGCCGTCTCCCAGCAAGAACTCGATGAGCGTCAGAGCACTTACACGCAGGGCACCGCCAATCTGGCCGCGGCCGACGCCAACGTCAAACGGCTGCAGCAACTCGAGTCGTTCAAGCGCATCGTCGCGCCCTTCGACGGTGTGATTACCCAGCGCAATGTCGATGTCGGCGACCTGATCGATGCGGGCAGCGGCAACAGCCGCGCGCTGTTCTCGCTGGCGCAGACCGATCCGCTGCGCGTGTACGTTCAGGTGCCGCAGGCTTACGCGCAAGGCGTGGCCGTGGGCCAGCCTGTCGTGGTGACGCAGGCCGAGCTGCCAGGCGAGTCCTTCCAGGGCAAGATCACGCATGTGTCCGGCGCGATCGATGTGGCGACCCGCTCGCTGCAAATCGAAGCTGCCTTGCCGAATCCCGACGGTAAGCTGCGCCCCGGCGCCTATGTGCAACTCGCGCTGCCCGGTGCCGTACAGGCGCATCTGAGCGTACCTTCCAACGCCCTGCTGTTCCGCGCCGAAGGCCCGCGCGTGGCGGTCGTGGACAATCAGGGCGTCGTTCATCTGCATAAGATCGTGATCGCGCAGGATCTCGGGCAGGCCCTGGAACTGGCCGATGGGGTGGCGGCGACGGACCGCGTGATCGTCAATCCGAGCGATTCCATCGACGACGGGGACCACGTGCAAGCCAAGGCGCTCGAGGTCAAAGGCGGCGCCAAGGCGGGCGGCAAGCCGCACGGAGCACAATCGTGAACGCGCCCGTGCGCAGCGCGCGGCTCGGCGCGGCGTGGCTCGCCGTCACCGCGCTGCTCGGCGCCTGCGCCGTCGGCCCCGACTATCACCGCCCCGAGGTCTCAACCCCGCCCGACTGGAAAACCGACGGTTACTGGCGGCTCGCGCAACCGTCGCACGCACCGTTGCAGCCCGATTGGTGGAAGGGGTTCCAGGAGCCAATACTCGACGCGCTGGAGACACAGGCACTCGCGCAGAACCAGACGCTCGCCGCCGCCGTGGCCCATTACGATCAGGCGCAGGCGACGTTGTCCGGCATCTCGGCCCAACGGCTTCCGGAAGTCGATGCGTCTTTCGGTCTGGCCCGCCAGCGAATCTCGGCAAACCGGCCGGTCACGAGCTACTCGTCGAGCAGCATGTCCACCGTGCAGAACAACGTGCAGGCCGGCCTCGGCGTGAGCTACGACACCGATCTGTTCGGCCGTATCCGCCGTCAGGTCGAAGGCGCACGCGCCTCCGCCGAACAGGCGGGCGACGATCTGACCAACGCGCGTCTGGTGCTCACCACGCAACTCGCCGCCGCTTACTTCCAATTGCGCGCACTCGATGCCGAGATCAAGGTGCTCGACGAATCGGTCGCCCTGCAACAGAAGGCACTCGACTACGTGAGCGCGCAGCACGATCTCGGGGCCGTCTCGGGGCTGGACGTTCTCCAGCAGCAATCGGAACTCGACACCACGCGGGTGCAGGCGCGCCTGCTGCATCAGCAACGCGACCAATACGAGCATGCGATCGCTGCGCTCGTCGGGGTGCCCGCCCCGGCGTTCTCGGTGCCGGCCGGGGCGCTGCCGGGAACGCTGCCGCCGATTCCGCTCGGCGTGCCGAGCGACATCCTGCAACGCCGTCCGGACGTGGCATCGGCCGAGCGCGGCATGGCAGCGGCGAATGCGCAGATCGGGGTGGCGAAGGCGGCATTCTTCCCCAGCCTGACGCTCAACCCCGGCATTGGCTGGCAAAGCACGGAGTTCGCCAACCTGCTGTCTGCCCCGAGTCTGCTGTGGACCGTGGGCACACTCGCTACGCAAGCGATCTTCGATGGCGGACGCCGTCAGGCCGGGGTCGACTTCGCCAGTGCGGGATACCGTGCCGTCGAGGCGAACTACCGCCAGACCGTGCTCACCGCGTTCCAGCAGGTGCAGGATGGCGTGGCCGGTCTGTCGGTGCTCGACGCCGCCGCGCGTGAATCGCATGCGGCTGTCGTCGACGCCCAACGACTCCTGAGTCTGGCCAACGATCGCTATTCGGGGGGTCTCACGGCGTATCTGAGCGTCATTACAGCCCAGCAAGGGTTGCTGGCGAGCGAGCGTCAGGACGTTCAGATCCGCGGCCAGCAACTGGTCTTATCGGTCGCCTTGGTCAAGGCTCTGGGCGGCGGCTGGCTACCGTCATCGGACACATCCTCTGACTCGTATAATGCGCAAAGATGAGGTGGCGACATGAAAGTACTGATCGTTGAAGACGAACACAAAGTGGTGGACTATCTGCGCTCCGGGCTGACCGAGCAAGGCTGGGTGGTCGACGTCGCGCTCGATGGCGAGGAAGGCACGCATCTGGCGCTGGAGTTCGACTACGACGTGATCGTGCTCGATGTCATGCTGCCCAAGCGCGACGGCTTCGCCGTGCTCGGCTCGCTGCGCGAGCGCAAGTCGACGCCGGTCATCATGCTCACGGCACGCGATCATGTGAACGATCGCGTGCGCGGCCTGCGCGAAGGTGCGGACGACTATCTGACCAAACCCTTCTCGTTTATCGAACTGGTGGAGCGCCTGCACGCCCTCGCCCGCCGCACGCGCGCGCAAGAATCGACACTGATTTCGATCGGCGGCCTGTACGTCGACCTGATCGGCCGTCGGGCCACACGCGACGGCCAGCGGCTCGACCTGACCGCCAAGGAATTCCAGTTACTGTCGGTACTCGCCCGCCGCCAGGGCGACATTCTGTCGAAGACGGCCATCACCGAACTGGTCTGGGACGTCAATTTCGACAGCCACACGAACGTGGTGGAGACGGCCATCAAGCGGCTGCGCGCCAAGCTCGACGGACCGTTCCAGACCAAGCTGCTACATACGGTACGAGGCATGGGCTATGTGCTGGAGGTGCGCGAGGCCTGAGCGCCGCGCGCGGCTTCAGGAAAGCGTCGTCATGAAACACTCGATCTCCCGCCGCCTTGCCGCCATGTTCGCCGTCGTGGCGCTGTCGGTGTTCGCGCTGGTGGGCGCGGCCCTTTTCCTGATGCTGCGCGTGCAACTGGAGCGGCATCTGCGCGAATCGCTCGACGACCGTGCGCAGATCGCTCACATCATCGTCTATCACGGCGGCACGCCCGAGAAGTGGCAGATTGTCCGCGAAAAGCTCAGTGACATGACGCCGCGCGACGGCACCACGACCTACGCCGTGACCAGCGACGATCCGAAATACACGTTCGGCACGCCAGTGAGCGGCATGTTCGTCAAACGTCTGTCGAACGGTTACGTGCGGTTACGGCCTGACGGCGGCGGTGACGATATGCTGACCACGCGTGAAATCCTGCCGCCCTATGGCTCGCGTCCGGCAGTTACCCTGCAAGTTGCCGCCAGTTATGCGCCGAACGAACGCACGCTGCGCGCCTTCGGTCTGGGCCTCGCGGCACTCTCCGCCCTCGGCAGTCTGGGCGTGCTGCTGCTCAGCTATTCCGTCACGCGCCTGGGGCTCGCACCGCTCACGCGTCTCACACGCGAAGCCTCCGAAATCAGTCCGGACAATCGTTCACAACGGCTCGATACCCGTTCACTGCCCGTCGAACTCGACGATCTGGCCCACTCGTTCAATGGCGCGCTGGCTCGCCTTGACCGCGCGTATGAACGTCTGGAGTCGTTCAATGCCGACGTTGCGCATGAACTGCGCACACCGGTGACCATCCTGATCGGGCAGACAGAAGTGGCGCTCACGCGTGACCGGCCAGTCGAGGATTTGCGCGTGCTGCTGCAATCGAATCTGGAAGAGCTGGGCCGCATGCGCACGATCATCAACGACATGCTGTTCCTGTCACGCGCCGATCAAGGCGAACGCGCGACCGGGCTCACTGCGGTTTCGCTCGCCGCCGAAGCCGCGCATACGCTGGAGTTTCTGGAGATTCCGCTGGAAGAAGCACAGGTCACGGCCCGTCTGCACGGCAGCGCCGTAGCGCATGTGAACAAGGCGTTGTTCGGGCGCGCGCTGGCCAATCTGGTGATGAACGCCATCGAGCATTGCGCGTCGCACGCCCATATCGACGTGCGGATCTCTCCCAGAACTGATGACCCTCGCCAAGTGAGCATCGACGTCACCAACCCTGGCGCGCCGATTCCGCCCGATGTGCTGCGGCATCTGTTCGATCGCTTTTACCGGGCAGAGCCGTCGCGTACCAACAGCCGCGAGAATCACGGATTGGGGTTGGCCATCGTCAAGGCGATTGCCGAAATGCACGGGGGCAACGTCTGGGCGCGCAGCGAAGGCGGGTTCAACACCTTCGGTTTCTCGGTGTCCACCGGCCACGAAACCGGTACACCTGTCTTCGAGGCCGAGCCGTCTCACCACCGTGACGGCACAACAGCGCCGTCTTCCCTCGCACGTCAGACGCCGTGACGGCCCTGAGTGCCCATGTGCGACATGGCATTGGGTGCGAAGACCGTCAGCGTCTCACCGAGCGCCTCGCGCGCATAAGCCGCCGCCGCCGTCATCTGCGCAAGTCGCGCACGTAACGCCAGATTCTCGCGCTCGAGATGTTGCACACGCCGCATGGCGTCTGCCACATCGGTCACGGCGTCGCCGGCGGTGTTGTCACCATCGGGCATGGCACCGAGCAGTGTCATGGCGCGCGCCAGATTCTGCTCGAGCTTCTGCGCCCAGACGGATTGAGCGCCCGGCAGCGATGATCCAAACGTCGGGACGGCCGGCACTTCATAAGCCGCTCGGGCACGCACGATGGCCTTCTGCACCGTTCCGGCACTGGGGCGACGCGTTACGCCGGCCTGCGCCACAAAGCGCAGGTAGGTCTGCGCGCCATAAATGCGATGCGCAGCTTTCCACGCGTCTGCGAGAAAAGCGTCGAGAAAGGCGGGATTGTCGTGAGGATGTGCCGCATCGGCATCACGCGCGGCGGCGAGCAAGGCAGCATAGGTTGCATCGTCGAACTTCAAGGCGGAACGTGCCATGGCGATCTCCGGGCGCTTGCCGTATCGAGGAGGGGCTGTGCGTGCCGGCCGGCCTTCACTGGCGAGATCGGCAACGCAACGGTCAAAGGGACTGCGCACGCACCGTGCGCAGGCAGTCCCCAGGCACGACGTCAGGGCTTCGGGGCCGGCGCAGGAACCGGCGGCACCCACTTGCGCTTGGCATCGGGGGCTTGCGTGACGGCGACGGCAATCGCCTCGGTATAGTTCACCGTGACGGCATCGCCCACCTTCACACCTTCCAGCAACTTCGGATCTTCGACCGCGACATCGACCGTTCGGTGCGGGCCGCGCAGCGTCACGACATTCGACTGGCGATCGATTCGTTGAACGGTTGCCACCAGCTTCAGATTTCGAGCGGCGTCGGCTGCGGGGAGCTGCCCGGGGGCTGCGCGATCAGCGCCTTGCGTCACGACGCTGCTGCGAATGCCGTCACCCGGCGCAACGGAAATGGCGACGGAACGCTGATATGCCAGGATCACCTTGTCGCCCTTGCGCATTTGCGCAAAGTTCTGCACCTCCGGCCCGACCACGAAGGTCACCGGTTTGCCCTGGTCATCGGCCACCTGAATGGTACGGTTCTTGGCGTCGACGGCGAGAATCGTCGTACGGAATTCGATAACGCCCCCCCTGACGATCGGCGCCGGGCGCGCCGCATCCTGAGCATGCACCACCGTCCCAAGCGACAACAGGCCGGCCAGAATCATGGCTTGCGTAATCTTCATGGTGAATCCCTTTGTTATCGACGAATGCGATTCCCGCACCGGGATCGCAATTTAGTTAATTGTCCGAATAAAAACAGCCGGATTAATCAAACCTCGTACAAACCCGAATGTTTCGAGTGAATAGTAACAAAATAATTCTGAGCCGCAATGTAATTTTGATTTGCATGCCAAATATCAGGAATGTCACGCGAAATTCAAATGGCTCGCGCGCTTCCTCGCAACAGCGCTGGAAGCGCTTATATATCGTGAAACAGCGCATCGTCTTTTGATGCAGATCAACCTTCCCTGCGGTTCAAAATTGAAATACGCAAAGTTCCGGCATCGAAAAGATACAAGTTGTTACAAAATTACCCATGAAATTCAAGTATTTCTTAATCCGTTCGGATGATGTCTTTACGACTCGACGATTTGTATTCCGAATCACTAATCCGAACGAGAACTGGCCGTGCCCCGATGACGCCAGCCGTTCGCGCCGGCGGCGCCGGTCAGGTGCGCTTGTGGACGAGGCGGCGAGAACGTTATCCTTGCCCCATGAACCGTCGCATTCTCATCGCTCCCGAAGACGTCGAACTCACCGCCATGCGTGCGCAAGGCGCCGGTGGCCAGAACGTCAACAAAGTCTCCAGCGCCATCCATCTCCGCTTTGACGTGATGCGCTCGTCATTACCTGACGACGTCAAGTTCCGCCTGCTCTCCCGGTTGGACCAACGCATCACCCAGGACGGCGTCATCGTTATCAAGGCGCAGCAGCATCGGTCTCAGGAACTCAACCGGGCCGATGCGCTTGCGCGTCTACAGGCGCTGGTCGATGCCGCCGCCGTCCCGCCCCGCCGCCGCGTGCCGACCCGACCCACCCTCGGCAGCCAGATCCGCCGCCGGGATGCCAAGCAGGGTCGCTCCCGCGTCAAAGCGTCACGAGGTAAGATTCACGCCAGCTGGGATGATTAATGCCAACAATCATTAGCATTAATCGATAAAAGCTAATTTTTATTAGCTTTTCATGGAAAATTTGCGCTGAGATGCTAAGATAAAGCATCATTTCCCTACAAAAGCGCATCACTATGAGCTTCATGGAAACATTGGTGGCGGCCCGCAAGGATGCCGCCATGACGCAAGCGGAACTGGCCGATCGGGCCGGACTATCGCGCATGACCGTACAAAAGATGGAATCCGGCCTGCTCGACCCGCGCATGTCGACCGTGCTGGAAATGGCTCGCGCCCTCGGACTCGAGCCCATGCTCGTGCCAGCCAGCTTGCGGCAGGAAGTCGAAGCGTTCCTTCGCTCGGGCGGCAAATACCTCGCACAGCCCAGCGGCGTTTCCGCCCCGCCGTCCATTGTCGAGACGCTCGCCCTCGCCCGCTAGCCCGCCCCGGCCCCGAATCTCTGCCCATGAACATCAAATATCTGCGCGCGTATCTGCACATGCCCGACGGGACGCGTCGCGCCATCGGCTACCTGTCGCAATATGGTGACATCCTGCGCATGTCGTTCGACGACAACTACATCGCCGACGCCCGGCGGCCGACGCTCTCGCTCGCCTATCGGGGCGCCAACGAGACGGCGACGCGGGAGATTCTCGCGTCGCCGCAAGATGCGCGTCTCGTGCGCACGGATGGCCGCTGGCCGGTGTTTTTCGAGAACCTGTTGCCCGAAGGTCATAACCGCGAACGCCTCGCCGCAGAGCGCCGCTGCAGCCCGGACGACGAGTTCGAGCTGCTCGCCGCGGCCGGTCACGATCTGATGGGTGCGCTCGAAGTCGAACCCGTGCCTGCGCGCGAAGGGGTTCCGGATGTCGTCCACCGCTGGCACACGGCCCTTGGCCTCGAAATGGTCGAGCCGGGTTTCGTCGACACGCCGGTGGAAGATGCCGCGTCGCTGCCCGGTGTGGTGACAAAGTTCTCCGCGGTTCGAGATGGGCGACGCTACATCGTCAAGCGTCAGGGGCGCGCGGGCTCGGTCATTCTCAAGCTGCCAACGACGCGTCACCCGGATCTCGTTGAGAACGAGTTCACAGGCTATCGGCTGTGCGAAGCCCTCGATCTGGATTGCGCAAAGGCTGAAATCATCTCGCGACGCGACGCCGACTTGCCGGAACAGGTGCCGTTCGAACACATCCTCGCCGTACCTCGCTTCGACCGGCTGCCCGACGGACGCCGCGTGCACATGGAGGAATTCGCACAGGTGCTGCAATACCCGCCGCGCAGCAAGTACGGGCGCGGGCTCGATATCGACTACACGACGATGTTGAGGGTGCTCGATCAACTGTCGGGTGAGCCGGTGCGAGACGTGCGCGAGTTCCTGCGCCGTCTGATCGCCTTCATCCTGCTCGGCAATACCGACGCGCATCTCAAAAACTGGGCCCTGACCTATCCCGACGCCCACACGCCACAACTGGCCCCGGTGTACGACCCCGTGTGCGTTGCCGCCTTCTTCCTCGACGTGCCCGAATCCCACTACGGGGTCAACCGGGCCATCGACAAAACGTTACGGGCCTTCGACTGGCATGCCCTCGAAGGGCTGCTCAGGAGCGCCGGGCTCCTTCGCGTCAGCCGGTTGACGAGCATCGCGCGGGAAACCGTGCGTGAGGCGCAGGCCAAATGGCCCTCGCTCCTCGAAGACGCCCCGAACGCCGTGCGCGCCACCGTGCTCGAGCGCCTGAACGGCGGCGTCGCCCTCACCGCCTGAGTTCCCCTCGCCGCCAACGCGGATCGCGCAGCACAAAAATATTACCCGGGTAATATTGCAATTCAAATAACACCCGGGTAATATTCGCCGGTACCGATATTTTCCTATCGCCATCGGAGTCTGCCGTGCCCGCCAATTCCCTCGGATATACCGTCTTCCGTAACATGCGTCGCATCGCGTCGGGCTCGCTCGCCGACGCGGCCATTGCCTATCAGCAGGCGATGATTGCCGATCCGCACGCCTCGGTACTGATCTTCGACGACCTGAACGGAGACACGCGCGACGTTGACGTGCGCGGCTCGGCTGCCGACATTCGGGCGCGATATCCAGCACCTGCCGCCACCGTCGTTGCCGGCTCGTCCGATGCGCCCCCCGTCAAAGGACGGGGCCGTCCCAAGCTCGGCGTTGTGGCACGCGAAGTCACGCTATTGCCACGTCACTGGGATTGGCTGGCGGAACAGCCCGGGGGCGCATCCGTCGTCTTGCGCAAGCTGGTCGACGAGGCGCGCCGCAAGCATGCCGGACGAGACCTGCTGCGTCGCGCGCAGGAGCGGGCTTACCGCTTCATGTCAACCATCGCAGGCGATTTGCCTGAGTTCGAAGAAGCTTCACGTGCGCTCTTTGCCCATGACCTCGACGCGTTGGGCAAACGAATCGCCGGTTGGCCCGAGGATGTTCGCGTGCATCTGCTGCATCTCGCATCCACGGACAACCTGGTCGACGGCGCCGTATGAAGCTGTATGAAACCGCATTAGGCGGCGTAAGGCCGCGTCAGGCCGCATAAGGCCAAGCAGACCACGGGCGCGCTACGCGCCCTGACCTCCTGATTTCACAGCTCGCCGGGCGGACCGCCGCACCGGACGGGCACCGCTTTGCCTGTCGTTTTTGCGCCTTCCCGTTCATGACTTGACCAAGGAAACACCATGACGCAACGAAAATCCGCGCCATCAGCGCCGCCACCCCCGCTCTGGCGGGCATGGCTCATGATCGCCATACCCATGATGCTGACCAACGCCCTCCAGTCCATTGCAGGCACAGCCGACGGTATCTACCTCGGCCATCTGCTCGGTACCCATGCCATCGCGGCGGTCTCCGCGTTCTTCCCCGTCTTCTTCTTTTTGCTCGCCGTCGTGATCGGCCTGTCCGCTGGCACCACGGTGATGATCGGTCAGGCGTGGGGCGCGCGGGATCTGATCCGGGTGAGAAATATCGCGGGCACCGCTCTCGTGATGGTGTTCGCAGCAAGTGCTGTCATCAGCGTGCTCGGTGGCCTGTTTGCCGCACCGCTCATGCGCGCCCTCGGCACGCCGCAGAGCGTGTTCGACGCGGCGACCCTGAATGCGCGCTGGATGCTTGCCGGCATGCCGATCGTGTTCCTGCTCTGGCTGACGACATCCATGAGTCGCGGCACGGGCGACGCCGTTTCACCGCTATTCACGTTATTGATCGCGACGTCGCTTTCGCTGGGCCTCACACCGGCGTTCATCTTCGGCTGGGGACCGTTCCCCCGGCTCGGCGTGGCCAGCGCCGCCGCCTCGACACTGCTCGCGTCCAGCATTGCGTTGGGGTGGATGGCGGCGTACTGGCGTCGTAAAGGGCACCCGCTCGCGCCCGATCAAGGCTTGTGGCATGCCGTTCGCTGGAATCCGGCACTGGCACGGGGCATTCTGCGCATCGGTGTGCCGGCAGCCATGCAGATGTTCACCATGGCCATCGCCGAAATGGCACTGCTCGGCATGGTCAATCGCCACGGTGCAAGCGCCACGGCGGCCTACGGCGCTGTCACGCAAGTGATGAGCTGGCTGCAGCTTCCGGTGATGACGCTAGGTATCACGGCATCGATTCTGTGTGCCCACGCCATTGGCGCGGGCCGAAGCGAACGCATTGGCGCCATCGTACGTACCGGCTTTCTCTGCAACCTGGGATTGACCGGCAGTCTGATCGTCCTGGTCTGTCTGACAGCCCCAACGATCATGCGCGGGTTTCTCACCGACCCGGCGGTGCTGGCCCTTGCCACGCACCTGCTCTATGTTGTCGCCTGGAGCGCAGTACTGATGGGGATGACGGCGATCATGGCCGGCGCCATGCGCGCGAGCGGAAAGGTGTGGGTACCGACGCTGCTGGGCGTTATCGGACTGCTGGGAATCGAAGTGCCCGCGGCATGGGTCTTCGAGCGGATCGCCGGACTCACCGGTATCTGGTGGGCGTATCCGCTCGCGTTCGTCGCCATGCTGGTGATGCAGGGCCTGTGTTACCGGGCCTTCCGGCGGGCGTCGTGCCGCGCCCAGAAGAACATCACCATGCCTGCGCAAGACAGCAGAACGCCGACCCAACCGGTCGACGTCCAGCCGTAACCCGCAGAAATCGCCACGCCGCCGAGCCACGCACCAGCGGCGTTGGCCATGTTGAACGCCGAATGGTTAAGCGCCGCCGCCAGCGTCTGGGCCTCCCCCGCCACGTCCATCAGACGGATCTGCAACGCCGGGCCGATGATGATGATGGTGCCGATGGCAAGCACATTGATACCTGCCAGCCACGGGCTCGACGACGTGAACGTGAACGCGCCGAGCAGAAACGCCGACCAGATGAGCGTACCGCCGATGGCACGCATGAGCGACGCGGCGGCTACCAGACGCGGACCGACGATCGTACCCGCCACCATGCCGACACCAAACAGCGCGAGGTAGAACGGCACCCAGGTTTCCGGGACACCCGCGACTTGCATGAGCGTCGGCTTGATATAGCTGAACACCGCGAACATGCCGCCAAAGCCGATGGCACCGATACCCAGCGTGAGCCACACCTGCGAGTTACGCAGCGCGTTCAGCTCGCGCAACGGACTCGCCCCATGAGGTGCCGGTGCATTCGGCACCCAGCGCCAGACCATCACGGTCGTGATCGCGCCGATGATGCCCACGAGCACAAACGCAGCGCGCCAGCCGAGCCACTGGCCCAGACCTGCGGCCAACGGCACACCGAAGAGCGTGGCGAGCGTCAGGCCCAGCATGACTTGTCCCACGGCGTGCACACGGCGATGCGGCGGCACGAGCGACGCCCCTACCAGCGCCGCGACACCGAAATAGGTGCCGTGTGGCAGACCGCTTAGAAAACGGAGCACGACCAGCGCGATGTAGTTCGGGGCAAGCGCGCTCGCCAGATTACCGACGGCAAACATCGCCATGAGGGCAATCAGGAATGCGCGACGCGGCAAACGCACGCCGAGCACAGCGAGCAACGGCGCGCCGATCACGACGCCCAGCGCATAGGTGCTGATCGCATGGCCGGCTTGCGGAATGGTGATGTTCAACCCGTGCGCGACATCGGGCAGCAACCCCATGATGACGAATTCGCCGGTTCCGATACCGAAGCCGCCCATGGCAAGCGCCACGAACGAGAGCCAGACGGGGATGGACGACTGAGGCAAGGCTTCGGCAGCCTCAGCGGGCAGGATTTGGGGGGCACTCATCGGGATTCGGTCATGACAGCCGGTGCGGGACTGGAGAGGCTGTCCGCAACGGCAAAGGAAACGGCATCGGGCGCTGCACATGTTGCCGATGGCGAACTCTCAAGGCAACCCCGTTCAAGGATGCCGATTTTACGCCAACGCAATAACTTCTGCAGTGCGAGCGCCGCAACGCAACATCACTAAAACTTCACAAGTGCGTACAGATTCCGGCGGCATGCCAATTTTCACCTTGCGCTGCAATATGCCGCCAGGACCCACGTCGACAAGGCGGCCGCGCCTCATCCGCAGACCCACAAAAAAACCGGCCCAGTGAGGGGCCGGTAATCTACGATTGCGCTCTGGTTGCGGGAACCGGCGGCAATCGTACTGGGGGTCAGCGTTGAGTGGCGTCTTTCCCGCGCGCGGCTAGCATCGCCTTCGCATCCGCGCCGCTCCCAGAACGGTCGATCAGTGGCGAGATGTTTTTGCGTGCCACTGGCCAGACTTTTCATCCTTTTCGTAGGTTGTCTTCACGGCGGCCCAGGCCACTTTGTGTGCCACCTCGTCACGCGATTCGTGACCACGCCGCTCGCCGGGATCGCGGTACTCGTCCCAAGCGGCGTTGAACGCCTTGAGATAGATCTCCTGCGCATGTGCCGGCAAGTGATCCTTGACGCTTGCCGGCAGATCCTGCGTCTGGCGATAAGGCATGGCGGTATCTCCTTGCACACGGCCCCCGGCGTAAAGCGGGGCCAAGCGGGGCCAAGCGGGGCCGTTCGTTGAGCTTCGGTGACGCGGGCGGTTTCGCGATCGGGCAACGCACCGCCCGCCAGCGTCAGATGTGCCCCATGAGCACCAGTATCAGTACGATCACCACTATGAGACCAATGCCACCGGACGGGTAGTAGCCCCACCCTCGGCTATGCGGCCACGCGGGTATCGCACCGATCAACAGCAAAATCAAAACAATCAACAAGATGGTGCCAAGCATGACTCTCCTCCCTTGCCGATTCGATCACAGACAGTTCGTGCGCTACCGAACCGTCACTCCCCGCACACCGCGACGTCCGGCGGCAACATATTTACCGGGAGGGCGAAGCGGCGGCTCTCCCACTGGTGGATCCAGCGGCCTGTCGGGCGGCGGCATCGGCGTCGGCTCGTCCTCGTCAGGGGGCGACTTCGGCGGCGGTGTCCCCGGCGGCTTGCCCGGGTCGTAAGGCTCAGGCAAATGCGCGTGCAGGCGCGGGGACCGCGTCGGCCGGCAGATTTCGATTGGGCTCGGCATGAGCAGATTCTCGTCAGGCTCAATGCCAGTACGGGTCGACGGTGTAATACGTATGCACCTGCTCGGCCCAATGCAGGTCGGCCATACTCGGCCAGTGATCCTTGTCGAAGCCCGGCGCCTTCTTGAGCGCTTCCTTGTCGATATCAAGAATGAAGCGCTTGTTTTCGACGTCGAGCTGCAACGCGTGCCACGGAATGGCGAACAGCTTGTCACCCATGCCGAGAAAGCCGCCGAACGACAGTACGGCATACGCCACCGTGCCGCGCTGCACGTCGAGCATGATGTGCTTGACCTTGCCAAGGCTCTCGCCGGCAAGATTCACGACATCTTCGGCGTCGAGCGTGTCAGCCGCCATGACCGACGGCCCCGGGCCATCGGGCAGTTTGTGGGAGGCGCCTACGATGCGGGCGCCTGGTTGGGCCATCGGGCCCCGACCTGTTTGCACAGTCATGATTGACTCCTTCGTCCAATGATGTCGAGGCGCGCGAATACGCGCCGTCGACGTGGCGAAATCCGAGTTACTTCATTACCTTGATGTCGTCCTTGACGTCGACCACGCCGTCAACACCCTTGACCGTGTCCACGACGAGAGTCCGCTGCGCCGTCTGCGGTACCGAGCCAGTCAGATGCACGACGCCGTGACGCGTGGTCACGTGGACCTTGGTCGACGGTACATCCTTCTTGGCGAGCAATTCGGCCTTGACCTTCGCGGTAAGCGCCGAATCATCGATCTTGCGGCCGGTATCGCTCATGACACCGCTGGCGCCTGAGTTATCGGCGATCTTGATCATCCCGCCCTGATCGAGAGCGTGGGCGGCGATGCCCGTCGTAGCGAGTGCACCGGCCATGATGAGCTTGAGCAGATTCGATTGTTTCATTGTTGACCTCCCGAAAATTAGTCGTCGCATCGGTGGCATTGCTGCCTTGGGCGTCACCTCCTGCACGGTGGACGTGCGGCACCCAGCGACGACCGAGTGGTTGGTGATACATCTCCTCGCCCGGAGATGCCCGGTCTTGCCTTGTTACCGGCCCCGGAGTGCGCGTCTTTCGGTGGTTTCGAAAACACGCCCCAGGTGCCCGGATGTCCTGTACTGCGATGTCACCTGTCAGATCTTGTGCCCTTCCTGACTCTCGCCCGGCCGGCTCATCGCCTTCTCGCGACGCTCGTGCAACTGGTTGTCCACACCGCGCACGCCGGGGACTTTCGAGACCACCGTCTGCACCACATGCTGCATCCAGCGCTCAGGCACATGGCCCGTGAGCAACACCAATCCCGACGTGACCGTGACATCGACGTGCGACACCTCGAGGTCGCGCGCTTCGGACAACGCCTTGCGAACGTCGTCGCGCACCTTCGTATCGGCAGGCGACGGACCACGCGAGCCGGCGTGCACGGTGGCACTTGCCGTGTGCACATCACTAACAGCAGACTGACGGGCTTCATGCGGCGGCACATCGCCAGCGCGCTCCGATGCCGAGGGTTGCGCACCGGTCGTCTCGGCATCACCGTCCTCGTGCGTCAGCGCGTGCTGCTCGTACTGGGTCCCTTCGTCCGCCGTCTTGTCCTCAGACGACTTCCGCGTTGGGGGGATACGCTTCGTCATGACAACCTCCTCGACTGCCGTCCGTGCTGTCGTAACCGGCACCGGACTTGTTGAAATCGATTGTAGATAGCCGGATTCATCCGGCGAATCGGCGAAATCCGAAAGATGTGTAGGCGGACGCTGGCAAACGATACTGCGCGGCAGCGACGTTGATTTTCAGAGAAAATATTTTCACTAAAAATCAATAGCTTGAGAGACAAATTAAAAGCAATTCGGGAAGATAAAAAGCGGCATCCACACGAGAAATGCGTACAGATGCCGGCAGTGGCATCGGACAATTCCTACGAATTACCCATTGGGCCCGCATCGTCCTGCGATGCGACGAAGACCCGGTTGCGGCCGGCTTCCTTCGCCTGATAGAGCGCTTCGTCGGCGGACTTGACGAGAACGTCGACGGATTCCTTTGCCTGCGGCGTGCGACACGCAACGCCGATACTCACCGTGACATGTCCAAAATCGCTCGACGCATGCTCGAGGTTCAGCCGGTCCACGGACAGACGAATTTCCTCGGAGACCTTCTGCGCCCCCAAGGCGTCGGTATCCGGCATGACGGCGATGAACTCTTCACCACCGTAACGCCCTGCGGTGTCGGAGGGGCGTTGCAGCGCCGCCCCGATCGCACCGGCCACGGCGGCGAGCGCAGCGTCACCCGCCTGGTGCCCGTGCGAGTCGTTGTAGCGCTTGAACCAATCGATATCGATGAACGCCACGGCCATCGCGCGGCCCGCGCGACGCATGCGCCGCCACTCACTCGCGAGAATATTGTCGAGCGAACGGCGATTCGATAGCCCAGTAAGCCCGTCGGTACGCGCCAGCAACCGCAACTCCCGTTCCGCGCGCAACCGTCGTCTCAATTGGGCCGCCAGAAGCAACGAGGCGCCGATGAAACCGGCATTGAGCAGCAGAAACAGGCCGCCGAACTCGACCGCACGCTTGCGCCATGGCGCAAGTGCCTCTTCGCTCGAGATCACAACGATCAACGTGAGCGGCACATTGCTCAGAAACCGGCGCGACATCAGGCTGTCGCGGCCGAGGAATCGGATAGGAAAGATGCGCCGGTCGTCACGTCCGCCCGGCAGCGCCTCATAGCGCCCCGTCTGCGCCATCGTGCGCCCGATCACGCTCGGGTCATAAGGCTTGCGCATCAGAATGGCGCCGTCCTTGCCCAGCAGCAGGATCACCCCCTGCTTCCCCACCTCGATGTGATCGAACAGATCGCGGAAGTACTCGATATCCACCGACAATGACACGACGCCCCCAAACAAACCGTCTGGGCGCGTGATCCGTCGGCTGAGCACCATGGTCGGGGCATTGTCGCGCAAGCGTGACTCAATGAATCCGCTGATGAACAGCCCGGCATGCGGGTCGTCGCGGTGAACTTTGAAGTAATCGCGATCCGAGAAATTGAAGTTACGGGGCGTCTCGCTGGCGGCGTCGATCGCGATTTCGCCGTTCGCATCGAGAACGACCAGCGATCCGATGTGGCGAGACGCCCCCGCCCGCTCAAAGATCAGCTCACGGCGCAGCGCAGGAGGAAGCGCTTCGACATCTGCACGCGCGAGCAGCGTCACCACGGCGTCGAGCGAGGCTTCGTAAAGCTGGAAATTCAGTTCCAGATCGCGCTCCATTACCTCGGCAATGTTGCGCTGGTTGTCGGCCGCACGGGCGAGCACCAGCAAGCGCCCCTCGTAAAGCAATGCCACGGCCACCGCCATGACCATCACGGAGATCCCTACGCCACTCCACACAATTAATATCGGCGTTCGGACGACCCAGTGCATAGCCTTGCTGGCCGCCAGTGCGACATGTGCTCGCAACCGATGAATCGGCATACGCCAAAGCTCCCCTCTCACTGCGCTCAACGCTCGTTCGTGCTGGCCGCTCACGCCACGAAGTCGGCCGCCATGTCGGCATCCGTGCGGGCTTCGAGTCTTCCGTCACGGCATGCTTTGCGGAACACTTCGTAATCGTGTTCGACCTGATCGGCATAACCCGTCGCGTAACGAGTCAGCGCCTCGCCCAGACGAATGCCCTTGCCCACGTAACCGACCAGTTCCGCCGCACACCCGCCGGCCTTGGCGTGCGCGCGCGCCAGCACCCATCCGCAAAGGCTTGCGTACTCCCGGAAGCCGTCGGCCCGGAACAGCTCGAACTGGGCCGAAATCTTCATGTCGCGCAGTTGACGTCCATAGATGGAGCGGCCGAACGGGCCGGCGCCCCAGCCCAGGAAGGCATCGGAGGCCGCCTGCATCAGACGCTGCCCCTCGACCACACGACGCCCATCGTGCCTGGGTGTAACGCTCCTGAAGAACCGCGAGACGACCGACTTCGATGCCTCCTTGAACTGCAGGAAGAGCGGTTGCTCGTGCGTGTCCATCAAGAGCAGCACCAGACACCGCGTGCCGACGCTGCCGACGCCCACGACCTTGAACGCCAGATCCTCCTGTGTATAGTTCGACAGCATGCGGGCGCGGTCAGGAGACAGCGAACTCACATAGCTCTTGTAGACGGGTTCGAACAGAGTGCGCCAGTCGCCCAAACCGAGCCAATCATCCTCTGGCCCGAAAAGCGTCGTTGCGCCGTGGACATGGAAAACCGTGGGCGGCGCATCGCGAATCTGCCAGTGATCGCCGACATGCTGGGCGAACTTGGGCAGCACGTTTTCGTGCGTGCGGCCGGTCGCCCGCGCAATGCCTCGCTTGACGCCCTCGCGCACCCGCTCGGTCTGGGCGAGGCCGAGCATGCGCTCGAACGTCACTTGCTCGTGCCAGAGCGCAATGGTCGGCATGTGGGCATATTCGTTCAGCCGCCGCGCGTAGGTATCCACCGCCGCCCGCACCATCTCCACGCCCAAAGTGTCACCGAAGCCGAATTGCCGCGCGGCCAGTACCAAACTGGCGCTCAGACGCTTCAGATCCCACTCCCAAGGACCGGGCGCCGTCTCGTCGAAATCGTTCAGATCGAAGATCAAGGTGCGCTCGGGCGTGGCAAACCCACCGAAGTTGGCCAGATGGCAGTCTCCGCAAATCTGCATGGTGAGGCCGGTATTCGGCGTGCCCGCCAGAGCGTGCGCCTGCACGATGGCGCTGCCCCGGTAGAACGCGAAGGGCGAGGCCAGCATGCGCCCATAGCGCAACGGGACAAGCGCACTGACACGCCCCTCGCTGCTGATGCGCAACAGTTCGACGATGTCCCGGTCGACGTTACCGAGATGGGCATGACTGCTGCGAGGCGTTTTGTCGCGCAGCTTGCGCCCGGCGGCGACGCGGGTTTCGAACGGCACCACGGGCACGGGCGGCGTGTCGGTGGTGGCCGGTGGTGCGTCATTCGGCGCGGGAGCAGAGGGTGCGACGGCGCTTGCCTTGGGGGACGGCGGCACGGGCGACGATTTAGCGGGCATGACCAGTTCCTTGTCCTTGCGAGGCGACGGGTGACTCTGACGGCGACGGCACCCCGCCGGCCGGGGCCCGTGCCGGGGCCGGGTACCAGTGTTCCGGAGGGATGGTGAGCGCAGCGTGCGGCTGCGTCTGGAAGTGCGGCGACATGATCTGAACGCCGTAACGATTGAAGACGTCCTGAATGTTCTCGTGCAGCGCCGAAATCGCCGCGAAGCGCGTGGTCGGGTCGCGCAACGTGGCGAAGACCTCATACTCGACGTAGAAGTCCGACAACGCGCGTTGCAAGACATACGGCGCCGGCTGGGCGGCGACCTGCGGCGTTTGCCCCGCAGCTTCGATCAGCATGGCATGGACTTGCCGCCAAGGGCAGTCATAGCCGATGGTGATCGTCGTGCTGATGGCGACGCCCTGCTCTCGCCCCTGAGTCGAGAAATTGCGCACCGTCGACGCAACGACCACCGCGTTCGGGATGGTCAGCGACTCATGCGCCAGATTGACGATCTTCACCGACAGCGCGTCGATACTCACCACCACGCCCGTCGCATCACCGATCGAGACGAGATCGCCCTTCTTCAACGCGCGACTGTAGATCACGACCATCCCGCTCATCAACTGGTTGACGATGCCGCTCGACCCCAGGGTCACCATCAGGCCCAGCAACACGGACAGCCCCTTGAAGACGTCGCTCTGCGCGCCAGGCATATAGGGGTAAGCAAAGGTGATCGCCAACCCCCACACGACGACGGACACCACGCGCCGCGTGGCTCCGGCCGTCTCGGGGTGCATGCCGGGAATGCTCAGGCGCCCGCTCTGCACCGCATCGAACACGTTGTTGATGAGGCTTTGCAGCGCCCGTGTCAGCAAGAAGATGACAATGACCGTCATGACGCCCGGAATGGCTGCGGCCACCCCGATTCCGAAACGGTCGATCAGCGTCCACAGAAAGGCCGACAATCGCCCCGCCGTTGGCTGGCTCGCCGGGAACTGCATCAGCACGAAGATCAGATAAAGATAGGCGAAGACCAATACCAGGCACACGGCGCCGATCTGCACGACCTGATGGACGAGGTGGACGGCAGAGCCGGTCCAGTCGAAAGAGCGCGCGGTGCGTTGCAGAACGCGCTTCTCGAAAGCGATTTGCAGACTCGCCTCGAGCCGCGCGCGCATGCGCCCCACCCCCACCACAAGCACGGCCAGCACGACGAGTGCGAGCGCACTAAGGGCGACGCCGCGCAGAATCGTCGGCCAATGCAGTTGTTCGCGACGGGCGGCGAAGGCAACCTGGAGGCGATTTTGAACGTCGGCGGCGACGGCATCGAGCGTGCGCGGGTCGCCCGGCGCGAGGTCGTCGGCCGTCAGCGCAAAGAGAATTCGGTCCTGAACGCGGAAAGCGACACCGGAGACACCCCCCAACGAGGCGCGCAGCACGTCGACCGGTGCGTCGAAGGCCCGGCCGGGCAGACTCTCGAGCACCGACTGCGCCCGCGCCGCTCGCACGGCCGGCGTCGCACCAGCCAGCACGCCGCGAAAGGTCACGACGGGACGGTCCATGAAGCGCAGCTCGACGCCGTCCTGCGCGTCGCCAGCAGAAGCGTCGCTCTCCGGGGAGACCGCCCCGGACGCCCCGCTGCCTCCGCTTGCCGTGTCTGCGCCCTGAGGCGCCGCAGCCACCGCCGAAGACGTTGCCGCATCAGCCGGAGCGCCCGGCGCCGCAGCCACACCGCATACCACCAGCACTTGCAACAGCCACATGCGAATGCGCATAGCACGGCTCCTGCGGGCAAGTTGGCCACCAAGATTGACGCAGTGCGAGGAAATCCCACGGAAATCAGGCAAAATCGAGGGCTGCCATATTCTGCCCCCGCCTGCGCCGGAGTTCGTGTCCTCGACTTCGTGGTTCCGACGGGTTGCCACCGGCGCGTTGCACGCAAGACGCCACGAGGGCAGTCATCGCCGAGAACGCCGGCCGGGGCAAATATGGAAGGATTATTCACTATGGGATCGGCACTGTCGAGCACCGGCGCGACGCTCGCAGACATCGGCCGACGCCCTTTTCCCGTCGCATTGGACGGAGTGAACAGTGCGTTGTCGGAAAAATTCCGACACCCTCCCTCAACTATTGGCCGCCATTGCCGATAACCAGTTAAGCGGGACTTTTCGGTCGGTTTTCATATGTCCAGTTCGTACAGTGGTTGGCTCGTTGGGTTATCACTTGCAGTCGCAGTGCTGGCGTCGTTCACGGCGCTCGACCTTTCCGGTCGCATCTACCTTCTGACTCACCGTGCCATGCGCCATGCGTGGCTCGCCGTGGGCGCCACCGCCATGGGCATCGGCATCTGGTCGATGCACTTCATTGGCATGCTTGCCCTGTCGCTGTCGCCCGCGCGGTCGCCGCTGACGTCGACTGCCACCATCGCGCTGGGCTATGACCCAGCCATCACGGCAGGCTCGCTCGGCATTGCCATCGCCATCTCCTGGGCGGCGCTCTGGCTGATTGCCAATGAACACTTCACCCGGTGGCGGCTGGGCTGTGCCGGCGTCACGCTCGGTCTGGGCATCGCCGCCATGCACTACAGCGGCATGGCCGCGATGAAGATGAATCCGGCGATCGAATACGATCCTGGGCTCTTTGCGACGTCGATCCTGATCGCCATTGCCGCGGCAACGGCCGCTCTCTGGATCGCACGAACCCTGCGCGACGGCAGCCTGCGCTATGTCATGGCCAAGCGGGTCGGTGCCGCCACGGTCATGGGGCTGGCCATCACGGCGATGCACTTCACCGGCATGGCGGCCGCCAGTTTTGCCCCGGGCGCCATTTGCGGTGCCGCCGGCGGCGTCAGTTCGCCCTGGCTGGTGACGACCGTCAGCCTGTTCACCTTCCTGATTCTCGTCACCACGCTGCTCGTCTCGCGCCTCGACGCCCGCACCAGCTTCCTCGCCAATTCCGTTCTGCAATTGAACACGCAGATCGCCCGCATGGCGACTTACGATGCGCTGACCGACCTGCCCAACCGACGCGCACTGCACGACGCCGCGGCCCGCATGCTGATCAACTCCCGTCGCGACCAGCGCCGTTTCGCAGTGCTGTTCATGGATCTGGACGGGTTCAAGACCATCAACGACTCACTCGGCCACAACGTGGGCGACGATGTCCTGCGCGCGTTCGCCAAGCGCCTTCGCAAGAACGTGAACGGCGACGATGTGGTCGCCCGGCTGGGTGGAGACGAGTTCGTGGTGCTGCTGGGCTCCTTGTCGTCGCCGGAGGTTGCGGGCCGCGTGGCACAACGCCTGCTCGACGACATGCGCGACGGCCTGCGTGTCGGAGACCAGTCGCTGCACGTCGTGCCCAGCATCGGCGTAGCGCTCTTCCCGGACGATGGCGACAGCATCGACATGCTGCTCAAACACGCCGACACCGCCATGTACGAAGCCAAGCGCGCCGGGCGCGGCATCTATCGCTACTTCGAGCCACGCATGAACGCCGCGGCCCAGCGCACGTGGGAAATCCAGCAGGCACTGCACGACGCGGAGAACGAACAGTATTTTTCACTGCACTTCCAGCCGAAGTACCGGGGCGATACCGAAGCGTTGGCTGGCGCCGAGGCGTTGCTGCGCCTGACGCATCCGACCTTCGGTGAGCTGCAACCTGTTGACTTCATTCCCGTCGCAGAGCGAACCGGCCAGATCGTGCAGATTGGTTATTGGGTCGTGCGCGCTACGTGCCGGCACATCAAGGAATGGGACGCCGCCGGCCTCGCGCCGATCAAGGTCGCGATCAACCTCTCCCCGCGCCAGATGGCACAGTCGTCCCTGGTGGAGAACATCGTCGAGATCGTGCGTGAGGCTGGCATCGACTGCTCCCGGCTCATGTTCGAAATCACCGAGACGGTGGCGATGTCCGACGCTCAACACACCATCGACGTGATCCGCGCCTTTCAGGATCACGGCTTCGAAGTCGCCATCGACGATTTCGGCACCGGGTATTCGAGTCTGGCGTACTTGCAGCGCTTCCGCGTCAAGCAACTGAAGATGGATCGCTTCTTCACGAACGGCCTCGACACCTGCGGCCGCGAAGGCAGCGCTGTCGTCTCCGCCATCATCGCGCTGGCTCACTCGCTCGATATGGATGTCGTGGCTGAAGGGGTCGAGACCGCGTCGCAGCGCGAAGCGCTAAAGACACTCGATTGCGACGAACTGCAAGGCTTCCTGCTGGGCAAGCCGCTCACGGGCGAAGCCTTCGCACGGTTGCTCGCGTCGCCGCCGGGCGTCCCCGGCACGCCAGCGATGGCCTGAGCGTCCGGACGTCCACCGGCAATCGGATTAACGGGTGGCCGCCGCAGCGTCGGCGTCCCCCTTGCTCTGTGCCGCACCCTCATCAAACGGCTCGCCAGTCACAAAGGCGGCCGCCCGGGCGAGCCGCTTGCGCATGCCCTCATTGGCCGCCGGTCCTGCGCTCGGTATGTGACGCTCCGGGTCCAGACGCACCCCCGTTGCTGCATCGACCACGACCGGCTCGACGACTTGCCCCGTCTCCCGGTCAATGAGTTGAGCCGAGATGCCCTCCGGCGCAAAGTGCCGGTTTCCCCACGCGAGCAGTGCCCAGAGCACCGGCCGGAAGTCCTTCCCGGCGTCGGTGAGCACGTATTCAAAGCGCGGCGGTCGGTCGCAATACTGACGGCGCGCCAACAAGCCTTCCTCGACGAGCGCATTCAGCCGCCGGGTCAGCATGTTCGGCGCAATGTCGAGACGTCGCTGGAAATCGTCGAAGCGGGTCGTGCCGTAGCCCGCTTCACGCAAAATCAGAATGCTCCACCATTCGCCCACGCGCTCAAGGCTGCGGGCAATCGGGCACTGCATATCGCGAAAAGTCTTTCGATGCATAAGGAATCCTCGCGTTCGGAGAGGGCCGACGCTGCCTATTACCATGCAAGTGAGCATAAGCGCGTCGACACCTGCGGGCAAGCCGGCCGGTGCCTCCACAACATCATTTTTCGATCATGGGCCAAACACTCAAACTCAGTTAATAGAAAAATCAACAACTTACCCGTCATTCGCGATGTGAATTATTTGAAGTGAATTCTGATGCATCCGCCTCAATGTGCGTCTGCGCTCGGTGCTTTGGGCGGTGCAACCCGGCGCATGAGGGGCACCATCAACGTCACCCCAAGGAAGATCAGCCCCAACCCGCCGTAGATGTCTCCGAACGTGACCGTTTGCGCCTCGCGCAGCGTCAACGACCAGAGCTGACGAAGCGCCGCCGTTTGCGCATCCATGACATCAAGGCCCGCAGCACTCATCCTCGCCCCCACACTGGCCAGCCATGTCTCGATTGCCGGACTACCCTCACCCATGCGCTCGGCAAGCCGGAAGAAATGCAGGTTCGTGCGGTCGTTCAGAACAGTCGTACACACCGCAATGCCGATGGCACCCCCGAGATTTCGCATCAGGTTGAACAGGCCCGACGCCAGACGGAGCCGAGCAGGCGGAAGACTCCCCAGCGTCAGCGTGACAATCGGGGCGACGGCGAACTGTTGCGCCGCGCCGCGCAACGCCTGTGGGAGCATCAGTTGTGCCGCGCCCCAGTCATGCGTGATCGGCGAGAACTGCCACATCGACAAGGCAAAGGCGCCGAGCCCGACCATCATCAACACCCGCAGATCGACGCGGTTGGCCAGCATGGCGTAGATCGGAATCGACATCAGTTGAAAGATCCCCGTCGAAAAGACGGCCATGCCGATTTCAAAGGCCGAGAATCCACGCACATGTCCGAGAAATAGCGGCGTCAGGTAAATCGTCGCAAACATGCCGATACCGGTCGCGAACGAGAAGAAACAACCGAGTGCGAAGTTGCGCTCCTTGAGCGCCCGAAGATCCACGATGGGCCGCGCGAACGCCAGACTGCGCCAGAGAAACGCGATCATGCAAAGCCCGGCCAGCCATGCCGTCGTACGAATGGTGCTGTCGCCGAACCAGTCCCAGTGCGGCCCTTCTTCAAGCGTGTACTCCAGGCAGCCAAGACTGACTGCCATCAGGACGATGCCCAGATAATCCGCACCGCGCAGCAACGACCAGTCGGCACGGTCGATTCGCACCAGTAACGGCACCGTGACTGTCACGAATATGCCGGGCACGAGGTTGACGAAAAACAGCCAGTGCCACGAGTAGTTGTCGGTGATCCACCCGCCGACGGTCGGGCCCAATGTGGGCGCGAGCGACGACAGGCCGCCCACCACCGCAGCGGCCAGCACCCGCTGCGACCCCGTGAAAAAGGCAAAGGCCGTCGTGAACACCAGCGGAATCATCGAACCGCCGAGGAACCCCTGCAACGCGCGAAACGCGATCATGCTCTGGATGTTCCACGCCGCACCGCAAAGCAGACTCGCCACGGTAAAACCGGCCGCCGACGCCGCGAAGAGCCAGCGGGTCGACATGACGCGCGAGAGCCAACCCGAGAGCGGAATCACGATGATCTCGGCGATCAGATAGCTCGTCTGGACCCACGCCGTCTCATCAGCCCCCGCCGACAGGCCGCCGCCGATGTCTCTGAGGGAGGCCGACACGATCTGAATGTCGAGCAGCGCGATGAACATGCCGACGACCATTGTCGCGAAGGCAATGACCTTCGCATGGGTCGACATGGCGTCTGCCGAGAAGCCCCCGCCCGGCGCGGGGGCTGCGCCTGGGCGGCGTTCGTCGTTGGCGGAATGTGCCGGCTTGACCACGCCAGCGTCACCCGCAGGCAGCGGCTGCGCTACCTCCGTTTGCGCGGCGCTCATCGCGCGGCTACCTTCGCGGCTCCTGGCGCCAGTGGCTTGTCGTTGCCGTCGCCACGGGCATCCACTTGCGCCGTCACCGACAGTCCGGGCCGCAGCGTCCCCAGACGACCGTCGGCATCATCGAGTTGCACCCGTACCGGCACGCGTTGAACGATCTTCGTGAAGTTGCCCGTCGCATTCTCCGGCGGCAGCACGCTGAACTGCGCCCCCGTGGCAGGCGCAAGGCTCGCCACACGACCATGGAACACCCGGCCCGGCAGCACGTCGGCTTCGATCCTCACCGGCATACCTGGGCGCAAATGCGCCACTTGCCCTTCCTTGAAGTTCGCATCGACCCACAGACCGCGCGCAGGCACGATCGCGAGCAACTGCGTGCCCGCCGGCGCATAGGCGCCGGCCCGGGCGCGACGATTGCCGACGGCGCCATCGACTGGCGCACGCAACACGGTGTCTTCGAGATTGAGTCTGGCAACGTCACGCTCGGCCACGGCCTGCGCCAGTGCCGCTTGCGCCTGCTGCTTTTGAGTGGCGATGACCTCAAGCTGACGCTCGGCCGCTACGGCACCCGCCTCGGCACGCTCGCGGTTCGCCGCAATCTGCTGGTAATCCGCGTCCGCCTTCTGCGCGCTTTGGACCGACACCGCCGACTTGGCGACCAGATCCCGATAGCGCACCTGATCGTCATGCGCGCGGCGGGCATCTGCCGCGACCGCGACCACGCTGGCGCGTGCCTGCGCGATCACCGCCGCCTGCAATCTGGCGGTGGCATCGAGATTGGCCAGCAATGCCTGCTGTGCTGCCACCGCACCTTCGGCTTTTGCAAGCGCCGCGCGGTAGTCGCGATCGTCGAGACGCACGAGCACGTCGCCTGCACGCACCGACTGATTATCAGTGACCAGCACTTGCGCAATGTAGCCAGGCACCTTGGGTCCCAACACGGTGACGTCGCCACCGACATAGGCATCGTCCGTCGACTCCAGATAGCGGGCTGTCGTCCACCAATAAGTGCCGTAACCCAATGCCGCCAGCGCCACGACGACCAACGCACCGCGCAGGGCAAGGCGCCGGGCAAATGCGCGCCTCTCGGAATGGCCGCCAGATTGGCTGGATTGACTGGATTGGCTGACGCTCTGGGCGGGAGTCCTCGAGGATGTCATGAATTGATCCTTCTTCGCGCTAAAGGGGGTGACGAGACGTGCAACCATGAGTTGCTTTCATAATGGAAGTGAGTATAGAGTTGCAACTATCATCTTGCAAGTAACGAGTTAAACACCATGAACCACGCACTGTCGAAGATGCCCGGAATGACTCCCCCGATCCTGCGCCACGCCATGCTGGCCCTTTGCGCCGGTGCCCTTGCCGGTTGCGCCGTCGGCCCCGACTACGTTGCGCCGCCGGCCAATTTGCCCGGGCATTTCGCGGGCAGCGCCTTACTGACGCAACGCGATGCCACGCTTGGCGCGGCGGGCAACAAGACCGGCGAGTCGGCACAACTTGATACCTGGTGGACGAGCTTTCATGACCCGGTGCTCACCGGCATCGTCGAGCAAGCGCTGGCACAGAACCTCGATTTGCAGGCGGCAATGGCGCGCGTGACGCAAGCCCGGGCACAGGCGCGCGCGGCGGGTGCGCAGCGGCTGCCGTCGCTCGCGCTCGACGGCAGCGTCACCCGCGAGCATCAGTCGCTGGAAAGTCCGCTGGGCTCAGTGGCACGCACAGTGCCGGGCTACAACCGCAATTTCACGGACTACGGCATTGGGGCGGGCGCGAGTTGGGAAGTGGATCTGTTCGGAGGGTTACAGCGCTCGGCACAAGCGGCCAGTGCATTGGCACAGGCGGCACAAGCGCAGCGCGACGGGGTACGCGTGAGCATCGTGGCGGAAGCGGCCGACGCCTATTTCCGAGTCCGGGCCGCGCAGCGACGACTGGCCATCGCACAAGATCAGATCAAGACGGACGGACGCCTAATGGAGATCGTGCGTTTGCGCTATCAAGATGGCCTGGCGACGGCTCGCGAAGTGGCGCAGTCCGAGGCCCTGCTCGCTCAGGCACGCACCACGTTGCCGCCGTTGCGCATCGAACGCGAGACACAACTCAATCGACTCGACGTACTAATGGGCGCAGTACCCGGCACTTATGCCCGCCGCATGAGCGCAACGACGCAGAACGACGACCTGAACGCCCGGCCGCTGACGATCCCGGCCATTAGCGACGCAAGCGCCCCGGCCGACCTGCTGCGTCGACGCCCCGACGTCATCGCAGCCGAACGCCGGCTGGCCGCATCGAACGAGCGCATCGGCGCCTCGCTCGCGGAGTACTACCCAAAGTTGTCGCTGTCAGGGGTGCTGGGCTTCGAAACCTTGGCAGGGGGACGCGTGCCAAGCGTGGCAACGTTCCAGCCGCTGGCCGCGCTGGGATTGCGCTGGCGACTGTTCGATTTTGGCCGGATCGATGCAGAGGTCGCACAGGCGCGCGGCGCGAATGCGCAAGCGCTTGCGGCGTACCGCCTATCGATGTTGCGCGCAACGGAAGATGTGGAGAATGCGATTGTCACGCTCGTGGAGCTGGAGCAGCAGCGCAAGGATCTGGCGAACGCAGTGGATGCGCAAGCGCGTGCCCGCGACAGCGCCCAAGAGGCCTACACCGGCGGCACCGTCAGTCTGTACGAAGTGCTCGACGCCGACCGCCAGCTATTGACGGTACGTGACGCCGACGCCCTTGCGCAAACCGACAACGCCCGCGCCGCCGTCGCCACGTTCCGCGCGTTGGGCGGCGGCTGGCAATCGGATGCCCCGTCGCTGGCGCAAGCGAAGTGATTGCACGAAGGCGACGGCCGGGGGCTGCGCAGCCCCCGGCGTTCAGGGACGCCGCCCCCGGCGCAATACTGACGTCGCGGGTGCCGTGGCGCGACTCACGCGACGCTTGCGTCCAGCCGCCGCACCTCGCCCGACAGCCGCTGCCGGCGCAGGCGGTACAGGCGGTACAGGCGGCGCAGTCAGCATCGCCTGATAGGTCGCGGCAAGCGCCTCCTGCGCACTGACCTGCTCACGCAACCGCGCAATGACCGCGTCCTGCAACGTCTTGGCAGCACGCATCTCATGCTGCGCCTCACTCATCGCCGTCAACCCCGCCTCTGCCTCTTGCAACTGACGCTGCGATTGCTTGCGCTCTTGCTGCAACGATTTGATCGACTCGCGCGCGGCATCCAGCTCGAGCATCAAACGGCGCTCGTTCGCGTCGGCCCGCTCCCCCAGTCTGGCCCGCTCCGCATCCCAGTTCGCGCGATGCACGGCGTGCTCGTCCTGAAGCGCTTGCGCGGCATCACGCGCGCTTGCGAGGGCTTGTCGAGACGCAACGGCATCCGCCTGTGCCTCGATCAGCAGCGCCTCGGCGCGGCGCGCCTGTGCCTGCGCCTCATCTCGCGCCTGACGCGCATCCGCAGCCGCCGTCTCTGCCGACGCAATTCGTTCGTGAAGGACGGCGCGCGCCTGCTCCAGCGCCTCACGATCCGCCGTCAACGCAGCCTCACGCGCATCGAGTACCGCGCGGCGAGCCGCCTCGTCTTGCGCAAGCGCTGCACGTCCCTCCTGCAAGGCGAGCGTCCACAGATCGAGCGCGGCGCGCGCCACCGGCTCCGGCATCGTCACACCTTCCGGCAATCCGGCAACCGCATGGAGCCCGCCCTGCAGACGCCCACCGAGTCCGGCGAACCACGCATCGAGATACGGGCTCACGGTATTGGGCGAGCCTCGGCCTAATTGTTGTCGAATGCGCTCAATCGTCGGGCGCTGCCCTGCCATCAGCAGCGCGTCGGCCGCCGTCCAGACGTCTTGCTCGGAAATGCCGCGCCCGCCTTGCCGGAGCAACGGCGCGGATATGGCGGATTTCGGTGTTTGAGACGTAGTCATCGCGAAGCACTCCTGGATTTCGGCGCATTGCCAAATAACTCACGATAATGGAAGATTATCGCAGGTTATTTGGTGTGCACGTTATATTTTATACATATTACATATGAAATCATATGTTAGATAGAAAAATTACACCTAAGCGCGCGTCGTCGTCAGATCCGAGGTCGGGTGCCGTAGCGGAAATCAGCCCCACCACCGCGCTGCCTGTGCCGCTGGATCCGAGCGCACTGAACGACGATGCCCGTCAAGCCGCGCAGGCGCTCGCCCACGAAGGCGATTCGGCGAATACGCGCCAGAGTTATCAATCGGCCATGCGCTACTGGCTGGGCTGGTATCGGTTGCGGTATGGTCAGGCGCTAGTCACGCCGTTACCGCCCGCTGTCATCGTGCAGTTCGTCGTCGATCACGCGGAGCATCAAGGCAAGCACGGCCTCAGAACCGAGATGCCGGACGCTGTCGATGCTGCGCTGGTCGCGCAAGGTCTCAAGGCACGTCCGGGGCCGCCCGCGCTCGCCACGCTGCGCCATCGGCTCAGCGTCATCGCCAAGCTGCACACGTCGCGAGACTTGCCGAATCCGTGCGCCGAACCGGCGGTGCGCGAACTGCTCGCCAAAACGCGTCGCGCCTACGCAAAGCGCGGCGTTCGCACGGCAAAAAAGGAGGCCCTGACACGGGAGCCCCTACGCGCGCTGCTGGCAACCTGCGACGACTCCTTGCGCGGTAAGCGCGATCGCGCGCTGCTGCTGTTCGCCTGGTCGAGCGGTGGCCGCAGACGCTCGGAAGTCGTACGCGCGACGTGCGAGAACGTCCGGCGCACCGGGCCGGCGCATTACGTCTACACGCTCGGATGGTCGAAGACGAACCAGCAGGGCGCAGACCTCCCCGAAAACGAAAAACCGGTCGCGGGCGCTGCGGCTGCGGCGCTTACGGACTGGTTGGTGTCGGCCGGGATTACACACGGACCGATCTTCCGACGAGTGCGCCGAGGCGGGCACGTGGGCGAACCGCTCTCAGAGGCGGCAGTGCGCGACATCGTGCGTGAGCGCTGTGCACTCGCCGGCCTGGAGGGCGACTTCTCCGCTCACTCGCTGCGCGCCGGTTTCGTGACCGAAGCCGCGCTTCAGCAAGTGCCGCTGGCCGAGGCCATGACAATGACGGGGCACACGAGCGTGGCGACCGTCATCGGCTACTTCCGCCGGGCAGATATGCAGCGTTCGCGCGCCGCCGACCTGATGGGCGCCAGTGAGACAGACGAGACCGGTGACAGCCCCGACGAACCGGCCTGACGCTACGTCACCTGACGGGATGCCCCTGTCATTTTCAAGGGCAGCCGACATAAAGATGTATTTAAGTGGTATCTTTTACCGCATTAAGCGTATGCCATAGTGAACATACTGCCTGCTGTGACTGTCGCTGTCTCCCTCACCGCCCCCTCCAAGGTGCAGATCGTCATGCCTAGCTCCATCGCTTCCCAATCCCGCAATCGCGCACTGATCGAACGCCTCGGCTTGCTCACGCCGATCATTCAGGCGCCGATGGCCGGCACGTCCACCCCGGCGCTCGCCGCTGCCGTCTCCAACGCCGGCGGGCTCGGCTCGATCGGCGTTGCCGCGATGCCCGCCGAGGCGGCACGCAAATCGATTCACGACACGCGCGCCCTGACTCGTAAGCCTTTCAACGTCAACGTGTTCTGCCACGCGCCGGCCAAACTCGACACCGCGCGCGACGCCGCCTGGCTTGCTTATCTTGCGCCGGAGTTCGCCCGGTTCGACGCCACGCCGCCCGCCGCGTTGAGCGAGATTTATACGAGCTTTGTCGCGGACGACGCCATGTACGCCATGCTGCTCGAAGCGCGTCCGGCAGTCGTCAGTTTCCATTTCGGGCTGCCATCGCAGGACAGGATCGACGCACTGCACGCCGCCGGGATCATGCTGTTCGCTACGGCGACGAACCTCGCAGAAGCCCGCGCCATCGAGGCGGCCGGCATCGACGCCATCGTCGCGCAGGGCTATGAGGCCGGCGGCCACCGCGGCCGCTTCGAAGATCTGGGCGACCGCGTGCCGACCGATGACGAGCAACTGGGCACGCTGGCGCTCGTGCGCCTGATCGTCACGCACACGTCGGTGCCGGTGATCGCCGCTGGCGGCATCATGGACGGTGCAGGCGTCGCCGCGGTCCTCGCCCTCGGTGCGCAGGCCGCGCAACTCGGCACGGCCTTTGTCGCCTGTCCGGAATCGGCGGCCGATGCTGCCTATCGTGAACGTCTGACCAGCACGAATCCGCCACGCACTGCGCTGATCCGCGCGATCTCGGGGCGTCCGGCACGCGGCTTCGTGAATCGTCTGCATGCGCTGGAGCAGATGGCCGGCCGCCCCGACCTGCCGGCGTATCCCGTGACTTATGACGCAGGCAAAGCCATCAACGCCGCAGCCAAGGCGAAGGGCAATAGCGATTACGCGGCGCAGTGGGCCGGTCAGGCCGCGCCGCTCGCGCGCGCCATGCCTGCCACCGAACTCGTTGGCGTGCTGCATGCGGAACTGCTCGAGACGTTCGACGCGCTGCGCGATCTGGCGGCGACGTTCTGATCGAGGCACGGCCCATGACACCGACTTTACGTATCACTCGACGTCTCGGTATGTCGACGCCGATCGTTCAGGCCCCTATGGCCGTGGCGTCGACACCGGCGCTGGCCGCAGCGGTATCCAACGCGGGCGGCCTTGGCTCGCTCGCCGTCGGCAATATGGACGCCAATGCGGCGCGCGAGGTCATTCGCCAGACGCGCGCGCTGACGGACCGGCCGTTCAACGTGAACGTCTTCACGCACGTCCCGGCGCACGCCAACGCCGCTCGCGAAGCCGCGTGGCTAGACTACCTCGCCCCGACGTTCGCCCGCTTCGACGCCAAACCGCCCGCCGCGTTGCGTGAGATCTATCTGAGCTTCGTTGAAGACGTGGCGATGTACGAGATGTTTCTCGAGACACGTCCGGCGGTTCTCAGCTTCCATTTCGGGCTGCCGTCGCAGGCATGGATCGACACGCTGAAGGCGGCCGGCATCGTGCTATTCGCGTCCGCGACCAACGAGGAGGAAGCCGCTGCCATCGAAGCCGCCGGTATCGACGCCATCGTCGCGCAGGGCTGGGAAGCCGGCGGACATCGCGGACGCTTCAACGACGAAGGCGACCGCCAGCCGAGCGAAGATGAACAACTGGGCACCTTCGCGCTGGTGCGACGACTGGCCGCGCGCACGTCGCTGCCGATCATTGCCGCAGGCGGCATCATGGACGGCGCAGGCATCGCTGCGGTGCTGGCGCTGGGGGCGCAAGCCGCCCAAATGGGCACGGCCTTTGTGCCATGCCCGGAGTCCGGCGCTGACGCCGCCTATCGTGAGACGCTACTGAGCGGGCAACCGCCGCGCACCGCGCTCATTCGGGCGATTTCCGGACGCCCGGCACGCGGGCTGGCGAATCGCTTCTGGGCATTGGAGCAAGCGCCCGGCCGCCCCGCCATCCCCGACTATCCCACTACGTACGATGCAGGCAAGTCGCTCAACGCCGCCGCGAAGGCACACAAGGAAAACGGCTACGCGGCACAATGGGCCGGCCAGTCGGCGCCTCTGGCCCGCGCCCTCCCGGCCGCGCAACTAATCGATGTCCTCACGCAGGAGACTCGCGAGGCCGTCGCCGCAGCCGCCGCCTGGGGATCGAGGTGATTCGCCAAGGTCGCCTGAATGACCTTCTGAAAACGCAACGGGCAGCCGCACAGGCTGCCCGTTGTCGTTGAATCTGCTGTGAGCCGCGTCAGTGACTGCCGCCCAGATACGCCGCGCGCACCTTGTCGTCGTTGCGCAGACTTTCCGCCGGGCCATGCACGGAAATACTCCCGTTCTCCAGCACGTAGCCGTAGTCGGCCACTGCCAGCGCGGCCGCCGCGAACTGCTCCACGAGCAGCATCGTGACCCCTTCCGATTTCAGATTGCTGATGATACGGAAGACTTCATCGACCAGAATCGGCGCCAGCCCCATCGACGGCTCGTCGAGCAGCACGATGTCCGGACGCAACATCACCGCACGCGCCATCGCCAGCATTTGCTGCTCGCCGCCCGAGAGCGTGCCCGCCAACTGATTGCGCCGTTCCTTGAGGCGCGGGAACAGGTCCATCGCGCGCTCCATATCGGCGGCGACATCGCCGCGCGGACGACTGCCCGTCAGGCGCGGAAAAGCGCCCAGGCGCAAGTTGTCCGTCACCGACATGGTGGCGAACACGCGGCGGCCTTCCGGGGAATGCGCCAGACCCAGCTTGGCGATACGATGCGAGTCGAGGCCGTCGATACGCTTGTCGCCCAACGTGATTTGACCCGACGTCGGCTTGATCATGCCGGACACCGCGCGCATGGTCGTAGTCTTGCCCGCGCCGTTCGATCCGATGAGCGTGACGACCTGGCCGCTCGGCACATCGATATCGATGCCGTGCAGCACCTGCACTTTGCCGTAGCCGGCTTGCAGATTACGAATGGAAAGCATAGTGGTTCCGTTTATCCGTCGTGGCTGCGGTGCGCACGCCGGGGCTTCCCCCGCCGTGCACCGCATGCGCGAATGTCGTCAGTGCGTCGTCGTTGCGCCGCCCAGATACGCCTCGATCACCTTCGGATCGGCCTGGATCTGCGCCGGCAACCCCTCGGCAATCTTCTGTCCGAAGTCGAGCACGGAGACCGTCTGGCATGTGCTCATCACCACGTCCATGTGGTGCTCGATCAGAATGACCGTGATGCCGTGGTCGCGAATCTTGCGGATGATCGCCAGCAATTCACGAATGTCGGGCGCCGTGAGACCGGCAGCCGGCTCGTCGAGCAACAGCAGACGCGGGTCGAGCGCCAGTGCGCGGGCGATCTCCAGCAGACGTTGCTTGCCGTACGGCAGGTTGCGCGCCTCTTCGTCCGCGAGCGACGCCAGCCCGACGAAGTCGAGCAGCCGCATCGCACGCGCACGCGCGCCCGCCTCCTCGCGCTTGTAACGTGGCAGACGCAACGAGACATCGGCCAGCGTCGAGCCGAACGTGTGATGCAGACCGACCAGCACGTTTTCGAGCGCCGTCATTTCTCCGAAGAGCTGCACGTTCTGGAACGTACGCGCCACGCCGGAAAGTGCAATGTCCGACGACGTCCGCCCGGCCAGCGACTGCCCGGCGAACTCGATGGTGCCGGCCGTCGGCACGTAGATGCCCGTCAGCACGTTCATCATCGTGCTCTTGCCTGAGCCGTTCGGGCCGATCAGCCCGTGGATGGTGCCGCGCTTAACGGTCAGATCCACCTGATTGAGCGCCTTCAGACCATCGAACTGCATGAGCAACTGGCGCACCTTGAGCAGTTCTTCAGGCCCGGTGCCCGCGGCCGCCAACACCGGATCGGTGTCGCTTGCGGTGGTCTCGTCGACCTGCGTGGCGGAGACCGTCAACGTGCGGCGGCGATGCAGCACGCGCGAACGCAGAAAGCCGACAATGCCGTCCGGCAAGTAGTACACGACGAACAGGATCATCAGGCCGAAGATCGTCAGACGCCAGTCCGTGATGCTGTCGCGCCACCAGGTCACGCCCGCCAGCGCAATCGTGCCAACGATCGGCACGGCCGCCTTGGCGATCGAGGTGCGTCCGCGTGCGATGGCGGCCACCGCCACGACCGTGGTCACCGCAGCGATGATCGTGGCGACGATGCGGAAAATGCTGATGTCGTCGAGCAACTGCGGCAGCAACACGATGATCGCCGCGCCCAGCAGCGAACCGCTGCGCGTCTTGCGTCCGCCCATGATGACAGCCAGCAGGAACAGGATCGTGAGTTCGAAGTTGTAGGTATTCGGCGAGATGTACTGCTCGGAATACGCGTAGAGACTGCCCGCCAGACCGGCAAACCCGGCGCTGATCACGAACGCATACACCTTGTAGCGGTACACCGACACGCCCATGCAGTCTGATGCCACCGGCGAATCGCGCAACGCTTCGAAGGCGCGCCCGAGGTGCGACTTCAGAATCCGGTGCGCCACGAGCATGCTCAGTAGCAGCAACACCGCGACAAGCCAGTAATACTCGACCTCGTCGATCGGATGACCGCCGATGACCGGCTTCGTGAGCTTGATGCCGAGCGGGCCCGCCGTGAGGAAGTCCATCTCGTTGATCAGAATCTGGATGATGGTGCCGAAGGCGAGCGTCACCATCGCCAGATACGGACCGATCACGCGCAGCGCAGGCAAGGCCAGCACTGCGCCGAACGCCGCCGTGATCAGAATCGCGGCGGGAAGCGCCAGCCAGAGAGAGAGCCCGAGCTTGGCGAAGAACACACCCGCCACGTAGGCACCGATGCCGAACAGGCCCGCATGGCCCAACGACACCTGCCCCGTGTAACCCACGACGATGTCCAGCCCGAAGAGCAGGATCGCGTAGATCATGATCGTCTCGATCATGTGGATGTAATACGGATTGCCAACGGCCATCGGAAAGCCGAACAACGCAGCGATACCCACGATGCCCGCGAGCTTCGCGGTCACGCGCAGGCCGCCGAGATCGCCGGCCCCGCGAGTGGTAGAGGTCTGTGCGGTCATGATTACACCTTCTTGATGGCGGTCTTGCCGAACAGGCCCGCCGGCTTCACGGCCAGCACAAGCAGCAGCAGCACGAGACCCGGCACGTCTTTGTAGCCGGTCGAAATGTAGAAGGCGGTCGTTGTCTCGGCGACGCCGAGGATCACACCGCCCACGAGCACGCCCATGCCGCTCGACAACCCGCCGATGATGGCGACGGCGAAGGCCTTGAGCCCAAGCACCGCCCCCATCGTGGCGCCGGTCAGCGTCAACGGTGCCACGAGCACACCCGCGAAGGCTGCCGCCATGGACGACAACGCGTACGAAAAGGTAATGACCAGACTGGTGTTGATGCCCATGAGTCCGGCGGCATCACGGTCGTTGGCCGTCGCCACGACGGCCTTGCCGTAGATCGAGCGGCGATTGAATAGCTCTACGGCGGCCATCATGAGCAGCGCGCCCACAACGACAAGCAACTCCATCGGCAGCACATTCGCGCCCATCAGACTGATGGGCGATTCGGGCAGCGGCGACGGGAATTTGAGATCGTCGCGTCCCCAGACGTTTTCCGCGACGTTACGGAAGATGATGCCCAACGCAATGGTGGACATGATCCAGCCAAACTCCGACTTGATCCGCAAAGCGGGTTTCACGCCAATCCGTTCGACGAACGCGCCTTGCACGAGACCGAACAGGCAAACGATGGGGATCATCAGCCAGTAGTTCAGACCGAGGGTGTCGACCAGGGTGAGGCCGACCAGTGCGCCCAGCATCAGCGCTTCACCTTGGCCGAAGTTCAGGGTGCCGGATGTCGCAAACGTCAGTTGATAACCGAAGGCGATCACGGCGTAGATCATCCCCAGCGCGATACCGCTGTAGATGAGTTGAATCAGGATGGTCATGCGGTCCTCTCTCGCGAGTGCGAGCCTACGAGCGATGCACGGGAGGCATTCGATGCTTTTGCCGCGCGCCGGTCCCGAGTGCCGGCGGCTGACAGCGGCGTGTGGCGACGGCGCGCGCACCGTGCCCGGACACCCCGTTGCCGAAGGGGCCAGAGCACGAGCAGCGCGCGCCGTCGTTCACCCGTCATGGCTGCAAAGTGCAACCGGAATGCAGCGTTGGCGGGACGTTCCGCTTACTTCGCCGGCGCCTTCTCGCGAACCTTGCTGCCAGCCTTCAGATCGGTGTCGTAGGCATACACGACGCGACCGCCCTTCACTTCGCCCATCACCGGAATGTTGGCGGTAATGGCGTCGTGATCGTCGTGCGAGAACGGACGGTCATAGGTCGTGACCACACCTTCCACCGGCGTCTTCAGGTCCTCGAGTGCTGCGCGCACCTTCGGGCCATCGGTGCTGCCAGCCTGCTTGATGGCCGCGGCCAGCAGGTAGACCGAGTCATAGCCCTGCGCTGCCGAAACCGCCGAGTCGATGCGGTTGTTCTTCGGCTTGAACATGGCCAGATAGGCGTCGATGAAGGCCTTGCGCTTGGGCGTGTTGGGTTCCTGGATGAAGGTCTGCGGCATACGGGCACCTTCGCCGTTCGCGCCCGAGTTGTCGATGTAGTTGGCCATCGCGAGCGTCCAGCTACCGACGATCGGCAGTTTCCAGCCGAGCTTGCCCATGCCGTTGGCGATCTGCGCCAGTTCCGGGCCGATACCGTACGTGAGGATCACGTCGGCGCCGGCCTGCTTGGCCTTGAGCAACTGGGCCGTCATGTCGACGTCCTTGATGTTGAATTTCTCGACGGCGACCGGCGTAATGCCCTTTGCCTTGAGCGCCTTCTCCAGATCCTCGCGGCCGAGCTGACCGTAGTTCGTCGAATCGGCGAGAATCGCGGGCTTCTTGAAGCCGCGACGCGTAATGGCTTCTTCCACGATCATCGGCGCCTGAATGCTGTCCTTGGCGGCGTTGCGGAAGACATAGTTATCGGGATACTGAGGCGGCTTGAACTGGTCGGTGATGATCGTGCCCGTCGCCACGTTGTTGAATACCGGGATCTTGGCATCCTGGTAGAAACGCTGCGAGGCGAGTGCCACGCCCGTGTTGATGTAGCCGACAGTCGCGACCACCTTTTCCTTGTTGATCAATTCCTGCGCCACTTGCACGCCACGTTCGTTCTTGGCTTCTTCGTCGCGCTCCACCAGCAAGATCTGACGACCCAGCACGCCGCCCGACTTGTTGATTTCCGACGCCGCGAGACGCACGCCATCACGCATGGAAACGCCCATCGACGACGAGCCGCCGGTGAACGGGCCAGACACGCCAATCTTGATCGGATCGGCCGCAATGGCCATCGAGGCCGACAGGGCGAACGCGACGGCGCCAGCCATGAGCTTGAATCGGAATTGCATAAGGGTCTCCTTCGGTGCGATGCGTTTCGATATGACGCTTTTGTGCTGCGTTTTCCTGGTGTCGCAGGCCCTGCCGAGGAATGCGCGACTCACGGGTTGTCTCTGCCCGCCGCACCGCCCCGGTCTTGTAATTCGTGTCAGGGCGATACCGTAAAGCACGCTTCGAACGACCAACCTAGCGCGCCGATTATGTGATCGCTGAGTTTCGCCCGCAAAGGCGGGAATACCCCTACGGGGACGCGGGTTTGCGCCCCGTTATCACCATTTGGCGCGGGTTTCCAAGGAGTTTTTCGGCACGCGCCATGTACGGCGCGTGTCGGGACATCAGCACGGAGTGCCAAAGAGTTCGACTCGGGTGACGGGTCGTAAGGCAGATGTAAGCGATGGCGATTAGTCGCCCGGCGCTATCACTTCGCGTGCACCGTTTCGTCCCATCGGGCTGACAAGTCCGGCCGCCTCCATCTGTTCGATGAGGCGCGCGGCCCGGTTGTAGCCGATGCGCAATTGCCGCTGGACGGCAGAGATCGATGCACGGCGCGAGGTCAGCACGAACGCCGCAGCCTCGTCGTAGAGCGGGTCGGCCTCGGCATCGCCTGCCGACTCGCCGAACAGGTCGACGGAGGCGGCATCGCCCGGGTCGCCCGCGAGGATCGCTTCGTCGTAGTCCGGCTCGCCGTACTGCTGCCAGTGCTGCACGACGCGATGCACTTCGTCGTCGGCGACGAACGCGCCGTGGACGCGCTGAGGATAGCCCGTGCCTGGCGGCAGGAACAGCATGTCCCCCTGCCCCAACAACGATTCCGCCCCCATCTGGTCGAGAATCGTGCGCGAATCGATCTTCGACGACACCTGAAATGCGACACGCGTCGGAATGTTCGCCTTGATGAGGCCGGTGATGACGTCGACCGAAGGCCGTTGCGTTGCCAGTATCAGGTGAATACCTGCCGCGCGTGCCTTCTGCGCGAGCCGGGCGATCAGTTCTTCGATCTTCTTGCCCGCGACCATCATCAGATCCGCCAGTTCGTCGATGACAACTACGATAAACGGCAGACGGTCCAGAGGTTCCGGGGCGTCAGGCGTGAGCGAGAACGGATTGCTCACCTTCATGCCCGCCGCATGGGCGGCGTCGATCTTTTCGTTGTACCCGGCGAGATTACGCACACCGAGTGCGGACATCAGCCGATAGCGCTTCTCCATCTCGCCCACGCACCAGTTCAGCGCATGGGCGGCCTGCTTCATGTCGGTGACGACCGGCGCGAGCAGGTGCGGAATGCCGCCGTAGACGGACAGTTCCAGCATCTTCGGGTCAATCATGATGAGCCGCACGTCGTCCGGCGTCGCCTTGTAGAGCAGCGACAGAATCATCGCGTTGACGGCCACCGATTTGCCCGAGCCGGTGGTGCCCGCCACCAGCAGGTGCGGCGCGCGCGCGAGGTCGGCCACGACGGGCTCGCCCGTGATGTCCTTGCCCATGGCAAGCGCGAGGTACGAGCGATGCGTGTCGAACACCGGCGCCGTCAGAATTTCCGACAGACGGATCATTTGCCGCTGTGCGTTCGGCAACTCCAGGCCCATACAGGTTTTGCCGGGGATCGTCTCGACCACACGGATCGACGTCACGCCCAGCGCACGCGCCAGATCCTTCACGAGACCGACAACTTGCGCACCACGCACGCCCACCGCCGGTTCGACTTCGAAGCGCGTGATGACCGGCCCCGCCGACGCACCGACAACCGTCACCGGCACCTTGAATTCCGCCAGACGCTGCTCGATCAACTGGCCCACGGCCGCGAGCGCTTCGTCGGAAACGACATTGGCGACATCCTGCGCCGTCGCGGGCGACAACAGGTCGAGTGACGGCAGATCGTAATCGATGGCGACACGCGGCGGCGGCAGTTCATACGGCGTATCGGCCGAGAAACGGGCGGCTTGTGGCTCAACCGCACGCGTCACACCGAAAGGTGCGGATGCCGCAAACGTCGGAATGACAGGCGCGGTCGCAGCGGGAAGCGCCTGTGTGGCCGACGCGAGAGGTGCTACCGGCTGCGGGGCCTCATCGTCGTAGGCGAGTGGCGTCTCGTCAGTCCGAGCCCATGTGCCGTCGGCACGCAAAACGTAGTGTGGTTTTGCTAACGGCGCTATCGTCTGCGCGGTGTCTGATGCGTCCACGCGCCCGGGGGCGTGCGCATGATCCAAGGGCTCGTCAGACGGTTCGGCAGGTGGCGGGTTAAGCGGTGCAGGGACCGGTGCGTCGAACGCCTCGACACTCGCCAGCACCTCGGCAAAGACGAACGGACGAGGCGATGCGGCAGACACCGGGGCAGGCATCGGAATCGGCGTGACAGGCGCAACGACGGGAGTGTCCGTGAGCATCGCCGCTGGCTGCGGCTCGTCCACGACATCCCATGCTGCGGGGGCTTGCGAGATAGCCACGGGGGTGTCGGCAGGTTCGATGACGTTGATCGTTTCATCGGCTGCGCGCGCCTCGCTAACTGCGGCGCTGTCCTGAAGAGAGGCCGTGGTCGCGCAAGCCGCTGGCGCTAGCGTAGAGGCATCGACAACGTCAGCCGAATCGGAAGCACTCCACTGACGCAAATCGCGCAGCAAGGCTTGCGCTTCGTCGCGCAACGCCGCGAGGGCCGCTACGCGCGCCTGCTCGGCCACGCGTGCCGCCTCCTGCTGCGCGAGCATCTCCGGTGTGGGGCCCGAGGGCAACGCTTCCACAGCGATGATGTCGGCGTCTTTCGTCGACAGATCGACGGGCGTGAATTCGGAAATGCCGGAAGACAGCGGCGTGGCGGCATCGGTTGCCGACCAGAGCGCGGCGCCACGGATCACCGGTGCGGCCGGATGTGACGCGACGGCTGGCGGCACGGTCGAGGGTGCTGGCACCGAAGTCTTGGCCGGCGGGTTTGTCGATGCCGTGGCATCGACAGAGGCGCGACCGACGGCAGATGCATTGGCATCGTCCGGGGACGGCGCAACAGGCTTCGCGCCACGCGGCGGAATATCTTCGAGCCCAAGCTGAGGCTTGCGGAACGGACTATGCACAATCGTGCCGCGCAGATGTGCCGGTGCCATGCCTACGGGGCGGCGATAGCCCGTCACACCGGGAATCGACGTCGAATGCAGAGGGTCGGCGGGCGCAGCCGGCGATAGGGATGTGACCGGCGCTTGGGGCGCTGACGCACTCGTCGCCGCCGGTGCCGGCCGCGGGTTCATGGGCGATGCACCATGCGTCTCGCGAGGTGTCAGGCCCGGCTCGGCGCGCACGAACTCCGTCATGCGGAGCGTATCGCCACGACTAGGGCCCGATGCATACGCGCCACGCGGCAAAACAGGGCGCACCCCAGCCGCTGCACTCGTCGCCGCCGTGGCGGCCACCGTCGCAGCAACACCGGCACCGGTACGTCCCGCCGAGGTGCCCTTCCCTGCCGGACGACGCCCCGCGCCACTCGCGAACGACGGCTCCGTGCGTGGCGCACCCCGCGCCGTCAACGGCGGCGGTTGCATGGCGTCCAGACGTGCGCGTTCTTCGTCGGACAGCTTCCATCGCGGTTGCGAGGCAAGCCCGCGACGACGCGGCGCCTGCGCTTCCATGAGGCTGCCGACGTTGTGATGCCCTTGCCCGAGCGTGGGTGTGAAGCGCTCGCCACGTTCGCTCGTGTCGAACGACATCTGCGACAGACCACGCACCGGCTCACTTCCACCGCTATCGAAGCGTGCGTCGTACGTGGGTTCGTCAGCGTCGTCATCGGCAGGTTTGGCGCGCGCGAGCATGCCCCACCAAGTGGTGCCGAAGACCAGCGGGAGAGAAAAGAGGAGGACGGCGCCTGCAACGCCCATCGCGAGCGTGCCGCCCAGCGCGACGTGCAAGCCGTGAGAGAGGGATTGGCCGATGCTGCCGCCAGGGATATTGCTGTCGCCGCCGGTCAGCGCGGCAAGCGTCGCGCTCGACACCATCGCGAGCGGCACGCCGAGCAACATACGGAGTGTGCCAGGGCCGAAGATTCTTATCTCACCGCCAAGCAGACCCCGTACGCCAGGCCAGCACAATGCCAGCAACCAAAACGTCGACAGTCCGAACCAGCCAAACCCCATAATCGCTCGTGCATCAGGAAAACCCGGAGTGCGATTGTAGCAGGTAGGCCACCGCGTGGCGGGCCTGTCCGCAGGGTCATTCGCGCTCCGGCCTGTGCCGGAGCCGCGAATCAGGAGTGACCGTGCGTCCCGGTCGGACGCGGTGCCAGCACTGCCGCCATCCCGGCGCTCTGGTCAGACGGCGCCGGTACGGCTTCGTCGGGAACGACCAGACTCAGGTTTCGGCGGCGCAGCGAACGCCAGTCGACCTTCTTGAAGATATCGTCGCCCAGCGCGCTGACATACGACAGATTCTCGACGCGCACGCCACGTGCTCGCAAAACCTCGGACGCATGACGGAACGACGGCTCGATCAGATCGGCGTACTCGGCATCGAGCTGCGTCGGCGCGCGGGCCTGCATCGTCTCGTAGAAGCGCGGCGTCTGCGACGCGGCGCGCAGATCCACGCCATGCAAGTACATCTCGGTAAAACCCAGCCAAGTGGCCACCTGAAGCGCGAAATACGCCACGGTGCCGCCGTGGAAGAAGCCGTTGTCGATGTCGAAGCTGAAACCCAGCCGGCCACGTTCGCCCACGAAGGCAGCGCTGGCGGCAACTCGCGGGTCCGCCCGCAATGCCTCGGGCGTGCGGGCCGCTTCCATCCCGCGCTTGAAGATGTCGTCCACCAGGTAGAAACGGCAACCGAATGCCGACATCGGGAACATCTCCAGCAACCGCGCGAGCACCACCGGCGTGACGAACAGCACCAGATCTCGCGCCACAATACGGCGCGCCAGATCCGGACGCTGACGCACGAAGCCGGCGTCGAGAATGCAGTAGTCATTGAATTTGACTGGCGCACGGTCGGCCAGCGCAATGGCTCCGTTCACGCCCATCACGTGATGCATCGGCAGCGCGTCGTAATCGATATCTGCGATCGACGGGCCGCTGGCGATGATATGGCAAGGCAATCGGCGCAAGCGCTGCAATTCAGAGCGTCTGGCAAGCGGCACATGTCGCCCGCGCCAGGTGAAGCGCTCGATGACCCCAACGGCGTCGCGCTCGATACGCGCATGCGGCCACAGTCGTTCGTTATGCCGCCACTTCGACGTATGACTGTGGCGGTACACGAGTTTGAGAAGTGTCGAGATCATTGTCGTTGTTCTGGTTAGGCTACTTGGTTGCGCCGTACGCGTCTCGTGGATGCGTGCGGTCCTAACCCCGTTCATGTCGCGTGTCTGTCCTTACCGAGCGCCGATGAGCTTCATTGAACTCCGCGGTTCTCCCCCGACTGCGGAAACCGCCCACCGGTGCATGGAGACCTGGCTCCATCACGTCGACAAACAAATTCTGCCACCCCAGCTTTGACCCGGACAATATTTATTCCGATTGGAATTCTTACGTCGAGTTACGTCCTGATGACACCTCAGCAAAAGGGGCTTGACGTCGAAACGCCCTATTCATGCGGACTTTCGGTATGTTGCGGCCGGCAAAGCAGGGGGCGAAAGGAAATCTGACGAGAAATAGAGCATTGCGGCAAATACAGACAATGCGCAGTGCTGATGGTCGATTGATGCCACTTTTGCCGGGTCTCATTGGCACGTCACCGTCGCCCCGGCCGGCGACCTAATGCAATGCCGAACGGCTGCTTCGTTGCGGGTAGAACGACTGTCCCAACTCAACGAGCAGCGATGCCAGTTGCGGATCGCGAACGAAACTCGCTGCGGAGTCGGCGGCAAGAATCGCCTCGGGAGTCTGCGGCCGGGCAATGAGGAAGCCCTGCACATAATCGACGCCGAGTTCCGACAGCGCTTCGAGCGTTGCGGCATCCTCCACCCATTCCGCCACGCTGCGAATCCCCAGATTCTTCGCCAGCGCCACAATCGACTCGACAATCGCCAGATTGGCCGGATGTGCCGCCATGCTCTTGACGAACGCCCCGTCGATCTTAATCGCATCGACGGCGAGGTCCTTCAAATAGGAAAATGAACTGAACCCCGCACCGAAATCGTCAAGCGCGATGCGCCCGCCCAGTTGGTGAATCCGATCGACAAAACGACGCGTATTGTCGAGATCGTGAAGCGCCACGGTTTCCGTGATTTCGATGCACAGCAACCCGACAGAACGCTCATGGGCCGCCAGCGTTGCAAAGATATCCCGGACGAAATGCTCGTCGTTGAGCGATGCCCCCGAGAGGTTCACGCACACGAATCGCGTCTTCGAGAGTTGGTCGCGGTGCAGATCGATCCACGTGAGCGTGTTCGTGAGCACCCATTTGTCGATCATGCCGATGCTGCCGTTCTCCTCGGCGGCACTGATGATGCGCGAGGCCGGCACGATATTGCCGTCCGAATCACGCATGCGCAGCAGCACCTCGAAGTTGAGGGACTCGCCGGGCGACGCCATTTCCATGATCGGCTGCATTTCGAGAAAGAGCGTATTCGGCGTGAGTCCGGCGTCGAGCGCGTCAATCAGCCGTAGTTCGGCAAGGCGCTCACGAAATGCCGCCGCCCCGCGTTCGTAGACGACCAGTTCGCGGCGGCCCTTCTTGGCCTCGCGGCACGCGCGATCGGCAGACGAAATCGCGTCCGGCACCCGCATATCGGCCGTCAGTTCGATCACCCCGGCCGATGCGCGCACCTGAAATGCGCGATCACCGATCTGATAAGGCTCACCGGAGATGGCGTCGACGAGCCGGCGCCCCACCGCCGCGGCTTCCTTGATCGTCGCGTCACGAAAGACCACGATGAACTCGTCCCCCCCGGTGCGGCCAACGCTCTGATCTGCCGACAGCCGTGCGCGCATGCGATCACATGCCTGACGCAGCACTTCATCACCGGCCGCATGGCCGAAGAGATCATTGACAAGCTTGAACCGGTCCAGATCCAGATAGGCCAGCGCCGCCGGCCGGGCATCCGACAAAGTCCGGATTGCCTCGCCGAGCGACTTCTCGATGCCGCGCCGGTTCGATACCCCGGTGAGCGGGTCATTTTCCGCCAGATAACGCAATTGCTCCATCGTGCGGGCGCGCTCGGTGATGTCCTGAAGCGAGCCTTCGATCCGCCCGCCGGCGAAGATCGCCTTGACGAGGTATCGGCTCGTGCGGCCATCGTCGCGCGGCAGCGAGAGGATTTCGAGTTCCGATTCGTCGCTGTGTTGGGCGACGTCGAGCAGCATGCGCCACGTGCTTTGGCCGAAGAACTGATCCCAGCGAAACGCGCGTCCCTCGGTGTTGGGAATGCCCAGCATGGTATGCAACGCGGCATTGCCTCGTACGAAAACCCCCTGATCGTTGAGGGTGAACAGGCCGACAGGCGTCACGTCATAAGCATTGCGAAGCTCGGTCTGCGCTTCGAGTTTGCCGTGATGCTCCGCCCGCATCTGCTCGGCAATTGCCAGCGCCGCCATCAGGCTCGAGAACAACGCCGCCGTCACACTGTTCAGCGCGGACGACAACGCCCGCGCGTTGAAGGCGGCGGCAATCACTTCGGAAAACGTGGCAAACAGGACGATGGCCAGCGAGGCGCTATACCAGATGGCGACTCGCGAGCGCGTCAGCACGAGAATGCGAGCCAGTAGCACCAGGACGATCACGATACCCAGCGCAGCGACCGCCCACAGCACCGGGATGAAATGCGCGTACGGCAACGCAATCGCCGCGCAACACAGCACCACCCCCGCCCATTGCAGCACCATCACCATCCATCGCAAACCGATGAGCCGCAGCTCCCGCTTGAAGAGCTGCGTGAACAGCGAATAAGTCAGCACGTAGTAAATGGCGAATGTCGCCTTGCGCACCAGTACATCCCAGTCGGTCGGAATGGCGCGCTCCAGCCACTGCGTGTCTGCGCCGAGTGAGTTCGCCGCGAGCCGCAGATTGCCGATCAGCCACGCCGCAAACAGAACGTAGAGCCATTCCTTATTGATGATGGCGGTGACCAGCACGAATGCCGAGAGCGTGAGCAGCCCACCTTCGAGCAGGCCATTGCTGCGGTGAAACTCCTTTTCGGAGATGCGCAACTGGGACGCCGGCCACGCCACCAGCGACAGATGTGCCGGCCCCGAGAACTTTCCCTCGCAAAGGAGCGTCACGGGTGTGACGAGATGGCCCAGATCGATGGCGAATCCCGCCTTCGAGACACGGATCGCCCCGCTCACCGCGCTGCGGTCAGCACGGCCGATGGGCGGCGCGTCGGGATTGCGCCAGCAGACAAGCGTTTGCGCATGGCGCGAAGGGAATTCAATGACGGTGTTCTGATCGTCGCCCACAGGCGGCACGGTCACCCGGAACCAGACCGGTGCCTCGGATAGGTGCGTGCTGAACTGCTCAACGACAGGGGCGCGCTCAAGCGAGCCCTGTACCAGCGGCAGACCGAACGTCGCGGGAAGATCGCCCTGCGCCTGAAAGCTCAATGGCGTGGCGCCGTGCACGGCGTACTGACTCTCCTGGAACATCAGCACGATGCCCGAGAGCAGCATGATCGCCGCAGGAACCGCATACAGGGAAATGCTGCGAAAGATTTCGTCCAGCCGCGCGGTTACACGCCAACGGCGCCGCGTGCCGGTGAGTTCGGCAAATTCGTCAGCGAAATCGTTCGCATTGCGGCCGTGATCGTCACGCTCGTTGCCGAGTTCCCCCGCCATATGACTCGTATGCCCTTATCTCGTTGATCGCCCCCGCGTTGATTTCCGGACAAGGCGTGCATCTCTGCCTGCCTTGCCGGCCGGGCCGGCCCTGTCCCGTGCAGCCGATGTTCCGGCCCGCACGGTCAGGTGTCTCTCGCCCGTCCTGCCCGTTACCGCCGTCGCCGCAACAACCGATACCTGCGCACGACGGGATAACGTTAGTTCGAATAACGGCATTACACCGCCAGGCTTAAGCCCGATGCTACGCATCGTACCTCGTCGGCACCAAAAGATAAATGCCGCAAATGCGCGTCAATACTGGCTTCACCCGACAATGCGCCATGCACGCCCTCTTCATCGCCCGGCACCCCCAGTCGCAAGTCCGGATGATGTGTCAGACACATGTAGGCAAACAGCGGATGCCCCGCCGCCTGCCAGCGTGCGCGCGCCTGCGCCACGTCCAGCGCCAATACGCGATGCCCGATGCCCCCCACATGCGCCATCGGAATCAGGGCTTGTGACGGGAACACGTCGACAAACATCAGTGCTTCGTACTGCCGATGCAAAGGCGGGCGCGCCGTAATCACCATCCAGTCGATACCGGAGAGTACGCAATACTGGTAGAACGCCTTGAACAGCGCCGTCTTGACGACGCGCCCGACCGGCCCCGCCACCACACCCAGACGTGTCGCCTCGGCCAGCGCTGCGCTGCCCAGCCACGAGGGCAAGGGCGCCGAGTCCTCCAGATGCAACGACTGATATCGATTGGTCTGGATGCGCATCGTACCGAGCACGGCGCCGTCGAGTCTCGCGCGTGCCACGAGTACGATGGCGCCCGGCTCGCGATCGCTGGCCTCCGGCTCGTTCAAGGTGGCGGCGAGTTCAGGAAGATGGCGTCCGTATGCGGCCTGACGCATCGCCACCGCGTCGCGTAAAGCCGTCTCATCGCTCGCAATGGTCACGATGAAGGGCAGTCGCTCTTCGCGCATTGCATTGAGATCGGAAACCGGCGGGCGGGCGGCGGCTGCCGGCGATGCCGGAGGAAGATTGCCGGTCGGCCGGTCGGTTTCAGTGATGGAAAGGACATCCGAAGCTTGTGAAAGGTCAAACATGATTGACACTCCTTAAGGTCAAAAAGAGGGCTGGTGCCATGCTCGGGCGATCTCGCCGATGCATCGCACCATTCCTTTCTTGATCCGCCGAGGCGAAGTGTCAAGTGCTTATTTCTCTTGGCTTTTTCACAGTTTCGGGAGCGTCTCACGCCCCCGCGGCCGTCAGTTGTGCCAACCGCCCGGGAACCCCCGTCGCACCGTGTAAAACCGCCCCTCCCCCGTTTGACCTGCCGGACGCTCCCGCACGAGTGTCACCTATTTGCGACAGTTGCCGCCCGAAGCGTGACTCTGGCAAAATGCTAAACGTGTTTACTATTTGCCCCGCCGGAGCCGCCTGAGCGCGACGCCGGCTTTTTTGCTGCGACATGTCGAAAATTGATTGGTCGTCCCGTTTCGGCACGCTGGTGCACGACGTCGCGCGCATTCACTCGCGCTTGTTCGACCGGCGCGCTCGCGGCAACTTCGATCTCACGCGGGCGCAATGCCGCGTGCTGGTCATGCTGCATCGCTATGGCGTGCAGACACAGGCCGAACTGGCCGAACGCATGGAGTTGACGCCGATGGCGCTCGTCAGACTGCTGGACCGGCTCAGGGAAAAGGGGCTCGTTCGTCGCGAACGCGATCCGAACGACAAACGCGCGCACCTGCTTTACCTGACAGAGGCCTCCGAGGCGAAGATCGACACGATCGTCGCCTTCGCCAACGTGACCGAGCGCGAGGCGCTGGCCGACCTCACACCGGCCGAGCGTGCCGAGTTGTCGCGCTTGCTGGGCAAAGTGCTGACGAACCTGACACGCGCCGAAGCCGAATGTCCCGCCCCCGCGCGCCGTACCGAGGAGGCGGAGCCGGAGTAATCCCACAAGGTGCAGGAGACAACGCATGCGAAGGCAAACCACTTCGCATCGCCATAACGACAAGAACAACGATCTACCCGAGGAATTACCGTGTCATCTCCGCAAAAGACTGACGATCCGGGCAAGCACCGCGCGCTCGTCAGTATGTCCGTCATGCTCGCGACGGTGTTGCAGACCCTTGACAGCACCATCGCCAACGTTGCCCTGCCCCATATGCAGGGCAGCCTTTCGGCCTCGCAGGACTCGATTACCTGGGTGCTGACGTCGTATATCGTGGCAGCCGCCATTGCGACGCCGCTCACCGGCACGCTCTGCGCTCGCTTCGGACGCCGGCGCGTCTTCCTGTGGTCGGTCGCCGGCTTCACGATTGCGTCGGCGTTGTGCGGCATGGCGCAATCGCTCACGGAGATTGTGGCGGCACGTCTGTTCCAGGGGATTTGCGGTGCCGCGCTGGTGCCGCTTTCGCAGGCGACCATGCTCGACATCAACCCGCCGCACAAACACGGTTCGGCGATGGCGGTCTTCGGCATGGGCGTGATGGTCGGTCCGATTCTCGGCCCCTCGCTCGGCGGCTGGTTGACGGATAGCTACAACTGGCGCTGGGTGTTTTACATCAACCTGCCCATCGGACTGATCGCATTCCTCGGTATTGCCGCCTATCTGAAGGAACCGCCGGAGCCGAAAGCCGGAAAGTTCGATGGGCTGGGCTTCGTCACGCTGAGTCTGTCCATTGGACTGTTGCAGTTGTTGCTCGACCGGGGCGAGCAACAGGATTGGCTGAACGCCACCGAGATCTGGCTTGAGATGCTCGGCGCCATCGTCTGTTTCGCGTACTTCATCGTCCACACGTGGACCGCTGGCGAGCACTCGTTCTTCAACCGTGCGTTGCTGCGCGACCGGAACTTCAACACGGGCGTCGTCTATATCTTCGTCGTCGGCATCATTCTCTACGCCACGCGCGCCCTGCTCCCGCCGATGCTGCAAAGTCTGTTCGGCTATCCCGCGATCCTGACCGGGCTGGTGACGGCACCCTCCGGGGCGGGCACCATGGCCGCCATGCTGATCGTCGGGCGGCTGGTCGGCAAAGTCGACGTTCGCTATCTGCTTGGCTTCGGCTTTGCGCTCACCGCGTATTCGCTGTACCTGATGGCCGGATACTCGCTCACGCTACGTCCGTCGGACATCGTCTGGCCAGGTGTCATTCAGGGCTTCGGTCTCGGCTTCGTCTTCGTGCCGCTCACCACGGTCACGTTCGCCACCCTGCCCGGCACGTTACGCGCCGACGGCGCAGCGATCTACAGCCTGTCACGCAACATTGGCAGCAGTATCGGCATCTCGGTCGTGCAGACGCTGCTCACGCAGAACACGCAGGTCAATCACGCAGTGCTCTCGGAGTCCATCACGCCGTTCACGCAAGGCGTCGAGGCGTACGCGCAGACCTATGGGGCGGCCGCAATGGCTGCGCTCAATGCTGAAGTCACGCGACAGGCCGCGATGATCGCCTATCTGGACGATTTCAGACTCATGATGGGGCTCACGCTTGCCGTCATGCCACTGCTGCTCTTCATCCGCATGAAGAAGAAGCCCCCCGGCGGCGTGGACGAGATGGTGCACGTGGCGGCGGACTGACGCCTACGGCTTGACGCGGCGGGCATGCGCCGCCGCGCGCTTGCCTGCCTGACGTGGCTGACGAGGCTTCGGCGCCACGCCGATACGCGGATCGCCAGCGAGAACACGTGCCGTCAAACGCTGCGCGATGGACTCGAAGTCCGCTTCGCTCTGCGGCAGATACAGCCACTTCCCCAGCACCGGGTGCGGACGCAACGCTGGCATCTCCGCCATCAGCGATGCGTGATGCTCACGCGACGTACACACGAGCAGCCCATCCCACGGCGCCTCACGGTCGATCACGGCCAGACACTGCATCCCATGCACGTAAGCGGCATCGGCACCGAACATTCTACGAGTCAGAAAAGTCTCGTCCTGTTCGAATGGATCGAACACCCAAATTAACGAATTGCGAACAGTCGGGGGCACGGCGCTAGTTTTTAATCAAGACAATGGGTGAAATGCGTCGCAGAACACCGATTCACGACGCCCAATACACGGCGTACCCGCGTTGCGGGCCGCAGGCCGTTGCGCAGCGGGGGCCGCGTGGACCTTAGCGGCAACACGCCTCTCGTGACCCGCGCCGCCTGCCGCCAATCTCGGGGCACCCAGGCAATAATGTGTCAGCCCCCGGCCGCTGTGCGTAGCGGCTGCACCTCGACACGCGTCTGCGCGGGCGGCATCGCCGTCTCCGGCGTGTAACGCATACAGCGATTCCGGCCAGCCGCCTTGGCCTGATACAGTGCGCGATCGGCCCGTTGCACCAACGACGACAACTCCCCACGCGAACGCTCGTCGCAGGCGATCCCGATGCTCACCGTCGCAGCCACCGTTTCACCCTGCACCATGCGGCCCGCCCGCTCGAAGGCTTCGCGCACTCGTTCAGCGATGGTCTGCGCCTCAGTCGCGCCCACCCCCGGCAGAAACAACGCGAACTCTTCGCCGCCGTAGCGCCCGAAAATGTCGTCCGAGCGCAGTTGCTGCGACGCCGTGCGGGCGAACAACAACAGCACAATATCGCCGAACGGATGTCCATAGGTATCGTTGATGCGCTTGAAGTGGTCCAGATCCAGCAGCAACAAGGCCACCGGCGCGCGTGACGCGCTGTGCTTTCGCAACTGCTCGCGTGCGAGACGCGTGAACTCCGGACGGTTGAATGCCTGCGTCAGGCCGTCTCGCGTGGCGGCGCGATGCAGCGCGATTTCCGAACGCTCCTTGCCCAGCGAGACCATCAGGAAGCTCGCCACCACGATCAGCACCAGCATTTCCGTCGTCGACACTTGCGGGCCGAACCACGTCAGAAACCGGGGATCCGCCGGCCCGAGCCATACCAGCGCCACCGCCCGCACCGCATAAAACGAGCCGTGCAACACCGCGACCACCGCCAGCACGACGCTGCTCGGCAGGCGCAGTCCCGAGGCCTGCCAGAATTCCTTCGCCGCCATCAGGCTGTAGAACGCGAGTAACGAGAAGAACAGAACACCCCCGCTCCAGGCATCGAGCGGGCGGGCGAACAGCCACGTCCCCCACAGCAGCACCGCCGGACCGCCGAACACCGCGACCCATTGCACGCTGCGCGAATAGAAACGGCGCGCGCCGCTCCATACCATCGCGAAGGCGAGCGTCGCCACGGCATTGCCCAGTGGATAAAGCACCGCGAGCCGGGAGCTTCGCGCAGCAAGCAGATAGAGAATGGGAGAGAACGTAGCGAGCAGGAAGGCCAGACTCCACCAGCGCGGAGACTCGGCTTCGTCGCGACGCAAGGCGTCGAGCATGAACAGGATGCCTGTCGCAATACTCAACAGGAAAGTCACGAACTGCAATGTCGGCAGGTCCAACGCCGGCAGCGACAAACCAAGCGCCATGGCTCCATCCCCCATACGCGCCGCAAATCCTCGGGCATGACCGCCCGGAACGCGATGCGCAGTTTGAAGTACGGGGGAATGAAAACCTGTCTGAGAGATCAGCGGTTCGTTATTCGGTATGGAAAGTCTGGCAGCGGCTTGCGCACCGTATGCGGTGCACCGTCTGGCCGCCCCGGTCCGGCCATCGGTTTCTCAAAGGAATTTCGGCACGACATGCCTGATCACGTGTCTTCCCTGGGGCACGTTGGGTTGCGTGCCGCGACGCGTGATGCCGGAATTCCCGGAATTCAGCCTTGCTCCATACCCATGGGGCGGGATTTTAGCACGCCATTTTGAGAGGACTACCGGTCGGCCGACCAACCCATTCGCGGCGCACTGAATTCCCTTACATTTCCTGTCGACGCCGCGCCGACAATGCGCCCGCCGTCTGGATCACGAGATCGGCGAAGCGTCGCTCGTCGCGCTCGGCATTCCAGCGCACCCGGGGTACCGCAATATTAATCGCCCCGATGGCCCTGCCGTCCTGATTCACCACGGCGGCCGCCGTCGAAATGTCGCCCATGAAAAACTCATCTTCCGTGTGCGAATAGCCCTGCTTGCGAATGCGTGCCAGCCGCTCCTTGATCTTGCGCGGTTGCGCCACGGTGGCGGGGGTGAACTGTACGAGATTCGTGCGCGCCAGAATGTCGTCGATCTCAGCATCGTCGAGTGTGGCGAGCATCGCCAGCCCCGGCGCCGTGCAATACGCGGGCAGGCGCGAGCCGACGATGACGTTCGCGTTGAACACGCTTCGGCTCACGATACGCAGCACGAACACGATGTCCGTGTCGAGGCGGACCGTCAGATTCGTGGCCTCCTCCGTCTCGGCCGCGAGTTGCTGGAGATACGGCGCCGCGCGGCTTACCAGTTCGTTCGAGACGAGATAGTGATACGTGAAATCCAGCAGCTTCGGCGAGAGTTCGTACTTCTTGCTCTGCGGGTCCTTGAGCAAATAGCCCAGCGCCGACAGCGTAAAGGTGAAGCGCTGCGCCGCGCTGACGTCGAGGCCCGTCGCCACGGCAATTTCGGAGAGCGATAGATGACGCTTCGAGCCGTCGAACGCCGTCAGCACCTTCATCGCCTTTTCGACGGACTGAACGTAAAGCGTGGAGTCGGCTGCCGGCGCACTTGCGGCCGGCGTCTCGGTGGCGCCGGCCGGTTTGGCGCGGGGACGAGGGGTTTTAGTGGTGGCCACGATCGTTATGGAATGGGGCAGACATGGCGCGATTATCTCATAAAAATAACTTCATATCTTATGCCGATAACCCGAAAATCGCCGTCATGACCTCGATGACGGCACCACCACCCTGCCCGAACGGATCACTTTGTCACCGTCATCTCCCACGCCCCATCGGTATCGCGCGAGAGCAGATGCTTGCGAATGCGCTCCGACGGTGTCGTCTCGAAGTGCGGCGTCTCGCGATAGTAGCGTGGCCGCTGGTAGCTGGCCAATTTGTCTGCGGCCCATTGCGAGAGCGTCGTCCAGTCGATGGCCTGACCGTCGCGGAACTGCACGTAGAGCATCACGTCCTGCTCACCGATGTCGCTCGCGATGCCGATGGCCGCACACGCCGCTACTGCCGGATGCCGCGCGAATACGCGCTCGATCTCCCAGGCCGATACGTTCTCGCCGCGCACCCGCATGCTGTCCGTGCGACGGCCGATGAAGACCAGGCTGCCGTCGGCACCGCGCCGCGCGCTGTCCCCGGTGAAGAGCTTGCCGTCGCGCAGCGCCTTCGATGTGGCTTCCGGATTGTCGAGATAACCGGGCAAAAACACCCCTTCCACCTCGCTCGACAGAACGATCTCGCCCGGTTCGCCGTCGGCCACCGGTTGCCCGGCATCGTCGAGCAATTCCAGCGTCAGCCACGGCAGTGCATGGCCGATGGAGCCCGGCACGTCCTCGTCATTGAGGGTGGCGAAGCTCGAGCACTCGGTCATGCCGTAGCACTCTCGCAATGTGCATTGCAGACGCGTTCGCGTGGCCTGCCATGCACTTGCGGAGACGCCTGCGCCCCACGCTACGCGCAAGGAATTCTGCGCCGGCTGGGCGTCGCGCGGCAGTTGCATGAGGATGTCGAGAATGCCGCCGAGGTAGTGCAGATGCGTCGCCTGCGCGGCCGCACATTGCTGCCAGAAGCGGCTCGCGGAGAAGCGCTCCACCACATGCATCTCGACGTCGGCGAGGAACGGCAGCAACAACATTTGCGCGCCGCCGATGTGGCACAACGGCTCCCACAGGAACAGCCGGTCGCCGTCGTGCGCATCCGCCACCCGCAGTGCCGCCTCGCTGGCGATGCGCATCATGCGGTGCGTGAACAACACGCCCTTGGGCGCGCCGGTCGTGCCCGACGTGTAGATGATGCACAGCACCGACGCAGGGGTGACGTCCGCCGCCACCGGCCGGGCGCCGGCATACGCGGCAGCTTGCGCCGTCACCTCGGCCAGCAGACAACGTTCGACGCGCGTCCCGTGATGATCCGGCTGCTGCGCCGCGAGGGCCACACCAGCGTCCAGCACCTCGGCAAACGCCGGCTCTGCGATGAGCAGCTTCGGCTTGGCGTGGCCGAGCAAATATTCGATCCCGTCGCCCTTCAGACGCGTGTTGACCGGCACCCACACCAGCCCCGAGAGCATGAGGGCGTAGATCAAGGCAACCTGCGCCGCGCTGTTACCCAGCATGACCGCGACCCGGTCGCCCGGCACGAGGCCCTGCGCGGCGAACCAAGCCTGAAAGGCCCCGACACGCGCGGCCATCTGCGCACGGTCGATGGCTTCGCCCTCGAACACGACAACCGGTTTGGCTGAAGCGCCCTGAAGGCCCGCCATCAGCAGCGGTACGACATCGAGCCGGTCGCCCTCGGCCCGCTGGGGAAAGTACTGCGTATAAGGATGTGAAGAGGAAAGCAACTGCGCATTCACCGGCGCAACTCGGGCAACGTTGGACATGGACATACGGAAATCCGCAGATATCAATAGCTCTTGCGTTTGAAGATCGAAGACAGCCAGACGATGAACACCATCAGGAACACCAGCGAGGTCGCGACGGCAGCCAGCGTCGGCGTGACAGCCAACTGGATGTCGTCCCACATCTGCTTGGGCAGCGTGGTGTTAATACCGCCGGAGACGAAGATGGCAATCGTCAGGTCGTCGAACGACACGATGAAAGCGAACAGGAATGCCGAGCCCAGACTCGCGGCCATCAGTGGCAGCAGTACCGTACGCACGCGAGTCAAGGCCGAGGCGCCAAGCATCTTGGCAGCGTCGTCGAGCCGCCAGTCGAAGCGCTTGAAGCTCGCCGACAGCGTGACCACGACGTACGGGATCGCGAGCACGGTATGGCCAATAACGAGGCCAGCATTGGTACCCGCCAGTTCCCAGCGCGCAAACAGATACAGCAGACCGACGGCAACCACGATGCGCGGCACGATCAGCGGCGCGATGAACATGGCAAACAACGGCTTGCGCCAGCGCGACGGCAACCGCACGAGCGCAAGACTTGCGCCGAATCCGAGGACAAGTGCGAGGGCGGCGGTGGCAAGACCCACGCCGAGCGAGCGCAACAACGCCGCCTGCCATACGCTCGACTCGAGGAACGCCACGAACCATTTCATCGTGAAGAGTTCTGGCGGGAATGCCACGAACGACTGCTTGGTGAAGGCAAGCGGCACCACAAAGGCAATCGGCAGCACCAGGGCGAGAACGACTACCCACGTATAGGCCTTCAGTCCGAAGCTGCCCCCTGCCCCCTCTGCGCGCTCGCGTCCTCGCGACAGCGAGACCTTGCCGGCAAGTCGTCCGATGGCGATAAGCGCCGGCAACATCCGCCCGCCCGACCCCGCGCGGCGCTCCGGCGCCTCACCCGCCAGCGACGACAGCCCCACGACCCGGTCGTACACGTAGAACACAACGATCGAGCACAGCAGCAACACGGTCGAGAGCGCACCGGCAAAGCGCAGGTCGAACAGGTCGAGCACCGACGAGATGACCAGTTGCGCGACCATCGACTCCCGCGGCGAACCCAGCAGCGCAGGCACGATGAAGAAGCCCAGGCTCGAGATGAAGACCAGCAATCCAGCCGCGGCGGCGCCCGCCCCCGATAGCGGCAGAAAGACGGTGAAGAAGCCCGTCGCACGGTCCGCGCCGAGCGTCTGCGCTGCCTGCACCAGTTGCATGTTGATGCCGCGCATGATCGGCAGCATGGTCATGACGGCGAGCGGCAGCATGGCGTGCGCCATGCCGATCAGCACGCCCGTGAGCGACGGTGCGAGCGTGCTCGCGCTATCGATCAGGCCGAGATGCGTAGCCACGATCGTGAGCAGACCGGTCTTGGACAGCAACAACATCCACGCATACGTCTTGACGAGATAGCTGGTCCAGAACGGCAACACAATCCACAGCAACCAGCGCTCGCGCGAGCGCGCCGACAGACGCGCCAACAGGTACGCCACCGGATAGCCGAGCGCAACGGAGAGCGCCGCAGTGAGGAAGGCAATCCAGAACGTCGAGGCCAGCACTTTGACGTACACGGCGGAGTGCGTCATGCGCGCGAACTGCGCGACGGAGAGTACGCCGTCGCCATCGTAAAGTCCGCCCTGCAGAATCTCGACGACCGGCACGATGAAGAACACGGCCAGGAACAGCAAGGCGGGCAAGGCCGGCAGCCACCGGGCCAGATGCTTCGGCCAGGCAATACGGGACCCCGCCTGGGGCAGGCGTTGAACAAGCCACATGGCAATGACTCCTGAAGCGGATGACTTGGGTATCGGGTGAGAAAGGTTCAGCGCGTGAGCAATGTGGCGCGGCCGTGATCCCACGCCAGCCCGACGCGCTCGCCGACACGCGGCGTGAGCTCACGCGGACAGCGCACGGTGAAGTCGGCGCCGTCGTCACGCTCGGCCCCCTGCCCCAGCGACACGATTGCGCGCGTATCCGCCCCCAGAAAGACGACTTCGCGAATCGTGCCGGCAAGCGCGCCATCTTCCGGTGTGGTCAGACGCGCCGCCTCCGGACGCACCAGCAAACTGGCCGCCCCCGCCGACGGCAGATCGGGACTCGGGCCGATGGGCACCAGACGTTCACCCACGCGCAACGCGACGCGGCCGTCGGCCACATGTTCGACCACGCCGTCGAGCAAATTGGAGTGCCCGAGGAAATCCGCCGCGAACCGTGTCGCCGGCCGGTCGTACAACTGTGCCGGGGTGCCGATCTGCTCGATGCGTGCCTGATTCATCAGGCAGATCCGGTCGGACAGCGTGAGCGCCTCGTCCTGATCGTGCGTGACGTAGATGAACGTCGCCCCCAGTTCCTGATGCAGACGCCGGATTTCCATCTGCATGTGTTCGCGCAGCTTCTTGTCGAGCGCGCCAAGCGGCTCGTCGAGCAAGATGATCGAGGGACGGAACGCGAAGCAGCGTGCAAGCGCGATGCGCTGCTGCTGCCCGCCCGACAGCTCCGACGGCAAACGCTGCGCGAAGGACTGCATCTTGACCATCGCGAGCGCGGCGTCCACGGCCGGAGCCAGCTCTGCGCGCGGCAGCTTGCGCATGCGCAAGCCATACGCCACGTTGTCCCAGACGGTCATGTGCGGAAAGAGCGCGTAGCTCTGGAACACCATCCCGATGCCGCGCTTGCCTGGCGCGTCATGCGTCGCGTCGCGCCCATCGATGAGGAGTTGCCCGGCGCTGGGCTCGACCAGCCCCGAAATCATCTGCAACAGCGTGGTCTTGCCCGACCCCGAAGGCCCGAGCAAGGTGAGAAATTCTCCTGCCGCGACCCGCAGGTCCGTCGGCAGAAGCGCGGGGGTCTCGCGATACGTCTTGGCAAGACCGATGGTTTCCAGTTTGGTACTCATGTTCGTCTCTTCCTGCTTCGCGGCTTCTGACAACTTACGACAACAGCCATGCGTTGAAGCGCTCGGTGGCCTTCGTGCGGTTCTCGGCCCACCACTGCGGGCTCGGCAGACGCATCCCCTTGAGGTTGGCCGGCGCTGTCGGCAGCAGCGGCGCGCGCTCCTTGGCAATACCGTCGAATGCCTTGAGGTTGGTCGGGCCATACGCGAGATCCTGCGTAATGAGCGCCTGACGGGCCGGATCGCCGCAGAACCGCACGAACTGGCGTGCGAATTCGGCACGCGGCGTGCCCTTCGGAATGCCCCACCCTTCGATGGAATACAGCCCCTGATTCCAGACGATCTTCACCGGCGCCTTGTTGTCGATGGCGGCCTGCGCACGGCCGTTCCATGTCGACATCATGTCGACGTCGCCACTCTGAATCGCCTGCATGGCCTGTGCGCCCGACGTCCACCACAGATCGATGTGCGGCTTGATCTTGTCGAGCGACTTGAAGGCACGGTCGAGATCGAGCGGATACAGCTTGTCGATCGGCACGCCATCGGCCATGAGTGCCTGCTCGAGCGTGTCAAGCGGGCTGCGGCGCAGTGAGCGACGCCCCGGGAAGCGCTTCACATCCCAGAAGTCCGCCCACGTCTGCGGTGCGTCCTTCTGGAACTTGTCGGTGCGATAGGCCAGCACGGTCGAGTACACGTCGACGCCCAGCCAGTCGGGTGTCACCGCCTCGGGCATGATGCCGGGGAAATCGCTGACCTTCATGCCGATGGGTTCGAGAAAGCCTTTCGACTCGAGGTAAGGAATGTCGGCCGAGAGCGTGAGCGTTGTCACATCCCACACGAAGTTCTTGGTCTGCACCATGGCGGCGAACTGCGCCACCGGCTGCGAATCACGCGCCACGCTCACGACCTTGATGCCGGTGGCCTTCTCGAACGGGTCGTAGAACGCACGACGGTAGGCCACGGTGTACGGGCCGCCCGGATCGGAGACAATCAACTGGCGTGCCTGCGCATGCGCCGTGCGCGACGCAGCTAACGGCAAGGCGCTTGCCAGTGCGGCAGTGCCGGCCATTTGCATGAGACGGCGACGGGACGGGTTTTGCGGGTCGTGCGGGTGAGACATGGGAAACTCCGCTAGCGTGTGGACAGACGCGACGCGCATGTCCTGTAAGGTTCGCCACCCGGCAGCACTGCGCGCGACGCCGGGCGGCGGGACTTTATTCGACGGCGACCGGTATGACTCAGGCCTTGGCCGCCTCGGCCTTGGCCGCGCGCTTGGCGAAGAACGCGGCCATCATGCGCGCGGGTTCGCCCGATTCGTACGATTCGCGCTGAATGCGCATGCCGGCTTCGATGGCGTCCTGGAACGTGCCCTCGGTCATCTCGCGGAAACGCTGCTTGTCCAGACGCATGGCCACCGGCGGCTTCTCGGCCAGCTCGGACGCAATCTCCAGCGCCTTCTCGAACACCTTGTCTTCCGGCACGAGATGATGGATCAGGCCCAGTCGATAGCATTCGTCGGCCTCCATCAAACGGCCCGTGAGCGTGAGTTCGATGGTGCGCGACAGACCCAGCATGTGATTCATGATCCACGGACCGGTCGTGCTGGCGATCCCGGCATTGATTTCCGGCTGACCCATGCGCACGCCCGGGTGGCCCACACGAATATCGCCCAGCAGCGATACCTGGAAGGCCGAGCCGGCCGCCGTGCCGTTCAGCGCCATGACCAGCGGCTTCTTCAGGCTGCGAATCACGTCGTAGTAGTGCTCCCACCCCTTGATCCACTCGATGGCCGTGTCGCCGTCGAAGTGCTTCGCTTCTCCCAGGTCCTGCCCGGCCGAGAAGGCACGCCCCGCCCCGGTCATGATCACAGCCGCCACGTTCTCGTCGGCGTTGAAGCGCTCGAGCGCATCGATGATCAGTTCGCGCATGGCGATGGTCCAGGCGTTGAGCGCCTGCGGGCGGTTCAACGTAATCACCGCGACGCGGCCGATCTGCGTGAAGAGAACTTCCTGTTCCGTTTGCTTTGCTGTCTCGCTCATTTGAACTCCAAGGACACCGACGCGTGACATCACGCGTGCATTGAGATGGCAACAAGGTGGCCATCGAATTTTTCATAAACAGTTATCTCAGTGCAATAACTATTATTTGAAAGAAATATAGTGTCTTCAAAAAAATGACGCAAGCCGAATCGACTCGGGGTTTACCTCATGCGGTTGCACCTCACGAATGGGACCGTGAAGGCGAAAAAAAACGGGCAGCCCGTGAGGACTGCCCGTGTTGCTCGATACCGCGTGACGACTGTGGCGTGACGCCGACGGTGGTGCGCCCGGCTTGACCGGCGTCTTACCGGGTCAGCGCGCTTCCTTTTGCTTGCGCATGCGCCGGATCGCCTGCAACTGCGCTACGGCCTCCGTCAGCTCTGCCTGCGCCTTGGCGTAATCGATGTCGCTCGCCTGCGTCTCGAGCAGCGCCCTGGCCTCTTCGCGAGCCCGCTGGGCACGCGCTTCGTCAAGGCTCTCCGCACGTATGGCGGTGTCGGCGAGAATCGTCACCCGGTCGGGCTGAATTTCGACGAAGCCGCCCGCGATGTACAAAAACGTATCGGCACCGTCGTCCGCTTCGATCCTGACCGTGCCGGGGCGAACAGCCGTCAGCAACGGTGTGTGCCCGGGAAGCACGCCCAGCTCGCCCGAGGTGCCCGGCACCGCGACGAAGCGCGCCTCGCCCGAAAAAATTGCCCGCTCGGTGCTCACTACGTCGACCTTAAGTAATGCCATGCCTTTCACTTCTCCCTGCAATGCCAACGGCATCGCCCAAATCCATGCTGGTTTCGTATCGCCATCGTCGCATAAAGGGAGCCGCGCGACAGTACGTTCCCTTTGTGCGGCTTACAACGTGCGCACAGGCGCGACGCCAAGTTCCGCAGCCATCCTCGTCAACGACGCCCAGATCGGGGGCGTCAGATCGATGTGATCGTGATGCTTCTTGCGGTTCTCCGCCTCGTATTCGCCCGGATATTGCACCCGGTCAAAGCCGGGCTGCGGCGGGCACGACGTCAGATAGTCGATGAACGCCTCGACCTCTTGCGAACGCCACGTCGCCGAAAAATCGACCTGTGGATTGAGCACGATGGCGAACATGTTGTTCGTTGCCACGCCCGCGCGCGGGTGCGCCGGCTGAATCGTGCCACCGCCCGACAGCACGCCGGCGAGCAGTTCCGTCACGATCCCCAACGCGTAGCCCTTGTGGCCGCCGAACGGCAGCAATGCCCCGAACGGTTCGGAAAAGAGTGCACTCGGGTCGGTCGACGGATTCCCGTGGCCATCGATCAGCGAGCCCGGCGGCGCCGGCTTGCCTTCGGCAGCCAGTACACGCGCCTTGTTGATCGCAATGGCGCTGGTCGCCATGTCCACCACGAGTGGCGGACGATTGTTTGGCAACGGCCCGGCAAAGCACAGGGGGTTCGTCGTCAGGCGCGGCTCGCTACCGCCGTATGGGGCCACCATCGGCTGACGGTTCGTCACGTTGGTGAACGCCATGAACACCAGGCCCTGCTGCGCCGCCATCTCGCCATACTGCCCCATCCGGCCCAGATGGTGACTGTTGCGCAGCGTGAGGATGGACACGCCCTTGTCGAAAGCCCGCGCAATGGCATGCTCGACCACGAACTTGCCCACGTGCTGGCCGAAGCCGCGATTGCCCTCGTACAGCAGCAGGTTGCCATGGTCGGTGAGCACGCTCGGACGTCCGCTCGGGTTGACCTGTCCGTCTTCGAGCACCTTGCGGTAGGTCGGCAGAATCGAGAGTCCGTGGCTCGCATAACCGACGCGATCCGACTCGACCAGATGCTGCGCGACATCGAACGCAATATCGTCGGGGACACCTTGTGCGAGCAGCAGTTGCTTGCCGAAGTCGATCGCGTCATTCAGGGAGATTCGCATGTTGGCTCCTTGTTCGATCTGCGCGAATTACAGCCAACCCAGCCAGCGCCAGTACGTCGCAGCGAAGAGCAGCAGCAGCGCATAACCCACGAGGGTAATCACGATACCGACCCTCGCGAACTGCTTTGCGGTGAAGGTGTCGGTGCCCAGACACACCATGTTCTGCGGTGCGTTGATCGGCAGGATGAAGCCGAAGCTCACGGTGAAGCCGAGCAGCATGGTCATACCCAGCCGGTTGAAGTCGCCCGGCAGCGTTTGCAGCACGGCGATCAGAATCGGCAGCATGGCTGAGGTCAGCGCCGTCGCGCTGGCGAAGCCCAGGTGAATGAGGATCAGGAATACCGCCAGAATCGCGAAGACCCACAGCGTCGGAAGCGAGTCGAGACCGGTCGCCGCGACCACGTGATTGCCGAGCCACTGACCTGCCTGCGTGGTCAGAAGCGCGGTGCCGAGACTGATACCCACACCGAACACGATCACCGTGCCCCAGGGAATGCGCGATTGCACTTCCTTCCAGGTCATCACGCCGAAGCGCGGCAGCATCAGCACCACGAGACCGACGTAAGTCACCGACGTGGTATCGAAGCGGTGCAGCTTGCCTTCCGTCGCCCAGAACAGCAGCAGGCCGATCGACACGGCGAGCAGACGCTTCTGCGCACTCGTCATCGGCCCCATTTCACGCAGTTGCGCTTCCACGGCTTCCTTGCCACCGGCAATGGCGTCGGCTTCGGGCGGCATCATCTTGAGCACGAGCACCACGAGGATTACCGACATGATGACGGCCCACGGCGCGCCGGCCACCAGCCACTCGGCCCAGGTAATCCGGTCGCCGAGCATCTTGTCCATGAAGCCCACGGTCAGCAGGTTTTGCGCAGCCGCCGTCTGAATGCCGACGTTCCAGATGCTCGTCGCCTGTGCCACGATGATCATGACTCCGGCCGCGATGTTCGAGCGCTTGTCGACCCCGAAGGCGGCAATCACGCCCATCATGATCGGCACCACGCAGGCACTACGCGCCGTGGCACTCGGCACCACCAGCGAGAGCAGAATCGTCACTGCGATCGCACCCACCATCACACGGCGTGTGCTGGTGCCGATCTTCGAGAGTGTGACAAGGGCGATGCGCCGGTCGAGTCCGGTCAGGGTCATCGCGGCAGCGATGAACAACGCGCCGGCCACGAGCGCGAGCGCCGAGTTCGAGAAGCCTGCGAGCGCCATGCTGATCGCGCGCGAGGTACCGTATTCGACACTGGGGTCCTGCACGGTGGGCGCCGTCCCCACAAGGAAGGCTATCAACGACGTAATGATGATGGCGCTGGCTTCATACGACACGGCTTCGGTAATCCACACCACCACGGCGAAGGCGAGAATCGCCAGCATGCGGTGACCGGCGACCGGCAGGTCGTCGGGCATGGGAATCAGGAGCACAGCGATCATCACGATCACACCGGCAATCAATCCGATGGGAAGCGCTTTTTTCTGGGGAGGACTTTGCACAGAAACTTCAGGCGTGCTCATAAGGGGGCTCCGGAACGGAATGGCATGCCGGCAGTCGGCATGTCTTGAGAAAATGCCACGCTTGAACTGCGGGTTAATCCTAACCGCATTGATCTTGGCGAGGCAAGCGTAGGGGAACGGCGCATGCCATGCATGGCGCGCCCGAAAAACCGGGCGAACGCAGGCTGTGCCGGCATAAGAGATAGCGTGCAGCCATCGTCGTGGCACACACGGTGCATCGGAAGACAATCAACGCTGTGGTGATTGGCGCAAGCGCTTCGAAGGGATTGAACGAGACGCGCGCACGTGTCCCGCCGCGATATCCGCCTCGATATCCGCCTCGATATCCGCCTCGATACCCGCCGGTTTAGAAATGCAGTCCGAAGTATTCCGGAGAACCGGCGAAGAGCTGAGTGCTCAGAACAGGATTGGATAGCGCGCGATGCCAGACGGTTTGATACAGCCCCGTCAACCCGGCGCGGGGGCCGGTGATCATGCCCTCCGCCCCTTTCGTCACCCCGGCGTTGCCTAGCGTGTCGCCCAAGGTCCGGCCGCTGACGATGATCGGTTCGGACGCCCAGGCGCCCGCCTGCGCGAACACATCTCGCCACGGCGCGGGCGCTGCGCCGACAAGTGCAGGCGGTGGTGAACCGGGCGGCGAGAAAGCCGGCGCTCGGGCCGCACGCTTCACGCGCGCGGCCCGCGACGGCCGGGCACCATGTCCGGCGCTGGCGGTTGCGGTCTTCTCGCTTGCCGAGGCAAGCGAATGACTCGCGGCATGTGCCGATGCCGGAATCCAGAAGCAACACAACAACGCCAACGCCATCGTGGCGCCCATGAGGCGGGGTAGCGACTTCGTCATGACATCCTCGTCTGCCGGCGGTGAATCCCGCCTGTCGTGAACGAGTCACAGCAAATTTCGCGCCATGAACAATAACCTGTTGATTCTTATGAAATTCCATTTTCACCACTCGCGTAATGCCAAGACGGTCCCGAAAAAGTGTTTCATTTCAGAAACATCCGGCAGCCGCGATTGAGTCGTCGGCGAAACGCCCGCAACGCCTTGTGAGCGAGCGGCCACGCGTGCCGTTGAAGCATCGATCGACTTTCGACGCGTTCGATTGTCGTCCCGCGTTTCATCTGGCGCATTGACGTGAATCAAAGGAGGTGAACGACCGTGCGAAAACCCGAATTGACGGACACCCAACGTTATGGGGTACCGGTACGAGGTGAATGCTGAAGCTGAACTCGGACGACTTCGAAAGCCCGAGGCGCCTGCCGACACGCTGTGCAGGTCTCTGGCACAATCGATCAACGCCAGAAGCGATGGCCGTCGTGACGCTGTCCGAATCATCGTGTCAGTCCGACGTGCCGCATGACATAAAGGAGTCAGCAATGCCCCAGTTCGATGTGGATCTTTTCGTGATCGGTGCCGGTTCCGGTGGCGTGCGGGCAGCACGCGTCGCGGCGCAATATGGCGCACGCGTGAAAGTGGCCGAGGAGTTTCGTGTTGGTGGCACCTGCGTCATTCGCGGGTGCGTCCCGAAAAAGCTGCTCGTCTACGCCAGCCGTTTCGCCGACGAGTTCGAAGATGCGGCAGGTTTCGGATGGCAAGTGCCCTCCGCCACGTTCGACTGGAAGACGCTCATCGCGCGCAAAGACAGCGAAATCGCCCGGCTCGAAGGCATCTACCGAACCAACCTCGAACGCGCGGGTGCCGAACTCGTCGCAGCGCGGGCCGTGGTTGAAGGGCCCCACACGGTCGTCTTGCCCGCCACGGGCGAGCGCATCACCGCCCGCCACATTCTGATCGCGACTGGCGGCAAACCGGCAGATCAACCCCACTTTATCGGCCGGGAGCATGCCATTTCGTCAAACGAAGTGTTTCATCTCGAATCGCTCCCCGAGCGCATCACGATCATCGGCGGTGGCTACATCGCGCTGGAGTTCGCTGGCGTTTTCGCCGGACTCGGATCGAAGGTCACACTTGTACATCGTGGCCCGCATCTGTTGCGCGGCTTCGACGAAGAGGTACGCACCACACTCGAAGCCGCCTATCGCGAGCGCGGCATCGAGGTGCTGCTGGAGCGCAACGTGGAGCGCGCGGAAAAGCTGCAGGACCGCCTGCGGATCACCCTGTCCGATGGCAGCACACACGACGCCGATGTGCTACTGAGCGCAGCCGGCCGTGTGCCCTACACGCAAGGCCTGGGCCTTGCCGCCACCGGCGTGGCGCTCAACGAAAAGGGGGCCGTCATCGTCGATGAATTCTCGCGCACCAACGTGCCGTCGATCTTTGCCGTGGGTGACGTCACCGACCGCGTCAATCTCACGCCGATGGCGATTCGCGAAGGACAAGCATTCGCCGATACGGTGTTCGGCGAGCGTACAACGCGCGTGGACCACAAGCTGATACCGACGGCCGTGTTCAGCACCCCCGAGATCGGTGTGGTTGGCCTGACCGAAAGCGAAGCGCGCGCCCAGTATTCGCAGCTCAGGGTTTATAGGGCGTTGTTCCGGCCGCTCAAGGCGACGCTGTCGGGCCGTCAGGAAAAGATTCTGATGAAACTGCTCGTGGATGGCGCCACTGACAAGATCGTCGGCGCCCACATGGTGGGCGATCACGCGGGCGAGCAAGTACAGTTGCTTGGCGTGGCGCTATCGATGGGGGCGACGAAGGCCGACTTCGACCGCACACTCGCGGTACATCCTACCGCTGCCGAAGAGTGGGTGACGATGAGAACGCCGGTGGCCTGATCGGTTCGTCAGCGGTTCGTGGGCGGTTCGTGGGCGGTCGATGATCTTCCCGCGGTCCGCGGATATCGCGTCAGTCCCGGACGGGCATGCGCCCGCCCCCTCACCTCAGAGACTCTGATACCACACACCGACGATCGCGACCGGCGTGAGAACGAGCAGCAGCGCCCGCCATACCGGCACGAACCACTGCCCGCGTGTGTCCTCGAGTACGGTGCGCGCCAATGGCCAGATGCGCACACCGACGAAGAACGCTACGCATAATCCACCTGCCGGCATGAGCAGATTGACGGTCACATAGTCCATCAGATCGAAGATCGTCCGGTCGAAAAGACGCACGTCGGACCACACGCCGAAAGACAGCGCGGCCGGTGCGCCGAAGAGGAACGTCGCCACCAACACGGCGACCACAGCCGGGCCACGACGCCATTGGTACTCATCGATGAGAAACGCAGTGACCGGTTCGAACAACGAGACTGCCGACGTCAGCGCCGCGAACAGCAGCAGCAGGAAGAACGCGACCGCAACGAGATGACCGAACGGCATCTGCGCGAAAATCGCGGGCATGGTAATGAAAGTCAGGCCCGGTCCGGCGTTGGGGGCAACACCAAAAGCAAACACCGCGGGCAGGATCATCAGTCCCGCGAGGAAGCAGGCGAGCGTTGCGAGGGTCGCCACCCAGACGGCGGAGCCGGCCAGCTTCGCGTCCTTGGGCAGATAGGAGCCATAGACCACGATCATGCCCGCCCCCAACGACAGCGAGAAAAATGCCAAGCCAAGCGCTTCGAGCAAGGTACTGCCCGAAATGACGGAGAAGTCAGGCGTGAGAAACCATGCAACACCTGCCATGGCGCCCGGCAATGTAAGTGCGCGCGCAATGACGAGCAGCATCAGGAGAAACAGGGCAGGCATGAGCCACTTGCCTGCCCGCTCGATGCCCTTCTGAACCCCGGCGGCAACGATGAGGCAAGTGAGCCCCAGAAACACCCCCATGGTGGCGAGCGATGCGACTGGGTCTGCAATAAACGTCGAGAATTCGCTGACAAGACGCTCCGTGTCGGCTACCAGTACCGCGCCCGTGATCGCACGCTGTAGATACGCCACCGTCCAGCCGCCGACCACGACGTAAAACGACAGAATCGCAAAGGCGTTGAAGGTGGCGATGCGCCCGACCCACGCCCAGTGGCGTCCGCCCAATTCACGCAATGCCGTTGTCGCGGACTTGCCTGTCAATCGACCAATGGTCATCTCGGCAAGCAACAATGCGACGCCAAGCGACAGCACGCAGCCGAGATACACGACAAGAAACGCACCGCCACCGTGCGCCCCGACGACGTACGGAAATTTCCACACGGCACCGAGCCCCACAGCAGAACCGGCCGCCGCCAGGACAAAGCCCAGCCGTGACCCCCAGGTGGCGCGGCCAGCGGCAGCGGGCTCGCCGGATGCCGCTGGCGGCGAAGCGGCGGACGGTGCCGAGGGGGTAATGGGCGAATGGGACACGTATCTGCTCCGGAAACGGCCGCGCACGCCCGGCGGAATGACTCCCGCAGGGGCAACACGACACTTGTCATGGAATGGCGTCAGGCAGATTACTGGCACAGCACGGCGTTGCCTTACCGGCAATACGGTGCGCGTGCGCCAGCGCTCGACGCCACAAGGGTGGTCGAAGAGTCTACGCGGGAAAAGGTGCCCATCGCTTTAGGAAAGCACCCAAATTTGAGATGGCGCCGGGGAAATTACCATCCCCGGCAGCCGCAACGTCAGTGGCCGAGCGCCACTTCGCCTGCGGACGCGGAGCGTGTGCCCGGCGTTGGCGGGTTGCTCTCGCCGCGATACGCAAACACGACAGAGAATTTCGTGGTATCGCCCTCGTTGCGCCCTGCGGCGTGGAACAAGCCGCTGTGGAAAAGGACGACATCGCCCTGCGCCAGTTCAACCTGCTGACCACGCGCGACGAGCGGCTGGTTGTCCGGCTCGTCGGGACGCAGGAAGTCTAGCGAATCGAGCTGATGCGACTTGAGCTGCTCGCGATGCGAGCCGGGGATGAAGCGCAGTGCGCCGTTGTCACGCGTTTCCGGCCCCAGCGCGAGCCACACGGAAATGAGTGAATTCTGCGGGAACGACCAGTAGCGGATGTCGCGATGCCAACCGGTCGCTGTGCCGAAGTGCGGGTGCTTGGTCATCACGCAGTTGTGATGGGCCAGCGTCAGCACCACGTCCTCGCCGAAGATCTGCGCGAGCGACTCGACCAGATCCGGGCGGGTCGCCCAGCGGCGCAGCGCATCGCCACGATCATAGGCCTTGAGCAGACGACGAACGGTCTGACCGCCCTCAGCTTCACGCGACTGCGGTGCGCCCTCATAGCCCACGTCGGCTTCGAACTCGAGCGGCGGCGTCGCTGCTGCCAACTGCGCTCGCGCATCAGCCAGAATCGCCTCGCAGTCGGCCTGCGCCACGTAGCGCGGAAGGATCAGATAACCGTCGTTACGGAAGGTTTCGAGTTGCGATGCAGTAAGCGCCATGATGGTCGGCGAAGCGAGCAAAAAGCTGAATATTGAGGGAGATTCGGTAACGTTACTGGGTAAATCGGACGAACTGAAACGGTACTGGTCGAGACCTGGCTGTCACGGCAACAGCACTTAGGCGGCGCGTTTGCGTCGTCGTGGCGGTAATTCGGTGGCGGGCTTGCGCTCGAGCTCAGGCTCGGGCTGCGGCACGTCGGTGCCGGGCAACGACGCTTGCGGATTCCCCGTGGGACGCGGCGTATCGACCACACTGCGCAAACGATCGAGTTCGCGCGTGAGCTTGGCCAATTGGTATTCGAGCTGGCAATTACGGCGGTACAACGTGCGCATTTTTTGGCTGAGCGCCTGCGTCTGTGTCCAGTACTCCGGATACATGACGAAACGCCCATCGGGGCGCTCGACGACGCCAAGCCCGCTCTGCCCCATCACATCGATGGTTTCCAGCGCGTAGCGTCGAACTTTTTTTACCGTACCTGCCGCCATTTATTTCCTACAGTCCCAGCCTGAGAGAGTCAGGCGCGGCATTTTGCCATGAATTCACCCCGGCCGGGCGGCAAACCCATGCCGGGGCGGAGATTTATTTTCGGCCGGCGGCCCCGTCAGACGGGGCTGCGCCCCAAACATGCCGGATTGGCACGCCATCCACCGGCATTGCACCGCAAACCTACGGCAACCCTACCGTAACCTTACGGCTTCGGCGTCTTGCCGATATCGATCGACACCGGATCGCTCGCGGGGAAGGTGGCTTCGAGTCCTTTGTCGAGACGCTTGGTCTCGGCGGTTTTCGATGCAGGGGGACGCTTCGGCTTATCGATCTCGATGGAAACGGGGTCGCTCGCCGGAAACGTCTCCTCGAGTGCTTCGTCGAGGTCGCGCTCCACATTGTCCTCCTCGTGAGGTTGCTGTGGGCCGGGCTTGCGCGTGGGAGTATCGCTCATCAAGTCCTCCGCTGGTGAGGCCGCGCCGGTGCGCGACCGTCCCTCTACTATACTGCGAGCCGCGTATGCTCGCGCCGAAGCGGGTTTCAGCTTGACGGCGTCAGCCGGGCGCGATGACGGGCCAGTGCTTCACGCACAAGCGAGTGCATCCCGGCCGCTTCGGGTGTGTCGGCCAACGCCAGAATCTGAGCACGCATGCGCGGATCCCAGAACTTGTGCAGATGCGTGGCGACCTCGCCCAGCGCCTCCTCCCGATCGGGCAACGATTCAAAGAAGTCCGCGATGCGATTGGCCATGCGCACGAGGTTATTACCGTCCATCAGAGGTCTCCTGCTCAATCGTTGCCATCAGACGCTGTCATCGAGCGCCGCCCCGCCTGTGTAAATGACACACTGCTCACCCCGCACAAACCCCACCAGCGCTACACCGGCCGCCTGCGCCGTTCGCACGGCCAGCGCCGTGGCCGCCGAGACGGCCGCGATCATCGGAATACCGACTTGCGCGGCCTTCTGTACGATTTCGACGCTCGCACGGCTCGTCATCAATACAAAACCGCTGTCGAACGCCTGCTCGTCGCGCGCGAGTGCGCCGATCAGTTTGTCGAGGGCATTGTGCCGGCCGACGTCTTCGCGCAAGCCAAGAATTTCCCCCTGCGGCGAACACCAGGCTGCGCCGTGCACGGCCCCCGTCACCCCGTTCAACGGCTGATGCCGTGCCAGCCCGGCATGCGCGGCGGCCAGCGCGGCGTGAGACACGCGAAGCGCCTGGCCAGCCGCCGGTAACGGGCGCAGCACCTGATCGAGGCTTTCCGTGCCGCACAGTCCGCACCCGGTGCGCCCCGTGAGGTTGCGGCGACGCTCCTTGAGCCCGGCAAACGCTCGCGACGAGATTTCGAGGTGCGCGGTAATCCCCAGCGCCGTCGCCGTCACGTCAATGCCATAACACTCGCGCCGGTCGTTCAGAATGCCCTCGGAAAGCGCAAATCCCAGCGCAAAGTCTTCGATATCGGCCGGGGTCGCGAGCATCACCACATGAGAGATGCCGTTGAACTCCAGCGCGACGGGCACTTCCTCCGCCAGTTCATCGCCCGCGTGCTGCCACGCCCCGTGACGAAAGCGCCGCACGGCGAACGTCGCGTGCGGTGTCAGGGCCTCCGGATCGATCGCGGCAGGTGCCACGCCGCACACGGGCGCAGCAATGCCCTGCGAGTCTGCATCACTCGATTCGCGTCCGGATTGATCGTCATCGCGCTCGCGCAAAGGGTTGGACATCGTCAAACACTGACTCCACTTCAAAACACTGATTGCCGCCTACTTCGCCGGCACCGGCTCGGAGGGCGTGCGGGCCGCATCGAGCAGCTCGAGCTGCGTGCGGTTGAACGTCGAATAGTTGGCCTGCCATGCCGAGGGCTGTGCCACTGGCAGCACTTGCACGGCCGTCACCTTGTATTCGGGACAATTGGTCGCCCAGTCCGAGTTGTCGGTCGTGATGACGTTCGCCCCCGACTCAGGGAAATGGAACGTCGTGTACACCACGCCCGGCTGCATGCGCTCACTGAGCACCGCCCGCAGCACCGTCTCGCCCGCCCGGCTCCGGATGCCGACCCAGTCGTTATCCTTGATGCCCCGCTCCTGCGCGTCGTGCGGGTGGATCTCGAGCCGGTCTTCATCGTGCCAGTGAACGTTGTGCGTGCGGCGCGTCTGCGCTCCGACATTGTATTGCGAGAGGATGCGCCCCGTGGTAAGCAGCAGCGGATAGCGCGGCGTAACCTTCTCGTCGGTCGGCACGTAGCGCGTGATGATGAAGCGCCCCTTGCCGCGCACGAAGCCGTCGACGTGCATGATCGGCGTGCCGTCCGGGGCATCGTCGTTGCAGGGCCATTGCAGGCTGCCGGCCTCATCGAGACGCGCGTAGCTCACCCCATGGAACGTCGGCGTGAGCCGGGCGATCTCGTCCATGATCTGCGACGGGTGGGCATAAGGCATGTCGTAGCCCAGCCGCTTCGCGAGCGCAATCGTCACTTCCCAGTCGGCCATGCCGGGCAGCGGCGCCATGACGCGACGCACGCGCGAGATACGCCGCTCGGCATTCGTGAACGTTCCGTCCTTCTCGAGGAACGTGGTGCCTGGCAGCAGCACGTGCGCGTATTTGGCCGTCTCATTGAGGAAAATATCCTGCACGACGATGCATTCCATCGCCTCCATGGCCGCCGCGACGTGCTGGGTGTTCGGGTCGGACTGCACAATGTCCTCGCCCTGGCAGTAGAGCCCCTTGAAGCTGCCGTGAATCGCAGCGTCGAACATGTTGGGAATGCGCAGGCCCGGCTCGGCCTGCAACGTGACGCCCCACGCCGCTTCGAATTGCTCGCGCACCAACGTATCGGAGACATGCCGATAGCCGGGCAGCTCATGGGGGAACGACCCCATGTCGCACGATCCCTGCACGTTGTTCTGCCCGCGCAACGGGTTCACCCCCACGCCCTCTCGCCCGACGTTGCCCGTGGCCATCGCCAGATTCGCAATGCCCATGACCGTGGTCGACCCTTGTGCGTGCTCCGTCACCCCCAGCCCGTAATAGATCGCCGCATTGCCGCCCGTCGCGTATAGCCGCGCCGCGCCGCGAATCTGCTCGGCAGGCACACCGGTGACGATGGACACCGCTTCGGGCGAATTCTCCGGCAGCGCCACGAAGTCGCGCCACTGCGCGAACGCCCGGTCTTCGCATCGTTCGGAGATGAACTCCTTGGCCAGAAGCCCTTCGGTCACGATCACATGCGCCAAGGCATTCACCATCGCGACATTGGTCCCAGGACGCAACGGCAAGTGATACGCCGCCTTGACATGCGGCCCGTCGACGATGTCGATGCGGCGCGGATCGATGACGATCAGCTTCGCCCCCTCACGCACCCGGCGCTTGAGCCGCGAAGCGAATACCGGGTGGCCATCGGTCGGGTTGGCCCCCATCACGAGAATGACGTCGGCGTGCTCGATCGACTTGAACGTCTGCGTGCCGGCAGACTCGCCGAGCGTTTGTTTCAGGCCGTAGCCCGTCGGCGAATGGCACACCCGCGCGCAGGTATCGACGTTGTTGTTACCGAACGCGGCGCGCACAAGCTTTTGCACGAGGTACGTTTCTTCGTTCGTGCAACGCGACGATGTGATGCCCCCGATGGCGTCACGCCCGTGCTTTGCCTGAATCCGCCGGAACTCCGACGCCGCGTAGTCCAGCGCCTCGTCCCAAGACACTTCGCGCCACGGGTCGGTGATCTTGCTGCGGATCATCGGCTTGGTGATGCGCTCCTTGTGCGTGGCGTATCCCCAGGCAAAGCGTCCCTTCACGCAGGCATGCCCCTCGTTCGCGAGACCGTCCTTGTAGGGCGTCATGCGCACGACTTCCCCGCCCTTCATTTCCGCCTTGAACGCACAGCCAACACCACAGTAGGCACACGTCGTGACCACGGCATGTTCCGGCTGCCCCATCTCGATGACACTCTTTTCCTGCAGCGTCGCCGTCGGGCAGGCCGCAACGCAGGCGCCGCAAGACACGCACTCCGAATCCATGAACGGCTGGTCCTGCCCGGCCGAGACGCGCGCCTCGAAGCCACGGCCTGAGATCGTCAGCGCAAAGGTGCCCTGCGTCTCCTCACACGCCCGCACACAACGGTTGCAGACAATGCATTTCGACGGGTCATAAGTGAAATACGGATTCGACTCGTCTTTTGCGCTCTTGATATGGTTCTCGCCATCGAAGCCGTAACGCACCTCACGCAGCCCGGTCACGCCCGCCATGTCCTGCAATTCGCAGTCGCCGTTGGCCGCGCAGGTCAGGCAGTCGAGCGGGTGATCGGAGATGTAGAGTTCCATCACGTTGCGACGCAAATCCTGCAACTTGGGCGACTGTGTTCGCACCTTCATGCCCGGCTCGACGGGGGTCGTACACGAGGCGGGAAACCCGCGCCTGCCCTCGATCTCGACGAGGCACAACCGGCAAGACCCAAAGGGCTCGAGCGAGTCCGTCGCACAGAGCTTCGGGATGTTGACGTCGTTACCCGCAGCGGCGCGCATGATCGACGTGCCGGCAGGCACGGTCACGGTCTGGCCGTCGATCTCGAGCGTGACATCGACTTCGCTCTCGCGTAGCGGCGTACCCATGTCCGGGCCGTGCCCCGGCGTGACGTGTGCATTCGAATGGATCATGTGTTCTCCTCTCTGACCGGCGCATGCGCGTCAGGCAGCTTCGGCGCCCCCGGCGCCATCGGGCAGACCAAAGTCCGCCGGGAAATGGTCGAGCGCGGAGCGCACCGGGAACGGCGTCATGCCGCCCATCGCACACAGCGACCCCGCCACCATCGTGTCGCAAAGATCGTGCAGCAGTTGCACCTGCCGCGACGACGTATCCCCACGCCGGATCCGATCGATCACTTCGACACCGCGCGTCGACCCGATACGGCACGGCGTGCATTTGCCGCACGACTCGTGTGCGCAGAACTGCATCGCGTAGCTGGCCAGCGCCGCGAGATCCGCCGTGTCGTCATGCACGACCACGCCGCCGTGACCCACGACTGCCCCTAGCGCCGCATAGGCCTCGTAGTCCATCGGCACATCCCACTGCGCGCTCGGCAGATACGCGCCCAGCGGGCCACCGACCTGAATGGCCTTGGCGGGACGCCCACTCGCCGTACCGCCGCCAAAGTCGTCAAGCAGCGTGCGCAGCGTCACCCCGAACGCCAGCTCCACAAGGCCGCCGCGGCGAATGTTGCCCGCAAGCTGGACCGGCAGCGTGCCCTGCGAACGGCCCATGCCGAACTCGCGATAGACCGCAGCGCCGTGCGCGAAGATGAACGGCACGCTCGCCAGCGTAATGACGTTATTGATTAGTGTCGGTTGCCCGAAGAGCCCTGCCAGCGCGGGAATCGGCGGCTTCGCGCGCACCACGCCACGCTTGCCTTCCAGACTTTCCAGCAACGCCGTTTCCTCGCCGCAAATGTAGGCCCCGGCGGCTTTGGCCACCCGCAACTCGCACGCCCGCCCCGATCCCAGCACATCGGCACCGAGCCAGCCTTCGCGGCGCGCCACGGCGATGGCGGCCTCGAGGGCCGCGATAGCGCGGGGATACTCGCTGCGCACGTAGACAATGCCCTCACTCGCGCCGACAGACAGCGCAGCAATAAGCATCCCCTCGATGAGTACGAACGGATCGCTCTCCATGATGAGCCGGTCGGCAAATGTGCCCGAGTCGCCTTCGTCGGCGTTGCAGACGACGTACTTGCACGCCGATTGAGCACGGCTCACGGTGCGCCATTTGATGCCTGCCGGAAAGGCCGCCCCGCCGCGTCCACGCAGCCCCGAGTCGAGCACGGTCTGGCACGCGGCCTCGGCGTCGAGCGCAAGACAGGCGCGCAGCCCCGCCAGACCGCCATGCGCTTCATAGTCCGCCGGGTCGAGCGGATCGGTCACGCCCACACGCGCAAACGTCAAACGCTGCTGGCGCGCGAGATACGGGATCGCGTCGACCAATCCGACACATGCGGGCATCGGTGCTTCCCAACTGCCGTCGGGATCTTCAGCGGAAGATTCGCGCGCGGCGTCTTGCATCGCGCGGGCAGGCCATCCGCTATCGAAAAGCCCGGCGACCTGCGCTGCCTGCACGTTGCTGTAGCCAACACGCCCGGCCGGTGTCGCCACTTCGACAAGCGGCTCCAGCCAGAACAACCCTCGCGAGCCGTTGCGAACAATCTCGACGGAAACCCCTCGCCGGACGGCTTCCGTTGCCACTGCAGCCGCGAGCCGGTCCGCGCCTAACGCCAGGGCAGCCGAATCGCGCGGGATATAGATGCGATACGGCGCTTGCTTCGAAGGCTCAGACATGTCCCCCCTCCTTGGGCGCCGACGCCGATGCCAACAAGGCGTCGAACCGCGCCGGGCTTACGCGCGCATGCAGTTCGCCGTTGATCGTCACCGCCGGGGACAAGGCGCATTGCCCAAGGCAATACACCGACTCGATACCAACACCGTGACACGGTTCGCCATCGATATGCGCCCCCGTACACGCCTCAACATGAGCGACGAGCGCTTCGCCGTCGCGACTGCGGCACGCCTCTGCACGGCAGATCTGCACCACGGTGGACGGGGGCGGCGCGCTGCGGAAGTGGTGATAGAAGGTGATGACGCCGTGGACTTCGGCGCGTGAAAGATTCAGGGCGTCGGCGATCGCCGGCACATGCGCCGGGTCGACGTAGCCATCGCTGTCCTGCAAGGCATGCAACAGCGGCAGCAACTCGTGCGCGCGGCCGGCGTGGCGAGCCAGCAACGGCGCAAGCGTTGCATTAGAGGTGGGCACCATCTCGAATATCTCCTGAGGCAAAACGGCGTCTCATATGTTCTTCATTGCATATGATGACAACCCGTTTCTGGGGGCTCGGCACTTAGGACATTAGTCCAAATGCCCCCACCCAACAAGCCTCGTGAAAACACCGATGGTTCATTTTTGCGCCGTTCGCTGCACAGCAACATGCAGTCACGGGCACAAGCCGCACTGGCCGGACGTCTAGCAGCATGAATCTCCGCACTCATAATATGCAAATAATTGCATATGCAATATCACCCCAACGAAGGGAACGCCTCGGCCAGCGGCGTGACGCGCCCCGTCGCCGCTTCGCTGTAGCCGGGAATGGCATGAACCGCCTGCCGGTACTCCCCGCTTTGCAGAATCTCCAGCAGTCCTTGCAGATGCGGAGAATCGCTGCCGCTCTCCGGGAACATCAGGCAATAGCGCTCGGTCAGGATCGGCAGAAAGTCGAGTCCGAACTGACTGGCTGCGGCTTCGATGGCAAGTCCCGCGTCGGCGCGGCCACTCGCAATGTAGGCGGCCACGGCGGCATGCGTGAACTCGATGTTCTCGGCGCCCGCAATGGCGGCCGGATCGATCCCTTCGCGCGCGAGCAGGAGATCGAAGATGATTCGCGTGCCCGACCCGCGCTCCCGGTTGGCGAACCTCGCCCCGGTACGCGGCAAGTCGGCTAGCGAGCGGATACCGAGCGGGTTGCCTCGCGCAACGATGAGCCCGAGACGGCGAGACGCGACATCGGCCACCCGATACGACTTGCCCTTGAGCAAGGGGCCGTAGTGAGCCAGCACAGGTTCCGCGAGCGCACCGATCGGCACATGAAAGCTCGCGACTTCGCACTCATGCTTCGCCAGTGCCGCAATCGCTTCGATACTGCCGCGATAGCTCACGTCGATGGGCAAGCCGGCGCGCCCCGCGAATTCGACCAACGCAGCGACGGCCAATCCGTGACTCGCGAAAAGCCGTAGCTGATCGCTCTCCTGCAGCAGCAGGTCGTCGAGTTCCGTCTGCAACTCCGACGCCATCGTCTCCAGCAGAGGCCCCAGCCGTGCCTGCAAACGCTTTTGCCCCCATAACAGGCGTTGGGCCAGCGGCGTGAGCACCGCACCACGTCCACGAGCCATCGTCAGCAAGGGCGCCCCCATGAGCGATTCGACTTCCTTAATGTGCCCCCACGCGCCGCGGTACGACTGCCCGAGTACCTGGCTGGCTGCCTGCAAGTTGCCATGCGTCTGCACTTCGGTGAGCAGCGACAACACCTTGTCGAGCGGGAGATCGTTGCCGTCGTGGCGAAAGCGGAGCTGCGGGGCGATGGAAATTTGCTTCACTGATTCACCTTATATGCTATTCATTGCATAAATGTATCTATGCAAAATCCTGATAAGATGCCTGAAAACGTCGAATTTACAGGGTGTTTTGCGTTCACATCAGTATGCAAGCACCCTCTCGATGCGCTCAAATTATGCATCAATTTGCCTATTTGACGTTAACGTTTGTCCTTGGCCGAGGCGCCCCCTCTCGACGCACCGTGCCAGCCACCCCCGCCTGAACTCGCGTCATGTCTGCCCCGAAAATTGCTCCGTACGATCGTCCCGCTGGTGGTTGGGGCGCGCTCAAGAACGTCGCCATCCAACTCGTCACCCAAGGCATTCCCCTCAAAGGCGCGCGCACGCTGCTCAGCGCGAACCAGCCCAGCGGCTTCGACTGTCCGGGCTGTGCATGGCCCGACCGAGAGCACGCCTCGACGTTCGAATTCTGTGAAAACGGCGCCAAGGCCGTCGCCGCCGAGGCCACCAAGCGCCGCGTCACGCCCGCATTTTTTGCCGAGCATAGCGTGACCGACCTGCTCGCCCTCGACGATTACACGCTCGAAGGTTACGGCCGTCTCACGCATCCCATGCGTTACGACGCGACCACCGATCGCTACACCCCGATCGCCTGGGACGACGCCTTCGCCTTGATCGGCAAACACCTGCGCGCCCTGCCCGATCCCGATCAGGCTGCGTTCTATACCTCCGGGCGCACGAGTAACGAAGCCGCGTTTCTCTATCAGCTCTTCGTTCGTCAGTACGGCACCAACAATTTCCCGGACTGCTCGAACATGTGCCACGAGCCGACGAGCGTGGGTTTGCCACCGGTCGTGGGACTTGGCAAGGGCACGGTCACGCTCGACGACTTCGCGCTGGCCGACACGCTGCTGCTGTTCGGACAGAACCCGGGCACCAATCACCCGCGCATGCTCGGTGAACTGCGCGAGGCCGCCCGGCGCGGCGCCACCATCGTGTCGGTCAATCTGCTGCACGAACGCGGGTTGGAGCGCTTCGCCGACCCGCAACGTCCGGCCGAAATGCTAAGCATGGGAGGTACCGCAATCAGCGGTCACTACGTCACGCCGTCGAGCGGTGGCGACTTTGCGTTCGTGAAAGGTGTCATCAAGCATGTGCTGGCGCGTGACAGCGAGGCGCGCGCCAATGGCGAACCTGCCCTGCTCGACGACGCCTTCATCGCGGAACACACCCACGGCTTCGAGGACTTCGCGGCCGACGTGCGTGCCGAGCGCTGGGACGATCTCGAGCGCGCTTCCGGCGTGCCGCAAGCGCGAATGTGCCAGATTGCCGACGTCTATCTGCGTGGCGAGCGCGTCATCGCCACGTGGGGCATGGGCATCACCCAGCACAAGCAGGCTGTGGCGACCATTCAGATGATCGTCAACCTGATGCTCCTGCGCGGCAACATCGGACGCCCCGGCGCGGGCCTGTGCCCCGTGCGTGGCCACAGCAATGTGCAGGGCGACCGCACCGTCGGCATCAATGAAAAGCCGTCGGCCGCGTTCCTCGACCGGCTCGGCAAGGTATTCGATTTCGCTCCGCCACGACGCGAAGGGCTTGGCGTCGTCGATACGATCTCGGCCATGCTGGGCGGCCGTATTAAGGTTTTCATCGGCATGGGCGGCAACTTCGCGATGGCCACGCCCGACACGCCGCGCACCTGGGAAGGTCTGCGCCAGTGCGACCTGACGGTGCACGTGGCGACCAAGCTCAACCGCAGCCATCTCGTTCATGGACGCGACGCGCTGATTCTGCCGTGCCTCGGCCGCACCGAAATCGACATGCAGAAGGGTGCCGTGCAAGGCGTCACTGTTGAAGACTCGATGAGCATGGTTCACCTGTCGTATGGCATCAATGCCCCGGCATCGGCGCATTTGCGCTCGGAACCGGCCATCGTGGCGGGCATGGCGCAGGCAACGATGGGCCGCGCCCCCGGCGGCCACGACGACTGGCACTGGTACGTGGACGATTACGACCGCATTCGCGACGCCATCGCCGCCACCTTCGACGATTTCGCAGATTTCAACCGCCGCGTGCGGCGTCCCGGCGGCTTCCGGCTGGCCGTGCCGCCGTCGGAGCGTCAGTGGCTGACGGCCAATGGGCGCGCCAACTTCACCACGCACGCACTGCCGCGCGAGTTGCCGATCGATGTGGCGCGCCGTCAGGCAGGCGAGCGCGGCGCCGACGTGCTGCAACTCGCCACGATCCGCTCGCACGATCAATACAACACCACGATCTACGGCCTGAACGACCGGTATCGCGGCGTGTTCGGACAACGCCGCGTCGTCTTCGCGAACATCGAGGATCTGGATGCCCAGGGCTTGCGCGCAGGCGAACATGTCGACGTCGTAGGTGTCTGGCACGACGGCATTGCACGACGTGCCGATGACTTCCTGCTCGTCGCCTACGACATTCCGCGCGGCTGTATCGCGGCCTACTACCCCGAGACCAACGGGCTGGTGCCGCTCGATGCCACCGCCGATGACGCCGGCACGCCGACGTCGAAGTCGATTCCTGTGCTGCTGGAGCGCCGTCATGGATGATGGAGGTGCCGGCACCCGTCTCGCGCAGGTCGAGCAGGACCTGGCGCGCTTGCTCGTGACGTTGGCCGATGGCCGCCGGGAAGGCCGCGAGTCGCTCTCGCTCGCGCGGCTCGCGAAGCGCTGCGCACTGCCCATGAGCACGCTGCTGCGTTATCTCAGCGTGCTCACCGACGCCGGCTGGATCTCGCTCGAAGACGGCCAACGGGGACTGCGGCTCGCGCGCCTGACTGACGCCGGCGTCTCGCAGTGCGACAGTCTGAGGTGAGCCGCCGGAAAGGCCCCGCAAGTAAGGCACTGCAACGCGACTGACATATTTCCATCCCGAGACGCGACTTACACTCGTCGCCACCGTGTCTGGCCATACCCGATCTGCGTATCTTGGCGTCCAGCACGCGGCCCCCAACGTCACGGAGACCCCATGGAGAATGTCGTTGCGCGTCCGGCAGAGATCGACACCGCCACGTCCGCCGCTGTTTCTGTTACCCCCTTATCGCTTGACCTGCCGCCCCCCCTCGCCAACGAGACCCTTGCGTCTCCCGCTTTGTGGCGTCATGCCCGCCCGTCGCGCTGGAACCCCTGGCTCATCGGTCTGACGGGATTCACCGGGCTCTGGCAATGGCTGGGACTGGGCTGGGCACTGCGCCATTGGGGCGAGGTCGCGGCCTGGACGCTGATTCCCGTGCTGGTGCTCACCCCCATGCACTGGGGTCTGATCCACGAGTCCATCCACGGCCAGTTGCGTCTGAAGGCGCGCGCCAATGAGCGCACGGGCCGCGCGCTCTCCCTGTTGCTCGGCCTGCCGTTCGAGATCATGCGGTTCGGGCATCTGATGCATCACCGCTTTACGCGCCAGCCCTTCGATCGCCCCGATATTTCAACGCTGCCCGACAATGCGCCACTGCCCCTTCGCGCACAGAAGTGGCTCGGCTACCAGTTGCGGCTGCTTGGCGGCATGTGGCTCGCGGAAGTCTTGGCCCCCGTCATCTCGTGGTTGCCCGTCAGGCGTCTGCCCGCACTCGCCCTGAGCGCGCTTGGCGGTGATCCGGAAGACGAGGACGTACGCCGCCGCGTCGTCATGTTCGCGTCCGATCCGATCCGTCGTCACCGGATTCGGCGCGACTTCCTTGTCCTGCTCGCCGCGCTGGCCGTGGCCCTCTGGACATATGGCCCCTGGTGGCCCGTGTTTGTGGCGACGTTCGCCGCGCGCGGCATCTGGCTGTCAATCGCCGACAACCTGCCGCACTATGGCGTGGCAATGGACGAGCCGGCACGCGCACGCAACTTCCTGGCCCCCGCGCCGGGCCGCGCCCTGCTGCTCAACCAGCACCTGCACCGCGTGCATCACCAGTACCCGACAGCGCCCTGGCATCTCTTGCCGCAAATCGATGCCGCCCAACCGACCGGCGGGCCGGCGATTCCGTACTGGCATGCCGTCTTGCGTCAGTTCGCGGGCCCACTGTCGACGGCAACGCTGGCGGCACGCAAAGCAGCGGCACCCTAAGCCCGGCACGTCTCGTCCACGCCCAGCCAATCCCCCGCACACAACGGCGCAGCAGGCGCCGTTGTCTGCTTACCACGCAAGCCACCCCAACGCCTCACGCATTCAGCTCAGGGTATTTCGGGATTTATCCGAATCGTGATATAAATGCGAATCGTTTTCGTTAACGTTCGCATTGAGATTCGCCTATTTGGGTGACCGAAACGTTCGACGAGAGCTGTTGGTGGATTTGCTTCGCCAGCCACGTCGCCCAAGGGCGGCGTTGTTGCTTGCGGGGACCTATTTTTTCAACGATTCCCAAGCATGTTGATTGCATTGGCCATTGCACTGGCATGGCTGGCGGGCGGCGCCTGCTACCTCACTTCGGAACACCAGCGCTTACGGGCGCGGCGTCTGCCGGCGCACCCCGCGCGGGTGCTCTCGTTGGCCGCTGCCATTGCCTGCCTCGCATGCTGGTGGCTGGCTGCCGGCGCGTCGGCCGGCATCGCAGCGACTTTCATGTCGCTGTGTTTCGGCCTGCTCTTCTGGCCGTATGCCGATGGCGGCTGGCACTGGCTGCGCGGAGACGCCCATGTGGAGTAGAACCTTCGCGGGCCTCGTGCTCGGCTTCTTCGCCGCCATGGCGCTGTGCGGAGCCATCGCCTACCTGACGCCCGCCGGTTGGCAAACCGCTGTCATTCCGGTCATCGCCCTCTTCCCGCTCGTGTGGCTCGGCCTGTTCGCCGTGGTCTACGCGAGCCGCACCGCCACGCGCGCTTGGGTTGGCCTTGGCGCCACCACCGTCGTCGCCTGGGCCGCGCTGCTGCTGGCGCGCACCGTCTGGTAAGGATCGTCCGATGCGCGCCCAAACCCTGCGTCAATACCTGAGTGTCCATACGTGGGCCGGCATCGTTGTCGGCTTTGCCCTGTTCATCGCCATGCTCGGCGGTGCCCTGACGGTGTTTCATCACGAGATCGAACGCTGGGAGCAACCCGCCACGCGTCATGCGCCGCTCTCGCTCGCGCAGACGGAACAGCTCGCCGAGAAGGTTCGTGCGAAATTCCCGGCCGCACGCGAGCAGATGGGCGTGGTGTTACCCAATCACTCGCCCACACCGTTCGCTTACTGGCAGGAACCCAACGGCGAATGGATGCAGGCGCGTCTGGGCCCGAGCGCCGAGGGTGCTCCACTGTCGCTGGTCGTTGGCAACGCCCGCCCCGGTCTGTCGAGCACGATCAACGCGCTGCATTACTCGCTGTCGATCCCGACGTACGGCCTTTACCTGATGGGCGTGGTGTCGCTGTTCTACGGCATGGCGCTGATCTCCGGTGTGATCGTGCATTTGCCGCGCGTGACGCGTGACATCTTCGCGCTGCGCCCGGGACGCAACCTCAAGCGCTTCTGGCAAGACGCCCACAACGCCATCGGCGTGCTCAGTTTGCCGTTTCACATCGTCTTCGCCCTCACCGGGGCGCTGTTGTGCTTGAGCCTGCCCCTGATGATGGCATTCAACGTCGTGACGTTCGAAAGCAAGCTGATGTCGCAGATCCCGCAAGTGACGGGCTCCGTGCCGGCCAAGATTGCGCCGGTCGAAGGCAAACCGCTCGACCTGCCGGCCGTGCTCGCGCGCGCCGAACACGCGGCGCCGGACATGGAGGCGACTGCCGTGGCGTGGACCGGTTACGGCAAACCGGATGCGGTGGCCGAAGTCTACGGCGAAGCCAATGGCTCTCTCGGCGTTTTCTCGGCTGTGGCCGTGCGTCTGAACGACGGAGAGATCGTCGGGCAGCACAGTCCGGGTGTACGGGACACGAACCATGCCGTACTCAGCATGATCTATGGCGCGCACTTCGGTAACTTCGCGGGCGACGCCATGCGCTGGGTGTACTTCGTGCTCGGACTGATGGGGGCAGTGCTTGTGTATAGCGGCAATCTGCTGTGGCTCGAATCGCGTCGCAAGCGTAGCGCGGCCATTCAGCCCGCCAATCTGCGCTGGATGGCCAAAGCCACCGCCGGCGTGTTCCTCGGGACTTGCCTGGGGATCGCCGCGGCCTTCGTTGGTGCAGTCGTCGCGCCAGGCGTGACGGCGCTGTCCATCATCGTCGCCACGCTCGGCATCTCCGTCATTTTCGCCGCACTCACGGCACCGGCCGTGGCAGCCACGGGATTGCTCGTGGCCACCTCGCTTGTTTGTGCCGCGATCCCGCTCGTCGATGCCGCGCTCACTTCCGACAATCTCGTGCGCTCGCTGGCTTCGGGCGACTGGGTACTCGCCGGTGTCGATCTGATCGCCATCGTCTGTGCCGCGATCTTCGCGCTGTTCGCCCGCGCAACGTGGCGGCGTGCCCGTCGAGGCGATCCGAACAGCGTGTGGGCGCGACCGGCTGCCGCGAATGACCAGACGCCGCGCGAATCCAGCACGGCCAATACAGCGCAACGCACCGCCATTGCCCGTCAAGACAACCCCGGCAACACAACAACGCTGCCCGAGCAGCCGGACCCGGCACGAACCTGACGGCTCGCGCCAGCGGCGAACGGCGGCATGACGTCGCGTTCGCCCACCCCACACAAGAAGACCGATTCCACGCTGAACCCGTCGGCACACGACGCATCACACTCAGGGAGATTCACACCGATGTTGCATTACCGCCCGCTCGCAGGGCGCGGTTTCGCTCGCACGCACGCCGCGCATGATCTGACGCCCCGTCCCGCTTCGCCCCTCTCGCCCTCCTCGGTGTCGCGTGCGGTGGCTGGCGTGTTCGCCATCTGCGCCACGTCGCTGACGCTGGCCTCGGGCAGCGCCCATGCCCAGCAAGCCTCGCCAACGCCTGACGCACAACCCGCCGCGAATGCTTCGCAAGGCACCGCCGCGCTGCCCGCCACCACCGTGTCGGCCGGCCGCGACGACGACATCAAGGTCGAGCGAGTGTCGAGCGGCGCGCTGGGCACACGGCGCGCAGTGGACACGCCGTTCTCGGTCGTCGCCGTCAACAGCGAGCAGATCAAGAATCAGATGGCGCAGACCGCGACGGACGCGTTCAAGTACGACCCGGCCGTCACCACGCTCTCGGAAAACAAGCGCACCGAGAACTCGTACTTCGCCGTGCGCGGCATGCGCGTGGACATGCTCGACGGCACCAAGGTCGATGGCCAGAACTTCGTCTCATGGCAAGCCGACATTCCGCTCGAGCCGTTCGAGCAGGTGGAACTGCTCAAAGGCCTGTCCGGCTTCATGTACGGATTCGGCGCGCCCGGCGGCATCGTGAATTACGTGCTCAAGCGTCCGACGGACGAGCCGCTGCGTCAATTCTCGGTCGGCTACGAAGCGAGCAATGTGTGGAGCGAGAAGCTCGACCTCGGCGGACGCTTCGGCCCCGACAATCGCTTCGGCTATCGCCTGAACCTCGTGAACGAGGAAGGCAACACTGCGGAGCCGAACAATCACGTGCGTCGCAAGACGATCTCATTTGCCACGGACTTCCGCATCACGCCCGACCTGACCTGGACGGCCGACGTGGCGTACTGGAAGCGCCAGACGACCGGCACGTTGTTCGGCATGAACTTCGATGGCGCGGGTGCAGTCCCCGACGCGAACAAGGTCGCCCGCAACCTCGCCCAGCCGTTCACGTACTACGAGAGCGATTCGCTTACGGCAGGCACGTCGCTCGACTATCGCATCAACGATCAATGGAAGGCGAACTTCAAGTATCGCTTTGCGCGCCAGAATCGTCTGAACGGCGACAGCTTCCTCTCCGTGCTCAACGCCGCAGGTGATTACGCCGACACGCAGTACAAGTGGAAGACGGCCTATTACTACCAGGCGTGGGATGGCATGGTGCAGGGCAAGTTCACCACCGGTCCGCTCAAGCATGACGTGGTGTTCGGCGTGGCGTATCAGAGTCAGGTCAAACTCAATGACAACGGCCTCGGCGGCAACGGTATTGCCCTCGGCACCAGCAACATTTACAACCCGTCGCTGCTGCCGAATCAGGACGTCGGGCTGGACTACCAGCCTTACCGCAGCGAGAAGATCTCGCAGCGTGCGATCTTCGCCAGCGATACCGTCGGCATCACATCCCGTATTTCGGTACTGGCTGGCCTGCGTTACACCCAGTTCAACGACGATCTGTACGACATCTCAGGCCAGACCGGTGCGTCTTACCGCGCGAAACCCGTCTCACCGACGGTCGCGCTGATGTACAAGACTGACAACGACTCGACCGCGTATGTCAGTTACGTCGAGTCGCTGGAGCCGGGCGGCTCGGCGAGCATTACCAACGTCAACTTCCCGCAGACCTTCGGGCCGCTCACAAGCAAGCAGTATGAGGTGGGCTGGAAGGCGGACAAGCAGACGTGGGGCGCCAATCTCGCCCTGTTCCGCGTCGAGCGGGGCTACGGTTACACGAATCAGGCGAACTATTACGTACAGGACGGCACGCAGCGCTTCCAGGGGCTGGACGCCAGCGGTTGGGTGCGTCTCGCGCACGACTGGCGCGTCATGGGTGGCGTGCTGCTGCTCAACACGAAGGCAGTGGACGTCGACGACCCGAGCGTGGCGGGCAAGCGCATTTTCGCCACGCCGCGCTACGTTGTGACAGGCCGCGTCGAGTACGACACGCCGTTCGTGCGCGGCCTGACCGTCGCCGCCGGCGTCAAGGTCACCGGACAGCAGGAAGTCGATGCCGCCAACACACTGTCGATCCCGTCATACACCACCATCGACCTGTCGGCTAAATACGCGACGCGTGTTGCCGGCAAGTCGGTTGTACTGCGCGCCGCCATCAACAACCTGACGGACAAGCACTACTGGACGACGACCTACAACGGGTTCGTGATGCCAGGCTCGACCCGCACGTTCCTCGCCAGCGCGACGATGGACTTCTGACCGGCGTTTGACCGCGAAGCGCACTGACGCCAGAGTCAGCGTGCTTCGCGGCATGTCTTAGCCCTGCACAGCCGGGAACCCGCGCAGTCTGGCCGTCCACACGACGATCAGCGTGGCGATGAGCAACGCCAGCAGCGCAGGCGAAAATGCCGCCACGCCAAGGCGATCGAGCAACACACCGCCAACGATGCCACCACCGGCAATCGCCATGTTCCAGGCCGTCACCAGCATCGACTGCGCCACGTCCGCCGCCTCCCCAGCCACATTGGCAATCGCCGTCTGAAAGAGTGTTGCCGCACCACCGAAGGCCAGCCCCCACACGGCGACCGACACATACACCACGACCGGAACATCGCCCCCCGTGCCAAGCGCCAACGCCGACAGGCCAAACAGCGCTGTGCTGACGAGCGTGAGCGAGCGCAGATGACGATCGATCAGGACACCGACGATCCAGATGCCGATCAGCGACGTGGCGCCGAACACCAGCAGCACCGCGTCGGTACGCTGCGCCATGTTGGCTCGCGCCAGAAACGGCGCGATGTACGTGTAGAGGATGTTGTGCGCCAGCACGAAAGCCAACACGACGAACAGCACCGGACGCACACCCGGCACAGTGAACACACCCGCCAGCGACAACCGTTTGCCCGCCGTCTGCCCGGCGAAATCCGGCAGCGTCACCCGCCCCCACGCGGCGAGCGCCAGCGCCAGCAGGCTCATGGCACCGAAGCACATCCTCCAGCCCACCCATTGCCCCAGAAAAGTCCCCGCCGGCACACCGAGCGAGAGCGCCAGCGGTGTTCCGGCCATGGCGACGGCAATGGCACGTCCCCTTTGATGCTCGGGCACCATACGCGCCGCATAACCTGCCAGCAGCGCCCAAAGCAACCCGGCCGACACGCCTGCCAGAAAGCGCGCCGCCATCGTCAGCGCATAACTCGACGACAATGCCGTCACCCCATTGGCGAGCGCAAAACCCAACATGGCGCTTAGTAGCAGCGCACGCCTTCGCATGCCCTGCGCGGCCGCCGTCAATGGAATGGCCGCCACCAGCGAACCGATGGCGTAGACCGAGATCGTTTGACCAGCCCACGCCTGCGAGACCGCGAGAGCCTGCGCCATCTGCGGCAGCAGCCCTGCGGGCAACACCTCCGTCAGGATGGTGACGAATGCCGCCATGGCGAGCGCCAGCAACGAGGCCAGCGGTAAACGCCCTTGCGCTCCAGTCGTCATTCCTGCACCTCGAGCGACGCGTAAACCGCATCGCGAAGATCCGTCACAAAACGGCCGGACATGCCTTCCAGTGCGGTGTTCGTGAACGCCACCACACTGAGCTCACGCGCGGGATCGACGAACCACGAATGCCCGTAGGTGCCTCCCATGCGCCAGGTGCCGGCGGACTCGGGCGACTGCGCTTCGGCAGGATCTTTCAGCACCGTGACACCCAAGCCGAAGCCTCGGCCCGGCCAGAACGCCATCGGCAGCCCGCCGATCTGATCCGTGGTGAACTCGCGCACAAGCGCTTCGGGCAACAGTGGTGCACCGCCTTTACGCAGCGTCTCCAGCAAGAGAAGAAAGTCGCTTGCAGACCCAACCATGCCAGCGCCGCCCGACGGATACGCATTGACATTCAACGCCCGGCCCGGGGATAGCCGGAAGCCGGCGGTGCCTTCAACGAAGGGGACGGTATCGGGTTCCGCCAGACGCCGGGGCACCGGCGTGCCGTCGGCGTAGGCGCACGCGAGGCGTCCCGCATCCACGGCAGCAAACGCCGTATCGCGCATTCCCAGCGGTGCAGTCACGAGTGTCGCGACCGCCTCATCCAGCGGCGACTGCGTCACGGCTTCGATGACCGCGCCGAGCACGTCCGTTGCGATCGAGTATCGCCACTCGGTGCCGGGCGAATACAGCAACGGCACGCTGGCAATACGCCGAACGTTCTCGCGCAAGCTCACTCGGCAGTCGTCCATGCCATCGGAGATGCCAGCGCCCGCATAGGTGCCATCCGGTTCCTGAAAGAACCCATAAGTCAGGCCCGCCGTATGCGTCATCAGATGACGAACGCTCAGGCGTGGTGTCGTGCCGTCCGCCAGCTTCGGCGCGAATTCGGGCAACCATCGCGTTACGTCGTCGGTGAGATGCAGCCGGCCCTGTGCCATCAGGACCAGCGCAGCAGTGCAGACGATCGGCTTGGTCACGGACGCCAGACGAAACAGCGTGCCGAGGGCCATCGGCTCCGCCCGTTCGCGCTCGGCAAAGCCGGCGGCTTGCTGATGGATCAGCGCACCACGCCGGGCGACCAAAACCACAGCGCCGACCAGTCGCCCGTCGTCAAGCGCGTCGGCAACTACGCTTTGAATCAGGGCAACTTGAGGGGGGGAAGTTCTCACCGCTGGCGCGGGAAATGCAGCAATCGTCACGGGATAGTCCTTTCGTTCATCGACAGTCCCGCCACGATAGAGCGTCCGCGATTCAAGAAAAAGTAGGCTACAGTTCCCTTTTATGCGGACGTCAATGTCCGCAATGTCAGGGCAATCAGGAGCGGACGTGGAGAGCCTGAACGGTTTCGTGGTTTTCGTGCAGGTGGCCGAGACGCGCAGCTTTGTCGCTGCAGGGCGTCTGCTGGGCGTGTCGGCGTCGGCCGTCGGAAAAGGCGTGGCGCGGCTTGAAGAAAAGCTGGGCGTGCGGTTGTTTCACCGCAGCACCCGCAGCGTAACGCTGACCGCCGAGGGCGCACTGTTTCTGGAGCGCAGTCGTCGCATTCTCGCGGAGATCGAAGCCGCCGAGCTGGAGCTGTCGCAAGCCAGCACCGCACCTCGCGGACGGTTGCGCGTGAGCCTGCCAATGGTCAGTTCGCTGGTACTGCCGGTGCTCGCCGACTTCATGCGGCAGTACCCCGACATCGAGCTGGATCTCGACTTCACCGATCGCATGGTCGATGTCATCGAAGAAGGATTTGACGCAGTGGTCCGCACGGGCGAACCGCTCGACTCTCGCCTCACCGCTCGCCGGCTGGGGGCGTTCCGGTCGCATCTCGTCGCCTCGCCCGGGTACTTGGCGCGGCGCGGCGTACCGGCCACGCCAGCCGATCTGCAGCAGCACACCTGCCTGCACTACCGGTTTCCCAACAGCGGCAAACTGGAGGCATGGACACTACGGCAAATCCCCGGCGAACCGGAGGTGCCTATCCCGGCGTCGATGGTTTGCAACAACATCGAGACGCGGCTGTGTTTCGCTCTCCAGGGACTGGGGATCGCATACCTGCCGGAATTCGCCATCCGGGAGCCACTTGCCGACGGCCGTCTTCAACCGGTGCTCCGGGACTACGCACAACGTACAGGCGTCTTCCACGTGCTTTGGCCTGCGAGCAAGCACCCCTCGCCCAAAGTGCGGGCCCTGGTGGATTTTCTCTGCGCGAATGTGTTTCCCGTCGCCAGGGCCTGAACGGCAAGCCCCATGAAAAAGCCCCCAGGGCCCGGATCAATGTCCAGTCCCTGGGGGCTCCTTGCGTATGACGCCGATTCACCCACGGGTGCCGGCAGCGCGCCGCGCCACCGGGCCATGCGTCAATGCTCAGCCCACGAACGCGCGCTCGACGAGGTAGTGCCCCGGCGCGTGGTTGTGGCCTTCGACGAAGCCGCGCTTTTCCAGCAGCTCGCGGGTGTCCTTGAGCATGGCCGGGCTGCCGCACAGCATGATGCGATCGTTCTCCGGCGAGAATTCCGGCAAGCCGATGTCGGTGAACATCTTGCCCGACTCGACCAGTTCCGTGATACGGCCCTGGTTTTCGAACTCTTCGCGCGTGACCGTCGGGTAGTAGATCAGCTTGTCGCGGATGTACTCACCCAGATACTCGTGTTCCGGCAGATGCTGCGTGATCAGGTCACGGTAAGCCAGTTCGCTGGCGAAGCGGCAGCCGTGCACCAGAATGATGTGCTCATAACGGTCGTAGACTTCCGGATCTCGGATGATGCTCATGAACGGCGCGAGGCCCGTGCCCGTCGAGAGCAGATACAGGTTCTTGCCCGGCAGCAGGTTGTCGTTGATGAGCGTGCCGGTCGGCTTGCGGCCAACGATGACCTTGTCGCCCGGCTTCAGGTGCTGCAGACGCGAGGTCAGCGGACCGTCCTGCACCTTGATGCTCAGGAACTCCAGCTCTTCCTCGTAATTCGCGCTTGCCATGCTGTAGGCACGCAGCAGCGGTTTGCCTTCCACTTCCAGCCCGATCATCGTGAACTGGCCATTGACGTAACGGAACGAAGCGTCGCGAGTGGTCTTGAAGCTGAACAACGTATCAGTCCAATGGTGGACTTCCAGCACAGTCTGTTGATTCTGAGTACTCATAGTGGCTTGACGTTAGACGAAGGGCGGCGGCGCGGCACATCGGCGGGGCCGAACGCCCGTGCGCCTGAAATGCTTGTGCGCGGGCCATCCCTAATGGCCCGATGCCCGGACTCCCGGCGCATGAGGTGCACGCGCTTTCGGTTTTGGGCGGGAAAACCCGATCATTTTACCCCAATTGGGAATTGCTTTCATTTGTCCCTGAGGGGTCGAAGGGGTTGGGCCCGGTTATCGATATCCATCAGGGTTTTGATGCTGCCAACGCCAGTGATCGGCGCACATGCGCGCCAGATCGTATTCGGCGCGCCAGCCGAGCAGCGCGTGCGCGCGCGAGGCATTGGCATACGAAGACCCCACGTCGCCCGAGCGCCGCTCGACGATCTCGAACGGCACTTTACGGCCGCTGGCCGCCTCGAACGCCCGCACGACTTCGAGCACGGTGTGCCCTCGCCCGGTTCCCAGATTGACGGTGAACCCCTCGTCCAGCTTGCGCAAGCCCGCCAGCGCCGCCAAATGGCCGCGAGCAAGATCCACCACATGCAGGTAGTCGCGTACGCCCGTGCCATCGGGGGTCTCCCAATCGCCCCCATAGACCTTGAGCTGCGGCAACTTGCCCACGGCGACCTGCGCGACATACGGCATCAGGTTGTTCGGCAGACCGCCCGGATCCTCGCCGATCAGCCCGCTTTCGTGCGCGCCCACCGGGTTGAAGTATCGCAACACCCCGACACGCCAGCGCGCATCGGATTTCACCGTGTCGGCGAGCATCTGCTCGGCCATCAGCTTGGTGTGACCATACGGATTGCCCGTCGAGAGCGGCGCCGTCTCATCGATCGGCACCGATGTCTGATAGCCATACACGGCGGCCGACGAACTGAACACGAGATGGCGCACGTCGTGGCGATCCATCGTCTCGATCAGCGTCAGCAGGCTGCCGAGATTGTTGCGGTAATAGAGGGAAGGCTTTTCGAGCGATTCGCCGATGGACTTCAGTGCGGCAAAGTGGATCACGCCATCGATGCGATGACGAGTAAAGACGTCGTCCATGACTGCGGCTGAACAGGCATCGCCTTCGATGAATATGGGCGCACGGCCAGCAATGCGTCCGATGCGAGCCACCGCGTCGGGGTGGCTGTTACAGAAGTTATCGACGATGACGACATCGTAGCCGCCCGCCAGAAGCTCGACACAGGTATGCGAGCCGATGTAGCCGGCCCCGCCAGTGACGAGAATGGTGCCCAGGTTGTTCATGAAGAGACTCTTGTGACGCCGGTTTGGCGCCTTTGATATCGCACGGATCGATCACGGTACGACCCCACGCGCGAGACCTGCGATATTACTCCAGCCGCCGTTCTGCCGCCAATGGCACGCCAAGGCGCGCCAAGACGGGCCAAGACCCGCCAAGACATTAAGCGGCGCACGCCCCGGTCGACCGCGTCATGCGCTCTGGCCCATGTAGGTATCGTATTCAAGCGCCGCCAGCCGGCGGGTCAGACGGTGCGCGCCGAGCCCCAGCACACACAGCAGCGCGAGCGCGAACCCATAACCATACAGCGCTGGCCCGTATTGCAGACTGGCCCAGGTGAAGGCCGCATTGAGCACCACCAGCAGCGAGGTGAGGATCAGCACGTCACGGCGCCGGTCCAGATAGAACAGCACATTGAGCACGCCGAGCAGCAGCACTTGCAGCCCCGCGGCGATGACATCGATGCGCAGCAACGATTGCCACGCCTCGGGCACCCCCACCAGTCTTAGCATGTCGTCGCCGAACGCAAAGACGAGCAGCGTCACCACGGCTTGCACCTTGAGGATCTCGTAGAGGCCGGTGCGCACTGCACGCACCATCGACACACGCGACGCCGAAATCTGACGCAACGTGCCGCCCTGACGCACAGCGTCGAAGAACCCGGCGTAGGCTTCGGCAAAATCCGTCTCGATTCGCAGCAGGAATACCGCCATGCCCGGAATCACGCAAAGGTACGACAGGAACACCGGCAGATCATAGATTGGGGCAGCGCGCAGCGGCCCGATGATCGAGATGCTGGTCGCAGGCGACGCCCAGAAGATCAGCTTGTCGATCCACACGCCGAGCCCGAAGCACACGCCGACGCCGACCAGCGAGAGCCGCAAATTGCGCGGCACGAAGACCGACCACGACAGCCAGGTGGTGGTTCGATAGTTCCGCACGACAATCGCTGTGAGCCCCAGCAGCAGACACGTGTGGCCGATCACGAAGCCGCCCAGCAGGCCCGTGAGCCCGAAGCGCCCCAACAGCACGGCACTGACCACGCTCAGGCTGTAGCCCGCGCAGAACACGCCGAGAATCGCCCGGTACTGCTTCACGCTTGTAAGGAACAGCACCACGATCCACAGATTGCCGAGCAGCACGAAGCCGGTCCACATCAGCCAGCGATACGTCAGCGGCAGGTTCGAGAAAAGTGTCTGCGACAAAACAAGGCCAATGGCCCCAAGCACCACTGTGGTGACCAGCGTCACCGCATTGAACGACGGCATGACCGCCTGCGGCTCTCCCGCAAACAGCCGGTCGCTCAGATAGCGGGTGAACGCCAATTGGATGAGCCCCGTTGCCATCACGCTCGACGCGATCAGATACGTCACCGAAACCTGAAATTGCGTCAACACGTCGTGCGCATGGACATGCGTCAGACTCATCAGCCCGACCAGTACCACGCTGACCATCGACAGCACCAGCGGGCCCGCGCTGATGATCCCCGCATAGCCGTAGGCGGCGAAAGTGCCCGAAAGCGTGTCGCTGCGCAGCAGCCGCCGCAACTCGAAACCGATACCCGCCATCAGTCATCCCCTCCGTCCATCCACCGCCGGTACAACGTGCGATAGGCATCGCACATGGTGTCGAGCCGGTAGTAGCGCTCGACGCGCGCGATGCCGGCGCGGCTCGCGGCATGCCATGCGCCGGGCTCCAGCACGTCGACGATGGCGGCGGCGAGTGCCTCTGGGTCGGCCATCGGCACGATGCGTCCCGCGCGGCCGAGCGCATGGTCCTGCGCGCCGTTGCCGTCGATCACCTGACGGCATGCGCCAACGTCTGTGGCCACGACCGGCACACCGGCCGCCGCCGCTTCGAGCATGACCAGCGGCAATGCTTCGGAAACGGACGACAACGCCAGCACACCGATTTGCGGCAATACCGATTCGATAGCCCGATACCCCATGAATCGCACTTGATATTCCATGCCGAGGCTCGCGGCGAGATCCCGGCACTCCTGCGCGTAGCCCGGGTCTTCCGTGTCGGGCCCGACGATCCAGCCCTGCAAGTCAGGCCGCGCACGGTAGGCAATGAAAACGGCCCGCAGAAACGTCTTGATGTCCTTGACGGGCACCACACGTCCCACTAACGCCACCACCGGGGGGATGTCCGCTCGATCCATCTGCGCTTCGGTCTCGCGGCGCTCGACACGCAACGCGGCAAAGCGCGCGATGTCCACGCCATTGGCAATGCTGCGCGTCTTATGCCCAGGCGCTCCGTCGCTCACCTGGCGCTGGCGGCTGCCCTCATACAGCGAGACGATCTCGTTTGCCGAGTCGTAACACACCCGGCCGATGGCCTCGAAAAAACGCATCCATAGATTCTGGAAATAACCGACGCGCGAGATGTCGCGCTCGAACGGGCCACGATTGTCACGCAGCCATTCGCTTTGCAGCAGGTCGAGCTTGCGCTCTTTCGTGTAGCTGCCATGTTCGGTGACGAGCAACGGCCGGCCAGTACTCATGCGCAGCATCGCCCCCAACAGCCCGGCATATCCGGTCGATACGGTGTGATACACGCGGGCCGGTGGCAACGCACCGGCGATCTGCGCCAATTGCCAGATCGGCTTGTGCATGGCACGTATCGTCCAGAAGTAATCGGTAAACGACGGGTCGTGGCAGTAGCGCTCATAGCGCTGCGTGATGAAATCCCAGGCACGCTCGCTATGGAGAAACGCTGGCTGGGCCAGCGCCTGCCCCTGGCGCAGCATTGGCAGAATTCGCGACAGCATCGCAGACAGATCGTCGCCCGCCCCGTCGTCGGCCGTGCCGTCGCGCGCCTCGTGCCGCTGACGGAACCGGTCGTGCATCCGGGCAACTTGCGCGAACGCACTCGCATCGCCCGAGCCCTGGCGCGTTCGCGCCGTATTGTCGGCCGCCTCCGCCGGCCGCTTGGCCGCCTCGTACAGGTAATGCGCCTCGAAGTGGACAACATTCGCGGGCATCGGATAGACGGGCGCGCCGTAGTCGCCCCGGCGGCTGCCGATGAACACCACCGCGAAGGTCAGATCGGGAAACGCGCGAATGAGCAGATCGACCCACGACGACACGCCGCCCCGCACATAGGGGAAAGTGCCTTCGAGGAGTAACGCGATGTCTGCGACCGGGGCAGCGTTCGCCCCCCCGGCAGACGGTTTGGAAGTCGGAAGATCGCCGTGCGGGCGCATTGGCATGGGCCCTAACGCGTCCAGAATCGCACGGCGGGCTGCACCGCTGGCGAGGCCGTTGAGCCTCTGGCGCCCGCCACACCCGCCCCGACGCCGCCAAGCAATTGCGACACCCGGTCGTAACGACGCCTCTGGAACGCAGCTTCCGCCAGCCAGGGCAACAGGCGCTCCGTGGGAAAGTTGTGAAACTGCGCGTGGCGCAGGTACATCTCGGCGGCGTCCGGCGTCTCACGCAATAGCGCGCAGCGGCCGAGCAGGTACCACATCGAGGCATCGTCCTCGTGTTGCTCCAGCGCGTCGCGCGCGAACTGCTCGACACGCTCCAGCGTGAAGCGCAGCACTTCGCCACGCACCAGGTTCTGATAGATCAGTTCCCAGTACAGTTCGGCGAGACGGCGGCACGCATGCGCGCGCTCATCTTCGTCCTGCGCCGCCGCGTGCCGGTCACGCATCGCGTAAATTTGCTGCGTGATGCGCTTCTCCATCCCGTCGAGAATGCCGTACGCCAGCAGACGCACCTCTTCGACAGGATCGGCCAGCAAATCGCGAGCGATCTCACTCGTGACCCGTGACGGCAGCGCCTGCACCGAGATCAAGGCCGCCACGCGGTCGTCGCGCTCGCCTTGCACATTGCGCAACCTCGCCCGCAAGCGCATTCCCGCACCATGCCGAACACGCGCCACCAGATGCGAGATGAAGCCCGGGGGCGTCACCTGGCCGGCAGCCAATGCCTCGCGTGGCGGTGGAAACAGGTATCCGATCAGGAGCACGCCCAACACGACCGTGAGGCCCGCACCGGGCAAGAAAAAGGTGACGAGCGCAATATGCCAGAACGCTCCGCGCCGTCCGCGATAGCTGGCCGGCAATACGCAAATCATGAAACCGCCCGCCAGCAACGCCGCGACAGCCTGCCACGCCAGTACCGCTGACATCGACACCCTGGCCGAGTCCAGCGCCTGTGGCAGAGAATTCCATGTTTCATCTTGCAAGACGAGGCGCAATGCCTGTGCTTGCGCGGCAACCGCAAACGCGGCAATCGCAAATGTGAATGCCCATTGCAGCAGACGCAGGCCACGTGCGGCACCGTTCTGACGCCGACGCCAGCCGGTCGTCACACGCTCGCCCTGTGATGTGCGCTCAGGCATGGTCGACGCATCGCTCCATCAGTTTGAGCAGCCCGTCCCCAGGGGCATCGGCGTCTACGTGAGCCGTGTGCACCGCGATATGACCGCTTTGGAAATCGACGTCGTACTGTTGCCGCAGAAGGGTCTCGATGCGCAGCAGGTAGCCGTCGATGCCATGCTCGTCAGTGATCGGCATCAACGCGATGGCGATCTGCCGGCGAGGCGTGCCGATGGTCCATATCGCGTCGAGGGCCCGGCGTTGGCGCACCGTCTGCTCGAACAGCGAGTCGCCCCGTGCACCGCGCGGGAACGCCAGCGCAACGAGCGAGGACTCGATGCCGCTCGCCCGCTTGAGCCGGGCCAGACGTCCCAGCTCGAGCGCAAAATCGTAAGGCACTTGCGGCACCGACTCCCGCACGGTCGCGACCAGTGGTTGATGGGCCACGCCATCTGCGTAATAGGCAAGCAGCACCAGCAGCAATTGAAGGTTGTCGTGATTGAGCGCGAGAAACGGCATGCGACGCACGATCAGTACGCTGACCAACATGCCGTCGGCGTCGAGCAGCGGCGCGCAGGCGAGATAGGGACTGGTGTCGCTCGCCGCGTCGTCGGCGCGCACATGCGCGAGCGTACCCTCGCGAAGACAATGCTGGACGAGCGGGTCGTCGGCATCCGGTTCGAAGCCCTCTCCAACGCGCGCGATGGGCGTCGTGTCGAGCCTGCCTGCACGTACGGGGAATAACGAGGCGACTTCGATCTGGCACGTCAACGATGCGAATTCGAGCATCGGCTGCGCATTCGGCAAGCCGCCAGCGTGCCCGTGAACATCGCCCGCCCGCCGCACGGTGAGATCGCGCAGACGCGTCAACGCATCGCGCAGCGTCACCGGACGCGCCAGCAAATCACGTTCAAGCCGTTCGTGCGAGACACGCAGCAGATAGTGGTTGTGCGTGATCGCAACGAGCCGGTCGCTGAAGTACGCGTTGATGCCCTGCGCCCGATTCGCCCGGTGGGACCAGACATCGCAGAAGTGCCCTGCGATCAATGCCGCCGTCATGCCCCCCGCGAAGTGCACCATGGGAAACGGGCCACCCGCCGGTGCGTACGGTGCATAAAGGGCATACCAGGCCGCCACGAGCACCAGCCCGCTCGCAGCCCCTGCCAGCGAGCCATAGCGCAATGCAGCGACGAGCGCCGCCAGCCACAACCACGGGAACTGCGCGGAAAGCAACAAGGGATCGGCCGGGTGCAACCGCCAGGCGACCAGCACCAGGAGCGCAGTGCCGCCCAGTACTTCAAGCCAGGCAAACGGACTTGCGATGGCTGGGGCAATCCAGCGCCCCCACCGCCCGAGATTGCCAAGCGGCTGCGAGCGGCGCACGCGAGCCGGCAACTTGGCATTGCGTGCCGGTTCGGCTTCGTTAGGCGTAGCGGCGGTCACGTGGTGTTCGCGGAAGTGGAAATCGGCCGGGTGCGCACGCGCGGATTCCATGGCACCGCGTCCGCGCATGCCATCGAAAAGCCCGGCGCGAAACGCCGGCATTCGCGCAAGCGCTGCGCGATGGCGGTTTGCATGATTCCCCGTTATCGGAATGTGCCCTGCCCGGCGTCTTCGGCCGGGGCCCTGGGCGACGGATCGACAGTTATCTCGGGAAGACCCGTCGCTCCCGCCCCGCGATACTTCCCCGTCGGGACGGCCTATGACTGCTGATCCGAACTGATCTCTTATGTTTAATGGAGATGAACTTTACACACGTCCAGTCCTACTTTCGTCCCCATTTTTTCCTGCCGCAAAGCCGCATGAATCCTTCAGGAGACCGATTCACCGTCGAACGAATACGGGCCGTCGTGCGGGCCAACATACGCCAAATGGGTGCGCACGCCCGCCCCCGGTTGCCACAGATGCAACGCGAAACCCGGCGGCTCGAGTATGATCGAACCCGGCGCCCCGGGCGAGAGCCCGAGGGTGATCTGATGCGCCGTCGACATGCATGTGCTCGCCATGACACCGGGCGCCCCCTCGACGCTCGCCTGAATACTCCGGTGCAAATGGCCGCTGATCACTCGTTCAATGTGACGGTGCCGTGATACCACACTCGCAAAACCTGCGCGGCCTTGCGCCGTAAGGCCGTATCCATCCATGAACTCGATACCTGTCTCGAATGGCGGATGATGCATGGCAATGATCGTCGGACGTCCGGCGCACGCATGCAGTTGTTCGTCGAGCCAGGTGAGACGGGCTTCGCACAAATGCCCGCCGGGATTCGGCGGATCTTGCGTGTCGAGCGCGAGCACGGTCAACGGCCCGAGATCGACGCGGTACTGCACGAACTCACTCGCCGCGTGCAGATAGGTGTGCTGCGGAAATGCCGCGCGCAGCCCCTCGCGATGATCGTGGTTCCCAACGACCAGATACAGCGGGATCGTCAGCTCCGCCAGGCACTCGCGAAGTACTTCGTATTCCGATAGATGGGGCGTATCAATCAGATCGCCAGTGGCAATGACGGCATCGGGCCGCGGCGTCCAGCGGTTGATGGTAGCGATCGCGCGCCGCAAGGCCTGCGCGGTATCGACGCGCCCGCAGGCAAGCGCACCGGGTCGCGTGATGTGAAGGTCGGTGATCTGACAGAGCAACATGAAGGCGATTCCTCAAAAACACGCGGCGACGCGCCTCGCTCGCCGCCATTCGAGTGTAGGACGCACACAGCGTGTACGTAATCCATCGTGCGGCGCCACGCTAGACATGGCAGATGACACGGCAATGAATTCCGGACAATCCGGACGCCGATTGAGCGGCGCCAACCAAAAGTCGGCCCGGTACGCAACCCTTAACGCGCTAGGGGAAACCTCCAAAGCCCGCCCAGCAAGGGATTGCGCGACGGCGTGACCGAAGATGCCCGCAGTTGCCGGGGTTTTATCATCAAGAACAAGAAAGTACGGGGCACAGCACAACAAAATCGCCGCAAACCGTTGTCAATGCTGGCCCACAGCCCGCCGAAGGCTCTATAATGCGGCTGCCCGGCCAGTGCCGGCGCCCTCTCGATACGTGACAGGACAGATCTTCGGATCGCGTTCGCGTGACGTGCCGTGAAGGCGATAGCCTGGCGTGCGCCGCGTGCCTTATGGCGCGGATACAACACCGACACTCGCCAAATGGCGAAAGTGTTAGAGTTGTCGCCGATATTCACCACCTCTCAAGGGAAACACACATGAACAAACAGGAACTGATCGACGCCGTCGCCGGTGTTACGGGCGCGAGCAAGGCTCAAACTGGCGAAACCCTCGACCAGCTGATCGAGACGATCAAGAAGACCGTTGCCAAGGGTGACTCGGTTCAGTTGATCGGCTTCGGCTCGTTCGGTTCGGGCAAGCGCGCTGCGCGTGAAGGCCGCAACCCGAAGACCGGCGAAACCATCAAGATCCCGGCTGCCAAGACCGTGAAGTTCACGGCTGGCAAGGCGTTCAAGGACGCTGTGAACAAGAAGTAACACCAGTTGCGCGCAGGCCGGCCTTCGTGCCGGCCTATCTTTTTGCTCGCATTGCCGTCCTGCGGCGTGTGGCATCGGATACGTGTCACGTCATCCTCTCGCGAGGTCCACGACTGACGTGACGCTGCGCGCCTCGCGGGTGTCCTGCGCACCGATCATCCGACTCGGAGACCGGGCGCCCGCGGCAGCAACACACCCCGCTCAGCCTTCGGGCCGGCATCTCCTGCCTGCGCAATTCGGCAACGCCTCCCCCTCAGTCATCCCCTTGCCGTTCCCGGCTCGTACGACCGATTTGTCCTGCCAATCCCGGTTCTGAGCCTCCGACGCCCTCTCGTTGCGCCCTATTTTCCCCGGCTCATTTCCCAAAGCATCTATGCTATGTTGCGTGACATGACACGCGTGACGACAGCGGCCATCGCCGCCTCCGGTCAGGTATCGCCCTCGGACGGCACGGCCGGCGCAGGGGCTATGTCGCCGCCCGATGCCGCAAAAATGCGGCGCATGTCGGCCTCGCGTCTGCTCGTCACGCTCGCCGCCTATCCGCTTGCGCAGTGGCCATCACTGCCGAATGCCTCGGAGCGCGGCGCTCACGCCGGGACCTTCGATCCCGACGCCCTTCATCAGTTGCGTATTGCGACGCGGCGTCTGCGTGCGCTGATCGATGTCTTCTCTCCGTGGCTCAAGCCCCGTTGGCATCGCCAACTGAAAGCGGAGTTGAGCTGGCTGGGACACTCGACGGGACCCGCGCGAGACGCCGACGTGCTGGCGACAACCACACTACCCGAGTTGCGCACCGACCATCCGGATATCGACTGGCCGGCGGTAGACACCTACGTGGCGAAACTGCGGGGCGACGCTCACGCCCAAGCCGCCGACGCGCTGGCCAGCGAGCGTCAGCGGACACTGCATGGGTTGTTATTGAAGGCATTCGGCATCGGAGACGACGGCCGCGCCGAACTGCGAGCGGCGAAGGCGCTGCGACGCCCCTCACGCACGCCCGGCAAGCGGCCACGCGCACTAACAAAGCACGCTCGCAGCGTGCTCCGCGCCCGATACATTGCGTTATTTCCGGATTGTCGCCAGTTGGCGATGCTCGACACCGAGCAGTTGCACGCGTTGCGCGTGAAGGTCAAAAAAGCCCGTTACAGCGCCGAAGCCCTGACGCCATGGCTTCGCAAAGCGGTCCGCGCCCCTTATCAGGACACACTGCAGGCCGCGCAATCGCTGCTGGGCCTTCTCAACGATGCCGTGGTGGCGCAGCGAGTTTGTGAAGACATGCCGATTTCGGTGGCGCAACGCGACGTATTGATCGCACGCCTCGATTCGGTCATCGTGAACGCGACCAGCCGCGCTGCCCATGTCCTGTGTCAGTTACCCGACGCGCACACCCTCAAGCGCGGGATGCGCAAGGGCTGAGCGTCGGGCGATCCAATCTCACGCCACTTTCGTGCGCAGCAAGCGCATGCCGTTGGCGATCACCAGCAGGCTGGCGCCCACATCCGCGAATACCGCCATCCACAGCGACGCCAACCCTGCAATGGCCAGCGAGAAAAACACCGCCTTGATGACCAGCGCCACGGCGATGTTCTGCCTGAGCACGCTCGCCGAACGCTTCGACAACGAGAGGAAGGCCGGCAGCTTGCGAAGATCGTCGTCCATCAACGTGACGTCAGCCGTCTCGAGCGCACTGTCTGTGCCCGTCAGACCCATCGCAAAACCGACGTCTGCGGCGGCAAGCGCAGGCGCATCGTTAATGCCGTCGCCGACCATGCCGACGTGGCCAAACGCTTCACGCAACGCCGACACCGCCTGCCATTTGTCTTCCGGCAGCATTTCGGCGCGCACCTCGCTCACCCCCGCCTGCTGACCGATGACCTGGGCAGTCGCACGGTTATCCCCTGTCAGCATGACCGTCCGAACGCCCATTTGCGTCAGTCTCGCGATGGCTTCACGGCTTTCCTCTCGCAAGGTGTCGGCCACGGCCAGCACTGCAAGCGCCTGTGTTTCGCTAGCCAACACGATGGCCGTGCGGGCCTGTGCTTCGAGACGCTCCAGTTCGGCCTCCACATTCGCGTTGCATACGCCAAGCGATTCGATCAGACGGTGGTTGCCAAGGTAGTACAACGCTTGGCCGATCCGTCCCTTCACACCCATGCCCGCGAGTGCTTCGAAGTCCGTTACGGACGGCAGTGCCCCCAGGCCGGCTTGCGTATGACCATCGACAACCGCGCGCGCGATCGGGTGCGTGGTATGCGAGTCGAGTGCGGCGGCCAGCGTCAGCATCTCGTCGCGCGACGCCTCCCCCAGCGGCACCACATCGGTCAGCCGAGGCTCGCCACGTGTGAGCGTGCCTGTCTTGTCGACCGCCACGGCCCGAATCAGACGGCCGCTCTCCAGAAACGCGCCTCCCTTGATCAGGATGCCGGCGCGCGCCGCTGCCGTCAGACCGCTCACGACCGTGACGGGCGTCGAAATCACGAGCGCACATGGGCACGCGATCACCAGCATCACCAGCGCTTTGTAGATCCACGGCGACCAGGCCAGACCGAAGGCCAACGGCGGCACGAGTGCGACGAGCAGTGCGCACAGCACGACCGCCGGGGTGTAAATACGTGAGAACTTGTCTACGAAGCGCTGCGTTGGCGAGCGTTGCTGCTGTGCGGTCTCGACGACACGCACAATGCGGGCAAGCGTCGTATCGCCCGGCGCAACGTTCGTGCGATACACGATGAGGCCGCTCTCGTTGATGCTGCCCGCGTAGACTTCGTCGCCAATGGTCTTGTCGACGGGTACGCTTTCGCCGGTAATCGACGCCTGATTGAGCGCGGAACTTCCCTGCTCGATCACGCCGTCGATGGCAATACGCTCGCCGGGACGCGCACGCACGCGCGCTCCGATCGCAAGCGATGCAGCGGGCACGTCCGCCCAACTGCCGTCCGCCTGTTCGACCGATGCGTGATCGGGCGCCAGCCGCATCAGTGCCTCCACGGCACGCCGAGCCCGCGTGAGCGACGCGGCCTCCAGCTTTTCGGACAAGGCAAAGAGGACAATCACCATCGCCGCTTCCGGCCACTGGCCGATGAACATCGCACCGATCACCGCCAGCGACATCAGGAAGTGGATGTTCAGCGTGACATGACGTAGAGCGATCCACCCCTTCTTGAGCGTCGGCAGACCGCAAGCCAGAATGGCGATGACGACCATGGCGCCAACCCAAGGGCTGTGTTCGGGCACGCCCGACCAGACGGCAGCCTCGCTAGCCGCCGCCAACACACCCCCTGCAACCAAACGCGCAACATCGCGCTTGTGGCTCGCGGGCGGCGGTACAGCGTTGGCGTTGTCATCGGCAAGCGGCATTGGCGACATGCCGAGCTTGCGCAGCGTGTCGGCGACAGCCTCGCCACGCTGGGAGACGTCGACGGCCGACGCAGTTCTGTCGAAAACCACCGTCAATTCGCGCTTGAGAAGATTGAAGTACAAGGCGTCGACGCCGGGCCGCCGCTCGAGTTGGTCACGGATGAGGCGTTCTTCCGTCGGGCAATCCATCTGATCGATGCGAAACCGGGCCTGCGGCGCATTGGTCGACGGCACCGGCTCGACGAAGGCCAACGTTGCGTCACCTGCGCAACATGACGATTCTGCGTGCGCATGCGCCGCACCCGTGGTGCGCGACGCGGCGTGATCGTGCGTATGGTCATGATCATGATCATGGCCGTGGCCGTGGCCGTGGCCGTGGCCGTGGCCGCGATCGTGCGACTGATCGTGCTGATGCCCCTGATCACGACGATGCGGATGTCCCGGGGCTTCCCCGTGGTCAAGCACCATACGATCGGCCGCCGTCGTGCCCGCCAGACGAGCCGAATCCGAGGGGTTGGACATGTGAACTCCTGGTTTCCTGATTCGTGTTACCCTTCATTCAAAACCCTGTAGTGACTACGGAGTCAAGTATGAAAATCGGCGAACTGGCCCGGGCGGCGGGCACCGATGTCGAAACGATCCGCTACTACGAGCGGGCGGGCCTGCTGTCGGCCCCGCCGCGGACCGATGCCGGCTATCGCACCTACGGCGAAGACCATCTGGAAGCACTGCGCTTCATCCGCCATTGCCGCTCGCTCGACATGCCGCTCGCGGATGCAAAGCGGCTCGGCGAACTCGCTCACGACACGAGCGTGACTTGTGAAGACGCGAACCAACTGATCGAAGCGCACATTGCGCGCGTGCATACGCGCATTCACGAATTGCAAGCGCTCGAGCAACAGCTGCTGCACCTTCAGGCGCAATGTCATAGCCGCCACGAAACAAGCGATTGCGGAATTCTGCGCGCACTCATTCAAGGCGCGCATGGTGAAGCCTGTGCCTGTCACACCGACACCGATCCGATTGAAGTCGCCTGCGATCACGATCACATGCACGCGTGAGCGTCGGGGGGCGTTACCGCACGGGTCGCGCCCGCTTCGTTTCACTAAGTAATGGCACGCGCCATCTCTTTGCACAAAACATACGTGCTCGAGCACCAGACCGGCGCGTGCCTTTCAAATCCTTTCCTCGCCTCGCATTTCGCTGAACGCCTCGATGATCGCCGTCGTGCCCGCGTTCCCCGTGAAAACAGGGGCAAACCGGCATAGTTTCTATACAATGTCCCGCACGCGGCGCGCCAGTCGTTATTCGTTCGTATGAAGGGTCATGGCGCGGCCCGCAGGATGTGCGCATCGATATGTCGCAATCCGTTCCAATTTTTGCCCATTTGTCGGAGACCTTATGTCCAGCGATGTATCCGCTACGCCAGCACCCGCGACGCAAGGCAACGCCGACATCGTGATCATGGGAGCTGGCGCGGCAGGTGTCTCCGTGGCAGCCAGTTTGCGTCGCCGCCGCCCGTCGCTCTCGATCACGATCGTGGACCCGGCCGACACGCACTACTATCAGCCTGCGTGGACACTCGTCGGTGCGGGCGAATTCGATCCCGCGCGCACGGCGCGCCCGATGGCAAGTGTCATCCCTGAGGGCGTGCAGTGGATCCAGGCCGCAGTGACGGCATTCGCGCCGGACCACCAACAGATTCTGCTCTCGGACGGTCGCCGTCTCAGCTATCGCTACCTCATCGTTGCGCCAGGCCTTCAACTGAATTGGGAAGCCATCGACGGCCTCACCGACACGCTCGGTCGCAACGGCGTCACTTCCAACTATCGCTTTGATCTCGCCCCATATACGTGGTCGCTGGTCCGTGATTTCAAGGGTGGCAATGCGCTGTTCACGCAACCGCCGATGCCGATCAAATGCGCAGGCGCACCGCAAAAGGCGATGTACCTGTCCGCCGACACGTGGCGCCAGAACGGTGTGCTGGACAAGACGAAGATCGAGTTTCATCTCGTGGCTCCGGCACTGTTCGGCGTGAAGGATTACATCCCTGCGCTTATGGAATATGTGGGGCGCTACGGCATCTCGCTCAATCACCTCTCGCATCTGCGCGCCGTGGATGGTGAGCATCGCGTTGCCCGTTTCGAAATCTTCGACGCCGATGGCGGGTCGCAGTTTGTCGACAAGCCGTTCGACTTGCTGCATGTCGTGCCGCCGCAAAGCGCGCCGGATGTGCTGCGCGCGAGTCCGCTTGCCGATGCCGCCGGTTGGTGTGAGGTGGATCCTGCGACGCTGCGCCATGCACGATATGCCAATGTTTTCGGCTTGGGCGATGCCATCTCCGCCCCGAACGCCAAGACGGCTGCCGCAGCGCGCAAGCAAGCGGTCGTCGTCGCGGAAAACCTGCTCGCCGCCATGGACAACCGCCCGCTTACACTGCATTACGACGGTTATGGTGCTTGCCCGCTTACGGTAGAGCACGGCAAGATCGTACTTGCCGAGTTTGGCTACGGCGGCAAACTGCTGCCGACTTTCCCCATTGACGGTACGCGCGCGAACCGCTTCGCATGGGTATTGAAGAAGTACGTGCTGCCAAAGGTTTATTGGGATTTCATGCTTCGCGGGCGCGAGTGGCTGGCGCAACCCAGCCGCTCCGGCCATAGGTGAAACCCGTACTTAATTTTTAATGACGAGTGCCGTTAAAAGTCAAAGAACCCGGTTTCGCGACCGGGCACGAGCTTCTAGTCGGGCCACGCCTTGCGCGCGGTCTGCCTGAGTGCGAAGGATGCAGCGCTCCGGCCGGTGCGCCCCACCCGCCCCTCGCATGACGGCCGACACATTTACGCGTCTTATGCTGAACATGATTCAAGGGTATTTTGGCGGCACGACCTGTTCGACGCGTGGGCTTGCTCTGTCCTGTGGCATCGCACGCGGCAATGACAAACGTTCAACCGTACGGGTGACGGCTGCCCGTCTGCCGAGATGAACGATACCAACGCGCTGCGACGGCAAGTCGTCCTCGCCGATTTGCTGCTGGATCGCCAGCGGCTATTGCGCGCCCTCAGCCTCGAGTTGCGCACCCCGAGCCCGCCCGGCAGCCACAGCGCGCTGGTGGTGCTGCATGTGGGCCGCGGCCAACGCAAGGCGAGCAGTCAAATCGCCATTTCAGATGCCGACCTGCTCGCTACCATCGCGTTTCGCATAGGCTCTCGCATCCGCCGTCGCGACCTCATCGGACGCGTCTCCGATCAGCAGATTGGCATCTTGCTGCGTGACCTCGGCAGCCGCGAAGCCGCCTCACAGATCACCCGCCGCTTCATCCGTGCTGGCGAATCGCCCGTGCCTTGCGGTAATGGTCTTCTCTACCCGATTCTCTCGGCGGGTGTAACGCATCTGCCGCAGGTGCCGGTCTGGCCCGCCACGCTGCTCGAACACACGTCGGAGGTCGCCGATCAGGCCATTCGGGAAAGCGCCTCCCGGTTTCTCGTTACCGAGGCGCCATCCGCTCCGACCGAGGGCATCAATCCGCCGGACGAAGCAGGCAACGAACACTACTGGCGCAGCGCCATCGGCCGCGCGCTGTCGGGGTCGGAATTCCGGCTGCATTATCAGCCGCAGATCGATATGCGCACCCATCGGCTGACCGGTCTCGAAGCCCTGATCCGCTGGCAACGCGACGACGAACTGATCATGCCGGGCGAATTCATCCCGGCCGCCGAGCGCTGCGATGTGATCGGTCCTATCGGCGACTGGACACTGCATGAAGCGTGCCGCCAGCTCGACAAGTGGCACACGGATGGCGAGGAATACCCGCGCGTGGCCGTGAACCTGTCAGCGCAGCAAATGCGTGTGCAGACGCTCGAAACGGTCCGCTATGCCCTCAAGCACCATCGCGTGCCACCCGACAAGCTCGAGATCGAGATTACCGAGTCGTCGCTGATTTCCCACCTCGACGAAGCCGCCACGCTGATGAACGAACTCGTGGCAATGGGCGTTCGCCTGTCGCTCGACGACTTCGGCACCGGCTATTCCAGTTTCGTGCGTCTCAAGCGCTGGCCGTTCGGCACCGTCAAGATCGATTACCAGTTTGTGGCCGGCGTGCTGCTCGGCGGCTACGATACCGAGCTGATTCGCGCCATCATCGCGATCGCGCGCAAGCTCGAGATCGAGACGGTTGCGGAAGGTGTCGAGACCAGCGCGCAACGTGACGCACTCGCATCACTGGGCTGTCATGCCTGGCAGGGGTATCATTGCACGCGCCCCTTGCCGCCCGGGCACATCGAGACATTCATTCGCAACTGGCACGGGCGCCTGTAACCGCGTCAGCAATCGCCTCTGCCGTTGGTCAACGCTCCCTTCAATCGTCGCCGCGCCGCTTCCGCTGTTCTCAGCGGCCTGGTGATTCTCGTTTGCGTCCTCGTCGCCTGGGGGCTCGCCCGCTTCGCTGCCGATCAGTTGGTGGCGAACCGCTCGGCGCGGCTGCTCTTCGAAGAGCGCAGCGTTGCGGCCCGCCTCGCCCAAGGCACCGTTCACACGGTCAATCAGGACCTGATGCTCATTCGCGGCATTCCGCAGGTGCTTGCCCAGATCGAGCAGATACAGGACACCGCGGCCAGTATCGCAAAGCATCCGCTCACGAGCGTGCCACCGGAAAAGGCCCGCCGGATGCTGCTCGCCAACCCCGCACTGAAACCCGTCAATGAGTTGCTGCGCGCCGCGCAGCTCTACTTCGGTGCCGATCTGGTGTGGCTGGGCACACCGGATGGCGTTACCATCGCCTCCAGCGATGCGTACACGGCTGACCCGCTGATCGGCGACAACTATGGCGATCGGGGCTACTTCAACATCGCCGTGCTCGGCGGAGCCGGGCAGCAATACGTCATCGGCCGCAAGACCGGCTTGCCCGGCATCTACTTCACCGCCCCCGTCTATCGGGACGGCCGGCTCGTCGGCGTGATGGTGGTCAAGCTCGGCCTGCGCCGGCTGGCTCACTGGGTTGATTCGGGCGCCTCGTTCGTGACGGACACCAATGGCGTCATCGTACTCGCCAACGACCCGACCTTTACCGGTCAGGCAGTCCCCGGCGCAGCGGTCTTCAAACTGACGCGAGCGGAACGACGTCATCTCTACCAGCAGGAAGACTTCACGGTTGTTCCCATCGAAGACTACGACCTGGCGCCCGGCACGCCGGAGATCATGCAGCATGCGCCCGGCGACGAGCCAGGCGAGCACCACGCTCGCCTGGTCCGTGTACGCCCCGACAATCAGCCATATCTTCTGGAGGCCGAGCCCTCGGCGGACAGCGAACTGGTCATCTACACCATGAACGACGCGCCAACACTGGGCAGCCTGTCCGTCGAGCGGCGCCGCTATGCGGTGCTGGTCTTCGCGCTTTTGCTCAGCTCAACGGGTGGGCTCTGGCTTCTCGTTCGCTATCTGCGCCGTGAAAAACTTCAGTTAACCGACACATTGGCCAAGAATGCAGCGCTCGAGCATGAGGTCAAATACGATGCACTCACGGGCGCACTGTCGCGCGGACACTTCCTCAAACGCCTTCGCGCCGAGGTCGCACAGGCCGAATCGACAGCGGTGCCGACCTGCGTCATCCTCGTCGATATGGACTATTTCAAACAGATCAACGACACCTGGGGCCATGCGCTCGGCGATACCGTGCTGGCCACATTCGTCAGTCTTTGTCACGAATCGTTACGCGAAGACGACATCTGCGGTCGTTTGGGGGGCGAAGAATTCGCTATTATCTTGAGTGGCGCCAACGAGACACGAGCCCTTGAAGCCGCCGAGCGTTTGTGTGAGGCGGTACGCACGGCTCGCATCAATGCCGACGGCAAGTCGCTTCAGTTCACGATCAGTGCCGGCATAGCGCAATGGCACGCCGGTGACGACGACAACGCGTGGCTGCGACGTGCCGACGCGGCGCTGTACCTTGCCAAATCTCGCGGACGCGATTGCTGCGCCCGCGAATCCGACCTCCGGGTACTCACCCGGGGCGGGTCGTAACGGACTTCGGGCTCACCGGCCCGGGGTCGCCAACCCAGACCGGACCGATGCCCAAGACGAATCTCACCACATTCGCCCCATCGCCGTTGCGCGCTATCCGAATCGGCACAGCAACACTCTGCCTCGCCCTGAGCGGTGCGGCAAACGCCGAACTCTCACTCTTGCAACCTCCACGCGCCCTCACGGGCGAAGCACCGTTGCAATTGACCCTGCTGGTCACTCAGGACACCCCGGGTCGCAAGACGATCAAGCTGCCGGACGAGATCGTCGTGCGCATCTCCAACGACGACTTCAAGCCGACGCTGCTCCATCTGAAGCGGGCCGCCATGGCACCCGCCAGCGTGACACTCTCGAACGGTCAGTTCCGGCGCATCTCATATTCCGCCGCACTCCCCACGGCATTGCGTGGCACCGTCCGTATCGAACCTGTCGATTGGGATGCCTCGACCACGACCCTCGTGCTCGATCGCGCCGCACCGTCCGAACCGATGGTGGCAGCCGCCCCCGCATCGCCCGACGCTAGCGCGGCGCAAAACGCGGCGGCAGGCGCCACGGCGTCTGCCGCCGCCCCGGCATCGAGCGCGATCGCCAGCGCCGCCCCCGACGCCATTGCGCCAACGACCGACACCGAGTTCGCCCGCATTTCGTCGAATGAGCCGATGTACATTGCGTTCGGCAAGAACGGTGACGCGAACGCGCGGTTTCAACTCAGCTTCAAGTTCCACATTCTCAAGCCAGACAATCCGACGTCGAAGTCCTTCCTCGACAACCTGTATTTCGGCTATACCCAGTTGTCGATCTGGGATCTGCAAGCCGAATCGGCCCCTTTCCGCGACTCAAACTATCGGCCGAGCCTCTTCTACTACGTTCCGGACACGGGCGTGCGCACGAGCTGGTTCACGTCGCTGGGCGTCGCCGCAGGTATCGAACATGAATCCAATGGCAAAGCAGGCGACGATTCGCGCAGCATCAACACCGTCTTCGTCAAACCAATCCTGAAGTTCGGGAATCCATCCGAATACCACTTGACGGTGGCACCGAAGCTCTACGCCTATCTGGAAAAGAACGACAACAGCGATATCCAGGACTACCGTGGCTACATGGATCTGCTCGTGCTATGGGGTAAGCCGAATGGCTGGCAGATCGGTGCGACGCTGCGCAAGGGCATGAAGCGCAACTATGGCAGCGTAGATGTGCAGGTGACTTACCCGCTCGGCAAGTTGATCCCGGGCACAGGGGGCTACGTCTGGCTCGGGTACTTCACTGGCTACGGCGAAGACCTGCTCGACTACAACCGTCATTCGACCTCGCAAGTACGTATCGGGTATAGCGTGTTCCGCTGGTGACACCGCCTGCCTGTAGGTGCCGCGGACCGCTCGTGATGCCGCCCCCCCCTCAAGCTCACAACACCAGCACGAGAGCTCCCGCGACAATCAGCGCCCCACCGATGGCTTCCTTGAGCGAGAACGGCTCACCGAGCAGCACCCAGCCGATCAGCATCGCCATCGCGACGCTGAGTTTGTCGAGCGGTGCCACGCCCGACACCGGTCCCAACTGCAGCGCCCGGAAGTAGCAAAGCCACGACAAGCCGGTCGCCACCCCGGAGAGCACAAGAAACAGCCAGGTATTCGCACTCAGGCTGGTCGGCCGCTGCCACTCGCCTCGCATGCCCACGATCGCCAGCGTCACCGAAAAAATGATAACGGTGCGAATCAACGTGGCCATGTTCGAGTTGACCTGCGCCACCCCGAGCTTGCCGAACACGGCTGTCAGTGCCGCAAAAAATGCCGAACCCAGCGCAAATAGTTGCCAGCTACGCAGCATAGCGAACCACCATCGTGATAGAGATTTGAGTACCACCCACCCGAAACTCGCCGAAAAGTCCACCGCCCGCCCCCGGCCGTAGGGGAATGGCAGCCGGTTCGGCCATCGGTGAGATAATGGCGGCTCCCCGTGACACTGACCCGCCTCCGGCCAAATTCGCTCCCCCTATGTCCGAACTGCATGACCGCCCCGACAGCCCCTGCATTGGTGTTTGCTCGACCCTTTTCGACGACGTCTGCAAGGGTTGTGGCCGCACCGCTTACGAAGTGTCGAACTGGGTGTTCTTCACTGACGAAGAAAAGGCCGCAGTCTGGGCGCGCATCAACCGCGAAGGGACGGCGATGCGCTTTTGCGACAACGGGACTACGACTTCGCAGACTTGAACTGCAACGACTTGTACTCGAGGAATTCCTCGAAGCCGTACACGCCGTTCTCGCGCCCATGCCCCGACTGTTTGAAGCCGCCGAACGGCGCTTGCACGTTGAACTCCCCGCCATTGATGTCCACCTGCCCCGTGCGGATCTGACGCGCCACGCGCACTGCACGCGCCTCATCGCCTGACCACACGCCGCCACCCAATCCGTAGATGGAGTCGTTGGCAATACGCACGGCATCCGCCTCGTCCTGATACGTGATGATCGAGAGTACCGGGCCGAAGATCTCCTCCTGAGCCACCGTAGCGTCGGGGGCGACACGCCCGAGCACCGTCGGCTGGACGAAGAAGCCCGCCTCAAAGCCCTCCGGCACCGCATCGCCGCCCGCGATCAGTTCGGCCCCTTCGGCAAGGCCCTTGCGGATGTAGGTCTGCACGCGTTCGCGCTGTGCGGCCGATGCCAACGGCCCCAGACGCGTTGTTTCCTCGCGCGGATCGCCCAACGTAAAGCGAGCGACGGCGTCCTTTACGAGCGCCTTGATTTCCGCATAGCGCGACGCAGGAACGAGCATGCGCGTGTGTGCCGAACATGTCTGGCCGGAGTTCAGATAGCAGGCGTTAAGCGTGCCTTTGACCGCTGCGGCAAGATCCGCATCGTCGAGCACCACCGACGCCGATTTTCCGCCCAACTCCAACGCCACGCGCTTGACCGTTTGCGACGCCACTTCGGACACACGCTTGCCCGCGCGAGTCGACCCGGTAAACGAGACCATATCGACGTCGGGGTGCCGCGCCAGCACCTCACCGACCACCGGTCCGAGGCCCGTCACCAGATTGAACACGCCCGCCGGCAGGCCGGCCTCGGCAATCACCTCCGCCAGAATGAACGCGTTGAATGGCGCCACCTCCGACGGCTTGAGTATCACCGTGCACCCGGCAGCCAGCGCCGGCGCAACCTTCAAAGTGATCTGATTCAGCGGGTAATTCCACGGCGTGATCGCTCCGACCACCCCCACCGGCTCGCGCACCACCAGCGAATTGCCCACGCGCGCTTCGAATTCGAACGCCTCGGCCAGTTCAGCGTAATTGTTCCAGTGATAAACCGGGCCACCCACCTGAATCGCACGAACGAGCTTGATCGGCATCCCGGTCTCGCCCGTCATGACATTCGCCAGATCGTCTGTGCGGGCCTTCAGGCCTGCCGCGATCTTTCGCAGATAGGCAGCGCGCTCGGCAGGTGGCGTCGCCGCCCAGGTGTCGCGCGCCGCCAGCGCCGCGGCAATGGCAGCCTCCGTGTCTTCTGCCGCGCCCTCGGGAATGCGGCCCATGAGCTTCGCATCGGCCGAGTGGAAGACGTCCAGTGTGCCGCGCCCCACCGGCGTTACCCACTGACCATCGATGAAAAACTTGTCGTACGTGATCATGCAATGTCTCCTGCTGGCAGATGAACGTCGAACGGTCATTGTAGACCGCTCTCCTCCGCACTTCCCGATCCGACGCTGAAATCAGGTGGCGCCGACCCGATCGTTCCGATATTCCGAAGGCGCGATCGGAAGACATGCCTCAGCCCTCAGCGGCAACGCGCCGTAAACGCAAACAGGGCGCCTGCCACGCAAGCGCCCTGCCGGGTAATTACAAGTACAAGTGCGGCGTGAACGCCTGGAGGTCTTTCGTCAGACTTCCACGCCCTGGCTGGCCAGGTACTCGTCGTAAGTGCCCGCGTAGTCGATCAGCGTGCCGTCGCTCTTCACTTCGATGATGCGCGTCGCCAGGCCCGACACGAATTCACGATCGTGCGAGACGAAGATCAGCGTGCCGGGATACTTGTCGAGTGCGATCTGAAGCGACTCGATCGACTCCATATCCATGTGGTTGGTCGGCTCGTCCATCATCATCACGTTGTGACGGCCCAGCATCAGCTTGCCCCAGATCATGCGGCCCTTCTCGCCACCGGAGAGCACCCGCACGGACTTGCGCACGTCGTCGCCACCAAACAGCAGCCGGCCCAGCGAACCGCGAATCACCTGATCGTCGTCGCCTTCCTTGCCCCATTGCGTCATCCAGTCGGTGAGCGATACATCCTGCGGGAACGCTTCCGACGTGTCCTGCGGCATGTAGCCGATGTTGGCATTCTCCGCCCACTTCACGGTGCCTTCATCGACCGGCAGTTCCGCCATCAGGCTGCGCAGCAGGGTGGTCTTGCCCGCACCGTTCTCGCCAATGATCGCCACGCGCTCACCGGCACGCACGGCACCGGAATAGTGCTTGAAAATCTGGCGGTCAAACGACTTCGAAATACCTTCGAACTCAAACGCGAGATTGTGCAGTTTCTTCTCGAATTCGAAGCGAATGAACGGGTTCTGACGCGACGAAGGCTTGATGTCTTCAACCTTGATCTTGTCGATCTGCTTGAGACGGCTCGTCGCCTGACGCGCCTTCGACTTGTTCGCCGAGAAGCGGCGCACAAAGTCTTGCAGATCGGTGATACGTTCCTTGGCCTTGGTGTTTGCCGCCATCTGACGCTCGCGGGCCTGCGCCGACGCGAGCATGTAGTCGTCGTAGTTGCCCGGATAGATCGTCAGCGTGCCGTAGTCCATATCCGCCATATGCGTGCACACGGCGTTCAGGAAGTGGCGATCGTGGGAAATGATGATCATGGTGGAGTTGCGCTCGTTGAGCACGTCTTCCAGCCAGCGGATCGTGTTGATGTCCAGGTTGTTGGTCGGTTCGTCGAGCAGCAGCACGTCCGGATTCGAGAACAGCGCCTGCGCGAGCAGCACACGCAGCTTCCAGCCCGGTGCGACGTTGCTCATCGGCCCCTGATGCTGGTCGGTCGGAATGCCCACGCCCAGCAGCAACTCACCCGCGCGCGCTTCAGCCGTATAGCCATCGTACTCGGCGAACTTCGCTTCGAGTTCGGCGGCGTGCATGTAGTCGTCGTCCGTCGCTTCCGGATTGGCGTAAATCGCATCGCGCTCGCTCATGGCGGCCCACATCTCGGTGTGGCCCATCATCACGACGTCGAGCACGCGCATGTCTTCATACGCGAATTGATCCTGCTTGAGCTTACCCAGACGCACGTTGGGTTCGAGCATCACGTTGCCGGCGCTCGGCTCCAGATCGCCACCGAGGATCTTCATGAACGTCGACTTGCCGCAGCCGTTAGCGCCGATCAGGCCATAACGGTTGCCCCCGCCGAATTTGACGGAGATGTTCTCGAAGAGCGGCTTGGCGCCGAATTGCATCGTGATATTGGCAGTAGACAGCACAGGCGGTATCCGGGGAAATGAAGTGCGGCGGCACAAAATTGCGCCACGAAACCCAATATTTTAGCACCGATGCGTGTCACGCGCCCTCAGTCGGCCTCAGCGCTTGTGAAGGCTCCGAAATACGGCGCGTGAAGGGGGTACAAGGCGTCCGCCAGCTTTAGGTTGCGTCCAACCGCGTGAGGCTGCCCGAGCCCCTCACATGCCGTATGCGGCCAGACGGCACCGGGCCGGCGCGTCTTGCCAGCCCAGGCGCCTCCCATCATCTTCCCAATGCCCTTCCTATGTCTGCCATCCGCCTATCGATGCGCCCTGCACGCGTGCTGCGCCCTTTTTGCCCTCTTCGCCCTTTTTACCCTCTTCGCCCTCTTCGCCCTCTTCGCCTGCTTCGCCCTCGCTGCCCCCCTCTCCTCGGCCGCCTGCTCGGCGCCGCCGCACTGTTGAGCGCCGTTGCCGCGCCTTTCGCCGCCGATGCCCGCGCCACGGGGATCAGCACCGAAACCCTCGCAAAATCCACGACGGCATGGGACCAGACCGGCTATACGGCGTATCCCTCCGGCGTTCCCGAGCCAACGCTCGTGCGCATCACGATCGCCCCGAACACGCGGCTGGACTGGCATATCCACCCCATGCCTGCCATCGGCTACGTGGCTTCGGGCCAGTTGACGGTCGAGCGGGCGGATAACGGTGCGCAACGTTCGTTCGTGGCCGGCCAAACGGTCACGGAACTGGTCGACGTGCCGCATCGGGGCTGGACAGGCGACACCGGGGCCGAATTGCTGGTCTTCTACGCACGCTCGGTGCAGCAACCGCTCGCCGTCATCTCTCCCAATGCGGGACAGCTCGCGCAGGACGAAACGGCGAGCCTCCCCCGCGACTAACGCGCCGTCCAAAGCCTCGGCACGTAAAAAAACCGCCGGCAGATACCGGCGGTTTTCCAGACAACGCGATGCCGCACAGGGGCGGCGCACGTCATTACTGCTTCGGCAGCGAGCCCTCGACCCCTTCGACGAACCAGTTGATCTGGTGCTTCTCGTCGTCGTTGAGCGTCTTGCCAGCCGGCACGATTTCCTTGCCGTCCTGCCCCTTGATCGGGCCCGTGAACGGATCGTATTTGCCATCGCGAATCGCGTCGTGACGTGCCGTGACAGCCTTGCGGGCAGCTTCCGGCACGGCCTTGTCGTTAATGGCCACCAGGTTGATCTCGTCTTCCTTGATGCCGCCCCAGACCGGGGTGTTCTTCCACGAACCCTGCATGACCTCGTCGACGGTGCGGATGTAGTACTTGCTCCAGTCGATAGCCGCCGATGCAAGATGCGCGTTCGGGCCGAACTTGCTCATGTCGGAATCCCAGCCAAAGGCGTGGATCTTCTTCTCTTCGGCCACCTGCATCACCACGGCCGAGTCGACGTTCTGCATCAGCACGTCGGCACCTTGACCGACGAGCGATTCCGCCGCCTGACGCTCCTTGCCCGGATCGAACCAGCTATTGATCCAGACGACCTTCACCTTGACCTTCGGATTGACTTCGCGCGCCGCGATGGTGAACGCATCGATATTACGGATCACCTCGGGAATCGGCACCGATGCCACATAGCCGATCACGTTGGACTTCGTTACATGCCCGCCGACCACGCCGGCCAGATGCGCACCTTCATACGTACGCACGTCATACGTGCCGAGGTTCGGAGCCGTCTTGAAGCCGGTCGCATGCTCGAATGTCACATCGGGGAAATCAGCGGCCGTCTTGACCATCGAATCCATGTAACCGAACGACGTGCCGAAAATCAGCTTGTTGCCCTTGCTCGCCAGATCGCGGAACACGCGCTCCGAGTCCGCACCTTCGGGCACGTTCTCGACACGGGTCACGCTCACTTTGTCGCCGAACTTGGCTTCGACGGCCTTGGCACCTTGCTCGTGCGCATAGGTCCAGCCGGCGTCGCCCGGGTTGCCGATATAGACGAACGCCACGCCCATCGGGCCCTTGCCTGCCGGCGCGGCCGATGCCTGAGCGTCGGATGCTGCTGCTGGCGCGTTGGCGGTGTTGCTCTCCTGCTTGCCGCAGGCGGAAACCAGCATGGCAGCCGCAAGACTTGCCATCGTGATCAGGACTTTACGTCGCATCGATTTTCTCCTCGTCATCGATTGTTTCAGGTTGAAGCTTTTGCCGCGATTACCGAACGTTCGCGCTGTCCGCAGACAACGCGTCAAGACCCCGCAAAAAACGGCTTGCCGAGGGACGCGGGTGCATTCAGGCGAATCGTCTGGCGATTCCGCGAGATGATCACGAGCACGGCGATGGTCGCCAGATACGGCAGGCTGGCCAATGCCTGCGACGGGATGCGAATGCCCATCGCCTGCGCCTGGAACTGCAACGCCATGACCACACCGAAGAGCAGCGCGCCGAGTACCGTACGTCCCGGACGCCACGTCGCGAACACCACGAGCGCCAGCGCAATCCAGCCACGCCCTGCCGTCAGGTTTTCCTGCCATAGGCGCAGATAGCCCACCGAGTAATACGCGCCTGCGAGCCCCGACATCGCGCCGCCGAACAGCGTCGCAAGATAACGGATGCGCACCACCGGGTAGCCAATGGCATGGGCGACAGCGGGCGCCTCACCGATCGAGCGCAGCACCAGTCCGGCGCGCGTACGGTACAGGAACCAGGCAATCGCCACGAGCAGCACCACCGAGAGATAACCCAGCGGGTTGAGCGAGAAGATCGACGGCCCCAATACGGGAATCGACGACAAGCCAGGCATCGGCAAGTCGCGCAGCATCGGGATCGTGGCGTCCGTGTAAGGACGGCCGGCGTAGGCAGACAGGCCGATGCCGAAAATCGTCAGCGCCAGGCCCGTCGCCACCTGATTGGCCATGAGCGAGAGCGTGAGCCACGCGAAGACGGCAGACATGGCCACCCCCGCAGCAATGCCTGCGAGCACGCCGAGCCAGAGGCTTCCCGTCTGCACGGTCACGGCGAACGCGCCAATGGCGCCCATGAGCATCGTGCCTTCCACGCCGAGATTGAGGACACCCGATTTTTCCGTCACCAGTTCGCCCAGCGCGGCCAGCATCAAGGGAATGGCCGCGATCACGGCACTTGCCGCCAGCGGCGTCAGCAGATTGATCCAGTCCATGCGGCGCTCCTCAGGCTTCTCGCGCGTGTGCTCGGGCACGACGGCGCAGACGGTAGTTCACGAAAACGTCGCAACCCAGCAGGCTGAATAACAGTAATCCCTGAAACACGCCGCTGATCGCCTTGGGCAATTGCAGCGACGTCTGCACCGCTTCGCCGCCGAGGTACAACAGCGCCATGAGCAGGCTCGCCAGAACGATTCCGACCGGATGCAAGCGGCCGACGAACGCCACGATGATGGCCGTGAAACCATATCCGGGCGCCCACGTCGCCTGAAGCTGCCCGACCGGCCCCGCCACCTCGCCCGTGCCCGCCAGCCCCGCTGCCGCCCCGCCGATCAACAAGGCGAGCCAGACCGCGCGCGGCTCGGAATAGCCCGCGTATCGAGCGGCAAGCGGTGCAAGTCCGCCGACCTCCATCCGGTAGCCGGCGAAGCTCTTGCGCATGAAGAACCACGCCGCCGGCACGGCGATCACCGCCATGAACACCGACGCGTTCAGGCGAGTGCCGCGCCACGGCGCCCAGTGCCAGTCACCGAAAAAGCGCGGGAACAGCGCATCGCGGCCGAAGTTGATCGACTGAGGAAAATTCATGCCGTGCGGGTCTTGCCACGGCCCGCTCACCAGATAGATCAGAAGCTGCGTGGCAACGTACGTCAGCATCAGGCTCACGAGAATCTCGTTGGCGTTGAAGCGCACGCGCAACAGCGCAGGGATGGCGGCCCACAACATACCGCCCAGCGCGCCTGCGGCCATCATCAACGGCAATAGCCACGGGCCGCCATGGCCGTCGAAATGAATCGCGACACCGGAGGCGAAAATCCCACCCAGCAGCAACTGGCCTTCTGCGCCGATGTTCCATACGTTGGCCCGATAGCCAATGGCCAGCCCAAGTGCAATCAGACACAAGGGCGACGCCTTGAGCAACAACTCGGACCAGCCGTTCAGGCTGCTGATAGGTGCCAGAAAGAACGCAGCCATCGCCTGTGCCGGATTCTTGCCGAGAAAGCTGAAGATGAGCACACCGCCGGCCAGCGTGATGAGCGTGGCCACCAGCGGCATGGCGAGCCGCATGGTGCGGGAAGGACTTGGCCGTGGCTCAAGCGTGAAATCGAACATGATGTCTGGAAATCGTTGAAAAACGTTACAGTGCCCGCGGCGGTGCGAGCGAAGACCCGCCGATACTAGTCAAGCCAGTCGTGCCGGCACGTCAGGCTGCGCGTTCGCCCGGGCCGCCGGGGAACATCCCCGCCATCCAGAGGCCGATCTCGCGGGCGTCGGTCTGCTCGGGCTTGCGTACAGGCGACAAACGCCCCTGCGCGAGCACCGTGATCCGGTCACAAATTTCGAAAAGTTCGTCGAGTTCTTCGGACAACACCAGCACTGCGACGCCGCGTGCCGAGAGGTCGAGCAATTGCTGGCGGATGAAGCTCGCGGCCCCGACGTCGACACCCCACGTCGGCTGGGCCACCACGAGCACCCGGGGTTCCTGAAGGATTTCACGTCCGACGATGAACTTCTGCAGATTGCCGCCCGACAGACTCTGCGCGGCAGCGTCCGGGCCGCCCGCCTTCACATTGAAACGCTCGATGCACAACGACGCGAACCGCCGAAGCGTGTTTCGACGAATCCAGCCGCCGCGCAGCAATCCCAGATGCGCCGTGCCGGACGCCCCGAGCAGCGCGTTGTCCGTCAGCGACATACTGGGCACCGCGCCACGCCCCAGGCGCTCTTCCGGCACGAACGCCAGCCCGAGACGCCGCCGGGTGGCGGCCCCCATGCGGCCGACGGCGCGGCCGTTCATATGAAGCGCTTCTGCTTGCGGCGCCCGGGCCTCGCCCGACAGTGCGGCCAGCAACTCGGCCTGTCCATTACCGGACACGCCCGCAATACCGACGATCTCGCCCGCGTGCACGTCAAGGTTGACGTCATGCAGCGAAGTGCCGAACGGGTCTTCACTGACCATCGACAGGTGACGCAGGGAAAGCAGCACATCACCCGGTTGGTGCTTGCGACGCTCGATCTGCGGCAACGCACGGCCGATCATCATCTGAGCAAGCGTCTCGGCAGTCTCTTCGCGTGGCACGGCGTGCCCCGACACGCGCCCGGCACGCAACACGGTCGCCCGGTCGCACAGGTCACGGATTTCGTCGAGTTTGTGACTGATGTAGACGATGCTGCAGCCTTCGGAGGCCAGACGGCGCAGCGTCGTGAAGAGCTTCTGGACGGCTTGCGGCGTCAGCACCGACGTGGGCTCGTCCATGATGAGCAGACGCGGATTCTGCAGCAGGCAGCGCACAATCTCCACGCGCTGCCGCTCGCCCACCGAGAGACTATGCACGTGACGCGCCGGATCGACTTCGAGCCCGTACTGCGCCGACACGTCGCGGATGCGGCCGGCGAGCGCCTTCAGATCGTGACCCGCGTCATCGAGGGCGAGGGAAATATTCTCGGCGACGGTCAGCGTCTCAAACAACGAGAAATGCTGGAAGACCATGCCGATGCCGAGCTTGCGGGCTGCGGCCGGGCTATCGATGCGCGTCGGCTGCCCTTCCCAGCGGATTTCGCCCGCGTCAGGGCGCACGGCACCGTAGATGATCTTCATCAACGTGCTTTTGCCTGCGCCGTTCTCGCCCAGTACCGCGTGGATCTCGCCGGGTAATATGCGCAACGCGATGTCGTCGTTGGCCACCACGCTCGGATAGCGTTTGGTGATGCCGGTCAGCGCCAGACGTGGCGTCGATTGCATGGAAGATGTCACGGGCGAAGTCTCGGTCCTGAGCTTGGGCGGGGACGAAAATACCCAATTCGCGGCGAAATGTCGAGCATGCGTCAATAACATGGCCTGACCTGACGTATTGCGGGCGACAAGCGCCTATTTTGGTGATAGGGGCTTTCCGCTATAGAGACGCCGGGCGCTTGTGCTTCATAATGATTTAATTATGCAATTCAAGGTCCGATATATTCGGATTGTTATATTCCTCATGAGCCAAAACCGCGAACCGATCGACACTTATTTGCTGCGCGTTCTTCACACCTTGTTGATCGAGCGTAGCGTGACGCGTGCGGCCGTCAAGCTGAACCAGTCGCAACCCGCGATCAGCGCGGCGTTGCGGCGTTTGCGCGATATCACCGGCGATCCGCTGCTGGTGCGCGGCAAATCGGGCATGGTGCCCACGGAGTACGGTCAATCGCTGCTGGAACCGACACAAAACGCGCTGCGTGAAATCGAGCGCATCACGGTTCAGCAATCGAATTTCGATCCGGCCACGACGGTCCGCACGTTCCGCATCGGCTCCCCCGACTACCTGAATACGCTGTTCGTGCCGACGGTTGTCGAGCGCTTCCGCCAGCAGGCCCCCAACGCGCAGCTTGAACTGCATTCGCTCGGCCCCGCCTTCGACTACGAGCACGCGCTCGAGGACGGCAAGGTCGACATCGTCATCGGCAACTGGCCCGAGCCGCCCGAGCAGCTTCACCTCTCGAACCTGTTCGTCGACCAGATCGTCTGTCTGGTGCGCAATACGCATCCGTATGCCAAACGCGGCCTGACCCTCGAGCAATACCTCGCCAGCCCGCACCTCGCGCCGACGCCATACTCCGTCGCGCAACGCGGCGCCATCGATATGCATCTCGCGCGCGAGCGCCTGAAGCGTAATGTGGTTGTGACGATTCCGTACTTCAACCTGGCACCGTACGTCCTGCTCAAATCCGATCTGATCTTTACGACGACACGCCTGTTTGCCGACCATTACGCGGAGTTCCTGCCGCTGACCGTGGTCGAAGCACCCATCGACTTTCCGCCGATGCAGTACTACCAGTTGTGGCACGAGCGTACGCACTACTCAGATGAAGTGCGCTGGCTGCGCAGCGTCATTTCCGACGCCACCCGCACGCTGCTCGAGACACGCACGCTGCCCTGAGCGTCAATGCCTGCCGGGGGTCCTGCCCCGTTTTTACCGGCGGAGCGGCCCCCACCGCCCCGCCGAACCGAACGGCGGCGTTCCCCATGCACAGGAACGCCCCCCCGATTTCCCGCTTGTCCATTGCCACGCTCGGCCACACACCATGAATATGTGGCCGGTGTGGCAACACCTTACCGGGAAGCCTCGGCCAGTTGCCGCGCCAAGGCGTTGTGACGCGTGACGAGCGACGGCAGGTCAAGCGTCGCCAGACGCCCTTCACGCACCACCACCCGTCCGTTCACCACGCTATACGCGGCTTGTCCAGGGTTACAGAACACCAAGGCGGCGACCGGATCGTGCAGACCGCCCGCCATGCCCACACTACGGGTGTCGAACGCCACGAAATCGGCCGCCATGCCTGCCGCCAGCACGCCGATATCATCTCGGCCCAGCACGCGCGCGCCGCCCACCGTGGCGATTTCCAATGCTTCGCGGGCTGTCATTGCGCTCGGGCCGAAGCCCACGCGTTGCAAGAGCAAGGCCTGACGCGCTTCGCCGATCATGTTGGCGGCGTCGTTCGAGGCCGAACCATCCACACCCAGCCCGACCGGCACGCCCGCGTCGCGCATGCGGCGAATTGGCGCAATGCCCGAGGCGAGCCGCATGTTCGAACACGGGCAATGCGCCACGCCGGTGCCGGTCTTGGCGAACAGCGCAATGCCTGCATCGTCGAGTTGCACGCAGTGAGCGTGCCAGACATCGTGCCCGACCCACCCCAGATCCTGAGCGTACTCGGCCGGCGTCATGCCGAACTTCTCGCGGCTGTAGGCGATATCGTTGACGTTCTCGGCCAGATGGGTATGCAGCGACACCCCATAGTGACGCGCCATCGACGCCGATTCGCGCATCAGGTCACGGCTCACCGAGAACGGCGAGCAAGGCGCCACGACCACCCGCAGCATCGCGTAGCGGCCTTCGTCGTGATACGTCTCGATGAGACGCTGTGTGTCCTTGAGAATGGCGTCTTCGCGCTCGACAACGCGATCGGGCGGCAGTCCGCCCTGACTCTGCCCGACGCTCATGCTGCCCCGGCTCGCGTGAAAACGCATGCCGATCTCGGCGGCCGCTTCAATGCTGTCGTCGAGCTTGCAACCGTTTGGGTAGATATACAGATGGTCGCTCGACGTCGTGCAACCCGAGAGCAGCAATTCGGCCATCGCCGTCTGCGTCGAGACGCGAATCATCTCCGGCGTGAGATTCGCCCACACCGGATACAGGTTCGTCAGCCAGTTGAACAGTTCGCCGTCCTGCGCCGCCGGAATGGCACGCGTGAGGCTCTGGTACATGTGGTGATGCGTGTTGACGAGACCGGGAATCACGACGTGCCCGGTCAAATCCAGCACCTCGTCGGCCGTGGCCGGCAGCGTATCGCTGGTGCCGACAGCCACGATCCGGTTGTCCTCCACGTACAGCCCGCCGCGGGCAATCTCGCGGCGGCCTGCGTCCATCGTGACCAGAACCTCGGCATTCTTGACGAGCAGTGTTTTCATCAGTGCGCCTCCAGCCCCATGCCTGTGCCGTTCTTCTCGCCGTGACCGTTGGCCGCCGGGGCTTTGAAGCCATTGAAGTAGGCGTTCAGAATCACGGCCGAGAGTGTGGCAAGCAGAATCCCGCTGTGCAGCAGCGGCGCGAGCTGCTCCGGCATCTTCGCGAAGAACTTGTTCGACGCGACCGGGATCATCGCCATGCCGATGCTGATGGCCACAATGTACAGGTTGTAGCGGTTATGCGAGTAGTCGACCTTCGACAGGATCTTGATACCCGTGGCGAGCACCATGCCGAACATGACCACGCCCGCACCGCCCAGCACGAATTGCGGAATCGAGGCAACGATCACCGACATCTTGGGGATCAGGCCGAAAACCAGCAGGATGACGCCAGCCGACGCGCAGACCCAACGGCTCTTTACGCCCGTCACGCCCACGAGGCCGATGTTCTGCGAGAACGAGGTGTGCGGGAAGGTGTTGAACACGCCGCCGATCACCGTGGCCACACCATCGACACGCAGCCCCGCCACCAGCGCCTTCTCGTCGACGGGCTTGCCGACGATCTCGCCGAGCGCCAGGAACATGCCCGTCGATTCGATAAACGTGATCAGAATCACGATGGTGAGCGTGACGATCGCCCACGGATCGAACACCGGCATGCCGAAATGGAACGGCAGCACGACGTCAAACCACTTCACCTGATCCAAACCGTCGAAATTCACTTTGTGCAGCATCAGCGCGATCGCGAAGCCGAACAGAATGCCCATCAGCACGGCGATATTCGAGAAGAAGCCCTTCACGAAACGCGTAATCAGCAAGATGAAAATAAGCACCGCGAACGACACGCCCAGATAGACCGGGTCGCCGTAATCGGGGTTGCCCACGCCGCCTGCGGCCCAATTGATACCCACGCCAATGATCGTCAGGCCGATGGACGTGATCACGATGCCTGTGACGATCGGCGGGAAAAAGCGCAACAACTTGCCGATGACCGGTGCGATGAGCGTTCCGATGATGCCCGAAGCGATCGTCGCGCCAAAAATGCCGGGAAGGCCGAGCGACGGGTTGGTGCCGATGGCGAGCATCGGACCGACGGCCGCGAAGGTCACCGCCATGATGACCGGCATGCGAATGCCGAACCGGCCCACCCCCACGCTTTGCAACAACGTGGCAATGCCGCAGCACATCAGGTCGGCGGAAATAAGAAAAGCAATCTGATCCTTGGGCAAGCCAAGGGCACCGCCAATGATCAGCGGCACCGCGACCGCCCCTGCATACATCACCAGCACGTGTTGCAGGCCCAGCATGAACAATTTTCCGATCGGCAGTCGTTCGTCGACCGGATCCACGGCTTTCGTTGTCACACTCATTGCGTCTCCGTCCCAGGGGGGCTGTTCGATTAATATTTTTGGGGTGGCTCAATGGTGAAGGTCGACGCCTTTTGCGGCAAGACTACCCAGGGCTATAGTGCTTTTTACATAGAACGTATGCCTGAATGCTTATCATGCGTCTCGGGTTTTCCCCAAGAATGCACGTCACCATTGGGCTTTCCGGGCGGCGGGACTGGCGTCACGACAACACCTCATACGCCAACCGTTATGCACTGGATAACAGAAGCAAATAGTGGTCCAAAAAATCCCAAACACAGCGGCTGCAGCGTACGCTCGAACATGCGGGTACGCCCCGGGGATCGCCGTCATCTTTTTGTCTGGCGTGACACGGTATGTGCGCATTTTTATCTTTGGTATTGCGCCCGTTGCCCGGCCGCTATCTCCCTACAATGCACCCATCCATCACAGGAGACACCATGGGACGACTGACTACCCACGTACTTGATACATCGCACGGCAAGCCTGGCGCAGGCATCCGTGTCGAACTGTGGCGCGTGGACGGCGAGCGCCGTTCGCTGCGCGACGTGCAGACCAATAGCGACGGCCGCTGCGACAAGCCGCTGCTCGAAGGCGAGGAATTCGTCGCGGGTGAATACGAGCTGGTGTTCCACGCGGGCGATTATTTCGCCGCGCAAGGCGTGGACGTTCCTTCGCCGCGTTTTGTCGACCGCGTTGTGCTGCGCTTCGGCATTGCCGAGCCTTCCCAGCATTACCACGTGCCCCTTCTGGTTTCGCCGTGGAGCTTTTCCACGTATCGCGGCAGCTGAAACGCGAGCGTGAACGTCAGGCAGTTGAGGAGAACATAAGATGGAAGCGTTTATTACCGACTGGGTCAATCTGTTGCTGCGCTGGCTGCATGTGGTGGCCGCCATTGCCTGGATTGGCGAGTCGTTCTATTTCGTGATGCTGGACAACGGTCTGAAGCCGCCCAAGGCTGCTGAGGACAAGCAAAAAGGCGTGTTCGGTGAGATGTGGTCGGTGCATGGCGGTGGTTTTTACCACGCCCAGAAGTATCTGAACTCGCCGCCGCAGATGCCGGAAGACCTGCACTGGTCGAAGTGGAAGTCGTACACGACGTGGCTCTCGGGTTTTGCCCTGTTCTGCGTGCTGTATCTGCTGCAACCGCAGACGTATCTGATCGACAAGAACGTGATGGATTTGCAACCGGGTCAGGCGGTGGGCATCGCGGTGGCGTTCCTGATCGGCGGCTGGTTCGTCTATGACTTCCTGTGCCGCATGCTGGGCAAGAACGAGCGCGTGCTGGGCATTGGCGTTGCGCTGTTCGTGGTCGCCGCGACCTATGCCACGACGCATATCTTTGCCGGTCGTGCCGCATTCCTGATTGTGGGCGCCATGATGGCGACGTCGATGTCGGCCAACGTGTTCTTCTGGATCATTCCGGGACAACGCAAGAGTGTCGACGCGCTGTCGAAGGGCGAAGTCCCGAATCCGATCTGGGGCAAGCTGGGCAAGCAGCGTTCGGTGCACAACACGTACTTCACCCTGCCGGTCGTGTTCATCATGATCAGCAACCACTATGCGTTCACATACAGCAATCCGTACAACTGGGTGATTCTCACGATCATCATGGCCGCAGGCGCGATGATTCGTCAGTTCTTCGTGCTGCGCCATGCCGGCAAGAACCTGTACGCGCTGCCGGTCGTCGGCGCGGCACTGCTGGCAGGCGTTGCCGTCTTTGCCGCACCGCGCCCCACGCCGGCCCCGGCCGCAGGTGCGCACGGCGAAGCCGCGGCCCCGGCGGTGAAGCTCTCGGAGATTCAGCCGATCCTCACGCAACGCTGCGCCACGTGCCACTCGGCCAAGCCGACGATGATGGGCAGCGCCCCGGCGGGCGTGATGCTCGATACGCCGGCCGAGATCTCGCAGAACGCGCAGCGGATCTATCAGCAGGCCGTGGCACTCAAGTCGATGCCGCTGGGCAACGTGACCCAGATGACCGACGACGAACGCCAGAAAATCGCCGCGTGGTTCAACGGCGGCGCACAACAATAACGGCGGCAACCGTCTTTCTTGCTGGACCCATGTTGGGGCGCTCAGGCGCCCCTTTTTTCATGGCCCCCGTGCCCGCACTGGCCGCCTTGCCCATCGTAGGAAGCATTGCCGGTCCGCCCTATAAACCATCGGTTGGGAACTTCAGCACGGGTACGCAGGTCTGTACTACGCGCCCGGCAGTCCGGGCGTAACGTTTTTGTGAGGGCGGCATCCGCCCAACCTTCCCATAACGTTCAACCACTGGCGCGATGCTTTTGAAGGCAGGCGCGTCACGCAAAAAACATCATGAATTTCCTGCTTTTCTCCGCTTCCCGGCAAGGCGTCGTCTGGGTGCATCTGCACCAGGCCATGTTCCCGCCGTCGGGTCTGTCTGCCTGATAACGTCTCTCGCGCACTGCTGCGCGTGATGTGTCGGGCGGGGCGGGTGCGCCATCGCTTGCGCGCGCCCGGTCGATCTCCCATCTCGAAGTATTCGATGTGCAAGCCACGGTGAGCTGCGTCCCGACACGACGCGGCGATATGTCATCGGGGGGACCATGTCTCATTCCACTTTCTGCCAATCCACGCACGGCGTCAGGACGTCGCTGCTCAAACAATTTGCGTCGCTCGCGATCCCGACCATACTTTCCGGCTGGGTGTACACGGTCTACACGCTGATCGACGGCATCTTCATCGGCCGCTATGTCGGCGAACAGGCGCTCGCCGCGCTCAACCTCGTCGTGCCGCTGCTGTATGTGCCTTACGCGTTCAGTGTGATGGCGGGTGTGGGCGGCGCCACGCTCATTGCCCGTCTGCTTGGCGAGGGACGGGAAGCGGAAGCGCGTCGCGCATTCTCGCAGGTGCTCTGGGTGATGCTCGCCTTCGGCATCACAATGAGCGCCGCGGTGCTCGGCTTCCGTCATGAAATCGCAGCCGCGCTCGGTGCCGAGGGCCCCATCACGCAAGATGTGGTGGCCTATTTGTCGGGCTGGGGGTGGTTCGTGCTCTTCGCCAACGGCCTTTACGCGCTGGAGCTGTTCCTGCGCGTGGAAGGGGCACCGGCCGCACGTTTCGGTCTGTACGCGATGTTCATGGGCGCACTTGCCAACGTGGCGCTCGACTACTGGTTCATTGTCGAGCGTGAGATGGGCATGTACGGGGCGTCGCTCGCCACGGGCTTGTCGATGATGGTCTCCAGCAGCGCGATGCTCGCTTATCACTTCGTGCTGGCCAAGCAGGTCGTACCCGCGTGGCGCGCGTTCGGGAAAGCCGAGGCCCATGTCTGGCGCGCAATGTACAACGGCGCCTCGGAGTTTCTGGGTGCGATCGCGCCGGCGGTGACGGTATTCGCCTTCAATCGCGTGATTCTGTCGAACTTCGGCGAACCCGGACTGGCAGCCTACGCCATTCTGGAATACATGACGCTCGGCGCCACCGTCACGATGGTCGCGCTGGTGCAGAGCATGCAACCGATGATCAGTTTCTATCGTGGCGCACGCGATCTGCATGCCCTGCGCGAATCGTTCCGGCTGGGCGCGATTGCCGTGACAGGCTTCTCGGTGTTGGTGGCAATCGCCATGGCGACGCTCGCTCGTCCGCTCACATTCCTGTTCCTGCCGGCAGGCGCTCAGGCATGGTCGATTCTCGAGCACGCCGTGCTTTGGTACGCGCTGGCGTTTCTGCCGGCCGCGGGCAATCTGATCGTGGCGGGTTTCCTGACCGCCGTGGAGGCACCGGGTCCGTCGGCAGCCATTGCGATGCTGCGAAGCTGGGTGCTGTTGCTGGGCATTCTGTGGTTGCTCAACGTCTGGCTCGGCGGCGCGGCCATCTGGTACACGTTGCTGATCACCGAAGTGCTGACGCTGGCGATCAGCGCATGGCTGTACTGGCGTAGTCTGCGCAGCGAAGCGTTACTGACACCCGCAACGTCTTGCTGAGGCGCAGGCGTAACGCAAAACGGCGTGACTTCATCGTCACGCCGTTTTTTTATCCCGATGCGGCGAACCCTCAGCTCGGCATTTTCAGCGAGAAGGTTTGTGCAAGCGATTGAACGTTGGTCGCGTCATCCGCGCCCGGCGCGCCGTCGGGCGGTGTAGCACGCGGGGGCGGCAGGACGGAGACGCCAACGTCGCTGGCAGCCCATTGCGGCTCGGGCAGTTCGTCGAACACCTGACGCAGACGCGAACCCCAGGTATCGTGAATCATCTTGTAGTAGACGTTTTCGTCGTCGAGCGACGCGAAGCGCGTCACGCGCAGGCTGTCTTCTTCATACACGAGCAGGTCGAGCGGCAGCCCCACGGAGACGTTGGAGCGCAGCGTGGAATCCATGGAGATAAGTGCGCATTTGGCGCCGTCGTCCAGCGACGTGGCGGGTGTGACGAGCCGGTCGATGATGGGCTTGCCGTATTTGGACTCGCCGATCTGGAAATACGGGTTGACCGACGATGCTTCGATGAAGTTACCTGCCGAGTACAGTTGGAAGAGTCGGCTCGGCGCCCCGGCGATTTGGCCGCCGAGCAGGAAGCTGCAGTTGAAGTCGACACCGAAGGCTTCCAGCGCCTTGGCATCGCGTGCGTAGACGTCGCGAATCGCCTGGCCAACGACGCGCGCCACGTCGCTCATGGTCTTGGCGGTCCACAGGGTGTCGGTATCGCGCGCTTCGACCAGGTGCTGGCGCACCGCTTGCGTGAGCGCGAGGTTGCCCGCCGAGAGCAGCACAAGCACGCGCTCGCCGGGACGCTCGAACACGAGCATCTTGCGAAAGGTGCTCACGTGATCGACACCTGCGTTAGTACGGGTATCGGAGAGAAATACGAGCCCGGCATCGAGCTTCATGGCCACGCAATACGTCATGTCGTTCCTGTCTAGCCGTGCGGGGTACTCCACCCCGTCACGCTGAAAGCTATTGTTGATCGAGCGGCACGGTATCGACGCTCACCGATACGTGCAGCGCTTCGGTCGCCCCACCGCTGCGCATGCCCCTGACCGGCGCCGCAGACTCGTAATCGCGTCCGACGGCTAGCCGGCAGTAGTTGCCGCTGGCAAAGCAGGCATGGGTCACGTCGATGCTGACCCACCCTGCCCCATCGACCCATACGTCGACCCACGCATGACTGGCCGCATGCGGCACGTCACCCGGGTCGATGTATCCGCTGACGTATCGCGCCGGCACACCGCGTGCCCGGCAGACGGCGAGCATGAGATGCGCATGATCCTGACAAACGCCCCGTCCCAGCGCCAATGCCTGCGCGGCGGTGCTGGTGACGGCGGTGATACCGGATTCATAGTCGACTTTCTCGCAGATGGTGGCCGCAAGCGCCAGCAGTTCGCCCGGCGTCGCCACCCCGGCGTCGCCAGCGAGTGCGTCGATGGCATCGTTGCGCGCAGTGAGCGGTGTCGGGCTGGCGAAGCATAACACTGGTACGGCATGGCTCACCTCTGAGAGCTTGCCGTCGACGAGGGGGGTGGTTTCGACTTCGCCTTCGGCAAGCAGGTGGATTTCGCTGTGCGGCTGGTGCAGCACGAGGGTATGCATGTCGTTGCCGAAGGCGTCGCGCGAGGCGGTGAGCTTGCCGGGCGCACTCAGCCGCCAGTGCACGATGCGCTGCACCTCGGAGCCCACAGGCGTGAGCCGAAGCTGCTGGATGGTGTAGCGTACCGGCGTGTCGTAGCGGTAGGTGGTGTCGTGGCGGATGATCAGGCGCATGGCATCAGGCGGCAAGCGGAATCAGGAATGTCTGGCTGATCTTGTTGCCGAGCACGGAGACTCGCTCGAGGAACTCAGTCAGGACGGGGTGGAGCCCTTGCTGCTGGACCTGCTGGATGTCGGTGTACTTGAGTTCGGCCTGTAGCTTGCCGGCATAGCGTTCGACGTCACCCGACTGGGCGTTGGACAGTGTGGCGAGGTTTTCACACACGCCCGTGAGCGACGCGAGCAGCGAGCGTGGCATGTGGGCGTTGAGCATGAGCAGTTCGACGACGCGCTCAGGGGTGATGACATCCCGGTACACCTTGCGGTAAATCTCGAAGCCGGACACGCTGCGCAGCACGGCGGACCAGTAGTAGAAGTCGGTCGGATGGGAGTCGGCTCCCGCCCGGTCGGCGCGTACGGCTTCGTGGAAGCGCACGTCGAGGATGCGGGCGGTGTTGTCGGCACGCTCGAGGAAGAGGCCCAATCGGGTGAAGTAGAAGGCATCGTCCTGGAACAAGGTGCCGAAGCTCACTCCGCGTGAGAGGTGGGAGCGCACTTTGACCCACTCGAACAAGTGCGCCGGATCGCGCTCGAGCAGCTCGAGTATGCGCGGGAATTCGAGCCAGGTGCTATTGACGGTTTCCCACAGTTCGGTGGTCAGGGTGCCGCGCACGGCGCGAGCATTCTCGCGCGCGGCCGCGAGGCAGCAGGCAATGCTGGACGGGTTTTCGCGATCACGCACAACGAAGTCGAGGACGTTGGCGCGTGTGGCACGCGCATGTTTGCGATTGAACGCGGGTTCGAGTTCGGAGATACGCAAGGTGGCGCGCCACCCGGCCTCGTCGTTGAAACTGCCGGCGAGCAGACGCACGTTGTCAGCGTCTTCTTCGTCATCGATGGCATCTTGCGGCAGCAGCAGGTTCTGCAGGTTAACGTCGAGCAGGCGGGCGGTGTTTTCGGCCCGCTCCATGTAGCGAGCCATCCAGAACAGGTGATCGGCAGTGCGGCTAAGCATGATCTCTTCTCGCTATGATGTTTGTCGTATCCGGCTGACGCGGCTTATTTCTCAAGCACCCAGGTGTCCTTCGTCCCGCCGCCCTGGGAGGAGTTGACGACCAGCGATCCTTCTGTCAGCGCAACGCGGGTGAGTCCGCCCGGCACCATGTTGACGCCCCGGCCAGAAGACAGCACGAACGGGCGCAGGTCGATGTGCCTCGGCGCGACACCCGCCTCGACGAAGGTCGGGCATGCGGACAAGGCAAGCGTAGGTTGTGCGATGTAACCGTCGGGTTTGGCGATGAGCCGCTGGCGAAAGGCCTCGATCTCGGCTTTGGTGGATGCCGGGCCGACGAGCATGCCGTAGCCACCCGCACCGTGGACTTCTTTGACGACAAGCTCGGCGAGGTTGTCCAAGGTGTAGGCAAGATCGTCCGGTCGACGGCACTGGTAGGTCGGCACGTTGTTCAGGATGGGCTTCTCGCCAAGATAGAACTCGATCATGTCAGGCACGAACGGGTAGATGGACTTGTCATCGGCAACGCCCGTACCAATGGCATTGGCCAAGGTGACACGCCCCGCCCGGTAGACGCTCAACAACCCCGGCACCCCCAAGCTGGAGTCGGCCCGGAAGGCCAGCGGATCGAGAAAATCGTCGTCGATTCTGCGATAGATGACGTCGACTCGCTTCGGGCCATTGGTGGTTCGCATGTAGACAAGGTTGTCCTCTACGAACAGGTCCTGCCCTTCCACCAATTCAATACCCATCTGTTGCGCCAGAAATGCATGCTCGAAGTAGGCCGAGTTGTAGATGCCAGGGGTCATGACGACGACCGTCGGGTCATCTACCCCCATCGGCGCCACAGCGCGCAAGCTGTCCAGCAAGAGGTCCGGATAGTGCTCGACCGGCGCAATCCGGTTTCTCGCAAACAACTCCGGGAACAACCGCATCATCATCTTGCGGTTCTCCAGCATGTATGACACGCCAGACGGCACCCTCAGGTTGTCCTCCAACACGTAGAACACGCCGTCATCCCCCGTGCCAGCACGTACAACGTCTACACCCGCAATGTGCGCATAGATGTCGCCCGGCACATCCACACCCTGCATCTCCGGACGATATTGCGCATTCTTCAATACCTGATCCGCCGGAATGACGCCCGCACGCAAGATGTCCTGCTCGTGATAAACGTCATGGATAAAGCGGTTCAACGCCTCCACCCGCTGACGCAATCCCGTCTGCAACGTCTGCCACTCATGCGCAGGTATGATTCTCGGAATCAGATCGAATGGGATCAGGCGCTCCGTGCCCGCCTCGTTGCCATACACAGCAAACGTTATCCCCACCCGTCGGAACGCAAGGTCAGCCTCAGCCCGCTTGTGGTGCAAGACATCGTCCGGCTGACACTTCAACCAATCGTCAAACCGACGGTAATGCGCCCGCGTCGCACCCGTGATGCTCGCCATCTCGTTATAGCTCTCGACCATACGCTTCTCCGCAGATTGCTGTGTCGAGATCGAGCAATATCCATGCCCGAGCCGTTTTCTCACCCATTCCGCACGTTTTCGGTGCGCACCTCCTCCACCCGCACCACGTCGGTGATTTTCAGTATAGGAGTCGGTGTTGTTTCGGGCTTTTTTATGTTTGCCTCGTTTCCTCCCTTCCCTCCTTCCTCCTCTTAACACCGCCCTCCAGACGGACCGGAGCCCCTTTCCGCCTCTCAGACATAAACCCAACTCGATTCAGAAAGGGGCCCCGGTCCGTCTCCCCATCGCTTCCGTACTTCCCGCCCTTTACACCCCCCCCTTCGTTTTCCCTCCGCTCAAACGCAAAACGCCGGACTGTCCCCGGCGTCTTCGCTGTCCTGCTTCACACTTCCTGCTCTCTTCGCTTCTTCTCGCTTATGCCGCCTTCTGGGGCGCCCGCACCGCATCCAACGCCGCCTGCGTCAACACATACTCACCCGGCAAATCCTGCTCGTCACAGTTGTGCCCCTCTCCCCCCCGATCCACCACCACGAAGTCACTCACCTCATGCAACGCCAATAACGGGTGATGCCAGACCCCTCGCGCATAGTTCACTCCCTGCCACCCATCCGAAACGAATGCCCTCATCTGTCCCACATCCAACTCGCCCGCCGGAGCTACCACCACCAAATACGGCGTCGTCTTCAACGGAATGAACGCCTGACTCCCCAACGGGTGACGCTCCAACATCTTCACCTCATACGGCAATTGCCTCGGCTGACCCCGGAACACATTCACCAACGCTCTTCCCCCCTCCGGACCCAAATCTACCTTCGCCAGATCGTGAAATCGCTCCGTCGTCCCGCCATTGATCCCGAAATGCTTCGCCCCCGACAACTCAATCACGTCGCCAAACAGCGCAAACGCCTCCCGCGTCAATCGCTCTATCTTCAACGCCAGACCCGCCATGTCACGCTCCTTTTCCTTTTCCCTTTTTTTGCCCATCGCTGCCTCTCGCCTCCCGGCTTTCTCCCGGATGCGAGAGGTCTTCCGTTCGCTGACGTCGCCTTCTTCGCTTACGCCCTCTTGTCGCTCAGGCAACCCCACAAGCGCAGACGCGATACGCCCCCATCCGGGATGATGTTGAAACGGATATGCGTGATCGCCCCCAACTTCTGCACCGGCTCCTCGAAGAAGAACTGCTT
>NZ_CABPST010000001.1 GCF_902459805.1 Pandoraea bronchicola | reverse complement strand
GCCGTCGTCAGGTACGCGGTGGCATACGCGCCCAGACCGACGAACGCCGCCTGCCCGAACGATGTCATGCCGGCCACGCCCGTGAGCAGCACGAGGCCGATGGCCACAATGCTGTACAGGCCGATGTAGTTGAGCAGCGTCACCCAATACTCAGGCAAACGCACCGGTGCAGGCAGTACCGGCAACACGGCCAGCACCACCAGGAAAATCAGGAAGTATTTGTTTTTCATTCTGTGGTTCGCCCCGGCTTATTCCTCGTCTTCTTCCACATGCTTGCTCGTGAGCGACAGCCACAGCAGCACGGGAAGGATCAGTGTGAAGACGATGACTTCTTTGTATGCACTCGCCCAGAACGACGAATACGACTCCAGCAGACCGACCAGAATGGCGCCAAGCGCAGCAACGGGGTAGCTCACCAGACCGCCGATGATCGCGCCCACGAAGCCCTTCAGACCGATCAGGAAGCCCGACTCGTAATAGATGGTGGTGATCGGTGCGATCAGAATGCCGCACAGCACCCCCAGCGCGGCGGCCAGGGTGAACGCCAGACGGCCTGCCTGCACCGTGCCGATGCCCACCAGACGCGCGCCCAGCCGGTTCACGGCCGTTGCGCGCAGGGCCTTGCCCGAGAGCGAACGGTCGAAATAGAAGTACAGGGCCAGAATCATCACGACTGACACGCCCAACACCCACAGGCTCTGGCCGGAAACCATCACCGAACCGATGTTGAAGCTCGCGTCGGAGAACGGCTGCGTGCGCGAGCCTTCTGCGCCGAACATCACCAGCCCCAACCCCGTGAGTGCGAAGTGCACCCCCACCGAGACGATCAGCAGCAACAGCGTGCTGGCCTCTGCGAGCGGCTGGTAGGCGAGGCGATAGAGCATCGGCCCCATCGGCACGACCAGCAGCAGCGTGATCGCGATCTGCGCGAGCATCGGCAGTGTCATCGGTGCCAACGCCTTGACGACGAAGAACACCGCGATCGGAAACACCAGATACTTGCCCGCAAGCACAGGCACAAGACGGCCCGCCAGCTTGCGACGCTCGCTATGACGCAACACGCCAGCCGTCTCCACGACGAACGTGCACACGCCCATCGCCACGAGCAACCAGCTCGTGAGCGGAAACTTCTGGGTTTGCAGTGCCGCCAGCGTGAGCGCGCCATACGACACGAACTCGCCCTGCGGAATGAAGATGACGCGGGTGACGGAGAACACCAGCACGAGCGCCAATGCCAACAAGGCATAAATCGCACCCGTGGTGATACCGTCCTGCGCCAGGATGGCTGCAATCGAAAGATCCATGCTCCTCTCACTTCGTTTGAGTACTTCTTGAACCGGCTGGCGAGACAGCCGGTGTGATGCACGGCGCAGCGCGCGGCCGCCCCGTTCCCCTTCACATCGATACACCCCGCACGTTCCCCGTGTCGCAGCGCAGCGAATTATGAATTGTATAAATCGTTATGCATTGGTAAAACCCGGGCGACTACTGAGTCGACGAAATCTTGTCTCCTGCCATTTCGCCGACTGCACCGTTCTGCGTGCCGCGCCCGACGCGGCGCGCGCTCATCACCCTCTCCTGCTCAGAACTGCTTAATACCGCTCAATACCCCCCGACAGCGCTCGCGACGCCCGTCCCCGGGGTATCTGGCCTCATGCAGCCTCTCACGCCACCGGCTTGCGACGCCGGCGCGGCTTGGCCGGCAACGACGGCGCCTCTGCCACCACGTCGGGCGGCAACGCCTCTCGCACGACATCGAGCAAGCGGTAGATCTCGGCGAGTGTGTCGCGCCCGACCTTGTCCTCCAGATAGCGATAGCGCTCCTCGACCAGCGGGCCGAGCTTCTTGCACAACGCGCGGCTCGACGGCGTGAGCGATACCATCACCCGGCGCTGATCGGCGGCCACGCGGCGGCGCAGAATGAGCCCTGAGGCCTCCATGCGCTCGAGCATGCCCGACAGACTCGGACTGAGAATGCAGCACTCGCGCGCGACCTGCCCGATTTCCATTTCCCCGGATTCGCTATCGTTGACGGCCCGTATGACACGCCATTGTTGTTCCGTAATGTCGTAACAATTGAGCAAGGGCCGGAACAGCCCCATCGCCGCCTCACGCGTCTGCAGCAACACCAGAGATAGATTGCGGTGTTCGAATTCACCCGTCATGGATTTACGCTCGAAAGGATCGCTCGCTCAGCCCCCGGGCTGCGGCGATCAGGTTGGGACAATGCGGCCTCTTATGTGCCGCTCGTTTCGCATGTCCTGCCGTCTCTTTGCGAAGCGCGAAACTACCACGCGCTCAAAAAAAACGGGCGCGAACGCCCGTTCTTCCTGCCCGGCCGGCCTGACCGGGCACAGATACCGCAGATACGACAACGGGGCATGCCTGTGTGCTACAGGTGCTATAGGCAGCCCCGGCCCGTATCAGTTCGCCAATTTCCACTTGCCGTCGACGATTTGCACCATCACGCGCGAGCGTTGATCCAGACCGTTATGGTCGTTCTTGCTCATATTGAAGATACCGGCGGTGCCCGGCATGTCCTTCACGTTCTCGAGCGCGTCGCGCAGCGCGGCGCGGAATTCGGCCGTGCCCGGCTTGGCCTTCTTCAGCGCAACCGGAATCGCCGCCTGCAGCAGCAGTCCGCCGTCCCAGGCGTGACCGCCGAAGGTCGAGATCGAACCGGCGCCGTAGGCCTTCTCGTAGGCCGCCTTGTATGCGGCAGCCGACTTCTTCACCGGATTGTCGGCAGGCAGTTGCTCGACCACGAGCAGCGGACCGGCCGGCAGATACGTACCTTCGCAATCCTTGCCGCAAACGCGCAGGAAGTCGTTGTTGGCCACGCCGTGGGTCTGGTACAGCTTGCCCTTGTAGCCACGTTCCTTGAGCGTGCGCTGCGGCAGCGCTGCCGGCGTGCCCGAACCGGCGACCAGCACGGCATCCGGGTTGGCGCCCATGATCTTCAGCGCCTGGCCCGTCACCGACGTGTCGGCGCGGTTGAAGCGCTCATTGGCCACCACCTTGATCTTGTTCAGATCGGCTGCCTTCTGGAATTCCTTGTACCAGCCTTCGCCGTACGCATCCGAGAAGCCGATGAACGCCACCGTCTTCACACCGTGATCGGCCATGTGCTTCGCGATAGCGGTGGCCATCAGAATGTCGTTCTGCGGCGTCTTGAATGCCCACGTGCGCTTGGCATCCACCGGCTCGACGATAGCGGCACCCGCTGCCATCGAGATCACCGGGGTCTGCGTCTCGGCAGCCACGTCGACCATCGCCAGCGAGTTCGGCGTGACGGTCGAGCCGAGCACGGCGTCAACGTGATCTTCGCTGATCAGCTTGCGCATGTTCTTGACGGCGGTCGTGGTGTCGGTCGCATCGTCGAGCACAATGTACTGCACCGACTGTCCGGCGATCGTCTTCGGCATCAGCGCAATGGTGTTCTTCTCGGGAATGCCCAGCGAAGCCGCCGGACCGGTCGCCGACAGCGACACGCCAATCTTCACCTGAGCGTTCGCGACGCCCGCGGCCAGCATCATCGCCGATGCCATGCACAGCAACTTCAGTTTCATTTGGGTCTCCTCACAAAAATTTCGAATTCGTTTTTTTGACATTAACCGACCGCTCAGTCGGTAAATTGTCGCCCATCTTACGGGCACCGGTGCCTTCTCGTAAAGTGCGGTTTCCCCACATGTGGCTTCGGCCGCATCTGACCCCACTCGACGCGCCCGCCCCGCCCTCGCCGGTCATTCTTCATTGCCGGAACGCGCCGGACACACCCAACACCGATACGCCGCTCGATCTCGTCTCACACACGCAGAAACGCGTCGTAGCCCGTCTTCACGATCAGCACGGCAAGTACGCACAGAAACATGCGCCGCACGAAGCCCACACCGTGCTTGAGCGCGAGGCGGCTGCCGACCTGACTGCCGAGCACGTTCATGATCGCCATGCCGATACCGACTTGCCACCACACGTGCCCGCCCATGCCGAACAGGAGCAACGCGGCCAGATTGGTCGCCACGTTCACGATCTTCGACGACGCCGATGCGTTGACGAAGTCCTGCCCGAACAGCCGGACAAACAGAAACACGAGGAAGCTGCCCGTACCCGGGCCGAAGAAACCGTCGTAGAAGCCGATGGCGCCGCCCACGGCAATGGCCATGAGGGTCACCCCTGTCCCGCCCTTCACAGGGGCGTGGACCGTCCCGAAATCCTTCTTGCGCAACGTATAGACTGCCACGCCCGCGAGCACGAAAGGCAGCAACTTGCGCAGCACGTCGGCAGGAATGTGAGTGACGGCGTACGCACCACAGAACGAAAACACGAAGGCCGCGATCGTCGCCGGCACCAGAACGGCCCAGCGAAGCTGGATGCCGCGGGCGTAGCGCATCGCCGCCGCCGCCGTTCCCCAGACACCCGCCATCTTGTTGGTGCCGAACAGCACCGGCGGTGCAGCGTTCGGGAACACGGCGAACAGCGTCGGCACGGCAATCAGCCCGCCGCCACCGACCACGGCATCGACCAGTCCGGCGAGGAACGCCCCGCCCGCAAGCATCAGCAGATCGGTCAGCGCCCAACTCGTCAACATACATGCCCCATACATGCACTCGGGACTCGCGGCGGCCGCCGGGTGAACTCACCGGCCAGAAAGCGCGAGCGCGCGCATTGTGAAACGTGAAGCGTGCTAGGCATACGACTGCGACTACCGGGTAATCGTTGTGGCCGAATGGAACGAGCCGAATGAGTGAAATTGGCACGCCGGCCGAATTGGCCGAACCGGCCAGAACTGTCGAGCGCACACACTGAAACGGCGAGCATAGCGTCTTTAGAACGCATTGCGCGCATTTCAGTGACACGATTCTCGCAATATGGCGTGAAACGCACGGAAAACACCGTGCAAAGAGATGTAATGCAGACTGCCGGGCCTCGGCGGAAGACGGCTTCGCGCCGAGGCGAAGCACAATATAAAAAGCGCTGTTGGAGCATTCTCCAACAGCGCTTCTTTTTTGGCGGTGCGCGTTATCGCGCTTATTGTCTCCTCGTTCCTCGCCCCTATATCCTGCCGTGACGCGAACTGAGGGAGAGAATAAAGGAGCACCCGATGCACCACAAGTCAGCATTTACCCCTACGAATTAGACTTTTTCCGACATACATGCGCCAGGGTGACGAGCGGACGCCCCAAACCGGTGCGTCCGCGCCGCGATCACGACTGTTGCGACATCGTCCGGAAGTACTGGCTGCGCGCCGCCAGCTCGCCCACCAGACCGCGCCGGAAGGCCAACACGCAGATGATGAAGATCGCGCCGATGACGATAGTCACCGACTCGCCAAGCGTCTGGAACCAGGGCACGCCCGTCACCGTGGCGAGCCAGTTGCCGATGTCGCCCAGCTTGTTCTCCAGCACGATGATGACCACCGCGCCGACCACCGGCCCGAGCATCGTCCCCAGACCGCCCACGAGCGTCATCAGGATCACCATGCCCGACATGGTCCAGTGCACGTCGGTGAGCGTCTCGAAGCCCAGCACCACGGTCTTGGTCGACCCGGCCAGTGCCGCCAGCGTGGCCGACAGCACGAACGCCAGCAGCTTGAAGCGATCGACGTCGTAACCGAGCGAGATCGCCCGCGGCTCGTTCTCCTTGATCGCTTTGAGCACCTGACCGAACGGTGAGTGAACAATGCGCATGATGAGCAGGAAGCCCAGCGCGCAAATAGCGAGTACCACGTAGTACAGCGTGAGGTCCGAATCCAGCGGCAGCACGCCGAACAGACTGCCGCGCGGCACGCCTTGCAGGCCATCTTCCCCGCCCGTGAACGGCGCTTGCAGACAGAGGAAGTACAGCATCTGCGCCAGCGCCAGCGTAATCATCGCGAAGTAGATTCCCTGACGCCGAATCGCGAGCAGACCGATGACGAGTCCCAGCACCGCCCCGGCGATCACGCCTGCGAGAATGCCGACTTCCGGCGTGAATCCCAGATTACGGATGGCATAGCCGGTGACATAGCCCGCGCTGCCGAAGAACGCCGCGTGGCCGAACGACAGCAGCCCCGTGAAGCCCAGCAGCAGATTGAACGCGCAGGCGAACAGTGCGAAGCACAGCACCTTCATGACGAAGACCGGATACGCACCAGCGAACGGCGCGGCGATCAGCGCGAGCAGCAGAAGGGAATAGAGCACCCGTTGTTGCGTCTGTTGTTGCATTGTTCTGCCCCTTACTTTTGTTTGCCGAACAGCCCAGCCGGGCGCAGCAGCAACACGATCACCATGATGACGAACACCACGGTCGCGGACGCTTCCGGGTAGAACACCTTGGTAAAGCCTTCGATCACGCCGAGCATCAGACCGGTGATGATCGAGCCCATGATCGAGCCCATGCCGCCAATCACGACCACCGCGAACACCGTGATGATCATCGACTGCCCCATCAACGGCGAGATCTGGATGACCGGCGCGGCGAGCACGCCGGCAAACGCGGCAAGCGCGACACCGAAGCCATACGTCAGCGTAATCATGAGCGGAACGTTCACACCGAACGCCTCCACCAGCTTCGGGTTCTCCGTGCCGGCACGCAGATACGCACCGATCTTCGTCTTCTCAATGACGAACCATGTGGCGAAGCACACGATAAGCGACGCTACCACCACCCACGCGCGGTAGTTCGGCATGAACATGAAGCCGAGATTGGTCGCGCCGGAGAGCGCCTCGGGGGCGTCGAAGGGCTGGCCCGACACGCCGTAGATCGAACGGAAAACGCCCTCGAGCACGAGCGTGATGCCAAACGTCAGCAGCAGGCCGTACAAGTGATCGAGCTTGTAGATCCAGCGCAACATGGTGCGCTCGATGACAATGCCGATGACACCCACCACGACGGGGGCGAGAATCAGCATGACCCAGTAATTGAGGCCAAGATAGTTGCCGCCCATCCAGGCGAGCATGGCGCCCAGCATGAACAACGCGCCGTGCGCAAAGTTGATCACGTTGAGCAAACCGAAAATCACTGCCAGGCCGAGGCTCAGCATGGCGTAGAACGAGCCGTTCACCAGTCCCAGCAGCAGTTGGCTCAACAGCGCCGGCAGGGGGATGCCTAGAAATTCCATCGAAATCGATTCTCTGGGAGAAAGGTCGCGACGGGACACACGTCCCGCCGCTTTCGGTGCATCGCGTTCAGATCGTGCCGATTACTTCGGCAGCTTGCAGGTCGATTCAGCCTCGGTGGTGAACGCCTTCTCGCCCGGAATCGTAGCGACGACCTTGTAGTAGTCCCACGGTGACTTCGATTCCGCCTTCGACTTCACTTGCATCAGGTACATGTCGTGGACCATGGTGCCGTCGCGGCGGATGTAGCCCTTGCTGAACATGTCGTCGATCTTGATCTTGTGCAGTTGCTCCATGACCTTGTCCGCGTCGGTGGTGCCGGCCGCCTGCACCGCCTTCAGATACGTCGTGGCCGCCGAATAGTCGCCGGCCTGCAGGCTCGACGGCATTTTCTTCATCTTGTCGAAGTAGCGCTTGGCGAAGGCGCGGGTCTTGTCGTTCTTGTCCCAATACCAGCTATCGGTCAGGTACATGCCCTCGGTGTTATCCAGACCGAGCGAGTGAATGTCGTTGATGAACACGAGCAGACCGGCGATCTGCATCTTGCCCTTGATACCGAATTCCTTCGCAGCCTTGATCGCATTGATGGTGTCGCCACCGGCGTTGGCCAGCCCCAGCACCTGTGCGCCCGACGACTGCGCCTGGAGCAGATACGACGAGAAGTCCGACGCCGAGAGCGGGTGACGTACCTGCCCCTTCACCGTGCCGCCGTTGGCCTTGACCACGTCGGCCGTGGCTTTCTCCAGCGCGTGACCGAACGCATAGTCGGCCGTCAGGAAGAACCACGACTTGCCGCCCGCCTTGACGACGGCCGACCCCGTGCCGCGTGCGAGCGCGACGGTGTCGTAAGCGTAGTGAACGCCATACGGCTGGCACTGATCGTTGGTCAGCGCATCCGAGCCCGCGCCCACGTTGATGTAGACCTTCTTCTTCTCGGCCGAGACCTTGTTCATCGCCAGACCGGTACCCGAGTTGGTACCGCCGATGAGCATGTCCACGCCGCCACGGTCGAACCATTCGCGCGCCTTCGACGCGGCAACGTCCGCCTTGTTCTGGTGATCGGCCGTGACCAGTTCGATCGGCTTGCCGAGGACCTTGCCGCCGAAGTCGGCGATGGCCATCTTGATGGCTTCCGCCCCCCCTTGCCCGTCGATGTCGGTGTACAGGCCCGACATATCGGTAATGAAACCGATCTTCACCGTATTGCCATCGGCATGGGCCTGCGAGGCCATTGCCGCAAAACCGAACGCCGCCGCAACGGCCAACGCCTTCATCCGCATCGTCATCTTCGTCTCCTTCATGGATTTGATCGCCTGGGTCCATCGCCCGGCACGCGTGCGCGCCGGGTAGCTCACCTCATACGCCCAACAACTCGTGCAGCACCGGCATCTTCGTCTCCAGCTCCTGAGCGCCGAAGCGCTCCACGATCTTGCCGTGCTCCATCACATAGAAGCGATCGGCGAGCGGAGCCGCAAAACGGAAATTCTGTTCCACCATCACGATGGTGTAGCCCCGCGCCTTGAGCGTGGTGATCATGCGCGCCAACGTCTGCACGATCACCGGCGCAAGACCTTCGGAGATTTCGTCGAGCAGCAGCAAATTGGCGCCCGTGCGCAGAATGCGCGCCACGGCCAGCATCTGCTGTTCGCCGCCCGACAAACGCGTGCCCTGACTATGGCGCCGCTCCTTCAGGTTCGGGAACATGTCGTAGATCTCGTCGAGCGACATACCGCGCCCGCCGTCATCGCGACGATTGCCGCTCATGCCGATATACGGCGGCAGCAACAGGTTCTCTTCGCACGACAGGCTCGCGAAAATGCCGCGCTCCTCCGGGCAATAGCCCACGCCGTGATGCGCAACTTTGTACGTCGGCAAGTGAATGGTTTCCTCACCGCCGATGCGAATCGATCCCTGACGCTGTCCGGTCAGGCCCATGATGGCGCGCAGTGTCGTGGTGCGTCCGGCGCCGTTGCGCCCGAGCAGCGTGACCACTTCGCCACGGCCCACCGTCAGATCGACGCCATGCAGGATGTGCGACTCGCCGTACCAGGCCTGAAGTCCCTCGACCTCCAGCGCCGGAACGCTCATGCCGCCCTTTCCATTGCTGCTCCCGCCCCCATTTCCGTACATAGCCGTCCTCACCCATGGGCTCCCTGCATTTCACCGTCCGCAGTGCCCATATAGGCTTCCATGACCTGCGGATTTTTCGAGACTTCGTGATACGGACCTTCGGCAAGCACCTCGCCGCGCTGAAGCACGGTGATGGTGTCGGAGATGCCCGCAATCACGTTCATGTTGTGCTCGACCATCAGGATCGTGCGGCCTGCCGACACCTTCTTGATCAGTGCGGTGACGCGATCGACGTCTTCGTGACCCATGCCTTGCGTTGGCTCGTCGAGCAACATTAATTCGGGCTCCATAGCAAGTGTCGTCGCGATTTCGAGCGCGCGCTTGCGGCCGTATGGCAGCTCCACGGTGAGCGTATGGGCGAATTCGGTGAGACCGACCTCGGCGAGCAACTCCATGGCGCGCGCATCGAGCCGGCGCAGTGTGCGGCTGCTGCTCCAGAAGTGAAACGCGGTGCCGAGGTTGCGTTGCAGACCGATGCGCACATTCTCGAGCACGGTGAGGTGCGGGAACACGGCGGAGATCTGGAACGAGCGGATGATGCCGCGCCGCGCAATTTGCGCCGGCGCCTCGCGGGTGATGTCATCACCGTTGAAGGTGATCGTCCCCGCGCTGGGCACCAGGAATTTGGTGAGCAGGTTGAAGCAAGTGGTCTTACCCGCGCCGTTAGGCCCGATAAGCGCATGAATGGTGCCGCGCGCGACACGCAGGTCGACCCCGTTCACGGCAGTGAAGCCGCGGAACTCTTTCGTGAGTCCGCGGGTTTCGAGAATGTAATCGTTGTTCGCCATGTCTCCTGCCACATTCCTGGTTGGCGGTGCGAGGCAGGGAAGCGCCACGGCACCATCGTCTGTGACAACCGCAAGGCAGGCCGATGACACTCTGGTGGGCGTCGTCGGCGAAATGCCTCGCGTCCCGCATGTCGCGCCGAATTCTTGGTTCGGTCGCACATAGGGAATCGTTATTGTGTGTGGTTTGCTGCAACGCGATCATTGGGATTTGCACTTAGCTTCGCACCCCCTGAAACACGCATGCTCACACGCATTGCAGACCGTTCGGTCACACGCCCCATACCTGCCGCCAGCCCTTACGGCACAAGGCTTTTGCGGCACACGCAAATACGCGCCCGATAGCTTTTTGCGATGGGTCGCGGTCGTTCGCGCAACCGACATTAGGTATTACTACGTAAGTTTCAGGGAAGGTATCCGGAAATCCGGAAAAGCGCACGGGTCGCGCCGTCCTCAGGACAGCGGCCCGCGCTTCGTTGCGATCGGGCAATCGCGGGCATGGCGATCGCGCGCCTGGCTCAACGCCCCGCTTTGCGCGCGGCGCGAATCATGTCGCTCGCGCGTTCGGCAATCATGATCGTCGGCGAGTTCGTGTTGCCCGACGTAATCACCGGCATGACAGACGCATCGACCACACGCAGGTTCTGCACGCCGCGCACGCGCAACTGCGCATCGACGACGGCATCGGGATCGTCGGCACGTCCCATGCGGCAGGTGCCGACCGGATGGAAGATCGTCGTGCCGATCTCACCCGCCGCGCGCATCAGGTCTTCGTCGCTCTGGTAGGCGGGTCCGGGCAGATACTCCTTCGGCTCGTAACGCGCAAAGGCGGGTGCGCCCACGATGCGACGCGTCAACTTGATCGCGTCCGCCGCAACGCGCAAGTCGGCTTGTGTCGACAGATAGTGTGGCGCGATGCTCGGCGCGACGCGCGCATCCGGCGATGTCAGATGCACGTTGCCGCGCGAGGTCGGTCGCAGGTTGCACACCGACGCCGTGAACGCATTGAACTTGTGCAACGGCTCGCCGAAGCGGTCCAGCGACAACGGCTGCACGTGATACTCGAGATCGGGGCGCGCCATGTCGTCGCGGCTGCGTGCGAACGCACCCAATTGCGAGGGCGCCATGCTCATCGGCCCGCGCTGCGCGAACGCGTATTGCATGCCGATCTTGAGCTTGCCGAACAGACTGTTGGCGGTGAGATTCAGGGTCGTGACGCCGCGCAGTTTGTACACCGTGCGCAATTGCAGATGGTCCTGAAGGTTCTCGCCCACACCCGGCATATCCGCGACCACGTCAATGCCGAAACCGCGCAGCCGCTCGCCATTGCCGATGCCCGAGACCTCCAGCAGATGCGGCGAATTCACCGCCCCCGCCGCGAGAATCACTTCGGCACGCGCGAGCGCCGTGAAGTCTTCATTGCCACCGCGATAGGCCACACCGGTGCAACGCGTGCCCTCGAACAACAGGCGGCTCACACTGGCCCCCGTGATGATCGTCAGATTCGGCCGCTGCGATGCAGGACGCAAGAAGCCTTTGGCCGCACTCCAGCGCACACCGCGTCGCTGGTTCACTTCGAAATAGCCGATGCCGAAGTTGTCGCCGCGATTGAAGTCGTCCGTCCTGGGAATGCCGATCTGCTCGGCCGCATCGGCAAACGAATCGAGCACACGCCACGACAGGCGCTGCTTCTCGACACGCCACTCGCCCCCGCCACCGTGAAACTCGGTGCTGCCTTTGTAGTGATCCTCACTGCGCTTGAACAGCGGCAACACGTTGTCCCAACGCCAGCCGTCGTCGCCGGTGGCGTCGGCCCACACGTCGTAATCCTCACGCTGACCGCGCATGTAGATCATGCCGTTGATCGACGAACTGCCGCCCAGCACCCGCCCGCGCGGATAGGCGAGCGAACGGCCGCCCAATCCCGCTTCCGCCTGCGTGCGATACAACCAGTCCGTGCGCGGATTGCCGATGCAATAGAGGTAGCCGACGGGGATGTGAATCCAGTGATAGTCGTCCTTGCCGCCCGCTTCGAGCAGCAGCACGTTGACGTCGGGGTCCTGCGTGAGGCGATTGGCCAGCACGCATCCGGCCGAGCCGGCCCCCACGATGATGTAGTCGAAGCTCTCCTGCTTCGCTGCCTGCTTGCTCATTCCCGCATGTCTCCGTCGATGGCGCGGCACTCGCCATGTTGCGGTGCCGGCTCTGGTGCGGCACCCGACTGGGGTGGACTGCCGCCCACCTCATCGGGTTCATTTTGTTGGCGCGGCCGGAATATCAGCATCGCTCATGTACATCGCGCCGATTCCCTCCCGCCCGCGACACGTTCGATGACACGTGCCCCGGCAAGAACCAAGCGTACTGCGGTACAGCGATGCAAGCCAATGAGAAATTATCAAAAGCAATATAAGATCCGCTTATGTTGCCCGGCGACACCCCGCCTCGGGTGCCGCCCCTTAATGGCCGTCCCATGGAACTCGCCCATCTTCGCGCCTTCGTCGCCATCGCCCACGAAGGCAACCTCACCCGCGCCGCCCAGCGGCTGCATCTGACGCAACCGGCGGTCAGCCTGCAGGTCAAAGCGCTCCAGGAAGCGCTGCGTCTGACGCTCTTCACGCGCACGGCACAGGGGTTGACCCTCACGCGCGACGCTCAGGCACTGTTGCCCCTGGCCGAGCGCATGCTCGCCGCACTGGCCGACCTTCAGCAGGCCGCCGGCGCGTTAAGGGAAACGGTGCGCGGACGACTGCGTATCGGCACGATACTCGATCCCGAATTCACCCGGCTGGGGGCGTTTCTCAAGCGTCTGGTCGAGTCGTATCCCCAGATCGAGACAGCCCTGCGCCACGGCATGTCCGGCTCGGTGCTGCAACAGTTGGGACGCGGCGAACTCGACGTCGGCTTCTATCTCGGCCGCCCCGACCCGGAGCGCTATCACGCCATCACCCTCACGCCGTTCTCCTATCAGGTGCTGGCGCCCGCCGGCTGGCGCGAGCGGGTAGCGCGGCGCGGGTGGCGCGAACTCGCCGCGCTGCCCTGGATCTGGACGCCCCCCGAGTCGGCCCACCATCGCCTGTTATCGGAACGGTTTGGCGCGCTCGGGGTGTCGCCCGCCAAGGTCGCGGAAGTGGATCAGGAACCGTCGATGCTCGATCTGGTGAAGTCGGGCATCGGATTGTCGCTCGTGCGCGACTCGATTGCGTTGCGCGAGGCCCGCGCCCACGGCCTGGTGATTGCCGATGCGGTGGCCGTGCCGACCGAGCTCACGTTCGTCGCGCTGGCCTCGCGCCGCGACGAACCGGCTATCGCCGCCGCCTTGCAGTTGGTCTCGGCCGTCTGGGCCTGAGCGGACTCTCGACGGCCCGCCCACGTCGGCATCCGGCCCCCCTGGATCGCTATTCCGGCGCATAATCCATGCCGGCTCAGGCCTTCAGTTCACGACATTCGAAATGGCCGCTCTTCCCGCAATACATTCCCACGTCATGGCACGTCACCCCCTGTGCTGCCATGCCGGATCCTTTCTAAAGCCCTAGAATTTAATTCTCTCTTCGAGGAGTCGATCATGTCTGTGAGAATGGAACGCGATACTTTTGGCGAAATTGCCGTGCCCGCCGATCGCCTGTGGGGTGCCCAAACGCAGCGCTCGCTGCAGAACTTCAAGATTTCCACCGAGAAGATGCCGCGCGAACTCGTGCGCGCGCTCGCTCGCGTGAAACGCGCCGCCGCCGAGGTCAACAAGGACCTGGGCGTGCTCGACGCGAAGAAGGCCGACGCCATCATCAAGGCCGCCGGCGAAGTCGTCGCCGGCCAGCATGACGACGAATTCCCGCTGGCCGTGTGGCAGACCGGCTCGGGCACGCAGTCGAACATGAACATGAACGAAGTGCTCGCGAACCGCGCCAGCGAACTGCTTGGCGGCGTGCGTGGCGAAGAGCGTCTCGTGCACCCCAACGACGACGTGAACAAAGGCCAGTCGTCGAACGACGTGTTCCCCACGGCCATGAGCGTGGCCGCCCTCGACGCGCTCATCAACCATCTCAAGCCCAGCGTCGGCCAACTGCGCGACACGCTCGCCGCCAAGGCCCGCGCCTATGACGACATCGTCAAGATCGGCCGCACCCACCTTCAGGACGCCACGCCGCTCACGCTCGGTCAGGAGATTTCGGGCTGGGTCGCGCAGATTGACCACGGCCTGAAGCACGTGGACGATGCCCTGCCCCACGTCGCGGAACTCGCGCTTGGCGGCACGGCCGTCGGCACGGGCCTGAACGCCCATCCGGAATTCGCGAAGCGGGTGGCCGATGCACTCGCACGCGACACGGGTCTGCCTTTCGTCACCGCCCCGAACAAGTTCGAAGCGCTCGCGGCCAACGACGCCATCGTCAACGCACACGGCACGCTCAAGACACTCGCCGCCAGCCTGATGAAGATCGCCAACGATGTGCGCTGGCTGGCCAGCGGCCCGCGTTGCGGCATTGGCGAGTTGATGATCCCGGAAAACGAACCGGGCAGCTCGATCATGCCGGGCAAGGTCAACCCGACCCAATGCGAAGCGATGACGATGCTGTGTGCTCAGGTGCTGGGCAACGACGTGGCGATCAACATTGGCGGCTCGATGGGCAACTTCGAGCTGAACGTGTTCAAGCCGATGCTCATCCACAACTTCCTGCAAAGCGTGCGCGTGCTCGCCGACGGCTCGGTGAGCTTTAACGACAATTGCGCCATCGGCATCGAACCGAATCGCCCCCGCATCGCCTCGCTGCTCGACGAGTCGCTCATGCTCGTGACCGCGCTCAACCCGCACATCGGTTACGACAAGGCCGCGCAGATCGCCAAGAAGGCGCACAAGGAAGGCACCACGCTCAAAGCGGCTGCGCTCGCCCTCGGCCACGTCACGGACGAGCAGTTCGACGCATGGGTTCGCCCCGAGCAGATGGTCGGCAAGCGCTGATCCCGCATTAGCGTCCCCCTTCGCCCCGTCACCGCGCATGCCCATCTCACCGTTGCCGCCGCTGCATTGCCTGATTGCTTTCGACGCCGCCGTGCGGCACGCGAGCTTCACGCGGGCAGCGGTGGAGCTCAATCTCACGCAAAGCGCCGTGAGCCGGCAGATCGCGCAGCTCGAAGAGTTTCTCGGGCGCGCGCTCTTCACGCGTGAACATCGCACGCTGCGGCTGACGGTGGCCGGGCAACGCTACGCCGAGCAGATTCAGCGCCTGCTCGGCGAGTGCGCCGAAGCCACCGCCGACCTGATGAAGCGGCGCGGCGACCTCGAACTCACCGTGGCTTGCTCGTCGGGCGTGGCCGTGTTGTGGATGACGCCGCAACTCATGCGCTTTCGCGCCGCGCACCCCGATATCAAGATTCGCGTGATCGTGAAAGACGGCATCGCGTCGCTTTCCGCGTCGGAGTTCGATCTCGGCGTGTATTACGTGCGTAACGACCTGCCGCCGGACTTCGCCGGCCGGCGGCTCTTCGACGAGGAAGTCTTCCCCGTCTGCTCCCCCGCCTATCTCAACGGCCGCAAGCTCACGCCCGCCGATCTCGTCAACGAGACGCTGCTGCTCATCGAAGACGGCCAGCGCAAGTGGATGTCCTGGCCCGACTGGTTCGAGCTGCAAGGCGTCAGCGCCCCGAAATTCCCTCGCATGGTGAGCGCCAATTACTATCCGCTGCTCGTTCAGATGGCCATCGAAGGCGGCGGCATGGTGATGGGCTGGCGTCACATGATCGATCCGTGTCTCGACGCAGGCTTGCTCGTGCAGGCGTGCGACGCGACCTCGAGTCTGGGCGGCGGCTACTACCTCGTGTGGCCTGCCGATCGCCACGAGCATGCCGCAGCACGAATTTTCCGCAATTGGATTTATTCGGAAACTCGTTTCCCATCATAGGGGTTACGTGATTTTTTGAAAGTTGCCATGCGCTGAACGCATGGCAACATGCAGAATTATCGTTTGGCCTGTCATTTTGTCTGCACTACTTTGTGTTTCCTCCGCGCACGTTTGTCGAAGCCGTCGGGGCGCATTAGCCCGGCGGCGGCAGACGTGATTCGACAAAAAAGCAGGCGTATTACCGGTATGACGTGAACGCAAGACACGCAACGGGCGCCACCCATCCTCCGGGAGACCCAGATGCAGGCGACCTACGCAGTGCCTCAAGACAACATGGCCCGCCAGCGCCGTCACGCGATCGTGGCGACGGTGATCGGCAACGGTCTTGAATGGTTCGACTTCACCGTCTACAGCTTCTTCGCAGCCATCATCGCGAAGCAGTTCTTCCCCACCGGCGACGATCTGTCGTCGTTTCTGCTCGCTGTGGCGACCTTCGGCGTGGGCTTCTTCATGCGTCCGGTCGGCGGTATCGTGCTCGGTATCTATTCCGACCGCGTGGGCCGCAAAGCAGCGCTCTCGCTCACCATTCTGCTCATGGCCGCCGGCACGGCAATGATCGGCCTGGCTCCGACCTACGATCAGATCGGTCTGGCCGCGCCCCTCATCATCGTGCTGGCGCGTCTGCTGCAAGGCTTCTCGGCTGGCGGTGAAATGGGCGGTGCAACGGCCTTCCTGACCGAATACGCTCCCGCCAATCAGCGCGCCTACTACTCGGCATGGATTCAATCGAGCATCGGCTTCGCCGTGCTGCTTGGCGCCGCCGTGGGCACATTCGTGACGACGGAGCTGGACAAGGCGTCGCTCGAATCGTGGGGCTGGCGTGTGCCGTTCATCGTCGGCATGCTGATCGGCCCGGTCGGCTTCTACATCCGTAACAAGATCGACGAAACGCCGACGTTCCAGACCGCAGAGAAGTCGGATACGCCGTTGCGCGACGTGTTCTCGCTGTATCCGCGCGAGACGCTGGCCAGCTTCTCGATGGTCGTGCTGTGGACGATCTGCACCTACGTGCTGCTGTTCTACATGCCGACGTATGCCCAGCGCGTGCTCAAGCTGCCCGCGTCTTTCGGCTTCACGGCGGGCATGGTCGGCGGCGCGATGATTCTCGTGTTCGCGCCGGTGGTGGGGCGTCTGGCAGATCGCTACGGCCGCCGTCCGTTCCTGTCGGGCTCGGCCCTGCTGATCCTGTTGCTCGCTTGGCCGATGTTCACGTACCTGAACGTAGCGCCGGGTCTGCCATCGCTGCTCACGTTCCAGATCGTCTTCGGCCTGCTCATCGCTTGCTATACCGGCCCGATTCTCGCGGCGTTCGCCGAGCTGTTCCCGGCCAAGGTGCTCTCGACGGGCCTGTCGGTGGCCTACAACTTCGCGGTGACGATCTTCGGCGGCTTCGCTGCGCTCATCATCACGTGGCTGATCGCCCGCACAGGCAGCAACATGGCCCCGGCCATCTACGTGATCATCGCGGCGACCATCAGCCTGATCGGCACGCGCTTCGTGAAGCCGCTGCCCAAGGCCTGAGTTTTCTCTGATCCAGGCGCGCCCTCACCGGCGCGCCTTATGCTTTCTCGCAAGGAACCCCCATGTCCGTTACCCTGCTTCGCGGCGGCAATGTGCTCGATGCGGCCGCCGGCCGTCTGCTCGAGCGTCACGACGTCGCCATCGAGGGCAATCGCATCGTCGCCGTGAGCGCCGCGCCGCTCGACATCGCGGGCGCAACGGTGATCGACGTCACCGGCAAGACCGTCATGCCAGGCATGATCGACTGCCACGTGCACGTGCTCGCCTCGCACCCCAACCTCGGCACGAACGCCAGCCAGCCGAACGTGCTCACCGTGCTCAAGTCGCTGCCGATCATGCAAGGCATGTTGAATCGCGGCTTCACGACCGTGCGCGACGCGGGCGGTGCCGACTGGGCGCTGCAACAAGCCATCGAGCAAGACGTGATCCCCGGCCCGCGTATTTTCCCGTCGGGCAAGGCACTCTCGCAGACAGGCGGTCACGGCGACTTCCGCCCGCGCAGCGATACGCTCGAGCCGTGCTCGTGTGCGTTCCGCGCAGGTGCGATCGGCCGCGTGGTCGATGGCGTCGACCCGATCCGCCTCGCCGTGCGCGAGGAAATCCAGAAGGGCGCCACGCAGATCAAGCTGATGGCCTCGGGTGGCGTGGCATCGCCGGTCGACCCCATCGCCAATACGCAGTACTCGGAAGACGAGATTCGCGCCGCCGTAGCCGAAGCCGAAGCGGCGCAAACCTACGTGATGGCTCACGCCTATACGCCGCGTGCGATCGCGCGCGCCGTGCGTTGCGGTGTGCGCACCATCGAGCACGGCAATCTGTGCGACGCCGAGACGGCGAAGCTCATGGCCGAAAAAGGTGCGTATGTCGTGCCGACGCTGGTCACGTATGACGCACTGGCCAAGGACGGCGCATCGCTGGGGCTGCCGCCGGAGTCCGTCGCCAAAGTGCAGAGCGTGCAGCGCGCCGGACGCGAGTCGCTTTCGATCTATCGCGACGCGGGCGTGAAGATGGGCTTCGGCTCGGATCTGCTCGGCGATATGCACAAGTATCAGTCCGACGAACTGACGATCCGCGCCGACGTGCTGGGCACGGCCGACACGTTGCGCTCGGCGACGGTCATCGGCGCGGAAATTCTCAATCGCGTGGGTGAGCTGGGCGTGATCGCACCGGGCGCACTGGCCGACGTGCTGGTCGTCGATGGGAATCCGCTCGAATCGATCGAGGTACTCACCGGTCAGGGCGAAGGCATCACCTGGGTCTTCAAGGACGGCAAGATCGCCAAGCAACCGTAAGCCACGCTCCCCCGCCGCAACAGCCGCATCGGTCAGCGGCACGGCCCCGCGCGTATGTGCGGCGGCGCGGCGGTTGGATTGGACCGGAAAACGCCGCCATGTCTCGCACATCGCGGCGTTTCTTTTTGTCGCGTATTCAATCGTTGTCCACGCACAGGCGACACCTCGTTTACGACAATCCGGCATTCGAATGAAAAGCATGCGCTGCCGGCGCTGCATAGACTCGGGGGAATATTGCCGAGGGAGGGTCCCCCCCAATGAAGCTCGTTCCGCAAAACTATATGCCGCTTGGCTTCGACGCCGCCGACTCGTGCTGGCCGATCGCCAAGTCCTCTGCCGCGCCTGACTGGAAGCATGTCGTGGTTCGGCAACATGCGCCGATCCTTGGCGCGCTATCGCCGCCCATCGATAGCCTTCCCACCATCGAGACACTCCGTGCGGGCATCCTCGAGAGCTTCGCCACCATCAAGCACGACTGGAATGCCGCAGCGCAAACGGTCGCCCCCGACGCGGTACGTGGAAAATTGTCTGGCGAGTACGACGTCATCGTCCGGCTGTCCGAAACCGTCTCCACTCACCGGGCTTCCGATCTCCTCAGCATCGATGCGCTGGTCGATCAGTTCGAAAACGCCGTCGAGCAAATCTGCAACGCCCGCGATATTTCCCTGACGTCGTTCAAGATCAAGAGCGTCGATGCACAACGATCGATCTCCGACCCCGAGCAACTGATGCCGAAAGCGCGGGCTGCGCTTGAAGCGCTGGGTCACTTGAAAGCAGCGCTCGACACGATGGTGTGCGCGTCATCGGCAAGGCGCCTTCTGGAAGACAAGCGGCAGGCGCTGCACGGTGCCGCCATGACGCCGGAAGCGCTCAAACAAGCCAAGGCGGAGTTGCACAAGGCGTTCGAGGTCACAGGCAACCTGCTCAGCAAGACCGAGCCGCTGATTCATCACTATCTGACGCAAGCGCAGGTCGCCATTCCGGGCGAAAAACGGCGGTGGAAGACGAAAATCGCGATCCTTGTCACGTTTCTCGTCATTACCGTATCGCTGGGTGTGGCATCGATAGCCGTTCCCGCGCTGTTGCCTGCGCTTACGGGCCTGGCCTTCGGGTTGAAGGTCGCCACGACAGGGGTCGGCGTCGCGACCGCACTCAACGGGATCTTCAACGTCTTCGCATACGCACGCAATCGCGGCTGGGGTCAGCTATCGAACGAAATCACCGCGGTGAAGAATCTGAACGACGCCATCAATCGCGGCATAGAAGCCCGGCACGGCATTCATCAATCCGGCGCGACCACGGAGATTCAAGAGCGCCTCGACAAGATCAATCTCGACGTCACACACGCCACGCGCACGCAACACTCACTCAACGAAAAACTCGAGAATCTCAACCGAAACGCCTTGAGCACCCGCCTTTGACGGCAAGTCACGGCGTTCGGAAGCGATCCATTCACCAAGAGGAGATCAAGCCATCATGCTTCCTACCAACAACGCGTTTTTCGCACCGGCGGCGAATCCGGGGCAACACTATCTGGATCTCGCCGCCACAGGCCGGATCAATGACACCATTACCGACGTCGAGAACGGACTGTCGGAACTTCTGCGAATGCAAAACGCCGCACTCGCGCGCATCGACCATCTCATTGCCCAATCGGGAACGCAACCCGCGACGCGTGCATCATCCGCCGACAATCCGCCACCGCAGCACGGAGGCGGATCGTTAAGCAAGGACATGACACGATGCCAGCCGTGCCCCAACGCGGAAACCGTCACCACAGCGCTCTGACACGGCACAAGCCCCGCGCGGCGACAAAAAAAGCAGCCCTTCGGGGCTGCTTTTTGCTTTCCTGAGAACGCCGATACGTCAGTCGGAGCGAACTGACTTCTTCCACCCCGGCGTGACGAACACCGAGCGCACATCGTCGAGCGTTTGCGAGACGGTCTCGCGCGCGCGTTCGGTACCCGCACGCAACATGTCCCACACGAAGTCGGGCTGCTTCGCGAACGCTTCGCGACGCTCACGCATCGGCCGCAACATTTCCTGCAAGCGCTCCTCGAGACGCGCCTTCACCTTCGAGTCGGCCAGGCCGCCGCGCACATAGTGATCCTTGAGCGCCTGCAAGCCTTCCTTGTCCTCGTCGAAAGCGTCGAGATAGGCAAATGCGACGTTGCCTTCGAGGTGCCCCGGATCTTCCACTTTCAGATGCAGCGGGTCCGTATAGCACTTCTTCACGGCCGCGCGGATCTCGTCCGGTGTGGACGAAATATTGATCACGTTGCCGAGCGACTTGCTCATCTTGGCCTTGCCGTCGATGCCCGGCAGACGCCCGATCGGCGGCACCAGCGCCTTCGTTTCGACCAGAATCTCGCGATCGGCCAGACGGTTCAGACGGCGCACGATTTCGTTCGTCTGCTCGATCATTGGCAACTGATCTTCGCCCACCGGCACAAGCGTTGCGCGAAACGCCGTGATATCCGCCGCCTGGCTCACCGGATACGTGAGGAAGCCGGCCGGAATGTCGCGCTCGAAGTTGCGCAGACCGATCTCCTGCTTGACGGTCGGATTGCGCTCCAGACGCGCCACGGTCACGAGGTTCAGATAGTAGAACGTGAGTTCGGTCAGCTCGGGCAGCCACGTCTGCACGCAGATCGTCGTCACGGCCGGATCGATACCGACGGCCAGATAGTCGAGCGCCACTTCTGAGACGTTGCGGTGAACCTTGCCGCGATCGTCCGTGTTGTCGGTCAACGCCTGCGCGTCGGCGACCAGGATGAACTGCTTGTACTCGTGCTGATACGCCACGCGGTTTTTCAGACTGCCGACATAGTGACCCAGGTGCAGCGGACCCGTCGGGCGGTCACCCGTGAGGATCACCTTGCGATCCGCAGGTGCCTTCGAAACACTCATTTTCCTCTCCGTAATCAAACACTTATGGCAATTCCCGATGCCTTGCCGGCGCCCGGCGGCTTCCCGTCGTCGCGCCACCTCCGGCATCCGGTTCACCCTATCGCGTCAACCGTAACCCCCGAATGGTAGCGCGTCGGCCCGATGACGGTGTAGAAACGCACCCGCAACCGTTTGGCACGTCACGCCGCGATGCGTCCACGCGCCCATGAAAAACGGGGGCCGTAGCCCCCGTTCTGTGCGTCAACGCCGGTCCGCAACCGGCACGTCATACCGCGCGACTCAGCGCGACGTGACCACCGGAATGCCCGCCAGCGACTTACCGCTGCTACGGGCGTGCGCGAGCGCTTGCCCGACGGCGTCGCCAGTCGCCGGTGTCACCCCCAGACGCGCGGCAATCGTGGCCTCGACACGCTTGGCCATCGCCAGATTCGCGAGCTTCACGTGACCGTAACCGCGAATCTTCGCCGGGGCTTCCGCCAGTGCGACCACATCGGCCAGCGTGTCAGCCGACAGGCATGCCAAAGCACGTTCCAGCGTCGTGCGATAGTCGGCGATCAACTGACGCTCCATGCGACGCTCCAACGTATAGCCGAAAACGTCGAGTGCACCGCCACGCAACCCGCGCAGCTTCGCCATGCCGCGCAGCACCGGCCACAGCCACGGTCCGATGGTCACCTTCTTCGGCACCGCGCCGTTCTTGCCGCGCGCGATAAGCGGCGGCGCCATATGGAACTCGAGGCGGAAGTCGCGGCCCGGCTTGCCTTCGAAGGTCTCACCGAGCGAATCGGCAAACGCCGTTTGCGCATACAGACGGGCCACTTCGTACTCGTCCTTGTAGGCCATCAGACGCGACAGTTGCTGCGCAACGGCACGCGACAAACGTCCCGGCGCACCCGACACACGCGTTTCCGCGTCGGCCACCTGCTTCACGAAGCCGGCAAACTGCGCCGCATAGGCTGCACTCTGGTACTGCGTGAGCAGATCCACACGGTGTGCGACGAGGGCGTCGAAGGTCATGTCATCGGCGAGCGGTGCGTGCACCGGAGCATGGGCAGCCTTGGCCGTGGTCTCCGTCAACGCCGCCGGGTCGCCAGCCGCCAGCCGCCCGATGGCAAGCGCCAACTGGTTCATCGGCACCGCCACGTTGTTCAGTTCGATGGCGCGTTGGAGTGCTTGCAGCGACACCGGTACCAGACCCAACTGCCATGCGAAGCCGAGCATGATGATGTTCGCGCCCATCGTGTCGCCGAGGAAACGCTGCGCGAGCGCTTGCGCGTCGCAGGCGTCGAGCTTGGCGTTGCCCGCGGCGTGGTGCATCTTCGCGAGCAGTGCGTCGGCGTGGAGATTCGCGTCGGGATTCTGCACGAACGTCGCGTTCGGAATCGCGTGCGTGTTGACGACCACGCGCGTGCGGTCACGACGCACGGTTTGCAGCGCGTCGGCGCTGGCGCCCACGACCATGTCGCAAGCGAGCAGCACGTCGGCTTGCTGCGTATCGATACGCACCTGATTGAGGGCCTGCGGCGTATTCGCGAAACGCACGAACGACAGCACGGCGCCGCCCTTTTGCGCGAAGCCCATGAAGTCGAGCACCGAGGCGCTCTTGCCTTCGAGGTGCGCGGCCATCGTGATGAGCGCGCCGATCGTCACCACACCGGTGCCGCCCACGCCCGTGACCATGATGTCGAACGGCGCATCGCCCGCAAGGGCGGCCGGTTGCGGCAGCGCATTCAGACGCCCTTCAAAAGCCGCCTGATCGAACGCGGCTGCCAACGCCTTCTTCAACTGCGCGCCCTTGACCGACACGAAGCTCGGGCAGAAGCCGTTCACGCAAGAGAAGTCCTTGTTACACGACGATTGATCGATGCGGCGCTTGCGTCCCAGCGCGGTTTCCACCGGCTCGACCGACAGACAGTTCGATGCCACACCGCAATCGCCGCAGCCTTCGCAGACCGCCTCGTTGATGAACAGACGGCGGTCCGGATTCGGAAATTCGTTTTTCTTGCGACGGCGACGCTTCTCGGCCGCGCACGTCTGATCGTAGATCAGCACGGTCGCGCCGGGAATCTCGCGAAGTTCGCGTTGCACGGCGTCGAGTTCGCTGCGGTGATGGAACGTCGTGCCCTTCGGGAACTGGCCTTCGTGACCGATGTACTTTTCAGGCTCGTCGCTCACCACGACAAGTTTCGCAATGCCTTCGGCTTCGACCTGACGCGCGATCTGCGGCACCGAAATCGAGCCGTCGACCGGCTGGCCGCCCGTCATTGCCACGGCATCGTTGTAGAGAATCTTGTAGGTAATGTTCGCCTTGGACGCCACTGCCTGACGAATGGCGAGCAAACCCGAGTGGAAGTACGTGCCGTCGCCCAGATTCTGGAAGACGTGCGGACGTTTGGTGAAGTGCGAATGCGCCGCCCAGTCCACCCCTTCGCCCCCCATCTGGATCAGCCCCGTGGTGTCGCGGTCCATCCACGACGCCATGAAGTGACAGCCGATGCCCGCCTGCGCAATGGAACCTTCAGGCACCTTGGTCGACGTGTTGTGCGGACACCCCGAGCAGAAATACGGCACGCGACGCACGCCGTCGGCCGCATTCGACAGGATCTCGTGCGCAACGAGATCGACCACGCGCTCGCGGCGATCCAGTGCCGGGCGATGCTTTGCCAGCCATTCGGCGAACACCGGCAGCACACGCGACGGACGCAATTCGCCCAGCGCGGAGAGCAAGGCACGGCCCTCGGCGTCGGTTTTGCCGAGCACGATCGGGCGCGTGCCCGTGGTGCGGTTGTAGAGGTACTGCTTGACCTGTTGCTCGACGACCGGGCCCTTCTCCTCGATCACGAGAATTTCCTTCAGCCCGGCGACGAAGGCGTCCAGCCGCGACATGTCGAGCGGAAACGACAGGCCCACCTTGTAAATACGCACACCTGCTGCGGCGAGATCGTCGACGGTGATGTCCAGACGGCGCAGCGTCTCCATGAGATCGAGATGCGCCTTGCCGCACGTCACGATACCGATGTCGGCGTCTGGAGCCGGGGCGATCCACTTGTCGATGCTGTTCACGCGCGAGAACGCACGCACGGCGTCGAGCTTGTCCGCCAGACGCGCTTCCAGTGCGAGGCTCGGCAGATCGGGCCAGCGATTGTGCAGGCCGCCAGCCGGCGCGACGTAATCGAGCGGCTCGGCCCAGTCCGTGCGAATCTTGTCGAGATCGACGGTACCGCGCGATTCGACCGTCTCGGAGATCGCCTTGAGGCCGGCCCACGCGCCCGAGAAGCGCGACAGCGCATAGCCGTAGAGACCGAATTCGACGAGTTCGCCAATGTCGGCCGGATTGAGTACGGGCATGCTCCACGACATCATCGTGAAGTCACTCTGATGTGGCATCGACGACGATACGCAACCGTGATCGTCACCCGCCACCACGAGCACACCGCCGTGGCGCGACGCACCATAGGCATTGCCGTGCTTGAGCGCATCGCCTGCGCGATCCACGCCAGGGCCCTTGCCGTACCACATGCCGAACACGCCTTCGACGGTACGCTCGGGGTCGGCTTCCACGCGCTGCGTGCCCATGACGGCAGTGCCGCCCAGCTCTTCGTTGATCGCCGGCAGGAACTTGACGTTGGCGGCATCGAGCAGCTTCTTCGCTTTCCACAACTGCTGATCGACGCCACCGAGCGGCGAGCCGCGATACCCGCTGATGAAGCCCGCCGTGTTCAGACCGCGCGCGGCGTCGAGCTGGTGTTGCATCAGCAGAATGCGCACGAGCGCCTGCGTGCCGGTCAGGAAAATCTGACCACGGCGCGCCGTGAGCGCGTCGGAGAGCTGGTAATCGGGATGGGCCAGGGGGTTGGCCGTCGGCGTCGCAAGCGCGGCGCGCATGGGGGCATTCATTGGGTATCTCCTGATCCCCGCAGCCTGCACCGGACTAGATGTGACCGGGCGTCGGCCGTGCTTCGGGGGCATTCGTTCTGTTCGTCTCAACGCGCTAGCCGCATAGAGCGGACACGCGTCGGCATGGGAGCAGTGTATGGGGAGGCAGGAGAAAGATTTTTACTATTTCACTCCTTTTGGCGCACAATTAGAAACGTTCATTTCGATAAAGGCGATTTTTGGAAATGGAATTACTCGATAATTTTGCCCGTCAAATCCTGCGTCTGTTGCAGATCGACTCCCGCCGTTCGGCGCAGGAACTGTCCGAAAACGTAGGCCTGTCGGCCACCCCCTGCTGGCGACGCATCAAGGACATGGAGCAAAGCGGCGTGATTCAGCGCTACACGGTGCTGCTCGATCGCGAAAAGCTGGGTCTGCATGTGTGTGCGCTGGCCCATGTGCAACTCACGCGACACACTGAGGGCGGCACGGAACAGTTCGAGCGCGAGATCCGCACGTGCCCGGAAGTGACCGAGTGCTACAGCACCACGGGCGAGGCCGACTACATCCTGAAAATCGTAGCGCCGGACATCAAGGCCTATGACGCATTCCTGCACGAACACATCTTCCGTCTGCCCGCCGTGGCCAACGTGAAGACGAGCGTCGTGCTGCGAGAAATCAAGTTCGATACCAGCCTGCCGATCTGAGCGGCGCAGACGCAGATACGAATCGGAACATTCCCTGTTGCAGGAAATCTGGATTTGCCAGAACCTGTGGCAATCACTCGGCGCACGAGTGCCCATACCGGCCCCCCAAAACATTTCACCTTTGGAGAGGCTGTATGTCGAGCAAAAACGCCACTGTTGCTACCGAGATCACGGACGACACGCCGAGCGAGGAAACAGCCAAAGCCGGTAACGAATTGCCGGACTTTGAAGTCATCCCCGTCGACGGCTGCCTGAGCAGCTTGAACGCCTTCTGACAATGAAAACCGAAGCCCGGCAAACGCCGGGCTTCGTCATTCTGGCCAGAGGGGGATATATGCCGAAAGTTGACTGGCTATCGACGCCGTTGTTCGCGAAATGGTACGTGACGAATCGATGCAATCTGCGATGCTCGCATTGCTATCTGAGCAATTACGAAAACGCCGCAGAGACAGCGCGGATGATCAAAGTCGCCAAGGCCATCGGTGACGCGGGAATCAAGTACGTAGCCATACTGGGTGGAGAGCCGTTAGCGCGAACAGATCTCGAGACCATCCTCGCCACACTCTCAGCTCACGACGTGCGCATCAAGATCGCGACCAATGCAACGATGCTCACCGCTGAGCGTGCTGCACGACTGGTTCGCGCTGGAGCAACAACATTTCAGGTAAGCCTTGAAGGGCATGACAGCGCGACGTCAGACGCCGTGCGTGGCGCCGGCACATTTGCCGCTGCACGTCGAGGCATATCCCACCTGACCCGGCTGGGCGCCAAAGTCAGCATCGCATTTACGTTGCATGCCCGGAACTATCAATACGTTCGCTCGATGCTCCAACTGGCCCGCTCCAGTGGCGCCTCATCGGCTCGCTTCGCGGCCTTCATCCCCATCGGAACCGGCGCACGGCAGTCGCACTTGCAACTCAATCGCGCCATGTGCATCGCCATTGCGGAACAACTATTAAATATCGACGGCGAGGCATCGATCATCGACGTCGATACCGGGCCCTTCGTGCAACGAATCCCGTTCCCATCGAAAGCCGACACAGCCGCATCCTCATTCGGATGCGGCGCAGGGACAACGACGCTGGTCATCAACAGCGACTTGACGCTGTCGGCATGTGACATGCAAACCGAAACCGAACGCGTGGCGCTTACCGATTTCTCTGCATCCAACTTGATTGCCCAATGGGCAAAGGCCGATCTGTTCAATCAATGGAGGGGGCTATCGGATACGGCGCGATATGCAGAAGTCCACCAACACGGATGCCACATTGCCTTCGGCACCTATGGCGAGAATTTATTCAGTGGCGAGGCCAGTCATGCCGAGTGATACACCCTATGCGGCTGAACTCAAACGTTGGCGATTGCTCGCTTATGTCCAAGCTGCAGCGGGCTTCGAAGCCTTCTCAATGGCGACCCTGGTCGTGTTCTTCGTTGAGTACGCGAGTTTCAGTTTCGAGGCCTTCAGCACATTCACAGCGAGCTTGTTCATTCTGCTTTGCCTCTTCGAGATTCCTGCGGGCGCGATGGCAGATCGTTTTGGACGCAAGCTGTGCCTGGTACTCGGCAACGCAATCTATGCCTGCGGCATGGCGGCACTCCTCACCAGCAGAAATACGGCAGCACTGCCATGGATCGCGGTGCTGTACTCGGGGGGAAGCGCCTTAGCGAGCGGAGCCTTTCAGTCGATGATGTTCGATCGGTTCTCGGCCCTCGGCGCTACTGCGCAATTTCACGTGGCCATGGCGAAGGCAACAGGAATTGGGCTATGGGCGTCGGCGATTGCGGCATTCCTGGGCGGCGCAATGGCAGCGGTCTCACTTGCGCTCCCCCTCACCGTAGATGCCCTTCTGCTTACACTGTTGACGTTAGTCCTCTGGTGGAAAGTCCCTTCGGCGCAGGGCGGCGAAAAATATGAGCACCTTACTGCCGGCACGCCAACGCCCCAGGACCATGTGGCGCCTTCCTCCCACAGCTTTCGCGAACTGCTGGGACTCGCGCTGCAATTCTGTGCAAGCTCGCGAGTCTGGTGTTTCCTCGTCCTCACCTCTGCATTGACGTTCGCAGGTATTCGCGCGTCGTTCAACCTGTACCAACCGCTGTTGCGAGACGCGGCCGTAGCCGTGGAATGGTTCGGCGTCATTTTCGGATGTCTGGTGCTTTGCGCAGGCATCTGCTCTCAGCTCTTCAGCAGGATCAAGAAAAGCTGGTTGGACAGAGGGCATATCGAATTGGCGATCATCGCCCTCTTCGTGGTCTCGCTCTCCCTTTTCGTTCTGAATCGGTTCCCCCCCCTTTGGCTAATCGGCTGCATCGCAGCCCACCAGATAGTGCGTGGCCTCTATCCGTCCTACTACAGCTACCGACTCAATCAAGCCATTCCAGCGGCGCACCCGGCACGAACCACCTTGCTGTCAATGGCTCAGTGGGCGCGCGCACTGGTCAGCGCAATCGCCATTTTCTGCATCGGTCTGTTGACAGAAAACTCGGACATGGCAACGAGCTTCATCGTTCTGAACGTGGTCATCGCCATCGGCCTTCTGGCCGCCTACGCACTTCATTACTCAGCGCGCTATGGACACCATTCCACTACCTCCGACGCTTAGCCTGAGCATCACGTCGAAGTGCTCGTCACGTTGTCGTCACTGCTATCTGGTGGAAGGCAACTTGCTTAACAAAGCCTCGCTTACCGCAAGCCAGATTTTCGATGTGCTTGACGATGCTGCAGCGCACGGCGTTTTTATGGTCGTGCTATCCGGCGGCGATCCGGTACTTCACCCACATTTTTCAAAAATTCTGAAGGCGATCGAAAGCCGCTCCATGCTGGCACTGCCCGGTATCTCAGGCAACGTCCTTGACGCGACGCATCTCGCTGGGCTCAAAGACGCCAACGTCCCATGCGTGCAAGTGAGTCTTGATGCCGCACTTCCAGACGCACATGATCGCTTCCGGGGCGCGGGGCATTTCGACGCCATCAGGAGAAATGTCACGAAGCTGCGTGAGGTCGGTATACACGTCAACCTGGCAATTTGCGTTCGCCGCGAAAACCGGGATCAGCTTTTACCACTCATTGGCCTGGCCAGAGATTGGGGCATCTATAGAATCAAAATCGCCTTCTATGAGGTATTCGGCGCAGTTGCAGGCGCCGCATGTCTCGCCCCTCACGAGAGAGTCGAGTGCATACGAGACGTGGCGTCGTTGGCGCAGCATGACGACTTGCCGCCGTCGCTCATAAGCATCCCGGGCTATGACACAGCGACCGGCGCCCCCTTTCGCGATACGCAACGCCCCACAATTCCCATCTCCATCTCCGCGAGCGGGATAGTCGCCGTTGGCGATGGCGGCCCCGTCATCGGACATCTGCATGACACGCGCCCTGTGTCCCAGCAATACAGCGAATGGAAATGCGGCCAACTCGAACACCAGTTGGATATTCTGATCGCTCAACGGGGTGCCGATTTCAGGGTCAAGTCAATCATCGATGTGACGACGCCATTACCCGGGAACGCGCTTGTCTTCCACGAGGAAGAGGGTGCCACCATCATCGCGAACGGCAATCTCCCGTGGGCATTGAACCGCTTCGCAAAACTCCATGAACTGGGGCATCTCGCAACACAGACGTTGCGGCCATCGCCCACACAAACGCCCTCGAACAGAACTAGCGAACGACGCGCGAATCTTTGGGCGCTGGACCAACTTCGTCCATGGCTGACACCTTCCACGCTCAATGACTACGCTCACGCTGCAGCGGATTCTGAGCATGCGATGTATCAGCGCGTGGCCCAACGGCTCGCTCACGACCTATTTGTCGAGAACCTGCGTACGCCCTTTCACCCTCACAAATGACCATGACACCAACATTCCACGTCAACAAAAGCCTCGTGATCCGTTCGTTAGACCGCTGTCTGTTCAATCCCAAGACGTTTACGGTTCTCCGGATGAATGCCAGCGGCTTCGGCATCGTGCAAGCGTTGCAAGGCAAAGACTTCTCACACGCAGAGTTCATGGCCGCTTACCGCATGTCCGGTCGCAGCGACAGTGATGCCGATCGATTTCTCGACAAGTGTCTGAAGCATCAGCTTTTCGTTCCCATGAAGCTGCCGGAGGCGTTAACGGCCAACGCGATGGAAGACGGAAAGCTCTCCTCACCTTCCCATTTGTAGGCATCGCGCGACATCCCCCACTTGACGTACCTACGAATCTCCGTTAAAAATGCAAATGATTCTCATTTAAGTTCTTCGTCCCAAGGCCGACTATCCGCGGCCGGGTGGCACGAGATATTTCGCCAGCCGCGCCTGCCAGCGTGTTCCTCAGCGTCGATTGCGACGCTGCCTACACGCCGATTGGCACGAGCGCTTGCCAGCCAGCAACGGGGTTTTTTTGCACTGGGAGCCAGCAGTGAAGCAGTCGTCGAGCGGCGGGGGCCGCGCCTTTGTCATGTCCATGCGCCGGGAATACGGCGTCAACGGCTCAATTCGCACCATTCGCACCATTCGCACCATTCGCGGCGATGTAAGCCGAGCCGAAGACTCGCGACGCCAACGCGCGTCCGGGCCTCGCCGGCGTCTGCACCCGCTTGCCGGTGCGGTGCTTGCCGCGTTCTGGCTGCCTGCCGCTTTTGCCCAACAGGCCCCGGCCGATGCGCCGGCGCGACCGGCCAAGCCAGCCCAGGCGATTCAGCTCGCGCAGCTAGCGCCTAATGCACCGCTTCAGCTCGCCGAAACCAATCTGCGTGAGGTGAACGTGACAGCGACGCGCACACCGACCGAAGCGGAACGCACACCGGCGTCCATTTCGGTCATCACCGATCAGGATCTCGAAGAGCAGCAGGCGCAGGACATCAAGGAAGCGCTGCGCTACGAGCCCGGCGTCACGGTGCGCCGCGCGCCATACCGTCCCGCGTCGGCCGCTGCCGGCGGCGGCCGCGACGGCAATTCGAGCATCAACATCCGCGGCCTCGAAGGCAATCGGGTGGCGCTCTTCGAGGACGGTATCCGCATGCCCTCCTCCTACTCGTTCGGCCCGCTCGAAGCCGGCCGTGGCGACTACATGAGCATGGACCTGCTGCGCCGCATCGAAATTCTGCGCGGCCCGGCCTCGTCGCTGTACGGCAGCGACGGCCTGACCGGCGTCGTCAACTTCCTCACCAAAGATCCGCAAGACCTGCTCGACGTGTTCGGCAAGTCGACCTACTTTTCGCTGCGTCCATACTACAACTCGATGGACCGCAGCTTCGGTACCACCGCGCAGGCCGCGTGGGGTGGCGAACAGTGGCAGGGCATGGTGATCGTCGACGGCAACAAGGGCCACGAACTCGACGGCAAGGGCACCAACAACTCGGCCAGCACGTCGCGCACGACGGCCAACCCGCAGGACAGCAACGGCGACTCCGTGCTCGGCAAGCTGGTCTTCAAAGCCACGCCCAGCTCGACGTTCAAGTTGACGGGTGAGACCGTGCGCCGCCGTGTGGACTCGAATGTCCTGTCGGCCATCAATCCGCCGACGACACTGGGCCTGAACACGAGCGACCGTCTCGAGCGTAATCGCGTGAGCCTCGATTACGACTTCCACGACGCCTCGCAGGCTTACCTGCAGAACGCTCACGCGCTGCTGTACTTCCAGGATGCGAAGAACAGCCAGTACGCGTACGAGAAGCGCACGGCAGGCGACCGCACGCGCGACAACACGTACAAGGAGCGCACCGTCGGCGGCTCGCTGCAGGCGGAAAGCAACTTCGCGACCGGCCCGCTTTCGCACAAACTCGTGTACGGCACCGATGCCAGCCTCGCGTACATCACCAGCTATCGCAACGGCACGGTGCCGGGCATGGGCGACTCGTTCCCGAACAAGGCATTCCCGGACACCGATTACACGCTCTTCGGCGCGTATCTGCAGGACGAGATCCGCTACGGCGCGCTCACCGTCACGCCGGGCATTCGCTACGACGCCTACTGGCTCTCGCCGAAGCAGAACGATCCACTGTACGTCTCGCAGACAACATCGGGCGCTCGTGTTCAGCCGACGTCGTCGAACGACTCCGCGTTCTCGCCGCGTCTGGCGGTGATGTACGAGATCGCACCGTCGCTGATTCCGTACGTGCAATACGCCCGAGGCTTTCGCACGCCGACCCCGGACCAGGTCAACAACGGCTTCTCGAATCCGATCTTCGGCTACATGTCGATCGCGAATCCGAACCTCAAGCCCGAAACAAGCGACACATTCGAGCTGGGTCTGCGCGGTCGCCTCGCCACCACGCTGGGTCCGCTCACGTACAGCACGGCGGTCTTTGCGGGCAACTATCGCAACTTCATCTCGCAGCAGAACATCAGCGGCTCGGGCCGTCCGAGCGATCCGCTCATCTATCAGTACGTGAACTTCAGCCGCGCGCGCATTCAGGGCTGGGAAGGACGTGCCACGTGGGCGCTCAAGGGCGGCGTGACGTTGCGCACCGCCATGGCCTACACGCATGGCACAACGGAAGACAACGGCGCCGCCAGCCAGCCGCTCAACACCATCAACCCGTTCTCGATGGTGCTCGGCGTGCGCTACGAGCCGAACAGCACATGGTTCGCACAAGCCGACCTGCTCTTCCAGGCCGCCAAGTCGCAAAGCCAGATAGCGAAGACCTGCACGTCGGGCACGCAGCAGAACCAGAACTGCTGGGCACCGCCGTCGTCCATCGTGCTCGATCTGTCGGGCGGCTATCACATCAACAAAAACGCCACGGTCTATGCGGGCGTCTACAACGTGTTCGACCGCAAGTACTGGAACTGGTCGGACGTGCGCAACATTGCCGATAACTCGACCATCAAGGACGCGTATTCGGCACCGGGCCGCAGCGTGGCTGTGAGCCTGAAGCTCCAGTACTGATCCTGCGGATCGATTGTCAGAACCGTGCCGGCGCGCGCGCACTTCGATCGTCTGATCGTTCAGGCCGCCCGTCGGCACATGCCAGCCACTGCCAGCAAACTCGCCACCAAGGAATCGTCATGATGAACGCTCAAAACGCCACTTCCGCCGCCCGCCCGGCATTCCCCGCGCTCGCCGATGTCACTCGTCTGCGTAGCGAATTCCAACGTGTGAAGACCGAACAGCATCTGCGCGATCGCGACGCCGCTGCGGCACTGGGCGTGTCCGAAGGCGAGACGGTCGCCGCTTTCGTGGGCGAGCACGTCGTGCGTCTGCGCCCTGAATTCACCGAGATCATCGAAGCGCTGCCGGCCCTGGGTCGCGTCATGGCGCTCACGCGTAACAACGCCGCGGTGCACGAAAAGGATGGTCAGTACGAGAAGCTCTCGCACACGGGCACCGTCGGCCTCGGTCTCGGCAAAGACCTCGACCTTCGCATCTTCTATCACCAGTGGGCCTTCGGTTACGCCGTCGAGACACCTGCGGAAAACGGTCCGCGACGCTCGCTCCAGTTCTTCGACAAGGCAGGCACGGCCGTCCACAAGATGTTCCTGCGCGATCACAGCGATGTCGCCGCGTTCGAAGCGCTGGTGGCCCGCTTCCGCGCCGGCGACCAGACGCCCGGCCAGCACGTGGTCGCCGCAGAGGCGCCGAAGGCCGAAACGCCCGACGCCGACATCGACGTGGCGGCCTTCCAGCGCGACTGGCTGGCCATGACCGACACGCACCAGTTCTTCGACATGCTCAAGCGTCACGGCGTGTCGCGTGCGCAGGCCTTGCGTCTGGCGCCTGAAGGCCATGCACGGCGTGTGCCCGCCGCATCGGTGCGCACACTGCTCGAAGACGCCGCCGGCACCGATCTGCCGATCATGGTGTTCGTCGGCAATGCAGGCATGATCCAGATTCACACCGGCCCCGTGAAGAACATTCGCGTGATGGGTCCGTGGGTCAATGTGCTCGATCCGGGCTTCAACCTGCATCTGCGCGAAGACCTCGTCGACACGGCGTGGGTCGTGCGCAAGCCGACGTCCGACGGCATCGTCTCGTCGCTCGAATTACTCGACGCCTCGGGTATGGTCATCGCCATGTTCTTCGGTGAGCGCAAACCGGGGCAGGCCGAGCGCGAAGACTGGCGTGCCACGCTGGTGCGCATGGAGGGTGCCGCAGGATCGCAAGGGACCACGGGGGCATCGGCGTGAACCGGCGAGTCAACGGGCAAATCGACGCGCGCGGCGCCTCGCGTCGCGCGTTGCTGAGCGGGGGCGCTGCGCTGGGCGCTGGCGCGTGGCTGGGCACGTTGTTGCCTGCAACGCTCGCCAGCGCGGCCTCGCCCGCCGCTCCGGAGAAAGACGGCAAGGACGGGCCGAAGCGTGTCGTGGTCGCCGGCGGCGCGCTCACCGAGATCGTCTACGCACTCGGTGCGCAAGATCGCGTGATCGCCAACGACCTGACCAGCCTGTATCCGGAGGCGGCCACCAAGCTACCCAAGATCGGCTATCTGCGCTCGCTCTCGGCGGAGGGCGTGCTCTCGCTGCATCCCGACCTGCTGCTCGCAGGTGCGGAAGCCGGCCCGCCCAATGTGCTGTCACAGATCGCGGCGGCAGGGGTGCCGGTCAAACGTTTCACGCACGGCTATACCGCCGACCTCGTGCGCGAGCACATTCGCGGCGTTGCCGGGGCCCTGCGGATGAACGACGAGGGAGCTCGCTTGGCGAACCGCTTCACGTCAGACTGGCTGCGCATTCGTGATCAGGTCGAACAGCGGTATGGCATTCAGCGACGCCCGCGCGTGCTCTTCATCCTCGGTCACATGGGCAATCAAGTGATGGTGGCGGGGCAAGACACCGCCGCCGACGCCATGCTCGCGTATGCCGGTGCCGAGAATGCGCTGCGCGGCTTCAACGGGTATCGGCCGCTCACCGCCGAAGCGGCCGTGGCAGCGCAGCCCGACGTGCTGCTCACGACCACCACCGGACCATCGCCCGCCGATCCTGCGGCAACACTGCTCGCCCAGCCTGGGCTGGCGAACACGCCCGCCGGACGCGCCAAACGTGTGGTGAGCTTCGACGCGTTGTATCTGCTCGGCTTCGGCCCGCGCCTGCCTCAGGCGGTCGCCGATCTCGCGCAACGCGTGCATACCGCTTGAATGTGTCCCGGCGCGCTATTTGATGCCGCTTGATGCCGCTTGGTGCCGCTTGATACCGATTGTCGCTGTCGCGCGTCGGCACGCTCCGGGGCCATCCAGAAACCCGCCTTTCGCCAGTGAACGAAGACATGTCAGCCGCCCCTCCGATTCCGAAGTCGTTGCCGTCCAGCCGCGCTGAGACGGCCCACGCCACGACCACTGCCTCGGGCCAATCCGGCGCCGCGCGCCGCCGTCCTCCGCGCTGGATCGTCATGACGGTGCTCGTCGGATTGCTCGCGGCCGCCGTGCTCGCCGCGCTGTGCGGCGGGGCCTATCGCATTGCGCCGGGCGAAGCCATGGCCGCGTTGTTCCGAGGGGCCACGGGCGAGTTCGCACAGGATCAGGCGCGCAACGTCATGCTACAGATCCGGCTGCCGCGCATCGTGCTCGGCATACTGGTCGGTGCCGGATTCGGTGCCGCAGGCGCCGCGTTGCAAGCCCTCTTTCGCAATCCGCTCGCCGACCCCGGCCTGATCGGTGTCGCCAGCGGCGCGGCGCTGGGCGCAGCCGGTGTCATCGTGCTGGGCGGTGTCGTGTTGCCCGCAGCGCTCGCAGCGTCACTCGGCCTGTGGTTGCTGCCTGTCGCGGCGTTCGTTGGCGCGCTCGGTGTCACAGCACTCGTCTACCGGCTGGCAGCGGGACGTGGACGTCTCGCGTTGCCGTTGCTACTACTCGCAGGCATTGCCATCAATGCCGTTTCGGGCGCCGCCATCGGTCTGCTCACCTACCTCGCCAACGATACGCAGTTGCGCACGCTCACGTTCTGGACACTCGGCAGTCTCGGCGGCGCGCAATGGTCGATGCTCGCCGTGATCGTGTGGCCCGTCGCGCTGGGTGTCGCCGCGTTGGCCACGCAGTGCCGTTCGCTCAACGCGTTGTTGCTGGGCGAAGCGGAGGCACTGCATCTCGGTGTTGCCGTGCAGTCGGTCAAGCGGCGTGTGATGGTAGCGTGCGCGCTTTGCGTCGGCGCGCTTGTTGCATCGAGCGGCATGATCGGTTTTATCGGCCTGATTGCGCCGCATATCGTGCGTCTGGTGGTCGGTCCCGACCCGCGCGCCGTGCTGCCGGCGGCGGCGCTCTTTGGCGCGATCCTGACGTTGCTCGCCGATCTCGTCGCGCGTACGTGGGTGGCGCCAGCCGAGTTGCCGCTGGGCATTCTTACGGCATTACTCGGCGCCCCGTTCTTCCTCATGCTCCTGTGGCGACGCCGCGGGCAGTTCGGGCTGTGACGGAACCGGACTGACAACACAGGACATCGCTATGCTCAGTGCACACGACCTCACGATTGCTCACACCGATTCGCCCGTGCTCGACGGATTGTCGCTCGACATCCGTCCCGGCGAACTGCTGGTGCTGCTCGGCCGGAATGGTGCGGGCAAGAGCACGTTGCTCAAGGCGCTCGCGGGTGAGCCACAACCGCCGCGCACCCATCTGAGCGGTGCCATCACGCTCAATGGCGCGCTGCTCTCGCAATACACCACGGCGGCGCTGGCCCGTCTGCGCGCGGTGCTGCCGCAAACGGCACAGCTGTCGTTCCCGTTCAGTGCCCTCGAAGTCGTGACGATGGGGCGACTGCCCTTCCCGAGATCGCGCGGACGTGGCGATGCCGACAAGACCGCAAAGAGCGACACCCAGATCGCTACGCTCGCGCTGGAGCGTGCTGGCGCACTGCCGTTATTGCATCGTGACGTGATGACCCTGTCGGGCGGCGAATGGGCGCGCGTGCAATTTGCGCGCGTACTGGCGCAACTTTGGCCGGACGGCGATGCGTTTGCGCCATCGGTGCCGCGTTATCTGTTGCTCGACGAACCGACGGCGGCGCTGGACCTGGCCCATCAGCATCACCTGCTCTCGCTCACGCGCGAACTTGCCAGAACGTGGGGGTTCGGTGCGATGGCCATCGTGCATGACATCAACCTCGCGGCGCGTCATGCAGACCGCATGGCATTACTCGCCAACGGACGCATTCTCGCCACGGGCGCACCACGCGACGTGATGCGCGCCGATCTCATCGAGACGACGCTGGGATTGCCCGTGCATGTGATTACGCCGCAGACGTCACCGGGCTTCCCGATGCCCGCAGGTGCCTGTGCAGACGTGCCCTTCGCGCTACCGGCCTGAGCATGTCGAGGCGATCGCGCGCGGGCGCGATCCGCGTGCCGTCATCGCATCGCCGCTTCGCGTGTGCGTCCTCTCACGATGCAGGCACACCGTCCTTCGCGAGATTGGCGCGCGCGCATAGCACAGCGGCCAGATCCCATAGCGCGTAACCCACGCTTTTGAAAAGCACAGGCCCGCTCGAGCGGAAACGATCGGGCGTAATGATCGCATCGAGAAGCGGCGCGGCGCGGCCCCAGTCGATGGCCGCATGCAGCAAATCCCCGGCTTCGTGCTTGACCTCCCAGGTGTCGACGACGAGCGTGCCGCGCACGGCCGCATCGCGGCACAACTGCGGCGGCAACTCACGCATGTCCGGGCGAAACGCCCCGACCCCCGCAACGAAGATGTCATCCCGCCAGCGATGCACATCGCTATCCGGCAGTACCGGCTCGCTGCTGGTTGTCGCGGTAATCACGATGCTTACGGTGCTCAGCACCGGTTCGATGGCGTCGACCACGGTAGCTTCCACGCCGAGGGTAGCGGCGTGATCGGCGAGCGCATGGGCGCGCTCGGGGCTACGCGAGAAGATCATGAAGTGACGCGTTCCCATTCCGGCGGCAAACGCCTCGAGATGCGCGCGTGCTTGCACGCCTGCGCCAACGATCAGCACAGGCCCCTTCGGACGCGGTGCAAATTTACGCGCGGCGAACAATGTCACGGCGGCCGTGCGGCGACCGGTAACGGTCGGCCCGTCGAGCAACATGAGACGCTCGCCCGTGTGCGGGTCGAACACCATCACCTCACCGATGATGGACGGTTTGCCCACGCGGCAATTCTCTGGATGCACGGTGATGTGCTTGGTCATGGCCACCTCTCGATTGGTGGCCGGCATCACCAGCAGCACGCCACCACGGCGGCCGCGTTCAGGTTCGGTCAGGGAGAAATGCAGACGCTCAGGTGCGCGCGCGGTTCCCGAGCGCATCTCCATGAGCATGGCCTCGATACCGTCGGCCAACTGGGGATAAGGCAGCAACTGCGCGGTTTGGCGCGCGTCCAGCGTGATCATCGATATGTCTCCGCTCCGGGGCGTGCGCCATTTGCGGCAGGGTTTGCACTCGTCGCCGTCACATCGCGTCACGCATTGCCAAGTCTGAATTCAGTGTAGCGCGCATCGCGTGAACGCGTCTGCTACATCAAAAATTATTCGTGGCAACTCGTGTGGAGCGCACATGCGCTCAGCGACTCGCATTGCGCATGCGCTTGCCATCGGTGAGTGTCGCACCGCGTACCTCGAAGCGCACGCTGTCGCGCACGGCACCGGCCGCGTCGACGAGTTCGAGCGTATGACGCCCGGGCCACGGCAACCAGCCCACGCGCGCACTACCGGCAAGAGGCTTGCCGTCCAGCCGCCAGGCCGCGCCTCTTGGCCAGGCGGCCGCCACCTGAAACCATAGTCGCTGGTTGGCGGGCGGGATGTCCGGGTCCAGTGCGACGATGGTGCCGTCGGCGGGCCCGGCAATTCGCCAGAGCGGCCCGCTGGGCGCTTTGGTGGCAAGCGCCGAAAGCGCGATCGTACTTTGCGACGTACCGGGGAGAAACCACTCCTCGCGAGCGGGTTCCACATGTTCCGCATACTGCACTGCGACATGCTCGATCCCCGGCGGAGGCGCCGGCGGAAGACTCGCGGTCCGACGATGCAGGTAGTCCATCACGCGGTGCCAGATCGGCGCTGCGCCGGACACGCCCGAGACGTCCCACATCGGCGCACCGTCGGCATTGCCGACCCAGACACCGACCGTATAGCGCCGCGAATAGCCGACAGCCCAGTTGTCACGCATGTCCTTGCTGGTACCGGTTTTCACGGCGGTCCAGTATCGCGTCGAGAGCGGACTGTCGAGGCCGAATGTGCGGGTGCGCGCCTGCCGGTCGGCGATCATGTCAGAGACGATGAAACTCACCTGCGGTGAAAAGACGGTCGTGCTCGCATCGGTTCGCGCACTTCCTTTGGCTTTGTCGGCGATACGCGGGCGGGCCGCCTCGGGCATACGCTCATTCACACGGCTGGCCGCCCCGCCGTTGGCCAGCGCGCGATACGCGTTCGTCAGCGAAAGCAGCGTAACGTCGGCACTGCCGAGCGCGAGGCTGAAACCGTAGTAATCACCGCTCTGCGTGAGCGGGAGGCCCAACGCGACGAGCGTCTGAGCAAACTGCCTCGGGGTGACCATCACGAGCGTGCGCACAGCGGGCACGTTCAGCGACGAGCCCAGCGCAGTCCGTGCGCTGACCCATCCCTTGAAATGACGGTCGTAGTTCTGCGGAATGTACAGCCCGCCCCCCGTAGGCAGATCGATGGGCGAATCGTCGAGGAGCGACGCGGCCGTCAGACGCTGCTCGGCAATCGCCTGGGCGTAGAGAAACGGTTTGAGTGTCGAGCCGGCCTGGCGCAACGACGTCACCCCATCCACCTGCGCCGCCGACGACAAGGCGCCCGACGATCCCACCCAAGCGAGAATGTCACCGCTCGCGTTATCGATGACGACAATTGCCCCGTCCTGCACGTTGCGCGAACGCCCCGGCGTGCCTAGTTCGCGCAGGGTCTGCTGCAACGTGGTGACGGCCATTCGCTGGAGATTCGCATCGAGCGTGCTGGTGATTCGCGTGCCCGCAGGCGGACGGCTCGCACTGAAGACGCGGCGCGCGAAATGCGGTGCGAGGCTCACGGCATCGCGCGTCGTCATCACGCTTGCCGGTCTCGAAAACACGAGTTGCGCGTAACCGTCCAGACCGTTGCAGCCGGTGGCCTGCCCCATGTCGCGCAAGATGCCGCAAGCCCGCTGCGCCACTCGCGTGGCGGCCGCATTCGGCGCACGCAGCAACGCGACAGCCAGCGCCGCCTCACGCGCATCGAGCCCGATGGGTAGCTTGCCGAAGAGCGTCTGCGAGACGGCCGAGATGCCGACGAGCTCGCCGCGAAACGGCACGAGGTTCAGATAGGCCTCGAGAATCTGATCCTTGCGCCAGCGCTGTTCGAGCCACACCGCAGTGGCGGCCTGCCCGATCTTTTGCGCGACGGAACGATTGCGCGCACTCGGGCGCAGATCGTCGTCAAGCAGCCCCGCCAACTGCATCGTCAGCGTGGACGCACCGCGCGTGCGCGAGTGCCACAGATTGCCCCATGCGGCGGCGGCCACTCCCCGCCAGTCGACGCCGCTGTGCTCATAGAAGCGCTTGTCTTCAGAGACGATCAACGCCTGGCGGAAGGCTGGCGATACCTCGGCGAGCGTCACCCAGTCGCCCCGTTGCGCCTGCATGTCGGCCCGCAGGCGTTGCAGCGGTTCGCCGCGGCGATCCAGCAGAATCCAGTCCGACGCGCGCCAGTCCTGGCGCACCTCGTCAAACGACGGTACCGCGTGCGCAGGCGCCGATGCCCGGAGCAACCCAAGCGCCAGCGCAACGCCGAGCACGACGCGGCGCGAAATACGCCAACGATGCACTTCAGGCACTGCGCACATGCACCTCGCCCTCTTGTGGCAGACGCGGCGTGCGCACCGCCATGATGCCGGCAGTCAGCAGCAACTGCGCGAGCGCGTAGAGAATCCAGATGGCGTATTCCTGCGCCGGAATCGTACCGACAAAGCGTGTGGCGCCGATGAGGGCGTCCGAGATCGTGAAGAGCAGCGCGCCGACGGCGGCCCATTCTCCGCGCACGTCGGCAAGCAGCGCCGCCGACGCCATCATCGCCAGCACAATGACGTAACACGCCACGGGCACCTTGAGCTCCCCCATGCCAGGCCAGTACAAAGCGTACGCGAGCGCCGCCGTCACCCACACCAGCACGATCGCGACGCGATGCCAGCCGGGCACCTGCGCCCAGGCGCGCCGCAAACGCCAGAACAACACGAAGTATGCGAGGTGAGCCAGCAGGAAAGCACCCAGTCCCAACACGAAGCCCTGCGTCAACGCTGGCAAAGCAAGGAAAACATCGCCTGCGCCCGAAAAGATCACGGCGGCGCACAACCACACCCGCTCGCGCGGCACGCGGTGATACAACACCGCGAACAGCAGCGACGCGCACAACAACACCTTGGCGACGGCCTGATCGGCATACGGGGCGCCGCGCAACGATAGCGCATAGGCCGCTGCCGCGGCGGCAGCCAGCCACCAGAAGCGGCGTGCCTCACGGGGCAGCGCTGCCGCGGGTGCAAAGAAGTTAGACATCATGTCCGTCCGGCTCCCGTTCGTCATGGCTTCGCGGGGACCACTTGCACGGGCGCATTCGGGGTCTCGCCGTACATCGCAGGCTCGTACATCGCTTCGACACGCGTTGGCGGCGTTGCGAACTTGCCGACGTTGTTCAGACGCACCGTGTACTCGATCCGATGCTGGCCCTTGGGCAAGTAGTCGTAGTAGGCACGATAAGCGTCCTGCGCCCGCTCCTCAAAGGCGGGCATGGCCCCTTCGCTCTTTTCTCCCTGCGTGGCAATGACCGAATCGCGTCCCAGCCCGCCGCCCAGTACCGTCGCCCCGCCCGGCAGCGGATCGCTCACCACGACCCAGCGCATGTCGGCCTGCGCATCGATATCCAGACGTACACGCAATATGGCACCCCGCACGAAGCTGTCCCCCGAGCGATCCGCAGCGTCTTGCACCTGAACGCTGCGCGTCACGCGATAGCCTGCCGCGAACGGCGCCTTGAGCGCAACCGCAGCCAGACTCTGGATCGTCGCCCACGGCTTGCCCGCCCCCGCCTGCTCGAGACGTAACACATCGCGCGCGCTGTCCGTTCCGGCAGCCGCATGGCTCAACCACGGCAGCGAGACGGCTGGCGGCACGGTGCCGGCCTTGAGTTTGTCCCAGTCGACGGTTTGCACGGTACCGCTCGTCTGGTTGTCGCGCTGCCACTGAATGGCGGTTTGCCCCGTCGGCGTGTCGCGCTCGAATCGTGCGGAGAAGCGATCCACTGCCAGTCCCCCCCACACGTTGGCCGTGGTCGTCGACCAGGCGCCGCGCGATTGCAGCCCCAGCAGCCCAATCACCAGACGCGGCATCTCGTCCTTCCAGGCCGGGTTCGCGTTCATCAGCAACGCCAGGCGTGCGGCGTTGGTTTCGGGGCCGACCATCAGCCACCAGAGCCCATCGCTTGCCTGCGTCGAGAAGCCCACGCGCGTGCCCTGATACGACAGTCGCGCTCGCAGTATCTGCTCGGCCTGCGCCAAACGCTCTGCACGCTGCGGTGCGTCGGGCAATCGTTGCAGGATTGCATACCAGTCGATGACCGCTGACGTTGGCCAATCGTTCGGTGCGATGGTGAGCGAACCGAGCATGCGTGCGCTTGCCCGGCCATACCGTGACAACGCTTCGATCGCGGTGAGCTTGCGCAACGTCAGATCGTCGCGCGGTGCCCAGAAGCGGCGCGTGAGACGTCCTTCCACGAACGCCGTCAGGCCATCCTCCATACGAGCCAGCGCGTCGTCCGGCAGGACATACGCCGGGTCGAGCGCTTTCGCTTCGCTGCTTACGGCCAGCAGATAAGCGGTGAGCGTATCGCTGCCCTGATTGGCGAAGCCCTCTTGCGGCGGGAAGTAGCTCGCCAGACCGTCTTCATCGAGATATGACGGCAGCATGCCCGTTACCCGCTTCCACTGCGCGACGTCACGCAAGCCGAGCGCCTTCGACGCCTGCTGCTCCAGACAGGCGTACGGATACAGCTCGAACCAGCGTTTCACGCCCGGTAATCCCTGCGACAGACGCGGTTGCATGCTGATGCGCACCCCGCCGCGCAGCTTCCCGGTACTGTCCGCCACTGCGCCCGCAGGCGGTGCCATCGGCAACGTCAGACTGCCCTCGACCTGCGTGAGTACCGATTGCTGGACGCTCGCCGGCAGCGACGGCTGAATGTCCTGCCCCACCTTGATCGAGTCGCTCGCCGCCCGTGCGCCGCTCGCGGCCGGGGCCTGAGCGCTGACCTCCCACAACAGCCGTTGGGCACGCGTATCGGCCAGCCCGGCAGGCGCGATCACGTCCCATGCCACTTCGCGCGACTCACCGGCCGGCACGTCGACGCGCTGCGGTGCCAGCGTCAGTTGGGTCGCCCGTGCGGTCAACTGCACCTGCATGGCGTGCTGGGTCGTATTGCGCACGGTGAACTGGGCGCGATAGTGATCGCCTTCGCGCACCAGCGGCGGCAACCCCGAGATCAGTTGCAGATCCTGCGTGGTGCGAATGACCGCTGTCCCCGTGCCGAACCAGCCAAGCGCCTGCGCGCCGGGCCTGCCATCATCGGCAACCGCCACGATGCGGAAACTCGAGAGCGAGTCGTTGAGCGGAACATCCACGCTCGCCTCGCCCTTGTCATCGAGCACAACACGCGGCTGCCAGAGCAATAGCGTGTCGAACAGCTCGCGCGTCGGACTCTTGCCCCCGCCGCCACCGGCCGGTACCGCCTTGCGGCCGTAATGCCGGCGCCCGATGATCTCCATCTGTGCCGTGGCAGTCGTCACACTGTAACTGCGGCGCTGCCACATGGCGTCGAGCAGACTCCAACTCGTGTTGGGCGCCAGTTCGAGCAGTGCCTCGTCAACGGCCGCAACGGCAACCTCCGATCCCGCCGCAACGGGCTTGCCATCGGGCTGCGTGACCTTGATACGCACCTTGGCATGGCCTCGCACCGGATACGTTGCCGCATCAGGCTTCACCTCCACCCCCAGACGCTGTCCGGCCGTGCCGACGCGCAACTCGGTCAACCCGAAGCGATAGGCGGGTTTGCCAAGATCCACCAGCCCCGTCGGCGCCTGATACTCCCGGCCTTCGTACCAGAAAGCCCGGAACCACTCCATCGGCTGCTTCCAACCCCATTGGAAGAATGAATACCAGGGCACCTCGTGGATGCGACCGCGCACCGCCAATACCGACACGTAGACGTTCGGTCCCCAGGACGGATCGACCTTGAGGGAAATATTCGGTTCTTTGCCCGAGATCTCCATCGTGCGCGTCTCCATCACCCCTTCGCGCTCGATCGCCACGAGCGCCGTGGCTGAGCGAAACGGCATGCGTACCTGCAGCTTGGCCGTCTCGCCCGGTTCATAGGCACGTCGCTCCGGCAACACGTCCATCCGATCGGTATTGTCACCGCCAAACCAGACCTCACCGCGTCCCGTCACCCATACGCTCGTTGTCGAGGTGCTGAGATTGCCCTTGTCGTCCTTGGCCTGCGCAACGAGCGTGATTTCACCCGGCTGCGAAAGCGACACGTCGCACGACAGCAAACCACGCTCGTCCGTCTTGCCGCTGCATACGTTTCCGAGATCCTTGACCTCGGTTCGGTTGTCGTAGGCGTAGAAGCCCCCCACCATCCGCTTGCGGCTGCTGGTGGTAATGCGCGCCTCGGCACGCACATCCATCGCAACCCCGGCCTTCGGCTTGCCCTGCAGATCGAGCGCGAGTGCCTTCACTGGCAGCTTGTTCGTCACCGATACCCAACTCTCGCTGCGCACACCGGTAATGAGATTCGCGGGCCAAAGCGTGGCGTTGCCGCGAAGCGTCTGAATCTCGCCGTTCGGGTCCGCAAAGCTCGCTTCAAGCACCAGATCGCTCGGACGATCGACCTTCGGCAAGTCCTTAAGCGTCAGACTGCCCGCACCGTTTCGGTCCAGCACAAGCCGTTGCTTGTCGGCGACCAGCTTCTGATCGCTCGACCCCGAACTCTCGTCATTGCCCTGATCATCGTCATCGGCGCCCGACTGCGCCGACGGCGGACGATAGGGCGTGAAGCTGAAATCGTCGTAGCCGTCGAACGTGAGATCGCGCACGCGCAACAACGCCGAGACACGCACCGGCAAATTACCCGCAGGTCCACCCGCCACGTAATTCACCTGCACGCTAATCGGCGCTTCCGTTTTGTTGATGAGCGGTGCCTTCACGGCGTCACGCACGCCAATTGATCCGGCCAATACCGGCAACCGGAAAGCCTCCACGCGGAAGTGCCCCGCGTCGAGCGACGACGGGTATGTCTTCGGGCGCGAATCGTTATCCGTGTAATCGAGCGTTACCGAATAGTCGCCGAGCTTCGCACCTTGCGGAATCTGGAAGGTGTTCTCGGCCAACCGCCCGTTACGCCACTGGATGGGTTGCGTGTAAGTTTGCCCCGACCCTTGATGCGTGATCGTCAGTTGCGATGGCAGACTCGCAGGCAATGCCAGCCCCTGCATGGTTTCCTGACGGATGAAGTGTTTCATCGACACCGTCTCACCGACGCGGAACAGCATGCGGTCGAAGACCGTTTGCGCGCGGACGGTCGGGCTGCTGCCGCCATCGGTCGGCACATGGAAACGCCACGGCTCGATGCCGCGATCCCAGTCGGACGATACGAACGCCATGTCCGGATCGTTGCCCTGCGTGCGCGCGACAACAAAGTAACCCGAGCGCATCGTCTTCTCGCAATACCGGTATCGCTCGAGCGACTTGTCGATCTTCGCCACGCCCGTCTTGTCCGTCACCGCGCTGGCGACCTCCGTACCGTCGCAATCGAGCACCCGCACCTTGGCATTGGCGACCGGCTGACCTTTGTCGAGCGTTGTCACCCATGCCACGGCGTTCTCGCGTCCCATCTTGAAATGCACACCGAGATTCGTGACAAGCACCGTGGTACGCACATACATCGGCAGCGACTTCCCGAGCAGCGCCGCCCCAAGCGACGGTGAGGCCAGTTCCACGACATAGAAGCCGGGCTTCTGGAACGGAATACCGACCACCTCGAAAGGACGCGGGTCCTTTTCCTTGGGCACAGGCAAGGTCAACGCCTGCACCCCCTGCAACCCCGATAACAACGACAGGCTGCGCGTGTCATAACGCGTGACCTTGTCCTCGACGATCACCGCAGCATTCGGCCCAAACGTGTCCTTCGCCGCGGGTGCGGTCAGAATCGACGGCATCTCCTGCGCAATCTGCTTGCGCGTCATCGTCGTCTCATCGAAGCGACGCACACGCGACATCCAGTTCATGACCTCGGCATCGTCGTCCACCCGCAACTGCAAGGTGCGGCCACTCCCGCCTGACTTGGCCGCCTCGCCGGCCACACCAAGTCCGTTGATTTGCAATGCCGGCTCGACCTTGCGCAGCGTGACCGGTAACATCGGCGGCATGCCGGGCTCGGCAAAGCGCTCCACGATCCCGAACGGTGCGGCCGCGAACTTGGCGAGCGGCGGCATCGTCGCGGTCTTCGTCTTCAAGGGGAATTCGCTCGCATTGTCGAGCGCTCGGCCACTGTCGTCCGTGAACCCCTTCGGGAGCGTAACGATCAGCTCGGCTTTCTCAGGGAACGGCGCATCGAACGTGACATCGCTCACGCTTGAGGCGCGATCCGCATCGCTGAACTTCGGCGAGCGCTCCGCCCCCGCGCCTTGCACGCGGATCTTGGCAGCCATGTCGCGCGCGACCGGCGAATTGAACGTCAGACGCAGCGGGCGCAGCGGCGTACACGGGGCGTTCGCATTCTCACGCTCGCAACTGAAGCTGGCAGTAAACGGCTCGCGCACGTCGTATTCGAAACGCCGCGCCTGCTTGGTCGGTACTCCCGACGGCGTGCTGATGCCCGCCCCCCAGACCAAGTGCATCTTCGCGCCAGCCGCCAGCGTGCGGTTGCATTGCAGCATGACCACACGCGCAGCCTGCTTGTCGAGATTGAAACGCTTGATCAGCGCCGTGCGCGTATCGCCCTCGATCCACTTCACGCCAATGCGCTCGCCCACGCCCTCCGTCTCGCACCAGGCGTTCTGACGCACGCTGGCGGGGGTCGCCGCGCCGTTCAGCGTGAGGATGAATATCTGGTTTTCGTCGATGGCACCGTACGACGGGCGGATCGATGTGACGGCTGGCCCCCCCGTGTTGAACGCGTAACGAGTCGTGCCCGACAGCGCCGTGCCCGAGACTGCGGAGAGCCCGCTGCGCATCTCCACCGAGCACTTTGCGCCCGGCGGCAGCGGTTGCCTGAAATCGTAGACCCAGATCTTCGGTTCGAGCCAGTGGCCGTCGCCAGTGAGCGAGGTGTCGGAGCACCTCACGGCGGCCGGCGCCTGAGCACGCGGATCGCCCGCCGGCACGATGGCTTCGTCGAATTTGACGACCACCTGGTCTACGCTGGCGACTTCTCCCTGCGGACTCACACTCGTCACACGTGCCGCGTGCGCGGGCGACGTGACGAACATTCCAAGACACAGCGCCGCCCACGCCATCGGCGCGGCCAGCCAGACGCGTTGCGTTCGGCTATGCATGCCGGACTCCTCCCGAATTCTGGTGAGGCGATTCTAACCCGCGATCTTTGGCAATTCGAATCGTTTCCCTTCATATCTGCACTGGGCACGATATTTAGGAATGGCAGCGTCGTCGTGCCGGATTCGTCCGCGTTAGATTCGCGAAGCCGCCTATGTCACACTGGCATCTTTCCCGTGTTCGCATCGTACGCGCCTCATGTCCATCGCCTTTCTCCATCCGAAAAAGAACGCGCTGGTCTATCTGATCAAGATTCTCAGCGGGTCGCTGATTGTCTGGTTCGGCCTGCGAGCTGCGGGCTTTCCCGAGCCTTACTGGGCGATGATTTCGCTCATCATCGTGACCGAACCGGATCCGCTGCAGGCACGCAGCAATTTCAAGGCGCGCTCGATCAACACGATTACCGGGGCCGTCGTGGCTTGCATCGTCTTGCTGCTCATGGGACCGGGATTGGCAGCGATGCTCGTGGGCATCACTATCGCCACACTGGCCGCGATGCTGGTGCAGAACTATCCGGCGAATTGGCGTTTGGGCCCGGCGACGGTGGTGATTCTGATGTCGGCGGCGTTGAGCGGACAGGGGCAAGGGCTACATGAGGAACTGAGCCTCGCCATGCTGCGCGTCATTGAGGTGTTGGTCGGCTCCACCGTCGCGCTGATCCAGTCGTTGATCTACGGACGCTACGTGAAACCCTGGCTGATGCCCGCCGATTGATTCGGAGGGACCGGGGCAAGCCAAAGCGCTGCTCTCCCGCCGTGCATTTGCATCGTCCGGGCAATGCGGGGCCATGCCGGCAAGCCGGGCCAATCCGGTGGGCGTGACGAAGCGAGGCGGCGCAACGCCGCGCCCGCTCAACGTTGCGTTTGCTTGGGCACCACGTAGTGCAGCGGCAGCGCATTGCTGCGCTTGAACGCGCTCAGCACGATGTTCGAGCGCACATTTTCCACACCAGGCACTTGCATGAGCCGTTTCATCACGAATGTCGACAGGGCGTTCAGATCCGGCACGACGATGCGCAGCAGGTAGTCGGCCTCGCCGACCACCGCGTGGCACTCGAGCACTTCGGGCAATAGATCTATCTGCTCCTGAAATTTCTCGATGGCGTGATCGCCATGATGTTTCAGACGCAGTGACGTGAACGCCGTCACCGTCAACCCCAACGCCTCGGGGCGCAGTACCACGCGATACCCCTCGATGATCCCGTCCGACTCAAGCTTTTGCAGCCGACGACCGATCTGCGACGGCGAGAGCGCCACGCGCTCCGCCAACTGGTGATGCGTTTCCCGACCGTTCCTCTGCAGCTCGTTCAGAAGAGCCAAATCGAATTGATCCAGATCAAGCATGACGAATCTCCGCAACAAAGTATATTTTTATGCGAAATTTATGCAAACGACTTTCACCACAGGCGCATTATGCGCCCATTTCGCACGCGATGCGCACTACACTTTTAATCACTGTCACCGCTTGATTGAGTCGTTCGTATCATGCCCATTACCGCCATGCTCCAGGAGCAATTCGATGCCGGCCTCACGGTCCGGCCCGACTTCACCATCGATCAGCCCGTCGAACAATACGGCGCGGTCGATCATGCGGTGTGGCAACAACTTTACGAACGCCAAACGGCCATGCTGCCGGGCCGTGTCTGCGATGCCTTCATGGACGGCATTCACGCCCTCGACATGGACGCGCGTCGCGTGCCTGAGTTCGCACGCCTGAACGAAAAACTGATGGCGGCAACCCAATGGCAAGTCGTGGCCGTGCCCGGCCTCGTGCCGGACGATGTCTTCTTCGACCATCTCGCCAATCGCCGTTTCCCGGCCACATGGTGGATGCGCCGTCCCGATCAACTCGATTACCTGCAAGAACCCGACTGCTTCCATGACGTCTTCGGCCACGTGCCGTTACTCGCCAATCCGGTGTTCGCCGACTTCATGCAAGCCTACGGCAAAGCCGGCAAGCTCGCGCAATCGCTGGGGGCCCTGCCGTTGCTCGCGCGACTGTACTGGTACACGGTCGAATTCGGCCTGATGCGCGACGGCGACGGCCTGCGCATCTACGGCGCCGGCATTGTCTCGAGCCGCGGCGAAACCGAGTTCTCGCTAACCTCGCGCGAGCCGAATCGCATCGGGTTTTCGCTTGAACGGGTGCTTCGCACGCAATACCGCATCGACACCTTCCAACAGACGTACTTCGTGATCGACGACTTCGCCCAACTGTTCGACGCCATGCTCGCCGACCTGCCGACGCTGTTCAAGACATTCGCCGAGCAACAGACGTTCGAGGCCAACGCCCGTCGTCCCGAAGACACGCCGATCCTGTTGCCGGCATGATGGCATGGCCCGGATCGTCCCGGGCCGTGTCTTGCCTTTCGCCCGCCACTGACCTGACTTCCCGAAACGCGTCTCAGGCGCTTCGCGTTTTCAGATATGGCTCACGCACACTCAACGCCAGCCTGTGGAACAATAGCCCGAATGAGGCGGCAACCCTGCCGATTCATGGGCGCTGCGCCCGGCTCAGCCGACAATCTTCCTGACGCCGTACGCAGTCATCTCTGACGCCGAGCCGGCGCCAGTGGACTCGAATCTGCCCGATTTGCACTGAACGCTTTGAAAGGAATGCCATGACAACACGACTCTCATCCGAGGCACGCGCCAGCCTGACCGAAGTGCTGCCCGAGTGGCACCAGGTGGTCGGACGCGACGCGATCCAGCGCAGCTTCACGTTTCACGACTTCAACGAGGCCTTTGGCTTCATGGCACAGGTCGCGCTCAAGGCCGAGAAGATGAACCATCATCCGGAGTGGTTCAACGTCTACAACCGCGTGGACATCACCCTCTCGACACACGACGCCGACGGATTGACCCAACGCGACGTCGATCTGGCGCTGGCCATCGATCAGTTCGCAGGCGATCGCGCCTCGAGCTGACCCGCCTGCCCTCTGCCCGCCCCCAGTCACCGAATTCGGGGCATTTCCCTCAGCATCGGACGGTATCGCGGCCAGAACCCTCACCACGGCCCGATCCGCACCGATGCCGCCAAGCATCCTCCGACCTGCTCCGCGTTCTGTGCCGCCAGTGATTCCCGACGCGCTCAGCGTTTCGGCGCGAGCATCGTGCCGCGGCATGCCTTGCTGCCACAGTGGCAGGCGTATTCGCGTTTGAGTTTTGCCGTGTAGCGGGCGTCGATCACCAGACCGTAATCGTAGAAAAGCTCTTCGCCCGGCTCGATCTCGCGCATGGCGTAGATGTAGACATGCTCGCCTTCTTCGCGCGCTTCGCAGTTCGGCGAACAGGCATGATTGATCCAGCGGGCATTGTTGCCGTCGACCTTACCGTCGATGCAGCGCCCGTCTTCCAGACTGAAATAGAAGGTGTGTGTCGGGTGCTCTGGATCATGAGGATGGCGGCGCAACGCCTCGCGCCACGAAATGATCTCGCCCTTGTACTCGATCAGGCGATCTCCTTTCTTGAGACGCTTGACCGCGTACACCCCCTTACCGTGGACGCCGGACTTCCTGACTTCGATTCTGCGCTTGGCTGCCATCTCTATGCGACGAGGTTTCGTGGATACAAAAAAGCGCAGTGTACAGGCACGCGGCGGTCATGTGCGTGACAAGCGACGACGAAAAAAAAACGTCACCCGGTACTGGATGACGTTCTCCCCCCTCGCTCGCGCCGCTTGTGCGTGACGATTACCGGTCTGCTGCTCAGGTTTTGCTGTACAGCTTCCAGACCTTGCGTTGCGTTGCGATGTCGGCGTCCTCGTGCGCGTTGCAGTCGAGCGGCAGACGCGAATCGTCATACGTCGCATTGAAGTGATTGCAGTGATATTGACCTTTACCGCGCGCCGATACCTCGAAGTGGCTGCACGTCAGGCACATACGCTGCGGCGGCATGTCGCCCCGCTCCTGCATCGTGAAGATCAGCTTGACGAGCGAGCGGTAGAGCTGCGCGCATTCTTTATCGCCGAGCGAGTCCGACGCTGCGGTCAGGAAGTTCGGCCATTGCGATGCCTTTTTGGCCGCCGTCTTGCCGCGCGCCGTCAGGCGCAGGGCTAGGGCACGACCGTCGTTGGCATCACGCCGTTTCTCGACAAGCCCTTTGCTTTCCAACGTGCTCACGGCCTCGCTGACCGTGGCCGATGTGAGTGCGGCATCCTCCGCAATCTCGCCTAATCGCATCGGCACGCCGCGCGTGAGCAAGAGCGTAAGAATCTCGCCCTGCGTCGGCGTCAATCCAGCCATTGCCGCGCCCTCCCAGGCGTGGCTCCGTAACGCGGTTCCCATGCGCAACAAACCTGCTGTCACGCGCTTGGATAGCGCTTCATCTAGTGGGGTCGGAGTAGCCATGATTTTCGTTAGGATTTCTAAAAACTATACGTCAGTAAAACAGCTTGTCAAATGAACTCACGGGCGGTGCATCACACGTCTCAATATTGCTTTCCCTTCATTTCGGCGCCCCGCCCGGGGGAAACCCTAAGCCACTTCCGTGTCGATACGCGACGGCAAGTCGCTGTTGAACTCGCCGCCCCACCACGATTCCATTGTGTGTTCTGAGTTTAATTTTGGCGTATCAGTTCTTGTACTGATCTCCCAAATCCTACTCACGATGTTTACAAAATATTGGTGTCCTGCGCACTCGTGGTGCGAAGCGTCTTCTGTCTAAAAACATTTCGCATCCCATGCGAATTTCATCAACCGCTGAATAGACGTAACACTCAGCCGTCTCCCGCACCCTGTCGCACCCCGCATCATTTTCGTCACGCCTCGCAAAGCCTCGCCAGCTATGGCTCGCAGACCATAGCGTTGCGCTACGCGTGTCTCGGCTTCGGGTCGTGTGCGACGGAAAGTTCTCCCGAAATTCGAGATGTCTCTGCACGCGACAGGCTCACCACGCACGCGAACCCGCCGTACCTCGTTTCGGACAGAACGCAAATTATTTGAAACACAACCGTCAGTCGTCTGTCGCCGGAGACGGAGTTCTGCAAAAAAGTGGGGAAATAACGATTCGGCGTATCCGCAGGTGAGGCCTTCGGGACACACGAATTGAGGAATTTGACGGTACCGGCGATTTCGCTCGTTACCGCCAGCAAAACCAGCATCAATCACTTCTTACACCACGCGCGGCAAGTCAAAAAACAGAGTGGCGAGATTGTAGCCGCGAACCGGCCGGCCAGAGTAAGAACGTCAAAATTATCCACAAAACCCCGTTTTCGGGGGTGCTTTGCACAATATTTAGGCGCCTGTGGATAACTTTCTGGATAAGTTATCGGACTAGATGTGCATGGGTTCGGGATAACTTGCGAATCTTTCCACAGGGGGCAAAAACTGTTCAGAGTTGTTCTTGGGATACCCGCTGTTTTTCCATCCAGTTCTCATTCGGGCAACTTCCTGTTTACTCGACGTTAACTGTGGTTATCCACAGGAGTGGGCTGCCTTTGTTAACTACTACTATGTATACATACAGTAAACCTATTAAAACCTTAAAACCTGGCTACGAGCGACGCGAAAACCGCAAAACCCGTTCCGCCTGAACAGTGGAAAACGCAGCGCTCGCGATGCGTGATTCAAGCCTTGTCGAGAGGTTTGGCCCCATTGGCGGCACGAACCCGTTGCGTTTCCCGCCAGATGCCGCACAACCCCCGTGCTGCAAACCCTGTAGGCAAGAAAAAACCCCGCCAAGGCGGGGTTTCATTACACCGATCGCATAACGACCGGTACTGCCGAAGGCAAACGAACCGGAACCGGCCCCGTTTGCGGCAGCGTCAGGTCATGCGGCCCATCTCAAGCATTGCTGGCGAACCATTTCGTTAAGCGACTTCGCCTCGGCATGGACATCGCGCAGCCAGACAGCGTCGTTCTTGCCCGAGGCAACCAGTTGACGGATCTCCTCACAGGCGGCTTCAGCCTCCAGCGCCGCTGCGTGAGGCTTGATGACCTCAAGCGTATGTGCGACGTGCTGCCCCAACGTGGTGCGTTCCCCCGTCTGCGGATCGACATAAGCCCCCTCCAGACCGAATCGGCAGGCTTCAAAGCGGTTGAACGTGTAGACGAGGTAATCGTCCTCGCTCAGCACGAACGGGCGCTCCTCGAGCAGATAACGGGCCAGAGACTGGATGTAACAGGCGATAGCGGCCGCGCGGTCGACCGATAAGGGGGTATCCATCACTCGGACTTCAATCGTCCCAAAACCCGGCTTAGGACGAATATCCCAGTAGAAGTCCTTCATGCTCTCGACGACGCCGGTTTTCACCATCTTGTCGAAGTACGTTTCAAAGTCTTCCCACTTCAGGACGAACGGCGCACGTCCCGAGAGCGGGAACGCGAACACCGAGTTCAGACGCGCGGAATGAAAACCCGTGTCGACCCCCTGCACATACGGCGACGAGGCCGACAGTGCAATGAAGTGCGGGATGTAACGGGACATCGCGTGAAGCAAATACAGCGCGCTGTCGGGGTCCGGACAGCCAATGTGGACGTGCTGACCAAAGACCGTGAATTGCTTGGCGAGGTAGCCGTAAAGCTCGGAGAGGAAGTGAAAACGAGGCGAATCGTAGATCGTGCGTTCGCTCCAGCGCTGGAAAGCGTGGGTGCCGCCGCCGCACAAACCGACATTGAGCTGTTCGCTCGCGGCCACCAGCACGTCGCGAACCCGGCGTAGCTGCGTGACGGCATCGCTGTGGCGATGGCAGATATCCGTCGACAACTCGATCATGCTTTCGGTCATTTCGGGCTTGATCTCGCCCGGATGCGTCTCCTTGGCAACGAGCCGCATCAGATCGGCCGCCGCCTTAGTCAGATCGTAATCGTGACGATTCACGAGCTGCATCTCCAGCTCCACGCCAAAAGTACACGGCTTCGAGGGAATGAATTCTTCTAATGACATGGCTTAATCCTTCCGTTCACCGACAAGGGCCAACGCCCAATAGACCACCAGCGGCCCGACCAGTTGCAGCACTGCAATGGCACACATCACCACGGCCTTGAGCATCGGATCGAACTGCGGGTAGATGTCGTACGTATCGGCAACGAGTACGAACGCGAGACTGGCCATCGGGCACAACGACAACCCGAGCGCGACGGCCTGCTTGTAACTGATCCCTGCCTGATGGGCGACCGCGACCGTACCCACCACCTTGGCGATCGAGCGCACGACGATGATCGCCAGCGCCGCCAACCCGCCGATCAAGAGGTATTCCCACTGGAACGCCAGCGACGTCAGCACGAACAACACGACCGCGAGCAGCCACCCCGCCGTGCCGAAGTACGCCGGCCAAAGCTGCGGACGCTCCTCGACATTCCGGAAAATGATCCCGGCGAGAAGCAGTGTGAGCGAGTTCGGCAGCTTGAGCATGTGCACCAGCGCGACCATCAGCATGATCAGACCGATGAGCACCACGAATGCGTGATGGTCCTGACTGCCGAACTTGCGGAAGACCAGGTTGCAGGCCTTCGCCAGCACAAATGCCAGCACAATCGAACCGATGAGCAGGTACAACGGGTGAAACAGCACGACCCAGAAGCTCGAGTGGTAGGCCTGATGCATCCAGCCATAAACAAGCTTCACCGCGACGACCGCGTACACGCTGTTGAGCGCCGCCAGGGCGAGCAAACGTTCCGTGACCTGACCCTCGGCACGCAGTTCGTTCTTGAGCTGGATCACCACGGCGGGCGATGTCGCCATGCTGATGGAGGCGATGAGAACGGCCGTCAGCGGCGACACGCTGAATACGCGCAGCACGGCATAGACGGCCACGAAGGTAAGCAAGGCTTCCAGGGCACTGGTAACAATGATCCAGGGGTTCGCCCGCATCCATTTCAGGTTGAGGCGGCTGCCCAGTTCGAACAACAGCAGGCCCAGCGCCAGATCGATCAGCAGCCGGATGGCCGCACTGGTCTGCGCGTCCAGCATCGAGGAAAGACCCAGGGTGCCACCGACCAGCCCGACCACCGCATAACCGGTAATGCGCGGCAGGCGCAATTTCCGGAAGCAGATCTCCCCGGCGAGTCCGGCAAATACCAATGCCAGCCCGGCGAAGAAAACAGGATCGGGCGCCGGCGGCCAGCCCGGAAAAAGGGACAGTTCCGACGTCATTAATGCTCGCTTTGCGCCGCTTGACGGCGCATCAAGTGGTGAAAAGGAAAAGAAGTCGCGCGCGGGGTTGCAGATGAAGGACAAATGCGCGACGAACCCGAAGGGTTGGGTTCATTTTGCCACACTCGGTTTCAGGCGATTTCAAACGGCCGTCACGATGGCGGTACGGCCGCCGCGTAGGGAGACCGGCGCAGTCGAGGTTCTCCGCGCTGCCGGACATGCGGGATGGGAGGCGCTGGGCGCCAAATACCGGGCGACGGCCGGAACGTACGGGGGCAAGCGCCTCGGGCGCGTCGCACCCCGCCTGAGGCGGGCTTTTGACCCCTATAGGGTCAGATTCGAATTATTGAGGCGTCGCTTATTTTCGGAGAACGACGGCATGCGCGCATCCCCACGGAGATGCGGGAGACGCGAATAACGGCCGTGGTGAGTGTTGGCTGGCGATCCGGAATGCCGGGCGACGAGCGGGACGCGGGGCGAAGCCCGCGCCGTCAGCCTTTGCGTAGCGCGTGCATCAGGTAGCGGGCGGGATCGATGGCATCGGCCAGATCGGCGCCGATTGGCCACGGCTCGCCTTCGATCTGGCTGGCGACCAGTTCCGCGCACAACGATGCGAACACCAGTCCCCGAGAACCGAACGCAAAGCTCGCGTACAGGCCTTCCAGGCGCGGCAGGTCCCGCAGGTGCCCCCCGGTCAACCGTCGTCGCTGCGGCTCGATGGCGGCCATGTCGGGCAGTTGCCCGGCCATTGGAAGACGGTCGGGCATCAACGTGCGGAATGCCGTGCGTCCCCCAAGCTCGGCGGCGGCGCTTTCGCTGGCCAGTCCCGCGTCGCCGAAGCGATCGGCGTGCGCCGGCAGTAGCGCGGCAAGACGGCGCAAATTGGCTTGATGGTCGGTGACACGCACATCCTCTGCCGGATCGTCGAAGCCGTACGTCGCGCCGGTGATCGGCCCGGCACCGCCCAACGGCGACGGTGCGACATAGCCGTCGCCGCAGACCGGTACGCGCAAGCCGGGCAACGTGTCGGGCGGCAGAAAGGTCAACTGGCCGCGCACTCGTTTGACGGGCAAGAACGCTGGCGTGAGATGCGGGGCGAGCAATTTTTGTGAGACGTCGGCGGCCGTCACGACCGCGACGTCGGCCTCGGCGAGCACCCGGCCAGCCTCATCGAGCGCGGCCCAGCGGCCATCGCGTTGTTCGAGCCGCTCCACGGCAACGCCATAGCGCGCGTCGAGCGACGGGCCCGCAGCCACCAGTTCAGCGCGGCACAGCATAGCCGGTGCGAGCCAGCCGCCTTCCGGATACCAGATGCCGCCATGCGCGAGCGTTTCCCCGGCCAGAGCGGACGCCTGGGTCTCGTCGACCCACTTCGCATACGTTTCCGGGTACTCGTGCGTGGCGACAAGCTCCTGCATGTCTTGCGCTTGCGCAGCGGTCATGGCGACTTGCAGCAAGCCGTCGGCACGTCCGGGCAGTCCGCCTGGCAGCGTTCTCCACTGCGCGAGCGCGTACAGAAACCCCGCGCGCGTGAGGCGCGACAAGACGTTGTCGTCCGCGGAGAGTTGCGGGTGGAAGACACCCGCCGGATTACCCGACGCCGCGGTTCCCGGCGCCTGCGCCCGCTCGAAGAGACGCACACGCCAGCCGCGAGCGATGAGCCGCCGTGCCATCGCCGTGCCCGCCATCCCGGCGCCGACGACAATGGCTTCACGGGCGCGCGGCGGCGGCGCGGCGGGCGGATCGTAGCGTCGCATGCGGTATGGCGGCGCGTAATGGCCCGCAAGCATGTGCCGCTTATAGCCATAACCGGGCCGGCGTGCCGTCGCAAAGCCGGCGGCGATGAGATCGCGCCGCACCTGTCCGGCCGAGGTATAGGTGGATAGCGTCGCCCCGTCGCGCGCCAGACGGCTGAGCGTCTTGAAGACGTTCGGCGTCCACATGTCCGGATTCTTGGCCGGGGAGAAGCCGTCGAGATAGAAGGCATCTGCGCCGGCCCGCAGCGAGGGCATCAAATCGAAAAAATCGCCGAACCCGACGCTCAGGACCACGCCGGGCGCCACCTCCAGCCGGTGCCAACCCGCCACCGGAGACGGCCACAGGTCGCACAGGCGCTGCACTAGCGGGGCCAGCTCGGTCATGCCAGGCAACACGAGCATCGACGCGAGGACACGCCGCAGATCCTGCGCACGGAACGGAAACTTCTCCACCGACACGAAATGCAACCGCGCCGGACGCTGCGGATCGTCGCGCCACGCGGCCCATGTCGCGAGGAAATTCAGGCCCAGACCGAAGCCGGTTTCGACGATCACGAATTGCTCGCGCCCGCGCCAGCGCTCGGGAAGATCGTTGCCGCCGAGAAAGACGTGCCGCGCCTGACCGAGTGCCCCGTTCGTGCTGTGATAGACGTCGTCGAACACCGTCGAGTAGGGTGTGCCATCCGTAGCGCTTGCCGGCGCTGCCGGCTGAATGGGGCTCGGACCCGGACGATGACTCATTCGCCCCCTCGCGCTTTGGTCACGATCTCGATGAGTGCCGGCAGCGAGACGACGCCCAGCCACTTGCCTTGTGCATCTGCCACGGGTACCCAGTCGGCGTGCATCGTGCCGGCGGCGCGCAGCGCGCTGACCAGCGCCATCTCGCCATCGAGCGCTTTGTGCGCCGTAATGACTTCCGTCCACAGTTCCGGCTTGCCGGTGGCCTGACGTTGCCACCAGTTCGCGGCGTCGAGGGTTCCGATGAGGCGTCCGTCCGGCGCACGCACCACGAGGTTGCGATAACCGGTCTCGATGAAGCGTTCCCCGATGGCTTCCGAGGTATCGGCGGCGCTCACTACGGCGTCGTTGTCCACTGCCAGCGACGACAGGCGCATTTCGCTGCCCTCGCCCGTCATCGACAACCAATGGCCGGCAACCTGATTGCGCCGCAGCGACTTCGCGTACACCGAGTCGGCGCGCAGTGTCTGAGCGGTGAGATAGGCCGTCACGCACGCCAGCATCAGGGGCAGCACTACCTGATAACTCAGCGTCATCTCGAAGATCATCAGAATCGACATCAGCGGCGCGTACGTCGTTGCCGCCAGAAATGCGCCCATACCGACCACCGCGTAGCTGCTGGCCACCGAGGCGGTCGCCGGGGCGAGTGCGTTCATCGCCAGACCATAAAGGCTGCCAAGCGCAGCGCCGACGAAGAGCGTCGGTGTGAACACGCCGCCCACGGCGCCGGAGCCGGCCGACGAAGCGGTCGCCAGCACCTTGAACACCAGCACCATCGCGAGCGCCTGCCAGGCCCAGTGGGTGTGCAGGATCGAGTTGACCACGCTGTATCCGTTGCCCCAGACCTGCGGCACTTGCAGCGACAGCACGCCCACCACGAGTCCGCCTGTCGCCAAACGCAGGAACAGCGGCACAGGCAGCTCGCCGAAGCGCTGTTTGGCGGTGTCGAGCAGTCGCAGGAATAACGGCGCGAGCACGCCCGCGAGAATGCCGAGGCCCACGTAGAAGAAGACTTCCCAGCCGGAAACGAAGTCGAAACGCGGCATCTGATAGACCGCCTCGTAGCCGAGGAACTGGCGAATGACGATGTTCGCGATGACCGAAGCTACGATCAGCGGGCCGAGCGTTGCCGTGGAAATCGAGCCGTAGACGATTTCCGAGATAAACAGCGCACCCGCAATCGGCGCGTTATAGGCTGACGTGATCCCTGCTGTCGCCCCGCAAGCCACGAGCAGACGCAGGCGCTCCGGCGGGAACGCCAGCGTGCGGCCGACGAGCGACGCAAACATCGCGGCGAGCTGCACCATCGGCCCTTCCCGGCCGATCGACGCACCCGAGGCCACCGAGCACAGCGACGACAGGCTTTTGACGAGCGTCTGGCGCAGGCTGAGTACACCGGTGCCGATGGCAATGGCTTCCATGTAGTCGTCGGCGCCCTTCTTGGGCACCCACAACGTGGCGTATTGCAGAATCAGTCCGGCGATCAGGCCGCCCGCTGTCGGCAGCAGCAACCGCTGCCACCAGTTCAGGTTCTGTGCCAGCTCGACCATGCCGCTGCGGTGTCCGGCGAGCAGGAATTGCAGCCCGGAGAGCGCTTCGCGAAACGCCACGGTCGCCAACGCCCCCAGCAGACCGACGATGCCGGCAAGCAGCAACGTGATTTGCAGGGTGTTCGGTGCGAATTGGCGCCGCACCCACACAACGACAGGCGATTTAGCCCAAGCGGACACTGCTGACACGGATAGAAGACGGTCGTGATCGAAATTGGGTCTCATGGTATCGACCGGCGCCTTATTTTGAAAGCAGGCGACCCGGCGGATGATTGGCAACTCAAAAACTGAGGAAAGCTCAGATAACGTATTTTTGACCGTGAGTTTCTGGTCGAAGCGACGACGCGGCAACGGGCACCGACGGAATCGAACACGAAGGGCCGTTTGACGATGCGAATCCGAAGACGCCACATCGTCGGCCAGGATTCAGCCTTGGCCTTGGCGTAACTCCCCAAACGCCGCCAACGCCGTCCATATCATTCGAAAAACTGAGGCGTGCTCAGATAAGGTGATTTACTGGGCCAATGACAGCGGTCCGGCCACGCGATTCGACGGTTTGCGGCGCGGCCAGCGTTTTACCCCACCCAGCGTTTTCGTCACATCAGGTTTTGGCGGCAGCCGTCACCGAAGGCATTTTCTGAACGTTATTCAGATAAAGGTAAATTTCGGGGGCCGGGCACCATGTCAGCACAGTATTCCCAGCCGTTTTTGCGGGCGAGCCGGGCTATCGGGAATGATCTCGTCCACCGATGGCCGTTCGTCCCGAACGATCCGCCCTGCCCCTTAGCGCCGGCTGTCTCTGCCCCAATGCGTCGTTTCGTGCAGTGCGCCCAGCCCGTGTCGCCTTCCCTCGAAATATCTTGTCCCGCGAGTCCTGCCATCCGTCCATTGAACTGGTCACATTCCACGCGGTGAAATAGAATGACGCGCAATCGAACTGGAATTGAAAAGTAATACCCGAATGGCAGTAAGCAAAAAAGCCGCACAAAAATCGCCCGTGCGTCTAGAAGAGCAGTTGGGTTTCGCGTTGTACTCTGCATCGCTTGCGATGACAAAAGCACACAAGCCGATGCTCGACAGACTCGGACTGACGTACTCGCAGTATCTTGCGATGGTCGTGCTTTGGGAGCAGGACGACATCGCTGTCAATCAGCTTGGCGCACGCCTCGGACTCGATTCCGGCACGCTCACGCCATTGCTGAAAAGACTGGAAACCATGGGGCTTTTGACGCGTCGTCGTGGCGAAGCGGACGAACGTCAGGTGTTCATCGACTTGACCTCGCGGGGGGTGAACCTGCGTCGAGAGGCGCGTCAGGTGCCTGCGCAAGTGCAGGCCATCACCGGGCAATCCGATGCCGCGCAAAAGACCTTGCGCACGCTGCTCCTCCAGCTTCGCGACACCCTCAACGAGACGTGATCCAAAGCAAGACGCGCGCGCCCTTACGGATACGCGCGCGTCATTGAGTGGTGCGCAATCGATTGCGCCAGCTGCTGAAGATCAATGTGCCGGGACGAGCATGTCGAAGCCATCGATCTTCTGAACCGAGTAGCCGGCATCTCGCCAGGCGTCGAGGCCGCCAAGCAGCGGACGCACGTCGGTGAAGCCCTGTTGCCGCAGTTGTTGCGCCAGGCGGGCAGCCGTCACTTCGTTCGGACAGGCGCAAAACACCACGACCCGGCGATCGCGGGGAATGTCTCGCAACTTTTCTGCGATTTCGTCCGGTTCGATCGCGAGCGAGCCGGGAATCGTGAACGGATCGACCGCCCGGCGAGCGGCCGAGCGCACGTCGATCACGACCGGCGTCACTTCGTCCTTCATCCATGCTTCCAGCGTCTGAACGCCGATACGCGCCATGCGCAGCGAACGCAGCAGGCGGTAACGATTGAGCCACCGGTTGAGCAGATACAGCACGAAGACAAGCGCGACCAGCCACAGCACCCCCCGGCCGAGCGTATCGAAGGCGTCGAGCACGGCCACGATGTGCGACGCGAAGCCGAACCCGAGCGCCACGGCGACACCGGACCAGAGCACCGCACCCATGGCGTCGTACATCAGGAACGTGCGCCAGGACACCCCGAGCGCACCTGCCATCGGCACCGACACGGCCGAGAGTCCCGGCACGAAGCGCGCAAACATCAGCACTCGCACGCCATAACGGCCCATCGAGCCTTCCGTGCGGCTCACGCACGTATCGGGCGAGATCGACAGGCGGCACATCAGCCGAAGGATATGGTGGCCGTAGCGTCGTCCGGCGAGAAACCAGAGGACGTCACCCAGCAGCGCGGCGAACACCGCGAGGCCGACGATCGCCACCGCCGGGAAAAGCGACGTCGACGCCGTGACAATGAGCGTGGGATATGCCGGCAACGGCAACCCCAGCGCCTGTCCGAAGATATTCAGAAAGACAAGCCAGAGCCCGTAGCGGGCGATCAGATCGAACAGCATGCCGGGCCCCTGTTGGCGAATTAGCGCAATACGGCATGGTAGCTCCCGGCTGTGACGACCAGAAGCCTGAAAGCCGAAAAGTATTGTTGCTTTTCTGGAACGATCGTCTCGGCCGGCCGGGGAACGCGGGCGTCAGTGGCCAACTGCGGCCTTGGCGCCACGCTTGGGCTTGGTCAGCCAGACGAGTGCCGCCATGGCAAGAAAGACATATCCCGACAGGTGAAAGACGTCGTTCGTGGCCAGCATGAAGGACTGGCGTGTGACAAGGTCGTTGAGTACGCCAAAGTCCGCACCATTCGCGAGGCCCAGTCCCTGACGCAACTGGTCGAGGTAGCTGGTCGTAGCGTCGGAATAGGGGGTGAGGTTCTCGGCGAGCCGCGCGTGATGGTAGATCGCACGGTCTTCCCACATCGTTGTACTGACGGCGGTGCCGATGGCGCCCGAAAGCGTGCGGAAGAAGTTCGACAGACCGGAGGCCGCCGCGAGGCGATCGTCCGAAATGCTGGAGAGCGTGATGGTGGTCACGGGCACGAAAAAGCACGCGATACCGATGCCCTGAATGAGCCGGGGCTCGATGACCTTCGCGAACGAGAGATTCAGCGCGAAGTGCGAATTCCAGAACGACACCCCGGCGAACACGAAAAACGCGAACGAGGCCACCGCGCGCAGGTTCAGCCGGTCCATGTTCTGCCCGATGAGCGGTGAGAGTACGAGCGCCAACAGACCGACCGGGGCGGTCGCCAACCCGGCTTTGCCCGCCGTGTAATCCATCACCGTTTGCAGCCACAGGGGGAAGATGACCACCGAGGCGAAGAACGTCATGAAGCCGAACGAAATCACCACGACACCCAACGCGAAGTTGCGGTCCCTGAACAGCGTCAGGTCGACGATGGGTTTATCCGATGTCAGCTCCCACAGGATCAGGAACGACAGGCAGATCGCGGCGGTGAGCGCCAGCGTGACGATCAGGCTGTTGTTGAACCAGTCGCGATCTTTGCCGAGGTCGAGCATCATCTGCAAGGACCCCACGCCGATGGCCAGCAGCGCCAGACCGATGAGATCGATGGACAGCTTTTGTGTCTTCGTTTCGTGTCCGCGCAACAAGAGGAAACAGGACACCGCCGAGAAGATCCCGACGGGCACATTGATGTAGAAGATCCACGGCCATGTGTAGTTATCCGTAATCCATCCCCCTACGACGGGGCCGAAGATCGGCGCGACGATCACGGTCATGGCCCACAGCCCGAGCGCGAGACCGCGTTTTTTCTCGGGAAAGCTTCGCAGCAGAATGGTTTGCGAGAGCGGCACCATCGGGCCCGACACCAGACCCTGCAGCAAGCGGAAGAAGACGAGCGCTTCCATGTTGGGCGCCAGGCCGCAGAGCATCGACGCCACCGTGAATGCCGTGACCGAAGACACGAACAATTTCGCTTCGCCAACGCGTCGTGCCAGCCATCCCGTGAGCGGCACAGCGATGGCTGCGGCCACCGCATACGAGCTGATGACCCACGTGCCCTGACTATTCGACACCCCCACGCTTCCCGCGATGGTTGGCACCGCAACGTTGGCGATGGATGTGTCCAGCACCTCCATGAAGGTGCCCAGTGCGAGGCCTATCGTGAGAATCGCCAGTCGCGCACCGGTCAGCGGCGCCCCCTGCGGCGCGGCGGTGGCGTTTGCAGTGGCGGCGTCAGCCATGTGCATCGTCTCCCTGAAATGACGGCCGGGTCGCGCTGGACGGGGGCCGAAGTCTTTCCCCGGATGGTGCCGCAGAACGACGACCGTGTGCGACGCGGGTTTGGAATTCGGGCTCTAAAACGTCAGGAAACGATCCGATCGGCCTCTCGTATCGGCCGAGGTTGCGCGAATCACGCGTCCTGCAAGGGGTTTCGACGGAGCACTTTCATCGCGCGTAGCCGGTGTGCGGCAAATCATCGTCGTCTTGCGAACGTCAGACGCTTTTGCCCCTTGACGCGAGTGGGCAGGCGAGATTGAATCGCCGCTGACGCCCGACGTGTGCGATGCCACGTCGCTGTCCCCTGGGCGTAGTCGTGCAGGCTCAATAAAGTTCTCTCGTCAGCGCTTGCGGCGCCTCGGCGATAGCGAAATCACAGGATAAGCCCATGCAGCCAGGTAGCGTCATTCCCCTTCAATACAGTGAGTTTCTTGTTCTGCTTTCCTTCGTGATATCGGCGCTGGGGGCCTATGTCGCGTTGGTGGCCGCATCACGCATTCGCGATGACGACGGACGCATCAGCCCGGGTTATCTCGTGGTGTCGGCGCTCGCGCTGGGGGGCATCGGCATCTGGGGCATGCATTTCATTGGCATGGCCGCGCAACGCATGCCCTTTCCCGTGTCGTATTCCCTCTGGCCTACGCTCGGCAGTCTGCTGCTGGCGGTGGTGGTCTCGGGGGCGGCGCTTTGGTATGTCGCCCGTGCACCGTATCGCAATGTCCTGCAATGCACGATTGCCGGCGTGGCGGGTGGGTTGGGCGTGGCAGGCATGCACTACCTTGGCATGAGCGCCATGCGCACGCAGGCGTATTTCGAATGGGACACGACGATCGTTGCCCTGTCGGTGCTCATCGCGATCGTGGCAGCGAGCGTGGCGCTCTGGCTGGCGTTCCATCTGCAAACCACGCTGCAACGCGCGCTGGCGTCGTTGGTGATGGCGGTGGCCGTTTGCGGCATGCACTACACGGGCATGCGTGCGGGCACGATCATCTGCACGGCCGAGACGCGTGCGCAAATCAGCATGCGCCTGCATGGCGATACGCTGCCGTATGGCGTCTTCCTGATCGCGTGTGTGGTGTTGCTTGCCATGGGCGTGTTGCTGTATCGCACGTCGCGCAAACGGCGCGAGCGGATGGCGGCGCGACTCGACGCGCTCATGCGCCAGCGCGCGGGGCAGGTCTGATATCTGCTGCGTTGTTTCCGTCTGAAAAGCGAAACGCCGGCCTATCGAAAGACAGGCCGGCGTTTTTTATCTGAGCGCCTTTCGGCGCGGCACACTGTTCAGTGCAGGATGGGGCTTCCCCCGACAGGCATCACATCGCCCGTTTCGATCAGGTCGACAATGAAGAACGGTTCGGTGTTGAGTTGTTTCGATGCACCGGGCTGGCCGGAGTACCAGCACACCATCGCCATGTCGCCCAGCATACGGGTGACGATTCCCATGGCACCACGTGGCACTGCGATGTGATTGGATTTGACGATCGATCCGACTTGCACTTGAGCCTCCTGCGAATGACGAAAAACCGATGCGCCAACCCGTCGGCGCATCGTCATCCGACTATACCGTATTGCGTTGTGGCTATCGCCGATTTCTCCGTCGACGTCGAGAAAATTCCATCGTGCTGGCCGCCGTGATGCTCGGCAAGCACGCGGTAGTGCGGGCCGCGCGGTGTGCGCACGGAGTGCACGAGAACATAGCCATCGCAGTGCCAGATCAGCGGGCGCGGATGCGGATCCGAAGGCGCGCGACGCGCATGGCGCAGCAGTGTGACGTGCGGGCGAAACGACTGCGTCACCACGCGAGCCCCCGTCGCACACCATTGCGAGAGCAGCGTGTCGCGAGTGGCGATGAGTCCGTCGGGAACACTGGGCGCCCCAGCCCAGACGATTTTGCGATCGGACCAGTAGCCGAGATGATCGAAGGTCAGCGTGAGCGGCGCGAGCGGCGTGCGCTGCATGAGCGCAAGCAGCACCGGGAGACGGGCGGGATCGACCTCGTCGAGAAAGGCCAGCGTCAGATGAAGCGTCTGGGCGCGCAGCACGCGCCCGCCGCATTCCGCGTGAGCCGAGACGGCCCATGTGTGAAGCTGCTCGCGCACACCCGGCCCGGGCCACAAGGCAAGGAAAAGTCGCATGAGAACACCAGGGATTGGAGCCTGCTGATGATTCTCATAGTAGACGGGCAATCGGGCGAATTCCAGCCGGGCCTGGCGCGCTGACGGGCGGCACCCGCGCGCACGAACGCTACGCGGCGGGTGCCGTGCCGGTCGGGTCAGTTCGTCGAAATTCCGGGGGTGATGCCGCGCCGGCCGCGGCGCGGCGTCTCTGCCGGCTTGTCTTCCGACTTGGCCTGAACCGGCGGACGCATGATGCTGTTCCAGTTGTTCTGGATGGCCGCATCGGTGGTGTCGCGGGAGACCGCGCGCGAGATATCGGCGCTCGGATTGAAGGCGCTGGATCCCGTGGCTCCGGTGGCGCCTGCCGCATTGGCTGCGTTGGCCGAATTTGCCGGTACGGGGGTGTTTTGCGCGTGGGCATGCGGCGCGAGCACGAGCACGGCGGCGATGGCGCCGGGGAGCGTCATCCAGAGGGATTTGCGCAGCGCAGACGCGTAGGGAGCGGAGCGGGCAGTCGAATGGTGGGTCATCAGGTGTCTCGGGCGAAGCGACGCAACTTGGCCGACATTGCCCCCTCGCAGGGGCCATGCCGGCGTCACGTCTTATGTGTGGGCTCAGTAGGTGCCCGGAGGCGGCTTCCAGCCCGGGGGCGGCGGCGGCGGTGGCGCGTAGCGCTGCTGGGGGGCCGGCTGCGGCATCACCATGTCGCCGCGAACGGGGACACGATTGCCATACGCATACATGCACTGAACGTAGGCCTGATCATAGCGGCTTTGCGTCATATATGCAGATGACTGCGCGTTGCCCATGCCCACGGCGCTGCCCGTGAGCAGGCCGGCCCCGGCGCCGATGGCCGCGCCCGAGCCGCCACCGATGGCCGCACCGGCCGCGGCGCCGATGGCTGTGCCGATCACTGCACTGCCCAGCGCACTGGTGTTCGCAGCGGTGGCGGTGTCGAGGCCACCGTTTTGGCCAGAGGCGTATTGGCGGCAGTTGAAATCGTCCTGACGGAATTGGTCGAAGGATTTGTTGCTGCCGGGCAATGCCATGAGGCTTGGACCGGAGGGCACTACGGCGCAACCCGCGAGTGTGGCGGCGGCGATGACGATGGCCACGGGCACAGCGAGACGGCGGGGGGCACGCGAGGCACCGGCCGTGGCCCTCGACGGTTTGCGCGCTTGGGAGACGACGGGCGATTCAGATGACATGGCGCGTCTCCAGATCAGTTTGCCGGCTGCGCAGGGACTTCGCGCCATCCGGCCGGACACGTTTTCACGTAGGGATAGTAGGCGCCCGCCTTGTCGCAGTAGTACCAGGTGTCGCTGCCTGCGCCGGGCTGGCCGCCTTGGGCGCCGGGTTGCGGCTGTTCGATGTACTGCTGAGGCTGACTTGGCACGACCACCACGGGAGGCGCGTAATAATCGGCGGGCGGATAGTACGGGTAGGCGTAGGGATAGGGGTAGTAGCCGGGACCGACCCAGACACGTACGCCACCGCGCCAAGCGAAGGCGCTGCCGCTGACCAGGGCGGCAGCCACGGCAACGAAGCCGAGGACCACAGGAAGACGTTTCACGACACAGACCTCGAAGAACGAACTCCGGGCGCGGTGGATTCCGCCTCGCGTACGCGCGTCGCAACGAGGTGGATATCCCCCAAATGTGCCGCAACGCCGCCCTGGAGCTGACGCTTCCGAGTCTAGGCCCGTCCAACCCTCGGGGCAATTACAGCGCCTGTTAGATGTGTTTCAAAGCATTACGCTTGTTTGAGGGGCGTGCGCTGGCGATGTTCGAGTCAACGCTGGCGCGCATCGCCCGGGAAGCGGGCCTTTGACAATCGTTAACGTTCGATGCGTGTGGCGGAGGCGGATTTTGTGAGGTGCGCTCGCGCGACGCAATTCACCTCGGCGCATCTGGATAACTTGATACTGCTCGGAACGCCGCTTCACTTACCGATACAAAACCGGCTGAAAATCACCCCGAGCAAATCGTCGGAGGTGAACTCGCCGGTGATGGTGCTGAGCTGCGTTTGCGCGAGGCGCAACTCCTCGGCGAAGAGATCGAGTGCGCTCGCGTTCCGGCGCGCATGCGCTTCCGCCATCTCGATATGATCGCGGGCCGCGCGCAGTGCCGATAAATGCCGTTCGCGCGCGAGAAACACGCCTTCGTTGCCTGCCTGCCAACCGGCAATCTTGAGCAGCTCTGTACGCAGCAAATCGATGCCCTGCCCGCCTTTCGCCGACAATCGCACGCCAAGCGGCGAGGTGCCTTCTTCGGGCAGAATCGTCGCCGGTTCGCCCGCCAGATCCGTCTTGTTGTACACACGCACGATAGGCACATGTTTGGGCAACTGCTTCGCGATGTCCTCGTCTTCCGGCGTCATGCCCGAACGCGCGTCGAGCAGATGCAGCACGGCGTCGGCCTTGGCGATCTCGCTCCAGCTGCGCGCAATGCCGATGCGCTCGACTTCGTCTTCCGTTTCTCGCAGACCCGCCGTGTCGATGATGTGCAACGGGATACCGTCGATCTGAATCGTCTGCTGCACTTTGTCGCGCGTGGTCCCGGCGATGGGCGTGACGATCGCCAGCTCGGCGCCGGCCAGCGCGTTGAGCAACGACGATTTGCCCACGTTCGGCTGCCCCGCCAGCACGACATTGATCCCCTCGCGAAGCAAGGCACCCTGTTTCGCCTGTGACAGCACCTGCGCCAATTGCGTGCGAATTCGCGCGAGTTGCCCGAAGGCGTCGGCGGCCTCCAGAAAATCGATTTCCTCTTCGGGGAAGTCGAGCGTCGCTTCCACCAGCATGCGCAGATGAATGACCAGATCCACTAGCGAATGGATTTCGCGCGAGAACGAGCCGTCCAGCGAACGGCTCGCCGAGCGCGCCGCCGCCTCGGTGCTCGCCTCGATCAGATCGGCCACGGCCTCGGCTTGCGCCAGATCGAGCTTGTCGTTCAGAAACGCGCGATGGGTAAATTCGCCCGGTTCCGCCAGACGCACGCCCAGTTCCGCCCCTTCGTCGAGACAACGTTGCAGCAGCAGTTGCAGGACGATAGGCCCGCCGTGGCCCTGCAATTCGAGTACGTCTTCGCCCGTGTAGGAATTCGGCCCCGGGAAGTACAGCGCGATGCCGCGATCCAGTGCCTCACCGGTGGCGTCGAGAAACGGCAGATACGACGCGTGACGCGGCTTGAGCGGCTGCCCGACGAGACGCGCGATCACACGCTGCACGGCGTCGCCGCGATGCTTGCCGAAGGACACGCGCACCACGCCGATCCCGCCGCGTCCGGGGGCGGTGGCAATGGCAGCAATCGGAACAGTCGAGACGGTGGTGCTCATGGAACGATTCGTTGAAAAGCAGAGGCTTATTTTGACATGCACCAAACAAAACCGCCCGCGAGAGACTCGCGGGCGGCTGTGTCAATCAGACGGTCGGACGGAAAAACGTCAGGCCGCCTTCTTTTCCTTTTTGTTACCGAGCATCCGGTTGATCGACCATTGCTGGGCGATCGACAACGTGTTGTTGACCACGTAGTACAGCACCAGGCCTGAGGGCAGGAAGAGGAACATGACCGAGAAAATCAGCGGCATGAACATCATCATCTTGGCTTGCATCGGATCCGGCGGCGTCGGGTTCAGCTTGGTCTGGATGAACATCGACACGGCCATCAGCACCGGCAGGATGTAATACGGATCCTGCGTCGAGAGGTCATGAATCCAGCCCAGCCACGGCGCGCCGCGCATTTCCACCGACGAGAGCAACACCCAGTACAGGGCAATGAACACCGGAATCTGAATCACGATCGGAATACAGCCGCCGAACGGATTGACCTTCTCGGTCTTGTACAGCTCCATGAGTGCCGCGTTCATCTTCTGCGGATCGCTCTTGTAGCGCTCGCGCAGTGCCTGCATCCGCGGCGTGATTTCCTTCATGCGCGCCATCGACTTGTAGCTTGCGGCCGACAGCGGGAAGAACACCAGCTTGATGATCACGGTCACGGCGATGATCGCCCAACCCCAGTTGCCGATCAGCCCGTGCAGCTTCGAGAGCAACCAGAACAGCGGCTTGGCGAGGATCGTGAAGTAACCGTAGTCCTTCGTCAGTTCCAGGCCCGGCGCAATCTGCTCGAGCATGTGCTCTTCCTGCGGACCGGCGAACAGTCGCGCATCGACCGTCTCGCTGCCACCTGCCGGAATGCTCGCGAGCGGCTCTTTCACGCCCACGCGATACAGACCGTTATCCAGCTTGCCGATGTAGTTGTCGCGCGTCGCGCCTTCCTTCGGAATCCAGGCCGTGGCGAAGTAATGCTGCACCATGCCGATCCAGCCGTCGCTGGACTGCTTGATGTACTTCGCCTTGTCCTTGTCGATGTCGCTGAACGTGATCTTCTGGAATTTCTCGTCGCTGCTGTAGACCGTCGGGCCCGTGAACGTGTGCGAGAACTTCGCGCCGCTGATTTCACGGCCGTCACGCACCAGTTCCATGTACAGCGTCGGCTTGATGGCGGCGTCGGTCTTGTTGACGATCGTGTTCGACACGTCGATCACGTAGCTGCCGCGATGGAACGTGTAAGCACGCACCAACTGCAGGCCGCCCTTGACCGGCGATTCGAACTTCACGGTCAGCGTGTCGCCCGTCATCGTGGTCGGGCCCGGCACTTGCGTGAAGATGTCGTTGTGGTTCGGGTAGTCGCCGCCGATCAGACCCGTGCGAGCGAAGTACTGATGGCTCGGGGTGTTGTCGAACAGCACGACATGCTTGTCGGCTTCGTCGGCGTCTGGCCACTTGGTGAGCGCGAGGAACGACAGCGTGCCGCCTTGCGTGCTGATGTCGGCTTCGTAGACATCCGTCGTGATGCGCACCTTCTGCGCAGTGGCAGCGGCGGGCGCATTGCCCGGTGCACTACCCGCAGCGGCAGCGGCGTTGGCCGCTTGCGGCAGATCGTTGGCCGGCGTCTGGTTTCCGCCCGCGGCGGCCGGGGTCGAAACCTCCGGCGACGGGAAGAACAACGACGAATGGCCATTGCCGCGTTGCCAGTTGTCGAAAAGCATCACGACAGACAGCGCGAAAATGACCCAGAGTACGGTGCGTTTGATGTCCATGCGGTAACTCGTGGTGGACGAAACTCAGGAATGGCCCGGCGCGCGGCGCGTAACTGCCGATGCGGCCGCGGGCCCGGACGAGACCGTCTGCTTGACCCGCGACGCGTCGCTTCCGGCGGCCTTTTCGGCGCCATCGGCGATGTGATCGGGAGCGTTACAGACGTGTCGAGCCGGCGGTACGGGATCGAAACCGCCGGGATGAAACGGATGACAGCGACATAGACGCCGGGCCGCGAGATAAGTGCCGTAACCGGCGCCGTGCTCGACGATGGCCTCACGCGCGTAGTCGGAGCAGCTCGGATGAAAGCGGCAACGGTTCCCCAGCCAGGGACTGATCACCAGCTTGTAACCGCGCAGGAGCAACAACAGCACGCTTCGCATCTCGATTCCGCCTGTCAGTCCGGCCGAGGTGGCCGGGTGGGCGGCGCATGCCCGGGGTCGGGCGCTACCGTGTGGGACTCACTACCTTCCGTCTTGCCGTCGGTCGTGCGGCGCTTGCGTGCGGCTTTTTCAGCCGCGTCGAAGAGCTGCGCGAATTCGGCCTGAACCAGCGTGTTCAACACCGGCGCGGCCGCCGCAGTGTACGTCCCCTTGTCGAAGCGCCGGGTCAGTCGCAGTACGAAGTCCCAGCCGGCCAGGGCCGCGCGGCGCTGGCGGAACATCTCACGCGCCTGACGCTTGATCAGGTTGCGAGTGACCGCGCGAGGCGCGTGCTTCTTGCCGACGACAATGCCGATGCGGCCTTCATGAGGCGTGGCATCGACAGGGGTGTCCGGCGCAGTTTCGCGCCGGCGCATGTACAACACGAAGTGCGCGCTGCGCCGCAGGGGGCGCAAACTAAAAACGGATGAAAACTCATCCGTTTTGAGAAGTCGCGCAGCTTTGGGAAACCCCATTGCCGGGACTTCGCGCCTTGCGGATTTGACGCGCAAACCGCGGTACGACCGAGAACCGCGATTAAACGGCCAGGCGCTTACGGCCCTTGGCGCGACGAGCGGCGATGACCTTGCGGCCACCACGGGTCTTCATGCGAACCAGGAAGCCATGGGTGCGCTTGCGGCGCGTCACGGAAGGCTGAAAAGTACGTTTCATGATGCACTCACTGTGTGAAAAAATTCCCGCGCAGCAGCATCGTGAAACGCCACATGGACACCGTGAAAACCTGCAAATTCAAGGACTTTCACGCGCGGCCCAGCCGTCGGGAGTTGGATAAGAATCCGGTTATCTTTCTAACGAACCCGCTATTTAATCGGCTTTTCCGTTGTGTGTCAATAGGTTAGCCGTCGCCTATGATGCGCCCGCGCGCCAATGGCGTCGCCGATGTCCTGGATTCGCCACTCGGCGGCATTCCCGCTGTGGATAATGGCGGAAATTGCCTCTAGCTTCATTTTCTGTCGGTGGATAAATGCCCGTCGAGGAAGATATCCCGGCGCTCGCGGCAAAACGTCGCAATTGCCGGGCATTTGCGCAGCACTTGTGCAAAGTCAGGCGGGTTAACGCGGCGCGCCCGCCCGGAGACGCTGACGCTGTGGGCATTCCTGTGGATAACTCGCTTTGCCGACGCTTTGGCGTTAAAATCCCCCATCAATTTTTTTCCCTGCAGAGTACCGGTGACGCCGCCATGTGGATAGCGCGCCGGGTTTTGTCGTTTGCGCGCGCCGAAGCCGGCTGCACGCGCGAGGCAAAACCCGAACGCAGCGCCGTGGTTCGTGGGCTTCCGGACGTCTGCAATGCGCCGCCGGTCCGACTCGACCTTGGCCGGTGCCTGTCTGAACCCTACTTGGGAACGGGGGTACCCGCTTGGTATGTGACGTTCTGCCCCCATATCTGATGTAACGGATAGTGGACGGCAAGAGCGTCAACCAGAGCCGTCGGATGGGTTTGGCGCCACCTGGACACACGCTGCATGAACGATTTCTGGCAACACTGCGCGACCCGTCTCGAACAAGAGCTGACGCCCCAGCAATTCCGCACCTGGATCAAACCGCTGGCGCCGCTCGACTTTGATGAACAGGCGCGCACGCTCAAGATCGGCGCCCCCAACCGCTTCAAGCTGGATTGGGTGAAGAGCCAGTTCTCCGGGCGAATCCAGAGCATGGCGTCGGACTATTGGAATGCACCGGTCGAGGTGACATTCGTACTCGATCCGAAGGCTGGCACGCGCGTACCGTCATCGACCCCCGCTCCGCCCCCGGCACCTGCGCCGAGCGTCGCGCCTGCCGCGGCGCCCGCCAGTGTGGCGCGTGCGAATCCGGCGGCGGCCGGCGGACACGGCGCCGACGTGGCGTCGCTTGATGGCGAGCGTCCCGATCTGGAAGCCAGCGAAGCCGAAGCAGTGCGCCGCAATTGGCGTGTCACGCCGCAAGAGCCGGCGCACGTGGGGGAAGTCGAGTCGATCTATGAGCGCTCGAAGCTCAACCCCGTGCTGACCTTCGACAATTTCGTGACGGGTAAGTCGAACCAGTTGGCCCGTGCGGCGGCGATTCAGGTGGCGAACAATCCGGGCACGTCATACAACCCGTTGTTCCTGTATGGCGGCGTCGGTCTGGGTAAGACCCACTTGATTCATGCCATCGGTAACCAGTTGCTGGCGGAAAAGCAGAATCCGCGCATTCGCTACATCCACGCCGAGCAGTACGTATCCGACGTGGTCAAGGCATACCAGCGCAAGGCATTCGACGAATTCAAACGGTATTACCACTCGCTCGATCTGCTGTTGATCGACGATATTCAGTTCTTCTCGGGCAAGAGCCGCACGCAGGAAGAATTCTTCTATGCGTTCGAGGCGCTCATCGCGAACCGTGCGCAGGTGATCATCACGAGCGATACGTACCCGAAGGAGATCACCGGGATCGACGATCGTCTGATTTCGCGCTTCGATTCGGGGCTGACGGTGGCCATCGAGCCGCCGGAGCTGGAAATGCGGGTGGCGATTCTGATCAAGAAGGCGCAGGCCGAGGGGGTGGGGCTGTCGGAGGACGTGGCGTTCTTTGTTGGTAAGCATTTGCGCTCGAACGTGCGCGAGCTGGAAGGCGCGCTGCGCAAGATCCTCGCGTATTCGAAGTTCCATGGTCGCGAGATCACCATCGAACTGACGAAGGAAGCGCTGAAAGATCTGCTGACGGTTCAGAATCGTCAGATTTCTGTCGAGAACATCCAAAAGACGGTGGCCGATTTTTACAATATCAAGGTCGCCGACATGTATTCGAAAAAACGGCCTGCGAATATTGCACGGCCGCGGCAGATTGCGATGTATCTGGCAAAGGAGCTGACGCAGAAGAGCTTGCCGGAAATCGGCGAACTGTTCGGCGGACGCGACCATACGACAGTGCTGCACGCGGTACGCAAGATTGCGGAAGAGCGAGGCAAGGACGCGCAGCTCAATCACGAGTTGCATGTGCTGGAGCAGACGCTCAAGGGGTAAAAACCGGCAGATACGCGGGACGGCGGGCGGGGTTGCCTGCGTCCCTGTGGATAAGCTGGGTGCGGTTTGGGGGAAAGTGGCGTTTTCGGGCACAATAGCGGATCGGCGCACAATGCGTCCCCTGTTCGTCCACAGCGTTTTCCGCCCTGTTATCCCTTCCACAAGCGATTGATTGATAAGGGAATCTTCGGGTTTTCAGCATAGGCTGACACTCGTTAACAGTTACTACGAAGGATAAATATGCAATTGGTCAAAACTCAACGAGACAATCTGCTGCGGCCGCTGCAAATTGTGAGTGGCATCGTCGAGCGTCGCCATACGTTGCCGATTCTGGCCAATTTGCTCATTCGCAAGCACGGACAGGACATTTCCTTCCTGTCGACCGACCTTGAGTTGCAGATCACGACCACCGCTGATTGCGGTGCCGGCGCCGATGATGTGGCGACGACCGTGGCGGCGCGCAAGCTGCTCGACATTCTGCGGAACATGCCGGACGCTGAAGTGGCGCTGTCGCTGTCGGACAAGCGTTTGACGGTGCAGGCCGGCAAGAGCCGTTTCCAGTTGCTGACGTTGGCGGCCGAAGATTTCCCGACCGTGGCCGCAGCGAAGGACTATGCGGCGAGTTTCGAGCTGCCGCAGCGAGCGCTTCGTCAATTGCTGGGCATGGTGCATTTCGCGATGGCGCAGCAGGACATCCGTTACTACCTGAACGGCATGCTGCTCGTGGTCGAGGGCGAGAAGATCGAAGCGGTGGCAACGGACGGTCACCGTCTCGCGTACTGCAACACGACGATCACGGGTCAGGATTTTGCGCGTCAGGAAGTCATCATCCCGCGCAAGACGATTCTCGAGCTGCAGCGTCTGCTCGAGGACATCGACGATCCGGTGAAGATTGATGTGGCGCCGAGCCAGGTCAAGTTCTGCTTCGCGAATGTCGAGTTGGTCTCGAAGCTCGTCGAGGGCAAGTTCCCGGACTTCAACCGGGTGATCCCGAAGGGTTACAACAAGAGCTTCGTTATCAGTCGCGAAGAGTTGCATCGCTCGTTGCAGCGTGCGGCCATTGTGACGTCGGACAAGTTCAAGGGGGTGCGTTTCCTCGTGAGCGAGAATCTGTTGAAGATCAGCGCGAGCAACGCAGAAACCGAAGAAGCGCAGGAAGAACTCGAGATCGATTACACGGGCGAGTCGGTGGATATCGGCTTTAACGTGACTTACCTGCTCGACGTGCTGTCGAACCTCAAGGTCGAACAGGTCAAGGTGAGTCTGGGCGACGCGAATTCGAGCGCCCTGATCACCTTGCCGGACAACGACGAATTCAAATACGTCGTCATGCCGATGCGCATTTGAGCGGATATTCCGCCATACGCGCCGTCATATGCGCGAAGGGGCCGAGCGCCCCTTTGGCGTTTCTAGAGAATTATCCTTTTGCGGGATAAGCCTGCCTACGCGGCGCCAAAAGCGCGCGGAGGTGGCGGGTCATGAAGCAGTAATTCGTCAGTTAATGACGCAGTAACCGGAAGATTGTCATGAGCGAACAGCAAAAGCAGGCCGACAGCGGCTATGGTGCAGCCTCCATCCAGATCCTTGAAGGTCTGGAGGCTGTACGCAAGCGTCCCGGCATGTACATTGGCGACACGTCGGACGGCACGGGCCTGCATCACTTGGTATTCGAGGTGCTGGACAACTCGATCGACGAGGCGCTTGCCGGTTACTGCGATGACATCCACGTGATCATTCACGCGGACAATTCCATTTCCGTGACGGACAACGGCCGCGGCATTCCCACGGGCATCAAGTTCGACGACAAGCACGAGCCCAAGCGTAGCGCGGCGGAAATCGTGATGACCGAGCTGCATGCGGGCGGCAAGTTCGACCAGAACAGCTACAAGGTGTCGGGCGGTTTGCACGGCGTGGGCGTGTCGTGCGTGAACGCGCTCTCCACGTATCTGAAGCTCACCGTGCGCCGCGACGGCAAGAAGCACTTCATGGAGTTCCACCGTGGCGTGCCGCAGAACCGCGAGCTGGAAGTGGTTGACGGCGTCGAGACGTCGCCGCTGAAGCTTTTGGGCGACACCGACAAGCGCGGCACCGAGGTGCACTTCCTGGCTGACGAGACGATCTTCGGCAAGGTCGAATTCCACTATGACATTCTCGCCAAGCGCATGCGCGAGCTGTCCTTCCTGAACAACGGCGTTCGGATTCGTCTGACGGATCAACGCACGGGCAAGGAAGACGATTTCGCGTTTGGCGGTGGTGTGAAGGGCTTCGTCGAGTACATCAACAAGTCGAAGTCGGTGCTGCACCCGACGATCTTCCATGTCACGGGCGAGCGCGACGGTATCGGCGTGGAAGTGGCGATGCAGTGGAACGACAGCTACAACGAGACGGTGCTGTGCTTCACGAACAACATTCCGCAGCGTGACGGCGGCTCGCACTTGACGGGGCTGCGCGCGGCGATGACGCGCATTATCAACAAGTACATCGACGAGAACGAACTGGCGAAGAAGGCCAAGGTCGAGACGACCGGCGACGACATGCGCGAAGGTCTGACGTGCGTGTTGTCGGTGAAGGTGCCGGAGCCGAAGTTCTCGTCGCAGACGAAGGACAAGCTGGTGTCGTCGGAAGTGCGTGCGCCGGTGGAAGAGTACGTGGCGAAGGCACTGGAAGAGTTCCTGCAGGAAACGCCGAACGACGCGAAGATCATCTGCTCGAAGATCGTGGAAGCGGCGCGCGCGCGCGACGCGGCGCGCAAGGCGCGTGAAATGACGCGCCGTAAGGGCGTGCTCGATGGCGTGGGCTTGCCGGGCAAGCTGGCGGACTGCCAGGAGAAGGATCCGGCGCTGTGCGAGATCTACGTGGTCGAGGGCGACTCGGCAGGCGGCTCGGCGAAGCAGGGTCGCGACCGCAAGTTCCAGGCGATTCTGCCGCTGCGCGGCAAGGTGCTGAACGTTGAGAAGGCACGTTTCGACAAGCTGATTTCGAGCGAGCAGATCGTGACGCTGATTACCGCGCTGGGTTGCGGTATCGGCAAGGACGACTACAACATCGACAAGCTGCGTTATCACCGCATCATCATCATGACCGATGCTGACGTGGACGGCGCGCACATCCGGACGCTGCTGCTGACGTTCTTGTATCGTCAGGTGCCGGAGCTGATCGAGCGCGGCTATGTGTACATCGCACAGCCGCCGCTGTACAAGATCAAGCACAACAAGGACGAGCGTTACATCAAGGATGAGAGCGAGCTGGGCCAGTACATGCTGAAGCTTGCGCTGAACAATGCCGAGCTGACGCCGACGACGGGCGCTGCGCCGATTTCGGGTGATGCGCTGGGCGAGCTGACGCGCAGCTACCAGTTGTCTGATGGCGTGATCGAGCGTCTGAGCCGCATTTACGAGTCGTCGGTGCTCACGGCAGTGACCGAAGGTGTCGAGATCGATCTCGGTAGCGAAGCGTCGGCACAGGCCTCGGCCAAGGCGCTGGAGGCGGCGTTGAGCAACGATCCGCTTGCGCCGGAGATCACGATCACGGCGGTGATGGAAGACGTTGAGAATGCCGATCCGGTGCCGTCGTTGCGTGTGGAGCGTCGTCATCACGGCAACGTGAAGGTGACGGTGATCGATCAGGACTTCCTGCAGACGGCGGACTTTGCGCAGTTGCAGAAGACGGCCGAGACGTTCAAGGGGCTGATCGGCGAAGGTGCGACGATCAAGCGCGGCGAGCGTTCGCAACCGGTGACGAACTTCAAGTCGGCGATGAAGTGGCTGATGGCGGATGCGGAAAGCAAGGTCTCGAAGCAGCGCTACAAGGGGCTGGGCGAGATGAATGCGGAACAGTTGTGGGAAACCACGATGGATCCGGCGGTGCGCCGCCTGCTGCGCGTGCAGATCGAAGACGCGATTGCTGCGGATGGCATCTTCACCACGCTGATGGGCGATGATGTGGAACCGCGCCGCGCGTTCATCGAGTCGAATGCACTGCGTGCCGGGAATATTGATGTTTGATTGTGTATGTAGCCGTAGAGCGCCAGAGTAAGTGCGACTGGCGCCACAGTTTTGCGACTGTGGGACGGCGTTTGTGCGACTGACCTACGCGTCGAGCACCATGCTTTATGAGAGTGCGGCCGCGGAATGATAATCCGCAGGTCCGGGGTTCGAGTCCCTGATTTGCCACCAAATGCGAAAGCCCTGTAGATCTCTGATTTACAGGGCTTTTTCGCTAAGGGCTCTGCGGCTTTGCTTCGAGCTAATTTCTTTCACCTGCTTGGTTCTGGCGGTAGCTGACGAGAAACTTAACGCCGTGTCCGGAAAAGGTTGACCACTACAACCGGTTGATTTATTTGGGCCTACAGTTGCACAGACTGTGACGCCCTACGGTTTTCAAAGATAGTTAAGAAAAGGCCTTGAATTTCAAGGCCCTTTTCTCATTCCGGGTCGTTAGCCAAACGAACGGTCATAACGTCTTGCCAATGGTGAGCAGCCCGCTGATTTGCTATGCCCATGGCTCACGTTTCGAATCAAATAAGCCGGTGCGATTCAATCGCTGACTTCCACGGACGGTCGAGCAAGGAGACCCCACCGAAGTCGTTTCGGTAACGTCGCGTCAACGACATTCAACTCAACCGATCGAGCACGCGATACCAGTTAACCGCAGCTGAAAAATACAGGCGCTGCAAGCTATGGAAGGGAATCGGCCGGATGGGCGTGACCGGGAAGCGCAATGCCGAGCGCCCGGCCAGGTGTCCTGCCAGTTCACGCCCGAGCGTAGTCGCCATGGCGATACCGCGGCCGTTGTAGCCGAGTGAGATCGTCAGACCAGGGGCTGGCGTGTGAACGTGCGGCATCGCGTCCGGTGTCACCGCCACACGCCCCGCCCAGCGATACTCGATGGGCACGCCCTGCGTCTGCGGAAACAGACGAACCAGTGCGCGCTCGAGATGCTGCCATGCGCTCGGCGAGCTGGGGTCCGAGAACGAGCCGCGGCCGCCGAGCAGCAATCGGCCCGCTGCGTCCTTGCGAAAGTACAGCAACAGGCGCCGCGCATCGGAGGCAACTTCGCCGCCAGGCAGTACAGTGGCCGCAATGTGCTCCGGTAACGGTGCCGTAGCGACAATGAAGCTGTTTGCAGCGATTAAGGTACGGCGTAGCCCGGGCCATAGGTCGCCGGTATAACCGTTGGTCGCGATCAGCACACGCGCCGCGTCGAGCGTATGACCTGACGACGTGCTTACCTGCCAGCGCCCCGCCACCGCTCGCAGACCGGTCACCCGTGTGTTCCCGTGAATCGTCGCACCTTGCCCGGTCGCTGCGCGCACCAGGCCTCGCAGATAACTCAGCGGATGCAGGCTGCCCGCGCGCCGGTCGATCCAGCCACCCTGGTAGATGGGGCTACCGATGCGTGATGTCACGGCATCACGATCAAGCATCTCGACGGGCGCCCCGAGCGTGTGCCATTGCGCGACGCGGATGCGTTGGGCCGCCAGCATCGCGGCAGAATGCGCGGGCTGTATCCAGCCTTCGCGCCGTGCGTCGCAGTCGATGCCGTAGCGCGCAATCAGGTCGAAGACGACGTCGGCCGCCCCGCCAATCATGTCGACGAGCGCGACGCCCTGCTCCCCCGGAAAGCACTTCAAGAGCGCATCCGGATCATGCTTGAGCCCCGGAATCACCTGACCGCCATTTCGCCCCGACGCGCCCCATCCTGGCTCACCGGCGTCGAGCACACAAACGTCGACGCCAGCTTCAGCCAGATGAAGCGCAGCCGAAACCCCTGTGAACCCGCCGCCGATCACCGCCACGTCCACGCGTCGCGACGCGTGGAGCGGGGGCGTCTCCAACGCGGGCGTCGCGGTGGCCGACCAGAGTGACGGGAACGCGCCGGTCGGACCTGCGTCGCTACGCCGCGCGCCATTGTCGGCGGCATCGCTGCGCAGGCCGGTGTTGGCAGTCACCGCGTCATGGGCGGCCAGACGTGCATGCTCGCGTGCCGTCATGCGCTTTCTCCTGATTGCGAGGTGGGGGTGCCTGCCGCGAGACGCAGCGCTTCATGATTCGGATTCGGCGGCACTCGCGTGCGCACGCGCTGCCAGAGTGCGGCAACACTACCGACAACGCCGTCGCGCAGGAACAGTACCGTGACGATGAACAGCAGTCCGGTAACGATGGTGACGGATTCCCCCAGACGAGCGAATGCGTCGATATGGGTAAGTGATGCGAGCGCATCGCCGATGTCGCCGAGTTTCGTCTCCAGCCCCGTAATGATCACCGCGCCTACAGCGGGACCCCAGCGCGTGGCCATCCCACCGACCAATGTCATCAGGATGACGGCCCCGGACATCGACCAGTGCACGTCAGTCAGCGTCTCGAAGCCGAGCACCAGCACCTTGAGCGCCCCCGCCAGGCCGGCCAGCGCAGCCGACAGCACGAACGCCAGCAACTTGAAACGATCGACGTCGTAGCCGAGCGAGATGGCGCGCGGTTCGTTTTCCTTGATGGCCGTGAGTACGGCTCCGTAAGGCGACGCGACAATACGGCCGATCAGCAGGAACGCCGCCGTCACAATGGCGAGCACGACGTAGTACAGCGTGTGATCGTCATCGAGCGGCAACACCCCGAACAGTCGACCGCGCGGCACTGCCTGCAAGCCGTCTTCGCCGCCAGTGAACGGCGCCTGCAACAACACGAAATAGACGATTTGCGCCAGGGCGAGCGTGACCATCGCGAAATAGATGCCCTTGCGTCGAATCGCCAGCCCGCCCATGACGGCGCCCAGCCCTGCACCGGTCAATGCGCCGAGCAACAGGCCTGCCTCCGGCGATACGCCCCACGTCTTCATCGCATAGCCGGCCACGTAACCGGCGCCGCCGAACAGGGCGGCATGCCCGAACGACAGCAGCCCCGCATGCCCGAGCAGCAGATCGAACGCGCAGGCGAACAGCGCGAAGCAGAGGACTTTCATGACAAACACGGGGTACGCTCCCGTAAACGGCGCGGCCAGCAGGGCCAGGAGTACCAGCCAGGGTAACCATCGTTTTTCCATACCGAACTCCTACGATTCCTTGCCAAACAATCCCGCCGGGCGCACGAGCAGCACCAGCACCATGACCACGAAGACGACCGTCGACGACGCTTCGGGATAGACGACCTTGGTCAGCCCTTCGATCACGCCGAGCCCCAGCCCCGTGGCGACGGCCCCGAGAATCGATCCCATGCCGCCAATCACGACCACGGCGAACACGACGATGATCAGGTTCTGCCCCATGAGCGGCGACACCTGGATAACCGGTGCGGCGAGCACGCCTCCCAGCGCCGCAAGCGCCGCGCCGAAGGCATAGGTCAGCGTGATCATGAGCGGCACGTTGACGCCAAACGACGCGACGATCTTCGGGTTCTCCGTTCCGGCCCGCAAACGTGCGCCGAGCGGCGTCTTCTCTATCAGCAGCCAGGTCCCGAGACAGGTGGAAAGCGACGCCGCGACCACCCACGCGCGGTAGTTCGGCAAGACCATGAAACCGACGTCGGTCGCGCCGGTCAGCCCGTCGGGTGTCGCGTACGGCAATCCTGAAACGCCATACCCTGCGCGCAAAGTGCCTTCGAGCAGGAGCGTGATACCGAGCGTCAGCAGAAGTCCGTAGAGGTGATCGAGCTTGTATATCCAGCGCAGCAGTACAAGCTCCATCACGACACCGAGTCCGGCGACGATGAGCGGCGCGAGCAGCAGCATGGTCCAGTACCCCAGCCCCAGGTACTCCATACCCATCCACGCCAACACGGCGCCCAGCATGAACAGTGCACCGTGCGCAAAGTTGATCACGCCCAGCAATCCGAAGATGACTGCCAGACCCAGACTGAGCATCGCGTAGAACGAGCCGTTGACAAGTCCGAGCAATAGCTGGGACAGCAACGCAGGCAAGGGAATCTCGAACAGATGCATGGAAGACCTCAAACGCCGAGCAATTGGTGGAGGGCCTGCGCGCGCTGCGGCAACTCGCTGGCGACGAAGTGCTCGACGATGCGACCGTGCTCCATCACATAGAACCGGTCGGCCAGTGGCGCGGCGAAGCGGAAGTTTTGTTCGACCATGACGATCGTGTAACCCCTTTGCTTGAGCGCACGGATCATGCGCGCAAGGCTCTGCACGATCACAGGGGCGAGCCCTTCGGAAATCTCGTCGAGCAAAAGGAGATTCGCACCGGTGCGCAGAATTCGCGCCATCGCCAGCATCTGCTGTTCACCGCCCGAGAGTCGGGTGCCCTGGCTGTGACGTCGCTCCCAGAGATTTGGGAACAGTTCATAGATCTCGTCTTCACTCATGCCCGCGAGGGAATCGTTACCCCGTCTGGAGCCGAGTCGCGGTGGGAGTCGCAGATTCTCCTCACATGACAGGCTCGCGAAGATGGCGCGCTCCTCGGGGCAGTAGCCAACGCCGAATCCCGCGATATGGTGTGTCGGCAAACCGATCGTCTCGCTCCCGTCGATGCGGATCGAGCCGCGTCGCGCTCCGATCAGTCCCATGATGGCGCGCAACGTCGTCGTGCGCCCCGCTCCGTTGCGGCCCAGCAGCGTGACCACTTCTCCGCGATCCACGTGCAGATCGACGCCGTGCAGGATGTGCGATTCGCCGTACCACCCGTGTAGGCCTTCGATGTGCAGTGCAGGGGGAAAAAGCGTGGTTGTCATCGTGTTGTCGTTCCCATCAGTTGACGGCTTCCTGATCGGCCGTTCCCATGTACGCTTCCATCACCCGAGCGTCCTGCGAAACCTCGGCGTAGGTGCCCTGCGCGAGAATCGCCCCGCGTTGCAGCACCGTGACCCGATCGGCAATGGACGAAATCACGTTCATGTTGTGTTCGACCATCAGGACCGTGCGTCCAGCGCTGACTCGCAGGATCAATGCCGTGACGCTTGCAACGTCCTCGTGCCCCATGCCCTGCGTTGGCTCGTCGAGCAGCATCAACTCGGGTTCCATAGCGAGCGTGGTGGCGATTTCGAGTGCCCGCTTGCGGCCATACGGCAGATTCAACGTCAGCGTGTTAGCGAAATCGGACAGGCCGACCTGCCCCAGCAAGGCCAGCGCACGCGCATCGAGGGCGTCGAGGGCGCGTGCGCTGCGCCAGAACTGCCAACTCATGCCCGACTGCCGTTGCAACGCGACACGCACGTTCTGGCGCGCGGTGAGATGCGGAAAGACCGCTGAGATCTGGAATGAACGGATGACGCCCCGGCGCGCGATCTGGGCGGGCTTCTCGCGCGTGATATCGATGCCGTTGAAGACGATGCTGCCGGCGCTCGGCGTCAGGAACTTGGTCAGCAGATTGAAGCAGGTCGTCTTGCCGGCGCCGTTCGGGCCGATCAGCGCGTGGATGGAGCCGCGCCGGACTTCGAGGTTGACGTCGGTTACTGCTGAGAATCCCTTGAAGGATTTGGTCAGCGCGTGAGTTCGCAGAATCAGGTCTTCGTGAGGCATACCGCTCGCCGGAAAATGAATTGCGTGACAGTCGGTCGGCAAAACCCGGGCCGAGCGCGGGCCCCTCGCGCCAAACGCGCAAGGTGACCCGCGTCTGGCGCGCGGGGCTTATCCCTGACTGGAATCGATCAGCGCGACGCCGTGCTCTTCTTGAGCGCCCGGCACTGGCTTTGCGATGCCGGCAGGAACACCTGCTCGCCCGGAAGCACCTTTTGCAGGGTGTACAGATCCCACGGCCCTTTCGACTCCTTCGGCGACTTCACCTTGAAGTAGTAGTAGTCGTGGATCATGCGGCCATCGGCACGCAGGGTCGCGTTGCGCACCACGTCATCCTTAATGGGAAGCTCGTGCATTTTGCGCATGACGAGTGCCGGGTCCTTCGAGTCGGCGGCAACGACTGCCTTGAGATAGTGGTAGACGGACGAATACACGCCGGCGTGCGTGAGCGACGGCGGTCCCTTCTTGTACAGCTCCATGAAGCGTTTGCTGAAGCTGCGGGTGCCGTCGTCCAGGTCCCAATAGAAGCTCTCCGGAAACTGAAGACCCTGCGCCTGCGAAAGTCCGATGCCCTTGATTTCGTAGACGGTCGGGAAAAACGCGGCCAGTTGTTTCTTCGCGCCAAGCTGGAACTCGCTGGCGGTTTTGATCGCGTTGGCCGCGTCGGCGCCAGAGTTCGCGAACGCCACGACATCGGCCTTCGACTGCTGGGCTGCGATGATCTGCGAAGACATGTCGCTGGTATTGAGCGGATGCTTGGACTCGCCGACCGTTTGTGCGCCGATTGCGTCGAGCTGTTTGCGTGCCTCCGTCGTGGCGGCCAGGCCGTAGGCGTAATCGACCGTCACGAAGTACCAACCCTGTTTGGGCTTGGCCAGCCCCTTGATCGCTGCGGCAGTTTGCGAGTAGGTATCCCACATCCACTGCACCGCGTACTCGGGCTGACAGTTCTCGTTGGTGATGCTGAGCGGACCGCCGACAAACAGAGCGATCTTCTTCTTTTGCACCGCCAGATTTTCCATGGCCAGCGCAACTGCCGAGTTGACCATGTCGGCGTAGGCGTCCACGTGTTCGACGTCTGCCCACTCACGCGCCTTGGAGAGCGCAATATCGGTCTTGTTCTGGTGATCCGCCGTGAGGAGCTGGATCTTCAGGCCCTTGCATTCCTTGGCGAGGCAGTCGTCGATGGCCATTTGAGCGGCAACGACCGAGCCTTGCCCGGAGAACTGCGAGAAGGCCCCGCTCATGTCGGTGAGCAAGCCGATCTTGACGGTATTGCCCTCGATGCCGGCATGGGCGACGCCCGACGCGATCATAGCCGCCATGGCCGTCACCGTGGCGATGCACAGGCTGCTCAGGCGACGTCTCTCGGTCAAATGCTTTTTCATTGTCATGCCCTCCGTTGTGTGTGGACTCACTGAGTGACCATGCCGTCTTCGATATCGGCTTCGCGCAGCGAGCGCGGACGCTCCGCAGCATCGCCATAGCCGCCGCCACCGCCCATGTAGACCTTGACGCGGTCGCCGCGATTGAGCGTGACCATGGATTTCGACGCAATGCGCTCCGTCACGCCGTTGCGCGTGAGTTCGCAGTAGCCCCGCTCGCCGGCCTCGCCGCCGAATAGTCCCTGCGGTGCGTACCGGTGACGGTCGGCATAGATCGCAAAGACCACGCCGTCCTTGAGCACGCTGTACTCCCGGCTGAACCCCGCGCCGCCCCGATATTTCCCGATACCGAACGAGTCAGGCTCCAACGTGTAGCGCTCCAGGCGGAAGAAGTCGTATTCCATATCCAGCGCTTCGACTGGCGTATTGGCGCAGTTCGAGAGCGGCGAGTCGACCGCATCGCATCCATCGCCGTGTTGCGAGCCGCCGTAGCCGCCGCCGAAAATTTCCAGATACACGCTAAAACTTTCGTCACGCTGTAAGGAGAAACAGGCGGCGGTCAGCGTATCGAAGCCCGTTGCAATCACCTTCTCCGGTGCGACCGGCGCGAGCGCTCGCATGATGGCGTTATAGATCCGGTAGTTGGCCTCCAGCCGCGCACGCACCGGCGAAGGCGGCGCCGGATTCAGAATCGAGCCGTACGGCGCGCTGATTCGAACCGCCCGCAGAATGCCGTCGTTGAAGGGAATATCCGGTGACGTCAGAACCGATTTGACGCATGTGACTGCCGCCGACACCGTGCAGGAGAACGGCGAGTTCAAGTTGCGCCGCACCTGCGGGCTGCTACCGGTGAAGTCGATGTCGATGGCGTCCCCGCGCACTTCGACCTTGACCTTGATGAGCAGCGGCTCGTCGGTCACACCGTCGTCATCGATCACATCTTCCCCGTAGTACACGCCGTCAGGCAATTGCGTGATGGCAGCACGGAAACGTCGTTCCGAGTAGTTCACCATTTCGGCCATCACTTCGGTCACGGTGTCTGCGCCGTATTTGTCGCACAGCTGGGCGACGCGCGCGGCAGCGATCGCGTTAGCGGCGAACATGGCATTCATGTCGCCGATGGTCAGATCCGGCACGCGGATATTGGCCCGCACCAGTTGTTCCAGCGGTCCGCCGTTCCAATCGCGGCTTTGCGACCACTTGGTCGGCGGCAGGCGCAAGCCTTCCTGATAAATATCCGTGGCCCCGGGGTCGAGGCCGGGCGCACCGCCGCCGAAGTCGATCTGATGCGCGACGCTTGCCGAAAATCCAATCAGGCGCTCACCGTAGAAAATCGGGCAGAAGATGTAGACATCCGGAAGATGTTGGCCGCCAGAGTACGGATCGTTGGTGATCATGAAATCGTCCGGCGTAATCGTCTCCACGGGAAAACGCGCCAGACACTGTTTCAACGTGATGCCGATCGGGCCGAGCTGGATCGGAATCAATTCGGCTTGTGCAACGATATCGCCTTGCAGGTTGCTGATGGCGGCCGAGCCGTCGCTCGCTTCGCGCAGAATGGTCGAGTAAGCGGAACGGATCAGCTTCACGCCCATCTCACGGGCGGCGGCCAGCACGCTCTGACTGATGATGGCGTTGTCGAACGGATTGACAGGCATCGTCAAACCTCCTTGGAGAGAATCAGGTTGGATTGCGTGTCCACGCTGGCCTGCCAGCCCGCCGGCACGAGTACGGTGGTGGTGTAGTCCTCCAGCACCGCCGGGCCGGCCAACGCCGCGCCGTCTGCACCCAGCGCTGCGACCGTGCGACGGCGGCATGGCGTCCAGTTTCGGCCGTCGTAAAGTGCGGGTTCACCCGGTGCGGCGTCCAGACTGCCCGTGACACTTGCGGTTGCGCTGACGTGAGGCGTGACCAGCGTGGCGCCGACACGCAGCGCCACGACCTCGATCGGACGCCCCGTCTTGTCCGCATGGAAGTAGATTCGCTCGTGTGCTTCGGTGAAGTGCTCGCTCAGCGACTTACGCTCAAGTGCGGCGAGCGCCGCGGCGTCGAGTTCGAGCGGCACTTCGAAGGCCTGCCCGACGTAGCGCATTTCAAGCGTGAAGCTGAATTCCAGTGGCTGGTCGAACGCCATCTGCACGAATTGCGCTTGAAGATCCGCTTTCATCCTGGCGAAGCGCTCGCGCAACTGGTCGCAGGTGTCATCTGCAACCTGCACACGGTACGTCTGCGTTTCGTACTTGATGAAATCGGACGCCAGCAGGCCGTGGGCCGACGTCACCCCGGGGTTCGGCGGCGCCACTACCGTGCCGATGCCGAGATCTTCGGCAATCTGAGCGGCCTGCATCGGGCCCGCACCGCCGAACGGCACGAGCACGTAGTCACGCGGGTCGCGGCCTCGTTCGGTCGACACGAGCTGGATGGCGCGAACGATGTTGGCGTTGGCCAGGCGAACGGCATTGTGGGCAACTGCCTCGACCGACAGACCAAAGTGCGCTGCTAACTGATCGAAGGCGCGATGCGCGGCGGCCACATCGAGGGCCATCTGGCCGCCGAGAAATGCTTCTGCCCGCACCGTGCCAAGCACCACGTGAGCGTCCGTAATGGTCGGTTCGGTGCCGCCGCGGCCGTAACAGGCTGGTCCCGGCTGAGCGCCGGCGCTCTTCGGACCGACACGCAACATGCCGCCGTCGTCGATCCAGATCAAGCTGCCACCACCGGCGCCGACCGTGACGATGTCGAGGACAGGCGTACGCACCGGCAGGCCGTCGATCTCGGTTTCGGAAGCGAGCGTAGGCTTGCTGTCTTGCACGAGACATACATCCGAGCTGGTGCCGCCCATGTCGAAGGTGATGACGTTGCGATAACCGGAACGCACGACCTGGCGCACGGCGCCGACCACGCCAGCGGCCGGCCCCGAGAATAGTGCGCTGATGGCGTTTTCTCGCATGGCGTCGGCAGGCAAACGGCCGCCGTTCGACTGCATGACGGAGAAGCGGCCGCGAAAACCCTCGCGCTCCAGCGCCTGAGTCAGGCGACCCAGATAGCCGGCAATGACCGGCTGTACGAAAGCGGAGAGCGTGGCCGTGCTGGCACGCTCGTATTCGCGGAACTCGCAAGCCACCTGATGCGAGCAGGTCACCGTCACATTCGGCAACGCGGCGCGAATCAGTTCGGCCAGACGCAGCTCGTGGGCCGGATTGCGGTACGCGTTGAGCAGGCAGATGGCGACGGCGTCGTAGGCGCCCTGCTCCAGTTGCGGAAGCACTTCGCTGCGAAAGCGCGCTTCGTCGAGTGCCGTGTCGACGCTTCCGTCGGTCAGGATTCGCTCTTTGGCTTCAAAGCAGGCGCGACGCTGCACCGGCGGCGACGGCTTCTTGTAGAAAAGGTCGTAGATATGCTTTCGATCGTGACGTTGCAGGAACAGGATGTCGCGGAACCCCTGCGTCGCGACGAAGGCGACCTTGCCGCCCTTGCGCTCGAGCACGGCATTAGTGGCAACGGTCGAACCGTGCGCGAAGTCCTCGATCGTGGCGAAATCGATGCCCGCCATACGAAGGGCGTCGAGCACCCCGATATCCGGCGAGGCCGGGGTGCTGGGCACCTTGATGACGCGAATCCGGCCACCGTCATGTGCGACCAGATCCGTGAACGTCCCCCCCACTTCAACTCCGACTTTCATTGGCGTTCCCTTCGTCCCAACTTCGGGACGGCTTTCGATGGTGAACAACGTCCCCGTCAATCGATACGGGAAGACGCCGACTCGATGACCGCTGATGCGCGCATTGATAATCGATATGCGATACAATCAATCCATAAAGCGGTTGATTTCAGTGTATTCACACATCAAGATTCGGTAAACGCCTATCAATAATCGATAGGCGATTTATTTGTAACGAAAGGAGCCGCGCAATGGGCAAGGATTCACCGATGTTCAACCAGTCTGTAGACAAGGGATTGGCGATTCTGGCGGCGTTTGGCGCGCGCAATCGTCAGATGAGCCTCGCGCAAATCGCAGAGGCGGTGGGCATCACACGCAGCTCGGCACAGCGCATCGTGTTCACACTCGACACGCTGGGGTACGTGACCAAGGACCCGTACACGCGACGGTACGAACTGGCCAACAAGGTGATGGAGATCGGCTGCAATTACGTTGCTGCGAATCCGCTGATCGAGAGTGCCAATCCGTTTCTTTCCGCGATGAACAGCACGTGCGACGAAACCGTGGCGCTCACGGAGCCGTGCGGTACGAACATGGTCTACGTCGCGTCGTTTACGAGTCGCAAGCCCATCGTCGCGCACATGGCGATCGGCAGTCGCATGCCGATGTATTGCACCTCGGCAGGTCGGGCCTATCTCGCCGGTTTGCCCGATGAGGAAGCTCGCACATTGTTGCGCGAATCGGAAATCAAGCCGCTCACCCCGGCGACGCTGCTCGACCCGGAGACGATCTTCGCGCAGATTGTCGAAAGCCGTGCGCGCGGCTTCTCGATGAACTTCGAGGAGTACATGCTGGGGCATATGAACGTTGGCGCGCCTGTGTACAACAAGCACGGCCGAGCCATCGCCGCAGTACACATCGTGGCGCCCAGCAGTCGCTGGACGCGTGAGGAAGTGACAGGCAAGTTGGGGGCAATGGTGCGCGAATGTGCGGGCGCCATTACGAACGCCGTACGTGCGCATTGACCTGCGTGCGCGACTGCATGACCGAGCGCAACGACTCTGGCGCTGCTATCGGTCAGTCGCAAGAACTGTGGCGCCGTCGAATCCGCCTATTGGCGAGCAGGACGGCAACTCGTTGATCTGTCCGGGCCGACAGTTGCGTGAACTGCGACGCCCTACGAAGAGATAGTGAGGAAATTTTCACTGAAGTGAAAAATCGATTTCAGCGTAGATGACGATTTCCGATAAGCTGTAGTCAGACCGGTTGGTAGTGCGGGAAAGTAGAAATGGGCCTTGATTTTCAGGGCCCTTTTTTATTTTGAGTCTCACTGAAATGTCGTAAAACCTCGCCCATAGTGAGTACTGCTCCGATTCGCTATGCCCGTGCCCAGATTACGAATGGTAATGCCCCCGGAAATCCGGCGTCGGGAGACGTAGCATTTTCTCGTTAAGAGGGCGTTCTGCAGATGAAGAAGTCGAGATTCACTGACAGCCAGATCATGTAAGCGCTCGAGCGTGCGGAAGCCGGCGTGGCGGTGCCGGAGGCATCGAGTCAGGCAAGCCGCAGCAAAACGCGCATATCGAACGCTTCAACCGGACCGCGCACCGTGAATGGCTGTCGAAGTATCTGTGGGAAGACCTGGAGCAGGTTCGCGAAGCGGCGGCCGACTGGATGCGGACTTACAATCACGAGCGCCCGAATATGGCATTGGGCGGCTTTACCCCGAAACAGTGGCTGGCCATGGCCGCTTAGTTTCTACTTTTGCCGACCGTGGAAAACGGGGGCATTACCGCAGAACTCCGCCAACCCAAACGAATCAAGCCCGCGGCATCGTCACTTGCGCCACGAGTCCGCCTCCGGGCGAGTTGCGCAGCACGAGCCGTCCTCCGTGCCGACGCGCCACGTCGCTCGCGATCGTCAAACCCAAGCCCACCCCCCCCGTCCCCTTGCTGCGGGAATCCTCCAGCCGGAAAAACGGCTCCAGCACACGTGTGAGCTGTGCGTCCGGAATCCCAGGCCCTTCGTCCGTTACTTCAATCTTCAACTGCTCCGGACTGTCCGTCAGATGAATATGCGCCGTCTCACCATACCGAATCGCATTTGCGACAAGATTCGTCAAACAACGCTTTAACGCCAGCGGCTGCGCCATGATCGGCATTGTCGAGCCCGTCACCGTCACGCGTTCGTTGCGCTCCGCAGCGTCCTGTGCAATCGCATCCGCCAACGCATCGATATCCACCGGACAAAACCGCTCAACCACCTCTTCATTGCGCAAGAACGCCAACGTCGCATCCAGCAACTGCGTCATCTCGCGAATGTCGTCCGCCAACTGCTCGCGCAATTCCGGGTCCCGCGCCGCACGCAGGCGCAGCGTCATCCGCGTCAACGGCGTGCGCAAGTCATGCGACACTGCCGCCAGAAACCGACTCCGCTCGCTCACCTGACGACGAATCGCATCCTGCATCCGATTGAACACCCGCGCGGCCTGTCTCGCCTCCCTGGGGCCCGTCTCGGGAATCGGCGCCGCGTCAATGCTGCGCGATAAATCCTCCGCACCCGACGCAATCGAGCGGAACGGACGCGTCAGCATCTTCGCCCCCAACCATGACGAAATCAACGCCGGCCCAAACTGAATCAACAGCGCATACGCCCACATCGCGCCGTAACTCATCCCTTTCATGGGCACGAACGTATCAACCCCGTAAGCCTGACGGATCATGAACACGGCAATACTCTGCGTGCCGGCCACCAGCGCCACCATGACAAAAAACAGGCGATAAAACGCCGTATCGAGAATGCGTGCAGACATGATTTGAAGTGGCGCGAGGCCTTAGCGGTGATTGACGTCGAGCATGTAACCTTCGCCCCGAATCGTACGAATCAGCTTCGAGTCCTTGATGTCCTCTCGCAGCTTCTGACGCAACCGCGAAATCTGCACGTCGATGCTGCGATCGAAGGCGTTAATCGACTTGCCGCGTGCTGCATCCATCAAATACTCTCGACTCAGCACGCGCCCCGGTGCGGCGAGAAACGCGTTGAGCAGACGAAACTCGGCATTCGACAACGGAATCACGGTGTTGTCCGAAGCAATCAGATGTCGCCCCGTCTGATGCAACCGCCATCCCGCGAAACGACATTCGTCCGAGGCCCTCGGACGTCCGTTTGTCTGCGCACGCACTCGTCGCAAGATCGTCTGAATCCGCGCAACCAGCTCGCGAGGTTCGAACGGCTTGACGACGTAATCGTCCGCGCCAAGCTCCAGTCCGACGATCCGGTCCGTCATCTCGCCACGCGCCGTCAGGATGATGATCGGAAGCTCCGACGTCGCACGAATCTCGCGACAAAGATTCAGACCGTCGTTATCCGGCAGCATTAAATCCAGTACCACCAGATCGAAACCGCCCTCCGCCAACGCACGATGCATCTCGGCGCCACTGGCAGCCTGCGCCGTCGTCAGTCCGAAGTCGCCCAGACAGTCACACAGCAAGGTTCTGATCTGCACGTCGTCGTCGACAACGAGGATGCGGATGATCTTGTTCACGGCAACGCTTCTCCGATATTGCGGCGGCGAAGTGTCGCCCTCGCGCCTATTATCGCTCCCGAATATAAAGGGTTTTTGCACGAATTGTTGCAAGCTTGAAATAATCCGAAAGCGCCCCGCCACATATGGCTCGCAGCGATTCGCTTCCCATGAAATGCATCGAAATCTCGTGGAAAACCCGCGTCGGATTTCCCCGAAGTGACGACCCCGACCGTTACCCCAACCTCCCCGTCCCGACTTGCTCTCCCCGCTTGAAACGCCTCGAGTCGAATCAAAAATCGATTGTTTCACCGCCGATACAAAGACGAGATGAAACAGAAATGCGCGGGTTTTAACGTGACTCCCAACAAGTCCTATGAAGGCAGGAGACACGTGGCATATGAACTACGCCCATCCCAAACCGCCCGCTCGCCGAATGGCGGGCATCGCATTCGTCGTGGCACTGCACGCCGCGATCGTCTATGCGCTGCTCACCGGTCTGGCGACGAAAGTCGTAGAGGTCATCCAGGCGCCGATCGAAGCACGCATCATCGAAACGGTCAAACCGCCTGCGCCACCACCGCCACCGAAGGAGATCGCGCCGCCACCGCCCAAACGTCTGGCGCCTCCCCCGCCGTTCGTGCCGCCGCCCGAGGTGCATATCGCCACGCCGCCGTCGCAAAACGCCATTGCCGCGCAATCGACCGTGCCGACACCCTCGGCCCCCGTTGCACCGCCCGCGCCACCGGCCCCCGCAGCACCGGTCGCGGCGAACGTCGGTGTCGTCTGTCCTAACTCGACGCAAGTGCGCGCCGGCATCCGCTATCCGCGTGAAGCCCAACGCGACAACGTCACCGGCGATGTCGTCGTCGCGTTCACCGTCGGCATCGACGGCAACGTGAAAGATCTTCGCGTGACGACATCCGCCGCCCCTGTGCTCGACCGCGCCGCAGAAAACGCCGTGAAACAGTTCCACTGCGTCGCGCAAGGCCACGACGTGCGCGTGCAGGTGCCTTTCTCTTTCAAGCTCGATTGACGCTGTAACCGACAGCCAACGCCATTTCTTTGCCCACGTATTTCAGGAGACGTTCATGTCCATCCGCATCCGCTCGGCCGCCGTCACGGCTGCCCTGACCCTCGCGGCCACCGCCGCACACGCCGCCACCGATACGGTGACGAATCCCTATGGCCTCGAAGCACTCTGGAAAGGCGGAGATTTCATCGCGCGCGGCACGTTGCTCATCCTGATCATCATGTCGATGGGGAGCTGGTACATCATCGTTGCCAAGCTGCTCGAACAAGCCCGCGTGCTGCGTCGCGCGAAAGCCGCAGAAAACAGCTTCTGGAAAGCCGCCACGCTCACCGAAGGCGCTCGCCAACTCGACGAGGGCAGCCCGTTCCGTTTCATCGCGCAAAGCGGTTTGTCCGCGCGTGAGCATCACGACGGCGCACTGCTCGAACAGGTCGATCTCAACACCTGGGTCGCCGTCGCCGTCGAACGCGCCACGAACGCCATCTCCAATCGCTTGCAAGACGGCCTTGCCTTCCTCGGCACGGTCGGCTCGACCGCACCGTTCATCGGGCTGTTCGGCACGGTGTGGGGCATCTATCACGCACTGACCGCCATCGGCATCGCAGGGCAAGCGTCGATCGACAAGGTCGCGGGCCCGGTCGGCGAAGCGCTGATCATGACCGCCATTGGTCTGGCCGTCGCCGTGCCGGCAGTGCTTGGTTACAACTGGCTGGTGCGCCGCAACAAGGCCGTGATGGAGCGCGTGCGCAGCTTTTCGGCGGAACTGCACACGGTCATCCTCACAGGCAGGACCACCGCCGCCGCTGTGGTCTCGACGAAGTCCGCGTCCGTCGCTCGCGTGGGGTAAGTCATGGCCATGAACGTGGGAACCGGCGACAGCGGGGATCACGATGAGGTGATGTCGTCGATCAACACGACTCCCCTCGTCGATGTGATGCTCGTGCTGCTGATCATCTTTCTGATCACGATCCCGGTGGTGTCGCACACCGTGCCCGTCTCGCTGCCCAAAGAAGCCGTGCAGCCCCTGCAAACCACACCACAGAACGTGATCCTCGCCGTCACGAAAGACGGCGACGTGTTCTGGGATGAACGGCGCGTGCCCGACATCGACACGCTCGTGGAAAAGCTCAAGACGGTGGCGGTGCAGTCGCCGCAACCCGAGGTGCATATCCGTGGCGATCTCGACGCGCGCTACGCCGCCATCGGACGCGTCGTGCTTGCTTGCCAACGCGCCGGTATCACGAAGGTCGACTTCATTACGGAAGCACCGCCGCGTCAATAAGCCGTTCGACTCATCCGACTCATCCGATCAATTGAAAGAGACAAGGAGACCCGTCATGGCGATGACGATGCCCGGCGGCGCCGGGGACGAAGCCGAAGTGATGGTTGAGATCAACACGACACCGTTGATCGACGTGATGCTCGTGCTGCTCATCATGCTGATCCTCACCATCCCCATCCAGACGCACGCGGTCAAGCTCGATATGCCTACCGGCGCGCCACCCACGCAACTGGAAACGCCGCGCATCGTGCAGATCGACGTCGCCGCCGACGGCACTGTCGCCTGGAACGGCGAAGCGATGACCTCGCGCGCGCAGCTTGAGACGCGTCTGTCAGACGTGGCCGCTGATCCGGCACCAGCGGAGCTGCATCTGCGCCCCGACAAGGCGGCACCGTACCGCGTTGTCGCCATGGTCATGGCAAGCGCACAACGACTCGGCGCCACCCGTATCGGGCTCGTGGGTAACGAGCAATTCATGCCCTGAACGCAGCTAAACACCGAACCCGATATCCCACACGTATAACGACAGGCAAATCAGGAGGAGAGATGTTGACTTCGTACCCGCAGGCCAAACCGCCGTATCGCTTCAACCGGCTGTATGCACTGCTGTTCGTCGGACCCGCGATGCTGCTTGCCGCAACGCACGCGCATGCACAAGCGGCAGCACCGGTCGTCGCAAACCCATCGACGGATGCCCTACCCGCTGCCGCTCCCGCCGACGGCGCTCCGAACATCGCGCACGGCGCGACGCAAGGCGCACCGGAAACCGCGAAACAAAGCGCGGAAGGCGCAACGCTCAACACGGTGGTTGTCACGGCCACGCGTCGCCGCGAACCGGCCCGCGAAGTGCCGATGCAGGTCAACGTTCTCTCCACCGACGAACTCCAGAAAAGCGGCGCCAAGTCGATGGCCGATTACGTCGCCTCGCAACCAGGCGTCGATCTGAACAGCCGTGGCGGCGCAGGTTCGGGCCAGGTCAGTATCCGGGGTGTCACGACCGGCGTGCAAACCGGGCCCACCGTCGGCATGTATGTCGACGACGTCGCGTTCGGTTCATCCACGGCCTACGGGCAAGGGTCCGCCTTCGCGCTCGACATGAGCCTGCTCGACCTGAACCACATCGAAATCCTGCGCGGCCCGCAAGGCACGCTCTATGGCGCAGGGGCTATGGGGGGCCTCATCAAATATGTGACGAACGAGCCCGACCCGAGCGGCTTCTCGGGACAAGCCACCCTTGGCGGCAGTTTCACCAAAAACGGCGGGTTCAACAACACGCAAAGCGCGGTCCTGAACATTCCGCTCAAGACGGACATGGCCGCCGTGCGCGTGTCCGTCTTCAATCAGTACGATGCGGGCCACGTCGATGCCGTCGGTGCGCAAGCGGGCCAGCGCATCGATCGCGGCAACACCACGGGTGCGCGTGCCTCGTTCTTGCTCACGCCCACGGACAAGCTCACCTTCCGTCTTACAGCGACCACGCAAAACAGCAACCGCAACGGCGCGAACTACATCGACTACGGCCCCAACGGCCAGCCGCTATACGGCGACCTGACCCGCCGTCTCGACGCCCCCGAACCGTTCCATCAGAACATCCAGATGTACTCGGGGTCCGTTGAATATGATTTCGGATGGGCCCGTGCGAATTCGATTACGTCGTATCAACAGATCAATTCGAGTCTCCCGCAAGATTTGACGTCGATCTACGCTCCGATTTTCAGCAGGATGGGGTTCAACTTCGCGACGTACGTGGCGCCCAGCCAAGCCGCGACCAACAAGTTCACTCAGGAATTCCGTCTGACGTCCCCCGGCAATCGGTCGCTGGAATGGCTGGCGGGGTTGTTCTACACGCGCGAGAGCAGCACGCTGACTCAAGGCATCAATACCACCCTGACCGGCGGCGCGCCCGGGCCCGCACTGGAATCGTTGGTCGGTCCGAGCACGTACAAGGAATATGCAGCCTACGGCGACCTGACGTATCACTTCACGCCGCGCTTCTCGCTCACCGGCGGACTGCGTGTCGCGCACAACAACCAGACCTACGATCAATCGCTGTCCGGACCGATCGTCGGGCCGGCGCAGAACACGACGGCCAATTCGTCAGACACGAGCAAGACGTACATGCTCACCGCGCGCTATGGCCTCACGGCCAACAGCAACATTTATGCGCGCGCGGCCAGCGGGTATCGTCCCGGCGGCCCGAACGTGCGCCTGATCGACCCGATCACCGGCCAACCCGTCAACGGCAGTTCGGTGTTTCAGCCGGACACGCTGTGGACGTACGAAGCCGGCTACAAGGCCGATCTCTTCGACAAGCGCTTGTCGGTCGAAGCCGCCGCGTTCTATGTGCATTGGAAGAACATCCAGCAGTTCGGCTCGATCAACGGCGTGAGCCAACTGATCAACGCGGGTGATGCAACCATCAAGGGCCTGGAGTTTTCCGCAACGTGGCGTCCCACGCGCCATTGGAACATCGCCGCCGGCTTCTCGTACATCGACGCAGCCCTCACGGACAGCTCGCCCGGCAGCGATGCCCGCGCAGGCGATCCCTTGCCGAATTCGGCAAAGTACTCCGGCAACGTGTCCGCCACGTATCTGTTCAACGTTGCAGGACATCCTGCCTACGCCGGTGTCTCGCAACGCATCGTCGGTCAGCGCCATGCAGGCTTCAAGAGCAGCACAAGCCGTCCCGACTTCATTCTGCCGGGCTACGGCATCACCGACCTTCAAGCCGGTATCGACATGCGTGCCTACAGCGTCTCGTTCTATGTGCGCAACGTGTTCGACCGGCGCGCCCTGCTGTCCGCCAACACCGCCCTCGTGCCGATCGGCGGGTCGACGCTCGTGTCCGTCACGCAACCGCGCACGGTCGGCATGAACGTGACCGTGCCGTTCTGATCACGGAGTCCTCATGTTCGATGCAAAATTCGAATCGCCCACCACCACGGCGGGTCAAAACCCGCCGGCAGAATCGCACGCCGGGCCGCTTGCGTGGTTCGGGCTCGTCATCCTCATCGTCGTGGCGTTTTTTGCGTTCGTCGACCGTCAGATCCTGATTGTGCTGACGGAGCCCATCCGTCACGAATTCGGATTGACGGACACCGAGATCGGTCTGCTCCAGGGCGCCGGTATCGCACTCTTCGCAGGTATCGCCGCGTTGCCGATCGGGTGGGTCGCGGATCGCGTGGATCGTCGTGTGGTGTTGGCGGCGTGCGTGCTGGTATGGAGCGCCGCCACTGCCGCATGCGGGCTGACGAACAACTTCTGGCATCTGTTCCTTGCGACCGTGGGGTTGGGGATCGGTGAAGCGGGATTGATTCCGGTCATCTACGGCATGATTCCGGACCTCTTCGGGCCGCGCCAACGGGTGCTCGCCAACGCAATCTTCGCGCTGGCGAATCTACTCGGCACCGGTGCCGGAATGGCGCTTGGCGGGGCGCTGATGCACGGTATTGCCGCCATGCACGGTTCGTTGCCGGTCCCCCTGAGCGAGTTCGCACCGTGGCGGTTGGCGTTCTTTGCCGTGGCGCTCCCCGCGCCGGTGCTGATCTTGCTCATCGCGCTTATTAGAAGCGGGCACAAAGGCGGATCGAATCACACCGCCTCGCCTCACAAGGCTGCCAGGTCGATGCTCAGCGCATCCATGTACTTCCGACGGGAAGCGCCGATGATGTTGAAGTTCTTCGGCGCCATCGGGCTGGTGAACCTGGCGTTCGTGGGGGTGGCGACATGGATGCCGGTCGTCGCCGTGCGGACGTTCGGCGCAACCCCCGCCGACGCGGGCAGCGGCATGGGCCTGGCGGCGATGGCCGGCGGTATCGTAGGCTGTGTGATGGGCGGGCTGGTGGCGCGTCGTACGCGGGCGCGCTTCGGGGTGCTCGCGCCGTTGCGTGTCTGTGAGTTCGGTGCACTGGTGGCGGGCGCATTGTCGTTCGCCTATCTCGTCGCCGACTCCGTTACGGCGGTCTACACCTTGTTCGGCGTGCAGCTCGCCTGCATGGTTGCCGGACTGGTGCTGTTCCCGACCATCATGCAGGAGATCTGCCCGCCGTATCTGCGTTCGCGCGTTGCCGCCATCGGTGTGCTGACGTCGGTCGTCGTGCAGGCCGCTGCGCCGGTGTTCATTGGCTTCACGTCGGATCGACTGATCACACTGCATCAAGGGTTGCTCTGGTCGATCGTCGGTGTCGCCGCGTTCGGTTTCATCGGTGCCTGTCTTCTGTTGCGAGCTTCCGGTCGCGGCGTCAAGGAGGCGATTGAAACCTATGCGTGATGCCTTCTTGCCGCCAGCCGCCGTGTCGCCGGTTTCGTTGACGGTTCACATCGAAACCTGGCCGCTGGCGACACCGTTCCACATCAGCGGTCACGTCATCGACGCCGCCCGCCTGATCGCCGTGACGTTGATCGACGGAGAATACGTCGGCACCGGGGAAGCCTCCGGTGTCTTTTACCTCGGTGAGACGCCGGAGTCGATGGCGGTGCAGATCGAAGCGGTCCGTCCGGCGATCGAAGCAGGGGTATCGCGCGATCAACTGCTCGATCTGCTGCCCGCCGGCGGCGCCCGCAGCGCCGTGGATGCGGCGCTATGGTCCCTGGCGTCGCAGCGGCGTGAGGCGCCGGTATGGCAAGTTGCGGGGCTACTCGCACCGCAAGCCTTGCTCACCACGATGACGGTCGGCGCGGACACCCCGGATGCGATGGCGGCTGCGGCGCGCGCGCTGACGCAAGCGCGCGCCCTCAAGATCAAGCTGTTGGGCACCGAAGAAGACGCCGCACGCCTTCAGGCGATTCGCGACATGCGGCCGGACGTTTCGCTCGCCGTCGACGCGAACCAGGGTTGGTCGCGCACGCACTTCGACGCAATGATCCCTGTGCTGCAACGGCTCGGCGTCAACATGCTGGAACAGCCCTTCGCCATCGGTGCAGATGCCTGCCTTGAGACCATCGATTGCCCGATCCCGCTCGCCGCCGACGAATCGTTCCAGGATATCCATGATCTGGCCGACGTGTCACGGCGTTACGACGTCGTCAACATCAAGCTGGACAAATGCGGCGGCCTCACTCGTGCGCTCGACATTGCCAAGCGCGCAAGGACCGCCGGACTGTCGGTGATGGCCGGTTGCATGGCGGGCACGTCGTTGTCCATCGCGCCAGCCTTCCTGCTCGGGCAACTGTGCGATCACGTCGATCTCGATGGACCGATCTTCCTCGCCCGCGATCGCGAACCCGGCGTCACCTATTTCGACGGCCGACTCGACTGCCCGCCGTATCTCTGGGGCCATGCCGTGCCTCGTGACACTCATCTCTGATATCTCGCCATGACACAATCGGAAGCCCTCTCCCTGAATGCCCGGCTCGACGCGCTTTTCAGTCCCTTCCATTCACCTGATTCCCCCGGTCTCGTCGTCGGTGTCGCGTACCGCGGCAAACTGCTGTACCGGCGCGGCATCGGCATGGCGAGCCTTGAGCACAGCGTGGCGAACACCCCGGCGACGCGCATGCGCATCGGGTCTGTCAGCAAGCATTTCGCGTGTCTTGCCGCGATGCTGCTGGTGGAAGACGGTCGACTCGATATCGACGCGCCCGCGCGTGACTATCTTCCCGAACTGCCGAAGCGCGACGTTCAGCCAACGCTGCGGCAATTGATGACGCACACCGGCGGCGAGCGCTGCTTTCTCGATCTGTCGATGCTCACGCAAGGCATGGCGATGATCCCCGACGGCGCGCCGCTCGCCATGCAGGCGCGGCAGTCGGAGGCCAACTTCACGGCCGGATCGCGCATGATGTACACCAACGGCGGCTATCAGGTGCTTTCGGAAATCATCGAGCGCGTGTCCGGTCAGCCGTTCGAGACCTTCCTCGCGGAGCGCATCTTTGCGCCGCTGGAAATGAGGGACACCGCGTCCGTGCCAAACGACATGACGATCCAGCCCCGCGTGGCGACGCTGCATGTGCCCGATGCGGCTGGCGGTTGGCAACGCGGCTTGTTCCCCGTCATGCGCACGCGAGGCGAAGGCGCCATCGTCTCGACAGTCGACGACATGCTCCGTTGGACAGCGCATCTGCGTGGCGAGAAGTTTGTCGGCAACACGGCGACGTGGCGCGAGATGCTGACGCCGGCCCGCTTCACGAACGGAGCGTCGAGCACCTACTCGCTGGGCCTGATGCATACGCCGTATCGCGGGGTGTCGCTGCTGCACCACGCGGGCGGCGTCATCGGCGGCGCCTGCCAGATGCTGACGGTACCGACCCACGCGCTTGATGTCGTGATCATCACCAATGGTGCGTTGGTCAACCCGATCGATCTGTCCAAGCGCATCGTCGACATCGTGCTCGACGGACAACTCAAGGATACGGACGCCTCGGAAGCCGTGTTGCCGGCGAACGCCGCCGAGCGCGCCGCTTGGCTGGGCATCTTCCATTCGCGCGAGACAGGTGCGTACTACGAAATCATCGAACGTGATGGCGTGCTGCATCTGGTGCATTTCCATTTCGCGGGGTATCCGATGCCGTTGGCGGACTCGCCGTTGCACCCGGGCACATTGATGATCGATGACGGCCCCGAAGGACCGGTTCATCTCCGACTTCACAATGACGCGAATCGGTTGGACATGGTCAGTTGCGCAGGGCAGGAAACGCTCTCGCGCCTGATAACCCCACCGCCGTGCTTCACCGATGCAGCGCCCGGTATGCCCGGCGTGTATATCAGTCAGGATGCAGGCGCGCGTGCGGTCATCGCACGCGAAGGCGAGGCACTGACGATGCATATCCAGGGCGAATTCGGCGTGGCGCGTTATCGGCTCGACCCTCGCGCGAACGATCTGTTCGTCTTCACGCCACAGGAGCCGCGCAGCATGACGTTCGGTGCCATGCGCGTGTCGCGCCATACCGACGGACGGGCCGCCAGTTTCCTTCTCGATACCTGGCGTACGCGCCGTCTGCTGTTTGCTCGCGCATCGTGAGCGTTCGACATCCCATGAAAGCGATCCCCACGGCGGACCTGTTGTCCGCAGACCAACACGCCGCGTTGACGGCCCTGTTCGCCCCGTACGCCCGCACTGACGCGCCAGGCGTGGTGATCGGCATCGCACGCCATGGCGAGGTTTGCTATCGTCGCGCTTTCGGCATGGCGAGCCTTGAGCATGGGCGCGCATTGACTGCGGCGACCCGGCTGCGCATAGGCTCCACCAGCAAGCATTTCACCTGCCTGGCTGCATTGCTGTTGTGTGAAGACGGACGTCTCGACGCGGACATGTCTGTCGGCGCCTATCTTCCCGAGTTGCCGCCATCCGCCGGGGCACCGACACTGCGGCAACTGATGACGCATCGCGGCGGCCAACGATGTTCGCTCGATCTGGCGTTGCTCACGCAGGGGCTCGCCGTATCGCTGGCGGGGGCGTCGTTGGCGGCGCAGCAACGCCAACGTGATGAGAACTTCCCGCCGGGCGAGCGCATGATCTATTCGAACGGCGGCTACCATTTGCTTTCGCTCGCCATTGAGCGCGCGTGCGGCATGCCGTTCGGCGCGTTCCTGAAGGCTCGCATCTTCACCCCGATGGGTATGCGAGACACGGATTGCGTTGCCAACGACATGGCGATTGTGCCGGGCATGGCGACCCAGCATGTGCCCGACGGGCAAGGCGGTTTTCAACGCGGCGTATTCCCCTCATGGGATGTTCTCGGCGAAGGCTCGATTGTCTCGACCGTTGACGACATGTTGCGATGGACCGCGCATCTGCGTGGCGCCAAACGCATCGGCAACGCCCGCACCTGGGCGCAGATGCTCGACATGCCGGTATTCTCCAGCGGGCAACGAAGCCAGTACGCGCTGGGCCTGAAACGCAATGATTATCGCGGCGTCGAGTTGACGCATCACGCGGGAGGCGTGATCGGCGGAACCAGCCAGATGGTCTTTTCTGCGGCCTATGGAATCGACATCGTGCTGTTGAGCAACGGTGCGGTAGGCGCACCGGTCGAGCTTGCCAAACGCGTCATCGATATCGTGCTGGCGGATGTCCTCAGCGGTACCGGCGCGCCGGTACCGCTGCTTGCTGCCGGACACGCCGCAAGACTCGGCGGCTACCGGTCGCCGCAAACCAACGCCGTGTACGCGTTGGAAGACCGCAATGGCGCGCTCGCGCTAACGGCCTTCCATTGCACTATGCTGCCGATGCCGCTATTCGCCACGGGCGATGGGGCCGAGATCGAGACCGGATCGGAAGGCGCACTCGCGGTGCTCTGGGGAACGCCGGACGCGCCGCAAGATCCGTCGACGCTTCGCATCGCCCACTGCGGTCATGTCGACACCTTCCGCCGCCTGAACGAGCCGCCCGAACTGACACCGGAAGCCATCGCGTCGATAGGCGGCTGCTTCGAGAGCCACGACGCCAACGCTCGCGCCACCATCGACGCCGACGACACTGGACTCGTGCTCCACATGCACGGCCCGGGGGGGGCTTGCGACTACCGTCTCGCAGCGCTCGAAAACGACGTCTTCGGCTTCACGCCCGCCCGCTTGACGGACATCATGACCGGCATCCTCACACTGGTTCGTGACGCGCCCGGCGGGATCGTCACAGGCTTTCACATCGACACGCAACGCTCCCGCCATCTCGCATTCACACGTGTGTGCGCGGGCGCGTGCCGCTATCCGAATCCGCTCATCTGAAGAATCACGCAAATGTCCAACTCGAAAGATGTCGCACAAGAGGCCGCGAAATCATCGCGCGCAAGTATCAGCGAGTTCTCCGTCAAACGGTTCGTATCACCGGGCGGCATCGCCCGAGAAGGTGCGGACTGTCTCGTCGTCGGCGTATTTTCCGACGGGCCGCAATCTGAAGCGGTACGTGCGCTCGACCGCGCCACACGCGGTGTCATTGGCCGACATCTCGCGCGTGGCGACCTTCCGGCCGAGCCCGGCGCAACGCTCATGCTTCACAATCTGATGGGGATCAGCGCGCCTCGCGCACTGCTCGTTTCGCTTGGCGCTGGCGCACCGTTGAGCGAACGCCTTCTCGGCACGGTAGTGACGGCGGCGTGGAAATGCGTCTGTCGCGCGTCGATCACGCAAGTCGTTTGGGCATTGGTACCCACTGGCGTTTGGCCCGCGGGCGACGCCGATATCGTTCGGCGTACCGTGATCGCGCTTCGTTCGCTCGCTTATCGTTTCGACGGATACGCGTGCATTTCACCGCCGGCGCCGCCAGCCCCGGCGCGCATCATCTTCGCGCTCACGGACGGCGTCGCGGCAGCGGCCATCGACGCGGTACGCGAAGGCGTGGCGATTGCCGACGGCATGGCGCTCGCTCGCGACCTCGGCAACGCGGCCGCGAACGTCTGCACCCCGGCATATCTCGCCGACCGTGCGAAGGCGCTGCGGTTGCTGCCGAATGTCGACGTCCAGATCCTTTCCCACAGTGAGATGGCACGCCTCGGCATGGGCGGGATTCTGGCGGTGGCGCGGGGCTCGTCTCAATTGCCGAAGTTCATCGTCGTGCACTATCGCGGCAAGCCGATCTCACCGCCGACGCGCAAACGAAAACGCGCAGGCGACGGCGACGCGGCGACAGCCGCCGATGACATCGTCGGCGAAAGCACCCGCCCCGTCGTTCTGATCGGCAAGGGCGTCACCTTCGACTCGGGAGGCATTTCGCTCAAGCCTGGCGAAGCGATGGACGAGATGAAGTTCGACATGTGCGGCGCGGCGGCGGTGCTCGGCGCATTGCATTCAGCGGCCACGCTCGCGCTGCCGATCGATGTGATTGCGCTCGTGCCGGCAGCGGAGAATATGCCGAGCGGTACCGCCTACAAACCCGGCGACGTCGTCACAACGCTGTCGGGCAAGACCGTCGAAGTGCTGAACACGGACGCGGAAGGGCGCTTACTGCTATGCGACGCACTTACTTACGCGGAGCGCTTCCAACCGAGTGCGGTCGTCGACGTGGCGACATTGACGGGCGCGTGCGTAATGACGCTCGGTCATCATCGCAGCGGCCTGTTCTCGTCGAACGACGTGTTAGCGCAAGCGCTCGAAAAAGCTGGTGACGCCACCGGCGACGTGGTGTGGCGCTTGCCGTTGGACGCGCCTTACGACGAGATGCTCAAGTCCTCCGTTGCCGACATGACTAATCTTGGCGGACGGCTGGCCGGCGCCATCACGGCGGCGTGTTTTCTCGGACGGTTTGCGACCGGCTTTCCGTGGGCGCATCTCGACGTTGCCGGCACGGCGTCGAAGGGGGGGCCGGAGAAGGGCGCGACAGGACGGCCGGTGCCTTTGCTCGTGGCGTTCCTCTTGTCGCGCTGCGGCGATTCATTGACGCCGGAACCGGACAGACGCAGTCGTCGGCGCTGACCGATAACCGCTGTGGCACACGCGGCGATCCAGCCACACTCGGGCTATCTGTAGTGGTCAACCCATCCCGGACACAGCGTTAAGTTTGTCTTCTGCTGCCGCCGGGGCCAGCCCGTCATTAGATTGATGCGGGCGTAGCCAGTTGTACCGTTGCATCAGGTAATGGCTGATATCCCGGTGAGCTTGTGGCGCCGTCAAGTATCCCGCGTTCGGCACCCATTTCGTTTTCAAGCTTCGGAACAAGCGCTCCATTGGCGAGTTCGGAGACGTACGCTCCGATTAATGCAATCTGGGTGAGTTCACCGCCACTCGGCGAGCTTGGCCCCATAGTCGCACCAACCGTGACGCCTTCCCCCCTGCCCTGACGCCGCCTCGCAACGAATTGTTCCAATTGCGCACCGCGCCGGGACAGACCTACGCAGGTACAGTGACAAGGTTTAGTAAAAGAAGAGAACAGGCCGATAGTGCCTGAAACGAAGAACCCGGCCTAGGCCGGCTTCTTCTTATACGGGGTTCTCCAACCGATGCATCATGGGATGGTTGGCGCGCCGGCGACAATATGACGATGGCAGGGCTAAATGATGATCTTGTTGAGCATACTGTCGATTGGACGGCTTCCCGTTCGACGCTCACTTCCGATCTAGATGCCGGCCGAGTGCGACGACTCCGGCGCTGCTATAGGTTAGTCGCAAGAAAGGTGGTGTTACCATATGCGCCTATTGGCGATAACAGCGGTAACTCGTTGATTTGTCTGAGCCTTCAGATGCATGGACTCTGGCGCCACCGTTTTTGCGACCGGACGATAAAGCGGGTGCGACCGGCCTACGGTCGAATCGAAGCTGCAATACCGAAGCGTGACGGAACCTGAAAAAAGGCCTTGATGTTTAAGGCCTTTTTCTTTTACCCGCGCCTTTTTCACTTAAGGAACACAACCTTGGCACTACCGGAACACGTCCCGCACCGCGAAGGCGGCAAGTTGGAGGCCTCCGCCCCGACCGAATTGCGTCGCACCTTGTCGGCGCGCCACCTGACGATGATCGCGGTGGGCGGGTCCATCGGCACGGGTTTGTTCGTGGCGTCCGGCGCCACCATTGCCCAGGCCGGACCGGGCGGGGCGCTACTCGGTTATGTGCTGATCGGTGTCATGGTCTATTTCCTGATGACCAGTCTTGGCGAACTGGCCGCCGCCATGCCAGTGTCCGGCTCGTTCTCGACTTACGGCGCGCGCTACGTCGAAGAGGGTTTCGGTTTCGCGTTGGGTTGGAACTACTGGTACAACTGGGCCGTCACGGTGGCGGTAGACCTGGTGGCGGCGCAACTGGTGATGGCGTACTGGTTCCCTGACATACCGGGCGTGTACTGGAGCGCCCTGTTCCTCGCCATTACCTTCGGACTCAACGCATTATCGGCGCGCGGCTTTGGCGAAGCCGAATTCTGGTTCGCGCTGATCAAGGTGATCGCGGTGCTGGCCTTCGTGGCGATGGGCGTGATGATGCTGCTGGACATCATTCGCGGTGGCGAGAGCGGCGGCGTGGCCAACTGGACGGTGGGCGACGCGCCTTTCGCCGGCGGCTTCGCAGCGCTGATCGGCGTGGCGATGGTGGTGGGCTTTTCGTTCCAGGGGACCGAACTCATCGGTATCGCCGCAGGCGAATCCAAGGACCCTGCCCGCAACCTGCCGCGCGCCGTGCGCCAGGTGTTCTGGCGCATCCTGCTGTTCTACGTGACGGCGATTCTCGTGATCGGCCTGTTGATCCCTTACACCGATCCGCACCTGCTGCGCAATGACGTTACCGACGTCAGTGTCAGCCCGTTCGCCCTGATCTTCGAGCGCGCCGGGTTGTTAGGGGCGGCATCGATCATGAACGCGGTCGTGCTGACCTCGGTGCTGTCGGCGGGCAACTCGGGCATGTACGCGGCCACGCGCATGCTCTACAGTTTGGCCCGCGACGGCAAGGCGCCCCGGATCTTCGGCCATGTCTCGCGCAATGGCGTGCCGCTGTGGGCGCTGCTGGCCACGGCCGGTGTTGCGGCCCTGTGCTTCTTCACCTTCGTGTTCAGCCCCAACGCCGTCTACATCTGGCTGCTCAATACTTCCGGGATGACCGGCTTCATCGCGTGGCTGGGTATCGCCATCAGCCACTATCGGTTCCGCCGCGGCTATCTGAAACAAGGCCACGATCTTGCCGATCTGCCCTACGTGTCGCCGTTCTTTCCGTTAGGTCCGTTCTTTGCCTTCGTGTTGTGCCTGATCATCACCCTTGGCCAGAACTACGAAGCCTTCCTGCAGGACAAGATCGATTGGGGCGGAGTGGTCGCGACTTACATCGGCATTCCGCTGTTCCTGCTGATCTGGGCCGGCTACCGGCTGGCGCGCGGGTCGCGCTTCGTGAGCTATCGCGACATGCGTTTCCCGACGGCGCAGAAGCGCACCCCGGAGGAAAGTTCTCCCACCTCCGGAGCGGCTACCGGGATTGCGCAGAGCCTGCGATAAGCGCCTCTTGACCCGGGCGACTCGTGCCCCGGCCTCTCGTTGATCAATGATTGCCCGTCAGCGAGACGAACCAGACCTTCTTCACAAAGGCGTCCACTTCCCAGTGACCCTTGTAGCCTTCGGGCATGACGAACGGATCGCCGGTGCGCAGGACGTGCACCGTGCCGTCCGGATCGACCACGCGGCACTCGCCTTCCAGGATGTAGCCGAACTCGATGTATCCGGTGGTATCCGCACGGAACTTGCCCGCCGTGCTCTCCCAGATGCCCGACGACGCACGGCCGTCGTTGCCCTCGAAACCGGTCATGCTGCGAAACACGGTATCGCCTTCCATCGGACGGCGCGGCTTGCCGATCTCGGGGTTCTGCAAGGGACCGGCGCTAAAGCGCACCAGACGCGAATGACTTTCGGCCACAACTCACCTCTATATCGGTTGGAATTGACTGCAAAATGAAGGCGCAATGCGGGGGGGGGACGTCGCACGTGTGCCGCCGCCCCGACCCTGCACGAACCGCGCAAGATTCAAGGCCTGGCGTACTTCGACAGGCGGAAGGCATATGGATCGACCCTTGGCGTGTTGCCCTGCACGAGATCTGCCATCAGTGCGCCGGCAGCGGGACCGATGCCGAAGCCGTGACCCGAGAAGCCGGAGGCAAGGAAGAAGCCGGGCACATCGTCGACGCCAGAGATCACAGGCACGGCGTCGGGCGTCACGTCGATGAAGCCAGCCCACGCGTGTGCGATCTGTGCCGGCGCAAACGCCGGGAATGCTTGCTTGAGCTTGTCGAGGGCTACGCCAATCGATTTCATCCCCGGCGCCGGATCGAGTGTGCGATGCGCCTCAAACGGCGTCGGGTCGTCGGCACCGAAGCGCGTGGGCATCATCAATTCGTCGAGAAATCGCTTGCCGACGCGCAGCTTCAGATACTTCTTTTCCGACAGCCACGCCGGAAAGAACTGGCGGCACAGGCGAATGCTGTCCGGCGTGAGATCGGCCACCGACGCGCCTAGCTGCGACACCGAATATCCGCCGTCCGCACGTTTGCGGCATGTGAAGTCTTTGCCGTTGATGGCGAGATCCAGCCCGGCGTCCATTGGGGTGGTCCGGAGTACCGACGCGTGCACTTTCAACTGTGGGAAGTTCACCCCGGTGTTGCCGCAGAACAGGCGCGACCACGCGCCGCCGGCCAAGACGACGGCATCGGCTGCTACGCGTCCCCGCTCGGTGACGATGCCGCCTGCTCGCCCACCCTGCCGATCGAGACAACGCACGGCGGTCTGCTCGAACACCTGCGCACCGGCTGCGACGGCCAGCTTCGCAATGGCCTTGGTGGCAAGATCGGGTTCGGCCACGCCGTCCACCGGACAATGCAGCGCGCCGATCCAGCCTCGCGCCGAATGCGTTCCGAACAGGTCCGGCAGTTGCTCGCGGTTCAGCAACTGTGCGGGCACACCCAGCGGCAAGGCCTTATCCAGCCACTTGCGATAGCCGGCCATATCTGCCTCGGATTCGGCCAGATACGCCACGCCGGTCTGGCGGTAGCCCACATCGTGCTGCGCCTGAATCTCTTGCCAGAGGTCGATGGCTTGCAGCGCCAGCGGCAGCTCCTTGTGATCGCGCCCGACGGTGCGAATCCAGCCCCAGTTGCGCGACGATTGCTCGCCCCCGATCACGCCCTTCTCGAACACTGCCACGCGCAAGCCGGCTTTTGCCAACGCCCACGCGGTACTCATCCCGATGATGCCCGCGCCGATGATCGCGACATCGACCTGCCTGGGGAGAACGCTAGCCATAAATCACCAATCGACAATAGAAAAATGAAGCGGGGGAAATCTGTGGGGCAGTGACTACGCTCACACGTAAAAGTGGTTGCTGTTCACGACCATGAATACGGTGGGCTCGTCCCACGCGTTCTCCCAGCGGTATGGCCGGTTGCCCGTGAAGCCATAGGTGTCGCCTGGACCGAGTACCAGCGTGGTGTCGTCGATGAACACGCGCAACTTGCCAGCAAGGACATACCCGACCTTGTCGCCGGCCTGCACCAGCAGATTCGAGTCGGACGCCGCGCCCGGCTCAAGTTCCATCATGAATGCCTCGAGCGACGCGCAGTTCGACGGCGTGATGCGTGACTTGGTCACCCCCGAACCGGCCAGCCGCAGAGGTTTTCGCTGGTTGGCCCACACCACGAACTCACTGGGTTCGGTCGTGCTCGGAACGTCTTCCGCTACCCCCGGGGACGATGTGAACAGTGCCGCCCCATCCACGCCCAGCGCATGGCAAAGCTGACGCAGCGAGCGCATCGAGGGCGAACTCACGCCTCGCTCAATCTGGCTCAACATGCCGATCGACATGTTGGTACGTGCTGCCAGGTCCTTGAGCGTGAACTTGCGCTCGGTGCGCATGGCGCGCAGGCGCATGCCCAGTTCCTTGTCGCTGGCGTGTACGGCGCGATCGCCGGTCAGGCCGACGCTTTCGTCGGGCTCGTTCTCGGAGACTGCGGTCGGGGGCTGGGCGGTGACGGCTTTCGGCTTCGATGGCATGGCAAAAGGAATCGGGGATGCAACAGGGGCGCGTGAAACACACGTTCGTCGAATTTCAATGTGGCTTCAAAAATCTTAGAGTGATTCCGACATAGCGTCAATTCGGAAACGCCCCTCTGAACCGGCTGCCGGGCCGCGCTTTTCAGCAGCGGGCCCGGCGTCAGGCCATCACTTCACATGCTTGCGGCTGACGTGCAGCCCGATCAACGCAAACACGGCGATGATCACGATGTAGTACGCGGGCGCCATCACGCTGCCTGTTGTCTTGACCATAAAGCCGACCACCAGCGGGGTGATACCGCCAAAGAACGTCTGCGCAATCACATAGGCGATCGACACCCCCGTCGTGCGGCACGACGTTGGGAACAACTGCGAGAGCAGCGAGCCGATCGGCGAGAAATAGAAGCTGTAGAACACGAATGACAACGTGCACTGGAAGACTGCGAGTGTCAGCAGCGACGGCGAGCGCGTGAGCATCTGGAATAGCGGGAAGACCAGAACCACGCCGATGATCAGTGCCGTACGCATGACCCTGATGGTGCCGAGGCGGTCGGCGACGATCCCGCCAAGCATCGGCACCAGCGTGCATACGACGCCGCTGCAAATCGAGGCGATGAACGCGTCGTCCTTGGTGAGGCCCAGATTGTTGATCGCAAACGTCGGCATGTAGAGGTTCAGGAAGCTGGCCACGACACCTGCGGCCGTCACCACGGCGCCGACCAGCACGAAGCGCTTGTGCGACCTGAATGTCTCGGCGAGCGGATTCTGCACCGTGGCGCCCGCATGCTTGACCTTCTCGAAATCGGCCGTTTCTTCGATCTTCGAGCGGATGTACAGACCGACCGGACCGATCAGACAGCCAAACAGGAACGGCAGACGCCAACCCCACGAGTTGATCTGCTCCTGCGTGAGCGAATGGTTGCAAAAGTAGGCGAATAGCGAGGCAGCCAGCACCGCGAGACCCGACGCGGAGAACTGCAAGCTCGCAAAGAACGCCTTACGCGACGCACTTTGCTCAGTGAGGTACGAGTTCGCCGTGCCAAACTCGCCACCGACCGAGAAGCCTTGCAGCAGACGACCCGTGACGAGGATCACCGGGGCCCAGACCCCAATCGAGTCGTAGGTCGGCGACACGGCGATCAAAACCGTGCCGGCGAGCATCAGCATTGCCGCGAAGCTCAACGTGGCGCGGCGGCCTGCCTTGTCGGCCATGATGCCGAGTACCACGGCCCCGACCGGCCGGATCAGGAAGGAACTTGCGAACGTCATCAGGCTGAACAGCAACGCCGACTGAGGATCGCCCTGCGGGAAGAACAGCTTGGAGATGGTGATCGCGAACATCGCGTACACCAGAAGATCGAACCACTCGAAAAACGTGCCGAAGTTCGCCGCGATCACATCGCGGGTCCGGCTGCCCTTGCGGGCCTGCGGTGCCGAGAAACTGCCGATTTTGGTGGTGTCCATATACGACCTTCCAGAGCGAGACGTCACTGTGACCTGAGCCTGCATTCTGAGCAGCCGAATTCGGTGTCGATATTAGAGATTTCACCTATGTGAAATTATTGAGCAATTTTTGATGAAATTGCTTTCTCATTGAAATTGCCTGGGGCGGGCCATCAGACGGGCGTCACCGGGCCACTGGCGCTGGGGCGCCTGGATGCCTTTCTGTGTTGCAGGGTCTGCCAGCTGGCGGGCCAATCACCCGGCATATTTCGGAAGCGGGTGGCGAGCAGGTGCCCGGCGCCACCCCAGATGCCGGCAAGAAAGCGGCGCATCCCCGGCGTTTTTCTTTTTTAAACATCTCGTGGTCCTAAATGGTGCAAAATGCGCTTCCTGCACAAGAATAAGCACCATTGATGGGCATCCGAGATGAAATATCAATCACTTGACGATTTCCTGCGCTCCACTGCCGAGCGCAACCCTGGCCAACCGGAATTCCTGCAAGCCGTCACGGAGGTGATGGAAAGTCTGTGGCCATTCATATCGCAGCACCCGAAATATGCCGAGCATGGTTTGCTCGACCGTCTGGTCGAACCCGAACGCATCGTCATGTTCCGGGTGTCGTGGGTCAACGATCACGGCGACGTCCAGGTCAATCGCGGCTATCGCATCCAACATAGCTCCGCTATCGGACCGTACAAGGGCGGCCTGCGTTTCCACCCGTCGGTCAACCTCTCCATTCTCAAATTCCTCGCCTTTGAGCAGACTTTCAAGAACGCGCTGACGACCCTGCCGATGGGCGGTGGCAAAGGCGGCTCCGATTTCGACCCGAAGGGCAAGAGCCCCGGCGAAGTGATGCGGTTCTGTCAGGCGTTCGTGAGCGAGCTGTTCCGCCATGTCGGCAGCGACACGGATGTGCCCGCCGGCGACATCGGCGTGGGTGGCCGCGAAGTCGGCTTCATGGCCGGCATGATGAAGAAGCTCTCGAACCGTGCCGACTGCGTGTTCACGGGCAAGGGGCTGGCGTTTGGCGGCTCGCTGATTCGGCCCGAAGCCACCGGTTACGGCACGGTGTACTTTGCAGAGGAAATGCTCAAGCAGACCGGCCGCAGCTTCGATGGTTTGCGTGTGAGCGTGTCGGGCTCGGGCAACGTGGCGCAGTACGCGGTGGAGAAGGCGATGGCGTTCGGCGCCAAGGTCGTCACCGTCTCCGACTCCAGCGGCACGGTCGTCGACGAAGCGGGCTTCACCCCGGAAAAGCTTGCCGAATTGATGGACGTAAAGAACCATCACTACGGCCGCGTCAGCGATTACGCGAAGCGCCTTGGCCTCGAATTCCTGCCGGGCCGGCGCCCGTGGCATGTCCCGGTCGACGTCGCGCTGCCGTGCGCCACGCAGAACGAACTGGACGCCGACGACGCCGCAACGCTGATCAGCAACGGTGTGCTTTGTGTCGCGGAAGGGGCCAACATGCCGTCGACCAACGAGGCCGCGAAACGCTTCGAAGGTCACGGCATCCTTTACGCGCCGGGGAAGGCGAGCAACGCGGGTGGCGTTGCGACCTCGGGACTGGAAATGAGCCAGAACGCCATGCGTATCTCGTGGCCGCGCGAGGAAGTCGATGCGCGTCTGCACGACATCATGCGCAGTATCCATGAGGTCTGTCTGCACCATGGGCGCCGCGCGGACGGCTCGGTGAGCTACGTGAACGGTGCGAACGTCGCCGGGTTCGTGAAGGTTGCCGATGCGATGCTCGCCCAAGGCGTGATCTAAGCGATAGGCGCCCTTCTGCCCGCGCGGGACGCAGACGATAAGCGCAGCACAAACAAAGAGCGCTGTCCCTCGGGGCAGCGCTTTTTGCTTTCAACGTCGGATCGCCAGGCCGCGACGAAGGGCGAGTGGTCGCGTCCTGTCAGCGCGCAAGTCATTGCGCCGGCACGTCGTGGCGACTGGATGGTGCATCTCACGCTGACGACGATTCAAGGTGACATGCGCGACCTCTCGGTGTTCGCCGACGCGTCATTCGACTGCATCTTCCATCCGATTTCCAATCTGTACGTGCCGGATATTCGTCCCGTTTGGCAGGAGTGCTTTCGGGTATTGCGCCCCGGCTGCGAAGCTGCAAACGAGTGGCGAGGCGATGGTCTTCGGTCATAGATCGGCGGGCAGCCAGACGCCGGGTTCGTCCTGAAAGGCTTCTACGACGACGAACAACCGAATCCGCGACTCGCGATCGATCGCTTCCTGCCGACATTTCTGGCCACCTACGCAATGAAACTGTGACGGTCCTGCGACAACCCTTGTGTCATGACAATCGGCCTCACCCGCTGACCGGCACCCAGATCTCCAACGTCCCCGTGCCGGCGGCGGGATCGAAGTCGGCGCTGTATCGCTCGAAGTCGGGGGCGTCGGCGGGTTGCAGGCCGGACGACGGGAACCAGCGATGCCAGATTGTGTAGACGGTCTGGTGCAACGTCGAGATGTGTTCGCGGTGCTCGAACACCGCGTAGCGCGCAGCGGGAATCTCCACGCATCGGAATGTCTCCGGCAGACGGTCTTTGCGGCGCACTGCCACGCCCGCAATGTACTCAAATCCGCCGTCCCCATCCGGGTGACAGCACACACCGTAGGTCATGTCGCCGACCTGATCGGGAAGATTACCGATGTAAGGATCGAACACCTGCCAAAGCGCGGGAATGCCTTCATTCGTGGCGAACGTGAACCGGTCGCTCAGTCCCGCAATGAGTACCGGCGACGACGTCTCGAAGCGAGGCGGCGTGAGTTCGACAAACTTGACTTCTTTCATACGCAGCGGCTCCACAAGCGTCAGACCAGCAAGACTGCAGCGCGCGCGCAGTTGCTCCGGCGTCAGACCGAAGGCGTCGGTGAATGCGCGCGTGAACGCTTCGTGAGACCCATACCCCGCGTCGAGCGCGACACCGAGAATCGCCGGCGCACCTGTCACTAGCGCATGCGCGGCTCGCGTCAGCCGCCTCGCCCGCACATATCGCATCGCTGGCCATCCCGTGGTGACGGAGAAAAGGCGTGAGAGCGAGAAGCGCGTCATCTCGCAGGCGTTTGCGATGTCATCGAGCGTAAGTTCGTCGCCTAATTTGGCCTCAATGATCCAAAGGGCTCTTGCAACGGGAGTCATGGCATTTCCGAGAACGTGTCGACGTGACTATAGGGCATCGTGCCGACACCCATTTGATCGTTCTTGCGCGAACCCCGATTCGTCCCCACTCGCCCGTGAGCATTGCGTTTGTCGGTGTGCCGTCGCAGATCATCGGCGCCACGCGTGAGGAAGCACGGCGTCGTAGATTTCGCGCAGCCGGCCATGGACGGGCGTCGTCATCACAAAGGCCATCATTTCGTCGGACAGGGTTGCAGTACAGGTGGCCATTTCCTTGCTGTCACCGACAAGGCGGGCGCGCCAATCGGTCAGCGTCGCATGCGCAACCATGTCCGGAGCGTCCAGGAAGGCCTCATTGAGCAATGCGCACGCGAGATAGCGCAATGTGACAGGCGACTCAGTTTCGGTACCGAACAATAGGCTTGACGCCAGTTGTGTCTGCTTGATCGCTTCAATAAGTTCGAACGCTGCCTGATTCCGCAGCGTGTCTTCAAGGTCCGGCATTTCGGATAAGCAAGCACGCCAGAGCGCCGCTTTCACTTCAGGATGCAAGCGCATTGCGGCGTGTGCATCGGCGGGCTGTTCGAGCGGCGATTCAGGCATACGGATGGTAAGTGCAAACAGGCGCTGCAAGCGTATCTGCCAATCGATCGTTGTCAGCTTATGTTCCGGATGATTGGACGAGATTCGCGCAGGCATATCAAGCGCGAGCCGCCGGTAGCACTCGCGATCCGCGAGTCGCGACGTGTCGTCTACAGGCTCGCCCGCGCTCGTCTCGCCTGTCTCCCAATATGCACGCAACAGACGGGCAAAGCGGCGCGTTTCGATTCCCGACGCAGTTTGATATCTCGCATGCAGAAGCGGTATCGGACGGAGTGCGGATTCGGGTGACACGGCGAGTTCGATGGCGTAGTGGGCTTCGGGTGTTGCCCTTCTGAGCACATAGAACGAATGCCAGGGGATGTCGTCTTCCTTGTCGATGACCGCCTTCAAGAGGTCGGGCGTGCATGCAACGGCGCTCAACGTATCGTCCGACAGGAAGATGCAGGTATCGCGTGACGTACCCGGCAACATATCGTCGAGAATGCGCGCCGCCGACGCGATGCTGGGATGCCGGAGAAAGTGCTCGAACAGTTCGTCGGCCAATGCGTCGAGCTGCGACGTGGCGCGGGCTCTGAGCACCAACTGATGAACGGCACCCTGATGGAGGAACGGCCACTGCGGATGGTCCGACGTCTCCAGCAGGTATTCGATGTGAAACCGCAATCGCTCGACGCAGAGCTCTCGTGGCACGGGTTCCCGGTTCCACGTCGCCTGAACACCGACGGGCAGATAAGCGTTGATGAACGCAGTGATCAGCGGACTCTCCCAGAACACCGGGTCGGAGAGTGCCGATACCCACGACGAGATGAAACGCCATACCGTCGCGTCGGAAACCGAAAGCGTTTCCAGCGACTCGATCAACTGGCACATCAACGCACGTTTCAGGTCGCTGTGCCGGTTATCGATCGACGCAATGCTTGCGAGGAATTCCCAGCCGTTGTCCTCTCTCAACAGGGTGTCGATGCGGGCAGTCGCCTCATCGGCCGTCTCTGGGGTGCCGATCAACCAATCGGTATCCAGTGACACGGTGGCGTGGGTGAGGTCCGCGCCGGTGAAATCCACATGCAGGCATCGCAGGTTTTCGAATTGCGCGTCCCGCAGAGAGGTGTTCACGAAAGAGATTCCATGCAGGCTGGCGCCTGTCAGGTTGACGCCGGTGAAGTCCGCGTCGCTGGCATCGACATCGCGCCAGTGTGTGCCGCTCAGAATGCCGGACCGAAAGTCCACGTGCCTCAGATCGATGTCACTCAGCCTGAGGGCACAGAGGTCCGAGACGCTCGCGTCGGTGAATGTCAGCAGATTGCTCTGCAATGCTGGTGGCAGCCGGGCGAACTCGCTGACGTCGGTCATCGAAAATCCCAACTGCTGCCAGGCATCGTCTGAAGCGTTGTCGAACGAGGTGGTCAATTGCGCCACATAGGCCGGAATCATGTCAGCCCTGATTTGCGGGCTGGCTTCGAGTTCCTTGCGCAAGCGCGCCTCGAGCACGTCACGCCGTCGGTTGTCTCGAAAGAACACCAGCCTGACGTCTCCCCATTGCTTGAACGGGTGTTGGCCGGCGCACGCATAGGCAAAGCCGATCGCCCCGATTCGCTGGATCGCCGAGGGCTCCAGATGTCCGATGGTCGATACTGCGCTCGCACCGGCTTTCGAGGCATTGTCTTGTGGAGAGCGATGCGGACGTCGAGGGCTGTTGGCCCAATAGAAGTTCGCTGAATCGGCAGAACCGGATTTGCCAGCTGAGTACACGTTGGAGTCCTCGGGAGATCTCGACAATGAGATGGCAGGTGTCTTCCCGTTGAGTCAACCTGCCTCGAACGCCATGGGGCAATCAGCGGTCCGGAACGGGCCGCACTGGCGAAGACCGCCATCGTATGTCTGGATCGACGCGACTCGGATATCCGGAGGCCGGATTAGGAGAATGCAAGAATTCGCGCGCCGGCGAGCCGTGCCGTCGACGCGGTGACGGGTCACCGGATGACGGCGCCTGTGTTCGTGGCGGGGCCTACCGATGGTCCGTCAACGCTTCGCTTTCGCTTTCGCTTTCGCTTTCGCTTTCGCTTTCGCTTTCGCTTTCGCTATCCGTCCGGTTGGGGATCATGGCGGCGGCGACGGGCGCCTCCCACGCCATCGTCTCGCCCGGTGCCGACACAAAGTTGTCGCGAATCGTCCTGGCGCGTTCAGCACCGCGCTCCGGGCTGGGGTGAAGCGCACGGGTCGCCAGATGTTGAACCTCCTCGGCGTATACATGCCCGATACGCTCGCCTGAGCGATGCAGAATGAAGCGGTAGGCGCCATTGTCACGCGCGAACACGCCGCCTTCGCCGTCCGCCTGCATGGCAAGTTCGACTTCCGCGCACACAGCACAAGCGACAAACTTGCCCGCCATCGGCACAATGACGGCGTCTGACTTCGACAATCCCAGCTCGGCGATCGCCTGCGCAAAGTGGGCCTCGGCGTTCATCGCCAGATCGTCTTCGATGTTCTGCTCGGCGTGACGCGTTTCCGTGACATTGGGAGGCAGCGCGTTGTCCGGGCCGCGCTCGAATGCCGGGGGCGCGTGAATGACGAGGCTGGGGAAGCCTTTGCCGGCTTCTTCCGTCAATATTCGGGAGATGGTTTCGAGCGCTTGTGCGCCCTGTTTGACGATGACATCCCGAGAGATGTCTTCGGTGCCCGATGGAACCCCCATGCCAAGGTTGATTTCCTTCGCGAGCCGCATTTGAGCGGTCTTCAACTGCACCGGTTTCGCGCTGGTCAGGTCATGAAGTTTGCGGAAATGACGCAAGCAGGTGGCAGCGCGCACGGCATGCTTGTCCAGCGTCGACGTGCGTTCAAGTTCCCTGGGATGGTCGGGAGCCTCGGCGTCAAGGGCGATACGCAATGCCCTCGCGAGCTTGTCGCTGTGGAAGTTCGAGGACACGTGCAGCTTGTCGCCGATCACTGCCAGTTGAATTTCGATGGGGTTGATCGCACCGCGCTCGCGCGCGTCCCACTTGTCTGCGAACGCCTTGTTGGTCATCACGTGGTACAGGCTCGTCGCGATATGTGAGAGCTGCTGCGAGACCCGGTTGTATCCGACGTAGCGCTTCCGGTCCGGTACAGGAATTTCCTGGCGCGGAATCGCACGGACTTGCTCCTTGTTCAGAAAGTACGAACTCGCTCCTGCGAATGAGCGAGCTTTGAGCGCAGACATGACTTCCGTATTGCCGAGCTTTGCCCGCAGGACGTTCATATCGGGGCCTGTGACCTGCTGATGATTGAAGTCGAGAAACCTCGCGGATGCCGTCGCCTTCTTCAGTGCGTGCGAGTTCCCCCGGCGACAGAGCGTTCCTGTGGTTGCGCTCTTCTGATGCGGCGAATTGGCCGCGGCATCTGACGAGAAGGTGTAGGGGCTTTGTTGCGAAACGCGATTGTCAAAGGGCATGGATATTCTCTAGTTAGCCTGCATTGAGCATTTCGGGCAGAACGTCGATCGTCGTGCCCGAGCGGATGTCGTCCAACGCTGATAGCGACGCGGTCAACGCGGCGCGCCATGGTTGTCGGAGGGGTTAGCGCAGTGCGAGCCTGTGCACCGGGCCACTGTGTTGCGCGCCGGGGCCCGCGTGAAGAGAGGTCGGTGCGTCGAGCTGGATCGCGCCGCGCCAGTGGGTGCACCATTCGAGGAATTCGACGATCGTAGCGGCCAGTTGCTCGGCGCTCGCCAGATGTCGCGACAACGTGGCGAGCGCCACGGGGCGAGAAGACTGCGGATGCCACGCGATCAACGGTTTATCGCCGCGTAACGTGTCGACCGTCATCGGTGGAAACATCGACAGCAGATGCTTCGCCGGCATGTCCATGACGGGCTCGGGAAGGCTTATCGGAAGCGTCAGTGCCAACCTCTCTCCGGTGTGCAGAATCGCCAGCTCGTGCTCGTCGTCGACGAGGAAGCAACAGATGCCGTAATCGTCGAAGGAGAGAGAAGGAATACCAATCAACTCACCAAACTCACGCAAAATTTCGCCTTCAAACGTCTCGGACACATCGCTCCTTCCGGGTATCGGATTGTCATGCTGACGGACCGCATCGGCGCGTTGCCGCAGCCCGTCCAGATGAAAGATGAGGACTGAGAGGGGGCGCTCGCGAATTGGGTCCCCATGCATGGCCGTTTCATCCATTCCCTATAAAGATTGACGGGTCACGACGCATTTACCGGTTCTCGCCATCGATGTCAGGAACTTCGGTGTCCACGACATACCGTCTTTCGTGACGACCCAGGGAGGGCAGTGCAATCAGCCGGCCGACTTCATCAATCGCCAGAACGTTGTGCGGCTGATCCCGAGCGCCCGGCTCGCTGCCGCACGATTACCCCCCGCGGCTTGCAGCGCGGCGAGCGCAGTCGCATGCGTGACGGGTGCCGTGGTTGTGGCCTCGCCGGTGCTGCTTTGCTGAGGAGGTGGCTTCCGGGCGGACAACCGCTGCAACTCCGGAAACACTTCATGCAGTGTCTGGGCATGACGAGCGACATCGTGATCGAGATAAATCGCCGCGCGCACCAGCAGGTTCTCCAGCTCACGCACATTGCCCGGCCAGTCGTAATGATCGAACAGCGGCGAGAGCACTTCGAGAATCGGCTTCGATGCACGAGCATCCAGCCCGTACTGCGCCGCGCTTCTCGACAACAGCGTTTGCGCGAGCAGATGAATATCCTCGCGGCGCTCGCGCAAAGCGGGCAACGTCACCTGCAACAGGTTCAACCGGAAATAGAGATCTGCGCGGAACCGGCCTTGCGCGACCAGCGCATTCAGGTCGCGATGCGTCGCGGCGATCACCCGAACATCGATAGGCACCGGACGCCCCGATCCCAGCCGCATCACCTCGCGCTCCTGCAACACTCGCAGTAAGCGGCTCTGTAATGCAGCGGGCATCTCGCCGATCTCGTCGAGGAAAATGGTGCCCGTGTGGGCGATCTCGAACAGCCCCGCCTTGCCGCCGCGCCGCGCGCCGGTAAAAGCGCCTTCGTCATGGCCGAACAGCTCGCTCTCGATCAGTCCCTCCGGCAGCGCCGCACAGTTGAAGGCGACGAACGGATTGCCGCGCCGCGCACTCGCGTTGTGGATGCCCTGCGCGACAAGTTCCTTGCCTGTCCCGCTCTCGCCGGTCAGCAACACTGTCGCGTCGTGCGAGGCTGCCGTGCTTGCCAGCCGTCTCACCTTCTCGATCTGTGGCGAATCGCCGACCAATTCGGCCAACTCGTGCTTCGCAACAAGATGTCTGGGCCGCTGCGTCGTGCGCAGCGATCGGTCGATGCGCTGCGCCATCTGGGCGTCCTGCACCGTGACCACTGCGCCCGAGCGCATGCCGTGCTCAAAGATCGGCACGCAGCTCACGATGAAGGCGCGCGCGTCGATATGCGCCAGACGCTCCTCGATAGCGACACCGCCCTCTGACACTTCCCGCAACATCGGCCCGAGTTTTCGCGTCAGCTCGAATTGCCGCGCACCGTGTGTTGCGACTCGCTCCGCGTCGATGTCCAGCAGCGAGAACATGGCCGGATTCACCGCTTCCAGTTGACCGTTTTCGTCGAACGCCGCGACCCCATCGCGCATGTGCGCCACGATGGTGTTCAGGCGCATGCGCTTTGCTTCCTTCTCGCGGCTCACGCGCGCCAGTTCGACCGATCGCTCGAAGGCTTCTTCCACAGCGCCGAGCGAGTAGAGGAAGACGTGTTCGAGTCCCGCCTCCTGCGCCAGATCGCACGCCATGCCCGGACCGATGATGACCTTGCACCCTTGCGCTGCCAGCGTATCGACGGCTGTGCGCACCTCGTCGGCGGAACGGTAAGCACGTTGCCGAAGCTGAATCTTGAGTAGCTGGCCGAGATCGTCCAGCTCGCGCGACACGGTCTCGTGAAGCACCAGACCAAGCGGCTGGTCCGGCCAGGTCGTGGTGGCTCGCGTGATGGCACTCAGCACGTCGAAGCCATTGACCTTGACGGTCACGACCGGCACAGACAGGTTCTCGCGCAGATACGCACCGTTCGATCCGGCCGCAAGCACGACGTCAACGGCGCCCGACTCCACATAAGACTGCAACGCCGCGACGGCCGCGCCGTAGCCTTCGCGCACGGAATAGAAGCGTGCGCGGTCGGTGTAGCGCGGCGCGACGGTCTCGCAAAGGGTCTGCAACCGGCTGATGCTCACGAGGGCGATGCCCGGACGGCGAGCACGGGGATCGGACGGTGCGGACGCGGCAGGGCGCGGCGGCTCGACGCCGGAAAGGCTGGGGGGCATGACGATGTCTCTGTATGGCGCTGACAAAACGGTTTGCTCACCGTTTCATGAGTGTTTCAAAGGCGTTTCGTGAAACGTTTCATTTTCTGTTCGCCGATTCTGCCACATCCGCAGGAAACGGGCTGCCCAGCGCAAGTCCATGATTTGATGGCGGTTTGCGCGATGTTCTCAAGTGGCGCGGCGGCTGGCACGCAGATTGCGAACGGTAAGACCATTTACCGATACGGAGACACACGTCATGACCACCGCGACTGCGCAACGCCGCACCGAATTTCGCCGCAAGGTCGAAGCCCGCCAGGGGCTGCTCGTCCCCGGCGCCTTCAATGCCCTTTCGGCTCGCGTTATCGAAGACGCCGGTTTCGAGGCGCTGTACCTCACCGGCGCGGGCGTCACCAACATGTCGCTCGGCTTGCCCGACCTCGCATTCGTGGGGCTCGCCGAGATGGCCGAGCACACCGCTCGCGTGCGCGATGCGGTTTCGCTGCCGATCATCGTCGATGCCGATACGGGCTTCGGCAACGCGCTCAATGTGCGTCATACGGTGCGCGTGCTCGAGCGCAGCGGCGCCGACGCCATCCAGTTCGAAGATCAGGTGTTGCCCAAGAAGTGTGGTCACTTCAACGGCAAGGCCGTGATCGGGGCCGACGAGATGGCCGGCAAGATCCGCGCCGCCGTCGATGCGCGCGAAGACGGCAATCTGCAAATCATCGCCCGTACCGATGCTGCTGCCGTTGAGGGCATGGAAGCCGCCATTGAGCGCGGCCACCGCTTCATCGAAGCCGGTGCCGACATTCTGTTCATCGAAGCGACGGAGACGCTGGCTGATATCGAACGGTTGCCTGCGTTGTTCGATCGTCCGCAGTTGATCAACATCGTCATCGGCGGGAAGACGCCGACGCAATCGCAGCCGCGTCTGGCCGAGTTGGGTTACGGCATCGTGCTCTACGCGAACGCCGCGCTGCAAAGCGCCGTGCTCGGCATGCAAAAGGCGCTGGGCACGCTGCGCGATACCGGACGTCTCGATGAAGATCCGTCGCTCGTGGTGCCCTTCGCGGAACGCCAGCGTTTGGTGAACAAGCCGTTCTACGACGCGCTCGACAAGCAGTACGCCGCCGACTGAGCGCACGGCCTGCGCGCTTATCCCCCGAACACGCATGACAGTGACGCCGGTCGTTCCCGGCGTCGCTCGCATTTCCAGCAGCACGGCATCACTGCACGACTGCAGCAGACAATAAGTTACGGAGACAGATTGTGACGCCCCCCTCGGATTCCCTTGCCGCCCGCCCTTCGCAAACGTTGCACACTTCTCATGCGGGCGTGGGCGCGCGTGAGCCGGTCAAGATCGGTTCCATCGTCGGCGGCCTCGCGGGCAACCTGATCGAGTGGTACGACTTCCTCGCGTACAGCATCTTCTCGATCTATTTCGCAAAGGCGTTTTTTCCCGGCGATAACCCGACCGTCCAACTCATGAACACGGCGGCGATTGCGGCGGTCGGCTATGTGGCGCGTCCGCTGGGGAGTTGGCTCATCGGCCTGTATGCCGACCGGCGCGGCCGCAAGGCAGCGCTGACGGGATCGGTGCTCGCGATGAGTGTCGGTTCGATGATGATTGCGCTCACGCCTGGCTACGCGACCATCGGCATCTTCGCGCCCATGGTGTTGATCGCAGCGCGTTTGCTGCAAGGTCTCTCGATGGGCGGCGAGTACGGGACGAGCGCGACCTATCTGAGCGAAGTGGCACCGGAGCATCGCAAAGGCTTTTATCTCGGCTTTCTGCAAGTGAGCGTGGTCGCGGGGCAACTCGTTGCGCTCGGCCTGATGCTGCTCATGCAGCGCGTATTGCTCACCTCGGAGCAGATCGAGCACTGGGGATGGCGCATTCCGTTCGTGCTGGGCGGCGTGCTTGCGCTCTTCGCGCTGTACATGCGTCGCAACGTGACGGAGAGCGAGGCGTTTGTCGATAGCGTGAAGAAGCGCGAGACGTCGATTGCCCTCGAAGTCCTGGGGCACTGGCGTCAGATTCTGCTGGCTATCGGCATCACGATTGGCGGCACGGTCGCGTTCTATACCTTCACTGTCTACATGCAGAAGTTTCTGGTGAACTCGGTCGGCTTGTCGAAAGAGTCGTCGACCTTCATCTCCACGCTCGCCCTGTTGCTCTATATGCCATTGCAACCGCTATTCGGGTTGCTGTCGGACGTGATCGGCCGTCGCAAGGTGCTGATGATCTTCGGCGTGAGCACGACGCTGTTCTCCGTGCCGCTCTTCACGGCACTCAGCCACACGAAAGATCCGGTGGTGGCGTTCGCGCTGTCGTTCGCCGGACTGGTGATGCTCTCGGGCTTCACGTCGGTACACATGTTGGCGAAGACGGAGCTGTTCCCGCCGCGCATCCGTGCGTTGGCGGTCGGCTGCCCGTACGCGCTGACGACGGCGATCCTCGGCGGCACGACGGAGTTCGTGGCCTTGCGATTCAAGGCGAGCGGCCACGAATCGTATTTCTATTGGTACGTGACGATCTGCGCCGCGATCTCGCTCATCGTGTATCTGAAGATGCCGGAAACGCGCGGCCGCCGTTTCGACTGATTCGATTGATTCGATTGATTCGATTGATGCGCCGAAAGTTGCGTTGACTTTGCGCGGACGAGACGATACGATCAAGTCCTATTTCGAACGCCCTCCCGGTCCGCCGGGGGGGCGTTTCTTTTTGGTTTCCGGACACCGTGATCCGGTTTTCATTCACCAGAAAGGAACGACTCGAAATGACGACGCTTTCCTGCGCCACGCTGGGCTTCACGCCATTCGGCAACGGACCCGAACCCGTTCTCGTATTGCACGACTGGCTGGGCGGCCACGCGAACTACGACGCCCTCCTGCCGTATCTCGACGGTGCGGCATTCACCTATGTATTCGCCGATTTGCGCGGGTATGGACGCTCGCAGCATCTGCGTGGCGTCTACACCATCGACGAAATCGCGGCCGACTGTTTGGGCGTGGCCAACGCCTTGGGCTGGTCACGTTTTCATGTGATCGGTCATTCGATGACTGGCATGGCGACGCAACGCCTTGCGGCCAATGCAACGTCGCGCATCAAGAGCGCTGTGGCAGTGTGTCCGATATCGGCCGCGGGGAATCGTCTGCCTCCGGAGGCAGCAGCGTTCTTCGCACTGACGTGCGAGGACGACGATGCGTTTCGCCAGCTCGTGAAGTTCGTGACGGGCGGTGCGTCGGACGATTGGGTCGATGCGAAGCTGCGTCGAAACCGCGAGGATGTGGCGGTGGAGTGCCGTCGTCGCTACCTCGACATGATGACGACGGCGGATTTCGTTGACGACGTGCGCGGGCTGGCTACGCCGTGGTTAGTGGTCGTGGGAGACAACGACCCGGGCCTCGACGCCGAGGTAATGAAGCGGACCTTCCTCGCGTGGCATCCGAACGCACAGTTAGCCGAGATAACGGACTGCGGGCACTACCCGATGCAGACCCATGCCCCAGCTTTCGCGACGCTTATCGAAGCTTTCCTGAGCGCTCACGCGGTGTGAAAGGTCGCGCGACGACGGGCATGCGCGCATCGCTCCTGTCATCGTCGCGCACCTGAGTGCGCTATCGACTACATTTCGTCGACGGCCGTGCTGACCGAGGGTTGTCCGCCGTCTTGCTCCAGCGAGAAACGATTGCGCGTATCGACATAGAAGCTCGCGCCGAACCGCCCCACAGGAAAGTAGTTCTGCAACCTGACGCGCCAGTGCTGTGTGTCGATCAATTCATCGCGGGCATGCAGGCGCTCGACGCGTCCGATGAAGATGTGGCGGCTTGGTGTCTCCAGGGTTTCCCAAAGGTGGCATTCGAACGCCACCGGCGCTTCGGCGATGCGCGGCGGCGCGACGAGACGGCTCGGCACCGGTGTGAGTCCCGCGTGCGTCAGCTCGCTCTCGCTCGCGGGCAGCCGGTCGCCGCACGCGTGCATTCGCGCCGTCATCGCCTCGTCGGTGAGATGCACCACGTATTCGCGATTGCGCAGAATGTTGGCGGCGGTGTCTTTGAGCGAGTCGTCGTCGCGACGGTTGATCGAGAGCATCACGATCGGCGGTTCTTCACCGAGCATGTTGAACATCGAGAACGGTGCCGCGTTGATGGCGCCGCCCTCGTTGATCGTGGTCACGAGCGCAATCGGACGCGGCACGATCAGGCTCGCCATCAGTTTGTAGCGTTGATACGCCGTAATTTCCCGGAAGTCGATTTCCATGCGATGTCCTAGGTGGGCTGGCGGCGTTGGCGTTTGGCGGGAATCGCTGACGTCACGGCCGCTTCCGGCGACGCCACTTCCGGCAGGCCGAGCAGCGACGCGAGACTTTTCTGGCCGCGCATGCGGGTCGTCTCGATACGGCGCTCGAGTTCTTCAAGGTGTGACTGCATGCGCGCGATGGCCCCGGCCGCATCGCGCTGGGCGATGCACGCCACGATGGCCGCATGTTCGTCGTGTTCGCACGGGGCATAACCGGGCGGTTCATACAGCCCGACGATGAGCGAGCAACGCGAGATCAGTTCGCTGAGATAGCGCAGCAGCACCGCGTTGCCGGCCAGCGCAGCGACACGCAAGTGGAAGTCGCTCGCGAGGCGTGCCCACGACGGCTGGTCGAAGCGATGCATTGCTGCATGCTCGGCGTCGAGTTGGCGGCGGAGCATCACGAGATCGTCATCGGTGACGTTGGTGACGGCCAGTTCGACCAGGGCACGTTCCAACGCGCGCCGGGCCTCGAAGATCTCGCGCGTTTCCTCGGGCGTCGGTTCGGCGATGACGGCCCCCTTGTTGGGACGCAACGTGACGATGCCGTCATGCGCCAGACGCTCCAGCACGCGGCGCACGACCGCACGCCCCACATCGAAGAGCTGGCAAAGCTCCGGCTCCGGGAGTTTGGTGCCCGGCGTCAGACGATGCGCGAGCACGCCATCGACGATGGTGCGATAGATATGCGTCTCAATGCGGGTCTCTGCGCTTTGCTCGCTCAGGTCATGCGCGACAGGCGCGTGCAGCGAGAGCAAGCGGGATTCGGTGTCGTGCTCAGACGGGGTCGAGGCGGGCCGGGCGGATGGGCGAGCACCGCGTCGCGAAGGCGTGAGAGGCTTGTCGGCAGGCATAGTTGGCGACGGTAACAGGGTCGGAAGTGAGCAGTCGGGGCACGCCGGACAATGCAGATTGAGCGTCATATTGGACCTTACCCCATGATGGTGTCGGGCTGTGTCACGCTCACGGCCGCGACATGCGCCGCGATTTCCCCCGGCGTTGCGAGCCAGATTTCGCCCCGTCGTGCTGCGTCGGCGACAGGCGTGAGCGCGCGGCGCAGATGGCGAAGCCGATACGGTTGACCGACAAGATACGGGTGCAATGCAATCCCCATCACCAGCGGCTGCGCGCGCGTCGGATGTTCCGCCTGCGCGTACATCTCGTCGAACTGATCCGCAATCATGTCGGCGAACGCCGTGCCATCGAGCTGACGTCCCACGATCATTGGAATGTCGTTCACCTCCTGCGGATACGGCACCGACCATAACGTGCCGTGTGCCGTGCGCATGCGCACCGGCCGGTCGTCATGACACCAGTTCAGCGTGTAGCGATATCCCGTGCCTGCGAGCAGATCCGGTGTGTGATGTGTCTCCGATATCCAGGGCGACAGCCATCCCGTCGGCGCGTATCCCGCTTCCGCTGTCAGGCGCTCCCGGCAATGGGTGAGGAGATCGCGCTCATGCTCGAACTCGAAATCGCTCTGACGATGCGAATTCGTGTGGCCATGTCCGATCAGTTCGTCGCCGCGTGCCACAAAGGCGTGTACCAGCGCGGGGCAATGATCGAGCAGCGACGTATTGAGCACCACACCCGCGGGCATCGACAGATCGTCGAAGAGGTCGAGACAGCGCCACGCCCCCACACGATTGCCGTATTCGCGCCAACTGAAGTTGAGCACGTCCGGCTGCGGTGAGACCGGGCCGAGGTTGGCGCCCAGTCCTTCGCCGAATGCGAAGTGCTCCAGATTGAAGCCAAGGTAGACGGCCAGACGCGCCCCATTGGGCCAGCGATAGGTGTCGCGCGCCGTGATCGGCAGATAGTCGAATCGGTCATGGGTACGAGGCGCGCCGAAGCGGGCGTCGATGCTCGCGTAGTCGTCGCGTTTCGGGAGAGTCAGGGCAGAAGTCATCGGGTGTCGTCTTTGCCGTGCGTGGTCGCAAGGAGTGCTCAATGTCAGGGGCCATTCGTTCGTCGTTCGTTCGGGCGTCGTGAGCCGACTTGAAACATTTGCGCACCGCGGCTGTGCGGGCGCGTTCCGAGTTGGCGCAAAACGCATCGTCAACGAACGTCACAACCAATCGTTCGCAATTTCGATGCCAGATCGTGAACACACCACGATGCATATCGCGCTGGGTAACTCACGCGAAATGTGGACGATGTGGCACGCCTCTTGCGTACGGCGGGGACATGCTCGGGCAATGCCCGGCAACGGGACCGCGTTCGGTCCGCTCACGATTCGCTTCTGATGTTTCCTCACGGAGATTGCTCATGTCTGCATCTGTATGTTCCAACGCTGCCAGCGCCACGACGGCGGTATCGGCCTCACCCCGCAGGCGTTGGCTCAAGACCAGTGCGCTTGCGCTCGCGGCGGCGGGTATGACGTTCGTCAGTGTGTCGGGCTATGCGGCAGACACGATCAAGATCGGTCTCGTCACGGCGCTCTCGGGGCAGTCGGCCCGTGCCGGCGAGGCCCTGACGCGAGGCATGACGATTGCCATCGACGAGATCAATGCGAGCGGCGGCGTGCTCGGCGGGCGCAAGCTCGAGTTGGTGCGTCGCGACGACGAGGGCAACCCGGCCAAGGGTGTGCTTGCTGCACGTGAGCTGATTTACAAGGACAAAGTCGCGGTGCTGTTCGGCGGGCTCGACACGCCGGTGTCGATGGCCATCGTGCCCATCGCCAATCAGGAGAAGGTGCCGTTCATGGGGCCGTGGGCGGCGGGCACGCCGATTACTCGCAACGGCGCGCATCCGAACTATGTGTTTCGCGTATCGGCCGTTGACGAGATCGTCGACGGCGCCATGGTCGAGCATGCGCAGCAGACCTTCGGTGCAAAGAAGCTCGGTCTGATTCTCGTGAACAACCCGTGGGGCGAATCGAACGAGAAAGGCATTGTCGCCGCGCTGGCCGCGAAAGGCATGAAGCCTGCGGGTGTGGAGAAGTTCGAGGCCAATGACGTGGATATCACGCCGCAGCTCGGCCGCCTGAAGGCCGCAGGGGCTGACACGTTGCTGATGGTCGGCAACGTCGGACCGTCGGCGCAGGTGGTGAAGTCGCTCGATCGCATGGGCTGGAAGGTGCCCATTGTGTCGCACTGGGGCCCGGCGGGCGGACGTTTCACCGAGCTGGCCGGCGCCAACGCCAAGGCGGTGCATTTCGTGCAGACGTATAGCTTCTTCGGTGCGACGTCGCCGGTGAGCGCGCGTGTCGTTGCCGCACTCAAGGCGAAGTACGCCGACATCAAGGGAGTGGACGACATCACCCCGGCCGTTGGCGTAGCGAATGCCTACGACGCCATGCGCCTGACGGCACTCGCCATCGATAAGGCGGGTTCGACGAACGGCGATGCGATTCGCGGCGGCTACTACAAGATCGACCGCTACGAAGGGCTCATCAAGACGTATGTGAAGCCGTTCAGCGAACAGCAGCACGATGCCCTGTCCGCACAAGACTACGTGTGGGCGCAGTTCATCGACAACCGCATCGTTCCCGTGCCGGCAACGGGCGCGAAGGTCGCGGCGAAGTAAGTCACACGTCACTGGAATCGAGGGCCTGCCTTGCACCGGCGGCCCGAAGGACATCTCATGCAATGGATCTCGGCGCTCGTCGCCGGCCTGGGGCTCGGCAGTATGTACGGCCTCATGGCGCTCGGCTTTCATCTGACCTTTGCGGTAAGCGCGACGGTCAACTTCGCGCAGGGCAGCTCGATGATGCTGGGCGCAGTGCTCGCGTACACGTTCGCACAGACGCTCGGCTGGCCGATGCCGCTGGCGATCGTCGCTGCGCTCGCGCTGTGTGCCGTCTACGGCCTGGCGGTGGAGCGGCTCGCGGTGCAACCTTTCGTGCGGCGCGGGTCCAGTGCGTGGCTGATGGCGACCGTCGCGCTGGGTATCGTGCTCGATAACGTGGTCATGCTGACCTTCGGCACCGAGCCGCGCAGTCTGCCGTCGCCGCTGGCGCAAAGCGCTTTGCAGATTGGCGACGCGGGACTGGGCGTCTATCCGTTGCAACTGGTGATCCCGGTGGTCGGCCTCGCGCTCGCGGGTGTACTGCACTATGTGCTGCGACGCTCGCGCTGGGGCGTAGCCATGCTCGCCGTGGTGCAGAACCGCGACGCCGCGCGACTCATGGGCATCCCGATTCAACGCACCATCGCGGCCGCGTTTGCTGTCTCGACGCTGCTCGCGGGGGTGGCCGGCGTGCTGATCGCACCGTTGTTCAATGTGCAGGCCGACATGGGGACCGTGTTCGGCCTCAAAGCGTTTGCCGTGGCGATTCTCGGTGGGCTCTCCAGTGCGTGGGGGGTGATGATCGCCGGTCTGCTGTTCGGCGTGAGCGAAGCGATGATTACCGCGACGCTGGGGTCGAGCTACACGCAAATCATTACGTTCGGTCTGGTCATCGTGTTGCTGGCGATGCGTCCGGAAGGCATGTTCGGTCGCGCGGAGGTGCGTAAGGTATGAGCGATTCTCCTTTGCGGCTGGCGTCGCATGCTGCACAACCCGGGACGTCGGGCGTAACGCCTCAGCAAGCGCACGACGGCATTGCGCTCACGGCGATTCTCGCGGCGGCGCTGCTCGCGATGGCGGGTGCCGCATGCGTGGTGAACGGCTATTTCGTTGTGGTGATTGCCGGTGTTGCCTTGCTCGCGATCTGTGGTGTGGGCCTGAATCTTCTGCTTGGGCTGACAGGGCAGGTGTCGTTTGGCCACGTGGGCTTCTACGCCATTGGCGCGTATGCCGTGGCGATTCTGACGACACAGGCGGGTTGGCCGTTCTGGCCCGCCTGGCTCGCGGGCGGGGTGATGGCCGCGCTCACCGGCGGGCTGCTGGCGCTGCCCGCCTTACGTGTGCGCGGACCGGGTCTGGCGATGGTGACGATCGCCTTCGGTTTCATCGTCGAGCACGGCGCCGTGGAGTGGCGTGCATTGACCGGCGGACAGAATGGCCTGATGGGCGTGATGCCCCCGGGCATCTTCGGCGTTGCGGGAAGCGAGCGCGTGGTCGCTGTGGCGGCGCTCGCCGTGCTGGGCGTGGCGCTGCTGATCTATGCCCGCATCTCTCGCGGCGCGTGGGGGGCGGCCATGCGTGCAGTGCGCGATAGTGAGACGGCGGCGGCGTCGATCGGTGTCAATCCATTGATCGTCAAAGCGGTAGCGTTCGCATTCTCTGCGGCGCTTGCCGGATTGGCAGGCGGCTTGTTCGCACCGCTGCAAAGCATGGTGACGCCTGGCATGTTCTCGTTCCTTCAGTCGCTGCTGTTCGTGCTGGTCGTGATGATCGGCGGCGCGGGAACGATCGCCGGACCGCTTGTCGGCGCCGTCGTCGTCGGGTTGCTGCCTGAGCTGCTGGCGAGTCTCGAGAACCTGCGTCTGCTGTGTTTCGGCGTACTGCTGCTGGTGGTGTTGTGGGGGGCGCCCAACGGCGTGATCGGCGTGTTGGGAACGTGGTGGAAGTCGCGCCGCCGAGCTTCACCGGAGGACGTTCGTGCCGACGCGACGGCGCCGCTCACGCTACCGGTGCTCGCGCAAGGGCAGCGCAAGGGACTCGCGGCGCATGGCCTTGCCATGACGTTCGGCGGCGTGAAGGCGGTGGCCGATCTGTCGTTCGAATTGCCGGCCGCGCGGGTGACGAGTCTGATCGGCCCGAATGGCGCCGGGAAATCGACCGTGCTCAATATGCTCTCGGGCTTCTATCGTCCCCAAGCGGGCACGCGCACGCTCGGCGGCGACGCGCTCGCCGCGCGGGGCGCATGTGACAGCGCCCGGCATGGGGTCGCCCGCACCTATCAGACGTCGCAACTGTTTGGCGGGATGAGCGTGCTGGATAACGTAACGCTTGCACTGAGCGCGGGCCGCCTCGGGGGCTTGCTCGGTGTGGCTCGCATGCGCAGCAACGTGCACCGCGAAGCGGCAACGGCCTTGCTGCGCGCGTGCGGGTATCACGGCGATGTGGAACTGATGGCCGCCGATCTGGCGCACGTCGACCGCCGCCTGGTGGAGATCGCGCGGGCATTGGCGACACGGCCTGCGGTGCTGCTGCTCGACGAACCGGCTGCGGGACTGTCGACACAGGACAAGGCGCAGCTGGGCAAACTGCTGCGCGAGATCGCCGGCAGCGGCGTGGCGGTCGGACTCGTCGAGCACGATATGTCGCTGGTGATGGGCGTGTCCGATGGGATCGTTGTGATCGACGCGGGACGCTTTCTCGCGCAGGGATCCCCCACGGCCATTCGGCATGACGAGCGAGTGCGTCAGGCTTACCTCGGTGCGTCGACGGTGGACGCGAGCAAGCCGCCCGAGCGTGATGTCGCAGCGACGCCGGAAGTGCTGGGTGTCGGCAAGCTCACTACGGGATACGGCGCAGCACCGGTGCTGCATGACGTATCGATTCAAGTGCGCGAGGGCGAACTGGTCGCGCTGCTCGGCGCCAACGGGGCGGGCAAGTCGACGCTCATGCGCGCGCTTGCGGGCTTGCACCGCCCGGTCAGTGGCGGCATGACGTTCGACGGACGCGATCTGTCCCGGCTGGATGCCGCAAAGATTGCCGCGTTGGGCGTGGTGCTGGTGCCTGAGGGGCGGCAGGTATTCGCGGAACTGTCGGTACTGGACAATCTGCGGCTCGGGGCATTTCCGTGCGGACGTCTGCCGAGAGCGACGCTCGACGCGCGCATCGCCCAGATGTTCGCGCGCTACCCGCGTTTGCAGGAGCGGCAGCATCAGCGCGCCGGCCTGCTCTCCGGCGGCGAGCAGCAGATGCTCGCCATTGCACGTGCGCTGATGTCGGCCCCGCGCGTACTGTTGCTCGACGAACCGTCGCTGGGGCTGGCGCCGAAGGTCATTGCAGAGTTGTTTGCGTCGCTCGATGCTTTGCGGCGTGAATCGCTGTCGATGCTGCTCGTCGATCAGATGGCGGCGATGGCGCTGTCTATCGCGGATCGCGCCTACGTGCTGGAAGAAGGGCGCGTGAGCGTGAGTGGCGCCGCGAGCGAGCTGGCACGCGACGCGCGTCTGGCGGCGGCGTATCTCGGTGGGCAGCCTGGGGCAGGAGCGGCCGCATGACGGCGCGAGACGTGATCGATGCCGCACCGCCCGCACTCGCCCGCGGACGCGCCGGATTGGTCACCAGTCCGCATGCGCTGGCGAGTGCAGCGGGGCGTGACGTCCTGCAACAAGGCGGCAATGCCATCGAAGCGGCCATTACCATTGCGGCCATGCTGTGTGTGACGATGCCGCACTTCACAGGCCTTGGCGGCGACGGCTTCTGGTTGATGGCGGACGGTGCCGGTGTCGATGCGCCACCGCTCGCAATTTCCGGCATCGGGCAGGCAGTGAAGCACCTTCCTCGTGCGTTACTCGACGGCGGAGCAATTGCTGCGCGGGGGCCCGCCTCTGCGCTGACCACGGCAGCGACGGTCGCTGCATGGGAAGCGGCGTATCGCGTTAGCCGCGAAGCATGGGGCGGCACTTTGTCGTGGGCCTCCTTGCTCGCACCGGCCATCGCCGCCGCAGAGGCGGGTTTCCCGGTAAGCCGCTCGCAAGACTTCTGGTATGCCTATCGCGCGAACGAGATGGGCGATGCGGCGATGTGGCGCGGCTTCGCGTCGACGTTCCTGCCGAATGGGCGAGCGCCGGTGTCGGGTGAGCGGTTTCGGCAACCGGCGTTAGCTGACACCTTGCGGCGCCTGGCCAAGGGCGGCGCGCGTGAATTCTACGAAGGCGAGTTGGCCGCGCGTATGGCGCACGGCCTGCAAGCCGCCGGGTCGCCACTCACGCGAGACGATCTTGCCGCCACGCGGGTGCATGTGTCGCCCGCGCTGACAATGCCGTACGGCGATGGCGTGCTGGCGACGCTGCCGCCCCCGACGCAAGGCGTCACGACGCTGCAAATCATGGGGATACTCGCGCGGCTGGGACTGCGAGATTGCGCGCATGGCAGCGCGACGTATTACCACCGGCTTGTCGAAGCGGTGAAACAGGCATTCATCGATCGCGACCGCTATGTGGCGGACCCTGAATACGCCGATGTCCCGGTGGGCAGGCTGTTGTCAGCGGCGCATTTGCGCGCGGCCGCGTCGCGCATCGACGATCGCGTTGCGCTCGATTGGCCACACCGCTTTCGCGAGGGAGACACGGTGTACTTCGCTGCGACGGATGCTGCCGGTCGCGCCGTGAGCGTGTTGCAGACGATTTACTTCGACTGGGGAAGCGGCGTGATGGCGGGCGACACGGGCGTGCTTTGGCACAATCGTGGCGCGGCATTCCGTCCGGCGGGCAGCGCGCATCCCAATGCGTTGATGCCGGGCAAGCGACCGTTCCATACGCTCAATCCCGGCATGTATCTGGAGGGTGGACGCCCCCGGTTGCTTTACGGAACACAGGGGGCAGACGGTCAGCCGCAGACGCTATGCGCGTTGCTCACGCGACTGATCGACTATGGCATGGACCCCTACGAGGCGCTTTCGCAACCGCGCTTTCTGCTGGGCCGCACATTTTCCGACAGCCGGGACACTCTGAAGCTGGAGTGCGACGCGGGAGACGACGTGTTCGATGCATTGGCGCAGCGCGGCCATGCGTTGGCGGCGCTGCCGAGACACAGTCCGCTGGCGGGGCAGGCGGGTGTAATTTCGATGGGTGCGGACGGGCTGGCGACGGGGGCGCACGATCCGCGCAGCGATGGTGCTGCGTTAGCTGCCTAGCGGCTTGTCAGAGCGGGCCGTCGCTGCTGTCGAGGTCCGAGTCGGGTGACGGGGTTGCTTCGCCCCGGGTCGTCGCCCGTTTGTGCTTGACCTGATACGCGGTGATGACGAGGGTGGCGACCATATCGAGCGCGGGGCGCGTCTCTCCGCTGCGGTCGGTCCACACCTTCGGCGTGAGCGAGCCGGAGATCGACACGCTATCGCCGTCCTCGAGCGCCAGCAGTGCACTGCTGGCCGTCTCGCTGAACGCGATCACGTTGACGAAGATCGGCTCGCCGTCGCCGTCTCCGCCCGTTGCGCGAACTTTGGCCGTGACGAAGGGGTGTCCGTTTTGTCCAGTGCGCTGCGTTGCCTTGCCGTACATTTTGCCGCCGATCAGGCCGTCAATCATTGTCATTCTCCAAGGCGATTTCGCTAGGCGTCTCGCGCAATGCTGCGTCTATGATCGCTCCGGCGTCGCCGGTGCGAGTCTGATGCCGTCATGTTGCCCGATGTTATCGCGGGCGTCATGGCGGATTGCCGGAAAGCCGCGGAAAACAAAAAACCCGCGAAGCCGTGCGCTGTCGCGGGTTTCTGCATGTCGCCGGAACACTCCGGGATGAAACTTGGTGCCCAGGGCGGGACTCGAACCCGCACGCCTCTCGGCGCTACCCCCTCAAGATAGTGCGTCTACCAATTCCGCCACCTGGGCAAGGGAGCGCGATTGTAACGGGAAAATCGGATTTTGTGAATGTTTCCCGCACGCCGCGCACGCCCTGCCCCGCCTTCAGGCGGCCAGCCGCTGCGACGATCCCACCACCGACAGCGACGGCGCATGCGGCGCGCCAAAGCCGCGCGAATCGACGTGATGCCCTTCGCGCAGACGGAAGCGCGCCACCGTTTCAGCGAGCATGCGGGCCTGCTCGCTCAACATCGCCGACGCCGCGGCGGACTCTTCCACCAGCGCCGCATTCTGCTGTGTTGCCTGGTCCATCTCGGAGACCGAGCGGTCGATCTGGCTGATGCCCGCGCTCTGCTCGGTCATCGCCCCGTGGATCTCGCTCACCAGACGCTGCACGCGCGTGATCCCGTCGACGATTTCGGTCATTGTCGTGCCCGCAGCCTGCACACGTTCCGTGCCGCTCTTCACGTTTTGCACCGACGTTTCGATGAGCGCCTTGATCTCCTGCGCCGCGGCGGCGCTGCGCTGGGCCAGCGTACGCACTTCGCCTGCCACCACCGCAAAGCCGCGTCCCTGTTCGCCTGCACGCGCGGCTTCCACCGCTGCGTTGAGCGCCAGAATGTTGGTCTGGAACGCGATACCGTCGATTACGCCGATGATTTCCGTAATGCGTTCGGACGACTGCGTGATGGCCGCCATCGTGCCGACGGCATCGGTGACGACCTGACCGCCACGCGCGGCGGCGGCGCTCGCGTCGTTGGCCAGACGCGTCGCATGCTCGGCGGTGTCGGCCGTTTGCTTGACGCTGGACGTCAGCTCCGTGAGCGCAGACGACGTTTCCTGCAACGACCCTGCCGACGCCTCGGTGCGCTGCGACAGATCGCGGTTGCCCATCTCGATCTCGCTCGTGGCCGATGTCATCGACGACACCCCCGAACGCACATCCAGCATTACCGTACTGATCTTGTCGACGAACGCGTTGAACGACTTCGAGATCTGCGCCACTTCGTCGTGGCCGATGACATCCAGGCGCTGCGTCATGTCGCCGTCGCCCGAGCCGATGGTGTCCATCGCATCACGCACCGTCGACAGACGCTTGAACGCGCGCGACGTGAAGATCGACGCAATGACCAGCGAGATCAGCGTCAGCACGATCAGCGTGACGACCATTGCACCCAGAACATAAGCCAGCCCGGCCGTGGCTTCCGCGCGGTCGAGGGCGACCACCAGATACCAGTCCGTGCCGGGAATGCGCTTGGCCTTGAGTAGCTTGGGCGCGCCAGCGAGGTCCATGGCGACCGGTGCGGCGTCGTCTGCGGCCATGCCCGGCAGCGACTCGGCGGTGAGCGTGGCGGCCACGTCCGTCGACGGCTTGAGCGAGAACTTGTTGTCCGGGTGAGCAATCACCTGCCCGTCGCTCGCCACGACCAGCGCGAGGCTAGAGGGCGTGGGGTGTACCGCCTTGATGATGTCCTGCACGCCGGTGAGCGCCACGGCACCGCTGATCGCGCCGGTGGTCTGGCCGTCACGCACGAGCGGCGCGGTGAAGGCCACGTAGGGAATGCCCGTCGACGAATCGCCATACGGCTTGGTGACGGTCAGCTTGCCCGCCGCGACCGCGCTCTTGTACCACGGACGGGCGGTCGGATCGTAGTCCGCCGGTGTGGGGGCGGTGGAGAAAAACGTCTTGTCGGACCAGCCGATGCTCGTGATCGGGAAGTCGTTGGTCTTGCCCATGAGCTTGACCAACCCGGCCGGATCGCCCTTCTCGACGACCTGCGACGTTGCCACGACCGCCTGCGCCTTGTCGGCCGACCAACGCTCGATGGCGCTTGCATTGCCGTTGGCCACGGCCGAAAGCGTTTGGGCAATGCTCGACATCATGCTGTCACGCACGATCACGTAAGTCGTGATGCCAGAAAGAATCAGGGCCCCCACCACCGTCAGGCAGGCAATGAGCAGAATCCGGGTTCGCAACGAAGTGACTTTCATGGGCTTTCATCGTTAGGCCCGCAAGCGAGCCGTTGATTGGGGGGGAGCACCGCTCAGGCCACACTGCCGGTGCCATCGCATCGATACAATGCAGCGCTACTCTTTGCGCTTACGGCGCTTCGAGGCAGTAACTTTAATGAGCGCAGATCAATGCGGGTGTGCCGCACTTCAACGGCCGTGCTCACGGCCTTCGTCCCTTCGTCCCTTACTGCCCCTTTCCGGTCTCAGCCACACCGACGGGGTTCCATCCTATTGGCGTGACGCCCATCGCCACACCGGCACCATTGCGAGACTGACCCCGGCGGCGAGTCCCAACGCGGCGTACAGCCCTGCATTCCCTGGCGACACGGTCACGACGAGCGAGCCGAAGATGGCCACGCCAAGTGCCGCACCTGCCTGTCGCGCGGTGTTCAACACCGCCGCCGCCACGCCCGCCTGCGCCGGTGTGACCGTTTGCAGTGCCGGCGCTGTTGCGATCGGTGAAACGACGCCCGACGCTGCACCGATGGCCAACATCGGCAATACGGCGAACGCATATGGCACGTTGGCCGTGACGAACACGAGTCCGAACGCCCCGGCGGCGTAGGCGGTGAACGCCGAAAGCATCGGCAGCACCGAGCCGAAACGAGCGGCCATGCGTCCCGCCATCAGGCTACCGACGGCGACCATGACCGTCATAGGCAGTAACGCCATGCCCGTTTGTAACGCGCTGTATCCACGCGCCTGCTGAAAGTGAAGGCTTACGACGAACAACAGGCCGTAGAACACGAAAGCAGAGGCCATCGACGCCGCTGTCGAGCCGGCGAATACGCCGCTTCGGAAGAGTGGCAATGGCAGCATCGGACGGGCATGACGGGATTCGATACGTAGCAACGCAAGCCATGCGAGCGCCGACAAGACCGCCCCGCCAACGATCCACGGCGATGTCCAGCCGAGCGAATGACCCTCGATGAGCACACCGATCAGCGTGGCCAGGGCGACCATGCCAGCTATCAGGCCGGGAAGATCGACAGGGTTTGGGGAAGATTGCGCGGGCGCCGAGACGGCGATTTTCCATGCCATCGCCGTGCCTGCGAGACAGATCGGCACGTTCACGAAGAAGATGCTGCGCCAGCCGAACCCCTGGATAAGCACACCGCCAATGAGCGGCCCGGCCGCCAGTGCGACACCTCCCAGTCCAACCCACCGGCCGATGGCACGCGCCCGCTCGACAGGATTGGGCGTGGCCTGATGAATGAGTTTGAGCGAGCACGGCACGAGCAGTGCCGCGCCGATGCCTTGCACAGCGCGCGCTGCGATGAGTATCGGCGGCGAGAGCGCCAGAGCGCAGCCAAGCGAGGCCGTCATGAAAATCACGAGACCCGCAAGATAGCCCCGCTTTGCCCCCCATCGATCACCGAGGGTGCCGCCGGTGAGCAACAGACTCGCGAACATCAACGTGTACGCGCTGATGACCCATTGCAGACCGGTCATCTGCACATCGAAAGCGCGGGCCAGCGGCTCAAGTGCGACGTTGACGATCGACGTATCCAGCAGAACCACGACGTAGCTGATGCATGTCGCGTTCAGTATTCGTTTCGCGTTGGACGCATCGTGTTGTACGGCGTGGGTGCGCTCAAGAGATGGCGCTGCGCAGTCGGTATGCATCGATTTTCGGCCAGTGATGACAATGGCCGGAGTCTAGGCGCGAGTGAGGCGAGAATGTTTCGACGCGTGATGAACTATCGTAGGGCGTCGTGTAGCTTCGCCGGGTCATGAAGGCTTGCTCGGGGTGACGTGCCGGGCATCGTCGCTATCGTTGCCGCTCCCCCATGACGCGCGCGCAAAGCCAAACGGTGTTAGATGGCGCGGTGCTGCGTGAGGTCGGGGAAGCCGAGTGTCGTGGCGCGGCAGCCGTCTGCCAGTTCGTCGTCGTGTGTCGAAAAGAACACGCAGCGATCTCTGCCGAGGGTGGTGAACAGATCGATGAGTACCGCGCGCGACCCTGCATCGAGACCGCCGCTGGGCTCGTCGGCGAGGATGACGCTCGGCGTGCCGAACAGCGTCGCCGTCAGATAGAACTTGCGACGCGTGCCGAGCGACATCTGGTCGAAACGCTTCTCGCTGTGCGGCGTCAGACCAAAGCGCTCGGCCAGATCGAGTACGCGGGCGTCGACGGTCGAATGCGTTTCGATGGCGCGTTGCTCGAGAAAGCCGCGTCCGGTTTGCGACGGATCGGCGAGGCAGTCGAACGGCACCACGGCGAGCGAAGCCTTCGCCGCTGCTGGTGTCTCATGCATGGCGTGAGCATCGATCCAGACCTTGCCGCCCTCGGGGTCGGCCGTGCCCGCGAGTATGCCGAGCAGTGTGGTCTTACCGCCGCCGCCCTCGTCGCGCAAGGCGAAGCAACCACGCGCCGCGTGGAAACTCAGGTTCTCGAAGAGCGTGAAAGTGCCGAAGCGTCTGGTGAGGTTCTCGAAGCGGAGCATATCGGGGCGTGAGGGCTACTTCAGATAGGCCTTGATAACGTGAAGCACGGGCGCGAGCTCGGCTTCGCGATGCGCCTGTTCGGGTTCATTGACAAGGTGATCGACGAGGTGGCCTTCGATGACGGCGCCCATCAGGCCATTGACCGCGCCGCGAATGGCCGCGATTTGCTGGAGGATCTCGACGCAGTCGCCCTCCTCGTTCAGTTGGCGTTCCAAGGCCTGCGCCTGCCCTTGAATGCGACGCACGCGTGCCAACAACTTGCTCTTGTCTCGAATCGTGTGCACGGTCTGCCGCACTCCTGTCTGTGACGTCTCAACGGAACAAAAATGTTAACACGAATATACTGGGGGGTAGTATATTCCGGCTTCGACTTCCGACCTATCGGGTATTACCTCATGACCGAGTTCTCGACGCTTCTTCAGCAAGGCAACGCCTGGCTTTTTATCCCCAGCGCCATCTTGCTTGGCGCGTTGCATGGGCTGGAACCGGGGCATTCCAAGACGATGATGGCGGCGTTTATCGTTGCCATACGCGGCACGGTGGGACAGGCGGTGCTGCTCGGTCTGTCGGCGACGCTTTCTCACACTGCGGTCGTGTGGCTTGTCGCAATGGCCGGACTGTACTTCGGGCGCAACTGGGACGCCGAAGCCACAGAGCCCTACTTTCAACTGGCCTCGGGCGTGCTGATTCTGGCCGTCGCAGGATGGATGCTCTGGCGAACCTGGCGTGACAATACGCGTTCGCACGACCACGACCACGACCACGACCACGACCACGACCACGACCACGACCACGGCCACGACCACGCTCACGCTCACGCTCACGCTCACAGCCACGACCACAGCCACAGCCACGGTCACAACCACAGCCCTGCGCCACACGCCCACGCTCGTCTTGAATTAGCCGCCGACGGCTATCAGGACGCCCACGAGCGCGCGCACGCCCGTGGCATTCAGAAGCGATTTACAGGGCGTGATGTCACGACCGGCCAGATCGTCATGTTCGGCCTGACGGGCGGACTGGTGCCGTGCCCGGCGTCGATCACGGTCTTGCTGCTTTGTCTGCAACTGAAGCGTTTCGCTCTGGGCGCGGGGCTCGTGTTGTGTTTCAGCATTGGGCTCGCGATGACAATGGTGGCGTCCGGCACATTGGCGGCGCTCAGCGTGCGGCATGTGTCGCGCCGCTGGAGCGGCTTCGGCGACTTCGCACGCAAAGCGCCCTACATCTCCGGCGGCTTGATCGTTCTGGTCGGGTTATACGTCGGGTATCAAGGCGCGGCTCATCTTTTCTTCAAGACGTAATCCGAGAGGCGAAAACGATGTGCGGTGATGTGTCCGATTGCGGCGCGGGCTCACGCTCGTCGACTTCATGACGGAACACTATCGCCAGCCGTGAGCGATTGTCCGGCAGGGTTGCCGGTGCTGTGCAAGAATCGGCGCATCCGGCATTGATCCCGTGAGGTGTGCGTCATGACCGATTCCAAAGATGTTGCTCCCGACAGCACGGCAGCGCGCGTTGCGTTGTGGCGTGCGCTGCATTTAGAAGCCGACGCCTCGCCGCCTGTGCTGACCGACGACGTTGGGCTGAAGCTGCTTGAACCGCCGGACGACTGGCGTGAGCGCGGCGACATGAACCCGGTGTTCACACGACCGTTTCGCGCCTCCATCGTTGCCCGCGCGCGCTTCATCGAAGATCTCGTCATTGAGCAGATGCGGCACGGCGTTACCCAGTATGTGATTCTCGGCGCAGGGCTCGACAGCTTCGCGCAACGCCACCCCGAACTCGCCACATCGCTCACGATTTTCGAAGTCGACCGCCCCGGACCACAACGATGGAAGCACGACCGGCTCATTGCATTGGGTTACGGCGTGCAGGACTGGCTGCACTTCGTGCCGGTGGATTTCGAGGCCGGGCAATCGTGGCGCGACGCACTCATGCAGCATGGCTTCGACGCGGGCAAACCGGCGGTGTTCGTTTCCACAGGCGTGAGCATGTACCTGACGCGAGAGGCGAATGCTTCGACGTTGCGCGAGGTGTCGTCGTTCGCACCCGGCTCCACCCTGGCAATGACGTTCCTGTTGCCGCTGGAGATGGCCGATCCCGAAGTGCGCCCCGGTCTCGAGATGGCAGAAAAAGGGGCGCGCGCGAGCGGCACGCCGTTCATCAGCTTCTTCACACCTCACGACATGATGGCGTTCGCTCGGGAGAACGGCTTCCGGCAGGCAAAGCACGTATCGGCGGATGCACTGACCGAGCGCTATTTCGCGAACCGCGACGACGGCTTGCGGCCCCCGGCCAATGCCGAAGAACTGCTCATTGCGACGACGTAAGCCGTCACGCCGCCCCCCTCATCCTGGCGTGCGAAACGGGCGAGATCGCGATATGCTGTGCCGCTGAGTCCCGACAAAAAAACCACGGAGTAGCGGCATGACGTTGACCGAACTTCTCATCCCTACCTTGTCGCATCTGTTGCGCGGCTTGTCTGCGTGGCTCGACAAGGCGGCGGCATATGAAAAATCGAAGGGCAAGGACCCCGATGCGCTGATGACATTGCGTCTCGCGCCAGATATGTATCCGCTCGCCGCACAGGTGCGCTTCGTGAGCTATCAGGCGATGGAGCCCGCCTACCGGCTGCGCAGCGAGCCGATTCCGGAAGCCGTGCTCGCTGTGCAGCGCGATGGCTGGAATGCCGAACAGCGTCCTGGCACGTTTGCCGAGGCGAAGGCGTGTCTTGCCGACGCCATCGCGTTTCTCGACACGCTCCCCGGCAATGCGCTCGACGCAGGGGAGTACATCGACATCTCGCTCGAATTGCCCAACGGTGTGGTGTTCGACATGACCGGCGAGCAATACGCGCGCGACTGGTCGCTCGCGCAGTTCTACTTCCATACCAACACCGCATACGGCATTTTGCGTCAGCATGGCGTACCACTCGGCAAGGCCGACTACGTCGCGCATATGCTCGCGTACCTGCGCCCGGGAACTGCGCCGAAAGGCTGACCTCGACGTTACGCAACCGGCCGCCGATCACTCAGCCATCAGAAAGGGCGGGCCGAAACGCGTGGCGATGTGCTCCGTCGATTCGAACAGTTCGCGCAACACCTGACTGGTACACGTTGGTTGCACATAGAGATAGAACGCAACGTCGGGCAGACGCGGCAGGCCGTCCGCTTCCGAGAGCACGCGCATGTTGGCATCGAGTAACTCGGTGGTGCGGGCCGTGACGCCGAGGCCCGCGCTGATCGCCGCCTTGATGCCGGTGAGGGTCGGTGAGATGAAGCTGGTGCGCCACGCAATGCCTGCCGCGTTCAGACGTTCGATGGACAACCGCCGGAACAGGCTCAGTTCGTCGGCCATGACCAGCGGTACCGGGGCCGCCGCGTTGAAGATGAAGTCGTCCGCGCAGATCCACACCATCGGCGACGTACGCAGCTTGATCCCCGGAAAGCCTTCGTCGTAACGCGTCGAAATTGCCAGGTCCAGTTCCTTGTCGCGCAGCGCATCCATCAGGTGCGGGCTGCGTCCGACGTTGATCTCCAACTGCAACTCTGCCGAGAGCTTCGACAGACGCCGCAACATGCTCGGCAGAATCGAATCGGCCACATCGTGCGGTGAGCCGATGCGCAGTTTCTCCACTGGGCCGCGCGTGTGCATGACCTGCACCGCCTGATCGTTGAGCGCGAGGATCTTGTTCGCATAGGCGACAAGCCGCACGCCATCTGCCGTCATCGTCTTCTGCCGCCCCTGCTTTTCGAATAACGCACACCCCATTTCCTGCTCGAGCCGCTGCATCTGCTGCGTGATGGCGGACTGCGTGCGTCCGACGCGCGTGGCGGCTGCCGCAAAGGTTTCGTGCTGCGCAATCGCCACGAAGGTACGCAACAGATCGATGTCGAGATTTCGCATGGTCGTTCGGGCCGATACTTCAGAGACGTTAATGTTTCTGAGATAAAAATTAAATTGTTCTCAGGAATTTTGGTCGATAACCTGCCTGACACTCAAGCAATATTTATGTGACCGGGGCATAAAGGGTGGATCGCCGGCGATGACCGGTCCCCCGCTAATCGATTCGCCCTTCAGGTCGAACTCAAGGAGACTCAGGATCATGTGGCAACGACACATTGGCGCTGCGCTGTTCGCGACCCTCGCCATGACGGGCGTCGCGCACGCCGACCAACTGGCTGACATCAAGGCGCGCGGCACGCTCGTTTGCGGCACGCAAAACGCCAGCGAGCCGTATGCGTTCCCCGACGCCGCCACGCGCAAGATCGTCGGCTTCGATGTCGACGTGTGCAGCGCGATTGCCAAGGGGCTTGGCGTGAAGCTCGAACATCGCGCCCTGTCGACCGATGCCCGCATTCCCGAACTCAAGACGCGCCGCGTCGATGTGCTGGCCGCTGCCGTCGCATGGATGCCCGCCCGCGCTGCACAGGTCGACTTCAGCGATCAGTACTTCGTCGCGCCGATCCGGGTGCTGGTGCGTGCCGACTCGCCGTTGCAAACGCTCGATCAGCTCGCAGGCAAGAAGATTGCCGCGTCGGAGGGCTCCAGTTCGGCCGCCGTCTCGGTCACGCGTCTGCCCGATTCGAACCTGCTGACCTTCCATGACATTTCGTCCGCGTTTCTCGCGCTGCAACAAGGCAAGGTCGAAGGTCTGGTGGCGGGCCAACTGATTCTCGCGCGCTTCGCCAATGAGGCGGCAACCAAGGGTGGCCAGCAGTATCGACTGCTCACCAAGCCGGTCTTCGAAGAGCGCTGGGGCGTGGTGATGAACAAGAACGAGCCCGCGCTGCTTGCCGCCGTGAACAAGATTCTGGTCGACTACGACAAGTCGAATGGTCTGCAGGAGAGCTTCGACAAGTGGCTCGGCAACAAGTCGGTCTACAAGTTCACGCGCGACTACAAGGTCGAGCCGATCAAGGTGCAATAAGCCAGACGACGCGCAATGTTCGATCTCTCGTTTTTGCTCGAAGATGGCTACCTGAAACTGTTTCGCGACGGTGTGCTGACCACGCTTCGGCTGTTTGTGGTCTCGGGCCTGCTTTCCATCGTGGTGGGCATTACGCTCACCACGTTGCGCGCCCTGCCGGTCAAGCTCTTCAAGGGCTTCGTGATCGTTGTGGTGGAGTACCACCGCAACGTGCCCGTGCTGGTGCAGATCCTGGTGTGGTATTTCGGCGTGCCGCAACTGCTGCCAGAAGGCCTGCGCGATTGGATCAACGCCGGCAACACCGAGTTCTTCTTCGCGACGCTCGCGCTGTCGCTTAACGCCGGTGCGTTCATTTCGGAAGACTTGCGCTCGGGGCTGCGTGCGATTCCGCACACGCAGCAGGAAGCGGCGTGGTCCATCGGTCTGACGTATTTGCAGTCGTTTCGTTACGTCATCTTGCCGCAGGGCATTCGTGTGGCATTGCCCGCGCTGCTCAATCAGGCGTTGTTGCTCTTCAAGAACAGCTCGCTGGCGATGGCGATCGGCGTTCACGAATTGCTCTATCGCACGCGTCAGATCGATAACCTGACCTTCCGCACCTTCGATGTGTTTCTGGTGGCGACGATCCTCTATCTGATCGGCACGCTGGCTTTGATGGCGCTCTCCGAGCACTTCGCCAAACGCCGTACGGCGCCCTCGGGAGTCTGAGACGATGTACGAGATTCTGCATGACTATCTCGCGCTGTTCCTCGTCGGGAGCTGGCCCAACGGCCCGCTCGGCGGCGTGGCGATCACGCTCATCCTCTCGGCACTCGGGCTGGTGATTTCGTTCCCCATCTCGGTCGTGATCGGCATGGCGCAGGTCTCGCCGTGGCGCTGGATGCGGCGCGTGGCGGGGGTCTGGACCCGGCTGGTGCGCGGCATTCCGCTGCTGATGATCATCTTCTGGGCGTACTTCGCCGTGCCGCTGCTCGTGGGCGCCGAGGTGTCGGCATTCACCACGGCCGTGTGCGCGATCATCGTCTACGAGAGCGCCTTCCTGTCACAGATCGTACGCGCCGGTCTTGAGGGATTGCCGCGCGGGCAGATGGAGGCGGCGCGCTCGAACGGGCTGTCGTGGCTGCAAAGCATGCGTTACGTGCAACTGCCGCAGGCGCTCGCGAACATGCTGCCGTCGATCGTCAATCAGTTCGTGTCGATCATCAAGGCGACATCGCTGGCGTATGTGATCGGGGTGCCCGAGCTGACTTACTCGGCCGCGCAGGTCAATACGATCGTGCTGACCAAACCGCTGCAGACGTTCCTCGTGCTCGCAGCTTTCTATTTCGTGTTGTGTTTCGCCATTTCGCGCTTCGCTGGCTGGCTCGAGCGTCGCATCGCTCGTCAGCGCGCGGGGTTGGCATGAGCGCAGGATTCAAGAAGGAGAACGCGACCATGAGCATGCTCGCATTCGAGAATGTCGATAAATACTACGGTGAGCATCATGTCCTCAAGGGGATCGACGCCACCATCGGACGCGGCGAAGTCGTTGTCGTGTGCGGTCCGTCGGGCTCGGGAAAGTCGACGCTGATTCGCACGGTCACGCGACTCGAAGCCATTCAGAAGGGCCGCATCCTCTTCGAAGGCAAGGACGTCACTGCCCGCGACGTGAAGCTTAACCAGTTGCGCGCGCGCATCGGCTTCGTGTTCCAGAGCTTCAATCTTTTTCAGAACCTGTCGGTGCGTCAGAACCTGATTCTCGGGCCGACGAAAGTGCTGGGCATGTCGCGCGACGAAGCCGTTGCGCAGGCCGAGACGCTATTGACCAAGGTCGGTCTCGCCCACAAGATCGACGCCATGCCCGCGAACCTCTCGGGGGGGCAACAGCAGCGAGTGGCAATTGCGCGCGCGCTCGCCATGAAGCCGCCGCTCATGCTGTTCGACGAGCCGACGAGCGCACTCGATCCCGAGATGGTGCAGGAGGTTCTGCAAGTGATGCGCTCGCTCGCGGACGACGGCCTGACCATGATGATCGTCACGCACGAGATGGGATTCGCGCGCGATGTGTCGAGTCGCGTCTGGTTCATGGATCAGGGCGAATTACTCGAAGACTCACCGCCCGCAGCGTTCTTCAGTCAGCCGAAGCACGCGCGCGCGCAGCGTTTCCTGCAAGACGTGCTGCGTCCGTCGCCGATGATCAGCGTGCCACGCGACGCCGTGCCTGTCTGACCAGGACGGCATTACGACGACTCACACAAACACACGACAGCGCCCCGCCCGGGCACCTCGCAAAACAAAGTACCACGGAGAAGACTCTCATCATGTCCACGTCCACCGTTTCCGAACAACGTCAGACCGCCGTCAGCGAAGCGATCAACGCCATGAAGGCCGCATTGGCGGCCGAGGGCGAGACGCGCCCCGCGCTGGCCGCAGTACTCGACCAGGTCAAATCGCTCGCTGCGCGCACTGCGCTGTGGAGCGAGGCCGACTTCCCGCCGCCGACCGATGGCGAACTGCAAGCACGTTATCTGATTCAGGAAGACGCAGACAAGACCTACGCGCTGTATCTGAACGTCATGCGTCCGGGCAAGAAGATCACACCGCACAACCACACCACGTGGGCCTGCATCGCGGCTGTCGAGGGCGTGGAATACAACTACGTCTACCGTCGCACGGACGACGGCAAGACGCCCGGCGTCGGCACGCTTGAAGTGAGCGACACCGTCGTGGTCGATCCGGGCCACGGTATCGCGCTGGCGTCGGAAGACATTCACGCCGTCGAGATCAAGGGCGAAGCGCCGATTCGACATCTGCACATGTACGGCCGTGCGCTGGAGACGCTCACCGAGCGCATTACCTTCGATCTTGCCAAGGGCACGTATCAAGTGATGGATATCGGCGTAAAAACCCGCCGCTGATCTCGCAGTGACCGCTGGGAAATACCGGCGGCGAAACCCCTGACGGCGCGAAGGTGCTTCGCGCCACCCGCATCACATCGCCCCCAGCGGGCGGTGCGGGCCTGCTCATCCCTACGCTTTGGCAATGGCCGGGCGAAACCTGACAACGACGCAACGCTATGACCTCGTTCACTCCCCAATTTGTGCCGTCCGCCCGTCTCAAGGAATGGCTGCACGATGGCGCAGAGATCGCCGTGTTCGACGTGCGCGAGCACGGCCAGTACGGCGAGGCGCACCTCTTCTACGGCGTGACGCTGCCTTACAGCCGGCTTGAGATCGACATCGTGCGGCTGGCGCCGCGCCGTGATGCCCGCGTGGTGCTCTACGACACCGACGCGAGTGTTGCCGTGCAGGCAGCACAGCGTCTGGACGCACTCGGCTACACCGATGTGTACGTGCTCGAAGGCGGAACCGATGCCTGGCAACAGGCGGGCTTCGCCTTGTTTGCCGGGGTCAACGTGCCGTCGAAGACGTTCGGCGAACTGGTGGAGATGGCGTATCACACGCCGCGTGTCACGGCGCGCGAACTCGCAGCGATGCGCGAGCGCGGCGACGATCTGGTGATTCTCGACGGCCGCCCCGTGAGCGAGTACCTGAAGATGACGATTCCGTCGTCGATCTGCTGCCCGAATGGCGAACTGGGCTATCGCATTCTTGAGTTGGTGCCGAACCCCACGACGCCTATTGTCGTGAACTGCGCCGGACGCACGCGCAGCATCATCGGCGCGCAGACCCTCATCAACCTCGGCATTCCCAATCCGGTGATGGCGCTGGAGAACGGCACACAGGGCTGGTATCTGGAAGACCTGCCGCTGGAGCATGGCAGCACGCGACGCTATCCCGATGCGGTGACGCCATCGAGCCTCGCGCAGATGCGCGAAGCGAGTGGTGCGCTCGCCGAGCGTTTCGCGGTGCCGGAAGTCGATGCCGCCACGTTTTCGCAATGGGCATCGGACACGTCGCGCTCGTTGTTCCTTTGCGACGTGCGCACGCCGGAGGAATTCGCCGCCGGGTCGCTGCCGGGGGCGCAGCACACGCCGGGCGGTCAGTTGATTCAGGCGACGGACCAATACGTGGGCGTGCGGCATGCGCGAGTGGTGCTGTTCGATAACGACGGTGTGCGTGCGCCTATCGTCGCTAGCTGGTTGCGTCAGTTGGGACATGACGCCTACGTGTTGCGCGACGGACTTGCCAGTGGTGTTTCGCTGCCGGCACCTGCACCGGCCGTCGCCACGTCGCTGCCCGAGATCGACGCGACTGCCCTTGCTACCGCGCTGGCCGATGGCAGCGTCGCCGTTGTCGATGTGCGCCCGAGCATGAGCTACCGCCGCGAGCATGTCGCAGGCGCGCAGTGGGCGATTCGTCCTCATCTGCCGAAGCTGCCTGCGTCGCGTAACATCGTGCTCGTCGCAGATGAGCGCGGCGTCGCGGAACTGTTCGCGGCCGACTGGCGTCGTGCGAACGCAGGTGACGCGCGTACGTTCTCGATACTCGCTGGCGGCTTCAAGGCCTGGGCCGCTGCCGGTCACCCGGTCGAGAGCACACCCGATTTGCCACCCGACGCCGAATGCATCGATTACCTGTTCTTCGTGCATGACCGTCACGATGGCAACAAGGCGGCGGCGCGTCAGTATCTTGCCTGGGAAACGGGTCTGCTCGCGCAGCTCGACGAACAGGAGCGCGGTGCTTTCCGTATTGGTGAGTCCGCCGCCGCGAAGTAAGCTCTGACGCTGGCGTGCGCGGTCTCTTTCGCGCACGCCGCGGTACCTCTTCCAAATCGTTCGAATCGTAGCCACGCCCCCATCATGTCCCGACAATCGCCTCCCCAACGTCTCGCCACCCGCTTAGTCAAGGGCGGCACGCATACCGCTGTCGTCGGCGGCCGCGCGGTGAACCCGCCCGTGGTGCGCGCTTCCACCGTACTGTTCGACACGATGGAGGACATGAACGACGCTCGCCGCCGTCGTGGCACCGAGCGCATGTTCACCTACGGCGCACGCGGTAATCCGACCGGCTTCGCGTTGGAAGACGTCGTCGCAGCGCTGGAGGGCGGCTATCGTACGCGTCTCTTTCCGACGGGGCTCGCGGCGATCTCAATGGTGTTTCTCGCTTACGTGCGTCCCGGCGACCATGTGTTGATCTCGGACTGCGTGTATCAGCCGTTGCGTCACTTCGTAGAAACGTTTCTGAAACCGTGGGGCGTGCATGTCACCTACTTCCGTGCGGATGGCAGCAATGCCGGAGAGCACATGACAGCGCGCACCAAACTGATCTACGTGGAAGCGCCGGGCTCGCTCGTCTATGAGATGTGCGACATTCCGGCGCTCGCCGAGCTCGCGCATCGTCACGGCGCGTTGCTCGTGGCCGACAACACGTGGGGCTCGGGCGTGCAGTGCCGACCACTCATGCTGGGTGCCGACGTTTCGGTCATGGCCGCGACGAAATACCTGAGCGGCCACTCGGACGTCATGATGGGCACCGTGACCACGACGCAGGAAGTCTGGCAGACGCTCTCCACCATGGCTGATGCACAAGGCGTGGCAGTGAGCCCCGACGACGCGTACCTCGTGCTGCGCGGCACGCGCACGCTGGTGGCTCGCTTGCAGATGCATGAACGTCATGCGCTGGAAATCGCGCATTGGCTCGAAAGTCTTCCCGATGTTGCGCGCGTGTTTTGCCCAGCATTGCCGACGCATCCGGGCCACGCGTTGTGGCAACGCGATTGCATCGGTACGAACGGCCTGATCTCGTTCGAGTTTGCCAATGCCACGACGGCGCAAGCGGATGCGTTCGTCGACGCGCTCGAGTTGTTCGGCATCGGCGCGTCGTGGGGCGGCTTCGAGAGTCTGGCGACGGTGACGAACGTTGCCGGCACGCGAACGTGTGAGGATTGGACGTCGGCCGGGCCGATCGTGCGCCTGCATATCGGCCTGGAAGATCCGCAGGATCTGATCGAGGATATGGCGGCCGCGCTCGAGCAGGTTTTCGGGAAGTAATGCAGCGGGGTGTCCGGGCGTCGGGGTGTCAACGCATCAAGGCGCGGGGAGATTCGCGTCGATGAAACGGGTGATGGTCTCGACTACGCCCGGCGCGAGGGGCAACGAGGCATTGCCGTAGGTCTGGATGTTGGCTGCACGGTCGTCAGTGGTTACCGTCTTCAAGACGTGATTGGTGTCGGGCAGCAGTGCGAGTGTGGCGGAGGGTCGCGCGTGCTTGAGCCGTTGGGCATCGGACGCGGTGACCTGTAAATCGCGCTCGCCCTGCACGATCAGGACCGGCACCGGTACCTGTGCTATCAGCTTCGCGGGGTCTTGCGCGAACAAACTCATGAGAAAACCCTGCACCGCAGGGTCGAACAATGGTGAGAGCGGTGGCGGCAGCGTAGAAACGTCCACCCTCTGACCTTGCGTGAGCGAACGAATGGCGGTGTCGCCTGCGTCGGCAATGGCGGCGTTGGCTGGATTGGCATGAAGCTGTTCACTCAGCACGTCGCCGAGCGGACGTCCCCCTGTCGACACCAGAATCAGACCGCACAGCGATTCAGGATGACGCGCCGCCGTGGCGAGCGCGATCAACCCGCCTTCACTGTGTCCCAATAGCCAGACGCAACGCGTACCGGTCTTCGTGCGAATCGTGTCGATCCACGCTAGCGTGTCTTGCACGTAGTCGTCGACGGTAACGGCATTCGGATCGGCCACTGCCCCGGCGCTGCCGAACATCCCACGCTTGTCGATGCGCACGCTGCCGATGCCGTGTTGCGCGAGTCCGTCTGCGAGGCGCTGATAAGGCGCTGCGCGCACGCCGAGCGGATTATTGCCGTCACGGTTCGTGGGGCCGGAGCCAGGAATGATGAGGACGGTGGCGTGGCTGTCTGCCGGCGCTTCGAAGGTGCCCGCGAGCGGGCCTTGCAAGCCCTTCGGACCCGGTGCCTGAATCTGCGTCGACACGACGGCGGCCGCCACGGATGATGTCGCAACGACGGTGGCAAGGCTCAAGGCGAGCGGCAGGACGGATTTCCTCATTGGTGCGATGGCTGGGCGTCGGAATACGCCAGACGATATCACTCTCCTGAGGTGACGGCGCCGCCGTCAAGCGTCGTCAGGATGTGAAGCGCCGCGCGAATGCGCTCGTCCATCGGGTAGTTCTTGTTCGCCAGCAACACGATGCCCATTTGTTTTGACGGCACGAAGGCGACGTAGGCACCGAAACCGCTCGTCGATCCGGTCTTGTTGATCCAGACGACGGATGTTGGCGTCATGGGCGGTGAAAGTTCACGCGCGGGCGTCGGGTGATACGCCATGTGGTTCGAGTTGCCGTCGAGCAGCGCGTCGACGCCTACCGGATACGGATACTGTTCCCAGACCAGATCCTGCGTCATTGGCTTGTCGAAGAAGTAGCCGGTGTGCGTGGCGTGGATGGCCTGTTGCAGCGAGTTGTCGGGTATCGGATTGCCGAGGTTGGCTCGCACGAACCGCAGCAGGTCGCTCGCGGTGGTTTTTACGCCGTAGGCTTCCTGTTCGAACACACCCGGCGTGACGCGAATCGCCTTGCCATCTTTCCCATAGCCCCATGCGTAATTCGCCTTTTGATCGTCCGGCACGCGAATGAAGGTGTGCTTCATGTCGAGCGGCTTGAAGACATGTTCGGTGACGAGCGTCGAGAAGTCGCCGTGCATGGCGCGTGCGGTGATCCAGCCGAGCGCGCCGATGCTCACATTCGAATAAGTTCGCACGGTGCCGGTCGGTTGAGCCGGTTTCCACGTCTTGAAGTACTGGAGGATCTGTTCGGTGTTGTGGATGCCGTCGGGCACTTGAAGTGGCATGCCGCCGGTCGTGTGCGTGCCGAGATTCAGCAGCCTCACGTCGCCGAACGGCGTGCCTGCGAGTTCGGGCACGAAGCGGCTGGTTTTGTCGGTGAGCGACAGGGCGCCGGTGGTTTGCGCGTAGGCGGCGAGCGTTGCGGTGAACGTCTTGCTGACGGAGCCGATTTCAAAGAGCGTGTCAGGCGTGACGGGTTTCTTGGCGGCTTTGTCTGCCACGCCGTAGTCGAAGACGTAGGTGTGCCCGTCGAAGACGATGCCGACGGCCATGCCCGGAACGTTCTGGCGGGCCATGAGCGGGGTAATGGTTTTGTCGACGAGCGACTTGATTTGCGCCTGCAGGGGAGCGGCAGGCGCTGCGGCGTCGGGCTCGGCTGCGTAACTGCGCGCGCTGAATGCCATCCAACCAATGGCAGCCGTCGCCGCGAGCGCGGCACAAAGGGTGAGATAGGGTTTGATCATCGACGGTCGTCTCCGTAGTCTCCGTATGGGGGCTCAACGGGCGCACCAGGCACAGCGAGCGATTCGGTGTCACTGTGAAGGCGGCGAGCTATGTCCCGAAGCGTAATCGCAAATGGGTGCCTCCTTGCGACGGCGCAATGTAACCGACGTAACCGATGTAATGGATGCAACGCGGCGTGCATTGGGGGGTGTTACCAAAGCGCGGCGCCGCGTACTTCCGTCAATAGATTGCGACTGATGATTTCATGATCCGCCATTGGGCGGCGGGGACGCCAATCAACTGGTTGATGAATCGTGATCGCTTTCCGGAGATCTGGACGCGTCGTCCGATGCGGGCTATTTCATGCTCTGACGGTGGAATGCACAGCAAAATTCGGTCAGTCGGATCATCGACTTTCGCGAGGATGATTTGATTGCAACTCTTAGTCTTGCCTCGCTCGAAAGACTTCTCGGCGACCTTATAGGTTGCCAAGTACGAGACTCCAACCGTGTGAGCCCAGGTTCTTGCCCATGCATGTGCCCGCACAGTGGCCCGTCCATTCGCGGGCGAACGCGAATGGGGCCAGCGGTAGCGACGATGCGCCTTGAGCCCTGAGCGCCTCTGGCAGTGCTGCGGGGACGTCGAATATGAATGTGTCGATCCGAAAGCAGGGAGTCTCTCTCGGTAACTCGGACCAGTCCGAAGCCTGTTCGCGCGTTGATCGTTGCCTCACGCGCTTGTGCCTCTCGCTGTTGTTGAAGCTGCTGATCCTGCTCGGCACTTGCACGGGCGGCGGCGCTCTCGGCGGGGGTGGTTGCTGACGTTTGCTACGCCTGCGCCCCTGCTGCGAGAAGCGCGCAGGCCAGCAACACGGCCTTCGTTTTGATTATCGGCATCACAGGCTTGCATCGATTTCATGCTGCATCAGATGCGTGGCACATGACTCTCAGGGACGGCTCATCGACGAGCGATCATCGAAATCGAGCGAATTCAGCATCGACACAGAGACGCACGTGCATACCATGCATGTCGTGCGTGAAGGGACGTACGCTTTTTGGCGCCTATGCCGATAGCACAGGCGCGTGTGCGCCGGTATTCGCGTGGGGACCGACCGTCTTACAGCGCAGCTTCGAGTTCGCGACTCTCCGATTCGCGAACCACGCGAATGGCCTCGGCCGAGATCATCGCGTCGGCATTGAGCGGCGGCACGTCACCGAACAGCGGCCGGTAAACGAAGTCGCCCACGTCGATGGTCTCGCCGGTCAACGCGCAAACGCCCGGATGATGCGCGCGGCGGATGCGCCAGATCTGCGCGCCGTAGTTGCCGCCCGTGGCGTCGTTCCACGACACGGTGATCGTCAGCTCGCTGGAAATCTCAAGCACGCGGACGATGGGCGCGCGTCGCGTGTACGGAATCACCGGCTGGCACACGACGGGCTCGGCATCGAGCATCGCCACCGTATGCTGCCAGACACCCTGAGTGCGCAGGGCGCTGCGTGACGTGCGCGAGGCACGGGGGCTCGGGGCAGTGCCCGGGGCGCGGCTGTTGCCGCTTCGGTTGGGGCAATTCGTTCGGTCGCTTCGCATAGTCAGGCCAGCCGGATGCGCGGCCCGCGAAGGCCGCCGAGTTTTTCCGCGCCCAGCAGCACAGTGGCGCGGGCAAACCCGTGCAGTGCATGCTGATGACGTCGGTACAACATGGCGTGGCTCCACTGCGCAAACTGTCCGCGCACGATGCCACCTTTGAAAAAGCCGAATCGCCCAAGCGTGCCGAACGCGTTGTAGCCAGACAGCGACACCAACGCGCCAGGGTCGCGATAGGCGAACGGCGGGATTGCGCGGCCCTCGAGCCACGCGCCAAGATGACGGCCCAGATGCGCCGCCTGCTGTGTTGCCACCTGCGCCGTCGGAGGCAGCGCACTTTCCCCCTGCGCCGGCGTGAGCGATGCGCAGTCGCCGAGCGCGAAAATCCGCTCGTCCTGCGCGGTTTGCATCGTGTTGCGCACCACGATCTGGTTGGCATCGTTGGTCATGAGGCCACCGATGCCCTGCAGGAAGTCGGGGGCTTTCACCCCCGCCGCCCACACCAGCAGATCGCCCGGAATCAACTGACCGTCGTCGCGATAGAAGCCGTCGCGGTCCGCACACACGATGCGGGTGTCCGTCAGCACCCGGAAGCCCAAACGTTCAAGCCGCGCCTGCGATGCCTCGGATACGTCGCGGGGAAACGCACCAAGCACTCGCGGACCGCTCTCGACGAGCGTGAGTTTCAGGCGCTCGCCTATCTGCGGATCGCCGTAACCGGCGGCCAGCGCAAACGTGCGACTCAACTCCGCGGCAAGCTCCACCCCCGTGGCGCCACCACCCGCGATCACGACGCGCAACGCGTCGTCGTTCACGGCACTGCGTAACGCTTCGCAGCGCAGCGCCGCATTGAAAGCCTCGGCTTGCGGCTGACTGTCGATGAAATGGCAGACATCGCGCACCCCCGGCAGACGCGCATCGTCGGCTTGCGAACCGAGCGCTAGCACGAGGGCGTCGTACGGCACGCGGCGCTCGCCCAACAGGGGCGAGCCGTCGGGCGCTTCCATCTCCCCCAACACGATCTCCCGGCGCGAACGGTCCAGCCCGCACATGCGACCCGCCTGATACGTGAAGCCGTTGCTGCACGCATGGGCCAGATACGTCACCTGTGTATGCGTAACATCACGCGTGCCGGCTGCCACGGTGTGCAGCATCGGTTTCCAAAGATGGGTAGGATGGCTGTCGACCAGTGTCACGCGCGCAGCCCCGGCACGGCCGAGCGTTCGGCCCAGACGAGTTGCCAGCTTCAGGCCGGCGATACCGCCACCGACAATCACGATCCGGTTTGCGCAAGACATTTGGGGGGAAATGTCAAATTCAACAAGTGATGAATAAGCGCATAATAGCGACCGTGGCCCCGGCGTGTCAAATGGCAATTGTCTGGGCAGGCAGGCGCGTTCGGGTCGGGTAGACTTGGCGCATTGCTGTCGCGAATTCGACCACCCCATCGCTCAATGACTCCAAACAAAGCTGTCCCGCAAGCCGCTCCGCCCCGCAAACGCACACGTGGGCGTCCCACGTGCGACTGCACGCATGGGGCAGACGCGTTATTGCTCAACGCCCGGCGTATCTTTGCGCAACGCGGGTTCTATGCGAGCAGCGTGAGGCAGATCGCGGAGGCGTCCGGTGTCGATGCGGCGCTGATTTCGCACCACTTCGGTTCGAAGGAGGCGCTGTGGGTAGCGGTTGTCGATCAGATCGCCACGCTCACGCGCTCGCTCATCGAGCAGACCGATGCGCTGCAGCACTCGGCGCTGGGACCGGCCGAGCGCATCGAGCAGGCGGTGCGCGTGTTCGTGGAAGTGGTATTCGAGAACCCGGACGTCGGCATGTTCTTCTCGACAGCGGCAACTGAAGAAGGCGAGCGGCTCGACATCATCACGCAGCGGCTGGTGCGTCCGTATCGCGACGTAATGGTGCCGCTCGTGGCCGACTGGCTCGAGGCGCAGAAGCGTCCCGTGGAGGACGCTGACGTCATGTTCTTCATGCTCACGTCCGCCATCAGCAAGACGGTCTCTTATCGCCACATGATGGGGCCGTTCCTGCCGCCCGAAGGCATGGCCGATCTCAAGCGCACCGTGCTCGACTGCGCCATGGCGCTGATCCGGCAGTGATGCATCGATGAAGGGGGCGCAGGCCTCGTATAAGATAGCGGCACCCGGGCCGACTCCCGGCCCGCTTCTTTCTTACGGTGCCCCCCTATGTCGAACGAAATCAAACGTCTGCACACCAACGCTCGCATGAGCCAGATCGTGATCGCCAACGGCGTGGTGTATCTGGCCGGTCAGGTGCCGGATACGGCCAACGTGTCGGTCACGCAGCAGACCACCGAAATCCTCACCCGCATCGATTCGTTGCTCGCCGAAGCCGGTGTCAACAAGTCGCGTCTGCTGACCGCCAACATCTGGCTGTCAGACGCCAAGCACTTCGCCGAATTCAATGCCGTGTGGGACGCCTGGGTGCCCGAAGGCCACGCACCGACGCGTGCCTGCGTGCAGTCGCCGCTCATGCGTGCCGGCCTCGAAGTCGAGATTGCTGTCACCGCGCTGGCGTAATCGCGCGGCACAACATCGGGCTCACCGTCGCGCGCATCGCATGCCTCACGTGTGAGTCCCGCCGCATTCCCCACGCTTCCCACGCTTCTCACGCTATGAAGTCACGCCCATGACGTTCGACGCCCTCGTGCTCGGTGCCGGTATCGTTGGTGTGTCCGTCGCCGTGCATTTGCAGCGGCGCGGCATGTCGGTGGCGCTCGTCGACCGCAAGTCGCCGGGCAGCGAGACCTCGTTCGGCAATGCCGGGTTGATTCAACGCGAAGGTGTGTATCCGTACGCATTTCCGCGAGACGTCGGCACGCTGCTGCGTTATGCAAGCAACCGTTCGACCGACGTGCGTTATCACCCGTCGGCGATGGCGACGATCGTGCCCTTCCTTGCGCGCTACTGGTACCACTCCGCTCCGAAGCGGCACACGGAGATCGCGCGGCACTACAGCACACTCATCGCACATTGCGTGACGGAGCATCGCGAACTCATCGCGGCGTCCGGGGCGGGGGATCTGCTGCGCGAGGGCGGATGGGTCAAGGTCTTCCGCACCGCTGCGGCGATGGATGCCGCGCAGCGCGATGCCGAGCGGTGGCGCGAAGAGTACGACGTGCCGTTCGAGCGGCTGGACGCGTCCCGCCTGCGCAACGACGAACCGTCTCTCACGCACACGCTGGTGGGGGGATTGCGCTACACCGCATCGGATTCCGTGAGCGATCCGGGCGCGCTGGTGGCGGCCTATGCGCGTTACTTCGAATCGCTGGGCGGACGCTTATTCAACGGCGATGCCACGACATTGCAGCCGCAATGGTCGGTGCAGACGCAGGCGGGGCGAGTCGAGGCGCGACGCGCTGTCGTCGCACTTGGCCCGTGGGCCGATAATGTGACGGCGGCGCTAGGCTACCGTTTGCCGCTCGCGGTCAAACGCGGCTATCACATGCATTACCGCGCGCAGCCGGGCGCCCGGCTGAATCAACCGGTGCTCGATGCCGAACATGGCTTTCTCATCACACCCATGACGCGCGGCATTCGGCTCACCACCGGTGTGGAGCTCGGCCTTCGCGACACGCCGCCTACGCCGGTGCAACTCGCTGCCGTCGAGCCCCTCGCGCGCGCGACGTTCCCGCTCGGCGAGCGAGTGGATGCTGCGCCGTGGCTCGGCCGGCGTCCGTGCACGCCGGACATGATGCCGATTATCGGCCCGGCGCCTCGTCATCGCGGTTTGTGGTTTGCGTTCGGGCACGCGCACCACGGCCTGACGCTAGGCCCGGTGACGGGCCGCCTCGTCGCCGAGATGATGACGGGCGAGACGCCGGTCGTCGATCCTGAGCCGTTCAGCGTGCTGCGCTTCTGAGTTGCCCAGCGGCGGCTGCACCGCTATTGCGGCATCTCTTCCGATGAATCGGTGCTCGGCGCACGTGCGGCGTCGCCATTTGCGCCGGAGCCTGCGTTCGTATCGTCACCGCCGATCACACTGATCTCGAACAACGGCTTGCCCGCGAGCGACCGTACTCCCGGATCTTCCGGATAGGTCTTGAGCAGCGGCAGAATGACCGCGCCGCCGATGACGTTGCGACGGCTGTTATCCGCAGGCGACAGACCCCACACATTCTGATACGTCATCGGCACACTCTCGCCGTCGCGCTGCGCATTGCCCAGATACAGCATGATGTGTCCGTTGATATGAATCAGCGTCATCAGCGCACGGCCCCGCTCGGTCAGCGTGCGCAGTCGCGTGTCGATATCGGCGGCGCGCAGATCGGTGCGTTTGCCGGCGCGTAGCTGGTCCGACGAATGACGGGGCAGCCACACGCCGAAGGGCGCGAAGAGACTACGCGTTTCGGCGGAACAGTCGTTGTAGAACAGCGTATTGCCCCAGCCATAGGGGCGCCCGATCTGCTGCTTCATCACCTGCGCCATGTGACGCGGCGTCAGCGCCCACGGCATCGGCACAATGGCCGATGTGTCCAGCGTAGCGGTGAGGATCTGCGCCCGGCGCTGAATATCGGCCACAGGGAACATCGCCATCTGACGCCCGTCGCGCAATCGTATCAACGGCAGCACCGTGCCGATCGGCGCGAAAGTCCGGTAGACGGGTGTAGCGGTGCCGGGTGACGTATCGGCCAGCACGGCGTCGGCACGCACGATGGCACCGAGGCTGCGCTGTGCGGCGTCACGCCACGTCGCGACGAAACGCTCGTCGACCGACGCTACCGAGCGGGCATCCACCCAACCGATCAGATCGGGCGAATAGACAAGCAGCCATGCGCCATCGGCGCTGCGGGCGAGGGTGTACACGGGCGTGCCGGGCCGCAGTGCCGAGTCTTGCAGTGCATCGAACGGGTAGCCTTCACCCGCCTCACGGAAATCGTAGAACGCCGGATCGTAAGTGGGAAGCTGGCGCACGAGCGCGTTGTCGACCGTGATGCCTCGACGGCGCGGATCATATTGCCCCCCGGCGTTGTCGGCATCGAGCTGCGCCAGCGCCATGTTGGCTTCGATCGCGCGACTCCACGCCGCCGTGTGCGGCTGGAAGTTCTCGCCATAGGTCTTGCGCACGCCGGGCGCGCCGTTGTCGAAACGCCCGACGCGGCGGCTCTGGGAATCGGCGATCTGTTGCGCACCCGCAGCAGTGAGCAGCGATGTCGAGAGCCATGTGCCGTTCCACGGCGAGGGGTCGCGCGGCGCAGTGCCGAAGTAGCGCGCACGAAACGCGTCGAAGCGGCGGTCTTGTTCTTGTGCGGAAAGCAGTGGCTGATCGTAGCCGGGGGCGTCAGGCCGAATCCAGTGATCGACGTCCTGATCGTAATGCTCGATGGGGAAGCGGCTGACGTTGTAGCGTGTGCTCGCCGCGGTTGCCGTGGACGTCGGCGACGTCGGCGATGTCGCGGGGGCATGTGGTGCGCCCGCACAGGCGGCGAGCATGGCGAGCGGCAGGAGCGTCGCGAAGAAGACGGCGCGTCGGCGCAAACTGCCCGGCGTGCAGCCCGGCGGGACGTGTGAGGTGGCGCGCAGGATCGCGCTGCGCGCCGCAAGGATTGCACCCATGTCGTGCGAAAGAGAGCCTGGATTCCGCCATGCTACTCCATCGATCGGGGTGCAATCCCGCGCGTTCGAAGACCACGAACGCCTCGCGTCTTGCCGGCGCGATTTACCAGCGCGCCGTCACGCTGCCGAGCACCGTGCGGCCCGTGCCGTAGTAGCACTGCACCGTGGTGTTGCAGCCCGCCACGTAGGTGCGATCGAACAGATTGGTCGCGTTGAGCTGCAAACGCCAGCGCCAGCCGATGTCGGCGTGCAGCGAGGCGTCGACGAGCGTCACACCGGGCACTGAGAACGAGTTGGCGCTGTCGCCTGCCGTCTGGCCCAGATAGCGCACGCCTGCACCCGCGCCCAGCTTCACGTCGCCCACGTTGCCGAAGTGGTAGTCGGCCCAGATCGACGCCATGTTGCGCGGCACGCCATACGGGCGTTTACCCAGATCGGCGTTGTTGCTGCGTGTCACTTCTACGTCCTGATACGTGTAGCTCGCCACCAGGTTGAGTCTCGACGTCAGGCTCATCCGCGCTTCGAGTTCGGCGCCGCGCGAGCGCACTTCGCCTGTCTGGATCGTGTTGCGCGTGTTCGCCGGGTCGGCGGTCGAGACGTTTTGCTGCGTCAGGTTGAACAGCGACGCGGTGAAGATCGCGTTGGTATTCACCGGCTGGTACTTGATGCCGATCTCATATTGCTGACCCGTGGTGGGCTGGAGCGGGTCGCCCGCGAGGTTGGTCGAGAGCGTCGGCAGGAACGACGTCGAATAGCTGAAGTACGGCGACAGCCCGATGGCCGATTCGTACAGCAGTCCGGCGCGCCACGTGAACTTGTTCGGCGTCTGCTTGACCGACGTCTTGTTGATGTTGTTCCCGGTCGTCGACCACGTGAAGTCTTCACGCCCGCCCAGCGTGAGATACCAGCGATCCCAACGCATCTGGTCCTGCAGGTACAGACCGAGCTGCGTTTGCGTCTGGTCGGTGCTGGTCGTCGGATTGGCGGGCAGCACACCCTTCACGCCATAGACCGGTGCGTAAAGGTCGAGCGATGGCGCAGTGCCTGTCCACACGCGGTTCAGGAAGCGTTGCGTCTGGAAGTCGACACCGCCGACCACCTTGTGCGCGACAGGACCGGTCTTCGTGTCGTATTGCACGTTGTTGTCGAGCTGCCAGCCGTTCAGAATCGGCGCGGCCTGATAGGCGGTGCGTTGCAGCGTGCGTTGGTCGGCCAGCAGTGCCGTGCCATAGATCGATTTGTAGTCGAGATCCATGTGCGTGAAGCGCGCCGTCGAACGCAATTGCAGTGCGTCGTTCACACGATGCTCGAAGCGGTAGCCGGTGGCGACTTGCGTTTTGCGATAACGGTCGAATGCCGGGTCGCCGGTGAGCAGGTCGCGATCGATGCGGCCCCAGCGCGAGGGGTTCACCATGCCGAGCGCCGGACCGTAGCTGACCGACGAGCCCATGCTGTCCTGCATGTAGTTGAAGAACCAGGTGAAGCTCGTTTGCGCATTCGGGCGCCATGTGATTGACGGCTGGATCATGATGCGGTCGTCACTCACGTTGTCCGTTTGCGCGTTCGAGAGGCGGCCAAGACCCGTGATGCGGTACAGCAGCGTGCCGTCTTCGTTGGCCGGACCGGTCATGTCTACGCGCAACTGGCGGCGATCGAACGTGCCGTAGTCGACGCCGATCTCGCGATACGGCTCGGTGCTCGGCGCCTTGCTCACGAGATTGACGAGACCGCCGAGGTTCCCCGCGCCATAGAGGATGGAGCTGGGGCCACGCAGCACTTCCACTCGCTCGAGGGTGTACGGATCGACGCGAATGGCGGCGTAGCTGCCCGGGCGGTTGGCGATTTGCGGCACGCGCAGGCCGTCCCAATAGACGTCGGCGTTGAAGCCCCGAATGTAGAACCAGTCGGCGCGGGTGTCGCTGCCGTACGGGTCGGCGTTCACCCCGGCGGCGTACTTGAGCGCGTCGGTCACGGTCTGCACGGCCTGATCGTTCATCTGGTCGCGCGGAATCACACTGATGGATTGCGACGTCGTCATGATCGACGTGTCCGACTTGGTCGCCGTGTCGCTGCGTTGGGCGACGTAGCCGACAACCGGGCCGCGCGCGACGTCGCGCTCGGCGCGTGCATTCACATTCGTTTGAGGCAGCACGACGGCGGCCCCGGCGGCCCCGGCGGCACTCCCCACGCCGGTGTTCGGGCCGGGCGCGACGATGTAGCCGCCGTTCGGTTGGCCAGACGCTTGCAGACCGGTGCCTTCGATCAGGATCGCCAGCGCGAGCGACGGCGTGTACGTGCCCGAAACGCCGGCGGTGCGCTTGTCGGCGATCTGGGCGGCGTCGTACGAAATCATCAGCCCGGTCTGCTGGGCGAACGCGACGAGGCCCTGTTGCAGCGAACCTGCCGGAATGTGCAGCGACTGCGCGGCGCGCGCCGCGGCAGCCGGGGTGGCGCCGCCATTGGCGGCGGACTGGGCGTGGGCGCTCACGGCCGTCAGGGCGGTCAGGGTGAAGAGCGCGCTGGCGGCCAGCGTGACAGCCCGGCGGGCGGTGGCGATCTCGGTGCCAACGAGCGTGCGCTTGGGTGCGGCACGCGCAGACGTGCGGCTGACGTGAGAAGACATGACGGCGGATTCCTTTCCTGGGAGCATCGAAACATCAAAATGGGCGTTCCTGTCTATGCCCCGCGAGATTCGAAAACCCCTCATCCGACGCAAGAAAATTTTTTGGGTGGTTGCCTCAGGTGTGCGGACGATCGCCGCCGACCGCCTGGTACGTTCGCTCGCGCCCAGGGACGTCGCTGGTGGCCGAACCGGGCTGAACGCGCACGAACCAACGCGTGTAACGCCGCACGTCAACGGGCAATGCACGCGAGAGCATGTCGAGTACGCGGTCGGTGTCGTCGACCGGATAGATGCCCGACACGCGCAGGCCAGCTACCTCCGGCGCATAGCCGAGATGGCCGCGACGGTAGCGTCCGAGTTCGGTGAGGAAGTCGCCGAGCGGCATGGCGTGGACGACGAGCATGCCTTGCGTCCACGCGGCGGCGGCGTTGGCGGCGCCGGTGTCCTCGAAGCGCGAGCGCAGCGTGGTGGCGTCGAAGGTCGCGCCTTGTCCTGCCGTCAGCACGGTTGCCGCGTTCGTTGCCTTCGCGGGCACGATGCGCACGGCGCCTTCGAGCACCGTGACGGTGGCGCTGTCGTCATGCTGGCGCACGGCGAAACGAGTACCGAGCGCCTGCAGACTGCCCTGAGCGGTGTCGACAAAGAACGGGCGATGGCCGTGATCGGCATCGGCGCCGGTCGTGATGGCGATCTCGCCGCGCACCAGTCGCAAGCGGCGGGTGTCCTGCGAGAGGCTGATGTCGACGGCCGAGTCCGTATTCAGTGAAAGCGTCGTGCCATCCGCGAGTTGAACGGTGCGGCGCTCGCCGACGCCCGTGTTCACGTCGGCACGCCAGGCGCGGACGGCGTTGGAGTCGCCGGCGGACCAGACCGCCCCAGCCACGCCAGCAAAGACGATGAGACTGAGCGCGCGCCGCCGTCCCGGATTCCCCCGCGCACGCACGAGCGTGTTGTGCGCGACGAGGGGCGGGAGGGTGCGCAGATGCGCGCCGAAGTCGACCAGACGCTGCCACGCGAGCGCGTGGCGGGTATCGGCGTCGTGCCAGCGCTGCCATGCGGCGTGTGTGGTGGCGCGCGCGTCGGCGTCGGCGCCGGGGGCATCGTGCGCTTGCAGACGGACGAACCATTCGGTGGCCGCGAGCGTGACCGACTCCGGTAGCGTTGCCGACGCCGATGAAGGACCGCCTGCGCGGTGCAGGTCATGCGTATCGGTGCTCATGCGGTGGGGTCCCCGAAGCAGCAGGCGTGCAGGGCCTTGACGATGTGGCGTTGCACGGTGGCGATGGAAAGGCCGACGGCGTCGGCGATGTCGCGCTGTGCGAGGCCGTCGAGTTGCGACATCAGGAAGACACGGCGAACGATCGGCGGCAGGCCGTCGAGGCGCCGGTCGATGTCGATGAGTGTCTGGAGCAGGATCGCGCGGGTTTCGGGATCGGGCGCAACGGCCTCGGGTTGTGCGGCGAGCACGTCGAGGTAAGCGGCCTCGATCTTGCGATGGCGGTGCAGATTGGCAACCAGCCCCTGGGCGACGACGGTGAGAAACGCCCGGGGTTCGCGCGGGCAGACGGGAGCGTCTTTGCTGAGCAGGCGCACGAAGGTGTCGTGGGCAAGGTCGGCGGCGTCGCCGTGATTGCCGAGCTTTCGGTGCAGCCAGTTGCGCAGCCAGCCATGATGATCGTGATAGAGCGTGGCTACGCCGGACGCGTCGGCGCGCGCGGCGTTTTTCCGTCCCCCATTGTCGTCACGCATCATGGTCTTGGCTCGGTCGCGTGAGCACGCCACCTTCGCTGATCTAGCAGCTTTTTGGGTTAATGATAATCATTCGCATCATATCATGAGCGTATCGGGCGGTGACGGATAGGAAACAAATCGGATTGGCTAACGGCATCCGGATTAGGAACACCGGCAATGGGGGGATCGATTGTGCTGTACAAATATACAGTACAATCGCAGCGTGCCGGGCGAAGCGCGGATGCTGCCAGCGACTGTCGTATCGGCCTGATAAAGTAGTTCCCCCGAGGCGCGCACGCGCGCTGCCAGACGTCACGCTGTTCATTGTCAATCAAGCGGCCCTGATACCAAGTGGACAAGTCATCCCCAAAATCCGACCCGTCGGCCAGCCACGCCATTCGCATTCGTGGCGCTCGCCAGCACAACCTCAAGAACCTCGACGTCGATCTCCAGACCGGTGAGATGACGGTGGTGACCGGTCCGTCCGGTTCCGGCAAGTCGAGTCTCGTCTTCGACACGCTGTTTGCCGAAGGCCAGCGCCGCTACGTCGAGACCTTCAGTGCGTACGCCCGCCAGTTCCTCGACCGCATGGATCGTCCGCAGGTCGACCATGTGGAAGGCGTGCCGCCGGCCATCGCCATCGACCAGACCAATCCCGTGCGCAGTTCTCGCTCGACGGTCGGCACGATGACGGAACTCAACGATCACCTCAAGCTGCTGTTCGCCCGTGCGGCGGCGCTGTTCGATCGCGAGACGGCGCAGCCGGTGCGTCACGACACGCCCGAGACGATCTACGCCGACCTGATGGCACGCACCGTGCAAGGCGATCCGCGTCTGGTCGTCACCTTCCCGGTCGAACTGCCGGGCAGCGTGACGGCCGATGAAGTCGAGCAATGGCTGTCGGCTTCCGGCTACACGCGCGTGCAGGCCGAGCGCGAAGTTGCAACGGCGGACGGGACCCGCAAGGTGCTCGATGTCGTCGCCGACCGGTTCCGCTTGCAGAACACCGAAAAGGTGCGCGCGATGGAGGCCATCGAGTCGTCGCTCAAGCGCGGTCGCGGACGGGTGAATGTCTACGTGCTGGCGGAAGCCGGCGAGCCCGACATCTGGCGCTACTCGCAGGATCTGCACTGCCCCGACAGCGATCTGCATTACGCCGACCCGCAGCCGGCGCTTTTCTCGTTCAACTCCGCCTATGGCGCGTGCGAGGCCTGCCGTGGTTTCGGCCGCGTGATCGGCGTTGACCTGGGGCTGGTGATCCCCGACGAGCGCAAGACGCTGCGCGGCGGCGCGATCAAGACCATCCAGACGCCCGCGTGGAAAGAGATTCAGGACGACCTGCTCGAGTACGCCGGCAAGGCCGGCATTCCGCGCGACACGCCCTGGTCGAAACTCTCGCCCGAGCATCGCGAGTGGGTCATCGAAGGCGATGCCGACTGGAAAGGCGAGTGGAACAAGCAGTGGTATGGCATTCGCCGCTTCTTCGGCTATCTGGAGTCGAAGGCGTACAAGATGCACATCCGTGTGCTGCTTTCGAAGTACCGCAGCTACACGACTTGTGAGACGTGCGGCGGCGCTCGTCTGAAGACGGAAGGCCTGCTGTGGCGTCTCGGTTCAAAGGAGAATGCCGACGCGGTGCTGCCGCCCGAACAGCGCTTCATGCCGCGCGGGGTGTCGTGGTCGCGCGCGCAGCTCGAAGCGCTGCCGGGCCTCACCATGCACGATCTGATGCTGATGCCGATTTCGCGCGTGCGTCAGTTCTTCGACTCACTCACCCTGCCGTCGAGCCTGCTCGACGACGCGCTCAAGCTGTTGCAGGAGGAAGTCGGCACGCGGCTGAAGTATCTGTGTGACGTCGGCATTGGCTACCTCACGCTCGACCGCCAGAGCCGTACGCTCTCGGGCGGCGAAGTGCAGCGTATCAATCTGACGACCGCGCTCGGCACGTCGCTCGTCAACACGCTCTTCGTGCTGGACGAGCCGAGTATCGGCCTGCATCCGCGCGACATGGACCGTATCGTCGCGGCAATGCATCGTCTGCGAGACGCGGGCAATACGCTCGTGGTGGTCGAGCACGACCCGGCGGTGATGCTTGCCGCCGACCGTGTCATCGACATGGGACCGGGGCCGGGCGAGCGCGGCGGTCAGATCGTCTTTGATGGCACGCCCGAGGAAGTGCGTCACGCCGACACGCTGACCGGCAATTATCTTGGCGGACGCAAGCATGTGGCGAACGCGTCGAATTGGCGCGCGCGTGCGGTCGATGCCGACACGCCGCGTCTGAGGCTGAGTGGCGTTCGCGAGCACAACCTCAAGCACGTCGATGTCGAGATTCCGCTCGGCCGCCTCGTGTGCGTGACCGGGGTATCCGGTTCCGGCAAATCGACGCTGGTGCAGGACGTTCTCAATCCGGCGCTGGCGCGTCACTTCGGCGACCCGACCGAAGCCCCGGGCGCACACGACGAACTCGTCGGTGCCGAACAATTGTCGGGCGTCGTGTTCGTCGATCAGTCTCCCATCGGCAAGACGGCGCGCTCGAACCCGGCCAGCTACGTCGGCGCGTTCGACGAGATTCGCAAACTGTTCGCGGCCGAGCCGGTGGCGCTGCAACGCGGCTACACCGCCAGCACGTTCAGTTTCAACTCCGGCAACGGGCGCTGCCCGACGTGTGGCGGCTCGGGCTTCGAACACGTGGAGATGCAGTTCCTGAGCGACGTCTATCTGCGCTGCCCGGACTGCGACGGCAAGCGCTACCGCGCCGAAGTCCTCGAGGTGAAGATTCAGCGCGCCGTGCCAGGCGAGGCGATGCGCGAATTGAGCGTGTCGGACGTGCTCGAGCTGACGGTCAACGAGGCCGTCAAGCTGTTCTCGTCGGATCGTGATGTGCTGCGTGTGTTGCAGCCCATCGTGGACGTCGGCCTCGAATATGTGAAGCTCGGTCAGCCGGTGCCGACGCTCTCGGGCGGCGAAGCCCAGCGTCTGAAGCTGGCGGGTTTCCTCGCGGAGGCCGCACAGAAGAAGACCGCGAGCGGGCAGAAGGTTGCGCATCGCGGCCGTCTCTTCATTTTCGACGAGCCAACGACAGGGCTGCACTTCGACGACATCGCCAAGCTCATGCGGGCGTTCGGCAAGTTGCTCGACGGCGGTAACTCGCTGCTCGTCATCGAACACAACCTCGATGTGGTGCGCGCGGCCGACTGGATCATCGACCTCGGGCCGGAGGGCGGCGAAGGCGGTGGCGAAGTGCTGTGCGCGGGCACGCTCGCGCAGGTGGTGGCGTGTGAGGGCTCGCATACCGGACGTGCCTTGGCTGACTATGAGCGCACGGTGGTCGCGCCCGGACAATCCGTAGCGGCGTCCAACCCTGCTGGCGAACCGGGCATGCCGCTGCAAACGGCATTGCGTGCAGCGCGTGCGCATCGCAAGCCCGCCGGTGGCGACGACATTCGTATCGTCAATGCACGGGAGCACAACCTCAAGTCGCTCGACGTTGCCATTCCGCGCGGCAAGTTCAGTGTGATTACCGGTGTTTCAGGTTCGGGCAAATCGACGCTCGCGTTCGACATTCTCTTCAATGAAGGTCAGCGCCGTTATCTCGAATCGCTCAACGCTTATGCGCGGTCCATCGTGCAGCCGGCGGGGCGTCCGGAAGTGGACGCCGTGTATGGCATTCCGCCGACCGTCGCCATCGAACAGCGTCTGTCGCGCGGCGGGCGCAAGAGTACCGTCGCAACGACGACGGAAGTCTGGCACTTCCTGCGCCTGCTGTACGTCAAGCTCGGTATTCAGCACTGCATTCATGACGGCGCCCCCGTCACGGCGCAGAGTCCGGATTCCATCGTCGCGCAACTGATGCGCGACCGTCGCGGCCAGCACGTGGGTTTGCTCGCACCGCTGGTGGTGGGCCGCAAGGGGATCTACACAGATCTGGCGAAGTGGGCCAAGGCGCGTGGGCATTCGCATCTGCGTGTCGACGGCGTTTTCCTGCCAGTTGATCCGTGGCCGAAGCTCGACCGCTTCCGTGAGCACACCATCGAACTGCCGGTGGGCGACGTGGTGATCGCCCCCGAGAACGAGGCGCTGTTGCGCACGTTGCTGGCGGCGGCGCTCGAGTTGGGCAAGGGGGTCATGCATTTGCTCGCACCGCTCGACGGACTCGGCGACTCCATGAGCCATGAGCAGCCGGGCGAAGGTGTCGGCGAGATCGAGGTGTTCTCGGTCAAGCGCGCGTGTCCGGTGTGCGGCACGAGCTATCCGGATCTCGATCCGCGCATGTTCTCGTTCAATAGCAAGCATGGCTGGTGCTCGACGTGCGTGGGCACGGGCCTTGCGCTCACACGTGAGCAACGCGAAGCGTTCGACGACACCGTGCTCAATCAGGACAACCGGGGGCGTGAGCATTCACTGCCATCGGAGGAACAGGAGCCGGAAGACGTGGGCGACCAACCGTGTCCGGATTGTCACGGTGCGCGACTCAATACCGTCGCACGCGCCGTGACGTTCGACGAACACGCGATTTCCGACGTTGCCCAGTGGACTGTGAGCGATGTGCGCCAATGGGTTGAGCAACTCGAGCTGCACGGTCGAGACGCGAGCATCGCGCGCGATCTGGTCAGCGAAATTCAGGGGCGTCTGGCGTTTCTGGAGGAAGTCGGGCTCGGCTACCTCACGCTGGATCGCGCGGCGCCGACCCTCTCGGGCGGCGAGTCGCAGCGCATTCGTCTGGCGGCGCAACTGGGCAGTAACCTGCAAGGCGTTTGCTATGTACTCGATGAACCGACGATCGGCTTGCATCCGCGCGACAACGGCATTCTGCTTGGCGCGTTGCGCAAGTTGGGTGATCAGGGCAACACGTTGGTCGTCGTCGAGCACGATGAGGATACGATTCGTCGCGCAGATCACATCATCGATATCGGTCCGGGCGCCGGCAAGCGCGGTGGCACGCTTGTCGCGCAGGGTAGCGTGGCCGATCTGGCCGCGCATCCCGAGTCGCTGACCGGCAAGTTTCTGGCGCATCCGCTGCAGCATCCGATTCAACCGCGCCGCGAGGTGATCGCACCCGCCAAGGGGGGCGAAGCGGTGCCGCCCAACTGGCTGACGGTTCACGAAGCGACGCTTCACAACCTGAAGCGCGTGACGGCGTCGTTGCCGTTGTCGCGGCTCACGGCGATTACCGGCGTCTCGGGATCGGGCAAATCGACGCTCGCGCGCGACGTCCTGATGACGAACCTGCTCGACGCCGTGGGACGCTCGGTGCTGTCGTCTCCGGCCGAGCGGCGCGCCCGCAAGGGCACGGTGCGCCACGCCGTGAAGGCCGATGGCAAACCGCGTGCGAAGTCGGAGGCGCCTGCCGAGCCGCGCCGTCCGGTGGTGCACGCGTGGCATGGCTGCGAGTCGGTGACCGGCTGGGAGACGATCGATCGTGTGCTCGAAGTCGATCAGACACCCATCGGCAAGACACCGCGCTCGTGTCCGGCCACCTATATCGGTTTCTGGGACACGATTCGACGGCTGTTCGCCGACACGCTCGAAGCGCGTGCTCGCGGTTACGCGGCGTCGCGATTCTCGTTCAATACGGGAGACGGCCGTTGTCCGGCATGCGAAGGCCAAGGCGTGCGAACCATCGGCATGAGCTTCCTCGCCGACGTGAAGGTGCTTTGCGACGTCTGTCACGGTCAGCGCTTCAATGCCGAGACGCTTGCCGTCACCTGGCGCGGCAAGAGCATTGGCGATGTGCTGACGATGGAAGTGGACGAAGCCGTCGAGTTCTTCGCGTCGATGCCGAGCATTGCCCATCCGCTGCAACTGATGCAGGACGTCGGGCTGGGCTATCTCACGCTGGGTCAGCCGTCGCCGACGTTGTCGGGTGGCGAAGCACAGCGCATCAAGCTGGTGACCGAGTTGACCAAGGTGCGCGACGACATCACGCGTCGCGGGCAGAAGTCGCCGCACACGCTGTACGTGCTCGACGAACCGACGGTTGGTCTCCACATGGCCGATGTCGCGCGACTCATCAATGTGCTGCACCGGCTGGTGAACGGCGGACATACCGTTGTCGTGATCGAGCACAACCTCGATGTGATTGCCGAAGCCGACTGGATCGTCGACATGGGGCCGGAAGGCGGCAAGGGCGGCGGGACGGTGGTGGCGACGACGTCGCCCGATGCGCTGACGAAGATCGCGGCGAGCCACACCGGCGCTGCGCTCAAGCCCGTACTCGCGCACACGGTAACCCCGGGCGTACCGGCAACGAAGCCGCAGGAAGCTGCCACAGCGAAGTAGCGGTCGAGTTCACCGGTTACGTTGACGCTCGGTTCGCGCAGTTTGCGGGCCATACGCGGGACGCCTGATGGCGTCCCGTTTTCATTGGGGTGCGCGAATTATCGTATACGGATTAGTATATTTTTCGCTCTCTTCTCTTCTCTCTCGCGGTTCTGCCGAGAACATCCAGAGCCTCAGCCAGAAACGTTGGCGTACACGCAACGCCCCGTCGCGCCCTGATTATTTCATTAATTGAAATTAAAAATAGACAAATGTCGACTTTATTGCATTTGTCGATGGCAATAAACTGCAACTGTCGACGATGAATTGAACATCGCCGCGTTTCAAACAGACAGGAGAAAACATCATGAAGCGCACACTTATTACCTCTGCCCTCGTTTCCGCCATGTTGGCAGTGTCCGCCGGTTCGGCCTTTGCCAGCGACGCTTTCGATGGTCCGTCGGAATTTTCGTGGGTTCCGCAAACGAGCGTGGTGACCCACGCACAGGTTCGTGAAGCCCTGGTGCAAGCCGAGCAAGCCGGTCTGCTGCAATAACACGATTCGGTCTATCCGGCGTCGGTCGCCAAGGTTGGCGGTGCAACTGCGGTCGCGACCTCGAATTCGGTCAGCAAGATCGCTCAAGCCGGCAATACGTACTTCGGCAGCTAATCCCACCTGCCAATCGCTGCACTTGCTTTATTGCCCGTGAGCCGGCGCCGGTACTGCGCATTGCGACTCCGGGTAGCAGTCTCCGATGACAAATCGGCCGCATTTCTGGCGGCCGATTTCGTTTTGTGCGCCGACTTTGCATGCATCACGGACTGTGGACAAGCCTGTCGATAACCTTGTGAGCAAGCTGTGATATCCCTGTGGGCAACCCTGTGGATAGCAAGGGGATGGCCAGTGGAAAGCCGGGGGAAAAGTCCCCCTTTCCATGGGGATAACCGGTGAGTATCCCGTGGATATGTGGTGGATATGTTCTGCATACCCTGGGGAAAATCCAGTGGATTTCTTGTGGAAATCTTCGGTTTTTCTGTGATTAAGCTGTGGATTTCCAGTGGGCAAGTTTCATCGTGCCGGATGGAAACGACCGCCAGACGGGCACTTCCACCGGCGACAGCGAATAGGTTGGCGAATTCGCCGGGAATTCACGTTCCGAAAGCGTTCGCAAGAAATGCCGTGACGCGCGCGATGGCGTCGTCTCGTGCTTCCGGCTGGGTGCCGGTGATCGGCACGACGTGGGTGCGCGGGTTGGTGAATTCCGGGCGATTTCGCACAGGCAGGTTGGGGTAGTCGAAGTCGTGAACGGCCCCCGGGTAGATATGGAACGTGACCGGTGCGCCTTGAGCGGTCACGTCGCGCACGAAGGCGTCGCAGGGGGCTGCCTTTGTCCAGACATCGTCGGCACCGGTGAGGAGCAGCAGCGGGATACGCGTCGACCAGCCGGCACCCTGCGCGGCCGCGTTGCACCAGCCGGGATAGAACGCGATGGCGGCTACGAAATCCGGCCCCGGGCGGGTGCCCGGTACCCGCCCGGGACTCTTGGGGCCGATGGAGAACAGGACCGTGCCGCCGCCGTGTGACCAGCCCATCAGCGCGATGCGATCCGGCCGGATGCCCGGCAAACGCTGTAGATAGCGTAACGCCCCGTAGGCGTCACGCGGGCGCTCTACCGAAGGCCGCACCGGTCCGCCTTTGGCGCACTCGCTGGGCTGTGCGCGCGAAGTGAAGCTATCCACCGCCAGCACCGCGTAGCCCTGCGCATTCAGCCGCTGCGCCCAGTCGAGTTCCCGGCTGTCGATCTTGCCCTTGCGCGTGAACATCCCGTTGCAGCCATGCATGAAGACAACGGCAGGCGTGGGGCCGCTGGCGTTGGCCGCACGAAACAAGTAAGCGTCGATCATGACGGGCGCGCCGCTGCTGTCTGCGTCCCATGAGGGGATGCTCACCTTTTCCTGTGCGAACGCAGTGCCAGACCATCCTGATGAGATACAGGCGAGCGCGACGGCGAGCCGTGAAAAGACGCATCGCGCCAATCGGAAGGCGACGCGGCGCATGCGATGGGTACGGCCTGTAAGACTCATGAAGCGGACTGACATGGCAATGCGTCTCCCGGAAGGCCCTGCGCTGGCGTGTGCGAACGAGTATAGCCAGCGGGTGATGCGTCAGATAGCGCGGCCGTCGCGCGCCATATTACGAAAGGTTTCGGGCCGTGCGCCGCTAAGCATCTGCCAAACCGAGATAAGCCAGGATCATGCCTCCGTTTAGAATGCCATTGGAGACCTAATAAAATCGTTCCGCCAAGGAACGCCTTGCTTATCCGGAGACATTCGACATGACCGACAAGACCGACGCAGCATCGCAAGCCCCGCAATGGCGTCTCGAGACGCTGGCCGTTCACGGCGGCTACCGGCCCGATCCGACAACGCGCGCCGTGGCGGTGCCGATCTACCAGACGGTCGCCTACGCCTTCGACGACACGCAGCACGGGGCCGATCTGTTCGACCTCAAGGTGCCGGGCAACATCTACACGCGCATCATGAACCCCACGCAGGACGTGCTCGAGCAGCGCGTCGCGGCGCTCGAGGGCGGTGTGGCGGCGCTGGCGCTCGCGTCCGGCCAGGCGGCTGTCACTTACGCCATTCAGACGATCGCCGAGGCCGGTGACAACATCGTCGCCGCCAGCACGCTTTACGGTGGCACCTACAACCTGCTGGCGCACACGCTGCCACTCTCGGGCATCACCACGCGCTTCGCCGATCCGCGCGAACCCGAGTCGTTCGAACCGCTCATCGACGCGAACACCAAAGCCATCTTCGCGGAGTCGGTCGGCAATCCGCTGGGCAACATCACCGATATCGCGAAGCTGGCAGAGATTGCGCACCGTCATGGCATTCCGCTCATCATCGACAATACGGTGCCGTCGCCCTATTTGCTGCGCCCGTTCGAGCATGGGGCGGACATCGTCGTGCATTCGCTGACAAAGTACCTCGGGGGCCACGGCACGAGCCTGGGCGGCGCCATCGTCGACTCCGGCAAATTTCCGTGGGCCGATCACAAGGTGCGCTTCAAGCGCCTGAACGAGCCCGACGTGAGCTACCACGGCGTGGTGTACACGGAAGCGTTCGGTCCCGCGGCTTACATCGGACGCGCCCGCGTGGTGCCGCTGCGCAATACCGGCGCGGCCATCTCGCCGTTTAACGCGTTCCAGATTCTGCAAGGTATCGAAACGCTGGCCCTGCGACTCGACCGCATCACCGAGAACGCGCTGAAGGTCGCGCAGTTTCTCAAGACGCATCCGAAGGTGGAGTGGGTGAATTACGCGGGGCTGCCGGAGCACCCGGATCACGCTCTCGTGGAGCGCTATCTGTCGGGGCGCGGCCCGGGCATTCTGACCTTCGGTGTGAAGGGCGGCCGCGCGGCCGGTGCGGCATTTCAGGACGCGCTGCAACTCTTCACGCGTCTGGTCAACATCGGTGACGCAAAGTCGCTTGCCACGCACCCGGCGTCAACCACGCACCGTCAGCTCTCGCCGGAAGAACTGCGCAAGGCGGGCGTAAGCGAAGAGACGGTGCGTCTGTCGATCGGCATCGAGCACATCGACGATCTGCTTGCGGATCTCGATCAGGCGCTGGGCCGTCTGGCGCGCTGATTACCCGGCGGATTCAACATCTCATTTCCTGCCAACTCTGTCGGAGTATCATGCGCGGCAGCCGGTTGAGGGCAGGCAACCGGCGCCGGCGTCATGTGACTGTCACAAAATTGTCACGAACACGGCGTACTGTCCTTGCCCATTTCTCAAGGATTACGCATGGATTATCTGCAGGTACTCGTGCTCGCAATTGTGCAGGGCGTGGCGGAATTGCTTCCCGTGTCGAGCTCGGCACACGTCATCATGGCCGAGAAGCTCATGGGGCTCGATCCGTCGGCACCCGAGATGACGTTGTTGCTGGTCATGCTGCACACCGGCACAATGCTCGCCGTCATCGTCTATTTCTGGAAGTCGTGGCGAGAGCGCTATTTCTCGTCGAAATACGACTTCGTTCACAACGCCAAGCAGGTGATCATTGCGACGGCTTTCACCGGCGTGATCGGGCTGGCGCTGATGTTCTTCATCGAGAAGGTGTTGATGCGCGGCACCCAGCATTCCGAGATCGAGCATCTGTTCGGCAATCTGTACATCATCTCGGCGGGCCTGGCGATGGCCGGCATTCTGATCCTGATCTCGGGCGCCCGGCGTGCGCCGATGGGCGACCGTCCGATGCGTGGCGCCGACTCCGCATGGATCGGCGCCGTGCAAGGCATTTGCCTGCCCTTCCGCGGCTTTTCGCGCTCGGGCTCGACCATCTCGACGGGAATGCTGCGCGGCCTCGATAAGGTTCGCGTCGAAGAGTTCAGCTTCGCGCTGGCCGTAGTGCTTACGCCGCCGGTGATCGTGAAGGAGGCTTACCGTCTGTACAAGTCAGGGGGCGCGCAAACGTTCTCGGGCCACTTCATGACGGTGCTCACGCCGAGTCTCGTCGGCATGGTGTTCAGTTTCCTCGCCGGTCTGGTGGCGCTGCGCTGGCTGTCGCGCTGGCTCGAACATGGCCGCTGGTATCTGTTCGGCATCTACTGTCTCGTGGCGTCGGCCGTCGTGCTGGCGTCGAGCCAGTACCTGTAAAGCGATGCACCTCGAGGGCGGCCCGGACGGTGCTGCCCTCGCCATGCGTCGCGTACTGCGGGGCATCACACCAAACCCGCGACGACCTCCAGAAACGCCGCGATCGCGCGCGACTCGCGCCGTTCCGCCAGACACACGACAACGGTTGTGGTCTCCACGCGGGCGTCGCTGATCGATACCGTCGCGAGCCGCTCGTCGGGCGTGTGCTCACGCGCCGACACCGCCGCAATCCCCAGCCCCAGAATGACTGCCTCGCGAATCGCTTCGCGGCTGCCGATCTCCATCGCGACGTTCGGTGTCACCCCGGCTTCCCGCAATGCGACTTCGAGCGCGTGACGCGTGGTCGATCCCGGCTCGCGCATGAGCATCGGCGCGTCGGCCAGCGCCGCGAGTTTCACGCTGCGGCGTTGCGCGAACGGATGCGCGCGCGGCACCAGCAGCACGACCGGATGCGTGCGATACGGCACGACATGCAGCCGCGCGTCGTCGTAATAGCGCGCCAGCACCGCCACGTCGGTGCGATATGCCAGCAGGCTGTCGATCATCTCTTCCGAATTGCCCGGCCGCATCGAAATGCGCATGCCGGGGTAGCGCGGTTGAAATGCCGCCACGATCTCCATCGCGTGATGCGGCCCGACGGCACCCAGACGCAACTCGCCTGTGCGCAGCCCGCCATGCTCCTTGAGCAGACCGATGGCCTCGGCCTCGTCGGAGAAGATGCGCAGGCTCACGGCGTACAGCGCTTTGCCGGTCGGCGTGAGCGTTAATCCGCGGCCGTGCCGGTAGAACAGCTCGACGCCGTAGGTCTCCTCCAGCGCCCGGATTTGCGTCGTCATCGTGGGCTGACTCACATGCAACGCCTGCGCGGCGCGCGTCACGCTGCCGTGTCGCGCCACCGCATGGAACGAACGCAATTGGGTAATCCGCATCGATGACGCTCCCGGGACGAGATATAGGTTTTATCAATACATTAACGAAAAAATGTGAATTGGAAGTATAGGACGGTGCTCACCATAATCCTGCTCAATCTTCATCAATGGATCGCATCGCCTGCGGGCGCGGCGGCATCGTCCTTACCATGACAGCACGTTCACGTTTTCATAATCCGGTCGACGTTCACTTCGGCGCGGGCGCCCTCGCCCGCTTGCCCGAGCTGGTCGGTAACCGCCGCGCGGTGCTTGTCACCATGCCCGAAGCGCGCGCGCTCGGCATGACGGGACAGATCGAAGCCCTTCTCGGGCAACGTCTCGCCGGGGTGGTCGATCAGGTCAGTCCGAATCCGGATGTTCGCGAACTCGCCCCGATGTACGGGGACTTCTGGCGGCGGTACGGTCAGTGCGAAGTGATCGTGGCGTTGGGGGGCGGCAGCGCGCTCGACACCGCCAAGCTGCTGATGGTCGCGGGTGCCGACGACCGCTTCGCAGCGCTTGTCGACGCGCTCGATGCGGGCGTGACCTTCCGGCCCGCGCGTGCCAAGCGCCTCATCACGGTGCCCACGACCGCTGGCACCGGCAGCGAAGTCACGCCGTGGGCGACGCTGTGGGACCGCCATGTCAAGCGCAAGAAGTACTCGCTGCATCTGCCAGAGACGTGGCCGGAGGCGGCCATCGTCGATCCGCGTCTGACGCGTTCGCTGCCGCGCGCCGTCACGTTGCAGAGCGGTCTGGACGCCCTTTCGCATGCGCTGGAGGCGATCTGGAACATCAACGCCAATCCGATCTCCGACACCTTCGCGGTAAGCGCCGCGCGCGACATGATGCGCGTGCTGCCGCAGCTCATGACGTCGCTCGACGACGAGGCGCTGCGCAGTCAGGCGGCGCTCGCTGCGCTGCAAGCGGGCATGGCGTTCTCGAACACGAAGACCGCGCTGGCGCATTCGATTTCGTATGACATGACGATTCGCCACGGCTTGCCGCACGGCATTGCGTGCTCGTTCACGTTGCCGGCGGTGATGCGGCTGGCCATCGGCCGCCAAGCCGAGCGCGACGCAGTGCTGGCGCGGGTGTTCGACGGCGATATCGCCAGTGCGCCGGACATGCTCACGGCGTTCCTGAATGGCCTGGGCGTCGCCACCGAGTTTTCGGCGTACGGCGTGACCGAGTCCGAATCGAGTGCCATGATCGCCGCCGCGCTCGATGGTCCGCGCGGGCGCAACTTCATTGGCGCAGTGGCCTGATCAACGGGCCGCCGCTGTGATCGCGTGCGTGCGTTTGCGCACAGGCGCGTTTTCAAGTCTTACCCGCAGTCTCCGCAGCGCCCATCACAAAAACAGCCGCGTGACGAACGCGCGGCACCGAGACAGCCAGGAGACAGACGCCTGGCGCAGACCGGCGCGTCGCAGCGCCCCGTTCGTCGCGGCAATGCTGCTCGAATATGGCGGTCGTCGGCCGTAGTGGATCGCGGTCTATGTGCTGAGGGGGATGCCTGTTCGCAGCCTGCGCGTCGGCGATGAGGCGGACCTGCTGAGGGCGACGCCAGGGGAAGGCGGGTATCGCCGGAAGGAAGTGAGAAGTCGGATGGGATGTCCCGCAAGCCGGGAGCGTGGCAGGCCGGTGGATCGCTCCCCGGCTTGCCGCTTTTTTTGCGAAGTCTTATTGACCGAAGTAGATGGATCCGGCGCGATTCACACGGCCCGGAACTTCATACACCGGAGCGACCGTCGACGTTTGCGCTGCGGCGGCCACCGGGCCCGGCTGGGCTTGCGACTGCACCTGAACCTGCGCTTGTTGCTGGGGTTGCTGCGGCGCGGCGGCCGGCTGCGAATTCCCGGCGGCGCTAGCGGCACCTGCGGTGAGGCATGCGGCAACGAAGGCCGAAGCAATCAGAACCTGTTTCATTTTCATTTCTCCTGTCAGGCGAGACGTCCACCGTGGGCGTCGTCATGCCCGCCAATCTACGCTCGTGCGCAAAGGAGAAAAACGCGATCCCGAGGAAGGGCGCATTGCTGAAAACGAAATAATAGAGCGCCAAAACGCCGATTCGTCGAAAAATCCAACCAGTCCCGAACGAACCGGTGACATTCCGAACGAATCCGTTGACCGGTGTGACCGTATCAGCGACGCGTCACACGGGCCTGCTGACGGCGCGTACGGGCGGCGCGGCTGCGCAGATACGAAGCCGTGAGTAGCGAAGCGCTCGCCAGCAGAAGGAAAGAACCGAGGGCAGCCATGGCATTGCTCCTATACGAACCGGCGTCGTTCGCGGTGCGGCGCACCTTTCGAATCACGATGCCGGCTGATGTCATCATGTTGTCACTCTACTGCTGACGCACTTTGCAATAAACCCCATCCGACCCAACACGCTATTGCGCGCAGCGGCATTTCCTGTCGAATCGCTGCCCGGTGGGCGTCATTCCTGTGCCATTCACCTGATTTATCGGCAATAAACGATTGATTCTTAATAGATTTTTCGAATCGGACGATCGGTTGCGTTTTGTGGACGCTCAGTTGCGAAAAAACCACGGGTTTTCCCTAAGATTCATCCATGCCAACGCGACGGACACCGCAACGCAGCAAAACGAAGTGCCTCGTGACATCTTTGCTGCCGATGCCCCGAACGCTAGCTGATGAAGCCGTTATCAACTAATGACAGGAGTCTCACCATGAACACCCGTATGCTTGCCGCCGTTGTCGCCGCCGCCTCGTTCGTCTCGGCTTCCGCTTTCGCTGACGCTCGTTACGACAATAATGTTTCCGACTTGCAAGTGGCCGCCCAAAGCCAGCTCACTCGCGCCGAAGTGCGCAGCGAACTGACGCAGGCCAGCGCCCGCGGTCAACTGAATCAGGTCGAAACCGGCACGCCGCTCGTCGCGGCCACGCAAGCGCAAAAGGCTGCGCCGGCCGATTCGCTGACGCGCGCCGATGTGCGTGCCCAACTCACCGACCGTAACCTGCTCGATCAGGACAACCGCTCGTAAGTTGCGCTGACGCATCGACCCCAAGCGATGCGACGCTGCCGGCCTGCCCAGGCCGGCTTTTTTTATGGGCGCGTGAGCGGCGCCATTGCCGGGTAGCCATCGGAAAAAAAGCCGCCCGAAGGCGGCTGAAGGTCGGGTGAGACCAAGGAAAAGCGGGGTTGCGGCAGCGTCACACCGCCAGCGTCCGGGTTAGCGCGTTGCGCGCGGCATCGAATGCCACCGCGAAGCTGCGGCGCCATGCGCGACGTGTACTGTCGTCGATCCATGCACCATCGAGACCGTTGTGCATGAAGGTGCACAAGTCGTCGAGCGAGAAGCCGAGGTGGCTGTACATCAGCTCCCACGCCTGCGCCGGATTGACCTTGTGCAGCGTCGGATCGTCGGTGTTCGGGTGAATCTTCAGGCCGAGACCGGGCATGCGGCGAATCGGGTGATCCTCCGCCCATCGGTCCGGTGTGAGCGTGCGCAGGTAATACGAGTTGGTTGGCACCACCGTGAAGACGATGCCGCGCTGCGCACACTCGTGCGCGAAGTCCGGTGCATCGACGATGGTGTAGCCGTGATCGATACGGTCGCACTTGAGCAATTCGACGGCCGTCTCGACGTTCGTCCACGGCATACCGAATTCGCCCGCGTGCGCCGTCGTCTTGAATCCCGCCAGACGCGCGTTGCGATATGCCTTCCAGAACAACTCGGGCGGCCGGTCGTTTTCCCGGTAGTCGATGCCGATGCCGATCACTTCATCGGCACGATGCTCGCGCATCCACTCCACCATTTCGACGGCTTCGCGCGGATCGACTTCACGGTCGATGCTTGGCACGAGACGGCCGACGATGCCGTGGTCGCGCTCGGCATCGCGAATGGCGGCGACGATGGCATCCTGCGCGCTCGCGTAAGGAATGCCGGACGTGCGCACGGTGCCCGTCGGGTTCCAGAAGAACTCGCTATAGCGCACGTTGTGAGCCGCGGCGTCGGCCAGATATTCGTAGGCAATGCGATGCAGATCGTCCGGCGCGGTCAGCAGATGTTCGTCGAGCGCGCGCAGCACACGCAAGACGCCGACGGGCTTTTCGCCGCGCGTGTAAAAGGCGTCGATCTCGACGCGGGCAAGCGGTGCGTTCGACTTCTGCGCGAGCGCAACGAACGTCTCGTGACGCACCGCGCCCAGCAAGTGGCAATGCAATTCAACTTTCGGCATCGCATGAAAGAACGTGCGATGCGCCTCCTGAATCTGCACGCCGGTGCGTGCGGCGGGAACAAAGCCCGGTGTCTCGGTCATAACGTCTAGTCTTATCTTGAATTCACCGGCAGATGGGGATCTGCCGGGCGGACGATGCGCCGGTCAATGGCGCCCGACCACCGTCCAGAAGTAATACGCCAGCGGAAGTGCCAGTACGTACAGCCCCCACGGCAGCTCCTTGAAGCGGCCCATCAGTGCCTTGACCAGCACGTAGCACAGCAGACCGCCCGCAATACCGGTGCCGAAGCTATTCGAGAGCAGCGTGAGCAGCACCATTGCCAACACGGGGAACGCGTCGCTGAAGTCGTCGAACGGCACATGACGGATCGTGCTGAACATCGACAGTCCGATGAGGATCAGCGCAGGCGCGGTGGCCTCCTTGGGAATCGCCAGTGCCACCGGCACGAAGAAGCACACCAGCGCGAACATCAGAGCGGCGGCAATCGACGTGAGGCCGGTGCGGCCCCCGGCTTCGACCCCCGCAGCCGACTCGACCAGCGCCGTCAGCGCCGGAATACCCAGCAGCGCACCACCGGTTGCGGCAATCGAATCGACGAGGAACGGGCGGTTGATGTTCTCCATGTTGCCGTGCTCGTCGAGCAGGCCGGCCTTGCCGCCAACGGCCAGCGTGGTGCCCAGCGTCGAGAAGAACTCGGCGGCGAAGAACGCAAACAGATACGGCAGCGCCGCAATCGTGAGTGCGCTGTGCAGATCGAGCTGGAAGGCCACCGGCGCAATGCTGTGCGGCAGCGAGACGAACGACTCGGGCACCTTGGTCACGCCGAGCGGCACACCGGCCAGCGCGGCCACCAGAATCGACCAGAGGATGGCGCCCGGCACCTTGCGGCCTTGCAGCAGCACGGCGGTGCCCAGACCGATCAGCGCGACGATCGTACCCGGCTTGCTGAAGTCGCCCAGCGCAAACGCGTTGGTCTTGGCGTTGGCCACGACCATCCCCGCATTGCGCACTCCGAGCACAGCGATGAACAGGCCGATGGAAGCGCCCAGACCGAGCTTGATGGCCGTCGGAATCAGTCGCGCCACAACGCTGCGGGCGCCAACGAGGGTCAGCAGCAGGAACAGCACGCCGGACAGGAAAGCGATGGCGATGCCCGTCTGCCAGGCCACATGCTCGGTGGCGGCCAGCGTGACGCCCACGATGACCGACCCGCCGATGCCCGGGCCCACAACGAACGGCAGGTTCGCGTAGAAGCCCATCAATACCGAGAACAGCACGAAGACCAACATGACGGCCGTGGTGGCCGCGCCGCGATCCATGCCGCCCGTGGCGAGCAGCGACGGGATCACGACGAGCAGATAGGCGGCGGCGAGGAACGTGGTGATGCCGGCCAGCACCTCGGTGCGCACGCTCGAGCCGCGCTTGGCGATGGCGAAGCGGCGCTCGAGCCAGCCGCCCGGGACGGTGCCAGTGTGGCCCGGAATCGTCGCGCAAGCCGTCGGGCGCGCCGTGTCGCGCTCAGGAGTAGAAGTCTGCATAAGCCAAGAATAGTGGGTCTTTGCGTGGCACTTTACGTGCGCGCGACTATAAATAAAAAATGAAATTACTTATGATTCAATAATTCGAATCTATTCTTCGTGAAGGCCGTGGATTCCCGGCGTGTCCGGCGTTTCCTGCGGTCTCGCGGTACCGCTGTCCTGCCGTCACGTCAGGACACCACAACAGGAGCGCGCCATGGCGACTTCGTCACGACGTACCGATAACACTGTGGCCAGTCCGGGCGAGCCAAAGGCATCGAAGGCTGCCGCATCGGGTTCGCCGAATGCCGGCGTGCCGCAGGTCCCGCCCTTGCCGGCCCTCACGCTGCGTCAGGTGCAGTACTTCGTGGCGCTGGCGCATTCGCGCAGCTTCACGCAGGCGGCGCAGGCGCTCTCGGTCACGCAACCGGCCCTTACGGCGGCGATCCGTCAGATCGAATTTCTGCTCGGCGGCAGGCTGTTCGAGCGCTCGGCGCATCGTCTGACGCTGACCGAAGCGGGCACCACCATCCTGCCGCTGGCCGAACGTCTGCTCAACGCCGCACGCGGAACGTTCGACGACATGTCGAGCACCTTCGCGCTGCAAGCGCAGACGGTGCGCATCGGCTTCATCCCGTCTGTCGCGGCGCGTCTGCTGCCGGTGCTCGGCACGCTGCGCGAGGCGTATCCGAACGTGCGCTTCGCGCTGTCCGATCTGCCGAACAGCGAACTCGTTGCCGCCCTCGCGCGCGGCGAAATCGACCTCGGCGTCGGGGTTCGCGACGATGCCGACGAGGCCGGTCATGCGGCCGGTGCCGACGGCTTTCGTTGCGACGACCTGTTCGACGACGAGATCGTGCTCGTGGCGCGTCGTGACGATTCGCTCGCCTCGGAGGCCTCCGTCACGTGGGCGCAGCTCACCGAGCGCGACCTCGCGGTATTCGTACGCGGTAACGTCAGCGATTCCCTGCAGCGCACGGGGGGCTCGCAGAATCTGCGGCTCGAACCGAAGTACCGCATGGAGTACACCGAGCCCCTTTACGCGCTGGTGCGCAGCGGACTCGCCCTGGCGATCCTGCCCAGGCTCTACACCTTGCATCTGCACGACCCGGTGCTCGTTGCACTCGACGTCACGGCACCGCGTGTGACGCGCACCGTGGCGCTGATGTCGCTCGAAGGCAAGGAACGCGGCCCGCAGGTCAGCGCCTGTCGCGACTGGATCGCGAAGCATCTCGCGATGTAATCGCCCGCGCACGGCCGTCACGCAAAAAACGCGGCGGCCGTTCCGGGCCACCGCGTTGTTCGCGCGCAGACGTTTTTTTCTCTGCCGCTTACGGCAAACGCGCGATGCGCTCGAGCAAGGTGTCGTAGAAACGATCGGCGTCGACGTCGGTGATCCAGGTGGCATTCACGGCGCGCTTCGAGCGGCCGTTCCAGTCCACGACCGTCTCGCCCAGCGTGAGCTGGCCTGTCGTTTCCACGGCAACGTTCACACGGCGGCCGCCGAACATCGTCGGGTCGACCAGATAGCCGATGGTGCACGGGTCGTACATTGGCGCGGATTCCACACCGCGACGTCCCTTCTGATAGGCCACTTCCGCCGCAAGAATGTCCGCTACGATCGGGCCGCAACGATTCTTCAGTGCGCGGAACGGGGCGATGCGCGCCGGTGTGATCGGCGCCTTCACGCACACGTCGCGCGGCAACACGGTTACCGGCACGCCGGCGCCGAGCACGATGCTCGCGGCTTCCGGATCGACATAGATGTTGAATTCGGCCGACGGCGTGATGTTGCCGCGCTCGAACCAAGCCCCCCCCATCAACACGATTTCACGCAGGGCCTTGGCGCCTTGCGGTGCGGCGGTCAGTGCGGTGGCGATGTTGGTCAGCGGGCCGAGCGCCACGAGCGTCACGCTGCCCGGCGCGGCGGCGCGCAGGGTGTCGATCAGATACGTCACGGCGTGCTGCGGGGCGAGCGGGCCACGCGGCTCGTGCAGCGTCACACCGTCGAGACCGGTGCGGCCATGCACGTTCGCGGCGGTGATCAACTCGCGCATGAGCGGCTTCGGGCACCCGGCGTAGACCGGCAGCGTCTTGGTTTTGTCTGCCCAGTCGCGCACGATGCGGGCGTTGCGCTCGGTCAGACTCAGCGGCACGTTGCCGCCCACGGCGGTGAGCGCCTTGAGGTCGATCTGGTCGTGGGCGCCCAGCGCGAAGAGGATCGCGATGGCGTCGTCCTGCCCCGGATCGCAGTCGATGATGACAGTGCGGCGCGACACGCCATCGACCGCCAGACGGGCGGCGCCTTCGGTCGACGTGAGTTCCGCGAAGGCGCTGCCGGCACCGGTCGCACCCAGCGTGGCCAGCGATGCGGCGAGCGACGTGCGCAGGAAGCTGCGACGGTTGCGTTGACGCGTTGCGTCCGCGTCGCTCGGTGAGTTCAGTTCGTGCAGATCGGCCATGATGTCGAACTTGCTATGCATTGAGGGAGACAGCGCGTTTCGGTCGCGCTGGTCGTATCTGCGTGTGTCAGAACGTGTGACGCATGCCCAGCGTCACGGCCATCTGGCGCTTCGTGCTCGAGGCTGCGTAGCCGAAGAGCTGTGCGTATTGCGCATCGCCGGCGGCTTGCTGGGCGTTGAGCGTGAGCGCGACGTCCGTGCGCTTCGACAGCCAGTAGTCGGCCTGCAGGTTCACCTGATGCCATTGCGGACGCGTGTTGATCACATCGTACTTGCCCGACGTGAAACCGTACGCCGCGCCGAGCACGAGGGCCGGGGTGACGTTGTAGTTGAGCGTCAGGTTGTAGTTCTGCAGATGCAGATGCGAAGCGTCGAGGTAGGTGTAGCGCACGTCCGAGAACATCGCGCCGATGAGGGCCGGGCCCCAGCGATAGAAGCCGCCTGTGGCGAAGATACGTTGCTGGTTCGCGAAGACGTTCGCACGCGTGGCGCTCTTCGAGAAGATCAGCAGCGGGCTGGCGTAGTCGTTGGCGATGGCGCCGTCGTTGTTCGTGCCGCTGTACGGATTGTTGTACTGCGCGTAGGCCGCATTCCAGTCGAAATCGGCGTACTTGTAGCCGAGGCCGACGCTGTAGGCGTTGTTGTTGCGAAAGCCGGTGGCCGAGTTCGAGAAGCCGTATTGCGCCGTGCCGTGGAAGCCGCCGACCGTCGGGCTCACCCACTTCACCGAGTTCTGCATACGGATATCGTTGTACCCGTTGTCGTTGTCGCCAATGTTCACGCCGTTGCTCGAAATGATGATCGGGCCCACGTAATCGTGGATGGTGTCGTACTGACGACCCAGCGTGACCGTACCCCAGGTGTTGTCCGACAGACCGACGAACGACTGACGGCCAAAGGCGCGGCCGTTCTGCGCACCCGTGCCGTTCACGATGCTGAAGCCGGCTTCGAGCGTGAAGATGGCCTTGGTGCCGTTACCGAGATCTTCCGAACCACGGAAGCCCCAGCGCGGATTCTGGTTGGTGCCCGAGAGCGCCTGCCACGTCTTGTTGCCGCCCTGATTACTCACGTAGCCCACGCCGCCCGAAATCAGGCCGTAAATGGTGACGTTGCTTTGCGCATGCGCGGTGGTGGCGGCAAGGCTCATAGCGGCGCATGCGCCGGCGAGGCCCAGACGGGCCAGAATCGTGGTCTTCATGAGATGTGGCGTTCTCTAAGGTATTCGGGAAGCATCTGCGCGCTCGCGAGAGATGGCGCGGCTGGGACCGAACTATAGGGAACAGGGTTGTATAAATATAATTTTGATTTTTTATATATCGATAAATTTAATCGATATTAGCGGGGAGGCCGCGTGGCGTCTCGGGAAGCGGAATGTCGAATGGGCGTTGCGGCGCGTCGCCGGCGTTGCGCCGGGCAGGCGCCGGTCTGAGAGGCGGCGTCTGCGGGGCTGCCGGAAGGGGGGCTCAGTGGGGTCGTGCGAGCAATACCGGTGCTTGCGCGATCAGGTACAGCACGGCGCCGATCAGCCCGCCGACGAGGGTGCCGTTGATACGGATGTACTGGAGATCCTGCCCCACGCTCAGGCGGATCTGCTGGGACAGATGCTCCGCGTTCCAGCCATGCACCGTCGCGCGGATATGCGCCGTCACGAAGTCGGCGAAGCCGGGTGCCATGCGCTCGGCGGCATCCAGCAATTGCGCGTCGAGCGCCTTTCGCAACGACTCGCTTCGCGCCAGTTCCTGACCAATCCACGCTGCTGCGTCAGTGATCCTGGCGCCGATCACCGAATCGTCGTGCGCGAGGTCGCGCTTCACCCAGTTTCGCCACTCGTTCCACAGGCCGCCGACATAGGCATTGAGCGCGGTGTCGCCTTTGAGCTGTGTCTTGAACGTGTCGAGCTTCGCCTGGAATTCGGCATCGTGCTTGAGTCGCTCGATCAGTCCCGCCACCGCACGATCGAACGCCTGACGGAGTTGATGCGATTCGTCGGCCTCCATCTGCGCGAGCAGACGTGTGACGGCTGCCGCGATCATGTCCGACCCCTTGTTGCCGAGCCACTCGGAGGGCAACACTTTTTCCTTCTTCGGATGATCGGTCTTGAGCCATTCGACGATGCGTGCCGAGATGAATTCGCGCGTCTGCGGCTCATTAAGGAGTTCGACGAGATAGTCGAGCGTCTCGTCGAGCAGCGCCTGGTGGCGGCCGTCGCGCGTGAGCGTGTCGAGAATGGCGGCCGCCGATTGCGACAGGTCCAGCCGGTCGATCATGGTGTCGAGCGCGCGGCGGATGAAGGCCTGCACGTTGCGCTCGTCCATTACGTCGAGCACACCGCCGGCCACTTTCACCAGCACCGCGCTCAGTTGACGTGTGTTCTCGTGCGAGCCGAGCCAGTGCGAAACGGCATCCGCCGGATTCTGTTGTTGTATGAGGCGGACGACCGAAGGCGTGTCGAGAAACTTCTCGCGCACGAAGCGCGCGAGACCGTCACCGAGGGCGTCTTTCTTGCGGATCAGAATGTTCGTATGCCGCGCCAGACCGGGGATCGGAATGCGCCGGAACAGGGCTTCGACCGCAAACCAGTCGGCCAGTCCGCCGACCATCGCGGCTTCGGCCGCTGCGCGAATCCAGCCGGTGACGAAGTGCTCCGGCATGAAGAGCGTGGCGATGAAGATCGCCAGCGCTACCAGCAGGAAGGACAGGGCACGCCGTTCGGCGCGTTGCAGGGCGATGGCGGGATCCATGCGCGGGGCTGGCTCCTGAAAATACAAAGACGCCCGACAGGTTACCCCGTCGGGCGTCTGCTGATAAGTCTCGTGTGTTCTGACCTATCGGCGGGCGATCACCTCAGGCGATTACCCGCGTTGCTTTGCCTTCAGTTCGAGACGGTACTTGTGCAGCAGCGGCTCGGTGTAGCCGTTGGGCTGCGTCAGGCCTTCGAACACCAGCGCGCTTGCGGCCTTGAACGCCAGCGAGTCGTCGAAGTTCGGCGCCATCGGACGATACTGCTTGTCGCCCGCATTCTGCTTGTCGACCACGGCGGCCATGCGCTTCAGCGTCTCTTCGACCTGCTCGCGCGTGATGACGCCATGACGCAGCCAGTTCGCCAGATGCTGGCTCGAAATACGCAGCGTGGCGCGATCTTCCATCAGGCCGACGTCGTTGATGTCCGGCACCTTCGAGCAGCCCACACCCTGATCGATCCAGCGAACGACGTAGCCCAGAATGCCTTGCGCGTTGTTCTCGATTTCCTTGCGGATCTCGTCAGCGCTCCACTCGGCCTTGGCCACGACGGGCACGGTCAGCAGGCCCGTGAGCAGCGCGTCGCGTTCCTTCGCGTAGTCGATCTTCTCGAGGGCTTGCTGGACTGCCTGCACATCGACCATGTGGTAATGCAGGGCGTGCAGCGTGGCGGCGGTCGGCGACGGCACCCAGGCGGTGTTCGCGCCGGCTTTCGGATGCGCGATCTTCTGCTCGAGCATGGCGTGCATCAGATCCGGCATGGCCCACATGCCCTTGCCGATCTGCGCGCGGCCACGCAGGCCGGCGGCCAGACCCACGAGCACGTTGCTCTTTTCATAGGCCGTGATCCATGCCGACGACTTCATGTCGCCCTTGCGCATCATCGGACCGGCTTCCATCGCGGTGTGCATTTCGTCACCCGTGCGATCCAGGAAGCCCGTGTTGATGAACGCGACGCGCGACGCCGCAGCGGCGATACAGGCCGAGAGGTTCACGCTGGTGCGGCGCTCCTCGTCCATGATGCCCATCTTGAGGGTGTTGCGCGGCAGGCTGTACAGGTCTTCGATACGGCTGAAGAGTTCGTCGGCGAAGGCCACTTCGGCCGGGCCGTGCATCTTCGGCTTGACGATGTAGATCGAGCCGGTGCGCGAGTTCAGTTGATGTTTGCGGTCGTGCAGCGAAGCGAGCACGGTGACGACGCCGTCGAGAATGCCTTCCGGAATCTCGCGGCCCTCGCGATCGGTGATCGCCGGGTTGGTCATCAGATGGCCGACGTTGCGGATGAACAGCAGCGAGCGGCCATGCAGCTTCACGGGCTTGCCGTCGGCGCCGGTGTACTCGCGGTCGGCATTCAGGCGGCGCGTGAAGGTCTTGCCGCCCTTCGCGACCTCTTCGGTCAGCGTGCCCTGCATCAGGCCGAGCCAGTTGCGGTACAGGTCGACCTTGTCGTCGGCGTCCACGGCGGCAACCGAGTCTTCGCAGTCGATGATGGTCGTCACGGCGGCTTCGACGAGCACGTCCTTGATATGGGCGGCGTCGGTCTTGCCGATCGGGTGAGTGGCGTCGAACTGGATCTCGAAATGCAGGCCGTTGTGCTTGAGCAGCACGGCCGTCGGGGCAGCCGCGTCGCCCTGATAGCCGATGAACTGCGCCGGCGTCGCCAGCGCGGTCTTGCCGCCCTTGGTCGTGATTACGAGCTTGCCGTTCTCGACGCTGTAGCCGGTAGCGTCCTTGTGCGAGCCGTCAGCCAGCGGGGCGGCCTGATCGAGGAAGCCGCGCGCGAAGGCGATCACAAGTTCGCCGCGCTTCGGGTTGTAGCCGGTGCCCTTCTCGGCGCCGCCCGTCTCGGGGATGGCGTCAGTGCCATAGAGGGCGTCATACAGGCTGCCCCAGCGCGCGTTCGCGGCATTCAGGGCGTAGCGTGCATTCGAGAGCGGCACGACGAGCTGCGGGCCGGCCTGTTCGGCGATTTCATAGTCGACGTTGGCCGTGGTGGCCGTCACCCCGGCGGGCGCGGGCAGCAGATAGCCGATCTTTTCGAGGAAGGCGCGGTAGGCGGCGGTGTCGGCGATCGGGCCCGGGTTGGCGCGATGCCAGCCGTCCAGTTCGCCTTGCAGGCGGTCGCGCTCGGCGAGCAGTGCGCGGTTCTTCGGGGCGAGGTCATGGACGATGGCGTCGAAGCCTTTCCAGAACGCATCCACATCGACGCCGGTGCCCGGCAGGGCTTCCTTTTCGATGAACGCGATCAGATTGTCTGCGACCTTCAGGCCGCCACGCTGGGAAGTGGAAGTCATGATGCTGTACTCGAGTTTGAAAACCAGGTTGACGCGATTTCGTCCAGGCGCCTGACGCTCACACCGGCACGTATCTCGCCGGAAGATCTTCAGCAGGGCAGACGATAAGGGGCAGTCTTATATAAGAGTCTGAGTGTAATCCTTCTCCGGGCGCTCGGAAACCCGGGATTTCGAGTCGCGACACCCCCGTAGCTTATAGGTGGCATAAGGATTGTCGTATGACGACGGCACCATGAGGCTTTGCGCCCGGTACTCGCCCGGTACTCGTTTTCCCACGTGCGGTTGCAGCATTCGGTATGACGTTTCACTTCATGAGAAATGAGCGCGTTGCCATGCGAAAGGGCAATGCCGGCGACGGACAGGGGGAAGGCGTCGGACTAGGCGACAGGTACACTCATCGTCTGCATCGAACGCGCGCCGTGCGCCGGAAGCGGGCCGTCCCCCCGAAAACATCTGCCCAGGAGGCATGAGTCGTGAAACAGATCTTGATGATGAGCAGCTCCCGCAAGGGCAACCTGGGCTTTCTGGCGCACGCCGACGATCAGGTGCATGCGGTGCTCAGGGATCGCGTGAAAAGCGTCTTGTTCGTGCCCTACGCCGGCGGCATTACGTTCAGCTATGACGAGTACGAAGCGCGCGTGAAGCCGACGTTCGATCGGCTGGGCTATGTGCTCGAATCGATTCACCATCATAAGGACGCCCGCGCGGCCGTCGAGCAGGCGCAAGCCGTAGTGGTGGGCGGCGGCAACACGTTCGCTCTGCTCGATCGCCTGTACAACGCAGGCATCGTGGGCTTGCTGCGCGAACGAGTGAATGCGGGCATGCCGTATGTGGGGTGGAGCGCCGGGGCGAACGTCGTCTGCCCGACCATCCGCACGACCAATGACATGCCCATCGTCGAGCCGCCGACGCTCAAGGCGCTCAACCTGATCCCGTTTCAGGTGAATCCGCACTTCATCAGCGGTAAGCCGGCGGGGCACAACGGGGAGTCGCGCGAGGAGCGTCTGGCCGAGTATCTGGCGATCAATCCCGACGAAAGCGTCGTCGCCATTCCCGAAGGGACGGCACTCCACGTGCAGGGCGAGAACGCTACGGTGCTCGGCGAGTTCGACGCGTTGCACTTCAGGCAAGGCGGCGCCATCGACAAGATCGCGACGGGCAGCACGTTTGCGCTGGCGTCGATCTGATCGGCGCGGCCGCGATGCCGTCACGCGTGTGTCGGCGAATTCAGCGCGAGATAGTCATCCGTAAATTCTGAAATCTGATTTTTCGCACCGGATCGCGTTCTGCCGGCCTGTTTTCGCTGGCAGAATGCGAGGTCAAATTCGGTGCGCGCTTCCCCCTCGGAGCGTGATGGGTGTTGACGGAAAATGGGGGCACCCTCTTCCGTCATCGGGATGTTGATGGGGGGGATGATGGTGCGCATGTATGCGGATCTTGAGCTGTCGGGGGACCAGAAGCGCCGTATCAAAGCATTGTGCGAGCGAAATAACTACCGCGGATTTGTCTCCATCGTTTCCGATTACGTCTGGATTATCGTCATATCGACAATCCCATGTGATCGCGCATCACTCACGATTGGGCGACGCCGTTCATGATCCGGATTTCCGGGAATTGAAAGACGCAGGCGTATACGAGATCCCTCCAGGCCCCGGCTTCTTTCGACGATTCGTTTTGGGCGCGATATGCGGCCGATTGACGGTTCGATACATCAAATCCCTGCTTCAGAGTCGCTTAGACGGCACGTTCGCCGAATGGGATGACCGATGGGGCGGAATCTTTTCATCGGACCGCAATAGACGCGTGTCCTTTATCAACTTCGTGAGAACGCCCCCAACGCCCTGACGGCGCGACTCAAGTCCAGATTCACTCCACATCGGATATGCGTTTTTCCCATCGCATGAGCTACGGGCCAGAGCGCTGTGCGCTGATCGCCGCGCTCCTGAACGGCACAATCGGCGTGTTGACGCGGACCGGATTCGATCAAGGGGCGACCCCCGCGCAGATCGCCTTCTGGAAGTGCTTCGGCGCGTTCTTGTTAGTCTGCGGACTCTGTGCCTGTCGAGCGCAACTCATGACGCAAACCGTCAGCCTCGGCAGGCGCTGGCCCCAGTTTGCCTGTCTCTCGTTTTTGGGGATCTTCGGCCTCTATTACTTCGAGACGAAGGCGTTCGCCGAAGCGTCAATCCCGTTGGTTTCCTTTCTGACGTATGCCGCGGGTGGCGCCACGATCGCGTTGTCCGGCCTGTTTCTCAGGGAGAAAGTCACGCGTCAGAAGGTGGTTGCCTTCGCCGCGATCGTCATGGGCGTGGGCCTGATGAGTCTGTTCGAGCATGGCGTCACCGGGAGTTTGGCGGGTATTGCCTTGGCTTTGGCCGGCGGCTGCGGCTATGCATTGTTCATCTTCCTCTCCAAGTGGTTCGGGATCGGCTCGGGATTACCTCAGCTCGTCTGGCTATTCGGGTTCGGAAGTGTCTTTCTGCTGGTGCCGCTTGCGCACGAAGGGTTCGCGGTACCTGACGGTTTCGCATGGATGACGCTATGCGCGCTTGTCCTGCTACCGACGATTGGCGGCTTCTACTTCACAACGCGAGCGGTGGAGACAGGGCAGGCGAGCAAAGTGCAGATCATCGAGACCAGCGATCCGCTATTTGCCACAGGCTTTGGATTCGCACTTTTTGGCGACCGGCTAAGTCATGCCGGAATGCTTGGCGCGGCCTGTATCGCGGCAGGACTCTTGATTGCGGTCCGGCGAAGGTCTGATCGATGAGGTGACGGAGCATCCGGCCGGCGACCAGACGAAAACGCCGCCCAGGCGTGAGCCTCGGGCGGCGGTCTGCACTTACCCACTTTCCGGGAGGGGCAGCGTCTGCTGTCCCGCTTGCCGTCAGTGTCGATGAGGCATCAGGCGTCGTCGTCGAGCCACGGCACTTCGACGTCGGTCAGGAAAGCGACCATCGCGAGCGGACGCGCTTCGTGGCGGCCCATCTTGCCGTCGGCGCGGTGCCACACCACCTGGAACGTCTCCGGATGCTTGTCGGCGATCAACTGCACGGTGCGCAGTTCTTCTTCGTCAGCTTCGTCGATGGGGCCGTCGAACGACAGAACGAGTGCCTGCGGCCACACTCCGCCTTCCGGGTCGTAGACTTTGTCGCCGTTAGGCACGTCTACCACCGCTTCGACGCCGATCGTCGCCGACGCTGCCACGATCATCTCGCCAAGCGCACGCAGCAGCGCAGTCGCACGGGCAGAGTTGATCTGGCGCATGGCGAGATCGCCGCGCGTCAGGGCTTGTTCCAGCTTGGGATCGGTTTTTTGTTTGGACATGCGGTTCCTCGGTAAAACGTTAGCCACCACGCAGCGGCCGTGCCATGTCACTGCGACACCGACGTCATACGTGGGGTTCCGATGCTACCACCGTCGCGCACGCCGGGGCGCATTACAATGCGGGTTTTCGTCATTTACGCTTTCCCGCACGCCACCGTTTTCCGGCCTGCGCTGCCCCGGAGCCCCGCTGTCATGGATTCGCCCAAGCCCGCCAAATCAGATCAACCCCTGCAAAACGCCGCGTCGGGGGCGAGCGACGTCTATCTGCGCCTGCTCAGTGAAACCGCCAAGATCGACTGGAAGGATCTGGAGTCGTTTTTCGCGCGCGGCGTGTTGCTGTACGTCGCCCCCGGTGTCGACCTCGTGTCGGTCGCCGAGGCAGTCGCCAACGACGATAAGGACACCGTGTCTCAATGGCTCTCGTCGGGCATGGTGCAACGCATGCAAGCCAACCACGCCACCGATTTCGCCGAGCGCACGCCGGAGCTTTGGGCCGTCGTTGTCGCCCCCTGGGTGCTGGTGCAGGAGCGTGGCATCGTCGCCTGACGACGTCACGTTGCCGCTGTCGCCGGTCAGTCCCGGCACATCCTGATGACGCGCGGTTATTCCGTCACGCCTGCCTCGACGAGGCGTCGCGTGCAATCTTCCAGCAAATCCTGCGCCACCACCGACGCGTACGCATAATCCGCGTCGAGCGATTCCATCATTTCATGTGCGGTATACAGGCCGGCTTCGCGAGAGAGCGTGCCGGCCAGCTCGCGCGCGAAATCGTCGCTCAGCGTCGAGAGCAGACGCCGTTCCTCCAGCGGCAATTGCAGCTTCGAGCGCGATAGCCACATCTGCGCGAGTGTGGCGCCCTGCTTGTCCGTCATCCATTGCCCATGCTCGTAGAACGCCGACAGACGCTCGGCTGTCAGCGCGAACAACAGCGCGCGGCGGGTGTTGAAATTCAGACGAATCGGCGTGGCTTCCGGCATGACGGCAACCGCAGTAAGCGGACAAAATCGGGATCAAGGGGGCAAAGGTATCACGCGAAGAGCCGCAGCAGCGCATTGCGCGCATGTCGTATCAGATCGGTTTCTTCGGCGCGTCCGGGCAGCAGGTGGAATTCCGCGCGGGGCAGCGGCGGCAGACCGAGTGATGGTGGGCACACGATGAGGTCGGGGGTGAGCGCCGATTCGTTCAGGCAGGAGATTCCCAGGCCTGCGCCGAGCGCCAGTTGCATGCCGGCCACGCCTGCCGCCGAGTGAGAGACGCGATACGGCACTTTGTGCCGCTCGAGCACGGCGAGCACGAGACTCTGCAGCGCGCACGACGGCGGCAGCGTCACCAGCGGCAGCGGCTCACCGACAGGCTCGGCCAGCGTCGACGACATCGCCCACACGAGACGCTCGCGGCGCACCAGCGTGCCGGGCGTTCGATAGCCCAATGCTCTGGCCCCTTTGCCAACATCCTCATTCATCAGCCGTAACGCCAACCCGACGTCGAAGTGTTCGCCGGTCAGCGCGGTGCGCTCGATCTGCGCGCTTTGCATGGCACTCACATGCAAGCGCAAGCGCGGATACAGGCTGGTGAACCGCTTGAGCACACGGCCAACGTCGTGCGGACGGTAATAGTCCGTGATGGCGATGCGTAACTCGCCATCGAGCAGCACGCCTTGCAGATCTTCGAAGGCTGCCTCGGACAGCGCCGCGATCTGCCGTGCATAAGCCAGCAGCCGCGTGCCGGCAGGGGTCGGGCGCATGCCTTTGCGCGAACGCACGAGCAACGGCTGTCCGGCGCGCTCTTCGAGCTTCTTGAGCTGTTCGCTGACGGTCGATTGCGACAGGAATATCTGCTCCGCCGCCGCCGAAATACTGCCGGCGTCGTGAATGGCGATAAAGGTACGCAACTGCGTGAGATCGAAGGCGCGGGCGTTCATGGCGACTCTCGGGAGGGGATCGCGCTGGCGGCGCGGACGACACACCGCCACATCCGGACTGAATCCTCACTTAATCCGGAAAACACGATATAAGTCATCGAATTTTCCCGCTTTTCCGATGGATTGTCTATCCGTACGATGCGGAGCGTGGTGTTCCTATCCTTGGTTGGGTGCGAGACGGGATGCCGCGACCTCTCCCCTCTGAGACGCGTGCCTGCGGGCCGCGCACCGTGTCACATATGAATGAACGTCTGTGTACTGTCCCTGCTACTGCCCATCAGGCGCCGCCAGTGCTGGCGGTGTCGCATGCATCGCCCGTGACTCACGGGCTCGACCGTCACCATCGCTGGAAGGTGTTGGGGGTCGGCGTGGCGGCCAACTGCAGCTTTGCCGCCGCGATGGGCGGCATTCCCGCCACCGCCGTGCAGATGCGCCACGCCTACGCGCTGGCCAACGGTGATCTCGGCGTTGTGCTCGGCATGATCGGCCTGGGCATCGCCATTTCCGAATTGCCGTGGGGCATGCTCACCGACCGCTGGGGCGACCGGCGCGTGCTGCTCGTGGGACTGCTGGTGACCGCGGCGGCGCTCGTCGGCCTGGCGTTGTGGGGCGTGCCGACGAAGCATTTCGTGCCGTCGATGCCGATGCTGGCCGCGGGGATGTTGGCCATCGGCGTGCTCGGTGGCAGCGTGAACGGATCGAGCGGGCGTGCGGTCATGCGGTGGTTTCACGACAGCGAGCGCGGTCTCGCGATGAGTGTCCGGCAGTGCGCCGTGCCGCTGGGGGGCGGCATCGGCGCGCTGGTGTTGCCGGGGACGGCACTGCATTTCGGCTTCGGCGCGGTGTATTTTGGATTGGCGCTCGCGAGTGTCGCCGCAGCGTTCATGGCGTGGTTGTGGCTGCTTGAGCCGCCGGAGGAGCCGCATGAAACCGCGAGTACGGTAGCCCGTGCATCGAGCGCCACGGGCGGGCACCCGGCCGTGAGCTACACCCCATTGCGCGACGCCCGTCTGCTGAGCACCGCACTCGGTATGGCCGTCCTCGCGATGCCGCAGATCGCCGTGCTGACGTTTGGCACGGTGTTTCTGCATGACGTTGCCCATGCGAGCGTGGCGACGATTTCGCTCACGCTGGGGGCGGTGCAGACGGGCGCGGCGATCACCCGTGTGTGGAGCGGGCGCTATACGGATAAGCGTCGTAATCGTCCGGCGTATCTGCGAGTGTGCACGATTGTCGTCGGCATAGTGTTCGCGTTGCTGGCGCTGCTCGTGGCGGTGCTCGCGCATCGTCCCGAGTGGCTGGCGCACGGCACGCCGTGGATGATCGCGCTGCTGATCGCAGGGGGTGTCGTGGCGTCGGCGTGGCATGGCGTCGCGTTCACGGAACTGGCGACGCTTGCCGGTGCCTCGCGCGCTGGGACGGCGCTCGGCATTGGCAACACAGGCGTCTTCCTCACGATGTTTCTCACGCCGCTGACAATCCCGTTGTTGCTGTCGATTGGCGGCTGGGGGCTGGTGTGGGCGGGCGGCCTGCTGTGCGCCGCGCTGGCGTGGCCGCTCTTTGTCTGGTCGCATCGTGGCCGCTCACGGGCCTAAGCATTGTCGAAAGGCATAAAAGCCGTTATCGGGAATAGAAATGGCTGAGGCATGGTGAGTTGTGTGGCGTATTCGCCGGCCGCGACGGCGCGAGCGCGTTAGCGCGTTAGCGCTCGAGCCAGCGTCCGGCGCATGTGTGTTCGGCCGATAACTGTTTCCACGAAGACCCGCTTTGGGACTGCGCACGGCATTACCACGCGCAGCTTTTCTGGTGACGCCCATATTCATCGTCCGCAGGGGGCGCCGAGGGCATCGCGAATGGGCATCTTGAGCGCAGTGGCGAGAGGCCCCATGATGAGCATCGATTCATACGTGTGAAATTTTGAAATGCTCACCGAGGAAGCGATGACATGAGAGATCTGCCGCCTACAGCCACTTTGCGCGCTTTTGAGGTCGCGACACGACACGCAACGTTTACCGCCGCGTCAGAAGAGCTGCATATCACCCAAAGTGCCGTCAGTCATCAGCTAAAGCACCTCGAAGACCTGTGGGGGTTGCAGCTCTTTGAGCGAGGCAGGTCATTGCGTCTGACACCGGCAGGCGCTGCCCTCGCGCCGATCGTGCGCGAGTTTTTCATGAGTCTGGGGGCAACGCTCGCCGATCTGAGAGAGGAAAAGGGCCGAGTGAGGCTCAGAGTCAGTACGACCTATTCCTTCGCCCTGAAGTGGCTGCTTCCCCGACTGCCGAGTTTGTCCCGGCAGCACCCGGAAATTCTGGTCACACTCGAAAGCACCGACACCGCCATCAATTTTTCGAGCACGGAACCGGACGTTGCGATCCGTTTCGGTAGTGGGAATTACCCGGCGCTGCATTCGGACTTCATGTTCAGGGAACAGATTTTTCCGGTGGCCAGTCCCGAGCTTCTGAACCGCTTCGGCGTACCACGCGAACCTGCCGAACTATTACGCTACCCGCTGCTCACGCGTGATGGTTCCGATCTAGTGCCGAAATGGTCACTTTGGTTTCAACAAGTCGGTGTGGCGATTTCCGCGCTCAAGGAAAACGTCAGATTTGCCGACACCAACATGACGATTGAAGCGGCGCTGTTGGGGCAGGGAATTGCACTGGCGAGAAGCGGACACGTCGAAGCCGAAATCGGCGATGGCAGTCTGGTACGGCTTTTCGATGTGCCTTTCCCTTCTCCCGTGGCCTACTACTTTGTCTGCCCGAAGGGTGTCGAGTCGCAGCCCCACATTGTCAACTTTCGCCACTGGTTGCTGGCGGAGTCAGGGAAGGCTCAGCAAAGCTACCGGTAATCCATGAGGATTGACTCATCATGCAATGAGGAGACTTCGCTTAACCAAGGGGCTCGCGATGCTTAGTATGGCGTATGCCTTTTCACCTCGTTCTCTTTGTGCTGATGGCTGCCCTTCTGCACGCCAGTTGGAATGCGATGCTGCGTGGCGGGGTCGACCGACTTTGGTCGATGACGATCATGTGTGTGGCCGTTGCGATCGCCAGCACGATAATCGCCCTGTTCCTGAAGCCGCCAGCCTCGGCCAGTTGGGGGTATGCCGCACTTTCTGCGGTGCTGCACGTTGGCTATAACCTGCTGCTTGTCAGGAGCTATCGTGCAGGAGAACTCGGGCAGACCTACCCGATCGCACGAGGCTCCTCTCCCGCAATGATTGTCGTTGCGGCATCGGCCTTCGCTGGCGAGAGAATCGGAGGAGACGCCTTGCTCGGCGTTGCGCTAGTGTCGGGCGGCATTGTTTTCCTGGCCTTCAACGGGCGCGGGCTTGCCGTAACCAGCCTGCCGTATGCCTTGGCAACCGGCGGTTTCATTGCTGCCTATAGCGTGGCAGACGGCATCGGCGTGCGCCTGTCCGGCGCCCCCATGGCCTATACGGTCTGGATGTGCGCCTTGTGGGGCATCTTGATGCCAGCCGTATACATCGGGCTGCGCGGTGCAGGCAGTTTGCTGGCCATCCGGCCCGGGTTCGCCCAGGCATTTGTCGGCGGGCTGGTCTCTCTTTTGGCCTATGGAATTGTCATCTACGCCATGGCTGGCGCTCCCATGGGGGCGGTATCGGCGCTGCGCGAAACCAGCGTGCTTTTTGCAGCGTTGATTGGGTATTGCTTCCTTGGCGAAGCGTTGACCGTTCGAAAGATGCTGGCGTGCACGGTGATTGCCATCGGGGCGGCGATCATCGGCTGACGCCCACATTGATGAGCGCTGCGTGGTCGCGTGGCCGCACGGCCGGAATGACAAGACAACAGGAGAACCATCACGGTGTCTGAAAATCCATCCATCGCTATCCTGGGCCCGGGGGCCATTGGAACGACCGTCGCTGCTGCTTTGCATGCGGTTGGACGCACGCCCGCGCTATACGGCCGCACGGCGCATGAGCACTTGGCGCTGCATATCGATGGCGATTGCATTGTGGTTCCGGGGCCGGTGCGGATTGATCCGGTCGAGATCAGGGAGACATTTGATTTGGTGTTCGTCGCGGTAAAGTCGACACAGGTGGCGGTGGCGGCCCCCTTGCTTTCGGCACTGTGTGACGCAACGACGGTGGTTTGCGTGCTGCAAAACGGGCTTGAGCAGACGGCACTCGTTGCACCGCATTTGCATGGGGGACCCGTGTTGCCCTCGGTAGTCTGGTTTCCCGCGCAACGCGAACCGGATGCCTCAGTATGGCTGCGTGGCAAAGCGCGACTCACGTTGCCTGACGCGCCGGGGTCCCGCCTGGTGCTCGAGGCTTTGCAGGGAACATGGTGCTCGGTCGACGTCGTGACAGATTTCACATCCGTCGCCTGGCGAAAGCTCCTGCAGAACGCCGTAGCAGGTTTGATGGTGCTGACAAATCGTCGCGCAGGCATGTTCTCCCGAAGCGACATCTCCGAGCTGGCGCTCGCCTATCTGCGGGAGTGTCTAGCGGTGGCTCGTGCGGATGGTGCGATCCTGGGCGACGAAGTCGCGCAAGCGATTGTGGATCAATTTGCCGATTCTCCGCCCGACTTGGGCACGTCGATCCTCGCCGACCGGCAAGCCGGGCGCCCGCTTGAATGGGACAGCCGTAACGGGGTGGTGCAGCGATATGCGCGTGCTCGCGGCATACCTACGCCAATCAGCGATCTGATCGTGCCACTGCTGGCGGCGGCCAGTGACGGGCCGGGTTAAGTGGCTGTGCCGGGCAAGTCAGGCGATCGCCTATCGCCCCCGGGGCACATTGCCGGGTGCGTTTATGTGTGAGCGACCAGGGGTAGCGACCGTTGGCATCGGTGCGACCCCTCACTCGCCATCCGCACACGCCGGTCAGAAGCTCGGGGGCTTCAGGGCAGATGAACATGGGTCACGAGAAAGTCGAGAAATGCGCGCACGCGCGCGGGCAAGTGACCGCCCTGCCCGACATACACCGCGTGTACCGGCTCCAGATCGCCCGGGTTGTAGTCGTCTAGTACGGTGACGAGCCGTCCCTCGCGCAGATCGGCATCGACGTGATAGCGCGAGTGACGGGCGAGACCCAGCCCTTCGAGCGCGAGCTTGCGCATGGTTTCGCCGTCGCCCACCGTCATGTTGCCGATCTGCGGATAGTGCGTAATGCCGCCAGCCCCGTCGAGAAACGGCCAACCCTGCACCTGACGGTCGAAATTGAAGGCCATGACGTTGTGATGAATCAGGTCGGCTGGCGAGCGCAGCGGGCCGTTGCGCGCGAGATACGCGGGCGATGCGACGACGTGCATGCGACTCTCCCCCAGCTTGCGGGCCACCAACCGCGAGTCACGCAGCGGCCCCGCGCGCACGGCGACGTCGGCGCGCTGCTCCAGCAGGTCGACGACCGTGTCGGTGAGTGTCAGGTCGAGCCGGATCTCCGGGTACTTCGCCAGAAATGCCGGGATGACGGGCAGCAGGTAGATCGAGCCGATCGGCACGCTGGAATTCACGCGCAGCAGGCCACGCGGCACCGCGCCGGCGGCTGCCTCGCGCTCGGCCGCTTCGATGTCGGCCAGCACGCGCAACGCACGTTCGTGGAACGACGTGCCCTCGGGCGTGAGTTGCAGACGGCGCGTCGAACGGTTGAACAGGCGCGTGCCCAGCCGCGACTCGAGCCGGGCGATCAGCTTGCTTACCGCAGACGGCGTCATATGCAACGTGCGCGCCGCCGCAGAGAAGCCGCCAAGCGCCACGACGCGAGCGAAAACTTCCATATCGCCTGAGCGATTGACGTCCTGACGACCCATTGGATGTCCCCCTGATCTTTGCTGCGGCTGGCTTTGCGCAGTGTTGTGACATCAAGTCACAAATCATTTTCCTTCGCGCAGTCTATTTCATCAATGCGAGGGCGTCTATATTCCGCACATCGGCTCACGGCTGTCGCCTCGGCGGCGTGACCTTTCCCTATATTCAGACAGGAGTTTTCTGTGCCCATCGCCCTCTACGCCCTGACCGCCGGTGCCTTCGGCATTGGCGTGACGGAGTTTGTCATCATGGGTCTGCTGCTCAACGTCGGCGCCGATTTCGGTGTCTCGATCGCGGCCGCCGGCCTGCTTATCTCCGGTTACGCGCTGGGCGTCGTCGTGGGCGCCCCGGTCATGACGACCGCGACCGCCCGCTGGCCGCGCAAGACTGTGTTGCTGGTGCTCATGGCGATCTTCACCATCGGCAACGCCGCCTGTGCGCTGGCGCCGAGCTATGGGGCGCTGATGGCGGCGCGCGTGCTGACATCGTTTGCCCACGGCACGTTCTTCGGTGTCGGCTCGGTCGTCGCGACCGGCCTGGTGCCGCGTGAGCGCCGCGCGTCGGCCATCGCCGTGATGTTCACAGGGCTGACCGTCGCCAACATTCTCGGCGTGCCGTTCGGTACCTGGCTGGGCCAGCATTTCGGCTGGCGCGCCAGCTTCTGGGCGGTGACGGTGATCGGTGCGCTCGCGTTCCTCGTGATTGCCTGGTTTGTGCCGAAGATCGCAGCGCCGAAGGATGCAGGCGACTGGCGTGCCGATCTGCGTGCGCTGGCGCGTCGTCCGGTGCTGCTCGGTTTGCTCACGACGGTGCTTGGCTGGGTCGGCGTATTCGGCGTGTTTACCTACATTGCGCCGCTGCTCACGGAAGTCACCGGCTTTGCCGAAGGCGCTGTCTCGCCGATCCTGCTGATCTTCGGCGGCGGCCTGGTGATCGGCAATCTGCTCGGCGGCAAGCTCGCGGATCGTCGCGTCGTGCCGACCGTGCTGGGCAGCTTGCTGGCGCTCTCCGTCGTTCTCGGACTGATGACGTTTGCCCTGCACTCACACTGGCTGGCCATCGTGTTCGTGGCCCTGCTCGGCGCGGCGGCGTTTGCCACGGTCGCACCGCTGCAATTGTGGGTGATGGAGAAAGCCTCGGGGGCGGGGGCAAGCCTTGCGTCGAGCTTCAACATTGCCGCGTTCAACCTCGGCAACGCTATTGGCGCCTGGCTCGGGGGCTTCGTCATCGACCACGGCCCGGGTCTGGCGGCGGTGCCCTGGGTGGCCGCGCTCGTGCCACTGGCCGGGGTGGGTGTGGCGCTGCTGAGCCTGCGTCTGGATCGCCGCGACGCCAGGCAGCAAATCGCGCCGAACTGCGAAACACCGGCGCTGTAACGTGCCCGAGGGTCTGACGCTGGTGCGTCAGGCCATCACCCCCACGATGACACTGACGGCCGCGAATGCGGCCGTTGCCCCAACGCCCACCGTCAGTCCGCGAGCCGTCAGCGTGTCGTGCGGCATGACGGCGGCGAGCCGGCTGCCGCCCGGCAGCGCCAGAATGACTTCGGCTTGCCCGGCGTCATCGGTGATGGCGTCTACCGTGCCCGAAAGCCGGTTGGCCGTTGGCAGTCCGGCGAGATCTGCGCCGCGCGCGATCTCGATCCACGGCGCCTTGATGAGCGCGAACGCATCGCCACCGATGGCGAGCCCCAACGTCTGCGTGCTGTGATGGGTGAGCGACGCCGTAATCGCCTCACCGCCGGGCAAGGTCAGCGTGACCTCGTCGTTCACACCGCAGTGTCGAATGTTGGCGATCGTGCCGTGCAACTGATTGCGGGCACTCGTTTGCAGACCGAGTCGAGCGATAACGGGCCACTGCTCGTCGAAATGCTCCAGATCGTTGGCCACGCGCGCGAGAAACTGCCGCTGCGCCACTTCCACCGCCCGAAACGCTGCGACGAGCTTCGCGCCGCGGGCGGTAAGGCGTGTGCCGCCACCGCCGCGCCCGCCCGTGCTGCGTGCCACCAGCGGCTCGCCGGCGAGTTGGTTCATCGCATCCACGGCATCCCACGCGGCCTTGTAACTCATGCCCGCGGCCTTCGCCGCTGCGGTAATCGATCCGTGGGTGGCAATCTGTTCGAGCAGCGCGATCCGGGCCTGGCCGCCGAGCGACGAGTTGCCGCGATGCAGCCAAAGCGATCCGCTCACTTGCAGGGCATCATCCATTTCGTTGCGTAAAACCCCATCGGGCGTTGAAGAAGGTTCGGAAACCATAACGATTCTTTTGATCAAACTCAGCAGGTGGCCGCATTGTAGAGGGCGGGCGAACCAGCGAGAACCGGCGCTGGACGGGGAAGTGTTGCGGCGCACCAACGAAGCGCGCTTTGGACGTGAATTTGGGGGACGAAAGGGGGACGTTCCTCCTCTACATTGAATTTCGCCGCATGCCCCCCCAGTGCCGGTTGGTATCGTTTCAGGCTGAGTTTCGGGCTGAAGTTCAGGTTTGACGCGGACTGACCGGGAATGCGACGTTTGCCGAAGTGCCCACTCACCTGACACAACAGAATCGGGGTGAAATGATGCGCGTCAGGAATATCAAGGAAACGGTTGACGGGGCTCGATACTATCGTCTGGTTCGCACGCTGCCCAACGGCAAGCGACATCAGATGCAAATCTCTTTCTCCGCAGGTGAAATGCGCTTCCGAAGTTTCGTTGCACAGCGATTGTGGTTGCTGCGCGCCGAAATGAGGGCCAGCACGCGGGCGGCCGCTACGCCCGCACCACGCAGCAATATGCCTCAGTTGGTCTTCTGACCTCATCGCAGCGTCGTCGGATAAAACGCCTGGCCGGTCGTGTTGGCCGGCCAGGCGTTTTCGTCGTGCGTTGGGCGTACCGTCGTCAACCCGCCTTGTGCTGCGTGAGCGGCGTGACGTTCGCAGACGTCTGCTTCACTGTCGTGAGCCCCGCGCCCGCGTGGGCAATCGCAAACTGCACCAGTTCGTCGAACGAGATCGGCCGCGCGAAAAGATACCCCTGCGCATAGGTGACATTGCGCTCGCGCAGATAAGTCGCCTGCATTTCACTCTCGACACCTTCCGCCACGATCGTCATCCCCATTCGTTCAGCCAATTCGATGATGGAGTCACAGATATTGCGTGTCACCACATCGTCTTCGGTGACGGGCAGGAACTCCTTGTCGATCTTCAAATAGTTGAAGTCGTAGCGCTTCAGGTAGCCGATGGAGTTGTTCTCGGCACCGAAGTCGTCCAGTGCCGTTTCGATGCCGCGCCGCTGGAGTTCGGCCATGACGGCGCGTGCAGCCGCTGAGTCGCGGATCACATAACGTTCGGTGATCTCGGCGATGAGCGGATAGGTATCGTTGAGCGAGCCATAAAGCCGCTCGATATCCTGCACGATCGTGTTGTCCCGCAAGTGCCGTTCGGCAAGATTGATCGCGACATGAAAACCTTGCGGCAACTCGCCTTTCGCCACGTCATTGCGAATCAGTTTCAGCAATGAACGAGTGAGTTCGATAATCAGACCGTTGCCTTCCGCGATAGGGATGAAGGCGTCGGGCCGGACCAGGCCGGCCACCGGATGATGCCAGCGCACCAGCGCCTCGGCACCGGAGCAACGCCCCGTGGCCAGCTCCATGACGGGCTGGTAGTAGACCTTGAATTCGTTGCGTTTGATGCCCAGGGCGATCTGTCGTCGCATGAACTGCGCCGGGCTGAGATGGCGGAAAGTCAGAATGCCCAACAAGACCGCGATGACGGTGCCGAACGAAAGATAGATGGGCGCGTAATTCGCAATCAGCCAGCGGGTCAAGGACGGACTGCCCGCGAGTGACGTCGTAAAGAGCTCCGATGCGAGCGTGATTTGCGCGCCACGCGTAGCGACGCTGGCGGATTCGAGCGTTGACGCCTCGGAAGTCAGCGACAGCTTCCCGATGGTCATCGCTGTCCATTCGAGGTCACTGTTTTTCACGCTATGCAAAGACTCGGAGAGGTATACCCCGTCGATGAATCCCAGCACGCCATCCGTCGCGGAGGTGGGCACGAATATCGCTAACGCAGGCGAGTCACGGACATACGGCGTGCTGGCCACGAAAATGGCACGCGTTCCCGTAAGCAGCGGCACCAACTCGTTCGGCAGCGGCATATCGATGGCCTCGTCCGAGCGCAGGACCGACGAGCAATACATCTTTCCGTGAGACACGAGCCAGATGGACCGGAAGTACGGCGTGAGCGTGCCTTCGGCCTGAAGCGCACTGCTGACCTCATTGCAGTTGCGTCCTACCCAGGCGGTGGCGCCCTGAAGGGTGGTGTCGGCACGGTCGACAATGCGCTCAAGCGCATCGCGCTGACGTGTGGCCTCCTCTTGCAAAATGGCTTGCGACGCATTGACGACGCGTAACCAACCGAGAAGGAGAACGACAAGAAATGTGGCCGTCACCACAAGCCCGGTCACCAGCCACTGCACGACTCTGGAGTGTTGAATCATGTTCTGCCGCCAACCATGGAAGGAGTAGGGCCCTTGCGTGTGCGTGGTGTTGCATGGCACAACTCGCCAATCGACTCTACACGAATCCCTGACGGCGACCAACGCCCGATAAACCCGCACAAACCCTTGTGAACGCGGGCTTGGCGGCTCGACGGTGGTATATCAGGGGCCCGATCCAAGACCACCTGCCGAGCGCTTCTTGTCGTTTTCTACTACGCATGCAGCGGTGGGCTGGGATGGCGGAATCGCGACAAAACTTGGCGTAACGACGATTTACGCATGCTCTACACTTCACTCATTAAATTTCTGGCAAGAAATGGGATAAATCCCAACTTTCATGCATATCTGCACGAAACCTGCCAGAAAGTCTGCGTTTCCAAAGCCTTTGACGTAAATCCTCCATCCATGTCGAGTCAACCTGCAACGTCCCTTCCCGGCGCTTCCTCGCCGGCAGCGCAGGGCACCGCGTTCCGCGTGCTGTCTGCGATCAGCTTCTCCCATTTGCTCAACGACATGATTCAGTCGTTGATCCTGGCCATCTACCCGCTGCTCAAGGCGAGCTTTGACCTGAGCTTCGGCCAGGTCGGTCTGATCACGCTGACGTATCAGATCACGGCGTCGCTGCTGCAACCGGTCGTGGGCCTATACACCGACAAGCATCCGAAGCCGTATTCGCTGCCGGTCGGCATGGGTTTCACGCTGGTGGGCCTGCTGCTGCTGGCGGTTGCGCCGAACTTCGGCGTGCTGCTGGTCGCGGCAGCGCTCGTCGGCATGGGCTCGTCGGTGTTCCATCCGGAGTCGTCACGGGTGGCGCGTATGGCCTCGGGCGGACGCCACGGTATGGCGCAATCGTTCTTCCAGGTGGGGGGCAACGTCGGTTCGTCGCTCGGCCCGCTACTCGCCGCGCTGATCATTGCGCCGCATGGCCGTGGCAGCGTGGCGTGGTTTTCCGTGGCGGCGCTCGTGGCGATCGTCGTGCTGTTCCAGGTGAGCCGCTGGTACGCCGCGCAACGCGCAGCGAGCAAGGGCAAGCCGGCGGCGCGCCGTGGCGGTCATGCGCATCTGTCGCGCGGCAAGGTGTTGTTTGCCATCGGCATTCTGCTGGTGCTGATCTTCTCGAAGTACTTCTATCTCGCGAGCATCAGCAGCTACTTCACGTTCTATCTGATCAGCAAGTTCCATGTGTCGGTGCAAAGCGCACAGGTGCATCTGTTCGTGTTCCTGTTCGCAGTGGCCGCGGGCACGATGATCGGCGGTCCGCTGGGCGACAAGATCGGCCGAAAGTATGTGATCTGGGGGGCGATCCTGGGGGCCGCGCCCTTCACGCTGATGCTGCCGTACGCCAACCTGTTCTGGACGGGCATTCTGACGGTCGCGATCGGCTTGATCCTCGCCTCGGCGTTTTCGGCGATTCTCGTCTATGCGCAAGAGCTGATTCCGGGCAAGGTCGGTACCGTATCGGGACTGTTCTTCGGCTTTGCGTTCGGGATGGGGGGCGTGGGGGCCGCCGTGCTGGGGCAACTTGCCGACTCGACGAGCATCGACTTCGTCTACCACGTATGCGCCTATCTGCCGCTGCTGGGCATCGTGACGATTCTGTTGCCGGACGTCGAAGGCAAGAAGAGGGTGGCGGCCTGAGGTCGCTGTCTGCGGGATTCGCCGGTGCCCGCGCACCGCTGACATCAAGAAAAACGCCGGCCCGAGATTTCGGGACCGGCGTTTTTTGTCGGTGGACGAGATGCGGCGGGGTGATTAGGGCGTGGCGCGCTTTTGCAGTTCCCAGCCGCCGGCGTCGCCCTTCTTGCAGGCGGGTAGCCTGAGTGTGACTTCCTGCCCCTTTGCGACGAGCAGCACAATCAGGTCGCGGCAAGTCCCGGTGTCGTCCTTCTGGGTGTTGGTCGGCGTGAGCTGCGCAGCGATTGCCACCGGGTTGCGTGTGCCCTTGTTGCTCCAGTCGACGGTTTCGTTGTCCTGCTTGGTGGACAGCACATTGTCGGCGGCTTTCGCGAGCGATTCGTTGTCGGCCTTTTTCATATAGGCCAGCGGCGAGTTGCTCATGAACATGAGATTGGAGGCGGCATACGCGGGGGCGGTCATGCCCGCACCGATGGCGAGCGCCGTGCCAAGCGCGACCCGGCGGGCACGCGACAAATAAGTATTCGACATTCGGAGTCCTTGAGATTGCCGACAGGGGGCGGGGCCTGCGTGAGCCTGCGTCAGGTCTTGCGTCGACGGTCCGGCTGCAGGAAGCACGTCGATCATAAAAGAATCCGGGAGCGGCGTCATCCCGGGCGAGTCACTGGCGACCGGCGGCACGCACAACGCCGGCGACTTCCATGAGCGCGGTTTGCAGCGCGGCGTCGCTTGCCGGGGACCCCAGGGCCACGCGGATCGCCGCTGGCGCCACCTGCGCCGGTGCCGCGAATGCATCGACGGGTGTCACGGCAATACCGCGCGTTTGCAGGGCGGCCACGACGTCGTCGCAGCGCATTGGCGCGGGCACGGGGAGCAGCCTGTGAAACGCCCCTTCGTATCCCGTCGAGCCAAGACCTGCGAAGCAGACTTGCGCGATCGCCTGTCGCCGCCGAGCCAGCGCCCGTTTGCGCGTGATCCAGAGATCGATGGTGCCGTCGTCCAGCCAGCGCGACGCCAGTTGCGCCATCAACGGCGCGGCGCTCCAGACACTCGCCCGCATCGCGGCGTGTACGCGCGGCAGCAGCGCGGGCGGCGCCATCAGATAGGCGATGCGCAGCCCCGGTGCCGCTGGCTTGGACAGACTGCAAACCTCGAAGGTGCGCTCCGGCGCAAGCCGACGAAGCGGGGGCGGCGCGTCGGCGACCAGAAAGCCGTAAGCGCTGTCTTCCACTAGCAGCAGATCGTGACGCCGCGCCACTTCCACCAGCGCCAGCCGTTGCGCGAGCGGCATCACACTGCCCAGCGGGTTATGCAGCGTCGGCATCGTGTAGACCACGCGCAGACGTCCCGCATGCGTGCGACAGGCCGTCTCGAGTGCAGACGGATCGAGCCCGCCGGCCGTCATCGGCACCGCAACGAGCGGAATGTCACGCATGGCCGCGAGCGCCTTCCAGCCGGGATACGTCAGCGCTTCGACCGCCACAGGCTCCCCAGAGCGGCACAACGCCAGCTGCAGGACATCGAGCGCGTGCTGGCCGCCCGCGCAGACGACCAGTGTATCGGGCGAGACGGCGGCGCCATCGCGCCGCGATAGCCATTGCGCCGCCGCGCGCCGGTCGGACGGATGCCCGTCGTGCGGCGCGTGGGCCAGCAATGTGCGCAGGTCGCCGCCAGACGCCGTCTCTCGCAACGCCTGACGAAACGCATCGGCCTGCTCGGGCAGCACCGGATAGTTGAACGCCAGATCGACACTCCCGAGCGCACCGGGCGCCGGCGCCCACTGCGCGAATGCGGCGGCCGCGCCCACGGCGGGCGAGCGCACGAAGGTGCCGCGCCCGACTTCACCGACGGCGAGGCCCCGTCGCGCGAGTTCGGCGTAGACACGGGTGACCGTGGAGGTTGCGAGTCCGTGAGCATCGGCGTAATCGCGCTGTGGCGGCAGACGCGTGCCCGAGGCCAGATCGCCAGACACGATGGCTTGGGTGAGGCGCTCGACATGATCGAGATAGCGGGCGGGAGCGGCCATTCAGGAGGAGGGAAATTGATCTCAGGACAATTCAATAATTGCACCGGATTGACGCACTGACAATACTGAAGACTGTGGTTCGCCCTTACGCGCGAATTCCTCGTCTCTCTTCCAATCGTTCACTGCATGCCTCGTCCCGCCTCCCATAGCGACGCCGCGAATCGCCTGTCGCATCGAGTCACGCCCCGCTGGGCGGTGCCATTGCTTGCACTTCAGCTTTTCCTTGTGACGTTTGCGGTCAATCTGCAAGCACCGCTGGTGCCGTACTACGCGGCGGCGAGCGGTTCCGGTGCGGGCGCGCAGGCGCTCGCCTTCGCGTGTTACGTCGGCGCGCTCGTGCCAACGCTGCTGTTCCTTGCGGGATTGTCCGATCGGGTGGGGCGTCGTTTGCCGTTGGCCATCGCGCTGTTGCTCGGTGTGGCGGGCACATGGCTGACGTTGCGCTGGCCGGCGCTCGTCGGGCTCGGCGGTGCGCGGGCGTGCTACGGCGTGGCGACGGGACTCGTCGCGGGCAGCGGCACGGCGTTCATGACGGAGCTCTATGGCGATCGAGACGACGCCGCAGCGCGCGGCGCAGCGCTTGTCGCGGCGGCGACATCGCTGGGCTTCGGTGCGGGTGCGCTTTTCACCGGGGTTTGCCTTGTCGTGGCGCCGTCGGTGCTGCCGCCGATAAGCCTGTGGGCCTACCCGCCGATGGCCTTCGTGGCTGCGCTGGCGGTGGCGGCGCTGCCTGCGCCTGCGCGCCGCCCGGACGTGCCGTGGTTGCGTTGGCCGGTACTCGCGCCCGGCACGGTGCCGCTGGGGGTGGCGATACTTCTCGCGTGGGCGGCCGTGGGGGTGGTCATCGGTGTTGTCCCGGCAGCGCTGGCCGCGCATGGACATGCCGCCTGGGCAGGATTTGCGGCGTTCTTCGTCATCTCCACGGGGTTGCTGTTTCAACCGGCCGCGCGACGTATGGCGCCGGTGCGAGCCGTGCGTATCGGCCTTGTGCTCGTGCCGCTCGGCTTCGTTGTGCTGGCGCTGGGGGTGACGTACGCGAATCTGTACGCATTGCTCGCCGGTGCAGCCATTGCAAGTTCTGCCTGCTATGGCTTCACGTATCTGGGCGGGCTGGCGGCGGTCAATGCGGCGGTCGCGCCTGCGTTGCGTGCGCGTGCGGCGGCCGGCTATTTCCTGTTCGCGTACTTCGGCTTTTCGGTGCCCGTGGTGACGAGCGGGTGGCTCGCCGACCACTTCGGCATGCCCATTGCGCTGGCGTTGTTCACTGCGGCGTTGATCGCGGGCAGCGTCGCGCTTGCGCTGACGTTGCGTCGCGAGACGGTGTCACTCAGGCATCCCGCTTGACACGCCCGCGGCTGCCCGCGCCCCCGGCCGGACTGACGTACGCGCCGGTGCCGTGCAACTGGTCTTCGGCCAGTTCCAGCGCGCGCACCGCGCCGCGCCCCTTGCGGGCGAGCAGCATTTCCACGAGCGTCTCCACCACGGCGATCCCTGCCGTGATCGACGGGAAGAACGACGGGCTTTCGTGGGAGAAGAGCACCGTCACGTCGGCGTCGAGAGCGAGCGGCGAGACCGTGGAATCCGTGAGCGCCAGCACGCGGGCGCCTGCGGCTCGTGCCGCGCGCGCGACGATCAGCGCTTCGTTCGAATACGGGGCAAAGCTGATGACGACGACCACGTCGCGTGCCGAGAGCGCGCGCAATTCCATCTCCAGCGTGCCCGCTTCACCGCGAATCAGGTGTACCGTCGGCCGGAACAGACGATAGACGTACTGAAACGTGAACGCGATGGGAAAGCACGCGCGAAAGCCTGCCACATGCACGGTACCTGCGTTGGCGAGCAGATCGACGGCAGCGCCGAGCGACGCGCTCGCGCCCGCTTCGGTCAGGTCGAGGTTGTTGTGCTGCACGCGGAACATCTCGGGCACCATGCGCGCAGCATCACCCTCACGAATTACCTGACGTGCGCGGCTCGCATACGGCTGCGGCCCAAGCCGGATCGATTCGAGAAACAGTTCACGCAAGCCGTGCCAACCGTCGAAACCGAGATGCTGCGCGAGCCGCACGAACGTCGCCGGTTGCACGCCGGCCTCGGCGGCAATCGCGCGCATGGAACTGATTGGCACGCGCTGCGGATGATCGAGCAGGAAACGCGCGCCTGCCTGAAATTGCGGGCTGAGCTGGGGGTAGCGCTCACGCAACTGCGTGTTGAGTTGTTCGAGCGTCTGCGGCAGCGCTGTGGCTTCTGTCATTAGGGGATGGCAACACGGCGACGAAATAATGTAACGATTGTTGCATGAAATGCCCCGGCCGCGCACGCGCTTTCCCCGAGGCATGTGAACTGCGACGACACATCGAGTGTGGTAAGGGGACTGCGCGAAGTGTTGCGATGGCAAATTGCATGAAACATATGTTGCAAACCGTGGGCGATGCGCCTACACTGAGCGACATTGTTCGCGTGTCGGGGGCCGGGGGTCATAGCGCGACGCGTCATCTTTTTCGTCAGGGGTTCAGGCATGACTCACGTGTTTCACCGCAATCCGCGCCAGACGTTGCCCGTCGCGGTCGGCGGTCAGGGAATCGAGCTGATCGACAGCACCGGCAAGCACTATCTCGACGCCTGCGGCGGCGCGGCGGTCTCGTGCCTTGGGCACGGCCACCCGCGTGTGATCGAGGCGATGCAGCAGCAGGCGGCGCAGTTGGCGTATGCGCACACGTCGTTTTTCACGACGGAGGTCGCCGAGCATCTGGCCGACACGCTGGCGGCGAGCGCGCCCGGCGATCTGAATCACGTGTACTTCGTCAGCGGCGGGTCTGAGGGTGTGGAGGCGGCGCTCAAGCTGGCGCGCCAATACTTCGTCGAGATCGGACAGCCGCAGCGTCAGTACTTCATAGCGCGCCGTCAGAGCTACCACGGCAACACGCTCGGCGCGCTGGCCATCGGCGGCAACGCGTGGCGACGTGAGCCGTTCCTGCCGTTGCTGGTGCCGGCGCACCACGTCTCGCCGTGTTTCGCCTACCGCGAGCGGTTCGACGGCGAAAGCGATGCGGCTTACGTGCAGCGTCTGGCCGACGAACTCGAGGCCAAGATCCTCGAGCTTGGCGGCGACACGGTGATTGCGTTCGTGGCGGAGACCGTCGTGGGCGCCACGGCCGGCGCAGTGCCGCCGGTGGGCGACTACTTCAAGCGCATTCGCGCGGTGTGCGACAAGTACGGGGTGTTGCTGCTGCTCGACGAAGTGATGTCGGGCATGGGGCGCACGGGCTACCTGTTTGCCTGTGAAGAAGACGGCGTGGTGCCGGACATTCTGGTCATTGCGAAGGGGCTGGGCGCGGGGTATCAGCCGATCGGCGCGATGCTGTGCTCCGACAAGATTTTCGATGCCGTGGTCGGCGGGTCGGGCTTCTTCCAGCACGGCCACACCTATCTGGGCCACGCGATGGCTTGCGCGGCAGCGCTGGCCGTGCAACGCACGATTGCCGAGGAGCATCTGCTGGAGAATGTGAAGGCACGCGGCGAGCAACTGCGTGCTCGTCTGCGCGAGGTCTTCGCCGAACATCCGAACGTTGGTGACGTGCGCGGCCGGGGGCTTTTCGTCGGTGTCGAATTCGTGGCCGACCGTGCAACCAAACAGACGCTCCCGACCGGCGACAAGACGCATGCGCGTCTGAAGGCCGCTGCCAAGGCGCGTGGCCTGCTGATCTATCCGATGGGCGGCACGGTCGATGGCGTGCACGGCGATCATGCGTTGATCGCGCCGCCGTTCATCTGCCGGCCCGAGGACATCGATCGCATCGTCGAACGGCTGGCGCTGGCGGTGGCCGACGTCACCGGCGTGACGGCCGGAGGTGCCGCATGACGCGAGCCTTCGCGCTGGCCGTGGCGCCCAACGGCGCGCGTCGCACGCACGCCGACCATCGGGCGCTGCCCATGACGCCGGAGGAACTCGGCGCGTGCGCGAAAGCGTGTCTGGACGCCGGCGCGGCAATGATTCACTTGCATGTGCGCAAAGCCGACGGCACGCACAGTCTCGAAGTGCCGGACTACACGGCCGGGATCGCGGCGGTGCAGCGAGCCGTCGGCCGCGAACTCGTGCTGCAGGTGACGACCGAGGCGGTCGGCATCTACACGCCTGAGCAGCAGATCGCGACCGTACATGCGCTGCATCCCGAAGCGATTTCGGTGGCATTGCGCGAAGTGTCGCCCGACGCGGTGCATGCCCCGGCGGCTGAGGCATTCTTCACGTGGCTCTGGCAGGAGCACATCACCGCGCAATACATCCTGTACGACACCGAGGACGTGGCGCACTACTGGCGTTTGCGCGCGAGCGGGGCAATCCGTCCGGGCCGCCATTGGGTGCTGTTCGTGTTGGGCCGATACAGCAAGGGGCAGTTGTCGTCGCCCTCGGATCTGCTGCCGTTTCTCTCGGCCTGGCAGGCCGGCGCACAGGGGACGGGGGAGGCTGCTGGCGAAACACCGTGGGCGATGTGCGCCTTTGGCCCGCGCGAGGCAGAGTGCGCGCTGGCGGCCGTGTTGCAGGGCGGCCACGCTCGCATCGGTTTCGAAAACAATCTTTACCTGCCGGATGGCCGTGTTTCACCGGATAACGCGGCGTCGCTCGGCGCGCTGACGGCCGCCGCGGCGCCGCTCGCGCTCGCCCCCATGACCGCCGGCGCCTTGCGCGAACTCACTCGCTGAGTGGGCGTCCCGGCCCCGTTGGTGTCGGCCGGGTCGCCGAAATCAGAAATAAGCCCAAATACCTGGCCTGACCGGCGTTGCCCGGCCGGGCCGCTGTAATAGAATCGGCGTAACCTCAAAAAGGCCCGCGTCGCCCTTCCCCGGCACCGGGCATGCACAACGAACGGGAGCGCGGCGTGAAACACTGGTCGATCCGACATCGCATTCTGGCCAGTTTTGGCCTGATCCTCGCCTTGATGGCCCTCATGGCGGGCGTGGCCTACACGCGGCTGATTGCCATCGAGCAGGAGGCGCACAGCGTGGAGACCGATTCCACGCCGGGCTTGTACTACAGCACGATGCTGCGCGGCGCATGGTTCGAGAGCTACCAGTTGCTCCAGCAGGTCGTGGCGATCGACGATAACGACAAGACGCGCTCGCTCGATCTCGACGCCCTTCGCGCGGCCGATACCAAGATCGATGGCTGGATCAAGGACTACGGCACGACCGTCAACCGCTCCGTCGACCGGATGCAGTACGACGAAGTGCGCGGTGTGCGGCAGCAATACGGCCGCATCAGCAATCAGGTGCTCAAGCTGGTGGCCGACGGCCAGATGCCCGCCGCGCGCGCGATGCTCTCGGATCAGCTTTTCCCCGAATGGGGGCGCGGGCGTTCAGCGATTCAGCGTCTGGTCGACACCAACAAGACCTTTGCGGACGAGTCGACCCACAACATCGCCGAGGCGGTGGCGGCGGCCAAGGCGATGCTGCTCATCACGCTGGCCGTGGCGCTCGCGTGCGCAGTGCTGTGTGGCTGGCTGCTGTTCCGCGCGATCAGCGTGCCGCTCGCGAGCGTGATGCAGATTCTGGAGGTCATGCGTTCGGGCGATCTGACCAAGCGTCTCGATCTGGCGCGCCGTGACGAATTCGGCGCACTGGAGTCCGGCTTCAACCGGATGACGGATGAATTGACGGGGCTCGTCGGGCAGGCGCAGAAGTCGGCGTTGCAGGTAACGACGTCGGTGACCGAGATCGCCGCCACGTCGCGCCAGCAGCAGGCCACTGCCTCGGAGACGGCGGCGACCACGACGGAGATCGGTGCAACGTCGCGCGAGATCTTCGCCACGTCGCGCGATCTGGCGCGCACCATGACCGAAGTCGCCGGGGTGGCAGACCATGCCGCGTCACTCGCGGGCACCGGCCACGTTGGCCTCACGCGCATGGAAGACGCCATGCGCCATGTGATGGAAGCTGCGGGGTCGGTCAACGGCAAGCTGGGCATCCTCAACGAGAAGGCGGGCAACATCAATCAGGTTGTCACCACGATCACGAAGGTGGCGGACCAGACCAACCTGCTCTCGCTCAACGCGGCCATCGAGGCCGAGAAGGCAGGCGAGTATGGGCGCGGCTTTGCGGTGGTGGCTACTGAAATCCGGCGTCTGGCCGATCAGACGGCGGTGGCCACCTACGACATCGAACAGATGATCAAGGAGATCCAGTCGGCGGTGTCGGCCGGTGTCATGGGCATGGACAAGTTCTCAGAGGAAGTGCGGCGCGGCATGGACGAGATGCGTCAGGTCGGCGATCAGCTCGCGCAGATCATTGCGCAGGTGCAGACGCTGCCACCGCGCTTTCAGGTCGTCAACGAGGGCATGCAGGCGCAGGCCACCGGTGCCGAGCAGATCAATCAGGCGCTGGTGCAGCTCTCCGAGGCGGCTCAACAGACGGCCGAGTCGCTGCAACAGTCGAGTCAGGCCATCGAAGAACTCAATCACGTCGCCAACGGCCTCAAGAGCGGCGTGTCGCGCTTCAAGGTGCAGACGCTGCCGGCCTCGGGGCCGGTGTAACGTCAGTCTCCAACGCCTTCTTCGTCATTCGCGGACATCGCCATGTTGTTCCTGCGTTTCGCCATCGCGACCGATCATTACGTCATCGACGCCAGTCATGTGGCTGAGGTGCTGCCGTGGCTTGCGCTCAAGCGCCTGCCCGCCGCCCCCGCCTGGGTGGCGGGGGCGTTCAGCTATCGCGGCGAATCCGTGCCCGTTATCGATCTGACGCGCCTCGCTACCGGCGAGCTCGCGCCGGCGCGCCGGTCCACGCGTCTGGTGATTGTCCACTACCCGGCGCCCGGGCCCGATGCGCGTCGCCTCGGCGTACTCGTCGAGCGCGCGACCGATACGCTGCGGGCCGAGGCTTCAGCGTTCAAGACTAGCGGCGTCGAGCTGCCGGAAGGCCGCTATCTGGGCCCGGTGCTCGACACCGAAGACGGGCTCGTGCAGTGGGTGAGAGTCGATCAGTTGCTGACCGACGAGGCGCGCGCGCTGCTGTTCGACGCCGCGCGCGACGCCTTGACCGAGGTGCCGGAGGTGGCGTCATGAGTCACGTGCGAGACATCGAACGCCTGCTGCGCGACACGATGGGTCTCGATGCGCAAACGCTTGGCGCGAATGCCATCGAGCGCGCTGTGCGAGCCCGGCTCGCCGTGCTCTCGCCCGAACTGCACGACGCGCCCTCGTATTCGCTGTACTGGCAACGCCTGCAGCAATCGCCGCAGGAGCTTCAGGCGCTGATCGAAGCGGTGGTGGTGCCAGAGACTTGGTTCTTCCGTCACCGCGAGGCATTCACGGCGCTCGCGCAAATGGCGCTCGACGAACGTGCCGCCCGACGCGCAACGGTACGCGAGACGCAGGCATTGCGACTGCTGAGTGTGCCATGTGCCACGGGTGAAGAGCCGTACTCGATCGCCATGACGATGTTGGACGCGGGCTTCGGCCCGGGTGAGTTCACCGTCGACGCGCTCGACATCAGCGAACGCGCGCTCGCCGTGGCCCGCGACGGGATATACGGTCGCAATTCGTTTCGCGGGCCGCCCGCTTCGATGCAGTTTCGCGAGCACTACTTCACTCAGGAAGACGACCACTATCGCATCGTCGATGCGCTTCGCACGCAGGTGCGATGGCATTCGGGCAATCTGTTCGATGCGTCGCTCGCCGACCGGCTGGGCACGTTCGATTTCGTGTTCTTTCGCAACGTCCTGATCTACTTTGACCGCGACGGCCAGCGTCGCGCGATTGCCGCGCTCGAGCGTCTCATGCGCATGGGCGCGACACTCTTCGCCGGACCGGCCGAAGGGGGCACGCTGACCAGCAACGGTATGACGTCGACCGGACACGTGCAGGCGTTTTCGTTCCGCGTGACGGGGCCGGTGAGCGACGTAGCACCGTTGCCTGCTGCCGCATCGCGTGTGGCGGGAACGTTGGCGCCGTTCAGCCCGGCACCACCGGTGAGTGCCGTCGATGCGGCGGCGCAGCGGCGCACGCAGGCGACGCATGTTGCGCATGCCAGCCCGGTGCGGGCGTTTTCGCCGTTGCCCGCCAGGCCGTGCGCGACCCCGCCGGTGGCGCCACCCGACAACGCCACCACGGTCGACATTCGCAAACAACTCGAACAGGCGCGCGTCGCCGCCGACGCAGGCGACTTCGTACATGCCGTGGCGTTGTGTCGTAATGTGCTCGCGACGGATCGCGCCAACGCACAGGCGGAATATCTGCTCGGGCTGGTCGACGACGCCCGGGGCGACGCGCAGGGAGCGCTCGTTCACTACCGTCGTGCGCTGTATCTCGATCCGGGACATTACGAAGCCCTCGTGCATTGCGCCGCACAGCTCGAGGCGCGCGGCGACACCGCAGGGGCCAAACGCCTGCTGGAACGTGCCGCACGCGCCGAGCGCGCGGCGCATACGGGGGCCGCTGAACCCCATGACCACGCGCATCGCGACGGGACCCGACATCGATGACAAATCGCGAAATCGCGCGTGAGGCGGGTCTCGTATCCGGCGAGCGCAACCCGAATCCCAGGTTGAACGCCGACCCCCATACGTTGCACCGGCAGGCGGCCGAGTTGCTTGACCGGTTGCCGGTCGTGCCCGCCGACCCGGCACCCTGGCGTGCCGTTCCCGGCGAGGAAGAGACTGCGCGCGGGCCGTCGCTGCTGTTGTTCCGTCTGGCCGACGAATGGCTGGCGCTACCCGCCTCGACCATCGAAGAAGTGGCGCCGATGCGTGCCTGGCATTCGGTGCCGGGGCATCGTCAGCGCGCACTGCTTGGGCTGGTCAACTTGCGTGGCGCGCTCGTGCCATGCCTGTCATTAGGCGAATTGCTCGGCGTGCAGCCGGCACCGCAAACCCAGCCCTCACCTCTGAATACCTTGCGCACAAGCACGTCGCGGCTGCTTGCGCTGCGTCACGGCCACCATCTGAGCGCGTTTCCCGTGACGGAAGTTCACGGCACCGTGGCCCCGGCCAAAACCGCCATGGGATTGGTGCCTGCGACGACGCTCGGCGCGACCGACGGATTCGCCGTTGCGGTATTGCATTGGCGGGAGCATGTCGTCGGCGTACTCGATCCGTTGCGCGTGGGTGCGGCGTTCGACCGGAGTCTCGCATGAGCGGCGATCTGAGCAACGCCACATTGCTCGACCTGTTCCGCATGGAGACGGAAACACAGGCACAAGTGCTCGGCGATGGGCTGCTGGCGCTCGAGCGAGCGCCTGCCGACGCGGCGCGTCTCGAAGCCTGCATGCGCGCAGCGCACTCGCTCAAGGGGGCGGCACGTATCGTTGGCGTGGAGGCTGGCGTCTCGCTCGCGCATGTGCTTGAAGACGCCTTCGTTGCGGCGCAACGTGGTGCGCTGTTGCTCGACGTGGCAATCATCGATCGCCTGCTGCAGGGCGTGGACTTGCTCATGCGGCTGGCGCATCCGCCGGGCCGCGACGCGGGCTGGGCGCAGGGGGCGGGCAAAGCCGAGATTGACGCCTTCGTGACGGCCCTCACCGAACACCTCGCAACGTTGACGGGCGGCGCGGGGCAGGACGCTGCCACGTCACCTGAACCGGCGGCATTCGATTACGCCAGTTATGGCGTCGAGACAGCGCAGCCACCTGCGGTGCCCGAGCCGGCACCCGTCGCGGCACAGGGACTGCCGCTCGCACCCGACTGGCACGACACCCGCGACGCCCCCGACACGCCCGACACGCCCGACACGCCCCTCGGCCACGACACGCGAGAAGACGACGAAGGCAAAGACCACGCCTCACGTGCGCTGCGTGTGTCGGCCGACAGCCTGAACCGGCTGCTCCAGCTATCGAGCGAGGCGCTGGTGGCCTCGCGTTGGTCGCAGCCGTTTGCCCAATCGCTGCAACGGCTCAAACGTCATCAACACGAAGCGGGCGAAGCGCTCGATCGAGTGAGTTCGGCGCTCGCGCAGGCGGCGGACCGTTCTGACGAAGATCGCCAACAGCTGCTCGCCGCGCTGGCCGATCTGCGACGCGCCCTCGGTGTGGGTGGATCGTTGCTGGCCGAACAGATCCATGAGCTGGACCAGTTTGACCGGCGCTCGACGCAACTGTCGCAGCGGCTATATGACGAAGCGCTCGCATGCCGCATGCGTCCGCTCGACGACCGGCTGGGTGGATTCGCGCGCATGGTGCGCGATCTGGGCCGCTCGCTCGGCAAACCGGCACGACTGGAAATTCGCGGCGCGCACACGCAAGTCGATCGCGACATTCTCGATCAGCTCGAAGCGCCGCTGGGCCATTTGCTGCGCAATGCCGTCGACCATGGGTTGGAGAGCCCGGCCGAGCGCGCGGCGGCAGGCAAACCCGCCGAGGGCGTCATCACACTCAGCGCGCGGCACAGCGCGGGCCTGCTGCTCGTGAGCGTGGCCGACGACGGCGCGGGCATCGATCTCGAGCGCGTGCGGCGAGCGGTCATCGCGCGCGGACTGGTCACGCAAGACACCGCTCGGCGGCTCGACGACAACGAACTGCTCGAGTTTCTGATGCTGCCCGGCTTTACGCTGCGCGATACGGTGACGGACATCTCGGGACGCGGCGTCGGACTCGATGCCGTGCGGGCGATGGTGGCGCAGGTGCGTGGCACCGTGCGTATCGAGCACGCCACGGGGCGCGGCACCAAGTTCATCCTGCAACTGCCGCTGACGCTTTCGGTGGTGCGCAGCTTGCTGGTCGAAATCGGCGGCGAGCCTTACGCGCTGCCGCTGGCGAGCCTCTCACGCACGCTGGCGCTCCCGCAGGAACACATCGACATGCTCGAAGGCCGCCCGCACTTCACGCTCGACGGCAAACAGATCGGGCTCGTGAGTGCGCAGCAGGTGCTGTGCGGCAGCGAGCCGGTTGCGGTGGCCGGGGATCAGCCGGTGGTTGTGTTCGGTGAGGGCGACGCGCGCTATGGGCTGGCCGTCGATAAATTCCTTGGCGAGCGCATGCTTGTCGTGCAACCGCTGGATACGCGGCTGGGCAAGGTGCCCAACATCGCCGCCGGTGCACTCGCGGAAGACGGCTCGCCGCTCCTCATCATCGATACGGCCGATCTGGTGCGCTCGATTGCGAAGGCCGTGGAGATGGGTTCGCTCGAACGGCTGCCGATGCGCGCCGCACAGGCGAGCGGCCGCGGCCGCAAGCGCGTGCTGGTTGTCGACGATTCCCTGACCGTGCGCGAACTCGAACGCAAACTGCTCGCCGCGCGCGGCTACGATGTCAGCGTTGCCGTCGACGGCATGGATGGCTGGAATGCCGTGCGCAGCGAAACGTTCGACATGGTGATTACCGATGTCGACATGCCGCGCCTGGACGGCATCGAACTGGTCACGCTCATCAAGCGCGATGCGCGCACCGCCGATTTGCCGGTCATGATCGTGTCATACAAGGATCGCGAGGAAGATCGCCAGCGCGGACTCGACGCCGGCGCGGATTATTACCTTGCGAAAGGCAGCTTCCATGACGACGCGCTGCTGCGTGCCGTGGTGGATCTCATTGGGGAGCCGGGGGCATGAAAATCGGGATCGTGAACGATTCGATCATCGCTGTCGAAGCGCTGCGCCGTACGCTCGCGCAACGCCCGGGACTCGACGTGGCCTGGGTCGCGTACGACGGCGCTCAGGCCGTGGCGATGTGCGCGCCCGTTCCGCCGGATCTCGTGCTGATGGATCTCGTCATGCCGGTGATGGACGGCGTGGCCGCCACGCGCGAGATCATGCGCCGCACGCCCTGCCCGATTCTGATTGTGACGTCGGACGTCGGCCATCACGCTAGCCTCGTTTTCGATGCGATGGGGGCCGGTGCCGTCGATGCGGTCGACACGCCGGTACTCGGGGTGTCGGACCTGGCGCGTCCGGCGTCGTCGCTGCTCGCGAAGATTGAGGCCGTGGCCGCCCAACAGGCCGAGGCCCGCGTGCCGCAACCTGCCGTCTCCCCCATCGTCGCGGCGAATACTGACGCACTGGTCGCCATTGGCGCGTCCGCCGGCGGGCCGGCCGCGCTGGCGACGCTGCTGGGACGTCTGCCCGCGAACTTCGCGGCGGGTGTGATCGTCGTACAACATGTGGACGATGCGTTCGCCCCCGGCATGGCGACCTGGCTCGATCAGCAGACACCGCTTACCGTGCGTCTGGCGCAGGCGGGCGAGCGTCCGGCGGCGGGGGTGGTGTTGCTTGCGGGCGGCAACCGGCATCTGCGTGTCGAGGCGAGCGGCCGATGTTCGTATTCCGACGAACCGAAGGAGGCCGTGTACCGGCCGTCGATCGATGTCTTCCTGCGAAGCGTGGCCGAGAACTGGCGTGCGCGCGCAGTGGGCGTGCTGCTCACGGGCATGGGGCGAGACGGCGCGGCCGGGCTCGGCGCCATGCGCGCGCAGGGCTTTATCACGATCGCACAGGATCGGGCGACGAGCGCCGTATACGGCATGCCCAAGGCGGCAGCCGAAGCCGGCGCGGCGTCGGAGATTCTGGCGCTACCGACCATTGCGCCCCAATTGGTGGCCCTATTTGGCACTGTATGACAGGACGTAAATCATGACGACGACCCCACGCCAGCCGATCACGGCGGCGCAAATGACCGGTGCCGAGAGCAGCCTGAACGATTCGTCGGCGATGGTATTGCTCGTCGACGATCAGGCAATGGTTGGCGAAGCGATCCGCCGGGCGCTGGCCGGCGAAGCGAATATCGACTTCCACTACTGCTCGAATCCCGAAGACGCGCTGCGCGTGGCGGAACAGACACGTCCGACCGTGATCCTGCAGGATCTCGTGATGCCGGGCACCGACGGTCTGTCGCTGGTGCGGCAGTATCGTGCCAGTCCGCTCACGCGCGACATTCCGATCATCGTGCTCTCGACGAAAGAGGAATCGACGATCAAGCGCGAAGCCTTCTCGGCCGGGGCGAACGATTATCTGGTCAAGCTGCCCGATACCATCGAGCTGGTGGCCCGCATTCGTTATCACTCGCGCTCGTATATGAATCTGCTTCAACGCGACGAGGCCTACCGCGCGCTGCGCGAGAGTCAGCAGCAGTTGCTGGAAACGAATCTGGAGTTGCAGCGGCTCACGCACTCCGACGGCCTCACGGGGCTGGCGAACCGCCGCTATTTCGACGAGTACTTCGGTGCGGAATGGCGTCGCGCGTTGCGGGAGCAGCGCGAGATGGCGTTGCTGATGATCGACGTCGACAACTTCAAGATCTATAACGATACCTACGGCCACATCGCTGGCGACGACGTGCTGCGCCGCGTCGCCAGCACGATCGCCGATGCGGCGTCGCGTCCGGCCGATCTTGCGGCGCGCTTCGGCGGCGAGGAGTTCGTGATGGTGCTGCCGAACACGTCGGCCAGCGGCGCGGCAGTCATCGCAGAGAAGGTGCGCGCTCAGATCGACGCGATGGCGATTCCGCACGTGGGCTCGGCCAACGGCCGCCACGTGACGATCAGCCTCGGGGGCGCCGCGTTGGTGCCGCGCACCCACATGGCGTCGACCTCGCTCATCGAGTCGGCGGATCTGGCGCTCTATCGCGCCAAACAACAGGGCAAGAATCGCGTGGAGATGCAGCCGGGCGCTTCCTGAGCCTGAGGAGGGAACATGACCTTCGAGCTGTTCTATTGGCCGGGCCTGCAAGGGCGCGGCGAGTTTGTCCGCCTCGCCTTCGAGGCCACCGGCACGCCCTACGTGGAGATCGTGCAGGGCGACGGGCCCGGTCAGGGCATGGACGGCCTGCTGCACACGATGGACGATCCCGCGTGCATGCACCCACCCTATGCCCCGCCTTTCCTGCGCGTAGGCGACGAACTGATCGGGCAGACGGCGAACATTCTGGCGTATCTCGGACCGCTGCTCGGCCTCGTGGGCGAGTCACCGCGCGCGCGCCGTTGGGTCAACCAGTTGCAGCTCACGCTTGCCGATCTCGTTGCCGAAGTGCATGACGCTCATCATCCCATCGCGGGCCGTCTGTACTACAGCAATCAACGGGCGGAAGCGCGCAAGCGCACGGCGGAACTGATCGATTATCGTCTGCCGAAATTCTTCGGTTACTTCGAGCGCGTGCTGGCGAACAATCCGCTGACGGGCGGCTGGCTTGCCGAAGGCGCGATGTCTTATGCCGACCTCTCGCTGTTTCAGGTCATCGAAGGGTTGCGCTACGCGTTTCCGCGCGCAATGTCCGGGTTTGCCAAGGCGTTTCCACGCTGTCAGGCGGTGCGTGACGCCGTGGCGAGAGAGCCGCTGATCGCGGCCTATCTGACGTCGTCGCGACGCGTCCCGTTCAACACCACGGGCATCTTCCGCCACTACAAGGCGCTTGATCGCGCGTCGCCGTTCTGACGCGGCCGCCGGGTCACTCCGGCAGCGTCGTGTCGCCCGCGTTGAGCGGGCGCTGCATGAGTACGGTGTCGACCCAGCGGCCGAACTTGAAGCCGACTGACTTGAGCACGCCCGCCTGGACGAAACCGCACGCGGCATGCAGACCCAGCGACGCGGCGTTGCCGCTGTCGCCCACATTCGCAATCAACTGGCACCACGGACCGCCTTCGCAGCGCGCAATGAGCGCGAGCAGCAGCGTGCGGCCCACGCCCTGTCCTGTCGCATCGGCGGCGATATACACGGAGTCTTCGAGCGTGAAGCGGTAGGCCGAACGCGGCCGGTAGTGTGTGGCATACGCATAGCCGAGCAGCTTGCCGTCGCGTTCGGCGACGAGGTACGGCAGTCCGGCGTCGAGCACCTTCGCGCAACGCGCGCGCATCTCGCTCACCTCGGGCGGCACCTCCTCGAACGACGCCGAACCGGTGCGCACATGATGGGCGTAGATGGCCGTGATGGCCGGCAGATCGTCGTCGCGCACGGGACGCACCGTGCAGGTATGACGCGCCAGTTCGGTGCCGGCGTGTTGCGGCGTGCCGGGTGCGCTGGAATGAGAGGAGCGAAAGGAGGACGACGACATACGAACCGAGCAGAACATTGGATTTCACAACGCACCGGTGTTCCGGTCCGTGACTGTCAGTAGTTTGCGCTTCGTCTTTCCCTAAGAAAAGCTGGTGCTGGTTATAAATTGCATAAGCATTACTTTGAGATGCTCACGCGCCGCGCGCGCTTTCCTCACCGGCGGCAGGCGGGGCGCTGCCTGCCGGCTGGCGCGCGTCGCCGACAGCCAGGTCCGGCGCGGCATTCATGGCGTCGAGCCGATGACGCACGAAGCCGATGTGTTCGCGCAGCACGTAGAACTGGTCGGCGTAGGCGAGCGGAATCTTCAGGCGGTTGACGGCGGCTTCGATCGCGTCGAGCCGCTGGCGCAGGCTACGGTATTCGGTGTGCGCGTCATCGGCCAGCGCTTCGCGCTCCAGTGCGATGAGCGCCCCGTACCAGCGGTACAGCCGCGATTTCACCCGCCAGCTATACAGCGACGGTACCAGCCGGAACGCTGGAATCAGCACAACGATGATCGGCACGAGCAGCACGACGATACGGTCGGCGAGGCTCGCAATCCAGAACGGCAGATGCCGGTACAGGAAGCCTTTGCCCGACTGGTAGTAGCGTGCGGCGTCGTCGGAGATCGGGAATTCGTGGACCTGAGCCGACGGGAATTCCCCGGCACGCTGCAACAGATTGGCCTTGCCGTGCACCTCCTTCGCAGCTTCGATCAGCAAGTCGGACAACGCAGGGTGCAGGCTGTCGCGCGCCACAAGTTCGACGGTCGGGCTGATGACGTGCACGGGCTGCGCCGGGAGGTTGCGCCCGAGGTCGAAGACACCACGCGGCAACGTGAGCTGATTCAGATAGGTGAAGCGGCGCGTGTACGCGTCTGCTTGCGCAAAGTCCATCAGATGTACGCCTGCGGTACGGATCAACTTGCCCATCGTCGGGCCGGTGGCGGTGTCGCCAGTGAGCATGGCGGCGTCGACACGGCCGTCGATGAGCGCTTGCGCGGCCTCCTGCCCGTCGTAGGCCGTGAGCGTGGTGGCGCCGCCGGGCTCGATGCCGTTGGCCTTGAGCAGCGTGAGCGACAGCGCGCGTGCGCCGCTGCCTTCGCGGCCGATGGCGATGCGTTTGCCCGCCAGGTCGGATAGCTTGGTGACGCGCGTGCCCCGGTAGAACACGGAGATCGGCGCGTAGAACATACTGCCGAGCGAGACGAGGCCATCCACATCGAGGCCCTGCGATACGCCGCCCTGCACCAACCCGAGGTCGACGTCCTGCTTCTCGTCGGCGAGGCGCTCGATGTTCTGGCGCGAGCCTTCGGAAGTGAGGACGTTGAGCGTGATCCCGTCGCGCGCGAGGATCGTCTTGTATCGTTGCGCGGCGGTCCAGAACGAGCTGCCTTCCGGGCCGGCGCTCAGGGTCACGGTGCGCGGCGGCGCAGGCTTCACGAGCCATACGGCGAGCCAGACGGCCGCAATCGAGACGAGCACGACAGGGCCGAAGGAGACGGCGAGATCGCGCCAGGAAATCGCGACGAAGCGCGCGCGGAGTCGCCGGTGGGCGGGTTGGTTCGAGTCGGTTGTCATCTAACAGGCAGGAATATCCAACACCCGGCCGATAATACGCCATCTGCGGTGATGAGCTTTGCCGCGCGGGCAAATCAGCGGTGGGCGAGGCTTTGGGCGAGTTGTTTCCAGAGATGGTCGGCCGCGGGCGACAGTCGGCGTCCCACGCGCGTCATCATCTGGCTGGAAAAGCCGGTCGCAATCGGATGGTCGATGGGGATGGCCACCAGTTCGCCGAGTTCGATGCCGCGCCGTGCAGTGATCGCCGACATGAAGGCCACGCCAAGGCCTGCCGCCGCGAGCGTCTGCGCGGTGTTGAACAGATCGACACGGTAGGCGGGGGTCACGTTCAGACGTGCGGTATCGAGCACCGAGTGGACGAAGTGCTGCACGCCGTGCGCTTCGGTCATGAAGATGAGCCGCTCGTGCGCCAGCTCCGAGGGGGGCACGCTCGCCATTTTCGCGAAGCGATGCGTGGGCGCGACCACGGCGCATAGCGCTTTCGCTGCAAAGGGATGAATGCGCATGGCGGGATCGTCGGCGGAGCGTGCGCACAGACCGATATCCACCACATCGTCGCGTACGAGCGAGAGCACCGCGGGCGTTGGGCCGGAGCGGATTTCGACGAGGATGTCCGGGTAGCTCATCGAGAAGCGCTGCAACGCCTGCGCAATCAGGCGGCCGATGAAGCCCTCCCCGACACCGATGGCGACCCTGCCTCGCTTCAGATGCCGGTACTCTTCCAGCCGCGCCGACAGATCGCGCTGACGCCGTTGGCCGTCGCGGTAATAGTCGATGAGCACCTGCCCGATTTCGGTAACGCTCACGTTGCGCCCGCGCCGCTCGATCAGCGGAAAACGCAGACGCCGCTCGAGTGCCGCGATCTGCCGGCTGACCACGGACGGATTCACGCCCAGCGCTTCTGCGGCCATGCGCACGCCGCCCGTCGCGGCAATCTCGGCGAGGTATTTGAGCGGACGCTCGCCAATGTCGTCCATCCACGACTCGTTTGTCATGTTTGCTTCACCGTTACTTTCGCGCGAATACGTCGGTTGGGCCTGGCATTGGCTCAGTGGCCGCCACCGGGGCATCGAATGACCGGGAGATCTCGTCAAGTCATTGAATCAACGCGGGTTTTAGTCACGGATGCCGACATCTTCCGGGCGTGGACGCACGTTCTATTGTTGACTTGAGAGCAACATTTTGACGTGGTTTGCGTCATGGGTGGGGAATTTCGTCGGTGCAATACTCCGCGTTATTCAAAAAAAGAGGAGCCCCCGATGAGCGAGATTCGCTATTGCGAAGTCGGCGATTTGGCCGATGCGCGCGAGCAATTGGCCGACATTCGTCACCATATCCACCAACACCCCGAGCTGTCCTATGAGGAGGTCGACACGTCGCGTTACGTGGCGCAGAAGCTCGAGAGCTGGGGCTATCAGGTCACGCGTAACGTTGGCGGTCACGGCGTTGTGGCCTCGCTCACCGTGGGCACCAGTGCTCGCATCGTGGGCGTGCGCGCCGACATGGACGCGCTGCCGATTCATGAGCAGACCGGTCTGGCCTACGCCAGCGTGCACGACGGCAAGATGCACGCTTGCGGCCACGATGGCCACACGACCGTGCTGCTCGGCGCCGCCCAGCATCTTGCGAAGACGCGCAATTTCGACGGCACCGTCCATCTGATTTTCCAGCCTGCGGAAGAAGCCGGTTCGAACAGCGGTGCCGAGCAGATGATTGCAGACGGCCTGTTCGAGCGCTTCCCGTGCGAGGCGATCTTCGGCCTGCACAATCATCCGGGCGTGGCGACGGGGACGTTCGGTTTCCGTGCCGGTCCGCTGATGGCCGCGTGCGACACCGTCAAGATTCGTATTCACGGCCGTGGCGGCCATGCGGCACGGCCGCATCTGGCCATCGATCCGGTGGTGATCGGCAGCAGCCTCGTGATGGCGCTGCAATCCGTGGTGGCGCGCAACATTGACCCGACCGAAGCCGCCGTGGTGACTGTCGGCACCTTCCACGCCGGTTTCGCACCGAACGTGATTCCCGAAGACGCCACGATGGAAATGAGCGTGCGCTCGTTCTCCCCGAAGGTGCGCGCCACACTCGAAGCGCGTATCCGTGCGCTGGTGAAGTCGCATACGGAAGGCTACGGCGCGAGCGCCGACATCGAGTACATCCGTGGCTATCCGGTGCTCGTGAACAGCGAGGCGGAAACGGAATTCGCACGCAGCGTGGCCGAAGAGCTGGTCGGTGCCGAGCACATCATCTCGCCGTTCCCGCCGATTGCGGGCAGCGAGGACTTCGCCTACTACCTGCAGAAGGTGCCGGGCTGCTTCATTCGCCTGGGTAACGGCGAAGGCAAGCCGATGCTGCACAACGCCAAGTACGACTTCAACGACGACAATCTGACCATCGGTGCCGCGTTCTGGACGCGTCTGGTCGAACGCTTTCTTAGCAAGGATCGTGCATGAGCATCGCAACGCAATCGTTCCCGGCTGACGGCGTACAGCCGTCGCAAATGAGCCCCTCGCAACAGCGCAAGATCGTTTTCGCTGCGGTCATCGGCAATCTGCTGGAATTCTTCGACTTCACGGTCTACAGCTATTTCGCGCTGACCATCGGCAAACAGTTCTTCCCGGCGGATGACCCCATCACGTCGTCGCTGCTCGCGTTCGCCGTGTTCGCGGTGGGTTTCGTGATGCGCCCGCTCGGCGGCATCGTGATCGGCCGCTACGCGGACCGTGCCGGCCGCAAGCCGGCGCTCACGCTCACCATCGGCCTGATGGCACTTGGCTCGGTGGCCATCGGTCTCGCACCGACCTATGCGCAGATCGGTCTGGCGGCACCGCTGCTGATCGTTGCGGCGCGCTTGCTGCAAGGCTTCGCGCAAGGCGGCGAGTTCGGCGCGGCTACGGCCACGCTGCTGGAAATGGGGGGCGCGAAGAGCCGCGGCTTCCGTGCGAGCTGGCAGTTGGCGAGCCAGGGCGCGGCTGCCCTGCTCGGCTCGGGTCTGGCGGCAAGCCTCGGCTTCCTGCTCTCGGACGACACCATGCATAGCTGGGGCTGGCGTATCCCGTTCCTGCTGGGCACGTTGATTGCACCGGTCGGTATCTACCTGCGCCGTCACATTCAGGAAGAGCCGCCGAAGCCGAAGACCGTTGCCGGTCGCGACGATCCCAAGCATGGCGTGTACGTGCGCAACTGGTTCCTCACGATCTTCTCGATCATGGGGATGTCGGTGTCGACGTACGTGATGATGTACTACATGCCGACGTACTGCATTCAGTACCTCGGGCTGCCGCCGAAGATGTCGATGCTCGCAGGCGTTGCCGCCAGCACGATCTCGCTGGTGATGTGCCCGATCTATGGTGCGCTGTCGGACAAGATGGGCCGCCGCAAGCCGCTCACGATCATCGGCCGCGTGGGACTCATCGTGCTGCTGTATCCGGCGTTCTGGATCATGACGCACTTCCCGTCGCTGCCGGTCGTGCTCGCCGCACTGATCGTGCTGATGCTCTGCTACACGATGGGTTCGGCGCCGGCCTATGCCCTGATGCCGGAGAACTTCCCGAAGCATCTGCGTGCGGGCTACATGTCGAGCGCGTATGCAATTGCGGTGTCGGTGTTCGGCGGTACGGCGCAGCTCGTGGCGGGTTGGCTGATTCGCGTGACCGGCAACAAGATGGCGCCGGCCTGGTACATGATCGTCTGCGTGATCATCTCGCTCATCGCCGTGTCGATGTTCGAAGAAACCGGCAACAAGGCCCTCGACGAGTAAGCGCTCGCTGAAGTCGGGTGATGCCGAAAAGGCGGCGACGGATTCCGTCGCCGCCTTTTTTCGTTATGAACGCACGAATGTCGCGTCGCGATCGAGCGGATACACCGGACGGTTCACGCGCGAGAACGGGAACAGCCCGTAATTCGAACTCGTCACGCCGTCGCTGTCGCATTCGACGAGCCCTGCCGAGATCGGCACGAACACCGGGCGGCAATACATGCGCGACTTGAGCAGCAGGAAACGTTCGCTGCGCGGATCGAGACCAACGCATGTGAATACGCCGTGATCCCACGGCTCGTGCGTGCGCTCCGTCACCACAATGCGTGCCGCGCCGGTGTCGAACAGCACCGTGCGCCCCATGTGGCAGCGCTGGCCGGTGTACGTCGGCCCGGTCACGATATATTCGCCGTCGCTGATCTTGCGCACGATGCCGGTGAGGACCGGCGGCGTTTTGGTGATGCCCAACTGCGACAACGGCCGTTTGTTGCCGATTGCGAGCGTGACCTCGGCGCCCTCGCCTGCGGCGATCAGCGTTGCCACCGCTTCCGGGTCGCACAGCGGTCCGACGCCGATGCCTGTGAGTCCGCCCGCGAGCGCAGCTTCCAGCACGTCCATCGTGTCGCAGGTGCCGCCCGACATGCAGTTGTCGCTGTGATCGAGCAGCAGCACCGGCTTGCCGGCACCTTCGGCCAAGCGCTTCGCTTCGGCAATCGATTCGGCGAGCGGTGCGCTGCGATAGACGAAGCCGTCGCGTTCATCCCACGCTTGTGCGGCAATTCGATCCGCGACGGCCTGCGCACGTGCCACGCCCGCCTCGCCGTCATCCGCCGTTACCACGACGCTGATGCACGGCGCCGGAATGTCCGCGAGCGAGAAACCCGAGAACACCGACACGGCCGGAATGCCCTCCTCGGCTTCGGCGCGGCGTGCGGCGTCCAGCGCGCGCTTCATCGCGCCGCCGTGACTGGTGCTGCGCAGCGAGTGCACCATCAGCGGCGGCTGTCGCCACACCACCGTGGGGCGGCGCTTGCCCGCGAGCATGTCGAAGAGAAGGCGTCCAGCGTGCTCGCCGGTCTCGTACATATCGACGTGCGGATACGTCTTGAAGCCGACGACGATATCGGCATTCGTCACGATCTTCGGCGTGACGTTCGCATGGAGGTCGAGCGCCACGGCAATCGGTGTGCCGGGCGCCGCCGCGCGCACGCGCTCGAGCAGATCGCCTTCGCCGTCGTCGCTGTTTTCGGCGACCATCGCGCCGTGAAGATCGAGCAGAATCGCATCGACGCCGCTCGCCGCTGCCACGATCCGCTGGCAAAGCGCGTCATAGGCGCTCGCCGCTACGGGACCGCTCGGGTTAGCCCCGGCGGACACGGGCGTCACCATCTCGGCGCCCGCAGCTTCGGCCAGATCGATGAACGCTGCCATTGCCGTGCGCATGCCCTTGTTGTCGCGATAGGCCGCTTCGTCGTAAGTCGGCCCGTGATTGCCGAACGCTTCGAGCGGCGTGGGTACCGGCGAGAACGTGTTCGTCTCGTGATTCACCCGCGCGATCATGACTTTCATGCGGCACCCCCAGCGCGTTGCAGCATCGCCTGCAACAGCACGTTACAACCGGCTTCGAGGTGTGCCGGATCGGCATCCTCGATTTCGTTGTGGCTGATACCGTCCTTGCACGGCACGAAGATCATTGCCGTCGGGGCCACACGCGCGAGATACACCGCATCGTGCCCTGCACCGCTGATCGCATCCATCGACGACAGGCCGAGCGCTTTCGCGCCGTCGCGAATCGCCTCGACGAGTTCCGGCGCAAAAGGTTGCGGCGGGAAATACACGACCTGTTCGATGGCGACGTCGATACCCTTCGTGCTCAACGCCGTGCACTCGGCGCGCAGCTTGGCGTTCAGGGCGTCGAGCGTGGCGTCGTCGGCGGCGCGCAGATCGACAGAGAGCTTCACGCGACCCGGAATGACGTTGCGTGAGTTCGGATAGTTGTCGACCCAGCCGACCGTGCCCCGTGCGTGAGGTGCGTGCTCGCACGCGATGCGGTTCACCGCCTGAATCAACTGCGCGGCGGTGAGCAGGGCGTCGCGGCGCAATTCCATCGGCGTGGGGCCCGCATGTGCCTCCATGCCGGTGACGGTCACGTCGTACCAGCGTTGCCCGAGCGCGCCCTGCACCACGCCGATGGTTTTCCCATGGGCTTCGAGCACCGGGCCTTGTTCGATGTGGGCTTCGAAGTAGGCCCCGACGGCGCCTGTCTCACCAACCGCAGATTCCTCGCCGGCGTAGCCGATGGCGCGCAACGCGTCGGCGACGCTCACCCCGTCGCGATCTTTCTGCGCGAGCGCGTGATCGAGCGTGAAGGCACCGGCGTACACACCGGAGCCCATCATGACGGGGACGAAGCGCGACCCCTCTTCGTTGGTCCACACGGCAACTTCGAGCGGGGCCTGCGTCACGATGCCGTTGTCGTTGAGGGTGCGCAGCACTTCCAGTCCGGCGAGCACACCGTAGTTGCCGTCGAATTTGCCACCGGTCGGCTGGGTATCGATGTGGCTGCCGGTCATGACGGGCGGCAGCGCATCGTTACGCCCCGCGCGGCGCGCGAAGATGTTGCCGATGGCGTCGATACGCACCGTGCAGCCGATCTCCTTTGCCCACGTCACGAACAGATCGCGACCCTGCCGGTCGAGATCGGTCAGCGCCAGGCGGCAGACGCCGCCCTTCGCGGTCGCGCCGATTTGCGCGAGTTGCATGAGGCTGTCCCACAGGCGCGCGCCGTCGACGCGCACTGCGGCAGCCGGTTGATCGAGACGTTCCATGTTCACAAGTCCTTCAGGGCGTGCGCCGCGCGGGTCACGGACGACGCATACATTGGCGAACGGCGCGCTCGCCTAGCGGCTTGACGACGCGCGCCGGGGGAATGAGGGATGCGCGGCTCACGCCACGCCCACGCCGAGGTAACGGTCCTTGACGACCTCGTCGGCGAGAAACGCGGCGTTGTCCGCGCCATACACGATCACGCCTTGCTCGACGATGTAATGCCGGTCGGCAAGCTGCGTGCAGACTTCCAGATTCTGTTCCACGAGCAGAATGGCCACGCCCGCCTGCTTGATGAGCTTCAACTGCGCCACGATCTCTTCGACGATCACCGGTGCAAGACCTTCGACCGGCTCGTCGAGCATGAGCAGGCGTGGATGATTCATCAGCGCGCGTCCGATCGCCAGCATCTGTTGTTCGCCGCCGGACAGCTGCGCGCCACCATTCTTGCGGCGCTCCTGCAGACGCGGAAAGATGCGGTAGATGTCGGCGAGCTGCCACGGCGAATCGCGTCGCGCACCGAGTTTGAGGTTCTCTTCCACGGTGAGCAGCTTGAAGATGCCGCGATGCTCGGGCACGAAACACACGCCGCGCGCCGCGATGCGGTGAGCGGGTTGTCCGGCGACGGGCTTGCCCAGAAACGAGATGCTGCCCGCTTTGGGCGTCACCACGCCTGCAATGGTTTTGAGCGTGGTCGACTTGCCCGCGCCGTTGCGGCCCAGCAGCGTGACGAGTTCGCCGTCGCCAACGTTTAGCGTCACGCCTTGCAGAATGTGGCTCTTGCCGTAATAGCTGTGAATGCCTGCGACGTCGAGAATCATGCGCGGCCTCCGGTAATCATGTTGCCGAGATAGGCGGCGCGCACGCGGTCGTCGGCACGGATCGCGTCGGGTTTGCCTTCGACCAGCACGCGGCCCTGCTGCATGACGGTGATCGTGTCGGAGATGTCCATCACGATGTTCATGTTGTGCTCGATGAGCACCACGGTGTGATCGTCGCGCAGGCCACGGATGAGCTGCTTCATGTCGTCGAGGTCGTCGATGCCCATGCCGGACGTCGGCTCGTCGAGAAAGATCGCCTTGGGACGCGCCGCCAGTGCCATGCCGACCTCCAGGCGCCGCTGCTGCCCGTGCGAGAGCGCGCCCGCAGCGGTGTCGGCGTGGCGCGTGAGGGCGAGCCGCGTGAGCACGTCGTCGACGACGGCGGCGCAGGCACGCGGGCCATCCGCCTTGCGCCAGCACGAGAGCGCATGGCGTGGCGTGACGCCCAGCGCGGCCAGCCGCAGGTTCTCGCGCACCGGCAGGTTCTGGAACAGCGCCGTCACCTGAAACGAACGGGCGATGCCGCGCTGCACACGCCGGTAATCGGCTTCGGTCGTGACGTCGTGACCGTCGAACACGATGCGCCCGCCCGACACCGGCACCGTGCCGGTGAGCATGTGGAACAACGTGGTCTTGCCTGCACCGTTCGGACCGATGACGGAATGCACCGTGCGCGGGGCCACACGCAAATCCACCCCATGCAGCGCCGTGAACTTGCCGTAGCGTTTGACGACGCCGCTGGCTTCGATAAGCACGTTAGGCGCTTCGCTCATGTCGCATCTCCCTGCGTATCCAGTTTGCCGCTGGCGTCGCCGCGTTTGCCGGTGATGCGGTACCACAGCGATTCCCCCACGCCCCACAGACCCCGATGCATGAACAGACTCACGGCGATGAGCAGCAGGCCGAGCAACAGCAGCCAGCGCGGCCATAGCGTGGAGAGCCAGTCGGCGGCGAGCACGTAGAACGCCGCACCCAGTACCGAGGCGAACAAATTGCCCGTGCCGCCGATCACCGTCATCACGAGGATCATTTCACTCGTGTGGTATTCGATGTTGGACAGCGGTGCGATGCCCGTCATCAGCGCATGCAGCGCGCCCGCGAGCGCCGTGACGGCGCCTGAGATGGCGAACGCCACGAGCTTGAACGTCTTCACGTGATAGCCGATGGCGGCCGCACGGGTCTCGTTGTCTCGAATGGCGAGCAGCGTGCGGCCGAACACCGAATCCGCCACGCGCAACAACACCGCGAAGACGATCAGGAAGACGACGGCGACGAAGGTGTAGTACTGCCACGGCGTCTCGAGCGGAATCAGCGTCTTGCCGCCGAGCGTCAGCGACTTGCGCGGGATGTCGAGCAGTCCGTTGTCGCCGCCGGTCCAGTCGGTTGCGGTGTACGCGAGGAAGTAGAACATCTGCGCGCACGCCAGCGTGAGCATCACGAAGTAAGTGCCCTTCTGCCGGATCGCAAAGCTGCCGACGACAGCCGCGATGACCGCGCCCAGCACGATCGAGGCGACGACCGCGAGCGGCATGGGCAATGCGGTGCGCGTGAGCATGATGCCCGCCGTGTAGCTGCCCAGCCCGAAGAAAATACCCTGACCGAACGACAGCAGGCCGGTGTAGCCGAGCAGCAGATTGCAGCCGAGCACGGCGAGCGCATAGACGAGCACCTCGGTCGCGAGCGTGCCTGACGACAGCGTGACCGGCAGGATCAGTGTGACGGCGGCAGCGAGCAGCCAAAAACGGTAACGTACCAGCATCATCCTCTCCCGAGCAGGCCGTGCGGACGCATCAGCAGCACGGCTGCCATCGCCACGTAAATCATCAGTCGTGCGCCTTCCGGCCAGATCGTGCTCATCAGACTCTGCACGATGCCGATCACGAGACCGCCCACGAGCGCCCCGGCGAAACTGCCCATGCCACCGATGACGACCACCACGAAGGCGATGCCGAGCGCTTCGATGCCCATGAACGGCTCGACGCCGCGCACCGGCGCGGCCAACACACCGGCCAGCGCAGCAGTGCCCGCGCCAAGCGCGAAGGCGAGGCTGAACACACGGAACACGTTGATGCCGAGCAACGACACCATCTCGGACGATTCGCTTCCCGCGCGCACCGCGCTACCGAGGCGTGTGCCTTCGAGCAGCCACCAGAGAACGGCGGCGAAGACGGCGGTGAAGCCGATGAGAAAGAGCCGGTACTTCGGATAGATGAAGCTGCCCCACATCACGACACCGTCGAGCACCTCGGGTACGGCGACGTTATCGCCGAGCGGGCCCCAGACGATGATGACCAGTTCCTGCACGACCAGCGCGAGGCCCACCGTGACGAGGATGTGGAATTCGTGCGCTTTCTCGTAAATGCGCGAGAGCAGCACCTTTTCGGCGATCCACGCGAGCGCGCCGACGACGATCGGACAGAGAATCAGCGCGAGCCAGAACGACAGGCCCCATTGCAGCGCTTGATAGCAGAAATAGGCGCCCAGCAGATAGAAGGCGCCGTGCGCGAAGTTCACGAAGCGCAACAGACCGAAGATGATCGATAACCCGACGGCGAGCAGGAAGTACAGCATCCCGATCCCGACGCCATTGATGACTTGCAGCAGATAGACGTTCATGCGCGTCCCGGAGAGCTTGAGTGGACGTGGAGCACCGTGTGCTGCCGGGCTTTCGCCGTGCAGCACAGACGACACCTGCGGGGACGGCAAGGCGTCCCCGCGAGCGAGACTTCAGACAGCGCTTGTGCCGCGCGGCGTCGTCAAGCCATCTTGCACTCGGTCTTGTCGAGCGGCAGGAACGATTTCCCGGCGCTGACAATGTCGGCATAGTCGTCGGCGTTTCTCATCTTCGACTTGGCCTTGCCCTTGAGCAGATAGTAATTCTTGAGGACCTGATGGTCGCCCTTGCGGATTTCTTCCGGCCCCGTGAGACCGTCGTATTTCATGCCTTCCATTGCGGCGATGACGGCTTTCGGGTCGGCGCTGCCTGCCTTGATCATGCCGTCGAGCATGAGCTTCGTGCAGATGTACGAGCCCGCGAGGCTGTAGTTCGGGTTCTGCTTGAAGCGATCCTGCGTGCGCTTGACGAGATCGAGGTTCAGCGGTGCGGCCACGGCGTGCCAGTATTGCGCGCCGAAGTACACGCCGTCGCACAGATCGGCACCGAGCGTCTCGAACTGCTCCAGCCCCGAGGCCCATGCCATCAGAATCGTGCAGTTCTTCTTCATGCCGAAGCTCACCGCCTGACGCAGCGTGTCGGACGATTGCGAACCGAAGTTCAGGATCAGGAGCACGTCGGGCTTGGCGGCAGCCGCATTCGTGAGATAGCCCGAGAATTCCTTCTCCGTGAGCGAGTGATAGCTATTGCCGACGTGCTCGATGCCCTTCTCCTTGAAGATGTTCTTTGCGGCAGTGAGCAGGCCTTCGCCGAACACGTATTGCGGCGTGATCGTATACCAGCGCTTGGCCTTGGGCATCGATTCGATCAACGGGCGAACCGTCTGCTCGATGGCGCCGAAGGTCGGCACCGACCAGCGGAAGGTGGCGCTGTTGCAGTCCTTGCCCGTGATTTCATCGGCGCCGGCCGTGGTGATGAAGATGCCGCCGGCTTTCTCGGCTTCCTTGCCCATTGCCAGCGCCTCGGACGACAGAATGCCGCCGGCGAAGAAGCGCGCCCCCTTCTGTTGCGCGATCTCCTGTACGCGGCGGATGGCCGTGGCGGGTTTGCCCTCTGTGTCGAGGGTGGTGTAGGCGAGCGGGCGGCCCAGCACTTTGCCGTACTGCTCGACGATGAGCTTCATGCCGAGATCGGCGAATTTGCCATTGGCGGCGAACGGACCCGACATCGGCACCGGACACGCCAACTGAATGGCCCCGGTACTTTGCGCGAACACGTCGCGAGCGGTGAATAGGGAGCCAGGCAGAGACGCCGCAGCGGCGAGCTTCAACAGTTCACGACGATTCAATTGGGTCTCCAGCAAAGAGAGCAATCGTTCATGGGGTGCAAACGTGCAGCGCGTCACACGCTGGCCGGCCAGTGACCTGAGAAATTCGAACTGAGTCAGAGACCTGACAGCAACGACTTGCAACGTCCGGGGCCTTATCCCTATCCGTCATATTTATAATGATAAATAGGATGGATTTGATCGTAGGTATAATGCTTTGGAGTGTCAATCGGAAAAAATTCCGAGGTGGCACAGTCCGAAATTCGTATGAACAGACCCCTTAGAGGCGCTACATGGCATTGGATGCGCAAATGGTGCGAGAGCCGTTGGAAATCAAACAGCAAAAACGCGGCGATCTCGTTGCCGAAGCCATCAAGCGTCTGATCACCGAGGGCAATCTGCTGCCCGGCGATCGTCTGCCGCGCGAAGTCGAGCTGCAGCAGATGTTCGGGGTGTCGAAAAGCACCATTCGCGAAGCGCTCAAGTCGCTCGAAGTGCAGGGGCTCATCAAGGTGAGCACCGGGCCGTCGGGGGGCGGCATGGTGGTGGAGGTGCCGCTCGAGCGCACGTTCCAGCTCATGCAGAACTATCTCTTTTTCAAGGAAGTGAGCATCGACGACATCTATACGGTGCGTCAGTTGCTCGAGCCGGAGCTGGCGGCGGGGGCCGTGCCGCATCTGACCGAGGCCGATTTCGAAGCGCTGGAACACAACATGGCGTGTTGCAGCCCGGCGTCGCATGACCGGCGTGAATTGCTGCGTCAGCGTCAGGCCGATGTGGACTTTCACGACATTCTCGCGGCCGCGAATCCCAACAGTTTTCTGCGTTTCACTTGCGAACTCGTCAACGAGATGATTCGCCAGTTGATCGTGTTCGGCAACGAGACGCCGCGCCGGGAGCACGAGAAGTTCGGTACGGCGAACGTCAACATCCACCGCGAGATTACCGACGCGGCGCGCGCAGGCGACGCGCAGCGCGTGCGCGAACTCATGCATTTCCACATGCAGGAGGCGCGCACCTATATCAAGCGGATGAACGGAAAGCTGCGCGGCCGTCTGATTCTCGATTCGGATATCGTCGACATGCAACAGCGCGTGCGCTCGCAACTTGGGGCGGGTGCGCCTCAGATGCCGCGTCGCAAATCTGCGGCGGTGAAGGCGCCGCCTGACGCCGGCGTCGCACCGCGCAAGCGTGCGACACGCAAGATGGCGGGTGAGGGGAACGTGGCGTCGAAGCCGGCCAGCAAGACCTCAGCGAAGCCAAAGACGGCAGATACGGAGACGGCTGCGGCGAAAGCGGCAGCCCCGCGCAAACGTCGTGTGGCGTCGAGCTAAGACGCTCTGATGGCTCAGGGCAGGGCGGCGGCGGGCTGCTGTTGCGTGCAGCAGTGAATGCCACCGCCGCGCCGGGCAATCCCGCGAAGCGGCAACTGCACGATGCGTCGGTCGGGGAACGCTTGTTTCACGACGTCGTGCGTACGCGCATCGGCCACCGCGTCGCCAAACGACGCCATCACGACGCCCCCGTTGGGCAGATAGAAGTTCACATACACCGGCGCGAAGTCGGGATCGTCTGCGACGTTGGCGGGCAGCGCATCGAAGTCGGGGGACGGCAAGATGCCGATGTCGAACGGCCGTCCGCGGGCGTCGCGCGCGAGCCGTAGCGCACGGAGATTCTCTCTCGCCTCGCGCGACCATTCGTCGTTCCCGTCTGCGCCCGTTGCGAGCAGCACGCCGGGTCGTACGAAGCAGGCGGTGCCATCGACATGACCGTCGGTAATCGTGTCGAGCCACGAGCCCGGCAGCCACACAACGTGCGTCACGCCCAGCCAGTGACGAAATACCGCTTCGGCCTCGCGGTGCGTCAGACCGGGATTGCGGTTTGCGTTGAGAATCGACGTCTCCGTCACGATCAGCGTGCCTTCGCCATCCACATGCAACGATCCGCCTTCGGCCACGAGCGACGCGGGCGATGTGCCGGCGCCGAGCGCGCAGGCAACGCGTTCCGCCACGCGTGGATCGGCGTCGGGCATCGGCCGCATCTTTTGTCCCCAGCCGTTGAAGTTCCAGCGCACGGCGTGCAGTGTCATCGCGTCGTCGAAGACGAAGGTCGGGCCGGTGTCGCGCATCCAGTGATCGTCCACTGGCATGACGTGGAGCGTGGCGCTGCCGGGCAAAAACCGCAGCGCTTCGTCCAGATGGGCCGGATCGACGGCGACGCGCAAGGGCTCGAATTGGGCGATCGCATGTGCGATCGCCCCCAGTTCATGAATGACTTCGTGCCGTCGTGCGCCCGACACGACGCTGTGGCTCGGCCACGCCATCCAGCAGGCGGCATGCGGATGCCATTCGGGCGGCATGCGCCAGCGGCCGATGGCTTGCGTGCCTGCCGCGTCGGAGTTCTGGTGAGGTGCCGTCATGTTTCGCGTGACCGTGAGAAGAGTGCCACCAGTGTAGGGGGCGCACGGCAGTCGCGAAGGGGGTCAAAGCGCGTGCGGATCGGCCAGATGGACGGTGAGGCGCTTGAGTGCTCGCACCTGACGTAGCGCCACGCGCAAATCGCACGTCGAAATTAGGCCGATGCCTCCCTCGTCGTCGCCAAGCGGGAGGCCGTCGCGTTCATAGACGACCAGCGCACCGACGCCGACCGGCGTGTTGTACAGCTCGTGCCACGAGAACATGACGGTGTAGCCGTCAGCGCCTTGCGCCAGCACGAACGCCCGTGTGAAGTCGCGCGCTTGCGGCAGACGCAGGCGTGCGATGTCGAGCAGCGCGGTCAGCCGCACGCCTTTGTAATCGCTTGCGCTTCGCACCGTCCTGCCCGACAGACAGACGACGTCGAGCGGCCCGGTCAGTTGCGTTGGCAAACGCATGAGCGAGCAGAGATCGAAGGAGTGACGACGATTGACGCAACCTGAGACGACGACTTCGCGTGAGACAAGCGGGGCGGGGGCCTCGCGCGCGGGGCTCACCAGCGTGAGCGGCGCGCCGTTGGCGCTCAGGCGACTGTCCGGCGAAGCGCCGGACGGCATACGCAAGGGGTCGATGGGCATGTCGGTTCGGTATGGGCTTGGGGGCACCGGTCGCCTCAATATAGCGGCCGGGCCCCTGGCGGACATACGAAGCGCCTGATAGCGCCTATTCGCAGGGCTTGAGCGTGCCAAGTACCGGCAACGACTTGCCGGTACCCGGTCAACTTCCGTAGCGGGCAGTGCGGTGCACGGATTGAGGGGCCAACATATCGGCAATCATGGCGCGCGCCTCCTGCACGTCGGCGAGCGTCTCGCCGCCATGTAGCGCGTCGAGCGCCTCGCGCAGCACCCTCAAGCGTTCGTCGTCTCCGGGCGCATTGCCGCCGCTCAGACGTAACAGACTGAGTGCAGCACGCAAGGTGAGCATCGGCGACGCCTGCGCGCGTGCGATCTGCAACGCCTGTTCCAGACACGGGCGCACCACTTCCTCGGGATGATGACCAGCGCGCAGGAAGTCGCCTTTCTGACGCAGGAATTCCGCTTGCCAATGGGCGTCGTTGCGGCGCGCTGACACGTGCACACCACGCTCGGCCGCGTGCAGCCCGAGGGCAATGTCGCCGGTGCCTGCACAGGCTTCCACCAGCAATCCGAAGAATATGCCTTCGACCCCGCCCATGATTTCGCTCAGGCGTCCCACGCTGTCGGTGATGCGCTCCAGGCCATTCACGTCGCCGCGTGAGGCGAGTGCCCATCCGCGAATCGTCTGTCCGGCGAGCGCCCAGAGTGCAACGCCTGTCTCCGTCGCCACTTCGGCGGCTTCGCTCGCCAGCGCCTCGGCAGGCGCGACTTCGCGACGCAACCGTCGCAACAACGCCGCAAACACCAGCGCAAACGAGAAAGAGTAGCGACGGCCTTGCTGGCGTCCCATTGCCAATGCCTCCTCGCTGGCTGCGAGCGAGGCGTCGTGGCGTCCGGTGAACCAGTACGCCCATGAGAGGAACGACAGGCCGGTAATGCGAGCGTCTTCCCCAAGGCCGGTGTCGGCGTGTTCGGGACGGTAATACGCGAGGCCCGTCTCCAGTGCCTTCACGGCATTACCGAAGTCACCCTGGCAGCACAGGCTGTTGCCCAACGCATAGTAAGCGTGCGCGAGCAGCGGCGCGGCGCCGGCCTGCTCGGCGATGAGGATGAGTTTGCGCGCGAGTTCGACGCTGCGGTCGAAGTCGCTCCACGAACTGGAACCGAGCCACAGCCCCCAGTAGACGGGGAACAGCGCGACATCGTCGCCCATCGGTTGCGCCAGAGCGAGCGCGGTTTCGAAATTGTGGCGCGCCGGTTCCGAGCCGTAGCCATGCAGCGAGACGAGCGGCACGCCGAGCGCCATGCGCAGTTGCAATTCTTGTTGTGCGGTCTGGGCACTGGTACCCGTCTGCCGCAAGACGTCCAGCGCGCTCTGGTAGTGGGCGCACGCTTCACGGAATGCCTGACGGCCTGTCGCATACTCGCCCGCGAGACGGTAGTGCTCGATGGCCGCCTCCGGTTCGTCGGCCTGACGGAAATGCCACGCGAGCACTTCGGGTTCGGTCTGCACGGCTGTCGCGTCATGTTCGCGCATGGCGAGCGCGATCCGGCGGTGCGCATCCTGACGGCGTTCCTGCGGCTGCGCGTCGTAAGCGGCCTTGTGCAGCAGCGCGTGACGGAAGACGTAGCGGCCGCTGTCCCGACGCTGCACGAGGGCGCAGGCGACGAGCGTGTCGAGCGCGCGCTCGACGAGCGCCATCGAACGTCCGCTTGCGGCGGCGAGGACATCGGCCTGAAACTCCGGGCCGAGGCACGATGCAAAGTGCGCCACTGGCTTGGCGCTGCCCGCGGCGTCGATGCGGGCCATCATCAATTCCTGAAGGCTGGCCGGCATCGGCATGGTGCCGACGGCACCGCGTCCGCCTTGTTGTGCGGCGGTGGCTCGCGCCAGCTCTTGCAGGAACAGCGGCACGCCCTCGGCCAGATTCACGATGCGCTCGCGCATGGCGGCCGGAAGCGCCACGCGCGGCGTCGCCGCGCGCACGATGGCGGCGGCCGCACCCGCATCGAGCGGCGCCAGATCGATCCGGCGCAAACCCGCCGTGTGATGCCACGGCAGCTCGAACTCGGGCCGTGCGCACACGATCAACAAGCGGCCGCCGGGCGGATTCTCCGCCATGAGGGCGAGCAATTCCTGCGTGGACGGATCGGCCCAGTGCGCGTCGTCGAGCACGAGTACGCCGCCGTCGGGCAGCAGCGTGGCGAGCAGCGCCGGCGCTTCGTCGAGCACGGCCTGTTTCCAGGCGTGCGGCACGTTGCCGTCGGCGTGCATGTCGAACAACGCGTGCAGGCGACGATGAGCGAGCAGGGCGGGTTGGGGGAGTTGCGAGGCGTCGTCAGCGGACTGCGTGCGCAGCCAGCGGGCAATCGGATGGAACGGGGTGCCTGCGCCGTCTTGTGCGCAGGCCAGATCGATCACGCGCAGACCACGCGTTTCGACGAAATGACGCACCAGCGCCGACTTGCCGATGCCGGCCTCGCCGATCACCAGCGCGAGCACGCCGTGAACAGCACTGGCGTCGCGCATGGCCGCGTGCGCGCCGGCGAGTTCGGCGAGCGCCGCGTCACGGCCGAAGAGCATGGCCGCGCGCCGGCGTGAGCGGCGTTCCGGCGTTGGGTCGGGATTGACGCGAAACACCGCGATATCACGATTGGCGTGGCGCTCGCGCACACTGCCATGCGGCGTGGTCGCGATGGCTACGCCAATGAGGCGTTGCGTGGCATCGCAGATCACCACTTCGCCGGGCAACGCCATGTCGGCCAGTTGCGTGGCTGAGCGTGAGACACGTCCGCCCGTATCGGGACTGTCGTCGGCCACCGAACTGATGACGAGTCCGGTGTGAACGCCTGCACCAATGCCCACGCGTGCCGTGCTTGCCTGCACGCAGCGCAAGGCGGCTTCGACGGCATGACGGCCGGCGCCCTCGAGCGCGGTGGGGTAGCCGAAATAGCCGAGCAGGCCGCCCGTCGGCGTGCGCATGGTGTAGCCCCACGACTGGCGCAGGATCGTTTCGCATTGCACGAGCGGCGGACGCATCATGCCCACGAGCTGATCGGGGTCGTCAAAGCCGTTGGGCGCGAATTCGATGGCCACGACCGTCAATTGGCGGCGCTCGGGCCCCGTGGCGCGCTGCTCCATGCGTGCGGGCGGTGTCTCCAGCAACTGCGTCAGCGCCTCGCCGGGCAATTCACCGAGTTCCTCGTGCAGGATGTCGCACAGGCGGCGGTATTCGGTTTCGGCTTCGTCACGACGTCCGGCGCGCAATAGCAGGGCAAGCAGACACTGCCAGCCCGACTCGTCGAACGGCGCGAGAGCGACAAGCTGTCGTGCGTGAGCGAGTGCCTGATCGAGGTCGCCCAATCGCGCGTAACCGTCGGCAAGCAGTCGTTCGCCGAAGACACGGCGGCGCTGGTATTCGTCGCGTTGCAGCTCGATCCACTGTTCGAGATCGGGCGTGTCGCGCACCGACAGGCCGTGAAGGAAGGGGCCTTGGTAAAGCGCAACGGCGTCGGCCAAGTGCTGGAGATGGGCGGCGAGATCCAGCCCCGTCACCCCGTCGAGCGTGCGATGCGCCTGCTCGATCATGCTCGCGAAGACATGGGCGTCGATCCACAGACCCGTCTCGGGACGCAGGCGCACGACCTGACGATCGGATTCGAAGAGTTCGTCACCGAGGGTGTCGCGCAGATGGAAGAGCATGCGCTTGAGCTTGTCGCGGCCACCCTGGCCGTCTTCTTCCGGCCAGAACAGGTCAGCGAGTGCGCCGCGAGTGTGATAGCCCGGTTGCAGGGCGAGATAGGCCAGCAGCCCGCGCGCCTTCGTATATTTCACGGCGCAGGCTTGTTTGCCTTGTTCGACCCGCATCGGTCCGAGCAGGTAGAGCGATCTGGTGGCTTGCATTGTCCCTGGACGGCAAATAGGCAACACCGGCGCACACGTATGAGTGTTGCACCGGGGTCGCGAATTTCATGATGTCGTCGAGCCAGACCGACGGTTCCGGAAGGCAGCGAGCGCTACCGTCGGCGCCGGACAGTCGGTAATCTGGCGAGACGCCAAGGCCGTTCCGGGGGGGCTCCGGCCGAATGCTTCAGATATTACGCACTCAAGTATAAACACCTGTATGAAATTCCGTTGGGAATACCTGAGAAATTCTCACGATATTGTGGGAATTACGTCATGGCGGTGGGACCGGGCCCAGGCTGCCGTTCCACTGCGCCATGCGTTGCCCGTCGGCGCGGTCAGACCGGCGGGTGCCAGAGGGTGGCGTCGGCGGCATCGACCCGCTTGGGCAGCAGGCCAGCCTGTGTGAAGACATCGGCAATGCGTTGCTGCTCGGCGATGGCGTCGCGCCCTACCGGTTGCACGTCGTAACTGCGCCGTTTGTTAGCGGCTTCGATCGTGGCGGCATCCAGTCCCCAGAGGGGGGCGAGTTGCGCTGCGGCGTCGCGGGGGTTGGTGCGTACCCACTGACCTGTCTCGCGCAACGTCCGGTAGACCTCGCGCAGAACGGCGTCGTGTTCGCGGGCAAACGCGGGCGTCGCGAGGTAGTAGCGCTGATAGCCCGCCAGGCCGCGCGCTGTAGTCAGCGTGCGCACCTTGTCCTGATGCTCGACGCTGGCCAGGAACGGGTCCCATGTCACCCAGGCGTCGACGTTGCCGCTGACGAACGCCGCGCGTGCGTCGGCCGGCGTGAGGTAGGCGGGCTGCACATCGTTGATGCGAAGGCCGGCGCTTTGCAGTGCCACGATCAGCAAGTAATGCACCCCCGCGCCCTTGGTCACGGCAATGCGCTTGCCCTTGAGATCCGCGAGCGTCTTGATCGGTGAGTGTTGCGGCACAAGAATCGCTTCGGCGTCGGGTGACGGTGTCTCGCGTGCGATATAAGCGATGCGCGCGCCCGCGGCCTGCGCGAACACTGGCACCGTGTCGGCCACGTCCGCCGAGAAATCGATGCTGCCTACGTTAAGCGCCTCGAGCAGCGGCAGCCCGCTCGTGAACTCATGCCACGTGAGCGTGACGTTGTGCGGCGCCAAGGCTTGCGCCAATGTGCCGCGCGCCTTGGCGAGCACGATGAGTGTCGACGACTTCTGATATCCGATGCGCAGCGTGAGCGGCGTGGCGGCCGCGCAGGCGTTGCCACTGAGCGCCAATGCCCCCGCTGCACCGAAGGCATGGATGCCGCCGCCCGCGAGCATCGCCGTGCCTGCGCGCCGGAGAAAGTGGCGGCGCTGTGGACGTTGCGGGGCAGCCTCGCAAGCGTGAGCGGACTGGACGGGCAGGGTGGAATCGATCTGACGGGACATGACGCAGTGAGATGGAAGACTGTGACGACGCGGCGCAAGTGCCGCGCAAGCAAGAGATATCCCTTGTATCGCAACGTCACTCGACCACGCCAATAAGCGATTTGTCTTTGGATATCGATGCAGGCGTCATATCGATATGACACCCGCCAGAACGCCAATATCGACAGTCGAAACCGGCGCAGCTCGGCACAACGAACACGATTGCCTCAAAAGCGCCGCAATCGTTGCGGCATTGGTTCTAGGGAAAACCCTTGGTTGAACGGGGCAGTGCGAGCGAATACCGATTCAGTGTCGACGAAGCAATCGCCGTGCTTTCATCACCTTACCGATCGCGCGCACCGAATCGGTGCATATGTATTACCGGATATTACAAGAAAGTCTTTGATTTCATGGGGTTACTGCCAATCGCATGTCTTGTAATGAAAATCATTCCTATTTATATTCGCGCCGCATGTCGAGGGTGACGACCGGGAATGAAAAAAGGCAGCGGTTGTCCTGGTACGTCATCCGTCGGCGCCTTTTCTGCATTCCCGATTCCTCATCCCGATAGCGACGTACTTCGAAATCCGATCATGATGCAACGCAAGCCGCTGGCCCTGGCAATGATGGCGCTTTTCGCCACGCCACTCGCCGTCACCTACGCCTCGCCCGCCATGGCGCAGAGCGCGGACCCGGTGCAACCTCAGGGCGCGCCGCAGAGTGCGAGCCCGGCAGCAGTGGCCGCCACGCCGTCCGCTGCGCTGCCGCAGACCGAGGTGTCCGGTACGTCGATTCGCGACGAGTATCAGCGTGACGTCTCGACCGTCGGCGGCAAGGTGCCCACGGCGATTCGCGATATTCCGCAGTCGGTCACGGTGATCGACAAGGCTGTCATGCAGGCGCAGGGGGCGACGTCGTTTGCCGACGCCCTGCGCAATTCGCCGGCCATTACCATCGGCGGCGCGGAGGGCGGGCAGATTGGCAACAACATCAACTTGCGCGGTTTCGCGGCGCGCACCGACATCTATCTCGACGGATTTCGCGATCGCGGGCAGTACTACCGCGATACGTTCTATCTCGACGCCATTGAAGTGCTGGAAGGCCCGTCGTCGATGCTGTTCGGACGCGGCTCCACCGGCGGTGTGATCAACCAGGTCAGCAAGCAGGCGAATCTCAAACCGCTTAACGAAATCTCTGGCACCCTCGGCACGAACGACCGGTATCGCACGTCATTCGACTTCAACCATCCGCTGTCGGACACCGCCGCCTTCCGCATCAACGGCTTCGCGCAGGATATCCACACCACGCGCGACGTCATGAACAATCAGGACTGGGGCGTCGCGCCAACGCTCAAGCTGGGCATCGGTACGCCCACGCAAATCACGCTCTCGGCGCTCATCGAACATAACCGCGACATGGCGGACTATGGCACCGTGGGCTACAACGGCAGCCCATTGCCGATCTCGAAGCACCAGTTCTACGGCCTGACCAGCGACCGCACGGTGCAGGACGTCGCGAGCTTCACGGCGAAGATCGAGCACAAGGTCGACGACAGCCTGAAGATCACGAACCAGACGCAGTACAGCCGATACGTCATCGACGCCATCGAAACCTCGTCTCACGCCGTCGGCGTGCCCAATGGATCGGGCGGCTTCACGACGCTGCCCACCGGTGCCACGGCAGGTATTCCGTCTTACTCGCTCGATCAGCTCTGGGTGCAGTTGCAAAGCCACGACCGGAAAATTACCGACACGTCGCTGTTCAACCAGACCGATGTCGTGAAGACGTTCTCGACCGGGCCGTTCAAGCACACGCTGATTGCCGGGGCGGAACTCGGGCGCGATACCTACGAGAACCAGGCGTATTCGCGCACGGGCGCCGGACAGGCGACGGGCATGCTGGGCTGGATTCCCGCCGATAGTACGGCGTACTACTCGAATCTGCCGAACGTGACGACCAGCGTTGGCAATCTGGCGCAGGGGTCGGCGGAAACGGTCGCGTTCTACGCGAACGACACTATCGAGTTGACCAAGCAGTGGAAGATCGTGGGCGGTTTGCGCTGGGATCGTTACAAGGCACAGCTCTCGAACTCCATCAGCGCGCCGGGTTATGCGACGCAGACGGTCAACTACACGAGCGTGCGCACGGGGGTGATCTACCAGCCGAGCGAAGCGCAATCGTATTACTTCTCGTACGGCACGTCGTTCAATCCGTCGCTCGAAACGCTGACCGTCACGAACAATACGCAGGCGTTGCCGCCTGAGACGAACCAGTCGTTTGAAGTGGGCAGCAAGTGGAATCTGTTCGACGACGATCTGTCGATCAATACCGCGCTCTTCCAGGTCACGCAGAACAATTCGCGCACGCAGACCGGCACATCGGGCGAGTACTCAAGCGCGGGCAAGGTTCGCATTCGCGGAGCGGAAGTGAGCGCCACGGGCCACGTCACGTCGAACTGGCAGGTGATGGGCTGCTACATGTTCCTGAATTCGCAGGTCTTGCAGGCGAACGACGGCACGCAGGGCAATGTGCTGGCAAACACGCCGCGGCATTCGCTCACGCTCTGGTCGACGTACACGCTCGGTCACTGGGAAGTGGGCGGCGGCATGAACTACATGTCGATGCGCTATGCGGCCAATACGAACCTGATTCGCGTAGGCGGTTACACCCGCTGGGACGCCACCATTGCCTACCACCAACCGAAGTACGACATTCGCTTCAACCTGCTCAACGTGTTCAACAAGAACTACTTCGACGCGCTGATCCAGTCCGATGGCGGACGTGCGGCGCCGGGTATCGGGCGCACCGCGTTGCTCACGGGCACGTATCGCTTCTGACAGGTGCCGGGCGGCGCAGCGCGGGGTGACCGGGCAGCGAAAAGCCGATCGCCGCGTTATCGCCCCTGGCAAAAAATGTCGCACAATACAAGGCGCGAGCCGGTGCGATGCGCCGTGTTCGCGTCTTGCGCTTTCCCGAGGGATGTCAGCCTATGTTGCTCCGTATACCGAATGTGCTCAGCGCCGATCAGGTGCGTTGGGTTCGCACCAGGCTCGACAACGCGGGCGACGCCTGGGTCGACGGGCTCGCCACGGCGGGTTACCAGGGGGCGCCCGTCAAACAGAACCAGCAGATCGATGAGCGTTCGGCCGTCGCCCGCGAACTCGGCGACGTGATTCTCGGCGCGCTGGAGCGCCATCCGCTATTCATCAGCGCCGCATTGCCGAATAAGGTCTACGCGCCGATGTTCAACCGTTACGGCGAAGGCATGCACTTCGGCAATCACGTCGACGGTGCGATTCGTCTGCAACCGGGCAGCGGCATGCGTATCCGCACCGATATTTCCGCCACGCTCTTTCTCACCTCGCCGCAGGAGTACGACGGCGGCGAACTCGTGATCGAAGACCTATACGGCACACATCAGGTGAAGCTGGCCGCGGGCGAGATGGTGCTGTATCCGGCGACGAGCCTGCACCGTGTGAATCCCATTACGCGCGGCTCGCGGGTGGGGTGCTTCTTTTGGGTGCAGAGCCTCGTGAGGGACGACACGCAGCGCACGCTGCTGTTCGACATGGACAACGCGATTCAACGCCTGAATGCGACGGAGGCGGATGAGACCGCACGCCGCACGCTGGTTGGCACTTATCACAACCTGCTGCGTCTCTGGAGCGAGACTTGATTGCTCCTGGGCGCCGTCGGCCGGCATTCTTGCGGCAATAAAAAACGCCCGGCCCCTGCATGACGGCAGGGACCGGGCGTCTCACGGCATGCCGGGCCGTTGTGCCCGGCGGCGCTGGCCTCGCGCTTATTGTGCTTGACTGGCCGGCGCTGGCGTTGCCGGCGCGCCCTTGTGCATCTGACCGCGATGCTGCATCGCCTTATCATGCCAGGCCTTCATCTTGGCCCAGCGCGCCTTGATCGCGTTGCTCACCAGAATTTTCTGATCGTTGTTCAGCCCGTTGTACACGTTCAGCCACGCATCTTCCGTCTGACTGCGAAGCTGACGGTTCTGATCGAATACCTTCTCGCGTGCGGCACGCATACCGGCCAGATCGAGCACCTGCTGGTCCTTCGCTTGCGCGATCATCTGACCGAACTGTTCGCCGTTCTTGCGCATGGCGTCGTGATTCTGCTTCGACGTGTTCACCGCCTGCTGCCAGGCTTGTTCCTGCTGCGCGTCGAGCTTCAACTGATCGTGCAGTTTGCGAATGTCACCGAGCCCCCAGGGACCGTGTTCGCCGCGCATATGGTGCATTGCAGCGTGCGGACCCGTGGCCGGCGCAGTGGCGTCTGCGGCATGGGCGACGCCGAACATCGAGGTGGCGACGAGAATTGCCGACGCGGCGGCGATCTTCAGTTTGCGCATGGTGTTGACTCCTGTTGATACTGCCGGAATTGGCAATTTCAGAGTAAGCCATCGCCACGCTGAACAGGTTGCAAAGTGCAACCGCCGTATTACCCCACGTTACCGACGCCCGCGTATGCAACATTCCGAAACGACTCGGCCCGCCCGTGCCGGCATTCGGCAGGGGCGGGCCGTCACGACCTTCGACGCGATGGGGCGTTCGCGGGCCGGTTCCCGATGGATCCTGTCTTTCGATCAGTCCCAGGCGCCACGGCCGCCGGACACGCTGTAGCGGCCAGCGCCGAAGAGAATGACGCACAGGCCCGCGACCAGATAGAAGCCTTGCAGCTCCAGCGCCCAGCCGCCCGTTTTCGCGAGGTCGCCGAGTTGGCCCAGGTGGACCAGCGAGAAGGCGACGAGCATGTTGCCCACGACAAGCAAGCCGCCCAGACGGGTGAGTACGCCGAGAATCAGCAGCACCGGTGCGAGCACCTCACCCAGGTAGGCGCCATAGGCGAGAAAACCCGGCAGGCCGTGCGACGTGATCATGCCCTCGATGAAGCCGACCCCGTTGATCACCTTACTGACGCCGTGAAACAGCAGCAGGATGCCGAGGGTGAGTCGCAAGATCAGTTTGCCGAGGTCGTCTCTGGTGCTCTGCATGGTGAAGGCTCCTTCTTGGCTTGCTAGTTCGCGTATGGGGGGGATGAAAGATATCGGGGGGCGCGCGACGGTAGGGCGTGCCGGCCAAATGGGCACCACTGTATCAAATCGTTACGGCGCTGTCTGCGGCTGTCTGAACGAATTCAGGGACATAGCGCGCGCCAGGCGGCGCGAGGAGATTACAAGCCGTTACTTTTCGGACTGCCCGGTTACACGATGGCTGTCGGCGCAGCGCTCGTCCGCTTCGTTAATCCGCATAAGGACGCGGTCATTCGCTGGCAATCCCGCCAACGGCTCCGGTCCCGCCAGTTTCCTGAGTACGCATTCTCCAAATCGTGTTCGGGAATTTTGAAAGCACTGCCAAAGTCAATAAGGATTCCATCATGAACGTTCGTAAAACTCTGATCCTCAGCGCCGTGACCGTTGCGCTCGGCGGTGTGTTCGCCTCGCAGGCGTTTGCGCAAAACACCACGACCGAGACGGCGCGCGACGTCAACCAGCAACAGCGCATCGAGAACGGGCTGAAGAGCGGTCAACTGACGACGAAGGAAGCGTCGAGTCTCGAGAAGGGCGAGGCAAAGATCGATCGTATGCAGGCCCATGCTGATCACACGGGTGACACGGCAGCGGAGAAGGCCCGCATCGCGAACGCGCAGAACAAGGAGAGCGCGAAGATCGATCAGCTCAAGCACAACGGCCGGGTGGGGAATCCCACGTCGAAGTCGTCGGAGCGCATGCAGGCCGACGTGCAACGTAACGTCAATCAGGAAAAGCGCATTGCTCAGGGGCAAGCCGCCGGTACGCTGAACAATCGTCAGGCCGGCAACCTTGAGCGCGGGCAGGCCCATGTCGATAGCGCCGAAGCTCGCGCGGGCAAGAACGGTCATGTGAGCGCGGGTGAGCAGGCCGGCATCCAGCACCGTGAAAATCATCAGAACCATAAGATTCATCAGGACAAGACGAACGGATGAGTTGCCGCTGATTACGGTTCGCACGCATGACGTCAGCGCCACCCCTTACCGGGTGGCGCTGCTGTTTTGGGGCTATCATCGGCGTCACAACGAAACCGGAGGATGCTCAGGATGGAGCTGGTGCAAGCGCAGGAAATGCTCGATGGACTCGTCTCGCCGTGGGTGCGGCAACTCAATCTGCAAGTCGAGGCGACCGGGCCGGAGCAAAGCGAATTGCGATTGCCGTTCGACCCCGCATTCAAACACGGCGGCGGCGTCATTTGCGGGCAGGTGTTCATGGCGGTGGCTGACACGGCGATGGTGGTCGCGCTCAGCGCCGCGCTCGGTGGCTTCGAGCCGATGACGACCGTCACGCTCAACACGCAGTTCATGCGCCCGGTGAGCGAGGGCGATCTGCGCGTGATCGCGCGGATTCTGCGTCGCGGCAAGAATCTGGTGTTCGGCGAGATCGAGATTTTCGATGTGTCGGGCAAGATGGCCGTACATGCCACCACTACCTACGCGCTGTTGTAAGCGTTCCGCTTCGAGGCGTTCGGCGCGGATGGCGTCCAAAGCGTAGAGAATGCGATACCACCGGGGGAGACCAAGTGTTCGATCAGATCGTATTTGCCGGCGGCGGCAACCGTTGCTGGTGGCAGGCGGGATTCTGGGAGCGTGTTGCGCGCGACGTGCCGCTGCGCCCGCGAGTCATCACCGGGATATCGGCTGGCGCAGCCACGGCGTGCATGCTGCACATGCGCGCGTCGGACTGGGTCATGGATTACTACCGGCAGGCACTTGCAGGGAATCGCAAGAACGCGTACTGGGGGAATCTGCTGCGCCGTGAGCGAGTGTTTCCGCATTACCGCATTTATCGGCAGGCGCTGCTCGACATCTATGACGGCCAGCTCGACAAGCTCGCCGCCGGGCCGGAAATTCGTGTGGGGGTGTCGCACATCCCGCGCTGGCTCGGGCCGCGCACGGCGACGGCGGCAGGACTGTTGGCATACAACATCGACAAGCATGTACGCCGCACGCTGCACCCGACGCTTGCCCGGCAACTCGGCTTCACGCCAGAATTCGTGCGTGCGCAGGACTGCCGCTCTACCGAGGATCTGGCCGATCTGATGCTGCAATCGTCATGCACGCCGCCGTTCACGCCGATTTTGCGCCGCGGTGGACGGGCGGTGCTCGATGGCGGCATGGTCGACAATGTGCCCGTCGACGCGCTCGATGCCACGCCCGGCCAAGTGCTCGTGCTGGTGACCCGGCGCTATCCGCGGCCGCAGATATTCACGCAGCATCACGCCGGGCAGGACCGGCTTTACGTGCAGCCGTCCGTGCCCGTACCGATTTCCAGTTGGGATTACACGCGCCCCGACATGATGGGCCCGGCGTTCGAATTGGGCCGAAAGGACGGCGAGACGTTCCTGCGGCATCTGGATACGATGAATCAGGGCGCGCCTCGCCGGCTTGACAGGGGCTGCGATGGGGGTAAAGGGCGCTAGCGTTATCGGCCGAACCCGAGCAGTGCCGCCGGGTTCGCAACGTGAGCGCGGTCGCCGTTCAGGAAGTCGACGATGTTCTGGAAAGCCACGCGGAAATACAGTTCGTAGCTCTCACGCTCGACGTAGCCGATGTGCGGCGTACACACGCAATTCTCCAGGCGCAGCAGCGGGTTGCCTTGCAGAATCGGCTCGCTCTCGAAGACATCGATGGCCGCCATGCCCGGACGGCCGCGATTGAGTGCCGTGATCAGCGCGTTTTCTTCCACCAGTTCCGCCCGGCTCGTGTTGACGAACAGCGCGGTCTGCTTCATCTGCAGCAGATCTTCGAGCTTGACGAGGTGACGCGTCTCGTCGTTCAGGCGCAGATGCAGCGACAGCACATCGCTTTGCGTGAAGAGTTCTTCCTTGCTGTTCGCCACGCGCAGGCCGTCGGCCGCTGCGGCTTCACGCGACCCCTCACGGCCCCACACCATCACTTCCATGCCGAACGCACGGCCGTAGCCCGCCACGAGACGGCCGATCTTGCCATAGCCCCAGAGACCCAACGTCTGGCCGCGCAGCACCTGACCCAGACCGAAGTTCGGTGGCATGCTCGACGACTTCAGGCCGGATTGTTGCCAGGCGCCGTGCTTGAGGCTTGAGACGTATTGAGGAATGCGGCGCTGGGCGGCCATGATCAGCGCCCAGGTGAGTTCGGCCGGCGCGATGGGCGAGCCCACGCCCTCGAGCACGGCCACGCCACGGGCGGTGCAGGCGTCGATGTCGATGTGATTGCCGGCGCGTCCGGTCTGGCTGATGATCCGCAGACGGGGCAGTTTGTCGATGAGCTGCGCCGTGATGGCGGTACGCTCGCGAATCAGCACGAGCACTTCGGCTTCGCCGACGCGGGCGGTGAGTTGCCCAACGCCTTTGACCGTGTTGTTGAAGACTTTGACGTCGTGACCGGCCAACAGGGAGAAGCAGTCGAGCTTGCGAACGGCGTCCTGATAGTCGTCGAGAATGGCAATTTTCATGGCAAAACGTAATCGGATCGGCGCGGGACCGGGAAAGTCCTGCGCAGACGGAACAATTGTCGGAGGCCGCCGCACTGGCGGGCGTTCTGGTCGTGGACATGGGCGGCGTCTATCGGGGCAAATCCCCTGCCGTCCTTGTTGCGACGCAGCACCGGCGCGATTTGCGCGGTGGTATGCTGACGCCTCGTTTTGCATAGTATGGCAGGTGTCCTGGCAACCATGGCGAAACCGCCTCAACACGATGGCAAAAAATCGAATCCACCCCGCAAACGCAAGCCGGATCTGGTGAACGAGACGCCTGAAGCGCACGTATCGGTGCGCCTGTTGCCTCCTGCCTTCCCGCGTGTGTTGTTACGTGCGTCGCAAGACGCGCCACACGCGCCTCACTTCACGCGGCCCGAGCCTGCGAGCGCCCTGATTGACCGCGCCCGCAGTAATTGCCGGGGCATTTCCACCTGTCTGGTATCCCCAACCGGATGGGCCGCCCGGCGATCCAAGGTGCCCGCGCGACGGACGCTCGCCGTCCGCATCGATTTCTAGACTCTGCATGGAGACAACCCCCATGACGCAAGCCAGTGTGAGCGCCAGCGCGCTCAACGCCTCCTCCTCGTCCAACGTCGCCACACGTGATCTGCCCGCCTGGGTGCGTCACAGCAAGCTGATCGACTGGGTGTCGCGCATCGCGGCGATCACCCAGCCCGAGCGTGTCGTCTGGTGCGACGGCTCGCAGGAGGAATACGACCGTCTGTGCGAACAGATGGTGGCCGCCGGTACGATGAAGCGGCTCAACCCCGCCAAACGCCCGAACTCGTTCCTCGCGCTGTCCGATCCGTCGGACGTGGCGCGCGTGGAAGATCGCACGTTCATTTGCAGCGAGACGCGCGAAGACGCAGGCCCGACCAATCACTGGGTCGATCCGCGTGAAATGCGCACGACGCTCGATGGCCTGTTCCAGGGCTGCATGCGCGGCCGCACGATGTATGTCGTGCCGTTCTCGATGGGGCCGCTCGGCTCGCCGATCGCCCACATCGGTGTGGAATTGTCCGATACGCCTTACGTGGCCGTGAACATGCGCATCATGACGCGCATGGGGCGCGACGTGTACGACGTGCTCGGCACCGACGGCGAATTCGTGCCGTGCGTGCATACGGTCGGCAAACCGCTCGCCGCCGGCGAGAAGGACGTGGCATGGCCGTGCAACAACACGAAATACATTGTCCACTTTCCCGAAACCCGCGAGATCTGGAGCTACGGCTCGGGCTACGGTGGCAACGCGCTGTTGGGCAAGAAGTGCTTCGCGTTGCGCATCGCCTCGAAGATGGGCCGCGACGAAGGCTGGCTGGCCGAACACATGCTGATCCTCGGCGTGACCTCGCCCGAGGGCAAGAAGTATCACGTGGCCGCAGCGTTCCCGTCGGCGTGTGGCAAGACCAACTTCGCCATGCTGATTGCGCCGAAGGGCTTCGAGGGCTGGAAGGTCGAGACCATCGGCGACGACATCGCCTGGATCAAGCCGGGCAAGGACGGCCGTCTGTACGCGATCAACCCCGAAGCCGGCTTCTTTGGCGTGGCACCGGGCACGAGCGAGAAGACTAATCCGAACGCGCTGGCGACGCTCGGCGCGAATGTGATCTTCACCAACGTGGCGCTGACCGACGATGGCGACGTCTGGTGGGAAGGTATGACCGACACGCCGCCTGCGCATCTGATCGACTGGCAGGGCAAGGACTGGACGCCCGAGAGCGCAAAGGAGACGGGCCGCAAGGCGGCGCATCCGAATTCGCGCTTCACGGCACCGGCGTCGCAATGCCCATCGATCGATGCCGACTGGGAGAACCCCGCCGGCGTGGCAATCGATGCGTTCATCTTCGGTGGCCGCCGCTCGACGACGGTGCCGCTGGTAACGGAAGCACGCGACTGGACCGAGGGTGTGTACATGGCCGCGACGATGGGCTCGGAGACGACAGCCGCGGCGGCGGGTCAGCAGGGCGTGGTGCGCCGCGATCCGTTCGCCATGCTGCCGTTCTGCGGCTACAACATGAGCGACTACTTCCAGCACTGGCTCGACACCGGCGCGCGACTCGGCAAGACGGGGGCGAAGCTGCCGAAGATCTACTGTGTGAACTGGTTCCGCAAGGGCGCCGACGGCAAGTTCGTGTGGCCGGGCTTCGGCGAGAACATGCGCGTGCTGGCATGGATGCTCGGCCGTATCGATGGCACGGCGCAGGGCGTGGAGAACGCGTTCGGTATCACGCCGCGTTACGAAGATCTGAACTGGAACGGTCTGTCGTTCACGCAGGCGCAGTTCGACGACGTGACGTCGATGGACCCGGCCGCATGGCATGAGGAGCTGAAACTGCACGCCGAATTGTTCGACACGCTCAAATACCATCTGCCGCAGGCGCTGCTCGACACGAAGGCCGACATCGAGCGGCGTTTGAAGTCGTGATTCGTCTGATCGTCAGCATGATGGCGCGCTGATCGTGCGTGATTGCCGGTTGCGCCGGTAACGCCAGGGCGGTGCGCACAGTGGTCCCACCGAGGGAAACTTCGGTGGGATTTTTTATTGCCTTGTGATCATTCCGAAAGGTGCGCCGGACAAGGTTCTGGCCGGTTTTCGAAAGTTCTCCGGTGCTAGCATTTCTCCTGGGGTTCGGGTGTTCGATTCGGACGGCGATTTCTGGTTAAGTACGGAGAGAGGCGCTTATGCACATGATGCTGATTGAGGGGATTGATGAGCCGCTGATGAGATCGATCCGGTCTCGCGCGGCGCTGCATGACAGAACGCCGGAGGCAGAGGTGCTGGCGATTCTGGATAACGTGGCGAGAGTTCCAGGGTTTCGGTGCATTGGAGAAGCGATCATGAACTTCCCTAATGTCGGACTCGATAGTGATTTCGAGCGTGGCAATTGAGCCAGTCGAGTCCCGCAATGTATCTGCTTGATACGAACGTGATCAGTGAGTGCAGGAAACTGGGTGGGGGCGACGTTGGGGTGCAACGATTCATTCGTCACACGACGCAAAACGCGATACCCCGCTACCTGTCGGTCATCACGCTTGGGGAATTACGACGCGGGGCGCTCTTGCTCCGTTACCGCAACGATCCGCGTCAGGCGACGCTTGTCGACAATTGGGTGACGACGGTGCATCGCGATTTTTTGGAGCAGATTCTCCCCGTTGATTTGAGCGTCTGCAACATGTGGGCCCGTCTGCGAGTCCCCCATCAACAACATCCCATCGACAAGCTGATCGCTGCGACCGCGCTAGTTCACAAGCTCATCGTAGTGACGCGCAACGTCAAGGATTTCTCCAATACTGGTGTGGAGGTGTACAACCCCTTTCAGCATGGATCCCGTGATGGATTCCGCACGTGATCTCATGAAGGCGCGTAAGAACGCCGCGTTGCGTCACAGCCGATTCTCCACCGCGAACTTGATCAACTCGGCTTGCCCTTCGATGCCGAGCTTGCGCTTGATATTGAGCCGGTGTGTCTCCACTGTCCGGACCGACAAATCCATTTCCGTCGCAATCTGCTTGTTTGCCAGTCCGCGCGCGATACGCGTGAGGATTTCCCGTTCTCGGGGCGTGAGCGAATCGATGGGGGCATGCGAAGTCGAGGCCTGCACCACGCGCGCGGCAATGGCGGCGCTGTAGTAGGCGTCGCCGCGCGCTACGCGTTCGATGGCGGTCACGATCTCGTGCGCAGGTGCGTCCTTGAGCACGTAGCCGCGTGCACCGGCACGCACGGCCTGACGCACATACTCGGCGTTGTCGTGCATCGAGAGTATCAATACGGCGATGTGCGGAAACTGCTCGCGAAACTGCGCCGTCAGTTCGATGCCATTTGTGCCGCGCATGCTGATGTCCATCAACGCGAGATCCGGCGACGATGTCGTCGCCCGCATGAGCGCCTCCTGCGCGTTGCCCGCTTCTCCCACGACCTGAAGATTGGGAGAGGCATCGAAGCGCGCACGCAGTCCGTCGCGTACGAGCGGGTGATCGTCGATCAAAAGCAATCGGATGGGATGAGCTTGCATCATTTGCGTGTGGTTGCGCGAAGCGCCGCTTTCACCGCGGCGGGCGTGAGGGGTACCCACGCGCTGATGGTGGTGAGGCCGGGCCATGACTGAATGCCGAGCACGCCGCCGACGGCATCGAGACGCTCGCGCATGTTGCGCAGGCCAATGCCGTGGCTGGGATCGTGGTGCACGTCGGTCACATCGAAACCGCGCCCGTTGTCGGCAATCGACAGATGAATGCCGTCGGATTTGAAGATCAGCAGGATCGAGACGTGCGACGCCTGCGCATGGCGCTCGATGTTGGTCAGCGACTCTTGCGCGATGCGGTAGAGCATCGTCTTGATGTTGTCGTCGAGAACAGGCGCGTCGCCTTCGACCGTCATTTCGACGGGAAGCCCTGCGTGTGAGCCGAACTCCCGCGCGAGCTGATCGATGGCGGCGGCCAGCCCGAGATCGTCGAGCATGGCCGGGCGCAGCGCCTGCGAGATCCGGCGCACCTCGCCGAGCGTGCCGTTCAGCCGCTCGATGGCAACGCCCAGCGTGGTGCTGGCCGCGGCGGGTGAACCCGGCAGACGCATCGATGCCGACTCGAGCAGCAGCTTGACCGAGACAAGGAGCTGGCTGATGCCGTCGTGCAACTCGCGCGAAATACGCGAGCGCTCCAGTTCCTGCGACTCCACGACCTGACGCGCCAGTTGACGCAGCTTCGCGTCGGCGGTCTTGAGTTCGGTGATGTTCACGACGAGCCCGCACAGACCCACGATCGCCAGACACGATGACGCGATGAGCGTAATCCAGATCAGGGTACGGTCGATGTTCTCCTGCGCCCGCTCGTCCGACTCACGCAGTGTGGCTTCGACATCGTCGAGATAAATGCCCGTACCGATCATCCAGTTCCAGCGCGGCAGGGCAATGACGTAGCCGAGCTTCGGTGTCATTTGCTGGCGGGACGGCTTATCCCATGCGTACTGCACGTAGCCCCCGCCCGCGCGCGCAGCCGCGATCAGGCGTTGGATCGTGGGGGCGCCCGACGCGTCCTTGAGCGACCAGAGGTTGTGGCCGACAAGCTCTGGTTGACGCGGGTGCATCAGGCTGCGGCCTTCGAGATCGTAGACGAAGAAGTAGCCGTCCTTGCCGAACTCCATGCGGGCGAGGGTGGCGAGGGCCTGCTCGCGCGCGGCGGGAGTGTCGGGGCCGTTGTACAGCGGTTCAATGGCATTGCGCGCAAGACCCACGTAATGCAGCAGCTCGGCCCGCTTGCTGGCCAGCGATGTGGTTTGCACGGCGTCGTGCTGCGCGCGCGAAAGCTCGTTGCCTTGATGTCGTACGGCCAGCGCAATGGCGACCATCGCCAGCGCGACCGGTAACAGCGCCAGGACGAAAAATTTCTGTCGGAGATTCATGGCGTTCGAAAAGCCTGCAATGCCGTATGTCACAGCATTTGGCTACGTAGTAGCACGTAGCGGATCTGCGTAGTTCCGCGCTTGTGGCGCAATGGGCAAACGCCAATACTACACGCCGAATCGTGGCCGGGGCTGCCGAGCGCAGCCCGCAAGCGTCTCGCACGCGTCGCGCAAGTTCGCATGCCGGCATGCGGCCTCTGTGCAGATCGCCGCCGGTCCTCGCTGTAGGCAGACCCCCGAAAGAGGGGCGTTCGCAGTGAGCCACGATTCGAGGCGTCTCGATGGCGCCGAATCAAGAGGCGGGACAGTGCCGTAACGGCACCGTCCCGGGTTGCTGCCCGAAGGAGGCAGTTCCGAGGAGAGACAATGAATCGCATCTGGCAACAACTGCCCTGGGCAGCGGTGGCCATCGTCGGCGCGTGCGCGCTTGGCACGGTGGCACTATCGCGCGGCGAAACCGTCAGCGCACTCTGGATCGTGATCGCAGCCATCTGCGTTTACCTGATCGCTTATCGCTTCTACAGCAAGTTCATCGCCACGCGTGTGGCGCAACTCGACGGCACGCGCATGACGCCGGCCTGGCGTCATAACGACGGGCTCGACTACGTGCCGACCAACCGCTACGTGCTGTTCGGTCACCACTTTGCCGCGATTGCCGGTGCAGGACCGCTCGTCGGTCCGGTGCTCGCCGCCCAGATGGGCTATCTGCCGGGCATGCTGTGGATTCTCGCCGGGGTGGTGTTCGCCGGCGCCGTGCAGGATTTCATGGTGCTGTTCATCTCAACGCGCCGCGACGGCCGTTCGCTGGGCGATCTCGTGAAGTCCGAACTCGGCATGATCCCCGGTGTGATCGCGTTGTTCGGCGCGTTCCTCATCATGATCATCATTCTCGCCGTGCTGGCGCTGATCGTGGTCAAGGCGCTCACGGGGTCGCCGTGGGGCACGTTCACCGTTGGGCTGACGATTCCGATCGCGCTCTTCATGGGCATCTACACGCGTTTCATCCGTCCGGGCCGCATCGGCGAAGTGTCGATCCTCGGCTTCGTGATGCTGATGGCCGCGATCTACTTCGGCCAGAGCGTGCATGACAGCGCTGCGCTCGCGCCGCTGTTCACGTTCGACGGCAAGCAACTCACGTGGATGTTAATCGGCTACGGCTTCGTCGCGTCCGTGTTGCCGGTATGGCTGCTGCTCGCCCCGCGCGACTATCTGTCGACGTTCCTGAAAATCGGCACGATTCTGGCACTGGCCATCGGCATTCTGGTGGTCGCACCTGAGCTGAAGATGCCGGCGCTCACGCAGTTCGTCGACGGCAGTGGCCCGGTCTGGTCGGGCAAGCTGTTCCCGTTCCTCTTCATCACGATTGCGTGCGGTGCCGTCTCCGGCTTCCACGCATTGATCTCGTCGGGCACCACGCCGAAGCTGCTCGATAACGAAGTCAACGCGCGCTTCATCGGCTACGGCGGCATGTTGATGGAATCGTTCGTGGCCATCATGGCGCTCGTCGCAGCGTCGGTGATCGACCCGGGCGTGTACTTCGCGATGAACAGTCCGGCCGCCGTGATCGGCACGACGCCGGAAGCCGTGGCGCAAGTCGTCTCCGGCTGGGGCTTCTCGATCACGCCGGACGTGCTGCGAGCCACCGCACACGCGGTCGGCGAGAACACGATCATCTCGCGCGCCGGTGGCGCACCGACGCTGGCCGTCGGCATGGCCCACATCCTGCATCAGGTGGTGGGCGGCGAGGCGATGATGGCATTCTGGTATCACTTCGCGATTCTGTTCGAGGCGCTGTTCATTCTGACGGCGGTCGATGCAGGCACGCGTGCCGGCCGCTTCATGCTGCAGGATCTGCTCGGCACGTTCGTCCCGTCGCTCAAGCGTACGGAATCGCTGCCCGCCAACCTGATTGCCACGGGGCTTTGTGTGGCAGCGTGGGGTTACTTCCTCTATCAGGGCGTGGTCGATCCGCTCGGCGGCATCAACACGCTGTGGCCGCTGTTCGGTATCTCCAACCAGATGCTGGCCGCCATCGCACTGATTCTCGCGACTTGCGTGCTCTTCAAGCTCAAGCGTGAGCGCTTCGCCTGGGTGACGATCCTGCCGACGCTGTGGTTGCTCGCCTGCACGCTCACGGCCGGATGGCAGAAGATGTTCGATCCGGATCCGAAGGTGGGCTTCCTCGCTCACGCGGCGAAGTATCAGGCCGCGCTGGCCGACGGCAAGCTGCTCGCTCCGGCGAAGTCGGTGGCCCAGATGCAGCAGATCGTGTTCAACGACTACGTCGATGCAACGCTCGCCGGTATCTTCATGTTTGTGGTGGTGGCTGTGGCGGGCTTCGGTCTGCGCACCATCCTCGCGGCGCGCCGGGCCAACAAGCCGACGGCCCGGGAAACGCCGTTCGAGCCGATGCCGGCAGGCCGTCAGGTCTGAGGCCGGAGGAGAACGCCATGCTCGATGAAGTCGGCAAGGTCGGCCGGTATCTGGGACAGGCCATGCGCCTGATGGTCGGCCTGCCCGACTACGACACGTACGTGGCGCACATGCGGGCCACGCACCCGGATCAGGAGGTCATGAGCTACGAGGCCTTCTTCCGCGAGCGGCAGGAAGCGCGCTACGGCGGCAAGAGCGGTGGACGATGCTGTTGACGCGCCGATAGCCTTGCCACGTCGACGTCGATAATGAAAACGCCCGGTGCGGTTTGCACCGGGCGTTTCCTTTTGTGGCCAGCGCTCGTGCTTACATGACCTTCGCACAACGTGCGTTCGCAGCGCTGCGGCGATAGCCGTCGAAGACTTGCGCCACGACGCGCACCAGCAGGCGCCCGGCGGGCAAGATGCGCAGCCCGCGGGCGTCGATGGCCACCAGACCGTCGGCGGCCAGACCGGCCAACTCGCCCAGTTCGCTCGAGAAGTAAGTGACGAAATCGATGCCGTGCCCCTGCTCGATGTCGGCGAAGCTGAGCGACATGTGGCACATCAGGCGGGAAATGACGTCGCGCCGGATATGGTCGTCTTCATCGAGGCGCACGCCGCGCGTGATCGCGAGGCCACCGGCATCGATGGCTTCGTAATACGTCTTCAGCGTCTTGGCGTTCTGTGCGTAGCTGTCGCCCACACGGCCGATGGCCGACATGCCGACGCCGACGAGATCGCAATCCGCCCGCGTGCTATACCCCTGGAAGTTGCGATGCAGGGTGCCCGCCGCTTGCGCGCGTGCGAGTTCGTCGTCGGGCCGTGCGAAGTGATCCATACCGATGTGGACATAGCCCGCGGCGCTCAGCCGGGCGATGATCGTCTGCAACAGCGCCAGCTTTTGCCGGCCGTCCGGCAGGGCGTCGGGCAGGCAGCGTTGCATCTTGAACTGCTCTGGCAGATGCGCGTAACTGAAGACCGACAGGCGTTCCGGCGCCATCTCGATCACGGCGTCGAGCGTGTTCGAGAAAGACTCAGGCGTCTGGTAGGGCAAGCCGTAGATCAAATCGAAATTGACCGACCGGAAACCGCAACTGCGGGCCGCGTCGAGTGTGGCTTCGACCAGTGCGCGTGGCTGAACGCGATGAATGGCCTGCTGAACGCGAGGGTCGAAATCCTGCACCCCGATGGACAGGCGATTGAATCCGAGCGCCCGCAAGGCGCGAATCGACGCGGGACCCGCGCTGCGGGGATCGATCTCGATGGAGTACTCGGCACTGTCGTCGGACATCATCACGAAGTGGCGGCCGATGGCGTCGATCAGCGATGTGATCTGTTCCAGTGCGAGAAACGTAGGCGTGCCGCCGCCCCAGTGCATCTGCGCGAGCGCGCGGCCGGCACCGAGCAGCGACGCCTGGCGCGCAATCTCCGTGTGCAGGCGCTCGACGTAGGCATCGGCATGCGCACGGTTGTGGGTAACGACTTTGGTGCACGCGCAGTAAAAGCAAACGGTGTCGCAGAACGGAACGTGCACGTAGAGGGAGAGCGGCGCGCCGGTGCGCTTGGACTGGGCCGCCGCGCGCGCGTAGTCGCTGGCGCCGAAGTCGTCGCGAAATTGCAGCGCCGTGGGGTATGACGTGTAGCGCGGCCCGTTGACGTCATACCGGCCCAGCAGCCGTGCATCGAAGTGGATCGGCGCACGCGGGATGGCCGGGGCCGCTCGCGACGCCAGGCGCGTTGCGCACCGCGATTGCCCATGGCCTTCGGTTGACGCGTGCGACTTGCAGCCAGGGCAGGGCGAATCAGTGGGCGATTCGCCGGTGGCGGAGGCGTTGGCACACGGCGTCGACAAAAGGGGGAGGGGGTTCATGACGAAGCCTGTAACAATGGGTGATATTCGACTGTAACTTTGTGGTGAACACCCCGCTCTGACCTGCGTCAAACCTCCCGCTGGCAACCGGGACGCTGCGCGCGAAGGGCATGATCGAGCACGAAGCTGCGTGAAATCCAGCGTTGAACGCAGGCCCGAGCGTTGCGATGCGCATGCAATACGGCAGCCCTGCACGGAAATCATTGCCGTGTCAGGCAAATTTTGGCCGTCTACGGTAAGCTAGCGCCTTATTGAAGAAGTCTCCCCGCCGTGTCGACACCCCTGGCGGCACGCGCGCGGCTCGCCCCGGAATGCTCCGCGGCGGCGGCCCGACCGGTGCCCGTGGGTATCCACAGTGCCGGTGAACCACCGGTCCGCCCATGCTCGTTTTTGCCGGAACGACGCGGCACATCACGATTGGAAAGAACACGGACCGACTGCAATCAATGCGCGTTTTCGTCAAAGTGGCTGATAACGGGAGCTTTGCCCGTACCGCCGCCCAGATGGATCTGTCGGCCGCCGTGGTCACGCGGCATGTCGCGGAGCTGGAGTCGCACCTCGGCGTGCGTCTTCTCAACCGCACCACGCGCAGCCTGTCGCTGACCGGCGCGGGGCAGGTGTATCTCGAGCGCTGCCGGCAGATCATCGACGAAGTCGATGAGGCCGACGCCCTCATCTCCAGCGCTTCGCGCGATCCGAAAGGCACCTTGAAGGTCGTCGCCCCGGTCTCGTTCGGCTTGCGCAACCTCGCGCCGCTCGTCAAGAAGTATCAGGAGATGCACCCGAAGGTGGTGGTCGATCTCACGCTGACCGATCGTGCAATCGATCTGGTAGAAGAAGGCTACGACTGCGGCATTCTGCTCACCCGCATGATCAACAGCGAAAGCCTGATCTCGCGTGTGCTCGCCGAGACACGCGTGATGCTGTGCGCGTCGCCCGCTTACATCGCCGAGCACGGGGAACCGGTGACGCCGCAGGAGTTGGGCGAGCACGGCGTGTTGGGCCTGCCAAACGACTTCTGGAGCGACGATCGCGTGTTCTCCGGTCCAGACGGCGAAGTGCGTGTGCGCGTGCAGAACAAGTTCATCTGCAATAACACCGCGCTGCTGCGCCAGTCGGTGCTACTGGGACACGGCATTGCGTTCCTGCCCTCGTATCTCGTGGGCAACGACGTGCGCGATGGCGACCTCGTCGCGCTGCTGCGCAATTTCTCGCAGACACCGGTGGATGTTTCGCTTGTCTATCCGAGCCGCAAGTATCTGTCGGCCAAGACGCGCGGCTTCATCGACCTGACGGTGGAATATTTCCGTCAGAACGAAGGCATTTCGGCTGCCGAGCGTTGGGTGCCGCCCAAGCTGCCGTCACCGACGCCGCCGATCACCGAAATTCCGGTGTGACGTCGTTCGCGCCACCAGATGGCAAAACGGCCACTCCCGTGAGGAAGTGGCCGTTTTTTATTGCCCCGGTGCCTCGTTGCCCCGCGTGCCCCATGGATCACGGGGCAACGCGGCGCTCGGCTCGCTTAGAACGGTGCGTCGTCATCGTCGAAGGCAGCGGCGTCGTCTGACGTGCCGGAAGCCGGTTTCGTGGCCGGTTTGGCCTTCGCCGTCGTCTTCTTGGCAGCCGCCTTCTTGGCCGGCGCCTTGGCAGGTGCCTTGGCGGCAGCGGTCTTCGCTGCCGTCTTGCGCGCCGGTGCGGCTTTTTCGTCACCCTCGGCGTCGCCCGCCTTCGCGGCTGTCTTCTTCGGTGCCTTCGCCTCGAATTCGAAGCCGATGGAGCCGTCCTTCTGCTTGGCCAGATAGGCCTTGAACGTCCGGCCCGTGCGCGACGACTTGAAGTTCGTCAGCAGATCCGTCTTGCCTTCGTTGAGCAGCTTGTGAATCTGCTCGCGCGTGATTTCCTGCTGGAGAATCACCTTGCCCGACGTGAAATCGCAGGTCTTCGGGTTCGCGACGGCGTTTTCGCAGACATAACGCATGCCATGCTCGAATACGCGTCCACCGCACTTCGGACACTTGCCGACCGGCTCGTGTCCCGTGAAGTCGGGGGCTTCGCCGTCTTCGTCGCCGTTGTCCTGACCGAAGTCGAACTCGAGCTTGTAACCCATCTCGTCATCGGGCGAGAGCTTGAGAATCGCCGAGAACGGACGCCCCATCTTGCTGCGGAAACCCGACAGCGGCCCGATCGTCTTGTTCTTGAGCAGCTCTTCGACTTCCGGGATTTCGAACTGGCGTCCGCCCGGAATCTTCGAGATCGAGAAGCTGCAGTTCGTACACGCGAAACGGCGGTAGTTCTCTTTGACCACGCCACCGCAATGCGGGCACGGCGTGGTGAGCGTTGCGTAGTCGCCGGGAATCGTGTCGGAGTCGTATTCCTTCGCACGCTTGACGATGGTCTGCGTCATTTGTGCGATCTCGTGCATGAATTCGTCACGCTTGAGGCCGCCGCGCTCGATCTGCGAGAGCTTGGCTTCCCACTCGCCTGTGAGTTCGGGCAACGTGAGTTCGTCCACGCCGAGGCCACGCAGCAACGTCATCAACTGGAACGCCTTGGCCGTCGGATGCAACTCGCGGCCTTCGCGCACAAGGTACTTTTCCGTCAGCAAGCCTTCGATGATGGCCGCGCGCGTGGCTGGCGTGCCCAGTCCCTTGCCGGCCATCGCTTCGCGCAGTTCGCCATCTTCGACCAGCTTGCCCGCGCCTTCCATGGCGGAGAGCAGCGTCGCTTCGCTGTAGCGCGCCGGCGGCTTGGTCTGCAGGCCGACGGCTTCGACCTTGTCCACGCCGACCTTCTCGTCCTTCGCGACCGGCACGAGGTTCGGCTGGTCTTCCTTGGCGTCCTTGCCGTCTTTGCCGTCGCCCGCGCCTTCCTTGCCGTAGATGGCAAGCCAGCCGGCGTTGACCAGCACCTTGCCTTCGGTCTTGAAGTGATGGCCGACCACTTCCGTGATGCGGGTCGTCACCAGAGACTCGGCGGCCGGGAAGAACACCGCCAGGAAGCGCTTGACCACGAGGTCGTACAGCTTCTGCTCCGGCTCGGAGAGGTTCTTCGGCGCCTGCAGCGTCGGGATGATGGCAAAGTGATCGCTGATCTTGCTGTTGTCGAAGATCCGCTTGTTCGGCTTGACCCAGTCCTTGCTCAGGACCTGGCTCGCGAACTGATGGTAGTTGTTGCTCTCCTTGAGCACGGCCATCGTCTCTTTGACGGTGTCCAGATAGTCTTCCGGCAGTGCGCGCGCGTCGGTACGCGGATACGTCAGCACCTTGTGCTTTTCGTACAGCGCCTGCGCCAGACCCAGCGTGTTCTTCGCAGAGAAGCCAAAGCGGCTGTTGGCTTCGCGTTGCAGGCTCGTCAGGTCGAACAGCAGCGGCGAGAGTTGCGACGACGGCTTCGATTCTTCCGTGACCGTGCCATGCTTGCCACGCACGGCGGCCACGACCGATTCGGCCGCTGCCACGCTCCACAGGCGTGAGTCGCGCTGCTCCGGATCGAATTCGTTGCGCTTGAAGTTCGGGTCGAACCAGCGGCCTTCGTAGAAGCCGGCGGAAGCGACGAACTCGGCTTTCACTTCCCAGTAGTCGCGCGATACGAACTTGCGAATCTTTTCTTCGCGCTCCACCACGATCGACAGCGTCGGCGTTTGCACGCGACCGACTGTCGTCAGGAAGAAACCGCCGCCCTTGCTGTTGAACGCCGTCATGGCGCGGGTGCCGTTGATGCCCACCAGCCAGTCGGCTTCAGCGCGGCTGCGCGCGGCGTCGGCCAGCGGCAGCATGTCGTCGTCGGTGCGCAGGCGCTTGAAACCGTCACGAATCGACTGCGGCGTCATCGACTGCAGCCACAGACGCTGGACCGGCTGCTTCGCCTTCGCGTGCTGCGCAATCAGACGGAAAATCAGCTCCCCTTCGCGCCCCGCGTCACAGGCGTTGATCAGGACGTCGATGTCCTTACGCTTGATGAGACGGGTGAGCACCTTCAGGCGCGATTCGCTCTTGGCGATCGGCTTGAGGTCGAAGTGCGGGGGAATCACGGGAAGGTTGGCGAAGCTCCACTTGCCGCGTTTGACTTCATAGTCTTCCGGCGCGCCGATTTCGACGAGGTGGCCAACCGCCGACGAGACGACGTAATCGTCGTTCTCGAAGTACTCGTCATGCTTGGTAAAGCCGCCCAACGCCCGCGCGATGTCATTCGCGACGGACGGTTTCTCGGCAATGATCAGAGCTTTTGACATGACGTTAGGTAATGTTGAGGGGGTGTCGCCAAGCGACATTCGTTGGCTTTATAACATATAGCCAATCCGCCGTTGCCGTCGGATCGGGCACAAGGCGTGCCTGAAAGCGGCACATCATAAGCGCGTCGCAGGCCGGCGGCAAGCGTGGGGCCGGCGGGGCAGTGTCGCGGCTGTGGCCATGACACCGCGCCGTGCCCGGCGTTCCCGTCATGGGGTTCCGGCAGGCGTTATCCGGCAAGGAGATGCTCGCGCAGCGCGGGGGCGATAACGGTGGCGTCGCCCAGCACGCGGGTGTCGAGCATGCGCTCGAGAATGCCGATGGCGGGCAGTACCGGGCCAAAGAAGCGTGCCTGTCCGGGCGGCTGCGCCGCGTCCTGGACCAGCACGGTCGGGAAATTCTCGATATCGTGGTCGTCGAGCCAGTCGGCGTGGGTCTCGATGTCCACCCACACGAAACACAACGCCGGATGGCTGGCCGCCAGTTGCTCGAACGTCTGCGCATACTCGCGGCAGGTGCCGCACCACGCCGCGCACAGGCAGGCCACGAGACGCGTGTTGCCATCGGCCAGCGCGGCGGCCAGCGCGGAACGGTCGGCAACGGGATCGAAAACGGGCATGGTGTCGGTAGTATCGGAATTTCGGTATTGAGGGAATGCAGTCTGCAGCCGCTACCCGGCCTTGCGCAATCGGGCCACGACCCCGGCGCGCGGCGCATTCGCTAGCGTTCGCCCGGTGCCGTCAGCCGCACAAACCGGCCGCCGGCAAGGCGGGCGATCCGGCCATCGAGTTCAAGCACGCTCAGGTGCGCGAGCACGGTGGTGATCCCTATGCCGGTGCGCTCGCAGAGGGTGTCTGCGCTGACCGGATCATAACCCAGCGCCTCCACGACCGCTGTCATGCCGGGTGGCGCGCTGGCGGTCGACGTCACGGTGGCATGGACAGCCGATGCGCGGTGAGCGTTCCCGTCGCCAACGCCCTGGCGGGTAGCTTGCGAGCCCGGGCGCGTATGTGTTGGGCCGCCACGGTGTCGTGCGCGCTCTTCGCCCGATTGCTTTGCGTCGAGCGTGACGGCGGGCGGTGCAATGCCCAACGCCTCGAAGACGTCCTCGGGCGACGCCGCGAGCGTGGCGCCATCCCGGATCAAGGCATGACAACCTTGGCTTTGCGGCGCGTGGATCGAGCCGGGAAGGGCGAGCACGTCCCGGCCCAGTTCGCCCGCCAGACGCGCTGTAATGAGCGAGCCCGATTGCGTCGCGGCTTCCACGACCACGGTGCATCGCGCCAGCGCCGCGATCAACCGGTTGCGACGCGGGAAATGATCCGGCCGGGGCGGTGTGCCGAGAGGAAACGCGGATAGCAGCAGGCCGCGTTCGGCAATGCGCTCGGCGAGCCCGTGATGGCGCGCCGGGTACACGATGTCGGCCCCCGTCCCAACGACCGCGCAGGTACGCCCGGAGGTCTCCAGCGCGCCCTCGTGCGCGGCCGCGTCGATGCCGGCGGCCAGTCCTGACACGACGGTAACGCCCGCCCGGCCCAGGACTTGCGCGAAGTGCCGCGCATTGTCGCGTCCCTGCGGCGTGGCACGGCGGCTGCCGACGAGGGCCGCCGCCCTGTTGCCCGCCCGGTTCGGCAAACCGACGTCACCTCGGCAATAGAGAATGGGAGGCGCGTCGCCGAGCGTCAGGAGGGCGCGCGGATAGGCCGGTTCGGACAACGTCACCACAGCGCACCCCGGCCGGCTGGCCCAGTCGACGGTGCGGGCGATCTGCGCGGCTACGTCGGCGCGAACCGGCGCCAGCAGCCGGGCGACGAGATCGTCAGGCAGGACGTGAGCGAGGTCGGCGCGTGACGCGCGAAAGATCGCCTCGGGCGGGCCGAAGGCGATCAACAGACGCCGTATGGCAGCAGGCGGCACGCCGGGGGCGTGACAAAGCCTTAGCCAGTCCTTGATTTCCGCGCGGTCGGCACCGATCTGATCACAATGGGGCGATGCGGTGAGGTTTTCGGCGGACAGGACGCCGGCGGCGACACCCGAAAGGGTGCCGGAGCGGGCGTCCCGGGCGGGCGGGGTGTCGCCGGCCGCCAGCGCCGGCAGGGGCGCTATGCTAAAATTTTTCATCATCCGGTAAGCATTGACCGGGGGGCCAAGGTTGGCATCGGCTGCGGCGCGAGCCTCGCGACGCAGTCACCATCACAAGATTGTGCGTTCGCGGCCATCCTCAGGGCAATGCGGCGAATTCCCGTTTTTCATCATGGCATTACTGACAATTCTTCAATATCCCGATCCGCGTCTGCACAAGGTGGCCAAGCCGGTTGCCCAGGTCGACGACCGGATCCGCCAACTCGTCAAGGACATGGCCGAGACCATGTACGACGCCCCAGGCATTGGCCTCGCGGCCACGCAGATCGATGTTCACGAGCAGGTCATCGTGATGGATCTCTCGGAAACGCGAGACGAACTGCGCGTGTTCATCAACCCCGAGATCGTCTGGCGCAGCGACGAGCAGAAGGTGTACGAAGAGGGTTGCCTCTCGGTACCCGGCATCTATGACGAAGTCGAGCGCGCCGACCGCGTGCGCGTGCGCGCCCTGAACGAGAAGGGCGAGAAGTTCGAACTGGACGCCGACGGCCTGCTCGCCGTGTGCATCCAGCACGAAATGGATCACCTCAAGGGCCGTGTGTTCGTCGAGTACCTCTCGCCGCTCAAGCGCAACCGCATCAAGCAGAAGATGAAGAAGCAGGTCGAGCGCGCCTGATCCTGTCCGGCACGCCCAACGTGGGCGCGCCCGGTAAAGTCCTCTATACTTGCAGCGCTCGCGGGCCCTTGCGTCCGCTTTCCGCCGCTGCGACGGGGCGTCTCGAACGTCTGCCGTCGGGCCAACTCCCGACTGTTTGCCGAGATGTCCATCGCCATCACCTCGTCGTCTTCCCGTACCCGTACGATTTACTGGCTGAGCGCCACACTCCTGTTCGCCTTCGTGCTGGCGGGACTGTTCGACCGCGACCCCTGGAAGGCGGATGAGCCGTATTCCGTCGGCATGGTGCTGAATTTCTTTCGCGGTCACGATCTGATCGTGCCGCATGTGGCGGCCGATCCCTTTGTGGAAAAGCCGCCCGTCATGTATTGGACGGGGGCGTTCTTCGCGCGATTGGCGTCCGGTGTGCTGCCCGTCTTCGACGGCGCGCAGCTCGCGGTATTTGCGTGGCTCGTGATGGCGGCACTTTGTGTCGGGCGTCTGGCGCAACGCCTTTACGGGCCGGCCCACACGCGCGACACGGACACCTTCAACTGGCTCGCCCCCATGCTGATGGTCGGCAGCTTCGGGGCCATCGAGAACATTCACAAACTCACGGCAGATGTGCCGCAACTGGCGGGCGCCGCGCTCGCCCTCGCGGCGCTGGCACATCTGGCCAGAGCAGGAAATTCGTCGCGCCTGTGGGGGCTGCTGTTCGGGACGGGCGCCGGGATCGCATTTCTGAGCAAGGGCTTGCTCGTGCCCGGTGTGCTGGGGCTGACCGCGTTGGCGGTACTCATCGTGCCGGCCTATCGCACCCGCCGATACGCCGCAGCGCTCGCGTGGGCAGTGCTGGCGGCGCTGCCCTGGGTCGTGATCTGGCCGGTGCTGTTCTGGCATGCCTCCGAGCCGCTCTTCATCGAATGGTTCTGGGACAACAACTTCGGCCGGTTCTTCGGTTTCGTCCACTTGGGGGGGGAACGCAAGTCGTACTGGAACGACGTCACGAGCCTGATCGGGCTGACGTTCCCGGCGGGCTGGCTCGCCCTCGGCGCATTGATTGCGCAATTGCGGCAGGGCGGCGGGGTGCGGGGTTTGCTGAACGAGCGTCCCGAACAGGCCATGCTCTGGCTGTACGCCGGATTGTTCGTGCTGACGCTGGTGGTCTCGTCGGCCATTCGCGATATCTATATGTTGTCGCTCTTCCCGGCCATCGCCGTGCTCGGTGCGGGCGTGCGCTTGCCGGCGTGGCTCGAGAAGACATGGTCGGGCGTGGCGCTTGTGCTCATGAGTGTGCTGGGCCTGTTCCTGTGGGTGCGCTGGGGACTGCAACTGACCGGTAACGGACATGTCGCGGCCGGACCGATCGGCAAATGGTTGCCGCTCGACTACGTGCTGCCGTTCTCGCCGGGCCTTGTGCTCGCGGCGCTCGTCATCGCCGTGTTATGGGGGACCGCCATCGTGCATCGCCGTCAGTTGGGGGCCCTCGTCTTCGGCTTCGCCGGCTTGATGTTCGTCTGGGGAACGCTCTCGACGCTGCTGCTGCCGTGGGTCAATGAGGCTCGCAGCTACCGCACGCCTTTCGCCGCGCTGCGCGAGTCGCTCGCGCATGTTGCGCCGCCCGGCAGCCCGCTGGCGAACACTTGCGTCGGGTCGTTCAATGTCGGCGAGTCCGAGCGCGCGATGCTCGACTATTTCATCGACGTGCGTCCGGTGCAGCTCCCGGATCTGGCGCAGGCGTCACGCTGCGGCGTGTTGTTGCTGCTCGACAAGGCCAACGCGCGCATTCCTGCGCCCGACGGCTGGCGCGAGATCTGGCAGGGCGGTCGTGCAGGCGACACCAACGAGCGTTTCCGTGCGTTCGTCGCGCCAGCCGTTGCCGACGCCGCCGCCGGTGCCGTCAAGTAAGTTACAGCGTTCAGCAGGAGTAAGGTCGTCATGACGCTTCGCATCGTCTTCGCCGGTACGCCGGAATTCGCACAAACCGCGCTAGCCGCTATCGATGCCGCTGGCTTTCCCGTTGAGTTGGTACTCACTCAGCCAGACCGTCCGGCAGGACGAGGGATGAAGCTGCAAGCCAGCCCGGTCAAACGCTACGCGCTGGCGCACGGCATGCCGGTCTCGCAGCCGCCGTCGCTGCGCCGTAACGGCAAGTACCCCGAGGAGGCGGCCGCCGCCATCGAACAACTGCGTGCGCTTGCACCCGACGTCATGGTCGTGGCCGCCTACGGCCTGATCCTGCCGCAGGAAGTGCTCGATCTGCCGCGTTACGGATGCCTGAATATTCACGGCTCGTTGCTGCCGCGCTGGCGCGGTGCGGCGCCGATCCACCGTGCCATCGAGTCGGGGGACACCGAGACCGGCATCACCATCATGCAGATGGATGCGGGCCTCGATACGGGCGCCATGATTCTGCGTGAGGCCGAACCCATCGGTCCCGAAGACACGACAGCGGTGCTGCACGACCGCATGGCGGCGCTCGGCGGCAAGCTGATCGTCGACGCGTTGCGTCAGCTCGCGCGCGACGGGCATCTGCCGAGCGTTGCCCAGCCCGAGGCCGGTGTGACCTACGCAGAGAAGATCGCGAAGCAGGAGGCCGTGCTCGACTGGCGCAAGCCTGCCGATGTGCTGGCGCGTCAGGTGCGGGCGTTCGATCCGTTCCCGGGCGCACTCGGCACGGTACACGACACCCCTGTCAAGCTGTGGCGCGCGAGCGCTGTGGCGGGTAAGCCGGGGGCGGCGCCCGGCACTGTCCTCGAAGTGAGCGCTGACGCCATCGTGGTCGCTTGTGGCGAAGGCGCATTGCGTGTGACCGAATGCCAGAAGCCGGGCGGCAAACGCCTGCCGGTGCGTGAGTTCCTCGCAGGTTTCGCACTGACGCCGGGTGACGTGTTCGTGACGGCCGATCCGCAGGCATAGCGCTCGACGCCGGCTCACGCGTTTTTGCCATCAAAACAGCGCGAAAAGTTCGCAAAACGTCGGTGAAATGACGAGAAATCCGGGCGAACGTCTGAAAAATATCTAAGCTGAAGCCGCTGCCGTTGAATTTTTGACGGCCGGCCCCATCTAACGCCCGAGGACACGCAAAGTGCGTGGTTCCTCGAGTCATCAAGATTTGCAGAGGAGAACACCATGTTCAATTGGATGAAGACCACCCTGCTGATGGCGGCCATCACCGCGTTGTTCATGGTGGTGGGCGGCATGATCGGCGGCAAGCAGGGCATGATGCTCGCGCTGGCGTTCGCGCTCGCGATGAATTTCTTTTCGTACTGGTTCTCGGACAAGATGGTGCTGCGCATGTACAACGCGCAGCAGGTCGACGAGACGAGCGCACCGCAGTTCTACAACATGGTGCGCGAGCTGTCGCAGCGTGCCGGCCTGCCGATGCCGAAGGTCTATCTGATCAACGAAGACGCGCCCAACGCGTTCGCGACCGGCCGCAATCCGGAGCACGCCGCCGTGGCCGCCACGACGGGCATTCTGCGTGTGCTGTCTGATCGTGAGCTGCGCGGCGTGATGGCGCATGAGCTGGCGCACGTGAAGCATCGCGACATTCTCATCTCCACCATTTCCGCGACGATGGCCGGTGCCATTTCGGCGCTTGCCAACTTCGCCATGTTCTTCGGCGGACGCGATGAGAACGGCCGTCCGGCCAACCCGATCGCCAGCATTGCCGTGGCGATTCTCGCGCCGCTGGCAGCGTCGCTGATTCAGATGGCAATTTCGCGCGCCCGCGAATTCGAGGCGGACCGGGGCGGCGCGGAAATCTCCGGCGATCCGCAGGCGCTTGCGGCGGCACTCGACAAGATCCACCGTTACGCACAGGGCATTCCGTTCGAGGCCGCGGAACAGCACCCGGCCACCGCGCAGATGATGATCATGAACCCCCTGTCCGGCGGCGCGATCGCCAACCTGTTCTCGACGCACCCGGCGACCGAAGAGCGCATTGCCCGTCTGATGGAGATGGCGCGCACCGGACAGTATCCGGTCTGATCGCTTGAGCGGTGCGCCGGAAGTGAGGACTGACCTCGCCGGCGATGGCCCTGCCCGCTGGCGCGAGTGGTGCCCTCGGGCAAGGCTCGCCAGTCTGCTATCCTGTCGCCCGACAGCCGTCCGATAGCCTCGCATGCCCGCCGTCGCGCGGGCATGTTTGTTTGTAGAAAGCCCATGCCGCAACCGAGTCTGCCCACCGAATCCCTGGCCTATGCGCTGCAACGCGCCGCGCAGGCCCTCGAATCCGTCCAGAAGGGCACCGCGTTGCCGCAAGCGCTTGCGCAAGCCACCGTGCAGTGCGTGCCGACCGCGCGCGCCGCCGCACAGGATCTGGCTTACCGTGCCGTGCGCCGCCTGGGCAGCAGCCGCGCATTGCTCGCGTTGCTGGTCAAACCCGCACTGCAAGCCCGGGTGAGAGACATTCTGCTATGCGCCCTCGCGTTGCTGCAGGACGACCCCAAGGATGCTGCGTACACCGAATTTACCGTCGTCGATCAGGCGGTCGAGGCGATTGCGTCTCAGCGGCGGACTGTCGCCGCAAAGGGGCTGGCCAACGCCGTGCTGCGCCGCTTTCTGCGCGAGCGCGACGCCCTGATGGCTCAGATCGCCACGCAACCCGAAGCGCGCTGGAACTACCCTGCGTGGTGGATCGACACCGTGCGCCGCGCCTATCCGGACCAATGGGAGACGCTGCTTGCCGCTGGGGACAGCCGTGGCCCGATGACGCTGCGAGTCAACACGCGTCGCATCAGCGTGGCCGACATGCAGGCGAGCCTGACGCTGGCGGGCATGGAAGCCGAAGTCATCGGACCGGTGGCGTTGCGTCTGGCGCAGGCGGTGCCGGTGGATCGCCTGCCGGGGTTCGCCGACGGATGGGTGTCGGTGCAGGACGCCGGCGCGCAACTGGCCGCACCGCTCGTGCTTGGCGAGAACCCGCGCGCAGGCATGCGCGTGCTGGACGCCTGTGCGGCCCCTGGCGGCAAGACCGGCCATCTGCTGGAAATGGCAGACGTGCAGGTCACGGCGCTGGAGTCGGACCGCACGCGGGTGCCGCGCATCTACGAGAACCTCGAGCGTCTGGGGTTGAGCGCCGACGTGCGCATCGGCGACGCCGGTGCCCCGTCGAAGTGGTCCGGCGGCGGCTGGGACGGCGTGCCGTTCGACCGCATTCTGGCGGACGTGCCGTGCTCGGCGGCTGGCATCGTGCGGCGTCATCCGGACATTCGCTGGCTGCGCCGCGAGGCCGACATCGCAGCGCTGGTGCAAGAGCAGCAGCGCATCCTGCTCGCGCTCTGGGACACCCTGGCCGTGGGCGGCGAACTGATCTACGCCACCTGCTCCATCTTTCCGGCAGAAAACGAAGCGCAAGCGCAATGGTTTGAACGTGTTCGCACAGATGCGGTACGATTGGACGCTCCCGGGCAATTGCTAATGACCCCTGGCGGCGCCCATGACGGCTTCTACTACGCTCGCTTCCAGAAACGGTGACTTTCTCTCAACGGCTCCTGGCCAGTTTGCTGCCGCTGCTGCTGTGCGTTTTCGCGCTCGGCTTCGCAGCGCCCGCGCGCGCCGAAAACGAAATTCAGGTGCGCGAAGCCCGGCTCGAGCCCTCCGAGGGCGGCTGGTCGCTCGACGCGCGCTTTGCCTTCGAACTCAACAGCAGCCTTGAAGACGCGGTCAATCGCGGCGTCTCTCTTTACTTCACGACCGACTTCGAACTCACGCGCTCGCGCTGGTACTGGTTTGACGAGAAGGTCGTGACCACTTCGCAGAGCGTGCGGCTTTGGTTCCAGCCGCTCACGCGTCAATACCGTGTCTCCAGCAACAACGGCAACAGCAATAGCGGCGGGTTGCAGCTCGGCTTCAGCTCGTTGCGCGATGCGCTGGCGCTCGTGCGCAATGTGAGCGGTTGGCGCGTCATTGAAAAGGGTGTCGCCAAGCCGGGCACCCAATATCAGGCGTCGGTGCGCATGCGTCTCGACAATGCGCTCATGCCGAAGCCCTTCCAGATCGACGCCGTCAACAACCGCGACTGGAATCTCAGCTCGGACTGGGCACGCTTCCTGTTCTCGCCCGCATCCCCGCCGGCGGCGGCCAGCCTGTCTGTGTCACCGGCCGTCGCGACGTTGAGCGTTGCGCCGAACGCTTCGGCCGGGGCCGCGGCACCGGCGAGCGCAACTGCGAGTGCCGGTATGACAGCGTTGCCGCTCGCGGCAACACCAACACTTGGCACTGCGAATTCCTCGCCCCGCCTGACGGGTAATTTGCCGCTGGCTTTCAGTGCGGCATCGCCGCCCGGAGCTACCCGTGTCAAATAACGGCGGCGGCCTGCTCAAGCACATCGTCATTCGCACGCTGATCGTCACGATGGCGCTCGTCGCCATCGGGCTGTTTGGCTTGCTCGCGCTCGCGTCGGCCAATACCGAATTCTTCGACCGTTACTATTCGCTGCTTTACACCGCAAACATTGCGGTGGCGATCATCTTCGTCTTTATCGTCGGTGCGCTCGTCTGGATCATTCTCGTGCGGCTGCGTCAGCGACGCTTCGGCACGCGTTTGCTGGCCAAGCTCGCGATTTTCTTCGCGCTGGTCGGGGTGTTGCCGGGCGGCATCATCTATCTGGTGTCGTTGCAATTCGTCTCGCGCAGTATCGAATCGTGGTTCGATGTGCGCGTGGAGACGGCGCTCGATTCCGGGCTCGAACTCGGCCGCGCCATTCTGAATAACGGCCTGTCGGATTTGAGTGCGAAAGCGCAGCTCGTGGCCGACAATCTGACGTCGAGCGGCGATAAAGGCGGCACGCTCACCCTGCTGCGCATGCGTGAACAGTTCGGCTTGCAGGACGCAACGATCGTCGACGGCAACGGGCGCGTGCTCGCGTCGGCGTCGGGCAACTTCAACGCGCTCGTGCCCGATCTGCCAACACCGCTCATGCTGCGTCAGGCCCGCACGCAGTCACGTGGCTACACGGCTATCGAAGGCGGCAGCGAGGGCTACGACAAACATCAGGGAAACGATCAACTGCGATGGCGTGTGGTGATACGTATCCCGTCCGGGTACTCGTCGTCGCTGCAGGACGAAGAGCGTTTCCTGCAAGTCACGCAACTGGTGCCTGCCAATCTCGCGCAGAACGCCGAGGCGGTGCAGAACGCCTATCGTGAATATCAGGAAAAGGCGCTTGGCCGTACGGGCCTGCGCAAGATGTATATCGGCACGCTGACGCTGTCGCTGTTCCTGGCGACCTTCGTCGCGATGATGCTCGCACTGGCCCTCGGAAATCAGCTCGCGCGGCCGCTTTTCCTGCTCGCACGCGGCACGCAGGAGGTGGCGGCAGGCGATTTGTCGCCGAAGGGGGAAGTGCGCACCAACGACGAACTCGGCTTCCTCACGCAGGCGTTCAATGCGATGACGCGTCAGCTGTCGGACGCCCGCGCAACCGTTGAGCGCAACCGCCTCGCGCTCGAAAGCTCGAAGGCTCACCTGGAGAGTATTCTGTCGAGTCTGACGGCCGGGGTGTTCGTCTTCGACCGGGACTTCCGCCTGACGACGGCCAACGCCGGTGCCGAACGCATCTTCAAGCAGAGCTTTCAGGGCGAGCTGAATCGTTCGCCCGCGCATATTCCGGCGCTGGTGGAATTCGGGGAGACGTTGCGCCGCGCATTTGCCGATCGCGATGCGAATGTCGATCTCGGGCCGGGCGGCCACTGGCAACAACAGATCGGCCTGACGTTGCCAGGCGAAACCGATGCGGTCACGCTGCTCGTGCGCGGCTCGCATTTGCCGGAACCGATGGTCGCCGTGGCCGGGGTGCCGATGCGTGCGGGTGGCGGCTATGTCGTGGTGTTCGACGATATCAGCGACGTGATCTCGGCGCAGCGTTCGGTCGCATGGGCGGAAGTGGCGCGGCGTCTGGCGCACGAGATCAAGAATCCGCTGACACCGATCCAACTGTCGGCAGAGCGATTGCAGATGAAATTGTCGGACAAGCTTCCACCGGCCGACGCCGAAGTGCTGCGCCGGGGGGCAACGACCATCGTCAATCAGGTGGCGGCAATGAAGCGCATGGTCGACGATTTCCGCGATTACGCGCGCCTGCCGCCGGCGATCATGCATCCGCTGCAACTCAATGAGCTGATCGGCGAGGTGTTGACGTTATACGGCGTGGACGAAGGGCGCGGTGCGATTCGCCCCTATCTCGACGTTGAGCTGCCGGAGATTCGCGGCGACTCGACGCAATTGCGTCAGGTTATTCATAATCTGCTGCAAAATGCTCAAGATGCCGTCGTTGGAACCGAAAACCCTCTTATCACGGTAGAAACGAAGACAGTAGAATACGCAGGATCGGATGTGCATTCCGGTGAGCCGAAGCGCACTGCGGTGCGTCTGACGATCTCGGACAACGGGCCGGGCTTTCCGGCACGCATTCTGACCCGCGCATTCGAACCTTACGTGACGACCAAGTCGAAGGGCACCGGGTTGGGGCTCGCGATGGTCAAGAAGATCATCGATGAGCATCAGGCCCGCATCGACATTCGCAACCGGTCATTACCCGAGGGCGAAGGCAGTGCAGGTGCACAAATTTCGATCTTGTTTACTCAATTGGCTGACGACCAGGACCTGCCGCGCCTCAAGCCGGCAGAACACACGAAGGTAGCGTAAATGGCAACCATTTTGGTGGTGGACGACGAAATGGGGATCCGGGAGCTGCTCTCGGAGATTCTGAGCGACGAGGGGCATGTCGTGGAAGTGGCGGAGAACGCGCAGGAAGCGCGCGCGTTCCGCGCGACCCACACGCCTGACCTCGTGCTGCTCGATATCTGGATGCCCGATACCGACGGCGTGACCTTGCTCAAGGAGTGGGCAGCACAGCAGTTGCTGACCATGCCTGTGATCATGATGTCGGGCCACGCGACGATCGACACCGCTGTCGAGGCGACCAAGATCGGTGCGCTCAATTTCCTCGAAAAGCCCATCGCCCTGCAGAAACTCCTGCAGGCGGTGGAACAGGGACTCGCACGCGGCAAGCGCGATCCGTCCGGTGGTGCCGCGAGCGCGTTCGATGCCGACGACGATGCGCTGGAGACGGGCGTCTTCGGCGAGAGCGACGCACGCCATGCGGGCACGGGCCTTAACGGTGCGGCCACGCATCATGCACCGCTCGGCGCTCACGATGCCGAGGGTGTCGCGGGGGCGGCCGGTGCTGCCGGCATGTCGGCAGACATCTCGTTCGACGTACCGCTGCGTGAAGCGCGCGACGCTTTCGAGCGCGCGTACTTCGCTTACCACCTGGCCAAGGAACACGGCAGCATGACGCGCGTGGCCGAGAAAACCGGCCTGGAGCGCACGCATTTGTATCGCAAGCTCAAGCAACTGGGCGTGGAACTCTCCAAGAGCAAGACCTGATGGCAGCGTGGCGCCCCCTGATGCGCCGCGGCGCCGCTTTCCCGCAGATTTTTTCGATATAGGGCTTGCGTAAAGCGCCTGCAGTCTCTATAATCGCTTTTCTCTTGGCCCGGTAGCTCAGTTGGTAGAGCAGCGGATTGAAAATCCGCGTGTCGTTGGTTCGATTCCGACCCAGGCCACCAAATTCGAAGGGCTTGCGCACATCGCAAGCCCTTTTTGCGTTTGAACGAAAACGCTGCCCGATGATGGGTATCACGTCCCGGCGATAGCGACGCGGGGCATCGCGGTTCAAAATCGCGGACATATCCCGCACGCGGGCTGCCCGAGAGGTGGCCGCAAGCGCGTGCCCCGGCCCCCGTCGCTCTGACGGCGAGGGCGATACTGCTAGCGCATGATCATGACGACAAGCACCGATTCCGCTCTGGTTCTGTTCTCCGGTGGACAGGATTCGACCACCTGCCTCGCGTGGGCACTGTCGCGCTACGCGCGCGTCGAGACGCTGGGCTTCGACTACGGCCAGCGCCACAGCGTAGAGCTGGAGTGCCGCACCGACGTGCTGGCCAAGCTGCGTGAGCGCTTCGCGCAGTGGGCCCCGCGTCTGGGGGATGACCACATGATCGATCTGTCGATCCTGGGTCAGATCAGCGAGACGTCGCTCACGCGCGAGACCACGATTGCGATGGCGGAGAACAACCTGCCGAATACCTTCGTGCCGGGCCGGAACCTGCTGTTCCTGACGATTGGTGCGACCATTGCATATCGCCGCGGTTTGCGTGTGCTGGTCGGCGGGATGTGCGAGACCGATTTTTCGGGCTATCCCGACTGCCGCGACGACACCATGAAAGCCCTCCAGGTCGCGCTCAATCTGGGGATGGATCAGCGCTTCATCGTCGAGACGCCGCTCATGTGGATCGACAAGGCAGACACGTGGCAGATGGCGCAGGATCTGGGCGGCGACGTGCTCGTCGAGACCGTGCGTGAAGACACGCACACGTGCTATCTGGGCGAGCGCAGCGTGCTGCATCCGTGGGGCTACGGTTGCGGCGAATGTCCGGCGTGCCAGTTGCGCCAGCGCGGCTACGAGCAGTGGCGCGCACGCCATCACGATCAGGATCGCGGCGCGGCCTGACCCTTCGACTATCGAGAGCATCATGACGTACGCAGTAAAGGAAATCTTCTACACCTTGCAGGGCGAGGGCGCGAACGCCGGCCGCCCGGCGGTGTTCTGCCGGTTTGCAGGGTGCAACCTGTGGACTGGCCGTGAAGAGGACCGTGCTGATGCCGTCTGCCAGTTCTGCGACACCGATTTTGTCGGCACCGACGGCGAGAATGGCGGCAAGTACCGCACGCCGGCGGAACTCGTCGCGCAGATCGTGGCGTTGTGGCCGCAGGGCGACCGCGCGCACCGCTTTGTCGTGTGTACCGGCGGCGAGCCGCTGCTTCAGCTCGATGCACCGCTCATCGATGCGCTGCATGCCGAGGGCTTTCGCATTGCGGTGGAGACTAACGGCACGCAAGTCATCCCCGAGGGGATCGACTGGGTGTGCGTGAGCCCGAAGGCCGATGCGCAGATGATCGTCACGCGCGGCGACGAGCTGAAGGTCGTGGTGCCGCAGGATCGTCAGCGTCTGGCCGATTATGAAGCGCTCGATTTCCAGCACTTCTATCTGCAGCCGATGGATGGTCCGTTGCGCGACACGAATACGAAGCTGGCGATCGACTATTGCAAATCGCATCCGCGCTGGTCGCTGTCGATGCAGACGCACAAATACCTGAACATTCCCTGAGCCGTTGCCGTGATTACGATTACCCGGAAACTCGAATTCGATGCGGGCCACCGCATTCCCGATCACCGAAGCCAGTGTCGCAACCTGCACGGGCATCGCTACGTGCTCGAGATCACGCTCGCGGGTGAAGTGAGCCGCGAGAGCGGAGCGTCAGACAACGGCATGGTGATGGACTTCGCCGACGTGAAGGCGCTGGCCAACGAACACCTCGTGTCGGTGTGGGATCACGCGTTCCTCGTTTATGAAGGCGACACGGCCGTGCGCAATTTCCTCGAGACGATGCCCGATCACAAGACGGTGGTTTTCGATCGTGTGCCGACCGTCGAGAATCTGGCGGCTGCCGCGTTCGACAAACTGAGCAGCGTCTTCGATACGCACTACGGCCATGACCTTCGTCTGGTGCGTTTGCGTCTGTACGAGACGCCGAATTGCTGGTCGGAAGTGACGGCGTAAGCCGTCGCATCGCCGCATCGCCGCATAGGTCGCTGCGGCATTCGTTCGCGTCGGGCACGCGATTTGTGCCGATGCCGTCCAATTTGACTGGGATGGTGCCTACGGCACGACGAATTCGAAACTCTGCCGGCGAAGTCGATGGCCGCCGGCAATGACATGGTCGAAAGTCAAAACCCGCCAGATCTCGATGTCTGGCGGGTTTTTTCATTACAGGAAAGGTCATGTCAAAAATCTCTTCTGGCAGCAATGCCGTTGCCTACGATCATCAGACGGACGTGCGGTTCATTTCGATGCGACGAGTGGATTCAAGGGGGAATCTGATCGCGCTCGACCATGTGGCCAATCGGCCGGTCGCCGTTGTGTCCGCCCGGCCGCGACCGAGCGCACCTGTATTGCCTCGCGGCGATTTCCGTGCGGATTTCGCTGGCACGAGATCGACTGACCGCGCGTTGTTGCCAGATCCGGCGCGAGGCGCTCACCTCTGGTCATTCGCTACGCCGGCGCCGACCGACGCCGCGCCCGACGCACCACCGCCGTATCCGGCAACGCAGACCGATGGCGCATGGGGCGCCCCGCCGCCCTATTCGGGACTCGACATCGCACCTCGCCAAGCGTCTCCGAGCGCGCCGTCTCCCGATTCGCCGCCTGCCTATAGTCCGCCGAGTCTTGAGTGGTATTTGCGACAAGGCTATCCGAGCTCGATTGTCTGACCCTGGCCGGGCCAGCGCACCTCGTCAATGACCCGCTGCGTGCCAACGCGCTATGATGCGGCTGGCACAACGTAACCCACAGGAGACTCCATACATGAAGACGCTGCTGCGCGGCTTGCTGGCCGCATTCCTGCTTACGGCATTGGCTCTGCCTGCCACGTCGGCGTTCGCGCGCGACAAGGTCGTGTATCACATCAACGATGCCGAACATCAGGCGCTCGCCGGGTTGCGCAACGTCCGCAACCAGCTCGATACCGCGCCGGATACCGACATCGTGGTCGTCGCCCATTCGCAGGGGGTCGACTTCCTGATGGAGAGTTACAAGGATGCCGCCACTGTCGGGCCGCTGATCTCGGCGCTCCATGCACGCGGCGTCAAGTTCGAGGTGTGCGAGATCACGCTCAAGCAGCGCAATCTGAAGAAGGACCAGTTCGTGCTCGATGCGGACTTTACGCCGTCCGGTGTGGTCGAACTCACGCGTTTGCAGCAAAAGGGCTACGCGTACATCAAGCCGTAAACGGGCGGCTTTGTGCGACACCCAACCCCGGCCACGCGCCGGGGTTTTTCGTTGGGCGACGCCAAAGATGGCGGGGCCGGCACGTCTTTTCCGTTTGGCGCACAATAGGCGCAAGCCCGCCCTCCCGGAGGTTTGACATGTCGCCGCTTTACGCCATGCGCCGGCTGTTTGCCGGTTTTGCCGCCACGCTCGTGAGTGTGGCGTGCCAGCCCATCCCCTATGCCGTGGCGGCCGCACAGGCCCCGGCGCAGACATTGACCGATCAGGCCGTACACCACTATGAAGCGGGGCAGCAGTCGCAGGCGCTCGAGGAATTCCGCCGGGCGGCGGAACAGGGCAATCGTCTGGCGCAGTTCGACTACGCGATGATGCTGCTCAACGGCGAAGGCGGCACATCCGATCCGGGCGGCGCGGTGCATTGGCTCGAGCGTGCGGCGAACGCGGGCATGACGCAGGCGCAGTACGTCTACGGAAAGATGTTCGATGACGGCTACGTCGTCGGCAAGTCGATTCCTCAGGCCAACCTCTGGTACGAGAAGGCGGCGCAGCAGGGCCATGTTCAGGCGCAGGCGGCCATCGCCAACGAGTACTTCATCGGACGCGGCGTTCCCAAGGATTACAAGGTTGCATTCGGCTGGTACCAGAAGGCGGCGCGCGGCGGCGATCTGCCGTCGCAGTACATCGTGGCGAGCTACTACGAGCGAGGCTATGGGGTTGTGACGCCGGATCTCGATCGGGCGCGTCTGTGGTACGAGAAGGCGGCCGCGCAGGGCGACGTGGCGGCTCAGGGCAAGCTCGACGCGATGAATCGCGAGCGTATGCAGCCGCCCGCACCGGCCCCGGCCCGCTAGGCCGCATGCCAAAACAAAAACGGCAGGGCGATGCGCCTGCCGTTTTGTCCGCGTCGTGGTGTCAGCGCACCGTCAACTCTGCATGAGCCGTTTCTCTCGCGCGACACTCATCAGAATGCCGACCCCGAGGCCGAGCGTCACCAGTGCAGTACCGCCGTAGCTCATGAACGGCAGCGGCACGCCGACCACCGGCAGAATGCCGCTCACCATCCCCATGTTCACGAAGGCATAGGTGAAGAAGATCATCGTGACGGCGCCTGCCAGCAGCCGCCCGAACAGGGTCGCACCGGAGGCCGCGATCATCAGTCCGCGCGCGACCAGCAGCAGGTAGAGCACCAGCAGCACGCCTTCGCCGATCAGCCCGAATTCTTCCGCGAACACGGCGAAGATGAAATCGGTGTGCTTCTCGGGGATGAACTCGAGGTGGGCCTGCGTGCCTTTCAGCCAGCCCTTGCCCATGACGCCGCCGGAGCCGATGGCGATGACCGACTGAATCGTGTGGAAGCCCTTGCCGAGAGGGTCTGACGTCGGATCCAGCAGCGTACACACGCGGTGCTTCTGATAGTCGTGCAGGATGTGCCATTCGACATCCGGCTGGCAGATCTTGTCCTCGAGCGCGAGGATCGTGCCGATGCCGAGCACCCCGGCGACGAGCACCGGCAGAATGAGCTTCCACGACAGGCCGGCCAGATAGATCACGTAGAGGCCGGCGGCCGCCACGAGCAGCCCCGTGCCAAGGTCGGGCTGCTTGGCGATGAGCCCGACCGGCACGCCGAGCAAAGCCAGCGCGGCCAGATAGTCGAACCAGCGGATGTTGCCTTCGCGCTTCTGGAAGTACCACGCGAGCATCAGCGGCATGGCGATCTTCATGATCTCGGACGGCTGGATCACCATGCCGACGTTCAGCCAGCGCTTCGCGCCCTTCTTCGTCAGCCCGAACATCGCCACCGCAATGAGCAGCGCGACCCCGGCTGTGTAGAGCGGTACGGCGAACTTCATCAGCGTCTGTGTCGGCAACATGGCCAGCACCCACATCAGAATGAACGTGAGCACGATGTTGCGGAGCTGGTCTTCGACGCGTCCGGGCATATCGATACTCGCGCTGTAGAGCGTGACCAGTCCCACGCACAGCAGCAGGAAGACGATCAGCGCCAGCGGCTTGTCGAAGCCGGCGAACAGGCGCTTGACCTGTTCTTTCCACGTATGTTTGTCGAGCGCCATCATGGCGTTCCTCCTTGCGCGCCTTGTGCGCGAATCGCGGCGCGATGGCGGGCCTCGTCGGCAACGGTCGGGCTCACGGCGGGCTGACGTTGCGGGGCAGGGGCGGGCTTAGGGGGTTCCGGTGCGACCGGGGCCGCAGCGGCTTTGGCCGCGGAGGCCTTGCCCTCAGCCGTGCGCGGCACACTGGCGGCCGCCCCCGATGCGGCAGGCGCAACACGCGCCACGCTCGCCGGGGCGCCGGCGGCACGGCTGCCGAGTTCGGCGGCGCTGGCGGGCGGGGCGTCCGGTGCCGCCGACACGGCCAACGCACCCGAGGCTACGCCCGGTGCCGACGCCGACGCCTGCAATGCGGCCGCTTCGGCTGCACGCTCCTTCGGTTCGTCGATGAGGTAGTAATCGAGCAGACGGCGCGCAACCGGACCGGCCTGCGCGGCACCCCAGCCGGCGTTCTCGACGATCAGTGCAATGGCGATCTTCGGTTCGTCGACGGGGGCAAATGCGATGAACAACGCGTGGTCGCGTTTGAATTCGGGAATCGCGTTGTGGTTGTACTTCTCGTTCTTGCCGAGCGAGTAGACCTGTGCCGTACCGGTCTTGCCGCCCGCCTCATAAGGTGCGCCCGCGAACGCCTGACGGCCCGTGCCTTCCTTGATCACGCCGACCATCGCGCGTTTGACGAAGTCCACGTCCGCCTGCTTGTACGGCAGCCGTGCGCTCTCCTTCGGCACGGTCAACTGACGCGAGTGCGTGACGGGGTCTTCGACGGCTTTGACCAGGTGAGGCTTCATCACCACGCCGTTGTTGGCCAGCGTGGCCGTGGCGTGCGCGAGTTGCAAAATCGTGAACGAGTTGTAGCCCTGACCGATGCCCAGACTGATCGTCTCGCCGTCGTACCACTTCTGCTGTGCGGGCTTCTTGTAGGCTTTGCGCTTCCATTCGGTCGAGGGCAGAATGCCGCGCGCTTCGCCTTCGATGTCGATGCCCGTCAACTGACCGAAGCCGAGCGGCGCCATGAAATCGTGAATGGCGTTCACGCCGAGATCGTGCGCGAGCATGTAGTAATACGTGTCGTTCGACACCACGATCGAGCGGTACATGTCGATCCAGCCCTGACCGTTGCGAACGTCGTTGCGGAACGTGTGGTTGCCCAGCGTGAACGAGCCCGTGTCCTGGAAGCCCCAGTTGGTCGTGCGCTTGCCGAGTTCGAGGGCGGCGAGCGCCATGAACGGCTTGTACGTCGAGCCGATCGGATAGGTGCCGCGCAGCGGACGGTTGAGCAGCGGCCGGTCGGGCGAGTTGTTCAGGGCGTCCCAGTTCTGCTGGTCGATGCCTTCGACGAACATGTTCGGATCGAAGCTCGGGGCCGACACGAACGCGAGCACGTCGCCCGACTTCGGCTCGATGGCGACGACGGCGCCGCGGCGTCCGGCGAAGGCCTGCTCGGCCACCTGCTGGAGCTTGATGTCGATGGACAGCACGAGGTTGTCACCCGGCGTGGCGGGGGTGCGCGAGATCGTGCGCACCGGACGGCCGCCGGCCGTCACTTCGATTTCCTCGAAACCGGTAATGCCGTGAAGCTGCGTCTCGTAGCTTTGCTCGACACCGATCTTGCCGATGTAGTCGGTGCCCTTGTAATTGTTGACGTCACGGCGGATGTCGTACTTGGCGCTATCGCTGTCGTTCTCGTCGCTCATCGCTTCGATACGCTGGCGATCGCGCTGCGAGATCCGGCCGATGTAGCCGATCACGTGCGCGGCCGTCTCGCCGAGCGGGTACTGACGGAAGAGACGAGCGTGCACATCCACGCCGGGGAAACGGAAGCGCTGTGCGGTGAAGCGGGCGACTTCCTCGTCGGTCAGCCGCGTGCGGATCGGCAGGCTCTCGAAGCTCTTGCTGTCGTCCATGAGCTTCTTGAAGCGGGCACGGTCGCGCGGCGTGATCTCGATGACGTCGGACAGATCGGTGACGAGATCCTCGAGCGGACGGCCGATCTTCGACGGCGTAATTTCCAGCGTGTAGGCGGAGTAGTTGCGCGCGAGCACCACGCCGTTGCGATCCATGATCACGCCCCGGTTGGGCACGATCGGGGCGAGCGAGACGCGGTTTTCGTCGGCTTGCAGCGCGTACTGGTTGTGACGGAAGACCTGCAGGTAGACGAAACGCACCGCGAGCAGGCTGAAGCAGATCAGCACGAAAAGCGCAGCCGCCGTCACCCGCAGATGAAACGTCTGCAGTTGTTGCTGGGGATTCTTGAACTCGGTCATTCTGGCTGGGCTGGCGGAACTCTGTGGCGCGATCGTGCGGGCGTGGGGCCCATCTCAGATCGGACGCGTGTCGTCGCGGTCGACGGCGCGTTTCTGAGGCGCCAGCAGCAGGATACTGATCACCGGCCAGAGCAAGGCTTCAACGAAGCTCGCCGCAAGCGGCCACCAGCCCGGAAATGCCGCGCCGGTCGCCAGACGAATGATGAACGGTACCACGTGAGCGAGCAGTAGCAGCGGCAGTACCGTCAGCGCCTGACCGAGCAACGTGAAGAACAGGACGCGGCGGTGAATCATGATCGCGCCGTAAGACAGCAGCGTGTAGGCGAGCGCATGCTCGCCGAGCAGGCCGGCGTTGTGCACGTCCATGAGCAGCCCGACGAGGAACGCCACGCCCATGCCCACCTTGCGCGGCTGGTGGATGTTCCAGAACATCAGCACCAGCGCCACGAAGTCGGGCATGGCGGGGGCGTGGCCCCATGGCATCAGGTTCACCAGAAACGCCACCACGAGACTGAGCGCGATGAAGTACGGATTGACCGGCAGCAGAATGTATTGCGGTCGTGGCATGTCGATTCCTCAATGGCCCTTGCGGACGGCCGGCGCGCGCTTCGGATCGGCGCGCGTGCCCCCCTTCTGGCCGGGCTTTTCGCCGCTTGCCGACGGATCGGAGGCGCGCGCGAGATCGGCGGCAGCGTCGGGATGCAGGGCGAGCGGCGTGGTGTATTGCAGCACCAGCACCTGACGCTGGCTGCGCAGATTGGCCACCGGCTGACACAGAATGCGCGCAAACGCGGTATCCGAGACGCGGTCGACCTTGGTAATACGGGCCACGGGCAGGCCGGCGGGGTAGATGCCGTCCAGACCGCTGGTGGCGATTTCGTCGCCGACCTTGACGTCGGCCGACAGCGGAATGAAGCGCAGGTCGAGCACGTCGCCGCGCAGTCCGCCATAGATCACGCTGTGAACGCCGCTGCGCGTGACTTGCACGGGGACGGCCTGTTCCTTGTCGGTGAGCAGCGTGACTTCGCTTTGCAGCAGGAAGACACGTGATACCTGGCCAAGCAGCCCCTGTTCCGTGACGACCGGCGCGCCGAGCTTCACGCCGTGCTTCGTACCGCGATCGATGACCACGCGCTGTGTGAACGGGTCGCGCGTGTCGTATTCGATCTCGGCGGGAATGCTCGGCACGGGCAGGCGCTCGCGCAAGGCGAGCATCTGGCGCAGATGTTCGTTCTCGGCCACCAGCTGGTTATTGCGCTGGGACTGCACGGAGAGTTCGAGGTTTTGCTCGCGAAGCGTGCGGTTCTCGCCGCTGAGTTGCGACTCGGTCGAGAAAAAGCCCGCCACGCCGAGAATGGCGTCGCGCGGCAACAGCATCATGCGTTGCACCGGGTAGAGCGCGGTGCCGACGACCGACCGAACCCGCTCCAGCGTGTTGTAGTGCGAGTCGACCACGAGCAGGCCGATGGCGAGCGCGACGAAACAGATCAGCCGGGCCAACGCCGACGGTCCCTGTTTGAACAGTGGCGGCGGACTGTACTGCATGGTGGGCCCTTCAGGGGAGCACGCGCAGCGAATCGCTGCGGTGCGCGAATGGTGTCAGTCGGGCGCGACGGAACGGCATGACGACAGGCTCCGTGCGCGTGGTCTTGCTGCGTGGCCGGCCGTGCCTGGCGAGGTGTGGAAGGGATTGCCCCACCGCGCCGGACGACGAACCACGCACGTTGGCTTACTCGTAGGAGAAGATGCTGCCGAGCTTGTCCATGCGCTCGAGTGCCATGCCCGAGCCGCGCACCACGCAGGTCAGCGGGTCTTCGGCGACGAGCACCGGCAGGCCGGTTTCTTCAGCGAGCAGACGATCCAGATCACGCAGCAGCGCGCCGCCGCCCGTGAGCATCATGCCGCGCTCGGCGATGTCGGCGCCCAGTTCCGGCGGGGTTTGTTCCAGTGCAATCTTCACCGACGACACGATCTGGTTGAGCGGATCGGTCAGCGCTTCGAGGATTTCGTTGCTCGAAATGGTGAAGGCACGCGGAATCCCTTCCGAGAGGTTACGGCCCTTGACTTCCATTTCCTTGACTTCGGAGCCCGGGAAGGCCGAGCCGATTTCCTTCTTGATCGCTTCCGCGGTCTGCTCGCCGATCAGCATGCCGTAGTTGCGGCGGATGTAGTTGACGATGGCTTCGTCGAACTTGTCGCCACCGACGCGCACCGAGCCTTTGTAGACGATACCGCCCAGCGAGATCACGCCCACTTCGGTCGTGCCGCCGCCGATGTCGACGACCATCGAGCCCGTGGCTTCCGAGACCGGCAGGCCGGCACCGATGGCCGCCGCCATCGGCTCTTCGATCAGATACACCTGCGAGGCGCCGGCACCGTGCGCGGCTTCCTTGATGGCGCGACGCTCGACCTGGGTCGAACCGCACGGCACGCAGATGATGATGCGCGGCGACGGCGAGAACAGACGCGACTCGTGCGCCATCTTGATGAACTGCTTGATCATCTGCTCCGTCACGGTGAAGTCGGCGATCACGCCGTCCTTCATCGGGCGGATTGCCTCGATGTTGCCCGGCACCTTGCCGAGCATCTGCTTGGCTTCCTTGCCGACGGCCTGAATCGTCTTCTTGCCGCTCGGGCCACCTTCCTGGCGAATGGCGACGACCGACGGTTCGTCGAGAACGACGCCCTTGCCGCGCATGTAGATGAGGGTGTTGGCCGTGCCCAGGTCAATGGCCAGGTCGTTGGAGAAGTAGCTGCGAAGAAAACCGAACATGCAAAATCCTGTGTTTGCGTGAGGCTGTCCCAATGGATGTGACTGGGACGGCTGCCTGTCATCTGGGTTCCGGACTGTTCGCAAAAAAATCGCCAGGCGCCACGCGGCGGCTCGCGAAACATGCGGACAAACCGAGGAATGCTGTACCGGGCAGGAGGCGGGGCTGCCGTCATAAATCCGTCGCGTCAGGGTCTTCCAATGGACTGCGCGATCGTCTGTCGCGCCCCCCGGACTGACCGTGGCCCACCTGCACGACAGCGGCGAAGGGTGCAAAAACACGCTCCGACGCAAATTTAATGCGCAATGATACCTTATAATTTCGCAGGTTTTGCAGGAAAAACGAGCACGTTGAGACCACATTCGACGCCCTCGGCGTCTGGGCCGGGAGCCTTGTGGCACGGCGCGCCAGCCCTCCTGCGCAGCCCGGTGCACGGAGTAAAACCGCAGACGAGTCTGAACTCGTTCGCGCATTCTCCGCATTCTGTCCCTAATATTGGCGTCATGTATGCATCCGGTTGCTCCCCAATGCGCATTTTTTCGGGATTTCTTCATGGCTTTGAATCTCTCAGACGTCAAACGCATCGCTCATCTCGCGCGTCTCGAGCTGGCCGATGACGAGGCGGCTCACATGGAAAAGGAGCTGAACGGCTTCTTCGTGCTCGTCGAGCAGATGCAATCGGTCGATACGAAGGGTGTCGCCCCGCTTGCGCATCCGATCGAGCAAATTCAGGCGGTTGCCCAGCGGCTGCGTACCGACGCCGTGACGGAACTTGTGGACCGCGAGGCGAATCAGCGTCCGGCCCCCGCCGTGCAGGACGGCCTCTATCTGGTGCCGAAGGTCATCGAATGAGTCCGGCGCGTTGCGTCGCGGCCGGCCCGCTCGGCGCGGCCGGCGCCCACGCAACGGTTTGCCGCGCGCCATCGGCGCACCTCATTCCCTCATGCGCTACACAGCAGCCACCATGGAACAAGATCTGATTCATTTGCAGGATTTGCGCGCCGCGCTCGACGCCAAGCGCGTCTCGAGCGTCGAGCTGACGCAGCACTATCTGGACCGCATTGCCGGTGCCGCCGATTTGAACGCGTTCGTGCACGTCGATGCCGAGGCGAGTCTCGCGCAGGCACGTGCCGCCGACGCCCGCATTGCCGCCGGCGACGGCGCGAACCAGCCCCTGCTGGGCATTCCCGTCGCGCACAAGGACGTGTTCGTGACACGCCACTGGCGCAGCACGGCAGGCTCGCACATGCTCGAGAATTACGTGAGCCCGTATGACGCGGCCGTGGTCGAGCGTCTCGCAGTCGCCGGTATGGTCACGCTGGGCAAGACCAATATGGACGAGTTCGCCATGGGCTCGTCGAACGAGAATTCGTATTACGGCCCGGTCAAGAACCCGTGGGACAAGCGCGCCGTGCCCGGCGGTTCGTCGGGCGGGTCGGCCGCCGCTGTGGCGGCGCGTCTCGCGCCGGTCGCCACCGGCACCGACACCGGCGGCTCGATCCGTCAGCCGGCCGCCTTCTGCGGCGTAACCGGTATCAAGCCGACGTACGGCCGCGTGTCGCGTTACGGCATGATCGCGTTCGCTTCGTCGCTCGATCAGGGGGGGCCGTTCGGTCACAGCGCGGCAGATTGCGCATGGCTGCTGAACGGCATGGCGGGCTTCGACGCCCGCGACTCGACCAGCCTCGAGCGTGCCGACGAAGATTTCGCGCGCGGTCTGGGCAAGCCGCTCGATGGCGCCACGGCGGACAAGCCGCTGGCAGGACTGCGTATCGGTCTGCCGGCCGAGTACTTCGGGGAAGGTCTCGACACCGATGTGCGCGAGGCCATCGACAACGCCCTGCGCGAGTTCGAGAATCTTGGCGCCGTGCGCGTGCCGGTGTCGCTGCCGAAGACGGAACTGTCGATCCCGGTGTACTACGTGCTGGCACCGGCCGAAGCCTCGTCGAACCTGTCGCGTTTCGACGGTGTGCGTTTCGGCCACCGCGCGGCCGAGTATCGCGATCTGCTCGACATGTACAAGAAGTCGCGTGCCGAAGGTTTCGGCACCGAGGTCAAGCGCCGCATTCTCGTGGGCACGTACGTGCTCTCGCACGGCTACTACGACGCCTACTATCTGCAGGCGCAGAAGATTCGCCGCCTGATCGCTCAGGACTTCCAGAACGCGTTTGCGCAGTGCGACGTCATCATGGGTCCGGTGGCGCCGTCGGTCGCGTGGAACCTTGGTGAGAAGAGCGCCGATCCGGTGCAGATGTATCTGGCAGACATCTACACGCTGTCGGTCAGCCTGGCCGGTCTGCCGGGCATGAGCCTGCCGGTCGGCACGGGACGCGATGCGCGTCCGGTCGGCCTGCAACTGATCGGCAACTACTTCGACGAAGCCCGCCTGCTGCAAGTGGCCGACGCGTTCCAGCGCGCGACCGACTGGCACAAGCGCGCGCCGGCGGGCGTCTGATCATGAGCCGCCCGCGCGTGGTGACGTCTCTCGCTCCCGCTGGCTCGCGCACCGCTGCGCTGGCCCTGGCCTCGAAGGGGCTGGCGCTGGCCGGCATGGTGCTCACGCTCGCGTCGTGCAGCCTGCCGTTCGGTCGGCCGACGCCGATCGCGTACCGCGAGATCAATCTGTCCGGCTATTGCTCGCAGACGGATGAAGACGGTTTTCGCGAACAGGCGACGCTCAAGGTGTCGGCCAATCAGGTGCAGTCGCTCGACTGGCGTCTGTGGGTCGGCAAACGCGGGAGCTGCCACTTCAATCTGGCGGACTTTCACCAGACGCAATGGCGTCCGAGCATCGAACTGCGCGCGAACAGCGGGAGTTGCAAGCTGCTCATCTGGCAGGACCCGGGCAATGTGACCATCGGCCACGCGAACTGCGAGGCGTATTGCACGCCGGGCATTTACGAGAACGCATGGCCGGTGAGTTTCGATCCGAGTTCGGGGATTTGCGCGGCGGGCACTCGCCGATAAGCGCCGGTCAATACGGGCGAACAGGAACAGGCCGGAGCGTCACCGCAGCGGAGACGACCGGCGGCAAGGGCAGGGCGAATGCGCCATGCCGACAAGTTGAGACAGGGTGAACCTTATGCAATGGGAAGTCGTTATTGGTCTGGAGACGCACACACAGCTCTCCACCGCTTCCAAGATTTTCTCGGGCGCATCGACGCAGTTCGGCGCGGCCCCCAACACGCAGGCCTGTCCCGTGGATCTGGCGCTGCCGGGCGTGTTGCCGGTGCTCAATCGCGGCGCGGTTGAGCGCGCGATCGAATTCGGTCTGGCCATTGGGGCGACGATTGCGCCGCGCAGCATTTTCGCGCGCAAGAATTACTTCTATCCCGATCTGCCGAAGGGCTATCAGATCAGCCAGTACGAAATTCCGGTGGTGCAGGGCGGCTCGCTGAAGATTCAGGTCGAAGCCGATGCCCGCACCGGCCGTGAAGCCTATGAAAAGGTCGTCACGCTCACGCGCGCCCACCTTGAGGAAGACGCAGGTAAATCGCTGCACGAAGACTTTGCCGGCATGACCGGCATCGACCTGAACCGCGCCGGCACGCCGCTGCTCGAGATCGTGACCGAGCCCGACATGCGCAGCGCTGCCGAGGCGGTGGCCTATGCGAAGGCGTTGCACGGGCTGGTGGTGTGGCTCGGTATTTGCGACGGCAACATGCAGGAAGGGTCGTTCCGTTGTGACGCCAACGTCTCGGTGCGTCCGGTCGGTCAGAAGGAATTCGGCACGCGCGCCGAGATCAAGAACCTGAACTCGTTCCGCTTTCTCGAAGAGGCGATTCAGTACGAAGTGCGCCGTCAGATCGAACTGATCGAAGACGGCGGTACGGTGGTGCAGGAAACGCGCCTGTACGATCCGGACAAGAAGGAAACGCGTTCGATGCGCAGCAAGGAAGACGCGCACGACTACCGCTACTTCCCGGACCCGGACCTGATGCCGCTCGTGATCGACAGCGAATGGGTCGAACGCGTGCGCGCCGCGCTGCCTGAGCTGCCTGCCGGCATGCAGGTGCGTTTCGTCGAATCGTACGGTCTGTCCGAGTACGACGCCGCCGTGCTTACCCAGTCGAAGGCCCAGGCGGCTTACTTCGAAGCCGTGGTTGCCAAGGCGGGCAAGGCGAGCGCCAAGCCGGCCGCCAACTGGATCATGGGCGAACTGTCGTCACTGCTCAACCGGGAGGACATCGGCATTGCCGACAGCCCGGTGTCGAGCGCCCAGCTCGCGGGGCTGCTCGCCCGCATCGCCGACAACACGATCTCCAACAAGATCGCGAAGGAAGTCTTCCAGTTGATGTGGGAAGAGCGCGCCACCGACGAAGGCGCGGCAGACCGCATCATCGAGGCGAAGGGTCTGAAGCAGATCACCGACACGGGCGCGATCGAGAAGATCATCGACGAAGTGCTGGCCGCCAACGCCAAGTCCGTCGAGGAATTCCGCGCGGGTAAGGAGAAGGCGTTCAATGCGCTGGTCGGTCAGGCGATGAAGGCCACCAAGGGTAAGGCCAACCCGGCCCAGGTCAACGAGTTGCTCAAGAAGAAGCTCGGTGCCTGACGGCGGTTGAGGCTGCCGCCATTGCGGCGGCCGAAGCGCATCAAAAAAGCGCGGTAGCCGGTTCGGCGCCGCGCTTTTTGTTTGTCGGCCCGTCGTGTCGCGCCCTTTGTTGCGCCTTGGGTCGTCTGATCGCGCCGGACGACTCGCTTATGCCGCGCCTCTTTTCTCGCTTACGCAAATTGCGCGATACTGCCGGCTAGCCAGTCATGAGGAGAGGAGTGGGCGATGTTCGAGAAATTCCGCGTACCGCTGGGCAAGAAGCTCGACCTGTCGGACTACGATCCGGCTGAAAAGCCATTCTCGGGGGACAACAAGGACGACGACAAGACTCGCATGGCCGAATTGGCGTTCAAGCTCGACGAGTTGCAGACCATTCTGCACGCCAACAGCCGGCACCGCGTGCTGCTCGTGCTGCAAGGCATGGACACCAGCGGCAAGGACGGCACCATTCGCGCGGTGTTCCAGAACGTCGATCCGCTCGGTATTCGCGTGGCCAATTTCAAGGCGCCCACGCCGATGGAGATCGCGCGTGATTTCCTGTGGCGCGTTCACGCGGCCGTGCCTGCGGCGGGCGAGCTGGTGATCTTCAATCGCAGTCATTACGAGGACGTGCTCATCACGCGTGTACATGACTGGATCGACGCCGACGAGTGCAAGCGCCGCTACACGCACATCAACAACTTCGAACGCCTGCTTGCGGACAACCACACGCACATCATCAAGTGCTTCCTGCATATCTCGGCGGAAGAGCAGCGCAAGCGCCTGCAGGAGCGCATCGACGATCCGAACAAGCACTGGAAATTCGATCTGAACGACATCAAGGAACGCAGCTTCTGGCCGCAATATACGAAGGCCTACGAAGCGGCTTTATCGGCCACCTCGACGGAAGATGCGCCGTGGTATATCGTGCCTTCCGACTCAAAACGTCACCGTAATCTAATGGTGGCAGAGTTGCTGGTGCAGGCGCTGACCGATCTGAAGTTGTCCTATCCGCCCGCCCGGCCAGAACTGATGGGCATGAAGGTGGAATGACGCGGCGCTGCGCTGCAACAAAAATACAAACAGGTATGACGCGAACGGCTGTGGCGAGCCGCAGCCGTTTTGATAGAAGAAACAGGCGCGGCCGGGCGAACGGGGGTTTGCCGGGCAATGGGCGTCGCATGGGGAAACGGGGAAGAAGATGAGTGACGAGAACGCCCGCCGGCATGTGCCGGGGGACGCTGCCGAGCGCGGGCATCAGACGGCTACCGAGGGTGGCGCAGGCGGTACGCCACGAGGCGCGACGCGCTCGCGCCGCTGGGTTGCCGGGGTGCTGGCGGTTGTGGTGATTGCCGGGAGCGGCGCATGGTTGCGCTCTCGCGGTGCAGAGAAGCCCGCCAAGGCCGCGTTGGCCCCCTCGGTGACCGCCGCCACCGTCGAAGTGCGCGACGTGCCAGTGCGGCTCATCGCCAACGGCACGGTTACGGCGCGCCAGACCATCGACGTGCGCCCGCAGATTTCCAGCACGATCCGTCAGGTACACATCAAGGAAGGCGACTTCGTCAAAGCCGGGCAGTTGCTGTTCTCGCTCGATGCGCGCATGGACGAAGCCAACCTCAAGAAGGTGCAGGCGCAACTGGCGAAGGACGAAGCCGATCTCGCCAACGCCCGCCGCACACTCGCTCGCACGAAGCAACTGATCGCCGAGCATTTCGTATCGCAAAGCGCGCTCGATACTGCGCAGAGCAGCGTCGACAGCCTGACGGCGCAGGTCGCTGCCGACCGGGCTGCGATTTCGGCCAGTCAGGTCGCCGTCGACTACAACCAGATTCGCGCGGGTATCGACGGCCGCACGGGGGCGATCAACGTTCATCCGGGCAGTCTCGTCACGCCGGGCGGCGCGGCGCTCGTGAGCATCACCCAGCTCGATCCGATCGACATCAGCTTCACGTTGCCGGAAGGCGCACTCGCCGAGTTGCAAGCCGCGCGTGCCGGCGGCCCGGTCGCCGTGACGGCCACGCTCGGCACGACCGGCATGACGGCGACGGGGCAACTCAGCTTCATCGACAACGCGGTGGACTCGCAGACGGGCACGATTCGCCTGAAGGCCGCCTACGACAATCGCGATGCGAAGCTGTGGCCCGGCATGTATCTCAACGTTGCGGTGATCGGGCGGGTGCTCAAGCAGGCCAGCGTGGTGCCGCCGCAGGCGGTGCTGACCGGCCCCGACGGCAAGTTCGTCTATGTGATCGGCGCAGACGGCAAAGTGAGCGCGAAGCCGGTGAAGGTCGGCTATGTGGAAGCCCGGCTCGCGGTCGTCGAAGGCGTGCCCGCGGGCGCGCGCGTGGTGCAGGAAGGCGCGGAAAACCTGCGTCCGGGCAATGCGGTGACGATCGTGGCGTCGCGTGAGGGTGCCGCAGGCAAAGCGCCATGAACCTGTCCGAACTTTGTATCCGCCGGCCGGTCATGACGATCCTGCTGTGCGTGGCGGCCGTCGTGGCTGGCCTGATCGCGTACGGCCAGATTCCGATTTCTGCCCTGCCCAGCTACAACTCGCCGGTCATTCAGGTGACGGCGACACTGCCCGGCGCGAGTCCGGAGACGATGGCCGCGTCGGTGGCCGCGCCGATGGAAAAGCAGTTCTCGACGATTGCCGGTGTGGCGGTCATCAGCTCGACCAATACGCAGGGCACCACGTCGATCATCATTGAATTCGACAGCGACCGGGATATCGACGCCGCCGCCGTCGACGTGCAGGCGGCGCTGTTCCGCGCGCAGCGCAAGCTGCCGGTGGAAATGACCACGCCACCGTCGTATCGCAAGGTGAACCCGGCCGACGCGCCGATTCTGTTCCTCGCGATGAATTCGCCGTCGATGTCGCTGGCCGAACTCGACGACTACGCGGAAAACCTCGTCTCGCCCACGCTTTCCACGCTGCCGGGCGTGGCGCAGGTGCTGATCTTCGGGCAGAAGCGTTTCGCCGTGCGCGTGAAGGCGCGTCCCGATGCGCTGGCGGCGCGCAAGCTCACGCTCGACGACGTGGCGCGCGCGTTGGCCTCGGCCAACGCGAACAGCCCGGTGGGCACACTCGACGGTAATCGCCAGACCCTGACCATCGAGGCCAACCGTCAGATGACGAAGGCCGAGCAGTTCGCGAACCTCATCATCGCGAGCGTCAACGGCAACCCGGTGTATCTGCGCGATGTGGCCGACGTGCAGGACAGCGTGGAATCCGTGAAGACCGGCAGCTGGGTCAACGGCGAGCGCTCGATCGTGCTTGCGGTGCTGCGTCAACCCAATGCAAACACGGTCGCCACCGTCGATCAGGTCAAGGCGGCGTTGCCGCGGCTCGCGGAGCAGATGCCGCAGTCGATTCAGGTCAAGCTGCTCAACGATCGCTCGGTGTCGATTCGCGAATCCATCGACGACGTGCAGTTCACGCTCGGCCTGACGGTGATTCTCGTCACGCTGGTGATCTTCCTGTTCCTGCGGCGTCTGGCGGCCACATTGATTCCGGTGATGTCGCTGCCTGTGTCGTTGATCGGCACGGTCGCGCTCATGAAGGGCATGGGGTATTCCATCGACAATATTTCGCTGCTGGGCATCACGCTCGCGGTAGGGCTTGTCGTGGACGACGCCATCGTGATGCTCGAGAACATCGTGCGCCACATCGAGAACGGCGTGCCGCCGCTGCGTGCGGCGCTGGTCGGCTCGCGCGAAATGGGTTTCACGATTCTGTCGATCTCGATTTCGCTGGTGGCCGTGTTCATTCCGATCTTCTTCATGCCGGGTGTGATCGGGTTGATGTTCCACGAGTTCGCCGTGGTGGTGTCGCTGGCGATTCTGGTGTCGGCGGCGGTCTCGCTCACGTTGATTCCGATGCTGTGCAGCCGCTATCTCAAGCACGAGCAGGACGAAGGGCTCGGACTGCGCGCCACGCAGTGGTTCGAGGATGGCTTCGTGTGGGTACAGAACGGCTACGTGCGCAGCGTCGATTGGTGCCTCGCGCATCGCAAATGGGTGATGGGGGCGGCGGGGGCCACGTTCGTCGCCACGGGCGTGCTGTTCGCCACGATTCCGAAGGGCTTTTTCCCGAGCGAAGACATCGGGCAGGTGCAGGTGACGGCCGAAGGTGCGCAGGACATTTCGTTCACGGCCATGTCGGCGTTGTTGCGCCAGGCGGGCGACATCATCCGCGCGAATCCGGCCGTCGAGACAGTGATCGTCTCAGCCAGCGACAGCAATCAGGGCCGCATGTTCATCAACCTGAAGCCGCACGGCGAACGTCCGCACATGAGCGAGGTGCTTGAAGTGCTGCGGCGCGATGTCAAACAGGTGCCGGGGCTCAATGTCTACTTCAATCCGGTGCAGAACCTGCAACTGGGCGGCAAGCAGAGCAAGAGCCGATATCAGTATGTGATGCAGAGCGTGAAGCCGGGCGAGATGCAATTGTGGTCGGACCGGCTGATGAACCTCATGCGTGCCGATCCGATCTTCCGCGACGTGACGACCGACGCGCAGATGAAGGGTCTGCAAGCGCAGCTCACCATCGACCGTGACAAGGCGAACACGCTGGGCGTGGCCATTGGCGATATTCGAAGCGCGTTGTACAGCGCGTTTGGCGAGCGTCAGGTGTCGACGATCTACACGCCGAGCGACAGCTATCAGGTGATTCTCCAGGCTGACGACAACGACCGTCGCGACGAAGGGGCGTTCGACAAGATCTACGTGCGCGGCAAGGGCGGTGCGCTCGTGCCGCTCTCGGCCGTGGCAACCGTCGAGCGCAAGATGGGGCCGGTGGCGGTCAACCATCAGGGCCAGTTGCAGGCGGTGACGCTGTCGTTCAACCTCGCGCCGGGGGCGGCATTGGGCGATGCGTCGCAGAAGATCGTGGGGTTCCAGCGCCAACTGGGCTTCCCGCCGAGCATCATCACGAGCTGGGGGGGCGACGCGGCAGCGTTCCAGAAGTCGCAGTCCAGTCAGATCGTGCTGCTGGTCGGCGCGTTGCTCGTGATCTACGTGCTGCTCGGCGTGCTCTATGAGAGCTACATCCACCCGATCACGATTCTCGCGGGCCTGCCGTCCGCGGCTGTCGGTGCGCTGATTACGCTGCGTCTGTTCGGGATGGATCTCTCGCTCATTGCGGTGATCGGCGTATTGATGCTCATCGGTATCGTGAAGAAGAACGCGATCATGATGATCGACTTTGCGCTCGACGCGCAGCGCAATGGCGGCATGACACCCGCCGAGGCCATTCGTCAGGCATGCGCGCTGCGCTTCCGGCCGATCATGATGACGACGCTCGCCGCACTCATGGGTGCGTTACCGATTGCGCTCGGCCTTGGCGCAGGCGCAGAGTTGCGTCAGCCGCTCGGGTTGGCAGTGGTCGGCGGCTTGCTGTTCTCGCAGGTCATCACGCTTTACATCACGCCGGTGATCTACCTCTATCTCGACCGGTTCGCCGGGAAGGGGCCGCTCGTGCTGCCCGGCGACAAGGCGGCAAACGATAGCGTCGAGACGCATGGGAGCGGTGCCAATGAGCACGGTGCGGCCCGTGTCGACGGCCCTCACGCGGGCACGGCGCATTGAGGCTAGGCATCCTGAAGTCGTGAAACCGAAGGCAGGTGGGGCGAATATCGCGTTTTGCGCCACCTGACTTCGGGACCTCACGCGGACAGCGAACCCGCGTACGCATGGCATGCAATGTGCCTTGTGAAAACACTGAATAGCACCTTCGGCCAACGACGTTGTGAATACTCTCGTTGCGGTTGGGCTAATTCCGACGATCGAAAAGATCGCCATGGCGGCACCGATTCTCGGTGATCCGCGTCCCCCCTTGTTCGGCATGCGCTGGAAGGCACGGCGTTGCACTTTGGCGATGGTCATCGACTTATCTGAATTGATGCGCCAATGGGTGGTTTCTTGCACCTCGCATTTGTCAATTTGCGAAAAATCTGGATAACACGCGATAACGCCGTGCTCGGTGTTCAGGCATAAATCGCCCCTGTCGCGGCTTAGGGGAGACATCGCTTGGCCGCGCGATTTTTCCAATCGATTTGCTCAGGATGAGGGATATGAACATGCAAGTGAACGGGGGCGCACTCGTACCGATGAAAAGCAAAATGGTCAGCCGCTTGAACAAGCGCCGTCAGCGCGGTGTGACGCTGGTGGAGCTGTCGGTGGCCGTGGCGGTGATGGGCCTGATCATGGCCGGTGCGATGGTCGGGGTGCCGCGACTGATGAACTCGGTGCGGGTGAATCAGGAGATCAAGGACTGGCAGATGGCGGTGGTTTCGGTGCAAAACGCTGTCTTGTCGGGGCAATTGACCGCGAAGACCGCCGCGGAAGACATGGACAAGATGGGGTTGTTCAACGGCATGACACCTGTTGCCGGTCAGGCTGGCGAATATCTGAACCGCTTCGGCGGAAAGATGAAAATGGAACCGATCACGTCCGCTATCGCCAATGGGCCCAATTTTGGCGTGAAGGTCACGTCCGAGGAAGTGCCTAGCGACCAGTGCCAGAAATTCATGACCACGTTGCAGTCCAACTTTACAACCATCAGCGTGAACAGCACGAACCTCAAGGATATGAGAACGCCGTTCAAGATGGGCGATCTGGCAACGGCTTGCCGATCCTCGGATGCGAACAGCGCAGACGGGGAACAGAAAAATAACCTGACGAAGGCGAAGCTCGAATTCACCATCAGCGGCTCCTGATCTCGTGATCGAACCACATCCGGCATTTCGGCATTGAATTCGACGTGAGGAAAAGATGCGCATCAAAAGGATGCTGACCGCGGCAGTCGCGTCAACCGTATGGTCGAGCGCGGCGCTCGCTCTGGAGAGGGCTCAGGAGGAACATCGGTCGCCTGACATCGAGATCGCCTTCGCCAGCCATAAACCGTTGACGTCCGGCGGCGCGGCGCCGGCGATGACGCCGCCGCCGCGTTCCCTTGCGAGTGCGCTGGAGCCGCTGCCATCGAGCGATGTGTTGTCGGATGTGGCTTCGATGCCCGAGCCGTCATCGCAGACTGTGCAGTCTGCGGCAGCTCAGGAGTCTCCCGAGCTACCCGCGCAGGTTGAGGTTCGCGAGCTTCTCGAACTGTTCATGTCGCCCGGCGACGGCCGCGTGTCCGTGGCGCTTCAGCGTTATCTGGAAGGGCACGGCTGGCAGCTCGCGTGGGAAATCGACCGCGACTTTCCTATCGAGTATCCGGCCACGTTCAGGGGTGACTTCCTCGGCATCGTCGAGCAGATCGTGGTCTCTCTGCAGAACACCGATGCGCCCATTCGCGTGAAAGTCTACGAGGCCAACCGCGTGCTGCGCGTCGTTCACGCCACACAATAACGAGCGCTGCGCACCCCCCGGGCGCGGCCACCATGACGGAAGCGGTAATCCATGAGAAAGCGACTTGGCGTGTTGTGCGCCACAACGTTTCTGACGGCGTGCGGCACGCCTGGCATGCTCACCAAGACCGATGCCAATGTGTCGCAGGCGCAGACGGATGTGCAATCGGCATTCGATACCTACACGGCGACCCCGATTCGCGCCATCGAGCATGTCGAAGGGGCGTGGCTCGCGAAGCGTTCCGTCCCCATCCATGCCTCGATAGCGCTACCCGATTTCTTCAAACGCAACGTACGCTTTGCTACCGGCGCGCCGTTGCCCATGTCGATCGTGCTCGCGCAGGTGGCGCGCGGTAACGGTCTGACCATTCGCATGGCCTCGGACGTGTCGTGTGCGGCAGGCAACGAGCGCAGCGGCAATGGCGCCAATCGTGGCGCCAATCGCAGCGGCGGTCCCGCCAACCTCTTCCAGCTGAACTGCGCCGACACGGGTGAGCCGACGGTGCCGCTGCAGTACTCCGGATCGCTTTCCGGGCTGCTCGACACCATCGCGCATCGAACGGGCACGCACTGGACCTATCGCGACGGCGTCGTTCATTTCGCGCGCTACGTGACACGCACCTTCCAGATCAAGATGATGCCCGGCAGTTCGTCGTATTCGGCGTCGGTGGGCAAGGCCTCGCAGATGAAGGCCAATCGCGGTGCGGCGGGCGGCAGCGGGCCGGGCAGTTCGGCCGGTGGCGTCGATCTGAGCTTCAACGCCGACGCCAACGTGAGCGTGGAATCCGAACTCGATTACTGGTCGGATCTCGTTCGCACGGTGACCGATATGCTCTCCGACGGGGGGCGTGTCACGCCGTCCGTCGTGACGAGTTCGCTCGTCGTCAGCGACACGGCGGATGTCATCGAACGCGTGGCAAGTTACATCGACGCCGAGAACGCCGTGCTCGGCCGTCAGGTCAAGTTGCGCGTGCAGGTGTACTCCGTGGCGCTCGAAGAGAACTCCGCCTCGGGCGTCGACTGGGATCTGGTGTATCGGGCCGCGAGCGGCATCACGTTGGGCCTGGCCGGGCCCGCGGCAGGCGGCACGCTCATGGCGCGCAAAGGCGGCCTGCAACTCAACAAGATCGACAGCGGCAGATTCAAGGGGTCCGGCGCATTCATTCGCGCACTCAGCCAGCAGGGCCGCGTGAGTACGGTGATCGATACCACGGTGGTGACGCTGAACAACCAACCGGCGCCTGTTGCCGTCACGCAGAATCAGGGCTTTGTCGCGCAAACGAAGATGACGCCCGGCAACTATGGCGGGCAAGCGGTCGTGACGGCCGAACAGTCGGTGCTGACCACGGGCTTCGTGATGAACCTGTTGCCCACGCTGATGGACAACCGGAGCGTGATGTTGCAGGTGCAGATCGACATGTCCGACCTGAAGAAGCTCGACAAGATCAATCTGCGTACGGGCAAAGAAGCGCCCAGCGGCACCAATACGGAGGGCGGCACCAGTCCGGACGTGAGCGCGGAAGTCGGCCCTGATGGGGTGAAGGTGGGCGTAGGCGGGAAGGACGACAGAGCGGGTGCCGATGACGGACTTGGCGTCGGGACGTTCATGCAGTTGCCGATTACGGCGTCGATACAGACCATGCAACGGGCGTCGCTCAAGGCGGGCGACACGCTGGTGCTCAGTGGCTTCCGTCGCCGGGACGACTCGACCGATCGCGATGGCCTCTTCAATTACCAGGGCGGCACCAAGGAGGCGCGGCAGCAGGTCAAGGAAGTCGTGATCCTGATTTCGCCGGAATTGACCGAGGGCGTGTGATATGACGCGCATATTGTCCAACCGGCTCGTCGTCGGTGCGCAGTGGGAGACACTGATCGGCCTGCAAAAGGAGCCTACGGAGATCCGCGGACTCGCCCGAAGTCGCGACGCCTCGCACTTCGCCGTAGCCGACGATGGCGCCGGCACGCGCACGGTGGGGCTGTTCTCGCTGGTGCCTTCGATCAAAGGGCAGAGCGCGCCGGAACTGTATGCCTTGGGTGCCTTGCTCGGGACGATGGTCGATGCGCCGAACGTGGCGTTCGTGCATCCTGATCCCGACGATCTGTCGGCGATGTTCTTCGTCACGTTGCGCGATCGCCGCCCGGAGCTGGATCTGGTCGTCCCCACATCGGAGCTGCGCACAAGACTGGAGCAATGGGCGGCGGAGATCGAACGCGGAATCACGATCGCGGGCATCGCGCCGTTAAATGGCAGCGGCGCCGACGTGACGCTCACGCTCGACGATATTGCGGCGCATGCGCACAAGGAAACGCCGCGCGACGCGTGTCTGCAAGTCGTGCGCAAGCCGCTACCGGCGCGGCAACTGAAAATTGCCGCGATCTCGCTCGCAGTGCTCTCGCTTGTCTGTCTGGCCGGGTGGTGGGGTTGGCGTTGGTACGACGACAGGCAGCAGGCAAAGCTGGCGGCCGCCAATCAGATCGATCCGGTCGATGCCTACCGGCGAGCGCTCGCCCGCGCGATCGCTGCGGAACCCTTCTCGACGGGCGCGTCGTATGCCCGGCGCGTGCAATACGCCGTCCAGTCGCTGCCAGCGAGCGCGGGAGGCTGGCGCCCGGCGGCCATCGAGTGCAAGGGCGATCGTTGCGAGATTCAGTGGCGTCGTCAGGAAGGCGGTACGTTCGATTTGCTTCTCTCCCAACGGCCGAATGCCCAGATCGTCGATCTCGATAACGCGCGCGAAACCATGACGCCCGCCGACACCGTCCCGCCGGTATCGGCGCACGCCGAAGCCCTGCCCGTTGCGGCAAACGTGCAGCCACTCGCCGACAACGAAGACGAGCTCGACGATGGCGAGGCGCGCGTAACGCCCGTGCCGCGCACGCAGTTTCTGCGCACCGCGGGCGCGCGCCTGCAATCGCTGGGTGACTACGGCATGGATATTTCTCTGACGATGCCGCAACCGCTCGTTCAGGCGCCGGCGGCCGTGGTGACGCGCAGCGACGTTCCGCCACCCATCGCCAAGGGGGAATGGAAGATGGCGGGGCATCTCGCGTTCGTCGATTCGGTGGCGGGTTTGATGATGCGCGCCGGCAACATGTCGTTGCACGAGTTGACCATCGTGATCGACGAGACCAAACCCGTCTTCTCCGCTCAAGGAACCTACTATGTCCATTAAGCTCCGCCGCACGGCATGGATTGCGACAGCCGTGGTGGCGTCGACTTCGATGCCGGTCATGTCCGCGCATGCCGAAGAAACGATCGACGCGTTCGCTCGTTCGCACCTCAAATCGTCGCAAGAGACGCTGACTGCCGACGGCACGCCGGCCCCTGCGGCCACCGCCACGCCCGAGGTGTTGCCGGAACTGATGTTCATTCACGGCGTTGACGACACGACCGTCGCTTATCTGCGCGTCGATGGGCGCTTTGGTTACAGCGTGAGCGACGGCGACCGGTTCGGCGATTGGCGGGTGGTGAAGATCGGCAGCGATTTCGTGGATGTGACGCGAGGCGGAAAGTTACAGCGTCTGCTGCTGCCCAATGCGATAGGGACGTCATCGGCGAGCGAAGCACAGGCGAGTCGCGCGAGACTCGGTTCATCGGGGCGGCGCAATGGCGAAGATTTCTGATCGTTTCCAGGCGGCGCTCTCGCGTGTCAACTCGCGCAGCGGCACCGTCGCTCGGCCCATCGCGGATCTTCGTGTCGACGACATTCAGATGCAAGGCTGGCGTCAGGATCTCGGCATCACGCTGGCCGGGGCGGAAAACGGGTCGCTGGTGCTCGTTGCCCCGAAGCCACGGCTCTTTCTGGTATTGCTCGAGCACACGACATTCGTGCGCATGCAGGGTTCCGATTTGCTGTCGCGTTTCGAGCAGGCCGTTCGCGCCACGCATCGGCTCGATCTGGAGGGCATTTATGTCGGCACGACGGAAGAAATACTGCTCATGCAGTCGCGCCTGCAACAGCAGGGCGGAAGCGGCGCGCGCACTGAGGAGCAGCGCACCGGGGCCTATCGGAATTTCGACCTGATCATCGAACGTGCCATTGACGCGCGTGCCTCCGACGTCCACTTCGAATTCCGCGAAGGCCAGCATGTGCGCGTGCGCATGCGCATTCACGGCAAGCTGCGCGCGACAAGCGAGACGGATCGCCTCTCGCGCGACTATCACGCGATGCTCGATGCCGTTTCGGCGGCGTACAACTCGCGCGCCGACCCCAGCAGCCGTAGCCACAACCACTTCGATGAGGACCAGCATCAGAGCTGTTCGATTCCGCTGAACCTGCGCAACCGCAAGTATCAGCTTCGCTTGCAGAGTATCCGCGAGAATCGCGGCGTCGACGTGGTGCTGCGGCTGCTCGTCAATGAAGCCGTGGACGATGACGTCATGTCGCTCTCCGAACTCGGCTATTCCGACGATCAGATCGAGGTGCTCGAGAACGCGGTATATCGCAGTCCCGGCTTGACGATCATCGCCGGTGAGACGGGCTCGGGCAAATCAACGACGTTGCGCACGATGATGATGTACGAGCGCGACTCCGGTAAGAAATTCTTCTCCATCGAAGATCCGGTGGAGTACATCCAGCCGCACGTGACGCAGATCCCGATTCAGCGGCGTGCCGAAGACGGTCACGGCGAATCGGCTTTTGGCGCAGCCGCCAAGGTGTTGTTGCGTGGCGATCCGGACAAACTCATGCCCGGCGAAATTCGCGATGTCGAGACCGGTTCCTTCGCCAAGTCGATGACGGAGACGGGCCACCAGGTGTTGTCCACGGTTCACGCGTCGAGCGCGTTCGGCATCATCCCGCGCCTGATCAGCGAGGAGATCGGCATGCCGGTCTCGGCCGTGACATCGCCCAACTTTCTCACCGCCATGGTCTATCAGAAGCTCATTCCGGTGCTGTGCGATCACTGCAAGCTGCCCGCCGTCGGGCATCTCGACGAGATGACGTTGTGCGTCATCGGTGGCCTCGGCATCGATACCGCCGGTGTGCGCGTTGCAGGCCCGGGCTGCGATCACTGCAAGGGCCGTGGCACGGCAGGGCAGACGGTCGTGGCAGAGGTGTGCGAATTGTCCGACGAGTTGCTCGACCTGCTGCGTCAGTCGAAGTTCTGGGAGGCGCAACGCTATTGGCGAGCCCATCACGACGGCGATCTCACGAGTCCGGTCATGTACGGCAAGTCGGCCATGGAGCATGCGATCTACAAGATGGCGCAGGGCCGCATCGATCCTGCGGACATCGAAGCCGCGTTCCACAAGCTCAAGAAGTTCCAGGTCTGGAAGGGCGGTTCCACCTCGCCTCAACCGCCACGCCGTCTGGCGAGTGTGTAAGTTTCCTTCACGAGATTCGTCTGAAACACAGCGCTAATCCCTATGCTCGAAGCCGCCAATCGTCTGCTTGCCAAGCTGTCTCCCGCGCGTGATCCGTATCCGGGCCTGAGTCGTGCGAAGCGCCACTTTCGCAAGACACGCGCGAAGTTCTACAGTGACTTCGCCGATGCCATCGAGGACGGTGCCAATCCGTTCGAACTGTTCTCCCGCCGGTATGCGCGCGCCAAGGAGCGGCGCAATCCGATGGCGCCGCTCTACGCCATATGGCGGGATCGCGCCAGTTCGAAGAACTTGCGCAAGTCGTGGGAAGGCACCATTCCCGACGAAGATCTGATCGTGATTTCCGCGGGGGAGAAGGGCGATCTTCCCGGCGCGCTGCGCTTTCTGGCGCGCGTGGTCACGCTGCAGCAGCAGACGCGCGCGGCGATTGCCGGGGCCGTGGTGCTGCCGATCTTCATGTCGGTGCTGCTCGCGGCGATTCAACTCGGCGTGGCCTACGGCATGATGCCGATCATGGTCGAGATCATGCCGCCGGATCAGTTTCCGATGGTGGGCGCGGGACTGTACATCGTGTCGGGTTTCGTCGCGAACTGGTGGCCACTACTCTATGGCGTGCCGCTGCTGCTTGTGGTGGCAGTGTCGCTCTCGCTCAGCCGATGGACGGGGCCGTTGCGACGGCGCGCCGACAACTTCGGTCCCTACGCCGTGTACCGCGACGTGCGCGCCGGCGAGTTTCTAGTGGCGCTTGCCGCGCTGACCGGGGCGAAGACATCGGTGTTCGATGCCATTTCGCTACTGCTTGCAGGGGCGTCGCCCTGGATGCGCTCTCATTTGCTGCGTATGCGCGCGTCGCTCAAGAGCGAACGGAGCATGGTCAAGGCGATGGATACCGGCATCTTCAACGAGGAAGTCTTCGACCGTCTGGTCGAATACTCGGGACGTTCCAACTTCGACGCGGGCATTCGCAAGATCGGGCTGATGACCATCGAGGAAGTCGCCGAGCGCATCAAATTGCGTTCAGCAGCGCTTCGCTCCCTGTTGATGGCGCTCGTCGGTCTGACGATCATTTTCACCGTGGCCGGCATGTTGCAGATCGGACACGCTGCGGGTGAGTATGCGGAGTCGATGTTCTGACGATGTCGTCGCTCATCGATCTTCTGTCGGCCGAATTCCGGGCGCTGCCGCGTGAAGCGGTCGTGGCGGCGATGGCGATGTTGGGACTGCTCGTCGGGAGCTTTCTGAACGTCGTTGTGTATCGCCTGCCGCGCATGCTCGAAGCGCAGTGGGCGCACGAGGTCGCTGCGTGGGCCGGACGGGTGCCGCCGGTCACCCCCGTGTTCAATCTGGCCTGGCCACCGTCGCGCTGCCCGCATTGCGAGACACGCATCGCCGCGCGTCATAACTTCCCGGTGCTCGGTTTTCTTCTTCTGCGCGGCCGCTGCGCGCATTGCCGTTCGGGGATCGCGTTGCGCTATCCGCTCGTTGAACTGGCCGTCGGGGCCATGTTCGCGGGCATCGCGTGGCAGTTCGCGCCCTCGATGCAGTACCTCACGATGCTGGCATGGTGCGGCTTCGGCACCGTGTTGCTGGCGCTCACCCTGATCGACATGGACACGCGGCTGTTGCCCGATGTGCTCACGTTGCCGCTGCTATGGGCCGGCTTGCTGTGCAGTGTGATCGGACTGACGCTCCCCATCGATGACGCCGTGCTCGGCGCCGCGTTGGGGTACGGCGTCATGGGCGCGATCGCGGGGGCTTATCGCATGCTGACGGGGGAAGACGGGCTCGGCGGTGGCGACGCCAAGCTCGTCGCGGCATGCGGCGCGTGGCTGGGCTGGGTTGGCGTGCCGCTGATGCTGGCGTTCGGCGCGGTGGCGGCGACACTGGCCTTTGCGGTGTTGGGGCTGTGGCGCGGCCGCGCGTTGCGCGAGCCGCTGCCGTTCGGTCCGTGGCTGAATCTGGGCGCGCTGGCGAGCCTGTTGTGGGGCGAGCCGTTCCTAAACCTGTGGCTGCGCGCGGGCGGCTAACACCGTTGCGCCGGCCGCGGGCGTGCGAGAGGCGTCCACCGCCGCCGGGCCGGGGTTCTGCGCCGACACCGACACCGATACCGGCACCGACACCGACACACGTCCCAGAATCAGATCCGCAGCCTTTTCCCCGATCATCATCGACGGTGCGTTGGTGTTGCCGCCGATGAGCGTTGGCATGATCGAGGCATCGACCACACGCAGTCCCTCCACGCCGCGCACCTTCAGTGCCGTATCGACGACCGACTTGGCGTCGCTGCCCATGCGGCACGTGCCGACCGGGTGATAGATGGTGTCCGCGCGCGCACGGATCAGCGCGGTCAGCGCCTCGTCGGACTCCACGCCCCGGCTGTGCAACTCCGTCCCGCCGAACTGCGCGAGCGATGGCGCCGCGAGAATTCGCCGGATCACGCGGGCGCCGCGCAGCAATGTGTCGACATCCTCTTGCGCTTGCAGGAACGCCGGGTCGATACGCGGGGCGTCGCGCATGTCGGCGGAGGCGAGCGTCACGCGTCCTCGGCTCTTCGGACGCAGCACGCACGCGTGCAACGACAGGCCGCGCCGCAAATGCAACCGGCGATTGTGGTTGTCGCAGATGCCCACGAGAAAGTGCATCTGCAAGTCTGGGCGTGCGAGGGAAGGATCGCTCTTGAGGAACCCCCCGGCCTCGGCCACGTTGCTGGCGAACAGGCCGCGCCTGTCGCGCAGATAGTCCAGCCCTTGGGCGAGCAGATGCCACAACCCGGCAGGCGTATAGCCGACCAGATCGCGATGCGCGACGTACTTGTTGATGATGAAGTCGATGTGATCTTGCAGATTCTCACCGACACCCGGCGCATCGACGCGCACTTCCAGCCCATGCGAGCGCAGATGATCGGCAGGACCGATCCCGGAGCACATCAGCAACTGCGGAGAGTTGAACGCGCCTGCGCTCAGTATGACCTCCGCGCGCGCACGAATCGTCTCCAGCGCGCCGCGACGTTGTAGTTTGACGCCCGTCGCCCGCTTGCCGTCGAAGACGACGCGTTGCACGAGCGCATCGGTAACGATGTGCAGATTCGCCCGCGATTTCCCGTGCAGATAGGCGCGTGCGGCATTCCATCGCTCGCCGTCTTTCTGCGTCACCTGATAAACGCCTGCGCCTTCGTATTGCGCACCGTTGAAGTCGTCGCTGACGGGAAACCCGGCTTCGCGCGCCGCCTCGACATAGTGTTTCGAGAACGGGTTCACCGTGCGCAGATCCGAGACGTTGAGCGGGCCGCCCGTGCCATGCCAGGCGTCGGCGCCGCGCTCGTTATGTTCGTTGCGGCGGAAGTACGGCAGCACGTCGTCCCATCCCCAGCCGGTGCAGCCGGCCTGCGCCCAGTCGTTGTAGTCGTCCGGGTGGCCGCGTGTGTAAATCATCGCGTTGATCGAACTCGAGCCGCCGAGGCCGCGTCCGCGTGGCTGATAGCCCTGACGCCCCGTCAGCCCCGCCTGCGGTGTCGTGCGATAGCCATAGTTGCGACGCGAGCGAAACGGCACCAGGGCGGCGATGCCCAGAGGCAGCCGGATGAGAAAACTGTCGTCGGGCGGACCGGCTTCGATGAGCGCGATCGTGCGATCCGGTGCACCGTCGGCCAACCGCGCGGCCAGCGCGCAACCGGCAGAGCCGCCGCCGACAATGACGTAGTCGTAGTCCATGCTGTCATCCTCCCTTGGATGGGCACTGCATCTACTGCTTTGTCGAATTATTGTTCGCTGCTTTTTGCTTATCGTTCTGCGCGCTTTTTCTTGTGCCGGGCCACGCGGTCTTCACCTCATGGATGTCACTTCGCAGCGGCACTCATTGTAGGCAGACATTCCCTATGCCCGGGGGGGAAGTGAAGCATTCCTCTAATTTGTGCGAGCGCGTGAGCCTAGCCGCTATGATGAAAGGATGCACTTAAAGTGAGCGTCCCATGTTTGGCAGATGGGCATACGGAGACACGGATGACTGAAGCCTGGCAGACTCACGACGTCACCAATCAGGTGCCGCCGCTCACCGATTACAACCTTTACACGACGGATAACGCTCTGCAAGCTGCCGTGGCGGCCTTCGACGCGGATTGGCATGGAAAGGCGCTGTACCGTCAGGGCGCGCGTCTGGGCGAGGCTGAGGTCCAGCAGTGGGCGCAGACGGCCAATCGTCACGAGCCGGAACTGCAATCCTTCGATCCGCAAGGCAATCGCATCGATCACATCGCGTTTCATCCTGCGTGGCATTCGCTCATGGGCCTGTTGCGCGGTGCACAACTCCAGTCGTTGCCGTGGGCGCATCCGCGCGGCGGGGTGATGGCGGCACGTACGGCGTCGTATTTTCTGCACGCGCAGAACGAGGCGGGTGCGCTGTGTCCCACGACCATGACCTTCGCGAGCATTCCCGTGCTCGCCAAGGAGCCCGCGCTCTTCGCGTCGATCAAGGACAAGCTGCTCGCGCCGCAGCACGACCCGCGCGATGTGCCGCTCGCACAGAAGCACGCCATCCTCATTGGCATGGGGATGACGGAGAAGCAGGGCGGCTCTGACGTGCGCACCAATACGACCACGGCGACCGAGCGCGGCGATGGCACGTTCTCGCTTGTCGGCCATAAGTGGTTTTTCTCCGCGCCGCAGTGCGACGCGCATCTGGTGCTCGCACGCGATAGCGACAGCGACGCGCTCTCCTGTTTCTTCGTGCCGCGCTACACCCCGGACGGCCGTAAGAACGCCGTGCAGATTCAGCGTCTCAAGGACAAGCTCGGCAACCGTTCGAACGCGAGCAGCGAAGTGGAGTTTCAGGCGGCGTATGGCACGCGCGTCGGTGCGCCGGGACGCGGGATTCCCACGATCATCGAGATGGCGACGTACACGCGGCTCGATTGCGTGATCGGCAGCGCAGCGATGATGCGCGCGGGCGTTGTGCAGGCGATTCATCATGCGCGACACCGTACGGCATTCGGTGCGAAGCTCGTCGATCAGGCTCTGATGACGACGGTGCTCGCGGATCTCGCACTGGAGTCGGAAGCGGCGACGTGGCTGGCGATGCGTCTCGCGCAAGCGTTCGACGCGAGCGCGTGCGATGACGACTCGCCCGTCGAGCGGGCATGGCGGCGCATCGTGCTGCCCGCGGCGAAGTTCTGGGTGTGCAAGCGCGCGCTCGAACTCGCGGGCGAATGCATGGAGGTGTGGGGCGGCAACGGCTACGTCGAGACGGGGCCGCTCGCGCGTCTGTATCGCGAGGCGCCGGTCAATTCGATCTGGGAAGGCTCGGGCAATGTGATGTGTCTCGATGTGTTGCGCGCGATGAGCCGCGAGCCTGACGTTGCGCAGCACTGGTTCCGGTGGCTCGAACAACGTACCGGATCGCACGCAGCGTTGCGTGCGGCGTTGGCGCAACTGCACGGGTGGCTGGCCGCCGATCCTGCGACGCATGCGATCCGTGCGCGCGCCATTGCTCAGCAGGTGGTATTGCTGTCTCAGGCGGCATTGCTGCTCGAACACGCGCCGGCCGAATTGGCGCACGGTTTTATCGAGAGCCGCTTCTCGAATGCCGGCGGACGCGTCTATGGCGTCATGCCGGAGACGCTCGCGGCAGGGGTTCAACGTGCCTGGCTCGACCGGGCTTTTCTCGCATAACGCATAACAACATATCGATGGCGCCGGGCGGCACGGATGTGGGGCGCCGGCGACGGCAGGGAGGAGGCAGCATGGGACATCAGCATGAGATAAACGGTTTGCACGAGGCGGCAGCGGTATCGCCGGGGGGCGATGCCGCGGCGGAAGACGACATGGCGCGCGCGTTGCTGTCTCCTCGCTTCGATGCGATGCGCCGCGCGCACGACGCTGCACCACAAGTCGACTGGCCGACGCGCAAACGTCACCTGAAGGCGTTGCAGGCGATGTTGCATAAGTATCGCGAAACGTTTGCGAATGCCATCGACGAAGATTTCGGCGGCCGCTCGGCACAGGAAACGGACATGCTCGAGCTGTTCCCGTCGCACGGCAATCTGAAGCATGCGCTTTCGCACACGCGTCGCTGGATGCGCGGCTCGCGGGGCTGGGCCAACCTGTGGCTGTTGCCCGCACGGCAGGCGGTCGTTCCGCAACCGCTGGGTGTCGTCGGCGTGATCGTGCCGTGGAATTACCCGCTGTTTCTCGCCGTCGGCCCGCTGACCGACGCCCTGGCGGCGGGCAACCGCGTGATGATCAAGGTTTCCGAAGTCACCCCGCGTTTTGCCGAGGTTTTCGCGGCGGCGGTGGCCGAGACGTTTCCGCCGGAGTGGGTGACGGTCGTGACCGGCGACGCGCAGGTCGCGCGCGCGTTTTCGACGTTACCGTTCGACCATCTGCTGTTTACCGGCGCGACGTCGATCGGCCATCACGTGATGCGCGCGGCGAGCGAGCATCTCACGCCGGTCACGCTGGAGCTTGGCGGCAAGTCGCCCGCCATCATCGGGCCGGGAGCGCGTTGGGAGCATGCGGTCGAGCGCATCATGCTCGGCAAGCTGGTCAATGCCGGGCAGACCTGCGTGGCGCCCGACTACGTGCTCGTGCCGCGCGAGAAGCTCGATGCTTTCGTGGCGACGGCGAAGCAGGTGGCTGCGCGTCTCTACCCGAACGCCGTCGACAATCCGCAGTACACGAGCATCGTGTCGGCACGTCACTTCGAGCGCTTGTCAGGGCTGGCGGCTGAGGCGGCGGCACAGGGCGCCACGTCGCACGCCCTGTTCGATACGCCGGCGCAGGCGGTGCGCAGACGTTTGCCGCCCGTAGTGCTCACCGGTGTACACGACGGCATGCGCGTCATGCGAGAGGAGATCTTTGGGCCGCTGTTGCCGGTGGTGCCCTACGACGATCTGGACGCTGCCATCGCGTATGTGAATGAGCGTCCGCGTCCGCTGGCGCTGTATGTGTTCGATACCGACACCGCGCGCATCGATCAGGTCGTGGACGGCACGATTTCCGGTGGCGTGACGATCAACGACACGCTGCTGCATGTCGCCGAGCATGCGCTGCCGTTCGGTGGCGTGGGCGCGTCGGGTATGGGCGGATATCACGGCGAGGCGGGCTTCCGCACGTTCTCCAAGGAAAAACCGATTTTCCGGCAGGCGCGCTGGAACGGCGCCGGGCTGCTCAATCCGCCCTACGGCAAGGTGTTCGCCGCGATGATCCGGCAGTTGCTGCGCTGACATCTGCCTGAGTCGCCGGCGTCCGACACGCAGACAAAACAAAACCCCCGCCGGGTTGACCCGGGCGGGGGTTTTGTTGGGCTGCTACCGGTCGAAACCGGACACAGCCGGGGGGGCGTCGGGCTCGATCAGGCCACGGCGCGCAGGCCGGCGTCGGCCAGCAAGACGTCGGCGCGATCGGTCGCTTCCCACGTAAATTCCGGCTCTTCACGGCCAAAGTGACCATAGGCGGCCGTCTTCTCGTAGATCGGGCGCAGCAGGTCGAGCATCTGAATGATGCCCTTCGGACGCAGATCGAAGTGCTTCTCGACCAGCTCGGCGATGCGCTGATCGCTGATCTTGCCGGTGCCGAAGGTGTTGACCATGACCGACGTCGGACGGGCCACGCCAATGGCGTACGAGACCTGAATCACGCACTTCGAGGCCAGACCGGCAGCCACGATGTTCTTCGCGACGTAACGGCCGGCATAAGCGGCCGAACGGTCGACCTTCGACGGGTCCTTGCCCGAGAACGCGCCACCGCCGTGCGGCGCGGCGCCGCCGTACGTGTCGACGATGATCTTGCGGCCCGTGAGGCCGGCATCGCCTTGCGGGCCACCGATCACGAAACGGCCAGTCGGGTTCACCAGGAACTTGATGTCGCCCTTGATCAGGTCGGCCGGCAGCACCGGCTTGATGACTTCTTCGATCACGGCTTCGCGCAGGGCTTCCAGGCCGATGTCCGGCGCGTGTTGCGTGGACAGCACGACGGTGTCGATGCTGTGCGGACGGCCGTTTTCGTACTTGATGGTGACTTGCGACTTGGCGTCCGGGCGCAGCCAGGGCAGACGGCCGTCACGGCGCACTTGCGACTGGCGCTCGACCAGACGGTGCGACAGGTAGATCGGCAGCGGCATGAGTTCCGGCGTTTCATCGCAAGCGTAGCCGAACATCAGGCCCTGGTCGCCGGCACCTTGATCAAGGTTGTCGTCATGCGCACGGTCCACGCCCTGAGCGATGTCCGGCGACTGGCGGTCATAGGCGACCAGCACCGCGCAACCCTTGTAGTCGATGCCATAGTCGGTGTTGTCGTAACCGATGCGGCGAATCGTCTCACGCGCGACTTGCTGGTAGTCGACCGTGGCGGTCGTGGTGATTTCGCCAGCCAGCACGACGAGACCCGTGTTGCAAAGCGTTTCGGCAGCAACGCGGGCGTAGATGTCCTGCTTCAGGATGGCATCGAGAACGGCGTCGGAAATCTGGTCAGCGACCTTGTCCGGGTGACCTTCGGAAACCGATTCGGAGGTAAAAAGATAGTCGTTCGCCACTTCTGGCTCCTTTATACGAATTTGGCGACTCACGTAGCCGTCATCGGAGGAGAAGCGGCGACGCTTTAGCGGAAAGTTGGTCGAATGCGCTGCCAGTGAGGTGGCTCATTCGAATCGCCCCGCAAGTTGTCAGTTAACTCGGCGATGTCGATTATTATACGCCCCTGAAGAAATTTTGCTGGCGACATGGCAACTACTCCCAAGAAGTCCATCGGCTACTACCTTAGCGTTGGCCTGCTGCGCGGGCTGAACCTGCTGCCTTATAGCTGGGTCGCGCGTTTCGGCGCGGGCCTGGGGCGGGTGCTTTACGCCCTGCCCAGCTCGCGCAAACGCGTGGTACACACCAACTTGCGCCTATGTTTCCCCCATTGGGACGACGCTACGCGTGAGCGGGTCGCCAAGGCATCGTTCGTCCACGCCATCCGCAGCTATGCGGAGCGCAGTGTGCAATGGTTCGCCGACGGCAAGAAGCTGGAGCGGCTCATCGAGCTCGACTCGGCGGTCGATCTGCGCGATCCGAACATGCCGCCGACGATTCTGCTCGGCTTCCACTTCGTGGGCATCGAGGCGGGCTCGGTATTCATCAATTACTCGCTGCACCGGCCTTGTGCATCGCTCTACACGCCGATGTCGAGCCCGGCGTTCGATGCCATGGCGCGCGAGCAACGCGGCCGTTTCGACGCGGAAATGATTCCGCGCGGCGACAGCGCCCGCGACGTGCTGCGCATGTTCCGAAAGGGCAAACCGGTCATGCTGGCGGCCGATATGGACTACGGCGCGCGAAATTCCACGTTCGTGCCGTTCTTCGGTGTTCAGACCTGCACGCTGACGTCCGTTTCCCGCCTTGCCGAAGTCGGACGGGCCCAGATCCTGCCATTTATCGGTGAGGTGCTGCCCAATTACAAGGGCTACCGCCTCAAGGTGTTCCCCGTGTGGGAAAACTATCCGAGTGGCGACCCGGACGCCGATGCGCGCCGAATGAACGCGTTCCTCGAAGAGCAGATCCTCAAGATGCCGGAGCAGTACTACTGGGTACACAAGCGTTTCAAGACGCGTCCGCCCGGCGAGCCGGGCGTGTACTGACCGGCACCGGATGCGCGTCGACCTTCTCCACTACAATAGCGGCATGAAGCTCAAATTCACCAAGATGCAAGGCGCCGGTAACGACTTCGTCGTGATCGACGGCATCTCGCAGACCATCGATTTCACGCCCGAACAGTGGCGTGCGCTCGCCGACCGCCACTTTGGCGTGGGCGCGGATCAGCTGTTGCTCGTCGAACGCTCGGCGCTGCCGGGCGTGGACTTCCGCTACCGCATCTTCAACGCCGACGGCGGCGAGGTGGAGCATTGCGGTAACGGCGCGCGCTGCTTCGTGAAGTTCGTGCGCGACACGGGGCTCACCGACAAGCGTTCGGTACGCGTCGAAGTTCAGCAAGGCGTGATCACGCTCACCATGCGCGACGACGGTCAGGTCAGCGTGGATATGGGGGCGCCGATCCTCACACCATCCGACGTGCCGTTCGACGCCAGCGCTCTGGAAGGTCGCCGCGAGGGGGCCGACACGCTCTGGCCGCTCGACGTCGCCGGCAAGACGACCTGGATTTCCGTGGTCTCGATGGGCAATCCGCATGCCGTGCAGGTGGTGGATAACGTCGACACCGCACCGGTGGAGACGGACGGCCCGCTGATCGAGCGTCACGCCCGCTTCCCGCGCCGTGTGAACGCCGGTTTCCTGCAAGTGGTGGACCGGCATCAGGCACGTTTGCGCGTGTACGAGCGCGGTGCCGGCGAGACACTCGCCTGCGGCACCGGTGCCTGCGCGGCCGCCGTGGCGGGTATCCGCCGCGGGTTGCTGAGCGCACCCGTGGCCATCGAAACGCATGGTGGCACGCTCACGATCGACTGGGACGGCGCGAGCGGTCCGGTCATCATGACGGGGCCGGCCGCCACGGTCTTCGAAGGCACGATCGAGATCTGACGCAAAGCGTCGGTCCCGGCGATGCGCTCCGGCAGCAGGACAGTACGATGTTGGTTTCTCACGATTTCTGATTTAGCGACCCAGGCGGCCGCGGGCCACCCTTGTGCTCGAGGGCGGCTGGCGGCAGTTGACGAACAGCAGACGGACACTCATGAACGACCGAGATATTGCGGAATACCTGATCGCGCATCCCGACTTCTTCGAGCGCCATGCCGAATTGCTGGCCGGTGTGCGGCTCACCAGCCCGCACGGCCAGCGCGCGGTGTCGTTGCAAGAGCGCCAGATCGAGATGCAGCGCGAGAAAACCAAGCAGATCGAGCGACGCCTCGCCGAGCTGATGCGCTACGGTCACGAAAATGACGACATCTCGGCCAAGCTGCACCGCTGGACCCTCGGCCTGCTCGGCGAGCGCGATCCGCATGCGTTGCCCGAAGCCATTGCCCGGGGCCTGCGCGACGTCTTCAATGTGCCCTTCGCGGCAGTCCGCCTGTGGAACGTGGCGGCGCCGTATCAACCGGCCGAGTTCGCCCGCAGTGTGAGTGAAGAGGTGAAGATCTTCGCGTCGAGTCTGGCCACGCCGTATTGCGGTGCCAATACCGGCTTCGAAGCGGTGACGTGGCTGGGCGCGCCGAGCGATCCGGCATCTGTGGCATTGCTCGCCCTGCGTGATCCGCAAACGCCCGAGGGGCCGATCTTCGGATTGCTCGTCATGGGTTCGGAAGACGCACGGCGCTTCCATGAAGGCATGGCGACCGACTTCCTGACGCAGATCGGTGAGCTGGCCGGGGCGGCGCTCGGCAAGCTCCGCGCAGACGACTGATGCCCGCCGGGTCCGTGGCGAACTGACGACTCCATCGCCTGCACCTCATGGTCACGTCGACCCGAACGCCTCGCTCTGCCAGCGGGGCCGCAAACAGAACCCGAACCGGCAGCGCCTCGCCGGTTCGCGCCCGCAAGCCCAAGGCGGCCATCGTGGCGGCCGACGATCGATCAGGTCCGCCTGTCACGCCGGAAGTGCCTGACATGCCGCTGGAACCGGGCATTCGCAGCTACCTCACCTCACTCGCCAGCGAACGCAAGCTCGCCGGGCTGACCCTCGAGAACTACACGCGCGACCTGCGTCAGTTGCAGCGGCTCGCGCATGGCCGGCCGCTCGAATCGCTTCAGCACGGCGACATTCGCCGCTTCGCCATGCAGTTGCATAGCGAGGGGCTCGTCGGCCGTTCGATTGCTCGCAAGCTCTCTGCCTGGCGCGGCTATTTCGCGTGGCTTGCGCAGCGTACTGCGCTCGCAGCCAACCCTGTCGAAGGGGTGCGCGCCCCCAAACAGCCCAAACCGTTGCCGAAGGCGCTCTCGCCCGATCAGGCGTCGGCGCTCGTCGAGCATGTCTCGGGCACGTCTGCCGAGGCCGTGCGCAACCGGGCGATGTTCGAACTGCTGTATTCGTCCGGCCTGCGTCTGTCGGAACTGACGGGCCTGGACCATCGCTACGTGGAAGCCGACGGCTATCGTTCCGCGAGTTGGCTGGATCTGCCAGAACGCGAGGTGGTCGTGACAGGTAAGGGGAACAAGCGACGTCGTGTACCGGTCGGCGAAAAGGCGGCACAGGCGCTCTGCCTCTGGCTCGACATGCGCACGGCGCTGGCAACCGCCGAGCCGCACGCGCTGTTCCTCTCGGCGCGGGGCAAACGCATCGGCGCGCGCGCGGTGCAACAGGGGCTGGCGCGTCACGCGCTGGCCGCCGGGTTGCCGACGCACGTTCACCCGCACATGCTGCGTCATTCGTTCGCCACGCATGTCCTGCAATCGTCTGGCGACCTGCGCGCCGTGCAGGAGATGCTCGGTCACAGCAATATTTCGACGACGCAGATCTACACGAAGCTCGACTTTCAGCATCTCGCGAAGGTCTACGATCAGGCGCATCCGCGCTCGCGCAAGAAGACCTGAGCTTTCCGGCGGGCGGCGCGACTCGGTGTAGAATCGCGTCCTTCCCCAGCAAGTCCCGCATGTTGTCCGTCCGCCGGACGTCGCCCCTGTGTGGCGATGCCGCCTTGTGCTCCGCGCGACTTGCCGCCATTCCGTATGCAACCGTTGGTCCGTCCCGCATGAATACCTTGACCCTCAAGCCCGGCAAAGAAAAGTCCTTGCTGCGCCGTCACCCCTGGATTTACGCCACCGCCGTGGCGCGCGTGGACGGCAAGCCGGCTTCCGGCGCAACGGTCGTGGTGCGTGCCGCCGACGGGCGTTTCCTCGCGCGCGCCGCGTTCAGCCCGGTCTCGGCCATCCGCGCCCGCGTGTGGACGTTCGACGAAAACGAGCCGGTCGATCATGCATTCTTCAAGCGGCGCGTGTCCGCGGCCCTCGCGTATCGCGAACAGATGGTGCACGACACGGGCGCCACGCGCCTGATCTTCGGCGAAGCCGACGGCTTGCCGGGCCTGATCGTCGATCGCTATCAATCGGCGCCCGGCGCGCCGGTGACGGACCAACTCGTGTGCCAGTTCATGGCGGCGGGCGTCGAAGCCTGGAAGGACGCGATCGTGAAGGCGCTCACCGGCGTGACCGGCTGCCCGAACGTCTACGAGCGCTCCGACGCCGCCGTGCGCGAACGCGAAGGCCTGCCGAGCATCACCGGCGTGCTGGCGGGGGCAGAGCCGCCCGAAGCGCCCGATTTGCTGACGACATACGAATGCGGCGTGAAGTATTACGTCGATGTGCGCAACGGGCACAAGACGGGCTTCTACGTCGACCAGCGCGACAATCGTCTGCTCGTGCAACAGCAAGCCAAGGGCAGCGACGTGCTCAACTGCTTCTGCTATACCGGCGGCTTTTCGCTGGCGGCGCTGGCAGGCGGCGCGCAGAGTGTGCTGTCGATCGACTCGTCGGGTGACGCGCTGGCCATCGGCGCGCGTAACGTCGAACTCAATGGCTTCGACGCCGCGCGTGCCGAGTGGCGCGATGCAGATGTCTTCAAGACCCTGCGCGCCTTGCGCGAAGAGGGACGAACGTTCGACATGATCGTGCTCGATCCGCCCAAGTTCGCCCCGTCGGCCCATCACGTGGATCGTGCCGCTCGGGCGTACAAGGACATCAACATGGCGGGCTTCAGGCTGCTGCGTCCGGGCGGTCAGTTGCTGACGTACTCGTGCTCGGGCGCCATCGACGCAGATCTGTTCCAGAAGATCGTGGCGGGCGCGGCGGTCGATGCCGGTGTCGACGCACGGATTCTGCGCCGCCTGTCGGCAGGCATGGATCACCCGATGCTCACGCAATTCCCCGAAGGCGAATACCTCAAAGGGCTTTGGTTGCAGCGTATGTAAGTGCTTGCTATTGAGGGCGTTAGCCCAGCGTCAGGGCGACGACACCCAGCGCGATGAGCACGGCACCGCCCACGCGGCGGTGCATCTCGCCCTCTCCCAGCAGACGCACGCCAAGCAGTGCGGCGATCATCATTGACATCTCCCGCGCCGGCGCGACGTGTGAGACCGGCGCGTACTTGAGCGCGGTCAGGATCAGGAAGTAGGACATCGGCGAAATCAGCGAGATCAGCATGATCTTGCGCCAGTTCGACTGCCAGAGCACGGCCATGCGCGCGGGGCGCGAGCATGCCATCGGTGCCGAGAGCACTACCCGCAGCACATTCTCCAGGTAGTAATAGACGAGCGGCGTGAGCAGCAGGGTGCGAATGGCATAGGCGTCGGCCAGCGTATACGCCGCGATGAATCCGCCCGTGAGCACGCCCCAGCCGGCACCGGCGTGCATGCTGCCGCGCCGGAACAGGCGCTCGCCACCGGCGATGACCAGCACGCCGCCCACCACGAGTCCGATGCCGGCGAGCGCCAGCCAGCCCGGGCGTTCCCCCAGCAGCACGATGGCGCCCAGCGACGACAGCAGCGGCCCGGTGCCGCGCGCGAGCGGATAGACGACCGATAGGTCGCCGACCCGGTAGCCGCGCTGCAAGACCAGCGTGTAGCCGTAGTGCAGCGCGGCACTCGCGGTGATGACGACCCAGCCCAGCGCCGTCGGCCAACTGGCTTCGGCGCCGATCAGAAAGCACAGCGCCAGCGGCGTGTAGAGCACGACGGTGAGCAGCGCATAGAGGAAGACGAGTTGCGGGCCGCCCCCTTCGCTGGTGTCGATGCGTTTGGCGAGGAAATTCCACGTGGCGTGAAGAAATGCGGCAGTGACGACGAGGGCGAGAGCGGTGGGCGACATGGTGAGGGGGATTTTTTTGTGTCAATTGTATGACGCATTGCCCGTCCACTTTCGGTCACTTTGGGCTGGGGGCCTGCAACGCTCGACCGCGAGCCCTCACTTTTGCAACTCGGTTGCAGCGCTGGCGGCGCTGTGCTTAAATCGATTCATGAGCCTTACTCAACTACAACCGTATCTGGAAGCTGCCCGCGCGAGCTTGCAGGAACAATCGGGCCGCGTGACTTCGGGGCGTGTACGTGTGCTGGCGCTGCTGCTCAAGGCAGGCCGGCCGCTCACCCATCAGGAAGTGCTGGCCGATCTGGCCACCGATGCCGACCCCCTCGACCGCGTGACGGCCTACCGCGTGCTCGACTGGCTGGTCGCGCAGGGCTGGGCGATCAAGCAGGCGGGCGACGACCGTATCTTCCGCTTCGTCATGGCCGAGCACGTCGACCCGGAACGTGCCGCCTCGCCGCGTCCGCATACGCAGCACGGTCATTTTCGCTGTGTACGCTGTCACCGGACCTTCTGTCTTGACGATTGGCCCCAGCATCCCCAATTGAGTGAGCGCGAACTCAAGCGCCTGCCCAAGGGTTTCGTGGGCGAACAGGTCGAGCTGCTGATTCATGGCACCTGCGCACAGTGCGCGGGCGCCCCCAACTGACGCGTCCCAAGCCGCCATTCGTCACCTCGGGTACAGTGAGTGACATTCAGGCGGCATCGGGCACGCCGCTTCACAACAGGACATTGCATTCATGACCCCCGTCACCATCCTGACCGGCTTTCTCGGCAGCGGGAAAACCACGTTGCTCAAGCGCATCCTGACCGAAGCGCACGGCATGAAGATTGCCGTCATCGAAAACGAATTCGGTGAAGAGAACATCGACAACGACATCCTCGTGCAGGAAAACGCCGAGCAGATCGTGCAGATGAGCAATGGCTGCATCTGCTGCACGATTCGCGGCGATCTGGTGCAGGCGCTGTCCGATCTGAACAGCCAGCGCGACGCGGGCAAGATCCAGTTCGATCGCGTAGTGATCGAGACGACCGGCCTGGCCAACCCCGGCCCGGTGGCGCAGACCTTCTTCATCGACGACGAAGTCGCCGATACCTATCGGCTCGATGCCATCATCACGCTGGTCGACGCCAAGCATGGCCCGCAGCAGCTCGATCAGCACGAAGTGGTGCAGCGTCAGGTGGGCTTTGCCGACCGCCTGTTCATCACCAAGGCCGATCTGGTCACGCCCGAGGTGCTGCACGATCTGAAGCATCGTCTCGCGCATATGAATCCGCGCGCACCGCAGCAGGTGGTCGACTTCGGTCAGGCCGACCTCAAGCAGATTTTCGACATCCACGGCTTCAACCTGAACGACAAGCTCGATATCGATCCGGACTTTCTGGCCGCCGACGAGCATGCGCAAGATCATGATCATGACCACGATCATGGCCACGATCACTCGCACTGCGATCATGATCATGGCCAGTGCGCCCACGAGGGGCACGACCACGGACATGACCACGGGCATCACCACCATGCCCACCACGACGACGCCATCAAGTCGTTCGTCTTCCGTAGCGAGAAGGCGTTCGATCCGGCCAAGCTGGAGGATTTCCTCGGGAGCATCCTACAGGTGTACGGCGAACGCTTATTGCGTTATAAAGGCGTATTAAACATGCGCGGCATCGACCGCCGGGTCGTGTTCCAGGGCGTTCACCAGATGATGGGCAGCGACGTGGGCACGAAATGGCAACCCGGAGAGACGCCGAACACCAAGATGGTGTTCATTGGTGCCGAGCTGCCGAAAGACATCATCCTGCAAGGGCTGGAGCGCTGTCTGGTCTGAGCGGGGCTGCCGAATCGACCAACGGGAAACCCCTTAACCGGGGCTTTCCGATGATTCGGTTACAATACCTGCCCACTGGGCTGTCGCCAGCGAATTTACGCGGCATTCCGGGGGGTAGGCAGGGGAGCACCGCCATGGCCACCGCCTCTCGCAAGACTGCCACCGCACGCCCCACGCGCCGGGCTGAACCGGCGCCGGATGCGGGCGCCAAGCGTGCTCCAGCAGGCAAATCGAAGACGGGCGAGAAGGTCGCCGCCAAAAAGGCCGCGCCCCAATCGTCCGGCAGGAACGTAACCCAAGAAGCCGCCCGCGGCATCGCCGGTAAGCAAGACGTCCCATCTGCTGCAGGGGCGTCGCCGGACTATCCGAAAGAGACGCCAGAAAAACCCATGAGCAAGAAAAGACTTTTGACCGAGGCCGAAATTCTGAAGATGGGCGAGAAGGACTACATGAATGAAGATCAACTCGCCTTCTTCAAGGATCGTCTGGAAACTCTGCAAGCTGACATTCTGCGCAACGCCGGTCAAACGACCGAGAACCTCCGGGAAACCATTCTCGTGCCGGACCCGGCTGACCGCGCCACGATTGAAGAGGAGCACGCACTTGAACTGCGTACCCGTGATCGTGAACGCAAGCTGCTGAAGAAAGTACAGCAATCGCTCGCTCGCATCGATTCCGGCGAGTACGGCTGGTGCGAAGAGACCGGTGAGCCGATCGGCATTCCGCGTCTGCTCGCCCGCCCGACGGCCACCCTGTCGCTCGAAGCGCAGGAACGTCGCGAACTGCGTCAAAAGCTGTTCGGCGACTGATCGCATCACGCAATCCGGCCCGATGCCGCGCGGTGGCGGCAAGTCAGTCGGGCCCCTCGGTTTGCCAAAGGCATGTCTTCACGGCATGCCTTTTTTATTGCCCTTTCGACGCCGGCCGGTCGACCGCGCTGTGCGCGCCCGGCACTGTCGTCTGCACGCAACGCAAGGTAAGGCTCGCGGCAGGACTCGCTTTATGGCAGAATTGCAACTCAGTTGCAATTATACCCGTCCATGCCGTTCATCGAATCCGTCACTCGCCAATGGCGCGCGCTTTTACGTGCGCAGACGGGGCGTGGGCGAAGCGGCTGGATCGCGTGGCTTATCGTCGCGCTGGTCTGCGTGCAGATGTGGGGGTTGCAACACGAAATCTCGCATGCGCGCGGGTTGTCCGGCAGCGTGCAGAGCGCGTCGGCCGCCGTCAATTCGGACGATTCGGACAATTCGGACGATTCGGATCTCACGCTTGCCGAGGATGATGCTGCGGCGTCGACGCAAGTCGGCTTCGGCCATCATCATCATCATTGCCACCTCTTCGAGGGGGCGACGCTGGCGGCTGCGATGGCCGTCGCCGTTTTGCAATGGCGTGGCGACACCGTCACGGCGAATGCCCCGCGGCGGACCACCGGCCGCAGTCACGCCAGTGCGCTTCAACGCCCGTTCGATTCTCGCGCCCCGCCGGTCACGGTCTGACCTGACGCGTTCTCTCGCGTTTTTCCGCGCTTAGCGCGCGAATTCCTGCATCCCTGCCGACTTCAGTACTGACGTTCACGGTTCCCCGGGCCTGTGACGGCAGCGTGCTGCTGCGCGTTCGTTCGCCGAGCCACCGTTCGGCGCCGGACGGGGCGGGTATTCGTTCGCACCGATTCACGCGGTATCCGGGAGCCCCACGTCTTCGGGCGAGGGCTCCCCGCACAGACCCAACAGAATTCATACCGACATGGCACACCCTTCCTCGAACGCTGCGCGTGAGCGCGCGGCGTCTTCGCTCGCTTCTGCCTCCGCTTCCCGTTGCGCCGCCCGCCGTGCGTGCCGCGCGCTACCCGGCCTTGCACCGCTGCCGATGGCGGCTGCGCTCACATTCAGCGCGCTCGCCATGATGGGCGTGTCGGCGCACGCCGCCGACGTGTCTTCGGAAACATCGTCGGCCACCGCTGCTCCGGCGGCACCCGAAGCCGCGCTGCCGACGACCTTCGTCACGGGCAACCCGCTCGGACGCGCCACCGCCGATCTGACCGTCCCCGTCACCGAACTCGACGGGAAGGCACTGACGCTGCGCCGTGCCGGCACGCTTGGCGAGACCCTCGACGGACTGCCGGGTGTCTCTGCAACGTCGTATGGTCCGAACGTCAGCCGCCCGATCATTCGGGGTCTCGACGGCGACCGTATTCGCCTGCTGCAGAACGGCACCGCAGCGCTTGACGCCTCGTCGTTGTCCTACGATCACGCCGTGGCGCAAGACCCGCTGACGATCGAACGCGTAGAGATCGTGCGCGGCCCGGCGGCCCTGCTCTATGGCGGCAACGCGGTCGGTGGCGTAGTCAACACCATCGACAACCGTATTCCGCGCGAATCGATCACCGGTATCTCGGGCGAGACGGATTTCAGCTACGGGGGGGCGAACCGCGAACGCGCGGGCGCCGCGCAGCTCGAGTTCGGCAACGGACAGTTCGCGTTCCATGTTGACGGCTTCGCACGAAAGAGTGCTGACCTGCGTATCCCGGGCTTTGCACATTCGGCGCAACAACGCGCCCGCGACGACGAAGACACACCGCAATCGTCGGGCACGTTACCCAACAGCAACGGGCAGGTGAGTGGTGCGGCCGTTGGCGCGTCGTGGACGTGGGCCAACGGCTACACAGGCCTTTCGTACTCCGGTTACGACGCCGATTACGGCACGGTGGCTGCGGCCGACACACGTATCCGGCTGCGGCAGCAGCGTCTGGCAATGGCCAGCGAAGTCCGCAATCTGAGCGGCCCGTTCACCGCGCTCAAGTTCAATTTCGGCTACACCGATTACGAGCACAAGGAAATCGAGAACGGCCAGACGGGCACGACCTTCAAGAACCACGGCTACGAAGGACGCATCGAAGCCCGGCACGCAAAGATCGGGCCGTTTGAAGGTGCTGTGGGCGTGCAGTTCGCGCAGAACACATTCTCGGCGCTTGGAGAAGAAGCCTTCGTGCCGAAGAGCGATACCATCAACGTGGCGCTGTTCGCGCTCGAAGAGTGGGCCGTCAATCAGGCGGTGAAGCTCTCGTTCGGCGCGCGCATCGAGCACTCGAGCGTCAAACCGGCGGCCGGCGGCAACGAGCGCTTCGAGAATCTGCCGTCGCGCAACTTCACCCCGGGCAGTGTGTCGGCGGGGGCAGTCTTCGCACTGGCGCCTAAGTGGTCGGTCGCACTCAATACGTCGTATACGGAGCGTGCGCCGACGTTCTACGAGCTATACGCCAACGGCCCGCATCTGGCGACCGGTGTCTGGGAAATCGGCAACCCGCAAGCCAAGCTCGAAAAGGCCTTCTCTACCGATCTGTCATTGCGCTATGAAAGCGGTCCGAACAAGGGCAGCGTCGGCCTGTTCTACAGCCGTTTCACCAACTTCATCGCCCTGAGCAACACCGGGCAGAGCATCGAAGAGGAGGACTCGACGCTGCCGGTCTATCAATACGCGGGTGTGCCGGCCGACCTCTATGGTGTCGAAGCCGAAGGCCGCGCGCGGATTTGGCAGGGCTACGGCAATCTCGATCTGGAACTGCGCGGCGATTACACCATCGGGCGCAATCGCGATACGGGCGAGCCACTGCCGCGTATCGCACCGTTGCGGCTGACGGCGGCGCTGGCCTACGGTCTGGGCCACTGGGGCGCGCGCGTGGAAATGGTGCACGCGAGCCATCAGGGACGTGTGCCGGCCAACGATCTGACGACGAGCGGCTACACCACGCTCGGCGCGGCGCTGACCTATCAGTTCAAGGCGGGCGGTGCTCAGTGGCTGGCGTATCTGAAGGGTGAGAACCTGACCAATCAGGAAGTGCGTCTGGCCAGTTCGGTGCTGCGCGACGTTGCGCCGCAGGGCGGCCGCTCCGTTCGCGTGGGTTTGCGCACCACGTTCTAAGCGGGAACGCTCCGCAAAATCGAGGGAATTTCTGAGAAATTTCCTCGCAACATTCGATTCGCGCGGTGCAACGCCGCGCGAATCTCCCGATCCATGCCGCGTTTTGCGACATCGGCCTGCTGTCGACGGCGAGGCTTGCCCGCCGCCGTCGACGCCTCTTGATATTCTTTCGATTGCCCTAAACTACAGTGACGTCTCGCCCGGTCGGGTGCGTCGTCACAGTCGTGAGGACGCGTCAGGCGTCCGGGCCAATCGTTACGGGGCGCGTGTCGCCCCCCGAAAAGGAACAGGCATGGAGCAATATCACGGCACCACCATCGTCTCCGTTCGGCGCGGCGATCAGGTCGCGCTTGGCGGTGACGGTCAGGTCACGCTGGGCAACATCGTGATGAAGGGTACGGCACGCAAGGTGCGCACGATTTATGACGGCAAGGTCATGGTCGGCTTCGCCGGTGCCACGGCGGATGCCTTCTCGCTGCTCGACCGCTTCGAGGCGAAGCTCCAGAAGCATCAGGGGCATCTGACGCGCTCGGCCGTCGAACTCGCCAAGGACTGGCGTACCGATCGCATGCTGCGCCGGCTCGAAGCGATGATGATCGTCGCCGATGCCGAGACCACGCTGGTCATCACAGGCAACGGCGATGTGCTCGATCCGGAGGGCGGTGTTGCTGCCATCGGTTCGGGTGGATCGTATGCACAGGCGGCGGCCCGCGCGCTGATCGAGAACACCGATCTGACGCCGGGCGAGATCGTCAAGAAGGCGCTGACGATCGCTGGCGAGATGTGCATCTACACCAACGGCAACCACATTATCGAGACGCTGCCGCCGAAGGCAGCGAAGTGACGACGGACGACGCGCGCGCCGCAGCAGGTGGACTCCTGCGGCGCGCTTTGTCGGCCGGCGGCTGAACGACAGCCGACCGGCCGCGCGTCGCCCTCGGTTCGAACCCCCAATTTTGGCGAACGTCATGACCCATATGACCCCCTCCGAGATCGTTTCCGAACTCGACAAACACATCATCGGCCAGCAAAAGGCCAAGAAGGCCGTTGCGGTAGCGCTGCGCAACCGTTGGCGCCGTCAGCAGGTGGCAGAGCCCCTGCGTCAGGAAATCACGCCGAAGAACATTCTGATGATCGGTCCGACCGGTGTCGGTAAAACCGAGATAGCACGCCGTTTGGCCAAGCTGGCCGACGCGCCGTTCATCAAGGTCGAGGCGACCAAGTTCACCGAGGTCGGCTACGTGGGCCGCGACGTGGACAGCATTGTGCGCGACCTCGCGGAAATCGCGATCAAGCAGACGCGCGAAGCCGAAATGAAGAAGGTGCGTACCAAGGCCGAAGATCGTGCCGAGGACCGCATTCTCGATCTGCTGTTGCCGACCGGGCGCGAATCGTCGCGCGATATCCGTTTCGGTTCGGCGTCGCACGAGGCTGAGCCGAACACCGAAGACAACGCCACGCGTCAGACATTCCGCAAGCGCCTTCGTGAAGGTCAGCTCGACGACAAGGAAGTCGAACTGGAAGTGGAAATTCCGGCACAGGGCATGGAGATCATGGGCCCGCCGGGAATGGAAGAGATGACCGAGCAGATCAAGGGCATGTTCGCGAATCTGGGCAATCAGCGCAAGAAGCGCCAGAAGCTCAAGATCAAGGACGCGCTCAAGGTGCTGACGGACGAAGAAGCGTCGAAGATGCTCAACGACGAAGAGGTCAAGCAGTTGGCCTTGCGCAACGTCGAGCAGAACGGCATCGTGTTCCTCGACGAAATCGACAAGATCGCCACGCGCAGCGAAGTGGGCGGCGGTGACGTGTCGCGTCAGGGGGTGCAGCGCGATCTGCTGCCGCTCGTCGAAGGCACGACCGTGAGCACGAAGTTCGGCATGATCAAGACGGATCACATCCTGTTCATCGCGAGCGGTGCGTTCCATCTGGCCAAGCCGAGCGATCTGATTCCGGAACTGCAAGGCCGCTTCCCGATCCGCGTTGAACTCGAATCGCTGTCGGTCGAGGATTTCGAAGCGATTCTCACGCAAACGGACGCCAGCCTCGTGAAGCAGTATCAGGCATTGCTCGCGACGGAAGACGTGAATCTCGAATTCGCGCCAGACGGCATCAAGCGTCTTGCGGAGATCGCTTTCTCGGTCAACGAGAAGACGGAAAACATCGGTGCACGACGTCTGTACACCGTCATCGAGAAACTGCTCGAAGACATTTCGTACAACGCTGGCAAGCAGGCGAACGAGGGGGTGTTGATCGACGCCGAGTACGTCAATCGCTTCCTCGAGGAAGTGGCGCAGAACGAAGATCTGTCGCGCTACGTGCTGTGAGTTCGCGGTAATGTGAAAAAGGCCCCTTGCGGGGCCTTTTTTTTCGTCTGCGGGCCAGGCGTTACTGCTTCACCGGCCGCTTCAGCAGCTTGCGCTGCAATGTGCGCCGATGCATGTTCAGCGCGCGCGCCGTGGCCGAGATGTTGCCGTTGTGTTCGGCCAGCACGCGCTGAATGTGCTCCCACTCGAGGCGTGCAACGGATAGTGGCGAGGGATTCTCGATGGCTTCGTCGGCCTGCGTTTCGCTCGCATCGCTGCGCAGCGATGCGAGGATCGTGTCCGCATTCGCGGGCTTGGCCAGGTAGTTGTCGGCACCGTCCTTCACCGCCTGCACGGCCGTCGCGATGCTCGCGTAACCCGTGAGTACCAGCATGCGGGCTTTCGGTTGCAATGCACGCAGCGGTGCGATGAGGGGCAGTCCGGAGTCGTGTCCCAGATGCAGGTCGACCGAGATCAGATCGAACTGACGCGTGCGTGCCGCGAGCAGCGCCGCTGCACCGTCGGCGGCGATCTGCACGTCGTAACCGCGACGGGTCAACGCGCGGGCCAGCGTTTCTGCGAAGACGACATCGTCGTCGATAAGGAGGAAATGCGAGGCGTTCATGTCTGACTCCGCGAGCCGAAGAAGAAAGAGGCCATCGGCAGGCGCAACTCGGCGCGCGTGCCTTGCGGCGTGTTGGGCGTAAGGACGATGTCACCGCCGAGACGCTGCGCGCTGGCAAAGGCCAGATACAGCCCCATGCCATGCCCGCCGTGAGTGCTCATGACGGGAGAATTCCCCAGCCGGGTGCGCAACTCGGCGGTCATGCCGGGGCCTTCGTCGCAGACGGTAAAGCGGGCATCCTCCGGCGTGACGCTCACGTCGAGCGTGACCGACGACGGGCTGAAGTAGGCCGCGTTATCCAGCAGGATGGTGAGGATCTGACCGACCTGCACCGTGTCTTCGATGCGTGCGGTCAACTGCGGCGGTACACGTAACTGGAACTGCACCTGCGGATGGCGCAAGCGCCATTGCGTGGTGAACGCGGGCAGCCATTCGGCCACTGCTTGACGCACGGGCGCTGCGGCGCGTGTCTGCACGTGGCCGATGGCGCTCTTGCACAACGCGATCTGCTGTTCGAGCGTCTGAAGATCCGGTTCGAAGGGCTTTAATGCGGCATTGCCCAGACTCTCGCTGCGCAGTTCGCCGACGACCACGGCCATCGTCGAGAGCGGCGTGCCGAGTTCGTGCGCCACGCTTGCGGCCTGAGCGCCGAGCGCGGCCATCCGTTCATCGCGCAGCAGGCGCTGTTCCGCGCGGGCGAGTTGCGCGTCGCGGGCGCGCAGTGCACGCGACATTCGCGAGACGAACCACGCGATCACAAGCACGCTGACCACGAAGTTGACCCACATGCCGGCCAGATGCAGGCGCAGCAAATTGCCCGGATCGGCCAGATCGAGCGGCACATACTGGAAATTCAGTGCGCCATAGGCGACCAGCGAGAGCAGCGCCAGTTGCGAGGCGTTACGCCACGGCAGCACGGCGGCGGCAATTGCCAGACCCGGGAGGAAGAGCGAGACGAAGGGGTTGGTCGCGCCACCGGAGAAGAACAGCAACGCGGTGAGCGCGGCCAGATCGACGAGCAACTGGCTCATCAGATCGAGATCGGTGCGTCGCTTGGCGCGCTCGATACCGCGTCTGGCCCGTACCCAGGTGAGCACGTTGAACAGCACTTCGAGGGCGACGATGGTGAGCATCGGCTCAAGCGGCAGACGCACGCCGAGCCAGAGTTGCGCGACGCCGATGGTTGCCAGTTGGCCGACGATGGCCAGGCAACGCAGCCAGAAAAGCTGGACGACGTTGGTTCGCTCGATGGGAAAATGAGTCATACGACAAGTGTACCAAGTCCGGGTCACGGGCCATCTTGCGTCTGCCGGCGCTGCGACACTCTGCCGCATGGGGCTGATGGCCCGCATCACGCCGTGCGCACGCGCATCTGGCGAGGCACGACTACAATGGACGTCCACGTCTCGCGCGGCAGGGTGTCGCGCAGCGTCTCATGCGATACAGGGCGGATGCGTGTCCGTCGACAACGAAAAGGAGTTTGCATGAAGCACAAGCTTTGGGTGGCTGCCGCGCTGAGTCTTGGCATGGCTTCGGCGTATGCACAGGTGGATGTCTCCGACGCATGGGCGCGCGGTACCGTGCCCGGCCAGACCGCGACCGGCGTTTTCATGACCTTGCAGGCGCATCAGACGACCACGCTCGTTGGCGTGAGCAGCCCCGCTGCGGCGAATGCCGAAGTCCACGAAATGAAGCTCGAAGGCACGCTCATGAAAATGCGCGCCCTCCCGAACGGCCTGCCGCTGCCGGCCAATCAGCCGGTGCAGCTCAAGCCGGGCAGCTATCACATCATGCTCACGGACCTGAAGGCGGCGCTCAAGAAGGGCGATACCGTGCCGGTGACGTTGCGCTTCGAATCCGCGGATCACAAGATGTCCGAGCAGCAGGTGCAGGTGCCGGTACGCGATCTGACGGCAGGCGCACCCGCTGCGAGCGGCGGCATGGCTGGCATGGCGCACGGCGCGCACAGCCAGTAATCGCTGCCGCGCGCGCTCGCCCGCCGCCTCAACCGGGATCGGCGGCGGTGCCGCCGATCGCCACACCGGCGTCGGCGAGCGCCGCGCGAAGACAGGCGGGGCACAGGCAGGCGCCGGCACCGAGACGGGCCGCGGCGGGCAGACGGGGCCCGTCGAGACACCAGCAGCGCACGTCGCCGGCGGCGTCTGCCGACGACAGCGCGCCGCATGTCACAACGGCGCCGCATTGAGGGCAGCGTGACGGAGCGCAGGCCACGCCTGGAGGCGTCGGATCATTTGTGCCGGTCATGTTTGCGATTCCCTTGGCCATCGATTACCACGACGTGAGAGACGCCGCCCCCATGGCCCCCATGCCCTGCCAGGGCGTTCGCCGGCACGAGTTGCGCAACTGCAACAGCGTGCATTCTGTCATCGACCGGCCCCAAGCGGGCGGTCGCGGCGCCGAAATCGGGGGGCGAAGGGCGATGAGGTAAAAATCGGCCACTGACGGGCGTCCATGACGAAGTGAAAGGGGTGATACGCACGCGCGATTCTGTGCCGCTGGGCGGGCGAAAATCGCCGCTTTTGCGGTTACCGTCCGGCATGTGACGAAGGGTAGCCATGGGCATTTGCCGAGGCAAGTCCCAGACCCTTCCGAATCCCGTCAAAGCCCCGCACGCAAAGGCTTCTTGGTTGTACAATGCGCCGTGTTTCTGGTCCACCTGCGAAAAACCTTCCCGCCATGTCCGATCCGCAACTGTCTTCTATCGACGACATCGCACCTGCTCTCAAGGCCGAAGTTCTGGCCGAGGCGATGCCATATATCCGCAAGTACCACGGCAAGACCGTGGTGATTAAATATGGCGGCAACGCAATGACGGAAGAGCGTCTGAAGCGAGGCTTCGCGCGCGACGTCATTCTGCTCAAGCTTGTCGGTATCAACCCGGTGGTGGTGCATGGCGGCGGCCCGCAAATCGATCAGGCACTCAAAAAGATCGGCAAGCAGGGCACGTTCATCCAGGGCATGCGTGTGACCGACGAAGAGACGATGGAAGTGGTCGAGTGGGTGCTCGGCGGCGAAGTCCAGCAGGACATCGTCATGCTGATCAACCAGTACGGCGGTCAGGCGGTGGGCCTCACTGGCAAGGACGGCGGTCTCATCAACGCTCGCAAGATGCTGATGCCGGATCGTGAGCATGCGGGCCAGTTCCTCGACATCGGTTTCGTCGGTGAAGTCGACTCGATCAACCCGGCCGTGGTGCGCGCGCTGCAGGACGACGCTTTCATTCCCGTGATCTCGCCGATCGGCGTGGGGGAAGACGGCCAGGCGTACAACATCAATGCCGACCTCGTGGCAGGCAAGCTCGCTACGGTGCTGGGCGCCGAGAAGCTCGTGATGATGACCAACATTCCGGGCGTGATGGATCGCGAGGGCAATTTGCTGACCGACCTGTCGGCGCGCGAGATTGACGAACTGTTCGCAGACGGCACGATTTCGGGCGGCATGCTGCCGAAGATCTCGTCGGCACTCGACGCCGCGAAGAGCGGTGTGAAGTCGGTGCACATCGTCGACGGCCGTATCGAGCACTCGGTGTTGCTCGAGATCCTGACGGAGCAGCCGTTCGGCACGATGATCCGCTCACACTGAGCGCGATGTCATGCGGGCCGCGTCGATGGAAACATCGCAACCCGCAAGTCTCAAGGGCGGACCCTGCGGGGTCCGCTTTGCATTGGTACGCTCCAACGACCGACTTAGTCACGTGACCCCATGCCCACACCCGCCTTTTTCTCCTGGAGTGGCGGCAAGGATTCCTGCCTTGCCCTGCATCACGCGTTATCGTGCGACACGGCCGGCGTACCGCACTACGACGTGTGGCGGCTGCTGGCGATGTTCGACGAGACGGGCGACAGCTCGCGCTCGCACGGCTTGCCACGCGAATTGATGCAAGCGCAGGCGGATGCACTCGGCATCGCGCTTGACGTCGGACAAGCTGGCTGGCGCGAATATGAGGCCGCATTCGTTGCGCGTCTTCAGGCAATGCGTGCCGACGGTATCACGCACGGTCTGTTCGGCGACATCGATTTGCAGCCGCATCGCGATTGGGAAGAGAAAGTGTGCGCGGCTGCGGGCATGACCGCCGTGCTGCCACTGTGGCAGCGTGAGCGTCTGACGTTGGCCCACGAGTTCATCTCGCTGGGCTATCGCGCGGTGATCGTGTGTGTGGACGGGCGTCACCTCGGACCGGAATTTGTCGGCCGCGAGTACGACGCGTCGTTGCTGGCCGAGTTGCCGGCGACTGTCGACGCGTGTGGCGAGAACGGCGAGTTCCATACATTTGCCTACGATGGCCCGCGCTTCGCACAGCCGGTGCCGTGGCGCATCGAGCGGGTCGAGACGATTCACGGTCCCAAGGAGTACGGCGGCACGCCGTACCACCGCGCGCACATCGTGCCCGCGCCGGGCTGATTCGTATTCCGAAGTGTTAACCGGGCGCTGTGAGTTGCCGCAACTCGTCGAGCAGCTTGGCAGCGGGGCTCGGCAAGATGCCCTGACGGCGGCGAAACGCCGTGAGGGTGCGCGTGGCGCGCACGGTCGAAATCGGTAGCGTATCCATGACCTGCGCCCGCGCTTCGACGTCGTACATGGGCTCGGGCATCCACGTCAGAAAGCCGCATCGCGCGACCATGCTCTTGAGTACGGGAACGGAGCGTGTCTCCACGACGATATTCGGCAACCCTAGCCCGTGCGCCGCAAACACGCCCTGCATATGCGCGTACGGCGCGGTGCCGCGCGGTGGTATCGCCCAGCGCTGCGTGAGCGTGTCGGCCAACGCGAGGGGCTTGCGCTGGCGCAACGGGTGATCGCACGCGGCCACCACGTAGCTATCGTCTTCCCAATGGCAGTCGGTGATGGCGACGATGTCCTCGGTATCGGGGGCGAGCGTCGAGAGCGCCAGATCGATCTCGTGCCGCATGAGCCCCTGAGCGAGCCGGTCCCACACCCCTTCGATGATCTCCACGCGCAGATTCGGCCAGCGATTGAGCACCCGGTCGACGGCGAGCGGCAGCACATGACTTGCGATGGCCCCGACCGCGCCGACTTTGATCGTGCCTTTGGCCAGACCGCGCAGCGCATCGATTTCTTCGCGCGCATGGTCGGCTTCGCGCTCCAGCAACATGGCATGGGGGAGCAGCGCTTGCCCGAACGCCGTCAGTTCCATGCCCTTGCTGTGCCGCTCGAACAGCGGCGCGCCCAGATCGGTTTCAAGGCGTTTGATCGTGCGGCTCAACGCGGGCTGGGTGAGGTGCAGCTCCATGGCTGCGCGCCCCAGACTGCCGGTCGCGACGATGGTCGTAAAAGCGCGCAATTGCTGGAGATTGAGGCTCATGGCGGACAGCGGAACTCCAGGGGAAGGGATGGCCGATCGATCGAGACGATAGGGACGTGTGGCGACGCTGGAAAGTCATGCAAAAGCGTAATGACTTCGGCACACAAAAGCAATTCCAGTGCATATATCGGCTGCCTATACTGGTCCAAATCGCTCGTCCCAGCCGCTGATCCCGATCGACTCGCCCGTCGCGTGAGCGTGAGGCCGTGCGGCACGAGTCAACACAAGAACCACGCTGTTACGCGCGAGCGACGACGGCGGCACGAGACAACCGCATCCATGAAAGACAGCCGAGAACTGCGCGCTGGCCAAAGCGCCGGCACCCCTCAAGCCCTGAGCGTTCGTGAGGTGGTCATCGATCTGATGCGCCGCCACGGCATGACCAAGGTGTTCGCCAACCCCGGCTCGACCGAGTTGCCGCTGTTCCGCGATTTCCCGCCAGACTTCGAATATGTGCTGGGGCTTCAGGAAGCGGTGGTCGTCGGCATGGCCGACGGTTATGCGCAGGCGACCGGCAACGCGGCATTCATCAATCTGCATTCGGCCGCCGGTGTCGGCAATGCCATGGGCAACATCTTCACGGCCTATAAGAACCAGACGCCGCTGATCGTGACTGCCGGCCAGCAGGCTCGCTCGATTCTCCCGTTCGACCCGTTCCTCGCGTCGGTGCGTGCGACGGAGTTGCCGCAGCCGTACGTCAAATTCAGTCTGGAACCGGCGCGCGCCGAAGACGTGCCATTGGCACTCGCCCGCGCGTACCACATCGCCATGCAGGAGCCGAAGGGACCGGTCTTCGTCTCGATTCCTGTCGACGATTGGGATCGCCCCGCGCAGGCGCTGCCACCGCGTCAGGTGAGTACGCGTGTGCAGCCCGATCCGGTGGCGCTTGCGCAACTGGGGGCCGCGCTCGACGCGTGCGCGCGTCCGGCGTTCGTCGTCGGCTCTTCCATCGACCGTGCGGGGGCATTCGACGCCGTGGTCGCGCTGGCCGAACGGCATAACGCCCGTGTCTTCACCGCACCGATGTGCGCCCGCTGCGCATTTCCGGAAGATCACCGCCTGTTTGCGGGCTTTCTGCCGCCGATGCGCGAGAAGATCGTGGGTCTGCTTGGCGGTCACGATCTGATTCTCGTGATTGGCGCCCCGGCGTTCACGTACCACGTGGAAGGCGCCGGGCCACATGTCCCCGAGGGCGCGTCGTTGTTCCAGTTGATCGAAGATCCGGGCGTGGCGGCCTGGACGCCGGTCGGCGCGTCCGTGGTGGGGAATGTGCGTCTCGGTGTCGAAGCGCTGCTCGCACGCGACATGCCGGGCGAGCGCGCATTGCCGCCCGCACGCGCTGTGCCGCCGGTGGCCACGGCGAACTTGGCGGGCGAGCGCATGACGACCGCGTTTGCGCTGCAAACGCTTTCCGAAGTGCGCGACGCCCGCGACATCGTTGTCGAAGAAGCGCCGAGCGCACGCGCCATCATGCAGCAATACCTGCCCTTTACGTTGCCGGGCACCTTCTACACGATGAACAGCGGCGGCCTCGGTTACTCCATGCCCGCCGCAGTCGGGGTGGCGATGGCGCATCCGGCGCGGCGTGTCGTCGGCCTGATCGGCGACGGCTCCGCGATGTACTCCATTCAAGGTCTGTGGAGCGCTGCGCAAGCCAGGTTGCCCATCACGTTCGTGATTCTGAACAACCGTCGTTACGCCGCATTGCAGGACTTCGCGCCGTCGTTCGGCTTCAGTCCGACGGACCCGGTACAGGGAACCGATCTGCCCGATCTCGATTTCGTGCGTCTGGCCGAAGGCATGGGCGTGCGCGCACAGCGTGTCGAGCAGGGAAGCGAGTTGCGCGACGTCTTGTCGCAGGCCATGGCGAGCGGCGAGACACGTCTGGTCGAAATCGTAGTGGCATGATGCACGGCGAATGCTCGCGCCGGTCGTCGAGACCGCGGCGCGCGCCATCCCGTGACGAACCATCGAGCAAGGAGACGATTACCCATGCAAGCCCAACAAGATCCCAAAGCCCTGACGATGCTGATCGCCGGCAAGCGCGTCGGCGCGACACGGGGGGCTACTTTCGAGCGCCGCAATCCGCTTGACGGCGAAGTCGCCTCTTGCGCGCCTGCGGCCACCGTCGACGACGCCCGCGCTGCCGTGCGCGCCGCATGGGACGCTTTCCCGGCGTGGTCGAACACCGGCCCTGGCGAACGTCGTGCGCTGCTGATGAAGGCCGCCGATCGGCTGGAAGCGAAGGTCGAACAGTTTCAGTCGGCCATGGCGGCAGAGACGGGGGCGTCTGGTTTGTGGGCCGGCTTCAACGTGCATCTGGCCGCGCAGGGGCTGCGTGAAGCCGCGGCGATGACGACGCAGATTGCCGGTGAAATCATCCCGTCGGATGTGCCGGGCAGTCTCGCGATGGGGGTGCGTCAGGCGGCAGGCGTGGTGCTCGGTATCGCGCCGTGGAACGCCCCGGTCATTCTCGGCGTGCGCGCGCTAGCGTTGCCGCTGGCCTGTGGCAATACCGTGGTCTTCAAGGGCTCCGAGTTGTGCCCCGCCACGCATGGTTTGATTGCCGATGCGCTGGACGAAGCCGGTTTGCCGCCGGGCGTGGTGAACTTCATTACGAATGCACCGAAAGACGCGGGTGCCATCGTCGAAGCGTTGATCGCAGAGCCCGCCGTGCGTCGTGTGAACTTCACCGGCTCGACGCGCGTAGGCCGTATCATCGCCACGCTGTGCGCCGAGCATCTGAAACCTGCCGTGCTCGAGTTGGGCGGCAAGGCACCGTGCCTCGTTCTCGAGGACGCCGATCTCGATGCCGCCGTGAACGGCGTCGCATTCGGCGCGTTCGCCAATTCCGGTCAGATCTGCATGTCGACCGAACGCATCGTCGTGGCGGAATCGATTGCCGACAGCTTCGTGGAAAAGCTCGCCGCCAAGGCGCGTTCGCTGCCCTTGGGCGATCCGCGCGAAGGCCCGGTCGTGCTGGGCTCGGTGATCGACATGGCGACGGTCGAGCGCTGCAACGCGCTGATCGACGATGCCCTCGCCAAGGGCGCGACGCTGCTGTGCGGCGGCCGTGCCGACACCACGCTCATGCCGGCAACGCTGCTCGATCGCGTCACGCCCGACATGAAGATCTACAGCGAGGAGTCGTTCGGTCCGGTCAAGGGGATCGTGCGCGTGACGGACGACGAAGCGGCCATCGCGTGCGCCAACGACAACGCTTACGGCCTGTCGTCCGCTGTCTTCAGCCGCGACATTGCACGGGCGATGGGCGTTGCCAAACGCATTGAGTCGGGCATCTGCCACATCAATGGCCCTACGGTACACGACGAAGCGCAGATGCCTTTCGGCGGCGTGAAGTCGAGCGGCTGGGGGCGTTTCGGCGGCAAGGCCGGCGTTCACGAATTCACCGATCTGCGCTGGATGACGGTGCAGACCACCCCGCGTCACTACCCGTTCTGAGCGACGCTCGGCGGCCAGACGCATTCTGGCGTGACCCAGCGTGAAGCAGGGCAAAACAAGATAACGCAAGGTAACGCAAGACCACCATACCGCCGCAGCCGGGGGACCGGAACAGACGGCCGGAGGAGACAACCGTGTCACAACCATACGAAACCGCCCCTGCGGGGGCGGGTGCAACGTCGGGCCATACCAGCGCCAGCGAGGTTCACCACCCCGAGGCCAACGCTGCCGCGACGACAGCCATGCCCGGGGCATCGGCGAACTACGGCCGCGTGGTGGCGGCCAGTTGTTTCGGTACCGCCATCGAGTGGTACGACTTTTTCATCTACGGTTTTCTGGCGCCCATCGTGTTCGACCGGCTGTTCTTCCCGCAGCTCGATCCGATGGCGGGCATGATTGCCGTGTTCGCGACCTTCGCCGTCGGGTTCATCGCGCGGCCCATTGGCGGTATCGTGTTCGGACACTTCGGCGATCGTATCGGACGCAAGTCGATTTTGCTCTTCACGCTGATTCTGATGGGCGTGGCCACCACGATGATCGGCTTGCTGCCAACGTACGACATGGTCGGCATGTGGGCGCCGGTCATGCTCGTGACGCTGCGCTTCGTCCAGGGCTTCGCGCTCGGCGGTGAGTCCGTCGGCGGTTTGCTGATGACGGTCGAAGGTGCGCCCGCGCACTTGCGCGGCCTGTTCGGCGGTCTGATTCAGGCTGCGGGGCCGACGTCGATCGTGGGCGCGTCGCTCGCCATCGTGCTCATCACGCGACTGCCGGAAGACGACCTGCTCACGTGGGGCTGGCGTTTGCCATTCCTCGTGAGTCTGCTGCTGGTGGCGCTGGGCACCTATGTGCGTCTCAAGGTGGAAGAGTCGCCGAGCTTCAAGGCGGCAGAGCAGCATCGCGACATCGCGAAGGTGCCGGTGGCGGAAGTCATCACGCATTACTGGCGGCCGACGCTCGTCACGTTCTTCATCTGTCTGGCCGAAACGAGCTTCTTCTATCTGGTGGCGATTTTCTCGCTGTCGTACGGCACCAAGTCGCTCGGCCTGCCGCGCAACACGATGGCCGACGGCGTGCTGTACGCGAACATTCTCGCGATGCTGACGATCCCCGCGTTTGGCATGCTCTCCGACAAGCTGGGACGCCGTCCGATGTTCCTGATGGGACTGGCTGCCACGGCGATCTTCATTTACCCGTTCTTCCTGATGATGGGCAGCAAGGAGACGGCACTCGTCGTGCTCGCCATCGTGATCGGCGCGGGCGTGATTCATCCGATGATGTTCGGCCCGGAAGGCAGCTTCTTCTCGGAGCTGTTCGACACGCGGGTGCGCTTCTCGGGCGTGTCGCTCGGCAAGCAGATCGGTACGGTGCTGGGCGGCGGGCTGGCGCCGATGATTGCGGCGAGTCTGCTGGCGTGGAGCCACGGTCAGATCTGGCCCGTCATTGTCTACTTCCTCATCCTCGCGGCGATGGCGCTGATCTCTACCGTCCTCGTGCGTGAGACGAAGGATCGGACGTTGTAACGGGGTCCGGTCATCCATGAAAAGACAACGGCCCCGCTTCGCGTCGCGAGCGGGGCCGTCGTCTTATGGCGCAGGCTGTACTGGGTTACAGATCGAGCACCAGCATGGCCGATCGACTGCGCGAGCAGCACGGCAGCATCTGGTCGTTGGCGGCGCGTTCATCGTCGGTCAGGTAGACGTCGCGATGATCGGGCGTGCCGTCGATGACGCGCGTGAGACACGTGCCGCACACCCCTTGCTCGCACGACATCTGCACTTCCACGCCCTGCGCGGCGAGTGCCGCGACGATGGTCTCGCCGGCCTTCACGTCGATCACACGGCCGCTCGAGTGCAGCTTGACCTGAAACGGCTTGTCGCCATCGGTGTCTGCCGTCACCGGTGCGGCGAAGTACTCGCGATGCACATTCCCTTCCGGCCATTGCGCCGCTTCCGCTCGCGCCAGCACTGCCTCGATGAAGCCGGCCGGGCCGCAGACATACAGGTGCTTTGCGGCCGACGGCTGCGCGAGGATGGCGTCGAGATCGGCGCGTTCGCCGTCGTTGTCGAAGTACAGGCGCGTCTTCGCGGCGAGATCGTGCCTCGCGAACCGGTCGCGAAAGGCGGTACGCGCGGACTCGCGGGTGCAGTAATGCACTTCGAACGACGCATTGCTGGCGGACAACGCTTCGGCCATACACAGAATCGGCGTCACGCCGATTCCTCCGGCGAGCAGAATGCTGTGCTTCGCCTGCTCGGCCAGCGGGAAGTGATTGCGCGGTGCGCTAATCTCCAGCGTCGTGCCGACCGTGAGCGCGTGCATGCCGACGGAGCCGCCCCGCGACGCCGGGTCGCGCAGCACGCCTACGCAGTAACGATGTGTCTCGCCGGGGGCGTTACACAGCGAGTACTGGCGCACGAGGCCGTCGGCCACATGCACGTCGATGTGCGCGCCCGCCGTGAAGGCGGGCAGCGGGCTGCCGTCGAGACTCACCAGTTCGAATTCGCAGATGTCGGTTGCGACATCGCGCTTGTTCGCCAGCCGGACTTTCATGCGGCGCTCCCCAGGCTCTGCACATGCGCGGCACCCGCGCGTTCGGCGTCGATCAGACGGTCGAGCACCTTGCGCGATTGCACACCGCCTGCGTCGATGTTGAGTTTCAGAATCTTCTTCTCGGGATACGCCGAGAGATTGCGTTGCTGGGCTTCGAGCACTTCCTGGTCTTCGGCGAAGATGCCGCCCTGGCCACGCTTGATAGCCGCGGTCAATTCGGCGTCCTCCGGCTTGAAGTTGCGCGCCATGCCCCAGAAGTACCAGATCGATTCGTCGGTCTCAGGCGTGATGAAGTCGACCACGATGCTGCCCGCTTTCTTGTCGGCCGGGGCGTCGTAACCGCCATGGCCCGCGTGCGCTACGCCCACTTCGATCATCACGTGGCTCGGCGGCGTGAAGCGGCAGACTTGCCAGCGGTCGCATGCTACCTGATCGTCCAGACCGTTCGCGCGCAACGCGCTCGCCCAGAACGGCGGCGCCTTGATGTTCTCCATATGACGCGCCGTGATCACCATGTCACCCTCGACGGTCGTCTTGGGCGGCGCTTCTTCGATTTCCTCCTGACCGATGCTCGTGGCGTGCACATAGGTCTCGTGCGTCAGATCCATCAGGTTGTCGATCATCAGGCGATAGTCGCACTTGATGTGATACAGGCCGCCGCCATAGGCCCACTGATCGCTCACCGCCCACTCCAGATGCGGGATCTCGTCGGGATTGGCGAGCGCCGCGTCGCCCGGCCATACCCAGACGAAGCCGTAGCGCTCGACGCACGGATATGCGCGCGTTTTCGGGAAGCCGCCGACACGTTGGCCGACCATCTTGGTGCACTTGCCGCCGCCGTCGACCGTCAGGCCGTGATAGCCGCACACGAGGTGGCCGTCCTTGACGAAGCCCAGCGACAACGCTGCGCCGCGATGCGGGCAGAAGTCTTCCAGCGCGGCGGCGTTACCGTTCCCGTCGCGGAAGAACACCATCGGTTCGTTGCAGATCTTGCGGCCCAGCGGCTTGTCGGCAAATTCGTCCGGTGTGCAAGCGACGTACCAGGTATTTTTGAGGAACATGATCGTTTGTCTCCTTGGCGCTCGTTCGACTGGCGCGCTCTCGTTTCGATAGGGGGTGGTCGGGATGAATTCGGGCGGTGCGCGTCAGAGCAACTGCGCGCCCATGCTGTGTTCCTGCGTGACGATGTGCTCGCGGCACATGAATTCGGCGCGATCGGGCTGCCGTGCGGCAATCGCCTCGACAATGGCGTGATGCTGACGATGGGCATACGCGATGATGTCGGCGTACTGACGCCGGTCTTCATGCCCGAACGCGACCGTGCGCGGGGCGACGAACGGCACCAGATTGCAACGCGCGATGAAGCCGTCGAGCAGCGGATTGCGCGCGCCGGCGACGAGCAGGTCGTGAAAGCGCGCGTTGAGCGACGCGTAGCCGATCTGCACTTCGGCGGTCATCGTGTGATCGGCGAGCAACGCGTCGCCCTCGGCCAGCAGGTCGCGCAACTGCGTGAGCAACTCGGCGCTCGCACCTTTCTCGGCGAGCAGACGCGCGGCGTAACCTTCGAGCGCGCCGCGCAGATGCAGCGCCTCGACACTCTCCTCTCGCGTGTGCGCCCGCACGGCGTAACCGCGCTGCCCCGCGCGCACCACCAGTCCCTCTTCGGCGAGCACCGGCAGCGCCTGCCGGACCGGCATGCGCGAGACGCCCAGTTGCTCCGCGAGCTTGGCTTCGGCGAGACGTTCGCCCGGCGCGAGCTCGCCCTTGAGGATCATCTCGCGCAATTGAACCGTGGTCGGCGTGGGATGCAGCATGCGTCTCCTTTCGATCGCTGGAATGCCTGCCGGTCGTTCTGGATCCGGCCAGATCCGGCTTTTCTTCATTATGGGATCCCGTAATCGGTAAACGCATTAGTAAATACCCTGCTTTATGCCGATATGGGATCCCGGATAGACTCGGCGCTGCACAAATGCGGGTGGTTTCATTCGGCTGCCCGGCATCACAAGACAAAAGACGGAGACTTCGCGTGGCAAAGATCATTGGTGGGATCGGTACGTCGCATGTGCCGACCATCGGCGTGGCATACGACAAGGGCAAGCAGCAGGACCCCGCATGGGCGCCGCTGTTTCAGGGCTACGAGCCCGTAGCAAAGTGGCTGGCCGAAAAGCAGGCCGACGTGCTCGTGTTTTTCTACAACGATCACGCCACGACGTTCTTCTTCGACATGTACCCCACGTTCGCGTTGGGCGTGGGAGAGTCGTTCCCGATTGCCGACGAAGGCGCGGGGCTGCGTCCGCTGCCACCGATTCGGGGCGACGTGGCATTGCAGGCCCACATTGCGGAGTCGCTGGTGAACGACGAGTTCGATATCACCGTGTTCCAGGACAAGCCCATCGATCATGGCTGCGCGTCGCCGTTGCCATTGCTCTGGCCGCACAAGCCGGACTGGCCCGGCACGGTCGTGCCGATTGCCATCAACGTGCTGCAATACCCGCTGCCGACGGGCCGCCGTTGCTACCGCCTCGGTCAGGCCGTGCGCCGCGCCATTGAGTCGTATCCCGAGGATTTGCGCGTGGTCGTGGTGGGCACCGGTGGTCTCTCGCACCAGATTCATGGCGAGCGCGCGGGCTACAACGACGAAGCGTGGGATCGGGAATTTCTGGAGCTGCTCGAACATCAGCCCGAAAAGCTGACCGAACTCAAGCATGTGGACTATGTCGAGCGCGGCGGTGCCGAGAGCGTTGAGCAGATCATGTGGCTGTCGATGCGCGGTGCGCTTGGGCCCCGCATCAAGCGTCTGCATCTGAACTACTACCTGGCGACGACGACTGCCATGACTGTCGCGCTCTACGAGGAGGACGCCGCATGAATCCGCAACTCGAAGGGATCGAGGCGATCACCGGCACGTACGCGTTCGACTTGCGCGTGAGCCACCGCACGCTCAAACTCAATCGCTTCTTCTGGCACATGATTCGCGCAGAGAATCGTGAAACCTATCTGAGCGATCCCGTTGCCGCGATGACGGCCGCGGGGCTGACTGCCGACGAGCAGGCGATGATACAGGCACAGGACTGGCTGGGTCTCGTGCGTCATGGTGTGAATTTCTTCGTGCTGGAGAAGTTTGCCCGCGTCGTGCGCAAGACCAATCTCGAAGTCTATGCTCTCATGCGCGGCGAGACGCTCGACGAGTTCATGGCCACGCGCCGCGTGCCGACCATGCGCTGAACCGGGCATGTCCATCGACACCGCCATCGATTCGACCAACACGCCGGCCGCGCCCCGGCTGGCCTGCCACGAGCGCGGCACCTGGAGCCGTGCGCCGCAGAGCAACGAAGCGATGCTGCTGTGCCGCAAGCTGCGAGGTTTGCGCGCGATGGTCGCCGTGCTCGAATGCGATTCGGTCGCGCGTGCGGCGCGCATGCTGCATCTCTCGCAGTCGGCCGTGGCTCGCTCGATCTCCGATATCGAGGCAGAGCTGGGTTTCCCGCTTTTTCATCGCAGCGGGCGCGGCCTGATCCCGAATGCCGCGGGCCAACGCCTCGGCGTGCGCGCCACGCGCGCGCTTGCCGAACTGGCCAACGGCTATCGCGAGGCATTCGCCGCCACCGCGTCGCAGGCCGACGGCGGTGCGCGCGCGGCGAGCCGTTTCGCGGCAGTCGTCGCGCCTCAGCAACTCACGAGTTTCATCGCCGTGGCGGAGCTGGGGAGCGGGCCGCTGGCGGCGAGCCGTCTGCAATGTTCTCAGCCGACGATCCAGCGCAATCTCGATCAGCTAGAAGATCTCATCGGCATCAAGCTCTTTCGACGCACGCCGCGCGGCACACGTCTGACGGACGAGGCACAGGCGTTGCTCGGCCCCGTCAAGCGGGCGCTTGCCGAACTGGCGATTGCCGAAGACGAACTCGCGCCGTTCGGCGGCCGTCAGCAAGGCACGGTGATCGTGGCGGCGTTGCCACTGTCCAGCGGCTTCTTGTTGCCCAAAGCGATCGACAGCCTGTTGCACAAGTCGCCCTACCTGAGCGTGACAGTCGTTGACGGCACCTACGAGGCGCTTGTGCGGCAGTTGCGACAGGCGGATGTCGACATGATCGTTGGCGCGTTGCGCGCGAACGACGTGCCGCCGGACATCCGTCAGGAGGCGCTGTTCGAAGATCATCTCTCGGTCGCCGCGCGAGCCGATCATCCTTGTCTGACGTCGGGACGTGCGCCTACGCTTGCGGAACTTGCCGGGTACGGCTGGGTGAGCCCGCTGCCCTGTACGCCGGCACGCGGCGTTTTCGAGCGCGTGTTTCATGCGGAAGGGCTGCCGCTGCCGCAGACGCAGGTCCACGCGAGCAGCTCACCGGTGGTACGCGGACTGTTGTCGTCGAGCGACCGGCTCGCGTTGCTCTCGCCGGTGCAGATCACGTCGGAGCTGCGCACGGGGGAACTAGCCGTCGTGCCGGTGCCGCTGCAACACGCGCGTCGCGCCATTGGTGTCGCCACGCGCCGCGAAGGGTTGCTGTCTCCGGCCGCAGAGCAGTTGCTCGATGAATTGCGCGCGTTGGCGCCGACGATGCAGCATCCGACGTAAGGCGCGCGGCGTGTTTGTGACGCCGCCGGCGAGCGCGGCGAAAATCGCCGGATTCGCCATGAGTTGCATGTCTCGCCGCATTCGCCCGCGAACCCTTTCCGAATCGCAGGCCGATCAGTGACGACCGCTCGCCGCGCCTTATGCGGCGGGCGTTCCACCAGGGGAACGTCAGGTGTCCCGCAGCGCGAAATTCCCCTCGCAAAAAACGTCACATCACGTAGGGGAAATCTCGGGGATATACGAAAAACGCAACGCTCGACGCGGGAGTTTCATTCGACGTGTCGCCTTCGGCTGCCTAAGCTGTTCCGAACACATTGAAAAGGTGCGCCAACCCCCGGCGCACCACATCAAAAAACGGAGCGGCGCACGACGCCGACGAGGAGACGACACCATGATGAAGCGCCATCTCTGGCTCGCTGTGGCACTTGCGAGCGTATGCCAACTCACCGCAGTCTCGGCGCGCGCCGAGGAAATCAAGATCGGCGTGCTGGGCCTGTTCTCCGGCTCGGCGTCGTGGTGGGGCACGGAGTACCGTCGCGGCATCAACCTGTGGCTCGAGCAGAACAAGAACAAGGTCGGCGACGACACGCTGGTGATTCTGGAGCGCGACGAAGGCGGTGTGAATCCGCAGCGCACGCGTCAGCTCGCGCAAGAACTCGTGGTGCGCGATCAGGTGCAGTACCTGTTCGGCGGCTCGTACACGCCGAACGTGCTGGCGATGGCCGACGTGGCCAACCAGACCAAGACGCCGCTGGTGATCGGTAACTCGGGCACCTCCAACGTCACGCTCAAGTCGCCGTACTTTGTGCGCACGGGCTTCACGCAATGGACCGTGAGCGTGCCGCTCGTGGAGTACGCCGCCAGCAAGGGCGTGAAGAACGCCGCCATCGTGGTGGCCGATTTCGCCACCGGCTACGACGCCATCGACGCGTACAGCGAGACGTTCAAGAAAGCGGGCGGCAAGGTCGCGGTCGAAGTGAAGGTGCCGCTGGGTACGACGGATTTCTCGAGCTACCTGCAGCGTGTGCGCGATGCGAAGCCGGATGCCGTCTTCATGTTCATGCCGGTGGGCCCGATGTCGGCAGGCTTCGTGAAGGCGTTCAAGGAACGCGAACTCGACAAGGCCGGTATCCGGCTCTTCGCCACGACGGAGACGATGGAATCCGACCTGCCGGCCATCGGCGACAGCGCGCTGGGCACGATCACCGCGCTGCACTACTCGCCGTATCTGACGTCGCCGGAGAACACCGCGTTCGTGAAGGCTTACAAGGCGAAATACGGTCCGGGCGCACTGCCGTCGATCGCTTCGGTGTCGGCGTACGACTCGATGACGCTCATTGCTCAGATGATCAAGGCCACCAAGGGCAAGAAGGACGGCGACAAGGCCGTTGCCGCCGTGAAGGGCTACGCCTGGACGAGCGCTCGCGGCCCGGTGTCGATCGATCCGAAGACGCGTGAAATCATCCAGAACGTCTATATCCGCCGCGTGGAAACCATCGACGGAAAGCTCGGCAACAAGCCGATCGAGACCTACAAGTCCGTGGTCGAGCCGTGGCACGTGAGCCACCCCCAGGTGGCTGCCAAGTAACGCAGGCGTCGTCTTTCAGTTCGTTCGGTAATTTGTCATGACGCAATCGCTTGCCACTTTCCTGTCGTTGTCGATCGATGGTGTGGCCTACGGGATGCTGCTGTTCCTCATCTCCGTGGGTCTTACCGTCACGCTGGGTGTCATGCGCGTGGTGAACCTCGCGCACTCCGCCTTCGCCATGATCGGCGGTTATTTCACGCTGTGGGCCATGCAGCGTGCCGGGCTCGATTTCTTCGTCGCGCTGCTCGTCGGCGTGGCCGGCACCATGGTGCTGGGCGCCGTGCTCGAGCGCACGCTGTACCGCTGGGTCTACACGGCCAACGGTCTTGGGCAGTTGCTCATGACGATCGGGCTCGCGTTCATCATCTGCGCGCTTGCCAAGCATCTTGCCGGCACCGAACTGCAAACGATTCCTGTGCCGCAGGGTCTGCGCGGCACGTGGGACTTCGGCGCGTTCTCGGTGTCCGTCTATCGCATCTTCGCGCTGGTGTGCAGCGCGGTCGTGGCCCTGGGCATCTGGTGGGGCCTGGAGCGCACGCCGTTCGGTGCAAAGCTGCGCGCCGCCGTCGACAACCCGCGCATGGCGCGTTGCGTCGGCATCGATGTGCCGCTCGTGTTCTCGATTACGTTCGCCATCGGTTGCGGTCTGTCGGGGCTGGGCGGCGCGCTGTCGAGTCAGATCCTGCCGCTCGAGCCGTACTACGGCCTGAAGTATCTGGTGCTGGTGCTGATCGTCGTGGCGGCCGGTGGTCTGGGCAGTCTGCGCGGCTCGCTCTACGCCGGATTGCTGCTGGGCCTGATCGACACGCTGGGCCGCTACTACGTGCCCGCGCTCGGCGCCTTCATGATCTATCTGGCCGTGCTGGCCATTCTGCTGATCCGCCCGCAAGGGTTGGTCGGCCGCGCCTGAGCGGAGGGTGACGATGTCTCATATGAATCCTCTGCCGCCGGCCACGGGTGCGGCGCAGGTCGCGCCTGCGCTGCGTCGCAAGCGTCTTGGCGCGCTCGACGCGGTGCTGCTCGCCGCCGCCGTCGCCACTTACTTCTTCGCCGATCTGTATCTCGCGCTCGCGACGAGCGTGCTGATCATGATCATCTTCGCGCTCTCGCTTGATCTGGTGCAGGGCTATTGCGGTATCGAGACGTTGGGGCACGCCGCGTTCTTCGGTAGCGGGGCCTATGCGGCGGGACTCTTTGCGTTGCACGTGTCGCCCAATCCACTGCTGGGTCTGGCGGCGGGCGCTGTCGTTGCGGCGGTCGTGGGACTCATCACCGGCGTCGTGGTGCTGCGGGTGAGTGGTCTCACGCAGATCATGCTCACGTTGGTGTGTGCCACGCTGCTCTACGAAGCGGGTAACGTCGCCAAGTCGATCACGATGGGCGACGACGGTCTGACCGGCTACACCATTGCGCCCTTGCTCGGTCTGTTCGAGTTCGACATCTACGGCCACACCGCGTATCTCTATGCGCTGGCGGTACTGCTCGTCGTGTATCTGTTCACACAGTTTCTCGTGAATTCCCCGTTCGGCCTGACTGTGCAGGGCATTCGGGAGAACGCCATGCGCATGTCGCTGCTCGGTGTGCGCGTCGGGCTGCGTCGTCTGATGCTGTACACCCTCGCTGCCGCTGTCGCAGGTGTCGCCGGTGCGCTGTCGGCGCAGGTGAACAACATTGTCGCGCTCGACACCTTGTCGTTCACGCTTTCGGCCAATGTTCTCGTGATGCTCGCGTTGGGCGGCACTGGGCGTCTGTATGGCGCGGTGCTTGGCGCCGTCGTGTTCATGGTGCTGTCCGACCGCATCGCGGCGATCGACCCGACGAACTGGCTCGCTGCGCTTGGCGTGCTGCTGATCGTCGTGGTGCGCTTCGCCCCCGATGGCCTGATCGGACTGGTGGATCGGTTCGCGGCACGCCTGCGTCGTCCTCGTCAGGGCGCGACGCCCCCGGAGGCTGGCAGTGCCAAGGCAACGACCACGGACAAGGAGGTGACGCCGTGAGCGCTGCACTCGAAATTCAAGGACTGTCCAAGCGCTTTGGCCAGTTGGACGTCACCCGCAACGTCAGCCTGTCGCTGCCCGTCGGTGCGCGGCACGCGTTGATCGGCCCGAATGGGGCAGGCAAGAGCACGTTGATGAATCTGCTTACCGGCGTGCTCAAGCCGAACGCGGGTGTGGTGCGCGTGGGCGGCACGGACGTGACGTCGATGCCGTCGCACAAGCGCGTGAAGCTGGGGCTGGCTCGAACGTTTCAGCTCAATACATTGTTCGACACCCTTACCGTGGCCGAGAACGTGGCGCTCGCGCTTACGTCGCGGCGCGGTCTCGACGGCCGTATCGGCAAGCCGCTCGCGAGCCGTCCGGCGGTGGTGGAGGAGGCAGCGGAGCGTCTGCGCGAGCTGGGCATGCTCGACCTCGCAGGCAAGCGTATCAACGAGTTGGCTTATGGCCAGCGCCGTCAGGTGGAGATCGCGCTGGGCCTGGCGCTCGACCCCAAGGTGCTGCTGCTCGACGAGCCGGTCGCAGGCGTGCCGTCGGGGCAGGGACGCAAGCTGTTCGAACTGCTCGAACGCCTGCCCGAAGACGTGGCGGTGATGGTCATCGAACACGACATGGATCTGGTCTTCCGCTTCGCGCGCCGCATCACGGTGCTGGTCGAAGGCGCGGTGTTGATGGAAGGCGAGAAGGACGAAGTGCGCAGCGATCCGCGTGTGCGCGACATTTATCTGGGGCGTCGCCATCATGACTGACATGCTGCTCGAAGTTGGCGCACTGAGTGCCGGGTACGGCGAGACCATCGTGCTCGAAGACCTGAGCCTGCGCGTGGGGACGGGAGAAGCCGTCGCCATTCTCGGCCGCAACGGCGTGGGCAAGAGCACGCTGTTGCTCAGCCTGCTGGGACTGACCACGCGCCACGGGGGGGCGGTGCGCTACCGCGGCGACGACATTTCGTCGTGGCCTGCGTACAAGCGTGCCCGCGCCGGGCTGGCGCTGGTGCCGCAGGAGCGCGAGATTTTCAAGTCGCTCTCGGTCGAAGAGAACTTGCAAGTCTCGGCCATGGGCAATGACGACGCCGACTGGACGCTCGATCGCGTATACGACCTGTTCCCGCGATTGCACGAACGGCGCCGCAACCTCGGCAACCAGCTCTCGGGCGGTGAGCAGCAGATGCTCGCCATCGGCCGTGCGCTGATCGGCAATCCCCGCGTGATTTTGTTCGACGAGCCGTTCGAAGGGCTCGCACCGGTGATCGTCGATCAACTGGTCGACGCGTTCTGGAAGTTGCGCGCCGATGGCGGCATGGGCGTGGTGCTCGTGGAGCAGCACGCGGAACTGGGGCTGGAGCTGACCGACCGGGCGCTGGTGCTCGACCGGGGCCGCGAGGTCTGGGCCGGGCGCAGCAGTGAACTCGCGGCGTCGCCGGAATTGCTCGCCACGCTGGTCGGACTGGAAAGCGCCTGAACAGGCAGCCCACAACACGTATTGACGTCAATCACATGAGCACATCACAGAACACCTCTTCGCGCGCATTGGCAGGCCTCGTCGTCAGCGCGCATTCGGCGGACTTTGTCTGGCGCGCTGCGGGCACGATTGCCACGCACGTTGCTCAGGGGTATCGCATGAAAATCGTCTGCCTGTCGTTTGGCGAGCGCGGCGAGTCGGCCAAGCTCTGGCGCAAAGGCGCAGAGATGACGGAAGCGAAGGTCAAGGCTGCGCGTCGCGAAGAGGCGCAGCGCGCCGCCGACATCCTCGGCGCGGAGATCGAATTCCTCGACATCGGCGACTACCCGATGCGGGTGTCCGATGAGACGTTGTTCCGGCTCGTCGACATTTATCGCGACGTGCAACCGTCGTTCGTGCTGAGTCATTCGGAAAAGGACCCGTACAACTTCGATCATCCGCTGGCGATGCACGTCACGCAGGAAGCGCGCGTGATTGCGCAGGCCGAAGGCCACAAGCCGGGCGAGAAAATCATCGGCGCCCCGGCGGTGCTCGCGTTCGAGCCGCATCAGACCGAGCAGTGCGAATGGATTCCGAACACCTTCGTGGATATCACGCCGGTGTGGGACAAGAAGCGCGCCGCTATCGAGTGCATGGCCGGTCAGGAGCACTTGTGGGATTACTACACGCGCGTGGCGTTGCAACGCGGTGTGCAAGCCAAGCGCAACATCGGCATCACGGCTGCGCGCGACATCAAATACGCGGAAGGGCTGATGCGCCTCACGCCGGTCGTCACGGAGCAACTGTCATGATTCGCGGCGTCGTCGTTCGTCAGATTCCCCGGGTCGATGCCGCTACGCTCGACATTCTGCGCAGCGCAGGCAGCGCGACCGTACACGAAGCGCAAAGCCGTCTCGGCTTGATGGCTACCTATCTGCGTCCGATCTACGCGGGCGCCGCCGTCGCAGGCAGCGCCGTGACGGTGCTGGCACCGCCCTCGGACAACTGGATGCTGCACGTTGCGGTGGAACAGGCGCAGCCGGGCGACATCGTCGTGGTGGGCGTGACATCGCCCTGCGACGACGGTTATTTCGGCGATCTTCTCGCCACGTCGATGAAAGCACGCGGCGTGGCCGGACTCATCATCGACGCCGGGTGCCGAGACATCGGCACGCTCACCGAGATGCAGTTCCCGGTGTGGTCGAAGGCCATTTCGTCGCAAGGCACGGTCAAGGAGACGCTCGGCTCGGTGAACGTGCCGGTCGTCTGCGCCAACCAGATCGTGAACCCGGGCGACGTGATCGTGGCCGACGACGACGGTGTGGTCGTGGTGCCGTTCGCCACCGCGCAGATCGTTGCCAAGGCCGCCGCCGCACGCGGTGCCGATGAAGCCTACAAACGCGGTGTGCTCGCGGGCGGCACGCTGGGGCTGGACTATTACAAGATGCGCGAGCGTCTCGCCGCGAAGGGCTTGCGCTACGTCGACTCGCTCGACGAGCTGCAAGGCGAGTGAGGACGGCGACTTGACCGACATGAAGCATTCTCAAACGCGTATCCGCGCGGCGGTCATGCGGGGAGGCACCTCCAAGGGGCTGTACTTCCTCGCGGACGATCTGCCTGCCGATGCTGCCGCGCGCGACGCCGTACTGCTCGCAGCGATGGGCTCGCCCGACGACCGTCAGATCGATGGGATGGGCGGTGCGAATCCGCTCACGAGCAAGGTCGCCATCGTGTCTCGCGCCACGCGGCCCGATGCGGACGTCGACTATCTCTTTGCACAGGTCGTGGTCGACGAAGCGCGTGTCGACTACGGACAGAACTGCGGCAACCTCCTGGCAGGCGTGGGACCGTTTGCGATCGAGCGGGGGCTCGTAGCCACCGCAGGGGACGTGACCGACGTCGGCATTCACATGGTCAATACCGGGCAGGTGGCAGTCGCGACCGTGCAGACCCCGGGCGGCGTAGTGAAGTACGACGGCGACGTCGCCATCGACGGCGTGCCGGGTACGGCCGCCCCGGTGCCGTTGATGTTCCGCGACACGGCAGGCTCGTCTTGCGGCGCGCTGTTTCCGACCGGGCAACGTCAGGATGTCGTGGAAGGCGTCACGGTGACGTGCATCGACAACGGTATGCCGCTCGTGCTCATGCGCGCGGCAGACCTGGGGAGTACCGGCGCGGAGTCCTGCGAACAGCTCGAATCGGGCGCGGCGTTTCAGGACATGCGAGACAGGATCGAGGCGATTCGTCTGGCCGCCGGTCCGCGCATGAATCTCGGCGACGTGCGCTCGCGCACGGTGCCCAAAATGTGTCTCGTTGCCCCGCCGCAGGCCGGTGGTGCGCTCGCGACGCGTTGTTTCATTCCGCACCGTTGCCACTCGTCCATTGGCGTGCTGGCAGCGGTCAGTGTAGCGACGGCCGCAGCACTGCCGGGCACCGTCTGCCACGAGATGGCGGTGGTGCCTGACGGCGACGCTCCGCTGCTTGCCATCGAACATCCGACGGGCGAATTCACGGTGCGTCTGGTACTTGGCGCCGGTGTCGACGGCGGGCCGGACGTTACCGGCGCCGGACTATTGCGCACTGCTCGCTGGCTGTTCGACGGTGAGGTTTGCATACCCGCTCGAGTCTGGGCGCAGGGAGGGAAGTCATGACCATCGAACGTCCCCCGTTGCTCATGCTTCCCGGCTTGCTTTGCGACCAGGTGGCGTGGGCCGCGACTGCCGCGCTGCTGCCGCAATACGATTGCCGCGTTCCCGCGTGGGGCGCACTCGACAGCATCGAGGCGATGGCCGATCACGTGCTGGCGAGTACGTCCGAGCCGCGCTTCGCCCTCGCCGGGCATTCGATGGGCGGACGCGTAGCGCTCGAAGTCGTGCGTCGCGCTCCGCAGCGCGTGACGCATCTCGCGCTGCTCGACACCGGTTATCAGGCGCTGCCCGATGGCGAAGCTGCCGATAAGGAGCGCAGTGGGCGCGCGGCATTGCTCGCTCGTGCGCGCGAGGCCGGTATGCGTGCGATGGGACAGGTGTGGGCGACCGGCATGGTGCATCCCGACCAGATCGGCACGCCGCTCTTCGATGCGATTCTCGACATGATCGAGCGCAGCAATCCCGATCAGTTCGCCGCACAGATTCATGCGCTGCTCGGACGGCCGGATGCGACGTCGCTGCTCGGCGAGGTGCGTTGTCCGACGCTCGTGCTGTGCGGACGTCAGGACACCTGGAGCCCGCTCGCGCGACACGAAATCATGGCCGCCCTGATGCCGGACGCCGTGCTGCACGTCGTCGAACACAGCGGTCATATGAGCCCGATGGAGCGACCGCAAGACGTGGCCGATGCCATGCATGCGTGGCTCGCGCGTCCGGCGTCTTCCGAAGCACTCGCAAAGGAGCGGCCAGCATGACGCACGACACCACGCATCAGGACATGACATCCGGCGTCGATCCGAAGGCGCTCGACGTGCTGCTCGCGAAACAAGCGTGCCACGACCTCGTGATGCGCTTCGTGGCGTGTAACGACCGGCGCGATCCGCAAGGACTCGCCGCGCTGTTCGCCGACGAAGGCGTGCTCGTGCGCCCCAATGGCGACACGCTCGTCGGACCGGCCGCCATTGCGGCCGCCTATGCCGACCGGCCGGCGGACCGGCTCACGCGCCATCTCGTGGGCAACGTGCTGATCGACGTGACGTCGCCCACGGGGGCGATCGGCAGCAGCACGGTGCTGCTCTGGAGCGGATCGGCGCAGGACACGCCGGGGCCGTTCGGCCGTCCGGCGCAGGGCCGGCAGGTGATGGGGGAATTCGAAGATACGTTTGTCCGGACCGTGCAGGGCTGGCGCATTGCCCGCCGTGAAGCGCGTTTCACTTTCATTCGCGAGGCGTGAGGAAAAAACAGCACCGCACGTCGCGCCAAAAATCACCGGGGATCGATGCCGAAAGCGTAGTTCAGGAGGCGGCAGCGATCACCCGGCAGCGCAACAAGCGCAGGGAAAGGGCAGTACCTGAGTCGGCCGTAGTGCCGTCTTGAAAAAGGCTGGGCCGGCGACATTGCCACCGGTCCGGAGGTTGAAGTCTGTAGTTGCTGTGTATTTCAAAAACAAGGGGACAGAAGTGAAAGTGAAACACGCATTGGCCGCTGGCCTGCTGCTGGGTGCAGGCCTGGCTCACGCTCAAAGCAACGTGACGCTGTACGGGATCGTCGATACCGGTGTCGCTTACTACAACAACGCCGCCGGGGGCGGCAGCTTCATCGGCGAGCCGACGCTCACGGGCAAGGTGCCGTCGCGCTTTGGCTTCAAGGGTGTCGAGGATCTGGGCGGTGGTCTGAAGGCCGTCTTTACGTTGGAAAACGGCTTCCAGCCGGGCACCGGCAGCCTGAACTACGGCGGGCGTCTGTTCGGCCGTCAGGCGAACGTGGGGCTGTCGGGCGCATGGGGTACGTTCCTCATTGGCCGTCAGAACAACATGACGTTCTATGTCACGGGCAACGCCGACGTGATCGGACCGTCGATCTTCTCGCTGGCCAGTATCGACCCATACATCGCCAACGCACGTAGCGACAGCGCCGTCGGCTATATGGGCAAGTTCTCCGGCGTCACGCTCGGCGCGACGTACAGCTTTGGACGCGACGGCTCGGCCGCAGGGGGGCCGTCGGCCACGAACTGCGCGGGCAACGTGGCGGGCAACTACCAGGCGTGCAAGCAGTTCACCGGCCTGATCGGCTACGACTACGAGAACTTCGGCATCTCGGCCTCGTATGACCAGATGCGCGGCAACACGGGCGCCGCGGCACCGCTGACCAGCGCGAAGTACACCGACTCGCACTCGGTCGTCAATGCTTACTACAAGTGGTCGACGGGTCGCGTGGGCGGCGGCTGGATTCACCGCAACGTGAGCGCCGACGCAGCATCGCTGCGCTCGGACATCTACTTCATCGGCTTCACCTATCTGCCGACGATCACCTGGGCGTTCGACGCGCAGGCCATTCGTTATCAGTTGAAGAGCCGCGCCAACGCCACGATGCTTATCGGCCGCGCCACCTACTCGCTCTCGAAGCGCACGTCGCTGTATGGCATGGCCGGCTGGGTGGCGAACAGCCAGAACGGCGCCGTGGCCATTGCCGCAGGCGGCTCGGTCGTCACCGGTGGCAATCAGTTCGGTACGATGCTGGGCATCCAGCACACGTTCTGAGCGGTGGCTCTGACGACGCCAGAAAGCGCGGCATCGCGAGCGATTGACGCGCGTGAAACGTCCGGGGGGGCGTTTCACGCGTGATGCGATGCTGCGTCACTCCCTGCTGCGCGGCATACGACGTGGTGGCGGTGCCGCGCGCCACGAGAGAGTGATCCGGCAGACGTCGTGCGGCATGACCGTGCGCAGCCGAACATTCCCCGAGCTGCGCCATTGCGCATGATTTTCCTGCCCGGCCCGGGCAATGAGACTCGCCGCAAGCGAAGGTCTTCCCGGGCCGCATTTTTTCCGCTGTACGCGGAATTCCCCCGCGTGTACCTTCCTCGCCTGCTGTGCGTTTTGTGTTCCGAACCTGCCTCTCAATGATCTGCGTATGACCCAACCGAAGGCACCCTCCGCGCCGCTCGCCGAAGGAATGGCGGCGAGTGCCAGGCGTATCGCCGTGCCGTCCATTTTGATGGGGACCTTCCTCGGGAATCTGGACGCGTCCATCGCCAATGTCGCGCTGCCGACCATCGCGCGCGATCTCGTGGCCGATCCGGCGTCGACCGTGTGGGTCGTCAACGCATATCAACTGATTTTCGCGATGGCCGTGCTGCCGCTGGCGGCGCTCGGCGAGAAGCTCGGCTATCGGCGCGTCTTCCTGTTCGGCGTGGCCGGCTTCACGCTCGCTTCGGTCGGCTGCGCCCTTGCACCGAGTCTCGCCTGGCTTGTCGCGGCGCGTGTGGTGCAGGGTCTGTGCGGCGCGTGCATGTCGACCATCGTGCCCGCGTTGCTGCGCATGGTGTTTCCGCCCCAGATGGGTGGGCGTGCCATTTCACTGCTCGCGCTTACCGTGGCGTTATCGACGGCTGCCGGACCCAGCGTGGCAGCCGTCATCCTGTCGCTTGGCGACTGGCGCTGGCTGTTCGCCATCAATCTGCCGATCGGGCTGATCGCGTTTGCCGCGTCCTACCGATTTCTGCCGCACACGCCGGGGGCCGAGCGCCGCATCGATGTGCCCGGTGCCTTGCTCAACGCGGCCGCGCTCGCGCTCGTCATCGTTGGGGTGGGGCATGTGGGCGAGGGAGGGCATCACGGAGTGGCGGCGCTGCAGATCGTGCTCGGTCTTGTGGTGGCAATGATTCTCGTGCGCCACCAACGCACTCTCGCGACACCGTTGCTGCCGCTCGATCTGATGCGCGTGCCGGTGCTGGCGCTCTCGTCGCTCACGTCGGTGGCGTGCTATATGTCGCAGACACTGTCGTACGTCGGCATGCCGTTCCTGCTGCAACACACCCTCTCGCGCAGCGAGGGCGCGACCGGTTTGCTCATCACGCCGTGGCCGCTGGTGATCGTGTTCATCGCGCCGCTTGCCGGACGACTGTCGGATCGCTTCGACAGCGCCCGCATGAGTGCCCTCGGGCTGGGGGTGTTCGCGCTGGGACTCGCCTCGCTGGCGTGGCTGCCGGTGGATGCCGGGGATTGGGGCATTGCCGCGCGCATGGCGGTTTGCGGGCTGGGGTTCGGTTTCTTTCAGACGCCCAATAATCGCATCATCATGATGGGGGCGCCGCGTGAGCGAAGCGGTGCGGCGAGCGGGCTGATGACGATTGCACGCACGGTCGGCATGACGCTCGGTGCCGCGGTCGTGGCGCTGCTCTTCGACCTCTATGGGGATGACGGGGCGCGCGCCGCGATGGTGACGGCGACCGTTCTGGCCGCGGTTGGCGGCGGGGTGAGTCTGCTACGCATGCGGGCCAAGTCGCGCTGCGGGCACGACGGTGAGCGGGTGAGCGGATAAGCGGGTAAGCGTATAAAGGGGGTAAGCGGGTAAGCGGGTAGCGCAGGCAGACCTCGGGTCGCCGGTACGGCCATCAGGCCGGCTCGGCCGATTTGTCAAAGCGAGCCTCGCGCGCTAGCATCGTGCCTTGCCGTGGCTGCACCGCGCTCTCCGGCAAACAGGGCTAGTGCCCCAGGCGGTGTGGTCATCTTCACGTATCTCCTCGCATGAGTTCGCTATCTCCGTGCCTTCTTCTCACGTTCTGAGCCGGCGACGCCGGGCGCCTCGTGCGCGCAGCGAACACGGCGCGCGCGGTCCGGTCTGGCTGTTCGATCTGGACAACACGCTGCATCGCGCGTCGCACGCGATTTTTCCGCGCATCAACCGCGCGATGACTGCCTATATCGTCGAGAAGCTGGGCCTGTCGCAGGATGAGGCCAATCGCCTGCGCACGTCCTATACGGAGCGATACGGGGCGGTGCTGCTCGGCCTCATCAAACATCACGCCATCGATCCGCACGAGTTTCTGGCGCGTGTCCACGAGTTGCCGCCGCTCGTTGAGGTGCTGCGCGCCGAGCGTGGTCTCGCCCGTCTGCTCGCCGGACTGCCGGGGCGCAAGATTCTGCTGACCAACGCGCCCGCGCACTACGCGCTGCCGATCGTTGAAGCGCTGGGCATCCGGCGCCATTTCGAGCGCTGCGTGAGCATCGAGGACATGGCGGACCGGCGTGCCTGGCGAGCCAAGCCCGACGCGATCATGTTGCGCCGGCTGCTGGTGCGCGAGGGACTTGCACCGCATCGCACCTGGCTGGTCGAGGACACGCGTTCGCACCTGAAGCACTTGCGGCATTTCGGCATCAGGACGGTCTGGATCACGGGGCATCTGCCGGTCAGAAACAGCCTTGGCGACGCGATGCCGCGCAGTGGGCGCCCACACTACGTGGATATCCAAGTACAATCTCTGCGCGAGTTACGGGCGCGCCTAGCGACCGGGGTCTTAGCCCAGGCAGCCCGACAATCAAATCCCTACCGATAACGACCAGACGATGCAGCAGGAAAATTCTTCGAGCGGTGCCGGGTACGGCGCTGCCGATGCGCTGGAGGCCGCGCCCGCGCCGGTAAAGACAACCCGCCCGAAGCCGGGCGAGCGCCGCGTGCAGGTGCTGCAGACCCTCGCGGCCATGCTCGAGACGCCCAAGGGCGAGAAGATCACCACGGCCGCGCTCGCCGCGCGCCTCGATGTCTCCGAAGCCGCACTCTATCGCCACTTCGCAAGCAAGGCCCAGATGTTCGAGGGCCTGATCGAGTTCATCGAACAGACCATCTTCGGTCTGATCAATCAGATCTCCGCGCAGGATCAGGACGGCGTGACACAAGCGCGCGCCATCGTGCTGATGCTGCTCGGTTTCGCCGAGAAGAACCCGGGCATGACACGGGTGCTGACCGGCGAAGCGCTCGTCGGTGAGCACGAGCGTTTGCAAGAGCGTATGAACCAGTTGCTCGACCGCATCGAGGCGTCGCTGCGCCAGGTGCTGCGTCTGGCGGCTGCGCAGGGCACGTTGCCCGAGACGTTCGACGCCAACTCGCGCGCCAACCTGCTCGTGTCCTACGTGCTTGGCCGCTGGCATCGCTTCGCGAAGAGCGGCTTCAAACGCTCGCCCGCCGAAGGTGCCGAGCCGCAGGTCGCCGCGCTTCTGCGCTAAGACCGGGGGGTCTGCGCCCTCGGCGCAGATTACGCTATACTTTTGCAACCCGTGACGGGGCCGCCGGCGCTTTGGACCGGCCCTGTCGCGGTGATTGGCGCGCCGATTTGGTGACTCGCTTGCGGGCGCGCGGATGACGCTGCCGGGGTTTCCCGGGCAGTGGCATTCATTAAAAATGCGGCTAAAGAGGTCGTTCGCGCGCACCCCGCCGTTTTTCCGTCGACCCCTTTTCCCGCACAGAACGCTTCAGGACGCCGTCCGTCGATCATTCTCGACAGCGACGCCGGCCACGGCATGTTTCGGACAGGGATTTATGGAATCTTCAATCGGAATCGTCACGCCGCAGCGGATGCATTTCGCTGAGCCGCTGGCGCTGCAGAACGGCAGCACACTCGCGGGCTACGACCTGATGGTCGAGACCTATGGCGAATTGAATGCCGATCACAGCAACGCGGTGCTGGTTTGTCACGCGCTCAATGCGTCGCATCACGTCGCCGGTATCGCCGCCGACAATCCCAAGGACATCGGCTGGTGGGACAACATGGTCGGTCCCGGCAAGCCGCTCGACACCAATCGGTTCTTCGTCATCGGGGTGAACAACCTCGGCTCGTGCTTCGGCTCGACCGGACCGATGAGCCTCGATGAAGCGACCGGCACGCCCTACGGCGCGCGCTTCCCTGTCGTGACTGTGGAAGACTGGGTCAACGCGCAGGCGCGCGTGGCCGACGCGTTCGGCATTCACAAATTTGCTGCGGTGATGGGCGGCAGTCTCGGCGGCATGCAGGCGCTCGCGTGGAGCATCATGTATCCCGAGCGTGTCGGTCACTGTCTGGTGATCGCTTCCACGCCGAAGCTCTCTGCACAGAACATCGCGTTCAACGAAGTGGCGCGCTCGGCCATCCTTTCCGATCCGGATTTCCACGGCGGCAATTATTACGCACACGGCGTGGTGCCGCGTCGCGGGCTGCGGGTGGCGCGCATGATCGGTCACATCACCTATCTGTCCGATGAGGACATGGCGACCAAGTTCGGCCGGGCGTTGCGCCGCGCCGAAGCGCTGGTGGACGGCGTGAAAGCCGAGGGCAATGGCAACGGGCAGGACGATGGCTATCGCTTCAGCTTCGACGTGGAGTTCGAAGTGGAGTCGTACCTGCGCTATCAGGGCGATAAATTCGCCGAGTATTTCGACGCCAATACTTATCTGCTGATTACGCGCGCGCTCGATTACTTCGACCCGGCGCGCACCGTGGGCGGCGACCTGGCGAAGGCGCTGTCCCACACCACGGCCAAGTACCTCATCGTGTCGTTCACGACCGACTGGCGTTTTGCGCCCGCTCGCTCGCGCGAGATCGTCAAGGCGCTGCTCGATACGCGCCGCACCGTGAGCTACGCGGAGATCGATGCGCCGCACGGCCACGACGCCTTCCTGCTCACCGATTCGCGCTATCACAATCTGGTGCGCGCCTATTACGAACGTATCGCCGAGGAGGTTGGGGTATGAGTCAGCCCACTGTACCGGTCACCACCGCTCAGGCTGCGCATCTGGCCGCGTCGCGCGACCGTATTTCGGCGTCGCTGTCCGACCGGCCGGATTTCCGGGTCATCGCGCGATGGATCGAACCGTCGTCACAGGTGCTCGATCTCGGATGCAGCGACGGCTCGCTGCTGCGCCTGTTGATGGATGAGCTCGACGTGAGCGGCTACGGCATCGAGATCGACGATGCCGGGGTGCTCGCCTCGGCACAGCGCGGCATCAACGTCGTTCAGCAGAATATGGAAGACGGCCTGAAGCTCTTCGAGGATCAGAGTTTCGATACCGTCATCCTGTCGCAGACGTTGCAGACCATTCACCGTACGGCGGATATTCTGCGCGAGACGGTGCGCGTCGGGCGCGAGGCGATCGTGTCGTTCCCGAACTTCGGATACTGGCCGCACCGCCTGTCGGTGTTGCGGGGCCGCATGCCGGTGTCGAAGAGCCTGCCGTTTCAGTGGCACAACACGCCGAACGTGCGTGTGCTGACCATCAAGGACTTCGAGGCGCTGGCGCCGGATGTCGGCGTGAAGATTCTCGATCGCGCCGTGCTGCATAACGGGCGACTCGTGTCCGTGGGCGCGAACTGGCGTGGTAGTCTTGCGGTCTATCGCGTCAAGCGTTCCTGAACCGACGGCAGCTAACGGGGCAGCGAAGCGCCGGGCCCCTGACGGCTGAAGACACCCGGGGGCCGGGTGCCGCGCACCGCAGGCGGCTGGCCCCAACTGTCCTTTCCATGACCGATTCGCTGCCGCCCGACGACGGGCGCGTCTTTCACCCCACGCGGATGCTCATCTGCGTGATTCTCGGCTTCACCTCCGGCTTGCCGTTGTTCATCCTGCTCAATCTCGTGCAGGCATGGCTGCGCAGCGAGCACGTGGATCTCAAGTCGATCGGCCTGTTCGCACTGATCCAGTTTCCCTACACGTGGAAGTTTCTGTGGGCGCCGCTCATGGACCGCTTCGCACCCAACGTTTTCGGATGGAAGCCGGGCCGGCGGCGCGGCTGGATGTTCGTCACGCAATTGCTGGTGGCCGGCGCAGTGGCGGTCATGGGGACTTATTCGCCGCAGCGCGACCTGATGACGATCGCCGCGCTGGCGGCGGCGCTGGCGTTCTTCAGCGCGAGTCTCGACATCTGTTTGGATGCCTATCGACGCGAGTTGCTCTCCGACCGTGAGCAGGGGCTGGGCACGGCCATGCACGTGAACGCCTACAAGGTGGCAGGGCTCGTGCCGGGGTCGCTAGCCCTCATCATGGCCGACCATTTGCCCTGGTCGCAGGTGTTCTTCGTGACGGCAGCGTTCATGCTGCCGGGCATCGTGATGACGCTCGTCGTCAAGGAGCCGGAGATTCGCGGCACGCCACCGAAGACGTTGCGCGAGGCCGTGGTGGAGCCGTTTCACGAGTTCGTCACGCGCGGCGGCTGGTCGCAGGCGCTGCTGGTGCTCGCGTTCATCTTTCTCTACAAGCTCGGCGATTCGATGGCGACATCGCTGGCCACGTCGTTCTATCTCGATCTGGGGTTCACGAAGACGCAAATCGGCGTCGTGGCCAAGGCGACAAGCCTGTGGGCCAGCGTGGCGGGTGGCATCATCGGCGGGATCTGGCTGATCAAGCTCGGCATCAATCGCGGGCTGTGGGTCTTCGGGGTGCTGCAACTCGTGTCGGTGCTCGGCTTCGCATGGCTCGCGGAAGCCGGACCGGTCGTCACGGGACTCGGTGCGGTGATTGCGTTTGAAGCTTTCACAGCAGGGCTGGGTACGGCGGCATTTACCGCATACATCGCCCGCACGACAGACCCACGCTATACGGCGACGCAGTTCGCGCTGTTCACGAGTCTGGCGTCGGTGCCGCGCACGTTCGCCAACGCAGGCACCGGCTATATCGTGGATGGCGTTGGCTGGCTGACGTTCTTCCTCATTTGCACGGCACTTGCGCTGCCCGGCATGCTGCTGCTGCCGAAGGTCGCGCCGTGGGGCGCGGACGGTGACGGCGGCGATGGCGTGCCCGCAACGAGCGGCTCACGCTGACCGAGAGGGGGGCTGGGCGGCCCGTCCTGGACGCGGCCGCGCTGACGCGGCGTCGTTCAGGCGCCGCGGAAGGCGACCTTCTGACGCGTAACGACCTGAGTGGCGATGTCAGCGTCGTCCGGAATCGGCTCCCAGAAGAAGTCCCACTGGAAGATCGGGAGAAAGTTGAATTTTCTCGAGCGGAAGATGCCTCGGTTGCGTTTGAATTCGCTGTACCGATCCCCTTTGAACTGCCGATTCACCGACGTGAATGGCAAGAGGCGTTCCGCAATGTCCGGGAAATCCAGATTCGGACGTTCGTCCCGGAGCTTTTCGAGCGCTTCGAACTGATCCCGGCAAATGATCTGGATGGCAGTCTCCGGCATCTCGTAGCGCTGGGCCCACATGACATGCCAGCCCGACCGCGTGTCATTGATGAAATCCACGAGTTGCTGGCTCAACGTGTAGGCATCGGATTCGATATGGACGATCTTGTCCGCTCCCATGGCCCGCGCAATCGTCACCGAATGAAGGAAGCTGCGCCACCATCCGGGATACAGGCTCATGCTCTGCCGCCCCAGATTCTTATCGAACCGCACGATGCCGTGTACGGCCTGATGCGCCGAAGGGTCGCTGTTCGCGGGCACCGTCTGGATAATCGCGGCCGGCGGCAGATAGGGCGAACCGTCGTCGATCATGAGGATCTTGTCGGCGTTGATCGGTCCGTTCCGGTAGTAGTCGAGCCAGCGCCGATATCGATGCTGCCAGGCATCGGCATCCTTCATATAGCTGGTGCAGAACAAAAGCGTCTTCATCGTGCGATCCGTTACAGCGTGTGGTCGTAGTCAACCGTTAGCGGTGCGTGATCGCTGAACTTGATGTCGCGGAAGACCGAGGTCGCTTTTGCCTTGCCCGCGATGCCCTGCGTGGCGATCTGATAGTCGATGCGCCAGCCGACGTTCTTCGCATAAGCCTGTCCGCGGTTGCTCCACCACGTGTACTGGTCGGCACGCGGGTCGAGCGTGCGGAAGACGTCGACATAGCCGTGGTCGTCGAACAACTGCGTGAGCCAGGCGCGCTCTTCGGGCAGGAAGCCCGAGTTCTTCAGATTGCCCTTCCAGTTCTTGATGTCGATTTCCTTGTGCGCGATGTTCACGTCGCCGCACAGGATGACTTCGCGCCCTGCCGCCTTGAGCGCCAGCAGATGCGGCATGAAGTCGGCCATGAAGCGGAATTTGGCGGCCTGACGTTCCTCGCCGCTCGATCCCGACGGGATGTAGACGGAGATCACCGAAAGATTGCCATAACGGACTTCGACGTAGCGGCCTTCGGCGTCGAACTCAGCGTTGCCCCAGCCGACGACGATGTCGTCGGGCTCGCGTCGCACGTACACGCCAGCGCCGCTGTAACCCTTCTTTTCCGCGTAGTGGAAATAGCCCTGATAGTCGTGCGGCTTGAGGAAGTCCGGCGTCATGTCAGGCAACTGCGCCTTGATTTCCTGCACGCAGAGGATGTCGGCGTCCTGCTTGCCGAACCACTCGAAAAAGCCCTTCTTGGCGGCCGATCGCACGCCGTTCAGATTCGCGGTAATGATGCGCATGAGTGTCGATGCGCCGCGCTGGCGCGGCAAGGGGAAAATGTCAGCGGCAAGGATACCGCAATCGCAGCGTGGTGTCGGACGACGCAGGCGCCGGCCCTTGTGGCCGCGCCGTTTCGCGTTTCAGGCCGAAGACTGGAGCGTCACGGGCTTCGGGCGCCGCCAGCGATGGCCGCCTGCGCGTCACCGTCGCCGCCAGGGCCGAGGATGTCGCGCGCGAGCGCCAGCCAGCGCCGGGCCGCGTGCGACAGATACGAGTCGCGCCGCCACGCCATCGCCAGATCCCACGGGATCTCCGGATCGCGCACATCCGTTATCACGAAACGTTTCGGATCGAGCCGCGCGCAGAAGGGCTCAGGCAGCAGCGCGATGCCCACGCCGTTGTCCACCATCGACGCAATGAAGTCCCATTGGCTCGAACGTCCCGCAATCTTGGGGGTGAAGCCCGCGCGGCGACACGCGGCAATCACCCACTCGGACAACGCAAACCCTTCGCCGTAAAAGACGAACGGCTCATCGCGCAACTCGCCCAGACCGACCGAGGCGCGTCCCTCCCAGCGCGACTCGCGCGGGGCAATCAGGCGCAACTGGTAATGGCATACCGGCAGCACGTCGAGAATCGTGGGGTCGACCGGCAGCAGCACCGCGCCCAGCTCGATATCGCCCGCAAGCAACGCCTGCTCGATAGCGCGTGAGCCAGTCTCGAAGAGCTTCATCTCGATATCCGGATAGTGCTGATGAAAGGCACCGATCACCGGAATGAACAGATCGCCGCCGAGCGGCGGAATCCCGATCGACAATTCACCGCGCGCAACCGTCTCGAGATCGGCCAGTTCCTGCTGCAGCCGGGCGTAGGCGGCGAGCACGTCCTGACCGCGCTCGAAGACGACGCGTCCCGCGTCGGTCAACTGAAGCCGGCGGCCCAGGCCGCGCTCTTCGCGCAACATCAGCGGCGTTCCCAGTTCGTCTTCCAGCGCCTTGACCATCTTGCTCACGGTCGGCTGGGTGACAAACAACGCTTCCGCCGCCGCCGTGAAGCTCTGCTGTCGCACAACTTCCACAAATCCTCGCAACGCGCGCAGTTCCATTTTGGTTCTCTCTTTCGCACCAAAGTGGTGCTATTTGGCGGAAAGCCCCGTCCCGTCAGGCTTTCTTATGCACGATTAGGGTTAATACTTAAATTATTCCAATTTGGAATCGTTTTGATAATACTAATTCATTATATTTATGTTGCGGTGCTTCCTATACTGCACTTCATATTGATGCCAAACCCGGGAGCCCGCCATGACCAAGATGATTGCCAGCCGTCTGTATAGCCGCAGCAAGCGCATTGTCGACGTGGTTTGGCAGATCGCGCTGCTCACGGGTATCTATCTGGTGGCGGATGCTGCGGCGCGTCATTTTCATTTGCCGCTACCGGGCGGCGTGCTGGGGTTGCTGACCGTCGTGGCGCTGCTCATGAGTGGTGTGCTCAAGACGGAGAAGATCAAGCGCGGTGCCGACTGGTTTCTGGCCGAGATGATCCTTTTCTTCGTGCCGATGGTCGCGGCCGTCATGCAATACACCGATCTGCTGCGTCACGAAGGCTTGCAACTGCTCGCCGTGATCGGCGTGGGCACGGTGCTCGTGATGGTGTCGACGGCGCTGGCTGTCGATCTGGCCTGCCGTGCGGAGCGCCATCTGAAGCGCGCCCTCGTTCGCATTCCGGCTCGCCGCGCGCATGCGCACGACGCCCGCTGATGCTGCGCGAGCCGATCGTCTTTCTCATCACTCAACTTAGCGCTTGCCGGGTCTTGCCATGAATCATACGGCGCTCCTGCTGCTCGTCCTCACCGTCGTCTTCTATTACGTGTCGAAGCGCCTTTACGCGCGTTTCGGCAAGGTGTGGCTCGGCCCGGCCATTCTCGCGCCCGTGCTGCTTATCGCCGTGATGGTCGGCGGCGATATTTCCTACACGACGTACATTTCCGACTCGCGCTGGCTTGTGTGGCTGCTCGGCCCGACGACGATTGCGTTTGCCGTACCGATCTACGAGCACCGCGACATCATTCGCCGGCACGCGTTCGCGCTCATCGTCGGCGTGCTCGTCGCGATGATCGTGGCCGTAGGCAGTTCCTTCGTACTCGCCCGTCTGTTCGAGCTGCCCCCCGAGATGGCGCGCAGTCTGCTCGCCCGCTCGATCTCGACGCCGTTTGCCCTCGCCGTGTCGGATCAGGTCGGCGGTTCGCGCGATCTGGTGGGGCTCTTCGTCATCATCACGGGGTTCATCGGCATGCTGCTTGGCGAGGCGTTGCTCTCGTGGCTGCCGCTGCGCACTCGCATGGCACGCGGGGCACCGTTCGGTGCGGGCGCTCATGGCTTCGGTACTGCCAAGGCTCGGCAGATCGGCAGCGAAGAGGGCGTGGTGGCCAGCCTCGTCATGATGATCAACGGCATTCTGATGGTGTTCGCCGCGCCGCTGCTCGCCCATTTGCCGATCTGATGGTTTGACGGTCTGACCGGGCGGGGCAGGTGCGCCACCGCGAGCGGGTCTCGCGGCTGTCGTCTTCCACGCAAAAAAATACCCTTCAGGCGTCGCCTTGCCCCGACGCCACGCATCAGTTTTGCTACAATGCCGGGATCTTGAGGAGCGTTGCGACAGCCATCGTGCTGCCAGGCTCAAGATCCTTCCTATTGGCCCCGCCGGCCGCCGGTTTGCCCCGGATAGCATGGCGTGTGAGCCTCAAGAACGGCGCTCACGTCCCACTATCTAGTCTTTATTTAGAGAAAAGGAGGCGTGATGAACGCCGTAGTCGATTCGAAATTCTCCGATTTCCACGTTGCCGATATCAATCTCGCGGGTTGGGGCCGTAAGGAACTGACGATCGCCGAGAGCGAAATGCCGGGTCTGATGGCCACGCGTGCCGAGTTCAAGGCCAGCCAGCCGCTCAAGGGCGCGCGCATCGCCGGCTCGCTGCACATGACCATCCAGACGGGCGTGCTCATCGAAACGCTGGTCGCGCTGGGCGCCGAAGTGCGCTGGGCCTCGTGCAACATCTTCTCGACACAAGACCACGCCGCTGCGGCGATCGCTGCCGCCGGCATTCCTGTGTTCGCCTTCAAGGGCGAGTCGCTCGACGAGTACTGGGAATACAGCCATCGCATCTTCGAATGGCCGAACGGTGAGTTCGCCAACATGATTCTCGACGATGGCGGTGACGCCACGCTGCTGCTGATTCTGGGCAGCAAGGCCGAGAAGGATCTGTCGGTCGTTGCCAATCCGACCAACGAAGAAGAAGTCGCGCTGTACGCCTCCATCAAGCGTCACATCGCGATCGATCCGCAGTGGTACAGCAAGCGCCTGTCGCAAATCAAGGGCGTGACCGAAGAAACCACCACGGGCGTGCATCGTCTGTATCAGATGGAGAAGGACGGCACGCTGCCGTTCCCGGCCATCAACGTGAACGACTCGGTCACCAAGTCGAAGTTCGACAACCTGTACGGCTGCCGTGAGTCGCTGGTCGACGGTATCAAGCGCGCGACCGACGTGATGATTGCCGGCAAGATCGCCCTCGTGGCGGGTTACGGCGACGTGGGCAAGGGCTGCGCCCAAAGCCTGCGCGGTCTGGGCGCCACGGTGTGGGTCACGGAAATCGATCCGATCTGCGCGCTGCAAGCCGCCATGGAAGGCTACCGTGTGGTGACGATGGAATACGCCGCCGACAAGGCCGACATCTTCGTGACGGCCACGGGTAACTTCCACGTGATCGACCACGACCACATGGCCGCGATGAAGCACCAGGCCATCGTGTGCAACATTGGCCACTTCGACTCGGAAATCAACGTGGCGTCGACCCGCAAGTACGAGTGGGAAAACATCAAGCCGCAGGTCGATCACATCATTTTCCCGGACGGCAAGCGCATCATCCTGCTGGCAGAAGGCCGCCTCGTGAATCTGGGCTGCGCCACGGGCCACCCGTCGTTCGTGATGAGCAACTCGTTCACCAATCAGACGCTCGCACAGATCGAACTGTTCGTCGACGGCGCCAAGTACAAGAACAGCGTGTACGTGCTGCCGAAGCATCTGGACGAGAAGGTCGCGCGTCTGCACCTGGGCCGTATCGGTGCCGACCTGACCGTGCTGACCGACGAGCAGGCGAAGTACATCAGCGTCGACAAGAACGGTCCGTTCAAGCCGGCGCACTATCGCTACTGATCGGCATCGAGCCCGGACCTGTGTGTCAGGAATGCACGGGTGACGGGTAACGGTATGGCGCGGCGGTGCCGTTTGCCGCCGCGCCGGGCTTTACCACTGCCGGTGCCGGGATCGACATCCCGCACCGGCCTGTTCTTCGGAGCTTGCTATGCGTCTGCTGCTGATTTGGCTCATCAATGCCATCGCGCTTCTCATCCTGCCGTACATCGTGTCGGGCATTCAGCTCAAAGGCATCGGGACGGCGCTGATCGTCGCGATCGTGCTTGGCCTGATCAACGCGTTTCTGCGGCCGCTGCTCGTCGTGCTGACGCTGCCGGTCACGGTGCTCTCGCTGGGGCTGTTCATCTTCGTGATCAACGCCTTGCTGTTCTGGCTGGCGTCGCATGTCGTGAAGGGCTTCGAAGTCTCGGGATTCTGGGCGGCGCTCTTCGGCTCGCTGCTGTACAGCTTGATTTCGTGGATTCTGTCGGCGCTGGTGTTCGGCGGCGACCGCGCCACCAACGTGTAAGTGTCGACGCGCATTCGTCGACGGTGCTTTGCAGGAAACCGGTAGTCATGTCGCAAGCTCTTCGTGCCGATCAGGCGCTCGTCTCGCGTGGGCTGGCCGCGTCACGCACGGCTGCTCAACGTCTCATCGAGGCCGGACGCGTCTACTACGCGGGCACCGAAACGGCGCTGAAAAAAGCCAGTCAGGCGGTGGCGAGCGACGAAGCGCTCGAAGTGCGTGCGGCGGCCGACGGGTTGCCCGGCGAAGACCGCTACGTATCGCGCGGCGGGTTGAAGCTGGCCGGTGCGCTTGCACAAACGGGGCTCGACGTCACGGGGCGTGTCGCGCTCGACGTGGGGCTGTCGACCGGTGGCTTTGCCGACTGCCTCTTGCAGGCGGGCGCCGCACAGGTGGTCGGCGTGGACGTCGGTCACGGGCAACTGCACCAACGTCTGGCGGGTGAGCCGCGCCTCGTATCGCTCGAAGGCATCAACGCACGGCATCTGTCGCGTGAAATGCTCGATGAGCGTTTGGCGCAGCCTGCAACGCAGGACGGCACAAGCGACGCTTCGGCAGCGGCGATGACCGCCGTGCCGGACGCGGGCTTCGACCTGATCGTCGGGGACGTGTCGTTCATTTCGCTGACGCTGATACTGCCCGCGCTCGCGCCGCTGCTGGCCGGGACAGGCGATCTGCTGATGCTGGTCAAACCGCAGTTCGAAGTCGGGCGCGAGCACATCGGTCGCGGCGGCCTCGTGAAAGATGCCGCGCAATATGCGCAAGTGGAGACAAAGATCCGCACCGCCTGTGAAGCGCTGGGACTGACGGTAGCCGCGTGGCTCGACAGTCCCATCGCCGGGGGTGACGGCAACCGGGAGTTCTTCGTGCATGCGACGCGCGCGGCATGAGCGACTCCCTCGATAACAAGACGATCATGACGCAACCTTCCTTCAGTTTCGAATTCTTCCCGCCCAAGACCGCCGATGGCGCAGAGAAGCTGCGCGCTACGCGCCAGCAACTGTTCCCGCTGGGACCCAAATTCGTCTCGGTGACGTTCGGCGCCGGCGGTTCGACGCAGCAGGGTACGTTGGATGCGGTCATCGAAATCCAACGCGAAGGCGTGGAGGCGGCACCGCACCTCTCGTGCGTTGGCTCGACCAAAGAGAATATTCGCGACATCCTGAAGACGTATCGCGATAACGGTATCCGCCACATCGTGGCGCTGCGTGGCGATCTGCCGTCGGGGATGGGCGAGATCGGCGAGTTCCGTTATGCGTCTGAACTGGTCGAGTTCATTCGTGCGGAGACGGGCGAATGGTTCCACATCGAAGTGGCGGCTTACCCGGAATACCATCCGCAGGCGAAGTCGCCGCGTCTGGATCTCGAGCATTTCGCCAATAAGGTGAAAGCCGGTGCGAACGCCGCGATCACGCAGTATTTTTTCAATGCGGACGCCTATTTCCGCTTTGTCGAGGACGCTTCGCGGCTGGGTGTGGACGTGCCGATCGTGCCGGGCATCATGCCTATCACGAACTATTCGCAGATGATGCGTTTCTCGGAAATGTGCGGTGCCGAAGTGCCGCGCTGGATCGCCAAGCGCCTTGAAGGTTTTGGCGACGACCGTGAGGCGATCCGCGCCTTCGGGCTCGACGTGGTGACGGCGCTGTGCGAGCGCTTGCTCGCGGGCGGGGCGCCGGGCTTGCACTTCTATACGCTCAACGCTGCGTCGGCGACCAAAGCGATGTGGCAGCGCCTCGGTCTGTGAGGCACCACGCAATCGTTTGCCAACAGGTGGGCGGGTTGGAAGTCAATCCTGATCACAATTAAGTGATTTCCTAATCAAAAACACCACAAATAGGCGGTTTGCTAGGGATTTGGCGTGTTGTGACGCAAGGGAAGCTTAAGTAATATCCCTCGTGGGTTCGGCGGCGGATCGCCGCCGGGCGTCATTTCAAATCCCGAGGAGCCTATGAAACAGACTCACACCCTGCGTTTGCTTTTGGCCGCGACCTTGCTTGCCGGAGCGGCCGTGATCCCGCCCGCTGCAGCAGTCGAGCTCCCGAATAAGACCCTCGTGTATTGCTCCGAGGGCAGCCCTGCCGGTTTCGATCCGGGGCAACTCACCACTGGCACCGATTTCGATCCTGCCGACGCTATCTACAACCGCCTCATCGCTTTCGTACCGGGTGAAACCGGTGTGATGCCGTCGCTCGCGGAGAAGTGGGACATTTCGCCGGACAACAAGATCTACACGTTCCATCTGCGCAAGGGCGTCAAGTTCCACACGACCGAATACTTCACGCCAACGCGTGACTTCAATGCCGAGGACGTGAAGTTCACCTTCGATCGCATGGGCGATCGCGAGATGCCGTTCCGCAAGGCCTATCCGGCCGAGTTTCCGTATTTCGTCGACATGGGGCTTCAGGCCGACATCGACCGCATCGAGATCGTCGATCCGTACACCGTGCGTTTCGTGCTGAAGAAGGTCGACGCGCCGTTCATTCAGAACCTGGCGATGTCGTTCGCGTCGATCCTCTCGAAGGAATATGCGGACAAGCTGCTCGCGGCGAACAATCCGCGCGACATCGCGCTCAAGCCGGTCGGTACCGGACCGTTCATCTTCCGCAGCTACACGAAGGACGCCACGCTGCGCCTGGATGGCAACAAGGACTACTGGAACGCAAATCTGCCGCCGAAGGTCGGCAAGCTGATCTTCGCGATCACGACCGACGCGAACGTCCGTATCCAGAAGCTCAAGCGCAACGAATGCCAGGTCGCGACTTATCCGCGCCCGGCCGACGTCGATGCGCTCAAGGCCGATATCGCGGCGCAGGGCAAGGCGTCGAAGCTGAAGATGCCGGATCAGGTCGGCTTCAACCTCGGCTACGTGGCGTACAACGTGCAGAAGAAGCCGCTCGATCGCGTGGAAGTGCGTCAGGCGCTCGACATGGCGATCAACAAGAAGGCGATTCTGCAGTCCGTCTACGGCTCGGCCGGACAGTTGTCGAACGGCGCGCCGATGCCGCCGACGCAATGGTCCTACGACAAGAACATCAAGTCGGCCAGTTACGATCCCGAGAAGGCGAAGGCGTTGCTCGACAAGGCGGGCGTGAAGAATATCGAAATCACGCTGTGGGCGATGCCGGTGCAACGTCCGTACAACCCGAACGGCAAGCTCATGGCTGAAATGATTCAGGCCGACTGGGCGAAGATCGGCGTGAAGGCCAACATCGTCACGTACGAGTGGGGCGAGTACATCAAGCGCGCCAAGGCGGGCGAACACGATGCGCTGCTCATTGGCTGGACCGGCGACAACGGCGATCCGGACAACTGGCTCGGTGTGCTGCTCGGCTGCGACTCGATGAACGGCAACAACTTCTCGAAGTGGTGCTACAAGCCGTTCGACGATCTCATCAAGCAGGCGCGTCAGACCACGGATGTTGCCGTGCGTACGAAGTTGTACACGCAAGCGCAGGAGATCTTTGCGCAACAACTGCCGTTCTCGCCCATCGCGCACTCCACGCAATACAAGCCGATGGCCACGAACGTGAAGGGCTTCAAGCTCAGCCCGTTCAGCCGTAACAGTTTCGCTGGCGTGTCGCTGGACTGATCGAGTCCCGCCACACGGCGACTGCGTCAGCCGGCTTCGGCTGACGCCGGCCACAGGCAGCGTATGGGTATCAAGCAGGCAGACCCGGCCGCCGCGCCCGGGTTTGCCTTGCGCACCAAGACAAACGATCGTCTACGACTGATTAACGCGGCACAGCGCCAACCGTCCCTGCGCCGGGGGCGGGCGGTGCGCGAAGCCCCCACGGAACCGTCCTATGCTGAGATTCGTCCTGAGACGACTGGGCATGGTGATCCCGACTTTCATCGGCATCACTATCCTGGCGTTCGCGCTCATTCACCTTATTCCTGGCGATCCGATCGAAGTGCTCGTGGGCGAGCGGAACCTCGATCCCGTGATGCACGCCGAAGCGATGAAGCGGCTCGGACTCGACCAGCCGCTCACCACGCAATATTTCGTCTATCTGAAGCACGCGGCGCAGGGCGACCTCGGGCGCTCCATTGTCACCAATGAGGGCGTGCTTCACGAGTTCTTCTCCCGCTTTCCCGCCACGCTGGAGCTGGCCCTCTGTGCGATGATCTTCGCGCTCGCCGTCGGTCTGCCGGCGGGTGTCGCCGCGTCGCTGCGGCGCGGCAAGATGCTCGATCACACCACCATGGGGGCCGCGCTCACGGGCTACTCCATGCCGATTTTCTGGTGGGGTCTGCTGCTCATCATGCTGTTCTCCGTCAATCTGCAATGGACCCCGGTGTCCGGGCGAATCGGCGTGGAGTACGACGTGCCCGTCGTCACTGGCTTCATGTTGATCGACACGCTGCTCTCGGGAGAGCCGGGGGCCTTCAGCTCCGCGGTGAGTCATCTGATTCTGCCGACCATCGTGCTGGGCACCGTGCCGCTCGCGGTGATTGCCCGCATGACGCGCTCGGCCATGCTCGAAGTGCTTCGCGAGGATTACATCCGCACGGCGCGCGCCAAGGGCCTCTCGCCGTGGCGTGTGATCGTGGTGCACGCGCTGCGCAATGCGCTGATTCCCGTCATCACGGTGATCGGTCTGCAAGTCGGCACGTTGCTCGCCGGTGCGGTGCTGACCGAGAACGTGTTCTCATGGCCCGGCATCGGCAAATGGCTGATCGACGCCATTCTGCGACGCGACTATCCGGTAGTGCAGGGCGGCATTCTGCTCATCGCGACGGGCGTGATTCTGGTCAACCTGCTGGTCGACGTGCTCTATGGCGTCGTCAACCCGCGCATTCGGCACTGAAGGAGGTCAACCATGAGTGACACGCCTGCTACGCTGCCGCCTCCCGCCGCCGTGACGGCCACGCCTCGCGCGCATCTGATCCGGGAGTTTCTGCGCAGCTTCACCGCCAACCGTGGCGCCACCGCTGCGGCCATCGTGCTGCTGCTGATGTTCGCGGCGGCGATTTTTGCGCCGCTGATCGCGCCCCATAGCCCCATCGAGCAATATCGCGACTATGTGAAGATTCCGCCGGCATGGTTCGGCGGCGGCAATGCCCGGTTCCTGTTGGGCACCGACGAAGCCGGGCGCGATATTCTCTCGCGTCTGATTTTCGGCGCACGCCTGTCGTTCTGGATCGGCCTGTCGTCGGTGGTGCTCTCGCTGATTCCGGGCATTCTGCTCGGTCTGCTCGCGGCATTTTTTCCGCGTTGGCTCGACACACCGATCATGCGTCTGATGGACATGATGATGGCGCTGCCGTCGCTGCTGCTGGCCGTGGCCGTGGTGGCCGTGATCGGTCCGGGGCTTGCCAATACGACCATCGCCATTGCCATCGTGACGTTGCCTGCCTATGTGCGTCTGACGCGTGCGGCAGCCATCGGCGAGCTGCAGCGCGAATACGTCGTGGCGTCGCGCATGGCCGGGGCGGGCACGCTGCGGCTGATGTTCTCGACGGTGCTGCCGAACTGTTCGGCACCGCTCATCGTGCAGGCCACGCTGAGCTTCTCGGTGGCGATTCTCGACGCGGCAGCGCTCGGCTTTCTCGGTCTGGGCGTGCAGCCGCCGCTCGCCGAGTGGGGCTCGATGCTCGCGTCCGCCCGCGACTACATGGAAAGTGCCTGGTGGATTGTCACGCTGCCGGGACTTGCGATCGTCATTTCGGTGCTTGCGATCAATCTGGTCGGCGACGGCCTGCGCGATGCCCTCGACCCCAAACTGAAGCGAATCGCATGAGTCTGCTCTCCATTCGAAATCTATCGGTCGACTTCGATGGCGCGCGCGCCGTCGACGCCATCGACCTCAATGTCGGCCAGGGCGAAATTCTCGGCGTGGTCGGCGAATCCGGTTCAGGCAAGAGCGTGACGATGCTCGCGCTCATGGGTCTCATCGATGCGCCGGGCCGAGTGCGCGCCGACGAAGTGCGCTTCGACGGGCGTGATTTGCTGGGCGCGTCTGCGCGCGAGCGGCGAAGCATCGTCGGGCGCGACGTGTCGATGATCTTTCAGGATGCCCTCACGAGCCTGAACCCGAGCTACACCGTCGGCTACCAGATCGGCGAAGTGCTGCGCCGTCACATGGGGCTGCGCGGGCGGGCGCTGAAAGATCGCATCGTCGAGTTGCTGGAGCAGGTCGAGATTCCTGACGCGGCTAACCGGCTCGGCGCCTATCCGCATCAACTGTCCGGCGGGATGAATCAGCGGGTGATGATCGCGATGGCCATTGCCTGCCGTCCGAAACTGCTGATTGCCGACGAGCCGACGACCGCGCTCGACGTCACGATTCAGGCGCAGATCATGGCCTTGCTGCTGCAATTGCAGAAGGACTACGGCATGTCGCTCGTGCTGATTTCGCACGACCTTGCCGTTGTGGCGGAGGTCGCGCACCGGGTGGCCGTGATGTATGCGGGGCAGGTGATCGAAGTTCAGCAGGTGCCGGCGCTGTTCGACGCGCCGCATCATCCCTACACGGAAGCGTTGCTTTCGGCGATTCCCGAACACAACCGTGGCGTGCGCCGGCTGCACACCCTGCCCGGTGTGGTGCCGGGGCGCGACGACCGTCCGGCGGGCTGCCTGCTCTCGCCGCGCTGTCCGTATGCCGACGATCATTGCCGCACGGTGCAACCTGCCCTCGAGCCCTACGCCGGGCCGCAGGCCGTTGGTTCGCCGCTGGTGCGGTGCTTCAAGCCGCTGCCGCATGCGGCAGCGGGTGTACAGACAGGAGGAGCGCAATGAGTGAAACCGTTTTCGCGACACCTCCGGGAGCCCCACAGACGCCTGCGGGGCCAAGCACTGGCCGCGACGCTGGCCCGTTGGTGCTGTGCGCGCAGGATCTGACGCGCTTCTACACGGTGAACCGCGGGTTGATGCGCTCACCTGCCACCGTCAAGGCGCTCAATGGTGTGTCGTTCGAGCTGGCGGCCGGCCGCACGCTGGCCGTGGTTGGCGAGTCGGGGTGCGGCAAATCGACGCTGGCCCGGGTGCTGACGTTGATCGAACCTCCGACGTCCGGCAGACTCGCTATCGATGCCACTGAGACCACGGGGGCGTCGGCGGGACATCTGGCGCCGTTGCGCACACGCATTCAGATGGTGTTCCAGAACCCGTATGCGTCGCTCAACCCGCGCAAGACAGTGGGGCAGGCGCTCGACGAGCCGCTCGCTATCAATACCTCGCTCAGCCGTGCCGAGCGGGGCGAGAAGATTGCGACGATGATGCGCACTGTCGGCTTGCGCCCGGAGCATGTGGCACGTTATCCGCACATGTTCTCGGGCGGCCAGCGGCAGCGGGTGGCGATTGCCCGGGCGATGATCATGTCCCCGGCGATCGTCGTCGCGGACGAGCCCGTTTCGGCCCTGGATGTCTCAATTCAGGCACAGATCCTGAATCTTTTCATGGATTTGCAGGACCGATACGCGACGAGTTACGTATTCGTGTCGCATAATCTCGCCGTGGTCGAGCATGTGGCCGACGACGTCATGGTGATGTATCTCGGCCGCGCGGTCGAACACGGTCCCAAGGCCGCCGTGTTCGGCAAGCCGCTGCATCCGTACACCAAGGCATTGATGTCGGCGACGCCGGCGATCAAGCCGTCCGAGCGGCGCGTCAAGATTGCGCTGATCGGCGAGCTGCCGTCGCCGTTGCGGCCGCCGCCGGGGTGTGCGTTTGCGCCGCGCTGTCCGTACGCCGTCGATCGTTGCCGTGAGGAAGTGCCGCAATTGCGCAAGCTCGAAGGACGTCTGGTGGCGTGCCATCGGGTTGAAGACATTGAGGGATAACGAGATTGGGTGGACCACCACGCGCGACACCTGTTCGCCGGGGCGTTGCATTGACCGGCTGGCTGCTTGGGTGCCTGCTGATGACGCTCGCCGTCACGCTGGACGCAGCCTCGACCGTAACGCCGCGTGCGATCACGCCGCGAACGCTGCCGCTGGTGGTTCCGGAGCCCGGCGAGTCGCCGCCGGGCGCCAATCTCCCGTTCTACGAAGCCCGCAAGGGCGACATGACCATCTACGTGATGGGCACCCTGCATGTCGGCAAGCCCGACGATTATCCGTTCCGCAAGGTCGTGGTCGATGCGCTGCGCGTGTCGAACGTGGTGGCGTTCGAGCTGTCGCCTGACGATCTGACGATGTCGCAGGACGACGTGCAGAAGTACGGCATGTGCGCGCGCGCCTGTCTGCCGAAGATGATCCCCGCGCCGTTATGGCGGAAGTTGCGCGACCGTCTCAAGGGCAATCCGGCGATGCTTGCCGAGATTCGTCATATGCGTCCGTGGCTGGCGGCGCTGCTCGTCGAGACACTGGATTCGATGGGGGCCGACCTGCAAACGGAGTACGGCACCGAAAACCAGCTCGAGAACATCTATCGTGGCCGTATCGTCGGCCTTGAATCGCTCGCGGAACAGATGGATGCCTTCACCGGCCTCACGTCGGCCCAGCAGAACGAGTTGCTGGCTCAAGAGTTGGTGCTCACACCCAAGACGGCGACGGCGCAGGTGGAAACGTTGCATCGCCTATGGCGCGCCGGGGATGCGGAACTGGTCTTCGACTGGTCGCAAGGCAAGGCCGCGCAAGTGCGACGCAATGCGGCACTGGCCGAGGCCATCGACGAGCGCATTCTCTACTCGCGCAACCGGCGTTTCCTGGCGCGCATGCTCTTTCTTGCAGATCCGGGCAAGCCGGTCTTCGTCGCCATTGGCACACTCCACCTCGGCGGCCCGCACGGGGTGCTGCAACTGCTGCGCGAGCATGGCTTTTCGGTGGCGCAGCGGTAGTCCGGTGCAGGCATTAGAGAGACGGGCGATCCGCCTAGGAATCGCCCGAGAAATCAGCCGACCCGATGGCCTCGGCGCATCCCCTCAAGCCAGCATCCCGCGCGCCTCGATAAAGCGGATGATCTCCTGAAGGCCTTTGCCTTCCTTCATGTTCCCCATGACGAAGGGACGCATGCCGCGCATCTTCTGCGTATCCGAGCGCATGATGTCGAGCGACGCGCCAACGTACGGGGCAAGATCGGTCTTGTTGATGACCAGGAGGTCAGACTTGGTAATGCCCGGGCCGCCCTTGCGAGGAATTTTCTCGCCGCCCGCGACATCGATCACGTAGATCGTGAGATCCGAGAGTTCGGGGCTGAACGTGGCGGCGAGGTTGTCACCACCGGATTCGATGAAGACCACATCGGCATCGGGAAAGCGTTCGAGCATGCGCTCGACGGCCTCCAGATTGATCGACGCGTCTTCGCGGATCGCCGTGTGCGGGCAACCCCCTGTCTCGACGCCGAGAATGCGTTCGGGCTCCAGCGCACCGGCCACGGTCAGCAGGCGCTGGTCTTCCTTCGTATAGATGTCGTTGGTGATGACCACGAGATCGTAGCGCTCGCGCATGGCTTTGCAGAGCATCTCGGTCAGGGTCGTCTTTCCGGAGCCGACCGGGCCTCCGATGCCGACACGCAGCGGCGGATTCTTCTTGGTACGACGGGCGTTAGCAGAAGTCGTCATGGCGAATGTCGTGGGTGGCGGAGAAAGGGCGAAAAAAGGCAAAAAATGGGAAGACGCGACATATCGCGTCTCACGAACGGAACAGGCGTGAATACTGTGTCTCGTGACGCGACGCGAGAATCGCGAGCGCGGGGGAAAACGTATTGATCTGATCGTCAGGCAACGACGCCGCCCGATGGGCCGCGTCGACCACACGAGGGCGCAGCGCGACGATCACGCGTTGCGCCGCCAGTTGTCCGAGCGGAACCGCCTTGAGCGCACCGGCCACCTGGTTCTCGAGCCAACTGAACGCGTAAGCGACGAGCGTGTCGGTCAGCGCTGCGCCATGCGTCAACGCCGCGAAGGCGAAGGCCGTCGGCAATGCGATCGGACGCAACGCGGACAGATGCGCTCGCTGCGCAGGCTCGCCCCATTCCAGTGAGAGCGCGAGTTGCGTGAGCGACCAGCCCATCTGTTCGGTTTCCGCGCGCAACTCGGCAGCTTCGCGCGTTGCGAGCAGCCAGTCGTTCACACGGGCGAGCGACGCGACGTCGCCCGCTTGCCAGTGACGCCACTGTCTGGCGAGCAGCGCCATTTCGCCGGTCGTGAAAACACCGTCAAGCTGGCTGGCGATCCAGCGCTCGGCGCTCGGGGCGTCGTGAATGATGCCGTGTTCGACCGCGGCTTCGAGACCCTGCGAATAGCTGAAGGCGCCAATCGGCAGCGCCGGCGAGGCGAGATGCAGCAGCGCTGCGAGCGAATGCAGCGACGCGGTGGCAACCGGTTCAGTGAGAGGACTGGCCAGACTTGCCGTCATCGGTCGGACTCACAGGGATGGGCTCGTCGCCGGCAGCAGCGCTGTCCGGCGTATGGGAATGGCCGTGCCCGCAACCGGGGCCGTGCACGTGGACGTGACTGTGATCATCGTCGTGCGCGTGTGAGTGAGCGCAATCCGGGCCATGCACATGACCCGGCGAGTGATCGTGATGGCAGCCCGGACCGTGAACGTGCCCGTGGTCATGGTCATGGTCATGACCGTGCGAGTGACCATGATCAGGGTCGTGCGAATGTCCGTGATGCTCGTGGAACACCTGCTGTGCGAGCGCGAAGTCCTCGGCAAAGGTCGCATCGTGGCCGTGCTTGTGTCCGCCGCCATAGGCGCCCGCTTCGGGTTCGAACGGCATCAAGGCCTCGGCAACGTCGACGTCGAGCCGCAGCAGCATGTCGCGCAGCACCGGATCGTATTCGAGTTTGAGATAGCCGTCGCCGACTTCCACCGGGGTATGCCGGTTGCCGAGGTGATACGCCGCGCGAGTGAGCGCAAGCGCGGTGGCAGCGCTCACCAGCAGCACCGTCTCGGCAGCGGCTTCCACGCGAATGAGGCCACCGTCGTCGGCCACGAGCACATCGCCGCCGCGCAGCACGGTGCCGCGAGGCAGGAACAGCGCGACGTCTTCTCCGGTTTCCAGCGTGGCGCGCAGGCGGCTCTTGCTGCGGGCATCGAACGGCAACACGAGCGCCGGGGCGCGACGCGCGAGCGGCGCGGCAATGCGCCCGGCTTCGAAGCGTTTCTCGACGCGGCGCAACGTCGATGACGAGGCGCTATCTGCAGCGGTGGGCGATTGAGAATCTTGCGGCATGAGTCAGAAAAGGAAGTAGCGTTGTGCCATCGGCAACACGCTCGCCGGCTCGCACGTCAGCAACTGGCCGTCCGCGATGACCTGATAGGTCTCGGGGTCGACGCTGATGCGCGGCAGCCAGTCGTTGTTGATCATGTTGGCCTTGGTCACCTGCCGGATATCGCGCACCGGCACGATGCGCTTGGTCAGCCCGTAACGGCCGGCCACATCGCCATCGTACGCCGCCTGCGAAACGAACGTGAGGGAGGTCCGCGCCATCGCCCCGGCGCGCGCGCCGAACATCTCGCGGTAGTGCACCGGCTGGGGCGTCGGGATCGACGCGTTCGGGTCGCCCATGAGCGCCGTCGTAATCATGCCGCCCTTGAGAATCAGCGTTGGCTTCACGCCGAAGAACGCCGGTTCCCACAGCACCAGATCGGCCCACTTGCCCACTTCGATCGAGCCGATTTCATGCGCCATGCCGTGCGTGATCGCCGGATTGATCGTGTACTTCGCGACGTAACGTTTGACGCGGAAGTTGTCGGCCTGCGCCGTATCGGTACCCAGCGCGCCGCGCTGTACCTTCATCTTGTGCGCGGTCTGCCAGGTGCGCATGACGACTTCGCCCACGCGGCCCATGGCCTGCGAGTCCGACGAGATCATCGACAGTGCCCCCAGGTCATGCAGGATGTCCTCGGCGGCAATCGTCTCGCGACGGATACGCGACTCGGCGAACGCAATGTCTTCCGCAATGGCCGGATCGAGGTGGTGGCAGACCATCAACATGTCGAGATGTTCGTCGAGCGTGTTGATGGTGTACGGGCGCGTCGGATTGGTGGACGACGGCAGGACATTGGGCTCGCCGCACACCTTCAGGATGTCGGGTGCGTGGCCGCCCCCGGCACCTTCGGTGTGATAGGTGTGGATCGTGCGGCCCTTGATGGCCGCGACCGTCGCTTCGACGAACCCCCCTTCGTTGAGCGTGTCGGTGTGGATCGCCACCTGGGTATCGGTCGCGTCGGCGACCGACAGGCAGGCGTCAATGGCGGCGGGCGTGGAACCCCAGTCCTCGTGCAGCTTCAGACCGATGGCACCGGCTTCGATTTGCTCGAGCAGCGGTTCGGGTTGGCTGACGTTGCCCTTGCCGAGGAAGCCGAGATTGATCGGCCAGCCGTCCGCCGCTTGCAACATGCGCTCCATATGCCACGGCCCGGGCGTACAGGTGGTGGCGTTCGTGCCGGTCGCCGGTCCGGTGCCCCCGCCGAGCAGCGTGGTCACGCCGGACGAGAGCGCCTCCTCGATCTGCTGCGGGCAGATGAAGTGGATGTGGGAGTCGATGCCGCCTGCGGTGACGATCATCCCCTCACCGGCGATCACTTCCGTTGCACCGCCCAGCGGTATGGTGACACCGGGCTGGATGTCGGGATTGCCGGCCTTGCCGATACCCCAGATGCGGCCGTCCTTGAGCCCGATGTCGGCCTTGACGATGCCCCAGTGATCGATGATGACGGCGTTGGTGATGACGGTATCCACGACATCGGCGCGTGTGCGCTGCGATTGGCCCATGCCGTCGCGAATGACCTTACCCCCGCCGAACTTCACCTCTTCGCCGTAGATCGTGTAGTCGCGCTCGATCTCGATGATGAGTTCGGTGTCGGCCAGTCGCAGGCGGTCGCCCGTCGTGGGGCCGAACATTTCCGCATAAGCGCGGCGTGAAATTTTCATAACGCCCCCATGACACGGCCGGCGAAGCCGAAGACGCGGCGATCTCCTGCCAGCGCGACCAGCTCGACCGTACGTTGTTGCCCCGGCTCGAAGCGAACCGCCGTGCCGGCGGCAATGTTCAGACGAAAGCCACGTGCCGCTTCGCGATCGAATCGCAGGGCGTCGTTGACTTCATAGAAGTGGAAGTGCGAGCCGATCTGGATCGGACGGTCGCCGGTGTTGGCGACCGTCACGCTAATGGTCGGACGACCCTCGTTCAGCGTGATCTCGCCAGCGGCGGGCAACAATTCTCCGGGAATCATGAGCGTCTCCGAGAAGGCGTGAAGGCGTGAAGGCGTGACGGGCGCTCAGGTCGCTGCGGCGAGCAGCGACACGCCGTAGGTCAGCACGCCGGCCCCCAGCACACGCGGTAACCACACGGTGCGATTGCGCAGCGCAACGCCAGCCACGATACCGATGCAGTGCAGCACCCCGGTCGCGAGCAGGAAGCCAGCCAGGTAATGCATGGCGCTTGCCTGCGCCGGCAACTCGGCGCCGTGAGCGAAACCGTGGAAGATCGCGAAGGCGCCCACGATGGCGGCGCCAGCCCAGCCCGGCAGTCTCGCACGCGTGGCGAGCATCAGCCCGAGCACAAGCAGTGAAACGGCAATCATCGGTTCGACGCCCGGCAGTGAAAGCCAGTGCGACATGCCGAGCAGGCCACCTGCGGCGAGCATCGCGACGAAGGCCACCGGGGCAAGCCATACGCGTTTGGACGTGAGCGCACTCCACAGCCCGACGACGATCATGGCGCAAAGGTGATCTGCCCCGGTCAACGGATGAAAGAAACCGGCGGCGAAACTGCTGGCGGCGTCGTGGCCCGGATGGCCAGGGTGCGCGAGCGCGAGGCCCGAAGCGCTCACCAGGGCGAGGCCGGTTGCCACACGCGCGAGGCGACGGTGTGTGCGACCCGTGGCGTGGGCGGAGGTCACCAGAGAAGTGGCGGGCACTTCGCCGGCATCGTTGGCATTGAGGGGGCGGTCCACTGACATGAGACGTCCTTAGGATGTTGTGATCGACGACGAAAAATGGATACGAAGACGAATCGAAACCGGATCGCGCACGGGGCAGTGCATCGAGGCGTGCCGGCACTCACTCGCGTATGCCGCTTTCAGGGAATCGGGTGATGCACGGTGACGAGCTTGGTGCCGTCCGGAAAGGTGGCTTCCACCTGAATGTCCGGGATCATTTCGGGCACGCCGTCCATGACGTCGTCGCGCGTGAGCAGCGTGGTGCCGTAGTGCATCAGGTCGGCAACGGTGCGTCCGTCACGCGCGGCTTCCATGAGGGCGGCGCTAATGAAGGCCACGGCCTCCGGATAATTGAGCTTCAGGCCGCGCGCACGCCGGCGTTCGGCGAGCAGGGCGGCGGTGAAGATGAGCAGCTTGTCTTTTTCGCGCGGAGTGAGCTTCATCGTGACGAAGAAATTTCAATGCGAAGGGTTCATGGGGATGGCGCCGCTGCCGCACATCATAGGCGCGCGTTCACGTCTGCGCCACTGGGTTTTGCGGTCGACCCGGTGCGCACCAGAATTGTGCGAATCATCGGCATGGCAGACGCCAATCCCCGGCGATGTCATTGGCAGATGAACCGCTGCAACTCCGGCGTGGAGGGCTGAGTGAAGAGCTGCTCAGGCTCGCCCGACTCCCAGATCTTGCCCTGATGCATGAACACCACGCGATCCGATACGTGCCGGGCGAAGCGCATCTCGTGTGTGACGAGGATCAGCGTCATGCCCTCGGCCGCGAGGTCTTCGAGCACCTTGAGCACTTCGGCGACCAGTTCGGGATCGAGCGCCGAGGTGATCTCGTCGCACAGCAGCACGGCCGGACTCATGGCGAGCGAGCGCGCAATGGCCACGCGCTGCTGCTGGCCGCCCGAGAGCTGCGACGGATAGCTGTCGAACTTGTCGGCCAACCCGACTTTGGCGAGCATGGAGCGGGCGACTTCGCGCGCTTCGGCGCCCGAGGTCTTCTTGACGACCTTCTGCGCGAGCATCACGTTCTCACCCGCCGACAGATGCGGGAACAGGTTGTACTGCTGGAACACCATGCCGACCTTCAGACGCAGCGCGCGCAGGTCGGTGTCGCGTGCGCCGACGTGGACACCGTCGACGGCCACGCTGCCGGCATCGAAGCGCTCGAGGCCGTTGAGCGTGCGCAACAACGTGCTCTTGCCCGAGCCGCTCTTGCCGATGATCGACACGACCTGACCGCGCTCGACGTCCATGTCGATGCCCTTGAGCACCGGGTTTTCGCCGAAGCGCTTTTGCATGCCCCTGACTTCAATGAGCGACATGGAGTTTCCTTTCAAGATGACGCGCCCACAGCGACAGCGGATAGCAGGCAGCGAAGTAGAGCAGAGCGACGAGGCCGTACACGGTGAACGGCTGGAACGTCGCGTTGGTAAGCATGGTGCCCGTCTTGGTCAGTTCGTCGAAGCCGATGATCGACGCGAGCGCCGTGCTCTTGACCACCTGCACCGAGAAACCGACCGTGGGCGCGATGGCGATGCGCAGCGCCTGTGGCAGGATGACGTGGCGCAGTTGTTCGCCGTAGCGCATGGCAAGGCTCGACGACGCTTCCCATTGACCGTGCGGAATCGCGTCGACGCAGCCACGCCAGATTTCCGTGAGATAGGCGCTCGTGTAGAGCGTGAGACAAACGGCGGCGGCCACCCACGGCGAGACATCCAGGCCAAGCAGCGGCAAGCCGAAGAACACCAGAAACAACTGCATGAGCAGCGGCGTGCCCTGAAAGACTTCGATGTACAACGCCACGGCATTCGCTGCCCATTGCACGCGACCCACGCGCACCACGAGCAGCAGCAGGGCAACCAGACCGCCGAATACGAAGGCGATGGCCGAGAGTGCGAGCGTCCAGCGTCCGGCCAGCAACAGGCCGTGCAGCATGTCCCACGTTGAGAACTCGGTCATCGCGCACCTCCTCTGACCTTGACCGTGCCGCGAAAGAGACGGCGTGCGCAGCGCATCAACACGCGGCGCAGCGCAATGGCGAGCACGAGATACAACGCGGTGACGATCAGATAGCTTTCGAACGCCCGGAACGTGCGCGACTGCACAAAGTTGGCGGCGTACGACAGATCGGGCACGGAGATTTGCGAGACGACTGCCGACCCGAGCATGACGATCACGATCTGGCTGGCGAGCGCCGGAAACACCTTGGCGAACGCCTGCGGCAGGATCACATGACGCAGGATCTGGCCGCGCGTCATGGCGAGCGACAGCCCGGCTTCTGACAGCCCGGTGGGCACAGCACGCATGCCTGCCCGGATGATCTCGGTGGCATACGCGCCGAGGTTCACGCTCATGGCGACGATAGCGGCGGTCGTCTCGTCGATATGAATACCGAGGCTCGGCAGACCGAAGAAGATGAAGAAGAGCTGCACGATGAACGGCGTGTTGCGGATCAGCTCGACGTACAGGCCCGCGATGGCCTTGAGCCACATCGGCCCCTCCTCGCGGGCAACGGCGCACAGTGCGCCGACGATCACGCCTACGACCGTGGACACGGCCGTGAGGGCGATCGTCAGCGCGGCGCCGCGCACAAAGAGCATCAGGTATTGCCGCAGATCGGCAAAGTCGAGGACGTAATGCATGTGAAGCCGGTGGTGAGTCGTGCGGTGAAACGTGCCGGAAAACGGGCGGCGATCAGAGATCGGCCGGCAGCGGCATGCCGAGCCACTTCTGCGAGATCTTGCCAAGCGAGCCGTCCTTCTTCGAAGCCGTGAGGATGTCGTTGACCTTGGCGAGCAGTCGCGGCTCGTTCTTGTTCAGGCCGACAAAGCAGGGCGAGTTCTTGATGAGAAACTTCGGCTCCGGCAGCTTGGGCGGGTGCTTGGCGACAATCGCAGCGGCCACGACGTTGCCCGTAGCAACGAGTTGCACCTGACCCGAGAGGAAGGCGGAGATCGTGCCGTTGTTGTCTTCGAAGCGTTTGATCGTGACGTCGGCCGGCGCGATCTTCGACAGTTCCAGATCTTCCACGGCACCGCGCGTCACGCCAATGGTCTTGCCCGAAAGGTCGGCGGGCTTGGATACGGCCAGATCCTTCGGACCGAAGACGCCGTTGTAGAACGGGGCGTACGCTTCCGAGAAGTCGATGACCTTCTCGCGCTCGGCGTTCTTGCCGAGGCTGGAGATGACGAGGTCAGCCTTGTTCGTCGTGAGGTAGGGCACGCGATTGGCGCTCGTCACGGGGACCAGCTCGAGCTTCACACCCATGCCCTTGGCGAGCAGGGCGGCCGTGTCGATGTCGTAGCCAACAGGCTTCATGTCCGGACCGATGGAGCCGAACGGCGGGAAGTCCTGCGGCACGGCCACGCGCAGGGTGCCGCGCTTGACGATGTCGTCGAGTCCGTCGGCGTGCGCGTCGCGCGGCATCGCCACGGCGAAGGCGGCGATCGCGCTGGCGGCGAGCATCAACGTGGTGAAGGCACGGCGCGCACGGGCGCGTGCGCCGACCGTGGCGGCAACGGCTTCATGAGAAACAGCGGTACGGGTGAACGGCAGCATGACGGCAACCTCGGGGATCGGGGGAGAAGCATTCCGGTAACAGGAGTGTTCCGGCGGCCGGATCATCTGGTCTGACCGGTCGATACAGTGAGGTAGCAGGAATCGTGCCTGGGGTAGCCAAAGGCCGGGGTACTCAGGACTCGGCGGGCAGGCGGGCACCAGCCGCCTGAGCACCGGCGGCTGCGGGAGGCGGAAGCGCGGCGGGCAAGCCCAATGTTGGTGCGAAATCAGGCTGGCGAGGATCGTGCGGCGCGCGGTGCGTCACCGTTATGGTGCGGCGATTGCGTTTGTCGGCTTACGTCGACCAGAGGCGCAACGGTTCGGCGGGCACGCCATGGACCTGCGGGCGCAGCGTAAGCCAATGCGAGATCAGCAACTGGCGCACCGTCTCCATGTCGTGACCGAGCACGCGCAGCACGAGCACATTGCCGGGCAGACAGGTGATCCCTGCGCGCAGTCCGTCGTTGAACGGCAGCGCTTCGGCGAGCGATTCGGCGAGCGCTCGCGTACACGCGTCGCCCACGGCCCACAGGGCGCCGAACACCGGGAATCCGGCGAGGCCGGTGATGCCCGTGCGCTGCGCGTCGTCAGCGCCGAGCACGGCCTGCTCCGCCCACAGCAGACGATCCTTGGCGTCGCGCAATTCGAAGTTCGAACGCCAGCGGCCCTGCGTCCATTGTTCTCCGGCGGCCTGCCGGCCGAGCAAGGTGGCGTCCCAGCCAATGACGGTCGCGCCTTCGCCAAGCCGCACGGTGATGCGCTGGCGAGCATCGGCATGTTCGAACACGATGTTCTCGAGCGGCAGCCAGTCGAGTTTTGCGCCGTCGTGTACGGTGAGGGTGATGTCCTGCGTGCCGAAGCGGCCCTGCGATTTGTACCACTTGGTCGCGCCGGGCGTGGTCAGCACGGCATGGGCGTTATCGCCGACAACCACGTCGATGGACAGCGCGTCGCCGCCGGCAATCCCGCCGGGCGGATGCACGACCACGGCGTGACAAATCCCCGGGCCTTCCGGATGAAGTGATTTCTGGACGACGAGCGGGCCTTGATGGCGCCGGGTGGCGAGGACAGTGCGCGCATCTTGTCGCGCAAAGCCCAGCGTCAGCTCGGCATGCCAGCCAGTGGAGGAAGCGTGCAGGGAATTCATGAAAAAGAATCGGCCGTGGATGCCGCGAATCTAGCACGCGGCGGGCAGGCGCGGCAGCTCAGTGCGTCTGGTGCGCGGGGTGTGCCGGGTGTGCCGGGTGCGCCGGGTGCGCGTCATACCGCCACCATGTGCCGCACGCCGTCGGCCTCCATGTCCTTGCCGAGTCCGCTCGCGACAATGGCGCCGCGACTCATCACGCGATAGTGATCGGCGAGTTCGAGCGCAAAGTCGTAATACTGTTCGACGAGCAGCACGGTCATGCCGCGCTCGTCGACCAGGCGTCGCAGCGTTGCCCCGATATCCTTGATGATCGATGGTTGAATGCCTTCGGTCGGCTCGTCGAGAATCAATAGTTGCGGGTCGCTCATGAGGGCGCGCCCGATGGCGAGTTGCTGCTGCTGTCCGCCGGACAGATCGCCGCCGCGACGCTGCTTCATGTCGCGCAACACGGGGAAGAGTTCGTAGATGTGCTCAGGCACGCCGAGTTTGGCCTCGCGTGCCGGGCGGCTCGCCGCACCGATCAGCAGATTCTCTTCGACGGTGAGGCGCGGGAAGATCTCACGGCCCTGTGGCACGTAGGCGAGGCCGCTCGCCACGCGCGCATACGATGGCGCAGAGGTGAGCGTTTTGCCGCGCCACGCGATGCTGCCGGACTTGACGGGCACCACGCCCATGAGGCACTTGAGCAGCGTGGTCTTGCCAACGCCGTTGCGCCCGAGCAGCACGGTGAGTTGCGCATCGGGCACGGTGAATTCCACGTTGCGCAGAATATGACTGCCGCTGTAGTACTGATTGAGTGCGTGAATTTCCAGCATGGTCAGCGTCCCAGATACGATTCGATCACGCGCTCGTCGCGCTGCACGACGTCGAGCGTGCCTTCGGCGAGCACCCGGCCTTCGGCCATGACGGTGACAAGACCCGTGTCGCCCGCGAGCGCGGCAACAAACGCCATGTCGTGCTCGACCACCATCATCGAACAATGCCCACGCAGGCGATTGAGCAACTCGGCAAGCTGCGCCGTCTCTTCATCGGTCATGCCGGCGGCAGGTTCGTCGAGCAAGAGGAGTTGCGGCTGCTGCATGAGCAGCATGCCGATCTCCAGGCGTTGCTTCTGGCCGTGCGACAACTGTCCTGCGCGCACATGCGCCTGATGTTCCAGATGCGTGAGCGCGAGCACCTCCTCGATGCGATGCCGTATGGCCGGCGTAAGCATGGCCCATAGCGAGCGGAACCAGCGCTTGTCGCCTGCGCAGGCGAGTTCGAGGTTCTCCCACACGCTGTGATGCTCGAACACCGTCGGCTTCTGAAACTTGCGGCCGACACCGGCCTGCGCAATGGCCGGTTCGTCGAGCCGGGTGAGGTCGAGCGTCTGGCCGAGGAAGGCGCGTCCGGCGTCGGGGCGGGTCTTGCCCGTGATGACATCCATCATGGTCGTCTTGCCGGCACCGTTCGGGCCGATGATGCAGCGCAGCTCATCGGTCTGGATCGATAGCGACAGGTCGTTGAGCGCGCGAAAACCGTCGAACGATACGGAGATGTTCTCGACATACAGAATGAGGCCATGCGACGTGTCGATCTCTCCCGGCACGACGAAGTGCGACATGCCCGTAGTGTCACCGCTGACATTGACGCTGACGGCGGCTTCGGGCGCGTCGGCCAGCTGCCAACTGATGTCGGCCATGTAATTGTTCATGCGCGGTCTCCGGTAACAGGGTGCGGCGCATCGCCCTCGGCGGCGGCTGGCGCGTGTCGAACGCGCTTGCGCGAGCGTTGCGTGACGAGTCCGATCACGCCCTGCGGCAGCAGCAGCGGCACGAGCACGAACATCGCGCCGAGGAAGAACAGCCAGTACTCGGCGAAGTACGCGGTGAAGAAACTCTTCGCGCCGTTGACGAGGAACGCTCCGGCAATCGCGCCCACGAGCGAGCCGCGTCCGCCGATGGCGACCCAGATGGCCATCTCAATTGAGTTGACCGGCGCCATCTCGCTCGGGTTGATGATGCCGACCTGCGGCACGTAGAGCGCCCCCGCGACGCCGCACAGCATGGCGGACAACGTCCACACGAACAGCTTGTAACTGAGCGGCCGGTAGCCGAGGAACATGGCGCGCGACTCGCCGTCGCGAATGGCGGTGACCACGCGGCCGAACTTCGATACGACCAGCGCGCGGCACAGCAGGAACGCGCCCACCAACACCGCGAACGTCACGAGAAACAGCACGGTGCGTGTGTTCGCCGAGGTGATCGAGTAGCCGAGAATGCGCTTGAAGTCGGTGAAGCCGTTGTTGCCGCCGAAGCCCGTCTCGTTGCGATAGAAGAGCAGCATGGCGGCGAACGTCAGCGCCTGCGTGATGATCGACAGATATACGCCCTTCACGCGCGAGCGGAAAGCCAGATAACCGAAGATCCAGGCGACCACACCGGGCAGCGCCACGACGAGAAACATCGCCCAGGCGAAGTGTTCGGTGCCGGTCCAGTACCAGGGCAGCGACTTCCAGTCGAGAAACACCATGAAGTCAGGCAGGTCGCTGTGATACACACCGTCGCGACCGATGCCGCGCATGAGGTACATGCCCATCGCGTAGCCACCCAGCGCGAAGAACAGACCGTGGCCGAGACTGAGAATGCCGCAATAGCCCCACACCAGATCGAGTGCGAGCGCGGCAATCGCGTAGCACATGATCTTGCCGACGAGCGTCATCGCGTAGGCCGACAGATGCAGCGGATGCGTGGCGGGCAACACCAGCGCACACACTGGCACCAGAATCGCCACCGCGAGTACGAACGCAAGAAGCAAAGGCGCGACGTACTTCGGCAGGAGACGGGCGCGCGCCGGCACATCCAGCGAGATCAGCGGCGAGGTGCCCTCTGGCAAAAATTTCGACGTCTGCATTCAGGCCTCCGCGCTGCGCCCTTTGAGCGCAAACATGCCCTGCGGGCGTTTCTGGATGAACAGCACGATCAGGATCAGCACGGCGATCTTGGCGAGCACGGCGCCCCACACCGGTTCGAGCAGCTTGTTGGCAATGCCCAGACCGAACGCGCCGACGATGGTCCCCGCGAGTTGTCCCACGCCGCCCAGCACCACGGCCATAAACGAATCGATGATGTAGCTCTGCCCAAGATCCGGTCCGACGTTGCCGATCTGCGAGAGCGCACAGCCACCCAACCCGGCAATGCCTGCACCGAACGCGAATGCGTAGCTGTCGACGCGGCCCGTTCGCACGCCGACGCAGGCGGCCATCGACCGGTTCTGCGTCACGGCGCGGATGAACAGGCCGAGACGCGTGAGATTGAGCACCGACCACGTGAGCGCCACGACCACCAGCGCAAATATCAGAATCACGATGCGGTTGTAGGGCAGCATCAGGTTGGGCAGCACGGCGATACCGCCGCTCATCCACGAAGGATTGACGACTTCGACGTTCTGCGCGCCGAAGAGCGTGCGCACCCCCTGAATCAGCAGCAGGCTGATACCGAAGGTCGTGAGCAGGGTTTCGAGCGGCCGTCCGTACAGATGCTTGATGACGGTGCGTTCCAGCACGAGGCCGAGCACTGCCGCCACGAGAAACGCGGCGGGCACGGCGGCAACGAGGTAGAAGTCGAACGCGCCCGGCAAGAAGCGCTGGAAGAGTGTCTGCACCACGTACGTGGCATACGCGCCGATCATGAGGAACTCGCCGTGCGCCATGTTGATGACGCCGATCAGGCCGTAGGTGATGGCCAGGCCCAGCGCGGCGAGCAGCAGCACGCTGCCCAGCGACAGGCCGGCGAATACCGTGCCGAAGAACTCGCTGCGACGTTGTGCGGCGGCCAGTTGTGTGAGCGCGATATCGGCCGCGCTGCGCACGTTGGCGTCGGGCTCGGCGTAGGTGCCGTCGGCTTGCTTGGCAACGATGGGCAGCAGCAGATCCCGCATTTGCGGATCGCCCGCGGCGGCGATCAGATCGATGGCTTCGCGGCGCTTGGCCGGATCGGTATCGTGCAATGCAGATTGCGCCCAGAGTTGATCGAGGCGTTTGCGCAGCGCGGGATCTGTCTCTTTCTGGCGTGCCTGCTCGATGCGAGTCTTGAACGCGGGCGACGGGTTTTGCAGCATGGTGTCGATGGCCTGCGCGCGGGTGTCGTGATCCGGCGAGAGCAGGGCACCCGCAGCAGCGGCCGTGGCAACCTTGGCGCGCAGCACGTTGTTGAGCGTGAGCGATCCGGCGTCGTCAGCCTTGACGGGGGCGCCCGTGATCGGATCGACGTATTTGTCTGCGGTCTGGATAGCGATGCGATCGCCCACGGTCACGGCCGAATCGTCGGCCAAGGCCTTGAGGAGCGCGGCGGCCTGCGGCGAACCGTCGGCCGCGAGGTGATCGATGGCTTGCGCCTTGGCGTCGAAATCGTCGCCTGCGAGCGCGGTGAGGTCGGCGCCGGTGACGGCGGCCCGGGCCGTGGAGGGTGTTGTCAGCGCGGCGCCCAGCGACATCAGGACAAGGGCGGCAGCGGTCCAGCGTCTTATCGTTATCATCAAAACCTCTGCGTGCGCCGGAGACCGTCCGCACGGCTCCGGCGCAAGGAGTGAAAGGAAGGTCAGACTTTGTCGGGCTTGCCTTCATTGCCCGCGATGAACGGGCTCCACGGTTGTGCGCGCACCGTCGTCTTGGTCTTCCACACGACGTTGAACTGACCGTCCGGGCGAATCTCGCCGATCATTACCGGCTTGTGCAGGTGGTGGTTGCCGTCCATGACCATGTCGAAGCCGTCCGGCGACTTGAAGGTCTGGCCGATCATGGCAGTGCGCACCTTGTCGACGTCGACGCTGCCCGCCTTTTCGACTGCCTGCTTCCACATGTGCATGCCGACGAACGTGGCTTCCATCGGATCGTTCGTGACGCGTTTGTCGCCGCCCGGCAGACCCTTCGCCTTGACGTAGGCGAACCACTCCTTCTTGAAGGCGTCGTTGGTCGGGTTCTTCACCGACATGAAGTAGTTCCAGGCGGCGAGGTGTCCCACGAGCGGCTTGGTATCGATGCCGCGCAGTTCCTCTTCGCCCACGGAGAACGCCACGACCGGTACGTCGGTAGCCTTCAGGCCCTGGTTTCCGAGTTCCTTGTAGAACGGCACGTTCGAGTCGCCGTTGATCGTGGAGATGACCGTGGTCTTGCCGCCTTGCGCGAACTGCTTGATGTTGGCGACGATGGTCTGGTAGTCGCTGTGACCGAACGGCGTGTAGACCTCCTGAATATCCTTGTCGGCCACACCCTTCGAGTGCAGGAAGGCGCGCAGGATCTTGTTGGTCGTGCGCGGATAGACGTAGTCGGTGCCCAGCAGGAAGAAGCGCTTGGCGCCGCCCCCTTCCTTGCTCATCACGTATTCCACGGCCGGAATGGCCTGCTGGTTCGGCGCAGCGCCCGTGTAGAAGACGTTCTTCGACATCTCTTCGCCTTCGTACTGCACGGGGTAATAGAGCAGGCCGTTGAGTTCTTCGAAGACAGGCAGCACCGACTTGCGCGACACCGACGTCCAGCAACCGAACACGGCGGCGACCTTGTCCGTGGTGAGCAACTGGCGGGCTTTTTCCGCGAAGAGCGGCCAGTTCGAGGCCGGGTCGACGACGACGGCTTCGAGCGGACGTCCCATCACGCCACCCTTGGCGTTGATGTCGGCGATGGTCATGAGCGCGACATCCTTGAGCGACGTCTCCGAGATGGCCATCGTGCCCGAGAGGGAGTGCAGGATGCCGACCTTGATGGGCTGTTTGCTCTGCGCAAACAAGTTGGGCGCCATGCCGGTGAGCGATGCGGCGCCCGAGAGGGCCGCCATCTGGAGTAGCGTGCGTCGTTTCATGGTACGTCTTCCCCTTTCCTGGTTAGACCGGCGGATCCGGTATGGGGGGACTTACGCAAAGGTCGTGCCAGCGGCAAGGGATCGACGCGTTTCATGTCCCCGCAGGGGAGGCGCGATGCCGGGCACGCCACGTGGACTGGTGTACAAGTCAAGACCCCATCTGGTGTACAAGGCGACGATGGCCGGCGACGGCTGGTGTTGACCGGGCGCGAGGGACGCGCCGAAGGTCAGCCTGGGTATCGGCCTTTCGGCTGATGGGCGAACGGCGGGCGAAGCACGTTGGTGCGGCGGCGCGCAGAGTTGGTGCGCACCGAGTTGGCGCGATGTCGCGGGTAAATGTTGTGGAGGGGCTGAGGGGGGCGAGGTGATCCAGGTGGCCGAGGTCGCCACCATGCCGCGCCGTGCGGTCGATGGCGAAGCGGCGGGCGCATTCGGGATGACATCGCCGCGTGGCATTTTTTGATGCATGATTGGCATTCGTGCCAAACCGGCCGACGGCAAGATCAGGACTCCCGACGACTCCCCGACTTGTTCGACATCACACTCATGACCGATACCATTGCCGGGCGCACCGCGCCGCCCTCCGAACCCGGGCACGCCGAGCACCAGCGGCGCCGCATGGGCCGCCGCTACGCCGCCGTGCTGGCCGCATGTCAGGCGCTGTACACGGCCGCCTTGTCCGTCGACCTCACGTTGACGGGACTGGTGGGCTACATGCTGGCGTCCGACAAGGGCTATGCGACGCTGCCGTTCTCGCTGATTACCGTGGCGTCGGCCATCACGACAATCTTCGCGTCGATGCTGATTCAGCGTTTCGGCCAACGTCTGGGCTTCGCGCTGGGGGCGTTGTTCGGCACCGTCGGCGGGCTGGTTTCGGTGGTGGCGATCTACGAGCGTCACTTCGCAATGTTCTGTGCGGGCACGGCATGTGTGGGGGTATTTCAGGCATTTGCGCGTTACTACCGGCTGGCGGCTGCGGACGTCGTACCTGTCGAAGACAAGCCGCGCGCGATCTCCATCGTGCTCACGGGCGGCGTGCTGGCGGCGGTGATCGGCCCGGCGCTGGCCGCAGGCAGCAAGGACTGGCTCGCGCCCGTGACGTTCGCGGGGTCGTATCTGGTCGTCACGCTGCTCTCCGGGATTTCGCTGTTGTTGCTCGTCGGCTTTCTGCGCAATTTGCCGGTGCATGCGGCGAGCGGTACGACGGGCGACGCGGCGGCGTTACCTGCGCGCCCGCTCGGCGAGATCATGCGTCAGCCGATCTATATGGCGGCATTGGCCAACAACCTGATCGGCTTCATGGTGATGATGTTCGTGATGACGGCGACGCCGATTGCGGCCGTGGCGTGCGGGCACAGCATCGACGATGGGGCGCACATCATCGAGTGGCATCTGGTGGGGATGTATGCGCCGTCGTTCTTCTCGGGGCATCTCGTCAAGCGCTGGGGGGTGGTGCCGGTGCTGCTGGCGGGCATTGCGATGAGTGCCCTGTGCGGTGTGCTGGCGCTGATGTCGACCAGTCTGCCGTACTTCTACGCGGCGCTGGCGTTCCTTGGCGTGGGCTGGAACTTTATGTTCGTGGGCGGCACGACGTTGCTCACCCTGTCTTATCGACCGGCGGAGCGTGCGCGGGCGCAGGCGGCGAATGAATTCATCACCTTTGCCGGTACCGCCATCTCGAGTCTGTTCGCAGGGCAACTGCTCGCTCGCTTCGGCTGGGCCACCATCAATCAGGCAACCTTCCCGTTGCTGGCGATCGCGGCGCTGGCGACCGTGTGGTACGCCCTCGACGCGAAGCGCCGTCCGGTGCAGGCGACAGCCTGACGATCCTCAAGCGCCTCACAGTCCTCTTCACACACGACCATGAGCCAACCTCGTCTCGTAGCCTTTCTCATCGTGCCGCCGTTCGTGCTGCTCGATCTCGCCGGGCCGCTCGATGCGTTTCACGCGGTCATCCGCAACTTCACGGAGTCGGGACAGGCCGCGCCTTATCGCACGGTGGTGGTGTCAGAGCACGGCGGCCCGGTGGAGACCGGGTCGGGGATCACGCTGCATACGGAGCCGATGCGCGCGCTCGAAGCGATGCCGGTCGACACGCTGATCGCGGTAGGCGGGGCGGTGGCGCATCGCCCGGCGGTGCCGGGTGAGGTGGGCGAGTGGCTGCGTGACTATGCCCCCAGCGTGCGACGTGTGTGTTCAGTGTGCGTGGGAGCGTTCATTCTGGGGGCGGCGGGGCTGTTGAACGGGCGCCGCGCAACCACGCACTGGCTGGATACGGCAATGTTGCAGACGTGTTTCCCGCAGGCGAGGGTCGAGTCCGATCCGATTTATGTGCACGATGAACCGGTGTGGACGTCGGCCGGGATCACGGCGGGCATCGACCTCGGCCTGGCGCTGGTCGAGGACGACTGCGGGGTGGACGTAGCGTTACAGGCGGCGCGTCGGCTCGTGGTGTTCCTCAAGCGCGCAGGCGGGCAATCGCAGTTCAGTCCGCCATTGCGCGAGCAGGTGGCGGCCGGGGCGCCGTTCGGCGAGTTGCATGCGTGGATGTCCGAGCGGCTCGATGGCGACCTGTCAGTGGTGCGTCTGGCCGAGCAGGCGAACATGAGTCCGCGCACGTTCGCCAGAAGCTACCTCGCGCGCACGGGATCGACCCCGGCGAAGGCGGTCGAGCGGATGCGTCTGGAGGCGGCGCGTTTTGCGTTGCTCGACTCGGAGGCGCCGCTCAAGCGCATTGCAGCGCGCGTGGGCTTCGGCGACGAACAGAACCTGCGCCGCGCGTTTCAACGCCAATATGGCGTGACGCCTGTGGCGTACCGGGAGCGGTTTGGGCTGAACGTCTGAGGGCCTCCTCGATGCTCTTCATATCGGTCGCGCAATGCATATTGCGTTGCGATGCGCCATATTTTTTCGGAATTTCCCAATTTCAAGACTGACCTTCTACGGTCAATACTCTTCCTCACCCGCTATTCATTGTCTTCACCGAGACACGGCATGGGGTAGCGCGTCTTGTTGACGCCCCGCAATCAACGAGACGATTTTCTTCGCGGGCGCTTAGGAGACGCGCGATTGGTGTACGACACGCTCACGCGCACGTTGGGTATCACCAACCTCCAGTTCCTGCTGCCGGACGAGTCACATGATTCGGTGAAAACGGCAGACGTGGCGGCGCTGAAGCGATTCAATGAGGCCCTCTTTGAATGCTGGGCGGCAGACGAGCGAGGCGTTGTGCGTATCCGTTCCATCGACCGCATGCTCGATGCCATTCTGGCGGACGAAAAACGTAAGGCGGAAATCTGGCGCGAGACGAAGCAACGTGTCGTGTTCACGCTATCGAGCGGCGGTGACATCGGCCACGACGATACCTTGAGAAACGTGATTCCCGATATCTTCTACGCTCGCATGAACGTTGCGGATGTGACGTTTTCCGAGTTCCTGGCCTGGCACGCGACGGTTAGCGCACTACTGGCGCGCCGCTCGGCAGCGGCGGCGTGCCGCTCATGCTTGTGGCGAGAGATATGTGAGATCGCAACGAGAGCCGATACCCCCTTGCATCGATGCAAGGATGGCATTGCGGACCAGCACACCATCTATTGCGACTGTCTGAAGGCGACCTACCAGAAAGGCGCCGAATATCTCGCATTGCGGGGCATTCCCATCAACGACATATCCCGCAATTTTGTGGAGATTCATTGAATGTTTCTTTGGCGTCTGGCAAAGCTCACGCTGGCGGCAAGTCTCGGTCAGCTGGACGTCGACGCCGTACCGGCATTGGCGTCAATCACGTCCTATCGGCTTACGCCTGAGGACCGGCCGCCAGTTTCCCCGCCGCTGCCCGATCGAGAAAGCGGAACAGGCGGGCATCGTCCGAATATGCGACGTTGAAGCGGAACCAGTGGCAGGGTTCGGTGTGCGCGAGGAAGAATTCGCCCGGCGCCAGCATGATGCTCTCCAGCAACGCGGCTTCGGCCAGTTCGCGTGCCGGTGGCGCCGTCTCGGGCAAGCTGCCGCACACGAACATGCCGCCTTCCGGCTGGGCCAGCAGCGTCACCCCGTGCGACTGCAATTGCGTGATGAGACGTGCGCGCGAACGCGTCAGGCGATCCGACAGACGTTCGATGTGTTTGCGGTGACGTCCCTCGGTGAGAATCGCGTGCACGATGCGCTCGTTGATTTCCGAAGACGTGAGCCCCGCCACCATCTTGCTGCGCGCAATTTCATGCGCCAGTTCGCGCGAGCATGCCAGATAGCCCACGCGTACCGACGGCGAAATCGTCTTCGAGAAGCTCGACACGTAGATCACTCGCGACAGGCCGTCCATTGCCGCCAGCGACGGTGTGCCCGCCGGGGCCAACTCGCGATAGATGTCGTCCTCGACGATCCAGAAACCGTGTTGCTCGGCGCACTGAAGAATGCGATGCGCGGAGGCCGGAGAGAGCGAAGTCCCCAACGGATTTTGCAGTGCGGGGTTCACGAACAGCGCGCGCGGACGATGCGTCTGGGCGGCCTGCTCCAGTGCCGCGAGATCCAGACCCGCTTCCGTGCGCTCGATGCCCACCACATTCAGGCCCGCCAGACGCAATACCGCCAGCAAATTGCAATACGCCGGCGCTTCGACCAGTACCGTGTCACCCGGCTTGAGCAGCGTGCGCACGATCAGGTCGAGCGCCTGTGTCGCGCCGTGCGTGAGCACGATGTGCTCGGGCGGTGCGTCGATGGACAACTCGCCAAGACGGCGTGCCAGCCACTGACGCAACGGCCCGTACCCGTGCGGATGCCCGTAATGCGCGAAATGTGCGCCCGGACCCTTCGAGAGCGAACGCAACGCGCCGTGCAGCCCGTCCTCGTCGAGCCAACTGTCCGGCAACCATCCGCAGCCGCTTTTCACGGCGATGGAGTCATCCGCAAAGATCTCGGAGAGCAACCACGCGTTCGTGACCTCGCTTGCCGCTGCGCTGACTGTCAGGGCACCGCCCGGACTGACGGGGCCGGCTTCGCGCGCGTCCGCCGCGCCCGCGACGAAGAACCCCGCCCCGCGCCGGGCGACGAGCGTGCCGTGCGCGACGAGACGGTCGTATGCCTCCACGACAGTAAATGTGCTGATGCCGTGCGCTTTGGCCAGCGCGCGAATCGACGGCATTCGCATGCCCGCGTGCAGCGTCTGACGCTGCAACGCACGCTCGACCTCCCGCACGATCTGGTCGACCAGAGCTTCCGGCTGGGCGCGATTCAGGGAAAAGGCGAGTGGCTGGACCATGATGTCAGGACGGCGATGGCGGTTTGCGTCGTGTTCGTGTGCAAGTGGGCGGCAGCGGGCGGTGTGCGGCCGAAGACCGGGCCGCCTTGCGAGCCGCTCGTTCCCACGTGGTGGGGGATTGGCGCGTGCCCGCCACATCGGCTGTTGCCAATACAGTTGAGGCAATTAACCGATACAGAATATACATTTTCCGAGTGACTGTACATGTCTGTACCGGTCGGCCTCTCGTAGGATCGATGCCATCCACCCGTGGCGATTTGTTTTGCTGTCCGCGGGACATCCTGATCGTGCCAAGACCTGAGGGGCCCCCGCGATGAACATGAAAGACCTGAATCTCGACATGACGGCGTTCTGGATGCCGTTCACGAACAACCGTCAGTTCAAAAGCTCGCCGCGCCTGTTGGTGAAGGCCGAGGGCATGTACTACACCTCGTCGGACAATCGCCAGATTCTCGACGGAACGGCCGGTCTGTGGTGCGTGAACGCCGGTCACTGCCGCACCGAGATCGTCGAGGCGATCCGTCAGCAAGCCGGTGAAATGGACTTTGCGCCGACGTTCCAGATGGGCCACCCGAAGGCGTTCGAAGCCGCGAGCAAGATCGCCGCCATCACGCCGCAGGGGCTCGATCGCATCTTCTTCACGAACTCGGGGTCCGAATCGGTCGACACCGCACTGAAGATCGCTCTCGCATACCACCGCGCCCGTGGCGAAGGTCAGCGCACGCGCCTCATCGGTCGCGAGCGCGGCTATCACGGCGTGGGTTTCGGCGGTATTTCGGTCGGCGGGATCTCGCCGAACCGCAAGGCCTATTCGGGCCAACTGCTGCCCGCTGTCGATCACCTGCCGCATACGCTCAACATCAAGGAAGCCGCGTTCACGAAGGGCCAGCCGACGTGGGGTGCGCATCTGGCCGATGAACTCGAGCGTCTGGTCACGCTGCACGATGCGTCGACCATCGCCGCCGTGATCGTCGAACCGCTCGCCGGCTCCACTGGCGTGCTGGTGCCGCCGCAGGGCTATCTGCAAAAGCTGCGCGAGATTTGCGACAAGCACGGCATTCTGCTGATTTTCGACGAAGTCATCACCGGTCTCGGCCGTCTGGGCAAGCCGTTCGCCGCGCAGTACTTCGGCGTAACGCCGGACATCATCACGATGGCCAAGGGCGTGAATAACGCGGCGGTCCCGATGGGCGCCGTTGCGGTGAAGACCGGCGTGCACGACACCATTGTCGATGCCGGTAACACGGGCGCCATCGAGTTCTTCCACGGCTATACGTACTCGGGTCATCCGCTCGCGGCGGCGGCGGCTTGCGCCGCACTCGATGTGTACAAGAACGACGGCCTGTTCGAGCGCGCCGCGAAGCTCGCCCCGTATTTCGAGAAGACCATCCACGGTCTGCGCGATCTGCCGAACGTCATCGACATTCGTAATCTGGGGCTGGTCGGCGGTATCGAGATGTCTACCCGCGACGGCAAACCGGGCGCGCGCGCGCATGAGGTGTTCGTCAAGTGCTTCGAGAAGGGCGCACTGGTGCGTTACACGGGCGATATCCTCGCGTTCTCGCCGCCGCTCATCGTGAGCGAAGCGCAACTCGACGAGCTGTTCGGCATCGTGGCAGAAGCCATTCGCGAGACAGCGTAAGCGACGTTGCCTGCCTGCGGGGCGGCCTTGGCGCGATCCGTGCGCCGGGCCACCCTGAGACGCGACGATGCCGGCGCACACCGGCATCCGAACGCAAATGAAAACGCCGTCCGGGGATGCCCGCAGACGGCGTTTGACTTGAGTGCGACGGTGCGCGCCGGGATTATCGAACCGGCGCGATCTCGATGCCTTCGTCGAGCAGGAAGCGGCGAATGCGTTGGGCGAACGCCACGGCGTGTTCGCCGTCGCCATGCAGGCAGACGGTTTGTGCCTGAATCGGCACGAGCGTGCCATCGATGGCGCGCACGCGCTGCTCGCGCACCATCATCAGCGTTTGCGCCAGCGCATCTTCCTCGCGCTCGATCAGGGCGCCGGGAGTGCCGCGTTTGACGAGCGAACCGTCCGGATTGTAGCCACGGTCGGCAAAGACTTCCTCGACAGCCTGCATGCCTGCGGCACGCGCCGCCTTCACCAACTCACCCCCCGCCAGCCCGAAGACAGCCAGATCGGTGTCGAACGCGCGAATCGCTTCGACGAGCGTCTCTGCCAGCGCCGGATCGCGCGCCGCCTGATTGTAGAGCGCGCCGTGCGGCTTGACGTGCGAGAGCCAGCCGCCTTGCGCCCTGACCATCGCGGCGAGTGCGCCGATCTGATACAGCATGCCCGCGCGAACCTCGTCGAGCGGGAGCTGCATTTCGGTGCGGCCGAAATTCTCGCGGTCGGGGAAGCTCGGGTGCGCGCCGATGGCGACGCCATTCTTCAGCGCCCAGCGCACTACCTGCTGCATCGTGCCGGCGTCGCCCGCGTGCCAGCCGCAGGCCACATTGGCCGAGCTGACCAGGGCGAGCAGCGCCTCGTCGTCATCGCAACCTTCGCCGAGGTCGACATTCAGATCGATCTTCATCATGGATTCTCCTGCCGGGGCATGCCGCCGCGTGTGCGCAATGTCAGCGCTTGCGCGTGATGGCCGGTACCCGCGGTGTATTCAGAATGCCGCGATCGTGCCACGCTAGCGCGCGCTCGATCTGGGCAAGATAACGTAACTGTTCACGCAGTGCCTCGCGCGCTTCGGCGGCGCTGCATTCCGAGAAATAGAGGGTGCCGCCGAGCCTCGCCTGTCCGAGCCGCCACAGGTCGGCGCTGATGACGGTGCCGATTTTGGGGTATCCGCCAGTGGTCTGAGCGTCGGCCAGCAATATGATCGGCTGCCCCGACGGCGGCACCTGAATCACGCCCGGCAGCACGCCGTGCGAGAGCAGATCGTGACTGCGATTCTTCTTGCGCTCGAGCGGCTCCGGTCCCGACAGGCGGTAGCCCATACGATTGCTGTTGGGCGTCACCTGCCAAGGGTTCTCCCAGAAACGCTTGTGCGTGGCGGCGGTGAAGTCGTCGTATTCCGGACCGGGCAACACGCGCACGCGATGCGCCAGCGGGTCGGACAGCCACACCGGCGGACGCACCCCCAACGGCTCGACGTGGCGCACGGCGGCGCCGGCGTGGCCGATGGCGATGCGGTCGCCGTCGCGCAAGGCACGGCCTTCGAAGCCGCCAAAGCCGGCGGCCAGATCGGTGCTGCGCGAGCCGAGTGTCTCGGGCACGTCGATGCCGCCAGCCACGGCCAGATAGGTGCGCATGCCGAAGCGGGCCGGGCGCAGTGTCAGCGTCTGGCCACGCGCCACGGGGAAACGCCACCACGACCACACGGGCGTGCCGTCGAGATCGGCGTGACAATCGGCGCCGGTGAGCGCCACGAGAGTGGCAGCGCTAAAGCGCAGCACGCACGCCCCCATCGTAATTTCGAGCGTGGCGGCGTTCAGGTCGTTGCCGACGAGACGGTTGGCGACGGTGCAGGCGAGTGAGTCGACGGCGCCGCCGCTGGCCACGCCATATTCGCGCTGTCGAGGACGGCCCAGATCCTGAACCGTGGTGAGCAGGCCGGCACGCTGGATGTCGATCACAGGTCGAGACTCGCGATAGTGAAGCGCACGCGATCGCCCGGGGCCAGTAAGGCGGGCGGGGTCGCGGCGGGGTCGAACAGGGCGCTCGAGGTGTGGCCGATGATCTGCCAGCCCCCGGGCGAGGTGAGTGGATAGATGCCGGTCTGATTGCCGCCGATGCCCACGGAGCCGGCCGGCACCGACAGTCTCGGCTCGGCGCGGCGGGGCGTGGCGATCGAATCGTCGAGGCCGCCAAGATAGGCGAAGCCCGGCTGGAAACCGAGAAAATAGACGATGTATTCCGGTGCGGTGTGCCGCTGTACGACGGTCTTCGGCTGAAGACGCGCAAGTTTGGCAACGTCAGCCAGATCCGGGCCGTGCTGGCCGCCGTAGTGAACGGGGATCTCAATGTCGCGTCCAACCTCCCCGGCGGCCGGCTGCGTCTGCCAGGCGTCGCGCAGGCGCTCGCCCAGCACGTCGATGTCGGTGGTGAGCGGGTCGAACAGCAGCGTGAGGTTGTTCATGCCCGGCACGACTTCGCGCACGTCGGGCCACTCGCGGGCGAGGGCGGCTACGTGCCAGACGCGGCGCTGCGTGGCAAGCGTAGGCGTGGCACCCGCCTCGCACACGAGCGCACTGTCGCCGAGCGGCAGAATCTTGAGCGTTGTCATGGATTAGCGATGGGTGCCGCGAGGGCGTGCAAAGGTGGCGGATTCCGTCACGATGGCGTCGAGCGCCAGATCATGGGCTTCGGCGCTGAGGTGTTCGATCTCGAGCGCGTCGTAGGCGATGCCGAGCGTTTGCGGGGAGGGTGTCATCGAATGCAGGGTACGGTCGTAGAAGCCGCCGCCGTAGCCCAGTCGCAGGCCATCGCGAGTAAAACCTACACAGGGCACCAGCAGCAGGTCGGGCACCAGCACGTCGGCGTCGGCAGGTACCGGAATGCGGTAGCGGCCTTCCTTCATGGGCGTGGCCGGCGTCCAGCGGTGGAAGACGAGTGGCGTGGCCGGGGCGGTGACCACCGGCAGCGCGGCCAGACGAGGTGCCTCGGGGGACGCCTGGGCGAGCCATGCCGAGACGACCGCGCGGGCATCGAATTCGCCCTGAATCGGCCAGTAAAAGCCCACACAGCGCGGCGCGCGGCGCGACAGTTCATCGCCCAGCCGTGCAGCGAGCGCGGCATCGCGCGCTTCGCGTCCGGCGAGCGTGGCGCGCTCGTCGAGCAATGCCTTGCGCAAACGTGCTTTCCCGGTGGTTGATTCCATCCCATTTCCGGCGGTTTGGGCCGCCGATTGGGCGGGGTCCCGTGCTATGCTTGAATCCACTTTTTAACCGACGCTCCCCGAAGATGTCAGAACGTTTGACCCGAGTATATCGCGCCGCTGCGCTCGCCCTGACCGCTGCCGCGCTCGTCGCTTGCAGTACGACCCAGGCGACCGGCCGTCCCAAGGCGCAATCGGCGGCAAGCCGCTCGGCGACATCTGCCGACGCGCTCTCGCAACGCTCGCCCGACGACATCTTCGTGCAGCTGCGCGAAGCCGCGCGCGCCAACGATGCGCCGCGCGCCACGGCGCTCGCCGCCATGCTCACCGACTACGACGTGCCGTCGTACGTCCGGTACTTCCAGATCAAGTCGCGCATGTTCGATCGCTCGGGCAAGGCGCTCATCGATACGCCCGACGACGATATCCGCGCCTTCTTGCGCACGTATGACGGTCAGGCAATCGCCGACCGCATGCGCAACGACTGGCTGCTGGTGCTCGGCAAACGCCACGACTGGCAGACGTTCGACGCCGAGTATCCGAAGTTCGTGCTCGACGACGACACGCAGGTCAAGTGCTACGCGATGATGTCGCGTGCCGCACGTGGCGAGAACGTCACGCAGGCTGCCACCGATCTGCTGACCACGCCGAAGTACTACGGCGAGGGCTGCGTCGACATGATCAATACGCTGGCCGCAAGCGGCCAGTTGCCCCGCAAGGAAGTCTGGCACCAGATTCGTCTGGCGTACGAGGAAAACTACACCTCGCTGGGCAAGCAGATTGCCGACGCACTCGGTGCGGTGCGTCCGGACGACAGCCTGCTCGATATGGCGGCGACGCGCCCGGCGCAGATTCTCGCGCGCGGTGTCGACGGCACGGAGGCGTCGCGCCAGCTCGCGCTGCTCGCCGTCGTGCGCATGGCCCGCAGCGATGCCATGCTCGCCGCAAGCAGCTTCTCGAGCGTGGCCGGTAGCCTGTCGCAGGACGAGCGCGCGATCGGCTGGGGCGCGATCGGCATGCGCGGCGCGCTGTCGCAGAATCCGATGGCCATCAGTTGGTACCGTCAGGCCGGTAGTGCCAAGCTCTCGAACACGGCGCAGGAATGGAAGATTCGCGCGGCACTGCGCGCAGGCGACTGGAATCTCGTGCGTACCGGGATCGAAGCGATGCCCGCAGCGTTGCGCGAAGATGGCGTCTGGACGTATTGGTACGGCCGCGCATTGCGCGAAGCCGGGCAGGGCGACGCCGCCCGCGCGCAGTTCCAGAAGATCGCCATGCAGACGAACTTCTACGGCCAACTGGCGAACGAGGAGCTGGGCAACAAGACGTCGCTGCCCCCGCGCACGACCGTCACCAAGGCGGAGATCGACGCGAACCGCGCGAACCCCGGCTTTCAGCGTGCGGCCAAGTTCTACGATCTGGGCCTGCGTTTCGAAGGCAATCGCGAGTGGAACTGGGAACTGCGCAACATGACGGATCGTCAGTTGATCGCCGCCGCGCAGTATGCCAACAGCATCGAGCTGTTCGACCGCGCCGTCAACACCGCGGATCGCACGAAGGCCGAGCACGACTTCACGTTGCGCTATCTGATGCCGTTCCGCAGCAAGGTGGAGCCGCTGGCGGCTGCCGTCGATCTGGACGAGGCGTGGGCGTACGGCCTGATCCGTCAGGAGTCGCGTTTCATTATCAATGCGCGATCGTCGGCCGGCGCCGGCGGCCTGATGCAGGTCATGCCAGCCACCGCGAAGATGGTCGCCAAGCAGATCGGCATGGATTACCAGCCCGGCATGATGCACGACATCGATACCAATATCCGTCTGGGTACCAGCTATCTGTCGGATATCTACAATAAGTTCGACGGCTCGGCCGTGCTGGCGTCCGCTGGTTACAACGCTGGCCCGGGGCGGCCCCGCACGTGGCGCTCCACGCTGGACCGTCCGGTCGAGGGGGCGATCTTCGCCGAAACCATTCCGTTCAACGAGACGCGCACGTATGTCGAGAACGTGCTGTCGAACACGACGTATTACTCGGCCGTGATCACGGGCCGTCCGCAATCGCTCAAGGAGCGGCTCGGCGTGATCTTGCCCCAGTGACGGGGCCGCAGTCCCACAGTCATGACGCGGAGGTGACGCATGCGCTATAACGTTTGTGTCGTCGGTGGCACCGGCTTTATCGGCAGCCATCTGGTAGCCCGGCTGGTGACCCTGGGACACGCCGTGCGTTTGCCGACGCGACGCGTCGAGGCGGCCAAGGCGCTTGGCGTGTTGCCTGGTGTGGAACTCGTCGAGTGCGACGTGCACGACCCGCGCGCGCTGGAGCGCGTCATCGCGGGTTGTGATGCCGTCATCAATCTCGTGGGTATTCTGCACAGCGACCGGGGCACGCCCTATGGCCGCGCGTTCGCCCGTGCTCACGTGGAGCTGCCGCGCAAGATCGCGCAGGCATGCAGCGACCGTGGCATCGACCGCCTCATCCATATGAGCGCACTCGGCGCCGATTCCAACGGCCCGAGCATGTATCAACGCTCCAAGGGCGATGGCGAGGTGGCGATTCGCGCGACGGGCATCCCTGTCACGATTTTCCGTCCGTCGGTGGTGTTCGGTCCGGGCGACAACTTCCTGAATACGTTCGCAAAGCTGCAACGGCGTTTGCCGGTGGTGCCGCTTGCGTGCGCCAAGGCCCGCTTTCAGCCGATTTATGTGACGGACGTTGCGCAAGCCTTCGCGGGCGCACTTGATAACGACGCTACCGTTGGCAAGACCTACGAACTAGGCGGCCCAGACGTCTACACGCTCGAAGCGCTGGTGCGCTTTGCCGGTGCGGCGTGCGGTTGTGAGCGACCGATTCTGCCGTTGCCGGACAGCACTGCGCGTTTGCAGGCAGCGATCTTCGAGAGGTTGCCAGGCGAGCCGATCATCACGCGTGACAATCTCGACTCGATGCGGGTCGACAATGTCATGAGCGGCCCGCCGGCCCCCGAACTCGGACTCACGCTGAACGGGCTCGAAATCGCCGTCGATTATCTCGGTGGCGACAACTGGGAGCGGCGTCTGGCGGATTACCGGCGCACCGCGGGGCGCTGACGTTTCACTCTTCCCCATCAGGCGCGCGGCAACCCCCGCGACGCACGCAAGGAATGTCCTCATGCAACTGATCATCGCCAACAAAAAATACTCGTCATGGTCGATGCGTCCATGGGTTGTGCTCAAGCACTTCGGCATCGCGTTCGAAGCGCAGAACGTCTGGCTCGCGCAGCCCGACACTCGCGAGCAGATCCTGCGCTATTCCCCCACGGGCAAAGTGCCGTGCCTGATCGACAACGGTATTACCGTCTGGGACTCGCTGGCCATCTGCGAATACCTGGCCGAGAGCTATCCGCATCTGCCGCTGTGGCCGAAGTCGCGCGAGGCGCGGGCTCATGCGCGTAGTATCTGTGCCGAGATGCACAGCGGTTTTACCGCGTTGCGCACAAACATGTGGATGAACCTCGGTGCGCATTGGCCGGGCGCGGGCGCGACGCCCGAGGCGCTGGCCGACATCCGTCGTGTCGAAGCCATCTGGGAAGATTGCCTCGCGCGTTACGAAGGCCCGTTCCTGTTCGGCGACTTCACCATTGCCGACGCGTTCTATGCGCCGGTGGTGATGCGCTTTGCGACCTTCGAGCCGTCGTTGTCGGCGCACGCACAGGCGTATGCCGACCGCATCCGCGAGGTGGCTGCCGTGCAGGCATGGGTGGCTGCGGGGCGTGCCGAGACGGTGAGCATTGCTTATTACGACGTGCGTCCATGAAGATTTACGCTGTCGGCGGCGCGATTCGCGACGCCATGCTGGGACTGCCCGTCAAGGATCGCGACTACGTGGTGGTCGGCGCGACCCCCGAGGAAATGGTGCGGCGGGGCTTCAAACCGGTCGGGCGCGACTTTCCGGTGTTTCTCCATCCCCAAACCCGTGCCGAATACGCGCTCGCACGCACGGAGCGCAAGACGGCTCGCGGCTATCACGGCTTTTCTTTCTATTTCGCCCCGGAAGTCACGCTGGAAGAAGATCTCGTGCGGCGCGACTTCACCATCAACGCGATGGCGCGCGAAGTCATGCCCGACGACAGTCTGTCGGACGAACTGGTCGATCCCTACGGCGGCAAGCGCGATCTCGAAGCGAGGGTGTTCCGGCACGTTGGCGCAGCTTTCGCGGAAGATCCGGTGCGGATTCTGCGTTGCGCCCGGTTTGCCGCGCGCTTCACGGACTTCGGCGTCGCTGACGAAACGCTTGCCCTCATGCGCGAGATGACGGCCAACGGCGAAGTCGACGCGCTGGTTGCCGAGCGTGTCTGGCAGGAAATTTCACGCGGGCTGATGGAGCGCCAGCCGTCGCGCATGTTCGACGTGTTGCGTGCGGCGGGCGCGCTCGAGCGCATTCTTCCCGAGCTGGCCCAGTTGTGGGGCGTGCCGCAGCGCGCCGATTTTCATCCCGAAGTCGACACCGGCGTGCATGTGATGATGGTGATCGACTACGCCGCGCGGCAGGGCTATTCGTTGCCGGTGCGCTTTGCCGCGCTCACGCACGATCTCGGCAAAGGCACGACGCCAGAGGACGTGTTGCCGCGTCACCTCGGGCATGAGGGGCGTAGTGTCGGATTGCTCGGGCCGTTGTGTGCGCGTTTGCGTGTGCCGGTCGAATGCCGCGAGCTGGCGCAGGTGGTTGCGCGCGAGCACGGAAACATCCACGGCAGCCAGAAGTTCGGGGCGGCGGCGCTGGTGCGTTTGCTGGAACGGTGCGATGCCTTGCGCAAGCCCGACCGGTTCGTTGAAGTGCTGCAGGCTTGCGAGGCCGATGCGCGCGGACGCGGCGGCGATTTCGCAACCGCGCCTTATCCGCAGCGGGAGAGGTTGATGGCTGCGCTCACTGCGGCGCGCAGTATCGATGCAGGCGCTGTCGCTCGTCAGTACGCCGACAATCCTGCGAAGATTCGCGATGCTGTGCAGGCCGCAAGAATCGAGGCCGTTGAAGCGGCGGGACTGGGCGTCGCATCGGCGTAGCAGCCTTAGCGTCGCCCGCCCGCGCAAGGCTTACTCGAACGCTTTGTCGTTCGGATTCGCGTAGAGCTGCTTGAGCTGTTCGCTCATCGGGAAGTTGAAGCTGGTGTTCTTCGGCGGCACCGGCGATTCGAACCACTTCTTGTACATCGTGTTGATTTCGCCGCTCTTCATGACGCCCGCGAGCGTGTCGTCGACGAGTTTCTTGAACTCCGTGTCGCCGTGTTTCATCATGAAGCCGTAAGCCTCGAACGACTGCGGCGTGCCCGTCACGACCCAGTCGTCTGGATTGCGGCCCATCGTGCGCGCTCCCGCCAGCAACACGTCGTCCATCATGAACGCCTGAACACGGCCGCCCTGGAGCATGGTGAACGATTCACCGTAGTCCTTGCCGGAGATGACGCTCATGTTCATCTTCTTGTCGTTGTTCATCTTGTTGAGGATGCGCTCCGACGTCGTGCCCGCATTGGTCACGACAGGCTTGCCCGCCAGATCCGGGAAGTCCTTGATGCCCGAGTTCTTGTTCACGAGCAGACGCGTGCCCGCGACGAAAAACGTATTCGAGAAGTTGACCTGCGCCTGACGTGCTTTCAGGTTCGTCGTCACACCGCACTCGATATCGACCGTGCCGTTCTGCACAAGCGCAATGCGGTTCTGCGAAGTCACCGGGATGAAGCGCACTTGCAGATCAGGCTTCTTCAGACGCGTCTTCACCACGTCGACGATCTTGTTGCACAGATCCTGCGAGTAGCCGATGACGTTGTGGTTGTTGTCGTAATACGAGAACGGAATCGACGACTCACGATGCCCGATGGAGATCACGCCGCTGCTCTCGATCTTCTGCAGCGTCTCCGATGCGGGCTGGGCCAGTGCGGCCCCTGCCGCGACACACATCGCTACGCCCAGCATCACCCCGGTCAATCGCATCTTGATCATGTCCTGCTCCTGAAATGGTCTCACCCTGACTCAGACTTGAATCATTTGTTTCATGGTAATTTTTTTGCAACAAATGATCAAATGGTTGTTAACCCTAGCGGCGGCAGGGTTTGGTGCGCAGGGGTAGCGTTGCGGCACGCCGCGGCCCGCCGGCCTTACGGAAAGCGGCGCACAGGTGAGAAAGCGGGGGAATGGTCAGCGACGCGGCGGCGCCGGCGGACGTTGCAACAGGTGTTGCGTCGCTCGCCGGAAATTACAGCAATCGAATCAGCAGATTGAAGACGAGGGAGAGCACGACGGTCGAGGCGAACGGAAAGACCATCTCGCGACCACGCCAGCGCAGGCGCAGGTCTCCGGGCAAGCGGCCGATGCCGAGTTTGGTGAGCCACGGCGAGGCTGCCGAGAGGATGCAGATCGCAATGAAGATCGTGAACATCCAGCGAAACATCGGCATGGCCTCGGAGAAAGGGGTGGCGTTAGAGCGCGTGGCTGCGGTCGCCTGTGGAGAAGCCGATCAGGCCCGCCCACTCGTCCATGCCGCGTCCGAAGGCGATGACCTTGAAGAGTTCGCCCATCTCGGCCTCGGAGAGGAGCTTTTGCGCGGCGGCAGCCGCCGGCAGGAACGCCTTCGGATCGGTCGGGTCGAGCGCGCTCATCAGGTCGACGATGCCCGCGTTCATCAGGAATCGTGCCTGCGACGTAAAGCCCAGCAGATCGAGCCCGGCGTCGACACCCGCGTCGGCAATCCCGGAAAACTCGACGTGCGCGGTGATGTCCTGCAAGCCCGGATAGTAGAAAGGGTCGTCGTGCGCGTGATGGCGGTAGTGACACATCAAGGTGCCCTGGGTGCGCTGCGGATGATAGTACTCACGCGCCGGGAATCCATAGTCGATGAGCAGCAACACGCCGCGCGCGAGCAAGGGTGCCACGCTTCGCACGAAGGCCGATGCGGGTTCGTGCGTCTCCGTCAGATATTCCTGCGTCGGCGGCAGGCTGGCCAGCGCGTCGAGCGCTTCGGGCAGCGGGCCGGTGTACAGGCGCTCTTCCCACGTGAAGCCATCTTGCGTGCGCGTCACGCCGCGCTCGAACCAGACGGGCTGTCCGTTGTCATCCGGACGGCGCGCCCACAGATGGACCGGCATTGCGTCGAGGACTTCGTTGCCGAGCATCACGCCGTGAAAGGCGTCGGGCAACTGGTCGAGCCATGTGACACGCTCGAGCAGATGCGGGGCGGCATTGGCGATGGTCTCGCGCTGGCGCGCGCGCAGCTCGCCGGAGAGTTCCATGATCGAGTACGTCTCGCAGGGCGTGCCTTCGGTCTCGAGGGCGAGCAGCAGGTCGGCCGCCAGACGCCCGGACCCGGCACCGAATTCCAGCACCTGCGCGTCGCCTGTCTGTTCGAAGATCTCGCCGAGTTGGCGGGCCAACGTGCGTGCGAAGAGCGGCGTGAGTTCCGGGGCGGTGACGAAGTCGCTGCCATCGGCGGCGAGGCGCCCGAACTTGGCGGCGCCCGCGGCGTAGTAGCCGAGGCCGGGCGCGTACAGGGCCAGTTCCATGAAGCGATCGAACGGCAGCCAGCCGCCGGCCGCGTCGATGGCATCGGCAAGATGTGCCGAGAGACGGCGCGAGTGTTCGAGCGCGTCCGGCTCCGGAACGGGTAAACTATGCGGTTTCGGTGCGGCCTGATTCATGCGGGCATTGTAACGGAGACGGTGCAGACTGGCTGCTGGAGATGTTAAAGCGCGTCTGTAGGCGATATCGGCGCAGATTCCGCCGATTTTCGTCGGTTTTTAGCCGTTTTTGCGTGGTTTTTGCCAGTTCTTGCGCTATGTGCCCTTTGTCCGGGCGACGTGAGAGGCTGCCGGGAGCTACGATGCCCAGTGTCCGGCGAAGCCTGCCGCCGTCCGAAGTTCGTCTATCTGCCAGCCCTCTGACCGGAATTCGCCGCATGACCGTTGCATCGACGCCACGCCCCACGCCTGCCGCAGGTGATCTCGCCCGCACGCCCGCCGTGCCGCGCGTGGCGCTCGTGACGGGAGGCGCGCGCCGGATCGGGCGCGCGATCGCGTTGCGGCTCGCTGCCATGGGCTGGGACGTTGCCGTTCACTACGAGCGCTCGCACGACGAGGCGCTCGAGACCGTCGCGGCCATCGAGGCGATGGGACGCAAGGCAGTGGCATTGCAGGCATCGCTTGCCGATGAAGCGGCCACCGCCGGGCTCATCGCCCGCTGCACCGAAGCACTCGGCGTGCCCGCTTGCCTCGTCAACAATGCGTCGCGCTTCGAGTACGATAGCGCCGGCGATTTCGGCTACAAGGCGCTGGAGCGCCATATGCGCGTGAACGCGGGCGCACCGCTCGTGCTCGCGCGCGAGATGCACGCCGCACTGGGCGAGACCCGGCGCGGCGTTGTCGTCAATTTGCTCGACCAGAAGCTGGCGAATCCGAATCCGGACTACCTGTCGTACACGCTGTCGAAGGCGGCGCTGGAAGTGGCGACGACATTGCTTGCCCAGGCTTTCGCCCCGCGTCTGCGCGTGGTCGGTGTGGCGCCGGGCGTCACACTGCTGTCGGTCGATCAGACGCCGGCAGGCTTCGCGGCGGCCCACGCGTCGACGCCGCTGGGCGCTTCGTCGACGCCGGAGGATATTGCGCAGGCTGTGGCGTATCTGGCCGAAGCGCCTGCGGTGACCGGCACGGTGCTGTATGTCGACGGCGGGCAACATCTCGCGAGTTCGTCGCGCGACGTGAAATTTCTGACCGAGCCGGCCGATGCCGACCGGTCTCGTTGATTGTCATTACGAGTTTTCAAAATGCATAGCGCTCTTTCTCACCCCCGCCTGATGGACTGCCGTCGCATGTTCCTGCGCGACTATGAAGTCTTCATCAACATTGGCGTGCACGATTACGAGAAGCGTGGCGAACAGCGCGTGCTGATCAACGTGCAACTGTTCGTGCCGCTCGCCGAGAGCACCCCCGTGGCCGACAAGCTCGACGAAGTCGTCGACTACGACTTCATGCGCGAGACCATTGCCAAGCGGGTGGGGCAGGGCCACATCCATTTGCAGGAAACCCTGTGCGACGACGTCGCGAGTGCGCTGCTGGCGCATCCGCGCGTGCGTGCCGTGGGCGTGTCGACCGAGAAGCCCGACGTCTACCCCGATTGCCACTCGGTCGGCATCGAAGTGTTCAAGATGAAGGATGCCTGACATGAGTGCCGTCATGCCCGAGACCGGCGTGCCATTGGCCGCGACCGGAAACGTTGCCGCCGATAGCGTGAAGAAAGCGCAGAAGCTCGCGTTCGAGAACAACAAGCTCGAGAAGCGGTTGTTCCGACTGACGGGGCAGGCCATCGGCGACTACAACATGATCGAGCAAGGCGATCGTGTGATGGTGTGCATGTCCGGCGGCAAGGACAGCTACGCCATGCTCGACATCCTGCTCAAGCTGCGCGAACGCGCGCCGATCGACTTCTCGATTGTCGCCGTCAATCTCGATCAGAAGCAGCCCGGTTTCCCGGAGCATGTGCTGCCCGATTACTTCCGTTCCATCGGTGTGGATTTCCATATCGAGAATCAGGATACGTATTCCATCGTCAAGCGCGTGGTGCCCGAGGGCAAGACGACTTGCTCGCTGTGCTCGCGTCTGCGTCGCGGCATTCTCTATCGCGTGGCCGGCGAACTCGGTGCGACCAAGGTCGCGCTGGGTCACCACCGCGACGACATTATCGAGACGGTTTTCCTGAACCTTTTCTACGGTGGCAAGCTCAAGGGCATGCCGCCGAAGCTGCAGTCGGACGATGGCAAGAACGTGGTGATCCGCCCGCTCGCCTATGTGCGCGAATCGGATCTGGAGCGTTACGCCGAGTACAAGCAATTCCCGATCATTCCGTGCACGCTGTGCGGCAGCCAGCCGAACCTGAAGCGTGCCGAGATGAAGGCGCTGATCCGCCAGTGGGAGAAGCAGCATCCGGGGCGCATCAAGTCGATTTTCAGCGCATTGTCGAATGTGATTCCGTCGCATCTGATGGACACGAATCTTCACGACTTCAAGAATCTGCGCGCGACGGGGCAGCCCGATCCGCTCGGCGATATCGCGTTCGACGAGGCGCCTTGCGGCGACGAGAACGACGCGGGCATCATTCGCATCACGCAATTCGACGACTGATCGCTGATCGCGCTCACTCACTCTCGCTCGCTAGCCCGATCCATGACGCGGCCCTGCCCACCTGACCGGCGGGCCGCAAGATACCGACACTCCGACTTTCAATTCGTCACGACGCCATGAATATTGTGATTCTCGCTGCTGGCATGGGTAAGCGCATGCGCTCGAAGCTGCCCAAGGTGCTTCAGCCGCTGGCTGGCCGGCCGCTTCTGTCGCATGTGATTGCGACCGCTCGCAAGCTTACGCCGGGCCAGCTCATCGTGGTGATCGGGCACGGGGGTGACGCCGTGCGCGAAGCGGTGGCCGGCGACGGCGTGCGCTTCGCGGAGCAGGCGCAGCAGTTGGGCACCGGGCACGCGGTGCAGCAGGCGGCGGCGCTGCTCGATGAGTCGGTGCCGACGCTGGTGCTCTACGGCGACGTGCCGCTCACGCGCCCTGAAACGTTGCAGACACTGCTCGACGCGGCAGGGAACGACAAGCTCGGCGTGCTCACCGTCGATCTGGAAAACCCGACCGGCTATGGCCGGATCGTGCGCGACGCCGCCGGTAACGTGTTGCGCATCGTCGAACAGAAGGACGCCAACGAAGCCGAATTGGCCATTCGCGAGATCAACACTGGCATCGTCGTGGCGCCTACGCGCGCCTTGAAGGGCTGGCTGAGTGGCTTGAAGAATCAGAATGCGCAAGGCGAGTACTACCTCACGGACGTGATCGCCTGTGCGGTCGCGGATGGCGTGCCGGTCGTCACCACGCAGCCGGCATTCGCGTGGGAGCCTAACGGTGTGAACGACAAGGTGCAACTTGCCGAGCTGGAACGCGACTATCAGCGCAACGCGGCGCGCGCGTTGCTCGCGGCGGGCGTCACCCTTATCGATCCGGCGCGCTTCGACCTGCGTGGCGAGATCGTGTGCGGCACCGACGTCTCCATCGATGTGAATTGCATATTCGAAGGCAAGGTGACGATTGGCGATGGCGCGACCATCGGTGCGAACTGTGTGATTCGTAACAGCACCATCGGCGCGGGCACGCGCATCGAGGCGTTCAGTCATCTGGATGGTGCCGTGGTCGGCGCCGATGCACATGTCGGGCCGTATGCCCGCCTGCGCCCGGGGGCCGATCTGGCCGACGAGGTGCATATCGGTAACTTCGTGGAAGTGAAGAATGCATCGCTCGCGAAGGGTTCGAAGGCGAACCATCTGGCCTATGTGGGCGACTCGACTGTGGGCGCGCGAGTGAATATCGGCGCGGGCACCATTACGTGCAACTACGACGGCGCGAACAAACATCGTACGGTGATCGAGGACGACGTCTTCATCGGTTCGGACACCCAGCTCGTGGCGCCAGTGACGGTGCGTCGCGGCACGACGATTGCCGCCGGTACTACGGTGTGGAAAGACACGCCGGAAGACGCGCTGGTGCTTAACGGGAAGACGCAGGAAGCGAAGCTGGGATACGTCCGTCCGAGTAAGCAGAAGCGGTAAAATGCGCGGTTTATGGGCTGGCTTACGCGACAGGTGCGTGCGCTGGCGAATCAAGACGAATCGAACGCGATTGAACGAGCCAGGGTATCTGGCAAAAAGGAAGCGAATATGTGCGGCATTGTCGGCGCGGTAGCGCGACGTAATGTAGTACCGGTGTTGGTGGAAGGTCTGCGCCGTCTGGAGTATCGCGGCTACGACTCGTGCGGCGTGGCGGTGTTGAAGGACGGCGTGCCGCAGCGCGCTCGCAGCGTGTCGCGCGTGGCCGATCTCGACGAGCAGCTTGCGCAAACGCAACTGAGCGGCGAGACGGGCATTGCTCACACCCGTTGGGCGACGCACGGCGCGCCGGTCACGAACAATGCGCATCCGATCTTCTCGCGTGACGATGTGGCGCTGGTCCACAACGGCATCATCGAGAACCACGAGAGCCTGCGTGAGGAGCTGCGGGGTTTGGGCTACGAGTTCGTATCGCAGACCGACACCGAAGTCATCGCGCACCTGATTCACCACATTCTGTCGAACGGTGCGGCCGGTGATCTGTTCCACGCGGTGCGTCTGGCGACGCGCCGCCTGCACGGCGCGTATGCCATTGCCGTTTTTCGCAAGGAAGAGCCGCACCGGGTGGTCGGCGCTCGTGCGGGCTCGCCGCTGGTCGTGGGCGTCGGTGAGGGCGAGAACTTCCTCGCCTCGGACGCGCTGGCGCTCGCGGGCACGACCGACCAGTTCATCTATCTGGAAGAGGGCGATATCGTCGAACTCGCGCTCGAGGGCGTGACGATCGTGGATCGCAACCATGTGGCCGTCGAGCGCGAAGTTCGTACGGTGCAGGCGTACTCGGGCGCGGTGGAGTTGGGGCCGTATCGTCACTACATGCAGAAGGAAATCTTCGAGCAGCCGCGCGCTATCGGCGACACGATGGAGGGGGTGGAAGGCATTTCGCCGACGCTCTTCGGCGAGAAGGCGGAAGCGGTGTTGAGCAACATCGACTCGATTCTGATTCTGGCGTGCGGCACGAGTTACTACTCGGGCCTGACGGCCAAGTACTGGCTTGAATCGCTGGCGCAGATCCCCACGCAAGTGGAAGTGGCGAGCGAGTACCGCTATCGCGACAGCGTGCCGAATCCGAAAACGCTGGTGGTGACGATTTCGCAGTCGGGCGAGACGGCCGACACGATGGCGGCGCTGCAGCATGCCCAATCGCTGGGCATGACGAACACGCTCGCGATCTGCAACGTGGCGACCAGTGCGATGGTGCGCCAGACGACACTGCACTATCTGACGCGTGCCGGCACGGAAATCGGCGTGGCGTCGACCAAGGCATTCACGACGCAACTGACCGCGCTGTTCCTGCTGACACTGACGCTCGCGAAGCTGCGGGGCCGATTGAGCGCGGCGCAGGAAGCCGACTACCTGACGCAGTTGCGCCACCTCCCGGCGGCCCTTCATAGCGTGCTGGCGTTGGAGCCGCAGATCATTGCTTGGGCAGAAGTGTTCGCGCGTCGCGAGAATGCGCTGTTCCTCGGACGCGGCCTGCATTATCCGATTGCCCTGGAAGGTGCGCTCAAGCTCAAGGAAATCTCGTACATCCACGCTGAGGCCTATCCGGCGGGCGAGCTCAAGCACGGCCCGCTCGCGCTGGTGACGGAAGAGATGCCGGTGGTGACGGTCGCGCCGCGTGACGCGCTGGTCGAGAAGCTGAAGTCGAACATGCAGGAAGTGCGTGCGCGCGGCGGCCAACTGTACGTGTTTGCCGACGGCGACACGCAGATCGCCAACGCCGACGGCATTCACGTGATCCGTATGCCGGAGTACTACGGTCAGCTCTCGCCGATTCTGCACGTCGTGCCGCTGCAACTGCTCGCGTATCACACCGCCTGCGCACGGGGCACCGATGTCGACAAGCCCCGCAACCTCGCCAAGTCGGTGACGGTGGAGTAAGTCGAGAGGAAGCGTTCATCGCGCTCCCGTGAGACAAGGCCGGCTTCGCGACTAGCGAGCCGGCCTTTTTCGTTGGTGGATGAGGCGCAATCCGTCCATCCAAACGTCGTGCATTCGCGTTGGATCGACGCCTCGTCCCAGTCAGCTTTGCCGGAAGAACTGCGCTTCGTCCGAGAGCGGCCAGTACAGGCCTTGCAGATGCTCTCGTGCGAACGACGTGATGTCTGCGGTACTCAAGCCCACGCTATCCACAGAGATGATCTGCGTCGCGAGATGCTGGTAATAGGCACGGAAGTGGTTCGCCCCTTTCAATGCGATGAGCTGATGTGCGCCGACATCAAGACCGTGAAGCGCGAACGGTTCGACGTCATAGATCTGCTCGGCACGTGAAGCCACGATGACATCCACACCGTCGATGACGAGCCGGCACATGGCGCCCAGGTCGAAGCGCACGCCGGCGAACATCGCGCCGGGCCGGTTCACGAACTTACCGTCGGTAATCGACTTCACGTAAGCCTCTGCCTCGATAGGCTGACCTTGGTAACGCCCCAGCTTCCCACCCAACGACACGTGAATCGTTGCGCCGGCGCCGGCCGCTTGTGCTTGCGCGACAACCGCGGCGTCGTTGATAGAGGCGAAGCATGCCGTTCCCGGCGCAGGACGCGCCGCCAGCAAGGCGCGCAAGAGATGCGTGCCATCGCCGGGGGTGCCGCCGCCCGGGTTATCGGCATACTCATTCACAACGACGGGGCCGTGCGTGGCAGCGAGCGCCGTGGCCACGCCTTCGGCTGGCGACGGGAAGGACGGACGAAACGCTTCGCGATGGCGCCAGATCCAGTCGGCGACTTCATCCGCCAGCGCCTGAGCCGTTGGTGCGTCCCCGTTCGTCGTACACACGACCGTCGGGCAAGGTGCCGCAATATCCGCGTACGGGAAGCCATGAAACCAGGAGCAATCCACCACGCCGTCTCGTTTTGCAAGCCGCGCGCAAAGGTCGTTGACGAGCGCCGGTGTGAAGCCGTCCTGCGTGGTGACGATGTAGGGCAGCATGGGTAAGCGCCGCATCGCAACGACTGGCGTCAGATGCCCCTCAAGGATCTGCACCAGCAACCCGACCGCCTCCACGCCACGGTCAAAAAAATCCGTATGCGGGTACAGCTTGCAGGGCAGCGTGATGTCACAGGCGCTGCGCATTTCCTCGGTGAAGTTGCCGTGCAGGTCGTAGACCGCCGCGATGGGAACGCCGGGGCCGACAAGTGCTCTGACGGCAGTGGCGAGATCGCCTTCAATATCTTGCGTGCCGTCGGCAACACCCGCGCCGTGCAGCGCGAGCAATACGCCATCGACCGGCAGCGTCGCGCGAATGCCTTCGAGGATTTCCTGCTTCATCGCTGCGTAGGCGCTCGCTTCGATCGTGCCAGACGGTGTGGCCTGTCCCACAAACGTGTGTTCGAGCGTGACGCCGGCGTGGCGCGCGCCTTCGATGAAACCGCCAACCTGGTGATTGGATTTGTCGAAGGCGACGGGGATCGCCTCGCGCCAGTATTGCTCGAACGCACGCAACGGCGTCATACCGGAGAATTCGGCCGCATAGGTGTTCGTTTCGTGGATGATGCCGGCAACAGCGAACCGGACAGAAGCGCGTTCGGTGGTCAAGGTCATGGTCTCCTGAGTCAGTCTGACTCGGCTCATCGGTTCACCGTCTTCGGGTCGAAGCTCAGCGCGATCAGGGCGCTCACGACGAGCGAGCCTGCAATGATGAGGATCGCCGGGGCGGTGCTGTGATAGGTGTCGCGAATCCAGCCGATCAGGTAGGGACTCACGAATCCCCCCAGATTGGCCAGGCTGTTGATGGCGCCGATCGACGCTGCTGCGGTGGCGCCGCCCAGGAAAGCCGTCGGCAACGTCCACATGATGGGCGAGAAGCTGATGATGCCAGCGGCAGCCACCGAAAGCGAAATAATCGCGAGCGTCAGATGCTGTCCCGTGAACACGCTGGCGACGAGGCCCGCCGAGCCGAGCAACATGATGCCGGCCAGATGCCAGCGCCGTTCACGCCGGCGATCCGAGCTTCTGCCAACGGCGACCATCGCCACGGCGGCAACGCAGTAAGGAATGGCACTGAGCAAGCCGACCTGAAGCCCGCCTACCGCACCGGCGTCTTTGATGAGCGTGGGCAGGTAGAAGCCCAGCGTGTAAAGCGCCATCATCGCCGGAAACGTCATCAGGATGATCTTCCCAATGCGCGCGTCGCGCACGATATGCGACAAGGGCATATGCGGGCGTCCCTGATCGTCTTGCGCAATGTCGTGCGCGATCAGCTCGCGCTGTGCCTGCGTGAGCCATTGGGCATCTTTGACGCGGTCCGTCAGAATCAGCAGAACACCGATCGCCAGCGGGATCGTGGGCAGTGCTTCGAGCACAAAGACCCACTGCCACCCGGCATGGCCGCCGACTTGATGGAAAGCATCGAGAATCCAGCCGGAGAGCGGGCCGCCGAGAAGCCCTGCCACCGGAATGCCCGCCTGAAAGATGGCCGTCATCTTCGCGCGGCGGCGATTGGGAAACCAGTACGTCAGAAAGAGAATGACGCCCGGGTAGAACCCGGCTTCCGCAACGCCCAGCAAAAAGCGCACCACATAGAACTGCCACGGCGCGCTGACGAAAGCCATGATGCCGGAGAGCAGGCCCCAGGAGATCATGATGCGTGCAATCCACAGGCGTGCGCCGACACGATGCATGATCAGATTGCTCGGGACTTCGAACAGCATGTAGCCGACGAAGAACAGACCGGCACCCAATCCATACGCCGCTTCACTGAATTGCAGATCGGCAAGCATATTGAGCTTCGCGATACCGATGTTGACGCGGTCGAGATACGCGACCACGTAACAGAGCATCAGGAAGGGGATGAATCGGATGGCGACCTTGCGGTACGTCGCATCTTCGAATGTCGTGCGCTCGATGCCTGCGCCGATGTCCGGCGAAATCGTTGCCTGTTGTTTCATGAGCCTGACTCCCGCAGCGGGTAGGTAAGTTCGTGGAATCAACTGGTCTGCAACGCGGATTCCCCGCGCTGCGCCAGTTCATCAGCATGGTCGTGAAATGCTTTGAGTTCTTCGGGCGGCACCAGAGAGCCGCCAGTGGACCAGATCACGTGCGTCGCGTGATTCATGTCGAGCGCGTGCCGTCGAACGTAGGCCTGTCCCTCTGGTGAATCGCACATCCATCGAGGGCCACCGATGCCTGCGGCTGCGGACGGTTCGACCAGCACACCGAGACTGGACCTCAGCAAGCGAAGGTGCAGGAAGAGTTCGGCATCGGAGACGGTGAATACGCCCGAGAGCTGCGATGCCATGAGCGGGGCCACCAGATGAGAGGCTTCGCCCACGGCCAGGCCATCGGCATCGGTCTTGTTGTCGAGACCGATGTCGTAGACCGTGACGGGACTGTCGCTGTGCGACGCCAGTTGCACCAGCATGCAAGGCGAGGCGACCGGCTCGGCGAAGACGCAGTGAACGTGTTCGCCGAACAGCGCTTTCAGCCCATAGGTGATGCCGCCCGGGGCGCCGCCGACGCCGCAGGGAAGGTAGACGAACAGGGGGTGCTGCGCATCGACCGGGCGGCCCGCCTCTTTGAGTTGCACGGCGAGGTGGCGTGCGCTCGCGGCGTAGCCGAAGAACAGCAGGTCCGAGCGTTCGTCGTCGACGAAGTGACTGTGCGGCAGCGCCACTGCCTGTGCCCGGCCAGCGGCGACGGCCTCGGCATAGTCGCCGACGTGCTCAACAACGCGAACGCCCCGTTTGCGCAGACGGTCCTTCTTCCATGTCTTCGCCTCGGCGGACATGTGTACCACGGTGTCGAACCCCAGCGCGGCAGCCATCACACCAATGCTCAGGCCGAGATTTCCCGTGCTGCCGACAGCGACGGTGTACTGCGCGAAGACGGCTCGCGCTCGCGGCGTGTTGAGCTGGCGACGGTCGTCGTCCGGCGATATCACCCCGCGTGCCAGCGCAATTTGCTCGGCGACGGCCAGCACCTCGTGAAAGCCGCCGCGGGCCTTGATCGAGCCGGCGACGGGCAAGGCATCATCTCGCTTGAGGAACCAGGCGCTGGCGTCGGCGGCGCCGTCGCGGGATATCGCGGTCTTCAACGGGGTGGCAGGCATCAATGCCGACTCGATCTTTCCGCCGGTGTCATTCAGTTCGGGGAAAAGCTCGGCGAGAAGCGGCGCGCAGCGGGCCATGCGGGCTTCCGCGTCCAGAATCAGCGCTGTCGAAGGAGCGGTGGCGGGCAGCGGCTGTCCGAGCCGGTCGTTCAGCCAGAGTGCGGGCGTTTTTGCTTGAAGCCTGGCTAATATGGCTTCGAACTGGGCAGGGGCAGACATAGTTGGCATTTCGTTCGTAATTTGCTGATACTTGCCACGATGCTAGCGTCTGGTCTCAGGTAAAAATAGCGCTGGATTCTAATGAATGCATTAGCTGGACTAATTCATATGCAACTGGATTCATCGATGCTCGGCGCACTGCGGTGTTTCGAAGCGGCGGCGCGAATGCTGAGTTTTACGCAGGCATCGCGGTCGCTGAACCTCACGCAAAGTGCCGTGAGCCAACAGATTCGCCATCTGGAGGAGCGGCTTGGGTATCGGCTGTTCGTTCGGCAAGCGCGGAGTCTGAAGCTCACCGACAAAGGGGAGGCGCTGTTTGAGGTCACCACACGCGCATTGGGCGACATTCAGGCGGCGTTACAGAGGCTCGGGCTTTCGAATACCCCGTTGCAGGTGAGTTGCCTGCCGTCCTTTGCGCTGCAATGGCTGATGCCGCGCCTGACGGAATTCCACCGGCAGGAACCTGACGTCTCCGTGCGACTGCGGGCCGAGTTTCAAAGTGTGGACCGGCAGTCCATGCGTGTGGAAGACATTGACGTCGCGGTGCGTTATGACCCGACGACATACTCGGAAGTCCAGGCCGACGTGTTGCTCGACGAGTATCTGGTGGCCGTCGCAACGCCCGAGTATCTGGCGGCGCATCCGGGGCTGGCGGACGGCGCCTCACTGGAGGGGGTGGTGTTCCTGCACGACGCGTCGCCGTGGGTCGGCGCGGCCGAATTCGTCGAGTGGCGAACGTGGATGCAGGTGAATCGCCCTGATGAGCCGCGTCATATCGACGGGCCACAATTCAATCTGTCGAGCCTTGCGCTGGCGGCGGCGCTGAGTCACCAAGGTATCGCCATGGGGCGCACGGCGCTTGTCTGCGACGATATTCGGAGCGGCCGTCTGGTTGCGATCATGGGCAAGCCGGTGAAGGCGCCTGCGAGATACGTGCTGCTCTCTCGCGACCCTCATGAGCGCCGGACGGCGATTTTCTCCGAGTGGATCAAGCGGGAGTGCCATCGCTTCGACATCGACCGGCGTCGCTTGCTCGAAGACTGAGCGCGGCCATCGCGGCAACGTGTCTCATCGAATCGGGCCGGACACCGTTTAGGTGTCCGGCCTTTTCACCGCTCTGGAGCACTCAAACGAGGGACTACACGTCTCGCGAAGACGTTGAGGCTTAGAACTTGTGACGCAGACCCGTCACGACAGCGGTTTGGGCCTTGGTGCTCGACGCACCGCCAGCCCCGTTGATCGAAGCGGCCGTGGCGTCGCCAGCCGCCTTCTGATAGACGCCGACCAGATACACGTCGGTGCGACGCGAGAGCAGGTAGTCGACGGCGGCGTTGACCTGATGGTACTTCGGCTTCAGGTCGGCGAGCGTCGTGCTGCGTGTGCTGGCGTCGGTATACGTGTACGACAGGCCGAGCAGCAGTGTCGGCGACAGGTTATACGTGCCGTTGATTTCATAGTTCGACACGCGCGCGCCGGTGCCGCTCACGTACTTGAGCTGCGTGTTGCTGTACACGAGGCCGACCGTTGCCGGGCCGAAGTTGTAGCTGCCGCCGGTGGCGAACACGCGTTGCTTGTCGACGCCGTAGGTCGTCGCGCCAATCTTCGCCGAGTAGAAGTCGCCGCTGTAGTCGCCGGCCACCGAGCCGCTGGTGTTGGTGCTGTTCGGCGAGCTGACGTCGAGGTAGCCGATACCGAACTTGATCGGGCCGTTGGCGTAGCCGGCACCCACGCTGAAGGCGCGGTTGTTGGCGAAGCCCGTGCCGCCGGCACCATTGTTCGCCTGATTCGAGAAGCCATACAGGCCGCCGAACGAGAAGCCCGCGTAGTTGGCGCTCGTGTACTTGACCGAGTTGTTGATGCGGAACGAGTTGTACAGGTTGTCCACATCGCCCACGTGCGCGCCGAGCTTCGTCGCGAACAGCTTGGCTGCCGTCACGCCGCTCACGAAGTCGACCACGGAGTCGTATTGACGGCCGATGGTCACGCTGCCGAGCGACTTGCTCGACAGACCGACGAATGCCTGACGGCCGAATTCACGGCTGCCCTGACCGAGTGCGCCGTTCGTGAGGTTGAAGCCGTTTTCCAGCGTGAAGACGGCCGACAGACCGCCGCCCAGATCTTCCGATCCCTTCAGGCCCCAACGGTTGCCCGACTGCAGACCGTCAGCCGTGGTGAAGTTCTTGCTGCCACCGACATTGCTCACGTATGCGACACCGCCATCGAGAATGCCGTACAGCGTCACGTTGCTTTGCGCCTGCGCGGTGCCTGCGGCAGCCGCGGCGATAGCGCCACACAGTGCGGCAGCCAATTGCGTCTTCTTCATCGGTCTATTCCTCTTTCGATAACTTATGAGTTGATGCGAACCCGCCGCCTGTAGAGTGGCGCCCCGTGGGTTCGGGCCGAACTATATCGAACGAAGTTTCAAATACATAGGTGTATTAACGAAATTGGCGTGCGGGTGTAGGGACGATGCAACGCATCGGAATGCTCTGCCGCGAATGCCGTGAATTTCATTTTGATGACACATGCGAGCCCTATAACGACCAATGCGCGCGAGGGCCGGCCGTGCATGTCGCCGGCAAGGCGACCATGAGCGGCCATGAGCGGCCATGAGCGGCCATGAGCGGCGCGCACCCTGATAGCACCGCAGCAACCCGGTGCCGATCTGCCGCCAAAGGCTCGGCAACGTTGCAAAAGTTCGATTCGTCATAAAATTCGTCAATTAGACGATTACATACGTTTTTTCGACGAATTGACGCTACATTTCATCAGGCACCCTCCCTAGAATTGATGTCGTGGCGCTTGCATCAATGCCGATGGGTTCCCCCCGGGGCATAACGCAAGCCATATTGTTCGACGTCTTGGTTCGGGGAAAAACATGAAAAAGATCGCTTTGCTTGGCGCGGGACATATCGGCCAGACCATCGCACGCCTGCTGCACGACAGTGGCGACTATCGGGTGACGGTTTTCGACCGCAACGCGCGAGCGTCTGCGGTGGTGCATGAGTACGCCGATGCGTTCGTCGAGCTGACCGACAGCGACACGGGCGCGCTACAGCGGGCCGTTGCGGGCCACGACGCTGTGGTCAACGCGCTGCCCTACACCATGGCGACGAGCGCCGCGACGGCCGCCGTGGCGGCCGGCTGTCACTATTTCGATCTGACCGAGGACGTGGCCGCGACCCATGCCATCCAGCAACTCGCCGAAGGGGCGTCGACGGCGCTGATGCCGCAATGTGGCCTGGCGCCCGGCTTCATCGCTATCGCGGCCCATCATCTGGCGGCGGCGTTCGATCAGGTCGACTCCATCAAGATGCGCGTCGGCGCGTTGCCGGCGTTCCCGACCAACTCGCTGAAGTACAACCTGACGTGGAGCGTCGACGGGCTCATCAATGAGTACTGCCAACCGTGCGAAGCGATCCGCGACGGTATCAGACTGACTGTGCAGCCGCTGGAGGATCTGGAGCACTTCTCGCTCGACGGCGTGGAGTACGAGGCGTTCAACACGTCGGGCGGGCTGGGCACGCTGTGCGAGACACTCAGCGGGCATGTGCGAGATCTCGACTACAAGTCGGTGCGCTACCCGGGCCACGGGGCGTTGATGAAGGTATTGCTCAACGAACTGCGGCTCAAGGACGATCAGGAAACGCTCAAGACGATGCTCAGACGGGCGGTGCCGAGCACCTTGCAGGATGTGGTGCTCATCTTCGTTGTCGTGAGTGGCCTTCGCAGCGGGGTACTGACGCAGGAGGTCTTTGCACGGAAGATTTTCGCGGAACGCAACAACGGACACAGTGCCAGCGCGATCCAGATCACGACGGCGTCGGCCATCTGTGCCGCAGTCGACATGTTTTTCGCCGGACAGTTACCGCAACGCGGCTTCGTGCGTCAGGAGCAGATCGCGCTGCCGGATTTTCTTGCCAATCGGTTTGGTCAGGTCTACGCGCATTCGACGCGTATCGAATCCCTCTCCTGAAGCAAGAGAGGGGCGTCCCTCAAAAAAAGCACGACGGCCCGGCTTATCTGCGGTTCACCCCCCGCAATCACCGGGCCGTCGTTGAGGAAAACGTCAGAAGCGATGCTGGATGCCCGCCGTGACACCGATCTGCGTGTCTGCCGCGCCGGTCAGGTCGCGGGACAGGCTTACCTTCTGGCCGTGCTTCGCGAACGCGTAGCCGCCCGACAGATACAACGCCGTGCGCTTGGACATGGCGTACTGGGCTCGCAGCGAGATGAGCGTCGGGTCTGCGTCGCCCGCGTCCTTGATGTCCTGGTGGTAGACGGCGCCGTACAGGGTAAAGGCCGGCGTGAAGTCGTACGACATGCCGAGCCAGTACATATCGCTGCGCAGCGATGCGGTGCTCGCCGTCACGAAGGTCTTCTTGTAGTTGCGATAACCCGCCATCACCTTCGCACCGCCGAAGCGGTAGCTCGCCCCGGCGTGGATGCCCTGGATGTAGTCGGTCGTGTCGGCCGGCGCCACGCTGCTGCCCGCGCCGTTCTGACGGTCGTACGTGGCCACGACGGCCAGCGGGCCGTTCTCGTAGCCGATGGCGAAGTCGTATTTCGAGGCCGTCTTCATGCTGCCGGGCACGTTGCCGAAGCCGTACATTGCGCCCAGCTTCAGTCCGTTGAATTCACCGTCATAACGCACGGCATTGGCCGAACGTGAGAACAGGCCGTCCTTGCGGCCGCCGGTGGCGGTCGAGCTGGTGGCCCACGAGTAATTCGGGGCGTAACCCATCGGATCGAACGGGAGCATGTAGTCGTACGTCGTGGTGAACGTGCGGCCGATCGTGACCTGACCCCATTGCTTGTGCACCAGACCCACCGTGGCGCGACGGTCGAAGATGGCGCCCGGACCATCGTCGAACTGGCCGTTCACCATGTTGATGCCGCTCTCGAGGTTGAACACGGCCTTGAGATCGCCGCCGAGGTCTTCCGTGCCCTTGAAGCCGAAGCGCGAGGTGTTCTTGCCGCCCGAAATCGCGCGCGCGGTGCCGCCGTTCTCGCCGGCATGGTTCACGTATTCCACCCCGGCGTCGACGATCCCGTAGATCGTCACATTCGACTGCGCGTGCGCCTGGCCGGCCAACGCGAGCGCACCGAGTGTGCCGATGGCGCTCAGGGCGGCCAGACCGATACTGCTTCGTTTCATTGCTGTCTCCTCTCTTTTGTTTCTCGTGGTGTGCGCGGGAGAGCGCCCGCGCGTCGCATGAAAAGCGTGGCTGGCCTTACGCGTTCGATTGCGCGAATGCCCAGCAGTCGTTCGCCGGAAACTCCACCCAGTGATGGCCCGGTTGGCGCGGCACGTGACCGAACGCCCGGAAGCGCAGCGAGCCGCAATGGAACAGGTATTCCCAGCGATCGCCGAGGTACATCGACGTGACGAGTTGTGCATTCACACGGTTGTGGCCCGGACCATCGGCCACCTGCACACGCTCCAGACGAATGACGGCTTGCGCGTCCTGCCCCGGTGCGAGGGCGTCGCGTGCGCGCGCTTGCAGGGCAAAACCCTCGCCCGCGAGCGTGACGAGATCGCCATCGACGGCGCTGACGGTCGCGTCGATGCGGTTGTTGCTGCCCATGAACTCCGCCGTGTAGAGCGAGCGCGGCGAGCCATAGAGTTCGGCCGGCGTGCCTTCCTGCTCGATGCGTCCGTTGCGCAGCAGCAGAATCCGGTCCGACATCGCCATCGCTTCGGTTTGGTCGTGCGTCACGCACAGGGCGGACAGCCCCAGCGAGACGATCAGCTCGCGCAGCCAGGCGCGTGCTTCTTCGCGCAGTTTGGCGTCGAGGTTCGAGAGCGGCTCGTCGAGCAGGATGACGGGCGGGTTGTAGACCAGCGCGCGCGCAATGGCCACACGCTGCTGCTGACCGCCGGAGAGCTGGAACGGGTAGCGCTCGGCAAGATGACCGAGGCCGAGCTGGTCGAGCGCCTTCTGCACGCGCTCGCGCCGCTGTGCTGCGTCGACCTTGCGCAGCTTCAGGCCGTAGCCGACGTTGTCCGCCACCGTGCGGTGCGGCCATAGCGCGTACGACTGGAACACCAGCCCGAGCGAGCGTTGTTCGACGGGGCAGTCAATGCCCTTGCCGCCATCGAAGAAGACCTGGTCGTCCAGCGTGATGCGGCCCTCGGACGGTTGTTCAAGCCCGGCGACCGCGCGCAGCAAGGTGGTCTTGCCGCTACCCGATGCGCCGAGCAGGCACACGACTTCACCGGCCTTGAGTTCGAACGACACCCCCTTGAGGATGGGGTTGGTGCCGTAGCTCAGGAAGAGGTTGTCGACGATGAGCTTATCCATGCAATTTGACTCCGAAGCGCAACGCCACGCCCAGACCGGCGCCGACCATCGCGATGTTGATGACAGAGAGCGCCGCGACCTGATCGACCGCGCCGGTCGCCCACAGCGACACGAGCAGCGAGCCGATGACCTCCGTGCCCGGCGAGAGCAGATAAACGGCTGTGGAGTACTCGCGCTCGAAGATCATGAAAATCAGCAGCCATGCCGCGAGCAGACCGAAACGCACGAGCGGCAGCGTCACGTCGAGGCTCACGCGGCTGCGCGTGGCGCCCACGCTGCGCCCGGCCTCTTCCAGCTCGGGGCCGACTTGCAGCAGCGCGCTCTGGATGAGGCGCATGCCGTAGGCGAGCCACACCACCGTGTAGGCCACCCAGATGCTCCACATCGAGTTCTTGAGTTCGCGCAGACCCGGCACGAACAGGAAGATCCACAGGAACGCCAGACCGGCGAGCAACCCCGGCACGGCACGCGGCAGCAGCACGAGATAGTCGAGCAGCTTCGCGGCCCAGTCGTTGCGGCGATGGCCGGCAAAGGCCACGAGCGAGTAGAAGCCGACCGCCATCGCACCGCCGATCACGCCGATGCCCAGCGTGTTGAGAATGGCGCGCACGAGGTTGTCCTGCTCGAAGAGTTCGGTGAAGTTCGCGAGCGTGAGCACTTCGCTCAACGCCACGCCTTCGCCCCAATGCGTGACGAACGCGCGCAGCACGATGCCGGAGATCGGCACGAACACCGTCACGAGCAGCCATGCCGCAACGATCGCCAGCGCGATCCAGCGCCACACCCCCAGCGGCAGCACCGTCTGACGGCCCGCCTTGCCTTTCACCGTGACGTATTTGTTCGCGCGCTTGAGCAGGTGGCGTTGCAGCAGCACGAGCGGGAACGTGATCGCCACGATGCACATCGCGACGGCGGCCATCAGGTGATACGACGGCACCCCGAGTTTGTTGGTGAGCTTGTAGAGGTAAGTCGCCAGCACGAGGTGGCCCTCCGGGTCGCCCAGCACCAGCGGCAGGCCGAAGACCTCGAAGCCGAGGAAGAACACGAGCACGCCGGCGAAGAGCAGGGCGGGCATGGTCATCGGAAGACTCACGTCGAGCGCCACGCGGAACGGTCGCGCACCGGCCACACGCGCAGCTTCTTCCACATCGGAACCGAGATTGCGCAGTGCGGCCGACGAGTACAGGTAGACGTGCGGCACGTGCGTGAGGCCGACAATCACCGTGATGGCGAAGATCGAGTAGATCGACCACGGAGCGTCGAGGCCCGTGAGTTCGCGGAACCACACGGAGTAGAAGCCCACAGGGCCGGCCGCCACGACGTAGCCGAAGGCGAGCACCATCGGCGAGACGAACACCGGCGTGAGCAGCAGCGGCTCGAGCCAGCGGCGGCCCGGCAGGTCGGTGCGCACCATCAGGAAGGCAAGAATGCCGCCGAGCGGGATCGAGATGAACAGCATCCCGAACGCGATGATGAAAGAGTGCTTCGCCGCCGACCAGAAGTCGGGGTCGGAGAAGATGAACCGATAGCCGTCGATACCGAACGTGCGGCTGGCATCGAAGAACGGTGACGAGAGCAGGCTTTGCACAACGATGAACGACAGCGGCAGCAGCACGGCAATCGCGAGCACGGCGATGACCAGCCAGCGCGAGGTGGCCGCGAGCGCGCGCCAGGGCGGCGCAACGTGGGGTGCCGCACCGGCGGGGGGGCGGCCGGGAGGCACCGCAGAGCGGTTAGCGGTAGAAGACGACAGCATGAGGGTCTCCCTGCACCCCGCGGGGCGCATATCGAGAAAGGCTTGGGGAGAGGCGGACCGCTCGCGCAGCCGCCGGACTTAAGGGTGTTACGGGTGAAGCGATCACGACGGGGCGCGGCGGCCCCGAGGTGTTACGTCAACGAGAGGGCGTGTTCTGTGGCGCGCCGCTCAACGCTTGATCGACTGTTGCCAGCGCTTGAGGAATTCAAGACGCTTGGCCTGATCCAGATAAACGAGCAAGCCCGCACCGATCGGAATCGGCTTGAGCGCCGAGCCGAGTTGCTGCGTGAGGTTCGCCATCGACGTCTCGCCGTCGACATCCGCACGGATCGAGAACAGATTGGCCTGATTGGCGAGCAAGGTCTGGCCGCGCTTCGAAAGCAGATAGTCGACCCAGAGCTTGGCGGCGTTCGAATTCTTGGCCTTCTTCGAGATCGTGACCAGACGGCTCACCACTTGCGTGTAATCGCGCGGGTAGACGTAACCGATGGACGGATCTTTCTTTGCCTTGGCGAATGCGTACGAGCCGAGGATGTTGTAGCCGATCAGATTCTCGCCCGACGAAATGCGCTCCATCATCGCGCCCGTGCTCGATTGCAGCTTCGGATTGAGCGCGCCCATGGCGCCAACGAGTTCCCACGTCACTTCCGGGTTCACGCGCGCGTCCTGTGTCAGGTAGTTGAAGCCCACGCCCGACTTTTCGATGTCGTACGTCGTGACCTTGCCCTTGAACTTGGCCGGGTTGGCTTGCAGCAGCTTGATCAGCTCCATGCGCGTTTGCGGCACTTCGTTCGCTGGCAGCAGGCGCTTGTTGTAGACGATGGCGAGCGGCTCGTAAGTCGTGCCGTAAGCCTGCTTCTGGTATTGCGCCCATTGCGGGATGTGCGCGGATTCGGGCGACTCGTAGTTCGCCATCATGCCGTCGTTCACCAGCTTGACCTGAAGGTCCATCGCGGAACTCCAGAGCACGTCGGCGCTGGTGCTGTTCGCGGCGTTCTCGCTGATATAGCGGTTGTACAGCTCGGTGCTGTTCATGTCGTTGTACTCGACCTTCACGCCGTACAGCGACTCGAAATCCTTGATGAGCGGGCGCACGAGCGCCGTATCGGTCACCGAGTACACGATCAGTTTGCCTTCCTTTTTGGCGGCGTCGACGGTGGCCTGATAGTTCGCCGGATAGCCGGCCGGCACCTGTGCGTGTGCAGCGGGCATGGCGGCGGCGAAGAGCGCAGCGGTCGCGACCATCGCGCCGAGCGATTTCTGTTGCTTCATGTCATCCTCCGGAAGACCCCTTGAACGGGGTTTGTCGTTTTCGCGTGGCGCATGTTAAGTTGCCGAAACTTTCAAATCGCTTTCGATTTCGTGTCGAAGCCGATCCGAACCCCCTTTTTCGGGTCATGGATTTCCCTAGTTCTCATGCGCATCTTGCTTGTCGAAGACAATCCGAGTCTGGCCAAATCGCTCTCAGAGGCGCTGACGCAGGCAAATTTCGCCGTCGATTGCATGCACGACGGCGAGGCGGCGGATCACGTATTGCGCACGCAGGAGTACTCGCTCGTGATTCTCGATCTCGGGCTGCCGCGTCTCGACGGTCTCGAAATCCTGCGTCGCTTGCGTGCGCGTCGCAACCGGGTGCCCGTGCTGATTCTCACGGCACATGGCTCGCTCGAAGACCGCGTGAAAGGCCTGAATCTCGGGGCCGACGATTATCTTTCAAAACCGTTCGAACTCGATGAATTGGAAGCTCGCGCCCGCGCGTTGATCCGTCGCGCGCAGCATCATGAGAGCGCCAATGTGGCTTGCGGGCCGTTGGTGTTCGATGGCGTGGAGCGCAGTTTTCGCCTTGACGGCGAACTGCTCGCACTCACCAAGCGAGAGCGGGCCGTGCTCGAAGTGCTGATCCTGCGCGGCGGACGTGCGATCAACAAAGAAGCGCTCTCGGAGAAGCTCTTCGGTATCGACGAATCGGTCAATCCGGACGCCATCGAGATCTACGTCCATCGCTTGAGAAAGAAGCTCGAAGGCAGTCGCGTGGCGATCGTGACACTGCGCGGGCTGGGCTATCTGCTCGAAGAAAAGCCCGACGCACCGCCGGCCGCCTGATCCGCACGCCCCCTTCCGCCTCGCTTTCCGTCACCCATGCCGCAACCGAATCTTCGACGCCAACTGGCGCTCTGGCTGCTGTTCCCGCTGCTCGGATTGCTCGCGCTCGACACGTGGCTGACTTATCAGCGCGCGATGAGCGCAGCCAATTCGGCGTTCGACCGGTCGTTGGAATTTTCGATCAAGTCGATTCGCGAGGGCACGCAACTGATCGATGGCGAGGTGCAGGTCAACCTGCCGTATCTCGCGCTGGAGATGTTCGAGTCGGATCGTGGCGGCAAGATCTATTACGTGATTCGCGAGGATGGCGGCCGCGCCGTGACCGGCTATCACGACCTGCCGATGCCGCCCAAACGGCTCGCGCCCGATCCGTATCACACCGCGTTCTATGACGCCGAGTATCGCGGCGAGACGCTGCGTATGGGCGCGCTGCGCCTGCCGGTGCATGATGTGCCCAATGCGCAGACGCGTGCCGTGTGGATCGTGGTGGGCGAGACGACGGAATCGCGTCGCGAACTGGCGCGGCAGATTCTGACAGGCGCGCTGCAGCAGGAGGTGCTGCTGGTCGTGCTCGCGCTGGCCATCGTCTGGCTGGGGGTGACGCGCGGTTTGCGTCCGCTCAACCGGCTCTCTGCGAAGGTCGCCGCGCGCGGCGAAGGCGACACGACACCCCTCGACAATGTCGATTTGCCGACCGAGGTCAAACCACTTGTCGAGTCCATCAACCAATACGTGGGACGTGTCGGGCGGATGCAGGCGTCGCGGCAGCGCTTCTTTGCCGACGCGGCGCATCAATTGAAGACGCCGCTCGCCATCATCCAGGCCGAGTCGGAGCTCACACTGCGCGAGTCGCTCAGCGCGCCGGCGCGCGAACGCGTCGAACGGCTCAATCACGCGGTGAAGCAGGCGGCAAAGAGCGTTCGGCAGTTGCTATCGCTGTCGCGTCTGGAGGCCGAAGGCGGTCCGCCCGTCGCGATGGCGCCGTTGCCTCTGGACGACGTGGCGCGCAGCGTTGCCCTCGACTGGTCGCCGGTGGCACGCTCACGGCATATCGATCTGGGATTCGAGCACGACGGGCCGGTGCCGGTGCTGGCACAACGGGAATTGCTGGCCGAGTTGTGCGGCAATCTCATCGATAACGCGATTCGCTATGCCGGCGACGGGGCGATCATCACCGTGCGCACCTCGCGTGAGGGCGACGCGGCGGTGCTTCAGGTGACCGATAACGGCCCGGGCATTCCCGCCCACGAACGTGAGGCCGTGTTCGAGCGCTTCTATCGCCGGGAGCACCACGGCTCGGCGCCGCAGGCAGCCGATGGGTCCGGACTCGGGCTTGCCATCGTCAGAGAGATTGCTCGCATGCATCGGGCCGACGTATCGCTTGGCGAAGCGCCGGGCGGCGGGCTCGAGGTCACCGTGCGATTCCCGGCCAGTGAGGGAGATTAAACAGGTGGGGGAGGAATTTTCGGATTTCCGCATTTTGATAGATGAAATTTCCATGAATTCCCCTGTCGGCGGGTGATTCTGCAAGCCTTTTCTCACCTCTGCCGCGTAGGATCGATGCACTTATTTATTCGGGGCCGATCATGCGCGAGAGAGAACCACTCCATTACTTCGACTACGCAGCCACCACGCCGGCAGACGCGGCCGTCATTGCTGCGATGTCCGACTGTCTCGGCGTGGATGGCGTCTTCGGCAACCCGGCGTCGAGTTCGCACGCGGCGGGTGTAAGCGCACGGCGTCTCGTGGAGCGCTCGCGCGCGCAGGTCGCAGCACTCATCGGTGCCGACGCGGCCCAGATCGTATGGACATCCGGCGCCACCGAGTCGAACAATCTGGCGCTCAAAGGGTATGCCGAACTGGGGCAGGCGCGCGCGCACATGATGACGAGCGTGCTCGAGCACAAGGCGATTCTCGACACGATGGGGTATCTGGAAAAGCGTGGCGTGCCCGTGACGTATCTGACGCCGTCGGCCACCGGCGAGATCACTGCCGACGCCGTGGCAGCGGCCCTGCGCCCCGATACGGGGTTGGTGTCGCTGATGCTGGTCAACAACGAACTCGGCACGCTGACCGACGTTGCGGCCATCGCCAAGGTTGTACATGCCGCGGGGGCATTGCTGCACGTCGATGCCGCGCAGGCGCTTGGCAAGACGCCGATCGACGTCAAGGCGATGGGCATCGATATGCTGTCGATGTCGGCACACAAGGTGTATGGACCCAAGGGGATTGGCGCGCTGTACGTCAATAAGGAAGTCATGCCGCGCATCGCTGCGCAAATGCATGGTGGCGGTCACGAGCGCGGCTTGCGCTCCGGCACGTTGGCGACGCATCAGATCGTGGGTATGGGAACCGCCTGCGAACTGGCCATGCAAGCGATGACCACGGACAACGCGCGCATCGCCAGGCTGAGCCGCCGCCTGCTCGACGGTGTGCTGGGGCTCGATGGCGTGGTACACAACGCTGCGCATGCGCAACGCATTCCGCACACGTTGAGCCTGACGGTGCGGCATCCGGGCTTCTTCACGTTCATGCTCAACGGCAATCTGGCGGTGTCGTCGACGTCGGCCTGCAACTCGGCCTCGGGGCAGCCTTCGCATGTGCTGAGCGCCATCGGTCTCGATGGCGAAGCCGCGAGCCGCACCGTGCGCGTGAGCCTCGGGCGCTTTACCGAGGAAGCCTCGATCGACTTCGCGATCGCGTGCTTCGAGCGCGTCGTCTGTCAGTGCCGGGCGTTGGCCGCCTGAGGCCACGTTTGCCGCTTGCAACCCTCAACGGCATGAGTGAGGCGGAGGTGGAGAGGAAGAAGGGATAGGCTGGCGCCGTTCATCTGTCGCAAGTTGACGAATATTCAATGCGCCGAATGCCGATGCGTGCGTTGGGTCGTCTTGTATTATGCTTTGAACGACTTGCGACATTGCTGACTCCTAGTCTCTTCTTCTCCCCACCCACCTTCATGTCGGAGGTATGTATGAGTCAAGAGAAAGAACGTCCGGACGCCGGATCGACGACCGGTGCAGGCGCACCGGCGGCAAGCGACCGGAATACGTTGTCGGTCGGGGCGGACGGCCCGCTGCTGCTTCACGACGTTCACTTCATCGAGCAAATGGCGCACTTCAATCGGGAGAAGGTGCCCGAGCGTCAACCCCACGCCAAAGGTGCCGGCGCTTTCGGCGTATTCGAAACTACCGAAGATGTCAGCCGTTACACCAAGGCGTCGCTGTTCAGGAAGGGCGCCAAGGTGGAAATGCTGGCGCGTTTCTCTACGGTCGCAGGCGAATCCGGCAGTCCCGACACCTGGCGCGACGTACGCGGCTTCTCCCTCAAGTTCTATACCGACGAAGGCAACTATGATCTCGTCGGCAACAACACACCGGTCTTCTTCGTGCGCGACCCGATGAAGTTTCCGCACTTCATTCGCAGCCAGAAGCGTCTGCCGGATTCAGGGCTGCGCGACAATCACATGCAATGGGATTTCTGGACGAACAATCCGGAGTCGGCGCATCAGGTGACGTATCTGATGGGCGATCGTGGTCTGCCGCGCACCTGGCGGCATATGAACGGCTATGGTTCGCACACCTACATGTGGATCAATGCGAGCGGCGAGAAATTCTGGGTGAAGTATCACTTCCATACCGAGCAGGGCATGGAATTCTTCACCAACGCCGAAGCCGCGACGATGTCGGGGCAGGACGCAGACTTCCACCGCCGCGATCTGTTCGACGCCATCGCTCGTGGTGAGCATCCGAGCTGGATCCTGTCGGTGCAGGTCATGCCGTATGCCGACGCGAAGGCGTACCGCTTCAATCCGTTCGATCTGACGAAGACGTGGTCGCACAAGGACTATCCGCTGATCAAGGTGGGCAAGATGACGCTCAACCGCAATCCGGAGAACTTCTTCGCGCAGATCGAGCAGGCGGCGTTCTCGCCGGGCAATACCGTGCCCGGCATCGGCCTGTCGCCCGACAAGATGTTGCTCGGACGCGCCTTCGCATACAACGACGCGCAGCGCAATCGCATCGGAACGAACTTCCATCAACTGCCGGTCAATCGCCCGAAGGTGCCGGTGCAGTCGTATATGTTCGATGGTCACATGACATTCGAGCACAGCGGCAATGCGCCCACCTATGTGCCGAACAGCGGCGGTCGTCCGTATGCCGATCAGACGGGGCCGGCAGAGGATGGCTGGGCGTCGGATGGCGACATGGTGCGCAGTGCCTACACGCTGCACAAAGACGACGACGACTTCTCGCAACCGGGCGATCTCGTGCGTCATGTGTTCGACGACGCAGCACGTGCGCGTCTGGTCGAAACCGTGTCGGGGGCGTTGCTTGCCGGGGTGCATAGCCCGGTGCTCGAGCGGGCCTTCGATTACTGGAAGCAGATCGACAAGGATGTCGGCGCACGTATCGAGCAGGCCGTGAAGCACGCGAAGCAGTAGGCGTTTCATCGCCTCGGTTTCAATAGCGGCGGGTCGCGATGTCAGGCATCGCACCCGCCGTTTTCGTCGGGAGAGCGCCAGCGTCAAGTTTGGCGAGGCGCCGGTCCGGTTCGGCATTTCAGCGCAAATGATGTCACGCATTGTGAGTGCGCGCGCTTCCTGATAGCATGGCAACTGCTTCACGGAGATGGCATACCTCCGGCGGTCGTTTCGCAAACCGCCCCTCCCCGGGGCTGATGATGCCTGCAAGATCCTGGCGTGCCGGGAGGTTGCGGGCTATGCGTGCGAGCGTTTCTTTCGTTCCCTTCGGCTCCCGATTCCCTTCCGGCAGTGTTCAGGCAATTTGTCGACGACGTCGCTCGTCCCGATGTTTGAAACCATGAAGATGTTTCACGATTCCCCGTTGCGTGACCTGTTCGGCGTGTTGCCGCGCGCAGCCCGTGTCAGTGCGCTGGCGGCACTCGTCGGCGTGATGGCCGGCAGTGCTTCGGCGCTGTTGCTCGTAGCGCTCGATCTCGCGACCGATACCCGCTTGATGCACCCGTGGCTGCTTTGGTTGCTGCCCGTGGCCGGCTTCGCAGTCGGCTGGCTCTACCTGCGGCTCGGCGCGAGTGTCGAGGCCGGCAATAATCTGCTGATCGACGAGATTCACGATCCGCAACGCGTCGTCCCTTTGCGCATGGCGCCGCTGGTGCTCTTCGGTACGGTCGTCACGCATTTGTTCGGCGGGTCTGCCGGACGCGAAGGCACTGCCGTGCAAATGGGCGGTGCACTGGCCGATCAGCTCACGCACGTCTTCCGCCTGTCCGGCGAGCAGCGTCGCGTGCTGCTGATGTCGGGCATTGCCGCGGGCTTCGCCTCGGTGTTCGGCACGCCGCTCGCGGGCGCCATCTTCGGTCTGGAAGTGCTCGCCATCGGGCGGCTGCGTTATGACGCCCTGTTGCCGTGCCTCGTCGCGGCGCTCGTTGGCGATGCCGTCACGCGTGCCTGGGGGGTGCATCACACCGCTTACACGATCGCTCCCGGCATGTTTGCCGCGTCGATGTCGCTCTCTGGCGCGCTTAGTGCCGCCGCCGCCGGGGTGCTCTGCGGGTTGGCCGGCATGGCCTTTGCGCAGGCGGCACATTCGACATCGGCCTTCATGAAGCGGCGCATCGCCTACGCGCCGTTGCGGCCGGTCGTGGGGGGCGTGCTGGTCGCCGTCGCCGCCACGGCGCTAGGCACGCCGCAGTACCTCGGCCTGGGCATTCCGACCATCGTCGACGCGTTTCATACGTCGCTGCCTTGGTACGATTTCCTCGGCAAGGCGCTCTTCACGGTCGTTACGCTCGGCTCCGGGTTCAAGGGCGGAGAAGTCACGCCGTTGTTCTACATCGGCGCGACGCTGGGCAACGCGCTCTCGCATGTGCTGACGTTGCCCGCCGCAGTGCTTGCGGGCATCGGCTTTGTCGCGGTGTTTGCCGGCGCAGCCAACACACCCATCGCCTCGACGTTGATGGCCATCGAGATCTTCGGCCCGCAGATCGGCGGCTATGCCGCGATAGCGTGCGTTCTGGCTTATCTGTGTTCGGGACACACGGGGATCTATCGTGCGCAGCGCGTCGGACATGGCAAGCATGGCGTCGTGCCGGAAGGAACGCGGCTTGCCGATCTGCCCGCGTGGCGCAAGTCGCTCGGGGCCGGTCATCGCGCCACCGACGACACACGTCACCACTAAAACGCGCCGCGAGCCAGATCCGCGAGGGTGCGCTGAAAGGCCGACGCATTCTTCATGCCCTGATCCTCATGATTCGTATTGAAGAGGACGTGCGTATCGTCAGCCAGTGCAGCGATGCGTTGGACGCGGGCCGAAATGTCGATCAATTCGCTCGCGCTGTACTCGTAGACGAAGCGCCCGGATGAGGCAACGACTCCCTGGCGGTTCCACGCGGCGGCGTTGCGGCCGTGCAGACGCACAACACACAGGTCGTCGCGCGTTGTCGCCCAGACGGCGGGCACCGTGTTGTCGAATCCGCCCGGACTGTCGACCACGGTGTGTGCCGCGCCCGTTTCCCGCAGCATGGCGAGCGTGGCGGCCTCGCGCGACGGCGTATCGAACCAGCTGCGGTGACGAAACTCGATGGCGTGCCGTTCGCCATCCAATCGCCGCGCTGTCTCGAAGACGAGCGCCCGGCCCGCCTTGTCGTTGCGTATGCGCGGCGAGAACTGGAAGTGAATCGCCGTCAGTTGCCCGCTCTGACGCAGCGGCTCGACGGCTTCGAGATAACGTCGCCAGAGTTCGTCGCGCAGTTCGGCCGGAATGTCATTCGATGCAATGGAGACCGCTTGCCGGGCTGCCTGCCCAGTACTCGCGCCAATGGCTTCGGCGATGTCGGGCGGAAACGCTGCGAGGGGCGTCGTATGACCCGTGAACGCGCGAAACGCCTTGATGTGAAAACGGAACGACGGCGGCGTGCGTTGTGTCCATCGCCATGCCACGGCGGCGTCGGGCAAGCGGTAATAGCTGCTGTCGACCTCGACCAGATCGAACGTCGAGGCGTAATGACGCAACCGGGCCTCGGGCGTATCGACGCCCGGCGGGTAGAACCGTCCGCACGCAATGAGCGTCGGGTCGGTCCACGACGAGGTGCCGGTGCGAATTGTCATGAGGCAGGTCGGTGGGCCATCGGCGGGGCGATGGCCGGGATTCGTCTCGATGTCGGAGGGGGGCTCGATGGACGTTGGCGCCATCGTTATAATGTACAAATATACAGTACTCAATGAGCGTAGCTGCGGGCAATGCCCCGCATTCTTGTGGTTCTCCCAGATCTCGCATGTCAGAACAGCCGACTGCCGCCGCCCGCGATCCGTGGGCCGAACTCAACGAACGCCAGCGCGAGGCCGTCGACCACGGTGTGGGTGATGGCGGCGCCCCGGGCGGCCCGTTGCTCGTCATTGCCGGGGCGGGCTCGGGCAAGACGAGCACCCTCGCCCATCGCGTGGCCAACCTGATTGTGCGCGGGGCCGACCCCAATCGCATTCTGCTGCTCACGTTCTCGCGACGCGCGGCGGGCGAAATGGAACGGCGAGTGGGTGCCGTGTTGCAGAAGGTGCTGGGTCTGGCGTCGTCGCAACCGCCGTCGCTGCCGTGGGCCGGAACGTTTCACGCCATCGGTGCGCGTCTCTTGCGCGACTTTGCAACGCGTATCGGCTTGTCGGAAGCGTTCACCATTCACGATCGCAGCGACGCCGAAGATCTGCTCGGCATTGCGCGTCACGAACTCGGTTTTTCCAACACGCAGTCGCGTTTCCCGCTCAAGGGCACGTGTCTGTCGATCTATTCGCGCGTGGTGAACAGTCAGCGACCGCTCGCCGAGGTGCTTGCGAAGTCCTTTCCGTGGTGCGCGCAATGGGAGGCGCAACTCAAGACGCTCTTCGGCGCCTATGTCGACGCCAAGCAAGCCCAGCACGTTCTCGATTACGACGACCTGTTGTTGTACTGGGCCGAAATGATGAGCGCACCGGAACTCGCGCGCGAGTTGGGTGAGCGCTTCGATCATGTCCTCGTCGACGAGTATCAGGACACCAACCGGTTGCAGGCGCAGATTTTGCTCGCAATGAAGCCCGATGGCCGCGGTCTGACGGTCGTCGGAGACGATGCGCAGTCCATCTATGCGTTTCGCGCGGCGACGATCCGCAACATTCTCGATTTCCCGGGCCAGTTCGCCGAGCCCGCACATGTGGTCACGCTCGAGCGTAACTACCGTTCGACGCAACCCATTCTCGATGCGTCCAATGCCGTGATCGCCGAGTCGAGCGAGCGCTACGCGAAGGCGCTGTGGACCGATCGCCGCTCGACGCGTCTGCCGCAGCTCGTCAACGTGAGCGACGAATCGGGGCAGGCGCGCTGGGTCGCCGATCAGGTGCTGGCGCAACGCGAGACAGGCACGCCGCTGAAGCAGCAGGCGGTGTTGTTCCGCACGGGCAGCCATAGTGCGGCGCTCGAGCTGGAGCTGACGCGTCGCAACATCCCGTTCGTGAAATTCGGGGGGTTGAAGTTTCTCGAGGCGGCGCACGTGAAGGACATGCTGTCGATCCTGCGTTGGGCGCACAACCCGGCCAGCCGCTTGTCGGGGTTTCGTGTGGCGCAGCTCGTGCCCGGCATCGGTCCGGTGAGCGCAACGCGTCTGCTCGACGCCATGGCGCAATCGGCCACGCCCGCGCAGGTGCTCGCGGACTTCAAGCCGCCGTCGGCCGCCGCAGCCGACTGGCGTGCGTTCGTTGACATCTTCATGGCGCTGCATGACACGCGTCTCGCTTGGCCGGCCGATGTCGATCTCGCGTTGCGCTGGTACGCGCCGCTGCTCACGCAGCGCTTCGATGATGCCGCCGTGCGTCAGGCCGATCTCGAACAACTCGCACGCATTGCCGGCACGTATGGCTCTCGCGAGACATTCCTGACCGAATTGACGCTCGATCCTCCCGATGCCACGAGTGCGCAATCCGGCGCGCCGTTGCTCGACGAGGACTATCTGATTCTGTCCACCATTCATAGTGCCAAAGGGCAGGAATGGCACTCGGTCTATGTGCTCAACGTGGTCGACGGATGCATTCCGTCGGACATGAGCACGGGCGATGACGCAGACGTCGAGGAAGAGCGACGGCTGTTGTATGTGGCCATGACACGCGCAAAGGCGTCGCTGCAACTGGTCGTGCCGCAGCGGTTCTACGTCCATCAGCAGACCGGTCTGGGAGATCGTCACGTTTATGGCACGCGCAGCCGTTTCGTTTCCGACAAGATGTTGCCGCTGTACGAGATGCTGCCGAAGCCGCGCGAGGGCGACGGCCCGCGCGGACCGGTGGGTGACGTGACCGTCCATATCGACGTGGCAAGGAAGCTCCGCAATGCGTGGTCCTGAAATCGTGCTGCGCAACGCGCGCGAGCCGGACGTGGCGGCGCTCACGTCGCTGCTCATGCAGACGTATTACACGACATGGGCGCCCATGCTGCGACCCGAGGCGGCGGCGGCGTTTGCCTCTGGCGAGCGCACGCAAGCCTACGTGCAGTCCCATTGGCACGAGTTCACGGTGGCGGTGCTGGGCGCGGACGGTGATCCGGTTGTCGGCATGGTGCACGTATTGGACGACTTCATCGACGCCTTGCATGTGGCGCCGTCGCAGCAGCGCCGGGGCATCGGTGCGTTGCTGCTGGCGCACGCCGAGGCGCACATGCGCGCGACGGGGCATCGCGTCGCCCGTCTCGAAACGGACACTTTCAACACGCAAAGCCGCGCGTTCTACGCCCGGCACGGTTACGCCGAGGTCGCGATGTATCCCGACGAGGAATGGGATAGCGGTTTTACGACCGTGTTGTTGACCAAGGCCCTCTGAGCGGTAAGATCTTTCGCCACGTTTCCGCTGTCAGGCGCGGAAATTTTTCAAAGTTGCCGTCGTTGGTGCATCAGGTATAGTCGCCGCATCGGCGGCGGGGCGTTGCGTAGCATGACTTGGCCTTACGTGGCGTGACGTACCGCCGCGATGCTGGTTCCATAGAGGTTTGATAACGACGCATGCAAGGGGACGCGAATGCAATGGCTGGTTGACCAAATGACGCTGCTGCCGACGGCGCTGTTGCTCGTCTGCATGGCGCTCGGCACGGCGCTGCTCGCCGTTGTCGTCGCCTGGCTTGCGCGCATCTGGTTGTTCGACCGGCTGGCCGATCCGTCTGAAGTTCGCGGCACGGTGGCCGATGTCGTTCATGGCAGTCTGCTCGCCTTCATTGTTTTCGTGCTCGCTCACGTGCTGACCGACGTGCGCGCTAACCTCGGTCATGCCGATGATCAGGCGTTGCATGAAGCGTCGGTGGTGAGGCGTCTGGATCGCGAACTCAAGGCGGTCGGAGATGCCGATGCGCAGGCGGCCCGCGTGCTGCTGCGCAGTTATGTGAAGTCTGCCGTGACCGACGAGTGGACGTCATTGAGCACGGCCGATCCCGATCTGTCGCCGGTCACGGAAGACGCCCTGACGGCGTTCGTCGGCGCTACGCGCCGTGTGGTCGCGAGGCACGAAGACAGCGCCAGTTCGATCCGTACGCTGCTCGACCGGCTGGAAGAGTCGCGGCAAGGACGCTTCGAGAACTCCACGAAAACGGTACCCGGTGTGTTCTGGTGGGTCATCTCGCTCTTCATGCTGGCGGCGATGGCAATGAACGGCCGGTATCCGGGCTCGTGGAAAGGCAATTTCATCATCGCGATCCACATGGGGGCGATCGGGATGGTGATCGCGTTGATCATCAATCTGGACGAGCCGTTCCGCGGCGTGTCGGGCATCTCGCCCGCGCCGCTGGCGAAGTCGGTAGGTATCGCAGTTCCGCGCTGACGCGGAACGTTCGCGAGCGCGTCTTGTGCCGGATCGAATCCGGTTGTCGTATGCAGGAGAAGAGAACGATGTTTTCGAATGTGCCAGCGCCATCGGCGGAATCCACGCCGGAAATCGAGGCGTTCCGCCCGGGTGTTTACCGTCACTACAAAGGCAATTGCTATCTCGCGCTGGGCATCGCCCGCGCCGACGAGACCGATGAACCGGTGGTCGTTTATACGCGACTCTATCCGCGTGAAGGGCTGCCTATGAGCACCCGCCTGCTGCGTATCTGGAATGAACCGGTGATGACGGACAGCGGGCCGATGCCACGCTTCACGTACATCGGTCACACGACACCGGCCACGTGAGCCATCACGCATCGCGCGTTTGTGAGCGACGCGCCCGAACGGCACGACTTGCCGGCATCCCGCCCATTTCAGGACATCCCCTTATGACCACGCTCCCCCCGATGCGCCATCAGGCCATTGCCGTTTCGCGCGTTCGACCCGTGACCGCCGGCGAGCCCACCCCCCACGTCGAGGACACGGACGAGGCCAAAGCTGCCTCGAGGCCCGCGCCGCGCAACCTGCGCCGCTGGTGGGCCCTGTTCGCGGTTCTTCCGTTCGTGACGTCGGTGTCGGGATGTGGATTGCTCGCGGCGCCGTGCCGGGTGACATCGGCCGGACTGAAGATCATTCCAGGGGTGGGAGGCGTGCTGGCGGCGCCGACGGACGCGTGCGCGGCCGCTATCGACTGATCGCCCCGGGCGTTGATTGGCCGGACGGCAACTGGCTTTCCGGCCGCAGAAAAAAAGAAAGCCCGCATGGTGCGGGCTAAATCCATATCAGGAGGAGACATGGAGGAGACGAGTTCAGTATAGGATGTCGTGCTGCAATGCACCATATGTATTTTTACGTAAGCCCCCATGTGTTGCGTGCTTGCAACGGGAAATAAATATCATGAAATCAATGATTTATTTCCGGTCTCACGTTCGCCGTCCGTCTGTCTCCCTCCGAAATCTCGAATCCTTCCTCTAGTTATTGTGCGCGTGCACGTCCTTTCGCCGACATCTGTTCGAGCACGAAAGGGACCGAGTCGCGTAGCGACGGATTGACCGTCGCGTCGTGATCGAGCCCGTCATACACACGGACCAGCGTGGTCGTTCCCGCTTTGGACACATCGCGCGCAAACGCTTGCTGCATGATGAGCGGCACGTCGATGTCCGTCGTGCCCATGCCGATGAACACCGGATGCTTGATGTGCAGCGTTGAGTAGCGCAATGCCGGCGTCTGGTTATGCAGCAGCTTCTGGATCATCGGCTGGAGGCTATTGCCAGCGTTCAGGCCAGCGGCAGTGGAGTGATCGGTCAACTCGCGAATGCAAAGCGTGCGGGCCTCGTCGAGCACTGGCAGCGCCTGCGGCGAAAAATACCGCGCCGCCTGCAACGTCGGATCGCGATCGGCCGCTGACAGGAACAGGTACATCGCGTAAGGGATCTTCGGGTCCGGTGCGCCCGGATCGGGTTGGCTCGCGAACAACATGGCGGCGGACGTCTGGGCATTGAAGTACGGCGTACCCGTCAGCACGGTCGCGACCACTTTGACGTCCGGTGCGTAGTGGGGTTGATGCCCCGCCGCCGCAAATGCCGCGTGCGCGCCCTGCGACTGTCCGACGAGCACCACGCGGTTCTGCAACGGGAACACGCTGCGTGCAGCCAGCAGACTGTCGAGCACGCTATAGGCTTGCGCGCGCGAATTCAGGTAGTGATGCAGTCCTTGCGAGCCGAGGCCGGCGTAATCGGGCGCCACGATGGCGAAGCCGAGCGACAGCCACGTGCCGAGGTACTGAATATCACGTTGGCTGCGCACGTTCAGCGATGGGGCGCACGCGCTCGCGACGCCAACCGTCCCGTGTGCCCATACGACGACAGGCCAGCCGCCGGGGGGCGTCGGTCCTTTGGGCAGGAAGACGACACCGGTATCCTCGCGGGCTTCGATGCCGCCAACGCCGTCGATGGAGCTGTAACGAATGCGGAATTGCTCGCCGGCCTCGGGCAAGCCGTGATCGGCCTCGAGCGGTTGCCGGTCGACGATGGCGCCGTGGGGAATGGTGGCGGGAGCGGTGTCGGGCGTGATCGCGTGTGCGGCACGGCCGATGACCAGACTGGCGAACAGGGCGGCGCTCGCGAAACGCCACAGGCGGTTGAACATGTTGAACTGTCCTCGTCTCGGGTTGTGCTTCTGAAGCTCGCACGGGCGACGAACACGCGCCGCCCGAATGCGGGTTGCCATCGCCCCGGCCAGTACAAGTGACGTTACCCCGTCCCCATACGAATGTCTCGATGGCCCTCTGCATCAATGCACAGTTAGCCGTGTCACGCGTGATTGCCCCGGGACTGAGCGACGGCGGCTTGCCTGGCGGCCTCGCGCCACGCGCGACGCGACCTGCGCATGCGGCGTAGCGCGAGCGACGACATCGTGATCCAGCCGAACGGACGCGGATCGACGAGCATGCTCACCGCGCGCGCGTAATCGAGCACCAGCCCCGGTGTCCACGCCATCGTCTTGGCTCGCTTGCGCAGTTGCGCTGCGACCCACAACTCGGGCGTGAGCCATAGGCGTACGAATGTCCACCAGCCAGCGTCGGCCCCATTCGCCAGTTGTCCCACACGGCCTTCGATGGCCGCTTCAAGGGCCTTGGCGACACTGCTCGAGCAGTTGCGGTGCGTGAGGTTGTAGGTGGCGTTCTGCTGGTACGTCTGCCAAAACGCGCTCAGCTGGCGGGGGCTGTAGTTGCGAATGCGGACCTTGACCGTCGATGGGCACCAGGCCTTCGATTCGGTTGCATAGTCCGGCTGGAACACGCCGGGCACATCGTTTTCGCGGGTGGCGCGCAGCAGTTGTCCGAACTGATCAGGGGAGCGGTCGATTTCCTTGGCCGGATAGAGGCTCACGTACACGCCCTCGTGGCTCTCGAGCGCCGCGTGGCCCGTCGAGATCACACCGTTCTTGTCGACGGCGGCGATGTAGCGATCGATCACCGGGTGGCGGCGTGCAGGCGCCTTGGACGACCCTGAGGGCGTCCAGACGTGTACCGTCAACGCGGGCTCGGAATCGGCAGGCGGGCCGTCCCAGCGAGGCGCACGGGGACGTTCGCTCCACAGGCGGCGCTTGTCCTCCGGGCCGCCGAGAATCTGCTCGACGCGGAAGTCGCGGCGCATGCGTCGCGCGCGCATGGCGAGCACCAGCAGGTTCCAGCCGGTGAACGCGAGTCCGAGCCCGATGGCGTAGGGCAGCGTGCCCTTGTAATGCGTCGGATACGGTTGGTAGAAGAAGATCGCCACGGCAATCTCGAGCAACCCGCCCGCCATCGCCCACGCCCAGCGCGGGTACCGCACGACGTACGCGGCCACGCATTGCAACAGCCCGTCGGCAAGGAACAGGGTGCCGAACAGCATCGACAACCAGAAGTTGCCGTTGCGTTGATCGAAGAAGAGAACGAGCAGTGCGGCGACGGTAAACGTTCCGCCCTTGAGTCCGCGCACCAGACGCTGACCGCCCACGCCAATCGTAGCGATGGCGAGCGTTGCCAGCCCTTCGAGCAGGAGCAGCCAGGCGAACACCTTGAGCGGGAAGTGGACGACACCGTCGAGCGCGTCGACGATGAGCGCCAGCCCGAAGGCGAAGAAGATCGCGCCGATCCAGATCAGCGCACTCGCCCGGCGTCGCAAGTAATCGACGCCAAGTAACAGCAGTATCAGACGTACCAACGTAAGGTCTCCAACGCATGCACCTGCCCCGCCGATCACGGGCAGAGCGCGCACCCCGAATGCGGGAGGATTTAGGATTTGGCTTATTTTGACGCTATCTTAGCGCGTCAACCGTGACAGACCAAAAACAAAGGCGGCGCGCTCCTTCCGGGGCGCGCCGCCTTTGCGGCGGACAATACAGACGCATCGCCCCGTGAGGCGATATGTCGATACGTCAGATAGCTGGCTTAGTCCTTCTTGCCTTCGAGCTGCGGCAGGGCGTCGTCGCTCGATGCGGTGAGCAGACCCGCCTTGGCGTAGGTCATCAGCTTCTCGCGCGTGTCGACGATGTCGAGCGTGCGCATCGTGAGCTGGCCGATACGGTCGAGCGGGGTGAAGACCGAGTCACCCTTTTCCATCGTCAGGCGCTCGGGCTTGTAGGTGAGGTTCGGCGACGTCGTGTTGAGCAGCGAGTAATCGTTGCCGCGACGCAGCTCGATGGTCACTTCGCCGGTCACGGCGCGGGCCACCCAGCGTTGCGCGGTCTCGCGCAGCATGATGGCTTGCGGGTCGAACCAACGGCCCTGGTACAGCAGACGGCCCAGACGGCGGCCATTCTCGCGGTACTGCTCGATGGTGTCTTCGTTGTGGATGCCGGTCACGAGTCGCTCGTAAGCGATGAACAGCAGCGCGAGGCCCGGGGCTTCATAGATGCCGCGGCTCTTCGCTTCGATGATGCGGTTCTCGATCTGGTCGCTCATGCCCAGACCGTGACGGCCACCGATGCGGTTGGCTTCTTCGAACAGCTCGACGGCATTGGCGAATGTCTTGCCGTTCAGTGCCACCGGCTGGCCTTCTTCGAAGCGCACGGTGACTTCTTCGGCCTTGATCGCGCAATCGTCGCGCCAGAACGGCACGCCCATGATGGGCTGCACGATCTTGATGCCCGAATTCAGGTGCTCGAGATCCTTGGCTTCATGCGTCGCGCCCAGCATGTTCGAGTCCGTCGAATAGGCCTTCTCGACCGACATCTTGTAATCGAAGCCGTTGGCGATCAGGAATTCCGACATTTCCTTGCGGCCACCGAGTTCATCGATGAACGTCTGGTCCAGCCACGGCTTGTAGATTTGCAGGTTCGGGTTGGTCAAGAGACCGTAGCGGTAGAAGCGCTCGATGTCATTGCCCTTGTACGTGCTGCCATCGCCCCAGATATTGACGTCATCTTCCTTCATTGCGGCCACGAGCATCGTGCCCGTGACGGCGCGACCGATCGGCGTGGTGTTGAAGTAGGTGACGCCGGCGGTCGAGATGTGGAACGCGCCCGATTGAAGGGCGGCGATGCCTTCGGCCACGAGTTGCGTGCGGCAGTCGATCAGGCGGGCCTTCTCGGCACCGTAACCCATGGCGCGGCGCGGGATTTCATCGTAGTCGGGTTCGTCCGGCTGACCCAGATTGGCCGTGTAAGCGTACGGAATCGCGCCTTTTTGGCGCATCCAAAGCAGCGCAGCGCTGGTGTCGAGACCGCCCGAAAAGGCGATGCCGACCCGTTGTCCCGTGGGGATGTGTTGCAGAATCGTGGTCATCGGCGTGGAAAAGCTGGGTTTTTAACCTGTCAAGTATCCCCGTCCGGGCTATGGATGGTCAAGTCTGACGGCCGATTCCCGCGCGACGCGACCCCTTTCCCCCCTGAAATCGTCACCATTGCGTACCCGCCACGCTGCACGCCGAAGCAAGGAAATCGGAGAACGCGCGAATCACGAGCGATGCCTGACGATGCTGTGGATAGACGACGTGAATCGCCGTCGGGGCGGGCGCGAAGTCGTCGAGTACCGTCACCAGGCGTCCGCTCAACAATGCGGGTGCCACGATGAACACCGGCAGCCAGGTCACACCGAGCCCGGCCACAGCGGCGTCACGGGCCAGTTCGCCGTTGTTCACGCGCAAGCGTCCGGCGACCGGGATCTCGACTGGATGCCCGTCGCGCGCGTAGGTCCAGTTCACGCGCTGGGTGTGGCCGTAGGGCAGCAGGGCGTGGTCACGCAGGTCTTGGGGGGTGTGCGGCGCACCGTGGGCTTCCAGATAGCGCGGGCTCGCACACGTGACCATTCGCATGGGCGCGACGCTCCGGGCGATCAGCGACGAATCGGCCAGCTCGCCGATGCGTACCGCCACGTCGTAGCCTTCGGCAATGATGTCGACGGTGCGGTCGTTCAGTTCCAGCTCGATCGTGACGTCGGGATAGGTCGCGAGAAACGACGGGATAACCGATCCGAGGAACATCGTTCCGAACGACATGGGCGCGGAGACGCGCAGATTACCGCGCGGACGCTCGCCCTGACTGCTCACGGCGAGGTTGGCAGCCTCCACATCGTCGAGAATGCGCCGTGCGCGCTCGTAATAGATCCGGCCGAGGTCGGTGACAGCCAGCCGCCGCGTCGTACGTAGCAGCAGCCGCGCGCCCAGTGCCTGCTCCAGCGACGAGATTCGGCGGCTCACGAACTGCTTCGAGAGCCCGAGCTTCGCCGCCGCACCTGTAAAGCTCATCGCGTCCACGGCGGTGACGAAGATACGCATATCGTCGAGCAAATCCATCGGCAAGCTCCCGATCGTAAAAGAGTGCGGGTGACAACGAGAGGGTTTATTTCATCATTGTCACCCGGAAGCCGACAATCTTAGCCGACGTGAGGCTCGCGCTGTCCGCGCCGAGTCATCGCAGCGCCAGCCGCAGCCCCAGCAGGATGGCTGCGGTACCCGCGACGGCCAGTGTTGTGGGGCGATGGCCGAAGATGCCCCAGTCGAGCAACGCCGTTACCACGGGCACCAGATAGAACAGACTGGTGACGGTGACGAGATTGCCCGTCGCGATCATTCGATAGAGCAGCAGCGTGGCGCCGACCGAAATCACGAGACTCATGTAGAGCAGCGGCAGCCAGAACCCCAACGACGCATCGATGTGCCACGGCTGCGTAGGCGCGACAAGCAAGGCCAGGGCGAGTCCGACCGCGTATTGCAGCGGCAGCACGTCGAGCGGCGTCTGGCGCGAGCCCTTCTGCGCGAGGGTGCCGAGCGTCATGCACGCGAGCGCGGTCAGAGCCCACGCCGAGCCCGCCGCCGACAGTCGCGCCGACATCAGGCTTTGCGCGACAACGAGCGCCAGCCCGGCCAGGGCGACGGCCAGCCCGGCGAGACGCCGCGCGCTATGCGCTCGCTCGAGCGCCACGAGTGTGAGAATCGGCTGCACACCCAACACCGTCGCGAGCGCACCGGGCGTGATGCCGTTCGCAAGCGCGAGCAGATAGGCCGCCTGATAGCCGCCGACGAGCAACGCGCCGGTGCCGGCGACTTGCCATCGGGTGCCTGCCGCCGGCCACCAGCGACGGCGCGTCAACGCGATGAGCGTGAGCGCCGCGAGCGCCACGCCAAGCCGCACCACGAGAAACGCAAACGCCGACGCGTGCGTCAGCCCCCACTTGGCGGCCAGTGCGCCGCCACTCCAGAGCAGAACAAACAGGAGCGTCGCGCCATGCCGGCGCCACGCGAGACTGTCAACTTGCATCGATCTTCCCCTGAACAGGATGTCCAGCCTGCCGGGCGTCATGTCGATGAAAGCGGCGCGAGAACGCCGTTTTCCGTGACGCGATACCGGTCGCATGCACTGCATGACGACGTGTCATCGCGTTCGATGCGCAACGCACGAACAGGCGGATCGAAACTGAAATTCGGATGAAAAGGTGTTGTGCCGGGTGACGAACACCCAGCGCGCCAGCGGTGGCGTCAGGCCACGGCGCTAACGACAGCGGCCACTACCGCGGGCGGTGCTACGCCGGCTGGCGCAACCACTGGGGAGGGCGGGGGAGGCGCGACTGCCACGAAGCGTCCGCGAAGACGCGAGCCCACACCGCGTTGCAGCGGTGCGACGTCGGACTTGGCAAGTCGGAGGGACGCGTGGGCAGTCATGGATCGATGAAGAGACAAATGACGCCCGTCACTCGAAGGGCGTGCACACAATCTACACGTAGCGTCTGCACGCGGCAAGCGCGCGGCATCGATGAGGGATCAGGCTGTCGGCCACGCTCCCGTGCGTTCAACGCTGGGCGAGGTCTCGCCGTCACGCCACTGTGCAGGCAATGCGCTGCGTACGCGCCGCACTTCCCGCACATGCACACGCACGAGTCGTTGTGCGCCTTCGAAGCCACTCTGTGCTTCGTCGTGCCAGAGAATTTCGGCGTCGCCTGCCACGTGAAGAAAGTCGCCCGATGCGAAGTCCACGAACACCAGCCCCGCGCGAGGATTGGCGTGCAGATTGCCAAGCGTGTTGTAGAAGGCGTTGCCGCGAAAGTCGGGCCATGTGAGCGTGTGTACGTCCTCGACACGCACGAAGCCGGGCTTGCCGCCGCGATGCGACACGTCTGTGCCGGCGCTGCGCTCGGTCGCGCCTTCCCCGGCGTAATGCGTGGCGACGAAGAACGTATCGGCGCTGGCGATCTGCCATTGCGCATCGTCGTCGAGCGACGTTTGCGGTGCCTCGGCCCGAGGTGCTTCATCATGGCCGTGCGGCGTGATGTCGCGTTTGCGGATGTACTGCGGACAGTTGCCGAAGCTCTGCATAACGCGAATCGCAAAGCCTCGCGAATCCGCTTCGACGACCGGCCCATTTGCGCGATTCCGGCGGCGTGTCGACGGTTCCAGCCCAAGCACGCCGATCGGCGCGCCCAACGTCATCGCGCCATGCAACGGATCGGTCGAGGGCGGCAGTGCGTCCACGCGCAGCAGCGTCGGGTCGGGTGAGTGCGCGAAGCCGGGGGTGCCGCTCAGTAGCGTTGCCCAGGGCTGACCGTTCGAGTCCAGCGCGCCCGCGACGACAAACGGCAACTGCGCAAAGAACTGACGATGCTGCTCCGGCATTGCGGTACGAATGACTCGCGGCCCGAGGTCCGCCATCACCTCGCGGGAACCGGCGAGCGTTTGTACGGCCATCTCGCCGGCGTGGAACGGCGAGACCGTCGGCGACGTTTGTCCGGGCGCGGTCATGATGTCCTCCCGAGGTTCAGGCGGCGTTCAGGCCGCACGCCGTCGACGCCATCGGTATGAAGCGCGGCAGCGCAGCCACACGGGCCAGCCAGGCACGCACGGCGGGATAGGGGGTGAGCGAGACATTGCCCTCCGGGGCATGCGCGAGATACGCGTAGCAGGCGATGTCGGCAATCGTCGCCCTGTGGCCCGCGAGGAACGGCGTGGCTTGCGGTGCGGTGAGATGTGCCTCGGTGCGCGAGAGCAGAAGCGCGGCGCGCTCGATCATCGCGCTGGCATCGACGGGGCGCTGGAACAGCACGACGATACGTGCCGCGGCGGGCCCGAACGCCAGATCGCCGGCCGCCACCGACAGCCAGCGCTGCACCTTCGCGGCGCCGACGGCATCGCGCGGCAGCCATTCGCCACCGGTGTCGTACCGGGTGGCGAGATACGTGAGGATCGCGTTGGAGTCGGCGATCACCAGACCGTCGTCATCGATGGCGGGTAACTGACCGAAGGGGTTGATCGTGAGAAAAGCAGGTTGCTTGTGCTCTCCCGCCACAAGATCGATGTCAATCGTCTCGTAGGGCAGATCCAGCAGATGCAGCATCAGTTCGACGCGATGGCAATGGCCCGAGAGTCCGTGCCGATAGACCCGGATCGGACGTGCGGGGCGAGCAGGAAGAACGGGATGTTGCACTTGCGCTTCAGCGGGGTGAGTCATGAAACGTCTCCGGTAGTGACTGGCGGGGTGCCGGCCCTGCTGCCAAAGCCGTCACGCGATGGACGCATTCTCTATCCTGCCGAATTCCGGATAAATGCCTGGGAGTTGATTTGACTACTCCAAAAATCGGAGTAATGATGCGCGGCATGGATAAACTTCGTGCCATGCAGACGTTCGTCGCCATTGTGGATCAGGGCAGCCTGAGCGCGGCGGCGCGCATTCTCGATGCTTCGCTCCCGGCGGTGGTGCGCACTCTGGCGGCGCTAGAGACCGCGCTCGATGTGCGGTTGCTCAATCGCACGACGCGTCGTATCGCGCTGACCGAAGAGGGGCGGACGTATCTCGACACGTGCCGTCAGATCCTCAGCGAGATACAAGAGGCCGAGGCGCGTCTGGCGGCACGGCATGAAGCGCCGACCGGCACTCTCGTGGTCACGGCACCCGTGCTCTTCGGGCAACTGCACGTCGCGCCTGCGCTCTACCGCTTTCTGCGCGCTTATCCGGCCGTCAAGTGCCGTCTGTTGCTCAATGACCGCGTGGTGAACCTTTGGGAGGAAGGCATCGACGTCGGCATTCGCATCTCGCCACTGGAGGACTCCTCCCTCGTCGCGCAGGGCATTGGGGCGATCCGGCGTGTGGTGGTGGCAAGTCCCGAGTGTCTGGCTGAGCAGGGAGAGGTGAGACACCCGCGCGAGCTGATCGGCAAGAACTGCATCCGCGCGTATGGCGGCGGTTTCGGGCAGTGGCGGTTCTGGGAGGGTGGGCGCGAGTTCGCCGTTCCGGTCGACGGTAATCTCGAAATCAGTCACGGCAACACGGCCGTCGAAGCGTGCATCGACGGGATAGGCTATGGCTGCTTCCTTTCCTATCAGGTCGCGGCGCCGTTGGCCAGCGGACGCCTGGTGCGCGTCCTCAAGGACTACGAAGGGCCTGCGCGTCCCGTCAGTATCGTGTATCCGCACGCCCGGCTGTTGCCGTCGCGCACACGGGCGTTCGTGGACTGGATGAAGCGGGAATTGCGCGACGTGCCGATGGTGTGAGCGGGGATGCCCGGCAGGTGCGCCAGGCGCGTCAGATAAAAGAACGCGGAAAGCGACAGTGCCGCTTCCCGCTTAAAAAGCCCGCCGACGCCAACCGGCGGGCCGCTTCGTTCTTGATGCAATCAGTCGCGGTCCCAGCCTCGGTGCCAGCCGCGATCGTGACGGTCGTCCCAGCGGCGATCGCGCCAGTCGTGCCAGCGGTCGCGGCCGTAGTAGACGGCCGGCTGCGGCGCAACGTACACCGGCTGCGGTTGCACATAGACGGGCTGCGGTGCCGCGTAGACCGGCGGCGCCACAACGACCGGCGCGGGCACGCCCAGATAAACGCCAACATCCACGTGGGCCGATGCGGCGCTCGAAGCGACAGCGGCAGCAGCGCCGAGGGCAGCGATGACAAGTATGCGTTTCATGGTGTCCTCCAAAAGCGCTCGCAGGTCGGTGCAAAGGGCGAGGATGCTGCGCGCGCGTCGGCAAATGTAGCCAGTGAGTCGGATCGATTCGCGAAGGCGGGTGAAGCGTCGGGGTAGTGATGCCTGTCGTCGAACCGTTGAAGCCAGTGTATCGACGAGGCCGCGTAGCAGGTGCTACGAGTTTGTCTGGGATGTGTCGTTTTGTAACGCAGGTGGACGAGCTTCGTTGGCTCGCAGGCCAGACGAATCGACGAGCAAAAATCGGCCGCAGAAAAAACAAAAGGCGTCACGCGAAAACGCGCAACGCCTTGTGCTTTGATTCGTTGGTAGGCTCGATTGGACTCGAACCAACGACCCCCACCATGTCAAGGTGGTGCTCTAACCAGCTGAGCTACGAGCCTAGAAAGACCGCGAGTATAGGGTCAATTTTTCAACCTGGCAAGTCTTTCGCGCGAAATACCCGAAAAAAGTTTCGGGCGCGCTCATTCGCCGCGCTTCGGTGCCCCGCGCTTGGGCTTGATCCGCACCCAGAGTCCCTTGTTGCCACCGCTGCCCGCACGCTGTTCGACGTCGAATAGTCCGATGGTCGTCACGAGGTCGCTCAACTTGCCGAAACCGTAATTGCGCGAGTCGAAGTCAGGTGCTTGCTTGGCGATGTGACTGCCGATGGGGCCCAGGCTGGCCCAGCCGTCTTCGTCCGACACGCCGTTCACGGCATTGCGCAGCAGCCGCACGAGACGCGTATCGCGCTTGAGCTCCGAGGCACTGCGACGCTTGCGCGGTGCGGGGGCTTCTTCATCGCCGTCGGGTTCGTCGTCCTGGCGCAGCAATTCGGTGTAGATAAACTTGTCGCAAGCGGTGACGAACGGCTGCGGCGTCTTGCGCTCACCGAAGCCGTACACGATCAGACCCTGCTCGCGGATGCGCGAGGCGAGGCGCGTGAAATCGCTGTCGCTGGAGACAAGGCAGAAGCCATCGAATCGTCCCGTGTAGAGCAGATCCATCGCGTCGATGATCATGGCGCTGTCGGTGGCGTTCTTGCCGACGGTGTACCGGAATTGCTGGATGGGCTGGATCGAGTATTCGAGCAGGCACTTCTTCCAGCCGTCGAGATTCGGCTTCGTCCAGTCGCCGTAGATGCGCTTCACACTCGCCACGCCGTACTTGGCCACCTCGGTGAGCAGGCCTTCGACGATAGCGGGTGCGGCGTTATCGGCATCGATGAGCACGACAAGCGTGGGGCCCTGAGTGGACTCGGGTGTTGTCACAGGCATAGCGGGTTCCTTGATCGCGAAGACGTTCCGCATTATGGCCCGGAACCGTGCCCGCCATGCCTTGATCCTGATCAGTGCGCGACGCGACGTTGCTCCAACGGCGCGAACCACAACACCGCGATGCCGACGAGCAGGCTTGCCGCCGCGAACATCAGGCCCGAGGTGAACGAGTGTGTCCAGTCCTTGAGCACCCCCACGACAATCGGACTCAGCGCCGAGCCCAGGTTGCCCACGGCGTTGATGACCGCCAGTCCAAGTGCGCGCGTGTGTGGCGCAAGACTGCGATCGGGCACCGTCCAGAAAATCGCCATCGCGGTGTAGGCGCCGGTCGAGGCCATGGCCACGCCAGCGAGCCGTAGCGACGGGTCGGGTGCGAAACACGTGACGACCCAACCGGCCGCGGAGAAGAGCATTGGCAGCACCAGATGCCAGCGGCGCTCCTGCAAACGGTCGGATCGGCGTCCCCACCAGATCATGCCGGCGATCGTGCAAACGGAGGGGATGGCGGCGAGCAGGCCGATGGCCACATTGCTGCTCGTCGTGCCGAAGCTCTTCACGATCTGCGGAATCCACAACGAGGCCAGCGAGAGCGTGTTGACGAGGCAGAAGTACCCGAGCGCAAACTTCGCCACACTCGGTGTCAGGACCGCACGCCACGCGCGGTTGTCTGTGTCCGGTGCCGAGCCTGTCTGCTGCGCCATGGCGGCGGCACGATCGCGGGCGATCATCGTGTCGAGTGTCTGCTTCTCGGCGGCGCTCAACCAGCGCGCATCGGCAGGCTTGTCGTCGAGATACCACCATGTGACGATGCCAAGCAACACGGTGGGCCAGCCTTCCAGCACGAACAGCCATTGCCAGCCCGCGAGTCCGGCGACGCCGTCCAGGCGCAGCAGGTATCCCGAGGCGGCAGCGCCGAGGGCTGACGTCACCGGCATCGCGATCATGAACCAGGCGTTGGCACGGGCGCGAGCGGCTGACGGGAACCAGTCGCCCATGTAAAGCAGCATGCCGGGCAGGAAGCCCGCTTCCGTGATGCCGACGATGGCGCGAATGAGATAGAGGCTCGTGGCGTCGTGCGCGAACATGGTGGCGCTCGAGGCGAGCCCCCAAGCGATCAGAATCGCGCCGATCCAGCGGCGTGCGCCGAACTTCACGAGCATCAGATTGCTCGGCACACCGCACAGCACATACGTCAGATAGAACACGGTCGAGGCCATGCCGAACATCGTGCTCGTGAGCCCGAGATCCTGGCTCATCGTGAGCGCGGCAAAGCCGACGTTGATGCGATCGAGAAACGAGAACAGGAACAGCAGGAACAGGAAGCCGAGCAAGCGGCGGGAAACCTTGCGCACGACGGCGCGCTCCATGGCGTCGTTCGGTGCAGCCTGTTGCGTGGGCGTGCCGTCGAAGGCGGCGGCCGGAGATGCCGATGCGGAAATGCCGTCAGCGAGGCCGGCGGCAGGCGTGATGCGACTCATGATGGGTGTCTTCTCCAACGCTCCCCGCCTTGGTTTGAGTATGGCGGTGTAATGAGAACGGGCCCGCCTTCAAGGGCGGACACCAAAGGGTGCGATAACGAACGGTCTGTCAGTGCGCCTGGGCGGCGGCGTTCTGCGCGCTGCTCGCTGCGCGCCCGATGAGATCGATCACTCGCTGCGGATCGCGAATCTCATGGGCCAGCAGCAGGGCGACCTTCGCGAGGAGCAACTCACGTCCGTCTTGCGGCGCAGCGTCGATAGCCAGTGCGAGGGTGTCGTAAATCTCCTCGAGTCCGGCGATGGCGGTTTGCGGGGTGGTCATGGTGGGCTTCCTTGAGTGACGCGACGGCTTACGCGCGAGCCGTCGCCTGTGCGAGTGCGTCGGCAAGTCGCGTGGCGTCGATTCGCTGCCAACGCGCGCAGATGTGGTGATCGGGGCGCACGAGATACGCCGCGCCATTGGCGGCACCGTATTTCGCTGCGGCATGTCCCGCCGGATCGGGCAGCGTGATGTCCGCGCCCGCGATACTGCTTTGCGACGGAGAAAACGCGATCACCTTCACCGGCACACCGTTTTCGCGCGATGTCGCGATTTCACGACGCAAGCGCTCGTCGAGCGGCGCGTCGCCAAACGTCACCAGATGGAATGCGGCGCCAAGATAGTCGTAGAGATAGTCGTTGTCGCCGAGCTTCACGTTCGGTGCCGGCGCACCGACCGTCGGGCCGGCCGTCATTTGCGCGTTGTCGTCGTTGGTGCTGTTCAGCGGCGAGTCGCGATAGTCATGCGCCCGCGAGGTGCGCCAGTGAAACAGCGGCCGAACGAATTCGTGCTCAAGCGAGAGACCCAGCACGGCGTCGCGCAATACGCGAAAGCCATGCGAAGGCGGCGTCATGAAGCGCGTGCTCTTGCCGGCTTCCGCAATGATCTCGCGTGCCGCGCCCACGCGGTCGTGGGTGTACGACGCGAGGAGTCGCGCGGGCGCCGCGCCTTTCGCGACGGCGGCGAGTTTCCACGACAGATCGATGGCGTCCTGAAAACCGGTGTTGGCACCGCGCACACCGAAAATCGGCAGCAGATGCGCGGCGTCGCCGGCGAAGAGCACGCGGCCGTGCACGTAGTCGGGCAGGGTGAGCGCACGCGCAGAATACACCGAGCACCAGTCGAGTTCCCACGGCTTGCCGCCCAGTCCCATCATGTCGAGCTGCGCATTGATGCGCTTGCGAATCGTCTCGGGTTGCAGCGCATCTTCGGAGGTTTCCGAGGCCGGCAACTGATAGTCCACGCGCCAGATGCCGTCGGGCTCGCGGTGCATGAGTACGGTGTTGCCGGGATTCCAGTCAGGGGCGAAGTACGCGAGCCGCTCGGTCGGCAAATCGAGATCGATGCGAATGTCGGCGATGACAAAGCGACCCTCGTAGCTCGCGCCTTCGAAGCGCAGGCCCAGCGCGGTGCGCACCGTCGAGCGCGCACCGTCGGCGGCGACGAGCCACTGCGTGCGCTGCATGTATTCGCCGTCCGGCGTGTCGATTTGCAGGGCGACGCCGTGTGCATCCTGAGCGAGTCCAACGAGTTTGTTGCCCCAACGCATCTCGACGAGCGGCTCACGCGCGATGGCGTCCACCAGATAGCTCTCGAGCACGTTCTGCTGCAAGTTGATCAGCGGCGCGAAGCGGTCGTCTTCGTCCACCGGCGATTCCATGCGGAACACGCGCTGGCCGCGATAGTACGAATTGCCGCTGGTCCACGGCAGGCCCTTGGCGACGACGGCGTCGGCGACGCCCACGGCTTGCAGAATTTCCTGCGAGCGACGCGTGAAGACGATGGCGCGGCTGCCTTCCGAGACTTGTTGCTCGGCTTGCAGCACGACGCAGCGCACACCGTGGCGCGCCAGTGCGAGCGCCGTGACCATACCGATGGGGCCGCCGCCGACGACGGTGACGGGGACCTCCTGCGCGTCGCCCTGCGGCGAAAAGTGGGGATAAACGTGGTACGCGTGATAAAGCGACGCGCGCGGGGTCGTCTCTGGTCGATGCATGATGCGGCACCCTATAAGCCGCTCGGCGCATGGGCAACACGTCTCGTGTCAGCGGCGGAGACGGCGTATGCACACCACGCGAATGACGAAAGACGTCACCGAGCATTTGGTTGCTAACGCAACAATTCTAGTGTGCTATTGTTGCGTTAGCAACCAAATATCGACCCATTTCGCCTAGGGGAAAACACTGAAATGCGGCCAGCCCACAAATCGCTCGACCAGTTCCTGACGTACAAGATGCACCGTCTGATGAAGCAGCACGACAAGCGCATTGCGCAGTCGTACGCAGATGCGGCGCAACTAAGTCTGGCCGAGTCGCGTGTGCTTGCCGCCGTGGGCACGGCGGGGGCGCTGTCGAACTCGGAGCTGGCGCGCCGTGCGAATCTCGACAAGAGCCAGGCGAGTCGCGGGGCAGACGGTCTGGTCTCACGCGGGCTGGTGCGTCGCGGGCCGGACGAGCACGATGGCCGCGCGGTGAAGGTGTCGCTCACGCCGGAAGGCGAGCGCGTGTGGCGCGTGGTGATCGACGCAGCGCGCGCGCACTACGAGCGGTTGTTCGACGCGCTGACAGACGACGAGATTCGCGTGTACGAGCGTCTGCTCGACAAATTGTTGCTGCGCTCCGACGAACTCGACGATCTCGAGTGACGGAAACCCCGGGCGTTGCACGGCAGCAAAAGGAAAGGGCACCCGCAGGTGCCCTTTTCCCTTTCAACCCAAGCCGACCTCAGCTCACGCGAACGACAGCGTCTTGGTCAGATCGCCCGGCGGCATCGCACCGCGCGCGGCGAAGGCCGCGTTGCGATGGGCGATGCCTTCGAGCACCGGCAGATCGTACAGACGCGTCACGAAGCGCAGGATGGAAGTCGTGTCGTAGAACGTGTGATCGACGTTGCCGCGTTTGGCGAACGGCGAGACCACGAGCGCCGGAACGCGCGAGCCCGGCCCCCAGCGATCCCCCTTCGGCGGGGCAACGTGATCCCACCAGCCACCGTTTTCGTCGTACGTAATCACGACCATCATGTTTTGCCACTGCGGCGACTTCATCAGGTGCGCGAGCACGTTCGCCACGTGCTGGTCACCGGACTCCACATCCGAGTAACCCGCGTGCTGATTCAGGTTGCCCTGCGGCTTGTAGAACGTGACGGCTGGCAGCTTGCCCGCAATCGCGTCGGCGATGAATTTGTTCGAGATCGGGCTGTCGCCCTGGCCGCCGTCACGCAAATGTGCTTCACGGGCGGCGGTGCCCGGCGCGAACTGTGCGAAGTAGTTGAACGGCTGATGGTGGTACTGGAAATTCGGCTTGTCCGCGCCGCCCTTGTGATCGAGCGCCGACTGCCACGCGCCCGCATACCAGGCCCACGACACGCCTTTCGTCGAGAGCAGATCGCCGATGGTGGCGTAGGTTTGCGGCGGCAGCGTGGCGGGATTCGATGGATCGGCCAGGCGCTTGTCGCCCGACGCCGCCGGCTTGATCGGTGACGGCTGATAAGCCGGCATCATCGTGTTCACCGCGAAGTTGTCGGGCGTGATCGCACCGTCGCGCACGAATTTCGGCTTGCCGTCGGCGGCCGATGCGGGCGAGTCCGGGGCCACGGCGAGACGCACGCCCTGCGGCCCATCGGCCAGCACGGCGATCTTGTCCTTCGCGGGGCTTTGCGCCGCGTTCGGATACACTGGCGGACGGCCCGTGATCAGGAACTGGTGATTCAGGAACGAGCCGCCGAATGCCGCCATGAAGAAGTTGTCGCACATCGTGTACTGCTGCGCGATCTTGTACATGTCGAGCGTCTTGGCGGTCTCGCCGTAGTAGCCCATCACCAGGCCGCCCGAGTCGGCCCACGCGGCGAACTGGTTGCTCTTGCCGTCGTTGATCTGCATCTGGTTCTGCCAGAACAGGTGCCACAGATCGCGGGTGATGATCGATTCGGGCAGCAGCTTGCCTTCGGTGTCCTTGAGCATGAACGGCGCGTTCGGCTGCCGGGCGATGTCCTTCTCGGTGATGTGGTACTTCTTGCCGCCCATGGTCTGCGCGCGTGGCACGAGACCGTCGAAGAACGGCGGCAGCATCGGCATCGGCGTCTTGCCGTCGCGATCGAGCTGCGTGTAGTCCGACGCGGATACTTTCGAGAGCGGCTTTTCCACGCCGGGGAAATCGGCGAACAGATTGTTGAAGCTGCGGTTCTCGAGATAGATCACGACCACCGTCTTGATGTTGGCCTTGAGCTGGGCGTCGAACGTGCCGCCTGCGGCCACCGCTGTCGGGGCACCGGCACCGCCTTCGGCGGCGCAGCCGGTCAGTGCGGAGGTAGCGCCTGCCGCGCTGGCGGCGCCGATGGCAGCCAGTCCCTGAAGCAGACGGCGACGTGACGGGTCAGACGGATTGTCGTCCTGGGAGAGGTCGGCATCCAGCGCGGGATCGTGAGGTTGGGGCGTGGCGTCGTTCGTCATGGTGTCCTTGATTGACGTAGCGGGCAGTGGCGTTCGGCTATGCGCGCGCGAGTATCCGCAACCGGTCGGCAGACGCTGACGTCGACGCATGAGCGTGGCGGCGCCGGCTTGCCCGGGCGGGCGAGGCAGACGACGTTTTTACGCGGGGATTGTGACAATTCGGTGACGCCGTCACGGCGTCACGACAAACGAAACGCGGCGGTGCGCTTCAGGGCGATGGTGTGGCCTGCCGTGCGGCGTAGCCCGTGTCCTCGAACAGTCCGGTGCGGAACTGTTCGACCAGATCGTCGAGCAGCGCGCGCAAGGCGCTCGGCATCTGTTTGCGGGACATGTACACACCGTAGACGGTCATCTCGCGCGGCACATAGTCGGGCAGCAGGGCACGCAGGGTGCCGTCGCGCAGATGCGGCAGCGCCGAATAGACGGGCTGCATGGAGATGCCCGCGCCTGCCAGCGTGGCGGCAAAGACTACGTTGACTTCATTGGCCGACAGATTGCCGCCGACGGGCACACCGAGCGGCGTGCCGTGATGCGTGAATTGCCAGAGACTCTTGCCGAAGTAGGTGTACGTCAGACAGTTGTGCAGCGCGAGGTCTTCGGCGCGCTCGGGTGTGCCATGACGCTGGAGATACGACGGCGCAGCGCAGACCACCGAGTGGCATGTGGCGAGGCGTCGCGCAATGAGGCCGGGCGAGGGTTCGGTGGTCACGCGAATCGCCAGGTCGATACGCTCGTCCACCAGATCGACGGTGCGGTCCGCCACCACGAGATCGATGGCCACACCGGGATGCCGCACGATGAAACGTGTGACGGCGGCGGCCAGAAACGCCTGCCCGAGCGACGTGCTGCACGCCACGCGCAGCAGGCCGCGCGGCGCACTGTCGGCGTGCGAGGCACACGCCAGATCGTCGGCGATCCCGAGCATTTCGCGGCACCGCGGCAGCGCGTCGTTACCGGCGTCGGTGAGGCTCACCGCACGGGTGGTCCGGTGTAGCAGCCGTGTGCCGAGCCACGCTTCGAGTTCGGCCAGATACCGCGAGACCATCGCGCGCGACATGTCCAGCCGCTGCGCCGCTGCCGTGAGCGAGCCGCGTTCGGCCACTTCGGTAAAGACACGCATTGCCGTCAGACGGTCCATGATTTGCTCGATCTGTGCAACAAAGTGATCGTCATTATGGGCTTTTTTTGAGCGATTGGCGCGACTACGATGGCATGCATGAGACGCCGTCGACCGACGGCACGGCACGACACAGGACAGAACGAAATGACTCAGGCAACCCTGCATTACATCGCCGACCCGCTGTGTGGTTGGTGCTACGCCGCCGCACCGCTCGTGCGTGCGGCACGCGACGTGGCCGGTCTCGACGTGGTGTTTCACGGTGGCGGCATGATGGCCGGCCCGAACGCGCAACCCGTCACGCCGCAGCTTCGCAATTACGTCATGCCGCACGACCACCGCATTGCGTCGCTGACCGGTCAGCCGTTTGGCGACGCCTATTTCGACGGGCTGCTGCGCGACGGCACCGCGGTCTTCGATTCCGCACCGCCCACGGCCGCCGTACTGGCCGCCGAAGTGTTGGCCGGGCGTGGCCTCGATATGTTCGCCGCGTTGCAGCGCGCCCATTACGTCGATGGCAAGCGCATCGCCGATCGCGACGTGCTCGTGAGTATCGCGGCAGATCTCGGCCTCGATCGGGACGCATTCGCCCACGCCTTCGACGCGCAGGATGCAGCGGCACTCATGCAGCATTTCCGCGACAGCCGCGCGTGGCTCACCCGCGTGGGCGGCAGCGGCTTCCCGACCTTCGCGCTGGAGACCGGTGCTCAGATCGAACGGCTCGAACCGGGGCGCTATCTGGGGCAACCCGATGCGTGGCGCGATGCATTGCGCGAGCGCCTTCAGGCGGCGCAGACGACAGTCTCTGCCAATGCCAATGCCAATGCCGGTGCGTTGCCGCAATGCGGTCCCGACGGTTGCGCCCTCTGAGCCCGAACCGTTCCACCCCGAACCCTTCAACCCCGAATTCCCCCTCACCCCCAGGAGATTCCTGATGAAAGTCGCCTTGATTGGTATTACCGGCCGCGTGGGTACGCGCGTTGCCACCGAGTTGCTGCAACGTGGTCACACCGTTACGGGTATCGCCCGGAACCCGGAGCGTGTCGAAGCCGAGGCGGGTCTCACCGTCGTCAAGGGTGACGCTGCGGACCCGGCATCTCTCGCGCCGCTGCTCGCGGGTCACGATGCCGTGATCAGCGCCGGTCGTTTCGCTACCGTAGACGCCACCAAGCTCATCGATGCGGTGAAGCGCGCGAACGTGCCGCGTCTGCTGGTGGTCGGTGGCGCGGGCAGTCTGGAGATCGCGCCGGGCAAGGCACTCATCGACACGCCGGAATTTCCGCAAGCGTACAAGCCGGAAGCCAGTGCCGGTCGCGTGTTTCTGCAAGTGCTGCGTGCCGAGCCGAAGGATTCGCCGCTGAACTGGACGTTCCTGTCGCCGTCGGCGCTGTTCGAGCCGGGCGAGCGCACGGGCAAGTTCCGTCTCGGTGGCGACGGTCTGCTCGCCGACGCGAACGGCAAGAGCTGGATTTCGATGGAAGACTACGCCATCGCGCTGGTCGACGAACTCGAGAAGAACCAGCACCCGCGTGCCCGATTCACGGTCGGCTATTGAGCGTTGTATGACGGCGGCGTGTAACGTTCGCGCGAACGATCAGCGCGCCTGCCGGAACGTGAGGTTGTAGCGCACGGCCTGAGCGTCGAAGCTGCCTTCGACGCTCGCAATGCCGTGATAGACGAGTCGCGACGGCCCGCCCCACACGACCACGTCGCCGGGCGCCAAACGCACGCGGCGCGTGCGGTCACTGCGCTGGAGGCCGCCCCACAGGAAGGTGGCGGGCAGTCCGAGCGAGACCGATACGATGGGCGCGCCCAGCTCGCGTTCGTCACGATCCTGATGCAGCGTGAGCCGGGCATCGAGGGCATAGCGGTTGATGAGACAGGCGTCGGGCGTGAAGTCGCGATAGCCGGCCGTCTCGGCGGCATGACGCGCGAGCGAGAGGAACGACACCGGCATCGCCGGCCACGGTCGTTTCGAGAGCGGATCGTGCGTGCCGTAGCGATACCCCTGCCGGTCACTGATCCATCCCACTTCACCGCAATTCGTCATGGCGACCGACATGCGCTTGCCGCCCGGCGTCAGCCAGTGACGCAGCGGTGCCTGGGCAATCACCGCGTCGATATCGGCCTGCAAGTCCGCCAGTTGCGACTGCGCGAATCCCCGCAAGACCAAGGCTCCCGGACCGAGTTCGTCGGCTTGCGGGCTGTCGTGGCGGACGTCGTGGTGAGCGCTGCCGAAGAGGTCGAGTGTCATGTGGCGTCGTGCAGGATCACGCCGAGCGTATGCCGGTGGCCGCTGCGCACACGGCTCACCCCGTGTCGCATGTTCACGCGATACACACCGCGCGTGCCGTTCACCGGACGGTGATGCACGGCGAACACGACGGCATCGCCGCGCGTGAGCGGCACCACTTCGGCACGCGACTGCATGCGCGGCCGCTGCTCCGTGAGAACGAATTCGCCGCCCGTGAAATCCTCACCGGGTTGCGACAGCAGAATAGCCACCTGCAACGGGAAGACGTGTTCCCCATAGAGATCTTGATGCAGACAATTGTAGTCGCCTGCCGCGTAGCGCAGCAGTAACGGCGTGGGGCGGCGCTGACCGGCGTCGTGGCATTGCGCGAGGTAGGCGCTGTGCGTGGGCGGATAGCGCGCATCGATGCCCATTGCCGCGTGCCAGTGGTGCGCGATCTCACGCAGCGGCGCGTAGAACGCTTCGCGCAGTTCGGCGACGAGCGGTGGCAGCGGGTAGGCGAAGTATTGATATTCCCCTTGTCCGAAACCGTGACGCGCCATCACGACACGGCTGCGAAAGCGGGGTGACGTTGGCGTGACGCTCATTCGTCCGCTCGTCTGGCCGTACATCGTGCAGAGATCGTCGCATTCGTTGGCGTTCAGCAGATGGGGAATGCGAGCTGCACCGAAGCGATTGAGTTCGTCTTCCAGTGCGTTCCAATCGATGGACTGGAGGGACCGGATGTGCGACGGGTGGGCCATCACGGCGCCCCCTTGTCCAGGCCCTCACTGCCTTCGCCGCCTTCGCCGCGCTCTTGAGCGAGCAGCGCGCGTTTGCGTTCGACGCCCCAGCGATAGCCCGACAGCGCGCCATCGTTGCGCACGATCCGGTGGCAGGGAATCGCCACGGCGAGTTTGTTCGATGCACAGGCTTGTGCCACGGCGCGTACCGCGCGAGGCGAGCCGATGCGCTCGGCAATCTGCGCGTAACTGGCTGTCTCCCCTGCGGGGACTTCCCGCAGTGCCTGCCAGACACGTTGCTGGAATGCCGTGCCACGCACGTCGAGCGGCAACGACAGACCGATGCGGGGCGACTCCACAAACCCCACGACCTGTGCGACCCAGCGTTCGAACTCGCTGTCGGCGCCGACCAGCTCGGCTTTCGGGAAGCGGTCCTGTAAGTCCTTCACGAGTGCTTCGGGGTCATCGCCCAGCGAGATATCGCACAGTCCGCGCGAGGTGGCGGCAACCAGTAGGGCACCGAGCGAGCATTGCGCCACGGCGAAGCGGATCGATTCGGCCTTGCCCCCCGAGCGGAACGCCGCCGGCTTCATGCCGAGCAGCGCGTCGGCGTTCGCGTAGAAGCGACCGTTGGAGTTGAACCCGGCGTCATAGAAGGCCGATGTGACGCTCCCGGCGGCGGGCAAGGCGTCGCGAACCCGCTCGGCGCGACGCGCGTTTGCATAGGCGCGTGGCGTCACGCCCGTCACTGCGCGAAAGAGCCGGTGGAAATAGTGCGGGCTCAAACCGGCTTCGGCGGCGAGGGTTTCCAGACGCGGCGGGGTCTCGGCCGTCTCGATGTGCCGGCACGCGGCGGTCACCAGTGCCGCGTGACGCGCGTCGAGCGCGCCCTGATCCGGCTTGCATCGCTTGCACGGACGAAAGCCCGCGCGCTCGGCCATTGCCATGTCCTGATGGAACGCAACGTTCTCGCGCCGCGCGAGCCGTGCGCCGCATGACGGACGGCAATACACGCCGGTCGTGCGCACGGAGTAGAAGAATTCGCCGTCCGCCTGCTTGTCGCGCGCGACGACGGCGGCCCACCTGGCGTCGTCGGTCGCATAGCGCGACACGGCCGGCGCCTGCGCCGCCCGAGCCTGCGCGTCGCGCGGGTCAGGGGATGCGGTGCCGGGGCGAGGCGGACGTTTGGCGGTCATTAGGTTGGTAGGCATCACGGTGTTCTCCCGATGACTGAAGTATTGCCTTCAGTGTAGGGAGCCGGTCGTGATGCTGCGCTCCGTTTCTTGCTATCGAATTCGATCAGACGCCCGGGGGCATCGTGGTGCCCAGCTTGGCCGCCAGACTCATCACCATCACCAGCACGAGTGCCTCGATGGCGACGACGCGCGCGAAGGCTGTCGTATCGAGCGGCGCCTCACCCGTATCGAGTGCAAGACGCGGCAGAAAATGCCAGCGATTCCACGCACCGAGCAAGGCAGCACAGGCGACGAGCACGAGCTTCGTGACAAGCCATGCCAGATACGGCGTGTTCTGATCGGTGAACCACTGCGAGGGCGTCTCGCCGAGCGTGCGCCAGGCGTTGAACGCTCCCGTCACCAGCGCGACGAACATCGCCAGCGTGGCGACCGACGAAAGCCGTTCGCCGTAGGCCGCACGCGCGCCGACCGGCCAGTGACGCCAACCCGGGATCACGCATCCGGCCACGACCAACGCGCCGGTCCATGAGGCGGCGGCGCCGACATGCAGCGTATGCACGCCGATGGCGAGCCACGGCATGGAGGCATCTGCCGCGTGCCCCGTCCCCGCGCGGGCTAACGCGAGCACCACGGCGCCGGCCGCGTAGACCGTGCGCGCGTAACGTTCCTGACGATGCTCGCGTCGATGATGCCGATCGCGAGGATCGTCGGCAACGGGCAGCACCGCGCGCAGGCGGCGGCGTGCGTCATACCAGGCCCAGGCGCCCGCACACAGCAGCGCGACGCCGAACCCGGCGACCCACTGCATCCGGCCGAAATGGGACTGCGTGAGCACCAGCCACACATCGCCGAGCATGGCGGACGTGCTCTCCCAGTCACCGCCCGTCATCGCCTCGGTACTTGCGAGCACATACGCGATCCACGCGAGCCCGGCGAGCCCGGCGGCAAAGGCGGGCAGCACGCGCAAGGTGAGCCCGCGCCGCACGGCGTGCGGGCTGCGCAGCAGCAACACGCCCAGGGCGAGCGCCAGCGCGAGATTCAGCAACCCAGCCGTGGCGGGTTGCCACGTGCCGGCGGCCAGATCGCCCGGCATCACTTCACGGTGAACTTGAAGTTGCCTTGCGTGCGATGGCCGTCGCTCGCCACGGCGATCCAGTTCGCCTGGTAGGTGCCGGCAGGCAGTACGGGAAGCGACAGTGTGAGTGTCTTGCGCGTGGCGTCGAGTTCGGGCTTCGCCTGCGTGACCGGCTTGCCCTGGGCGTCGACGACGCTCAACTTCGAGAGGGCGCCTTCGAGCGCCGAGTCGAACGTGACGCGCACCGCCTTCGGCGCTTCGACGGTGGCCTGCGCGGCAGGCTCGCTCGACACGGCGTGCGCATGTGCCCACACCCCCTGAGAGAGCCCGGCCAGACCGAGGACTGCCGCAAGCGTGAGTCCCCGCGTCGCGCGACGCAGCATAGCGGTGGCACGAGGGGCGTTGGTAGCGATCTTGGAAGTACGCATATCGAGTTCGGCGAAAAGACGGAAGTGTCAGGAAAGCGGCGTTTGCGGGCGAACTGGTGGCTTGCGCACGGCATCCGCACTCGGTGCCAGCACGGCCGGTCTGGCCCGCACAGATACGCGACCTGCGCCGCTCGCGCAGTATCGCAGACCTTGCAGACCGGTGCAGCCGCCCGGCGGTTCCGGCCAGGCACGTCACGCGGCAATGTGCCGCGCCAGCCGTCGTGCAGCATGCCGGGAATTTGCAACTGAGTTGCAAAATAATGACATCCACCGTATCATCGCGACATATTGCAACTCGGTTGCATTAATTCGGTTGCATTAATTCGGTTGCATTAACTCGGCTACGGATCGCGCGGCGATGAGCGGTGAAATGAGCGGTGAAGCCGGTGCGAAGTGCGGGCGCTGCCACGTCGTTCTCGCGGGTCTTGCGCCATGCGGTGTCCGGTGAACGGCTGGCATCGCCACGAATGCGCGCCGACGCGCCCGTCTCGCGTGATGCCGTGCCGGTCCCCCGGCGGCACGCGCCAACGGCATCGCGAATTGCCGTGCCGGCCATCCCAGGCGGCGGGTGCGGCAGGACATCCCGGGCAGGGTGACGTCGGCGCGCATCCTTCGGGGGATCGCGTACGCTGAGCGCGCCTTTGCCCGCCCCAAAGAACACAGGACTTTACCGTTATGACGCTCCCTCTCGCGAACTCCGGCGGCACCGATCGCCGTCTGCCCGTCACCGTGCTTTCCGGCTTTCTCGGCGCGGGCAAAACCACGCTGCTCAATCACGTGCTGCGCAATCGCGACGGCCTGCGTGTGGCCGTGCTCGTGAACGACATGAGCGAGGTGAACATCGACGCCTCCTTCGTGGAACGCGGTGCGGCCAACGCGGGCGCAGCGCTGTCGCGCACGGAAGAGCGTCTCGTGGAAATGAGCAACGGTTGCATCTGCTGCACGCTGCGAGAGGACTTGCTCATCGCCGTGCGCGAACTTGCGCAGGATGGCCGCTTCGACTACCTGCTGATCGAGTCGACCGGCATTGCCGAGCCGATGCCGGTGGCTGCGACGTTCGAGTTTCGCGACGAGGCCGGTCAGTCGCTCGCCGATATTGCCCGTCTGGACACGATGGTGACGGTCGTCGACGCGTTGCATGTACTCGAGGACTTCCACAGCCTCGACACGCTCGCGCAGCGCGGCGAGGTGGCGGGGGAGGAAGACGAGCGGCGGCTTGCCGAACTGCTGACCGAGCAGATCGAGTTCGCAGACGTGGTGGTGGTGAGCAAGGTGGATTGTGTCGACGCGGCGCGTCTTGATGCCGTCAAGGCGCTGATCACCGGTCTCAATCCGTCGGCCCGCATCGTGCTGGGCGAGCGCGGGCAGGTGCCGCTGACCGAGGTGCTGGGCACGGGGCTTTTCGATCCGGAGCGCGCGGAGCAGATGGCCGGCTGGGCGCAGGCGCTTGCGGGCGAGCACGACTCCGAGGCCGACACGTACGGCGTGACGAGCTTCGTGCTGCGCCAGCGCGAACCGCTGCATCCGGCGCGCTTTGCCTCGTTCATGTCGATGCCGTTCGATGGCCTCATCCGCGCCAAGGGCTATGTCTGGGCCGCGAATCGTCCGGCGTGGGCGCTCGCCTACTCGCGCGCAGGCAACACCGCGACGCTCGAGCCCGTGGGGCATTGGTGGGCGGCCACCGATGCGGATCAGTGGCCGCCGGAAGGCGACCCGCAGCGCGTGGCCATCGAGGCGAACTGGGAAGCACCCTGGGGCGACCGCATCAACGAAGTCGTCTTCATCGGACGCGACATGGATCGCGACGCGATCGAGAAGGCGTTCGACGCATGCCGTCTGAGCGTGGTCGAACTGTCGCTGGGCGACAGTGCGTGGCGCGACGCCGAGCACGCGCTGCCACTGGAAATGGAAAGCGAGAGCGCATGAGCGGCGCGGAATCGGGCAAGCCGCGAAGCGTGCGCGAGCGCCCGCTCAAGCGCACGGCGCAACGCAGTAACCAAAGTCTTGCCGTCGCGCAAACGCGCGCGCAGTTCACGCTGTCGCGCAGCTTCGTGTTCGAAGCCGCGCACACACTGACCCGGCGCGATATCGATCCGCCGGGTATCGACGCGAGCCGCCGCATCCATGGTCATAGCTACCGTGCCACGGTCGAAGTGACGGGCCACCCGCAAGGCGAGAGCGGTATGGTGCTCGACCTTGCCTGCTTGGACGCCGAGCTGGTCCGCGTCAGCGAGCGGCTCGATCATCGTCTGCTCGACGACGTTGCCGGTCTTGGGCCGGCCACGCTGGAAAATCTTTGCGCGTTCATCTGGCGTGCGCTGGCGCCACATCTCACCGGGTTATCGCGGGTGACGGTCAGTCGCGACGCGCGTGGCGATGCCTGTTCGCTCACCACGCGCGACGCCTGACTCACCCGCCTCGCCTTAGAAGTCGGGCGTTTCCACCGGACGCAGGTCGAACACCAGGACTTCGGCGCCGGTGCCGTTCGAGAGCGTGAGCGCGGTTTCGTCGCGCACGCGCACGCCATCGCCTTCACCCAGCGCCACGCCATTCACGCTCACGCTGCCGCGTGCGACATGCACGTAGGCGTAGCGGTTCGGTGCGAGCGTCAGTGTGGCCGACTCATCGCCGTCGAACAGACCGGCATACACCCGCGCATCCTGATGGATGTGCAGCGAGTTGTCGCTGCCGTCCGGCGAAATGATCATGCGCAGACGGCCGCGCTTCTCTTCCGGCGTGAAATGCTGTTGCTGATACTCCGGCGCAATGCCCGTCTGATTCGGCACGATCCAGATTTGCAGGAAGTGCACCGGCGAGGTGGGCGAGTGATTGAACTCGCTGTGTGCCACGCCGCGCCCGGCGCTCATCAACTGCACGTCGCCCGGCTCGATCACCGAACCCGTGCCCATGGTGTCCTTGTGTTCGAGCGCGCCTTCAAGCACGTACGAGAAGATCTCCATGTCGCGGTGCGGGTGCTTGCCGAAGCCCTGTGCCGGGGCCACGCGGTCGTCGTTGATCACCAGCAAATCGGAGAAACCGACTTGCTTCGGATCGTAATAATTCGCGAACGAGAACGTGTGGCGTGAGCTCAGCCAGCCGTGATCGGCAACGCCTCGGTCTGCAGCTTTTCTGATGTCCAGCATGATGGGCTCCTGTGTGTCTTCATCGATTCGTTAAGAGGCTTGGTTGGCCTCGATGAATGTCATTTTAGAGTCCTGACGGAGAACTACAATCTGTCTGGTCTGTGAATAATTGTCATCTGAATTGTGACAATAGGGGGCGGCGAATATTGCCTGCTTTCCGGTGACGAGACGGATGAGTCTTACGGTGCGGGGTGCAAAAGGCCGAAAGGGCCGAAAGCGCCCGCATTGGCGCGCGTACCGCCGCCCGATGTGCGAGACTACGATCCTTCTTTCGCAAGGCCGGTCGGCCGGCCAACGCAGCACGGCTGGCCGACCGGCGGTTATCGGCGCCTCCTGCTCAAGCGGCTCGAGGGCCGTACCGTCTTCTGCCGCACCCCCAACTGGAGATTTGTCATGAGCCGCACCTATGCATTTCGTATCGTCAATGTGTTCGCTGAAACCACCTTCGGTGGCAATCCGCTGTGCGTGTTCGAAGACGGGCGCGGCCTGAGCGACGACGAAATGCGATTGCTGGCACGGCAGTTCAATCTGTCGGAGACGACGTTCATTCTTCCCTCGGAGACGGCCGACGCGCATGTGCGCATCTTCACGCCGGGCTACGAGATGCGTTTCGCCGGGCACCCGACGCTGGGCACGGCTCACGTGCTGCGGGCCATGCGTGCGCTGGGCGACGACGTGATGTTGCAATTCGCCGCGGGCCTCGTGCCGGTCAAGGCCGACGGTGACCACTGGACGTTGACGGCGCCGTCGTCGGGCGAGCCGAAGATCGAGAAGGCGAGCGAGGCCGATGCGGACATCGCCGCGCTGGTGCGATTGAGCCGAGACGATCTCGCGCAATCGCCGCAATGGGTCGACACCGGTGCCGATCAACTGCTGATCCCGCTGCGCGACGCCGACGCTGTCGCACGGGCACAACCCGACAGCGCACGCCTGGAACGCTGGCCGCTCTCGAGCCTCGAGCGCAAGACGGGCTACGTGTTTTCCATCGATGGCGAGAAGGGCGGCGAGTTGCAAGTCACGGCGCGCTACTTCTTCACGACGCAGGGCGGCGGTGTGAGCGAGGATCCGGGCACCGGATCGGCTTGCGCCAATCTTGGCGGCTGGCTGATCGGGCAGGGCTACCCGCTGCCGGTGCGCGCACGCGTGACGCAGGGTGACGCCATCGAGCGTCCGTGCCGCCTGACGCTTGAAGTCACGGCAAATCGGGAGATTCGCGTGGGCGGCAATGTCATCGAACTCGCGCGCGGCGAGGTGCGCCTGTAAGGCGCGCGAGGGACGAGCGCCGTATGTACGCATTGGCAACACAGGTCGAGACCGAGCTGGACATCAAGAAGAGCCGGTTCATCGGCATCGTCATGCCCGTGGCCTCGCGAGAGGCCGCGATGCGCGAGCTCGACGCGTTGCGCGTGCGTTATCCCAACGCCACGCATTATTGCTGGGTGTTGTTGTGCGAAGGGGCGTCGGGTTTCGACGACGATGGCGAGCCCGGTGGCACGGCGGCCAAGCCCATGTACAACGTGCTCATGCACAAGGGGTTGGCGAACGTGTTGGCGGTTGTCGTGCGGTACTACGGGGGCATCAAGCTCGGCGCGGGCGGGCTGACCCGGGCCTACGGACAGGCGGTGAGCGAAGCGCTGAAGCTCGCGACGCTCACTGCTGTCGAGCCCACCACCGAGCCGCGTTACCGATGCGCCTTTGCTCACGAGGCGACACTGCGCCGGCTGGCAGAGCGTCATGCCGCCGAGGTGCTCGACGCCGCTTACGACGACGCGGTCACGCTCAGATTGCGGCTGAAGGCGCGTGACGTGGCGGCGTTCGAGGCCGACGCAACGCAAGCGCTCAGCGGCGCGCTGGCGCGGTGCGACTGATCGGCTATGAACGCCGGCAGTCACACCGGACTCGCGCGGGATGCCGGTGGGGCCGACGCGTTTCCAAAGCGCCCGCCGCACCGCCTTGGCTCGGCGCTTAGCGCACGTTGACGACGCCGCGCATGCCAGCTTCGAAGTGTCCCGGTTCGAGGCAGGCGAATTCCACTGTCCCCGGCTGGGTGAAATGCCACACGAGCGTCTTGCGCTCACCGGGCTCCACTGTCACGGCATTGGGTTCGGCGTGAGACATGCCGGGCATCTGCTGCATCATCTTGGCGTGCTCTGCGAGCGATGCCGCCGTGCCCAGCGTCATTTCATGACGGATCTTGCCGTTGTTGGTGACGACGAAGCGCACTGTGTCGCCGCGACGCACCGTGAGTGTGGCTGGCGAGAAACGCATGGTGTCGCGCATATCGACGTCTACCGTGCGGGTGGCCTGCGCCTCGTTGCCCGGTTCGCCGATGGCGGTTGCCGCACCGCCGTGACTGTGCTGCATGTGCATGGCGTGCGGCTCGTCGGCAAGCGCGGGGGCGGCGAACAACAGCGAGGCGGCGCCGAGAACGAAAGGAACGCACAGGGCATGGGGGAAGCGCGCAGGCACGCGTGAGCGAATCATGATTTGACTCCGGTTTTGCCCGCGTCGGCGGGCTGACGGTGGGTAGAGGGTAACGCTGAAGTGCTGCCCTGCCACGGACTCGCGGCACGACTGGCCGGCGAACGCGGGCCGGTCAAGAAACAGGGCGGGAAGTCGGTTCGACGGGGAACCGAGACGGTGGGCTATCGGCCGGGGCTGGCTTGGCATCCGCAGATGCAGCCGTCGCCCGTGGGTCCGATGCGGGACCGTCAGGCGACGCGGGCTTTCGGAGGGCGCTCGGGCACGGCAACGACGGCGCTGCTGGCCGACGTGCGCAGAAAGGGGATGGCGGTGGACGGCTGCGCGTCCGGCAGGTGGATGACGACACTTGGCGGGAGCGCCGTGCAGACGACGCAGGCGGTGCATGCCGGGCAACGGGTGTGATGGCCGTGCGCATGACCTGACGATGCGGGGTCCGGCGATGTGTTCTGAAGCGCCATCGGATGTGGCGTCACGTCGTCGGCTGCGGCATCGTCATGGTGATGCATGCCGGGCATGGCTTCGCCGTGCCCGGACGTCATCATCGTCTGATGTATGGCCAACATGGCCGTGGCGTGATTGTCGCGCGCGGCCCGCATTGCCGACGCCGATGCCGATGCGGTGCTTCCCGGCGCGCAATGCGTGCGCAGTGCGGCCACGGCCTGCAACGGCAACGTCACGCACAACAGCCACAACACGAGAAGTTTGCGCCAGCGATTCATGCCGCGCAGTCTAGCATCGCCCGCGCGCCGCTCGCAAATCGACGCGAAGGTGCTGCGCACTTCAATGCTCGAACAGATGAAACGCGTCGAAGTGTGCGCGCCAGCGGGAGAGTGCGATGAGATTGACGACACACACCACAGCGACCAGCACGAACAGCGGCGCAGAGACTTCGATAGTGTCGCTGGCGAGAAGCGAGATGAGTGTCAGCCCGATCATCAGTGCCAGCATTCCCCGGTGCAGCCACGCGGCCAGCCGAAGATGCCGTTCGGATTGCGCGACGAGCACCACCAGCGAGACATAGAACGGGGCGGCAAGCAGCGCCAGCACGCACAGGGCGAGCAACACGCCGAGCACGCTGGCGAGCAACTCGTGTCCGTCCGCAGCACTCGATTGCACGCCGACCACCGTTGCGGCGGCGAGATAGAGCACCATCAAACCATCCAGAACGATCGCGAGTCGGCTCATGGCCTTTCTCCGGCTATCGATGACAGGTCAAGCCACACCGCCGCCGCCATGATGCTAGCGCAATCGGACGCTGCGTGAATACGGTAGATCGACACGTTGCCGCTGTCGTCGACACAGAACAGATCGCGCTCGAGATCGGCAGCGATGTCGAGCCGTTGCTGGCATCGGTAGAAGCCCAGCGGGGTGAGGTCCTGAACGAGCGCGGCGAGTGTCTCGGGATAGAGATAGAGGTGTCGCGGCCAGTGCGCATGACGAAACCGGAACTTGCCAACGGCGCCGAGCACATGAGAGACCGTGCCGCCGTGGCCGCGAACGTGCTGCATCAGGCGCCACATGTCGTGCGCCGTGCCGGCGTCCGGCATATCGGGGCGCAGACCGCCAGGAAGGGTGAGGTGTCCCATCGTTCACCCCGCGTAACGCACAACGACGCGAGCGCATTGCAAGCAATGCACCGCTGATGACGTCCACGTATCCACAAACACTCCGTTGACTTCCCGAAAGTGAGTGCCCGGCGAATGTTGATCTTGTGTCTTGATAGTTGCAGAGCGATGCTGCGCGCGAAATCCGCACTTTCGCTTAATCCGTCGGTATGAGGTGTGGCTCGGGGCTGACTGACGATGGGCAGAGCGGCAGAGGGGCAGAGGGACGCACACAAATGGAAACCGGCGGGCTAAGCCGCCGGTTGAGGCCCCATCGGGGCATCGCCAGCCGCGTGTACCGGCGCGGCATGGTAAGGGCCAAGAAGACTTGGCACTTGGGGGTATGGCCGTCATGCACTGAACCACCATCGGTTCCCGGCCGTGCCCATGCAGTTTCACTGCGAGTTGAGTATAGGTCGCTTGCGACGCTCGCGAATCGTCCTTTTGGATGAGCGCATGTCGCGCGCGAACTATCCGGCGTACACGCACTCGAATTGGCGCGCGATTTCCCCTGTGACCGTGGTTTCATCCGCGCCGACTTTGCGTTCTAATGGCACCATTCATAGCCGATTTCGCAAGTGGCGCAGTCCTGCATGGCAACCACGTTGCGCGCCACCGCATCCAGTTAGAACATTCCAACAATGGCAACGAATTCACGACAACGATGGGCCCTGCTGGCTTGCCTTTGCGCAGCGCAGACGGCCTTCGCCGCCGACCAGTGTGAGGGCATCCTGATGCTGGCGAAGAGCGCGCAGAGCGGTTTTGAAGATATCACCGGCCCGCTCGCGGCCAAGAACGAGCGTGGCGAAAGCTATCAGGCCACTTACTCGGTACCCGGCGGCGACTGCAAGGTGTTCCGCGCAACGGGCCTGGCGCCGACCTACGAGTGCATCTGGGATTACCAGAAGATCACGCCGATGGATTTGCGCAGTCAGGCGCAAGTTTTTGCCACGCAGGTCTCTCGCTGCACCCGGGGCGTGACCACGCTGCGCACGACGACGACAAACACGGCCGGTCTGCCCGCCGAATGGCAGAGCGCGAGCAAGAAGTACGCGCGTCCGGTCAACTTCACCGTCACGGCGCAGGATCTGGTGATGCCGCGCGGCGAGCGTTTGCGCGAGATCTCGCTGTCCGTCGAGAAACAAGTCGAAAAGTAAGTCGAGTGTTGCATTCGCCGACGTTGAATACCGTCTCGACGTCGGCAGGGTGGGACGGCCGCGAAGCCCCGCCGGATAAGGCGTTGGCGCACTTCTTCGGTGGCCGTGTTGCCGCCGTTACAAACGGTTGCAGACCACGCCAGGCATTAACACTTTTTCGGTCGACGCTCGTTCGGCTGACCCGGTACAGTCACTCTTGAGGCGTATGGCGCACATGCAATCTGCAGGTGCCGAATGCGTCCCGTGCCAACCGGCCCCACTCAGGGCCGGGTGCCGTGGCTGAACCCAAATGCGTGCCCGACTTCGCTACTGTTTCCTGTTGCTGCTTGTGTGTGCCTACCCCGCCTGGGCCGAGGGTGGGCGTGGGCGCGACGTGCTGGATGTGAACAAAGCATCGCTTCGGGAAGACATCAGCCGTTTCAACGCCGATCGCGGCCGTGGACAGGCGGCCTATCCGAACTGGGCGGCGCCGGCGGAACCGCGCGAGCGTCAGTACACGCCACAGGGCGAGCCGCGTGGCCCGCGCGGCGGCGAAGGCAACCGTCGCCATCGCTAGCCGCCGTCGCGGCACGCTGAGGTTCGCCATCGCCATCGCCATCGCCATCGTCGAGGCCATAGCCGAAACCGATTCCAATTCCATTACGGCGCCCGGTGTCGTCGCCATCCCTTCTTGATGGCGTCACAGCGCCCCGCGAGTTGCCCGGCGTATTTCCGCTTTTTTTTCCCCTCTCCCCTCCCGGATGCACCGAATGTTGCACATGTGCAACATTGAAGACGGCCGACTTTGCTCAAAGACGTCCGCCGGTCGCGCTTAACCTGTGCCGTTTAATCCCGCATGTCGCAGCGAATGTGAGTGATCGCTAACCTGCTCATATAAGGGATATATCGATCTCGTTATACCGGGATTAACAGTGGCGCGGGTGGTCGGCCGATTTTTGTCTCCCCACCATTTCCCGGCCACCTCGTGTGGTGCTTTTTTCGTGCGGCTCCGGCCTATCAGTGCATGGCGGGGCTGTGCGAGAATCACGGCCGTTTATCAGGGAGGCGCTTCTGCAGCAGGCGCCAGCAGGTCTCGCACAAGGCGGGAACAGGCACACAAAATACATAAACCAAGGAGAAGTCAATGAAGCGGAGTATGGCCAAGGGCATTGGCGGGGCACTCGTGTTGGGCGCGTGCATGAGCGCACCGGCATTCGCACAATCGAACGTCACGCTGTACGGTCAGGTCGACGCCTGGATGGGCGCGGTCAAGAACCCGGGGGGCGATCGTGCCTGGACGCAGGGCGGCGGCGGCATGTCGACATCGTACTGGGGCATGAAGGGTAACGAAGATCTCGGTGGCGGCCTGAAGGCTGTGTTCGTGCTTGAGGACTTCTTCCGTCCGCAGAACGGTCAGTACGGCCGCTTCCAGGGCGACTCGATGTTCTCGCGCAACGCCTATGTCGGTCTGTCGTCGGATACCGCCGGCACGGTCACGATCGGCCGTCTCACCACGTCCTACTTCGTCTCGACGATTCTGTTCAACCCGTTCGTCGACTCGTACACCTTCAGCCCCATGGTGTTCCACACGTTCATTGGCCAGGCCGGTCAGGGCATCGTGGGCGATTCCGGCTGGAGCAACGCGGTCATGTACACGACGCCGAACTTCAAGGGGCTGTCGGGTAGCGTGTCGTACGCCTTCGGCAACAAGGCGGGCGAAACCGGCCAGAACAAGTGGAGCGCATCGGCGCTGTACTTCAACGGCCCGTTCGCTGCGACCGTGGCTTATCAGCAAGTCAAGTTCGACGCCGTGCCTGACGACCTCGCCGGCATGGCCGGTTTCCGCAGCCAGCAGGCCCTGCAATTGGGCGCGACGTATGACCTGCAGGTCGTGAAGCTCTTCGGTCAGTATCAGTACATTCGCAACAACATCACCGGCGGGGGCGTGTCGGAGAACGGCGGCCAGCTCGGCGTGTCTGTGCCGCTGGGTAACGGCAGCGTGCTCGCGTCGTACGCGTACACCAAGAGTTCGGGCGCGAGCAACGTCAACCGCAAGACGTGGGCGCTCGGCTACGACTACAACCTGTCGAAGCGCACCGACATCTACGCTGCCTACATGAACGACAAGGTCAGTACGCTTTCGGGCGGCGACACCTTCGGCGGTGGCGTTCGCATGAAGTTCTGATATTCCGGCGCACGCGTACACAAGACGCGTGCCGGGAAGATCGCAGAAGGGGGCAGACGCCGTTTGGCAGGCGTCTGCCCCCTTCGTTCGTTGACCGGTGAGCGATGGGCGCGACACGCCGCGCACTTGCGTCAGTGTGTTTCGCACAGCGGTTCCATGTGCCACCGATTCGACATCTCCACGCTATGATTTGTGCACCGCGCAAGACGGTATTCCCGCCACCTTTCAGCACAAACGGAGTAGAGACGACATGACGATTCAACACGTAGGCATCATTGGCGCAGGCACGATGGGCAACGGCATTGCACAGGCGTGTGCGGTGGCCGGATTGCCGGTGACGATGGTCGACATCAGTGATGCGGCCGTGCAGAAGGGGGTGGCGACGATTGCCGGCAGTCTCGACCGCCTGATCAAGAAGGACAAACTCACTACTGCCGACAAAGAGGCAGCGCTTGCACGTATCGCAACGGCGACCGACTACGCCGCGCTGGCGAAAGCCGATATCGTGATCGAAGCGGCGACCGAGAACTTCGATCTGAAGGTCAAGATCCTCAAGCAGCTCGAGGGCGTGGCAAAAGACGGCGCCATCCTTGCGTCGAACACGTCGTCGATTTCGATTACCAAGCTCGCCGCCGTGGTCGCCAGGCCGGAACAGTTCATCGGCATGCACTTCTTCAATCCGGTGCCGCTCATGGCACTCGTGGAAATCATTCGCGGTTTGCAGACGAGCGACGAGACGCACGCGCGTGTCGACGCGCTTGCACGCCAGCTCGGCAAGTCGCCGATTACGGTGAAGAACGCACCGGGCTTCGTCGTCAACCGCATTCTGGTGCCGATGATCAACGAGGCATTCTTCGTGCTGGCCGAGAACCTCGCGTCGCCCGAAGAGATCGACGAAGGCATGAAGCTCGGCTGCAACCATCCCATCGGACCGCTCGCGCTGGCCGATATGATCGGTCTGGACGTTTGCCTGTCCGTGATGAATGTCTACTACGAAGAGTTTGCGGACTCGAAGTACCGTCCGTGCCCGCTGCTCAAGGAGATGGTTGCCGCCGGATACCTCGGCCGGAAGACCGGACGCGGCGTGTACACGTACTGACGATGGTTTGACCGCCCGGGATCGGCGTACGTGTCGTACCGATCCGGGCGGGAAATGCGCGCAATGGAAGATAGGGAGCGCGTCAACAACGAATCAATTCGATGAAGCGGGTCCAGCGTCCGATAACTCGGTGTCTTCCGACGACGGGCTGTTGCCTCTGCTCTCGGTGTTCGACGTCGATTGACCGGGCGAATGCGCTTCACCGGTCGAGCCTCTCGGGTGCGCCTTGGGGTTGCCCAGCGGACGCGTAACGGAGACGGTATAGGGACTCCCGGGCGTATGTCCGATATCGACGAGTGCCCGGTTGATGATGCGGCCAGCGTCGAATCGGTTGGCCGCACCGGCAAACGAAATGGCTTTCGTTCTGCTCCACGGGTCCAGAAGTATCGTCGAATGACGCGTCAGATACGCGGCTTCCCGGAAGAACTCGTGGCTGATGCCGTCCCGGCGCAGCGGGTGCGGAGGCTGTAGCGTCGAGCGGTCCATCAACGCGATAAGGTGCTCGGATTCCGTGTAAAGCACCATGACATGAGGCGACCGGTTTTGCGGCTTGATCGTGATCATGCGAATCCGGTTTTTCGAGATGCCGTTGTCCAGGAGGAAATGAAAAAGAATTTCAGCGTTCTCCTGACAAAATGCTTCGGTCGAGGGGCCCCACTGGTAATAGAGCGTCGTGATCTCCGACGCAATGCGCTGTTGCTTGACCAGCGGTGCGTCTGGATCAATCTGCTTTTTCATGGCGCCGCGCAGCGCGGCACGATGATTGATGATTGAATTGTCGCGAATGGAATGCAGATCGGCGCGATTTGTTCGTCGCAGATGCAATTCACTTAATTCGGCAAACGCGTATTGAATCGCCTCTTGTACGCCTTCGTCAGGAAGATGACGCACGGCACTGAAAATGTCGTCGTAGCTGGCGGCTATGCTGTCGGGCGGCTGAGCGAGCCGGCTCGGAACACACCCGCCACCGCACATTCGTAACGGCGCATGGGCGTGCCATTGCCCCGTGTTCGCGTCATACGTGACCGGCACTTGCGCCCGGCTTTCGCTGCCTTGGGGCGCGTCGATCAGCCAATGATCGGCACTTATGCCGCGCTGGGCCCGGTAGTAGCCTGCTTCGCCCTTCAGGTAGTAATGCCCATTCACCACGACGACACGCGATGGAACGTCTGCCGGAAGCTGTTCCGCCGGCAGTTGCTGTTCATAGCCACGCAGATGCGCTTGCTCGTCAACGATGTAAAACGGGCTTGCCGGAGCGGGGGCGGGTGCCTGATCAACGGTCGACGGGAAGGGCGCCGCGCGCGCCACTTCTACCGCGCCGGCTGCTTCGTCTTCGACAGGCTCGCTGAACGGATCGCCGGGGTCGACGTTCTCAAGTCTCGGTTCGAGGGGTTTTGCGCCGACACGTTGCACCGGCCGATATTGCGTCACGGGTCTCGGTGCTGAGGGCGAGCCGGCCGGCCCGGACGATTCTGCGTGAGACCGCGATGCCGGACCCAGGCTGCGAGGGTCGCCATATTGCAGAACGCCAGCGATCTTTTCGGCGCTGGGGACCCTGCCGTCCAGTTCGTCCACGGCGATGTCCGCCAGCTCGCCCGGCAGCCGCAACATGCGAACGTTGGGCAGCAAGCCGGTCGCGAGGTCCAGCGTATCGGTTCCGATCTGAACACCGCGGCGCACGCCCGGATCGACCTCCTGACCGCTAAGCGCCTCATAGGCATCCCCCACCGATTCCCCCAGATAGTGGAAGGGCGCTCGCGCGGCAGCCACCGCCTTCAGGAAATCATGAAACGTGTAATCGGACTTGATTGACGATAGCGCCAGGGGCTGAATGATCACGTCGCCGACCTCGGATGATGCCGGGGCGTGCGTGCGAGGCAGTGCTTCAGGCGCGAATGTCGCGGCGACCGCATAGTCTGCCAGATGCTCCGGGGCGGGGCGCGGCTCGCGTTTCGGCACCATGCCCGCAGCGGGTGTTGCGAGATTCGCCACGAGCATGATCGCAAACGCGGCGGGCCAGACGGTCCCCTCCGGTCGCTTGCTGCTCACGCTCCGCTCGCGACGCACTGCGGCGCGAGAGCCTGCGTCGGAGCGCACGCTGCGCGCGCCGCGAAAGGTATGCGGAAAACCTGCTGCGGCATTCGGCTGGCGTCTGACAAACTGGATTTCACTTGGTAGTCCGTAACATGTGTGAATGCTTGAGGCGCGGTGGTGCAAAGCAAATGGCATGAGTTTCTCCGAAGCGCCCGATGAGCACCATGTGCCGGGGCTGACATGCAATGAATACGCAGGGAAATTCGCTGCCGCGCTCGCCATCATCAGTGAGGCGTGCAATTTGGAGAGCGGCGCGGCGGCCAGGCGGTGTTATCGCATCGCAGGTGGGCCGCCGTGAGGCAGATGGCTGCGCGGGCTTGCGCTTGCGCCGGATGCTGCAGAAGCACGGCCGGAGCTTCCGGATGCGTCCGAACTCCCCGCACTTCCCCGGCTCGCCATGCTGCCTTGGCCGGCTGTGCGGGAGCGTTGCCCACGGAGCGGACGTGTGATCGATACGACGTACGGGCTGCCGGGTCGATGCCCGGTGTCAGCAAGGGCGGCGTCGAGTGTATCGGCCAGGCGCTGTTCAGACGTCGCATGTGCAAACGAAGTCGCTTGGGTTGAACTCCAGGCGTCCAGAAGCACCGTGGTGTCGCGCGTCATGAATAGCCATGCCGAGAATGACATGTCGTCTACACCGTCGGTGTAGCCGATCACGGGCGGTTGCGGTGTGGCCAGTTCCAGCAAGTCGAGAATGACTTGCGACTCGGTGTAGAGCACCACGACATGGGGCGGCCGGTCACGGGGTTGAACGGTAATCATGCGAATCCGATCGTCGGGGACACCGTGCTCCAGCAAGAAGTGGAAAAGCACTTCGGCATTTTCCTGACAAAAGGCTTCGGCTTCGGCTTCACGGCTCCAGTAGTAATGCGTCGTCGCGATCGCGGCTTCGCGCTGTTGGACGAGCAGGGAGGCTTTGGGATCGATCAGCTTCATGGCCTCGGCCAAAGCCGCGCGGTGTCCTGTCATCGCGTTGTTCCGCATCGGTCTCAGTTCGCCCCGATGGGTTCGCATCAGGCGCAAACGGCTCACATCGTGGAATGCCCGTTCGATGGCGGTGCGCACGTGTGCTTCGGGAAGATGACGTACCGCGTCGGCGATCTGCTGATACTTGATCGCAATGCCGTCGGGGGTGGCTTTGCGGCTCGGTGCGCAGCCACCTCCGCCGCACAGGCGTAACGGCGCATGGGCGCGCCATTGACCGGACGCGGCGTCATATGTCACCGGAACCTGTGCTTTCGCGTCGCTGCCCTGGGGGGCGTCGACGAGCCAATGGTTGCCGTCGCGTGCACGCGTCGCGCGGTAGTAACCGGCTTCACCCCGGATGTGGTGATGGCCGTTCACGAGCATCAGCCGCGCGTGACGGTCTGTCGGTAATGCGTCGGGCGTCAGGATGCGTTCATATCCCCGCAAGAATGCGCGTTCGCTCTCGATCTTGAAGTCGGCAGGCGAAGGGTTGACCGTGTCGGGGCTGTGCGGTGCCTGCGCAATGGCATAGCTTTGCGCTTCGTCGGTATCGCGTGCGCGCTCGTGCACGAGAGGCGCCTGCGGTGGCACGGGAGCTCCGTCGGCCTCGGGGCGGACGTATGTTTCGACGGGCTCTGACGGCAGCCGTCGGACGACATGGGCGGCGTTGGCGGCGTCGGGCAGGAAGGGCAGATTGACGACCCGCTGCGTGGCACGTCCCCCTTCCGACCCGGCAAAGTTGCGCGGGTCCACCCGTTGAACCGTCTCGTCCATCTCGCCTGACGTCAGCGGCGTGCCCCCCACTTCATTCGCGATTCTCAGTTGCTGCACTTGCGGAATCAGGCCGGTCGCCATACCGATCAAACCCGCGATCTGTTGCAGCGTCGCACCCGTTCTCGGGTCGAGCGCGTTGCCACTCAGTAGCTCGTGAAAGACGCAAATGGATTCGCTCAATTTGCGCAATGGCTGGTCTCCGGCGGATATGGCTCTCAGCACGTCGCCGAAGGCGTAGTGCGTTCGAATGGGCGAGTGTTCGATAGACACGCGCAAAACGTCGGCCTGCTCGTTCTCTCGCATCACGCTGATTTCTGCCGGGGGCGGCGCCGGATTCGCCGGAATACGACCGCCTTCGCCCGGATCGGCCGGATGCATGTCTTGGTCGCGTTGTGGCTCGTCGGTCGGGAGGGCATTCGGCGTGCCCGTATTGGCGGCAACGAGCATCACTGCGAAGGCGGTCCGCCAGGCCATCGGTGAGGCCGGGCTCAAGCGTATGCGCATGTCTACGGCGTGTGCGGCATGCGTTGCGCGCGCGAGGCACACGTGACGCAATTCCGTGGCGAAGGGCGCGCGCGGTCTGGGTTCCCGGTGATTTGCCGTGGGCGGAATGCCGTAGTGAGGTGTGGCGTTGGTGAGACGGTGATGTGACAGATATGGCATGACCCTATTTCCATAAGGTGTGCGACGCGTTGAAAGGAGCGGGCCCGGGCGGCTCACGCACGGCATCGGCGTTACGGGGTCCGCAAGCGCACCGGGGTAATGAGGTAACGGGGTAACGAGGTAACGAGGTAACGGTCAAGCCGGAATCAAAGCGGCGTGTCGTGGTCACGTTTCGGCGATGCGCCGGGTGGGGTCCGATGCGACGGGCCGGAGCGTATCGAGTCGCCCGCCGAACTGCCCTGGCTCCGCATGCTGAGGGAACTCCCGCTTGACGACGCGGCACGCTCCCGAGGCGCCGGGTACGGCCGAGTCAGCGATACCGTATAGGGACTGCCGGGAATTCGCCCTGTGTCGGCGAGTGCGATTTCGAGCATGCGCCTCACGTCGTCGGCGTCGTTGGTCCAGGGAAACGACGACGCCTTGATTCGGCTCCAGGGGTCAAGCAGTACGGTGGAGCCGCGCGACAGGAAGAGGGCGCCAGCAAACATGTCACCGGGAATGCCGTCATCGTGACCGAAGACGGGCGGCTGCGGCGTCGTCAGATCGAGCAGATCGATAAACGGGTCGGACTCCGTATAAAGCACCATCACATGCGGCGGGCGGCCTTGCGACCTCACGGTGATCATCCGGATGTTGTTGCCGGGCACGCCGCGTGTGAGCAGATAATGAAACAGGATTTCCGCGTTCTCCTGGCAGAACGCCTCGGAGCCCAGGTCGGCGAGACTGTATTCAATGTAGTTGTCATAGTGCATCGCCGTGATGAGGGCGGCCTCGCGTTGCTGTTCGAACAACGTCGAATGCGGATCGAGTCGCATCAACTGGCGCACCAGAATACGACGGTGCTCGACAATCGAGTTATCGCGCAATGACCGTAGGTCTTCACGATTGGTGCGCATCAGATGCAAGTGCGCGAGATCGCTGTATGCCTGCTGTATCGCGTCGCGCACGTCGCGGTCGGCAATATGGCGAATCGCCTCGGCGACGTCGTTCTTGCTCATGGCGACGCTATCGGGTGTGGACTCCCGGCTCGGGCCGCACCCCCCGCCGCACAACCGCAACGGCGCATCTGCCTGCCACTTGCCGGTCTGCGCGTCGTATCTCACCGGCACTTGCGCACGGGTGCCGCGCGGCGCATTGATCAGCCAGTGATCGGCGCTCTGGCCGGGCGTCACATGGTAGTAGCCGGATTCCCCAACGAGATAACGACGACCGTTGACGGCGATCAGCTGGCGATCCGGCATGGAAGGCATGGCGTGCGACGGCAGCGGCTGTTCGTATCCCTGCAGGTAATGATGTTCGCCTTCGATGCGCATTGCCTTGGCAGAGGCGGCATCATCGGTGTCCGGCAGGTGTGACCTGTCGTCTCGCTGGTCAGCGATGACGGGCGCGGGTTGACTATCGGGGTCGAGATCGTCGGCAACGCCGTCGGACGGCGCGACCGCAAGGGCATCGTCAACGGGCGCAGGCTCATGCATGGAGGCGCGTCTGAACCAAAGCGGGGGGACTTCCGGTGCTTCCGGTGCTTCCTGTGGTTCTGGCACGCCGTTCCCGAACGTGCGCGGGTCGCTCAGTTGCACCAAGCTGGTCAGCTCTGCCACTTGCGGGAATTTGCCATCGAGTGCGTCGGCAGTCAGCCCGGCCAAATGAGCGGGCAATCGCGCCAATTGCACCCTGGGTATCAAGCCCGTCGCGGCGTCGACAACGCCACCGATGCGCTTGGCCGTCTCAAGTGCCGGTGGATCGACGTCTTCACCGCTGATCGCGCTGTACACGTCCCCCAGGGTTTTGCCAAGACTGCGGAACGGCGCACTGGCGCTGGCGACCGCTCTGAGAAACTCCCGAAGGGTGTAATGAAGTTTGATGCCCGGCGCAGGCAGTGGATACATTTCGACTTCGGGCGATGCGTCAGCCAGCCCCACCGATGCGCTCGCCGAGGCATTGCCGGCCGCGTCCTCCCACTCCCGCTGTCCACCTTGAAAGCGGGGAAGCGTGGGCATGGCCAGCGCGGAGGGAGCGATGAGGTTTGCGACCAGAATCACCGCGAATGCGCTCGACCACGGGCTGGCGGACGAAGACGACTCGATACGGGCACTTGGCCGGCCCGATACGGCACGACCGAGGCGTTTGCGGCAATTGCGAGAGCCGTTAAATTCGCGAGGGAAGGCCGGCGTGGCGAGCGCATGTGTCTCGCGGGAGACGTCAATACGCTCGGTCTGGTAGCAGGGGGGAGCATTAATCGCACGACAATGCGACGAATACCGCATGAAATGACCTCCTGAAGATTGGCTGAATGTGTTGATGGCCGGACGGGCGCAATGCCGGTCCAGCCATTGACGAAGACTGCCATCGGGAGAGCCGGCCTGTTTGCGCTTCGGCCGGGGGCGTTATCGATTCCGTCGCAATGCGGCGAGACGGTGACGGAATTCATGCCGCGTCATGTGTCATGTGTCACCTGGCAGCGGCGGCATCGCGCTTCGACACTGAACGGGGTCTGGCGTGTGACTCGGATTCGGGGCGGTTCAACGGCCCGGGACGCGACAGCATGGTTCCCTCGCTGCCGGACACGTTTTCAAGACTGTGTCCCTGCTGCCCCCGCAGCCGGCACTTCCCGGGCTGGAGATGTTGCGCTGACGTGGTCGGAAAATGCGCAAGCCGAAGGGCCGAAGGGCCGGGTGACTGGATGAGCGGCACGGTGTACGGTTGGCCGCTTTGGTGCCCGGTGTCCCCGATCGAGTTATCGCCAGAGCCCCTTGTGTCGGGGCGGCTGGGGATCGAGCAAGGGACTGGCGTCGGAAGAATGATCCGGTGGATGACCAACGAGACGTTCGTTGGCGCCGGGGGAGTGTCGTGCGTTGCGCCGTCGGCGTGACGATCCGGGCGCACGACACACGCTCGCGCGTGCGTGAGCGCTCAGATGGCGAGCCGCCGGCGCGTGTCGTCGTATTCCTGCTTCAGACGCGCGATGATCTCGGCCGCCGGGCGAACGTCGTCCATCAGCCCCACACCCTGACCGGCGCCCCAGATGTCCTTCCACGCCTTTGCCTTGGCGAAATTCATGGCGGTCTTGTCGGCCGTGGGCAGGTCGTCGGGATCGAGACCAGCATTCAGAATGCTCTGGCGGATGTAGTTGCCCGACACACCAGTGAACAGGTTCGTATAAACGATGTCGTTGGCACTCGCGTCGACGATGGCTTGCTTATAGGGATCGCTCGCATTCGCTTCCGTTGAGGCGATGAAGCGCGTGCCGATGTACGCGAGGTCGGCACCCATGGCCTGTGCCGCGAGGATCGACCCGCCGTTGGCAATCGCGCCGGAAAGCACGATGGGGCCGTCGAAAATCTTGCGCACTTCGCCTACCAGCGCGAACGGCGAGAGCGTGCCCGCATGTCCGCCTGCGCCGGCGGCAACGAGGATCAGCCCATCCACGCCAGCTTCGAGCGCCTTGTTCGCATGACGCAAATTGATAACGTCGTGCAGCACGATACCGCCGTAGCTGTGGACGGCATCGAGCACTTCCTTCGGCGGCGCGCGCAGGCTGGTGATGAAGATCGGCACGCGATGCTCCACGCACACGCGCACGTCATGTTCGAGCCGCTGATTCGATTGATGCACGATCTGGTTGACCGCGAGCGGGCCCACGACGGCGTCCGGATTCGCGGCCTTGTACGACGCGAGTTCCTCGGTGATGCGAGAGAGCCAGTCTTCGAGAATCTGCGGCTCGCGCGCATTGAGCGCGGGGAACGAGCCGACAATACCGGCCTTGCACTGTGCGAGTATCAGTTCCGGGTAGCTCACGATGAACATCGGCGAGGCCACAACGGGCAGCGCCAGGTTTTGCAGAATCTTGGGAAGGGCCATGAAGTCTCCTTAAGCAGGACGTTCGGCGGTCGGTACCCTTTGCGTCGGTGCGCAATTTGCAGCGGTCCATTTTCGCGAACGATCGTTCGATTATAGGGGGATTCGTGCGTTGCCCGGTGAGCGGGCACTCGAAGAAGTCTTCGGTTCTGACGCACCGAATGGCCCCGTATCAGGGAAAGTCCCCTTGGGGGGGGATGGGGGACGCGTCTAGGATGAAATCGCGTGCCAGGTGGCGTCGGTATCATGACGTCACAGGACGAACGCCGCGTTAGCGACCGCAGCGTTCGTCCGGCACGTCACGTCCTCAAACGCCGCTTGCCGTGACTGGCAGGCGGCGTTGTTTTTTTGCCCCGCGCGGCGACACTCATACGGCGTAAAGCGTGTCCGTCTCGCTGTCATGGCGCAGCGCGCCCGCCTTCGCCAGTTCCGCCACGAGCGAGTCGAGCAGATCGGGCCAGCCCGACGGGGGCGCCAGCATCGCGGCCGCACTGCGCCACGCGCGCGCGGTATCGAGCGTGGCCTTGAGCGTCGCGCCTGCCATCTCTGCCTCAGCCATCAGACGAAAGACGATCAGCACCTTGAGTGCGTTGCGCGCGTTGCGTGCGGGATCGCTTTGCAGATAGTCGAGGCGTGCGCGTGCGGCGCGCAGGGCGCCGTCAATGCCGCCGAACGGCTTGCCGTGTCCGGGAATGACCAGCGAGACATCGAGCTGCTCGATGAGATTGAGCACGGCGGCTTGTTCGGCGAATCCCGACTCGCCATCCAGTTCGGGGAAGATCACGCCGAATCCGCGCTCCCATAGGGCGTCGCCGGAAATCAGGATGCCGTCGGTGGCGTTGTAGAGCATCAGGGCGTGCGGGTCGTGACCCGGGGCACCGAGCACCAGCCATTCGTGCTCGCCGAACGTCATGGCGTCGCCCGGCGAGAGCGTGTCGTCGAAGGTGAAGCGCGCGCATTGCTGCCCCGTCGCTTCGAACGACAGGCGCTGCTCGTCCCAATGGCGGACCGGATCGGCTTGCGCCGCCGGCACCCACGTGCGGCAGCCGTAGCGTGCCTGTAGCGCGGCGTTGCCGCCGCAGTGATCAGAGTGCAGATGCGTATTGACGAGCCGCGCGAGCGGCTGACCGTCCGGCAGCGCGTGCGCGACGAGCGCCAGCGTCTGTTCCGAGTGCGAGACGTAGCCGCTGTCGACCAGCGTGGGCTCGTCGCCGAGGAACAGGACATTGTTCGATGAGAGCCAGCCGCGCTCGAACACGCGCAGCCCGGCAGGAAGGGCAAGCGAGGTCATGGGCGTATCTCGTGAAGTGATGACACGGGGGATGGGCGGTGTTTCAGGCCGGTTTGGCGCACACGAGGATCTTCGCCGTGGCGGCAATTACCGTCTCGCCGCGTTGGTTGATCGCCTCGCCGTCGAGCGAAACGATGTCGCCCGTGAGCTTTTCTTTCCACAGACTGTCGGTGACCGTCCAGCGCACGGTGATGTCGTCGCCCGCATGCACGGCGCGGCGCAGTTTCATGTCGAATTCGAGCCCGAGCGGCTGGGCTGTCTTCGAGTAATGCGTGGCGAGCAGGGCAGCCAGATATGACATCTGTTGCGTACCGGAGGAGATCAGTCCGCCGAAACGCGAATCGGCACCCGCGTAGTCCGCGTCGTGATGCAGCGGATTGAAGTCGTGCGCCAGCGTGGAGAACTCGCGGATCGAGTCGGGCGAGAAGTGATGCGTGGCGGAGAACGTCTCGCCGATGGCAACGATTTTTCCCATATGCGGTAACGAAAGAGTAGGGCGCCGGGGCGCATCATGAGTTGTCTGCGCCGGGGGCGCCGATGACCACGCGACGATGCTGTACCGGCGGTTCCTCGTGCTCGGCACGCCGCGCGGGCAGCAACGACCAGATATGGCGCTTGTCGTCGTCGTCCATGGACGACCACGCGGCGATCTCACTGAGGGTGCGCCAGCAGCCCGAACACCAGCCGGTTGCCGGATTCATGCGGCAGATGTTGGTGCAGGGCGACGGGACGGAAGACGCGTGTGTCGTCATGGCAGCCATAAGGCGACGGTGGGTGGCGCGGCGTTCAGAGGGACAGGCCGAGCTTGGCCGCCTTCTCGCGCAGCTTGCCGTGAAAGCGCGCCTCATCGACGATGACGCGCTCATGCGTTCCTGCGCTGACTTTTTCCAGGCCGTCCCAGGCTTCGACTTCGAAGCGCAGTGTCCGGCCCGCGACGTCGACGAGCTTGCCCTGAATACGCAGCGTGTCACCTGCTGGCGTGGCGGCCAGATGCGAGAACGAGACGAGCGTGCCAAGCGATTGCTCGCGCGGCCAGTCGAGATACGGGCGAATCGCCTGCAGGCACGCGCATTCGAGAATGCCCGCGAGATAGCCCGTGGCCAGCACGGCCGGCATGTCGCGGCACAGTTCGACATCGTCATACAGTTCGGGGACCACGGCCTTTTTCGGCACGCGATAAGTCCACTCGAATGTCAGGCCCGGTACAAGTTCGGGGCTCGGCATGGCACGTCTCCTTGATGTTGTTCTTGGCTACGACGCTCAATCTTGCCGCCGCCGTGGCGCCGGCATTCGCTCAGACGCTCAGTCTCTGAGCGCCACGTCGACGACCGGCGCGCCCGTCATCGCAACGAGCTGCTGCGGCGTGAGGTTGAACACGGCATGCGGGTGCCCGGCGGCGGCCCACAGGCTCGCGAGCTTGAGCAGGTCTTCGTCGATCAGCGTGACCGGCGAGACGACATGCCCGATCGGGCTCACGCCCCCGATCGAATAGCCTGTCTTCTCCTTGACGAAGCGGGCATCGGCGCGGGCGAGTTCACCGACTTGCGCCGCCACCTTTTTCTCGTCGACGCGATTGATGCCGCTGGCAATCACCAGCACAGGCGTGTCGTCCGATGCGCGGCGAAAGATGATCGATTTCGCGATCTGCGCCACGTCGCAACCGAGTCCGGCGGCGGCCTCGGCAGACGTCTTGCCGGTGGCCGGCAGCAGCACGATCGGCTGATCGTGGCCTATGCCGGCGAGCAGTCGCGCGACGTGGCGTGCGCCTTCGGGAAGATCCTGCGCGTGCGCAGGTTCGGGAATCTGGGGTGTTTCGCTCATGTCGGGTCGATGTCCTCGAATCACATGGGGGGCGCGGATACCTTGTCCGGCACGGTGTCAGGCGCTGGCGGGGGCGGTGTCTTGCAGCTTCGCGAGCATGGCGCGTCCCACGCGCGATGCGTTCGGGCGGCCGATCGCCTGCGAAATGAAGTCGCCGGTGCGCACCACGGCCTCGAGATCGATCCCCGTCTCGATGCCCAGTCCGTGCAGCAGGTACAGCACGTCTTCCGTGGCGACGTTGCCCGTGGCGCCCTTGGCGTACGGACAGCCGCCGAGACCGGCAACCGACGAGTGGAAAATCGTGATGCCGGAGAGCAGCGCCGCGTAGATGTTCGCCGTCGCCTGGCCATACGTATCGTGGAAGTGACCGGACAGGCGCTCGATCGGGAACACTTTCGCGCAGGCTTCCATGACGTCACGGGTGCGCGAGGGCGTGCCCACGCCGATCGTGTCGGCGATGTCGATCTCGTCGCAACCGAGCGCCGCGAGCCGCTGCACGACGTCGACCACGCTGGCGACAGGGACTTCGCCCTGATACGGGCAACCGAGTGCGCACGAAATGCTGCCGCGAAGACGCAGGCCGGCGTCTTTCGCCGCGCGCGCCACCGGCTCGAAGCGCGTGATGCTCTCCTCGATGGAGCAGTTGATATTGCGTTGCGAGAACGCTTCGCTCGCAGCGCCGAAGATCACCACTTCATCGGCCTTCGCGGCCACTGCGCCCTCGAAGCCGCGCATGTTCGGCGTGAGTACCGAATAGATCGTGCCGGGACGGCGCTTAATGCCGGCCATGACCTCGGCGCCGTCGGCCATCTGCGGCACCCATTTGGGCGAGACGAACGACGCCGTCTCGACATTGGCGAAGCCGGCAGCCGACAGGCGGTCGACCAGCGCGATCTTGATGTCGGTCGGTACCGGTTGCTTCTCGTTCTGCAGACCGTCGCGCGGGCCGACTTCGACCACTTTTACGCGCTGCGGCAGTTGGGACGTCACCATGAGTTGTCTCCTCGTAGGGGCTGGCAATGGATCTGGCGGGGCGGCGTTTAGTATCCGCGCGTCAGATCGACGATGCCGGTAATGGCTTCGCCGCGCTCGAGGGCGGCAATCTTGCCCGCGATCTGCGCGACCGTCTCGTCGCGCAACGTCAGGGCCGAAATGTGCGGTGTGACGGTGACGCGCGGCTCACGCCAGAACGGATGGTCGGCGGGCAGCGGTTCCGTGCGAAACACGTCGAGCGTTGCGCCGGCGATCTGGCCGCTTTCCAGCGCGGCCAGCAGGTCGGGTTCGACCAGATGTGCGCCGCGTGCCACGTTGATCAGGAACGCGCCCTGCGCCAGCTTCGCGAACAGGCTGGTGTTGAGCACATCGACCGTTTCCGGCGTGAGCGGCAACAGGTTGACGAGAATGCGCGCACCGGACACGCAGGCGTCGAAGCCCGCACTGCCGTGATACAACTCGACGCCGCTGCCATCCGCGCCCTCGCTGCGTTGGCTGCGGCTCCACGCGCGAACCGGAAAGCCGAACGACTTCAGCGTTTTGGCGACGTGCGCGCCGAGCGTGCCGTAGCCGAGCACTGCGACAGGGAAGTCCGCGAGACGGTTCGGCTTCTGAAACTTCCATTGCCCTTGGGCTTGCTGATCGTCGAATACGTCGAGACGGCGGAAGTAGCGCAGGGCGGCGGCGCTCACGTACTGCGCCATCTGGTCGGCCATGCCGGCGTCTTCCAGACGCACCAGCGGCACGCCTGCCGGCAGGCGTTGCGCTCCTTCGCCGCGCGTGCCGAGCACCCCGTCGACACCGGCCCCCATATTGAAGATGGCTTTCAGGCGCTCGCGCGGTTGCAGCACTTCCGCGTTCGGCTTCCAGAGCACCAGATAGTCGGCCGGCGCGGTATCGCCGGGCTGCCAGGCGCGGATGCCGGCCTGCGGCAGATGCTCGGCGAGGCCGGTCTCGTACGGGGCGGTCTTGCCGTCCGGGGAAAAGATCAGGATGTCCATGAGGTGCGGGGCAAACGCGTATAGGAATGAGGCACGGCGACAGGGCTGGCGGTCTTGCGACACCTCCGCGCATCGAACGACGCCGGGGCGTGCGGTCGACCCGGTAGGCCGGTCATTCCGGGCGCGGTCTCGGTTACTCGATTGACGTTAACGTCAAGTGTAACGCAGCTTGTGGTGTGCCGCGTACTGGGGCGAGGCCGGAGGGGGGAGAGGCAAGCGGTGAGAGGCGGGGGACGGAGCGGCTGGGACCTCCGCCCCGCGTCAGTGGTGCGACGGGAACGGGTCAGTCGTTGGCGGCGGCGCGCAGCGTGACGAGGTTGACCGGCAGGTTGTGGTTGTCGTCCGCGATCCAGACTTCGCCGTCCTGAATCGTGCATTGCAGGCGCATCGTGCGCGAGGCCAGTGCCGTCAGCGCTTCGGCGGACGCTTCATCGAGCATGCGCACGGTGAGATTCGACAGGCGGGTGATCTGCGACTCGGTCGCTTGCCACCAGATCGCGGCCGGCTTGCCGCCGTAGGCCAGAACGTCCACATGCTCCGCCCGGCCGGCTGCCTTGACGAGGCGGCGCGCGTCGGGCTGCCCGACGTCGATCCACCGGACGATGTCGCCCCCGAAGTCGTGTTCCCACAGATCGGGCTCATCGGCCGTGGAGATACCCTTGCCGAACGAGAGGCGCTCGCCCGCGTACAACATGAAGGCGAGCAGGCGCACCATCATGCGTTCGTCGGTTTCCGACGGATGCCGGGCCAGCGTCAGGCTATGGGAGGCGTAATAGTGGCGGTCGAGGTCGGTGATTTGCACCTCGGCCTTGTAGATAGTGGCTTTGAGTGCCATGCCGGGAAACCGCAGGAATGAAGAAAGTCGCAAGCATACACCAGCACCCGGTGCCCGCTCTTTTGCCTCGCACGGCTTGCCGCGCCGCAGCGAGGGGGCAGCAAGCTCGGTATACTGGCTGCCCGACTTTCCTGATGTATCTCCATGCCGGTTTCTGCACCGCAAACGATCGACGTCAACGGCTATCCGATGGCGTACGTCGAAACCCCCGCACCTGCCGACGCCGTCGGCGCACCGCTCGTGCTGGTTCACGGCTCGCTTTGCGATTGTCGCTACTTCAAGCCGAACATGACGCCGCTGGGACAACGGCGGCGAGTGATCTCGGTGAGCCTGCGCCACTATTGGCCGGAAGCCTGGAGCGGCCGTGACGGCACGTTCTCCGGCGAGCAGCACGCCGAGGATCTGGCCGCGTTCATCACGGCGCTCGGCGTCGGTCCCGTTCACGTGCTTGGCCATTCGCGCGGCGGCTATGTCGCGCTGCGCACGGCACTGCTGGCGCCGGACACCGTACGTTCGCTGATCCTTGCCGATCCGGGGGTGGAGATCAGCGGCGGCCCGGTTCAGGTGCCGCCCGACAGCGAACGAGGTAATTTCCGCCAGGCGGCGCTTGCCGCGATCGAGGCGGGCGATATCGACGGCGGTCTGGCCATCTTCATCGATACGGTGAGCGGACCGGACACGTGGCGCCGCATGGTGCCCTGGTTCAAGCAGATGGTGCGCGACAATGCGCTTACCTTGATCGGTCAGGTGGCCGAGCCGCGCACGCCGTTGCCGATCGATGCCCTCGGCGCCTTGCATGCGCCGGTCTTGCTGATGGGCGGCGCGGAGAGCCCCGCGCCCTATCCGGACGTGTTGAACGCGCTCGCGCACGCCATGCCGGAAGCCCGCCGCATGGTGATTCAGGACGCATCGCATGGCATGAACCTCGCCAATCCGATTGCGTTTCACCGCGCGGTGGACGCCTTCCTCGGGAACGACTAACGCCCGGAACCGATGGACGCCTGGACGACGGTGTTGCCTGACACCTGACGCGAGCCCGTCGCCTCGACTTCTCGTTTCATCCTCATTCGTCGCGCAGCACGCCAGGACCCAGCCGCAGGCTCAGCGTACGGACCAGATCGGCCATCCACGCCTGATCGCGGTCCGACAACTTCTGCATTGCCCGGTTGAGCGACGGATACGGATCGCACGGCGCCGCCGCACCCGGTCCAGCGTCTGCTGCCATGCCGTTTGACGAATCGAACGCCAGCAGCTCATGCGGCGGCAGCCCCAGCGTGTCCGCCAGAATGCAGATGTTGCGCAGCGAAATATTGCGCTTGCCACGCTCGACACCGCTCAGATAAGAACGCGCCAGTCCGCTTTCCAGCGCCAGCTTGTCTTGCGCCCAGTTGTATTTCTTGCGCAAGCCGGCAAGGTGTCTGCCGAATCGAAATAAATTGGTGTCCATAAGAATGTTTTCCTTGTTAGGGACGAGAAGATTGAAACAAAAATCCGGTATTGAGGACGGTGCCTCGGGTATCCCCCGTTTGCGAGGCACGAACTGCCGGGGCCGCAATGCGGATTTTTTGCGAACTTTCGGAGAAGGCACAAAATGCGCGAGTTTTCCGAGGGTAGTGATGGCGCCAGTCTGCGTACCGCTGCGAAGGCATTGCGATACGTCTTGTCGCACTCCCATCTACCGGAGCCGCGCAGTGTGACACCGGACATGCGGAACCAAGCCGTGAGGGGATTCTGAAAGGTTCTGCTTTGGGATGTCACTCGATGTCGACGGGGCGAGTCCCATCCTGCGTCGAACCGTACGAGGTTGCAGCAGGCGTCAACCTGCTGTCATGCCCGTGGTGACTGGCGTACACGCGTTCTGCAACAAGCTGTGAGGCGTCGTTTGGCGCAACGCCGGACGCCCGCAGAGGTGATCGCTTTCGATAGGGGGCTTGGTAACTCTTACTGGACGAACGATCGCGCAATGCCCCCGAGATACGCGGGGGACTTTGCGCAATGTCCTAAGAATCAAATGCCCTGCTATCGCTCACTCTTCCTCGCCGCTGGCAAAACGCCGCGAGTCCTCGCGCGCGATGGCATCGGATCTGTGCGTCGAGGCAGGTTCACCGGAGGTGTTTGCATTGCCAGACGACATGTGCTCCGGCTCGCGGACGTGCGTTGCCGTATTCGCGCAGTTGGCCCTGTCGTCGTCGACGCGATAGCCCGCTTCCATGGACGCAGCGAATTGATGAGGTGCGGGCGAACCAGGGCCGACGAGGGCGCGCTGCGGGGCGTTGCTGAATGACGGGCGCGACGCAGTGGCGTCGTCAATGTCGTCGAGGTCTTCCCCCTCGTCGCCAACGTTGTCGCCGTGCGTGGAGGGCGACGCTGCGCCGCAGTCTGTGCCGGGGCGTGCGACGGCCGGGGCCGCGTGACTCAGACGCGAACTGAGGCTTCGGATGATTTCGGCGAGCCAGACCTGGTCGCGGTTTTCCAGCCGGCACAGGGAGCGGCTGATTTGGGGCAGCGGTGTGCGCTCTGACGGCGCCGTGGTGTCTCCGGCGCCGGACGCCGCCTGAGCGAAGCGCAGCATCTCTGACGTTGGCACACCGAGCGTATCGGCCAGCACGCAGATATTGACGAGGGCGACGTTGCGTCTGCCGCGTTCGATACCGCTGACATACGAGCGTGCCAGACCGCTCTCGAGAGCAAGTTTCTCCTGCGACCAGCCGCGCGCCTTTCGCAGGCGTGCCAGATGGTCTCCGAACAGCGCGAGTGGATTCGTTTGCATGGCGGAACTCCGTTGACGAGTCACACAGCGTAATCAATCCCCCCGCGCCCTGCGACGTTATATCGCTCTCCTCCCCATGCGTGACAGGCGGGCCTCTATAAAGAGTCGGTGACGCTAATAGCGCAAAATTTATCGGACGCTTCCCAATTCATCGGACAGCGCGGGTATCGGTTCACGCGCTTTACGGATCGGCAAGTGCCAGTTTTCCCCCAGCGCGACGCCCGCCAGAATGAGTGCGCCACCGATGAGGTGATAGCTCGCGAGATGCTCGCCAAGGCCGAACGCGGCGATGAGTGCCGTGAAGATCGGTACGAGGTTGATGACGACGGTGGCGCGTCGCGGGCCGATACGCGCGACACCGATCATCCAGATAAACGGCGCGGCCACCGAGACGGGGAGGGTGGCGAAGGCCAGTTGTGGCAGGTTGTCCATCGAGACACCTGCCTTCGGCGAAAACAGATAGAAGGGCAGCAGGACGACAACAGCGCACATGATCTGCACGTAGAGCGACGGCAGCGGCGCGAGCGGCAATTGCCACTTGCGCAGCAGCACGCAATAGATCGCGTAGGCGAGCATGGCGGCGACCATCATGGCGTCGCCGACGCCGATACCCTGATCCGCCAGATGCAGAAAAGAGCCGTGCCCGACCACCTGCAACACGCCGACGATCGACAGTACGCCGCCGGCGAGCGCACCCGCAGTGAGCGCGTCGCCCAGCACGATGACGGCAAGCGTCAACGTGGTGAGGGGCAGCAGCGCCAGAATGATCCCCATGTTGGTGGCACTCGTGTAGTGCGCGGCCGAGTAGGCGAGGCCCTGATAAATCGCCATGCCAAGCACGCCGAGCGTTGCGTACTGCGGCAGATGTGGCAGAAACGTCCGGCGTGCGCGCCACAGCGCCGGCAATGCGAACGGCGTGAGAATCAGCCAGGCGGCGAACCAGCGCAGAAATGCAATCTCGGCAGGGAAAATGTGACCGACAGCGAGCTTGTTGACGATCACGTTAGCTGACCAGATCAGTACGGCAGTCAGCGGCAGAATGAAATTGAACATGGGTCAGGTGCCGGCGGGTTGTACGGCCGGCGAATCATGAAAGCGGGCGGGAAGTCGGAAGTGGGGGCCGGGCGACGCCGGTCGTGCGCGTCGTGTGGCAGTACACGATGTTGCGAATTGTCCGCCTGAAAGTGCCGGGTCGCATAGCGGATTTAAGACAAACGATAAGGCATTTCAGACGCGACGTTGGCGCCCGGCAACGACCGCTGGTTGGACCGGTTCGACCAATCTGTCCTGGCGCCACGCGCCGCAGGTAGAATGGCGCCATGCCAGGCTCAGAAACGTGGATCGCGTAGGCGCCATGCCGAGCCAGGCCCCACGGTGCGGTGGCATCGTGCGTGTTTCGTGATGGATGATCGGAGCAGCATGGTGTCATTGAGTGAGCAAGACCGTTTGGCGCACGCCGACGGTTCACATCAGCAGCGTAATGCGTCGTCCCTCTCTGCCATTGACCCGGCAGTCGCGGGGAAGGGAAAACGTTTCGTACGACGTATCTATCGTCTGCGCACGATTGGCCTGGGCATCGGGTTCCTCTGCGTTGCCGGCGTGTTCTATCGCCACGAGCCGTCCGCGCCGCTGTGGCTCTGGGCGCTGCTGATCTTCAACGGATTTGTCTGGCCACATCTGGCTTGCGTGCTGGCGCTATCGCGCCCCGTCCCTTATCGCGCCGAGCGCGCCAACCTGCTGGTCGATGCCGCATTCGGGGGCTTCTGGGTCGCCGCGATGCAATTCAATTTGTTACCGAGCGTGGTGGTGCTGACGATGATGTCGATGGACAACATCGGCGCGGGCGGCATTCGACTGTTTCTTCAGGGATTGCTCGCGAACGTGGCCGGTGTGCTGATCGGCATTGCGGTGCTCGGCTTCACATGGGCACCGGCGTCTGACACGTTCAATGTCATCACCAGCTTGCCGATGTTGATTCTGTATCCCATCGCGCTGGGAAAGGTGACGTATGACCTGGCGCAGAAACTGGCGCAGCGCTCGCGTGAGATGGAGTATCTGTCACGGCACGACGGGCTGACGGGTTTGCTCAACCGACGGGCATGGGAGCAACGGCTGGCCGAGATTCATGCGCATTGCCGGCTCACAGGGCAGCCGGCGTGTCTGGTACTGATGGATCTGGATCACTTCAAGCGCATCAACGATACGTTGGGCCATGCGGCGGGCGACACAGCGTTGCGACGCTTTGCCGGGCTGCTGCGTCAGCGCTTGCGTGAGATCGATGCCGTTGGCCGGTACGGCGGGGAGGAGTTCGGCGCCGTGTTGGTGAATACGGGCGGCGTGGCGGGCCAGGATCTGATGTACCGCCTGCTCGCCGATCTGCGTGCCCGGGTTGCACAAGCCGAGGCGCAGATCCAGACGCAGATGGCACAGACGGTATCGTTACCCGAATGCACTGTGAGCATTGGGCTGGTGCCGATCTCGAAAGCCTTCGATACCCCGCAATCGTGGCTTCAACTCGCCGACCGTGCGCTGTATCGCGCGAAACGCGCGGGGCGCGACGGCATGGTTGTCCTCGATGCGGAGGGCGCGGTGAGGACAGTTCGAGAGGGCGGCACCGACGCTGACGGAGGCACCGGCGCAACCGCCGGCGCGCGCTGATCAGCGCGAGCAGAGGCGCGAGAATGCGCTGCGCAGGGCGGCGGGCAGTGCGGCAGCGAAGCCGAACGGACGTGCGAGCGCAGCCAGCCCTTCGCCGTTGAGCACGCGAGCGCCTTCCAGATGCGTGGCCAGCAAGCAAAAATCCTCACGCTTCATGCCAACGCGCTGGCATGCCTTGTCAAGCTGTTTCAGATCGTTCGGGTGCAACGAGATGGTCAGGGTGATGCGCTCTAAGTCGGTATTCATTCTGTCAATTTTCTCTTTTCAATCCATCGGGCATGCCGCGCGGATGGGATGCGCATGCCAAGCGCCCACGCGATAACGCAGGCGAGCGTGACTCGACGGCGCGCGATCGGCCGGTGTGGCCGACATGGCAAACACGTCGAGCGCGGAGAAAGACGCCATCGTGGCGGCGATGTCCGTTCTGACGATGCCTGCGATGTGTGATCGGGGCGTCGGGTTGTCTGATGCAACGCGTGGGCAATACGAGGCTGTGGGCGCGCAATCCGCCGCCTCAAATGCGGGCGGCGGTACGGCTCTGACGCGTGGGAGCGATGCCTCGTAACAGCAGGGAGGGATGACTCTCCATCCGGGCATGGCGTATGCGCCGGAATACAGCATGAGTACTGCGAACTACCATTGCGGGTACTGCTTGAATTCACTACGAAAACGGCTGTTGCCAAACGTCGGCAACGGGTGGTGCGGTGATGCGAGACCTTCCGTACTGCAGGACTGCGGGTGATGCGTGTACAGCGATGCAGACGTGAAACTTCCGATGCTGCGACTTGCTGAACTGCTACTGCGGATAAAGCGGAACTACCCGAACGACTTAACTTCCGACTGCTACTGCTACTGCTACTGCTACTGCTACTGCTACTGCTACTGCTACTGCTACTGCTACTGCTACTGCTACTGCCGGACGACGCTGATTTATGCGGCGTCCTTAAACTGGATGCGCGAGCAGCGCGTATTGCGGTGGCTACGGCGATATCGCAACACGCGCTCCAGGTGACTCGCTGCGGCTGTGCGTGCCGCGCGACGATGCAACTGCATCACACGCGCTGCCGAGACCGTAACGGCGACGGTGGCAACGACCAACCAACTGACGAAAACCACGGCATTTCTCCCGGATGACTGCAGCGTCTGAAAAACCGGAGCGCGTCGAATTCAAAGGGAAATCCAAAAAGCGTGGTTACTGCCGGTTGCCACTGCATCGAACATCAATGGAGTTGAATTCTAAATAGATTCCCGAATAGGGTAAACCCTTAAAATCGCGAATAGTGTATTTTTTTAGACGAATCCATTCCATTTTCCAAACAATCGTTTGAAATTTGAGCGGCGGAATGCATCGAGAGAATCGGCCCGAAACCGCATGCTTCAACGCGTTCGGGCCGATTGCCGGACGAAGAATCAGAAGCTGTGCTTCAAGCCCATGCCGACCAGCAATTGGGTCCGTGCGCCGGCGTCGAGACCGTACGAACCGACCGAGGCGGTAGCTTTCACAACGCTGCCGCGATCCAGCGTCTTGCCGACAGCCTGCTGGTAGCCGCCGATAACGTATGTCGACGTACGCTTGGAGAGCGCATACGTCACGCCGGCGTTGAACTGGTTGTAATGCGCACGGACAGCGCGAGCGCCGCGCAGGCGGGTATAGCTGTAACCGATCCCCGTGTTGATTGCCGGCGTCAGCGCGTAAGTGGCGAAGGCGTTGACCGTGTCGAAATTCGCCGTGCCGGTGAAATCCGAAAGACCATCGCTCGCGTATTGCGCGTTTGACAACGACAGCCCCAGAATTGCCGGGCCTACCGCGTACTTTCCGCCCACGCGCACAATGCGCACCTTGCTTGCCGCTCGGAAGCCGCGGTTGATCGCTGAGCCGAACAGCGAGCCCGCGCTGCTGGTCCAATCGCGATAGCCATAGTCGTGATGCTGCCTGTCGAGCATCCGCTTGCTGCCACCATCCGCGACGAAGAAGCCTGCGCCGAGCGAAACCGGACCATTACTGTAGGCACCCGCGAAGCCAAAAGTGCGGCCGGCCCCGTCCTTGCCTGCCACATTGCCCGTCGCGTACATGCCCTCGAATTGCAGGCCGCCGAAGTTCGGCGTGGCGTAGCGGATCGAGTTGTTGACGCGCGCGCCGTTGTCGTAGTTGTCGACGTCGCCAGGCGTGGCGAAGAAGCCGCCGAAGTAGCCGTCGGCGGTCGTGCCCTGCACGAGATTGACGACCGGGTCGTATTGACGGCCGATCGTCACTTCGCCCCATTGGGTGCTCTTCAGGCCGACGATGGCCTTGCGCCCGAACGCACGGCCGCCGTTACCCATCTCGCCGTTGACCGCGTTGAATCCGCTCTCCAACTGGAACAGTGCGGAAAGCCCCTGACCCAGGGGTTCCGTGCCGCGCAGGCCCCAGCGGCTGCCGGAGATGATGTTGCTCGTGATCATCGACTTCGACTGCGGGCCGTTGCGGGTGGCGGTGTGATTGGCGTGTACGAAACCCGAATCGATCGTGCCGTAGAGGGTGACGTTGCTCTGCGCACTGGCACTGGCAGGCAGCGACAGCAGCGTGAGCGTGGCAGCCAGCGCGAGGGCGCGCAGACCGGTGGGCGTATGTGGGAGTTGAGTCATGGTGTCGAGCGCCTTGCCGCGCATGGTTGAAATCGACACCGAGAATATTTCCGAACACCTATTCGGATTCCTTATGAAAATTCCGAATGAGCGAAAATCCGCATGGCAGCGACCGCTTCTCTGGGTCGCTGCCGGAGTTTCTAGGAACCCTCCTCAAAATTTCTCGCTGAATAACGCAGTAAGCGGTAGCGCGGAGACATCCCCGCTGAGGGTGTCAGGACTTGGCCTTCGGCAGACCGGCGCGTCGCAGCGCCACACGCGACAGCGCGGCCCAGTCGAGCTGGCCTTCGCCGTGTGCGAGGCTGTCGAGATGGTTGTCGCGCAGCACAGTGCCGAACGGCATCGGCACGTTCGCGGCTTCGCCCGCAAGCAACGCCAGGCGAACATCCTTGGCGCCGAGCACAAGTTTGAAGCCGGCCGGCTCGAAGACCTCCTTTGCAATCGCTGCGCCGTAGCCCGTATAAGCGGGTGTCGCGAACACTGCGGTGGTGATCATGTCGAGGAAGTCGGCGCCGGCCACACCGTGACCTTGCGCGAGCGCGGCAGCTTCGCTCATCGATTCGATGGCGCTGGCGATCATGAAATTCGCAGCGAGTTTCACGACGTTGGCCTGCTCGGGCGAGTCTCCGAAGCGCCAGGTGCGTTGACCCAGCACATCGAAGATCGGTTGAACGGTGTCGATGACCGCCGTCTCGCCCGCCGCCAGAATGTTGAGATTGCCCGCCTCGGCGACATTCACACGCCCCAGCACCGGTGCTGCGACATAGCGCAGGCCGAGTGACTCACATTGCGCCAGCATCTCCCGGGCGAACTCGAGCGAGACGGTGGCCATGTTCACGACGATGGCGCCGCGCGGCAGCGCGCCCAGCGCACCGCCGCCGGCACCTTCGCAGAGTACGGTGCGCGAAGTGTCGTCATCGGCCAGCATGGCGATCAGAACGTCTGCACCGCGAGCGGCATCTGCCGGGGTAGCGCCCGGCGTGGCGCCATCTGCGGCCAGCGCGTCGACGGGGCCGCGCGAGCGATTCCACACGCGCAGTGCGAATCCCGCCTTAAGCAGATTGCGCGCCATGGGGGCGCCCATCGTGCCGAGTCCGAGAAATCCGATATTCATACGTTCTCCTGATGCCAAGGATGTAGGTGTCGCGCGGGGGAAGAGGGGGCAAAAAGCCCACAGCCAATGGTCAACAGGCAATGGGCTCGCCAGCCAGGGGCGCCACGCACGGGTGCGGCCCGCGTTGTTCGAGAGCATGACACCGAACACGAGTCGACGCAGAGGAGACGGGGCGAGGTGCGCCCGGGGGAGGTGCGCCGCCAGCGACGGGAGTCGCGGCACGGGTAAGATGCGCGTGATGCCGCCCGTCGCCGGGCGCGCCCGTTCCCGCCATCGCCATGACCCTCCGCAATAACTGGCCGAGTTTCAAGAAGCTGCCGTATCCGGTGTATTTCCGGTACGACGAGTTCGACGCCCAGACGGCGTGGCTGCCGCATCGTCACGACTGGGGAACGCTCAATTACGTCGCGAATGGCGTGATGCAGTTGGAGATCGAGGGAACCCGGCTGCTGTCGCCGCCGCAATATGCCGTGTGGGTTCCGCCGAAGGCCGCGCACGCGAGCTTCAACGCGCATGCGGTGATTTACCGGTCGGTGTACATCGACGCGTCACTCGCGAGCGTGCTCCCCGCGAACGTCGCCACCTTGCGAATCAGCGCTCTGCTGCGGGCGATCCTGTCCGATTTCGCCGAGCGAGGCGTGGCATGTCCGCGCACCGAGGCCGACCGTCGTCTCGCGCAGGTGCTTATCGATCAGCTGGCGCTCGCCCCGGCCGAGCCGCGTTTCTTGCCGCTGGCCAGATCCCCGTCACTGGCGCGTGTGCTGGAGGCATTACAGCGCGAGCCTGCCGACAACCGCACGCTCGCCGCGTGGGCCGAAACCGTCTCCATGACGGAGCGCACGCTGGCGCGCCATTGCCGCACGGAGTTGGGGATGACGTTGGGGCAGTGGCGGCAGCGCATGCGCTTTCTGCGCGCCATCGAGGGGTTGGAGGCGGGGCGCACCGTCAAGTCGATTGCGCTCGATCTGGGATACGCGACGCCTTCCGCCTTTATCGAGATGTTCGCGCGCCAGTCGGGACTGACGCCGCAGCAGTTCCGGCGTCAGGCGATTCCGGGCGCGGCAGGACACGATCCGGCGTGATACCGGATCGCCTCCCGATTGGCAGTTACCGCTTGAACGCCAGCAACTGCGCGCCCTCCGGCACCTGATCGCCGACGGCGTACAGCACCTCTTCGATCTCCCCGTCGGCCGGCGCGCTGATGGTGTGCTCCATCTTCATCGCCTCCATCACGAGCAGCGGCGCGCCTTTCTCGACCTTCGTGCCGGCCGGCGCGAGTACCGCAATGACCTTGCCCGGCATGGGCGCCGTCAACCGGCCCTCACCGCCTTCCTGGGCGCCTGCCTGTGCCAGCGGGTCATGCCAGCGCAGCGTCCACGACAGGCCATCCGCGAAGACGTGGGCGGTCTGCTGCTCGAAGTCGACGTGACCTTGCACGCGCCGCTCGCCGAGCGTCACGCGGTAAACCCCGCCGTCGTGAGCGTAGCGATACGGATAGGTCTGCCCGTCGACCGTCAGCGTGCTGGCCTGCGCACCGCTCGTGAGAATGACGTCAAGACGCGTCTCGCCATGATCGAACGACAGGGTGCGCTGGTAATCGCCGTTCAGACGCCAGCCGGTGGCGAGTTGCCACGGCGAGTGATGGTCGATGCTGTCCTGATACTTGCGGCGCCCGATCACGGCTTCGCGACCGAGCTGTGCGGCCACAGCCAGCGCCAGCGTGGTCGCGGGCACCGGGGCGGCCGCCGGGAACAGCGTGTCGCGATGGCGCTCGATCAGACCGGTGTCGAGATCGGCGCCGGCGAACGGTTCGCTGGCGACCAGGCGTCCGAGGAAGGCGATGTTCGTCTGCACACCGACCACGCGGTACTGACCCAGCGCGCGGCGCATGCGCGCGAGCGCTTCGTCGCGGTCCTGTCCCCACACGATCAGCTTGGCGATCATCGGATCGTAGAACGGCGAGATGGTGTCGCCTTCGCGCACGCCCGAGTCGATGCGCACGGCGGCCGGTGTCGCCGCCCCGCCGATCTCGAATTGAACCGCCGCGGGCGGGCGCAGTGTAGAAAGCGTGCCCGTCGACGGCAGGAAGTTGTTGTCCGGGTTTTCCGCGTAGATACGCGCTTCGAGCGCATGGCCGTGAATGCGCAACGCTTCCTGCTTGCGGGGCAGCACTTCGCCTGCAGCCACGCGCAATTGCCACTCCACCAGATCGAGTCCCGTGATCATTTCCGTGACCGGGTGCTCGACTTGCAGGCGCGTGTTCATCTCCATGAAGTAGAACGAGCCGTCCTGATTGGCGATGAACTCCACCGTACCGGCACCGACATAGCCCACGGCGCGCGCGGCGTTGCAGGCGGCTTCGCCCATCGAACGGCGGCGCTCGTCGGTCATGCCCGGTGCGGGCGCTTCTTCCAGCACTTTCTGGTGACGGCGTTGCACCGAGCAGTCGCGCTCGAACAGATAGACGCAGTTGCCGTGCGTGTCGGCGAACACCTGAATCTCAATGTGACGCGGACGCGTCAGGTACTTCTCCACGAGCACGCGCTCATCGCCGAAGCTGCTCGCCGCTTCGCGCTGGCACGACGCGAGCGCGGCGCGGAAATCCTCGCTGCGCTCCACCACGCGCATGCCCTTGCCGCCACCGCCTGCGCTGGCCTTGAGCAGCAAGGGGTAGCCGATCTCGTCGGCGCGTGCGTGCAGGAAGGCGGCGTCCTGATTGTCTCCGTGATAGCCGGGGACCAGCGGGACGGCCGCGCCTTCCATGAGCGTCTTGGCGGCGCTCTTGCTGCCCATCGCATGGATGGCGCCGACCGGCGGGCCGATGAAGACGATGCCCGCCTCGTGGCATGCGGCAGCGAACGCCTCGTTCTCTGACAAGAAGCCGTAGCCCGGGTGGATGGCTTGCGCGCCGGTGGCCTTGGCGGCGTTGATGATGGCGTCGATGCGCAGGTAACTGTCGCGCGCGGCGGCACCGCCCACGTGTACCGCTTCGTCGCACACGGCGACATGTTTGGCGTGCGCGTCGGCGTCGGAATAAACGGCCACGGTGCGAATGCCCAGGCGTGCGGCCGTTGCCGCGACGCGACAGGCGATTTCGCCGCGGTTGGCGATGAGGATCTTGTCGAACATATTGCCTCCGGAAAATGATCGATTGGGGCGGCGCTTGCACCTCGGACCTGCACCTTGCACCTCCGCTTGTGACGGAGGGCCGCGGCACTTGCGCCATTCTCGTTGCTATCCAACTTCGCCGCCACGGCGGATCGTCTTCTGCGATCTCGTTGCCGTCGCGGCGCTTAATCTGTCAACACCTTCTTCAACGCCAGCCCGTTGTCATGCAGAACGCACTCAGTGCGTGGCGCAGGCCGTGAGGCCATCGCACTCGCCGGCATCGGCGGCGCCGAGCTTTTCCTCGGTCGAGGTGCGCATGCCAAGGCGCGCGAGCAACGCGCGGTCATGTTCGGCTTGCGGGTTCTGCGTGACGAGCAGCTTCTCGCCGTAAAACATCGAGTTGGCCCCGGCAAGGAAGCACAGCGATTGCAGGGCGTCGTCCATCATCTCGCGACCCGCCGACAAACGCACCATCGCGCGCGGCATCGTAATGCGCGCCACCGCGATCATGCGAACGAAATCGAACGGATCGACGTTCTCGTTGTGTTCGAGCGGCGTGCCTTCGACCTTCATCAGATTGTTGATGGGCACCGACTCGGGATACGGCGACATGTTGGCCAGTTGCGCGATGAGGCCGGCGCGCTCGCGGCGTGTCTCACCCAGCCCGACGATACCGCCGCAGCAGACCTTCAGCCCGGCGTCGCGGACTCGGGCGAGCGTGTCCAGACGGTCCTGATAAGTGCGCGTGGTGATGATCTGGCCGTAGAACTCGGGCGACGTATCGAGGTTGTGGTTGTAGTAATCGAGACCGGCCTCGCGCAACTGTTCGGCCTGTCCGTCACGCAGCATGCCGAGCGTGACGCACGTCTCCAGACCCAGCGCCTTGACGCTGCGCACCATCTCGCCCACGGCGTCGACCTGATGGGGCTTCGGGCTGCGCCACGCGGCGCCCATGCAGAAACGGGTGGCGCCGGCGTCCTTGGCGCGCTGCGCGGCGGCAACGACTTCCTCTACCGGCATGAGCTTCTCGGCTTCCACGCCAGTGTCGTAGCGTGCCGATTGCGGGCAATACGAGCAGTCCTCCGGACAGCCGCCCGTCTTGATCGAGAGGAGCGTCGAGAGCTGTACCGCATTGGCGTCGAAGTGTTCGCGATGCACCTGCTGTGCGCGGAAGATCAGATCGTTGAACGGCAGCGCGAAGAGCGCCTCGATCTCGGTGACGGTCCAGGGCTTGTCGTTGCGGCGCAGCGCTTCGTCGTGTCCGTGAGCGGCGGTGTGGGCGTGAACTTGCATGGTGTGATTCCTTGAATTCGGTATGTCGGGGGGGATGTCGCGCGATAGGGGATCGCGCGCTCAGGGGGCGGTGTGCGGGCGCGTCGTCAGCGACGCCTCCACCGCACGAGGCCGTGTCGTGTCGACCAGCGGGGCAATGTCGAGATAGCCGGATGCCGTCGCTGCGTCGGGGTGTGGCAGATGCGGCACGCGCCCGAGCAGCGGCGCGGACAATCGTGCCGCAATCGCGTCGACGTTTGCCTCCACGTGGCGCATGTCGGGATCGACGTGATTGGCGACCCAGCCCGCGAGCGTGAGTCCGCGCGACGCAATGGCTTCGGCAGTGAGCAGTGCGTGGCTGATGCAACCCAGCCGCAGGCCGACCACGAGAATCACCGGCAGGCCGAGTTGACGCGCCAGATCGGCGGTATCCGGCGCGCTCGCGTCGGGACCGAGTGGCACGCGAAAACCGCCTACGCCCTCGACGATCACAAGGTCGGCGCGTGCGGCCACACGCGCATAGCCCGCGCGGATCACGCTGCAATCGAGGGCAATGCCTTCGGCGGCCGCCGCGATGTGCGGCGCGGTCGCGTCCTTGAGCACGTACGGGCAATACCAGTCGTCCGGCAGCTTCAGGTTGCTCGCCCGATGCAACTGCTCGACGTCGTCGTTGACGAAGCGCCCGTTGTGCTCGGAGGCGCCCGCCGCAACCGACTTGAGCCCCGCGCACACCAGCCCGCGACGCGCAGCCGCATGCAGCAACGCGGACGAGACGAGCGTCTTGCCGATCTCGGTGTCGGTGCCGGTGACGAAGAACGCGTGACGGGCTGGCGCCGGTCGTTCGGCGGGGGCTTCGGAGGCAGCGATAAGGTTCCGATCAGCCATGTGCGTGCTCCGTCCAGTCTCGGTCGAGTTGGTTGATGGCGGTGGCCAGCCGCGCGACGTCGTCTGCCGTGTGTGCGGCACTGAGCGTCACGCGCAGGCGCGACGTGCCCGGTGCGACGGTCGGCGGACGGATCGCGGGCACCCACAAGCCGGCTTCCGCGAGGCCCGCCTGGGCGTGCAGCGCCGCAGCGTTTTCGCCGAGGATGATCGGCTGTACAGCCGTCGGCGAGACCATGTGCCGCCAATGCCGCAGCGTGAGCGAATCGCGCAGTTGGGCAATGCGGGCTTGTAACGCAGCGCGACGCTCGCGGCCCTCGCTGCCCGCAATCAGGGCAACGCTCGTGAGCAGCGCGTGCGCCTGCGAAGGAGCCGCCGCCGTCGTGAAGATATACGGGCGTGCGCGATTGATGAGCCAGTCGATGACACGATGGTTTGCCGCGACGAACGCCCCGCCGACGCCGGCGGCTTTGCCGAGCGTGCCGATGATGACGAGGTTGGGCGAGCGCAGATCGAAGTGCTCGAATACGCCGCGGCCGTTTTCGCCCACGACGCCGAAGCCGTGCGCGTCGTCCACGATAAGCCACGCGTTGTGCTGTTCGGCAAGCGCGAGCAGTTGCGGCAGCGGCGCGATGTCGCCGTCCATCGAGAACACACCGTCGGTGACGATCAGCTTCGTCTCGGCCGTGCTGGCGGCGAGCAGCGCGGCCAGCGCCTCGACATCGCCGTGAGCGTAGACATGCGTGCGGGCGCGCGACAGCCGTGCACCGTCGATCAACGACGCATGATTGAGTGCCTCGGAGAAGATCTCGGCGTCTTTGCCCGCGAGCGCGGAGATCGTCGCCAGATTGGCCATATAGCCGGTGCAGAAGTACAGCGCGCGGCCGTCGACGAGATGCGGCGACATGAAGTCGCCGAGTGCGGTTTCGAGTTCCGCATGGGCCTGCGAGTGACCGCTGATGAGGTGCGATGCCCCGCTGCCCGCACCGTAGCGACGGGCACCTTCGATGAGCGCTTCGACGACCTTCGGATGGGCGGCCAGACCGAGATAGTCATTGCTGGCGAACGCGAGGACGTCGCGGCCGTCGGCCCGCAAATGCGGCTGGCACGGTGTGGACACCACGCGGTGACGGCGTCGCAGGTGCGCGCGGTCGATCTCCGCAAGTCCGGCGTCGAGGCGAGAGAGCAGGGGATGGGACGTCATGCCGACACCTCCATGCCGTGCGTCATCGTGGCGTCGAACGCCGCGAGCGTTTGTTGTGCGAGCCAGTCGACGGTACCGTCGTCCAGCACATACGGCGGCATCAGATAGACCGTGGCGCCGATGGGGCGCAGCAGCACACCGCGTGCGCGGGCTTCGGTGTAGAAGCGCTTCGCGAAGGCCGCTGCGGCGCCAGACGTATCCGGCAACACCGCATCGAACGCCCAGATCATGCCGCGATGGCGGAAATGCCGGGCGCGCGGGTCGTCTGCGAGCGGGGCGAGCGCCTGCGTGAGACGCGCCGCGCGAACGGCGTTGCGCGCGAGAACGTCGTCGTCGGCAAAGATGTCGAGCGTGGCGAGTGCGGCGCGGCACGCGAGCGGATTGCCGGTGTAAGAGTGCGAGTGCAGGAAGCCGCGAGCGGTGTCGTCGTCGTAGAACGCGTTGTAGATCGCGTCGCGCGAGAGGACCAGCGAGAGGGGCAGATAGCCGCCGCTGATGCCTTTGGACAGCGTGAGCAGGTCGGGCCAGATGCCGGCCTGTTCGCTCGCGAAGAACGTGCCGGTGCGTCCACAGCCGACGGCGATTTCGTCGGCGATCAGATGCGCGCCATGCTGGTCGCATAACGCGCGCACCAACCGCAGGTATTCGGGATCGTGCATCGCCATACCGGCGGCGCACTGTACGAGCGGCTCGACAATGACGGCGGCGACGCGGCCTTCGCGATTGACGAGCAACGCCTCGAGTTCGGCTGCGGCACGGCGCGCTACGTCGACCGGCGTTTCGCCCTCGTGCGCGAGCCGCGCGTCGGGCGAGGCCACCACGTGGGCGTGACGCAGCAGCGGGTCGTAGGCATCGCGGAAAAGCGCGACATCGGTCACGGCGAGCGCGCCAAGGGTTTCGCCGTGATAGCCGTGACGCACGCACACGAATTCACGCTTGTCGCTATGGCCTTGATTGCGCCACGCGTGAAAGCTCATCTTGAGGGCGATCTCGACGGCGGAAGCGCCGTCGGACGCAAAGAAGGCATGGCCCAGCACGCCACCGGTCAATGCCGACAGCCGCTCGGCCAGTGCCACGACCGGCTCGTGCGTGAAGCCTGCGAGCATCGCGTGCTCGAGACGGCCGAGCTGATCCACGAGCGCCGCGTTGATGCGCGGGTTCGCATGGCCGAACAGATTGACCCACCATGAACTGATGGCGTCGAGGTAACGCTCGCCGCCGGTATCGACGAGCCAGGGGCCCTCGCCGTGAGACAGCGCGACGAGGGGCAGCTTTGCCTGTTGCTTCATCTGCGTGCAGGGGTGCCAGACCTGTCGCAGACTGCGCGCGGCGAGATCGCCGGGACCGGCGGGGGGGCGCGGGGAGGCGTCCATCATTGACTCCTTGGTTGGCCGCGACGGGCGACGCTCGCACGGGGACGTGCGTCGTCCGTCCGGCTGGCCGGTGGCGGGCGTCGCGTTTGGCGCTGCCGCACGGGGCCGGAGGTGGGGGATGGGCGCATGGTAGGCAAAGCGTTTTGGCAGGGCAATAGGCGGAATTGGCGCAAAAAATCGCTGGTTTATGTGCCGTAGCAAGACGTTATCGATAATTTCGTAAAACCCGCCGATAACGTTGCGGCATCTCCGCCGTCAGCCCTCCTCAAAAAAATTTGTAACCGATGATGCGTGCTGGCGCTCGCGGCGGGCTCAGGACGCCGCGCGCCACGACGGCGAGCGCTTCTCAAGGAACGAACGAACCCCTTCGCGGCCTTCGTCCGACGCGCGAATGGTCGCAATGCGCTCCGCCGTCTCGGCGATGGCGTTCTCATCGATGGCGCGGCTCGCGAAGTCCTGCACCAGGCGTTTGCACTCCTTCACGGCGTTCGGGCTGTTATCGGCGAGCGCCTTGGCGAGCGCCTGTACGGTGTTATCGAGCGCGTCTGCGGTAACGACTTCGTGGACGAGACCATGCCGTTGTGCCGTCGACGCGGTGAAGCGTTCGGCCGTGAGGAAGTAGCGGCGCGAGGCCGCTTCGCCGAGGGCGCGAATGACATAGGGGCCGATCGTGGCCGGCATCAGACCCAGCTTGGCTTCGGACAGGCAGAAGTGCGCGGTGTCCACGGCGACGACGATATCGGCCACTGCCGCCAGACCCACGCCGCCGGCGTAGGTGTCGCCCTGCACGCGGGCGATCACCGGCTTCGGGCAGCGGTAGATGGTATTGAGCATGACGGCCAGCGTCATCGCGTCGGCACGGTTCTCGGCATCCGAGTAACCGGCCATCTTCTTCATCCAGTTCAGGTCGGCGCCGGCGCAGAAGGCGACACCTTCGGCAGCGAGCACGATGACGCGCACGTCGTCGTTCGTGGCGAGCGCACGAAACGCGCCCGTCAATTCCTCGATGACCGTTTCGTTGAAGGCGTTACGCACGTCCGGACGATTGAGCGTGATCGTGGCGACGTGGGCATCGACGCTGAGTTTTAGCGTGGCGAGATTCATGACGTGGAATTCCTCGATGGACCGGTGCAGGCGGTTACATGCGGAACAGGCCGAAGCGCGTTTCCGGAATCGGCGCATTGAGCGAGGCCGACAGGCCCAGTCCGAGCACGGTGCGGGTGTCGGCGGGGTCGATCACCCCGTCGTCCCAAAGGCGGGCGCTCGCATAGTACGGGTGCCCCTGGCGCTCGTACTGATCGCGGATCGGCTGTTTGAAGGCATCTTCCTCGCCGGCGCTCCACTGACCGCCCTTGGCTTCGATGCCGTCGCGCTTGACCGTCGCCAGCACCGACGCGGCCTGCTCGCCGCCCATCACCGAGATGCGGGCGTTCGGCCACATCCACAGGAAACGCGGGGAGTACGCACGGCCGCACATGCCGTAGTTACCGGCGCCGAACGAGCCGCCGATAATGACCGTGAACTTCGGCACGTTCGCGGTGGCGACGGCCGTCACCATCTTCGCGCCGTGCTTCGCAATGCCCTCGTTTTCGTACTTGCGTCCGACCATGAAGCCGGTGATGTTCTGCAGGAAGATCAGCGGGATCTTGCGCTGGCAGCACAGCTCGATGAAGTGCGCGCCCTTTTGCGCGGACTCAGAGAAGAGAATGCCGTTGTTCGCGACGATGCCGACCGGATAGCCCCACAGATGCGCAAAGCCGCACACGAGTGTGGTGCCGTAGCGCGCCTTGAACTCGTCGAATTCGGAGCCGTCGACCAGACGCGCGATCACTTCGCGCACGTCGAACGGTTTCTTCGTGTCGGACGGGATGACGCCGTACAGTTCGCGGGCATCGTACTTCGGCTCGACGGGCGGTCTGAGCGCGACGGTCGCCGGCTTCTGACGATTGAGGTTGGCGGCGATGCTGCGCGCAATGGACAGCGCGTGTGCATCGTTCTGCGCGAAGTGATCCACCACGCCCGACAGACGTGTGTGGACGTCGGCGCCGCCGAGGTCCTCGGCGCTGACTTCCTCACCGGTTGCGGCTTTCACGAGCGGCGGGCCGCCGAGGAAAATCGTGCCCTGTTCCTTGACGATGATCGACTCGTCGCTCATCGCCGGCACGTAGGCGCCACCGGCCGTACACGAACCCATCACCACGGCGATCTGCGGAATGCCCTGTGCGGACATCTGCGCCTGGTTGTAGAAAATGCGGCCGAAGTGATCGCGGTCGGGGAAGACGTCGTCCTGATTCGGCAGGTTGGCGCCGCCCGAATCGACCAGATAGATACACGGCAGATGGTTCTGCTCGGCGATCTCCTGCGCGCGCAGATGTTTCTTGACGGTCATCGGGTAGTAGGTGCCGCCCTTGACCGTGGCGTCGTTGCAGACGATCACGCATTCCTGACCCGAGACACGTCCGATACCGGTGATGATGCCGGCGCCGGGGGCATCGTCGTGATACATGCCGATGGCGGCGAGCTGCGAGAGTTCGAGAAACGGCGAGCCCGGATCGAGCAATTGCTGGACACGCTCGCGCGGCAGCAGCTTGCCGCGGCCGACGTGCTTTTTGCGTGCAGCCTCACCGCCGCCACCGGCCAATTGGGCCACCCGTTCGCGCAGGTCGTCGACCAGGGTCTGCATCGCGGCCGCGTTGCGTGCAAAGTCTTCGCCGCGCGGGTTGAGTTTGCTTTCGAGAATCGGCATGTGACGAAATCCGGTGGAGAGTGAGTTGTCGTTGAATTCGTTATCGGTACGTGCGTGAACGTGTTTGAGCGTGTGTGAGCGTCTGCCCGCGCGGTCTCAGTCGAACAGGTCGCCGTCGAGGTAGCGCCAGCGGCCGTCGTCCGAGCGCTCGAAGCGGCTGCGCTCGTGCAAGCGGTGGGCGCGTCCGCCGATCTTGTAGCGAGCGACGAATTCGACCTCGGCGTGGCTGTCGTCGCGTTGCTGATGCGCCCTGATCTGAAGGCCGAGCCACTGCGGCGCGTCGTCGAAATCGAGCGTGGCGGGACGCGTGCGCGCCGCCCACGTGTCGAGCAGATACGGCGCGTTGTGACGCACGAACGCCGTGTAACGCGAGCGCATCAGCGCTTCGGCCGTGGGGGGAATGTCGCCGCGCTCAAGATAGCGCCCGCAGCAGTCTTCGAACGCGAGTCCGCCGCAAGGGCAGGCTTCGCGCCCGGGGTTCTGTGTCGCGGTGCTGCGCGCCGGTTGGGGTCTTGCCATTGTGTGTCTTGCCTTGTTGTCAGATCTTGCCTTGCTTCAGACAGGCCTCGACCTGCAAGAAGCGATCGAAGCCCCAGAACGGTTCGCCGTCCACGATCACGAACGGCGATCCGAAGACACCGCGCGCGATGGCCAGATCGATTTCAGCCTTGAGGTGGTCCTTGGCGGCGGGGGAGTGCATGCCGACGTCGAGCGCCGCACCGTCGATGCCGAGGGCTTCGCCCAGGCGCACAAGTTCGGCCGGGTCGCCGATGTTCACGTCGTCGACGTACAGCGCCTGGAAGATCGACTTCGCGAACTCCGCCGACAGATCGCCGCCGCGATGGTCCTGCACCCAAAGCACGGCGCGCTCGGCGGCTTGCGTCGGGATCGGGAAGTGCGTCGGTCGCTTGTACGCGATGCCGTGAAAGCGCGCCGTGCGCTCCACGTCGTGTCGCAGATATTCGGTCTTGATCGGATGCTGCACCGGCGCACCCGAGCCGTTCACCTTGTAGACGATGTCGAGCAGGATCGGATGCCACGCGACACCGCGTCCGCTTTTCGCGGCGATGTCGTCGATGCGCGTACTCGCAAAATACCCATACGGGGATGCGAAGTCGAAATAAAAGTCGATGGCGGCCGTCATGTTGGCTCCGTTTCCGAGTGACGTGTCTGGCCCGCGAATCAAAAGATACGGCGGTGTGGCAACAGCTTGTTATTCCGTCTGACGCCGGGCGATCTTTGCCCGATCGTTACCTTGCCTCTTTCTGTGCTCCGTTACCGCACGGAGGGTTCACACTTGCGGCCCGCGACCCTGCGATTACCAGGTGAGTGCGTTGCCGTCGTAATTGAAGAAACCGCCGTTGTGCGTGGCGCGTTCACCCGGCGCGCGGGCGAGTACGCGACGCATGCCGGTCACGCTCGTCTGCACGTCGATGTCGGCGTTCTCGCCCCCCATGTCTGTGCGTACCCAGCCCGGATGCATCGCGACGCATGTGGCGCGCTGCGCTTCGAGCGAGACGGCCTTGACCACCGAATTCACCGCCGCCTTGCTCGCGCGGTAGAGCCAGCTTCCGTTCGACTCCATCAGGGCAATGCTGCCCATGCGGCTCGAGAGAAAGCCGAACGTGCCGCCTGCGGCTTCGACGAACGGCAAGACGAGTGGCGCCGCCTGCATGGCGCCGAGTACGTTCGTGTGGAACACGCGGTCGAACGCTTCCTTCGTGACCGGCGCGAGGCCGGCCGTACGATCCGAATTCACGCCCGCGTTGTAGACGGCAACATTCAGCGCCACGCCGTCGAGCTGCCACGACAGGCCCGAGAGCGATTCGACGCGTGTGACGTCGAGCTTGAGCGGCTCCGCACCCAGTTCGCGCAGGGCCGACAACCCATTGTCGTCACGCGCCGTGGCGAAGACGTGCCATCCGTCCTCGCGATACTGCCGCACGAATTCCATGCCGATGCCGCGCGAAGCACCGATGATGAGCGCAGTTTTCATGACGGGTTTGTCCTTGTCGGTCAGTGCCGGAGTCAGAGGGCGCAAAGCAGCGCGTCAGACGAGTTCGATGGCCATTGCCGTGGCTTCGCCGCCGCCGATGCACAGGCTCGCGACACCCCGTTTGCCGCCGGTCTTGCGCAGCGCGCCGATCAGCGTGACCAGAATACGCGCACCGGACGCACCGATCGGATGACCGAGCGCACACGCGCCGCCGTGAATATTGACCTTCTCGTGCGGCAGATCGAATTCGTGCATCGCGGCCATCGTCACGACGGCGAAGGCTTCGTTGATTTCGTAGAGATCGACGTCTTTCGTCGACCAGCCGGTTTTATCGAACAGCTTGCGCATGGCGCCGATCGGTGCGGTCGTGAACAGGCCGGGCTGTTGAGCGAAGGTGCTATGGCCGGCGATGCGCGCGAGCGGCGTGAGGCCGAGGCGCCTGGCCGTCGATTCGCGCATGAGGACGAGCGCGGCGGCGCCGTCCGAGATCGACGACGAGTTGGCGGCTGTCACGGTGCCGTCCTTGCGGAAGGCGGCCTTGAGGGTCGGAATCTTCTCGGGATTGGCCTTGAGCGGCTGTTCGTCCTGATCGACAACGGTATCGCCCTTGCGGCCGGGGACCGTCACGGGCGTGATTTCCCACGCGAACGAACCGTCCTTGGTCGCGTGCTGGGCGCGTTCGAGCGACGCGATGGCGAAGGCGTCCTGGGCTTCGCGGGTGAACGCGTAACGATCGGCGCATTCCTCGGCAAAGGTGCCCATCAGGCGGCCTTTCTCGTAGGCGTCTTCCAGGCCGTCGAAGAACATGTGGTCGATGACCTGACCGTGCCCCATGCGCATGCCGGTGCGCGCCTTGGGCAACAGATAGGGCGCGTTGCTCATGCTTTCCATGCCGCCGGCGACAACGACATCAGCGCTGCCGGCAACGAGCATGTCGTGCGCGAACATCGCGGCGCGCATGCCGGAGCCGCACATCTTGTTGACGGTCGTCGCACCTGCGCCGAGCGGCAGCCCGGCGCCGAGCGTGGCCTGACGCGCCGGTGCCTGGCCCTGACCGGCAGGCAGCACGCAGCCCATCACCACCTCGTCGACCTGTTCCGGCTTGAGACCGGCGCGCTCGACGGCGGCACGAATGGCGGCGGCACCCAGTTGCGGCGCCGCGACATCGCCGAATACCCCTTGCAGGCCGCCCATCGGCGTGCGGGCGGCGGATACGATAACGATCGGGTCTTGTTGCATGGCAGTCTCCTGTAATCGGTGGCGGGGCTGCCGATCCGTCCTCTCGGACGGGGTTCGTCAGCCCCCGAATATCCAATGCTTCAGTCCTTCCATCGCCCACGCGCCCAGCCTAGGGTCGCCAGCGGTCAGCGGATGTCCGGCTTCGCCGGACGGCGCCGATCGCTTAAGCGCGCGGATTGCGTAATTCGTCCATTGCCGCGACGCAGCGGGCGTAGATACGCGGCAGCGTTTCGAGGCTGTTCACGGACATGCGCAGATCGCGCACCAGCCCGTCGCGCAGACCGTACACCCAGCCATGCACCGTCACAGGTTGATTGCGGGCCCAGGCGTCGCGCAAAACCGTCGTGTGGCAGATATTCACGACCTGTTCGATCGCGTTGAGCTCGCACAGGCGGTCGTGACGCGCATCACGCGAGGGCAGAGCGTCTATCTGGTCGATGTGCTGCTCGTAGACATCGCGCACGTGGCGCAGCCAGTTGTCCACGAGGCCCATCTTGGCGCCGTCGAGCGCCGCGCCCACGCCGCCGCAGCCGTAGTGGCCAACCACCATGATGTGGCGCACCTTCAACACCTCGACGGCGAATTGCAATACCGACAGGCAGTTCAGATCGCTATGCACCACAACGTTCGCGATATTGCGGTGGACGAACACCTCGCCCGGTGCAAGGCCCGTAATCTGGTTGGCGGGCACGCGCGAGTCTGAACAACCGATCCAGAGATATTCCGGGGACTGCAGCTTCGATAGCCGCTCGAAAAATGCGGGATCTTCCGCGTTCACGCTGGCAACCCAGGCGCGATTGTTATCGAGCAGGTGGATGAGAGGTTGGTCTTTGTCTTCGGTCATGATCGTGTCATCCGGCGGGCGTGTCGTGTGCTGGGAGACGTCGCATGCTCAAGCGGCCGCCGCGCGAGGCGGGGTGCTCGTGACACCGCTGCCGGTGCCGTAGCGATTGACGAAACGCAGCGAGACATCGTACGGATAGAAGTCGTGCATCTGTCCGGCTCGCACCCGGTCCTGATGGTCCTGCCACAGGCCGGGGTCGAAGAAATCCGGATGATGCTGGCTCAGAGAGTGCCGCACGCGCGCGTCTCCCGTCAGAAACGTCTCAAACGTCTGCGGAAACACGTCGTGCGGGCCTACACGGTACCAGACTTCCCCCGACATCGCCTCTTCTTCGTTACGCGGTTCCGGCACTCGACGGATGTGGCAATCCGTCAGATATTCCAGTTCGTCGTAGTCGTAGAACACCACCCGGCCGTGACGCGTCACACCGAAATTCTTGTACAGCATGTCGCCCGGGAAAATGTTCGCCGCCATCAGTTCCTTGACCGCATTGCCGTACTCGCGCATGGCGTGGTCGACCTGCGCGTCCGACGCGGTCTGGAGCCACAGATTGAGCGGCGTCATGCGGCGTTCGATATAGCAGTGGCGGATCACGAGTGCGTCGCCATCGACTTCGAGTAGCGAAGGCACTTCGCGCCGCAGGTCGGCGAGCAGGGCATCGTCGAAGCGCGAGAGCGGGAAGGCCACGCTCGAGAACTCCAGCGTATCGGCCATCCGGCCAACGCGATCATGCTGCTTGACCATCAGGTACTTCGCTTTCACGTGCTCGCGCGTGGTCTCCTTGGGCGGCGCGAAGCGCTCGCGAATGAGCTTGAAGACGTACGGATAGGAGGGCAGCGTGAAAACCAGCATCACCAGGCCGGGAATGCCCGGCGCGCTCACGAACTTGTCGCTCGAATGCTTCAGGTGATGCAGAAAATCGCGATAGAACAGGTTCTTGCCGTGCTTTTGCAGACCGATCGACGTATAGATCTCGGCCTTGGGCTTGCCCGGCATGATGGTGCGCAGGAACTGCACGTAGGCCGAGGGCACTTCCATATCGACCAGGAAATACGCGTGCGTGAAGCCGAACACCACGCGCAGCTCGTCACGTCGCAGCAGGACCGTGTCGAGCGTGAGCTTGCCGTTCGCATCGTGCATGATCGGGACGGCGAACGGCGTGGTCACGTCGCCGTTCACGATACGGCCGACGATATAGGCTGCCTTGTTGCGGAAGAACAGCGACGCGAGCACGTGAATCTGGAAATTCGGCGCCGGTTCGAACTCGCCGAACGCCTCTTCGATGGCACGCTTCACGTAGCCGACGTCGCGCGAAAGGTCGGCGAACGCTCGGGTGAGCTGGAAATTCGTGACGATGCGCGCCAGCGTGGCAGCCATGCCGTCTTGCGCCGGGTAATAGACGCGATAGGTCGGCTTCGCGGCGGGCGCGTCGTTCTCGATGTATTCGGTCGCCACGGCGGGGCGCACGAAGATGAAGCGGTTGTTGAAATACGAGCGGTGCAGGATCTTGCAGCACACCGAGTTGAAAAACGTCTCGGCCAACTCGGGCTGACGATGCTCCGTGAGCAAGCCAATGTAGTGCAGCTTCACTTGCTTCCAGACATCGTCGTCGAGCGACTGGGCGTCGAACTCGTCTTCCAGCGTCACGGTGCATTCGCGCACGCGTTCGTCGTAATAGGCGATGCGATCGCGCTGGAGCTTCCGGATGCCCGTGAAGTCGCCCGCCTCGAAACATGCCTGCGCCGCGACACATACCTCGCGGAAGATGCGGTAATGCTTGTCGAAGCCGTCCAGCATCGTGCGGGCGACGTCGAAAGCAAACTGCGACGACAGGAGTTTCGGGAAGTGATTCATACCGGTCGGGACAGGCGCAGGGGCTTTTCCTTGCAGGCTCGGTGAATTGTAGCGCTGCGGCCTGCGCCTGAATGTCCGTCGTGGATTGCGTTGGGTTACAGGGTTTCCGCGAACAGTTCGCGGCCGATCAGCATGCGGCGGATCTCCGACGTGCCCGCGCCGATTTCGTAGAGCTTCGCGTCGCGCCACAGACGGCCGACCGGGTACTCGTTGATATAGCCGTTGCCGCCCAGAATCTGGATCGCTTCACCGGCCATCCACGTCGCCTTTTCGGCGGTGTACAGAATCACGCCTGCGCAGTCCTTGCGCACCTGGCGCACGTGATCGCTGCCGAGCGACTCGAGCTGACGGCCCACCGCGTACAGGTACGCACGGCTCGCCTGCAGGATCGTGTACATATCGGCGACCTTGCCCTGAATGAGCTGGAATTCGCCGATCGACTGGCCGAACTGCTTGCGGTCGTGGATGTAGGGCACGACCACGTCCATGGCGGCCTGCATGATGCCCAGCGGGCCGCCGGCGAGCACGGCGCGCTCGTAGTCGAGGCCGCTCATGAGCACCTTCACACCGCCGCCGACCTGGCCGAGCACGTTCTCTTCCGGGACTTCCACGTTCTCGAACACCAGCTCACCCGTGTGCGAGCCGCGCATACCGAGCTTGTCGAGCTTTTGCGCGACCGAGAAGCCCTTCATGCCCTTTTCCACGAGGAACGCGGTCATGCCGCGCGCACCGGCTTCCGGATCGGTTTTGCCGTAGACGACCAGCGTGTCGCAATCCGGGCCGTTCGTGATCCACATTTTGGTGCCGTTGAGCACGAAACGGTCGCCGCGCTTCTCGGCGCGCAGCTTCATGCTGACGACGTCCGAGCCAGCATTCGGCTCACTCATCGCGAGCGCGCCGATGTGCTCGCCGGACACCAGCTTCGGCAGGTACTTCGCCTTTTGTGCTGCAGTGCCGTTGCGATGAATCTGGTTGACGCAGAGGTTCGAGTGCGCGCCGTACGACAGGCCAATCGATGCCGACGCGCGCGAGATTTCCTCCATCGCGATCATGTGGGCCAGATAGCCCATGTTCGCGCCGCCGTACTCTTCCGAGACCGTCATGCCGAGCACGCCGAGGTCGCCCATCTTGCGCCAGAGATCCATCGGGAACTGGTCCGTGCGGTCGACTTCGCCGGCGCGCGGGGCGATTTCCTTGGACGCGAAGTTCGCGACCGATTCGCGCAGCATGTCGAGGTCTTCGCCGAGCATGAAATTGAGGCCGGGCAACGTAGTCATGACACAGTCTCCAGAGGGTGGCGCGTGGCGGCTCGCCCGCGCTGATGTTCGATGATGTTTCGAGAGGCGTTGATTCGGTGAATCGGGTGCGGCGGCACTCAGCGAGTCGTGGACGCCGGGGGCGTGGCCGCCAGCACGAACAGCGTTTGCTGCATCAGGGCGCATAGCGTCCATTGGCCGTTCTCGACGACGAACAGTTCGGCCGTGGCGATGATGAGTGTGCGTCCGGCTTTCACGACCTGACCGCGTCCGACCAGTGTATCGCCCTTGCCGGGTGCAAGAATGTTCAGTTTGTATTCCGCCGTGACCAGTTCCTTATCGGGCGTGATACAGGTGTAACCGGCGTAGCCGCCCGCCGAGTCGGCGATGGCCCCGATAACGCCACCGTGGAAATAGCCGTGCTGCTGGTTGACTCTGTCCGAGAACGGCAGAGAGATTTCGCAGTGACCCTCGGCAAGATGCGAGAGTTGTGCGCCCCAATGCGTCATCACGCCCTGTTTGTCGAAGCTGGCGCGAATTTTCGCGGCGACGGCGTCGGCGAGCGGGGCAGCGTGAGAGACCGGAGTGTTGACCATAATGGGAGCAAAAGCGCCGACAAGGCTGGGTTCGAAGATACTACTTTACGTTTACGTAAACGTAAAGTAAGGGGTTTCCTGAATCTGAAAATGGCGTCGTCGGGGGGAGGGGGAGGCCCGCCGGACCGGGCGCAAGCCGGACAGCGGACAGAGCGGACAGCGGGCGGTGGCGGCGGGGTAAGGCGTCGCGAATCAGTGCGACGCTGCGGTGGCTTTCGTACGACGGGTAATGGAGGCCGGCGCCGCCTCGCCCGCAGCCTCGAGCAAGGCGAGGCATTGGGCTTCGTGTTGCGCGACTTCGTCGAGCGTGGCGTGAAGGTCTTCGAGTTGCTGTTCGAGCACTTGCCGGTGTTGCGAGAGCGTATCGAGGAACACCTTGAGCTGGGGCACCGTATCCTTGGGCGACTCGTAGAGATCGAGAATGGTCTTGATTTCCGAGAGCGTGAGGCCGAGACGCTTGCCGCGCAGCGTGAGCTTGAGGCGTGTGCGATCCTGACCGGTGTAGACGCGATGGCGTCCGCCGGGGCCTTCGCGGGCGGGGGTGAGCAAACCCTGATCCTCATAGAAGCGGATCGCGCGGGGGGTGATGTCGAACTCGCGGGCGAGGTCGGTGATCGTGTATGTGAGCATCGGGTTAAGCAAGTGCTTACCATTGCAGATAGAATTGCCGTTTACGTTAGCGTCAACTTGCATCGTATGCAATCGGTGACGGCGTCAACCTGACAACAAGAGAACAAGCCCATCTGGAGCGTGGCCCCCCGTGAATGCCCTCGAACAACAACTGAACTATCCCCTTGGCGATTTCCTTCCGGATGGCGGCACGGTGCACGAGGTGGTGCCGGGTGTCTTCTGGGTACGCATGCCGTTGCCGTTCGTGCTCGACCACATCAACCTGTGGCTGCTGCGCGATGAGGTGAATGGCGTCAAAGGCTGGACGGTGGTCGATTGCGGCATCACGCATCCGCAGATCAAGGCGTACTGGGAGCAAGTGTTCGACAGCGCGCTGGGCGGCGAGCCGGTACTGCGCGTCGTCGTCACGCATTGCCACCCCGACCATCTCGGCCTTGCGCACTGGATCTGCAAGGGCGGCGACAAGCAGCGCTGGGAAGCCCGGCTTGCCATGTCGCTGGGCGACTACGCGTGGGGCCGTCTCATGTCGGAGGGCGACAACAACAACGCGGCCAATGCAGGGGGCGATTTCGCGGTAACGCACTTCATCGCGCATGGCCTCGCCGACGAAGCGATGATCGACCAGATCCGCAACCGGAAAAGCTACTTCAGCGATCTCGTGCCCGAAGTGCCATCGCGCTACTTCCGCTTGCGCGATGGCGATACGCTGCGCATCGGTGGCAGCGATTGGCGCCTGATCGCGGGCTACGGCCACTCGCCGGAACATATGGCGCTGTACTCAGAGCAGCACAACGTGCTGATCTCCGGAGACATGGTGCTGCCGCGCATCTCGACCAACGTCAGCGTGTTCGACATCGAGCCCGAAGCCAACTCGCTGCAACTGTTTCTCGACTCGCTGGGCGTCTATCTCGAGCTGCCCGCCGATTGCCTCGTGCTGCCCTCGCACGGCCGGCCGTTTACCGGATTGCATACGCGCATTCATCAACTGCGCGATCACCACGCCGCGCGGTTGCAGGAAGTGCGCGAGGCGTGCGCAAGGTCGCCGCAGAGCGCGGGCGACATTGTGCCCATCATGTTCCATCGCAAGCTCGATGCGCATCAGACAACCTTCGCCATGGGCGAAGCGCTCGCGCACTTGCACATGCTCTGGCGTGCAGGAGAACTCACGCGTGAGCGTGATGCGAAGGGCGTCTGGCGCTTCTCTCCCGTCGCATCTCCCGTCTCGTCTCCGGTCTGATTCGGCTGCAATGAAAAATGCCCCGGTGACCTGCGTCACCGGGGCATTTTCCATGGGGTTGCGAGTGCGATGTCAGGCGTGCTGTGCCGACGCCGGAGCATGCCGGCCGTCGCGGCCCAGCAAGCCGTATGTCACCAGACTGATCGATACGGTCAGCAGAATGTAATACGCCGGGGCCAACGGGTTTTCCGTCGCCTTGATGAGATACGTGATCCAGAAGGGCGCGAGGCCGCCGAACAGCATCACCGAGAGGTTGTAGAGAATCGACACGCCCGTCGAACGCACGCCGACCGGGAACACTTCGGTGACCGCCGTCGGGAACGCGCCCCACACGAAGCCCATGCAGATGGCCGGGAGAATTTGCGCGAGCAGCAGATTGCTCATCGACGGCGAGCCGTGCAGGCGCGTGAACATCCAGAACGACACCAGACCGTAGAGCAGCACGAACAGCAGAATCAGCGGCTTGCGCCCGACGCGATCCGAAATCCACCCGGTGATCGGGCACATCACGGCGATCAGGATGGCGGCGATGAACGTCGACAGGCTTGCGGCGCCCTGCGTCAGTCCCAACTGCTTGACCGCGTAGATCGGTGTGTAGATCAACGTCACGTAGAACGACGTCGTCGCCGCGACCGTCAGGCCGAAGCCTGCGATGAGTGAACGATAGTGCTTCGAGAAGACATCGGCGAGCGGTGTGCGGCGGGTCGGTTCACGCGCGGCGGCGTAGGCCAGAAACTCCGGCGACTCCGTCATGCGGCGTCGAATGTAAAAACCCACGGGCCCGATCAGAATCCCGAACAGGAAGGGCAGACGCCAGCCCCACGATTCGAGTGCTTCCTTCGTCAGCCCGGTGTTGAGCGCATAGGCGCACAGCCCGGCGAGCGCCACGGCCAATGCCTGCGAGCACATCTGAAAGCTGCCGTAGAAACCGCGCAGATGGGGCGGAGAGAACTCGATGAGCATGGCCGTCGAACCGCCGAATTCCCCGCCCGCCGAGAAGCCCTGAATCACGCGCGCGAGCAGAATCAGCAGAGGTGCGGCGAAGCCGATGGTCGCGTATGTCGGCGCAATGCCAATCAGGCCCGTGCCAAGCGCCATGAGCAGCACCATGACAGAGAGCGCCGACTTGCGCCCGGCGTGATCGGCGTACAAACCGAACGCGAGGCCGCCGATGGGACGGAAGAAGAACGCCACGCCTAGCGACGCCACACTCGCGAGCAGCGAGTTCGTATCGTTTTCTGCGGGGAAGAAGAGTTTTGCGATGACGACGGCGAAAAGACCGTAGACGGTGAAGTCGAACCACTCGAATGCATTGCCCAGCGTGGAACCGATCACGGCTTTACGGCGCAATGCCGGATCGATGACCGGTGCGCCGGTGGGGGTTGCCTGCATATACCTCTCCTGCTTGGTTGGGAGTGCCGCAGTCGGATCGGTATGCGATGTAACGCCCTTCGGCATACGTCCGCTCTTTTGCGGCAAGACCGGTTTAACGTCGTGTGTACCTCTACTCAAGTTACACAGGCACTCTAGCGCAGGTTCGCAATGCACCACAACGGGTCAAAATTCCGGACAACGCTCACAGGGGGTAGCAGGTGTGACGCTCGGACAAGGCGGGACTTATCGATTCCCCCGGCTGCCTTTCCAGCGGTAGTCGCGCTGACCGACCCAACCCCACGTGCCCGTGTAGGGATCGAACTCGTAGCGCTGCTGATATTCGGTGGTGTAGCAGCCCCCTTTCTCCAGATAGCATCGCTCTCTTAAGAAATGCGCCGTATCGCGAGAGGTGCGCGGCCGAGGCTGCGGCACCACGATGTAAGGCGGCGGCGGACCGATGACCACAGGCGGTTGCGGCGCGATGATCATGGGCGCTGGCGTGACGATGACCGGTGCAGGCGTCACTATCGCCGGCGCAGGCGCGACGACGACCGGCGCGGGCCGGACGTACGATTGCGGCGGGCCGACGACTTGCCAGTTGCCTGGGTCCATCGCCGCACATCCGGAAACGACGAAGGCGAGCGGAGCGAAGAGGGTGAGGGCGATGCGCCGCAGGGGGGCAACGCCGCGAGTTGGGCAAGCGCTCGATGCGTCTTGCGTTGACATGGCGTTCATGGGGACGTCGCGCGTGAGAAATTTGGGGCACTGTAACGTGCATCTCACGGCTTTCCCCGGATTCGCCTCGCAGTTTGGGGAATATCCTCGCGGGTCCGGCTATGCGGGGTCGTTCGGTGACTTGTCTGCCGGCTTGTCCGGGTGTGCCGGGGCGTTCTCCGTCACTTTGCGTTCCGACAAGCGCGGTTTGCGCGGCGCGCGAGCGAAGAGCCAGTCGTAGAGCCAGCGCGGCAGGTGTCGCATGGCGCAAGCCACAATGCCCATCGGCCAAGGAAGCACCACAAAGCGCTTGCGGCGCGCGATCGCCGCGGCCGCCTTGCGGGCGAACTTGTCCGCGTCCATCAGGAACGGCATCGGGAACGGGTTGCCGTCGGTCATCGGCGTGCGGATGTAGCCCGGCGCGATGGTCACCACCGCCACCTTGTCGGCGCGCAGTTCCACCCGAAGGCTTTCCAGATACGTCATTGCCGCCGCTTTCGACGCGCTGTAGGCCCCGTGCCCCGGCAGCCCGCGCACACCGGCCACACTGCCGATGCCTACGAGCGTGCCGCGCTTGCGCTCTCGCATCGGCGCAACGAAGGGGCTGAAGGTAGCCACCATCGCCATCCAGTTGGTATCCATCACCGACGCAAAGTGCGGCAGATCGGCCGCGTCTTCCGTATTCACGCCATGGCTGATGCCCGCATTGGCAATCACAATGTCCGGCACGCCGTGTCGCGACATGAAGTCTTCGGCCGCTGCGCGCAGGGCGAGCGCGTCGCGCACGTCGAGCGCATAGCAATGCACGGCATGCGGATGGGGCAGCGTGGCGGCGAGATCGGCGAGCTTGTCGCCGCGACGGCCCACCAGCCCGAGGATCGCGCCCTCGGCGGCATAGTGACGCGCGAGCGCCTCGCCCAATCCGCTCGAGGCGCCCGTGATGAAAACTTTCGGTGATGTCGTGTGTGTGGCCATGTAACGCAAAAGCCCGGCCGGGGCCGGGCTTTGTGATTCGCGAAGCTTACAGCTTCTTCGCGCGGATCTGGTTGATGATCGAGTCGGCCGTCTTGAGCGCTGCATCGAACGTCTGCTGTTCGCTCGTGGCTGCCTTGCCGGCCTTTTGCAGCGCGTCGCCCGAGGTGGCCGGCGAGACCAGGTACTTGCCCTGGATCGCGATCGTCGGCACGCCGTCGATCTTGTAGTCCTGCCACGTCTTGTTGGCCGTCTTCACGTTGGCCTGGGTCGAGAAGCCGTTATAGGCGTCCATGTACTTCTGCTTGTCGATGCCGAACTGCGAGAGGAAGTCGGCCTGCGTCTGCGCCGTCAGCAGGTAGTTGTGCTTGACGTGGATCTCGTTGAAGACCTTGGGCGTGAGGTCGCCTTCGCGGCCCAGCGCGCTCAGGGCGTAGAACATGCGGGTGTGCGGCTCGAAACGGTCCTGGAAGGCGACCGGCACGCGCTTGAACACGACATCCTTGCCCTGCTTCTTCACCCAGGCTTCGAGCGACGGCTCGAGCGCGTTGCAGTGCGGGCAGCCGTACCAGAAGAATTCGGTCACTTCGATTTTGCCCGCGCCCGCCGACGTGGGCTGTGCCTGCGGCAACACCAGGTAGTCGGTCCCCGCGACCGGTGCTTCGGGCGACGCCGAGGCCGCGCCGGAGAGGAAACCGAAAGAAATCAGAACGGCACCAAGAAGTTTTTTCATGATCGTTGTTTAGGAGTGAGGCAGACGCGCCAGCCATCGATTGAGCGGCGCTCCTGCGAAACCATATCCCGGATTCAGGCAGATTAGCCAGTGCGTATGACCGGCGATAGGCTGCCGGGTTCAACGGCCCGGCGATGCCGGATCCTCCCGAATAATGCGTGCTTTTTCGCGTTTGTGCTTGCGGCGTGCGGCGGTTTCGGGAGGGGGAAACAAAAGGCGCTGCACTGATCGTGCAACGCCTTTTGCGTTTATTGCTTCGTGAAGCGGATGACTGCCGTGTCGTAGCCGCCATCCTGCAGGCGTTGACGCACGTGGTTCATCTCGTCGAGCTTGCTGTACGGGCCGAGGCGCACGCGATAGAGCGTCAGACCGTTCGCATCGCGTTGCGTGACCTTCGCCTCGAAGCCCGAGAGGGTCAGCTTGGCACGCAACTGTTCGGCGTCGTTTTGCGACTTGAACGCGCCAACCTGCAGGTAGTAACCGGTGTTGGCGTTATCCGTTGCGCTGGCGGGCGGCGTGGTCGGCGGGGCGACCGGGACCGTCGATTTCCCGTTGAGGATGTCGGCCGGCGACGGCTTCGTATGAGCGGGCTGCGTGGCGGGCGCCGTCGGCGCCGAGGCCGTTGGCGGGGCTACTGGCTCGACCGGCGCGCCCGGCACGAGCGGCGACGTCGCGGCCTGCGAAGCCGTTTCCGGTGCGCCAGATGCCGATGCTGCACCCGGCAGCGGCGTGCGCGGCTGCAGCGACTTGTTCGGATCGGGCGCCTGCGCGGCCGGCGAGTTCTCGGCCGGACGCGGCGGCGTCTTTTCGACGAACGGGGTCGGCGTCTTCGTGATGTAGAGCGCAACGACGACGGCAACGGCCAGCCCAACGATCAGGCCGAGCACAATGCCCAGGAAAGTACCGCCCCGCTGGCGGGGGGGTCGACGTGTGTTTGCCATCGAGTCGATTCCGTCCTTACAGAGTTCCGACGCGTTTGCCGTTCGGAAGGGTTGGGTAATGGGTGTGAACAGACCTTGCCAGGGCTTACATCTTGGCCGGGGCCGACACGCCCAGCACGGCAAGGCCGTTGCGCAGCACCTGACGCGTTGCCGCCAGCAGCGCCAGACGCGCGTGTTTGACGGTTTCGTCGTCGACCAGCACGCGATCGGCGTTGTAGAAAGAGTGGAACGCGCCTGCCAGATCTCGCAGATAGAAGGCCACGGCGTGCGGTGCCAATTCTTCGGCGGCGCGTGTGAGCATGTCCGGGAATTCGGCGAGCAACTGCAGCAACGCGAGTGCGCGTTCGCTGTCGAGCGGCGCGAGGTCGGCGTTGACCAGTTGGGCTTCGTCGCCGCCCCACTGCGTCAGGATCGAGCAGATGCGTGCGTGCGCATACTGGACGTAATACACGGGGTTTTCGTCGTTCTGCTTGAGCGCGAGATCCACGTCGAACACGAACTCGGTGTCTGCCTTGCGCGAAATCAGGAAGAAACGCACGGCGTCGCGGCCACGGCGCAGCGCTTCTTCACGCTCGGCGGGGTCCGTCACCGGCGTTTCTGCCGTAATGCCGCCCGACCATTCGATCAGGTCGCGCACGGTCACATAGCTGCCCGCGCGCTTGGAGATCTTCACCTCTTCGCCGTTGCGCATGACCGTGACCATCTTGTGCAGCACGTAGTCGGGATAGCCTTTCGGAATGCCGATACCCAGCGCCTGCAGGCCGGCGCGCACGCGGGCGATGGTGCCGTGGTGGTCCGAGCCTTGCACGTTGATGACCTGATGGAAGCCGCGATTCCATTTGCGGGTGTGATACGCGACGTCCGGCACGAAGTACGTATACGTGCCGTCGGACTTGCGCATCACGCGGTCCTTGTCGTCGCCGTAGTCGGTCGTGCGCAGCCACAGCGCGCCTTCCTGTTCGTAGGTGACGCCAGCGTCGATGAGTGCCTGAACCGTGCGCTCGACACTGCCGTCGGCGTACAGCGACGACTCGAGGTAGTACTGATCGAAGATGACGCCGAAGGTTTGCAGATCGATGTCCTGCTCGCGGCGCAGATAGGCCACCGCGAATGCGCGAATCGAGTCGATATCCTCGATGTGGCCGCTGCCGGTGACGGGCTCGCCGTCGGACGCCTGCACGGTCTTGCCCGCCAGGAAGTCCTGAGCGATATCGCCGATGTAGTCGCCGTTGTAAGCCGACTCCGGCCACTCGGCGTCGCCGGGCTTGAAGCCGCGCGCACGGGCTTGCACCGAGGTCGCGAGCGTCTGGATCTGCACGCCGGCGTCGTTGTAGTAGAACTCGCGGTGGACCGGACGGCCCTGCGTGCTGAGCAATGCCGAGATCGTGTCGCCAAGCGCGGCCTGACGGCCGTGGCCCACATGCAGCGGGCCGGTCGGGTTGGCCGAGACGAACTCGACGAGCACCGGGGCGGCTTCGTTGCTGGCGGCAAGGCGGCCGAAGGCGGCGCCTTCGGTCAGGATCGCGCGGGCGACCGATTGCTTGGCGGCGTTGGCCAGGCGCAGGTTGATGAACCCGGGGCCGGCGATCTCGACGGCGTCGACGAGCCCCTTCGCACGGGCGTCGGCGAGGATGGCGTCGGCAATCTTTTGCGCCAGCTCGCGCGGGTTGGCGCGCAGCGGCTTGGCGAGTTGCATCGCCACGTTACAGGCCAGATCGCCGTGAGCGGCGACTTTCGGGCGTTCGAGCAGGATGACGGGCGCGGTGCCGTCTGCAGGCATCAGGCCGGCGACGACGTCGCCGATCAGCGCGACGAGAGCATTCTTTTGGGCGGGTAGCATTGGCGGGTGTTTCGGGTGCGTCCGGACGCGTCCGGACAGGCAATTGAATCGTCAGCACCGGATTTTAACAGGTGTATGATGAAGTCACGGTACCCGCCGGTCCCCCTCGTTGCGTGACAAGGCCGGGGCGGGGGTGGTGATAACGCGAATAGGGAGACAACTATGCTGGTAACGTTCAAGTCGCACGCCTCGCCCACGATCACCATGCTGGAGAATCTTGCGCAGTTTCTGCTCGGGCTCGTCGGCAAGAAGCTCGGGGAGCGCGGAGCGATCGGCGAAGACGAAATGGGCGAGGCTATCGCGAAACTCGAAGCCGCCATCGCGGAAGACGATGCTGCCGCGAAGAAGGAAAGTGAGGGCAAGAAGTCTGACGAGCGCGACGACGACAGCCGTTTGCGTCTGGCGCAACGTGCTTATCCGCTACTCGACATGCTGCGTGAGTCCCGCAAGGAAAACGTAGCGGTGATGTGGGAAGTCAGCAGCCGTTAGGCATGCGACGCGGAGTGCCCGGCAGGGCGCGCCCACCGTCCGGGCGTGTGAGATGAAAAAAAAGCAGGCTGCAAATCGCGAGCCTGCTTTTTTTGTGTCCTTCGGAAACGGACCGCCCCCGGGCGAGGATATTGGGTTTGGCCCTGAAGGCCGTGAACCCTGGCGGCGCCGGTTCCTGAACGCGATACCGCGGCGCTGGTGTTACTGCGCCTTGCCCGGTGCGTTATCCGGCGCATTGGTAGCGCTGTTACCCGTGTTGCCGTTGTTCGGCGTCTTCTTGGTGCTGTGACGCGGCTTCTGGGCATGCGAGTTCGGATGCGAGTCCGACGGCGTCATCGTTTGCGCGCCCGGCGTCGGGGCTTGTCGCGAGTTCGGCGAAGCCTGGCTCGGCATCGGCGTCGACGGGGCCGTCGTTGTGCCGCCGCCAGCGCCCGCACCGCCGCCGCCAGCGCCTTGCGCGAAACTCATGGCCGAGGCGCCGGCGAGGGTCAGGGCAGCAACCGAAATAATCAGCTTCTTCATCAGATGGACTCCTTTGCTTTGCGCTGCACACGGAAGGGACATCTCTCGTGCAGGCATCACTTGCGTTAGTGAGATTCCAGTCTAAGAAGACGCAGCATGCGGTGCTGTAAGGCTTTGTAATCGTTTGTAATTCGGCTTTTCACTTAGTCATCCGAACGGCTTGACCAGAACACCTGATTGACGCCGGGCAACGTCTCGAGATGATCGGTGAGTGCGTCGAGTTCGCCTGCCTTGACCGCCGTAGGCAGCAGCAGCGCCTCGATCTCGACTTCCGCTTCGCCGAACGGATGAATATCCAGCGCGCGCACCGGATAGTTCGACGCTTCGAGCCAGGCTTCCACCTTGTCGAGAACATCACGCTGCGTAGTGCGTGCGCAGATGACGGACAGCGCGTAAGTGGCTTCAGACGTTGCCTCGTTGATCGGGGCACGGTTGATGCTGTTCACGATCGGGCGCAACAGCGTATTGGCGGCCAGCACGAAGGCGGCCACGACGCAGGCTTCGACGATCAGGCTAGCCCCGGCAGCGGCGCCGACGGCGGCCGAGCCCCAGAGTGTGGCGGCGGTATTCAGGCCGCGCACCGAGGCGCCGTCTTTCATGATTGCGCCTGCGCCGAGGAAGCCGACGCCCGAGACCACATAGGCAATCACGCGGGTATCGCCAGGCATGAGCCGCATCGACAGATCGACGAAAGCGGCGGCGCCTACGGCCACGAGGACGTTGGTTCGCAGGCCGGCCGTCCGTTGGCGGACTTGCCGCTCTACGCCGATGATCGTGCCGAGAATGAACGCGACGAACAGCGAGACGCCCGTGTTGAGCAGTGGGAGGAGCTGGAAATTCTGGATGCTTTGCAGTGCGTGCATGGGACGTCTCGAAGTGAGCCAGCCGGCCTATGGCAGGGGGCAGGGGGCCGGAGGCCGGAGACCGGGGATCCGATCGGCCGGATCAGCCCGATCGGGCGGGACACTACGCTTCGGTTGCGACAGACACGTGACACCGGAGACGGCAGACGGCGGTTCTGCCCCCGCCGCCGGTCAAACTGCCGTGATTGCCGCGTCGGTGTGCCGCCGCGATTATGGCATCCGGACCCGGCGCGCGGTAGCCATACCGCCCGCCGGAGCGCGTTGACGGGATGTCCCTACGACAGTTGCGGGGCGAGCAGACGCCGGGCGGTGGCTTCGTCCACGTCGGCACGTTCCATGAAGTCCTCGAGCTGATCGGGGCCGATCTTGCCGACGCTGAAGTACGTGCTGTCCGGATGCGACAGGTAGAACCCCGAGACGCTCGCCGCGGGCAGCATGGCGAGCGATTCCGTCACGCTCATGTTGATCTCGTGGGCCTGCAGGTACTGGAACATCGGGCCCTTGACGGAGTGCTCCGGGCACGCCGGATAGCCTGGCGCCGGGCGAATGCCGACATACGCTTCCTTGATGAGGGCGTCGTTGTCGAGTTGCTCGGTGCTCGCATAGCCCCAGAAGTCGCGCCGTACGCGGGCGTGCATGCACTCGGCGAATGCTTCGGCCAGACGGTCGGCCAGGGCCTTGAGCATGATCGCGCTGTAGTCGTCGTGCGTCGCGAGGAAGCTGGCTTCCTTGGCGTCGACGCCGAGACCCGCCGTGACCGCGAACACGCCGATGTAGTCGGCGACGCCGCTGTCCTTGGGGGCAATGAAGTCGGCCAGCGAGCGGTTCGGGCGGCGCACGCCGTCCACGACCGGGCGCTCGCTCTGCTGGCGCAGGTTATGCCACGTGAACGCAACTTCCGAACGGGACTCGTCGGTATAGATCTCGATGTCGTCGTCGCCGACCACGTTGGCGGGCAGCATCGCGATCACGCCGTTGGCCGTCAGCCAGCGGCCCTTGATCAGGCGGTTCAGCATATCCTTGCCGTCGGCGAAGACACGCTGGGCCGACTCGCCGACGATCTCGTCGGTCAGAATCGCAGGGTAGGGGCCTGCGAGATCCCACGTCTGGAAGAACGGGCCCCAGTCGATGAATTGCGCCAACTCGGCGAGATCGTAGTTCTTGAACACGCGCCGGCCGATGAACTTCGGCTTGGGCGGGACGTAAGTCGACCAATCGACCTTGAACTTGTTCTCACGGGCGGCCGCGAGCGAGACCATCGGCGTGGCCTTGCGGTTCGCGTGCTGCTGGCGCACTCGCTCGTAGTCCGTCTTGACCTCTGCGAGGTAGCGTTCGGCGGCATCGTCCGACAGCAGGTTCGAGGCGACCGACACCGAGCGCGACGCGTCCGGCACGTAAATCACCGGGCCGTCGTAGTGCGGCGCAATCTTCACGGCCGTATGCACACGCGAGGTGGTCGCACCGCCGATCAGCAGCGGAATGTTGCGCAAACGGAAGTACTCGTCGCGCTGCATTTCCGAGGCGACGTAGGCCATCTCTTCGAGACTCGGCGTAATGAGGCCCGACAGGCCGATGATGTCTGCACCTTCTGCCTTCGCCTTGGCGAGAATTTCGGCGCACGGCACCATCACGCCCATGTTGACGACTTCGAAGTTATTGCACTGAAGCACCACGGTCACGATGTTCTTGCCGATGTCGTGCACGTCGCCCTTGACCGTGGCGATCACGATCTTGCCCTTCGAGCGAACGTCTTCACCGGCAGCGGCCATGCGCGCCTTTTCTTCTTCGATGAAGGGCACCAGATGCGCGACCGCCTGCTTCATCACACGTGCGCTCTTCACGACCTGCGGCAGGAACATCTTGCCTGCCCCGAACAGGTCGCCCACGACGTTCATGCCGTCCATGAGCGGGCCCTCGATCACCTGAATCGGACGGCCGCCTGCGGCGTCGATTTTCTGACGCACTTCCTCCGTGTCTTCGACGATGAAGGTCGTGATGCCATGCACGAGGGCGTGCGCGAGACGCGCTTCGACCGGCTGGTTGCGCCACTCCAGATTCTCTTCGCGCCTTTGCGCGCCGCCCTTGAAGCGGTCGGCGATTTCCAGCAGACGTTCGGTGCTGTCCTCGCGGCGGTTGAGCACCACGTCTTCGACGCGCTCACGCAGCTCGGGATCGAGGTTCTCGTACACGCCAAGCTGGCCGGCGTTGACGATGCCCATGTCCATGCCCGCCTGAATCGCGTGGTACAGGAACACGGTGTGAATCGCTTCGCGCACGAGATCGTTGCCACGGAACGAGAACGAGACATTCGACACGCCGCCGCTGATCTTCGCGCCGGGCAGGTGCTGCTTGATCCAGCGCGTGGCATTGATGAAGTCGACCGCGTAATTGTTGTGCTCCTCGATGCCCGTGGCCACCGCGAAGATGTTCGGATCGAAGATGATGTCCTCGGGCGGGAAGCCGACTTCGTCGACGAGCACGCGATAGCTGCGCTCGCAGATCTCGGTTTTGCGCGCGTAGGTGTCGGCCTGTCCCTGTTCGTCGAAGGCCATGACCACGGCGGCGGCGCCGTAGCGGCGAATGCGTTTGGCGTGATGCACGAACGCTTCCTTGCCTTCCTTGAGCGAGATCGAGTTGACGATGGCCTTGCCCTGCACGCACTTCAGCCCGGCCTCGATCACTTCCCACTTCGACGAGTCGATCATGATCGGCACGCGCGCAATGTCCGGCTCGGAGGCGATCAGGTTCATGAAGCGCACCATCGCCGCCTTGGAGTCGAGCATGGCCTCGTCCATGTTGATATCGATGACCTGCGCGCCGTTCTCGACCTGCTGGCGGGCGACCGCGAGCGCTTCGTCGAACTGGCCGTTCAGGATCATGCGCGCAAACGCTTTCGAACCCGTGACGTTGGTCCGCTCGCCGACGTTGACGAAAAGCGTGCCCTCGCCAATGTTGAAGGGCTCGAGGCCGGACAGGCGCATCGGCTGCACTGGCTCGACAGGCTTTACGAAGGGCGTTTGACTCATGGGGCAATCCGTTCAGTGGTTGGCGCGCCTGTCATGGCGATCGCGTTGGGGCGATGGCGGCGCGCCGGGCTTGTGCAATCGGTGTGGTGGTCGTCAGACGGACGGCGGCGCGTTATGCGTCCTCGCCGCCGGCATTGCGGTACTGCGAGGGCCAGCGGCGCGGCTTCACGTCGGCCAGCGCCTTGGCGATCTCCGCAATGTGCTCCGGAGTGGTGCCGCAGCAGCCGCCGGCCAGATTCACGAGACCGGCCTGCGCGAATTCCTTGAGCAAGCCCGAGGTCACGTCCGGCGTTTCGTCGAAGCCGGTGTCGCTCATCGGGTTCGGCAGACCGGCGTTCGGATAGACCGAGACAAACGTGTTGCACAGCTTGGCCAGCTCGGCGATGTACGGACGCATGAGCGTCGCACCGAGTGCGCAGTTCAGACCGAACGTGAGCGGGCGCGCGTGACGCAGCGAATTCCAGAATGCTTCGACCGTCTGGCCGGACAGAATGCGTCCCGAGGCGTCGGTGACGGTGCCCGAAATCATGATCGGCAGCACTTCCCCGGTGTCTTCGAACAGCTCGTCGATGGCGAAGAGCGCGGCCTTGGCGTTGAGCGTATCGAAGATCGTCTCGACGAGGAACAGGTCGACACCGCCTTCGAGCAGCGATTTGGCCTGCGCGTAATACGCGTCGCGCAGTTGGTCGAAGTCGACGTTGCGCGCCCCCGGGTCGTTGACGTCGGGGCTGATGCTCGCGGTCTTGGGCGTCGGGCCGATGGCGCCGGCGGCGAAGCGCGGCTTCTCGGGCGTGCTGAATGCGTCGCAGGCCTCGCGCGCCAGGCGCGCCGACTCGCGGTTCATCTCGTCGGCCAGCGCTTCCATGTGATAGTCGCTCTGCGCGATCGTCGTTGCCCCGAACGTATTCGTCTCGAGGATATCGGCGCCGGCCGCGAGGTACTTGCGGTGGATCTCGCTGATGACGTCCGGGCGCGTGAGCGAGAGCAACTCATTGTTGCCCTTCACGTCGTGCGCGAACTCGGCAAAGCGCGCGCCGCGGTACTGCGCTTCGTCCAGCTTGTACTGCTGGATCATCGTCCCCATCGCGCCGTCCAGAATCAGGATGCGTGATTCAAGCAGCGCAGGCAGCGCCTGACCACGCGTGTAGCGGGCCTGCACGGGGGCCTGGGCCGTGGTCGGTGCGGTCCCCGTTTGGACGTTGGCGGCGGATGGGGTTGCGGTGGTCATGACGGACGTCGCCTTGGAGTGGCCGGAAAACCTATAATTCTAATGGCTTTTGCACTTGTCGCGCGCGCTGCCGCCCGCGGCGGCGGCCGCGAAGCACGATGCGCGTGACGTACCATTTTCAACCTCTTTGGCCAACGATATGGAATTCCTGCTCCCGAGCGCTGCTCACCAGTTTCTGCAAGCCAACGCCAACGCGCTGTTCGTCGACTGCCGCAGCGAGATGGAATACCTGTTCGTGGGACACCCGGCGGGGGCGATCCACGTGGCCTGGAACGATGGTCCGGACTGGGAAATCAATCCCCACTTTGTCCCGAGCGTGCGCAAGCTCGCCGGGGCGGGCGGCGAGCGCCCCGTGCTGCTGATCTGCCGCAGCGGTAACCGCAGTGCGACGGCCGGGGAAGCGCTCGAGGCGGCGGGCTTTCGCAATGTCTATGGGGTGCTGCACGGCTTCGAGGGCGATCTGGACGCCACCCACCATCGCAACGCCGTGAACGGCTGGCGCTTCGATGGGTTGCCGTGGGAGCAGTGCTGAAGGCCCGTTCGCGGGAAGGGGGCGAAGCTGAAGCGAAAGCCTGACATGGCGTCAAGCTCCCGCACCATGAAAAAACCCTCGCCGTGGCGAGGGTTTTTCGTGTGGCGGCACCGCGTACGGTGTTTGCGTCAATGGAGCACGACCGGGTTCGTCATGAAGGTATCGAATTGGCCGAGGAATTCATCGACTTCGTCCTCGGAGGGTTCGGAAGCGATCAGCTTCTGCACTTCTTCACGGAATTGCCGGGCAAGCGTGCCGTCGAGAAAGATCTCGCGGCCAGCGGTTTTGTCCACGATTTCATAGCCACCGGCAGACAGCGCGTGATTGCCGTTATCTGCGGAAAACTCAACGACACAGTAGTTCGGGCTGTTGTAAATCATGAGCATGGCAACTCTCCTGGTGTTCCTGCATGGTCCTTGATAACCCACATAGGGGCGACGCGGCGCGATTTCAAGAGGCAGTGCCCCATGATTCGCTTATCGGCACACCGGCTGACGAATTCAATGGTTTTTGCCCTCCTTGTCAAAGGTCCCGTTTCAGGTCCCGCAGATTGCAGGTGTCATACGTTAGAGGCGGCTCCTTGTAAAAATGTTGCAAGGGCATTGGTTACGAACTGTTTCTGTTCGACGATCGACAGATGCGCCGCGTCCGGCACGATTTCCAGCCGGGCATCTGCAATGCCGCTGGCCAGGCGCCGAGCCATGGCCGGCGGGGTCGAGGGATCGTTTTCCCCGACGAGTACCAGTGTCGGCGCTTCGATTTCCGGCAACCGTGTTCGCACATCGAACGCTGCCAGCGCTTCACATGAGGCGGCAAAGCCCTCCGGGTGGGCGCGGGCCACGAGTGCCCGAATGCGTTCGGCCTGCTCCGGATGGTGCTTGCGGAACCGCTCACCAAGCCAGCGCTCCAGCGTGCTCTTGGCAAGATCCTTCATCCCATGCTCACGGGCTTCGGTGGCGCGCTCGAGAAAGCGCTTCGCGTCGGCGTCGTCATAGCCGGCGGTGGTGTCGATCAGCGTCAGGCTGGCGATGCGCTCGGGCGCGTCGAGTGCCACTTGCTGGGCGACGGCCCCCCCCATCGAAATGCCAACGAAATGCGTTCGCGGGATCTCCAGCGAACTGAGCAGGGCCGTCGCGTCGGCCGCCAGTTGCTTGATGGTGTACGGGCCACGCGGCACCTCGCTGCCGCCATGGCCGCGGCTGTCGTAACGGAGCACCCGGAAATGTGCCGCGAGCTCGGGCATCAGATCGTCCCAGACCGTAAGATCCGCACCCAACGGATGCGCGAGCGTCAGCCACGGGCCGTGGCCGTCCACCGCGTAGTGAATCGATGCACCGTTGGCACTGACTTTCATGGTGAGCGGCCTCCCGGATCTCGTCGATGCGTCTGCTAACGATGGGGTGTCGATGCAGTGGGACGATTCCGATTATGTCAGGAACCTTCGACTTGTGCTGGGCGTTTCGTAGTAGTGAGGCAACACTTTGCCGTACTGCCGCGAAATGTCTGTATCGCTCGAATTTCTAAGGAATGGATCTCACCTCCGGGCATGGGCGGCACGAGAGGACTCAGGGGGGCGATTTTTGCGTGAAGATCAGTTCGAACTCGTTGCCTGACGGTTCGATTTGCTTGACGCGCACCGGCAGCCAGTCGAGCGAGGGTGCGAGCCAGATATCGACACGCCGCTCATCCCCTGTCTTGCGAGGCAAACGGGTGAAGTGGCGAGTCTCGACATAGCCCTGAGGTGTGCGCAAGGTCTCGCTGCCAACGTACTGCACCGGCCAGACTTCGCTGCTATCGGTGTCGACCACCGTGAACTCGTGCGTTACGCCCACCTGGGTATAGCGCTCGGGATTGCCTCTTGCGTAGCTTGCCAGTTGCATCATCACGCTGAACCGGTCCTGTGCCCCGGGCGCCAGCGGCACGGACTGGCCGGAGCGCGTGAAGCTCAGTGTGGGTGTGCCGTCCCGATGAAAGTCGGTCGTGTACTCGGCGCGCCGCCCGCGTTTTTCCACATAACGGGAAGGCGCAATGCCATTCGCGTCGAAACCGCCTTCGCTGATGAACTCGAAGGTGCCGAAGAAGATGATCGGCACCGCCACTCGCAAGCGGTAATGCCCGTTCTCGTTTACCCAGTGCAACTCGCCGGTCTGGTTGCGTACCCCGTTCATCAGCGCGTCGTACGTCAGCGTGACGGAAGGGGGGGGATCGAACTTGTCGCCATTGGCGGCTGCCGCTGTCAGGGGCGGCCCTGCGGGTGACGAGGCTTGCGCGCTGCTGGCGGGGGCGCCGGGCGTGGTTCCTTCGCCTGCGACGGTCTCCGAGGCCGCTTGTGGTCCTGGTGAGTCGGCCGTTGCGGGGGCGGCAAGCGTGTTGGGCCGCGCTGGCCGTGCGGTCTTGGGCCGATGCGGTTTGACGATCCGCTTGGGTTTCGGCGAGGGTGCCGGGGGCGCGGGCGGTGCGACGGGTTTGAGCGGGATCAGCGTGATCGGAATTTCGGGAATCGGTGTGTCATCGAGTGTTGTCCGGTGAGTGGCGACCCAAAGCGCGATGAGCAGATGCGCGACGAGCACTGCGGCCAGCACGCTCGCCCATACGATCCAGCGTCCGCGTGAGCCCGGCGGCGTTGGGCTCGAGGGCGTCGACAGGGCGTCTTGGGAATCGTCGGGAGCCGGAGGCACGTTAGGCGCTATTTGGCGACAGGGGTGAGGGGCACGCGATGACACGAGAGTTGATAAGCCGGAACGTCAGGTTATCAGGATCGCACATTGCGATGAACTTGGTTCGACAGATCTTGCGAGGCGCCGTTCATGGCGCGGCAACGCCGTTCGGCGGCCGCGTCGTGACGGTTCTGTGCGCCGAACACTCAGGGCTTGGCGCCCGGCGCGTGGGAATGGCCGAGGTCGGCTGAGAGTTGTTGAGCGAGCGTGCGCAGGGCGGTGTCGATCGGGCCGCCCCAACTGGCATCGAACCGGCTTTCCGGACCTAGTGCCATGAGGCCCATCACGAGTTGCCCGGTGGCATCGAACACCGGCATGCAGAATGCATTGACGGACGGCAGCACGGTGCCCTCGACGCGCGACGCCCGGTGTGCGCGCACGTCGTCGAGTACTGCATCGTACTGTGCGCGTGTGGCAGGCAGGTGATGCCGAGACGCGTGTTGCACGGCGGTGAGGGCGGCGTCGATGAGCGGTGCCGTCTGGCGCTCGGGGAGATAGGCGGCGAACAGACGGCCGGCGGCCGATTCGAGCATGGGCATGACGTCGCCCAGGCGCAGCGGCACGCGCATCGGGAAAGTCGAATCGAGCCAATGCACGACAGTCGGTCCCTGATTGCCCCAGACGGCGAGGCCTACGGTCTGGTCGATGGCATCGCGCAACTCGGAAAGGGCGAAGCGGGCGGCCTTGAAGGCGTCGATGCGGGCGAGGTGGGCCAGACCCATGCGCAGCGTGAACGGCCCGAGGTCGTAGCGTCCGCTGACCGGGTCCTGGACGATGAGGCCGAGCCGCTGGAAGCTCACGAGATAGCGGTGGGCTTTGGCGGGGTTCATCCCGGCGGCGTGTGCGAGGTCGCGCAGCATCATGGCGTTCGACGCCTCGGTCAGAACCTCGATGAGCCGGAAACCCACTTCGATGGATTGGATACCCGAGCGGGTTTTCTCCTCGTCGGGGGCGGCTGTGTTGTCGTCGTTGTCGATCTTGTTGTCTTCGTCTGGCAATGTCATGTGTCTCCGTCTTCGTCGTCGCGGCGGTGTGAGGCTTCGATGCGTCGAGGCGTGGGCCGCCGGTGCTGCCGGGTGATCGTTGGGCGAAGCCCTCAGGTAGAATCTTCGGCTTCACGCGCCATTCTATCGGGCCTGAGACAGGCCGCAGACACCATCACATGAAACTCGCTACCCGCAAGGACGGCACCCGCGACGGTCAGTTGATCGTCGTGTCGCGCGACTTGTCCATCGCCTGCATTGCCGACGCTATCGCGCCCACGCTGCAACGTGTGCTTGACGACTGGACGTTCTACGCGCCACAGCTCCAGACGCTTTACACCGAGCTCAATCATCATCGGGCGCGCAACACGTTCGCGTTCGACCCGGACGAGTGCATGGCGCCGTTGCCGCGTGCGTATCAGTGGGCGGATGGTTCGGCGTATGTGAACCACGTCGAGCTGGTGCGCAAGGCGCGCGGGGCGGAGATGCCGCCCGAATTCTGGACTGATCCGCTGATGTATCAGGGCGGCAGTGACGACTTCATCGGACCGACCGACGACATTGTGTGTGCGTCCGAGGACTTCGGGATCGATTTCGAGGCGGAGGTTGCCGTGGTGACATCGGACGTGCCGATGGGGGCGAGTCCGGCGCGTGCGCTAGAGGGTATTCGCTTGCTGATGCTGGTCAACGACGTGAGCCTGCGCAACCTGATTCCGGCTGAGTTGGCCAAAGGCTTTGGGTTCTTCCAGAGCAAGCCGGCGAGCAGTTTCTCGCCGGTGGCGGTCACGCCGGACGAACTGGGTGATGCCTGGCATGGTGGGCGGGTGCATCGTCCGTTGACGGTGAAGTGGAACGACAAGAAGTTTGGTGTGCCGGAATGTGGCGAAGACATGGTGTTCGACTTTGGCCAGCTTGTGGCGCATGTGTGCAAGACGCGCAATGTGCGGGCGGGGACCATAGTGGGTTCGGGCACGATCTCGAACAAGGACCGCAGTCGGGGGAGTGCGTGTATTGCGGAGAAGCGAATGTTGGAGACGATCGACGGTGGTGCGCCGCAGACGTCATTCATGCGGTATGGCGATCGTGTGCGCATTGAAATGTTCGATGCGCAGGGCAAGTCGATCTTTGGTGCCATTGATCAGGCGGTTGCGCCGCTGGACGAGTAAGACGCTGGCTGCTGCGCCCGGCGTGGGAATGGGTGTCGATGAGAAGCACAGCGAAGGAAGGAAGGAAGGGAGGAAGGGGGGAGAGGGGAGATGGACCGGGGCCCCTTTCTGCAGCGAGTTGGGTTTATGTCTGAGAGGCGGAAAGGGGCCCCGGTCCATCTGGAGGGCGGTGTTGGGGGGGGAGGGGATGAATGGAGCGTCATTCAAACGAGCCCAATAGCGCGTCGCGACCCGAGGCGGTTTGCGGTGCATCGGCAAACGTCCCTAGGGTGAACCCGGATATGGCGGGCAATTCCGGCTCCGCTATTCTTTGTCTCCTTGAGTCGGTTCGCTGCCCTATCGGGTGAGCGGGCGGGCCCTAACTTTCGCCGGCGCGGCGCGAGGTGTCCGTTCCGGGGCATTCGCGTAAACAAAAATGCAGCGCGGGCAAGACCAGGAGATTTTCCATGCGAAACCCCGTGCGCACTGCCCTGCTGGGTGCGATGTTGCTGGCATTGGCTGGTGGCGCTGCCGCTCAGGTCAAGATTGGCGTGAGCATCTCGCTCACCGGCCCTGCCGCCTCGCTTGGCATTCCGGCGCGCAACACGATCACCATGCTGCCGACCGAAATTGGCGGTCAGAAGGTTGACTACATTGTGTTGGACGACGCATCGGATACCACGACTGCGGTTCAGAACACCAAAAAGCTTATCTCCGAGAACCACGTCGACGCCATCATTGGCTCGTCGATCACGCCGAACACGCTGGCGATGCTCGACGTCATCGCCAGCGGCACTACGCCGACGATTTCGTTGGCTTCGTCGGCGCGCATCATTGAGCCGGTCGACGCCAAGCGCTACTGGATGTTCAAGACTCCGCAGACCGACGCGCAGATGGCTTCGGCCATTGCCGAGCATGCGAGCCGCCATGGCGTGAAGACGATGGCGTTCATTGGTCAGGGCGATGCGCTGGGCGAGGCCTTCTACGAGGAAGTCGCCAAGTTCGCTGGCCTGCACAAGATCAAGATGGTGGCCAACGAGCGCTTTGCGCGCACTGACCCGAGCGTGACGGGCCAGATCCTGAAGATCATGGCGACCAACCCGGACGCCGTCGTCGTGGGGGCGGCCGGCACGCCTGCCGCGTTGCCGCCGAAGGCACTGGCCGAGCGCGGCTACAAGGGCCTCGTGTATCACAACCACGGTGTGGGTAATAACGACTTCCTGCGCGTGTGCGGCAAGGACTGCAACAACACGTACCTGCCGGCGAGCCCGGTACTCGTGGCGTCGCAGTTGTCGAACGATCATCCGGCCAAGACGGTTGCGCTCGATTACATCAAGAAGTACGAAGCCAAGTACGGTGCCGGCACGGTGGCGGCCTTCGGTTCGTATGCGTGGGACGCCGGTATTTTGCTCCAGCGCGCCATTCCGATTGCCCTGAAGACGGCCAAGCCGGGCACGCCGGAATTCCGTAAGGCGCTGCGCGATGCGCTCGAGACCAGCAAGGAAGTCCACGTATCGAACGGTGTGATCAACATGAGCCCGACCGATCACCTTGGCCTCGACCAGCGTGCGCGCGTGATGGTCAAGATTGAGAACGGCAAGTGGCTGCTCGCGCCGTGAGCGCGATGCGAACGCGGTGAACACTGCCGATAAATGACGGATGTGAAGCGTTCGACGTCGCTCACATCGCCCTGTTGACCGTCGGCGGCGCTGGCTTCGGCCGGTGCCGCCGTTTCCCAATCCCCGCCTGTGCGGGGATATTTTTTTGGAGCGGTAAGCCATGTCGCAAGACCCGTATCAACACTACCAGTCGCTGCAGTTCAAGCGGCATCCCAACGGCGTGCTCGAACTGATCATGGGCGCTGGGGCGAACAAGAGCGGCTTGTCGACGGCCGACCATCAGATGCATCGGGAACTGGCGGACGTGTGGCGCGATATCGATCGCGACACCGAGACGCGCGCCGTCGTCATCCGTGGCGAGGGCAAAGGCTTTTCCGGCGGTGGCGATCTGTCGCTCGTGGAAGACATGGCAGACGATTTTGCGGTGCGCGCGCGCGTATGGCGTGAAGCGCGCGACCTCGTCTACAACGTGATCAACTGCAGCAAGCCGATCGTCTCTGCCATGCACGGCCCGGCCGTGGGTGCCGGACTCGTGGCGGGCCTGCTTGCCGACATCTCCATCGCTGCCAGGAATGCGCGCATCATCGACGGTCACACGCGATTGGGCGTGGCGGCGGGAGATCACGCGGCGATCGTATGGCCGCTGCTGTGCGGTATGGCCAAGGCCAAGTACTACCTGCTGCTGTGCGAGCCGGTGTCCGGTGAGGAGGCCGAGCGCATCGGCCTCGTGTCGCTCACGGTCGACGAAGCGGACCTGCTGCCCAAAGCCTTCGAAGTGGCGGACAAGCTCGCACGTGGCTCGACCACGGCCATTCGCTGGACCAAGTACGCACTCAACAACTGGCTGCGCAGCGCGGGGCCGTCGTTCGACGCGTCGCTTGCACTCGAATTCATGGGGTTTGCCGGGCCGGATGTGCGTGAAGGCATCGCGTCGCTGCGCGAGCGTCGTGCGCCGGACTACGGCGGCGATGCGCCGCTCTGACACACCACTGGCGCACGCTCGGCGTATGATCGATATCCATACGCCTGCGCGGCCTCGCGTTTGATGAGTGCGCATGATGCGCTTGGCTTGCCGGGACCGGCCCGCTGGCCATCCGTCCCCGACCGTGACTGGAGACTGTAATGAGCGATTCGACGAGCGCCATGCCCAACGGCTTCGACATTCTCAAGAAGATGTGGGAAGCGTTCAGCCCCCCCGCGACATTCACCTCGCCGCTTACGCAGTTGATGCAGAGCGCGGCGCCGTTGCTCGATCCCGACGAAATCGAGAACCGCATCGCCGAGATGCGGGCGGTGGAGCAATGGCTGACGCTCAATCTGAACGTACTGCGCTCGACCATCCAGGCTTTCGAAGTCCAACGCGCGACCTACGCGACGCTGCGCGCCTTCGGCACCGGCAACTTCGGGGCGTCGAGCAGCGCCGATGCCGGGCCGGCGAGTGCGCCGGAGAGTGGCGGGGCGTTCACGCCGCCGTTCGGACAGGCGGGCGCGGCCAACTTCTGGCGTTCGCCGTTTGCGTCGGCAGAGCCGGCGCAGGACGTCGAATCGCAGGCCGCCGCTCCGGCGCCTGAACCTGAACCTGAGCCTGAACCCCAAGCGGCCGCCGGCCAGACGCCACCGCCGGGGGGCAATGCGTATGGCGCGCTGGACCCGTCGTTGTGGTTCAACGCCATGCGCGCGCAGTTCGACCAGATTGCCGCCGCCGCACAGGCGGCGGGTATGTCGGCCGCGCAAATGACGGAGGCGGCAGCGGCGCAAATGTCCGAGGCGGCGGCCAAGGCGACGCACGCCCCGCAGGCCAAACCGGCAGAATCGGGTGCGGCGAAGGCGTCTGACAAAGCGCCGGGCAAGGCGGGCGCGGCCACCAGGCGGGCAACTGGCGCGACGAAGACGGCCGGCAAGACCGCCGCCAAGCGCGCACCGGCCAGCAAGAAGACGCCAGCGAAATCGGCGGCGGCCAAGACGTCTGCGAAGACATCCGCAAAGACACCGGCGCAGGCAGCCGAGAAGCCTGCCGAAAAGCCCACCCCTGGCGCAGGCAAGGCCCCGGGCAAGCAAGCCACCTGGAAGTGGTGACGCCGGCGAGCCGGCGACGCGTGCCGCTGTGAAATGCGGCTAAAACCATCGACGCTGGCGAGAGCGGGCATAACGAGCATAACGGGCATAACGAGCCTATCGAGCGCAACGACAGTAAAGGCAGGAGGAGGCCTCCCATGATTTCAGGCGAACGTACCGGTCTCGTCCTGATGGGCGGTGGTGCACGTGCCGCGTATCAGGTGGGCGTGCTCGCGGCGATTGCCGAGATTCAGCGCGAAGTCCTGCCGTCGCGGCGCGCGATTCCGTTTCCGATTGTCTGCGGCACGTCGGCAGGTGCGATCAACGCTGCGGCGCTTGCCTCGCATGCCGAAGATTTCCAGCACGGCGTTATCAAGCTCGACGCCGTTTGGCGTCAGTTCCACGCCGGTCAGGTGTTCCGTGCCGACACGCTCGGCATGGCGGGTACTGGCGCGCGCTGGCTTGCGGCGCTCTCGCTTGGCTGGGCGCTGCGCCGTTCTCCTCGCTCGTTGTTCGACTGGTCGCCGCTCGCCGGCACGCTGCGCAGCGCGATTCGTCTTGAGCGGTTGCCCGACGTGTTCGCGTCGGGTGCGCTCGAGGCGCTGTCGGTGACGGCGTTGTCGTACTCGTCGGGCAAGCACGTCACGTTCTATCAGAGCGCCGAGCCGATTCAGGCGTGGAAGCGCTCGTTGCGTCTGGCGCGTGCTGTGCCGTTGACTGTCGATCACCTGCTGGCGTCGAGCGCGATCCCGTTTCTCTTTCCGGCCATCGAACTCGATCTTGACGGCCAGACCGAGTATTTCGGCGACGGGTCGATGCGTCAGATTGCACCGCTCAGTCCGCCGATTCATCTGGGGGCCACCCGTATCCTGATTATTGGCGCGTCGCACGGGCAGTACGGACTCGACAGTAGCGGCGAGCGCATCGCCGGGTATCCGAGTCTTGCGCAGATTGGCGGGCAAGCGCTCGCGAGCGTGTTCATCGACGGGCTGTCAGCCGATCTGGAGCGTGTGCAGCACATCAATGACGTGCTGCGGTATGTGCCGGAAGCGCATCGTGAGTCGAGCGGATGGCGGCCCATCGAGACGCTGGTGATCTCCCCGAGTCAACGCATCGAACCGATTGCGGCACGTCACCTGCAACAGTTGCCCCGTGCGGTGCGCACGATGCTCGGCGCGATTGGTGCGGACGAGGCACGCGGCGCAGCGTTCGCCAGCTATCTGTTGTTCGAGGCGGCGTACACGCAGGAACTCATCGCGCTGGGAGAGGCCGACGCCTACGCGCAACGCGACGCGATCGCCGCATGGCTCGTAGCCGAAGCGGACGGCACCAGTCCGTTCGATCATGTGGAAGCTGGCGCGGTGGGCGGCGCCGAACTGTCGGCGAACTCACCGCTCTCCGCAGACCGGTCCGACGTTGTAGCCGATACCGGCAAGCCGGCGGCATGAGTCCCCCGTCTTCACCCAATCACACCCTTATGTCGAAATCCTCCGTTGCCTGCCCCTACCCGTCGACGTTTTGGCGCGATCCGGCATTACCGTTTCTCGAAGCGCGCGAAGTCCTCGACGGTCGTCACGTGTGCTATGCACTGCACAGCCATGAGACGTTTTCCATCGGCGCGGTGACGGGCGGACGAAGTACCTATCTGAACGGCCGGGCGCGAGAGACGGTGGGGCTCGGCAGTGTCGTGGTGATGAACCCCGATGCAGTACATGCCTGCAACCCCATCGGCGACGAGGCGTGGGCCTATCGCATGTTGTTCGTCGACACGGCATGGTTACGCGATTTGCAGCGCGAACTGGGATTTGGGCACGGAGACGATCTGCATCTGTTCGACCCGATGTCGTCGACCGATCCGGTCTTGTACGAGGGATTGAACCGGCTCTACGACGTCTGCACCGACGCGACGCGCGACCGGCTCGAGCGCGAGAGCGTTGTGCAGCAGTTCTTTATCGATGCGCATGAACGTCTGAATCCCGCGCCACAGCCGATGCGTGACGACTCGCACAAGCTGCGAGATGCTGCCGACTTCATCCGCGCACATTGCCGCGAAGCGTTGACGCTGGCGCAGATTTGCGAGGCCGCGGGCTTGTCGGCGTCATATCTGACGAGGGCCTTTCGCGCGCAGTACGGACTTACGCCACATGCCTTCCTCATGAATCAGCGAATTCAGTATGCGCGCGGGCGATTGCGTCGCGGGCACGCCATCGCTGAAGTGGCGCTCGACGCGGGCTTCGCCGATCAGGCGCATTTCCAACGTACCTTCAAGCAGTTCCTGGCCGCGACGCCCGGGCACTATCGGGAATCGCGCGCGGCCTGAGGTCGCAAAGCACGATGGGGAATGTTCTCCCCGCGTCGTTTGACTGCGTGATTCGGCTCGTTACGTCGCTTCGTCTCGTTACGTCGCTGCGACCAGATACACCGCGCTTCCCGCCAGCAGCGCTGCCATCACCCGATTCAGATGCCGGACCCGGCGTGCGTCACGCATGTGATGGCGCAGCATCGCACCGGCGGCGGCCCAGCATCCGACCGATAGCCAGCAGACCACGAAATAGATCGCGGCGAATTGCCAGATGCGCGCGGGGTCGCCTGCCGTATAGGCGCCCATTCCCGCCAGCGCCGCGAGCCACGCCTTCGGGTTGAGCCACTGCATGACGGCACCGTGCGACATCGTCGGGCCGCGCCGCGCGTCGGCCTCGCCCAGTTCGCCGTTGTCGATTGCCAGCTTGTACGCCATGTAAAGCAGGAACGCCACGCCGAACCATTGAATCGCGTGCATCAGGACAGGCATGCGTTGCAGCAACTCATACACGCCGAAGCCGACCGCGATAAGCAGCACCACGAAGCCCACCGTCGCCCCCGTGACATGACGCAGGCTTGGCACGAGACCGTAGCGTGCGCCGGAGCCCAGCGCCACGACGTTGACCGGTCCGGGGGTAATCGATGCGGCCAGCGCAAAGGCGGCCATCGAATAGAAAAGTGTCATCGGAAACCTCAATGCTGAACAAGCGTGTGAAACGAGGTTCCGAATGTAGGCTGGCGCGCGTGCGGCGTATTGAAGAAAACTGCCCTCTGAGAATTGGCCCGATGCGCGTGTCTCAGCGAAACAAGCGTTGCTGCAACCAACGCAATACGCGTCCAACCAAGGGCAGCTTGACGTAGACGTCTTCCGTCGCGTCCCAATAGTCGCGCTGGTAGGTGACGCGTCCGTCTACGGCCAGACGCAGATGCGAGGCGCCGTGGATGACCTGTTCGTCGTCGAGCCATCGTTTGGTGTGGAAATGCAGATTCCAGACGAGCATCGCCTGATTGTGTTGCAGCAGCGTAGCGGTGATCTCGAAGCGCGGCACGTCGACGCGCTCGAACAGGTCGGTGAGCATAGCGGCGATCTCGGCGGCGCTGCGGACCTCATGCAGCGGTGTCTTGAGATACACGTTGGGCGTGTAGAACTCGCCCAGATTCCCGACGCTCAGGCGGGTGAGGGTCTCGAAGTAACGCGTCAGGCGTGTGAGCGCCGCAGCATGATCGATATCCATAGGCACGCTCGCGTGGGCGCTGTAACAGCGCGATTCGATGGACAATCCGTGGCCGGTTGTGGCGACGCTCCCATCAGTCCCGGGCGTGCGGCGCCGGGACTGGCATTCCATAAATTACACCCGCATCGGGATGTCGCGGCGCGCGTGGCGCCGATGAGACACCCGTGGCATCCGCCGGGCGGGAACTCAGTGCGCGTCGCTGATCAGCTCGGCGCGAAGGTCCGGGGCACTCGTGCGCGGGTCGAGCCAGATGGCAAAGAAGGCGCGGCCGAAGGCATCGCCCGCGATCTGGCCGATCAGCTTGCCATCCGAGAAGAAACGCGTGCCGTCGCCGGGCCGGAAGACGCCCGTCAAATGCTGTCCGGCCGATACGTCAGGCAGGATGCGCGCGAGTTCGTCCGCCCAGCGTTGCCGTTCCTCGTCGGTCGCCACTTGCAGCTTGTTCATTTCAATCAAACTTCGTTGCACGAGCGTATGGGACTTGAAGCTCCGCGCGTAACGCAGATCAAGTACTAGCGGATGCGTACCCCAATTTGTGCTGACGCGGTCGGTGCCGGAAAAGAGGGCGGCGTCATAGAGATGGAAGCCCAGGCGCGTGAAGGAACCGTGGCCGATCAGATGCGCGGCCGGAACCTCCTGTGAGGCCAGTTGCCCGGCGTCGAACGCCAAAGCAGCGGGGGCTGTCGCCACTGCCGCCAGAAAGCAGGCGGTGCGCAGCCATGCGGAAAATGCGGGACGAGTTGCCATGCTCGGCTCCTTTCGGTCAAGGATCCAGTCGAGTAGGAGGGCCCGTTGGCGGCGCGTGGCTCGTTCTGCCGCGCACCGGCCAGTACAATTTGTTGCGTAATTGCGACTGAGAACTATCCTCAAAGCAACGTGCTGCTATCGGCAACACGCCGCGCCGACAGTCATGGCTTCCGGCTTTGGCCGCAAATGCGGAACGATTGCTTTCAGCGTAGACCATCGGAAGCGACGCGCGCAGGCCCGTGGCACAAGGACATACCCTGACGCGCTACCGTGATTGCCCTTGTCAAGGCGTTGCCGCTGGCGGGACGAGCGGCGCGCAGCGCCCTATCGCCGAATGGCTGCCGGGAAGCTTGCCGCTCCTTGAGCTTAGGCGCTTTGCGTGACATTTTGACGGGTGTCAACATTACGACGCATTACCGTCATGTGGCTGTCGTTGAAGCCGGTTCTGAAAGGCTTTTATGTTATGATTCAAGAGTTTGCCCATATTTTAGTAAGGTCGCTCTAAGCCATATCGCCAAGGTGCGGCCAGATTACAGGCGTTAAATCGCCGTCCTTCTGCGACGGCAGGGTTCAAGACGTGAAGCCGGACGGCGGGGGCCGCCCGCGACACGCTCACCGTTTTGTCTGTCGAAATTCGGCGTAAACTTTCACAATACTATCTTGAGTCCTGGTGTAAGGTCTCGCGACCTTGGGGGTAATTGAAATGAACGAAATGCTGTATCCCGAGCTGTACAAGTCGCTGGAGGCAGTGCGTTGGAACATGGAGAAGGACATTCCGTGGGACAAGTTTGACGCCAGCCAACTCACCGACGATCAGGCGCGCACCATCAAGATGAACGCCATCACGGAATGGGCGGCACTGCCGGCCACCGAGATGTTTCTGCGCGACAACCGTGACGACAGCGATTTCTCCGCGTTCATGAGCGTCTGGTTCTTCGAAGAGCAGAAGCACTCGCTGGTGCTCATGGAATACCTGCGCCGCTTCCGCCCGGATCTCGTACCGACCGAGGCTGAACTGCATGCCGTGCGTTTCCCGTTCGATCCGGCCCCGCCGCTCGAGACGCTCATGCTGCACTTCTGCGGTGAAATCCGCCTGAACCACTGGTATCGCCGTGCTGCCGAGTGGCACACCGAGCCGGTCATCAAGGCCATCTACGAAATCATTTCGCGTGACGAAGCCCGCCATGGCGGCGCTTACCTGCGCTACATGAAGAAGGCGCTGACGAGCTTTGGCGACAATGCGCGTGCCGCGTTCGCCAAGATCGGCGTGTTGATGGCCTCGGCGCGTCGCACCGAAAAGCCGCTGCACCCGACCAACCTGCACGTGAACAAGGACTTGTTCCCGAACGACACGGTGCAGTCGCGTCTGCCGGAGCCGGAATGGCTCGAGCACTGGCTCGACGAACAGATCAAGTTCGACGATAGCTGGGAGAAGAAGGTTGTCGAGCGTATTCTGCACAACATGTCGCTGCTGTTCGAGCACACGTTTGCAACGGCGCAGGACCTGAACCGCTACCGTAAGGAAATCACCAGCCGTCTGGCTGCGGTGGCGGCGCCGGCCGTGGCGAGCGCATCGTAATCTGCGACAGCATTTGCGACATCAGCAAAAAAGGGGCTTCGGCCCCTTTTTTGTTGCCTCGTGCGCGGCGTGGGACAATAGCGAATCCACTTCGATTGATTGTCATGTCATCTTCCCAAGCCACTTCTGCGGCCGATTTCGAGGCCAAGATTCTCTCGCGCGAGGCGCTCGCGGCGTTGGCGCCGACGCTGCCGCGACCGCTCGTGTTCACCAATGGTGTATTCGACATCCTGCATCGCGGGCATGTGACGTATCTCGCGCAGGCACGCGCGTTGGGCGCGTGCCTCATTGTGGGTGTGAATACCGACGCGTCGGTACGTACGCTAGGCAAGGGCGATGACCGTCCGATCAACAACGAAAACGACCGCGCGGCATTGCTCGCGGCGTTGCAAAGTGTCGACTATGTCGTGACGTTCGGCGAGACGACGCCCGAGTCACTGATCGCTGCCATACGTCCCGACATTCTTGTCAAAGGCGGCGACTACGACATGGATAAGCTGCCGGAGTCTGCGCTCGTTCGCGGCTGGGGCGGCGAGGCCGTGGCCATTCCATTCGAGCACCAGCGCTCGACCACGTCCTTGCTCAAGAAAGTGCGGGCGCAATCATGAGTCTTGCGCCGCTCGTTGAGGTCACTCGCGGCGCCGATGGCGTCGACACGGTCGAATGCGTGCATTACGGTTGCGTGGCGGTTGTCGACGCGCAAGGGCGGTTGCGATATGCCGCAGGCGATCCGTCGTTCCTCACCTTTTCACGCTCCACGCTCAAGCCGTTTCAGGCGCTGCCATTCGTCGAGGGCGATGGTGTCGGGCATTTCGGTTTGACGCAACCGGAGCTTGCGTTGCTTTGCGCGAGCCACTCCGGCGAGACCTTCCATGTCGAAGGCGTGAAAAGCCTGCTGAACAAGGCGGGTTGTGACGAGCATCATTTGCAATGCGGTTGCCACACGCCGACGTTTTACTCTGCGACGGGAAAGCGTGCGCCGGCCGATCTGACGCCGACACCGCTGCATCACAACTGTTCAGGCAAACACGCGGGCTTTCTCGCGTATTGTGCGCAACACGGTTTGCCGCTCGACACCTATCTGAACCCGGCGCATCCGCTGCAGCAGGCGATTCGCGCCCGCGTCGGCGATGTCGTTGGTGTGAAGGGCGATACCCTGCCGCTGGGCATCGACGGATGCTCTGCGCCGAACTATGCGTTGCCGCTCGACAAGCTGGCTGCCGCTTATGCCCGGTTGGCCGCAAGCGACGATGCCGCACTATCGACCCTTTTCGCGGCCATGACGCAGCAGCCGGAGATGGTGTCGGGCACGGCGCGCAACGATCTGGCCTTCATGCGCATGGCGCCTGGCGATTGGGTGGCGAAGATCGGTGCAGACGGTGTCCAGACGATCGGTGTGCGCTCCGCAGGACTCGGCATTGCGATCAAGGTCGTTGACGGCAATATGCGAGCGCTCTATACGGCAGCGGTTGCAGTACTCAAGGCGCTCGGCCTGGTCGAGTCGCCTGAGACGACAGGCTTGGCACCGTGGGTGTCGCCGGTCATCAAGAACGCGCGCGGCACTCGCACCGGGGTTGTGCGTCCTGTTGTCGAATTGAAGCGCGTCGGGTAAGCCTGCGTTGCTGAACGCGGCCCACCCGGGCCGCCCGGTTGGCGCGGCCCCTGACCCGCCGCGCGCATCGCGATCAGTGAGTGCCTTCTGGCGGGCTGCCGGCCGGTGAGGGGCAGGTGCGCACCAACTGTGCCGACCATTGTTGTGTCACCACGCCACGCACCTGCGCTGCGGCATTCGCGTTGATCCCGGCGATGCGGTAGACGATCCGGCTCTTCACATTCGGCCTCTCGCTCAATTGCGGCGTGATGCCTTTCTTTTGTGCCGCGGCCATCAGCCGCACCGCACGTTCCCGGTCGTTGAAGAGTCCTAGCGAGACAACGAGATTCGAACCGTCGTCGTTGAGCAGGAAGTACTCCGTGACGCCTGCCGAGCGCAGTTGTGCCACTTGCTTGTCGGCGGCTGCCTTGTTGGGCACCGGGCCGAGATGTACCCAATATCGCTTGTCGAGCGCTACGGACTGAATGTCACCTTGTCCGGCTGGCAGCGCCGCGAGCAACAAGCCTCGCGCCTGCTGTGCGTCGTTGGACGCGAACGGACCGATGTCGAGGCAGATGGGCGCGGCAGCGGCGGCCGCCGTTTGCGATGCCGACGCGTCGCTCGAGACCGCACTCGGCGCTTTCGCGGCAACGGCCTGATTCGTGGCCGCAGTCGTGGCCGCTGTCGTCGCCGCCAACGCGGCCGCCGCCGAGGCTTGTTGGCCACCTGTGACACGCTGCCCGTCGTCGTGGGCGCCGGTGTTGCCAACACCGCTCCCACCGCTCCCACCGCTCGCCCCACCCGGCGCGGCGTCACGGCTCACCGCTGTCGCGGCCGACGCTTGTCCGCTGACCTCAACCCCCGTGAGGCGGATGTTTTCGGGCTCGAGTTGCTTTTCGACGCGTGCGGGTTCGCGGCCGGTGGCGGGCATTACGTCACGCCATTTCAGCCAGCCGAGCTGCACCGCAGCGAGCGCAGCGTTGGCCGCCAGGAACATGACAAGCAGCAGCGCACGCAACATCTCAGGCACCTCCCGGAGCACGTCCGGCATCGCGCGGCGCGGATGCCGATGGATCTGTCTTGATAGAGCGCGTTGCCCCGGCCGCTGTCGCATCCGCGCCAACCGCCCGCAATGCAACCTCGTACAACCCTGCCGGCACCAATTGATCGTGTTCCGTAAAGGGCAGGGTGAGGGTTTGCGCAAGTGTGCGCCGGGCACCGCCCGAGAGCACGCAACGTACCGGCGCGCCGAGTTGCGCCTGCAGTTGCGCGTGACTGCGCTCGACGAGACCGGCCTGCGCTGCGGCGCAGCCGCGCAGAATGGCGTCGGCCGTGCTGCGGGCAAATGCCTGCCCGCCGGATGGCATGGTGGCGTCGAGCGTCGGCAACTGGGCCGTGCCTTGTGCGAGAGACTGAAGCATCAGCGCGGGACCTGGCGCGATCAATCCGCCGAGATAGTCGCCGTCGGCACGCAAGGCTTCAACGGTCGTGGCCGTGCCCAACGTCACAATCAGCAGGTGTTCGCCGGGCCATGCGGCATGCGCACCGATCAGGCTCGCCCAACGATCGCTGCCGAGTTGAGCGGGCGTGTGATAACCGTTGCGCACGCCTGCGCGTGACTCGCTGGCACGCAAGACCTGCAGCCAATCGGCCGAGGCCATGCCCCATAGCGTTTGCAGCGTCATGCGAACGGCTTGCTCCGCCGCGTCGCCAGCGACATTCGCCAGCCAGACGCCGGCAGGTACCGGGCAAATGAAGCCTTCGTCCTGTCCGCCCTGACCGATCGCGAGCGGGGCCGTATTCGGGGGGAAGTGGGCGTCGCCGCCCCGCCCGGAGGCCAGCGCTGCCCAGCCCGCACGGATTTGGGTTGCGAGCGTGCGCCATTCGGCATGGTCCACGGCACCGCTGGCCAGAAACGACGGCGACGCGGCACGCCATTCGGCCGGTCGCACGGCTGGCGCCAGTGCCCATTTGATCCGGCTGTTCCCGGCGTCTACGAGAAGCCATGGCGCGTGTTCTGCACCGCTTGCGCCCCCGATGTCGTTCGCGACGTGGGTGTCGGGGGTGATGGCTGCCGCCTTTGCCGTACCTGTCGTTAGGGATGGGGGCGTGCGTCGGGAGACGGTCATCGGCGGACTCCTTGTGCGCCCGGCGCGGACGTATCGAGCAATCGCACGGAGACTTCGCCGCTGGCGACAACGCGCTCGCCTTCGTCAGTGGCGACCCGCAGGCAGCCTTGCGAGTCGACGCCGAGCGCCACGCCATGCAGCAAGTCCCGGCCGTGCTCGATGACACGAATCGATGCCCCGCCGTAGGCGTGCATGGCCTCCCAGTCGTCGCGGAATGCGCTGAAGCGATGTTCGGCAAAACGGTCCAGCATGGCGGCAAGACGCTGCACCAAGGCAATGAGCACCGACGACATATCCGGTGCCGGGAGTACCGATTCGAGCGCGGCGGGCGGTGTGGCAGGGATGACGGACGTTGCAACGCCGGTGTCGGCGGGCGCGCTGGCAGCGGCTGCGTTGTCGATGCGCGTTGCGACATCCCCGGCCTGCCGAAGATTGACACCGATGCCGATCACGACACCGATCCGTCCCGGCCCGGCCGGGACGGTCTCGATCAGAATGCCCGCGAGCTTGCCGCCACGCAGCAGCACGTCGTTCGGCCACTTGAGGCCAAGCGCATGCGGTGCCGACAGCGGCAGATCCGATAGCCCTTCCACGACAGCGACACCCGTGGCAAGCGACAGTCCGGCCAACTCGGCCGGTCCGCCCGGCAGCACGTACGCCAGCGAGAACGTGAGACTGTCGCCCGGCACGCTTTGCCAGGCCCGGCCGCGTTGTCCGCGTCCGGCCGTCTGCTGCATCGCGGCGCGCACCACAGGCGCGCACGAGGCATCTTCACGAAGCCGTGCGAGAAGGTCGAGATTCGTGGAGCCAGTGGCGTCGACGACTTCGATCTGCCAGTGACGGCAAGCCGCAGCCAGATGCAAGCGAATTCGGTCGCCATCGAGTGAGCGCGCCGCAGTGTCGCGCGACGGCTCGCCAGCCCCGCCGCACGGGTGTTCGGGGCAACCCGCAGCCGAGGCGGCGAGGACGGTGTTCAGCGAGGAAGATGCGGCGTTATTCATGGCTGCTATTGTAGCGGCGAGGCCGGTGCCGCGCCGGTCTGCGCTGCGTCGATCCTTGTTTTTCGGCATCATCCGAGGCGCAAGTCAGCCGATTCCGGCGCGTTTTCAGCCCTTGGCGGGTTGCCATCGCTGGGTCCCGCCTGTACCGTACAATGACCCCGTTTTGCCGGATTCCGGCGGTTTTTTGCCAGGAGATCGTCTGTTTTGAACCTCGATGCCGTGCCCACTCTGGAGCTGACCCCCTCGTCGCAAGGCCCGGTGGTCATGCTGCGCGGCCTATGGACAGCGCTGGCGCTTTCGCAGCGCAAGAAAATGCTGCTGCGTCTCGTGCGCGCCCTGCCTCGCGGGGAGCTGGCGTGGGATCTGACCTGTGTCGAACGGCTCGATCACGTTGGCGCGCAGGCTTTGTGGCGTTACTGGCAACGTCGGTACCCGGAGCGCATTGCGCTGACGCCGACACAACGTGCGCTGTTCGATCACCTTGCCGAATTCGACCGCACGCGGCAAAGTCCGGTGCCCACGCGCCGCGTCGATCCGGTCAGTCGGCTGGGGTACTCGCTGTTCTCGTTGGGGGAGCATTTGCGCGACGGCATCACGATGTTCGGTCGCTTCGTGATCGACCTCGGCCGTGTCATTCGCCATCCGGTGCGGGCGCCATGGTTGGAGATGTCGGCCAATATCTATAGCGCGGGAACCAAGGCGCTCGGCATCACGGCGCTGGTAGCGTTCCTGATCGGCATCGTGCTGTCCTATCTATCTGCCCAGCAACTGAAGCTGTACGGGGCGAGCACATTCATCGTGAACATCCTCGGTCTCTCGGTGATCCGGGAACTCGGACCGGTGCTTTCCGCGATTCTCGTGGCGGGACGTTCGGGGTCGGCGATCACCGCCCAGTTGGGCGTGATGCGCGTGACCGAAGAGCTGGACGCGATGCGCGTGATGGACATTCCACACGGACTCCGGCTTGTACTTCCGAAGGTCATTGCCCTGGCGATTGCCATGCCGCTGCTGGTCATGTGGACGAACATCGTTGCCTTGCTCGGCGGCGCGCTCGCCGCGAAATACGAACTGGGCATCGGACTGCACTACTTCTTCACAACGCTGCCTAACGCGGTGAACATCGCCAACCTGTGGATCGGTCTGGGCAAAGGTGTCGTCTTCGGCATGTTGATTGCCCTCGTGGCCTGTCACTTCGGCATGCGCGTCAAGCCCAATACGCAGAGTCTTGGAGAAGGCACGACGCAGTCGGTGGTGACATCGATCACCGTCGTGATCCTCGCCGACGCCGTTTTCGCGATTCTGTTCCGTAACGTGGGGATCGGCTGATGCACGAATCCACTGTCCCAGATCTGCCGTCCTCCACGCCAGATACCGAAGCGACCCCGCTGGCGCCCGGCGGTGACGTGCGGGCCGGTGCCATTGCCAACTGCCCGCCAGTGTCGTCGACGCTGCCCGGTGAAGCCGAGCCGGTGATCGAAGTGCGCGATCTGACCAAACGGTACGGCACGCACACAATTCACGAGCATCTGGATCTCACCGTGCGGCAAAGCGAGATCATCGCGCTCGTCGGCGGATCTGGGTCGGGCAAGACGACACTCATCCGGCAGGTCATCGGACTGGAGTCCCCGACGAGCGGCCACATCAGCATCTTCGGTCACGACATCACGATGATCGACCGGCGCACCGCGCACCTGCTGCGGCGCCGCTCAGGCATGCTGTTTCAGCGTGGCGCGCTATTCTCCGCGATGACGGTGTTCGACAATATTGCACAGCCGCTGCGTGAACTGCACACGCTCTCGGAAGATCTGATTCGCGATGTCGTGATGTACAAGCTGGAGATGGTGGGACTGTCGGGGCGCATGGCGAATCGCATGCCGTCCGAGTTGTCCGGCGGGATGATCAAGCGCGTGGGGATCGCGCGGGCCATCGCACTGGAGCCGGAACTGCTCTTTCTCGATGAGCCTACGGCCGGCCTCGATCCGCAGGCGTCAGACGAATTCGTGGACATGATCCGCGGCCTGCATCGCTCGCTCGGCCTGACCGTCGTGATGGTCACGCACGATCTGGATACGGTGATGATGCTGGCCACGCGTGTGGCCGTGCTGGCCGACCGTAAGGTGCTCGTCAACGCGCCGGTGGAAGACGTGGTGTGTGTCGATCACCCGTTCATCCACAGCTTCTTCCTCGGTGAGCGCGGCAGACGCGCGTTGCTGGCCTTGCCCGCAGCGCGGCGCGCCAAGATTTCGGAGTTACTCGACGATGGAAAATAAATCGCACGCATTCATGGCGGGCCTCTTCACGCTGGCGTTGCTCGCCGCCGTTGCCGCTTCGGTGTACTGGTTCAACCGGGACAATCGCGTTCGCGTGCCCTACGATCTGGTCTCGCGTACCAACGTGACCGGCCTGAATCCAGAATCCGCCGTACGGTATCGCGGGCTGGGCGTGGGTAAGGTGGACTCGATCAGGTTCGATCCACGCACGCCGGGCCAGATTCTGATTCGCATTCTCGTGAACGAAGGCACGCCGATGACCAAGTCGACGTTCGCCACGCTGAGCTATCAAGGGGTGACGGGGCTGGCCTTCGTGCAACTGGACGACGATGGGCGTGACCGCACGTTGCTGCCGTCGTCGGCGGCGCATGTCGCGCAATTGCGGCTGCGCCCGAGCTTCGTCGACGAACTGCAGCGGCGCGGTAACAATCTCGTGCATCAGTTGGAGGAGGCGACGTCGTCCGTCAACAAGCTGCTCTCGCCCGACAACCGGCAGGCCATACTGGACTCGATCAACAGTGTGAAGACTGCGGCGCAAAGCGTGAATCGCGTGGCGCAGCAACTCGAACCTGTGACCCAGCAACTGCCCGACACCGTGCGCGAACTGAACGGCACGCTCGCCGGTACACATCGTCTGACAAATCAACTGGCCGATCCGCAGGGGCCGCTGATTCGCAATCTGGATAGCGTGGGTCGCGCGGCCGATCAGGCGACATCGAGCCTGGCGGCATTCCAGGCAACGATGCATACATTCGAAGGCTCACTGCAACAGGAGGCGCTGCCGCGTCTGAACACGCTCTCGGACGATCTTCGCTCTACGACGCAGGCCGTCGGCCAAGCCGCCGAGACAATCAATCGCAATCCGCGCGCGCTGCTCTTCGGTACGTCGCCGCCGCCACCCGGTCCGGGTGAAACCGGTTTTTCGTGGCCCGGCAGGGCAGGTCAATGATGCGCAACACCGTCATGCAAGGGGATATCGAGATGACTGAGCCTACCGGCGCGATCCAGACCAACGAGGCAACGACTGCGACGCGGCTTGGCCGCCGTAGCCCGCGCCGGCTGCGCGCGCTGACCACTTGGCTGCTCTATGCCGGGACGGCCGCGCTGATGGCCGGATGTGCCGCGACGACGCCGTCGGACTCGCTGACGCGTTTCGATCTCGGTCCGCCGATGGTGCCTGCGGCTTCGGCCGCCGCCAACGTGGCGAACACGGCCAATGCAGCCAACGCAGGCGCGCCCGCATGGGATGTGACCGCCGCCGGGGCGCCGCGCATGCCGCCACTCAAAGTGGTGATCAGTGCGCCGAGCTGGCTCGACGCCGACGTGATCTATTACCGCCTGCCTGCAAGCGACGGCGATCAGGCCCGCGTGTATGCGAACAGCCGATGGCTCGCGTCGCCCGCCCGGCTCTTCGGGGATCGTCTGCGCGCGGCCCTGTCGGTCGACCGGCCTGTACTGTCGGCAGGCGACCCGACCGCTGCACCCGCGATGCGCGTGGAACTCGAGGAGTTTGCGCAGTACTTCGACAGCACGTCGTCGAGTCACGGTGTTGTGCAGGTGCGCGCCACGCTGTTCGACGGGCCGAAGCTGCTCGCGCAGACGACGCTGCGTGCGCAGGCGCCTGCGCCGAGTGCCGACGCCGCAGGCGGCACAAGAGCGCTTGCCGCCGCCACCGATGCGGTACAAAGGCAACTGATCCAGTGGCTCGCCGGCCGCGTGCCGGCACCGCCGGCCACGACACGCGCGGGCGAACAGTCACGGGCCTTGCCCGCTGGGTCGCCGGCATCGGGTGCGTCTGCACCCGCGCGATAGAGTGCAGCCCCGATGCCTGAGCAGGATGACAAACCCTGGCAACGACGTGCCTCTCCGCTCGCGCGTCAGGCGCTGATTTGCCTGATTTTGCTGATCGCCTACGCGAGCCTGTACCCGTTCGAATTCCAGCGCGCCGCCGTGGGGCCGTTCGACTATCTGTTCGCACCGCTTCCGCGCTGGATGACGATCTTCGACGTCGTGACCAATGTGCTGGGCTATATCCCCCTGGGCATACTGACTGTGCTGGCGCTGCACCCCGCGTGGCGCGGCACGCGCGCGGTACTCGCGGCATTCTTGCTCGGCGCATGGCTCTCGTGCGGCATGGAGGCCTTGCAGACATACCTGCAGACGCGTGTGGCGTCGAACGTCGATCTCGCGACGAACGCCCTCGGCGCACTCATCGGTGGTGCGATTGCGGTGCCGCTCACGAGTCCGCTGCTCGATCGCGGATGGCTGCGGCATTTGCGCTTCGCATGGTTTGAGCGGCACGCGAGTTTGCTGCTCGTACTGTTGGCGCTATGGCCGTGGGCGCAGGCCTATCCGCAACAGTTTCTCTTCGGAGACGGCGACCTCGTGCGCCAGATATGGCTCTGGCAGGACCCGGATGTGACCGATCTCGTCATCGACTGGGTGCCGCGACTCGGTCAGTTGCAGGACTATCTCTCCGAACTCGATGCCGTGGCCAGTCACGCCTTGTGGGAGACGGTAGTGACCGCCAGCGGGACCATTCTGGCCGGATTGCTCGCCACGCTCGCGATCCGCCGCTCGGCGCCGCGCGTGCCGCTGCTGTGCGCGATGTTCGTGAGCGCGTTCGCGATCAAGGCCGTTGCGTCGGCGTGGCAGTTCTCGCCGGCACAGGCGTTCGACTGGGTGACGGCCGGGGCGATCTATGGCGTGATCGTCGGCGCACTCGTGTTGCTCGTGGCCGGACGCGGGCCGCGCGCACTGCGCGGCGCGGTCGCGTTGGCGGCGCTCGTCGTGCTGTTGGTCTTTGTCAATCTGCTGCCCGCGAATCCGTACTATGAGGCGGCGCTGCAATCGTGGCGGCAAGGCCGCTATGTCCACTTCAACGTGTTGGCACGCTGGCTCGCGTGGACGTGGCCGTATCTCGTGCTGATCTACCTGCTCGCGATGTTCGATCCCAGTCATCGCGGCCCCGCCCGAAGCGTCGGTAATCAGCGCTGAGCCCCGCCCTGCCTGGTCGGGCGGCAAAATGCGACGGCAGATTGTTTCCAAATCGGCAATAGCGTATTGGCCGCCAGCCCATTGGTGAACGGGGCCGCGAATCCTAAACTCCCATGTAAGGCACGCTGGCACTCAGTGTGTCACGACCGCCCGGCGGCTTCTGGCAGATCCCGGGCGGTTTTTCATTGGTGAGGTGGCGATGAGTACATGGGGATTGATGTTTGCGCACAGGACACGGCAGCGAGTGCTGATGGCCGTGATCGCTGCCGCCACGGGCATCGAAATGCTGGAGAACGGCATGTTCGTGTTCGCGTCGTCGCATATCGCGGGCGGCGTCGGCGCCGCGCCCGAAGAGTACGCATTCGTCTCCACGCTCTACGCCGTGGCGGGGATTCTCGTCATTCTCAAGCAGCGCTGGCTGGCGGCCCGCCTCGGCTATCGCACGTTCCTCGCGGGCGCGCTCACGCTCATGGCGTTCGGTGCATGGTTGTGTGGCATGGCGCACACGCCGAATGAGCTCGCCGTCGCGCGCTTCGTACTCGGTCTTGGCGCGGGATCGCTATTCACCGCCAGCCGGATTCTCATCAACCTGTGTTTCGCGCCGGAATTGCGGCTACGGGCGTTGCTCTTCTTCACCTATGGCTTCTTCGGCGGACAGATCTCAGCGCCATTGCTCGCGAGCTATCTCGTCGACCATTTTCTGTGGTCGTCGGTGTTCTTTGCCGTTGTGCCGATCGCGCTCGCCGGCGCGCTTGCCTCATGGCTCGTCATTCCGGATTTTCGCGAGCGTTTGCGCGACGAAGGCGAGTTCGAGATGCGCGGCATCGTGTTCTTCGCCGCAGGCGTGCTGTTCGTCGAAGTCATGATGCAGCGCTCGCGCTTCGACTTCTTCTCCGATCCGCTGCATCTGCTCGAACTGTGTCTGGTCGGCGCGATCTGCGCAATCGGTTACATGTGGCATCAATACTCGCATCACAAGCCGCTGATCGATTTCCGCGTGCTGGTGCGTAATCCGGCTTATGTGCTCGGGTTGGGCGGCTACGCCGTGTATTACTTCTTCTCCTATTCCACGTCGTATCTGTTCCCGATCTACATGCAACAGGGGCTGAACTGGAGCGTGGAGCATACCGGCTATCTTCAGGCGGTGGCGTCGGTGACGAGTCTCGTCGTGGCCGTGATGTACACCTTGGCGCGACCGAAATTCGTGCAGCTCAAGCCGTTCGTTTTGCTCGGTTATCTGTGTCTGCTTGGCTACGCCTTCCTGCTCTCGCAAAGCTATCCGGGCGTGTCGAGCCAGTGGCTGATTCTGCCGATGGTGCTGAGCGGACTGGGCGGGGTATTCGCCATGATTCCGATTGCCGAGCTGACGTTTCGCGGCATGGACGAGTACGTCTTCCAGCACGGCTATCAGACCAAGAACATCGTGCGTCAGTTGGTGAGTTCGATGTCGGTGTCCATCATGGCTGTGCTGATGCAGGACCGGCAAGCGGTCTTCATGCATCAGCTCACGCCGTCGATGACGCCGCTCAATCCGGCGTACAACGCCGCCATTTCCCAGGCACAGCAGGCGTTCGGCGCGAGCGTCGACGCGACGACCGCGTCGCACATGGCTTCGGCATGGGTCGGCAATCTGGCGTCACAACAAGCGCTCGTGCTGGCGTGCGTGAACGTGTTCTTCGGCTTCGCGTGTCTGGCCGCATTTTGTGCCGTGTTCATGGCGGTGCAGCGGCGTCTGCGCTGAGCGCTGCGTGACAGGGCGACGGGTCGACAGTGAGACGGGGCGGCGAGCCTTCGGCCGCGTCGGCCTGCCCGTCCCGGATACTGCATTTGCGCATGCGTGACGTGTGGTGTGAGGCCCCCTGTGGATCCCGCGTCCGCAGCGTCCGGGCAGGTCGGTTAGAATGGCCCGCAATACGTTGCCACTCCCCAAAGCACCGACATGGCCACTCAGTCGCCGTACTACCAGCATCACGTGTTTTTCTGCCTGAATCAGCGCGAACCCGGCGCCGACCGGCCTTCGTGCGCCAACTGCAACGCTCAGTCGATGCAGGAGTACGCGAAGAAGAAGGTCAAGGAACTTGGCCTGGCCGGTCCCGGCAAGGTGCGGGTGAACAAGGCCGGGTGCCTCGATCGCTGCGAGCAGGGACCTGTTGTGGTGATCTATCCCGAAGGGACCTGGTACACCTATATCGACGAATCCGATATCGACGAGATCGTCGAGAAGCATCTGGCGCAAGGCGAGATCGTCGAGCGTCTGCTGATCGACTGATCCCGGCGGACAATTCACCGATTCACCGATTCACCGATTCACTGGTTTGCTGCCTTGCGCGTCGCGTTTTGCGCCGCCGCACGTCAGCCCGACATCGCTCATGAACGCTCAGACTGAACGCTTCACCATCGACGGCCCGGTCGGCGCCATCGAAATCGCCATCGACCGTCCGGCCGGCGCACCGCGCGGCATCACCCTTGTGGCGCACCCGCATCCGCTGTTCGGCGGCACGCTCGACAACAAGGTCGCGCAGACGCTCGCCCGCGCGTTCGTCCAGCTCGGCTACGCCGTGGTGCGTCCGAATTTCCGCGGCGTCGGCAAGTCGGCGGGTGAGCACGATAAGGGGATCGGTGAGCGCGACGATCTGCTCGCCGTGATCGACTGGATGCGCCGGCAATCAGGCTGGGAGACGTTGCCGCTCGCCCTCGCCGGGTTTTCGTTCGGCACGTTCGTACTCTCGCATGTCGCGAAGACGCTTGAGGCGGCGGGTACGCCTGCGCAGCGTCTGGTGTTCGTGGGCACGGCCGCGAGCAACTGGGAAGTCGCGACGGTGCCGGCCGACACGCTCGTCATTCACGGCGAAGTGGACGACACCGTGCCGCTGCAATCGGTGCTGGATTGGGCGCGGCCGCAGACGCTGCCTGTGGTCGTCATCCCCGGCGGCGAACACTTCTTCCACGGCCTGTTGCCCCTGCTGAAACAGATCGTGGTCGACGCGTGGCGTCATTGACACACCCCGCACGAATTTCGGCCAATTTCGGCCGCTCCGGGCCGCCGCACTGGGGACGTGAAATCGCGGCGGGTATAATTCGCTTCTGAACCATGTCGTGCCGTGCCGGGTCTATGTCCCGGACAGGCATGGCACCGGCGCTACGGTGCCGCTGTCTTCTTCGCCGTGCCGCGCGTTTGCCAAAGCGCCGGTGGCATGGCGCTTCTTTCAGTGCAGATGCCCCTGAGTCTCACATCGTTTCCCTCTTCGCCAATGAAATTCAACGCTTCGCTGTCCCGTGCTGCCGCTGCCGCGGCGATCGTCGCTTGCGGCTCGCTTGCTGCACTTCCCGCCCGTGCTCAACAGATTCCGCCGCCGCCGATGACGGCCAAGGCATGGACGATCGTCGACGTCACCAGCGGTCAGGTGCTTGCCGCCGGTGACCCCGATGCGCGCGTAGAGCCGGCTTCGCTCACGAAGATCATGACGTCGTACCTGATCTTCGAAGCCCTGCGCGACAAGCGCATTTCGATGGATCAGACCGTCATTCCGGGTGAATCGGTTCGCAAGGTGGGCCGTGACGAATCGCGCACGTTCATCGAAGCCGGCAAGCCGGTCTCGGTGCACGATCTGGTCTACGGCATGATCATCCAGTCGGGTAACGATGCCTCCATCGCACTCGCCGAACTCGTGGGTGGCTCGCAGCCGGGCTTCGTCGAGCTGATGAACCGCGCGGCGCAGCGCATGGGCCTGAAGAACACCCATTACACGAACGTCGACGGTCTGACCGACCCGCAGCACTACACGACGGTGGCCGACATCGCCGCGCTGTCGACGCACATGATTCAAGACTTCCCCGAGTACTACAAGATCTACTCGGAGAAGAGCTTCACCTATAACAACATCCGCCAGCCGAACCGTAACCGCCTGCTGTATCTCGACCCGACGGTCGATGGGCTGAAGACCGGCCACACGAAGGAAGCGGGCTACTGCCTCGTGTCGACGGCGTCGCGCCCGATGCCGGGCGCGCCCGGCGTGAACCGCCGCGTGCTGTCGGTGGTCGTGGGCGAACCCACCGAGCGCGCCCGTGTGCAGGACAGCCTCTCGGCACTGAACTACGGCTACCAGAACTTCGACACGCTGCGCGTGTATGGCGCGAATCAGGTCGTGGCCACGCCCAAGGTATGGAAGGGCAAGGAAAGCGAGCTGAAGATCGGCGTGAAGAAGGACACTTTCATCACCGTGCCGAAGGGCATGGCGGACAAGATCAAGCCGCAGCTCGAATTGCGTGAGCCGCTGATTGCGCCGCTGGCCAATGGCGCGCCGGTCGGCACCGTCAAGGTCATGGCCGACGGCAAGCAACTGGCCGAATTCCCGGTCGTGGCGCTCGCCGATGTGCCGCAGGCCAGCTTCATCGGCCGCGCCTGGGATGCCCTGCGTCTGATGTTCGTGAAGAAGTAACGATTGGCTGTGGCGTCCCGGTCGCGGGACGTGCGCTGGCAAAACGCGTAGCATTACCGCATGCGTTGATCCGGTGTCCGGTCTGGCAGGCTCGCGGTGCGGGCCTGCTGCAATGCAAAGGCGCGCCCGGTGGGCGCGTTTTTTCCTTTCGCCGCGCATCTGGCGCGCACCTTGCAAACATGGATAACCCCACCATCTGGCTAAATGGCGACCTGATTCCGCTCAGCGACGCCAAAATCTCCGTACTCGATCGCGGTTTCCTCTTCGGCGACGGCATTTACGAAGTCGTGCCCGTCTATCACGGCAAGCCGTTCCGTCTGACGCAGCATCTCGAGCGCCTCGAGCGCAGTCTTGCCGAGATCCGCATCGCCAATCCGTACACGCGCACCGAATGGGAGGCGCTCTTCGCACGCCTGTCAGCCACCTGTTCCGCCGATCCGCACAGCGTCTACGTGCAGGTCACGCGTGGCGTGGCGCCGCGTCAGCACACCTTCCCGAAGGACATTACGCCCACGGTGTTCGGGATTGCGACGCCGCTTACGCTGCCCAGCCGCGAGAAGGTGGAGGGCGGGGTAGGAGCGGTTACGCATGAGGATCGCCGCTGGCTGAACTGCCACATCAAGTCGACGTCGCTGCTGGGCAACGTGCTGATGGCGCAATACGCTGCCGATCACGACGTTCAGGAGACGATCCAGTTCCGCGATGGCAGTCTGACCGAGGCGTCGTCGAGCAACGTGTGGGTCGTCAAGGGCGGTGAGATGTTCGCACCGCCGCGCGATAATCGAATCCTCGAAGGCATTCGTTACGGTGTGCTCGAGAGTTTCGCGCTGGAATGCGGTATTCCGTTCCATGAGCGCGTTGTGAGCGAAGCGGAAGTCCGCAATGCCGACGAACTGCTCATCACGTCGGCCACGAAGGAAGTGCTCGCCGTCGTCACGCTTGACGGCAAGCCGGTGGGCGATGGCAAGCCGGGCCCCGTTTTCCGCGCGCTGTACGCGGCTTATCAACGCGCCAAGGAGGCACTATGACGACGGAAAAGAAGGAAAGTCTGCTCGAGTTTCCGTGCGATTTCCCCATCAAGGTGATGGGAACGACGCAGGACGGATTTGCGGATGCCATCGTGGCGTTGCTGCGGGAGTTCGATGCGGAATTCGACGCGGCGACAGTGGAAATGCGCCCGTCCAGCACGGGCAAGTATCTCGGGCTGACCGTCACGGTGCGCGCTCACTCGAAGGCGCACCTCGACGATATCTATCGCGCGCTGACCGGCCACCCGATGGTCAAGGTCGTGCTGTAAATCGGGCGTGCAGCATGCGAAGCGGGTGCGGGGAACGCACACGCTTCACGCATGCGTCGGTGCGCCGTCGTCGGGCGTCAGGGTTGGGTCCAGTCCCAACTGCGCGTCCGTCGTCATCTCGCCCGCCGTGGCGGCCATGCCGGCCGCCAACGCCGCGGGACTCGGCTGTGTCGGGCGGCGCTGCATATGCTTCACCGACTCGAACGCCTTCAATTCCTCCAGAAACCACGTTCTGAACGCCTGAACGCGCTGCGTCGCCAGCACTGCGGGCGGACAGACGAAGTAGTAATCCCACTCGCATGGCGTATCGACGTCGGACAGCCGCACGAGGCGTCCGGCCATGATGTCGCCCACCGCCAGCGACCGGCGCACGAGGGCTACGCCCTGGCCGACGATGGCTGCCTGCGACAGCATCCCCGAATCTTCGTACATCATGCCCTGCGTCGGCTCGGGTAGATCGAAGCCCGCCGCGGCGAACCACGGCACCCACGGCTCGCCTTCCGAGCGCAGCAACGTGCTGCGACGGAATTCCTCCGCCGTCTGTGGCACATGCCCGTCGTTGTAGGAGGGACTGCACGCGGGGAAGAACACATCGTCGAGCACCTTCTCGATGTGCAGCCCGGGCCAGTTGCCTTTGCCCATGCGAAGGGCGATGTCCACGTCGTCGCGCTCGAAGTCGGTGAGCTGTGCGCTGCACCGCAATTCCACTTCCAGCTCCGGATGCCGGTCGATGAAGCGGCCGATGCGTGGGGTCAGCCACCGGCTCGCAAACGACGGCATGGTGGTCAGCACCAGCCGTCGCTCGCTGCGCGTGCCCGCCTGCAACTTGCGCGTCGCCTGGGCGATGTCGCCGAGCGCGGTGCGGATGGAGGCAGCGTACTGTCGTCCCGCCGGCGTAATGCTGATGCGCTTGCCATTTCGGGTGAAGAGCGTTGTGCCCAGTTCCTGCTCCAGCGCGCGGATCTGGTGGCTGATGGCGCCATGCGTCACGAACAACTCCTCGGCCGCACGCGAGAAGCTCTCAAGACGGGCAGCCGCCTCGAAGGCGCGCAAGGCGCTCAGGTTGGGAAGTCTCCGAAGATCCATGTGAGCTTTATTCGCAAGGCCGTGAAAATATGTCGTTTGGTGAAGCGCTTGGCAGTCCCTATGATTCAGTCATTGTCTCGCACTGAGTGGGGGTCGTAAAATGCAAAACAATTTGACAAAGGTGCAGTACTTCTACGGAATTCGTCCGGGCGAAGTGGTCACCCTCGACCTGCACCACGAGCATACGCTTGTTGCCCGCGGCTCGGCAGTCTGGGTGACGCGCGCAGGGGATCCACGCGATTACTGGCTGATGCCCGGCCAGCGCCTTGCCGTCGAGCCGGGACGCCGTTACTGGGTATCGTCCGACAGTGTGGCGGAAGCCCAACTGGAGCGTGAAGTGAGCCGCCGTTTCCCGTTGGCCCGCGTGCTGCGCAAGTGGCTCGCCGGACGCCGCGCCGCCCGCGAAGCGAACTCCTGCACTGCCGCCGCCTGACTGAACCCGGACGTCGGCCCGTCAATACCCACGCGCTCTCTGGCGGCGAACGTCATAGGGCGCGTGTTGCGTTTCACGGGGCGGATGCCGGTACCCGCTACGTGTTAATGGAATTCACAACAAGACGCACAATAATCGACCTGAGAATATCTCGATAACGCGTCAAAACAAGAGAAGTCGTTTCCCGATGACCGAAGCCTCCCGCCCGGCCCCCATGCCTTCCGTCCAGCCGGACTCCGCCGCACTTCGCCACCCCCAGGCCGACGAACGTCTTGGCCGTTTGCTGATGATCGCCGCAATGGTGATCTCGGGCACGATCGGCTTCTTTGTGCTGATGTCGGATCAACCGGCGCTCAATGTCGTTTTCTTCCGTTGCCTGATCGGCGCGGCTAGTCTGTGCGCCTGGTGTGCATACCGGGGGTATTGGCGCGGCTTGCGCATGACCCGCTGGCAGGTCGTGAACGTCACGCTCGGCGCCATTACGCTCGTCTCGAACTGGTATTTCCTGTTCACGGCCTACCGGTTGACGTCGGTGGGCATTACGACCGTTGTCTACAACGTGCAGCCGTTCCTGCTTGTGTTGGCGAGTGTGATCGTCACGCGGGAGCGGCCGTCGCTGGCCACGCTCGGCTGCCTCGGTGTCGCGTTCGCCGGGCTGGTGATCCTGGCTGAGCCGGGCGGTGTTCATGGCGCGGGATATCTGGTCGGCGTCGCGAGTGCGCTGGCCGCCGCATCGCTTTATGCCGCGACCACGCTCTTCACGAAGCGGCTGGCCGGGACGATCCGTCCCGAGATCATCGCGGCGCTGCATATGGTCATCGGGGCCGTAGTCTTTGTGTGGATGGCGGACTTCCATCATCTGCCCGCCGCGCCGCGCCAGATCGGTGCTGTCGTGACGCTGGGTCTGTTCCACACGACGTTCATGTATCTGTTGCTGTACGGTGCTTTCCAGAAGGCGTCGACTTCGAGCCTTGCCGTGTTCGGCTTCGTCTACCCCGTTGTTGCGGTCGCCGTCGACTTTCTGGCGTTCGGTATTGTGTTGCATCCGACGCAGTGGCTCGGCGGTGTCATGATCCTGCTGGCCGCCGGCGGGTACGCCCGAGGTCTCGGCACGGCGCCTTTGAAGAAGGTGAGCTGACGCCGGCAGCGGGGCGCAAGCCGGGCCGGCCGTTGCGGCCGGGCAACACCGGCCGGTGACGGGCGAGGCGAGCGGCGTCGAGCAAGACTGCCCCGGTTTCGCTAAAATTGCGTGCATGACCTCCCCGATCGAAGTGTGCTGGCGCGGCACCGAAGACTACGCCACATCGTTCGACGCCATGCGTGCGTACACCGACACGCGCGGCCCGCACGGCCCCGACCAACTCTGGATCGTCCAGCATCCGCCTGTCTATACGCTGGGACTCGCCGGCGATCCCGCCCACCTGCTGGTTGCCAACACCGGTATTCCGCTCGTCAAAGTCGACCGCGGCGGCCAGATTACGTACCACGGCCCCGGACAGGTCGTCATTTACCTGCTCGTGGATCTGCGCCGGCGAAAGCTGGGGGTGCGGGAAATGGTGCGTTTGATCGAGCAGGCGGTGATCGACACCCTTGGAGCGTATAATCTCGACGTTGAGCGCCGGGCCGGCGCGCCGGGGATCTATGTGAGTCCGGGCGACGGCGCCGCAGCGCATGCCGGCGCGAAAATCGCCGCACTCGGGTTGAAAATCCGCAACGGTTGCAGTTATCACGGCGTCTCTCTGAACGTCGCGATGGATCTGCGGCCGTTCGACTGGATCAATCCGTGCGGTTACGCCGGTTTGCAAACCGTAGACATGGCCACGCTCGGCGTGGCCCCCCGCTGGGACGAAGTGGCCGCGCGACTGGCGCAGCAACTCGGTCATCATCTCGAACAGCACACCGCGACGGCCGAAGCCGCGCCGCAGGCCGACCCGGCCGCCGGTGCAAACGCCGCCGCCTGATTGGACGTCTGGAAAGCCCCATCATGACCACCACCGTGAATCAGAACGACACCGCGAACAAGGAAGTTCGCACGATCGACGGCGATTACGACGCCACTGCCAAGCAAAAGTCGCAAGCCAAGACGGCGCGTATTCCGATCAAGATCGTACCGATCGAGCGTCTGAAGAAGCCGGACTGGATTCGCGTGAAGGCGGCGACCCACACGTCGCGTTTCTACGAGATCAAGCAGATCCTGCGCGAGCACAACCTGCACACGGTGTGTGAAGAGGCGAGCTGCCCGAACATCGGCGAGTGCTTTGGCAAGGGCACGGCCACGTTCATGATCATGGGCGACAAGTGCACGCGCCGCTGCCCGTTCTGCGACGTGGGCCACGGCCGCCCGGACCCGCTCGACGCCGATGAGCCGCTCAACCTCGCGAAGACCATTGCGGCGATGCGCCTGAAGTACGTGGTGATCACGAGCGTGGATCGCGACGACCTGCGCGACGGCGGTGCCCAGCACTTTGTCGATTGCATCCGTCACGTGCGCGAGCTGTCGCCGCAAACCCGCATCGAAATCCTGACGCCGGACTTCCGCGCGCGTCTCGATCGCGCACTGGGCATTCTCAATGCCGCGCCGCCCGACGTGATGAACCACAACCTCGAGACGGTGCCGCGCCTGTACAAGGAGGCCCGCCCGGGCTCGGACTACCAGCACTCGCTGACCCTGCTCAAGGAGTTCAAGGCGAAGCATCCGGACGTTGCGACGAAGTCGGGCCTGATGGTCGGTCTGGGCGAGACGGACGAAGAAATTCTCGAAGTGATGCGCGATCTGCGGGCGCACAACGTCGACATGCTCACGATCGGCCAGTACCTCCAGCCGTCGGAACACCACCTGCCGGTGCGTCGCTACGTGACGCCGGACACGTTCAAGATGTTCGAGGAAGAAGCCAACAAGATGGGCTTCACGCACGCTGCCGTTGGCGCAATGGTGCGCTCGAGCTATCACGCCGACGTTCAGGCGCATGAAGCGGGTGTGGCCGACGCCATCTGATTCGCGAAAGCCTTACCTCGTCGTCAGACACAGAACGCGGGCCGTCGAAAGACGGTCCGCGTTTTTGTTTGGGCGCGCGAGTTTTCGCGCCCGCACAAGGCGCACTCAGACCGAGCGGACGATGACGTGCGGATTACGCCGCGTCACAACCGGCGCCCGGTTCGATACGTAATACGGCCGGTGCAAACGCCTTTGCGCGGGTAACTAGGCGCAAACGTGTTGCCATCTGCGATGAACGTCGCTGAACTGACTTGCCGGCCCGTCGAAGCCCACCTCGCTCGCCACGAAATATGTTGTAACAACCCTTACCTTGTGTGCGCTCCCTCGTTGTTTCAGAATATTGAAACCTTGTTTTGCTTGGCAAAACATCACCCCCGTCATGGCGACTGACGGAGGGAAGTTCCGGATGCGCGCAAGGAGATGGCATGTCCCGTCAGGTCACCGAGGGCCGATATTTTGTGGAAGCGCCACAAGGGGGCCTGGGGAGGGGTTTGCCTCTCGTGATCGACGCACCGCATAGCGGTCATGTGTTTCCGGCGGACTTCGACAGCATCGCCCCGACGGCGGCGATCCTCGCGTGTGGCGATGCCTATGTCGACGAGTTGTGGTCGGTGGCCACGCATCACGGCGCGACGCTCGTCGCCGCGCTCTTCCCGCGCGCCTATATTGACCCGAACCGGGCCGAGCACGACATCGATCCCGAGTTGCTCGCGAGTCTGTGGCCGCACGATGCGCGTCCGCAGGCATGCAGCGAGCGCGGTGTCGGGCTGCTGCACCGGTTTGCCGCGCCGAATGTGCCGCTCTACGACCGGCGTCTGTCGGTCGCCGAAGTCGAGCGACGCATTCACGACTATTACCGGCCGTACCGCCATGCGCTGCGCGATGCGCTCGACGCCGCCTGGCGCCGGCATGGCGTGGTCTGGCATCTGGATTGCCATTCGATGCGCTCACGCGGCAGCGCGCTCGACCCCGATGCGGGCATCTTGCGGGCGGATGTGCGTGTCAGCGACAGCGGTGGCACCACGGCCGATCCGGCGTTCTCGCGCTGGATCATTGCCGAGTTCACGCGACTGGGCTATCGCGTCGCGTACAACACGCCGGGATATCACGAAGGCCGCGAGGATCTGGTGCGCCACTTCGGACGCCCCGCCGAACGTCGCCACAGTGTGCAGATCGAGCTGAACCAGGCGCTTTACCTGAATGAATCGCGCGGCGAGAAGCACGACGGCTTCTCGGTGCTGCAAGCGCAACTTGGCGAATTCGCGGCGGCGCTCGCCGCTTATGCCGAACAACATAGCGAGGACGTTTGATGGACTACACAGTCGCTTCAGTCGACACGGCGCTTACGCTGCTGTCGCTGGTCGGGGAGTGCCCCGGCCTGGGTGTGACGGAACTGGCGCAGCGCGCCGGCCTGAACAAGTCGCGTGCATTTCGCCTGCTGGCCACGCTCGAGCAGCACCGCTGGGTGGTCCGCGAGGGCAGTCCTGTCACCTACGTGCTCGGCGCACAGGCGCTGGTGCTTGGTGTGGCGGGGCATGAGCAGGTCAACCTCGTGAAGGTCGCGCATCGTCATCTTCAGGCGCTCAGTCGTGCGCTCAACGAGAATATCCAGCTTCGCGTGCGCGATGGCCTCGAGTCGTTGTGCGTGGCGCGGGTCGAATCGACGCACGAATTGCGCGTGCATGGCGTGGTCGGCAACCGTCGTCCCTTGTATGTGGGGGCGTCGGGTCGCGTGCTGCTGGCGTTCGCCTCCGACGACGTTCGCGCACAGGTGCTGGGCCGTCCGCGCAAGCGCTTCACGGCGGGCACGCTCATCGAGCGCGACGAACTGGCGGCGGAGTTGCTCAACGTGCGTCGTCAGGACTGTGCGGTGAGCTTTGGCGAACTCGCGCCGGAAGCCGTGTCGGTCGCGGTGCCGGTGCGCGACGCGTCTGGCGAAGTGATCGCGTCGCTGTCCGCCTCCGGCCCGTCGTCACGCATGACGCGAGCGCTGCTGCCCGACATTTCGTCGCGTCTGTCGGCCTGCGCCGCCGAGATATCCGCTGCGCTCGGCTATCAGATTCCTGTGCCCGAAGCACTGTCGGCCTGACGCGCCGCCGGTCGCCGGCCGTTGTTGCTCGAGGTGCGTTCGCCGTCGCGCTGGCGGACGCACTCGAGAGAGGTTCCGATTTTTTCAATGGCCCGTTGTGTGCGGACCGCCTCGGGGTTTGCCCGACACTTCGCGTGAAATCGCCAATATTTCACCTGACTTTCTGGAAAACCAGAAAGTATCCTCGCCTGTTTTCCAGCTTTCCGTATCACCGACCATCGGGTTTTCCACAATTTCGCTCAATAGAATCAAAGACTTGCGTAATTGGCATGAGTATTGCTTTTTAATGCGCGTGCTGCCGCGTTGTCTGGAAACCCGACGGGAATCCAGAGACGCAGGGCAAGCCGTTCAAATAAGAGAGGAGACCTTATGTTCAAGCAATGTCTTGCTGCCGCGGCTTTGTGCGCGGCTTCGTTACACGCCTTTGCCGATGATCTGGTGCGTCTGGGGAATCTGAAGTTCGCCCACTATGGCGCGGTGTCGTACATGAAGGTCATTGGACCGAAGTACGGTCTGAAGATCGAGGAGCGCATGTTCGCCAAGGGCGTAGACATCATGCCGGCGATCGTGGCGGGGCAGATCGACGTGTCGGCAAGCGCGCTTGACGCCGCCATCGCCGGTCGCGCCCAGGGGGCGCCGATCTATGCCGTGGCCGGTTTCGCGAAGGGCGGTGTGCGTCTCGTCGCGAAGAAGGGTCTGCCGGTCACCAAGGTGGCCGATCTCAAGGGCAAGAAGGTGGGTGTCGCCCGCGGCGGCGCCCAGGAACTGATTCTGTACGCCGAGTTGGCCAAGGCCGGTCTGACGTGGTCGGACCAGCCGGGCAAGGACGTGCAGATTCTGTTCATGGCCTACGCCGATCTGAATCAGGCGCTCGCCGCCGGCAGCATCGACGCAATGTGCCAGTCGGAGCCGCAGGCCTCGCAAGCCATCAACAAGGGCTTTGGCGTGGAAGTGCTCAAGCCGTACGACACGCCCATCGGCGAGCCGGTGCGCGCGCTCGTCATCACCGAGAAGCTCTACAAGGAGAAGCCGGACGTGGCGCAACGCCTGATGTACGCGTTCGTCGAGGCGACCGACTACTTCATCAAGAACCCGCAAGCGGCCGAGAAGTACGTGCGCGAGGACATGTTCAAGAACCAGATCACAACGCAGGACTTCAGCGACGCGATCGGCAACTCGCCGTATAGCTACGACCTGAGCGTCTCGCATGTGCAGCTCACGACCGACCTCATGAAGAAGTACGGCGTGGGCAAGCTGCAGGATCCGGTGCCGAAGGCGGAAGACTGGGTCAAGCTCGACCTGCTCGCCAAGGCCAAGACCAAGCTGAACATCAAGTAAGGCGAGGCGAACGGATGGCCGCTGTGCTTGCTTCTACGGGTACCTCGCGCACCACGCGTTTGCTGCGTGGTGTCTTGATTCCGCTCTCGGTCGTGGTGATCTGGCAGATCGTCACGGGCCTCGAGTGGATCAACCCGATCATTCTTCCATCGCCGGTCGCTGTCGTGACCAAGTGGTGGCAATACCTCCAACCGACCGTTTCGATGGCCGACGGCTTTGGCGCGTGGCTGCATTCGAGCGAACTGCTCACTGACGCCGCCAACAGCCTGTATCGCGTGATCATGGGCTTTCTCGTGGGCACCGTCATCGCGCTGCCGCTCGGCTTGCTGATGGGCACGAGCCCCCGCGTCTACGGGCTTTTCAATCCGCTGGTGCAGGTCGTGCGTCCGATTCCCCCGATCGCGTACATCCCGCTGGCGATTCTCTGGTTCGGTCTGGGCAATCCGCCGGCGTTCTTCCTCATCGCGCTCGGGGCGTTCTTTCCCGTGCTGATGAACACGATCGCCGGCGTGCGCCATGTCGACGGCATCTATCTGCGTGCGGCCCGCAACCTCGGCGCGAGCCAGTTCACGATCTTCCGCCGCGTCATCATGCCGGCCGCGACGCCGTACATCCTGTCGGGTATTCGGATCGGTATCGGTACGGCGTTCATCGTCGTGATCGTGGCCGAGATGATTGCCGTGAACAACGGGCTCGGCTACCGCATTCTGGAAGCGCGCGAGTACATGTGGTCGGACAAGATCATTGCCGGGATGCTGACCATTGGTCTGCTCGGCCTGGTGATCGACCTGGGCATGGATCGTCTCAACAACCACCTGCTCAAGTGGCACCGTGGTCTCGAAACCAAGTGAGGCGAACGACATGCTGATCGAAATCAACAACGTCAACAAACAGTTCCCCGTTCCCGGCGGCACCGTCGATGCGCTCAAGGACATCGACCTGAACATTGGCGCGGGGGAGTTCGTCTGCCTGCTCGGCCCGTCGGGCTGCGGCAAGTCGACGCTGCTCAACGCGCTGGCCGGCTTTGTCCAACCGACCTCGGGTGCGATTCGTATCGACGGCCGTGCGGATGCCGCTGCCGAGCCGGGCCCGGATCGCGGCATGGTGTTCCAGGAGTACGCGCTGTTTCCGTGGATGACGGTGGCGCAGAACATCGCCTTCGGGCTCGAAATCAAGGGAATGAAGCGCGCCGAGATCAACGAGCGCGTGGACCTGCTGCTCGGCAAGTTGAACCTGCGCGAGTTTCGCGACCGGTTCCCGCGCGATCTGTCGGGCGGCATGCGTCAGCGCGTGGCGATTGCCCGCGTGCTCGCGCTCGACAGTCCGATCATGCTCATGGACGAGCCGTTCGGGGCGCTCGACGCGCTCACGCGCCGCACGTTGCAGGACGAGCTGCTGCGGATTTGGGAGGAATTCAAGAAGACGATCATTTTCGTCACACACAGCATCGAGGAGTCGATCTATCTGGCCGACCGGGTCGTCGTCATGACGTACCGGCCGGGCACGGTCAAGCGAGACGTGGTCATCGAACTACCCCGTCCGCGCGACACGGCAGGCAGCGAATTCAATGAATTGAAGAAGGAACTGGCCCAGATGGTGATGGAGGAGCAAATGCGCTTCGCGCAAAGCGAGATCCGCGGGGTCACCGCGGATTGATAACAAGGGCGGTGGCTTGCCCCGCCGCCTGAAGAGGAAACAACATGCAAACCCAGACCAAAAAACCCTTTTACCGCATCCTGTACGTGCAGGTGCTGATCGCCATCGTCATCGGCGTGCTGCTCGGACACTTCAAGCCCGACCTCGCGATTCAGATGAAGCCGCTCGGCGATGCGTTCATCAAGCTGATCAAGATGATCATCGGCCCGGTGATCTTCTGTACGGTCGTGACCGGTATCGCCGGCATGGAAGATATGAAGAAGGTTGGCCGCGTCGGCGGCAAGGCCCTCATCTACTTCGAAGTCGTCTCGACGCTCGCACTGCTCATCGGCCTGATCGCGACTCACGTCCTGAAGCCGGGTGCCGGGTTCAACGTCGATATCAACACGCTCGATCCGAAGGCGATCGCGGGCTATGCCGAGAAGGCTGCCCACGGCGACACGTTCGTCGACTTCCTGCTGCACCTGATTCCGAACACGATTACCGATGCGTTCGCCAAGGGTGAGATTCTGCAGATCCTCGTGATCGCTGTCCTGTTCGGCGCCGCATTGGGCATGATCGGTGAGCGTGGCCGCGTGGTGACGGGCTGGATCGACAGCGTCTCGGGCGTGCTTTTCCGTGTGGTGCATATCATCACCAAGGTGGCGCCGCTGGGTGCGTTCGGTGCGATGGCCTTCACGATCGGCAAGTACGGTATCGCGTCGCTGGTGCCGCTCGCCAAGCTCATGGGCACGTTCTACCTGACGTCGTTCCTGTTCGTGATCGTGGTGCTGGGTCTGATCGCCAAGATCACGGGCTTCTCGATCTTCCGCTTCCTCGCCTACATCAAGGAAGAGCTGCTGATCGTGCTGGGTACCAGCTCGTCGGAAGCCGCGTTGCCGCACCTGATGGAGAAGATGGAGAAGGCCGGTTGCTCGAAGTCGGTGGTGGGTCTGGTGATCCCGACCGGTTATTCGTTCAACCTCGACGGCACGAACATCTACATGACGATGGCCGTGCTGTTCATTGCGCAAGCGACCAATATCGATCTGACCTGGGGCCAACAGCTCACGCTGCTCGCCGTGGCAATGCTGACCTCGAAGGGCGCTTCGGGCGTGACCGGCGCCGGCTTCATCACGCTGGCCGCAACGCTCGCCGTGATCCCGACGATTCCGGTGGCCGGGATGGTGCTGATCCTCGGTATCGACCGCTTCATGAGCGAATGCCGTGCGCTGACCAACATCTGCGGCAACGGTGTTGCCACGATCGTCGTGTCGGCCTGGGAAAAGGAACTGGATCGCAAGAAACTGGCGCAAGCCATGTCCGGCAAGCGAGAGCCGGAACTGGCCTGACGGCCGGCGGCAGGGGCAGCCGGGGCTGCGCGTGAGTTGTCTTGCGCGGGTGCGCCGGTCCTCTGCCCACGCAACGTTCGCCACCGGGCGGCGCGGCACAGGCACAATAGCGCCTGAGCTTCGCCGCCCGGTGGTCCTTCGGCTCACGCACGCCGTGCCCCAATGGCCACCCTGCACGAGAATATGATCCGCGCACCGAAAGGTGACACTGCCTCGCCTGCGGACCCCCGGCGCGACGAAGTCCCCATCGATCTCGAGAGGACTGTGCCGATGCGCCGTTGGTCATGGATCGTCGTCATGCTATTGGCGAGCGTCCTGTTTTGCTGGTTGACGTATGCCTTGAGCTGGCAGCGCGGCGTGGCCGATCTGCGCGTGAACGCCGGGGCGCGCGTCGAGCGTTACGCGGGCAGTCTGCGCAGCACGGTCGACCGGTACGAATTCCTGCCTTATCTGCTGTCGCTGCATCCGTACGTACACGATCTGCTGCTCCATCCGGAAGATCGCGCGGTGGTGCAGCGTGCCAACGATTATCTGTTCGACGTGAATCAGCGCGCCAAGGCGTCGGCGGCCTATGTGATCGACGCCAACGGGCTGGCGCTGGCCGCCAGCAACTGGCGTGAGAAGGCCACGTTCGTGGGACAGGAATACCGTTTTCGTCCGTATTTCATCGACGCCATCAAAGGCGCACTGGGCCGCTTCTATGGCGTGGGGACCACGTCCGGCGAGCCGGGGTACTTCGTCTCGCAGCCGATTGTCGTGGACGGTGAGATTCGCGGCGTGGTCGTGGTCAAGCTCAACCTCGAGTGGTTTCAGCGCGCCGGTGCCGATGCTTCCGAGCCGGTCGTCGTCGCGGACGATCACGGCGTGGTGTTTCTGTCGTCCGAACCGCGCTGGCAGTACCGGGCGCTCGCGCCGCTCACGCCCGACGTGAAGGCCGCGCTCGACAGCACTCGCCAGTATTACAACCAGAACATCACGCCACTCGCCTGGACCGAGGACGAACGGCTCGATGCCGACGGCGAAGTGGTGAGCGTGCGCGACGGGCGCGGTGCGGGCCATTCGCGACGGTTTCTCGCCGTACAGCGCAAGCTCGGCGAGCCGGACTGGACGCTGATGTACTTCGCGCCGCTCGATCAGGTCATTGCGAACGCGCGGATCGCGGCGGTGGCTGCGGCGTGTCTTGCCGCGTTCACCTGCTTGCTGGGGGTGGCGTGGAACCAGCGGCGCCAGCGCGTGCGCGACATGCTCAAGAGCCGCGAATTGTTGCAGTCGGCCTACGCTGAACTTGGCGAGCGGGTGGCGGAGCGTACCGCCGATCTGCAATCGGCCAACCAGCGGTTGCAGACGGAAGTGCAGGAGCGCTCGCGCACCGAACATGAGTTGCGCGAGGCCCAGAGCGAACTGGTGCAGGCGTCGAAACTCGTGGCGCTGGGGCAGATGGCTGCCGGTATCACCCACGAGCTCAATCAGCCGCTCTCGGCGCTGCGCAGCTTCTCCGATAACACGCGCGTGCTGCTCGAACGCGGTGAGCACGCCGCGGCGCAGGAGAATCTGGAAGCCATCGCGTCGCTCACCGATCGCATGGGCAAAATCACCGGGCAACTGCGGCTCTTCGCGGGCCGGGCGCGTCGTGGTGACATGGAAGCGTCAGTGCATCGCGCGCTCGACAATACGTTGATGCTGCTTCGCGGACGTCTCGCCGGTATTCACGTGACGACGACGTTTGCCGACGGGCTGGACGAGGTGCAGGTTGCCTGCGAAGGACTGCGTCTCGAACAGGTGTTGATCAATCTCGTGGGGAATGCCATCGACGCCGTGGTGAGTTCATCCAGTGCGCACGCGCCGCCGTCGATCTGGATCGATGTGGACGCCGACGACCTGTGGGTGCGCATCTATGTGCGCGATAACGGGCCGGGCATTTCGGAGGCGCATATGCCGCGCTTGTTCGAACCATTTTTCAGTACCAAGGAAGGCGGTCAGGGCATGGGGCTCGGACTCGCCATCTCATCGTCCATCGCACAGGAAAACGGCGGCCAGTTGGCCGCGCGCAACGTTCCTGGCGGTGGCGCAGAATTTCTCGTGACGCTGCGCCGAGTGCAGCGCACTGGCACGACAATCGCATGATGTACAAGAACCTCCAGATCCTTTTCGTCGAAGACGATGAACTCGTGCGGCGTGCCACGCTGCAAAGCTTGCAACTCGCCGGACTCGACGCCTTCGGGCTCGCGTCCGCCGAAGCCGCGCGCGAGCGTATTACGCCGGACTTCGCCGGTATCGTCGTGTCCGACATTCGTCTGATCGGCATGAGCGGGCTGGAACTGCTCGCTCATCTGCGTCAGCATGCCCCGGAAGTGCCGGTGATTCTCGTGACCGGTCACGGCGATATATCGATGGCGGTGCAGGCCATTCGCGACGGTGCCTACGACTTCATCGAGAAGCCGTTCGCGCCGGATCGTCTGATCGAATCGGCCAAGCGTGCGCTCGAGACACGCAAGCTCATGCTGGAGAACCAGGCGCTGCGGCGCGAACTGGCAGAGCAGGGCGGACGCGCCTCGCGCATCATTGGCCGCAGTCCGTCGATGGAGACGCTGCGCACGCTCATCGCCAACGTCGCGATGACCGATGCCCCCGTGCTCATCAACGGCGACACCGGTACCGGCAAGGAACTGGTGGCGCGCAGCCTGCATGAATTGTCGCGCCGCCGCGATGCGCCGTTCGTTGCGCTGAACTGCGGCGCACTGCCCGAAGCGATCTTCGAGAGCGAGATGTTCGGGCACGAGGTCGGGGCGTTTACCGGCGCGGCGAAGCGACGCATCGGCAAGTTGGAGCACGCGTCGGGCGGCACGTTGTTTCTCGATGAGATCGAGAGCATGCCGGCGGCGTTGCAGGTCAAACTGTTGCGCGTGTTGCAGGACGGTGTGCTGGAGCGGCTTGGCTCGAACCAGTCGATTCGCGTCGACTGCCGTGTGGTCGCGGCGGCCAAGGGTGACATGGAAGCGCTCGTGCGCGAGGGGACTTTCCGTCGCGATTTGTACTACCGTCTGAATGTGGTGACGCTGGCGTTGCCGCCGCTGCGCGAGCGTCGTGAAGACATTCTGCCGCTGTTTGAGCACTTCATGCTTGACTCCGCCGTCCGTTATGGACGCCCGGCGCCAGTGGTCTCCGACCGGATGCGTCAGGAGCTGATGCAGGCGGACTGGCCGGGCAACGTGCGTGAGCTTCGCAACGCCGCAGACCGTCTGGTGCTCGGCGTGGCGAGCGCGCCCGAGGGCGACTCGCTCGCACCGCTGCCGCTCAAGGAGCAGGTGGAACGCTTTGAGCGCGCTGTGCTGCAAGAAGCGCTCGAACACAGCAAGGGCAATGTGGCGGCGACCGCTGAGGCGCTGCATGTGCCCAAGGCGACGCTCTACGAAAAGCTCAAGCGTTATGGACTCCATACCCGCGGTCATGGCGAGGGGGGCGACGGCGGGCGTTGAGGGCATTGAGGGCATTGAGGGCGGATGGACGCAAGGCAACGTTGCGCGAGACGCCCGAGCCTTGCAGGTTGCCCGCCATGCGGTCGTGCCGAAGGTGCCTCGCGCGTGGCGGTGGTCGTGACGGATGTCGTCGATTTGCGCTGATGGCACCGCCAAAAACAAAGCGCCCCGAGGGGCGCTTGCGATGCGGCGAAGTGACGTGAGGTGGCGTCAGGCCTGTTTGGCCAACGCCTTCTCGATGAGCTTGTCGAGTTCTGCGTATTCCGGCTCGCCCACGTATTGCTTGAGCACCTTGCCGTCACGATCCACGACGAAGGTCGTCGGCGTGAGTTGCACGTTGCCATACTGCTTGGCCACGCTGCCATCGGAATCCATGGCTACCTTGAACGGCAATTGACGCGACTGCGCGTAGTTCATCACGTACATCGGCGGATCGTAGCTCATGGCGACCGCGACGAACTCCAGACCCTGGCCTTTGTACTTCTCGTACGTTTGCACCATCGTCGGCATTTCCTTCATGCACGTCGTGCAACTCGTCGCCCAGAAGTTGACGAGATAGACCTTGCCCTTGAGTTGTTCGGTGCCGACTTTCTGTCCGGAGAGCAGCGTGAACGTCGCCTCGGGCGCGCGCTTCTGTCCGGCGAACGTGAAATAGGCGGCAATCGCCACCACGGCGATGATCGCCAAGGCGAGAATCTTGCCCAGGGCAGACTTGCGGGAGGTCGTAGCGCTCATGACACAGCCGTGTGGGTGATGGGGTTCATTGGGTGAGGTCGATTCTACTCTGAATCTCAGCGTGTCGTGGCACCGCTCCCGCCGTGCAAACGCGCGCGTGCGCGGGCGATGGCGTCGTCGAGATACGCGCCGTAGAAGTCGGGCAGGCCCGCTCCGATCAACGGGTCGGCGACAGGGCGTCCGCTCGTATCGAGGAACAAAACCGTCGGCGATACCTTGACGCCATGCGCGCGCGCCCAGGCGACACCGGTGGTCGTCGAGCCGTCGAAGTCGCGCACCGGAGCGCGGCTGTCCATGCCGATCTCGCGCACCTCATATTTGCCGCTGCGCACGAGCGGCGCGAGTTCGCGCTGACGGATCGGGCCGCAGTAGACGCAGTCGCGAAGCGACACCAGCACGATCAGCGGCGCATCGAGCGAGGCTGCGCGGCGGGCGTGGGCAGCGAAGTCCGTCGCCACTGGCACGGCGGCTTGCGCCTTCGCGGCCGTCTTGCTATCGACTGGGGCTGCTGCGAGGGTGCCCTCGTGCGGATACGTGACGCCCGTCGCTTGCGACAATTCGAGTTTCGGGGCCGTCGGGCTGACCATGCCGCCGGGGGCGGCGGTGGCTGTGCCCACGAAAAGCCCCGTCGCCAGCATGACCCACGCCGTCGCAATTTGGCGGGCGATTCGCGAAGACTCTGCCGGCAGGTGCGTAGCCGCGAGCTTGCGCGGCTTCTCGCAGACTTCGGTGAGCAACGCCCGGGTCTGGCGGGCAATGGTGTGTGTCATGCCGCCGATGATACCGGTATCCGCCACGACGCGTTTTTCGTGTCGCAGCACATGGCGGATAATGGGCGTTTGCGTTCCTCTCACTTCCTCTCTCGTCTATGAATCGCGTTGTCCGTGTCTGCGCCATGCTCGCTGCGACGATCGTGCTCGTCGCCTGTTCCCCTCGCTACGATTGGCGTGAGGTGCACGACAAGGACGGCGCGTATGCGGCGACCTATCCCGCCAAACCGACACAGGACGCACGTGAAGTGAAATTCGCCTCGGGGCCGCTGCCCATGCGAATGCAAGCCGCACGGGTCGATGCCGCACTCTTTGCCGTTGGCGTGGTGACCCTTCCCGGCGACGATGCAACGCTGCGCCAGACCGTCCTGACGGAGTTGCAGCACGGCCTGCTCGCCAACGTGAACGAGGCAACGGCGGCCCCCGAGCAGGTGATGGTGCGTCAAGCCGGCGACGCGCCAGCGATTCCCGGGCTGGCCGTCTCCGCACAAGGCATGGCCAGCGACAAGACCGAGCGTTACGTTGCGGCCCGCTTTGTCGGGCGCGGCAACCATGTCTATCAGGTGGTCGTTCTGGCGACCAAAGCGCCCGCGAAGGAACAGGTCGATCAGTTCCTCGACTCCTTTACGCTGGAGTGAAGCCGTCACGCCGACGGCGCTTCGCGGTACTGCACCGCTTCTCCGACATGGTGGGCTTCGATCGCTTCACATCCTGCGAGATCGGCCACCGTGCGCGCTACGCGCAGCACCCGATGATAGGTGCGTGCTGACCAATAGTGCTGCGTTACCGCCCGGTGCAGAACGTCCTGAGCGTCTGGTTGCAGTGTGCATTGCGTTTCCAGCGCACGCCCCGACAGGCCGCAGTTCAACTGCCCCTGCCGCGAAAGCTGGCGCTCCCGCGCCTGCCCCACGCGCCGCGCCACCACCTCGCTATGTTCACCGTCGGCTGGCGCGGCGAACGTCTCGGCACTGAGTGCAGGGACCTCCACATGCAGGTCGATGCGCTCGAGCAGTGGTCCTGAGAGACGGGTGCGATATCGCGTGACTGCCTCACTCGTACAACGGCAGCTTCGCGACGGATGCCCCAGATCGCCGCACGGACACGGATTCATAGCGGCCACGAGTTGAAAAGCGGCGGGGAACGTTGCGTGGCCGCCAGCGCGTGCGATCGTCACGTGGCCCAGTTCCAGCGGCTCGCGCAGAACTTCGAGCACACGGCGCTGAAATTCGGGCAATTCGTCGAGAAACAGCACGCCGCGATGGGCGAGACTGATTTCGCCGGGACGCGGTGTGCTTCCTCCGCCCACAAGGGCCGCTGACGATGCGGTGTGATGCGGCGCACGAAACGGCCGCCGTCCCCAATGCCGCATGTCGAAGCCCTGCGCACTGAGGCTGGCCAGCGTAGCGGCTTCCACGGCCTGCGCTTTGCTCAGTGCAGGGAGCAGCCCCGCGAGTCGTGTCGCCAGCATCGACTTGCCTGTGCCCGGTGGTCCGTAGAGCAGGATGTGATGCCCGCCTGCCGCGGCGACTTCCAGCGCGCGTTTGGCGTGGGCCTGTCCTTTGACGTCGCCCATGTCCGGCATGTCGGCCGTGCGCGTGGCATCGCTGCCGCAGAACGCCGACACTGCGAGCCCACTCGGGAGGATGGCACGCGGTAGCGGCGTCGCCACGTCGGGTTCAGCGAGGTGTGCGCAGACGTCGAGCAACGTGTGCGCGCCATAAACCGTGGCGTCTTCGACCAGCGCGGCTTCCTGCGCGCTGCCCGCGGGCAGTACCAGCGCGCGGGCCGGCGATTCGGCTGCAATGGCGCTCGCCATCGCCAGGCCGCCGCGCACGGCGCGCAACTCCCCCGTGAGCGACAACTCCCCCGCGAACTCGTGCGAGCGCAGTCCGGCGTCGGGCAACTGACCGCTGGCGGCGAGAATACCGAGGGCGATCGGCAGATCGAAGCAGCCCGAGGCTTTCGGCAAATCGGCGGGGGCCAGATTGATAGTGATGCGTCGCGCGGGAAATTCGAACCGGCTGTTCTGCAATGCCGAGCGCACACGCTCACGGCTTTCCTTGACCTCGGTATCGGGCAGGCCGACCAGTGTCAGGCCCGGCAGCCCGTTGGCCAGATGCACTTCCACAGTCACCGCGCGTGCCGCCATTCCGGTGATCGCTCGGCTGCTGACAACTGCCAATGACATGTCTCCTCCTCGTGGCTCGAACATCGCGAAGTGCATCGCATGCGTCGATGTTCGTTGCCGCACGCCATGTCGCGCAACGTCTTATCGGCGGAAATACGGGGAGTGGGGGTGTTTTCGGAACGGTGGCAGCGATGTGCTGGAAAGGCCCGTCGGAACTTAGGACGATTCCGATAGCAGATCGGGACTTCAGGAGAGACTTCGAGCATAGCGAGCGCGAGGCACTGCCCGCCGGGGGCTTGCGCCGGCACGCAGGCCCCGGAAACGACAAGGGGCGCCGTGGCGCCCCTGTGAATCGTCAGTCTTGCGCTTCGCTGCGCAGGCTTTCGAGTTCAGCCACACGTTTTTCCAGCGCCTCGAGCTTCTCGCGCGTGCGTGCGAGCACCTGCGCCTGCACGTCGAACTCTTCGCGAGTCACCAGATCGAGCCGGGTGAAGCCTTGGTTGAGCAGGCTTTTGACATTGCGCTCGATATCCTTGGCGGGCGATTGCTTGAGCATCTCGCTCACCTTGGCTTGCATGTCTTGCAGGATCTCGTTCGGTTTCATAAGCCTTCCTCTCGTCGTTTCTTTGCACTAATGTGGTGCTTGCACCGTCTGTGTGCTTCAACGGGCCGGTTTGACGGGTGCAAGGTGGTGCATCAGGTGCGGACATCAAATGTTGGCGCAACTCTATCACCGTTTCCTGCGCCCAGCCAGCGCAGGAAACCGCCGAACCGTTACCCGGTAAGGATCTGACCCGAATCGCCGGGCATCGTTGCCTTCGCCCGCGTTGTTTGCTTGCCTCACTCTCCCCGCAATTTTGCCAATTTTTTATCTCGAAATTCGTATCTTGCGCGTCGCAGCGCACGCAGATTCCGAGGCTGGCACGGGAGTTGCTCTACCCAGTCCGCAACCTGCCGCACGCTGTACCAAGACTTGGATTTCAACTTAGGGGAAAGTGATGAAAAAAGTGTCAACTGCGATGGCTGGCGTTGTGTTTACTGGTGCGATGGCAATGTCCTTCGGCGCGTTTGCTCAGGCGAGCGCCGAGGGTGCCACGCCCGCCGCAGCACCGGCCGACGCAGCCGCCGCTGCGGCCGAACCGCTGACGATCACCGCCAACATCGGTCTGTTTTCGGACTATCGCTTCCGCGGTATTTCGCAAACGGCGAAGCGTCCGGCGGTACAGGGTGGTTTCGATATCGCACATGAATCCGGCCTGTATGCCGGCGTGTGGGCATCGAACATCAGTTGGATTTCGGATGGGAATTCGGCGGTGAGCGCTCCCATCGAGATGGATTTCTACGGGGGCTGGAAGAAGGAAATCATCCCCGACTGGACCATCGATTTTGGTGGCTTGCAGTACTACTACCCGGGCACCTATCCGTCCGGGACTTATTTCCCGCGTCCGCATACGTTTGAACTGTATGCCGCTGTGGGCTGGAAAACCATAACGCTGAAGTACTCGCACTCGATGACCCGTCTGTTCGGTCTCGTGAGCCCGGATGGCCAGGATACGTCGAACAGTGGCTACCTCGACCTGACGGGCACTTACGATCTCGGCTTCTGGGGCCTTTCTGCCGTGGGCCACGTGGGCCACCAGTGGGTGCATAACTTCAGCGCGGCAAGCTATACCGACTGGAAGATCGGCCTGTCGAAAGACCTGGGCAAGAACTTCTCCGTGTCGGTCTCCTACATCGATACGAATGCCGACGAAAAGTACTACACCGCCGCGAACTCCGGCAAAGTGCTTTCCAAGGCAACGGTCGTCGTAGGACTGTCGAAGACATTCTAAGGAGCGACTCATCATGAAGCTGATTACCGCAATTGTGAAACCCTTCAAGCTCGACGAGGTGCGTGAAGCCCTCTCGAACATCGGCGTGGCAGGCATTACGGTGACCGAAGTCAAGGGCTTCGGCCGCCAGAAGGGCCATACCGAGCTGTATCGAGGTGCAGAATATGTCGTCGACTTCCTGCCGAAGGTGAAGATCGAGGCGGTAATCGGCGATGCCTTGCTCGACCAGGCGATCGACGCCATCGAGCAGGCAGCCCGCACCGGCAAGATCGGCGACGGCAAGATTTTCGTGTCAAACGTCGAGCATGTGGTCCGCATCCGTACGGGAGAGACCGGCGAAGACGCGCTGTAAAGGTCCTACATAAGAGACAACAATCATGAAAAAACTGCTTGCCAAACTCTTGCTCGCCGCCGCTTTTCTGGGCGTTGCCGGCACCGTGAGCCTCGGCTCCACCGCTGCACTTGCCCAGGACGCCTCGGCGCCCGCCGCCGCCTCTGAGGCTGCGTCACCCGCGGCTTCTGCCGCTTCTTCCGCAACGCCTGCCGCTGCACCGGCACCTGCGGCCACCGCAGCGCCAGCCCCTGCCGCCGCGGCTGCGGCACCCGTACCGCCGAACAAGGGCGACACGGCGTGGCTGCTGACCTGCACCGCATTTGTGATTCTCATGACGCTGCCCGGCCTCGGCCTGTTCTACGGCGGTCTCGTGCGCTCGAAGAATATGCTCTCGGTGCTGATGCAGTGTTTCATCATCTTCTCGCTGGTGGTCGTGCTGTGGGCGATCTACGGCTACAGCATCGCGTTCACTGAGGGCGGGGCGTTCTTCGGCGGCTTCGATCGTCTGTTCCTGAAGGGCATGACGCCGGACTCGGTCGCGGCAACCTTCAGCAAGGGCGTGAACGTGCCGGAATACGCGTACATGGCGTTCCAGGCCGCTTTCGCCGCCATTACCTGCGCGCTGATCGTCGGTGCCTTCGCCGAACGTGCCAAGTTCTCGGCCGTGCTGCTCTTCACCGTAATCTGGTTCACGTTCTCGTACCTGCCGATGGCCCACATGGTCTGGTTCTGGCCGGGTCCGGACGCCTACACCGACGCGGCTGCCGCCGACGCGGCCAATGCCCACGCCGGCTGGCTGTTCCAGAAGGGCGCGCTCGACTACGCCGGCGGTACGGTGGTGCATATCAACGCCGCTATCGCGGGTCTGGTTGGCTCGTACATGGTGGGCAAGCGCGTAGGCTTCGGTAAGGAGGCGTTCAAGCCGCATTCGCTCACGATGACGATGATCGGCGCCTCGCTGCTCTGGTTCGGCTGGTTCGGCTTCAACGCCGGCTCGGGCCTGGAAGCCAACGGCGGTGCTGCGCTCGCCTTCGTCAACACGCTGCTCGCCACTGCGGCTGCCACGCTGTCGTGGACGGCGGGTGAGTGGATCGGCAAGGGCAAGCCGTCGATGCTTGGTGGCGCGTCGGGTGCGGTGGCCGGTCTGGTGGCCGTTACCCCGGCTGCCGGTTTCGTCGGCCCGATGGGCTCGATCGTGCTCGGCCTGCTGGCTGGCCTGATCTGCCTGTGGGGCGTGAATGGCCTGAAGCGCCTGCTCAAAGCCGACGATGCACTCGACGTGTTCGGTGTTCACGGTGTGGGCGGTATGCTCGGCGCGATTCTGACGGGCGTGTTCGCTGCCCCGTCGCTTGGCGGCACGGGCATCTACGACTACGTGGCCAACAAGGTCGCACCGGACTATTCGATTGCCGGTCAGGTCTGGATCCAGTTCCAGGGCGTGCTGACCACGCTCGTGTGGTCGGGTGTGGTGGCGTTCATCGCCTTCAAGATCGCCGACATCGTGCTGGGTCTGCGCGTGCCGGAAGACGAAGAGCGCGAGGGGCTGGACATCACCTCGCACGGCGAATCGGCCTATCACAACTGATCGAAACAGACTCGTCTGCAAGCTGTCTCATCGCACCGCTCAGGCTCGGCTTCGGCCGGGCCTGACGCCAGTGAACATCAACGAATCGGCAAGGATTCGTGATCGAGCCCCCGCCAGGGGGCGAGCGAGAGGAGTTGCTGATGGCCGGTCGGACAGCCGGCCCCGGCATTGCGCGGGCACCCGAGGGGGTGCCCGTTTTTTTGGCTTGCGATTGCCGGCTTCGTCCCCATCTTCTGCGCTCGCAGCATCGCACTGCATGTTCCCGATCCTGCCTGAGCCCATAGCGCCTGTAGCGCCCGAAGCGCCCATCTCGCCTGTATTGCCCTCTGAGGTTGCCTGGACGGCGATCCGGGGGGGCGGGACCGCGCAGACAGCGCGGCGTGGTGCCCCTTCCGGGGGCATGGCGAAGGGCGGGGGCGCCATGCGTATGCTCTACAATCGATATTCCATCTGGATATGAGAGAAGCATGGTTCCGCATCTCGTCACGGCCCTGAAAGGCCCTCTGCTCGACCTGGAAAAGAAAATCCTCGATGCGACGCCCGCCATCGAGCGCTGGTTCCGGCTAGAGTGGCAGGAACACACGCCGCCGTTCTACTGTTCGGTCGACCTGCGAAATGCCGGCTTCAAGCTCGCGCCTGTCGATACCAATCTCTTCCCCGGCGGCTTCAATAATCTGGCGCCCGAAGTCCTGCCGCTCGCCGTGCAGGCTGCCATGGCCGCCATCGAGAAGATTTGCCCCGACGCCAAGAACTTGCTGCTGATTCCCGAGCGGCACACGCGCAATACGTTCTATCTACAGAACCTTGCCCGTCTGTCGACAATCATGCGCCACGCAGGGCTGCATGTGCGCCTGGGCAGTCTGTCGGACGACATCACCGAGCCCACGACCATCGAACTGCCCGACGGCCAGCACGTCGTGATCGAGCCGCTCGAGCGTTCGCCGCGCCGGCTGGGGCTCAAGAACTTCGACCCCTGCTCGATCCTGCTCAATAACGACCTCTCGGCCGGCATTCCACCGATCCTCGAAGGCCTGCACGAACAGTACCTCCTGCCGCCGTTGCATGCGGGTTGGGCCGTGCGCCGCAAGAGCCAGCACTTCTCGGCGTATGACGACATCGTCAAGAAATTCGCCAAGATGATCGACGTCGATCAATGGATGCTCAACCCGTACTTTGCGAAGTGCGAAGGCATCGATTTCGATGAGCGCGTTGGCGAAGAGAAGCTCGCCGATACGGTCGACGCCGTACTCAAGAAGATCAACAAGAAGTATCGCGAGTACGGCATCACCGAGAAGCCGTTCGTCGTGATCAAGGCCGATGCCGGGACATACGGCATGGGCGTGATGATGGTGCACGACGCTGCCGAGATCAAAAACCTGAACCGTCGCGAGCGCACCAAGATGAGCGTGGTGAAGGAAGGTCTCGAAGTGCGCGACGTGATCGTGCAGGAAGGTGTCTATACGTTCGAACGCATCAACGAAGCCGTGGCCGAGCCCGTCGTCTACATGATCGATCGCTATGTGGTCGGCGGCTTCTACCGGGTGCACACCGGACGCGGCACCGATGAGAACCTCAATGCGCCGGGCATGCACTTCGTGCCGCTTGCTTTCGAGCACACGGCGTTGCCCGATGTCCACGCAAAGCCGGGTGCGGCGCCGCCGAACCGGTTCTATATGTATGGCGTGGTGGCGCGTCTGGCGCTGCTCGCGGCCTCGCTCGAACTCGAGCGTACCGATCCGGATCCGGAAACGTATTGACGACGCGGGACCCACGCTGCGGCGAGTAACGTCCGCTCGCGGTCTTTCGGTCTCGTCGGCTATTTGAGAAGTTTCCGAATTTGATGTGAGGCCGCGCTTGTGCGGCGGCGGCCTCAGTCGTCTCTCGTCCTGAGAGGCGAAAAGAAAAAGACGCCCGGCTGGCCCCCCGACTAGCCGGGCGTCACATTTACCGGTCGCCTCATGCAACGACCGGAAATCGGGGCGTCCCTGAGCGGGCCCCCCCGCAAACTGATTCCTGCGCTTCCCTTTCGACTTTCGGATCGGTGTACTGTGCCGATCCATCGTCCGGTTTGCATCAGCAATGGCGTGATGATGCGACCGTTTGACGCGTCCGACATCCCCCGAATGGGGGATGTCGATACGTGATCGGGCGGAATAGGAAATTTCCTCGGAATTGTCTTCGCTGGGAGGGATACCGGAATGCAGGGGGATGTGCGTACATGCCTTCGTCAAATCCACCAATTGCCGGTGCCAACGCTCGGCTATCTGCCGCTATGGCTGGAGACGCTGCGAATATGGCTGGCGGCAGACGGCGTGGCGGCGCTCTGGTGCCACGCGTCCGGCGATCCGGCCGAAGCCTGCGCCGCCACCTGCTGGTATGCCCCTCAAGCCCCGGCGTCGGCTTGCGAGCGGCTCGCCGCCAGTGGCTGGGCGATGCCGCCGGTGGCGGCGTTGCAACGCTCGCTTTCGCACGGTGAGCTGCTGCGAGGGCACGCACGACGCTCGCGAGGGTGTCCGGGGGCGTTGGCAACGACCTTTTGCCGCCCCGTTGAATTGGATCGATGCCTTCCTGACGGCGACTTGCTCGACGTTTGCCTGTTGCCCGCCGCCAGGCCAACGGGTGAGGCAGGTGCGGGAGGTGAGACAGACGTGCGAGCCGAATCGTCGGTTCCCGCGCCCATCGGCGCGCTGCGATTGCTGGTGTCGCGTCGCAATTCGCGTCCGAGGTTCAGTGCGCGTGAAGTGACGGCGTTTGAGGCGGCTGCGGCAGAATTCACCACCGCCCCCGACCGTCCCAATTTCCCGACGCTGACGGCCATGGCGCCCTCTGCGCCCACGCTTTGGCCGGAAGCGTCGGGGGCCGTCGGAGACGACGTGGCAGGTACGCTCGTCTGGCATCGGCGGCAGCCGGAGTGGGCGGACCCGGCTGCGCTGGCGCTGATGCACCGGGTCTGGCGGCCCATGCCAGGGCGCGCCTGGTCCGAAGCATGCGTCGTCGTGCAGGCATGTCAGTCGCTGGCCGATGAGCTGACGCTTCACCCGTCAGGCGCCGTCGCGCCAGGCGTGCAGGTCGGCAGGGCGGTGGCAGTGCCGGGCGGCACGTTGCATCTGCATGCCACGCATTTGTGTGGCATGGGGGGCCGGGCGACCGATCGCGTGCGCATTGCGCTGCACCTTGCGGTACCGCCCGCCATCCGTTTGTTGCAACGTCTCTGGGGGACGGCGCTCACGCCCGTGCAACGCGAGATCGCGATGCGTCTGCTCGCAGGGCAGTCGCGCTCACAGACGCGCGAGGCCTGCGCGATTGGCGTGCAGACGCTCAAGACGCATCTGTCTCTCATGCGCGCCCGTCTCGACCCGGTGCGCGACGCCTCGCTCCTCCTCGGGCTCGGGGGTTCGGGCGCGACCGTAAACCCCGGCCGCCCGTGAGGTTTTCAGGTGGCCAGAGTCCGCATCGCATGGCGCGGCGGTGCGAAGCGGCAAAACGGCGCCTCGGCTAGAATAGGCGTCTGTCGCCGCAGACTGCGGTGTGTGCATCCGAACCCCCAAGACCTCCGCCGATCGATGCAGATTCTCTTTATCGCCGACCCGCTCGACCAGTTCAAAACCTACAAGGACACCACGTTCTCGATGATGCGCGAAGCCGCGCGTCGCGGGCATCGAATCTTCGCGTGCGAGCCGCAGGAAATGGCGTGGCAAGGCGCAGCGGTCGATGCGCGTGTGAAGGAAATTCGCCTGACCGGCGATGCAGATGCCTGGTACGAAGTCGTCGAGATACGTGTGGCGGCGCTCATCGAATTCGACGCGGTGCTCATGCGCAAGGACCCGCCGTTCGACATGGAATACATCAACGCCACGTGGCTGTTGGAAGTCGCCGAGCGCGCCGGGGCACGGGTATTCAACAAGCCGAGCGCGATTCGGGATCACTCCGAAAAGCTCGCTATTGCCGAGTTTCCTCAGTTTGTGGTGCCGACGCTGGTCACACGTGACGCTGCACGACTGCGCGCCTTTCACGCCGAACATGACGACGTGATCTACAAGCCACTCGACGGCATGGGGGGCACGGGGGTGTTCCGCATTGGTCCGGACGGCCGCAACCTCGGTTCGGTCATCGAGATGCTCGGTGAAAACGGCGCCAGCTCGGTGATGGCACAGCGCTTCATTCCCGAGATCAAGCTCGGCGACAAGCGAGTGCTCGTGATCGGCGGCAAGGTCGTGCCGCATTCGCTGGCGCGTATTCCGCAGGGTAACGAAGTGCGCGGCAACCTCGCGGCCGGTGGTGTCGGCGAGGCGCGCGACCTGTCGGCTCGCGATCGTCAGATTGCCGAAGCACTGGCGCCGATTCTCTGGCAACGTGGCCTGTTGCTCGTGGGGCTCGACATCATCGGCGATTACCTCACGGAAGTGAACGTCACGAGTCCGACGTGCTTCCAGGAAATTACGGCGCAAACCGGTTTCGACGTGCCGAAGATGTTTATCGACGCGCTGGAACTGGCGGTCTGAGGGAGCGTGGGTCTGTCGTCTGGCGAAGGGCTTGGGGCAGACCCTAACATGATGAAAATTCGGGGTTTTTGCGCGCCTGCTAAAATAAGAATCCCAAAATCGACAGGTTCGCGTTCGTCGTTGTGTTTGTATCCCGGACACCCGCGGCGCTTGGCGTGCCTAGCATCATGGCTGGAATTCTGATTATTGCCCACGCACCGCTCGCTTCGGCGCTTCGCGAGTGTGTTTCTCACATCTACGGCGGTTGTCCGTCGCACATCGGCGCGATCGATGTCGTGCCCGACCAGGACACGGCGGCACTCGTCGACACCGCCCGCGAACGCCTTGCGCAGCTGCATGAAGAGAATGGCGTGCTGGTCCTCACCGACTTGTTCGGGGCCACGCCGTCGAATGTCGCGGCCCAACTCGTCGGACCGAAGGTGCGGGTGCTCGCCGGGGTGAACCTGTCGATGCTCATCAAGGCGGTGTGCTATCGCTCGGTGCCGCTCGACACACTGACGGAGAAGGTGCTTTCGGGCGGATCTAAAGGTATTCTCGAAGTCGGCGCGGGTGCGCCGGCCACACACACTACGTCACACTGAAACATGCTTCGACAAGAAACGACGATCGTAAATAAATTGGGCTTGCATGCCCGGGCATCTGCAAAGCTGACGCAATTGGCGGCGAAATTTCAGAGTGAGGTCTGGCTGACCCGGAATGGTCGGCGTATCAACGCGAAGAGCATCATGGGCGTCATGATGCTGGCCGCCGGGATCGGCTCGACGGTCGAAGTGGAGACCGAAGGCGCCGACGAGCAACAAGCCATGGATGAGATCCTGGCCCTCATCGCGAACAAGTTCGGCGAAGGGGAATAACGCGTCGTTGCGGTGAGTGGTGGCGCATGGCAGGCCTGCCACCCTGCGCGGACTGTGCCTTGGCCGCTCCGCTGCCCACCGCCCAAACGCTACCCCGCACGCAGCAAAAATATATAGATCACGGTCGAATCATCCGCCTCTGAACTGGGGAGACTTCCTTGTCTTTCACCCTGCACGGCATTCCCGTCTCGCGCGGCATCGCGATCGGACGCGCCTATTTGCTCGCGCCCGCCACGCTCGATGTCCCGCACTATTTGCTCGATCCTTCCCAGATCGACGACGAAATCGCGCGCTTTCACGGCGCTCAGGCGACCGTCCAGCACGAACTCGATACCCTCAAGGCAGAACTGCCGGACGACGCGCCGGGCGAGATGGGCGCCTTCCTGGACGTTCACACGCTGATCCTCAACGATACGTTGCTGGCCGATGCCGTCATCAAGCTGATTCGCGAACGCCGCTACAACGCGGAATGGGCGCTGACCACGCAGCTTGACGTACTCGTCGCCCGCTTCGAAGACATTGACGACGAATACCTGCGCGAGCGTCGCGCGGACATCGAACAGGTGACCGAGCGCGTACTCAAGGCGCTCGCTGGCGCCCCGGGCATCCGTCATGTGGTGGCCGAGACGCCGCGCGACGACATGATCGTCGTGGCTCGCGACATCGCGCCGGCCGACATGCTGCAGTTCAAGTCGCAGACGTTCAAGGGCTTCGTCACGGATCTCGGCGGCAAGACGTCGCATACGGCCATCGTGGCCCGCAGCCTGGGAATTCCTGCGGCAGTCGGCGTTGCGCAGGCCAGTCTGCTCATCAAGCAGGACGACGTCATCATCATCGACGGCGACAGCGGCATCGTCATCGTGGATCCGGCGCCGATCGTGCTCGAGGAGTACAGCTATCGCCAAAGCGAGCGAGCGCTGGAAGAGCGCCGCTTGCAGCGCCTCAAGCACTCGCCTGCGCAGACGATCGACGGCACCCCCATCCATTTGCTTGCCAATATCGAGTTGCCGGAAGACGCCAAGACGGCAGTGGCCGCCGGTGCCGTGGGCGTAGGGTTGTTCCGCACGGAATTCCTTTTCATGAACGAGAAGGAAGCGCCGGAGGAAGAGGCGCAGTTCGAGGCGTACAAGCGCGCCGTCGAGGCGATGCATGGCCTGCCGCTCACGATTCGGACCATCGACGTCGGCGCGGACAAACCGCTCGACAGTCACGAATCTTACGAGACCGCTCCGAATCCGGCGCTGGGGCTGCGGGCCATTCGCTGGAGCCTGTCGGAACCTCGCATGTTCCTGACGCAATTGCGGGCGATTCTGCGCGCGTCGGCCTTCGGCAAGGTGCAGATTCTGTTCCCCATGCTCGCGCATGCGCAGGAGATCGATCAGACGCTCGAACTCGTGCGTGAAGCGAAGTCGCAGCTCGACGCGGCGGGCCTGCTCTACGATCCGGGCGTGAAGCTGGGCGCGATGATCGAAGTGCCGGCCGCAGCGCTCACGGTTTCGATGTTCCTGAAGCGACTCGATTTTCTGTCCATCGGCACGAACGACCTGATCCAGTACACGCTGGCGATCGATCGCGCGGATAACGCCGTCGCGCATCTCTATGACCCGTTGCACCCGGCCGTGCTGCGTCTGATCGCGATGACGATTCGCGAGGCGCACGCGTTTGGTGTGCCGGTGGCGGTGTGCGGTGAAATGGCGGGCGATCCGACGGCAACGCGTTTGCTGCTTGGCATGGGGCTACGGGAGTTTTCGATGCATCCGAGCCAACTGCTGCAGGTCAAGCAGGAGATATTGCGGGCGCATCTGCCAGATCTCGAGCGGCCGGTTCAGGAACTGCTGGCAGCGACAGAACCAGAAGAAATGCAGGCAGCGTTGGCGCGTCTGGCAGTCGCGTGACGGATTGGCGGCAGGTGGCATGTCCCTGAATGAAAAAGGGGCGCTCCGATAACGGGGCGCCCCTTTTTTTACGGGTATTCGGTTGGCAGCGTTCAGTGCCGCTGGCCGCAGACCTTGCACTCCGGATTGCGAGCGCAGTGCATGGTGTGCCAGCTCATCTTGCGGCCGTCGAGCATCTGCAGGCGGCCAACCAGTGGCACGCCCACGCCCGTGATGAGCTTGATGGCCTCGGCCGCTTGCATGCTGCCGATGATGCCCACGAGCGGGGCGAGCACGCCCATCGTGGCGCAGGCCTGCTCGGGGAAAGGCTCGTCCGCCGGAAAGATGCACTCATAGCAGGGCGACGCGTCGTTACGCACGTCGAAGACGCTGATCTGACCGTCGAAGCGCAGGGCGGCGCCGGATACGAGCGGCACGCCCGCCGCCACGCAGGCGCGATTGACCGCGTGACGCGTGGCGAAATTATCCGAGCCGTCGAGTACCACGGTGGCGTCGCTCGCGAGTGCCGTGAGTCGTGCTTCGTCGACGCGTTCGTTGACCTCGTCGACGATCACGTCCGGATTGATTTGCGCGATGCGCTCGCGTCCAGAGGTTACCTTGGGCCGGCCCACACTTTGGGTGTCGTGGAGGATCTGGCGTTGCAGGTTGGTGAGATCAACGTCGTCGTCGTCGATCAGCGTGATGCGCCCGACGCCCGACGCCGCCAGATAGAGCGCAGCGGGCGAGCCGAGACCGCCAGCCCCCACGATCACGGCATGGGCGGCGAGCAGGCGCTCCTGACCCTCGATGCCGAGTTCGTCGAGCAGGATGTGGCGGGAGTAACGCAGCAACTGGTCGTCGTTCATCGCAAAACGGATAGGAATAAAAAAACCGTGCCGGCTTTCGCGGGCACGGTTGCTAGTGTAAAGCGGATGCTTACTTCTTGTCCGCCGGCTTGGCCGGTACGACGGTATCGGTCTTCGGATCCGACTTCGCGCCAGCGGCAGGTGCCGCGGCCTTCGAAGCGTCCTTCGGCATCGGGCCAGCGTTGGCTTCCAGACGCGACTTCGTGCGCTGGACCGGCTCGCCCTTGAGCTGACGGATGGCCTGCTGGAGCATGAAGTCGTCGGCGCTACCCAGATCCGGCAGGCGTTCTTCACGTTCCTTCTTGCGCTCTTCCGGCGTCTTCTTCGCGTTCTCTTCCTCGAGGCGGCGCAGTTCTTCCAGGCGGCGAGCTTCGCGGGCGTCGATTTCCTTCTGCTCGTCAGGCGTTTGCGTGTTGTGCAGATGGTTTTGATAATCGATTTCGCGCGTGACCAGCACGTCGTCCGGATCACCCTTCGGATTCTGGTCGACCGGCACGTCCGGCTTGATGCCGATGGACTGGATCGAGCGGCCGCTCGGCGTGTAGTAGTACGCCGTGGTCAGACGCAGCGCGGTGTCGGGCGACAGTTGACGCACGGTTTGCACCGAGCCCTTGCCGAAGGTCGTCTTGCCCATGATCAGCGCGCGCTTCGAATCCTGCAGCGCCCCGGCCACGATTTCCGACGCCGACGCCGAATAAGCATTCACCAGCACCACCATCGGCACCGTCTTCCAGATGGGCGCTTCGCCCTTGAGCGGATCTTCCGGACTGGCCGACAGACGATAGTTGTCAAAGGTGGCCGTGTACTTCTGCTTGGCGTCTTCGATCTGACCGTTGGTCGTCACGACCGTCGCACCGTCCTTGAGGAACGCGGCGGACACGCCGACTGCGGACTGGAGAATGCCGCCGCCGTTGTTACGCAGATCGAGCACCAGACCCTTGAGCGGTTGATCCTTGGCCAGTTCCTGCAGCTTCTTGGCCAGATCCGGCACGGTGCGTTCCTGGAAGCTGGTGATGCGCACGTAACCGATACCCGGCTCGAGCAGCTTGCCCTTGACGCTCTGCACGCGAATTTCCGCACGCACGATCGACACCGGGAACGTGCGCTCGTCCGACTTGCGGAAGATCGTCAGCGTGACCTTGCTGCCGGGGGCGCCGCGCATGCGCTTGACCGCCTGGTCGAGGGTCATGCCGCGCACAGGCTTGTCGTCGATGCGGGTAATCAGGTCGCCAGGCTTCAGACCCGCCTTGAAGGCCGGGCTGTCCTCGATCGGCGAGATCACCTTCACGAGGCCGTCTTCCTGCGAAATCTCGATGCCGAGACCCGCGAAGCGGCCGCGCGTCTGCTCTTGCAGCTCTTTGTATTCTTCCTTGTCCAGGTAAGACGAGTGCGGATCTAGGCTGGACACCATGCCCTTGATCGCTGCCGTCAGCAGCTTTTTGTCGTCAACCGGCTGCACATACTCACGCTTGATCTGACCGAACACTTCGGCCAGCAGGCGAAGCTGTTCGAGCGGCAACGGCGTGGTAGCGCTTTGTGCGGAAGCCTGCGAGAACGCGAGGGTGGCAGCCGCACCGGTCGCGAGGCCCAGCACGATCAGGCCGATGTGTTTGAGGGTTTGGCGCATATAGGCGTGGAAATTCCGGATTTTTCGGGGCGCCCGCCAATGGGCGCGCGCACTTTGGCGAAGTATAACCGTTTGCCCGCGGGGCGGACATTGCCCATTCGACAGGGACTTTTCCCGAGTGGTTCTGCAAAAAGTTCCGTTCAACGTGCTGTTGTGGCGGGATTCCGGCCGGGCGTCCTTCCTTGGTCCACCGCTTTTGCAGGCAGAACGCACGCTGGCAGGTGATGGAGGACCGAAAAAGAGGGGGCGCGCAAGCCACCGAAATCGTGTTACGGGGTATTACGGAGGGGGCTGAAGGGAGGGGGGCGCACCGCTGGGGGCGGTGCGCCGGGTTCCGGCTATCGCTTCGGGCGACGCTCGGCGATTACTTCGATTTGCCTTGGGCTGCCACGGCGGCCAGTGCACCGGCGATCTTCTCCTGATCGCCCAGATAGTAATGACGAATCGGTTTCAGGTCGGCGTCCAGTTCATACACGAGCGGCGTGCCGTTCGGGATGTTCAGGCCGGCGATGTCGTCATCCGAAATGTTGTCGAGATGCTTGATGAGCGCACGCAGCGAATTGCCATGCGCGGCGACGAGCACCTGCTTGCCGGCGAGCACGGCCGGGCCGATCGACTCGTTCCACAGCGGCAATACGCGCGCCACGGTGTCCTTCAGGCACTCGGTGAGCGGAATCTCTTCGCGCTTGAGCTTGGCGTAACGCGGGTCGTTGTACGAGCTGCGCTCGTCGTCCGCAGCCAACGGCGGCGGCGGCGTGTCGTAGCTGCGGCGCCACACGTGAACCTGTTCGTCGCCGTACTTGGCGGCGGTCTCGGCCTTGTTCAGACCGGCCAGGGCGCCGTAGTGACGCTCATTCAGGCGCCAGCTATGCACGACGGGAATCCACATCTGGTCCATGGCGTCCTGGACGTGCCACAGGGTGCGGATCGCGCGCTTGAGGACAGACGTGTAGGCGAGATCGAACTGGAAACCGGCTTCGGCGAGCAGATTGCCGGCCTGGCTGGCTTCGGCGACGCCCTTTTCGGTCAGGTCGACGTCGACCCAGCCGGTGAAGCGATTTTCCTTGTTCCACGTCGATTCGCCGTGGCGGATGAGAACGAGCTTGTACATGAGCAAACTTCAGTCAGAGTTGGAAAGCGGGGGCAGCCGGCGAGACGAAGGCGGTTCGCAGCGCCTTGCGCAGCAAGGCCCGGCAAGGGCTTTGCGGCAGCAAATCAGGGACATTCGGGGCCGCAGCGAAGTGGCCACCGATGTCCGGCGCAGCGATTGGCAACACGACCCGTCGGCGCAATCACGGATTATTTTATAATGATCGGATTCTTTTGATCTTTTTCAGGTGGTTTGTGAAGTTCTTTTCCGATTACACCAACCTCGCGCTGATCGCGATTGCCCTGGTTTCAGGCGGCATGCTGGCCTGGCCGGTCTTCAAGCGCGGCGGTCGCGGACTGTCGACCATGGAAGCGACCCAGCTCATTAACCGTAAGGGCGCCGTGGTGCTCGACGTGCGTTCGGGAGAGGAGTTTGCCAACGGCCACCTGCCGTCGGCGCGAAACGTGCCGCTCGACGACGTGGAGCAAAAAGTCGCTCAGGTCATCAAAAACAAGGCAGCGCCGGTACTGATCGTTTGCAAGAGCGGTCAGCGCTCGGCGCGCGCCCAGACGCTCCTGCGCAATCTTGGCTATGCTGAGGCATTCAGCCTCCAGGGCGGTATCGCTGCCTGGCAGGAAGCCGGCCTGCCGGTCGTCAAGTAATCGAGGAGTTGCAAGTCATGCCGAAGATCGTGATGTACAGCACGCAAGTGTGCCCTTATTGCCAGATGGCGGAACGTCTGCTGCGCCAGCGCGGCGTTCAGGACATCGAGAAGATTCTGATCGACAAGGAACCTGCCCGCCGCGAGGAAATGATGACGCGCACGGGCCGCCGTACGGTGCCCCAGATCTACATCGACGATCGTCACGTTGGCGGTTACGACGATCTGTCGGCACTCGATCGTGCCGGTGGCCTCCTGCCGCTCTTGCAAGCGGCCTGATACCGCCTGCAAAATAGTGCGCCCAGCCGCGTGCCTGCGCGGCTGTCTTATACCCAAGGAAACGAAATGTCCGACCAGAATCAGCCGTTTTTCAGCATCCAGCGCGCTTACCTGAAAGATCTGTCGCTCGAGCAGCCGAATTCGCCCGCGATCTTCCTCGAGCAGGAGATGCCGACCGTTGAAGTGCAACTGGACGTCGCCGCTGAGCGTCTGGCCGAGGAAATCTTCGAAGTCGCCGTGATCGCCACGGTGACGGCCAAGATCAAGGACAAGGTCGCGTTCCTGGTCGAAGGCAAGCAAGCCGGTATTTTCGAAATCCGTAATGTGCCGGTCGAGCAGCTCGATCCGCTCATCGGTATCGCCTGCCCGACGATCGTCTACCCGTACCTGCGCGCCAACGTGGCCGATGCCATCAGCCGCGCTGGCTTCCAGCCGATCCATCTGGCCGAAGTGAACTTCCAGGCGCTCTACGAGCAACGTCTGGCGCAACTGGCCGAGCAACAAGCGGCCAACGGCGAGACGCCGGCTCCGGGCATCGTGATGCCTGACGGCTCGTCCGCCCAGACCCACTAAGCGCTTGCGCTTGACCGACGCGATGGCCGGCCTTGCGCCGGCTTTTGCGTCGAGGCCTCCCTCATGAAGATTGCCGTATTCGGTGCAGGTGCCTGGGGCACTGCAATGGCGAGTCACATGGCAGCACGCCATGACGTTGTCCTTTGGGCGCGCGACGCTGCGCTCGTGGAGCAACTGACCACCTCCCACGAGAATTCCGCCTATCTCCCCGGTTCGACGCTGTCTCCCCGTCTGCGATTCGAAGCCGATTTCGCCAAGGCGCTGGCGCATGGCGCGGGCGAGCACGCATTGTGCGTAGCTGCCGTGCCCGTTGCGGGCTTGCGCGCATTGGCTGGCCATATGGCGCTCGCCGCGCATCCTCCGCAGAATCTGATCTGGCTGTGCAAGGGTTTCGAGGCTGACACCGGGCTGCTGCCACATCAGATCGTTGCCGAGGTACTTCCGCAGGTCGCGGGTGGTTCGCTCTCCGGGCCGAGCTTTGCGCGCGAGGTCGCGCAGGGGCTGCCGGCAGCGCTGACCATTGCCAGCGGGGTGGCGTCGCTGTGCGAGTTGACGATCGCCGCCTGTCACTTCGGCGCATTGCGCATCTACTCGAGTGACGACTTGGTCGGTGTCGAAGTGGGTGGCGCCGTGAAAAACGTACTCGCGATTGCCACGGGCGTGAGCGATGGGTTAGGTCTGGGTCTCAACGCTCGCGCTGCGCTGGTGACACGCGGTCTGGCGGAAATGACCCGCCTGGGCGTTGCGTTGGGCGGTAAGCCCGAGACGTTCATGGGGCTGACGGGCATGGGCGATCTGATCCTGACGGCGACCGGTGATTTGTCGCGTAACCGCACGGTCGGTTTGCAACTGGCGACGGGCAAGTCGCTCGATGACGTGCTTGCGTCGTTGGGCCATGTGGCCGAGGGCGTACGATGTGCTCGCGCGGTGCGTGATCTGGCCCGTGCGCATGGCGTCGAGATGCCGATTACCGACGCCGTCTGTGCCACATTGTTCGAAGGTTTGCCCGCCCGCGCGGCGGTGGAAGCCCTGCTGCGGCGCGACGCTCGCGCTGAACGTGAGGGCGACGCGGGCTAACGCGTCGCCGCATGCCGCGCCGTCTGTGCGGCGGCATCAGGCTCCACACGGCCGGCCGGTGATCCTTCCCGGGATCGCCGGTGTACCGTGCTTTTGCATTTTCGGTTTTTCCGTATTTCCGCTGCTGCGGCGTCTCCCTTTCGTCGCCGACCCTCGTCACAAGGGCGTCGAGCCCATGTCGTAAGCCGTCCGTCGGCGTCGACGCACCGATGTTCGCGGGCTATCCAGCGAAATTCCCCAGTCAGGCGCCTTGCGCGTAACCCTGCTGACGCCACGCTTCGAAGACCACCACGGCAACCGTATTCGACAGATTGAGGCTGCGGTTGCCGGGACGCATCGGCAGGCGTACGCGTTGCGTGGTGGCGAATGTGTCCAGCAATTCCGGGGCGAGCCCACGCGTTTCCGATCCGAAGATGAACCAGTCGCCCGGCGCAAACGACAATTCGCCAAAGGGCCGCGAACCGCGCGTCGTGAGCGCAAACATCCGTGCGGGATCGGGTGTCTCGGCAGCCAGAAACGCCTCCCAGTCCCGGTGAACCTTCATCTCTGCATACTCGTGATAGTCGAGGCCGGCGCGGCGCATACGCGCGTCGTCCAACGGAAAACCGAGAGGTTCGATCAGATGCAGCCGTGCGCCTGTGTTGGCGCACAGGCGAATCACGTTACCGGTGTTCGGCGGGATTTCAGGCGAGACGAGAACGACGTTGAACATGAGCGTGGGGGCAGAGTTATTGGGAAGACGGCGTACGCAGTACGACAGCCGCAAGCACGTGTATTGCACCGGCGTCCTTGAGCGCGGTGGCTGCGGCGTCGCAGGTCGCGCCAGTGGTCATGACGTCGTCGATCAGCACGATGCGGCGTCCACGGACGTGATCGCTCGCGACGAACGCGCCGCGCAGATTGCGCCTGCGCGCCTCGCGTGACAGACGCCGCTGCGCAGCAGTCGTTCGTTCACGCCGCAGCACATGAGCGCTGGCGGGCAGGTTCGCGCGCCGGGACGCCACCCTGGCGAGTTCCCAAGCCTGATTGAAGCCACGCGACGCGAGTCGTGAGGGCGCCAGCGGCACGGGCACCAGCAGCGCAGTGGCGTCCCCACGGGCCGTCAGTGCGTCACCGAGGCGTTCGCCGAATTCGCGAGCGAACGGCAGGATGCCATGGTATTTCAGACGAATCATCAGTGTATCGAGTGGCGCCACGTAGTCTGCGAGCGTCAACGCTTCGTCGAACGCCGGGCGGTGCCGCTGGCATCGTCCGCAGACGGCGGGCAAACGGGTGCGGCAAATTGTCGCACCGTCGGCATCGAGTGTCGTAGTGGCATCCACCGGAATCGCCAGCGATGGCAATGCGGCGGCACATTGCCGGCAGCGCAGCGGCGCATCGGCACGGGCGGCGTCGAATGTGCGCGCGCAGTCTGCGCAGATTTGCCGCTTGGCGCGCCGGTGGCAGATCGCGCAGTGATCCGGCAACGCCAGGCGCAGCAGCCCGCCAGCAAGCCTGGCTAGCGTGGGGAAAGTGGCGCGAACGATGGGCAAGGCGATAGCAGGGACGAAGTGACGTGGCGGACTGAGCGACCGGTGCCGCCGAGGCGCACCGGTGGCCGGTTTGCGCCGGACCACTTGGCGGTGCCCGATGCATTTGGACAGCAACGAGTATACTGCCGACTCGCCTTTTCGCCTGTCCCATGAAGCCTTCTGCCGCTCCCCAAACCCCGTCCTCAGCGTTCTCCGCCCGCTTTTTGCGCACCGCGTTCGACCGCCGCGCGCCGAACTGGCACGAGGCCGACTTCCTGATGCGGGAGGTGGCGTCGCGGCTCGCGAGCCGGCTCGAGTACATCAAGCTCAAGCCGACACGCGTGCTGGACATCGGATGCGGCACGGGCGGTGACCTGTTGAGCTTGGGCGAGCGCTATCCCGACGCCTATCGCGTGGGGCTCGACGCCTCGTTCGCGATGTCAAAGGCGGCGGCTGCGGCAGGCGCGACGACCGGCTGGCGTCGGCTGCTTCGCAGTGCGCCGTCCTACGGCGTGGTGCAGGCCGACTTCTCGGCACTGCCGTTCGCCTCGCGCACGTTCGATCTGGTGTGGTCGAATCTCGCCCTTCACTGGTATCGCGAACCGCATCGTGTCATTCCTGAGTGGCATCGCGTGCTGAGCACGGACGGTTTGCTGATGTTCTCGGCATATGGCCCCGACACGCTGCGGGAACTGCGCGCGGCGTGGGCGGAAGTCGATCACGTGCCGCATGTGCTCGAGCCGACCGACATGCACGATCTGGGCGACATGATGGTGGCGAGCGGCTTCGATACGCCGGTCACGGACATGGAGCGCCTCACGCTCACGTTCGAATCGCCGGACACGCTGTTGCGCGACGTGCGTTTGCTTGGCGTGAATCCGCTGCCGGAGCGTCGCGACGGACTCACAGGACGGGCGCGCCATGCGGCCTTGCGCGCGGCGCTGGAGCGTCAGCGCGGCGAGGATGGCACGATTGCGCTGACCTTCGAGCTCGTCTACGGCCACGCCTGGAAAATTCCCGAAAAGACCGATGCGGCGGGCAACGCCGTCGTTCGTATTCAGGACATCGGACGCGGCGGCAGGCCGCGCTGAGCGTTATCCGCGAACGCGCGCCGGGCCTTGCGGGCGCGTTCGACAGCTTCAGGCGCGGTATCGCGCCGATCGAGCCGATCGCGCGATCTTCTGGTGCACTCTGCCCCGCTGATTCCCACGCCCGCTCCCAAATTCTCCGCCGCATCCTGCGTCCTACACGACTATGCAGGTGTCCTGCGCTCGTCCGGTTCGCTTAAATGACGCTTCACGGCGTGCATGAGCGAAGGACGTTGCGGACCGCATTCCCTTCGCTTCGCCACGCCATTGCGTCGCCTTCGGGCGGGACTTCGGGAGGTGAGGGGTGGGGTATCAGCACGAAACGTTGTCGTTGCCGTTGCAGGCCGGGCCTGAAGCAGGCGACAAAGCGCGCGACGGCCTGCCGTTGCGTGTCGGTGGCGCGTTCCTGCAGCCGACGGCCCCCGTCTTCACGGCGATCGATGGCCTGTGTCCTGCCACGGTTCACCTCAAGCTGGAAGGGCTGAATCCGGCCGGTTCCATCAAGCTCAAGACTGCCCTCCAACTGATCGAAGACCTGGAATCGACGGGCCGCATTCACGCGAACACGCAGATTGTCGAGTCGTCGTCGGGAAATCTCGGGGTGGCGCTGGCCATGGTCTGCGCAAATCGCGGCTACCGGTTCATCTGCGTGACCGATCCCAATACGTCGCGTCAGGCCATCCGTGCCATGCAGGCGGCGGGCGCCCGCGTGGTGCGCGTCGAGCGTCGCGATGCACAGGGCGGCTACCTTGGCACACGCATCGCATGGATCCGGGAGCAAGTGGCGCGTGACGCCCAATGGGTGTGGGTTAATCAATATGCCAATCCCGGCAATTGGCGCGCGCATTACCGTTGGACCGCGCCCGAAATCTTCGCCGCGTATCCCGATGTTGATCATCTGTTCGTCGGTGCGGGCACGACCGGCACATTGATCGGGTGCTTGCGCTATGTGCGTGCGAATCGATTGCCGACCCGTGTCATCGCGGTCGATGCCGTCGGGTCGGTGACGTTTGGCGGTCCGCCGGGACCGCGACGCATTCCCGGACTTGGGACGAGTTGCCGCCCGCCATTGTGCGAGCCGCCACACGCGGAACCCCCCGATGCCATCGTCTACGTCCCTGAGGCGGACACGCTACGTATGTGTCACATGCTAGCCGCGCGTGGCTTGCTGGCGGGCGGGTCCACGGGCAGCGTCTTGCAAGCGGTGCAGATGTCGTCGTCGGCCATTGCCGCCAACGACACGGTTGTCGCCATCGCGCCCGACATGGGCGACAAGTATCTGGACACCGTCTATGACCCCGACTGGGCCGCTGCCGGCGCTGGCGATCTTTCGAGCACGCCTGGCGGCGCAACCCGCGCCATCGACATCGTGAGTCCTTCATTGCCATGAACGCACTACCGTTACCGCAATTTCGCGTGTTCACCGGGGAGCAGATTGACGCGGCCATCTGCGAGGGCAAGTCCGCGGTCCTCGATACGGTCGAAGCGGCATATCGAGCCCACAACGCTGGACGCACGGTGAATCCGGAAAGTCAGTTTCTCCGCTTTCCCGATGCACAACGCAACCGCATCATCGCGCTGCCCGCACACATCCGGGATGGCGACGGCGACGATGGCGTAACCGGCATTAAATGGATATCCAGCTTTCCTGAAAACATCGAGCGTGGAATGCCTCGCGCATCCGCCGTGCTCATCCTTAACGACGTCACGACCGGCTATCCGATGGCGTGTATGGAAGCGAGCATCATCAGCGCGGCGCGCACGGCGGCGAGTGCGATCAGCGCGCTGCGCTGTCTCGCGGGCAACAGGCCTGCCACGCAGGCGGCGCCCCCGGGACGCCTGCGCGTGGCGTTCGTCGGTGCCGGGGTTATCGCGCGTCATGTGGCGGAGTGTCTGCCGCTTGCGGCGCTGCCGATTGGCGAAGTGACGACGCACGATCTGCAGAACGATTACGCGGAGTCGCTGGCGACCCGGATCGGGAAGCACCTCGGCTACGAAACGCGCACCGATGCGTCGCTCGAGCGCACCATTCGAGAGTCCGATGTCATCGTGTTCACCACAACCGCGTCGTCACCTTATCTCGATAACCCCGACTGGTTCTCGCACTGCCCGATCGTGCTGCATCTCTCGCTACGCGACCTTGCGCCCGCGATTGTTCTCGAGTCTTACAACGTTGTCGACGACATTGATCATTGCCTGCGTGCGATGACCTCGCTGCATCTCACGGAGGTCGAGACCGGCCATCGACGCTTCGTTACAACATCGCTGCCGCATTTGCTCTGTGGTGGCGAGCCTCCGGCGCGTGACCGGCCAATCGTGTTTTCACCCTTCGGTCTGGGCATTCTCGACATTGCCGTCGGGCGTTGGGTCTACGAACGACTGGCGGCGCAGCAAGCGCCTGTTCCCCGATTTTTCTACGATATGCAACGCGCATGACCTCTGTATCCTCAAGCCCCTCGCTTCACTCCGCTAACCTCGCTTCGCCCTCCGCCGAAGGGTTTGCCGACGTCCTGGTCGGCCTGCAATATGGCGACGAAGGCAAGGCGAAGATCATCGACGCGCTCGCTCCAGGGTACGACGTGATCGCCCGCTTCAATGGCGGTGCCAATGCGGGACACACCATCGACACACCCTCCGGGCGTATCGCGCTCAAGCAATTGCCGTCAGGCGTATTTCACCCGCACGCGACGCTCTACATCGGGTCGGGGTGCGCCATCAACCCATGGAAACTGGCCGGCGAGATCGAGCAACTGCGCGAGATGGGCATCTCGCTCGAAGGCCGGTTGCGCATATCGGCGCGGGCGGCACTTGTGCAGCCGCACCACATCGCGATGGATCGGCGCGGTAGCGGCACGATCGGCACCACGGGCAACGGTATCGGGCCGTGCTACGCGGATCGTGCGCTGCGCGTGCGCAATGACACACGCGTCAACCTGATGCTTGGCGATCTTCTAAAGAGCGAAGTGGACGCCATTGCCTCAATGAGGGACGTGTTCACTCGCATGATCAATGCGGAGGGCGGCACGTCGCCGTGGATCGCCGAAATGTCGGACATGTTGTTGAGCCTGCCGAAGGTCACGGAGACCTTGCGTCGGTACATCGAGGCAGATCGTGGATGGCTCACCGACCGCGTGAGGAACGGTGCCAACGTGTTGTTCGAAGGGGCGCAGTCGGTGTTGCTCGATGTCGTCGACGGTAGTCAGCCGTATGTCACGTCGAGCCACACCGTGCCGGCCTACGCATATGTGGGAGGCGATCTGTCGCCGAAGTATCACCGTCGAACGATCGGCGTGGCGAAGGCCATTATGTCGCGCGTCGGACGCGGTCCGTTTCCTTCGGAGCTGGGGGGCGAGCGGTCGGCGCAGTATTGTCACGACGCATCGCAGTCGCGCACTGGCGCGACGGAAGAGCAAGTGCGCTATTCCCCTGACAAGCTGCTTCGTTCCAGCGATCCGTTCGATGTCGGTACGGCGCTTCGCATGCTCACTGGCGAGTACGGCACGGGGACCGGGCGGCCCCGTCGGATTGGCATGCTCGACCTCGCACAGTTGCGGGAGGTCATCAAGGCACACGCGGTGGACTGTGTGTATCTCAATAAGGTCGATTGCCTGGCGCACTATTTTCGTTCGGCGTATCAGGGCGTGCCGATGCGTGTGCATCGTGACGTGCTGTCCAGCGACGTCGTGCCGGACGTGCTGATCTATCCCGGACTGAACGAGCGTTCGCTCACGCTCGGGCGGGAGGGCACGCTCGACGCTGCGATGCATGGCTTCGTCGATTTCGTCGAGCGCCACATCGGTGCGCCGCTGGCCGGAATCGGACTCGGGCCGGAACGCGCCAGCCTGATTTCGCTGGCTACCCATCAGCGGGTGCCTGTCACGGCACCGTCTCCCCATGACTGATCCGGATTTGTTCGACGACGGGATGCGCCTGCCCAGCGGCGGCACCGCACGCGATCATGGGCAACGGCCGTGGCAAGACGTTGCGGCCGTCACCCGCTGTGCGACGGAGGCGACGTTCCCCCCTCTGCGGCCCGATCAGTTGTTTTTCAATGTGGCGCTGATGCCTTATGCGGCGCATCCGCTGGTTTGCAAGCGAGGGCAGGCAGCCCGGCAGCAATTGAGCGCGATGAGGTTGGCGGACTATCTGAACAAAACGGAGCGGGTTGAACTACACATCGTCAATCGGGCTATCGAGCAGATGCTCGACATTCCAGGCGTTGCATCGGTCAGCCGGGACGACCTGTTGGCCATCTACACGGACGAGGGTTTTCACACGTGGATGATGGAACGCTTTCGCAGGCGTCTGCAGAGCCATACGGGGTACGAGCTGCGTCGAGGGCCGTCGTTAAGCGTCGTGCGCGTGTTGGCGATGTGCGAGGCGGTGCCGGAGACGCATCGCGGAATGTCCATTGTGGCGGCGGCCTCGGTCACTGAGACGCTGATCACCGGCACGCTGCGCCGGGCGGGGGCTTGCGACGACATTTATCCGCCCGTGCGCGTATTGCTGGCCGATCACGCGGCGGACGAGATGCGTCATCAAGCGGCGTTTGTCCACTTTGTGAGCGAATGGGTGCCATCGTTGTCCCCTGACGAGCGTGCGTTTCTAGACACCCTTCTGCCTGACCTGATGGCGGCGTTTCTCGCCCCTGAGCTGCCGTCATGGCGAGAGCACCTGTGCTCGATAGGGTTGCATGCCGCCGAAGCCGATCTCGTGATACGAGAGAGCATCGATCCGCTGGAAGTGGGTGTGCAGATGATGGAGGCGGCGCTGGTGCCACGGCGTCTTTTTGAACGGCTGGGCATGTCATGTGCGGAGCACTTTGCGCACAGCGTGAGACGCTGGCGTCCGCCTTGAGCGAGATAGCCGGCTGGGCAGTCCGGATGGCAAGCGCGCCCGGTTGCTCGCGTCAAATACGACAGACAGCGTGACGCTGACTGTGGAGCGTCATCGAACAGCAATCAGGAGAGACGTGTGACTTGCAACTGGCTAGCCCCCGATCTGACCATGAGTGCGGCGGACTATCGCGCGCTGATCGATGCAGCACTCTCCTTCAAGCGCCGCTATCCGCTGCAAACGGAAGGTGCATTACGCGGGCGCACGATCTACTTTCTCTTCTATAACGCTTCACTCCGGACACGCAGCAGCTTTCAGACCGGTTTGTCGCGAATGGGCGGGCATGCCATCGTGCTCGACCCCCAAGGCGGGATCTATACCCCCGCGCTACCCGAGGCCGAAATTCCCTATTCGACGGAGCGTGTCGCCGACGTCGCACGGGTGCTCTCATCCTACGGCGATGCGATTGCCATTCGCATGTATGGCGCGCCTGCGGGTTGGGTGTACGGCGCGGCGCATCGCCATCTCGAGGCGTTTTCGCAGTGGAGTCGGGTGCCCGTCATCAACATGGAGTGCGATCGCTTTCATCCGTGTCAGGCGCTCGCCGATGTGATGACGATGCGCGAGCAACTTGGGGGGCTCACCGGGCGACGGCTTTGCATCAGTTGGGCCTATTCCGGAAGCTGGCATAAACCCGTGGCCGTGCCGCAGAGTCTGTTACTCGCCGCCGTCAAAGCGGGGATGGACGTCACGCTTGCCCATCCGGCGCCGTTCGGTCTCGATCCGCAGGTCATGCAGGCGGCCACGCAGTTTGCCGAGCAGGCGGGCGCACGCATCCGCGTGACTCACGATCTGCGTGATGGTGTCACCGATGCGCATGCCGTCTATGCCAAATCATGGTGCAGTCTGGCGCATTTGCCCGTGCGTCACGGCGATGCCGTTGATGAGGCGGCGATGCGCGAGACCTTTGAGCGGCATCGAGACTGGCGCATCGATGCCGACGTGATGCAGCTCGCAGCACCGGACGCCGGGTATTTGCACTGCCTTCCCGCAGACCGGGGACAAGAGGTGACGAATGACGTCATCGATGGGCCGTCGTCGTGGGTTTTCCAGCAGGCTGCGAACCGGCTTCATGCGCAGAACGCCGTGATGGCGCATTTGCTGAATCCGGGGTGCCTCGCGTGACCTCATGCTTTTCGTATCGCTACGCGTGCGTAAGATGCGCGACGCTGCAGTCATGGGGCGAGCTTCGTTACCGCTGCGACGTGTGCGGACAGAATCTGCGCATTCAGCGCCAGGCCAATGGGGATGCGCCGTGCGCGCGAGACATCGTGAGCATGTTTCGTGGCCGAGGGATGTGGCGATACCGTGCGCTCCTGCCCGTCGAGTCTCGCTGGGGGAGTCGATTGGTCGTCGGTGGAACACCGTTGATCGACTGTGGCGATGATGGAGGCGTCAATCTCTGGGTGAAGGATGAGGCGCGTAATCCAAGCGGATCGCTCAAGGATCGTGCCACTGAAATGGTATTGGCCGCCGCGAAGCGGGCAGGGTGTGCGCATGCGGTGACGGCGTCGACCGGCAACGCCGGTGCATCGTTGGCATGTATCGCGGCGTCGCAAGGGATGTCGGCGACCGTTGTCGTGCCGGCGAGCACCCCCTTCGTCAAGCTCGCGCAGATTCGTGCCTATGGCGCAAAGGTCTGTGAAGTCGACGGCTCCTACGACGAAGCGTTCGAGATCGCCGAACGCATGGCCGACGATGCCGGCGTGTGCTGCCGCAACACCGGCATCAATCCGTTCACGCGTGAGGGCAAGAAAACCTGCGCATTCGAGGTGGCGGAGGCGTTCGACTGGTGTGTGCCCGATTGGGTGGTTGTGCCGACAGGGGACGGCAACATTCTCTCGGGCATCGCGGCCGGGTTTCTGGATCTTTACGCGTTGGGTATTACGTCTGCAGTACCGCGTCTGCTGGCGGCACAAGCCGACAGTTCGAACAGCATCACGCGGGATTGGCAGGAAGACAATGAAGGGATGGCACTGCCGCAGTCTCCCACGCTCGTTAGTCCGGAAACCGTCGCGGACAGTTTGTCGGTCAGTCGTCCCCGCGATCACTTCGCGGCGCTGCATGCATTGCGCGCAACACGCGGTGCATGCGTCGCGCTCGACGATGCCCGCATTCTGGCCGCGTCGCAAACGCTGGCGCAGCGCTTCGGCCTGTGGTTCGAACCGTCGACAGCCGCCGGGTATGCCGCACTCCATGCGTGTCTCGCGACCGGCCGAATCCATCCCGGTGCGCGGGTGGTGCTGCTCGGCACGGGGGCCGGGCTAAAAGCGCCGCAGGGTGTCAATAGCGTGGTGCCGGGGCACCGCCATGACCCTGGGGATGGCGTGCCTCGCGACGCCCCCGAAGATCGCCGGCATTTGCACAGGGAGAGGCAGACATGACGCGTCAACGCATCATCGTGCTTGGCGCCGGGGTCAGCGGTCTGACGACGGCCGTGACCATGGCGTTGGCCGGTTGTGACGTCGTCATTCACGCGGCGGAAGGGCCGGCGCAGACAACGTCGGCACTCGCCGCCGCCATTTGGCATCCGTTCTATCAGGCGCCGGATTTCGTCTATCTCGAACGCGCCCGTCAGACGTATGCGACGATGCTTCGGCTGTCTTCCGACAGATCGTCGGGTGTGCTCATGCGGCCGCTCACAGAGTACTTCCGGCGCGACGCTGGCGTGCCTTGGTGGGCCGAGTGCGCCAACGACCTTAAGCGTCTGCCCGAGACTGACGTTCCGTCGCGCTTTGCGTGTGCTTACCGCATGGCCGTTCCGGTGGCAGCCACAGCCACTTATCTTCGCTACCTGTTGAACATGTTCTTCGAACTCGGCGGGCGTTTCGTGCAGCGTCGTGTCGACGATCCGGTATCGCTACTTGATGATGCCGACCACGTGGTGAATTGCTGTGGCTACGGCAGCCGCCAGTTCGGTGACGCAGAACTGGCGCTGTCGCGCGCCATTGTGCTGCGTGCCAGACGCGATGCCGCCGTGCGCGGCTGCTTCATCGACGACTCCGATCCGGCAGCGCCGACATACGTCGTGGAGCGCGATGACGACATCGTCCTGGGTGGCACCGCCGACCCGGAGTTGACGTCGACGGTCATCGGCGAGCGGCAAATCGAGGACATCGTGCGCCGCTGCACGCAACTGTGCGAGGGAGTGGCCGCGTTGCAAGTTGTTGACGCTCGCACAGGATTTCGGCCGATGCGACGTGTGGCGCGTGTGGCGTGTGACGAGCGTCATCCGCGCCTGCTTCATAACTATGGTCACGGGGGCGGTGGTTTCACGTTGTCGTGGGGGTGTGCAAACGATGTTCTGCGTCTGGCGGGTGTGGCGCCGAAAAACTAGCGTCTGCCCGCAGATGGCCGGGTAGTCACGATAACTCTGGGAAGCGACATGGAACTGGATCCGGCGACGCTCGACGAAGCGAGCATCTATAACTTCATGATGAGTACGATCCTGCCGCGTCCCATCGCGTGGATTAGCACGGTGGATGCACAAGGGCGTCCGAATCTCGCGCCGTATGCGTACTTCATGGGCGTGTGTTGTGTGCCGATGACGGTGTTGTTTTGCCCGGTGGTACCGCCTGCGCCGAAGCAAAAAAAGGACACACTGCGCAATGTCGAAGTGGTGCCCGAGTTCGTGGTGAATGTGGCGAGTGCGTCGTGTATCGATGCCGTGAATCTATCCGCGGCACCGCTGCCCGCGGGTGAGTCGGAATTCGATCTGACGGGGGTGAGCGCCGTGCCGTCATCACGCGTGCGGCCTCCACGGGTGCTCGAGGCGGCGGTGGCGTATGAGTGCCGGGTGCGCGACATCATCGAAATCAGTGCTGCACCGGGAGGCGGATGGGTGGTGCTCGGCACGGTGTTGGCTGCCCATGTGGACGACGCGTTGCTCGACCCGGTCACGCATCAGGTGGATCTGCAGGGGTTGCGTCCGATAGGGCGGCTGGGCGGCGGCTCGTTTGTGAATGCTGCCAGCGATACCTTCACGTTGACACGTTACAAGACGCTTGCTGACCTTGCGGCGCGGAAGTAGCGATTTGCGGACCCGCTGAGGCGAAGTCGTCGAGCAGCCCATAATCGCTGGCAAGCTTCGCCGCTCGGTGACGGCTCGACACATCGAACTTTCGCATGACGCTGCGCAAGTGAAAGACGACACCATGCTCGGAGATGGTGAGGATGCGTCCGATCTCCCATGAGGTCTTGCCGCGTGCCACCCACCGCAAGCATTCGCGTTCGCGCGGCGTCAGCACGGGGGCACAGCGATGCGCCGCGTCGTGTTGCACGATGCGCCATACCGCCTCGTGCACATGCATCGCGAGAACGGCACCTCCGTGCTGTATCCAGGCGTGCGCGCCGGGCACGCGCGGGTGGCGAGGCCGATTCTGCGGTGACGAGAGACTCAATGTCCCCGACGCCCCGGACGGGGTGAACACCGGATATGTAATGCCGGTACGTAGTCCTGCGGCGCGCTGATCGCGAAGCAACTGCCGGGCCTCGGGCGAGGCGTATAACGCAGGGGTCCACTCGACGGGCGTGAGTTGTTTGCGGGCGCGTGACAGCACCGGGTCGATCGTCGCGTAACGCTGAGCGTCGTAGTGCGCTTGCCACGCATGGGGCAGATTGCCGAGTTGCGGTGTTGCCAGCGTTCCGCCCGGCAACGGGAAGTGACCGCGATAACTGAAATAGCGATGTCGAAGAGACCCGCATAGCGACTGCAACAGCGCGCGCAAGGCATCGAAGTCGGTGACGGAGCGCAAAGCGCTCAGGCCGTCGGCAAACGAGTGAGGAGTGATGCAACGCGTGGCACGCATGACATGTCGATGTAGGGAACATGTTTCGCTTGTAGCATGCGTGATATCGACGCGCGCATCGAAGGTCGCCGAAGGGCCTCAAGGGCGGCGCAAGTGTTTGCCGTGCGCCCGTCGCCACAGGCCGTCGCCGGGCGCGACATAACGTCGCACGCGAAATCCCGTGCAGCGTCTAGTGTTGATGGATATCGGACGAATCCCGCATTGCAGCGAAGGCAATGATGCTTGGGGGGCGTTGCATGATTCGAGTGAAGGGCGTTTGAAGATGCGGTGCATCGCTGGCGAGCGAGTGCGTTTCCGGTATTCAGGACACCGCAACGAGTCGCGCCGTGTTGCAACGTGTCAAACCGGCGACACATAGGGAGTATCCCGTAGTCGTCCCGCCGCCGCGATTTGCAGCTAGGGGAATAACCGGATTTCCCTTTTGTATCAATGAGTTCAGGAGGATGCTATGGCGCGCCAAATACTCGGTATCAATGTTGTCGCTTGGAGAATGCGCGTTCTATAATGCGGCAGTTTGTCGCGGCCCGGACGCAACTAGTTCCCGGCCGTCGGACATGAAAGACCCAAAATGCCCCACGGGTGACGGCGATGCTCGCAGCCTCTTCTTCCGACGTCGAATCGGTGACGAAGGAATGGACGCACAAGCGCAACTGCGCGATATCGCCGCGCCAGTTTGTCCTGTTCTACCTGTCGTTGGCCGCCGTGTCGCTGGGTGTTGCCTTGATTGCGGCGTGGCGCGGTGGGTGGTTGGTCTTGCCGTTCACAGGCCTGGACTTGCTCGTGGTGGGCGTTGCGTTCGTCATTCATGCCCGGCATGCCACAGATTACGAGGTCATTCGGTTGTCGCCCGTGAGCCTTGTGGTCGAGCAACGTTCAGCACAGAGGTTGACGCAGTACGAGTTCAATCCCCGCTGGGTGCGCATCGACATCGAGAAGCCGCCGCGTACGCGCGTTGTACTGCGCTCGGGTAGCCGCTCGGTCACTGTCGGTGCCTATCTTGCGCCGCATCGCCGCGAAACGTTTGCGCGCGAGCTGCGCCGTTGTCTTGCCCAACAGGCCTGAGAGATGGAGACGATCTCGGGCGACCGCCAGGGAGGATTTGGATGGTAATTTTGGGTAAGGAAGCTATGAAAAAAACGAAACACGCCTTGGCGGCTTTCCTTGCGGGCGCCTCACTGCTCGCCGGCGCTCCGGCACTGGCGGCGGTCACGGATATGCCGGGGGGGCCGGCCGTCAACGAACTCAACTTCCAGCCGCCGGTCACGAAACTCGCGGAAGAGCTTCACAGCCTTCACACCATGATGCTGATCATCTGTCTGGTGATCTTCATCGCGGTGTTCGGCGTGATGTTCTACTCGATCTTCAAGCACCGCAAATCCAAGGGCCATCAACCCGCGAATTTCCATGAGAGCACCACGGTCGAGGTGATATGGACCGTCGTGCCGTTCATCATCGTGATTCTGATGGCGCTGCCCGCCACGAAGACGGTCGTCGCCATGAAGGACACCACCAACGCCGACATCACAATCAAGGTGACCGGCTATCAGTGGAAGTGGGGCTACGACTATCTGAAGGGCGAAGGCGAGGGCATCAAGTTCCTGTCCACGCTCACCACGCCGCGCAGCCAGATCGACGGCCAGGCGCCGAAGAGCAACACCTATCTGCAGGAAGTCGACAACCCGATGGTCGTGCCGGTCAACAAAAAGGTGCGTCTCATCACCACGGCGAACGACGTCATTCACTCGTTCTACGTGCCGGCCTTCGGTATCAAGCAGGACGCCATTCCGGGCTTCGTGCGCGACACGTGGTTCAAGGCCGAAAAGGTTGGTGAATATCGCGGCTTCTGTACCGAGCTGTGCGGTAAGGAACATGCGTTCATGCCGGTTGTGGTGAAGGTGGTTTCGGAAGAGGATTACAACAAGTGGGTCGATACGCAGAAGAAGCAGATGGCAGCGTCGGCCGACGATCCGAACAAAACCTACACCGTGCAGGAACTGATGGAGCGCGGTCAGAAGGTCTACGCGTCGAATTGCGCGGTGTGCCATCAGCCAAACGGCAAGGGTGGCGGTGCATTCCCGGCACTCGACGGCGGCAAGATCGTGACCGGCCCGGTGGCAGACCATATCAGCATCGTGCTGCATGGCAAGAATGCGATGCCTAACTGGTCGCATCTGAACGATGTAGAGCTTGCGGCCGTCATCACGTTCGAGCGCAACTCATGGAGCAACAAGACCGGCGACGTCGTTCAGCCGGCGCAGGTGCGCGAAGCGCGTGGCAACAAGTCGGCGAATGCCGCAGGGGCTGCCGACGCTGGCGCAGCGAAGAACAGTTAAGTGCCGTTCGACCAGTTCGAGGAAGGAGATTGGGTATGAGTTCCATCGCTCACGATCACGTGGCGGGTCACGACGATCACGCGCACGACCATCCGCACGGATGGCGTCGCTGGCTGTTCGCGACGAATCACAAGGACATCGGCACGATGTACATGATCTTCTCGTTCGTCATGCTGCTCTCGGGCGGCGTGATGGCGTTGATGATCCGTGCGGAATTGTTCGAGCCGGGCCTGCAGTTCATTCGTCCGGAGTTCTTCAATCAGCTCACCACCATGCACGGGCTGGTGATGATTTTCGGCGCGATCATGCCGGCGTTCGTGGGGTTCGCGAACTGGATGATCCCGCTGCAGATCGGCGCGTCGGACATGGCCTTCGCACGCATGAACAACTTCAGCTTCTGGCTGCTGCCCGTTGGCGGTCTGTTGCTGATCTCGTCGTTCCTCGTGCCGGGCGGTGCCACGGCAGCCGGCTGGACGATGTACGCGCCGCTGTCGGTGCAGATGGGCCCGGGCCAGGATCTGGCGATCTTCGGGGCGCACATTCTGGGCGCGTCGTCGATCATGGGCGCGATCAACATCATCGTGACCATTCTGAACATGCGCGCGCCGGGCATGACGCTCATGAAGATGCCGATGTTCGTGTGGACGTGGCTGATCACCGCCTATCTGCTCATCGCCGTGATGCCGGTGCTCGCCGGCGCAATCACGATGCTGCTCACGGACCGTCACTTCGGCACGTCGTTCTTCAACGCGGCAGGCGGCGGCGATCCGGTCATGTACCAGCACATCTTCTGGTTCTTCGGACACCCGGAGGTGTACATCATGATTCTGCCGGCGTTCGGGATCGTCTCGCAGGTGATTCCGGCGTTCTCGCGCAAGCCGCTGTTCGGCTATAGCTCGATGGTGTACGCCACGGCGTCGATCGCAATTCTGTCGTTCATGGTGTGGGCGCACCACATGTTCGTGACGGGCATGCCGGTCACGGGCCAGCTCTTCTTCATGTACGCCACGATGCTGATCTCGGTGCCGACCGGCGTGAAGGTCTTCAACTGGGTCGCCACGATGTGGAAGGGCTCGCTCACGTTCGAGTCGCCGATGCTCTTCGCCGTCGGCTTCCTCTTCGTGTTCACCATGGGCGGCTTCACCGGCCTGATGCTCTCGCTGGCCCCGCTCGACATTCAGATGCACGGCACTTACTACGTGGTAGCGCACTTCCACTACGTGCTCGTGGCCGGTTCGCTATTCGCGCTCTTCTCGGGGTTCTATTATTGGGTGCCGAAGTGGACAGGTCACATGTACAACGAGTGGCGTGGCAAGTTCCACTTCTGGGGCTCGCTCATCACGTTCAACGTGACGTTCTTCCCGATGCACTTCCTGGGTCTGGCCGGCATGCCGCGTCGCTATGCCGACTACCCGGCACAGTTCACGGACTTCAACCAGATCGCGACGATTGGCGCGTTCGGTTTCGGCCTGATGCAGGTCTACTTCCTGTTCTTCGTCGCGTTGCCGACGTGGCGCGGTGGCCCGGCCGCCGAAGCCAAGCCCTGGGATGGCGCGGAAGGCCTGGAGTGGACCGTGCCGAGCCCGGCGCCGTTCCACACGTTCGAGACGCCGCCGAAGGTGCATTGAACATGGCAGCCAGTCGCGAACAGCGGGCGAAAAACCTGCGTACGGGGCTGATTCTCGCCTCGGTCGTGCTGGTCTTCTTCGTCGGTGTGATGATCAAGACCAAGCTGATGGGCGGTATCTGAACCGCGCCTCGCCAATGCGGCGGGGCGTCTGGTGGTGCCACTGAAAGGAGAGCCATCAAGGCGAATATGGGCGGCTTGCGACGAATCAATGTGCGCACCTTCAGCAAGTTGCTGCTGCTGGTCGCGGTGATGTTCGGTTTCGGCTACGCGATGGTGCCGTTCTACCGCGCATTCTGCGATCTCGTGGGCATCAACCAACTGGGCGATCGCACGACCGAAGTCGCGGCGCGCAATTCGCAGGTCGACGAAGGCCGTACGATCACGGTCGAGTTCGATGCCAACGCGCAGGGACCGCTGCGTTTCAAGCCGGCGAAGAGCAGTCTGACGGTGCATCCCGGACAGATAGCGACCATCGAGTATGAAGTGGCGAATCAACAGCCGCACGAAGTGCGTGCGCAGGCGATCCCGAGCTACGCGCCGGCGCAGGCGGCGAGCTACTTCAAGAAGATCGAGTGCTTCTGCTTCACGCAGCAGACGCTCAAGGCCGGAGAGGCCAAGGAGTTCCCGGTGGTCTTCGTGGTGGACACGAAGCTGCCCAAGGATGTGAATACGATCACGCTGTCCTATACTTTTTTCGATCTCGGCAAGAACGACGCCACGCCGCGTGCAGACGCCACCGCGGGCGCGCAGGGCGCAGAGTTGAGCGCAGGACCGACAGGAGGAGGCAAGGGCAGCAATGGATGACCTTAAAGAGGCGACCCAGCGCAAGCTGTCATTCGTCCAGACCATCAATGCGGTGTTCTGGTCGTTTTTCGGTGTGCGCAAGGGGCGCGATCACGACCGCGACATGGCGCAGCTCAACCCTGTGCATCTCATCGTCGCCGGACTGATCGGGGGCGTCCTGTTCGTCGTGGCGCTGGTGCTGCTGGCGAAGCTCGCCATTCGGCTCGCGACGTGAATGGCATAGACAAAGAGAACCAAGCCTGGAGAGATAAGAATGAGTGGTCAACACCAAACGGCGCCTTACTACTTCGTGCCGGCCCCCTCGCGGCATCCGGTGAGCTGCAGTGTCGGCTTGCTGGTCGTGCTTGCTTCGGCCGCAGCGTGGGTCAACGGTCAATCGTGGGCCCCATGGACGGCACTGGCCGGCCTGCTGTGGGTGCTATGGGTGCTGCGTAGCTGGTTCGGCGACTCGATTGCCGAGTCCGAAGGCGGCCTCTACGGCAAGCGCATTGACGTGTCCTACCGCTGGGGCATGAGCTGGTTCATCTTCTCCGAGGTGATGTTCTTCGCGGCGTTCTTCGGTGCGCTGTTCTACGCGCGCACGCTGGCGATGCCGTGGCTCGGCGATCTCGATAACAAACTGCTGTGGCCCGACTTCAGCGCCGTGTGGCCGAACACCGGTCCGGCCGGTGTGGTGGATGCTTTCGAGACGATGGGCCCGTGGCCGATCCCCACGCTCAATACGGCACTCCTGCTGACCTCGGGCGTCACGCTGACGATCTCGCACCACGCCTTGCGCGCCAATCATCGCGCCAGCGCGATCTTCTGGCTGTTTGCCACCGTTGTGCTGGGCTTCGTCTTCCTGGGATTCCAGGCGTACGAATATCACCACGCTTACACCGAACTGAACCTGAAGCTCACTTCGGGCGTGTACGGCTCGACGTTCTTCCTGCTCACCGGCTTTCACGGCTTTCACGTGATGCTCGGCGCGATCATGCTCAGCGTCATGCTGATTCGCCTGATGAAGGGGCATTTCACGCCGGAACATCACTTTGGTTTCGAAGGCGCCGCCTGGTACTGGCACTTTGTCGACGTGGTCTGGCTGGGCCTGTACGTCGTGGTCTACTGGCTCTGACGCCGAGACCCCGTCAAGACGGTCGGGACGCCGCCGGATTCCGGCGGCGTTTCCATTTGCGGGCGCATTTGCAAGCGCTGGCGTCGCCCGACAGGGCAGTAGGGCCTTTGTGAACGGAAGCGATGAGCGGGCTGCGCAATGCGGCCTTATGCCGCATACCGCCGGTGCACAGCCGTAAGTCACGGTACTGCGCAATGACCGTAGCTTGACGAAGGTCAAAGACAGGCGGCAGAGACGGGGTGCGGCGATTTGCCGCAGGAGAGCGGCGCGGGACTCAGTATCTTATGCCCGTGCTGTGAATCCAGCCCATCCAGTTGGCGAACAGGATGAGCAGGAACAGCGTCACCGACAGGCCGACGCGCACCATGAGCGAATGCACGGTGCGATTCGATCGGCCCTTGTCCCGCATCATGAAAAACAATGCGGACGCCAGACTGCCAAGAATCAGGACGAAGGCGATGGCAACGATGATGCGCATGATTTGTCCGATGACAGGAATTCGTCATTATCGGGCAACGGGCTCGCGCTGGCACGCTGCAATGCAGTGTATGGCGCTGGCGTTCGTGGCGCTGCCAGTCAAGGAACGTACGTGTTGAAAACCCTCTTGCGCGGCATGCGCCCGGTACCGGCGCTGCTGATTTTGTTGGGCGTGATGCTCACCGCAGCGCTCGGCGTGTGGCAGTATCAGCGCGCGCAGATGCGTCTGGCGCGTCAGGCGCAGATCGAGCAGGCCGAGCAGGCGCCAGTGATCGCGCTGGGCGCGCAGTCCTACTCGCTGAGCGAGGTGGCGAACCGGCGGGTGCGTGTGACGGGCCGCTTCCTGCAGAACCGCGTGGTGTATCTGGACAATCGTCCGCGCAACGAGCTGCCCGGGTTTTACGTGGTGATGGCGTTGCAGACGGGGCCGGATCACGTGGTGCTCGTCAACCGCGGATGGCTGCCGCGCGATCTGCGCGATCGCGTCGCGATCATGCCGTATGCCACGCCGGCAGGTGACGTCACCATCGAGGGCATTGCGCAGCCCGATGCGTCGCGAGCCTTCGAGTTGGGGCGCGGCGGCTCGGCGGCGGGGCTGGCCATTCGTCAGAATCTCGATGTGACGGATTACGCGCGCGAGACATCGCTGCCGCTGCAACCGTTCGTCGTCATGCAGACCAACGACACGGGCGATCACCTGCTGCGCGACTGGCCCGCGCCAGCGACCGGTGCGGATCGCAATTACGGATATATGGCGCAATGGTTCGGCATGTCGCTGATCCTTGCGATGCTGGGACTGCGTCTGGCCTACCGACGCGGACGCCGGCTGACGGGCGCCACTGACAACTTCAAGCGGGCATGAGGCGAGTATGAGTACTGAGGTGAATGCCGCAGGCACGGGAAGTCCTGCCATCGATCCGGTGCAACGACGCCGCGCGCGGCGCATGCTGGTGCTGCTGTTCGTCGTGTGCGCAGCGCCTGCGGTGGCGGCGTACCTGATGTATTACGTATTCAAGCCGCAGGGCGGCACGTCGGCCTACGGCAAGCTGATCGAGCCGCAGCGGCCGCTGCCCGCCCTGATGGTGCGCGACGACGAGACGGGCGAGACCCTGCCGCTGTCGTCTCTCAAAGGCAAGTGGCTGATGATCAGCGCAGACACTGCCGCGTGTGACGAGAATTGTGTGAGCAAGCTCTTCTACATGCGGCAGATCCGCGTGTTGCAAGGTAACGAGCGCACGCGCGTCGAAACATTGTGGCTGGTGACGGACGATACGCCGGTGTCCGACAAGCTCGATGCGGCGTACGAAGACACGCGCCGCCTGCGGACCGATCCGGTCGCGCTGGCGGCGTGGCTGCCGACGCAGGACGGCACCGGCCTGCGTGACCATATCTATCTGGTCGATCCGCTGGGTAACCTGATGATGGCGTTCCCGAAGAACGCCGATCCGGGCAAGATCAAGAGCGATCTGTCCCGACTGCTCAAATGGTCGGGGACGGGTTGAGGGGCATGCCCCGCAATGCAGGTGAGACCGTGCGCCATGGCGCACGCGACATGACGAAGAACTGACGTAAAACCGATGCTTTACCTTCTGGAACTGGGCTTCATCGGCCTGTGTATTGCGGTGCTGCCGCTCGGCTGGGTGCTGCTGCGCCGCGACGCGAACAAGTACCGCAAACTGGCTTGGGTGACGACCTTTCTCACGCTCGACCTGATCATGTTCGGCGGCTTCACGCGGCTTACGGATTCGGGGCTCGGCTGTCCCGACTGGCCGGGGTGCTACGGCACGTCGTCGCCGTTCGCCGCGCATGCGGACATTCACGCGGCGCAATCGATGCTGCCGACCGGTCCGGTGACGTTCGTCAAAGCGTGGATCGAGATGATTCACCGCTATTTCGCCATGTCGGTGGGGGTGCTCATCATCGCCCTGATGGTCATGGCCTGGGTGAAGCGGCGCGAGTTGAAGCAGTCGCCCTGGCTCGCAACGGGGTTGTTCATCCTCGTGTGTGTGCAAGGCGCGTTCGGCGCCTGGACCGTGACGATGAAGCTCCAGCCGGTGATCGTCACCACGCATTTGATGTTGGCGCTCACTTTGCTGGGCTCGCTCGCGTGGCTGGCGTCGCGTCAGATGCCGCTGGTGAGCGTGGCGGCCGACCCCGGCGCGTTGCGCTGGCGCTGGGCGGCGCTGATCGGATTGGCGCTGCTGGTGTTCCAGATCGCGCTCGGCGGATGGGTGAGTACCAACTACGCTGTGCTTGCCTGCACCGACTTCCCGACTTGTCAGGGGCAGTGGGTGCCGCCGATGGACTTCCACAACGGCTTCAAGCTCTGGCGTGAGCTGGGCAAGACGGCGGGGGGTGAGGTGATTCCGATGGACGCGCTCGTGGCGATCCACTGGGTTCACCGGACCTTCGCGGTGGTGGTGGTGCTGTATCTGGCGTGGCTGGCGAGCCAACTGCGACGCCATGCCGCGCTCAGAAAACCGTCTATTCTGGTATTGATGCTGGTGTTCGTGCAATTCGCGACCGGATTGTCGAACATCGTTTTCCAATGGCCGCTGCTCAACGCCATCGCCCATAACGGCGGGGCGGCCGTCCTGCTGCTATTGCTCGTTATGTTAAACTACCGCATTCGCGCCGCTGGAACGGCGGCGTCCATTGCGGCCGGCCTGACAGATCAGGCAGACCTTCCGGCCCGCCAGAAGCCCCTCCCGTCAGCGGAGCCGGCTGCCGCACCACTCGCTGGCGCCCCGACTGGCTCGGCATAGCGCATTGCCTCTGAGTGTATGAAAAGCACGACCCTTCCCCATCCGCCGTCTAGCCGTATCGCACAATACTGGGCGTTGACCAAGCCCCGTGTGACGCAGCTCGCCGTCTTTTGCGCCGTCATCGGCATGTTCCTGTCCACGCGCGGCATGGTGCCGTGGCAGGTGCTGATTGGCGGCACCATCGGTATCTGGCTGCTCGCCGGGTCCGCCTTCGCCGTGAACTGTCTGATCGAGCAACGCGTCGACGCGCTGATGCGCCGCACGGCGTGGCGTCCGTCCGCGCGCGGCGAGATCGCCCCGTGGCAGATCATCGTCTTCTCGACGATTCTCGGCGCGGCCGGCATGGTGGTGCTCTACACATTTACCAACGCGCTCACGATGTGGCTCACGCTTGCCACGTTCGTGGGCTACGCGCTGATCTATACCATCATTCTCAAGCCCTCCACGCCGCAGAACATCGTGATTGGCGGTGCGTCGGGCGCCATGCCGCCGGCGCTCGGCTGGGCCGCCGCGACCGGTGCCGTGCCGGCCGATGCGTGGATTCTGGTGCTTATCATCTTTGTCTGGACGCCGCCGCACTTCTGGGCGCTCGCGCTGTACCGCCGTCAGGATTACGTGAATTCGGGCCTGCCGATGCTGCCGATCACGCACGGCGAGAAGTACACGCGTCTGCAGATCCTGCTCTACAGCGTGGTGCTGTTCGCGGTGTCGCTGTTGCCGTTCGCGCATCGCATGAGCGGCTATCTGTATCTGGTCTCGGCGGTCGTGCTCTCGGGCATCTTCCTCGGCTACGCGATCAAGCTGTGGCGTCACTATTCCGATGCGCTCTCGCGCTCGATGTTCCGCTACTCGATCGTCTACCTGTCGCTGCTCTTTGCGGCGCTGCTGGTCGATCACTACGTCCAGATCTTCCTGCTCGGCTGACGCCGGGCGGTCGCGGGCATAGCGGGGTTTGCCCGCCGTGGTGTGAGTCACGATGACAGGCGCGTTACGGTATTCTCGACCGGCGCGCCTGTTGTATTTCCGGAAAGCGTTTTTCCATACGTTTTGGGGACATTCGTTCATGAATCTTGCTGTCATCTGGTTGCGTCGTGCGATGTTGCTGATGGGACTCACCTTGCTTCTCGCCGCGTGCGGTAAAGACGGTCCGTCGTTCCAGAGTCTCGATATCACCGGGAACAAGGAGTTCGCACAGGACTTCTCGTTGCAGGACCCGCAAGGCAAGACGCGCACGCTCGCCGACTACAAGGGGAAAGCGGTCGTGATGTTCTTCGGCTACACACATTGCCCCGACGTTTGCCCGACCACGATGGCTGAACTCAATCAGGTCATGCAGAAGCTCGGCGCGGATGCACAGCGCGTGCAGGTGCTCTTCGTGACTGTCGACCCGCAGCGCGATACGCCGGAGCTGATGGGCCAGTACGTGCCGGCGTTCAACCCGGCATTCGTCGGCCTGCGCCCGGCAGACGATGCCGCGCTCAAGGAAGTCACGAAGTCGTTCCGCGTAGTGGTCAACAAGGTGGAAGGCTCGACGCCGAACAACTACACCATCGATCACACCGCAGGCATCTACGTCTTCGATCCGAACGGTCAGCTGCGCCTGTTCATGCGTCCGGACGAGCCGGTCGATGCGATGGCCAAGGATCTGCAAACGCTGCTGAGCTGAGTCTGCCGAGCGCGTCGATGCCGATGGGCCGACGCGTAACAGGATAAAAAAAATCGCGCCCCTTGAGGCGCGATTTTCATTTCTGCTTCCCGCAGGTCAGGTCAGCTGCCTTCCTGACTGCGGCGTTCGAGGTCGTCGTGCGCTTCGAACCACATCACGTTGATGATGCCGAACGCGAGTGCGAGGCCGAGGCCGAGAGTCCAAGAGAAGTACCACATGTCGCGACTCCTTGATCAGTACATCGTGTGCGGGTTGTCGTTGACCGTCTCGATCGTCACGCGGCCACGGATCACGCGATACACCCAGCCGGTGTAGAGCAGGACGATGGGCAGGAAGACGATCACGGCAATCAACATGATTTGCAGCGTGAGCTGGCTCGAGGTGGCATCCCAGACCGTGAGGCTGCTGACCGGCGCCGCGGCCGAAGGCATCACGAACGGGAACATCGAGAAGCCGGCGGTGAGGATGATGCCGGCCATCATCAGCCCGGTGATGACGAACGTCCACGCATAGGCCCGGCCGGTCGCGAGCAGTGCCGCGAGAATGGCGCACAGGCAAGCAACGACGGGCGCCGCGATCATCCACGGATAGGTGTGATAGTTCGTGAGCCACAGGCCGGGGCCGGTCGTGACCTCCTTGAGCAGCGGGTTGGCCGGCGAGTCGGTCGGGCCCATGTGCGTGATGGCGAAGCCGTCGACGTGCGTGGCGACGAGCACACCCGCCACGAGAAACAGCAGCAGCGTGCCCAGCGCGGTCACACGCATGATGCGCCCGGCGCGATCGGCCACGATCGGATCGGCCTTCATGCGCAGGTGGGCGGCACCGTGCGTGACCAGCATCAGCACGCTCACCAGACCGCACAGCAGCGCGAACGGATTGAGCAGCGCCCAGAACGAGCCGGTGTACGTCGAGCGCATGGTGTTGTCGAACGAGAACGGCAGGCCCAGCAGCAGGTTGCCGAAGGCCACGCCGAACACCAGCGACGGCACCACGCTACCGACGAACAATGCCCAGTCCCACGAGTTGCGCCAGCGTGCGCTCGGCAGCTTGTTGCGGTAGTCGAAGCCGACCGGTCGCAGGAACAGCGCAAAGAGCACCAGCAACAGCGCCCAGTACAGACCCGAGAACGCCGCGGCGTAGACGAGCGGCCAGGCGGCGAACATCGCACCGCCCGCCGTCACGAACCACACCTGATTGCCTTCCCACGTGGGTGCAACGGTGTTGATGATGACGCGGCGTTCCGCGTCGGTCTTGCCCAGGAAGGGCAGCAGCGTGGCCGTGCCCATGTCGAAGCCGTCGAAGAAGGCGAAGCCGATCAGCAGCACGCCGACGAGCACCCACCAGATCAGCTTGAGTACGGTGTAATCGATCATCATGATGTCGTGTCTCCCTGACGATCAGACCGAAGTCGCCGGACGCTCGCCAGCGATGGCGCTATCGTCCGTCCCTTCAGTCTCGAAGTAATAACGGCCGGTGTGCAGCGATGACGGGCCGAGCTTGACGTACTTCACCATCAGGAACATTTCAATGATGAGCAACGCGGTGTAGAAGATGATGAAGCCCGCGAGGCTCAGGTACAGGTCGCCGGCCGAGAGCGACGACGTCGAGAGGTGCGTCGGCAGAATGCCGGCGATGGTCCACGGCTGACGGCCCACTTCGGCGACGATCCAGCCGAACTCGGCAGCAAGCCACGGCAGCGGAATCGCCCACACGGTCCAGCGCAGGAACCAGGCCGAACGCGGCTTGAGCAGACGGCGGCGTGCGCACAGCCAGAAGGCCCACAGGAACGTGAAGAGGAACAGGAAGCCCAGGCCGACCATGATGCGGAACGACCAGAACACGGGGGCGACCGGCGGGATCGTATCGTTGGCCGCCATGTGGATCTGCTCCGGCGTGGCGTCGACAACGTTCGCCGTGTACTTCTTGAGCAGCAGGCCGTAGCCGAGGTCGTCCTTGTACTTGTCGAACTCGGCGCGCACGGCCGGCGACGTGTCGCCGCTGCGCAGCTTCTCGAGCGCGGCGAAGGCGAGCATGCCGCGTTGGATGTTGTCCTTGTGCTCGTCACGCAACTGCGTGAGACCGATCACCGGTGTGTCGACCGAGCGCGTGGCGATCAGGCCCATCGCCCAGGGAATCTTCACGGCGTAGTCGGTCCGCTCTTCCTTCTGGTTCGGGAAGCCGAACAGCGTGAACGATGCCGGCGGCTTGGCCGTCTCCCATTCGGCCTCGATGGCGGCGAGCTTGACCTTCTGCACTTCGCCCGTGGTGTAGCCCGACTCGTCGCCCAGCACGATGACCGACAGCGTCGAGGCCAGACCGAAGCCTGCGGCCACGGCAAAGGAGCGCAGGGCGAACGGCACGTCGCGGCGCTTGAGCAGATACCAGGCCGAGATGCCGAGCACGAACATGGCGGCGGTCACGTAACCGGCCGAGAGCGTGTGCACGAACTTCACCTGCGCCACCGGGTTGAAGATCACGTCCCAGATGCTGTTGAGCTCCATGCGCATGGTTTCGTAGTTGAAATGCGCGCCGACCGGATTGTTCATCCAGCCGTTGGCCACGAGAATCCACAGCGCTGAGAGGTTCGAGCCCAATGCCACCGCAAACGTGGTTGCAAGGTGACCAATGCGCGAGAGCTTGTTCCAGCCGAAGAAGAACAGGCCGACGAACGTGGCTTCGAGGAAGAACGCCATCAGACCTTCGATGGCGAGCGGCACACCGAAGATGTCGCCGACGTAGTGCGAGTAGTAAGCCCAGTTGGTGCCGAACTGGAATTCGAGCGTGAGACCGGTGGTCACGCCCATCGCGAAGTTGATCAGGAAGAGCTTGCCCCAGAACTGGGTCATGTCCTTGTAGATCTGCTTGCCGGTCATCACATACACCGACTCCATGATGACAAGCAGCCAGGACAGGCCGAGTGTTAGCGGGACGAACAGGAAGTGATACAGCGCCGTTATGGCGAACTGCAAGCGCGAGAGGTCAACGACTTCGCTACTGATCATGGCGGACACCTTGACTTGGGGTGGTGGACTGCGCTTCGACGGCTTGCGGCCCAATCAGGGCACGAGCCACGACGTCCGGCGGCAATTGCATGTGCTTGGCCATCGGAGCGTCGAAGAACGCGTGTTTCAGAATAAACAGGAGTACTACCTTGATCGCGAGGACGATCAGGATTTCGACCATGAAACGGGAAGGGCGGGTGCGCCAGCGCCTGATCAGCCAGTCGACGATGGCGGCGGAGCGCGACGCCGCGACGGGCGCGGCCGGGGCGGGAGGCTTCAGACTGCTAGGAGAGTGGGTGTCCATCCGTGACGGCTCCTGGCGTCGAAAGTCGTTGTGTTGGGAACAGCGTCGACTTTCGGCGCATTTTGCCTTATCGCTCGAAAATGTCAAACCGCGGGGCGCGGGGGGCCGGATGACACGCAGATGACGCTGGTTCGATGCGGATCTGCCAACGCGGGTGATGGCAGATGAGAAGCGAGGTCGAGACAAGGGTCCGGCGCGGCGAACGGCCCCCCGGCCGTCCTTCGCACGCAGCATGGCCACGTACGATTCGATTCTATCGACCGGTCGTCCGGGGGACCTTGCGATGCATCAAGTCCTACGCAAATGACCCGTGAACTTTCGAAGTCCAATAAAAAAGCCCCGTGAGCTTCACGGGGCTTTTGCGCCGGCCATTCACGGCAGACGGTGATGCGGCATGTCGTGTGGCAATTTGTCGCGTTGCCACCGCCACTCCGATCCATGCATTACGCAAAGGCTTGCAGTGCGCCTTTCATCTTCTTCATGGCGGCGACTTCGATCTGACGGATGCGCTCGGCCGACACGCCGAATTCTTCCGCCAGTTCGTGCAGCGTGGCGCCGCCGCTGCCGTCGTCGGCGACCGACAGCCAGCGCGCTTCGATGATGCGCCGGCTGCGCGGGTCGAGACGGCCGAGCGCCGTTTGCAGACCGTCGCTTTGGAGATGGTCGCGCTCGCGCGCGGCGATCACGGCGGTCGGCTCCTGATGCGAGTCGGCGAGGTACGCAATAGGGGCGAAGCTCGCGTTGTCGCTATCGTCGCTATGACCCTCGAGGGCAATATCGCCGCCCGACATGCGCGTTTCCATTTCCACGACGTCTTCGCGCTTCACGTTCAGATCGCGAGCGACCTGATCGATCTCTTCCGGCGTGAACGCTTGCAGGCCCTGCTTCTGGCTGCGCAGATTGAAGAACAGCTTGCGTTGGGCCTTGGTCGTGGCGACCTTGACCGTGCGCCAGTTGCGCAGAACGTACTCATGAATCTCGGCCTTGATCCAATGCATGGCGTACGACACGAGTCGTACCCCCTGGGTCGGATCGAAGCGCTTCACGGCCTTCATCAGGCCGATGTTGCCTTCCTGAATCAGGTCGGCATGCGGCAGGCCGTAGCCGAGGTAATTGCGCGCGATCGACACCACCAGACGCAGGTGCGACAGCACGAGCTGGCGGGCGGCTTCGAGGTCGTCGCTCTCACGCAGGCGCTTGGCGAGCGACTGCTCCTCCTCGGCCGTCAGCAAAGGAATGCGGTGAACAGCCTGAATATAGCTGTCGATATTGCCCAGACTGCCCGGCAGCATCAATGCCGACGGGGCAATAGCAAGGGCACGAGAATTCGGCGCCGTGCCGGTGGCCGGCGTCGTCGGATGCAAAGTGGCGGCAGTACTCAAGTGGTGGACTCCTGGTTAGCCTCTGGGAAAACATTTTAGCACTCTCTTTCGATGAGTGCTAAACACGTTAGAACCCTTACCGGGCGGGAAGTTTCCGGCATCTCGGGGTTTTCCAGCACCCCCCGTAAAACCGGAGAAGTCACTGGCGCAAACGTGACGCGGATGGTGTAAATTGCAACCCAAGTCGCGAGCGTTTGGGTCGGCGAAGACGGGAGGTCAACATGGCGGGAAAGCAAATCGACGTGGTGCGTGAACGCGAGTCAGCGCGCTTCGACGCGATGGTCGAGGGTGACGTCGAACAACTCGACGCCCTCTTGGCCGACGGCCTTCACTACGTTCATTCGAACGGCAAACGCGAAACCAAGCGCGAATTTCTCGACGCCCTGACCTCGGGCCGCCGTCGATATCTGGACATCGATATCCGGGCACAGGAGCTGCGCCAGTTTGGCGACACCGTGGTCGTCACCGGCAAGCTCAAGGTCGAACTGGAAACCGCGACCGGCTCGCTCGAGTCGCAAATGGCCTATACGGCAGTCCATGTGCTCGAGGCCGACGAATGGCACCTCATCTCTTGGCAAGCGACCCGCATGGCGTCGGCCGAATGAAGCGCCGGTCGTCTGCCAGCGGATCCGGCGGCTGCCTCGTCCGGCACTCGCCGGACGTCCTCTCCGAATACAACATTCGATTGTTTTTGGTATGAATTGTTCCGGAAATTACTTTATTTCTTGATTTCCGAGGTTTTGTTCCGCGTTACGGGCATATTGGCCGACGATATGCTCGTATGGCGATCAAGCGGGTGATCTTCACGCCCGTCACGCCTGCCACTCCTGTCATGCTCCGCTGACGATTCCTAGTGCCTGGCGAATCACCTCGACCTGCCGAGCGATGGGGGCCGGCACGGCGATCTCACCGGCCAGCACGGCTTCAATCCATCGAGCAGTGGCCGGGGCGTCGGCAGCGGGTAGCGCCGGCGGCACGCCCGTGGCACCTTCTTCCGCCGCTTGCCACAACCGGTACATTCCGTCCGAAAAGCCCTCGATTGCCGTCTGACGGCGGGCATCCGCGACCGGTTCGCCTTCTGTGCCGCGCGCCAGCAGCACACCCGGTGCCGGGCTGTTGGCGGCATCGGCGAACATCTCGCCGAGCGTTTCCCGATATTCGGGGTGCGTGTAGTTCACAAGCCGCAGTGCCGGACCGGCAAACGGCTGCAACAGCTTCACCACCGTATGACCGGAATTGCGCACCCCCAACGCGGCGCGCATCTCCAGCAGCCGTTCCAGTGCAGGCGAAAGCGCGGCAATCGGCAGATAGGCGACACGGCGTGTCCGCAGCGCGGCCTCAGTCTCGGCGGCCGACTGACAGGCGGTGTGGCCCAGTTCCGCGAAGATCGCCTGCGTGCCGACGCGATTCGCGCCGCTGTGATGCTGACCGTGCACGAGCACCGGAATGCCCTCGCGGGCGAGCAGCAAGGCGAGCAGCGGGGTGAGATTCGGCTGTTTGCGTGCGCCGTTGTAGCTGGGCAGCAGGACGGGCGGTGGCGCATCGGTCGGTGCGGCGAGCGGCGTGAACGTCGCGTGCGCGGCGTCGAGCATGGCGCGCAGTTCGACGGGCGTTTCACCCTTGATGCGATAGGCGATCAGAACCCCGCCCAGTTCTGCGGGCGCCACGCGCTCGGCGAAGATGGCGTCGAACAGGGTACGCGTCTCGTCGGCGCTGAGTGGGCGCGCACCTTTCGCACCGCGGGCGATGGTTTTGAGCAGCGGCGCACAGGCGAACGGAGCGGCAGAGGTCATGGCACGTTGGAATCGATATTCGTATTCGTCCATGATACGCAATCGAGTGTCCTCGGGGCCAGTGCATGCAGTACCATCTCGTGTTCAGACGCGGGTGGCTCGAGACTTCTGACACCTTCCGCGTCTTCCCACATCCCGCTTTCGAGGTCTGCCATGTCCACGCTGTACAGCTATTTCCGCAGTTCCGCCGCGTATCGTGTGCGGATCGCCCTGAATCTGAAGGGGCTCGATTACGACACCGTGCCCGTGCATCTGGTGCGTGACGGCGGCGAACAGCTCAAACCGGCTTATCGCGCGCTCAACGTCAACGGATTGGTGCCGACGTTCATCGACGGCGACGTGAACATTCACCAGTCGCTCGCCATCATCGAGTATCTGGAAGACGTGCATCCCACGCCTGCGCTCCTGCCGTCGGAGCCGGTAGCACGCGCTCAGGTGCGGGCACTGGCGCTGGACATTGCCGCCGATGTTCACCCGATCAACAACCTGCGCGTGTTGCGTTACCTCAAACACGACCTGGGCGTGAGCGAAGAACAGAAAAACGCCTGGTACGTTCACTGGATCGTGGAGGGCTTCAAGGCGCTGGAAGCCCGCCTCGCAGCACAATCTCCGCACGGCAAGTTCGTCTTCGGCGACACCCCGACGCTGGCGGACTGCTGCCTCGTGCCACAGGTCTACAACGCGAACCGCTTCAAGGTGGACATGACACCATTCCCGCGCATCGCCGCCATCAACGCCCACTGCCTGACGCTCGATGCCTTCCGTCGCGCGGCGCCGGAAGCGCAACCCGACGCCGAGTAAGTTCCGTCATGGTCGATCCGGCTTTTTGGCGGGGCATGGCGCTTGGCGCCAGCCTCATCATGGCGATCGGCGCGCAGAACGCGTTTGTGCTTCGGCAGGGCATTCTGAAGCGTCACGTGGGCGCGGTCGTGGCGGTGTGCGCGATCTGCGACATGGTGCTGATCGCGGCAGGGGTGGCCGGCATGGGCGGCCTCATCGCCGCGTATCCGCGCTTTCTCACGGCCGTCACGTGGGGCGGTGCGGCATTCCTGTTCTGGTACGGTCTGCGCGCGTGGCGCGCCGCATTTCGCGGAGCGGGTGCCTTGCGGGCCGACGGCAGCCGCGCGGCCACGCAGGACATGACGTGGCAGCGCGCATTCGTGCTCGTCCTGATGCTCTCGCTGCTCAATCCTCACGTCTATCTCGACACCGTGATTCTGCTCGGTGGCATCGGTGCGCGTGAGGTGTCGCCCGGCAATGCCTGGTTCGCCGCAGGGGCGATGACCGCTTCGGTGCTGTGGTTCACCACCCTCGGCTATGGCGCGCGGTTGCTCGCGCCGCTGTTCTCTCGCGCTCGAGCATGGCAGATCCTCGATGGCGTGGTCGGCATGATGATGTGGGGGCTCTGCGCAGGACTCGTCGCGCAGCAGTTGTAACGCATCGTTCGACGGCGGCGCTGCGTGGCCGTCTTGCGTCGTTCAAAGGACAAACGGCCCGCCGGGTGAAATAGCGGGCCGTTGGGTTTGTGGCAAGCAGCGCTTCGCGTTACGAGAAATTGCGACGAATTGCGACGAATTGCGACAAATTGCGACGTGCGCTGCCGGATGCGTTTACCCCAGCAGAGCGTCGGCGAATTCGCGCGCGGAGAACGGTTGCAGGTCTTCGACCTTTTCGCCCACACCGATGAAGTACACGGGCACCGGACGCTGACGCGCAATCGCGGCGAGAATACCGCCCTTGGCCGTGCCGTCGAGCTTGGTGACGATGAGGCCGGTGAGTTGCAGCGCGTCGTCGAACGCCTTGACCTGTGTGAGCGCGTTTTGCCCGGTATTGGCGTCGATTACAAGCAGAACCTCGTGCGGTGCGCCGTCGGCGGCCTTGGCCAGCACGCGCTTGATCTTCTTGAGCTCTTCCATCAGATGCAACTGCGTCGGCAGGCGGCCGGCGGTGTCGGCCATCACGATGTCGATCTTGCGAGCGCGGGCGGCGTTCACGGCGTCGAACACGACGGCGGCAGGGTCTCCGCTTTCCTGTGAGACGACTGCGACGTTGTTGCGCTCACCCCAGATCGTCAGTTGCTCGCGGGCCGCTGCGCGGAACGTGTCGCCTGCGGCGAGCAGCACGGACTGGCCGTAGTGCTGGAAGTGCTTGGCGAGCTTGCCGATGCTCGTCGTTTTTCCTGCGCCGTTCACGCCGGCGATCATCACCACCATCGGCGCTTCCCGGCCGAGCACGAGGCTTTGCTCCAGCGGTTGGAGCAGATCGACCAGCAGGTCATGCAAGGCGCGCTTGACCTGTTCGCCTTCGGTCAGCCGTTCGGCTTTGACCTTCTTGCGCAGCGCTTCGATCAGGAACGTGGTGGCTTCAACCCCGGCGTCGCTCATCAGCAAAGCGCTTTCGAGTTCTTCGAACAGGTTTTCGTCGACCTTCACGCCGATGAAGATGCCGGTGAGGCCGGCGCTCGTCTTCGACAGTCCAGCCTTCAGGCGCGTGAGCCAGGAACGCTTGGCGGCCGGCGCCTGGGCCGGCGCGGCAACGATTTCGCCGATGGCTTCGCCGTGCGAGTCCTTTACGACGACGGGCGCGGCGGGCAATGCGATCGGCTCGATCGGCTCGACCGGCTCGGGCGTAATCTGCGCCGCGGGGGTGGCAGCGGGCGGGGCCGGCGTGCTCGGCGTTGGGACATTCACCGGTGCCGGTTCGGCGTGTGCCGCATTTTCCGCCGGGCTGACGGGACCACGCGGGGCGTCTGCCGGTGCGGCGGGCGCTTGCGGCGCGGCGACCGCCGGCGCTGCCGGAACGGCGGCGGCGGGGGTGGCGGGGGGGGCGACTGGCGCGGCAGGTTGCGGCGGGGGCACCGGCGTAGGCGCGGGCGCAGCAGGCTGGGCCTGCGCGACCTCGGCCGTTGCGGCATGGCTTTCGATCGGAACGCTTGACGATTCGGGCGTTCCCGGCAATGACGCCGATTCGACGGATTCGACGGATTCGGTGGATGCTGGACTCGCCTCGGCGGCCTTGTTACCGCCCGACTTGAAGCGCTTGAAGAAGCTGAACATGGGGTGAAGAACTCGACGTGGGCGCGCGCGGTCGGCGTGCGTCTGTGATTTGTCTTGCCATTCGCGCCGCACAAAACGCCCTACAATGGGCGAGTCGTTGTTTCCGACGCGGGAAATGCGACGTATTTTATCAGACGCGTATCGACGTCCATGACGGGCGAAAGGGGATCCATGACGGGAACCATGCGCTGGCGACGTGCCTTGGTCGGACTGACCTTGGCCGGTGTGATGAGCCTGAGCCATGCTGCCGACACGACTGGCAGCAAAACCACGGACAACACTTCGGAATTCACGTTATCGAACGGCCTGCGGCTGATCGTGCGCGAAGACCATCGGGCGCCGACGGTCGCCCATGTGGTCTGGTACCGCGCCGGCTCGCTCGACGAGTTCAATGGCACCACGGGCGTGGCCCATGCGCTGGAACACATGATGTTCAAGGGCACCAAGACCGTCGGGCCGGGCCAGTTCTCGCGTCAGGTTGCCGCGCTTGGCGGCCGCGAGAATGCATTCACCAGCAAGGACTACACGGGCTACTTCGAGCAGACCGAGAAGTCGCGCCTGCCGGAGATGATGCGTCTCGAGGCCGATCGCATGGCCAACCTCACGCTCACGGCCGACGAGTTCGCCAAAGAGATCCAGGTGGTCATGGAGGAGCGCCGTCTTCGCACGGACGATCAACCACGCGCACTGCTCTATGAGCAACTGATGGCCTCGGCGCTCATCGCCAATCCCTATCGCCGCCCGATCGTCGGCTGGATGAACGACCTGCAGCACATGACGGTTCAGGACACGCGCGACTGGTACGAGCGTTGGTACGCACCGAACAACGCCGTGGTGGTCGTGAGCGGCGATGTGGACCCGGCACAGGTCAAGCAACTCGCCGAGACGTATTACGGTCCGATCAAGCAACGCGCGTTGCCGGAGCGTCGTCCGCAGGACGAGCCCGCGCAACTTGGCGTGCGCCGGATTTTCGTGAAGGCCCCGGCCGAGAATCCGCATGTGATGCTCGCGTGGCGTGCGCCGCGTCTGACCGACGTCGAGAAGGATGACGACGTCTATGCGCTGCAAGTGCTCGCCGCCGTGCTCGACGGCTATGGCAACGCGCGTCTGACGAGCCGTCTCGTGCGTGAGCAACGCGTCGCCAACGACGTCGGCGCCGGTTATGACGGTGTGGGCCGCGGTCCGCAGTTCTTCATCCTGGATGGCACGCCCGCACAGGGCAAGACACCCGAGCAGATCGAAAAGGCGCTGCGCGCGCAGGTGGCCGACATCGCAGCGCATGGTGTGACGCAGGCAGAGCTGGGCCGCGTGAAGGCGCAGGTGGTCGCGTCGCAGATCTACAAGCGTGACTCCGTGTTCGGTCAGGCGATGGAAATCGGTCTGAACGAAATGTCGGGAATTTCGTGGCGGCAGATCGACCGCATGCTCGAGAAGGTGAAGGCGGTGACGCCGGCGCAGGTGCAGGCGGTGGCTGGCAAGTACTTCGGCGACGAGTCCTTGAGCGTCGCGACGCTGGTGCCGCAGCCGATCGACGAAGCGACACGCAAGCGCCGCGCCCAAGGGGCGCAAGACCTGAAGAACATGCGCTGAGAGAGGCCACAAGATGATGAATATTTCCGCACTGTTGCGTGCGTGCTTCGTGCCTGCGCGTACGGGCCTTCTGGCTTGCGTCGCTGCAGGTGCCGTGGTGGCGGTCATGCCCCTCACCGCGCAGGCGGCGCTGCCGATTCAAAGCTGGGTCTCGCCCTCAGGCGCCAAGGTCCTGCTCGTGGAGAGCCGTTCGATTCCGATGATCGATCTGAACATCGATTTCGACGCGGGCAGCCGTTACGATCCGCCGGGCAAGTCCGGACTGGCGTTGTTCACGGCGGGTCTGCTTGACTCCGGGGCGTTAGCTGCGGGTGGGCGTCCGGCGTTGACCGAAGCGCAGATCGCGGACCGCTTCGCCGATGTGGGCGCGATGGCGTCGACGAGCGCCGGGCGCGACGCGGCGACCGTCACGATGCGCACGCTGTCCTCGCCGGCCGAACGCGACGCCGCGGTGAGTACGATGGCGCAGTTTCTGCAACATCCGACGTTCCCCGACGCGGTGCTCAAGCGCGAGGCGGCGCGTCTGGCGTCGGCGATTGCCGAAGCCGATACGAAGCCCGAAGCGATTGCCGACAAGGCATTTCGCAGCGCCATCTACGGTAGTCATCCTTATGGCGTGAGTCCGACGGTGGCCAGCGTCAAGGCCGTGAAGCGCGACGATCTGGTGCGCTTCTACCGTGACATGTACAGCCCGAAGCGAGCGGTCGTCACGATCGTCGGCGACATCGATCGTCCGCAGGCAGAAAAGCTCGTCGCCACGCTGATCGATGCCATGCCCGCAGGCGTGACGCCACCCGCAATGCCTCCCGTGGCGGCACTGCGCAGCGCGGTGCAGATCGATCTTCCGCATCCGGCCGAGCAGGCGCATATCGTGACGGGGCAGGCGTCGGTGGCCCGTAGCGATCCCGACTACTTCCCATTGCTGGTGGGGAACTACGTGCTGGGCGGCGGCGGTTTCGTGTCGCGCCTGACGGCGGAAGTGCGTGAGAAGCGCGGTCTGACGTACGGCGTGTCGAGCAGCTTCATGCCGCAGTTGCAGGAAGGCCCGTTCGAGATCGGTTTGCAGACGCGCCGTGAGCAGGCGCCCGAAGCGCTCAAGGTCGTGCGGGAAACGCTCGCGAAGTTCGTGCAGGAAGGGCCGACCGATGCGGAGATTCAGGCCGCGAAGGACAACCTGACCAATGGTTTCCCGCTGCGCCTCGACAGCAACCGCAAGCTGCTGGCGAACGTTGCGGCCATCGGCTTCTACAACCTGCCGCTGGACTACCTCGACACGTGGACCCGCAAGGTGGAAGCCGTTACCGCGGCGCAGGTGCGAGATGCCTTCGTGCGTCACGTTCAGCCCGAGCGGCTCGTCACGGTCGTTGTCGGCCCGAGCAACGTCTTCGGTGCGGCCAGCGCTGGTGCTGCTGCGCAGGGCAGCAAGCCTGCCGGGGCCATGCAGGCCAAGTAATCGTCATCGCGCGGCAGACGTCGCGTGGCAGGCACGCCGAACGAAAAACGGCACCGGAGATTCCCGGTGCCGTTTTTCTTTGATGACGGCGATCTGCCAGAGAGCGTTGCACCTGTTACCGGAGAATTCGCCGGCGTAACAGCACCAGTGCGACAGCGAACCCGACGACGGCGTAGGCCGCAAGCGCACCGGCGTGCAGCCACGGCAAGTCGATGGCGCGCCCGAGCATGGCAGGACGGATCAGGGCCACCGCGTGAGCGAGCGGCAGCCACTCCGTCACATGACGTGCCGCTGCCGGGAGTTGCGATAACGGGAAGAACACGCCCGAGAGCAGCAGCATCGGCGTCATCACAAGGGTTTGGTAGAACATGAAGAAGTCGTAGCTCGGTGCGAGCGCCGTCATCACCATGGCCAGACTCGCGAACGCCAGTCCCGCGAGCAGGACCACAGGCAGCACCACAGGCAGGCTTTCGATGCGAGCATAGCCGAGCGCACTGGCCACCACCAGGATGGCGAGACCCGAGAGCACCGCCTTGCTGGCGGCCCACACGACTTCGCCAAGCACGACGTCACCCAACGTGAGCGGCGTGTGCATCAGCGCTTCCCACGTGCGTTGCACGTGCATGCGAGAGAAGCCCGAGTACATCGACTCGAAGCTCGCGGAGAACATCACACTGGAGCCCACGGTGCCCGCCGCGAGAAATGCGATGTACGAGGTGCCGTCGACTTCGCCGACCATCATGCCGAGGCCGAATCCCAGCCCGAAGAGGTAAATCATGGGGTCGGCCAGATTGCCGAACATCGACGCAATGGCGAGCTTGCGCCACACGAGGAAGTTGCGCCGCCAGACCCCCATCCACGGCGTGAATCCCGGGAGATAGCGGGGCGCATCGGGAGGATGCCCCTGTGGCGCAGCGGCACGAGGCGTGCTCGCCGTTGCGGCAGCGGCGCCATCCGCATGGGTTGAACCGCCGGGATCGTGTCGATCGTGCTCAGTCATCGCGCATCTCCCGCCCCGTGAGTTTGAGGAAGACGTCCTCCAGATTGGCGCGCCGATGCAGATAGCGCACGCCGGGCTGATCTTGCAGCGCGCTCACGAGCGGGGCGGCGTCGCGCACGTAGCAGAAGTGCGTCTCACCGCTCGTCTCGAGACGCTCGGCGAGCGGGGCCAGTCGCGCGAGCAACGCCGGCGGCACGTCGCCGAACACCTCCACAACGTCGCACCCGATCTCCCGTGCGACGAGTTTGGGCGGGGTGCCCTCGGCAATCTTGCGGCCGTTGTCGATCACGCACAGGCGGTGGCACAAGCGCTCGGCTTCTTCCATGAAGTGTGTCGTGAGCAGAATCGTCTTGCCCTCGTTCATCAGCGATTTGAGCCGTTCCCAGATCAAGTGCCGGGCTTGCGGGTCGAGGCCAGTGGTCGGCTCGTCGAGTACCAGCAGATCGGGATTGTTGATGAGGGCGCGGGCAAGGGTGAGGCGTCGTTTCATCCCGCCCGAAAGCTGACTGACCCGGGCGTCTGCCTTCGATTCGAGACGCGCGAATGCGAGCAGGGCGGGCACTCGCTCGCGGAGGACAGCAGAGGAGAGTCCGAAATATCGGCCGAAGACGGCCAGGTTCTCGCGGACAGTGAAGTCGGGGTCCAGATTGTCGAATTGAGGCACAACGCCGACACGGCGCCGGGCCTCCGGGGCCATTTGCGGAACGGGCAGGCCACCGAGACGGATTTCTCCGGCGTCGGGGGTGACCAAACCCAGCAACATACGCAGGGTGGTGGTCTTGCCTGCCCCGTTCGGACCCAGCAGGCCGAAGCACTCGCCCGGGGCCACGCGCAGTGACAGATGATCGACCACAGGGCGGCCGTCATAGGCCTTGCATAGCTCAGTTACCTCGATGGCAGCTTCGATCATGGCGAGTCGGGGGGTCTCCTGTTGAGCGGCTGGGCGCGTCCTCAGTGTGGCGTCTGCGCATTGCCCGACACCGGCCGGCCGGTGTTGGCGCGTTGTCTTACCGATTGCGCGCCCTTATGCGGCGGGTATGGCGGGCGATGTGGTATGTTTCGCCTCAACAATGTAGCGTGAATTGTCATGATTTTGGATTCCTGGCGTGCGCAGCCGCGTGCGCGAACTCATTTTTGCCCCGGTGACGGCGCATTCGGCATGGTTGTGTCGCGGAGGACGGTATGAAGTCCGGCGCAGGTAACGTGGCACGCGGCGCGCCGCAGCAGGTCCGCATCATCGGCGGTCAGTGGAAACGTACGCCGCTGCCGGTGCCGTCGGGCGACGGTCTGCGGCCCACGCCCGACCGTGTGCGCGAAACGCTGTTCAACTGGCTCGGCCAGGATCTGAGCGGCATGCAGTGTCTCGACGCGTTCGCGGGCAGTGGGGCGCTGGGGTTCGAGGCGGCTTCGCGCGGCGCCGCACGGGTGCTCATGATCGAGCAGGCCGCGCCCGCCGTCCGGCAGCTTCGCGCCAATCAGGCGAAGCTCGATGCCCGCCAGATCGAGATCGTGCAGGCCGATGCGAGACGCCTGATAACCACACTCGCGCCCGGGGCTTTCGACGTGGTGTTTCTCGATCCTCCGTTTGCGAGCGGCTGGCTGAGTGATCTGCTGGCGCCTGCGGCCCGTCTGCTGGCCCCGAACGGTGTGATCTACGCCGAATCCGACACCCCGCTGGCGGACGACGCGCTCGCTGCGTTCGGTCTCGCATGCCTGCGCCGGGCGAAAGCCGGAGCGGTGCATTATCATCTGCTTGAATCGATTCCGAAAACCTAGAGACCACAATGAATAAGTTCGTAGCACAGGTCCCCAGCCGCGAGGAGACGTTGGCATGGTAGTGGCGATCTATCCGGGGACGTTCGACCCGCTGACCCGAGGGCATGAAGATCTGGTTCGCCGTGCGGCGGGCATCTTCGACAAGCTTGTCGTTGGCGTGGCGGATAGCCGAAACAAGAAGCCGTTCTTTGCACTCGACGAACGCATCGACATTGCGCGAGAAGTCCTCGGTCACTATCCGAATGTCAGCGTGGAAGGGTTTTCCGGGCTGCTCAAGGACTTCGTGCGCAAGCATCAGGCCCGCGTCATCGTGCGCGGTCTGCGTGCCGTGTCCGATTTCGAGTACGAGTTCCAGATGGCAGGGATGAACCGCTATCTGCTGCCCGATGTGGAAACGATGTTCATGACGCCGTCCGACCAATATCAGTTCATCTCGGGCACGATCGTGCGCGAGATTGCGCAATTGGGCGGCGACGTCAGCAAGTTCGTGTTTCCTTCCGTCGAAAAATGGCTGGTGACGAAAGTCGGCGATCTGTCGGCGAAGGAATGAGTATCGTGCGCGCCGGTCGTGGCCTGATGGCTGATCGGCGTCGCGATACGGCTGGAGGTGCCGTATGGCCTTGATGATTACCGATGAATGCATCAATTGCGACGTGTGTGAGCCAGAGTGCCCGAACGACGCAATTTCGATGGGGGTCGAGATCTACGAGATCGATCCGAACAAGTGCACCGAGTGCGTCGGTCACTTCGATGAACCGCAGTGTGTGCAGGTGTGTCCGGTGGAGTGCATTCCCATCAACCCCGAACACATCGAGACCCCCGAGCAACTGCTCGAGAAGTACACCCACCTGCAAGCAGGCAAGACTGCCTGAGCGGCGCGCCGCCGCTCGTTCGTCTGCCGCTTCGCTTACTTCCCTGGCGTAGCGTGCAGACGCATCATTGCCTTTTCCATGTCGCCTTTGACGACCAGGTCGACGATGTCGAGTGAGCGCGACATTGCGTCGTCGATCTGCGCCTGTTCTTCCTTGCGCGGCGGTTTGAGCACGAAGTCCACCACCTGCTGCTGGCTGCCCGCCGGTTGCAGCGTGCGTGGATGTCCAATGCCCAGGCGCAGGCGCCAGAACTCGGGGGTCGTCAGGTGTGCGGCAATGTCTTTCAAGCCGTTGTGACCGCCGCTGCCGCCGCCTCGCTTGAGCTTCACGGTGCCGGGCAGCAGATCGAGTTCGTCGTGAACGACGAGAATTTCATCCGGCAGGATCTTGTAGAAGCGCGCGAGCGCCACGACTGACTGTCCCGAGCGGTTCATGAAGGTCTGCGGCTCGAGCAGCCACACTTCCTGACCGGCGATGCGCGCACGCGCAGCGAAGCCGTGGAAGTTCTTCTGGTTCGTGAGCGATGCACCGCATTGCTGCGCCAGCGCGTCAACGAACCAGAAGCCGGCATTGTGACGCGTCGCTGTATATTCGGCGCCCGGATTGCCGAGCCCTACGATCAGCTTGATCATTTCGGTATCAGGATCTTGGCGCGGGCCTGTCAGGCATACGCGCCGCCATAAAAAAACCCGCCGGACATGATGTCGCGGCGGGTCTTGCGTCCAGCGTCGCCGCTGAAAGCTAACGCACGAGGCTTAGGCCGCCGGCGTTTCGCCTTCGGCAGCCGGGGCAGCCGCTTCGTCAGCAGCAGCACCCGCCGGTTGGACGGCTTGTGCCACCACCGGGTTTTCTTGCTCGACGTGCAGCGTGAGCGTCACGCCGGCGGGCAGCTTGACGTCCTTGGCGTGCACCGATTGACCGGCTTCCAGCTTCGACAGGTCAACTTCCAGGAATTCCGGCAGCTTGCCCGGCAGGCAGTTGATGTCCAGGTCGTTCACGGTGTGGCTGATCACGTTCGAAGCCAGCTTCACGGCCGGGGCGTTCTCAGCACCCAGGAAGTGCAGGGGCACCTTCACGTGGATCGACTTGTTCGGGTCGACACGTTGGAAATCCACGTGCAGAACCAGTTGCTTGAACGGGTGGTACTGCACATCGCGCAGCAGCACTTGTTCGGTCTTGCCAGCGACTTCCAGCTCGAGAATCGACGAGTGGAAGGCTTCCTTGCGGAGGGCGTGCCACAGGGCGTTGTGATCGAGTTCGATCAACTTCGGATCGACGTTACCACCGTACACGATGCCCGCGGTCTTACCGGCATTGCGCAGGCGGCGGCTCGCACCCGTACCTTGCAGATTACGCTCAAAAGCGACGACTTTCATAACAACTCCTTGTACTGCCCGCGACCAGGCAGCGATTTCTTCCCGAATACCGTGCCAAAAAATGCAGGCTTCAGGAACGACAAAGGCGGGGAGATGCTCCCCGCCGACATAACAACGGCGCCAAACAGGCGCCGCCGCAAAATGCTATGAACGCGCTTATTCCGCGAACAGCGACATCACCGAGTCGCCGCGACGAATACGCGAGAACGTCTCGGCGAGCAGATTGGCGCAGCTCAACTGGCGAATCTTGCCGCCCTTCGAGTCGTCGCGCAGCGGAATCGTATCCGTCACGACAACTTCGTCCAGCTCCGAGGCGTTGATACGCGCTGCGGCACCGCCGGAAAGCACCGGGTGCGTGCAGTACGCATAAACCTTCTGCGCGCCACGCGCCTTGAGCACTTGCGCGGCCTTGCACAGCGTGCCGGCGGTGTCGACCATGTCATCCATGATGACGCAGGTGCGGCCTTCGACTTCACCGATGATGTTCATCACTTCGGCGACGTTGGCCTTCGGACGACGCTTGTCGATGATGGCCAGATAGCAGTGCAGTTGCTTTGCGAGTGCGCGGGCACGCACCACACCGCCGACGTCCGGCGAAACCACCAGCAGGTTTTCGTGGTTCTGTTCGCGCACATCTGCCAGCAGCAGCGGCGAAGCGTAAATATTGTCGACCGGGATATCGAAGAAACCTTGAATCTGGTCGGCGTGCAGGTCCATCGTGATGATGCGCTCGACGCCCGCAATTTGCAGCATGTTGGCTACGACCTTCGCCGAGATCGCCACACGCGCCGAACGGGGGCGGCGATCTTGACGGGCATAGCCGAAATACGGAATGGCAGCAGTGATCCGGCCGGCAGAAGCGCGCTTGAGCGCGTCGACCATGATCATCAGTTCCATCAGATTGTCGTTGGTCGGAGCGCACGTCGACTGGAGGACGAAGACGTCCTTGCCGCGCACGTTTTCCTGAATTTCGACCTGGATTTCGCCGTCGGAGAACCGGCTCGCCATTGCCTTGCCGAGCGGGATACCGAGAGTGTCGACGACCGCTTGGGCCAGGGCGGGATTGGCGTTCCCGGTGAATACCATTAGGTTATCACTACTCATCTGGCTACCTGCGGAACGTTTGGATGCTGACACTGCACGACAGAGAAATTGGCAGGGGAGGAAGGACTCGAACCCTCGTATGCCGGAATCAAAATCCGGTGCCTTAACCAACTTGGCGACTCCCCTACACTAACCGATGCCCTTGCTGCGTCGTAGGAAACGCAACAAAGTAAAACTTTTTCACGCGAATCCGAACATTGGGTGTTCGGCCAGACTGGAGGTCACTTGACCGAGCCAGCGCTCTGGCAATCGCTTACATGCAGCTTCTGCGTCAGCCTTCGTGTCGAATACCGCAAACACGCTAGCGCCGGATCCTGTCATGCGGGCCGTGGTGAAGGTTCTGAACCAGTCAATCACGGCAGCGACTTCCGCGTATTCTCGAGTGACTGCCGCCTGCATGTCGTTACGGAAGATTTCATCCGTTGCGAGCATGTTTTTGCTGGCGTGCTCAAGAAAGAACGCCATTGTGACGATCTTCGTATCCCTTGTCAACAGGGGATCGCGAAATATTTTGTCTGTCGCGACGTGTACGCGCGGGTTCACGACGAGGAAGTGCCGCTGCGGCAAATCGACTGCATGCAACTCTTCGCCCAGGCCCTCGGCAAAGGCATTGCGGCCGAAGACAAAAAACGGCACGTCAGCGCCGAGCTTCAAGGCGAGCGTCTGGAGTTCAGCGCGCGGCAGATCGAGCTGCCACATGCGGTTGAGCGCGAGCAGCGTCGTCGCGGCATCGGAGCTGCCGCCGCCGATGCCGCCGCCTGCCGGCAGCCGCTTCTCAATGGCGATGTCCACACCGAACCGCACACCGCAATGCTCCTGCAGGAGACGGGCGGCCCGCACGGTGAGATCGGTCTGAGGCGGCACGCCCGGCAGCGGGTTCGTGTGCACGATCTGCGCGTCGTCGCGGCGCTCGAAGTGCAGCGTGTCGGCCCAGTCGATCAGTTGGAAGACGGTTTGCAACTCGTGATAGCCGTTCGGCCGGCGCCCCACGATATGCAGGAACAGGTTCAGCTTGGCCGGAGCCGGACAGTCACGCAGGATTTCGTACATGGCGATGCGAAACGATGGCTATCGGACACGGTCGTGGCGACCTCGCGATGACAGTGTCCGGAAATGGGGAAGGTGTCCCGATACAGCCCCATCGACAGGGGGCCGCACTCGCACGGTGCGCTCACGATGTCGATACACACCTGATCGGGCGGCGCCAAGCATAGCACCGTCGCGGCGGCGACGCCTGTGGGCATCGACGTGACTGTCTCGAAAGCGGAGCAAAGGGCAAGACGAGACGCGCGAGGCTTACTCGTCGATCACCAGCCGAACGGCGAGCGGCGAGCCGTCGAGGTCGCGCGAGAGGTCGATACGCTTGACCCGCAGCGGTGCGCTGTCGAAATACGCCTGATAGTCGATCGTCCAGCCGTCCTGCTTCAAATGGGTCGGTCGTTGGGTCTGCGGATCGCGCTCGATGCTGGCCTGCGAACCCGGCGCGCTCTGCATGCGCAGCCAATAGCGCAGGCCGCCTACCGGCAGCGCAAAGCCCAGTGCGTTGTGCATGACATCTTCGAGACGCGGGCCGGTCAGCGGCGCTTTGCCGGGCAATTCAAGCGACGCGCTGCGCGGATTCTCGCGCACGATCGCCTGCGTCTGCCCAAGCGGGTCGAGCAGTTGGACGGTCGCGTTCTCGCCGTTCTGCTGCCAATCGAAATTGCCGTAAGTATTGCGTGCTTCGCCGTTCTGCTCGTAGCGCACGGCGAAGCGCCCGCGATAGTGTTCGACGCTGGTGCCGTCCGAAGGCGTGACCGGCACGGACGGCGCAAGACTCGCGCAACCCGCCGTCAACAGGGTGCTCGCGCAGACCAGCGCCAAGGTCATGGCACGGACCGAACGAGAGGCAATAAGTGAGAACGACACGGCACCCAACGAAAGCGTCGACAACTTTGGCATTACGGTGTCACGTTGTAGCGCTTCATGGTGGAGCGCAGGGTGTCGTCATCGCCGTCGAGCTTGGCCGCTTCGCGCCAGGTCTTGCGCGCTTCGTCCTGCTGGCCCAGCTCCCACAGCACCTCACCCAGATGCGCGCCGATTTCCGCCTGAGCCTGAATGCCATAGGCGCGACGCAGCAGATCAAGCGCCTGTTGCTTGTCGCCGAGGCGGTACTTCACCCAACCCAGACTGTCCATGATGTAGGGGTCTTCCGGCGCAAGCGACGAGGCCTTCTGCAGCAGCTTGAGCGCCTCGGGCAGGCGCGTGTTGCGCTCCGTCAGCGAATAGCCCAGCGCGTTGTAAGCCTGCGCGTTATCGGGTTGCGACGTCATCACACGACGCATCGCTTTTTCCATCACGTCGTAGTGCTTGTTCAGCTCGGCCACCATGCCGTACTGATAAAGCAGATCCGGATCGTCGGGATTGCTCTTGACCTCGGCGGCGAGCAGCTTCTCCGCGTCGTCGTAGCGCTTTGCCTTGACGAGCAGATCCGATTCGGCACGCTTGAGCGCGAGTTGCTCGCGCGGGTCGCTCGACTTGATGCCGTGCAACAGCGCACGGCCTTCCTCGACCTTGCCCTGATCGGCGAGCAATTGCGCGCGCCCGATCTGTGCCGGCAGATAGGCGTTGCTGTCCTCGCGAATCTTCGAGAGCCACTTGTCGGCGGCCGGATAATCCTTGCGATCCTGCGCGATCTGCGCGAGATAGACGTAGGCCTGCGCCCCGTCGGTGTTCTGTTGCTCCGCCTCCGCCGCGTACTTTTGCAGATATTGTTCGGCCTGCTCGGGATGCTTGGCGTGCAGGTTGAGCAACGCGAGCGCCATCAGGGTCGAGAGTTCGTGCGGATAGCGCTTCTCCAGCGTTTCAAACTGCTTTTGCGCGGCATCGAGCTGGTTGTCCGCGAGCAGCAACTTGGCGTAGGCGAAGCGGGCTTCCTTGGCGTTCGGATTACGATCGAGGAACGACTTCAACCCGGCGATCGCGCTAGTGCGCTCTTCCGGGCCCATTTGACCGTAAAGCAGTGCCGCAGCCTCGTAGTCAGGTTTGAGCTTGAGCGCCGTTTCGAGCGACGTGCGTGCACCGGCGGTGTCGCCTGCATCGAGTTGCGAGCGGGCAATGGCCAGTTGCGCCTCGGGGCGCTGCATATCGTTGGCCAGCATGCGTTTGAGCGAATCGATGCCGGTGGCGCGTTCCGGACTGCGCGCAATCATCTGCTGCAGCTCGAGAATGGCCTGTCCGCGACGCGCTTCCGGCACTTTGTTCAGTTCTTCGACGAGCAGCGGCTCGGCTTCGGCCAGATGACCGGTGCCGACTTCGAGACTCGCCAGCAACTGCGAGGCCGGACGCCAGCTCGGATCGAGCTCATGCCACAGGCGCGCGGCGACGAGCGCATCGCCGAGCTGACGCGCACCCAGCGCAATCTCCACGGCGCGGCGTGCCATGCGCGGGTCCTTCGTCCGATTCGCCAGTGCGATGTAAGTGTTGAACGCCGGCGCGAGATTGCCTTGTTGCAGGCTCAACTCGGCGGCCATCACTTCGAAAACGATCTCGCTGGAGAGCGCGACGTTCGGCAGCTTTTCGCGGGGGACGTTCGCGTTGGACTTGGTGCCCTCGCCCTCGCCGTCGGTGTCCGCGTCGGCAGCACCGGGCGCGCTCGCCTTGGACGGTGCCGCCGCCGGGGCGCTGGCCGGGGCTGCTGGCGATTTCGGTGCCGTTTGCGCGGCGGGTCCGGTCTGCGCGAACGCGCTCGAAGATGGCAGAAATGCCATGATGGCGCTGGCGCAGGTGACGCCGAGCGCCGTTGCGCCGGCCCACGCCCCGCGTGCCAGGGCGCCGCGCAGGCGCAAAACCACGGGTGCCACAGTGACCGCAAGGTTGTCAGCGGCGGGGATGGACTGGAATCGGGTGTTCGGCATAGGGATCCACGGCAGGTTTCGAGCGATTGTAGCGCGCCCGATACAATAGAGTCTAAATCCTCAGCAAACGTTCGCAGGCATGCCTGAACTCCCAGAAGTCGAAGTCACCCGCCGCGGTATTGCGCCGCACGTGGCGGGCACGCGTATCGCGCGTATCGACGTGCGCAACGCCTCGTTGCGTTGGCCGGTGCCCGACGGGCTCGACACGCTCCTGCGCGGCGAGACGCTCGTCGGTGTGACCCGCCGCGGCAAGTACCTGCTGCTCGAGTACGCACCCGGCTGGCTGCTTGTACATCTGGGCATGACCGGTACGTTGCGCGTCATGCCCGAACCGCACGCGCTGCCCGCTGCTGGCGTTCACGACCACATTGATCTGGTGTTCGAACGCTGCGCGCTGCGCTATCGCGATCCTCGCCGCTTCGGTGCGGTTCTGTTCCATCCGCGCTCGGCTGGCGACGTGCTCATGCATCCGCTGCTCGCCGGCCTCGGTGTGGAACCGCTGACGGACGACTTCGATGGCCAATGGCTGTATGCCGGCACGCGAGGCCGGACGGTCGCCATCAAGCAGGCCCTGCTCGCGGGCAGCATCGTCGTGGGTGTGGGCAATATCTACGCGTCGGAGAGTCTTTTCCGTGCCGGCATCCACCCGCGCATGCCGGCCGGCAAACTCTCGCGGCCTCGCGCTGAAAAGCTCGCAAAAGCGGTCAAGGACGTGCTCGCCGCGGCAATCGAGAAGGGCGGCAGCACGTTGCGCGACTTTGTCGGCAGCGATGGCAAGAGCGGCTATTTCCAGCAGGAGTATTTCGTCTACGATCGTGCCGGACAGCCGTGTCGCGTGTGTGGCACGCCGATCCGGCAGATCGTGCAGGGCCAGCGCTCCACATTCTTCTGCCCGCATTGTCAGAAATAACGCCGCGGCGACGGCAGATCCGGCGGCCGGGAAGTCGGGTCCCCTCTGCCACCGCCTGCGGCAAACGACACCCCCCGAAACCGATATGAACGATTCGTCCAACGATTCCCCCGCCGGCTCGCTCGCGGGCACCTTTGCCGAGCGTCTGATCGCCTGGCAGGCCGAGCACGGCCGCCACGATTTGCCGTGGCAGAACACGCGCGACGCCTACCGCATCTGGCTGTCCGAGATCATGTTGCAGCAGACGCAGGTCGCCACGGTGATCCCGTATTACACGCGATTTCTCGAGCGCTTCCCCGATGTCGCCGCGCTGGCCAGTGCACCGCAGGATGATGTGATGGCGCTCTGGAGCGGTCTGGGCTACTACTCGCGGGCGCGCAACCTGCATCGCTGCGCGCAGGTCGTGGTCGCCGAGCATGGAGGACGTTTCCCGTCAGACCCCGAGACACTCGCTACGCTGCCCGGCATTGGCCGCTCGACGGCCGCTGCGATTGCCGCGTTTGCCTATGATGCGCACGCCGCCATTCTCGACGGCAACGTCAAGCGGGTGCTCGCGCGCGTGTTCGGCATCGAGGGCTTTCCGGGCACGCCGAAGATCGAACGGGAAATGTGGGCGCTGGCCGAGTCGTTGTTACCCCGAAGCGATTTGCCTGCCTACACACAGGGGATGATGGATCTCGGCGCCACCTTATGCGGGCGCGGCAAGCCGCGTTGTGGCGAGTGCCCGTTCGACAGCGATTGCGTTGCGCATGCGACGGGGCGTGAACGGGTATTGCCGACGTCCAAGCCCAGGAAGGCGCAGCCCGAGCGCTATGTCGATGTGCTGGTGATTCGCTCGGGGGGGCGCGTGTTGTTTGAGCGCCGTCCGGACAGTGGCATCTGGGGCGGGCTGTGGAGCCTGCCGGAACTGACCCCGCCGACCGGTGAGCGGGAGGCGGACGATGCGTCGCTGCGTGAGCGTCTGACGGCGCATGCCGCTGCGCTCGGTGCGACACAGGGCGCGGTGCAATCGCTCGTGCCGCTGCATGGTCTCACGCACGTCTTTACGCATTTCCGTCTGCACTTGCGGCCTTGGCTGGTGACGCTGTCCGGGCCTTCGACCACAACTCAGTCGACCGGCTCACAGCGTGCATGGCTCGACGCCGCCGGCGTTGCCGCCGCAGGTTTGCCGTCGCCGATCCGCAAGATTGCCGACGCCCTGTCCATCGTTTCGCCGGGCGACGGGCAACTGTGCTTGCCGGCGTGAATCAGGTGGCCGGGTCGAGCGGGGCGAGTTCGCGATGCCGCACAAGCACGCTCGCTTCCGCGCGGAAGCGCTCGCCCAGCGTCTCGGCGATGAACACGGAGCGGTGTTGGCCGCCCGTGCAGCCGATTGCCACCGTCAGGTAGCTGCGGTTGTCGCGCATGAAGCTCGGCAGCCATTTCTGCAGATAAGCACCGATATCGTTGATCATCTCGTCGACTTCGGGAATGGCCGACAGAAAGTCGATGACCGGTTGATCGCGGCCGGTTAGCGGACGAAGCTGCGTGTCGTAATACGGATTGGGCAGAGAGCGGACGTCGAACACGAGGTCGGCGTCGAGTGGCACACCGTGCTTGAATCCGAAAGACTCGAACATGAGCGTGAGCCCGGTGTGATCGTGCTGCACAAATTCCCGGATCCAGCGGCGCAATGCACTCGCGCGCAGATTGCTGGTGTCGATCTGGTGACCGAGTTCAGTCACGCTGTTAAGCATTTCACGCTCTTTCTCGATCGCCTCGACGAGAGAGCCGGTGGCCGAGACGGTATCGTCGCTCGCGACAGAGAGCGGGTGACGGCGGCGCGTTTCGGAGAAGCGCTGAACAAGCGTTTGCGTCGTGGCGTTGAGGAACAGCACCCGCACGTCGTGGCCGAAACGGCGCAGCCCGCCGATGATCGGTGGCAGATCGGCGAGCGAGCCACCGCTGCGCGCGTCGATGGCGACCGCGAGGCGTGTGTAGTTCTGCGTTTCGAGATATTCGGCGAGTTCAGGCAGAAAGCGCGACGGCAGATTGTCGACGCAGTAGTAACCCGCATCCTCGAGGACGTTCAGGGCGAGCGATTTGCCGGAACCCGAAACGCCGGTAATCAGTACGATCTTCATCACATTTTCCGGATACGAACATCATGGTAAGCGATTGTGTCTTACGGGTGTCGAGCCGACAAAAACAAGAACGTTCCCCAAGTTTCCTCTCATTTCGCGAGAGATTGCGGCGCCCATACGACAGCGGCGCCCCTAGGGGCGCCGCTGGGTAAGCGTTGGCGGGGGAAAAGCTTCAGGCCGCCGGCTTGTTCGAGAGACACGACTTCATGAAGGCTTTGCGCTCATCGCCCTTCTTGTCGCCAGCCTGAGCGTTACACGTCTTCATTTTTTCCTGCTGGGTCGGCTTGGCGGCGGCGGCAGGTTTGCTCGACAGGCAATCTTTCATGAACGCCTTGCGATCGTCACCCTTCTTGTCGCCGGCTTGCGTGTTGCAGGTGCTCATCTTGTTCTGTTGGGCGTTGGCAGCCTTGGGAGCAGGCGCCGGGGCGGCCGACTGGGCAAACACGGGCGATGCGAGCAGCGGGGATACCAGAAGCAATGCGACGAGTGCTTTTTTCATGATTGTCTCTCCATAAGGTCGACACGCACGGGAAGGGACCGCGTGGCGATTACAACATGAAAGAAAACGCGCCGCAATCGCGCGGCGTTGACAGGAAAAAGCAGAAATTGCGGTAAACCCCGGCGATTGAGGCGACGGCTGGCGCCGCCCGTGGAGGACTCAGAGCAATTTGTTCTGCATGCCGTCCGGGTCTTGCATGGCTTGCCGCTGGCGTTCCATGAAGTCCTTGAGGGTATCGATGCCGCGTAGTTGCAGGATCGTGTTGCGCACGGCCGCTTCGACCAGCACGGCGAGGTTTCGCCCGGCGGCCACTTGCAGGATCACCTTGTTGATGGGCAGGCCCAGCACATCCACGGTCTGCGCTTCGAGCGGCAGGCGTTGGAATTCGCCATCGGGGCGGCGAACCAACTGGACAATCAGCTTGAGCTTCATCTTCCGGCGCACAGCCGTCTCACCGAAGATCGTCTTGATGTCGAGCAGGCCCAGGCCGCGCACTTCCAACAGGTTTTGCAGCAGCGGCGGGCAACGGCCTTCGACGAAATCCGGCCCGAGACGCACGAAATCGACGGCATCGTCCGCGACCAGACCGTGACCCCGGCTGATCAGTTCCAGGCCGAGTTCACTCTTGCCGAGGCCCGAGTCGCCGGTGAGCAGCACGCCCATGCCCAAAATGTCGAGAAACACGCCGTGCATCGTGCATCGCGGGGCGAACACACGCGAAATGTACAGTCGCAGGCTGTCGATGACCGCCGCCGTCGACATCGGCGTAGTAAACAGCGGCGTGGAGGAGCGGGTGCAGCGCAGCACCAGATCGGGCGGCGCTTCCAGACCGTCGGCCACGACAAGGAACGGTGGCTCGAGCGCGATCACCTCGCCCATATGGCGCTTGCGGTTTTCGTCCGTCAAACGCTGGTAATAGCGCAGTTCAGCCTCACCAAGCACCTGAATCCGGTTCGGGTGGATGAGGTTCAAGTGACCCACGAGGTCGGCGCTGGAGGTGGCGGTGGCTACGCTCTCGGGCGTAAAGCCGCGTTCCCACCCCTCATGGCCGGTCAGCCACGACAAACGCAGCGTGGCGGCGTTGTCGTCGAAAATGCTCTGCGCGTTGATGCCGGTCAGTTCCACCGCGTCGCCTCGTTCGGTTGGGTGTGGGAGCTACGAATTCTCTAATTTTCGCGGCGGATACCGGCGCAACGCCGGTTCACGGCTGCCAGTTAGCGAGTGCGGCGTGGATTTCGTCGGCGCTCGGTGCGTTGGTCAATGTCTCGCGCATTGCGCGATCAGAGAGCAACTGGGCAATTTCGGAAAGAATCTCGAGATGCTGCTGGGTTGCCTGCTCCGGTACCAGCAGGAAAAAGAGCAGGGAAACGGGCTGACTGTCGGGGGCTTCGAAGGGAATCGGGTCGTCGAGGCGTACAAACGCCGCCATCGGATGCTTGAGCCCCTTGATGCGGCCATGCGGAATGGCCACGCCTTCGCCCAGTCCGGTCGAGCCCAGACGCTCGCGTGCGAACAGGTTGTCGGTCACAAGCGCGCGCGACAGGCCGGCATTGTTCTCGAAAAGAAGCCCGGCTTGCTCGAAGACGCGCTTCTTGCTGGTGACGGACAGTCCAAGCAGGATGTTGGACGCAGGTAAGAGTTTGACTAGACGGTTCATCTTGTAATGCGGGCGAACGCTTAGTCGCCCTCCAACCCCCGATTGACCTCGCATTATAGACCACCCGCCGCCGCGCTCGGCGCGATGCGCGCAGCCATACAAAAGGGGCCGTTCAACGGCCCCGCGGTGGGTGATGCCAGACTTATGACAGACGTATGTGCGCTCGGGTGGTTCCGTGCGAATTCACATGGCTGTCAGTCAATGCGACTACCACGCCCGGACAGACTCATTGCAGCGGTTCCGCCTCGGGAGGTTGCTGGTGCTTGAGGGCCTCGCGACCGTGATCCTGAACCTTGTCCTTGTATTGCATTACCTTGCGGTCGAGCATGTCGATCAGCTTGTCGATGGCGGCATACATATTCTCGTCACACTTCTCGACGAAAATTTCCTTGCCCTTGAGATACACGGTGACGCTAGCGATCTGGCGTCCGGCCTTCTCCTTGGTCTTGTCGACAGATAGGATCACCTCGGCACCAATGAGCTGGTCGAAATGCCTCAACACGCGTTCGAGCTTGTTGACGACAAATTCGCGCAGTGACGGCGTGAGTTCGAGGTGATGTCCACTGATCTTCAGATTCATAGCTGCTCTCCTTGCTGAAATGCCGAAGTGCACGCCGCGTCTGAACGACGCTGGCAAGCGGGAGTGCGAGCCATTGACGTGACGCAATGTCGCACTGCGGCGTTATGCCCCAGCGAGCCAACATGGCGCACCAGGACCGTCCTACAAAGATTTGCGCAAGTTCACTGCGGGGATTCGCAAGGCCTCGCGGTATTTCGCGACGGTGCGCCGCGCTACCACGAACCCTTGCTCTGCCAGCAGTTCCGCGATACGGCTGTCGGAAAGGGGGCTCTGCGGGTCTTCTGCTCCTATGAGTTGCTTGATGAGTGCGCGGATGGCGGTCGATGACGCAGCGCCTCCGGCTTCCGTTGCCACGTGCGAACCAAAAAAGTACTTCAGCTCAAAGGTTCCAAATGGAGTGAGCATGTACTTACTGGTAGTCACCCGTGAAATCGTGGATTCGTGTAAACCCAGCGTATCAGCAATCTCGCGTAAAACCAAGGGCCGCATGCCGATTTCGCCATGCGTGAAGAAGTTCTTTTGGCGCTCGACGATTGCCTGCGCCACGCGCAATATCGTATCGAAACGCTGCTGGATGTTCTTGATCAGCCAACGGGCTTCCTGAAGCTGTTGCTGCAAGTTGCCTGTGCCCGGGTCGTTGCGGTTATTCCTCAGAATACGCGCATACATCTCGTTGATCCGCAGGCGCGGCATGACGTCGGGGTTCAGTTCTGCGGTCCAGCCGCTGCCTTGCCTGCGCACGAGCACATCGGGCACGACGTAATCGGCCTGCGGCGAGCCGTAGGCGGCGCCGGGGAACGGGTCGAGCGAACGAATCAATTGATGAGCGGCGCGCAAGCTGTCTTCGCTCACGCCCAGCAGGCGGCGCAGACGGGTGTAATCGCGTGCGGCGAGCAGTTCCAGGTGATCGGAGACGATACGCAGCGAGAGCGTGCGAACGCTGCTCGCGGGCAGACGTTGCAGTTGCAGGCGCAGGCATTCGGCCGGACTACGGGCACCCACACCCGCCGGGTCGAAGCTCTGCAGCAGCGCAAGCGCGGCATTGATCTCTTCGGTCTCGAGCGCCAGCTCTTCAGGCATGTCCGCTTGAATTTCGTCAAGCATGGTGCCGAGATAGCCGTCTTCGTCGAGCGATTCGATCAGGAACTCCACCAGCGCACGGTCGCGCGGGCTGGCTTTGGTCAGGCGCAACTGGGCCAGCAGGTGTTCGCGAAGATTGGGGTGGTCGACGTGCAACTGCGGTCGGGCGTTGTCGTCGTCGTCCGACGCGCTGCCTGAGCGTGCGAAGTCGTTCAGACTCCAGTCGCTGCCGCTGTCCTGGGCGTTGTCGTCGAAGCGGGTCTCGCCGTCGAGTTCGCGCGCTTCGTCGCGGCCATTGGCGGGTTCGGAGTTGTCGTTCGTGCTGCTGGCCGACGTGCTCCGTTCGTTGCGCAGCGACCCGTCCGTGCCCACGCGCACCGAGCCAGCGAGCCAATCGTCCTCGCGTTCGAGCATCGGGTTCTGGGTGAGGGCGTGCTCGACTTCTTGCTGAAGTTCGAGCGTCGACAGTTGCAACAACCGGATCGATTGCTGCAACTGCGGCGTGAGGGTCAGGTGCTGCGAGGTGCGGAGTTGAAGAGTCGGTTTCATAGCGTGTCTCGCCTTCATTGTAGAGGCTTTGTTACGCCAGCGGAACCGGCCCTGTCCCCTATCGGAGGCAGGGTTTACATGCGAAAAATTTGCTTTACATCCGGAAATTTTCGCCCAGATAAACGCGGCGCACACTTTCGTCGGCCACGATCTGGTCAGGCGTACCGGCGGCGAGTACCGAGCCTTCGCTGATGATGTAAGCGTGATCGCAGATACCGAGCGTCTCGCGCACGTTGTGGTCGGTAATCAGGACACCGATGCCACGGTCTTTCAGGAAGCGCACGATGCGCTGGATTTCCAGCACGGCGATCGGATCGACGCCCGCAAACGGTTCGTCGAGCAGAATAAAGCGCGGTTGCGTGGCCAGCGCACGGGCGATTTCCACGCGGCGGCGCTCACCGCCCGAGAGCGACATCGCGGGGTTCTCGCGCAGATGGCTCACCTGCAACTCGTCGAGCAGCGCTTCAATGCGGCGCTCGATTTCGTCGCGCTTGAGTGGCTTTCCCTGCGCATCGAGCTGCAATTCGAGCACGGCGCGGATGTTGTCCTCGACCGTGAGCTTGCGGAAAACCGACGCTTCCTGCGGCAAATACGAGACCCCCATGCGGGCGCGCTCGTGAATCGGCAGTTCGCTGATCAGATTGCCGTCGAGCTGAATCTCGCCGTCGTCGGCAGGCACAAGACCCACGATCATGTAGAACGACGTTGTCTTGCCCGCGCCGTTCGGACCCAGCAGACCCACCACTTCGCCGCTCTTCACGTCCAGCGAGACATCTTTGACGACGGTACGCGCACCGTACTGCTTCTTGAGTGAGCGCACGACGAGCGCGCTCGGCTTGCCCGCCGGGCCGGCGCCGGGATTGATGGTCGAAGCGTTGCTGTTGGCAGAATTACTCACGCGGATTCCCAATGCTTTTGGAGGGAGACAGCGGCGGCAGATCGCCCTTGGCGGCGGCTGCGGCCGGCTTGCTCGCGCCGCCGGGCTGCGCCTGGTTCGCGCCCGTCGCATTGCGCGGGGCGAGCGTGGCGCGCACGCGGCCGTTCGGATTGTTGGCGTTGACCTGATCCGCACCGCTGTTCGCGGTATAGACCTCGTTATACGTGTCGTACGTAATCACGCTGCCGTGGATCTCGTCGAGCACCTTCGTGCCGCCTGCCAGACGCTTGAGCGTGGCTTGCGTGGTGAGGGTGGCGACTTCGGTCTTGCCGTTGTAGTAAATCGTCTGGCCCCAACCGTCGATGTACTCGTCGATGCCGTCACGCTTCTGGCGCATATAGGCGAGCGGGCCGCCCGGCTTGTAGTACGCCGTAGCGTACTGATAGCCCTCCGGATCCTGAGTCACTTCGACGCGATCGGCCTTGAGGAGAATCGTCCCCTTGGTCATCGTCACGTTGCCGGTGAAGATGTTGACCTGCTTGAGGTCGTCATAGCTCATGTGATCCGACTCGATATTGAGCGGCTTGTCGCGGTCGGCGCGTTCGGCGTGGGCGAGCGGCGACACGAGTGCACCGAGCACGGCGAAGGCGGCGGCCAGCGCGCGCAGGGCGCGCAGCGATAGGAAAACGGGTCGCGGGTTGCGGCGATCGGTCATGGGGTCTTGGAGCCCTGTTTGGTCTGGGTTGGCGCGCTCGGTGTGGCGGGCGGTGCCGGACGTTTGCTGCCCAGTTCCGCCGGCTGGATCGTGCCGTGAACATTGCCGAGCAATTGTACGGCGCGCGAGATGTTATTGAAAATCATGCCGTCGCCGTACATCACGGACGACCCTCGGAAGAGCTGGACAGGCAGTTCCGTGCGCACGATGTCTTCGTTCACGAGTACCTGGAAGTGTTCGGATAGTGCGCGCATTTCCGGATCGCGCGGCCCGGCCTGACGGACCACCACGGCATCGTCGTACATGTCGACGATGGACATGTCCGCGTTGAGCGTGCCGCGCTTGCTCGTGGCCGTCACTTCCGGCTGATCCGGCGTGAACGCGCGCACGGCGGGCATCTTCAGCGCCGTCGTCTGGTCGTCTTCGTAATGCGTCATGTGGACCGCATTGATGCGGTACTGCGTGAGTCCGCTCGCCGACAGCGTGGAGATGGCCATGTCGTCGGCGTAGTAATCGGGAATGTGCTGCTTCACGTACGGCGTGCGATCGGTGTCGGACGGCAGCGTGCGTTGCACGAGCCAGTAGGTGCCGGCAGCCAGGCTGGCCAGCACGACGACGGCGATCAGGGAGGCAGGCGAGACACGTTGATTGGCCATGAGTGATCGGCTTCCTCGACGCGTCAGGCCAGCGCTTCGGCGAGCAGGGCGTCGTAACGTCCCTGCGCGCGCAGAATGAAGTCGCACAGCTCGCGCACGGCGCCTTCGCCGCCCCGCGAGTTGGCAATCCAGTGGCAGCGCGTCTTCACTTCGGCATGGGCGTTGGCCGGACAGGCGGCGAAGCCGACGCGCGTGAGCACGGGCAGATCGGGCCAGTCGTCGCCGATGTGTCCGCACACGTCGGCTGTCGCGCACGCCTGGGCGCACAGATCCGCGAATGCGGCACGCTTGTCGTGTACGCCCTGATAGACATGGGCGATGCCAAGATCCGCCGCACGCCTGGCGACGATATCTGATTTGCGGCCAGAGATGATGGCGGTGACGATGCCCGCCTCGGCGAGCAGCTTCACGCCGTGACCATCGAGCGAATCGAACGTTTTGATGACCTCGCCGGCCGGACCGTAGCGCAGGCCGCCGTCGGTAAACACCCCGTCGACGTCGAACACCATGACACGCAGGCGAGCGGCGCGCGCGTTCGCGTCGGCCGCGTCGAACCGGGGGGATTGGGCGATGCTGGGTTGACTCATGGGCAAGAGACTCACACGACCTTGGCGGCGAACAGGTCGTGGACGTTGAGCGCGCCGACGAGGCGGCCGTTCTCGGTCACGAGCAGTTGCGTGATGCCGAAGCGCTCCATCAGCTCGGCGGCTTCGGCGGCAAGTTGATCGGGGCCGATGGTGCGCGGGCCCGCTTTCATGACGTCGGCCAGCGTAAGCGTGGTGAAATCCAGCGTACGTTTGAACAATCTGCGCAGATCGCCGTCGGTAAAGATACCCACGACGCGATCGTCGGCATCGACGATGGCGGTCATGCCGAGACCCTTGGCCGTCATTTCGAGCAGGGCATCGGACAGGCTGGCATCGGTGCGCACGCGCGGAATGCGCTCACCTGTACGCATGACATCGCGCACGAAGGTCAGCAGACGCCGGCCGAGTGCGCCGCCCGGATGCGAGCGGGCGAAGTCTTCTGCACCGAACCCGCGGGCGTCGAGCAGTGTGACGGCGAGCGCATCGCCCAGGGCGAGGGCGGCCGTGGTGCTGGCCGTGGGGGCGAGCCCCAGCGGACAGGCTTCCCGGTCGACGTGCGCGTCGAGGTGCACATTGGACAGGCGGCCGAGGCTGGAGCTGGCGTTGCCGGTCATGGCGATGAGCTTCGCGCCGATGCGCTTTATCATCGGCAGAATGCTGACGAGTTCGCCCGTCTCGCCTGAGTTGGACAGGGCGACGACGACGTCGTCGGCCGTGATCATGCCCAGGTCGCCGTGACTCGCTTCGGCGGGGTGAACGAAGAATGCGGGGGTGCCGGTGCTGGCAAAGGTGGCGGCCAGTTTGCGGCCGATGTGACCGGATTTCCCCATCCCGGTGACGACCACGCGACCGCGGCAGTCGAGCAGCAGCGAGACGGCTTCGGCGAAGCTGTCGTCGAGGTGCGCGGAGACGCGTTCGATGGCGTCCGCTTCCGTGCGCAACACCTCCCGGGCGACCTCGAGTGCCCGGCCTGGATTGATTTTCGCTATCATGCGCGGAGTATATCAAAACGGACGCGGCGCCGAGGACAGCCGCGCCAGGCTTGGCCCCGCAGCGTTCGGATCGTCGTCCGGCGCGGCCCGGGCCCCCTCGGATGCCGCCGCACGGACGCAATCTGGCACGGCACTTGCATCATGCGTGCCGCGCTCATTCAGATTCACTCAGGAAACCCACCTTAGCTGATGGCATCACCGCTCGAACTCACTCTCGTCCTGCTGTTTGCCGCCTGCGTCGGGGTGGTGCTGTTCCGCATGCTCCATCTGCCGCCGATGCTTGGCTATCTGAGCGTGGGCATCGTGATCGGGCAGCATGCGCTGGGGCTGGCCGCCGACTCGCAGCGCGTGCAATACCTCGCGGAGTTCGGCGTCGTCTTTTTGATGTTCTCTATCGGCATCGAGTTTTCGCTACCCAAGCTCAAGAGCATGCGTCGCGTGGTGCTGGGGCTCGGTGTCTCTCAGGTATTGGGGACATTGCTGGTCGCGGTCGGGCTGGGGGCGGCCGTCAACCTGTTCTGGTCGTTTTCGTGGCAGGCGTCGGTCGCGCTGGGCGGCGCGCTTGCCATGTCTTCCACGGCCATCGTCACCAAGATGCTGGCAGAGCGACTGGAACTCGAGACGGAGCACGGCCGCAACATCATGGGCGTGCTGCTGTTCCAGGATCTGGCGGTCGTGCCGCTGCTGATCGTCATTTCCGCCCTGGGCGGCAATTCGAAGGCGCTAGTGCTGGCGCTGTCGCTGGCCGCGCTCAAGATCACCGGTGCGCTGGCGCTGTTGCTGTGGATCGGCCAGAAGCTGGTCGGCCGCTGGTTCCACATCGTGGCGGCGCGGCGCTCGCAAGAGCTGTTCATGCTCAACCTGCTGCTGCTCACGCTGGGCCTTGCGTACATCACCGAACACCTTGGGTTGTCGATGGCGCTGGGTGCGTTCATCGCGGGCATGCTGATCGCGGAAACGCCGTTCCGTCATCAGGTGGAAGACGACATCAAGCCGTTCCGCGACGTGCTGCTCGGTCTCTTTTTCATCACGACCGGCATGATGCTCGACCCGGCCATCGTGATGAAGCAGCCGCTGCTCGTGCTGCTGTTCTTCGTTGGCCCGCTGGTCGTCAAATTCACGCTGATCGCCGGTCTCGCGCGTGTGTTTGGGAGTCCGCCCGGCACCGCCATCCGCACCGGTCTGGGTCTGGCGCAAGCTGGCGAATTCGGCTTCGTCTTGCTCAATCTGGTGATCGATCGGCAACTGCTCGACCCATCGCTGTCGCAAGCCGTGCTGGCGGGCATGTTGCTCTCGATGCTGTGTGCGCCGTTCCTCATCATCAACGCCGACCGCATCGCGCTGCGTTTCGTTGCCAACGAATGGATGATGCAGTCGTTGCAGATGACCAAGATCGCCACGCAGAGCATCAAGACCTCGGGGCACGTCATCATCTGCGGGTACGGCCGATGCGGCCAGAACCTTGCGCGCATGCTGGAGCAGGAAGGTATCGGGTACGTAGCGCTCGACCTCGATCCGGACCGCGTGATGGAAGCGGCCAGCTCCGGCGAGACGGTCGTCTTCGGCGACGCAGCCCGGCGCGAGGCGCTCGTCGCCGCGGGGATTCACCGCGCCGCCGGTATCGTGGTGACATACGACAGCACGCCGGCCGCGCTGAAGGTGCTGGCGCAGGTGCAGGCGCTGGAGCCGACCTTGCCGGTGGTCGTGCGCACGGTCGACGATACCCACATCGATGACCTGATCGCCGCAGGCGCGACCGAAGTGGTGCCCGAGATCGTGGAGGGCAGTCTGATGCTGGCGTCGCATGCGCTGGTGCTCATGGGCGTGCCGATGCGCCGCGTGCTGCGCCGGGTGGCACAGGCGCGTAACGAGCGCTACAGCCTGTTGAGGGGGTACTTCCACGGCCTTGACGATGAGGACGAAGGCGGCGAGCGTGAGCAGGTCCGTCTGCAATCGGTGCCGCTTCCCCTAGATGCCGATGCGGTCGGGCGCACGCTCGGCGAACTCCGGCTCGACAGACTCGGCGTGACGGTCACGGCCATCCGCCGGCATGGCATTCGCGGCGTTGAACCGGTATCGGAGACGCGTCTGATGGCTGAAGATATCGTGGTGCTGCGCGGCTTGCCCGAGAAGCTGGCGGCGGCAGAGGCACGACTGTTGGGGCGCACATAGGCGACGGCCGAACACGCAGACGGGGCGCGGGGCGTCTGCGCGAGGGTGTCATTCCCCGAATGGCGACGGGGCGCCGGGCCTTTTTGGCATAATGTGGCGTGTTACCTATCAGTACCCAAAGAAGGAACCCCGTGCAGATCGATGAGTCTCCTGCCGCCTATATCAAAAGCCAGATCCGCACCGTGCCGGATTGGCCATCGCCCGGCGTGCAGTTCCGCGATATCACCCCGTTGCTCAAGAACCCGCGCACGTTGCGGGTGTTGATCGATGTGTTCGTGCATCGCTACATGGAGCACCGGCCCGATTACATCGCCGGACTCGATGCGCGCGGTTTCATCCTCGGTTCGATTCTGGCGTATGAGCTGAACCTCGGCTTCATTCCCATTCGCAAGAAGGGCAAGCTGCCTTATCAGACGGTCGCAGAAGAGTACGAACTGGAATACGGCAGTGCGACGGTCGAGATTCACGCCGACGCCTGCGGTCCGGGTGATCGCGTGCTGCTCATCGACGATCTGGTGGCCACCGGCGGCACCATGCTCGCGGGCAAGAAGCTGCTGGAGCGTCTGGGCGCCACCGTCATCGAAGGCGCGGCCATCGTCGATCTGCCGGAATTGGGCGGCTCGCGTCTGATTCGCGATGCCGGGTTGCCGCTCTTCCTGCTCTGTTCGTTCGAAGGTCACTGACCCTAAGCCTGATTTGCCTCGATCCTGCCGCCATCCTCATCACCTGACCCGGACGCCCCGATGCCCAACCTCTGGCTGTTCCTGCTGACCTCGGTGGCGATTACGCTCGCGCCGGGCCCGGACAACATGCAGGTCATCGCGCGAGGCATTGCGCAAGGGCGGCGTGCCGGGCTGGCGGCGGCGGCCGGCTTCACCTTCGGTTGCCTTTTTCACACGACCATCGCGGCCGTCGGCCTGGCCGCCGTGCTGCGTTCGTCGCCGTGGGCATTCGAGGCGATCAAGCTGGCGGGGGCTGCCTATCTCATCTGGATCGGCATCAAAGCGCTGCGTGCGCGCGGTGCCATGGCGCTGGCCAACGACACCTCACCGCAACCGCTCTCAGCGGTCTTTCGCCAGAGCGTGTTCGCGAACATGCTCAATCCGAAAGTCACGCTCTTCTTCCTTGTGTTCCTGCCGCAGTTCGTGAGCGCTGATGCTGTCCATCCTGGCTGGCAGATGCTGTTGCTCGGTCTGGTGTTCATGGGCCAGACCATCGTCGTGTTCAGCGCGTACGGCTGGTTCGCAGGGGTGTTGGGCACGTGGCTCAAGCGCCGTCCCGGCGCCGGACGCTGGCTCGATCGCGTGGCCGGGGCGATTTTCATCGGCCTGGGGTTGCGCGTCGCGTTGCAGGGGTAGGCAGGGAGTAACGACACAAGCGAGCGGCACACGCGCTTGCGTATGACCGGCATCGGCCCAGTCGATGCCGCCGAAGATTTCGTAGTCCAACCGATATTGTCCGATCATGCTTGCCGAACAACGCCAACAATACGTGCTCGAACAACTTGCCAAGACCGGGGCACTCGCGATCAGCGATCTGGTGCGTGAGTTGGGTGTCTCGCGAGAGACGGTGCGTCGCGACCTGAATACGCTTGCCGCCCGGGGCCTGCTGCTCATGACGCACGGCGGCGCGCTGGCCGCCGACCGCAGCGAGCCCGACTGGACACTGCGCGAGAACGTCAACGCCGTGGGCAAGCGCGCCATCGGCGTGCGTGCGGCGGAGCTCGTGCCCGACGGTGCGTCGGTCATCATCGATTACGGCACGACCACGCGCGCGGTGGCGCAGGCGCTGCTCTCCAAGCATCGTCTTCGCATCTACACGAATGACTGGCAGATCGCGCGTCTGTTGGGCCGTCACCACGACAATCGGGTGACGCTGCTCGGCGGTGAGTTGCAGGACAACGAAGACGCTGTGCAGGGCTGGGACGCCATCAATCAGATCTCGCAATACCACGCCGACTTCGCGTTCATCGGCGTGGGCGGCGTGACGGAGGACGGGGGCATTACCGACTTCAACCGTGCGGCAGCCGAATTGCGTGCTCGCATGTTGCTGTGTGCAAACGTCTCTGCCGTGGTGGCAGACCACACCAAGTTCGGTCGTGTGACGCCCGTGCGCATCCGCCATTTCGAAGCCGCCCGTTATCTCATCAGCGACGCGGCACCGCACAAGAGCATGCTGGCGCAACTGCGCGCCCGTGGCCCGGAACTCCTTATTGCGTGATGGCACGACCGGGCTTGATCTGGCCTGATCGGGCCTGACCGGGCTTGACCGGTCAGCCTGATCGCCTGTCTCCCGGATACCGGGCGGCATCTCCGCCCGGCGGCGCCGTCATCGCCTCCCTTCCGATTTGCACAAACGCGCACAAACGCGCACAAACGCGACTATCGTGCGCCATAGGTCGCCACAGCACGCCACACGTCGCCACGACGCAAAGGTGTGCTGAACGACATCTCGTCGCCAATCCCTTTGCGGTTCAGCTTGTGGCGCGGCCCTGCGCCGCGTATCGCCTCGATGGCGCCGCTCGCCAACGTCCCGAAAATATGTAGACAAAATCGTTGCCTGAATCGGAGGCGACGTCATCCCAACTCGCCGGACGTGACTGTGACGTCCGTACGGCAGCGCTCGCCACGGCCCCGGAAACGTTGCCAAATCATTGACCGGATAAGGGTTTCCGCCGGCCGCCAAAAAGCTGATCGATTGTCACCGTGTTGTCATCGAGGCTTTCTAGACTGCGATCACTTTTGGCACAAATTGCCACAAAACAGCTAGTCGAGCGATGCAGGCGATGCGATCCCCAGCCGGGTCGCCGCTGACAGGATGGCATCGGGTCCGACCGGCGATTCGACTGACAGGTGAACCGTGGACGAAGCGATTCGAATCGAGCGACTGACCAAGACTTTCGGGAGCGGCCGCCGCGCCCTCGACGAAGTGGGGCTCAAAGTCATGCCGGGCGAAATGGTCGCCCTCATCGGGGCGTCGGGCTCGGGCAAATCGACGCTGATGCGTCACATTGCGGGCTTCGTGGCTGCCGATCAGCAACCCGGCAGCATCGAGATTCTGGGCCGCCCGATCCAGCGCGACGGGCGCATTGTGCGCGAAGTGCGCCAGATTCGCCGCGACATCGGGTTCGTCTTCCAGCAGTTCAATCTGGTGGGCCGCCTGCCGGTCATCACCAATGTGCTGACGGGCCTGCTGGCTCGTGTGCCGCTGTGGCGCAGCCTGATGTTCCGCTTCACTTCCGAAGAGCGTCAGGCGGCGCTGGCGGCGCTTGCCGAAGTGGGCATTGCCGATCTGGCATTCCAGCGTGCCAGCACGCTCTCGGGCGGCCAGCAGCAGCGTGCGGCACTGGCGCGCACGCTGGTGCAGGGCGCCAGGATCATTCTCGCGGACGAACCGATTGCGTCGCTCGACCCCGAGTCGGCGCGCAAGGTGATGGACATGCTCGCCCGCATGAACCGTGATCACAAGTTGACGGTGGTCGTCTCGCTGCACCAGGTGGATGTAGCGATGCGTTACTGCGTGCGCACCGTCGCGCTGCATCAGGGCCGCGTGGTGTACGACGGCCCGTCTGCGGCACTCACGCCTGACTTGCTGCGCCGCCTTTATGGCGTGCAGGCGAGCGAGTTGCTCGACGAAGCGTCCGATGCCTCGGAAAGCGTGGCCGGTGAGAAGCCTGCCGACGCTGAAGCACCCTTCCTTACCTCGATGTCCCTAAGCCTGACCTGACCAGGAGCTTGCTCTCATGAAACTTTGGAAAACCCTGCTGGCCGGCGCGGCCATGATCGCCTCGGTGGCGGCAGCGCACGCGCAGGAAATCAACTTCGGCATTATCTCGACCGACTCGAGCGCTGCGCTGCGCCAACGTTGGCAGCCGCTGATCGACGACATGGAGAAGCAAACGGGCCTGAAGGTGACCCCGTTCTTCGCGACCGACTACGCTGGCGTGATCGAAGGCATGCGCTTCAACAAAGTGCAGCTCGCGTGGATGGGTAACAAGGGCGCGATGGAAGCCGTGGATCGCTCGCAAGGCGAAGTCTTTGCGAAGATCATGTATGCCGACGGCACGGAAGGTTATTACTCGCTGCTGATCTCGAACAAGTCGAGCCCGTACAAGACGCTTGACGACGTGATCAAGAATGGCAAGAAGATCAACTTCGGCCTGGGCGATCCGACCTCGACGTCGGGCACGCTGGTGCCGGGTTACTACGTGTTCGCGAAGAACAACATCGATCCGCGCACGTACTTCAAGACTGCGCGCAGCTCGAACCACGGTGCCAACCTGATGGCCGTGCTCAACAACCAGATCGACGTGGCCACCAACAACACCGAGGAGTTGAACAAGCTTGAGGCGACGCAGCCGGAGAAGGCCAAGCAGGTTCAGGTGATCTGGAAGTCGCCGCTGATTCCGTCGGACCCGCTGCTGTGGCGCAAGGACTTGCCGGACGCCACGAAGAAGAAGATTCGCGACTTCTTCCTGGCCTACGGCAAGGATGCGCATGAGAAGGAAGTGCTGAAGAACATCTACAACTACGGTGGTTTCCGCGCATCGACCGATGCCCAGCTGCTGCCGATCCGTCAGCTAGAGCTGTTCAAGCAGAAGGTGCAGCTCGAGTCGGATACGAACATCGACGCTGCCAAGAAGAAGTCGCAACTGGCCGACCTCGATAACAAGCTCGCCGCGCTCGATCAGGAAATGAGCAAGACGAAGTAAGTGTTTCACCGCTTGGAAGGCAGAAGTTGATTCAAGCGACGTCACAGGGCGGCACAACCGTGCTGTGCTGAGACGAATACCGGCGAGCTGGAAGGTTTGGCTCGCCGGGTCCTTTGCGGTCCGATTTTTCACCGGCCGAAGCTGTGCCGGTATGACTTGTGGTACTCGACATGAACACCAGCGTATCCCTCAATGCCAATGGTCGCCTGCCGGGCGAGCCGCCCAAGCGTTCGTGGCTGTCCCTGATCGGCTGGGGGGCATTCGTTCTGATTCTGGTGTGGTCGTGGGGCGGTGCTGACATGCGGCCGCTCGATCTGATTCGCGATTCTGGCAACATGAGCCAGTTCGCGCACGATTTCTTCCCGCCGGACTTTCATGACTGGCGCGTGTATGTTCACGAGATGCTCGTGACCATTCACATTGCGGTCTGGGGCACGGTACTCGCGGTTGTCTGTTCGATCCCGATGGGGTTGCTATCGGCGTCGAACATGGTGCCGGCGTGGGTATACCAGCCGGTGCGTCGCGTGATGGACGCATGCCGCGCGATCAACGAAATGGTCTTCGCGATGCTTTTCATCGTTGCGGTGGGTCTGGGTCCGTTCGCTGGTGTGCTTGCGTTGTGGGTGCATACGACGGGCACGCTCTCGAAGTTGTTCGCTGAGGCGGTTGAAGCGATCGATCCGCGTCCGGTGGAGGGCGTACGTGCCACGGGCGCACGCGCCATCGACGAAATTCTGTATGGGGTGCTACCGCAGGTCATGCCGCTGTGGATCTCGTACACGCTGTACCGATTCGAGTCGAACGTACGTTCGGCGTCGGTGGTTGGCATGGTGGGTGCGGGTGGAATTGGCGTGGTGCTTTACGAAGTGATTCGCAGCTTCCAGTACGCGCAGACGTGTGCGGTGATGTTGATCATGATCGTGGTGGTGACGTGCATTGACGTCTTCTCGGCGCGAGTGCGCAAGTTGGTGATCTGACGCCGACCAAAAGCCAGTTGCGACGAAAAGCGAAAACGCCGGCCCTAAAAGAGGCCGGCGTTTCGCATTAACCCGGGAAAAAAGAGAAAAGAGAAGCAGGAAAGGTGTCCGAAGAGGCACAGAAGAGGTAGAGGGGGACGGACCGGGGCCCCTTTCTGCAGCGAGTTGGGTTTATGTCTGAGAGGCGGAAAGGGGCCCCGGTCCGTCGGGAGGGAGGTGTTGGGGGGGGGGAGTCAGGCGACGCGCTGCCCTTCCAGATAAGTTGCGCGAGGCACCGGCGGCATGTCGGGGCGTACGGTCACACGGATCATATCTGCCCGCAGGCCAGGCACGATACCGCCACGGTCGGTGAGTCCGACGGACTGTGCTGGCGTCCACGATACGGTGCGCATTGCCTTCGAGAGTGGCCAGCCGATGTCGCTATGCAGTTGGAAGGCGGCTTGCAGCAGGCTTGACGGCACGTAGTCCGACGACAGGATATCGAGCATATCGTCGCGTGCGAGATCGGCGGCGGCGACGTTGCCCGAATGCGATCCGCCGCGCACGATGTTCGGTGCGCCCATGATTACGCCAATCGACCTCTCGCGTGCTGCGCGTGCGGCGGTGAGCGTCGTCGGGAATTCCGAGAGTGCCACGCCGTCGCGCGCCGCTTCGTCTACGTGTTCGATCGACGTGTCGTCGTGGCTTGCGAGCGGCAGGCCGCGCTCGCGGCTCATTGCCACGATGGAGCGGCGGTGTGCGAAGGCAAACGTCTCTTGCTGCGCCTTAAGATCGGTCAGCATTGCTTGCCAGGTCTCGTCCGACACCTTGCCGTTGCGCTCGTGATACTGGCGGTACTGCACTGGGTCGTGCCATTGGCGTTGACCGGGCGTGTGGTCCATGACCGAGACGAGTCGCAGCAGCGGATGGTCGCTCATTTGCGCGAACGCGTCGGCGGCGTCGTGCGTGGCGACTTCGCAGCGCAGATGGAGGAAGTGGTCTGCGCGAAACAGACCGGCGGCGACAGAGTCGAGCATGGCCTGTCCGCATTCGTTTTGCACTTTGCGGCTGCGCAGGCCGAACGCGTCGCGCTCGCCGATGACCAGTGAGTCGAAGACCGTGGTGATGCCTGCGGCTGCGACTTGTGCATCGTGAATCGCGAACGCGGCGTGCGTATTCCAGAGCACACCGGGACGTGGCGCGAGGTGCTTTTCCAGATTGTCGGTATGCAGTTCGACGAGACCTGGCAGCAGATGATCACCTTGCCAGTCGACAGCCTCCGGCACCTGCGTCGTGCCTTCCTCCACGGAATGAATACGGCCCTCGCGCACTTCGACGACCCCGGTAAAGGTGGTCTCGGGTGTGACGATGCGGGCGTTCTTGATGAGCATGGACAAACTCCGGTGGATCAGTGGGCGGGACGAAGCACGGGGCGCATGGCGAGCGTGCGTGAGGCGACCTCGTCGCGGGTCGCCTCGTCGTGAAAGATGCCGACGATTGCGCTGCCGGCGGCGCGTGCCTCGGCAATCAGTTGCGCGACCACGGTGCGGTTCTGGGCATCGAGCGAGGCGGTCGGTTCGTCGAGCAGCAGCACTGGCGCGGCGGCAATCAGTCCGCGCGCGATATTGATGCGTTGCTGTTCGCCGCCCGAGAACGTCGCCGGAGCGAGCGACCACAGCCGTTCGGGAATATTCAGACGGGCGAGCAGATCGCGCGCGCGCCCTGCGGCGTCGCCGTCGCTGTGGCCAAGGCGACGTAACGGCTCCGCCACGATGTCGAGCGTGCTCACGCGCGGAATCACGCGCAGAAACTGGCTGACGTAGCCGAGCGTGGTGCGGCGTACCGAGAGCACTTCGCGCTCGCTGGCGGTCGTCAGGTCGACCCAGCGCTGCGCTTGTCCGTCGTCATGACGGATCTCGATGCGGCCTTCGCCCACGAGATAGTTGCCGTAGAGGCAGCGCAGCAACGTGCTCTTGCCTGACCCGGACGGGCCGACGAGCGCCACGCATTCGCCGCGCCGCACCGTCAGGTCCACGCCGTCGAGTGCCGGAATGGCCGCGCCGCCCTGAGCGTGCAGCCGGAAGGTCTTGTGCAGGCCCTGCGCGCGCAGCATGACGTCGTGCTCGCGCGTGGCGAGGGTGACGGATTCCTGATGGAGTGCGGCGGCGTTGGGCGACGCGGCGCAGGCCGCAGACATGGAAAGCGTCGTACCGGAGTTCATACGGGCAGCACCGAGGAAACCAGCAATTGCGTATAGGGATGTTGGGGATCGTCGAGCACCTGATCGGTCAGCCCGGCCTCGACCACGCGGCCGGCCTGCATCACGATCAGGCGATGCGCGATGAGTCGCGCCACCCCGATATCGTGCGTGACGATGATGGCGGCGAGATGAAGGCGCTCGACAAGCGATCGCAACAGGTCAAGCAGACGCGCCTGCACCGACACATCGAGACCGGCGGTCGGCTCATCCATGAACACGAGGCGCGGTTCGGTCACCAGATTCCTGGCAATTTGCAGACGTTGCTGCATGCCGCCGGAAAACGCGCCGGGCATCTCGTCGACGCGCGCCGGATCGAGTTCGACCTGTGCCATCCAGTGACGGGCCTTGGTACGGATGTCGCCGAAGTGGCGCGCACCGACAGCCATCAGGCGATCGCCGATGTTGCCGCCGGCGGAGACGTTCATGCGTAACCCGTCGCGCGGATTCTGTTCCACGAAACCCCATTCGGTACGCAGCAGACGACGTTTGTGCGCCTCGTCCAGCGTGTTCAGATCGTGCAACGTGCCGTCCGTGCCGCGATAGTGCAGCGTGCCGGCGTCGATCTCATGGCGCAGCGCCAGAGCATTGAGCAGCGTCGACTTGCCCGATCCCGATTCACCGACAATGCAAACCACTTCGCCGGGCCAGAGATCGAATGTCACGTCGGCGCAGCCGATGCGATCGCCGTAACGCTTGCCGAGACCGGCCACCCGCAGCAACGGCGCGTCCAACGGCTGGGCCGCACGCGGTGCTGCGTTAGCGCGCGCGTTCATGCCACCTCCTTCGCCGCCGTGCGGCTGGCGCAGTAGTCGCTGTCCGAGCACACATGCATGCGGGTGCCCGCATCGTCCGTGATGACTTCATCGAGAAAGCTGTCGGTTGCGCCGCACAGCGCGCAATGCGCGTCCCACTTCTGGATCTCGAACGGGTGGTCGTCGAAGTCGAGACTCTCGACCGGCGTGTACGGCGGAATCGCGTACAGACGCCGCTCGCGTCCCGCGCCGAAGAGTTGCAGCGCCGGGTTCATATTCAGCTTGGGGTTGTCGAATTTCGGAATCGGAGAGGGTGACGTGAGGTAGCGTCCGTTCACGATGACCGGATAGTCGTAGGTCGTCGCGATGGCGCCATGCCGCACGATGTCCTCATAAAGACGCACGCGCATGAGGCCGTACTCGCCGAGGGCATGCAGCTTGCGCGACTCGACGATGCGCGGCTCGAGACGGAAGAGCGGCTCGGGCATCGGCACCTGATAGACCATGATCTGGCCCTCGCGCAGTGCGGCTTCGGGAATGCGGTGACGCGTCTGGATGATGGTGGCATGCGACGTTTGCGTCGTGGTGGCGACGCCGGCCGTGCGCGCGAAGAAGCGGCGGATGTTCACGGCGTTGGTCGTGTCGTCCGCACCCTGATCGATCACCTTGAGCGTGTCGTTCGCACCGATCACGGCGGCGCTCACCTGAATGCCGCCCGTGCCCCAGCCATAGGGCAGCGGCATCTCACGGCTGCCGAACGGCACCTGATAGCCCGGAATTGCCACCGCCTTGAGCAGGCTGCGGCGAATCATGCGTTTGGTCTGTTCGTCGAGGAACGCGAAGTTGTAGCCCTCCACCGTCGCGGCGCCGGCCGCAGGCGAGGGCGTTTGCGCCGTGTCGCGCGAGGTGTTGAGCCATTGGGCGGCGTCGCTCATGCGGCCTCCTGAGTGTCTTGAACTGGGGCGGCGGCGTTACCGCCGCAGGCCTGCGTTCCGTATTTCGCGGCGTGCTCGGCGCGCAGACGGCGTACCAGTTCCAGCTCGGCCTGAAAGTCGACGTAATGCGGCAGCTTCAGATGCTGGACGAAGCCGGACGCTTCGACGTTGTCGCTGTGATAGAGCACGAATTCCTGCTGCTGGGCCGGTGAAGTGACAGCGTCGCCCAGTTCCTGCGTGCGCAGCGCGCGATCGACGAGCGACATCGCGAGCGCCTTGCGTTCGTTGTGTCCGAACGCCAGACCGTAACCCTGCGTGAACTGCGGCGGTACGTCCTGATTGCCGCCGAACTGCGTGACCATCTGGCACTCGGTCACGGCGATCTCGCCGATGTCGATAGCGAAGCCGAGTTCTTCCGGCAGGATCTCCACGGCGACGTGCCCGATGCGGATTTCCCCGGCGAACGGGTGGTCGTTGCCGTAGCCGCGTTGCGTGGAATACCCAAGAGCAAGCAGGAAGCCCTCGTCGCCGCGTGCGAGGTTTTGCAACCGTGCCGTGCGCGATGCGGGTGTAAAGAGCGGGGAGTGAACGAGGTCGTGCGGCTCGGGGTCGGTGCTGTCGGCACGCAAGGCTTCGAGCAGGCCGTCGCGTCCCAGAATATCGGTCACGCGGGGCGTGGTGCCGATGGGCGGCACGCACGGAATGGGCGGAAGTGCGGTGTCGCCATGTGCGGCAGCGTCGCCCGATGCAACGTGTCCGGTGTCTTGCGCGGCATCGGCAGTGACTTCCCCGGGGAGCGGCTCACGACCGCCGTGTTCACGCTGCGCGTGTGTCTCGCCATCCGCGAGCAACGCAAAGTCGAGCAGCCGTTGGGTGTAGTCGTAAGTGGCGCCGAGCACCTGACCGCCCGGCACGTCCTTGAAGGTGGCCGAAATACGGCGCGACAGACGCATCGCGGCGGTATCGATGGGCCTCGTCGTGCCCAGACGCGGCAACGTCGTGCGATAGGCGCGCAGCAGGAAGATCGCTTCGACGAGATCGCCCGCCGCCTGCTTGATCGCCAGGGCAGCGAGCGTTTCGTCATACAACGCGCCTTCGCTCATCACGCGCGAGACGGCCAGACGCATTTGCTCGCGGATTTGCGTGACACTCAGTTCCGGGACATCCGGATTGCCGCGTCTCGCCTTGGCGAGCAGATCCCACGATTGTTCGATGGCGCGCTCGCCACCTTTGACGGCAACGTACATCAGCAAACCTCCACATGCGTGGTGCGCGGCAGGCCGAGCACCGTGTCGCCCGAGGCGATCAGCAGGTCGAGGCCGGCAGGAAAGCGCGGGGCGAGCGCGGCGCGCGCTTGCCAGAAAGCGGCGTCGAGCCCGCCCGCCGTGACGTCGGCATGTGTGGCGATGCCCGGGCCGCGCAGACGCAAATGCAGACCGCCGGTGCCGGTGTGACCGGTGGCGAGCGTCGGCACATCGACGATCAGCGTGGCGCTGTGTTCGGGCGATTCCGCCGTGCCGAAGGCAAAGCGCTCGAGTGCGGGACAGCACGCAGGATCCGTGAGCAGCGCGAATTGCGCCGTGGCCAGATCCGATGCGTCACTCAGCAGCGGAGCGCCGGTGTGAAAGCGCAGCGCGCTCGCCACTTCGGGCAACGGGAATTGCAGCCAGACAGAGGTCGTCGCGTCGGCCAGGGCGAGCAGCGTGGCGCGCGCGGCGATGCTGGCTTCCGCGTTCGGTGCGAGCCGGCTGCCGACACTGCGCAGATGACCGGGCCGCGCCAGCGCGTCGAGGACTGCGCGGAACACACCTTGCGCGTCATGAACGGGATCGGCGAAGCCGGGTTGCAATTGCGACCAGTCAGGCATCGATGCCATCAACATTCAGGCCTCCCGGACCATGGTGAAGAATTCGACGCGGCTCGCGGCCGTGTCGGCGTCGCTCTGCGCGGCGACGGCGGCCAGACGTCCGGCGATCGCGGCGAGCGGGCCAGCGGCGAGCACGTTGCGGTGACGCGGCATCTGCATCAAGGCATCGAGACGCGCCACGCGCACGGCACGCTCCGCCTCGCGGCCGAGCACATAACCGGTGCCAACGACACCATCGTGTTGACGCAGCGTGCAGCGCGTGACGGTCGTCTCACCGAGATTGAAGCGCTCGCCGCTGCCGCCGACGCGTCCCTGCACCATCACCAGCCCGGTCTGCGGCGCGCGCAGCCAGACAAATTCGGGGGCGTCCGGGCAGCGGGCGATGGCGTCGTCAAGCTCGTCGCGCGTGGCGCGGGCAAGCAGTGCGAGCCATTGCGCACGCGCAGGCGGGGCAGCGTTGCCCTCGTCACGCACGGGGTTGGAAGAGGTGTTTGGCATGATTGTCTAGTCGTATAGACGTGTGTATGATCGCAATGGCTTCTACTGGGGTAATGCACGCGAACCCATTACAACTTTGCCGGGTGTCAATTTCATGACAGCACAACTCGAACGGGGTGGCGGTGTCGCCGTCTGGCGGCAGATTGCGCAGATTCTTGCCACGGAAATCGGTGAGCGCCGCTATGGCGAAGGCTTGCCTGACGATCGTCTGCCGAGCGAGACCGAACTCGCGCAGCGCTTTGGTGTGAACCGTCACACGGTGCGCCGCGCCATTCTCGGACTCTCGGAGCAGGGACTCGTGAATGTCGAGCACGGCCGCGGCACCTTCGTGCAGGCGGGCGCCATTGGCTACGTGATCGGGCGCCGCACGCGGTTTACCGAAAATCTCTCTCAACACAATCTCAAGACGGCGCAGCAGATTCTCTCGGCGCAGAAAGTGAAAGCCGAGGCAAACGTGGCGCACGCGCTCGAGGTTCGTGTGGGTACGCCGGTGTATCGCGTGGAACTGACGCGTCGCAGTCTTGACGCGCAAGGCATCGAACTGCCGCTTGCGTACAGCGAGAACTGGTTTCCGGCGTCGCGCTTTCCCGACTTCCCGGACGTCTTCGCACAGCACACGTCGATCAGTGCAACGCTGGCGAGCTTCGGTGTCACGGACTACACGCGTCGCGAGAGCCGTATCGGCGCGCGGCTTCCCGATGCCGAGATCGCGCGGTATCTCGGCATCAATCGTCAGCAACCGGTGCTGAGTGTGGAGAGCACCGACATCGACGACGCGGGCAAGCCGGTCAAGTACGGCATCGCCTATTTCCCGGCAGATCGCATGCAACTCGTCGTGCAGGGAGAGATGGCATGAGCGAAGCGCCGCAACTGGCTCTCGATTTGTCCGTGGCACGCTTCGCGATCTACTACGCGCCCCCGGCTGGCTCGTGTTGGTGGAACGAAGGCAGCCGGTGGCTCGGACGTGACGCGATCACCGGCCGCAGTCTCAATGCGCCGCAGGTGCCGGGGCTATCGCGCACGTTGCATGACGTGACGGCCGATCCGCGCCGCTACGGATTGCACGCCACGCTCAAGGCGCCGATGAGGCTCGCGCCCCAGGCTCGGCTTGGTGACCTGCGTGGCATTGCGGCTGTGGTCGCGGCGCGTCATGCGCCCTTCGATCTCGCGGTGCATGCCGATGTCGTCGATACCGATAACGGCAAGCGCCCGGGTTTCGTTGCACTGCGTCCCACGATCGGGTCTGCGGGGGCGAAAGCTGTCGATGCGCTCGCAGCCGACTGCGTGCAGGCGTTCGACGATCTGCGGGCACCGCTCACAGACGCAGAATTGGCCAAACGTCACGCGCCATCGCTGTCGTCACGGCAACGCGAGTTGCTCGCGCATTGGGGCTATCCGTACGTGCTCGAAGAATTTCGATTTCACGTCACGCTGTCCGATCGTGTCGACGCGAGCGACGCCGCCGCGATCATCAACTGGTGGCAGCCGCGGGTGCAGGCGCTTGGGGCGATGCGCGCCGACAGTCTGGCGCTTTTCGTGCAACCCTCGCCCGGCGAGCCGTTCTTGCTGCACGAACGTTTCTTCCTCGGGGAGGCGGCATGAATCTCGCACGTCTCTTTTACGTCATGGGACCGTCGGGCGCCGGCAAGGACTCGTTGCTGGCGTACGCGCGCGAGCGCATCGACACGGCATCGGCGGGGGGCACGCCGGTGCTTTTCGCGCATCGCTACATCACGCGTGCGCCGTCCGCCGGGGAAAACCACATCGCGCTGTCGCACACGGAATTCGCGGTACGGCACGCGCTGGGTTGCTTCGCGCTCGACTGGACAAGCCACGACTGCCGGTACGGCATCGGCATCGAGATCGACGCCTGGCTGGCAGCCGGGGCGAATGTCGTCATCAACGGTTCGCGCGCGTTTCTGGAACACGCAGTGCATCGCTACCGTGAGCGCCTGCATCTGGTGGAAATCCGAGTCGATCCGGCGGTGCGTGCGCAGCGCCTTGCCAATCGCGGCCGCGAAACCGGCGACGCGCTCGACAAGCGCGTGGCGCATCAGGTGGCATGGACACCGCCCGAAGGTGTCCCGCTTTCAGTCATCGCCAACGACGGCGCGCTTGCTCAGGCGGGCGATCGTCTCCTCCACTTGCTAACGGGGCGGGACGCAGTCTGATCGGTACGGAGGTGCGGGTATCGAAACCCCGCAATGGCCGGGATGCCGGACGTGACGGTGATGTGAATGTGGCAATACGTGTCGTTATTTTGCAAATTATTGCAAAGATGGCGTGCTTTGCGTAATCTCATGACATCGCCTACGGCATCGCCCGGGTCATGACGGGTTCGTCATCGGCCCGGGTCCATTCGGGAGCCCCTCATGACTTCAGCTTTGCCCACTCACGCCCGCGTCGTCATTGTCGGCGGCGGTATCGTCGGTTGTTCCGTCGCTTATCACCTCGCCAAGCTGGGCTGGACGGATGTCGTTCTGCTGGAGCAAGGACAGTTGTCTTGCGGCACGACGTGGCACGCGGCGGGGCTGGTGGGTCAGTTGCGCTCGCAAGAGAGCATGACGAAGCTCATCCGCTACTCGACGAAGCTCTACAGCGAACTCGAAGCGGAAACGGGGCTCGGCACGGGCTGGAAGCCCTGCGGGTCGTTGTCGGTGGCGCGTACGCATGAGCGCATGACGCAACTCAAGCGCACGGCGGCCGTGGCGCGCGCGTACGGCGTGCAATGCGATGTGATCTCGCCACGTGAGGCGGGCGAACTCTGGCCCGTGATGCGTACCGACGATCTTGCGGGGGCCGTGTGGCTGCCGGGCGATGGCAAGGCCAATCCGACCGATCTGACGCAGGCACTGGCCCGAGGCGCGCGAAGCCGCGGCGTGCGCATTGCCGAGAACACGCGTATCTCCGAGATCCACACAGCATCGCCTAATGGCATTCGCACGGCGACGGGGGTGTCCTGGCGTCACAAGAACGGGGAGCACGGGCGCATCGACGCCGAGATCGTTGTCAACTGCGCCGGCCAGTGGGCCAAGGCCGTAGGCCGGATGTGTGGCGTGACGGTGCCGTTGCACTCGGCCGAGCACTACTACATCGTGACGGAGCGGATAGCGGGCGTGCATCCCGATCTGCCGGTCATGCGCGATCCGGACGGGTACATCTACTTCAAGGAAGAGGTCGGTGGCCTCGTGATGGGCGGCTTCGAGCCGAACGCCAAACCTTGGGGCATGAACGGTATCCCCGAGAATTTCGAGTTTCAACTGCTGCCCGACGACTGGGACCAGTTCGAGATCCTGATGGAGAACGCGCTGATTCGCGTACCCGCGCTGGAGACGGCGCAGGTCCGGCAGTTCTACAACGGCCCTGAGTCGTTTACCCCGGACAACAACTTCATTCTCGGCGAGGCGCCCGAGTTGCGGAATTTCTACGTCGGTGCGGGCTTTAACTCGATGGGCATTGCATCGGCGGGCGGGGCGGGAATGGCGCTCGCGGAGTGGATTGTCGCCGGTGAGCCGACGATGGACCTCTGGCCCGTCGACATTCGGCGCTTTGCGGGATTCAACGGCAACGACACGTGGCTGCACGATCGCGTGAAAGAGACGCTCGGCCTGCACTACGCGATGCCGTGGCCGAATCGCGAGCTGGATACGGCGCGTCCGTTCCGTCGTTCTGCGCTGTATGCCACCTTGCTCGCCAAGGGCGCGTGCTTCGGCAGCAAGATGGGTTGGGAGCGGCCGAATTTCTTCGCGCCGTCGCCCGAGCAGGCGCAGATCGAGTACAGCTTCGGTCAGCAGAACTGGCATCGGTGGAGTGCGGCGGAGCATCGCGCTTGCCGAGACGCCGTGGCCCTGTTCGACATGAGTTCGTTCTCGAAGCTGCTCATCAAGGGACGCGACGCCGAGCGTGTATTGCAGGCGCTGTGTACCAACGACGTTGCCGTACCCCCGGGACGCACCGTCTACACCGGCATGCTCAACGAGCGCGGCGGCTACGAATCGGACTTCACGCTCACGCGCCTCGCGCCCGATCAGTACCTGATGGTTACCGGCTCGGCCCAGACCACGCGCGACATGGACTATCTCGAACGGCACATCGCGAGGCTGCCCGGCGACCCACGCTGCACAGTGGTCGACGTCACCGGACAGTACGCGGTGCTGGCGCTCATGGGGCCGAATTCGCGCGCGCTGCTGCAGCAGGTATCCAAAGCCGACTTCTCGAACGAGGCGTTTCCCTTCGGCGCGAGCCGGGACATCGATCTGGGCTATGCCACGGTGCGCGCGACACGGCTGACCTATGTCGGCGAATTGGGCTGGGAGCTGTATGTGCCCGTCGAGTTCGCGGTGGGGGTCTATGAGACGCTGCACGCGGCAGGCGCGGCGTTCGGATTGAAGGACGCGGGCTACTACGCCATCGACTCGCTGCGCATCGAGAAGGGCTATCGCGCCTGGGGGCGAGAACTGACGCCGGACACGAATCCCGCAGAGGCCGGGCTGACGTTCGCGTGCAAGCTGGCGAGCGACATTCCGTTCGCTGGCCGCGCGGCCGTCGAGCTGGCCAAGTCGAAGGGCGTGCGCCGCCGGCTCGTGAGCGTGGCACTCGACGGCGCGAGCGACAAGATGCTCTGGGGGGGCGAGGCCGTGCTGCGCGACGGCCAACCGGTCGGGTTCATTTCATCCGCCGCCTATGGACACACGATCGAGGCCCCTGTCGCCCTCGCGTTCCTGACGAATCCCGACGGCGCGGTGACTGCCGAGTATGTGGAAACCGGCCGCTATCAGGTCGATCTCGCAGGTGAGTGGCTCGACGCCCGCGTGCAACTGCGCGCCTTGTACGACCCGAAGGGCGAGCGCGTGAAGGCTTGACCGGCTCGCCCCGAAGCGGCGGGTGATGCCGATGCCGGGGCGGGCCATGACACCGGACCCGGGCGGACTTGCCGCCGCTTCTGTAAAATGCCGGTTTTGCCCCGATTTTGCGCGCTTCCGATGGAGGCGCGTCCGGTCTTTGACGTATGTCTTTTGCTTGTATTGCGGCGGCGCGCCGCTTCGACGACACGGCGCATCTGCCGCTTGTGATCGGTTCGCAGCGTTATGGGTGGATTCGCCGTTGCGACGTCGAATCGCTGTGTCGTTGGCCCGACGTGTTCGAAATCAGTTCGCTGGCCGTGCGTATTCACCCGCGCCACGACACATGCGAAGCGCGCACGCAAGCGCTTGCACCGGTGATCGAGACGTTGGCGGCGCAAGGGCGCATTACCGGATGGCGCAACGAGCGTTACGCCATCCGTCAACGGCTGTACGACGCACCGCTCGCGTGGATCGAACGCGCGGCCTCCCGTTTTTTTGGCACGCGCACGTTCGCCGTGCATGTGAACGCCTACGTTCCGGCCCGCTTCGTCGGAGAAGCGCCGAAGATGTGGATCGCCCGGCGCAGCGTGCTCAAGGCGACCGATCCCGGTTGTCTCGACAATGCTGCCGCCGGTGGCATCGGCAACGGCATCGGCGTGGGTGACACGCTCGCCAAGGAATGCTGGGAAGAAGCCGGAATTCCGGCATACCTGGCGAACGAAGCGCGGCCCGGGCGCACGCTGCACATCCTCGCGGAGATTCCGGAGGGCGTGCAGTCCGAGCAGATTTTCGTCTACGACCTCGCGCTGCCGCGCGGCTTCGTGCCCGAAAACCAGGACGGCGAGGCGAGCGCACACTGGCTGTGCTCGGCCGGCGATGTGCGCGATGTGATCGCCCGCGGCAAGATGACCGTCGACGCCAGCCTCGCGAGTCTCGATTTCCTGCTGCGCGAAGGCGCCATTCGCGTCAAGGACTGCGCGGGTATCGAGGCGCTGTTCAAGCCGGCAGACGAGTAACCCGGCAATCGGCCGCACGGCCACCGGCAAGAATTTCAACACTGCAACGACATTGCAAGCCTTTGCCCAGGAGCAATCATGGCACCGATCGAAAATAGCTACATCCTGAAGTTGTCCTGCCCGGACCGTCCTGGCATCGTCCACACCGTGGCCGGTTTCCTGGTGGAGCGCGGCGGCAACATTCTCGACTCGGCCCAGTTCAATGATCGTTTCACCGGCGGCTTCTTCATGCGCGTGCATTTTCAGCAACTGCCGGGTCAGACCGATCTGGCCACGTTGCAGCGCGACTTTGCGCCGCTCGCCGAGCAGTACGAGATGCAATGGGAACTGGTCGACGCCGCGCTCAAGCCGCGCGTCATGCTCATGGTCTCGAAGATCGGTCACTGCCTGAACGATCTGCTGTTTCGCTACAAGACTGGCCAACTCAACATCGAAATTCCAGTGATCGTCTCGAACCACAAGGATTTCTATCAGTTGGCGGCAAGCTACAACATTCCGTTCCATCACCTGCCGCTCATGAACTCGACGCCGGAATCGAAGGCCGCGCAAGAAGCCAAGGTATATGAGCTGGTGCAGGACAACAACATCGATCTGGTGGTGCTCGCTCGCTACATGCAGGTGCTCTCGAGCGATCTGTGCAAGAAGCTCGCGGGCCGTGCGATCAACATCCATCACTCGTTCCTGCCGAGCTTCAAGGGGGCGAAGCCTTACTATCAGGCCTTCGACCGTGGCGTGAAGCTGATCGGGGCGACGGCGCACTACGTGACGTCCGATCTCGACGAAGGTCCGATCATCGAACAGGAAGTCGAGCGCGTGGATCACGCGATGGACCCCGAGCAACTGACCGCGATCGGTCGCGACGTGGAGTGTGTGGCGCTTGCGCGTGCGGTGCGTTATCACGCCGAGCACCGCATTCTGCTCAACGGCCACAAGACGGTGATCTTCCGCTAACCACGGCCGAGCGCCGCAGCAAGCAAAAACGCCCGGGACATCGTGTCCCGGGCGTTGTCATTTCTGACGGCATGCTTTTGGCGGGGGGCGTCAGCTACGCTGCGCCAGCTCACTGCCAGCATCGCGCGCGAGACGCGCAACCGAAATCGTCGAACTCACGGCGATCAGCGCCACGGTCAGGAAGGCCCAGGGGAAATCGACATTGGTCACATGATCGCGTCCGTGCAGCCAGGACGACGTTTGCAACACCGCAGCCCCGATGGTGATGCCAAGCGTGAGCGAGACCTGTTGCGCGACGCTGGCCAGACTCGTCGCCTGACTCATGCGCTGCGCCGGCACGTCGGCGTACGAGATCGCATTCAGACTGGTGAACTGCAACGAGCGGAAGCATCCGCCGAACAGCAGCGTGCCGAGGATCACCAGATGCGAGGTCTGTTCGGTGAATAAACCGTAGCTGCCGATCGTCGCCGACGCGATGAGCGCATTGGTCATCAGTACCCGGCGGAAGCCCCATCGTTGCAGAATGCGCAGCGAGAGTGTCTTCATGAACATCGCACCTGCGGCGGAAATGAACGTCAGCGCGCCAGATTCCATCGGTGTCATGCCGAAACCGAGTTGCAGCATCAATGGCAGCAGGAATGGCGTTGCCCCTACGCCAATGCGGAACAGCGTGCCACCCGCGACACCGGCGCGGAACGTGGGGATACGGAACAGATCGAGTCGCAGCAGCGGGTGCGTGAGTCCCTTCGCGTGATGCAGATACGAGACCAGCAATGCGGCGCCGATGGCGACGAGTCCCAGCGCAAGCGGCGTGGGAATCAGATGGCGGCCGATGGTGGACAAGCCCAGCATCAGGATCGACAGTCCCAGGCCCGACAGGATGAAGCCCTTGACGTCGAGCGGGGGGATTTCTTCCTCATACAGATCGGGAATGTACTTCGTCGCCAGGATGAAACCGAGCACGCCAATCGGAATGTTGATGAAGAAGATCCAGCGCCAGTGCCAATACGTGGTGATGAAGCCGCCAAGGGGTGGACCGAGCACCGGGCCGACCAGCGCGGGGATCGTGAGGTAGTTGAGCGCGCGCACCATGTCGCGCTTCTCCACAGACTTGAGCAATGCGAGGCGTCCCACCGGCACCATCATCGCGCCACCCATGCCTTGCACGAAGCGAGCAATGACCAGTTCCGTCAGATTGGTCGAGACGCCGCAGCCGATCGAGGCGAGCACGAACACCCCAATGGCCGTGCGAAAGACGTTGCGCGTGCCGAAGCGGTCGGCGATCCAACCGCTGATCGGGATGAACACCGCCAGGCTGATGAGGTAGGTGGTGAGCGCCAGCTTGAGCGTGATCGGGCTCTCGCCGAGATCTTTGGCGATCAACGGCAAGGAGGTGGACAACACGGTGGAATCCATGTTCTCCATGAACAGTGCGCAGGCAACTATCAGCGGAACGAGCATGAGGCATAGCGTTGCCGTCGCGGCAACGAGGTAAGCATTGGGAATACGACACGGCGCACGAGATTCTGCGCGCCGCCGGAGAGAACCGATGATACGGAAGCTGCGCGGCACATGGCTGGCGTGATGGCGGCGCTGTGAGCGTTATAGCAAACTTCGCCACCGCCCGTCCCGTTCGCATACAACGCCAGATGTCATGCGGGTCTCCACGGCATCGGCGTCACACGACACCGTTTTGAGGGGCGGAATGCCGTGTCTTGACGCGATACGCTGGCGTGCGTGGCGAACCGCAAAACCATCGCTGTCAGGCTAACGACGTCAGGGGGCCGACGTACGTCGATCCATCGGCCCGCCGTGACGCACTAACGTGATTCGAGGAAATCGCGCAACACATGAAGGTGCGTGTGCGCTTCGTCGTCTTCGAGTCGATGGGCCGCCGTGAGCAACGTGACCGGGCCTTCGGTCAATCGTTTGCGCAGTTCGGTGAGGGTGGCGTTGTGGTCGGCATCCAGCGCAGAGAGTTCATCGAGAAAGCGTTGACGGAATTCGTCGAACTGCTCGGGATGCTGGTGAAACCATTGCCGGAGCGGTGTGCTCGGCGTGACGTCCTTGGCCCAGAAGTCGATATGCGCCTTGATCTTGGCGAGACCGCGCGGCCAGAGACGGTCGGCGAGGATGCGTTGCCCGTCCGCGGGATCGGGGGCGTCGTAGGCTCGCTTGAAGTGAATCTCCAGGGGCTTGGTGCTGCGCTTGCGCGCCGTGCTGGCCTTGGCCGGTGGCGCGGCGTCAGTAGCTTTGGATGACGGCATGGGGGATAACCTTCCGGAGTGAGCGCGTGAGCGCGCGACACCGAGAGCTTACCGGAGGCGATGGTTGCAGGCGAGTCCCGCCCTTGGCCGGCGACGCCACCTCGCGCCGCCGGCCCATGGCACCTCCTCCGTACTTCGCTCGCTGCGGTAAGTGCCACAGAGCTAGCGCACGCGTCAGAAGCGCCAGTTGAGATTCCCATAGATGGTGTTGTCGCTGACTTGCCCGCCGAACTGGCCCGAGTAACTCACGCCAAGGGTCATCGCGGTGCCGACGAAGGCATCGACACCGGCGCTGACGACGGCGGCATCACGTGCGATCGGAACACCGCCAACGGTGAATGCCGCTGAGGTGCTGGAGAAAGCCAGCCGCATGTCGGGCGTGTTCGCGCCGTAGGCGTGACGCCAGCCTGCCGACAACCGCAGGCGCCCCGATGCGATCGAACCGGTGCCGAAGGCCATCTCGCCGCGCAAGCCGGCGGTCGAGAACGTGATGCCTTGCGATTGCTCGTCGGCGTGAAGCGCGGCGACGCTGCCCGTTTCGTCGAATGCACCGGTGCGCACGCGTGCGTATGCCACGTTGGCGAACGGTTCGATGCTGGCGGGGCCGGCGTCCAAGCGCCACGCGGCTTCACCGAAGACCTGCCACACAGAGGCGTCGTAGCTGGCCCTCGCCGTCTGTGCGATGGGGCCGATGGCTACGCTGCGCTGCGACGTGATTTGCTGCCATCCGTAGGCACCGCCAATCGTGGCGCCGAGGCGTCCGAAGCGACGGTTCACATACGCGCCGATCTGCGCATCGTTGCTGTTCCCGGAAGCCCCCGGCCCGGTATTGAACGTGCTGTGGCCGAGGCCGCCGAACCCGCCTGCACGCCATGCATCCGCCAGAGGCGCATCGACACCGGCAAGTACCCCCATGCCGCGCCGATGCAATGTGGAAGCCCCCGAGCCACCGTCAGCGACAGGTTTGCCGCGCAGTTGCCCATCGTTGCCATAGACCGACGCCCACGCCTGAGTTGCACGCGGCTGTGCGCGGCAGTCACCGCTACGGTTGACCTGTGCCGCGGGGGCAGGCAAACGCTCGTTCTCTGCCGACGAAACTTCGCAGTCCTGCGCAAGAGAAAGGTTCTCGCGCAGTCGTTGCGAGACGGCATCGCGCGCGATTTGGCTTTGACTCAGCAACATCGACGTAATCGACGCATGCAGGCTGCCGTCGAGACTCTCGAAGGCCGCCGGTGCTGTCGCGGCGGTCAGGCCGAGCGCGGCCTGATAGAGCGTGCTGCCACCGTCCATTGCCGCGACCGCGTCCGCAGCCGCCCGCTGATTCGGCGTGATGGCACCTGCCGGAAGCGGCGTACCGTTCGGCGCGAACGTCAGCAGCACGGATGTCGGCGTGTAGCTGACCTGAGGCGTGAGGTAGAGCAGGTCGGTCGACGCCGACGCAAATTGCCCGGAGACGCCGCCCGGTGCCGAGACGATGACGGCACCTGAGGCATCTGCGGGTCGCGTACCCAGTGCCGCGTGGATGACGAGATTGCTGCCGCCGACCGATGCACGGCCGCTGGCCTTCACCTGACTGGGAGCCGTGCCGGGAGCGGCACTGACTTGTAACGTCGAGCCCGGGGCAAGCGTGAGATCGCCGTTGACGCCTAACGTGGTGCCGGGAGATGCGACGACGATGTGGCTACCGGGTCCGCCGGTCAGCGTCCCGGTTTGCGCGCTCGCGCCGCTGCCGCCCGACAATGCCGGGGCAAGGGTCGTCAACGTGCCATCCGCTTGTACCGTGACTGGCGAGTTCGGAAGACTGCCGATGCCGAGTGTGCCGCCCGCCACGGTCGTCGGTCCGGTGAGCGGGTTCTGGCCGCTGAGCGTGAGCGTGGTGGCGGTGCCGGTTTTGGTCAGGCCACCGCTGCCGGCGACACTGCCGGAGAAGTCGCCTGCCGAGACCGTGACCGAACCGCCATTGATGGCGACGCCGCCTTGCGCCGTGCCATTGAGCGACGGCAATGTGACGTCCACCCCCTGCATTGCCACCGTGCCTTGCGAGACGACGAGCCCGCCGGTGCCAAGGCCCGTCGGCGAGGTGACGTTGACACTCCCGCCGGTGACCGTCGTGCCACCCGTGTAGCGGTTGTTGCCAGCCAGCGTGATGCCTTGCGGGGTATTCAGGGACAGGCCGCCGTTGCCCGTCACGTTGCCGCTGAGGGTGAGCGGTGATGCACCGGCGACGCCGAGGGTTGCGCCGTTGTTCAGCGTCACACCATTCGCCACGGTCAAGGGAGCGCTGGCCGGGGCGTTCGCGCCGAGCCCCCCATTACCGTTCACCGTAATGTCACCTGCGCCGAGCGCCGTGCTGTTGCCCAGGGAGAGCGTCCCAGCGTTCAACGTCGTGCCACCGGCGTACGTATTCGATGCGCCGAGCGAAAGCGTTCCGCTACCGTTCTTGACCAGTCTTCCCGCACCGGATAACGTGCCGCCGAACGTGTGATTCCCGCTGTCACCGGTTATCAACCCACCGCTGCCGAGCACTAGCTGTGTGCCGGTGTCAGCGTCGAGGGAGGCGAATGCCAGCGGTGCAGCAGACGCGGAGGCGTCGAACGTCGAACCGGTATTGCGCAATGCCAGACCCGCACTGCCGCCAAGTTGTCCGGAGGCGCCGAGCGCCAACGTGCCGCCTGTCACCGACGTCGTACCGGAGAAGGTGGTGACGCCGCCAAGCGTCACAGTGGCGGTGCCTTGTTTGGTGATGCCCCCCGCGCCGGCGATAACGCCGTCGAATGTGCTGTTCGCCGAGCCGCCGAACGTGAGCGATTGCGCGCCGAGCGACACCGTGGAGCCAGCCGCACCATCAATGCCTGCGATGAGGGTCTGAGTCGTCGTGTGCGTGACGTCCAGCGTCGTACCGGCGGCAAGTGAAACGTTGTTGGCGCCGGACAGCGTGCCACCCGAGTCGAGGGAGACGGTGCCGTTTGCCACATTGATGGCACCGGTGAAGGTGTTCTGTCCCGTCAGCGATAGCGTGCCCGCGCCGGTCTTGACGATGCCGCCTGCACCGGCGATGGACGCGGCCAGCGATTGGTGGGTGTTGTCGCCAAACGTGAGCGTGTTACCCCCGAGGTTCACACTGCCGCCGGTGCCTGATAGCCTCCCGAGCGTCTGATTTCCCGCGGCTGAGATATCGAATGTGGCGCCGGGGCCCGCCACGACGACATTCGCACCGCTCGCAAGTTGCCCCGTGGCACCGAGTGCGAGCGTGCCGTCGGCAATGGTGGTCGTGCCCGTGAACTGTTGTTGGCCCACGAGCGTTTGCGTTCCACTGCCTTGCTTGATGATGCCGCCCCCACCGGTGATCGTGCCGCTCACGGTGTGACTCGACGCATCGCCGAACGTCAGCGTATTGTTGCCCAGCGTGACGTTGGTGCCTGTCTGGGCAGTGAGTGCGCCGATAGTGCGGTTGCCGTTGGCGCCGGAAATGTCGAGCGTCGTTCCCGGATTCTGCAGCGTGACCGCCCCCGCCGCCGATAAAGAACCCGCACCGCCCAGCGCGAGCGTGCCGGCTTGCACGACCGTCCCGCCAGTGAACGTGTTCGTGCCCGTCATCGTCTCGGTCCCCGTGCCGACCTTCACGAGGCTGCCGGAGCCCATCACTCCGCCGCTGTAGGTCTCGTCGAGGCCGTTCGCACCGACCTCGAGCGTGTTGCTGCCCATGTTGATGGCGCCGCCGCCCATGAGCGCACCGAACGTCTGCGTGCCGTTGCCTGCCGACAGGTCGAACATCGCACCCGTCGCCACGTTGACGATGCCTGCGGCGTCGAGGCTTGCGCCCGCACCGAGAGCCAACGTGCCGCCGATGACATTGGTGGTGCCGGCGTAGGTGTTCTGGCCATTGAGGGTCAGCGTTGCCGCACCGTTCTTCGTGATGCCGCCCACACCGCTGATCGCACCGTTGAGCGCGAGATCGTTCGTGCCAACGACGCTGAGATTGCCATCGAGCATGATCTGATTGCCCAACGTGCTCGTTTGCGTCGCGTCGAGTGATGTGCCGTCGGCAAAGCGCGCAACACCTGTCCCCAATGCGGTGTTGCTGTTCACCGCGATCCCCCCCGCCTGAACGTCGATTCCGCCACCGAAGTCGTTATTGCCCGCGAGCGTTTGTACGCCGTTGCCGAGTTTGACGAGGCTGCCGCCTGCACCATGAACGTCAGATGCCAGTGCATCGCTCGCTGCGTCGGCAAGCGTGAGTGCTGCGTTACCGAGATTGATGGCACTGCCTGTGACGCCAGCGATTGAGCCGACCGTTTGATTTGGCCCTGCCGAGAGATCGAGCCTCCCGGTCGCGCCGTCGAGGGTGATGGCGTTGCCATTCAACCTGGTACCGTTGCTTAGGGCGAGAGTGCCGGCGTCGATGCGCACGTCGCCAGTCAGCGCCGCTCCGCTGTCTAGCATTTGCGTCCCGCTGCCTTGCTTGATGAGGCCGCCGGTGCCGTTGAGCGTGCCGGTAAAGGTTCCGTTCCCCGCGCTGCCAAGTGTAAGTGTCTGCGTGCCCGCGTTGACCGTGCTGCCGGCCGCGCCGTTGAGTGATCCGATGACGGGCGCGGTGGCGGCGCTGACATCGAACGTCGCGCCGGAGGCGAGCGTGACATCGTTCGCGCTCGACAGTGTGGCACCAGCGCCCAGCGCGAGCGTGCCGCTGTCCACGCCGACATTCCCCGTGAACGTGTTGACTCCGCCGAGCGTCAACCGTCCGCTGCCATCCATGATGAGGGCACCGGTGCCCGAGATGGCGCTTGCGAGCGCGGAGGTGTCGTTGTTACCCACCCGCAAAGTACTGCCACCACCGAGAACCACGCTCCCCCCGGTGCCTGACAGATGGCTGAGTGATTGATTGCCCGCCGCGCTGACGTCGAGCACTGCACTGCCGCTTGCCAAAGCCACGACGGCGCCAGTTCCCAGGTTGCCGGTCGAGCCGATGGCGAGCGTTCCATCGGTAATCGTTGTGGTTCCGGTGTACTGCTGGGCGCCGAGCACTGTCGTTGTCCCGCTGCCTTGTTTGACGATGCCGCCGCTGCCACTGATGAGCGCGGCGACGGTGTGGCTCGTCGCATCGCCGAAGGTCAGCGTGTTGCCGCCCAATCGGATCTGCGTCCCTGCACCGGCGGAGAGCGCACCAACCGTTTGCGGTCCATTGGCACCGGAGATGTTGAACGTCGAACCGGCATTGTTCAGCGTGAGCGCACCCTCCGCGGCAAGGGTGCCCGCGCCGCCCAGTGCCAGCGTGCCCGTTTGTACGACCGTGCCGCCCGTATAGGTGTTCTGTCCGGTGAGCGTTTCCGTGCCGGTGCCAATCTTGATAACTGACCCCGTGCCCATGAGGCTGCCGCTGAACGTGCCGTTGGAGGCGGCCCCGATCTCGGTCACGAGAGCGCCGATGTTGACGGTTCCCGCGCCATCGATAGCACCCATGACCTGTGTTCCATTGCCTGCCGAGAGGTCGAGCGTTGCGCCGCTGGCAATGTTGATCGATCCCGACGCATTGAGCGACGCGCCGGCCCCCAGCGCCAGCGTGCCTGCGTCGACGATCGTTGCCCCGGTGTAGGTATTGCTGCCACCGAGCGTCAGCCTCGCCGCACCGATCTTGGTCAGTCCGCCCGAACCGGACAACACGCCGTTGAGCGTCAGGTCGTGACCGCCAAGCACCGTCAACGTGCCCGACAAACCCATGTTGTTGCCCAGCGTAATGGCTTGCGTGCTGTCGAGACTCGCATTGCTGTTGAGCGTGAGCGCACCGATGCCGAAGGCGAGATTGTCACCTGCCACCAGACCGCCTTCGCCCACGATCATGCCGCCGGAGAAGTCGCTGGCACCCAGGAAGGTCTGCGCGCCGGCGCCCGTCTTGATGAGCGCGCCTGCCCCGTGAATCGCGCCACCGAACGAGGCGTCGACGTTGCCGCCAAACGTCAGATTCTGCGAGCCGAGTGACACGCTGCTGCCCGCGACGCCATTCAACGCGCCGATCACCGTGGTGCCGCCCTCGCTAATGTCGAAGGTGCTACCTGCGCCGCTTAGCGTCAGGGCATTCGCACCTTGCATCGATGCGCCGCTGCCCAGCGCCAGCGTACCGTTGGCGACATCGATGCCGCCTGCAAACGTCTGCGTCGTCGTGAGTGTTTGCCGTCCCGCGCCCTGTTTGACGATGCCGCCCGTGCCGCTCAACGTCGCGGCCAATGTCTGATCGCTCGCGTCACCAAAGGTCAGCGTGTTGGCGCCCAGGGTCACCGTGCCGCCAGTGCCGGAGAGTGCACCGATGGTTTGCGCGCCTGACGCGCCGCTCACATCGAACACTGCCGTAGGACTGTTCAGTACGACAGCCCCTTGATTGGCGAGCGAGCCACCGGCACCCAATGCAAGCACGCCGTCGTTGATCGTTGTGCCGCCGGTCCATCCGCCCGCGCCGTTCAGTGTCAACGTAGCCGCGCCGGTCTTTTGCAACGAGCCGCTACCTGAGACGTCTCCCGTCAACGTCAGATCGTTGCTGCCGAGGATGGCTGATGTGCCGTTCAGCGTGATGTTTTTGCCGAGGGTTAGTACCTGCGTGGTGTCGAGCGTCGTCTGATCGGCCATTGTGAGCGCGCCGGTTCCGATGGCATTCGCGTTGCCCAATTGAAGACCGCCTGCCGCGAGATCGACCCCGCCCGTGAAGTCGCTGGCGCCGGCCAGTGTCTCCACGCCGCCGCCTTGTTTCACGAGTGCGCCGGTGCCGTGAATGCTGCCATTGAATGTCTCGCCGTTGCCATCGCCGAACGTCAGCGTGTTCGCACCGAGAAAGACCTGAGCGGCGCCGCCGCTGAGCGAGCCGATGGTCTGGGCACCCGCTGCGCTGATGTCCAGCGACGTCGTGCTGTCGCCCAGCGTTATGGCGTTCTGCGGCGACAACCCACCCCCCGCGCCGATGACGAGGGCGCCGCCGCCGACCACGATGCTTCCGGTAAACGTCTGCTGCGCGGTCAACGTCTGTGTGCCCGTGCCGAACTTGACGATGCCGCCGCCGTTGCCGGTCAGCGTGCCCGCAAAGGTCTGATCGCTGTTGTCGCCGAACGAGAGCGTATTGCTGCCGAGACGAATTGTGCTTCCCGCGGCGCCAGATAACGCATGGACGGTCTGGTTCTCGCCGCTGCTGATATCGAGTGTGGCACCGCCGGCAAGGCTGACAGGGTTGGCCGAGAGCGTGCCAGTGCCGCTCAGGGCCAGCGTGCCTTCCTCGATGTTGATCTGACCTGTGAAGGCGTTCTGGCCTGTCAGCGTTTGTGTGCCCGCGCCGAGTTTGACGATACCGCCCGTCCCCCCGATGCTGCCCGCGAAGGTCGCGCTGGCCGCGTCGCCGAGGGTGAGTGTATTGCTGCCGAGCGTGACCTGGCTATTGGAGGTACCGGTCAGCGACCCGATGCTCACGGGACCTGCGCCACCGATATCGAACGTGGCGTTATCGGCAACGGTCACGACATTGCTGCCGGTCAGCGTGTTATTGCCTTGCAGCGCGAGCCGCCCCGACGCGATGTCGATGCCGCCGGTAAACGTTTGCGCTCCTGAGAGCAGGAGCGAGCCGCTGCCTTGCTTGACGATTCCGCCTGCCCCAGAGATCGTGCCGCCGAATGTCGAATTTCCGGCGGCACCAATGGTCAGCGTCTGATTGCCGATCAACACCGTCGATCCGTTCACCCCGGAGAGCGTTCCGAACGTCATGCCGGCGGCTGCGGACAAATCGAGCGTCGCACCGTTGCCCGACAGGGCAAGCGGCGTGGCGTTGGCGAAAGCACTGCCCTGAAGCACGAGCGTGCCCGCTCGGACATTGATACCGCCTCCGGACGTATTGGTGCCGGTCAGCGTCATCGTACCGGTGCCTTGCTTGACGATGCTGCCGCCGCTGCCGGAAAAGACGCCGGAGAACGTCTGGTCGGTCGCATCGCCGAACGTCAGCGCATTGTTGCCCAGCGCGATGGACGTGTTGGCAATGCCGGTCAACGCGCCAATGGTTTGCGCGGACGCCTGACTGATGTCGAACGTGGTGCCGCCACCGAGCAGCGACACGGCACCGGTGCTGGCGAGCGAGCCGCCGCTACCGAGCGCGATGCCGCCGGCGTTGATCGTCGTGCCGCCCGTAAACGTATTTGCACCGGAGAACGTTTGCGTATCGCCGTTCGTCTTGATGATGCCGCCCGTGCCGCTGATCGTGCCCGCGAACGTGCCACCGGCGCTGTTGCCAAGGGTGAGGTTATGACTGCCGAGATGGACCTGCGTGTTCGCCACACCCGACAGCCCGGTGATCGCGCGGTCGCCGTCCGCGTTCGACATATCGAAGACCGCTCCGGCACCCGAGAGCGTGAGCGGTGTGCCTCCGATCTGCAACGAACCGGGTCCCGAGAGGGCCAGTGCTCCCGCTGCGACATTGATGCCGCCGCTGAACGTATTGGCACCTGTGAGCGTGACTGTCTGCGCCCCCTGTTTGGTGACGCTGCCACTGCCGGTAATTTGACCGGCGAGGGTGAGCGGTGCGCTACCGCCGAACGTCAACGTGCTGCCGCCGCCAATCGCGACCGGATTCGCGAGGGTGACCGACGCGCTGGCATCCAGCACGCCAGACGTGCCGGAGACCTGCACGGTGCCGCTACCGAGCGCCGTGCTGCTGCCGGCGATCAGCGTGCCGCTGGTCAGTGAGGTGCCGCCGGAGTAGGTGTTGTTTCCCGAGAGCGTCAGGTTGCCGGTGCCTGTCAGTGACACTCCGCCACTGCCCGTGACCGTGTTGCTGAACGCGAGGGGATTCGCACCGGAGACTGTCAGGCCATTGGCGCCGAGCGTGACCGGGAGCGCGATGCCCAGCCCAGAACTGGCGGCCTGCAACGCGCCGCCATTGACCGTGAGCGAGCCGGTGCCGAGGCTGCCAGGATTGTCGAAGATGGTGAGGCCGCCGTTAAGCGTTGTGGCGGTGACCGCCAGTGGCCCGATAAGCGTCCAGGTTCCGCCACTGACGGTGGCTTGCGAGAAATTCAGGTAGCTGGCCCCGTTGAGTGTGCCGCTGCCTGTCGTCGTGGCATTGTTTGCCGAGTTGCGAAGGATCAGCGAATTGACGCCGCCCGCGCCGCCATCGATCACCCCCGTCGCCGCGAAGCCAAGGTCGAATCCGGTCACGGTCAGTGCGCCGAGGCCGGTGCTGCCGCCGTCGTCGACCGTCGAGCCCGTGACGGCCGTGAATGTGTTGGTGCTGTTCGTGCCGAGCGAGACGCTACCGCTTAGCGCCCCTTCGTTGGTCAACGTGTTGCCGGCTCCCGGTGTTGCGTTCGCTTGAAACGCGATGCGCCCCAGCACCGTGCCCGTGTTACTGAAGTTGACGGCCCCGCCTCCGTAAGCGGCCACGACAGGGGCGCTGCCGGTGCCGGTGAGCGAGACGCCAAGCAGTGGCGTAGCGCCGAGCGTGCCGCTGTTGTTGATGATGGTGGTGCCGCCGGCGGCGTTCTGCACCGTCAACGCCAGGCCGGTGAGGCCTGGCAGGTTCACACCGAGAGGGCCCACCGTGCCGCGCATGATGGCGTTGTTCGTCACCGTTTGCGTACTGCCGCCTGCATTCGCATTGCCGATGACCGTGCCGCTGGCGAGGACGCCGATGCCGCCGAGCAGTGAGGGATCGATCGTGCCCCCGTTCACGAGCGTTACGTTATTGCCGGTCAGTGACATTGCGGTGCCGCCAATGCCGAGCAACACACCGACACCCGCGCTGCTGTTCACGTTCACCTGAAGATTGTTCGCCGCGTTCGCATAAGACGGCGCCAGCGGGTTGGCGGCACCGCTGCACGTGACGACGTTGCCCGCTGTGGCGCAGGCCGCCCACACCGGCGCGGGCGCTGCCGCCCCGAGCAAAGCGAGGCATGCAAGGCAAACGCGGGTGACCGGATAGGAAAGGATCGACGAGCGTGTGCCGCAGCGGGCACGTTGCACGCGCGATGCCGGTGCGCCCGGGCTTTGACGCGCCGTTTCCGGCGCAGGGACGACATCGACGCGGCAATGCCGCCAGACCAACCGATAGAGGTGCTTGTTCATCGTGCTCCGGTTCCCAATTGAAGTGGCGTGCATGAAGACGGCGCGCGCGAGACGAGCGCGTGCCTTTGGCAACCGACATTCGGGGGGAGGCGACGACAGCGGCGGACGAACGGGCAACGCGCCGAGCGAGCCGTTGCGTTTCTTGCCGGATGAAGCGCTAATGCGGGGGTTATGTGCGGGACATTCTAGGAAGCACTGTGGGAAAGTGCCCGTTGTGCTCAGGTGACGGGCGCGCACGGAGAACCGGCGGCGGTGCCGGATTTGGTCGGGGAATCAAGGCCGTGCGATGACGCGGCGATGACGTTGCCGCGTCGGGAGAATCCGAGAGTTTCAGACGATTCCCTGCATCGGCGGAAATCGTCGAAGACGGGTGGCCGATGGGGCCACCCGTTGTGCTGCGCCTGACTGGCTACGCAGCGCGCGTGAGCGGTGCCACTTGCCGAATGCCGAGCGACGTTAGCGACTGCGCAATCGCGGTGACGACATTGCGCATTTCGTTGTCGTCGATGGCGCCGATGCAGCCGACGCGGAACGTTTCGATTTGCGTGAGTTTGCCCGGATAAAGGATGTAGCCACGATCGCGAACGGCTGCGTAAAACGCCTTGAAGTCGTACTTGCTGTCAGCGGGGGCGTGGAACGTCACGATCACCGGGGCCTGGACTTCCGGTGCAAGGAACGGACGAAAGCCCAACGAGGCCATCCCGTCGACTAACGTACGGCAGTTCGTCCGGTAACGCTCGCCGCGTACCGTCTGTCCGCCTTCGGCGAGGAACTGATCGACGGCTGCGCGCAAAGCCGCGACCACATGCGTCGGCGGCGTGAAGCGCCATTGCGTGGTCTTCTGCATATAGGTGTACTGGTCGTGCAGATCCATCGCCAGCGAATGGCTGTTACCGGCACTGGCTTCCAGCCGCGACTTCTTCGCGATCACGAAGCCCATGCCCGGCACGCCTTCGAGGCACTTGCCGCTCGCAGCGATGAGGGCGTCGAACGGCATCGATCGCACGTCGATCTCTACGGCGCCAAACGAACTCATGGCGTCGACGATGAGCCCCTTGCCGTGCTTCTGGCAAACGCGCGCGATGTCGGCGAGCGGATTGAGTACCCCCGCCCCGGTTTCCAGATGAACCTGCGCCACATGCGTGATCGACGGATCGCGCGTGAGCGCTTCGTCGATGGCAGCGGCGCCGGCGGCCTGATCTTCGGGGATGGGCAGGGCGACGGCGTCGCGCCCGAGATAGCGGCAGATTTTCAGAATGCGCTGGCAATACGCGCCGTTATCCGGCACGAGAATACGCGCGCCGCGTGGCGTGAGCGTGCCGATGGCCGCTTCGACGGAGAACGTGCCCGAGCCTTGCAACGGCACGCAGACATAGTCTTCGCCGCCATGCACAACATCTACCAGATCGCGACACAGCGACGCGGTAATGCGATTGAACTGGGCGTCCCACGACCCCCAATCGCGCAGCATGGCCTGTCGGGTCGCCGGCGACGTGGTGAGCGGGCCGGGGGTGAGCAGAATCGGTTCCTGACCGAGAATCATGACCGCCTCCTATCAAGCGGGAAAACAAGCGAGAGAAGTAACAACACTGTCGAGGTTCGTGTTGCGACAGGCGCCGGCACTGCGGACACACCGCCGGGCCCGGATTCGTTGGTGGGCTGGTTCGTGATCTCTATGCCTTCGGTGGTTTCACTGTGCCTTGCGAGCCAATCCGGACGGTCGCCGCCACGCCTGCGTGTAGCGCTCCACCACGCGTTGAATGCCGTGATAAAGCAGGCACACCACCATCGACGTGAGCACGACCAATGTGGCCATGGCTGCTGCGGGACCGATCGAGCCGGTTTCGTCCATGTTGACGATGGCGACCGACGCGAGCGACGTATCGGCCGAATAGAGGAACACGACCGCCGAGACCGTCGTCATGGCGTTGACGAAGAGGTATCGGCTGATGTCGATGATCGACGGCAGGCAGATCGGTGCGGACACGCGCCAGAACGTGCGATAGAACGGCACCTTCAGCGACGCCGACACGTACTCGAACTCCGGGTCGATCTGCTTGAGCGCAGTCACGGCCGTGAGATGGCTCGACGAGTAGTAATGCACGACATTGACGATCACCAGAATGGCGAGCGTGCCGTACAGGCTGTGCAATGGGTTGGCCTCGGGAACGAAGAAGAAGATGTAGCCAAGCCCCAGCACGAGGCCGGGCACCCCCATCGGCAGCACGGCCATCATGCGGATGAAGCCACGCAGCCACGTCATGCCGCGCGTCTTCTCGAGCAGGTAGGCGATCACAAAGATCGCTGCCGTGCCCCACACCGCGCACCAGAACGCCATTTGCAGGCTGTTGACATACGAGTCGAACGCGCCGCTTTCGATGAGGCCGAAACGATAGTGTCCCAGCGACAGGCTGAAGTTGTAAGGCCAGAACTTCACAAACGACGCATATACCGCCATGCCGAGAATCGCGAGCATGATCGCGGCCATGCCCCAGCACAGCGTGGCCATCAGCCAGTCGAAACCGCCCGACGGCTTCGGCACGTAAGGCACTGCGCGCGCCGAGAGCAACGCCTGCTGCTTGCGTTGCACGACCGAATCCACCAGATATGTGATGCCCACCGGTACGAGCAGCACGAGACCCACGACCGCGCCCTTCGAGAAATCCTGCTGACCGATCACGAGCTTGTAGATGTCGGTCGCGAGCACATTGAAGTCACCGCCGATGACCTTCGGAATTCCGAAATCGGAGATCGCATAGGTGAAGACGATCATCGCGGCGCTGATCACCCCGTACTTTGCGCCTGGCAGGGTGATGGTGAAGAAGCGTCGCAGCATGGGCGTGCCCAGTGCGTCGGCGGCTTCATACAGCCGGGCATCGGTCAGCGAGAGCGCGGTGATCAGAATCATCAGCGCATGCGGGAACGTGGCGTTCACCAGCGACATCACGATGCCCAGCGGGCCGTAGATGTCCACCTCGCCCATGAAAGGCCGCAACAGCCCTTGATTGCCGAACCAGAAGATGAACGAGATCGCAGGCAGCAGCGTGGGGCCGAGAATCGGAATGAGCGCGATGTTGCGCAACAGCGTTTTGCCGCGTATGCAACTGCGCGTGAGTGCATACGCGAAGATGAAGGCGAGCGGCACGGTGATGCACATTGTCACCATCGAAATCCAGACGCTGTTCCAGATCGATCCGAACAGCGCGGGCGAATGAAAATACTCGCGGAAGTGTTGCAGGCCGACGAAGTGTCCGTCATTGTCCTGCACACTCTTGATGAGAATGGCGGCCATCGGCGCGAGCAGAAAGAGCACGCCCGCCGCTGCGGCGACCAGCAGCAGCGCCTGCGCGAGACGATCTGTCCAGTGAGACGCGAGGCGCACCGGGCGAACGGCCGATGGCGGCGGGCAGTCTGTCGTCATGGATGCTGCCGGTGCCGTGGGCGCCGCGTGAGCCTGTGGCGAGTGGGGCAGTGCGGAGGGTAGGGAACTCATCGTGGCATCACCCCTGACGGAAGACGCGTACGGCTGCGCTCGGCACGGCAAAGCGCAGCGCGCCGCCGGTGGCGGGTTGCAGGGCCTGCATGTCGGCAGGAGAGAGGTCAGCGTAAAGCGGGTGGTCGCAGGCGAGCATGCGCAGCGTCACGCGCGAGAACGCCCCGAGAAACTCGATCTTCTCGACGGCACCATCGAACACGTTCACTTCGCCGTCGAGGCCGTCGATATCCCGCACGAGAACGTCCTCCGGCCGGAAGAAGACGCGAATGTCTTCGCCGGTACGGCAGCCATTGAGCGTGCCGCATGTCAGCTCGTATTGCCCGACGCGCACGCGACCGGCATCACCGAGGCGTGCGGGCAGGATGTTGGTCTTGCCGACGAAATCTGCGACGAAGGGCGTCGCCGGATGCTGATAGATTTCACCGGGCGTGCCGACCTGTTCGATCACGCCGTGGTTCATCACCACGATGCGATCGGCCATCGACAGCGCTTCTTCCTGATCGTGCGTGACGAGAATCGTGGTGATGCCGAGCCGCTGTTGCAGGGCGCGAATCTCGCTGCGCAGGCGCACGCGCACGCGGGCATCGAGCGCAGAGAGCGGCTCGTCCAGCAACAGCAGTCCGGGCGACGTCGCCAGCGCACGGGCAATGGCAATACGCTGCTGCTGACCGCCGGAGAGCTGGCCGGGAAACTTGCCGCCCGCGTCGGGCAGGCCGACCATCTCGAGCAACTCTGCCACGCGTGCGTCGCGCTCGGCGCGCGGCACGCGCCGGTTCGTCAGTCCGTAGGCAACGTTCTGCGCGACGCTCAGGTTGGGGAACAGCGCGTACGACTGAAAGACGATGCCGTAGTCGCGCTGCATGGGGGGGAGCGTCGAAATGTCGCGGCCGTTCTGCGACAGCGTTCCCTGCGTTTGCGCCTCCAGTCCGGCGATGATGCGCAGCAGCGTTGTCTTGCCACAGCCCGAAGGACCGAGAAAACACAGCATTTCGCCACGTCGCACGGTGAGGTGAATGTCGTGCAGCACCACGGTGCTGTCGAAGCGTTTGTGGATGCCGGCGAGGCTCAGATACGTGTCGTCGCTCATTCGGGGACCTCCTGCAAGGATCGCGTTGTCCGGTGGGCCGGGAGACGTTACTTCTTCTCCGACTTGGCACCGTAGCGCTTCTGCCATTCGGCGAGCACCGATTCGCGGCGCTTCGCGATGTCAGTGAAGTCGTTCTTCACGAGCATGTCGGGATAGTTGGCGGGAATCGTGTCGAACTGCTTCGCCACACCCGGATACGCCACGATCGCCCAGTCTTTCGCGTACATCTCGTTGGCTTCCTTGCTGGCGAGCCAGTCCATGTAGCGCTTGGCGGCGTCGAGCTTCCTGGTGGTCTTCACGATGCCCGCGGCTTCGATGTCGTAGCCCAGTCCTTCCTTCGGAAACACGAGTTCGATGGGCGCGCCGGCGGCCTTCGTGCGATGCGCATTGAACTCGAACGAGATACCGATGGGGTACTCACCCGCGCCCGCGTCGCGGCACGGCTTCGAGCCCGAATGCGTGTACTTGACGATGTTCTTGTCGAGCGCGTCCATGTACTTCCAGCCGCCTTCCTTGCCGAACATCTGCAGCCATGCGGTCACGTCGAGAAAGCCCGTGCCGGAGGTGGCCGGATTGGGCATCACGATCATGCCCTTGTAGACGGGCTTGGCGAGGTCTTCCCACGACGTGGGTTTAGGCAGATTGCGCTTGGCGGCTTCCACCGTGTTGAAGCAGACCGTGGCGCCCCATACGTCCAGCCCGACCCACGACGGCGGGTTCGCTTTGTCGCTGTACGCCCGCGTGAGCTGATCGAAGCCCTTGGGGGCGTAGGGCATCAGCAGCCCCTCCTGCTTGATCAGTTCCAGGCTCGACGCCGCGAGCCCTGCAATCACGTCTGCCTGCGGGTTGGCTTTTTCTGCGAGCACCTTCGCGGTCACTACGCCTGTGGAGTCGCGCACGTACTTGATTTCAATGTCGGGATTCGCTTTCTGGAACGCCTCGGCGTACGGGCGCATGACTTCGACTTCCCACGCCGTGTACACGGTCAGCGTGGTCTTGGCGAGCGCGTTGCCCGCTTGGGCGGCGCAGACGAGTCCGGCGGCGAGCGCGGCAGCAGCACGCATGGCACGGCGCAATGATGGGTTCATGGACGGCTCCTGTGGGTCGCGAATCCTGTCGCGTGAGTGAGTACGGCAAACGCCTGCTATGAGGCGATGTGTTGCATATTATTGGCAATTTATGTCTTTTTCTTGAAACCCGTGGTCTTTGTCATCTGTTCGTCAAATACCTCCAATAGTATGGAAATCATTGATTCAGATGGGGTTTTGTCGTTGCCTGCACCGACTCACCCCGACGGTGTTGCCTCATTTGCCTGCTGCGTCGGATGTGTTTTGTTGACAATCTACAAACTGCTGTGCTTGAATGTCAAGCAACAAAAATAATCACGTAACGCCACAAATCGCCAAACGAACCTGCCTGAGCGGTTGGGTTCTTTGGGGCGGTGTTACGCGATAGCGTCAGCGTTCAGAGATAAGGAAGACCGGAATGACCTCCAAGCCCACGTCGCCCACCGCAATCGAGTTGTTGCAGAGCCAGTCGCTCACCACACTCGTGCAGCACGAGATCGAGCGCCAGATCATGGCGGGCACGCTGACGCCCGGCACCAAGCTCAATGAAATCGAAGTGGCCGGCCGTTTGGGCGTGTCGCGCGGTCCGGTGCGTGAGGCGTTTCGCGCGCTTGAAGAAGCGGGGCTGTTGCGCACCGAGAAGAATCGCGGCGTTTTCGTGCGAGTGATTACGCTGGAAGAGGCCGAAGAGATCTACACGCTGCGTGGCGTGCTCGACGAATACGTGGGCCGCACGCTGGCCGAGACCATCACCTCGGAGCAGCTCACCCGGTTGCGTGAGTCCGTCGAAGCAATGCATCGCGCGGTGGAGTCGGGGGACAGCGAAGCGTATTACCAATTGAATGTGTCGTTTCACGACGCGCTCGTCGAGATGGTCGGCAACCGCAAGTTGCTCGAGACCTACCGGCGGTTGGTCAAGGAGTTGAGCCTGTTCCGTCACGAAGCGTTGACGGGCGATACGACCGCGCCGCCGAAGTCGGAGCGCGAGCACCGCGACATCGTGAGCGCCATTGCCTCGCGAGATCCCGAGCGAGCGGCGCAGGTCACGCGCGAGCACTTGGCGCGCGGTCGAGCCCGCATTCGAGACGCGCTCTCTCGCGCGCCGGGTGCGCCGGCGCAGGCGAAGGCTGGCTGAGTGCCGGCTCACGGTCAGTGAAATCGTTGTCTTGTTGAATACCCGGCCGCCGCGCGAGTGTCGCATCGAAGCCGACGCCAGCGGGGGTCAACCCAGTTGCTCTTGAGGAGACCCGACGTGAACCAGCCCGTGCAGATCCAAGTGAACGGCCGCCAGTACCGGCTGCCGCAACAGCCAACTGTCATCGTGTGTGTCGACGGCTGTCAGTTCGAGTATGTCGAAGCCGCCGCTGCGGCAGGTGTCGCGCCGTATCTGAAGCATTTGCTCGCCGAAGGGGCGGTCTTCCAGGGCGACTGCGTCGTACCGTCGTTTACCAACCCGAACAATCTGTCGATCGTGACCGGCGCGCCCCCCCGCCGTGCATGGCATCTGCGGCAACTACTTCTTCGACCCGGCCGCCGACGGTGGCCGCGGCGCGGAAGTCATGATGAACGATCCGGCCTATCTGCGCGCAGGCACCGTGCTGGCGGCTGCCGCCGATGCGGGCGCGAGCGTCGCCGTGGTGACGGCCAAGGACAAGCTGCGCAAGCTGCTTGGCCATCGCATGAAGGGCATCTGCTTCTCGTCGGAGAAGTCCGATCAGGTCACGCTGGCGGAGAACGGTATCGAAGATGTGCTTGACCTCGTCGGCATGCCGGTGCCGGACGTCTACAGTGCGGCACTCTCCGAGTTCGTGTTCGCCGCGGGCGTTCGTCTGCTGGAGACACGCCGCATCGACCTGATGTATCTCTCGACGACCGACTACGTCCAGCACAAGTGGGCACCGGGCACGCAGGGCGCCAACGCCTTCTACGCCATGATGGACAAGTACCTGCGCCGCATGGACGAGCTGGGTGCTGTGATCGGGCTGACGGCCGACCACGGCATGAACGCCAAGCACGATCCGAAGACCGGCCAGCCCAACGTCATCTACTTGCAGGATCTGCTCGACGACTGGCTCGGCAAGGGGGTGGACGCCGGCGGTGCGCGCGTGATCCTGCCGATTACCGATCCGTATGTGGTGCATCACGGCGCACTGGGGTCGTTCGCCACGATCTACCTGCCGCGCGATGTGGAACGCGACGTCATCCGTCAGCGCATGGCTGCATTGCCCGGCATCGAGGTCGTGCTCACCAACGCCGAGGCATGCGCACGCTTCGAGCTGCCGCCCGACCGCGTGGGCGATCTCGTGGTCGTGAGCGATCAGTCGGTTGTGCTGGGCACGAGCGCGAGCCGTCACGATCTGACCGGACTCACCGTGCCGCTGCGCTCGCACGGCGGGATCTCGGAACAGACGGTGCCGCTGCTGTTCAATCGGAAAACCGAAGGCATTCCGGGCAAGGCACGGTTGCGCAACTTCGACATTCTCGACGTCGCGCTCAATCACGTCTAATGCCGTACCGCCAGGATTTGTCACGAGAAACAACGGCGCGCAAGCCGCAGAGCGTTGCGTCGCCGGGCCCCTGTCCCGTTGGATATGCTGTGGAGAACCCCATGAACGCGCCGCACAAGCTGCACCCCGAGTTCCGCGCCGAAGCGCTTCGCATCGGTGGCGAGAAAGTGACCCGCGAACGGATCATCGAAGTCTTCAATCCGTACACGGGCGATCTGGTCGGCACCGTGCCGAAGGCCTCGCTCGATGACGTGCGCCGCGCGTTTTCGATTGCCAAACAGTACCGCTCGACGCTCACCCGTTTCGAACGCGCCAATATCCTCGATAAAGCCGCCGCGCTGCTGCGCGAGCGTACCGCCGAGGCGGCCGCGATCATCACCATGGAATCGGGGCTGTGCAAGAAAGACGCCGTCTACGAAATCGGCCGTGTGGCCGACGTGCTCGGCTTCGCCGCCGGTGAGGCACTCAAGGACGATGGGCAGGCGTTCTCCTGTGACCTCACGCCGCATGGCAAGAAGCGTCGAGTGGTCACGCAGCGAGAGCCGTTGCTGGGGGCGATCTCGGCCATCACGCCGTTCAATCACCCTATGAATCAGGTGGCGCACAAGGTGGCGCCGTCGATTGCGACCAACAATCGCATGGTGCTCAAGCCGTCGGAAAAGGTGCCGCTCTCGGCGTTTTACCTGGCCGATACACTTTACGAAGCCGGTCTGCCGCCGGAGATGCTCCAGGTCATCACGGGCGATCCAATGGAGATTGCCGACGAGATGATCACGAACGAGAACATCGACATGATCACGTTCACGGGCGGCGTGTCGATCGGTAAGTACATTGCGTCGAAGGCGGGCTATCGGCGCATCGTGCTGGAGCTGGGCGGCAACGATCCGCTGATCGTGATGGAAGACGCCGATCTCGATCGCGCCACCGATCTGGCGGTGCAGGGTTCGTACAAGAACTCGGGCCAGCGCTGCACGGCCGTCAAGCGGATGCTCGTACATCGCGACGTCGCGGCACAGTTCACCGATCTCGTCGTGGAGAAGACCCGCGCATGGAAGTACGGCGATCCGGCCGATGGCTCGAACGACATGGGCACGGTCATCGACGAGGCGGCCGCCCGCCTGTTCGAGGCGCGCGTGAACGAGGCGGTCGCACAGGGCGCGCGGTTGCTCGTGGGCAACAAACGTGACGGTGCGCTGTACTCGCCGACCGTCATCGACCACGTCGACCCGAAGATGACCGTGGTGCGCGAGGAGACCTTCGGGCCGGTGTCGCCGATTCTGACGTTCGGCAGCATCGACGAGGCTATTGCGATGTCCAACGGCACGGCGTTCGGTCTGTCGTCCGGCGTTTGCACGAACCGCCTCGATTACGTGACGCGTTTCACCAACGAGCTTCAGGTGGGGACGGTCAATGTCTGGGAGGTGCCGGGCTATCGCATCGAGCTGACGCCCTTTGGCGGCATCAAGGACTCCGGTCTGGGCTACAAGGAAGGTGTGCAGGAGGCGATGAAGAGCTTCACCAACACCAAAACCTTTACGCTCCCGTGGGGAATCTGAAGCGGATTCCGGAGGCGTGAAAGGGGGCGTCGGCGGGCGGTGAAACCGGCGAAAAGGCAGCACTGCAAGGCCGGTCCAATCGCCCTGTCACCCTTACGCAACAAGGCTTAGCAGAATCAGGGCAAAAATTGTGACAAATTCATGACACGATTGTTGCGCTGGTCGTTTTGGTGTACGGTGTATCGCTTGGGGATACGCATGACGCGTGAACTTCATACGCATCCCGACGCCAGTGTTGGACTGACGCGGGATGCCGGTTTGGCAAACCAGTGGACGCGTCATGTTGGCGGCGCGAAGCGCTGCCTGTCCCGTCGACAAAAAGATCACGGAACACTGGCATGCTGACACTGCTCAACCTTCTCTCCGGCGTGGCGATGCTGATCTGGGGTACGCACATTGTGCGTACCGGGGTCCTGCGCGTCTACGGTGCCGATCTGCGGCGCATTCTCTCGCACAGCATTTCGAACCGTTTCCTCGCGTTCGCGGCGGGGGTGCTCGTCACGGGCCTCGTGCAGAGTAGCAATGCGACGGCGCTCATTGTTTCGTCGTTCGGCGCGCAGGGTCTGATTGCGCTGGCCCCAGCGCTGTCGATCATGCTTGGCGCAGACGTCGGCACGGCGCTCATGGCGCGAATCCTGACGTTCGACCTGCACTGGCTCTCGCCGCTGCTGATCTTCTTTGGCGTCATCTTCTTCCTGTCACGCAAACAGACGCGCGCCGGCCAGCTTGGCCGCGTGTCGATCGGGCTGGGCCTGATCATTCTGGCGTTGCAACTGATCGTGGGCGCCACCACGCCAATGACCGAGGCGGCGGGCGTCAAGGTGCTGTTCGGCTCGCTGACCGGCGACGTGATGCTCGACACGCTGATCGGTGCGCTCTTTGCCATGGTGTCGTATTCCAGTCTGGCGGCGGTGCTGCTGACGGCGACGCTGGCCTCGTCGGGCGTGATTTCTCTCAAGGTGGCGCTGTGTCTCGTGATCGGCGCGAATCTGGGCAGCGGCATGCTCGCGATGCTGACTTCGGCCGGGCAGAATGCGGCGGGCCGTCGCGTGGTCTTCGGCAGCCTCATCTTCAAGTTGATCGGCTGCCTGCTTGTGCTGCCATTCGTCGACTATGCGCCGAGGCTTGTGAACTGGCTCTCGGACGCGCCTGCGCAAGCTGTCGTCAACTTCCATGTGCTCTACAACCTGGTGCGTTGCGTGGTGTTCCTCGCCTTCACCGAGCCGATGGCGCGCCTGTGCGTTCGTCTGCTCGCCGAGAAGCCGGAGGCGGACGGTGTGACACGCCCCCGCCATCTGGACGAGAGCGCGCTGGAGATGCCGTCGGTGGCGCTGGCCAACGCAACGCGTGAAACGTTGCGCATGGGCGACATCGTCGAGCAGATGCTCAACGGCTTGCTCGAGGTGATTCGCAGCAACGACCTGGCGCGAGCGCGAGAGACGCGCCGGATGGACGATGACGTCGACCATCTCTACACGGCGGTGAAGATGTATCTGACGCGCGTGTCGCGCGAGAATTTGAGCGAGCAGGACAGCCGGCGCTGGACGGACATCATCTCGCTCACGATCAATCTGGAGCATGCGGGCGACATCATCGAGCGCATGGTCACGGAGGTCGAGGAAAAGAAGATTTCGCACAAGCTGTCGTTCTCCGAGGCGGGGTTGCAGGAAATCTGCGACATGCACGCGCGGCTCGTGACGAATCTGCAACTGGGGTTGTCGGTGTTCCTGAATACGGACCTCAAGAGTGCGCAGCGGCTCATGGCCGAGAAGGAGAGCTTCCGCGATCTGGAGCGCGCCTATTCGTACACGCACCTGAACCGTCTGGCGGGCCAGTCGGTGCAGAGTATCGAGACGAGTTCGTTGCATCTGGACATCATCAGCGACATGAAGCGCCTCAATTCGCTGTTCTGCTCCACGGCATACCCGGTACTCGACGACGCCGGCGCATTGCGCAAGAGCCGCATGCGAGACAAGCCGAAGGATGGCAAGGAGACGAAGGACATTAAGGCACCGAAGGAAACGAAGGTGTCGAAGCTGGCGGCGCTTGCCGATGTCGCGACGGCCGCTGCCCCAAGTTCTCGCGACGACAACGAGAGTTCACACGATGGCCCTGAGCCTGCCGGACATCCGCACCCTGTTCGATAAATTCGGTTCGCTTGCCTACAGCGGCGAGCCTGTCACCCAACTGGAGCACGCGCTGCAATGCGGCGCGCTAGCCGAGAGCGAGGGCGCCGACGAGGCGCTCGTCGCTGCCAGTTTCCTCCACGATCTCGGTCATCTGCTCAATCTTCAGGGCGAAACGCCCACGGAGCGGGGCATCGACGATCTGCATCAATACTTCGCGCTGCCTTTTCTGCGGCCATTGTTCGGCGACGCGGTGCTCGATCCGATTCGTCTGCATGTGGACGCCAAACGTTGCCTGTGCGCCATCGATCCCGACTACTTCGGCAAGCTCTCGGTCGACTCTGTGCGCAGTCTGGCATTGCAGGGCGGGGTGTTCAGCGATGAAGAGGCGAAGACGTTCCTCGCACGTGAGCACGCTGAGGCGGCATTGCAATTGCGGCGGTGGGACGACCGGGCGAAGGTCGCCGGCATGGCGACGCCGTCGCTCGATCACTACATGAAGGTGCTGGAGCGGGTGACGCTGCAGTAAGGGGGCGAACGGAACGTCCCGGGCCGTCTTATCGGGTCATTGTTGGATCGCTATCGGATCTTAATCGGATCTTTATCGGATCTTTATCGGATCTTTATCGGATCGGGCGTCGGCATGATGCTTGCCCGATCCGATGTCCCGACGCCATGTCTAGTGGCGCCGGTGTCGCGACGTTACCGCGGCAGACGCGCGCGCCATTGCGCAGGAAGCAGCTTCAATACCGCGGCACGCGACGGATGCCAGAACGCCGACAGTATCAACAGTGCGCCACCCACGACGATGGCGACCACCGCCAGCGACTGTGTGGCCGTCGAGGTGACCATCACGTTCAGAATCGCGCTGATCACATACAACAGCGACGACATCATGAGCGCGCGGCGGTCGATCACGAGCGAAATCAGGGTCAGCAGAACAAAGACTGCGATAGCGGCAATGGGGTAGTCGGGCATGATCGCCCAGAAAATCGGGTGCGTCACCATGCACGCGGCGAGCAGATGCAGCCAGAAGGCGATATCCGATCGGATGGTCGTGCGTTGCGGGTCTCGGGCGTCCCATCGCAGCGCCCAGGCGAAGATAGCCAGACCCGCGACGATATCCGCGACGCGCATGGCATCGATCAGGTTCTCGCCGAGAACCAGAACGAACAGCCAGGTCAGGCATACCGCGCCGCCAATGCCCATCGCGATCGTGACAGGCACGTGAAAGCGGCGCCAATACAACAACGTACCGATGCCGACGCCGGCATAGCTGAGGAGCAATGCGAACAAGAGTTGAGCGTTGAGCCAAAGTCCTTCGGTCTCGGGCGACGTGGGTGCGTACTCGCCAAGCCCACGCACCGCTTCGATGCCGGTGAAGCCGATACTGGCAAACGCGGCGATGAAACCAAAGCTATAGCAAAGCGCGGGCAATGCCATACGGCGGCGGCGCACGAAAATCTCGGACAGCGCCCAGAAAAGTGCCGCACTGATCAGCGCCCCGAGCCACGGTGGCAGTGAGGTTGTCAGCCACACAGTGCCGAACATGAGCAGGGCCGACGCCACAACGACGAAAACATCGTTGAAGCTCGTGATGAGCCGCATTGGCTCGTCATCAATCCGTTGCTGCGGCAAGTCTGGTGCGGCGGTTTGCTGGGAAGGCTGGATGTCGGGTGTTGTCATGATTTCGCTGTCGTCGGCCTGCGTAGCCCAAAGTGTATCCGTCGGACGATCTCGTCCGCGTAGAAATCCCGGGATATTTCACAAGTTACCGAGCCACTTTGGCGGCGTGCGAAGTGCCGCCAACGAGTTCTGCGTTGCCGGCAGCCACTGCCAGACAATGCGGCGTTGACTCAGCGCGCGGACTCGGATCGATGCCGACAGACAGGGGCGCGCAAGGGCGCCCCTGCCAGTGCCGCCACGTCCTTCGCGCGACGAGATTACCCTGCCAACGCCATCGCCTCGATTTCTACGGCCACACCGTGACTGAGCGCTGGCACGGGCACGACGGCGCGAGCGGGCTTTGCATCGCCTGCCCAGGCGGCGTAGACCTCGTTGAACGGGCCCCAATCGTCGACGTTCGCGATATACACGCGCACCTGCACCAACCGGTCGATGCGCGTGCCGCAAGCCGCAAGAATTGCCGCGACGTTATCCAGTGCCTGTTTCGCCTGCACCGCGAAGGGCGCGCCGACGAGGCGCTCGCCCTCTGGCGTGATGGGCAACTGGCCTGAGACGAACACGAAGCCGCCTGCGCACACGCCATGCGAGTAGTGGCCGCGCGGCGGTTGCAGCGTCGGCACGTTGACCGACTCGATACCCCGTTCCTGCGCGCTCATACGGCCTCCCCGAGCGTGAGTCTGGCGAAGCGCTCCATATCGACATTGCCGCCCGACAGGATGACGCCCACGCGCTTGCCACGAACATCCACCTTGCCCTGCAGAACGGCCGCCGCTGCCAGACAGCCCGTCGGCTCGACCACGATCTTCATGCGGCTCGCGAAGAACTTCATCGTCTGCACCAGTTCGTCGTCGGTCACGGTCAGAATGTCGTCTGTCAGCGAACGAATCACCGGGAACGTGTAGTCACCCAGATGCTGGGTTTGCGCACCGTCGGCAATCGTGCGAGGTGTCTCGATGTGTACGATCTTGCCCGAACGGAAGCTCTGCTGGCCGTCGTTGCCGGCTTCCGGCTCCACACCGAAGATCTCGATGTCCGGATTCAGCGCCCGTGCCGCGACTGCACTGCCCGAGAGCAGTCCACCGCCGCCGAGACACACCACGAGGGTGTCCAGCTCGCCGGCGTCTTCGATCAGTTCTTTGGTCGCCGTGCCTTGACCCGCCATCACATGCGGATGGTCGTACGGCGGAATCAACGTCATGCCGCGCGCTTGCGCAAGGTGCTTCGAAAGCGCTTCGCGGTCTTCCTTGTAGCGATCGTAAAGAATGACTTCCGCGCCATAACCGCGCGTGGCGTCGATCTTCATCTGCGGGGCGTCTTGCGGCATCAGAATCACCGCAGGCACGCCCAATTCGCGAGCCGACAGCGCAATCGCCTGCGCATGATTGCCCGACGAGAACGCCAGCACGCCGCCGCGCTTCTGTTCGGCCGTGAACTGCGAGATGGCGTTGTAGGCGCCGCGAAACTTGAAGGCCCCCATGCGCTGGAGATTCTCTGCCTTGAAGAACAGGCGGGCGCCGGTCATGGCGTCGGCGGTGCGCGACGTGAGCACCGGCGTGCGATACGCGGCCTCGCGAATCCGGTCATGGGCGGCGACGACGTCGCCATAGGTAATCGCCAGCGAGTGAGCGGTCATGATGAACTTTTCGGGTCTGAGAGGTAGGTGTAGACGGTCGAGCGGGCGATCCCCAACGCACGCGCGACTTCGGCGTGCGCGTGACGCAGGTCCAGCAAGCCGCGCGCTTCGATGAGACGGATGGCCTCGCGACGTTGTGCGAGCGTGAGGCCTTGCGGGGTCGTGTTGCGCTGCGCAGCAAATTCCGTGATGAGCGGGGAGATGTCATCGAGCCGGCGATTGGAGAGCGTCTCGCGTATCGGCGCCGGTGCATGGTTCGGCACGCTTACCAGTTGCTGCACGCTGGCCGCCGCAGCGGCGAGCATCGAAATGTCCATGTTCAGGCAGATGGCCGCAACGTACTCGCCGCTGCTGTTCTTCAACCCGATGGACGTGCTCTTGGCCGGGCGTCCATCCGGAAACCGGTTCGCATAGTTCGCAATGACTTCGGGAAACGCCGGATCGGCGATGCGCGCGAGGCCCATCTCCGTGACCGCGTCGCCCGGCTCACGCCCTGACAGGTTGTTGGAGATTGCCACGATGGCATGATCGGGATCGGTCAGGTCGTGCAGCACCACTTCGACGAGCGGCGCGAACGTCTGGCCGAGGGCTTCGACGATCTTGCGTCCTTCGCGCAGCAACAACGTGTTCTCGTCGAGCTTGCCCGTGGCGGGAGATTGGGTGGACTTCATGATGTGACATTATGTCATCTGATGACATAATGTCAAATTGCGCCCAAAAACATCGCCCGGTGTCCGTTTGCCTCGCGACGGAGGCTGCGCACAGCGGGCGACCGGGCCGCTCAGACGAGTTCTTTTTCCGCCAGTTCGCTTTTGAGGTAGCCGTAGTAGATCGGTGCGGCGACAAGCCCGGGTAGCCCGAATGCGGCTTCCATCACGATCATGGCGAGCAGCAATTCCCAGGCACGAGACTGGATCTGCGTGCCGACGATGCGGGCGTTCAGGAAGTACTCGAGCTTGTGAATGACGATCAGGAAGATCAGTGCCGTGATGGCGACGTACAGCGACACCGACAGACCCAGCACCACGATGAACGTGTTCGAGATCAGATTCCCCACGACCGGCAGCAGCCCGACGACGAACGTCACCACGATCATCGTCTTGCGCAGCGGTACGTGAATATCGAACAGCGGCAGCACGCCAATCAGAAAGATCGCGGTAAAGAGGGTGTTGATCGCCGAAATTTTCACCTGCGCGAATACGATGCGGCGAAAGGCGTCGCCAAACAGCGTGACGCGGCGGGCGAGCGCGGCCGCGAGCGGGCGCATGCTGTGCACGGGCCGGATTGTGGAGAGCGCGACGAGCGCACCGAGCACCAGCCCCACCACGATATGGATCATCGCGTTGAGCGCTTCCTTGCCGACCAGCGACATTTCTTGCGTGTGGTCTTTCAGATAGCCGGTGATGGCCTGGTGAATGTCGTCACTGTCGGCCGGCAGACGTGCGGTGATCCACGCGGGCAACTGCGCACGGGCCTGCTCGACGGCTTCCATCAGCTTGCCGTTGATGTGCTGCAAATGGCCCGCATCGCTGCGGAAGAACGTGATGACGCCGAAAATGAGCGCGGTCATCAGCGCGACGATCACCGCCGACAAGAGGGCAACGGCGACCAGCCGGGCGCGCTCGCTGGAGATGCGCAGTTGCAGGCGCGGCCCGAGCACATGCACGAGTTGGTAGACGACCATCCCCGAGAGCACCACGGAAAGCAGATGGATGCTCAGAATCAGCCAGAGGGCTACGGCGGCGAAGACATAGCTTGCCAGTTCGATCCAGAAGTTCCGATCCGGATTCCAGCCAGAGCGCGGTTCCATGCAATGACGTCCTTCAAAAAAAGCCCGGGCCGTGACGGTCCGGGCGATGCGGCTTACTTCTCGCGCTTGAGCAGCGGGGCGAGGTACTTGCCCGTGAAACTGGCCTTGTTCGCCGCCACTTGTTCGGGCGTGCCCTGTGCAATGATCTGTCCGCCGCCGGCGCCGCCCTCCGGCCCGAGATCGATCACCCAATCCGCCGTTTTGATCACGTCCAGATTGTGTTCGATGATGACGACAGTATTGCCCTGATCGCGCAGGCGGTGAATCACCGTGAGCAGCAGCTCGATGTCGTGGAAGTGCAGCCCGGTCGTCGGTTCATCAAGGATATACAGCGTTCGGCCCGTATCGCGCTTGGAAAGTTCGAGCGAGAGCTTCACGCGTTGCGCCTCGCCGCCCGAGAGCGTGGTGGCCGACTGACCGAGACGGATATAGCCCAGACCCACGTCGAGCAGTGTTCTGAGCTTGCGCGCCACGACCGGCACGGGCTTGAAGAACTCGTGCGCCTGCTCGACCGTCATGTCGAGCACCTCCGAGATGTTGCGGCCCTTGTACTGCACTTCGAGCGTTTCGCGGTTGTAACGCTTGCCGTGGCAGACATCGCAAGGCACGTACACGTCCGGCAGGAAGTGCATTTCGACCTTGATGACCCCGTCGCCCTGACAGGCTTCGCAGCGTCCGCCCTTCACGTTGAACGAGAAACGACCAGGGTCGTAGCCGCGTTCCTTAGCGGCAGGCACCCCGGCAAAGAGTTCGCGGATTGGCGTGAACACGCCTGTGTACGTGGCCGGATTCGAGCGCGGCGTGCGTCCGATGGGGGACTGGTCGACATTGATGACCTTGTCGAAATGTTCCAGCCCTTCGATCTGTTCATACGGCGCCGGCTCGGCCGACGACCCATAGAGATGGCGCGCGATGGCGTGGTAGAGCGTGTCGTTGATCAGCGTCGACTTGCCCGAGCCGGACACGCCCGTCACGCAGGTCAGCAAGCCGACCGGCAGATCCAGATTGACGTTCTTGAGGTTGTTGCCCGTCGCGTCGAAAATGCGCAGACGCTCCTCTCGCGGTGCATGACGCTCGGTCGGCACTTCGATGCGTCGCGCCCCCGACAGGTACTGCCCGGTCAGTGACTCCGGCGCTTGCTCGATCTGCTCGGGGCTGCCCTGTGCAATCACCGTCCCGCCATGAATGCCGGCGCCGAGACCCATGTCGACGACGTAGTCGCTCGCGAGAATCATGTCCTCGTCATGCTCGACCACGATCACCGAATTGCCGAGATCGCGCAGATGCTTGAGGGTGCCGATCAGACGGTCGTTGTCGCGCTGATGCAGCCCGATGGACGGCTCGTCGAGCACGTACATCACGCCAGTGAGGCCCGAGCCGATTTGCGACGCCAGGCGGATGCGCTGCGCTTCGCCGCCCGAGAGCGTATCGGCGCTGCGTTCCAGCGAGAGATAGTCGAGACCGACGTTGTTCAGGAACGTGAGGCGCGCGACGATTTCCTTCACGATCTTGTCGGCGATCTCGCGCTTGGCGCCGTGCAGCACCAGTTCATGGAAGTAGCCGAGCGTTTCGCGGAGCGGCAAGTTGCCGATCTCGTAGATCGCACGCGCCTGCGAACCCTCTCCGACCTTCACGAAACGCGCTTCGCGGCGCAGACGGCTGCCCTCGCAATCGGGGCAGGCGCGGTTATTCTGATACTTGGCGAGTTCTTCGCGGACCGCGACGGAATCGGTTTCGCGATAACGCCGCTCCAGATTCGGAATGATGCCTTCGAACGCATGCTCGCGCACCGACGTGCGACCCTTCTCGTTCACGTAGGTGAAGGGAATGGTCTGCTCGCCGGAGCCGTACAGCACGATCTTCTGCGTGGCTTCCGGCAGTTCCTCGAAGGCCGTGTCGACGTCGAAGTCGTAGAACGCCGCGAGGCTTTGCAGCATCTGGAAGTAAAACTGGTTGCGACGATCCCAGCCCTTGATCGCGCCCGAGGCGAGCGAGAGCGCCGGGAAGGCGACCACACGCTTCGGATCGAAGAACGTCATCTGGCCCAGGCCGTCGCACGTCGGGCATGCGCCCATCGGATTGTTGAACGAGAACAGGCGCGGCTCGAGTTCCTGCAACGAATACGAGCATACCGGGCAAGCGAACTTCGAGCTGAAGACGTGTTCCTTCTCGGTATCCATCTCCAGCGCAATGGCGCGGCCATCGGCCAGACGCAGCGCTGTCTCGAACGATTCCGCCAGACGTTGCTTGAGATCGGCGCGCACCTTCACGCGGTCGATCACCACGTCGACCGAGTGTTTTTCCGTCTTTTTGAGCTTGGGCAGGGCGTCGATGTCATAGACACGCGCCTTGCCCTCGTTGGCGGCGCCGCCGCCGGAGCGGATGCGAAAACGCACGAAGCCCTGAGCCTGCATTGTCTCGAAGAGATCGGCGTGTTCCCCTTTGCGATCGACGACGATCGGCGCGAGGATCATGAGCTTGGTGTCTTCCGGCAGTGCGAGTACGGCGTCGACCATCTGCGAGACGCTCTGCGATTCGAGCGGCAACCCGTGGTCGGGGCAGTAGGGGGTACCGACGCGCGCATAGAGCAGACGCAGGTAATCGTGGATTTCCGTGACCGTGCCGACCGTCGAACGCGGGTTATGCGACGTTGCCTTCTGTTCGATGGAAATCGCAGGCGAGAGACCTTCGATCAGATCGACGTCGGGCTTCTCCATCAGTTGCAGGAACTGACGGGCGTACGCCGACAGGCTCTCGACGTAGCGCCGCTGACCTTCCGCGTAGAGCGTATCGAAGGCGAGCGACGATTTGCCGGAGCCGGACAGGCCGGTGATCACCACAAGCTGGTGACGCGGCAAGTCGAGATTGACGTTCTTGAGGTTGTGGGTGCGAGCCCCACGAATACGAATGGTTTCCATTGACGGTTCCGGGTCGTCGCCGAGGAATCCGCGCGGCGAATTGTCGCGGGGCGGGTTCCGGCCCCCAAGAGTCCGAGTTTCCCGGGACGTCGGACCGTACCGGCGCGGCGTTGGCCGGCGTCGGCGCGACTGGCGGCGGGAGCGGTCGGGCGGGCCGCTGGGGGGGAAATCCGGGCGGCTAAACCTGCTAATATACCTAAGTTTGATTGCCGGGGCTGAACCCGCTGACAGGGCTGCTCCGGGGCGGCACACCGGCACGAGGCAAAAATGGGGACGAACCGCCCGATTTCCAGAGGCTGGCGCCCGAGCGCCGTCCGACTGCCATTGACACGCCTGCCGAGTGGCGGGCGTGCAGCGGGCCGGGCGGCAATCATCAGAAGATTCCGAGGCCGCACGCGCTTTTTCCATCTCTCAGGACGTAATGTCGACTGATTCCGTGACTTCCGCTTCCCCTGCCACGACACGCGGCCGAGGCGGCCGCATGACCCCGTTAGAAGTGCGCGCGAGTGCGTCGCTCGCGGGGATTTTTGCGCTGCGCATGCTTGGCCTGTTCCTGATCATGCCGGTGTTCTCTGTGTTCGCTCAGACGATTCCGGGCGGCAACAACACCTTTCTCGTTGGACTGGCGATCGGCATCTACGGTCTTACCCAGTCGCTGCTTTACATCCCGTATGGCTGGGCATCGGACCGGCTGGGTCGCAAGCCGGTCATCATCTTCGGTCTGGTCGTATTCGCGATCGGTTCGTTGGTGGCGGCGCTGGCGCATGATCTGACGTGGATCATCGTTGGCCGGGCGATACAGGGCGCCGGGGCGATTTCGTCGGCGGTCATGGCCTGTGTGGCCGACCTGACGAGCGACGAAAACCGCACGAAAGCGATGGCGATGATCGGCGGCAGCATTGGCGTGTCGTTCGCGGTGGCGATCGTGTGTGCGCCGTTCCTGTACCACTGGCTTGGCATGAGCGGTCTGTTTTCGGCGATCGGTATTCTGGCGGTGCTGGCGATTTTCGTGGTGTTGTGGGTCGTGCCGACACCGCCTGCGCATCCCAAGGCCGGTCCGGCGCCGTTTTCGGAGGTGTTGCACAACCCGGAACTGCTGCGTCTGAATTTCGGGGTATTCGTGTTGCACGCTACGCAGACGGCGCTTTTCGTGGCAATGCCGCGCATGTTGGTGGCGGCGGGCCTGCCGGTGGCGCAGCACTGGGAGGTCTATCTGCCGGTGATGGGCCTGTCGTTTGTGGCGATGGTGCCGGCGATCATTGCGGCCGAGAAGCGCGGGAAGATGAAGATCGTGCTGCTCTCGGCGATTGCGCTGGTGGCGATAGCGCAGGCGGCGCTGGGCGGCTTGCCGCCGACGGTGGCCGTGATCGCGGTGGTGCTGTTCGTGTACTTCCTGGGCTTCAACGTGCTCGAAGCGTCGCAGCCGTCGCTGGTCTCGAAGCTGGCGCCCGGGCAGCGCAAGGGCGCGGCCGTCGGTGTCTATAACACCACGCAGGCACTCGGATTGTTCTGCGGCGGGGCACTAGGGGGTTTTCTGATGACCCACTACGGTCAAAACGCAATATTCCTTACATGCGCAGCCGGAGCTTTCGTGTGGCTTATAATCGCCGCACCGATGAGGACGCCAGCGCCTCGTCAATCCTGATCGGATTTCAGCAATACCGGAGAAAGTTTTATGGCATCAGTCAACAAAGTGATCCTGGTCGGTAACCTTGGCGCCGACCCCGAAGTCCGCTATTTGCCGAGCGGCGATGCGGTCGCGAACATTCGTCTGGCGACGACCGACCGTTACAAAGACAAGCAATCTGGCGAGTTCAAGGAGATGACGGAATGGCACCGCGTGTCGTTCTTCGGCCGTCTCGCCGAGATTGTGAACGAGTACCTGAAGAAGGGCTCGTCGGTGTATATCGAAGGCCGTATCCGCACGCGCAAGTACCAGGCGCAGGACGGCACGGACCGTTACAGCACGGAAATCGTGGCTGACCAGATGCAAATGCTGGGTGGCCGTGGCGGCGAAGGCGGCGGTGGTGGCGGCGGCGGTGGCTATTCGCGCGGCGGCGGTGACGAAGGCGGTGGCGGCGGTGGCGGCTATTCGCGCGGCGGTGGTGGCGGTGGCGGCGGTGGCCGTCAGCAAGCCCCGGCCAAGCAGTCGGGTGGCGGCTTCGACGACATGGACGACGATATTCCGTTCTGAAGCCCCAGCCAAACGCTGCGAGCATTCCTCGCAGCCGATGTCATCCAAACCCCGTGTACGTTGCTGCGTAGACGGGGTTTGCCGTTTACGGCAGCGAAGCCGTCTTCCTGTGAGTCGGAATAGTCACATCACGCTTGCAAAGCCGCGCTGAAGCCGCCTAGGAGCGAGAAACGCTCGCCTGCCGCCAATAATGGCGGCACAAAGACCCAACGGACGGCAAGCGACCCCGCGTAGAATCGCGTCGACCGCCTCCGTCGCTGGCCTGCGTCGCTGTGGGGTGAATGGATCGCGAAAGACCCAACAGACGCACTGGAAATCGGATTGTCATGACTTCATCAACTACGTTGCTGGCGCAAGCCTTCTTCCCCTGCGGCGAGGTCATCGTCGCCGTGCTCGACACGCTGGGTGCGTCGGCAATGGCGCCTGAGCCCCAGGGCAACGACACTCGTGAAGACGGTTCGCACGACGTGTCGCATCTGATTCGTGTCTGGAAACTGGTGACGGAGATTGCCGCTGATGAGTCTTCCGTCGATCTGGAGATGCTGGCCGTGGCGACATTGATGCACGATTGTGTCCCGGTCGAAAAATCGGACCCGCGCCGCGCTCAGGCATCACGTCTCTCGGCCGAGAAAGCGAGTGGTATTTTGCGCACGCTTGGATGGGCTGCCGCGCGGATCGATGCCACGGCACATGTCATCGAAGCGCATAGCTTTTCGGCAGGTATCGCACCTCTGACGCGTGAGGCCTGCGTGCTGCGCGATGCTGACCGCCTCGACGCCATCGGCGCCATCGGCATTGCGCGGACGTTCTATGTCGCCGGCCGTACCGGCTCGCGTCTCTACGATCCGCTCGATCCGTTCGCAAAAAACCGCAGCCTCGACGACCGCCGCTTCGCGCTCGACCATTTCGAAACCAAGCTGCTTCGTCTGACCGACGGTCTGTTGACTGCCCGAGCCCAGCGTATCGGCGAGCAACGTATCGCAACCATGCGCGCGTACCTCGACCTGTTGCGCGACGAAATATCTCCCGGCGCCCGAGGATGACCCGCCAGGTCATGGGTTCCCAGATCCGGCATTGCGCCGGCGCATCAACCTTAAACTCCGCCCGCGCCGTCGCTGGTGTCAGTCCGGGGCGGCGTCCAGCGGCACTTCCAGCCCGACCTTCACGTTGCTCATCGAGACAAGTGTCTTGAAGCGCTTGACGTTGTTGCTCTCGAAGAAGAGGGCACGCGTGAGTTCGGTGTACTGGGCCATGTTCTGCACGACCATGATGACGACGAAGTCGCATTCCCCCGCGACGTAGTAGCACTGCTGCACCTGCGGACACGCCAGAAAACTGCGCCTCATGGCGTCAAGCAGGTCGAGCCGTTCGTTCTCGACTTCGACCTCGGTGATGATCGTGAGCGGGTAGCCGACGCTCGCCGGGTCGATCAGCGAGACGGTCTTGCGCGTTACCCCCTCGTCGGCGAGCTTCTTCAGTCGCCGGTTCACCGCGGCGGACGACAAATTGACCTGTGCGCCGAGCGCATGCTGGGGCGTCGTCGCGTCTTGCTGAATCGCCGCGAGCAGGGCGAGGTCGTAACTATCGAGGCTCATGATGCGCAATAAAAATTCGGTTCGAACGCTCAAAACGCGTTAAACCTACGCGTTCGCCGGAATAATATTCAGGCTGTCCGATGATACTCCGCTAGCGGCATCCCGCGAAGTCGGCCGCCGCCGGCGTTTGCCCAGACATCCCCGCCAAAACGACTGACTCATGTCCGAAACGAAAGCCTCCCCAGTCCTGCACCTGAACGGCCCGGTGCTGCTGCAGCAACTACGCGAACTAGGTGAGATCGGTGCCGATCCCGTTGCGGGGGGGCGCACCCGCGTCGCCCTCACCGATGCCGAGAAGGCCGGCCGCGATCAGGTGGTCGCCTGGATGCGCGAACTCGATCTCGACGTGCAGATCGATCGCATCGGCAACATTTTCGGCACGCTCCCGCCAGCGCAGAAAGACGCCTCTGGCGAGACGCCGCGCCCGCTCATGATGGGCTCGCACATCGACACCGTCGTCAATGCCGGTGCGCTCGACGGCTGCTACGGTGTGCTGGGCGGTCTGGCCGTCGTCCGGGCGTTTCGTGACGCGGGCATCGTGCCGTCGCGCCCGATAACCGTGGCGGCGTTCACCAATGAAGAGGGCGCACGCTTTCACCCGGACATGATGGGATCGCTCGTGCACGCCGGTGGCTTGCCGCTCGATGACGCGCTCGATGCCATTGGCACCGACGGCGCGCGCCTGGGCGATGAACTCGTGCGCATCGGCTACGCGGGGGAGATGACGCCGGGCACGCTTGTGCCGCATGAGTACCTCGAACTGCACATCGAGCAGGGGCCGATTCTCGAGGCGGAAGGGCTCGAGATCGGTGTCGTGGAGAATTTGCAGGGAATCTCATGGCAGCAGATCACCGTGCAGGGCAATGCCAATCATGCGGGCACCACGCCAACGCGCCTGCGTCACGATGCCGGCTATGTCGCTGCGGCTACGGTCGCCGAGTTGCGCCGCATCGCGATCGAATCGGGCACCACACTGGCGACGGTCGGCACGTTTCAGGTCGAGCCGGGCGTGATCAATGTGATTCCGCGCAAGGCCGTGTTCACGGTCGACATGCGCGACCCGGACGAGCAGCGTCTGGCATCGAGTGAAGCGCGGCTCTGCGCGTTCCTCGCGAAGATCGCGGAGGAAGAGGGCGTGCGCATTTCAACCGAACGCTTCGCGCGCTTCTCGCCCGTGGTTTTCAACGCCGAGCTGACCGACGTCATCGAGGCGAGCGTCAAGCGGCGCGGTCTTGCTTACAAGCGAATGACGTCGGGCGCGGGCCACGATGCCCAGATGATCGCGCGCATCGCCCCGGCGGCGATGATCTTTGTACCGAGCCGTGGCGGTGTCAGCCACAACCCGCGAGAGCATACCGACGACGACCAACTGGTGCGGGGTGCCGAGGTGCTGCTCGACGTCGTTGCACAGCGACTTGGCGTGAATCAGTAAGCCAGCCCCCTGAGAACGCAATACCGGAGCCCCCCAATGTTGTATGCCAATCCTCATGCCGTGCGCGCGCCGTACCCGGCAGATCTTCAGACCATCATGAGCATCGCGCGTGCGCAGGAGAGCCGCGATTGGCTCGCGCACTGGAACGGACTGACGCCCGGCAGTACACCGTTACGCACGTTGCCCGATCTGGCCGCGTCGCTGGGCGTCCGCAGCGTGCTCGTGAAAGATGAAGCGCTGCGTTCCTCGCTCGGAAGTTTCAAGGCGCTCGGCGCACCGATCGCACTCGTGCGTCTGCTGCTGCGCAAGTTCGAAGGCCACGGCTTCACGGCACAGACATTGCTGAACGGAGAACATCGCGACGCGCTCGACGGCTTCACGGTGATCAGCGCGACGGACGGCAATCACGGCCGCGCGCTGGCCGCTGCGGCGCAGAGCATCGGCTGCCGTTGCGTGATCGTGTTGCATGCGCATGTGAGCGAAGAGCGCGAGCAGGCGATTGCGGCCTGCGACGCCGAGATCGTGCGCATCGCGGGTCACTACGACGCCTCGGTGGAAGAGGCGGCGGCGCTCGCTGCGCGTCGTGGCTGGCACGTGGTTTCGGATACGTCGTATCACGGCTACGAAATCATTCCGCGTGACGTGATGCAAGGCTATGCGACGATCGCAGCCGAAGTCGACGAGACGTTGAGCGGCGAAGATGCCCGCAACGGCGATACCTGTCCCGTGACACACGTCTTTTTGCAAGGGGGCGTGGGTGGACTGGTAGCGGGGGTCGCGAGCTATCTCTGGGAGCGCTGGGGCGAGCGCAGGCCGGCGTTCGTTGTCGTGGAGCCGGCGCAGGCCGATTGTCTGTACCAAAGCGCGCTCGCGGGCCGGGCAGCGTCGGCATCGGGATCGGTCGATTCGGTGATGGCCGGGCTGGCGTGCGGCGAGACATCGCCTCTTGCCTGGCGATTCCTGCAGCCGTCGGTTGACGCGTTCATGACTGTTACCGATGCTCAGGCCGTCGAGGCGATGCAGCGGCTGGCCCGCGGGAGCGAAAACGATGTGCCATTCGTGGCTGGCGAGTCGGGGGCGGCCGGTCTGGCGGGGCTGCTGCAAGCCGCAGCAACGCCTGCGATGGCATCGGCGATTGGCTTGACGGGAGAGTCGCGCGTGCTGCTCGTCAGCACCGAGGGGGCGACAGCCCCTCGCGTGTACACCGAACTCGTCGGCGAACCGGCGGTGTCGGTGGCGCAGCGCCAACAGGTGTGGCTGGCGCGCTGATCTCATTTTCGGACACAGCATGCAAAGGAGCTTCGCATGACGCAGGACATCTATTTCGCCAAGGCGCTCACGGGATGGCGGCACGCGTTTCACCGGCAACCGGAGACCGGTTTCGAGGAGGTCGGCACGTCGCAGACGGTCGCGACGATTCTCGAGAGTCTCGGGCTGGACGTGCATCGCGGCATCGGCGGCACAGGGATTGTCGCGAACCTGCGCGTGGGGAATGGCGGCGGCGCTATCGGCATTCGGGCCGACATGGACGCGCTGATGATTGCCGAGCAGGCGCCGGGACGCGACCACGCGTCGCAAGTGCCGGGCAAGATGCACGCCTGCGGGCATGACGGTCATATGTCGATGGCGCTCGGTGCCGCGAAGCTGCTGGCCGAGTCGCGCGACTTCAACGGCACGGCGCGCTTCATCTTCCAGCCAGCCGAGGAACACGGCCGCGGCGCGAAGGCGATGATTGCCGACGGATTGCTCGAGCGCTTCCCCATCGACGCGATTTATGGCGTCCACAACATGCCGGGCATTCCGGCGGGACGCATTGCAACGCGCTCCGGCGGCATCATGGCGAGCGAAGATAACTTCGTCATTCGTATTCGCGGCAAGGGCACGCATGCGGCGCGTCCCCACATGGGGATCGATCCGTTGGTGATCGGCGCGCAAATCGTCGTGGCGCTCCAGACGGTGGTGTCGCGCAATGTCGACCCTGGTCTGTCGGCGGTGGTGTCGTGTACGGAATTCGTCACGGACGGGATTCGCAACGCCATTCCGACGAACGTCGTGATCAAGGGCGACACGCGCAGCTACACGGAGGACGTCCAGCAATTGCTCGAGACACGTATGCGCGACATCTGCATGGGCCTATGCGCGATGCACGGCGCGCATTGCGAATTCGAGTACACCTATGAATTTGCGCCGACGGTGAATCGCGCGGAGAACACAGCGCTCGCGGTTCGCGCTGCACAGGCGGTGGCCGGCGAAGCGATGGTCGATGCGGAGGTGGCGCCAGTGATGGCGTCTGAAGACTTCGGCGTTTTCCTGCAGCACGTGCCGGGCAACTTCGCGTTCATTGGCAATGGCAGCGGCGACGAACCCGGCGCCATCCCGTTACACAACGCCTGCTACGACTTCAACGACGCGATTCTGCCGCTCGGCGCGCGCTACTTCGCGCAGATCGTGCGCGACAGTCTGCCCCGTTGAGGAGGGGGGCGGGGCGCCCGCCGCTCAGCGCACCGCCGCGAGTGGCACAGTCCCGGCGTTGACCACCGCGTCGGGCAGCTCGCGCACGGCTTCCAGTGTCTTGCGGATATGCGTCGCGAGCAGGGCCGACGCCTTGCCGGCATCGCGGGCAAGACAGGCGTCGAAGATGGCCTGGTGTTCTTCGTGGACGTCGCGCGGCACCGGCTGATGCGTGATCGACAAGCGCCGGTAGCGCTCTGACTGACGGTACAGAATCGCCAGAAAGTGGTGCAGCCAACGCGACGGGCATGCCCGGATCAGGACTTCATGAAACGCCCGGTTGCGCGCCTCCCACTGGGCGAACTGGCTGCCATCGCCGCGCTGCCCGTCCCCCAGCCGTTCTTCGGCGAGCGAGAGCAGGTGAAACGCGCTCGTGAGATCGGCTTCCCAGGTGTCATCCCCCAGCGCAACAGACTGACGCAGCGCCTCGGTCTCCAACTGCACGCGCGTCTCGGTAATGTCGATGAAGTCAGCCAGCGAGATGGGCGTCACCCGAAATCCCCGATGACCGTGCTGAACGACGAGCGCGTCGGCCACCAACAGCGCCAGCGCCTCACGCAGCGTTCCCGCTCCGACCTCGTAACGATCCTTCAGATGCTCGACGCGCAGCTTTTCGCCCGGCGCGAGCCGTCCCTCGACGATATCGCTGCGCAGGCGCATGTACGCGCTTTGCGCCAGCGTGGTGTCGGCAGTCTGAGCAGAAGACGGGGTCGGGCTATGCATGCGCGCTAGGGATCGGTGGACGTGCCGAGATTATAAGCAGCTTCGCCACGATTTTCGCAAAATTGACTAAAAATCGAGATAAACATAAATTCTCGAGAAAATGTTGACGAGAACGTAGGAGCGGATTTATCGTGTGCTCCATGCCGCTGCCCCCCGGAACATGGGGGATGCCGAGTGACGCTGCACGCGCCCCGGCATGGCAGCCTCATCCCGAAGCAACCGACAGAACGAGACAGACATGAAGGATTTCCAGAACTTCATCAACGGTGAGTGGGTGTCCAGCCCCCGCACCTTCGAGAACCGCAACCCGGTCGACAACAGCCTGATCGGCCACGTGCACGAAGCCGGCCGCGCCGAGGTGGACGCTGCCGTACGTGCCGCCCGCGCCGCGCTGCAAGGCCCGTGGGGCAAGATGACGGTCGCACAGCGCGTGGCGTTGCTGCACGCCGTGGCCGATGGCATCAACCGTCGCTTCGACGACTTCCTGGCCGCAGAGATTGCCGACACGGGCAAGCCGCACGGTCTGGCGAGCCACCTGGACATTCCGCGCGGCGCCGCGAACTTCAAGGTGTTCGCGGACATGATCAAGAACGTGCCGACGGAGTCGTTCGCAATGACGACGCCCGATGGCGGCAACGCGCTCAACTATGGTGTGCGCACGCCGCGCGGCGTGATTGCGGTGGTGTGCCCGTGGAATCTGCCGCTGTTGCTGATGACGTGGAAGGTCGGCCCGGCGCTCGCGTTCGGCAACACGGTGGTGGTGAAGCCTTCGGAAGAGACGCCCGCCACGGCCACGCTGCTGGGCGAGGTGATGAACGAAGTCGGCGTGCCGCCGGGTGTCTATAACGTGGTGCATGGCTTCGGGCCTGAGTCTGCGGGCGCGTTTCTGACCGAGCATCCGGGGGTGAACGGCATCACTTTCACTGGCGAGACGCGCACTGGCGAAGCGATCATGAAGGCGGCCGCGAATGGCGTGCGTCCCGTGTCGTTCGAGCTGGGCGGCAAGAATCCCGGCATCGTGTTCGCCGATGCGGATTTCGACAAGGCTGTCGCGGGCATTACGCGTTCGAGCTTCGACAATAGCGGTCAGGTGTGTCTGGGCACAGAGCGCGTATATGTGCAGCGTCCGATCTTCGAGCGCTTCGTGGCTGCACTCAAGGAGCGTGCCGAGTCGCTGAAGCTGGGCGATCCGTACGCACAAGGCACCAACTTCGGCCCGCTCGTCTCGCAGGTGCATCGCGAGAAGGTGCTGTCGTATTACGCCAAGGCGCGAGAGGAAGGGGCGACGGTCGTCACCGGCGGCGGCGTGCCGGATATGCCGGCGCCGATGAAGGACGGCGCCTGGGTGCAGCCGACCATCTGGACCGGCTTGCCGGAGACAGCCTCGGTCATCCGCGAAGAAATCTTCGGGCCGTGCTGCCATATCGCACCGTTCGATACGGAAGAAGAAGTCATCGCGATGGCCAACGCCACGCCTTACGGTCTTGCCGCGACCGTCTGGACGTCGGATGTCGGTCGCGCCCATCGCATGGGTGCCGCGCTCGAAGTCGGCGTCTGCTGGATCAATGCGTGGTTCCTGCGCGATCTGCGCACGGCGTTCGGTGGCGCCAAGCAATCGGGTATCGGTCGCGAAGGTGGCGTTCACTCGCTCGAGTTCTACACTGAATTGCGCAACGTTTGCGTGAAGCTCTGAGCGCAGACACCAAGGGCCTCGCTGACCCTCCTTGCGGGGGCGGCCAGCGAGGCCCGCTTCATGGCATCCATTGCATCGGCACTGCGTGTGCCCGGTGATTACCGGACCCTCGAGTGCTTATCCTGCTGGGGTCTGCCTGGTTCGACTTATCCCACCTTCCTGCCGGTCGCGTCCATCGCGCGAGCCAGTCGCGCCACGCCTTCTTCGATGACCGTCACCGCCGGTGCTGCGAACGACAACCGCAGTGACGCCTCATCGGCATGCTCGGCAAAGAACGCCGTTCCCGGCACGAACAGCACCTTCTCGGCAATCGCGTGCGGCAGTAACTCGCTCGTTTTCACTGCCGCGAGACGCGCCCACACGAACATGCCGCCCTGCGGGGCGTGGAACTGAATGGTGTCGCCCAGCTTCTCGCGTAAGGCGCCGCACATCGCGTCGCACTTGAGACGATAGGCCTCGGTGATCTTCGGCAGATGCCGAGTCAACGCGCCATCCGCGAGATACTCGGCTGCCACGGCTTGCGTCCAAGGCACGCTGCATAGATCGACGGTCTGCTTGGCGACCACGCATCGACGCGCGATTTCCGGCGGCGCGACCGTCCAGCCCACACGCAACCCGGGCGCGACGATCTTCGACAGACTCGAGAAGTGCACCACCCAGTCGCGCGATCCCGGCACCTCGGCCGACAGGCCGAGCAGTGTCGGCACTGCCTCGCCTGCGAATCGCAAGTCGCCGTACGGATCGTCTTCCACGATCACGAACCGATACGCCGCCGCCAGCTTCAGCAGGGCAATACGACGCTCGCGCGAAAGCGTGGCACCGGTCGGATTGGCAAACGTCGGCACGGTGTACAACAGCTTCGGCACGGCGATCTTGCCCTCACGCAGCAGTGCGCTCAGATGTTCGACATCCAGACCATCGGCATCGACGGGCACGGTCACAATCTTCGCCTGTTGCAGTCGCAGTGCCTGCAACGTTGCCGGATACGCTGGCTGTTCGGTCACGACGACATCGCCCGGGGCGACCATCACGCGCAACAGCAGGTCGAGTCCTTGCTGCGAACCGGTCGTCACCACCAGGTCTTCGGCGGCGCATGGTGCGCCGCGCGATGCCATCAATGCGATGAGCTGAGCCTTGAGTTCGGCCAGACCGTCGGTGGGTCCGTATTGCAGGCAGCGCGCCGGTTGTGCGAAGGCGCGGGTCTGCGCTGCGGCGAGACCCTCGACATCGAACAGATCGCTGGCCGGATATCCGCCGGCGAACGAGATCATGCCCGGTTCGGAGAGGTATTTGAACAGTTCGCGAATCGGCGAACCTGCCGGGTTGGCGAACGGCGAAGTGAATGCGTACATGGGAGCCTCGCTGCAAAAAGCGTGACGGAATTCGGCGACTTGGGGAGAAGGCGCCGGATGGCAGAATGCGTCCGGCGCTGACAGACGTTGCGGCAGTCCCCGGGGTGTGGCGCATCGGAATGTGCGCGACGCCGGAGGGACCGCCAGCGGGACTTCACTCGATCGAGAAGTCGATGCCTTGCGCGAGCGGCAGGGCGGAAGAGTAGTTGACGGTGTTGGTGGCGCGGCGCATGTAGCCCTTCCACGCGTCGGAGCCCGACTCGCGGCCGCCGCCAGTTTCCTTCTCACCGCCGAATGCGCCGCCGATTTCCGCACCGCTCGGGCCGATGTTGACGTTGGCGATACCGCAGTCGCTACCGGCCGACGACGTGAAGCGCTCGGCTTCGCGCAGGTCGGTCGTGAACACGCACGACGACAGGCCATGCGACGCGGCGTTGTTGCCGTCGATCGCTTCGGAGAAGTCGCTGTACTTGAGCACGTACAGAATCGGGGCGAACGTCTCGGTCAGCACGATTTCCGTCTGCGACGGCATTTCTACGATAGCCGGCTTCACGTAGAAACCGTTCTCTGCGCCGGCCACCGTGTAACGCTCGCCGCCCGTCACCTTGCCGCCTTGTGCGCGTGCCTGATCGAGGGCGTTCTGCATACGTTTGAACGCACCTTCGTCGATCAGCGGGCCCATGAGGGTGCCGCGCTCGAGCGGGTTGCCGATGGAGACCTTGCCGTACAACGTTTTCAGACGGTCGACGGTCTTGTCGTACACGCTTTCATGCACGAACAGGCGGCGCAGCGTGGTGCAACGCTGACCGGCCGTGCCCACGGCCGAGAACAGAATGCCGCGCGGGGCCAGTTCCATGTCGGCGCTGGCGGTCACGATGCCGGCGTTGTTGCCGCCCAGTTCCAGGATCGAACGGCCAAAACGGCGCGCGACTTCCACGCCGACCTTGCGGCCCATTTCCGTGCTGCCCGTGGCGCTCACGATGGCCGAGCGCGGATCGGCAACGAGTGCTTCGCCCACGTCGCGACCCCCGATGATGAGGGCGGTCAGGCCTTCCGGGGCATCACCGAATTCGGCAATGACTTCTTCCATCAGCTTGTTGACGGCCAGCGCGGTCAGCGGGGTCTTCTCCGACGGCTTCCACACGACGGCGTTGCCGCACACGAGCGCGAGCGCTGCGTTCCACGACCACACGGCCACCGGGAAGTTGAAAGCGGAGATGACGGTGCACACGCCCAGCGGGTGCCACGTCTCGGCCATGCGGTGCCCCGGACGCTCCGACGCGATGGTCAGGCCGTACAGTTGACGCGACAGCCCGACGGCGAAGTCGCAGATGTCGATCATTTCCTGCACTTCGCCCAGACCTTCCTGCAGGATCTTGCCGGCTTCGAGCGTGACGAGCGCGCCCAGCGCCTGTTTGCGCTCGCGCAGCTTTTCGCCCAGCAGGCGCACCAGTTCGCCGCGACGCGGTGCGGGGACATTGCGCCACGCGGTGAATGCGGTGTGCGCGCGCGCCAGCGCGGCTTGCGCGTCGGCGACCGACGCGCTGGCCACACGGCCGATCAATGCGCCATCGATAGGCGAATGCACGGCGATGTCGCCGGCTTCGGCCAGTTTGGCAATGCCCAGTTCGTTCAGGATGGAAGTCGCGTTCACGTTGGATACCCCTATGGAATTCAGTGTTGGCCGCCGTTGCCGTGCGCCGGCGTCGGCGGGTGAGGAGGCGTCACAGGCACACGAGACGTATTGTGCGCCGAAGGCCGCCCGGCCTCGTTTGGCCCGGTTACTTGGCGTTGGCCGTCATCTTGAAAATACCTTGTGCGTTGCCGGCGTCGAACCGCAGATCGATCTTCCAGCAGCGCTTGGCGGTGTCGTACTCGCGATGACGCGTGATGAATTCGTAGAACGAACCCGGCACGTCGCGCGTGACGATCTCGCCGTCCTTGCCACGAAACTCGCGACGCACGGTGTCGGCGCGATAGGCCGTCTGGAACACGCGGCCGGAGCGCGAGCGCTCGACTTCGGGCTTCATCGGGCGGCCCTTGGCCTTCTCCGCGTCGGACAGGGCGAACACGTCTTCGACGCGGTCGGTCGCATGGTTGAACGCATTGCCTTCGGTCGCGATCCACGCCATTTCGGCAGATTCGGCCAGCAACAGTTCGTAATCGGCTTCGCTCGGCACGTCATGCTGACGGGCAAACGCACCGACGATCACCGGCAGCAGGGCCTGTGCGCTCTCGAGCGGCAGGGTGCCGTCGCGCTCCAGTTCCCAGAGCTGACCGACGGCCGCAGGCGTGAGCGGATCTTTCGATGTGCCGACGACACGCGACACGGCTTGCTGGAACGTCTCGGAGAAACGTTCCGGATGCAGCTCGCTCACGAAGAACTGAGAAATCTCTTCGGGAGCATCTTCATGCGCATAGGCACGGCCGGTCATGCCCAGTCGGTCGAGCGGATAGCGGCCGTTCAGACGGAAACCCAGCGGACGCAGAATGCGCGTGAAGGCGGCTTCGCCCGGCGGTAGCGCGCCGTTCTGCGCCCAGCGCACGGTGCGCAGCGCGCCGTGGTCAAAGTAGACACTGCCACCCGCGGCAATCGTCTCCTCGGTATAGGTGCGGCCGTTCGACGAGCGCTCGAGCAGTCCTTCGAACAGGGCCATGTTCATCGCCTGCGCCAGTTCGGCACGGGTCACGCGGCCCGGCTCGCAATCGGCCAGAAACGACGGCGAATTGAGCGTGGCAAAGAGTGCGTTGGTTCGGGCTTCCCCGACCAGGGAAACCAGCAACGACTGCACATTGGCATTGCGCATCGGATTGTCTCGCAGGGTGGACGCCGTCTCGGGGCGGCGCCGCAGGGTGTCAGGTCAAGGCATCGAGCACATCACTCCATACCTTCTTGCAGTGACAGCATTATTGGAACGGAAGCCACGCCCGTAAAGCGAGATAAAATTGCCACTTGATGCGTTTTAGGAATCAACATGCGCAAATTCAAGACCCCCGGCACGGCGGCGCTGCTGGCCTTCGAGGCGGCCGCCCGGCACGAGAGCTTTACGCACGCGGCGCGCGAGCTGTTTCTGACGGAAAGTGCCGTCTCGCGCCAGATCGCCACGCTGGAGACGCAGCTTGGCGTGCGTCTGTTCGTTCGCGCCAAACAGCGGGTGGTGCTCACGCGCGCCGGACGCCTGTACGGCACACAGGTGCGTCGTACGCTGGAGCAACTCGATCGCGACACGCTGGCGATCATGGCCCACGGCAGCGGTGGCGGCTATCTGGAGCTGGCGGTGTTGCCAACGTTCGCTTCCGAGTGGTTGATTCCGAGAATGAAAGACTTCGACGAGCGGCACCCGGACGTTCGCGTGAACATGGGCGTGCACACCGACCTCTTTACGTTCGACGAGACGCACTTCGAAGCGGCCATTCACTTCGGGCAGCCAACATGGCCGGGCACGTCATCGGACTATCTGTTCGGCGAGGAAGTGGTGCCGGTGTGCCGGCCGTCGCTATTGAAGGGGCCGGTGCGTAGCGCGGCGGATTTGCTCGCGTATCCGCTGCTGCACTCGACGACGCGTCCGAGCGCCTGGACCCAATGGTTTGCGGAGCAACGCATCGAGGACAACCGGACGCTGCAAGGCGTGCGCTACGAACTCCACACCATGCTGATCGCCGGCGCTGCGGCGGGGCTGGGCATCGCGCTGGTGCCGAAGTTCTTCGTCGAAGGGCAGTTGGCGAGCCTTGGCGTGACGATCCCGTTCGACGTGAAGAGCGTGGCCGGGTCGGCCTACTACCTCGTCTACCCGACGGAACTCACGCACGGGCAGCCACTGAGCGTATTCCGCGAGTGGCTGCTGAATCAGGCGAGTGCGTACCGTCCAAAAGGACGGGAATGACGGCAGTGACGGGAGGGCGAGGAAGGTGACGCCGGCGCAGCTTAACGCCCGGTGTAACGTCCCGGCCGGTGCCACGCAACGACCATGGCGCTCATGGCCACGGCAGACAGTGCGGACCAGGCGACGCGTCCTGCCGGAATCGTGGTGAGCGAGACGAGCAGAATCGTTGCATCGATACCCACCTGCGAGATTCCGGCGTTGATGCCGCGCTCGCGTTGCAGCCACAGGGTGAGGATGCCCGTGCCACCCACGCCGGCGCCATGCCGGGCGAGCGCGAGAATGCCCATGCCGCACAGCGTGCCGCCAACGAACGCGGCAAACAGCGGATTGACGAAGGCGACGTTGAACGTCTGCGGCATGGCCGCGAGGGCGAACGTGATGCCGAAGCTCGCGACGGTGGACTTGAGCGCGAAGCGCGGGCCCATCGTGAAGTACGCGAACAGGAAGAACGGAATGTTCACCAACGTGAAGATGGTGCCCACCGGCAGGGGAAAGACATAGGAGGCGAGCAGCGCAATGCCGGCCACGCCGCCGGTGACCAACCCGGCAGCCTTGAGCAGCACCAGACCGACCACCACAAATGCCATGCCGATGACCATCGCATAGATGTCTTCGAGCACGGAGTGCGGGACGCCGATTGTGTCGGTTGCCGCAATGGCGCTGGATACAGCGCCCGTATCGTGTTTCATGATCTGTAAGTCAAATACGACAAGACGGCGCGCCCGACTCTCCTGATGTCGTGACGCGCCGCCAATGATTTCCCGCGTCGCTGTCTCGGGCGACGCGCAGCTTCACAGCTTGTTATGTCGAAATACTCGGGATATCAACGCGCGATTACGCGACGTGGTGCACCCAGCCGAACGGGTCCGCGACCTTGCCACGTTGAATGCCCGTGAGTTGATCGCGGATGCGTTTCGTGACCGGGCCTTCGCCGCCGTCGCCGATATTGAATTCGCCCTTGGCGTGACGCACCTGACCGATGGCCGTGACGACCGCTGCCGTGCCGCACGCGAACGTTTCCTTCACACGGCCGCTGGCTGCGTCGGCTTGCCACTGGGCAAACTCGTAAGGCGTTTCGTTGACGCTCAGGCCTTCGCGCTTCGCCAGTTCGATGATCGATGCGCGCGTGATGCCCGGCAGGATCGTGCCGGAAAGCGGCGGCGTCTGGAGCGAGCCGTCGTCCATCACGAAGAAGACGTTCATGCCGCCCAGTTCTTCGATCCAGCGATGTTGCGCGGCGTCGAGGAACACGACCTGATCGCAGCCCTTGCCGCTGGCTTCGGTCTGGGCGATCAGGCTCGCGGCGTAGTTGCCGCCGCACTTGGCGGCGCCCGTGCCGCCCGGCGCAGCACGCGTGTATTGGTCCGACACCCACACGGTCACAGCCGATTTGCCCGGCTTGAAGTACGGGCCGACCGGGCAGGCGATCACGCAGAAGATGTACTCATGCGCCGCACGCACGCCCAGGAAGCTCTCCGAGGCGAACATGAACGGACGGATGTAGAGACTGCTGCCCTCCGTGCCCGGGATCCATGCGCGGTCGATGTCGACCAGCTTTTCCACGGCTTCGAGGAACACGGCTTCCGGCAATTCGGCCATCGACATGCGCTGGGCGGACTCGCGGAAGCGCTTGGCGTTAGCTTGCGGGCGGAACAGCGAAATCTTGCCGTCTTCGCCGCGGTAGGCCTTCATGCCTTCGAAGATTTCCTGTGCGTAGTGCAGGACGGCGCACGCCGGATCGATTTCGAACGGACGGCGGGCCTCTACCTTCGCGTCATGCCAGCCGGTACCCTCGGTCCAGCGGATCGTGACCATGTGGTCCGTGAATACGCGGCCGAACACCGGGTTCGCCAGCTTGGCGGCGATCTGGTCGGCGGGGGTGGGGTTGGCGTGCGGCTCCACGACAAAACGCAATTGATTATCGGCGCTCATGTTTCTTCAATGTCTCGGCAGAGGGGGCTTTAGTCGTCAGTGCCGTTAACGTAAACGGCAAGGTGGCGATATTTTCCTCCTTTCGGCCCCTGCCTGTCGACTGAATTCACCGCGCAAGCCGTCTTACCGGGCTTTGCGCCGAAATTGCGCCAAAAAACATCGGAATTTGGCCTGTTTTTGCAAGAAAAGTGCGCGATTTCGCGAGAAAGTCAACGCGGCGCAGCCTTGCCACAAGCCCGGCTGCGCGAGGGTAAGCGTATGTAAAAAAGCGTTTCCGCATGCCAAGCCGAAGGTGCTCGACAATTATGATCAGAAGCGGATGATGTCGGGCGCGACGCAGCGTTGCCGATGGCCCGCTTTGGGCGGGTGATCTAAGGCTGGCGGCGTTTCGGCCCGGGGAAAGCCAAGGGAGAGGAGACAAATGAAATCGTCAACGATTCGGATGTTGCGGGCTTATTTGCTGGTGGCCTCGTTGGGCGCCGCTGGCATCGATGCCTGTGTCGTGATCGCCATGCTGATCTTCGACGTGCCCGAGCGAATCTTCACCTCGGCCGATTTCCGGATCGCGATGGCCGCTTCGCTGCTGCTGTTGATGCTCGCCGCACGCTCTCTCGCGGCGGCGGCGTATCAGGCGGCGCTGAGCTCCCGTCATGCCACCCTGCATGGCGCGGGCGGCCGTGGCAGCGTTGCATTGCGCAACGACTGCCCGAACCGTCTGCTGGTCCTGCTGCACATCCGCATTCATCGCCAACGGCTGGCGATGGTGGCGGCCTGATCGGAATTGCCGCTCAGGCGGCCTTGCCGTCAACCCGATCGCCCGGACGCGGCGGACGCGTCATCGCCACCCATTCCTGCACTGCCGGGCGCGTGAATTGACGGCGCGCATACTCGGCCAGTGCTGGCGGCACCACGTCGTCGTTGTACACGAGGCGGTTGAGCATCAGCGCGAGATCGACGTCCGCGATACACCACTTGTCGAACAGCGACATGCGCCCATCGGGCAGCAGGCTCTGGGCAATGGCGATCAGCTTGCTTGCGGCGGCGTAGCCCGCGTCGGTGAGCGGCTTGTCCGTCGGGCCATAGTAGATGAATTCCGTTGAGCGCTCCTCTCGCAGGGCCCCCAGATCGCTGCGCAACCAGGCCTGCACCTGACGCGCCCGTGCGCGCTCGCGCACGTCCACCGGATAGACCGGCACATCGGGCGAAATCGTTTCGAGATATTCGGTGATGGCCGATGATTCGGACAGCGTGAAGTCGCCATGCACAAGCGTCGGGACGCGACGCGTGAGCGACATATCCGCGAAGCTGGTTTCGTAGTGCGCGCCCAGCCCGAGGTCGACGGTGCGCAGATCGAACGGCAGACCTTTCTCGCGCAGCGTGACGAAGACCGACAGTGCGTAGGGGCTCGTGAACTGAGCGTCCACATAGAGTGTGAACGAGGCGGGGGCGGCGACTGACACGATGAACTCCTGTGAAGGGAAACGCGGGCGACGGCGACGCATGCCGTAACGGCGTGCGATGTTGGCGCAGCGGCCCGCAAGCGATAATCTTGCCGCACGCGTGCGGTGATAAGCTACTGCACAATTCGCCAGTGAGCTGTGATCTGGATTCACACCTTGCGGCCTCTCCCCGCGTGTAGACTTTCGCCCCCCGTCCTATGAATACTTCTCACCGCGCCCGCCCGCCGCTGGCCAATCTGGAGACTGTCTGCCTCGTCGCGCGTCACGGCTCGTTCACGGCGGCGGCCGAGGCGAGCGGTCTCACGCATGGCGCAATCAGCCGCCGGGTCGGCGCCGTCGAAAACTGGCTCGGATGCGCGCTGTTCGATCGGCACGGCCGGGGTGTCAGCCTGACGTGCGACGGCCAGCGATTTCTCGGGCGTATCGAGCATGCGTTCGACGTGATCGACGCCGCGGCCGACCAGTGGCATCAGGCGCGCAAGGCGCCGGCCGTGCGTCTGAGCGTGGTGCCGTCCTTTGCCAAACTCTGGCTGCTCGAACGGCTGCGCTCGCTCGAAGACGGGCCGCCGTTCCTCAACATTCACGTCGCCACCGAGCATCGCACCGCCGACGTGGGCGCGGGGGAGGTCGACATCGCGCTGCGCTATGGACGTGGGGGGTGGGCAAATGTCGATTCCGAACCGCTGATGGGTGAGACGCTGTACCCGATCGCGTCGCTGGAGATGGCGCAACGTCTTGAAGGCGCGAGCACGGCCGACATGCTGGCGATGCCGCTGCTGCACGACTCCGACCTCACAGGTTGGCGCGCGTGGTGTGGCGCGCAAGGCGTTTCGCTGCGCCCGCGCGCGCGTGACCGGCGCTTCGAGGATTACACCGTCGTGCTCGCGGCGGCCGAGGCCGGGCTGGGCATCGCGATGGCGCGTGCGCCACTGGCCGATGCCTGGATCGCTCGCAGCCGTCTCAAGCGTCTGTCGGACATCGAAGTCGAGTGTCCGTTGAAGTACCACATCGTGACGGCCAAGCGCGAGAAGCGTCCCGAGGTGCTGGAGGTCATTGCCCGTCTGCATGAAGCGGCGCGTGCAAGCGCGCGCACGTAATACCACGAACGCCGCCACCCGAGCGGGCGGGGTTTTCCGCACTGCGCACGTTCAAGGACGTTACCTAAAATACGGGACCGCACCGCCTTGGGTGACCCGACCCTGCGGCTCGTAACGCTTCTTGCAGGACTGCACGGCTGGGCATGAACTTACGCTCGCTCGATCTGAATCTGTTGCTCGTGTTCGAGTCGCTGCTGCGCACGCGCAGCACGACCGTCACCGCAGAGGAACTGAGCCTCACGCAATCGGCCGTGAGCAACGCGCTCAAACGCCTGCGCCTCGCGTTTGGCGATCCGTTGTTCGTCAAGACGCCGCAAGGCATGTTGCCAACCGATCTTGCCCTCACGCTCGCGCCACCTGTGACCGAGGGTCTCGGCCTGATTCGCGGCGCCGTGGAAGCACCGCAGGACTTCGTGCCGGCAAACGCGCAACGCACGTTCCGCCTTTACCTGAGCGATATCGGTCAGTTGATCTTCATGCCGAAGCTGATGGCCACGCTTGCCGCAGAGGCGCCGGGCGTGCGCATCGTCACGGTCGACACCACGCCGCGTGAGGCGCAGAACGCCATGGCGATGGGTGACATCGATCTCACGCTGGGTCTGTTCACCCGCTTCTCGTCGGGCTTTCACCAGCAGCGTCTGTTTCGTGAACATTACGTCGCACTCGTGCGCGACGGGCATCCCGTGATTCGCGAGCAACTGACCAGCGACGCCTTCCTCGACGCCGCGCACGCGGTCTATCGTCCGACGGCCGGCCATCACGATGTTTTCGAAACGGCCGTCGAACATTGGTTTGCGCAGGCGGGACGCCAGCGTCACGTTGCGCTGCGCATGGCGCACTCGATGGGGCTCTCGGCGCTGATCGCAGCAAGCGACCTCGTGGTGTGTGTGCCGACGCGGCTCGGACGCGCGCTCAAGTCCGCCGCGGATCTGTGCACTTACGCGTTGCCGTTCGAAGGCCCTGAGTTCGACATCTCGCAACTGTGGCACGAACGCTTTCACACCGACGCCGGCCATCGCTGGTTGCGCAGCACCATCTTCCGCCTGTTCCACGGCGAAGACTGATCCGCCATCTTCGCCGCGAGCCAGGCGCGCCGCCCAGCGCGGCGGCGATGCCATGCGCATGCTGCACCCCCAATTCATGCTGTAAATACTGCGCATTTACGCAATTTGTTGGCGTCATTCGGCATCGATCCTTATCGTATCTCTCACGACATTGAAGTCACCGGGCGCACGCCCGTGACACGAACAATATCCGCAGGAGACAAGCGGTGATCAATCTGCACGACATTCGTTACGTGCGGCTGGGCACACGCGACCTCGAAGGTGCCACACGCTATGCGCGCAGCATTCTCGGGTTGCAGGAAGTGCGCCGGGAGGCCGGTTACGTATTCTTTCGCAGCGACAGCCGCGACCATTCGGTGTGCTACTTCGAGGGCGATCCCGCCGACCACACGGTTGCGTTCGACGTGGCAAGCGACGCGCACTTCGATGCCGCCGCCGCGCAGCTCGAGGCCATGCACATCGCGTTTCGACGCGGAACGCGTGACGAAGCCGACATGCGTCGCGTGGCCGGCTTCCTGACGTTTCGCGACCCGACCGGCAATCAGATCGAACTGGTGTTGCGCGCTGCGCAGACCGGACGCGGTTATCACGGCGAGCGCGATGCCGGCATCGATTCGTTCAGTCATGTGGGGTTGTGTACGACTGACGCGCGCCGGGACGAGGCGTTCTGGACGAGCGTTTGCAACGCCCGCGTGTCGGATCGCATCGGCGACGCACCACTGCTGCGCATCGACGACGTGCATCACAAGATCGCGCTGTTCCCGGCCAAGCGCGCCGGCATCCAGCATGTGAACTTCCAGGTCAATACCATCGACGACCTCATGCGCTCTTGGTACTTCCTGCGCGAGCAGGGCGTGCCGATTCGCTTCGGTCCGGGGCGTCACCCGACGTCTCACGCGATGTTCCTATACTTCGCCGGCCCGGACGGCATGGTCTACGAGTACTCCACGGGCGTTCGCAAGATTGCCCCCGAGGACGAGGCAACCTACGTGCCGCGTCAGTTCCCCTTCGATCCGACGGGGTTCTGCATGTGGGGCGCGAAACCCGAGATCCCCGAGTTCTCGGCCTGATTTTTCCACCGGACCTTTTGACCAGATGCGGTGCGTCGATTGGCCGGCGGCCGTCACACCGCATGCGCAGGATTCCCCATGACACAACACACGTTTGATGCCGCGTGCATCGCCGAGCGGGATCGCGCGGTGCGCGTGGCGGCGCGCACGCTGGCTCGCGCGGGCCTGGCGCACGCTTACGGTCATTGCAGCGCGCGTCTCGACGCCGATCACTTTCTCGTATGCGCGGCGCGTCCGATGGGGCTCATCGGCGTGGGCGAAACGGGCACGGTGGTGCCCGTCGATGGTCCGCTGCCTGAAGGCGTGCTCGGCGAAGTCCGTCTGCATCAGAAGCTCTATCGCTCACGGCCCGAGATTGGCGCGGTGGCGCGCTCGATGCCGCCCAAGACCATGTCGCTCTCGACGCTGGGCAGAACCCCGCGCGCGTTGCATGGCCCGGGCACTTACTTCGCGCCCGGTGTGCCGTTGTGGGACGACCCGCAACTGATTCGCTCCGACGCGCAGGCCGAGGCGGTCATCGCGAAGATGGGCACGAATGCTGCCGTGGTGATGCGTGGCAACGGTGCGGTCGTCGCCGCAGACACCCTTGAGGCGATGGTGGCCCTCACGTGGTACCTCGAAGACGCCGCACGCGTCGACCTCGACGTGCTCGCACTCGAAGCCGCTTACCCCGCGACGGTACTCGATCCCGACGCCTGCCGGGCGCGCGCCACCCGCTCGGGCCGGATCATCGAGCGCATGTGGGAATACCTCTCGGCCGGCGATCCGGAACTGCACGGCACAAGCGTGCCGGGCGGCGCGTGATCGTGACGCATTGATCCGGAACGTCATGCCCGCCATTTTTACGTAATCGCCCCCAACCGGCTGCGTGGCCTTCACAGAGCGTCGTCGACAGACGCCACGGCCCGCCGCTCAGTTCGCGGTCACCACCGCACAGGAGACAGACATGGAAATATCCGCTTTGATGAATCGCAGGGGCATCACGCCATTTCAATGGCGCGTGATTGCCCTGTGCTTTCTGATCGTGACACTGGACGGTTTCGATACCGCGGCCATCGGCTATCTTGCCCCGGCCATCCGTAGCGAATGGACGATGGCGACGACCAGCCTCGGTACGGTCTTCGGCGCCGGACTTGGCGGCTTGATGCTCGGCTGCTTCATCTTCGGTCCGCTGGCCGATCGCATCGGCCGCAAACGCGTGCTGATCCTCTCGGTCATCCTGTTCTCGCTGGGCAGCATTGCGTCGGCCTACGTTCACAGCCCGACCGAGCTTGCCGTCATGCGCTTCATTACCGGCATTGGTCTGGGCGGCGCCATGCCCAACGCCATCACCCTCAGTTCGGAATATTGCGCGGAACGCATGCGTTCGCTGCTCGTGACGGCCACGTTCTGCGGCTTCACGCTGGGCTTCGCCATCGGCGGGGAGATCGTCGCGCAGACGCTTCCGCACATCGGCTGGCGCGGCGTGCTGATCGCTGGCGGGGTGGTGCCGCTCGCGGTCGTGCCGGTACTCATGCGCTGGTTGCCGGAGTCGATGCGCTACCTTGCTGCGCGTGCAGACAGCGCCGATCAATTGCTCGCCATTGCACGCCACATCGATCCGCATGTGACGCGCATCGACCCGGAAGTCACCCCCGCCGGTGCGGCGACTTCCGCCGTCGGCGGGCTGTTCACACGCCAGTATGTCGTGGGCACGCTGCTGCTTTGGGCGACGTACTTCTGCACGCTGTGCGCGTTCTATCTGCTCACAAGCTGGCTGCCGCTGGTGGTCAAGGATTCGGGCTATACGCTGGCGGAAGCGGCCCGCATCGGTGCGATGTTGCCGCTGGGCGGGACTGTCGGTGCGGTGCTGATCGGTTTCGCAATGGATCGCACGAGTCCGTATCGGGTGCTCGCCGCGTCGTATGTCATGGCCGGGATCGCGCTGTGTGTGCTGGGATCGGTGACGCATCAATCGGGCTGGCTGATGATCGTGGTCTTCCTCGCGGGCTTCGGTGTCGCGGGTTCGCAGACCGGGGCCAATGCGCTCACGGCGGCGTACTACCCGACGGCATCGCGTGCAACCGGCGTGGCCTGGGCGCTGGGGGTGGGACGTCTCGGATCGATTCTCGGCTCCAGCCTCGGCGGCGTGCTGATTGCCACGGCATCGAGCACGGCGCAAGCCTTTCAGATCGTCGCGATTCCCGCGTTTCTTGCGGCGGCGCTGATGCTCGTCATGCGCCGTCGCGTGGGCCGCACCGGGTCTCTCGCAGCGGCGGCCACCAAGCCCGCCACGGGCACAGTCTGAGCGGTGTTCGGGGGCGAGCGTCTGACCGCGCTCGCCCTTGCGGTACCCGCGGCGTGACCGTCCCCTGACGGCCAGGCTGCGGCGCCTGCCCCCGCAGGCATTTGTCAGCTACCGGTCGACACAGGCCGGACCACCACACGATTCAATGGAGACATCACCGTGACCTTCAAGGGACTGCCCGCGCTCGCGCTGGCCGCCGGCCTCGCATTGGCCCACACTTCCGCCTCGGCCCAGAGCGTGACGCTCTACGGCATTCTCGACACCGGTGTCGAATACATTTCGCACGCCGGAGCCAACAACAGCTCGCTCGTGCGCATGCCGGGCAACACCGGCTCGTTGCCATCGCGCTGGGGCCTGCGTGGCGATGAAGATCTCGGTGGTGGCCTGCATGCGGTGTTCGCGCTGGAGAGCGGTTTCAACGTTCGCGCGGGCGACCTCAATCAGGGCGGGCGGCTGTTTGGCCGTCAGGCGTGGGTGGGGCTGTCGAATTCATACGGCACGCTGTCGTTTGGCCGTCAGTACTCGATGACGTTCTGGGTCATGGGCGACGCCGACATTCTCGGCCCGGATCTCTACGGCAGCGGCTCGCTCGACAACTACATTCCGAATGCGCGCAGCGATAACACTGTCGCGTACAAGGGTGTGTTTCAAGGACTGACGGTGGGCACAACCTACTCGTTCGGACGCGACAGCGGCGGCACCGGCAACTCGCCGGGGCAAGGCACGTGCGCCGGGCAGACGCCCGGACAGATGACGTCCTGCCGCCAGGTTTCGGCCATGCTCAAGTACGACACGGCATGGTTCGGCGTGGCGGGGGCCTGGGACGAACAGCGCGGCGGCGCGGGGGCGGCGGCGAGCTTCTTCAACGGCGCTGCGACCGTGCCGCTCACGAGTTCGTCGGACAAGGACACCCGTTGGCAGTTGAACGGCTATGTGAAGGGCGGCAACTGGAAGGCGGGGGCAGGATGGCTGGGCCGTCGCGTGCAGACGGCGTCCGCTGCGGTGGCGGACGTGAATTCCGATATGTTCTACATCGGCGCGCTGTACCAGTTCACGCCGGCATTCGCGGTGGACGGCGAAGTATTCCGCATGCTCAATGCGCGTCAGAACACGCGCGCGACGATGGCGACGCTGCGAGGCACGTACTTCCTATCGAAGCGCACCGCTGTGTATACGCAGGTGGCATGGCTGGCGAACAGCGAGCACGCGGCGTACTCCGTGAGCTCGGGCGGGGCGGGCGGTTCGCCGACGGCGGGCACGAGTCAGTTGGGCGTGAACGTCGGTTTGCGTCACACGTTCTGACGAACTGACATTGCGCGCTGCACGCGAGCAGCGCACCGGCAAAACAAACACGGCGCACCCCTTTTGCGGTGCGCCGTGTTTCGTTGCAGCGCTTTGGCGCTGACTGCCGTCTATCAGAGCAGGCCAGCTTCGGCGAGTTGCGCGCGGCGCGGGTCGCCCTGACGCGAGAGCATCCAGCCCGGATACTCACTCGGCAGTGCGCTCGCGGCGTCGATGGCCGACAGTTCACGGGCGTTCAGCGTGACGCGCGTGGCCGCGATGTTGTCGTCGAGCTGATCGGCGCGCTTGGCGCCGATGATGACCGTTGTGACAACCGGCTGGGCGAGCAGCCAGGCGAGGGCGATCTGCGCCACCGACACGCCCTTCTCGGCGGCGATGCCGCGCATGACATCGATCGCGTCGTACGCCCGCTCCACGTTGACCGGCGGGAAGTCGAAGCTCTGACGGCGGCTCCCCGCTTCGGTCTTACCGTCACGCGTGTACTTGCCCGAGAGCAGGCCGCCGGCGAGCGGGCTCCACACCATCAGTCCGACGTTTTCGCTACGCAGCATCGGCACGATCTCGCGCTCGAGATCGCGGCCGGCGACGGTGTAGTACGCCTGTAGCGACGCGAAGCTCGCGAGATTCAGGCGTGCCGAAATGCCCAGTGCCTTGGCGATCTGCCATGCCGCCCAGTTGGAGACGCCGATGTAGCGCACGTGACCTTGACGCACCAGCGTGTCGAGCGCGCCGAGTGTTTCTTCGATGGGCGTGGCCGGATCGAAGCCGTGTACCTGATACAGGTCGATGTGATCGAGTTGCAGGCGTTTGAGGCTGGCCTTGATGCCGTCCATGATGTGATAGCGCGACAGGCCACGCGAGTTCGCACCTTGCGCGCCCGTCGCGCCGAAAACCTTGGTGGCGACCACGACGTTATCGCGCGGCACCTTGAGGTTGCGCAGGGCCTGACCGGTGAGCACTTCCGACTGACCTTCCGAATAGACGTCGGCGGTATCGATGAAGTTGATGCCTGCGTCGAGCGCACGTCCCACGAGCGTGTCGACATCGTTCTGCTGCAATTGGCCGATCTTGCTCCACATTTCGCCCTGTCCGCCGAAGGTCATCGTGCCCAGGCACAGTTCCGAGACGAAGAGGCCGGTGTTGCCGAGTTTCCTTTGTCGCATTGCATTGCTCCGTTGAAATTGCTGCCCGTCGCCAGTGGCCGCCATGGGGGACAGACGGCGTGCACGGGATGGAATGCATTATGCGTCGCGGGGCATCAGGCAAGCAGTACCTGTTCCTGCACATTTCCTGCCTGATTCTGCAAGTGAGCGAAACGACGCGCGGGTGTTGGGGCGCTGAGTGGCCGGAAAGCACTGTCGGATATGGCGGGAAGATGGCGGATGCAAGCGGCGCGGTGAGGCGGTTGGCCGATGCCGACGCTTGGATTTTGCCCGATTCTCCGGGATTTCTGCCTGATCGCGCCTACGCGAATCTGGAGGATCAGGCAAATTCTCGTGGCAAGCGTATGCTGTGCGACATTGCGGCTGTCGTGAGGGTGATGGCCGTTCTGAACTGAGGGCACTTCCATGCATCTGGTCAAACATCCGCCACGCGAGGCGGCGCAAAGTGAGTTCGCGGGCGATCCGTCGCTTACCGCGCGTAACGAATTGGTGGGGCTGCTCGAGCGGGTCACGCATGGACTGGAGGGCACGACGCCGACAGCGGTGGAGGGCCTCTTCGTCCATCGCATTCTGCATCCTGGCGGACCGAAGCCGGCGATTCAGCAGCCGGCGTTTGCCGTCATCGCGCAGGGCGAGAAGCGCTTGCTGATCGGGGACGCGCATTACGCTTACGATCCGATGCATTACATGGTGTCGTCGGTGCATTTGCCGGTAGTGGCGCAGGTGTCGGGGGCGAGCGAGCAGTCGCCGTATCTCGGGTTGCGCCTCAATCTGGCAGCCGAGGATGTGACATCGCTCATTGGCGACGAACATCTGCCGCCGCCTGCCCCTTCGGCGAGCGGCCGGGGCATGTACGTGAACCGGCTGGACGCCGCGCTGCTCGACGCCGTGTTGCGGTTGCTGCGCCTGCTGGAAACGCCGCGGGACATTCCGATACTGGCGCCGATGATCAAGCGCGAGATTGTCTATCGGCTGCTGATGAACGGGCAGGGCGTGTTGTTGCGGCAGATGGCGTTGCAGGACAGCCAGATGAACCGCATCGCGCGGGCGGTGCGTTGGTTGCGCGACCACTATGCCCAGCCGTTGCGGGTGGAGGCGTTGGCGCAGGAAGTACACATGAGCGTGTCGTCGCTGCATCACCATTTCAAGCTGGTGACGGCGATGAGTCCGGTGCAGTACCAGAAGCACTTGCGCCTGCAGGAAGCGCGCCGGTTGATCTTCGCGGCGGACATTGCCGTGGCGGCGGCCGCGCAGGCAGTGGGATACGAGAGTGCGTCGCAGTTCAGCCGGGAATACGCGCGCGTGTTTGGCGAGGCGCCACTGCGGGATAAGCGTCGCTGGCTGCAGGACGGGGATGCGGGGGTGACGCGGCGTTAACGATGAATTTCCGATGACCTTCCGATGACCTTCCGATGACTTTCGAGCGTCAGTCGGTTGAATGGCACTCGCTCCGCCTGCACGCTCGCCACAGTCGGCGCTTCGCGTGTGTGCTCGTGCCGTCTTGCCACTGGCTCAATCCCGCAACCGATCCCACGTCGCCTTCGTCACCCGCTGTTGCGAGGCTTTGTCGTAGTCGGCCCAAGGGTCTTGTGTCAATGCGCTCAACCGCTGGACGGCGTTGCGCACGTTCCACGCGTCGGCGCCGGGTAAATCTGACAATTCCTCCCAACGCACCGGCATCGATACGGCCATTCCCTCGCGGGCGCGGGCAGAGTATGCGCAAACGGTCGTCGCTCCCCGGTAATTGCGCAGATAGTCGATGAAACACTTCCCGATGCGATGCTTCGGTCCCATCGTTGCCGTGAAACGATCCGGAAAGGCGCGCGCCATATGTGTGGCGACAGCCTCCGCAAATCCCTTGGCGATGTCCCATTCGTGACGCCGTGCCAATGGCGTGACGATGTGCAGTCCCTTGCCGCCGCTAGTCTTCACGAACGCCGTCAGTCCCAGTGCCTCGAGCAATCTGCGGATCAGTTGCGCGTCTTCCACGATGCGCTCGAACGTCACGCCCTTGCCGGGGTCAAGATCGAAGATCACTCTGTCAGGGCGCTCGATCAGATCGCTGCGTGCATTCCATGTGTGAAACTCCACCGTCCCCATCTGCACCGCGCCGACGAGACCAAGCGTGTTGTCGATCTGCATGAGCGGCTCATGATCCGGATCGAGCGAAGGGTCGAGCGCACGCACGCCCTGCATCGTCTTCGCCGCGTGCTTCTGGAAGAACATCTCCCCGCCGATGCCTTCGGGCGCACGCAGCACCGCCACCGGCCGCTCGCTCAGATGCGGGAGCATCCACGGGCTGACTGCGTGGTAATACGCGGCAAGCTCGGCCTTCGTGACACCGGAATGTGTGTCCATGACGCGATCGCCGTGCGTGATCTTCATGGGCAATGCGCGCGTTCCTTCAGGCGACTGAGCGGTGAGCGTCATCGATGGCGTCTCCGTGTGGCTGTCGAGATTGGCGGACCCGGTGCGACTGACTTCGCGCCGAATGTCTTTTGCTGGCTTGTCGCTGCGCATCGCGAGAAACGAGGCTTGCCGAACGTTACCGTCGCGCGTCCACTGCGCGAACCGAACTTCGGCGACGAGTGTGGGGCGAAGCCAGTGCACGCGTGCCGAGCCTCCCGGACGAGGCGTTGGCGACAACGGCGGACGTGCCGTCTCGTGCGCATCGAACTGCTGGCGAAGACGCAGCAATGCCTCAGTATCGAAACCGGTGCCGACTTTTCCCGCGTAGCGCAGGGTTTGGCCGTCGTCATCGTAATAGCCGAGCAGCAGCGCCCCGAAACCTTGCCGAGAGCCAGACGGCTCGGTGAAGCCCAGCACGACGAATTCCTGACGCTGCGAGCACTTGAGCTTGCGCCACGCGTCGCTGCGCCCGGCAACATAAGGCGAGTCGTCGCGCTTGATCATGATGCCTTCGAGCCCTGCCTCGCACGCGCCGCGCCAGAGCGATTCGAGATCGCCGCTGACCGGCTGAAGGACGCGCACGGCGTCGGTCTCTCGCCCCTTGAAAATCGCAGTGAGTGCCGCCTGACGCTCACGCAGCGGAGCGTCGCGCAGATCGCGGCCATCGCACCATGGCACGTCGAACAGGTAGATCAGGATGGCGTCCTGCACGTTCTCGTCGAACGCACGTTGCAGCGCCTGAAAGTCGGGCAGGCCGTGTTCGTTCGTCACGACAGCCTCGCCGTCGAGCCATGCGTTGGGCAAGCCGCGCTTACGTAGCTGATGTAGCGCGTCCACGGCACGCCGAAAACGATGCGTCCAGTCCTGACCGGAGCGGGTAAAGACGCGAATGTCGTCGCCCGCAATACGAATGAGGACGCGGTAGCCGTCGAGTTTTACCTCGGCATGCCAGCCGTCAGAAGCGGGCGCCGCGTCGACAAGCGTAGCCAGCATCGGGCGCATTTCGGCGGGAGGCTTTGCCGACGATTTTCGCTGCGCGACCGGTGTTGCTGCCGACTTCCCTGCGGTGTTCGCAGCGATAGTCCCGTCATGCCGATGAATCAGCAACCACTGAGGCTGGCGAGCGGGTTTGTCGGTACGAACCAACGTCCAGCGTCCGTTCAGTCGCGCGCCATGCAAAGTGAACGACAGCTTGCCGTTGGCGTAGTCGCGCTGTGCGTTGCCGTCCGGCTCCCACGAGCCGCTGTCCCAGATGTTGACATGACCCGCGCCGTAATTCCCGGCGGGAATGTCGCCTTCGAAATCAGCATAGGCCAGTGGATGGTCTTCCACCTGAACCGCAAGACGAGGACGGCTGACATCGGGGCTCGGTTGCTTCGGCAATGCCCACGACTTCAATGTGCCGTCGAGTTCGAGCCGGAAGTCGTAGTGAAGATGACTCGCCTGGTGGCGTTGAATGACGTACCGCAACGTTTTGCCGGACAGCGCGCGTTTGCCGCGCGGCTCAGGGGTAGCGCCGAAATTGCGTTTGGCGTCGTAGGGGGTGAGCGAGTCGCCGGGGGGGCGGCGCTGCGTTGTCGCGCTGGAAGTCGCTTTGCGCTTCGGCATGCTCGTCGTCACCGGGCTTTGGCACGTTTGGCCGATGCCTTGCCGGGGGACGATTTTTTCGCCGCAGCCGTCTTGCCGGCTTTTCCCGTCGTGGACTTCGCAACGGCCTTCGCGGATTTCCCGCTGCCAGACACCTTCGTTTCGACATCCTGCGCTTCGATGGCGACGGCCTCCCGTCTGCCCTTTATGCCGAGGCTTTGCTTGAGCAATGCCATCAGGTCAGTGCCGTTGCCGTTGCTCGACAACTTCGGCGCACTGGTTTCGATCTGCGCGATTTCGCGTGTCTGTCCCGAGGCGATCTTGCGGTCGATGAGTGCCTTGAGGTCGTCCTGAAACGTATCGTGGTAGTCATCGGGACGCCAGGGGCCGGACATCTCGTCGATCAGCCGCATCGCCATCGCCAGCTCGCGCTCGCCCGGCGCGGCGAGCTTGCCGAGTTTCTCCCTCGTCAACCCGACCTCGGCCGGATCGCGCATCTCGTCCTGCCACCGTAACGTGTCGAGCACGAGCGCATCGCCGGCCGGGGCGAGTACGGCCAGATGCGCACGGGTGTGCATCACCACACGCGCGATGCCCAGCTTGCCAGCCCTGGCAAGGGCTGCGTGCAGCAGCGCGTATGCCTTCGCTCCCCCGCGCTCGGGGACGAGATAGTAGGGCGTGTCCAGATACATGAACGAGACCTCCGTCGCATCGACGAACGCCAGAATGTCGACCGTCTGCGTGGCCGCCGCATTCGCCGAACGGATCTCGTCGTCACTGAGCACGACGTAATTCCCTTTCTCGTACTCATAGCCATGCACGATCTGGTCGCGCGGCACCTCTTTGCCGTTTTCCTTGTTGACGCGCTTGTAGCCGACCGGCGACATCGTGCGCTTGTCGAGCCAGTCGAGATCGAGCGTGTGCGTGGTCGATGCGGGAAACAGGGAGACCGGCACGTTGACCAGTCCGAAACTGATGGCACCCTTCCAGATCGCGCGAGCCATGTGTGCTCCCAGTGCAGGATTCGCAGGGTTGATTCGCCGGTGATGCGGGCGATGTGAGCCGAATTGTCAGTATAGGCGGCATGGAGGGAACGTCGTCGCCTCGTCTGTCACCCATGTCGATGCGATCGGCCGAGTCGTTCACCGGTTCCCGCGCATTGATTTTCCCAATGCATTACGCGAGGCCGTAAGGTTTCCTTCATGAAACAAGGCGGGCGGGCTTCCATCCTACCGAGAGCAACACGCGAATTCCGTCACGAAGGACGCTGACGATGCCGAAGATCGTGGCAGGACGCTTGACGATGTTCGGTCAGGCAGCTCTCGCAGCGAGTCGTCTGTAAGACCAGCCATCCTCGCCAACGGCGTCGGGTCGCCAGTCTCGGGGCGATCCGATGCGCACCCGCCCGAGACCAACCGACTGGCTGTAGAATCGGCTACGTTGCCTACAGGAGGCCGCCATGCTGTCGATCCACACCGGTTTCGTCGTTTGTCCTACCTGTAAAGCGCGTTTTGCCGTCGCGGCGACGCCGCCGACGGTCCAGATGCTTTACGACTATCTCCATTCGGATGCCGAAGTGAAATGCCCAACGTGCGAGACGAGCTTCACCACGGGCAGCGCGAAGAGCAGCATCGAGTTCGAGCCCGTCAACGACGGCGTCACGCTGACATCGTCGCCTGAGCGCAGCATTGACGGGCTGGACAATCACTGACGCCTTTCGGCGCTTACAGCGGCGTCAGCAACGGCTCGCTTGCCTGATAACGGCGCGTGTTCTCGAGGAACATGGCGAGCGTGGCGGCTTCGGCTTCGGGCGAGCGGCCGGCGACGTGCGGGCTTAGCACCACGTTCTGCAAGTCGATGAGTGCGGCGGGAGGGGACGGTTCGCCTTCGTAGACGTCAAGCCCCGCACCCGCGATGGTGCCATTGCGCAATGCGTCGGCCAGGGCGGCCGTGTCGACGACACTGCCGCGTCCCAAATTCACGAGAAAGCCTTGCTTGCCGAGTGCGCGCAGCACCTCGGCGTTCACGAGGTGATGCGACTCTGCACCCCCAGGGGCTGTCACGACGAGATAGTCGGCCCATTCGGCCAGCGCCAGCACGGTATCGAAGTATTGATAATGCGCGGGTAAATCGTCGCGACGGTTCCGGTTCCGGTAGCCGATCTGCATATCGAAACCTTCACCGCGTTTGGCGAATTGACGCCCGACGGCCCCCAGTCCCACGATCCCCAGCTTCTTGCCCGACACGCCGGGCTGCATCGGCAGCGCATCGCGCCACACGCCCTTGCGGCAGGCGGCGTCGTACTCCGGAATGCGGCGCACGGCAGCGAGCAGCAGCGCGAAGCCCTGATCGGCGACCGTAGGCGCATTGGCGCCCGCGCCGTTCACGGCGACGATATTGCGCGAGCGCATCGCGGCGATGTCCAGATTCTCGTAGCCAGCGCCCAGCGCGCTGACCAGCGCTACATTCGGCAAATGCGACAACTCTTCGGCGTTCAGACCGCGCGCGCCGTTCGTGAGCACGAAACGCACCCGCTCGCCTTCGGCACCCCAGCCTTCCGGTGTGGGCTGATGGCTTGGGCGGTAGACCACGTCGAAGTGGGCTTGCAGTTCGGACAACTGCTCAGAATGCATCGGGATAACGACCAGCAGTGGAGGCAGCGACACCTTCAATCTCCGGAGGGGAATTGGGATTTGCGGCGTGGCGTCGGAATGACGCGAGTGCCTTGCGGGCACTTCGACTTCGCCGTCAGCCGATACTCTATTCCTATCTGCGACGATTTGCGCGGTGCAACACGCGCCCGGACGTCTGACGCATCGGCCCCCTTGCCCCAAAAGGCGAACGGGCGCCATCGCGCAAAGCGAATGGCGCCCGTTCGACCTGCTGCGGTCGTTACGAGTGGTGAAACACTCGAGACATTCAGGCCGTGGCCCTGACCGCGAGCGCGGCTTGCCGGTGGCGCAGACGGCCGAGCGTGAGCATTGTCAGACCGGCCAGCACGGCAGGCACGCCGATGGTGGCGAACAGCGCGGGCATGGACCAGCCCATGGCAAGCATCGAGGCGCCGCCGACCGAACCGACGACCGAACCGAGACGTCCGACGCCGTTGGCCCAGCTCACGCCTGTCGCACGGCAGTCTGTCGGATAGAACTCGGCGGAGAGCGCATTCGCACCGACCTGACCGCCCGACACGCAGAAGCCGGCCCAGAACACGGCCACCGAGGCGAGCACCGGTGAGCTGGCGAGCGGACCGACGGCCGCCACGCACAGGCCCGCGAGCCCATAGGCGGCAGCGAGCACGTAGTGCGGATTGAAGCGGTCCATCAGCCAGCCGAGCACGATCGCGCCCAGTGTGCCGCCGACCTGGAACATGGCGGTGACGATGGCGGCGTTACGCAGCGTCAGGCCATTGGTGCGAAGCAGCGTCGGCAGCCAGCTCGAGAGCAGATAGATTACGAGCAGACTCATGAAAAACGTGATCCAGAAAAGCAGCGTGCCGCGTAGCAATTCCGGCTTGAAAAGATGCCCGACGGGAGATGTGGCTGACGGCTTCGTGGCGATATTGAATGTGGCGCCGCGCAGGTCTTCGTGCGGCGCAATGCGTTGCAACGAGGCCGCTACGCGTTCCGGCGATTTGCCTGCCTTCACGAGGTAGCGCACCGATTCGGGCAGCGCGCGAATCAGAATGACGCCGAGCACGAGCGGCATGACACCGCCCACGATCAGTACCGAGCGCCAGCCGAAGGCTTCGATCAACCCGGCCGACGCGAGACCCCCCAATGCAGAGCCCAGCGTGAAACCGCAGAACATGGTCGTCACGAGGAACGAGCGGCGCGAGTCAGGACAGTATTCCGACGTCAACGTGATGGCATTGGGCATCGCACCACCGAGACCGAGGCCTGTCAGAAAGCGCAGGGCGATGAGTTGCCACAACTCCATCGACCATGCCGACGCCAGACTGGCGACGCCGAAGAACAGCACGGAGAAAATGAGGATGGTTTTGCGGCCGAATTTGTCGGCGAGCGGGCCGAACAGGAAAGCGCCGGCCATCAGGCCCGCGAGCCCCGCACCGAACAGTGGCGCGAGATGTGCCGGGGTGAGCGACCATTCGGCCCGAATCGCCGGCGCGATGAAGCCGATGGCCGCCGTGTCGAAGCCGTCGATGGCGACGATCAGGAAGCACAGGACGACGATCATCACCTGAAACGGCGAAATGCGGTGCCGGTCGATGAACGCCGTCACGTTGATGGGGGTGGCTGGCATAGGTTGTCTCCTCGAAGTTGCCAGAAGCGGCGGCGCAGGTGGGCCCGCGTCGCCAGAGTGCATTGCAGTGTTTGTTGTTATGGGGGCTGCAAATCCAACGCTTGCCATGCGCGAAGCGATGGTGTGCCGCGCGACGGTGGGTCGCCGTTGCGCGGCGGAATTACCCGACGACAGACAGCCGGTCTTGTGACGCCGCGCGGTTTCGTTCGGGTTTAGGCGTTGTCGGCAAGCCAAGGGGTCTGCGACAGGCAGTGCTCTGCGCGCCAGCCATGCAGCCATTGCAGGGCGTCGTAGAACTGCGGCTGCGTGCGGCCTTTCCACAGCGAGTTGCGCACCCAGCGATCGACCCCCTTGGCGTGGTACACGCGCCCCATGTCGCGAGCGCCATACAGCACGCGCGCGGTGCGGGGAATGCGCGCGTATTCGTAGCGGCGGAAGGCATCGACGAAATCGCCATTCGCTGCGGCGTAGGCGGCCCCGAGGGTGACAGCATCTTCCAGCGCCTGACAGGCACCCTGCGCGATGTATTGCGTCATTGGGTGCGCGGCGTCGCCGAGGATCGTGGCGCGGCCAAAACTCCATTGCGCGACCGGGTCGCGATCGGCGGTGGCCCAGCGTCGCCAGGACGTGGGACGGTCGAGCATCTGATGCGGCAGCGCGTCGATGCCTTCGAAATACGACAGCACTTCCTCCTTGCTGCCGTCACGCACGCCCCAGACTTCCTGCTCGCGACTGTGGAACGTCACCACGAGGTTGTACTGCTTGCCGCCGCGCAACGGGTAATGCACGAGGTGGCAGTTCGGTCCTGCCCAGACGACCGGTGCGTTGACCTGCAAGTCCTTCGGCATGTTCTCGACGTCGACCACTGCGCGATACACCACGTGACCGGTCACGCGCGGCTCGTCGCCGATCAGCGCGGCGCGCACGGCGGACTTCACGCCGTCACAGCCAATCACCGCGTCGGCCGTGTGACGCTCGCCATGCTGGTCGATGACGGTCACGCCCTTGTCGTCCTGCTCCAGCGATACGACGCGGGTCGCGGTCCGGAACTGGATCAGGGGATTGCGTTGCACGGCTTCGAGAATCGACAGATGAATGTCGGCGCGGTGGATCACGGCGTAGGGATTGCCGAAGCGCTCGCGATAGGGGGCGCCGACGTCGACTTCCGCGATGATGCTGCGGTCGATGGCGTCGCGCAGCGTGATGTGGTCCGTGAAAACCGAACGGCCGCGTGCCGCTTCACCGACGCCGAGGGCATCGAGTGCCGCGAACGCGTTGGCGGCGAGCTGAATGCCTGCGCCGATCTCGCCGATGGTTTCGGCCTGCTCCAGCAGTTCGATACGCACGCCCTGATTGGCGAGCGCCAGGGCGGCGGCCAGACCGCCGATGCCGCCGCCAACGACGAGCGCTTTGGGTTGAGAGGTTTGACTCATGCTTGTCTCCTGCGGCCTTTCCAGCCGTTCCGGATGTCAATCACGCCGTGTAATCCGGCTGTTGGTTGGGCGCTGCCGCGAGGAATGCCGGGTGCGTCTGCGCATGTGCATACACCGCCATCGCGCGCGGATAGGCCGACATGTCGCAACCCATGCGCTGCGCATTGGCGATCTGGGGAATCAGGCAGACGTCGGCGAGCGTCGGTGCATCGCCGAAGCACCAGGCGCCGTGTCCATGCCTGACGAGCAGCCGCTCCACCCCCGCCATACCCTCGGCGATCCAGTGTTGGTACCACGCATCCTTCTGCTCGGCGCTGAGGCCCAGCGGGCCTTGCAGATACTTCAGGATGCGCAGGTTGTTCACCGGATGGATATCGCAACTGATGAGCATCGACAGTTCGAGCACGCGGGCGCGGGCTTCGATGTCTTGCGGCACCAGACGCGGCTCGGGATACTTCGCGTCGAGGTAATCGAGGATGGCGATGGACTGACCGAGCGAGACGTCGCCATCCACGAGTGCCGGCACGACGGCCGACGGATTGACCTCGTCGACATACGCGTCGGCGCGATGCTCGCCGACCCGAATGTTCACCGCAACGGTGTCGAACGCCAGCGCCTTGAGCGCGAGCGCGATGCGCACGCGATACGACGTCGAGCTGTTGAAGAAGCTATAGAGCTGCATGGCGATGCCTCAGACCACGCGCACCGTGATCTCACCGAGGCCCTCGACGGCCGTCACCATCGTCTCGCCCGCCTTGACCGGACCCACGCCTTCGGGCGTGCCGGTGTAGATCAGATCGCCCGGCTCGAGGCGGAAGAACTGCGACAGATACGAGACCGTCTCCGCGACAGACCAGATCAGGTGCGTGATGTCGCTCTTTTGCTTCTGCACGCCGTCGAGCGTCAGCGAGATGCCGGCCTTCTCGATGTGGCCGACGCTCGACACCGGATGAATCGGGCCGATGGGGGCCGAGGCGTCGAACGCCTTGCCGATTTCCCACGGACGCCCCATTTCGCGCATCTTCATCTGCAGATCGCGGCGCGTCATGTCGAGGCCCACCGCGTAGCCCCACACGTGTTCGAGCGCCTGCTCGAGCGGAATGTCAGAACCCGCCTTGCCGATCACGGCGACCAGTTCGGCTTCGTAGTGATAGTTGGACGTTTGCGCCGGATACTTCAGCTCCAGCGTTTCGCCGTAGGCCACCGGCACGACGGCATCGGCCGGCTTGCAGAAGAAGAACGGCGGCTCGCGGTCGGGATCGAAGCCCATTTCGCGTGCGTGGGCGGCGTAGTTGCGACCCACGCAGTACACACGGCGCACGGCGAACTGATCGTGGCTGCCGACAACGGGAATGGCGACGGTGGCGGGCGGGGCGAAGACAAAGGACATGGTGTTTGACTCGACGAATACAGGAAAAGAGGGTGGCAACGCGCGCCGCTCAGGCAGACGCCGCGCGCGGGGCCAATGGGTATGTGTTGTGCCGGTGTGTCTGGCTCACGTGCGCGATTCGCGCAGCAGGTTCAGCGCGGCGAGCACAGGGCGATCCGAGTAGCTGAACAGCACGGCATCTTCCAGCGCGGCGAGCTGCACCGGTGCCCACGACGGCACGACGAAGTGATCGCGCGGCTCGAACTGGAACACCTCGTCGCCAATGCGCACGGTGCCGCGACCTTCGACCACCGAGAAGACCGTCGCGTCGGTGCTGCGATAGGTCTTGCCCTGGAAGCCGGCCGGCAGGTATTGCATGAATGTCGCCATCGTCGGCATCGGCCAGCCGCCGGTCGCCGGATTGACATAGCGCAGCTTGATGCCGTCCCACGGATCGAGTTCGCCGTTGCGATACAGCGTGTCGAGCGCTTCGCGCGAGCGGGCATACGGATAGCTGAAGATCGGCGAGGTTGGATCGCTTACCTTGTGACGCACCGGCAGCATGTTGAAGCCATAGCGCGCAAAGCTGTCGCCTTCGGGGCGCTGCACCGGTTGCTGCGCTTCGGGGTAGTTCTCGGCAAAGCCCGCATCGAAGTACTGCACGAGCGGAATGTCGAGGCCGTCGAGCCATACGACGGGCTCGCCGTCTGCCGGATTGCCGTGGTCATGCCACGTCCACGACGGCGTGATGATGAAGTCGCCCGGATGCATCGTGGTGCGCTCGCCGTTCACGGCCGTCCACGCGCCGCGACCTTCCACGATGAAACGCAGGGCCGACTGGGTATGACGATGGCTCGGCGCGATCTCGCCCGGCAAAATGAGTTGCAGCCCGGCGTACAGCGAGCCGGTGATGCTCGACGAACCCGGCGTTCCCGGGTTCTGCAAAATCAGCACGCGGCGCACGGCTTCTTCCGCACTGATGACACCGCCCGCCTCCATGACCAGCGGACGCACTTCGCTGAATTTCCAGATGGCGGGCACTACGCGCGGGCGCGGCTGCGGCGGCACGAGGCTGTGCAGCGATTCCCACAGCGGGGCCATATGGTTGCGGCCGATGTGTTCGTAATAGGCAGCGCGCTCGGCGCTGGGGGCGCGTTCGGACATGCATGTCTCCGTCTCGGTAGGGGGCCCGGTCAGCTTGTCGAACAAGCTCAGCCAGCGAGGGCTTGCGGGTCTATGGATAGCGTTATACTCGGCGAGACATATTCTTTGAAATGAATAAATCATCGGATCCATACGAAAAAACGTATGGCTCGAGCGATTTTTGGGGCACCTGAAGGGTGTCCGGAGACTGCGCATGGACTGGACCCATCGCCTGCGTCTGCGCAATCTGCAGATGCTGCTGACCCTCGCGGAGACCGGCAACATGAGCCAATCCGCGGCATTGCTCAATACGACGCAGCCCGGTTTGTCGAAGTGGCTCAAGGATCTGGAGGACGATATCGGCCTGCCGCTGTTCGAGCGTCAGGCGCGCGGTCTGCGTCCAACGGTCTACGGGGAAGCCCTGGTCGAACATGCCCGGCGGATCGAAGCGCAGCTCGATACGGCGCGCGACGATCTCGACGCCATGCGCGAGGGCGGCAGCGGGCTGGTGGCGATCGGCACGTCGGGCGCGTCGTCGGCGGACACGGTGCCGCTCGCGGTGCTGTTGCTCCTGCAGCGCATGCCGCGTGTGCAGGCGCGGGTGATCGAAAACACGATGGACCGGCTGATGAATCAGCTCGCGCACAGCGAAATCGACATCGTCGTGGGGCGTTCGGCCCCGGAGTTGCAGGACCGCAATGTCCGCGCCGAGGCGCTGTACCTGGAGCCGCTGCATTTCGTTGCGCGCGCGCGCCATCCGGTCTTTTCGCTGGACCGGGTGGACTGGCCCGACATGCAGCGCTATCGCTGGGTGGTCTGGCCGCGCGGCACGCCGATTCGCAACGCGCTGGAGACGGCGCTCGCCGAGGCCGGATATCCGCTGCCGAACGACACTGTCGAGTCGAACTCCACGATTCTCAACCTCACGTTGCTCAACAACAGCGACATGATTGGCCTGGCGTCGCATCGCACGGCGAGCCGCTTGCAGGCGCTCGGCGCGTTGCGCATCGTGCCGCTGCGCCTCGCCGGGTTCGGGGCGATCTCGATGTACTGGCGCGACGACGGCGCGAATCGCGCGGCGGTGGCGGCGGCGCTCGAGTGCCTGCGCAGCGCGGCGACGCGCTCGACCGGCGACGTCATCGCCGGCGTCGGGGGCGAGGGATGAGCGCTTCGGCCCTCGGGGCCGATAGCGGGGGCTGCCGTTTGCTACACTTGCCGCCTAACGAAGTCACTCTCTCGGGGCATCAATGATTGGCCGCATCTCCGGCACCTTGCTGGAAAAAAATCCGCCGCACATTCTGGTCGATTGCCAGGGCGTGGGCTATGAAATCTCGGTGCCGATGAGCACGTTCTTCAATCTGCCGAACCTTGGCGAGCGCGTGACGCTGCTCACACAGTTCATCGTGCGCGAAGACGCGCAACTGCTCTTCGGCTTTGGCTCACCGGACGAGCGCAACACCTTCCGCGAACTGCTCAAGATCTCCGGCGTTGGCGCGCGTACGGCGCTGGCGATTCTCTCGGGCATGAGTGTGGCGGACATCGCACAGGCCGTCACGTTGCAGGAGTCGGGGCGTCTGACCAAGATCCCGGGCATTGGCAAGAAGACGGCCGAACGGCTGCTCCTCGAACTCAAGGGCAAGCTGGGCGCGCAATTGGGCACGGTGCCCGGTGCGGCCACGCCGCACGATCACAAGAGCGACGTCATCAACGCGTTGCTTGCGCTGGGCTACTCCGACAAGGAAGCGCTCGCAGCCGTCAAGACCGTGCCCGACAGCACGAGTGTGTCGGATGGCATCAAGCACGCACTCAAGTCGCTCTCCAAAGCCTGAGCGCGACACGACCCGGCCTGACCGATCAGGTCGCGAAGAGGCAGTGAGGAAACGGCATGCAATTGCGATGGCTTGAAGACTTCGTCGAACTCGCCCGCACGCGCAGTTTTACGCGGGCGGCGGAGAACCGTTTCGTCACGCACCCGGCCTTCGGCCGGCGCATCCGTGCGCTCGAAGAATGGGTGGGCACGCAACTCGTTGAGCGCAGCAAACCGCTGGAACTCACTGCCGCCGGTACGGTGTTTCTCGATGCCGCTACCAATGCGCTCGACATTTTGCACAGCGCTCGCACGCAGTTGCAGGACGCCGCGCCCACGCTCGAGAACAATCTGAAGATTGCGACCGGCCGCACGCTGGCCGCGACGTTTTTTCCCGACTGGTACGACGAGACGGTTTCGCGCATTGGCTTCTTCACTGCCACGCTTTCCACGAGCGGCGCGGAGGAGGCCATCCTGCGGCTGGCGGCCGGCGAAGTCGATCTGCTCATCGTGTATTCCAGCGCGCACACGCGGCTGCTCATCGATCAGGAGCGCTACGACTGGTTGAGCGTCGCGCGTGAGGTGCTGGTGCCGGTGAGTGCGCTCGACGCCAAAGGCCGGGCGAAGTATCGGCTGGCGGCCGGACCGTCGCCGATTTCCTGGCTGGCGTTCACACGCACCTTGACGTTGCGCGCGGTGCTCGCCCGTCATCTGGCCGAGATGCCGAACCGGCCCACGCTTAAACCTGTCTATCAGGCCGACTCCTACGAGGCCATTCTGGCGATGGCGCGACGCGGCGCCGGTATCGCGTGGCTGCCGCAACGGCTAGTGGCCGATGACGTTGCGCGCGGCACGCTCGCTATCGTGGGCGGCAAAGATTGGCAGATCGGCTTCGATATCGCGCTTTACCGGCGGCGCCATCAGCCGCACCCGGTGCTCGATGCCATCTGGCAGAGCGCTCGTCAGGCGTCGGGCGACGACGCCTGAGCCGGCCTGCGGTTCTCGTGCCGCCTTAGCCGCGCATCAGCACGGCCATGCCCTGTTTCACATACTCGAGCAAACGCGCGTCGATGAGCGTGCCGGTCATCAACTCCGGCTCACGCATGTTCGCTGCGCGGATTTTCGCGTGCGTGGCAGGATCGTCCCCGGCATAGGAGCGGAAGTACGTCAGCCATTGGCGCACGAGCTTCTGCGCCTCGGGCGCGCCGGGGGGCGTGCCGGCGTCGAGTTGGTCGCGCATCGCGCCGATCAGCACCGGCCATTCATCTGTGTACGTCAGGTAGTTCGCTTCCAGGAAGCGAAATTCGTCGTCGTTGAGGTATTTCCGGTAGATCCGCAGCTTGGTCTGCGCGAAGGCTTCCTTGACGTACTGCATCAGGTCCTTCGTGATGCCCGTTTGCGTCTGCACCGACGGCTCGCGCTGGTGCATGATGTTGAGCTTGGCGAGCAGACGCGCATCACCGGCCGTGTCGCGCACGATCATCTTCATCCATCGGCGCGAGACCGCCTGCGCCGCCTCACCCGTCGACGGCTCGCCGCCTGCCATCAATGCGTTGACTTCCGCCACGATAGCGGGCCAGTCGGATTCGTGGGCCTGCTTGTTCTGGTACAGCGGGAAGCGGGCCAGTTCGTCCTGCGAGAAATATTTGTCGTACATATTCATCAGCTCCAGCGTTCTCAGCCATTCGGCAAGTTCCGGGGCTTCGCCAGACGACAACTGCGTTTGCAGCCGCATGAGGCGCTCGCGCAGACGGCTCGCGTCTTCGATCTGTTGCGTGAGCATGTCGACCTGCCGTGCAATCAGCGTGTCGAGGGGGACATCCCGGTTTGCCAGCCATTGACCGATGTCGGTGAGCGACATACCGAAGCGGCGCAGCGCCTGAATCTGATGCAGACGGGCGATGTCGCTGCGGTCGTAGAGTCGATAACCGGCATCGGAACGCGCCGAAGGCGTGAGCAGCCCAAGCGTGTCGTAGTGGTGAAGCGTGCGCACCGTCAGGCCGCTGCGTTTGGCTAATTCACCGACTTTGAGCCGCATGGAAACTCCCGTGATCTTCTGGCGTATGACAAGGCTGAAGCCTCACGCAGCGTGAGGGTCAAGCGATTTTAAGCGACGAAGCCGCAGGCGCCGATGACAGGGATAAGAGAAGAGGGAAGCGGGGAAGGCCGTCGCGCGGGCGAGGGAACCTGCCCGAGCGAGGTGAAGCGGAGACTGCCAAGCCGGCAGAGGCGAAGCGTTGCCACGCTCGCCCCGGCCGTCTCGATCAATGCTCGTGATGCAGATACTTCGCCTGACGTGGCAATCGCAGGCTGACCAGGAAGGCCACGACCATCATGCCGGTCACATACCAGTAGAACGTCGGTTCCATGCCGGCTTTCTTGAGGCCGAGCGCCACGTACTCTGCCGAACCGCCGAAGATGGCGTTGGCCACCGCGTAGGCCAGACCGACGCCGAGCGCACGCACTTCGATCGGGAACATCTCGGCTTTCACAATGCCGCTGATCGACGTATAGAAGCTCACGATGGCGAGCGCCAGACAGATCAGCAAAAACGCCGCGGTCGGGCTCTGTACCGTCTTGAGCGCCGTGAGGATAGGCACCGTGGCGATCGCGCCAAATGCGCCGAACAGCAGCATGTTGTTGCGACGGCCGATCTTGTCGGACAGCATGCCGAAGATCGGCTGCATGCACATGTAGACGAACAGGCAGCCCGTCATGATGTAGCTGGCCGTCTTGATCGGCATGCCTGCCGTGTTCACCAGATACTTCTGCATGTAGGTGGTGAAGGTGTAGAAAATCAGCGAACCGCCGGCGGTGTAGCCCAGCACGGTGAAGAACGCCGCCTTGTGATGGCGGAACAGACCGGCGATCGAACCGGCGTCGCGATTGTTGCGGCTCGCGCTCGTCGACGTCTCGTGCAGCGTGCGACGCAGCATGAGGGCCACGACCGCCGTGATCGCACCGACCACGAACGGAATGCGCCAGCCCCAGGCCTTGAGCTCGGCCTCGTCGAGCAGTTGCTGGAGAATCACGACCACGAGCACGGCGAGCAACTGACCGCCGATGAGCGTGACGTACTGGAACGACGAGAAGAAGCCGCGACGGCCCTTGAGGGCGACTTCACTCATGTACGTCGCCGTGGTGCCGTATTCGCCACCGACCGACAGGCCTTGCAGCAGACGCGCGAACAGCAGCAGCGCCGGCGCCCAGTTGCCGATGCTGGCATACGTCGGGAGCGCCGCGATCAGCAGCGAGCCGAAGCACATCATCATCACCGAAATGACCATCGAGTTCTTACGGCCATTGCGGTCGGCGATCCGGCCGAAAATCCAGCCGCCGATCGGTCGCATCAGGAAGCCGGCCGCGAACACCCCCGCCGTATTGAGCAACTGCGCGGTGGGATCGGAACTCGGGAAGAACGCCGGCGCGAAGTAGATCGCGCAGAACGCATAGATGTAAAAGTCGAACCACTCGACCAGATTCCCCGATGACGCCGCGACAATCGCGAAAACGCGTCTGCGGACTTCTTCCGGGGAGGGCGGCTGCGTGGCCATGGCGGCTTCGGATGTAGCTGTAGCTGTGTCTCTCATTTCTACTGGCGATGGGGGCATCGCGTTGATAACTACGTTTGCGACATGACGCGAAGCCGCGTTTGTCTCATATGCATTTCACATATGAAGCACTAAGCAACTATCGCGTCGCGGGGGCGGGGCCAACTATAGCGGGTCTCGGCAGGGGCAGACAATGCCCGGGCGTCGGATTGATTATTGTGAATATGGAAACAATCCGGTCGATTGTTGCGTTGCAGCATGGTGATCACGCCCGTCTGGCGGTGGTTTGCGCGAACGCCCTGAGCGTTTCGATAGACGGGACGAAAACACGAAAATCACAAAAATATTTTTGACGGCGCGATGTCTCAAGCGGGTTGTCAGGCTTATGCGCGCGCGTGGGGTGTATTTCTGTTGCGCATTCATAAGCATTTCGATAACAAATGCTTAGGCGCGAACAGGGGGGCCGGTACGATGAGCGGTCGCGCTATCTGAAAGCCCTCACGCCGTGTTCGTGAGGCGCCATCCCCAGAACTCATGCAAGGCGATACGTTATTGATCAAGTCGGGCGGCGCTGCCGCGCTGACCGAGTGGCAGCACCATCTGGCACGGCTGATGCCCGGCCTGCGGGTGTACGGATGGGACGATCCGTTCGTCGACGCGCGCAGCGTGAAGTACGCGCTGGTCTATCAGCCCGACCACGGGCGTCTTGCCCGCTACCCGCGCCTGCGCCTGATTCTGAGTGCGGCCGCAGGCGTTGACCATATTCTTGCGGACCCGGCGCTACCGGCGGATATCCCCATCGTCCGGATGGTGACGGACGAGACACGCGAGCGCATGAGCGACTTCGTCGCGTTCGCCGCGCTGGCCGCCGTGCGCGACATGCCGGCCATCGTCGCCGCACAGCGCGACGGTCAATGGGCCAACGAGCTGACCGGACGCCTCGCCCGCGACACGCGCGTGAGCGTGCTCGGTCTGGGGGAACTGGGGCGTGCCGTCGCCGCCCGTTTGCGTGCCAATGGCTTTCGCGTTAATGGCTGGGCACGTACACCGAAGGCGCTTGCCGATGTGCGCGTATTCGCGGGAGAAGCGCAACTCGACGCGCTGCTCGCCGAGACCGATATTCTCGTCAATCTGTTGCCCGATACGCTCGCGACGCGAGGCATTCTCGGGCGCAAGCTGTTTGCGCGTCTGCCGGCAGGCGCGAGCCTGATTCAGGTCGGACGTGGGGCACACCTCGACCGGCAGGCCTTGCTCGATGCGCTCGATAGTGGCCGCCTGCGCTCAGCGGTCGTCGACGTGTTCGACGTCGAACCGTTGCCGCCGGACGATGCGTTGCGCCGCCATCCCAAGATTCTCGTCACACCTCACATTGCGTCGACGGTGTCATATGCCGCGCGAGCGCGTCAGGTGGCCGAGGTGCTTGGCGCACACCTTCGCGGCGCGCCGTTGCCGTTTGTCTACGACGCCCAGCGAGGGTACTGACCCCATGCGCCCAGCCTCACGCGACTCGTCCTTCACGGCCTCGCAGCGCCGGGCGTTCGTGCCTGCATCAAGCGCGATCACGAAGGCATCGCTTCGTCATTGGTGACGGGTGAGGGGGCGCGCCGAAGCATTATTCGACAAAGCATCGAGAGGTCTCTTCAGAAGACGACGGAACTGGTATTGGTCAGGTCATCCCCTTCGACAAACTGGAGCGCAACATGGAAGCCGTCGGCAGCCGCGACGAGGACGGAGCCTTCCTCGAGCGTGGTCCACGGCACGCCGTTTTCACGCAGCGTGGCTTGCGTTTGCGCCAGAGAACGGGTGCGCAGGATGAGCGCAACATTGCGTTCGCTGCCGTCATCTGTCGTCTCGACCTTGCCGAAGCGTTGCCCGGCCTCGGCGGGCGTGACGAAGTGAACGCGGGCGCGGCCAGCCGTGAACGAATAGCCCTGCGCGCCGGTGGCCGCGAGTACGCCGGGGCCGAAGACGCGGTCGTAGAGCGCGGCCGTGGCTGCCGGGTTGGGCGACGAGATCACGAACCCGGCGATGTCAGTCACGCCGTTCGGATGGTCACGCCATTCGTCGCGCCAGACATGCTCCGGCGTGAAGTGATGGCAGAAGAAGGTGCGACCGTTGCGAACGAGTTCGCTGGCCAGACGTACCGTGCGAAAGCGGGCGTCTTGCGTGGTGCCGTCCGGCAGTTGGACGGGGCGGAAGAATTCGGCCGGTGTTTCCACACCGACACCGCGCGCCTGCAATTCGGCGAACAGGCCGTGCGAGTCGTGCGTCTTGAAGACCAGCCCCGTCAGACCGAGCGGGGCTTGGGTGACGTCTGGGCGTGCGGTCGATTTGCCCGCCTCGTAGCCGAGCAGTTCGAGGTAGTTCTCGCCGAAGATGGCCAGATGATTGCTGGTGCCGAGCGAATGGTGGCCGCGCTCGGTCAGGGCGAAGCCCAGACGGCGGTAGATGTCCACCGAGTGGTCGAGCTCGCCTTTGACGTTGACGACAACGTGATCGAGTACCGGTGCGGGAAGCTGACTCACGCCTGACCTCCGGTGCGTTGACGATGGGGCAGAACGGTGGCGGCAGGGCAGGCGAAGGTGGCGAAGGCGGCAATCAACGCGCCCGAGGCAGAACGACTAGACACGACAGCTCCCGACAGAAAAAGGACGACGGGTCCATTCTAGAAGCCTTTGGGGGCCGGCCCAAACGATGGTTTTTGCTTTGCTTAGTGCCGCGCCGTGCGGTCGTGAGGCCCTCACGACTGCACGGCGCGCGTCCGACGGGGCATCTGCACGGCTCGTCCCGCCGACGCCAGGCAGCTTACTCCACGGTCGGAGAACGCCTTGGCCTTAACCGTCAGGTCGCGGCGTGAGGATGCGATCGAAGGAAGTGACGGTTCGCGCGCAGAATCGTCAGACCTTCGTATGGAACTGTGCGAGCAGATCGAGAAACAGCTCAAGCGCACGTGTTCTCGGGCGCGAGGCTTCGGTGATGGCGCTGATCGCGTTGTCATACTCCGGGCCTGACGGCACCCGGGCGAGCGCATAGCGCTTTGGAAACGACGCCGCGTAATACTGTGGCAGCAGGCCGACATAATGCCCGGACAGCACCAGCATGGCGACCGCTTCCAATCCCGACGCCGTCGGCCCTCGCGTCAGTCCCAGCGAATGAAGCGCTTCGTGGACAAACGGCTGGGTCCGGTAGACGAGCGGCAGCGTCGAGGCGTCCTTGATCCGGTGCCGCGCCACGTACAACTGATGACGCTCGATGAACAGCGGCTGATAGTGAAACCCGGCTTCGCGACGATACATGCCGCGAATGGCGAGCTGCACTCGGCGCTCGCGCAACGCCAGGTCGAGTTCGTTGAACGTCATGACCGTCAGTTCGACCTTCACGTCGGGCGCTTGCGCCTTGAGGGCCGCCAGCGCCTCGGGAATGTGGCAGCCGACGTCGGACACGATATGTTCGACCATGCCGATGGACAGTGTGCCCGACAGCACCCCTCGCACCGCATCGATTTCGGGACGTATCCGCTCCAGTGACTTCAACGCGTCGCGGGCCAGCTCCAGCGCGACTTTGCCCGCATGCGTCAGGACGAAGCCGGACGGCCCGCGCTCGCAAAGGCGCGTGCCCAGTGTCTCTTCGACCTCGCGGATGTGCCGGCTGATCGAGGCTTTCGACATGTTCAACTGTTTTTCCGCCGCAGCAAAGCCGCTGGCCTGCGCCACCGCACAGAAGATGCGCAACGAGCGCAGGTCACGCTCGCTGAAATCACGATTTGCCAAGGGTTAACTCCAGCGAAGCACGCTAAAACCGTGACGGATAGCGCGTTTCAAAAGGTTTCATTTTTTGGAACCATACCAATAAAAAAATCATTTTTCATGATCTTTTTGCCCGCATACATTGGTTCGCACAGGCACATCGAGCCGATGCGCCAGACCGATTCGAAACTCACAAGACGCGAGGCAAGCTATGAAGACCTGGTCCAGACGATCCTTTGTAAAGGCAACGCTCGCATCGAGCGCAGCATTGGCGTTGCCGGCACTGCCGACGCTCGCCTACGCCGAGGGCGGCACCCTGGCCGACATCAAGAAGCGCGGCAAGCTGACCGTCGGCACCGAAGCGGCCTACGAACCTTTCGAGTTTGTGGAAAACGGTCAGGTGGTCGGGTATGGGCATGACGTGCTGGAACTGATGGCAGCGAAGCTCGGCGTGCCGCTCGAGCAGATGAACCTGCCGTTTCAGGGGCTGCTGCCCGGCTTGATGTCGCACAAGTTCGACTTCGTTGCGACGAGCGTGGGCATCACGCCGGAGCGCGCCAAGCGCTTCGCCTTCAGCCAACCCGTGGGCGTCGTGCGCTCGGTCCTGATGGTTCGCGCCGACGACGTTGCGATCAAGCAGACCATGGACATTGCGGGCAAGACCATCGGTACGCAGATGGGCTCGTCGTCGCAGCCGGTGGCGGACGAATTCGAGAAAGAACTGAAGGAAAAGACGGGCAAGGGTTACGCGGGTACACGACTCTTCCAGGCATATCCCGACGTTTCGAACGCACTCGCCAACAAGACCATCGATGTGGCGTTGATGCCGTCGAACATCGCGGCCGTTCAGATGCGCAAGCAGCCCAATGTCTTCCGTATTGCCAGCGCCATCGGGCAGCCGAAGTTGCTGGCATGGGTCGCCAATCCGAACGATCTGGAGATCCGCAAATTCATCAACGATTCTCTGGATGAATTCCGCGCGAACGGCAAGCTGGCGGCGCTGCAGAAGAAGTGGTTCGGCGCGCCGATGGAGACGCCGCACGAGAACTACCTGCCGCAAGGTGCCATTTGACGTCCGGCACCATGTTCGACTGGCTCGATATGGGCGGGGTAATCGCGCCGTTTCTCGAGGGGGTCGTCTCGGGGACGGCAATCACGTTGGCGGCGTCGGCGTGCGCTTTCGCGATCGGTCTGGCGCTCGGCGTCGTGTTGCTGCTCGCGCGTATCTCGCCGTTCGCGCCGTTGCGCGGGCTGGTCGTGTTGTGGGTGAGTCTGATTCGCGGTACGCCAGCATTGATTCACATGCTGATCGCGTACTACATGGTGCCGGCGCTGTTCGATATCTCGATCTCGCCCATCACCGCCGGGATTGCGGCGCTGGCGTGCAACACCAGCGCCTACATCGTCGAAATCCTGCGCGGCGCGCTCGGCACGATCTCTCGCGGACAGCGGGCGGCAGCGTATGCAATGGGCATGCGGACCTCGCAGGTCTGGACACATGTGTTGCTGCCGCAGGTCATCTACCGTGCCATTCCGCCGCTGACCAGCGAGTTCACGATTCTGCTCAAGGCGTCGTCGCTCATGTCGATCATCGCCGTGCCGGAGCTGGCGACCGTCGCACGCAATGCCACGCTTCAGACCGATCTGCCGCTGCAGGTGTTCGCGATCACCGCCGCCGTGTATTTCGTCCTGCTGTTCTGCATTTCGGCCGCATCGCGTGTGTGCGAACGCCGGGTCTCGAGGATGCTGCCCCATGGCCATTGATTTCGCTATCGTCCGGGAAGCGATTCCCGTCCTGCTCGAAGGTCTGCGCGTCACCGCACTCGTGAGTGTGATCGGCATTCCTCTCGGCATCGTGACGGGCATCGCCGCCGCCTACTCGGCGCAGTCGCGCACCGTCTTGCGGCCCATCGCGCTGGGTTATGTCGAACTGGTGCGCAACATCCCCTACCTGATCCTCGTCTATCTGTCGTTCTTCGGCTTGCCCAAGCTCGGCGTGAGTGCGTCGGCCATGGCGGTCGCAGTGGGCTGCACGGCGTTCTACACGGGCGGCTACTTCTGCGAAATCCTGCGGGCGGCGCTGCGCAGCGTGGCGCGGGGGCAGACGCACGCTGCGCTCTCGCTCGGTATGACTTACTGGCAGACGCAAAGGCACATCATCGCGCCGCAGTTGTTCGGCTTTCTCATCCCGCCGACAACGAGTCTCGTGATCATGATGTTCAAGGACTCGGCCATCTTCTCGGTGATGAGCCTGCCGGAGATGACCTATCAGAGCAATCTGCTCACCGCCAATACGTTCGCTTACGTCGAAGTGCTCGGCACGACGGCGTTGATTTACTGGGTCAGCAGCGTCTTGCTGGCCGGTGTGGGGCGACGTCTGGAAACCGTTGTCGGGCGACGTACCCGGCACGCCTGAACGCCCCTTGATTCCCACCAAAGGACCCCTCTCATGACGACTTATACCGTTGCGCCGCGTATCGGCCATCCGACCCTGCTCTATTCGGAGCTGGATCTCGACATCGACAATCTCAAGGCCGACATTGCCGTGCTGGGCATGCCGTATGGTGCACCGTATGCGGCGTCGGACTTCAGCAACGATCAGACGAATGCGCCGTCCGCCATTCGTCAGGCCACGGACCGCGTGGTGCGCCGTCCGGCGCATTATGACTTCGACATCGACGGTCCGCTGCTGCAGGGACGCACGGATATTCGCTTTGTCGACTGCGGCGACATCATCCCGGATCTGACGAAGCCGGGCGAACATTACGCCCGCGCCGAAGCGGCGGTGCGGCGCATTGTGGCCGGTGGCGCGATGCCCATCGTGCTTGGCGGCGATCACGGCATCACCACGCCCGTGCTGCGCGGTCTGGATCAGAAGGGACCGATCACGCTCGTGCACATCGATGCCCATCTGGATTGGCGCGACGAAGTGAATGGCGTTCGCGAAGGACTCTCGAGCCCGATTCGTCGCGCGTCGGAGATGGCGCACGTCGACCGTATCGTGCAGATCGGCCTGCGCGCGCAGGGCAGCGGTCGTACCGAAGAACTCGTTGCGGCGCGGGCCTATGGTGCCGAACTGGTAACGGCGTACGAACTGCACGACATCGGCATGGACGCCGTGCTCGCGCGCATCCCGGACGGTGGCAACTACTATCTCACCATTGACGCGGACGGCCTCGACCCGTCGACGATGCCTGCCGTTGCCGGTCCGGCGCCGGGCGGCGTGACGTTCGTGCAGGCGCGCAAGCTGATTCACGGGCTGGTGCGCAAGGGCCGCGTTGTCGGCATGGATATCGTGGAGATTCAGCCCGAGAAGGACGACGCCAACCTGATCTCGTGCGTGACGGCCGGCCGTCTCATTCTCAATCTGATCGGCGCGTCGATCCGCGCGGGGTATTTCGACAAATGAGCACGGCACAGTCCATTATCGAAATTCGCGATGTCGATAAGTGGTACGGCTCGCACCACGTGCTCAAGCAGTGTTCGACGCATGTCGGCAAGGGCGAGATCGTGGTGGTTTGCGGGCCGTCCGGTTCCGGCAAATCGACACTGATCAAGACCGTCAATGCGCTGGAGCCGTTTCAGAAGGGCGATGTGGTGGTCGCCGGAACGTCGCTCACGGCCAAGACGACGAATCTGCCAAAGCTGCGCAGCAAGGTCGGCATGGTCTTTCAGCATTTCGAGTTGTTTCCGCATCTGGATCTCACGCGCAATCTCACATTGGCGCAGCAGATCGTGCTGGGCCGGGACGCCAATGCGGCGCGCACCAAGGCGCGCGCCCTGCTTGACCGCGTCGGCCTGTCAGCGCATGCGCACAAATATCCGGGACAGTTGTCGGGCGGACAGCAGCAACGCGTCGCCATCGCGCGAGCGTTATCGATGGATCCCATGGCAATGCTGTTCGACGAACCGACGTCGGCGCTTGACCCGGAAATGGTCAACGAAGTGCTCGACGTGATGGTGGAACTCGCCCGGGAGGGCATGACGATGATGGTCGTCACGCACGAGATGGGCTTTGCGCGACGTGTGGCGCATCGCGTCGTGTTCATGGAAGACGGCGCCATCATCGAAGACAGCCCGACCGACGTGTTCTTCAACGGCGCCGCCAGTGTTGCCGCCAAACGTTTCCTCTCGAAGATCCTTCCCCATTGAATGCGCGCCGTGCCCGCATAACATCAAGACTTCATATATAGACATCATGACGCATACCCGTATCCGCAAGTTCAATACCCGTGAGACCTATCCGGAACAGAAGCTCGACAACGACCTATGCCAGGCGGTGATCGCAGGCAACACCATCTATTTGCGTGGACAGATCGGTCAGGACCTCGATACGCGCGAGTCCGTAGGTATTGGCGATGTGGCAGCGCAGACCGAAAAGGCGATGGCCAACGTGGCAATGCTGCTCGACGAGTGCGGCAGCCAACTCGAAGACATCTGCAAGGTCACGGTATACATCGTCGATCCGCGCTATCGCGAAGCGGTCTACAACGTGATGGGCCGCTGGCTCAAGGGGGTGTTCCCGGTGTCGACCGGCATCGTGGTGCAGGCGCTGGCGCGTCCGGAGTGGCTGGTCGAGATCGACGTCACCGCGGTGAAGGCGGGGGCGTAAGCGCAGCGAACGCAGCGCGTGCCCCCGGCTCCCCGGCTCGTTGCCGGCGGTCACGCGTCGGCTCTGTCGAGAGGCCGGCAGCGGGAGCAGAAGCCCCGGTCAGAAGCGGCGTTTGACGTATACCGTCGCACCAATATCGTGCTGCCCCAGCAGCGGCACGCGCGCAGTGGCCGAAATGGACCAGTCATCGGTCTTCAGCGACAGGCCGCGTTTCGGATCGGAGCCAAGTTTGTCGTCGGCGTTGTCCCACTGAACGAGAGACAGTCGCGGCGCTACGGCAGGAACGATGGCCAGATAGCTTCGCGCGGGTGGCGCCGCAGGCTTTTCTGCCGACGTGCCGACCCAGCTCGAATGCCGGTTGTCGTCGGCCAGCGCAGCGCTGTTGATCGCTTCGATTCGTGTGTACAGGAGCGCGTTGTCATCGGCCGGCGCGGGCGTATCGGGACCTTGGCGGCCGAATGGGTAGAGCGTAACGGGGACGGCAGGAACCACGGCGACAGACACAGGCGGGGCAGGTGGCGGTACGTGAATGGGGAGCGGCGCAGGACCAATATTGGCCAATATCATCTGTTCGGATGAGTTCGAGTTGGCGCCATCAGCAATCGCCACGCCGCTCAGCGTGACGACACATGCGCCGATCATCCATTTGCTTAGGCACGTCATGGACATGCCTCCCGTGAAGAAATGGAAACGCTACGTCATCAGCCCCATTTGGTCTTCACATGCGACCTTCGCATAACGAACCGTCTTTCGCGGCTTCTGCGCATCGCCTGCACTTACGAAGTGTAGTCAGTCATTTGTTTCCTGCTACCCCAATTTTCACCGAGGTGGGTCTCGATCAGATCAGCGGCGCCTGCAAAAGCCCGTCTGGCGTGACGCTTGCGTGTGCGCTGTCAGCGCGGCCTCGGGTTTGTCCCGACGCCGTTCTGCTCAGCCGCTTTCGCATCGCGCGCCTTGAGCCACAATCCGAAGTCCTTCATGACTTCCACCACGGCGCGCAAACGCTCGCCGTCTTCCGATAGCTCGTACTCCACCCGGACCGGAGACGTCGGGTACACCGTGCGCGTGATCAGGCCGAGCGCTTCCAGCGCGCGAAGATCGAGGGTCAGCATGCGTTGGGAAATGCCGGGCACGTCGCGGCGCAAGTCGTTGAACCGTTTGGGTCCATCGAGCAGATAGGACACGAGCAATAGACGCCAGCGACCGCCCAGAATGCGCATCGACTCTTCCACAGAGCAGCCGGACAAGTTCTCTTTCATTGCAATCTCACGTCTTGATGGGTAAGTATATTTTTTGTACTTACACGACATTTTAGTGCCTTCTTCCTTTTTTATCCCGAATATCTAGAATGGCGTGACTCGCCTTGAACGCCGGGCGATCCAGCATGCTTTCAGTCGACGAGTTCAATTTCGGGAACGCAAATGAAGCTTTACTACCTGCCGGGCGCCTGCTCGCTTTCGCCCCACATCGTGGTCAATGAATTGGGGCTGGACGTGTCGTTGGTGAAGGTCGATTACAAGACGCACATGGCGGAAGATGGCAGTGACGTCTACGCACTCAGCCCTTTCGGCTATGTCCCGCTACTGGTGTTGGATGACGGCACCCCGCTTCGTGAAGGGCCGGCGATCGTGCAGTATCTGGCAGACCTCAAGCCGCGACTGGGGCTCGCCCCGGAGAATGGCACGCTGGCCCGGTATCGCCTGCAGGAATGGTTGAATTTCCTGAGTACGGAAATCCACAAGGGATTCATTCCATTGCTCTATGCAGTGCTGGCCGGCAAGTACGGCACGGAATCTGCCAAGCCGAAGCTCGAGCGCCGTTTCGAATGGATCAACGAGCAACTGGCAACGCGCGAATACCTGATGGGGGAGGCCTACAGCGTTGCCGATGCCTATCTGTTCTCATTGACGCAATGGGGGCAGGCGTCATGGATGACATCGGTCTACAAAGCGGATATTCATTTCGACGAACTGGCGCATCTGCAACGCTGGTACGCCCACGTACGGGAACGCCCGGCGGTGCGACAGGCGCTTGAGGTCGAAGGCTTGCTGCCTCGTCACGCCTGATCCAGCCGCGCCAGTGGTTTGCGCAGCCAGGCGACGAAGTCGTCGAGGTTCTCTGCCGAAGTACCACTGACAGCGATCGCCCTCAATCCGAATGGGAACTCGACGAATCGCCAGGGGGCGGCGAGGCGTCCCTCGTCGATTTCCTTTCGCGCCAGACCTTGATCGACAAGCGCAACACCGAGTCCGGATCGAACGCGACGGGCGTGAGCGTGATGGCCGACAGACTACACGTCCACCAGCAGGATTTCGATTCGCTCCTTTGCGCGACCCGTATTTTTGCGTTTTAGCTTCACCGCGCCAATCTCGCGCGTCGATGTTGGATGCGTGCCGCCGCAAGGCATCATCGCAAAGCCTTCGACTCTCCAGTATCTTCGCTGCGTTTCGACATCGCTGAAATCTGTGAGGATGGGGAGGTCTCGTGCGATCAGATTTGCGGCCTCCGACTCAATCTCGGGAAACAGCGGTGCGAGGCTGACATCGCTCGCGAAATCGATGCGCGCCTTGTCTTGTGCGATGTGGGCGCCGATGCGCTCGATGCCCGGGCGCAGCCGATAGACCAACTGCAAGACCATTTCTGCGGCGAAGTGCAGGCGCATCAGGCGATAGCGCCTGTCCCAGTCAATTCGCCATGTGACGCAGTCCCCAACACGTAGCGAATGGTCGTGCGGCAAGGTATACACGATGTCGAGATCAAGCTTTTCGGCCTTGATAACCGGGTATCCGCCGAGGGAACCATCATCGCTTTCCTGACCGCCGGAGAACGCAAAAAATATCGTCGACTCGACCTGCACTCGGTCGCCGTCCACTTGACTGACGACGGTATCCAGCGTTGTTCGGTAAGGTTCGTCCCAGAATACTTTTCGCGTCACGATCTGACGGGTCCCGATTGCCTGATGAGGCTCATAGGATAGTCGAGCCAGCCGTGTTGGCGCTTGTACGATCTTGCGATCGGTGGCCCCTTCCGCCTGATAGCATCACTGGCCCTGTTCTAAGCGTGCTCGGGAGATGCAACGGAACGCTTCATCTCCCGATGGCGCTATAGCGCCGGCCAGCCGTCGCGAGAAGCGCATTGCCGGTCAACGCGAAGAGCATGAGAAAGAGCGCGACGGACATGAGCGCGTCGATATTCCCCAGATTCATCGCGTTGGCGAGTTGATGACCCAACCCTTTTTGCGACGCGAACATCTCACCAATCAATACGCCGAGCAGCGACAGGGAGAATCCCAGCCGCACACCCGAGAGCACTTCCGGCAACACCGCCGGAAGCGCGACACGAAATGCGATCTGTCGACGCGACAGATGCATGGCCCGGGCCGCGCGGAAATAGACGGGCTTGATCTGCCGGACACCGTTCATCGTGAAGATCAGAATCGGGATCAAACCATGCATGACGCCGAACGCCACCTTGGAGGCGAGCCCCAATCCGAAGATCAGCAACACCAATGGGTACAGCGTCACCTTTGGCAGCGAATACAGATTGACCATGATCGGCTCGGCAACATTCGCCGCCAGACGGTTCGCCCCCAGTCCAAGCCCGAGCGCCACTCCCCCCGCGATGGCAATCACCAGTGAGTAGGCCAGCGCACGGCCGGTCTCTGCGGCATCTTCCCAGAACGATGCCGTGCCCATCATCTGCCCAAGTCCCTGCACGGTCGCCGCAGGAGAGCCGACAGCAGCGCCATTCAGCAGGTGTACCGTTTGCCAGATCCCGATCAACGCCAGCAGGACGGCAAATGTGCCGAGCGGGTTAGGTTTCTTCGTTTCCATGAGATGTGAACCCGATCAGCGACGACCAAGCGCCTGAAAGCGCCTATCGACGTGGTTCAGTACGCTGTTGACCAGCGTCACCGTGACCAGCACCAGGAGCATCAGCGCATACATGTCAGCGTTCTCGAAATTGTTGTACGCGTAGCTGATGGCGTAACCGATGCCCGACCCCGACAGGATGAACTCTGACGCGATAACGCCGATGAACGCGTGCGACACCGCGAGCCGGACGCCGCTGAAGAGATGCGGCAAGGCCGCGGGCAGTTTGATGTGCCACACGGTTTGCCAACGATCGAGCCGCATCACGCGGGCGGTTTTCGAGAATGATTGCGGAATGCGATCGAGTCCGGTCATCGTCGCAGTGATCATCGAGACAATCGCGAGCAGGGTGGCAATGGCAATGATCGGCAACGCCCCGACGCCAAACAACACGATGAAGACGGGGTAGAACGCGAACGTCGGCACGGCGTAATAGCTCGCAATGAGCGGCTCCAGCGCCCGGCGTACCCCGGGCATGGCGTGTATCGCGAGGCCGGCGGCAAAGCCCAATCCCACGGCGCAGACCGAGGCGACGGCGATGTTGGCGAAGCTCGTGACGATGTCGTGCGTGAATCGTCCTTCGCGCAGAATCTCGATGGCGTGTGCGGCCATCGCACTCGGGGCGATCATGACCGAAGCCGGGATCGCGCCGGTGCGGCACAGTCCTTCGATAAGCAGTAAGAGGCCGGCGACAATGCCCAGGCGAATGGAGTGTTCGGTGCGATTCATGACAATGTCTTCGTACCGTCCATCAGCGCCCGCGAACGCCCGGGTGGCTTGTGCCGACATCGTCACCGGGCCGTTCGTCAGCCTGCATCGCCTTGAGCGATTCGGTACGCAGCCTCTCCCACAGGCGAGCGGTGATTTCACCGAAACGCGGCGTGATAACGCTCTGACTGCTACGCTCACGCTCCCAGCCTGTCTCGATGATGTCGATGAAGCGGCCCGGACGGGACGACATCACGCCCACGCGATCCGACAGCACCGCCGCCTCGTCGAGCGCGTGAGTGATCAGCAGTACGGTGGCGGACGTCTCTCGCCAAAGCCGCAACAACTCGTCGCCCATGAGCATGCGAGTCTGCTGGTCCAGCGCGCCGAACGGCTCGTCGAGCAGGATCAGGCGCGGCTCGATGACCAGCGTACGCGCAATACACATGCGCTGACGCATTCCCCCAGAGAGCTGCGCCGGATGGGCATTGGCGAAGTCGCGTAGCCCCATGAAGCCGAGTGCATAACCGACGCGACGTGCGATCTCGGCACTGTCGAGGCCCGCCATGCGAAGGCCGAAACCGATATTCTCGCGCACCGTCAGCCAAGGGAACGAGGCGTCCTCCTGAAAGACAACACCGACCCCTTCGGGCACACCGGAGACCGTTTTCCCTTCAAAGCTCACGTTTCCCGCGCTCGGTGCGGCGAGCCCCGCGATCAGCTCGAGCAACGTCGATTTGCCACAGCCCGACGGGCCGACGACCGAGAAAAACTCACCCTTGCGCAACGTCAGATCGACAGGGCCGAGCGCCTGCATTCGCGTGCGCTTGCCGGTTCGCTCGTGCGGCGTATCGAATGCTTTCGTCACACCTGTCAGCACGACATGCGGCGCATGTCGGTCAGACGGCGTCCCGGCGCCATCGACCGCATGCCCATGCGGACTCGGGCAATGCGAGGTCATAGTTGGCCCTTCGCGCGAACATCCGCCGGCAGGAAGCGCGAATCGATCAGCTTCGCCCAATCGACGTCTTCCTTGATCTCGCCGATGAGCTTGAGCCCGCTCGCAACCCGATCCAGTTCCGCACGATCGAATTGCCCCTGGCTCCACATGTGCGAGCGCACCATGTTGTCGACGGCTTCCGTGGCAACGTCAGGCGAAAGTTTGAACTGCACCGCGAGCAGTTTCGCTGCGCCTGCCGGATCGGCGTATGTGGCGTCCACGCCTGCGCGGCGTCCGGCGATGATCGCGCGCAGCGTATCGGGGTGCGATTGGGCATACGCGCGCGTGGTGATGCCGACCGACGTCGTCATTGGCTTGAGCACGTCGCCGGCACGATAGAGCGTGTGATATCGCGACTTGCGCAGAATCGACAGCGGTTCGATCGCGACGGCAGCGGCGACCGCGCCTTGCTCGAGCATCGTCATGCCGTTGACGTAGCCGCCAGAGGCGACGCGCGTGACCTTCGAGGCGTCGATTCCCTTCTCGCGCAAGACCATCAGAAAGAGCATCTCGGACACGCTTTTGGGCGAGGTGATGGCGACCTTTTTGCCGACGAGATCGTCCAGGGTGCGCACGGCGCTGCCGGGCATCGTGACCATCGACGCCTCGGCAACACTGCGTGTGCCAGTGTTCACGATCACGATGTCCAACCCCTGACGCGCGGCTGCCAGCGCGGCAGACACGGCAACTTCGCCGTAGGGTGTCTTGCTTGCCAGGATGTTGCGCACGGTGGTGCCGCCGCCGCCCGAGCTGAGGATGCCGGTAATGTCGACGCCGGCCTTCTTGAACAGGCCCTTGTCCATTGCCACCGCGTAGGGCAGCCCGTACAGGCTGCTGCCCCATTGAGTGACGGAAATCTCCTCGGCGTGCGCGACATGCGCCGTCGATAGCAAAAGGGCGCTCGCCAGTGCGAACAAGTGGGCGAGTTGGGACAGCCTGTTCATCATCTACTCCGGGTCAGACAAACCGGCGCATCACCGCGCGCCGGGGAAGAAATCAAAAACGAGCACGCCTTGCGGCGCAAGCAAAGGGCCTATCGCCGCTTTGAAAGCGTGATGGACGGGGTCGAAGCAGGTGGCGTCATGCACGATCGGCTCCCCGACATAAAAGTTGCGATCGCCTTCGGAATCGAACGTCATGAAGAACGCATGTTCGAATCCGAACCCGTTGCCTTCGCCGCTTTCCTGCCGACCATGCTCGATGCTGCGAATATACGGTCGCCCATCGCGCAGGCAGTCGTCTTTCAGACGAAGAAAGCGCTCAATCATAGACTCACGCGTAGCGGTTGGCACGTGATTCGCAAAACGCAGCAGCACGATGTGCCGGATCGGGATCGCACCGTAGTCTCTTGACGTAAAGGCATGCTCGCCGATTTGCGCGCATCGGCTCGCGAGGCGCTCGGTGGCGGGCGGCAAAGCGTATTCGGCTGATGCCGCGAGTGGATCGGTGGTTTGGCTGGCGGTGAGCGGCGTGGCGTTCATCGTAGAACTCCGTTCATGGTGAGAGGGGTACCCAGTATCGGATGCGACGCCCATGAAGGATTGTAGAAATGCGCATCGCCGGCCAACGCAGCACGTCGCAACTGCGATGGCGTCTGCCCCGTCAGGGCACGGAATTCATGAACTTGCTGCGCCTGATCGATGTAGCCCGCGTCGAGCAACTGCGTGAGCGTGCAGGAGGGGGGCGCGAGCAACAGCGCCCGCAGCGAGCGGCGCAACCGGGCCAAACGCCGGAATCGTACCGGCGACGTGCCGGTCGTCTGGCGGAAACGGACTTCCAGTTGCCGGCGGCCGAGGTGGGTGACGGTGCCGAGGTCTTCGATGCGCGTCTGAGCACTGTGAAGTTGCGCAATGGCCGGGCGGATGTCGCGGCCGGCCAGAGGGCGCCGGAGCTGCTTGAGAAAGAAGCTGTCGAGGAGCGCGGCGCGAGCGTCGAATGCGGTGGCGTCGGCCATGCGCTCGTGCAACTCGTTGACGGACGCGCCCCACAGTTCGGTGGCGGCAACGAATGTATCCGCGAGTTCGCAGACAGGCACGTCCGTCAGCGACGGAATTTCCCCGGACTTGATCCGGACCGCAATGAAGTCGAGGGCGGCCGGGGCGTCGAGGGCGGCGCTCGTTGCGCGAAGGCAGGTGATGTGCGCGCCCGGCAGACGGACGCCTGTGGCGGTCGCGAACGACTGGCCGAAGTGGAAGAAGATCTCCATTCCGCCGGGCCCTGGCAGCAGCGGCATAAGACGCACGGCAGAGGCGGCACGCACACCGGACGCAGCCCGGACGTCCCAGCCCCAGTAGCGATCGATGGCGGTCTGAAGCGCCGCAGTGGGGCGTCGATGTGTGATGCGCATGGATTTCGTCGTTTCAGAACGAAGTGTCACAGGGACTGGCGAGGGTTCGACGGGACGTTTTCGCCGTCGTTTTCGAGGCTCACATGATGAGGCATTTTGGATTTTCCCGTCGGTGTGTGCTGGCGGGTCTCGTCTTCGGAGACGGCGGCGACCTGCAGATTGCCGTATTCGTGGTTAGTATTGGCGACGCGTTCGTTCCTGCCGGCACTGCGAGGCTGCTCATGCGCATTATCGAGATTCGCGAGCGCAGTATCCCCGTTTCCCGCTATGACGATCCCGTCATTGCTTCGGACGGTCCGACGACCAGCCTGGTTGCCGTGACGACGGACGTGATGCGCGCCGGTAAGCCGGTGATCGGCTATGGCTACGCGTCCATTGGCCGCTTTGCTCAGGGCGGATTGATTCGCGAACGATTTGCGCCACGTGTGCTGTCCGCAGCAGCGCACGACTTCGGCGATGACAGTGGCGTCACGCTGGACCCGTTTCGCGCGTGGCGCGTGATGATGACCGGCGAAAAACCCGGTGGTCATGGCGAGCGGTGCGTTGCGGTGGGAGCGCTGGATATGGCGATATGGGACGCCGCCGCGAAAATCGCCGGCTTGCCGCTGTATTGATTTCTTTCTGACAAGCTGGGCCGCGTAGTGCTTTCTGGCCGCACGGCGGGCATCTGTTTTCGTTGCACCTTCGCGCCGTTCGCGGGACTGGCTGACGGCATGTGCGTGGTGGCCGGCCATACCGATGTGCCTCAGGTGTCCGGCATCGGATTCGAGACGGTTCCGGCCGTGTGGCAGGCATTTCAGGCGCTGCATTGAGCCCACCGGAAAATGACGCTCGCCAGTGCATTCATCGCACCGGCCAATGACCCCGCACCGGAAATCAGAAGACGTGATTGCATACAGGCGTTCGTGGCTCGCAACGATTGACAGCTTAGGCATGGCGCTTTACTTTGTAAAGCATGACGACACCGAAAATCGGAAAACCCGTACGCGGATCGAAGACCGGACGACCCATTATGGTCGTACTGGATTTGCTCGGGCGGCGCACGGCGTTGCGAATTCTCTGGGAACTGCGTGGTACACCGATGACGTTTCGGGCGCTACAGGACGCATGCGAGACGAATGCGCGCCTGCTCAATACAAGACTGACCGAGCTCAAGGGGGCGGGGCTGGTCGAGCACGGCGAGGGCGGTTATCGCCTGAGCGCCGAGGGCCGGCGGCTGGAAGCCGCATTGCAACCGTTGCTGGGCTGGGCCAAGGGATGGGCCACGCGCGACCCGGGCGCATTCGAGGCGACTGATCACGAGAAGCCCGAATGATTCACGGCACCAGATCACAACACGACGACTACGCGACGTATGCCGACTCAACCTATTCAGGCAATTATTTTCGATTTCGATCTGACGCTGGCCGACTCCTCCGAGGCCATCGTCGAATGTACCCAATATGCATTGACGCGTCTGGACTGCCCGAGCGCGACGCCCGAGCGGATACGCTCGGTGATCGGACTTTCCCTTCCGGTCATGTTTCGTTCCTTGAGCGGGGACGCCGATCCGGAGCGTGCCTCGGCGTTCGTCCGGTACTTCGTCGAGCGTGCCGACGTCATCATGGTGCAGTCCACGCGAATCTATCCTCAAGTGCCGGGGCTGTTAGCGGATCTGCGCAATGAGGGTCTGGCGCTTGCCATCGTTTCGACCAAGTTCCGGCACCGGATCGATGCGATTCTCACCGTGGCTGGCTTGCGCTCGCAGGTTGACGTGCTCGTGGGGGGCGAAGACGTGAAGCGGCATAAGCCGGATCCCGAGGGGATCGTGCAAGCGCTCGGACAGCTCGGAATACCGGCGGCACAAGCGATTTACGTTGGCGATCACGCCGTCGATGCGCAAGCGGCAGCGCAGGCGGGCACCGGATTCATCGGCATGGTGAGCGGGACCACCTCATTCGATGCCTGGACACAGGCGGGTAAAAAGGCGGTCAAACGCCATGTGGGCGAGGTGGTGGACCTTGTGCGGGCGATGCGGTTGGTGTGATTTCCGGCAGACGCGGGTCGGTAGCGCTCGGTGGTCGGGTTGTGCAGGGCGGTTGTGCGTGTTTCCCCACCAGCGGCATTTAAGGATGCCGCCTATCGGTGCAAGGTGTTCGATCTCATCGAGGACGCTGGCTCGCCTTGCCTCTGTCGATACGGATGGGCGACTCCCGCGTTGGACTTTCGCAGTGCGACGACGCGCACGATCCGCATCCGGTTCCGCATCCGGACGAGCGTGGCGTGGTGTCACGCCAGCGGCGGGCTGGCGTGACGCCACGCCGCACCAGCCAGTCCAGAGATCGTTGCGTCACCCAACGTGTTTGTCGAGGTAAGACGTGTTTGACTACGCTGAACGCGCTCGCCGCGACAATTGCACCGATGACAACGTTTTGAACGACATGTGACATTGCATTCATCCCATCACTTTATAGAAGCCACAGCGCCAGACGGTAAGTCACGAAGGATACGAAGTAGGCCAGGCCGAACATGTAACTGAACGAGATCAGGACGTAGCGCCAGGACTGTGTTTCGCGTCGAATGACGGCGAGGGTCGACATGCACTGCGGTGCGAAGGCAAACCACGCCAGCAGTGAGAGAGCCGTTGCGAGGGAGACGTTCGACGACAACGCGGCTGCCAGACCTGCGGCGTCGTCGGCGCCGCCTGCTACCGCGTAGACCGTGGCGAGAGCCGTCACCGCCGTTTCGCGTGCGGCAAATGCGGGCACCAGCGAAATACTGATTTGCCAGTTAAAGCCCAGCGGCGCGAAGATCACTTCCAGTGCCCGCCCGATGTAGCCTGCAAACGAATAGTCGATCGCGGGGCCGGTCGCGCCCGCAGGCGCAGAAGGGAAGGTCGAGATAAACCACATGATGACCGTCAGCGCGAGAATCACTCCAGAGAGTCGCCGCACGAATATCCAGCCGCGTTCCCAGAGGCCGAGCGCCAAATTGCGTATCTTCGGCATGCGGTAAGACGGCAGTTCCATCAGCAGCGGTGGTTGCGAGCGTGTACCGCGCAGGCGTTTCGAGATCCAGCCGACCGCCATCGCACCCGAGATGCCTGCGACGTACATCGCAAAGAGGACCAACCCGGGAAGCTTGAATACACCGAGCACCGGGCGATCCGGAATGAAGGCGCCGATAAGCAGCGCATAGACGGGCAGGCGCGCCGAGCAAGTCATGAGCGGCGCGACGAGGATCGTGGTGAGACGCTGGCGCGGGTCGGCAATGCTGCGCGTACCCATAATGCCCGGGATAGCGCAGGCAAAGCTCGAGAGCAGCGGGATGAAGGAGCGCCCGGTCAGTCCGACCTTGACCATCATTCTGTCGAGCAGAAACGCGGCGCGCGGCAAATAGCCGGATTCTTCCAGTACCAGAATGAAGAAGAAAAGCACCAGAATTTCCGGCAGGAAACCCAGCACTGTGCCCAGACCGCCAAAGATGCCGTCAACGACCAGACTGCGCAAGGGGCCATCGGGCAGATAGGCTCCGGCCTGCTCGCCAAGCCAGCCGAAACCGTCACCGATGGCGTCGGTCATTGGCTTGCCGACAAAATAGACCGCTTGAAAAATCAGGAACATCACGGCGGCGAGCAGCAACATCCCGATTACCGGATGTAGCGCCAGTCCGTCCAGACGCTCGTCCAGCGCGTTGGTGATGTCGGGCGCGCGCACGGCAATCCGCATGATGCGTCGCACTTCCGCGTGCAGATCACGCGTGTCGAGTGTCATGTTGTGGGGCGCAGCATGATCTGCGTCGCGCACCTCGACGGCGCTGCCGGACTGCGTAATGCCATCAAGCGTATCGACGAGCGCTCGCACGCCCGAGCGCGCAATGGCCACTGTCTCGATGACCGGTATGCCCAATTCGCGTGCCAGTGCATGGACATCGACATCGATGCCCCGGCGGCGAGCCGCGTCCATCATGTTCAGCGCCAGCACCGTCGGGCGTCCCAGCGCGAGAATCTCGAGCACGAAACGCAAATGCAGACGCAGATTGGTGGCATCCACCACGCAGACGATCAACTCGGGCACCGGCTCTCCGGCATAGATGCCGTGAAGCACGTCGTGCGTGACCTTCTCATCCAGACTGGTTGCGGAAAGACTATAGGTGCCGGGCAGGTCGAGGACACGGATCGTTTTGCCCGCAGGAGTGACAAACGTGCCTTCCTTACGCTCGACCGTCACACCCGCATAGTTCGCCACTTTCTGACGAGCACCGGTCAACTGATTGAAAAGTGCAGTTTTGCCGCAGTTCGGATTACCTACCAGCGCAATTCTCATCGACGTCGATACCATGCGATTCACCCTAGCTCGACCTGAACACGCGCGGCTTCGTCGCGTCTGAGCGCAAACCGGGTGGAACCTACCTGAACGACCATCGGATTCCCTCCCCACAGCGCAAGCGCGACGACACGAACCGGCTCGCCAGCCACGAAACCCAATTCGCGTAGACGACGCGCGACGGCATCGGGCGGTGCTTGATCGACGACAGAGACGACGGTCGCCGTGTTGCCCTTCTTCAATTCCGACAATTGCATGGGGGGTCAATGCTGGTAACGATAATGATTTTCATTATACGTAGACTATTCATACCTCCCGGGGGGCTGGGCTTGCAAACCATGCGCAACTCGCTGTCCGAGATCCCGGGGATCTCAATCCCGCCGGGGGTTCGCGCGTCACAGGGTACGAAATGCTGCGTCCAAATGCCGCACCTGTGAGCACGCGAACGCTGATGGATAGCTCGTAGATTCCTATTTCCGCCGTCGCAAATTTGATTGGCGCTGGGCCCCGGGAAACCGTCAGCCGTCGAACTGGCGATCCGTCGCGAACGGGGGCGTGGCGCGACAGCAAGGGCGCAGCCCTTACGGCTGCGCACGGCCAACCACTCTGCTCTGCGCTATCGCGAGGCTTGCAATAGGGGCGTGACGAATTTTTCGAGGCGCTCTGCGGTCCACGCCGGTGGCGCGGGGTCGTCCCAGCCGTTGTGCGCCAGCCGGCCCGCACGGTCGATCGCGAAGTTCACGGGAATGCGCCAGATCCGCCCATATCCGCCAGCGTAAGCGCTACCCAGTAAGCCGACAGGAAAGCTCAGACTGGCAGCGATCTTGCGCACCATCGGCAGGTTCTCGGGAGCGTCGAGGCTGAAGCCAAGGATCTGGATCCCGTCGCGGGCATGCCGCTCGGCATAGGCGGAGAGCAGAGGCAGTTCCTCATGGCACGGATCACACCACGTAGCCCAGAACGTGAGGATGACAACCTGACCGCGCAGGGCCTGCGTAGCGATCTCACGCCCCTCCAGTGTGCGAAGTATCAATGGGGGAGCTGGTTGGCCCACCGTCAGACTGTTCGCGCGCGCCGGCGGAAGCCACCCCGACAGTCCGGCACCTGCGATCAGTCCGCCCGCAGTCCGCAGCCAATGACGACGCACCAGCGAGGTACGGGGCGTCAGAGGGCGTTCGTCAGAATGCATACGAAACCCCGACGTTTCCGGTCCAGCGAGGGAACAGTTGATAACCGTCGAGCTTGCTGTAGATGGCCTTCTGCACGAAGCCGTAGACGTGCAGATTATGCGTGACGGCAACGGTGACGCCGGGGCTCAGATAGGCCACGGTGCCACCGGTATCCGTCGTGTCGGCGAGCGCGCCCTGATCTGCACTCTTGCGGGTGAAGTTGATCTGGAGCTGTGGCACGATCATCGGGTTCGCCTCGTAACGCAAGCCGGCGCTTACCGTAGTGAGATTGCCGGGACGATAGTCCGCGTTCACCTGATTGAGCTTTTCCATCACCGCGGATTGAAACTGCACGTTCACGAACGCGTCGAAATCCTGGCTCACGGGCTGGTAATAGTACGCGCCCAGGATGATGTCCGTGCTGCCGGTGCCGGGTTGCAGACTCGTGTCGAGTGCTTGACCGCCTGCGGCATTCGGTCCGCTCGAGAAGAACACCGGATGCCCGACGGTGGCGCCTGTCACAACGTTCTGACCGCCATAGGCACCGGTGGGGAGCTTCACCCCGAGTTGCACGCCGAGGTTGCGCGTCGGCAGAAAGCCTTGAAAATTGGCGATCAGCTTGACGTCGCCCAGTCCGCTGCTCGTGGCGCCGCTGACATTGTCAGGCGTGAGTTGAGCGGTGCCGGCGTTCCCGTAGGTCGTGTGGCTTCGATCGATGAACGGCACGACGGCGCTGAAGTTCCAACTGCTGTTCGGACTGTAGCTCAGGCCGAGGTTGTAGTAGCGGTTGATCGTTTGTTTCTCGACTTCCTGGCTGCCGCCCGCGTCGTTGATTGCCGCGGCTTGTGATGGCGGGACGGCGCCTGTGCCGCTGCGCAGTTGGCTCTGATTGATGAAGCTGTAATCGAAGCTGATGCGCCATCCGGGGAGTGCCGAATACCCCATGGCGGCGTCGGTGCTCAACGAGCAGCCGCAGGTGGCGCATGCTTGCGCCACATTGGACATGAGCAGGCCGACAGTGCAGGCAACCGCAGTCCCCGCTAGACGTTTCGATACCATTGACGTGACTTCCCTCTGGGTGTTCTGAGTAGACGGCCCCATTGCGGGGCCCCCGTGGCATCAGATGCCACGGGTGTGTGTGCTGTCGAATTCAGAACGCGAGAGGAGGCGCGCGTGGCCGTCCGGTCGGAAACGCCCCGGCCGGCGTAAATCCCAGGATAAGCGTGATGGCCGAAAACGCCACCACGACACAGGAGAGGTAGACCGCGAGCAGAGCCGTGCCCGGGGCGACGCCATGATGCTCGAGCACGCTGCAATAGCCGCATGCGTCGTTGTGAGGCGTTGACGGATGCTGCCGGTTGTCGTCGGCATTGCCGAAGCCGCGATTTTCCGGTTGCAACGTCGCCGAGCAAAGAACACCGGTTGTGGCATTCGCATGCGTTGCCAGCAGAAAGTGACTGACCAGAGGCGCGACGACAAGTAGCCACATGGCGATGAGGCCAAGCCAAACCGTGAGTCGCTTTTGGTTGCGCAGTGTCATGGTGGTCAGTGTGCGAGCGCGAGGAGTCTAGCACCGCCCATTGCGCTCATATAGGGCATCGTCGCATCACTGCAACGCCTTTCCATTACGCCCGCCACCGCCCGATCTCAAGACGAAAAGCGCCTGTCGCGCGTAATGGCGCGCAGCCGCGCGCGTGTGCCCGCCGACGCTGATATTACGGTTGTAATCGCTTGTAAAGAAATGCGGCTATGCGCAGGCACTTACCCGCGCGCTCGGCCGATGATTGCGTCTGCGCATCGTCTGTAGAATCGCTCTCCTGTCAGTCTTGTTCCCTGGTGGCCCAAATGGATATCGCCGACTATCTCGCGCAGGTGACTTCGAATGGACCGATACCCGGCATTTCGCTGGCGACACTGCGTGGCGGCGAGCGGCACATCGAGTGCTACGCTGGTGTGCGGGGGGCGCATGACCCGTTGCCGGTCGATGCGCAGACCGTTTTCGAAGCCGCTTCGCTGACCAAGCCGGTCGTCGCCTTTGTCGCGCTTCAGTTAGTCGAAGAAGGACGGTTGCATTTGCACCGGCCACTTGTCGACATTTGCGGCGAGTACGTGCCCGACGATCCACGCGCACGCAGCATCACCGCCTTCCATGTGCTGACGCACACCAGCGGATTGCCGAATATCGTTCGTGCTGAAGCGCCATTGCGCACCTACTTCACTCCCGGCGAGCGTTTCAGCTATGGCAGCAGCGCCTTCGCATGGCTTCAGCGTGCGTTGGAATCGGTCGGCGGCGCACCGCTGGAGGCGCTCGCGCAGACCCGCGTGTTTGCGCCGCTGGGTATGCACCGATCCAGTCTTCTGTGGCAGGCGCGCTTTGCGGAGAACCATGCGCAAGGACACGAGTGGGAGGGCGAACCGGTGCCGAAGCGACGGCTGGCGGCGGCGCAGGCATCTTGGTCGATGCTGACGACGGCGTCTGACTACCTCGCATTCGTGCAGGCTGTGCTGGCGGGCAAGGGGTTGTCCGAGGGCGCCCATGCAGCTTGGTTCTTACCGCAAATGAATGGGCGGCAGGGGGGCGAAGCGGAAGACCTGCATGCTGCAAATCCCATCGATCCGGCGATTGCCTGGGGATTGGGCTGGGGCGTCGAGATCGCGCAGCGCTGCTGCTTTCACTGGGGCAACAGCCCGGGGTTTCGTGCGCTGGTGCTGGCCAATCGCGAGACCAAAGACGCCGTGGTCTGGTTCGCTAACGGCGCACGAGGTCTGCGTGTCGCGCACGACGTCGTGCCGCAGGCGGTGCCTGGAGATCATCCATGTATCGCGTGGTTGGGTATCGGGCGGTTGTGACGAAGCCGGCGCGAGGGGGGGGCTGCCGACGGCGTGAAGATCGCCCGCGGTTCGCGAGCGCGGATTCACGCGCGGCATACCCGCCCCCAAACAGCACCTTTGCGTGCCGAATCGGCACGAAGCCCGGTTTTCTGCCGCCTACACTCCGCTTCCTGAGACTGGCAGGTGGGCGCTGACGCGCTTTGGGCGCGTATCACGTGGCCACCACACATTTATCCCAACGCCAGCGATCCAGAGGAGCAGGGCATGACCAGTAACGCCAAACCCCACAACCCGTGGCGCGAGATCTGCGCCGCGAGTATCGGCAACGCACTCGAATTCTACGATCTGCTGATCTATGGCTACTTTGCCATCGTGATCGGCCAGTTGTTCTTCCCCTCGCATGACGCGACAACGTCGTTGCTGCTCTCCGTCGGCACCTTCGGTATCTCGTTCGTCACGCGTCCGCTTGGCTCGATCGTCCTCGGCAGCTACGCCGACCGCGCCGGCCGCAAGGCATCGCTTACGGTGTCCATCGGTCTGATGATGCTCGGCACCGCCATGATCGCGTTCGCACCGACCTATGCGCAGATCGGCATTGCCTCGCCGCTCATCATCATCGTCGCACGCATGTTGCAAGGCTTCTCGACGGGCGGTGAGTTCGGTGCCGCCACGGCCTTCATGGTCGAGCACGCCGACGCCAAGCGCCGCGGCTTCTTCGCGAGCTGGCAGATGTCCACGCAAGGCCTCGCCACGGTGCTCGCCGCCGGGGTATCCGCCCTGCTGAGCATGCTGCTCACCGCCGATCAACTGAGCGCATGGGGATGGCGTATTGCCTTCGCCGTGGGCCTGCTCATCGGGCCGGTCGGTCTTTACATCCGCCGCAATATCGACGAGACCGCCGACTTCAAGAAACTCGGCGAAAAGCAGCGCGAAAAGTCGCCGCTGCGCGAAGTCTTCGGCCGTGATCGCGCCAACATGTTGCTCGGCGCCGGTGTCGTTGCTGCGGCCACCGCGTTCAACTACGTCCACAAGCTGTACATGCCGACATACGCGGTCAAGCAGTTGCATATTCCGGCGACGTCGTCGTTCATCGGTGCCGTCGTCACCGGTGTGATGCTGATGATTGCCGCGCCTGTCGTCGGCCATCTCTCGGACAAGTTCGGCCGCATTCGCGTGATGCTCTGGGCGCTGATCCTCGTGGGGGTCACGACCTACCCGCTGTTCGTGCTGCTCAACCGCTATCCGACCTTCCAGACGCTGCTCATGGTGCAGGCGCTCGTGGGGCTGCTCATCGCCGTGAGCCTCGCGCCGCTGCCCGCACTGCTGGCCGACATTTTCCCGACGAGCACACGTGGCACCGGTCTGGCGCTGTCGTACAACTTCTCGGTGACGCTGTTCGGCGGTTTCGCGCCGCTGATCGTGACCTGGCTCATCGACGCGACGCAGAACAAGCTCGCACCGAGCTTCTACGTGATGGCGACCGCCGTGCTCAGTATCACCGCTGTGATCTCGCTGGGCCGCCGTGTGCGCGCCGGCAAGATCGCCGGTATTACGCATGGCTCGCCCCGCGCTTCGAAGGCTTGATCGACGCCTCCGGCGATCGGCCCATCAAGCGCATCATCCTCATCCGATGAACTGATTTTCGCCGTAACGACGACGTGCGCTGTCCCCTACAGCGACGTCGTCATCTTTTTCGGCATCCCCTGCGGAGCATTTTTCATGACCACGCTCGAAGCGATCCGCGCCGCCCTGCCGGCGTACCCCATCGAAGTCTCGTTTCCTGACATCAGCCGCTGGCGCGAAGGCAACACCGGCATCGATTTTCTGCACTCGTTCGATAGCGCAAAGCCCGGTAAGCACGTGATGATTCTTGCGCTCACGCACGGCAACGAAGTGAGCGGCGCCATCGCTGTCGACGCACTGCTCGCCGCCGGTGTGCGCCCCACGGCGGGACGCCTGTCGCTGGGCTTCGGCAATATCGGTGCGTACGAGCAATTCAGCGCGGAAAACGCCGACGCCACCCGCTTCCTCGACGAGGATATGAACCGCGTCTGGACGCCTTCGACGCTCGACGGCGAGCGCCATAGCCGCGAGTTGTCGCGTGCGCGCGCCATGCGTCCGTTCATCGATACCGTCGATCTGCTGCTCGACATTCATTCGATGCACGAAGCGTCCGCGCCGCTGATGATGACCGGTCCGCTGGAGAAGGCGATTGCCCTGGCCGCCGAACTCGGCACGCCGGAACACGTCATCATCGACAAGGGCCACGCGAACGGTACGCGTATGCGCGACTACGGCGGTTTCGGCGATCCGGCCAGTCCGAAGAACGCACTGCTCATCGAAACGGGGCAGCACTTCGCCAAAAGCGCGCGTGACGTGGCGCTCGACAGCGCAGCACGTTTCCTGCTGCACGCCGGTGTCGTGGCCGAAGCCGACGTCGCGCCATTCCTCACGCAGACGTTGCCCGCCCGTCAGAAGTTCGTGGAAATCACGCAGCCAGTCGTGGCGCGCTCGATGGACTTCCGCTTCTCGCAGCCGTTCACGGGACTGGAAGTGATCGAGAAAGCCGGGACCGAGATCGCCCGCGATGGCGACGACGTCATCGTCACGCCCTATGACAACTGCGTGATCGTGCAGCCGTCGATGCGCCATCTGGGTGTGAACGTTACGATGATGCGTCTGGGGCGTTTGCTGGATCGCTGATGACGCGACGATAGCGTCGGTAACACCAAAGTGACAAAACGGGCCGGCACATCGCCGGCCCGTTTTGTTTCTGCGCGCGTTCTGTCGTGACCGTCAGAACGCGCTGGCGGTCGAATCCGCGACGACCGCTGCAACGAGCGCAATCTGCGCAATCAGCGCTCACGAGGCTCGTCATGACGATGCCGAGCCAGCTTTCGCAAAGCGAGCGCGCCGCGGCTGGCCGTGCGCGCCAGCTCAGGCTGCGCGTGAGGTGCTTGTGGCATGCAGGGCGTGCGTCGTGCCCGTATCGTCGCCAGTGTCGTCTCCAGTGTCGCAAGCCTCGATAGCCTGAGCAGGTCTGCCGCGGCGAAGGCTCAACTGGGCGAGCACGTCGGCATGTTGATTGCCCCAGCGATACAGCATCTCGATAGGCTCGATGAACAACTCGCCCAACGATGTGAGCGAATACTCCACCTTGGGGGGCACGACGGCATAGACCTCGCGATGAATCAGGCCGTCGCGCTCGAGTTCGCGCAACGTCTGCGTGAGCATCTTCTTGGAGATTCCGGGCAGGCGGCGCTGCAATTCCCCCGTGCGCGTGGTGCCGCACTGCAGCGCGTATAGCACCATGCTCGTCCACTTCACGCTGAAGAGTTCCAGCACGCGACGCGGCACGCAGGTTTCTTCGAAAACAAAGGGTTCGGGTTTGCTCATGGTAACTAAATGGTGACTATTCAACTAAAGGGTGCCTACTGGGGATTTGGGCGCTTCGTCACTATACTTTGCGACGGTAGTGCGCGTCATCCGGTGCGAGGGCTTTGTGGCCCGCAGAGCCGGTGTTGAGCGCGCGCAGGTAAATGGAGAATCCCATGAGCAGTTTGTCGAAGACGGCCCTCTCTATGCTGGATCTGGTGCCGATACGCGCTGGCGGCACGGTGGCCGAAGCCCTGAAGCAATCCACGGAACTTGCCCAGCATGTCGAGCGTCTGGGTTTCGAGCGCTTCTGGTTGGCCGAACACCACAACATGGACGGCATCGCCAGTTCGGCGACCGCGCTGTTGATCGGTCACATTGCGGGCAAGACGTCGCGCATTCGCGTGGGCTCAGGCGGCGTGATGCTGCCGAACCACCCGCCGCTAGTCGTCGCCGAGAACTTCGGCACGCTCGCCGCGCTGTATCCGGGTCGCATCGATCTGGGGCTGGGCCGTGCGCCCGGGGCGGATCAGGCGACGATGCGGGCGTTGCGCCGCGATCGCCTGTCCAATGGCGACGACTTCCCCGAGCAGGTTGCCGAATTGCGCGCACTACTCGCACCAGCGCAGCCGGGGCAGCGCCTTGTCGCTACGCCCGGTGCGGGCAGCGACATTCCTGTATGGTTGCTGGGCTCATCGCTGTTTTCGGCACAACTCGCGGCGCATCTGGGGCTGCCATACGCGTTTGCGTCGCACTTCGCTCCGCGATTCCTGTTCGACGCACTCCGTCTGTACCGCGACCTCTTCCGTCCGTCGGCGGTACTGGACAAGCCTTACGTGATGGTGGGTGTTCCCGTTGTCGCGGCGCCGACCGATGAGGAAGCGGCATTCCTCGCGACGTCGGCGCAGCAGAAGATTCTGGCGCTCATGCGCGGGCAGAGCCTGAAATTGCAGCCACCCGTGAACGATATGGACGAGCGTTGGGATCCGGCCGAGCAGCATTCGGTGGAAGCGTTCCTTGGCGTGTCCGTCGTGGGTGGCCCCGAGCGAGTGAAGGCTGGGCTGTCGGATCTGGTCGAGCGCACGCAGGCCGATGAGCTGATGCTCGTAACGGACGTCTACGATCCCGCGTTGCGACTGCGCTCATGCGATATCGTCGCGTCGGTCTGCAAGGGTTGACGACCCGGGACGCGTCAGGCGAGGGAGGGAGTGGGCGGTCGCAACGTGAGCATCTCGTGCGCGTCGCGCGGCTTCCTGCCACCTGCGCGTCGCCGGCGCGTCAGCGAAAGCGTCCGATGGAGAACGGTGAGAGGTCGATGAGGGGCCGTTCGCCGGCGACGAGTGCCGCAATGATGCGTCCCGTTGATGCTGCGGCAGTCAGACCGACGTGACCGTGGCCGAACGCATAGAACGCATTCGGCACTTTCGACGCGGCACCCAGCACCGGTAGCGAGTCGGGCGTGCTGGGGCGGAATCCCTGCCAGCGCGCACCGTCGACCGATTGCGTCGACTTCGTGCCTTGCACGGCGCCCGGAAACATCTTGTGCAACTGCCCCAGCAGCAGATCGGCTCGCCGCCAGTTCGGCGGCGCCTGCAAGCCGGCTAACTCGACCGTGCCCGCACCGCGAAGGCGACCGTTCATTGGTGTGGCGAACAGCTTGCCCTCGGCCCACATGACGGGGCGTGAGGGCATTTCGTCAGGCGTCGGAATTTCCACGTGATAGCCGCGCTCGGTGTCGAAGACGATGCTATCGCCCAACTGGCGCACGAACGGTGCGGACCAGGCCCCCGCCGCAATGACCACCGCACTTGCGGCTTCACGCCCTTTCTCGGTATGCACGGCCACGGCCTGCGTGTCATTGGTCTCGATGGCCGTGGCAGCCGCATCGACAACACGGCCACCCCGTGCGATCACCTGCGCGGTCAGACGTGCCAACAGCGCGCCCGGATCCAGGGTATGACCCGTCTCGCTGATGTATCGCGCACCGACGAAGTCATGCGATAGCGTCGGCTCGAACTCACGAAGCGCAGCCGCGTCGAGCGTCTCGATGCGCACACCGTTGTCGCGGCGAAGCGCCATTCCGCCTTCGTCCCCCGCCATACCGTTCTGGCTGGAGTAAGCGATGAGATAGCCGCGACGTGAGACCAGATCGTTCGCGTTCGCATCGTCGAGCAGGGGTTGATAGGCGTCGAGCGCGGGGCCGAGTAGCGCGCGCAACGCATGCGCCTGCGCGGCAACACGAGCGGGCTGGCTCGCCGCGACGAAGCGCATCAGCCACGGCACCATGCGCGGGAGATAGCGCCACCGCAACACCAGCGGACCATCCGGTTGCATCAGCCAGCCGGGTACCTGCCACAGCACACCGGGCATCGCGATCGGGACGACCGACGAGCCATTGATGCAGCCCGCATTGCCGAGCGATGCCGCCTGACGCGCCGACTGCCGGTCGACGATCACGACCGAATAGCCGGCACGTTGAAGATAAGCGGCGGTACACACGCCGACCAAACCGCCCCCGATAACGACGACGGGACGCGAATCGTTCATGAAGCCGTCCTGCAAAAACATGAAAGCGCCTAGTGTACTTCGTCGGATGCGTACGACCGAGCGCCTTCAAAATTCATGAACGCTCTCAGATCATCTCCAGCGGACGTTTGCGCGAAGGTGGCTCGAAATGATGATCGAGCAGCGCAAGTTCTTCCGCGCTCAGATTAATGTCGTGGGCGGCGCGGTTGGCACGCACGTGTGCCTCGGTGCTCGCCTTGGGAATCGCGATGACGCCCGGCCGGTGCAGCACCCAGGCCAGTGCGATCTGCAATGGCTCGACGTGGTGCGCACGGGCAATTTCGCCCAGTACGCCCACGGTCCGCAGCCGCCCCTGTTCGATGGGCGAATACGCCATCATCGGCATACCGCGTTCGGCAAGCCAGGGCGCGAGATCATATTCGGAGCGGCGTCGTGACAGGTTGTACAACACCTGGTCGGTTGCGCACGCGTTGCCACCGGGAGCATCGAACAAGGCTTCCAAGTCGTCCACATCGAAGTTGCTCACCCCCCAATGCCGGATCTTGCCCGCCTGACGCAAGGCTTCGAAGCCAGCAATCGTTTCCTCGAGCGGTACGTCGCCACGCCAGTGCAGCAGATATAGATCGAGGCGATCGGTGCCCAGGCGCTTCAGACTGCGCTCGCAGGCGGCGATCACGCCACGCTGCGAGGCGTTGTGCGGGTAGACCTTGCTCACGAGAAACACCTCGTCGCGCAGCCCGTCGAGCGCTTCCCCCACGAGGCGCTCGGTTGCGCCTTCGCCATACATTTCGGCCGTATCGACCAGCGTCATGCCCAGCGAGACACCGAGGCGCAACGCATCGATTTCCTCGCGCCGCCGCTCTGGCTTCTCGCCCATCATCCACGTGCCCTGGCCAAGCACAGGCACGGTTTCGCCTCCGGGAAATGAGATGTCTCGCATCGTCTGTCCTCCGTGATTTTGGTCATCATTATCGGCCCGCCGGTCGAGCAATGACCAGCGCAGTGAGGGCTTCACGCAACACTTCGCGGCGTCGTCCTATCTTTTGAACCGGATTCGTCCTAAGCATGGCTCGGAGATGCCCGCTATTGCATTCGTGCGCCGATTCTCTCGGATAGTTCACACATCTTTGGCCGCACTGCCACGATAAGCTGATCTCACCGATGCACACGGCGAATGTTGCTCCGCAGCGAGACGGCTCGGTGATGGCTCCGGCTGTGTGCATCGGGCCTGAGCAAAGGAGGGAGGCATTTGTGGTGGTGCGAACGCAAAAAAAAGAAAGCCCCGCAAGCGGGGCTTAAAGGCCGACCAGGCAACAGTCGGCCAAGGAGGTTCATCGGGAGGGCGCGGGCCGGGCACCGGCGTGCGCTTCAGACGTATTGTCGGCACAGTAGAGCCGTCCGTGGCGAGGAGGAATCCGAATGCCGGGAGAAGATTTGAAGTGACAACTGTGACGATTGGCGACCTTTTCGCGTAACAGGACGGACGCCATAATGGCGTCATCCCCATAACAGAACAGGAATCCCCGAGATGGATAACGCGATCAAGTTCCGTTCGCGCGGCTCGCAACGCTTGCCGGCCGGGCGTTACGCGCCGCCTGCAATCTTCTTTCACTGGGCGGTGGCATTGCTGATTGCGATTGCCTATGCGGCGGTGATCACGAAGGGATATCTGCCGAAAGGCAGCGTAGAGCGTGCGTCGTCCATGACGATTCACGAGTGGGCTGGGGTCGCGGTGCTGGTGCTGGCAGTACCGCGTCTGCTCTGGCGATGGATCAAGGGGGCGCCTGGGGCGCTACCCGGTCAGGGCTGGCTGGTGCGGGCGTTGTCGGCCGCCGTGCATTTGCTGCTCTATGTGTTTCTGTTTGCGCAGCCGGTGCTGGGGTATCTCGCGCTCAATGCCGGGGGGCATGTGCTCACCATTCCAGGGCTGGATATTGCGCTGCCGCAATTCATTGGAAAAGACGTTGAAGTCCGCCGGTCGATCAAGGAGATTCACGAGACGCTTGGCAATGCGTTCTATTGGGTGATCGGCCTACATGCACTGGCGGCGCTGTGGCACCACTACTTCCGTCGTGACGAGACGCTGCGGCGCATGCTCTGAACGCGTTTTGCCTTATCGCGAGGCGTTTGTCAGGTGCGCGACGCCTTTTCATGCGCCGCGCACGCCGAATGAGTCAGCCCGATGAGAATCAGAACGCGAAGCGCACGCCCGCGAATACGCTGCGCCCGTCGCCCGGATAGAACACAGCGGTATTGGCCGTGCGGGCATCGGTCACCGTGCTGAAGTCGGTGACGTAGCGCTTGCCGGTCAGATTGCGGGCATCGAGATAGAACGTCACGCCGCGCTGAATCAGATACGACGCTTGTACGCCGAGTAGCGTGTAGCCGGGCACGCGCATGGTGTTGGCATAGTCGACCCAGGCGCCGGTCGGCACCCAATCGAGCGATGCCGAAATCTGGAAGCGGTTCGACCAAGCGTAGCCGAGCGTCGTGCGCAGCACATTCGTTGGCACTCCGGCGATGCGGTTGTTGCCGTACTGCGGGTCGTCGCGGAAGCGGAAATCGCTGTAGTTCCAGATTTGCGACAGCGTGATTCGATCCCCGGTCGCGACCACGTCCTTGAACAGGTCCACTGCAGCGCCGACTTCCAGGCCTTGCAGCACGGTCTTGTTCGCGTTGAAGGTTGACGCGGGGATATCGGGCGACGTTGTGTATTGCAGTAACTGATCGCGCACCAGCGAACGATACGCTGTCACGTCCCATGCCACTCGGTCGAGTTTGCCGCGCGTGCCGGCTTCAATCGTCCAGGCGTGTTGCGATGCCAGCGGAACGAAGCGAGAGGTGGCGCCAAACGTCTGCGAGAGATCGGTGAAGTCGGGCACGTCGGCGCTGCGCGTTACGTCGATAAAGGCCTGCACGTCCTTGCGCGGCTCCCACAACAGACCGATCTTCGGATTGACGCCCGAATATGCGGCGCTCGTTGAACGGTAGTTGGTGTCGCCCGCTAGTCCACCGTAGTCGATGTATTGGCGAACGTCGCGGTAGGCCTTGGCGCCGATCATCAGACCGACCGTGGGCAGGAAGAACAACCGGTTCTCGAAATACGCCTCGTAGTTGTAGGCGCTTTGACGGGAGTCGAGTGTTTGCGTGCCGCGATTGCCATTTACGTTGACGTACTGCTCGGCTCGCGTGTTTCCGCCAAAGAAGCGTGCGCCGACGATGAGGTCGTTGCGCATGCCGGCCAGCGTCAGGTTGGCCGTGTAGCGTGGCGCGACACCATAGGTCCAGCCATCCTGATCGATGACCTGGAAGATCGGGTGGTACAGGCTCTTGTGAATGACCCACGACGCGATGTCGAGCTGGCCGGTGGCGAAGCGAATGGTTGTCAGGTTGCCGAGTCGTTCGGTGCGTGTGTTGCGCGCCTGATCGCCGGAGACAGCGGAGGCGGCGGCTTTCGTCGGATTGTTGAGCGCGTCGAACAGCGAGAGCGTGCCGGGCAGCTTCTGGTCGACGATGTAGGCGCCGAAGAAGAAGCGGGTTTCAACGTTCGGCGAGAACCTGTAGCCGATGTTGGCGTTGATTTGCGCGTAATTGCCCTTGTCGTGGTCGCGATAGCCGTTGGAGCGATTGAGGGTGACGGTGGCGAGCGCGTCCAGCGGGCCGAAGATACGCGACATCTGGCCGCTGGCGCGCACCGTGCCGAAGCTGCCGCCTTCGAGGCGGAACTGGTTGGGCGCGTCCGCCGTATAGGCCGTCGGCGTGACAAAGTTCAGGGCACCGCCAAGCGTGGTCGAGCCGTAAGTGAGGCCGTTACCGCCCTTATAAATCTCGGTCGAGCGCAAACCCATGGGGTCGATCTGGTAGTAGTCGCCACTGCCATCGGCCGAGTTGGTCGGAATGCCATCCTGAAGGATTTCGAGTCCGCGAACGTGATACCCGCGAGCGATCCCGGAGCCGCGAATCGACACACGCAGTTCCTGGCCGTAACGGTTCTGCACGTAGACACCCGGGGTGTCTTTGAGGATGTCGCGCAGATTGAAGGCGTAGGTGTTCTGGTAGGCGCCGGCGTCGACAAAGCCGACGGAGCCTGCGGTCTGGAACAGGTTGGCTTTTTGTTCGTCCACGCTCGGCGACGTGAGCGACTCCGCCGGTGCGGTCACGGTCGTGAGCGGCAGCGTGGCCGAAGGTGCATCCGGCGCGGCGGGTGCCTGCGGGACGGCCACCTGAGCGAGGGACAGCGTGGGCGCGAGCGTCGCGGATTGTGCGCCCGGCGTCGATGACGCGGCTTGGGCGTCCGGGTGGTTGCCGGTGTGGGTTGCCGCGTGCGTTGCTTCGATCGCAATGCTCTGGCCGGTTTGTGCCGAGTCGTTAGTGAGTGCGTGCGCGGCGCTGCCCAGCGAGGCGAGGGCAAGCGCAATGGCCGTTTGCAACGGCTTCTGTGTCATGGGACGTGACATGAGAGTCTCTCTCGCGACCGCGTGGCGGCCGCCTGATGATCGTGTGGTACCGAACGTGTGCCGGGCACCGCCGCGACGGGTGCGAATGGCAACGACTCACGCGTCGCCGTGGCACTCGCCGTGGCACTCGACGTGATATCGCGCAGACGCGGATGACGCGTGCGACAGCGTGACTCCCCCGCGAAGCGGGCGGCGCTGACAGCACGGATCAAACGAGCCACGCGGACGACGTGTTCACAGCGAGTACCGCTAGCGACAGGACGTGCTAACGAAGCTCGACGCGTTCGGCAAGGCCTCCCGGTATCGGCCGGAAGTCGCAGAAATCAGACGGAGAAATCGGGCGGTGCGCGCGCGAGGGCGGCAGAGAAGCGGGGGCGGGGGTGGTACGGCACCAGCACGCGCGGGGCGGCGGCGACGCCAGCCTGCGCGGCGGGCGGGAGGGACAGAAAATCGGTGGTGACGAGCGGCTGGTGGGCCCAAAGCGTGCAGTAGCCACACTTCTCCCAATGGTCGGCCGAGGCGAGCGAGTGGTCTGCGCCGCCGTGGCTGCTGTGCAGGCCCGTGGCCTGCGACGGTACGGGCGGTGCTTGTGCGTCGTCGTGACCAGAGTGTCCGTCGTGGGCGGCCTCACGCCGGGCGTCGGCACGCGGCGTGGTGCTCGTGCCGAGTGCGGCCTGCGAGCCCTGTACCGTGCAGTAGACCGCGAACGGGTCTTGCTGCGTGGCCGCACGCCATTGCGCAATCGCCGGCATGAGCGCTGCCAGCAGGATCGCCAATAAGGCGATCCCGATTGCGACGCGATGCTGACGGAGCTTGCGCATGCCTGGGCTGGATGACGAAATGGGAAAAAATCAGGGAACCAGGCATTGTAGGTGTTGTCGCCAAGCGGCGTAAATGCTTTGCGTTCTCATGTAGGGAATGCGCGACAATTTGCCGCATCGGGCGTCCGGACAGAAGCAGGAACGCCACAGCCCCTCTGCGTGTGGCGCTCCCCGCCGGATATCAGAACTTCACGCCCACACCGACGCCGACGATCAGAGGATCGATGTGCAGCGTGCCGAGGTCGGTACCTGCGAGCGAGGTATCCGTCTTCATCCAGACTTTCTTGATGTCGATGTTGAAGAACATATTCTTGGTCATCTGAATGTCCACACCGGCTTGCAGTGCCGGACCGACGCTGTGGTTCTTGATTGAAATCGGCGTGCCGCCTGCGTTCAGGCTGCTGTTCCAGAAGCGCGTGTAGTTGATACCCGCGCCCACATACGGACGCACCTTGCCGGCATGGTTGAAGTGGTATTGCAGCAGCAGCGTCGGCGGCAGCACGTTCACGCCGCCCATTTGTCCGAGGTTCGACGTGAGTTGATGACGCGACATGCCGAGAATGAGCTCGACGCCGACGTTATCGAGAATCATGTAGGTGAAGTCGAGTTCCGGCACGATCGCATTGTTCACGGTCACGCCCAGCGTCGGCAGCACACTGCCGCTCGCATGGGAGTCCGGCATGATGCCGATGGCCCGTACGCGCGCGAGGATGTCGCCGGCATAGATGCCTTGCGAGCTGTCCTTGATGAAGCCGAAGGTTTTCTCCGACGCGGGAGCTGTCTTATCTGCGGCCTGTGATGAGGCTTGCGGGTTGTCTTGTGCCGAGGCGGATGCGCTGAAGAAGGTGGCGCCGGTAACGAGCGCGGCTGCGATGGCCGCGGCGCTGAGGGAGTGCTTCATGATGATGTCCAAAGTCGTGAGTGAGCACGACCGATGGTAGAAGCAGGTCCCTGCAGTGAAATTGATGCGGGTCAAGCGCAGGATAACGTGCGCGCGTTGTGCGACAAACTGTCGCGCGGTGGTGGGGTTTTCACGACGAACCGTCGCGAGGGAGCAACACGACCGTGAGCGAGCGCACACCCTGGGCGCCCTGAATCAGCACGCCTTCGATGTCGGCCGTTGCCGACGGGCCTGTGACGAGCACCGCGTAGCGTGCCGACGCGAAGTCGGGCAGGCGATAAGCATCCTGCAAACCGTCGACGATGTCGCGCGGATCGAGCAGCACCACGAGATGCTGCACGAGATAGCCGAGCGCGTTGATGCCGTACTCTTGCTCGGAGAGCCAGATGGACCCCGTCTCGGCGACGCCGAAGCGTGCGCGCACGATACCGACCTCGACGTCGTGCAGCGACGCCGGTACACGCAAGACATCGAGCGGTTGTGCCGATGCGGCTTCCGGTGTCGCTGTCACCGGCACCACACCGGGGAAACGTTCGGCGAGCCAGGCGGCTAACGCTTGCGCGTTGTCGAGCGTCGCGAGTTTGCCGCCCATGGCGACGAGGTGGCTGCCAAACCGCTCGCACCGGTCGCCGGCAGGTGTCTCGAAGACGGGCAGCACCGGCAACGGAAACCGCTCAAGCGCGCCTTCGGCCGGGTGCCCGTCGTCGCGCAGCGCCACGCGTTGTGCGGCGCGTACGCGCACGAGAAATTCTTCGCGGGAAGTGCTCATGATCGGTCCTTGCGTTCAGCGTCGTGCGACGCCCGGTTGGCCTCATACCAGTCACGGAATGTCTGCTTCGGAGCATCGGGAAGGTCGCGCCCCTTGCCCCAGGTGTTGAGCGGGTTGTAGAGCACCATATTGGGCAGACGATGCAACGCGGTGTTCATCGATTTGACCGACGTGCGATACAGCGCCGGGTTGGCGAGCAACTTCCCGGCCACCTTGATCAGGCTGCGTTTGACGCGCGGCAGCTCGCCTTCCTCGGCCACGATCTGGCGCCACTTGTACAACTGCTCGTGAATGTTGATGCGAACGGGGCAGACGTTGGTGCAACTGCCGTTCATGGTCGAGGCGAACGGCAGCGCGCTGTAGCGCTTGAGGTCGTAGGCCGGATTGAGGATGGCGCCGATCGGACCGGCGTAGGTGCTGCCATACGACAGGCCGCTGCTGCGCCGGTAGACCGGACACGTATTCATGCAAGCGCCGCAGCGGATGCACTTGAGCGAGTACCAGAAGTCGTCCATGGCCAGACGTGCCGAACGGCCATTGTCGACGATGACGAAGTGCATCTGCGTGCCGGGGCGCGGCGCGCGAAAGTGCGATGTGTACTGCGTGATCGGCGACCCAAGCGCGCTGCGCGACAACAGGCGCACGAATACCCCGAGATCGGCGACGCGCGGAATCAGCTTCTCGATACCGATGGACACAATGTGCACCGGCGGCACGTTGGCGGACAAGTCGGCATTGCCTTCGTTGGTGCACACGACAACCATGCCCGTTTCCGCGACGGCAAAGTTGCATCCGGTCATGCCCGCGCCCGCTTCGAGAAATGCCGGCCGCGTGGTTTGACGCTGACTCTCGGCCAGATAGTGCACGTCGTCGTTGCTCGGATCGGTGCCGAGCGTGCGGCTGAACAATTGCGCGACGTCACCCCGCAGTTTGTGCACGGCGGGCACCACCACATGCGACGGCGGCTGGTTGTCGAGTTGCTGGATACGTTCGCCGAGATCGGTTTCCATCACGGAGATGCCACGCGGCTCGAGATACTCGCGAAGCTCGCATTCGTCGGTGAGCATCGACTTGCTTTTGACAAGGGTTTTGACCTCGTTCGCGGCGAGAATGCCATGGACGATGCTATTGTGCGCGGCAGCGTCGAGGGCCCAGTGGACTTTCACGCCGTTCGCTTCGGCCTGCGTGGTGAACTGATCGAGGTAGTCGCCAAGCCGCGACAGTGTGTGCTCCTTGATTTGCGACGCGAGCGTGCGCAGCGTTTCCCACTCGCCAATGGACGCCGCCTGCGCATCGCGCTTCATCCGCAGGTCCCAGAGGCGTTTGTCGTGAAACGCCACGTGTTCCGTCTTCGCGAGAAACGCCTCGGCGTTCTTCGCGTGATCGACGCGCTGCCCCGCGCTCATGCCGTCACCTCGCCGTGCGTTGCGGGCGACAGCGCACCGACATCCACGCCATTGAGGACCTGCGCGATATGCAGGAAGCGCATGGGTGTCTGCGTGCGTGCCGCACACCCTTTCTGGTGCATCAGGCACGACATGTCGGCCGAGACGATGCACTGCGCGCCGGCTTCGAGATGGTCCCGCACCTTGTCCTGTCCCATTCTCACCGACACTGCCTGTTCCGACACCGAGAAGGTGCCGCCGAACCCGCAGCATTCGTCGGGACGGCGCGGGGCGGCGAAGCGAATGCCGCGCACGCCTTCGAGCAGTGTGCGGGCTTTCGACCACGGCTCACCGGGAATCTCGCTGGCCGACGCCGCATGCAGATGGCGGATGGCGCTGCAACTGTTGTGCAGGCCGACCGTGAGCGGAAAGCTGGCCCACGGAAAGTCGCGCACCTTCAGCACGTCGTGAAGGAACTCGGTGAGTTCGTAAGTGTTGGCACGAACGGCGGCCACCCGTTCGGACTCGCCTGCTGCCGTCAGATGCTTGCGCACGTGATGCACGCAGCTCGACGAGGGCGACACGATGTACTCGTAACCGGCGAAATTGTCGATGAAGAGCGCCTCGGTGCCGGCGGCATCGGCTTCGCAGCCGTTGTTCGCCAACGGTTGCCCGCAGCACGTTTGACGACGCGGGTAATCGACCGTCACGCCGAGTTTCTCGAGCAGTTCCAGGGTGGCGATGCCCACTTCGGGAAACAGTGCATCGATGAAACAAGGGACGAACAGGGCCGCTTTCATGGGATTCTCCGACAAGGGGGACAACGACAGACTCAATGCACCAGCATCCCCGTGAGCCAGTACGCCTGCACCAGGGTGATCAGGCCCGCGAGTACGACGAACATCAGGCTGTGCCACACGGTGAAGCGGAAGAGATCGGCTTCCTTGCCGATGAGGCCGGTGGCTGCGCAAGCCACGGCAATCGACTGCGGGGAAATCATTTTTCCGGTCACGCCGCCGGTCGTGTTCGCGGCGACGAGCAGCGTGTTCGACACGCCGATCTGTTGTGCCGTGGTGCTTTGCAGACCGGAGAAGAGCGCGTTGGACGACGTGTCGGAGCCTGTCAGGAACACGCCCAGCCAGCCGAGCAGCGGCGAGAAGAATGGGAATGCCGAGCCGGTGTGGGCGAGCAACAGCGCGAGCGTGGTCGACATGCCCGAATAGTTCATGACGAACGCGAACGCCAGCACGAGGCCGATAGCCAGCACCGGCTTGCGCAGTTCCGCAACCGTCTCGAAGAAGCTCTTCACGCCGTCGACTGGCTTCATGCGAAGCAGGGCCATCGAGAGCAACGCCGCGATGAAGATCGCCGTGCCGGTGGCCGAGAGGGCGTCCCACTTGAAGATGGCGTCCATCGGCGCCGGCGTGGCGACGATCGGCGCGGCTTTCGCCACGAGACGGTCGAGTCCCGGCACGTGCAGCGAGGGCACCGTCCACGCGAGCGGGCCGGTCTTCGCGAATAGCGCCTTGAAACCCGGCAGGCTCCAGATCGTGACCATGCCGGTGAGGATCAGGAACGGCGACCACGCGCGCAGGATCTGGCCGGCCGTGTAGGGCGAGGACTGGGTGCCGCGCGTCGACCCGCCGCCGCCCAGTCCGCCGAGCACAGCGGCGCCGCCCGAAGTCGTCACACTCGCACGACCCAGTGCCGCCGCAGTCTTCGGCTGCCAGACCTTCAGGAAGCTGGCCAGACACACCAGCGAGAACAGCGACGAGATGATGTCCGGCAGTTCCGGTCCGATATGGTTCGACGAGAAGTACTGTGCGACGGCGAAGCTGCCGCCGGCGACGAGTGCGGCAGGCCAGGTCTCCTTGACGCCACGCTTGCCATCCATGATGAACACCAGCCAGAACGGCACGAAGGCCGAGAGCAGCGGCAACTGACGCCCGGCCATCGCCCCGATATGGAACGGATCGATGCCGCTCACCTGACCGGCCACGATGATCGGAATGCCCATCGCGCCGAAGGCGACGGGGGCGGTGTTGGCGATCAGGCAAAGCCCTGCCGCGTAGAGCGGCTGGAATCCGAGTCCCACGAGCAAGGCGGCGGTGATGGCGACCGGTGCGCCGAAGCCTGCAGCACCTTCGAGAAATGCGCCGAACGAGAAGCCGATCAGCAGCATCTGCAGACGCTGGTCGTCGGTGAGCGACACCACCGAACTGCGAATGATGTCGAACTGCCCCGTCTTGACGACCACACGATAGAGAAACACCGCCGTGATGATGATCCAGGCGATCGGCCACAGGCCGTAAGCGAAGCCGTAGACCGCCGAGATGGCCGCCATCTTCGCGGGCATGCCGAAGTAGGCGACGGCGATCCCCAGCGAAAGCGCGACGGTCAGCGCGCCTGCCGCATGCGCCTTCATGCGCAACCCGGCCAGCGCCACAAAGAATACGACAATCGGTAGCGCGGCCATGAGTGCCGCAATCCATAGCGTGCCACCCGGCACGTAGTTCTGTACCCACACTTCCACTGACGTCTCCTCGATTTGGTGATCGATTGCTTTAAGGCCGGTTCAGGCCGTATTGCCGTGCATGCTGCCGCGTTCGATGCGGGTGGCACGACGGTTCGCGCGGACATGTCGCCCGGCTGCCGCGATGATCGACACCAGAGAATCGTTCGGGCAAACTGGTCGTACCAGTTGCTGTGATTGACGCCGGACAGCGCAGAATCGCGGCAGACCCTGAACATGCGTCAACGCCGCACGCGCGGGCGCCGAAAGGGCGGTGCGGCGCCATTCGATTGCCGCTTTGGCGCGATTTGCGTGCGTGCGGCTCAGCGCGCATGCCACATGCGGCAGGAGACATCACCTTGAGCGGTCCCAATCTGACAGAGCGCATTACGCGCGAACTCGAAACCCGTTTGATCGAAGGCGCGTGGTCGCCAGGGGAGCGCATTCCTTCCGAGCGCGCGCTGGCGGCGTCACTGGGCGTGGCGCGCTCGACGGTCCGCGCGGCGCTTCAACGCCTCGTCGCCCGCGGGCTGCTCAAGGCGCGCGCCGCCTCGGGCGTGTATGTGTCGGATCGTTTGCAGACGGGGTTGATTTCCCCGTGGCGGCAATTGGTGAGCGACCATCCAGAGCTTCGTCCCGACATGTTGGAGTTTCGTTTGATGCTGGAGGGCACTACCGCCTATTTGGCGGCCGTGCGCGCGACTGAAGACGACCTTGCCCGCCTGGGCGAGCTGGTCGATGGGCTGGTTCGCGCGCACAGGCGAGGCGATACCGTGCTCGAGTCGCGGCTCGACGGCGACTTTCACACGGCGCTCGCGAACGCGTCGCACAACGCCATGCTCCGGCACCTGCAAGGCAGCGTTGTCAAGATGCTCTACGAGCACATCTCGCTGAACAACGCGGGGCTGTTCGAGTTGCGCGAACAGGCATCGGAAACCATCCTCGCGCAGCATCTCGCGCTTTGGGAGGCCATTCGCACCCGCCAGCCGGAGGAGGCGCGGCGCATCATGCGCGAGCACATCGTCTTCGTGTGGCGCAAGCTGGAGCCCGACTCGCCGGTGCCGATCATGCCATGAGCTTGCCCGAGGCCCCTGCCGGTTTTGGTAGGATGCGGACTTTGCCACGCTTTCCCCCATCGTGAAGCGCCCGATTTCGTCGCTGTTGCATGCCGCCGCTCAAGCCGGCCGGCATGGTCTCCGTCTCCTGCAACCGCTGCAGCCGTATGCGGCGCGCGCGTGGTATCACCTGCGCCATCCAACGCGCCGTGGCGTGCTCATCGCAATCGCGGCCTTGCCATGCCTGCTCGTTGTCTACACGCTGATTCTGATTCCGTTCACACCGGGAATTCGCGACATCCGGCGGGCGAAGGTCGACCAACCGGCGCAAGTGTTGTCGGTGGATGGCAAGCTGCTTGCTGAATTCCGGCCGTCAAACCGCGAGTGGGTGGCGTTGAAGGATGTGTCGCCAAACGTCGTCAAGGCGCTGGTGGCGACGGAGGATCACCGCTTCTACGAGCACCACGGCATCGACCTGAAGCGCACGGCATCGGCGGCGCTGCACACGTTCTCCGGCGACCGGCAGGGCGGCTCAACCATCACGCAGCAGCTCGCGCGCAATCTGTATCCCGACGGCATCGGCCGCGCGCCCACACTCACACGCAAGCTCAAGGAAGCGATTACCGCACTCAAGATCGAAGCGCTTTACACGAAGCCCGAGATTCTCGAGACCTATCTGAACACGGTACCGTTCCTGTACAACGCGTATGGCATCGAGATGGCCGCGCGCACGTACTTCGACAAGTCGGCCGATCAGCTCGACGTGGTCGAAGCCGCCACGCTCGTCGGCATGCTCAAGGGCAACAGCTATTACAACCCGGTGATCAACCCCGAGCGCGCATTGCAGCGTCGCAACACCGTGCTCGCGCAGATGGTCAAGTTCGGGGATCTGGACGCGTCGAAGCTCGCGGCGTTGCAGAAGCGCCCGTTGCGCATCAACTTCGAGCGGCAGACCGAGGCGCCTGGGCCGGCGCCGCACTTCGCGCAGCAACTGCGCAAATGGCTGATCGGTTGGGCGGACCGCAACGACTACAACATCTACTCCGATGGCCTCGTCGTCCATACCACCATCGACTCGCGTTTGCAGACGATGGCGACGCAGGCACTGACGCGTCAGGCCAATCAGTTGCAAGGCATTGCCGACGCTAACTGGTCGGCACGCGGCGGCTGGCGTGACAGCACGGGGCTGGTGCAGTCGTTCGTGCGCGAGTCGGCGGAATATCGCAACGCGGTCGCGGCAGGCGAAGCGCCCGAGGCTGCCATGAAGCGCCTGCTGGCCGACAAGACTTTCATGCAGAATCTGCGCGCGACGAAGACCCGCGTGCAGGCCGGCTTCCTGGCCATCGATCCGCGCACGGGGGAAATTCGCGCATGGGTCGGCAGCCGCGACTTCACGATCGATCCGTTCGATCACGTCCAGCAAGCGCGCCGTCAGCCGGGCTCGACCTTCAAGCCGTTTGTCTATGGCGCGGCCTTCGTCAAGGGCAGAAAGCCTGACGACACGATCATCGATCAGGCCGTCGAGATCCCGCTGGCCGGCGGTGAGATATGGCGCCCGAGCGACGACACTGCGCCGACCAACAAACCCATGATGCTGCGCGATGCTCTGGCGCAATCGCGCAACACCGTCACGGCACAACTGATGCAGGACGTCGGACCAGCGCGTGTGGTCGGATTGGCCCGGGCGATGGGCGTGCGCGAGAGCAAACTCGATCCGGTGCCGTCGCTGGCGTTGGGCACGAGCCCCGTTTCCCTCAAGGAAATGGTGGCCGCGTACAGCACCATCGCTGACGGCGGCGAGTACCGTGAGCCGACGATGGTCACAGAAATCACGAACAGCGAGGGCGACGTGCTGGCGACGTTCTCACCCGCCCGCCCCGAACGGGCGCTCTCCGAGAACGACGACTACACGTTGCTCGACACGATGCGCGGCGTCATCAATCGCGGCACGGGCAATGCGATTCGTACACGCTTCGGCATTCGTGCCGACGTGGCAGGCAAGACGGGCACGACGCAGGACAATGCCGACGGTTGGTTCATCCTGATGCAACCGCAGTTGGTGGCGGGAGCGTGGGTCGGCTTCAACGACAGCCGCATCACGCTGCGCAGCGATTATTGGGGACAGGGCGCGCATAGCGCTTTGCCGATCGTCGGCGATGTGTTCTCGCGGGCGTTGCGCGCCAGGGTGATCGACGCGAATGCGAAGTTCGAAACACCCGACAACCATCATTGGTACAGCGACTGGTGGACGCGTGCCTCGGACTGGGTGGCAGGGCTTTTCGCGAAGAAGGCGGAGCCGGAACCCAAGCCGAAGGCACCGTCGAAGCGCCCGGCAGCGCCGGCGGCGGCATCGGCACCGCCGGTCTCGACGCCCGATGCGGCGAGCGACGGCGGACCGTTGCCGGTGCCGGTGGCGTCTGCAGTGCTGGCGCAACCGGAATACGCAGTGCCCGCGAGCGCGCCGCGCGGCACCACGATTCCGGGCGTGCCGGGCGAGTGGAACGGGCCGGGGGGGGCGTCGCCGAATGGTGCGGTGTCCCCGTCCTCATCAGGCGCCGGTGCGTCGTCTGCACAGCCGGTGACGCCCGCCGTTGCGCCACCCGCGACGCCCCATTCCGCCTCACCCGCAGCGGCGCAATAAGCGGCCGTCGGTGAGGGGAGCCGCCCGGTGTCCACCGGGCGGAATTGCCATAACAGATATGCAACATTTTCATGACTGACCGGTCATGGCTTGCGCTATATTCATCAAGATATAGCGGTGGCGATGCGTCTGCCGCAACACTGCAGAGGACGCCAGCCATGTTCATTCGGCAGTTGAGTTATCTCGTGGCGCTTTCACAGGCGCAGCACTTTCGTCGCGCGGCGGCGATGTGCAACGTGTCGCAGCCTACGCTATCCGGTGCGATCCGCAGTATCGAAGAAGAGTTCGGCCTGCCGATCGTGCGGCGCGGACGCCGCTTCGAGGGCTTCACTCCGGAAGGGGAGCGCGTGCTTGCGTGGGCGCGGCAGGTACTGGCCGATTGTGAGGGCTTGCGACAGGAGGCGAGTGCGAGTCGTCGCGAAGTCTCCGGTTGCCTGCGCCTCGGCGCAATTCCCACGGCGCTGCCCCTCGTGCCGCAGCTCACCGACGCCTGCCTGCGCGACTTCCCCGGCATGCGTCACGAGATCTACACGCTCTGCGCAACGCAGGCGCTGCGTCAGCTTGCCGAACTCGATCTGGATGTCGGCTTGAGCTATCTCGACGATCCCCGTTTGCGCGAATTCGAAACCATCCCGCTGTTCCGTGAACGATACGTGCTGATCGCGCGTGACGAAACTGCACTGGCCGGACGCACGTCGTTGTCGTGGCACGAGGCGGCGAAGCTGCCACTGTGTCTGCTCACGGGTAACATGCAATGCCGTCAGGGAATCGACGCGGCGCTCGCGCGGGCGGGCACGTCTGCGTCGCCGCGTGTGGAGACGGATTCGCTCATGGCGCTGTATGCGCATGTGCGCTGCGCGGGACTCTTCAGCATCGTGCCGCACAGCGTGCTGTGTCTCGAGGAGATGCGCGACGAACTGCATGCCGTGCCGTTGCGGCCCGCGCTGCATCGCGAGATCGGTCTGATTTTGCGCGATCGGCAGCCGCGTGCGCCGTTGCTCGACGCCGCCGTCGCTTCGTTCCGGTCGGTCGATTTGCAGAGGAGGCTGGACGCCTTGTTGCCCGTGTAACCACGCTGAGGCGGCGGTGCGCTCAAAAATCGCTTGACCTGAAGTCGACTTGAATTGGCAGACTGCCATGACATGCGCCAAGCCGGGCGGATCGCGGGACATCATGGGGATCGACTGACGTCCATTCGGCACGCGCTTTTACGAGGTATGCCAATGACTGCATCCATCAATCACGCTCAGGCCGAGCTGTGGAACGGGGGCTCGGGTAGCGCCTGGGTAGACAACCGGGTTACGCTCGATCAGATGTTTGTGCCCCTTGCACGATTTCTCGTCGACCGCGCCCGCGAGACGGCGCAGCACTTGCCATCGGGACGATTGCTGGATGTCGGCTGCGGTACCGGCGGCACGACGCTCGCCCTCGCCACCGCGCTTGGCGGCCAGTGGCAACTCACCGGCGCCGACATTTCCGCACCGATGATCGCTGTCGCCCGCTCACGCGCAGCGCATGCGCGGGCCGCGGTTGAATTCATCGGCACTGATGTGCAGACCCACGCGTTCTCGCCGTCGCGCTTCGACCTCATCGTCTCGCGACTAGGTGTGATGTTCTTCGACGACCCGGTCGCCGCGTTTGCCAACCTGCGGGCAGCGGCGCGACCCGGCGCGGCGTTGCATGCGCTCGCATGGCGCTGTCCCGCCGAGAATCCGTTCATGACCGTTGCCGAACGTACGGCCGCGCCGCTGCTCGCCGGTCTGCCGCCGCGTGTGCCGGGGGCGCCGGGGCAATTCGGTTTCGCGGATCGGGCGCATGTGACAAACGTATTGACAGCCAGTGGCTGGGAGGACGTCGCACTCACGGCCGTGCATTTCGAATGCGCGTTTGCGCAAGCCGATCTGCGTGAGTATGCGTCGCGTCTGGGTCCTGCCGGATTGGCCCTCGCGCGGATGGCGCCGCACGAGCGCGCGCCCGTGGTCGATGCGCTCGTTGACGCTTACGCGCCGTTCGTGCACAACGGCGAAGTGCGCTTTACTTCCGCGTGCTGGCACATCGCTGCCCGCGCCCCCAGCATCTGAGGCGTCACCCGGTGAGTTGATAGGTCTCGCCGATCAACCGATCGGCCGGAACGATTTTCCAAGTGCGTCTGCAGCGCCGATCATTGGCCCCAATGCAGCGACGTCGTCATGCGTCGCCAACGCAGACATCTTGTCAATAATCATTCAGGAGCGAGACATCATGGCCAAGATTGTATGTGTGCTGTACGACGACCCTGTCACGGGATACCCGAAAACCTACGCCCGTGACGATCTTCCCAAGATCGAGTCGTACCCCGATGGTCAGTCGCTGCCGACGCCGCACGCCATCGATTTCCAGCCGGGCGCACTGCTCGGCAGCGTGTCGGGCGAACTGGGTCTGCGCAAGTACCTCGAATCGAACGGCCACCAACTCGTGGTGACGTCGAGCAAGGACGGCGATAGCAGCGTGCTCGACCGTGAACTGGCTGACGCTGAAATCGTGATCTCGCAGCCGTTCTGGCCGGCTTACATGACGGCCGAGCGCATCAAGCGCGCGAAGCGACTGAAAATGATCGTGACCGCCGGCATCGGTTCGGATCACACCGATCTGCAAGCCGCCATGGAACACGGCATCACGGTTGCGGAAGTCACGTACTGCAACAGCAACAGCGTTGCCGAACACGTGATGATGACGACACTCGCGCTCGTGCGTAACTACCTGCCGTCGTACAACTGGGTGCTCAAGGGGGGCTGGAACATCGCCGATTGCGTCGAGCGCTCGTACGATCTGGAGGGCATGCACGTTGGCACGGTGGCGGCAGGGCGAATCGGTCTGCGGGTGCTGCGTCTGATGAAGCCGTTCGGCACGCATCTGCACTATCTCGATCGCCACCGTCTGCCGGCATCGGTCGAGAAGGAACTGAACCTCACGCACCACACGAGCCTCGAGAGCCTGGCGAAGGTTTGCGACGTGGTCACGCTGAATTGCCCGCTGCACCCGGAAACGGAGCACATGATCAACGCGGACAGCCTGAAGCATTTCAAGCGCGGCGCGTATCTGATCAACACGGCACGCGGCAAGCTATGCGACCGCGACGCGGTGGCGGCTGCGCTCGAGAGCGGACAACTCGCCGGCTACGGCGGCGACGTGTGGTTCCCGCAACCGGCGCCGGCGGACCATCCGTGGCGCCACATGCCGCATCACGGCATGACGCCGCACATCTCCGGCACGAGCCTCTCGGCGCAGACGCGCTACGCCGCAGGCACGCGCGAGATTCTGGAGTGCTATTTCGAGAACCGTCCGATTCGTAACGAGTACCTGATCGTGCAGGGCGGCAAGCTCGCCGGGGTTGGCGCCCATTCGTACAGCGCGGGTAATGCCACGGGCGGCTCGGAAGAAGCGGCCCGCTTCAGGAAGTCGGTCTGACGCCAGCGTCAGGCCTGAAGGTTCACGGTAGTCCATGCAGTACCGCAAGGCCCGCCGGGATGTCCGTCCGGCTTCCGGCGGGGTAATACCTCCTCGTGCTTCACTGCGTTCTCAGGCCGGTCATCTCATCGATGCACCGGCGTTTTTTTGCTCAGGCAGGACGCTTCGGAATGTCGAGCCCGCGAACGACGGCGGGACGCGCGACGAACGCCGCGAGTGCGCGCTGCACGTGTTTGAACTGGGCGAAGTCAACCAACTCGCCTGCCTCGTAGAAGCCAACGAGGTTTCGGATCCAGGGGAAGGTGGCAATATCGGCAATGGTGTATTCGTCGCCCATGATCCACTGGCGATTTGCCAGATGCGTGTCGAGCACGCCGAGCAGGCGCTTCGATTCGTTCACATAACGGTCGCGCGGGCGTTTGTCTTCGAAGTCCTTGCCCGCGAACTTATGGAAGAAGCCCAACTGACCGAACATCGGGCCCACGCCCCCCATCTGAAACATCACCCACTGCAGCGTTTCGTAACGCGCGGCCGGATCGGCGGGCAGCAGCTTGCCGGTCTTCTCGGCGAGATACCACAGAATGGCGCCCGACTCGAACAGCGGCAGCGGTTTGCCGCCGGGACCGTTCGGATCGAGGATCGCGGGAATCTTGTTGTTGGGATTGAGTGACAGAAACTCGGGCGATAGCTGGTCGTCGGTCTGGAAGCTCACCAGATGCACTTCGTACGGCAGGCCGATTTCCTCGAGCATGATCGACACCTTCACGCCGTTGGGGGTGGGCAGCGAATACAGTTGCAGACGGTCGGGATGCGCAGCGGGCCACTTGCGCGTGATCGGAAACTGGGACAAATCGGCGGACTGATCGGACATGGGGATCGACGCATTGGTGTTGAGCGGCCGGCACGGCCGCGGGACAGCCAATATAACGCCAAGCGCGCGGACGTGCTGGCGCCCGCGTCGATGCTGAGTTCGTGCCCCCCCTTCGGGTCCCCCCTTGCCGGGCGGCATGCTGTCAGCCGGTCGTTGGTGACATGCGTGCGGCAGGGTGCGTGAATCTTGCTCATGAAATCATCAAAAATTCTCACCTTGCATGCGCACTCATCGCGGCCTTAAATTGAAAGCCTTCACGACGGTTGCATGGCACTCCGACACGTGAAGTCTTGTCATGATGGCCGGCAAATCCTGCCGCGCTGCCTTCCGTGTTGCGACGTGGCATCCTGCGCCATGACTGGCGTCACGTCCGGCACACCTCGTTGTCGTTCATATCGCGCACTGCGCAAGGATCGCACCATGAGCACGTTCAAGACGAAGGATGGCACCTCGATTTTCTACAAGGACTGGGGCAAGGGCCGCCCGGTTGTGTTCTCCCACGGCTGGCCACTGAGCGCCGACGCGTGGGACGCGCAGATGCTGTTTCTCGTGCAACACGGGTATCGCGTGATTGCCCATGACCGTCGCGGGCACGGTCGCTCGGATCAACCCGGCACCGGTAACGACATGGATACCTACGCCGACGATCTTTCGGAGCTGGTCGAATCGCTCGGTCTGCAAGACGCGACGTTCGTCGGCCACTCGACCGGTGGTGGAGAAGTGGCCCATTACCTCGGCCGTCATGGCACGCGTCGCGCCGCGCAGGCGGTGCTCATCGGTGCGGTGCCGCCCGTCATGGTCAAGTCCGACAAGAATCCGAACGGCCTGCCCATTGGTGTGTTCGACGAGATTCGCGCGAATGTGGCGGGTAATCGATCGCAGTTCTATCAGGATCTGGCTGTGCCGTTCTACGGTTACAACCGGCCGAATGCCATGAAGTCGCAGGGCGTGATCGATGCGTTCTGGCTGCAAGGCATGTGGGGCTCGCATCTGGGCCAATACCTTTGCATCAAGGAATTCTCGGAAGTGGATTACACCGAGGACCTGAAGAAGATCGACGTGCCGACCCTGGTGCTGCATGGCGACGACGACCAGATAGTGCCCATTGACGATGCGGGAAAACTCAGTGCGCAGATCGTCAAGAACGCTACGCTGAAGATCTATCCGGGAGGCGCGCACGGCATGTGTACCGTCGAAGCCGACAAGGTGAACGCCGATCTGCTCGAGTTTCTGCGCAAGGCGTCCTGAGGCGTCGCAGGGCATGAAAAAAGGGACGGCATGTGCCGTCCCTTTCCTTTGGGCGCTTCAGGTGCCGCGTGACGCTCAGGCGTTGTTCAGCACCTTGGCGATGCTGTCGGCTACCACGCCAACGTTCTTCTCGTTCAGGCCCGCCACGCACATGCGGCCCGAGCGAATCAGGTAGACGCCGTGCTGTTCACGCAGCACGTCGACTTGCGCCGCCGACAGCCCCGTGTACGTGAACATGCCGCGCTGCTCGAGGTAACGCGAGAGCATGGTCTCGGGCACATGGCCACGCAGGCCGTCGTGAATCGCGCCGCGCATGCGCGTGATGCGTTGGCACATCTCGGCCAGTTCGGCTTCCCACGACTTGCGCAGTTCCGGCGTGCTCAGCACCTTGGCAACGATCTTCGCGCCGTGTGTGGGCGGGTTGCTGTAGTTCGAACGCACCGCGCTCGTCAACTGACCCAGCACGCGATCGGCCGCTTCCGCCGATTCGCAGATGACCGACAGGCCGCCGCAACGCTCGCCGTACAGCGAGAAGTTCTTCGAGAACGAATTGGCGACGAAGGCCGGCACACCCTGGCGGGCCAGTTCGCGAATCACGAAGGCGTCGGCGTCGATGCCCGAGCCGAAGCCCTGATACGCCATGTCGACGAAGGGCAGCAGTTCACGCTTCTTGAGCACGTCGATCAGTTGCACCCACTGCGCATCGTTCAGATCGACGCCGGTCGGGTTGTGGCAGCACGCGTGCAACAGCACCACGCTGCGTGCCGGCAGCTTGTCGATGGCGTCGACCATGGCTTCGAATTGCAGGCCGCCGGTGGCTTCGTCGTAATACGGGTACGTATTCACGGTGAAGCCGGCGCGCTCGAAGATGAAGCGATGGTTGTCCCACGTCGGATCGCTGACCCACACTTGCGAGCCAGGGAAGTAGCGCTTGATGAAGTCGGCGCCGACCTTGAGTGCGCCCGATCCGCCGAGCGTCTGTACCGTGGCGATGCTGCCGGCGGCGCGTGCGGGCGAGTCTTCGCCGAACACGAGTGCTTGCACGACGTCGCGATAGCTGGCGAAACCCGCCATCGGCAGGTACGGCTTCGGACCGACTTCGGCGAGCAACAGCGCTTCGGCCTGACGCACCGCCTGCATGACCGGCAGACGGCCATCGTCGTCGTAATAGATGCCAATGCTCAGGTTGACCTTGTTGGTACGGGGATCCTTCGCGAAATTTTCATTGAGCGACAGGATCGGGTCACCGGGATAGGCATCGATATGTTCGAACATGGCAGTTCCTGGAAAACGAAAGAAAGTCGGTGAAGCGGGCTAAGTGAGCCCCGGGCCGGCCGGGGGCTTCCGGCGGCAGTCAGTCACTGATGATACCGCTAGTGAGGTATTGCCGGTGATGCCCCGGGCGGCTGGCGCCCGGGGGGTGCTTCGTTTGCTTACGACTGGCGGCTGCCGGTGCCGATCGGCTAGTCCCGGCGCAGCGCCATGCCGCTTAGCGTGTGGCGTTGGCCGGCACCGGGGCGGCACTGTTCTTCTGGCGCAGGCGATAGCCGACGCCGAGTACCACCAGCCACACCGGAATCAGGTAGACCGAAATGCGCAGATCCGGGATCAGATACATCACGACCAGAATGGCGCCGAGGAACACAAGGCACAGATAGTTCGTGAGCGGATAGCCGAGGCTCTTGAACAATGTGGTCTCACCCGCACGCGCTTTGGCACGGCGGAAGGCCAGATGGATCACGCTGATCATCGCCCAGTTGATGATGAGGGCCGACACGACCAGGCCCATCAACAGTTCGAACGCCTTGCCCGGCATGAAGTAGTTGATCACCACACATACGGCGGTTGCGGCGGCCGAGACGCCGAGCGCCACGAGCGGGATACCGCGCGAATTCACCTTGAGCAGGGCGCGCGGCGCGTTGCCCTGACCGGCCAGACCGTAGAGCATGCGGCTGTTGCAATACACGCAACTGTTGTAGACCGACAGCGCCGCGGTGAGCACCACGGCGTTAAGTACGTGGGCGACGAAGTTGCTGTTCAGCTCATGGAAGATCAGCACGAACGGGCTGCCGCCGGTCACGACCTTTTCCCATGGATACAGCGAGAGCAGCACGCCGAGGGCGCCGACGTAGAAAATCAGAATGCGGTAGATGACCTGATTGGTCGCGCGCGGAATGGTGCGCGACGGGTTGTCGGCTTCAGCCGCAGTGATACCGACCAGCTCGAGTCCTCCGAAAGAGAACATGATGACGGCCATCGCCATGACGAGGCCCGACACGCCGTTCGGGAAGAAGCCGCCGTGCCGCCACAGGTTGGACACGCTGGCGTCGGGGCCTGCGTTGCCGGAGAAGAGCAGGTAGCCGCCGAATCCGATCATGCCGACAATGGCGGCGACCTTGATGATGGCGAACCAGAACTCCATCTCGCCGTACGACTTCACGCTGGAGAGGTTGATGGCGTTGATGATGCCGAAGCACACGAGGGCCGAGACCCATGTGGGTATGGCGGGCCACCAGTACTGCACGTAGATGCCTACGGCCGAGAGTTCGGCCATCGAGACCAGCACGTAGAGCACCCAGTAGTTCCAGCCGGACACGAAGCCGGCGAACTGGCCGCAATACTTGTTGGCGAAGTAGCTGAACGAGCCGGCGACGGGCTCGTCGACGACCATTTCACCGAGCTGTCGCATGATGAAAAACGCGATGATGCCCGCGATGGCGTAGCCCAACAGAACGGATGGGCCAGCGGTCTTGATGGTTTGTGCGATGCCGAGAAAGAGGCCGGTGCCGATCGCGCCACCCAGCGCGATCAATTGGATGTGACGATTCTTCAGGCCGCGGTGGAGCGAGCCTTCTTGTGCTGCGTTGCCGGACATGTCTGTTCCTTACCCTACCTTCGTTGCCATGCGGCGCGCTTCTCTGATTTCGTTCTATCGGAACGAACCGGAACCGTTGAGCCGCCACGGTGCGGCGCTTATGACGCCGTCGCCGTGTCCTTTGGGACCATCGTTGCGAACGATGATCGTGAGCCCGGCGCGCACGCAGCGCATGCCGCCGGGTGGTCTCCCCTTGACTCAGACCTTGAGCGTGCCCCGCTCGATCTGGTCGCGCTCGAGCGATTCGAACAGCGCCTTGAAGTTGCCTTCGCCGAAGCCGTCGTCACCCTGACGCTGGATGAACTCGAAGAACACCGGGCCGAGCAGCGTCTTCGAGAAGATCTGCAACAGCAGGCGCGGCTTGCCGCCTTCGGTCGTGCCGTCGAGCAGAATGCCGCGCGACTTCAGTTCGCCCACCGGCTGGCCGTGACCCGGCAGACGGGTCTCGAGCGCATCGTAGTAGAAATCGTTCGGTGCGGTCATGAGGTCGACACCGGCCATTTGCAGGCTGTCGATGACTTCGAGCAGGTTGTCGGTGAGGAACGCAATGTGCTGAATGCCCTCGCCGTTGAAGGCCATCAGGAATTCCTCGATCTGGCCGCTGCCCTTGGCCGATTCCTCGTTCAGGGGAATGCGGATTTTACCATCGGGCGCCGTCATGGCTTTGGACGTCAGGCCCGTGTACTCGCCCGAGATGTCGAAGTAGCGGATTTCACGGAAGTTGAACAGCTTCTCGTAGAAGTTGGCCCAGTACGCCATGCGGCCGCGATATACGTTGTGCGTCAGGTGATCGATCAGACGCAGGCCGTGGCCCACCGGATGACGGTCGACGCCTTCGATGAATTCGAAGTCGATGTCATAGATCGACTTGCCTTCTTCGAAACGATCGATGAGGTACAGCGGCGCGCCGCCGATGCCTTTAATCGCGGGCAGACGCAGTTCCATCGGGCCGGTCGAGATCTCGACCGGCTGGGCGCCGAGTTCCAGCGCGCGGGCGTAGGCCTTGTGCGAATCTTTCACGCGGAATGCCATGCCGCAGGCGCTCGGGCCGTGTTCGGCGGCGAAGTAGGCCGCTTCGCTGTTCGGCTCGCGGTTCACGATGAAGTTGATCTCGCCCTGGCGATACAGCACCACGTCTTTCGAGCGGTGACGCGCCACGAGCTTGAAGCCCATCTGCTCGAAAATGGGTTCGAGCACGTTCGGCGTGGGCGACGCGAATTCCACGAATTCGAAGCCCATCAGTTGCATCGGGTTATCAAAGAGGTCGGCCATGATCGTCTCGGCTTGGTGAGGTGATTTGTGAGGTGACTGATTCGTTGGACGCGTGCACTGCCCGGTGGTTGTCAGCCGATATGCATCGGAGACCGGAGGCGCTGGAAGATGCAACAAAATTGTGGTTTGTTGACCGTCTGGTCGGGATATGAGGTCTCGTCCGTTCCATCCGCCGGAACCCTTGCGATAACAAGGATATGCGTGCATTTCGACGTTTTACGGGGCTCAGTGTAAGTGGGGTGCCGCAAAATAGGATTTCGTAACTGAGCTAGGGAAACCCTAGGTTATGCATTAATATTTCTAAATTCGCATGCGAAGGGAAATATAAGTGCATAACATCGAGATTGACCGAATCGACGTCCGGCTGCTGGGGATTTTGCAGTCGAACGGGCGAATTTCGAATCTGGAACTGGCCGAGGCCATCAAGCTATCGCCGGCACAGACACTCCGCCGCCATCGGCGGCTCGAGGAGATGGGGGTGATCAAGGGCTACGACACCCGCCTCGACGCGCAGCGGCTCGGATTCAGTGTGGTCGCGTTCGTCCATGTGACGATGGAGCGCGGCCACATTCGCGATCTGTCGAACTTCAAGGGACTGGTGGCGGAGCTGGCGCAGATTCAGGAGTGCTTCTCCGTGACAGGGGATATCGATTACGTGCTCAAGGTCGTCGCCCGCGATCTGAAGGCGTTGTCCGATTTTCTGCTCGATACGCTGATGCGTATTCCGGGCGTGAGCGCGGTCAAGTCGAGCGTTTGTCTCGACGAAATCAAATGCACGTCGGCCGTGCCCCTCTCGGCTTGAGTCCCGGGGCACCGATCAACGGCGAAGCGCGGTGATCCGCGCGAATACGACCACGCGGCAATCTGCCCCACCCATCATGGGAATCCTGCGAGGCGACACATCATGGTTGACAGCCCCGGAAAATCTGTGATCTTATGTGCCACATGATCACCGCGCAATTTTCCCTCTCGCTACGACTACTAGCCCGTTCCACCGGGCTTGGTCCGTTGCTGCGCGCGTGCATCGTCTGAATTCCTCACTGAAGCACCGCTGATTTTCCCCAGTTACGCCGACCTGAGCCCCGGTTCCTCCAACCGGCGGTCGTAGCTTATCTGCGTTCATGCGTCGTCCGGTTGACACTTTTGCCGACAATCGAGACAACGCCATGCTGAAGAACCCCGCCACGAAGTACCGCCCGTTCACGCCGGTCAACATTCCGGACCGACAATGGCCGAGCCGCACCATTACGCGTGCCCCGATCTGGATGAGTACCGATCTGCGTGACGGCAACCAGGCCCTGTTCGAGCCGATGGACGCCCAGCGCAAGATGCGCATGTTCAAAACGCTCGTCGCCATCGGTTTCAAGGAAATCGAAGTCGCGTTCCCGTCGGCGTCCGACACCGATTTCAACTTCGTGCGCGAACTGATCGAAGGCGGTCACATCCCCGACGACGTCACCATCGAGGTGCTCACGCAAGCTCGCGACGACCTTATCGAGCGTACGTTCGCAGCCCTCAAGGGCGCACCGCGCGCCATTGTTCACCTCTACAACGCCACGGCGCCCGAGTTCCGTCGGATCGTCTTCAACCTCGACCAGCCGGGCGTGAAGGCGCTCGCGGTTGCCACCGCCAAGACGATCAAGCGCTGTGCTGACGCCGCGCCCGACACGCAATGGACGCTGCAATACAGCCCCGAGACATTTACCGGAACCGAACTCGAGTTCGCCAAGGAAGTCTGCGATGCGGTATTCGACGTATGGCAGCCGACGCCGCAGCGCAAGTGCATCGTCAATTTGCCGGCCACGGTGGAAATCGGCACACCGAACTACTACGCCGATCAGATCGAGTGGATGCACCGCAACCTGGCTCGCCGCGATTCACTGATTCTCTCGGTCCACCCGCACAACGATCGCGGCACGGCGGTGGCAGCGGCAGAACTGGCCGTGATGGCAGGCGCCGATCGTATCGAAGGTTGTCTCTTCGGCAACGGTGAGCGCACCGGTAACGTCGATCTCGTCACGCTCGGTCTGAACCTGTACACCCAGGGTGTTGACCCGGGGCTCGACTTCTCGAACATCAACGAAATCGCCCGCACGTCTGAAGAGTGCACGCAGTTGCCCGTGCATCCGCGACATCCGTATGTTGGCGATCTGGTTTTCACCGCGTTCTCGGGCTCGCATCAGGACGCCATCAAGAAGGGCCTCGCCGTCCAACAGCCGGATGCGATCTGGGAGGTGCCGTACTTGCCCATCGACCCGAGCGATCTTGGCCGCACGTACGACTCGATCATTCGCGTGAACAGCCAGTCGGGCAAGGGCGGCATCGCCTACCTGCTCGAGCAGGCTTACGGCGTGCAGATGCCGCGTCGTCTGCAAGTCGATTTCAGCTCGGCGGTCCAGCGTCATACCGATGAGACGGGAGCCGAAGTCACCGCATCGCAGATCTGGCAACTGTTCCAGACGGAATACGTGGCGTCCACCGAGCCGGTCGCTTACGTCGGTCACACGCTCTCGGAGCGCGATGGCCGCCAGCACATTGCGGTGACCATCGATATTCACGGTCAGCGCACCACGGTGTCGGGCGCCGGTAACGGCCCGCTCGATGCATTAATGCACGCCATGCGCACACCGGTGCGTGTGCAGCACTACGAGGAGCGCGCCCTCACGCAGGGGGCCGACGCTCGTGCGATCGCCATCGCGGAAATGGCAGGCGAGAGCATCGTAGGCAGTGCGTTTGGCGTAGGTATCGATGCGAATCTGACGACGGCGTCGATTCGTGCGGTCATCAGCGGCATCAACCGTGCTTATGTTCGCAGCGAAGCACAGGCGAAGGCCACGTTCTTCGACGCCGTGATGCGCGACGTCGCCAACGCCGTCTGAACGGTCAGCGGTGGCAGCACAGCGATAGCAAGGACGGAAGGACGGAAGGAGACACTGGGCAGACGCGTCCCGCGCGGCACTGATCGTGCCCGCGGGACCCCGGTGCGGCGCAGCGAGACTTATCCAGTCCCGCGCGCCCGCCCCGGCCCGAAAACACCGGCGGGGTAGTGGGATTACACCGCTTCGATGGCGATAGCGATGCCTTGGCCGACCCCAATGCACATCGTACACAGCGCAAAGCGACCACCAGAACGCTTAAGTTGGTACATCGCCGTCGTGACCAGACGTGCGCCGCTCATGCCGAGCGGATGGCCCAGCGCAATGGCGCCGCCGTTCGGATTGACGCGCAGGTCGTCGTCGGCCACGCCGAGCTGACGCAGCACGGCCAGGCCCTGGCTCGCAAACGCTTCGTTGAGTTCGATGACGTCGAACTGTTCAAGCGACATACCGAGCCGCGCGAGCAGTTTTTTTGTTGCGGGAGCCGGACCGATGCCCATGATGCGCGGCGCCACCCCTGCCGTCGCCATGCCCAGGATCCGGGCACGCGGCGTCAGGCCAAAGCGCGCCGCACTCGCCTCGTCTGCCAACAGCAGAGCGCAGGCGCCGTCGTTGACGCCAGAAGCGTTGCCGGCGGTCACGGTGCCATCAGGGCGTACCACGCCCTTGAGTCTGGCGAGCGCTTCCATGCTCGTCGCACGCGGGTGTTCGTCACGATCGACAATGATCGCTTCGCCCTTCTTCTGGGCGATGGACACCGGCGTGATTTCCTCGGCAAGCGTGCCGTTCGCCTGAGCGCGCGCTGCCTTCTCCTGCGAGCGCACCGCAAAGCGATCCTGATCTTCACGGCTGATACCGAACTCGGTCGCAACGTTCTCGCCCGTCTCGGGCATCGAATCCACACCGTACTGCGCCTTCATCAACGGATTGACGAAACGCCAGCCGATGGTCGTATCGAAAATCTCCGCCTGACGCGAAAACGCGCTCGCTGCCTTGCCCATCACGAACGGCGCACGGCTCATGCTTTCCACGCCCCCCGCGATCATCAGACCGGCTTCGCCTGCCTTGATGGCGCGTGCCGCCGTACCGATGGCGTCCATGCCCGAGCCGCACAAACGGTTGAGGGTGGCGCCCGGCACGTCTTGCGGCAGGCCGGCCAGCAGGGACGACATACGCGCCACGTTGCGGTTGTCTTCTCCGGCCTGGTTGGCGCAGCCGAAGATCACGTCGTCGACTTGCGTCCAGTCGACGCCGCCGTTGCGCGCCATGAGCGCTTTCAGGGGGATGGCGCCGAGGTCGTCGGCACGCACGGAGGACAGCGCGCCGCCGTAGCGGCCGATCGGGGTGCGAATCGCGTCGCAGATGAAGACTTCACTCATTTATCTACCTCACAATGAAAATCGCCGGGCCACATCAGGTGATGTCCCGGCGATGGTGTCGTGCGATGGGTCAGGCAACGGCCGGTGACGGCAGCAGCGTCACGCCGGTCAGCCGTTGTAGTTCGTCGAACGAGAGGCCGTCGACAATGTCGGTAACGCGCAGGCCCTCGGGCGTGACATCCAGCACGGCCAGATCGGTGTAGATGCGCGTGACGCAACCCACGCCGGTGAGCGGATACGTGCATTGCTCGACGATCTTGCTCTCGCCCTGCTTGGTCTGGTGCTCCATCATCACGAACACCTGCTTCGCGCCGCTCGCGAGGTCCATCGCGCCGCCCACGGCGGGAATCGCGTCGGGCGCGCCGGTGTGCCAGTTGGCGAGGTCGCCCGTCGTCGAAACCTGGAATGCGCCCAGCACGCAGAAGTCGAGGTGGCCGCCGCGCATCATCGCGAACGAATCGGCGTGGTGGAAGAAGGCGCCGCCCGGTTTGAGCGTGACGGGTTGCTTGCCGGCGTTGATGAGGTCTTCATCCTCTTCGCCCTTCGCTGGGGCCGGGCCCATGCCGATCACACCGTTTTCACTCTGGAGAATGATCTCCTTTTCGGCGGGCAAGTGATTGGCCACGGCCGTCGGCAGGCCGATACCGAGGTTCACATAAGCGCCGTCGGGAATGTCCTGGGCGACGCGGGCGGCCATCTGGTCGCGGGTCAGTCGGTTCATTGTCGTGCTCCGAAATCAGATGGGGATCAGGCGCGCGCGGTGCTGGGCACCGCGACGATGCGTTGAACGAAGATGCCGGGTGTGACCACCGCTTCCGGATCGAGGTCGCCCAGCTCGACGACTTCGCTCACCTGAACGATGGCGCACTTCGCCGCCGTGGCCATGATCGGACCGAAGTTGCGAGCCGTCTTGCGATACACGAGGTTGCCCCAGCGGTCGCCCTTGAGCGCCTTGATGAGGGCGAAGTCGGCGTGGATCGGCAGTTCGAACACATATGGCTTACCGTCGATCACGCGCGTTTCCTTGCCTTCGGCGAGCAGCGTGCCGTAACCGGTCGGCGTGAAGAACCCGCCAATGCCCGCGCCTGCGGCACGAATGCGCTCGGCGAGATTGCCCTGCGGCACCAGTTCCAGCTCGATCTTGCCTGCGCGATAGAGCGCGTCGAACACTTGCGAATCGGTCTGACGCGGGAACGAGCAGATGATCTTGCGCACACGCCCGGCCTTGAGCAGTGCGGCCAAGCCTGTCTCACCGTTGCCGGCATTGTTGTTGACGATGGTCAGGTCGCGCGCGCCCTGATCGATCAAGGCGTCGATAAGCGCCGAGGGCATGCCGGCGTTGCCAAAGCCGCCAATCATGATCGTCGCGCCGTCGTGAACGCCGGCAACCGCGCTGGCGAGCGAGTCGTAAATCTTGTTGATCACACGTGCCTCCTGGGCAGTTCCATCGGGCTGACGGGCTTGCGCCCCTTGCCCCGGTTGGGTGTCTCCCGGCGATGGCCTCTTGTCCAGTGGCCTCGTCTGGTTCACAATGTTCTTATAGCGAACAAATATTCGCTATAAGAACAGCGTAAGCCTTCCGATGTCGGGCGTCAAGCGAGGGACAGCCCGGCGGGCGGGCCATGCCGGCGCGACGCACGCCGTGAGATTGCGTGTGTCGCGCGGTGGAACCGGCGAGGCAAATCCATTACGCTTGCCGTTCACGCGAAGACACTGATTACCCAACTACATGACACCTGTGCCCAACGACGCTACCGAACCGACCGACAAGAAACCGGGCGACTCCTATGTACAGTCGTTCGCGCGCGGGCTGGCGGTCGTCAAGGCGTTCAATGCAGCGCGCCCCGCGCAGACGCTCTCGGAAGTCGCGCAGGCATCAGGTCTGACGCGCGCTGGCGCCCGCCGCATTCTGCTCACGCTCGAGGCGCTGGGCTATGTGCGAAGTGAAGGGCGGTTGTTCCGGCTCACCCCGCGAATTCTCGATCTTGGTTTTTCCTATCTGACGTCGATGCCGCTGTGGAACCTTGCCGAGCCCTTCATGGAGGCGCTCGTGCAGCAGGTGCAAGAGAGCAGTTCTGCCTCCGTGCTCGACGGCGACGACATCGTGTATGTGCTGCGCGTGCCAGTGCGCAAGGTGATGTCGATCAACTTGTCGATCGGCAGCCGCCTGCCGGCGTGGTGTACGTCGATGGGACGCGTCATGCTCTCGGCGTTGCCTGACGACGAACTCGAGGCCGCATTGCGTCGCGCCGACATTCGCCAGCACACACGCCGTACGGTCACCGATATCGACGCCTTGCGTGAACGGATTCTCGACGTGCGTGCAAAGGGATGGGCGCTGGTCGATCAGGAACTGGAGGAGGGGCTGATTTCGCTTGCCGCGCCGATCCGCAATCGGTCAGGCCAGGTGATTGCCGCGATGAACGTGAGCGGTCAGGCCAACCGGACGTCGGCTGCCGAGATGGAAGCGAAGTTCCTCGCGCCCCTTCAGCAGGCGGCGCAGAAGATTTCACAAATGGTGGTGGTGTAACGCCTGCACGCGAGATAAAACATGCGGTTGCAAAGACAGCGGGGCGCCCGGTTATCGGGCGCCCCGCTTCGTTTATGAGAGTTGCGACGCGGGACTGTCCCGCGATCAGCGTGCCGCGTTGCCCAATGCGCCCGCACGCGCGAGACGAAGCGCCGAGAGCAGCGTGTCGTGATCGCCGATCTGGTTGGCGAGCAACAGGATCAGTTGCGCATTGGCGGCCTGACTTTGGGTCTCGTCGAGATCGCGGTGCATGTCGATCAGGGCTTCGTAGAAATCGTCCGGACGTGTCAGACGCGGTTGTGTATCGAGTGCCATGAAGTGTCTCCTTCCTGCGAAATCGGTGTGGTCCGAACGTCGGTCGATGCGATTGGCCAGGGTGATGTCAGGCGGCACACTGCATCGGCGCGACTTGCGGTGCTGTGCGGCCAAGGGCGCGCTCGCGTGCGGCGGCAATCGCCGTGGCGTCGACGGTGCGCCACCGCGCGCATACGTGCTGATCCGGGCGAATCAGATACACCGTGCCCGGTGCAGCGTCGTACCGTTGGGCGGCCAGACCTTGCACGTCATGCCAGACGCTGTGCTCGTTGTGCGCGTCCTGTGCGGCTTCGGCATCGGGCGTGACGAACACGGGCACGACCGGCACGCTGTCGTTCGCAAGTGAGTCAAGGGCGGCAAGCGATGCCGCATCGAGCGAGCCCGGTGCACCGAAGACCAGTGCGACGAAGCGTCCGCCCAGACGCGGCAGCAGCCAGCCGTCCTGCCCATGACGGGTGAGCGGCGCGTCGACACAGGCGGCACCCGGCACCATGCGCCCTGCGAACGGATCGCGCTCGGCGGTGTTGAGTGTCGACTCATGCAGCACGGCGGGCACCGACAGCCGTCCGCTGTTGACCAGTTGACGCGCAAACGCATGGTCGCGGGCCAGTGTCAGCACCGCATCGCGGAAGACACGCGAGACTGGGCTCTTGGGGGTGATGAAATCGGTCGAGCGTGTGGAATTGCGGATGTTCTCGTCTGCGGCGAATTCGCGCTCGCGGGCGTAGGTATCGAGCAGTGCATCGGGCGCATGACCGGCGAGCACGAGCGCAAGTTTCCACGCGAGGTTCTCGGCATCTTGCACGCCGCTGTTCGCACCGCGCGCGCCGAACGGCGACACACCGTGCGCTGCATCCCCGGCAAACAGCACATGGCCATGACGGAAGTCGTCCATGCGCAGACACGAGAAGGTGTAGACGCTGACCCACTCCAGTGTGAATTTGGCGTCCGGGCCAAGCAGGGCCTGCACACGCGGGATCACGCGCTCGGGGGTCTTCTCCAGCGCCGGGTCGGCGTCCCATCCCAACTGGAAGTCGATGCGCCACACGTCGTCGGGCTGGCGATGCAGCAGCACGGACTGATTCGGATGGAACGGCGGATCGAACCAGAACCAGCGCTCCGCGGGGAAGTCGGCCGTCATCTTGACGTCGGCGATGAGGAAGCGGTCCTTGAACGTGCGTCCGTGGCTGTCGACACCGACTAATTTGCGCACAGCGCTGCGCGAACCGTCGGCCGCCACGACATAGCGTGCGCGCATTTGATATTCGCCGTCGGGTGTCTCGACCGTGAGCGTGACGCTCGCATCGGGGGCGCCCGGCGTGCCTTGTTGCGTCAGGCCGACGACCTTGCTCTTCCAGCGGATTTCGATGTTCGGCAGCTCGCGTGCGCGCTCGAACAGATAGCCTTCAACGTAGTACTGCTGAAGATTGATGAACGCCGGACGATGGTGTCCCGCCTCGGGCAGCAGATCGAAGTTGTAGACCTCCTGATCGCGCAGGAACACACGACCGACGTTCCAGCACACGCCTTTTTGCACCATGCGCTCGCCACAGCCGAGACGGTCGAAGATATCGAGCGTGCGCTTGGCGAAGCAGATGGCGCGCGAACCGGTCGAGAGGGTGCAGTCGTCGTCGAGGACGACTACGGACACGCCTTGCTGCGCGAGATCGATCGCGGTTGCCAGTCCTACAGGACCGGCACCGATCACGATGACCGGGTGCGTCTCAGGCGTGACGCTGCCGGATTGTTCCGCACAGGGCTGGTAATCGAACGTCAGGCGCTGGTAATCGATGCTGCTCATGCAATGTCTCCATCGTCGGCACCGCACCGGCGCACACGCCCCGGCGGGTTCCGTTTTTTGCTTTGTTGCTTTTGCTGCCGGCGCGGTCGCTGCGGCCGCGCCGGTGTCGAACTCAGTCCTGCAGCGCGGCCCACATTTCCTTGTCGCGCTGCGCCGTCCAGATGCGCGGGTGCGTGATGCCGCTCGCTTCGTCGAACGCGCGGGTCACGTCGAACGGCAGGCAGTGTTCGTAGATGAACACATGGCCGAATTTCGGATCCATCTGGCTGCGTGTGAGTGCCATTGCCCCCTTCAGATCGAGCTTCTGTTCGACGGCTTGCTTACCCGCTTCGAACAGCGTTGTCACGAAGTCCTTCGTGTAGGCGAGGCCCTTGGTGACTTCTTCGGGCGTGGTCAGCGCAGGGCCACGGCCCGGCACGAGCTTCTCGGCACCGAGCGCGGCCAGCGCGTCGAGCGTGGCCGGCCATTCGGCGAGTTGCGCGTCACCGGTGTAGCAGGCGGCGTCGTACTCGACCAGATCGCCCGAGAACAGCACCTTTTGAGACGGCAGCCACACCACAGTGTCGCCCTTGGTGTGACCCGAACCGAGGTGCGCGATCTTCACTTCGAGCTTGCCGAGGAAGAGCGTGATTTCCTTCTCGAAGACGAGCGTCGGCCATGTGAGGCCGGGCACCGTCTCGACACCGGCGAACAGACGCGGGAAGCGTTCGATCTCCGACTTCATGTCGGCTTCGCCGCGCTCGACGATCATCTCGTACGTGCCGCGGCTCGCAATGATCTGTTGAGCCCCTTCGGCAAAGTAGGCCGACGCACCGAGCACGCGCACGGCGTGGTAGTGCGAGAGCACCACGTACTTGATCGGCTTGTCGGTGACCGTGCGGATCTTCGCGATGAGGTCTTGCGCCATGGCGGGTGTGGCTGTCGTATCGACAATCATCACGCCGTCGTCGCCAATGATGACGCCGGAGTTCGGATCGCCCTCGGCCGTGTAGGCCCAGGTGTTTTCCGACAGTTGGGTGAACGTGACCTTCTTGGCTTCCAGGTCGGCTTGCGAGGCGAATGCTTTGGCCATGCTTGTCTCTCTCTTATCTCGTCTGCGGGGATGGTGCGAATGATGGGGCCATCTTACGAAACGCCCAGAATATTTGTCAATGACAAATGTGATTGTTATTTGCTAATGTGGTGGTGTGAACGATTCGGTGGCGTTTGTGTTTGGGTTAACCCTTGGGTATTGCGGGGAAGATTGAAAATGCGGGCACCGACTTGTTTAGAATCTAGGCCATTTTCCTTGGGGGAGCCTGACTCCCACGACCGCATGAACCGAATTCCGATGGACGGCACCGCCGCCGCGAGCGGCCAGCCCGGCCGAGCCTCACGCGGCGTGCAAAGCGTGGATGTGGCGGCGCGCGTGCTTCAGGCGCTCGCGCAGGCGCGGCGCCCGCTGGGGCCGGGCGATCTTGCCGCGCTCGCGGGGCTGCCCCCCGCGCAGGCACATCCATATCTGGTGAGCCTCATACGACTGGGTTTGCTCAAGCGCGACCCGATGTCGGGCGACTATGCGCCGGGCCCGATGACGCTGCGTCTCGCGTTGTTGCATCTTGAAAACGATCCGGCGTATCGCGCGGCAGTGCCTCGTGTGATCGCGCTGGCCCGCGAGACCGGCTTCTGCGTGGCGATCTGTACAAGCGCCCCGCAAGGTCCGCTCGTCGTGCATTTCGAGCGTGCGGCGTTCCCGCTGCATGTGAACTTGCACGTCGGTTCGGTCATGTCACTCACTACGACGTCGACCGGCCGCGCGTTCTGCGCCTTCACGCCGCAGGCGCAATGGCCGCAAGCGTGGCATGAACAGATGCCCCCAACCTCGGATGAGCGCGAACGGTTCAATGCGTCTCTCGATGAGACGCGGGCGCACGGCATGTCGCGCAGTGTGAACATGCCGAGCCCGTCGGTGAGCAGTCTGTGTGCCCCGGTGTTCGATGCGAGCGGCCGTTTGCGTCTGGCGCTCACTGCCATCGGGCCGACGGCGGCGCTCGATGTGGCCTGGAACGGTGCGGCGGCCAGCGCATTGTGTGCGACGGCAAGTGCGATTGCGCGACAGGTCGATGCGGATCGCGACGGGGCTGAGGTGAGCGCATGAGCGCCACGCGAAACCGCGCCGGAGCCCGTGAGATGACGAACGACGAAACGACGACCCCGGCGAAACCGCAGCGCGGCATTCAGGCGCTTGAAAGCACTGGCGCGTTGCTCGAAGCGTTGGTCGCAGCGGGACGCCCGCTGCCGCTCAATGCGCTCGCTCGCGACGCGGGCATGGCGGCGGCGAAGGCGCATCCGCATCTGGTGAGCCTGCAACGTGCCGGCTTGCTTACGCGCGACGAGAACGGCAACTTCGAGGCGGGCGCGCTGAGTCTCGAACTCGGGTTGATGGCGTTGCAACGTCTGTCGCCGACCGGCGAATCCGAGCCGGAGATTCTCGCGCTCGCACAAGCCACCGGGTTGTCAGCCGCGATGGCCGTGCTCGGGCCGGTCGGTCCCACGGTGGTCCGGCTGGAGGAGGCGATGCGCCCGCAGCACGTGAGCCTGCGCATTGGCACGGTGCTCTCGCTGGTCAATACCGCCATCGGACGCACGTTCGCTGCCTTCCTGCCGGAACCGGTACTCGACGCTCTGCTCCTGCAGGAGCCTGTACGCATGGCAGGGCTGGGCGCGGAAGGCCGGGCGGCGACGCCGCCAGCCGACTACGCCGGGCGCCGGACGGCCATCCGCGAACAACGATTCGATACAGCATTGAGCAACCCGGTGCCAGGCATCGATACGGTGGCGGTGCCGGTGTTCGACCACACCGGGGAAGTCACGCTGGTGCTTGCGCTGATGGGATCGGCGGGCAGTTTCGAGACGGCGCTCGACGCGCCACCGGCACAGGCGCTGCTTGCTGCGGCGCATCGGTTGTCGTGGCGCTTCGGCGCCGTGGGCCGGGCGGACGGCGTGACCGGGTAGTGGCGTCTTCGGGGGAATCGCGCAGTGTTCAGTGTCATTACGTTGGCGCATCGATGCATTTCCACCACGATTTCACGTTGGTTCGGGCGACGGTAAAGGACGCACGGTAAGATGCATCTCAACGCCGTCCCCGTCACCCCGACTTGTTGCCATGACTGCCGCCATGACCCGCGTGATGACTCGTGAACCCGTTCGATCCCGTGATGTTCGTCCAGACGTTTCGGTGCGCCGCCGGCAAAGGCGCAGCGGTGTGCGGTGGCAGGGGTGCCTCGCGGCACTTGCCGTCGCAGGTGCGCTGAGCGCCTGCACCACGTCGTCACCACCGTCGCCGGGGCAGGCCAAACCGCCCGAATCGGCAGCGCGCATCGACGGCATGCCGGCCGACTGGGCACTCGTCTCCACGGTGATCGTGAGCCGTCACGGCGTGCGATCGCCCACTCACGCCCATCCCCCGTTGGACAAACTCAGCCCGGACGCCTGGCCGGGCTGGCCGGTGCCCGCCGGTTATCTGACGGCACGCGGCGGCTCGCTGGCCGAGCGCATGGGGCGCTATTACGGCGACTGGCTGCGCGCGCGGCGGGTGCTGCCCGACAACGCGTGTCCGGCGCCGGGCACGGTGTACGGATGGGCCGATATCGATCAACGAACGCGCGAGACGGGCGACGCGCTGTTGCAAGGCATGGCGCCGGGGTGCGACATGCGCACGTCGCATCAAGCGGATCTCACGACCTACGACGCGGTTTTTCATCCAGTGGACGCTGGCGACTGCCCGCTCGATCCGGGTGCGGCACGCGGGGCGATCGAGGCGCGTCTCGCGCCGGACGGTGTCTCCGGGTTGAACAAACGTTACGCGGCGACGATTGCCCGCATGAGCGAAGTGCTCGACTACGCGCACAGTCCCGCGTGCGGTGCGCAAGGCGGCTGCAAGCTCGAGGACGTGCCCACGCGATTGCGTGTGGAAGGCGATGGCAGCGGCGTTGCGCTGCGCGGCGCGCTCGGTAGTGCTGCGACGGCGGCGGAAGTCTTCCTGCTGCAATACGGCGAGGGCTTGCCCGAGCACGATGTGGCCTGGGGCCGCATCCGCGACGAAAAAGATTGGGCGCGTCTGTTCGAAGCGCACAACGCGCAGCGCGATCTGCTCAACCGCACGCCCTATCTGGCATCGGCCAACGGCACGCCGCTGCTGGCTGCCGTGCTTGATGCGCTGACGCGCTCGGCGATGGAGACGGGCGCACCGCCGCCGGCACCCGTGCGCGGCCCCGTCTTGCCGGTGGGCAATCGGGTCTATGTGCTGACTGGCCACGACACCAATGTGGCCAACCTGGCGGGCATGCTCAAACTCGATTGGCAATTGCCCGATCAACCCGACAACACGCCGCCCGATGGCGCGCTTGTCTTCACGCTGTGGCGCAATCCGGCGGGCGAAGCGTTCGTGCGCGTGGAGATCGTGTACCAATCAATGCATCAGATGCGGCATCTCACCGCGCTCTCGCTCGACGAGCCGGCGAAGCGCATGGCACTTGCCATGCCCGATTGCGGCGATGGTCCGGACACCCAGGCCTGCCGCTGGCCAGCGTTCGCCCAGCGGGCCAAGGCGGCGCTGTCTCCGGCGTGTCTGAACGCCGTGCGATAGCGACGCAAGCAGGACCGTCGAAGCAAGGAGCAAAAACGGGGACTTCGGTCCCCGTTTTCCATGGTTTCTGCTTCGCTGCGCCTTTATTGCCCCTACACGCGTTGTGCCTTCCACTCAATTTATTTCGTGAGCGAAGTAATATTGGCAATATACTTCGTGTGCGAAATAAATTCCGGATTTTCCCCTTTCCCTAACAGGCGCTACGCATTTCCCCCCGGAGCGTGCGAGCGCCGGAGAGCAATGTCATGCCATCGCTTGCTGTCGAAATTCCCGCCCTTGACGCTTACCCGTTAGGCGCACACGCCTGGTATCCCGAATCGTTGCCTGCGCGGGGTGTCGTGCTGGTCCATTCGGCGACAGGCGTGCCGGAGCGTCTCTATTTCGCCTTCGCGCAATACGTCGCGCAGCGCGGGCTGATCGCCGTCACTTATAGCTATCGTGGCATCGACGGATCGTGCCCGCCGGCGTTACGCGGCTTCCGGGCACGCATGCGCGACTGGGCCGATCTGGATGTCGAAGGGGTCACCCGTTGGGCGTTCGAGCGTTATCCGTCGCTGCCGATTTATGCCGTTGGCCACAGCTTCGGCGGCCATGCCATCGGGTTGTGCGAATGCTCCAATCGGTTGACCGCCGCCGTACAGGTAGCCTCGCATGCGGGGGCGATGCGTATGGTGAGCCACCAGCGCGAGCGCGCGCGAGTCACCATGCTCATGCATTGGGTGGCGCCTGCGCTCGTGCGTCTTACCGGGTATATGCCCGGCAGAAAGCTGGGTATCGGCGAGGACTTGCCCGCGGGCGTGCTGCTTGAGTGGAGCCGATGGACCCGCCTGCCGAACTACTTTTTTGACGACCCGACGCTCGACGCCGACGCGCGCTTCGCGCGTGTGCGCACACCGATTCTGTCATTGGGTTTCGACGACGACCCCTGGGCTACGCCGATGGGTCTCGACATGTTCGTTTCCCGGCTGCGTAATGCCCCGGTGACGCGTCTCGAAATTCCCGCCAAACGTTCGGATGCCGGAGCGATCGGGCATATGGGATACTTTCGCCAACGTTCCGGTGCGTTCCTGTGGCCAGAAACCATTGACTGGTTATTGTCGGCAGGCTCGACGCGCGTCGCAGCAGACGCGAGCGATCGCGATGCGACGGGAACTGGGGGGCGGCGCGCGTCGATGACTGTGGAGAGCGCATCGTTTCCCATCGCACCGGCGTAACACCGACCCAACACCAACAAAACTACAAATCGACCCGACCGAATGCCAAAACGCCAATCGCCCGCCGCTGCGCAAACCGCCGTCACCGCCAGGAAGCCGGGGAAAGGGACGGCTGCCGACCGAAGGCTGTACTTCCTGCTCAACGTCGGTCAGCGACGTGTCCAGCGATGGATCGATGCCCGCGCCGGGGACAGTGCAAGCGTGAGTGCGGCGCAGGCCGGCGTGCTCTTCTATCTGTTGCACCACGAAGATGCGCTCGTGGGCGAAGTCGGCGCGGCGTTGCAACTCTCACCGTCGTCGATGACGGGGCTGGCGAACCGCATGGTCGCCGCTGGTCTGCTCTCGCGCCTTGCCGACGCCGACGACGGGCGTGCCACGCGATTGCGTATCACCGCAGCCGGGCACAAGGCGATTGCCCGTGCCCGCGACATCCTCGCGGACCTCAACGCGCTGCTGCACGACGACTTCACCGAAGCGGAGCTGAACGTCGTTGCACGCTGGCTGGGCAATCTGCAGAACCGGTTCCCGGCCGAGACGTAATCCGGCCGGGCGGCGGCGTTACCGGGCCGTCAGTGAATCGCCAGCGCGTTGGCCTGTGCGTTGGCGACGCCTGCCGCCACATTCACACCGATATTGCCCGACGCCCCCATCAGGGCGCGATCGCCGAGCGACGCGTTCATCGCGCCGGTGACGCTGGCCGCGTTGCGGATCGTCTGACGGGTATCGACAGAGACGTGCGAGGCGCTTGCCAGCACGAGCTGGTTTGATTGCACGTTAAGCGCACCGGCAGCAACATTCACGCCGAAACTGCCGTGCGCGTTGCGCAGCGCATCGGCGCCGAGCGTGGCGGTCGGGGCGCCGCCAAACACGGCGTCACCGGTGACGGTTTGCCGGGTGGAAAGCTGGACGACCGAAGCGTCGGCGAGGGGGGCGGCGAAGGCCGAAGCGTGGGCGACGGCCAGTGCGAAAGCACTCAGCAAAGCAAGACGCGGCATGTTGATCTTCCCCAGATCGTCCGTTGGGACGGATATCTGGATATCGGCGCCTGAGGCGCTCGGGTTGAATGATTTTTCATGTGTCGCGTATGCGCCGGGCAAATCATGGTGTGCCCCTGCACCGGCGCGTCGCGTCACCGAAAGCCGCTGTCATTCCCATGACCGCCGCGGCGCGAATTTTCGCACGGCGGCGGCTGACTGCGCCGCCGTGCCATGACGTCAGACTTTGACACCCGAGCGCGCCTTGACGCGCGAGATTACGCCGGTTCTCCCGCGCCGTTCGCGAGTCCGGCCGCGTTGCTGCGCGATTGCAGTGCGGCTTGCTGCTGCACCGACGCCGATTTCTTGTGGTCGATGAGCAACACAGCGACGACAGCGATGAGGGCGGGAATCGCGATCGCCATAAAGTTTTGCTGCAACGGCAGCGACATGCTTACCAGCACGCCGATCACGATGGGCGCGAGAATGGCCCCGCTGCGTCCCACCCCGGACGCCCAGCCGATGCCTGTGCCGCGTGCGGCCATCGGGTAGAACTGTCCCGCATAGGCATAGGTGACGATCTGCGTGCCGATGGTCGATGCGCCCGCCAATCCCACGAGCACGAAAAGCACCGGCGTTGGCACTTTCACGCCGAGCAATGTGATCGACACGGCAGCAAGGGCATACATGCCGACGAGCACGTACTTGATGTTGAAGCGATCCGCGAGCCAGCCGCCGCCGATGGCGCCGAGCATCGCACCGAAGTTCAGCACCAGCACGAACGTGAGGGCCGAGCCGAGGCTGTAGCCGGCACTGGCCATGAGTTTCGTGAGCCACGAACTGAGCGCGTACACCATGAACAGGCACATGAAGAACGCCACCCACAGCATGACGGTGCTGAACCCGCGGCCATCCTGAAACAGACGCGAGAGCGGCGCGGCCTGTTTGCGATCGGTCGCGGGCAGCGCAAACTGATCGCCCGGTTGTGCGGCGTAATCCGGTGCGAGGCGGGCGAGCACTCGCTTGAGGGCGTCGAGGCGGCCGGTGCGGATGAGGAACGGCATCGACTCCGGCAGTGCCTTCATCGCGAAGGGGACGAGCAGGGCGGGCAGACCGGCCGCGAGAAAGACCGACTGCCATCCGTACGATTCAATCAATCCTTTGCCGAGCAATGCGGCGAGCATGCCTCCGACCGAATAGCCCGAGAACATGAGCGTCACGAGCGTGCCGCGAAGTCTGCGCGGTGAGTACTCTGTCATCTGCGCCACGACGATCGGCATCACGCCGCCGATCCCGACGCCCGCGAGAAAGCGCGTGACGGAGAAGCTGATCGGTTCGTGCGTGAAGCCCGCGGCAGCAGTGAAGAGCGAGAACATCAGCACGCAAATGGCGATGGCTTTGCGGCGGCCAATGTTGTCGGCCACCATGCCCATCACGATCGCGCCGAACATCATGCCGAAGAGCGCAGCGCTGACCATGAAGCCCGCGCTGGTGGCATCGACGTTCATCGCTTTCATGATCGACGGCAGCGCAATGCCCGCGACCGCGAGGTCGTAGCCGTCGAAGATGATGATGAGCGCGCACCAGAGCAGAATGCGGCCGTGGTAGCCGTTGAAGCGCGCTTCGTCGGCCAGATGATGTACGTCGATGTGTCGCATGCGGGTGTCTCCATAACGAATCCGCCCTCCGTCGAAACGCGGAGAGTCTTGGGGATGTCTTGACCGACACAAGCGGCACCAGGCCGAGCCGCATTGGCATGGCCGGCGGCCATGACCAATGAAGCAAACCACCTCTATGAACCTCAAAGGGTGGTTTTTATGCAATATTGTGCATGCAGTAAACGCGAATTGAGCGCCGACTGCAAGGGCAATTTGCCTGGTTTAGGGTTTTACATGAGAAAACGAGGCACGTAAGTGCCTGTTTAATTGCGGCGGATGGCAATTAGAACGTCGTGCGGAGGCGGGGGGGCGTGCGGCGGCAAGACGCCGTCGCACGCAGAGGCGGAATGCAACTTATTGCTTGGCAACCGAGAACGGCGGGAGCTGATAGCTCCAGGTCTCGCTCACGGCCTTGCCGCCGGAGACGAGGGCGGCGCGCAGTTCCACGACCTTGGCCGGGTCCTTGACCATCACGCGCAGATTCAGGCGCATGCCACGCGTGACCGGATTCGGTTGCAGCGTCTGCTCGATGAGGGTGGCGTTATCGCTCACGCTGACCTGCGGCGTGACCGAGGCGGCGGGCAGCGAGGCCAGCGGGCCGCCGTCGAAGTCCACAATGAGGCCGGTGCTGCCGTCGAAGTGACGAATGAGGTTGGCCTGCGTGATCTCGCCTGCGCTGCGAAGTGTCTGCTTTACCCAAGCGAGATTGCGATCGATGATGCCGCGCTCGTTCATCGTCCAGCGGATCGTGTAATCGGCCTGCAAGGGCTGCCCCTTGGGCGGCAACTGGTCAGGCGTCCAGAACGCGCCGATGTTGTCGTTGGTTTCGTCCGGTGACGGAATCTCCACCAGTTCGATATGACCCTTGCCCCAGTCGCCCTGCGGCTCGACCCAGGCGCTCGGGCGCAGATCGTAGCGATCCTTCAGATCTTCGTACTGCGCGAAATCCCGACCGCGCTGGAGCAGACCGAAGCCGCGCGGATTCGTCACCTGAAACTGGCTGATGGCGAGATTGCGCGGATTGTTCAGCGGCCGCCAGATCCATTCGCCATTGCCAGCGTGAATGGCCAGACCGTTCGAGTCGTGCAATGCCGGACGGAAGTTGTACGGATCGCGCTGCTGATTCGGCCCGAACAGGAACATGCTCGTGAGCGGCGCGATACCGAGCTTGGTCACCGGCCCGCGCATGAATACGCGCGCCTGCACCTTCAGCAGCGAGTCGTCGCCCGGGGTCAGATCGAAGCGATAGGCGCCGGTGGCGCGCTTCGAGTCGAGCAGCGCGTAGAAGACGAGATGCTTGTCGCCCGGGTTCGGCCGTTCGATCCAGAACTCCCGGAAGGCCGGAAATTCCTCGGCAATCGGCAGGCCCGTATCGATCGCAAGGCCGCGCGCCGACAGACCGTAGATCTGCCCCTTGCCGATCACGCGGAAGTAGCTCGCGCCCAGCACGCTCATGATTTCGTCGAGCTTGCCCGGTTCGTTGATCGGGTAAAGCACGCGAAAGCCTGCGTAGCCGAGGTTATGCGTGGCGCTGCGATCGAGCTTAAGGTCGCCGAAGTCGAAGCGGCGGGTGTCGTACTGGATCTCGTCGATCTTCGCATTGCTGCCGCTGCCGACGATCTCGTTGATCTTCACCGGCGTGCTGAACTGCATGCCCTGATGATAGAAACCCAGACGGAACGGCGTGGCCTGATCGTTCCATTCGAACGCGTCGCGTCGCGGCTGGATCTTGATGTAGTCGCCGAACTGCATGTTCGCAAAGGCCGGCGTGAGATTGCTCACGGGGGCCGTGTACGGCTTGTCGGCAAGCGACTTCGCGCGCGCGGTGACGTCGTCGAGGGAGAAGGCATGGGCATACGCTGCACCCAACAGGGCGACACCTGCCACGAGTGCAGGCAAGATCGAGCGAACGCGCCGATGCCAGGACATGGCGGGGGAAAACAAGACCACGAATCTCTCCAGAAGTGGGGGGGACGTTTCAAATCTCATACGCGTTCCATGCGTGTCTCGTGATCGTCCCATGGCGCAGGGATCTGCACGAATAACGGGGCGAAACCGCTTGGAAGATTACCAATTGTGGCAAAGTATCGCACTTCGCAGTTATGCACACGGAATGCACCCGGACCGCACCCGGACCGCACCCGGACCGCACCCGAACCGCACCCGAACCGTTTCTCCGGACTGGGTAACGTCAGTTGATACGACGGGGCGCTGCCGGATGCAAGCCCACCGGCATTGGGCCGTCGCGCCACATTGGATCGCTATTAGATGAGAATGTTCTCCGCACTGGCACTCGCAGCCAGCCTTGTCGTCGCGCCGGCCTTTGCCGACGCACCTGCCGTCCTCAATCATGACCGCCAGGGCAATGCGCCGGTTGCCATGCCATCGCCTGCCGCCAAGCAGGCGTTCATCGACGATCTCATCGCGCGCATGACGCTCGACGAAAAGATCGGCCAGTTGCGTCTGATCAGCATTGGTGCGGACATGCCGCAGCCCAAGCTCATCAAGGAAATCGCCGCCGGTCGCGTGGGTGGCACGTTCAACTCGGTCACGCGCGAGGACAACCGTCCGTTGCAGGACGCGGCCGTCAAGCACAGCCGCCTGAAGATCCCCATCTTCTTCGCTTATGACATCGTTCACGGGCATCGTACCGTGTTCCCGATCAGCCTCGGGCTTGCGTCGAGCTGGGATATGTCGGTGGTCAAGCAAGCTGCCCGCGTGGCTGCCATCGAGGCGAGTGCCGACGGGCTGGACGCGACCTTCGCACCGATGGTCGACATCTCGCGCGATCCGCGCTGGGGGCGCACGTCGGAAGGCTTCGGCGAAGACCCCTATCTCGTTTCGCAGAGCGCGCGTGCCAGCGTGCAGGGGTTTCAGGGGACGTCGCCCGCGAACCCCGACAGTCTGATGGCCTTCGTGAAGCACTTTGCGTTGTATGGCGCGGTCGAGGGCGGACGCGATTACAACGTCGTCGACATGAGCCCGATGCGCATGTATCAGGACTATCTGCCGCCATATCGCGCGGGTATCGACGCGGGGGCCGGTGGCGTGATGATCGCGCTGAACTCGATCAACGGCACACCGGCCACGTCGAACAAGTGGCTGCTGCGCGATCTGTTGCGTGACGAATGGGGTTTCAAGGGCGTGACCGTGAGCGATCACGGCGCGATCGAGGAACTGATGCGTCATGGCGTGGCGAAGGACGGCCGCGAGGCGGCGAAGCTGGCCATCGAGGCGGGTGTCGACATGAGCATGGCCGACGTGCAGTATCTCAAGCAATTGCCCGATCTCGTGAAGTCGGGCGATGTGCCCATGCGAGACATCGACAGCGCAGTGCGTGAAGTGCTTGGCGCGAAATACGACATGGGGTTGTTTGCCGATCCGTATCGTCGCATCGGTCACGCCGCGCAGGACCCGAAGGACGTGAATGCCGAAAGCCGTCTGCACCGCGACGCGGCGCGCGACGCGGCTCGCAAGTCCCTCGTCCTGCTCGAGAATCGGCACGACACGCTGCCGCTGCGCAAGGCTGGCAAGGTGGCCGTGATCGGGCCGCTGGCAGACGCGAAGATCGACGTGATGGGGAGCTGGTCGGCCGCGGGCAAGGCAACGCAAGCCGTCACGCTGCTACAAGGCGTACGCGATGCGCTCGGCACGCAGGGGCAGGTGAGCTATGCGCGCGGTGCAAACATTACCGACGATCCGCGCGTGGTCGAATATCTTAATTTCCTCGATTGGGACAATCCGGAAGTCGTGCAGGACAAGCGCACGCCGCAGCAGATGATCGACGAAGCCGTGCAGGTCGCACGTAACGCCGACACGTTGGTCGTAGCGGTCGGCGAATCGCGCGGCATGTCGCATGAGGCATCGAGCCGTACGAGCCTGTCGCTGCCGGGCAGCCAACTGGCGCTATTGCAGGCGCTCAAGGCTACGGGCAAGCCGCTGGTCGTGGTGCTGATGAACGGCCGTCCGCTCGATCTGAACTGGCCGAAGGCCAACGCAGACGCCATGCTCGAGACGTGGTACGCGGGCACCGAAGGCGGTCACGCGATTGCGGATGTGCTGTTCGGCGATTTCAACCCGTCGGGCAGGCTGCCGATTTCGTTCCCGCGCTCGATCGGCCAGATTCCGACGTACTACAACCAGTTGCGCATCGGCCGGCCGTTCACGCCGGGCAAGCCCGCCAACTATACGTCGCAGTACTTCGAAGAGGACGCCGGCCCGTTGTATGCCTTCGGCTACGGTCTGAGCTATACCTCGTTCGAAGTGTCGAAGGTGACGCTCTCGGGCAAGACCCTCGCGCGTGGCGGCAAGCTCGATGCGAGCGTGACCGTGCGCAACACCGGCAAGCGCGAAGGCGAGACCGTGGTGCAGCTCTATTTGCAGGATGTAGCAGCGTCGATCGTGCGTCCCGTGAAGGAACTGAAGGGTTTCGAGAAAGTGAACCTCAAACCAGGCGAATCGCGCACCGTGTACTTCACCATCGACGAAAGCCTGCTGAAGTTCTACAACGCGAAGCTGCAATACGTGGCGGAACCGGGCGAGTTCAATGTGCAGATCGGGCTCGATTCGCAGCACGTCGAACAGGCGCCGTTCACGCTGCAGTAACTTCGCTTCACGCCGACTGCGTCTGCGTCTGGAATTCCCCCGCGAGGAATTCCACGCAGGCGCGCACTTTGGCTGACGACGCCACGCGAGACGGATACACCGCCCAGACATTGGCTGGTTGCGTGACGTCGGGCAGCACCTGCACCAGACTCCCTTGCGCGATGAGCGCACCGACATCCCACATCGAGCGCAACACGATTCCCTGTCCGTCGAGCGCCCATTGCACTGCCACTTCACCGTGGTTGGTGGAGAGCGGTCCCGTCACCTTGAGCGAGACCGCCTCGCCACGCTGTTGCAGCCGCCACATGCCAAACGGGTGATCGCGTTCCTTGATGACAATGCACGCATGCCCGGCCAGATCGCTCAACTGACGCGGCGTGCCGTGCGCGTCGAGATAGGCGCGCGACGCACACAGCACGCGATGATTGTCGGCGAGCTTGCGGGCGATCAGATGCGGCGCGATGTCGTCGCCGATACGCACATCCAGGTCGTAGCCCTCAGCGGCCACGTCGACGAGCCGGTCGAACAGATCCAGTCGGACATTGAGCTGCGGATGCAGTGCGCGCAGCCGCGACATCGCCGGCGCCACGACGTGACGTCCGAAGCCAAAACTGCTCGACACCCGCAATGTGCCGCGCGGCACCTGCCGTGTGCTCGAGACGTCCTCCATCAGATGATTGACGTCGTCGAGAATCTTCTCTGCCCAGGCGTAGACTCGCTCGCCTGCGTCGGTAATTGCCACACGCCGCGTCGACCGGTGCAGTAAGCGGGTGCCGAGGTCGGCTTCGAGCATGCCCACGCGCTTGCTCACATACGCGGGCGAGACCCCCAGCGCTTCGGCTGCCGCCGAGAAGCTGGCGCGGCGGGCAACCTGACAGAACACGCGAAGATCGTCCAGCGTCGGATTGCTGGGTAGGGGTTTATTCACGATTCGTGGATAGTGGATTAACCGATTAGGGGATTTTATCCGTGTTGGAATGGAATAACCTAACGCCATCGTCCAAATACCAGGAGAGACAGACCATGACCGACAGGTCCCAACGCCCCCAGCGTCCGTTCAAGATCGCCGTGATTCCGGGTGACGGTATCGGCAAAGAAGTGATGCCCGAAGGCCTGCGCGTGCTCGACGCCGCCAGCAAGCGCTTCGGCATTCCTGTCGAATACCAGCACATTGAATGGGCGAGCTGCGACTACTACGTCGAGCACGGTCAGATGATGCCGGACGACTGGAGGCAGCAGCTCGACGGCGTCGACGCCATTCTGTTCGGCGCGGTGGGGTGGCCCGAGACGGTGCCCGATCACATCTCGCTGTGGGGATCGCTGCTCAAGTTCCGCCGCGAATTCGACCAGTACATCAACCTGCGTCCGGCGCGTTTGTTCGACGGGGTACCGTCACCGCTGGCGGGGCGTCAGGCGGGCGACATCGACTTCATGATCGTGCGCGAGAACACCGAGGGCGAGTACTCGTCGGTCGGCGGCGTGATGTTCGAAGGCACGGAGCGCGAATTCGTCGTGCAGGAGTCGGTATTCACGCGTCATGGCACGGAGCGCGTGCTGAAGTTCGCGTTCGATCTCGCGCGGCAGCGCAAGCGCAAGCATGTGACGGTGGCGACCAAGAGCAACGGCATCTCGATCTCGATGCCGTGGTGGGACAAGCGTGCCGCCGAGACGGCGGCGATGTATCCGGACATCACCTGGGACAAGCAGCACATCGACATTCTGTGCGCCCGCTTCGTGCTTCACCCGGATCGTTTCGACGTAGTGGTCGCTTCGAATCTGTTCGGTGACATTCTGTCGGATCTGGGGCCGGCCTGCACGGGCACCATCGGCATTGCGCCGTCGGGCAACCTGAATCCGGAGGGCAAGTTCCCCTCGCTGTTCGAGCCGGTACATGGCTCGGCGCCGGACATCGCGGGCAAGAACATCGCCAACCCGATCGGCATGATCTGGACGGCGGCGATGATGCTCGACCATCTCGGCGGCGGGGAAGGCCGCGCACGTGAAGCGCACGACACGATCCTCGCGGCGATCACTCAGGTCATCAAGAGCGGCCCGCGCACCGGCGACATGGGCGGGCGGGCGAGCACGACCGAAGTGGGTCAGGCGATTGCCGCCGTCGTCTCCGCCGGCTGAGACGTTGCACTCACCTCTGCCGCGAGCGCGTCTGATGCAGACGATCCCGGAGAAGCATCGCGCGGCGGGAAGTGCCGGTTGGGCACGGCCGGCACACCGAGATTCTCGCGGAAGGTACGGCCCTCGTAGCGTGTGCGAAAGAGACCGCGCCGCTGCAATTCCGGCACGACCAGATCGACGAAGGACGTAATACCCACGGGCGCGCTGGGGAACATGATGTTGAAGCCGTCTGCCGCGCCCGTCTCGAACCAGTGCTGAAAGTCGTCGGCAATCGATTCGGGCGTACCGACCAGCACACGATGACCGCCTCCTGTGAAGCGCGTATAGAGCTGACGCACGGTCGGCTGCTCGCGCCGGATCCAGTCCACCAGTAGCTTCTGACGGCTCTTGTGCGTGTTCGTCTCCGGTACTTGCTCGGGCAGCGGCACCTTCGAGTCGAGCGGCAGACTGCCAAGATCAATACCCAGACTCGCGTAGCTAGCCAGCGAATGCAGCACGACGGCGGGATCGCGATGCGCAAGCAACGCGTCGTAGATGTCTTCCGCCTCGGCTTGTGTGCGGCCGACAATGGGCGACACCCCCGGCAGAATGAAGATGTGTTCGGGACGGCGGCCGTACTTCAGCGCACGTGTTTTGACATCGGTATAGAAGGCGCGTGCGTCTTCGATGTCCTGCGCTGCGGTGTAGAGCAATTCGCCCGCGCGCGCAGCCAGTTCGCGACCGGCTTCGCTCGAACCGGCCTGCGCGATCACCGGCCATCCCTGCACAGGGCGCGGCGCGCTGAGGGGGCCCCGTACACGGAAGTGTTTGCCGCGATGATCGAGCTTGCGGATGCGCGTCGGTTCGGCCCACTGCCCCGTAGTTTTGTTGCGCGGGAAGGCGTCGTCCGCGTGGCTGTCCCAGAGACCTGTCACTACGTCGTAGAACTCATTGGCGCGCTCGTATCGTTGCGCATGGTCGACGTGATCGTCGCGATTGAAGTTCTCGCCGCCGCCCGTCGACGTCACCAGATTCCAGCCGGCGCGACCGCCCGAGAGATGATCGAGCGACGCAAACGCGCGCGCCACGTTGTAAGGCTCGCTGTACGTCGTGCTCACCGACGCCACCAGACCAATATGCTGCGTTGCCCCGGCCAGACCGGCGAGTAGCACGACCGGGTCCCAGCGCGGTGCGCCGGGGCTATGCGCGAGCGACACCGGGTCTGTCGACATGAAAAGGTTGTCGAAGAAGAACAGGGCGTCAAAGAAGCCGCGCTCCAGTACTTGCGCGTAGTGCCGATAACGTGCGAATTGAGAATAGGCGTCGGTGTCCGTGTCGGGATGGCGCCAGCTATCGCCCTGCACGCCAGATCCCGACATGTAGGCGCCCAGCCGGAGCTTGCGGGCAGGTTGACTCATGACGTGGCTCTCGTTCGATTTCAGAATGCGATCACGATACGGGAGCGTGGCACCCCGGCACAAACAACGAAATCCGATAAGCAAACCCGCATAAGCAAACTGGCGTGGCGCGCGCTATTCATCGCATGAATCGATGGTTGGGAACGTGCACACGCTTGCCTAAACTGACACGTCCGATCACTTCTGCAGCCACGCTCCGGCGTGGCGTCATGACATGAAGACATCCACTACGCCTGAAGCCCCGGAGGTGAACCCGGTGATCGATGCATTCATCGCCGCTTCCGCGATCGCCTTTGGTCTCTATGTGTCCGCGCCGTCGCGTGCCGCCCTGTTGCGGGCCACGCTGACTCGCTCGGCGAAGCGCGATCGCCGCAGCCGACTGCGTGAGCGTTGGCCGGCATGGCGCGCTCGCCTGCGTCGCGGCACCGCCGCTGCACTGAGCGTCGCTGCGATTCTGCCGTTCGCGAGCAAAGCGGCGGACAAGCCAGTCCTGGTCGTGGGTGATCAGGCGTACAACGCGCAGAGTCTGTTCGAAGCGTCGGGCGCGTTGCAGGACGCCCCCTACACCGTCGAATGGAAGCAGTTTCCGGCGGGCACGCCCGTGATCGAAGCGGTCAATGCAGGCGCGCTCGACATCGGTCTGCAGGGCGATGGACCGGTGTTGTTCCTCGCCGCGCAGGGCGCACCCGTCAAAGTGATCGGCATCTACCGCGACAGTCCTGACAGCGTGGTGTTGCTTGCCGGACCGCACACGCAGATCAAGACCGTCGCCGACCTGAAGGGAAAGACGGTGGCGATTACACGCGGCGGCTGGTCACAGCAACTGGTGCAGGCGGCGCTGACGTCGGCCGGACTGCCGCTCGACTCAGTGAAGTATTCCTATCTCGCGTCTGTCGATTCGGCAGCGGCGTTGCAGGCGGGCAAGGTGGATGCGACAGCGACATGGGAGCCGTACGTCACGCGTCTGCGCCAGGCGGGCGCGCGCACGGTGGTGACGGCGCGCGGACTGATCGCGGCGCAGAGCTATCTGTCCACGACGCAGAAGGTTATCGACACCAAACGCGAATTGCTGGGAGATTTCGTGCAGCGCTATCAGCGCGCGCGTGAATGGTCGCTGGCAGACTCACGACACATCGAGCGCTACGCGGACGTCTGGGCCGCGAAGTCGCGCATCGATCCCAAACTGGCACATCAGTGGTTCAGCACGTCGCGCATTCGCTATGAACCGCTGACGGACAGTGCCATCGCCGAGGCGCAAAAGAGCGTGGACGATTTTGTGAAGACCGGCACACTGACCAAGCGTTTCGACGTGCGCGGACTCTTCGACACTTCGTTCAACAAGTTCACGCAGGCCGCACGTTAATCCACCAAGCCGTTGGCGGCACATTCAGCCGCTCGCGCGCTGCAAGACGCGCTCGCCACCGAACGCGCGCGGGCGCGGCGCGTCGACACGCTCGCGCAGCAACGCCACGGCACGTTGCGCACGCGCCGAGAGCGGCCATTCGGCGCGATGGATCAGCCACAACGTGTCGACCACCGGCGGGCCGCAGTCAACGACACGAATGGCGTCCTGCGAGGCAAACGCCTGCCGAGCGTACTGCGGAATGACGGTAAATCCCAGGCCGCGCGCGACATATTCGAGTATCAGACTGATCTGGTTCGTGCATCCCTTGCACGGCAGGCTCTGTACGCCCGGATTGCCCGGAAAGCGGCGACTGAGCAGGCGCGTCGACATGGCTTCGCCATCGGGATGATCGATGTACCCGATGCGCTTCAGGTCTTCCCACTTGTGTACGTCCTCCCCCGCCGGGACCACCAGTTCGAGCGGTTCCTGCGTGAACGGCGCGGCAGCGAGCCGCGGGTCGTCTGGCCGTAACGTCACGAGCCCCAGCTCGAAGTGATTCTGCAGCACGCCTTCGAGCACCTCGCGGTCAGGCGCGAAGCGATGCCGCACGGCCATCGCGGGGTTGGCCTTCTGCATGTCGAGCAGGATCGGGCAAAGATACAACCCGATGCTGCCCGGCGTGATGAGGGTGATGACACCGCATTCCTCGTTCGCATCGTCCAGACGAGAGCGCAGATGACGAGCCGCACACTCGACTTCCAGGCAATAGGTCAGCACTGCCTGCCCCGCGGGCGTGAGTTCCACGGCGCGTGGACGCCGCACCAGCAATGGCCCGAACGCCTCCTCGAGATGCTTCACATGCTGGCTCACCGCTGCCTGGGTGAGTCCCAGCCGGTCGGCCGTGCGCGTGAAGTTACCCAACTCGGCGAGCGTGGCGAACGATTTGAGCCACTGGGGATTTATCATAATGAATTGTTATCGATTTGATAATGTGATGATGGTTTTCATTATACCGATGTGCGACTAAGATGGCTGCTGTCGACCGATACCGGTCGAGGCGCTGAGAAACGCTGCCGGGAGCCAGGCGCTCCGCCAGCCTGCGCCGCTTTCCCTGACTCCCTAGAGAATCCCCCATGTCTGCCCTGTTTTCCCCGTTCGAGCTGAAGAGCGTCAGGTTGCGCAACCGCGTAGCCATTCCCCCGATGTGCCAGTACAGCGCCATCGACGGTGTCACCAACGATTGGCACCTTGCCCATTACGCCGGTCTGGCGCGTGGCGGTGCGGGGCTTGTGATCGTCGAGGCGACGGCCGTCTCGCCCGAAGGCCGTATCACCCCGGGATGCACCGGTCTGTGGAACGACGAGCAGGCACAAGGCATGGCGCGCATCGCATCGGCCATCAAGGCGCATGGTGCTGTGCCCGGCATTCAGATCGCCCATGCCGGTCGCAAGGCAAGCGCCAACCGTCCGTGGGAAGGCGACGACCACATCGGCGAAGATGATTCCCGAGGCTGGCCGACCCTCTCGCCGTCGGCGGTGCCCTTCGGTGCGCATCTCGGCAAGGTGCCGAAGGCGATGACCATCGATGATATCGAGCGTGTGAAGGGCGACTTCGTGGCGGCTGCGCGTCGCGCGCTGGCGGCCGGTTTCGAATGGCTGGAACTGCACTTTGCCCACGGCTATCTGGCGCAGAGCTTCTTCTCGCTGCACGCCAACCATCGCGACGATGCTTACGGCGGCGATCTCGCCGGCCGCAGCCGCTTCCTGCTCGAGACGCTCGCTGCCGTGCGTGACGTGTGGCCCGAACATCTGCCGCTCACGGCCCGCTTCGGCGTGATCGAGTATGACGGCCGCGATGAAGAGACGCTGGCGGAATCGATCGCGCTCACGCGTCAGATGCGAGAAAGCGGTCTCGATCTGCTGAACGTGAGCGTTGGCTTCTCGACACCCGCCGCGAAGATTCCCTGGGGCTCTGCGTTCCTCGCGCCGATTGCCGAGCGTGTCAAGAAGGAAGCGGGCATCGCCGTGGCGTCCTCGTGGGGTATCGACGACCCGCACGCGGCCGACCGCGTGGTGGCCGACGGCCAGATGGATCTCGTGATGATCGGCCGCGCGCTGCTGGCCAACCCGCACTGGCCGTACTACGCGGCACGCGAACTCGACGTGGCACGCCCGTCATGGGTGTTGCCCGCGCCGTATGCTCACTGGCTCGAGCGCTATCAGGTGCAACGCGCTGCCGGCTAACCTGCGGCCGGGTTACCAGTTGATATCGACGCAGAGCACATGCAGGCCTTGTTTGGCCGGCGTGGCAATCGAGGCCGTCACGCACAGGTGCGCCTCGTTGATCGAGAGATAGGGCGGGGTGAAATGCACCTCGCCGGGCGCGCGCATGGCTTCGATGAAGTACGGCCGCCGCGCCCAGTTCGCACCCTCGGAATGCAACAGCGGACGGAAGCGTTTGGCGCGCTGCGACGAATGGCTGTGCGGCAGCACGTTGTCGCCGATCTGGCGTCCGAGGGCGTCGAGCAGGAAGCAGCGTGCCGCATCGGGCAGCGCGAGCAGGTCGTGCGTGGCCTGTTCGATGTCCTGACCCTGCGCAATGCGCGCGGCTGCCGATTCGATGCCCGCCACGTACGGTGCGAGTCGCGCGTGCTCGGCGCGTTCGCGTTCGACCAGTTGCGTGCGCAGGGCCGACGAGAGTGCGTCCATGCGCTCGGCCGCGACCTTCGGCGGCACGGGATCGACGTCGGGCGCCGCGAAGTGCTGCCCTTGCACGAAGTCGACATTGCACTCCAGCGCGAGCAGCGCTTCGCGATCCGTCGACAGCCCTCCCATCATCACCAGTTGTCCCGATTCGTGCAGCAGCGACACGAGGCCCGGCAGCACACGCGCCAGATGCGACTGCTCCGTCGCCTGCGCGAGAATGCCGCGATCGAGCGCCACGATGTCGGGGCGCAGATCCCACACCCGGTCAATGTTCGAATGCTTGGCGCCGAAGCCACCCAGCGCGATGAGAAAACCCGCCTTGCGCAGGCTGCCCACGATGGCGCCGAAGCGCGGTGTGTCACCACCGGCTTGCTCCGGCACTTCGAGCACCACGCGTTGCGGCGATAGTCCGGTGGCCTTGAGCGTGGCAATGAGCGCGTCGCCGTAGACCGTGTCCATCAATGCGGCCGGGTGCAGGCTCAGGAAGAGCCACGCGTCGCGGCTGTCGAATTCGCAGAAGTTGCCCAGATGCAGCGATTCGGCGAGCCGGCCGAGTTCGAGCATGTCGCCGTGACGCGCCGCCAGCGTGAAGACTTCGTGCGACGGGACGTGACGGCCTTCGGCGTCGTGCGCGCGCAGCGAGGCGTGATAGCCGATGGCACGCCGGTGCGAGACCGAGAACACCGGCTGGAAGACGCTGCAAATCGTGAAGTCGCCGTAAATGACGATGCGACGGCCGTCTTCGGCCGCTGTCAGACGGGGCGGCAGCAAACCGGGGGCGTCGAGATCGATCATGGTCATGGTAGAGACGGGCGCGGGGGCAGCAGTGTTTATGTACAGAATAGGTGAGCAAGAAGCGTGCTCAAAGGCGTCCGGGCGGCGCCGGCGCTATTGTCGGCGATTTTCCTCCCGAGTTGTGACGCATCGCACCAGAGAACGGCACGGTCGCACCAATTTGGGGCTTCTCCACGGGGTCCGGCAGCGCTTGCGAGTGCGGTATCGCATTCCGTTTGCTGCGTACGTAGCTGCCGGCCTCGCCGACCTTCAAGACCTCGACGACCTAAGACCTCGTCGACCTAAGACCTTGATGACCTTTACCAACGCCACGACCTCCACGACCGCGAAGACTCCGCCGATGACCGCCGGCTGCCTTTCACGGCGCCAGCAATTGCGCCCGCCGGGCGACCCGTGCGAGGGTCAACGCGCAGACGACATTGAAGACATGCAGTCCACCCGGGCCGAGCAGTGTCATGACCCCCGATGCGATCACCGGTCCGAGAATGCCGCCGACCGAAAAGAGGATGAGTAGCGTCGCGCTCACTGCGACACGCCGCTCGGGCACCGTGCGATCGTTCACATGCGAGACGATCAGTCCGTACTGGGTGAAGTTGACCGCAGAGAACAGGAACATCAGCACGAACACCAGCCAGTGCGCCTGAAAGAAGATCAACGGCGCGCAGAACGCGGCCGCCGCAAACGCCAGACGCCGCGACAGCGCGCGCCTGTCCATGCGATCCGACAGCCGGCCCACTGGCCATTGCATGAGCAGCGCGCCGAAGAGCGTCACCCCCATCAACGTCGACAGGCTGCCGATCGACAGGCCGATGCGCGTGAGATAGATCGGCATGATGGCGTAGAACGCGCTGTACAAAAATCCGGCGAGGATGCATCCGGGAATGGCGATCGGCGTGGCGCGCGCCATTTCGGTGATGCTGTCGAAGAGGCTGACGGCCGGTTGCTTGATGAGACGTTCGTCGGCCACTCTCGTCGGCCAGCCCTGCATGAGCGTGATCGGCAGAATCGCCGCGACGAACAGCCCTGCGACGAGCAGAAGCTGGCCCTCGCTGCCGGCTTCGCCGATGTTGAGCAGAAATTGTCCGGCACTCACCGCGAGGTAATTGATCGTGAGATACGAGCCGAACACGCGCCCGCGCATGGCGTTCGGCACCGAGCCGTTGAGCCAGCTCTCCACGGTCGTGTACATCCCCATCAGGGCGAAGCCCGTGCCGAGCCGCAGTGCGCAGAGCGTGAGCGTGGTCTCGCTCACGGCGAAGCCCATCACGAACAGGGCCGCCAGCGCGGTGAAGGCCACGAACGCGCGGTGTTGCCCGATGCGCTCGATGAGCGTGCGATTGAAGAGCGCGCCGAGCAGAAAGCCCCCGTAATAGCAAGACTGGATCACGCCGATCGTGAACGTCGACGCGCCGTACTTCAGCGCATGAAAGGGGATGGCGGTGGCAAAGAGCCCGTTGCCGACGACCAGCACGCCATACGCCAGCAGAATGCCCATGAGCGCCGGATAGACACTGATGGGCAGCGGCAGGGTGTCTGCCAGGGCCGGGCCAGGCGGCGGCGACGGTGCGCCCAGCAGGGACGCTTCCGAGAGGGGCCCCGGACGATCGGGTTCGTCTTCGGGAATAGCGGCATCAAGCGACGGGTCTCGCTGCATCATGTCTCGCGGGCCAGAGGATTGGGGGCAACAGACTTTCATCGTGCCCGGCGCAGACAATCCTTTGCACTGCAAAATATGGGCAGACGGCGTGAAGGGCCGTCGCCGGAAGGTCGCGTGAGGCACGTGAGCAACACCCCGAATCATCGCACGATATGGGCGGTTCACGAACTGATCCGGGTCACACCATACCGTGCATCCCCATGAAAAAGGGCGCGTCCCGGTGAAGGACACGCCCCGTGCGCGGTTGGCTGCGCACCGGCGCCGGATCGGCGCGTCGGTGCGGCCACATCTGCCGTCAATGTTCGGTCACGCCGGCCCCATGCCACACGTTCTGGCGGCGTTTGCGGCTACCGATCCATGCCGCGGACAGCGCGCTGATGAGTCCGGCGCACAGCACGTAGATGCAAATCATCCACGGCTCGCCGCCGTTCTTCTGCAATAGATACGTGGCGATGATCGGGCTCAGGCCGCTCGCGAAGATTCCCGAGAACTGGTAGACGAAGGAGATGCCGGTGTAGCGCACCTTCGCGTCGAACAGTTCGGAGAAGAGCGCGGCTTCCGGCCCGTAGACCGACGCGTAGATCACGCCCAGCGGAATCACGATGGACAGCCAGACGAGCATCACGTTGCCGCCGCTCGCCTTCATCAGCCAGAACCCGGCGAACGATGACAGACCGGTCGCGAGCGATCCCCAGAAGTAGATGCGCGTGCGGCCGATGCGGTCGGATAACTTGCCGAAGAACGGGATGGTGAAGATCATCACGAACGCGGCCGCCATCACCCCCGTGAGCGCCTCGGTCTGTGAGAGCTTGAGCGTCTGCGTCAGATAGGCAATCGAGAACACGCCGAAGATGTTGAAGAACACACCGTCGATGAAGCGCGCGCCCATGCCGGCCAGCACGTTGCCGGGGTTGCGCGTGAGCACTTCGGCAATCGGAATCTTGATCTCGGCCCCGGCCTTCTTGATCTTCGTGAATTCGGGCGTTTCCATCACGTTCAGGCGGATGTACATGCCGATGGCGACGAGACCCACCGAGAGGAAAAACGCCACGCGCCAGCCCCATGCCAGGAACTGGGCATGGGTGAGGGTGTACGACAGCAGCGCGACCACGCCTGACGCCAGACACAGACCGATCGCGAGACCCACCTGCGGAATGCTGGCGTAATAACCCCGCTTTTCCTTTGGCGCGTATTCGAACGCCATGAGCACCGCGCCACCCCATTCGCCGCCCAGCCCGATGCCTTGCAGCACGCGAAGCACAAGCAGGAGCACCGGCGCCCACAGGCCGATCTGCGCATACGTGGGCACCAGACCGATGAGCATGGTGGCGATGCCCATGATGGTGAGGGTCATCACGAGCATGCTCTTGCGGCCGAGCTTGTCGCCGAAGTGCCCGAAGATCACACCGCCCAGCGGCCGGCTAAGGAAGCCCACGGCGAACGTGCCGTAGGCGAGCATCGTCGAGACGAGCGGATCGCTGCCGGGGAAATACAGCTTGTTGAATACAATGCCGGCGACCACGCCGTACAGGAAAAAGTCGTACCACTCGATGGTGGCGCCGATGAGGCTGGCGACGACGACACGGCGCATCTGCCGGGCGTCGGTCTGGGTCGATGCATTCATGGTTGTCTCCGGATCTTGTAATGGTTGGGGGGCTGACGTGACTGGCTAAATCGCTACGGCAACGCTTGCCGCTTCCGCCTGCGCGGTGAGGCGGATTTCCTGCATGCCCGACGCCTGCTCCCTGTCTTCGAGAATCATGTCGGCCGCTTTCTCGGCGATCATGATGGTCGGTGCATTCGTGTTACCCGAGACCAGTTCGGGCATGATCGACGCGTCCACGACGCGCAGCGCCGCGAGACCGTGCACGCGCAGACGGTCGTCGACGACGGCCATGGCGTCGTGCCCCATCTTGCAGGTGCCTGCGGGGTGATAGATCGACTGGCTGAACTGGCGCGCGGCCTGCAGCAGCGCGTCGTCGCTCTGATACCTGGCCCCGGGGATGAACTCGCTGATGATGTGCGGCGCGAGCGAAGGTGCTGCCGCGATGCGGCGCGCGACTTTGATACCGTCGATCACCACGCGATGGTCGCGCTCGTCCGACAGATAGTTGGCTCGGATCACCGGGTACTGCAGCGGATCGTTGGACCGGATCTCGACGCTGCCCCGGCTGAATGGGCGCAACTGACACACGGACGACGTGAATGCCGAGAACCGGTGCGCCCCCTTGCCCGGCTTGTCGGCGGACAGCGGCTGCATGTGGAACTGGATGTCGGGGCGCGTAATGTCGGGGCAGTCCGGGCGCGAGCGCGTGAAGATCGTCACCTGACTGGCGGCGAGCGTGAGCGGTCCGGTGCGGAACATCGCGTATTGCAGACCGATGAGCGCCTTGCGAAGCGGATGGTTGACCTCGTCGTTGAGCGTGCGCTCGCGGGTTTTGAAGACCAGCCGCACTTGCAAATGGTCCTGCAAATTCTGACCGACGCCGGGCAACACATGGCGTAACGCGACGCCCGCTTTGGCGAGCACGGTCGTCGGACCCACGCCCGAGTTCTGCAGCAACTGCGGCGAGCCGATGGCCCCGGCCGCGAGAATGACCTCGACGCGTGCGCGCGCCTTCCGGCGTTCTCCGTTTTGCAGATACTCGACGCCGACGGCGCGCTTGCCTTCGAACAGAACGCGGCACGTCTGCGCCCGCGTCTCCACGATCAGGTTGCGGCGATCGCGAATCGGTTTGAGAAAGCCCTTGGCCGTGCTCCAGCGAAGCCCCTTGAAGGCGGTCTGCTGGAAATAGCCGACGCCCTCCTGCGTCTCGCCGTTGTAGTCCTCGTTGAACGGAATGCCGATGTCTTTCGCCGCCGCGATGAAGTGTTCCGCGATGGGGCGGCGCAGACGCAGATCGGACACCTTCAGCGGGCCGCCAACGCCGTGATACTCGTTTGCGCCATGCTCCTGATCTTCTGACTTGCGGAAGTACGGCAGCACGTCGGCGTAGCGCCAGCCGCGATTGCCCAGTGCAGCCCAGTGGTCGTAGTCTTCGCGCTGACCTCGCACGTAGAGCAAGCCATTGAGCGAGCTTGAGCCGCCGAGGACCTTGCCGCGCGGCCAGTCGATCTGACGGTCTGCAACGTTGGCGTCGGCTTCGGTGCGATAGCACCAGTCGAGTTCCGGGTCGTGCATCGTCTTGAAATACCCGACCGGGACGTGAATCCAAGGATTGCTATCGGGCCCGCCGGCCTCGAGCAACAACACCCGGTTCGCGGGATCTGCGCTCAGACGATTGGCGAGCACGCACCCGGCGGAGCCCGCACCGACGATCAGATAGTCGACCTCATGTTCCATACAGCCTGTCTCCTGCCTCGAGTCTGCTTCGATGGGATGAAACGATTCGTTTCGGATTGTTTCGATCCAATGTCGGCGAGCCTTGTGCAAATGCCAAGTGAAAAGCGGTGTGCGACAGAAATCTGAAACGGATTTCGCGCTTGCCGTCTCAGAACACAGCAATTGCTGCGGCGCATCTGCGGGGTTTCACTAGGGAGCGGACGTGGAAGGGTGGCGTACCGATCAACCCCGCCTCGGGGGCATTGATGGCTTGGCACCGGGGTTATCCCGGGGCCGACGTTCTTCAATTAATTGGTATATTTTGTTTCTTTTATTGCGCGTGAGCGACGGGCGAGGAGGCGCAATGCGCGAGACGGGCACGCTGAACGAAGGGGATCTGCGCGCGAGCGACGAGGCGCGAAACTTGCGGGCGCTGGCCGTCATCGAGCGGTTGGCCCTCGCGGGACAACCCTACACGTTGTCGCAACTCGCGACGCGTCTGTCGATTCCGAAGGCGACGCTCATGCGCCTGATCGAAGCGCTCGAGCTGTGCGGCTACGTTTCGCATGTGCCCGATTCGCGCGGATCGGAGCGCGGTCTGTCGTTGGGGCCGAGGGCCACGCGGCTGGCGCTGGTCACGCTGGCGAACAACAACTTCACGCGTGCGGCCCGATCGTTGTTGCGCGTGTTGGTCGATCGCGTCGGCGAGACCGTCAATCTGACGGCGCTCGACGGCGATGAGGTGCTTTACATCGAGCGAGTGGAGACAAGCGAGCCACTGCGCATGCAGATGCATCCCGGCATGCGCGTGCCGTTGCACTGCACCGCGAGCGGTAAATTGTTTCTCTCCCAGATGCCGGCAACCGAGCGTCGTGCGGTGCTCTCGCGGCTGTCACTCAAACGCATGACGCCACGCACGATCACAGAGGTGAGTCTGCTCGAAGCGGAGCTTGACCGGCTGGCCGCGCGCGGCATTGGCATTGATAATGAGGAGTTCGTACGCGGCATGGTCGCGGTAGGCGTGCCGGTGCGTGCGATCGAGGACGGGCATGTGCGCGCGGTGCTTGCGGTGCATGGCCCGACGGCGCGGGTGACGCTGGAGCAATTGCTGGGAATGGTGCCGACGCTGCGAGAGACGGCGACGGCGCTCGCGCCGCTGCTCGATTGGCAGCGGGCAAGCAAGGGAGAGGCGTTGGCGAAAGCGCCCTGACGCGTCAGAACGTCTTGGCGAGTTCTTTCGCGGCCTCTTGCAGACGCGGTACGAATTCCATGGCCTTCGACAGCGATGTGCGCGAGACAGGTGCGTGTACGGCCACGGCAGCGATGCACCCCCCGTCTTCCTTGAGCACGGGCGCGGCCACGCAGGCAATGCCCAGTACGAATTCCTCGTTATCGACGGCGATGCCCTTATGCGCGATGCGGTCGAGTTCGCTTTCCAGCAATTCGGGATCGGTCAGCGTGTTCGGCGTGAAGCGTTGCAGCTTCATTGCACGCAGCAGGGCGGTGCGTTGCTCGCGCGGCATCATGGCGAGCAGCAACTTGCCGCTCGCACTGCTGTGCGCGGGCACATGCGATCCCGGCTTGAGATCGAGACGCAGCGGCCACGGCGCTTCCATGCGGTCGAGATAGAGCACCTCGGTTTCGTGCAGCATCGTGAGGTTGCACGTCTCGCCGAGATCGGCCACGAGACGGCTAAGAATCGCGTGGCGCATGCGTCGCGCGCCCGCCTGCATCATCACACCCAGACTCAGTTGCGCGAGGCGCGGGCCGATCACATAGGCATTCTTCTGCCCGGGTTCGCGAATCACCAGCCCGCCCGCTTCGAGCGAGCCGAGCATGCGGTGCAGCGAAGCCTTCGGCATCTGGATATCGTGCGCCATGTCGGCGAGCGAGACCGGCGCGTCGGCGGCAACGAGATATTCGAGCAGCGCGAACGCCCGCAGGGTCGGGGTATCCGCCTTGTTGTCCACGGGGGAGTCGTGCTGGGTCGATGCGTCGTTCATATGCGCCGTTCCGGAAAATGGATCAGCGGTATTGTACCCAAACGGACTATCGAACGGATGGAACGCCATTGGCCGGTTTCCGATGCGTTTCAGTTCGTTCGAATGTAGACGAGCCACCGCGACGCCGTCAATGGGTGTTTTTATTATTCGGAACGAATTGTTTCTAAAAATGGTTAACGTTATGATGCCCTGAAATTGCCTTGTCACAGTGGAACAGGAGAGGGACGTGATGGAGACCGCAACCCAACAACCGGATCGCCTGGTTGATGCCCGTGCCGTATTCGGCATCGATACGGATCTGCAGGTGCCGGCGTTCAGCGAGCGAGACGATCACGTCCCCGAGATCGACACGGCGTACCGCTTCAACCCCGACGTGACGCTGGCGATTCTGGCCGGCTTCATGTGCAACCGCCGCGTGATGGTGCAGGGTATGCACGGCACCGGGAAATCCACGCATATCGAGCAGGTAGCGGCGCGGCTGAACTGGCCGTGCGTGCGAGTGAATCTCGACGGACATATCAGTCGTCTCGATCTGGTCGGTAAGGACGCCATCGTCGTGCGCGACGGTCATCAGGTCACCGAGTTTCAGGAGGGCATCGTGCCGTGGGCGCTGCAACGCCCCGTCGCGCTGATCTTCGACGAGTACGACGCTGGCCGCCCCGACGTGATGTTCGTGATTCAGCGCATTCTGGAGCGCGACGGCAAGTTCACGTTGCTCGACCAGAATCGCGTGATTCATCCGCATCCGGGCTTCCGCATGTTTGCCACGACGAACACCGTTGGCCTTGGCAATCTCAACGGCCTGTATCACGGCACGCAGGTTCTCAATCACGCACAGATCGACCGCTGGAATGTCGTGGCCACGCTCAACTATCTGTCGCGAGAGGACGAAGCGGGCATCGTGCTGGCGCGCGTGCCGGCGCTCGACAGCGACGCCGGGCGTGCGCTCATCGACTCGATGGTGAGTGTGGCGGAACTCACGCGCAAGGGGTTCGCGACCGGCGATCTGTCCACGCTCATGTCGCCCCGCACGGTGATCAACTGGGCGGAGAACGTCGGCATTTTCCGCGACGCCGGACTGGCGTTCCGTCTCACGTTCCTGAACAAATGCGACGAGGCCGAGCGCGCGGTGGTGGCCGAGTACTACCAGCGCGCCTTTGGCTGTGAGTTGCCTGCGAACGACGGCGGCCGCTCGCTGCTGGCCGATGCGTCATGACGATGTCGGAGCGCGAGGCGGCACGGCGGGCCGCGCGTGGCGAAGCACTGTGCGCCGCGACGGTGCGCGCGCTGACCGGCGACGCTGCGCTGCATTACAGCGGCGCGCGCCTGTGCCGGAACATGCGGCCGCTGCCCCTGCATGCGCCGCATCTGCAAACGCTGCCGGGGCCTGCCGACCCGTTGAGTGCGCTGACGACCTTGCGCGGGGCGGCCGACGGTGCCGCGCTACGGTTGCGGCACAGCGACGCTGGGTTGCACCGCCAACTGCAACCCGAAGCGCCGCTCGAGCGGCTGCTCTTCGAGTTGATGGAGCAGTTGCGTTGCGAGACGTTCATTCCGGCGGGCATGCCCGGCATCGCGAAGAACTTGCGAGACCGGTTCGAAGCATGGTCGCGCGCCATGCACGTGACCGGCGTGGCCGACAGCCATGTTGGGTTGCTGCTCTACACCGTCGCGCAGATGAGCTGGTCGCGATTGACGGGGTATCCCGTCATCGAGGACACGGAAGGACTGATCGAAGCCACGCGCATGGCCATTGCGCCACGCGTGGGCGGCGCGCTCGCGGGCATGCGCCGCGCGCGCGCCGATCAGGGGGCCTTCGCCGTGTACGCGCGCGAGTTGGCGGCGGATATCGCGAGTCTGATCCGTGCGGCAGGCGGCAAGTCTGAGGAAGACGGCGACAAGGACAAGGACGATGAGGACGAGAAAGGCGTGCGCAACGCCTTCTCGCTATTTCTCGATTTCGACGAACAGGAAGACGACGGCATCACGCTCGCGCATTCGGGCGACAGCCGCGTCCTCAAGGCGTCGGAGCAAGGTTATCGCGTATTCACGAATCGATATGACCGCGAACTGTATGCGGGCACGCTCGTGCGTCGCGCGCTGCTGACCGAGTTCCGGGAACGCCTTGACGAGCGAATCGTCGCGCAGGCGATCAATGTGCCGAGGCTCGCACGCGCACTCAAGGCGGCGCTGGCAGTACCGCAGCGCGACGGCTGGTCGTTCGGTGAAGAACAGGGGCGTATCGACGGACGGCGCCTGGCGCAACTGGTCAGCTCGCCCGCCGAGCGGCGACTGTTCAGGCTCGAGAAGCACACGTTGATCGCCGAGTCGATGGTGAGCTTTCTGATCGACTGTTCGGGCTCGATGAAGGCGCAAATCGAAGCGGTTGCCATGATCGTCGACGTCCTGTCGCGCGCGCTCGATGCGGCGGGTGTCACCAATGAAATCCTCGGCTTCACGACCGGCGCATGGAACGGCGGACGTGCCCGCACCGACTGGCTTGCGCGTGGCAAGCCCCGCTTCCCGGGACGTCTGAACGAGGTTTCGCATCTGATCTTCAAAGACGCCGTGACGAGTTGGCGGCGCTCGCGAACCGACATTGCGTCGTTGTTCAAGGCCGATCTGTTTCGCGAGGGTGTGGACGGCGAGGCGCTCGAGTGGGCGTGCGAACGGCTGCGCTCACGCAGCGCCAACCGGCGTCTGCTGATCGTGATTTCGGACGGCAGCCCGATGGACGCCGCCACCAATCAGGTCAACGACGATCACTATCTGGACCACCATTTGCGCGAGGTCGTGGCGCAGCAGCAGGCGCGCGGCGATGTCGAAGTGCTGGGCCTTGGCGTTGGCCTGGATCTCAGTCCGTACTATCGGAACTCGCTCGCGTTGGACTTGAGCTCACCTCCCGACATGACAACGCTCTCGAGACTTGTCGACTGGATCGGCAGCGGTGGCCGTCGCACGCACACGTAACGTCCGTCGCTACGCCATTTCCAGCACTGCGCTCACCATCAGGTGCGTCCCCAGCAGGATCAGCGTGAGGAAGGCGAGGCGCCGCGTTGTCACTCCGGAGAGTGGCGGCGGATGACGGCGCGCAAGCAACGTGGCGAACGCGACGACCGGCAGCGCCACGGCCGCTTGCCACCACATTGACGCGGGCAGTTGCCCCGCGAAGGCACTGTAGACGGTACGAATCGATGCCGTGACCGCGAACAGCAGGATTAGTGCACAGCGAATCTGCATCAGCGTGAGCGGTTGCCGATAGAAATAGAAAATCAGCGGCGGCCCGGAAATGCCGAACATACCGCTAAGCAAGCCGCCGAAGACACCGCTGAAGAAAAATCCCGTGTCACCCGACCGTTCTGCCCTGGGCGCAGGACGCAGCGCAGATCCGACGCCGCCGTAAAGCACCACCGCGCCCAGCAGCAGATGCAGCACGTGAGATGCTGTGCCGTTCAGATAATCGAAGAGCAACACGCCGACGACGACCGATGGCAGGATGCCGAGTGTTGCGGCGCGCACGGCACGCCAGTCGATGTGATGCAGCTTGCCCGGCAGCGCCAGTGCGCTGTTCACGAGTGTGACCAGACTCACGAGAATGGCGACGCTCGCCACGGGTGCCAGCCCGAAACCGCTGGCGCCCCCCAACACGATCATGCCTAGCCCGAAGCCCGTGACCGTCTGGAAATAGGTCGCGAAGCCCAACAGCAACATCAGCGGTAGATAGGCCTGAATCGCGTGAAGCGTCATGGCCGGATAGCGAGCGGCGATGTGCCGGTGAGCTTGGCGCGAGCGGCCTGCGCCTGCACACAGGTCACGCCGATCACGTAATAGATGTCGTCGGCGCTGCAACCGCGCGACAGATCGTTGGCCGGACGGTTCAGCCCTTGCAGCAGCGGGCCGATGGCCTTCGCGCCGCCGATGCGCTCGGCCAGCTTGTAGCCGATGTTGCCGGCGTCGAGACTTGGGAAGATGAGCGTGTTGGCATGCCCCTCGACCTGCGAATGAACGACCTTGCGTTGCGAGATTTCGGAGACGATGGCCGCGTCAAGCTGAACATCGCCGTCGATGGCCAATTGCGGTCGCGCGGCTTTCACGAGACGGGTGGCTTCCACGACCTTGTCCACAGCCGCATGTTTGGCGCTGCCACTCGTCGAAAACGACAGCATGGCGACGCGCGGCGGCTCCATGAGCAGGGCGCTCGCACTGTCGGCTGCGGCAAGTGCGATCTGCGCGAGCTGGGCAGCATCGGGATCGACCACGAGGGCGCAGTCGGAGAAGATCAGGCCGCCCTTCATCGTATGGAACGGCTCGCAGAGCATCATCAGAAAGAAGCTCGACACGAGTTGGAACGACGGCTGCACGCCGATGATCTGGATCGCCATGCGCACGACGTCGGCGGTCGTGTTCACGGCACCGGCGACGGAGCCGTCGGCATGACCGAGCCGCACCATCATGTTGGCGAAGCCCAGTGGCGAGCGCATTTCCTCGGCGGCTTGCGCACGCGTCATGCCCTTCTTTGCGCGCATGCCGTACCACGTTTCGGCGAACGCTTCTGCCATGTCCGACGTCGCCGGGTCGATCAGTTCCATGCCGGCCAGATCGATGTGTGCAGCGTCGGCCGCGCGTTGCGTCTTGCGGATGTCGCCGACGAGGACGATGCGTGCGATGCCTTCGCGCGTCGCGCGGGCGGCCGCGGTGAGCATCCGCTCGTCTTCCGATTCGCACAACACGATGCGCATCGGTGCGCGGCGCGCGGTATCGATGATGCGATTGATGGCTTTCATGATGTCGAGAAAATAAAAAAGCGCCCCCGGCACCCACAGAGCCGGGAGCGCTGTAACACGAATCACCTCGACCGCGTCAGACGTAGTCCTTGTACTTGTCGAGCATGCGCACCGGCTTCGAGAGCGCGTCGCGGCGGAACGGATCGCCCAGCTCGCGGGTACACATGATTTCGATGATCGTTGTCTTGCCGTGATTCATCTGCAGGTCGATGGCCTTCTTGAGGGCCGGGCCGACGTCTTCCAGACGATCGACCACGATGCCCTCGGCGCCCATCGCGCGCGCGATGTTGGCGAAACTCGGGCTTTCGAGCTCACCCGCCACGAAGCGGCGGTTGTAGAAGTCCACCTGGTTCTTCTTCTCGGCGCCCCATTGACGGTTGTGGAAGACCACGGCCGTGACCGGAATGTTGTGGCGCACGCAGGTGAGCGTTTCCATCAGGCTCATGCCCCAGGCGCCATCGCCGGCGTACGAGATGGCCGGACGGTGCGGCGCCGCGACCTTCGCCCCGATGATGGTCGGGAACGCGTAGCCGCAGTTGCCCCAGCTCATCGCAGCGAAGAAGCTGCGCGGCTTGTTGAAGCGCAGGTAGCTGTTGGCCACCGAGTTGATGTTGCCGATGTCGGTCGAGACCATGACGTCTTCCGGCATGGCCTTCTCCAGCTCGCGCAGCACCTGACGCGGATGCAGATACTCACCACCGTTGAACGTGCGCTCCTGCTTCTGCGCTTCGATCATGTCGAGGCTGTACGGGTCGCGCTCGTGGGTCCACTCGTCGAGTTCCTTCTCCCATGCAGCCTTCTCGGTGGCGATCTGGTCGGCGCGGGCAGCGCGCGTGGCATCGCAGGCGAGCGTGCGTTCGGCCAGACGTTGCGAGAGCGCCACGGCGGCCGCCTTGGCGTCGCCGCAGATACCGACCGAGATCTTCTTCACGAGGCCGAGCATCTTGTGATCGGCATCGATCTGGATGATCTTGGCGTGCTTCGGCCAGTAGTCCAGACCGTGTTGCGGCAGCGTGCCGAACGGTCCGAGACGCGAGCCGAGCGCTACGACCACGTCGGCCTGAGCGAGCAGCTTCATCGCCGCCTTCGAGCCCTGATAACCGAGCGGGCCGCACCACAGCGGATGGTTGGCCGGGAACGAGTCGTTATGCAGATAGCTGTTCACGACCGGTGCACCCAGACGTTCGGCGAGCGCCTTGCACTCTTCGATGGCGTCGCCCATGACCACGCCGCCGCCCGAGATGATGACCGGGAATTTGGCTTGTGCGAGCAGTTCGGCCGCTTCGTTCAGGCGTTCTTCACCGCCTGCGCCACGGTCGAGGCGTTGCGGACGCGGAATCTCGGTCTTGATCTGGCCATAGAAGTAGTCGCGCGGGATATTGAGTTGCGTCGGGCCCATTTCGGCCATCGCGCGATCGAAGCAACGGCCGGTGAACTCGGCCATGCGAGCCGGGTGCGTCACGTGACCCTGATACTTCGTGAACTCCTGGAACATCGGCAACTGCTTCGCTTCCTGAAAGCCGCCGAGGCCGATGCCCATCGTGCCGGCCTCCGGCGTGACGATCACGACCGGGCTGTGTGCCCAGTAAGCGGCCGCAATCGCCGTCACGCAGTTGCTGATGCCAGGGCCGTTCTGACCGATCACGACACCATGACGGCCAGAGACGCGGGCGTAGCCGTCGGCCATGTGGCCCGCGCCTTGCTCATGCACCACCGGGATCAGGCGAATGCCGGCCGGCGCGAAGATGTCCATCGCGTCCATGAAGGCCGAGCCCATGATGCCGAACATCTCGCTCACGCCGTTGGCGACCATCGTTTCGACAAAGGCTTCGGACGGCGTCATGGCCTGCGGGCCACCGTCGGCGGCAGTCAGTTGCTGGGTGGCCGTAGCCGGATCTTTGGCATTCATGGGTGTCTCCAGTGAAAAATAAACGGAACAAATAATTCCGATTTCGTTGCGTAAGTGGAAATCTAGGCGATCTGTTTGCCTTGGTCAATCGGTATTTTTATTATTTGGTACGTTTTGTATTGAAAAATAAAAATAACCAAGGCGATGCCGGAGAGCCACAAGTTGTCGAGGGAACGTCAGAACGCCGGGCGGTCTTTGCGGAAGGCGTTTTTCACTTCGATCTTGCCGTCGCGCAGGGTGAAGACATCGACCATGCGAGCTTCGACCCGGCTGCCGTCAGCCTTCGTGCCGCGAAACGTCGATTCCGATACGCCGCGATTGCCGGTGACGAAGTGCTCGCCCTCGGTCCATGACGCGTCGGGGAAGTTCTCCCATGCGGACTGAAACGCGGCGCGCACGGCGTCGCGCCCTTCGAAGGTGCGGCCCAACATATCGGGGCCGGCGACGGCGTGAAACACACAAGTGTCCGTCATGCAGGCCATGAGGGCGTCGATGTCATGCCGATTCCAGGCGTCGCTGAAGGTCTTGAGCAACTGGATGTCGGCGGATTCGTTCTGAGTCGTCATGGCAGATTCCAAAAAAAAGTCAGGGGTAGACACGGATCAGCGCGCTTCGTCTTGCGCGTGATACCGGTGATAGAGAAAGCGCTGGCCGATACGGCGGAACGGCGCGAAGCCTTGCCACTGCACGGTGCCGAACACGTTCGGGTATTGCAGGGCGGAGTCATAGATCGGCAGATCCCACGACGGGTCGTGCTCTCCGGCAATGCGTTGTGCGAGGCGGCGTCCGGCGTGGGCCGAGAACGACACGCCGTTGCCGCCATAGCCCACGGCGTAGAACAGGCTCTGTCGCGGATCGGGTTGCGTGACGCGCGGCATCATGTCGTGGCTTACGTCGACCCAGCCCCACCACGAGTAATCGATGCGAATGCCCCGCAGCGCAGGAAACTTGCGATGCAGGCCTTCGACGAGGACCGCCATGTGTTTCGGATTCTGCGCATCCGCACCGGTGATCGAGCTACGGCTGCCGATCTGCAGGCGGTTATCGGGCAGCAGGCGGTAGTAATAGCGCAGCGTGCGCGTATCGGTGATGACCTCGTGGGTGCGGAAATTCGTCGCCGCGATTTCGTCGGGCGTGAGCACGCGCGTGACGAGCGAGTTCGACAGAATCGGCATGATTTTCGCGCGCAGGGCCTTGGTCACGTCGTTGCGCGTGTAGCCGCCGGTGGCAAACGCAACCGCCTTGGCGCGCACGACCCCACGCGGTGTGCGCACATGGTGTACGCCGTTGATCGTCTCGACACTCAGCACCGGTGTGGACGGATGCACGCGCGCGCCGAGCGCGCGGGCCATGCGCAGATAACCGAAGGCGAGCTTGAGCGGGTGGACGCCGATACCGTCGGGTTCGTGCATTGCGCCGCAGCTTTCCCGATCGTCGACGTACTGCTCACTCACTTCCGCGCGCGAGAGAATGCAGGTGTCGTAACCGAACACGTCACGCATGACCTTGGCCTCGTTGCGCAGAAATTCCATCTTGCGATCGCGGTGCGCGATGTAGAGATGGCCCCCCGGTTGCGGATCGCATTCGGGCACTTCGGCAATGAGCGACTTGAACGTGTCGAAGCCTTCACGAATCTCGGCATCCAGGCGCAGGGCGGTTTCCTTGCCCCAGCGCGCGATCCATTGCGAGCGATAGAGTCGTCCGCTCGCGTTCTGGCCCTGTCCGCCGTTGCGGCTGGTGCAGCCCCAGCACGTGCGGTTTGCTTCGAGCACCGTGGCGCGAATGCCGTGCTCGCGAGCGAGAAAAAGTGCGGTGGACAGACCGGTGAAACCGGCACCGACGATGACCACGTCGACGTCGGCGTCGCCAGGCAGCGGGCCATCGTCTTCGGGGGGAGCGCCGGCGGTGGCGACCCAATAGGTTGGTGCGTAGTCCATGCCCAGACCGGGATCGGTCGAGACCAGCGGATCGTAAAGCGGATCGTATGGCGCAGCTTCGGAGCGACGATCCAGCGCGAAGGATTCAATCGTACCCACGGTAGGCTCCTGAAGGAAATGAGCCAATACTGCCAAGAACATTTTCCCGGGATTAGTACCACCGCCGCTTTGTGATGGTGCCAGCGCAAAGCGGCACCGTGGCAGCGTTTTGCGCGCTGTACGACGCACCTCGCTGGCACCACATTTTTCTATCCTGTGGCGCCAAACCAGGCGAACGTCTCGCCGCAAATATTGGGCCAGACGGTGTGCCTTTGACCGTGATCCGGCCATGTGGCTCATGCGTGTTTGGCCGCGACCGAAAGCCATTGCGCCGGCATTGCCGCGCTCGATGAGAGCCCGGCCCCGGATGGAGAGTGTTCGCAAAAGGAAATGGCCGCCGGCAGGGTATCTGCCGGCGGCCATGTGCGGAAAGTCAGCGTTAGATTTCGAAGCCCGGGTCGGGTGATCGCAGCTTGCGCCAGATAGAGCGCACGGTGAAGGCGACGAGCAGCACCGTGAGGCTAACGACACCCAGTGCGAGCGGTGTGCGCTGATCCGGAATGAAGGCCATTGCGCCGACGATGGACAGCATGCCGATAATCGCGACCCAGGTGAGGTACGGATAGCCCCACATCCGCACCTTGAGCTTGCCCGGTGCCTCGCGCTCCAGCCGTTTGCGCAACTTCAGTTGCGAGAAGGCGATCAGCACGTACACGAAGATCGCTACGGTGCCGTAAGAGTTCACGAGGAAGGCAAATACCGTGTCGGGCGAAACATAGGACATCACCACGGCGACATAGCCAAACAACGTGCCGACGAGAATCGCACGAACCGGCACGCCTCGCGAGTTGAGCTTCGCAAGCGAGCGCGGTGCGTCGCCGCGGCGCGTAAGGGCGAAGAGCATGCGTGACGAGGCGTACAGGCCCGAATTGAGGGCCGAGAGAACGGCTGTCAGCACGACCGCATTCATGATGTGCGCGGCGGCCGGAATGCGCATCGCTTCGAGCGCGCTCACATACGGCGTAGCCATGCCTGCCGAGTTCCAGGGCACGAGCATCACCACCAGCAGGATCGAGCCGATGTAGAAGAACAGCACCCGCCCGATGACCGAGTTGGTCGCTCGCGCCACGGCTTGCTGAGGCTCGGCGGCTTCGGCAGCGGCAATCGTCACGATCTCCGCACCGAAATAGAAGCCGGTGGCCGCGACCGCGCCCGCCATCACCGGGCCAATGCCGTTGGGCATGAAGCCGCCGTGCGAGAGCAGATTGCCGGTACTCGCCACCGCGCCCGGCCACATGCCGAACACGAAGAGCGCGCCGAGAAACAGGAACACGACGATGGCCGCGACCTTGATCGACGCAAACCAGAACTCGAACTCGCCGTACGACGCCACGGACACCAGATTGGTCAGCGTGAGCACGACAAGCAACGAGAGACTGATGGCCCATGCGGGAATGTCCGGCAGCCAGAACTGAATCAGATTGGCGCCCGCCACGGCTTCCACCGCGACCACGATCACCCAGAAGTACCAGTACATCCAGCCCGTCAGGAAGCCGGCCAACTCGCCGCCGACCGGTTTGTCGTTCCACGCCAGCCGGGCGTACTCGTAGAACGAACCGACCGCAGGCAGTGCACACGCCATCTCGCCGAGCATACGCATGACGAGCACCACGAGCGCCCCGGTAATGAGGAACGACAGAATCGCCGCCGGGCCGGCCGCATGCACGACCACCCCGCTGCCGACGAAGAGCCCGGCGCCGATCACGCCACCCAGCGCGATCATGCTCATGTGCCGTTGCTTGAGGCTCGACTGCAGATGCGTGCCGTTGTCACGATTGGCCATGGCGACCTCCCGCGAGATGGCGCGCGGTGTGCGCGGCGCTGATTGAGCATCCGCAGACGCGAGGAGAACGGGGGGATGGGAAGAACCGGGGGGAAACGACAACAGCGACTGAATGCCGCTCGCGGGCAAGACGCCCGCTCTGCAATGTCTCGACTGCCACACAACCTCCTGAATGCCTTGTTTGACGGCAGGTGCGGCGGGGGGAGCCGCCCTGCGTCTTTTTTTGATGACCAACGGACCTGCTTGACGGCCTTGTCAGACCTTGCCTTTCCAGGGCACGAGCACGCGCTCGAGATAGCGCATGATCAGATCGAAACCGAAGGCGAAGAAGCCGATCACGATGATCCCCATGATCACGATGTCCGACGCGAGGAATTCCGCCGCGTTGAGCACCATGAAACCGAGCCCGCTCGATGCCGCCACCATTTCGGCAGCGACCAGCGTTGTCCAGCCCACACCGATGCCGATGCGCATGCCGGTGAAGATCTCTGGCAGCGCCGACTTCACGATCACGTGCATGACGATCTGGCGCGGTGAGGCGCCCATCGAATACGCCGCGTGAATCTGCTCCATCGAGACCGAGCGCACACCTGCACGCGCCGCGATGGCGAGCGGTGCAAAGATGGCCAGATAAATCAGGAAGACTTTCGAGAACTCGCCGATACCGAACCAGATGATGACGAGCGGCAGATACGCCAGCGGGGGCAACGGGCGGTAGAACTCGATGGGCGGGTCGAACACGCCGCGCGCCACGCGCGACACGCCCATCAGAATGCCCACCGGGATGGCCGTCACGCAAGCCAGCGCGAAGGCGCCGAACACGCGATACAGGCTCGCAAGCGTGTGCTGCCACAGCGTCGAGCCTGCGAAGCCCTCGGTCATGACCTGCATGAACTTCTCGACGATGGCGCGCGGTCCCGGCAGGAACAGCGGCTTGATCATTCCCGAAGAGGTAATGGCCACCCACAGCAGCAACAGGGCGGCCACGGTCACGATGCTGATCGCGAGACTGGGGCCCTGGCCCGGCGCGCCGAACGATTCCCCGGCCTTGACCGGACGTGGCGCGAACATGCGGGCGAACCAGCCGCGCTGACGCGGCGGGCGGGACGAAGCGGCCGGGCGTTGCACGCCGCTGCCGGGGGCCGCACCGGACGACGGCGCGTGGGGAGTGGTGACGGGTTTGGTCATCATGATGGCAACGTCTCCTGCGTCGATCAGGCGGCGACCGCGCTGGCGCCGGACGTCGCCGTCTGGCCTGCGCGTTCGTCGCCATAGATGATGCTGAGCACGGTCTCTCGCATAGCGATGAAATCGGGGCTCGACTTGATGGCGCGCGCATCGCGGCATTCGAGATAGCGCTGATTGAAGTCGAGGTCGTAGGTGTGCGTGATGCGGCCCGGACGCGGCGACATCACGATCAGGCGGCTTGCCAGAAACAGCGCTTCTTCCACGCTGTGCGTGATGAAGAAAATCATCTTGCCGGTCTCGCGCCACACGTCGAGCAGCAGTTCCTGAATAGTCTCTCGTGTCAGTGCGTCGAGCGCGGCCATCGGCTCGTCCATGAGCAGCATCGACGGATTGCAGGTGAGCGCGCGCGCGATACCGACGCGTTGCTGCATGCCACCGGACAGTTGGTAAATCATGTGGTTGTGGAAGTCCTGCAGGCCGACGAGTGCGAGATTCCGTGCTGCGCGGGCGCGCCGTTCCGTCTTGGGAATGCCTTGCAGCTTCAACCCGAATTCGGTGTTCTCCATCACGTTGAGCCAGGGCAGCAGCGCATGCTTCTGAAACACCACGCCGCGGTCGGCGCCGGGCCCTTCGATGGGGGCGTCGCCCAGCAGCAATTCGCCGGACGTCGGCGCGATGAAGCCGGCCATCAGACTGAGCAGCGTGGTCTTGCCGCAACCCGAGGCGCCGAGCGCCACCACGAAATCGCCGGGCGCGATGGTCAGATCGACGTGAGCGAGCGCCTGCACCTGCTCGCCGGGACGCCGGCCGGGATACACGACGCTGACGTCGTTGACGATGAGTTGTTCCATGAAGCCCTTCTCCTGTCGATCCCGCGATGGGGAGGGGCGCTCGCGCCGGTGACACCCGGCGTAAGCGCCCCGGCGCGGCTTACTTCAGTTTGAGTGCGGCGTCGACGTAGCGCGACGTGACATACGGCGTGTAATCCGCCTTGACGGCGTTGATCTTCTGCTGGCTCTTGAGGAACTCGGCCGTGTCCTTGAGCGCCTTGGCCGCGCGGCTGTCCTTGCCGCCGCCAAGCCATTCGCCGGACGCCTGCTGCTGCGCCGACGGATAGGCGTAGAGCGAGAGCGCGCCGGGCACGTCTTCCGGCTTGCCGCCGATCATCTTCACGATGGCCTTGACCTGCGGCGAGCCGGCGGCCCACGCGGCCTGATTCTGGCGATACGCGGCATCGGCGTCGGCAATCACCTTGACGAACTTCGCCATGAAATCGGCGTTTTCTTCGCCCCATTTGCGATCGACGGCGATGCCGTCAAACGTCGGCTTGCCCTGCTTCGACAACTCGCCGGAGGTGATCAGCACGTGACCGCTCTGCTTGATCTGCGCGAGCGCCGGGTCCCACACGTAGGCCGCGTCGATGTCGCCGCGCTCCCAGGCCGCCACGATCTGGTTCGGCTGCATGTTGAGCACCGTCACCTCGGTCGGCTTGATGCCCCACTGCTGCAACGCAAACATCGTGTGGTAGTGCGTGGTGGAGACGAACGGCACGCCGATCTTCTTGCCCTTCAGGTCGGCCGGCGTCTTGATGTTCGATGCGTTGCGCACGACCATCGCTTCGGCCTGGTTGATGTCGTCGAGAATCCAGAACAGTTGCAGATCCAGCCCTTGCGAGACGGCCGCCGCCATGGGGCTGGAGCCAAGCACGCCAATCTTGATGTCGCCCGAGGCGAGGGCCGTCGCCACCTTGGCGCCGGACTCGAACTGGCGCCAATGGATCTTGTAACCCGTGGCCTTTTCGAACTCGCCACCGGCAATCGCAACCAGCCACGGATCGACGATTTGCTGGTACGCAATCGTCACCTCTTTTTCCTGCGCCTGTGCCGTGGCGGGCAGCGTCAATCCGAGCGTCAGGGCGGCGGGGAGCGCGGCGGCGGCCAGCGCGGTAGCTGCGAACACCCGTCGCAGCCGGTTCGGAAGTCCATTCATGGTTCACCTCTAAGCGGAAAGTTTTCGGTAGAACACTCGGGTTGACGCAACTGGTGTTACGAATCGGCGTCAAGTGACTGCATCATTGCCCCCCGCTTTTTTGTTCGTTAGAGCCAGTTGGCCGCATTTGATGATGCCAACTGGTCCAGATCACGCGGAATCGAGTCGCAAGCCGCATGGATGCTGGCATTCGACCGGATTTCGCGTGACTGCGGATAAACCCGAATTCGGAATTAACGTCACCGTCTCATGAGTAATAATTGACGTTCTGGAAGTGACATGAAGAGAGGGCGCGATGTCGAGCCGGATTTCTGCGGCAATGTGGAACCAGTTGTTTCTGATGTCGGCGCGCGCCGGCATGAGTTTGCAGAGCCAGATTCGCCAGATGCTGGTGTCGGCGATTCTGGACGAGCGGCTCATGCGGGGCGCCGCAGTGCCTTCCTCTCGCGAGCTGGCCGAGGGTCTCGGCGTGGCGCGCAACACAGTGGTGCTGGCCTATCAGCAACTGGTCGACGAGGGGTATCTGATTGCACGCGAGCGGCGCGGATACTTCGTCAACGGCGATATCCTCGCGCCGCGTGTGGGGTCGCAGAACGTGCCTGCGCGCACCGTACCGGAGCCGCCGGCTGGCACCATCGCGCCGCTGAACCCGTCAACCCCGGATTGGGAAGGCCGCTACGTGGTGCGTCCATCGGGGCAGCGCAACATCGTGAAGCCTATCGACTGGCAGCAGTACCAGTACCCGTTCATCTACGGACAGTTCGATCCGACGATGTTCCCGACCGCAGACTGGCGAGAGTGCTGCCAGAAGGCGCTCACCGTCATGGAGATTCGTGACTGGGCGCCGGACATGATCGCTCGCGACGACGAGACGCTTATCCAGCAGATTCGCACGCGTGTGCTGCCGCGGCGCGGGGTGTGGGCCGACGCCGACGAGATCGTGCTCACCAATGGCGCACAGCAGGCGCTCTACCTGCTGGCGGACTTGCTCGTCGGGGCGCACACGACGGTGGGCGTCGAAGACCCGGGGTATCCGGATGCGCGCAACATCTTCGCGATACGAACCCCGAAGCTGGTCGGCCTGCCCGTCGATGAACACGGTTTGCCGGTCGACGATCGGTTGTCGCAGTGCGACTACGTGTATGTCACACCGTCGCACCAGTGTCCGACGACGACCACGATGCCGCTCGCGCATCGCGAGGCGTTGCTGCGTCGCGCGGAGGCCGATGACTTTGTGCTTATCGAGGACGATTACGAAAGCGAGAACAGCTATTCGGATATCCCGATTCCGGCGCTGAAGAGTCTGGATCGCAGCGACCGGGTGATCTATATCGGGAGTTTGTCCAAATCGTTTGCGCCTGGGTTGCGGCTGGGATACATCGTCGCGCCGGCGGCGTTGGTGGCCGAGTTGCGCGCGTTGCGGCGTCTGATGATTCGCCATCCGTCGGCTTTCATTCAGCGCTCGTTCTCGATGTTCCTTGCGCTGGGCCATCACGATGCGTTGCTGCGCCGCCTGGCGGACACCTACGCCAAACGTGCGGAAGTGCTGAGCGCTGCGCTCGCCACCCATATGCCGGAAGCGTCGTTCGTGCAGGTGAAGGGCGGAGCGTCTTGCTGGGTGCGGGGGCCGGAGACGCTGAACGCCAATGTGCTGGCGGCGCGAGCGAAGTCGCGCGGTATTCTGATCGAGCCGGGCGACGTGTTCTTCATGGGAGATGCGCCGCCGCGCAACATGTTCCGGCTGGGGTTTTCCTCGATACGGCTCGAGCATATCGAGGCGGGCATTATCGCGTTGGCCGAGGTGTTGCGCGAGGTTCAGGGGGATCCGTTGCGTCCGTAGCGACGGAAGCCCTCGATTGCCGACAGACGTTCGTAGTAGGCCGAGACCCCTTCGAGCGGAGGGTGTGCGATGGGCGTGCTGAACCAGCGATGCGCCGACAGGCCGATGGGGATGTCGGCGAGCGTGAAGGTGTCGCCGCACACGAACGCCTGCGTCGACTGCAATTGGCGGTCGAGCACACGCATGAGTTCGCTCCAGCGCTCGACACTTGTGGCGAGCATGCGGGGATCGTCGTAGCCCGAGGCTTGGCGAACGAGCGACATGAACGGATAGCGCCACGCGGGATTCAGATCCGAGGACTGCCAGTCGATCCACTGGTCGACGCGTGCGCGCTCGCGCGGCAGTGCGGGGTACAGATCCGTGCGTTCGCGCGACGCGGCGAGGTAGCGAAGAATGCTGTTGGATTCCCACATGACGAAGCCGTCGTCGTCGATCACCGGCACCATCCGGTTCGGGTTGAGTGCTGCGAACGCCGGGGCATCGAGCTTGCGTGACGCGTCGCCGTCTCCCCAAGGTTCATTAACGAAAGGTTCGCCGAGTTCGTGGCCGAGCCACAACACCTTGCGCACGTTGATGGATGCCGGTCTGCCGAGAATGTTGAGCATGTTGAGTCTTGGACGTTGGAGGGAGCGTCCCATTCTAGGAGCGGCAGCGAGGCGACGACAGATACAGATTCGCGATCTGTCGGGCAGAGCAGATGGCGCGACGGCGGTGAAGGGGCGCCGCCTCGCCACCTCGCCACCTCGCCACCTCACCACCTCACCACCTAAAACGCTGATACCTGCGGTTTCTTAGGCCGGCACGGCACCGGCGGCTGCCTTGAGCGCGGCGGATGCCGCGTCGATGAACTCGCCCGTGCGTTCGGTGCTCAACTTGCCGCCGGTCCAGTTCAGCGTGAAGCAGAAGGTTACCGGCGTGGATCGCACCAGCATCTGGCCCGCGAAACACAGGCAGTGGAATGACTCCCAATCGAGGCTGCCACCTTTGCCGAAAGACAGAAGGCCGTCGGGGACCGCCATCCAGAGGGCGTCGGCGCTTGCCTGAATGCGCTTGTATTCGGTCAGCGAGGCCGGTTTGCTGAAGAAGCGTCCTGCCAGCGATTGCTGGTACCAGCGGACCATTTCGGCCGCAGTGCTCAGCATTGCCTGCTTGTCGTTGATGACATCGGTGCGCGGCTTGAGTCCGAGGTCTTCGTTGTTGCCGAGTTTGACCATGCCTGCCCAACCGAGATCGACGCCAGATTGCGCGCCGGCAAGATAGGAAAACAGCTTGCGGGTGGAGTCTGGGATGCGCGTCGCGTGCAGTCCGGCTTCGGCGATCAGGGCGCGCACGCGATCCGGGCCGACAGCGGCAAGCGCGATGTCCGTTCCGGTGTTATCGCTGTGAGAAATCATCGACTCGAGCGCGGTGCGATAGGGGGTGGTGCCGGTCAGTCCCACGAGCACAGGGCTGCCGGGCGAGCGCACGCTGTCGTCCACGGTGCAGGGGCTCAGGGGGGTGAGTCCCGTCCGTGCGGTTTCGGCGTCGCGCAGAAATTGCGCGAGGATGAAGGTTTTCACGGCGCTGCCAACGAATAACTGGCTATCCGGCGCGTACGCTGCGCGCCATCCCCGGCCGTTGGCGCCGCCGGCTTCGATGAGGCAATTGGACGTCTGGGGGGCCAGGGCACCGAAGCGACGCACAGCGGCGTCGACATCGGCCACGCCTGCGGCCAGCACCTGCGGCGCGGCGGCGAGCAGTGAGGGGGCGGCCAGCGATGTGGCGGCAAGTTTCAGCGCATGGCGCCGGGTCGGTTGGAATGTCGTCATACGAAGATGCCTCAGCGGGTCGAAATTTCGGGTGTTGCGAAATGAAACTCCGAGTTTCTGGCAAAATCGCCGAAGCAGTTTAGTCATTCGGTCTCAAATTTTGGTCGATTCGTTGCCCGACGCAATGGCCGGCCCGTCAGAAGTACAAAAGAACAGCAGATTGCCTGCCGGCTGGCGTCAGCCAGTGCAGGCGGCGTCCCCAGCGGTACGGGGTCCGAAGCAGCACTCAGAATCCGGGGTCTGGGTCACGACCATGCAAAAGACACGCCTTCACGGGGATATCTCACTCTCCGGCGCACCGTCCGCCGGGCATTTCCACACGTTTTCCACATCGGACGAGACCGCGCCGAACCGGCTCGACTACTGGATTTCCAGCGCTTATCGCGCGGTCGAAGCGCGTCCGTTGCCAGACGCGCCCGATGCGCCGTTCTATGGCCGGGTGGCGTCTTACAGGGGGGAGTCAGCGCAATTCGTGCATTGCGCGAGTTCCCCCGTCGACACGTGGCTCTCGCCCGGTCGTATACGAGGGATGCTCAGCGACGAACACGTTGCCATCTGTCTGCTGGAGCGCGGTGAGTACCGCGTGGAGCAATCGAACGGTGAGCGCGCCGTGCTGGGCGAGGGCGAGTTGTTCATGTTCGATTGTGGACAACCGATGTCGTCGCACTGGACAGACTCGTCGACCTGCTATCTGCGTTTGCCGCGTCCGCTCGTGCGGCAGGCGCTGGGCAACGATCCCGCCGATCTCGGGCGCGTTGCCACGTCGCTGTCGGCATCGCAACTGTCGCCGTTTCTATGCGCACAGCTTCGCTTGCTGGCCGCGCAAGGGGCGGCGCTGGGGCGCGACGAGCTCGACCATGCCATGCGCGTGACGGTCGACATGGCGCTTTTCCTGATTGGCTCGCATCTGGGCGACGCCCGTGCGGCGTCCGACGAGGCGCGCTGGCGCAGCGGCAAGCGGCAGGCGGCCTATCGCTTCATGCGCGAGAACGCGCATCGTCACGATCTGACGCCGGAAATCATTGCCGCCGCGCTGCATTGTTCGCGGGCGCAGCTTTACCGGTTGTTCGAGGGCGAGCCGCTGAGCGTCAAGGCGGCACTGCGTGAGATTCGTCTGCAGCAGAGCAGGCTGCGCCTCGAGCGTGCGGGGCCGGATGCCCACATCGGAACCATCGCTTATGAGTGCGGCTTCACCGATCAGGCGGCCTTCGGAAAGGTCTTCCGCCAACGATTCGGCATGACGCCGGGAGAAGCGAGGCTGGGCCGGCCGCCCCTCTGAGGCATGTCGTATTCCAGGCTGATGCCCCTGTCTCCCTGGATTGTCTTGAACCATCCCGCTAAAAAGATGTTTCAAACATTGGTATGAATCAATGGGGAATGCGTTGAATTCCTTGTTGAATTGACTTGCCTGTCAATTTGGTTCGTATGACGAATCGTCGGAAAGCAAAAAACACCGTCTTCCGCTTATAATCCGCAAAATCGGACACGTGGGATCCGGACCGGACGGGGGTGTTGGTGTCGGCCGTGTATGCATCGTGCATGGAGAATCAGGCGGGGCGATTTTTCGATGGCACGCCGATAGTGACAAGTCACCACGTTCCTGCATCGAATTACAAGATATTCGCTTCTCGAAGATTGTCCATCAAGCCGCTTTCAGGCGAGGAGACCACTGATGAAGTGTCCCCCTGCATTGCCTTTGGAAACCGAACGACTGGCAGCGTTGGCCGAATACGGGCTGGGCAGTGACCGGCCGCTGCCGAGTCTCGATACCGTGGTACGAATCGCGGCGCACATGTTCGACGTGCCGGTTGCAGCGGTCAACATGGTCGGGAACGATCACGTATTCTTCGCCGCCGCCACCGGCTTCTCCAGCGGTGAAGTCGATATGAGCCGGGACGCGTCGTTCTGCGCCCACGCGATTTTGCAGGACCGCGTGATGGTGGTACCTGACGCGTCTAGCGATGAGCGCTTCCATGATAATCCGCTCGTCACGGGCGACACCCAAGTGCGCTTCTATGCCGGCGTGCCGCTCCTGTCCGTGGGAGGGCATGCGTTGGGCGCGCTGTGTGTCATCGACAACAAGCCAAACCACAACTTCTCCGACGTTGACCGCGAACGCCTGCTCGAACTGGCGAGAATGGCATCGGATCGCCTGGAGTTGCGCCGCGTCGAGCTGTTCGTCGAACGCGACCGGCGAACGTTCGCAGAACCTGAGCGGTGTTCGCCGACCGCGATGATTCGCTTCGACGAGTTCGGCAAGATTCTCGACTGGAATCTCGCGGCCGCCATGCTCTACGGGTACGACATCGCAGAGGGGCCGGGAAGGGAGATGGAGACGCTCGTCCCCGAGCGCGGCCGGTCTGCGCTACGCGATCAGATCGCGCAAGCCGTGTCGATCGGCTCGGTCGACGGCGTGAGCATGCCATCCGAGGTGCATGGCCAACGCAAAGACGGTACGGAATTTCTGCTGAGCCTCTCGCTGTTTTGCTGGCGCGAAAACGGTGCATTGACGTTCAACGCGCATGCGCACGATCTGAGCGCGCTAAACAGCGAAAAGGACGCGCTGAAACGGCTTGCGAATACCGACCCGCTCACGGGTGTCGCGAATCGCGCACACTTCTATCGGAATGCTGAATTCACTTCGGTCAATTCGACGGGCGGTGCCGTCGTCATTCTCGATCTCGACGGCTTCAAGGATGTCAACGACACACTTGGGCATATCGTCGGCGATGGCATTCTTTGCGAAGTCGCCCGGCGCCTTGGGGCGCTCGCCCGGCCCGGCGATACCGTCGCCCGCATCGGCGCCGACGAATTTGCATTGCTGCTGCCAGGCGTGACGAATACGGGGGACGCTCGCCGCCTTGCCGACGCCGCAACCACAGCCATTGCGGAGCCGATGGTCATCGACGGCTTTGACGTGCGCGTGAGCGCATGCGCGGGCATCGCGGTCACACCGCAGCATGCCCAGGAGGCGCTGAGCCTCATCAGCGACGCCGATCTCGCACTGTCGCGGGCCAAGCATCACGGGCCAGGGCAGGCGTTCGTATTCGTCGATGCGTTGCGCATGGAGGCGGTGACGCGCCGTGTGTACAACATCGAACTGCATCGCGCCGTCAGCGACGGCGAGTTCGTGATGTTTTACCAGCCGCAGGTGGATTTTGCGGATGGCTCGCTCACGGGGGCCGAGGCGTTGATTCGCTGGCGGCATCCGCAACGCGGACTGTTGTCTCCGGCGGCATTTCTGCCCGCGCTTGAACGCGGACCACTGGCGGCGACCGTGGGCGCCTGGGTGCTTGATGAGTCCTGCGGCCAAGCGGCGTTCTGGCGTCGCAACGGCGCACCGGCGTTTCGCATCGGCGTCAACCTGTTCGGCTTGCAGTTCCGTTTCGGCAACATCGTCAACGAGGTGATCGCAGTGCTTGACCGTCACGGCTTACCGCCCGAGGCGCTCGAGCTTGAAGTGACCGAAAGCATCGTACTCGATGACGACGTTGTTCTCGACGCCCTGCAACGGTTGCGCGATTACGGTGTCGGGATCGCGTTCGACGATTTTGGCACCGGCTACGCCTCGATCAGCTCGCTCAGGCGTTATCCGCTGAGCCGCATCAAGATCGACCGTTCGTTTGTGCAGGGAATGATGGAGTCGGCACGCGACGCGTCTGTCGTGCGCGCGCTCGTGGACATGACGCGCAGCTTCGACTTGCGAACGATTGCCGAGGGCGTTGAGACCGCGCAGCAGCGCGATAATCTTCGCCAGCTCGGGTGCGACGAAGGACAAGGCTACCTCTTCGGTGTGCCGATGCCCGCGCCCGAGTTCGGTGAGACGTTCGATATCGGGCAGAGCGAGCGCTGGAGCGGCTGGCAACTGCATCGTGCTTAGGCCACGCCGCATGGCCGATGAGGACGGTCGGAATGGGCGTCGTTTCCAAGCCCGCTCAGCGGAGGAGACGACGGCACGCCGACCGGGTTAGCCTGGTCTCGATAGCGCCTGCTCAAGCGTACTGTGCAATGCCATTGCCGAGAGACCAATTCGCTTTCTCGGCCTCGACAAGGCTCACGAGTACGTCCTCCGGCCGAATGCCGGGGCTTTCGCTGAGTAACTCCGCCATGCGCGATGGCGGGCGCTGCTTCGCCACCGCAGAACGGATGTCCACCACGCCCGTCAGGGCTTCGCATCTGCCGGTTTGGCGTTCTGTGCCACAGCAAAGCGGCTTTGCACGGCGACGAGTTGGTCATCGGTGGTGGCTACGAGCCACAAGCGCGCCTGCTCCGCGATGTGGCGGTTGTGATCCTTGAGCGGACCCATGGCGGCCGCCGCTTTCCAGACCACCGGACCGATTCGGCTTTTTCTGCCCGAGGGTGCGCCCACGAGCAGACAGTGCGGGCCGAGCGGAAGCGACACGAGGGGAAGGGCCGGGCTAGGGAGTGCGCGCCAGTCGATGAAGGGCGCATCGCCAATGAGCAATGGTGTGGGCAAGCCGTAAAGCACACTGAAGTCGTACAGCGCCAGTTGCGCCCGCATGCCCACATAGACGCGCCGGATATCGTCGATAACCGCTGCGCGGATTTCGTCCTCGAACATCGGCTCTTCCGAATAGCGTGCATGGGCCTCGCGCGCGGCCCTCTGATACGCGCTGAACAGCCCAAGGTCCACGCAATCGGTCACCGCGCGCTGAACTTCCGCGACCGAGCCTGCTTCTTCCGGCTTGCCCAACTGCGCGGCCCGCAGAAAGCGGGCAAGCCCGGCCTCCTGAATCGCGGGGCCATCCACCGAGACGTCGTCGGTGGCGTTCTCATCGAGCGGCACGTAAAAATACGCTTCGGCCGCAAAGTGCGACTTCTTGCCTTCGTCGAATTTGATTTCGCCGTCGACGCAGTCCAGATAGCGAGTGCCGATTCGACCATGCTCCCAAACCCAATTCTTCAGCAAGGGACGTAGCGGATGCAGCCTGTCGAGAGTAGCCATTCAAATCTCCAATGTCCCCGGTGTTGGTTCGACCGGTCGCTTGTTCGGGGTGGGGGTGGACATGGCGGCAAATCCCGCCAGCGTGTCAGACAACCGGCCTGCGCCACACGCTCGCGAGCCAGGGCTGCTGCTCCCGTGGCAGGCCATCGGGACGGTAATAGTGTTCGAGTTCGACGAAGCCAGCGTTCGCCATATATCGACGCCACGCGTCGAGATCGTGAAAGGTGCCGTAGCGGCCGTGATGCCAGCCTTCCTGATTCGTGCCGCGCGGGTTGGAACTGAATAGCACGCCGCCGGGCTTTAGCGTCTTATGCAATTGCCCCAGCACGCGCGGCAGATCCTGACTCGGGACATGAAACAGGACGGCGTTGGCGAAAATGCCATCAAAGCGCGCGTCCGGCAGTTCGAGGTGAAGAAAGTCCTGCTGCCATACTTCGCATCCGGTCTCGTCGCGTGCCATGCTGACGAAGCGCTCGGCGCCATCGAGGCCGACGGCGCAATGGCCCAGTGCGGTGAATGTCTTGAGATCTCTGCCCGGACCACAACCGAAGTCGAGAATCGTGAAAGGCGGCACTACGTCGATATGACGCAACAACGCTGCAATGTTCTGCGTGACGTCGTGATCGCGCGTGCCTTCCCGGAAGTCGTCGGCATTCGCATTGTAGTGCTGCAAAGTCAGGGTACTGATTTGCTCGAGATCGTGCGGCGTGAGTGTCATGGGGGTGTGCCAATGCGTTGCGAGACAACTTCGGGCGAGTCATCAAATACTCTGCCACCATCCGATAGGCCGGCAGGCCGGCGACGAGGCCGGGCCATTCAGCGCGTTGCCGGGGCTCGGATAACGGGATGAGGTCGCCGGACTGATCCGCAAATCGGGCTTGACTTGATAGGGGGATAGATGCCGGCATCCGGCGTCAGTATGCCACCGAAGGTTTCGACAAACCTCCCGGTCTCGCTTGCCCTGGCATTGCTGAGGCGCGACCGCCTAACAGGGAAATCCATCGGTAAACGCGCTGCGAAGGTAGTCGACGAACAGCTTGACGGCCCGTGGCACTTGGGACGCATACGGGCGCACCACGTAGATTCGCTCGGCGAATGCGCCGACAGGACGCCATTCGGGCAATAACACGATCAGCTTGCCGGCGCGAACAGCGGCCTGCGCCGTGAAGTCGGGCAGCAGTGCGACGCCCAGATCGTCCAGTGCGGCATCGCGCAGTGCTTCGCTGTTGTTTGCCGCCACCGGGCCGTTGATACCTATCGTTACCGGTCCTGCGGTCGACTTTCGGCTCGCGTTCTGTTCAAACGACCAGGTGCTGGCGGATTGCGCACGCGGATAGGAGAGGCAATCGTGCGCCGTCAGGTCCCAGGGCGATGCAGGTGTACCGCGCCGCTTCAAATAGGCGCGTGTGGCGACGATAAGCGAGCGCGTATCGCATAGCTTCCATGCCACATGGGTCTCGGGGGCGTTCGTGCTATGCCGGATGGCGAGGTCGAAGCCTTCGGTGGCAATCGAACTCAGTCTGTCGGACAAGTCGAGTTGCACGCGAACTTCCGGGTGCTCGCGCAGGAATCGGGACAGTCTCGGGATGACTTGCTGCCGCCCGAACGCCACCGGCACCGTGACGCGAATCAACCCTCTCGCCACGCCGGCCTGATCCCGCACATTCGAAAAGCTGGTCGCGATGTGTTCGTACTGGCCGCGTGTGTCGTCGACGAGCTGTTGTCCCGCCTCCGTAAAACGAACACTGCGCGTAGTGCGCTGCACAAGCGACACGCCCGCAGCACGCTCCAACTCGGCAATGCGCTGGCTCATCGCCGCCTTGCTCACGCCCAGGCGAGCCGCGGCCGCCGTGAAGCTGCCCTGTTCGGCAAGCACGGTGAGCCAGTGGAGATGCGTCCAGAGGCCTTCAATTTTTTCCGGATCCATGAGTCGATTGTTCGCCTGTATAAACAATTAATTCAATGATAGCGCCTATGCGTTAGTCCCGCCGGTTCATACACTGCTGGCATCGTTCATCAATTCACGAGGAGTCGAAATGCAAGCGTTCAACGATACCGCCGACGTGGTTCACTACATCCAGGGCCAACGCGTGAAGGGGAACGGCGAGCGGACTCAGCCGATCTTCAATCCGGCGACTGGCGCGAGCGCGCGTCAATTGGTGCTGGGTGGCGTGTCCGACGTCGATGCGGCCGTGGCAAGTGCGAAGGCTGCATTCCCGGCATGGAGCAACACGCCTGCCATTCGCCGCGCGCGCGTCATGCTGAAGTTCCTCGAGTTGATGAACAAGCATCGCGACGAACTCGCCGCGATCATCACCGCCGAACACGGCAAGGTGTTTTCGGACGCGCAGGGCGAAGTGTCCCGCGGTATCGACGTGATCGAGTTCGCCTGTGGCATTCCGCAACTGCTCAAGGGGGATTACACCGAACAGGTGTCGACGGGCATCGACAACTGGACGACGCGTCAGGCCCTCGGCGTGGTTGCCGGCATCACGCCGTTCAACTTCCCGTGCATGGTGCCGTGCTGGATGTTCCCGGTGGCCATTGCCGCAGGGAACGCTTTCATCCTGAAACCGAGCGAGCGCGATCCGTCGTCATCGCTGTTCATGGCCGACCTGCTCAAGGAAGCGGGCTTGCCGGACGGCATTTTCAATGTTGTACAGGGCGACAAGGTCGTGGTCGATGCGCTGCTCACGCATGCGGATGTCAAGGCGATCAGCTTCGTCGGTTCGACCCCGATTGCGAATTACATCTACGAGACCGGCGCCAAGCATGGCAAGCGCGTGCAGGCGCTGGGCGGTGCGAAGAACCATATGGTCGTGATGCCCGACGCCGATCTCGATCAGGCGATCGATGCGCTGGTCGGTGCGGGCTACGGTTCGGCGGGCGAGCGCTGCATGGCCATTTCGGTGGCGGTGCTCGTTGGCGACGTTGCCGACAAGATCATGGATCGACTGGCAGAGCGCGCCCGTACACTGGTCATCAAGAATGGCATGGAGCCGGACGCCGAGATGGGGCCGATCGTCACCAAGCAATCGCTCGAGCGTATCGAGAGCTACATTGCGCTGGGCGTGGAAGAGGGCGCCAAGCTGGTGGTCGACGGACGCGGCCTGAAGGTGCCGGGGCATGAAGCGGGTTTCTTTACCGGCGGCACGTTGTTCGACCATGTCACGCCGGAAATGCGGATCTACAAGGAAGAGATCTTTGGCCCGGTGCTCGCTTGCGTGCGCGTGAAGGACTTCACCGAAGCGGTCGACCTGATCAATGCGCACGAGTTCGGTAATGGCGTGGCGTGCTACACGCGAGACGGTCACGTTGCGCGTGAATTCGGTCGCCGCATCGAAGTGGGTATGGTCGGCATCAATGTGCCGATTCCGGTGCCGATGGCATGGCACGGCTTCGGTGGCTGGAAGCGCAGCTTGTTCGGTGATATGCACGCCTATGGTGAAGAAGGCGTGCGTTTCTACACCAAGCAGAAGTCGATCATGCAGCGCTGGCCGGAAAGCACGGAGAAGGGGGCAGAGTTTGCGATGCCGACGGCAAAGTAAATCGTCAGTATTGCCGTTGGTGGAAGGTTCGGGCGGTGCAAACGGGTTATCCGGTTGCACCGCTCAGTCGTATCCAGACGTCGTTGTCAAGCGGAAGCAGCGTTGCGCACGCACGTCTGCGCGATTGAGGTTACGTACCGCCGGCAAGCGCGCTTCGCCGAAGTCGTGAGGTCAAAGGAAATGGCTGCGAGCGAGCGCGGAACGAGCGATGGTGAATTAGCTGAAAGCGACAGAAGCAATTCTCTACGTTGAAGAGATGCCAGGCGGGCGCCGATGATCGGTAGCCCTGAAACTGTCCCAATGCCCGCCAGCCGGCGGGCATTTTCGTTTTCGGACGGTCCTCCCCGTGATCGCCCATTCTCACTTCCGACCTGATTCCAACCCGCCTTGGACGGTCGCCGTCGAAAACACTATTTTTTTCTCTTTGACACTTTATTTTCGTTTACATAGTTTACTGAAAAATAAGTTCCAAAAATGATGGCTGCTGAAACGAGCGATGCAAAAGACGCGGTCAGTGGCAGCATGCTGGAACCTGCAACTTTGCGCCCGCCGGCAACGGACGGCGCGATTGGAAAACACCATGAACGGCACGCTTCAAGACCGGATTCTGCAACTACAAGATGATTTCACGCCCAGCGAGAAGCGCCTGGCTGACGTGACGCTGGCGCACTTGCCGCAGTTGGCGTCGTATTCCGCCAGCGAGCTGGCGGAGATGGCCAAGGTATCGAAGGCATCGGCCGCACGTTTCTTCAAACGCCTTGGCTACGAGACCTTCAACGACCTGCGCACCCGCATGCGCGACGACGCGGACCATGGCTCGCCACTCTTCGCCCTGGCGGGCATCACGGCGCCCGAGGCAACGGCTGACGCCCCGGAAGGCGCGCTCGGCGCGCATTTGGCGACTGATCTGCAGAACCTGGCGCACACCTTCGAGCGCATCGACGCGGCCGACCTGGAGCGCGCCGTGGAAATCGGCGCGGGTGCCCGGCGCGTCTTCATCGCGGGTTTTCGCAATGGCCGGGTGCTTGCCCAATACATGTGGGCATTGCTCACTCAGGTGCGCGATGGCGTGCTGCTCGTGCCCGGCGCGGGCCTGAATCTGGCGGAAGACCTGGCTGACATGTGCGCCGACGACATGCTCGTCGTGATGGACTTTCGTCGCCGCGTGACGCTGCTGCGCCCCATGGTCGAGCACGCTAACCGAGTGGGCGCGCGCGTCGTGATCCTGACCGATCCGACGGCGACCGAACTGCCGGCGCGCAGCGACATCGTGCTGCGCTGTGTAAATCGCACGACGGGCATGTTCGATTCGTATGCCGCTGCCATCAGCCTGATCAACCACCTTTGCACACGTCTGGGCATCGCCCTGGGGGACACGGCGCGCGAGCGTCTTGCCCGCATCGAACGTCTGCATGACGACTACGGCGACTTGCGCCGCTAGCCGGTAATCCCATACCGACACATCCATCCAGAGAACCGAGGAGCTTGTATGACCCACCCCCTTCCCAATCTGCGACTGCAGCGCTTCGTGAACCCGGCCGTCGAGCCCGGTGCCGCTTATGGCGAAGCGCGCCGTGCGATCCTGGGCGGCGACGCGTTTGCCACGGCGATGCGTGAAATCACGCGCTGGCCCGGCTACGCCGAGACGCCGCTCGTGGCGCTCGACGGGGTGGCCCGCGCCGCTGGCCTCGCGCAGATCCGCTATAAGGATGAAGCTGGCCGCTTCGGCCTGGGAAGTTTCAAGGCTCTGGGGGGCGCATACGCGGTGAGCCGCCTGTTGATCCGTGAAATCGAGACGCGTACGGCAGAGAAGGGCGTCACCGTAGCAGACCTGCTCTCGGGCCGCTTTGCCGACCTGACCCGCACGCTGTGCGTGACGTGCGCGACTGACGGCAATCATGGCCGTTCGGTGGCCTGGGGCGCACAGCGTTTCGGCTGCCAATGCGTCATCTATGTTCACGCGACGGTGAGTCAGGGCCGCGTCGACGCCATCGCGCACTATGGCGCCGAGGTCGTGCGCACCGCCGGCAACTATGACGACGCAGTGCGTCAGGCGGCGGAAGACGCCGCTCGTCTGGGGCGTTTCGTGGTGTCGGATACGTCGTATCCCGGCTACATGGATGTGCCCAAGGACGTGATGCAGGGCTACGCCGTGATGGCGGACGAAGCGCTGCGTCAGTTCCGCGACGATGCGGGACAACTGCCGACGCACGTTTTCTTGCAGGGCGGCGTGGGGGGGCTGGCCGCGGCCGTATTGGCGCATTTCTGGGAAACGCTTGAAGTTCGCGGCGAACCGCGTCCGCGCTTTATCGTCGTCGAGCCGGACAAGGCGGCTTGTCTGTACGAGAGCGCTCGCGCCGGCAAGCCGGTGGCCGTCCACGGCGATCTCGACACGGTGATGGCCGGGCTGGCGTGCGGCGAAGTGTCGTTGCTCGCCTGGGAAATCCTGCGTCCGGGCGTGCAGGCTTTCCTGACAATCGATGACGAATCGGCATTGGAGACGATGCGCATTCTCGCGGATGGCCGCTTCGGCGACGCCCCGATGGTGGCGGGCGAGTCCGCCGTGGCGGGGCTTGCGGGGTGCCTCGGCGCGGCAGCCTACGCGCAGGCTCGGGCCGAAATCGGTCTCGACGCTTCGAGCCGCGTGCTGGTCTTCGGCAGCGAAGGCGCAACCGACGCGGTCCTGTTCGAGAAGATCGTCGGCAAACCCGCCGACGCTGTGACAGCCGCCGCCGTCAAGCAGGCCGCCTGAGTACCGGAACTCACCATGAACACGCTATTTGCTGCCGGTTCGCCAGCCACCGCGACGTCGGACTTGCGCATCAATCTGCCGCGTCTGCTTGCCCGCATCGCCGCGCTGGCGGAAGTCGGTGCGATCGACGGTGGCGGTTGCTGCCGCCTGGCACTCACTGACGAAGACGGCGAGGGACGCAAGCTCGTCACCGGCTGGATGCGCGAACTCGGGCTGACGGTGAGTGTGGACGCCATCGGCAACGTCGTCGGCGTGCGCGCCGGTCGCGACGCCGGTCCGGCCGTGATGACCGGGTCGCACATCGACACGGTGCGTACCGGCGGGCGTTACGACGGCAACCTGGGGGTGCTCGCAGGGCTGGAGGTCATCGCCGCACTCAACGACGCGGGCATCGTCACGCGTCGCCCTCTCGCGGTGGGCTTCTTCACGAACGAGGAAGGCGCGCGGTTCTCGCCCGACATGATGGGCAGCCTGGTCTATGTGGGGGGCATGCCGTTGGACGAAGCGCTCGACACGGTGGGGATCGATGGGACGACGGTGGGCGAGAACCTCGCGCGCATCGGCTACGCGGGCTGGCAACCGGTTGGCAAACCCGATGTGCACGCGTTTGTCGAGTTGCACGTCGAACAGGGCCCGGTGCTGGAGCATGAGGGCATCACGATTGGTGCGGTGACAGGCGTGCAAGGCATTCACTGGACCGAATTTACGGTCGAGGGTGTGTCGAACCACGCGGGCACCACGCCAATGCGCATGCGTCACGACGCCGGCCACGCTGCCCATGTGATTGCGTGCTTTGCTCGTGACGTGGCGCGTGAGCTGGGTGGCGCGCAGTTGGCGACTGTCGGTCATGTCACGCTCTCGCCGAACCTCATCAACGTGATACCGAACCGCGCGATCTTTACCGTCGACCTGCGAAACACCGATGCCGATACGCTCGCCGAAGCCGTGCGTCGCGTATTTGCGAAGGCCGATGCGGTGGCCGAAGCGGAGGGCGTGCGCATCACTCATCGCTCGCTGGCGGACTTTGCGCCGGTGCAGTTCGACGAGCGCATCGTCTCGCGTGTCGAGTCGCTGGCTCGAGAGCGGGGACATTCGGTGCGTCGCATGCCGAGCGGCGCCGGGCACGACGCACAGATGCTCGCCCGCGTTTGTCCGGCAGGCATGATTTTCGTGCCGAGCGTGAAGGGGCTCTCGCACAATGTGGCCGAATTCACCCACGACGCCGACATCGGCGCCGGGGCCAACCTGTTGCTCGCCATGATGGCCGAGCTTGCGGCTTAGTTCAGGTAATTGCCTGGCAGTACCCCCTGAGGAGGTGCCCGGAATACCGGGCGCACTGGGATTCGAGATTTATCAAGGAGATAACGCAATGTCCCGTATCGTCAACGTCGCCGCCGCGCAGCTCGGACCGATCCAGCGCGCCGATTCCCGAGCCGACGTGATGGAGCGTCTGCTCGCTCACTTGCACAACGCGCACGCGATGGGCTGCCAGCTTGTCGTCTTCCCCGAACTAGCGCTTACGACGTTCTTCCCGCGCTGGTACATGGAAGACCCCGTCGAGATCGATGCCTTCTACGAGCGCGAGATGCCTGGCCCGCAGACGCAGGCGCTGTTCGACACGGCCAAACGTCTGGGCATCGGCTTCTACCTTGGCTATGCCGAGATCGCGCTCGACGACGCCGGCCGGGCGCATCGCTTTAACACGTCGATCTTGGTCAACACCGACGGCAATATCATCGGCAAGTACCGCAAGGTGCATCTGCCAGGCCATGCCGAGCACGAGCCGTGGCGTGCGTTCCAGCATCTGGAGAAGTATTACTTCGAGCCGGGCGACTCGTTCGGCGTATGGCGTGCCTTTGGCGGCGTGATGGGCATGGCGCTGTGCAACGACCGTCGCTGGTCGGAGACCTACCGCGTCATGGGCCTGCAGGGGGTCGAGATGATTCTGCTCGGCTATAACACGCCCGTGCACAACCCGCCGGCACCGGAGCACGACGACCTGTCGATGTTCCACAACCAGTTGGTGATGCAGGCGGGGGCGTACCAGAATGGTACGTGGGTCGTTGGTGTCGCGAAGGCCGGCGAGGAAGAGGGCTGCGAGATGATCGGTGGAAGCTGCATCATCGCCCCGTCGGGCGAAGTGGTGGCCGCGTGCTCGACCAAGGGCGACGAGCTTGCCATCGCACGCTGCGACCTCGACCTGTGCAACTCGTACAAGAGCACGACCTTCAATTTTGCAAAGCACCGCCGTCCGGAAGCGTATCGCATGATCGTCGAGCGCCGCGGTGCGGTGGCGCCGGAGGCTTGACGCCGCCGGCATGCAAGGTGTGAGACGCGCAGGCGTCTGACAGGAGGCACGCGGCAGGCAACGCGACGCCTCCAGCTTTTCCCAACCCCGTAACAGGCATGCAGGCCGCGAGGCCCGCAGGGGAACGTGTTGCCCGAAGCTTATGCCGAAGCCTTCGTGCGCATCACGCCTGGCCAACAGTTCGTCACGATATTTTTCGCGCTGGAGCCTAAGATGAAAAACGCACCGTCCTCTGCATCCCTTGCGGGCAGCTCGCCCGGGCAACCTATGCATGCCGACCCTCGCGTCCTGAGCGACGCCGCCGACAACGCCTTATACCGCCGTGTGGCATGGCGGCTTGTCCCATTCCTGATGCTCTGCTACGTTGCCGCGTTCCTCGATCGCGTGAACGTCGGCTTCGCGAAGCTACAGATGCTTGATGATCTGGGCTTCTCCGAGACGGTGTATGGCCTTGGCGCAGGCATCTTCTTCATTGGCTACTTCCTGTTCGAAGTGCCCAGCAATGTATTGATGCATCGCATCGGCGCCAAAAAAACGCTGGCGCGAATCATGGTCCTGTGGGGCCTGATCTCCGCCGCCATGGCCTTCACGCAGACGCCAACCCAGTTTTACGTGCTGCGCTTCCTGCTCGGCGCGGCCGAAGCGGGATTTTATCCGGGCATCATCCTGTATCTGACCTACTGGTTCCCGTCAGCGCGGCGCGGCCAGATCATCGCCATCTTCATGACGGCCGTGCCGTTCGCCGGCATTCTCGGCGGTCCGCTCTCGGGCTGGATTATGCAAACGTTCCACATGGGGCATGGCATCGCCGGCTGGCAGTGGATGTTCATCATAGAAGCCGTGCCGTCGCTGGTGCTGGGTATTGCGGTGCTTGCCTACCTGGACGACCGTATTGTCGACGCCCGTTGGCTCAACGATGCCGAGAAGGCGCGTCTGGCCCAAAATGTTGCCGCAGAAACACGTGAGAAGGTCGAGCACGTCTCGCTGTGGAAGCTGTTGCAGGACCGGCGCGTGCTGCATATGGCGCTGATTTGCTATTGCACGGTGTCGAGCCTCTCGGGTCTCGCGTTCTGGATTCCCTCGGTGATCAAGTCGACCGGAGTGAAGTCGCTGCTGGAGATCGGCTTGCTGACCGCCGTGCCCAACGCTTGTGCGGTCGTATCGATGGTGCTGGTGTGCCGTCATTCCGATAAGACGCGCGAGCGCCGCTGGCACATGGTGATTCCGTTTGTCGTGGGCGGTGTCGGGCTTATCCTGTCGACGCTGTTCGGCCATAACCCGCCTGTCGCCGTTGCAATGCTCTCGGTTGCCGCGGCTGGCTGCATGGTCTGCTCGCCGCTCTTCTGGAGCCTGCCGACCGCCTTCCTCGAAGGGCGCAGTGCCGCCGCAGGCATCGCGGGTATCAACGCCTTCGCCGGTCTGGCCGCGTTCGTCAGCCCGTACGCGATCGGCTGGATCAAGGACACCACCGGGTCGACCGACTGGGGCATGTACTTCCTCGCGAGTTTCGCCTTCGTCGGTGCCTTGCTGGTGTTACGTGTGCCGGCACGGCTGGTCAATCGTTAAGCCAGCGGAGCCTGAACGACATGACGATCGATGTCATTACCCTGGCGCAGGAAATGGTGCGCACGCCGAGTCTCTCGGGTGACGAGGGAAGCATGGCGGCGCTGGTCGAGCGGCGCATGCGCGATCTCGGCTATGACGAGATTCATCGCGACGAGAACGGCTCGGTGCTGGGCCTCATCGGCCCGGCGGGCACGGATGTCGCCGTACTGTTCGACGGCCACATGGATGTGGTGCCCGTGGTCGGCACGTGGCGTGTCGAGCCCTTCGGGGGGGAGATTCGCGATGGCCGACTCTACGGACGCGGCAGCACCGACATGAAGGGAGGCCTCGCGGCGGCCGTGTGTGGCGTTGCGCAGGCTGCGGCAACGGGGCGCCTGACGCAACGCGTCGCGGTGTCGGCCAGCGTGATGGAGGAGGTGATCGAAGGCTTTGCGCTGGCGCCGGTTCTTGACCGGTGTTCGCCTGCGGCTGTGATCATCTGCGAACCGTCGAAGCTCCAGATCAAGTCGGGGCAGAAGGGGCGCATGGAAATTCTGCTGACGTTCGAGGGCACGCCTGCGCATGCAGCGTCGCCCGAGTGCGGGGTGAACCCGTTGAATGCGGCTGCGCGTGCCCTGGTCGCCTTGAACGATCTGCAATTGCCCACGCATGCGTCGCTGGGCGACGCGTTGCTGGTTCCGACGGACATCGTCTCGACACCGTACCCATCGATCTCGATGATCCCGACGGCAACGACGATCCGCTTCGACCGGCGCACGTTGCCGGGTGAGACATCGCAGGATGTGCTCTGCGCTATCGAATCGCGACTGCGCGCTGCGGGACTGGAGCGCTTCACGCTCGCGGTGACGGGAGACAAGGTGAGAACGTTCACCGGCTGCTGCGCGCGGCCCTTCCGATGGTTGCCGGCGTGGCAGATTGCAGACGATCATGCGCTGGTGTCGGCCGCGGGGCGCGCGGTCCGGGCGGCGGGCCGAGTCGCCAGCCTTGGCACATGGCGCTTCTGCACCAATGGGTCGGAGTCTGCGGGGCGACGCGGAATTCCGACCATCGGACTGGGGCCCGGCAACGAGGAAGACGCGCACACCATCGATGAATCGATTGCCCTCGATCAACTCGAAGGCGCGCGCGACATCTATCGCGAACTGGTACTCCAGCTGGCGACGCAGTAACGGCGTGACTCGCTTCCCGGCGCTCCCGCCTGCAATGGGGGGCGCCGGGAAGTGTCTCGGCATATCTCGTTTTCGCTCGCGATCGCGTCGACGTTCGCAATGCCGTGATATGAGTCAGCAAAACGGTTACCGTTGCGTGACGTAACCATGACTCGGCGAGCGTGTTTAGCCTCGCTTTCAGGCGGATCAAGAAATGCTCGCCTCGTGAATAGCGCGACCGGCCGGTGTCCCGCCTCGCGGTCGTCGGTCAGACGAACTGTTCGCGCATCGCCTTCTTGTTCAACTTGCCGACACTGGTCCTTTGCAGCGAGTCGACGAACCTGACGATTTGCGGCACCGCGTATTTTGAGATTTCTCCAGTCGCGGCAATCGCGAGCAGGTGCTGCCTGATCGCTTCCTCGTCGACGGGACCCGCGTCCTTCTTCAATACGACCAGTGCGACCGGCCGCTCGCCCCACTTCTCGTCCTTGATGCCGAACACCGCCACCTCGGAGACCGCAGGGTGTCGAGAGATCAGGTTCTCGATTTCCAACGACGACACCCATTCACCGCCTGACTTGATCACGTCCTTCAGTCGATCGGTAATCTGCACGTAGCCAGCCGGGTCGATGCTGGCGATATCCTGGGTATGCAGATACCCGCCCTCCCATAGCTGCTCCGATGCTTCCGGATTGTGAAGGTAACTTTGCGTGAGCCATGGCGCGCGCACCACCACTTCGCCGAAGGCCTTGCCATCGTGCGGCAGGTCTGCCATCGCGTCATCGACAATCCGCAGATCGACCAGAGGAACGGGAAGGCCGGTTTTGCAGCGCAGACGAATCTCCTCGTCCGTATCGAGTGGGCCAAGGTCGGGCTTGATCTGCGCCAGCGTGAGGATCGGGCCGGTTTCCGACATGCCGTAGCCCGTAAAGACATCGATGCCACGCGCGAACGCGGCCCTCGCCAGGCCCTGTGTCAACGCACTTCCGCCAACGATGACTTTCCACCGGCTGAAGTCGACTGTCTTCGCTTCGGGGCAGTTCAGCAGCATGTGCAGGATCGTGCCGACGCAGTGCGAAAAGGTCACGCCCTCGTCACGGATGAGCCCCACGAGCCGGTCGGGCGCATAGCGCCCCGGGTAGATCTGCTTCAGCCCCAAGACCGTTGCGACGTAGGGCATGCCCCACGCATGAACATGGAACATGGGGGTGATCGGCATGTAGACATCGCCACGATGAAGCCGTTGACCGGAGGCCGGACTTGCCAACCCGGCCATCACGCTGATCGTGTGAAGTACCAGTTGCCGATGAGAAAAATGCACCCCCTTGGGCTGCCCCGTGGTTCCGGTCGTGTAAAACGTGGTGGCGCGCGTGTTTTCGTCGAAATCCGGGAACGAATAATGCGTATCGCTCGCCGCGAGCATGCGCTCGTACTCCGTCGTGAACGGAATCGTATGTGTCGTGAGGGCGTCGTCGTCTTCGTCGATGAGAACGAAGGTGTGGACGGATTTCAATTGATCTTTGATCGCATCGATCACCGGCAGGAAATCGGTATGGACCAGAAGCACTTCGGCGCCGGCGTGATTGATCGTGAACGCGATTTCCGCGTTGGACAGTCGGACATTGACCGTCTGCAGCACCGCTCCCATCATCGGGATAGCGAAATAACATTCCAGATAGCGATGGCTATCCCAGTCCATTACGCCGACGGTACTGCCATGCCGGACGCCTAGCTCGGCAAGGGCGTTAGCGAGTCTGGAGATGCGCTCGTTCATCGTCCGGTACGTCATTCGCTGTTGCCCGCGGTAAACAATCTCCTGCTCCGGGGCGTGAGCCAGCGGTGTATGCAAAAGCTGCTTGATCAGCAAGGGATAGGCGTATGCCGAGGGGGTGCCGTTCGTCAATTCGTCCTGCATCATTGTCTCCTGAATCTGATGTTGGTTTTATCCCGTCTCGTCCCAGCCTGCCAAGCCAGTGACGGTGATGATCGATTCGCGCCTGGCCGCCCGTCTGGCAAGGGCGTCAGACCTGCCATCGAAAGGGCATCCTCCTGATGCCCTTTCGATATTCAGTCGTAAAGATAGACACCCTGACCTGTTTTCCGCCCGAGCCGTCCCGCCGCGACGAACTCGCGCAGCAGCGGCGCCGGCCGATACTTCGGGTCTCCGAAGTCGTTCAGAAACACTTCCATGACGGACAGGCAGACGTCGAGTCCGACCAGATCCGCGAGCGCGAGCGGGCCGATCGGCTGATTCGCGCCAAGCTTCATTCCCGTGTCGATCTCCTCGGCGCTCGCAATACCTTCGGCAAGCACGAAGAAGGCCTCGTTGATCATCGGCACCAGGATACGGTTCACCACGAACCCGGGGGAATTCCTGACGACAATCGACGTCTTTCCGAGACGCTTTGTCAACTCGCTAATCGCGTGCGCGGTGGCGTCGCTCGTCTGCAGCCCGCGAATGATCTCGACGAGCGGCATCAGCGGCGCCGGGTTAAAGAAGTGCATGCCGATGAAACGCGAAGCGTCGCTCAGACTCGCCGCCAACGCCGTGACCGAGATGGACGAGGTATTCGTCGCAATGATGGCGCCGGGACGCGCCACCGATTCGATCTGCCCCAGAATCCGGTGCTTGAGGGTGACATTTTCCGTTGCGGCTTCGATGACGAGATCGGCAGCCGACAGTTGCTGATAATCCGTCGAGAACCTGACCCGCGCGAGCGCAGCGTCCCGTGCTTCCGAGTCGAGTTTGTCTTTCGCGACAAGCCGATCGAGATTGCTTTCCAGCCGTGCCAGCCCGTTCGTCAGGGCTGACTCGGCGACATCGATCACGATGACATTCCATCCGGCGGTAGCGGCGGTCTGCGCGATGCCAATACCCATCGTACCCGCGCCGACAATTCCTATCGTGCCAATTTCCATCATTGCCCTCAGTGGCTGGGGTTGCGGTTTCGTGCGCAACTTATTGAAGATTCTCAAAGATTGCGGCGATACCCTGGCCTCCGCCAATACACATCGTGACGAGTGCATAGCGTCCGCTCACGCGCCTGAGTTCATGCAGTGCCTTGACAGTAATCAGTGCGCCTGTCGCACCGATCGGATGGCCCAGTGAGATACCCGAGCCGTTCGGATTCACTTTCGCCGGGTCGAACCCAAGCTCCTGTGCCACTGCGCAGGCCTGTGCAGCAAAGGCCTCGTTGGCTTCGATCACGTCGAGATCGCCCACGGTGAGTCCCGCACGCTCAAGCGCGATGCGCGTCGCAGGTACGGGGCCGATGCCCATATAGAGCGGGTCGACGCCGGCATGCGCGTAGGACACCAGACGCGCCAGCGGCTTCAGACCTCGCACCTCCGCCGTCTTGCGCTCCATCAACAGGACGGCCGCAGCGGCGTCGTTGATGCCGGAGGCGTTGCCAGCCGTCACCGTTCCGTTTTCCTTCTGGAATATCGGACGCAGCTCTGCCAGCTCGGTCTGTTCGACATCCTGGCGCACGTGTTCATCGGTATCGAATACGACTTCCTTGCCTCGCACGCGTCGAGTCACGGGAACAATCTGCTCCTTGAAGCGGCCCTCGGCGATGGCATGCGAGGCGCGGCGGTGCGATTCGATCGCGAGGGCATCCTGCTGCTCTCGCGTGATGCTGTACTTGCGCGCGACGTTCTCCGCGGTGACTCCCATATGCACCCGTTGGAACGGATCGTGCAACGCGCCCAACATCATGTCGATCAGTTGCACGTTGCCCATGCGAGCGCCGAAGCGCGTGTCGGGCGTAATGTATGGCGCACGGCTCATGTTCTCGGCGCCGCCACCGATTGCGATGTCGGCGTCACCCAGCAGAATGGACTGCGCAGCGCAGACGACGGCTTGCAGCCCGGACCCGCAGAGGCGGTTGACATTGAAGGCAGGCGTCGCTTCCGAGATGCCACCGTCGAGTGCCGCGACGCGCGCCAGATACAGGTCCCTCGGCTCAGTGGCGATAACGTTGCCGAACACGACGTGGCCGACGTCGGCGCCCGCCACGTTCGATCGCGCGAGTACCTCGCGCACCACGATCGCACCCAGTTCGGTCGGTGGGGTGTCTTTCAGACTACCGCCGAACTTACCGATAGCCGTGCGAACGCCACCGACGACAACGACTTCTCTTTGCATTTCTTGTGTCTCCCAATGGACACCGGACGTGCCTCACGCCATGAAGCACGTTCGGGGTTCGATTACATGTTGGAATAGTTGGGGCCGCCGCCGCCCTCAGGTGCGACCCAAACGATGTTCTGGCCTGGATCCTTGATGTCGCATGTCTTGCAGTGGAGGCAGTTCTGCGCGTTGATGACGAGTTGCTCGCCACCGCTGTCCTGCTTCACATACTCGTAGACGCCAGCAGGGCAGTAGCGCGATTCTGGCCCCGCATAAGTCCGCCAATTCACGTTCAGCGCAACCGCCGGATCCTTCAGCGTCAGATGCGCCGGCTGATTTTCTTCGTGATTGGTGTTGGAGATGAACACCGAGGACAATCTGTCGAAGGTGAGCTTGCCGTCGGGTTTCGGGTATTCGATCGGCTTGCACTGCGAGGCCGGTTTCAGCGTCTCGTGATCCGAATGCTGGTGGTGCAGCGTCCACGGGACGTTGCCGCGCAGCACCTTTTGCTCGATGCCGACCATCAGCGTGCCCAGGTACAGACCTTTGCTCATCCATTGCTTGAAATTTCGGGCGCGGTGCAGCTCGGCGTACAGCCAGGAATTCCTGAACGCCTCGGGATAGGCCGTAAGCTCATCGCTTTTACGCCCTGCCTGCAATGCCTCAAATGCCGCGTCGGCAGCCAACATGCCGGACTTGATCGCTGCATGCGATCCCTTGATACGCGATGCGTTCAGGAAGCCAGCGTCGTCACCGACGAGCGCGCCGCCAGGGAATACCAGCTTCGGCAAGGACATCAGGCCACCCGCAGTCATCGCGCGCGCGCCGTAAGACAGGCGTCTCCCGCCTTCGAGCACCTTGCGGATTTCCGGATGCGTCTTGTATCGCTGGAACTCCTCGAATGGCGACAGATACGGATTCGAATATCCCAGGCCAACGACGAAGCCGACTACCACCTGACAATCGTTCATGTGGTAGAGAAACGAGCCGCCGTATGTGTCGTTCTCGAGTGGCCAGCCGGCCGTGTGCATGACCAGGCCCGGCGTATGCTTCGACGGTTCGATCTCCCACACTTCCTTGATGCCGATGCCATAGACCTGAGGATCTGCGTTATCGCTCAGCTTGAACTTCTCGTTCAGTTGACGGCCCAACTGCCCGCGTGCGCCCTCACAGAAGAGCGTGTATTTCGCGTGTAACTCCATGCCGAGCTGGAAATTCTCCGTCGGCTTGCCGTCCTTGCCGATGCCCAGGTTGCCGGTCGCAACGCCTTTGACTGCCCCGTCGTCATCGTAAAGCACTTCGGCGGCCGCAAAGCCGGCGAAAATCTCGACACCGAGTTCTTCCGCCTGTTGTCCCAGCCACCGCGTCACATTGGCGAGCGAAACGACATAGTTGCCGTGATTCCTGAAGTTCTCCGGAAGTGCCCAGGCGGGCACCCGCTTCGAACCGGCTTCCGTGAGAAACAGGAACTTGTCCTCGGTGACCTCCACCGATAGCGGAGCCCCTTTCCCCTTCCAGTCGGGGATGAGTTCGGTCATGGCGCGTGGGTCCATGACGGCGCCGGACAGGATGTGAGCCCCGATCTCCGAGCCCTTCTCCAGAACGCACACGGACAACTCGACGCCGCTCTCGACAGACAACTGCCTGAGGCGGATCGCCGCGGACAGTCCGGCCGGCCCGCCGCCGACAATCACGACGTCATAATCCATCGATTCGCGTGCGCCAGCCTGTTCGATCGGGCTTGCTGTGTTGAGCATGTCCAACCCCTGCGTCAGAACTGGTCGTCGGTCAACGCCAACGCACCTTCGTTGCCGTCGTGGGCGCCAACGATGGCGGCTTCCAGTGCAGTTGCGAGCGGCAGGATCTGCGTCGCGAAGCAATGGGCGGTTGCCGCCTTGGCGTCATAGAACGAGGGATCGTCGTTGCGCTTGTCCGTGGCGGCGAGCAACGCACGGGCAAACTGCCATCCGGACAGCACGATGCCGGCCAGCTTCAGATACGCCACGCTGCCGGCAAATACGGCGTTGGGATCGTCCTTGGCGTGCGTGAGTACGTAGTCGACCACGGTCGCGAGCGATTCGCGCCCGGCCCCAAGCCGCTTGTGGAGCGCCCGGAACGCCGCGCTCGATTCGTACGACTTGTGCTCCCACAATGCCGCGAGGGTCTCGTCGATTTTTGCGATCAGCACCTTGACGACAGCACCGCCGTCACGCAGCGTCTTCCGGCCGACGAGATCGTTGGCCTGGATCGCCGTTGTGCCTTCATAAATGGCGAGGATTCGCGCATCGCGAAGATGCTGCGCGGCCCCCGTTTCCTCGATATAGCCCATGCCGCCATGCACCTGCACGCCAAGGCTGGCGACCTCGTTTGCCAACTCGGTGCTCCACCCCTTCACCACTGGCACGAGGTATTCGTAGATCGCCTGATGGTCGGCACGCACCGACGCATCGGCATGACGGTGACCGATGTCACTGTGCGCTGCCGCGACGTAGGCGAGCGCCCGGGCACCTTCCGTGAGCGCACGCATGGTCGCGAGCATCCGGCGCACGTCAGGGTGTTTGATGATGCTCAGGGGCGCTTTCGACGAGCCGTCTACGGCGCGCCCCTGCACGCGGTCTTTCGCATAGGCCACGGCCCGCTGATAAGCGCGGTCGGCCACGGCAATGCCTTGCACGCCGACGCCGAAACGTGCCGCGTTCATCATGATGAACATGTATTCGAGGCCGCGGTTGGCTTCCCCAACCAGATAGCCGATGGCCCCGCCGTGATCGCCGAACTGGAGCACCGCCGTCGGACTCGCCTTGATGCCCAGCTTGTGCTCGATGGACACGCAATGCACGTCGTTACGGGCACCCAGCGAGCCGTCTTCGTTGACGACGAATTTCGGCACGATGAAAAGCGACAGGCCCTTTACGCCCTCGGGGGCGCCGGGCAGGCGAGCGAGTACGAGATGCACGATGTTGCTGGCCATGTCGTGCTCGCCCCACGAGATGAAGATCTTCGTGCCGAAGAGACGGTAGTTGCCGTCGCTGGCCGGTTCGGCACGCGTGCGAATCAACGCGAGGTCCGAACCTGCCTGCGGCTCCGTCAGGTTCATCGTGCCGGTCCATTCACCCGAAATGAGCTTCGGCACGTAGCGTTCCTTCTGCGCCGGGCTGCCGGCAATGAGCAACGCCTCGATGGCCCCGTCGGTCAGCACCGGGCACAACGCCAGCGACAGGTTTGCGGCATTGAGCATTTCCATGCAGGCGGTCGCGATCAGTTTGGGCAGTCCCTGACCGCCGTACTCGGCCGGGTGGACAACGCCCTGCCAGCCACCGTTCGCGAACTGAGAAAAGGCTTCCTTGAAGCCGGGCGTTGCGGTGACAACGCCGTCCTTGAAACTGCTGGGGTTGACGTCACCCTCGACGTTCAGCGGCGCGATGACGTTGGCGTTGAAGCGGGCCGCCTCGTCGAGTACGGCCTGGGCGCAGTCCAGCCCGGCGTCCTCGAAGCCGGGAAGCGCCGCGACGCGCTCCAGATCGGCCAGTTCCTGCATGACAAAGCGCATTTCCTTGACGGGGGCGATATAGCTCATTCTGGTGCTTTCCAGTGGACGGTAGTGAAGAGGCCTGCCATGACACCGGAACGCTGAGGTCCTGCACGGCAACTATCGAGCAGATCGTAGCGGCGATCGTCGGGAATCCCGATAACCAAACCGGACCATCTATTGACAATTTCGGCCACGAGTCGACCGGGGAGGGTTCCCCGGCAGGGCCGGAATGCGGGGTGAAGTCGGCCGTGCCGTCGGCCGTGGCCGTCGATCAGGCCCTGGGCGAGCGGGGCGCAACGGGCCGATGTGCGGCGTGCCGATACTCGCCCGGCGTGCTGCCGGTCCACTGACGGAACGCGCGATGGAACGCAGTTGGGTCATCAAATCCGACATCGGCGGCGATCGCCGCAATCGCGTCCTGGGTTTCGGTGAGGCGCTGGATCGCAATATCGCGTCGCAATTCGTTCTTTAGCGTCTGGAACGCCGAGCCTTCGGCGGACAGCCGCCGGCAAAGCGTGCGCACCGAGCAGTTGAGGACTTGAGCAACGTCATCGATCGACGGCATATCGGGCAGTCGCGAGGCAAGACAATCCCTGACCCGATGGCTCGTGAGTTGCTCGTTGAAGGCCACGAATATCCAATCCTCCGGCGCTCGCGCGAGAAACTTGCGCAGGTCGGCCTTGCGCTGACGCACGCGCATATCGAAATAGGAAGCGCTGAAACGCATGCGTGTCTGTTTGCAGTCGAACTGCGCCGGTCCCGGGAAGAGATAGAGGTAATCGACGGCGTGAGGAGGCCGCTCAAACGCGAATTCCACCTGCAGGAGCGGGATCTTTTGACCGATGAGCCACGACCCCACGCCATGCGCGAGCTTCAGCATCAACTGCTGGCCCAGGGCGCTCACGCCGGCGGGCCCCGCCCGCAACACAATTTCGGCTATAGGGCCCACGCGTGACGACTCAAATCGAAAGTCGTCGAGAATCAGATGCATGAACTGGCCGAAGCGGTGCATTGCCGTTTCGAGGTTGGGCGCGTCGAGCAGGCTGAGGCACAGATACTTCAGGGTGCCATTACGCAGAGGACGCTCGAAGATACCCGGCATTTCATCGTCGAACTCGATCGCAAGTGCGCGGTAAAGCGTGGAGAATTGCGATTCCGTGACACGCGCTCCGGGCTCGGTCAGCAAGGCGTCGGAAATACCTGCCGCTTCGAGGTATTGCCTGACGACATCAGGCGGCGCGCCTACGCCGTCGAGGAAGCCCCGAACGAGTGAGATGGGTACGGTAGCGCTCAGTGAATGCATTGCCGTGATCTGGTTGATATCGCGTGCACGGACGAAAGGAAGTCCGCTTGTCCCTCGGCAGCTATTATCAACGCAAGTGCGCCCCGGCGCGGCGCGGCACGGCGTGGCGCCACCACGGGCCCCCGAAAGTGCCCATGACACCATGATCGGTCCACATTCGTTGCCGACACTGGCGGGCCTGACAGCGCGCGCGACGCTCGCCCGAATCGGGCACGAAGGAAACCGGCCTGAGTCGTTAGGGGCTCAGGCCGGTTCTTTTGCGGTGAAGATCCGCTGTGTCAAACCTTGCTGTCGGACGAGGTGCGCGGCATTCCGGTTGCACTATCGCCGGCAAGATCGATCGCGGATGCCGATTGGACGCGTGCACGCAATTCGTACTTCTGGATCTTCCCCGTCGACGTTTTTGGCAGTTCGCCAAACTCCACTCGCTTCGGCACCTTGAAGGCTGCCAGGTGCGCTTTGCAGTGCTGGATGATGTCCTCGGTGGTCGCCGTTGCGCCTGCTTTGAGTTCGACGAATGCGCAAGGAACTTCGCCCCACTTTGCATCGGGCATTGCAACGACTGCGGCAACGGAAACGGAAGGGTGGCGGTAAAGCACGTCCTCAACCTCGATGCTGGAGATGTTCTCCCCGCCGGAAATGATGATGTCTTTGCTTCGGTCTCTAATGCGTATATAGCCGTCCGCAGACATGACGCCGAGGTCCCCCGTATGAAACCATCCGCCGAAAAATGCTTCGTCGGTGGCTTTCGGGTTCTTCAGATACCCTTTCATGCAGATGTTGCCACGAAACATGATTTCGCCAATGGTCTCCCCGTCCGGAGGGACTGCCTCCAACGTAGCGGGGTCACGTACCGTTACCGCGGCCTGCAGGTGATACCGCACGCCTTGCCGGGCATTGAGCGCAGCCCGGGCGTCGTCATCCAGTGCTGACCACGACGCCTGCTGTGCGCATACCGACGCCGGACCATAGACCTCGGTCAGCCCGTAGACGTGCGTCACATCGACCCCGATGTCGTTAAGCTTTCCTATCACTGCCGGTGACGGCGGCGCGCCGGCGACCATCGTCGCTACGCGATGGCCGATACCGTGCCGAAGTTCTGAGGGCGCGTTTGCGAGCGAACTCTGAACGATCGGCGCACCGCAATAGTGGGTCACCTTCTCGCGGCGTATCAACTCGAAAACCTGATTCACATCAAACCTTCTCAAGCAAACGTTGACACCTGCACGTGCAGCGATGGTCCAGGGAAAGCACCAGCCGTTGCAGTGGAACATCGGCAGCGTCCACAAATAGACGGCGTGCTTCGGAAGATCCCACTCAAGGATGTTCGAAACGGCATTCAGATAGGCGCCGCGATGGTGGTACACGACGCCCTTTGGATCGCCGGTGGTTCCAGACGTGTAGTTGAGCGCAATCGCGTCCCACTCGTCCGCAGGCGGTGACCAGGCAAACTCCGGGTCGCCCCCGTCCAGGAACGTCGGGTAGTCGACGGCAGATGCGAACGCCGAGGGATCTGCCGGCATGGCATCCGCAACACTGACGATGCGCAGCGCCGGAAATTCTGCTGCGGCGGCCCGTGCGACTTGCGAGTATTCGGTGTCGATGATCAGAACCTTCGCCTCGCCGTGCCGCAACATGAACAGGATGGTTTGCACATCCAGCCGGGTGTTCAACGTATTGAGCACCGCTCCTGCCATCGGTACGCCGAAATGAGCCTCGACCATCTCGGGAATATTGGGAAGGAGAACCGCCACGGTATCGCCAGTTCCGATCCCGGCGCGCTGCAGCGCGCTGGCGAGGCGTCGGGTCCGCGCATACGTTTCGGCCCACGTGCGACGAGTGTCGCCATACACCACGGCGAGCCTGTCACCGTACACGTCAGCGGCTCTGGCGATGAAATCGATAGGCGTCAGGGGGACGTAGTTTGCTTCTCGGCGCGCAAGGCCTGTGTCGTACATCGGTTCCATTCGGCGTCTTCTCCACTGGTATTGGTGCCCGCTATGCACGCGTGATCGTTGCGTATTCTTGTACGGGATTCGCTGTGATCGAGCGTAGCACATGAGACATATGGGGTGCCATGCGAGGAATTGTCGCTTCTCGGGATTACCCGACATCTGCCTGAGCGACGGCGAGATGTGCTGGTTACGAGGGAGTGAGTGCTGGACATACCTGGAGCCGGCTGCGGCGTGGCTTGGTGCGATGGCGCCCCATAACTATTCGTGGCTAGCCAAAGGAACGCAGAGAAAAGACCCGGATCATCGTTCAGCGGCTTCACGCTACGCGCAACCCCTGCCTATCGCGCTTCTATGTGTCCGAGTCAACCTGCCCGTCAATCCGCGACGTGGCGAGATTTGACCGAGCCATGTCAAGGGCGGGCCAGCACACCGTGTGCGAGGTGGCGATCATCTCCACCCTCGAAACCAGCAGTCTTCCAACGTGGCTATCGCCATTCATTTGCCCCTGCAATGCTTGTCTCAATATGTGTTGCATCCACCGGTTGAATCCACAACCGATTCTTGCCATATGCGGACGACGGTTTTCGACCCACTATGGACCTTCCGATAATCAAGCAGTCCTTTGGACCATAATCGCGACGACTCAGTCAACGATGAAGAGCTTGGCCCCCGTCCTCGTATAGGACTGATGTGGCTCGGCGTTGTCTCCAACCTGATAGCTCATGCCGGGTGTCAAAACGAATTTTCGCCCGTCCTCAAGGGTTGTTTCCAACTCGCCTTCGAGGCAAAAGAGGACGTGCCCTTTTTGGCACCAATGGTCCGCTAGATAGCCGGCGGTGTACTCCACCATCCGCACTCGGATTTGATTCGGTTGTTCACCAAAAAAACGGGTGCGCCAATAAGCTACGCCGGTCTCGCCTCTGTGCTCCGTCGTCTCAACGTCGGCCCAGTTGGTCGTACCAAAAGCAAATGCCTCCATTTTCATGCTGCTGTCTCCTTCTCAAAATTTAAGTTGCAAGCATAAGCTGATCTGCCATCGTGTGCCGTGCGCTATTGTCACATCGCAACGGCTTGGCGCGGTTGCGATGCAATTAGTGAACTTCCGGTGCTCACCCGGAAGATTTGCCGTGGCGCGACGGGTAGTCCTCCTGCCTCGGGGTGTTATGAATAGCGCGCATGAGTCAATTACGGTTGACGGCACTTGATTCGATGAGCGCTCGTGTCAGGCCAAAGTGACAGGCTTCGATTCATTTGGCAGATGAAGGCCTAGTCCCGTTTGACTGAACATCGATTAGCGGCGAAATCTGGGCTGGTCTCGCTGAATGTCAGCTCGACGGTTTCACCGTTTTTTCTCAAGATTGGCGCGTTTCCAGACGAAATCATGACGCGCTGTCAGTACAGTCCATGCGCTCGCGCAAACCGCGAACCACGCTCGTGAAGCTCGTCCGGATCCTGCCAAAACGCCCCGTCGATCCTGTCAAGTTCGACATCGAGTGCTTCAAGACTTGGCAACAAGTCGTTTCGACTTCGCCAATCGGCAGGAACCGACTTGCTGCCGAACAGCAACGCTTTCGCACGAATTGTCAATTCAACTGATTGCGTCGCCCCGAATTCAGCAAGGCCGTCTATCGCATAGCTGTAGAACTGCCCCGAGTGACTGGAAAAGAATTGGTAGAAGCCGCCGTTGTAGACCTCGCCGATCAGACACGATACGGCGAAATAGGTCTTCTCGGGTGTGCTGAGGGCGTCAAAGCCGGGGCCGTGGTGAACTCGCCCCACCAAGGACACCCAGTATTTTCTTTCTGGACTTTGTTCGTGCAAACGCGCGCGCTCTCGGTGCCTCCTCCCGTCTTCAATCTGCGTCCTGTCACCACCCATGCAAGGCATGCAAAGCCCGTCGTTTTTGGCGGCGGTATCGAGAAGTATGGATGCCCCGCAAGTCTTGCAGGCTGTTCTTTGGGTCATCGAACGCTCGCTCAGTAGACCGGAGCCCGTTAGTCAGCAATCGACCGAATAACCCTAGCCGGATTCCCACCAACAAGGGTGTTCGGAGGAACGTCCTTGGTGACGACCGATCCCGCCGCGACAACGGCGTTCTCGCCAACGGTAACGCCACCGATAATCGTCACACCGGCTGCGATCCAGACGTTTCTCTCAATCACGATGGGCTTCGCGATGACGCCGTTGCGCCGCTGGGAAGGTTCAATGGGATGGCTGGTCGTAATGATGCTCACGTTTGGCCCAATCATCACATCGTCAGCGATGTCGAGTCCGCCGAGATCATAGAAGGTGCAATTCTGATTGATGAAGACATTGCGACCGACACTGATATCGACGCCGCCGGTTGTGTAGAACGGCGGGATCAACATAAAGCTGTCGTCCACCTTCTTACCGATGAGATCGCTGAACACCGCCCGGACTTCGGCCGCATCGTCGAATGTCAACCGATTTAGTGTCGCAGTGATCGCCATCGCTCGTCTGACGTTTGCTGTCATGGCAGCTGACTCCGGCGTCCTTCTCGGAATTATCTTGGTCCGGTCATCATTTGACATATGTTCTGTTCCCTCAGGCGCGGCCCTGTGATTTTCGGCGATGCCAGGGCCTGTGGTCGGGATCTTCGTTCGGCTCAAATCCAGAATCAGAGTCCACGGAACACCAGGCTGGCATTGACACCCCCAAAACCAAAGCCATTGGAGATTGCATATTCCGTCGATATCTTGCGGGGCGATCCGCCGACGATGTCGATGCCTTCCGCCGCCGAATCCGGCGCCGTCAAATTGAGCGTAGGCGGCGCGAGCTGATCGCGCAGTGCGAGCACGGTGAAAATGGCTTCCACGCCGCCGGCTGCCCCAAGCAAATGTCCTGTCGACGACTTGGTGGCTGATACGGCGGGGCCTCGACCTGTTCCGAATATCGCCTTGATGGCCGCGAGCTCGCTGATGTCGCCTACGGGCGTGGACGTCGCGTGTGCGTTCAAGTGCCCGATCATCCCGGGTTCAAGATTCGCTTGCCGGATTGCGAGCTCCATCGCGCGTCGCCTGCCGGCGCCGTCGTTGGGCGGAGACGTCATGTGGTGTGCGTCGGCGCTCGTGCCATAACCGAGTACTTCCGCGATCGGCGTGGCGCCTCGCTGCAATGCGTGCTCCAGGTCTTCGATGACGAGCATGCCGGCGCCTTCTCCCATGACAAAACCGTCTCGTCCGGTATCGAACGGGCGCGATGCCTGCGCGGGATGATCATTGAAGCCGGTGGACATGGTTCTTGCCGCGGCGAACGACCCCAGACTGACTCGATCGATGCAGGCCTCGGCCCCACCGCACACGGCAATATCGGCTTCGCCGGCCCGAATCAGGCGCGCTGCGTCGCCGATGGCCTGTGCGCTGGCAGCGCAGGCAGTCACCGGTGCGCCCAGGGGGCCACGAAAGCCGTGACGGATGGAGATATGGCCCGCCGCCATATTGGCAAGGAAACTGGGAACGGTAAAAGGAGAAAGCCGCCTCGGTCCGCGGTTATCCGTGATTCTGACGGCGTCCACGATCGCGCCGAACCCACCCACGCCAGACGCCACGATGGTTGCCGTCCTCTCGCAGGCTTTTTCGGATTCAGGTTGCCATCCGGCTTGAGTCAGCGCCTCTTGCGCCGCGGCGAGCGCAAACAGGCTGAACCGGTCCATCTTCTTCTGGTCCTTGGGCGCTACCGCGAGGTCCGGATCGAATCCCCATGGACAGTCTGACGTCAACATGGGCACCACGCCGCCGACCTTCGATGCAATCCCTTCCGTGACGTCGCCGGGCAAACCGGCCAGACCTGAATGCCCCTTCAGGAGACGGTTCCATACCGATTCAACGCCGCATCCCAACGGCGAAACGATACCCATCCCAGTCACGACAATACGTCTCGTATTCAAGCGATGCTCCCCCTTTGACTGACGAAGAAATGCCGCCAGCGATTGGCGCAATGCGCCATCTGGCAATACTCGAAAATTTCAAGAATCGCGGAAATTGCTTGCCAGTATAGGCATGGGGCGGGTGAAGAACTGGCGCATCGTGCCAATCGATATGCAGAATGCGCCATAATCGGCGAATCATGAACCTGTCCCGCCAAAGTTCTCTCACCGTTTCGGCTCACTTCCTGCACGGGATGCTGCGTACCGTTCGCACCCGTCACGGAGAAGACGTGGCTGCGCAGCTTCTCGCAGGCGCCGCTATTCCGCAGTCGCTTCTGAATCAGCCGGATGCGCGAATCACACGCCACCAATACGTCGTGCTGTACAGGACGGTCGCGGCGACGCTCGACGACGAGATGCTGGGACTCTGGTCCAGGCCGATCCGGGGCGGCACGTTGAAGTATCTGATGCTCAGCCTGCTGGATGCGCCTACCGTGCTGGTCGCGTTCAATCGGTTTGTTCGTTTCTGGAATTTGCTGCTGGATGACTACCGGCTGCAGATTTCGACCAAGAACGATCTGGTGCGACTCGCTCTGGTGGAAAGGACGCCTGATACGCAGGTCACTCCGCTTGGGCACGAGTTGATGATGAAGCTGGCGCACGGCATCGCATCATGGCTGCTGGGCAGGGAGATCATCCTGCACCGGGCCGAGTTCAGTTTCGCCAGGCCGAGGCACGTCGAAGACTATGCATTCCTGTTCCCTGGAGCGGTGCACTTTGATGCCGGGATGACGAGCATTTATTTCGCGTACCAGGATTGTGCCGAGCTGTTCAAACGCGAGAAACACGAGCTATGGGCGTTCCTGAAAGGCGCGCCGGGGGACTGGACATTCAGCGCATTTCATCATGGCTCCATTGTGGCCAAAACGCGCGAGTATCTTGAGCGGAACATAGCGCAGCCGCTGACGATTCAGGGCATTGCGCAGGCTCTGCATACTTCCGTTCGCACACTCAATCGCCGATTTGCGGAAGAAGGAACACATTTCCAGCAGGTGAAAGACGGGCTGCGACGGGATATCGCGGTCGATCGGCTGACGAACTCGAACACGAGTGTGGCAGCACTGGCGTTTGATCTTGGCTTTTCCGATGCCACCGGTTTTTGCCGCGCCTTCAAGCACTGGACAGGTAGTAGTCCTTCTGACTATCGCAAGGACACCCGTCAGGGTGAGTGACGAGAAGGGGTTAAGTCTGACTGTATTGTTAGCAACGTTGAACGCCGTGTCGAACGGCTGGAACTGGCCGATAACGGTTCTCAAGCCGCCGCATGTTTCCGACTCGAAGCGGACGGCAGAAATGTTGTCCAGTGGTTCGTGTCGCTGCTTTTCGTTTGCCGGCGCGCGTAATCCGGTTTTCAGCGTGTCGATGTATTTCAGATCGTCGTGCTAAAGGATCTCGTTGCCCGACCACATTACCGTTGACCTCCCTGGCACAGTAACCGCTTCTATTCCTATTAACAGCCGCTCACGCCTCTCCCGGCACCCAACGTGCTAAAATCCTTGACTGATCAAACATTGATCCGTCCAAAAAATGGCTCCCAGTCCTAGTACCCCGCATTCAGCGGGGCAGGTATTGCCCTTCCGGCAATCGCTCGTGGCGATGCTCGGCCTTTGTTTCTGCACCATGCTGGTGGCGCTCGATCAGACCGTCGTCGGCACCGCATTGCCAACGATCGTCTCGGAACTCAAGGGCTTCGAGTATTACGCCTGGGTTGCAACCTCGTATCTCCTGACCTCCGTCATCACCGTGCCAATCTTCGGCCGGCTCGGCGACTTCTACGGACGCAAGCCGTTCGTCGTCGCCGCCATCGTCATTTTCACCGCGGCCTCCGTGCTGTGTGGCGCCGCCAACAGCATGCTGTTCCTCGTCATCGCGCGCGCCTTGCAAGGCATTGGCGGCGGCATGCTTGTCGGTACCGCGTTCGCTTGTATCCCGGAACTGTTTCCCGATCCGCACGTGCGCCTGCGTTGGCAGGTCATGCTCAGTTCCGCGTTTGGCATCGCCAACGCCATCGGCCCCTCGCTCGGCGGCTTTCTCACTGAAGGTTATGGCTGGCGTTCAGTCTTCTACGTCAACCTGCCGGTGGGCCTGCTCGGTCTCTGGTTCGTCGGCCGTCACCTGCCGCATATGCGCGCCGAAGGTCATGGCAAGGCGAGTCTCGACTGGCTCGGTGCTCTCCTCATCACTGCCGCACTGGGCAGCCTGCAGATGCTTGTCGAATGGTTGCCCGCCGACGGCCTCTCGCGCGGCGTGATGGCGCTGCTCGTGGTGCTGGCCGCCTCCTCGTATGCACTCTACTGGTGGGAGAAGCGCACGTCGCATCCGATCCTGCCCTTCGAGATGTTCCGCGACAAAAGTCTGGCGCCGCTGTTCGTACTGTCGGTGTTCGCGGGCTTTACGATGTTCGGCATGCTGTTCTACGCGCCGCTGATGCTTCAGGGCGGCTTCGGACTTTCGCCGCGTGAAACCGGTCTGCTCATTACCCCGATGGTGCTGTGTATCACCGTGGGCAGCATCGTGAACGGCCGGCTCATCACGCGTCTGCCCAACCCGAACGTGATGCTCTACGGGGGCTTCTTCTTACTCGCGCTCGCTTGCGCAGGCATCATCACCACGCATCGCGGCACCCCTCACGGGCTGATCGCCACCTACATGCTGCTCGCCGGTGTCGGCCTTGGCTTCGTGATGCCGAACCTCACTGTCTTCGCCCAGGAAGTCGCCGGGCGTGCGCATCTCGGGATTGCGACCGCCCTGATGCAGTCGCTGCGAATGATCGGCGGGATGCTCGGCACGGCCATCGTCGGTACGCTCGTCAATCACAGCTACAACGCTCGCGTGAAAGATGCCCTTGCCGCCAGCGACGGCACCCAATGGACCGCGCAACTCTCCGATCCGCAGATTCTCGTCAACGCGCAAGCGCAAAGCGACTTCCTCACCACGCTCGCGCATATGGGCCAGAACGGCGCGCTGTTCATCGAGTCGGCACGCACGTCGCTCGTGGCCGCCATTCACAACGGACAGATGGTGTCGCTGGCCGCAGCGCTCGCCGGTCTGTGGTTCGTTCGGCGCGTGCCGCTGATTCGTCTGTCGCGCGGCGCGAAGCCGCAGGCGCCAGCCGGGGAGTGACGCGATGCCCACGCCACTAAAACGGAACGTCATCCAGCAACTCAGTCTGACGTATCGAGCGATGATGCTCGCGTTCGATGCGCAAGTCGGACACCCGCTGCCACGCTGGCGAATCATTCTCGCGTTGGCCGAACGCGGCACCTGTTCGCAGAAATCTCTTGCAGAACACTGCCGGCTCGATCCGGCGTCGCTCACGCGTCAGTTGCAGTCGATGGAAGCGCTCGGCTGGCTCTCGCGGGCGACCGATCCGGACGATAACCGCCTCACGAATGTCACGCTCACGAGCGCAGGCATGACCGTATACGACGAAGCGACGCCGCGCCGCCAAGCCTTCTTCGACGATGCCCTCGAAGGCATGACGCCCGCCGAAATTGCAACGCTGGAAAGCGCACTCGGTCATCTCGAGGCGCAGTTCAAGTCGGTGGCGACGCGAGCGAAAGCGTCAGATCCCGCCGCGAAGGCGAGCGGGGAAACGAAGCGACGCACGACTGCCGATGCCGCGGAGCAGGCGTCGGCCAAGCCGCCCGCCTCAGCCCGAAAACGCGTATCGCGACGCCAGACGTAAGCCTCCGCATGCGGCGGTTTGCGCGAACTGAAGAGGAAAAAAGGCCGCCCATCGGGCGGCCTTTTCATTGCGGCTGCGTCGGCGCGTGTCGCGTGTCCGACGAGTCTGCGATCAGAAGAACGTCTGCACAATCTCGACGACGTTGTAGTCAGCGTCGACGACCGGCAGATGACGCCATTTGTCGAACGTCAGGCACGGATGCGAGATGTCGAAGGCGATCATGTCGCCCACGCGGACATCGTCGCCCGGCGCAATGCGCAGGTAGGCGTGCTGATCCATCATGCCGGTGATCTCCCAGTGCGCCGGCGTCGCCTTCGGTACGTGGCTCTCGCCCGGACGGAACTGCTGCGCCGGTTCCGGCATGCCGGCATCGAACGCCGCATCGCGCTTGCCGAGCGCGACGATGGCGCGCTCCGGCTCGGGAATCGACTGCACGTACGCCCAGAGTTGCAGCGCCGGTTGCAACTGCGAACGCATTTGCTTCGCGATCGGGTTACGCGTGGCAATCTGCGCCTGCGCTGCCTTGTAGATGCCGACGTCGTGCGTGAGGTAGCAGCCGGGGCGCAAGACGACATCGAGCGCGGTGCCCACATCTTGATGCGCAAACTCATCCGCGACCACGTCGTACCACGCCGAACCCGCCCCCGAGAGCACGGCCGGGCTGCGCTCGATGCGACCCGCCGCCACCAGCTCCCGCGTGATGCTGACCGCACGTTGCAGGAACGCACGAATGTCCGCCTCGGTACTGAGCACGCCCTCATAGACTTCCACGCCCGCCAGCTTGACCGCGTCATGGTAGCGGGCAATGGCGTCGAGTACGGCTTGTTGCTGCGAAGCGTCGCGCACGCCGGTCCGTCCGCCCGTCACGCCCAGTTCTATCAGTACCTGAATCGACTGACCCCGCGCGCGGAAGAACTCGCCCAGATGCGTTACCGCAGCGGCAGAGTCCACCAGACAAAAAAACTCGAAATCCGGATCTTTCAGCAGATCGGCGATCAGCGCCATGTTGCGCTTGCCGACGAGCTGGTTCGCCATGAGGATGCGCCGCACGCCATGGTGATACGCCGCGTTGGTCTGCTGCGCCGTGGCAAGGGTGATGCCCCATGCCCCCCCTTCGAGCTGACGGCGGAACAGCTTCGGCGCCATCGTCGTCTTGCCATGCGGAGCGAGCTTCACGCCGTACTCATGGACGAAACGCTGCATCCAGGCGAGGTTGTGACGAATCTTGTCTTCGTAAAGCACGGCCGTCGGCAGACTCAGGTCTTCGTTGAGCAAATTCCAGCCCAATCCCGCCGTTTCGGACGGCGCAAGCGGGGCATTCAACGCACCCAAACCCTTGTTGAGAGTATCGATCATGCCGTGTTGATAGTTTGTATCACTCATTGAGAATCCTCCACGTGACGACGTGCCGGGAATCGCCGGATGGCTCCTATAATAGCTTTGAATTACCCGGGTTTGACAGTTTTGTTATAAAGTAACAAAAATTCGCAAACCTTTCAAAAAAGCATCCCGGCAGACCATCGCTGGCGCTGCACAGACCCGAGATATGGCGGAAACCTTCGACATCGTGACGCGAGTTGCCGAGCGCAGCGACGCCCTTAGTCAGGCGGAGCGCAAAGTTGCGCAGGTGGTGCTGGAAGACGTGGCGGGCGCGGCGGCGGCATCGATCAACGTGCTAGCCGAGCGCGCCGGCGTGAGCGAGGCGAGTGTGACGCGTTTCGCCAAGGCGATGGGCTGCCGCGACGTGCGCGATCTCAAGTTGCGTCTGGCGCAAGCCGCGGTGGTCGGTCAGCGTTTTTTCGGCGCGAATGCGGCCAACGGGCAGGACGGTTCGGGGGACACGATCGACCGGATCGCCGACGATATTCAGACAACGTTGCAGGTGCATCGCGGGCTCATCAAGCCGGAAGGCGTGCGGCGTGCGGCGGGGCGGCTGTTGTCGGCCCGCATGGTGTACGCCTTCGGTATGGGCGGCGGCTCGTCGCTGATGGCTGACGAGGCGCGCTACCGGCTCGTACGTCTGGGACGGCCGGTGGCGAGCTATCAGGACGCCGTGATGGCCCGCATGGTCGCCGCCACGCTTGGGCGCGACGACGTCGTGCTTGCCTTTTCGGTGAGCGGCCACACGCCCGAGCTGGTCTCCGCGTGCGAGATCGCGCGAGAGTATGGCGCACAGGTGGTGGCGATCACGGCGACGGGCTCGCCGCTCGCGGCATTGGCCGACGAGGTGTTGCCGATCCGCGCGCTGGAAACGGACTTTATTTTCAAACCGTCGTCGTCGCGTTACGCGATGCTGCTGGCGATGGACGTGCTGGCCACGGAACTGGCGTTGCTCGCCAAGCCGCAGAGCCAGGCGCTGTTGCGGCGAATCAAGTATGTGCTCGACACGCATCGGGGCGGCGGCGATCGCCAGCCCCTGGGAGACTGACATGGCTGACTGCCTCGCGAACCGGACGGTCGACACCCTCATCACGAACGTTCGTCTGGCGGACGGCTCCGGCGCGCCGATGACGGACGAAGGTTTCGACGTCGCCTTGCGCGACGGTCGCATCCACACGATTGCGCAAGCCGGTGCCCTGTCCGGCTGGCAAGCCGCGCAACAGGTTCACGGCGATGGCTACGTGCTGAGTCCCGGGTTCATCGACGTGCATACCCACGACGACACGAACGTCGTACGCGCGCCGGAAATGACGCCGAAACTCTCGCAGGGCGTGACGACGGTCGTCGTCGGCAACTGCGGCATCAGCGCCTCACCGGTGGTTCTCAAGGGCGCCCCGCCCGACCCGATGAACCTGCTGGGAGATGCCGACGCGTTCCGGTATCCGACCTTCGCCGCCTATGTCGAAGCGCTCGAGAAAGCGCAGCCGGCGATCAACGTGGCTGCGCTGATTGGTCATACCGCGTTACGCAACAACCACATGGACCGGCTCGACCGGCCTGCGACCGAAACGGAAATCGAGGGCATGCGCGCGCAATTGCGCGAAGCGCTCGAACACGGTGCGCTGGGATTGTCGACCGGCCTCGCCTATGCGAACGCGAACGCCGCACCGACCGAAGAAGTGCTCGCACTGGCCGAGCCGCTCGCCGAGGCCGGTGGCCTCTATGCAACGCATTTGCGTACCGAATTCGCCGAAATTCTCGAGGCGCTCGACGAAGCCTTCCGCATTGGGCGCCATGCCCGCGTGCCCGTGGTCGTCTCGCATCTGAAGTGTGCGGGCGTCGATAACTGGGGACGCAGTACAGAGATTCTCGAAGCCCTCGACAAGGCGCGGCGCTTCCAGCCGGTCGGCTGCGACTGCTATCCGTACACGGCGAGTTCGTCGACGCTCGATCTCAAACAGGTGACCGACGACTTCGACATTCTCGTGACATGGTCGCAATCGCACCCTGAGCAAGGCGGCAAGCTGCTCGCGACGATTGCCGGCGAGTGGGGTGTCGATCTGATGGAAGCGGCGAAGCGTCTGCAACCGGCGGGGGCGGTGTATCACTGCATGGAAGAGGACGACGTGCGACGCATCTTGCGCCATCCGGCAACTGTCGTCGGGTCGGACGGGCTGCCGAACGATCCGTTGCCGCATCCGCGTTTGTGGGGCGCGTTTCCGCGTGTGCTCGGCCGCTACAGCCGCGAGCAGCAATTGTTCTCGCTGGCCGAGGCCGTCCACAAGATGACGGGCCTCTCGGCAGAGCGTTTCGGTTTGACCGAGCGCGGCCTCGTACGCGAAGGCTACTGGGCCGATCTGGTGTTGTTCGATCCGGCGACCGTGGCCGATGCCGCCACCTTCACCGATCCGATGCAGCCGGCCTATGGCATTGCCGCCGTATGGGTCAACGGCGTGTTGTCGTGGCAGGACCGTGCACCTACGCAGAATGCGCGTGCGGGGCGTTTCGTGCGTCGCGGTACACCGCAGCCGGCACTTTGAATATGAGTTGTTGAAGCCGTTTTGTCGAAAGGAGAGATGATGAGCATCAAACGATATGGCGTGGAAGGCGGGCAGGGCACCGGCGGCCAGCGCATGCCCTTTGCACGCGCCACCGAAGCCGATGGCTTCCTGTTTGTTTCGGGGCAGACCCCGATGAAAGACGGCGAAGTGATCGATGGGGGCATCGTCGCCCAGACGCACCAGGCCATTCAGAACCTGCTGGCGATTCTCGCGGAAGCCGGTTACGGCACCGAGCACGTGATGCGCTGTGGTGTGTGGCTCGACGATCCGCGCGACTTCGCGTCGTTCAACAAGGTATTCAAGGAATACTTCGGCGAACACCCGCCTGCCCGCGCGTGCGTGGTGTCGAGCATGGTGATCGACTGCAAGGTGGAAGTGGACTGCGTAGCGTACAAGAAGCCCGCTGCGTGAGATTTTTCTATACCGGCTGACACTTTAGTACCCGTTTCGCAAAGTCTGCGGTTTGCCTTCGATGGCCGGCGGCATGGTGTGCGCGCAGTCTTCAATCTCCCAATCAGAAAGGAGACGGACTGTGAGACAAGAGTCAATTTCGGGGGCGGGGGTGCAAATGCCGCCGCATCGCGCGGCAGTCGAGTCTGCCGAGGATATGCAGGTCAACATCGATTTTCCGTTGACGCCTGATGATGTACGTTTGCGATCCCGGACCGTGAATCGTCTGGCCAGCGCGGGTTGCGCGTCGGGGCTGTTAGGGCTGACGGTCACGGTTCTGGGGCTGGCGGGACTCGCGGGTGCGGCGTACGTGTGTCTCGAAGCCGACGAGCAGGCCGAGACCTCGATCGCCGGGCACGACCGCCGGTGGCTGGGGTACGGCTTCGGCGCAGGCTTGGGCTTCGTGTCGTCGGTCGCGGTGACGTTCGGTCTCAGCCAGGTGGGGCTGTCCTTGCGAAAGCGTCGCGAGGCAGCGCAGGAAATGGGTACGCTGAACGTGCGTGCGCGATTCGGGACTGCGTCTACGGAGGACTTCCGGCGTGAGCGCGTTTGACATCCCCCAAGGCAAAATGCCGTCCTCGCAGCACATCGCCAATGAGATCGACGTGGCGCTGGCTGCGGTTCGCGACGCCGACAAACAGCGTGAGGCGATGGGCATGCCGTGCCCCGGCGAGTGGGACGCGATGCAGTGCGATGCCGCCTATCGCTGCGGCTTCGGCGCGTTCGAGCGCGGCGACTATGCGCAGGCCATCGAGTGTTTCGCGCCGCTGCTGTCGGCGTGTCCGCTCGAAGCCGACTACGCGGTGGCCCTGGCGCTCTCGGTGCAACGACACGGCGAGCCCAAGGCGGCGCTGCCGCTGTTTATGGCAGCAGCGTTGATGGACGAGGCGGCGCCCGGTCCGATGTATCGCGTCGGTGAGTGTCTGATCGAGTTACAGCACTTCGAAGCGGCGTACCGCGCCATGAAGGAAACACTGCATCGATGCGCCGGTCAGCCGAAGTATGCGAATGTCGGAAACGCGGCACGCAGAATGATGGCCAGGGTCAGCTATCTGAGCTGACCGGTAGTACGCACTCCTGAGATGAAAATGGCGACGGGACTCATCCACCCGTCGCCATTTTTTTGGGGCGCGTTCCGCTTGCGTTACTGACGCGCCGTGCGTGCGTTGTCCGGCATCGGCATCGTGAAGTTGGTGCGAAACGGGTTGATGTCCAGTCCGCCGCGTCGCGTGTAACGGGCGTAGACAGCCAACTGGCTCGGTTTGCACTGGCGCAGGATGTCCATGAAGATACCTTCCACGCACTGCTCGTGAAAGCCGGTATGACGCCGGTACGAAATCACGTACTTGAGCAGGCCTTCCTGATCGATCGGCGGCCCGACGTAGCGAATCTGCAGGCTGCCCCAGTCGGGTTGTCCCGTCACGGGGCAGTTGGACTTGAGCAGGTTCGACACGAGCGTCTCGTCCACATGCGGCTCACCTTCGGCGGCCTTGAGCAGGGTGGCGTCAGGCGCGTAGACATCCGTTTCAATGTCGAGGCGGTCGACGAGCAGGCCATCGAGTTCATCGAGTTCGAGCTTGCCGAAGGCGGCCGGTTCGACGAGGCGCACTTGCACCGCTGCGCCCGCCGCTTCCGACAGGTCTTGCTGAATCAGCGCGCGCGCGGCGTCGATGTTCGCCAGCTTGGTCTGTGCGAACGAGCCGAGGTACAGCTTGAACGACTTCGACTCGATGATGTTCGGCGAGTCGGCCGGCACGATGGCGGTAAGCAGCGCGATTTGCGGCTTGCCCTTTTCGTTGAGCCACGAGAGTTCGTAGCCGTTCCAGATGTCTGCGCCGAAGAACGGCAGGACATCGGGCACGCCGATGGCTGCGCGCGCCGGTGCACGTGCGATCGGGAAGAGCAGGGACGGGGCGTATTGCTCGGTGTAGGCAACTTCCTTGCCGAGCGGAGATTGGTCAGGCGTTGTCATGATTTGCAATGCCACTGATGACGTGTCCGGTCGGGCCGACTCGCGCGGCGGACTCGCAGTGGCGTGTCTGATCGTCGAAGAAGAAATCGGGCTCGAACTCGCGCAGGAATGTGCCTTTGTCCAGCCCGCCCAGAAACATCGCCTCGTCGATGTCGATTTTCCAGTCCATCAACGTGCGAATGGCACGCTCGTGCGCCGGGGCAGAGCGGGCCGTCACAAGTGCTGTTCGGATTTTGACCGGCACTTCGTGACCCGCGAGCGTCTGCAGGCGGTGAAGTGCCAGCAACAGCGGTTTGAACGGACCCGGTGGCAGCGGCGTAGCGGCGCGTTCGATTTCGTGTTGCTGGAACGCGTCGAGCCCGTTGCGCTGGAAGATCCGTTCGGCCTCATCGGAGAAGAGCACCGCGTCGCCGTCGAAGGCGATGCGGATTTCGTCGGGATGAAGCTCCGCTTTCTTGGCCGAGTCGGGATACACGCGCGCTGCCGGAAAGCCCGCCGCCAGCGCACCACGGACGTCGCGCTCGTTGGCTGACAGGAACAGGTGCGCGCCCAGTGCGTTGAGGTAACCGAACGGATCGCGCCCGCGCGTGAACACGCCACGCTCGATCTTGAGGTCGACCTGGCGCGCCGAGCGAAACACACGCATGCCGCTCACGGGATCGTTGCGCGAGAGCACGACGACTTCGACGCGATGCTTGTCGATCTCGTTGCCCTCGTTGAACGCCAGCAGCTTCTTCACGAGCGGGAAGGCCACGCCGACGCGCGCGGGCACGTCGAGGCGCTCGAGCTGATAGCGCATGTAGGACTGATCGTCGCCATGCGCCACACCGGTCTCGTACACGCGGTTCTCCTCTTCGAAGTCGAACAGCGCGCGCGAAGATATCGCGACAACGAGTTTGTTCTCGAGCGAGATCGGCATGGTGGCAGCGTGGTCCTGTCGTGATGGGTTGGAGGGCGTATCTACGCAGTTCCGGCTTACGCGAGGAACAGCTTGTAGACGGGGTTCTCGCTTTCGTCCCAGTAAGGATAGCCGAGCGTGGCGAGGAAGTCGCGGAACGCGGCCTTCTCGTTGTCCGGCACCTGAATGCCCACGAGGATATTGCTGTAGTCGGCGCCCTGATTCCGGTAATGGAACAGGCTGATGTTCCAGTTTGGACTCATGGCGGAGAGGAATTTCATCAGCGCGCCCGGGCGTTCGGGGAACTCGAAGCGGTACAGCACTTCGTGGCTGGCGAGCGCCGAGCGCCCGCCGACCATGTAGCGGATGTGCTGTTTGGACAGTTCGTCGTTGGACAGATCGAGCGTGGGGAAGCCATGACGCTCGAAGCCCGCTTTGATGCGTTCGCCTTCGTCGCGGTTATGCATCTGGATACCCACGAAGATGTGGGCGCTCGACGCTTCGCTGATTCGGTAGTTGAACTCGGTCACATTGCGGCTGCCCACCACTTCGGTAAAGCGCTTGAAGCTGCCGCGCGCCTCGGGAATGGTGACGGCGAACACGGCTTCACGCGCTTCACCGACTTCGGCGCGCTCGGCCACGAAGCGCAGACGGTCGAAGTTCATGTTCGCGCCGGAGGTGATCGCCACGAGTGTTTCGCCCTTGAGTTTCTCGCGCTCGCTGTACAGCTTGGCCCCGGCCACGGACAACGCGCCCGACGGTTCAAGCACGCTGCGGGTGTCCTGGAAGACGTCTTTGATCGCGGCGCAGAGTTGATCGGTATCCACGCGCACGACTTCGTCGAGGTAGGCTTCGCACAGGCGGAACGTTTCTGCTCCGACGTATTTCACGGCTGTGCCGTCGGCGAAGAGCCCCACGTCATTGAGCAGCACGCGCTCGCCTGCGTGGATGGATTGCGCCATGGCATCGGAGTCGACCGATTGCACGCCGATCACTTTGATCTCGGGGCGCACCGCTTTGACGTAAGCGGCGACACCGGCCGCCAGACCGCCGCCGCCGATGGGCACGAAGATGGCATGCAACGGTCCCTGATGCTGACGCAGCACTTCCATGGCAATGGTGCCCTGACCGGCGATGACGTCGGGATCGTCGAACGGCGGCACGAAGGTGAGGCCGCGTGCTTCTTGCAGTGTCATGGCATGTGCGTAGGCGTCGCTATACGAGTCCCCTGCGAGCACGACTTCCACAGCGCGGCCGCCGTGGGTCTTCACGGCGTCGATTTTCACCTGCGGGGTAGTGATCGGCATGACGATGACGGCTTTGCAACCCAGACGTGCCGCCGAGTACGCCACGCCCTGTGCGTGGTTGCCGGCCGATGCGGTCAGCACACCGCGCTCGCGCTCGGCTTCGCTGAGGTTGGCCATCTTGTTGTACGCGCCCCGAATCTTGAAGGAGAACACCGTCTGGTTGTCTTCGCGCTTCAGATAAATTCGATTGTGCAGCCGCATGGAAAGCGTGCGGGCCAATTCGAGTTCGCTTTCTTTGGCGACATCGTAGACTTTTGCGGTCAGGATCTTCTTCAGATAATCGGGAGCTGCGTCGGACATGATTTAAGGCTTCTTCAGGTTAGGCACATCAAGGAACAAAAGGACAATGATAGACCAGCACGTCCGCCAGGGCGGTCGCGCTTGTCTTTCGGGAGAAAACGGGAAAGGGGAGTGCGCGCCCTAGCGAAGGTCGTCTGGGGTGTCGATGTCGCGCACGATTCCGGCGTCGTCGACATCGACGATCGTAATGTGCTCGCTAATCAACAGGTCGCGCGCGCCAATGTCGCCATCGAGGGCGGCCAGACGCGAAGTAAAGGCAGAACCGAAAGCGACCGGATGGCCGCGTTGTCCCTGATAGCTCGGCGCGACGATGGCCTCGGGCGACGTCAGCGCGTTCGTGATCGCGCGTAGGGTATTCGGGTGGAGGTAAGGCATGTCGGCCAGCGCTACGAGCCAGCCGTCAAGATGCTCAAGCCCCGGGGGCGGGTCTTCGCTGACGCCGGACTGGATGCCGGCAGCAAGCGTCGCACCCATGCCCCGCTTGGTCGCGTGACTCATCACAACTTCACAACCCGCCTGCAACAGCACATTCTCCAACTCGGCCGAATCCGGTCGCACTACCGCGATGACGCGCGGCAATACCGCCAGCAGCGCATGGGCGCTGGCAAGGGCAACGGGTCGGTTCAGGGGATCGTCGGGCAGCGGCGCGAGCAGCTTGTTCCGGCGCCCAGCCGCATCGAAGCGGGTACCGAGTCCGCCTGCCAGTAGAATGGCCACGGGCGGCGTCGAAGGTCGGGTCATGGTCTGGCATTATGCGCCAGACTTTTTGTTTCTGCCAAACAACGCGCGCTTGCGCACTTCACGGATGTGCCGACCGTCCGGTCGGTCATGGTTCGCGGGAGTCGCCCCCCGCTTTCGTTCAATCTTGATTTTCTCCGGAGTTGCATGGAGTCGTTCATCACCTGGCTGCTGGGCGCGCTGGCACTGCCCGGCATCGGATTGCCAGCCATTTTTCTGGTGTCGTTTCTGTCCGCCACACTGCTGCCCATGGGCTCAGAACCCGCACTGTTCGGGTACGTGGCGCTCAATCCGCATATGTTCTGGCCCGCTATCGCCGTGGCAAGCGTCGGCAATACCGCCGGCGGCATGCTCGACTGGTGGATGGGCTTCGCCGCACGACGCGGCTTTGTTCGCCTCAAGGCGCGCCGCCGTGCTCATGCGCGCGCTGCTGCACTTGCCGGTGCAGTAACGCCGACGACGGCAGTCGATGACGACGGCGGTAAGCGCGCCAGCGGTAAGGCACCCATGAATGAACGCTATCACCGCTGGATGCGCCGCTTCGGACCACCACTCCTCCTGCTCTCCTGGCTTCCCGTGGTCGGCGATCCCTTCTGCACCCTCGCCGGCTGGCTCCGACTCCCCTGGCGCACTTGCCTCGTCTATATCGCCATCGGCAAGACGCTCCGGTATATCGCCATCACTTATCTGATGCTGCGCGTGCCGGAATCGTTCTGGCAGGGGATATTCGCGCCTTTCAAGCATTTGCTGGTCGGGTAGTGCTAACTGCCGCCCTCCCCGGAGTTCTGCCCGAAGTCCGGGGAGCGGGATCGGGCCCCCTTTCCGCCTCTCAGACATAAACCCAACTCGCTGCAGAAAGGGGGCCCGATCCCGCTTCTCCACTTGCTTTCTCAGGCCCCCCCTCCCTTTTTATCTTTCTCTTTTCTTTCTTTTGCGCTTCGGGTTTACGCCTGCGTCACTTCGAACGGCAACGTGCGCTGCCGCTTGCCCGTCAACGCAAAGACCGCATTCGCATACGCCGGAGCCAGTGGCGGCAATCCCGGCTCTCCCATGCCCGTCGGTGCATCCCCGGAACTGACCACATGCACGCTGATCGACGGCATGTCCGTCAACCGCGCCACCGTGTACTGATGGAAGTTGCTCTGCTCAACCACGCCATCCTTTAACGTGATGGCCGCGCCCGGTAACGTCGTGCCCAATCCCATCAACGCCGCACCCTCAACCTGCGCCGCCACCGTCAACGGATTGACCGCGAAATTGCAATGCACGCCCGCCGTCGCACTCACCAGTCGCGGCGACCCATTGCGAATCTCCGCCACCACGACGTACGCCACCACAGAATCGAAAGACTCATGCACCGCTACGCCCCACGCCTGCCCCTCAGGCAACTTGGTCTTTCCATAACCAGAACGCTCCACCGCCAAGGACAACGCCTCCCGGTGACGCGGATGCTTGTCACCCATCAACGCATACCGATACGCCACCGGATCCTGCCCGGCTTGCTTCGCCAACTCGTCAACCAGCGTCTCCATGACGAACGCCGTGTGCGTGTTGCCAACCGACCGCCACCACAACACCGGAACGTTGACCTGCGGGCTGTGTAACGTCAGACGCAACGGCACGGCGTATGGCGTTCCCGATACGCCTTCCACACTGGTGCCGTCGATGCCGTTTTTGACCATCATCTTTTCAAACGGCGTGCCCTGCAAAATCGATTGGCCCACGATGGTGTGATTCCACGCCAATACGTTGCCCTTGGCGTCGAGGCCGATCTCGGCACGATGCACATACATCGGACGGTAGTAGCCGCCGTGAATGTCGTCCTCCCGGCTCCAGATCACTTTGACCGGCTCACGATGCCCCGCTCGCCGCCACGCTTTCGCCACCTGCGCCGCCTCGACACCATAGTCCGACGTGGGCACCGCGCGACGGCCGAAACCGCCACCCGCCATCAGCGTGTGCAACTTGACCTGCTCCGGCTTCAGATCAAGGGTGCGCGCCATGGCCGCCTGGTCGACGGTCTGGAACTGCGTGCCCGTCCACACTTCTGCCCCCTTGTCGGAGAACTGCACGGTGCAGTTCAGCGGCTCCATCGGAGCATGCGCCAGATACGGGAAGCTGTACTCGGCCACGAGCGTTTTGGGCGCCCCCTTGAGTCTGGAAATGTCCCCGTCGATGGCGACCGTGCCGGGCGTCTTCGCCAACTCCTTGAACTTGGCCAATTGCGCCGTCGTGTCGACGTGCTCGACGCCGCTGGTGTCCCATGTGGCATTGAGGGCGTCGCGGCCAGTCTTGGCCTGCCAGTAACCGTCGGCAATCACGGCCACGGCGGTGCCGCCCCGGTCGTCGGGGATCTCCAGCACGTCGCGCACCCCTTTGACCGCGCGCGCCGCTTTGGCGTCGAAGCGCTTGACCTTCGCACCAAAGACAGGGGGACGCGCCACAACGGCCACTTTCAGATTCGGCAGCTTGAAGTCCATGCCATACATCGGCACACCCGTCGACTTGGCTCGCGCATCGAGCCGGCCCGTCGGCTTGCCGAGCAAGCGAAATGCCGACGGATCCTTGAGGGCGACGTCAGCCGGCACCGGCAGCGCCTGCGCACGAGCAGCGAGGCTGCCGTACGTGGCACGCTGGCCGTTCGGACCCAGCACCACGCCGTTTTCGGTGCGCAACTGTGCCGCGGGCACTTTCCATTGCTGTGCCGCCGCAGCGATGAGCATGGCGCGAGCAGACGCCCCAATCCGCCGGTACTGAAGCCACGAGTGAGCGACGGAGCCAGAGCCGCCAGTCATCTGGATGCCGAACATCGGGTCTTTGTAGACGTCGGCTGCCGGCGCCAGCTCGCTTCGCACCTTGGACCAGTCGCAATCGAGTTCCTCCGCGACGAGCATGGGCAGCGCCGTCTGCACACCTTGTCCGAAATCGAGCCGGTTGACCTGGATGGTGACTGTGTCGTCCGGGGCAATGTGGACGAACGCCGATGGCACGATCGGCGTGGCCGCCGCCCCCTGGGCGCCGGCAGTGCGCATTGCACCGGGCAGCGACATCTCGAGCATCAGGCCGCCAGCGGCAATCGCTGACGTTTTGAGAAACGCGCGGCGCGTCAGGCCGGCGAAGTCGCCCACGGCAACGCCGGGACGCTGGGAAAAACGAAGTTCACGCATGGGGTGTCTCCTCGCCTCAGGCCAACGACGCCGCAGCGTCCTTGATCGCCGCCCGAATGCGGGCGTAGGTGCCGCAGCGGCAAATATTGCCCGCCATGGCCGCGTCGATCTGCTCGTCGTTGGGCTGCTTGTTCTCGCGCAACAAGGCAGCGGCAGACATGATCTGGCCGCTCTGGCAGTAACCGCACTGGGGCACGTCGTGCTTGACCCACGCGTCCTGCACGGCCCGCCCTACGGGGTCAGCGCCAACGTTTTCAATGGTGGTGACTTTTTTGCCCGCGACCGCAGAGACCGGCGTGATGCAGCTCCGTATGGGCGCGCCGTCGAGATGCACGGTACATGCGCCGCATAACGCCATGCCGCAACCAAACTTGGTGCCGGTCATGTTGAGCGCGTCGCGCAGGGTCCAGAGCAGGGGCGTGGCAGGGTCGACGTCGACCTGCACAGGGCGGCCGTTCAGTTGAAACGAAACCATAGAGGCACCTCTTGACGGGTGGATGAAGCGGGGGATCGGCCAAACATACTCCCATTCGTTAGAAATTTCAGCCCGGGAATGTGTCGCAAGTCGCTGTATATAAAGGGATATAGCGCTATACGCAGGGCGAGGGTTTGGCGGGGGCGATTCGTGTGGCGGCAGGTCGTAAAGATGACATCAACGCTTCGATGAACCCGCCGGCGATCGGCGAGTAGGGGAATCGCGCGCCGCGACGGGGGAATTCGGTGCGGCGCCAACGTGTTGCGGTGCAATGAAGTACAATTCGGCCTACATTCCCCTACCAACACTTTCCAAGCCGGAAGAAAGATCTGGGCATGCGCACCAACTGCCTCACCCCTCTGTGCATCTGCTCGATGACAGGACACGATTCGTCATCGACGTCTTCGCACGGCAGTCGTCGATCTCGCTGACCGCAGATCGTTTGTTGCCGGCGCGCGCGCATCCGTCGCGTCTGCCACCGGCATCTCTAGCGCATACCCGATTTTGACTTTCGGCGCGTCCCGCGAGACGAACGCCGACGGCGGATGCACCGCCGCACTGACGAGCCCGACAAGATGAACGCACCCTTGCCTGCCTTCGAGCCGCACGACGCCAAGCATGCCGTAGCCGCGCAACCCCCGCGACTGCGCGAGATTCCCTATAACTACACGTCGTTTTCGGATCGCGAAATCGTCATGCGCCTGCTGGGCGCCGACGCCTGGGCCATCCTCGATGAACTTCGCGCAGAGCGCCGCACCGGCCGCTCGGCCCGCATGCTGTATGAAGTGCTCGGCGACATTTGGGTGGTTCGCCGCAATCCCTATCTGCAAGACGACCTGCTCGACAATCCGAAACGGCGCAAACTGCTGATCGGCGCACTCGATCACCGTCTGAACGAGATCGACAAGCGCCGTCGCGCCGATGTGGCCGAGCACGCCGATGCGACCGGCCGCGAACGCGCTGCCCGCGTCGAGCAACTGGAAGTGGCCGCTCGCCGTGCCGTGGCAGACTTCGCCGCCGAGTTCGACAAGATGGCCGAACTGCGCCGCCGCGCGAAGAAGGTGCTCGGCCGCACGACCGCCCACGACAACATCAAGTTCGACGGTCTGTCGCGCGTCTCGCATGTGACGGACGCCACCGACTGGCGCGTGGAATACCCGTTCGTCGTGCTCACGCCGGATAGCGAAGCCGAAATGGCAGCGCTGGTGAAGGGCTGTTTCGAACTGGGTCTGACAGTCATCCCGCGCGGGGGCGGTACCGGCTATACGGGCGGCGCCATTCCGCTCACGCCGTTCTCGGCCGTGATCAATACGGAAAAGCTCGAGCAACTCGACGAAGTCGAGTACTCGCAACTGCCGGGTGTCGATCACCCCGTGCCGACGATTTTCTCGGGCGCAGGCGTTGTGACGCGCCGTGTCGCCGAAGCTGCCGAACGTGCCGGCCTGGTGTTTGCGGTCGACCCGACGTCGATCGACGCGTCGTGCATCGGCGGCAACGTGGCAATGAACGCCGGCGGCAAGAAGGCCGTGCTGTGGGGCACCGCGCTCGATAACCTCGCGTGGTGGCGCATGGTCGACCCGCAAGGCAACTGGCTCGAAGTTACCCGCCACGATCACAATCTCGGCAAGATTCACGACATTCCTGTCGCTCGCTTCGAGCTGAAGTGGTTCGACGGCAATCAGGCGCCGGGCGCCGTGCTGCTCAAGACGGAGATGCTGGAGATCGAGGGCAAACGCTTCCGTAAGGAAGGCCTCGGCAAGGACGTTACGGACAAGTTCCTCGCCGGCCTGCCCGGCATTCAGAAGGAAGGCTGCGACGGGCTGATCACGAGCGCACGCTGGATTCTGCACAAGATGCCTGCGCACACGCGGACGGTCTGTCTGGAATTCTTCGGCCAGGCGAAGGAAGCGATTCCGAGCATCGTCGAGATCAAGGACTACATGTTCGCGCAGACGGCCGCGGGCGGCGCCATTCTGGCCGGCCTCGAGCATCTGGACGAACGCTATCTGCGCGCCGTGGGCTATGCCACGAAGTCGAAGCGCAACGCGTTCCCGAAGATGGTGCTGATCGGCGATATCGTTGGCGACGACAACAACGCGGTCGCACAAGCGACGTCGGAAGTCATTCGCATGGCCAACGGCAAGAGCGGCGAAGGCTTTGTCGCCGTGTCGGCCGAGGCGCGCAAGAAGTTCTGGCTCGACCGTTCGCGCACCGCCGCCATCGCGCGCCACACCAACGCCTTCAAGATTAACGAAGACGTGGTGATTCCGCTGCCGCGCATGGGCGAGTACACGGATCACATCGAACGCATCAACATCGAGCTGTCGCTCAAGAACAAGCTGCAACTGGTCGACGCGCTCGAAGCGTTTTTCGAAGCCGGCAATCTGCCGCTGGGCAAGACCGACGACGCGAATGAGATTCCGTCGGCCGAATTGCTCGAAGACCGCGTGCAGACGGCGCTCACGCTGTTGCGCGACGTGCGCGCGCGTTGGGTGTTCCTGCGCGATCACTTCGAACTGCCGCTGGCCGAAGCCATTCCGCTGCTCAATCGTCACGGCATCCGCGACATGAACGTGGCGCTGAACGATCGGCTGAACAAGCAGCCGCAGACGCGCCTGATCGACCTGCTGCAGGACCGTACGGTCCGTGTGTCGTGGAAGCAGGAGATCCGTGCCGAGCTGCGCCAGATTTTCACGGGCGGCGAGTTCAAGCCGATCCTCGACGAAGCGCAAGCGATTCATAAGCGCGTGCTGCATGGCCGCGTGTTCGTCGCGCTGCACATGCACGCCGGCGATGGCAACGTGCACACGAATATCCCGGTGAACTCGGATAACTACGAGATGCTCCAGGATGCGCACAAGGCCGTGGCTCGCATCATGAAGATTGCGCGCTCGCTCGATGGCGTGATCTCGGGCGAACACGGCATCGGCATCACCAAGCTGGAGTTCCTGACGGAAGCGGAGATCGGGGAATTCCGCGCGTACAAGCAACGCGTGGACCCGGAAGGACGCTTCAACAAGGGCAAGCTGCTCGACATGCCCGAACTGCCCGCCGACCTGCGCAACGCCTATACGCCCAGCTTCGGGCTGATGGGCTACGAATCGCTCATCATGCAGCAATCGGACATCGGTGCGATTGCCGACAGCGTGAAGGACTGCCTGCGCTGCGGCAAGTGCAAGCCGGTGTGCGCCACGCACGTGCCGCGCGCGAACCTGTTGTACAGCCCGCGCAACAAGATTCTTGCCACGTCGCTGCTCATCGAGGCGTTCCTGTATGAAGAGCAGACGCGCCGCGGTGTGTCGATCAAGCATTGGGACGAGTTCAACGACGTGGCCGATCACTGCACGGTCTGCCACAAGTGCGTGACGCCATGCCCGGTGAAGATCGACTTCGGCGACGTGACGATGAACATGCGCAACCTGTTGCGCAAGATGGGCAAGAAGAAGTTCAACCCGGGCGCCGCGGCAGGCATGTTCTTCCTGAACGCCACCAACCCGGAGACGATCAACATCACGCGCAAGGTGATGATCGACTGGGGCTACAAGGCGCAGCGTTTCGGCGCGGACATCTTCAAGAAGATCGCGAAGAAGCAGACCGCTCACCCGCCTGCAACTGTGGGCAAGCCGCCGTTGCGCGAAGAGGTGATCCACTTCGTCAACAAGAAGATGCCGGGCAACCTGCCGAAGAAGACGGCGCGCGCACTGCTCGACATCGAAGACAACAAGGTCGTGCCGATCATTCGTAACCCGAAGGCCACCACGGTGGATTCGGAAGCGGTGTTCTACTTCCCGGGCTGCGGCTCGGAGCGCCTGTTCTCGCAAGTCGGACTGGCCACGCAGGCGATGCTCTGGCATGTGGGCGTGCAGACCGTGCTGCCGCCGGGTTATCTGTGCTGCGGTTATCCGCAGCGCGGCTCGGGGCAGGGCGAGAAGGCCGAGAAGATCGTGACGGACAACCGCGTGTTGTTCCACCGCATGGCGAACACGCTGAACTATCTCGACATCAAGACCGTGGTCGTGTCGTGCGGCACTTGCTACGACCAGCTCGCAGGCTATGAATTCGAGAAGATCTTCCCGGGCTGCCGTATCGTCGACATCCACGAATATCTGCTCGAGAAGGATGTGAAGCTCGAAGGCGTGAACGGTACGCGTTACATGTATCACGACCCATGCCACACGCCGATCAAGACGATGGACCCGGTCAAGCTCGTGAACCAGTTGATGGGCAGCGAGAACGACGGCTACAAGATCGAGAAGAATGATCGCTGCTGTGGCGAATCGGGTACGCTGGCAGTCACGCGCCCCGACATTTCGACGCAGATCCGCTTCCGCAAGGAAGAAGAGATGCGCAAGGGCGCTGCGAAGTTGCGTGCGGACGGCAAGGTCGACGACGTCAAGATCCTGACGAGCTGCCCGTCGTGCCTGCAAGGTCTGTCGCGCTACAACGAAGACGCTAACGTCACGGCCGACTACATCGTCGTCGAGATCGCCAAGCATGTGCTGGGCGACGAGTGGCTGGTGGACTATGTCAAGGATGCGAACAACGGCGGCATCGAACGCGTGCTGGTCTGATGCACCTCTCAGGGACGCGGCCGATGCCTGACCGACGGACCACGGAGGTGGCATGGAGGTAGTCTACACAGCACTCATCCTGCTGTTTGTGGTGGCGCTGACCGGCGTGCTGGTCAGCCTCGTCAGATTTCTGCCGGTACCGCTCGTGCAGATCGCCGTGGGCGCCGCGCTCGCCTATCCGGGCGCGGGGCTGCACATCGATCTCGACCCCGAGATTTTCTTCCTGCTGTTCATCCCGCCACTGCTCTTCGCCGACGGCTGGCGCATGCCCAAACGCGAGTTCTGGCATCTGCGCGTGCCGATTGTCGCCATGGCGCTCGGCCTCGTGATCTTCACGGTGCTCGGTGTGGGGTATTTCATCCACTGGATGATTCCGTCGATTCCGCTTGCCGTGGCGTTCGCGCTCGGCGCCGTGCTCTCACCGACCGATGCCGTGGCCGTCTCCGCACTCACGGGACGCATGCGCATGCCCACGCGGCTCATGCACGTGCTCGAGGGCGAGGCGATGATGAACGATGCATCGGGTCTCGTCGTCTTCAAGTTCGCGCTCGTCGCCGCCACCACGGGACTGTTCTCCATCGGTAGCGCGACTTTCTCCTTTTTCGTCATCGCGTTGGGCGGCTTGCTCGCTGGCTGGGCCGTGACGTGGCTCTTCACGCAATTTCATCGCCGGGTGATGGACGCGAGCACGGAGGAGCCCGCGACTGTCGTGCTGCTCCTGCTGCTTCTGCCGTTCGCGGCCTATCTGCTGGCCGAACACTTCGGCTTTTCGGGCATTCTCGCGGCCGTGGCCGCCGGCATGACGGTCAGCTCGACCGATCTGCTCAACTCCCGCACCGCGACGCGCATTCTCGGCAACGGTGTGTGGTCGATGCTCGAATTCGTATTCAACGGCGCGGTGTTCGTGCTGCTGGGCCTGCAATTGCCGGATATCGTGCGCGCCGCACTGCGCCCGAACGAGCATCTGTGGGGGACGCTCGTGAACCTCGGCGAACTGATGTCCTACGTCGGCGCGATCTCGGCAGCGCTCATCGTGCTGCGCTTCTGCTGGGTGTGGGTCGCGTGGCGGGTGATGTATTTCCTCGGCATGCGCCGCGGTGAAATCACGATGAAGCCCGGCATTCGCTTTACCGGCGTGACGGCCCTCTCGGGCGTGCGCGGCGCGGTCACGCTGGCCGGTGCGCTGTCGGTGCCGCTGGCATTGCCGGGCGGAGCGCCTTTCCCGGGGCGCGATCTGCTGATCTTTCTGGCCGCCGGTGTGATCCTGCTGTCGCTCATCGGTGGCAGCCTCGGCTTGCCGGTCCTGCTGCGCGGCGTGCGTTGGCCAGCCGAGGACGCACGCAATCGCGAGATGGGCGAGGCGCGGCTGGCGGCGTCGGAGGCGGCAATTCGCGCCGTCGAGTCGTTGCAGAAAGTGATTGCGAAGTCGGGCGATGAACTCGACACCGCCGTGTGTGCCGAAGCGGCCGCCCGGGTGATGGGACGCTATCGCCGCACGCTCAATGCGTCGAGCGCCACGGACGAGATGCGCGAGCGGGCGGTGCGCGAGGTCGAAGTCGAGCGACGCTTGCGGGCGGCGGCGCTGCAGGCCGAGCGGGTGGAGCTGTCGCGCCTGCGCATCACGCATCGCATCAACGACGAGACGTTGCGCGAGTTGCTCAGCGAGATCGACTTCGCCGAACTCGCGCTCGGACCGGTAGACCCGGCCACCGGCAAGCGCAAAAAGAGCAGGAAGCACTGATGCGAGCCGCGTCTGGTGATGGTGCCGGTGAGGGTGCCAGTGAAGGTGCCGGTGAAGGTGCCGGCGTCGGTGCACGGCAGACAAACTAAGGGAGAACGATCATGGAATGTCCGTTTTGCACCGGAAATGGTGGTGAAGTGGTGTGGCGCGATCCGGTGCTGCGCGTAGTGCTCGCGAACGAAAACGGTTATCCGGGCTTCGCGCGGGTCATCTGGCATGCCCATGTCGCGGAAATGAGCGATCTGCCGGAAGCCGCCCGCGAACACGTGATGCGTGTGGTGTTTGGCGTCGAGACGGCCCAGCGCACGGTCATGTCGCCCGACAAGGTCAACGTGGCCAGTCTGGGCAATATGGTGCCGCACGTGCATTGGCACGTGATTCCCCGGTATCGGGACGACGTTCATTTTCCCGGCTCGGTCTGGAGCGCGCCGCAACGCGAATTGCCGCAGACGGTGCTCGCCGGGCGCGCCGCCCGGATGCCCGCGCTGCGCGAGGCGATCGTGGCAGAATTGGACCGTGTTCCGGCGTGGCCGGCATGACCATTAGGGCCTGAGCGGCTATACTGCCGGCCGATGTGCCGCATGTCGGCACAACGACCGATTCTTCTGGAGCAAGACAATGGCTGGGCTGGAGAAAGACACGCCGATTCCCGTTTCCCTGACGCTGCATCGCGCATCAAAGGTGCTGGAACTTGGTTACGAAGACGGCAAGCACTACCGCCTGCCGTTCGAATTGCTGCGCGTGCTCTCGCCGTCTGCGGAAGTGCGCGGTCACGGTCCGGGGCAGGAGACGCTGCAAACCGGCAAGCGTGACGTCACGCTGAACGGCCTCGAGCCGATCGGCAACTACGCGGTGCGCCCGGTCTTTTCGGACGGTCACGACACCGGCATCTATTCGTGGGATTACCTCTACGAGCTGTGCGTGCGTCAGGACGCACTGTGGCAGGAATACCTGGACAAGCTCGCAGCGGCGGGTGTCGATCGCGACACGCCGATGCCGTCGCCGGCTGCCGGCGGCTGCCACCACCATTGAGGCCCCGGCGGGGCACCCGCCCGAGTGTGCGCCCGCTTACATGATTTGGGAGATTGCAATGGGCCAACAAACCCACTTCGGTTATGAAACCGTCGACGAGAAGGAAAAGGCCGGCAAGGTTGCCGAGGTGTTCCATTCGGTCGCGAGCAAGTACGACATCATGAATGACCTGATGTCGGGCGGCCTGCACCGGATCTGGAAGGCTTTCACGATCGGACGCGCCGCCGTGCGCCCCGGCTTCAAGGTGCTCGACATCGCCGGCGGCACCGGCGACCTCTCGAAGGCATTCGCCCGCGCCGCCGGCCCGACTGGCGAAGTCTGGCTCACCGACATCAACGAATCGATGCTGCGCGTGGGCCGCGATCGCCTGCTCGACGCGGGCATCGTCACCCCGGCCCTGCTGTGCGACGCCGAGAAACTGCCATTCCCGTCGAACTATTTCGATGTGGTCACCGTGGCGTTCGGCCTGCGCAACATGACCCACAAAGACGCCGCCCTCGCGGAAATGCGCCGTGTCATCAAGCCGGGCGGCAAGGTGATGGTGCTGGAGTTCTCGAAAGTCTGGCAACCGCTGGAAAAGGCGTATGACGCCTATTCGTTCAAGGTGCTGCCGTGGCTGGGCTCGCGCATTGCAGGCGACGCCGAGAGCTACCGCTATCTGGCTGAGTCGATCCGCATGCACCCGGACCAGGAAACGCTCAAGACGATGATGGAAGAGGTCGGTCTGGAGCGCGTGGAATACCACAACCTGACCGCCGGTGTGGTCGCGTTGCATATCGGACGCAAGTTCTGACGCGTTGGGAAACTAAGCGCTCACTTACCTGATTCGGCCCAGCGCCCCGGGTTGCGGAAAAATGCCGCGCCGGGGCGTTTCTCTAAGTACAAGCTAATTCTGCTGTGGCAGAATCGGTCGTCGCCTTGCCTGGTTTCAGTACGTAAAAAAATACGCTGAACCATTCGGGTTGACGCCTGTCTGTAGACAGCAACCTATAACTCCACGGAGAGACCAGAACGATGTTCCAGTTCCTGAAAAACAAGCTGTTGTTGGGCGTAGTGGCCGGCGTATTGGCGGTCGGCATGACGATCGCGGACGCCGATGCCAAGCGCGTTGGCGGCGGCCGGAGCATCGGCAAGCAGTCCAACACCGTGACGCAACGTCAGCAAACGCCGCAACAACCGACGCAAGCCGCGCCGGGCGCCGCACCGCAGCAAGCCGCTCCGGCGGCGGCAGGGGCGGGGGCCGCAGGGGCAGCCGCGGCCGCCAAGCCGGCCAATCGCTGGCTCGGCCCGATCGCCGGTCTGGCCGCAGGCCTCGGTATCGCGGCGCTGCTGTCGCACTTCGGTATGGGCGGTGCGTTTGCCAGCATGATGGCTAACGTCATCATCATTGCGCTGATTGCTTTCGCTGTCATGTGGCTCATCCGCCGTTTCCGCGGCAATAAGTCGCAGTCGCAGACGCCGGCCTATGCAGGCGCGGGCAACGACGCGTCGAACAACGCCCTGCGTCAGTCGTGGGACAGCCAGCAGCCGCCGTCGTCGCAACCGGCGCCGTCGGCTCAGCCGCCGCTGTCGGCCGTGCCGGCAGCCGCTGCCGGTGCCGCAGCCGCCGCGCCTGCCGCCCCGTTCGGCGTGCCGGCCGGGTTCGACGCTGAGGGTTTCCTGCGCAGCGCCAAGGTGTACTTCAACCGTCTGCAAGCCGCATGGGACAAGGGCGATCAGGCCGATATCAACGAGTTCACCACGCCGCAGATGTTCGCGGAAATCAAGATGGACCTCGAAGAGCGCGGCAAGTCGACCAACCGTACGGACGTCGTGCAACTCGACGCTGAACTGCTCGGCATCGAGCAGTCGGCCACCGAGTACATGGCAAGCGTTCGCTTCTCGGGCCTGATCCGCGAAGCCGAAGGCGCACCGGCCGAGCCGTTCAACGAGGTGTGGAACCTGACCAAGCCTGTGGCTGGCAGCGGCGGATGGGTGCTCGCCGGCATTCAGCAGCTCTAAGCCTAGCGACGTTTTTGGCGTAACCTGCCTTACAATGAGAGCCCGCGTTCGAAGCGCGGGCTCTTTTGTTTTTGCCGTCCGTAATTCATTGCCGGGCGGCGTCTTTCGGTGCGACCGGTGTTCAGCGCCGGCCGGCCGCCAAGCCCATGACCGTAGCCGCCAAAGCCTTTGCCGCCACCGTGAACCATTTGCTTGCCCGTGAACCGTGGGCACGCGAACGTTTGCGCCATCATATCGGTGCGTCTGCCCGGCTCGCGATGTCGGCGATCGACCTGCGCCTGCGCGTGGGCGACGACGGCTATCTCGCCGCCGCCGAAGCCGATCTGCCTTGTGACGTCAGCATCTCGGTGCCACCGGCGGCGCTTGCCGATTTCGCCGGCGGGGGGCAGGCCGCCGTCATGCGTCACGTCAAGATCGAAGGCGATGCCGAGTTTGCCAACACGGTGTCGTATCTTGCCCAGCACCTGCGCTGGGAGGTGGCCGAAGACTTGAGCAAGGTGATCGGCGACGCCGCCGCCCATCGGGTGACGCAGACCGGCAAGGCCGTCGTGGCCAGCGCCCGGCGCACGGGCGACACGCTGGCTCGGTCGCTTGCCGATTACCTCGTAGAAGAGAATCCGCTGCTCGTGGCGCGCCCGCGCCTGGACGCGATGCGCGCCGACATCGGCACGTTGCGCGACGACCTCGCGCGGCTGGAGAAGCGTATCGAGAAGCTCGAACGCCAGAAGGGCGTGCGCGATGGCGCACCTACCTCGGCATCCCGCACTCAAGGAGGCCGCTGACCGATGCGTCTCCTGCGCCTTATCAAGATCTTTTTCGTCTGCTACCGATACGGGCTCGACGAGCTGGTGCTCTCCAGCATTCCCCATCCCTTGGCGCGCGGGCTGCTGCGTGTACTGTCGTTCGGACGCAGCGGGCTGAAAGCCCCGCGCGGCGAGCGCTTGCGTCTCGCGCTCGAATCGCTGGGCCCCATCTTCGTGAAGTTCGGGCAGGTACTCTCGACGCGTCGCGACCTGATGCCGCCCGATATCGCCCAGGAGTTGGCGCGTCTGCAGGATCAGGTGCCGCCGTTCGATCCCGAGGTGGCGCGCGCCACGATCGAGAAGTCGTTGGGGCGACCGCTAGAAGAGGTGTTCGTCGAGTTCGAGCGCACGCCGGTCGCAAGCGCATCGATAGCCCAGGTGCATTTCGCACGCATTCGTCATGGCGAACATGCGGGCAAGGAGGTTGCCGTCAAGGTGCTGCGCCCGAACATGCTCGGCGTGATCGACAGCGATCTGGCACTCATGCGCGATCTGGCCGGCTGGGTGGAACGGCTGTGGCCGGACGGCAAGCGTCTGAAGCCGCGTGAAGTCGTCGCCGAGTTCGACAAGTATCTGCATGACGAACTGGACCTGATGCGCGAAGCCGCCAACGCGGCGCAGCTTCGTCGCAACTTCATCGACTCGGGCATGCTCATGGTGCCCGAGATCTACTGGGAGTTCAGTTCCAGCTTCGTCCTCGTGATGGAGCGTATGCACGGCGTGCCGATCAGCCAGATCGACGTGCTGCGCGAGGCGGGCGTGGATCTGAAGAAACTCGCCCGTGAGGGCGTCGAGATATTCTTCACGCAGTTCCTGCGCGACGGCTTTTTCCACGCCGACATGCACCCGGGCAATATTCTGGTCAGCCTCGACCCCGCAACGTTCGGCCGCTATATCGCGCTCGACTGCGGCATCGTGGGTGCGCTCTCCGAATTCGATAAGAACTATCTCGCGCAGAACTTCCTCGCGTTCTTCCGTCGTGACTACCATCGGGTGGCGTCGCTGCATCTGGAATCGGGCTGGGTGCCGCCGGACACGCGCGTCGAAGAACTGGAAGGGGCGATTCGCGCCGTATGCGAGCCGTATTTCGACCGACCGCTCAAGGAGATATCGCTCGGGCTGGTGCTCATGCGTCTGTTCCAGACGTCGCGCCGCTTCAATGTCGAGATTCAGCCGCAACTCGTGCTGCTGCAAAAGACGCTGCTCAATATCGAAGGGCTCGGTCGTCAACTCGATCCGGATCTGGATCTGTGGAAGACAGCCAAGCCGTTCCTGGAGCGATGGATGGCCGAACAGATCGGCCCGCGCGGCTGGCTCGAACGCCTGAAGGCCGAAGTGCCCCAGTGGAGCAAGACCATGCCGCAACTGCCGCGCCTCATCCATCAGGCGCTCGCGGCGCATGCACGTCCGCAGGACGACACGCTGCTGCTTGCCTTGCTGCACGAGCAACGCCGCACCAACCGGCTGCTGACGGGCGCGTTCTGTCTGGTGGGCGGGGTCGCCATCGGCGTGCTGACGGCGTTCGTCTGGCTCTACGGTTGATTCTCGAACAGGAGCCGCCTGTGCCCGCCGCTCGAAAGATACACTTCACACCCGCCGCGCCTCGCGGCGATGACCGCCCGGATGCGGGCGGTGGACTGGCGCCGCCGGTGCCGTCATTTTCCCATCGCGATCCGTCGCGCGCGGAATTCTGGGACGAGCGGTTCGCAAACGCGTTCATGCCCTGGGATGCCGCGGGCGTGCCTCAGGCGCTGCGTGACTTCGTGGCGGCCGAGGGGGCGCCGCGCGCCACACTGATCCCCGGCTGCGGTGCGGCCTACGAAGCCGCCTGGCTCGATGCCCAGGGCTGGCCCGTGCGGGCGATCGACTTCGCGCCGGTCGCCGTTGCGTCGGCACAGGCCCAATTGGGGCCGCGTGCGTCGCTCGTGGAACAGGCCGATTTCTTCACCTACACACCGCCGTTCGCGCTCGACGTGGTCTACGAGCGCGCGTTTCTCTGTGCCTTGCCCCGCACGCTCTGGCAGGACTACGCCCGCCGCATGGCGCAACTGCTGCCGCAGGGGGCGCGTCTGGCCGGGTTCTTCTTCCTCAAGGAAACGCAGAGGGGCCCGCCGTTCGGTATCGCGCCCCAAGCGCTCGATGCACTGCTGACCCAGGATTTTGTCTGCGAAGCGGATCGGAAGGTCGACGACTCGGTGCCGGTCTTCGCCGGGGCCGAACATTGGATGGTCTGGCGCCGCCGCTGATCCGCAACCTGCTGTTGTGTTGGCGTGAGCGCAACCAAACGCTTACGACAACTGCACGTAAGTCATCCGAGACGCTGGGTATTTCCCGATATTTGCCACGATCCGCGAGGGGAATTGTGATTTTTTCCCCGCGCGTCTCGCACGCCGCTATAATCGGCCGAAAATTTTTTCGCCAGGTGGCAAAAACGGGCGCCCCCGAGCGCTGAATCGCATCAGCCCCGTCATGCACGACCTGATTTTCTGTTGCCCGGAAGGCTGCGGCCCAAGGCTCGGTATCGTTAGCTCGCGCGGCGGCTTCATGCGGCCGGATCGCGCCCGCGTCTGACGCCGCCACGCCCTGACCGTCGCCCTGGGGCTTGGCTGGGGCCGCGTTATGCTGATCTGGTTTGTCATTCTGTATTGGGTCATTTCGGTGGCCATCGGGCTGTTGGCCGCCCTCAAGGTCCGCAATACCAAAGATTTCACTGTCGCTGGCCGCCGTCTGCCCTACGGTATGGTCGTGGCCGTCGTGTTTGCCACATGGTTCGGCTCGGAGGCGGTGCTCGGCATTCCCGCCACCTTTATCGGCGAGGGGCTGCGCGGCGTGGTCGCCGACCCGTTCGGTTCGTCGATGTGTCTGGTCCTCGTGGGCATGTTCTTCGCCCGCAAGCTGTATCGCATGAACCTCATGACGATCGGCGACTTCTACAAGCTCAAGTACAACCGCACGGTCGAATTGGTGACGAGTATCGCCATCGTGATTTCGTATCTCGGCTGGGTCGGCGCGCAGATCAAGGCGCTGGGTCTCGTATTCCACACGGTCTCGGGCGGTGCGATGTCGGAGCCCACGGGCATGATCATCGGCGCGGTTTCGGTGCTGGCCTACACGTTGCTCGGCGGCATGATCTCGGTGGCGGTGACCGACTTCATTCAGATGATCATCATCGTGGTGGGGCTGGTATATATCGCCGTGGTCGTCTCGGGCATGGTGCCCGGCGGGGCAAGTGCCGTGATCGCGCACGCGTCCGAGGCCGGCAAGTTCGTATTCCTGCCGGAGATGAATCCTGCTGACGTGCTGGCGTTCATCGCGGCCGGCGTCACCATGATGTTCGGGTCGATTCCGCAGCAGGACGTGTTCCAGCGCGTGATGTCATCCAAGTCCGAGAACATCGCGGTCTCCGGCTCGGTGACGGGCGGTGTGCTCTACTTCTTCTTCACGTTCATCCCGATCTTCCTCGCCTACTCGGCGCTGCTGATCGCCCCGTCGATGGTGCAGAAGTATATTGGCACCGACCCGCAACAGATTCTTCCGCAGTTGGTGCTCACTAGTGTTCCTATCGTTGCGCAGGTGATGTTCTTCGGGGCGTTGCTCTCGGCGATCAAGAGCTGCGCGTCGGCTACGCTGCTGGCCCCGTCGGTGACGTTTGCCGAGAACATCATTCGCCCGATGCTCAAGGGCCGCATCGACGACAAGCACCTGCTGCGCCTCATGCGTATCGTCGTGCTGTGCTTCACGGCGCTCGTGCTGGTGTACGCACTGAATTCGAAGGCGTCGATTTTCCAGATGGTCGAGAGCGCATACAAGGTCACGCTCGTGTGCTGCTTCGTGCCGCTGGCTTTCGGTCTTTACTGGAAGCGCTCAAGCTCGTTGGGCGGTACGCTGGCCGTATTCTGCGGGCTGATCGTCTGGATCGCCTGCGAAGCCCTGGCGCCCGAGGCGCTGGTGCCGCCGCAACTGGCCGGTCTGCTGGCGTCGATCACCGGCATGGTGGTCGGCTCGCTCCTGCAACCCGCGTCGGAGCGTGGCCAGCCGCCGGAGCAGCAGATTTCGACGATCTGACGGTGTCCGGCGACAGGATGCGTGCCCGCTACGCCAAATGCGGGCACGCGTCCTGTCTTGATCTTGCGCGTCTGCGGCCCCATATATCTCCGACAAATCCCGAAAGCCTTGTGAAGCGGTTATAATTCAAGGCTTTGCGCGCCTTTTTTCGTCGGAAAGAATCATGCCTATCTACGCCTATCGTTGCGAAACATGCGGTTTCGCGAAGGATGTGCTGCAAAAAATGAGCGATGACCCGCTCTCCCAATGCCCGGAATGCGGCAAGGACACGTTCCGCAAGCAGGTCACTGCGGCCGGGTTCCAGCTCAAGGGATCGGGATGGTATGTGACTGACTTCCGCGGTGGATCGGGCGGCGCGAGTGCGCCGGCTGCGGGCGCGGCGTCGACGTCGCCGGCGCCGGCGGCTTCGTCGGGCGAGGGCGCCTCGTCGGCATCGTCGTCCGGCGGCGAGTCGTCGAGCACCCCGGCGGCTAGCTGTGGCGGCGGTTGCGCCTGCCACTGAGCGAGAACATGACAGTGCACGCCGAGCCTGGCGGCCTGGCGTGCGATAGTACCGATAGCCTCACCGTTGCACCCCGCTGATAACCCGTAGCCGCCAATATTCGCGAGTCCTGCCATGAGCGTTAGAAAACCCGCGCTGAAGACGATTTTCCTCACCGGCCTGCTGGTGCTGGTGCCGCTCGCCATCACGCTGTGGGTATTGGGCCTGATTATCGGCACGATGGATCAGACCCTGCTGCTGCTGCCGGATGGATGGCAGCCGTCGCACCTCATCGGCATGCGTGTGCCGGGCTTCGGCGTGGTGGTCACGCTGGCGTTCGTTTTCGTCGTCGGTCTTCTGGCGCATAATTTCATCGGCCAGAAGCTGGTCGGCTGGTGGGAGGCCGTTCTGACGCGCATTCCCATCGTTGGACCGTTGTATGGCAGCGTCAAGCAGGTATCCGACACATTGCTCTCGAGCAGCGGCAACGCGTTTCGCAAGGCGTTGCTGGTGCGCTATCCGCACGCGGATTCCTGGACCATCGCCTTCCTGACCGGCGCGCCGGGCGGCGATGTGGTCAATCACTTGCAGGGCGATTACGTGAGCGTCTATGTCCCGACGACGCCGAACCCGACGTCAGGCTTCTTCCTGATGATGCGGGCGAGCGATGTCGTTGAACTCGACATGTCGGTCGACGCCGCCCTCAAGTACATCGTATCGATGGGCGTGGTGGCGCCCGCCCACAACCCGCGCCAGCAACGTCCCGGTCCGCTCCTTTGAGCCACCGGGAATCGCCGGCGCCATTTTTTGAAAATCGGAACAGCAAAATGTCCATGCGTACCTCCTACTGCGGTCTGGTGACCGAGCAACAACTGGGCCAAACGGTCAAGCTTTGTGGCTGGGTCAATCGCCGCCGTGATCACGGCGGGGTCATCTTCATCGACCTGCGCGATCGCGAGGGTCTGGTGCAGGTCGTGTGCGATCCGGACCGCGCAGAGATGTTCAAGGCCGCTGAAGGCCTGCGCAATGAGTTCTGCGTGCAGATCACGGGCCTGGTGCGCAGCCGTCCGGCCGGCACCGAGAACGCCAACCTGACGAGCGGCAAGATCGAAGTGCTGTGCCACGCGCTGGAAGTGCTCAACCCGTCGGTCACGCCCCCGTTCCAGCTCGACGACGAAAACCTGTCGGAAACCACGCGCCTCACGCATCGCGTGCTGGATCTGCGTCGTCCGCAGATGCAATACAACCTGCGCCTGCGTTACAAGGTGGCGATGGAAGTGCGCAAGTATCTCGACGCGCAAGGCTTCATCGACATCGAAACGCCGATGCTCACGAAGAGCACCCCGGAAGGCGCGCGTGACTATCTGGTGCCCTCGCGTGTGAACGCCGGCATGTTCTTCGCGCTGCCGCAGTCGCCGCAGCTCTTCAAGCAATTGCTGATGGTGGCCGGCTTCGACCGTTACTACCAGATCACCAAGTGCTTCCGCGACGAAGACCTGCGCGCTGACCGTCAACCGGAATTCACGCAGATCGACTGCGAAACCTCGTTCCTGTCGGAGCAGGAAATCCGCGATCTGTTCGAGAACATGATCCGCCACGTGTTCAAGGAAGCGATCGACGTGGATCTGGACGCCAAGGTGCCGGTCATGGAGTACTCGGAAGCGATGCGTCGCTTCGGCTCGGACAAGCCCGATCTGCGCGTGAAGCTCGAGTTCACCGAGTTGACCGACGTGATGGGCGACGTGGACTTCAAGGTGTTCTCGGTGCCGGCCACGACCGAAGGCGGCCGCGTGGTTGCGCTGCGCGTGCCGGGCGGCGCAGAGATCTCGCGTAGCGAAATCGACGCTTACACCGAGTTCGTGAAGATCTACGGCGCGAAGGGGCTGGCCTGGATCAAGGTCAACGAAGTCGCCAAGGGCCGCGACGGTCTGCAAAGCCCGATCGTCAAGAACCTGCACGACGCTGCGATTGCCTCGATTCTCGAGCGCACCGGTGCGCAAGACGGCGACATCATTTTCTTCGGCGCCGACAAGGCCAAGGTCGTCAACGACGGTATCGGCGCGCTGCGTCTGAAGATCGGTCACTCGGAATTCGGCAAGAGCCACGGCCTGTTCGAAGCCGGCTGGCGTCCGCTGTGGGTCGTCGACTTCCCGATGTTCGAGTACGACGAGGAAGATGCCCGCTGGGTCGCTTGCCACCACCCGTTCACGAGCCCGAAGGACGAGCACATCGACTACCTCGAGACCGATCCGGGCAAGTGCCTGGCGAAGGCCTACGATATGGTGCTGAACGGCTGGGAAATCGGCGGCGGTTCGGTCCGTATCTTCCAGGAAGACGTGCAGAGCAAGGTGTTCCGCGCGCTCAAGCTGGGTGAGGAAGAAGCGCGTGCGAAGTTCGGCTTCCTGCTCGACGCGCTTCAGTACGGTGCGCCGCCGCACGGTGGTATCGCCTTCGGCCTGGACCGTATCATCACGATGATGGCCGGCGCCGATTCGATCCGCGACGTGATCGCGTTCCCGAAGACGCAACGTGCGCAGGATCTGCTCACGCAGGCACCGTCGCCGGTCGACGAGCGTCAACTGCGCGAGCTGCACATCCGTCTGCGTCAACCGGAAGCGCCGAAGGCCTGATAGCCGTACCGCACCGCACGGCAAGCCGGCTAGCGCCGGCGTGCCGACGATCTCGAACCCCCTTGTCCGAAAGGCGAGGGGGTTTTCGTTTTGGGGCGTGAAAAGGACTGTCAGTGCCAACGCGCATTTTGCGACGGGGCGACGAGACGACGAGGCGGCACGGTGCTGACCCCCCCGTCCGGATTGATACGCGGCATTGGAGTAACGAGACCGCACCATTGCCCATTACAATGAGGCGCTCGAGCCGGATCTCGTGTCGCCGGTTTCCCGTTGTTCAAGAGTCGATTTCAAGCCACCGCCGCCTGCATGAAGCCCTTCAAGATTCCCGAATCCGTGCTCGTCGTGATTTATACGCCCGCGCTCGACGTCCTGCTCATCGAACGTGCCGATGCCGAGAATTTCTGGCAGTCGGTCACCGGCAGCAAGGATCGGCTCGATGAGCCGCTGGTCGAGACGGCTGCGCGCGAGGTTTTCGAAGAGACCGGCATCCGCGTGGCGGACGGGACGGCAGTGCCCTCGACCGCCCTGACCGACTGGCATCACGAAATTCAGTACAACATCTATCCGCGCTGGGCGCATCGCTATGCGCCGGGCGTTACGCGCAACACGGAACACTGGTTCGGTCTGTGCGTGCCCGAGAACACCGCAGTGACGCTCGCTGCGCGCGAACATGTCGCCTATGAGTGGCTACCGTGGGAGGCGGCTGCCGCCCGCTGTTTCTCACCTTCGAACGGCGATGCCATTCGGCAGTTGCCGTTGCGCGTGCGCTAGCCGCTGCATCGCGCGCCAATGAGCAAGTATCTTCCGTTCTCCCACGATAACGACCTGACGCTGCTCTATCTCGGTCAGAACTACTTCACTGCGCTTGTCGCGGCGATCGACAACGCTACGCGCGAAGTGGCGCTCGAGACGTACATCTTCGAGGCCGATGAGGCCGGGCAGCATGTCTCTGCCGCGTTGCAACGCGCCGCGCAACGCGGCGTCGCGGTGCATGTGATCACCGATGGCATTGGCACCAGCCGCCGCCTGCCGCTTTTTACCGACTGGCGAGAGAGCGGGGTGATGCATCGAATCTACAATCCGCGTTTGTTCGGCAAGTTCGGTTTCTCGCGTACGCACCGCAAGCTCGCCATCGTCGATCGCGAGGTGGCGTTCGTCGGCGGCATCAACATCATCGACGACTTCAACGGCGGGGGTGGCACCCGGATGAGCGACCCGCGTTGGGACTTTGCCGTGCAATGCCGCGGCCCCATCGTGGCCGAGATCGCCATCGCGTTTCACATTCAGTGGCTGCGCCTCGCGCCGGGATATCTGGGCACGCCGTTTCGTCACAGGCGCCACGGGCAACGTGGACGCCTGAATGCCCCTTACGCGGGTCAGGCCGCGTTCGTCGCGCGCGACAATCTGCATAATCGCCGCGCGGTCGAAAAGGCCTATCTGATGGCCCTGGGGCGCGCGCGTCATGAGGTGTGGCTGGCGAACCCCTACTTCGTGCCCGGCCGGCGGCTGCGACGCGCACTGACACAGGCGGCAGAACGCGGCGTGTCGGTGCATCTGCTGATCGGTCGCAAGGAGTTCCGTCTGCTCGATACGGCTGTGCCGTGGTTGTACGCCAAGCTGCTCGACGCCGGCGTGCGCATCGGCGAGTACGACATGCGTCAACTGCATGGCAAAGTGGCCGTGGTCGACGATGTCTGGGCGACCGTCGGCTCTTCCAATCTCGACGCCTTGTCCCTGTTCCTGAATCACGAGGCCAATGTGGTCGTGCTCGACGACCCGGTGGTCATCGAGCTGCGCGACCATATCCGCAAGGCCTTCGCCGAGGCGCGTCTCATCGACCCCGACCGGTATGGCGGACGCTCGCGCTGGCGGCGCTTCCGTCAGTGGACGGCCTATCGGCTCTACCGCCTCGTGATGAAGGTGCTCACGCGCGGCAAGTACGACTGATTCCTGAGCGTCTGCCGCGCGGCTTCCCGTTGGCCTGCGCCCCCGGCCAGCCCTTGCGCAGACGCCGCCGAAGCCCCGCCCGCCAAGGATACCGATTAGGTATTCCGATCTAATAAATTCCTTGTTCGCCCATGGGTGTCCCCCAATAATAGGACGGCCGTTCGATTTTTTGGTTAGCATCGGGGAACGGATAACGATAGCGATGCCATACACATGCGAAAGGGTGAACAAACACGTGCCGCAATCCTGAATGCCGCGCTGGAGCTGGCGGGGCGGGATGGACTCGAGGGGCTGACGATCGGCTTGCTGGCCGACCGTATGCAAATGAGCAAAAGCGGCGTCTTCGCGCACTTCGGTTCGCGCGAAGACTTGCAGATCGAGGTGCTGATGGAATACCACCGGCGTTTCGAGGAAGAGGTGTTCGCTCCCAGCATGGAAGCGCCACGCGGCCTGCCGCGACTCAGAGCGCTGGTGGATCGCTGGATGGACAAGCGCATTCGCGAAGTGACGACGGGCTGCATCTATATCAGCGGTGCCGTCGAGTACGACGATCGCGCGGCCAGTCCGGTGCGTGAAGCCTTGGTGAAGAGCGTGCGGTTGTGGCGATCGGCCCTGCTGCGCGCCATCACGCAAGCGAAGGAGGAGGGACATCTGCGTGCGGACACCGATCCGCGCCTGATGCTCTTTGAAATGTACAGCCTGACACTCGGCCTGCATCACGACGCGCGCTTCCTCCGGGAGCCAGGTGCCGTCGACATGACCCGGGTGGCACTGGAAAAACTGATTTCGTCTTATCAGCGCGGGTGAGGCGCGAGCCGTCCGCGATTCAATTCGATTTGTTCGGAGGAGTAGGTCATGGGACAGTACAACGCGCCGCTGCGCGACATGCAATTCGTGATGCACGAACTGCTGGGCGTGGAAAACGAATTGAAGGCATTGCCGAAGCACGCGGACATCGATGCCGACACCATCAATCAGGTGCTGGAAGAGGCTGGCAAGTTCTGTAGCGAAGTGGTCTTCCCGCTGAATCAGGTGGGCGATCGCGAGGGTTGCAAGTACGAGGGCGACGGTGTCGTCACCACGCCGACCGGTTTCAAACAGGCTTATCAACAGTACGTCGAGGCCGGCTGGCCCGCACTGGCGTGCGATCCCGCGTTTGGCGGGCAAGGCCTGCCGCAGGTCATCAACAATGCCCTGTATGAAATGCTCAACTCGGCCAATCAGGCATGGACGATGTATCCCGGCCTGTCGCACGGCGCCTACGAGTGCCTGCACGCCCACGGCACCCCTGAGCAACAAGCGACCTATCTGCCGAAGATCGTCTCCGGCGAGTGGACCGGCACGATGTGCCTGACCGAGCCGCATTGCGGCACCGATCTGGGCATGCTGCGCACGAAGGCCGAGCCGAACGGCGATGGCTCGTACGCCATCTCCGGCACGAAGATCTTCATCTCCGCTGGCGAGCACGACATGGCCGCCAACATCATCCACCTTGTGCTGGCGCGTCTGCCGGATGCGCCGCCGGGAACGAAGGGCATCTCGCTGTTCGTCGTGCCGAAGTTCATCCCCGACGCGAATGGCGCCCCGGGTGAGCGTAACGGTATCAAGTGCGGCTCCATCGAGCACAAGATGGGCATTCATGGCAATGCCACCTGTGTGATGAACCTCGACGGCGCGAAGGGCTGGCTGGTCGGCGAACCGAACAAGGGCCTGAACGCCATGTTCGTCATGATGAACGCCGCGCGTCAGGGCGTTGGCATGCAGGGGCTGGGGCTGACGGAAGTCGCTTATCAGAACTCGCTGGTCTACGCGAAAGAGCGTATTCAGATGCGCTCGCTCACCGGCCCGAAGGCACCGGACAAGCCGGCCGACCCGATCATCGTGCATCCCGACGTGCGTCGCATGCTGCTCACGCAAAAGGCCTATGTGGAAGGTGGCCGTGCTTTCTCGTACTGGACTGCGCTGCACATCGACAAGGAACTGTCGCACGGCGACGAAGCCGAGCGTCGCGAAGCCGCAGATCTGGTCGCGCTGCTCACGCCGATCATCAAGGCTTTCCTGACCGACAACGCCTTCGAATGCACGAACCACGCGATGCAGATTTACGGTGGCCACGGCTTCATCTCCGAGTGGGGCATGGAACAGTACGTGCGCGATGCGCGTATCAACATGATCTACGAAGGCACCAACTCGATTCAGGCACTCGACCTGCTTGGCCGCAAGGTGCTCGGCGACATGGGCGCAAAGCTCAAGAAGTTCGGCAAGCTCGTGCAGGACTTCGTCGAGGCCGAAGGCACGAAGGAAGAGATGCAGGAGTTCATCAATCCGCTCGCGGATATCGGTGACAAGGTCCAGAAGCTGACGATGGAAATCGGCATGAAGGCGATGGCCAATCCCGACGAAGTGGGCGCCGCGTCCGTGCCGTATCAGCGCGTGGTCGGTCATCTCGTGTTCGCCTACTTCTGGGCACGCATGGCGCGTATCGCGCTCGACAAGCAAGGCAGCGGCGACAAGTTCTACGAATCGAAGCTCGCCACGGCGCGTTTCTACTTCGCCAAGTTGCTGCCCGAGACCGCGTCGCAAATTCGCATGGCCCGTGCCGGTGCGAAGACGCTGATGGAAGTCGACGTCGACCTGTTCTGAGAGCGGAGGAGATCACCGTGAGCCAAACCAACAAACCCCTGGTAGTACGCAAGGTCGCCGTGCTGGGCGCCGGCGTGATGGGTGCGCAAATCGCCGCGCACCTCGTCAACGCGAAAGTGCCCGTTGTCCTGTTCGATCTGCCGGCCAAAGAAGGCCCGAAGAACGGCATCGTCACGCGCGCTATCGACGGCCTGAAGAAGCTGAGTCCTGCGCCGTTTGCCGACAAGGCCGACGCGCAATACATCGAAACGGCGAACTACGAGGATGACCTCGAGAAGCTCGCCGGCTGCGACGTGGTGATCGAAGCGATCGCCGAGCGCATGGACTGGAAGCACGACCTGTACAAGAAGGTCTCGCCGCATCTGGCCAAGCATGCGATCTTTGCATCGAACACGTCGGGTCTGTCGATCACCGAACTCTCGGAAGGCTTCGACGCCGACCTGAAGTCGCGCTTCTGCGGCGTGCACTTCTTCAACCCGCCGCGTTACATGCATCTGGTCGAGCTGATTCCGACCGCGACGACGGCGCCGGCGATTCTCGATCAACTCGAAACGTTCCTCACGTCCACGCTCGGCAAGGGCGTGGTGCGCGCGAAGGACACGCCGAACTTCATCGCCAACCGCGTTGGCGTGTTCTCGATCCTGGCGGTGTTCGCCGAAGCGCAAAAATACGGCATTCCGTTCGATGTCGTTGACGACCTGACCGGCAGCAAGCTCGGCCGCGCCAAGTCGGCCACGTTCCGCACGGCCGACGTGGTCGGTCTGGACACGATGGCGCACGTCATCAAGACGATGCAGGACGGCCTCAAGGACGATCCGTTCGCCCCGACGTACGCTACCCCGCCCGTGCTCAAGGCACTCGTGGAGAAGGGCGCGCTGGGTCAGAAGACGGGCGCCGGTTTCTACAAGAAGGAAGGCAAGGTCATCAAGGTGCTCGATCCGCAATCGGGCGAGTACGTGGAGTCGGGCAAGAAGGCCGACGAGATGGTCGTGCGCATTCTGAAGAAGGCGCCGGCCGAGCGCCTGCGTCTGCTGCGCGAATCGACCAATCCGCAAGCCCAGTTCCTGTGGGCCGTATTCCGTGACGTGTTCCACTACATCGGCGTGTATCTCGAGCAGATCGCCGACAATGCGCGCGAAGTTGACTTCGCGATTCGCTGGGGCTTCGGCTGGAGCACCGGTCCGTTCGAAGACTGGCAGGCTGCCGGCTGGAAGGACATCGCACAGTGGGTGCAAGAGGATATCGACGCGGGCAAGGCCCTGTCTAACGCGCCGCTGCCCAAGTGGGTCACGTCCGGCAAGGTTGCCGAGGCAGGCGGTGTCCACACCGCTGAGGGTTCGTATGCCCCGGCCAAGGACGCTTTCGTGCCGCGCAGCACGCTGCCGGTGTATCAGCGCCAGGTGTTCCCTGCATCGCTCGTGGGCGACGCCAGCGCCGATCCGCGCAAGTTCGGCAAGACCATCGAAGAGAACGACGCCGTGCGCCTGTGGGTCGACGAGACCCCGGGCCAGGACGATGTGCTTATCGTCTCTTTCAAGACGAAGATGAATACCATCGGGCCGGCCGTCATTGACGGTCTGACCCGCGCTATCGATCTGGCCGAGCAGCAATATCGCGGCGTGGTCGTGTGGCAGCCGACATCGCTCAAACTCGGCGCGCCGGGGGGGGCGTTCTCTGCCGGCGCCGATCTGGAAGCGGCCATGCCCGCGTTCATGATGGGCGGCGCGAAGGGGATCGAGCCTTTCATCAAGAAATTCCAGGACGGCATGATGCGCGTGAAGTACGCGCAGGTGCCGGTCGTCTCGGCGGTCTCCGGCATTGCGCTGGGTGGCGGCTGCGAACTGCTGCTGCATAGCGCGAAGCGCGTGGCGGCGCTCGAGAGCTACATCGGCCTCGTGGAAGTCGGCGTCGGCCTCGTGCCGGGCGGCGGCGGCCTGAAAGAGGCGGCGATCCGGGCGGCCGAAGCGGCGAGCGCGGCGGGCAGCGTGCAGTATCTCCAGTTCGTGACCAAGTCGTTCACCAACGCCGCGATGGCGAAGGTCTCCGCCTCGGCGCTCGACGCCCGCGACATGGGTTATCTGAAGCCGACGGACACGATCGTCTACAACGTACACGAACTGCTGTCCGTCGCCCGCAACGAAGCGCGTGCGCTGGCCATCTCCGGCTATCGTCCGCCGCTCAAGCCGGCCGGCATTCCCGTCGCCGGTCGTTCGGGTGTTTCGACGATCAAGGCGTCGCTCGTGAACATGCGTGACGGCAACTTCATTTCGGCGCACGACTTCCTGATCGCCTCGCGCATTGCCGAAGCCGTGTGCGGCGGCGACGTGGAAGCCGGCAGCCTCGTGAACGAAGAATGGCTGCTGGCGCTCGAGCGTCGTGCCTTCATCGAATTGCTGGGCACGTCGAAGACCCAGGAACGCATCATGGGCATGCTGCAAACCGGCAAGCCGGTGCGCAACTAAGCCGATCGGAGACTGACATGAGCAAACAACTGCAAGACGCCTACATCGTTGCCGCCACGCGTGCGCCGATCGGCAAGGCACCCAAGGGCAGCTACAAGAACACCCGTCCGGACGATCTGCTCGCGACCATCCTCAAGAGCACGCTCGCACAGGTGCCGGATCTCGATCCGAAGGTGATCGAAGACGCGATCATCGGCTGCGCCATTCCCGAAGCCCAGCAAGGCCTGAACGTGGCGCGCATCGGTGCGCTGCTCTCGGGGCTGCCGAACACGGTGGGTGGGGTGACCGTCAACCGTTTCTGCGCCTCGGGCCTGACGGCGCTCGCCATGGCCGCTGACCGTATTCGTGTGGGCGAAGCCGACGCGATGTTCGCCGGCGGCGTGGAAAGCATGAGCATGGTGCCGATGATGGGCAATACGCCGTCGCTCTCACCGTCGATCTTCGAGCGCGACGAGAACGTGGGCATCGCCTACGGCATGGGGCTGACGGCCGAGAAGGTCGCGCAACAGTGGGGTGTGACGCGCGACGCGCAGGACGCCTTCGCTCTGGCCTCGCACCAGAAGGCGATCAAGGCCCAGCAGGCGGGCGAGTTCACGAACGAAATCACGCCGATCGAGATCGTCGAACGATTCCCGAATCTGGCGACGGGCGAAGTGTCGATCAAGACACGCACGCTGTCGCTCGACGAAGGCCCGCGTCCGGATACGTCGATCGAAGGGCTGGGCAAACTGCGTCCCGTGTTCGCGAACAAGGGCTCGGTCACGGCCGGCAATAGCTCGCAGACGTCGGATGGCGCGGGCGCGCTGCTCGTCGTGAGCGAAAAGATCCTCAAGCAGTTCAACCTCACGCCGCTCGCACGCTTCGTGTCGTTCGCCGTGCGCGGTGTGCCGCCGGAGATCATGGGCATCGGTCCGAAGGAAGCCATTCCGGCCGCGCTGCGCGCCGCAGGCCTCACACAGGACCAGATGGACTGGATCGAACTGAACGAAGCGTTTGCGGCGCAGGCGCTGGCCGTCATCAAGGATCTGGATCTCGACACCAGCAAGGTCAACCCGATGGGCGGTGCGATTGCGCTGGGCCACCCGCTGGGCGCGACCGGCGCGATCCGGGCAGCGACCGTGGTGCACGCGCTGCGCCGTCACAACCTGAAGTACGGCATGGTGACGATGTGCGTGGGGACCGGCATGGGCGCTGCGGGGATTCTCGAGCGCATGTAAGCGGGGACGTCGTCGGCAGATAGCTTGCAGACAACGGCTCAAGGCGCCGGGGTGCGGTTTCGCAAATGCGTGGCCGCCCCCGGCGTTGTCATCTACAGCGGGCGATGATCCGGCTTGTCCGGATTCGCGGCAAACCCGAGGAGACACAAACGATGGAAGACGTATTGGTGCAGCGTCAGGGCGCCGTGCAGGTGCTGACCTTCAATCGAGCACACAAGAAAAACGCGATTACCGCGGCGATGTATCAGGCCCTCGCCGAGGGCATTGCCCAAGCGGAGGCCGATCCGTCGCTACGCGTGATCCTGATTCAGGGGCAGCCGGAGGCCTTTTCGGCAGGCAACGATCTCGAGGATTTCCTGAAGCACCCGCCGAAGGACGAGAATGCGCCGGTATTCCAGTTCCTGCGTGCGATCAGCCAGGCGACCAAGCCGATCGTCGCGGCCGTGGCGGGTAATGCGGTCGGTGTCGGCACGACGCTGCTGCTGCACTGCGACGTGGTGTACGCGGCCGAAACGGCGCGATTCTCGTTGCCGTTCTCACAACTGGCGCTGTGTCCTGAGGCGGCGTCGAGCTGGCTGTTGCCGCGCGTGGCGGGTTACCAGCGTGCCGCCGAGAAGCTGCTCTTCGGCGAGCCGTTCGACGTGAACGAGGCGGTGGCGATGGGTTTCGTCAATCGTATCGTGCCAGCGGCCGAACTGGCGGACTACGCTGCGAAGCGCGCCGCGCAGTTGGCCGCCATGCCGGCGGGATCGCTGCGCGTCACCAAGCAGTTGATGAAGGGCGACAGCGCACGCGACGTACAGCAGCGTATTCAAGAGGAAGCGCTGGAGTTCGGCAAACGGCTTGTTTCGCCCGAAGCGCGCGAAGCCTTTACGGCGTTCTTCGAGAAGCGTAAGCCCGATTTCAGCCAGTTCTCGTAACCGAGGCCACCGCCGGGCACATCGGCTGGGTGGCAAAAGCATGAGCGCCGCACGTCTCGTTTCGCGAGGCGGCGGCGCTTTTCGTTGGCGCTGGTTCAACCCAGCGTTTCGAGCTTGGGCAGCGGACGCGGCCGGCGGTCTTCGTCGGTCGCCACGTAGGTCACCATGGCTTCGGTGACTTTGACGATCTCGTGCGACAAACGCATGCGCTGCGCATACGCCTCGACGTAGACGGTGATCGAGGTATTGCCCGTCTTCACGATTGTGGCGTAGAAGCTCAACAGATCGCCGACGAACACCGGCTCCTTGAACAGGAACGAGTTGACGGCGATGGTCGCCACGCGGCCGTTGGCGCGCTGGGCGGCGGGGATCGAGCCGGCAATGTCGACCTGCGACATGATCCAGCCACCGAACACGTCCCCATGGGCGTTGGCGTCGGCGGGCATTGGCAGCACGCGCAACGCCAGTTCTTTTTCTTCGGGCAGGGCCGTGAGGGCAGGGGTCGGGGTACTCATGAGATTCCTTGCGTGAGCCGGAAACAGCGCGGAAGACGGGCATTGGCAGGTGGCACCGGTCATTCCGAGGGCCTCCACGGGCGGGAGGGCCGCCCGGCGTCGGCTCAGCATGAGACGCCGGGTTCTGCGAAAATACGCCATCGACGATTTTAGCGGAAAGCCCTCTCGCGAGCCGGACGCCGCCCCAACTCCATCATGAGACGTTTCACTCCGGCCGAGCCTGCGCCGGCGGCTTCGGGTGCCTCGAAGCCGCCTCGCGGCGACTGGCAAGTCATCAAGTCGCTGTTTCCCTACCTGCTCGAATTCCGCGGACGCGTCACGCTGGCCCTGTCGTGCCTCATTCTGGCCAAGGTGGCCAACCTCGGTGTGCCGATCATCATGAAGCACATCGTCGATGCGCTCGGCCCCGTGGCGTCGCTCTCGGCGACGGCCCGCGCGACGGGCGATCCGAGTCTGATCGTGGTGGGCAGTCTCGGCCTGCTGGTCGTCGCTTACGGGATCGTGCGCCTGTCCACATCGCTCTTCACCGAGTTGCGGGAAATCCTGTTTTCGAAGGTCACGGAGAGCGCCGTGCGGCAAATCGCGCTCAAGGTGTTCCGTCACCTTCACGCGTTGTCGCTGCGTTTTCACCTGGAGCGCCAGACAGGCGGCATGAGTCGCGATATCGAGCGAGGCACGCGAGGCATCCAGTCGATGATCTCGTATTCGCTCTACAGCATTCTGCCGACGCTCATCGAAGTGACGCTCGTCCTCGGCTTCTTCGTCGTGCGTTACGACGCTTTTTACGCCATTGTCACGCTAGTGGCGCTGGTGTTCTACATCGTATTCACGGTGAAGGTCACGGAGTGGCGAACGCACTTTCGCCGCACGATGAACGAACTCGACTCGAAGGCCAATGCCCGCGCCATCGATTCGCTCATCAATTACGAGACGGTGAAGTACTTCGGTAACGAAGCGTTCGAAACGCAGCGTTACGACGAGAATCTCAAGCGCTATCGCGCCGCAGCGATTCGCTCGCAGAACTCGCTTTCCGTGCTGAATTTCGGGCAGCAGGTCATTATCGCGAGCGGGCTCATTCTGATTCTCTGGCATGCCACTCAGGGGGTAATGAGCGGACGCATGACGCTTGGCGATCTGGTGCTCGTCAACACGTTCATGTTGCAGCTCTACATTCCGCTGAACTTCCTCGGTGTCATCTACCGCGAACTCAAGCAGGCGATGACCGACATGGATCGCATGTTCACGCTGCTCGACGTCAACCGCGAAGTGGCCGATCCGCCGGGCGCGCAGCCGCTTGTCTGCCACGGCAGCACCGTGCGCTTCGATCACGTGAATTTTGGCTATGAGGCGTCGCGCCAGATCCTGCATGACGTCGATTTCACTGTCGCGGCAGGCACCACCACGGCCGTCGTCGGACATAGCGGCTCGGGCAAATCGACGCTCTCTCGTCTGTTGTTCCGCTTCTACGACGTCGGCTTTCCCGGCGTGCCCGCAGGGCGCATCACCATCGACGGTCAGGACATTCGCGATGTGACGCAGGATTCGTTGCGCGCGGCCATCGGCATCGTGCCGCAAGACACGGTGCTGTTCAACGACACCATTTACTACAACATCGCGTATGGCAATCCGTCCGCCTCGCGCGAGGAAGTGATGGCGGCGGCGCGCGCGGCGCACATTCACGATTTCATCGAAAGCCTGCCGGCCGGTTACGAGTCGATGGTCGGTGAGCGCGGCCTCAAGCTCTCCGGGGGAGAGAAGCAACGCGTGGCGATCGCCCGCACCATCCTCAAGAATCCGCACATTCTGATTTTCGACGAAGCGACCTCGGCACTGGATTCGCGCTCCGAGCAGGCGATTCAGTCGGAGCTGCGCAACATTGCCCGCGAGCGCACGACGCTGGTCATCGCACACCGCCTCTCGACGGTCGTGCACGCGGCGCAGATCATCGTGCTCGACAAGGGACGTATCGTGGAGCGCGGCACGCACGACGAGCTGCTGCGCGCCGAGGGGCTGTATGCGCAGATGTGGGCGTTGCAGCAGCAACGTCGAGGCGGGGAAGGGGATGCCGAGGCGTCGCATTTTGCCACGGTCGTTTCCTGAGCCCCGGCGGGACGAAGACGAACGAGGCGAAGGGCTGCGAAGGGCTGCGAGGGGCGGCGAGGGGCGGCGAGGGGGGCGAGGCGTCGGTGCAGCGCCGGATGATGGGCGCAGGCCTGTCATCCGGGCGGGCGATTGAGTAGACTAGCGCGCTGACATCGCCGACGCGGGAGTACCGCATGGAAATCAAATGGCTCGAGGACTTCGTGTCGCTCGCCAAGACGAACAGTTTCAGCCGTTCGGCCGAGTTGCGTCATGTGACGCAGCCGGCGTTCTCGCGCCGTATTCAGTCGCTCGAGGCGTGGCTCGGCAGCGAACTCATCGACCGTTCCAGCTACCCGACGCGCCTCACCCCGGCCGGTGAGGTGTTCTACGAGCAGGCGCTCGCACTGCTCTCTCAGGCGCAGGAAGCCCGCGCCTTGCTGCGCGAACAGCGGTCGGCCGATCATTCGGTGCTCGATTTCGCCGTGCCGCACACGCTGTCGATGACCTTCTTCCCTCGCTGGCTCAAGACGCTGGAAAAGCGCTTGGGCCTGCTGCGCAGCCGTCTGCGCGCGCTCAATGTGCACGATGCGGCCATGTCGCTGACCGACGGCGGCTGCGATCTGCTGATGTGCTACTACCACCCGAGCCAGCCGCTGCAACTCGATGCGGCACGCTACGAGATGATCGTGCTCGGCAGCGAACGCTTCAGCCCCTACAGCGCCCCAACGCCGCAAAAGCGCGCCCGGTTCAAGCTGCCCGGCACGCCCGACGCCCCGGTGCCCTACCTCGCTTACACGTCAAATGCCTATCTGGGACGCATGGCCGATCTGCTCGCCGGCGACGCGTCGAGTCCGCCGCATCTGGACAAGGTATATGAGACGGATATGGCCGAGGCGCTCAAGGCGATGGTGCTGGCCGGACACGGCGTCGCCTTTCTGCCGGAAAGCGCAGTGGTCGACTCTGTCGCACGGAACGAACTGATCGATCTCGCCCCGCCGGGCAAGGCGGCGGCGCCGTGGCATCTGGATATGGAAATCCGCCTGTACCGCGACCGTCTGGCCTATACCGACGCCAGCAATCGGCGCGAGCGCGCCAAGCGCGACGTCGTCGAAGCGTTCTGGCAGGCTGTGCGCGATCAGGTCAAAAGCTGACGCCGCGTCGGTCCCAGGGCTTTGCCCCGGGGCATTTCCCATCCTTGCCGGGAAAGCCCTGTCCCAAAGCCGGGGCTCGCCGATGCCCGGCCGTTTGACCGTTTTCGCAGGCATTCGCGTGGCATAAGGGCGAAATAGCCGTCAGGTCAAAACTATGCACGAAATGCATAGATGCATGTTTATTCGGCATTGGATTGTTCTTTGGGGTTCTTTGTAAAGTGCGAGCCATTCGTGTCGCAAGCACGTGTGTGCGTGCGGCGCTGATTGAAGCCGGAGAATCCAACGATGTCGCAAACGTCACATGCCTTGCCTTCTTACCTCGACGCCGAGCACCTCGGCCCGTGGGGTAACTACCTTCAACAGGTCGATCGCGTCACCCCCTATCTGGGTTCGCTCTCGCGCTGGGTCGAAACCCTCAAGCGCCCGAAGCGTATCCTGATCGTCGACTGCCCCATCGAACTCGACAACGGCACCATCGCCCATTTCGAGGGCTATCGTGTCCAGCACAACACCTCGCGCGGCCCCGGCAAGGGCGGCGTGCGCTTCCACCAGGACGTCACGCTTTCCGAAGTCATGGCCCTGTCGGCCTGGATGTCGGTCAAGAACGCGGCCGTGAACGTGCCGTACGGCGGCGCCAAGGGGGGTATCCGTGTCGACCCGCGCAAGCTCTCGCGCGGCGAACTCGAGCGCCTGACGCGTCGTTACACCAGCGAAATCAACATCATCATCGGGCCGACGAAGGATATTCCGGCGCCGGACGTCAACACCAATGAGCAGATCATGGCGTGGATGATGGACACCTACTCGATGAACGAGGGGTCCACCGCCACGGGCGTTGTGACTGGCAAGCCGATCTCGCTGGGCGGCTCGCTCGGCCGTCGCGAAGCGACCGGCCGCGGCGTGTTCGTGGTGAGCTGCGAAGCGGCTCGCCGCCTGGGCATGGACGTGCGCGGTGCGCGAGTGATTGTGCAGGGCTTCGGCAACGTGGGCGGTATCGCCGCCCGTCTGTTCCATGAGGCGGGCGCGCATGTCATCGGTGTGCAAGATCACACCGGCACCATCTACAAGTCGGACGGCCTCGATGTCGCGAACCTGCTCAAGCACGTGGCCGAGACCGGCGGTGTGGGCGGCTTCCCGGCAGCCGAGACCATCAAGGACGACGAGTTCTGGTCGCTCGACTGCGAATTCCTGATTCCCGCGGCGCTGGAAAACCAGATCACCGAGAAAAACGCCGACAAGATCCGTGCGAAGGTCGTGGTCGAAGGCGCCAACGGCCCGACGACGACGGCTGCCGACGATATTCTGCGCAGCAAGAACATTCTTGTCGTGCCGGACGTCGTGGCCAACGCTGGCGGCGTGACGGTCTCGTACTTCGAGTGGGTGCAGGACTTCTCGAGCTTCTTCTGGACCGAAGAAGAGATCAACCACCGTCTGGAGCGCATCATGCGCGAGGCGTTCGATGGGGTGTGGAACGTGGCGCAGGAACACAAGGTTTCGCTGCGCACCGCCGCATTCATCGTGGCGTGTACCCGTATTCTGCAAGCCCGTGAGATGCGCGGCCTGTACCCCTGATCGGGCGGTGCTGTCGAGCTAAGTAGTAATACGCATTAATGCGTAAAAACAGAATGTTCGGGGCGATTTACGTCAAAAAAGACGTACGTTCCGGACATTCGAGAATAAAAAAATGGGCAAATGCAGTGCTAAAATGCATTCGTTTTGTGCCAAGGAGACCAAGGAATGACCCTCTCGAAAATTGCGTTGGCGATGTGCTGCGTGGGCCTGATGGCAGGTGCTGCTCAGGCGCAGGAAAGCGGTACCCTCAAAAAAATCAAGGACACAGGCATTATCTCGCTGGGAAACCGCGAGTCGTCGATCCCGTTCTCGTTCTATGACAACAACCACAATGTCGTCGGCTACGCCAACGACGTGGCCATGGCCATCGTGGCTGAAGTCAAGAAAGAACTGAAGCTGCCGAAGCTGGACGTCAAGCAGACCCCGATCACGTCGCAGAACCGCATTCCGCTGGTTCAGAACGGCACGATCGACATCGAGTGCGGTTCGACCACGAACAACGCCGAGCGTCAGAAGCAGGCTGCGTTCTCGAACACGTTCTTCATCATCGGCACGCGTTTGCTGGCGAAGAACAGCTCGGGCATCAAGGATTTCGCCGATCTCAAGGGCAAGAACGTCGTGACCACGGCGGGCACGACCTCTGAGCGTCTGCTGCGCGAGATGAACCAGAAAGAAAACCTGGGCATGAACATCATCAGCGCCAAGGACCACGGCGAAGCCGCCATCACGCTGCACTCGGGCCGCGCCGTTGCCTTCATGATGGATGACGCCCTGCTCGCCGGTGAGCGTGCCAAGTTCAAGGACGCCAAGGACTACAGCATCGTCGGCAAGCCGCAATCGTACGAAGCCTACGGCTGCATGATGCGCAAGGACGATCCGGCCTTCAAGAAGCTGGTCGACAAGGCTGTTGCTGACTACCAGAAGTCGGGCCAGGCGCAAAAGGACTACGCTAAGTGGTTCCAGCAACCGATTCCGGCACTGGGTGGCGTGAACATGGACTTCCCGCCGTCGGCCGAAATGGGCGCCCTGTGGAAGTCGCCGAACGACAACGCTGACGTTCAGGGCGCCAAGTAAGCCCGACGGGCTTGATGGATCGCTGAGCACAGTCAGTGCGTAATGCCGAAGCGGAAGGAGTCAATCCTTCCGCTTCTTTTTAAGCAAGACAAGTAGAAAAGGGGAGATCATGGCTCTCGGTCTCGATTTCAGTTTTTTCTTCCAGCCGGTAGCGACCGGTGAGGGGACGACCTACTTCGGGTGGTTGCTCTCAGGCTTCAAGCTCACGCTTGCGGTCGGCCTAGGTGGCTGGATCATTGCGCTCATCGTGGGCTCCGTGCTCGGCGTGATGCGTACCGTTCCCAACAAATGGATTTCCGGCTTCGCAGCAAGTTACGTGGAGCTATTCCGGAACATCCCGCTGCTCGTGCAGTTGTTCTTCTGGTATTACGTGGCGCCCGACTTCCTGCCGGAAGGCGTTCGCCAGTGGCTGTTCTCGCTGAATCCGGCGAGCGTTTCGCTGCTCACCGGCGTGATCGGCCTGGGGCTCTTTACCGCAGCCCGGGTGTGTGAACAGGTGCGTTCCGGTATCAATTCTCTGCCCAAAGGCCAGAAAAATGCAGGTCTGGCAATGGGGCTCACGCTGCCGCAGACCTATCGCTTCGTGCTGCTGCCGGTGGCTTTCCGCGTGGTGATCCCGCCGATCACGTCGGAATTCGTCAACATCTTCAAGAACTCGGCCGTGATCTCGACGGTGAACCTGCTCGAACTGACGGGGCAGGGCAAACAGCTCATCGATTACACGGCGCATAGCTACGAGTCGTTTATCGCAGTCACGCTCGCGTACATGATCATCAACATCGTCGTGCTCACGTTCATGCGTTGGCTCGAATCGAAGACCCGCCTGCCGGGCTACATCGGGGGCAAATAATGGGTGAAATCTTCGCTTGGGGCGGCGCCATCGACGCGATGCCGCTGCTCGTCAAGGGCATGATCACCACGCTGCAGGTCACGGCGCTCGCCGTGGTCGTGGGCATCGTCTGGGGCACATTGCTCGCGATGATGCGCCTGTCCGGCGTGACGGTGCTCAAGTGGTTCGCGGATCTGTATGTGAACGTGTTCCGCTCGATCCCGCTGCTGATGGTGCTGCTGTGGTTCTTCCTGATCGTGCCGCAAGTGCTGCGTACGCTGCTCGACGTGCCGCCGACGTGGGACATCCGGATGGTCTCGGCGCTCGTCGCCTTCTCGCTGTTTGAGGCGGCGTATTATTCCGAAATCATCCGTGCGGGTATCCAGAGCGTGTCGCGCGGGCAGATGTCCGCCGCCTTCGCGCTGGGCATGTCGTACTGGCAGGCCATGGGCCTGGTGGTGCTGCCGCAGGCGTTCCGCAACATGGTGCCGCTGCTGCTGACGCAGGGCATCATTCTGTTCCAGGATACTTCGCTCGTGTACGCGATCGCCTTGTCCGATTTCTTCGGCATGGCGTATCAGGTGGGCCAGCGTGACGGCACGCTGCCTGCGATGATTGTGTTTGCCGGAGCAGTCTACTTCGTGATCTGCTTCTCGGTTTCGATGTTGGTTAAACGTCTTCAAAAGAGGTTGGCGAAATGATTACCCTTAAAAACGTCTCCAAGTGGTACGGCCAGTTCCAGGTGCTCACGGACTGCTCCACTGAAGTCAAGAAGGGTGAAGTCGTGGTGGTGTGCGGCCCGTCGGGTTCGGGCAAGTCCACGCTCATCAAGACCGTCAACGGTCTGGAGCCGATCCAGCAAGGCGAGATCATCGTCGATGGCACGTCGGTCGCAGACCCGAAGACGAACCTGGCCAAGCTGCGCTCGCGCGTGGGGATGGTGTTCCAGCACTTCGAACTGTTCCCGCACCTGTCGATCACCGAAAACCTGACGCTCGCGCAGATCAAGGTGCTGGGCCGCAGCAAGGACGCCGCCCGTGACAAGGGCCTGAAGCTGCTCGAGCGCGTGGGCCTGAAGGCGCATGCCCACAAGTTCCCGGGCCAGCTCTCGGGCGGTCAGCAACAGCGTGTGGCCATCGCCCGTGCCCTGTGCATGGACCCGATCGCCATGCTGTTCGACGAGCCGACCTCGGCACTCGATCCGGAAATGATCAACGAAGTGCTCGACGTGATGGTCGAACTGGCGCAGGAAGGCATGACCATGATGGTGGTCACGCACGAAATGGGCTTCGCCAAGAAAGTCGCGAATCGTGTGATCTTCATGGATCAGGGCATCATCGTCGAAGACGACAAGAAGGATGAGTTCTTCGCGAATCCGAAATCGGACCGCGCCAAGGACTTCCTGGCCAAGATCCTGCACTGCTTCCGGTCAGCGCTGGAATGAAAAGGCGTGCCTTCGGGCACGCTTTTTTTATGGGCGTCGCAGCAGACGGGAGCCTGCTGCGCGTTGCCAGCCCTACTCAGCCCTACTCAGCCCTACTGGCAGGCGGTGTTCTGCGCGTTGCGCAGGCGCACGGCTTCCGGGATCGGTACCACCGCGCGCAGCGACGGCGCGCCCTTCTCGAACAGGATCAATTCGCCTGGCTCGAAGGTTGTCCAGACTTCGTTGTCCGTGAGCGGCGCGGTCGCGATCACCGCGACGCGATCGGCCGGGGTGGTGAACTTGGCGAAATCGATTTCCCAGTCGGCGTCGATCAGATGCGCCTTCGCGAATGGCCACTGCCGGGCAATGAAGTGCAAGCGCGTCGAACAGTGGGCAATGAGTGCCTGGCCGTTCGAGAGAACGAAGTTGAATACGCCGTGGCGCGTGATCGTGCGCGTAATGTCCTCAACGGCGTGGAACAACTCGTCCAGCGGCGGCTGCGAGCCTGGGAAGCGCTTGCGCAGGCCCTGCATGATGTCGCAGAAGGCGCGCTCGCTGTCGGTCGTCCCCACCGGCTGGTAGACGCCCGAGAGGAACGGGTCGTAGTCGTGCAGATCGCCGTTGTGCGCGAAGATCCAGTGGCGTCCCCACAGCTCGCGCTGGAACGGATGGCAGTTCTCCAGCTCAACGATGCCTTGCGTCGCTTTGCGGATATGCGCGATGACGTTTTTGGACTTGATCGGGTACTTCTTCACCAGTTCGGCGATGGGCGAGTTCGCCGCTGCCTGGTGATCGATGAAAAGACGGCAGGCTTTGTCCTCGAAAAACGCAATGCCCCAGCCGTCCGCATGGTGATCCGTCCCCCCTCCGCGCGCCGCGAAACCGGTAAATGAGAACGTGATATCGGTCGGTTCCGCGCAATTCATTGCGAGCAGTTGGCACATGGGACGGGCAAATCGAAGATTGGCTGCGCACGTCGTGTCTGAGCGCCGCTGCCGTTACAATATGGGGTTGCACAAGCATAGCACCGGCCTCTGTGCACGTACATTCCCGCCCAAGAAGTCCGTCGCGCTGACGCGTCACCACGCCGCCGCGGTTTCATGGGTCAGCCGTCTCTCCAGCCCCCGGAAAACGCCCATGACCACCGAACTGACTATCACCCGTCCCGATGACTGGCACTTGCATGTGCGCGATGGCGCCGTGCTCAAGAGCGTGTTGCCCGACACCGCCCGCCAGTTCGGCCGCGCGATCATCATGCCGAACCTCAAGCCGCCAGTCACCACGACCGAGCATGCAGCGGCGTATCGCGAGCGCATTCTCGCGGCGCGCCCGGCCGGCAACACGTTCGAGCCGCTGATGACCCTGTACCTGACCGACAACACGCCCGCCGACGAGATCCGTCGCGCGAAAGCGTCGGGCTTCGTGCACGGCGTGAAGCTGTATCCGGCCGGGGCAACGACGAATTCGGATGCCGGCGTGACCGATCTGGCCAAGTGCCGCGGCGCGCTCGAGGCGATGCAGGACGTCGGGCTGCCGCTGCTAGTACACGGTGAAGTGACGAGTTCCGACATCGACATCTTCGACCGTGAGAAGGTCTTCATCGACAAGGTGATGTCGCCGCTGCGCCGCGATTTCCCCGGCCTCAAGGTCGTGTTCGAGCACATTACGACGAAGGATGCCGCCGAATACGTCGCCCAGGCAGAAGGCCCCATTGCCGCGACGATCACCGCACATCACCTGCTGTACAACCGTAACGCCATCTTCACGGGCGGGATTCGTCCGCATTACTACTGCCTGCCGGTGCTCAAGCGCGAGACGCATCGCGAGGCGCTCGTGAAGGCGGCAACCTCGGGCAGCGCACGCTTCTTCCTGGGCACCGACAGCGCACCGCACGCGCGTGGCGTGAAGGAAGCCGCGTGCGGCTGCGCGGGCTGCTACACGGCATTGCACGCGGTGGAGTTGTACGCCGAGGCGTTCGACAAAGCCGGTGCGCTCGACAAGTTCGAGGCGTTCGCGAGCTTCTACGGCCCGGATTTCTACGAACTGCCGCGCAACGCCGACAAGATCACGCTGGTGCGCGAAGACTGGGAATTGCCGGCCGAATTGCCGATGGGCGACGAGACCGTCGTGCCGCTGCGTGCGGGCGAAATCATCGGCTGGAAACTCAAGGGGTGAGTGTGGACGGCGCCCTGGCGCCTTCAGTGTCCACGCCTTCCGGCCTGCCGGAGATCGATTGGCGGGCACCGTGGTTCGACGCCGTATCGGAACGAGGGCAGGCCGCGTTGGCCGGCGGCGACTGGCGCGAGGCGCTGTCAGCGCAAGCCGCCGCAGCCGGTCTGGTGAGCGGGCAGGGAAGGGCGCTTCGATTCGTCGCGCAGGAGGCGCTTCCCGCCGCCACGGCTTACGAGGCGTTCATCGCGTCCACGGGCGGCGTGCCCACGCGCCAGAACTTGCATGACTTCTTCAACGCGCTGATCTGGTTGACCTATCCGCGCGGCAAGGCGGCGCTCAACGCGCGTCAGGCGGCGGCCATCGCGGCCGAAGGCGTGCAGGCGACACGGGGCGCCGCACGCGACGCGGCGACCGTGTTCGATGAGAATGCCATCCTCTTCGCTTGCAGCGACGCCGCCCTCGGCGAGGCCCTGCGAACGTTCGACTGGCGTACGCTCTTCGTGACGCGTCGTGCCGACTGGGGACGCGCCTGCGAAGTGCAGCCCTTCGGCCACGCTTTGCTGGAAAAGCTTGTCGCACCCTACAAATCGGTGACGGCACACGCCTGGATCGTGGACGTTCCCCGCGCGTATTTCGGCTGGACGCCACCTGAGCGTCGCGCCTGGCTCGACCGCCAGATCGCGCCGGTGCTCATCGACGCCCCGTGGACCACGCGAGACTTCGCGCCCTTGCCGGTGCTGGGCGTTCCCGGCTGGTGGCAGGCCAACGACGAACCTTCGTACTATCTGGACCTGTCGGTATTTCGGCCCGGGCGGCGGCAAAAGGGCTGAGGGGCTGAGGGGCTGACGGCAGCGCCGGGACGCGGTTCGGACATGCTGTCCTGCGGGCAGCGACCCCGGCGCGTGATACACTTCGGCCCGCAGAGTCGGCCAGACAATCGCCGCCTCCCTTTGGGAGGGGGAGGAAAGTCCGGACTCCATAGGGCAGGGTGATGGCTAACGGCCATCCGTCGTGAGACGCGGAACAGGGCAACAGAGAACAGACCGCCGATGGCCCCTGGCGCAAGCCAGGCGGATCAGGTAAGGGTGAAACGGTGCGGTAAGAGCGCACCGCGGCGTGCGGCAACGCACACGGCACGGTAACCTCCACCCGGAGCAATTCCAAATAGGCAGGTGAGCGGCATTCGCCTCGTGCGGGTGCCGGCAACGGGGCCCCCGGGAGCCTGCGGGTAGGAAGCTTGAGCGGCGCAGTGATGCGTCGCCTAGAGGAATGATTGTCAGGCGCGGCGCGAGTCGCGTTCACAGAATCCGGCTTATCGGCTGGCTCTGCATCCCAACAAAACGCAAAAGGCTCCCGGTGGGAGCCTTTTGTGCTTCTTCAGCCCAAAGCGGTGCGAACCTTAGCCTTCGACGATCTCGACGCTATGCGTGAGTTCTGCCGTCTTGGCGAGCATGATCGACGCGGAGCAGTACTTGTCGTGGGAGAGCGTCACGGCACGCTCCACGGTGGCGGGGTTGAGGTTGCGGCCCGTGACGGTGAAGTGGAAGTGAATCTTAGTGAAGACCTTCGGGTCTTCGCTCGCGCGCTCAGCCTTGAGCGTGACGCTGCAGCCCTTCACTTCGGCACGGCTCTTCTTGAGAATGAGCACCACGTCGTAGGCGGTGCAGCCGCCAGTGCCGACCAGCAGCATTTCCATCGGACGCGGTGCCTGATTATGGCCGCCGCCTTCCGGCGCACCATCCATCGCGACGATGTGGCCGCTGCCCGTCTGTGCGACGAAGGCCATGCCGTCCTGGCCCATCCAACTCACCTTGCAATCCATATTTCGAAACCCCGATATCCCGTTCAAGCAAAAATTGTAGCGGCTTCCGCAAACCTGCGTACGATGCCGCCCGCAAACCCTGGAAGCCACCCAAGTCGGCTTCGGTTGCTGCGACGCAATATTGGCGCTTTTTTGATCGGGTTTTCAGCGGGATAAACCCTAAATTTAGGCGTTGGGCTCTAGTTGTCCGAGTCACATGCCTATGAATATCAGCATAAGTGATTGATTTTTATTGATGTATTTGGGTATTGCCTATCTTCTGTGCATTTCATATTGTGGTGTTGTATTTCGCACTATAAATTTTCTTGCGCCGCACCAACTGATTTGCTAGACTGCAGTCATTGGTTGTTGTGCTTCACAGCAATCCTGCAAGTGTCTCCTCCACCCTCCTCCTTTGGTGGATTTAACCCGGACCCATGAGGTTCGGGTTTTTTTTTGTTCGGCCGGAAATCGCCGTTTACCGGCGGCGGTTTACCGGTGGGTGGTTTTTTCTGTATAATCAACGGCTTTTCCGGAAATGCCCACGGAAAAAGCATCAGGGAGAGCCTGCAAGCACAGGACTGCGCCATGCGACGCAACTCGTAAGGACGCGGCCGGCAGACAAGCAGGAAGTTGGTGTTAATGGGGCAAATGCATTTTATTTGGATCGATCATGAAGACGTTTTCCGCTAAGCCGGCAGAGGTGACGCGCGAATGGTTTGTGATTGACGCGACGGACAAAGTCCTCGGCCGTGTCGCCAGCGAAGTGGCACGCCGTCTGCGCGGCAAACACAAACCGGAATTCACGCCGCACGTTGACACGGGTGATTACATCATCATCGTCAATGCTGCCAAGCTGAAAGTTACGGGCGCAAAGCAAACCGACAAGAAGTACTACCGTCACACGGGTTACCCGGGCGGTATCTACGAAACCACGTTTGGCAAGATGCAAGAGCGTTTCCCGGGCCGTGCGCTCGAGAAAGCCGTGAAGGGCATGCTGCCGAAGGGTCCGCTGGGCTACGCGATGATCAAGAAGCTGAAGGTGTACGCCGACGGTAATCATCCGCACGAAGCGCAGCAACCGAAGTCGCTCGAGATCTAAGGGCCAGCCATGTTCAAAAACGATTGGAATTACGGCACCGGCCGTCGCAAGAGCGCTGTTGCTCGTGTGTTCATCAAGGCTGGCAAGGGCGACATCGTCGTCAATGGCAAGCCGATCAAAGAGTACTTCGCTCGTGAAACGTCGCTGATGATCGTTCGTCAGCCGCTCGAGCTGACCAACCACGCTGAAACGTTCGACATCAAGGTCAACGTTTCGGGCGGCGGTGAAACGGGTCAGGCCGGTGCGGTTCGTCACGGTATCACCCGCGCACTGATCGACTACGATGCGACGCTCAAGCCGACGCTGTCGACCGCAGGCTTCGTGACGCGCGATGCCCGTGAAGTCGAACGTAAGAAGGTGGGTCTGCACAAGGCCCGCCGTCGCAAGCAATTCTCGAAGCGTTAATCGCCCGAGTGCTTGTTGGCATCTGCCTCTGGTGGATGCAGAGAAAGGCCGCCTCGCGCGGCCTTTTTTCTTTTTTCGTCGCGTTTTGCACGCATGGCGGGCAGAGACGTCCGGTGCGTTACCGTCTCACGCGTGTCGTGGAAGCTTGATAGAATCGCGATTCCGATTGAAAGGGGTAGGACATGGTCAAGGTGGGTATCGTAGGCGGCACCGGCTATACCGGTGTGGAGCTGCTCCGTTTGCTGGCGCAGCATCCGGAGGTGAAGTTGACGGCGATTACCTCGCGAAAGGAAGCGGGCACGCCGGTCGCCGATATGTATCCGAACCTGCGAGGCCGTGTCGACCTGGCGTTTTGCACGCCCGATGATGCCCGTCTGACCGATTGCGACGTGGTGTTCTTTGCCACGCCGCACGGCGTTGCCATGGCGCAGGCGCGCGAGTTGCTCGCTGCTGGCGTGCGCGTGATCGATCTGGCGGCGGACTTCCGCCTGAAGGACATCGCCACGTTCGAGAAGTGGTACGGCATGCCGCATGCTTGCCCGGACATTCTCGAGGAGGCCGTGTACGGCCTGCCCGAGATCAATCGCGAACAGATCAAGAGCGCCCGGGTGATCGGCCTGCCGGGTTGCTATCCGACGTCCGTGCAACTGGGCTACGCGCCGCTGTTTGCCGGTGGCCGCAAGCTGGTCGATCCGAAGCACCTGATCGCAGACGCCAAGTCGGGCGCAAGCGGTGCAGGCCGCAAGGGCGAGACGTCGCTGATCCTCGCGGAGACGGCCGACAACTTCAAGGCTTACGGAGTGAAGGGCCATCGCCATCACCCGGAAATCAAGCAGGGTCTCGAGGCGATTGCGGGCTACGATGTGGGCCTGACGTTCGTGCCGCACCTGCTGCCGACGATCCGTGGCATTCACTCGACGCTGTACGCGACGATTCTGCCTGAAGCGCGCGATACCGACTTCCAGGCGCTGTTCGAGACGTATTACGCGGGCGAGCCGTTCGTGGACGTGCTGCCGGCGGGCTCGATGCCGGAAACGCGTTGGGTGCGTGCATCGAACTATGTCCGCATGGCGGTGCATCGCCCGGGCAACGAAGACACGCTGGTGATCCTCGTGGTCGAGGACAATCTGGTCAAGGGCGCGTCCGGTCAGGGCGTGCAGTGTATGAACCTGATGTTCGGCTTGCCGGAGAATATGGGGCTGACCCATATTCCCGTACTGCCGTAACGGTATTTATCGTCCCTAAGCCCTTGATTTTCCGACCATCGGCACGATTTTGGAATAGGGACTAGAATGATACCGAACCGATTTATGGAGATTTGCGATGAACGCACCGCTTGAGGCTGCCGTCACGGAAATGCCCGCATTCCTGGTCTTTACTGACAGCGCTGCGGACAAGGTCAAGCAACTGATCGACGAAGAAGGCAACGCCGAGCTGAAACTGCGCGTTTTCGTGCAGGGTGGCGGTTGCTCCGGCTTTCAGTATGGTTTCACCTTCGATGAAGATGTCAACGAAGACGATACCGTGCTCGACAAGAACGGCGTGTCGCTGCTGATCGACTCGATGAGCTATCAATACCTCGTCGGCGCCGAGATTGACTACAAGGAAGACATCAATGGCGCGCAGTTCGTGATCAAGAACCCGAACGCAACCACCACGTGTGGCTGCGGTTCTTCGTTCTCGGTCTGAGCGACACGAAAGCCGTTACTGTCCGCAGTATGAGAAAGGGCCCGCAAGGGCCCTTTTCTCGTTAACCTGCCGTTCGCGCGGTTCCCGCAGGGTTGGCGCTTCGCTCAATGCGGGTAGATCGCGCCCAGAATGCGGGGATGCTTCGCGCCGGTGACAGACGGCAGATTCCCCGGTTGCCGTGCCAGGCATCGTTGAGCGAGCCAGGCGAAGGCGCGAGCCTCGACCTGATGCGGCGGCACACCGAGGACTTCGGTCGTCGCGACGGTCACACCGGGCAGACGTGTGGCGATGGCTTGCATGAGGGCATGGTTGCGCGTGCCGCCGCCGCAGGCGTAAAAACCCCGGCAATCGGGGGCATAACGTAATACGTCGTCGGCAACGCACTGTGCCGTCAGTGCGACGAGCGTGGCCTGAATATCCACCGGCGGCACGCCCGGGAACGCTGCCAAATGCGCGCCGAGCCATTCGGCGTGGAACAGGTCGCGCCCGGTGCTCTTCGGAGGCGTCTGGCGGAAGTAGGGTTCGCTCAGCAGGGCGGCGAGCAGCGCGTCGTTGACGCGTCCGCTGGCGCCCCAGGCACCGCCATCGTCGTAGGACTTGCCAAGATGGCGCGCGGCCCAGCCGTCGAGCAGCGCGTTACCCGGCCCGCAATCGAAGCCGGAAACCGGCTGGCCGGACGCCGCCGAAGGCAGAATGGTCACGTTGCTGATGCCGCCGAGATTACAAACGACGCGCGTTTGCCCCGCCTCAGAGAACATTGCCTGATGGTAGGCCGGCACAAGTGGCGCGCCCTGTCCGCCGGCCGCGATGTCTCGGCTGCGAATATCTGCGACCACATCGATGCCGGTCAATTCGGCGAGCAGCGCGGGGGCATTGAGCTGGCGCGTATAGCCAATGCCGTCGAATTCACCCGGGCGATGGCGGATCGTCTGCCCGTGTGCGCCAATGGCCGCGACGGCCGATGCGGGAAGCCCTGCGGTACTCAGCAACTCACGCACGCACTCGGCATAGACGCGCACCAACGCGTTTGCCGCCAGCGCCTCACGATGCAATTCGTTTTCCGAAGGGGCTTGCAGCACCATCAACGTCTCGCGCAAATCGCCCGGGAACGGGAGATAGGCCTCTGCGAGCACCCGGCCGTCTACTGACGCGACGAGCACGCCGTCGACGCCGTCGAGGCTCGTGCCGGACATCAGGCCGATGAAATGGGCGGGGGAGTTCGGGGAGTTCGGGGAGTTCGGGGAATCCGGGGAATCCGGGGAGGCGGGGTGGCGAGCGATGTCGGTCATGTGCGGGGCGCGAGCGCGAGAGCCGAAGAAATCAAATCCGCGCCGGCAGGGCAGCCATGTGGATCACATGTTGCCCCGCGCAGCGCGCTTCCCAGCATACCTCAATCGCGCTCGGCGACTTGCACGGTGCGCATCAGGTCGATGCGCTTGAGCAGGTTCTCGGCGTACATGTCGAACACCTTCAGGCGGGCGCCTGCGAGCGGTGCGACGGCCGCCACATCCGTCGAGAACGGATTGCGCGGAACGCCGTTGTAGCGCAGTTCGTAGTGCAGGTGCGGGCCGGTTGCCCAGCCGGTCTGTCCGACGAAGCCGATGACCTGGCCTTGCGTGACACGCGTGCCGGCCTTCATGCCCTGACCGAAGCCCGACAGGTGGGCGTAACGCGTCTGATAGTTGCCAGCGTGATCGATCTCCACCAGATTGCCGTAACCGTTCTGCGTGCCGACGAACTTGACGACGCCGTCACCCGCAGCAAACACGCGCGTGCCGACGGGCGCTGCCAGATCCACGCCTTCGTGCTTCTTCCACTTGTGCTGGAACGGATGCTCGCGACCGCCAAACGCCGACGAAATTCGCGAAAACTCGACCGGTGTGCGCAGGAACGCCTGCTTCAGGTTGCGGCCGTCGAAGCCGTAGTACGCCCCCTCGGGCGAGCCCTGCGGATCGGCGTACCAGATGGCCTGATGTGTCTTGCCCTGGTTGATGAACTCGATGGCCAGCACGCGACCCGTGCGAACGGTGCGGTCCTGCTGCTTGACGACTTCGTACACCATGCGGAAGCGGTCGCCGCGGCGCACGTCGCGCTGGAAATTGATGACGCCGGAGAAGATGTTCACCATCTGTGCGACCACGGCGTCGGGCACGCCGGCATCGTCCATCGCGGTGAAGAAGTTGCCCGCAATGGCGCCGGAGCGCATGGCCCATTCGGTATCGTTGGCGAGCTGGTCCATGCGTGCGCGCAGGCGGCCGTCGTCGTTGCGCTCGATCACCAGTTGCTGGGCGGTAGCGCTGCCGGTCGACAGGACCGTCGTGAGCGAGACGAGCTTGCCGTCATCGTCCGTCTCGGCCTGCACGACTTGCCCTGCGGGCACGCCGATCAGACGGCGGGCGACGGCGTTCTCACGAATGAAGCGCTCGGCGACGGGGTCCTGGATCGACAGCCGCGAGAGCATGTCGCCAAGGGTTTCGCCGCGACGCATCGCTACCTGATGGATAAAGGTCTGGGATTGCGCGTCGAGCTGCTGGATCTGTTTGGCCAGGTCGGGGAAGGTAAGCGGCAAAGTCACGCTCGCGCCGTTGCGGGCCGCTTCGGGCACCATGGGTGCCACGCCGAAAGCGGTCACCATTCCCAACGTCAGGGCCGAACCAACCGTTGCCACGATTTGCACCTTTCTGCGACGGTGCTTCGGCTGCGTGGGATCGATCAGGGTCAGCAGTTCACGCGCAAAAAAATCACGGAGTTTGGGCCACATCACGTAAAATTCTGCGCAACTTACGAAAAAAGCCCGGGCGGAGCGACATGCTTCGAGATTGCCCGCCGGAATTCCGGGGCAACCCGGCGTCGCTTCGGCCCGAGCCGAGAATTGAGCGGCGATTATAGCAGACCCGCCGCTGCCTCCGCCTTTACTGGCTGCCTAAGGGAAACCCTGAAGCAGTCTGGACAATGATGTTATGACAAGTGAACACGCACTCACCTCGGAAAAGAAGTACCCCGTGACCGACGCCACGCGGGCCGCTCTGGCGATCGCCAAGCGCGGTTGCGATGAGCTTCTCGTGGAAGAGGAGTTCCTGCAAAAGCTGGCGCGCAGCGAAGCGACCGGCAAGCCGCTGCGTATCAAGCTGGGGCTGGACCCGACGGCCCCCGACATCCACATCGGCCACACCGTGGTGCTCAACAAGATGCGCCAGTTGCAGGATCTGGGGCATACGGTCATTTTCCTGATCGGCGATTTCACGTCGCTCATCGGCGATCCGTCGGGCCGTAACAGCACGCGCCCGCCGCTCACTCGTGAGCAGATCGAGTCGAACGCCAAGACCTATTTCGAGCAGGCCGCGCTCGTGCTCGACCGCAGCAAGACCGAAATCCGCTACAACAGCGAATGGTCGATGAAGCTGGGCGCCGATGGCATGATCAAGCTCGCGTCGCGTTACACCATGGCGCGCATGCTCGAGCGCGAGGACTTCACGAAGCGCTTCCAGGGCGGCGTGCCCATCGCCATTCACGAATTCCTCTACCCGCTCATGCAGGGTTACGACTCGGTGGCGCTGGAGTCGGATCTGGAGCTTGGCGGCACGGACCAGAAGTTCAACCTGCTCGTGGGCCGCGAACTGCAAAAGCAGTACGGTCAGGAGCCGCAGTGCATTCTGACGATGCCGCTGCTCGAAGGGCTGGACGGCGTCGAGAAGATGTCGAAGTCCAAGGGCAACTACGTGGGCATCAGCGAGAAGCCGAGCGAAATGTTCGGCAAGCTCATGAGCATCTCGGACGATCTGATGTGGCGCTACTACGAGCTGCTCTCGTTCCGATCGCTCGAAGCGATCGCCCAACTGCGCAAGGATGTCGAAGGCGGGCGCAATCCGCGCGATGTGAAGGTGCTGCTCGCGCAGGAGATCGTGGCGCGTTTCCACTCGCAGGCCGACGCCGAGCGCGCACTCGAGGACTTCAACGCACGTGCCAAGGGTGGCGTGCCGGACGACATTCCGGAAGTCTCGCTCGACGGCGCCCCGCTGGGTATCGCGCAATTGCTCAAGCAGGCGGGCCTGGTGCCGTCGACGTCGGAAGCCAACCGCAACATCGAACAGGGCGGTGTGCGCATCGACGGCGAGGCCGTGTCCGACAAGGGCGCGAAAATCGAAGCCGGCACCTACGTCGTGCAAGTGGGCAAACGCCGCTTCGCCCGCGTGACGCTCGCCTGAGCGTCGCCGGTCGAGTGGCCTCACGACTGAACCCCTCGCGATGATCGCGCTCATCCAACGTGTGCTCGAAGCCGCGGTGACGGTCGAAGGCCGCACCGTCGGCGCCATCGGGCCGGGTCTGCTCGCGCTCGTATGCGCCGAACGTGGCGACACCGAGGCGAGTGCGGACAAGCTGCTCGCGAAGCTGCTCGGCTACCGTGTGTTCTCGGACGACGCGGGCAAGATGAACCGCAGCGTGTCGAGTCTCGACGGTAACGGGGCGGCGGGCGGTCTGCTGCTCGTCTCGCAGTTCACGCTGGCGGCCGACACCAACAGCGGCACCCGTCCGAGTTTCACCCCGGCAGCGAGTCCGGCGGACGGCAAACGGCTCTTCGATCATTTCGTCAAGCAGGCGCGCGCGCGCCATCCCATCGTGCAAACCGGCGAGTTCGGCGCACACATGCGCGTCTCGCTCGTGAACGACGGACCGGTCACGTTCTGGCTTCAGACACGTCCCGACACTGTCTGAGGCGTCCGCGGTGGCACGGCGCCGCTCGTGCCACTCGTCTTATCCCGAAAATCGCTCGGATTCGTCCTGATGTGCGTGGCCTATTGCACGGGATTCGCCTCGGTGTGATACCGTCGTCGGGTTCCGAAATGACAATGCTTGGGAGAATCTGATGAAAGTCTGGAGTGACTCGTTTGCCGGTAATGCGGCGATGGATGCACAGTTCGCCTTCGGCAAACCGGATGCGCAGTCGCACGTGGCGCTGTCGCAGAACAAGAATCCCCATCTGGCCTGGTCCGACGTGCCCGCCGGTACGCGTTCGTTTGTCGTGATCTGCACCGACAGCGACGTGCCGAGCCAGGGCGACGACGTCAACAAGGAAGGCCGCGAAGTGCCGGCGGATCTGCCGCGCGTCGATTTCTATCACTGGGTGCTCGTCGACGTGCCGGCATCGGTCTCCGAGATCCCTGCGGCGAGCCATAGCAATCACGTCACGCCGCGTGGCAAGTTCGGCCCGGACGCACTCGACGGCATGCGTCACGGGGTGAACGACTACACCGCGTGGTTCGCGGGCGACGAGAGCATGAAGGGCGATTACTACGGCTACGACGGCCCGTGCCCGCCGTGGAACGACACGATCGTGCACCACTACCACTTCACCGTGTATGCGCTCGACGTCGCCCGCGTTCCGCTCGAAGGCCGCTTCGGTGGCGACGACGTGCTCGCCGCGATCAAGCCGCACGTGCTCGGCAGTGCCAGCGTAACCGGCACCTACACGCTCAATCCGAAGGTCGCCTGACGGCAACCCCGCCCGCTTGCCGTTTTTCCCCTGGACTCACGCAAAACGTATTCGCATCGATGACCGGCACGACGACTACCCTCACTTTGATTCGCCACGGCGAAACCGACTGGAACCGCGTCAGACGGATTCAGGGGCACACGGACATCCCGCTGTCGACCGAGGGTGAGCGTCAGGCGGTGTTGCTGGGAGCGCGTATCGCGCGCGAGGTCGCCGCACATGGACGTGTATTCGATCGCGTGCTCACGAGCGATCTGCAGCGTGCTGTGCAGACGGCGGCACCCGTCGCGCACGCGTGCGGCGTGCCGCTCGTGCGCACGGCGAGTCTGCGGGAGCGTCACTACGGGATCTTCGAAACTCGGGTGCCCGACGAGATTCAGGCGGAATTTCCGCAGGACTATTCGCGCTGGCAGAGCCGCGATCCCGATTTCGTGATTCCCGGCGGCGAGTCGACGCGGGGTTTTTACACGCGCATCACGGATTTCATCGCACACCTCGTGCGCGACGCCATGGGCCAGCATCTCGCACTGGTGGCGCATGGCGGCGTGCTCGACTGCTGCTATCGACTGGCGACGGGACTTGCGCTGAACGAACCGCGTTCCTATCCATTGCTCAATGCGAGCGTGAACCGTCTGGCCTACGACGGCGAGCGTTGGCATGTGCTGAGCTGGGGGGATGTCACGCACCTGGACGATGCCGTGCGCGACGAAAGCAACGACAAGCCGGCAGACGTCGGTGCTGCGGCCACGGATCGCGTTGATCCCAGGGTGGTGTAAGCCGTCTGACTTAGGCCTCTCGCCCCGGGCGGCGAAACGACAATTCGATGCGCGATCAGCGCTCGATCAGCGCTCCAGCGATGGCTGCACGACAGTGACATCGGGGGTGGCCAACGCACGGCGCTGCGCCCGGTGGGCCACGCTGTTGCGCATCGACCAGCGGGCGACCTGTGCCATGTGACGCACGGCAGGCCGCAGCGTGAGACGGCGCACCATCGACTGCGCTTCGAAACCGAGCATCGCCTGTGACCAGTCTGGCAGCAGGTCGATACCTGCCCGGAACAACAATCCGCTGAACACGCGCGCGCCAGCGAACGGTGCCGGTAAGTTGCGCAAGACGCGCACGACTTCTTCGGTGCGCTCGCTCGCGCACAACGACGGACGCATTGCGGCGAGATAGTCGTCGATCTGCGACACACTCATCGGCACATCGCGTGCGCCAAGCGCCACGGCAATGCGCGAGACTTCCGAGTAGTAGCGATCCTGCTCGCCGCGCGTGAACGCCGGATTCTTGTAGACGAGATAGCTGCGCAGGAAGCTCGATGTCTCTGCCACATGAACCCACGTCAACAGGTCGGGATCGTAGGCGGCATAGGGGCGGCCATCGGGCGCGGTGCCCTTGACCTGCAGGTGGATGCGTCGCACGCGTTCGAGCAGCGCCTCGGCGTCGGCGGTGTTCCCGAACGTTGTGCCGCCGATGAACGTCGCTGTGCGGCGCAAGCGGCCGATCACGTCCTGCCGGAAGGTCGAATGATCCCAGACACCGGCCATCGCGAGCGGGTGCAGCGACTGCATCAGCAGCGCACTGATGCCGCCGATCATCATCGAGGTGAAGTCGCCATGGACATGCCAGCAGGCAGCGCCGGGGCCGAACAGGCCGGGGTCGCCCGCCGGAGTGTCGTAATTCAGACGCGGTGCACCGGGGCCTGATGTCAGGCTCACCAGCCGCATGGCGATAGCGTGCCGTACGTGTCCCGACACACCCGTCACCGGTCCGGCGGGCCGCAAAGGCGTTGCCGGAGGTGGTGTCGGGAGGTCGTCGTGAGAGGACATGTGTCGTTCAGCGTGACGTGACGGCGGGCGTTATTTGCCGGTGGCGTCCGGGGACCAGAGCGAACCGCTCTCCGGCGCGCTGCCGGGGGCGGTCAGGCCGAAGTGACGGAACGCTGCGAGGGTCGCGACGCGTCCGCGAGGGGTGCGTTGCAGGAAGCCCTGCTGGATCAGATACGGCTCGATCACGTCTTCGATCGTGTCGCGCTCTTCGCCGATGGCGGCGGCGAGGTTGTCCACACCCACCGGGCCGCCGTCGAACTTGTGCAGCACGGCCTCGAGCAGCTTGCGGTCCATCACGTCGAAGCCGACCGGGTCGACATCGAGCATCAGCAGCGCGGCGTCGGCAACGGCGGCGGTGATGCGTCCGTCGGCCTTCACTTCGGCGAAATCGCGCACGCGTCGCAGCAAGCGGTTGGCGATACGCGGCGTGCCGCGCGCACGGCGGGCGATCTCATAGGCGCCATCGTCGGCGATGACCGCACCGAGCAGGCCGGCGGAACGGCGCACAATGCCTGCCAGTTCCTCGGCTGAATAGAACTCCAGACGCGCCACGATGCCGAAGCGGTCGCGCAGCGGGTTCGTCAGCATGCCCGCGCGCGTGGTGGCGCCCACAAGCGTGAACGGTTGCAGATCGAGCTTGACGCTGCGCGCAGCGGGGCCCTCGCCGATCATGATGTCGATCTGATAGTCCTCGAGCGCCGGATACAGAATTTCCTCGACGACCGGCGAGAGCCGGTGAATTTCGTCGATGAACAGCACGTCGTTGGCTTCGAGATTGGTCAGCAGTGCGGCGAGGTCGCCCGGGCGCTCGAGTACGGGGCCCGACGTTTGGCGCAGATGCACACCCATTTCGCGGGCGATGATGTGGGCAAGTGTCGTCTTGCCCAGACCCGGCGGCCCGAACAGCAGCACGTGGTCGAGCGGTTCCGAGCGCTTGCGGGCCGCCTCGATGAAGATTTCCAACTGCTCGCGCACCTTGCGCTGACCGACGTATTCGTCGAGCAGCTTGGGGCGCAGCGCGCGCTCGAAGGCTTCTTCGTTGGGCGAGGCCGGGGTGGGCGCAATGATGCGCTCGGCGGCGAGTTTGTCGGTTTCGATCATGGCTGCATTGTAGCGCTTCGGACGTCGCTTGCCGGGGCAGGGCGACGGGATTTCCCGCGACGCACGACGCGGGCGGCGCTCAACCGATCAGGCGTCCGCGCCGCACGCGCAGGCCCTTGGCCGCCAGAGTGGGGGAGACCTCGGCCAGCGCCGCGAAGGTCTCGCCGCTATGCGCGTGACAGATGGCCACGCCCAAGGCGTCGGACGCGTCTTTGCCCGGTGTGCCGGTGAGTGTGAGCAGACGCGTGACCATCTCCTGCACCTGTTCCTTTCGGGCGCGTCCGTAGCCGACCACCGCCTGCTTGAGCTGCATCGGCGTGTATTCAAAGACTTCGAGTCCGCCGACCGACAGTGCAGTAATCGCGGCACCGCGCGCCTGTCCGAGCAGGAGCGTGGATTGCGGATTGACGTTGACGAACACTTTTTCGATGGCGGCCTGATCGGGCCGATAGGTGTCGACCAGTTCCGCCACGCTTTCGAAGATGATGCGCAGCCGCGCGGGCAGCGTGCCTTCGCCGGTGCGGATGACGCCGCTGGTCACATACTGCAGACGGGTGCCGTGCTTTTCGAGCACGCCGAAGCCGGTGACGCGCAGCCCGGGGTCGATGCCAAGAATTCTCATGCGGGGGCCAATGTTCGGCGCACAGGCCGATGCGGGCAAAGAAGCCAATATGGCCTGTATTCTGGCACAGCCGCACGGGGGCGTCGCCGAAGTTGCGTTTCATCGGGCGAGACGCGCTCATGTCGTGCTCCTGAGCGTTGCCCCGCTGCGCCGGACGGCCGCGCGTGCCCGGCGCGTCGATATGCCGCAGGCGTCGCGCCCGAAGGGGGCAGGGTTGCACATCGCGACACGGCGGATTGTTGTACATTGCTTGCTGTTCAAAATATTCGACGGCCTGCGTGCGGGCCACTGTCCCCGATGCTCTGGATCAAAGCGCTTCACATCGTTTTCGTCGCCTCGTGGTTCGCCGGGCTGTTCTATCTGCCGCGCATTTTCGTCAACCTCGCAATGGAGAGCGATCCCGCCGCCACGCAACGGCTGCTGCTCATGGCGCGCAAGCTGTATCGCTTCATGACGATTCTGGCCGTGCCGGCGCTCGCTTTCGGACTGGTCCTCTGGCTGTACTACGGCATCGGACGCCACGGCGGCTGGTTGCACGCCAAGCTGCTCATCGTGGTGCTGCTGCTGGGCTATCACCATGCGTGCGGCCGTCTGCTGCGCAAGTTCGAGACCGGCCGCAATACGCATTCGCATCGCTGGTACCGCTATTTCAACGAATTCCCCGTGCTGGGACTGCTCGCCGCGGTGATTCTCGCGGTCGTCAAGCCGTTCTAACGGGCGTATTCCCACACGTCGTCACGTCATTCAAGCGCTACGCATGCGCGCCAACCACCGATAGCCAAGAGGAGTCCGCCGTGAATCTGACCTGTGATTATTTTGTGGCGCCGCCATCGCCCTTTGTGTACATGGGACATGCGCGCTTCGTCGAACTGGCGCGCCGCTATGACGTGCGGATCCAGTTAAAGCCGATGGATCTCGGTCGAATCTTCGCGGGGTCGGGCGGACTGCCGCTGGCCAAGCGTACGCCGCAACGGCAGGCGTATCGTCTGGTCGAACTGGCGCGCTGGTCGAAGTACCTCGGCATGCCGCTCAACCTGCAACCGAAGTTCTTCCCGGTGGCGGGCGATCCGGCCGCGCGTTTGATCGTTGCCACGCAACTCGCGCACGGCACGGACAAGGCACTCGACCTGTTGGCCGCAATCTCGAAGGCGCTCTGGGCCGAGGAACGCAACATCGCAGACGACGCCACGTTGCAGGCCATTGCCGAGAGCCTGTCGCTCGACGGCAAGTCGCTGCTCGCGGCCTCGAACGGCGCGAGCGTGCAGGCGGCCTACGACGCCAACACCGACGAAGCCGCGAGTGCGGGCGCGTTCGGCGCACCGTGGTTCATTTTCGAGGGCCAGCCTTATTGGGGACAGGACCGCCTCGACTTTCTCGAACGGGCTTTTGCCGAAGCGCACGGCGCAAAGCGCTGACCCGTCAAGCCGATGATTTCGTCCGCTGCCTGCAGGTGCTGGTGGCGGCAACCCCCCCCAGGAGTGAACAGAATGAGTCGTCCGGAAGTGGTGTTGTACAAGGGCGTGCCGCCAGACGTGCGCGCGCGGTTGGCCGAGTCATTCACGCTCACCGAGTTCAAGGGGGTGAACGACGGCAATCGGGCGGAATTCGCGGCGGCGCTGGGTCGTGCCGATGGCGCTATCGGTGTGGGCCTGAACGTGACGCCTGCGCTGCTCGATGCGGCGCCGAAGCTCAAGGCTTGGGCCACCATTTCAGTGGGCTACGATCAGTTCGATGTGCCCGATCTCACGCGTCGCGGCATTGTGCTGATGAATACGCCGGACGTGCTGACGGAGACCACCGCGGATACCGTCTTCTCGCTGATTCTGTCGAGCGCCCGGCGCGTGGTCGAGCTTGCCGAACTGGTGAAGGCGGGCGGCTGGAAGTCGAGCCTCGGTGAAGAATATTTCGGCACCGACGTGCAGGGCAAGACGCTGGGCATCGTCGGCATGGGCCGCATTGGCGGGGCTGTCGCACGCCGCGCGGCACTCGGCTTCGGCATGAAGGTGCTGTACAGCAATCGGTCGCGCAACGAAGCGGCGGAGCAGGCTTACGGTGCCGAATACCGGACGCTGCCGGCGTTGCTCGCGCAAGCCGATTTCGTCGTGACGCTGGTGCCGCTGTCGCCGGCCACCGAACGTTTGATCGGCGCCAGCGAATTCGCGCAGATGAAGCGGGGCGCGATTTTCATCAACGCGGCGCGCGGCATGGTGATCGACGAAGCGGCGCTGATCGACGCATTGGCGTCTGGTCATCTGCGTGCGGCCGGTCTCGACGTGTTCGAGCGCGAGCCGGTGGCGGTCGATTCGCCGTTGCTGAAGATGAAGAACGTGGTGGCGCTGCCGCACATTGGCTCCGCGACGCACGAGACGCGCCACGCGATGGCATCGTGCGCAGCGGACAACCTGATTGCCGCGCTCACCGGCAAGCCGCTGCAAAATGTGGTGAATCCGCAGGCGCAGCAGCGCTGATCGAGCAACGCTCGCCAGTGGTGCGTGAGGGGTGAGATTCGGTGGCGCGGGCGAATGCCGCCGCCGCTATCGCCCATCGTTCGCCGTTCTGCGACGATTGATGACTTCCTTCGCGCGGGCGAGTTGTGCGGGCAAGCGATCGCCAAGACGCAGCGCCATGCCCACGGCGAGCACGTCGCCAATGGCCAGATGAGCGATGCGTGAGGTCAGGGGCGAGTACACGTCGGTATCTTCGTCGACGTCGGCAAACAGCGCCACACTCGCCAGACGCGACAGCGGCGAGTTGCTGTGCGTGATCGCAATCACGCTGGCCCCTGCCGCGCGCGCCAGTTGCGCGGCTTCGAGCAGATCCTGCGTGCGCCCGGTGTTGGAGATTGCCACCACCACATCCCCTTCGCGCAGCAACGCGGCCGACATGCCATAGACGTGCGGATCGTTGTACGCCACCGCCGGCACACCAAGCCGGAAGAACTTGTGCTGCATGTCCTGGGCAGCAATCCCCGACGCACCGGCCCCGTAGAACTCGATACGCCGCGCACCCGCGAGCAGGTCGATGGCTTGTCCGATGCTGTCGGGCGACAGGTTGTTGCGAACCTGCATGAGGCTGCCGATGGTGCGGTCTAGCACCTTGCTGGCGATGCCGGGGACCGGCTCGTCGGGCCGGACGTCACGGTGAACGAACGGTACCCCTTGCGCAATGCCCTGTGCCAGCCGGATCTTGAATTCTCGATAGCCGCTGCACCCGACCGCCTGACAGAACCGGGCGATCGTGGGTTGGCTGACGTTGGCGCGTTCGGCGAGTTCGTTCATCGACAGATCGACGACTTCGCGCGGGGCGTCCAGCACATAGGTCGCGAGCTTGCGCTCGGACGGGCGCAATTGAGTCAGCGTGGCTTCGATTCGGTTAAGCATGGCAGGCAGGCACCAACAAAAGCAGAGGCGCGTAGCGGACATCGCCACGCGCCATTCCCCTATTCCCCATAAAGCCGCGATCTCGCGCGCCCCGTCGTGCGGGCCTGCGCCGGGTCAGGCGGGTCAGGCGCCCACTATAGCACCCGAAAGCCATGGCGCTTCGGGGGGGGAAGCGGGCGTCTCGGCACATTGATTACGGCGGGAATGTACAAAAACTACAGAAATTCAAGATTTCATATTATGGATTGGTATTTCTTTATACGGTAACTATTCGTGTAACTCATGGAAATTACTAAGTAAAACCCCGGACGCCGATGGCTTTTGATTGATGGGATGTAGAATTTCTACTAAACTCCGCTCCCAATCGCACCTACCCTAGGTGCGTCGCAATCCAGTTCCCCGGCATGACGTCAGAGCAAACGAAGCCCCTGCACCCGACCGTAATGGCAGTCACCGCGCGCATCGCCGCGCGCAGCCGCGACACGCGTGCGGCGTATCTGGCCCGCATCGAGGCGAGCGCTGGCCGCTTCCCGCAGCGCGGTGCGCTGTCCTGCGCCAATCTGGCGCACGGCTTCGCCGCCATGCCGGCCAACGACAAGCTCATCTTGCGCGAGCAGCGCCGTCCGAACGTGGGCATCGTCACGGCCTACAACGACATGCTCTCGGCGCACCAGCCGTATGAACAGTACCCGGCGCGTCTGCGCGAGGCCGCCCGCAAACTTGGTGCGACGGCGCAAGTCGCTGGCGGCGTGCCGGCAATGTGCGACGGCGTCACGCAAGGCAACGCGGGCATGGAGCTGTCGCTGTTCTCGCGAGACATCATCGCGATGAGCACGGCCGTTGCGCTCTCGCACAACATGTTCGACGCCGCCCTGATGCTCGGCGTGTGCGACAAGATCGTGCCGGGCCTCGTGATCGGCGCGTTGCAGTTCGGTCATCTGCCGACGATCTTCGTGCCGGCCGGGCCAATGGCGAGCGGCCTGTCGAACGACGAAAAGGCCAAGATCCGCCAGTGGTACGCGACCGGCAAAGTTGGCCGCGACGCGCTTCTCGAATCGGAATCGCAGGCGTATCACAGTGCGGGCACGTGCACCTTCTACGGCACGGCCAACAGCAATCAGCTCCTGATGGAAATCATGGGCCTGCATCTGCCGGGCGCGGCCTTTGTGCATCCGCATATGCCGTTGCGCGACGCGCTGACCGACGCCGCCCTCGCGCGCGTGCTGGCCATTGGCGCGGATACTCCCGAATACACCCCCATCGGCCATGTGGTCGACGAGCGTGCCGTCGTCAACGGCATTGTGGGTCTGCTCGCCACGGGGGGCTCGACCAATCACACGCTGCATCTCGTGGCGATGGCCCGCGCGGCGGGTGTCGTCATCGATTGGGACGACTTCGACGCGTTGTCCGCCGTGGTCCCGCTCATGGCGCGCGTCTACCCGAATGGCAAAGCCGATGTGAATCATTTCCACGCGGCCGGCGGCATGGGCTTCCTGATCGGCGAATTGCTCGATGCGGGCCTGCTGCACGGCGACGTGACGACCGTGGCCGGCCCCGGCCTCGCCCGTTACCGCGCGGAGCCGTGGCTCTCGCCCGAGGGGCTGGCGTGGCGCACCGGCAGCGCCTACAGTGGTGATCGTGACGTCTTGCGCGGCCATGCCGAGCCGTTCGCCCCCGATGGCGGACTGCGGCTCATGCACGGCAATCTGGGGCGCGGCGTCATCAAGGTCTCGGCAGTCAAGCCGGAACATCGGCGCGTGGCGGCAACGGCACGCGTATTTACTTCGCAGGAAGCGGTTCAGGCCGCGTTCGATGCCGGCGAGCTGCATCGCGACGTGGTCGTGGTGCTGCGTGGCCAGGGGCCGCGCGCCAATGGCATGCCCGAGCTGCATCGCCTCACCCCGCTGCTCGGTGTCTTGCAGGACGAAGGGTTCGCCGTGGCACTCGTGACCGACGGCCGGATGTCCGGTGCATCGGGCAAGGTGCCGGCCGTGATTCATGTGTCGCCCGAGGCGGCCGGCGGTGGCCCGATCGCCCGTGTGCGCGACGGCGATCTGATCGTGCTCGACGCAAACGCCGGCATGTTGCACGCCGAGGTGGCGCCGCAGGCATGGGCGGACCGCGCGATCGAACCGGTGCCGGTCTCGGGCGACGACACCGGGCGTGTGCTGTTCGGCCATATGCGCGCGGCAGTGGGTGCGGCGGAAACCGGCGCTTCCGTGTTCTTCGGTACTGAGTGACGTGCAGCACACGTCACGGCATTCAAGGAAAACGTAATGGACATCAATGACATCGTTCGTGCCGGCCCCGTGGTTCCGGTGCTCCAGTTCGACAGCGTCGAGCAGGGCGAGCAAGTCTCGCGCGCGTTGCTCGCGGGCGGCGTGCGGGTGCTCGAAATCACGCTGCGCACACCGGCGGCGATGGACGTCATTCGCCACGTGGCAGGGCTGTCCGACGAACTGATCGTTGGCGTGGGCACACTCACGCGTCCGGAGGAGATGGCGCAGGCGGTGGCTGCCGGCGCGCGCTTCGGTGTCTCGCCGGGCTACACGCCTGCGCTGGGCGCTGCGGCCAAGGCCGCCGGTCTGCCGCTGCTGCCGGGCGTGGTCACACCGTCCGACATTCTCGCGGCGCTCGCCGACGGCTACGAGACAGTGAAGTTCTTCCCGGCCGAGCCGTCGGGTGGCGTGCCGATGCTCAAGGCGTTGTACGGTCCGTTCCGTCAGGTGCGTTTCTGTCCGACGGGCGGCATCAGCGCAGAGTCGGCGCCGTCGTACCTCGCACAACCGAACGTGGTGTGCGTGGGCGGCTCGTGGTTGACCCCGAAGGCGCTGGTCGACGCGAAGGACTGGGACAGCATCACGCGTCTGGCCCGCGCGGCCACGGCATTGCCGCGCGGCTGAGTGACACAACCGCAAGGCGGCGAGGCAACGCCGGTTTTACCCATAACAGGATTCCAATAATCGGGCGTAAGCCCATCGGGCATCCGCCCAACTAGCCAAACGAGGAGACCCCCCATGGTCGCGGTGCAAGGCAACTTGCTGCTGGTGTACGCGCTTGTCGCGGTAGTCGCGCTGATTGTGCTGATCGCGCGCTTCAAACTGAATCCGTTCATCACGCTGATCGTCGTCTCGCTCGTCCTCGGGCTGGCGGTGGGCATGCCCATGGGCGGTATCGTCAAGGCATTCGAGACGGGCGTGGGCAATACGCTGGGGCATATCGCGCTCGTGGTGGGCCTTGGCACGATGCTCGGCAAGATGATGGCCGAGTCAGGTGGCGCCGAGCGCATTGCGCGCACGCTCATCGGCTTCTTCGGCGAGAAGAACGTGCACTGGGCGATGGTCGTGATCGCGTTCATCGTCGGTCTGCCGGTGTTCTTCGAAGTCGGCTTCGTGTTGCTGATTCCGATTGCGTTCAACGTGGCCAAGCGTACCGGTACGTCGATGGTGCTCGTGGGCATTCCGATGGTCGCGGGTCTGTCGGTCGTGCATGGTCTGATTCCGCCGCACCCGGCCGCCTTGCTGGCCGTGACGGCCTACAACGCGGACATCGGCCATACCATCATGTACGCGCTGATCGTCGGTATTCCGACGGCCGCGATTGCCGGTCCGCTCTTCGCGAAGCTGATGTCGCGTTACGTGGTGCCGAATCCGGACAATCCGCTGTTGGCCCAGTTCGTGGAAAAGGACCGTCAGCTCAACGAACTGCCGGGCTTCGGCATCACGCTGTTCACGATTTTGCTGCCGGTGATTCTGATGCTCATCGGTAGCTGGGCCGATCTGTTCTTCGCGCCGAAGACGTTTGCCAACGACTTTCTGCGTCTTATCGGCAACTCGGTGATGGCGCTGCTCATCGCCACGCTCGTGAGTTTCTTCACGTTCGGCAAGCGGCGCGGTTTCAATCGCGACCAGATCCTGAAATTCACCAACGAATGTCTGGCGCCGATTGCCACGATCACGCTGGTGGTGGGGGCGGGTGGCGGTTTCGGGCGTATTCTGATGGACAGCGGTGTGTCGAAGGCGATCGTCGATGTGGCCACGCACGCGAACCTCTCGCCGCTGCTGCTGGGCTGGCTGGTGGCGGTGCTGATCCGTATCGCGACGGGCTCGGCCACGGTGGCGATGACCACCGCATGCGGCATCGTCGCGCCGATCGCGGCGGCCGCTGGCGCCACGGTCAAGCCTGAGTTGATGGTGCTGGCCACGGGCGCGGGTTCACTGATTCTGTCGCACGTGAATGACGGCGGCTTCTGGCTGGTCAAGGAGTACTTCAACATGACCGTGCCGCAGACGTTCAAGACCTGGACGGTTTGCGAGACGATCATTTCGGTAGTGGCGTTGCTGCTCACGCTTGGTCTTGCGACGGTGGTCTGAGCTCAGGATGCAGGCAGCGCAACGCCAGCAACACGCTGACGCAGGTCAGCAGGTCGGTAAGTGATAAGGAGGCGAGCCATGATCGTCGTGGTAATGGGCGTATCGGGCAGCGGCAAGAGCACGGTCGGGCAGCAACTTGCCGACCGTCTGGGCTGCGGGTTTTCCGACGCGGATTCGTTTCACAGTCCCGCGAACATAGAGAAGATGCGTCGCGGCGAGGCGCTCAACGATAACGACCGCGCACCGTGGCTTGCCGCGATTCGTGAGGCCATCGTCGCGCGCCGGGTGGCGGGGCGTCATCATGTGTTCGCCTGTTCGGCATTGCGCTCGCGGTATCGCGATGTGCTGGGCGAGCACGACGGCGACGTCGTGTTCGTCTACCTGAAGGGAGCCCCCGAAGTGATCGGCGAGCGCCTGGCGTCGCGCTCGGGGCATTTCTTCGATCCGGCGTTGCTGCAAAGCCAGTTCGACACGCTCGAAGAGCCGCGCGACGCGCTGGTCATCGACATTCGTGAGTCGCCCGACGCCATCGTCGAGACGCTGCTGCACAAACTTGCCGCGTGCCCCGGTGGCTTGCCGCTGACGTCGGCCGGGCCGGCGCGCGTACAATAGCGGTTTATTCCCTCCGCCGGCACTTCGCGTGCCGGTCGTACGCATCGAAATGGCTTCCTTCGAATTCTTCGCGCCCTGTCCTCGCGGACTGGAAGAGGCGCTTGCCGCCGAACTGGCTGAACTGGGGCGTCTGGCTCCCGTGTCGGTCGGCAAACAGGTGCCTGGTGGCGTGCATTTCGCCGGTCCGTGGGCGGCCGGCATGGCCGCCAACCTGCATTCGCGCATCGCGAGCCGTGTCCTGCTGCGCGTGGCCCAGCAGGGCTATCGCACGGAACAGGACATCTACGAATTCGCCCTGCGTCAGCGCTGGGAAGAGTGGTTCGGCTATCAGCAGACCCTGCGTGTGGATGTCACCGGTATCAAGGCGCCGGTGCGCAGCCTCGAGTTCGTCACCCTGCGCATCAAGGACGCCGTGTGCGATCGCCTGCGCGAGAAGACTGGCTCGCGGCCGAACATCGATACGTCGGAGCCTGATGTTCGCGTGTTCGCCTTCCTGACGGCGACCGACGCCACGCTGTATCTCGACACCTCGGGCGAAGCGCTGTTCAAACGCGGCTGGCGTCTGGACAAGGGCGCCGCGCCGTTGCGCGAGAATCTGGCCGCCGGCATTCTGCGGCTGGCCGGCTGGCGCACCGACACAGCCGCCGACATGGTGCTGTACGACCCGATGTGCGGCAGCGGCACATTCCTCGCGGAGGCCGCACAGATCGCCCTGGGCGTGCCTGCGGGCGCGGGCCGCCGCTTCGGCTTCGAGAAGCTCAAGGGCTACGACATCACGGCGTGGCAGACGCTGAAAGTGCAGGCGATGGACGCGCAACGCGATGCGCGCGTGCGTGGTGTGCCGTCGACGATTTTCGGCAGCGATATTTCGGGCGACATGCTGGTCAAGGCGCGTGCCAATCTGGAGCGTGCAGGCGTGGGCGACATCGGCCTGAAGCAGGTCGATGCACGTGACATGTCGCCGCCGGTGGATCGTCCGGGAATCATCGTGGCGAACCCGCCGTACGGCGAGCGTATCGAAGTGCGCGGGCGCCGTGCGCCGCGTGATGGACGTGATGCGCGTGACGGTCGCGATGACGACGAGCGTTATTCTCCCGACGTGCAAGGCAATCGGGGCGGGTTTCAGCGTAACCAGCCGGATGGCGTGGATGCGGAGTTCTTCCGTGCCTTCGGCGACGCCCTCAAGCAACGCTTCACCGGCTGGAGCGCCTATCTGCTGACGGCCGACATGAGCCTGCCGGGCCAGATGCGTCTGCGCGAATCGCGCCGCACACCGCTGTACAACGGTGCGCTCGAATGCCGCTTGTTCCGCTTCGACCTGATTGCCGGTTCGGTGCGCAAGCGTGGCGATAGCGAAGGCAAGGGCGAAGACAGCGCACCGCAAGCGTAAGCGCGTCGTTGCTCGAGGGTAAAAAAGACCGGTGATTGCCGGTCTTTTTGCTTTCCGGGCGACGCGAATCGGGCGAGCTTACCGGCTATCGTCGGAGGAACCCGTGAGCCGATAACCGGGGGCCGGGGATATGGCCAGCGATGCGTTTGCCGACGCGTTTGCCGATGAGTTTAGCGATAGGGTCGGCGGCGGCGGCGCGACGCGCACTGCCCGTCGCCGGGATGGCGACGCCTCGCGGCGATCCCGCAACTCGCTCGGCCGGATGGGCGCTTGTGCCGGATCGAACGTCAGGTTGTCGGGGTCGGATAGATCGCTGTCGTAGTCGGGGCCGGTGCGGGCAGGATGGCCCGCAAGGTCGAGGTAACCGATCAGCGTCACGTTCCTGAGCCAACGCTCCGTTTCGCAGGTGACAGGATTGTGGGACACGATGTCGTCGCGGAAGGTCGCACCGCGCGGGTCCGGTGATATTTCCCAGAGACCATTACGCACCTCCCAATGGGGCCAGACCTGCCCGGTGGTGCCGTGATGCGTGTGCGCCAAAGCCTGATACGCCCGGCGGCAGGCGTCGCGCACGCAGTCGTCGTCCGTCCGATCCATGGTCGCGATTTCAAGCAGTTCCCTGAGACTTCCCGTCTCACTCGTCGACGCGCTGTAGAAATACACCCATTTGTTGGTGACATCGAATGACCACGGCACGGCGACGTCATGACCGAAGGCCTGCAGGATGCGTAGTGTCAGGACGTCGTCGGCGACATGCACGGTCTCGTCTCGCTCCAGCACTGATCGTGCCCACGCGTTGAGATTCGGCGTCAACACTAGCCGCTCGAAGATCGTCCATTGCGTCGGACGCGCGAGCAGCCGTTGCAGGAGGTCGACGGCAATCGCCTCCGGCAGGCCGGCGTCTCTGAGCAAGTCCACCGTTACCTCATGGTCCTCCAGCACCGCAAGCCGGCGCAGCGCCAGTCGTTGTTGCGCATCGCGTGCGAACTCGCCGATGGGGGTCTTGCCAATGTAAGGCTCGATTTCGCGTCCGAACACGCTATCCGGATGCTCGGCGGCGAGTGCGACCGCCTCTTTTGTCGGATTGCATTTGGGATTGAGGGCCCGGATCTGAACCACGTCGCTCCAACTGAGCGACCGGTAGATCGGCTCGAGGGCCAACGCATTCAGGTGCGCCGCCGTGCCTGGCGCGACGTGACAGTTTCCAACGTTCATCGACAGTTTTCCTTCCGACAATGTGAGAGGAGGCATTGTCGGGAAGGATGCCCGCGCATGATGTCGAGATCGCGCGCCGGAATTGTCGAAACGGGGCGGGTGATGCGCACGCCGTGTTCCGGCGCGGATGCCGCGAGGCGCCGCCGATGGCGTGCTCGCCTGCCTACGCCGGCTTTGCCGTCAGAAAGCGGCGGAGGATACCGTGCGAGTAGTGGCTGGCCACTTCGCGCAGAAAGCGTGCGAAGTCGATGTGGGCGTCGTCGTCGGCCGCATCGGAGAGCGTGCGCATGACCGCGAACGGGATGCCGTACTCGTGACACACCTGTGCCACGGCCGCACCTTCCATCTCCACGGCGAGTGCCTCGGGCAACGCCGCGCGCAGGCGGTCGACTTCCTGCGCACTTGAGACGAACCGGTCGCCACTCGCGATCTGGCCGATGTGCACGCGCGGCGTGGTCATCTGCAACTCGTCGCGCAACGTGGATGACACCTGTGCCGCCATCTCATCGGCGAGCCATTCGCGCGTGGCCTGTGCGAGCGCGTCGCGCAGTGCGGGTGTGGTGTCGAAGGCGGCACGGCCGAGCAGCGGGATTTCGTAGCGAGGAAAGAGGGGGCTGGCGTCCATGTCGTGCTGCACGAACGTGTCCGCTATCACCACGTCGCCGGCTGACAACCCGTGGGCGAGACCGCCCGCCAAACCGGTGAAGACGATTTCATCGACGTTGAACCGGTGGATGAGTGCGGTGGTGGTGGCCGCCGCCGCGACCTTGCCGATGCGTGCAAGCACGATGACACAGTCGTGTCCGTGCAGTGTGCCCACATGGTAGTCGCGCATGCCGATGTGTTCGACGTGGGCCCCGGGGGCCATTTCGGCGAGCAGATCGGCGATTTCTTCATGCAGAGCAGCGACGATACCGAGCGTCATGACGCGATTCCAGCGGGCAATGAGAAGCGCGCATTGTAGCGCGGGGCTGCGCCTTGCCGTGCTATGCAGCCCCGCTTCGCCGGTGACGCCTGTGCGTCGCCTTATTCGACGGCCTTGACCATCTCTTCGACGACCTTCTTCGCGTCGCCGAACACCATCATCGTCTTGTCGAGATAGAACAATTCGTTATCCAGCCCGGCGTAGCCTGCGGCCATCGAACGCTTGTTGACGATGATCGTCTTGGCCTTGTAGGCCTCGAGAATCGGCATGCCGGCAATCGGCGATTG